>NZ_CP085173.1:4790000-9816795 GCF_020616555.1 Streptomyces longhuiensis | reverse complement strand
TCACCCGGCCTCGGGCCGGTCCTCGTTGTTCTCCTCTTCTGCATCTGGTTGCACGGCCCGGCCTCGTTCCCCTCCGAGGGCCAGGCTTCCGGAGATCCGCTCTGCCACTGCGTGCGCCGTGGCTTCCGGGATCTCGGATCGCACAAGTTGCTCGACGATCAGGTCGTGCACGGAGCGGAGTTGGTCGCGGGAGAGGTCCGGGATCTGGTCCACCCCCCGTGGATGGCGAGGCACCCGGCGCAGCCAGGCGGTCAAGCGCGCATACAGTGACCCGGTCACCGAGGTGGTGACCGTGGTGACGCTTCCGGTGACCGCCACCATCAGCAGCGGGCCGAGCACCCCGGCGACCTCTGCGGCTCCAAATCCGAGCGGTTCACCGTGCCTGCGCCGACGCGACAGTCTCCGCACGACCCGGGCGTCGTTGGGGTCACGGAGCAGGGCGTCGAGCAGACGGCGCTCCTCGGGGGGAGCGAAGCCGTGCGACACCGCGAAGTCCACCGCGTCCTCCACGACATCACGTAGGCAGACTCCCGCGTGATTCAAGGTCACTTCACCCGCACCCCCGTATCCAGATGGCTTTCACAGAGTCGTTCCGTGCTGTGTGGTCAGCTTCGCTCCGGCAGGCCTCCTGCCCGCATCACCTTGTCGTTGCGTTCTCTCATCAAAGCGTATGCGTGCATCGCCTTGGTCAATTCTTCCACTGAACCAAGGAATTTCGGGCCGTCGGACGCTTTGAGGGCACGCATGCAGTTCCGGCTGCCTTGTGCGTTGCCGGTGACGAACGCGTTCCAGTGCACTTGCGCGCGGGCATCGGGGACGGGGAAGTAGTCGGCGGCGTCCCGGGTGACGGCCTGGAGCTGCCTGCAGACGCTGATTCCCTCGGATTCGTCGATGTGGCGGGGGTCTTTGAGGAGGAGGTCTTTCATTCTGGTCTGGGCGGTGACGTAGCGGCGGGCGAGTTCCAGTCCGCCGTATTTCTCCCAGGCGTACACCTGTAGTGCCCTGAGCCGGGGCGAGCCCGCGTTCCGTGCTTCGGCGGTCAGCCTGGCGTCGGACGGTGTCGAGTGCGGGATCACGGGTGCTATGAGGTCCGCCAGTGTGATAACCGTGACCATGACGCCCAGCACTGCCAGGACGAGCCTTGTGCGGAGGGGCTGGGGCTGCGTGTACGGGGGCGGGGGGCTCTGCCGGGTCGGCCCGATGCGGCGGATTCCGGTGACGGCCGCGGTGGCGATCGCTGCGACGGGTACGGCCAGCACCAGCACAGGCCCGACCATGAGGCGCAGACCCAGCCAGGTCGAAGGCGTGGGGTGCGGTTGGCAGTTCAGCCGTAGGGTGCTCAGCTGCGGGACGCAGCCGTCCAGCGAGGTCACCAGGATCGTGCCGGCGAGGCCGACGAGGACTGCGATCTGGGCGGCGATCAGCGCCCACAGCAGTCGATGGCTGTTTCCACGGACCGCGGCCGTGGTCCCGGCGACCGCGGCTCCCGTGAGCAGGGCGATGAACACCCAGGCCAGGAAGGTCCAGATCAGCAGTATCCGCGCGGTGAGGCTCGGCGGTGGCCAGGTGTGCATGTACGCCATGGACCCGGCGACGACGCACGTGGCGAGGATTCCGCCGAGCAGGCCGGGCAGCAAGATCTGCCCCAGGGGCGGCAGCGGATTCTGTTCGGGCAACCGGTCTGCCGTCTTTGCGGCGGCCCCGGTACTTCGCTGCCGGGCGCCGTCGGCGAAGCGGACCGCCCAGGCCGCGAGCGGTGTCAGCCACAGCAGCGCGACCGACACCAGGGTGAGCGGCCAGGTGGTGAACGAGGTCATCGGTGGCCACAGCGTGGATATCGCTGTGATGATGCCGTCCTGCTGTGCGACCTCGGCGGGGGCCGCTCCGTTCGTCAGCGATTGCCGCATCTCCTGCGTCGATGGCGACAGGCCGTTGGCGAACGTCACTCCGTACCCCTGCCACCAGGCGAACCAGGAGGAGAGGAGGACGCTTCCGACGAGGACGCCGAGGATCAGCACGGGGCGCAGGGCGGTTCCCGGCCATGTTCTGGACCACAACCGGGCGCACTGGGTGGTCCACCAGCCGAAGAACGCGCCTGCGCATACGGGTAGCAGCAGGGCCGGGGGAAAGGCGGGCAGCAGTGAGTCCAACCCCACCCGGTACCCGGCCAGTTCACCGGCTGCCATGCCTGCTCCGAGCCACAGCCCGGCCCGTGCCCCTGATGACGGTCGCCGCCCGGTGAAGACGGCGTTGATCGCCGCCCTCCACAGCGCGGTCCCGGCTACGCCTGCGACGAGCACCGCCGACAGGGCCCATGCGCCGTTGTCCAGCCACCCGAGGTGGAACACCGCACCGTACAGGGACAGTTGGAAGTCGAGGAGCGGGGCGAGGACGCCAGTGAGGAACATCGGCAGGGCTCTGGCGGCGTAGAGCGGGGCGGGATCGGACAGAGACTCCTGACGCAGCTCGCCCCGTGGGTGGGTGCGCCATGCCTCCCGGAAGGTCAGCAGCGCACGGTGTGTTCGCCGGGGCCCGCTGTCGGACGTATCGGCGAGGTGGGCCGCGCCGGTCCAGATGCGCGGGTCGGCCCCCCAGCGGACTGCAGCGAGGTCAGCGTACGTCTCCCGGGTGCGCAGGACGTCCGCGCGCGAGAGATGGACCAGCACCGCGAGTATCGCCGGTGTGGCGAGCAGTTTCACCAGGACGATGGGGAAGTCGCCGCCGAGCCCTCGCATCACTTCCGGGTCCAGGGGCGCGCGTACGCCGATGAAGAACAGTGCCATCCATACCGCGAGGGTGAGGAGGACAGCGAGGTAGGGCAGCAGCACCAGGCCGAGGAACGCTCTCCACAGGGCCACGGTGAGGTAGGTGAGCGTGATGTCACCGTTGCGGATGTGGGCGTACTCGTGGAGGACCACGGCGCGGAAGCGTTCCGGGTCGGTGTGCCGACGGACGATGAGCCCGCCGTGCAAGCGGATGGTCGGCCGGCGGTTGCTACCGAACACCACCGCACCGCCTGACACCGCCGCGGGATCGACGATCACACGCGGCAGGTGGTCGAGTCCGGCCACCGTGGAGAGTTGGCGCAGCACCGCGTGGATCTCCCCGTCGGGATCGACCGCCTCCAGCGGGACGACCCGGCTCCGTCGTGCCTTCCAGGCGGGTATCGCCCACATGAGTACGGCGGCCGCTGCCACGACGAGGAGCGGCCACACCGCGGACAGCCATGGGGACGGGTCCGAGGGGGAGGAGACCTTGTCGATGCAGGTGCGATAGGCGCTGGTGTCTTCCTGGGGCACGGGGCCACCGATGCGGCCGGGGTCTCCCCCGGCGGCCAGGTCGCATCCGCTGGAGTCGCCGATAGATGTGCTGCCGGACGAGGTGTGTCCCGCGGCGAGAGGCAGCAGGCTCATCCAGGCGCTGCTCACCAGGATCAGAACCACGAGTACGGCGAAGCGCAGTGTGGTCCCGGAGACCAGGACGCGCTCGTCCGGCCGCTGCGGTGCGCGGCGTCCGGCGCTCATCCGGTTCCGGTATCCCGTGCTGAAGCTTTCCGGGCGCCGCCGCGCCCTGGTAACCAGGCTGTGCCAGCGCCCACTTGTGCCTCCTCCGGCTCGTGCTGGCACTGCCAGCAGATCCAAGTTAGCGCCGGGGGACGGCTGCTCGCCAGGAGCACTTCCCCGATGCGCGGGAGAGCTCACGCGGCACGGGGCGAAGCCTTCAGCCGGTGCGGCCGTCTTCTCGAACGGCGGTCAGCTCCCGGGGCCCTGCAGCCCCTGGTCCGCGGGATCCCGCCGACCCGCTCCCGCCGCGGCCCACGCCGACGCAAGCCCGCCAAGCTGCACGCCGACAAGGCCTACGCCATCCCTCACCTGCGGCGATGGCTCTGGGGCAAGCGCATCGGGGTCCGCATCGCCCGCAAGAGTGTCGAGTCCAGCGAACGATTAGGGCGCCGCAGGTGGGTGATCGAGCGGACGATGTCGTGGATGACGGGCTACCGCAGACTCAGCCCTCGTTACGAGCGCCAACCTGCCAACTACCTGGCCTTTCTCGGCCTCGCCACAGCCCTCTGCTGCTACAAACGGCTCCTGAAACTCACCATGTAGGACACCGTCTAAGTCGCGGATCGTCGCGACGCTCGCGTTCGTCGCCGTGTCATCCGTGTTCTGGCGGATCGTCGTCTCATAGTGGCGGATGGTGCGCTGCGCCATGGGGTGGCCTCTCCTGCAGCGAGCCTCCGGTGGGCCCCTTCACCCCCTACGGCCGTGTGCCCGGCCCAGGGAAGGACCCATGCCTCACCGGTTCGCGAAACCGTCTTCTTCGATGATCTCGCCCGGGTGGGCGTTGAGCTCGATCCACCACATGACCCCAGCCGCGTCCTCGACCTCAACGGCGAATCGGTAGCGGCCGGGCGGGGTCTCGTCTGCGCCGTATTCGAACCCGAGGACATCTTTCCTTGCCGAATGCCGTGCAGCGGCGATCCCGCTCGAGCTCGTGGCGTGGCATGACCTGGCCGGACTCGACGATCTTCCGCGCCTCCTCGCTGTCGATGCGTCTCACATCGCCACGCTATGCGGCCTCCCCCGCTCGGCGGCCGATGCGCACGCCCCTGAGTTGGTCGCGTTCTGGTGCCCCCAGACACGTGCCGCCCACCTCACAGCCGAGATCGATCCCCGCGCTGACCGCGGTTCCAGAACTCGTGTGAACCAGTCCGCGGGTCGAAGGCCTTACTGGAGTGAAGGCAAACACAACAGGCTGAGGGAGCGGGCATGGTGGTTCAGATGATCCGAGCGGCGCTGTCGCTCGCAGGCGGCACCCGACATGGAAGGGAAGGTGGCATGTGGCACACGATCCGCAGCTGGATCGACGGTAAGAACGCGGCAGTGTTCGAGCGAGAGCGGCGTACGACTCTGCTCACGGCGCCACTGGCGATCGAGCAGGGCGGCAGGATCTACGACCAGCGGGCCGACGGCAGCGTCCTGGAAATCACCGTCCCCGCTCGGGAGGAACAGCTGGACGTCATTGTTGGCGAGTCCGTCCGCCGCGATCGCGCTGTATCTGCGCCCTCAAAACTCCTGCTGACCCGCCACAATGCTCTCATCGCGGCTGAGGAGAAGTGACCCATGTCCCTGCCCATTTCTCCCCCGCCGGCAGGGCCGTTGGCGGCCCACCGACTTGAGATTCCAGTCGGCACCCAGCTGTACCGGGTCCACAGCAAGCGCGTCTCGTCGACAGCCTTCAACCCTCGACAGGCGGACCTCTTCACAGGCGGGCGCTTCGACGGCACGCCAGCGGATCCTTATCCCCATCTCTACGCGGCCCCCACCCCCAAGGCGGCCGTGGCAGCCACACTGCTGAGGGCACTGCCATTCAACCCTGACACGGGGCTGCGAGTAGTGCCTTTTGCGGCGGTTAAGGACCGCCAGCTCACACAGCTGCGGACCACAGAGCCTCTGCAGCTCATCGATCTGACGACGGCGGTGTCCGTCCAGGCCGCCGGTGGCTCATCCGAACTCGTTCTCTCCGACAACTTGGTCCAAGCACGGGCCTGGTCTTCGGCGCTACGCCAGCACAATCCTTGGGCCCAAGGGCTCCTGTGGCCCTCACGCCTCCCCGGAGAGCGCCTGATGGTCATTTTCGGAGATCGCTGCGCCCCCAACTTCCTCATCGAACACATCACCTGGCCACTTCAGGAGAGCGCCAACGCATTGCTCGCCGATCTGCGAGCCGCAGTTCAGCTTCCCCTCCAACCGACCATGAGCTTCGACAACTTCTTCAAGGCTCACTTCCTGAAGGTCTGCCGCATCCTCAACGCCCGGCAGGACAACTGGGAGCTCGCGCAGGAGGCAGCCAGCCGAGCCTTCGAGATCGCCTACCGCAAGTGGGGCGAAGTAAGCGAACACCCCAACCCCGTCGCCTGGGTGGTCTACACCGGCCGCCGCCTCCTGAACAGGGCGCATCAGAAGCTGGCCAACCGTCCTGAGCGCGCCTTGAACGACTCGGACGCGGGCACGCCGTGCGATGGCCTCGATGTTGCGTCAACAACGGCAGACAAGATTGCGCTGTACACCGCGGTCGGGGCCCTGACGCGAGACAAGCGCGAGTGCCTGCTCATGCACTACCTGTACGGGTACAGCATCAACGAGGTCGCCGAGATGGTGAACATTGCCCCGGGCACCGTGAAGAGCAGGCTCAGCGCGGCCCGCAAGGATCTCAAGGAATCACTCGGCTACGACTTCCGTGAGGGAGGCAAGCGATGACGCACGATCCCGAACTCTACGTTGGCGGGTTCGACCAGACCCTGTCCGACGAAGAGGTGCTCAGCCGCCTGGCCGCGCTTCGACACCACGCCGCCTCGAGCACACCGATCCTTGACGATGACGACTACGAGGCAGCCCTAGAGGAGGCCGCGGACGAGATCGCCGGTCTCTTCAGCTGCGAACAGCGGACTGGATGAGTGGGCAGCAGGCCGTTGAGGCCGAGGGATGTCGCAACTCACCGGCCACGTCTGGGTTGTGGTCCCGGTGGATCCCGCCGGAACGGCGTCTGTCATCTTGCCCACGGCGACGGGGCTCTGCAGCAGCGTGCCGAGCCGACGGATCAGAAGCGCAGTTCCCGAAGGGCCACTGCCAAGGCGCGTCGTGTCCGACATACACGCCAAAGGAGTCTGGCGATGGAAGCCGAGACAGGGGACCACGCGACACGCCACAGTCTCCGTCACGCGGGCCCTCTGACACGGTTGCCCGGGGCAGCGTTGCCCGCGCGCATCACCGCACGGCCTGGAGCTTCCTCATCCGTCTTCAGGTCGGCGCGCATCGCGTGGTGGAGTCTGACCAGGGCTTCCGAATACTGCTCCTGGGCCTCTCCAAACTCGGTCGAGCCGCCGTCTGCACCCGAGCCGACTACGTCCCGAAAGTGTCGGAGTCGGCGGAAGCACGTATCGGACGCCTCGACGATGTGGGCCGGACCCTTGATCGTGACGTGGTAGCGCAGGGAGTATGCGTTCCCAGTCCGCCAGAAGTCGTGCGCTCGGCGTAGGAGGTGAGAACGATCCGCGTCCATCCCCAAGGTCCATAAGTCGTCGGCCACACGAGCAATCGCCGCGAGGTAGTCGGCATACAGCTGGTGACGCTGTGACTCCTGGCGCTGTGTTCGTTCCCTGGCCGTACGCATCCACTCAGTCAGGACGGTCGAACCAACGCCGATCTGTCCCTCCCCTCATAGCGTGAAGACTGCGGCTGCAGGGGAAGTTGGGAGTCATGGCGGAGAAGCGACGGAAGTTCGATCCGGAGTTCCGTGAGGGTGCGGTCCGGATCGTGACGGAGACCGGGAAGTCAATCACCGAGGTCGCGAAAGACCTGGGGATCAACGAGACGACCCTGGCCACCTGGGTGTCCCGGGCTCGGCAGGCCGGGACGAGACCGGCTGTCGGGAGCGAGGAGTTGGAGCGGCTGCGGCGGGAGAATGCCCAGCTCAAGCGGGACAACAAGGAACTGGGCATGGAGCGTGATGTGCTCAAACGCTGCATGGTCCTGTGGGTGAAGTAGCCGTGGCGGACCCGGCCCAAGTGGTCGGGGTGATCAGCGACTTCAGGACCGAGCACGGCATTTCGCACCGCGTCTCGTGCCGGGCTTTGGGCGTCAGCGAGTCGTGGTTCTACAAGCACCGCTCCCGCAAGCCCACCCGGCGGGAAGTACGCCGCCAGCAGCTGGCCGAGGCGGTGACCGAAGAGTTCACCGCCTCCGGCGGCACCTATGGCTCACCGAAGATCTGGATCCAGCTGGTGCGGCAGGGCTGGCGTGTCTCGGTGAACACCATTGCCAAAGTCATGGCCGAGCTCGGTCTGGTGGCCCGCACGGTGCGTCGCCGGCGGGGGCTGACTCGGCCCGGCAAACGGCTGGCCGCCCCTGACTTCGTGCACCGCGACTTCGCCGCCGAGGCCCCTGACCTGGTCTGGTGCGGGGACATGACCGAGATCGCAACCGGTGACGGGAAGCTGTATCTGGCCACGGTCATCGACCTGTTCTCCCGTCGCCTGCTCGGATACGCGATGGGTCCGCGGCACGACGCCGACCTGGTGGTCGCCGCGTTGCACATGGCCGCGGCCACCCGCGGCGGCGACGTCCGTGGAGTGATCTTTCACAGCGACCGCGGGAGCGAATACGGATCACGGAGATTCCGCCGAGCCTGCCGCAAGCTGGGCGTCTTCCAGTCCATGGGACGCGTAGGCTCGTGCTTCGACAACGCCGTCAGCGAAGCGTTCAACAGCGTCCTCAAGGTCGAGTACGTCCACCGGCACGCCTTCACCACCCGCACCGAGGCACGGATCCGGATCGCGACCTGGATCACCGACTTCTACAACACACGACGGCTGCACAGCGTGTGCGGTTTTACGAGCCCGATCGACTACGAACACGACTACTGGGCCAGCCTCAACGAGAGGCTGGCTGCATAAGAAGGTCTCCACGATTCGGGGGGATTGACAATCACCGCACCCAGAACCGTGGCAAACAGGGGGGCCAGCCCATCGATCGCCCCCAACGTCAATCGGCATGCCAGTGGGCCCAGCTGAGTTATCCACAAGCACGCCAGTTCCCTGATGCTTGGTCATAACGTGCTCTCCCTATGGACCAAAAGGGGACGGTTATGTGCATGCTCAGCACACACCACGTCGAGCTCGCCCGGGCGGCCGACGAGGCTCTGACCGCAATGGCGGACGACGTCCACTAGGTCGTGTCCGATGGGTCGCGTGACGCTCCCGCTGGGGACTCGTTCCGTGGGGCATGGGGCGGGGAGATCTGTCGGATGAAGAGTGGGCTCGGCTGGAGCCGCACCTCCCGGCTAATCGCGGGCGGGGCGGACGCTGGCAATGCCATCGTCGTGTGATCAACGGGATTCTGTTCCGGCAGCGGACCGGCCTCCCCAGGCGGGACCTGCCTCCCTGCTTCGGTAGCTGGAAGACGATTCACGACCGTCATCGAAGGTGGTCGGCGGACGGCACGTGGGAGAGAATCCTGCGGGCCGTCCAGGCCGACGCCGATGCCGAGGACCACATCGACTGGACCATGGTCAGCGTCGATTCCACGACCTGCCGCGCTCATCAGCACGCGGCTGGCGCCTCCGCTCGTGCCCCGAAGATCCCGGGTCGGCGCAGGAGCCCGGCGCGTCACCGCTCCGATGAGGCCCTGGGACGTTCGCGAGGCGGGCTCACAAGCAAGATCCACCTTGCCGGGGAAGGCGGGTGCCGCCCGCTCGGGATTGTCATCACGCCCGGCCAGTGGGGGGACGCACCGCAGATGATTCCCGTCCTGGAAGAGATCCGCGTGCCCCGGCAGGCTGGTGGACGGCCGCGCACCCGGCCCGACCACGTCGGTGGAGATAAGGCGTACTCGTCACGCCGCAACCGGCGTCACCTGCGCAGACGCCAGATCAAGCACACCATCCCCGAGCCGAGAGACCAGCGGGCCAACCGCCGGCGCCGCGGCAGGCAAGGCGGCCGACCCACAGGGTTCGACAAGGCGATCTACCGCCGCCGCAACGAAGTCGAGCGGAAATAAAACCGGCTCAAGAACTTCCGCGCCATCGCCACGCGCTTCGACAAGCGGGCATACGTCTTCTACGGGACGGTCACCGTGGGCGCCATCCGTCTATGGCTTCGTCCGCAGTGAAGCGCCGTGTTCAGAGGTCCTTGGCGCCAGGGTAGTGGTGGCGAAGTTCGCTGAGTACGCGCTCGTCGGCAGCCCTGACATCCCACGAGGAGCTGTCGAATTCGGTGAGGACGAGCACCAGCTTGTCCTCGGCGAACCCACGTGCTTCGGCGTCGATCAACTGGAGGAAGGGGGTCGTCAACGACAACAGTGTCAACGTGTCCATGCCGACGTCGGCGGACCATCTCTCCATCTCGACACAGCGAGGATCGACGATCTCGTCGAATTCGACGCGCCACGTCAGGTCCAGGCCGAAGCTGCCGAGGCGAACCAGTAGCTCAGCCAGGGTCACGTAGTGCTTTCTGTGCCAGGCAGGAAACGTGATCCCCTTCATCCCCGCCTCCGCTTCGGCTGTATCGCGCGACATGCGACCCCCCTTCGTTCAGCGAACACTAGGCCACGGCCCTGATCAGCTCACATGACCCATCGGACAGCCCCTAGCCCCATACCGAGGCCACCACCGCCCCGCCACAACCCGACCGCACACCCCACAGCACAGTCCAACCGCCCGGCGAAGGGCCACGGCTGCTGCACACCCACCACAGCCACAGCCCACCCGAGACCACCGACGGCGAGAGAAATTGTCGGCGCTTCCACGGCGCACCCTGCTCGTGTGGCTGACGGCCTAGTTCGGCAGGCACCGGCGGGGTGTTGGCCATACGGTCGCCATGAGCGCTCCTGACAGGAACAGCGTTCCTTGCGCGGCCCCGCGCACCGACGCACGCGCGGGGCCGTGCAGCGTTGAGAGGAAAGCCCTGGGAGCACCATCGCGGTGTACACAGCGAGCACGCTTCCCAGCACCCTGCTGACGACAGGAGACAGGACCCCGCAGAGCTACCTCGCAGGCATGCATCTCCGCGCCTCCATGATCTGGCTCAACGGCCTCACCCGAACCACCCGTTGATCAAGGCCAGTTACAGGCCTGGCCGGGAGGTCAGACGGTCAGCGCCGCAAGCTCCGCGTTGGCGCGCTCGGTGACCAGAGCGAGGACGCGGCCGGCGGCGGCCAGGTCCTCGTCGGGTATCCCGCCCCAGATGCGGGCGCTGATAGGGGTGCTCTCCGCGCCGACGGCGGCGAGCAGCTCGCGCCCTGCGTCCGTGGGACGAAGATGCGCGCCGTCCGTATCGAGCAGCTGCTTGGCGAGCAGCTCATCGAGAGTGGAGCGGATGTCGCCCGGATCAGCCTTGAGGGAGCCCTGGACCTGGGCGACGAGGTCGTCCGGCGCCTGCGGGGCGTCGGCGGTGAGGGCGGCGCGCAGGGCGATCTGCTGGTGGAACGTGATGCCGTGCCGGGCCAGGACGTGCTCCAGGACGCCGCGGGCGGCGTAGTGGGCCAGGCCGAGGGCGCGGGCGTCGGCGGCGGGTGCAGTGGTGGTCATGGTGATATCCCCTGAGTGCTCTCGTCGTTCGGGACGGATGGAGCGAGAGGTGCGTCGAGCAGGGTCGTCAGCTCGTCGGTGAACGTGCGGGTCCGCAGGGCATCGCGGCCGCCGAGCGGCTCCAGCAACTGCTGATGCAGCTCTTGGACCACCGCGATGGCCTGCCGGGCGACGGACTGGCCCTGTTCTGTGAGGGCGAGTTGCACGGCGCGCGGGTCGCGGGGGTTGCGGGTGCGTTCGATCAGGCCGGCCGACTCCAGGGCGCGCGCCAGCTTCGATACGTACAGCGCCTCCAGGCCGGTGTGGTCGGCGAGTTGGCGCTGGCTGGGCCGCTCGCCGAGGTGCTGCATGCCGTGCAGTGACGCGACCAGTGCGTACTGCGCGTGGGTGAGGCCCAGCGGAGCCATCGCACGATCGACCGCGACACGCCACTTGTTGGCGAGCCGCCACACCAGGAATCCGGGCGTAGGGCTCGGCAGAACCTTGCTCATGAAAAATAGAGTACATAGCTACTATGTCCATGGCTACTGTTTTCGGCGGATGCGACGATGCACCCGTCGCGGCGCCGCGACGGGCTGACGCAACGCATCCAGCGGGACCGCCGCCTTGTTGCGTGATCAAAACAGCACCTCGATGCTGCCTACCCTGCCAGTACTCCAGGGCTGTCAAACTCAGGCTCCGGCACGCATTCCGTGACGCGCACACATTGAGTAGCGCGGGCGGGCTGAGAGTTCGAGGTCAAGATCGTGCACAACACAGAGATGTCTGAGCCGAAGGCGGGAAACCCACCCGCCCGAAACCAGTGCACGTGATCTACCACTGGTCATGCCATTGCTACTGCCGGACCTCGACAACCGCCCTGGAGACGACCAGGGTGGCGGCCGGCGACGATGTGATGCGAGCGAGGCCCCGCGGGTCCCCCGGACCGCCAGGAAAGGCCACCAACAGGAAGGACGGCGCCGCCGGGAAGGACTCGACGGTTCCGGGACCGTCCGGCGCCGACTCGACGGTCGCCGGGCCGCCCGGTCCGGCCGGCCAGAACGCCACGGGGGCGCCGGGCAAGGACGGCACCGACGGAACGGACGGCACGAACGGCAAGCCGCCGTCGAGTTGGACGTTCCAGTACGGCGGCACGACGTACACCTGCACCCCTGTGGAGGGATTCGACCCCGACGATCCGCGCTACGAGTGCACGTCGCCGGAACCCTCCCCCGACCCCACACCGAGCCCGAGCGTCCTCGGGCTGCCGGCGGACCGCCGCCGCTCATGACGACTTGCGCCCCTGTCTGGTCTCACGGCCGGGCAGGGGCGCTTTCGTCGTGTCTGCGTGCAGCGGCTACGCGCCGAGAGTGTCGAACATGTGGTCGTCGAGGTCGGCGACGAAGTCCTCGCGCCGCCACGGCCGCAGGTCCCGGCGGGCTCGGCGCAGACGGATGGTAGGCACCCGGCCGCCCGTCGAGGCGGCGGCGTCGACGCACTTGTGCAGCAGCGCGGCCGCCGCTTGCGGATCTTCGAGACGAATACGCGCGGCTGCCTGGTCGGTCGACACGATCGCTCGTTGTACCCGCTCGCGCGGGGCGGACAGGGAGGCCGCCGACTTCGCGAAGTAGTCGTGTGCCTCGGACGCGTCGCCGACGTAGAGCGACGTCACCCCCTCGAAGCCCCGCAGGTGAGCGGGGGAGAAGCTCGTCGTCGCTGCCGCCGGGTCGCCGTCGCGGCTGCTCTCCATGTCGTACCAGGCGAGCCCGAGCGCAGCTTTCGCGTGCTTGCTCGAACCGGCCCGAGCCGCGATTTCTGCCTGCAAGGCATGGGCACGGGCGCGAACGGTCACGCTCTCACCGGCTCGTGCGTCGCGCACCGCGGCGTCGACGAGTGCCTTCGCGGGATCGAGCCCGGGGATCGAGTACAGCGTGACGAGCGCGTGACTCATGTGCACCATGGCCCGTCGCCACGGCGC
This sequence comes from Streptomyces longhuiensis, assembly GCF_020616555.1. Classification (NCBI taxonomy): domain Bacteria; kingdom Bacillati; phylum Actinomycetota; class Actinomycetes; order Kitasatosporales; family Streptomycetaceae; genus Streptomyces; species Streptomyces longhuiensis. The sequence goes on along the minus strand of NZ_CP085173.1, from coordinate 9,803,753 downwards.
CCCGATCGCACCGGCCGCCGTCGTGGCTGCGGAGTAAAGAGATTGCGATGCCTGGTCGTCCCGGGTCTCGAACGCGAAGCGCCCGGCGAGGGTGTACGCCTGTGCGGCGACCGTTTGAAGATCAGGAACGAAGACGTCGGGGACTGCTGCGACCTCGTCGAGCAGACGTCGACACGACTCGACGACCGGCGCGAGCAAGAGCTGTAGGCGCACGAACGGGATGCTGCCTACTTGCCCGTTGACGAGGTTGATCGAGATGCGCATCGCGTCGAGCACCCCCTCGTCGACTCGGGACGGGTCCGCAAGGGCAGCCGACAGAGCGCACTCGGTCGTCGGCCCGAGCAGTGCGAGCAGCCCGCCGCCGGCGTCTGTGGCTGTGCGCACGAGCAGAGTGCGCAGCTCGTAGAGGCGCTGCTCGCTCTCCCCGAGGTGAGCGAGCGCGTCGAGCAGCTCGGCGAAGTCCGAGCCAGGGCCGAGCGAAGCCTGCCCGGCGGCATCCTGCGCGTACCGGTGCCCGAGCAACAGTTGATAGCGCTTGCTCGGCAGGATGGGCGCCGTAGCGCTCTCCCACCGCGCGACTGATCGCTGCACGCTGGCGAGGCGGGAATCGAGCGGCTGCCCGAGCTGCGTAGCGGTGTCGATCAGGGCTTTCGCGGTGTCGCGCAGGGACCAACCGCGGCGTTGCCGAAGTCTCTTGAGAGTGGCGGCGCCGACGGCACTGTCGTGCGTGCTCATGTCCTCATGATGCCCGCCGAGCGGGTCATACGGGCACGATTAGACGAGGTTTACCCTGCTGTGCCCCGTAGTTGATCGTCTGCCAGGTTCCGGACGTGCCTTCCGTTCCTTCCCTGGGGAACCCGATCACCATGTCGGAGCGATCGACCATCCACCGGTTCCGGGCGTGGTACGCCGGGGTGCGCAGTTCCTCGGCGCCCAACTCGACGATCTCGACGATCCGTTCGCGGCACCGGTCGATCGCCTGCCGCGCCTCGGCCGGCTGCTGCGCCACAGTCCCGGGCGCGACGATGGTGATCTTCGACTTCGAGTTCCCGGCGAGCCACAACAACGTGAGGCTGTCGATTCCCTTCGCGCCCCCGATGTAGAAGTGCGATTCGTCGTCGGCAAAGGCGCCCAAGTACCGGGCGAACAGGTCCGCGTACCAGGTGAGTTCGTGGTGATCGGTTGACCGCGTGCCAGTAATAGTCAAGGTCAGAGGCATGATCAACTCCGTGTCATCGGTTGTCATATCCCGCGCCGCAGGCTGCTGCGGTGGGATCGGGGCATGGACGCGAACACCGCAGCCATTCTGGCGGAGCAACTTACGGCGCATGGCCTGTCCGTAACAAATATGGATGAAACGATAGTAAGTGTGTTGAACCCCCTGAACCTCGGCGTCGTCGAGGCGGTTGACCACCGCGACGGGCGCTATGTCACCGATTGGGGATACGAGCTCGGCGAGACCGGCGACGAGGAAGGCACGGCCCAACGGCTGGCCTACCTCCTGGGCCTTCCCCGGCGGTGAACATGCCGACGAACCTGACACGCGAAGGTGGGCCGCCCGTGCAGCAACCACGCGAGCAACTGTTCAGCCGCCAAACGGTATCCGTCGGACAAGCCCGTTCGTTCGTCGAGGCGGCGCTCACCGGCTGGGAGCCCGACGACCGACTCGACGACGTGAAGGTGTGCGTCTCTGAGCTCGCTACGAACGCGATCAAGCACGGCAGCCGCGCTGGCCGCGGTTTCCTCGTGCGGGTGGCGAGCCGAGACGAGCGGCTGCGGGTCGAGGTGTGCGACGGCGGCGGCAACGACGGACAGGACCCGTATGTGAAGGAACCGGCCGCAGACGTCGCCTCGGGCCGCGGTCTCTACCTTGTCGCGACCCTCGCGGACGACTGGGGCGTGAAGCGTCACGACGGTCCCGGTCACACCGTCTGGGCCGAGTTCAAGGTCGGCCCGCCCGACAGATGCGAGGGGGCAACGAAGTGACGACCGACCAACTCACCCCGGCTGTGCCGGCACCGGGCGTGATCGCGTCCCTGTCGGTCCGGCCGTGGGTCGACCACATCAGCGACGGCAAGGGGTTCGCTCCCATGCTAATCACGCACCCGACGCCGAGACGCGACGCCGACACCGCGGCCGTGATCGAGTCCCGCATGCGCAGCGTTGCGCACGCCCTCGGCGCCGCCCCGGCCGACCGGACGCTGCCCGATACGGGCGAGCGGATCGCCGTGCACAGCGGCGTCGTCCTGGTCCGCCTCGACGGCACCCCGCACGCGCTCACCACGCGCGCCGGGAACTGGGGGCGGGTGATCTGCGAGATCGGGCACGTGCTGCTCGCCGTCGGCCTCGACCCGCTGTCGCCCGCCGCGGTCGGCCCCGAGGTCGACGAGTACCTCGTCGCGTCGACCAAGTCCGGACGGCTGTACTTCGCGGCTGCGAGCGTCGCCGACTCGGCGCGGCTCATGCAGGCCGGGTCACACCCCTAAGACAGGGTCGCTCGGCGGTCGAGTCCTCCCCCGTGGCTCCCGCCGAGCGGCCCGACTACCTGCCCATGCGCACGCCCCCCACGATTCCCGCCCCGCTGCGGAGGTGCCACGGTGCCCAGACGTTATGCCTACCAGTGCGAGCTACTCGCCCGATCTCTCGACGGCACGTACGAGGCGATCCTCGCGATGTACCGAGCGACGACGCTCCGGCTCGCTGCCCGGTGGGCCCGGACGACGGTCGGCCGGTACGCCGAGCTGCTCGCCCCGGAGCCAGGCACGACGTTCCTCGCCGGGGCGCCCCTGGTCGAGGCGGCGCTCGACGGCCCGCGGCCCGACGCCGCTCTGCACGCGTGGGCCGACAGCCGCGAGCGGTACGAGCACGTGCTGCTCGCCCTCGGCGAGGGCCGCTCGTACGCGTTCACCGTCACGGACTACGGCGCTCGATACGAGCTGCGCGTCGACCCGCTGCCGGTCCGACGGGCCCCGCAGATACCCGCGTTCACCGGTCGCACCCGGCCCTCGACGGACCGGGGCAGGCATCGGCGGCCGCGCGTGCTGCGGCCCGTCCCCTGATCTCCGCCCCCGCCGCTGTACGAGCTGCCGGCGGGGGCGGTTGCTCCATCGCACGATCCGACCGAACCACCACCGAGAGGAACGCGATGTTCAACTACGCGGAACGCATCCCGACGGGAACCCCGCTGCCGCAGGGCCACCGCACGCCCCGCCCGTGGGGAACCCGCCGCTTCGTCCCGTACCCGGCCGTCTACGGCGAGAAGACCCGCGTCGAGATCGACCCGGCGACGCAGACCGGCCGCTACTTCAACATGGCCGGCGTCCCGGTCGCGTCGCCCGGTCACGGCACGAGCAGCGGCACCAACCCGTCGACGGGCACCTCGCCCGACGGGCAGGGCGGCGGCAGCACCGACTCGGACACGGGTAACGACACCGACCAGTGACACAAGCTGATGCGCGTCCGGTCTCGGTCGTCACGAACGATGACGACCCGACGGCCGACTTTGTGATTGCCGAGCTGCACGGCCGGGGCGTCCCGGTCGTGCGGTTCGACAGTGGTCACTTCCCCGCCACCCTGTCGTGCTCCGCCCACATCGGCGGCGGCACGACACGGTGGCGGGGCAGTCTCGCGACCCCAACCCGCGTCGCCGAGCTCGACGGCGTGCGGGCGCTGTACTACCGGCGCCCGTCCGGGTTCGCTTTCCCCCACCTCGACGACCAGGACGCGCGCTTTGCCGCAGCGCAGGCCCGGTACGGGCTCGGCGGCGTGCTCGTGTCGCTGCCCGACTGTCTGTACGTCAACCACCCGCACCGCATCGGCGACGCCGAGTACAAACCGGCCGGGCTCGCCGTCGCGGCCGAGGTCGGGTTCGTTCTGCCGCCGACCCTAATCACGAACCGGCCCGACGACGCCCGCGCGTTCGTCAAGGAACACGGGCCCGTGATCTACAAGCCGCTTGCGACCCCGCTGTACCTCGTCGGCGGACAAGCGCAGACCGTGCGCGTCGACGAGGTCGCCGAGGACGAGATCGACGACGGGGTCGCCGGGACCATGCACCTGTTGCAGGCCCGCGTCGACAAGGTCGCCGACGTCCGCGTGACCGTGATCGGCGAGCGGGTGTTCGCGGTGCGGATCGACTCGGGGCTGCTCGACTGGCGCACCGACTACACCACGCACACCTATGCGCCGGTCGAGGCGCCGCCCGGCGTCGAGCGCGCGCTGTTCGCGTACCTGCGACACTTCGGGCTCGTCTTCGGCGCGTTCGACTTCACTCTGTCCGACAACGGCACGTGGACGTTCATTGAGTGCAACCCTTCGGGACAGTGGGCATGGATGGAGCCCCCGACCGGGCTGCCCATGACTGCCGCGCTCGCCGATCTCTTGGAACGAGGCAACCACCCATGACCGAACCCGTTCTCGCGAACGAGCTGCGCCACCGGTTTGCCGAGCAGCTCGCCGCCGAGGGCAAGCTGCTGGCGGACTGGCGGGCCGCCGTCGAGACCGTGCCCCGGCACCTGTTCACCACGAAGTTCTACGTGCCCACGGACCCGCCGACTGGCGTCACGCGGTACGTGCCCATCACGCGCGAGCTCGTCGGCACCGAGGAATGGCTGCGTCGGGTCTACAGCGACCGCACGCTGATCACGCAGTTTGACGGGCGGGATATCGACTGGTCGGACCCGCAGCCGCTCGACGGGGGCGACCCGACGTCGTCCTCGACGCTGCCCTCGCTCGTCGTGCAGATGCTCGACGCCCTCGACGGCGACGACGAGACGACCGTGACCGAGTACGGCACGGGCACCGGCTACTCGACCGCCCTCATGTGCCACCGCTTCGGCGATCACCGGGTCACCTCGGTTGAGACCGACCGCGGCGTCGCCGCCCGGGCCCGGGTCGCCCTCAACTACTGCGGCTACTCTCCGAGCCTCGTCGTCGGGAACGGTCTCGCCGGCGCCGGGCTGCGCACCCCGGCCGCGCGGACGATCGCGACTATGGGCGTGCGCGGCATCCCGTGGGCGTGGCTGCGCGAGACGACGCCGGGCGGGCTCGTCGTGGCCACGCTCCGCGGTTGGCTGCGCTCCCTCGGGCTCGTACGCCTTGAAGTTCAGGACGACGAGCACGCAATCGGGCAGTTCATCGCGGCCGAGCCCGGGTTCATGATGGCGCGGCAGCAGCAGGCGCCGGCCAACCTCGGCATGCTGCCCGGCGACGACGACGGCAAGACCCGCGAAACCGGGGTCGGGCCCGAGACGCTTCACATGCCTGACAGCGGGTTCGTTGCACAGCTCGCCATTCCGAACGCCCGCAGCTTTTTCATGCCGGGCGACGGCGGCCGCATGCGGGCGTACGTCCTCGACGCGGCCAACGGATCGTTCGCCGTGCTGACCGAGGACGGTGACGGCTGGTCGGTCCGCGAGGGTGGCCCGGTGTCGCTGTGGGCCGAGGTCGAGCAGTCCCTCGCGCTGTGGCAGGCGGCGGGGTCGCCGCACGCGACCGAGTTCGGGGTGAGCGTCGAGCCGGACCGACAGCGGGTGTGGCTCGACGACGCCGAGGACGGCCCGAGTTGGCGGCTGCCGGTCGCGTGACTCGCGACCGCGTCGCCCCGACCCGCCTCATAGGTCGGGGCGGTGTCGTCTGCCCTGACAGACCCGCAGACAGCGATCTACGCAACCGTTACTCGGGGTACGGATCGAGAGAGGCGGCTGGGGCGCCACCGCTCCGTTCGCCTTGCACTGGGATTCCTCGGCCGAGGCCGTGGCGCGGTTGGCAGAGCGTGTGCCCACCGGCGATGGCGAGGTTTCGCTGTTCGACCTGCTCCTGGAGATCTTGGAGGAACGGGGCGTGAGCGTCATCCTTCCATGATCGATGGTCGGTTCCAGGCGCTGGCATGGGCAGAGTCATTGCGACTCGTTCGGACAGCGGCGTGCAGGGATGCCGAGGTCGACAACGGGTCGGCGTGCCATGGGCTGGGACTCGTCGCGCTTGGAGCGCAGGCAGGCGAGGGTGAGGTTCAGTCCTTCGATCTCATCGCAGGTGGTCAGCCGATGGGACGTGGGACAGGATTCTGCGGGCCGTTCAGGCAACGCGCTTTGACAAGAGGGCCTGCATTTTCCACGGCACCATCACCGTCGCCGGGATCCGGCTCTGGCTCCGCCCGCGAACAGAGCCCACCTCATCACTCGGTGCGTGACGGCCGGCCCACGGGCCGCCAAGCCGAGGGCCAGGCGACAACCCGGTTGACCGGACCGGTCACCCCCAGACTGGCCCGCGCGTACTCGAGGTACTTCCGCTGCGCGTCTCTGAACTCCAAGTACGCCTGTTCCCAGCTCTGTTCGGATTGCGTGGGCACGCCCCGCGCCAGGTGCTCCAGCCGCCACAGGCAGTGATTCAGCGTCTTGGACGCCGTGTTCGTGTCAGTGTCTCCCAACAATTCACAGGTCTCCCCCAGCGCAGAACGGCGGGACTCAGCCGCGCCGAGCTCGGCAAGTACTTCGGCGGTGAGCTCCAGCGGTGCCGGGCCGATCACCAGCCCGCGGCCCGCAGCGATGCGCTGATAGCTCCCCGCGAGTTCTTTGACCGCGTGGATGTACTCGCCATAGGCGTCCAGACGCCGCTCGTCCCAGCGTACGGACTGCTCACGCCGCCATCGTGCCCGGTCATTCAAACTGCTCGCCAGGAACGACGTGACGGCGCCCAGCGCAACACCCACCAACGGAAGTATCTGCCCCAACAGACTCACAAAGGCTCCGATCTCGTAGTCAAAACCGGTTCCCCATTCTCCCGACCGGAGCCCGGCGAAGTCGGGGATGCCGCCGTCCGCGACCACTGGTGACTCCTCGGACACGCCCTCGCGCCGGCACGCCGCGCGCGAGGTCGTCATGAGTTCCGGTGACAACACCGCGTCCACGGCAGCGAACGCCTGTGCCGCCGATAGCGTCATCGCGGTGAACACCGACACGCTCACCGCGTCCGAGGCCGAGGCCGAACGGCTCCGCAATGCCCTTGTCGACAAGATCCAGGCCGATGGCCACGCCCGCACCCCGGCGGTCGAGACCGCCCTGCGCGCCGTGCCCCGGCACCGGTTCGTCCCCCAAGCCCCGCTGGCCGACGCCTACGCGAACGCGACCGTCGACATCAAGTACGACACCGACAAGGTCTCAATCTCCTGCGCCTCCCAGCCCGACATTGTCGCCCTCATGCTGGACCAGCTCCAGGCCCAGCCCGGTGAGCGCATCCTCGAACTCGGTGCCGGCACCGGATACAACGCCGCCCTCATCGCCCACCTCGTCGGCCCCGACGGGCACGTGACGACCATCGACGTCGATGACGACCTGGCCGAGGGCGCCCGCGCCCGCCTCGCCACCACCGGCTTCACCAACGTCGACGTGCTGACCGGCGACGGAGCCCTCGGCCACGCCGAGGGGGCTCCGTACGACCGGATCATCGCCACCGTCGGCGCGCACGGCGTCCCTCATGCCTGGCTCGAACAACTCGCCCCCGGCGGCCGCATCGTCACCCCGCAGCGGCTCAAGGGCAGCGTCTCGCGTTCCATCGTCTACGAGCAACACGAGGGCCGTTGGGTTTCCCGCGGCAGCGCGATGAACACCTTCGTTCCGCTGCGCCGAGGCATCGCCGACGACGACGGCCGGCGTGACATCCCACTCGCCGCGGACAGCACCGTACGGCTCCACGCGCCTGCGGCCCAGACCATCGATGCCGACGCCCTGGCCAAAGTGCTGGAGAAGCCGCGCAGCGAGGAGTGGACCGGCATGACGGTCCACTCCATGGAGTCGCCGGAGTGGATGGAGCTGTTCGTCTCATGCAGCGTGCCGTCCGGCCTAGTCCGTATGCACTTCCCGCAGGCCGCCAAGGGCACCTTGCTGACGCAGGACCCCTACCCCTCGTCGACCGCGGCCGTTGACAAGGGTGCCGTCACCTATCTCGCCCGCCGCGTGTCCGACCACAAGACGTCCGAGGGCGGCACGTTGTGGGAATTCGGCGTCATCGGCCACGGACCCGGGAGTGACGAGCTGGCCGCGAAGGTCGCCGACGCCATCCGCACCTGGGATCGCGACTACCGCGGCCGGGAAGTCACCTTCGAGCTGCAGTCTCTCGACGCCCCCGCCGTCGAGGAGCGCCCCGGCCGGTTCGTCATCGACACCCCCCTGAACCGGGTCATCGTCGCCTGGCAATGACACCCCGCCCCAACGGTCGGTGCCCGTCGGCCACACGCCGACGGGCACCGTCGTTCCCGCACTCCTCCATTCTCTCCCCCAGGGAGACCCATCTGCGTGGCGGCTGACTGGACGTGGTGGGCCGCCTGCTCTGGGCCTCACCGGCCTTGCCCGGCTCGACCCACGATCTGGTCGCCGCCCGACAGCACGGAATGACGGGCTGGCGCCTACTTCGAAGACTCCGCTGCAGCACCACCCGCATCACCGACTTCGTGAAGGCTGTCCTCGACCTCCACTACGCCTCAACATGAGGATGGAAATCGCTCAGTGTTCCGCGCGACACATGGGCCTATTCTGACGGAAGTTGACGGAGCACGATCCAAGGAGGGGCCGTGGCGGCGCACATCGAGGGCGTGGAGCATCACAGCATTCAGGTCAAGGGCCTGACCCTGCATTACGCGGCTGCGGGCGACGCGGACGCTCCGCTGGTGGTGCTGCTGCACGGCTTCCCGGAGTGCTGGTACTCCTGGCGCCACCAGCTCACCGCGCTCGCCGCGGCCGGCTACCGCGCCGTCGCCCCGGACCAGCGCGGCTTCGCCCGCAGCGACGCGCCGGCGCTCGTCGAGGCGTACACGCTGCCGAACCTCGTCGGCGATGTCGTCTCACTGGTACGGCAGTTGGACCGCGAGCGCTTCGCCGTGGTCGGCCACGACTGGGGCGCCCCCGTCGCCTGGCTCACCGCGCAGCTGCGCCCGGACCTGGTGCGCGGCGTCGTAGGTCTGAGCGTGCCGCCGCCGGTGCCGGACCCCGGGGACACCCCGCCGCTCACCGCGCTGTCGGAGATGTTCGACGGCCGCTTCTACCAGAACTACTTCTGCCAACCGGGCGTGGCCGACGCCGAGTTCGCCGATGCCCCGGAGAACACCTTCCGCCGCTTTCTCTACGGAGCAAGCGGCGACAACCCTCAGACTGACCCGCCCCCGCAGCCCCTCGTGCCCCCGGGCAGCACCTTCCTGGAGACCCTCGCCGAGCCGAAGGAACTGCCGGCCTGGCTGACCGAGGACGACATTGCGGTGTTCACCGAGGAGTACCGGCACAACGGCTTCACCGGCGGTCTGAACCTGTACCGCAACATCGACCGCAACTGGGAGCTGGGTGCGGCCTGGGATGCCCTCCCGATCCAGGTCCCCGCACTCTACGTCGTAGGCGACCGCGACCTGGTGGGCGTCTTCCCCGGCATGGACCAGCTCCTGCCCGCACTCCAGCAGCTGAACCCGACACTCCACCCCACCGTCACCCTCCCCGGCTGCGGCCACTGGACCCAACAAGAACGCCCGGCCGAAGTGAACGCGGCACTGCTCAACTTCCTGGGCGGCTTGCCCGACTGAACCCGGCCGCCCGCCACGCGGTCAGGCTCCGGCCTCGGCCCCACCCTTCAGGGCAACGACTCCTCTATGCCCATACGGACCTGCGCAAACGCATCGATACCTTGCGCAGCCAGCAACGGACCGAGCACCAGTCTCCCCCGCAGGCGCCCTCATCCGATGACGGCACAGTGATTCACACCCTTACCGAAGCCCTCCGCCGTGAGCGCACCACCCACCGCGAGCGCGTGCAAGGGCTCGAACAACGACTGGCCGCGGCAAACGGCGAGATCCTTCGCTTGCAACGCGTGATCCAGTCACATGGCCCGAGGCCGTGACGGCACGCGCCTGGCTGCGGAGCTTACGATCCAGAACGCAATCCCAGAGCACTGTGCTCCACCACACCCGAGGGAAGATCGCTCTTTCCCGAAGCCCGTGCAGTCAGCTCCACGAGTCCGGCCCGGAGGTCGGCGGCTGGCTCACCGAGGACGATCGCGCTGATGATCAGCTCCATCATCAGACGGTCGTACTCGTCGCCCGTGCTCCGATAGCGCTCCCCATCGGACTCCATCACGGCAGAGGCGATCCTCATCCCACCACCAGTCGCGGGGGCGAAGGACGCCTCATAGATGCCACGACCGGTCCAACTCCGGTGCATGAAAAGGACGTTACCTTCGGCGAAGACGTTCCACTTCTCATCCATGTCCCGGGCTCGATATCCACGCTGGATCCGGTCCCAGTCCTCGTCAGTCCAGACGCGATCCGGCAACTGAGACACCGGCCTGGGCGTGTTAATCGGCTGGAGGCGCCGGAACGACTCTCGGATGAGCGGGGCATCAGCAGTCATGACGTGATCCTACGGATGCACCACTCCAACAGGACAGCGGATTACCTTCAAGCACAAGCACACTGGGCAAAGGGTGAACCTCAGCCACCTTCCAGACGCGTCCGAGACATCCTGAACAGCGACTTTGTCAGGCTCGTTCACCGCTACCCCAGATAACTGAACGACTTCGACTTCGCCGCTCAGCCAGGCGTCGACGAGAAACTCATCCGCGACCTGGCCACCCTGCGCTTTCTCGACAACGCCTCCAATGTCCTGCTTGTCGGCCCGCCAGGCGTCGGCAAGAAAATGCCGGGCCACACGGTGATCAAGTCCTTCTCCATCAGCGGCTCGGCCTCCAGGACTCGCCAGCGCACGGTGCGCCCGCAGACGTCGAGTTGAGCACCGGCGGCGTCGGGGTCGAACTCAGCCAGGACCCAGGTGCGCAGGGTGTGCAGCAGGTCCTTGGGGTCGGCGGCAAGCGGGCGCAGGAACTTGGCTGCCCAGGCCGACACTTCCTGGCCGGACAGGACCTCGTGCAGGGACGCGGTCGACGAGATGCGACCAGCCACGAGCAAGGCGCTGGCGCTGGTTCTGGTGGAAGGCCTAGAAGATGTGGCCCGTGCCGCTCACCAGGCGGTGCGCACGATGACTGCTTGGGCATGCGCCGCCGGCGTGTATCGACCTGGGCACCTCCTTGCGATCTCTCGTTCCGTACAGTCCGTGCTCCGCGACGGCCCGACCGACGTGGCCGGGCTGTCCGACTTAACTTGGAGGCGGGTTCGTGAGTTCACGTCGTAGCCGATCACACGGTGCCCCACCTCCACGGCGCGTACGGCCAGCGGAAGCCCTACGTATCCCTGACCAGCGACGACTATCTGCATGTCAGCTCCTACGCGATTGCGGTGCTTGAATGGACCGTCGTCCCTGATCTGGCAAGGAGATGTGCTGTGCCCCTGGTGTCTGTCGTGATGCCCGTCTACAACTCGGCGGCCACCCTCAGCGCGGCCGTCCGATCAGTTCTCACCCAGACGCACAGCGACGTGGAGCTGCTGGTCACCGACGACCAGTCCTCCGACGGTTCGATGGATCTGCTGCGCGAGTTCGCCGCCCAGGACAAGCGCGTTCTGCCGCAGACGGCGCCCGAGCGGGGCGGTGCGGGCAGAGCCCGCAACCTCGCGATCGAGCGGGCCCGCGGGGACTACGTGGCGTTCCTCGACTCCGACGACATGTGGCTGCCGGAGAAGACCGAGAAGCAGCTCGCCTTCGCCGCAGATAGCGATGCGCCGCTGACGTTCACCAGCTACTTCAAGATGGACGCTGACTACGACGGCGAGAGCACCGACTGGGTCCCCAACGGGCGGGTGATTCGCGCGCGGGAGCACGTGGACTACCGCGCGATGCTGGTCCAGGACCACATCGGTGCTCTCACCGCCATGTACGACCGCAACGCCCTGGGCACCAGGCTCATGCCGGAGATGCGCAAGCGCCAGGACTACGCGCTGTGGCTGAGCATCATGAGGGATGGTGCTGACGCCCGGGGCCTGGCCGAGCCGCTTGCGGTGTACCGGGCAGGTCAGGCGGGATCGCTGTCCTCCAACAAGCTGTCCTTGGTCAAGTACAACTGGTCGCTGTATCGCGAGCACGAGCATCTGTCGGTCCCGCGGGCAACGCGGGCGCTGACCGGCGCTGTGCGGCAATCGCTGCGCAACTCGCGCATCTGACGCGCACCGGCCCGACCGGGCCCCGCCCCGTGGCTGCGGAGCATGCTCGGGGCCTGGACACGGGGGCGAGACTCGGCGGGGCACCGGTACCGTCGGCTGACTACGCCGCCGAGCCATCGCCAGCCCTCGCGCGCAGGAACAACCGAATAGGCGAGAAGTACCAAACTCGCGGTGCTCGGAACTGAGGCGGTTCGGGAGGGGCGCCTCACGCTCACAGCAGCGGGGCAGGCGGCGTTCACGGGATCATGCCGTTCAGAGCGCGACCGTCACTAGAGATCGCGTAGCTGCGGGCCGCGCCCGCCTAGAGCGGCGCCCGCCCCCGAGGTGGTGACTCGGTTCAGCTCTGTTCGCGAGGCAGGACGATGTCGAAGCCCTTTCGGCTCGCGGGGAAAGTGCTGAAGCCGTTGATTTTGCCGTTGAGGACATTGACGCTGCAGAAGCGGTACGTGCTTGACGTGCTCAGTGCAGCGAAGCCCTTGTTGTCCTCGGTTCCCCGGTTATAGGAGATGTCGAATCCGGCCGAGAGGCGGGCGTTGGCACTGTGGTTTCCAGTGAGGCGAGGTCGCCCGCGTTGGTCACGTCCCGGTACGCGACCTCGCTGCCGCTTCCTCTTCTGGGACTTGGTGGGGCAGACAATGGTGCCAGCGACTGCCGGAGGCCGTGCCCTTGCTGCACACGGCACTCACGAGGTCGAACGGTCAGCGGTAGAGCGTCCGTCGCTGGGTATTGCCGCCGGTGCACTTGACGAGCGTGATGTGGGGGATGCTCCCCGACCCCTAGCCAAGGCAGAAAGTCAGCCCGACGACGATTGAGCCGACCGACCACCCACCACGTGTATCTCGCTCAATCCGGACCGGGCATCAGCCCTCAAGGGGCTGCCCTGCACAAAGTTCAACCCTGAATGCAGGATGGATCCATCACTCGATGGGAACATGAGCCATCACCCATGCGTACTATCGCTACGCTGCCACACCACCGTTCCCCGCGAAATCACCTGAACACGCGGGCCCACCTACTTCGGGCGCACTCACGATGGTGCGCCCGTACCCCCGAACTGAAAAGAGGCCAACACCATGACTGACAATCCCGTCACCGTCACCAGCGTGACATCTCAGTACGCCACTCAAGTCGCACAGGACCTCGATCTCAACACCAAGGAACAGGAACGTATCAGCGCGGAACTCTCCGCCCTGCAGGCGCAGTTGCGCATCCTGCAAGACGACCAGAATGTGCTGCAAAGCATCCAGAAGACGCTCGGCAACCGACCGGCATCCGCCCCGACAACTCCGAAGCCTTCGACGCCTCTCCCCCAGCAGGCATCCGGCAAGACCACCACCCGGCGTGCCCCGTCCAAGACCGCAGCCAAGGCCCCCCGCACGAAAAGGACCACCGTGCAGGCCAAGAAGGACAAGACCCAGGTCGTCGAGTCGAAGGCGGCTACCTCATCGGCGCAGCCCACGCTGATCGCGCTCATCCGTACTCACCTCGACCAGCAGAAAGAACCCCGTTCCACGGCGGAAGTCGCCTCGACACTGGCTGAGGCCCACCCTCAGCGCACCATCAAGCCGACCGTCGTGCGCACCACGCTCGAAAATCTTGTCGCCAAGAGCCAGGCCCATCGCTCGAAGCAGGGTGCCTCGGTCCTCTACACGTCAGTTGCCGTGCAGGCCCCGACCGAGAAGGCCCCGGCTCCCGTAATCTGACAGCCCGTGGCCGCCCACCCTCCACACGCTTCGACAGCTTTGCGGGTAACCGCGCGCTCCATGCTCGGCGACAGGCTGACAGGGCGTCTTCCAGGTCGGCTCTCTGCTGGTCCATCATCGGCCCGAGAACACAGACCGGGACCATCTTGCCTTGACGAGCGACGATGCTCCCCGGGTACAACGTGGGCCACCCCACTGGACGATAGTGCGGACGCTTTGCACCCTTCACCAGCTTGACGTGGATCCCCGTATACCGATGCAGGTGAATCGCCGCGCTGAAGAACTTCGCCCTCCCATCAATCTCCGCAATCGAGACCTTGTCCAGGTCGCTCCACCGCAATGCCTATCGGCGGCGCTGACCGTGTCGATGCCTTGCGGCCCGACTCTTAAGGACCAGACGGCGGTTCGGCGCAGGAAAGCCAGTACGGGCAGATAGATGAGGACAGCGACAGGGTGAACAGTGCGCAGACACCCGAAACCACGAGGAGAGCCATCCTCAAAGCGGTGGTCTCGCACGCATGCGGCGGAACGCGGGACCACCCAAGGAACGCTGTTCCTGCCCGTTCGGACCCCGATCACGCGGAGCGGCGCGCAGAGGCCGGATAGGCCGCTGCGCGCCGCCAAGCAATACTCGGCCGGCGTCTGCTTCACGGTCACCCCGGACACGGGGTCAGTGGCGGCCGCCCTGTCCAGCCTGACCCTGACCGCCCTGACCCTGGCCGTTCTGACCGCCCTGGCCGGTCTGACCCTGGTGACCGCCCTGGCCGCTCTGGCCCTGGCCGTTCTGACCCTGACCGCCCTGACCCTGGCCGTTCTGACCGCCCTGGCCGTTCTGGCCCTGGTGACCGCCCTGGCCGTTCTGACCCTGGTGACCGCCCTGACCGCCCTGGCCGGTCTGACCCTGGTGACCGCCCTGGCCGGTCTGGCCCTGGTGACCGCCCTGGCCGTTCTGGCCCTGGTGACCGCCCTGGCCGTTCTGGCCCTGGTGACCGCCCTGGCCGCTCTGGCCCTGGTGGCCGCGCGGACCGTGCTGGCCCGGGTGCACTCCCCCGAGGCCGCCGTGGTGCATTCCGTCACGGTGGTGACGACCACCGAGGTCACCCCAGCGCCAGCCGTCTCGGTTACGGTGGTGGCCGCCGAAGTTGCCCCAGCGCCAACCGTCACGGTCCCGGTAGTGACGGCCTCCCCAGGAGACCTCGTCGACGAACCGGCCGTCGTCGTTGCGCAGCGTGGCGGTGTCGGAGCGGTTGTCCCACACGTAGTTGCGGCGGTCCTGGTAGACGTCACGGTAGGTGTCGCGGCCGATACCGGTGTGCACACGGACGGTCGAGCGGCCGCCCAGGCGGTAGTGGTCGAAGGTGTAGGTGTGGCCGTCCTCGTCCGACAGCCTCCAGCCGTCCAGGTTCACACTGCGACGTGAGGTGTTGGTGACGTCGATCCACTCCCGGTTCAGGGAGTAGTTGGAACGGTCGTCGAAGCCCGGCGAGTCGTACTGCACGCCGCTGATCACCACAACCGACCGGTACGCGGCAGCGTGGTGAGGGCCGGACTGGGCGGAGGCCGGAAGCGCGGCCGCGCCAAGAGCGACGCCGGACGCGACAGACGCGGCGGCGAGGCGACGGATCGAACGAGAAGACATCAACAGTGCTCCCCTTGGAGTACGAGTCCGCCCCCGGACCAGCGTGGAGGGCCGGGAGCGGGCGGTGTGCGGATCCCGGCTGATGCCGAGGACCCACAGATTGACCACCCGCCCGACCTGATCCGAGTCGCGCCGGTTCGTGTCGCAATATCCGGATATTTCTGTGACAGTCGCCTGCAGCAGGCAACCAACTCCGAAGGCCGCAAGAACAGTTCACGGTCGACTGCACCCATCCTTTGACCATCGCGAGGGAAGCGGTTTCCAGCCCCCGCCCGTCCCACCCCACCACCCACCCGCCTCGCACCAAAGACACCCTTCGGCACGTAACAGGCAAATATGACCAATCAACGATCAATCCTTCGATAGCTCGTCAAATGTTCGTATGCATGTCGCGTCAGGAGCCTCCTGCCAGGCAGCGAGAACGGTCCCGGCCGCACCGCGGCAAAATGGGGCGCGCGGACTCACCACGCACCGCGCACGCAAACACAGTCAGCTGCCCGCATCAGGCAGCACGCCGATACCGAGGCCCGCCCTCAGCACCACACGGATCCGTTCCGACCCCCACGAACGGCGAAAGTCGAGCCGCTTCCTTGTTGCGGACGTCAAGCTGTCCGCGCTCTCAGGCACGTGGTGGGCTCTTCAGACCTTGACCTGAGTTCCCTTCAACGCCGTACTTGTCCGGCAGCCAGCAGCAGCGCGTGGCCGTCGCCCGCGCCCTCGGTGTTCTCAGCTCAAGGGGGACCGGCGGAGTAGCCCGCGGGCACTAGCCATCTTGTTCCGGGCTGCAGCCGGCACCGGTGCGCGTGCGCCGCCGGGTGGTCCACACGAGTGAACTGGCGGGCATGGGCCAATCCCCGACCCGGCAGGTTCCGGATTGATGCTGAGGAGCGAGCAGTTCCTTGCCCTCGCCATCACACCCGAGGGCTGTGCAAGCAGTGAGGAAAGTTCATGTTTCGTGTTCTGACGAGTGCAGCGGTCATGGCCGCGGTCGGTGGTGCGGTACTGGGAGGCGCGGGTGCCGCATCCGCAGACGCCGGTGCGCAGGGCGCCGCATGGGGCTCGCCGGGTGTCCTGTCCGGAAACGTCATCCAAATCCCGGTGCACATCCCGGTCAACGCCTGTGGCAACACCGTCAACGTCATCGGCCTGCTCAACCCGGCCTTCGGCAACAGCTGCTCCAACGGCTCCGGCAGCTGGAACAGCCGCTCCTGGGACAACAGCCTCATGGGCCAGCGTGGCTCCATGAACCACAGGCGCGGCATGGGATACGGCGACTAGAAGCAGCTTCCCGCCACCCGCGTTGAGCATCCCGTGATGCCCTGCGATGAATGATGCCCTGGCACCCCGACGAACGGCGCCAGGGCATTTCGCACCCGCGGACCACACCCAGGTGCCTCGCGCGGCTTCCTGCCGGTCCGGGAAAACTGCTCGACGGCACGCCCCCGCTTGAGGGCACTGAGGGTGAACGATTGCGGCAGGGAGCGCACGCCGGAAGAGTACGGCTTGAGGAGACCGGCGCTGGTGCGTCGCATTCAAGAGGCGGCTTCGACCAGGCCCGCCCTCAGTTCTCTGAGGGGACCGGCGACTGGAGCAGCCCGGCGGGCACTTGTGATCGGGCAGCCATACGGTCGGTGTGGGCGCCGCGGACGGCGTGCCGTCGGCGGCCTCGCGTCCCGTGCGCAACGCGGGGCCGCCATCTGCCAGGGCACCGCCCATGCTCGGTGGACAGGTCGACCCTGCTGCCGATCTGCCCCGGCCGCCAATCCGGTGGTCGCGACCGAAGCTCCAGAACCCCGGACCCTGCCGGCCACTGCACGGATACGGGGGCTCGCGCATTGCTGGCGTAAACCCTTCGCCTTTCATGGCCTGAACGCACCGCAGACGGAACTTACTTGCGCCCCGTGCCAGCCATGCGGCGCCCTGCGGCCCCGGTTTTATATTCCGCTTCGTCATTGAATTTAATTGACCGTTGGCCATGGATCGGGGCGATCGTTGGCCAACGGTTGTGGTGCGGAAGGCGCTTGACGGTGTGACAGGTGTGACGTGAGAGTCCGTTTGGCGCGGGTGCCGGAAATTGAATGTCGCAGTTGTGTCACGGGATTCGATCATGCTTACGCGTCACTGACCTGGCATTACCCTCCGTGGCCGTACCGGAGGGCACCCCTCCGGCAGGCATAGAAAGCTCTTTCAATGTTCAAGGACTGCACGGAACCTCCACAGTTGCTCCTATCATTTTTTCCATCCAACGGCCGTTCCCACGGGGGGGATATACGTATGCCTGGACACGCTCAGCTTGCGCAGACGAAGACTCCGGTTCTGCTGATCGGTGGCATCAGCCATCCGATCGGCGGCCGGGTGCTCGCCACCGCGGCGGGCCTGCTCCGCTCGGCTCTGCTGTGCATTCGTTTCGGGTTCCACCGCAATCTCGTCGCCGGCGAGGCCACGCCCACGTCCACGTCCACGTCCCCAGCGCGGCACGGCACGTGAGCCGCCGTCAGCGCAGCGCGCCGGTGCCGAGCGCCCATCAGCACCGGCCTGCGACCGTCGTCATGGGCATCATCGTTGCTGTGCCGGCCGCCGCGTGGGCCACACACCACGCAGCGGTCGCCTTCGGCACCGATGCCGAGACCCACAGCCGTCTCACCGTGGTCTGGATCAGCCTGTTCCTGGTGTTCCTGCCGCAGACCTTCATGCACCACCTCAAGCGGGTACCGCACCTGACCGACCGCGCCTGCCGCCGGCTGGACGCGCTGCACATCCCGATCCTGATACCCGCCTACAACGAAGACCCCGGCTACCTGCGGCTCGGCCTGGAAAGTTTCCTGCGCCAGACCCGTATGCCTGCAAGCCGGACCAAGGGGAGGACACCACCATGCACATCTGCGTACTAGGGCAGGGCTATGTCGGCCTGCCTCTGGCCCTGCAGGCCGCCGAGGCCGGCTACACCGTGACCGGCTACGAACCCGACCAAAGCCGCTGCCGGCGACTGGCCACCGGCTCGTCCTACATCGAGGACATCGACTCGAGTCGTCTGCAGGACGTGCTGCAATCGGGGACCTACACCCCGACCTCGGATCCGAAGGATCTCAAGGGTTTCGACGTCGCCGTCATCACCGTGCCGACACCGCTGACCGACCGTTCCCCCGACCTCAGCTGTGTGCGCGAGGCCGGCCGGACTCTGGCCAGATGGCTGGAGCCGGGCGCCACCGTGGTACTGGAGTCGACCACGCACCCCGGTACCACCCGCGACGTGCTCGTCCCGCTGCTGGAGGAGGGCTCGGGCCTCATCGCCGGCCGCGACTTCCATGTCGGGTTCAGCCCCGAGCGCATCGACCCCGGCAACACGCTCTGGCGCCTGGAGAACACGCCCAAGATCGTCGCTGGTCTCACAGAAGCCTGCCTGCGCCGCGTGAAGGCCTTCTACGACTCCGTCACCGACGTCACTGTGCCGGCCTCCGGTCTGGAAGAAGCCGAACTGGCCAAGGTGTTCGAGAACACCTACCGGCACGTCAACATCGCCCTGGTCAACGAACTCTCCCGGATGGCACACACCCTCGGCGTGGACGTCTGGCACACCCTGGAGCTGGCCGCGACCAAGCCGTTCGGGTTCACCAAGTTCCTGCCCGGCCCCGGCGTCGGCGGACACTGCCTGCCCATCGACCCCGTCTACCTCAGCCATCACGTCAAAACGCAGCACGGACAGACCTTCAGGCTCGTCGAGCTGGCCCAGGACATCAACGAAAGCCAGCCCGACTACGTGGTACGCCGCCTGCAGGATGCCCTCAACCGCCGCTTTCGCCGCAGCGTGCACGGGGCCCGCATCCTCGCCCTCGGCGCCGCCTACAAGCCCGGCACATCCGACGCCCGCCAATCACCAGCCATCCAAGTCATCGACCGGCTGCGCGCCATGGGCGCCGATGTCACCGTCGTCGACCCCTACCTGACCGAAGGGGGCCGCCGGGACATCCCCTTCGCAGCCACGGGAAACGGCACGAGCGTCGCCGACTTCGACGCCGTCCTCCTGCTCACCCAACACGGCGAATTCGACCTCACACAACTCGCCGCCGAGGCCGCCTACGTGCTCGACACCCGCGGCGTCATGACCCGCGCCCAGCACATCGAGCGGCTCTAGAGCACAGACGAACCGCAGCGGGAGAACTCCGCCCCGTCACGGCGGTCGAGCTCTTGGCGTGGGAGCCGCTGTGAACGTCCGCTGTGAATGTCCTGGACCCCCACGGACGACGTGGGGCGCCGGAGCGAGATCCCGGTCGAGGAGTACGACGCTGTGGTGCCACTCACGCCCCACGACACCCTCGACCTCACGAAAGCCGCCGGCCAGGCGGCCTCCGCTCCGGCACACGCGTGGTGCCATGCCTGCCCGCGACAACGTCGGGCGTCTTCGACGCCCGGAAAGGAGAAAACATGTACGGACACAATGGTGTGGGTGCCGCGATCGGCACCGCCACCGGAGGAGCCGCTCTCGCCGCCACGGGCGGCACGGCGCTGGGGTGGATCGTCTTGGGAGCCATGCTCCTCGTGATCAGCGGCGTGGCGGTCTTCCGCCTGGCGACCCGGAGCAAGCGGGTGACCGCTTGAGCACTTCATCACGGGCGAGATTCACCGTGGTGACTGCTGTGGTGGTAGCGGCTCTGGCCGCTACCACCGTGGTGGTCCACCTCCAGTCGAAGAGCCCGATCCTGACGTTCTACTGGTGGCTGGGCATGATGGTGATCGTGCTCTGCCTGGTCTCGTTCCTCAAGGGCCGGACCTTCACACACCTGCCCGTGGCACGCGGCCGCACGGTGGCCATCATCCCGGCCTTCGAAGAGCCCACGGACAAACTGCACCGCACCGTGTGGTCGCTGCTGGCCCAGACCCATCCCCTCGATGAGATCCATGTGATCGACGACGGCTCGCAGCAGCACCCCGTGGAGCCGTTCGACCACCCCCGGGTCTTCTGGCACCGCCAGGACAACAAAGGCAAGCGCGGGGCCCAGGTCACGGTACTGCGTCACCTCCAGGCGCAGGGCAAGCACTTCGACTTCGTCCTCACCATCGACTCGGACGGCGAGCCCTTCCCTGATGCCCTGGAGCAGCAACTCCGGGCCATGAGCAACCCGAGGATCCAGGCCACCACCGGCATGATCTACATCCGCAACTTCGAGGAGACCTGGGTCTCCAGGGCCGCGGACATCGACATCGGCACCTCGTGCGTGATGATGCGTTCCTCACGCTCCATGCTCGGAGCACTGGAGACCACGTCGGGCGCACTGGCCCTGTACAGGGCAGAGCTGCTCTACGACCACCTGGACGCCTACGAGGTGGAGTGCGGAACCGGGGACGACCGCTGGCTGGCGCTGAGGGCCCTCATGCGCGGAGAGGTCGTGGCCGTCAACGAGGCGGGCGTGGTCACCGACATGCCCACCACGCTGAAGAAGACCTACCGCCAGCGTCTGCGCTGGGCCCGGTCATGGTGGTGGATGCTGCCGTTCGTGTACTCGCGGCTGTCCCTCAAACAGCTCATCTCACCGACCTTCGGTCTCCTCCAACTCGTCATCACCCCCGTGATGCTGGCCTGGACCCTCGTGATGACGGTGATGACCCTGGGCGGCCGCTACCACAACCCCGGCGTGGCCCTGGTGTACCTCGCGGTGTACCTCGTCGTCCGATACGGCCAGTCAGGCCTGTACGTACTCATGCGCCCCGACATGACCACCCGCCAAAGATGGCACTCATGGCTCGTCGGAACCCCGTCCTCCGTATTCATGAACATCGTGCTGCTGTGCCCCACCCGCTACTGGGCCCTGTTCAAACTCCGCGACAACGCATGGCAATCCCGAGGACTCACCGCCAAAACAGCCCTCCCCAACGGACGCCACCGCGCCGAAACCAAGAAAATGATCAACGCCTGACCGTCCATGGGACGACACCGAGCCCATGGACGAGATCCCTCACCAGGCCACCGAGCTCAAGGCCAAGCCGTCCACCGCGGCTCCCCGGCGTACACGAGTCCGTCGGGGAGGTCATGGACTCTCGACCAAGCCAAGCCAAGGCAGCGCCGGCGACTGCGGACCCGGACCGTCTGCACCCTCACCTCGCGGCAGACCAGGTCTCAATTGACACGCTGGCCTGCCGACAGGCCAGCCTGTCGCGTCGAGACCGGTCACGGGCCGGCGCCCAGCGAAGGCGCCCTGCGCGTCGGCCGCCCGACCATCCGGCGAGAGCAAGGTTGTGCCAGCGGGCGAGCTCACGAAGATGCCCCAGCTCACTGGCATCCCGGTGAAGGGGCAAAGAGTTGCCTTCGGCGAGCAACAGTCGCCCACCAGGCGGGCGTACAGGTGCGCGCTAGGCCGTGTGCCGAAAGTGGATCTTGGACTGTGAATGACCGAGGCGACAGTCCTGATCGCAGCTCTCAACGAATGGCTTTGACCGGAGGTGACCTTCTCGTCCCCGTTCACCAGTCCCGGCCGGCGGTCAACTCGTCCGCATCCGCGTCCGCGAACCCGTATGCCGATGCGACGAAGCAGAACTCGTCGCAGATCCACTCGCGAGCGACCGTCTCGATCCCGCTCCCCGCCGCCACAAACTCCCTGTCCAGCAGGTTGAACTCCTCCGTCGCGGCCTGGGCGAGCCCATACAGCGTTTCCAGATCCGACGGCTGCCCGGCCTCAATGCGCTCGCACAGCCGCAGAAGGACCGCCTCCCCCTCGTCGACCACGTGATCAGGAAAGTACGAGTCGTCGTACATCTCCCGCAGGAACGCGTGTCCCGCCATCTGCTGGTTTGTGATCGGCATGGCACTTCCCTACCTCCGCGAAAAGCTGACGCGCCGATCATGCACAGGACCACTGACAACGCCACTACCCGATGGACGCCAGACCTCACGTGACCAGGACTCTCACAACAGGCCCTAGGACCCGCTCGTCCGGGCGGGTTCCGTTCATCGGCCTGGATCTCGGCAGCCTCGCTGCCCCGATCCAACACCGAGCAGCTCATACGCCCCAATGGACATGGGCGGCCCAACGCGTTGGTAGGTGCGGCGACTGCTCTCTCTGAAGTCTGATTGCTCGATGGATTGCTTCGGGGGCCCTGTCCGGGGTCGGCTGCGTCGTGCCCTCGGAGGTCAGTTCACGGTAGAACGCGCGGGCGATCTCCTCCGCGGCGTCGTCGGCGATGGGCCAGAGGGTTCCGATGACGTGGCGATATCCGGCGAGTTGGAACGCCGCGGTGAGCTGAGTGGCTTCGTCGACCTGCATGGGGTTGTTCTCCGTGGTGCTACATGCGGAGAGATAGGCCAACTGTGCGAATTGAAGATCTAGTCGGGTGAGGTCGTGCAGCTTCAACGGCTTGACGAGGTGGTCGTGGAGAACGAGTCGACTGCTCGACGGGTCGGTCCAGTCGGCCACGGCGTGGCAGGCCAGGTGGGCTAGATGGTGGTTCTGCAGCGCGTTGATGACGGACTCGCAGCTGGTCTGAGTGCCTTTCCGGGGAAGGACGGTGGCGCCCGGGACGAGATCCCGTACGGCTCGGACCTCGCGATCCGCAGCATTGAGCGGGGGACATTCGGGTGCGTCCGGTACGGCAACGACAACTGTCGAGCATGCACCCTCGCTGTCACGTTCGCGCAGGTGTGCCAGGGCCCGGACAGTCGGTGTGTAGGAGCTGATCACCCGATCCATGACCGCGTCGCCTCGGCCCCCCGGGCAGTGGCACCCGGCGGCATGCAGAGGGAGGAAGCCGGCAAGCCCCACGGGGCACCACCAGACTCGCGGCCATGAGTCCATTTCGGAGGCGTCGGTGGCATGGCCAAGAGCCCGTAGCACGGGCTCCGCGATGGCGTGCCAAGTCCAGTCCAGGACCTCAAAAATCAGCCTCTGCGCCATCTTGCGCCGACGGATGAGCCGATCGGCGGCGTCAGCACGTGCCTCGCGGAGTTTGGCAACCTGTTCATCGACCGCCAGCGCCGTGGCTCCCGCCGGGAGTTCGAGTAGCCGGACGGGCTGGTCCGGTTCATTGGCCAGTATGAGGGCGTAGCCGCGTTCTTCATGGACCGTGATGTAGATGACCGGTCCGTTCGCGGCCTGGGCACGCAGCTCTCCGATGGGCTGCGGTTGGAGAAACAACTCCAAGCCGTTCCGGCTCCGAATGCTGTCCAGCAGTTGCTCCCACTCCGAGTTCAGCTCCGCACGTCGGTCCGCCAGACCTCGTTGTCGTGCTCCGCGCTCGGCCGAGGGGAGCGAGTCCGCGATCTCGGTCGATTCGTGATCGAGAAGGTTGACGGTTCGCCGCAGTTCGTTGAACGCCTCGACCAGGTCAGGGGCCAGAGCACGCAGCTCGGTGATGTCGCTGCGCGTCTCAAGAGTTCCCGCCAGCACCAGCCCTCGGGTCTGCTCCAGCAGCTCGATCGCCCTGGCCGGGTCACCGGCAGTGATGGCGGTCGCGGCGGCTGTATCAGCAAGTCCATGCACGACGCGGAGGCGGTGCTCCCTGCTGGCGCGGTCTACATCGCGCAAGGCGATGTGCGGCACCAGCCCGACAGCGGTCTCGATCATCGCCATTGCCTGGTGACGTCGTCCGTTTCGTAGGTTCAGGCTGGCTGCGCGCTGCGCTGCGACGACGCGGGCCGTGGGCGAGACACTCTCCATGCGGGCGACATCGGAATACGCGCTCAACGCTGCTGTCAGCGAACGAGAGTCACCGGTCTGCGCATCCTGGAGGGTGAGGACATCCGCGAGGTTCACCATGAGCGCGGCGCGGTCGGGATGATCAGGAGGTGTCGACACGAGCGCGTTCCGCGCGAATTTGGCGGCGCTCCGCAAATCAAGCCCCGTAATGCCCGCCTTCGCTGCGGCCTCCCATACGATGCAGAGATTCGACAGGACCCGGGCTCGCTCAGGGTGGTCCGCCGGAGTTGATGCGACGGCGTTCTGCGCCGCGTGAACCGCACGGTCGAGGAACTCCCGTCGGTCCGAGCGGCGGTAGATCGACATGAGCGCGCCGATCAGGTCGGTCAGTCGTGCCACATACCGGGTGTGCTTGTACGGCGTGGCCTCCAGGGACTCTTGAGCTGATCGCGCCGCTTTGAGCATCATCTCGCGATCGTCGGTCAGGCCGGCGAGATACACGTAGGCACGGCTCAGGCTGGACAGACCGCTCGCGCGTTTGGGGTCTCCTGGTCCGAGCGACTTCAGTGCCTCGGCGCCCAGCCGCACCGCTTCGTGTGCAAGGGCCTTGTCCCCGATCCGCTCGGCCAGCAGACACAGGAGATCGACGAGGAGTATCTCGTGTGTCGCGCGATACAGGTGCGGGGGATCCGACGCCGCGATTGCGTCCCGCGCGGCATCGACGGCTTGTCGCAGCGTCGGCAGGTCGCCGGTGCGCCGGAACTGCGCCCCCAGTGCCTCGGAATAGAGACAGAGCCCGGCCGCACGATCCGAGTATCCGGACACCGACTTCTGGGCGACATCCAGCGCTTCGCATAGTTGCGCGTTGTCCCCCCTACGCTCGTAGTCTGCGAGCAGCGCATGACCCAGTTCGAGACGCAGGCGGGCCTGGTCCCCCCGGTTGAGCGTTGTCGTGCCAAGGCCGTGCCTGGCCAGGCCGATGGCTTCGTCGAGTGGGTTCGGGTCACCGGTCTCCGTGTACAAAAGCCTTTGCACGAAACAGAGTTCGACCATCGCTGCGTTGCGCTGAGCGGTGGTCGGAGAGTCGGTCGCACGCGCGTCCCTCAGAGCTGTCTCGGCTTCGGTGAGGTCTGAGATCTCCCCTAGCCATTGATACCCGAGCCTCAGGGTCGTACTGAGACCGAGCAGCATGCTTACGCGCTGCTCATGTCCGCCTGGAACGGCACGTACGATGGCGCGAGCCGTCTCGACCGCCACAGCCAGGCATGTGACATCAGCAGTGTGAGTGAAGAGCTCCGTGAACATCTGGACGGCCCCGAACTGTTCAAGGACCGATCCCGGCTCGTCGACAGGAGCCATGCCTCCCCCCTCCCCGAATGTGCCTTCCGGACCGTTCGCGGAGACTCGATATGGCCGATCCCGTCACTACCGGAGCCGAAAGACGGCACGATCGTAGCGTGAGGGACAGAGATAGAGACATCGAATCAGCGCTGCAACGGCTCGGGAACCTGTGCACCTATCTCCAGGCGGACGACGATCTTCGCGAGGTGCTGGAGAGCGATGGTCGACTCCTGGTGGACACGTGGACCGGGCTGGCCGAGGCCACAGGCCAGGACGATCCGGGCGGCCTTCTGCCGCTGCTCGACGCGGTGGATGCTGCGGGCAGGGCCGCTGGACTCGATGGCGTCACTTATACGACGCGCGAATACCGGCCTGGCCCGTTCCCACCCGGGCCTCGCGAGGTCACCGGCTGGCGCTGCCCACACCGGGTCGCTTGCGGGAGAGTCGAACTCAGCGCCGATCAGAGCGTCGAGCGCCGGTGCATGCTGACCGGTGATGCGATGACGTGGGCCAGCGTGAGCAGCGGGTGAACGGGCTGTTCGACGAACTGGGCAGGAAGATCGCCAACAAGTGGCTGACCACGCTGCTCATCCCGGGCCTGCTCTGGGTGTGCACCGCGCTGCTGGCCTGGCAACTTGGCTGGAGGCACGCGCTCGATCCGCACTCGGCCCTACCATTGTTCCGCCGACTCGACCCCGGCCATCTGGCCGGCAAGACCGTGATGCTCGCGGTCAGTGCCCTGATCGCCGCGGTAGGCGCGGGGATCGCGGCCGATGGCCTGTCCACGCCCCTCCGGAGTTTCTGGACCGCCCCTGTTCACAGCGCGCCCTCGCGGTGGTTGCGCAACGTCCGACGCGAGCGTTGGGAGCGGGCCAACCGCAACATAGAGGCCGTCAGCGAGCGCGCCCTGCGCACCGGTGACGGATCCGAGATCGACGCCGCCTGGGCACGGCGTGACGCCATCAGCCCGATCAACCCCGTGCACGCGACGTGGATCGGCGACCGGTTGCGCGAGAATCAACGACGCGTCCAGAGGGCCTACGGGCTGGACCTGGCCACCACGTGGCCACGCCTCTGGGCGGTCGTCCCTGATCCGATCCGGGCTGACATCGCCGTCGCGCAGGAGAACTTTGCGAACGCCGCCCGGATCGTCGCGTGGGCGCTGCTCTACGGCCTTGTCGGCCTGCTCTGGGGCCCCGCCCTCCTTATCGCGGTCGGCGTGCTGTACGTGGGAGCTCGGCGTGCTCGGTCAGCTACCGAGGTCCTCTGCCAACTCGTGGAGTCCTGCGTCGACCTGTATGCCGCGGACCTCGCGGAGCGGCTACGCATTCCGTGCGCCGGCGTGTTCTCCAGAGCAGTCGGCGAGTTGATTTCCGAACTCCTCCGCAAAGACCGAGCATGAGTCCGGCTTCTGCCACGGCCATCGTGTGTTCAGGACTGCCAGTCGCCGATCTTGTCCCACCACATATCGACGCTCCTCGCCACCTCGCGATTGTGCACGCTCACGCGCGCGTGCACGTCCTGCATGAGGCGCATGCCGCCTTCCCGGTGCAGCCGGTACCCGATCGAGCGCAGCTTGACCGTGTCAAGTATCCACTCCTCGACCCGTCCGTCGCTGAATAGGACGATATCCAGATGTCTCGCGTCGATGATCAGGTTCTGCTGAACCTCGGTAAGGCTGCGGAACCGTCGCTCGCTGGCCATGGCCAGCGCACCCACCCTGCGCGCAACCTGGTCCAGCAGCGGTTCCTTGACGTTGTCCCCCACCGGGACCTGGACCTCGTTTGCCTCCTTGATCAGCTCCGTGATCTGAGTGAGGTTGCGCAGGTTGAGCTGGCATTCCGGGCACCAAACGGTCGTCGGAATACGAGTCGACCCGCCGCACTCGTCGCACAGCGCGGACAACTCGCCTGTCTTGGGCACGTCGCGCTGACTGAGCCTACGGGCTGATCCGCAGACTGAGCACTGGAACGGAAAACTGATT
The DNA here is from genome assembly GCF_020616555.1 of Streptomyces longhuiensis. Taxonomy (NCBI): domain Bacteria; kingdom Bacillati; phylum Actinomycetota; class Actinomycetes; order Kitasatosporales; family Streptomycetaceae; genus Streptomyces; species Streptomyces longhuiensis. The sequence goes on along the minus strand of NZ_CP085173.1, from coordinate 9,776,377 downwards.
GCGGGCTTCGCCCCTGACACGTGACACCCTGGGCAGATTCCCGGATCCAGCGGCAAGGAGCCGGCCTGCGCGGCGTAGCGTTCGGCCAGTCTCTCGTTGACGTCTGGCACGAACCATCTGCACACCCTGCAGAACAGGTCCGCGTCGTACTGGAATGTGCGCTGTTCACACTCGCTGCAACCGGCGAAATGGACGCCCTCCCGCGCCACGGCTGCCGCGACCGAGGGCACGATGATGTCCGGGTGGGCGGCGTAACAGGCCGGGCAGATCGGATGGACCGCCTCGCAACCACCCGGGTGCTCAAGCGCACAGTGACCACCATGCAGCGGACCGCACGCGTGGTCATGCGGAGCATGAGGGCAACCCTCACGCTGTCCGGCAGGTCCCGTCGCTCTCCGGCTTTCCTGTGGTGACACGGCGGATCCTTCTCCTAATCCCATCGGCTGCCGTCAATGCGCTGCATGACCGTCTTGATGATCTCCACCTCGTCGGGTTCCATCCCCTCTTGGAAGAGAGCAGGGCCGGAGGCGCCAAAAGCGAGCCTCTCCAACGAGGCAGCGAAGGGGCTGGAAGGATGACCGTAGTCCCGGCGCAACCAGTCGAGGATTCCCCGTATACCTGGGTCTTCGACGCGCCCCGCCATACGGCAGGCCACGAACCGGTCTACAAGCTCGGCGGCCGTAAGACCGGCATACGAAGCCCGAGGCGCCGTCCGATCACCCTCGAGAGTCGCTTGTCTTGGCCGCGACGGCGGACGAGACGGGGGCGAAACCGACTGAGCCGTTTGACGACGGGTCCCCTGGATCGTGATCTGACAGCTCTGTTCTCCGACCGAGCCCACATCACCACCGCAGCGATCGCACTGCGGGTGTTGGGGCTCGACGGGAATGTCGACGACCGGAAACACGCAGTCGATGCAGAGAATGCGACCACAGCGTTGGCAGTTGAGCGCGGTGCCGCGCAAGGTCTCAGGCGTCGAGAGCACCATGGTCCGCTCCGGTACCTGCCTTACGGTGACCTCGTTTCGACAGGCCCCGCATTCGACCAACTGTCCGTCCGCCAAGCTGTCACCCCCCGAACCGTTCGGCTCGGTCGGCCGACCGCACTCGGGATGTGCGGGGCCGGAGACGAGTTGGCGCTCGCCCATCCCGACGATCCCGAAGACATCGCCCTCGTGCAACGACTGGTTCTGACGCCGGTCGCCAGCGAAAAAGACCACGCGACACCCCGCCCACGTCCCACCGAGACGCTCGATGATCTGCCAGGCGAGGCTGGCCAAGTCAGATTCGCGTGCTTCGACGACGCCCTGGTGTCGGTCGGCTAACGCCCCTGCCTGATCCAAGAGATTCACCCAGCCGCCGTGACGCCGCTCCACCTGCACCCTGAAGGTAAAAACACGTGCAGGCGCATCCCGCTCTGAGCCCTGCCGTTTCGCGTCTCCCCGCGAACCTCGATCGCGGAAAAATCTCAAGGTCCGTTCCCACCCCTCGTTGAGCGAACCGGTCGTGCAAGGACTAAGCCCCTCACTAACACCGTGCCACGCCTCGCGTACACCCCGCAGCCGATTGCCAGTCGAGGATGCGAAGATTTGATGAATCGTTAGAAGGATCCATGGCGAGCATCCGGCATTCAGCATCTAGCCTCGATCGTTCATGAGTCCTCGTCGGTTCGCTGACGGGGGCTCTGCCCCTGTGGGGTGACGGTTTTCCGGCAGTGGGGCAGGGTGAGGGCCCGGTTGTCGCGTCGGGTGGGCGGGTTGCGCTCTCCGGGGGTGGTGCGGTTGTTGGGACGGTCGAAGTAGCTGGTCAGCCGGGGTTCGGCAGGGCCTGGAGGCGATCGATTGCCTGGGTGATGGTGTCGGTCCAGGGCCATCTCGGTCCCCAGTGACCGTTCTTCGCCGATGTTGGCGTGCAGGAAAGCAGCCATCGGTTTCAGGCCCTGTCGACGACTTCCTATGGCACGGTCCGGTTCCCCGGGCTCGGTGTAGTAGTTCGCATAGCGTGCGGGTAGTGGTCGCTCTCGAGTAACCCCATGGCGCGCTACCAGCGCAGAGTGTCAGGGAGGTCTCGGGTCCAAGCGTCGAGCGTGGCCAGGCCCAAAGCGCGTATGCGAGCTTGGGTCACGACTCCCACCGGGTGCGTAGACCGGAGAGCCGGTCCGCGCGCAGCGGCACGTGCGCGCAGTACCAGGCCCGCTCTCTGTGCGCCCGTATCCCTCCACACATCGTCGAGCAGTGCCGTCATGACCTGGCGGCGTCCGAATGCGTAGAGCGCCGGCTCGACGAACCAGCGGCAGAAACTGGGGGCCGGGTCGTAGATGGTTGTGGCTGTCAACGGGGCGAAGAACTCTTCGGGCAGGCTGGGGCGTTCGAGTAGCGGCTTGCGTACCACATGGGGCAGGTGCCGCGCGCGTCGGTCTTCCGGCAGGTCGACCGTGTGGCCGAGGTCCAGCGGCCGAGTTACCTCGGCCGCGCATGACAGGAATGAGCGTCTGCTGCCTGGTTGTGCCCTTCTTCGGCCATGGTTGTATTCTCGGCTGGCGCTGGACCAAGAGGTGTAGGGACTTTGGCTGGTGGTCCGTGAACCACGGCTTGTCGCTCAGCCGGTTCTACGCAAAGCAAAACGACGCCCCGCGGTCAGCCCGTCTCGCCACTGAACGCAGCACCCAGCTTCACCTCTGCCCAACGGGCGTCCGTTTGCGGAACTACGCCGCCGCCAGCCCGCCAAGAATTGACGCACAGCCAGAGACTGCACTTGCCCTCCTTGGTGACCATCGCCATCTCTCCGGCCTTTGCGAATTTCGGCAGTTTCGGGCGGGGATTTCCTTGAGCGTCCGCGCCGAAGGCAACCTCTCTGGGTACGAGCTGGATCTGTCCGCGCTCCTCGGACTTCGCAGTGATGCCCGGACCTTTCAAGCCGACGAAACTTCCGCCGGCTCCTTTTTCGCTCCAACCGACGACACCCTCGTCGTTGTGCCCCAGCCCGAGGACTCCGTATCCAAACCCGGGTCCCGGCAGAGTTACTTCTCCTACGACACCCGATACTGTCTTCAGCCCGAGCTGAGGATCTGTGCCAACTGAAGCCTCATTGGCCGTTGTTCCCTTGACACCGGCAGAGGCGGGAACTACGAAGTGCGCACCATCTCGAGGGGTTTCCTTGCTGTCGGTGAAAAAACCCCAGACCCCGAGTTTGCCGAAAGCCCATGCCCTTCCGGCCACTCCATGACCCGTTGCGCTCTGGCCAAAGACTCCGTGACCTGTGCCATTTGTTTCCCCGACAACGCCGTTGCCGTTAACGTCGTTTCCGCCATAGACCCCGGAGATCCCGTCCTGTTGTGACTTGCCAACGAGGTTGTCCGCCATGATCCCGTCATCCCTTCTGCGGGTATCCCTCACTTCTCCGGCACGGCGGCAGTCAGCCGTCGGTTCGCCGCCGGCCGGGGGCCGACATGGCCCTGCCACCAGGATCGGCCCTAACTGGCCCCGTCGCACCCGGAGGCTGCCCTTCGCGTGGAGGACGCAGTGCTGGCGTCACGCACGCCAAGGTCTTTGATGGGGCGGGAGCTATCTCGTGAGGGCGAGGGAGTGGAGGTGGGCGATGCCGAGCATCGCGGTGTGAACGTCGTCGCCCTTCAGACGGCAGTCGCGAAGGATCTTCCGGGTCTTCTTCCGCGCGAAGACGTGCTCGACGCGGGCCCGGACCGTGCGGTGGGAGGTGTTGTGTTCCTCCTTCCATGCAGGCAGTTCGGTCTGTCCGCGTTCGCGGCGGTGCGGGATGAGCAGGCCGGTGCCCCGGTAGCCGCTGTCCGCGATGACCGAGGCCCGGCCTACGGCGGCCTTCGCACCGGACAATTCCTACGCCTTGCACGTCATGCGCTGGTCCCCCGCTGCCCTGACCGCGAAGCTTCGGCGGCATGGTGCGTGTCCAGAACGGCTGGCTTGCCGCTTTCACTTGCGTCAGTGCCGTCCACTAGGGTTCTTGATCGCATGCGCAGCAACTGTGCGCCTGCGATCAAGGGCGTGGGGCACGGGGAGAGGTACGGGGATGGGTTACACGATTCCGGGCTGGCTGGACGAGATCCTGGACTTCATCGGGATCAATTTCCCGAACGTCGACGAGGACGACTACCGCGAAATGGCAGACGCCATGCGGGAGTTCGCGGAGAAGTTCGAGGGACACGGCGGCGACGCGCACAAGGCGTTCTCCCGGATCCTGTCCTCCTCCGAGGGCTGGGCCGTCGACTCCATGGAGAAGCACTGGAACCAGATCAAGGCCAGTCACCTGGAGAAGCTCCCTGAGCTGGCCCGGCTGTTCGCGGACGCCTGTGACGTCCTCGCCGAGATCATCGAGTGGATGAAGCACAAGGCCGAGGCCGAACTCGCCATCATGGCAGGCTCGGTGGGCCTGTCCATCGGGCTCGCCTGGGTGACGGGCGGTCTGTCGGCGATTCTCGGTGCGGCCGAGATCCAGGCGATGCGTCAGGTGGTCAAGCGGATCGTCGACGAAGCGGTCGACCGGATCGTCGACGAGGTGATCTCGAAGCTCACCGAGCCGGTCAATGCGAAGCTGGAGGCGATGGTCGAGGACATGGTCCTGGACCTGGCGGACGGCGCGTTCCACATGCCGCCGGCCAACGGTGGCGCCGGTGGCGGGCACGGCGGCAAGGGCGGAATGCATCTTGACTCGGCCGGCGATGCCAATACTGGCCCGGACAAGGTCACCCGTATCAATCACGTCGAGTTCGAGGACGGCGCGGGCAAGGTGTCCCGGCACGGCAGCGACATGCACACGGCTGCCTCCGACCCGCTGGGCCGGGTCAAGGGCGCGTTCGGCCGCAGCAAGGGCCGCGACCCCTTCACGAAGGCCTTCGACAGCGTGCTGCACGGCGCGATCAAGGGCTCGGAGAAGGCCCTGAAGAAGATCAGCACGCACATCACCGAGACCGTTCCGGAGCGGGTCAAGGGCGCGTCCCGGACCCACAAGGGCAAGGACCACGACGTCCGCGACAAGGTCAATGCCATCGAGGGCGGGAAGAAGGCCCGCGGTGAGGGCGGCGACGGTCAGTCGGGCGGGTATGGCGGCCACGGCAAGAACGTGCGCGACAGACTGAAGTTGGCCTCCGCCCAACTGGCCCAGCAAGCACGGTCGTTGAAGAACAAGTTCACCTGCGGCGACCCGATCGACATGGCCACCGGACAGATGATCCTCGCCCAGACCGACATTGACCTGCCCGGTGTGCTGCCCTTGGCTCTGCGCCGCACGCATCTGTCCGGCTACGCCGCGGGACGCTCCTTTGGTCCGTCATGGGCCTCCACACTCGACGAACGTCTTGAAGAGGATGAGTCGTTGGGCGGATTGTGGTGGTATCGGGAGGATGGCTCCGCGCTTGCTTATCCGCGCCTGCCCGACCTGCCTGGTGACTGGGTGGATCCGGCCCAGGGAGAGCCTCTGCCGCTCGCCTACGTGACGCGCGACAGCAGCTACGTTTTGACCGTGCAGGACCCGCACTCCGGGCTGATCCGGCACTTCGAACGCGCCACGGCGCAGGGCGGTGTGTGGTGGCTGGCTTGTGTTGAGGACCGTAACGGCAACGCGGTCACTGTGGAGCGCGACGAGCACGACGTCCCCCTGACTGTCACCCACAGCGGCGGCTACCGTGTGCAGGTCGACTCCGACCAGTCTCGCGTCACCGCCCTGTCGATGCTCACCGATAACGGGCCGGTTCGCGTACGGGCCTTTTGCTACGACCACGCGGGGGATCTCACTGAGGTCCGCAACGCTGTCGACGCGCCCCTGCACCTGGGCTACGACGCGGACCATCGAATAACCCACTGGCACGACAGCAATGACACCGCGTACACGTATGCGTACGACGAGCAGCACCGAGTCGTCGCCACCCGGGGTACAGACGGAATCCTGGACGCTCGCCTCATCTACGGGGGCCCTGACGCGGACGGCGCCACCATCGCCACGTATACCGACTCCCTCGGTAATGTCACGGTCTACCGCGCCAACCGGCTCGGCCAGATCGTCGCGATCACCGACCCGCTCGGCCACATCACCACCCAGACCTGGGACCGCCACGACCGTCTACTGACCCGCACCGACCCGCTCGATCGCACCACCCGCTGGGAGTATGACGACGCAGGCGACCTGGTGCAGGTCACCACACCCGACGGGGCGACGACCCGGATCGGCTACAACGAGCTGCACCTGCCGGTGGAACTGATCGGCCCCGACGGCGCCCGGATCCGCCAGGAGTTCGACACGCGCGGCAACCGAACCGCTCAGGTCTTCCCGGACGGCGCCGCGCTGCGTTTCACTCACCACCCCAACGGAGCTGTGGCGCAGGCCACCGACGCGGCCGGAGGCCGTGTGAGCGCCCTGGCGAATTTGGCCGGGCTGCCCACCGAGGTCACCGACGCGAGCGGCGCGACGAGCCGCTCCCGCTACGACGCGTTCGGCCGTCTCGTCGAACTCGTGGACCCGCTCGGGGAGTTCACCACGACGTGGTGGGACGCGGAAGGCCGGATGCTGCGCCGTTGCGCAGCCGACGGAGCCACCCAGTCGTGGGCCTGGGACGGCGAGGGCAACTGCACCAGCCACACCGATCCGGTCGGCGGCATCACACGCTACAGCTATGGTCCCTTTGACCTGCCGGCCTCGCGCGTTGCGCCCGACGGGGCAACGCACACCTTCCGCTACGACACCGAGCAGCGCCTCACCCACGTCACCAACTCGCTTGGCCTGAAATGGAGTTACCTCTACGACGCGGCCGGACAGCTGATCTGCGAGACCGACTTCGACGGCCTCACGTCCCGCTACGCCTATGACGCGGCGGGCCAGCCCGTCTCCCGCACGAACGCCGCGGGCACGACCGTCGCGTACACCTTCGACGCGGCCGGCCGGCTCAGCAGCAAAAACGCAGACGGCGAACACACGCAGTACCACTACGACGTGGCGTCCCGGATGACCCGCGCTGTCACCCGGGACCACGTCTTGGACTTCACGTACGACAGCGCGGGACGCCTCGCCGCGCAGGCCGTGGACGGCGCCAGGCTGCGGTTCACACACGACCGTGCCGGGCGCCGCCGCAGCCGGACCACCCCGTCCGGAACCGTCACCACTTGGACGCAGGGCGCGGACGAGGGCACCGCGCGCATGAGTGTGTCCGGGCGCGCCATCGACTTCACCTACGACGCTGCAGGGCGGGAAGTCACTCGCCGCATCGGCGAGTTCGCCACGTTGACCAGCAGCTACAATCCTGCGGGGCGGCTCGTGGTCCAGGCCGTGTCCGCGGGCCTCGAGCAGCAGCTCGTGCACCGCAGGACGTATTCCCACCGGGCCGACGGTCAGCTCACCGGCATCGACGACCTCCACTCGGGTCCCCGGCGCTTCGATCTCGACGCGGCCGGGCGGGTCACCGCGGTCCGCGCCGCGAACTGGAGCGAGACGTACGCCTATGACGTCATGGGGAACCAGACGGCGGCGTCCTGGCCCACCAGGCATGCGGGCCCCGACGCCATCGGCGAGCGTGCCTACACCGGCACCCGGATCACCCGCGCCGGGAGCGTGCGCTACGAGCACGACGCGCTCGGCCGCATCGTGGTGCGGCAGAAAACCCGGCTGTCCCGCAAGCCGGACACCTGGCGCTACGAGTGGAACGCCGACGACCAGCTCAGCGCCGTCACCACTCCGGAAGGCACCCGCTGGCAGTACACCTACGACGGACTGGGCCGGCGCACCACGAAGCTGCGCATGGCCGCCGACGGGAGGACCGTCACCGAGCGCACCACGTTCACCTGGGACGGTGCCACGCTGTGCGAGCAGACGGTGCACAGCAGCGGCTCGCCCGAGCTGATCACGCTCACGTGGGATCACGACGGCCGCGTCCCGATCGCCCAGACCGAAACCAAGTCACTCGCCGCTGCGCCCCAGGACGCCATCGACCAGCGGTTCTTCGCGATCGTCACCGACCAGATCGGCACCCCGACCGAGCTCGTGGACGAAGCGGGCATCATCGCCTGGCGCAACCGCGCCACGCTCTGGGGCGCCACCACCTGGAACAAGGGCGCCACCGCGTACACCCCGCTGCGGTTTCCCGGCCAGTACTACGACCCCGAGACGGGGCTGCACCACAACTACTTCCGCCATTACGACCCGGAATCCGCCCGCTACCTCACCCAGGACCCGCTAGGGCTGCTGCCTGCCCCCAACCCCGTCGCCTACGTCGAAAACCCGCATTCCCTCAGCGACCCGCTGGGCCTCAAACCGTGCGACGAAACCGACGTCACCTGGGGCGACCGGGTCCAGTACGGCGACCTCGGCCCCCACAACCGGGCCACCTCAATGCACGCCACCATCACCCGCGACATGCTGGGCGGGAAGACCGGCCCCAAAGTCGACCCGGCCGGCTGGGAGTCCGGTAAGGGCTACAACCGGGCGCATCTGCTCGCCGCAATGATCGGCGGATCCAACAAAGACCCGCGCAACTTCGTCACCATGCACAGCTACGCCAACTCGCCCGTGATGCGCCAAGTCGAACTCCAGGTCCGCAACGCGGTCCGCGACAACGACGAGATCATCCAGTACAGCGTGAAGCCCATCTACGCCGACGGTAATGCGAAGATTCCCCTCGGCGTGACCATCGAGGCCCACGGCAACAAGGGCTTCACCATGCACCCGCACGGCAGCGACAGCGGCGGGACCAACAGCGTCACCATCTGGAACCGCAAACACTGACGAAAGGAACTGACCGCGAGATGAGTCCCGAACTGAACCGGCTCACCGAGGTCCTGCCCCGGCCCTCCGCACCCACCCAGACGCCCGACTGGGACGCCGCCGAAGCCGCCCTGGGCACGGCGCTGCCCGCAGACTACAAAGAGCTCATCACCACCTACGCAGGCGGCTTCGTCGACGGCTACCTGCTGCTCCTGGAGCCGGGCTGCGCCAACGACGTGTACGACCAGCTCAAGATCTCCGCAGAGCGCGAGGAAGCCAATGACGCGCTGTGGCAGTACGAGGACAAGCCCGCCGAGATGGACGCCGATGGCAACCGCCTGGTCTGCTGGGCCACCACGGACAACGGCGAATACCTGTACTGGCTCGTCCAGCCCGGTGACACGCCCGACACTCGCCCGATCCTGATCAACGACGAGTCCGGGGAGGATTGGGAACGCTATGACATGACCGTGACCCAGTTCCTCACCGCCGTCCTGAGCGGCGAGGCCCGATCGCAGATTCTCTGGGACGAGTTCCCGCTGGAGCAACATCAATTCCGCCCTGCCCGGGAGATGTAAGATCACGAGCGCCAGGCCGTAATAGAGCCGACCGTCGACGACCAGGCCGCCATGCTTCCATGGGGGGCTCCGGTCAGCCAACGCTCACACCGGCCAGAACTACGCCACGTACCGCTCCACGCCCTTCGGTGTCTCGCCCTGTCGCCCCAAGAAGGATCACGGCTTCGCTCACAACCGAACTCGGCAACATCGGCGGCACTGGCTTCGACATCCCACGCCGGTGACGCCGAGATCAGCCGGGCGCAGGTGATATCGATCGTTGCGGACGCGCTGCGACGTGAGGCCCTCACAGAGGCTCTGGTCGCCACCTATGTGTGGGGGAAGGGCAAACGCGGCTCCCCCGGCGGCAGTGGCCCCGCCTCCCTGCAAAAGATCCTGACCGCCGAGGACCTGGATGCGGCACTGGCCCGTGCGGTCGCCACATTGAGCGAGCACGATGCAAAAGCTGCATACGCAGGGCTTCAAGGCCGCGTTTTCGAGCTTGGTCCGTCGTTCTACACCAAGTTCCTGTACTTCGCCGGCAAGACGGTTCCGTCATCAACCGGCCCCCAGCCGCTCGTCCTCGACCGGGTTCTGGCCCGGCGTCTATGGTCCCTGGCCCAGACAGTCGGCCGAGAGACCGGTCACGACCCCAACGGCTCGATCGCCAACTGGGTCTGGCGGGATGGGAACTGGTCACCGCACCGCTAACGCCGTCTACCTCTCCTTCATGCAGGCAGCCGCCGGCCTAGCAGCGGCAACGGGTCCCTGGCCATCCGACGCCTCGCCCGACCTGCTCGAATACGCCCTGTACAGCTCCTCATCGACATATACCGGCGGCCTGCCTGCGACCGAGGGAAAGCCCCTGAGACCGCTCTCCGCCTCAGGGCTCTCCCAGAAGCCCAGCAGTTCTCGTCAGCCACACTCGCGCCGATGACCGCGCATCAGCTCACTGCCTGCACAAGCCGATGATGCGCATGGCGTGGTCGAAGTCCAGCGCCATTCCTCATCCCATGGTCAGGCACAATGACCGTGCCCCCTCTGGAAACGCGCCCCGCTCGGCCACCACAATCACGCCATGGACGCAGGACTTGCAGGACTCCTCGGTGGCGTCATCGGCGCTGCGGTCGGCGCAGTCGGCGCCACGGCATCTGCCTGGATCGCCGGAAGGAAGGCAGAGCAGCAGGCCGAGATCCAGTCCGAGACGCAGCTGAGGCAAGCCCGCCTGCAGTTGGATGCTGAATGGACTCGGGCTCTTCGCGAATCGCGCAAGAGCGCCTACCTGGCCTTCGCTGAAAGCTGTCACCGGGTACACGGAACACTGAGCGAGGCAAGCCTCAAACTCGGAGGCATCGCAGCGAGCGACCCTCCCGAGGAACGCGAAGAGCGCCGCCAAGCCGCCCGCCGCCTCTGGAACGAAGCACGAACCATGAACCGCCAGCTCGATCGCCTTCAGCACATCGTTTTCATGGAAGGCCCCAGCGAGATGGGCACCGCCGCGCAAGCGGCAACAGGCTCCTTGGTGCCCCACTTCGCCGCAGTCATCGACTGGCTGCATGCGGTCGACAACGAAACAGAAACGCCACAGCACAGGGCAGACCTAGACAGAGCACACATCGAGGCATACGGAAAACTACTGGAGTTCCTCTATGCCGCCGCAGATACCACCCTGCCGGACATCCGGGACCGGTGAAGTGCAGTATCGGCAGTAAGCACCTCGAAGAATCACGCGTCCACCCCACGGACCGACGCGGCCAACGCGATGCGCGCCGGCCGCCGTGGAGAGCGGCCACCACGTCCTCGCCAACCAGTTGCAGATCCGGGCTCAGATACCGAAACCCCACTCCCCCGGGAGGCCGCCCCGCCTACAGCACCTCTTCCAAAGATGCCGCTGTCACAGGTCGCGAGTCCTGCCTCCGGACCTCAACCTGACGCGTCGCCCAGGCCTCGTCAGCGGCCTCGAAATGCAGCCCCTCGTCCTCGTCATAGGTGCAAAACCACGTCGTCATGCCGCCATCCTGACCCACGACCTTGACCAAACACATAGGAGCACCCCACGGACGGTGCCGGGAGCACCGACCTGGACCTCCTCATGCACCTGTGCGGCCAGACACCGCAGCAACTGACCGACCTACACAACCGGCTGACGAAAGCGCACCCGCTCGCCTCCTGGCACTGCGCACCCCAGGAAGCCGAAGTCGTGTGGCAGCAGCCGTGTTCCGAGTGAATCACCGAGCACTGACAGCCCCTGCACTCGGTAAATCGCAGGTCTCCATGCATGGTCGAGGGTTCACTCAAGCTGCGCAGGAGAGTTCACTCGATGATCAGCCACCTAGACTCGAGCAGGCCATAGAAGTTGCACCGTCCACTGCGCCGAGGCATGTCACGCCCCAGACACATGGCTGGTGGGCGCCCCAGCTTCCGCTCGACGCCCTGCCGAAGGGCCCTGCCATGCCGGACACTCCGGCCCCGCCTCCTCCCAGCTCACCTCAGACCTCGAGAACGTCGTAACGGAGATCGCCACGCTCGAACAGCAGGGGAAGACCCTGTGCCAGGAACGGGAGTTGCTCGCCGGGATACGGCAAACGGCACCAGCGAAACCAGCGGATCGTGATCGCCCGGGCCATCTCGGGACGGCAGATCCGATGACCGGCGGTTAGCGCACAGTGCTGATCGGAACGCACTGATCCAAGTCGCCCCCAAGTACAGCGGACCGGAAAGTGAAGCCGGCTTCGGCGGCCCGGTTCCCCGACATGCCGTTGGCTCGGATGCGACTCAACCGACGACATCGACGGGTAAGGGCTGCTGCATTCCCTCAGGGGCGCACTACGTGGGCCTGGCCTGACCGGCTTCGCACTCCACCTGCTCCGAGACCTCGACGCCGTAACAGCGGGGCTCACTCTCGACTGGAGTTCCGGCAGCATCGAGGGCGCCGTCAACCGCATCAAGAGGATCAAGCGGCAGCTCTACGGCCGCGCCGGATTCGGACTACTCCGCAAGATGATCCTTCTCCAATAACTCTTCGCGACGAGCCCCAAGAGCTGCGCGAGACCCGGATAGCAGCAACCCCTGCTGCGGCTTGCCGACATATAGCCAGTGCATGCAGGTGCCCAGCCGTGGCAGGATGGCCTCATGTTGATCCGAAAGGGCGATGCCGCGTAGGCGTCCCAAGGCCGTCCGCGCAGAGCGGTGGCGGCCACGATGGCAGGATCCGGTTCTGAGGGTCCCCGGCGTCTCCGCGCGGACTCGTGCAGCGATCCGCCGGATCGAGGACCAGCAGACGTGGCCCAACGCGGTCGCCAAGGCGCTCTCGTGTATCGAGTGGGCCTTTAAGCAGCCCGGACGCTACCTGGACGCCTCCCCGTTTGATTCGCCCGGGGTCGGAGATGCCCGTGATGACCTGGAGTGGGCGATGCTGCACCTTCCGCCCGGAGCCAAACGGGACTTGGGCCGATTGATCACGCGTATCGATGAGGAATTCGAGCGCCGCACCTTGCCGGAGCCCAACTACAACGAGTGGGCGACGACGTGCTGGTGGTGGACCAGAATGCGTGAACGCTGACGATCCCCCAGGTCGCCTCCCCTCCCTGCAATAGATCGAACCCCTCCCCCTCCGTGACCGCCCCCAAGATCTGTGCCAGAGCCGAGAACGGGAGTCAGTTGTCGATGAGTTCGGGAGGCACCCAGATACCGGGCAGGTCGGTGTTCACAAGTTCGGGAGGCACCGGCCGCCGACCCGATGGGTGGGCCGCCCAGCGGCAGGGGCGGCATTCTGTGCCGGCCCCGGCCCCGAGCGCGAGGGATCGCCGCTGGGGGCCGAGTGGGTGGTGCGCCGACGCTCCAGTGAGTACGGGGTGGGTTACTTAAGGAGCGCCGCGGCGGCGTCGTAGTCGGGCTCCTCGGCGATGTCGCCCACCAGCTCGGAGTGGATGACCTTGTTCTTGTCGTCCAGGACTACGACCGCGCGGGCCGCCAGACCGGCCAGCGGGCCGTCGGTGATCTCCACGCCGTACGCCTTCAGGAATTCCCTGCCGCGCAGCGTGGACAGGGTGACGACGTCAGACAGACCCTCCGCCCCGCAGAAGCGGCCCTGCGCGAACGGCAGGTCGGCCGAGATGCACAGCACCGCGGTGTTGTCGAGCCCCGAGGCCACCTCGTTGAACTTGCGCACGGACGCGGCGCAGACGCCCGTGTCGACGCTGGGGAAGATGTTCAGGACCTTGCGGCCGGTGAAGGACGACAGCGAGACGTCCGACAGGTCCTTGGCCACCAGAGAGAACTCGGGCGCGACGTCCCCTTGCTTGGGGAAGGTACCGGCGAGGCTCACCGGGTTGCCCTGGAACTTGACGGTCGTGCTCATGAAAACGCTCCTGAGAAAAAGAGGCCGGGCAGACGGTTCAGCGCGCACCCGGGGGCATGATCGTCCGATCGCGCTCGGAGCAAGCTAACCAGACCCGCGACGGCGAATCCTCGAAGGCCGCCTCCGCAGGCGCGCGTGGTGGCGGCACAGTCGGCCAAAACAGTCGATGACCAGCCGATCGAGGAGTTGGCGGGCCGGACTCAGGCTGAAAGCCTGCAACTGACCGGTGAGGGAGGTCTGCTGCAGCAACTCACGAAACGGCTTCTGGAGCCGGCTCTCAAGCGCGAGGTGACCGAGCTGGTCGAGGCGGCCGACGAGAACCAGTTGAACAAGACGATCGCCCGCTACGGCCGTGTCGACCTTCTCTGCATCGACGAGCTCGGCTACATGGAGCTCGACCGCCACGGCGCCGAATTGCTCTTCCAGGTGTTGACCGAGCGCGAGGAGAAGAACAGCGTCGCCATCGCCTCAAACGAGTCGTTCGCTAAAGCGCACATGGTCGGCGAACACGTGCCAGGCAGCGCCAACACATCACGGGTTCATCTTGCGGAAGTCCTGATACTCGTCACAGACGATGCCCTGGTTGACCCAGCGTTGGGGGTCTGCGGCGAGGTCACGCTCGGCCAGGTGCAAGGCGTCCTCGGGGGTGGACAGTACCGCGATCTCCCGTCCCCACGTCTCCTCCTCGGGGTCCAGGGGCGGGAACTCGGTGATGTCGAGGAAGTTGTCAGTGCCAACGTCTTCGACGTCACTCACATAGATCGTCACGCAGGAAGGGCCGGGGCTGAGTGCGATCCAGCGAAGCCCTTGTTGACCGTCGCGTTCGACCCTGCCGAGGAACTGCTCGATCTGCCGTCCGCGCTGGAGGGCAGAAAGAGCGAATGGGGGGATGAGGTACCGCATGCAGGTTCCTCTACTGGTGCTGGTCGGGCAGGCGTCCTGGGTCAATGTGATCAGCAAGGTAGATGAGGGTGGCTTGCGGGTCCATGCCGAATGCGGCGGCGACGAGCTTGGGGTCCATGGTGTTCACCAGGTCGACGAGACGGGTGCTGCTGATCATCCGGGGCGGGAATCCGCAGTCGTCAAGGACGTGGGAAATATAGGCCCGCCTCTGCGCGGCCATCGTCGACCGCCTGACCTTCAACGGCACCATCATCGAGACCGGCACCGACGCCTACCGCCTGGCCACCACCCGGGCGCGGGCCGAAGCCCCCTGCCAAGGCCGGCTGACTTCCCGCAGGACTCAGAGCGCGATCGGTCGGTACTTCAGAGCCTCGTCGACAATCTGCTCCGCAGACACGCCCCGAACGTTGTCTGAGAGGTGGAAGACCAGGTCACTCACCCGGGGGTGCGGCACGTTCGCTTCCAGGAGCCACAGGTAGTAGTCGCTCTCCGAGTCGGCCAGCAAGAGTCTGCGAACGATCTCACCCAGCTTGTCCCGGGTGCTGTCCGCAACCACGGGGCGAGCCGGCCGGGCCGCCTCCCGCGCGAACTCCTCCAGGCTCCTGCTTCCTTCGTACTCAGCGAAGTCGAGGGCCTCGTAGTCATGACCGGTCATCGCGTTGAAGGCCGTGATTGCCTCATCCGCTGCCTGCCGGCGGGCTTCCAGCAGGTCAGCGATCCGCTCTACCTCGGCGCACAGCTCGTCCAGCCGCTGCCGATTCACGGGCGGGGGCAACAACTCCGGTCACAGGTCCACAGCCGCATTATGTCCGTCCGCGCCGACACTCTCTCGAGCCAAGCCCTCTGGGCGCTGCCAGTCCTCATCAACATGCCTGGGCGCCTCAATCAAGAACCGCTGCCAGGCCCCGTCGACATTCACTCTCCGTTCTCACCTACGAAGCCAGTCGGAATGTTCACGAGTCTCCGACAGCCCCCGCGTGCCGTAGAGCGCCTGGACGCAGCACGGTCAGCGAAGGACCTGAACTGCGTAGAGCGAAACTCGTGGCCAGAGCCACAGGTCCCGTTGGCGGCAGGGGCGTTGTTCTTGAACGGCGACAGCAGTGACCGGCCGGGGCCTCTCGCATGCCCGCAGAGCCACGGCGGTCGGCCCCCGTCAGTGTCTGTGCTGGGAACTGCCGGGACTACATCGGGTCGATGCCTGTCGGACCACCGCGCGCACGGCCGGCTCATCAAGGGGTTGCAGGCCGTTGTGGGTGAGCGTGGCGAGGCGGCGGGTGATCAGCGGAGCGATGTCGCCGCGGCGGGCGCAGACGGCGATCAGGGCGCGCTGGGACAGGCCGAAGTCGAGCGCGACCGCGGCGGCGTGGCCGGTGTCTCGCGCGCGAGACAGATCGGTGCTCGCCGTGACCGCGTCGTGGACCGCGGCAGGGCGCGGGCGACGTCGGGCAGCCTGTAGGCCTACGCGCGGGAGATGCCGAATTCCGCCCCGCAGTAGGAGGCCCAGTTGCTGTGGCCGAGAGGGAGCCACACCCGCGCGGCGTGCGCGTCGCAGTCCCTGGCGGCCAGCGTTGCCACGCAGCGCAGGCCGTCGTCCATCGCCTCCCGCTGCCCGGCCGTCACCTGCCGGGCAGCGCCTAAGGCATGCCCACAGCTAGGCTGATCGGGGGCAGTCCGCAGTGAGCAAAAACCGGGGGAAACCGTGAACCGACCTCTGCTGTTCCTCGACGTGGACGGGCCGCTCAACCCCTATGCAGCCCAGCCGGAGAGGCGTCCCGACGGCTACACCACACTCCGAGTCCCCCGGAACAACGCCCATCAGGACGACAGGGGCCTATCATCCAGACGACGCCCCCTGCGAGTCTGGCTCAACCCGGAGCACGGACGAATCTTGCTCCGACTCGGCTTCGAGCTGTGCTGGGCCACCACATGGATGGACGACGCCAACCGGTGGATCGCACCGGTCCTCGGCCTTCCGGAACTTCCCTTCGTGGACTTCGGCGACGTCCTGCTCCAAGAACGCCCTGATGGAGTCCACTGGAAGACCGGACCGCTAGTGGGCTACGCAGGCGGCCGTCCTTTCGCCTGGGTGGACGACGAGCAAAGCGAGCTGGATCAGACCTACGTGACCGCCCACCACCAAGGGCCCGGGCTCCTCCACCACGTCAACCCGCGGATCGGCCTCCGGGAGAACGACTTCCACACGCTCGCCGACTTCGCCCGGTCCCCGGACACCTCACGAACCACCGGCTGAATACCTCGCCAGCTCTGCAGGCCGCTCCGCACTCGGAGCCAAGATCTTTGCGGACAGCCCTTAGGACAGGGATCGGCGAGGGTGTTCAAGGGCAGCGGCGCTTCAGGCTGGCTCACAGGCTCAGAGTGACGGCCGGGCGAAGTCTCTGCCGGGAGAGGGCGCGCTGACGTGCGGTCGTCATCAGAGCTTGCGGGTGTCGCGCGGCTCGGCGTACGGCTCGTCACCCGGTGGGAGGCCGCCTTCGATGGCACGTCCGCGTTCGAGTTCGGCGTTGAACTCCAGCCCGAGCAAGATCGCGATGTTCGTGAGCCACAGCCAGATCAGCGCGACGATGGGGGTGGCGAACGTGCCGTAGGTCTTGTTGTAGCTGCTGAGGTTGGCGACGTAGAGAGCGAACAGCGCGCAGGCGATGAGCCAGATGACTACCGCCAGGGCTGCGCCGGGCAGCACTCGCCGGACTCGGCGTTTGACGTTGGGTGCGGCCCAGTACAGCAGCATGACGATCAGCACGACCAGGATGAGCATGACGGGCCATTTGGCGATGTTCCACACGGTCACCGCCGTGTCGCCGAGCCCCAGGACCGACCCCATCTTCTTGGCCAGGCTGCCGGTGAAGACGACGCCGACCGCGGTCAGGGCCAGGAGGACCACCACCGCCGCGGTGATGGCGAAGCGGACCGGCAGGGTCTTCCATACCGGCCGGCCCTCACCGATGTCATAGACGATATTGGAAGCGCGCATGAAGGCGGCGACGTAGCCGGAGGCCGACCACAGCGCCAGGACGACACCGAAGATCAGCGCGATCAGGGCTTTGCCCTGGCCGCCCTTGAGCTGCTCCAGCATGGTGGTGAGGATGTTGCGCACGGACCCGGGTGCAATGCTGGAGAGATTCTTGATCAGCGAGTCGATGGTCGAAGGGCTCAGCAGGCCCAGAATGGATACAAGAGCCAGCAGGGCAGGGAAGATCGCCAAGACTCCGTAGTAGGTCAGGGCAGCTGCCCAGTCCGTGAGATTGTCCTCTTTGAACTCGCGCATCGTGCGCTTCACGGCGCCTGTGGACGAACTACCTTCTACGGCACCTTTCCGGGATGCACGGCCGGCATCGCCGCCGTGGCCCTCCTCGTCGCCGTGCGCAGGGCTATCTGCGCCACCACCGTTACCGCCCTTGTGTGCCTGGGGGCCATCCGAGGAGGGCGTTGCCACATTGACTCCTTCGTCGAGCACCGACACCCACCACAGCCGGCGCGCCCTGCATCGCCTGCACTCCAGCGGCAGATGCCGGCCGTCGAGGCGGTCGACAGACCGCACCCCCATCACACCCGCGGAGCTGGATATCTGCGACTGGACGGCACCCACATGGGCCAGCCGACCAGCGCCGGAGCCCGACACCAAGGCTTGCCCAGGGCCACGCAGGCCCGCGCCGACCAGCCCGCGGCCGTCGCTCCGGCCTATCCGCCAGCAGATACGGAGCCGGCTAGCGCCGACCCGCTCCCGGAGTCCGGCACCCGACCGCCGACGCCGAGGCCTCCCGACGGGGCGCTGTTAGCCGGCCTCGAGGACGTGGACGACTGGGCGGACGCGGTCGGCGTTACTGAAGACCCGCACCTTCTTCTCGGAGGCGGCGCTGTGGGCGCTGGCGACGAAGACCATCGGCCGCCGTGGTTCGTATTGTGTGCCGGTTACATGGACTTGAGCCAGCGGTAGCAGTACTTGGGGTAGCGGTCGATGTCGACGGCGCCGGACTTCTGGTAGACGTCGTTGGTTCCGTAGTCCTCGAAGACTCACAGGAAGTAGCCGCCGATGCGATGGTTGAAGTTCAGCAGCCGGCGCCCGCCCTGGCCGGCGCCGTCGGACACAAACGGCACCCCTGCGCCCGGTTCGGCGGCGGCCCTCCCCGCGGGTACGAGCGCGGCGCCCACACCGGCCAGGCTGGCGGCGAGCACGCCCCCCGGCATCTCACACCATTGATGTTGTCGATCACTGGTCTGCTCCTTCGACGCGTGGTCCGGCGAAAGTGAGGTGAGGTGAGGTGTGGTGCGACGACTGCCGGACCGTACGTACGTACCGCCGTCGCACCACACCGATCCGGTCAGGCGCAGACGTACATCCCAAGCCCCGCTACGGCAGGGTCCAGCGCTGGTTCGCCGCCGTGCCGTCGCAGTCCTGGATCACCAGCTGCTGCGTCGCGTCGGATCCGGGCACCGCGAGGCACCGCCCGGAAGCCTGTCCTTGGAGCGTGCCGTCGGCCTGAGGCACCCACTGCTGGTTGCCGCCGCCGTTGCACGCCCACAGTTCGGCCGGGGAGCCGTTGTCGGTGCCCGCTCCGGTGACGTCCAGGCACCTGCCGGTCGAACTGCCCAGCCGCAGCTGGCCGTTGCCCCACCACCACTGCTGTCCGGCGCTGCCGTCGCAGGTGCCTGCCAGGGCCCGGGTGCCGTCGGCGTCGGATCCGTTCTCCGCCGCCAGGCAGGTGCCGGTCAGGCCCGAGGTGACAGGGCCGAGGTGCTGGCGCGACGGTGCGCCCGGGGTGAGGGCGAAGTTGTCGAACTGCTGAGTCTGATAGCCCGTCACCCCGAGCCCGGCCCGGCCGCTGCTGAACGAGTAGTCGGTGACGCTGCCGAGCTCCTTGCCGTCGACCGAGGCGGTCAGTTTGGTGTCCTGCAGGGTGAAGGCGACGGTGTGCCACTTGTTCAGGCCGAGTGTGCTCGTGCGCCCTCCGGCGAGCCGGGTGAACTTCCACGTGGTGTCGCTCTTGTCGATCGACCAGGTGCCGTCGTTGCTCACGCGGAGGTGGTAGGCATTCAGGCCGTTGTTGTTACGGCCCTGCTGGCCGACCCGGCCGAGGAGCTCCACTGTGCCCTTCTCGCTGAACAGGGCGTCCGCGGTGACGGTGTAGTTGGTCCAGGACCCCTCGCCCATGAAGGTGTACGGGGCGTTGTAGGGCTCGTCGGTCCATCGGATCGGGCTGGTCGGCGCCATCTGGCGCAGACAGGTGCCGGAGCGGTGGCCGGCGCACGCCGTGGTCTCGAAGGCCCCGTTCATGTCGGTGAAGTAGCGAGGGCTCTTCGAGGCGGCTCGCTTGTCGAAGGTGTCGGAGTAGGGCAGTTTCAGCGCGGCCTCGGCCGGGGACGTCGCGGTGCCCTTGCTCTGGCCTCTGGTCGTCGTGAGGGTGTAGAGGTGCCCGGGCTTCAGGGTCAGCGAGTACGAACCGTCCACGGGCGTGATGTCCGCGCCCCGGACGAAGTCGTCATCTGTGGCGGACGACTTCACGTCGGTGGACCAGACGTGGACCCTTGCAGTCGCAAGCCCGCCCCGCACAGTGAGGTTGACGGTCTGCTCAGCGGTGGCGTCCATCGTCTCGATGACGGTGGAGTAGTCGTCACCGTCACGCGACTTCAGCGACACGTAACTGCCGTTGGAGCGGTCTGCGCCGAGATAGCCGCTCGCCGAGTCGATGTAGCGCCAGCCGGGCCGGGTGAACTGCGCGGTGTGCGCGGTCACCCAGGTCGTCGCTCCGATGTGGTAGGCGCCGGACCAGGGCTGGTTGGCGATCGACATGCCGTCCGTGGAGAAGGAGAGGTTCGGGTAGAGCGAGGCGATCACCGGCCAGTTGACGAACGCCGTCATCCTGCCGTCGATGTAGTCGCGGTTGATCCCGCGGGCCACGGCCTCGGCTCCGCCGTCGGTGTCGAGCGACCCGTTCTCACTGGCCCACAGCGGCTTGTCCAGGGACTGGGCCACGTCGCTGGAAGGGCATGAGGTGAAGGCGCTCTGATAGCCGCAGGGGTAGTGCGATCCGATGACGTCGACGGCGTCCTTGAGCTCTCTATCCTTGGCCATCGCGTCGGCGATGTCCCAGCCGAAGCTCTCGTCCGCGACGACCTTGGTGCGGTAACCCTTCGCCACGAGCGTCGACTTGAGCTTCTTGAACCAGTCGGCGTCCGAGCCCCGCTCGTTCCAGCCGCCCACGTAGTCGATGGTCAGGCCGTGCTTCTTCGCGCAGCCGAACCAGGACATCAGATAGTCGATCGTGTCCTGCGACCAAAAGTCGCCGTTGCCGATCCACCCCGGTGCTCCCCAGGACAGGGCCTGGAACTTGATGTGGGGGTTGCGCGCCTTTGCCTGTTCGGCGAGCCACCACTCGTAGCCCGCGTCGCAGTCCACCTTGTCGCGGGTGTGCATGTGGCTGGGCTCGGCGCCGTCGGTGGAGTTGGTGTCGCCGCCCACTTCCAGCTTGAGGAACTGCAGGGACGCGCCGTAGCCGGGCTTGAAGAGGTAGTCGAGGATCCGGCTGCGCTGCGGCTCGGGATAGTCGATCAGCAACCGCGAGTTCCCGCCGCCTCCGCTGATCGCGCCGATGCCGTCGAAGGTGCGGCCGGGCTGTGTGCCGTCGACAGTGATGGCCGTGCTGGTGGCCGCATGGGCGCGCGGTGCGCCCCAGCCCGTCACGGCACCGAGGAGCAGTGCCACAAGCGCGGCGAACAGCGCCGATCTCCACTTACTTGTCCAGGTCATGTCGACTCCGAGGTGGATGGGGAGTGCGTGATCGATTTATCAGACACCGACTGAACTGTTCGGTTGTGTTGGATTGCCGGAGGCGCAGACCACGCGATCCGCACCCGCGTCGGGCCGCGAATCATCGGGGCTCGACCCTGCCGATTTCTATCCCTGCGACTCAGGTGACGCCATGGAGGAATGTCGAACGGCCTTGGACTTTCATCCACCACTCGCGCCAACTAGCCTTAAAGCATGGCCATTTGGGGAAAGCGCTTACCCAAAAGGAAAGCGACCAGGCCGGACGGCCGGACTACGAAACGGGGCCGATCTATCCGATCTTCCGTGCCGCCCACCCGCCGAGAAAGGTGCACCAAAACCCTTGACGGTCGACCAGTCGAACGACTCTCATGAGCGCCGCCGTTCGACCGTGTTGTGTTCTGAGTGACTATGTGAACCGCGACGACGCAACCATCCTTCCCGCCGCCTTCAGGAGCCGTCATGAAACTCCCTCCCGCCGCCACCTCCGTCCACGGCCCCGGGCGCCGCACCGTCCTGCGCGGACTGGGCGGGACGGCGGCCCTGGGCGCCGGCATCCCGCTGCTCGGCGCATTCAGCGGCAGCGCCTCGGGGTCGTCCGACCCGAACACGGTCACCCTCGGCTCCGGCCCTTCCTGGAGGTCCCCCGCTGGCAGACGGGCGGCCACCCCGCTTCGGCGTCCGGTCCGCCAGCAACGGCTCGATGCGTGCGACGGGCCGTCAGCCACCAGCACACCAGACCAATGATCAGATGATCCAAAGGGGGAAAAGGCCTGGTGCAGAGAACAGGAGGAGCCTGTGCAGCGGCCCGCCGATGAGCATGGCGTATGTCCGGTGCGGGAGCGGGCCCGGGTTGCGGTCGTCATGGTCGTGGCAGTAGACCCGAATGCGCCGGCGAGGAGGAATGACCTTACGGTCACTGTCGTGTGAGAGCGGCCGAGACTCGGCCTGTGCGTGCTGACGGTCCCTGCACAGTGGCGAGGGCTGTTGTCACATTCGCGGGCCCGGCGGTGTCTTCATGCCGAACAGGCAAACATCGAAGGAGAACACCATGGCGCTACGCGTTCCGAAGGCCGAGCTCCCCGCCGAGCTCCGCGAGAACCTGATGAAGCAGCTCGGCTCCGTGCCCGAGCCCAACGAGGTGCTGTGGAACAACCCCAAGCTCGCCGAGGCCAACCAGGAGTTCGCGGCCCAAGTGGGCACCTGGGATGCGGCTGACGCGAGCCTGAAGACGTTCGCGCACATGGCTGTCGCGGCACAGGTCGGCTGCAGCTGGTGCCTCGACATCAACTACTTCGCGGCACAGAACCAGAACCTGGACCTGGCCAAGGCGAGCCAGGTACCGCGCTGGCGGGAGTCGGAGGTGTTCACGCCGTTGGAGCGGGAGGTGTTGGAGTACGCCGAGGCCATGACGAACACACCGACGACCGTCACCGATGAGTTGTCGGCAGCCCTGCTCGGCCGCCTCGGCCCGGCGGCGCTGGTCGAGCTCACCGTGTTCATCGGCTTCGCCAACCTGGCAGCCAGGTGCAACACGGCCCACGGGATCACCTCACAGGGCTACTCCGATACCTGCGAGATCCCGCTGGCTGCGCGTCCTGAGACGTCCGACGTAGCGTCGGCCACATGACCAAGGACCCGTTCATCGCCCATCGCAGCCTGCTGTTCACGGTCGCCTACGAGATGCTCGGCTCCGCGGCCGACGCGGAGGACGTACTGCAGGAGTCCTGGCTGCGATGGGCCGGGATCGACCAGTCGCGAGTGACCGACGCGCGGGCGTACCTCGTCAGGACCGTCACACGGCAGGCACTCAACCGGCTGCGGACGCTGGCACGCAGCCGCGAGGACTATGTCGGCGAGTGGCTGCCGGAACCATTGCTGACCAGCCCTGACGTCGCCGAGGACGTAGAGCTCGCGGAGAGCGTCTCGATCGCGATGCTGACCGTCCTTGAAACACTCGGGCCGACGGAGCGAGCCGTGTTCGTGCTCCGCGAGGTCTTCGAGCTGCCATACGGCGAGATTGCCGAGGCCATCGGGAAGTCCGCGGCCGCGGTGCGGCAGATCGCGCGGCGATCACGCGAGCATGTGGCGGCCCGGCGGCCGCGAGTGCAAGTGAGCAGGTCGGAGCAGCAGGCCGTGGTGGACCGGTTCCTGCTCGCGTTGCGCACCGGGCAGCTGCAGGAGCTGGTGGACGTCATGGCGCCGGACGTCGTCTTGATCGCCGATGGTGGCGGGCTTGCGGCCGCCGCTCTGACTCCGATCCACGGGGTCGAGCTCGTGGCGAAGGTCCTCGCGCGCACGAACCGGGCGGAAGCGGTCGCGTTCGCGACGACGGCCGTGTGGCTCAACGGCGCACCTGCAGGCCGGATCGAGATCGACGGCGAGCTGGCCACGGCGGTAAGCCTCGTGGTGGAGAACGGGCAGGTCACCCGGATCTACTTGGTGAGAAACCCGCGGAAGCTGACGAGACTAGACGAACCGGCTGAACTCGCCAGGTAAATCGGCGGCTGCTCTGGCGTCGCGAGTGGTCCGGGCGAAACCACCCGGACCACTCACCACCGCGCCGGGTCACAGCCCAACGGCGGCCAGAGCCCAGAAATCCAGAACGGACACAGACCCCAAGAAGGCCCGAGTATCACCTGAGACGCGTGAGACGCCCCGAGCCAAGTCAGAGCGGACACACCAGTCCGGACGGACCGAACCATCTGAAGCGCTGGGGTCGATCCCGAGCAGATGCCCCGCTTGGAGGAGATCCACGCGAACCTGCTCGACCGGCTCCGGGAGGGGGAGGCCAAGGAACAGGGCCGGCTCGGCGAGGTCGCCGCGATCGAGGCCGGCCTCGCCGCCGCCGGGCAGAAGCTTGCGGCCATGTGCGACCTCGCTACCCGGCGCACCACCGTCCACCCGAGCATGCCCGATTTCCGCAGTTTCGGCGCGCGCATCGACTGCGAGCAGCGAAACGAGGATGCGATGGGGCAGTCCTGAGCACTACAACAAGGGGATGACCGTCTTCCTGTGTTCCAAGTGCGGCACCGCGATCACGCCTGAGCTGGCCGAGCTTGCCGCCATCCCTGACGTCTTCGACGACGAGCGTGACCGGGACAAGGAGACACGCCGGGCACCTTCCACCGTTCCGCGGGGCCGCTACGTAATCGATCCCGAGCCCTGGGGACCTCCCTACGTCATGCAGCACGATCAGGAGAACCCGAAGCCCGCTCAGTCCCGTGGACCTCTGGTCTGCCGGGAAGAAGGCTTCGTCATCTCGGCGGGCAGCCAGCAGACAGTGCTGGTGCACCCCGACGATGCCGCCGGCCTTCAGCCACTGCCCAACTGGGAGAACAGCAACGGGTGCTGCGGACCGACAGGCGACGAAGGACTCAACCGGGCCTGCCCCTGCGGCACTCCCGTCGCGACCCTCGCAGCCGACTGCTTCGGGCCCTGCGAACTGCACCTCGACCCCGTCCGGACCTACGCGCTCTCCCAGTAGGGCCGCGGGACGATGCGGGCCTGCCCGAAGCCGTTGGACAGCCCATCGCCGCAGATGACAGGCTTCGCCTCATTGAGCTACTCGACGTCCTGGCGGAACTCGCCTGGTCGGGACACCTTGGGCCGGTTGAGAACGGCGCGGCCTGAGACCAGGTCACCGCGGCGCTCGGCGAGCCCGGAGTGCGGGATCGCTTACAAGGGTCGGTGGGTGCCGTAGTTCCCGGCAAGGGAGTTCGTGGCGGCTTCGGCGACATCGGATCGGGGGCTGGAGATGCATGAGGTGAGGAAGTCGTGCGCTCGCTGCCCCGTCCAGCCGGCCGCGGCAACAGCGGGCCAGAAGTAGATCCCATCCTGTGGGGACCTAGCTTCGATGAAGTCGAGGACGTCGGTCACTGTTTCCTGATCCAGGGCAAGCCGGAGCATGGCCACGGCCTGCAACGCTCCGTCCACAAGAGTCTCGTTGCCGGTACTCATGCACCAGCGAATCGCCTCAGTGTGGGAGTGCTCCATGTAGCTCAGCCGGACAATGGCGTCGCCCCCGGCCGTGTGAACCGCATGGAGAGTGTCGCGCTGAAGGACGAGATCTCGCAGGTAGGGAAGGTCGGACGGGGAGCCGCACGTACCGAGCGCCATCGTCATCTGGTACTGGGTTTCCCAGGTCCGCGAATCCCTCACCTCATTCTTCAGGGCTTCGAGCAGGGCAGCACCGGCATCTGAGTCGCCCAGTTTCCGAAGTCGCTTCGCGGCCGAGCGGCGCTTGGCGGAACTCCGGTCTTGAAGCTGGCGGATCGCTTCAACGGCGTCGAGAGCCACGGCCTCTCCTACTGGATACGAACGTCACTGGACTCTATTCGGCTTCACTGACAGTTCCGCCGGGAGGGCGCACGGGGCGAGGCCAGAAGCAGCTGACGGGCCGAGTCGGCGTAACGCATCGCGGTCTTCTGATCGAGTCCGAACACCTCGGCAAGGCGGAAGGGATCGGGCCCGTGGGTCAGGGCCTCTTCGCGCTGCCGGTCAACCCGGAGCCGCTCCCGTGTCGCGTCCTGCCCGCGCATCGCGGCACTGATCCAGTGGTTGCTGGCGCGGCTGGTCTTGGCAGCGGTCTGGTTGTTGATCAGTAGGCGAAGGTGCGCGGTGTTCGGCCACCGGCGGCGCCGGTGCTCCAGCCAGTCCAGCAGCAGTTTCCGGGTGAGATCGTCAAGTGGTCGAACACGCCCGGCGATGGTCAGCCGACGGTTGCCGAGGTCGACGTCGTCGAGCATGCGGCTGGCGATCTGGGCGACCCGGGCGGCGTGGACCGCCACGAAGGCGAGGATGAGCCTCGTCGCCGGGGTGGCGGCCGTCGCGACTAAGCGATCGACCTGCTCGGGGACGAGCGGTTGCAGCACGGCGTACTCGTATTGCCCGACCTTGATCCGGCTGGTGGGGTTGCGGAAGATCAGCCCGTTCCGCTTGGCGCAGGTGAACAGCGAGCGCAGGGCTACGAGTTGGTCGTGGCGCTGGTGGCCATGCAGTGTCCTGATGTAGGTGAGGACATCATTGCGGGTCACTTCCCGCAGGTGGTCGTAGAGGTTCGACCATTCCAGTAGGGCCGGGCGGACTCGGTTGAGGTAGAGCCAGACCGTGCCTTCCCGTCTCGGGAGGCTGCGGGGGCCGCCGTCCGCGAAGGACGCGGATCCAGCACTCGGCCTCCCAGCGGATGCCGGGTGCGAGCCCCTCCCGCCTCTCTGCGAGCCAGCGTTCGAAGGAGGGTTCGCTGTCGTCCTCGAAGATCCCCATCTCGTCCATGACCGTGACGGTGCAGCCGACCGGCAGCTCCAGGGCCCGCAGCAGGGCGAAGATCTCCGTGTGCCGGATGACGTCGCCCTCGACGTAGCCGGTGAGGACGAGGGCCAAGGCGCGGTTGACGGCGAAGCGGATGTTGCGTCCCCAGCCGCGGGTCTCGGCGAGCCGGTGGGCGAGGTGCTCTGCCCAGGCCAGCCACGGGCTGGCCAGGTCGGCGTCGGCCAGGCCAAGGCCGGCTGAGCGCTGCATGGTTCAGCTTGACGATTCTCCACCCCAAGGATCGTCAAGCACCGTTTCGTGGATGGTTGTCGTGAGCATTTCGTCGATGCAGCTGCGCAGCCCGGAGCCATGGTGGTCGACCCAGGTCAGCCATGGCACCGGCTGGAGCAGGTCGTCGTATGGACGGGTGCCGGGGTCGGTGAGCAGGGCGCGGAGCTCGTCGGGGGCGGGGTCGGTGGCCAGACCCAGCCAGGCCAGGCCGGCGCCGATGCGGACCTCGGGCGGTCGTCCGGGATCCGACCACAGATCCTGGGCCCATTGGGGAGCGTGTCCGTATTGGTGTTCGCGGGCGAGTTGGGCGATCGCCAGGATCAGGCTCACCCGGGCTGCCGCATCGTCTTCCTTCGCCAGCCTGGATCGCAGAGCACTGGAGACGTGTGAAAGCTCGCCGGTCGCCGCCGCCAGGACGTAGGCGGTCACGGAGCGGACCTCGGGGTCGGGGTCGGGGTCGGACAGAAGCGGGAGCACAAGGTGCAGGTCGTCCGTGACGGCTTGGCGGGCGGCCTGGATCGTCCAGTCCACCGGGCACATCGTGCTGCCCTCGATCATCAACGGCTCCTCGGCGACCTGGAGCAGGCCTTCCCGTGATCCGTCCCCCATGTGCTGACACCGGCCGATCTCGGCGATCAAGCGAAGAGTCTGGGCACGGAGCCCAGGGCGCCCGGCCACCGCGATCCGGAGCAGAAACGGCACCGCCAGTGCCCCCACCGCGATCGTGCCGCCCTGATGATGAAGATCCGTCCAAAGCTGCTGCAAGGCCCCGTCTGCAGCTTCGGCGTCCCCGGACGCGAGCGTGGCGAGCAGACCGGGGATGTCCTCGCCCGGACCGTAGAAGTGCCGGAACCGCTGCCAAGGGACCTCGTCATACCTGAACCCGTCCTTGACCTCACGCGAGATCGCGCCCACGGCCGTCCGCACGTCGCAGGTGCTCCCGGTCCATCGTTGCGGCCAGCCGGCCCAAAAGTCATCATCCACGGCTTGGCCTTCCAGTCCACCGACAGCGCCCGAACCCCGGGAGTCTAACGACCGGTGATCAAGGGACGGCCCTTGTGCCGCACTCCCGTGGCACCACACCACAGCGACGCCATTTCTCGCGAGCATCCGCAGCCCTCAACATCGCCAACCGCCGCCCAACCCGCTGATCAAACGCTGCTACTTCACCTGAACGAAGCCAGACCACCAACCCGGTACCTGGGCAGCAACGGCACGGCCTCGGCAAGAGCAACAGCGACGGTGGGCGAGGAGATCCCACACGGAGACCTACGGGTTCGCCGACCCCTGAAGTCATTGAGTGCGAACCCGCAGGTGCGTCCCGCGTGTCAAGGGAAGCATGCGACAGGTTCGGAGCATCACAACGCGAGGCGTACCCCATGCCGCCGTCCTGGCCGTCAGTCCTCTCCCCTCCAGGGGACTTCCACCCTAAGGAATCGCCCCTTGCCGGGCCTAGTGAACAGGGCGCGAGCACTCCCGCCCGCGCCCTTTCCCAGCAGCCTCCTACGCAGCCGGCGGCACTCAGGCGGCCATCACGCGCGCGTGCAGCTTGCTCACGGCCCGCCGCGCGGACGTGAACGCGCCGTGCTGCCACGCGTCCGTGTAGCTGAGCCAGTCACCGGCGAAGTAGACGCGCCCACCGGGCTCGTTGAGCACCTTGTAGCGCGGGTCGTCGGGGCCGCCCGGGGTGTCGTGCCAGGCGGCTTCCAGGTGCGGGGTCTGGCGCCAGTGGTGCGAGAACGACGACGCCAGCTCCGTGCGGTACTTCTCGCCGTAGATCTTCACGCCCTGGGCGAGGGCTCGTGCCTCGCGCGCGGCGGGACCGAGCTTCGCGTACGCGTCGGCGTCACCGTCGTAGTTGTAATAGCCGATCATGACGCCACGCTCGTCGTGGAATCCGTGCGAGGGGTGCCAGATGTGGCTGAGGTCCATGTCGGTCTCGGTGATGCCGCCGTAGATCCGGTGATCCAGCTCCCACCAACGGGACTTGTACTCCAGACCGATCTTCCCCGCGGACTGCGGGGCGATGGCCTCCAGTGCGCCCTGCACGCCGGGGCCGAGGTTGTGCGGGATCCTGGCGAGGATGTTGGGCGGCAGCGCGCCAACGCAGAAGTCCGCCTCGACGGCCCTGGTACGCCCGCCCTGCCAGTAGGTGACGACGACCCCGTCGCCCTTGTCCGTGATCTTGCTGACGACGGCGCCCGTCTGTACGCGGCGCGCCCCTATCGCCTTGGTCAGCGCCTTCGGTATCTGATCCATGCCGCCGACCGGCTGGAACATCAGCATGGCCTGGTCGAAGCCGAATTCGAAGGAGAAGTAGCGCCCGACACCGCTGGCGAACACCTCAGACGCGGACGGCACGTCACCGCGCAGCACACCCGGGGTGCCGGTGGCGGCCGGCACGGTGGTGTACCCGCGCCGCTCCCCGCCTGCGTATGTCAGCTTGTCACCCAGGTCGCCGAAGTCCTTCAGGAACTCGACGAGCCGGTCCTGGTCGGCGACGGTCAGCTCCTTGTCCAGCGCCCCCTTGTCGGAGGCCTTGGCGAGCAGCTCGGACACATACCCGTACACATCGGCCTTGGCGGTGCGGTACCGCACCGGCTTCGTCATGCCGGCCGACTCGTTGAAGAGGTAGGCGTCGGCGTTCGTGTTGGTGAACACCTCGATGGGGACACCGAGTTCACGGCAGTAGTCGAGCGTCACCATCCACTGCGCAAGCCGGGCCGGGCCCGCGTTCATGTACTGGCCGTCGCTGAAGCGCGCACTCTGCGCGTTGCCGTACAGGTCGACGGTCGAATCCCCGCCCCGCACCGTGAAGTTGCGGCCACCGGTGCGGTCTCTGGCCTCAAGGACCGTACAGTCGTAGCCCGCCTTGCCCAGCTCGTACGCGGTGGCAAGCCCCGCGATGCCACCGCCCACGATCACCACCCTCGCCGCGGCCCGCCCGCTGAGCGTAAAATCCCCCGACCGCGGTGCACGATAGGGAAGTTCACGCCGCGCGGCCTGCGCCGTGGGAGCGAGCCCGAGGGCACCCATGGTCGCGAACATCGCGCCCGCGCCACCGGTGAGCCCCACATTACGAAGGAAACCCCGCCGACTGGTCCCCGTACCTACCGTCTGCCGCTGTGCTGCCATGTCCCCGGCTCCCCTCAGATCACGCGCGATCTTGACTGACCCAGGGATGGTGACAACGCCGTGTTACGACACAGCAGCAACTGTTGTATCGGCCACGTTTCCACTCCCCAAGAGGCACAGGGAACAGCACGAGCAACCACAACGAAAAAGCGAGGAGGAGGGCCGGGTCGCCCTGCCCTCTTCCCACGCCACCGGGCATGCGAGCCACGCATCCGGCAGTTCATCCAGCCGATCTCAAAGGCTCCATCATTCTGACGAGGCCTGCTGCTGTCCAGGGCGTTCAGTCGTCGAACCGGTCTCGTGGCGACCAACGTGCCAGCAGCCGCTGGGCCATCTCATGGTCATAAAAGGTGGCCATCTCGAGTGGCGTATTCGTACCGGGCGTAGTCAACTCGGGGTCCGCTCCGTAGGCGAGCAAGATCGCCGTCAGTGCCGAGTTCACCGGTTCTCTTGACTGCGCCGCGGAGTCCCCTTCGAGCTCAATGGCATGCCGGCCTGGACCGACGACGCCGCGCGGGCCCACGTACGGACGGCTTCCGGCCCCAGGTTTGGACCGCGGCGGGCCGGTAACGGTCGGGGGCATGGAGAACGTACTGCGCCCGGTGATCGTCGTCGGCGGCTCGGTCATGCTCACGCTGCTCGTCGGGTGGGCCGTGGACCGGCTGCTGCGACGCGCGGACGGCCGGCACCACGAGACCCCGCTGTGGGGGCTGCTCCGTCGCGGCCGTGTCCCCTTCCAACTCGTTCTGTGCACCGCCATGCTCAGAGGGTCCTACGCGCAGGCCAAGCTGCTGGAGGAGCACTCCATCGGCATCGGCCGGATCCTGACGCTGACCCTCATCGGCTCCACGGCCTGGCTGGTGGTGCGCATCGCCGCCGCCGTCGTGGATACCTCGTACAGCCGCTACGCGACCGCGCACCGCGACCCCGCCCGGGTCCGCCGGGTCCGCACCCAAGTGTCGCTGATCCAGCGGGTGGTGTCCGCGATCGTCGGTGTGGTCGCGGTCGCCGCGATGCTGCTCACCTTCCCGGCGATGCGGGCGGCCGGCGCCTCGCTGCTCGCCTCGGCCGGCGTCCTCGGCATCGTCGCCGGTGTCGCCGCACAGTCCACGCTGTCGAACCTCTTCGCCGGGCTGCAGATCGCCTTCGGCGACATGGTGCGCCTCGGCGACACGGTCGTGGTGGACGGCGAGTGGGGCACCGTCGACGAGATCACCCTGACCTTTCTGACGGTACGGACCTGGGACGAGCGGCGGATCACGATGCCCGTCTCGTACTTCACCTCGAAGCCGTTCGAGAACTGGTCGCGTGGCAGCGCCCAGATGACCGGCATCGTCTTCTTCCACGTCGACCACTCGGCGCCGGTGGAGGCCATGCGCGAGAAGCTGCGCGACATCCTGCGCGAGTGCCCGGCCTGGGACGGACGCGACTACGCGCTCGCCGTCACGGACTCCACTCCGAACACCATGCAGGTGCGCGCCCTGGTCACGGCCAAGGACGCGGACGACATATGGACAGTGCGGGTCACGGTCCGTGAGCGGATGATGCGCTGGCTGACCGAGGACCACCCCTACGCGCTCCCCCGCGTCAACACCGCCGGCGCGGCACCGCCTCCGGGCAAGACCCTGCGGGGCCCACGCCGCGACCAGGACGGCGCCGCGAACCACTCCTTCGAGCCTCCACGCACAGGCACGGGCCGCGGCTAGCCCCATGCCGAGGCCGCCACTGTCCCGCCACATCGCCGACTGCGCACCCCACGGCAGAGTCCAGCCGCCCGGCGAGGGGCCACGGCTGCTGCACACCCACCACGGCCAGAGCCCACCCGAGACCGCCGACGGCGCGCACGCCAGCAGCCGCAGCCTGCGCAGCGCATCTCGCGGCAGCCGGTGCAGCAGCGTGGCGAGGAACGCTACCCTGCCCCAACAACGTGCCGGGTCCGGCCCGATACGAGATGGAGCCGCACAGTTGGCGGGACGGGACCCCAGGCGGCGGGGAGGGTCGACTCGGCTTGACTGTCGACCCCAGCAAGATCATTTTTTGGTGGGGTCGGCAGTAAGGCTAAACGGTGCCGTTCTCCCACCACCACGCCCTGCCTAGGTCCGCCCGACTGTCGACGTGCTGGTGGTCCGCGGTGTACGTCTCCAGGCCCGAGAAACCGCATGTCTCCGCTCTTTGGTAGACGGTCTTGTTGGACACCCCAGAGACGGCGAGGTCGGCTGCCGTGCCGTAGAGATGCATGCTGTCGCTGGCGCCGCCGACGTCGGCGTTGTGCGCGATGCTGCGGAAACCGGAATTGACCGTGATCGGAACGTTGCCGAGCTTCTTGCGCAGCGCCTCCAGCTTGTACATCGCACGGCGGACGTTCTCCTTGACGTCGGCCGCGCTCAGTTTGCCGCCCGCGAAGGTGCCGCTGATCCGGTCGGTGAACTCGCTGAAGTCGAAGTGCGTTGTCGAACTGTCCGACTGCTCAAGCGCGTTGAGCTGCGCCTGGGTCGTGGGGCCGGCGCTGCCGTCGACGGCGAGTCCGTAGGCGGCCTGGAAGCGGCGCACCGCCGCTGCGGTGCCGGAGCCGAAGTCGCCGTCCACGGCCACACGGCTCTGGCTCGCGCTGTCCGCGGCCCACCCGGCAACTCTGATCTGCAGCTCGGTCACGTCGGCGCCGGTGGCCCCCTGGCTGAGGGTTCGCGACCAGGAGTAGGCCTGCGCGGCACCCGTCACCAGAACAGGGCCCAGTACGACGCCGATGCCGGCGGCCAGCGTCCCGCGCAGTGCCGTACGGCGGTCGAACGGGCGCGGAGCGGAAGAAGAGGGGAACGCGGAAGCCATCGTCGTCCTTTCACGGACCTGTCGCAGCAGTGTTGATGTCACACGCCAGTGTCATGGACATGGAAATCAAAGGGAAGAGTGCAGAATCCGTCCCCGACCCCTCGGGTTCCCAGCACCCACCGGAGCGATGAGTGCGGGCATCGGACCGTCCAGGACAGCTGGGTCTGTCCTGGACCGGTTGGTCTTCGCCGATATCGCGATCAAGGAGCGGGTATTCCCAGGTCGTTGGCTTAGGCCCCCGCGTTCCACGCGCGACGCCCTCGGGCCCCGAGCCGTACGACTGGACGTGCACCTGCGGCGCGGCCCAGTCCTTCCCCACCGAGCAGGGCGTGTTCCCCACCGCCTCGCGCCACACCCACCCCACCCGCTTCGACCAGCTGCGGCATTGGGCCGCCCGCCGGTTCCCCACCCGCACCACCCGCTGAGAAGCCATCCGCTTTCCGAACGTGATCTTTTGAATCTGGCTGGTGGCGCGTGAACTTCCGTCTCTGGCGAGATGGTTCGGGTGGTTCGTCTGCTCGTGTCGTTCCCGGAGGTGGTTAGACCCTAGGTGCTCGGATTGCTGGGGGCCCGGGATAAGAACGTCCGGGAGGAGGTGGCCCGGCTGCGGGAGGAGGCCGAGCGGGTGCAGGCCGCGCTCGGGTCGACTCAGGCGGAGTTGTCGCGGTTGGCCGATGCCCGGGCGACGGTTGCGGAGGTGCTGTCTCGGGACGGCTCCGCGGGGGCCCTGCGCCCGGTGCGGTGGCCGGTTCCCTGGTGCCCGAGCGGATTGAGGGCATGGGGGTGCAGGTCCTCGCGGCGGAGTACCAGCAGATTCTGTCTGTGCTCGCCGAGCCGGCGGCCGCGCAGAAGGCGGCCCCGGAGTGGAACCATGCTCTACTCTCCGAGCCTGCGTGACGCGCAGGCCGGCGGTAGGCCGGAACGTGGAGGCTCCGTTCGGCGGGTTCAAGCAGAGCGGGGTGGGCCGGGACGTGGGCTCGTACGCGCTGCATGCCTACAGCGAGCTCCAGTCGATCGTCTGGCAGGGGTGACCGGCGCCGCAACTGCCTCTCTTCTTCCTCCTCCTACTACTACTGCGGCTGGCCGAACTGAGGCGGTTGCTGCTGCCCGTACTGCGGGGGCTGTTGCTGGTGGTGCGGTGCGCCGTACGGGGGCTGCTGGGGCTGGGCCTGGCCGCCGTACCCGGGTTCCTGCTGCCCGTATCCGGGTGCCTGCTGCCCGTACTGCTGCGGCGGCTGGCCGTACTGCGCAGGCTGCGGCTGCCCGTACTGCTGCTGAGAGCCCGGCGGGAGGTAGAAGACCTGGCCGGGGGACGGTTCGTGGCGCACGAACCCCGCTGTCTGGAGATACGCGCCGGCCCTTTTGTGGCGCAGGAAGTTGGCCCAGACGCCGACGCCGACCAGGACGACCATGCCGCACAAGTAGCCGAGGGCGAGCCCCATGGAGTCGTCCAGGAAGCTGAGCGAGCGCAGGAGCGCGATGAAGAGGACCACCCCCACGACCGGCAGCCGCTTCAGCAGCGCGGACTTTCCGGTCAGGTCGAACAGAACCCGCTTCTTGTTGAGTTCCAGCATCTGCGGCGGGATCCCGGGCACCTGCGGCGCGTACGGCCAGTATTGCGCGGCGCGTGCTTGCGCCTGGGTGCTGGGGTCGGGCATGAAGCGCAGCTTGATGGAGAAGACCTCCTGCCGGACTCCGGCGTACTGGTAGCCGAACAGCTCGGCGGTGGACACCAGCGTCGCGAGCCGCTTCATCATCGACATCTTGGTCGTGAACTCGAACGGCATGCCCCGGTGCATGTGGTCGAACAACTGGACCGTCTGGCGATCTGCCATGCGTCTTCCGTCCCCGTCGTGGCGCGCCCGGCACTGCCGCACGCCGCCGCTGTGGCAAACATTCAGGAGGGGCAGCCTAGCCAGCCATGCCGTCCAGGCCACCCCCTCCCCTCCTGGAAGGCCGCACTCCAGGCCTTCGACATCACCTTCGACGGCCGACTCACCGCCGACCGCGGCTAATCCAATCCGACCGAGTTCCACCGATCGCTACACAGACCCTCCAGATGGTGGACGCAGGAGAGCTGCCTGGGTATTGCTGGCCGGGTGCCCGTCCTGGCCCGTGCAGGTGCCCGCGAGGGGCAGCACCCGGTTCGGCTTCCGAGGCAGTACGCAAGGTGGAGCAGATCTGCCAGACCCAGCACCCGTCCGTCGAATCCTGGGAGGGGCACATGGAGCGGCTGGGGCCAGTGGGCGGGGATTGCATCCAGCCCATAGCGCGCCCCCGCAAGGCCTCCGGTCACTGCGGCGACGGTGTCCGTGTCGCCGCCGAGGTCGACCGCCGCGCGAATCGCGTCTTCGAAGCTGTTGGTGGTGCGCAGGGCCCAGACGGCGGAGCCCAGGCAGGGCCAGCCAGACGGCACCGTTGAACTCGGTTGCCTGATGAAGACGCCAGTCGGGAGCGAGGACTGTGGCATAGCGGCCCCGGTGGTCGGGATAGACAAAAGCCAGGATGTCCCGGAGCGCGGTGAGGAGGTCGACCTCCTCGAACATGTCACGGATGAGTTCGTGGAAGATCGCCGTGCCTTCCCAGGTCGTGCGGTCCCCGTGGGTGAGCGCAGCGATGCGGCGGGCCGCGTTCATGGTGGCTTCTTGGCCAGCGGCGGCGAAGTAGACCGCCGAGGTCGAGGCCCGCATCAAGGAGCCGTTTCCCGCTGCTCGTTGGTTGACCTGGAAATGGATCGCAGCAGCGAGGTCCCAGGGCATGCCGTTGGTCAGGACGTCTTCGGTCTGCAAGCCGATGTCCTTCGCAACCATGCGCCAGTTGCCGGCATACCTGTCTCGCGCCCGGTGTCCGACGTCCGCAACTGAGGGCCCCCGGCCGACTATAGCGTTCACTCCCATTTCATTGCAACGATAGACAGTGGGATCTGTTGCGTTAGAGCCCAGGCCATTGCAATGAAATCCCTGCAACTACCTGCAGTTATAGGGTTCTTGCATAGGAAGGCTGTTGCTCGATCCTTGAATGCAACGTAGCGTTTCGCCCATCAGAAACAAGGGATTCAAGGAGCACACCATGCAGAAGTTCGACACCCCCTCCCCCGTCACCGCCGTCCTGGACATCCCCGCCGGACGCATCCAGTTCATCGCCGCCGACCGCACCGACACATGCGTCGAGATCCTGCCCGCCGACAAGTCCAAGAGCCGCGACATCAAGGCCGCCGAACACGTCACGGTCGCCTACGCCGACGGCGTCCTGCGCATCGAGGCAGCCGCCGCGAAGAACCGGATCCTCGGCAACTCCGGATCCGTCGAAGTGACCGTCCAACTGCCCGCCGGCTCCCACGTCGAGGCGAAGACCGCCGCTGGCGAACTGCGGGGTGTGGGTCGCCTCGGCAACGTCACCTTCGAAGGCGCGCAGGCCGTGGTCAAGCTCGACGAGACCGAGAGCGCCCGCCTCACTCTCCAGGCCGGCGACATCCTCGTCGGCCGCCTGACCGGCCCCGCGCAGATCAGCACCCAGAAGGGCGACCTGAACATCGCCGAGGCCACGAGCGGGACGGTCGAACTGCGCACCGAGTCCGGTGACATCACCATCGGCGCCGCCAACGGCGCCTCCGCCACCCTCGACGCCGGCACCACCTACGGCCGCATCCACAACACCCTGAAGAACACCGACGGCGCCACCGCCGGCCTGAACATCCAGGCCACCACCGCCCACGGCGACATCACCGCCCGCAGCCTCTGACCCCACCCACAGGTCTCGAAGGAGCGCCTTTCATGAGTACTTTGGCCATCGCGGCGAACGGGCTGCGCAAGTCCTACGGCGACAAGACCGTCCTCGACGGCATCGACCTGGCCGTCCCCGAGGGAACCATCTTCGCCCTGCTCGGCCCGAACGGCGCCGGCAAGACCACCGCAGTCAAGATCCTGTCCACCCTCCTCTCCCCCGGCCCTGGCACCGGCGAGATCCACGTAGGCGGGCACAACCTCGCCTCCCAGCCGCAGGCCGTGCGGGCTGCGATCGGTGTCACCGGGCAGTTCTCCGCCGTCGACGGCCTGATCACCGGCGAGGAGAACATGCTCCTCATGGCCGACCTGCACCACCTGCCCAAGCGTGAAGGGCGGCGCGTCGCAGCCGAGTTGCTGGAGCGGTTCGACCTCACCGACGCCGCGAAGAAGCCCGCCTCCACCTACTCCGGCGGCATGAAACGCCGCCTCGACATCGCCATGACGCTGGTCGGCAACCCGCGGATCATCTTCCTCGACGAGCCGACCACCGGCCTCGACCCCCGCGCCCGGCACAACATGTGGGGCATCATCCGCGAACTGGTCTGCGACGGTGTCACCGTCTTCCTCACCACCCAGTACCTCGACGAGGCCGACGAACTCGCCGACCGCATCGCCGTCCTCAACAACGGCACGATCGCCGCCGAGGGCAGCGCCGCCGAACTCAAGAGGCTCATCCCCGGCGGACACATCCGACTCCGGTTCACCGACCCCGACGCCTACCAGTCCGCCGCCCTCGCACTGCACGAGGCCCACCGCGACGACGAGGCCCTCGCGCTGCAGATCCCCAGCGACGGCAGCCAGCGCGAACTGCGCTCCCTCCTCGACCACCTGGACTCCGCCGGCATCGAGGCCGACGAGCTGACCGTCCACACGCCCGACCTCGACGACGTGTTCTTCGCCCTCACCACCACCGTGCCGGCCCAGCCCAACCAGCCCAAGGAGAACGTCCGATGAGCTCTCTGTCCCTCGCCGTGCGCGACTCGTCCACCATGCTGCGCCGCAACCTGCTGCACGCCCGGCGCTACCCCTCGCTCACCCTCAACCTGCTGCTCACCCCGATCATGCTGCTCCTGCTCTTCGTCTACATCTTCGGCGACGTGATGAGCGCGGGCATCGGCGGCACCGGCGCCGACCGCTCCGTCTACATCGCCTACATCGTCCCCGGCCTGCTCCTGATGACGATCGGCTCCACCACCATCGGAACCGCCGTCTCCGTCTCCAACGACATGACCGAAGGGATCATCGCCCGCTTCCGCACCATGGCCATCCACCGCGGCTCCGTCCTCATCGGGCACGTCATCGGAAGCGTGCTGCAATGCATCGCGAGCGTGGTGCTGGTGAGTGCTGTCGCCGTGGCGATCGGGTTCCGCTCCACGGACGCCACCGCCCTTGAATGGATCGCCGCGTTCGGGCTACTCGTGCTGTTCGCGACGGCGCTCACCTGGATCGCGGTCGGTATGGGACTGATCAGCCCGAACGCCGAGGCTGCCAGCAACAACGCCATGCCCCTGATCCTGCTGCCCCTGCTGTCCAGCGCCTTCATCCCCACCGACACCATGCCCGGCTGGTTCCAGCCCATCGCCGAGTACCAGCCCTTCACCCCCGCCATCGAGACCCTCCGCGGTCTCCTCCTCGGCACCGAGATCGGCAACAACGGGTGGCTCACCATCGCCTGGAGCCTCGGCCTGACCATCCTCGGCTACTACTGGTCCAAGGCGAAGTTCAACGACGACCCGAAGTAGCACGTATGACCACGCGGACCCCACCCGCAAATCCCGCACCCGCACCACCCCGTGACGGCAACACAGCCCCTACCGCACCACCCCGTGGCGGCGCACCCCGACACCATGTCGGAGTACGCCGCCACACCCGTACGCGCAATGATCAGCGGGCGAAGGGTGACTGCCTATCTGCGGGGACTGATGCTGGTGGCGGCTCAAGTCGATCCAACCAATGGCAGAGCGACTGCCGGACGGCAACGAGCAGAACCTGCAGCAGGCGGCGCCCCGAACAGAAAGACCGCTGCCGCCGACCCACCCCGCGTGCGGGCCAAGAGAAGTACCTGCTCAGTACCCCGACGTAGAACCCGGAAGATCACGCAGACTTCACGACCCTGATTCGGGACCGCATTAGGGTCGAAATCCGATATGACTCTCTCTATGACGGTGAGGAGTTCCAGGCGGTCCTGACTCCAAGCAGTTAACGAACCCATGGCTGCAGCGCATGCCTACAGCCGCGGCGCGTAGGGGCTGCGTTGAACCGCAGGTATCAGCGTTTGTGGTCGCCGGGGCGTATCGGCTCCAGGTTCCTCCGGTATCTGTGACGCCGGACGACTGCGAGCTCGTCCTCGCGAGCTACCTGGGCACGCACGTGCGCTATGTGAGCCCCGAGGAGTTCACCAACGAGCTCATCAACTCCATCCGGGACGGCAAGTGCCAGGTCACCGAACTCACGCATCAAGAACGGCTGGCTCTCCCGGGACACGCGTTCCTGAAGCCTTTTGCCGGACCTCATCGTGGCACGGTGGCGGGCGATTGCGGGCTGACTGCGTCGAGGAGCAGTTTCGCGGCGACCGTGGCTCCGTCGGTGCGCATCGTGTCGGCCACGGCCCTGGCTCGGGTTCGGGTCTGGGGGTCCAGGGCGGTGGCGAGTGCGGCGGTCAGGGAGTCGAGGGTCGGTGTCGGGCCCTGGTGTGCCACGCCGATGCCCAGTTCGGCCACGCGGGCGGCCCATGACGGCTGGTCACCGATCTGGGGCACCACAACCTGGGACGTGCCGGATCGGGAGGCTGTCGTCGTGGTGCCCGCGCCGCCGTGGTGCACGACGGCGGCCACCCGAGGGAACAGTGCCTGCTGGTTGACCTCGCCGACCACGAAGCAGTCGTCGGCGTCGTCGATCGGGGCCAGTTCGGCCCAGCCGCGGGCGAGGATGATCCGGCGGCCCTGGGCGCGGCCGGCCTCGATGGCCACCCTGGCGGTCTCGTTGGGGGAGGACGTGGCCATACTGCCGAAGCCCACGTACACCGGCGGCTTGCCGGCGTCCAGGAACGCCTCAAGCTCTCGCGGTAGCGGACGGTCATCGGGCAGGGCCCATGCCCCGGTCTGCACGACGTCGACATCCGTCCTGTCCAGCGGCGCCGGACACAGACTCGCGTCCGCGGCCAGCCACGGCCGGGCGGTGTAGACGTAGTCGAGGAAGTCATCTACCGGCGGCAGACCGACCCCCGCCCGATGGCCGTTGAGCGCATCGGCGAACATCGCGGTCGCCTTCTGGCCCTGCTCCCAGTGAGCCTTGTCGGCCGCGTCCGGCCCGGACTGCCCGCTCGCCTCCGGGGGGATCTTCCGTGGCGGCAGTCCGCGCACGTGGTAGCACGCGTAGACGTAGGGGATGCCGAGTCGGTCGGCCGCTCCCCGTACGCCAGCGGCCGCCATCATGCCGTTCGCCAGCAGCACGTCACACCCCTGGCCCGCCGCTGGGAGCGTGTCGAAGCCCGCGGTGACCAGCTCGGAAGCGAGCCGGACCGCGTCTTCCGCCGTCGGCGGCTTCGCGCCCGCGGTCACCGAGCGCACGGTCGGGCCGATCGGCGCCAGCGGCACCCCGGCACGATCCAGCAGCGTCGCGAACTCCTCGTCCGGAGGCGCGCACACCAGCGCCTCCGCGCCGAGCCCCTGCAACGCCACCGCGAGCGCAACCAACGGCTCGACGTCCCCGCGCGATCCCCACGTCGTCAACAGCACACGCACTTTGAATCTCTCATTTCCGCAGGTCATGGCTTCAGGTCGGTCATTCTGCGGCACATCCGAGGCCTTGCCGCAAGCCCACCGGCCCGCTATAAGTTGAAGCTGTCAAGAAGCGGGGCCACTTCGCCTTCACCAATGTCTCCTTTACTCCAGACGTCCCCGCATCCCGGTGAAGCACCCGGGTGAGGCCGGGACGCGCCTGGCTGGTGACCGCGAGCGGTCGACGGGTCGCGATGAGGCCGACCAGCTGTCTCCTCCGCCCTGCTGGGCATACCCGCCTGGCTGGCGCGCTCAGGAGAAAGCAACCACGGGGTGAGCGCCCGAGATGGCGGGTGGAGGTCAACATGGTGCGGGCAGACTCTCGCGAGCTTTCGCTACAAGCCAGTCCCGCCCTGCTGCCAGCTCCGGCACGTACTTGTACAGCGTGGTGCGGGAGACGGCCAACAGCTTGACGATCGAGGTGATCGTGTTCTCCGGATCGGTCAGCAGACCGCGGGCGTGACGGACCTGTTCCTCCGTCATGGCGGGTGGCCGGCCGATCCGTTCGCCCCGAGCCCGCGCGGCCGCCAGGCCCTCGTGAGTGCCCTGCACGATCAGCTCGCGGATGAACTCCGCGAGCGCAGCGAACACGTGGAAGGCCAGGCGGCCGCCGGGCGTGGTGGTGTCGAGGGACTCGTGCAGCGACTGGAAGCCGATCCCGCGCGCTCGGTCCGCGACCCTT
The DNA here is from genome assembly GCF_020616555.1 of Streptomyces longhuiensis. Taxonomy (NCBI): domain Bacteria; kingdom Bacillati; phylum Actinomycetota; class Actinomycetes; order Kitasatosporales; family Streptomycetaceae; genus Streptomyces; species Streptomyces longhuiensis. The sequence continues at coordinate 9,735,305 of NZ_CP085173.1, read as the reverse complement.
GACCCCACTCCTTATCAGTGGCAGGCGACGCAGGCCGGGCGTCAGTCCCTGTCAGGCAGCAGGAAAGAGCGGCGCTCCTCGGTGCTGAGTTCCCGGAAGACCCGCTGGCGGGCGCGGCGCAGAAGGCCGTCGATGTCGTGGTCGGCCATCGTCCAGACGCGTACGGTGCGGTCGCGGGAGGCGGTCGCCAGCCGCGAGCCGTCCGGGTGCCAGGCGAGGCCGCTCACCCGGTCTGCGTGGATGCCGAGTACCGCGGTCTGGGTGGCGCTGTCCGGGTCCCACAGCCGGACCGTGCGGTCCTGGGACACGGATGCGATGCAGGTGCCGTCGGGCGACCAGGCAACGTCCTGAACCCGCTCCTCGTGGCCGGCCATGACGGCGAGTTCGGTGCCTTCGAAGGGGTCCCACAGGCGGATCGTGCGGTCGCGGGATCCGGTGACGAGGCGGCGGCCGTCTGGTGACCAGTGGACCTTCCAGACGTAGTCCAGGTGACCGCGCAGGGTGGTGACGGCAGTGCCGTCGGTGGTGTCCCAGACGATGGCGGTGCGGTCCGTGCTGGACGTGGCGAGATAGCGGCTCTCCGGTGACCAGGCCGTACCGCCGATCCAGTCCTCGTGGCCCCGCAGGATGTGGACGGTCGCGCCGGTGGCGGCGTCCCAGACGCGGGCTGAGCCGTCGCGGGATGCGGTGGCGATGCGGGTGCCGTCAGGGGACCAGGAGACGTGGGACAGTGCCTCGGTGTGTCCGGCCAGGTGGATGTCATCATTGCTGCCGTCCTCCCGCCGCACGACGGCCGCTCCGTCGCGCAGCGCGATGACCAGACGGGTGCCGTCGGGGGACCAGGCCGCATCGCACACTTCGCCGCCGTGCCACCCGCCGGTCGTACGGCCGGAGGCGAAGTCCCGGATACTCAGGGAGCCGTCCTGGTAGACGGAGGCGATGGACGTCCCGTCGGGCGACCAGGCGACGCGCAGTACCGCGCCCTCGCGGCCGCTGAAGACGGTGGTGGTTTCGGTGACGTGCCACACGGCCGCGGTCCGATCGCGGGAAGCGGTTGCCAGCCGCTTCCCGTCGGGAGACCAGGCGATGCCGTAGATGGTATCGGCGTGCCCGGTGAGCCGGACCTCGCCTTCGGTCCCATCGAGGCTCCAGATCCAGGCCGTACGGTCCGCGTCACCACCAGCCAGGCGCATGCCGTCCGGTGACCAGGCAAGGGAGTTGATGACCTCCGGGCTCTGCAGCGTCCTCTGCACCTGCCAGCTGCCGGTGTCCCAGATCCGTATGGTCCGGTCACCGGAGGCCGAAGCGAGCCGGCGGCTGTCCGGCGACCAGCGGATCGACTCGATGTTGTGGTGGTGGTCGGTGAGCACGGTGGCGACGGCTGCGGTGGCCGCGGCCCAGACCCGTATCGTGCCGTCTTCTCCGCCACTGGCCACGTGTTTCCCGTCAGGTGACCACGTCACGCTCCAGACCATGCGCTGGTGCCCGCACAGCACTGCGGATTCGGCGTAGGTGTCGGTGTCCCAGATCCGCACGGCGCAGTCGCTGCCGACCGACGCGAGGCGGCTGCCGTCAGGCGACCAGGCGACACCGCCGACCCCCTCCTCCCGGCCGCCGGTCGCCTCCCGGTGGCGCAAGACGGCCAGTTCGGCCCAGGTGTCGCAGGACCAGACGCGAATGGTGGTGTCTCTGCAGCCGGCCGCAAGCCTGCGTCCGTCGGGGGACCAAGCCACCCCCTGTACCCAGGCGCCGTCCCCCGCGAGCACCACCGGTCGGTCGTCGCGGTCCGTACGCCACACCCGTACGGTGCCGTCGTCGCTGGACACGGCCAGCCGCAGCCCGTCCGGCGACCAGGCCACCCCGGACGCGCCGCGTTCGAAGCCGCGCAGCACGGCTCGCAGCCGTGAGGCGCCCAGGGCCGTGTGCAGCGCCTGGACCGCGCCGGGTGTGGCCGCGCATTCGACTGCCGCAAGGGCGGCGAGCACGGCGATCTCCGGCTCCGTGTCGACGCTTTCGAGGGCCCGGACGGCCGCCGTGTCCGCGGCACGTTCCATCGTCGTCCGGTCCGCCCGTAGCGACCAGTCCACAAACTCCTCGACCAGTGGCGGCGCGCCGACCGTCCGCGAGGACTGCGCCAGCCACCGCCGGGCGAAAGACAGCCGCTCCCCGGTGAGGAGGTAGGCGTTCTGGCGCTCCGCGTGGTCCCAGTCCTGCGCCCAGCGTTCCAGCTCGGTTCGGCGGCGCAGGTCCTCGGTACGGGCGACGACCGCTTGGCGCAGCGGTGCCCACTGGCGGAACAGCGCCTCGTGGGCCACGTCCAGGACTCCCCCGTCGCCGGTAAGCAGGCGTCCGGCGACAAAGGCGTCGGCGACCTCCTGTTCGCGCCGGGTGAGGTCGGCACGGCGGACCCGGCGGCGGGTGGCTTCGTTGCGGTCGATGGTGACGAACCGCAGCAGGGTGGGGATCACGGGTGCGTCCGCCAGCTCGCCGGTGATCTGGTCGGCCCGCTCGGAAAGGGCCCCGGCGACGCCGCCGAGGGCGCGGTACGCCTCCTCGGTCACCGTCCCGCCGGACCCTGCGGCGCGCAGGTACAGCTCTTGGAGGGTGTAGGCGAGCAGCGGCAGCGCGTCGCCTCCTCCGCATTCATCGACCATGCGGGCCACGACGCCAGGTGCGAAGGTCAGTCCGGCCTGCTCGGCGGGTTTTTCGATGACCTCGTGCAGCGCGTCCCGGGCGAGTGCGCCGACGACGGCCGGGTTACGCACCAGCTCGGCGGAACCGGACTCCAGGAAGTCGGTGAGGAAGTCCGAGCGCAGGGTGGCCACCAGCCACAGTCGCGAGTCACGCCGCAACGCGTCGCGTACGGCGGTGAAGAACGCGTCCCGCTCCTCGCGACCAGACAGGGTGAGTAGCTCCTCCAGCTGGTCGATCACCAGCAACGCCGGCCGTTTGTCGGGCAGTTGGGCCAGCCGCCGTTGCAAGGTGCCGACGGGGTCCTCACCGGGCGAGAACGGTACCGCGACCGCCCAGCGCCCCCGCCGCCGGGCCAGCGCCGGCAGCAGCCCGGCCCGCACCAACGACGACTTTCCGCTCCCCGACGGCCCGACCACGGTCACAAACCGCTGTGCCCGCCCTGGCACCGCAGGGTGCAGCCGCCCGACCAGCTCGGTGATCTCCCGGTCCCGCCCGAAGAAGACGGCCGCGTCGTCTTGCGTAAAGGCTTCAAGCCCCGGGTACGGCGGCTGGGCCTTGTTCCACGCCCGGCGCACCGGCGCCGGCCGATCGAGGAGGTGCAGCGTGATCTGACCCCCGACCAGCAGTACCAGCGCGACGCCGATCAGCGGCACCGACCACTCCCGCAGCAGCCGCAGCGCCAGCGGCACCTCGTCCGACTGGCCGGTCGCGTAGTTCGTCGCGATACCCAATAGTGTCCCGACCAGCATGAGCAGGACATCGACCACGAGCTTGATGGGGCGTCGATCCATAGATCGACAACTTAGCTGTCAGGAAGGCCGAGATGGGCAGATGCTCATAACAACCCGGGCCGCTGCACGGTCACTTCGCCGAAGAATCACAGCTCGGCAGGCTCCGGGATCTTCACCGCCGGCGAGTGTCGTCGGCCAGCAGCGGGGGGTACAGGCCGATGTGCAGCTGTTGCCCGTCGCCCCGGAGCCCACACTTTGGAATCGACCACGACACCGGTTGTCGACCAGCGCCCCGTGCCCGGGCTGAGTCGCAGTCCGTGCCGGTCGAGGATGGTCATCAGCTTGCGCCTGCGCTTCAGTTCCACCCGCAGTGCGCAGACGTACGCGGTGAACTCACCCACGGTGTCCAGCGCCCGGTGGCAGTCGCGGGCGCCCCGCAGCAGCAGGGCCATGCGCTCATAGACACGGTCCCCGGTCGGCTCCTTCACCTGTTCGACCAACCGCAGGTACACCGCAAGCGCGTCGGCCGGCCGCGTCGTGCGCGAGAGGTCGGCGAGCTGCTGCCACTGCCGTTCGCCGGCGTCACTGGGCGCCTCCCGCCAGGCGGCGGACTTTGTCGGGTCGGGCGCTCCCGCGGAGGTCTCCCAGTGCCAAGGCGTGACAAGGCACCATCATCATCCCCTCGGGGCATCTCATTGGACGCCGAGATGCCCCCGAGGGTCTTTTGCATACGCGCCGTTCGAATCCCGGCCAGGGCACTGGCGGCGTATCACCGTGTTCGCACCGCACCCAGTTGAGAGCGGTCGAGGCCCGGGTCTGTGAAGCCCCGCGCGACGGTGTGCAGCACACGGGCCATCGCCTGGGCCGCGGGCGTGCTGGCGCGCTGGACAGTCCTGGCCAGAAGGATGCGGCGGACCGGGGCGATATCGCTGGCCGACTGCTCGCTGGACAGGGAGAGAAGGCGTACATCGCTTCTCCGGTTGGTCAGAGCCAGCCGAGGGGCGAGGGCCAGACCGAGGCCGGCGGCGACCATGGCCTGGGCCTCCTGGTAATCATGCGAGGCGTAGGCGATACGCGGTTCGAAGCCCGCCTGGCGACAGGACCGGCGCAACACGTCCGCGACGGGATGGTTCTCCGCGCGGATGATCCACTCCTGGTCCGCCAGGTCGGACAGCCTTACGTGATCGGAGCTGACCAGCGGGGAACTGGTGGGCACGACCAGCACCGTCGGGTCCTCGAGGAGCGGCGTGAGGATCAACTGGTCGTCGTCGACACGGTTCCAGTCGTAGTCCCACAGCAGCGAAAGCTCCACCTCGCCCGTGTGCAGCATCTCCCGTAGCTGGGCGAGGACTCCGGCGCGTACGACCGTGCGCACCTGCGGGTGTGCCCGGCGGAAGCGGGTCAGGGCCAGCGGAAGCAGCGAGGCACTGGCCGTCGGGAAGGAGCCGAGGGTCACCACCCCGCGGTCCAGGTGCCCAAAGGCCTCCAGGTCGGCTTCCGCAGCCTGGAGTTCACGGCGGATGGCGCGGCCTCGTTCGGCCAGCGCGGCGCCCGCGGCGGTGGTGCGCGCGCCCCGGGGCAGCCGCTCGATCAGCGGCTGTCCGGCCTCGCGCTCGAGCAGGGACATCTGTTGGGAGGCTGCCGAGGTCGTCATGGACAGCGCCTCGGCGGCGGCAGTCAGCGAGCCGCGCTCGGCGACCTCGGCGAGCAGCAGCAGTCGGCGAACATTGAGCATGCAGTGAGTTTAGTTCAGCTAAACCCTACTCAAGGAAGGAGACATTGTGCTCAATCCAACGGCTCTGCGAGAGTCGGCGCGACGCAGCGGCCCCGCACCCGTTGTGCTGAGAGAAGGACGCTCTGACATGCACGTTCCCGCAACCCTGGTACGAGGTGGGACCAGCAAATGCTGGCTCTTCCCCCAGGTGCACATGCCTACCGACCGCGACCGGATCGAGCGCATTCTGGTCGACGCGTACGGCGCGGCAGACCCCGTTCAGCTCGACGGGATCGGCGGCGCCACCCCCACCACGTCCAAGGCGGCCGTGGTGGGGGCCAGTGCCCGCGAGGGCGTCGACATCGACTACCTCTTCGCCCAGGTCGGCATCGGCACCGGCACGGTCGAGTGGGGCAGCAACTGCGGCAACTGCGCGACGGCCATCGCCCTTTATGCCGTGGCCGAGGGCTTGGTGCCGCTCAAGGGCGACCGCACTCCGGTGGTCATGCGCAACATCAACACGGGCGTCGTGCTGGAGGCAGAGGTGGACACGCCGGGTGGCCGGGTCCAGGAGTTCGGTGACCGCACGGTTCCGGGCACGCTGGCCGGCGGCGTACCGGTGGGACTCGCCTTCCGCGACCCGGCGGGGGCGACGACGGGCCACTTGCTGCCCACTGGCCTGCCTGCCCAGGAACTACCGATCGGTGAACTTGCGGGCGGTGTCAGGATCCCGAAATCCGGGGCACCGCTCATCGTGAGCATGCTGGACGCCGGTGCGCCGGTCGTCCTGGTGGACGCTGTGCGAGCCGGCCGGACCGGGGCCGAGACGCTGGACCAGATGCGTGCCGAGGCGTCCTGGCTGCGCGCGACGCGGCACGCCGCCGCTGTCCGCATGGGGTTGGTACAGCCCGAAGCCGAGCCGGGCGACGCCGTTCCCAAGACGGGCCTCATCGGCCCTCCCGTCGCCTACACGACGACCCTGGGCGAGCATGTGGCCGCGCACGAGTACGACGTGTCGGTACGAATGCTGTCCATGAACTCCCCCCACCCGGCCATCGGCCTCACCTCCGCGGTCGCCGTGGCCGCGGCCAACCTTGTCGAGGGCACCGTGGTGGCCAACGCCTCCACCGCACCCGGCGGCCGCGTCCTGCGCATTGGCACCCCGGCGGGTGTCCTGGCCGTCGAGTCCTCGGGAGCCGGGCCCGAGCGGGTCACCGTCGCCCGGGCCGCACGCATCCTGTGCCAGGCCCGCATCCTCGTACGTGACCTGGCCCTCCCGGCAGCCGCCTGACCCCTGCCGCCCCCGGTGAGCCGCATACAGCGGACCCCCGCAGTGTCCCTTCGGGACTGTTCTTCACCGTGTTTGTCGTGCTTCCCTCTCTGGCACGCCTCGGCCGATGCGGCCCCCTGTCCAACTCTCCCTCCCGCAGGACAAAGAGGACAATGATGTCTCCTGAGCTGATCTCCGTCGGCGCGCTGCTCGTCATGTTCGTTGTCGGCACGGTCCTGCCGATCAACATCGGCATCCTGGCCTTCGTTGCGTGCTTCGCGGTCGGTACGACCGCGCTGAACATGACCGAGGACCAGATATTCGAGGGCTTCCCCGTGGAGCTCTTCCTCACCATCGTCGGCGTCACCTATCTGTTCGCCGTGGCCCGCCGCAACGGTACGGTCGATCTGCTGGTCGCCGCCGGAGTCCGCCTGGTGAGGGGGCGGACCGCCCTGATCCCCTGGGTGCTCTTCCTCCTGGCCGGGGTGCTGACCTCGCTGGGCACCTTCACCCCCGCTGCCGTGGCGATCCTGGTGCCCCTCGGGATGAACTTCGCCTTCCGCTACAACATCAACCCGCTCATGACCGGGATGATGGTGATCAGCGGCGCTCATGCCGGGGCGTTCTCTCCCATGGCCGTCTCGGGTGCGCTGGTGCTCGGCATGGTCGACGACACCGATCTGTCCGTCGCGCCGGCGACCCTCTTCTTCGCCAGCTTCGCCGTCAATCTCCTGCTGTCCCTGCTCACCTTCGCCGCCCTGCGGCGCCGCACGATGGCGGCGGACTCCTCCGCGCAGCCCGAACAGGAGGCAACGGACGGTGACGCCGGCACGGAGCGAGCCACCTGGCACCAGTGGGCCACGCTGGCCGCCCTCGCCGCACTGGTGGTGTGTGCCCTCGGATTCCAGATGCAGATCGGCGTTCTCGCCCTGGCCGCCGGTGCGCTGCTGGCCCTCCTGGACATGAAGCGCCAGGAGAAGGCGGTGGACGGCATCAGCTGGCACACCCTTCTGCTGGTCGGCGGCATGATGACCTACATCGCGATGCTGGAGCACGCCGGGATCATCGAGAAGATCTCCGAGCACGCGGCCGGTTTCGGCACCCCGCTCGTCGTGGCTCTCCTCCTCTGTTTCACGGTCGCCGTCACCTCCGCTTTCGCCTCCTCGACCGCGATCCTCACTGCGATCATCCCGATCGCCGTTCCGCTGTTGCTGTCCAGCCACCTCAGCTCGACCGGTCTGATAGCCGCTCTGGCCGTCTCCACCACGATCGTCGACGTCTCACCGTTCTCCACCAACGGGGCGCTGGTCCTGAGCAACGCGCGAGGCGTGGAGCGCCGCGGCTTCTACCGCCAGGTCCTCGGCTACACCTGCGGCATCGTCGCCGCGGGCCCCGTGGTGGCCTGGGGCGCTCTCGTCCTGCCCTGGTCCTGAGGGGGCGCACCCTCGCCCCGACGAATGATCACTCTGAACCAGAGCGTGGTCGATGCGAAGGGCACTCTGTCGAAAGGTGGCTCGGAGGGCGGACGATGCTGCGATTCCTGCAGTGAGTTCGCTCTCACCTGGCAGGCGGCGCTGGTCCACGATGACCAGGACGGTGTCGAACTTTTCGCGGAGCTTGTCGAAGACTTGCCGCAACTTCGGTTCGGTGTTGGGAAGTTGCTTGTCGAAGACCTTCTTGCCGGCAGGGGTGAGTCCATTGCCGTGGTGGGCGCTCTTGCCGACGTCCGGGCCGAGGAAGACGCCTATCTCGTCGCTGTCGTTCAAGCCGTCCTCCCGAACGGGTTGGTGCGGTGCTGGCCGGGGCATTGGCGTCGTGCGCGCATCCACGTTATGCAGACCTGCCGCCCACCAGGTGCCGGGCAGTGCGCTCGGCGGGGCGGTAGTCGGACCTCTGACTTGTTGAATCGAGTCCAGGCGCACGGTCTGCAGCCGTAGCGTCCAGGGTGCCGACCGGTACGGGCTCGCGTGGCCTCATGCCGCCCCAACTGGGGCTGGTTCATGATGAGTTTGCCGCCGCCGGTCGGCACCCGCGCGGTGTGGCTCGACAGAGGCGTGACCAATGGACGCTGAGATCGAGCGTCAGCGTGCGGGGGAGTTCTGTCTGCGGGTAGGCCAGGCCGCCCTGGGCGTGGGCGTTGACCCGGCAGCGGTGTACGGCGAGTTTGCCCGGCTGCAGTCGTCGAGCGCGGCGGACATGCGGCCCGAAGAGAGCCGTATCGACCTTGCGGCCAAGCTGCGCGCCTGCACCTCGAAGAGGGCAGCACTCAGTGCTGTACCGCGAACGGATCAAGACGGAGGCACACGAGTTCGCGCACCCGAAGCACGGCTACCCGCTCCAGGTGCACGAGATCGACCTCACGGAATACGAAGGCTGATCCCCACGCGGACAACTTCCCTACGCAGAAGGTAACTTGGCCTCACGTCCAGCAACGGGGGTCAGGCATGTCCACGGCGGGAACCGCCACCATCGAGATCGTCCGGGCCGGCGAGGCCCACCTCCAGAGCATCGTCGAACTCGCCGCGGACCGGCGGCTCGACGTCACCGATCCGCAGCGGGCCGGACGCGACGGATTCCTGGTGTCGAACTACACCCTGGCCGACTACCGGGCGCGGCTCACCACGGCCGAGCACTTCTGGGTGGCCGTCAAGGGCACCGAGGTGCTCGGCTACCTGATGGCGTACAGCGATGAGCAGATCGAGCCCGACGAATGGCTGAACCACCGAATCAAGTCGACGCTCGGCGCGTTCCTCGTCATCAAACAGATCTGCGTCTCGCGCCGGGCCGCCCGCAGCGGGGTGGCGTCCCGGCTGTACCACCATGTGCTGGAGCAGTGGTCGACCAGTCCGGTGATCGCGGCCGTCGTCAGCGAGCCGTACAACGAGGCGTCCACCCTTTTTCACCGCAAGCTCGGCTTCGAGGAGCTGACCCGGCTCACGCCGCCCGACGGCAAGCAGCGGATGGTCTGGGTGTGGCGCAAGCCGCGCGAGGCGATGCTGCAGGCCCAGTACGCGGTGGCCATCGACCTCTACAAGCACGAGGACACCACCAACTGGCACAAGCTGAACAACTTCTTCTACATCACCGCGGGCCTGGCGGCGGCGCTCGGCTTCACCCTCGGCAACGAGGGCGAGCCGACCCGGTCCATGGAGGAGATCTCGCAGAGCCTCGCGATGGTCATCTGCGTCATCGGGCTCGGCTCCGCGCTCGCTTTCTCGCAGATGCTGCGTTACGGCCGCCGCTACCTCGGCGCCCGTAAGCGCGCCGCGATGGAGCTGGAGGAGTACATGGCCTGGCACGGCGGGCAGCGGATAGTGGGCCGCGAGACCCAGGCCGACGGCAATGCCTGGCTGAAGCAGTCGCCGACCGGACTCATCATGATGCTGCTTCCGGTCCTTGTCGCCCTGTGCTGGGCGGCGATGATCGGCATACTGATCGTGAACTAAGAAGTGGGGCGGCACCCCAGGTGCCGCCCCACAACTACGGTGCTTCAGACGTCACTTGACGTTGACCGCGGCCCACGCCCGGTCGACCGCCTTGCACTCCGCCGAGTCGGCGCCGTACAGGCCGGACGTCGCACTCAGCGCGCCCTTGCGGGCGCCGGCGTAGTCCGTGTTCGTCGTGAAGTACGACGTCACGGCCTTGAACCAGATCTTCTCGGCCTTGTCGCGGCCGATGCCCGCGGCCGGCTGGCCGTCCGCGGTCGGGGAGTCGATGCCGGGCAAACCCCCGGATCAGGTCGAACCCGTACACCCCTTCCCTGGACGCAACCCCCCATGCATCCGCGGTACGCCGATATCGCTGGTCAGGACCTTTGCGCTCCGGCGGCGTCAGCCGGCTTCGCAAAGGAATTAGACACTGACGAATACGCGCGGAATCCTTCAGGATCCGGCGTTCCGTCCCCGCGGTGTGTCCAGCTGTTCCCATTCCCTGGACCACTGTTCCATGCGGCGTCGGTTCAGTTGGCGATGCACGCCGCAGGCCCCCACCGCCACCGCGGCGACCACGCCTGCGGCAGCCAGGCCGGCCAGCGCCTCCTGCAGGGCCGCGTCCGCACCCGTAATCAGTTTCCGGGCCAGTGCTCCGCGCGCGTTGATCCAGACGGTTGTCCGTGTGCCGGCCTTTGCGCCGGCTCGCACCTGGGCGATGCCGGTGTGCGTGCCGTCCGGCGCCTTCCAGCGCGCCGGCGCCGGTACCTGACCGCCCAAGGAACGCACAGGCGCGTCCCGCACCAGTACGGCGGAGATTGCGTGCTGCCCCGTCCGGTGGTGGTCGAGCCTGTACTCCATGGATTTCTCTGCCAGCATCCACGCCAGCACTGCGCCCGCGAGGGCGAAGGCCCAGGCCGCCAGAGTCAGGCAGCCCTCCAGTCGGATCACGCTCGCAGAGCTTGCCAGGTCATTGACGGGGCCTCGACAGGCGCGGCGTCCTGCACGGGGCGTCGGCATGGCTGCTCAGCGCGTGCTCACGATGTGAAGTTGAGGTGCCTCCGCCCCCGTACAGATGAGAAGCGGAGGCCGATGGTCCCTCCCGCCCACCGGCGGGAGGGACCTGACCGCTCATGCGTCGGGTGCCCGGCAACGCCGGCCGCAAAACGACAGGGCTGCAGGGGCGCCAAAGCTCTAGGCTGCGCGCGTCTTCTCGAACCGCCCCCAGTCGCAAGTGGCGTCGCGTACGCGCCTGCAGCTCTCGCGGATGATGCGCGAGACATGCACCTGGGAGATGCCGAATTTCTCCGCAATCCGGCTCTGCGTCATGTCTTCGAAGAACCGCATGTAGAGAATGGCGCGCTCGCGATCCGAGAGATGCCCAAGGCCGGCCTTGGCTGCTTCGCGGTCGGTGACGACGTCGTAGGCGCCCTCGGTTACGCCGAGCCCGTCGATGAGGAAGGCGTCCTCGCAGGGCAGCAGGCCTGGGACGTCAGCGCCGTGCTGAGCGTGGCAGCCGATGCGGCGGGCGAAGAACTCACCCGGCGCATCCTGCTCCAACTGCCCCCGAGAGGGGCTCGGTGGCCTGCAACGGGCCAGGCCGCGGAGCGGCGCTACCTGCGCGTACGGCCCGGAGCTCCCGGCGCCACCGGTGAACAACGCGTACAGGCCACCCGCAGCCGCCGCGCAGCCCGCCGCTCCGTCTCGGCCTGGGCCCGGACCAACGCCGCCCATCTGCGCCAGCTTGCCGGGCAGATCACCGCCCTCGACGACCTTCCGATCCGGGCCCAGCAGCCGCTGGCCCGCCTCACCGAGGCCCTCGCCGTCAACGACGCCGCCAATCTCATCGGCCCGCTCTCCGACACCCACGTCCATCTGCTGGCCGGCCACCCCGACCTCGCCGCGCGCATCGACTTCATCACCCGCAACACCGTCCGCCTGCACAACGGCAGCACCCACGGCTGACAGCACGTCGTGGGCGGTGTCTGTGGCAACAGCACTGTTGCCGCGGCGAAGTTCAGGCGGGGGCTGCAGGAGGCCCGAGACGGTTTACCCGGCCTCTAGCCAGAGCAACGGGCCAGGCCGCACCTGTCGACAAATGCAGAAGCCCCGCACCCCCGCGCCGAGCCCCATACGCTCGGGATAGGACAAGTGCAGGGCTTCTGCCGAACCCAACCCAGACGGCCCAACTACCGGGCCTGTCGGCAGGTTACGCGATCCGCTCGAGGATGCTTCGACTACGGGTGCGCGCCCACGCTGAAGCGCGGGCGATAGGGAACTCCCGAACCACGACAGCTGACTTGAACGCTACTGCCCTCACACGCTGCCACCATCAGAAACGGGCCCACACGCCGCGTCCCCCGGCAGGTGCGTGCGGGATCTGCCAGCGCGCGGATGGCCCAATGTCGCCTCAGCCCGCGGGCGGTGAACCCGACTCGGCGGCGCGACGGTATTCGGCGTTGATGCGCTGGGCCTCTTCGAGCTGGTCCTCGAGGACGATGATGCGGCAGGCCGCCTCGATGGGAGTGCCCTGGTCGACGAGTTCCCGGGCGCGGGCGGCGATGCGCAGCTGGTAGCGGGAGTAGCGGCGGTGGCCGCCCTCGGAGCGCAGCGGGGTGATGAGGCGGGCTTCGCCGATGGCGCGGAGGAAGCCCTGGGTGGTGCCGAGCATTTCGGCGGCCCTGCCCATCGTGTAGGCGGGGTAGTCCTCGTCCTCGAGACGGTCGAACGAGTCATCTGCTGTCATTTGCACCTCTCCGTGGAACACGCTTGAGGGGCCCTGGTGCCATATGGCACCAGGGCCCCGAAGGAACATCTACACCATCTGCCGGCCTTGGAACTGCGCCGGCCTTCTGTGTCCGCCGCCCCGACCTGGGAGTTGTCGGGGGTGCGGGGATCGCGGTTGCTTGACCGGAGACCACCTCACTATCGATGTCCTGCGGTACCCGGGCTCAACACTCCGCCCGGGCGATCCTGATGGCGCTCGTTCCTCCGTTCTTCCCTCGGTGATCAACCACTTACAAAACGGGGGGACTTCATACTGCTGGCACTGCTCTACTGCGTACTGCTGGTGATGCAAACTGCTCTGTGACCTGTGACAGCGCCACATTTTCGGCAGCCAGCCCCGTCGCCCATCGTGCATCTGCTCTGGCTTAGAACCCCACTGCCGAACCTCCCGGTGCGCGCGCCCGCAGCCGACGCCTTCACCGAGGTACTGCTCACCGATTCACTGCTGGGTACCGCGAACTGCACTCACGGGAACCGCCCCTGCTGACCGCGGCCCCGCCGGCGGCCCCTGATCACTGCGGGCCACCCGGTCCGGTCGTCAGCCCCGTCGCCGTCCTGCACTGCCCTGGCTTCGGAACTCCACCACCGCACCGTCCTGCGAACTGCAACTTCCGTACCGCTACCCGGCAGTTCGTGTCTGCCTGACCTTGCTGACTTCTGGCTACGAGAGAAACCATAACTACGCCGCCACCCAATGTCTACTCTCGCCAACATAGATTTTCGCGTGTTCGACAGTGAGGTAATCGGCCTCGAACAGCCACGGCGTATTCCGAGGCCGTCCATGCGGGCCACGCCGACTTCGCGGTTCTCCAGCACTCCGGGCCCGATGGCGGGGAAACATGAGCGCATGATCTACGCACCCAAGGGGGCGTCCGCCCTGGGCCCTCATCCCTCCGTGGAGCAGGCAGCTGTGGCGCCCGCTCCCATCAGGGACGGGAGCGGGCGGTGACGCTGTGGCGGCAAGTCCTGGCCGCGCTCAACGACGACACCCTCGACGACGCCGAGCGCGAGGCCATCCTGGCCCGCGGCGCCGCTCAGCTCGCCGTCCGTCGGGCCCTCGAGGGACGGGCCACCCCCAGGGAGGTGATGGTCGTGGCCTTCGAAGAGTTCTCTCTGCTGCTGGACGCCGACCAGGCACGCGCCGTTCTGCGGGACTCCACACTGGGGTAACCCGGGGTTCATGAGCGACGACCTATAAAACGCCGGTCCGGACGGCGTTCGGCCGGGGTTACCCGTGGCGGGATCAACGCCCCTTGTGCTGCTGCATCGCCTGCTCGCGAAGGGCGTGGATGAGCGTCGTGACGTGGGGCCGGTCGCTACGGTTGATTGCGGCGACGCCGATGTACCGGATCGGCCCCGGCGACTTGATCGGGACGGTGCACTGGCCGGGGACCTCCGGGGTGAGCGCGATGGAGGGGATCAGGGAGATTCCCACGCCGGCGGCGACGAGCGAGCGGGCGAAGAAGTAGTCGGTGGTGGTCCCGCGCACGTCCGGATCGAAGCCGGCGCGCTCGGCGTAGCGGCGCAGGTATGCCTCGGTCTTCAGGCAGCCGAGCACCCAGGGTTCGGCTGCCAGCTCGGCGAGGTCGAGCGCGTGGCGGCTGGCGAGTCGGTGCCCTTGCGGCAGGACGACGTGCAGGGGGTCTTCCAGGAGCGGCGTCCACTCCACGCTGGAGCTGGGGCCCGGCCCGACGGGGAGCGGGCCGTCGAAGTGGTAGGCGAGAGCGAGGTCCACGGCGCCCTGGCGAACGAGCGGCAGGGTGTCCTCGGGTTCGCCCTCCCTGATGTGGAGCACGGTGCGGGGATGGGCGGCCATGAGCCGGGTGAGAGCAGCGGGCATCAGGAGCCTGCCGCCGCTGGTGAAGGTGGCGACGGTGAGTTGCGTACGGCCGGTGCTGAGTTGGGCGACCTGCTGTTGTGCGTGTTCGAGCTCCGCGGCGACGGATTCGGCGGCGCCGACCATGATCTGTCCGGCCTGTGTGAGGGTGACGCCGCGGGTGCTGCGGGCGACGACCTCGGCACCGAGGCTGCGCTCCAGGGCGGCCACCTGCTGGGAGACAGCCGAGGGGGTGAGGCGGAGAGCCGTGGCCGCTTGGTTGAAGCTGCCGTGCTCCGCCACTGCCCGCAGGATGCGGAGCCGCTGCACATCGATCAACAGTTTTCCTTAATACGTATCCAGCAAGTCGGGACTTCTGCTGATGACGGTAGGTCTCCAGGATGGGGGCATGCAAAGGATCTGCGTCATCGGCGGAAGCCGGTACTTCGGAAAGCTCCTGGTGAAGCGCCTGCAGGCCGCGGGCCACCAGGTCACTGTGATCAACCGCGGCTCGACCCCGCCGCCCGCCGGGGTCGAGCACCTCGTTGTCGACCGAAACGACGAGGCCGCCCTGACGGCCGCGCTCGGCTCCCGCACCTTCGATGTCGTGGTGGACCAGGTCTGCTACACCCCGGTGCAGGCTGCTGTCGCCGCCCGCGCCTTTGCCGGCCGCACCCGGCGCTATGTCATGACCTCCACGATCGAGGTCTACGACCCAGCGACCGCCGCGCTGGCGGCTGTGCCCCCAGGTACGCCGGTGCCGGAGGAGATCGTGGACCCGGCCACCTGGCTGGTGGCCATGGACCTTCCCTGGCACGACGAGGCGTACCTGGAGGCGCACTACGCCGAGGGCAAGCGCCAGGCGGAGGCCGTCTTCACCCTCGCCGGCAGCTTCGAGTTCGCAAGTGTGCGCAGCGCCCATGTGCTCGGCGGCGGCGCGCAGGAGTTCACCGGGCGACTGGCGCACTACGCCGGGCGCATCGCCACGGGCGAGGAGATCACTGTGCACGCGAAGGCGCTGCCCACGGTCTTCATCCACTACGAGGAGCTGGGGGACCTGCTGCTGTGGGCGACCACAGCCGACTTCACCGGTCCGGTCAACGCCTGCTCCGACGGCCCGCTCGACGTGCACGGCCTCGCCGCGATCATCGCCGCGCAGACCGGCCGGGAGCCCGTCTACCGGATTGTCCCGGCGGGCGAGGAGGCTTCGGCGTTCTCCTTCGACCGCCACTACGCCATGAACAACGCCCGTGCGAAGGAGCTGGGTTATTCCTTCTCCCGCACCACCGACTGGCTGCCCGGCGCCGTCGCCGAAGCCCTCACCATCGAGCCCTCACCCACCGCCTGAGGAAGAGAGCCACCATGCAGTACCGCACCATCGCCCGCACCACCGTCAGCGCCATCGGCCTGGGCGCCATGCCGCTGTCCATCGAGCACCGCCCGGACGAAACGCGGGCCATCGCCACCGTCCACGCCGCCCTCGACGCCGGCGTCACACTCATCGACACCGCCGACAGCTACCACTGGCACCCCGGCGAGGTCGGCCACAACGAGCTACTGATCGCCCGGGCCCTGTCCCGCTACGGCGGCGACACCTCTGGCGTCCTGGTGGCCACCAAAGGCGGCCGCGGCCGCCCCGGCGACGGCACATGGACAGTCACCGCCACCCCCGCCCACCTGAAGCAAGCTGCCGAGGCCTCCGCCAAGCGCCTGGGCGTCGACGCGATCGGCCTGTACCAGCTGCACAAGCCGGACCCGGCCGTGCCCTGGGCGGAGTCCGTCGGCGCGATGCGCGAGCTGCTCGACGCCGGCACGATCCGCGCCGCGGGAATCTCCAACGTCACCACCGCCCAGATCCGCCAGGCGCATCAGATCCTCGGCGAGGGACTCGTCTCCGTGCAAAACCAGTACTCGCCCGCCTTCCGCGACAGCGAGCCCGAGCTGCGGCTGAGCACCCAGCTGGGTCTGGCCTTTCTGCCCTGGAGCCCCCTTGGCGGCATCTCCCGCAGCTCCCTCGGCGGCCCCTGCGGCCCCGCCTCCGTCGCCACTGCCTTCCACCACATCGCAGCCGAGCGCGGCGTCAGCCCGCAGCAGATCGCCCTGTCCTGGCTGCTCGCCCGTTCCCCGGTAGTGATCCCGGTACCGGGAGCCAGCCGCCCGCTCTCCATCACCGACTCGGCCACGGCCGCGGATCTCACGCTGAGCACGCTGGAGCTGGCGCAGCTCGAGGACGCTCTACCGGGCTGAGGCAGGTCACGGGTCGCTTGCCGACCTTTGAGATACCCCATCACCGGATGCCCTGCCACCGCGGCCTCCCACCGTCCACAGTCGTACGCGCCTGTACGCAACCTGCCCCGGCGGTAGCAGCAGTCGAGTCGGTCATCCCTCCATAACGGGCCGAAGAGCCCGAAGCGCTCCCGCTCATCCTTCTTCCCCGTACTCCGTGCGTCAGCGGACGGCGGAGCATGAGCCAACACGCAGGACTGCTATGAAGCAGACGGTGCTGACCTGCGAGGACAGCATCACCCAGCATGAACCAGCACCCCCGATCGGGCATTCGGTCCCGCTCGGGCTGCTTGGGCGGCTGGTAGAAGGTCAGGGCGCTTTCCCCCCTGGTCCTGGGCATCAGGTCGAAGTCCAGTCGGCCGGCCAGGGTCGCCACGTTGCTCAAAGTGGGCGAAGGAGCGAAGCGCCGAACCTCGCTCATGGTCAGGTTCGCCGCCGATCGAGCGGGCTGCAGACCCTGGCCCGGTGTGTAGCCGAAGGTTCTGCCGTCGAACCCAGTTACCTGGAGCGATGGTCTGCGCTGGCCGACTGACCTTCGTCGCCGAAATGGACTGGTGGGCACTGTGGGACACGAATCGAAGACGAGATCCGCCTACAAGGGCACATCGTCGAAGGCGATCCTTCATCAATACGATTTCCTGGGTGACTTCTACCGGCTGATCCTGGGACCCGAGCTCGTCTTTTCCTACGGCATGTGGGAGGAAGGCGACACACTCGACTCGGCTCAGATCAGGAAGCTCGATTACCACGCCGAGGCGGCACACGCCGTGGGCGCGGACCGGGTGCTCGACATCGGCTGCGGATACGGCAGCCTCCTGCACCGCCTGGTGCAAGCCCACCACGTCAAGCACGCGGTAGGGATCACCATGAGCCCCGGCCAGGCCGCGTGGGCCCGTGACCAGCACTGGCCAGGCTGCGAGGTCCGGGCCGAGAACTGGTTCGACCACGAACCGGACGGTCCTTATGACGCCATCATCGCGATCGAGGTGATCGAGCACTGCGCAGGGAACACCATGTGGCGCACACAGCGCGTCGCCCGGTACCGGGAGTTCTTCCAGCACTGCCACTCCTGGCTGCGGCCGGCCGGGCGCGTGTCCGTCCAGGCAAACGCCTGGAATGAGCGCGGGTGGCTCGCTTCCCTGGTCCTGCCTCCCCAGCAATTGATCCGGCATCGAAGTGGCGGCCCCCATGAACGCCTCGGCCTCAAGGACATCCTCGGCGGCATCAAGAACCTGCGCGAGGGCCTTCACGCGTCGCGAAAGGTGTACCCCGAGTGCTTTCTTCCGGCCCGGGACGAATTGATCGAAGCCAGCCGTGGCTTGTTCACCATCGTGGAGGCGCGCACCGACGCTGACGACGGCGTGGCCACGGTGCGCAGCTGGTTGGAAAAGGCAGAGGCTAATCGCGTACGCGGAGCGGAAATCATCGGCGAAGGCGCGGTGTCCGACATCCTCAGGGAGCAGAAGACCGCGCTCAGGTTCCTGCGCGAGGGCCGCTTCACCGTCGTTCGCATGGTCTTCGAGAAGGTGTGAGGACGGTCTCGTCCAGCCGGGGACAAGGACATGGTCGCCACCACGGCGCCGCTGACGTCTGCGAAGCCTGCCTGCACATGACCGGGGCGCTGACGCACCCGCCCACACAAGAGCCGGACTGCCTACGCCTCGCGGGGTAGGACAAAATCCGCCAACTATCTGTGACTGAGCGCTGTAGTTGGCCCCGAAGGACAACTACAGCGCTCGGTTGTGATGACGAGGCCCCGTATCCGGGCTGTGAACGGGTCTAAAGGCGATATGCACTGATGGGCGGGACAGCAGGTATGGCGGCCTGCGCTCACCTGCCGAAGCGGCTCTTCTTGGGGGGCTCGGCAGGGATCAGCTCCTGGAAAGGGACGAGCTCGGCCGCCCGGATAGTCAAGTGCTCGACAATCGTCGACGGCCCCTTGTCGCCCTTGGACCAGTACGACTTGGTCAGCTCGACGAACCAGCTTGTCGGTGAAGTCTGGAACACCATTCGACCGACCGGGGTCCCGCTCAGATGCATGGCGGGGGTGCTGGAGCGGGCGACCTCCTCAGCACGGGCAACGGCCGCTCCCCTCACAGGTACTCCCTGCATCATGCGGGCACCAGCCCGGCTGTCCCCGATGAGCAGCCGGGTGGTGCGGTGTGCGTGTGCGGCCGGCCGCACACGCACACCCTGCTCACCCCACCGGCACGCCCAGGCCCAACGCGGCACGTGTTACCGATTGCCCACACCACCGTGACACTCGCCTGCAACATCCACCTATGTCACTTATGTATGGAATTGGCGGGCCGACAGCATCGGAAACCCTTGCCGTGACCGCCTGGCGCGTTGCATCCGCCGAGCCCGGCGGCTCGGCGAGCGGGCAGACGTCACCCGAAAGTGAGTGACAGCGCCGCCGCACCGGGCACGGCGGGCAACAGACGTGAAGAGACCCCGCACCACAGATCTCGGTACGGGGTCTTCACAGAGCGCCGGGCAGGCCTTGCACCTGCATCTCCCCGCAGGAAGCGGGACGTCTTTCCTTGGACCACCAACGCATAGCGTGCCAGCATGAATTCCGCCGGCCAGCTCAAGATCAACACTAGCAGATACGGCGCGCCGGCCCGTTGGCCACCTGCGTCAGCGCGAACCGATAGCAGACATGGGTGCGCTCGAACTCAGTCCTCAGCGGCTGTTGTTCGCCGATGTTGGCGTGCAGGAAGGCAGCCAGCGGTTTCAGGCCCTGCCGACGACTTCCTGTGGCCCGTCGAAGGGAAGGGCCACATCGACAGGGCCGCTCGGTGCGCCATCGCCCAGTGGGCCGCATGGGCAACCTGCAAGGCGTTGTCGACGCCCCGCCGCAGTACCCCACTCCCCATGTGGATCCCCGCATCCCGGCTCCCCCACGACAACGAGTACCTGCTGGGCCCTTAGCTTCGACGCCCTGCGAAGGGCGCGTACCGGCGGCAGCACACATCCCCTTGCCGCCTGGCCCGTCATCAGCTACCGGTCCGCGCCCGCCAGTGGATCCCGTCGATCAACCGCCGCCGGCACACCGACGGCCTGCCTGCGCCCACTTCTCGGCACGCGACCGTGGTCAGTGAAGATCATTCATCTTGAAGTTGCTGGTCACGGGGCTGGTGTGACTGTTCTGCCGGGTACTCGCGCTGATCGCGGCGGGCGTCTGTGCTGTAGATCGTCTGACGCTTCGGGCCGGGCGGTTTTGCGGGTTTTGCTGTGCGCGCCGTGCGGCGCTTCCTACGATCCGTCCCGGATCGGTGACCTGGGGCGAAGGGGCGGATGTTGGGCATGTTGGAGCGGATCGCGGCTCTGTCATCCGGGTAAGGAGCCCGCGGCACCTGCCCGTTGACGCCGACGACCCGCGGCCGTACCGTGCAGCGGGCAGAGATGTGACCGTCGTTCATAAACGAGGACATGGGGTGGGGTCGTGGGGCAGCGCAGGGTCGTGGTGTCGGGTGGCGGTACGGGGATCGGGCGGGCGGTGGCCGAGGTCTTTGCGGCGGACGGCGACCACGTCGTCCTCATCGGGCGGCGCGAGGGGCCCCTGGAGAAGGCCGCCGCAGAGCTCGACGCCGCGCACGGTGCGGGAACGGCCTCCTGGGTCGCCGCCGATCTGAGCGATCCCAGCCAGGCCCGCACAGCCGTGGAGTTCTGCACCGCGGGCGGCGCGCAGGTCGACGTGGTCGTCGCCAACGCCGGCGGCAACGTCGCACCGGCCCACGACGGCACCCTCGAAGGCATCGCGGACAGCTTCCGCCGCAACTTCGAGGCCAACGTGCTCACCGCCGTGCTGCTCACCGAAGGGCTGCTGCCGCACCTCACCCGGCCCGGCGGCCGGATCATCCAGATGTCGTCCATCGCCGCGCTGCGCGGCCCCGGTTCGTACGGCGGCTCCAAGGCCACCGTCAACACCTACACCGTCGACCTGGCGCAGAAGCTCGGCTCGCAGGGCATCACCGTGAACGCGGTCGCTCCAGGCTTCGTCGCCGACACCGAGTTCTTCGGCGACCGGGCCACGCCCGAGTTCGTCGCCGCCCGGACCAAGCAGTCGCTGACCGGCCAGGCGGGCCGGCCCTCGGACATCGCCGCCGCGGTGCACTACGTGGCGTCACCTGAAGCGGCGTACATGACGGCGCAGATCGTGCATGTGAACGGAGGGGCAGCGCTGGGGCGTTGACGTTCCGTTACCGGTTCGCAGCCGCCCTGCCGCGCGTACGGGGCGGTCAACGCGGCCAGCATGAGCAGGGCGGCACCCCACACCGCGGGTGCGGTGAAGCCGCGCTCCCCCGCTTCGGTCGCCTCGAACGTCAGGACGCCCATTGCGATCACGGCGGTGATCTGCCCGGTGACGTCGAAGGGCACGGGCCGGTGCGGGGAGTATGCGGTGCGCGCCAGCAGCAGGAGTGCGGCTGCTCCGACGGGCAGGTTGATGAAGAAGATCATGCGTCAGCTGATGAGGCTGGCCGCGCCTGCCCCGCGGGCGGCGGCGCCCGGCCTCACCGGTGCGGTCAGTCGGCGCACGGTCGTTGACTATGGCACGGTGCGTCCTTTCGCTGTGCTGTGCTGGCGGACTGGCGGGAATCCGCGTTCCCGGCGCGCCCCCGGCACGGTGGGCGCGCCGGGAAGCGGTAGTGCCGGTCAGTCGGTGCTTTCGGGGTCGCAGTTGAACTTCGCCGCACCGGCCGTCATCTTGATGCCGCCGAGAATGTGCGACAGGAACAGCGGGTCGGTGTAGCTCTCCTTCGTGTGGCCCATGCCGGTGTAGAAGGACCGGCCGCCGTCGTAGGGGTGGCACCACGCGATGGGGTGGTCGGCGCCCATCGAGCCGCCGGAGTAGCCGACCGGGTTGTACGTCCTCTCGTCCAACGTGGCCAGGACGCGCACGGCGGAGCGGGGGTTGGAGCGGTAGTTGTACCACTCGTCGGTGCGGGTCCAGCGGTTCGGCAGGTCCTTGGTGGCGGGAGTGCCCCGGCCCGCGACGTTCACGGTCGCCTGCTGGATCGACGGGTGGTCCAGGAAGTACGCGCCGACCAGGCCGCCGTACCAGGACCAGGTGTACCCGGAGTCGGCGGCGGCGTGGATGCCGACGAAGCCGCCGCCGTTCTCGATGTAGTGCTGGAAGGCGTCCTTCTCGGACTGCTGGTCCAGCGGGTCGCCGGTGGTGGAGATGAAGACGACCGACTGGTACTTCGCCAGGTTTGCGTCGTTGAATTGGGTGGCGTCCTCGGTGGCGTCCACCGTGAAGCCGTTCTCCTGGCCGAGCTTCTCGACGGCCGCGATGCCGTCGGGGATGGAGTCGTGCCGGTAGCCGGTGGTCTTGGAGAACACCAGCACTTTGAACGCCGGTGAAGCGGCGTGTGCGGTGGTGGCGCTGGTGGCCGCGAGCGGCAGGGCCAGAGCGGCCGCCGACAGCAGCGCAACGATACCTCTACGGGACATCATCAACCTTTCGTGACCTGATTTCCGGGGACGGGGGCGCTGGATCAGCTGAAGGTGCCGGGCAGGTACTGGTCGACGTTCTCCTTGGTCACGGTCGCGTAGAACAGGGTTACCGAGGACGGCAGGTCCTGCCCGACGAGGTCGCCCATGCCCTTGTTCTGGGCGACGAGCCGAGCGAGTTCGACCGCTGAGGTGGACGACGGTGGCCTTGAGTACGGAGTTGTCGGCCTTGATCTCCTGCATGGCGTGCTGGTGAGCCCGCGCCACCGAGCATGAAGAACTCGCTTCGGCCCGCCTGCTTGATGGCCGCCTCGACGCCGATGCCCTGGTCGTCGTCGTGGTTCCACACGGCCAACTGGGCGCGTGACAGCGGCCCGTGGTCTCGCAGCACAGTGAGCAGCTCGTACCGGATGCTCACATTCGCTCACCTCCTGATGGCAGGCACTGCTCGCCCGCCCACGACGTCGGTGGCGGCAGTGGCGTGAGAAACGTCCACCCCGTTCCGCCGGCACGAGCCGGGGAGCGGGAAAACGAAGGTGGTGACGAGGGGTCAGGAAAGCAGGTCGGCGAGCGCGGTGTAACTACGCTGCGCGGCCCCCAGCGAGCCGGGCGGGTCGGGCTGGGTGCCGGGGGCGGTGTCCTGCTCCCAGATGCCGTGGTGGTTGCCGAACGGACCGATCGCGTGGATGAACCGCTGGTAGCGCATGTCACCGGCGCCGAACTCGGTCATGTCGTAGCCGTCATCGGCGTTGGGGTCGGACTTGCCGTCCTTCATGTGGAACAGCGTGTACCGGTAGGGGTGCCCCCGCACATAGGCCGCGGGGTCAAAGCCGGGGTAGCGGAACTGGCCGACGAAGGCCCAGTAGACGTCCATCTCGAGGTAGACGTGGGCGGGCTCGGTGTTGTGCAGGAAGACGTCGTACAGACGCACCTGCGGCTGGTCCTGGGCGAAGGCCCACTCGGACCAGTGGTTGTGCTGGTACAGCTTGAGTCCACGCGCCGACGCGGCCTGACCCCAACCGTTGAACTCCTCCGCGGCCGCCTGGTACCCGGCGACCGTCGGGGTGTCCGAGGGGGCGTTCGGGGTCCCGATGTTCGGCATGCCCAGGATCTCGGCGTTGTCGAGCTCCTGCTGCAGATTGCTGCGGAAGGCTCCGATGCCGATGTGGCTGCCGATGGCTCGCAGGCCGTTGTCGTCGAGCAGCGTGCGGATCTCCTGGAGGGTGATCTGCCGGCCGAGGATGGAGGTGTTCTGGGTGTAGCCGGCGAACTCGACCTCCTTGTAGCCCATCCGTGACAGTTCCTCGAAGACGACACGGAAACCGAGGTCGGAGACCTTGTCGCGGACGCTGTAGAGCTGGATGCCGATGGCGTCCTTCGGAATGCTCAAGCTGGCGCCATGGGCCGCGGTGTCCGGGGCGAGCGTCTGCGCGGACGCGGGGAGCGCGCCTGCGACGGACGCCGCACCGATGGCCACGGTGCCGGCGGCTGCCGCACGCAGGAAGCCTCTGCGGTCGAAGTCGGGTGTGAACTGACCCATCATCACTCCTTCGTTGTGGAGCACAGAGCCGCGGTGAGAGCGCGGCGTGGGCCGAACAGGGGGACGTACTCGCCCGGTCGTCGTGCGGGGGGTTCGTCGGCCGGAACGCCTGGTGGGTGGGCAGTTGGCAGAACTGGCTGCGAGGTGACCGGAACCACCCTCGCGAACGAGGCAGCCACCCTGTTGCCGCCACGCGGCTCCCCCGCGGACCGCGCGACGGCAACAGGGTGGCCCGGCGGACCTCGGAGGACGATGTGCGCCTGAGACCGTCGATAGTTCACCACGAACCACCGGTACTTTTCACTAGACCGAGCAAAAGTTATGGCCACTTCAGGTCATGAAAAGCAGCTACCGGGCAGTACATCCTTGACAGTCCATCGTCATGGAGCCCACGCTCATGACGCTTCATCAGGGGGCCACAAACCCCTCCGAGCCCTCGCCTCAGTCCCACTCCGGACCCGTGCGGCCACACATGCCGCTTCGTCCGACGTCCGACCACGTCCGACGTCAGTTGCCGGCGGCGTGCACACCAGGACCGTCTGTCCTCTCCACCGGCGAACCGGCACACGCCGGCCCGGGCATCCGAGCCCGGCCCGGCACCCCGTGCGACGCGACCGCTCGCGCGATGTCCACCGCAGCGCCCCAAGAGAGGTAGGCAGTAAGTGCGTACACCAGTAAGTCGACTACTCACCGCCACGTTGAGCGCAGTGCTCGGCGTGGGGGTCGCGGTGGCCGGATCGTCGTCCGCGCAGGCGCGGACCCAGGCACCGCAAAGAGCGGCTGCGACCGCCGCTGCGTCGTCCGACTTCCAGCAGGTCACCCTCGCCAAGGGACCGGACCAGGTGGGCGAGCCCATGGGACTGGCGGTGCTGCCCGACGGCAGCGCGCTGCACAGCTCCCGCGACGGCACGCTCTACCGAACGACCCTCGACGGACTCACCGACGTGGCGGCGAAGCTGGCGGTCTACACCCATGACGAGGACGGGTTGCAGACCATCGCGATCGACCCGCACTTCGCCCAGAACCATCAGGTCTATGTGTATTACGCGCCGCGGCTCGACACCCCCATGACCGACGCCCCGGAGAGCGGAACGGCCGCCGACTTCGCGCCCTACAAGGGCTACAACCAGCTGTCCCGGTTCACCTTCACCGGCGGCAAGCTGGACCTGTCGAGCGAGCAGAAGATCATGCGTGTCAACACCGACCGAGGGCAGTGCTGCCACGTCGCGGGCGACATGCACTTCGACGGTGACGGCAACCTGCTGCTGAGCACCGGCGACGACTCCAACCCGTTCGCCTCCGACGGCTACGCCCCCATCGACCGGCGGCCGGAACGCAACCCTGTCTTCGACAACGAGCGTTCCACGGCCAACACCAACGACCTGCGGGGCAAGCTTTTGCGGATCAAGGTGCACAACGACGGCACCTACACGACCCCGAACGGCAACCTGTTCCCCAAGGGCACCCCCAAGACCCGTCCAGAGGTCTACGCGATGGGCTTCCGCAACCCCTTCCGGTTCAACGTCGACAAGAAGACCGGCGTCGTCTACCTGGCCGACTACGGTCCGGACGCAGGTAGTGCGGACCCAAAACGCGGGCCGGAGAACACCATCGAGTACAACCGGATCACCAAGGCCGGCAACTTCGGATGGCCGTACTGCATCGGCAACAACACGCCGTACATCCAGTACGACTTCGCCACCGGGACATCCGGGAAGCCGTTCGACTGCGCCCACCCGGTGAACGACGCTCCCCTGAACACCGGCCTGAAGGACCTGCCGCCGGCCCAGCCGGCCTGGATCTGGAACCACTACGCGGGCAACCCGCTCTTCCCCCAGCTCGGCGGGCAGGGCGCACCGATGGCCGGACCCGTGTACAACTACGACTCGGCGCTGAACTCCCAGGTCAAGTTCCCCAAGAGCTATGACGGGAAGTTCTTCGCCTACGAGTTCGGCGCCCACTGGATCAAGCCGATCACGTCCGACAGCAGCGGAAAGATCCAGTCGATCGACACCTTGACCGACGGCAACGACTGGGCCCACCTGGTCGAGCCCATCGACACCGAGTTCGGGCCGGACGGATCGCTGTACGTGCTCGACTACGGCAGCGCGTGGTTCGGCGGCTCCCTGGACGCCGGGCTCTACAAAATCGAATACGCGCCGGGCAACAAGGCACCGACCGCGGCGATCGAGACGGACACCTCATCGGGCAAGAACCCATTGACGGTCAAGTTCGACGGCACGAGCTCGACCGACCCCGAGAACGACGCTCTCACCTATGCGTGGGATTTCGACAACGACGGCAAGACCGACTCCACGGATGCCACCCCGTCGTTTACCTACACCACAAACGGCCAGTACCACGCCAAGCTCACGGTCAGCGACCCGAGCGGCAGAACCGGTGTCGCCGCCACCCTGGTCACGGTGGGCAACTCCGCGCCGGTACTGTCCTTCTCCCAACCGCCCAACGGGCTGACGTTCAAGGACGGGGACCAGGTCGCGTGGAAGATCGACGCGAGCGACCCGGACGGCACCCCGGTGGACTGCTCCAAGGTCCAGGTCAACTACTCGCTCGGTCATGACATGCACTCCCACAACCTCTCGCAGGCGACAGGGTGCAGCGGTACGTTCACCATGACGACGGCGGGCCACACCGATGCCGACGACTTCTACGCCATCCTCTCCGCGAGCTACACCGACTCCTCCCCGACCGACGGGGTACCGGACCTCACCGGCACGACACAGATCGTCCTGCAGCCCAAGGGCCGGCAGGCGGAGTTCTACCGCACGCAGTCCGGCGTGCAGACGAGCTCCGACGCCAACGCCCAGGGCAACGAGGCGGTCGAGTCGATCAACAATGGTGACTGGATCGAGTTCGACCCGTACGACCTCCAGGGTGTGAACAAGATCGACTTCCGGGCCGCGTCGAGCAGTACCGGCGGCACCATCGAGGTCCACACCGACGCGCCCGACGGCCCGCTGGCCGGCACGGCGACGGTCGGCGACACCTCCGGCGCCTACACGACGATCAGCACACCGGTGACCGACCCGGGCGGAACACACAAGCTGTACTTCGCCTTCAAGGGCGGAAGCGGCGATCTGTTCAACCTGGACTCCTTCACAATGAACTGACACGGCAACACCCCACCCCCGCCCCGCCGGGCCGTCATTCACCGACAGCCCGGCGGGACCTTGCCTGTCGCCTGAGGTCCGCCGCACCCGGGCCCGCTGGCACGCCACCCCCGACAGACTCCACGGCCAGCGCACCCCCATCGCCTCCGACCGTCGCCGACCTGCCGCCCATACCAGCCACATGCAAGGCAACCTCATGGTTCGCCACAACACTTGAAGAGTGTTTTGTCCCGGCAAAGTTGTTCGGCGGCGCTTCGGGGTGCGAGCCCGGCGAAAGACGCATGAGGCAGGCATGGCGCAGCGCCGCACACGACCGAGGCGAAGAAGCTCGCGCTCTTGGGGGTGTCGAAGTCCGCTGCTGATCGCGTCATCTTCCCTCCCGGCCTCACGCGCTTCTCGACGAACCACCAGGGGGTCATCGACACCGACATCGACCCCCGCCTGGTCGCATCGGCCGGCCGTCCGCTGCCGGGCGAGCAACCGCAATGCCTGCCGGGCCTGGATGATCGAGTTCGGTGCGAAACAGATGGCCGGCCACACGACGATCGCGGACAGCGGCTATCCCGGCACCGGGCTGATCACGCCGGACCGCCGGCGCAAGGGCGAGGAGCCGGCCACCAGCAGTCGCGGTGGCTGTTCACGGGCCGGCGGGCGGACCTGGTGAGTCCCTGGTCGAGCGAGGCGCCGGCGCCAAGTGACTCGGGGCAGTGGCCGGCTGGGTCCGCGACGACGACGCCGACCTGTGCACGACGCTGGTGGAGCCCATCGCTGATGCCGCCGGCACGGGTGGTGCCGGCAGGGTGCGGATGGCCCGCGACGAGGACTCCCAGAGCGCCTTTCAGAAGCGTGGTTCCCCGACCGGCCGCAGTGCCCGCTGACGAGCGGCCGCGCGCTGCGGTCCCGGGCCGCCAAGACCGCCCCGCACCCGAACCCACCCCGCCACACTCCCCACCCCCAAGCCGTTGACCAGCCGCAATGAAGAATCCCGGCTGGCGCACTCACACTCCAGCCACGGAACGTGATCTTCATGACGCAGGCACGACGAGGAGCGATGAACAGACGCCTGCATCCCGGCGCAGGTGAGCGGGATCACCTCGTTTGCCCCTGAGCGCCGGGCGAGGCCCCCATTCGGCCCACAGTGATTGCCGCAGGGCGCAGTTGGAGGTGAGCTGTCAGTGCGCCCGGTGACATTCCCGGGCGCCAAGAAGGCGGGCGCCCTGCCAAAGAGCAGGGCCGGCCCCCGCCAACCCACACGAGATTTGGAGAACCCCATGCCTTACCGCAAGGGACAGCACGTGGAGTACCGCGACCACCAGGACGAGCTGCAGCGGGGCGAGATCCGCAGCGCCGAGGGCAGCGGGGCGCAGACGCGCTACGCCGTCCAGAACGAGGCGACCATGCGCGAAGACAAGGTCAACGAGCACCAGATCGAGCGCGAGCTGTAATACGCCTGCGCCGACAGAGTCCGCCGTTGCACTGAACCACCGTGCAGCGGCGGACTGCTGGATGCTCTGCGCCAGCGGATGCAACAGCGGCCGCCGGCACAGGCATAACAGGTCGCAAGGCCCCAACTTGGCCGGCTTTCCCGCCGCTTCGGTGACATCGTCGCGACGATATGGCGCCATCCGCGGCCCATCCGCGTTCTCCTGCCCGGACGCTGGGCATGAGCCACGCCCCAGGTCTCATGCCGGGCCGCCGCACGGGCTGCCGGCGAATCGAGTCGCTTTCGGTCCACGACCTCCCGGTCAAGGGGTCGTTGGGCTCTGCGAAACGCCCAGCCCGTGACCGGAAGGTGTCGTCGTGACCACTGCCATCTCAGTGGAAGACCGCTGTATCGACGCATTCAACAACCTCAGGAGAAGCCGGCACATCACCACCGTGCTGTACCGGCTCAACGACAGCCTGGACACCCTCACTCTGGACTTCGAAGGGAATCTGACCCACGACGAACTCCTCAAAGTCCTGCCGTCCGATCCCCGAGTCGTGGCCTATGGGCTGCACTTCGCCGACCGGGACGGCAGCCGCAAAGAGGCGATCGTGCTGATCTCCTGGTCCCCCCAGGGCACCAGTTCCGAGCAGCAGACAGCACAGGCCGCCGGCTACAGCGCTCTCAAAAACCAGCTCGACGGCGTCGACCTTACGATCGAAGCCACGAGCCGGTCGGATCTGGACTACAACCACCTCGTCCGCATCGCCCGGACCTGACGCACAGCCCGTGATACCTCGTTGCCCACCGGGCTGGATCAGGCAGTGAGGCAGGTCCAAAGTCCCGCGCCCGCCGCGCCACCGAGAAAAGCTGTCCTGGGCGAAAGCCGCTGTCGGCAGCACCACGGTGATCGCTGACGGCGGTTACCGCGGAACCGCCTGGTCGTTGCGCACCGCCACGAAGGGGGCCATGGCGAACTCCCCGCCCGGAAAGGCGAGTACAACCGCTCACACCGCAAGGTTCCTCGCCCGCGTCGAGCTCGAGCGCACCTTCGCCCGGATGAACGAGCGGGAAGATCCTTTGTGACTGCCGCCTCAAAGGGCGACGGCGCCCACCACGCCCTGCCCGGCATCGCCCGGCCTGCACCATCTCCTACTCGGCGCAGCGCCAACGCACGTACGGGTAACCGGTGTGCGGGCAGGGCCCTATGGCTCTCTTTGAGTGCCCGCCGTGCAGCCCACGCCCCGCGCCCCGGCCGGGGTGCGCTGTGCATCCGTCAGATCGCCACGTCTGTTCGTCTTCGACAGCGAGCAGAAGGTCACTCGGTACAACCCTGCCGGGCGGGGCGTGCGGAAGCTGTGGGCGCCACGGCCGTCACCCCGCTCGTGACCGGCGCCACTACCTGGGGCGCCCTGTTCCCGATGTTTTCGGAGAACGAGCCCGGCCTGGACGCGCACGCACGCCGCCCGCTCACCGCTCCCGGCCAGTGCATCGACTGGGTTCTGCAAGGCGTCGCCGATGCCGGGCGGTGCAGGGGAAGGCCTTGGAGGCAAAGGCGGCGCGGGAGTTCGGCCAACGGGCGGCCAGGCCGTCGGCGTACCGGCGGGCGCGGGCGCGGACCGACGCCACGTCGAGGATCAGCGCGGGAGTGCCGTAGGACTCGGCGAGTTCGGCCGCCGGTACGCCGCCGATCGCCAGTCCGCCCGCGCTCCTTGTGCCACTGATCCGTCCCGCTCTCCTGCCATGCTCCCGCTACGGTCACTCCGGATCATCGTTGACGTCGTCAATACGGGTCTCCCAGACTTGATGTCCACAACAGTCCTTTTAGTCGGGGGTGCACCATGCGGGAGTCCGGCGTTCGGGGGCACCTGCCCGTCCGTCAGCTCGTGGACAACATCGGCCCGGCGCTGCTGCGCCTGGTCCAGGAGGGGACCGGCAGCGGCGGGCCGCTGACCGATATCGCCATCCATGCCCCGGGTGCGCCGGCACAGCTCGGACCCGGGTGCGTGGTGCTGGGGGTCGGCGTGACCACGGAGGCCGAGCTGCGCGAGCTGACCGCGGCCATGCGGCAGGCCGGCGCGGAGGTGCTGGCGGTGAAGGCCCCGGTGCCGCCGTCGGCCCACGACGAGCTGACGATCATCGAGGTCAACCGAGACGCGTCCTGGATGCACGTGGCGACGACCGTCCGTGAGCAGCTGCTCGAGTACGCGAGGACGCGCGTGCGCTCGGCCGGCAGCGGCGCAGAGCTGTTCGCCCTGGCGAACGCGGTCTATGAGAGCGTCGGGGCCCCGGTCACCATCGAGGACCGCTTCTCCGCGCTGGTCGCCTGGTCGGAGGGGCAGGACCGGACCGACTCCGAGCGGATCGAGACCATCCTGGGGCGGGCCGTGCACCAGCGGACGCTCGCCGAACAGCGCGAGCGTCAGGAGTTCGAGCGGCTCCATGCCAGCACCGAACCGGTGTACATGGAGGCGACCGGGGCGGATCAGCTGGCCAGGCTGGCGATCGCGGTCCGGGCCGGTTCGGACGTCGTCGGCTACATCTGGGCCGCCGTCACCGGGCCGCTCCACGAGGCGGCCACAGCCCGGCTGCGTGAATTCGCGCCCGTGGTCGCGCTGCAGCTGGTCGGCCTGCGCACGGAGACCAGTTACGCCCGCCGCCAGCGCGGCGAGCTGGCCGCCGCGGTACTCGGCGGGGCGGCCGACCCGGTGGAGGCGAGCCGGCTGCAGCTGGGCTCCGGCCCGGTCTGCGTTCTGGCCGCGGCCCCGCGGCTGGCCGGGAGCACGGGCTCCGACGCGCTGGACGCCGCCGGGCTGCGCCGGTTCGCGGACACGCTGGAGTACTTCCTGGCGGCCGTGCACCCCCGTTCAGCGCTGGTGGCGGGCACCGGAGCGGTGTACGTACTGGCTGCCTGGCCTCCGGAACACGCTACGGCGCTGGAGTCGGCCGTGGCCCTGGCGCGCGATTTCCTCGCGCGGACCCCGCTGGCCGGTGACTACGTGGTCGCCGTCGGCGGCCCGGCCGAATCGATGGGCCGGATCGCCGACGTACGGGCCCAGGCGGACGCCGCGCTGCGGGCGCTGCGGCACCCGGCCGTCCGCGGACCGGCCGTGCGCACCGTGGAGGACATGGCGCTGGCGGTGCTGCTGCTGCACCTCGCCGACGCGACCGAGGCGCTCGGCCTGCCGGACGCCGGCGGCGCGCTGCACCGGCTGCGCCAGGAAGAGGGCCAGGACGGTCCGCTGGCGGCGACCCTGGCCGCCTATCTCGCCGCCGCGGGAGCCACCGACACCGCGGCGGAGGCCCTGCACATCCACCCCAACACCATGCGCTACCGGCTGCGCCGTATCCGCGAGGTCTGCGGGCTGGACTTCGCCGATGCCGACGCGATGCTGCTCGCGCACCTCCAGCTCCGGGTGCGCGAGCTGCGCACGGCCGCCTACCGAGGCTCTGACTGATCCCGGAACGAGCGCGTGTAGCGGCACCCGTCCAGGTCCACCCAGAGCACCGCGCCGTCCAGGGCGGGGCCGGGCGTCAGGCGCTCCGGCAGCCGGGGGTCGGCTCCGATGCGGAACGTCCCGTCGTCGAGCGGGACGAGTTCCGGTTCGTCGCGGGGCGCCTCCACGCCGGTCGCGGCGATCATGTGGAGTCGTCCCGCCCGCTGCACGATGCTGAAGCTGGGATACCAGGGGGTGTAGCTCCGGTAGTGACCTGCGAGTGCATGCGAGGGGGCGGTCGGCGCGGAGAGGCTGGGGCCCAGTGACTCGGGTCCGTAGAGCCAGCGTCCGTCCAGACAGTGGTGGTAGGCGGACCATCCTGGGTGATCGCACACCAGCCGCCCGTCCCCCGCGTCGTACAGCCTGCCGCTCACCTCGTCCGAGGTGAGCGAGAGACGGTCGTCGCCCGTGGCCTCGACGCGGATCTGACGCGGCGTCGTTCCGTGGATCCCGACGTAGCGCTGGGCGTCGGGGATCCGCTCCGGGTCGAACAGTGCCGGGTCCGCCGGGGCTCCCTGGACGACGTCGAGCACATGGCGGGCGAAGCGGTCGATGATCTGGCACTCGCCGGGTGCGTTGGTCAGCACGGCGACACCGTGCCCGCCGTCGGTGTCGGCGGCGAGGTACGAGCGGTATCCGACCATCCCGCCGGCGTGCGTCAGCCAGGTGTGGCCGTCGATGATTTCCACGTCCACGCCGAGCGCGTAGCCGGAACTGACCTCGCCGGCAGGCACCGTGATGATCTGTCGGAACCGCTCGGGACCTATGATCCTGGTGCCGTCCAGGGTGCCCCGGCCCAGCAGCATGCGGGCGAACTGGCCCAGGTCGCAGGCGGTTGCCAGCACGCTCCCGTCGGCCGCCGAGTACTCGAAGAAGCCGGCCGGCGCGAGCGGGGCCGACGGCAGCGGTGGGCGGTCGTCGCGCAGGAACCGGTACCCGGTGGCGAGTTCGGCGATGTCCTCGTGAGTGATCCGCGCCGCCGAGTCGCGCATGCCCAGGGGCCGCAGCAGCCGTCCGGCCATGGCGTCCGCCAGCGATTGCCCCGTCACCTGCTCGACGATCAAGCCCAGCAGGTTGTAGCCCTCGTTGGAGTAGTGGAACAGCTCGCCTGGTTCGGCCCAGGTCCGCGCATCGCGTAGCGCGTAGCCGCGTGCGGCGGCATCGGGCAGCGCGTCGGCCCCGGCCACCAGGCCGGAGGTGTGCTGCAGGAGGTGCCGGACGGTGATCGCGCGGGAGCCGCCGTTCGGGGCGAACCAGGGCAGGTGGTCGGCGACCGCCGCGTCGAGGTCCACCTTCCCCTCGTCCGCCAGTATGCCGAGCAGGAAGGCGGTGAAGGTCTTGCTGATGGAACCGATCTCGAACCGCGTGCGACGGGAGACCGGCGCCATAGACTCCGCGTTCGCGAATCCTGCGGTGACGAACGCGGACTCGCCGGTCCCATCGACGACGCTGATCGCGATTCCCGGCACCGGCCACCAGGTCCGCAACTGCTCCGCAAGCCCAAAGAGCACCCGTTGCACCTCCATCAGACGCCCGCCTTCCGCGAACCGAACCCCGCGAACCGGTCCGGACCCAGCTCGACTTGGGAGGAGTCGATATCCGCGTCCGGCCGGTCGCCTTTGACGAACCGACGGCACAGCGGGTACAGCAGCACAGCCAGCAGCGCCAACGCGAGACTCGTGCCGAACGTCGCGGCCTCGTCGACCGCCGTACTCCACGCCAGGTACACGATCATCGCTGTGGGCAGCACGACGACCAGGACCGCGCCGGGCCAGCCGCCGGGGACCCGAACCGGCCGGAGCATCTGCGGATATCTCCAGCGCAGGACCAGGAAGGCCACGAATTCCAGCAGGATCGAGGCCAGGGTGAGCAGCACCGTGGCCCTCAGGATCGAGCTGAAGTCGACGGCGGAGAGCACGACGACGACTGTGGTGCTCGCCAGCAGCGCACCCACCGGCGTGTTGAACCGTCTGCTGTCCCGGGCCATCCAGCGCGGCAGGTACGCGTCCGCGGCGAGCGCCCGCGGGACCCGGGTGCTCGTCAGCAGGATCGCCATGAACAGCCCCACCAGGGAGAGCGCCGATCCCAGGGAGATCAGCACCTTCAGCCAGATTCCGCCCAGGGCGTCGCCGGCCACGATGAAGTCGCCCTGGGCCCAGTCGGCGGGCGAGCCCCGGTGCAGCCCGCTGCCGATGGCGGCGATGGTGGGCAGCAGGTAGGCGGTGATGATCAGCGGAACCGAGATGGCCAGGGCCCGGGTGTAGGTCCGGTGCGCGTCGGCGACCTCGCCCAGCACGGTGCTGGGGCCGTCGAAGCCGAGGTACAGCCACACGATCACGCTGAGCGCGCCGGCCACCGACGAGTGGGCGCTCTGCCCCGGCACCATGAAGGGCGAGAGCACGTTGATCCCGTTGCCGACCGCATGCCAGATGCCCAGGACCGTCAGCACCGCGAACGGTGCGAGGATCAGCAGCATCATCCCGACCGAGTACTCGCTCACCGCCTTGGAGCCGCGGTAGTTCAGGTACGCCATCGGGACGATGAGGGCGACGGTGACGATCCAGTGCAGGTCCACGACGAAACCGCCGTGGAACAGGTCCACGATCACCAGCCCCTTCCCGCGGGCGATGTCCGGGACCCAGGTGGCCAGGTAGTCGACCAGCAGGATCGGGTAGAGGGCGAGGTTCAGCACCGACCCGATCGAGTTCCAGGCCCCGAACACGAATGCCGCACCTCTGCCGAGCGCGATCTTCGTCCAGTAGTAGTAGCCGCCGTCGACCGGTATCGCGGCACTCAACTCCGCTGCCACCAGCGCGTTCGGTACGCCGAAGACCACCGGCACCAGGACGATCATCAGCACGGTCATGCCCGGACCGGCGCTGGAGAGTGACGCTTCGAGCCCGAAGGGGCCTCCGGACACTGTGAAGAAGAAGATTCCGACCAGGGGCAGCACGCCGAGCGTGCGTCTGCCCGCCCCGGGCGCCTGCCGTGTGTTTTCCGGCGGGATCAGTTCGGTCATCCTGGGCTCCACTCTCCGTCAGCGCTTGGTCGGCACAACGTACGGGGGCGTCACCGGGGCCGTCCTGTCGTGCGCGTCAAAGCCGCGGCCCGTCAGTTGTCGCTGCCACCAACGCCGGGCTGACCTAACCGGAACACGAAGAAGCTCCGGGCGACGAGGTCACCCGGAGCTTGTGACATGACTGAGGTTTGGGGCCGGGTCAGGCCGCCCGCAACGGCCGCGCTCCTCACGGCCCCACTCAGCGAGACGGAGTGCTCCCGTGGGTGACCGCCGCTACCGCCTCACCCTCACGACGACGCGGACCGTACTCCCAAATCGCCTCGCGTGACCTGGCCGCCAGGCGCGGAAAGCGCATGAAGGGGGCGCCCTCAACGAGCGCATTCAGCTCCTCGCCGACCGGGCTGGCATCCCCTACATCGCGAACAGGTCACCGCACACAGCCTGCGGGCGGGCCCAACCACCGACATAATCCAGGGCGTTGTTCCCCTCGCGGAGCGCGGAGCCGGACTTCTGGCCCCCTGTATCTCTTCGACGACCAGCCGGCCGGGTTGCGTGTCCAAGACGCCGTCCGGTGCGCGAAAGTCTCGCCGTGATGCCGCAAAGCGGCCCACCGCCGGATGTCACCACCCGGCGGGGGCCGCTGTGTCGTACGCGGTGCTCAGCGCCTCACTTGAGGGCGTACGCCCGGGTGATGGTCTGGGTCGTGCGGCTGCCGCCCGCGTCCCAGGCCTCGGTCTTGAGGGTCACGTATCCGTTGGTGTCCGCGAGCTTCGGGTGCCGCAGCAGGGCCTGGAAGGAGTTGCTGTCCTTCCGGAGCACCTTCGCCTCCTTCCAGGTGGCGCCGTCGTCGTACGAGACGGAGACCTTGGCGCCGGCCATGGCGGTGGAGCCGCTCCAGCCCTTGGGGCGACCCGCGTCCACGGTGAAGGTGTACGGCAGTCCGGCCCGTGCCTGGTTGAGCACGTTCAGCGGCAGGTCGTAGTCGAGCAGGATCACGGGCATGGACTCACAGACCTTGGGCGTGGGGATGAACGCCGTGTCGCAGTCCTTGATGGCCATGGTGGTCGGTGCCGCCTGGCTGAAGTTCCACTCGGTGCGTATCTGGCGGCCCAGGGTGACGCCCGGGACGTCGGTGGTCAGCTTCTGGTCGAGGACGTACCGGTAGTCCGCCTTCTCCTGCGCCAGCTGGCCGAAGCCGGTGATCGGCTTCCCGTTGAGGTAGTAACTCCAGGTGCCGGTCAGGCCCGACAGGGTGTGGGTGGGATCGTTGTCGGCACCGTCGCTGCCGGGCAATTTCTGCCAGACGTCGGCGCGGCAGAACACACACGGCCCGAACTCGTACTGGGACAAGCGCATCGGCGCATCGAACCAGCTCCGGGTGTAAGCCTTGCCCGGGGTGAGGTAGGTGGCGCGCTGACCGTTCATCCGCCACGTCGAGTCGTTGAAGTTGGCCGACACGCTCGGCTGGTACGTCACCCCGGTGCCCGCGAGGAAGTAGTCGTCGCGGGTGGTCCCCTGGTAGAGGGGCTGGCCGACGGAGCCGGCGGTCACCTGCAGCGGGCCCCAGATGTTCATGTTCTCGGCGCCCAGGCGCCGGGCGCCGTCGGAGTGGAACGTATTGGTGACCTTGGCGAAATCCTTGACGTCGACGGTCTTGGCCAGGTCGGCGGGGATCCGGTCGTCGGTGAAGTGCGGGTTGTAGGTGTAGCCCGATTCCAGGACGCCCTTCAGGGCGATCCGGACCTTGTGCTTGGCCAGCAAGCCCTTGAGGGTTGCGGCGTTGTCGTACGTGGCGTGGGCGAGCGGGATGGTCTGACCGGCGGGGACGCCGCTTCCGCTCGGCCCGGGGTCGGCAGGGGCCACGATCATTGCGACCGCTCCGGCAGCCGCGGCCCTGGTGGCCTGGTCGTCGGCCTTGGTGACGTCGGCCACGGAGACCAGAACGGTCTTGCCCTTGACGTCGGCAGCGGCGAAGTCCTGCTCGGTGCCGGCGCCGAGGTCGATCAGCTCGGTGTGCTTGGTGCCCTCGAAGCGCTTCGCGTTCACCGCGGACTTCAGCGGGATGGTCACGTGCCCGGGGGCCGTCACCTCCAGCTGGACCAGCGGTTCGCGCCGGGCCAGGGAGGTCTCCAGGCGCAGCGTGCCGGTGGTGGCGCCGGCACTGGGGATGGCGCCTTGCCTGGTGTCGGCGAGGTTGAGCAGGTTGCTGATGCCGGCGAAGTTCGAGTAGCCGCCTGCGGTGCCGGGGTCGCGGACGATGAACGTAGTGACTTGGCCGTTCTCCAGTGGCCGCTTCTCGCCCTTGATGTTCACGCTGAGGTCGGTGGCGGTGGTGCCGTCGACGGTGAAGGTCTGGTCCCGGTCGCTCACCTCGATGTTGGGCACGCTGAACAGGTCGGCCGCGTAGGAGACCGCACCCCCGGCCGGGTCTGCCGAGTAGAGCGAGCCCTCGATGGAGTACTTGCCGAGCGGCACCGACAGGGTGGCGCTGCCGCTGGCGTACATGGTCTGGCTCTGCCAGACGTGGTTGTCCAGCCCGTGCAGGGTGAACCTGATCGCACTGGGGGTCTTCCCGAAGCGGTCCGTGACCTTCAGCGTGACGTCGTGCTGCTCGACGGAGGTGACGAAGCCGAGTGCGGCGTGCACCGACTCGCCGCTCGCGGAGGTGGCGGTGACGGATCCGCCGTACTGGCCGGTCTTCAGGCCGTTGTTGTCGAGCGTGACGGTGACCTCGGCGGTGCCGCCGGCAGGGACGGTGACCCGGCCGTCGGACAGGCCCGCTCCCGACAGCGACAGGGTGCCCGCCGGGACCGCGGTGCCGCTCGCGTCCTTGGCGTCGGCCGTCACGGTCACCACGGTGTCGGTCGCGGCGTTGTTGTGCAGCGTCAGGGTGCGGCTGCGCGTGGGGTAGGTGCCCTTCTGCCACGGTATGACGCGGAAGTCGGCGGTGCCGGACAGCTCCAGCGACGGGTCGAGGGCGGCGGGGATGTCGACCCGGCCGTAGCCCTGCTGGTAGACGGTCTGGTCGGCGGCGGACTTGGCGTGCGCGGTCAGCGCGTCCTTGATGCGCTGACCGGTCCAGTCGGGGTGGCGCTGCTTGAGGATCGCGGCGGAGCCGGCCACATGCGGGGTGGCCATCGAGGTGCCGCTGGCCGAGGTGTAGTTGGCGTCCACGGGGGTGCCCATGGTGGTGCCGGCCGCGCGGGCGGCGACGATGTCCACGCCCGGGGCGGTGATCTCCGGCTTGATCGCCATGTCGCCGAGGCGCGGGCCGCGGCTGGAGAAGTCGGCGAGTGCGTCGGACTTGTCGACGGCGCCGACGGTGAGGGCCGCGTCGGCGGCGCCGGGGGTGCCGATGGTCGCCTCGCCCTTCCTGCCGTCGTTGCCTGCCGCGATGACGAAGAGGGTGTGCGAGGAGGCGCTGAGCGAGTTGACCGCGTTGGTCAGGGCGTCCTCGCCGGGGGTGTCGGTGCCGCCGAGGCTCATGCTGACGACGTCGGCGCCCTGCTCGACCGCCCAGTCCATGCCGGCCAGGATGCCGGAGTCCAGGCCCTGCCCGCTGTTGGCGAGCACCTTGCCGATGAGCAGGTCGGCGCCGGGGGCGACGCCCTTGTACTTGCCGTCGGAGTTGGCGCCACTGCCCGCGATGGTGGATGCGACGTGGGTGCCGTGGCCGTGACCGTCCTGGACCGTCTGGCCGTTGACGAAACTCTGGCTCTGGACGATCTTGGATTTGATGTCGGCGTTGTTCAGGTCGGCACCGGTGTCCAGCACGGCGACCTTCACGCCCTTGCCGTCGTACCCCTTGGCCCATGCCTGCGGAGCGCCGATCTGCGGCACGCTCTTGTCCAGTGCGGCCTTTACCTTGCCGTCGTACCACAGCTTGGAGACCCCGGCAGTGCCGGGGACCGTGGCGGCCTGGGCGCCTCTGCTGCGCGCCTTGACGGGCTTGACGGCCTGCCAGAAGCCCTTCGCGCGGTGCTTGTCGACATGCACCGCGGACAGCCCCAGCCGGGGCATGACCCGCTCGTTGTCGCTGCCCGGAAGGTCCTGGGTCTTCTGCGTCAGGGCAGCGGCGGTCGGTTTCCCCTGGAAGTCGACGATGGCGGGGACCTCGTCGGTCTTCGCGTCGCCGTACCCGTCCCGGACCATCCGGCTGACGTTGAACAGTTCACGGTCCACCGTGCCCGAGGCGACCGCGGCCGTGGTGTCGTCCGGGTAGACGTACAGGTCGCCGTTTTGTCCGCTGACGGTTTCGAACGTCTTGGACGTCCCGGCCCCGGATATGACGGAGACCGCCTGCCTGCCGTCGGGCTCGGTGGTCAGCGAGACCGTGTCGCCGGTGATCAGAGTCACCGCCGCCGCCGTCGCCGCCTGCTTGTGCAGCGTCGGGCGGCTGCTCAGGTCGAGAGGCGCCGGGGGTGTGGCGGCTGTCGCGGTTCCGAGCTGGCTCGTCAGTGACAGGGCGACTGTCACCGCGATCCCGCTGACGAGGGCGGTGCGCCCCCGTCTGAGGCGGGCCTTGTGCATCGGTTGTCCTTTCACGCGCAACTGGGGGGCGCTGCGGGGCAATTGATACCGAGGGGGACCGACCGAACGTCCGGCCGACTCCGCGCGCCGCTCGGAACCTAGCTCTCCGGCCGGTGCATCTTCCAGAGGTGGTGTGGCGGATACGCGCCACATGGCGCGCGCCCGCCACGTGGGTCCACGATGTGGGCGGCGCCGGGCCGCCGATGCGGCCCTATGTGTCCTGGCCGATGCCCGGCGGCTGCAGCCCGTCCAGGTCCCCGGCCGTGACCCAGCCGCGTTCGCAGGCGTGCCACCCGAGTTGCATCCGGCTCGAAGCGCCCGTCAGATCCATCAGGCCGCGTACCCGGCGGTTGACGGTCCGCTTGCCGATCCCCATGAGGCGGGCGATCGCGTCGTCGGTGAGACCGGACAGGAGCAGGAGCAGCAGATGGGTGTCCGAGCCGGAGAGTTCGCCGCGGTGCGTCTCGCCGGTTGACGGATCCAGGGGGAGCGCGGTGACCCACACCAGCTCGAACAGTGCGACGAGAGCGTCGAGCAGGGGGCCTTGGTGGATCTGCACGACGGCGCCCGGTGGCCGCCCGTCGTCCGTCCGCACCGCGAGCATGGCCGTGGACCGGTCTACGATGATCAACTTGACCGGGAGTCTGGCCAGCACGCGGGCCTGTTCACCTGCGTCCATGTACCGGCGGATCTCCAGCTGCACCGCATACCCCTCGATCGCGGCCCGGTCGTACACCGTCCGGAAGCGCACCCCCGCTGCCAGTTGCTCCAGCTCCGCGACGTTGAACTCCTCGATCAGCAGATAGGGCGGGGCGTCGAAGCGCAGTACTTCCCGGCGGGCGCGGAGCTGGAGCTGCTCGTACCGCTGCGCCAACGCCTCGGCGGGCACGATTTCGGCGATCTCCTCCAGGGCTGCCGGCCGGAGCGCCTCGCGGTACTCCTTGGTGAGTCGCTGCAGAACGCCTTTGGCGGACTGCAGTTCGTTCATGCGCGCCAGCAACAGCGTCTCCCCGGCGATATCCGGCGGGGCGGGAATCAGCTGCGCGGGCAGGTCGTCGGTGAGGGTGACCAGCCCCTTCACGGCCAGTGCCGCGACCGCCTGTTCGAGCTGGGCCCCGGTCAGGCCGGCCCGCTGCTCCAGCCGGCCCACCGGGCAGCGCCCGGACCCCACCAGCAGTTGGTACACCCGCGACTCGGCCGTGCTCAGACCCAGCGCCTCAAGCATGAATGTCCTCTCCTCACGAGCTCCCCGTTCCCACCCCGCGCACGCGGACCGCCCCCGGACCTCGATCAGTCCGGGGGCGGTCAGTCGGCGTCACTGCAGGCGCGAGCGGCGGCTCAGGGCCCGGACTCGGCCGCGCCCAACCGGTTTGCACACTCTCGGTCGTTGCCGCGCGGAGCGCGTCGAGCTCTGGGACCGACCTGGAACCTCGGCCAGCATCTATCTAACCGCTGAAATGATTCACGCTAAAGTTTCTGCTTGGCAAGAGGTTTGGCTCCAGCCGATCAGCCACCAGGTCGGGCTCGCCGCGACGTACCTGGATCGGGCCGCCACGTGCGTAGCGGATGGCGTTGGTGACCAGTTCGCTGACGATGAGCTGGTGAACGCCCACGTCGTCCAGCCCCCAGTCGCCGAGCTGCTTCCCGACGGCGGAGCGGATGGTGGCCAC
Organism: Streptomyces longhuiensis; assembly: GCF_020616555.1. Taxonomy (NCBI): domain Bacteria; kingdom Bacillati; phylum Actinomycetota; class Actinomycetes; order Kitasatosporales; family Streptomycetaceae; genus Streptomyces; species Streptomyces longhuiensis. The sequence goes on along the minus strand of NZ_CP085173.1, from coordinate 9,694,306 downwards.
GGCCGCCGGGTCCGGGGCCAGTGCCCATTTGGCGAACCGATTTTGGGCGAGCAGGCGCGTGCGGACCAGGGCCTGACCGCAACGCCGGTGATCGCCTTCGTCGCGCAATCGGTGAACCACGTGATCCACGGCCTGCGAGCCTTGCCGTCGACGTCGACCAGCACCGGGGCCTGCATGTGGTCGGTCTCCCACACTTTGTTGCGCCAACCCCGCGGCCGGGCCAGGAACACATCGTGCTTACGCGCCGCCCGCTCCCTTCCCGCAAGCCCCGCCCGCTCCCCCGGCGTCAGGTCCCGCTGGATCGCCCGGTGCAGCGTCGGAATCGACGGAGGCGGCTCTCCCCCTCTGACCGCGCGAGCGTTCAGCTCACGATGGACCGCCACAACGTTGCCCTTCCACAAGGCCAGCAGGCGGCGCACCTCCGGGGTGACGGTGAAGCGGTCCCTGCTCCGGGCCCGTGCGCCGGGCTCCACGGCCGCGGACTCGTCTCGCTCGGCGGCGGCCAGCCACCGCCACGCCGTACGCTCGCCCACCTCCAACGACTGCGCACCAGACGTACATGACGTGTCGTCAATTGCCCCTGCTGCCGCACTCCCAGGCGTCGAGGTCGACCAACTGCGAGACGAGTACCGTCACGCAGTCGATCAGCTGGTCGAGGCGAAGGCGTCCGGCGGCCGACTCGCCGCGCCGCCCGAGCCCGGGCCGGCGGTGGACTTGATGGCCGCACTGGAAGAGTCGGTACGAGCCGCACGCATCAGAGCGACTGAGTGACTGAGGGGCTGGCAGGGACGGCTCAGCGGTACCACCCGGAGTGCGGTTGATCCGTTGCCCGCAGCTGTCGGTCAGAGATCGAGGACGGCGCGTAGGGCCTGGTCGACGCGGGCCATGGTGGCGGGGTCGACGGTACCGCGGTGGGTCGCTTCGGCGAATCGGACGGCGCGCAACTGCTGGAGATTCACGGCGACTGCGGTGCAGGAGATCGGGGTGTCGATGACGACGGACATCGCGGTGTCGGGGTAGCGGCCGGCGGGGTGCAGCACGATCGCGAGGACGGCCCCATACGCCTCATCGAGGCCCGAGAGGGAGACGACCAGGACGTGGCGGTCGTCGGGCAGGGTCCAGACGTCCCCGCGCTTGATCTCTGATGTCACAGGGTGTCGCCCTCGCCCGCCAGATCCTGGCCGAGGCCGAGGGCTGCGAGCTGGTGCCCGGCGTCGAGGGTCGCGGCGCGGCGGGCAGCACGCACGATGTAGGCGTTGGTGCTCAATCCGGCCGCCTTCGCCGCCTGCCTGATCGCAGGAGCCAGTTCGTCGGGCACGCGCAGTGTCATCGGGGTAATCGACATGGCACCAGACTAGACACCACAAAGTGGTGTCGTCAGGTGATATCAGCAACACGCCAGACTCGGTGGAACTCGCGCTCGTGCCTGCGCACGCCCTGGTTCCGTCCTTTGGGTCCGGAGGACGATGGATGTATGGGGAGTGACCGCGACCAGGACCAGAGCCAGGACCACGCTGCTGAACCGGCGCGGCCGGCGCTCAGCGTGGAGCCGGCCCGGACGGTGACGGCCGGGCTGCGTGAGGCTGGACGATGTCCGGCGCTTCGTTGCGGTGCTCGCCACCCGGGTTCACCACCCCGAACGGCCAGCCACTCGCCCCCGCCAACCTCACCCGCCGCTTCTGCCGCCTCCTCCACAGCGCAGGGCTCCGGACGATCCACTTCCACGACCTCGGACACTCGACCGCCACATGGAGCAAGGCGTCGATCTCGTCGTCATCAAGGAACTCCTCGGCCACGCGTTCGCCTGTCCTGTGACAGGCGCCGTGCCATTGAGGTTTGAGTGGTACAGGTGGGCCGGGTGATCAGGTTGCCCGGGGCGTGGCGGTGCGTTTTATGGCGATCATGGCGGCGTCGTCGTTGAGGTGTCCGCCGACGTGGTGCAGCAGGTCGCGACGGAAGCGGCCGAGGAAGGCGTCGGGGTCGTTGTCGGTCCATCCTGTGATGCGCTCGGCGAGTGGATAGAAGGTGCCGGTGGAGTCGCGGGCCTCGGTGACGCCGTCGGTGTACAGCAGCAGCAGGTCTCCCGGTTCGTACTGGAAGCTGTCGACGTGGTAGCGCGGATGCGCGAGTTCGCCCAGGCCCAGCGGAGGTGCGGGTTGAAGGCTGTCCATCGTCGTCGGTCGGCCGTGGCGCAGGACGATGGGCGGGGGGTGACCGCAGGCGACCATCTGAACTGGGCCATCCCGGTCGGGGATGTCCAGGATGGTGGCGGTGATGAATGTTTCTCCGTCGCGGCCTGTCTCGCCCGGCTCCATCAGGTCCCAGCACACGCTCCGGTCGAGGTAGGTCACCAGCTCGCCCAGGCTCGCCTGGCGGTGGGCAGCGATGCGGAACGCTCCGAGCAGCAGGGCGGCGTCATTGACCGCGGTCATCCCTTTGCCTTGCACGTCGCCGACGATCAGCCGGGTTCCGGAGGTGGTGCGCGCGGCCGCGTACAGATCCCCGCCGATCTGGGCCTCGGCCTCTGCCGCAAGGTAGAGGGAGGCGACGCGCAGCGGTCCGATCTCCTTGGGCAGTGGCGGCAGGACCACACGCTGGGCGGTCTCGGACACGTACCGCACTTGCGTCAGCACTTTTGCGCGGCGCTCCCGCACTACACAGAAGATCACCAGGGCCGTGCCGACCAGCACCAGGGCGATGATCTGTGCTTGGTCGTTGGACGAGAGCAACTGCTCAGGATCACGCAGTAGCCCGATGGCCGTCTGTGCGATCGCTGCCAGTGCGGCGACCAGGCCCACCGACCAGGGTCCCCCGAACAACGGTGTGATCGCTGGGGCCGCGACGAGCAGCGGACCCAGATAAAGGTTGGGCGGAGCAACAAGGTCGATCACGGACACCGCAACAATCCACGCGATCGGGATGGCGAGCAACGCCCGCCCCGCTCGCACCGGCCGTCGAAGTCCTCCGAGGCGCTGCGGCATGACTCTTGTCTACACCGCCCTTCCTCGGCTCGCACAGGCGGAGACGGGCGATGGGCACAGAGCACTGTTCACCCCACTGACTGACCTCCGCGGTCGGCAAGCGGTCACGGCATCGAACGTTTGAACCATTCCGGGCTGTGACAGCCCGGCTGCGCTCGCGTCGAGCGCTCACCGGATGAAGATGGTGCACCTCTTCCGGGGGATTCACGGCAAACCCTGATCTTGTTTCGCGGCTTCCGTCGTTGATCAAGGAGCAGGGTCCGTACAGCGCGGGCCCACTCACATGAAGGAGTACGGCCCCGTGAAATTCTTACCGCGTTCGGCTGCCGCCGTGCTGGCCGTCTGCGCCACCCTGAGCCTGGCGTCACAGTCGGCCAGCGCCGCGGACCCTGCCCCCGTGGACAAGTCCATCCCCAAGACAAACCTGCCGACCGCACAGGCGTTCCTCGACGGGAATCCGGCCGACCTCGCGAAGGCCGTTGCCTACTGCGAAAGCGGGCCGACAGCCTGCTCCTTCACCGTCGACATCAACAGCACGTTCCGGTACTACGACCGGGCACGCGTGGTCGGAGACACGTTCGTCAACTGCACCCGGAACACACTGGAGCGCACGCGGCACCTCAGCTACAACGAAGACGCCTTCGACAACGTCAGCAACACACAGGCCGACCTGTTCCCTCACCCGGTCCTTGCCCGACGCGACAACACCGGCCCCATGGCCCACCAGTTCGAGACGGCACTGACTTACACCGACGGCCGATGGAGCTGGGTCAGCTCCGACCAACGGGAAATCGTCGAGCGAATCGACCCAGGCGAGGTGTCCTGGGTCGAGCTCCAGCCCGCCCGGAAGCGGGTCTACGGCTCCTTCACCGCCACAGGCGAGGACGCGCCCGCATGGCGAATCGACGCCATCGTGGACAGCCCCACCCGCCTCATGCCGGACCGTCTCTTGCAGCGCACCGGGCCCATGACCGTAGCGGAGAAGGAGCGGTGCGCCGCCTCTCGCCCCGCGACGACCACCCCAGCCGGAAGCGACGCCCCCACCCGGTAGCGAACCGATGCGTCGGCGGCCGGTGTTCCGCTCACGGATCACCGGCCGCCGGATCGGGGTGGGGCGGCGCTCAGCTGGCTCGTCGAGGTGGGACTCGGCGGGCGTGACCCTGTGTACGTGCATGCCGTCAAGCAGCTCATCGAGATTGACGCCGAGCGGGGCGGACACAGCGCGCTCGAACGCGCCGCGCTCGCCGGCGTCAAGGAGGCGCTCCGTCTGCAGCGCAACTCCACCACGCAGCCCGTGCGGCAGCGCCTGTTCGGTATCGCCGCCGACTACACCGCCACCGCCGCCTGGTCATTGATCGACGCCCGAAACCTGGATACGGCCAACGCCCATCTCGAGCGCGCCCTGACCTATGCCGGGATGGCCCGGGACGCGGACATGACGATGCAGGTGTGGAACCTGCGTGCCATGCTCGCCCGCCAGCGCGAGGAGTATGGCAAGGTCGTCGCCACGGCCCAGGCAACCCCGGCCACCGCCATCACCCGTCGTTCGCCGCTGCACAACTCTCTTGCCCACACCCGTCTCGCGATCGGCCTGGCCCACAGCCACGAACCCAAAGCCGCACTTCGCTCCCTCGGCCGGGCCGAAGACGCGCTCTCCCAGGTTCGCGGCGACCAGGTGCCGCCGGTGTGGATCGCCTTCTACGGGGCGGCCGAGCTGTACTCCATCACGGCAATCGTCCGTGACCACGTCGGCGACCCTGCGCAGGCTGAGACCGCCTCCCACCGAGCGCTGTCCGCGCTCCCGGAGTCGTACCGCCGCAACCGCGCGAATGCCACCGCGCGCCTGGCCCTGGCCCAACCCCTGGGTGCTACTGGCGGTCCGGCTGCGGTAGGTCCTGCTCGGTCCAGATGGTCTTGCCGGTGGACGTGTAGCGCGTGCCCCAGTGGTGGGTCATCTGGGCGATGATGAACAGGCCCCGGCCTCCCTCGTCGTCGCTCGCGGCGTGCCGCAGATTGGGCGCGGTGTGGCCGGTGTCGGACACCTCGCAGGTCAGGGTCCGGTCGCGAATCAGGCGCACCTGGATCGGGCCGCCACGTGCGTAGCGGATGGCGTTGGTGACCAGTTCGCTGACGATGAGCTCCGTGGTGAACGCCACGTCGTCCAGCCCCCAGTCGCCGAGCTGCTTCCCGACGGCGGAGCGGATGGTGGCCACGGCCGCCGGGTCCGGGGCCAGTGCCCATTGGGCGAACCGATTTTGGGCGAGCAGGCGCGTGCGGACCAGGAGCATCGTCGCGTCCACGTCCACCGCCCCGGGCAGCATGGTGGACACCGCCCGGTCGCACAGCTCTTCCAGGGATCTTCGGTCGTCGCAGAGGACCTGTGAGAGCTTCGCGAGCCCGGCTTCGCGGTCGTCGGCCGCCTGGAGGAAGCCGTTTGTGAAGAGGGCGACAACAGTGCCCGGCGCGAGTTCCAGTTCCGTGCTCTGGTAGGGCAGGCCGCCGATTCCCAGCGGCGGTCCAGGCGGCAGTTGCGGATAGTCGACGACGCCCGTGTGCGGTTCGACGAGCGCCAGCACCGGCTCCCCGGCTCGCGCCATGCTGCACTCCCCCGAGACGGGGTCGTACACCGCGTACAGGCAGCTCACGCCCAGAGCCGCGTCGGCGTGCGCTTTCAGGTGGCCCGGGCCGCGGCCGGTTTCGTCCTCGTGCGTGGTCTGCTCGACCAGGTCGGCCAGACGGGACAGCAGCTCGTCCGGGCTCAGGTCCAGCCGGGCCAGGACGCGCACCCCCGTGCGCAGGCGTCCCACGGTGGCCGCGGCGCGTATGCCGTGACCGAGCACATCCCCGACGACCAGGCCGACCCGGGTACCGGAGAGAGGGATGACGTCGTACCAGTCGCCGCCCACCCCGGACCCGCTGTCGGCGGGCAGGTAGCGGCTCGCCGAGTCGACGGCGGCGTGCGGCGGCAGGCGGCGTGGAAGCAGACTCCTCTGGAGCTTGAGGGCCACGCTGTGGCCACGGGTGACCACCGGCATCAGCAGGAAACCGATCAGCAGGGCGCCCAGGCCCAGGACGGTGACCCCGCCCGTCCTGCCGATCAGCGGCAGGTCGACGGCGGTCGTGCCGTACCGGGGATCCGCGTAGACGACGAAGGTGGCATAGAGGAACAGCAAGAGCATGAACAGCGCGCCGAGCCCCGGTAGCACACCCTTGAAGACCAGATCCTTGACGCTGCGGGTGAGGATCTTGCGGTGGTACCAGACGCAGGCGAAGCCGGTCAGTCCGTACTGGAACGCGATCGCGAGACCGACCGAGTCGATCGAGTCGGCCAGGACGTTCTCGCTGAGCGAGGCCAGCAGGACGAACAGGGCGATCGAGGCCGCTCCCATGCCGATGGTCCCCCAGGTGGGGGTGAGAAACCTGCGGTGGACCCGGGCGAACCGAGAAGGCACGGCCTTGTGGACCGCCATGGAGAAGACAGTCCTGGCCAGGGGCAGGATGGTGGTCTGGGCGGAGGCCAACGCGGAGGTCAGCACCATCAGGATCAGCAGTCTCGACAGGAACAGCCCCGTGCCCTGGCTCCCGAACACGGCCTCACCCAGCCCGGAGAACACATCGTCCGCGTTGTCCGCGTTGCCGAGTCCGATGCCCGAGGTGCCGACCCCCGCGAACGCCTGCGCCGACGTGGACACCAGTCCGTACATGACCAGGAGCAGCACGGTGGACAAGACCGCGGCACGGCCCGGGATGCGCGTGCTGTCGACGGTTTCCTCGTTGACCGAGAACGCGGTGTCCCAGCCCCAGTAGATGAAGACCCCCGCGAGGATGCCCGAGGTCATGGCCGTCACCGAGGGCACCGCGAAGGGGTTGAACCAGGACACCGACACATGGATCGCCGTCGGCGGAGGGCTGGTGTACACCCTGACCAGCGCGGCGACGGCGAGCAGGATCAGCATCGTCACTTCCAGGCACAGCAGCCAGCGCTGTACAGCCGCCGAGAACGAGATGCCGACGTAGCAGATCACTGTCAGCACAGCGATCCAGACGACGCCTGCCGCGGTGGTCCACAGCCGGTTTTCCGCCAGTGCGTCCAGGCCCATCAACCGGAAGCCGTAGGCAGCGGCGATCTGCGCGAGGCTGGCCATGACGATGATGTTGGCGACGATGAGACCCCAGCCGCCCATCCAGCCGGTGCGCGGTCCGAAGGCGCGGGTGGCCCAGGTGAAGGTCGTCCCGCAGTCGGCGTTGCTCGCGTTGAGCTCCCGGAAGGCGTACGCGACCAGCAGCATCGGGACGAAAGCCAGCATGGTGACGATCGGAGCCTGCAATCCGACTCCGGCCACGATGATGCCCAGCGTGGCGGCGAGGCTGTACGCCGGGCCGGTGGAGGCCAGGCCCATGACAACCGAGGAGAACATGCCCAGAGCATCGTTCTTGAGCCCCTTGTGGCCGGGCCCTGTGCCCGGAGCGGGGCGACCAGCCGACACGGCACCGCCGAAGAGCCTCACACTTGATTCCAACGCAGGGCCGCTCCCCTTCGCAACAGCGCAGGGACGGCCGCAGTGGCTGCCACCGTGCACGACGGGGCGATGCGGCCATCGTGTGCCGCTCGCAGAGAAAGCCGCCGATGGCTCTGAGCTGCACCGGCGTCGCACCTCTGCTCTCGCAGCGTCACAGACGAATGACGGCCAGAGCGATGTCGTCGCGGGGCCTCGCTGGTGACTGGCAGCCGGGGCCGGCCATGCGTCCGCCAACTCCTCGAGGGGAGAGCGGGCGGTTCGACCTGGGGCGGGCGCCGGCGCTGCGGCAGTCCCGGTACACGCCCGTCCTATACGTCGGCGGCGCGCAGTGGCCGAATGAGCCACTGCACGCCGCCAAGCAGCACTCAGCCGACGACCGGCCGTTCAGTCACCCGCGAGCCGGGGTCAGTGGTGGCCACCGCCCTGACCACTCTGATGTTGGCCACCCTGCCCGCTGCCTTGGCTACCACTCTGGCCCTGACCACCCTGGTGCTGGCCGCCCTGGCCGCCGCTGCGGTGCTGTCCGTCGCGGTCACGGTGGTGACGGCCACCGAGGTCACCCCAACGCGAACCGTCACGGTCACCGAAGTGACGGCCACCGAAGGCATCCCAGCGCCAACCGTCACGGTCACGGAAGTGACGGCCGCCCCAGGAGACCTCGTCCACGAATCGGCCGTCGTCGTTGCGCAGCGTGGCGGTGTCGGAGCGGTTGTCCCACACGTAGTTGCGGCGGTCCTGGTAGACGTCACGGTAGGTGTCGCGGCCGATGCCCGTGTGGACACGGACAGTGGCGCCGCCGCCCAGGCGGTAGTGGCGGAACGCGTAGGTGTGGCCGTCCTCGTCCGACAGCCTCCAGCCGTCCAGGTTCACACTGCGACGTGAGGTGTTGGTGACGTCGATCCACTCCCGGTTCAGGGAGTAGTTGGAACGGTCGTCGAAGCCCGGCGAGTCGTACTGCACACCACTGATCACCACACCCGACCGGTACGGAGCGGCGTGGTGAGGGCCGGACTGTGCGGAGGCCGGCAGGGCAGCCGCACCCACGGCGGCGCCCGCCGCGACTGCGGCAGCGGCGATACGACGGATAGAACGAGAAGACACGAAGGCTCCCCTTGAGGTACGAGCCCGCCCCCGACCAGCGTGGAGTGGCCCGGGGCGGGCGGTGTGCGGATCCCGGCTGATGCCGAGAACCCAGAGATTGACCGCCCGCCCAGCCCAAGACGAGTTGCACCGTTTCGTGTTTCCATATCGGGACATTTCCGTAACGGTCGCCTGTAGTACTCACCCAACCCGACAGGCCCCAACGCCCCGTTCGCGGGCGAGTACACCCAGCCTCAGGACATCACGGCGCAAGCGGTTTCCAGCCCCCCGGGCACCCCGCCCCACCACCCGTCCGCGCGACACCAGAGCCCCCTTCGGCACGTAACAGGCAAATACGAATATGGGGGCACCGTCGAAAGCGGCGATCTCGCCTCCTGCGAATCCCTCGACCCGCGAACGGTGGATCTCGTCGTCGAGATCGTCTCCCGGTGGAACTCCTCGAACGACTACCAGGACATGGTCGCCGGCTGTCCCCTCATGGGCATCCCCCAAGACACCGTGGACTCCCGCGACGACGGCACTGCCATGCATTACTCGGGCATCTCGACTCACATGGGGCGCACCGTGGATGAGAACCAACACCACTACCGGTACGGCGACCTGATCACCATCGAGGGATGGAAGATCGACACCGGCGCCCTGCCCCGCTACACCAAGGACGGGCAGTGAACACCACCGAACTCATCTACGGCTGGCGCAAGGCGCACGGCCTGACACAGGCCCAGCTCGCCCCCCTTGCCGGAACCGGACAGGCCGCGATCTCCCGTATCGAGCAGGGCACCGAGTGCCGTCTGCGGTAGTTCTGGACCACAAGGCGACCGCGCTCAAATGCCGCCTGTACGACACGTTCACCGAAAGTGACCCCCTGTCAGACAACGGCGCACCAAAGACGCCAATGGACGCTACGGGAATCACCGACAACGGCGCATTTGACCGCCCGCTGAGGGGGTGCGGCCCCGCGCGCGGTTGGCGTGGAGCGCGGGGCCGTAGGTACGTCGGGGCAGACGTCCTGAGGAGACGCTAGGACCGCGCAGCACGGATCGCATGTCGACTGGGCCAATCGTGGACCCCGGAAATGGCCTGGCCCGGTTGGACGGAGGAAGGTACAACCGCCGTGTCCTGGTGCTTCTTTGTGTACTTCGGCACGGGTACGGGCAGTGTGCGGGCTGCAGCTGTCCCGGGCGGGAGCCGCCAGGGTTCGACCGCACCTGAGATCGGCGTGGTCTGACGTCGTGGGCAGGCGGTCAGCGCGCAGGTGCCTGCAGTCAGTATGGACGTTGGGAAGGACAGGTCTGGTCTGCGAGCACATGTGTTCTGCCTCCATGCCGGTCTGCGCACCTCGCGGGCCGGAGGCAGAGAGCCGCACAGCCGTGCCCGCTGGTTCCCGCTACCTTCATCATCCTCGTGTGACAGGTCGCATTCAGCGGTTGACTGTCCCGACAAGGACGAAGAGCGCGGTGAGGACAGCCGCGAGAGTCATCGCCAAAGCAGCCGGGACCCCGAGAACTCGCCGGTCCGCGGGCCGCTGCTGATGGGCGAGTGTGAGCGCCACCCACGCCGCCTGCGCGAGTACGCCGCCGACGAAGGCGTGCAGCAGCGGCATGATGCCGTCCGGAAGGGGCAAAGCGCTCGCCACGAAGGCCCCTGCGACCAGGCTCAAGCAGGCCAGCCCGATCCACGGAGCCACGCGCCGCCTCGGTTGCACCCCCAGCAGAGCGGCCATTGCCAGGCCCTCGCTGGCCGCGTGCGCGAGGAGCGCCGCCACCACGGCGACCGAGGCGGTCAGCGCAAGGGTCGACCCCTCGAGGAAGCGGTGCAGAGCAAGTCCTGATGCCGCGCCCACGCCGCCCGCACGACCTGGCTTGCACGGGCAGCCGATACGGACCACCGCACCCATCACCCCGCACGAGGCGAGCGCGGTGACCGGCACCACCCACAGCGGCACGCCGGCCTCATGGGCCTCGTCCCACGCGTCGGGCAGAAGATCGAGAACCGCAATGATCAGCAATATCCCTGACGCGGCGGCCAGCAGAAGCGCCGACCGGCCGGATCCGCGCCGTGCCAGCCAGGCGCCCACCACAGTGGCCACAGCCACCAGCACCACAGCCGCCAGCCTTTCGGTGGAGGGCAACTGCCACCCGGTTGCGTCGATAGTGCGCCCGCCTGCTGCGTAGAGCACGGAGGACATCTCCCCTCCCTCCGAGGGTGGCGGCTTACGTGCGCGGGGCCCGGGCTAACCGGATCCGTCGGATGTGCTCGGATGCGACCCGCCGCTGCGCCGGTATGTGCCGCCAAATCCTCGGCGCACTCCGCACATGGCGGCCCACGAGCCGAGTCGGTTGCAACACGAGCTTCAGCAGGCTCTCGCGGAGCACAAGCGGTCAGCTGCGGTAGCAGTACGAATCCGAGGAGGCGTCGCCGCCTTGCAGGCGCGTCTGGTGCACGTGCAGGCCCAGGAAGTCCGGGCCGTGCGGGTAGAAGCGGCTGTCGGCGGAGAGCCCGCCGTGCGAGGTGTCGGCGTTGAGCTTGACCATCCACGGGTCGATGCCTGCGGGATAGAACTGCGCGTCCCAGGTGCTGTACAAGGAGTTCGTCAGATACACGCGCCGCCCATCGCGGCTGAGCTCGACCATCTGCGCTCCGCCGGTCAGTGGAGTGTCCGGCTCGGCGGGATGCGGCTGTCGGCTGACGATGCCGCCAAGACGCACGGCCGCGGTCTGCTTCGGATGGAACGGGTCGCTCACGTCGTATTGGTGCAGATCGCCGGTTCCCCATGTGGATACGTACAGCCATCGGTCGTCCACCGACAGGTCGATGTCGGTGATCAGTGGGGGAACGGCGCCGAACGGCTGCAGTGCGGGCGGCAGGTCCTGCGTTTGCGCGGGCTCGGCAGGGATGGTGATCACCTTGCGGACCCCGAAGTCCTCGCCCTCCCGGTTCCACAGCCACACCGACGCCGACAGGTCCTCGACGTTGACCACGGCGTGTGCGAACCCCCACGTTGCCTCAGGGTCGTGCGCGGGACGCAGCTCCAGCACCATCTGGTTCTCGTCCCCCAGATCGACGCGCTGCAGGTGCCGGCCGGAGTCCAGCTCCCAGAAGTGCAGCGAGTGGCCGTACTGGCGATCCAGCAGCAGTTCGGGGACGAGGCCGTCCTCGTACATCGAGGGGGTGCCCCACTCGCTGGTCACGGCGATGTTCTGGCGCAGATGCCACCAGAGGTCGTAGGCGAGCCGCTGCGGTCCGCGGTCACTCTCCCAGGCGCGCAGCACTTCGAAGCTTTCGTGGTCCAGCAGCGCGACGCCACCAGGCCCGTCCGCACCGTCCGCGCCGCCCAGGCAGGACAGGAACACCCCTTCGGGACCGCAGTGGAGTGTGTGCGGACGTGAGTATTCGGCCTTGGCGGCCAACTCCTCGGACTCAACCACCTTGACCAGGCGCGGGCGGGCGGGATCGGGGCCGGTGTCAAAGATGTGCAGACGGGAGGAGCGCAGTCCCGGGATGATGAGATAGCGCCGCGCAGCGTGATGATGACCGGCATGGGCCAGCGCGCTCGAGCAGGCGTTCCAGCCGAAGTGGTGCAGTTCGTTGCCCAGGCCGGGCAGTTCGGCGTGGGAGATCACGCGGCCGTACTCGGGGGATTCGGGGTCGGCGCCGACGGTGAACAACGCGTCCGCGCGCTGCGCGGTCGGGTCGAAACCGACGACGTAAGCGAACTTCTCCGGGGGCGCGGCGACGGCATCCGCCGGAGTGCGGTACAAGGTGGGGTCACTACTGTGGTCGTCGCGGTCGTGAGCGTGCTCAGTCGCCCTCATGGCTGTTCCTTACTCCCGAACGGGAGCCTGGATCCGGGGGACTTCCGACAGGCGGCCGGACTCAACCGTTCGAGATCGATGTGCCGATGCGAGACAGATATGCCATGAAATGAGCGTTTCATAGTCCCGGAGCCCTGCCAAGCCGACAGCGCGGGGCGCGGACCGCCTCAGCGCGCGGCTCTCTCTTCCGGCACGCCCGAGAGCGACGGCGCCGAGCGGACACGGGTGTTCCGGCCGCCTTGCCAGTTGACCGCGCCCGACGCCTCTCGCCGATCCGGCCTGATCGACGAGACGGGGCCTGGCGGGCCCGGCAGTGACAAGTCAGTAGATCCGGTGATCGCGTGCCGCCGCTTGCGGGGCGCGTCAAGATCCGTCCGCAGTATCCGTCGATCACCGGCGGATCGCCGCGTGCACCGCCGCCCAGTTCCAGGCGGATCAGACCGCGCAGAGCACCGCCGCCACGATGCCCCAGCCCTGCAACTACCTGCGTGTATGCCTCCTCAGGCGCCGTCGCACTGCCCCCGACTCCCCGCGCCCGCGAATCGCCGGGCGGTTCCACTTCCGCGAGCACGATGGCCGTGCAAGTGCTTCATGTGACTTCATGATCACATTCCTGCTCCACCGCAGAGTCCACCGTCCGGGGCGCTCAGCCACCCGGACAGGCCGCCGAGGCTGACGGTCGGATGACCGGCTCTACGACTGGTGTCCGAGGCGGGGAATCCGGGGCCCGTCTTGCAGGTTCCCGATCCCGGGAACCTGCCGGAAGACGCCGGCGTACGAAAGTTCACCCGAGAACCTTGACGCCCCAGCCCGGGAAGTCCACGCGACGCGGCCACGGTTTCGCAGGTCAGCGAATTGCGCCGGTAGCCCGGTAGCGCACCCTCGGTTGGCATGCCGCGCTTTCACGGAGGGGGGCCTTGGACACCGGCGCGCTCATGAGTGAGGCCATGGCCAGCCGTTCGTGCATATGCGGAACGAGCGTGCGGTAGGCACGACCCGCAACCTCTCCCCAGGGCATCGCCGTTAGGCGGACCATGCACCCCGAATTTGCCATCAGCCACCGTGACGAGAAGGGCTGGACCGTCGTCGAGGTCCACGGCGAGGTCGACGTCTCCACCGTGCCCCGGATCAGGGAGTACGTCAGCGCCTGTATCGAAGCGGGCCGGCATCACCTCATCGTGGACCTGGTGGGCGTGCAGTTCATGGACTCGACGGGCCTGGGGCTCTTCGTCCACATCGGCAAGCGGATCCGTGCACACGCCGGTGACCTGAGGCTGGTGATCACGAACCCGAATGTCCTGCAGATCTTCCAGATCACCAACCTGCACCGGGCCTTGCAGATCTATGACTCGGCAAAAGCCGCGATGGAGTGACATGAGAGGCGACGACAGAGGCCCGGCGCCCCGCCCACAACTGCGTGGCGCCTACTGGCTGAGCAGCTCCGAGAGTGACTGCCCATGGTGCCGGCAGCTCCAACTGCCAAGCACCGAGCGCCCCCACAGGGACGGCGAAAACTCACCACCGGGAAGGCCCCGCCTCGCTGAGAGCATACGGACTGTCATGGTGACGCTCGCGACCATCACCACAGTCATCGCCACGGTGGTAACCGTATGGCGGACCTGACTGCGTCCCCAAGGCCGCTGGCCTTGCCCCGAAGCAAACGGGCCACCTACGACGGCGAATCGGCCCAGACAGAGGCCGGAGAAGGCATACCAGCTCTCGTGCCGTCCGTGGGTGAGAAGGGCCGGCGAACGGCACAAGGGAACGCTCCAGGAGCACGTCGAACAACGCCTCAGCCATGACGGATGGGCTGCGCCGCGCCGGTGGCGTCTCGGCTCCCAGTCGCTGGACACCGAATCGAGTTCCCTCGTGTGCAAGAACGGCAGCAGTGCGACGGCAGCCCCGATACGGTCCAGGTGGCGGATCAGGCCGACGACCAGACCGGGTTCGATCCGGTGGGTCTTGCGGATTGCCGGCAGTCCGGCCGCCGTCACCGTGCCCTCGCCCGCGAGTTCGGCGAGCTGCCCGGCTTCGGCCTGTTCCAGGCGGCGGGCGCGCAGCGTGGCGTCGGTGATACGGGGGCCCGCACAACGGGCATCGCCACAGCCGAACTGCGGGCGGCATGCTCCAGGCAGTGTGGCCTTCCCCGTCCATGTCCCACGGCGTGGTCATGCGCTGGTCCCCCGCTGCCCTGACCGCGAAGCTTCGGCGGCATGGTGCGTGGCCAGAACGGCTGGCTTGCCGCTTTCACTTGCGTCAACTGACCGCACCACCGCACCGGTGCGGTGGTGCGCGCACCGAGTCCATCCGGTGCGCACCGCGATGCGCACCACCGTCCACTCGGTGCGCTCCACTCGGTGGGCGTGCTGCGCAGGGCATGACGGTTGAAGACAGGTGGCCGAGTAGCCAGCTCAGGTGATGAGCAGTTCGGCGATCTCATGGGCGAGCTCCGGCCCGAGCGAGCCCCAGCCATCCTTGTAGCCGTACACACTCCCCAGGGTGCGGGCGTCGTAGTCGCCGTTCAGGATGTCTATGTCGGTGGGGGTGATGAGCGACGGGTGGGGGACACCGACGGCGCCCGAGACCTTCAGCAACTCCCTGCGCAGGGTGCGCAGGTACATCGCGGCCCGGATGCCCTTCGAGGGCGCGTCGATGCCGCGCGCCAGCCACGGGTTCTGGGTGGCGATGCCGGTGGGGCACTTGTCGGTGTGGCACTTCTGGGCCTGGATGCAGCCGATGGACAGCATCGCCTCACGGCCCACGTTGATCATGTCGACGCCGAGGGCGAACGCGACGACGGCGTTCTCGGGCAGGCCGAGCTTGCCGGAGCCGATGAAGGTGATGTCGTCGGTCAGGCCCCTCTCGGCGAACACGCCGTAGACGCGGGAGAAGCCCACGCGGAACGGCAGGGACACCGAGTCGGCGAAGATCAGGGGAGCCGCCCCAGTGCCGCCCTCGCCACCGTCGACGGTCACGAAGTCGACCCCTCGCTCACCCCGCTCCATCAGCGTGGCGAGTTCCTCCCAGAAGTCCATCTCCCCGATGGCGCTCTTGATCCCGACCGGCAATCCGGTCTCCGTGGCCAACAGTTCCACGAAGTCGAGCATCGAGTCCACGTCGTGGAACGCGGTGTGCCGCGACGGCGAAGCGCAGTCCTTGCCCGCAGGAATGCCGCGGATCGCGGCAATCTCGTCGGTCACCTTCGCGCCCGGCAGCATGCCGCCGAGCCCCGGCTTCGCGCCCTGCGAGAGCTTGATCTCGATCGCCTTGACGGGCGCGCCCGCGACCAGTGACTTGAGCTTGTCGAGATTGAACGTCCCGTCCTCGTTGCGGCAGCCGAAGTACGACGTACCGATCTGGAGGACAAGGTCCCCGCCGTTGAGGTGGTAGGGCGACAGGCCGCCCTCGCCGGTGTTCTGCATCGTCCCGGCCAGCGCCGCGCCCTTGTTCAGCGCCGTGACGGCCGCGCCGGACAGCGAGCCGAAGCTCATCGCCGAGATGTTGATGACGCTCGCCGGGCGGAACGCCTTCGCGCGGCCGCGCGGTCCGCCGAGCACCTTGGCCGAGGGCAACGCCGCTTGTGGGTCGCTCAGATCGGGCAGCGCACCGGCGAACGTACGCTGCTTCACGTATGCATGACCCTGCACGTGCTCGATGTCGTTGTCGGTGCCGAACCCGAAGTAGTTGTTCTCCCCCTTCGCCGACGCGTAGATCCAGCTGCGCTGGTCACGGCTGAAGGGACGCTCCTCGTCGTTGGACGTCACGATGTACTGCCGTAGCTCGGGGCCGATCGTCTCCAGCACATACCTGGCGTGTCCCACCAGGGGGAAGTTCCTCAGCAGCGCGTGCTTCTTCTGCACGAGGTCGCGGGCGGCCACCAGCGCCAACCCCGTGGCGGCTGCCGCACCTATGCTCCGAGCACGCATCACAATCGTTCCTCTCCTCGACTGGCCGAACCTCACGGTGACCATCTACCCCGCGCCGCGGAAATGCCACGCGATGCCGGAGACCCGAGGGCACCGCCCCTGCGGGAGGGCCGCCGCGCGGCCCGTACGGGGGTCGGGCCGCGCCGCGGGCGGGTCAGAGCGTCGAGTCGAGGTGCCCGAGGTGCTTGATGAGGTTCATGTTCTCGGCGTAGTCCACCGGGCAGTTGATGATCGATACGCCCGGGTCCGCCAGTGCCTCACGGAGCGTCGGCAGCAGGTCCCCAGCGGACTCGATGTGGTAGCCCTTCGCGCCGAAGCTGCGGGCGTACTGGACGATGTCCGGGTTGCCGAAGTCGGTGTTGGAGTTTTCCCCGACCTCCAGGTCCATCTTCCACTTGATGAGCCCGTAGCCGTTGTCCTCCCAGATCAGCACGGTCAGCGGAATGTTCTCGCGGACCGCCGTCTCGATCTCCTGGGAGTGCATGAGGAACGAGCCGTCGCCGACCGCCGCCAGCACCTTCGTCTGCGGCCTGGCGAGCTGAACCGCGAGCGCGCCGGGCAGCGAGAAGCCCATGGTGGACAAGCCGTTGGAGATGAGGCAGGTGTTCGGCGCGTACGTCGGGTAGAGCCGGGCCATCCACATCTTCAGCGCGCCGGTGTCGACCAGCACGATGTCGTCGCGACCGAGCGCGGCGCGGGTGTCGGCGATGACGCGCTGCGGGGCGAGCGGGTAGCGCTCGTCCGCGGCGCCCTGCTCGAGTTCCTTGGCCAGCAGGGCGCGGGTAGCCAAGGTGTCCTCGTCGTCGATGGTCCAGCGCAGGCCGTCGAGTTCGGTGGCGAGGGCGTCGAGGGAGGCCGAGATGTCGCCGATGATGCCGACGTCGACCGAGTAGCTGTCATCCACCTCCGCCGGGACGCGGTGGATGTGGACGATCTTCTTGTTACCGTCCGGGTTTATCCGGGACGGGTCGAACTCCTGCAGCTCGTAGCCGACGGCGATGACGACGTCGGCCTCCTCGAACCCGAAGTTGGTGTAGTCGCGCCGCATGAAGCCGAACGTGCCGGTCGCGCACGGGTGGTCGTCGGGCAGGACGCCCTTGCCGTGGAAGGTGGTCGCGGTCGACACGTCGAGTGCGGTGGCGAACGCCGTCAGCGACTCCGCGGCGCCGCCGCGCGCCGCGCCGTGTCCGGCGAGGATCACCGGCCGGCGGGCCTCCCGCAGCAGCTCCACCGCTCGCTTGATCTGCTTCGGGGACGGTGCCTCGGGCTGCACGACGTTCCTGCGCAGCGGGCGCAGGTCCGAGCCTTCCGTCGCCGCGTCGACGTCCTCGGGCACGGCGAGATAGACGGCGCCGGGCCGCTCGGACTCCGCGGTCTTGAATGCGCGCCGCACCATCTCGGGGATGGCCTGGGTGGCCGGGACCTCCGCCGACCACTTCGTGACCGGGGCGAACATGCTCACCAGGTCCACGAACTGGTGGGACTCCTTGTAGTTGCGCTCCTTGCCGACCTGCGCGGTGATCGCGACGACGGGCGTGCTGTTCGTCATAGCGTCGGCAACGCCCAGCATCAGGTTGATCGCGCCGGGCCCCAGCGTCGCGGACATCACACCCGCCGAGCCGGTGAGCCGGCCGTGCATCTCCGCCATGAAAGACGCGGCCTGCTCGTGCCGGGTGAGGACGTAGCGGATCTTCTCCGAGCGGGCGAGGGCGTTGGTGAAACGGATGTTCTCCTCGCCGGGTACGCCGAACACCACCTCGACGCCCTCGTTCTCCAGGCAGCGAACCAGGAGTTCGGCCGCTCCGTCGGGGGTCTGCTTCCGGTGCTCGGCGTCGCTCACGCTGATCGTGTCCCCTCCTGAGTTTTGGCCGCGCCGATGGGCGGGCCGGTCAGCCGTCTACCCCGGCCGGCCGGCCGCACTCACAAGCTCACCCCGGACCAGAAGGAAGCCAACCGCGCCCTTGCGATCGGACGGGCACCGGTCAAGCACGGCTTCGCCCATCTCAAGAACTGGCGGATCCTCATCAAGCTCCGCACCGACCCCGCCCGCGCCACCCGCCTCCTGCGCGCTCTGCTCGTCCTGACGAACATCGAAATCAACCGCTGACAGATGATCTTCTTCGCGGACTCCCGTCCATGACCGGAGTGAGCATGTGGAGAATCGGTCACACCAGCCCTTTGAACTGCGACTTCAAGTTGGCGGAGGCTCAGTGCCGTCCACTAGGGTTCTTGATCGCATGCGCAGCAACTGTGCGCCTGCGATCAAGGGCGTGGGGCACGGGGAGAGGTACGGGGATGGGTTACACGATTCCGGGCTGGCTGGACGAGATCCTGGACTTCATCGGGATCAATTTCCCGAACGTCGACGAGGACGACTACCGCGAAATGGCAGACGCCATGCGGGAGTTCGCGGAGAAGTTCGAGGGACACGGCGGCGACGCGCACAAGGCGTTCTCCCGGATCCTGTCCTCCTCCGAGGGCTGGGCCGTCGACTCCATGGAGAAGCACTGGAACCAGATCAAGGCCAGTCACCTGGAGAAGCTCCCTGAGCTGGCCCGGCTGTTCGCGGACGCCTGTGACGTCCTCGCCGAGATCATCGAGTGGATGAAGCACAAGGCCGA
Source organism: Streptomyces longhuiensis (assembly GCF_020616555.1). NCBI lineage: Bacteria > Bacillati > Actinomycetota > Actinomycetes > Kitasatosporales > Streptomycetaceae > Streptomyces > Streptomyces longhuiensis. The sequence goes on along the minus strand of NZ_CP085173.1, from coordinate 9,675,342 downwards.
GGCCGAACTCGCCATCATGGCAGGCTCGGTGGGCCTGTCCATCGGGCTCGCCTGGGTGACGGGCGGTCTGTCGGCGATTCTCGGTGCGGCCGAGATCCAGGCGATGCGTCAGGTGGTCAAGCGGATCGTCGACGAAGCGGTCGACCGGATCGTCGACGAGGTGATCTCGAAGCTCACCGAGCCGGTCAATGCGAAGCTGGAGGCGATGGTCGAGGACATGGTCCTGGACCTGGCGGACGGCGCGTTCCACATGCCCCCGGCCAACGGTGGCGCCGGTGGCGGGCACGGCGGCAAGGGCGGAATGCATCTTGACTCGGCCGGCGATGCCGGCACTGGCCCGGACAAGGTCACCCGTATCAATCACGTCGAGTTCGAGGACGGCGCGGGCAAGGTGTCCCGGCACGGCAGCGACATGCACACGGCTGCCTCCGACCCACTGGGCCGGGTCAAGGGCGCGTTCGGCCGCAGCAAGGGCCGCGACCCCTTCACGAAGGCCTTCGACAGCGTGCTGCACGGCGCGATCAAGGGCTCCGAGAAGGCCCTGAAGAAGATCAGCACACACATCACCGAGACCGTTCCGGAGCGAGTCAAGGGCGCGTCCCGGACCCACAAGGGCAAGGACCACGACGTCCGCGACAAGGTCAATGCCATCACAGGAGGCAAGAAGGACGGCGACGGCAAGGGCGGTGTACGCACCCGGATCAACGACTCCGTCAAGCGCCTGCCCGACTCCACGAAGGACGCCTGGGACAGGGCCCGCGACAAGGCCATCGCCCTCGGGCAGCGCCGCTGCAAAACCGACCCGGTGGACGTCGCCAGCGGTGAGATGGTGCTGAACCAGACGGACCTGACGCTGCCGGGCGTCCTGCCCCTGGTGCTGGAGCGCACCCACATATCCGGCTACCACTACGGCCACGCCTTCGGACCGAGCTGGGCCTCGATGCTGGACGAGCGGCTTGAACTGTCCGGCAGCGGCGCGGTCTGGGCCCGGCCCGACGGCTCGCTCCTCGCGTACCCCCGGCTGCCGCGCGAGGACGGCGAGGAGGTGCTGCCGCTGGAGGGCGAGCGGATCCCCCTCACGTACGCCGGACAGTCGGCCCTCGGCGACATCACCTACGTCACGGCCGACGTCCGCTCGGGCCTCACCAGGCGCTTCGTCGGCAACCCGTACTCCTCGGGCAGCCTGTACTGGCTGAGCGACGTCGAGGACCGCAACGGCAACGGCGTCCAGTTCCTGCGCGACGCGCAGGGCCTGCCCTCGACGGTGCTGCACGAGGGCGGCTACCGGGTACGTGTCACCCGTGACCCGGAGCTCGGCCGGGTCACAGCCCTCGACGTCGAGACGCCCGAGGGCCAGGTCCGCGTCACCTCGTTCGGCTACGACGAGCACCACCGGCTGGCCGGGGTGTCGGGCGCGCGCGACGTGCCCCTGCGGTTCACGTACGACGACGAGAACCGTGTGACGTCCTGGACCGACCGGAACGGCCACACCTACGGCTATGTGTACGACGCCGCGGGCCGCGTCGTGGAGACGGTAGGTCCCGACGGCGCGCTGTCCTCGCACTTCGAGTACGACACCGCGGCCCGCGAGACCCGTTTCACGGACTCGGCCGGCGCGGTGACCGTCACCCGCCTCAACGCCCTCGGCCAGACGGTCAGCGAGACCGACCCGCTCGGCAGCACGGTGCACTTCGAGTGGGACCGGTACGACAACCTGCTGGCCCGCACGGACGAGCTGGGGCACACGTCCCGCTTCACGTACGACGAGTCCGGCAACCTGCGCACGATCGCGTACCCGGACGGACGCCACGCTTCGACCACGTACAACACCCTGCACCTGCCGGAGACGATCACCGGGCCGGACGGCTCGGTGTGGCGGCAGCGCTTCGACGATCGCGGGAACCGCACCGCGATGATCGCGCCCGACGGCACCTCGACGACGTTCACGTACGACGCGTCGGGCGCGCTCGCCACCGCGAGGTTCCCGAACGGCGCGACGGAGACCCGCACCAACGACCAGACGGGCCTGGTCCTCTCGGTCTCCGACGGGCACGGCGCTACCTACGCCGTGCGGCGCGACCCCTTCGGACGACCGCTGGAGAGCATCGACCCGGCAGGCTCCGTCACCCGCATGGAGTGGACCGCCGACGGCTGGCTCACCCGGCGCACCGCGGCCGACGGGACGAGCGAGCGGTGGACGTACGACGAGGAGGGCAACTGCCTCACCCACACCGGTCCCACCGGTGGCGTGACCCGCTTCGAGTACACGTGGTTCGACCTCCTGGCCGCCCGCACAGGCCGGGACGGGGCGCGGTACAAGTTCGCCTACGACACCGAGCTCCGGCTCACCGGGGTGACCGACCCGCAGGGCAGGACGTGGAGTTACCGGTACGGGCCCTCGGGTCTGACCGAGTCCCAGACCGACTTCGACGGCCGCACGACGACGTACGAGTACGACGCGGCGCGCCGCCTCGTCGCCCGGACGACCCCGCTCGGGCAGCGCGTCGCCTTCACGTTCGACGCGGTGGGCAACGTGCTGGAGAAGGACGCCGCCGGTGTGCTCACCCGCTACACCTACGACGCTGCCGACCAGCTGATCGGCGCCGTGTCGCCGACCTCGTCGCTGTCCCTGGAGCGCGACGTCATGGGCCGGCTGTTCACCGAGACGGTCGACGGGCACAGCATGCGCTTCGGCTACGACGCGCACGGCGAACTGGTCTCGCGCACCACCCCCACCGGTGCCGTCACGTCGTACCGCTACGACACCGCGGGCAACCGGACCCGGGTGGATCTCGCCGGTCACCCGCTGGACTTCACCCACGACGTCTTGGGCCGCGAGACCGCCCGCACGCTGGGCCCCGCCCACGCGCCGGTCACGCTCGCCTCCCGGTGGGACGCGCTCGGCCGGCTGGCGGCCCGGTCGCTGACCACGGCCCGCGGCCCCCTGCGCGACCGCTCCTACAGCTACCGGGCCGACGGATTCCTGACGCGGGTCGCGGAGCGGCACGATGGCACGGATCAGCTGTTCGAGCTCGACCTGGCGGGGCGTCCGGTCGGCGTCACCGCGGGCGACTGGGCGGAGCGCTACGCCTACGACGACGCCGGAAACCAGACCGCCGCCCACTGGCCCGACGCCGCCCGGTCCACCGGGAGCCGCGGTGAGCGCGCCTACGAGGGCACCCGGCTGCTGGCTGCGGACGGGCTGCGCTACGAGTACGACGGCGCCGGACGCGTCGTCCTGCGCCAGAAGCGACGGCTGTCGCGCAAGCCCGACACCTGGCGTTACGCCTGGGATGCGGAGGACCGTCTCGTCTCGTGCACGACGCCCGACGGCACCGAGTGGCGCTACACCTACGACGCCGTGGGCCGCCGCACGGCCAAGCACCGCATGGCGGCGGACGGAAGCGGCGCGGTGGCCACGGTCCGCTTCGCCTGGGAGGGCACCCAGCTGGCCGAGGAGACCGACTCGACCACCGGAGTGACCCTGACCTGGGAGTACGAGGGCCTGCAGCCGATGTCGCAGCTGGAGCGGCGGATTCCCGCCGACGCCGCACAGCACGAGGTGGACAGCCGGTTCTTCGCCATCGTCACCGATGTCATCGGCACCCCGACGGAACTCGTCGGCGAGCAGGGCGACATCGCCTGGTACAAGCGGTCCACGGTCTGGGGCATCACCACGCGCAACCGCGACGCCCAGGCACACACACCGTTGCGCTTCCCCGGCCAGTACGCGGACCCGGAGACGGGCCTGCACTACAACCTGAACCGGCACTACGACCCCGAGACGGCCCGCTACGTGTCGGCCGACCCGCTCGGCCTGGTGCCCGCGCCCAACCCGGCCGCGTACGTCGTCAATCCCTTTACGTTCATGGACCCCGAGGGCCTGGTCGCGAAGGGCTGCACGCAGGAGAGCGGCTGGTACGGCGGCCTGCTGCCGGCCAACACGAAGAATGACGGGTCGAAGTACCCGCAGCCGATGGAGGTCAACCACATCCCGGCCAAGTCGGCGTACAAGGACGTCATCGAGCCCGGTTTCTACATAGCGAACAAGCCGCACAAGAAGCAGAAGGTCAACAACGGCCCGGCCATCCGCATGCAGCGCGACCACCACGAGCAGCTGTACAGCACCGGGTACTCACTGCAGTCGCAGGCATGGCAGCAGTACCAGCGTGAGCTGATCAACTCGGGGCGGATCACCGAGGCCATGCGCATGGACATCGACGACATCAAGCGGCGCTTCCCCGGCACCTACGATCAGCACATCAAGGACATGGTCGCCAGCCTGGATGACAACAAGCCCCTCCAGGACATGCTCAAGACGCGAGGATGGAAAATCGACAAGGCCGCCCTTCTCGCATGAGGTCCGCGGCACGTCACTAGCGCATCGAGAAAGGCGAAGGACGGAACATGGAACTGGAACTGCTGCCACTGGTCGGTGTCGGGCCGCTGCGGCTGGGCATGTCGGCGCAGGAGGCGCGCGACGCGGTCCAGGCGTGGGGGCTGCTGCGGGTCGCCTCCAGTGATCCGGAGCCGGGGCAGATCCTGCTCAAGCACGACGCGTCCGGCCTGAACGTGATGCTCGGCTTCACCAAGGGCGCGCTGAGCGGCGTGGAGCTGTTCCGGTTCCTCGACGAGGACGCCGACGTGCGAGTGCTCCTCGAGGGTCTCGACGTCTTCCGCACCCCGAGTGTGGACCTCTTCGAGCTGTTCGCGGAGCGGGGCCACGAGATCACCGAGAACGACCTCGGTTTCGACGAGTTGCCGGAGCTGCGGGTCGTCCTCGCCAACCAGAGCAGCTACGAGTACCCGGTGGACGAGGACGGGGACCCTCTCTACTACGACTACGTGCGCCTCGCCAACGAGATCTGACATACGGTGAACCCACGGCAGAGCTCCACTCGGCGCAGACCCCTCGTGACGGAGTCGAACCTGGGACGATCTTGAAAACCGTCGAGGCGCGAGTCACCGTGGGTTCAAATCCCACACCCACCACGCACGTTGACCGCCCCTGACCAGCAAGATCGGTCGGGGGCTCTCCTCGTTCCTCCTCGCCGTCAGCGACCGTTGTCCCCCACGGTTCCCTGCTCGATCGGGCACGGAAGGGGTACGGCGCCCATCAGGGCTATTCGTAGATCCGAGCGGCGGTCAGGGCACGGGCGAAGAACGTCCAATCGCCATCGGGCGGCAGGTCACGCCCGAAGTTTCGGTACCACCCCGGAGACGCCGCAACCCAGGCTTCCAGGGCTTCCAAGAACCTTTCCAGCGTTGCGTTCTCCCACTGCCGGCCGTTGGCTGCATGGTCTGCGCGAAGACACGCCAGGAAGGCGCTGAAGGCCTCACGATCGCCAATCAGATCGTCGGGCGTCAGAGGGCTCGTCATGACCATGATCCTATGAGGTGGCCTCGGCAACTTGGGTGAGTGGTAGCGATCACGTCCGACCCTGACCCACCACTCACCCCAGCTCCCATCCCGTCCGCCGTCGCCTCACACACCGGGGAGCGGGCGTGATTCATGGCGTCTAGTGCTCCGACCGGGAAAGTTCACCGGTCCGTCTGTCCACGTGTGGTTCGCCTAGCATCACGCCCATGTCCGTACCTGAGCACGCACTTGAGTGGTTGCAGAACTGGTATTCCTCGCAATGCGACGGCGACTGGGAACACGAATGGGGTGTGGCGATCGAGACGATCGACAACCCGGGTTGGCTCGTAAAGATCGATCTTGAGGAGACACAGCTGGCGGACCGGGAGTACCCCCACCAGCGGATCACTCGGGGTGAGCACGACTGGGTGATGGCTTGGACTTCCGAGCACAAGTTTCATGTCGCTTGTGGGCCAGGCAATCTGGCCGAGGCACTTGCGACCTTCCGGACCTGGGCGTCCGAAGACGTCGCGGAAGTGCCCTGACCAGATGTCCTCATGCCGCGAGCGCGGGTCTTCCGCCCCGGCGGACGCCCCTCTCGCCGCGGATTCGGGCGCGCTCACGCCGTTGGGCGGCAAGGACGTCGGGGTCGCGGGCGTGGTGGTTGCGCCAGCGCAGATAGGCGTGCAGGGCCCGGGGCTGTGCGGTGTGGTTGCGATAATGGGAGTTGGAGATCGCGAACTGCCGCAATGGCCCGAAGTGGGCCTCGATCGGGGTTGGCCCATCGGGGTACCCCCGGCCAGGCTCCAACTCGTGCCGCTGGTGGGCCAGATGCCGAGCGGACCGAACTCGTCGAGCGCGAAAACTCGGTCCGGGAACCGCTCCACGACGTGCTCAATGCGGTCGAGCTTGGCGTCGCGTTCGGGGTCGGGGGACTCCTTCCAGGTCTTGGTTCGCTGGAAGGTAATACCGCGGCAGGCGAGCAGGCTCCGTAACGCCTCGCGACCGATCCGGACCACGCGGCCGTGGACTTCCGCAGATAGGCGGCGAGTTTACGGATGGACCAGCGAGTGCAGTCGGCGGGCCTTGGCGTAGCAGACGTTGCACAGGGGGCTGACGGGCCGGCCGTAAGCGGCGGGCCCGTAGTTCTGGGTCGTGTTCGCATCGGGCGCCGACACAGGGCCCGGCGAAGGAACCGGTAGGCAAGGAGTAACTCCCTCCCGCCCTCCGACGCCCGCAGCCGCGCCCACATCACCGTGAGCCGCAACTCCGCCGCCACCATGCCTGCATCGGCTCAAGATGGCGTCACGAGCATACGAACGAGTCCCGGCTCCCCATCGAGTGTTGCCAGGGCCTTTCCGAGGATTGCGCCGACCGCACGGCCGCGGTCGGACACTCGCATTGCGCACCCTTCGCTGGGTGAGGTCGTGAGGAGGTCGCCAGCAGCGATTGGCCCGTACTGAGGGTCTGCCTTGACGTAGACCTGCCCCGCGAGTGCCAGCGTCACGTGATGCGCGGAATCGGGGTTGCTCTCCATGACGGTTCCCGGGGTGAGGCCACCGGCACCCGACACAACTCCCGTTGCGCGCGAGTCGTACTGTGCGTCGCACGGGGCCATCAGGCCGTCGTCTCCGATGACGAGAACGGTTCCTGGCTCGAATTCGCCTCCTGCCGCAAACGTCTCGGCGTAGTCCCCTCCTGAGGGAGTGAACCTCACGGCTCTCACTTCTCCGAAGAAATTCCCACTTTGCCCTTCGATTTGATTGCCCTCCAGTGGACCTGTGATTTTCACTTTGCCTTCGAACTTGCCAGCCAGTGTCGGTCCTTTACCGTAGACGCCGATGCCGTTTTCACTATGCCCTGCGACTCCGCAGGTGCCACCCTTGCCTTGCCCACGCACGGCGTCTACGCCGATGCCTCCTGCGGACTCCCCGTAGACTCCAAGCCAGGAGCTGCTCTTTCCGACTACGCCAGTCCCTTCTGCTTCCCCGTAGACCGCGAAGCCATCTTTGCTGAAAGCGGAAACTACCGTGCCGTTGGCCTTTGCCACTAGAGCAACTTCGCCGTCCGCGACGTTTATCGTTACAGGCTCGTTGAAGTCATTCACTTTGGCCTCCACGGCGAGACTTGACGATGACTGCGCCATGGGGAACTGCCTGCCTAGCTCTTCCGGGGCAGACGCGCCCCACACTTCGAACGTACGACTGTGCACAGGCAGCGGCAACAGGTACCCGATTCAGTCAAATCTGCAACAGATGACGGAGATACGGCCGCACAGGCTAAGGGCTTGCAGATCATCAAAGTGTTGCTTCCCGTCTCATGACTCGTTGGTGTGGTATGCGTATCCCGGACGAGACCTGCACCCAACTTGCGGTGAAGTTCGCGGTGTTGTTCCCACATCTGGACGAGCGGTAGCGACGGCTGCTGATGGCCGCAGCGGCTCGTGTCCTGGGGCACGGTGGGGTTCGGGCCGTCGCGCGGGCGGCCTCGGTGAGTGAGACCACGATCCCCAAGGGCGTGTTCGAGTTGGAGGCCGGCGAGGAGCCTCTGGGGCGAGTGCGGCGTCCAGGCGGAGGCCGCAAGAGGGCCGCAGATCTCGATCCGGGGCTGCGGCCGGCACTGCTGCCGCTGGTCGAGCCGGACGAGCGCGGTGATCCGATGTCGCCGCTGCGGTGGACGGTGAAGTCGACCCGCACGCCGGCGCGGGAGCTGGCCCGGACCGGGCACAAAGTCAGTGCGGACACCGTCGCCGACCCGCTGCGGGAGGAAGGCTTCAGTCTGCAGGCCAACGCCAACACCATCGAGGGAAGCCAACATCCGTACAGGGATGCCCAGTTCCGCTATCTCAGCGAGCAGGCCCCCGATCACCGGGACGCCGGCCAGCCGGTGATCAGCGTGGACACCTAGGCGCTGTTGCGGGCGGCGGCCTGGACACGCATCACATCGATCGCTTCGTTCTCCCGGCCGTGCCGGGTCAGGAGCTGCGCGAGGTCGAAGGCCAAGTTGGGGTCGTGGGCCACGAGTCCGTCGGGCAGCCGGTATGCCGCGATGGCCCCCCTCCACGTCGCCACGGTTCTCCAGCAACCTCGCGAGCCGTTGTACGGCGTCCCATGATTCGTCAGTCGCCGCGGCTGCCCGACGTTCGGCGAGCCGGCCGTGCCGGGCCAGTAGCGCGGCCAGTTGTTCATGGCTGTTGAGCAGCGTGGTGCGCCGGCGCGCAGCAGGGCAATCGCCTCGGCAATTCGGCCTTGGCGCTCGCGGATCGTGGCGAGGAGCCCGATCGCCGTGTCGCGATCGAGGCCTCGGCAGCACCACGGAACATCGGAACATTGGTGCTCGGACCGGACTGCGGGCAGCGCGGCGCCTTCCTCGTCGCGGTCGGCGACGGCCGCGACATCGACAAGCGCCACGGCGGGGATGGCTCGTCGGGCTTCCGCGCCGAGGCCGTGTCAGGCAGAACGCGACCGTCCGGCGGACTCGAGTGCCGCGGTCAGAAAGCGACGTACCGTCTCCAACTCGTCGGCCTCGAAGCCTTCGGCGGCCACTACCAACTCGCGGATCATGGGCCCGAAGAAGGTCCACCCGAGTTCCGTGGCCTTATCCTCCACCTTCAGCAGCACGCGTCGCCGGTCAGCCGTGTCCCTGCTGCGCCGGACCAGTCCGAGCCGCTCCAGCCTATCCACCAGGGCGGTGGTCCCGGCGGAGTTCAAGCGCAGCTGCTCGCCAAGCCACCCGGGCGTGGCGCGGATCCCGTCCCGTGTCGCGTCCAGCAGGTGAATCAGCGCTCGCACATCGGTGGGATGCAACCCATGGCGGGAGGCGAACTCCGCGCCGAGCAGGTCGAACTCCACGGTGACCGCACGCAGCAGGTGAACCAACCGCATCACTGGATTCTGATCGTCCATGCACACTCCCTCGGGTCCTGAGTAATATCTCGCTGAACGAGATTATCGCTCAACGAGAGGAATGCCGGTGTCCCGTCCCGCTTTCGACCTCGCCTACGACAACCTTCTCGCCCGCTGGCCCCAGTCCACCGAGGAGCGAGACGTCGCCACCCCCTACGGCCGCACCCGGGTCCACGTGTACGGACCGGCAGACGGCATGCCACTGGTCCTGCTGCCCGGCGGCTCCGCCACCGGCCTGGTCTGGTTCGCCAACGCACCGGCTCTCGGTGAGCGATACCGGGTCCATGCGGTAGACCTGTTGGGCGATGCCGGCCGAACTGAGCGCAGCGGCACACCGTTGAAGAGTGCCGACGATCTGATGGCCTGGCTGGACGCGCTGCTGGGCGGGCTCGAACTCGCCCACACGTACCTGTGCGGCCATTCGTACGGCGCCTGGCTCGCCGCCAGGTACGCCCTGCACGCACCGCAACGGGTCGACCGCCTCGCCCTCATCGACCCGACCCAGGTCTTCGCCGGGTTCCGCCTCGGCTACCTGCTGCGCGCCCTACCCACCCTGATCCGCCCGAGCCAGGCCCGCGCCCACACGTTCTTGGCCTGGGAGACGGCAGGCAGCCACCCGGACGAGACCTGGCAGCGCCTCTATGCGCTGGCCACGACCGTTCCCGGCCGCAAGTTCGTCGGTGGCGGCCGTCCCCGGACCGCCGACCTCAACATGCCGGTCCTAGTCCTTTTGGCAGAGCGCAGCCGCGCCCACCACGCCGCCACCGTCGCCGACCGAGCCCGCCGAACGCTCAAGCTGGGCAAGGTCGCGCTGCTCCCCACCACCACACACCACTCCCTGCCACTCACCGCGCCGAAACAGCTGAACGACCAACTCCTGGACTTCCTGGGGTGACACGCCCACCGCTGCGCCTGTCACCTCCTCAGAGCGGCGCTCGCGCATCTGTCTGGCAGTTCCCCCGGATTGGGGTGGGCGGAGCCCGGGCCGGGCCAGCCGCCGGGGTGCCTTCTTTGTGCGTTCGACGTCGAGGGCGATGAGCATGTGGGAATTGCAGTGGCGGATTTGCGGAGGATCTGCACACCGCAACTCATGTACGTGAGGTCAATGCGCCCGTCGCCCCAGGTCGAATGGCGTGAGGGCGACCTTGTGAGTGTGGTGAATCGGCGCTCATGGAGTGGACCGTCGTGGGGCAGCAGATGCTCTTCCTGCACTCCCCCGCCGGAAGGGAACTGGACGATCGGGAATGGTCGGTGGCCCAGATGTCTGCCCGTCAGGCATGGTGGCAGCCGGCCTCGGAGCGGATACCGAAGACGAGGTCGGCTGGACCGTCTCGGTAGACTCCTCCGTCTGCCGGGCTCACCAGCATTCGGCCGGAGCCAGGAAAAGGGGGCGCCGGGCCGGGCCGAGCCCGAGGACCACGCGCTGGGGCGCTCCCGCGGCGGCTTGAGCACGAAGGTCCACCTGGCCAGCGACAGCCGGGCACGACCTCTGGCTATCCACATCACTGCAGGCCAGGCCGGTGACGCGCCAGCCTTCGAGGCGGTCATGGCCAGAATCCGGATCCCGCGATGCGGACTCGGCAGGCCAAGAACCCGCGCTGCGATCGTCCTTGCAGATCGGGCCTACTCCTCGCGCGCGATCCGCGGGCACCTCCGTCGTCGCGGCTTTCGAGCCGTCATCCCGCAGCCCGCCGACCAGATCGGCCACCGCCTGCGGCGAGGCCGCGCCGGAGGCCGCCCGCCGGGCTTCGACGCTGAGACATGCAAGGAGCGAAATACTGTCGAGCGGTGCATCAACCGACTCAAGCAGTGGCGCGGCCTCGTAATGCGGACAGACAAGCTCGCCATCGCGTATAAGGCCGCGTTGCACCTCGCTGCCATCCTGATCTGGTAGCGCAGGTGACAGGAAGGCGCCGTGAGCCGACCTACTGGAGGTCCGTACTCGGTTGGCGACGCCAGTCCCAGCGGGGATGACGGTCCACCAGTGTGAGGAACTCACTCGTCGGCAAGATCTCGAAATGGTTGGTGTCGACGAGACCGTCGACACCACGGAGGACGTCGTGGAGGAAGGTTCGTGCCGCGTCCATGGACTGGCACGACACGTAGACCGCGTACGGTTCGCCGATCGAGGTCGTCACTTGCTCAAGCTCGTCTAGCTCGTAGTCCGTCAGAATGCCGCCCGAGAGGTCGAGGCAGTACGAGTACCCGTGCCAGTGCAGCCTTTCGTCACCGGTCACAGGATCTGACACGAGCCCAAAGGCACGGATTCGCTCTTCAAGCGACGGGCGTTGCTCCGCGGGGACAAGGATGATCACTGATGGCCAGGACACCGTTACCTCCACGGCGACAGTAGGCGAGCGCTCCCTTCGTTTCTCCATACTTTCCGTTTCAGCTGGGCGGCTTCTTCATCAAGGAGACAGGCTCTAGTCGTGGCGGGCGAGCTTGATCGCGGAGATCAGCAGGATGCCGGTCAGCGCGGGGATGAGAACCATCTCGGAGAACACCCCGACCAGCAGGCCGCCCAGCAGGGCACCTGCGATCGAACCTCCGGCCATGACCACGGTGAAGGGGAGATTGGCGCGCAGCACCGCGAAGCTTCCGTCGCGGCTGTAGCGGGCGAAGGCCACCAGCATGGTCGGCAACGACACGAGCAGGGACAGGCTCCCGGCCGTCTTGATGTCGACCGCGAACAGCAACACGATCGTTGGGATCAGCAGCTCGCCCCCGGCCACGCCCATGATTGCGGCGACTACTCCGATGCCGAAGCCTGCCAGGACCCCGCTGGGCACCTGGACCCACAGCGGCAACAAGAGGGCTCCCAGGGCCGTGGTGTGGGTGACCATCAAGGCTGCGGCCATGAACATCATCAATGCGGCCAGCACCTTGTACAGGGTGGAGCTGCGCATCCGGACTGCCCACGTGGCCCCGGCCCATGCGCCCAGCAGGCTTCCCGCGAGCAGGTTGGCGGCGATGGTCCAGTGCGAGGCCAGCTCGGATGCCGAGACTGCTGCCAGGCGGGCAGGGAGCGCGGCCAGGACCACGACCAGGCTCATGGCCTTGTTCAGGATCACCGCTGACAGGGCGGCGCACCCGAACAGGCTGATCAGGAGCGGCAGCCGGAACTCCGCGCCGCCCAAACCGATCATCCCGCCGAGGATCCCGACAGCGCCGCCCGCTACGAACGCCAAGGGCATCGAGCGTGATGAACGTGCAAGAGCAAGATCCTGGTCTATGGCCATGGCGGGCATCCTCCCTAGCAGAGGGCCGTGATCGCTACGGCACAGGCCAGCCTTCAGGCGAAGGTCCGGAAGACCTGTTCACCGTTCGTCGGCTCCTCTGAAGCATCCCGCCGGCCTCCCCAACCGCAACCCGGGATTTGAATCAGCGGTCTCATCCTTAACAGGTCGATGATGGGTGTCTGATCACCTTCGCCAACCGCCGGTACGGCCCCGGTAGTCGGTCGTCGGGGATCGACGCTGACCGCCGCTGTTTGTGGCTGTTGGTGTCAGCCGGTGATGTCAGACATCAGTGGTCGGTTTGACGTTCCCCCGACCAGGAGAAGCGCTCCCGCGTGAGTTTCCGCCCGCGAACCCAAGCAGGTAGGCAAGCACCATGAGCCCAAAGATCGCTACCTCCTGAGCGAACCGATGCCCGTCGAGAAGCGGCCACACAGTGACCCTGCCGGAAATAAAGATCATCATCGTGATCCAGAGGCCATACAGCCTGCGCCCACCCGGTTTCTCAGTCATCGCTGCCCCCTCAAGAACCGGCACTGTAGCGCGAGGCCGGTAGTCGTCCACCCGTCTCCGCTCCTCAACCCACCACTCTCCCCAGCTCCCATCCCGTCCGCCGTCGACCCACACACCCTGGAGCGGGCGTGGTTCAGGGCGTCAAGGTGGAGCGCGCCACTGTACGAACGACCTTGACGCCCTGGGCCGCGGCTGCTCGGCATTGCCTGGGTCGATGGTTGACGGGATGGGAGCCCCGCACGCGCGCCACGATGGACCCGCAGTCGCGTACGGCGCCCCCTCCATCCCAGAGTCAGAGCGCCCCCGCCGGAGGCATTGTCTTGTCCCTAGGCCGGTTCGACGGGTGATCGCCGATTGGCCTCGGCCCTATCCATGTGTGGGCGGGCGTCGGCGCAGCCGGGGCGGAGCGGGCCGAAGGCAGGAGCGGCAGCCCCAGCGGAGCCGGGAAGCCCGCCCGGCGAAGGCAGCCGGGTGCTTGATGAAGTAGAGAAAGTTCCACCGCACCACCGGTTCGCAGACCGCCGTCAGACATCTCGCAGGCCTCGCAGTCGATCTAGGGCTGCCGGTGCCGCCCGCCTCCCGAACCTGGTGGGCGCGGACGGTTTCAGACCGCCGACATCTGCCTTGTCAGTTCTGCCTGGTGAGGTCGTCGACGGCGCGATTCGGCGGCCTGGACGTCCCCGCCGGTCACCTCGGGATGCTGCTGTCCGCTGTCGTTGATGTCACCTGTGGATGTCAGGAGCGGTTCCGCGCGTACCTGACACCTGGGGTGAGGCCGCCGCCATGAGCGCACGACGAACAGCGCGCCGGCCATGGACCTGTTCTAGGGCCTGTCTCTTTGAGTGCAGATGTCGCTGTCCGTCAGTCGAACATGTCCGCGTAGGGGTCTGGTTCGCCAGTCATCGGATCCAGGCCCGCGTGGAACCGGCGTTCCTGCTCCTCGTGGTGGACGAAGGTGCCCACTCGTCCCCACAACGAGAGGTCGCTGAGGGGACACTCGTCGAATTCAGCAGACATGAGTCGCCGGAGGAACTCGGCCATACCGCAGTCGATCAACGCCCAGCGAGGATCGTCATGCCTCCTCCAGACGATCACAGGCCATTGGTCCGGGTTCGGGCCAGCCATTAGCCAGCCCAGTTCGTTCGCGTTGCATCCACTGCCCCAGGGCAGGACGCGGTCAGCCCCCAGTTCAACCCCCGGTGCCCCGCCCTCCGTGGCCCACAGCTCGCGGAATCCCACAGCGTGACCGGCGATCGATGCGCCCCAGCCGTTCCCGGTGGGCAGGGGCGGGAGGACGATCAGGTCGTCGATGCAGCCACCACCGTAGATAGCCATGAAGTCGCGATAGTCGGTGGGAAGCGAAGCGCCCAAGTGGGCTTCAGCGGCGGCCCAATCCACCTGCTCGTCCGCACCCCAATCGCTGGGCAGAATCTGCTGCAAAGCCTCTACGTCGGTTCGCCCCGCCACCTGTCCTCCTGCTGTCTCGCGCTGGTGCACGATATCCGGGCGTACCAGAAATTGGTCCAGCGGTTGTCAGCACCGTGCCCAGATGAGGATGGAGGCAAGGTGGAGTGCGGCCTGGTAGGCAATGGCGAGTTTGTCGGTACGCATGGCGAGCCCGCGCCACTGCTTGAGCCGGTTGATGCATCGCTCGACCGCGTTGCGCTGCTTGTACGCCTCGGTGTTGAAGGCCGGCGGGCGGCCGCCAGCGCGGCCTCGCCGCAGCCGGTGGCCAACCTGGTCGGAGGGCTGAGGGATGACGGCGCGGATCCCACGCTGGCGGAGATGATTCCGGATCGCGCGGGATGAATACGCGCGGTCAGCCAGGACAGCATTGGGCCGAGTCCGTGGCCTTCCCGGCCCGCCTCGCGGGACACGGATGCCTGCCATGATGGCCCCGAAGGCCGGTGCGTCGCCCGCTTGCCCGGGGGTGATGACGAGGGCCAGCGGCCGTGCACGGCTATCGCTGACAAGGTGCACCTTCGTGCTCAGGCCACCGCGAGAGCGTCCGAGCCCGTGGTCGTCGGGTTCTGCTCGGCCCGGAACCCCCTTTTCCTGGCTCCAGCGGCGTGCTGGAGTCCACCGACACGGTCCAGCCAATGTCATCACCGCCATCGGCCGCCGCCAGGATCGCGGTGAGGATCCGTTCCCAAGTTCCGTCTACGGCCCATCTGATCAACCGTTTATGAGCAGTCTGGAACGAGCCGAGCTCGTCCGGCAGGTCCCGCCAGGGCGAGCACGTGCGGTACTTCCACGCGATGGCCTCCAGGGTGCGGCGATGGTCGGCCCATCACCTCCCGCGGACCGGATCGGCCGGCATCAGCGGCTCGATCCGGTCCCACATCACATCAGTGATCACTAGCCGGAGAGACACATGCGATCAACTGACCGGCCGATCAAAGAGACACGCTCTAGTCCACTCGCCTCGATGGCGCTCCGGAGCGAGGCCTCACTCTGCGGTGATCGCCGCTAGCCGTCGGCGCGCTTCCGGGTGGCGATCACGGTGGCGGCCGTGCCCGACGTTCCGTAGAGCGTGTACAGCAGGCCCTGGCCCAGGAGGTCGCCGCGCTTCACCTCCTGGGCGTACTTGAGCTGGTCGTACGTGGCCGTGCCGGTCGAATCGCCGCCGCGGACGCTGTAGTCGAGCGCGCAGGTGTCGCCCTGACGCATGGGGCCGGGGTGGTCCTCGCCGTCCTCGCCCAGCTGGAGCCCCGGGCAGTCCGGGACACCGTGGGCCGCCCCGGCCCTCAGCAGGGTGATCACCCCCCACGCCAGCGGGACCAGGAAAAATGCGATGAACACTCCGCGTAACCTCATTGCGGCACCTTAGTGCCGCGACGGGATGGGTTGATGGCCACGGCACAGGTATTGCCGTCAAGCCTCCGCGCCCTTAGGAGAGTTGAAACCCCGAGGGGCACCTACTGTCAGTGCGGTGCGTCAGATTGGTTCAGCGGTCGCAGGGCCTTCCCGGAAACGGAGACGGCCCCCTGGGCCGCGTCGGCTCGGCTCTGCCTGGGTCGATGGCAGATGGGATGGGAGCTCCCGCACACGCCACCAATCGGCCGGCACTCGCGAACCGCGCCCCCGCCATCCTGGAGCCTGAGCGTCGCCGCCGGAACTCGGCGGTGATCACAGGGGGCGGTCGTTCGGGATCGGAGGGTAGGGCGTGCTGGCCCTGGCCTCGCGTCACGCGGGAGTACCGCTTCAGGAGCGAGGTGGGGCGATCGCACGCGTGACCTCCCTGCCTTGAGCGGGGTCGACGGCAAGTGCCTCTGCGTACCCCGGCTCCCCGTGAGTCCCCGCCCGTTCTGGCGCGGTTGTGGCACGGGGACGTTGGCGGCCTGCCTCGCCCGGGGGTCTACCGTCCCCGTGCCCTGACCCACCTGGCGACAACTATGGCGAGACCTGCGATGGCAACGACCGTGACGGCTGCGGGGATCATGGCTCCCGGGCCCATTGTTCCAAACATTTTCGCCTCCTTAGCTGCCTGTGGCAGTAGCCCGCGATGCACGATCGTGTTTCGCGTGGAGATGAACATGGCAGAACAGTCCTGCTCGAGGAACCCGAAACGGAAAGTCTTGAGCACCATCTGAGCTTGGCTTTCGCCTCGTCCGCGATGACTACGGAATTGGAGCGGTGGCTTCGTCCTCATCAGGTCGATCGCGGGGGTCCGTCGACATCGACCAACGGCCGCTGCGCCTTGGGCGATCGTCCACTGCGGTTCGGCGCCGACCGCTGCTATTCGCGCTTGTTGGTGTCAGCCGCCGCACGTGGTCTTGACAAGGGTGCCCCGCCTTTGCCGAACCGCTACCAAGCCGGGCCCGCCAGCGTCGTGATGGGCAATGGAGGACACTTCTCCGGCTTCCGAGTGAGGCTGACCAGTTCCTCCGGAGGTTCGTTTCCGTCCCAGACGGCCATCACATAGGCCTTCGCCTGCTGTGGTCCCAACAGGGGGGCCTGCTTCCGTAGGTGGCGTATCGCGGCCATCGTCCCGTCGGAGTGCACGAGTGCCCGGACAGCCGTGATCAGCGGATCGGGCGGTCGCACCCCCCTGACCTGCTGGAGATAGAGCTCCTCCCAGCCCTCGCCAACGTATGTGGTGACAGGAATATGGTGGATGCTCCCATCCTGGCGGTCCACCAGATAGGGCCCGCTGCCCACCAACATCTTCTCGCTATCGCGGCTGCGGATGTACTCAACCGACTGCCAGGTGACCAGCCACCCGAGCGCGTGCTCCTTCACGTCGAGGACAGCGAGCTCGGGCAGCCGTGCCATCCATGGCGACTCCTGCCGCTCTCTCGTAAGCAGGGCCTCGACCAGTTCCACGGCGCGTTCCTTGGTGACCACGCCCTTCATCTTTCACCACGGCGCAACCGGTTTTCGATCCCCAACCGGACCAGTCGCACATGCCTGGACCGAGTCAAGATTGGCGCCGATTCCGCAGCGGCCTTTGCGGTGGTGGGTGGGCGTCGAGATGACTCCGAACCCCCTTCGGCACGGCGATGCCTATTGAAAGACTGGTAGCGCCTGGCGCTCTCTGGCCACCACGAACCCGCGAAACATCGGCACGCGCGACTCGTTGTTCCTCGTGACGCGAGCCCGCCGCACGGTGACCTCCCCTTCGCCTCCGCGAGCCATGAGCTCTGGGCGAGACCGAGGGCCGCACGCTGGGCTCGTGCCGCGAGCGGCTTGTGAGATGGCGAACCGGTGAGTCCTGGCATTAGGCACTGTCCTGGCGATCAAGTGACTGGTGACTTTGTTGGATCGTTGTCCCGCTTGTGAGGCAGGGAGATCTGACGGACAACCAGTGGGAGCGGTTGCAGCCACTGCTGCCGGTGAGCACCGGGAGGTGCGGACGGTGGCGAGATCATCGGCAAGTCATCAACGGAATTCTGTACCGGGTGCGCACCGGTGTGCAGTGGCGTGATCTGCCGGAGCGGTTCGGACCATGGAAAACGGTGTACGAGCAGCACCGGTTGTGGTCGGCGGACGGCACATGGGAGTGGGTGCTCCAGCAGGTGCAGACGGCAGCCGGCCAGATCGACTGGCAGGTGTCGGTGGACTCGACGGCAATCCGGGCTCACCAGTCGGCGGCCGGTGCCCGTCACGCTCCCCCTCCCGCACTCGGAGGCCCACCAAAGGGGGCATCGGGTGCAGAACACCAGCACGAACGTCTGTGGCGAGGCCTGCTGGTAGGTGTGGTGCAGAAGACGAGGGACTCGGCCGCTCCCGCGGTGGCTTTACCTCAAAGATCCACCTGAGCGCGGACGGTCACTGTCGGCCGTTGTCGTTGGTAGTCACGGCCGGGCAGCAAGCGGACACTACCCAGTTCATTCCGGTGTTGGAGAAGATCCGGGTGCCCCGGCCGGGACCGGGGCGGCCGCGCAAAAAGGCCGGACAGCTTCGCGGCGGACAAGGCCTACAGCAACCGTCCCTGCCGCGACTACCTGCGAAGGCGCGGCATCGCGCACACCATCCCGGAGAAGTCAGACTCCCGGGCCGCCCCCTCACGTCGCGGTAGAGGCGGCGGCCGATCGCCAGGCTTTCACCTGGCGCGATACAAGAAGCGCAACACGGTGGAACGCGCGATCAACAAGCTCAAGCAGTCCCGGGCAGTGGCAACCAGGTACGACAAGCGCAGTTACGTCTTCCTCGGCACTGTCACAGCTGCCACACTCGTCATCTGGCTCAGGTCGTGATTGCTAGTAACCGGTTGTACGGAGCCAGCGCAGCATAGTGACGACCTCTTCGCCGAAGTCCTCGCACAGCACGCGCAACTCGCGTCCGGTGGCGGAGTCGAGGAGCCGTCCATCGGGGAGGGACAGGAGGGCGTTGTGACAGGCTGACTCGATGACGGAGCTCCGGGCGGCGAGATAGCCCTGGCCGCTGACCTGGTCCGCCAGGTCGACAAGGTACTGCCGGTGGGATTGCTCCCATGGGTGCGAGCGGAACGAGCCCTCGACGAGACCGTCGAGATAGTTCGCCAGGCTGGACGCGGTTTCGAGTACTCGCTCGACCTCGACTGTGCGGGGGCTGTCGAGCAATGCGCCGAAAGTCAACAGGCTGTCGATGATCTCCAACTGGACCAGCTCAATCGTGTCCGGGTCCACTTCGGAAGCGAACAGCTGGGCTGTGCACAGCTCGGCGACGACTTGCCGGTACGCCTGATCCGACTCTGGACTGGGAGCCTCTGCCATCAAGCGAAAAAGCGACTCCAGCATGGATGGGTCGATACCCCACGCTTTGTCCAGTCCAAACGTCAGCAAGGGCGCACGCCACGGCCACAGGGCTACTGCAGCGATCTGACGCTGCTGGTCGAACGTCAGGCTCGCCAACCGCTCGTTCTGTCGCACGCCCTTGTCAGCCCCTTCGCCCGCTTTCCCGCTTCGCCCTCGGACAGTGTAGGAGCCTGACAGGCTGCGTGATCGCCAGGACAGGTCCAAGAGCGTCGCGCGGCCCGCATGTACTCGCCACCAGCCCGAACGACGGGCGAAGGGAGCCCACATGTGCGTGTTCTGCGGAATCGACTGGGCCGAACAACATCACGACGCCGCCCTGGTGGACACGAACGGAACGCTGATCGCCAAGGCACGCGCATCACCGATGATGCTGCCGGCTACCAGCAGCTGCTTGATCTGCTCGCCGAACATGGCGACACAGATTCCGATCCGATACCCCATAGCCATCTAGGCGGCTTCGTTTGGATCATCTGGCAGACCAGATGAAGATCCCCGCGACGTGCAGTCCGGCCAGGTAGATGGCCGCTGTCTTCTCATAGCGGGTGGCGATCCCGCGCCACTGTCTCAAGCGGTTGATGCAGCGTTCGACTGTGTTGCGCTGCTTGTACGCCTCGCGGTCGAAGGCAGGTGGTCTGCCACCCCGGCTGCCGCGTCGCAGACGGTGGCCGGCGTTGATCGGCCGGCACGGGGATGACCGCTCGGATGCCGCGCCGCCTGAGGTGTTCACGGATGGCCCGTGAGGAATACGCCTTGTCGGCGAGGACTGCTTCTGGCCGAGTCCGGGGCCGTCCCCGCCTTCGGGGAACGCGGAGGCGTGCCATCACCTCAGCGAAGGCGGGCGCGTCACCGGCCTGTCCGGCTGTGAGGTAGAAGGCCAAGGGCCGGCAGTTGCCGTCGGCCGCAAGGTGGATCTTCGTGGTCAGGCCGCCGCGGGATCGGCCCATGGCGTGGTCGTCAGGCTCGCCGGCCGGGGCCCCTTTTTGCGGGCTCCAGCCGCGTGCTGACGGGCTCGCACGATCGTGGAGTCCACCGAGACGACCCAGTTCAGCTCCTCGTCGGCGTCCGCTTGGTCCAGAAGAGCGGTGAACACCCGCTCCCAGGTGCCGTCGGCGGACCACATCCGCAGCCGGTTGTAGACGCCTCGCCAGTTGCCGTACTTCTCCGGCAGCTGCACCCACTGTGCCCCGGTCTGGAACTTCCAGCTGATGGCGTCGATCACCTCTCGGTGATCCCGCCACCGGCCGCCCCGCTTCGGTGTCCGGTCCGGAAGCAACGGCTCGATTCGCGCCCACTGCGCGTCAGTCAACGACACGCATCAACCAACGATCAGATGATCAGAAGGAAGTGCTTAGTTGGAGTCACAGATGAACCGGCCTTCAAGGTGATCGGGGCTGAGGAAGAGGAAGCCGCTTCCATAGCCGAAGTTGAGGAAGAACGGGTCCTCCCTCGCCTCACCTCGGTCCGCGAACTGGCAGAGGAACAGCCAGGGGGGCTCGATACCGAAGGCATGATCGTTGGGATAGATGGCCGCACCGCCCATGAAGTCCTTGGGCGGTTCCTCCTCGGGGAATTCGACCTCTGGTCCCTCACCTCGTAGGTAACGGGAGCGGGCCGCGGCCTGGTTTGCTGCCTCCTCGAGTTCCGGTGGCATCGGAGTCAGGTCCGTCAGCCATTCAACGGGAACCTCCGTCTCGTCCGGACCCCACCGCCACAGGGTTCGCCCCCGAGTGCCGGGAGCCCCGATCGAAGCGAAGGACGGTATGCGTCCACCCGGCTGGACCAGAACGACGGCCTCGCCGTCCTCCGGAGTGTCGCCGCCCATGACCATGCCCTCCTCGTGGAGAAACAGGTAGGCGAGGCGCACCTCGTCGCCCGGCACCCGGAACTGGCCGATGAATACAAGGGGCACGCCCAAGTGCGGATGCACCGGCCAGGCAGGGCCATCCAGCCAGACCGGCTGCCCACCAAACTTCGACACCGGTTCCGTAACCGGCTCACGCGCCGCTCGGAACGACATCCGCAGCCGCGGCAAGAAGGCTGCATCGTAGGGGCCTGCGGCGTGGCCCGTTGGCTCGGGGATCATGTCTCCGACGCTACGGCACCTCATCGACGGGACTCAGCTTGGGCGGTCTCCCTTGATCATGCCTAACATGCAAGATCCGAAAGAGACGGCCTAGCCCCCCGGCCTCCTTGTCGCGGTCCTGCGCACGGGCATACGGCAGGTGTTCGCTTTCACCGACCTGACCCAGTCGAAGCGGCTCAAGGCGCTCACGAAGGCTCCTGACCGTTGTTCAGATGACAGGCCTCACCTCGGGATCGAGCCTCTAGGGTCACGGGCTGACCAGAACATTCATATGGCTTCTCGCGTGCACCGGGTTCGGTGTGACCCTTTGGCTGCTGACCAGCGCACCCGACATCAGCTCGGGCTACCCCCTCTCCAAGTGCCACTCCGTCCTCGGCACCGAATGGACCTCCAATTACGGGTCGATGGAGAAGGGAGCGGAGACGACGTGCGCCTCGCTCCAGACACGACGCCTGGGGTGGGCTGTGTTGGTGTCGGTGCCGACGGTGGTGCTGACGACCGCGGGAATGCGAAAGCGGGGCGCCTGAGCCTGTTTGGGTTCCTGTCGACTCTGCCCAACGGCTTCACCGATACCAATAATCGGCATCGTCACCTCCGGCGCCCCAAGGTAGGCAGGCCGCCGGCAACTGCATCCTTACTGGCCGAGGGGGGCCGTTTGTCCTGCCGCCGCCGCGAAGCTGTGCGCCGAGGCGTTGAAGCTGTCTGGAGCTGCGCCGTCCCTCACGACCTCGACCAGATCCCCTGATCACAAGCCACCGGCAGCAGCTGGCCCATGCCCGCCCCTCCTCCCCCATCCGCCCAGGCCGCGCGCGAAGCCGCCGCCCATCAGCTGCGCGACCTGCATAAGAAGGCAGTTCCTGGGCCAGGTCGCCGCCGTAGGTACCCGTGGGCCGGAACGGGGCGGCAGGGCCGCTGTGCATCGCGCCCGTAACAAAATGATCCGCTTCCTTGTGCGGGCCGTGTCCACGCCCGTGAAGTGGGCTGATGCACTTTCCGACAGCAGGCGGTCCGTTCTTCCGTCACCTGCGCATGTGGCACGCCGTGCCGGTCTCCCTCGCGGTGGTGGCGGTGGCGTCCCTCGTCCTCCTCCCGTCCGACGGCGCGCGCTCGGTGCCCAACAGCCCCTGCCGACCGGCCGATTCGGCGCGCGGGGACACGCCCGCGACCCCCGACCTCGACGGGGACGGCTTCGTCGATCTGGTGCACGAGATCTCCGACACGGAGAACTTCGACGTGATCGTCGTGCCCGGCTCCGCGCACGGTCCGGACCACGACCGCACGACCGTCCTCACCCGCGACGACCTCGGTGTGCCGGACGACATCCAGACGGCCGACGACCCGTGGCAGCCCACGGTTACCGACCTGGATGAGGACGGCCACGCCGACCTCATCGTCAGCGGCGCCGCCCAGGTCCTGTGGGGAGGCCCCAAGGGCCCCCAGGCCGGCGGACCGAACGGGCGCGTCCCGCTGCCGGGCAGCGGATACAGCACCGCACCGATCGCCGGCGACTTCGACGGGGACGGCCACACCGACCTCGCGGTCTTCCGGTTCTCGAACGAGGATCAGGAACTGGTCGTCCTCAAGGGACCGTTCAAGCGCTCCGGCGCTCCCGCACAGACCGTGGAGATCCCCAGCCCGGTCCACGAGGGCGCGTCACCCGTGCTGGTCGCCGGGGATGCGAACGATGACCGCGCCACCGATCTCGCGCTCTACGACTCCCCGTGGGATCCGCCCCTGCTGTTCACGGGCGGCGCCCGTACCGCCGGTGGCTTGAGCAAGGAGCCCGAGCGGCTGCCGGAGGGCGAGAATGTCGTCTTCGGTGACTTCGACGGCGACGGGCGGCAGGACGTCGCCATCGGCCGGAGCTTCGTCGACAGCTACGACGAGGTCGACACACCCCATCGGCGCGGCCAGATCAGCGTCCGCTACGGGAAGGCGCCGGAGAATTGGGTCGCCATGGATGGTGGTGACTTCAAGGAGGGCTTCGGCACCAGGCTCGCCGCTGGAGACTTCAACGGCGATGGCTGCGACGACCTGGCCGTGCAGCTCACCAAGAAGAAGGAGGCGGGGGACGCGCGGATCGAGGTGCTGCGGGGCGACTCCGAGCACGGGCTCGGGTCCAAGCCCTGGCGCGCCACCAAGCGCTCCGTGCCGGGTGACGACGGCCCCGTCGACGGCACGGCCTTCGCCGTCCACGACTGGGACGGCGACGGCCGCACAGAGCTGGCCCTTCTCGGCGGGGACACATGGTGGATCACCGACGGCACGGACCGCGACAAGGCATCCTTCCCGGTCACACCCAGCAAGGACCAAGGTCCGTAGGCACATGCTCGTTGTCCTGGGCCCCGTAACGAGTGGTCGCGGGCGCCCCGTAGGCCGCGCCCCGGCCCATCAGCGATTCTCACCAGGGCCGACTGTGTCGAACACGCGAGGAAGCCGTCCCACAACAGCTCGGCAACCACGGCAGCCGCACGGCCGGCCTCCACCGCATCCGCTTCCACGACCTCAGGCACTCGCCTGCGCCGCCGCCTCAGCCGCCTCCGCCTTGCCCCCAGCGGACGGACAGCAGCCAGCCGTCCCCTACCACGGACCGCATTCCCCGGGGGCCTGCCCCCAACGACCTTCTGAGCTGGCGGCACTCGCTCATCAGCGGACCTGCCTCAGCATCTCGGACAGTGCGCGGCGGATAGGGCACTCTCGCCAGTTGGCCGCGCGGCGCCGCATTCCATTCGGACGACGGCACAATGCCCCGCGGCACCGTCCTCGACTAACGCCCCGGCGAATCGGCTCCCCTCACACGCCGACCCGTGGCTCCCACCCTGACCGGCATCGGCCTCAAGGCGTACGACGGAGCGCGGCCCGCCGTCCTGGAGCAGGCGGACCACGTGCTGCTCGCCCGGCTCGGGGCTGATGCTGCCGACGAAGACAGCCCACTGCAAAACCTGCTGGCGATGATCGACCTTGCCAGGCGATTCGCGGTCGACGGCAACCTCGAGGTGGCAGCAACGGCCCTCGGATACTGCGAGACGTTCGCCTCGCAGCTGTAATCGCTGCCGGTTGCACCAGCCCGCTGCCCAGCCACTGTCAGTTGCACCACCCCGTTACCCCTGGTGCTGCACGCGCTCGTGGCCATCTCGCGCAGACGTTTTGGACAGTACGGATCTCGTCTGGCAAGGTCGCCTGTCCGATCCCCGATGACACCGAAAGGCGGTGCGGAACATGACCGAGGTGAGCACGCGCAGCGTCCGGGACGCCGCTGTCGCCACGCACCTGCGCAGGACGACCACCCTCGACGTGCCCGAGGAGTTCGAGACGTGGTCCGTGGCGGACCTGGCGGACTGGCTCCACGACACGGAGGACGACCCTCAGGTGTCCGACGAGGACTTCTACCAGGCCCGCAAGGCCGTACAGATGCTGGGGGTCGAGGACGTCTGACCCCGGTGGACATGTCCGCGTGGTCTCGCGTGGACATGCAGCATTCACATGCTCCAGTCGGCACCCGGATCCTGCTCGTGCAGCAAGGCCGGCCTAACCTGTGCGATGAGCGGTTCGTCATGGGATACGCGTCGGCACCAGTTGCTGACCGGCTGGCACAGGAACGGCAGAAGCCCACACGCCTCGTGCTTGTACTCGGTCACTGACTCAACGCGGGACCTTGATGGAGAAACTGGCGGGCCGTCCTTGCCGGGCTGTGACCTCGGATGCCCTCTCCTTCATGTCATCGCGACTGGTGTCGCAGATCAAGGACAGGGCGTGGTTCAAGAACTCAACTCCCTCCAGAACGTCAGGGATGCGGAGAACGTCGTCGTGGCTGCCCACGTTTCCGCTGCACTTGACGGCCAGTCCGATCCACTTGACGGCCAGGAGCCGGACGTCGTTGGCGAGGACGTGCTGCGGCCGGGCGGGCGGGTCCTCGTCGCGGGATACCGCCCGCCGCGGGGACCCGCCATGCGGCCTTCAGTGATGTCTTCGGGAGGTCGCCATCCCGGGCTATCCGCGGGGGGTGATGCCCCCGGAACCGACGCTGATATCGCTCGCGCCGGATCCGACGTTGTTGCCACCGGTGCCGGCAGTGATGGTGTTGCCTGCACCCGCGCCGCCGGTGATGCTCACATGACTGGGGCCGACCGGGTTGGATTGTGCGGGGACCCTGTGTACGGAGACTTGTGTCGAACCGGTCCGTACCGACATCTGCCGCGGCATGGCCGGCGTGGTGACGCGCAGCGGTGTCTTCGGCAGGATGACGTGGACGCGGTTGTTGTCGACGTTGAACCGGTGGGCTCGGCGGAACTCGATGTGCTTGACGTGCTTGACGAAGTGGTGCCGGAAGAAGAAGTCGTCGTGCCGGCGAACGTCACACCGCACGATCTTGCGGATGACGATGACTCGGCCATGATCCTTCTTCACGACGATGACGACCGTCCGGTGGCCGAAGCGGCAGAATTGGTGATCCCGCTCGACCACCACGATCACCCGGTGCTCCTTGGGGGCCTGGGTGGCGGCGGCCGGACCGGCCAGGGCAACACCGGCGGTGCCGGCAATGGCGCTCGCCACCACGACGGCGGCACCACGACGAAGGATGGGGGCGCTCATGATTGCGGCCCTCCTATTTCAATATCGCTGTAGAGGGTGAGCCGAAATAGCCGCGCGTCCACCTCAGCCGTCTCGCTACCGAGAGGATTTTTGTCCCACCGCGGCCTTGTGCGGATTGTTCGGCTACTCACCCCACCACGCACAGGACTTGGACTTGGACTTGGACCGAAGCCCGTCATGGGTGTGTCTATGGATATACGCCGCTGCCACGAAATAAGTTCATGATTCATCTGAAGGAGAAATGAAGTCGGCCCGGCTCCATGGCCGATCATGAACCGTTTGCCAGCCCGTCGCGTATACCTCACGTGAAGCCGGCTCGTCGGCCCGGGCGGACGACCAGCGGCTCCAGCCCAACAATTCCCGTCGGCGTTCACGTCCCCATCGGGAGTCCCACCCGCAGGCACCTGCGGGGCGTTGGTCCTGCCGTCGGCGGTTCCTGGTCAGGAGGTTCCGATGTCTTCCCGTTCCGCCACTGCAACGCCGACAGGGGTTGCGGTCTGCTTCGCGCTACTCAGCGCCGTGGTCCACCTCGTCATCGCTCCTGAGCATCTTGCGGAGACGCTGTACATAGGAATCCTGTTCATCGCCGGCGGGGTGGCGCTGCTCCTGACCGCCGGCGCCCTGGCGCTATGGAACTCCGTAACGGCATGGTGGGCCGGCGCCCTGGTCAGCGGTGGCATGATCCTCGGCTTCGCCCTCTCGCGCACCATCGGGCTGCCCGGCTACCACGAGCAGGGCTGGGACCCGCCGTATGGAGTTTTGTCGATCACCGCTGAAGGCATGTACCTGGTCGCCTTCTTCGCCTGGTATGGCACTCGGTCGGCGCATGCCTCCTCTGCCCGCGTTCCGCAGGAAGGTCCCCGCGGGCAGATGACGTGGCCGCAGGAACCGAAGGTACTGTCCGTCGGCGCCGCCAAGGGGAGGGACCGTCTCGGCCCGTGGATGCGGTGGCGGGATCGGGAGAGAATGTGAGGGTGATCTTCCGTGGCCGCCGGGCAATCCGTGGGCCGGGGCGGAACGTATATCCAGGTATGCAAAGGTTCCGGTTTCCGGTCGGCCGTCTCCCGGACGAGGCTCTGCTGTCCGGGCTGGCAACGGGCGATCCTGAGCTCGCCGCCACGTTTGTGCGGCGGTTTCAGCACACCGTCTTCGGCGTCGCCATCGCAGTCCTCGGTGATCCACAGCTCGCTGAGGACGTCTCCCAGCAGACGTTCGAGCGGGCGTGGCGGCACGCGCAGATCTACGACTCCCGCCGCGGGTCGGTGACGACATGGCTGACGGCCATCGCGCACAACCTCGCCATCGACGTCGCCCGAGCGCGTCGACCTGTGCCCGTGGCCCCTGAGGACCTCGACTCGCTCCTCGACGTCGTGACGGACACCGCTACGCCTGAGCAGCTGGCCCTGGCCGACGAGGCATCAGTGGCCCTGCGTTCCGCCGTGGCGCGGCTGCCGCGCGAACAGGGCCGGGCTCTGGTGATGGCGGGTATCTACGGGATGACGGGCCAGCAGATCGCCGATGTGGAGCAGATCCCGCTGGGTACGGCCAAGACACGGATCAGGACCGCCATGGGAAAGCTGCGGTCCACGCTCGTGTCTCCGAAGCGAGGCGACCATGGGTAATGACGTGACCTGCGAACAGCTGCGGGAGATCGGCGCCGAGCTGGCTCTGGGCGTTCTGCCGGGCCGCCAGCGGGCCGGGGCAGTGGAGCATCTGGACCGCTGCGCGGAGTGCCGGGAGTACGTCGAGCAGCTGACGCTTGTCGGTGACGGTCTGCTTGGTCTGCTGCCGGGCAGCGAGCCGCCGGCCGGGTTCGAAACCCGGGTGGCGCGGCGGCTGCGCCAGGCGGCGGCACATGACGACCGCAGCCGCCTGCACGGCCGGGGGCTCCTCCCGCGCAAGGGGTTCCACAGCCGTGCCCGGATACGGCTCGCGGCCGCCGCGGCCGCGCTCGCGCTGGCCTTCGGGTTCGGCGGCTGGGCCGTCGGAACGGTCCTTTCGAATGAGGCGGCCGCTCCGTCCCGTCCTGCAGAGATCGGCGCCGGAATGCTGCATGCGCAGCTGACCGCGGTAGGGCACGGTCAAGGGCCGGTCGGCGAGATCTACCTCCATCGCGGGCCGCCGACCTGGGTCTATATGTCCGTTGACCTCGCGGACTCCGGCAACATGTACGGCGGGAAGATCTCCTGCGTGCTGGTGCACAAGGACGGCAGCACCGTACGCGTCGGTACCTTCACCCTGCACCACGGTTACGGCTACTGGGGAGCCCCGGTCTCCGTGAACCCGTCAACGCTCTCCGGCGCCCGCCTGACCTCCGCCGACGGCACAGTCCTCGCCACCGCACGCTTCGGGGCAGAGTAGCCGTGGCTGTCGGTGCCGTGCCCAGTACAGCCGCTGGATCCACCGCAGAATGCCGGTCGCGACAGCGCCGCCCGCGGTCATGGTGATCCCGTGCACGAGGCCGGCGCCAGCGGTGCGGAAAAGGGAACGCATCCAGCCAGGCTTGAGTGACGGTTTCTCGGACTGGCCACTAGATGATCTAGTCCAAGGAGCCAGTGATCGTAGGCGATCAGTGAGCGTAGGACGGTTTGTCCGGTGGCGTCGTTGTGCCAGATCGCGGCGGCCAGCGCGAGGATGCGTTGCATGACGTGGGCTATGACACCTCCGGGTGTGCGCCCTCGGTGCCGTTCGAGGTCATGCTGTCCCTTGAAGGTCTCGTCGATCGATTCGATGACCTGTCGCAGCGGCCTGAACAGGGCTGCGCCAGGCCGTTCCCGTTCACCTTTACGGGCAGGCCGCAGCAACTGGACTCCATGCTCGGACAGTTCGCGCTCAAAATCACGGCCGAATAGTTCTTGTCGCCGATGAGAGTCGACCAGTTCGGCATCGCTCAGGCCGGGCGTAATGCCGACCGGCGGGCGTCACGGCGTCAGGTCGGAATGCTCCTTCAGCATGTCGTCGGTCGTCGCATAGAGTGCTGTCGCGAGGGTGTCCACTCGTTCGTCACAAAACGATCTTGGACATCCTCGTTCTCGTCTCCGCAGGCGCCCCTTGGACCACACCACCAGGAGGAACCAGTGTCATACGCGCAACTGCTCACCCCTGAGGAGAAGCTCGCCGACGCGAAGAAGCTGTTGAGCCTCCCGCGCATCGTCGTGATCTGCGGCTCCACCCGCTTCATGACCGAGATGAACGAGGCCGATCTGCGGGAGACCAAAGCCGGAAAGATTGTCGTCAAACCGGGCTGTGACATGAAGTCGCCGCACGAACTTTGGTCCGATCCTGTCGGGGCCGAGGCGCTGAAGGTTCGACTCGACGATCTGCACCGGGCGAAGATCCGGCTCGCTGATGAGGTGCTCGTGGTCGGCGACTACATCGGAGACAGCACCCGAGCCGAAATCGCCTACGCCCGGTCGCTGGGCAAGCCCGTGCGGTTCACGCACCACGAAGTCGACCCTGACGCCTGACCGCCCGTTGCCACCTCGACAACCAGGGCCGGCAGCCCGCCGCCTGACCGTCTCGCGGTGGCTGCGGCCGCCGCCCACCCCACGCCCTCCGCAGACATCCCTTGGACTTGATCATCTAGGGTTGCCTGTAGTGCTGATAGCTCCTCATGTGAGCCTGCCGGTCACGTCACGAGGCGGCTCTCTGTGTGACCAGGGGGCGCCGCCGATTTACCGGGCAGCGACCATCGCCACCAAAACACCGGCAGGCAAGTCGCAGTGGTTCAGGTCGAATTGCCGTGATGTGCGCGGCAGGCACCACAGAAGGCGGGATGAGACAAGGCCGCACGGGCCCTCTTCGTCTTCACGGCCGAGGAACCCACGCAGTCCGCATCACGTCACGCCCCGGAGCGTTCGAGAGGCAATCGCCTCAGGCCAGTTCGTCTGCGAGTAGATCCATCAGCAGGCCGTCCTGCCATGCGCCTGTCCGGTGATCGCGCCCGTAGGCTCGCATGATCCCCACTGGTTTGAACCCGACCTTGCTGTAACAGCGGATCGCCGCGGTGTTGGCCGCGGCGGGATCGATGGTCAGCCGGTGATGGCCGCGTTCCTGTATCAGCCACCGGGCCAGCGTGCGCACTGTGTCGGCACCGAGCCCCTCCCCCTGCCGCCTCGCCGTCAGGAAGATGTCGATACCGGCATGGCGGAACTCGGGATCGGTCTCCTCGTCGAACTGGACGGCGCCGATGACCTGCCCCTCGAAGACGACGGCCAACATGGCCTCATAGTCGTCCGGGGGCGACCACCACGCCGCGACTTCCGGTTCTCGTACGATCCTTTCAAGGATCTCCGTATCGCCCTCGGTCACCCGCCGCAGCACAACCTGGTCCCCATGCAGCTCCATGCCCTCATTCTCTATGAGCAGTGAAGGTCCCTCCTGTCCTTGCCCGGACTCAGTTGCCATAGATGCCCAGGTCAGGGGCAAGCTGTACACGGGCACGGCGCACGCTGCGACCCGACTGCCCTGGTGGAAAGCGTCGTCGCAGAGCAGCTGTACTGTCCATGGATTCAGGTTCGTCGACCAGGAGATTCCCCATGCCGCACCGTCCCGTTGCTCCGCCGGCCGCGCCGATCTGCCGCCGTATGCCGCCTCACGAGCAGCACTTGCACGGACTTGCACGCCGACCGCGAACCGCGAGTCCGCTGTCCGGCTTCAAAGCGGGCGGGCCTGCGGTGCCCCTCGCCGGCGCATGCGCGGCGGTCGCCCGATGAGGGCCGTCCTGGTGACCGGCGGCTCGCGGGGCATCGGCCGGGCCGTCGCGCTGGCGTTCGCCCGTGGCGGTGACCGGGTTGCGGTGCAGTACGCGGGCAACCGCGCGGACGCCGAGGAGACATTGCGGCAACTGCCCGGCGAGAAACACGTGCTGCTGCAGGCCGACCTCGGCGAGCCGGACGCCGCCGAACAGCTCGTCTCTCAGGCGGTTGCCGCCCTGGGATCGGTCGACGTCCTGGTCAACAATGCCGGTGTCGCGCCGACGGAAGCCAACCGCCACCCGGTCTCCGAGACCCCGATCGCGGACTGGCAACGCGTGTGGCGGCGCATGGTCGACGTGAACCTGCTCGCCCCGGCCGACCTGTGCTGGTCCGTTGCCCGACACCTGATCGGCCGTGGAGCAGGGGGCGCCATCGTCAACGTCGGCTCCCGCGGCGCGTTTAAGGGGGAGCCGGACTTCCCGGCCTACGCAACGACCAAGGCCGCCCTGCACGCACTCGGCCAGTCACTGGCTGTCGCACTGGCACCGCACAACATCGCGGTCACCTCCGTGGCGCCCGGGTTCGTGGCCACCGAGCGCCAGGCGGCCAAATTGGCCGGGCCGGAAGGCGAACGCCTGCGTGCGCAGAGCCCGTTCGGCAGGGTCGGCACACCGGACGAAATCGCCGCAACCGTGCACTTCCTGGCCTCGCCCGCGGCGATGTGGGCATCAGGGACCATCGTGGACCTCAACGGCGCGTCCCACCTGCGTACCTGACCACGGGGAGCACACGCTGCGTACTCATTGCGTCGTCACCCATCCCGAGCCGGTGAGGTTCACGAAGCCGATGAACGCCAGAACGCCGATGACGGGAGCGATCGCAGAGACTTCCACGCCGAAGCGTCCCTGATGCCCTGTTACTCGGCACCGGACTGCCCAACCGTCGGCCGACGTGCTGAAGCGGGCGACGGCCGGGGTGAGGCCTGAGCTCCGGGCGCCCTCCGTTGCCGGGGCCGGTGGCTGACCGGCCGCTGTTTGCAAGACGCCCCCGCCGAATGACCGGCGGGGGCGTCGTCGTTGTGTGCGGCCTCGGCCGTGACGGCAAGCGCTACCGTCACGGCGTGGCTTCGTCGTAGGCCGCGATGCCGGTCCTCTGGTTCTCTACCAGAGGACCGGCAGGCGCTCGGGAATACGTTTCATGAAGCCGGTGCGCCACACGAGTTGCTCGATCGGGACGGCGAGATCGAGGTTCGGCATCCGGTCAAGGAGGGTCTCGATCGCGATCTGTGCGTGTCGCTTCCCGAGGGCGGTAGCGGGGCAGTAGTGGCCGCCGCCGCCGAAGCTCAGGTGTGCGTTCGGGTTCGGCCGGTCCAGGCGCACGGTGTGGGGGTCGTCGAACTCGGCGGGGTCATGGTTGGCGGCCTCGACGAGCACCAGGACGAGTTCCCCCTTCTGCACGGTGACGTCTCCGAGCTGCATCGTCTGCTTGGCGATGCGCGGGAGGCCGTCGGCGATGGACAGGTTGATGCGCAGCAGCTCATCCACGGCGGCCGGGATCAGCTGGGGCTCGGCGACAAGCCGGGCCTTGAGGTCGGGGTTCTGGATCAGGGAGACGATCGCCATGGTGAGGAAGCCCATGACACTGATTACGCCGGCGCCAAACATGGTGACGCCGACGGTGGCGAGCATCTCGTCGGTGAGGTGGTCATACGCGGGATCCTCGCGCAGGGCGGCGAGTTCGCCCATGAGGCCGCCGGTGTCGGGGTCGTTGAGGCGCATCACCATGTGGGCCATGTCGCGGTCCCAGTTCATGGCCGCCGCGGGGATCTCGCGGGGGCTGTTCATGAACGCGACGTCAAGGGAGCTGTACAGCGCCGCGGAGTCGGCCTGTGGGATGCCGAGGATGTAGCAGTGCAGGCCGGTCGAGTACGGGACGGTGAAGTCGTACCGCAGATCGGACGGTGCCCCGGCGGACACGAGCCGGTCGACGAGGTGTGCGGCGTGCTCGCGAAGCCAGTCTTCCAGGCCCGGGGCTTTGGGGTTGAGGGCCTTCAACACTGCTTTGCGCAGTCCCGCGCCGGTGATGTTGCCCATGTTGTTGACGACCTCCGGGGGGATCGTCAGTGCGTACTGACGCGGCATCCCGGGCGCGGACGTGTCCTTGAGCGAATACCGGGCATCGTCGAGGACTTGCCTGCACAGCGGATACGAGGAGACGAGCCATGCCTCTGCACCGGCAATTGTGCGGACCTTCTTCACCGGCTCATTGGTGATCAGGTGCGCGATCTCGTCGGGCAGCCGGGTGCCGTTGGCGTCGAACGGAAATTGCGTCAGCTCGTTGTGGGCCACAGGGCATCCGGTGATCGCGGTGGTGGTCATGCGGCGATGTCCTGTTCTTCGGCGGTGGCGGGAGTGATGACGGCGTGGCCCTGGTTGCGGGAGGCGCGCAGGCCCCGGCCGCGGGCGTAGAGCAGCTCTGCGAGGGGAAGCGCCTGGTGGTAGCAGTTGAGCGACGAAGGAACGTCGAGGATGGCCGGGGTGTCCAGGAACAGCGGCACTTCGGCGCACACGTACTTGATGCAGACCTCGCGCTGCCGTTCGGTGGGCGGTTGGCCGTTCAGCTTGTCGGCGAGGAAGCGGGCGGCGAGCTCGTCGCACACCTCACGGAACTCGGGGTCGTCCGCAAGGAGGGCCTCTAGCCGGTTACGGATGGCCTGATAAGCGGGAAGTTCCAGGAGCGCGGACATGGGCCGTCCGCGCAGTCGCTTCCCCTCCGGGTCGAGCGAGGCCACGGCCGCGTTCACCTTGGCGCGGACCCCACGGAGGTTCTTCACCGCCTTGCGCTGTGCTTCAACCGGGCTGTAGTCGAGGGCCTCGAACATTTCGGCTACGTGCAGGTCCGTCCAGATCAGATCGACCTGCCGGAACTGGCCAAGGCCCCAGACGGCAAGGTCGAGCACGCGAGCGTGGGTGAAGTAGCCGTTTCCGGATGAGATGCCGATGACGGCGTGTTCGCCTTCGTCGTGGATGACGCGGCAGTGAGGTGTGTAAGGGCGTACGGCGAAGGTTTCGGTGCGTGTTGCAGTCGTCAACGCTGTTGTTGTCCCTTGGCGTTGCTAGTCCCGGCAGGGCCCTATGCCCTGGGTGTGGCAACGCGTTCACAACGCTAGTCGAGGTCTGCCCTGGTGATCCAGAGTTACCGGACAGTCACAGGATGAACAGTGGATTGCGGCGTCTTGTGTGGGAGTGCACCAACTCCGGCACGCACGGCGAGTCCGTGGGGTTCCGGTAGCCGTCATCGCAGGGGCTGTCTGGGCACGGACAGCCGGATATGCGATCCACAACCGCGCGTCCCCTTCGAGTGCAATGTCGCGGGCGGCCACCAGGGCGCCCGGTCGCTGGACTGAGGCGCGACGGAGCGGACGGCCGCGACCGCAGTCGCGGGATCGGGGGCGTCCCGGCTCCTGCCCTCTGCGTCAGTAACGGATCGCGGCCCTCCGGCTCGGCAGACGGGGATCGCGCATGACTGGCGGTCGCGGTGTGGCGCGACAGGCGGCGCCAGGCGCCCGCGGCCCCGCAGCTCGCGAGAACGGCCCCGCCTCCCGCGGTGCTGTACGCCGACAGCAGGGAAGACCACGAGGGCTTCGATCCGGACCGGTACGTGCCGACCTCCAGGGAGGCATTCGCCCGGTGGCGCGCAGCCATCGCCAGGTAGGCGCTTGCCTGCAAAGACGCCCCCACGGCTTCCGCTGACACTTCGGGGATTTCTTGGCTCGTCAGCAGGAGACGCGTTCAGGAGGCCCTCACTCGCCAGGCCAGGCTTCCCTGCGGGCGAGCGTCGATAATCCGCGGACCCACCCCACTGGGCCGCGAATGCGGAATGTGTCCCTGTTATTACCGTGAGCGAATTAGACGCCTTCAATATGACGCAGACCACATGATCTACGTCACTCTTGCCCTCCTTTAGGGCATTTGCCGCGTGGTGTGGGCCATATGGCCTGCGTCACTATGAAGTCGAATAGTAGACCGACACCGCGTGTAACGCGGGCTTGACGGCGCCTCCGGGTCATTTTGAGTATCCACTACTAAACCCCATCGTAAGAGCAGGTCATTGACCTGGGATTCCTCCTTGATTAAAAATTCTTGGCATCACCCCCGACGGAACAGGAATTACTGCATGCAGTTCACCGCGATGTCCAAGAAGTTCGCGCACATGACCAAGGCCAAGAAGATCTCCCTGGGCATGGTCGCCGCCGGCGCCGCCGTGATGGCCGGCACCGTCGTCAGCGCCCCGGCCGCCTCGGCCGCCACCCCGGCCCAGTCCAGCGGCGGCAACGTCGACACCTGGATCAAGGAGTCGCTGAAGGTCATGCACGCCCAGGGCATCCCGGGCACCTACGAGGGCATCCACCGCAACCTGATGCGCGAGTCCACCGGCAACCCCAACGCCATCAACAACTGGGACTCCAACGCCATGAAGGGCATCCCCTCCAAGGGCCTGATGCAGGTCATCGACCCGACCTTCAATGCGTACCACGTCGCGGGCACCTCGCAGAACATCTACGACCCGGTCGCCAACATCACCGCCTCCGCCAACTACGCCGCGCACCGCTACGGCTCGATCGACAACGTCAACTCGGCGTACTGATCGGGCCCGACGCGACACCCCGGATACGCGGCCGATAGCGGACGTCAAGCCCCCGCACCGCGCCGACCTGACGAAGCACTGCAGGCCGCGTCCCTTGCGACCGGCCTGCCCACGACAGCCGATCCCCCAGCGCCCCACGCGGCATGCCCCCGACCCCGGGGCGCCCCCACGCCGTGGCTGCGGTCGAGACGGCGTCAATCAGCACCACGCATACGCCCACGCACCCGGACCCGGACCCGGACCCGGACCCGCGAGGATGGTCCCAACGCTGAGCTCGGCTCGCTCACAGCGTTGTCGTGCTCCCCGTACCGACGGGTTCCTCGAGGGCGTCGGTGGCGCGCTGCTCGTCGTCACGCCCGCCGCGATCGGCACCGCGTACGTATGGGGATGCCCGTGTACAGCTTGCCCCCTCATCTGCCCATCTATAGCGACGGAGTCCGGGCAAGGACAGCAGGTCCCAAGAGGACCATGTCTGGTCACCTCGTGGCGATGCGCGCCGCAGGAGACCGAGGTCGCGTGGCAACTCTTGCACTCCGGCTGAACCTCCGAGCATGCTCGGCGCCCACCGGGCTCCGCGCCTCAAGGCGAGGTCGAGGTATGACCCGAGCTGCCCATGAGGGTTGACTCGACGAGCGGATCCTCCTGCACTCCAGCGGACCACAGAAGTTGCGTTCTTCTTGTCCCGCCGGGCGTCTGGCTCCGTGCCTCGGGTGGAAAGGGCAACGCGACATGGCACTCTCACGGCCCGGCCCCAGGCGCGCCGTTCTTACGGCCAGAGCTCTCGCCACAGCTTGATAGCCCGTTCCGCACCTGCGTGTTGAACCGGCCTTCCCCACATCCCTCTTCACCGCCCCGGCCTCAGCACAGGTCCTGAACCATGCGCCGCAACGGCGAGACAAGGTCGGTGAACCGGCCGGCTCGACCATGGTGACGTGGATGTCCAGAGGGCCGAGCTCCTCGGCCAGCTCCGCGGTCAGGTTCTGCACGGCGCTCTTGGAGGAGCAGTACCCGGCCATGGCGGGCAGGCTGACGTGGCCACCCAAGGAGCCGATGTTGATGATGTGTCCGCAACCGCGTTTCCCGCATCTGCGGGAGGACGTCCTGGACCACCTGGGCTCTACCTGCCCCCTCACGTCGGTCTCGAACTGATCCCGCACCTGATCGGCGCTGGCCTCTTCGATAACGCCGAGCCGCCCTTGGCCGGCAGCGTTGACGACCACATCTACAGCACCGAAGCGCTCGATGCTCTCCTTGACTGCCCGCTCGATGCTGGCAGCGTCGGTGACGTCGAGACGCGCGAAAGGGACGTCGTTGAGATCGGCCAACTTCGGGATGGCCTTGACGGTGTCACGCATAGTGGCCACGACGTTCCAACCGGGTGCGTCGTAGTCGAAGGTGAGCGTTTCACCATGCCCGTCGAGGCGCCAGCGATGAGGACTGTCTTGCTCATGATGAGTTCTTCTCTCATGTGGTGCGCACGCAGCGCATTGACTGCAGGACGTACACCCCCTCGGCTCGCGGCCGTCGCTTGACCGGGAACGCCACGACAAGCAATCGCCTTGAGTAAAGATCCATCACTCTCAGCAGCAGCGCTTCCCAGCCCTCCGGCGTCCGGCCCGGCACTGATGCCAGATCCTCGAGCAACGCGCCGCCACGCTCACAACCGCATGCGTGGTCTTCGCCCGTCGACACGCCGCCTCAGCCGGACCAGCGGAACGATCAGCTACCGCGTGGGCAGGCGTATGAGCATCCCCGCCGCCGACTTCGTCATGGAAACCGGTCTGCCCACGCCGGCTGTTGCAATGCCGCAAAGCCTGGGGCGCCGCCTTGCACCCGGCATCATCTGCATCCTCCTCACGTCACGTAGCGGCGTCGTGTTCACCCTGTCGACTCAGCAACAGGTCAGGTCCTGGCGGTGGACGAGATCGCGTCCACTACCGCGACTGCCAGCGCAGCCGCTGGGCATGCGATTGCCGAACGTCTGGCCGCCGGTTCCCGCTGGAGAACGCGGAGCCGCCTCGATGAGTCCATCCTGGGATGGGGTGATGCGGACATGGACCGGACGGCCCAGACCCTCAGAGGCAGTGCACGGGCCCTTCTGCGCGCCATCGCTACGACCTGATGACCGACCCGTCCTGGAGGCAGAGGTGGAGGAAGCGATGAGGATGAGCAGACTCGGCCTGGTCGTGCACACCGGGCGCCCGGAAGCCAGGGAGGCGGCCCGTGCGGTGCGGGCATGGTGTGCACATCACGCCGTGCAGTGCACGGACATCGATGTGTGGCACGACGGTGACCGACACAGCGCCAGCCGGGAGGTAGAAGCCGCAGGGAACCCCGACCTCATCGTCACCCTGGGCGGCGACGGCACCTTCCTGCGCGGCGCCCGGGTGGCCGCCGAGAACAACGCACTCGTCCTGGGCGTCGATCTGGGACGGGTGGGCTTCCTGACGGAGGTACCGTCCTCCGGCGTGCCTGCCGCACTCGATGCGGTGCGCGAGGGCCGGCTCAGGATCGACACCCGCATGCTCCTCGCCCTGCGCGCCTCCTGCCGCCTGAAAGTGCCGGCCGACCTGGAAGCATGGGTGCGCTACGGCCGCGGGCCGCTTCTGCCACCACCCCAGGTGCGCGCCAACTGCCAGGCCGACGACGAGTGGGGCATCCCGCTGGACGTCACCGCGCTCAACGATGTCGTCCTGGAGAAGCTCTCCCGGGACCGCCAGGTATCAGTCGGCGTCTATATCTGCGGCAGGCTCTTGGCGTCCTACTCCGCCGACGCACTGCTGGTAGCCACGCCGACCGGCTCGACCGCTTACAGCTTCGCTGCCGGCGGCCCCGTGGTCTCTCCCCGCGCCGAGGCCCTCGTCTTCACGCCCGTCGCCCCGCACATGGCCTTCGACCGATCGGTAGTCACGGCCCCCGACGAACCCGTCGTCCTGCGCATCCTGGAACGCTCAGGCCCGGCCGCAATCAGCATCGACGGCCAGCTCCGAGGCGTGCTGGACCCGGGAGACTGGATCGGCGTGTACGCGGCCCCCCACCGACTGCGAGCTGTGCGGCTGGGACCGATGGACTTCTACGGCCGTCTTCGCGAGCGGATGAACCTGACCGACGCCCCGGCCGCAGTCGCCGACGGAACCCCCGCACCCCTGTGGTCGCTGAACACACCCGCGCCTGAAGACCTCGCCCATCTGGCCCTGCCGGAGGCGCCGGACGGCCTTTCCTCCATTCAGTGACCGAACTGGCCGACGACGGCATCATCCGACACTTGCGGAAGGTCTACCGGGGCACTGTCATCGCGAACGTCGGTTTCGACCAGCAGCAGGAAGACGCCATCATCGCCGAGAACCTGGCGGATCTGGTCGCCCATGGGCAGCCAGCCCTTCATCGCCAACACCGACTGCCTGTCCGGTTCGCCTCGAACGCGACGCTCACCGATCCGAAGACGGACCTCGACCACGGTCCGGATGACGCAGGGTGCGCTCGCGCAGACGCCCGCGATTCAGCCAGCGTCCGGCCATGGTCTGACCGTCCGAGGTGGTCGCGATGTTCACGATCCCCAGATCGATCCCCAGGAACTGGGTGACACGGGTGCTGAGTTCGGCCTCGGGGACCTCGCGGGTGACGGTCAGGAACCACATCCCGTCGCGGTACAGCAGGTCGGACTCGCCCTTGCGGTACAGGGCCAGACGGGCCAAGTGTTCGGGGGCGGCGGTGAACGCCACGTTCTTCATCCGGCCCGACAGGGTCCAGATCGACACCGTGTGCTCTGCGTCCCGCCAGGACAGCATCCGGTCGTGGTAGGGCTGGGCACCCTCCAAGCGGAGGGCGATCGGTTTCTCGACTGCCCGCCGGTAGCGCTTGAAGGAGGCCTTACCGAGATTCCCGGCCCTCAGGTTCGCCCTCAACGTGCGGTAGGCATCGCAGGTCTTCTTGCTGACGTGCTGGGCCGCTTGAGCGCCGAGCCCCCACCGGTCCTTGACCTTGGTGTAGGTGTGCTCACGCAGGGCGAAGTTGCGCTTGATGTCCTTCTCGAACGCCACGGACGACACCCAGGTCGCGGCCTGATTGCAGGCATGCAGGGTTTCCTCAAGTGCCGCCGCCTGCACGGGCGTCGGCAGGAGTTTCACCTGCACGGTCAACTTCACGACCGTGACGCTACCTGCCGCCTGACGTGCCGGCATTCGAACCGTGCACATTCCTCACCAGGCACCGCGGCCCAATTTCTTGCGTGCGCCGCGCCCGTTGCCGCGGCGATGCTCCGCATCACCGTCACCGGATGCGATTCCTCCCGGGGGTGAATCCCTGGGGTTCCTCGCAAGAGCACGCTGAAACCGCCCGCTCCGGCGGGACGCTCACGGGCTGATCTCAGCAGGAAATGCCACCGAGAGGAGGCCGAACAGTCCGGGTTCACCCCGTCCTCCTCGCGAGGGCGAGGTCGGGATCAGGCGGCTTGCCTGAGTCGGTCGAGTACACCACGCTGAGCCCCGAGGACGAGGACTATCGGCGCGCCCAGATCGCGCACCGATGAGTTTCCCGCGCCGCGCTGGTCCATACGCCGGACACTCACGGACGGAAGGCTTGGTCATGCGGAAACTGATCTACGGCATGAACCTGACCCTGGACGGCTACATCGCCGCGGCCGGCGACGACATCGGCTGGAGCGGACCGCCGAGCGACGAGCTGTTCCAGTGGTGGCTCGACCACGAGCAGGAAAGTAGCCTGTCGCTGTATGGGCGCAAGCTGTGGGAGGCGATGAGTTCCTACTGGCCGACCGGCGACCAGCAGCCACGAGCCACCGCGGCGGAGATCGAGTTCGCGCGGAACTGGCGGGACACGCCGAAGGTGGTGTTCTCCTCGACGATCGACAAGGTCGACTGGAACACCCGCCTGGTCACCGGCGACGCGATCGCCGAGATCACCCGGCTCAAGGCCGAGGACGGCGGCCCAATGAACATCGGCGGCGCAACGCTCGCCGGGGCGGCAATGCGCGCCGGGCTGATCGACGAGTACGCGATCGCCGCCCATCCGGTCCTGGTGGGCGGCGGCACGCCGTTCTTCACCGCGCTGGGCAACTGGGTGAACCTGAACCTGGTGGATACGCGGACGTTTCCCGGCGGCGTGGTCCTGACCAGGTACGAGACGAGGCGCTGAGCAGCAGCGCCCACGCGCTAGTTGTACTGCCCTGGGGCGTTGTTTGCGCAGCTGATGGGGCTTTGCCTTTGAGTGCGGTGTGGCTTCAATGGTGGTTGCACCGTTACCGACACCATCGTTGCGCGCCGGTGGCAGCGTGCCTGGCGCGGCCACCTGTGGCACCGCTCAGGAACCGCAGAGTGTCGTCTGGTGCGGACGGCCGGGGTGGGGAAAACTGACTGTCGGGGACAACCACCGGGCGAAAGAGGCCGCAGGATGACCATGGACCCTCAGCCGGCACCCGTGCGGGTCCTGGTATTCGGCGCTGCACTGCGCGCCGGGTCCACCAACGCGCAGCTGGCCTCCCTGGCGTCGAACATGATCGTCGAGACCGGTGCCGAGGTTGACCTGGCCAGGATGCGGGATTTCGACATGCCGCTGTACGACGGGGATCTGGAGGATTCCGAAGGGCTGCCCGCCGGCGCGTTGGCCCTGTGCGAAAGGATCAAACGCTGCGATGCGTTTGTGATCTCGTCGCCCGAGTACAACGCCTCCGTTCCAGGATTGCTGAAGAACGCCATCGACTGGGTCTCCCGAGTGCGGCCACAGCCGTTCAAGACCAAGCACGCGCTGCTGGTCTCGTCCTCCCCCTCGATGATCGGCGGCAACCGTGGCCTGTGGGCGCTGCGGGTCCCGCTGGAACACTTGGGGACACGGGTCTACCCCGACATGTTCAGCCTGCCCCGCGCGTACGAGGCTTTCACCGAGGACGGCCGCCTCTCCCACCCCGGCTCCGACGAGCGGCTCGCCGATACCATCTGCGGATTCATGCGCCTGGTACGCGCCGACGTGGAGTTCGTGTGCCTGCAGCGTCGCTGGTACGAGTTCCCCGGCGATCGCACCGACGCCCCGGTCACCCACCGGAGCGAGGACTGACCCGCGTTTGCTGACCAGCCATTCGGAAGCATCGCCCTGCTGGACATAGCCCCCCGGCAAGAGGCGAACGCGAAGCGGAGTGACAGCGAGCCTGCCTATTTGCGGGCACCTCGGCTGGCGGCCACTCGTCGTCGGCTGATGCGGTAGCGCGATATCTATGACGCCGTCGCCTTGGAACAACTCCGAGGTCAGCTGAGCGGTATCGGCGGTTCCCTCGAGTTCGATCAGGCCACGGGCGGCGGGGTCCGTCCGCCCATGGAGCCGCTCGACCTTGACCTGAAGGATGCGGAAACCCCTAGCGCGGAACGCGGCGATGTCAGCGGGCGTGCGGAATCTGGCTGTCGAGGGTGGAGAGGTGGAGCCATGCTCGGCCAGGAGGGGCTGGACTTGGTGAACGGTTCTGGTGAGTGTGCTGCGGTTGGCTCCGAAGAGCTGGGCGAGTAAGTCTCTGGGGGCCGATTTTGCGCAGATAGAGCGCGGTCGCCTGGACTCTGTCGGCGGTGGTCAGCTGGCCCTTGGCCCCTTCACCGCGAACACGGATGCACTCACCTCCTCGAGGCTCAGGCCGCCCGTGCTCACGCAACTCCTATAGTTTGCAGCCCAGTTGGCAAATCCCGGGTCGGCTCTTCGCCTCCTGCGATATAGCTCTGTCCTTCGACGAATTCGCTGAACCGGGCCGTAGGCAGCATGAAGGGGACCTACCAGATCCAAAGGAGAGCCGTGAACCTGCTCCCCGCAGTCACCACCACTCACGTCCTGGAACGCCCAGTCGCATCATCCCTGATCGATCCGCGAGACCAGGGCAGCCCCCACGCCCGGCGGTCAACTACTGCGCTGATGGAGGGTCCGCAAAGTCACCGGCGGGCGGCACCGACGGGTGTCCGTGCAGACCTGCCCTGGAGATCGGCGGCGAGCCGGCGGATCGCAGGGAGTCGGGCGAACAACGCCTCCCCGGGGCAGTCGGTGGCAAAGCCGTCGCGGTGGCCGGAGATCACGTTGAATACGGCCGAAGTTCCCTTGGCGTAACGGCTCTTGTCATTCGTGGACGTCAGCCGCACCTTGCTGGTGGGGTCGACGCCGCGCAAGCCGAGTTTCCAGGCGGCGAGGGCCGCGATCCCGCGTTCCATGGCCGCCGGCACCGGAGTCCCTCGTCCGAAGGTGCCAATCGCCGCGATCCCCACGGTGCCCTGGTTGAACCCGATGGCGTGGGAGCCGATGACGGCGCGGTCGGTACCACCGGCGCGCCCTTCGTAGATGTTGCCGCACTTGTCGATGAGGAAGTTGTAGCCGAGGTCTCCCCAATTCCGGT
The DNA here is from genome assembly GCF_020616555.1 of Streptomyces longhuiensis. NCBI lineage: Bacteria > Bacillati > Actinomycetota > Actinomycetes > Kitasatosporales > Streptomycetaceae > Streptomyces > Streptomyces longhuiensis. Next base: position 9,632,695 of record NZ_CP085173.1, on the reverse strand, counting down.
CACGGGTCTGGCCCGTGTACAGATTGCGCAAGGTACGCGGGACATCCGCGCACCTGTAGTCGTTGGGGGTGTCGGTGTGGTGGATGAAGATCGCCGCAACCCCTTGCGCGTAGTGGGCATGGGGGTCGCGCTTGGTCTCGTCTGCCCGCCACTGCGAACGCGGCACGATGACGGGTCGATGTGCTGTGTAAGGAAATAGCACGGGCGCCGCTCCGAGGGATGGGAAGGTCCGAGCGGAAGCGTCAGCCGGCTCCGTAACCGCTTCGGCCCGCCACGCCGATGGCTTCGTCCCACTGATGGCGGCGGCCTTCGTCATGCCGGCCGGTGCCGCCACGAGAGGAACTGCCATGGGGACCGTGACCCACAGTGCTATTCGATGCAGACGCACAGGAAAACCTTCTTTGTCTCCCCGACAGGACGGATGGAGCACGTACGCCCAACAGCTTTGCGCGCGAAGATTCGCTGCGCGCGCCGGGTTACGGCAGTCAGGCGAGCCCTACGACGCTCAGCCAAGGGTTCCCGAACCATGGCGCCCCTGGTGTCACCCAGTGGAGCCCCCGGACCGGGACAGGCCGCAGCACTCTCGCGCCCCTTGTCCGACGTGGCCGCTCAGATGCGACATTCGGTGCTGCCGCTGCTGGATTTCCAAGGCCGCCCCGCGGGGTCGTGCAGCTGCGCAGCCTGGCTGCCGTGCCGGTCCGGGCGGCAACAGGCGCCGCTGCGGCTACAGGACCTGGAGACCCCGGTGTCGCAGTGCACGCTCGCCGCACCGGACGAGCTGCCGCCGCCGTCCTGGAGCGCCTCGGCTCCGGGGGCGGGCTGCCCTTCCTGGTCATGGACGGCGGCCTCCTCGGCAGGATCATCAGCGCGCACGATATTCAACCGTTCTACCAGCGGAATGCGCCGGACGGGAGGGCTCAGCGGCGCCTCCCGGCGGCGGTGGCGGCAACCGCCCTGGTATCGATGTGTAGCTGTCACGCACCCCGGAGAAGCTGGTCGCGGCGCGATGCGGTCGTGCCTCCTGGCCGGCTAGGCCGGCGTCGGCTCTATGCCAGGTCCCCTGGTGCCGGGCGGTTCGCCCCGCACCCACCGCCGGCCCCGCTCTGGCCCGGCCGCAAGTCAGCGTCCTGGCCGATGCCGAGGCACGGCCGGCAACACCAACCAGGACTGGACCTGGTCGGGAAGCAAGCTCATCGTGCAATGACCCCGCGTTGAGCGGCCCCTCCTGAGTGGCCGGTGGCTCAGGCGCACGAGAGCGCCTGAGCCGCCGGAGAACTGTTCGGTTGCTGACCGAGAAGCCGGCGGCCCCGCGCAGCCGCCCGATGCCGCTGGCCCCTGCCCCAGAACAGTTCGAGGACCTCGCCGACCTCGTCGTCCGCGACCAAGGCCGGCGGCGGCCGGGCCTCGCCGATCGGCTCGGCGGTCTAGGTGGAAGACGTAGAAGGCCTGCAGCACGGTCTCTCAGTGCGCCCGCGTCGTTGCCGCGTACATCAGCCGCGGCCTCGCCCACCCGTTCACCGGATTCGGCACCCCAGCCGACGAGCCCGTCGCAACCGCGCTTCGGAGCCGGCGCCTCGTCGTCACCAGCACACCCGCACGGGCTTCGGAACGATCGCCGTCCAGCGGGCGAAATCCCGAGCCTCAGCCCGGATCGAAGTCGCCCGACTATAGGCCGTGGGCCCTCGGTGTCAGGATGTGGCCGGGCCCGGGTGAGGGCCATCGTGCGGTACATAGGGGCGCGCAAGAATTGCAGCGACATGCCGATGGGGCAAGGCTGAGAATCCACAGCCTGAAGTGGAGCAGCCGGCTATGGGCAGTCTGGTCGTTGTCGGGGTGGATGGCTCGTCGATGAGTTTCACCGCCGTGGAAGCAGCCGCCACAGCAGCAGCACGGCGCGGTGCGGCGTTGCGTGTGGTGCATGCCGAGGTTCCGGTCAAGCCGAGGCTCTTGGTGCCGGACCCGGCTTCCAGGACGCTGGTTCACGAAGCTGCGGCCCACGCCCTTGTCGTGGCGCCTGAGATCGTGGTGACCACGGCCGTGGTGACAGGTGACGTGGTGCACGTGCTGGAAGCCGAGTCCCAGGCTGCGGACCTGATCGTCGTCGGCTCCAGAGGTATGGGGCGCATCACGGGCCTGCTGCTGGGATCCACACCGGTGTCCTTGGCCGCCCGCAGCCATTGTCCGGTGATGACGGTCCGCGAAAAGCACCGGACATCCGCTGCCGCAGGGCCTGTGGTACTGGGAGTCGACGGCTCACCAGACAGTGACGAGGCCGTCAACATCGCCTTTGCTGAAGCCGCGCAGCGACAGGCTGAGCTCCTGGCTGTTCATGCATGGCAGCCGGACAAGGCCTCGCCCGACAAGTACCCCGAGTCTGTGGAGCAATTGCTGGCTCAGGCGATTGCCGGCCGCACGGACGCCCATCCGGACATCGCCGTCAGACGCGACCTGGTGGACGGCAAAGCGCCTGAGGTACTGGTCGAGGCGAGCAAGGCAGCGCAGCTACTGATTGTCGGCGCCCGTGGGCGCAGCGGCATTGCCGGACTGCTCCTGGGGTCGGTGAGCCAGGCCGTGATGAATCGCGCACACTGCCCCGTAGTCACCGTTCGCAGGACGACGTGAGCAGCCCAAGACCTGACTCTCTGCAGTCACTCCACACAGCGGGCTCTGTGGAAGCCTGGCGCGGCGGGGCAGGTGACCGGGCGTCAAGCCCTTTGGCTTGTCTTCCAACTACTGGGCCCCGCGGGGGTCAGCTGGTGGTGTCGGGGAGCCGGTATTCGTACTTGCGGGGACTGAGGTCCTCTTCGGCAGGCTCCCAGTCGGTGAAGAGGGTGACTTTGTTGCCGCTGGCGGTGTAGGGGTCGGTGCGGGTGTTGCCTTTGATGTCGCTGACGACGTAGAGGTCGACGGTGTTGTCCATGTCTCTGGCGTGCAGGACTTCGTTGATCGTCAGCTCTACGCTCGTCGCGGCTCCCCTGGTGCCTTTGACTTCGACATGACGTTCCTCCGTGCCGCGGGTGCAGCGTTGGTCGTAGGGCTTGCCCAGTCTCTCGACCGTCCAGCCGTCTTTCTCGTAGCGGGCAGCCGCGTGGTTCTCGGCGTGCAGTGCGATGGCTTTGCGCTTCTTGGGGTCGGAGACGTAGCCAGCGCCCCACCCCCGCCCGATGGAATTCCGACCGGCAGCCAAGCCGAGGCTCCACTCCCACCCTCTTCGTCCGGTCGGGGACAGTCAGGGCGAGCGTCGCGATCATTGCCGTACGCCGTGGTACCGAACGTCTCTCGAAGGGCCTTCATACCCCGGGGCTGTGATGTTCCATCACGAGATTGAGCTGCGGGCCGACGCTCCACTGGTGGCTGTGGGCGACTTTGAATCGGGCCGCGGCCAGAGCGGGCCGGGGACGCGTCGTCGACACAGCGGACAGCCTCGCAGCGCAGGAACATCATGCTCACGTCCTGGCATCTCGGCATCCAGGCAAGCAGCCGATACCGGCCTGCTGCCTGAGCCAGGTGAGGGCGGGCAGGGGGCCTTCGGCTCCGGGTTGGGCCGGAGACGCTCCGCGCGATCGAACGAGGCGCTCGTGATCTAGCACACACTGTTCGGACCGATGACTTTGCCGGTTCCCGTCGGTCAGATAAGCGACAACACCACGTGAGGAGGGCTCGTACATGCCCCAGACGCTCAGGGCATCCCAGCGCGTCGCTTCGCGGCCTCCGCCCCCTCCGTCCTGGGCCTTCACCGCCGGCGCGGGCCCCGGCCTGCTACGGCTCACCGCGGTGACGACCAGCCTGGCCACCGCCCCGGCGAACCGTTAACCACCGCCCGACAGCCGCTCCGATGACATCATCGGCACCATCAAGATCAGCCCGACAGGAAACGAGGACGCCCATGGCCACCGAAGTGAAGGGACCTGCCAGCTACTTCCCCTCCATCGAGAAGAAGTACAGCCGCCCGATCGCCGAATGGAAGGAACTCATCCGCGCCTCCCCCCTCAGCAAGCACATGGAGCTCGTCAACTGGCTCAAGTCCGAGCACCGTTTGGGCCACGGCCACGCCAACGCCCTCGTCGCCCACACCGTCGCCGAGGACGCCGGCAAGTAGCCAGGAAGTATCGATTCGACCGATACGACGAAAGGCTCTCCGTGCGGGGTGAAGGTGAACGAATCCCGGAACAAGCCGCCGCCGTGGCGAACGGCGAGCAGTAACGGCTGCTCGTGCGCGGGGGGCCAGCCGTCGCCGGGACCGGGCTCAGTGCCGTTCCACAGGTGGAAGACCACCCATGGGCAGCCCGGGGTCGTCGGTGATGTAGCCCAGTTATTTGCTGTACAGCGGACTGCTGCCGCCGAACAGCACCGAGGGCGGCCCGAACCGGTCAATCACGTCGGCCCAGGTGCAGTCCTTGCCCGCCCAGTCACGCGCCTGGCCGACCATAGCCTGGCATGCCTCGGGGGCCAGGGTGCGGTTCGGCCTGAGCCAGCCACGCGTCTGCGTGAACTCCGCGTACACCGACGCCATCCCACAGCTGTATTTCGGCTTCGGAATCAGGTCCCGGAAGGCCCCGGTCACCCCGGTCGCGGTCCATGTCCCGCGCGCTTCCCACGATCGCTGCAGCCGTCCGAACGCCTACGCCTCCTGTTCAGCCATGAGCAGATGACCCATCAGCATACGTAGGAAAATCTCGCCCCGAACATCTCTGGCCCGCTCAAAGCCGCGTTCAGTCGCTCGACCAGACACGCGTGAATCACTTCGACCGAGGCCAGCCCGCGGGAATCACCAGAGTCGCCCATCCCTACAGTTTCCTCCACCACCGACCTGCGGCAAACAACCCGCCTGCAGATGCATTCACTCGGCCAAGCAGGCACCACCACCGACAGAGCTCAGGTTGTGAGGTTCCGCTCGAACCAGTGGTGCGCGTACTGCTCGGAGTTGAATGCCTCGACCTCGACAAACCCCGCAGTCTCGTAAAGGCGTCTGGCCTCCGCGAGCGAGCGGTTCGTCTCCAGCCTGAGCGTCTGCATCCCTCGGATGATCGCCTCTTCTGCCAGACGCTCGAGGATGCGGCGGCCCAGGCCGAGGCCGCGAACGTCCGAGGATGCCCACATCCTCTTCACCTCTGCGATCCTTGTTTCGGGGTGAAGCTTGAGCGCCCCGCACCCGACCGGGAGCCCTGCACGTTCGCCACCAGAAGCAATCCGTCGGGCAGCGTCATCTCCTCGTCGCTCGCAGAAAGGCTCTGGGCGGGGTCGAAGCCGGAATCGAATCGTCGTCCCAACTCCTCGAAGTAGGAGCGCAGGCAATACCGGGCGTCAGGATCGCGGGGGTCCGTGATCGCAATACGCACCTGGGAGGCCAGCAACAGCCACACGAGTCCCGATGCGGCATTTCAACTTGCAGCCATCCCTCCACATCACCAGCACGCGACGCCGGTGGAGCAAGGGGCCGAGGTACGGCGAAACAGCACAGGGGCCGCCAACGCATAGCGCGCCAGCAGGACTTGGGCTGGTCAGCCTGTGCGGCACGCCGGGCGGGGTGGATCCGGCGATCTAGACACCTACGCCTATTGCATGCTGAAGCGTCAGATCACCTTAAAAAAGGTTCCATTGGGGCTATCCTCTCGTCGCACGGGCCTGAACCGCCCGAAACCTCCATGAGGCAGAGAGGGGGGTCCAGGTGCTTGTCGTCCATGGAGCGTTTGCCACGGCCGTCGTACGGGACAGGACAGGAGAGCCGGTGGTCCTGCTCTCCGGCGAGCTTCCCGAACCGCTCACACCCGCCAGCCTGGACGACCTGATGAATCTGGCCGCCGCGGTGCTGGACACACAGGAACTGGAACTGTTTCGCAAGTGCCTGGCCGCACTGCGATACGGGGAGAAAATCCAGGAACGCCGGATCGAGGTGAACGGCGCCGTCCTGGCGGTCTACCGGGACCCTGGGTAACGAACGGTAACGAACGGCCCTGTCTCACTTTTCAACGGCCTCCAGGCCGCGACCGGAAGGGTTCGTGTCGCGGCGCCTGGCATGTCATTAGCTGGTCCAGGGCAGGCGGATGGCTTCGATCGTGAGGTCCGCTAGCAGCGCCTCAACAAGCGGGCGGGGGCCGCAGACCTTGGTGCCCCAGAGGTCGTAGTCGGTATAGACGACCCAGGAGCGGTCTGCGGCCCACAGGTTGGATGGGGTGTAAAGGACGTCAGGGTTGTCGAAGAGGGACTGGGCGTCGCCCAGGCGGCCGGAGCGGACATGCCCCTTCTCGAAGTCCCGCGTGATGATCGGGTTGTAGTACGCCAGGCAGACGGTGTCTGCTCCCTGAGGGCTGTGCACGGTAAGGAACTGGATCAGCTGGTCCCATGTCGGCCTGTCGAGACTGCCTTCGGCCGGCCATTCGATGGAGCCGGGCCGGACGCCCGCCTCTTTCGCAGAGGGGAAGCAGCGGAAACAGGGGTACAGGCCCTGCGGCACGACCTGATCACCGATGCGGGCGGCCAGCTGTGCCCAGCGCAGCCGCTCCCAACCCGGGCCAGGGTGCTCATCCCGGCTCTGGCTGTCGTTGACCGAATCGTCCGCGGTTCCCCCACGCTCGTACATGCCGCCGAGCACCCAGGCGGCGTCGGGCCGCCTGGGTGCCTCGTAACCGGTGAGGCCGTCGTCCTGGGCGAGCTCGGCGAGCCAGTCGGTCTCGGAGGCGGGCGCGAGGGGCCACAGGGCGAGAAGGTCATCGGGCATCCAGCCAGGCTACGAGCCCCGGTTGCGACCCGGTGAACCTTCCCGGCCACAGCACCAGTCGCGGACGAAGAACGTAGCGCGCGCTGGGCGGGTACGGTGCCGTGGCCATGAAGGACACACTCGTGGCACGTTTCACCGCACACCCTGTGCACTTGCGGCGACCCTCGCTCGCCTGGGACCGGGGCAAAGAGCTTGCCCACAGGCGCAGTTGAAGACCGAGGCGGGGCTTACGGTCTGCTTCGTTGGCCAGCACTGCCCCTGGCGGCACGGCACCAAAGACGACACCAACGGCGCGCTGTGCTGCGGCAGTGCTTCGCCAGGGAAACGGGCCTTCCCGCTAGAGCGCCGGGGACATCGAAGCCGTCGCCGCAGCCGTGAGCAGTAGAGGCTGGAAGGTCCTGGGGTGGAGGGCACCTGCCGAAACCGTCGACGAGCAGTTGTTCTTGGCCGAGAGGTCTCGTGTTGCGGCGGCCGGTCGGGGTCGGCCGGTTCGACTCCTGGGCGTTCAGCGAACGCTCCCAAGCATCAGGGCTGGTCCCCTCCATGGGCACGATCGACGACTGCTGCGACATCGCCGTGATCGAGTTCTTCTGGGGCCGGATGCAGACCGGGCTCCCATACCTTCCGCAGGTGGCGACCTGCCTCGGACTCGCAGACACGATCTTCGAGTGCCTGGAGATCTTCTTCGACCGTACGTGCCGCCGCCGTGCACTCGGCCTACTCACCCGGCCGGGTATGAACTGGGGTCCTCAACGGTCGGCCCAGTGGCCTGGATTCACACCGCTCGGCTCCACGAGACCCGGGGCACGTCAGCGTCTCCACCCGCCGAGCCCGAGACGGTTGAGTATGGACTGGGCCGCCGCTCGCCGGGGCGCACGGGTCGGGCGAGGGCAGCCAGCTGCTTGCTGCTTGCTGCTTGCTGCCTGTTGGGGTCTGTGTGGGTTCGGCTGTGTGATCATTCTGGTGTCGTGGGATGCCGTATGCGGGTGGGATGTCGCGTCTGGGTGGTCATTTGCCTGGGGCGGTAGGAGCAGGGAGAATCGATCTCGTGGCCAATGCACTTCAGGAATTGGTGAAGAACCGGCTGGAGCAACAGGGCTGGTCCTACGGCGATGTGGCCCGGCGTGGTGGTATCCCGCGTTCGACGGTCCATCATCTGGCGACCGTGGCGCAGGTGGCGCGGATGCCGCAGCAGGCCACCCTGGAAGGCTTGGCGAGGGGGCTGGAGCTGCCTCTGGACGCGGTGCGCCGGGCGGCCGCGGAGGCGTGCGGTATTCATCTGTATTTCGAGGACGGTGCCGGTTCCGCGTCCGATCCGGAGATCGCCACGCTGATCGCGAGTCTGCAGCGGCTGTCGGATGCCGACCGCCGTCATGTCACCGCGCTCGTGGAGTCCCTTCTGCGCAGCACCCCCGACCACGACACCCAGACCGGCACCAGCTCGGGCTGACCTGGGGCTGGCCTTCGGTGGTCGGCTGCCGGACCTTCATCGTCTGTCGGTGAGGGTTCTCAGCCATCTGATGACTGTGGCCACGGCCTGGTAGTCGAGTTCGGCGATGCTGGTGATGGCACGCAGGTCGGAGGTCCGCGGGGTGATGCAGGCGGCATCAAGGGCACAGTGCAGCAGCACCTGGTGTGCCTGGGAGGCCGGCAGGTCCTGGTCCGCGCGCATCTGAGTGCGCAGGAGCGCGGCAATGGGCAGGGGCGGTGTCGGGTGGTTCAGGGGCACAGGCCGGTTCCTGTCGTGAGAGAGGGCTGGTCGGCCGGCGCTCCCTGGAGGCCGGCGCGGCGCATGAGGAGTTCCACGGTGCCGTGGCTGACGGTGATGCCGTAGCCGTGGGTGAGTTCGCTGTGAATGCGCCGGTATCCGAAGGTGCCGTTCGAGGCGGCGTGGATGACTGTGATGAGTTCGGTGAGCCAGGCGTGCCGCAGGGCGCGTGGGGAGGGCGGGCGGGAACGCCAGGTGAAGTAGCCGGACTCGGTCACCCCCAGGACCCGCGCGGCCACCCGCACCGGCAGGCCCTCCCTGGCCATCACATGTACTGCCTCGAACCGTCTTTTCGGGGAAAGGACCTCCCGCAGCAGTTCACTCACGCGCCGCCAGGCGGCGAGTTCGGTCTCCAGCTGTGTGATGCGCCGGCGCGCGGCTTCGAGATCCGACCCGGTGGAGGGGGCGTGTGCGCTGCGGCCCAGATGCGGCAGGTGCCGGCGCCGCCACTGGTAGAGGGTCTGATCGCGCAGGCCGAGAGTGGCGGCGACGTTCTTGACGGGTTCACCGTCGGCCAGTATCTGCAGGGCCTGGCGGCGCAGTTCGGGTGGATATCGCATGAGTCTGTGTGCTTCTGTCGGATGCCGAAGTGAAGACGAGACGAGGTCCCTGGATCCAGAGGATCAGGCCGGACCGGGGAGATGGCCGGGGGCAGGCCCGCACCCTGGGAGGTGGACGGGCCTGCTCCCGGACCCGGGGGCGTCCGGGGGCAGGCCCACCCGAGAAGGGGGTGGCTGGGGCCTGCTCCCGGACTCGGGAGGTGGCAGATGTGCTGTCGTGGGGCGCGGAGGGAGTGCTAGTCGATGTGGCGGCGCAGGGTGACGGTGGGCCTGAGGTTGAGCGAGTTGACGGCCGGGCCGTGGGGTGTGTTGGCCACGGCGTCCTGGAGGAGGCTGACGACTTCGGCGGCGAGGGTGTCGGCGTGGTTCTTGACCGTGCCGATCGGCTCCCGGCTGCGCTCCAGTGCCCCCAACCGTCGTTCATAGACGGCGAGTTGGTTCCTGGTCGCCTGGGTGAGGGTGAAGCGGTAGGGGGTGGAGACGATGAACTGGTAGGCGCCGGCGAAGGTCTGGCAGCCCGGGCAGTGGTCGTTGACCGCGCTGCTGGTGTTGGAGGCGTTCAGGCGTGCGGCGCCGGTGGCGGTGACGACCTGGAAAGACAGGGCGACCGAGCGGCAGGGCCGCTCGAGTGAGCAGCCGGTGGAGCGGGCGATCGCCCGGTTGCGTACGCCGGCGCCGAGGACGGTGCCGAGTTGGTGGATGGTGAACTCGTCGTCGTAGTCGGCCCGGTGCCTGGGGTTGGCCTGGGAGCGTGCCTCGTCCAGGGCGATACCCGCACCGGCGGTGACCCGCGACCCTGTGACGGCGTCGGCCGGGGCGGTGGTGGCAAGTCCGGTCAGACAGACAGTCGTCAGCATGCCCAGGCGCATAGCGGTGCGTGCGCCAGTGCGCGGACGCGGCTTTCGGTGACTCACTAGTTTTTCTCCTTACTGCAGTCGTACAGCGGCGGCGGCACAAGGCCGGGGCGGCATAGGCGGCACGAGACCCGGGGGTGTCATAGGCCGGAATTTCATTGGCGTTATGTGGACAGGGGGCCGGGGAAGCTCATGGTGGGTGTCGGGAAACCACTGTCCGACGGCGAGGTGGACGCGGTGGGGCTCGGCGTGCCGGAGGAAGGACTGGGCGAGGCCGGCGCCGAACTCGGGCGACGAGTCCGGCTCGGGCTCGGACTCGCCTTGGTCGGCGAGGGGGCGGCTGCCGGGTCGGTGGCCGAGGGAGAATCACTCGCCGAGGCCGTGGTAGAGGGGGACGCCTCGGGCGTGGGTGTCGGGCTCACCGGTGGTGCCTGGGTGAGCTGCGGCGCCGGGGGCACAAAATCGTCCGGCGGGACGCTGGTGGCGGGGGCCGAGGTGCGCGGGGCGACGACTCCGGGTTCGAGCAGGGGAACGATCGGTGCCTGCGAGGGCAGAGGCTCGGGAGTCATCCCGCTCAGCCAGGCCGCACCCAGCGCACCGCACGCGGCCAGCACACCGGCACAGATGGCCAGCCGCACCCGGATGTTGTTCTCGGTGGCGCGCAGGGTGGCGCGCACGACCCTTCCTGCCAGACGCGCGCACAGGTATACGGCGCCGGCCAGCGGGCACAGGAGCATGACGAGGCCGATGACACCGACGAGTCCGGCGGCGATCTGGCCGTCGGTGAACGCGGACCAGGTGCCGACCGCCTGTTCCGACAGGGCGCGCAGCCCGGTCTCGATCAGGCGCGGCAGGTTCCACAGCACATACCCCAGCTCGGCGACGATCAGCGGGACCATCGTCAGGACCCAGATGGTGACGATGATCCGTGCGGAGCGTTTGAGGTCGGCCGCTTCGGCGGGGGTTTCCCGGCCCGGCAGCATGCTCTGCAGAATGGGCTTGATCTTCCCGAACAGGTCGGGGATCCCGGCGAGGTCGCCGAGGATGTAGTAGCCGTCCAGCCTCAGAGCGGGCATGAGCTGCTCGAGGATCTCGAAGTGGACGAGATAGACCGCGGCCAGGAAGAAGGGCTGGCCGGTGACGAAGTAGGCGCCGGCCAGGCCGAGGACGAAGACCGTGTTGAAGTAGACGCCGCCGAGGTCGGTGCGGATCCGGCCGGTCCGGTTGATCCGGTAGACGTCCGTGACGTCCGTATACATGGAGGGCCAGATCAAATAGAGGCCGCAGCCGATACTCCCGGGCCGTGCACCGCCATAACGGCAGGCCGAAGCATGTCCGAACTCATGGAACACCAAAGAAGCCACGATCAGTACGAACACCGCGAGCATCAGGACCGGCTGCTCCACGACCTGGAGCACCGGCTGCATCGCGCCGTGGAAGGCGAACAGCCACAGGTCCAGGGACGCGAGGGCGGCGAGGACCAGGGCCACCACGGGCGGCCGGTGAAGCCACGCCAACGCCCCCGCGATACGCGCGACCTGCCGCTCAGGGAAAATGACCCGGTGGCCCTTGAGGACCAGCAGGAGATCGGAGCGCGGAGCGGCAACGCTCTGCTCGTCCTGTCGGCCGGGCGGGACAGTCAGACCGAGGGGCTGGAGCTTGTGCTCCACGAGATACTCGACATTGTCCGCGCTGATCTCGCGTCCGAAACGGCCACTGACCCGGTGGGAGATGGCCATCGTGTCGCGCACACCGTCGATGGCCTCCGTGACGAGGTAGAGCAACCGGGACAGCTGGACCACCTGCCCATCCGCCCTACGGATCAGATACTTACGCTCCCGCGAACCTGATCCCTGATACTCCCCCAGACGCTGCAACCCCACCACCGGACGCGGCACAGCAGACACCAACTGCCCACCCGCATCCCGAGACGGCGTCCCGACCCCAGCCGACGTGCTGTTACCGGGATGGGTGCCGCCCCCGGCCAGCGTACCGACCTCGGCCGGCACGCCGACCCCAGCCGATGTGCCGACACCGGGATACGTGCTACCCCCGGAGAACGTGCCGTCCCAGGGTTGGCTGTTCTTGGTATACGAGTCGTCCTGGACCAGCGTGACGTCCGCGGCGGACATGCTGCCGCCGGCGAACGCGGCGTTGTGGGGAAACTCCGCACCCTTGTGTGACGCGCCGTCAACGACAGGCACCTCGCGCAGTGGAAACGTTGCGTCCCAGGGTGGCGCACCGTCCATGGGTGCCTCATACAGGGGAAACGTCGTGTCTGGGTGTGACGCGCTGTCTGCGGGGGGCGCGTCGTGCGAGGGAAACGTTTCGCTGTTGGGCGGCGCGTGGTGCGTGTCCTGCAGTGCCGTCCCCGCGAGAGCGGGATCGTGGCCCCTTCGGTGGTTGTCCACCATGCAGTCCTCCCTCCCCGGTGCGGACCGCGTGTGCCACACACGCGGCCCCCACGCCCAGGCATCCGTTACTGGTTGATGCTGATGGACTGGTTGGCCTCGGACGCGGCAATCGCCTCCGGGGAGTTGTAGTTCGCGGCGAGCGAGTTGTTGTGCGCGTCGACGTAGGCAACGTGGCGGGTGACGTTGGTCGTCTTGACGAAGCTGAACTTCAGGCGGCCCAGGGCCTCGCGGTCGGGGAGCAGTTCCGCGGACTCGGCGTTGAGCTGGTCGTTGTTCATGGTGAATCCTCTTTCGGGGTGGATGCCGGTCACTGGTGGACGGAGATCGACTGGTTACCAGCCGACTGGGCGATCGCCTCGGGCGAGCAGGCGTTCAGCGCGTACGAGTTGTTGTGCGCCGACACGTAGGCGACGTGCTTCGTCACGTTGGTCGTCTTGACCAGGCTGAACTTCAGCCGGCCCAGGGCCTCACGGCCGGGCAGCAACTGTGCGGACTCCGCGTCGAGTTCACTCATGCCGAGCATGGTGATTCCTTTGCTGAAGGGGGCATGGGACAGCTCCGGATCCCATCCGGACGTCCATTCATGCCGGACGATCTGTCTGACGAGATTGGACAGTAGCGGGTCGGGAAATCCTCCGGCAACCACTTCCGGCACATCCCCCCTCCCCGGACATCTCACCCAACAGGAGAACCAGCAGGCAGGAGCGCCAGCACCCCGAAACGAAACTCGTCCGGCACGCGCGGCGCCGACACCCGAATGGCCCAACTCGCAGCCATCCGCCCCCCATTGCCGCCCCGCGGCGTGACTATCCTCTCGACCCGCAAGAAGGGTGAACCACCCCAAAAACCTCCTCGAGAGGGGTGCACGTGCTCGTCGTCCACGGAGCGTCAGCCACCGCCGTCGTCAGGGACCGGACCGGAGAACCCGTCGTCCTCCTGTCCGGCGAACTCCCCGAAACCCTCACCCCCACCACCCTCGACGAACTCCTCAGCCTGGCCGCCGCCGTCCTCGACACCCACGAACTCGACCTGTTCCGCACCTGCCTGACCGCACTCCACTGCGAAGAACAACTCCACGAACGCCGCATCGAAGTCAGCGGAGCCATCCTCACCGTCTACCGCAGCCACTCAGACCGAGACTGAGGCTCAGGCTGAGGCTGAGGCTGAGACCGAACATGCGACAGCAACCTGCCATGACCGCTCATGATCCCTTCGGCATGCCGCGCTCAGGAGACACACAGGGAAACGGCCTGGCTTTGACCGCCTACCGCAGCCCCTGAGACTGAGACTCCTAACGAAATGGCTGTTGGGGACCAGTAGGCTCGGCGGTCATGAGTCTGAGCGGTTCGCAAGCGGCGGCATTCTTCCGAGATATCCGCCAAAGCAAGGTGGTCTGACTTGTCCGGGGTGACGACGGAAGCCCAACCCACCTCTCCTCGGACGGCACGCGAAGTCCCCCCTTCTGGTCGACCTCGCCCCGCGCCCAGAGGGCAGCGAAGATCTGGGGGCATGGACTCCGCGTTGAGTCCATGCCCTTGGACACCTGGTGCGATCGAGTACTGCCCGATGCTGCCCGGGATGGACTCGTGATCGGCATCAACTGGAGCGGGTCGCGCCTGGTCGGCTGGAGCTTCATGCCCAAGGAAGTTCTCAACCGGCTAGCGGCGGCCAACTATCCCACGGCATCGCCCACCACAGCGCGCAGTCGCCGCCAGCAGGTGAGTACGCATCCGAGGGTGAGGAAGGCTTCGTGGATGTCGTCGCGGATCTCCCAGCGGATCCGCAGTCGGCGAAATCAGTACAGGTGAGCGAACGCGCGCTCTACAGCCCAGCGTTGCTTGCCCAAGCCGGAGCCGCGCTCGGTGCCACGGCGGGCGATCAGCGGCTTCACGCTGAGATCCCAAACGAGAAGGCGGTACTTGTCATGGTCGTACCCCGACCCCGCAAGGGCAACAGGCCCGGGAACGAGTGGGGTTGCGGACGTGGTCTGGGGGTGGACACCCACAAAGATGCCCCCCGCTGCCGCCGGAACACCGCGACCGCATACTTCCGGACCACAAGGAGTTCCCGGCCACCCGCCTCCACCGGATAGCACCAACTTCCTTGCCAGGTAAGCCCGTTCGGCGCCCCTCGTTCGGTGCCCCTCGTTCGGTGCCCTCGGCCGAGCCTGCACTGAATTCACCAGATCCTATGGAGCGCCCCCGGCACACCACCCCGCAAGCGCCGCAGGACCGACCTCGTCGACGCGGAGGCCACCGCCCGCACGGTGCCGCCCCAACACGCGGACGCCACAACCAGGACGGGCCAGGACCCGGCCGTCGACACGCGCAGTCCCCGGCCGGCGAAGGAACCGGCCACCAAAGTCCCCACGCCGGTTCCGAGCACCGGACTCGAACCGCGCAAGTCACCGCCCAACCTCACCGACGACACCCGACCACCACATGCGCACCCACACCAGCCACCCCACCGGGGACCGGCCTGAACACAGAACAGCCCCGACCAGCCATCCAGCCATCCAGCCATCGTGAGTTGGCCCCAGTGACCGTACGGCCGGCTGCACGCAACACGGGGCACATATGATCCGACACCGCACGATTTCCGCAGCACAGCCCCTGCGAATAACAATCGGGACGGAATTCGTCACCGCAATTCCCGGGGCACCAAAGAGGAAATTGTTCAGCTCTCGCGGCGATTCGCAAAAATTCCCCGACATGCCGAAGCCGTTTCACCTTGAAGGGTGTTTCCCACCACCTGGCGACCGAGACCACGAGCAGAGGATAAGTGCAGGTCACAGCCCATCTGCCCGTCAAGAAACCGCCAGGCGTTGTCGTCCGGTAAGCAGCGGAGAATCGGCCGGATAAATCGGCTGGGGGCGGCGGGCCAGTAATGTCTGACGCGCCATCCGGCAATTCACCGAAACCAAGGAGAAACACGGTGCGAAAACTGGCACGCGCTACCGCGACGGCGGCCCTGACCGTCGCCGCGATCGCCATCCCCCTCACCGGCACGGCCATGGCGTCCACCACTGCCGCCGCCCCGTCCGGTTCCTACCGGGTCCTGCACCCCACCCACGGTGACCACGACCGGTGCGACAACGACCGGCACTACCGCGGCGCCCACTACTGGAACCGGTACGACGACGACTGCCGCTCCCGCTGGGACCGGGACAACTACCGGGACCGGGACAACTACCGGTACAACTACTGGTACAGCAGCTGGAGCCACCGCGGCCACCACAACCACAAGAACTGCCACCGCCACTACTGACCCGCACCGACCCGGCCGCCCGGTCGGCACCGCCCGGGGCCCCTGGAGCACCACCCAGGGGCCCCACGCCCACCTCAAGTCTCCCTGTGAGCCAGACGGCCTGATTCATTCAGCGGCCGAAGACTCCAACGGCTCTCCGTGCTAGTCATCGGCGAGAGGGTGCCGCGGTGCGCAGACCGAGCGCAGGCGGCGTCGGTGAGCTGCCTTGGTCCGCAGCGCTTGTCGCGGACTTCGGGTTACGCATTTGCCTGGTCGGTGCGCTGCCAGCGCCGACACGCGGAAGCAGGATCGAGATCTTCCCGTTCGCGGCAGGCCGTAGTGGGGCGTGATCCGGGGCAGTGGCGCGTTCCGTGGTGATGGCCTGACGACGGCGGCTCGGTGCACCACTCGGACTGGCACACAGGTCGGTATCGGTGCCGGGAGCAAGGTGGCGCGAGGGTCAGGCCGGCCCCGTCTGGAAAAGGCACCCAGGGCGTGCTGTGACGGGTCCTCACCACGTCGGATGGCTCCGTGCGCAAGGAGGCTCCCGCGCAGTCGAGGAGAGTCTGGCGAGCGGCTGCTGGCCGAGCAGGGTCTTCGCTCTGCCGGTGAGATGGACCTTGATCATCTGAGGTCGCGCCCGGGCTCTCGCCAGTGGAGAACACGCATGCCCTGGGGTGGTGCTACCTGTATCGGCGGGTTTGGCGGGCGACCCCCTTGCCCGCTATACGGCGCCATGGGAAAGAAGGCTGCGGCGCAGTGACAACGGTCTCGCGGGCCGGGCGGGGCTGCCAGTCCAGGATGGCGTGTGCCTTGGCCGTGCTGTGCTGGTTGGGCGCCCGAGGGACGGGGCGATCTCGCTCATCGCCGGGTTGTTGCGGACAGCTTCGTCGGGGGTCTGCTCGGTGGAGACCTGCCGGCCGTCCTCGCCCGGCTCATCCTTGAGGGCGCGGGCCATGTCCAGCATCCAGGTGAACTCGCCCGTGGCAAGGAAGCGCTCCCCTGCAGCCTTGGGAGAGGTCATGGCGCGGATGTGGATGCCGGCGAGGTCGCAGGCGTCCACATTCTCGAGGCCGATACAGGGTGCGCCGCGCAGGGTGCCGGTGAGCATGTGCTTGATGATGCCGACCGAGCCGATGGTGCTCGTGGCCAGGATCGGCCCGAAGACGGCACCGGGCAGGATCGTGGTGAGTTCGGTGGGGCCGCCGTAGGTGGCCATGTAGTCCCAGGCGGCGCGCTCGGCAAGGGTCTTGGAGCGGCGGTAGGGGATCAGGGTCGGGTCGTCGGGGTCGGTCCACAGGGTTTCGCCGGTCACGCCGTCCTCGGAGCAGGAGGAGGGGCTGGCCGCGTTCGCCGCGGAGGTCATCACCACCCGCCGCACCTCGGCAGCGGTGGCGGCGCGCAGCACGCGCAGGCTCCGTCGCGGGCGGGGGCGATGAAAGCCTCGGGGTCGCCGACGCCCGCGCTACCCAGAGGGGAGGCGACGTGCAGCACGTAGTCCACCCCCTTGACGGCGGCCTCCCAGCCCTCGTCTGCGGTTAGGTCGGCGATCGCGAACTCCAGACGGCCGTCCGCATCAACCTGGGCGGCCACGGCATCACTAACCGCCTGCTCCCTGCTGTGGCTTGGCACGGTGGTGCGCACGCGGTAGCCGCGCTGCAGCAACTCGACAACGCACCAGCCCCAGACGTAGCCGGTGCCTCCGGTGACCGGAACCGATTCCGGTATGGCTCTCCTCCACGTGATGCGACAGATTAAACGGAAGCCCTTCCGGTACTTCTCCTCGAACGTAACGGAAGCCCTTCCGCTTTGGAACCGGACCGATAGGACCCGCCATGACCGCGCCTTCTCCCCGCGCCAAGCGCACCGACGCGCTGAGCAACCGGGCGCGCATCCTCGCCGTCGCCGGCGATGCCTTCGCCACGTCTTCGAGCGCCTCCATGACAGCAATCGCCAAGCAGGCCGGGGTCGGTGTGGGGACGCTGTACCGGCACTTCCCCACCCGCGAGGCACTGATCGTGGAGCTCTTTCACCAGGAGATCCAAAAGGTCATCGACCTGGCCCACACGCTCGCCGCCGATCTCCCTCCCCTCGACGCCCTGCGCCGATGGTTCGAAGAAGTGGCCCGCTACGGAAAACTCAAATACGGCGTATCCGAAGTCATCCACGCGGCCACCAACGGCGGACTCGACGACAAGAACTACGAACCCTTCCTGCGCGCCATCACGGTCCTCCTCGATGCCGGCACCGCCTCGGGAGACCTGAAACCCGCCCTCGATCCGGAGGACGTACTGCTCCAGCTCAGCGTCCTGTGGCGCATCCCTCCTGGCGATGACTCAACGGATCGCGCAACCCGCCTCCTGGACCTCATCCTCGACGGTCTACGCATCCGACCCACCAGAGCCTGACCCTGCCACTGGCCTGGGAAGGCAACCACATACCAGCCGGTGGGCGTGAGCGGTGTCGCTCGAGGACGACCGCAAATGCCGTGATGACAGCAGTCATTGATTTCTTCGGTTCGCGGTCAAGCAGGACTGAGTGGACCTACGGCGCTGGCCCGTCTGTCGGAGCTGCGGTACGTGCACCCCACGCCGCCATGAGATGGAGACGGGTAATGACGGCCAGTTCCGCGAAGTGCAAGTCAGAGTAGTCAAGTTCGGAGTGGCCGAAGACACCTACGAGTGGCTGCAGCCGAAAGATGTCGAGAAGCTCCCTGCGGCCGCGACGCCCGCTCTGGACAGGTTCCCGGTCAGCCTGTTGGCCCAGACCGGCGTCCGGATCTGGGAGGCCCTTGGGCTACGTCGGCAGGACATGCACCTGCCGGCGGATTCCCAGATGCTGGGCTGCAGGATTGCCGGACCGCTTCCATGCCCGGCCCGACGGCGAGCAGACAACGCGAACGGCCCTGTCGCCACGTCTCGTTTCCCCAGGCCATTCCCGGTCGAGCCAGAAATGGTGGCCCTCTATGCCGGCTACCAGCCTGGGCATGATGCGGTGGTCGTAGCCGCGGCCTGCGACATGGTGATCGTCAACCTCTTCCACACCCCGCTCGGCAGGCCGATGCGCTACGGCACGGCGAAGGAGCTCTTCGACCTGCGGTTCTCACAGCGGCCCGGCAGCCAAACAGTGCGGCGAAACGCGGCCGAGTCCCTAATGACTTCGGCGCCTCGAGGTGGTCAGCTGGTTTGTACGGCCGACTGACGGTCATTTGCCAGTGGGCCCACGTGAAACACAGCCTCGCGAACCTCGCCAACCTTGCCCTCAACCGACCCGCCGCGCTCGGGCGCAACCGACTCAAGCGCCTCCCGTACCGTCCCGACGTCCTCGGCGGCTTCCTCGCCAGGACCGGACTCGCCATCGATTCCCGCCACCATCACCCCGAAGCGCTTGGTCAGTTAATCGCTTGCGTGCCACCGAGACGGGGTGTCTGATCCCGTCCATGACGATTGTGCTGAGTACGCCGACGGCCGACGGAGTGTGCGAGGCAATTGCGGCGCTGCGGGAGTGGCAGCACGACGAAGCGCCGATGCAACTGCATCCCGGGGACATCGGCTGGAACTACCGGTTCGGAACGGCCGAGACGGCAACGGTGGTCCGGACCTGGAGCCGGAACGGACGGATCCTCGCAGTCGGGATGCTCGATTCGCCGACAGTGGTGCGGATGACGGTCGCTCCCGACGCTTTCCATGACGAGGACTTGGCGCGACGGCTCGTGGAGGACTTCTCGCTGGCTGAGCGCGGCGTGCTGCCGGAAGGAGCGGTATCCATCGAGGCGCCGCAGGGCCTGCTGCTCCACGACCTGTTGACCAAGGAGGGCTGGGGCGTCGACGAGCCGTGGACACCGCTCTTCCGCGACCTCGCCGATGCGGTGGAGGACCCCGGCGTGCGGATCAAGGAGATCGGCCTGGAGCAGGCACAGGACTTCGCCGACGTCCTGCGGTCCGCGTTCAACACCACGAGGCCCACACACGAGTACCGGCACAAGATGTCCGCGGCACCGTTCTACGCCGACGCCCGATGCCTAGGCGCCTACGACGACCAGGGCAACCCCGCGGCGGTGGTGACGGTCTGGTCGGCCGGCCCGGGGAAGGCTGGACTCGTCGAACCGATGGGCGCCCACGCGGACCACCGCGGCCGCGGCTATGGCCGGGCGATCACCGTCGCCGGGGCCGCCGCACTACGGGAGATGGGCTCCTCAAGCGTGCGCGTGTGCACGCCGAGCTCCAACGTCGGCGGCGTCGCCACATACAAGGCGGCCGGGTTCGCAGCGAGACCGGAGATCGCCGACCGGATCCGGAAGGTCTGACGTCAAGGTCCCGAGACCTTCTCACCATGCCGCAGCGCCTCGGCCAGCTCGATCGGACAGCCAATGCAATGCCGCCGACTTCGAGACCCCGAACAGCGGGGCGAGCTGGCTCGTCGTCACGTTCGTTCGCCCATAAGCCGCGACCAGCAGGATCCGGTCCTGCAGTGAGAGCCTCCAGCGTCGCCCGCGTTGGAGGTCGGCAGCCGTCTCACGCCGCACAGCAGTCACCAACTTGCCGAAGCTGAGCGGGCTCAGCCCGGTGAACGGACCTATCCAGGACGGCTCCGCCGCCGTGATCACATCAGCCGCATCAAGATCATCTCACTCTTGGCCAGCGGCTACGGGGTAACTCTTAGTCGCCCTGCAGGTGGAGTTCCAGGCTCGCGGCTTCCGCACAACGCTCGGCCAGCACGCGGATCTTCTCCAGGATGTCCCGCTCCTGCTGCCCTTTCACCAGGTCACAGGTGGCGTCGACCTCGGAGAGGAACTGTGGCATGTCCACCGACGTAAGGATCTGGGTGCGGTAGGGGGCCACGCGGTTGAGCATCGGCAGACTGCTGTTCACGCACAGACCGGAGAACAGGTCCGCCCCGTCCTGTACGAATTCCACCGTGGCCAGCCGACGCTTCTTGGGACTCGTCCCCCGATGCGTCACCTGCACCAGCACTACGTCAACACCCATTCCTCATGCCCCTTCCAGGATCCGGGACACTCACCAAGGGCTCAGGCTTTGGGCACCAGGGTTCCGTCCACGATCAGGACGGCGTCCGCACTGTCACACCAGGATCGTCTCACTCATGGCCAGCCGTTATGGGACAACCCCTCGCCGTCGGAGCAGCCTGACGCTGACCCCTCGAGGAAGGTCGGGTGCCTCTGGATGTGCCGGCCGACGGTCCTGGAAACAGGCGACCTACTCCAGACGGGGCGCAAACGTCTCGCTGCCGCTCGGTCCGGCTCCGTCACCTTGGGCGGTTGCCTAGAGAGCCGACAGTGGGGGCTTACCCTCGCGCTGGAGCTGTCTGATTCATTCTGTAATGACAGAAAAGAGACTAAAATATACCGTGGCGAAATGAACGGCAGGCTTGCATTGCTCGAAAGTGTCGAGGCGGGCATCGCGGAGAGCGAGGTCCTCCGGTTGGCTTTGCTGCACGCGGTGGCGGAGCTGGGCGGTCTTGGCGGCGCGGTGCACCTGCGCGGCCCCATGTCTGCGCTACGCCTGGTCGCCTCTATGGGCCTGCCCCCCAGCGATGCTCGGTCGTGGGAGATCGTCGATCAGGAGGGCGTGGAGGCGCCAGCACTGGCAGTGCGTCGGGGGCGCCCGGCGTGGGCGCCACACCCGCAGCCGTCCGATGGCGACACGCGATGCGCGCGGTGGTCTGGCGCCGGTCTAGCGGCGGTTCCTCTGCTCGGCGCCGACCGCCCGCGGGGTGCACTGACCGTGGTCACACAAGGCGCACAACCGACTGCTGGACAGTGGGAGTTCATGGGTGCCGTAGCCGCTTGGGCTCAGGAGCGGACCATGGCCGCGCCGCCGCCGACCGGGCGCCTGCGGGAGGAAGCGGGGGGAAGTATCAGCAGCGACCTACGCGCAGTGCAAGTAGGCACGTGGGACTGGAACATGAGGACGGGGGAACTGCTGTGGGACGACGCAGCAATGATCGTTTACGGTGCCACCCCGGACAGTTTCGTGCCACGGGTCGAAAGCTGGATGAAGATCGTCCACCCGGACGACTTGCCCTCCACCTTGGCAGCCGTCGAGAAGGCCATCCGCGACGAGAGCATTTTCGAGGCTGAGTACCGCGTACTTCGGCCAGATGGCCATTATGGGTGGACTCAGACGCGCGCCAGGGTCGTGCTCGACGAGGACGGCGAGCCTTACCGCATGATCGGTCGGGCATGGGAGAGCAATGAGTCTCCCGCTGCCCGAAATACTCTCAGCCGGGTATTGCGTCACATGCGCGACGGGTTTCTCGCCCTCGACCACGACTGGAAAATCCTCTTCACCAATCTGGAGGCCGAGCGCACGCTTGGCTACCAGGACGAGGACCTCTTCGGTCGGGTGCTCTGGCAACTACCTCCCATTCAGCATATGCGCGGCCTCGAGGCCGGCTGCCGTAAGGCGGCCGAGGAGGGGGCTCCCGCAGAATTCGATGTCGAGGGGGCGGCGGGACGCTCCTTTCACCTTCGGATCGTTCCCATGCCAGACGGGATCACCATCTACTCAACCGATGTCAGCGAACAGCGAAAGGAAGACGCAGCGCGTGTCGCGGCACAACAAGCCGCGGCGGAGCGCGCGGCTCGAACCGCTGAGCTGACGGCCGCTCTCTCTAAGGCAACGACCTCACAGGACGTCATCGATGCGGTAGCTCAGAGAGTTCTCCCCGCGGTTGCCGGCGATGGCCTGCTCATGCACATCGTGGAGGACGGCCAACTTCACACCATCGGAGCACGCGGAGTACCGAGAGACATTCTCGGCATCGTCGACGGTCGTGCGCTCATGGAGCGGGATCCGATCAGCGAGGCGATTGTCACCGGAAACTCCGTCTTCGTGAACACAGTGCAGGAATACCGAATGAGGTATCCCCACATTGCCGACCTCGCAGAGGCGACCGGCATGCACGCTGCAATGTACCTGCCGTTGACCGCGTCCGGTCATACATTTGGCGTGTGTGTGATCACTTTCGAACGACCGGGTATCACTCTGAGTAGCGAGGAAAGCACGCTGCTGACCGCAATCAGCGCTCTCGTCGCCCACGCTCTGGAGCGCGCCCGGCTCTACGAGGCCGAGCACACGCGCTCTCATGAACTGCAGCGCAGCCTACTCCCGAAGGATTTGCCGCAGCTGGCCGAGTGCACGACTGCGGCCCGCTACCTCCCTGCCGGGCAAGGCATGGAAGTGGGTGGCGACTGGTACGACGTCATCCCCCTCTCGGCGGGCCGGGTCGCCTTCGTCATCGGCGACGTCATGGGCCACGGCCTGTCCGAGGCTGCCACCATGGGACGGCTCCGCACGGCCGTGCGCACACTCGCCGATTTGGAACTGCCTCCCGACGAGATCATGAGCCATCTGAACGACGCCATCGGCGAGCTCGGCGAGGACTCGTATGCCACCTGCCTGTACGCCCTCTACGACTCCACCGACGGGCGATGCTCGATCGTGAGTGCCGGGCACCCTCCGCCCGCCGTGGTCCGTCCGGATGGATCAGTGCACTTCCTGGATACGGTGTCAGATCCGCCGCTTGGCGCCGCAGATCCGCCCTTCAGAACACTAGAGCTGACCATCCCGGCAGAGAGCCTCCTTGTTTTCTACACCGACGGATTGGTCGAGTCGTTGGTACGTCAGATCGACCAGGGCCAGGCTGAGCTGGCACGACTGCTGAGCACCACCAGCAACAACGACCTTGCCTGGCTGAGCGACCAGTTGGTTGCCACACTTTTGCCGGCCGACCAGCCCACTGCCGACGACAGCGCACTCCTCATCGCACGGGTCCACGCACTCCCTGCCGACCGCATTGCCTCGTGGTCACTGCCGAATGAACCGCAAGCGGCAGGCCAGGCGCGTGGCTATGTCCGGAGCCAGCTGGCGGAATGGGGACTGGAGGAGCTGACCATGACCACGGAGCTCCTGGCCAGCGAGCTGGTGGGCAACGTCGTCCGGTACGCCAAAGGCCCCATGCGACTGCGGTTGCTGCGAGGGAAGGAATTGATCTGCGAAGTGTCCGACGGCAGTTTGACCATGCCTCGCATCCGCCACGCCTCGGAAACAGACGAAGGCGGTCGCGGGCTGCAGCTCGTCGCAGCACTTTCCCAACGGTGGGGAACACGCTATACCGTGACCGGCAAGTGGATCTGGACCGTTCAGCAGCTGGCAAACTCCAACGCTTCGGACGCGATCGAATTCGACGCGGATTCAGTGGCTCCTCTCAGCTGAAACAGGTGATCAGCGCCGCCGCCCCCTCCCCTGTCCCCAGATGATCGATCCCAACCAAGAGGGCCTGAAAAGGTGTTTTTGACTATCCGCAATTACACCGGACCGCGAACAAGCTGGACTGGTCACGGGCGGTCATCGACGCCTCCTACGTCTGGGTAGCTCGGCGCAGCCCAAAAAGGGTCCGAGCCCGGTCGACCGCACACGACCGGGCAACATCACGTCCTCACCGACGGCCACGGCATCCCGCTCGCCGAAGGCAGGCAGCGGGGCCCCAGTACCCCGGCCGACTGCGCGCCCGCCGGGGCGGTGTGTCAGACCATGGCGAGCCGGTCCACCAGCAGTTCCACCCTCCGCTCGGTTTCCTCCGGCGGCAGCCGTCCCGCCCGGGTCAGGGTCGCGACGCCGTGCAGGGCGGCCCAGAACGTCTCGGTGAACAGCCCCGGGTGGACTCCGTCCCCGGCGACCTCGCCGAGGCACTCCAGCAGCGCGGCGAAAGCGTCCTTGAGCGGCTCGGGGGTGTCCTCCTGTGCGTACGCGAGACCCCCGTCGAGCTGGAAGATCGCGTCGTACACCGCCGGATTGCGTTGGGCGAAGTCGAGGTACGCGCGGGCGAGGGCGGCAACCCGTGACCGGGGGCCGTCTGCGGCGGCGGTCGCGGCACGCACCGCCGCGGCCAGCTCGGAGGCACCCTCGAGGGCGACGGCGCCGATGATCTCGCGCTTGCCTCGGAAATGGCTGTAGAGGACGGGCTGACTGTATTCGATGCGCTCGGCGAGCCGGCGGGTGGTGACGGCGTCCCAGCCCTGCCGCTCTGCGAGTTCGCGGGCTGTCGCCACGATGAGGCGCTCGCGGCCCGCCCGTTCGCGCTCCTTGCGTTCCTGTACCGACATGATTCGATCCTAGCATCGCTAGACAATCGAGCGGCAGTAGTACTAGCGTTGCCTCATCAGCTAGCAACGCTAGATCCCAGGAGGGGTCATCATGCTCAACGCACTCGAGGTGTTCACCACCGTGGTCGTCGGCGTGATGGTGGGGGTGGAGTTCTCCGTCGCCTTCGTCATGAACCGGATCTTCAATGCACTCCCCGAGGACAGCGGCCAACTCGCCCGCGCCCACGGGGGCCGGATGCTCGGCGCCGTGATGCCGTTCTGGTACATCGGCTCGCTCGTCCTCACCGCGGTCTGGGCCATCGCCGGATGGCACCGCCCCGGCGCCGGCCTCGTCGTCACCGCCGGCGCGCTGCTGATCTTGAGCGTGATCATGTCGATCCTGCTGCTCGTCCCGATCAACAACAGGGGCAAGACGTGGACCCCCGAGAACCGGCCCGACGACTGGAAGCAGCAGATGAACCGTTGGGACCGCTACCACTACGTCCGCGTCGCCGTCATCATCGCCGCCTTCACCCTGCTGGTCACCGCCCTCACCTGACCGCGCCGGATCACCCACCGTCCTGGAGGGCGGCGCCCAGCACTTCCATGTCCGCGGCACCGCCACCCCCATCCACATCAAGAACCCGGACACCAACACCCTGGGCCGCCCTGCCCGAACACCCCGACGACAAGGAAGCCACCCTCCTTGCGCCCGCGGCCAAGCACATCACCGAAAAGACATGGGCCTGCCCGGGCGACCACCTGGTGACCAACACACCCAAGCTCACCCTCATCGGCCTCGCCCTGGACGACGCGAACCCGGCCTAGCACGCCCCGCTCCTGACCGACCTCCCCGCACCGGTACGCGACATCTGGCACGTCATCAGCCGCCCCCGCCACACCCACTACATCAGCCGCGTCCCCGCCGCCCGACCAGGCCTCAGACGACTCACCAGGCTCCACCAAGCCCACGAAGACTCGCAAGGAGAAGAACGATGCCGCTGAAGAAGATCAACACCTTCCTGGCCGCCGCCTTCATCCTCTTCATCCTCTGGTTCGGGACTGAGTTCATCCTGAGCCCGGAGACGACGGCGCCGAGCTTCGGCCTGCCAACCTGGCCGTCCGGCGACGGGGGCGGCTTCCTAATCATCAAGGGAATCCGCGACGTCGTCTTGGCCCTGGTCCTTGGCGTCCTGCTGGTGACGGGCCACCGCCGGGCACTGGGCTGGGTGCTGCTGACGGAGGCCCTCGCCGCGTACGGCGACATGACCACCGTGCTGGCCCACCACGGCTCCATGGCCACCGCGCTCAGCGTCCATGGCCTGACCGCGACCCTGATGGTCGTCAACGGTCTGCTGATGATGCGCGAGACCCGCAAGGTCGCGGCCGCTCCGGCAATGCCCGCCCCGCAGCCCGCCTGATCCCATCGGCCCAAGGTGGCCCGTCCCCCGCTCCGATCGGGAACCCCACGCGTTGCCCGACGGGCCACCGTCACATTCGCCAGGCCAACTATCGCGCTCAGCGGCAGGCCCAGAGGCATGCCGAGTAGGGCTGTACCGGAGAACGCCAGCGCGACCGTCCAGCGCACATGGCGGTGGTCAGCCATTGCGGTGCCGGTGGTCAGGAAGAGGCTGACCAGTCCGACCGTTACCACGGCAGCCTTGGGATCGATGACTGATCCGAGCGGTGGAACGGCGACCAGGGCGAATCCGAACCCAGTCACCGACTGCGCGAAGGCCGCCACGGCAAAGATCAGGAACACCGGAACTGTGGGCATTTACGCCTCCAACCGCGCAGCTGGCTCCCCGCCGATCAGGCGGCACGGTAGCAGCCGTCAGTTCTTCACCCGCGCCGTGACTTGGGCACCAGGTTCCTGGCCCAGCTGCTCTGCCGCCTGACGCGTGATCAAGTCGGCGGAACGCCTGAGGTAGAGCAGGGACCGGTCAGGCTCGTATCGAGATCAAAGGCCCTTCACGACGCGATCAAGTGCCGATCGGCCTGCGGGTCCCCACTTCGGCTTGCCGCCGGGCAGGCCGCGGTCCCCGTTCTGACCCATCAGCATCAGGAACAAGCTCTTCATCGCTGCCAGCCCGCGGGCGCGCCGGACCGTCGCCTGGTCCACCTGTGCGTAGACGTCGAAGAAGCGGGCGGCGCCGCCCTCGGGCAGCAGTACCCATCCGGCGGCGAGATCCCACGCCGGGTCGCCGGCGAAAACGTCCTCGAAGTCGACCACGCCTGCCAGCGTCCCGTCCGCGACGACGACGTTCGCGGGATGCAGGTCGCCGTGCACCCACACTGGCGGGCCCTGCCACGCGGGGGCCGCGACGGCCTCGTCCCAGACGGCACGGACCTGGTCTGCGATGTGGCTGGGGGCGACGGCCTGGAAGAACTCCTCGAAGGTCTCCGCGCACCCCTGGGCGTGAACGCCTCGGACCGTATCGACTGGTGCGTCGGCGGGGGCCTCCACATGCAGCGCCTTGAGGAAAGCCGCCAGGGTGTCGGCCGCGTGCTCGACGCGGCTGATCGAGCCGTGGTCCAGCGGAGTGCCGTCAACCCACGTCATGACGGTCCAGATCTTGGGAAAGCGCTCGGACGGCTCGCCGTCTCGCACCGGCGTCGGGATCGGGAGCGGTAGCTGCCGGGCCAAAACCGGCAGCCACCGGCGCTCCTTGAGCTGAGGATCGGGGCGGGTGTTCATCCGCTGTATGCGTACGGCCAGCTCGTCCCCGAGTCGCCACATCTGGTTGCCCCAGCCGCCCGCCACCTCACGGATCGGCAGCTTCGCAAGGTCTGGGTGCTGATCCTGGAGCAGGCCGCGGACCAGCTCCTCGGTGATCTCAGCGTTGGAGTCGATCATGCGGCGCCACAGTACTTGAGGCAGACGCCGTCGATGTTGCGCTTCGGGAGATCCGGTCCATAGCCTGAGCGACCTGCCCCGAAGCGCCGTGGTCCGCACCACATCCGCCAACCGCGGCGCTCAGTGGCCGCAGATGGACCGCTCATCCGCCAGACCGAGACTGGCACGGAAGTCTGGGTCAGCACCGTGACTGAAGTGTGTCCGCAGTGGGCGCCGGCCTGGGAAGAGCCAGTGTCAGTGGGCGCCCGTACGCTCCCGGGCGTGACCCTTGACGATCTTGAGTGGCAGGTAAGATACAACGGCGGCATGGCGCCGCGGTTGGCGCGATTGCTGCTGGAGCAGGGGCACTTGGAGCTGCTGATCCAAGTGGCCGCCGAGCGCGGTGAGTGGTTCTGTGCCGACGTGGCGGCGCAGGAACTGTGCAGGGCCGGGTAGTTCGAGCGGGCGCTGGGCGTGGTGGAGCGGTTCGCCGCGGCCGACTGGGGGGCTGGCCGCCCCACCGGGCGAAGGCCGGCATCCTGCTGCGGGTGGGCAGCGCCGAGGAGGTTTTGGACCTGGTCTGGTCCGCCCCGACGACATCGCCGAGGCGACGGAGCTTGCCAGTCAGGACTTCGCCGAACTGCTGGTCAAGGCTGGGCAGGTGGATGAGGCAATCACCGCCCTGAGGGCGACCAGAGCGGTAGAGACACCTGGGTGGACGAAAATCTCAGTTGATCTGGACCCTGGCGTATGAATACTGGCTGGTGTCTCAGTTGATCTGGTCTGCTTCCGGCGTTTCGAATTGGACTGGTGGAAGGGCCTGCGAGAGATGACCATGCACGATGACCAAGTGGACGTGACCATCGAAATCGTTGCGGCCTTGATCCAAGAACAGTTCCCTCAGTGGAGCGGCAAGGCGATCCAACTCCTGTCGTCGACCGGGACGGTCAACGCCATCTTCCGCATCGGAACGACCTCTCCGCGCGTCTCCCACTGCGTCTGGCCGATGCTGACGAGGCGCTGGCGGTTCTGGAACAGGAAGCCCAGGCGAGCGCGGAGCTGGCACAGGTGTCTCGGTTCCCCGCCCCGGAACCCGTCGCCTTGGGAAAGCCTGGAGCGGGTTACCCCATGCCGTGGTCGGTCCAGACATGGCTGCCGGGAACGGTCGCCTCTGATGCCGACCCGAGTGGGTCGGACGCTTTTGCCGAGGATCTTGCGGCCTTCATCGCAGGCCTCCGGGACACCGAGACACGGGGGCGGCTTTTCAGCGGCGAAAGCCGCGGCGGCGTGCTCACTCAGCACGACGAATGGATGGCGAAGTGCTTCGAGGAGAGTACAGGGCTGCTCGATGTGCCTCTGCTGCGCCAGGTGTGGAGCCATTTTCGGGAGTTGCCACGCACGGGTGCCGACGTGATGAGCCATGGTGACTTGATTCCCGGCAATGTACTGGTTGCGGGAGACCGGCTCAGCGGCGTACTCGACACCGGCGGCTTCGGCCCGGCCGACCCTGCGCTGGATCTGGTCAGTGCCTGGCACCTGTTGCAGCCAGGCCCGCGGGAAGTGCTCCGGCGGACACTGGTCTGTGACGATCTGGAGTGGGAGCGCGGCAAGGCATGGGCGTTCGAACAGGCGATGGGTGTTGTCTGGTACTACGTCGAGAGTAATCCGACGATGAGCAGAATGGGGCGCCGCACACTCGACCGCATTCTGCAGTCGATGAACTGACGTCGCCCCGATCGTAGGCCGTGTAAGAGACGATCGCTCGCCGCCCCCTACGACCTGCACCGCGCCGTCGCGTAGGCGAACCAGGTCACCGGAGACCACAGGCGAATCGGACCACATCACCTGAGATAAAGGCCAGATCGACAGTGGCAGGACAGTGCCCAACCGTACGTAGGGCTCGGCCAATCCGTCCCCAGAACGTAGGGCCGACCAAAGTGCTCGGTCACAACTGTGACTGAGCGCCGTACTTGGCCCGCATGGGCAAGTACGGCGCTCTGTCCTCGTGGCAACGGAGCGTTCAGGCAGCGACCAGATCAGCTTCGTGGACGAGGATCGCCTCCTGGGCGTCGTCACGCCAGCGAGGGTCTGCCGGTTGTTCACGAACTGCGGCAGACCGGTTGTCGGTGCTCACTGACGGTACGCGGTTGTCGCGGTGTCGATGAAGGATCGGATCAATGGGTTGGTGTCACCCTCGTTCCACACCGCCACCACTCGGCTCGGCGGCATGTCGATCAGCGGCACCACGACCAGCTGCGCCGGCAGGTCGTGTCCGAGTGGGGCCAGGCCGACCGTGCCGTTCCACAGCACGGCCTGCAGGCATTCCTGGACGGCGCGCACCACTGGCCCCTCGCGCAGCCTGCCACCGTTCCAGTACGACTGCCAGATGGGATCAGTGCCCTGTGGGAACTGGAACCAGGGGCGGTCGCTCAGCTCGGCCAGTCGCAGCCCGTCGCGGCGGGCCAGCGGATCGTCGGCGCGCAGGACCACGCCGACGGGATCGGTCCGCAGCACACGCACCGTCAGGGCCGTCTCGTCGAACGGCGCCCGAGTCAGCGCGACGTCGACCATTCCGGCGCGCAGCCCGCAGGTCGGGTCGGTCAGATCGGTCTCGCGGATGCGGATGTCGATGCCGGGGCGACTTCGGCGGTAGGCGGCGGCCATCCTGGCCACTCCCGGGTCGGTGCCGTCGCCCAGGATGCCGACGGTGATGGTCGCGACGCCGGCCGCCGCGCTCACGCGTACCCGGACGCGGTCGGCATGGTCGAGCAGGGCCCGGGCTTCGTCGAGCAGTACCGAGCCCACCGCAGTGAGCGTGACCCCCGTAGGCGAGCGGACGAACAGCAGGGACCCGACATCGGCCTCCAGCTGCTTGATCGCCCGGCTCAGCGGCGGCTGACTCATGTGCAGCCGGGTGGCGGCCCGGCCGAAGTGGAGTTCCTCGGCGACCGCCACGAAGTAGCGCAAGGTTCGTAGCTCCACGCTGCAACGATACCCACGAGGTATCGGCGCCGTGGGATGGGTCTTGGACACTGGCAGGTGCCGGGCGGTGCACTTGTGAGCATGACCGAAGAAGCGAAGAGCAGCGAGCCGCAGACCCACGCCGATGTATCCGTGGTGGGACCCGCCGACGGCGAGACGATCGTTCTGGGCACCACGCGCATGCGCGTTCTGGAGGACGGCAGCCACACCGGGCACCGCCTCGCGATCGCCGAGTCCGTCCTCGCCCCGCACACCCAGGGGCCGCCGCAGCACCGCCACGCCCGACACGACGAAGGCTTCTACATCCTCTCCGGCACCGTGCGCTTCACCGTCGGGGACGAGGACCACGACGCCGCCTCGGGCACGCTCGTGATGGTTCCGCCCGGAACTCCGCACACCTTCGCCAATCTGACCGACCAACCCGCCGTCATGCTCAGCACCTTCACGCCTGACCTGTACGTGCAGTACTTCCGAGAGCTCCAGGAGGTGCTCGCCGGAGGCCGGCCGCTGACGCAACAGGCCAACATCGACGTGATGAGCCGCTACGCGACCGAGCCAGCCACCGACCCCGACCCCGCCTGAAGCCGACGGCACAGCATGTGCCCGGCCACCCTCCCTCGGACCGGCACAGTGGTGGCACTGTCGCCTGTCGCCGTCGGCGACGGCCCGCCTTCTCGGACGACGGACCGGGCGTTCACGAGGTCTCTTGTGGCAAGCGACGCAATCGACGGGCCCCATGAACTGGTGGCCCTTGAACGGGAACCATGAACATCGCCTATTGGATCGTCGCGGGACTGCTCGCGCTCTTCTACTTCTACGCAGGCACGCTGAAGGTGATCCGCAGCCGCGATCAACTCCGGCCGATGATGGCCTGGGTCGACCACATGCCCTTGCCTGCTCTCAGGGCGCTGGGAGCGGTCGAAATACTCGGCGCGACCGGCCTGATCCTGCCAAAGCTGACCGGCATCGCTCCGTCGTTGGCGACCGTCGCGGCCATCGGCTTCGTACTCCTGCAGACCGGCGCGATCGCCGTTCACCTGAGGGGCGAAGACCGCCGCATCGCGCTCAACGTCGGACTCACAGTCACCGCGGCCGTGGCCGTCTGGCTGGCCACACGGCTGTGACCGAGCACAGACCTTGCCCTGTGGATGCGACTGCAGGGCTGATCGCCCCGCGACCGCTGTCATTTCTCCCGGCCGCGACCACGTCGCGCGGCGCTACGGCGTCGCGGTGGACGCGCAATCGGAAGGTCCTCGCGGCCAGGCTCGCCGGCGGCGCCGCGTACAGCATTGGCCAGGGCGCGAGTGGTCCGTGGCGTTCGAACGGGGGCCTGGTTCAGGTGAGTTGGCTGATGTGGAGGCATGGACGAAGGGCCTCTTGGTAGCTCGCGGATGTCGAGTCCAGCGAGAAGCAAGAGGCCCTGTTGGCGGCGTGTCGCGTGGTCGGGGTTGCCGAGTCCAGTTCGTCCTCGTGGGTGTGATTACGTCGCCCACAGGTTCGGGAACGCGTCCGACCGGTCGGCCCGGCGGCCCCGGTACGGCTCCGACATAGACCGATACCGAGTGGGCCCCGGTGCGGGATCTGCTGCCAGTTCCGGGTGACGTCGGCACACATCGTGCAGCCGGTCAGGTGCTCAACTCATGGCGTGCGCACCCGAGTAGGGTAGTGGTCGGCGACCACCCGGCTCATTGCGCCGAGCGGATCGGCGGCGACCTGCGTGGCCGAGAAGTAGACGTTGCCGCGCACCTGTGGGTAGTGGGTGTCGAAGTCGAGGTGACGGGAAAGCTCGGCCTGGTCCTGCCACGCGGCGGGCTGTCCGGCGACACCGACCTTGTACAACGCCTCGCCTACGTAGAGCTGGACACTGGTGCCGGAGACGATGTTGGACCACCAAGGCACCAGCACGCCGTAGTCGGCGGCGGCGAACCCTATGTTCCAGTACACCTGAGGAACGATGTAGTCGATCCACTCCTCCTGAACCCACTTGCGGGTGTCGGCGTGCAGATCGTCATAGGTCTGCACGCCGGCAGTGGTTGCCGAGCCCAGCGGGTCGGTGCCCGCGTTGCGCCACACGCCGAACGGGCTGATGCCGAACCGCGTCCGTGGCCGGATCCGTTTGATGCGCTCGGCCATCTCCCGCACCAGCAGGTCGGTGTTGTTGCGGCGCCAAGCGTCGCGGTCGGGAAAGCCTGTGCCGTAGCGGGCGTATGCGTCGTCGTCCTGGAACGTCTGCCCGGCGACGGGATACGGGTAGAAGTAGTCGTCCCAGTGGACCGCGTCGATCGGGTAGCGGCGGACCGCGTCGAGCATCGCGTCCTGGACGAAGCGGCGCACTTCGGGCAGGCCCGGGTTGTAGTAGAGCTTGCCGCCGAACGACACGATCCACTCCGGGTGGAGGCGGGCCGGGTGTGTGGGCGTCAGCGCGGTGACATCGGTCGTGAGCGAGACGCGGTAGGGGTTGAACCAGGCATGCAGCTCCAGGCCGCGGCGGTGCGCCTCGTGCACGGCCGTCCCCAGCGGGTCCCAGCCCGGGTCGCGCCCCTGGACGCCGGTGAGGTACTGCGACCACGGCTCGTAGGGCGAGGGCCACAGGGCATCGGCGGTCGGCCGTACCTGGAACATCACGGCGTTCAGGCGCCGTTCGACCGCCACGTCCAGCAGGTCGCACAGCTCCTGCCGCTGCTGCTCGGGCGAAAGGCCCGGCGCCGAAGGCCAGTCGGTGTTGGCCACGGTGGCAATCCACATGCCGCGCAGTTGCCTGTGCCCGGCGCCGTTGCCGCCGGCTGCCGGCGTGTGTTCCGTCCCGGCACTCGCAGCAGGTGTGTCCGCCGCCTGTGCGTTGGCCGGCAGGGTCACGGCAGCGAGCGTGCCCGCGGCCGCGGCGGTGAAGGTTCTACGCGAGAGTCTCTCCATGTGTGCCTCCTGATCCTCCATCACGGTGCGCCGATAATGGGCCCGTTCCCTCCTTGGCGGCAACCACAAAATGGTCTAGTCCACTGTCGGATTCCTGCGGTTCTCTACCCAGCGAGGGATTGGCTGCACAGTCGCCGGATCAGCTCAGCAGCGCCAAGGCTGTTGGCGGAGAAACTCATGAACTATGCCTGGTGGCAATGCCGTTCGCCGCATATTCTCCGACGGGTCGCCCCCTCGACCCTGGTCTTTCCACTTACTTCGGAGTCCCCATGGTGATGCACGAGCACGAAGTCGATCGACGCACCCTGTTCCGGGTCGGCCTCGGCACGGCAGTCGCCGCTGTCGTCGGCACGGAGGTGGCGTTCCCCGCCACTGCCGGTGCGATCCCCTCGCCACAGCTCCCCTGGATCATCGACTGCGACACCTGGGGTGCGCGGCCGCCGGCCAGCCCGATCCAGATCACCGGCAACACCACCAACAAGATCATCCTGCATCACATGGATTTCCCTAACGTCACGGACTACTCCCGTGAGCACGCCATGCAGTTGGCGCGTGACTGCCAGGACCTGCACATGGACACGAACGGCTGGGCGGACACCGGCCAGCACTTCACCGTCAGCCGCGGTGGCTACGTCTTGGAGGGCCGCCACCGCAGCCTGGAGACCCTCGCCGCCGGCCAGCACCAAGTGACGGCCGCCCACTGTCCCGGGGAGAATGGCAACGCCATCGGGATCGAGAACGAGGGCACATACATAACCGAGACCCCGCCCCCGGCACTGCTGCACTCGCTGGTGAAGTTGTGCACCACGGTGTGCCGGCAGTTCCACCTGAACGCGTGGGACATCTTCGGTCACTGGGACTTCCGCCTGGGCACTGACTGCCCCGGCATCGCCTTCTACCGACTCTTCCCCCAGATTCGCAAGGGGGTACTGCATTCCATGGGCGTGTCGCCAGCCGCGGCACCGGCACGGCGCTGGCCGGACATCTGGCGGTTCGTCGACAGCCAGGTGGTACGGGTCGCCCAGTACCTGCTGGTGAACGCCGGCTACAGCGACCTTTCCATCGACGGTGTGTTCAGCACCGAGATGAACACCGTCGTCGCAGACTTCCAGACCAGCCACGGTCTCGCCGTCACTCCCGACGCCACATTCGACATGGCCACCTGGGAAGCACTCGCACCCTCCCTGGACAAGGACGCCTCCGGGCTGCCTGTCCAGGCCGTGCAGTATCTGCTCACCATCAAGGGCTACGCCGACACCGTCAGCATCACCGGCACCTATGACCACAACACCATGAAGGCGATCCAGGACATGCAGCGCCTGCACAGCCTCCACCCCGACGGCAGGGTCGACCTCAGCACGTGGTGTGCGCTGACCGGCGGCACCGTCCGTGAGGCTCTTGCCCACTGAGTCATCTCCAGCTGATCTGAGCTCCGCGCGGTATCGCCGCACGCTCGAGGAGCTGGCGGGTGGATTCGGGCGGGCGCAGGCAGCAGGGGTTCCCAGGTCCGCGCGTACCTGGGAACCCCTGCTGCCTGCAAGGCCGTGCGCGCGGCAGTGACTGCAGCAGCGACGGCCCTCGAAGTCCTGGGGGGGAACTACCTGTCCCTGCTTTCCGGGCGCCGTCCGCACAAGGCAGCCATCAGCTCCCGACCACCCCCGGGTCACTGGGATGCGCACTCAGCGGCGTCGTCTTCATGGAGAGCCATGGCGCCAGGGGAAGTGAGTCCAGCACCGTCTGCATTTCGGTGGCGTCCCGGGCGCGCCACAGGCCGAGCGCGTGGCCCTCGCCGGGCGTATTCCACAGCCGCATCAGGTGGCCTTGTCCGGCAAGTGCCTTCGCGCTGACCGCCTCCGCTGCGGTGGCGTCCCTCATTGCCTGGGAGGTGGCGTCCCAGGGCGAGGCCGGGGCGAAGGCCACCAGGAACTCCTTGGCGGCGCCGGAAGCACCGCAGGCCGGCCCCGGGTCGTTCGGGTGCGGCGTCAGGGGGGTGACCTCGTCACTCCGCCACACACGCAAGGGCATCGAGGACAGGACATCCTCCAGGCGCGCGCCATCCTGCGCGGCGAACAGTCCGAGCGTGCGCCACTCCCCCGGTTGCAGAGGCGGGCGCCACAGTCTCAGCAGCTGCTTCCGTTCGGCAAGCCTGCGGGAGTTCGCGGCCTCACGAGTGCGGATGTCGTTGACTTCCGCCTGCGAGGTTCCCTCCGGTACCTGAGTGGTCATGCTGACGAGGTACTCCATGGCAGATGCTCCTGTGAGCCGGTGCTGCGGTACGCGTCGGACGACGCCTGGTACGGACAGCGCTGGGAGCGGTCACCGGGTTCCCAGGCAGCGTGGCGAGCGAGGCGGGGCAGGTCCCTCGATCGAGGGCTGTCCCCAGTTGGTCTGCTTGGCTCGTGCCGCCTCGGCTTCGGAGGCAACCCGATGCGGTCCCAACCACCCCAACGACGCGTAGCGGCTTTCGGCCCGGTTGGCACAGTCGGCACACGCAGCTGGAAGCACGGAGGCCCCGAATATCATGTCCACGTCGACCGCTCCGCTGTCATGGGCCCGTTCCGGCGCACGGACCACCATCTGGATCCACCGTCCCGCGCCTGGCGGCCGCTCGCATCCGTGGGAAGCCCTGCTCGTCGTCCCTGACGAGCCGGCGGCACGCGACTGACGATTCGATTCCCCGGCCGTTGGAGCCAGTGGTCCCTTCGGGACATCCTGATGATCGCCTGCCGTTCTGACCGCTGACCACCGCCGACCCCATAGCCGGGAGCGCCCTACGTTTCCTCCAGGTCAGAGTGACGCTGCCATGGCGAAGCAGTATCGTGTAAGGGTCTCTTTGAGGCGCCGTCCTCTGCCGACGCGGTAACGGAACGGCGCCCGGGGGTTGTCGGCCGGCGGCCCCCTCGGTCCTGGTCGCGCACGCGCAAACCGTTGTCCACCCGCCCCGTGGCGGTCCTTCCACAGCAACTCCGCGGCCGGTTCTCAGACAGCTCTCACCAGGCGTTTTCAAGGCGGACACTCCATGCTGGAGCGCGGTACCTGTGGTGGCCGGCGAAGCGCACAACTGGCCAGAGCGAGCAGGCCGGAAAGACTCAATGTCGGTTCGGGTGACGCGAGCCGGTGAGGTTGCACTGGCCCCAGCCTGTCGTCGACCACACTGACGAGGTGGTGGTAGCAGCCACCTTCGTGGGCACGGAGATCACCGAACTCGTGGACTCGGCTACCACAGCGATCCTGGACCGGACAACTCTCGCCACCATGTGGCACGTCCTCCCGTACCGTGCGGCGGCAATCGAGATCTGGCTCCGGCTGTTCTGGAAACCTCCGCTCGAAGTGGCCTACGGGAGACGGGAGATGAGAACGCCCCAGACACGGCACGGGGCGTCAATGACCTACTGCACACCGCATCGACCTACTGCCCACCGCATCAGCTGCAGACAAGGAAGCGGCACCCGATGGCGAAGCTACTCTTCGTGATGACCGGAACGGCGTACTGGACGCTGAAAGACGGCACCAGGCATGCGACGGGTTACTGGGCCGAGGAGTTCGCGGCCCCGTACGAGGCGCTCACCGAGGCTGGCCACCAGGTTGTGGTCGCCACCCCCAACGGAGTTGTGCCGACCGTGGACATGATGAGCCTGCGTCCCGAGATGGCAGGCGGCGCCCAGGCCGCTCTCGATCTGGAGGCGATCATCCGCTCCGCCGAGGTGATGCGGCGGCCGATCCACTTGGCGGACGCCCGCCTGGAGGACTACGACGCCGTCTACTTCCCGGGCGGCCACGGCCCCATGGAAGACCTGTGTGTGGACGCGGACGCAGGCCGGTTGCTGACCGCGGCGCTCGCCTCTGGCAAGCCTCTCGCCATCGTCTGCCACGCACCGGCCGCGATGCTGGCCACAAGGATCCATGGCGTATCGCCTTTCGCCGGCTATCGGGTCACCGCGTTCACCAACGAGGAAGAGAACGCAGTCGGGTTGGGCCCCAAGGCCCGTTGGCTGCTGGAAGACGAACTCGTTGACCTGGGCGTCGACTTCACCAAGGGCGAGATGTGGAAGCCCTACACAGTGGTCGACCGAACCCTCTTCACCGGACAAAACCCCGCCTCAGCAGCCGTCTTGGCAGAACGACTGCGCCAGGTGCTCTGACGCAGAGGACCACGTGCACGGATGTTGGTCCCTGGTGGCGGGGCCTCGCGCGGTGCTCCGCTCGCCTAGCAGCTCAGCGTCGCGTCCGACGACAGCGCCAGGCTGCCGCTCGCACCCCTGCCAAAACCGCCCGAACAACTCGGCAGGGCCTGCCAATCGCCGTGATTCAGCACTCCGGCCGGCCCATAGCCTGAGGCGGCACGAGAGTTGGCCCGGCCGCTCCCTGACGCTTCTGAGCAATCAGCCGTCGGCGCTCCGAACTGGTTGGGCCGCGAGGCCGTCGTCTTCCGCCGGCTCGTCCTGGGCCGTCAGACCAGCCACCCACAGTGGCATGAGCCAGTGCACGGTCAGAACCGCGACGAGTACCGGCGCCGCATAGGCCGTGAGGGCGTCACCGTAGGCCGCACCCGCGATCAGCAGGACGGCAGCGGCGGCGGCAAGGAGCAGGGTCATCGCCCGGTGGGCGCGGGCCTGGACCCGGGCGCGTTCCGCTGACTGCCGCTCGTCCAGGGCTCGTTCGCGCAGCTCGAGCAGGCCACGGGTAGCGGCGTTGATTGCTCCGGTCCCGACCATCCACGGCAGCAGCAGTACCACCATGACGGCGACGGCCCAGATGGGTTTCCCCTCGGCGAGGCAGGAGTAAGCCATGAGCCCGCCAATGGCCGTGGTCAGGACCAGATGTGCGGCGACGATCAGGCGCCGGCGCGCGGTCGTGGCATACAACGGCCGTCCCCTGCGGTCGTTCATCAGTCGCATCATGCTGCGGTCGTAGCGCGTCAGCCGTGTCGTCATGGCTTCTTCCTCCCGTAGATCTCATTCGTGAGCGGCCGAAACGGTTCGAGGGAGAACAGTGCCTCCACCGGCAGCTCGAAGAACCTCGCGATCTTCAGTGCCAGGTCGAGGCTCGGGTTGTACTGCCCCCGCTCGATGTAGCCCACGGTCTGGTAATGCACCCCCACCGCCTCGGCCAGCCGTTGCCGTGACACCTTCCGTTCGGCGCGCACCATGGCCAACCGGTTGTGTACCTGCTCACTCATGTATAAGAAGTACTACATATTGAGTGAGAGATACAACCTTCAGCGCCACCCCTTTGCAGTGGCGACGCCACGGCACTCCTATGCAGTTGCGACGCCACCGGTCAGCTCTCCACTCGGCCAACTCGACTACTCCGAGACCAAGTTGCCGATGGGTTGGAGCTGTTGCCGGGACAGCTGAGATCTTCCGCGCCTTTGCCCGCGACTTGGCTGCAGGCACCCGCTCCTGGGACGTCGAGACCGCTCGTTTCATTGCCACCCAGTTCGATCAGCTGGCTGCCGAGTGGAGGCGCCGACCACTGCGCCCCTCGACACCAGCACCACGCGTTCTTCCTGGGTCAGGTGCGCGGTGTCGACGACGGCTACTACGGGCGCTGGCTGCAATAGCGGGCCTAGTCAGACGAATTGCATTTGAGTGAAGTCTCTGACGCCACAGTGTGAGCCGCGCTCCAAGCCGCCGGTTGCAGCGTCTGCCGTGGGTGCGTCGGGCTCTTCTCCCCTGTGCTCGGAAGTGGCGGCGGGCCGGGCGAATGGGCCAGGCCTTGGACACATGCTGATCTCTTCGCCGGCACCCGACGGCTCTCTGTCCGCGAGAATGCGGTCGTCTCAGGATCAGCGTTCCCTGGGGTGGTCCGGGAGCTGGACGCCACCCCGATTGCGCCTTGGTCGTGCGGGCCGCAGGCTAACTGCGTGGACTACAGCCCGGAAGCAGGCGTGCGGCCCATTTTGGTGACCGGTGCTGCGGGCAGCGTCGGGGCCGTCGGCAGGTCCGTGGTCCAAGGTCTACGGCGCCAGGGCCTCCAGGTCCGTGCTCTGGTGCGCCGAGATGACGATCGCGCCCAGGCGTTGCGCGCGATGGGGGCCGAAGTCGTGGTCGGAGATCTGACGCGTGCCCGTGATGTCGCCGACGCCCTCGACGGCTGCGGACGGATGTATTTCGGCATGGCCGTGTCGGCACAGTATCTGCTGGCCGCCGTGACCACAGCGGCCGTCGCACGCGCCTACGGAGGGCTGGAGGCGTTTGTGAACATGTCGCAGCTGACCGTCTCCGAGATGGACGCCACCAGCGGATCCGAGTCGCATCAGCATCGCCAGCAGTGGCTGGTCGAACAGGTTCTCGACTGGTCAGATCTGCCCGTGGTCCAGGTCAGGCCCACCGCCTTCATGGAGAACCCGCTCTTCCAAACCGTGTTCTCCTCGATCGCCAAGGACGGCGCCATCAGGTGGCCCTTCGGCAGGGCGAAAACCTCCCCGATCGCAGCCGGTGACGTTGCTTCGGTCGTCGAGGAGATTCTGGCCGATCCAGCCAGGCACATCGGCAGGATCTATGAGCTGACCGGTCCCCGATCACAGGACATCACCGCTTTGGCCGCGGAGATTTCTGATGCTTTGCACCGCACGGTCGGCTACACCGACGTCCCGTTGCAGGAATGGCTCGACAACGATCTCGGGACGCTGGGACTGCCGGATCACGTGTTCCAGCACATCTCCACCATGGCTCGCCTACACGCGGCCGGCCGCTATGACCGCCAGGCAGACGGCATGGCAGAGGTCACCGGGCGGTCCGCTGCAGGAGTAGCCGATTTCGTCCGCAAGAACCCCGAGCTGTTCACTGGCTCAACGACCCGGGGCTAGCGTCCCGGATTTGCTCAACGGGCGCCACTGGGGGTCGTGCTGCGTTTGCCTCCTGCCCCACGTCCGGTGTCCGGGGGTGGGTCTGGAGCGGTTGACTGCACGCCGCGTCGCCACAAGAGTTCCTCGGCGAACAACTGCAGGTTGACAGGAGCGATCGCCGTCCGGCTATCGGGCAGCGAAGAGGCGGCCGGCGGCGCGGTGACGTACTCCAGCCCGCGGCGTCTCAGGTCCGGCCCCAGCTCGGCCCAGACCGGACCGCCGACGAAGGCCGGATGCAGCGCCGACCAGTGCTCGTACAGAAATCCCGGAGAGCCCAGCTCGGCCGTCTGTCCCAGCCGCCCACCCGTCAGCCTGCCTCCGCAGAGCGACTGACATGCCGGTGATCGCCGGTTGTGATCGCGCAGCTCGTGTCCGCTGATGCGAGTGGGGCGAGCGCGATGTAGAGAGGAGTCATGGCGCAGCGATCTGAAGGGCTTCGCGGGCCGGAGCGAGCAAGCCGGGCGCTGGTCGCCATCCCGGTCGCATGGATCATTGCGGTGTCAGTGATCGACATTCTCGCGCCGCCCGACATCCACCTGGGTCCGCTGCTCGTCGCAGCCCCGGCGATCACCCCCTCGTTCGGCGGCCCCCGGACGGTGGGACTCGTGGCGGCACTGGCGGTGATCGCGCAGACCATCATCGGACTGGTCCGCGATTCCGACACGTTGCTCTCGTCCAACCACCAGGCACAGATCATCGCCCTGATCGTGGTGGGAATTTGCCTCGTCATCTTCTGCGTGGTGCGGGACCGCCGGGCGAAGGAGCTGGAACAGGTGCGGTACGTGTCCGAGACCGCCCAGCAAGTGGTCCTGCCTTCGCTCCCCAAGAAGCTCGGACCGCTGCGGGCCGCCTCCCTCTATCTCGCCGCGGAGGCCGAGGCCCAGATCGGCGGGGACCTGTACGCGGCCGCCCGCACCACCTCCGGCACCCGGCTAATGATCGGCGACGTGCGCGGGAAAGGGCTGACCGCGGTCAATGACGCGGCTTTGCTGCTCGGAGCGTTCCGCGGCGCGGCCCACCGCCAGGCGAGCCTGGGCGAACTGGTGTCCTACCTCGACCGAAGCGTGTGCTGGGACCTGATGGAGCCGGGCGAGACGAGCCGATACGGAGAAACCTTCATCACGGCCACCATCCTGGACATCCCCGACCGCGCCGGTCGGGTCCAGATGATCTCCTGCGGTCACCCGCCGCCGATCGTCCTGCGTGACGGCCGACCGACGAATATGGACGCCCGCAATCCCGCACCGCCCTTGGGCCTCGGCGAACTGTTGCATCCGCGCTACCGCGTCGACAGCTTTCCGTTCGAGCCGGGAGACCTTCTGCTGCTGTACACAGATGGCGTCACCGAGGCCCGCGACTCCACGGGCACCTTCTACCCGCTCGCCGAGCGCATCACCGGGTGGAACGGGAAGAGCCCCGATGCCTTCCTCGACCACCTCCACCGCGACCTGCTGCACTACGTCGGCGGACGCCTGAACGACGACGCCGCCATGATCG
This sequence comes from Streptomyces longhuiensis, assembly GCF_020616555.1. Lineage (NCBI taxonomy): Bacteria > Bacillati > Actinomycetota > Actinomycetes > Kitasatosporales > Streptomycetaceae > Streptomyces > Streptomyces longhuiensis. The sequence goes on along the minus strand of NZ_CP085173.1, from coordinate 9,590,951 downwards.
CCATCGAACGCCCCGCCGCACCCCGCGCTTGACGCTGTACGGCCAGGTCACTGACCTGCGGTGTCTCACGACCGCTTCATGAGTGCAGTCCGAAGCGGCCGTGAGCTTGAGAAGCCGAACGTGAGATCCCACAGGTTGTGAGGTCTCACCTGCTTCATGTAGCGGCGCTGTGACCTGCGGCTTTTCGCTGGTGTCTCACGCTGTGTCATCCGTCGGCCGTCTATGGCTCCGGCCGTGATCCGCCGACACCCTTCAGACACCCGAGGGGTCGGCGTGATCCGGGTTTCGGCGGAGCGGCAGCAGCTGGCTAAGGGCTATGAGGAGCAGTCCACCAAACAGCAGGGCGTTCCCACCGAAGAATCGAGCCTCCCAGGAAACGCTCGGCAGGACTCGAAAGTAGAAGAGTCCCTGCAGAACGAGGGAAGCGCCCATGAGTAGGGCACCGAGGCCGTGGAGTTGGGGCCTGGTGACGTGGCGGCGCGCCATGGGCGGGATCCACCCTGTCCGGAGCGTGACGATGCCCCCTGTGATCGCCAGCAGCCCGAAGAAGGCGCCCGTTCCCACCACCCATGCCACGGCGTCACTCCGCTCCGACCGCACGAGGCCCGGAACGCAAGTAGCGCCCAGACCGAAGACCTCCGCATTGTCGCTCGACCTGGTGGTGCCTGGCCATGCCGGCGCCGGGCCATCTCCGTTCGCCTTCGGGGTCTGCCGTCGTACCGCAGGTCTCCGTGAGGCAGAACGCTCCCGACAGGCAATCCAGGCCACGGAGAAGCAGCGGGCGACACATGCGAACGCGGGGTCCGTGGAGTCAACTGCCCGCGCCCCAGCCGCCGCCCCGCGAAGCTGCTATGGCGCCCGTGAGCGCCTCGAGAAGGAAGTTGCGGCCCTGGTTCCGCAGGGAAGTTGACGATGCATCAGGTGCAGCAGGTGCAGGTGTAACTCTCCTCCGCACTCACGTCAGGAGATCCGCGAAGCAGTGCCTAGCCGACCCAGGGCACTGCGGACAGGCCACGGCACAGCATCACTGCGCCCGATAACCTGGCTCGCATGTCTGACGGGATCGCCTGGATAGGCGCACACAGCACGACCGGCACGGCAGCACCTGGGGCCGGGATGCTCGGGGGGATCTCCCTCACGGTGGCCCGCGGCTTCGACGAAGAGGACGAGTTCCTGATCGCGCTGGGCGCGGACCTCGACGAGCTGGCCGACGGGGCTCTGTACAAGGACCGCGGGCTTGTACCGTCCGATGCGCATGCCGCGATGTACGGCAGGTGCGGCGAATGGACATACGTCCTGGAGGACTGGGGCATGGCGACCTGGGCCGCGGGCTGGCAGGGCGTCAAGTCAATGCGCCCCTACCCCGGCGAAGAGATCGTGTGTCTGACGCTGAACCGGTGGTCGCCCCCGAACCGGATCATCCACGCGCCCGGCGACGGACAGGTACAGCGGGCCGACTTCGGCACCGACACCGGGTGCACCTCGGACCTGGACGCTGCGCTGCAGGCGGCCGGGGCTGTGGTCCCTCCGCGCCCCGACGCCGGGGACGAACTGGCCATCGCACAGTACGAGCAGGACCGGGAGCGTCTGCCGCAGGCGGTGTTCGCCGCGGTCGGCGACTACTGCGGACTGGTTCTCGACCGGGCCGCCATCACGGCCGGGACCCTGCCGGGTCTGGTGCTGCCCGCCGTCAACTGACCCGACGCGGGCCGGCCCCCACCGCTGGCTCGGGGTGGGGGCCGGCTTGTTGTGCGAGCGTGCGGGTCAGGCGGTGGGGGTCAGCTTGCAGATGACCGGGGTGCTACCGCCGTTGAGGCACGTGATGCCCGGCGTCATGCGGGTGTCCAGCCAATAGGCATCCTTGTCCATGATCCGCATGTCCTTCATAAACTTGCCGAAGTGGCCGCCCATCGACTGCTGATTGTGCATGCCGCTGATCGCCGACCGGCCGCACACTTCGGTGAACGTCGGGTCGGTGCCGTCCAGACTGAGCAGGTGCACCGCCGCACCCAGCTTCTTCGCGTAGGTGGACAGGCACGCATCACCGGTCGGGGTCGGCTTGCCAGGCAGCAACGCCGGGTTCAGGCCGCCCTCGGCCGCCGTCATGCCGCCACTGTTGTAGCTGGACGCAAAGGCGAACTCGTCGCAGTTCAGTTCATCGGTCGCATCCACCAGCGCCGACGCGTCGCCGTGGTCCTTGGCCCATCCGGTCGGGCAGATCCGGTCACGGCTGCGCCCGTTCTGCGACTCGTCGCCCATGTAGTACAGCGGCTTGCGTTCGGCCTCGGATCCGGGGTGCGTCGGGTTGTACGTCTGGATCAGCCACGCGTGCGCGGTCGCCTGCGGAAACGCCTTCGAATTGAGCTCGAACGTCGGCGCAGAGTTCACGAACACGCAACCCGTACCGGCCCCTGCCGCGGTGGTGTCGCACCGGATCTGATCCAGCTCCGCCGTGTCACCGCGATAGTCCAACGACCACTGATAGCCGGTCATGAACGGACGGATCTTCCCATCGGAGGGCATGATCGCACCGTCGACCTGCACATCGGGCTTGTAAAGGTACGTCTGACCCGCGGTCGTCGCGTCCCACGTGTACGGGGTGGAGATCTCCGCGGAGTGCATCTCACCGGGCACCCACCAGTTCTTGCCCTTCCACGCGGACGCGTCGGGCTGGATCGGGTCGCACGATCCCTGACAGAAATGCTTGCCAAGGTTCATGTCGATCTCGGCGAAGTCGAGCGGGATCTGTTGCGCGGGCTCGATCAACAGGTGCTCGGTGAAGCTGTTCGCCCCGTCGAGTTGCAGCGTGCGCACGAACATGAAGTACGCGGTGGCCTGCACGACGCCGTCCATGGAGATGTACACGGGCACCGACCGCACGTCGCACTGAGCGGACCGGGTCGACAAGATGCTGGGGAAATCCGTGTTGCACCACGGGATCCCGGCGATCTCGTCGGCTGCCGCCTGCATCTTGGCGGCCACCTTCTTCGGGGCGTCGGCCTTGGACAGCTGCCTGCCGAAGCAAGCCTGACGCCCCTCGGCGTCCTTGGGCCCACATTGCTCGACCGCAGGCTTGGTCTTCCCGGCCAGCGTCGCACCGGCCCCCAGGGGCTTGGTCTGCGACCCGCTGGGCGGGTTGTCCAACGCCGACGGGTTGGGCGCGGTGTAGTCCGGGGTGGGCAATGTCAGGTCGACGGGCATCTCCGGACGGAACGGGGCCCACGGCGACCACGTCGTTTCGTACAGGGACCCGTCGAAAGCGCTGGTGTGGAACACGTAGTTCGTGTTCAGGGAGAGCCTGCCCGCCGGGACGTCGACCGTGACCAGTGTCCCGCTCGCCACGTACGGGGAGACGATCACGCCGAACTCGGAGTCGTTCAGCTTGACTTTGGTCTTCGGCTTTCCGGCCGCGTCCGCCGTCCACACCTCGAACGTAAGGGTGGACTTGTCGCCGTCCGCGTCAGTGACGGTGTTCTTGAGCTGGATCTTTTGCGAGATGACTCGCTGGAACCCGGCCGCGTCCTTCCGCTTCGACGGCGCGGCGGTGGGGTTCTTCCCCGACACCGGCCGCGATCCGGCGGCGGCAACGGACTTCACCTCGGGCCCAGCAGCAGGTCGCGTGGAGGGGGCCGCGTTGGGGTCGGGCCGCGTGGCTGTGCCGGAGGCTGCGGTCGCCACACCGGCGGTTGCCAGCATCAGCATGGCGACACCGGCGGCTAACCGTGAGATGTGACGTCTTGTTGTGCGTATGCCAGACAAAGGGGTTGCCCTTCTGGCCCGGCCTGCCCGGTAGTTGGGCGTGCGGCCGGACGGTTTGTGTGTCGCGCCGGGGACATTCCTAACGGGCAGCGGCAGCGGACGGCAAGATCCCCAACACGGGATGATTGCCTTTAACCGGAGCTATCAGACGTGATGCACAACACCGTTGACTCTGCGCCTGCCAAGTGACCTGCTGGGGCCACAGACTGGCGGGCTCGCATGTTGCGGTGTCGTGTATTCGACAGCCGCTTGACGCGCCGGACACGGTGGGTCAACGCGTCGGGCAACATGGCGCTCGTGAGCAACTACCAGAGCCAGCGGTCGAGGAACTCGGCCCATCGGCCCAGATGAAGCCGTTGTAGCCGTCGAAGGCAGATGAATCGATCCTCTTGAACTCGTCTGCCAGCACGCTGAGTTCAGCGAGGGCTTCAACCTCGCGGTCATCCGGATCGCTGAGGATCTCGGCCCGGCTGACGTGCAGGCCGTTGGCGAACCATGCCTCACCCGCCGGGGAGGACGTGGTAGACCCACCCCGTGCCGGATTCGGCGCCGAACGACCATGGCAGACCGGGTACGAGGTCGCCATGGTGATGTTGAGTGAGCCGGAGGGGATCCACCAGCTGACGTCTGGAGTGCCGGATCCGCTTCCGCCTGGAACGATGCGTACGCGATCAATTGGTCAACGACGGGGATCCCGACCTCGACCAGTAGTGCCTTTTGGTCCTCGGGGATCTGCCGGCCCCGACACAACTCCCGGGTCTGCCCGCGTCACGTTCTCGGCGCCGGCCGAGGCCGTGAACTCGTCGTACGTCGTCACGTGAGAGTCCTTCCGGAACTGACTGCGGATGCGAACTCTCTCGAGACGGTCTGACAGGCATGCTGCGCACCGTGGGTCAGCAGGTGCTGCGGCAGAGGCCGGTACGGCTCCCTGATAGCTCGGGCCGCCGAAGCTGTGCTCGTGGGAGGCCGGCTCGCCTGCTTCCCACGAGCGGCAGCGCGTCAGTCGTGGTCGACCTCCTCGCGGGTGATGGTGCCCTTCACCGCGTCGATCTCGAAATCGGTCCTGTTCCAGTCCTTGGTAACGACATCGACGGACCAGACAAGGGACTTGTCGTCGCTCTCATCCAGGTTGATGGAGGTGACCGTGCCCTTCTGCTTGTCCGTAGCGACCTTGGCCGCCTCCTGCGGCGTCTGGGTGGCACGGGCGATCCGGTCGGCCATCTCACTCTTGTCGCCGGAGTCCTGGCCGGTCTCCGTAACGGACTGGATGACCTTGCCCGAGATGGCGTCGATGCGGACGGTGTGCGTGGTCCCGTCCTTCTCGACGACCTCAGCGATCCATTCCGGGACGGTGGAGCTACCACTCGGCCTCGGGCTGGGGGTTCCGCTGGGACTGGGGCTCTTGCTCTCGTCGTGGTCGTTGTCGTCGAGGCCCTTCAGGTCGAGTTCGGCGAGTTTGCTGCCTGAGACCTCGCCCACGGCCGTGGCAGCAGCCTTGTCGAAGGTGACCTTGGTGACACCGAGCAGCTCCTTGCGTGCTGTCTGGTCCTCAGTAAGCTCCCCGCTGCTGGAGGGGCTGTCCGACGGTGTGGCCGCCTGGTTCGGAATGATCTTCGCCGCTTCCGCCGTCGCTGCGGCTGTCGTCTTGCCACCGTCCCCGCCGCAACCTGTCATCAGTGCTGCTGAGGCTACGACGGCACACACGGTGCCGAGGACATGAAGGTGGCGGGCTCGAGAGATGCCGGGTCTCTTGCATCGGGACTCAAATCGCATGACCCCATGCCTAGCCCTCACACCGATCGGCCATGTGGCGCGACGGCCGGAGTCACCCGATCAACCGTGCGGCGCCTCCTCTTGGCCGTTGTCGGAGTCAGCTCCTCCCGGGCTGAGCATCCGGGGCTCGCGATCCGGGTCTACCGCCAACGAAGCTGGCCTACGCCATCGACCGTGAGCGGAAGTGCTGGTGGACACCCTGCGCTGGGAGCGGGAGCAAGGTTTGGACCGGCCCGGCCGGGCGGGCCTCAGCAGCCGGCGCGAGCACGAACGGCGGGATGCATAGGGCACGGGGCAGTGCGGGTCTGGTGCTGTGACCGCATAGGTTCGCCCGGTTGCGCTCATGCCGCCTGAGACGCGCGGCGATACCTGGCCGCTCGCAGTCGTGGAGGACCACTCGCGAGGCCGCATTGAGCGATGAGTTCCGATGCGAAGAGAGGTCTTCTTGGGCAGACGTGCTCGTGGGGTGCCAGTAGAGGCGCCGCCCAGTCCTGGGCACATACAAACTCGGCCAAGCTTGATGACCGATGAGGAGACTCCAGCGTGAGCGACATTGTGGTCCAGAAGATCGTCCGTCCTGAGCGCGCAGTATCGGGCCCGTGGCTGGAGGTGATCTCCTCGAATCTCGATTACCACCGAGCGACCTTCTTGTGGAAGTGCGAAGGCCTCTCGGATGCACAACTGCGGCTACGTCCTGTTCGGTCGTCGGCGTTGACCCTGCTGGGGCTCATGCGCCATCTACAGGGGGTTGAGCGTGCGTGGTTCCAGCGGACGTTGGGCGGTACGACGCCTCGCTTCTTCCCCTATAAGACCTATGCCACCGCTGATGGTGGCGAGTGGTTCGACGAGTCGGACGCTACGCCGGCCAGAAGCGTCTACGAGGACTACCTGAAGGCGTGCGAGGAGTCGCGGCAGGTATTCGCGAAGGTGACCGTCGACCTCGCGCGCATCGTGCCTAACCCGGAATTCGGTGATACCGATGTGCGGTTCGTCCTTGAGCACGTGATCGAGGAGTACGCCCGCCACGTCGGCCATGCGGATCTCCTGCGCGAGGCCATCGATGGCGTCACCGGCGAGTAGCCGGCCGCTGCGCCCCACGAAGTAGGCCTCAGCCCAGCATGCGACGAATCGCGACCGAACAGGCGGCGACCTCTGTGCAGGTGGCCAACCACCCGTGAGCACAGGCCTGGTCACCGGGGGCCCGCGACCGCCCCCCCTGGCCACCTATCGCCGGCGGTCACACCGCCGTGACGGGGGCCGACCGACCCAGCGGATACCTCTTTCGCAGCGGATGCGGGCACGTTCCTTGCGTTCGGCGGCCAGGACGTCGCGGTGGCGGGCGTTGGCGTTGCGCCGTCGCAGGCAGGCGTGCAGCGCGTAGACCGCCACCCGCAGGACGCGGTGCGCCTGCGGCAGGCACATTGTGACGATGCTCGACACCCTCGAGCGGCCCTCGCCGAGCGCTGCACGGCCTGACTTCGTGAGCCAGGTGACGTGATGAGGCACCCCGGACCCTTTGTCGCTGAACGTTGACCGGTTGCTGTCGACGTTTGTGCACGGCACGGCACGCCAATCCGGAGGATTCGTCATGGTTGAGGGAGACTTGTCCCTGCCGGAGCTGTGTGCCGCTGCGGCCGGTGCCGCGAGTCGGTGCCGTGGGACATCACGAAGGATCAAAAGCGATGGCAACTGGCCGCGTGAAGTGGTTCAACGCTGAAAAGGGATTCGGCTTCATCGAGCAGGACGGCGGCGGAAGTGACGTCTTCGTGCACTACTCCGCAATCCAGGGCACCGGCTACAAGGAGCTGGCCGAGGGCGAGGCGGTCGAGTTCGACGTCACTCAGGGCCAAAGGGGACCGCAGGCCGAAAACGTGAACCGGATCGGTTGATCGGTTCCCCGCCGGGAGCCGGCGCGACGTAAGGCGGGCGCCCCGTCCGCTCTCCACACCTCGCCCCGGGCGCGATCACCTGCGCCGCGCCCTCTGCGGTCCGGCGCTCGGGGCAGGCAAGGAGAGCGGTGCTGTGGCTCGACGGCTCAAGCGTCAGGCTTGAGCGATCTCTTGTCTCCGCCTCCTGTCCGTGATCCGCTGCGAGGACCTGCGTGGTGGGCCGCATGGGGCAAACGCCAGGAACCTGCCGAACAACGGCAGCGAGTCCGCGATCACTTCCCTGGCATCGCTCTTCCTCAGACGGCGGGTGCGGGCGGCCCGCACCGATCAGCGGTGGCCACAGCCTTCCCTTCCCGCAGCCGACCCACGAGCCAGAGAAGGGTCTATGGCTGGAGGTCGCGCTGGTACCAAGTGCCTGACCTGCCGCCGAGATCGGCCGGGGTCGCAGGGCCAACCAGGACGAATCCGGCCTTGGCCAAGACTTTCTGGGACGCGGCGTTGTCGTGGGAGGTGGCCGCCCTCAGTGTGCGCAGGCCGTGCATCGCTGTCGCCGTCCGGCACAGCTCCCGGACAGTCGCGGTCGCCACGCCGCGGCCGGCGACCCGCTCCGCGACCCGGTAGCCGAGTCTGGCAGTGCCGTCCTCCAAGTCGTACAGGTTGAACCTGCCGAGTACCGAGCCGTCCTCGGCGAGGAGCACATAGAAGGCGCAGATGCCGGCCTCCTGCTCGGCCAGCGAGGCGTCGTACCGGTCGGTGAACCGGTCGAAGAAGTCGTCGCCGCGGTCGGAGATCGAGGCAGCGAAGTAGGTGCGGTTCGCCAGCTCGAAGGCCAAGACCTCCGGGGCGTCGCCGACATGCAGCCGCTTCAGCTCGGGCACTGCCCGACTCTATCCAGATCGTGCGCTGAGGCCACCCGAGGTTCCGCCAGTGGCAGGCAGCCCCAAGTCCAGGGCACATAACGATCTACGGGCTGGAGTATTAGAGGGTGTCTCACGTGGCAAGTTTCCCGAGCCTCTTGTAGCAGGTCAGGGCGGCGGCCATGGCCAGGCCTCGGCTCTGCAAGTCGTTGCGGACCACGTACGGGATCTTGAGACAACGAGGCAGCCCATGGCAGGCTCATGCCGCATGATCGATGAATTCGCGAAAGACAACCTGCACGGGAGACTGCGGCGGGACCGCCAGGCGCTGCTCTGGAAACTCGACGGCTTGTCCGAATACGACGCCCGCAGACCTTTGACAGCGACCGGGACCAACCTCCTCGGCCTGGTCAAACACGTGGCCACCGTCGAGGCCAGGTACTTCGGCGAGGTCTTCGACCGCCCTTCCCCGGAACCGCTGTCCCGGTGGCAGGACTCCAACGGCAGCGATCTGTGGGCGACCGAGGACGAGACCCGCGATCAGATCATCGGGTTCTACCGGCGCACCTGGGAACACTCGGACGCGACGATCAACAAGCTTTCCCTCGACGCCCCCGGCCACGTGCCGTGGTGGCCGGAGCCTCATCCCAACACGAACCTGTTCGCCATCATGGTCCATGTCCTCGGCGAGTCCATCCGGCATGCCGGGCACGCCGATATCCTGCGCGAGGGCCTCGACGGCCGGACCGGAGTGCGCGCCGAAAACGAGAAGCAGATCGACGAGCAAGCCCGTGCAGCCTACTGCGCGAAGATCGAGCAGGCAGCCAAGTCGGCCGCAACGATCAAGGCTTAAAAGCTGTCTCACGTGACTTGATGTTCGTACGGCATGATGCCGGTCGTGGGTGCTGACCTATCGAAGCGTCTGGATCCTGATGAACTCTGGGAGCCGGCCGGCCGCCCCGTTGCTGCCGTCGTTCGCTGCTCGTCCGCAAGGTGGGGGGCCCGCTCCGTGTGACGAGCGGGCCGTGTTCACGGCAGTGGTGTACGCGCTGACCAGCGGCTGTGCCTGGCGGCATCTGCCGCCGACGTTCGCTACGTCGCCCGCCACTGCGCATCGCCGCTTCACGGTATGGACCGAGGCCGGCCTGTGGCGTCGTTCGCACCGGGCGGTGCTGGACGAACTCGGGGCCCGGGGCGAGGTGGACTGGACCTCGGCGATCATCGACGCGGCCTCCGTTCGCACCAAAAGAGGGGGATCGCCGACCGGGCCGAAACCGGTCGATCACGGCAAGAAGGGCAGCAAGCCGCACGTGCTGTCCGAGGCCCAGACATCCCGGTCGTCGTCACTATGTCCGGCACGAACATCCACGACAGCCTCGCCATCAAGCCGCTCATCCACGGCATACCCGCTGTCCGGTCCCGCCGGGGACCACGGCGGCGCCGACCCGTCAAACTCCGTGCGGACAAGGCGTACATCTCTACCAAACACCTGGCCTGGCTCCGCAAGCGCGGGCTCGTCGCGCGCATCGCGCGGCCCGGCATCGAGTCCGGCGAACGCCTGGGTCGGCACCGCTGGAAGATCGAACGGTCGATCGCTCGGCTCTTCGGCTACCGCCGCCTCACCGCCCGATACGAACGAAAGGGCTGGCACTCCCTCGCCTTCCTCAGCCTGACCGCCGCCCTGAACTGCTGAAAGAAGCTCGCGAAACTTGCCACATGAGACGCCCTCTTGGGCGGTGACCAAGCAGCCGGCACCAGCCGCGTTCACCGATGAGCGGCCAGCACTGCAGCGAGGCCCTCTTGCAGATCCCTGACGAAGTACTCGGGAACCTCCAGCGACGGGAAATGTCCCCCGGCTTCGGGCGACCTCCATCGGACGATCCGTCGGTACCGCTCCTGTGCCCAGGGGCGCGGACACTTCTCGATGTCGCGGGGATACATAGTGATCGCTGACGGGACGTCGACCCGAAGTTCGGGATCGAGCGAGTTGTGGCTCTCGTAGTAAATGCGGGCCGCTGATGCGCCGGTCCGCGTCAGCCAATACAGGCTGACGTCGTCAAGAATGCGGTCTCTGGAGATCTTCTCGAACGGGCTGTCCTCGGTGTCCGACCACTCGGCGAATTTGTCGAGGATCCAGGCGAGAAGCCCGACCGGCGAGTCGACGAGCGAGTAGCCGATGGTCTGCGGCCGGGTCGCCTGCTGCTTCGCGTACGCCGCGCGGTGGCGCCAGAAATCGCGGGTCTCCTCGGTCCACTTGCGCTCGACAGCCGTCAGCCCGTCCGTCGTCAACCCGGGCGGCGCCTCCGCGAACAATGTGTGGATGCCCAGAACGTGCTCCGGGAACCTGCCGCCGAGAACCGTGGTGATATTGCCTCCCCAGTCGCCGCCGTGGGCTACGAACTTGCTGTAGCCGAGCCTTCCCATCAGTTCCACCCATGCGGCTGCGATCTTTTCGGTTCCCCACCCGGTGGTGGCCGGCTTGTCGCTGTAACCAAAGCCAGGTAGCGACGGGGCCACGACGTGGAACGCCGGCGCGTCCGCATTTTTCGGATCTGCCAGCTCGTCGACTACATCGACGAACTCGGCAATGCTGCCCGGCCAGCCGTGCGTCAGGAGCAAGGGAGTGGCATCTGCGCGGGCGGATCGGCGGTGCAGGAAGTGGATTCCCAGATCATCAATGGTCGTGCGGAACTGGCCGATCCGGTTGAGGCGCGCTTCGAACGACCGCCAGTTGTACTCGGTGCGCCAGTAGTTCACGACCTCGACGAGGTCGGCGAGAGGAACGCCCTGCTCCCATCGGCGAGGGCCGGGCGCGGCGCGGTGGACCGTCTCGGGCTCCGGCAGTCGCGCCGCGGCCAGTCGCGCGCGCAGATCGGCGAGGTCGGCGTCAGTTGCGTGGGCTTCAAATGCTTGCACGTCACTGGTTGGACGGGGCATGAGACCTCCTGGCCGTCGCGGAACCGGCTACGACCCATCGCGAACCGGCTATGCCGGTTCTAGCAGTTCCCCGAGCCACGCCGCAACCAGCTAAGGTGGTTCCATGCGTGCTGCGTTCCCTGACTTCCGCCTCGGTAACGTGCTGTCGACCAGCTTCACGGGGACTCTGTCGGAGCGTCATGGCGACGCTGTGGAGCGCATTCCCACTCCGCACCGACTCGTCGACTGGCTGACAGTGAGCGGCCTCGCCGTGGACTCCTGCACCACTGCCCAGCTCGACTTCGCTTGGGAACTGAGGGAGTCGATTCACGCTGCCGCGACAGCGGCCGCGGTCAAGGACGCTCTCCCTGCGTCTGCTGTCCAAGTCATCAATGACTGCAGCATTCAGGGTCGGGCCGCAGCGGTCCTGACGCCTGAGGGTCAGCGGCGATGGCGCCTCAACGCGGATTCCTGCGTGGAAGATGCCCTCGGCGTGATCGCCGCCGACGCGATCAGCATCATCGCAGGCGAACGCGACGGAAAATTGGCCTTGTGCGCATCACCAACCTGCCAAGCCGCCTTCTTCGACACCAGCCAAAGCCGCACCCGCAAATGGTGCGACATGAACACGTGCGGGAATCGTCAGAAGAAGGCGCGCTTCAATGCCAACCAGCGCAAAAAACCCAGATCAGCGGAGTGATATTTACGCTCCGTACATCCAAACGGGCCGCACACCTGAGACACATCCGTCGCGTTGGGTGCACCCCAACGGCATCGCTTAAGAGCCGTCCGTCGCCTTCGAACAATCAGTGCAGCAGGAGGCTCTGGCCGAGGCAATACTGCCAAGCTCTGCCACCGGGACAGCCTCATAGCGACGCACCGCCTGCACCAGCACCCAGCGGCACCTCGCATCGGAGCAGGGGAAACATTGCGTGATACGGCACGAGATGCCTGCCGATGGCATGATGCGATGCAGTCTCGATGCCGCTGACTCCGAATTGTGGCTGCTGCCGATGGAAGGCAGGGTGGTCTCGAGACCGTTCGGACCAGACAGAAGGCACACCGCCTGCCACGGATATGGGCTGTGGCTTGTCCTCGTGGCGAAGCGAATTGTGTGAGCCAGAAGCCGGCGAACCTGGTCACCGCCGAACGAGTGGGTCGGCACACCTGCGGAATGCGGTGACCCACGCAAGATCGTCCATCCTGGGCAGGCTTACGGAGGTGTGGTGCATGTCAGAGAAGAACCCAGAGCACGGGACCGCCGAAGAGGTCTCCTTGCCGCCCGAAGTCAAGTTGCTGCAGGAAGTCACTCCGCCCTTCTTTCCCCAAGGTGGCTCGGCAATGACCATTCTTGTCGAGTGGCCTCCTGGGCACCCTGGGCTCCCCCCGCATCGCCACTCGGGCCCGTCGTTCGGTTACGTCATGGAGGGCGCGCTCAGGTTCGAGCTCGAGGGTGAGCCGGAGCGTGTGGTCGAGGCAGGTGGGACGTTCTGGGAGCCTGGCGGTGACGTGATCCACTATCAGGACGGCAACGCCCTGTCGGACGCACCGACCAAGTTCGTGGTGACCATGGTGTGCGCGCCGGGTCAGCCGATGCTCAAGGTGGTCGACGAGGAGGAGCTGAAGGAACGGGCGCACCTGCGCGCCCCGCGTCCCTCCGAAGGCTGACCCGATCGACACGCGTCACTTCACAACAGGGCAAACGCCCCTGGCGCGGCGACGCGCCGCCATTCGTAAACCGGGCACTGCACTGACGTCGACGAGGTCTGACCGAGTGCATGGAAGCGGCATTGGCGCACGATGACCAGCGAGGTGTCGTCGGTGGCGCCACCCGGTGGGAGTAGGTCGGTGAGCACCGCGTCGACGAGGCCTTCGGGATCGTCTGCCCGGTGGCGGGCCACGGCGTCGGCGAGCCAGGCGAGGCCCTTGTCCATGTCCTTGTCGATGTCCTCGTCGCGGCGTTCGATCAGACCGTCGTAAACGCACGAGGGCGGCGCCCCGCGGAAGGTCGCGACAGCCCGGATCCGGGAGGTGTTGAGGGCGGACGCCCAGTGTCGGGGGTGATGGTGCCGCTCTCCCAGTCGATGAACGTTGGCCACGGTGGTGTTCTCGGCCCCGTCGATGGTGCGGGCTTCCCTGGGCACCGTCGAAGCCGTCTCCGGTGGACGTCAGGTTGATCACCCGTGGGCGTGCGCTCGTAGAACGCGCAGCCTCAAGGCAAGCCAAGAAGCCGAACGATGGGCGCACAGGAACATGCCTACCTGGCCCGCTGTGAGCACGGGCTGCATCCTGACCGCGCCACCTGGAGACGCCGGTTGAAGCGGTCTCCGGCTCGGGTCCGGTGGGACCCGGAACGTCTTCGGTGGAAACTCCCTCCTGTTTGCTGGACTGCTCCTCATGGCGCATAGCCAGGTACGGCCGCTCCGCCCCAACCCTGATCATCCCGACTCCTCGGGTGCCTGAAGGGTGTTGGCAGATCACAGCACGGCCGTAGACGGATAGCCCCGTCCCACGCCAAAAACAACGTGCCCGCAATCCGGAAGTCACATGATCCGCCGGGGTCGCCTGGCAATGGATCCGGCCCGGGACAGGAGCCGCACCCTCACCGGTTCGCGGAGTTGTCCTCCTCGAGGATCTCGCCCGTGTGGGCATTGAGCTCGATCCACCACACAACCCCGGCGGCATCCTCGACCTCGACAGCGAACCGGTAGCGGCCGGGCGCAGTCTCGTCTTCGCCGTACTCGAACCCGAGGACGTCTTTCCGTGCCGGGTGCCGTGCGGCGGCGATCCGCTCGAGTTCGTCACGCGGCATGACTTGGCCGGCTTCGACGATTTGCCGCGCCTGTTCGCTGTCGATACGTCTCATGGCGCCACGGTATGGCGGCCTCCCCCGCCCGGCGACCGGTGCGCGCCCCCTTGGTCTACGGGATGGGCCGACTGTGTTCGCGTACTTGGGGTCGCCGGGGAACTAGCCGCGCCTGCCGGGCAGGAGGACGTGCCGGATCGTCAGGCCGGGCCCGTACAGGGCATGGACGCGGGTCAGGCCGGACGTGTCGCCCGCCGGAGGGCGCAGGCAGACGCTGTGGCCCCTCGCGTATGGGCATCAGGGCTGACCGCGCCAGGCGGGGGCTTTGCACTCTCGGGGAGGACCTGGGCTCCGCTGCTGTGGATCAGGCGGGAGAAGCAACCGGGGGCGGACAGGGGTACCCGGTGACGAGAAGCCCGTCCACGGCGTGGGAGCCGGTGTTGGCATACCTGACGGTGTGTCCGTCCAGGCGGCTCGTGGTCGCCGCGTCGAACGAACCCGAAGACCCTTCGGGCCGGCGGCAATGCCTGGCCTCCGCGTGGCGATTTTCGGGCGACTCTCAGTGGTCGTAGGCGGTCAGTGCGCGCATGGCCGGCTGGCGGCGCATGAACCTGGCTCCACTCATCAGGTCCCCTTGGGATCGATCATTCGGGGAACTGGGAGGAGCTTACCGGCGGACCGCCGAGATGAGTCCGCCGGGCCGCTCCTCGTGCTGCGGCGGGGTACTGATCGGACGGCCGTAGGCGGCAGCGCGTTCGCGCAGGGTGTGGCTGTCGGCGTCCCAGCCGTGCCCGGCCAGCCAGCCCACCGGGTCGTCGGGCATCTCCGAGACCCACATGGACGCCGCCGATCCCGGCGCGGCGTCCGCGCCGAAGCGCTCGATCACGCCACGCGAGCCCAATGTCAGACCCATCCAACTGCCCGCCGCCGACTGCGTGCTGATCCGGGCCAGCAGTAGCTCCACCGCGTCCTCGGGCAGATAGATCAGTAGTCCTTCGGCGATCCACACGGTCGGCGCGGCCGGGTCGTGCCCTGCGACGGTCAGCGCGCCTGGCCAGTCCTCACGCAGATCCACCGCGACGGTGATCCGCTCGCAGCGTGCGAGGGCACGCTCCTGGCGCAGCACCGAAGCCTTGAAGTCCAGTGGCGCGGCGGTGTCGACCTCGAACAGCCGGGTGCCCTCGGGCCAGTCGATCCGGAAGGCCCGGCTGTCCATGCCGGCGCCGAGCAGCACGACCTGCCGGACCCCGGACGCGGAAGCCTGCTGCAACAGGTCGTCGAGGAACTTCGTCCTGATGACGATGGAGTGGGACACGGCCAGTCGGCGGCGTCGCGCGGCCTCGTCATCGGGCAGCGGCGGCGAGGAGGGCCACAGGCCGCCGGCGGTGGCGAAGGCCTGTGCCAGTGGGTCGCGGAACAGCGCGTTCTCCCGCTCGCTCTCCAGCGCGCGCACCCGGGCCACCCCCACCGCCGTGGCCCACACTCCCGACGGTTGCGCCCGCTCCCGCTCATCAGTCACCGCGCCAGCCTAGATGATCGATTCCAAGGGGCACCTGACGAGGGAGCGCCGGGTTCATGCGCCGGATGGGCGAGCTCCAGGACGACTGACCTCCCGGGCGGGCGGACCGCACGGCTCGGGGTGATCCTGGTGGCATGGGTGGTACCGGCGTTCCCTGGGTCCGGCTGCCCGCCGCCTACCGGGCGGCGGCCCGCCGCTCCGTGCGGGTCACGGTGGCCGCCGGCGCCGGGTTCTACCTGTTCCTGTACGGCTTTCATTCGGTCGACGCAGCGACCTACGCGCTCTTCGCCGCGATATCGCTCGCGGGACTGTCGCACATCCCCGGGACCGGCCGGCAGCGTGCCGCGGTGGTGGCACGGCTGCTACCGGTCTGCCTGGTGCTGATCACCGTCGGCACCTACCTGTCGGTGCGGACCTGGACCGCGACGGCCGGGATGCTGGTGATCGGCTTCGCGCTGGCCTTCTCCGCGGTAGGCGGCCCCCGCCTGGCGGGGGCCGCGCCCGGTCTCCAGCTGATGTACATCCTGCCGTCGTTCCCGCCCTACGACCCCGGCTCGCTCGGCGGCCGGCTGGCCGGCGCCTCGGTGGGCATCGTGTTCCTCGTGCTCGCGGAGACGTTCCTGCTGCCCGATCCCCCCACTGTCCCCTACCGAGAGCTGGCCGCGCGGGCCGCCGACAGCGCCCGGCGCTGTGCCGAGGAACTGACCGGTCCGCCGTACGCGATCACCGCCCGGACTGCGCAGGAGGCCCGAGCCGCCAGTACCGCGCTGCGGTCCTCACAGGTACCGGAGGCCGAGCGGCCCGCCGGGCCGAGCGTGCGGGACCGCGGCCTGGCCCACACCGGCCTGGCCACCCGCACCCTGCTGGCGCGGCTGACCGCTCCCCCCGAGCAAAATCCCGGGCCGGCCGAATCCGAGGTGGGGCTGGTCGTACTGCGCGCAGTGCGGGACACAGCCCGCGAGACGGCCGACCGCCTGCGGGGCCGATCTCCCACCGCCGAGGACGCACACATTCGGCTACTACGGGCCCGTACCACCCTGGCGGCCGGCCCGGACGCGGACATCTCGCCGGCCGCGCTGCGCCGGCACGCGCAGGTGCTGGAGCTCGCGGACGCCGCGCTGGCGATGTCCACGGCCGCGGCCATCGCCGTACGGGGCCGAGCGGGCGCGGCACAGGCAGCCCCAGGCCGATTCTGGTACGCCCGAAAGCGTGCGCCGCAGCTGTGGTGGTCGCGGTTGGTGGGGCACGCGGGCAACCGGTCGGTGTTCTTCCAGAACGCAGTACGGATCAGCCTGGCCCTCGCCGCGGCCCGGCTGATCGCGGGTGTGGACACCCTGCCGCACGGCTTCTGGGTTCTGCTGGCAACCTTGACTCTGACCCGGACCACCGTACGGGAGACCCGCTCGACGATACGGTTGGCACTGACCGGGACTCTCGTCGGCGCACTGATCGTGGCCGCACTCTTCACGCTGGTCGGGACCGGAATCGCCGTCTACGCGGCGGTGCTCCCGCCGCTGATGCTGATCGCGTTCACGCTGGGGCCGGTCAAGGGCATCGGCTGGGCCCAGGCGCTGTTCACCCTGGTGGTCGCCCTGGCATTCGCACAGCTGGCGCCCGCGACCTGGCAGCTTGCCGAGTTCCGGCTGCTGGACGTGCTGACCGGCAGCGCGATCGGCGCTGTCTTCGGGCTGCTCGCCTGGCCGCGCGGTGCCCACGACGAACTGCGGCGGTCGATGGCGGTTCTGCTGCGCGGTGCGGCGGAGAACGTGGTGGCGACCACCGCCCAGGTGGCCGCGGGCGGGGTGCGGGCGCCAGTGACAGCCCCGCCGGGCCACCGCTCACTGCAGCACTCACTGGGCCTGGCGGAGGTGGCATACGCCCAGTTCCACAGCGAGCCGAAGGGCTTGGCCTCCGCCCGCCCCGGCCCAGATCCGCCAGGCTCGAGAAGCCCCCATGAACCCGCCGACCAAAACAGCTCCCAGGACTGGCAGGCGACCCTGATGGCCGCCCACCACACCCTGTGGGGAGCCGACCGGCTGCTGGTGCCACCCGAGCCGATGGTCGTACCGCCCCTGGAGCCAGAGCCATCGGCGGCCATGACCCGCCTCGGGGACCGGGTGGCCGGGCGCATGCTGCTGGTGTCGGCGCGCCTCGATCCGGGCGGCGACACCCCAAAGGCCCCAATAGCGCTGCGCGACCCCGACTTCGACGGTTTCGCGGTGGAACCGCCGGGCGCACCACGCGTGTACTACGCGGCCGTCTCCTGGCTGGACGCACTCATGACGGACCTGGAACGGATCACCGGCGAGGCCACAGCCGCGCCCTTCCGCCCCTGAAGACGCTCAGGGGCCGATCCCCGTCTGGGTAGTCAAGTTCTGGACCGTGTTCAGCTCCGGTTGGCAACCCGTCGGGCCACCAGGTGTGCCCCTGCCGTGGCCGCTGCGGCCAACCCGAGGCCCTGAACGGCGTCCCGGGGGCGTGCGGGACGCAGCACCCCCGCTCGGCGCAGGCGGCCACGGGCCCAGAGCGTGAAGGGAATGACCACCAACGGCGAGGTGACCGAACCCGGCGTGTACCCACGGACCGCAGCGGCCAGGGCCAGATGCACCAGACCGTGCAGGCCGAATCCGTTGAGGGCCCCTTGGTAGAAAGCCGAACGCCCGCCGGTGCGGTACCCGTCGACAGCCGCCGCAGCAACCACCACGGCCATCCCGGCGACGGCGCTTGCGAACTCGCGCTCGTCAATGGACTCCAGCTGCCGCCATATCTGATCCGGTACCCGCGGAAATCGCCCTCGCAGCTCGGGTACCCGGTCACGGGCCCAGCGCGGCACCATGACGACTTCCTCCGCGTCATGCACCGCCCAAGCAACCAGGAGCCCCAGAGTCACGCTGGCGCCGACACCGCACCGACCGATCTCACGTCCGCTCATAACCAGGCAGTCTGTCAGCCCATTTGAGGCACACGGCCGGCGGACCCGACCCCACAAGCGATCACTCATCAGCGCCCCGGACCATGAAGAACACACTCGAAGATCATCCCAAGGGGCCCAACTGCCACTGCGAGCTGCGCAGTTCGCTCTCACATGCCGCGCTCCGGGCCGTACCAGGGCTCGGGACGTTCGCCGGCGGACATCGACGGTGGCGGCGACAGAACCGGTGTTCGGCGGGAGTGCGCGCAGGGCAGGGCTGTGCCCGGCCAGGCATTGTCGTACCCCCGCTGTAGCGTCCAGGCCAAAGTCACACTCATGCTCTGCGGTTGACGGAGGGGCGCGTATGACGAGTACGACAGGCGAGGCCGTGGTGGCGGTGTCCGGGCACATCAACGCCCCGGCACAGGACATCTGCAGGATCCTGGCCGACCCCGGACTGCACCCGGACCTCGACGGCTGCGGGATCCTGCGCGGCGGCATCTTTGACTTCGTGGTCTCGGACGTCGCGGACGTCCTGGTGATGCGGATGCACTACGAGACCTTCGGCTCCTACGAGATGAACAACCACGTCGTCGCGTACGAGCCGGTCCGCCCCATCGGCTGGGAGCCCAGGCCCGGTCGTGGGCATCCGGACGCCACCGGGCCCCGGGCCGCGTGGGGCAACCGGTGGGTCTTCAACCTGCTCCCGGACGGGCCAACGGGCTCGATGGCGACCGAGATCGTCGACGGTTCTCCCATGCCGGTGGACAAACGCGCGGCAGTGGACAGTGGACGCGTCTGGTGGCAGACGCAGATGGCGAGCACCCTGGAGTGCCTCGCCGAATGGAGCGTCGTGCGGTGAACGCCGAACTCGACGCTCTCAAGGGCGCCCTGGACCGCCAGCGCGAGCACGTCGTCGGGATCCTCGAAGGGCTCTCGGAGGAGGATCTGCGGCGGCCGGTGCTGCCCAGCGGCTGGAGCTGCCTGGCATTGCTGCGCCACCTCACGCTTGATGTCGAACGCTTCTGGTTTTCCGGGGTGATCGCGGGCGAGCCGGATGTGGCCGGACAGCTCACGGCGGGCACGGAGGCGCACTGGTACATACCCGAGACGATGAGGGCCGAGGACGTCTTCGCCGACTACCGGGCGGCCGTCGTGCGCGCCAACGCTGTGATCGCCGCCGCCGCGCCCGAACAGGAGCCCGCCGCGTGGCCCGTGGAGATCTGGCCGGCCTGGCGGCTGCCCGACGTGCGGCACATCCTGATCCATGTGCTCGCCGAAGTCGCCTGTCACAGCGGCCACTTGGACGCGGTCCGCGAACTGATCGACAACACCACCTGGCTCGGCGGCAATCCCTACGCCGGCTAGATCCGTGACCGGATCAGGTCCGCTGAGTTCTTCAGGCCGCGCTGGTGAGCGAGCGTCCGCCTCAGTGAATGCCTTTCCCGCTGAGGATGCGGGCGCGTTCGCAGCGCTGGGGGCGAGGACGTCGTGGTGGCGGGCGTTGGGCGTTGCGCCAGCACAGGTCGGCGTGCGGAGGACGGGTCTGCACAGTGTGGCTTGCGGTGGTTGGAGCCGGCGATGATGAACGCTGCAGCGGCCCGAAGCGTGCCGGAACGGGGCCGGCCCAGGACCCTTGACGCCCTCGTCTGCGTGAACGCGGGCGAGGGCGTGAGTCAGCGCAGTACGGCTGCCAGTAGGTCGGCCCCCAGCGCCGTCAGGTCGGACAGATTGAGGGTGTAACGAACGTAGCGACCGTGCCGTTGGGCCGTGAGCAGGTCCGCGCGGCGCAGGACGGCGAGGTGGCGGGAAACCTCTGGGGGTGAGAGTTCCCAGGCGTGGGCGAGCTCGCCGGTGGTGTGCGGGCCGCGGGCCAGGGTGCGCAGCAGTCGCAGCCGTACCGGATGCGCGAGTGCTTCCAGCCGTAGCGTGACCGTTTCCAGCGATACCGGCTGCGATGGACTCGCCTCGGCCACGGGGTACTGCACCACCGGCTGCCATCCGGGCGCGTGGACGACCACCAGGTGCGGGCGGCCGAAGACGCTGGGGAGGAAGGTGACTCCGGTGCCGTGGGCGGAGGTCGCATTGTCCTGCAGTTTGTCCACGATGATGGAGCTGCCGTCCGGCGCCAGGGTGACGGCGCTGGAGACTGACGCGAGTGCCGCCCCGATGCCCTGGCGCTTCAGAAGGTCGTTCTTCAGGCGCAGGTCGGTGGCGAGTTGCACCGCTACGTCCGTCCAGGCGGCGTCGAAGAACGCCTCGGCGCACTGTTCGAGGGTGTGCCGCACGCGTGCCCGCACGGCGGCCGGGTCCGCGAGCAGCCGTTCCGCGAAGGCCTCTTGGAGCGCGCCGCGGGCCTGGGCCCGGTCCAGGGCCCGCTCGCGTGCCGTCGCGTCGGCGAGCGGAGACGGCGCGGCGAAGTGGACCCGGTTGCTGCCGCACGTGGTGATGAGCGCGGCGGTCACATAGGTTTCGTCGTCGATGCGGTCCACATCGTCCAATTCCTCGGCGAGGGTCGGCCGGGGACGAGCGGGCACCAGGAAGTCGGCTCGTGACGAACGCCAGAGGAACTCCGCCTCCCTGAGCCGCTCGGCCAGTTCCGGCCGCAGCCCCGCCCAGACGTCCCCGGCCCAGCGGGCGAGTTGCGGGTGATGCGCGGGTTCGGCCAGCACGTGCAGCATCGCGGTCAGCTCGGCCAGCGGGGAGGCGGCGAACCGCAGTCGCCCGGACGGCAGTTCGCCGATGTCGATCCTCAACGTCATCCCCTCATCATCACTTCACTGACGCCCGACGACCGCGTCGATTGACGGTCTCCGTCAACCGACATGGCCGGCCCGTCGGCCGAACGCACCGTTGACGCCATGCCAACCACCACCATGCTCCAGCCGCGCACCCTCGTCCGTGCCTCCGGAGGCCCCCGCTACGCCGTCGCTCTGGCCGTGGACGCGCTCGGCACCGGCATGCTGCGCCCTTTTCTGCTGCTCTACGGGGTGAAGGTGCTGAGGCTGTCCTCACTGGCCACCGGCATCGCCATGACGGTGGGCGTCGTCCTGGGGCTGGTGTGCATGCCCGCTGTCGGCCGATGGCTGGACCGGGGCGCACGCAGCACGGTCGTGGCAGCGTCGATGCTGGTGCGGGTGCTGGGCGTGGCACTGCTGCTGGCCGCCCCGGCGGGCCACATCGGGCTGTTCGCGGCGGCGGCCCTCTTCCTCGGCATCGGCAACCAGGCGTGGCCGGCCGCCCACGCAGCCCTCGTGGCCACGGTCGCCCACGGCCGCGAACGCGACGCCGCTCTCGCGGGAGGCCGCGCCCTGCGCAACGCCGGCCTGGGCGCGGGTGGCCTCCTTGCCGCCGCGTGCCTGACGGGCGGCACCACCGCATTGCAGGCGCTGGCAGTCGTCACCGGCATCGCCTATCTCGCTGCGGCAGCACTGGCATGGTCGGTCCACCTGCACACGCATCCGGCCGCTCTCTCGGCCAAGGACGGGACCGAAGGGCCCGCACCTCGGATGCGCGTGCTGCTGGCCGCCAACGTGGTCTACGTTTTCTGCCTCAACGTCCCCGAAATCGCGCTGCCTCTGGTCCTGGTGACACAGTTGGACGGCTCCCTGACGTGGCCGGCATCCATCTTCGTGGCGAACACGGTGCTGGTGGTCACCTTGCAGGTGCCGGTCACTGTCGTGTTGTCCCGCTTCCCCAGGCGGACGGTGCTGGCTTTTGCCGGCGTGGTACTCGCTGTGTCCTACCTCGGCTTCCTCGCGACCACCTCACTGGGACCCGACTGGAATGGCCCGGCCGTCGCAGGAGTGTCCGTGGTCTGCACCATCGGCGAGATCATCTATGCCGGCAGCGCCACCGCGCTCGTCACCGCCCTCGCCCCGGCCGATGTCCTGGGACGCGCCCTCGCCCGCTTCCAGCTCTCCACGGGCTTCGGCCTCGCCGTCTCCCCCGCAGTCATCACCACTCTCGCCTCCTACGGCTCGGCTGCCCTGTGGGGCAGCCTCGCCACTGCGACGCTTGTGTCCGCTTCCGCGGTTGCCGCCGAGAAGGATCAAGGAACGCAGGTCAGCGGTTGCTGCCCCCGGGCGCGAGCAAGCTCGTGAGCTCGGCGATCACCTCGGGGTCGGCCCCAATTGACGCCCTCGCCGGCGTGAAAGCAGACGATTGAGTCCACACTGCTGCGCAGTGCCACCCACGGGTTCCTTCTTCACGGGCCTCTGCCGACTGGTGAGGGTCGGTCTTCAGCAAGACCGCCACCAGTCTGTGGTGGCCCACGAGACCGCCGGGCGAGAGCTGCGACCGGTGGCCCCCAGATCCGTGCCGGCCGTGTGGCCATCCGAGTCACGGGTACTAAACCTATAAAACAGGATGTATACATACGCCCGAGTTCCTGCTGCAAACAGGTCGGCCCGATGAGAACGGAGGGTCGCATGACGGGACGCCGTCAACCATGACAGAGGAGGGAGAGACAGATGACTCGCTCGGTCGGGATCGATCTTGGCACGACGAACTCGGTGGTCTCGGTCCTCGAGGGCGGTGAGCCCACCGTCATCACCAATACGGAAGGGGCCAGGACCACCCCGTCGGTCGTGGCCTTCGCCAAGACCGGCGAGGTACTCGTCGGCGAGGTGGCCAAACGACAGGCTGTGACGAACGTGGAGCGCACCGCGCGCTCCGTGAAGCGGCACATGGGAGACCACGGCTGGCGTTTTCCGGAGAACGCGGATTTCGACGGCAAGCGGTACAGCTCCCAGGAGATCTCCGCACGTGTGCTGCAGAAGCTCAAGCGGGACGCGGAGGCCTACCTCGGTGAGGACGTCACCGATGCGGTGGTCACCGTCCCGGCGTACTTCGACGACACCCAGAGGCAGGCGACGAAGGAAGCCGGAGAGATCGCCGGTCTGAACGTCCTGCGCATCGTCAACGAGCCGACGGCCGCGGCATTGGCGTACGGGTTGGACAAGGAGAACGACCAGACCGTGCTGGTCTTCGACCTGGGTGGCGGCACCTTCGACGTGTCGCTCCTCGAGATGGGCGAGGGCGTCATCGAGGTGAAGGCCACCAACGGCGACACGAACCTCGGCGGTGACGACTGGGACCAGCGCGTCGTCGACTACCTGGTCAAGCAGTTCAAGAACGGCCACGGCGTGGACCTGTCCAAGGACAAGATGGCGGTGCAGCGCCTGCGGGAGACCGCCGAGAAGGCGAAGATCGAGCTCTCGTCCTCGACCGAGACCACGATCAACCTGCCCTACATCACGGCGTCCGCCGAGGGCCCGCTGCACCTGGACGAGAAGCTCACGCGCGCCCAGTTCCAGCAGCTCACGTCCGACCTCCTGGAGCGCTGCAAAACGCCGTTCCACAACGCGATCAAGGATGCCGGCGTCAAGCTGTCGGACATCAACCACGTGATCCTCGTGGGCGGCTCCACGCGTATGCCAGCCGTGACCGAACTGGTCCGCGAGCTCACGGGCAAAGACCCGAACAAGGGTGTGAACCCGGACGAGGTCGTCGCCATCGGCGCCGCCCTGCAGGCCGGTGTCCTCAAGGGTGAGGTCAAGGACATCCTGCTCCTCGACGTGACCCCGCTGTCCCTCGGCATCGAGACCAAGGGAGGGATCATGACGAAGCTCATCGAGCGCAACACCACGATCCCGACCAAGCGTTCCGAGATCTTCACGACGGCCGACGACAACCAGCCGTCCGTGCAGATCCAGGTCTACCAAGGCGAGCGCGAGATCGCGGCATACAACAAAAAACTCGGCATGTTCGAGCTCACCGGTCTGCCGCCGGCCCCGCGGGGCCTCCCGCAGATCGAGGTCGCCTTCGACATCGACGCCAACGGCATCATGCACGTGACCGCGAAGGACCTGGGCACGGGCAAGGAACAGAAGATGACCGTCACCGGCGGCTCCGCCCTGCCCAAGGACGACATCAACCGCATGGTCCACGAAGCCGAGAAGCACGCCGAGGAAGACCACCGTCGCCGCGAAGCCGCCGAGACCCGCAACCAGGGCGAGCAGCTCGTCTACCAGACGGAGAAGTTCCTCAAGGACAACGAGGACAAGGTCCCCGGCGAGGTCAAGACCGAGGTCGAGGAGTCGCTCACCGAGCTGAAGGAGAAGCTCAAGGGCGAGGACACCGCCGAGATCCGCACCGCCACCGAGAAGGTCGCCACCGTCTCGCAGAAGCTGGGCCAGGCCATGTACGCCCAGGCGCAGGGCGCGCAGGCCGCCGGCGGTCCCGAGGCCGGTGCCCCGGGCGACGGCCAGAAGGCCGCTGACGACGACGTCGTCGACGCCGAGATCGTCGACGACGACAAACCCGAGGCGGGCTGACCATGGAGAAAGAACGACTGCCGGTCACAGACCTCTCACTGCGGCACCTGCTCGAGGAGCGCACGGACGACCTGCAGCGAGTGAAGGCGGAGTACGACAACTACCGCAAGCAGGTGCGGCGAGATCGCATGGCCGTGCGGGAAATCGCCGTCGCCAACGTTCTTCGCACACTGCTTCCCGTACTGGATGCCGTGGACCGCACGTGCCAGCACGAGCCGATCACGCCGGGTCTTCACGACATCGCCGACACCCTGCGAACCCAGCTCGGCTCGCTGGGCCTTCAGTCGTTCGGCGAGAAAGGCGACGCGTTCGACCCCGCCTTCCACGACGCCGTGGCCCATCATGTCTCCTCGGACGCCGAGCGGTTGGTCTGTACGCAGATCCTCCGCCTCGGGTACCGAGTCGGTGAGCATCTGCTGCGCCCGGCCCACGTGGAGGTCGTCGGACCGCCTCGACCCGAAGCGGATCCCCGCCTCGGGCATGACAGAGAGATCTGAGCCGAAAAGGACACCACTGCCGTCCCGGCCAGTACCTGGGCGAGCACCGCGGTACGCCCCCCGCTGCGGACTGTTGACCGCGAAAGGCCAAATTGCCGCGTACGCGATCAAGAACTCCGCTGAGCGGCAGTACACGGAGCGCAAGCAGCAACGACGCTCGGTCGGCCCGCCCTGCTGCCAACACCTAAAAGGGGCGGAATGGAACTCGCAGGTGAGGTTGTTGGCCCGGGGGCGACCAGCCAACCACCGATACATACGCCGGGGTTGAGCGCTCGACGGCCTCCACTGGACGTTCGATCAGACCCCGCTCGTGCGTGCGGCACTCAGACATGGTGCCCACTTCACGGCGTACGAGGCAGGCGAAGCCCTCGCCGAGGCCGGCACTCTCGCACAAGGGTGGGGCACGCTCGACGTCCGGGGGGCACGAGACCGTGGTGGCAGATGGGCTGGAGGTTCTGATTGAGTGGGTGCTCCGGCACCACATGAGAAAGTTGCCCGCCATGACATTGCCTAGTGAGCTGACCGAGGTCCTGGGCGGCCCGGCCATCTGTTTCCTGACGACACTCATGCCGGACGGGTCGCCGCAGATCACCCAGACCTGGGTCGACA
Source organism: Streptomyces longhuiensis (assembly GCF_020616555.1). Taxonomy (NCBI): domain Bacteria; kingdom Bacillati; phylum Actinomycetota; class Actinomycetes; order Kitasatosporales; family Streptomycetaceae; genus Streptomyces; species Streptomyces longhuiensis. The sequence goes on along the minus strand of NZ_CP085173.1, from coordinate 9,565,077 downwards.
CTGACGGTGACCATGTGGTCATCAACACGGTGACCACTCATCAGAAGATGAAGAACATCCACCGCGATCCGCGCGTCGCCGTCGCCATCGCAGATCCGGCGGAACCTTCCCGCTACTGGGCAATCCGCGGCCGCGTCATTTCGTCCACGACCGAGGGCGCCGAGACGCACATCGACAAAGTGGCGCACAAGTACCTCGGCGGCCCCTATCCCTGGTTCGGTGGGCGCGACCAGGAACGGGTCATGCTGACCATCAGCACCGACAAGGTGCACTCGCCACGCGGTTGAGCGACTGACGGACCGCATCCGTCCCCACAGACGCACCCGACCCGCCCGAGTGGCTCCGGTCTTCTCGCCCTCGACTGATCGAGGGGGCGAGAAACCCGCGCGGACGGTACAGCCGGGGGCCTGACTTCCCACCGGGGCGGTAGGTCCGACAACTACGTTGCCGGACAAGGCGCTTCCGTCATTTCCAGCCCTTCTCCGGAGGCCAGAGGACGCCTGTCCGGCGAGCTGGGCACGTGTCCGTGCGCCCCTGGGCAGACGGGCGGCGGCGATCTCTTCAGCGTGCTCTCGCGAGGAACCCCGGTGGTTCACCCCCGGGAGGAATCACATCCGGTGACGGCGATGCGGAGCATCGTCACGACAACGGGCGCGGAGGGCCCGCAAGAGACCGGGTCGGAGTGCCTGGTGAGGAATGTGCGCTGTTCGAATGCCGGTACGTCGGGCGGCAGGTACCGTCACGGCCGTGAAACTGGTGGTGCAGGTGAAACTCCTGCCGACGCCCATACAGACGGCGGCACTTGAGGAATCCTGCATGCCTGTAACGAGGCCGCAGCGTGGGGGTCGTCCGTGGCGTTCGAGAAGGACATCAAGCGCAACTTCGCCCTGCGCGAGCCGGCCCGGTTTCACCGAATGTGTCAGAGGTGCCATGCCGACATGCCTGCCGGGGCCGCGGGCGGCTGAGCGGAGACAGCAGTGACCGGCCGGGGGCCTCTCGCGTACCAGAAGGCTACGGAGACTGACCACCGGCCGGTGTCTGTGCTCGGAACTACCGGGACTACAGCGTCGGGTCGATGTCCGACTTGCCCGTACCGCCTGCGTGCTCGCTCTGCTCCTTGAGCTGGCGGGCCTTGTCCTTCAGACGCTGACGCTCCTGCGGGTCAGTGGCGCGTTCCGCGGCCTGCTCGAGGTCGTTAGCCTTGGCACGCATCTGCTGGATCCGACCGGACTCGCCTGCTGCGCTCATGATCACTCCTTGGGTGATGGGGAAGAGCGGGCCACTCCAGAAAAACAGGCCTCGTCACCCCCTGCATCTCGGGCGGTCACCCACTGCTATCTGCGCAGTTGGGAATGGTCTCGCGGAACGACGGGAGAGTCCGGGGAGTGCTGGCCAGCTACCTGATGGGGGCTGACGCGACGATTTTCCAGACCATCCCCCAGAGCACGTCACCGCCGGCAGCGAACGGCCTGTCACTGGCGGTACGGAGGGAACTTGCGCGTGATGGTCTCGTCGGGGGCCCGAAACCATTGACCTGCTCCTCTCCGTGAAGGGCAAGGGTTCCGGTGTTCTCCGCCGGTTGCCATGCCGCTATGCGGCACGGCTTCCGGGTGGGGAATCCGTGGCTTCCTGCCTCTTCGCACTGCGCCAGAACAGGTTCTGGCCTGACCGGCGCTCCACAGGCCGATACCGCCAGTCCGCCGGTACACCGAACGGCAGAACCGGCCGGTGTGAGCACCGGCCGGCTCCGGCACGGCCAGCCCCTCCAAAGCACCCGGCCCGCAGACAAGTATCTGCGGTGTCCGGCTGCCCCGGACCTGAGTCTGCGACTCCCTGCGTCACCACCATCAGATTCGCTTCACCATCGGCCTGAAGCCCGAAGCAGCACGAGCGAACTCCGGTACCTGTGGGGGCACGGGGTCGGCCGGGTGACGGTGCCGGAGCCATCCCACGTCGTGCACGAACAGTGCGGTGCGCCGGTCGCGGACGCCGGCCGGACGCGACTGGACCGACGTGCGGCCGCGCCCGGCAAACCCTTGGCCGCCTCTCGGGCTTCAGCGTGTCAGTCCGGTGAGCGTCCGGGGTGGTCCGGCTCGGGCCGCGTACGTGGGGCGCGGAGTTCGCTGAGTACGGACCAGGCGACCGACACCATGGGGACGGACACGACCGCGCCGATCACTCCGGCCAGGATGCTTCCGGCGATGACGGAGAGAGCCACCACCACGGGGTGCAGCCGCACGGCCCAGCCCAGGACCAGTGGATGCAGTACGTGGCCTTCGATCTGGCCGACGACCACGATCAGGGCGAGGACCACGATCGCGATGACCGGGCCCCGCGTGGCCAGGGCGACGACCGTGGCCACGGCCAGTGCGATGGGGGAGCCCACCAGCGGGATGAAGGCGGCGAAGAACTCCAGCAGCATCAGCGGCAGGGCCAGCGGCACGCGCAGCGCGAACAGCGCGATCCCGACCAACACGGCGTTGGATGCGGCCACGATGATGATGCCCCGCGTGTACCCGGCGAAGGTGCGCCACGCCGTCCGTCCCGCGCGGCCCCAGATGTCCCGAGCGCCCTCCGGCAGCAGATCCTGGAACCAGTACCAGTACTTGTCCCCGGAATGCATGAAGAAGAAGGAACAGAACAGGGCGAGCGCCCCTGCGGTGAGGACTTCCACCAGCCGCCCGGCGCCGCTCAGCGCTCTGCTGATGAGTTCCGAACGGTGCTGCGAGACGAACGTGGACACCTTGCCCTGCAGATCCGAGAGCACTGCGTGGTTCACGTGGAAGGGGGCACCCTCCAGCCACCGTTGGATCCGCCCGACGCCCCCGGAGAATTCCTGCCCCAGCTGTGTCGATTCCTTCGCGATCAGTCCGCCGACCAGCACCAGCAGCCCCAGCACGACGATCAGGCTCCCGACCACGCTCAACGCAACTGCCGCGGCCCTCGGCAGACGCCGCGCCAGCAGATCGGCGAGCGGACGCAGCACCGAGGTCACGACGAATGCGAGGAACAGCGCCACACCGACCAGCTGCAACCGCCCCAGGATCGTGAAAACCGCGTACACGGCAACCCCGAGCAAAAGCAGCCGCCATGCGTACGCCGCCGCCACACGCAGCCCGCGGTTCACAGTCACGCCGTCGTGGTCCCCGGCGCGCCGCAGCGTGGTCCCAGCCGTATGGGACCGTGACTGCGCCCTCGCCCCGCGGGCGGGCCGGCTCCCCAGCACGACATGCCGCAGCCGTCGCCCACCGCGACCGGCAGCGGGTCGCGAACGGTCGTCCACCTGTGTGTCACCGCCTCCCATCGCCGTGTCGCGCAGCTCCGTGTTCCCCAAGGGGCAGCTTCGAACGACGCCGTCGGAACCGCGTGACTTGGCCAAAGCGGAGCGAACACAAGGGGCGTCATGGACAGCGTGTGGCTGTAGAAGAGTCGTCGCAAGCGGGGCCGGCCAAGGGCCAATCGCTCCAGGCGGCCCGACGCCCTCACCTCTAGGCGAGCCTAGGTCGGGCTTCATCTCCCTCAGCAGGGCTCCCTGGTGCTCGGTGCGGCCGGCTCCAACGGCCCGTCCAACGGGGCTGGACCAGTCACTGGCCCAGCTCACCGGCTCAGCTGGTCCGCCTGGCGCCGCACCCACCAGTCGCGATCAGGCGCCGGCAATTGCTGGAGACAGGTATGACTGAGCGCTTCCGCCGGCCACTTTGAGCACCGACCTTGGTCGCCTCGAGCCAAATGCTGACGGGTCATCCGTCGCTGGGAGTAGGACCTGCGCCTCAGGCGCGCTTCGTGCCTACGTGGCTAGGGTCGACCCTCATGGAGAGCACCGGAATCGTTCGTCGCCAGATGGCGGAGCGTATACGCGACACTCTGGAACGGCTCGTTGCCGAGCGGGATGTATGGGTGTCGACGGCTCACCCTGATCACGGGCCGCACCAGGTGCCGCTGTGGTTCTTGTGGGATGGGCGAGCAGTGTGGATGTGCACCAGCGCCTCTTCCGTGACTGCGCGCAACGTCCGTGAAGAGCCGCGCGTGCGCCTGTCGCTACCGGACACCTTCGACGTGGTGCTCCTCCAGGGCGAGGCGGAGTGCTTCCCTGATCAGGAGGTGCCCGGCGGCGCAGCGGAGGCGTTCACCGACAAGTTCGGGTGGGACCCACGCGTGGAAGAGGGTTCCTTTCTGTATATCCGCGTGGTCCCGAGGACTGTGCGCGCTTGGCGCGGCGAGCCAGAACTACGCGGGAGAGTCATCATGCGCGACGGGATGTGGCTGGATTAGCGGCCTCCCTCGCCGACGCGCCTCTCGACGATCACGATCCACAGCTGAAATATGAAAGGGCCTCGAAGACCGCAAAGTCTTCGGAGCCTCAATGCTGAAGGTGAACTGCTGGGTCAGGCGGCGTGACCCAGTACATGGCTTATCCCCCAAGCATTCGCGTGGCCGGCATCGCCGCCGCGGGCATGGTGACCACCTGAGGTCGCCAACTCGTTCGAGGCGTTGCCGGTGTCTTCGGTACGGCCGGAGTTGCCTGAGGTGGTCGTGGCGTTGCCGCAGTCGTGCTTCCAGCCTCCGCGCCGACCGTGGGCCCACGACGGACCGCGCGCCTGGCCCCAAGTGCCATGGTGCCGGGCCCGCACCGGTGGTTGGCCCAGCAGTGGTCGCGTCCGCCGCGGTGGTCTCGCTCGCCAGCAATGCTGCCTGGGAACGGAGTGCGCCGGCTGAGAGACCGTGTCGGACACAAACTCGCCCAACCTGCTTCCGGAGCTTCAAAGCGGCAACACTATGCTCCTATTCTTGTCGTTATATTACTAAAAGGCCGATTCGGGAGAGGTCTCATGGGCGACCAGCAGGCGGGTGACGGGAACCCCCGTGACGATGGAGCATCCGAGCCGCACCATGGGACCGAACCGCTCGACGCCTCGGATCAACCCGGCACAGCCCGTCCGGCGCCATCGGAAGACACTCACCCGGTCGGCACCCAGCCGGCTCCCGGCCAGACCAGTCCGTCGCTCAAGCAGTCGGCAGAACGCAAGCCTGCGCTCTCAGACCTTCTGCGGGATGGACCGCCGGTGGGCCCGACCCGCCGGGGCTTCTGGCGCAGTCCGCTGCGCGGGCCCTGGCTGACGTCCGTACTCGGGGCGGTACTGCTGGCGGGCATCGTCTTGATGTTCGTGACGGGACTGCTCTCGTACGCCGCGTACAACCCGGATCTCGGCGCCAACGACAAGACCCCGGACCGGGGCTGGCTCGGCTTCTATCTGTTCTCCTGGCCCACACACCCCTATTGGCTGTACCGGCTCACCCAGGGCGTCCACGTCACGCTCGGCATCGTCCTGATCCCGGTGCTGCTGGCGAAGCTGTGGTCGGTGATCCCCAAGCTGTTCTCATGGCCCCCGGTCAAGTCGGCCGGCCACGCACTCGAACGGATCTCGGTGCTGCTGCTCGTGGGAGGCGTGCTCTTCGAGTTCGCGACCGGCGTGCTGAACATCCAGTTGGACTACATTTTCCCCGGCTCGTTCTACCCCCTTCACTTCTACGGTGCCTGGATCTTCATCGGTGCCTTCGTCGTCCATGTCGCCTTCCGCATCCCGCTCATGGTCCGGATGCTGCGCAGCGGCACTCTTCGCGAGGAACTGCGCAGGCCTGTCGGAGCCGTGAAGGGGGATCCGTCCGACCTTACGGACCTGGTCACCCCACGCCCTGCCGCCCCGACCATGTCACGCCGAGGCGCGCTGGGCATGGTGGGGGCAGGCTCCCTCGTCCTGCTCGGCGTGACAGCGGGACAGAGCATCGGGGGATGGATGCGGCCCACCGCGCTGCTCGCGCCGCGCGGGCAGGACCCCGGGCCGGGCCCCAACGGGTTCCAGATCAACAAGACCGCTGTCGGGGTGGGTATCAGGGCGCGGGATGTGGGGTCGGCCTGGCGTCTCGTCGTGCGGGGACCCGGCCGGAAGCAGATCTTGACTCGTGATCAGGTTCTGGCGCTGCCGCAGCACCGGGCCGCGTTGCCGATCGCCTGTGTGGAGGGGTGGTCCACCGAGGACCAGGAGTGGAGCGGAGTACGCCTCGCGGACCTGGCGGCCCTGGTCGGATTCACGGGAGAAGCGCCGGGCGTGTTCGTCCAGTCCGCCCAGCGGGCGGGGTCGTTCCGTTCGACGACGTTGCGTGACAACCAGGTCAGGGACCCGCGCTCGTTGCTGGCGCTGCGGGTCAACGGGGCCGATCTGTCTCCGGACCACGGCTACCCCGCGCGGATCATCGTCCCGGCCAACCCGGGTGTCCACAACACCAAGTGGGTCACGCGGCTGACCTTCGGGGAGAACGCGTGAAACGCTTCCGCACGGTCTACGGGGCCTCGCCGCTGCATCTGCTGCTGGTGCTCTGCTCGTTCGCCCTGACCGGCTACGCCGGTGTGCGGCTGCTGAGCGACGGCGAGCCCTGGAGGATCGTCATCTGGTTCGTCGGCGCCGCGCTCCTGCACGACCTGGTGCTGCTCCCCCTGTACACGGTGACCGATCGTGCGGCTCAGACCGTCCTCGGCGAGCGTCGTGAACCTGTCGACTCCAACGGAGCCGCAACCACCCACCCGAGCCAGGGGTGGATCAACTACATCCGGGTTCCGGTCTTCCTCTCCGGCGTCCTGCTCCTGACGTACTTTCCGCTGATCCTGGGGCGGGTCAGCCACCGCTTCACCCTGTACACCACGCTCTCCGCCGACGTGTTCCTCGGCCGCTGGCTGCTCATCACCGCCGTCTTCTTCGCCCTTTCCGCCGTGGCCCTGCTGATCCGCATGCGGCGGTCCCGCTCTCGGAAGCAGCCCCCGCCCGCGCCCCGCCCGCGCGTAGATCTGCGTAAGCCGGACAAGAGCGGGCCGGCCCCAGAGCCGTCGCCGTGAGGGGCGGCGAGATGCCCGCGGCCGTACGGGGGACTTCGGCCCCCACCCGGCGGGACAGGCGGATCGGTCGGATCGGTCGGGGCTGACCGCAACTGGGACTACCGCTACACCTGGGTCCGTGATGCCAGCTTCACCCTCCAGGCACTGTCCACCTCGGCCTGCGAGAAGGAGAAGGCCGCCTACTTCGGATTCCTCGCCCAGGCCGCGGCGACCCAGCTCGACCGCGGCATCGGCCTCCAGGTCATGTTCGGTATCGGCGGTGAAAGGGACCTCAGCGAACGCACCCTCACCCACCTCTCGGGCCGGCGCGGCAGCACCCCGGTCCGCACCGGCAACGACGCGTGGAGCCAACGCCAGCTTCGAAACCGCGCTGGCCTGCGCCAACGACGTCGGTCTACTCGCCGAGGAAGTGGACTCCGCCACAGGCGAAGCCTTGGGCAACTACCCACAGGCGTTCAGTCACATCGGCCTCATCAACGCGGCACGCGCCATCCACCGAGCCGAGAACGCCCGCCCCGATGGCCCCGCCTCACATCCATGATCCCTCTCATGCAGTCGTGCCTTCCAGCGCACTCGCACCTTCGCCAATTGCGCGATCAGAACCGTCGAGCGGCCGGTGCAGAGGGTCCTCGCGCCCAGGTTCGCGGAAACAGCATCCTCGCCACAGACCGGTGTGAGGACCATCGCCCGTTGCACACCATCCGACTCGCCCTGCAGCGGCTCCCGAAGCTTCAGTTCACCTGGAACGCTGGCCAGTTCTCAGCCGGTACCGAGCTCGTGGGTCTTGAGGAAGTACGCGCCTTTCCCGGACAGCCCGTCCTTGCTGCCGGGGAAGACCCAATAGCCCTGATCCTCACGGGGTTTGTGATATCCCACGTAGCTCGCGACCAAGTCGTCATATCCATCCGCGTCGAGATCCACCAGAGCCACGCTCCGCCCGAAGTGGTCGCTGTCGACCTCGAAGCCAGGTTCGCCTTTCAGGCCCACGGAGTCGCGGTTCACGGCGGTGGACAGCGCGAGCCCTTCGGGTCCGCCCACGTACAAGGTGACCTGGCCGTCCGGGTTGTGGCGGCCCGTATCCACCTGCAGAGCGTCGACCAGACCGTCACCGTTCACATCACCGATCGCTGCGGGAAACCACCCCCCGGGCATGGGCACGCTGCGAGGTCCGCTGAGAAACGCAGTCGGACCGCCGTAGTAGAGGACCGTCGGGCCGTCCTCGGGCTTCAAATACAGATCGTCCGCACCGTCACCGTCGAAGTCGGCCACGAGAGACGAGGTCAGCTGCGTCGGCATGTTCTTGGTGCGACCCGCATACGCAAGGCCCTGCTCGGTCCCGGTGTAGAGATCGACGCGGTCGGACGGTTCTGGGTAGTCGCCCTCCATGCTGTCTTCGCCGGTCAAGCTCTCCACCAGGAGGTCGGTGCGTCCGTCGCCGGTGAAGTCGCCGCTCACGGTGGTGCGCACAGTAAGTGTGCCGTTGCGCTCGAGGTCGAGTCCGGACAGTCCGGCAGGCTTGCCGTCCCGGCCGAGCGGGCCCCGCATGAGGACGACCGAGCAGCCGCCTGCCTTCGGCCGGTCAGCGACGGCATTGCCGACCAGATCGGCATGGCCGTCGCCGTCGACATCTCCCAGGGGGGACGAGTTGAGCCGCGGGATTGCCGAGTCCAGGCGGGTAGCCCGTTGCTTGCCGTCGCGATGGCCCCACACCACGTACTGTCGCCCCTTGGCGTCATTGAAGACCAGATCGCCGAGCCCGTCCCCGTCAAGGTCGCGCGGCTTGCTGATCGTCGCACCCGAGATGCGGGGGTTGCCGTCCTTGTCCTGCATCCCAGGGAAGACACGGCTCAGCGATACGGCATCGGCTGCCTTGACCGGACTCTTCGAGCCGAGGACATACGCCCGGTTCTGCCGCCAACTGCCGCCGTCCACCGGGCGATACCAGCCCTCCACAGCGAAGTCCCCGCGCTTGTCGCCGTTGAAGTCGGCGACGGGAACGGGCTTCTTGCGGACAGGTGGCGCAGCAGCATCGGGGGCCTGGGCAGGTGCGACACAGCCCGACGGCGTCACATCCACACCGGCACGTACGGAACCTCGCGCCGGCCCCTCCCCCGCTGCCGTGCAGCCGGCGGCCAGCAGCGCAGCCGTGCAGAGGAAGGCAGTCAGGCTTTGGAGCCGGGCGGGTATCCGTACCTGCTCGGCCATGGCGCGCGCCCGGGTCTGCTCGGCTATGGACATACGGATCGAAGCCTCCTCCATAGACCCGTCACCGGGCCGTCCCCTCCGGGCTCGGCCACGTTGCCGATCTCGGGAGCGGATCTTATACGCGACTCGGCGTCACCGGGTGGTCTGCGCAGCCCAGAAGTGATCCACGTCCAGATCGGCGTGTAGCTGGTCGTGGGCTGAGGCCGTGCCCTATGTGGTGAGGCGCGGTAGGCGCCCAATATGGGTCCGGGGAAATGAAGTTGGATCGTTCCGGACGGGTTGGACCTCGCCGTGCTCCCCCACACGCCGCAGGCGGCCTCACGCGAGGCCGCGGAAGCCGTCCTCGATCAGGTCCTCTTCCCTCGCTACGTCCGGATTCTTGTCCTGCTCAACCTCGGGGCCCCGGGACCGACCAGGACTGCGTGCAGGTCCTCGAGACCCAGGAGTGGCGCCGCGACTGCACATACCCGTCCGCGCCCACCTGGTCCGCAGCTACAAGACCCATGGACACAACCGGGAGAAGACGCGGACAGTCCTGGAGTACGCCCCCAACACACAACCCGCTTCCAGAAGCCGTAAGGACTTCTTCCAGTTGGCTCTCACCATCGAGCACATCCTGCGCTGAGTCTGCCCACCTCAGCACGATCGGAACGCCAACTGTCGTCAGCCGAGGCAGGAGCCCCCTGCCCGGACCCTCAGCCTGCTCGCACATGGGCCGGCCGACCCCGAGTTACGGGGAGGGCCCCGCACACGCGCTGATGCGGGGCCCCGAGGGCTTCGTTCCTGTCGTCGCCCACGGCCGACGTTATGTGACATGCCGCCAGGGCGCATGCGGGATGGGCCAATGGGGACTGTGCCTTCGCCACCGGTGTGTCCCCGCTGGAGGCGGCGCCGGGTGTTCTTCGAAGTAAGCCTGTCCCCGTAGTGGTGGGGTCAGCTACGACCGCTGCGTAGGCAGAGCAACCAGCCCTGCCGGCGATCTACTCGGTCGCCGGATGCGCTGCTCAGTCACAGGCGGTGTGACTGAGCAGTGCATCCGGCGAGTTGAGTGCAGTGGCCTGCGAGCGAGCCGACCGACGCCCCCGACACGAGGGGCTCCCACGGCTCGAATCCACCTGGATGCCGCAGCCCGACTGCCCGGGGCGTGGCGGATGAGCAGGCACGGCTCGCGTGCCGGGGCGTCAGGGCCGCATGTCAGGACCGGCCCAGGACGCAGAACTCGTGGTCCTCCGGGTCCGTCAGGCACGTCCACGGGACGTCGCCCTGGCCTAGGTCGAGATCGGTGGCGCCCAGGGCCCGCAGCCGGGCCACCTCCGCTGCTTTGTCGTCACCGGGGTACGGCAGCAGGTCGACATGGACGCGGTCCGGCACGGTCTTCACGCCGGCGCGGAGGAATTCGAGATACGGGCCGACGCCCTTGGCAGAGCGCAGCACGGCACGATCGTCGGTCACCTCGTGCAGGGCCCAGTCGATCGCCTCGCCCCAGAAGCGGGCCATTTCCCGCGGATCCGCGCAGTCGATCACCACTGCGGCGATCGGCCCGGTGTCCCGGTAGATCTCCCGAGGTTCCAGCACGCAGAACTCGTTGCCTTCCGGGTCGGCGAGGACCGTCCACGGCACGTCGCCCTGCCCGATGTCGGCAGGCGTCGCGCCGAGAGCCTTCAGGCGCGCGACCAACTCTGCCTGATGGGCCACGGAGGTGGTGGCGAGATCAATGTGGACACGATTCTTTGTTGTCGTCTTGGGTTCCGGGACGCTCACGACGTCGATGCAGACAGCGGCCGGGTCCGGCCAGACGAAGCCGCCGCCCGGTTCAACGTTGGTCACGCCGGGTCCCTCGCTGGAGACACTCCAGCCGAGCGCCTCCGCCCAGAACCGGCCGACCGCCGAGTCATCAAGGGCCTTTATGTTCACCTGAACAGGTCGCAATGCCATGTCGGCGACCCTATGCGCTGTGGAACGGCGCCCGCAGGTACTGTCGCCAAACAGAGATCAACTCGCTCTCCAGCCGCCTCAGCTCGCTGATCAGAGCGCTCGGTCCCGCCACGTCAAACTGCTCACCCGCCACATGAATCTCTCTGAGGTCCCGACAGAGGCGTGGGACATGTCGGCGGGTGATGAGGCAGGCGCCGGGGCGGTGCTTGCGCTGCGCGTTCGTCTCCCGGCGACCTCTACGGCCGCGAACTCACTCGTCGACGGGGACATCTTGACCAGCATCGCGGTCTCGGCCGGCGCACAGCACCCCGCGGGCTGACGCGGCTGAGAGGCCGAGGCGGGCACTGCTTCCTGCGCCGTTCGGGTCATGCACCAGCGGTTCTCCTCGTTCGCCTGCCGTTGCTCCGGTAGCCAGTGGATCTTGCACCCCCACCACCGAGGAGTTCTCGTGCTGTGTCGTCGTGCCCTAGGCAGGAAGACCGTGGCAACGCTCATCGCCGCGGCCACCACTGTTCTTCCCCTCACCCTGTCCATCGCCACCACAGCGACCGCAGCCGACCGGCCCGTCTTCTACGAGCCGCCAGCGGCGCTGCCCGCACACAATGGTGACGTGATCCGCTCCGAGCAGGCCGTCTTTTACCTCGACCCGCTCAAGGCGATCAAGGTCGATGCGAGCGTCGACCGGATCATGTACCGCACAACCGACCGCCTCGGGAAGCCCATCGCGGTCACCGGCACCGTGCTCACACCCAGGAACGTCAACCTGTCCCCGCGGCCGATCGTCGCCTTCGCTCCTGGCACCCAGGGACTGGCCGACAAATGCGCGCCTTCGCTCCAGATCGCCCAGGGCACCGAGTATGAGGGGCTGCCCATCAAGAAGCTCCTGGACCAGGGCTTCGCCGTCGTGGTGACCGACTACCAGGGACTGGGCACCCCAGGAGTCCACACTTACATGAATCGCGAAGTGCAGGGCCATGCAGTCCTGGACTCTGTGCGGGCGGCACAACGGCTCCAGGGCGCACACCTGCCCGCCGACGGGCCGGTCGCCCTCTACGGCTACTCCCAGGGCGGCGGAGCAACGGCCTCGGCGGCCGAACTCGCCCCGGAGTATGCACCCGAGCTGAAGATCAAGGGTGCCGTAGTCGGCGCTCCCCCGGCGGACATGGGCCAGATGGCCGCCGGTCTCGACGGCTCCGCGTACGGGGTGTTCTTCAACTACGCCCTTTCCGGGCTCGGCGCCGGCTACGGCATCGATATCGACGCGTACCTGAACTCCCACGGGAAGCGGGTGACGCACGACCTGCGGGACAACCTGTGCACCACGCAGGCACTCGCCAAGTACCCGTTCCTGCACTCCCGCTTCCTGGCCGCCGGCCTTCGCCCGCTGACCGAGCTCCTCGATCGAGCACCGTGGAATGCCATCGTGGCGGATCAGCAGCTCGGCAAGCGCAGGCCCGCGGTGCCGGTCCTGCTTTCCCACAGCACCCTCGACGATGTCATCCCCCAGCAGGTCGGCAAGAAGCTGGCCGCCGACTGGTGCCGCCTCGGCGCGACAGTGAACTTCAGCAGCAACCACATCCCCGGCCACATCGCAGCCACCATCGCAACGGGCAGGGAGGGCGTCCCCTGGCTCCAGGACCGCTTCGCCGACAAGCCCGCGCCCAGCACTTGCTGACTCCTCATTAGGAAGCTGACCACAGCGAGCGGCTCCGATCCACGACGTCGCGCAGTGCAAGTGCAGGGACGCCGGTGATCAGGTCAGGCCACGGTTCGAAGGCGGTTTGGCACCCCTCAGCGGTCGGGGGCAGCGATGCATCGCTGCCCCCGACCGCTCACGCGGGTTCACTCGGGCAGCAGGCCGGTGCACCAGCCAGCAGACTTGCTCGATCACCTGGATGTGCGCGGTGGTGCCATGGGAGAACACGAAGCCGTCCAACTCACTCTCCTCGAGTTCGAGTTCGGTGATGTTCGCGTACAGCGCGTCAACGAAGCGCAGTGGCATTCGTCGGCGAGCCCACGCCGCCCGTGAGATTCAGCGGCTGCACGGTCAACAGGCAATCTCATGTCCCGTGTTGGCGGCCGTCCCGGGTAAGAGCGGTGGGGTTCCACAGTTCACCGAGGGCAAGCCGAGTTTGGGAAGGTACACCGATGAGTTCCGCCGGTCGGGCCGGTCTACCAGGACGTACACGATCGAGCCACCGAATGGAGACCCACCATGACGAATCCCGCACACCCGGGCCGCACGCTGTTCGTGAACATCCCCGTGGCGGATCTCGGGCTCAGCAAGGCGTTCTTCACCAAGCTCGGGTTCAGCTTCAACCCGATGTTCACCGACGAGACCGCCGCCTGCATGCTGGTCGGCGAGCACGCCTTCGTCATGCTGCTCAGCCGCGAGAAGTTCGCGGAGTTCGCGAAACTGCCGATGGCCGATCCCACCACACACACGCTGGCGTTGTACTGCTTCAGCGTGTCGTCCCGCGATGAGGTCGATGCGGTCAGCGCCACTGCACTCGCGGCGGGCGGCTCCGAGGCGGATGGCGCCGAGGACCACGGCTTCATGTACTCACGCAGCTTCTTCGACCTCGACGGGCACGGCTGGCAGGTCATGTGGATGGACCCGGCCGCGGCTGAGCAGGGACCCGAGGCATTCGCGGCCTCCACGCAGGACGCCGACACCCCGGCCTGACCCACCACCGCGTAAGGCACGAGGCACGACGGCCGTCGACGGCAGGCCCACCGCCTGAAGGCCTCAGACCATGAGCGGTCCGGGGCCTTCTCCCTGGTAAGGCTCGTGGGACGATCACCGGCATGACGCTTGATCCTCAGTCTCTGGCAAGTACCCACATGAGTCGTCTGGCTGGTCACGCCACGTCCGAACTTCCGGTGTTTGAGGCGCTGCCTGCCCGTCTGGTGGAGTCGGGCTTCCGGTTGTAACTCAGTTGATGTAGCTCGAAGTTGCTCGGTCATCGCGGCCGGTAGGAGAGCACTGGATCCGCCCAGCCGCCGAGGCGGCGTGACAGCCCAAAGCGTGATGGCAACCACCAGCGTCGCCGAACGTGATCAGCCGTGACCGAGGACCATTGAGGACCAGCGAGGTCTTCCACGCCCCACCATGTCTTGACGGCCTTGTTCCCGTTGAGCTTCAGAAGCGGCCAACGAGGAAGATGCAGCCCGCTGAAGAACATCGAGACGTCATCGCCACACTTGGTGGTGTAGAAGAACCGCTCAACGTCCGTGTAACTGGCTCCGAGGCCGGAATCCAAGCCCATGGTCCCACCGAGCCATGACAACGAAAGCTTGCCTCCGGACGGGATGGAAGGGACAAGCACTGGGTTGAACCACACTTCCCCGTTGAGTCCTCGTGTGAGCCCCGTTCTCAGGGTCTGGGCAACAACGATGTTTGTTGCTGGGCCTGTTCCGACGTTGACAAGCCACCACTTCGGCTCACCGGAATCGCCCTGAGCGCTCTCCCACATGAACTGCAAGACCGGCATGTGGGAACGGCGGTTGGATGCATACGACAGGGCAAGAGAACCCACGGATACGAGGACTGCCAGCACGGATATCAGGATGGTCAGCATTGCCCCTCCCACACACGACGAGTGCGAGGTCCTCCATACCCGCTCCTGCGCAGTCGAACTCCCCCGACCTCGTGCGCGAACACGACTTCATCGCGTATGAAGACCTCAAGATCCGCAATGTGGTCAAGGCTCCCGTCCCGAAGCAAGCCGGACTCCATGACCCCGATCCACGAGTTGAAGCTGCCCAGGGCCTCTAGGGCGGGGCGCGAGTCCCTATCGGAGCTGCCACCCACTGGCAACTCCTAAACGTGGGGGTCAGACCGGTTCCCCAGAGCAAGGTCGGAGCGAACGTTTCCTGATGCGGCACCAACCAACGACTGCCCTTCATACCAACCGCCGGACGGGCACAACCAGTGCTCAGCGGGCGGTGTTCAGGTCGCTTTCAGGTTCGCGCACGGCTGGGGAAACATCTGCACCAGAAGCCGAAAAGCCCTGGTAAAGGGGGCTGGGGTAGAGACAGTCGACCGTGTCATCGTGCGGGCCATGAGCACAGAACACGTCCTCGACCACCCGGACAACCTTGCCGTTACCCATGCCCACGTCCGCCGTATGGCGAACAAGGTTCCTGAAGTGACGGTCTACTTCTGGATCATCAAGGTACTGACCACCGGCATGGGCGAGACGGCATCCGACTTCCTGGCCAAGGCCCTCAACCCCGTCTTGGCGGTCGGGCTCGGTGGATTCGGGCTCGCGGTGTCCTTGGTGATCCAGTTCTCCGTGCGCCGGTACGTGGCGTGGATCTACTGGACCGGGATCGTCATGGTCAGTGTGTTCGGCACGATGGCCGCCGACGTGCTGCACGTCGTCCTCGGTGTTCCTTACGCCATCTCCACGCCGTTGTTCATGATCGTGCTGGCCGCTGTGTTCGCCCTCTGGTACGCGAGCGAGCGAACCCTCTCCATCCACAGCATCCGCACCCGCCGCTCGGAGTTCTTCTACTGGGCCGCCGTCCTCGCCACGTTCGCGCTGGGCACCGCAGCCGGCGACCTGACTGCCTCCATCGGCCTGCGCTACCTCGGCTCCGCAGTCCTGTTCGCCGTCGCCATCTGTGTCCCCGCCGTCCTGCACCGCGCCGGCACCCTGGGCGCGGTGACCGCGTTCTGGATCGCGTACGTCATCACCCGCCCACTGGGCGCCTCCCTCGCTGACTGGATGGCCCTCCCCCGAGGCCGCGGCGGTCTCGCGATGGGTCTTGGGCCGGTCACTCTGTCCTGGACAGTGGCCATCTTGGGGTTCGTCGCCTACCTGGCCGTCTCGAAGCGGGACACGCAGGCCGGCTGACCAGCCCAGCCGCTGTCGAGGAGCCGCATCGTAGTGACTCCGCCCGCTCGCCTGGTGATGTAACCGCATAGGTTCGCAACGTACGACGGAGCTGGCCGACCTGGCGGCCGTCGGCCTCGATGACGACGTGATGAGCCGTGGCATAACGACCGTTCTTCGACTGCTCAGCGATCCAGCGGTCCCGGGCGGAGGCTAGTGCGCCGTCCACGATGAGCGCGGTGATCTCACGGCACCGCTCACGTGGTTGAAGCGCGAGCTTCGGGCCGATCTGCCTACCGGCGTCGCGCCCACCGATAGGCGGTGGGACGGGAGATGCCCATTTCCCTCGCGATGTGGGCGATCGGCCGGCCGGAGCAGACTCGGTCGACCAGGATCCGCCTGCTGTGACGGGTCAGACGGGCGTTGCGGTGAGACATGAAGGCCTCTGTGCGGTGCAGATTCGACACCTCCACCACACCGGAGGCCTTCGTCATTCATCAAGACCCACGCGTCGACAACGCTCACGCTCAATACACCTAAGGCCCGGAATTCGCCCGAACAGGGGCGTTCCCGGAACCGTCGGTAGGAGGATCAGATGCGGGCGTAATCAGCCTGCGACGCGGACGCCGAACTGGAAGCTGCCGATCGTGCTCATCGACTCGTAGCGCACCGAGGCCCCCGGATGCGGCGCGTGCAGCACCTGGCCGTTGCCCGCATAGAGGCCGACATGCTCGGTGTTGTTGAAGAAGACCAGGTCACCGGGCTTGAGTGCGCTCATGCCCACCCGGGTTCCGTCGTTGACCTGCGTGTACGTGACCCGGGAGATCTGGATACCGGCCTGCGCGTACGCCCACTGCGTGAGGCCCGAGCAGTCGTAGGAGTTGGGCCCCGTGGTGCCACGGACGTACGGCTTGCCTATCTGGGTGGCGGCCGCGTTCAGCGCGGCGGCACCGAACTTGGAGGCGGCCGCCTCGTGACCGAGGTTGACGCGGCTCGAGGAGGATCGGCTGGCCCGGGCCTCCTCGGTGGCCATCTTGGCGCGCTCGGCGGCGGTCAGGGAGTTCAGCAGTTTCTGCGCCTTGCTGAGCTTGCCCTGGATTTCCTTCTTCTTCTTGCCGAGCTCGGTGCGGGTGCTTGCGAGGTCCTGAAGCTTCTCTGCGGCCTCCGCACGTTTCTGGGCCAGCTCGCGCTGCTTCGCCTGGACCTTCTTGAGCGACTCCAGCTGCCGCGCGGAGAGGGAGTCGAGCGTGGACGCCTTGTCGAGGAAGTCGTCGGGGTCGGCGGAGAGGAAGAGCTGGACCGAGGGGTCGATGCCGCCGGAGCGGTACTGCTCGCCGGCCATCGCACCGAGGCCCGTACGCAGTTCATTGAGCTCGCCCTGCTCGCGGGCGACCTTGTCCTGGAGCTGGCCGATCTCCTTCTCCAGCTTCTTCTGCTTCTCCTGGGCCCCGTCGTACTGGTTGGTGGCCCGCTCCGCCTCTTCGTAGAGCTTGTCGACCTTCGCCTTGACCTCGCTCTTCGTGGGCTTGGGGGCCGCGTTGGCGGCCTGCGAAGTAAGGGCCACGGCAGCGGCGGCGGTCGCCGTGAGCACGGTTACACGGGCACGGCTTGACTGCTTGGGTCGACGGTGGGACGCCACGAAGGCGGTCTCCTTCTACCTCCAGCCGCCCACAAACACCCAAGTGGGCGGTGCCCCTCCACCGTCACTCACCTCATGTGAGTGATCACCAGAGCGGAGGTTCGAGACCTGACCCTAGTGACCTTCCTGTGACCATTTCAAAGCCTGACGTGAAAAATCTCGCCCATACCCTGCATTCTTTGCGCACAACTCACTTGTAGTGATGTCGATTTGACACTACGTTGCGTGATGGATTCACCAATCAGGCCAAACCGCACGAACATTGTAGGTCGATATAACCCGGACATCGGCCACGGGAGAGCCGCTTCAGGAGCATCACGGACACAACTGGACGCCCGCACGACCTGCGTCGCGTCCAGCAAAGTCAGGTGAGCCAGAGTCGTCGGCAGGCGAGGGTGACTACGGTTTGGCAGAGGCGAGCTCGTTTGCCCTTGTGGGCGGCCAGGACCTTGTTGTGCTTGAGTTTGTCGAAGTAGCGTTCCGGCGGCGCCCGGCGGTGAGCGGTGGTGACCGTCACAAGCTCCGGGCGGCCAAGTCCTTTTCAGCGTCGTCAAGCGGCAACAAGCTCACTACCAAAGACGGCAGCTGCGGCGGGTTCTGGCGCCTACCTGGCCGACGCCCTCCTTGCTGCCGTGGACAGCACCGCGAGCCCCGGGAGCCAGCCAAGGGCCACGCCCCACAGCGCGCCGAACACCGCCCCCGCAACCGCGTATCCCACCCAGCCGGCGAACCCCGCCTCCACCATCCGCGCTGCCACGAACCCGCGCCACGCCCCGGCGACAGCGGCGCCCGCGATCAGTGCGGTCCAGCCGGCCAGGAGACGCCGAGTGCGGCCGCTGTCGGGACGGCGGCGTACGTGACGGCGAACCCGCAGCACGGCAGCCGCGAGGAGGGTCAACGCGCCGAAGCTTTCGGCCAGTTGCCACGCCCAGGTCGTGGCGCCGAGCGGCGCCACGCGAAGCCCCGGCAGTCCGGGCGGGATGCCGAGCGCGCTCGGCACGACGGTCAGGCCCGCGTGCGCGGTGGTGTAGGTCAGGAGTGGCACGAAGCCGTACGCGAGAACGAGTGCCAGGCAGGCGCAGAGCACTGCTGTCGTCGCGGACCAGCGGATCTTCAGCGACATGGTGCATCACTGTAAGTGGCGTTCGGGCGCCCCGACAGAGGGCGGGAACAGAAAAGCTGAACAGTGCTCACGTCTGTTGCGGGGCAGGATCGAGTGCCTATAGTCCACGCCATGGCCGGATCTGCGATCAAGTCGCTGCGGGCGAAGTGGCGTATCTGGGCGTCGTGTTGGGTCACCGCCGCCGTCGCCGTCGCGCTGCTCGTGGCCGTCGGCCCGGACAGCGCGGGCGCGGGCGGTAAGCGCCGCTGGATCACTGACGACCAGGGGCGCGCCCTCGTCCTCAACGGTCTCAACACCGCCTCAAGCGCCAAGTCCGAACCGAACGGCATGCCGTGGATCAAGGCCGCCGACGTCCAGCGGGAGAAGCAGCAACTCGGCTCGAACTTCGTACGGTTCCTCATCCAATGGCGGAACGTCGAGCCAAGGCCGGGGGCGTACGACGAGACGTATCTCGACCAGGTCGCCGAACGTGTGCACTGGTACGGCGCGCGCGGCTATCACGTCATGCTCGACATGCATCAGGACGTCTACGGGCCGAAGACGAAAGGCAACGGCGCGCCCGCCTGGGCCACCCAGACCGACGGGCTCCAGGTCGCGGAGCAGGATCAGTGGGAGCTCAAGTACATCGAACCGGGCACGGTGCGCGCCTTCGATCACTTCTGGGGCACCAGGCAGTCAAGCCGGAATCTGCGTGCCCGGTACGCGGCGGCTTGGGCGCATGTCGCCGGACGATTCCGCGACGATCCCGCCGTCATCGGCTACGACCTGATGAACGAGCCATGGGGCGGATCCGTGCAGGGAGCGGCTTTCGAAGCAGGCCCGCTCGCCGCCCTCTACCGCAGGACCCTCGCGGCCATCCGCGAGGTCGACCACGACTCCTGGATCTTTGTCGAGCCGGAGGCTGTGAGCACCAACTGGGGCCTGCCCAGCGGACTTCCGTACCTGAAGGACCCACGCGGCGACGGCGACCGGGCCCGCATCGCCTACGCCCCGCATGTCTACCCACTGCCCTTGGACCTCGGCAACGGCTACAGCGGTGACGCCAAGGCATGGGTGCGGCGCACGCTGGGCTCATGGCGCACGCAGACCGAACGCACCGCGCGGCGGCTGAACGCCCCTGTCGTCATCGGCGAGTACGGGATCGACGCGACGCTGCCGGGAGCGTTGACGTACGTCGCTGCGGTGCGGCGTCTCGCCGAGGACATGGGTGCGGGGACCGCCTACTGGTCCAACGACCCCGGTCCCTGGTCGCCTTGGGAGCGCACGAAACGTGGCGGACTGCGGGCGACACGACTGCTGCCCGTGCTCGACCGGCCCACGCCGCTCGCGATCGCGGGGGAACCGGACACGTACGAATGGGATGCCACATCCAGGACGCTGAAGGTGAGCTGGCGTGGCGCGCGGCGGGGTGTCCGCGGGGGCACGGAGCTGTATCTGCCCGAGCGCCACTTCCCGCGCGGTGGACGCGTCACAGGCGGTGACGTCATCTCTTGGGACGCCAAGTCCCGGATTCTGGTGGTCCGGTCCGGGCCCGGCGAGCACCGCGTCCGCTTCACACCCGTCCCTGACACGGACTGAGCTCGACACGACGGCCGGTGTGAAGACCCGGCACTCCAGCAGCGTCTCGCTGACTGCCGCGCGGATCTGTGACACCGGATGCGGGACTACCTCCGCGGCCTACTGCGCCCGGTCGGCCGCGAGAAGGGCTGGCAGTGGGCCGATCGTCGATGACGTCATGAAGAAAGATCGCAGATTCGATTCCGCCGCAGGAGTCGGCTGCTGCCTGCGACCTTCCGACCGCTGGTGTGGCCGCTCTGTCTCACGAAGGTGGCATTTCCTCACGGTGGCTTTGTTCACGAGAACCGGTTCTGGCTCAACGTCTGTGAAGCGCGCACGGTGAGTGACGAATGACGGCGGTCAGCCCTGACGACCCTCGGAAAAGCTGAACTCCATGAGGAGGTCCTCGGCTTCGCCCGACACCTGCCGGAAGCCGGCCTTCTCCCAGGCGCGCACTGCTCGCACGTTCCCTCTCCCGGGATCGACTGTCACGCGCCGCCATCCGAGAGTCCCGCCCAAGTGCGCAAGGAGCGCGCGAGCCGCATCCGGTCCCAAGCCCCGGCCGCGCGCCTCCGGCCCCAACACCATGTCGATGCCGCCTTCAGCCGCGCCGGCGTGCCAGTACTGCGCGTAGCCCACCGGTGTGCTCTGTGCCAGTACAAGGAAGGACTCGACACGCGGCCGGCGCCGCCCGACGTACTTGTCGGCCACCTCGTCACGCGATATCGGTACGCCGCCCCAGTGCTCGACGAAGTCTGGGGAAGCGAACCATTGGGCCAGCAGATCCACATCGTCCTCGGTCGTCGGGACAAGACGGGTCAGCACTCCGTCGAGAACTACTCCATCGGCCACAGTCACTCTCCCCTTCGACTTGGAAGCGCACGCAGGACGGAAAGTTACGGCATCACGGAATCTGGGCCAGAACCCGAGAACCGACAGCACCCGTAGATGAGGTGGGAGGCATCGGCGGCACGTCGTGTTCGATGTTCACGAGAGAAACGGCAGTGCCCCCAGCGTCCCCCGGCCTCGCAGGGCCTCGCCTCGGGAAGCCGCGACCAGGCCCCGAGTAGTTCTGCGTAGTGTTTCGGACTCCTTGGCGTCCAGCCCCGGAGCCTCGCAAGAACCCATTGGCGATTCGCAGCGAGCATTGCTAGCCTTCCGGAGGCCGTGCGAGAGAACGAGGAGGTGGTACCCGTGAACGTATTCACATGGGTGCTCTCCTCCGGGGTCACGGTCGGGCGATAGGTCGTCCGGGAGCGCCGTTTCACGAGCACTCCCGAAAGGCACGACCATGCATTTCACCTCTGAACAGCGTCTCGACGACGGCGTCGTTGAACGCAAATTCACCCTCGACGAGATCCCCGGCATCCTGTGGACGCCCGGATCCGCGACCGCATCCGCACCGGTCCCGCTGATCCTGCTCGGCCACCCCCCGCTCGGACTGCACAAGATGTACCCCCGGCTGACGGGGCGGGCCCGGCATGCCGCGGCGGACGGCTTCGCCGCGGCCACCATCGAGCTCCCCGGGAGCGGTGACCGGCCCCGTTGGGCTGCTATCGAGCAGGCCCGCGCAGAGCTGCGCCGGGCTATGAAGGCCGGGGAGCCGGTCAGCGACGAGATCGTCGACGCCCTCATCCTCCCGCTGGTCGAAAAGGCGGTCCCGGAATGGCAGGCCGCCCTGGACGCCCTCCAGTCGCTGCCCGAGATCGACGGCCCGGTCGGATACTCGGGAGGAGTGATCTCCATCGGCGTCCGCCTTGCGGTGATCGAGCCGCGCATTGTGGCTGCCGGCTTCTTCGCCGGGAGTTTCGTGCCTCGCACCATCTTCGAGGAGGCCCGCCAGGTCACCATCCCGCTGCACGTCCTGCTGCAGTGGGACGACGAAGGGAACGACCGGCAGGCGGCCCTGGATCTGTTCGACGCCTTCGGCTCCAAGGAGAAGTCCCTGCACGCCAACATGGGCGGGCACACCGGCGTCCCGCAGTTCGCAGGGGAGGACGCGGCCCGGTTCTTCACTCGGCATCTGAGCTAGCCACCGTCCGCCCCTGCCGTCAGGCCGGCAGCAGACCGTAAGCCGTGTTGGCCAGGGCCCTGTTCGTCATGGGCAGGGCCCGGCGCTCCTCCGCTGTTGATGTCGCGGGCCCCTGCCAATTCAGCGGGGGCCCGCGCTGCACCGTGCAATGAACCTGTTCGGTGTCTGCACGACGTGGCTTTCGCGGGAGTCGCGATCTCGGTGGAGGCACGACCTCGCGCCCACTCCCGCGCTGTGGCTGTGCCAGGCCGAGGCGGGCAGCCGGTGAACACCCTCGATGATCACGCGGTGGCCTATTCCAACCGGATCCGCCACAGAATCGCGAAATGAGAACGGATTACCAGGAGTCCCCGTCACCCTCGACATTGGCCACCATCTTGCGCAGCACCTTGAGCGCGGCCACGTACTCCTCGTCACTGATGCCCCTGTGCACCACGACGCGCAGCTCGGTCACCAGCTCACGCAGCCGCGCTCTGGCAGCCTCCCCGGCATCGGTGAGGTGCAGGCGCTGCCCGGCATCGATCCGGAGCCATTCGCGGTGGAGCAACTGGTCGACGACCCGGGCGATCTCGTGCTGCCCGTCGGCCAGGTGCGTCAGCTGGGCGACGACCTCCTCACGGCTCGGCGCCGTGGGCCCGCCGTTCACGCGGTTGAGTACCCAGTACTGCGGCTGCGTGACGTCGATCTTGGCCATGGCGTCACGCAGGTGGCGGGTGACGGACGAGTGAGCCAGACCGGTCCAGTAGCCGACGGGCTGAGTGGCCAGCATGTCATCGGATGCGGCCGCGTCTGCCGGTGCCTGGTCGGTGGTGGCTCCAGTCAGCGATTCCATGATCGCGACGCTACATTTCCCCTGGCGCACTGAACAATCGCAAATGAGACATCCACTGCAACTGGTCCTGGGCACGCGTCGGGACCGGCGACCACCACCACATGCTGGTCCGCCGCAGCCCCGCGCGCCACCAGGCAATCCGACGCAGCCACTACCGACGACCGCTCGCCCACGCAGCCGGCGGATAGATCACGAAACCACGCTGGAGTACTTGCTGAAAGCGACGGCTTCGACTCTGTCGAGGCCGTCGGTCCAATATTTCCCGAGGTCGATCGGCATTCCCGAGCGGACCAGTCATCGACGAATTCCACGCCAGGCGGAGGACTCCTGACGCCTACTCACTGGAAATTTCCGTGGCTTCCGCAGCAACGCCCGGCTGCGGCCGGGTCCGCACGCCCCAGCGGGCAAGAGGTGGACCGGCAGCGCCCAGCGCCGCGAAGAACGACGCCAGCACCAGCCAGCCCGCCGTGCCGAGGCCGAGCACCACCGTGGTGAGGATCGCTGGGGCAAGAGCCTGGCCCGCGCTGAAGCCGAGGCCGAGGAGACCTTGGTACTGGCCCTGGGCATGGTCGGGGGCAAGACCGAAGCCCAGGGCGAAGCCCGCCGAGGACTCCCAGACCTCCCCCAGGCTATGGACGAAGATCGCTGCCAGGACAAGTGCCGCTGCCGCCCAGACCGGGGTGTACGCCGCCAGCGCCATCATCGGGCAGCTGATGAGGAAGCTCAGCCCCGCAGTGCGAAACGCTCTGCCACCGTCGTGCGGGGTTTCGATACGGGATCCGATCCTGGTCTGCATCAGTACGCAGAAGGCGGAATTGACGGCGAACAGTGCGGCCACGGTCCAGCGCGGCGCTTCGGTGTGTTCGGAGATCCAGATCGGCAAGAGCAGGGAGACCACCGGGTATTGCAGTCCCATGGCCCCGTAAAGGGCAGTGAACGTCAGGAACGGGCGGTCCGTGAAAGCGATCCAGCGATGCTGCTGCGGAGGTGCTGCCAGCACCGGATAGCGGGGCACCAGGAACAGAAGTAATGCGCACAGGGCGAAGCTCGCCGCGTTGCCGAGGATCAGCGCGACATAGGCACCGCGGGTGTCCGCGGCTAACGCCAGCCCGGCACCCACCGTTCCGAGGATGACGCCCAGATTGACGAAGGTGCGCAACTTCGCGCGGAACAGTGCCGGGCGATCAACCCCGACCCGGGCCACCAGAGCGCCCCAGGCCGCCCCGCCGGCCGCGGCGGCGATCCGGTCGACTGTCGCGATGGCCGTGAGCGCGGCCCAGTTCTCGACGGCGAGGAGAGCCGACATCGATACCGCCTGGACCGCAAGGGCCAGCATCATGATTGTGCGCGCCCCGCGCCGGTCGGCGAGATGGCCCCCCGGTATGCCCGCGCACAAGCCGACCACTCCGGCGATGGTGAGCGCCGCGCCGACTTGCACCGCCGGCAGGCCCACGACCAAGGTGAAATAGAGCACCGACGCCGCGTTGAACAGACCGTTGCCGACCCTGTTGACGAAACTGGCGGCGATCAGCGCACGCTCCGGCCTGCTGTCCCCCACCATGCGGGCCAGTCGGTCCGCCGGGCCGCCCTTGACCATGGGCAGCAGGCTAGCAGTGGCTGCAGAACCCGCCGCGGCTGTACAAAGATCGCGTGCCCTGATGGCGACTCAGGTCCCGACAGCTCATGTGCGATGCCAGGGGGACCGACATCGCCTGGTGCAGGGTCTCGCGGCCACCGCGGCCGGCAACCGCCCAGCCGACCTCACCCCGGGCCGTCGCCGGATCGATCCTCCGACACCTGGAATTTACGTGCCGCGTCCGACCCGGGCTCTTGCGCACCCCTGATAGTACGTGTTCGGATTATCTCGGCAGCGGGCATCCGGTCAACCGCCCGAGGCCGCCGGCGTGGGCATACCTCTGCCCTGCTCCACGTGCCTTCGGCTCACCGATCAACGATCCCATCCCACACGTCTGCGTAACTCCGCGCTGCCCGCATCCAGGTCCGGATGCGACGTTCATCCCGAACAACCCCGGAGGAACACCGTGTTTGACTTCACTTCCGTCGACCTCCTCGACGCCTTCACCCGAGAACTACGGCTGTGCAAGCTGCGGGACGGCGAGCACGTCGTCGTTCTCAGCGAACCCGGCAGCCGAGGCGACTACGTGGCCGCCGCCTTCGGTGCCGCCAAGAGCCTCGGCGCACACGTCATCTCCGCTACGGTGCCCGGCGGTTCACCTGCGCCGATGCCCAGTACGCACACCGGTGCGGGCCCAGGTCTGGTGTCCGTCCTGAACGACCGCACCGCCCAGGACCTGCTCAAGTCGGCCGACCTCGTCGTCGACCTCACTCGTGAGGGCTTCATCCACGCCCCCGTGCAGCAGGAGATTCTCGCCGCAGGGACGCGGATCATCTTCGTCTGCGACGCGCCTGACGTGCTGATCCGCAATCTCCCCGACGCCGGGGACAAGGTGCGGGTCCTCGATGGTGTCTCCCTGCTGCGCACCGGCTCCGTCATGCGCGTCACGTCCGCGGCGGGCACCGACCTGACGGTCCAACTCACCGATTCGCACCCGGAGTTCCAGTGCGGCTTCGCAGATGACCCCGGACGTTGGGATCACTGGCCGAGCACCATGGTGCTGTGCTGGCCGGAGATCTCCGACGGGCAGATCGTGCTCGCGGAGGGCGACATCCTGCTGCCGTTCAAGGAGTACGTGCGTACGCCCGTCACCCTGGAGGTCTCGGGCGGCCACATCGACAAGGTCAGCGGTGGTGCCGAGGCCGAGATGCTCAACACCTTCTTCGACGACTCGCAGGACCAGTGGGCTCGCAGCCTGTCTCACATGGGGTGGGGCCTGATGCGCACAGCGGACTGGTTCGCCACCGCGATGTACGGCAAGGACGACCTGATGGGCATGGACGCGCGCGCCTTCGCCGGCAACTTCCTGTGGTCGACGGGTCCCCACCCGCACCTGCAGCGTGAGTCGTACGCGCACCTGGACATCGCGATGCGCGGCTGCACCGTCGGCGTCGACGGTGTCGAGGTCGTCACGGGCGGGCGCCTCGCCCAGGGCTGAAGCGGCGGCCACTGGCGCCGAAGGATCCGCGGTCCCACCTCACTCCCAGGAGATCAGCACTCGTGGCTCTCAGTCAGTCGTTTGAAATCACCGTCGTCGGCGGCGGCCTCGGTGGCCTCACGGCCGCGCTGTCACTGCGGCAGCAGGGCTTGCGCGTCACCGTCCTCGAACAGGCTCCTCAGCTGGGCGAGGTGGGAGCCGGGATCCAGACCGCGCCGAACGCCAGCCGCATTCTGCTGGGTCTGGGCCTGCGCCGGCAGCTGGAAGCCATCCGCACCGAGCCCCTCGACCAGGTGCGCCGCCGCTGGCAGGACGGCAGCATCATCGGCCTCACTCCGCTCGGACGGCACGTCAAGGACGCCTTCAACGCGCCGTACTGGCACTACCACCGGGCAGATCTGCACCGGGTGATCCTCGACGCCTGCACGGATCCGGCCGGTCCTGGCCCCGCCGTCACCATCCGTACCGACAGCCGCGTCACCGCCCTCGACCGAAGCGATCCGCGACGTCCCGTGGCGGTCACGCAGGACGGCACGCGGTACGCCGCCGACGCCCTCATCGGCGCGGACGGTGTCCGTTCCCAGGTCCGCGATCTGATGGGCGCCGAGGACACCCTGGTCTTCTCCGGCGACATGGCCTTCCGTGCCCTGATCCCCGGGGAGCTGCTGCGGGCCGACCCGGCGACCCGGTTCCTCTTCGATCGCTTCCAGAGCACCATCTGGTACGGGCCGGGTCGCCACTTGGTGCACTACCTCATCCGTGGCGGCGAGTACCTCAATGTCGTCGGCTGCGTGCCGTGCACCGACGAGGTGGCCGAGCAGTGGACCACCACCGCCTCGGCAGGGCAGCTCGTCGAAGCCTACGACGGCTGGGACGACCGCGTCTCGGCCATGCTGGCCAAAGCCAAGGACGACGTCACCTGCTTCGCGCTGTACCACCGGCGGCCCGATCCGGTCTGGGTCGACGGCCGGGTCGCGCTGCTCGGCGACGCCTGCCACGCGATGCTGCCGTACCAGGCCCAGGGTGCGTCCCAGGCCATGGAGGACGCGGCGGTCCTGGCCGAGGAGCTGGGCGCCGTGACGGCCGGCGGCATCGAGGACGCGCTGCAGCGCTACGTCCACCGCCGGGCCAAGCACGCCGCGATGGTGCAGCAGGCCTCGCTGCGCAACAGGACCTTCTACCGCTACCCGGACGGTTCCGAGCAGCGCGCACGCGACGCCGCGCTCGCGCAGTGCTTCGACGGCGAGTCGGACGTGTCCTACGACTGGCTGTGGAGCGGGACCCCGCTCGACGGCGCCGATGGGGAGTCGTTCGCCTACCGTCACCACCGCTGACACTTCCTCCCCCGTGTCTCACCACGGCCCGCTCCGTGGCCGCACCCGCAGCTCGTGCAGTCCCCCAGTGCCCGCGATGTCGCGGCGCCCACCCTCTGCAGACCTGGAGTACGCGCGTGAAAACCGGTGACCAGATCGTTCAGGAACTCCCCTGGAGATGGGGCGTCCAGGGCCGCATCTTCATCATCGGCGGCCTCGGGTATCTCTTCGATGCCTGGGACGTCGCCCTCAACGGCTTCCTCACCCCGCTGCTCGGCACCGAGTTCGGCCTGTCGGTCGGCGAGCGCAGCCTCGTCGCGACCGCCAACCTCGTCGGCATGGCGGCCGGCGCGGTCCTCTGGGGCTCGATCGCGGACCGGATCGGGCGCAAGAAGGCCTTCAGCACCACACTGCTGATCTTCGCGCTCTTCTCCGTCCTGTGTGCCTTCTCCCCCACCTACGAGGTCTTTCTCGCCCTGCGCTTCTGCGCGGGTGTCGGACTCGGCGGCTGCATCCCCGTCGATTACGCGCTCATCAGTGAGTTCTCGCCGCGCAAGTACCGCGGCCGGATCCTGACCGCGCTGGATCTGTGGTGGCCGATCGGCGGCACGTTGTGCGGCCTGGCCTCCACCGCGATGCTGGATCTGGGCGGCGACTGGCGCTGGATGCTGGGCGCCATGACGCTCCCCGCGCTGTTGCTCTTCTGGGTACGGCGCGGCGTGCCCGAGTCCCCGATCTACCTCACTGCCAAGGGCCGCGAGCGACAGGCCCGTGCGGTCATCGACGATCTTGTGGCCCGTACGGGCGCCCCGGTCGAGCCGTACGCGGTACCTGCGCCCCGGCAGGTCGATCAGGAGGGCCGCCAGGGCGGATTCGCCGAGGCGTGTGCCCAGTTGGGACGGGTGTGGACGTTCAGCCCGCGCATCACGTCGGTCGCCTGGTCCCTGTTCGTCACCATCATGCTGGTGTACTACGCGGCGCTGAGCTGGATGCCGTCCATCCTCGCCGACGAGGGCTACAGCAACACGGCGGCCTTCGCGGGCACCACCCTGATGAGCGCCGTGGGAATCGCGGGTGTGGCCGTGTCCGCCTGGCTGGTGGACATGGTGGGCCGTAAGTGGCTGATCGGTGTCTCGGCGCCACTCGCCTCCGTCGCCCTGGTGCTCTTCGCGACGCTCCTGTCCACGCCGACGGCTGCGATGGTGGCTCTCGCCGTCTTCGGCTTCACCATCCAGCTGACCATCCCCGTGCTGTACGCGTATGTGGCCGAGCTGTATCCGACGCCGATGCGCGCCACGGGCTTCGGCTCCGCGTCCGCGGCGAGCCGTGTCGCCACCGGTTTCGCACCGCTGCTGTTCGGCACGGTGATGTGGCCGGTGTTCGGACTGCCGCTCACGTTCACGGTGCTCGGTGCCGCGGCCGCCGTCGCGGTGGGATGGATGGCGGTGGGTGCTCCGGAGACGAAGGGGCGCGAACTGGACCATGTAGCACAGGACTTGGCACCCGCGTCGGCGTCCCCTCGCCCGACGGTACCGCCCGTCGAGCCCGCCCGGCCCGCCGGCTGACCCGGCCCGACCACGACGAGAGGAGGACCATGAAACCCGCTCCCTTCACTTATCATCGCGCCCGCAGCGCCGAGGATGCGACCCGGCTGCTCACCGAACTGGGCAACGAGGCCAAGCTCCTGGCGGGCGGCCAGAGCCTCATCGCGATGATGAACTACCGGCTCGCACGGCCCAGCCACCTCATCGACATCGGCAGCCTCCCACCGAGCGAGCGGATGACCGGCCTGCGCCCTGGTGCCGACGGGCTGCGCATCGGCGCGCTCACCACCCACCACGCCGTCGAGACGGCGGACCCGGCGCGGCTGGGACCCGGATTCGCCGTGCTGCGCGACGCGATGCGCTGGGTCGGCCATCTGCCGATCCGTACGCGTGGAACGATCGGCGGCAGCATCGCCCACGGGGACAGCACCGCCGAGTGGTGCCTGCTCGCCGTCCTGCTCGATGCGCACATCGTGGCCCAGGGACCGCGCGGTACCCGCAGCATCCGCGCCGGTGACTTCTTCCACGGCTTCTTCACCACTGCTCTCGATCCCGACGAACTGATCACCGAGGTGGTCTTCCCGCGCCTCGCGCCGTACGCGGCGCTCACCGAATTCGCGGAGCGCAAGGGAGACTTCGCGATCGTCGCCGTCGCCGTCGACTTGGATGTGGAGGGCGGTGCCGTACGGGGAGGGCGGGTGGCACTCGGCGGAGTCGCCCCAGCGCCGGTACGGGTGCCGGAGGCGGAGCTGGAACTCGCCCGCGGGGGACCGGCATCCGCCCTGTTCGTCGCGTGCGCCGAGGCGGCCGGCGCCGCGATCGACCCGCCCGGTGACCACAATGGCAGCCCGCGCTATCGCCGCGCCCTGACCCGCACGTTGGTCCGCCGCGCGTGTGAGGAGGCGATGGCACGATGAGCCCCGACGCGTTCGCGGCCCACGCCGCACATGGATCCGCGGCGGCCTCCATGGGTACGCCTCTGGTCGGTACCGCCGTCCCCCGCCGCGAGGACCCACGGTTGCTGACCGGGCAGGGCCGGTTCGTCGACGACATCCAGGTCCCGCACATGCTCCACGCCCAGTTCGTCCGGGCGAGCGTCGCGTCGGGCCGCATCACCTCCCTGGACCTGTCCGCGGTACGCGAAGTACCTGGTGTCGTCGCCGCGTTCACCGCCCAGGACTTGGACCTGAAAGGCATCACCGCCGGTCTGCACCGCCCCGTCGAGGAGTACGTGCCCACCGAGATGCCCGTCCTCGCCGGCGACCGGGTGCGTTTCGTCGGTGAGCCCCTCGCCATCGTGATCGCCGAGAACCCGTACGCGGCCGAGGACGGCATCGAGGCGGCCAAGGTCACCTACGACGTGTTCCCGCCCGTACTGGACGAGGAGGCGGCGCTGGCCGACGGGGCCCCGCTGGTCCACGAGCGAGCCGCGCACAACACGCTCCTCGACGTGTCCCTCTTCGCGACGGAGGGCATCGACGAGATCTTCACCGGCGCCGCGTGCACCGTTCGAGTCGAGTCGCGGACCGGCCGGCAGAACGCCCTGCCGCTGGAGACGCGCGGCGCTCTAGCCCAATGGGACGCGCGCGAGGAGCAGTTGGTCGTGCACACCTGCACGCAGATCCCGCACCAGGTGCGGACCGTGATGGCTGGTTGCCTCGGCCTTGACGAGCGGGCCGTGCGCGTGATCGTGCCCGACATGGGCGGCGGCTTCGGCATCAAGTGCGTGGTGGGCCGCGAGGAGATCGCGGTCGGTGCGGCGGCGCTGCGCCTGCGACGCCCGGTGAAGTGGATCGAGGACCGCAAGGACGCGCTGACCGCCTCCTTCCTCGCCCGCGAGCAGCACTACAGCCTGCGTGCCGCCTTCGACGCCGACGGGCACATCCTGGCCCTGGACGCCGACGTGGTCTGCGACATGGGTGCCTACTCCTGCTATCCGTTCACCGTGGGCATCGAGCCGCTGATGGCCTCGTCCGAGATGC
This sequence comes from Streptomyces longhuiensis, assembly GCF_020616555.1. Classification (NCBI taxonomy): domain Bacteria; kingdom Bacillati; phylum Actinomycetota; class Actinomycetes; order Kitasatosporales; family Streptomycetaceae; genus Streptomyces; species Streptomyces longhuiensis. Next base: position 9,534,111 of record NZ_CP085173.1, on the reverse strand, counting down.
CGGGCGTCTACCGGCTGCCCGCCTACCGGGTGCGCGGGCGCGCGATCACCACCAACAAGGCACCGACCGCCCCCTATCGGGGTGTCAGCCGACCGCAGTACGTGATGGCTGTCGAGCGGGTCTTCGAGCGTGCCGCGCGGGAGCTCGGCCTGGATCCCGTCGAGATCCGCCGCCGCAACGTCATCACGGACTTCCCGTACCGCGGGGTCAACAACATCACCTACGATCCCGGCTCCTACCGCGAGTCGCTCGACCTGTGCGAACAGGTGCTGCGTAACGAGGGTTGGTACGACCGTCAGGCAGAGGCGGCCGGGCAGGGCCGCCATCTCGGTATCGGCTACTCCTGCTTCAGCGAGCGCACCGGTTACGGCACCGCAGCCTTCGCGCAGCGCAAGATGAAGGTGGTACCCGGCTTCGACCTCGCCGAAGTACGGATGGACACCACCGGTGCCCTCACTGTCACCACCGGCACGGTCAGCCACGGACAGAGCCACGAGACGACGATGGCCCAGATCGCCGCCGACGAGCTGGGCCTTGACCTGCACAAGGTCAAGCTGCACCAGGGCGACACCGACCGGGTCGCCTACGGATGGGGTACCTTCGCCAGCCGCTCGATCGCCATCGGGGGCAGCGCGGTGCGCCGTGCGGCGAGGCTGCTGGGCGAGCGGCTGCGTGTCCTCGCCGCCAGGCTGCTCGACGTCCCGTACGAGGACACGGTCCTCGACCAGGGCAACGTACGACTGCGTGAGGGTCCCCAACGCGTTGTAAGTTTCGTCGAGTTGGCCGAGGTTGCCTACCTACGGGCGGACCTGCTTCCCGTCGGGATCGAGCCGGGCCTCACGGCCACCGCCTCGTTCGACACGTTGAGCGACGGCACCTTCTCCAACGCCACCCACGGCGTCGTCGTCGAACTCCACGAGGGCACAGGGCAGGTGGAGATCCTCAAGTACGTGTGCGTGGAGGACTGTGGCGTCGCCATCAACCCGACGGTCGTCGAGGGCCAGTGTCGCGGCGGTATAGCCCAGGGCATCGCCGGTGCACTGTACGAGCAGGTCACCTACGACGCGCAGGGCGACCCCGAGTGCACGGGGTTCATGGAGTACAAGGTGCCCACCGCGGCCGAGATCCCGGACATCACGATCCTCCACCTGGAGACCCCTTCGCTGATCACCGAGACGGGCGCCAAGGGCGCGGGCGAGGGAGGCACCATCGGCGCCCCCGCCGCCGTCCTCAATGCCGTCAACGACGCCCTGCGTCCCACGGGGATCGAGCTGGAGAACACCCCGATCCGCCCGGAACAGGTCCAACTCGCCCTAGAACAAGCCTCGTACGCACACCAGGGGCACGAGCAGCACAAGGAGCCCGCGTGAACAGCGCCACCGACCAGCAGCTGGTGACCCTCACCGTCAACGGCACCTCACGCGAGGTCGTCCTCGACCCGCGCCGCACCCTCGCCGACACCCTGCGCCACGAGCTAGGGCTCACGGGCACGCACCTCGCCTGCGAACACGGGATCTGCGGGGCGTGCACAGTCCTCGTCGACGGACGCCCCGCCCGCTCCTGTCTGATGTTCGCCGTGCAGGCAGAGGGACGGCAGGTGCGCACCGTCGAATCGCTCGGCGAGGGAGACCAACTGGGCGATCTGCAGCAGTCGTTCGCCGACCACCACGGCCTCCAATGCGGCTTCTGCACGCCCGGCTTCCTCATGCTCGCCGAGGGCTTCCTGGCCCAGAACCCGGACGCGGACCGGGAGGAGATCCGCGAAGCCGTCTCCTCCAACCTGTGCCGCTGCACCGGCTATCAGACCATCGTCGACGCGGTCGAGCACTGCGCCGCCGCCCGCCGCACGCAGAGGACCGGTCGCCTGCCGTACGAAGGGAATGCCCAGTGATCCTTACCAACGAGATCGCGGTGCCCGCCGCCCCCGATGCCGTGTTCGCCCTGCTCAACGAGGTCGACCGGGTGGCCTCCTGTATGCCGGGCGCCGCACTCGACGGGCGCGACGCCGACGACGCGTGGCGTGGCACGGTGAAGGTCAAGGTCGGGCCGATCACGGCCGGATACGCGGGCACGGTGCGCTTCCTCGAGTCGGACGCCGACAAGCGCCGCCTTCGGCTCAAGGCCAGCGGCGCCGACGTCCACGGCAGCGGGGACGCCGAGGCAGCCGTCGACCTGGAGGTCGCCGACGCCCCGGACGGCTCCGGTTCGCTGCTGCGGATCTCGACCGATCTGGTCATCCGCGGAAAGATCGCCCAGTTCGGCAAGGGCGCCATCGTGACCGTCTCCGACCGGCTCCTGCGGCAGTTCGCGCAGAACCTGGTCGCGCAGCTGTCCACCGGCAACCCTCCTGCGCAGAGCGCTCCGCACGCCGCGACGGCCGTCGCGCAGCCGGCCTCCCTGCCCGCTCCTGTCACGACATCCGAACTCGACGGGCTCGCCCTGCTCGCCGGCCCCACCGCCGCCCGGTACGCGCCCATGGCCGCCGCCTTCGCCGCCGGGATGGTCCAGGGCTGGCTGCTAACCCGCGCCTTCTCCCGTCGCTGCTCCCACCGTTGAAAGGCAGGCCCTCATGACCGCGCACTACGGTCCGCGGACCGATTCCGTCTACGAGCGGGCGGGCTTCGGCGCCCCCGTGTCCCGCGGCGCCCATCCCGCGCTCGTCATCGTCGACCTCACCCGCGGCTTCACCGAGCCCGGCTTCCCCACCGGCAGCGACCTCACCGAGGCTGTCGCCGCCACTGTCCAGCTCATCGAGGCGGCGCGCGACGCACACCTGCCCGTGATCTTTACAGCGATCTCCTACTCCCCTGCCGAGGCCGACGGCCGCTCTCTTGCCTGGCTGGACAAGGCGCCGGGCATGCGCGCGCTGCGCGAGGCAAGCGACGCGGTCGCGCTCGACCCCCGCCTGCCGTACCGGGACGGGGACGTACTGATCGTGAAGAAGGGCGCATCGGCGTTCTTCGGCACCTCGCTCGCCGCCCAGCTGACGGCGCTGGGCCGGGACACGGTGCTGGTGTGCGGCGCGACGACGAGCGGCTGCGTACGAGCCACCGCCGTCGACGCCGTCCAGTCGGGCTTCCCCGTCCTGGTGCCGCGGGACGCGGTGGGCGACCGCGCCCAAGGCCCGCACGACGCCGCGCTCTTCGACATCCAGGCCAAGTACGGCGACGTCATCGACCAGTGCGACGCACTCACCTATCTCGCCGATCTCGCCAAGTTCCCCGGCACACCGTGAGGACTCCCCGCCCCATGACCCATCGCACCCTCCCCCAGGCCGCGCTCGCCGACCTCGCGGACATCCCGGCCCGAAGCCGCTGGACACACCGGGACGGCATCCGCCTGCACGCCCTCGACTACGGCGGCGACGGCGTCCCGCTGCTGATCCTGCCGGGCATCACCTCCCCTGCCGTCACCATGGACTTCGTAGCTCGAGCGCTGACCGACCTCGCGCGTCCCGTCGTACTGGACGTGCGCGGCCGCGGCCTGTCCGACGACGGCGAGGGCTACACCCTGGAGAACTATGCCGCCGACGTCGAGGCCGTTGTCGAACAACTGGACCTGGACCGCCCGCTGCTGCTCGGGCACTCGATGGGCGCACGCATCGCCGCAGCGGCAGCCGTGCGCGGCAAAATCGCGCTGCGCGGCGTCGTGCTCGTCGATCCGCCGCTGTCCGGCCCGGGCCGCGGCCCGTACCCCACCACTCTGGAGGCCTTTCTCACGCAGTTGCACGAGGCTCAGCGCGGCACGGACGCCGGCGAGGTCGCCAGGGCCTGGCCTCGGTGGCCCCGCCGTGAACAGGAGTTGCGGGCCCGCTGGCTGAGCAGCTGCGGCGAGACGGCGGTCAGGGCCACGCACGAGGGCTTCGAGAGCGAGGACTTCTTCGACTGGTGGCCCCGGATCGACGCGGCCACACCGACAACGCTGCTGTACGGGGCGGACAGCCCGGTGGTGACGGCCGAAGGAGCAGCCGAAGCCGAACGAGCCCTGCCGTCCGCCCGACTCGTCCAGGTCCCGGACGCCGGCCACATGCTGTTCTGGGACAACCCGGACATCGCCCTCGCCCTTTTGCGTGAGGCCCTCACAACTCCCCACCCACTTCAGGAATGCCCCTCCATGGGAAAGTTGGTCCATGACCGACTCCACGGCTGACGCCACGCCGGCTGCCGATGCCCCCAGCGCTCCCCGCCGTCTCGTCGAGGCTCCCGGCTTCCAGGCCCGGCGCCTCTATCAGGCATATCTGGCGGTCTGGGTGCGCAGCGTCGACGCGACACTGACCGGTCCTCAGTTCGCGGTGCTGCAGATCGCCCAGGCCAATCCCGGACTGGATCAGAAGTCCCTGGCCGACCTTGCCGCCCTCGACACCTCCACCATGACCGACATCGCGCGCCGCTTGGAGACCCGTGGGCTGCTCGCCCGCACCCCGTCGCCCGCCGACGCCCGACGCAAGCTGCTGCATCTGACGGAGGAGGGCCACAAGGTGGTCGACGCGGCGAACGTGCGGGCCCGGCAACTGGACGAGCAGTTGCTCCAGTCCTACGCCCCGGAGCGACGCGAGCAGGTCGTCCGTGAGTTGACTCTCCTGGCAGACCGCTGGGAGCAGTTGGCCCGCAGTTCCTGACCCATCGCTCCACCCGCCCAGGCTCCTACCTCTGGTGGGATCCGGGGCGCACCTCGACCAAAATCGTACGTGTCCGGACTTTCGTTGGAGGTAGTACATGCCCACGCACCACATCGGGATGATCGTGCCCAGCTCGAACCTGACGATGGAGACCGAAGTCCCGCGCATGCTCCGGGCCCGCGAGGAGGCGGGCCACGACGACCGCTTCGTCTTCCACAGCAGCCGTATGCGCATGCAGAAGGTCACACCCGAGCAGTTGCGCGGCATGAACGCCCAGACGGAGCGTGCCGCGCTCGAACTCGCCGACGCACGGCCCGATGTGGTGGCCACGGCCTGCCTCGTCGCGATCATGGCGCAGGGCCCGGGCTACCACTGCACCGCCGAGGACCAGATCACCGCCGTGTTGCGGGAGCAGGGCGCCGAGGTCCCCGTCGTGTCCAGTGCAGGAGCGCTACTGGACGGCATTGCCGCGCTCGGCGCACGTCGCATCGCGGTCGTCACCCCGTACATGAAGGAACTCACCGCGCTGGTCACCGACTACATCGAGTCCACCGGGACCGAGGTCGTGGACTCCCTGAGCCTCGAGGTCCCCGACAACCTCGCCGTCGCCCGACTCGACCCCGCGGATCTGCGCGACCACTACCAGCGCCTCGACCTCAGCGGAGCGGACGCCCTGGTCCTCTCGGCCTGCGTACAGATGCCGTCCCTGGAGGCGATCCAGCCTGTCGAGGACGCCTGCGGCATCCCCGTACTCTCAGCGGCGACCGCGACGACCTACCGTCTGCTCACCGAACTCGGCCTGCCGCCGACCGTGCCAGGGGCGGGGCACCTGCTCAGTGGAAAGATCGGAACTGCTGCGGCAGCGACCGCGAGCTCAGTCGTGCCCGACTGACCAGACCTGCACGCAGATCAGGCGCTGGTCCGGCGCCGCGGGGCAGCGAGCAGGACGACCGGAGGCAGCGGCGCCCGATGGGGTGGCGGCGGTGGCCGCTGACGTCACGGCGTGGCGTCGAGGTCGCGAGCGAGGAGTGTGGCCAGCTCGTCGACCGCGGCTTCCGCGCCGTCGCCCTCCGCGGCCAGTACCACTGAGTCGCCGTACTGGGCCGCCAGGGCGAGCACAGAGAGCAGACTCCGGGCGTCGGCGGCGCGCTGGCCGTCCCTGCTGATGGTCACCTTGACCGGCTGCCGAGTCGCTGCCTGGACGAGCAATGAGGCCGGGCGAGCGTGCAGACCGCTTTGGGAACCCACGGCGACAGTGCGCTGATGCATGGTGAACTCTCCTGTTTGGTGATGGGAATCAGAGTGCGGGGCGGACCGTCAGGCCGGGACGGAGACCTTGGGTCCTTCGATCCCCGAGATCACGGTGCCCGCCGCCCCCGATGCCGTGCTCGCCCTGCTCAACGAGGTCGACCAGGTGGCTTCCTGCATGCCGGGCGCCACACTCGACGGGCGCGACGCCGACGACGCGTGGCCCCGGCCGCTCTCACGGGCGAGACGGAGGATTGCTTGCTGTCGCTGCGGCGCATACATGTTGTTTTGGATCCGCTCCATGCCCGAGCGTGTGGATTAGCCGTCACGTTACGCCGACAGATCGACGATGTAAACAGACTCGGGCATGTATGGGCACGAACGGACAGGGGGTAGCCCAGGATGCGGTACGAGCACCGGGCCCGGAGGGGAACGCGCCACCGACGCCATTCCAGGACAGCCACTTCTCACGTGCTGTCGGAGCGACTGCGGTCGGCGAACCAGTCGGACCGGTCGCGTGCCGTGATCGACTCCTCGCATGTCCGGGCGGCCCGGCGGGGTCACGAGCTGCCCAGCCCGGCCGGCCGCTCACGGCTAGGCGCCAATCAGGGCCTGTTCGTCCGTGACGCCCGCCACCTGACCCGCTGGCAGCTCACAGTCGACGGCAGCGCGCCCGTCGTTCTCTCCCTGGTCGCACCGACAGCGGACGGCGCGGCCGAGTGTGCCCTCACCCCAAAAGGCACCCGCGACGCCCCGCCCGCATCCACCGTGTTCCGCCGGCAGACGGTCACGGCAGGCGCGTTCAAGGACCTCCTGCGTTTCGTCAGCAACAGCCAGGACCCGATCGTCGCCAAGGTCGCCCTCACCGTGGACACGGACTTCGCCGGTCTCTTCGCACGGCGACTCCCCCAAAGCCGACACAGTGCGCCGGGCCCACTGTCCGGTCGCGGGCGTGGAGTTCGACTACGAGCAGGCCGCCTGGCGCTCGCGCATCACGGTGACCGCAGAGCCCGCCCCGATAACGTGCACGCGAGCGACGGACCCTCTTACGAGTTGGTGTGGCGTCTGCCCTTCTCCCCACATGCCGAGGCAGAGATGCGGCTACACGTCGCTGCCCATCCGCACGGCGGGCCGCAACTCGCAGCGCAGCCCGTACGCGACACGACACTCCAACTCCCCGATCTCGGCAATGACTTGGGGCTCGCTTGCGCGCAGGGCCTCACCGACCTCGACCTGTTGACGATCCAAGCCACCGGAGTCGACGGCGAACCCGTCAGCATCCCGGGGGCCGGTGTGCCGTGGTACCTGACTCTGTTCGGCCGCGACTCGCTGCTCAAGGTCCCCCGGCGCCGCCGGAGGAGCCGTCGGCCCACGCGCCGGGCCCGCGGATCTCCGGCGCCTCGCACAGCCCGTACCTCGGCCCCGACAGGCGCAGCAGCAGGCACAGCGCGGGCCCGGTGACCCACAGGGGACCGGGCTCTCTGCCTGGTTGCCGATCGGAGTCGGCAGCACCGCGTTGCGGTTCGAGAGCGGCGGGGTGATCAGGTGGTCGCCAGCACCGCGCCGGTCGCGCGGGAAGCCGGTGGAGTGCTCCAGCTGCCCGTGCCGGGCGGGGCCTGCCGGAGAGCTTCTGTCGTGTCGCCATCGACCACAAGGGCAGACCTCACGGTGTGCGCCTATGGCCACTTCTAGGCGTTATGGGCGGTGATAAGGCGTTATGAGCGGTGATAAATTGAGATATGCGCGGATCACACATGTCGTCGAATGAATCCTCGCATGAGCACCGCTTGAACACGTCGGCCGGCAATCGGCGCAACCGCCTACTGTCTCCGCTCGGCATCCGGAGCGTCGTAGGCCAGATGTTCGTGCTGCAAGTGGCGATCGTGTTCCTGCTGGCTATCGGCGCCGTTGTCGCACTCGTCCTCACAGCCCAGCACGCAAGCACCCGCGACGCCCGTAATCGTTCGCTCGCCATCGCCCAAGGTTTTGCCAGTTCACCCGGCGTCGCGCAGGCCCTGGTGTCCTCCAATCCCACCGCGGTGCTGCAGCCGCGGATCAAAGAGGCCCAGAAAGCCTCAAACGTAGATTTTCTGGGTGTCTTGAACCGGGATGGCACCTACGAGGCCATCTCCTCGGTCGCGAGCCGGCCCGGGATCCACACCACTACGAACATGGCTCCCTTGCTGGCTGGGCGGACGACGACGGAGAAGGGCGTCGGCTCTCTGGGCCCTCAGATCCGGGCCTACGTCCCTGTCAAGGCACCGGATGGCACGGTGGTCGGCGCCGTCGGGGCCGGCGTAACCCTCGAACACGTCAGCAACAGGGTCACGGCGCAACTGTCGTCCGTGCTGGGCGCTGCCGTCGGAGCGGTGGCCGTCACCATCGGCGGAGCAGCCCTGATCAGCCGAAGGCTGTGGGCGCAGACCCGCGGTCTCGGCCCCGTCGAGATCACGCGCATGTACGAACATCACGACGCGGTCCTGCACGCGGTGCGGGAGGGCGTGCTGATCATTGGCGGTGACGGTCGGTTGCTGCTCGCCAACGACGAGGCACGGCGGTTGCTCGGCCTGGCCGAGGACGCCCAAGGGCTGCCCATCCCGGACCTGAACCTGGACCCACCCATCGCCGAACTCCTCGCATCGGGACGGACAGCCAGCGACGAGGTGCACATGGCGGGAGATCATCTGCTGTCGGTGAACGTGCGGCCAACCGCCCCTTACGGCGGACCGGCCGGAAGCGCGGTGACGCTGCGGGACACCACCGAGCTAGGGGCCTTGGCGGGCAGGGCAGAGACCGCTCGCGAGCGCTTGTCGCTGCTCTACGACGCGGGCGCGTCCATCGGCACCACCCTGGATGTGGTGCGCACCGCCGAGAAGCTGGCTGAAGTGGCAGTTCCACGCTTCGCAGACATGGTCACCGTAGACCTGCTGGATCCGGTTCTTGCAGGTGGGGAACCGACCGAGGAGAGCACCGAGATGCGCCGCGCCGCTGTCAGCGGCGACTTGCCGGGCTCGCCGCTGCAACCCGTTGGCGAACTCATCAGCTGGGCACCCCACTCGCCTCAACTGTCGAGCGTGATCAATGGCCAGGCGGTCCTTGAAGCCAACCTGCACGTGGCTGAGGGCTGGCGCACCCATGACCCCGAGCGGTCCCGCAGGGTCCTGGACGCTGGCATCCACTCGCTGATCACGGTGCCGCTGCGGGCGCGAGGTGTGGTGCTTGGACTGGGCGACTTCTGGCGCGCCGAGGGCTCTGAGCCCTTCGACGAAGAGGACCTGTCCTTCGCCACGGAACTGGCGGCCCGAGCGGCAGTGGCGATCGACAATGCCCGCCTCTACACCCACGAGCGCACGGTAGCCGTCACGCTGCAGCGCAGCCTGCTTCCCCAGACACTGCCTGAGCAGACGGCTCTGGAGGTCGCCTACCGCTATCTGCCCGCACAGGCTGGGGTCGGCGGAGACTGGTTCGATGTCATTCCACTGTCAGGCGCCCGTGTTGCCCTGGTGGTCGGTGACGTTGTCGGCCACGGGTTGCACGCCTCGGCCACCATGGGCCGACTGCGTACCGCGGTGCACAACTTCTCCACCCTGGACCTCTCCCCCGACGAGTTGCTGACTCATCTGGACGAGCTGGTCGCCTATCTGGACATCGCCGAGGCCTCCAGCGAGAGGGACGGGATCACCGGCGCCACCTGCCTGTATGCGATCTACGACCCGGTCTCCGGGGCGTGCACCTTCGCCCGAGCCGGCCACCCGGGCCCCGCTGTGATGCACCCCGACGGCACCGTCGCCTTCCCCGACACCCCGGTCTCACCACCGCTCGGCCTGGGAAGCGGTCTCCCCTTCGAAACCGCCACGCTCCAGCTGTCGGAGGGCAGCCAGCTGGCACTCTTCACCGACGGGCTCGTCGAGAGCCGGCACCGCGACCTCGACACCAGCCTGGAACTTTTGCGAGACGCTCTCTCCCACGCCGACCACACGCCGGAACAGGCTTGCCAGGCGGTCTTCGACACCCTGCTGTCCGAACGCCCCCGCGACGACGTCGCCCTGCTCATCGCCCGCACCAAGCTGCTGGGCCCCGACCATGTCGCCGACTGGGACGTGCTCGCCGACCCGGCCGCCGTCTCCCGTATCCGTGCCGAAGTCAGCCGCCGGCTTGTGACCTGGGGTCTGACCACGGTCGCCTTCAGCACTGAGCTGATCGTCAGCGAGCTGGTCACCAACGCCATCCGGTACGGCGCCCCACCCATCCGACTGCGCCTGCTGCACGACCGAAACCTGATCTGCGAGGTGGCCGACGGCTCCAGCACCTCCCCACACCTGCGCCGGGCCCGGCTCACCGACGAGGGTGGCCGCGGCCTGTTCCTGGTAGCTCAGTGTGCCCAGCGCTGGGGCACCCGCTACACACCCCACGGCAAGATCATCTGGACCGAGCAGTCCCTGCACGAAGACCCCGACGAACCAGGCATGAACCTCGCCGACGCCCTCCTCGACCAATGGGACGAATGACGGGCCGGTTGCTCCCCGCGCGGCCCGAGCGGCGGGAGACGCGCGCCGGCAAACCCAGGTCACGCACAGCGGATGACCACCACGGCAGGTGACCGGTGGATCATGACGCTGGCGAGGCCGTTCTTGGTGGCGAAGTCACGCCCGCTGGGGATCCTGACCGCTTGGCAGCGCTCCCGGTCTTCGGCCCAGCACTTGGGCAGACAGAGCTCGCGGTCGACCAGGCCGTGCCCACGCGTGGCGGCGTAGGCAGCGAAGACACCGATCTGGCAGTTCTCGCTCCGGCCCGCGGTCCCTGAACGTTGCCGTTGCACCCCGGCTGAGGTGGTGTCCTTCCTGACGAAGCCGTTGTCACGACAATCAACACACCCTCAGATGTGCCGAGTTGCTCTGCTGCACAGGACTGCAGGTCATCGCGGAGACGGTCGGGGTCCCAGCGGCTGTGGGACAGCAAGCGCTGAGCCCGTCCGGGATGGCATCGCGGCGTACTCAGCAAGCTGCCAGCCGTTCTTGCGGCCGACCGGGCCCGGCAGCCCGCGCACGTCATCCCGCATCCGGCGTCGTGGGACGGCGATGTGCGGTCAGTACGTGCGGCGTCGCAGTCGGCGGCCGAGGAGAACGAGAGCGGAGCCGGTAGCCAGGGAGGCGCTGGCGAGTCCGGTCACGACTGCGGTGCGCTGCACGGAGCCGGAGTTCGCGAGCGCCAGGCGGTCGGATCCGCCGGCGGTGGCGGCAGTGGCGGTGGCGGCCTGGAGGATCAGAGCGGCGACGTCGGCGGGGTGCGCGATCAGCGACACGTGACAGGAGTTGATCTCCACTGTGTGGGAGTGGGCGCGCTTGGCCTCGAACCGCTCCTGGTCCGGGCTGATGGTCATGTCCTGCCGGCCGACGAGTGCCCAGGACGGGATGGTCTTCCAGGCCGCGACCTTGGCCGTCTCGGAGAACGCGGTGGTGGCGGCGGGCCGTTGAGTCACCCCCAGCAGATTCGCCTGGCTCTTTGGAAGGCAGGCGGCGAAGACCGGGTGCACCTTGTCGCGCTTCAGGTAGAGGTCGGTCCCGCTGACGCCTCCACCTGCCTCGTAGGGCACGGTCCGGGTGGCAGTGCCGAGGGCGCTGGGGAAACGGGCTCCCAGTGACATGCCGCTCTCGCCCACGTCGGGCATCAGCGCCGAGATGTACACCAGGGACTTCACCTGGTCGTTGCCGGCCGCGGCCGTGCTGATCACGGCTCCGCCGTAGGAGTGACCAGCGAGCACGATCGGACCCTTGACGCTCTTCAGCACGGAGGCGATGTAGGTGGAATCGCTGTACAGCCCTCGCAGCGGGTTGGCCGGGGCCATGACCGTGTAGCCCTGGCGCTCGAGTCGTTCGATCACCCCGTTCCAACTGGAGCCGTCCGCGAATGCTCCGTGCACCAGCACGATGGTGGGCTTCGCGCCGCTGGCGCCGTCGTCCGCTACGGCGGGGGCCACCGTGACCACGCACAAGGCGGCAGTGGCGAACCCCGCCGCCGCGACGCCCGTACGCCGTATTCGGCGTCGTGAGCCATGGACCGCAGATTCCGTCATGCCGTTCTCGCTTTCCTTGGGGGCCTACGGCACATCAGCTTTCCTCCACCAGCGCCGTCGGACCCGGCCGCGGCGTCCAATCGGGTGAACCCGGCGCGGCATCGGGATGACATCAGGCGCGTCGCGCATCTCGCAGGCGCACACTGCGGAATCCGTGACGTGGCCCGCTCACGGATACTCGCCAGGGGAACTCGTCGCCTCACTCGCTCAAAGTCCGACGGAATGGGGAGTTTCAACGAGCGCCTGGGTCGGTCTGGCGATCGGGCGGCCCCTCGCATGTGAGGGTGTGCGGGTGTGGCCCAGACGCCCCGGCCCAGGTCGTGAGCCGGTCGGGGCGGTTACTCAGTGCCGATGTCGCGACCGTCATCTCCACTTTCCTGCCTACAGCCCGAGGGGCTCAATGAGGCAGTGTACGTAAGACGGGCTGACCTTCCGGACGGCGGCGAATCTGCCAGCCCGATGAGGTTGGAGCTCCCCGGAGTCGGATCGAGCCCGACCACGAACCGAGGGGAGGTATCCGGTATTGGCCGGGGCCTCGCGCAGTGCAACTGCTTCAGGTGTTGAGGGACATGGACGCGAGATCGGATCCGACCCGCGTCGTCAGATGGCCTCGCCGAGATCCTCGCGGAGTCGTGCCAGGTTCTTCGTGCTCGGCGGCCGGTTCTTAGCGAGCTGGGTCAAGTGTGCTTCGAGGGCGTCGAGTTGCTCGGCTCCGATCTGCGCCGCCCAGCGTTCGCGGACCTCGGTGAAGAGCGCCGCGCCGAGGGTCATCATGTCGTGGCCACGGTCTGTGACGCGGAGTCGTTTGAGGCGCGCGTCGTTCGGGTCGGCCTCGCGTTCGAGGTATCCGAGCCGCTCCAGGGCGGCGATCGTCTTGGCGGCTGCCTGTTTGGACACCGACAGGCTGCGGCCGAGTTCGGTGGCCGTGTCCGCTCCCTCATCGATGGCGCGCAGGGCGAACTCGTGGGATGCGCGCACACCTTTGTGTCCGCGGTTCGCCAGTTCACCGTGTACGTCATCCGCCATCGACTGGAAGCCGCCGAGCAGCAGGAGCGCAAGCTCGGCACCTGGTGACCGTGCCATAGGGCGCATCATACGAAAGCCCCGAAGGGGTCGACAACCTGGTTGTCGACTCGTAGGTTGACAACCAGGTTGTCAATCAAAGGGAGGCCAGCAATGAACCCCGCAACCCTCGGTGCCACCATTCCGGGCGTCGAACACCACCGAGTGAGCCTCAACGGCACGCAGCTGCACTATGTTTCAGCCGGAACGTCCGGATCCCCCGTCATGCTGGTCCACGGCTTTCCGGAAACCTGGTGGGTCTTCCACAAGCTGATCCCCCTGCTCAGCAGGCACCACCGCGTCTTCGCCCCAGACCTGCGCGGCTTCGGCGACTCCGCCACCGCCACGGCGGAGCACGACAGCGCGACCGCGGCCGAAGACTTGAGCGAGCTGATCGCCCGGCTCGACGTCGGACCCGTCCACCTGACGGGCCAGGACATCAGCGGTCCCACCACGTTCCGTGTCACCGCCACGCACCCCGACCGCGTGCGAAGCTACGCGGCGATCGAGACCGGGCTGCCCGGGTTCGGCGTCGAAAGGCTCGCCGACGTCACTCACGGTGGCGCCTGGCACATCGGTGTTCTCACCGCCCCCGGCATCCCTGACATGCTTCTCGCCGGGCGGGAGCGCGCATTCCTCGCCGAATACGCCCTGCCCTCCCTGTGTGCGTCCCCCGATGCGTTCACCGATCAGGACATCGACGAGCTCACCCGCTCCTACGCGCGGCCCGCGGCGTTCAACGGCGCCGCCGGGCTCTACCGATCGATGCTCCGTGAAGGCGAAGAGATCCGGAACCTGGCATCCCAACACCTCGCCACGCCCGTGCTCGCCGTCGGAAGCAGGTCGGGAGAGTTCACGCCGGCGACGCTGCGCCAGGTCACCAAGGACATGAGTTCCGTCTCGCTCGACGGCATCGGCCACTACGTGGCGATGGAAGCGCCCGAGCGGCTCGCGGACGCCCTCCTCTCCTTCTACGGGAAGATCGACAACCCGGATCAACCCACGAGCCCAGCCTGGGCGCAGAACAGCGCGCCTTCCGCGGCAGGGAACTTTCCGACCTCAGATCCAGCGGGCGTGGAGTCGTGACTGCGCCTCTCCGCACGGCAAGCAAGTCGGGAATTCCGGCTATGCCTACAGCGGGTTCCAGGGCGGTCGTCGGCGCCGTGCCTGCGGCGCCTTCAGGTTCCGGCAGGCCCTCAGACCGTGCGCGGTCGGGACCGGTACAGCTGGGTGTGGTACCGGCCCGCGGTCTCCAGCCCGATCGGGTCGTGACCCGCGAGACGAACCTGCTCAATGGCGTAGCGCTGTTCCGCCGGATCGCTGAACATGCGCTGCGGATAGGTCCGCGCCGGGTCCGTCTCGGTCTCCAGCCCGAAGGCGCTCAGAGCGGCGGCCACCGGGTGATACGGCACGGTCCGCAGGACGAAGGCGTACACCCAGACCGGGACCTCGGCACACTCCAGAAGCGCCTCGAAGGTGGTCTTGGTGATGTAGCCGATGCCTCCGGTGACCGTGATCAGCCCGGCACGCCCGACGGCGCGCCGCAGGTCTGGTCCGGGCGGAGTCTGCTCCAGGTTTTCGGCATAGGCCTCGTCGAGCAGGCCGACGTCGAGGGCATATCGGACGGCCTGGTCCGCGGAGTCGAGTCCGATGACCGGCGTCGCGTCCGGACGGCGCCGTGAGGCGTAGAACTCCTTGTCCACTGCGATGAGTTCAGCGGTGGTGAGGGGTTCTGCCTCGGGGTCGGTGTAGTGCTCGTACAGCTCGGCGAGCGTGAGGTCGTAATTCAGCAACGCGGCGTTGATGCCGTAGGAACAGCACAGATCAAGCACCGTGACCGGGTCGTCCGTGCCGTAGGCGGCTGCCCGGTCGGCCCGAGCGCGACGGAATACTTCTTGGCCATGGTGCGGGATCTCGTACTCCAGTGGCGCGAGCCTGTGGAAGTAGGCGCGCGGATCAGGCTGGTTGTAGATGCCGTCGAACCGGGTCTTGCCATGTGTGGTGATACTCGGCCGTCCTGAGCTCATGCGGCACACCTCCCGCGGTGGGGGGACAGGCTGGCACTACGCGGATCAATGTCTATGGGACCCGTAGTGGGGGCCGCGCGGGAGCGAAACCGGCCGTGTGCCCGACCTCACCCGGCATCACCGGCATCCGCTCCGGCCGGTGGGTGTCGGGCCCACGGTGAACGCTCGGCCGCGTGACGTCCTCAGACACGGCACGCCATCGCGCCACCCGAGGAGGTCTGCTGGATGAACCATCATCTCACTGCCCCTGCCGCCACGCTCGTCGGTGTCCTGCCGTTCGTGCTCACCGGCGCGGGCGCCGCCCCGGCGGGGCCGCCGACCCCCGTCAGCCGTGGCGCGCCCGCAGCTCCCAGGGGGTACAGCGGGCGTCTGAGGCCTGCCGAGCCGACATCGCCGCCAACGGCGGGGGAACAGGGGAGAACCTGTGATTCGCCGATGTCGCACTGCGCTGACCAGCGCTTCGAGGCTGTGACACAGCATCCGAGCAACCCACAGCCATCAACGAGCACCGCCCTCCATCAGCCCCCGCCAACCGCCGGGGCTCCGTGGTGCTGCCCTGAGGAAACCACCGTGCCGACCTTCGAGCCCCTCCCCCGCGTCACCGCCGACGTCCAAAACCTCACCCCCGCCCTGCGCCGGAGCTTCCACCGCGTCGTCCTGGACACTTCGTCGCCGCCCGCCGCCCAGGGCGTCTACGAGCTCACCCCGGCGCCAGGCGGACGTGCGATGTGGTCCTACGGCCGCGAACTGCCGCACCTCTGGCAGCCAGGCCAGTCATCACGTTCGTCTCGCCGGCCGTTCGGACCTGCGAACTGGCCAACTCGCCGCAGACACGAGCTCATCGCCGTCGACTGTCGCAGGTAATCGAGCGATACCGCGCAGCGAGTCCCGTGGCTGGGGGTTCCTCAACCACCAGCCAGCTCGTCAAGTTCGAGATGCGGCTGCTCCTGGGACCACGGGCCGTTACGCCGGCCGCCGAGCACATCGACGAGGGCGAACTGGACCGGCTGATGGCCATGGCCGAGGAGATGCAGCCGTGACGGCCGACGGCAACCACTGCCCCGAGTACGGCCGGTTCACGGCGCTGGACCAGCAGGTCCACGACGCGCCGGCCGCCGCGTCGGGGCGGCCCCTGCTCGCGGCGGCGGTGGAACGTTGGCACACGCACCTGTATCTCTTCCGCCTCAGCCCGGTCACGGGCGGCAGCCCGGCGACGTCCGTGGAACACGGACGCATCCTGTGTGCGGTCCTGCGGGCGCAGCCCGGAACGTGCGGCGGCGGTCATGCGGGATCACCTGGAACTCAGCGTCCGCCGCCATCGGGAGTGGTACGCCGACGGCGGCTGAGTTCCAGGTGTCACGGGCCGGCCCCTCCCGGTCAGTACCGCAGGACGCGGAGGTCGATCGCGTCGGACATGGCCTTCATGCCATCGTCGTTGGGGTGGATGTGGTCGCCCGAGTCGTAGGCGGGATCCAGGGCCGCAGGGTTCGCCGGGTCTCGCAGGGCCCGGTCGAAGTCGATGACGCCGTCGAAGGCGTCACCGGTGCGAATCCAGTCGTTGACGGTCTGGCGGAGGTCCTCGGCGGCGGGTGTGTAGTAGCCATTGCCCTTGTCCGGCATCAGAGTCGCGCCGATGACACGGACGTGAGCGGCGTGCGCCTGGTCGATGAGGGTGCGGTAGCCGTCGATGAGGTGCTGGGCAGTCAGCGGGGCGCCGTCGGGGCCGACGTTGTTGCCGATGTCATTGATGCCCTCGAAGAGGATGACGTCCTTGACTCCGGGTTGGGCGAGGGCGTCATGGCCGAACCGTTTGAGCGCGCTGACGCCCTGCCAGAGGTTGGGTACGTCGGTGAGCACGCGGTTTCCCCCGATGCCGGCGTCGACGACGCTCAGCTTCTGCGGGCCCCGCTCGTCACCGAGGCGGCGGCCCAGGAAGTCGGGCCACCGAGTGTACGTGGACGTCGAGGAGTGGTAGCCGTCGGTGATGGAGTCGCCGAAGGCCACGACAGTGCCCTTCGCCGTTGTCGGCACGACGTCGAGCCCCGCCAGGTAGTACCAGGACGTCGTGGTGGTCGTGAACGTGGCGGCACCGTCGTCGCCGGTGTGGTCGCCGGCGGATATGTACGTCGTGTCGAACGCGTCCGAGTGCCAGGTCGAGGTGCCGGTGGCGCCGGGCACGTAAAGGCTGACAAGCAGGTTCTGCCCGGCCGCGACCTGGATCGGCACTGCATCGCTGACCACCTCGTCACCGGCCGCGATCGTCACCCGTCCCGAGCCGCCGAAGGTGACGCGCCGAGTCGTGCCAGGGTTCGCCTCGCCGCCGCTCGCCTGGACGGCCACATCCACAGCCCCGACGTCAAGGGCTTCGGGGCTGTACCGGTTGGAGAGTGTGATGCGGGCTCCACTGCCGGCGACGCTGCTGTGCACCACCATCCGGATCGTCTGGTCGTCGAATGCCGGGCCGCCGGTCGTCATGCTCGGCGACCAGGCGCTGACCCGGGTGCCTTTCCCGTATGAGGCCGATGACGAGGTGGTCGCCGCGCTCGCGGTGCCGAACGGGACGAGAGTGAGGGCGAGGGCGAGCGCGATCAACACACCCATCGTGGGCAGCCAACTCGCCCGTGTTCTTTGCGACTTGATATACAACGTCGGACCCTCCCCGCTCAGCCCACGAGCTCCGTCAGCGCCACCGACGCGCCGGGCTTCAGCGTCACCGTCGCGCTGCGGCCGCCCGCGGTGACCTTGGCCTCGCGGCCTCCGACGCTGTGCAGCGTCACCTCCCGTACGCGACCCGCCCGCCAGGACATGTCCACCGTGAATCCGCCGCGCACCCCTGCGCCCCTGACCGAGCCGGAGTCGGCCCAGGCGTCCGGCAGGGCGGGGAGGAGTTCGATGTGGCCGGGGCGAGAGTAGACGAGCATCTCCATGACGGCGGCGGGGGTGCCGAGGTTGGCGTCGATCTGGAAGATCGCGCGAGTGTCGGACACCCGGTACATGTCGAAGAAGTTCATCGCCGTGCCGGTGTCGCCGCCGGACCAGGGACGGAGGTTGGTGAGGACCAACTGGTAGGCGTTGTCCGCGTTCTTGAGCCGCGCCCAGCAGGCCGCGCGCCAGGCGCAGGCCCACCCGTAGCTCTCCATGCCGCGCGCGGTGAGCAGCGCAGTGGCGCCCTTCAGGATGGCGGGGTAGCCGGCGTCGGGGCGGATCCGGTCGCCGGGGAAGAGGTTGATGAGCGGCGAGAGGTGGCGGTGGGTGATCTCGCCGAGGTTGTCCTCGCTCATCCACTCCTCCAGCCAGCCGGATGTCGGGCTGACCCGCGGCAGATAGAGGCGCTCGCGCAACTCCCGTACGGTCGCGGCATGTTCGAGGTTCAGGCCGAGGGTGCGGCAGGCCTGTTCATAG
This sequence comes from Streptomyces longhuiensis, assembly GCF_020616555.1. NCBI lineage: Bacteria > Bacillati > Actinomycetota > Actinomycetes > Kitasatosporales > Streptomycetaceae > Streptomyces > Streptomyces longhuiensis. The sequence continues at coordinate 9,515,681 of NZ_CP085173.1, read as the reverse complement.
TGACCGAAGAGGGACCACAGGAGTTCCTGGGTGTATGTGATGCCGCGGGCGTCCTGCGGGCCGTGCTCGGGCGACCAGTCGTGGTCGTCGATCAGAACCTCGCGGCCGTCGACCGTCGTCGTGATCAGGCGTGCCTCCCAGAACGCGCAGGCGCCCTTGAGCAGGGGCATGATTCTCGCGAGATACGCCGTGTCCTGCGTGAACTCGTAGTGCTCGTAAAGGGATTCGCACAGCCAGGCGTTGCCGGCCGGGTGCCACCACCATCCGAGGCCTCCGTACGGGTTGGTGGAGAAGGCCACCGTCCAGCCGGCGACCTTGTCGGAGGTGTTGCGGTAGCGGTTGCGGGGGTCCTGGAACTGCTCCTGGGTGATCTTGTTCCACGCGGGCAGCTGGGCCAGGCAGTAGTCGGCGAACGCGGGGAAGGTCTCGCCGAGGCCGGCGCGGTCGGCGAGCCAGTAGTTCATCTGGAGGTTGATGTCGGTGTGGTAATCGCCCATCCAGTCAGGGGTGTTGCCCTCCAGCCATAGCCCCTGCAGTCCCATGGGGAGCCCGCTGCGCGACCCGCAGATGGCTAGGTAGCGTCCGAACTGGACGTAGCTTGCCTCCAGTTCGGGGTCGGGAGCGGACCCTTCGGCGGCGCGCGCCTTGAGCCGGGACCAGGTGTCCAGCTTCCGCTGCTTCCCGGTGGAGGAGCCGAGGTCGAGCGTCAGGCTGTCGTAGCGGGAGCGGTAGTCGGCGACGTGGGTGTCGCGTAGCGCCGTGCCCGACGTGCTTGCTGTCGCAAGGGACTTGGCCTGGGCGAGCGACAGCGGGTCGGCGTCGGCGTCGCGGTAGCCGGCGGCATGGTCGGGCGCGTAGTCCGTGCCTCCGCTGATCACGATGACGACCTCGGCACAGTCGGTGAACGTGACCCGGGATCCGGTGGCCGCGACGGCGCCGCCGCCCTTGCCCGGCTTCGCGGTGACGGCGGCCGCATAGCGCAGGCCGTTGGCGAGGGACGAGGAGAAGGAGGCGAGGCCGCGGCCCTTGTCCGCCTCGGTCGTCTCACCGTGGGTGCCGGACAGGATCATGCTGCCGGTGAGCTTTCCACCGCCGCTCTGGCTGAGTCTGACGACGAGGGCGTCATCGGGGGCGCTGACGAACATCTCGCGGACGTAGCGGACCTTGTTCTTGGTGTACGTCGTGGTGACCAGGCCGTTGCTCAGGTCGAGGGCGCGGCGGTAGTCGCTGACGGCGGACCTGTCGTGGCCCGGCAGGTTCAGGGTGGCGCGGGCGAGGAGCGTGAAGCTTCCGAAATCGTCTCGGCCGTAAGGCAGTTGGCCGTCGCCGTCGAGTGCGTCGTTGGCGCCGCCGGTCCACAGGGAGGCGTCCGTCACATGGAACAGCTCGCTCGCCGGGTCGCCGCCGACGAGGGCGCCGAGCCGGCCGTTGCCGAGCGGCAGGCCCTGCTCGATGATCAGGTCCTCGTCTGCGGGCTCCGGGTACCACAGAGTGGTCGCCTTGCCCGCGGGGACGAGCGGGGACGCGGTGGGGCGGCGCGGTGCGGCGTGGGCGGAGAAGGCGGGCAGCGCGCTCAGGGCGAGGGCGGCGCCGAGTCCGAGCATCGTGCGGCGGGACAGTGCGGTACTCATGTGCAGGTCCTTCCATGCGACGTGCGACGGCGGGGGCGGCCCCGTGCGGGGACCGCCCCTAGGAGAACGGGGAGGATGGGACGTCAGGACAGCTTGATCAGCCGGGAGCCGTGGGCCGGGACGGACTGCGCGGTCCACCCGTTCTTGGCTGCTCCGAGGTTCTCGCGCGCGACGACGTCACGCAGCTGCTGCTTGCCGTGCAGGCCGAGGGACTTGAAGCCGACCGAGATGTCCGTGGCCGAAGATCCCATGTTGTAGACCGCGAGGTAGGTGTCCTTGCCGACGCGCTTCGTCCACACCTGGGTGTCGCCGCCCTGGACCTGCTTGGGCAGCACGGCGGCCTGGTCGACGGCGATGACCTCGGGGTTGGTCAGGATCGCCTTGGCCGTGTCGTCGAGGAAGTAGATGTCGCCGCCGACGTAGAGCGGGGACGACGCCATCGACCAGAACGTCATGACGGTCTGCCGCTCGGTGTCGTTGATGCCGTCCTGCAGTCCGCTGCCGGTGTTGTTGTTGATCGGCATCGAGTCGAGGTCGGCGAGGTAGCCGGGGGCGGACAGCTTGGGCAGCCACTTGGGCAGGTCGGTCCAGCGGTCGTCGACGGAGCTGGTCCAGGTGCTGGTGGTCTCGCAGTAGCACTCGATGTCGGTATTGACGCGGACGCCGTTCGCGGAGTTCTTCAGGCCGTCGGCGGCCTCGAGGTCGACGGGCCAGGCGCTGGCGGACAGCCACATCTTGCGGCCGCTGTGGTCGATTGCTGTTGACCAGGCCTTGATGTCCTCGACGTTGTCCTTGGTGACTCCGTCGATCTTGATGAAGTCGACGTTCCAGGAGGCGTAGCGGGAGACGATGGAGTCGATGTAGTCCTGGGCGCAGGGGTTGGAGTAGTCGATCTTCCAGTTGCCGCCCCACTTGTTGGTCGGGGTGAGCGGCTTGGCCGCGATGTCCTGAGCGTGGCAGTCGGTGCCGAGGATCGGCGCGTTCTTGTCATACACCTCCTTCTCCAGACCTGCGGCGCCGTACAGGCCGAGCTTGAGGCCCTTGCCGTGGACGTAGTCGGAGAGCGAGGTGATGCCGCTGGGGAAGCGTTCCTTGTCGGCGTTGGGGATGCCGTTGGCGTCGGTGTGGAAGTTCCAGTCGTAGTCGAAGTTCCAGCCGGCGTCGATGTTCAGGTTCTTGTAGCCGGACGACGAGAGCTTGCCGCTCAGGGCGTCGGCGGCGTTCTTGATGTTGCCCTCGTTGAGCCAGTGCGTGCCGTAGCCGCTGCGCGAGGAGGACTCCACGCTCCAGCTGCTCCAGCCCATGAAGGGCTTCACGTAGGGGGTCTTGGCCTCGGCGGTGCCGCCTGGCACGGCCAGGGCGAGCGGCAGCGCGCAGGCGGCGGTGAGCGCGCCGCGCCGAACAGCTCTGCGGCCGGATATGCGGGTGGTTCTTGTCACTGCGTGTACCTCCGGATGGGGTGGAGAGACGGTTCAGGACTTGAGACCGGACATCGCGATGCCCTGGACGATGTGGCGCTGGGCGACCAGGAACATGATCACGAGGGGGAGGATCGCCACGGCCGTGCCCGCGAACAGCTGGGGCAGGTTGACGGTCTGGGAGGTGAGGAAGCTGGAGAGCGCGATCTGCACGGTCCAGCTGCTGGGGTCCTGGCCGATCATCAGCGGCCACAGGAAGGAGTTCCAGGCGTCGATGAAGGACAGGGCGCCGAGGGAGGCGATCATCGTGGCCGAGTTGGGCAGGATGATGCGCCCGTAGACTCCGAGGTAGCTGAGCCCGTCCAGACGACCGGCCTCCTCGATCTCGGCGGGGAAGGACAGGTAGAAGCTGCGGAAGAGCACGACCGCGAACGCGTTGAACAGGCCGGGCGCGATCAGTCCCCACATCGTGTTGACGCCGCCCATGGAGCCGACGACGACGAACGTCGGCAGGAACGTGACGGCCTGCGGGATCATCAGGGTGCCGACGATGACCGCGAGGACTGCGGCCCGTCCCGGTACGGCGATCCGGGCGAGTGCGTAGCCCGCCATCGAGGCGAGCAGCGTCGACACCGGCGCCGTGATGACGGCAATGATCAATGAGTTGACGATCGACCGGCCGAAAGGACGCTCCGGGTTGTCGAACAGGGACGTGAAGTTGTCCCAGTTCAGCGCGGACGGCAGCCAGTGCCAGTCGGCCGCGGTGACCTCCGGCGTCGTCATGAGGGCGTTGCGCAGCAGTACGTAGAACGGGATCAGGAAGACCACGGCCAGCAGGCACAGCACGAGATACGTGGCGGCGGAGCCGAGGACGCTCCCGCGGAAACGGTTCATGGGTTCAGTCCTTGTCGCGGGCGAACCCGAGGATCCGGCCCTGGAGCAGCGTGACCAGCACGATCAGCAGGGTCAGCAGGAACGCGCCGGCCGAGCCGACGCCGTAGTCCTGGTCCTGGAGGGCGACGCCGTACAGGTGCATGAGCGGCGTGCGGACGGGCTCGCTGCCCAGGGACGCGCCGGTGGAGAAGATCGCATAGAACTCGTCGAAGGCCTGGAGTGCCGCGATGAACATCAGCAGCAGGATGGCGACCGACGTGTTGCGCAGCATCGGGAAGGTGATGCTGCGGAAGGTGCGCCAGGGACCGGCACCGTCCAAGGATGCCGCCTCGTACAGGTGTTGCGGGATGGCCTGGAGTCCGGCGATGAACAGGATCATGTACAGGCCGACCTGGAGCCACAGGCGCAGGGTGACGAGCACGATCCAGTACAGGGGCGGGCTCTGCGTCTGGATCCACGGTGTCGCGTCGGCACCGAAGAGGGCACCCAGGGTGTTGGCGAGCCCGGACGGCACCCCGCTGAACAGGGCCATCTTCCAGATCATCGCGGCCGCCACGTAGCTGACGGCGGCGGGCAGCAGGAAGGCCGTACGGAAGAAGGCCCGGCCGCGCCGCACTCGGTTGACGAGGACGGCGAGGCCCAGAGACCCGACGAAGGTGATCGGCACGATGAGCGCGGTGAACAGCACGATCATCGTGAGCGAGTCACGGAACCGCTCGTCGCTCAGCAGCTCGCGGTAGTTGTCGAGGCCGACCCAGTGGCCGAGCGAGATGGTGCGCCGGGCCTCGCTGAAGCTGAGCAGGAAGCTCCAGCCGATGGCGACGTAGCGGAACAGGCCGAGGCCGAGCAGCATCGGCGCGACGAGCACGACGAAGGCGAGGCCCTTCGACTGCCGTTCGGTCAGCCGCCGTCGGCGCGGCGCCGTGGCGGGCACCGGCCGGGCGGCACGCTTGCGCAGGGGCGTGGTGCCGGTGGCGGTCATCCTGTCCTCAGCCCATCTGCTTGTCGAGGTCGGACTGCGCCTTGGACTGGGCCTTCTTGAGGGTCTTCTCCGGCGCCGCGCCCTTGGCGATGTCGGCGGCCGCGGCGATGAACTCGGCCTGCATGGCCTGGGTCCACTCGGCGGGGAAGGAGATGCCGTACTTGGTCCCGATCTCCACGGCGTCCTTGGCGGCGCCCTTGTTCAACCCCGGTGTCTTGGCGGCGACTTCGGTCTGCGGCGGCACGTGGAAGCCGTACTTGACAGCCCAGTCGATCTGGATCTCGGACTGCTTGATCCACAGCCACTGCAGGAACTTCTTGGCCTCGTCGACGTGCTTGCTCTTGGCGTTGACCGCCTGCGTCCAGCCTCCGAGCCGGGCGACGGGCTTGCCCGACGAGTCGTACCCGGGCCAGGGCACGACGCCGAAGTCGTCGCCGAGCGCCTTCTCGATGGCGGGCAGCGACCACAGGCCGCCCCACTGCATGGCGGTGGCGCCCTGGGTGAAGGCCCCCGGGTCGTACCAGTCGGTGGTGAAACCGAGCAGGACGGACTTGTCGGAGTGCAGGTCGCGCAGGCCGCCGATGGACTGGGCGGCGTCGGCGTAGACGACCTTGCCGTCCTTGATCAGGTCGCGGCCCTGGGACCAGGCGAGGAGGTAAGGGCTGTCGCCGATGCCGTCGTTGCCGATGAACAGGCCCTTGACGTCGCCGGTCGTCAACTTCTTTGCTGCGTCGACCAGTTCGGTGAAGGTGGTGGGAGGGGTGACGCCCGCCTTCTTCAGCATCGACTTGCGGTAGTACATGACCATGACGTCGTCGATGGTCTTCATGCCGTAGATCTTGCCGTCGACGGTGAGGTAGTCGAGGTCGGCCTGGTTGAAGCCGTCCTTGGCGGAACCGTAGACGTCGTCGAGCGGGGCGAGTTGCCCCTTGCGGGCCATCTCCGCGCGGAAGTCGCCGAGTTCAAAGACATCCGGAGCGTCGGCGCCGAGCAGCGCGGCGTTGAGCTTGGTCTCGTACTGGGAGGTGTCCGCGCCCCACACCACGTTGATCGCGACATCCGGGTTGGCCTTCGTGTACTGCTCCGCGTACCGCTTGACGGCGGCCTGCGTGCCCTCCTCGCCGTACTGGTGGTACCACTGCGTGAGGGTGACCTTGGCACCCTTGGCGGAGGCAGTGCCCTGCGGGTCGCTGGAGCAGGCGACTGCGGCGCCGGCGACGAAGAGAAGGGACGTGCCGAGGAATCCTCGGCGGGTCAGGTCGGAACGGGCGGTCATGACAGGGTCCTTCCGGGGGACGGCGCAGGGAAGTCAGAAGAGTTCGGGCAAGTAGGGCGAGTTCACGCGGCGAAGAGCGACTGGATGCTGACCGCGGCGGCCCCGCGCGCCCACTCCTCCCACGGCAGGGGGCGCACAACGAGCGGGCAGTGGGCGGCGGCGCCGAAGACCTGCGAGGTGAAGGCGGCGCGGATCTGCTCCTCGAAGAGGTCGTACGCGGCGAGCCCCTCACCGGAGACGACCACGCGCTCGGGGCCGACGAGGTTGACCATGGCGGCGAGGCCGAGCCCGATGGCCTGGCCGGCCTCGGCGAACACGGCACGGACGGCTGCGTCTCCGCCGTGCGCGCGGTCGATGGCGCCGGCCATGTCGAGTGTCGCGTCGCCCGAGACGGTCCGGGCCCGCGCGACGATGGCCTCCTCAGAGGCGATGGCCTCGACGCAGCCGCGCCCGCCGCAGTGGCAGTCGGGTCCGTCCCCGGCGGCGACCGGGATGTGGCCGATCTCGCCGGCGACCCCGTAACCCCCTGCCACCAGACGCCCGCCCACGACCAGGCCGCAGCCGATGCCGACACCGACCGTGGCCAGGGCGAAGGAGTCGGCGCCGACACCCTCGCCGAACCACTGCTCAGCGACGGTCAGGGCCTTCACGTCGTTCTGGACCGTGACCGTACATCCCGTGGCCGCTCCGACCAGTTCGGCCAGCGGTACGTCGCGCCAGCCCAGGAAGGGCGAGTAGCGCACGGTGCCGCCCGGCCGGTCGACGTCGCCCGAGACGGAGACGCCGATGTGCTGGGTGCGCCCGGCATACTCGGCGGCGACGTCCCGTACGAGCGCGGCGATGTCGCCGACGACCTGCTCGACAGCGCGGCCCGACAGTGGACTTCGGCGAGTCTCACGCACCTGGGCCCTCAAGTCGGTGACCACGCCGATGAGTTCGTCGGCGGTGACCTTCACGCCGACGAAGAACTCCCGGTCGGCGCGGACGGACAGCGGGTGGGCGGGCCGGCCCGCGCCCTCCACGGTCCGCTCCTGCTGCGGCAGTTCCGTCAGATACCCGGCCGCGATCATCGGCTTGACCGCCTTGGTGACGGCGGCTGCGGACAGGCCGGTGATCCGGGCAATCTCCGGGCGGTTGATCGGACCTCGGGTCAATACGGTCGTGAACACCGTGTTGGCCGCGGGAGACATGAGCAGCTGCGCTCGGTTCAGCAACATGGGGGAAACGTAGGGGGAATAATTTCCTTCGTCAATATTTAAATTCAGGGAGTTCGGATCTAAGCTCCTGGCTCATGTCACGAGTGTCCTTCGACGCAACCAGTCGCACGTTTCTGCTGACGACCCCCACCACGTCGTACGCGCTGCGCATCAGCTCCGACGACACGCCACGGCACGTGCACTGGGGGGCGCCGCTCACGCTCGACCAGGCCACCGCCCTCCCGACGTACGACGGATCGACCAGCAGCTTCGCCTCAACAGGCGGCGAGGAACTGGCGGTTGAGGGCGGCGCGCACTTCGGCGTCCCGTCGCTGCTCGTGCGGTACGCGGACGGCGCGCGCGGCGTCGAGTGGCGCTACGAAGGCCACGAGATCGCGGACGGCCGACTGGACGTACGCCTGCGCGACCGCCACTATCCCCTCACCGTCACGCTGCACTACGCGATCCACGCGGACAGCGATGTCATAGAACGCTCACTCACCTTGCAGAACTTGGGCACGGACGAGGCGATCGATGTCCTGCGCTGCGACGCCGCCTCCTGGTCGGTGCCCGCCGCATCGGGCGTGCGGCTCAGCCACACCGTCGGCGAGTGGTCGGGCGAGACACAGCTCCGGCGATCCGAGGCCCCGTACGCCGAGACCGTGTTCACCAGCCGGCGCGGCATCTCCGGGCACTTCGGGAACCCCTGGCTGATGGTCGACGCGGGCGACGCGGACGAAACTCACGGCGCGGTGTGGAGCATGGCCCTCGCCTGGTCGGGGAGTTGGCGGATCACCGCGCAACGGGACCACACCGGCAGCCCGTTCACGGTCACCGGCGGCGCCGGGCACGACGGCCTGACATGGCACCTCAACCCCGGCGAAACCCACGAAACCCCCGTGTTCGCCGGGCAGTTCAGCACCGCCGGCTTCGGCGCGGCGAGCCGCGGCTGGCACCGGTACACCACGGCCCACGTGCTCCCCCGCCCCGACGAGACCCGCCCCGTGATCTATAACAGCTGGGAGGCGACGGGGTGGGACGTCACCCTGGAGGGGCAGCGGGCACTCGCCGAACGCGCCGCGGGGCTCGGCGTGGAACTGTTCGTGGTCGACGACGGCTGGTTCGGGCGGCGTACCAGCGACCTCGCCGGTCTCGGCGACTGGCAGCCCAACCCCGAACGCTTCCCGCACGGCCTCGGCCCGCTCGTCGAAGCGGTCCGAAGGCTCGGGATGCGCTTCGGCCTGTGGGTGGAGCCGGAGATGACCAACCCGGACAGCGACCTCTACCGCGAACACCCGGACTGGGTGCTGCACATGCCGCACCGCCGCCGCACCGAACTGCGCCACCAGCTCGTCCTCAACTTCGCCCGCACCGACGTCACCGAGTGGGCCTTCAAGTGGCTCGACCAGCTGGTGGCCACGTACGCGATCGACTACCTCAAGTGGGACATGAACCGCGCGTTCACCGAGGCGGGCTGGCCCGGCCACCCGGACGGCGAACGCCTGTGGACCGACCACACACGCGGCGTCTATGCCGTCATCGACCGGTTGCGCAGCGCCCATCCCGGCCTGCGGATCGAGGGGTGCGCGGGCGGCGGCGGCCGCGCCGACCTGGGCATGCTGGCTCGCACCGACCAGACCTGGATCTCCGACAATACGGACGCGGACGACCGGATCGCCATCCAGCACGGCTACAGCCAGATCTACCCGGCGCGCACCATGTCCGCCTGGGTCACCGACAGCCCCAACCCGCACACCGGCCGCACCACGCCCCTCCCCTACCGCTTCCACATCGCGATGGCGGGGGCGCTCGGCATCGGCGGCGACCTCTCCCGCTGGACCGAGCTCGAACTGGCCGAGGCGCGGCAACTGGTGGCGCTCTACAAGGAAATCCGCCCGGTGGTGCAGTTCGGCGAACAGCACCGCTTGGCGGACGCGGTGCAGTACCGGTCGGGCGACCGGCTCGTGGTCATCGCCTGGGGCCAGGACCGCAGGCTCCGCCTGACTGGCCTCTCCCCCTCAGCGACCTACGTCGACGACACCACCGGCGCCGAACACCACGCGGCGACGCTGCTCACGCACGGGCTGCCACTGGGGCTCGTGAAGGGCGACCGGCCGAGTACGGTTGTGCGGCTGACACGCCGGTGACAGTACGTCACCCGAAGACGTCGTCCGTCCGCCGGTAGGCCGACCCGGTGTGGCCGGGGAGCCAGGCGCGCAGGGTCGCCGGGTTGTGCAGGCCGTTCTGGAAGCTGACCACGCCGGGGCGAGATGCGGGGCGAGGGCCGGCCTTGGCTGCGGCCACGTTCCCGTCATATACGGGGGCTGTGACCTGCGGGTCAGGCCGTCTCATGGCGATGTCCACGTTCCTGTCTCAGCACGACACCCGGGCAGTTCGCGCCACCTCGCGCCTTGACCTGCGTGAGGTCGGACCGGCGCACGGGCTTGTCGCCCCCCGGGAGCCGGCATCTGGCCGAGACAGCGATACCCTCCCCAGGTATGGTCGGCTAATACGCGCAACGCGAGAAGGAAGAAGGAGCATCGCCGTGAACAGCACGCACGCAGGCCGGCAGGGCATCGCCCGCCTGTCGGCAGTGTGCGCGGTGCTGCTGGGTCTGTTCTTCATGCACGGCGCACCGGCCACCGCCGCGGAGGGGTGCCACGGCACCATGCCCGCGATCGCGGCCTCCCAGATGACCGGCGGTCACGACGCCGCCATCATGACCCCGCCCCATGCGCCGGCCGCGCACGATCGCGGCCCCGCTGTCCAGGCCACTGCCGCACCGGGGATGCCCGGAGCTCTGTGCGTCTCGACCCCGGCCCACGAGCGGATCCCCCTGCCCGCGCCCGGCATGCTCACCTTGGCGGGCGCAGCGGCGCTCGCGTTGTGGACCCTGCTCCGGCTGCGGGCAGCGGTCGGCGGGACGTGGTGGCGCGGACCACCAGAGGGTGGACGAGACCTCCTGATGAAGGTGTGTATCGCGCGGACGTGACGACGCGCGCCGGACCCCGGTCACAGGCCGGGACCGGCACCGTGTCCTGCTCGTTTCCGCGCGCCACCGGTGTGGTGCGCCCACCTGGAAAGACCCCGACTGCGATGACCACCTCCTCCCGATTCACCGCGCGCCGCCGTAGCCTCGCGGCAGCCGGCGCCGCAACCGCTCTCGCGCTGACGCTGGCCGCCTGCGGCTCCTCCAGCAATTCCTCGTCCATGCCCGGCATGGACCACGGCGCCACGTCCTCCGCGTCCTCCTCGCCCAGCGCATCGCCGGCCGACATGCCCGGCATGGACATGGCCGGCGGCAACGGCCTGTCCGACACCCAGGACGGCTACCGCCTCACCTCCAAGGAGGCGACCCTGCCGTCCGGCAAGCAGACCACCTACCGGTTCACGGTTACGGGCCCGGACAGGAAGCCGGTTACCGACTTCGCCCTCGACCAGACCAAGCGGATGCACTTCTACGCCATCCGGTCCGACCTGACCGGCTTCCAGCACATCCACCCCGCCCTGGCCGCTGGCGGCGTCTGGAGTGCGGACCTGGCCTCTCTGGCACCCGGCTCCTGGCGCCTGTTCGCTTCCTTCACCCCCGATGCCGGGTCCGGCAAGGGAAAGGACTTCGTGCTGTCGCGCACCCTTACCGTGCCCGGCAACGCTACGAAGACCGCGCTGCCCGCCGCTACCACCACCGCCGAGGTCGACGGGTACACCGTCACGGTCAAGGGCAACCCCATGGCGGGGATGGCGCACCCGCTGACCGTCTCCGTGTCCAAGCACGGCAAGCCCGTCACCGACCTGCAGCCGTACCTGGACACCTACGCCCACCTGACCGCCTTCCACGAAGGCGACGCCGCATTCGCCCACCTCCACCCGACCACCAAGGTGACCGGCGACCACGGCGGTCCCGACCTCGCCTTCCACGCCGAACTGCCCACCTCCGGCAACTGGCGGCTCTTCCTGCAATTCAAGACCGGCGGCACGCTCCACACCGCTGCCCTGACCCTGCGCGTGGGCTGACCCCGGCGGGGCGCGGCCGCATGGGGCGGCGCCCCGCACCCGGCCTGGCGGACCCGCTCCCCTCTTGGGCGTGTCCGCCGGCCATACGTCGCGCTGTGCGAGGAAGGCTGCACAGATGCACGCCGTACTGCACGCACTGTCGATCACCGGATCCATGACCTGGGAGATCACCTGGGCCCTGATCCTGGGCTTCGCCCTGTCCGCCGTCGTCCAAGCCGTGGTCCGCAAGTCCACCATCGTCTCCCTGCTCGGCGACGACCGCGTCCGCACCCTCGCCGTCGCCGCGGGCCTGGGCGCGGCGTCCTCGTCCTGCTCCTACGCCGCGGTGGCGCTGGCCCGTTCCCTGTTCCGTAAGGGCGCGAACTTCACCGCCGCGATGGCCTTCGAGATCGCCTCCACCAACCTCGTCATCGAGCTCGGCGTCATCCTCGCGTTGCTCATGGGCTGGCAGTTCACCGCAGCCGAATTCGTCGGCGGCCCCATCATGATCATCCTGCTGGCTGTCCTGTTCCGGCTGTTCCTGCGCGAAAAGCTCCTGCGCCAAGCCCGCGAGCAGGCGGAGCGGGGGCTGGCCGGGTCGATGGAGGGCCATGCCGCGATGGATATGTCCGTCCAGCGCGAAGGCTCCTTCACCCGGCGCCTGCTCTCCCGCGAGGGCTTCACCGCCACGAGCCACGTGTTCGTCATGGAGTGGGCGGCGATCCTGCGCGACCTGGTCGTCGGCCTGCTCATCGCCGGCGCCATCGCCGCCTGGGTGCCGGACGCGTTCTGGCGCACCTTCTTCTTCGACGGCCACCCGCTCGCCTCCAAGCTGTGGGGGCCCGTCGTCGGCCCGCTCGTGGCGATCGCCTCGTTCGTCTGCTCCATCGGCAACGTGCCGCTGGCCGTGGTGCTGTGGAAGGGAGGCATCAGCTTCGGCGGCGTGGTGGCGTTCATCTTCGCCGACCTGCTGATCCTGCCGATTCTCAACATCTACCGGAAGTACTACGGCACCAAGATGGCCGCTTTCCTCCTCGGCACCTTCTACCCCGCGATGGTCTTCGCCGGATATTTCGTCGAGTTCGTCTTCGGCGGCCTGGGCCTGATCCCTGACCAGGCCGAGGCGGAGGTCCCTATGGAAGGCATCAGCTGGGACTACACCACGTGGCTCAACATCGCTTTCCTCATCCTCGCCGTCGTGCTCCTGGTGCGCTTCTGGCGGACCGGCGGGCTGTCCATGCTGCGCATGATGGGCGGCTCGCCCGACACCGGTCACGACCGCGCCAACAGCAGGCAGCACGGGCCTCAAGCCAGGGACACCCACGGCGGACACACCCACTGAGAGGGCGGCCCTCCACCCGGGGGTGGAGGGCTCATTCCGCCCCCGGGCCGATCTGCGAGAACCACAGACATGCTGGAGTCTTGCGTGACTGCCACCTTGCCGCGCGTTCTGCCGAGCCCGGACGACAAACCCCTCCCGCCGCCCGGCACTGCTGCCGCCTTCCGGACCTTCGCCCAGGACCTGGCTACGAGCCGACGGCCCTGGACACCAGAGACAGCTCAGTTCATCGCCGAACAGTTCGACCGACTCGCCGCAGAGTGGGACGCCAACCGCGCCACCGGCCGCGACGAACCTGTGCGCGACGCCCTTGCCCGCGGCGGACCTCTGCGCCAGGGCCCCTGTCTCGAACTCGGCTCGGGCACCGGCCTGTTCACCCCCGTTCTCGAAGCAGCCTTCCCACGGGTGATCAGCATCGCCTGGCGCCTGGCAGGCAACCGAGTCCGAAGCCGGCTGGGGCAGCTGGGCTGTTCTGCACAGAACGCGAGGCGGAATGGCGAAGTTCGAGGAACCGCACGATGACGATGGCCCAGGCGAAAGCGCCTCACCGGGCTAAACGGACGGGCGCTCACGTCGCATGCACCAGAACAGACGCCGCGGGCGTGTCTGTTCGCCTTTGCCTCTGGGGCTCGCCCGAACGGCAGCCCGGCGGCTTCGCCACGCTGAGGATCTTGTCGCCAGGCTCCCACGACTTGGAGTCGGAGCAGAGGTCGTGAACAGATTCGGCGCTGGGCCAGGTGGCGACCGCGAGGATCACCGAGGTGGTGACGGCGAGTGTGGGGTGGCGGCCGAGAGGTGGGGCGAGCAGGGCGGCGACGCGGCGGGGAACGGGGCCCGCAGCGGTGCTGAGGTAGCTGAACGAAATGATCGCCCAGTGGGATCTGCACGGCCGACCCCGGAGGGTCGGTTCGCGGCCGCGGACTGTCGACGAGTACTTCGACATCTATCGGAAGCCGAGGTGCGGATCGGTGCCGGCCAGCTCACCGCTGGCGGCCCACAGACGAGCAGCGATTGCCGGATCGGCCATATGAGAGGGGACGGGCTCACACCGTGGTGTGCCACGCAGGCCGAAGAACCTCGGCCCCCACAGCTGCCCTCCCTGTACCCCCGCGTCGAGGACGGCACGGACGACGGGCCATGCTCCGGCGTCCTTGCCCTGCACCAAGAGTCCGGCGGGCAAGGCGCGCAGTCGCTCGGCGGGGATGCTCACGCGTACCGGCGGACGGGACGGGGTGAGGGAGTCCAGTGCGCCGCCGGGGTGGGCCACCACACTGAGCACGGTGCTGCCGACGGCTCGCAGGCGGCGATCGAGTTCGAAGCCGAAGCACATCTGCGCCAGCTTCGACCGGCCGTAGGTGCGCTTGGGCCGGTAAACCTGGGTCGACTGCAGATCGTCCAGGTCCAGTCGCTCGGACCGCGCCGCGAAGCTTCCCACCGTCACGATGCGGCCCGCCGGCGCCGCTGACAGCAGGGGGGCCAGCTGCTGGGTGAGCGTGAAGTGGCCGAGGTGGTTGGTGCCGAACATCAGCTCGTAGCCGTCCTCGGTCTCCCGACGTGGCGGGGCGTCGAGCGCGACCCCTGCGTTGCAGACCACTGCGTCGAGCTGGTCGAGGTTCAGCCCGTCCACGGCGGTCTTCAGGGACGACAAGGCGGCGAGGTCCAGTTGAAGGTGCCGCACGTGCGCGCCGGAGACGCGCGAGCGGATCGAGGCCATGGCGGCGTCCGCCTTCGCGGCGTTCCGGCTGCCGAGCACCACGACGGCTCCAGTGGCGGCGAGCTGCTCCGCGACGAAGTAGCCGATCCCGGCGTTGCCTCCGGTGACCAGGAAAGTTCTACCCTCGGCAGACGGCAGCCGGTGAACGTCCCACGGCCGGCCCTGGGATGCGAAAGACACGATGACAGGCTCCTTGCGCTCGGGCAGCGTGCTCATGGCGAGCACCAACCCGCCCAACGTCGCAGCCTTCTCCGACACATCGCCGACAGATCACGGTCATCGCCGACAAGCCTCCGACGCCCCTCCGGACAGTTGCAAAGAGTATGAAGGCCGCTACACCACGCCTGGCGCAGAACTGAGCGTGAGCCCTGCCAGGTGAAGCACTCAGTGATCAACTCGGGGGCTCAGTCACGCTGATTGATCACAATCGGACACGGTTCCTAGTCGCGGCGGACCACCAAGACCGCAGCGTCGTCGTCGAGGTTGTCGGAGGCGTAGGCCGGCAGGTCGGTCCCGAGGTGGCCGATCAGCTCGCCCGGGGATGCGGCCGCGAAGGGCTCGATGCGTTCGGCAGGGCTGTCTGGGCTTACCGCACCATCTCGGGACCGTGGCCGCGGCGGCCTGACGCCCGCA
This sequence comes from Streptomyces longhuiensis, assembly GCF_020616555.1. NCBI lineage: Bacteria > Bacillati > Actinomycetota > Actinomycetes > Kitasatosporales > Streptomycetaceae > Streptomyces > Streptomyces longhuiensis. The sequence goes on along the minus strand of NZ_CP085173.1, from coordinate 9,500,605 downwards.
CCCTCCAGGAGGAGTTGGCGCGGGCAAACTGCGGTCCGGTGGAACAGATCTTCCGGTCCTCGTGGCGCCGACGGGCAGCGAGCCGGCGTGTCCCCGGGGGTTCGCAGAAGAAAGCGAGCGGCGAGGTGCCGTGCCCCGGTGGCGGTCAGGCGGCGGCGAGCCACAGGTCCGGCCCAAAGACTTCGTAGTGGATGTCGGCGGCCGCGACGCCCCGGTCGAGCAACTGCCCGCGCACCGCGCGCATGAAGGGGAGCGGACCACAGAGGTAGGCGCGCGTGCCGGGTGCGATCGGTACGTCCGTAAGGTCGACCTGGCCGGTGCGGTGCCCGTCGCCGGCGTGTCCGTCGGCGGCGTGCTCGTACCAGAAGTGCGCGGTGGCGTCCGGGAGTTTGGCCGTCAGCGCCTCGTGCTCGGTGCGCAGCGCGTGCGTGTCGGGCGAACGGTCCGCGTGCACGACCGTGACAGGTCCTGCGTGACCGATGGCCGTGAGCTGCTCCAGCATGGCGAGCATGGGCGTGCAGCCGATGCCGGCCGACGCCAGCAGCAGCGGGGCCTCGTCGGCCGCGAGGACCAGATCGCCGTACGGGGCCGAGACGCGCAGCCGGTCTCCTTCGCGGACGTGCGCGTGCAGATGGCGCGAGACCTCGCCGTCGGGGGTCCCGGCGGCTCCGTGCACCCGCTTCACCGCGATCGAACGGGTCGTGGCAGACGGTGCGCCGGTGAGGCTGTACTGGCGTATCTGCCGTGCTCCGTCAGCGAGTTGAACCTGAACGGAGACATACTGCCCGGCCTTGAACGCGGGCGCGGGTCGGCCGTCGCCGGGCCGAAGGGCGAACGCGGCGACGTCGGCGGTCGCGTCGGTGCGGGCAATGACCTCCCACTCCCGCCACACGTTTGCGTCGACGACACCGGCTTCCGCGTACAGGCGTTCCTCGATCGTGGTGAGCGCGTTCGCCATCAGCCAGTACACCTCGTCCCAAGCCTGGGCCACCTCGGGTGTCACCGCGTCGCCGAGGACCTCGGCGATGGCGGCGAAGAGGTGCTCGTGCACGGTCGAGTACTGGTCGGCCCGTACGCCGAGGGACGCGTGCTTGTGAGCGATACGGTGCAGCATCACGTCGGGCCGGTCGTCGGGGTGGTCCACCAGGTAGGTGGCGAAGGCCGCGATGGAGCCGGCGAGGGCCTGGCGCTGGGCGCCGGCGGCCTGGTTGCCGCGATTGAACAGGTCGCGCAGAAGCTCCGGGTGGGCGGCGAACAGCCGCTCGTAGAAGCGTCCCGTGATGTCCTCGATGGCGGCGCCGACGGCGGGGAGTGTGGCGCGGACGATCACGGCCGACTGGTCGGTGAGCATCAGCAGATCTCCTTAATATGCATTTGAGAGTCGTATTTAAGGGTGCGGGGAAGGCGAGATGGTGCGGGGGCAGAGTGGTCAGTCGACCTCGAGGGTGGGAGAAAGGGTGACGAGCAGCGGTCCGGTCGGAGCCTGGACGAGATCACTCAGCGTCAAGGGATCCAGGGACGCGAAGAACGCCTCCTGCGCCTGGCGCAGCGCACCGCGGAGTCGGCATGCCGCGCGCAGCGGGCACGGCGTGGTGCCGTCACAGTCCACGACGTCACCCGCACCCTCGAGCTCCCTCACCAGCGCACCGATCGACGCCCCGCGCCCGATGGCGGTGAGGGCGAGCCCGCCGCCTCGCCCGCGCCGGGCCTCGATCAGGCCAAGGTGCTGCAGCTTGGCCACGGCCTTCGCAGCGTGGGTGTACGGGACCGCCATGGCGGCTGCGACCTCGCGCGTGGTGGGCTGGTCCCCCTCCTCGACCGCGAGGCGCATCAGTACGCGCAGCGACAGATCCGTGAATCGTGTCAGCCTCATGAGCGCAGAGTATAAATCTTGCACTTGAGATGCAAGTTATGCCGCAGGTGCCCGGTGCGGATGCGAAGGGAGAGAGCGAGGCGCTCCCACCCGTTGCCGCAGCGGGCGGGGGCGGCCTCACTGAATGGACCACGGCTCGGCAAGATCCACCTGCCGGGCCGATTCGGGCGCGTTAGCATCATCACGGACGTTCTGGAAGGGGATGCCGATTTCGCCCCCTGATTCCCGCCCCGTCGGTGATGCACCTGTCGAACGGCCATTGCCGAGACTTCAGCCCGTCATGAAAGCAGGTTGTCAGCATGTCATCTGACACAGGCGATTTGAGCAGGGCTCCGACACCGGATCCGGCCGAAGACAACGCGTTCTTCCCCTCACCATTTTCACTGAGTCAGTACACCGCCCCGAAGACCAACTTCGACGGAGTGCAACACAAGGGCGCCTACACCGGGGGAAAGTGGAAGGTGCTCATGATCGCGGCCGCGGAACGCTACGTTCTGACACAGAACGGAAAGATGTTCTCCACCGGCAATCATCCGGTCGAGATGCTTCTTCCCGCTCACCACTTGATGGAAGCGGGCTTCAACGTCGACGTCGCCACCGTGGGAGGCTACCCGGCGAAGCTGGAACTGTGGGCCATGCCGGAAGAGGACGAAGCGGTCCGGGCAACGTACGAGGCGCTCAAGCCGAAGCTGAAGCAGCCCAAGGACCTTGCCGACGTCGTCGCCGACGATCTTGGTGAGGAATCGGACTACATCGCCGTCTTCATCCCGGGCGGACACGGGGCCGTGGTCGGTCTGCCGACCAGCGAGGACGTCACGAAAACGCTCGACTGGGCTCTGGGCAACGACAAGTTCGTCATCACTTTGTGTCATGGGCCGGCCTCACTGCTGGCCGCCTCGCTGGGCAAGGACGAGTCGCCGTTCAGGGGGTACGAGGTCTGTGTCTTCCCCGACTCGCTCGACGAGGGACCCAATCTCGACATCGGCTACCTTCCCGGCCGGTTGCAGTGGCTGGTCGCCGGACTACTCCGAGAGCAAGGAGTGAACGTCATCAACGATGACATGACCGGCAAGACGCACCGGGACCGCAAGCTCCTCACGGGCGACAGCCCCCTCGCCTCTCACGGCCTCGGTCTGCTCGCAGCGGACGCACTCGTCGAAGAGGTTCAGAACCAGGGCTGAGACCTCGCCGGTTCGAACAGCTTGCATCGCGAACGTGGGAATGCTCCCGTCCACGATCGCAGGGTGGGGCTTTGGATAGAAAACGGCGATGCGCCCGCTGTCACCACGTCAGGGGCCACAGCAGCCGAGCCTGACGCAAGGTGGACGGCCCTCGACAGTCCAGGCAGGGGGCCGGCGCCTCCGACTCAACGATCGAAGAGCTGGCCTGCCGGCCGATCTCACGCCTGCTCGGCGCGAGTCAGGCAATGCGCCGCGAGACCGAGACCCTGCCGCTCGCCGTGGCACAGAACTCGGTGGTCAATCGGCTCATCGACGGCCCACGGAAGGTCGCCGAGCCGGCTCGCGCCGAAGGGGTGCGGTTGCCGAGCATGACCCAGGTCGTGGGCCGGATGGAGAAGGCCGGCAGGGTCACCTGTAGCTGCGAGAACAGACGCGGAACCTACGTTGTGATCACCGAGTCGGGCCGGGCCCTCGCGCGGGATGTCCGCCATGCGGATCGCGGCCCCGGCGTCCAGACCGGCCGGGCTGCCCGAAGGCGACATCGCCACACTTCGCGGCGCCCCGCCGTCGCTCGACCCACTCCGGGCCCGCCGACGCCGCTCGCTGAGCGGTGCGCACCTGGTCACGGGGTCGTTCGAACTTTGACGACGCTCAATACGTCACCAATAGGTCACCTCGCATAGACGGCGAGGCCAGGTTCAGTGGATGGATTCGAGTCATCGAGAGGTCCCGGAATACCGGGGTTCATTGGACACCTGCCGCCCCTGTCGTCATTCCAATCTTGCCGACACTCAGGGGTCCGTCCAGACCGGCCGTCGCTGCACGGCGTCGGGGATGACCGCCGCCACGAGCTTGTTGACGGCTGCCGTGGTCGGCGGGCCGGAGTCGCGGTCTGCGAATAAGAGATGCCCGCCACCGACCAGATGAGGGTGAGTGCGTCGATGTCGGCACCGGCTGCGATGCGGCCCAGTTCACGCTCGTACAGCAGTTTGGAGTTCATCGGTACCCGTCGCCTGCACCACGCTGTGGCTGAGTAAGTCTGTCTTCTGGCATTCCCCTTTCCCTGCGCCAGCTCCGACCTCCCCTGACTCGCGCCCGACGTCCGGCCTTCGCGTCCGGGATCGCACCGGTCGACATAGCGTTCACTCCCATTTCATTGCAACAACCAGAGGTGCTGCCTGTTGCGTTAGGGTCCAGACCATTGCAATGAAATCCCTGCAACTACCTGCAGCTATAGGGTTCTTGCATAGGAAGGCTGTTGCTCGATCCTTGAATGCAACGTAGCGTTTCACCCATCAGAAACAACGGATTCAAGGAGCACACCATGCAGAAGTTCGACACCCCCTCCCCCATCACCGCCGTCCTGGACATCCCCGCCGGACGCATCCAGTTCATCGCCGCCGACCGCACCGACACATGCGTCGAGATCCTGCCCGCCGACAAGTCCAAGACCCGCGACATCAAGGCCGCCGAACAGGTCACGGTCGCCTACGCCGACGGAGTCCTGCGCATCGAGGCAGCCGCCGCGAAGAACCGGATCCTCGGCAACTCCGGATCCGTCGAAGTCACCGTCCAACTGCCCGCCGGCTCCCGCGTCGAGGCGAAGACCGCCGCCGCCGAACTGCGGGGCGTGGGACGCCTCGGCAACGTCACCTTCGACGGCGCGCAGGGACCGGTCAAGCTCGACGAGACCGCGAGCGCCCGCCTCACCCTCCAGGCCGGCGACATCCTCGTCGGCCGCCTGACCGGCCCCGCACACATCAGCACCCAAAAGGGCGACCTGAACATCGCCGAAGCCACGAGCGGGACGGTCGAACTGCGCACCGAGTCCGGTGACATCACCATCGGCGCCGCCCACGGCACCTCCGCCACCCTCGACGCCGGCACCACCTACGGACGCATCCACAACACCCTGAAGAACACCGACGGCGCCAACGCCGGCCTCAACATCCAGGCCACCACCGCCCACGGCGACATCACCGCCCGCAGCCTCTAACCCACCCCCAGTCTCTGAGGAGCAGTCAGCATGACAAACCTGGCCATCGCGGCGAACGGGCTGCGCAAGTCCTACGGCGACAAGACCGTCCTCGACGGCATCGACCTGGCCGTCCCCGAGGGAACCATCTTCGCCCTGCTCGGCCCGAACGGCGCCGGCAAGACCACCGCAGTCAAGATCCTTTCCACCCTCCTCTCCCCCGGCCCTGGCACCGGCGAGATCCACGTAGGCGGACACAACCTCGCGACCAAGGCGCACGCGGTCCGGGCTGCGATCGGTGTCACCGGGCAGTTCTCCGCCGTCGACGGCCTGATCACCGGCGAGGAGAACATGCTCCTCATGGCCGACCTGCACCACCTGCCCAAACCTGAAGGGCGGCGCGTCGCAGCCGAGTTGCTGGAACGGTTCGACCTCACCGACGCCGCGAAGAAACCCGCCTCCACCTACTCCGGCGGCATGAAACGCCGCCTCGACATCGCCATGACGCTGGTCGGCAACCCGCGGATCATCTTCCTCGACGAACCGACCACCGGCCTCGACCCCCGCGCCCGGCACAACATGTGGGGCATCATCCGCGAACTGGTCTCCGACGGTGTCACCGTCTTCCTCACCACCCAGTACCTCGACGAGGCCGACGAACTCGCCGACCGCATCGCCGTCCTCAACAACGGCACGATCGCCGCCGAAGGCAGCGCCGAGGAACTCAAGCGGCTCATCCCCGGCGGACACATCCGACTCCGGTTCACCGACCCCGACGCCTACCAGTCCGCCGCCCTCACACTGCACGAGGCCCACCGCGACGACGAGTCCCTCACCCTGCAGATCCCCAGCGACGGCAGCCAGCGCGAACTGCGCTCCCTCCTCGACCACCTGGACTCCGCCGGCATCGAGGCCGACGAACTGACCGTCCACACGCCCGACCTCGACGACGTGTTCTTCGCCCTCACCGGCAACACCGGCATCCCCAACCAGCCCAACCAGCCCAAGGAGGAAGCCCGATGAGCTCCCTGTCCCTCGCCGTACGCGACTCGTCCACGATGCTGCGCCGCAACCTCCTGCACGCCCGGCGCTACCCCTCGCTCACCCTCAACCTGCTGCTCACCCCGATCATGCTGCTCCTGCTCTTCGTCTACATCTTCGGCGACGTGATGAGCGCCGGCATCGGCGGCACCGGCGCCGACCGCTCCGTCTACATCGCCTACATCGTCCCCGGCCTGCTCCTGATGACGATCGGCTCCACCACCATCGGAACCGCCGTCTCCGTCTCCAACGACATGACCGAAGGGATCATCGCCCGCTTCCGCACGATGGCGATCCACCGCGGATCGGTGCTCATCGGGCACGTCATCGGAAGCGTGCTGCAATGCATCGCGAGCGTGGTGCTGGTGAGTGCTGTCGCCGTGGCGATCGGGTTCCGCTCCACGGACGCCACCGCCCTTGAATGGATCGCCGCGTTCGGGCTACTCGTGCTGTTCGCGACGGCGCTCACCTGGATCGCCGTCGGCATGGGACTGATCAGCCCCAACGCCGAAGCCGCCAGCAACAACGCCATGCCCCTCATCCTGCTGCCCCTGCTGTCCAGCGCCTTCATCCCCACCGACACCATGCCCGGCTGGTTCCAGCCCATCGCCGAATACCAGCCCTTCACCCCCGCCATCGAAACCCTCCGCGGACTCCTCCTCGGCACCGAGATCGGCAACAACGGCTGGCTCACCATCGCCTGGAGCCTCGGCCTGACCATCCTCGGCTACTACTGGTCCAAAGCGAAGTTCAACGACGACCCGAAGTAGCCCGCATGACCACGCGGACCCCACCCGCAAATCCCGCACCCGCACCACCCCGTGACGGCAACACAACCCCTACCGCACCACCCCGTGGCGGCGCACCCCGACATCACGTCGGAGTACGCCGCCACACCCGTATCCCCTCAACACCCCGTCAGGGGTGCGCCCGCAGGTCGCTCCCCTAACTGCCCACCACCGCCCGGCACACGCACGCATGGCCAGTCCCACACTGAGACCCACGGCCAGGAGCGTGAGATCCCTCAAACCGGTTCCCTCAGCAGCCGGTCCAGCTCGTAGCCGGCGTCGTCGTACCCGGAGTCGGCAGCGTCCTGCAGTGCATCGCCAGCGTCATCCTCGTCGGTGCGGTCGCCGTGGCCATCAGCTTCAGCTGCACACCGAGGCCGAAGTCATCGACACCACGCATCTGACACCCGACCAGGCCGCCGAGCAGATCGCAGCCGCCGTCATAGGACGACTCCTCATCCGCTCTGACAGAGCGCGCGGGCGTCGGTGGGTCCTCGTGGACGTCGGCGGGTCCTCGTCAGCCAGATCGTCGCGCAGGTTGCGCAGGTAGTCGTCCAGGCTGTGGCAGACAGCCACCGGGCCGCAGTTGCAGCGGGCCAGGGCGGAACGGATCTCCTGCTCGATCTCGTCCGGGCGGCCATCAGTGGTGCCGCGGTGATGGTGTACTCGGCGGCTGCGCAGTCGTTCGTGGTGCCCGCTTCGCCGGACAACTCACCGAGTCAGTGCTGAGTTTCACCGCTTCGTCGGTGCGGCTGTGCCGCAATTCGCGAGCCATGCCCTGTTCTGTATCTCAGTGATTTCGGGTGAGCCCTACGATCTGTGGCATGCCGCCTGACGCTCGCCCAGTCCCCCGCGCTCTGCTGATCACCGGCACCGTCGGTGCCGGCAAGACCTCAGTAGCCGAGGCAATAGGTGCCCTGCTCACCAACGCGGAGATCCCCAGCGCCGTGATGGATCTCGATTGCTTGCGCCGGTCCTGGCCGACGCCCGCAGCTGATCGCTTCAACGTCGGCATGCTGTTGCGGAACCTACGCTGCGTGGCGGGCAACTATCTCGACGCCGGCGCGACCCGGCTTGTCCTCGCCGGGGTGGCCGAAAGCCAGGCCGATCGCGACCACTACGAGGAAGCAGTCGGCATTGACCTCTCTGTGTGTCGCCTACGAGTCCACCTGCCCACAGTGCATCAGCGCCTCGCCCATCGCCATGGCGACGACCACGACGGGCTGCGCTGGCATCTGAAGCGTTCGGGTGAACTCGACCGAATTCTCGATCAGGCCGAGGTCGAGGACTTCACCATCGATGCCAGCAAGAAATCCATCACGGCAACTGCCATGGCCGTGCTGCAGACAGCGAACTGGCTCTGACCTCCACAAGGCAGCCATCGGCTGACGGTGCCGCCCACAGACCCGGCTCAATGAGCCTCGCGCCCCAAGCGCCAACAGCTCTGTGGCGAGTATTGCGTCCACTGGTGGAGGGGTGACTTTCCTGCGACGTTGCTCTTCGGTTCGGCGCGGGCGCTGCGCCGCGGACTCTGCGAACAGGAGGAGTCAATCGGAATGCCCGCCATGCCGCGGCAGGCAACTCCCCTGTCCACCGGTCCCGCTGGACTGAGGTGGTGAGCAGCGTTCACGGCCCTGTCGCTGGTCTATCGCTTCAGCGCGCAACGACGACAGAGAGCGGGACCCGGTGAGACTGGTTCCCGCTCTCCGATCTCGGCATCCGCCCTGGTCAGCACTGGATTTCTGCTGATCCTGGGCGAGTGCCCCGGCAGGAGTCGAACCTGCGCACAGGGCTCCGGAAGCCCGTGAAACAACGGCTTCTGTACTGGTCTGAGGCGCATCGAGGTTCCCACCTTCACGTCTTCAGCAGGGGATCGCTGCTTGAGAAGCTGATAGCGGCGGCGCCCGGTTCCCAGTGCTCGCTCACGCGGTACGGCTCAAGCAACGGCCACAGTGGCACTCGAGCACAGGTCCCGACAGGCCCCTGCAACGGTGTCGGCTTGAGGCCGCACTGATCCCGGTCTGAAGTCTTCGGTCAGGGAAGCTGGGCACAAGTCACAGGGCGGGGCGCCGGATTGAGCTGTACGGGCTAGTCCGAGATGCCTCCTGTCGGCCGTCGGACGGAAACGGCTCCACCGTCCGAGCGACATCGTTCTCCATCCCATAACCGGCGCGCGTCGACAGGGGCAACCTCAACACCACTCCCCGAGATATGGCGCCGTGCATTCGGCGCCGGGAGCACTATGCGGACCCGGGACTTCCGAAGGAGCCACCTCTTCATGTTCAGTCGTAAGCCGTCGGCACTCGTTGCGCAGGCGATGTGTGTCGGAGCCCTCGCGTCGGTCGTCGCCACCGCCACTCCTGCATCGGCACAGTCGATCGTCCCGTGCAGTGAGAGTGCCCTGTCCACCGCCATCGGCACCGCCTCAGCGGGCGAAAGTCTGGTGCTGGCACGGGGCTGTACCTATTCGCTCCACGCACCGCTGCCGCCCATCCAGACGACGCTCACCATCGTCGGCCGGAACACCACCATCACCCGCGCCTCCGGGGCAGGCAGCTTCGGTATTCTCTCCGTCGCCGCCAGTGGAAACCTCTCGCTCACGAACACCACCATCACCAACGGTGACGCGCCCGACTTCGGGGGCGGCATCGCGAACCACGGCAGGCTGACCGTGACCGGCAGCAACATCCACGACAACCACGCCAACTTCTCGGGGGGAATCGGCGGCGGTTCGGGGACCTTCACGCGGATCGTGAACTCCTCCATCGTGCACAACACCGCCAACGTGAACGGCGGCGGCCTCGCCAACGACGGAGATATGACCATCGTCAACAGCCGCATCACCGACAACACGGCCACGAGCGGTGTCGGAGGTGGCCTGGCCAACGACGGCACGCTGCGGATCGTCAGCTCTGACGTCAATGTGAACCACGCTCCTGGGAACCGAGCCGGAGGCGTCGCCAACGTCGGCGGCGGCACCACGAGCATCACGTCCAGCAACGTCAACAACAACACAGCCGCGGTCGCCCCCGGCGGCATCCTCAACAGCGGCGGCAGCGTCACTCTGATCGCAACCCGCGTCAGGAATAACACGCCCACCAACTGCACCGGCAGCGACATCACCATCCCGAACTGCGCGGGCTGACGTCGCAAAGGATTCCCCTGCCGCGGTGTGGTGCCGCCCGTCGGCTGCCACGCGGGCACGAAGGCCCCGGACCACGATTGGTCCGGGGCCTTTTCCCTTATGCCGGCGGGAGTCGAGCCTGCGGCACCTGCCTTTAGGTCGGGTAATGCGTTCGGTGTTCACCTCCATGGATAACATCTGCCGTCTGCCCGGGAGGACTGTCGTAGTGGTCCACAGGGTTGTTGCGCGGCCGTCCGCGTGTGTGGCGGGTGGGTGTGGAGGTGGTGAGGACGGCGAGGCAGGCGATGACGAGGACGATGCCCAACCATCCGGCCGGGGGCAGGAGTTCGCCGACGACCAGGACGGCGAGGACAGCAGCGACGGCCGGTTCGAGCAGGGACAGGGTGGTCGCGGTACTGGCGGGTACGTGGGCGAGGCCCCAGCCGAACAGGACGTACCCGGCGAGCATGGGGACGAGCGCCATGTAGGTGCCGACGGCTGCGTTGGGCCAGGAGGCGAGGAGCGGGGCGCCCGTGGCGAGGAGGACGGGCACCAGGAGTAGTCCGCCTAGGCCGTGTTTTAGAAGTCGCTGATCTGCTTGGTCGGCTGTCCGGCGAGGTTGCGGGCGGCCATCCAGATGGTGAGGTCGTTCGAGATCCTGTCGATACTGGTGTCGGTGGTGACCTCGTGCTCGCGGCGGGTGGTGTCACGGCGGACGACCTCATAACCGCCCTCGTCCAGGACGGCGACTGAGGCGAACCAAGCCGGGTCGTCTTCGTCGGGCTGGATGACGACGAAGGTGTTGTCCGCGTCGTTGAGGTCGTCGATCAGCATGAACACCGCGTCCTCGGACGGGTCGTCGATGTGGTCGCCGTTCTCGCTGTCGGCGCAGTAGTACCGAGCCCCCATCGGACCTGTCCCCTTCAACACGCAGAGCTGTGACCGCCGTCAGCATGGCATGCTGGGCCGACACCGTCGCCAGGTCACAGCCATTCGTTGATTGCGGCGATGTGGACGGTGGCTTCAAAGCGGACGGCGAGCTTGTCGAACCGCATGGCCACCGCCCGATTGCGCTTGAGCCGGTTAATGCCGCACTCGACCGCGTGCCGGGCCTTGTAATCCTCGCGATCGAAGGCCGGTGGGCGCCCGCCACTTGCCCCACGGCGCTTGCGGTGGCCGGCCTGGTCGGCCGGTTCCGGGATGGTGCAGCGGATCCCGCGCCTGCGGAGGTAGGCACGATTGGTGCGCGAGGAATAGGCCTTGTCGCCCCGCACCCGCAGCGGCCGTCTGCGGGGACGCCCGAGCCCCAGCCGGGGTATCCGGATTGCTTCCAGGACAGCCACGAATTGCGGGCTGTCGCCCGCCTGCCCGGCGGTGACCACAAGCGATAACGGCCGTTGGCCCTGTTCACAGGCCAGATGAATCTTGGTGGTCCAGCCGCCCCGGGACCGGCCCAAGCCGTGGTCGTCGGGCTCGGTCCGGATCCCGCCCGGCGGCTCCTTCTGGGCCTGCCCGTCCTTGCGGGCACCAGCCGCATGCTGATGAGCCCGGCAGATCGTGGAGTCGACGTTCACTTCCCACGTGATCAGCCCGGCCGCATCGGCACGAGCCTGCAAACCGGTCAGCACCGCCGACCACACACCATCTCGCTGCCAGCGACGAAAGAGCCCATAGACCGTCTGCCACGGCCCGTACTCCACAGGCAGATCCCGCCAGGGAGCACCGGTTCGCACCCGCCAGCGGATTCCGTCGATCAGCTTCCGCCGACAGACTGAGGGTCTGCCGACCACCGCGACCGGCAACAGCGGCTCCAGCACTGTCCACTGGCCATCTGAGAGATCCCCACGCCCCACACCGAGATCATCACGGCACGAGGCGTGGCCACGAAGCCAGTTCTAAAACATTCCCTAGTCCGAAGACGGCGCCCATCGCCGCCCGGGAGGGGATCTGGCGGGTGATGAGCCGGTGCGCGGCCCAGGAGTAGAGGGCGTATGTGGCGGCGGCGGCCAGGCCGAGGCCGATGCCGAGGAACGTGCCGGCCAGGGAGGTTCGGCTGGTGCCGTCGGTGGCGTGGGTGGCCTCGGCGATGCACAGCAGGGCGGTGCCGAGGAGGCCGAGTGAGGCGGCCAGTGTCCAGCGGCGGGTGAGTCGGCGGCCGTCTATGACACGCTCGATCAGGGACGATGCCAGCGGGGCGGTGCCGATCGAGACGACGGTGCCGACGGCGACTCCGGCCAGGTGCATGGAGCTGTAGAACGCCAGGGGGTAGACCGCCACCGAGACGGCGCCCAGCACGATGGTGCCGCGCTGGTCGCGTAGCCGGGACGCGTGGGCGGCGATCTGCGGGGCGGCGATCAGGGCCTGGAGGAGTCCTCCCAGGCCCATGGCGACGGCGCCGATGGCGAGTGGGCCGACGTCCGGGGCGAACGTGGCGGCTGTGCCGGTCGTCCCCCACAGCAGGGAGGCGGCGAGCACGCACAGGGCCCCTATTTTTGCGGACCGGCCGCGGTCGGTGCCCTTCACAACCGGTCCAGCAGGGCCTCGGCCATCGAGCGGGCGTGCTGGATCCGCTCGCCGTCGCCCTCGAGGCCGGCGCGGGCCATTGCGCCCTCCAGCAGGAAGGAGAGATGCTCAGCCGTCGCGCGGGCCTCGTCGGGTCTGCCGGGAAGCAGCTGCTCCAGGTGGTTGGCGATCAGGTGCTCGACCTGCTCCTTGTGTGCGCGGACCACGGTCCGGCCCTCGTCGCCGGCAGGCAGCTCAGCGGCGGCGTTGAGGAGACCGCAACCGCGGAAGCCGTGCTCGTAGGCGGAGCCCGCGTGGTCGCCGTACGCGTCGAAGACCGCGAGTGCTCCCTCACGGGGGCCGTCGGCGTACTCAAGGCGTGCTCGGTACAGGCCGAGCCACTCCTCGTGGCGGGCGTCCAGGTAGGCGCGGACCAGGTCGGCTTTGGACGAGAAGTTGTTGTAGAGGCTCATCTTCGCCACGCCGGCCTCTGCCGTGATCGTGTCGATACCGGTCGCCGCCACGCCGTCGGCGTAGAAGCGCCGGGCGGCCGCCTCCAGGAGCCGTTCCCGGGCCGGCCGCCGCCTGCGCCCCGTCACGTCCGTATCAGTCTCACTCATCGGCGTCCAAACTAGGTAGGTAGGTCTACCTAGACTAGCCGACTTGGATGGATGCCGCGCCGGTCGTGAGCGTTGGATGCCGGGGCGGGACGGTGGCGCGATGGCGATGCCTGCCGGAGTCGCGAACCACGTGCTGCCACATTTCGCGAGCGGAGCCTGACGTGCCCGCCTTGATTGGCGGCCGGCGCGCTATCGGCTCACGCAATCCTCGATCCGGCACGCGTCCGGGAGTCGGCGCTCGGGTCCAACTCCCCGACCGGGTAAGGGGCGTGGGGGTGCGGACGCCGCATGCTTCCCCCGTTCGCCGTGCGCGAGCCGGTCCCGGGACGTGTCCTGGCACCGTGGCCTGCGGGTGGCCCGCGCCGCAGGCGGTGGACGGCGGCGCATGAGACAGGCACGCGAACCATGCGGCGTGCTCACGACCGCAGATCGGGCACAACGGTGCGACCCGGCGGCACGGCTGCTGCAGGACACCGTGTCGGCAAGCCGCTCGGCAAGCGCGAGGCCCCGTGAACGACGGCGGCGCGACTACGTCCCGCCGAGATCCGTCGCGCCGGGGCGTCGCCATATGTGCCCGATGGCACGGTCAGCCGAGTCGCTTCAGCCCGAGGCGCGTGCCGCCGTCGGGGGACGCGCGGAAGGTGCGAGGAAAGCGACGACCAGCGTGATGCGGCCGGGGCGCCGCAGCCGAACCCAGCAGGGGCGGCACCTCGGAGTGTGACGGGCATCACTCTGTACTCCAGCACATCCGCAGGTCATCATATGACCCGATCGCTGCTTGCTACTGGAGCAGCACGTCGACGCGTACCAGTCGACGAGTCAACGATGACGAGGGCGGACATGAACGACCAGCAGCGGCCGAAGCCGCCGCGTGTGGGCGTGGTGGGGCTCGGGGCCATGGGCCTCGGTATGGCCCGAAGCCTGCGCACGGCCGGATACGACGTGGGGGTCCACGACCTGCGACCGGAGGTGGCCGCCGACTTCGCCCGCGACGGCGGGACGGCGTTCGCCTCCCCCGCCGAGCTGGCGGCCGACGTGGACATCCTGATCGGTGTCGTGGTCAACGCGGCGCAGGTCGAGTCGGTCCTCTTCGGAGACGGCGGGGCGGCCGAGCAGCTGCGCCCCGGTTCCGTCTACGTGATGTGCTCCACGGTCGACCCGGACTGGTCCGCCGAGCTGGAGGGCCGTCTGAGCGAGCGGGGCGTGCTCTACCTGGACGCACCCATCTCCGGCGGCGCCGTCCGCGCGGCCGCCGGTGAGCTGACGATGATGACGTCGGGCTGCCCCGCTGCGTACGCCGTCGCCGACCCGGTGCTCGATGCGATGAGCGCCACCGTGTACCGTCTCGGCGACCACGCCGGTCTTGGCTCGAAGGTCAAGATCGTGAATCAGCTGCTCGCGGGCGTACACATCGCTGCGGCGGCCGAGGCGATGGCTCTGGGGATCAAGGCCGGCGTTCCGGCTGAGGCGCTCTACGAGGTCATCACGCACAGCGCCGGCAACTCATGGATGTTCGAGAACCGTATGGCGCATGTGCTGGCGGGCGACTACACGCCACTGTCCGCCGTCGACATCTTCGTCAAGGACCTGGGGCTCGTGCTGGACTCGGCCCGGCCGCAGAAGTTCCCGCTGCCGCTGTCAGCCACCGCCCACCAGATGTTCCTGCAGGCGTCCGCCTCGGGGCTCGGCCGTGAGGACGACAGCGCGGTCATCAAGATCTTCCCCGGCATCGACCTGCCGCAGCCCGTGAACCAGCCCCAGCCCAAGAAGGAGGACTGACGTGAGCGTCCGCCTCGGGTGCATCGCCGACGACTTCACCGGCGCCACCGACCTGGCCAACAACCTGGTGCGCGCGGGAATGCGCGTGGTCCAGCTGATCGACGTCCCGGCCGAGGGCACTGATCCCGCGGCCGACGCGGACGCGGTGGTCATCGCCCTCAAGTCGCGTACGGTCCCGGCGGCCGAGGCCGTCGAGGCGTCCCTTCGTGCCCTTGAGTGGCTGCGCGCCGCGGGCGCCGAGCAGATCTACTTCAAGTACTGCTCCACCTTCGACTCGACGCCGGCCGGCAACATCGGCCAGGTCACCGAGGCCCTGATGGACGCGCTCGGCACCGATTTCACCGTCGCGACGCCCGCGTTCCCCGACAACGGGCGCACCGTCTTCAAGGGCCACCTGTTCGTCGGCGACGTCCTGCTCGGCGAGTCCAGCATGCGACACCACCCGCTCACGCCGATGACCGACTCCAACCTGGTGTCCGTGCTCGACGCGCAGACGACGCGGCCGGTCGGTCTCATCGACCACAAGGCCGTGGCGCAAGGCGCTGACGCGGTCCGGGCCCGGATCGCGCAGCTGCGGGCACAGGGCGTCGGCGCCGCGATCGTCGACGCCGTGTCCAATGACGATCTCGTACGGCTCGGTGCGGCGGTCAAGGACCTGCCCCTGGTGACCGCCGGTTCGGGGCTGGCGATCGGGCTGCCCGCGAACTGGGGGTTCGAACCGTCCCCGGACGCTGCCCAGCTGCCGCCTGCCTCCGGCCTGCAGGCTGTCGTCGCCGGTTCGGTGTCCGCCGCCACGAACGGCCAGGTGCGGGAGTTCCTCAGCGCCGGGCGCCCCGCGTTCAGCGTCGACCCCCTGCGGATCGCCGCCGGCGAGGACGTCGCCGCCCAGGCGCTCGCCTTCGCCGACAAGCACCTCGCCGACGGGCCCGTGCTCGTCTACTCGACCGGGTCGCCGGACGCGGTCCGCTCGGTGCAGGGACAGCTCGGCGCCGCCGAGGCAGGTGAGCTGGTCGAGCGGACACTCGCCCGCGTCGCCCAGGGACTCGTCGAGCGCGGGGTGCGGCAGCTCGTGGTAGCGGGCGGCGAGACCTCGGGCGCCGTCGTGCAGGCGCTCGGCCTCACGGGCCTGCGCATCGGTGGGCAGATCGACCCGGGTGTCCCGTGGTGCGCGGCGACCCTGCCCGGCGGCGACGACACCCTCCACATCACGCTCAAGTCGGGCAACTTCGGCGGTCCGGACTTCTTCACCGCGGCCTTCACCCGCCTGACCGAGGAATCCCAGTGACCCAGGACCACAAGTCACAGGACATCGACACGGCCGCCGACTTCGCACGCGCCGAGATCGTCCGCGTCGGCACGAGCCTGTTCGCACGCGGCTACGTCCACGCCAGCGCCGGCAACATCAGCGCGAAGCTCGACGACGGCCAAGGGCACCTGATCACGCCGACCGACGCGGCCCTCGGTTTCCTCGACGCCGGGCGGCTCGCCCGGGTCGACGGAGACGGCCGGCAGATCGCGGGCGACCGCGCCAGCAAGACGCTCACGCTGCACCGGCGCATCTACGCGGCCGACCCCACCGCCCGGTTCGTCATCCACACCCACTCCACACACCTGGTCGCGCTGACGCTGGCCGGCGTGTGGCAGCAGGACGACGTGCTCCCGCCCCTCACCCCGTACTACGTGATGAAGGTGGGCCACGTCCCGCTGGTCCCCTACCACCGGCCCGGTGACCCGCGCGTCGCCGACCTGGTCACCGAACGGATCAGCTCCCGTGCGGCGAACGGCACTCCCATCCGGGCGGTGCTGCTCGACCGGCTCGGCCCCGTCGTCTGGGGCCCCGACGCCGCCTCCGCACTGGCCGTACTCGAAGAGCTGGAGGAGACCGCACGCCTCTGGCTGACGACCGGCCGCAAGCCGGAGCCGCTGACCGGCGACGCCATCGCCGAACTGAGGACCGCCTTCGGCGCCTCCTGGTAGAACCCCGCTCCCCCTCCCGTCCCCATCCGCTCGAGAACCACTGAGCCGCACGAGGAAGTGCCCCTCATGTCCACGACCGTGACAACGACCGACAGTCCCGAACTCGCGCGCGAAAACGCCGTGTTCCGCAAGGTCATCCGGCGCATCGTCCCCTTCCTGATCCTCTGTTACGTCGTCTCGTACCTCGACCGGGTCAACGTCGGCTTCGCCAAGCTGCAGATGTCCGAGGACCTCGGCTTCAGCGAGGCGGCGTACGGCCTCGGCGCCGGCCTGTTCTTCATCGGCTACTTCCTGTTCGAAGTCCCCTCGAACCTCATGCTGCAGAAGATCGGCGCCCGCACCTGGATCGCCCGCATCATGATCAGCTGGGGCGTGGTCTCTGCGTTGTTCGTCTTCGTCAGCAACGAGGTGACGTTCTACGCACTCCGGTTCCTGCTCGGCGCCGCCGAGGCCGGGTTCTACCCGGGCGTGATCCTCTACTGCACGTACTGGTTCCCGTCCGCCCGGCGGGCCCGGGTGATCGCGCTGTTCATGTCGGCCATCCCCGTGGCGGGCATCTTCGGCAACCCGCTCTCGGGCTGGATCATGGACGTCTTCGAGGGCACCGGCGGCTGGAACGGCTGGCAGTGGCTGTTCCTCATCGAGGCGCTGCCCGCCATCGCCGTCGGCGTCATCACGCTGTTCTACCTGGACAACAGCGTGCGCGACGCGAAGTGGCTGAACGACGACGAGAAGACCGTCATCGAGCGAGCTCTCGCCGAGGACACCAAGCACCACACCGAGCACGGCAAGACGTGGGACGCGTTCCGCGACCCCAAGGTGTGGCTGATGTGCCTCATCTACTTCTTCTTCGTGATGGGCCAGTACGCGCTCACGTTCTGGATGCCGACCTTCGTCGAGTCCACCGGCATCGAGGGCGGCTTCGCGATCGGCGCGCTGAGCGCCGTGCCCTACCTGGCCGCGCTCGTCGCGATGAACCTCTTCGGACGCTCCGCCGACAAGCGACGCGAGCGCCGCTGGCACCTGGTCATCCCGAGCCTGATGGGCGCCGTCGGCTTCTCCCTGGCCGCGAGCTGGACCGGGTCGACCGCGCTGTCCCTGATCGCGCTCTCGATCGCCGCCGCGGGCGTGCTGACCTGCGCACCCCTGTTCTGGTCGCTGCCGACCGCCTTCCTCAGCGGCACCGCGGCCGCCGCCGGGCTCGCCGTCATCAACTCGGTGGGCAACCTGGCCGGCTTCGTCAGCCCGTACATGATCGGCTCGCTCAAGGACGCCACCGACTCGACGGCGATACCGATGTACGTCCTGGCGCTGGGCCTGGTCATCGGCGCCGCGGCCGTCCTCGCCACCAAGAAGAGCGTCGTCAACCGCTGACCGAACCGGTCTCACACCGAACGGAGTCACCATGCCGAGGTTCGCCGCGAACCTGTCCACCCTGTATCCCGAACACGACTTCCCCGACCGCTTCGCCGCGGCCGCCGCGGACGGCTTCGAGGCCGTCGAGTACCTCTTCCCGTACGCGTACGAGGTGACCGAGCTGCGGCGCCGTCTCGACGCGCACGGCCTGCGGCAGGTGCTGTTCAACGCGCCGCCCGGGGACTGGGACGCGGGTGAGCGCGGGATCGCGGCGCTGCCCGGACGCGAGGCGGAGGTGCGCGACGGCGTCGACCGCGCCCTGGAGTACGCCGCCGCGCTCGACTGCCCGCGCGTGCACATGATGGCGGGCCTGGTACCGCGGAGCGCCGACCCGGCGCCCTACCGCGCGACCTACCTGTCCAACCTCGCGTACGCCGCCGAACAGGCCGCGGCGGCGGGCGTCGACATCCTGATCGAGCCGATCAACGGCCGTGACATGCCGGGCTACTTCCTCAGCCGACAGGCCGACGCCCACGCCGTCGTCCAAGAGGTGGGCGCCCCCAACCTGAAGGTCCAGCTCGACCTGTACCACTGCCAGATCGTCGAGGGCGACCTCACCGCCACACTCCGCCGCGACCTGCCCACCGGCCGCGTCGCCCACCTTCAGATCGCGGGCGTCCCCGACCGTCACGAGCCCGATGCCGGGGAACTGAACCTCCGTCATCTTATGTCCGTCGTCGATGAGCTGGGCTTCGACGGCTGGATCGGCTGCGAGTACTTCCCCAAGGCCGGCACGAGCGAAGGTCTCGGCTGGCTGAACAAGCTCCAAGGAGAAAACGCATGAGGATCGTCATCACGGGTGGCTTCGGCTTCCTGGGCCGCCAGGTCGCCGAGGCCCTGCTGGAGCAGCGCACGTTCGACGGCGCCCCCATCACCCGCCTCGTGCTCGCCGACCTCTTCGTACCGCAGGGGTCGCCGCTGGCCGCCGACCCGCTCGTGGACGTGGTCCAGGGCGACCTGACCGAGCGCCTCGGCGACCTGTTCGCGCAGCCCGTGGACGTGGTGATCCACCTCGCGGCCGCAGTCTCCGCCGAGTGCGAGGCCGACTTCGACCTCGGCATGGGCGCCAACCTGGACACGACCCGCGCCCTCCTCGAGGCCGCGCGCGCCCAGTCGGCCGCCGGCGGTGTATCGGTGCGGGTGGTCTTCGCCAGCAGCGTCGCCGTCTACGGCTCGGACGCCGCGTTGCCGCTGCCGGAGGTCGTCAGCGAGTCCACGCTGCCCACGCCGCAGTCCAGCTACGGCGTCCAGAAGCGGATCTGCGAGCAGCTGATAGCCGAATACACCCGCCGCGGCTTCCTCGACGGCCGCGTCACCCGCCTGATGACTGTCTCGGTACGCCCCGGCAAGCCGAACGCGGCGGCCTCCGGCTTCCTGTCCGGCATCGTCCGCGAGCCGCTGGCCGGGCTCGATGCGACCTGCCCGGTCAGCCCGGACCTGCGGGTCGCCCTCGCTTCCCCGCGCCGCACGGTCGAGGGCATTCTGCGCGTGGCCCAGGCCGAGCGCGGCGAAGGCCCCGGGCAACTGTCCGGCAGCCTCCCGGTCAACCTCCCGGCCCTCACGGTCACGGTCGCCGACATCCTCGACACGCTGCGTCAGGTCGCCGGGGACGCCGTCGCCGACCTGGTGAAGGTCGCGCCGGACCCGGCCGTCGAGGCCATCGTCGGCTCGTGGCCGGCCGCCTTCGACAACGCCCGCGCGGCCCGGCTCGGGCTTGAGCCCGACGCGGACTTCGCGGCGGTCGTGCGCCAGTACGTCGCCGACCACGCGGAAGCGGTCACCGCCACGGCGGCCAAGTCCACACCGATAGACTGACAACCATGTTTACCAAGGTGGACGGGCCCGTCCGGCTCGCGGACCGCGTCGCCGCGATGCTCGCGGACGAGATCGAGTCCGGACGGCTGACCACGGGCGACAAACTGCCGACCGAGGTCGAACTGGTCAAGCAGCTCGGTGTCAGCCGCACCGTGATCCGCGAGGCCGTGTCCCGGCTGAGCAACGCGGGTCTGGTCGAGGCGCGCCAGGGGCGGGGCGTCTTCGTCCTGCCCCGGCGCACCCGTCCACTCGACCTGGACGCCGACACCACCGACAGCACCGACACCAAGGCCAAGGTGCTGCAGATCGTCGAGGTCCGCCGCGCCATGGAGGGCGAGGCGGCCGAGCTCGCCGCCACCCGCGCCACCGCCGACGACCACGCGCGGATGCGGCAGGCCCTGGCCGCGATCGACGCGGCGGTCGCGGCGGGAGGCGACGGCGCCGACGAGGACCTGGCCTTCCACCGCTCCATCGCGGAGTCGACCGGCAACACGGTCATGGTCTCCACCCTCCGCTACCTCGGCGAAGTCTCCCGGGGCGGCATCCGCGTCACCCGCGCCAACGAAGCCCGCCGCGACGACTTCTACGACGCGGTGCGCGAGGAACACGACTCCATCCTCACGGCCATCGAGCAGGGCAACCCCAAGGCGGCCCGCACAGCTGCCCGCCGCCACCTCGAACACGCCGCCACCCGGCTCCAGAATGCAGGCCCCGAGTTCTGGAACACGACCCAGGGCCTGGACGTGGAGCTCGACACGGCCGAGTAATTCCCTTCGGGGCGCGGCCCATTGAGGTCACCCGCCCCCCGCCACAGCTCCCCGCCCCGCCTCGCCTCTCAGTGCGATGTCCGCGTCCCGCTCATCGCGACCCGGCAGCGGGGAGGTGAGCCAACGGCGAGCATCACCGGCCAGATCGCTGACGGCCGGGTGTACGTCGTGCGCCAGCCGTCCCTCACTCCCACGGACGCCGGTTGCCGGGTCCGCGCCGACCTCCTCATCCTCGACGCGGGCACCGGGCACCGGGCACCGGGCACCTGCTTCACACCCTGCGGCTGCCGGCCATGACCGCGCGCAAAGACGACGACGGCGAAATGACGCTGGACGTCCGCGACATCGCCGACGGGGCGGTGAGCACAGCTGGCGAGCCCAGGAGGGCGGAATGCTGATCGCCACGGACTGAACCCTCCCACGCAGCGGACACCCCGCCCACCGCGCTGTTCCTGCTTACCGAAATGCGCGGCCGAGTGGAAACGGAGCCGTGCATCTTCCGGCTCGCTCAGTCATGGGCGGGCCGGGTCCGGTCGTCACCAGCCCGTGTCGTCCCACTGATCCAGCAGAGCGTCGTCCGTGACGCCGTTCACGGGCAGTGCTTCGGCAACCAGCGACTGTTCGGTCCACACGATTTTGCCTCGGTCCAGGTAGCGCGTGCCCCAGCGTTGAGCGAAGCGGGAGACGAGGTAGAGCCCGCGGCCTCCTTCGTCAGTTGTCGCCGCCCGACGCAGGTGCGGGGCCGTGGTGCTGCCGTCCGCTACCTCGCAGATCAGGCTGCGGGTGCGCATCAGCCGGACCTGGATGGGGCCGGTGCTGTAGCGGATGGCGTTGGTGACCAGTTCACTGAGGATCAGTTCGGTGGCGTAGCCGAGTTCTTCCAGACCCCACGCGGCGAGCCGGCCGACCGCCTCGGTACGAATGTGCGCGACGGCGGCCGGGTCGCGGTCCACTGTCCACTCGGCGATGTGCTCCACATCCAGTCGGCGGGTCCGGGCGACGAGCAGGGCGATGTCGTCGCTCGGGTGCGGCGGCAGTACTGCGTCGAGGATGCCCTGGCAGCTCTCCTCCGGCGTGGCGTCCGGCAGCCCGGTCAGCGCCTGGCGCAGTTGCTCGATGCCGGTGTCGAAGTCCCGGTGCCGGTCGGCGACCAGACCGTTGGTGAACAGGACCAGCCGGCTCCCTTCGGGAAGGTCCAGTTCGGCTTTCTCGAACGGCTCGCCGCCGAGGCCGAGTGGCGGTGAGACGGGGATGTCGGGAAAGGACACCGTGCCGTCGGGCTGCACGAGCGCGGGCCCGGGGTGGCCGTTCGTCGCGATTGTGCAGTGTCCTGACGCCGGGTCGTAGATGACGTACAGACAGGTCGCGCCGGAGATCCGGTCAGCGTCCGGACCGACGTTGTCGTCGATCTTGGTGACCAGTTCGTCCAGGCAGCCGAGCAGTTCGTCGGGGGGCAGGTCCAGCGCGGAGAAGCTCTGTACCGCGGTTTGCAGGCGGCCCATCGTGGCGGCCGCGTGCAGGCTGTGGCCGACGACGTCTCCGACGACCAGCGCCACCCGCGCCCCGGGCAGGGGGATGACGTCGAACCAGTCGCCGCCCACCCCGGCCTGTTCGGCCTGGGCCGGCAGGTAGCGGTACGCCGCCTCCACCGCCTCCTGGTGCGGCAGCGCCCCGGGCAGCAGGCTGCGCTGCAGGGTCACCGCAGTGGTGTGCTCCCGCGTGAAGCGGCGGGCGTTGTCGATGCTGATGCCGGCCCGGCCGACGAGCTCCTCCGCCAAGGAGAGATCATCCTCGTCGAACGGACCGGACGCCTGGTGCCGCCAGAAGTTGGCCACGCCCAGCACCACGCCCCGGGCCATGACCGGCACGGTGATGAGCGAACCGAGCCCCGGCTCCCGGATCCGTCCGTCGTACCCGGACTCCTCCAGGCGTGCCTCGAGGCCGGCCAAGTCGGCTTCGAGCACCGCCTGATGAGTCGCCATCGCCTGCGCCTGCGGGGCCGGAAGGGAGTAGGAGACCGACTCATCCACGGGGAAAGGATGCACTGACGGGGCCGGGCCCTGGGGCACACGTCCGGTACGGTGCGCGCCGGGCGCCACCGCGGCCGAGTCCTCGCCGGCCGACCTGCCGGCGGCACTGGTCCCGCCTCCAGGTGACGGGCCCGCGCTGACCGCCATGCGACGCAGCAGGTCGCTCGGGAGCGACGGTTCGTCACCGCGCATGACTCGGTCCGCCAACTCGACGGTGACGAGATCGGCGAACCGAGGTACGGCCACATCTGCCATTTCCTGAACTGTGCGGCGCACGTCGAGTGTGGTCCCGACCCTGGCCCCTGCGTCGTGCAGCAGTCGCAGTCGCTCCCGGGCGGCTTCGGCACGGCCCGACAGCGCGCGGAGCTCCGTGGTGTCGCGCAGGGTCGCCACGCTGCCCGCCGGGCCGCCGGACGCGTCGGTGGGCCGGATGTTGATCGCCAGGAGCCGGTCGCCGGCCGGGCCGACGGCGTCCGAGACGACGTGGTCGGCGGTGAGCAGATCGACGGTCCGGCGGTCCATTCCCAGGTCCGTGATCCGCTCGCCCTCCCTGCCGGGTCCCAGGCCCAGCAGGCGCCGCGCCTCGTCGTTCGCCATCAGCAGACGGTGGTCGGCGTCCATGATGAGTACGCCTTCGCGGACCGCGTGCAGCACCGCGTCGTGATGCTCGTACATCCGGGTCAGCTCGACCGGGCCCAGACCGTGGGTCTGCCGGCGCAGCCGGCGGCCGACCAGCAGCGTTGCGCCCGCCGAGAGGAGGAAGGCGCCCGCGGCGCCGCCCAGCAGGACAGGCAGCTGGGCCGCCTCCGTGCTGTGCAGCCGCTTCACTGTGATGCCCACCGAGACGAATCCGGC
This sequence comes from Streptomyces longhuiensis, assembly GCF_020616555.1. Lineage (NCBI taxonomy): Bacteria > Bacillati > Actinomycetota > Actinomycetes > Kitasatosporales > Streptomycetaceae > Streptomyces > Streptomyces longhuiensis. The sequence continues at coordinate 9,476,862 of NZ_CP085173.1, read as the reverse complement.
CACCGAACCGTCGTTACGGGTGACCGACACGATGGAGACCACCGTGACGCCGGTGCTCACCTTGGCCGTGCGGGTGAACGCCCCGCGGGTGAGGGACGGCTTGTAGGGACCGACCACGTGTTTGCCGATCAGCTTCGGATCGGGGTGGGTGTAGCGGATTCCCTTCGGGCTGAAGACCACCACGGCGTCGACACCGGCCTTGCGGCGAACCCGCTCGGCCCAGGGCTGCAGGACCGCGCTGGGATCGGAGCTGTCCAGCGCCGGCACGATTCCCGGCGCCTGCGCGAAGGTTTCGGCCACCGCCCGTGAACGGTGCTCCGCCTCCCGCAAGATGGCCGTGCGCGACTGCAGCACCAGCGCCAGGACCGTGACGCCGACGAGGACCACCACGAGCCCCAGCTGTACCCACATCAGCTGGCCGGCGAGGCTGCTCAGGCCCAGCAGCCTGTGGCGGTGCCCTCGCCGCGGCGCAGAGTGTGCGGCCTGCTGCGCGTTCGTGTGCATTCGGCCTCCGTCGCCTGTCGCACTCCGCTCGTCTTACGGAACGGGCCGTATGCAGGACCCGCCGGCGATACCCGGCCTGGTCCCGCAGCCGTATGAACCTGGATCACTCTGCCCCTGAGACTGAATGAACCTGGAGTACTCAGAAATGTATCCGTTGCCCATTTCCGTGTGGTATCAGCTGCTCAGGACACCTCTACCGTATTTCATCCCACTCTCGAGAATTTCAACGAAATGTTGATGCTGATGGTCCCCCATCGCGTCGACCAGGACCTACCGTCTTCGGCTGCCCGGGTCCAGTGCATGGCCGATGAGTCCGCAAGATCCGGCCCGTGGCGAACGTGCGGACGGGCCAGTGAGAGCACCGGTGGACCTGACGCCAGTGGCTGAGTACCGGCGCGTGCACGGGTTCGCCTGGCAAAGACACGGGGATAGGGCTCAGGTGAGGAGCCGGATGGCGGGAGCGTCTTTGCTGGTGGCGAGCAGTTGGTCGCAGTGGTCGCACGAGTCTCGTACCGGACGAATCATGTTGGTCTGGATGCTGAACGTCCCGGACTGCCGGGCCTGCGGGCAGTAGTACCCGAGATACAGGCGGACCCACGGTGTGAGCGACAGCGCGGCGGCCGCCTGATTGCGCTTCGCGTCGTGGAAAGGCGCCCACCAGTAGTCGACGGCGACTTGCAGCGCCGTGCGCTCCTGCTCGTCGGTGACGTCGAAGGCGGCGATCCTGGCAGCCGTGGGGTGCTCGGGGTGCTCCGAATCGGCCGAGCACAGGGCGTACTCCTGGCCGTACTGGAAGGAGGTCGTACGCCCCGAGCGTTGGCAGACGAAGCAGTCCAGACTCAGCTCCAGCTTCTTCTGCCAGTGAAGGTTGTGGAAGCTCTCGCCTCGCAAGGAGTTGGCCAGTTCGGCAGTGATCTCAACGCTACGCAACACAGCGCGATCATCCCAGATCGGGGTGGAGACCTCACCCCCAAGGTCTTGAACGAGGGGCTGATCGGCCGCTGCTCGGTCGGCGGACCATGACGCCGGCCATCACACCCGGCGGTTCATGGCCGTCCCAGCAGCGGCGGGGCTGGTCTCGGAGTCGTGGGTCAGGCGGCGATGGGCCGCCGACCAAACGTAAGTCGGCTCTACCGCCCACCACTTGGGCTGGACTGAGAACCCGCATTACCCCGGCTTCTGGCGGGACGATCTCCAGCTTACGGCCGAGGGCTTGGGCGCCTTCCCACTTGAGCAGGCGGCTGGCAAAGCCCTGAGCGGCCCAGGTCTTCCGCACTGACGAGTAACCAAGACGCACCCTCAACAACGGGCGGTCAACTGGCTCAAGCAGTTGCGACCGGTGTCCGAGCGGCACGACAAGCGCAGTTGCGTCTTCCTTGGAACCGTCACCGCAGCGGCGGTTGCCAACTGGCTTCGGTCCGTCAAACACTCGGCAGTCCAGAACTCGTTGGGCAGGGTCGCGAGTGCCCCTCTATGGTTCCGGGATGAGCAACTCGCATGCGTCTGCCATCCTCACCACCGCCGACCTCCCCGAAGCGATACGTGCCGTGCGAACCTTGCTGGACATGGCAGACATCCGTCAGGGCGAGGTCGATTTCGAAGCCCTGATCAGGTCTCCGGATGTCCTGGAGCACGTTTGTCGCGTACTGCCCGACCTCGAATGGTCGGCGTCGGCCGGCAAAGAGCATGGTTCGTCGGAGGCCGGTGACAATCCCGCAGACTGCCTGCCGATCCGAGTGTTCGACTGGGGGCGTCCGCTAGATCGCGCCGAGCCCTTCATCGCCGCCCTGGGGCCAGATCCCGCTTCTGTTCGGTGGGATCTGGACGCATGGCTGGCGGTTCCCGAAGCGGGACTGGAGGAGATCTCACAGAAGTACGCCTACCTCACGCTGAGCGTGAATTCCCGGGACCTCTACCAGAGCGAACCCTCACAGGACCACACCGTCCACGTGCACGCGCGGAACCGCAACGGAGACCAGATCGCCCGCGTCCATTGGCTCGCGGATCAAGTGGGGGGCCGTTTTACGGGCAGGGTGGAGTCGGCTCCTCTGTGACCCCCTCAGTGAGCAGGCAAGACCACGGTTCCCAGCTACCTCTGTCACATGATCGAACGGACAAGTCCTAGCTAAGGGTTGGCCCGCAATGTGTCTCGTGAAGCTGTCCTGTAGGACGGTGCGTGGGAGAGGATCACGAGCAACCTGGTTCATCGAGTGTTCACGAGGCAACTGCTGTGGTCGACGAAGTGCAGGCGTTCGAACTCTTCCGTTTCGCAGATTCGGTTCAGAGTGTCACGGTTGAGGTGAGATGCGGTGAGCCTTTGCTGATGGAGGAAGAGCGGTACTACGCGGCCGAGATTGTTGTGGAGAGCGGCTTCATCACTGGACGGGTTGGGTTGCGGGTGTCGCTGGAGGACCTGGATGAGTGGGAACGGTGTCTCGATGCTCTTCAGGCCGATGAGGGGGCCGAGTGGCCAGCGGGTGGCCGTAGCGCCTGGTTGGAGGTGGCTCCGGATGATCCGCTGGAGGTCACGGTGCATGACTCGCCGTCGACGCAGATTGCAGTACGTGTGCCGATCGATGTCGGCTCGGAGTGGCTGCAGGAGAATCGGCTGCGGTTGGCCGACGCCCGCAAAGCCGTCACACGCTCCTCATAGGGCGCACCAGGTGTGATCGTCTTCGTGTGACTGGTGTGATCACGGCGTCACCGTCGTCGTGGATAGTTCCTGTTCACCGGGCTGAGCCCGCGGAGCTTCCGCAAACTCGTCACCGCGCTGCGGTGCGGTGGAGCGGCACCGGCCGGAGAAGGCCCTTGGGCTTGGCACTGGAGGAGCGCGTTCTGCCGGTCGCAGCGTACTGGCGAATGAACTTGACGATGCGGCAGCTCGGCCCGTAGTTCGGGACCTCGACGTCCGCCACGGACCGAGTCATCGACCACCTCGGACCCCCGAAAAGGCCGGTTCAGCACCTGTTGCCCGAACCGGACTTCCCACAGCCGTCCCGCCTGCGCCCGGCGGACATGGCATGCCCGTCATCAGCGCGAGCGCCTCTCCCTCAAGTGACAGGCAGACTGTCCGGGTGTGGGCGCGGCTCAGGTAGTGCTGTCTTCTGGCGGTTCGGGTTGGGTGTGGAGGATGTCGCGGGCCTGTTCCGCCGCGCGCGCGATGCTTTCGGAGACGAAGTCGAGGAAGCGGGCGATGTTCTCCAGACGGGTCGCGGCCGGAGTGCCCGACCCGAGGACGCCGACGCCCTGGCGCGCGATGTCGACCATGTGGGCCGTGGAGCGGGCGGACGCCATCATCGACTGGTACATGATGTCGTTGTCCACGACATAACGCTCACGGCGGCGTTCATCGCGTTCCCGGCGGACCATGCCCTGACTCTCCAAGAACGCGACCGCCTTCGAGACGGAAGCAGGACTGACCTGCAGGCGCTGGACGAGTTCGGCCGCGGTCAGACTGCCCGTGTCGGTGAGAGTGAGGCAGGACATGACCCGCGCCATCATCTTCGGCGTGCCCGACTGTATGAGGACGGTCGTGAACGTCTCTTCGTACGCGCGCACCGCTTCCGCGTCACGCCCATAAGCCTGCGTGGGCGCGCCCGGATCCCGGGGCGCCGACGGCTGCTTGCGGCGGGCCCGCTGTTCCGTAGCCCGGTGCGCGAGGTCCGCACGGTAGGCGGTCGGGCCACCGTTACGCATCACTTCACGCGTGATCGTCGACGTCGGGCGCTCCAGGTTCCTGGCGATCTCGGCATAGGCCAGGCCATCGGCCAACCCCAGCGCGATCTGCTGACGCTCCGGCTGAGTAAGTCTGCCTCCCGGCACTACGCACTCCCTTCTCTTCACACCCCTGCACCAACCCCGGCACCCAGCGGCGGCGAACGGCGTCACGTGCCGGTTTCCGTGTCTGGAGCCGGCGGGTCGACTATAGCGTTCACTCTCATTTCATTGCAACAACCAGGAGGCAGGCTGTTGCGTTAGAGTTCAAACCATTGCAATGAAATCCCTACAACTACCTGCAGTTATAGGGTTCTTGCGCAACAAGACTGTTGCTCGATCCTTGAATGCAACGTAGCGTTTCGCCCATCAGAAACAACGGATTCAAGGAGCACACCATGCAGAAGTTCGACACCCCCTCCCCCGTCACCGCCGTCCTGGACATCCCCGCAGGACGCATCCAGTTCATCGCCGCCGACCGCACCGACACATGCGTCGAGATCCTGCCCACCGACAAGTCCAAGACCCGCGACATCAAGGCCGCCGAACAGACCACCGTCGCCTACGCGGACGGAGTCCTGCGCATCGAGGCAGCCGCCGCGAAGAACCGCATCCTCGGCAACTCCGGATCCGTCGAAGTCACCGTCCAACTGCCCGCCGGCTCCCCCATCGAGGCGAAGACCGCCGCCACCGAACTGCGGGGTGTGGGGCGCCTCGGCGACGTCACCTTCGACGGCGCGCAGGGCACGGTCAAGCTCGACGAGACCGCGAGCGCCCACCTCACCCTCCAGGCCGGCGACATCCTCATCGGCCGCCTGACCGGCCCCGCGCAGATCAGCACCCAGAAGGGCGACCTGAACATCGCCGAGGCCACGAGCGGGACGGTCGAACTGCGCACCGAGTCCGGTGACATCACCATCGGCGCCGCCCGCGGCACCTCCGCCACCCTCGACGCCGGCACCACCTACGGCCGCATCCACAACACCCTGAAGAACACCGACGGCGCCAACGCCGCACTCACCATCCAGGCCACCACCTCCTACGGAGACATCACCGCTCGCAGCCTGTAAGAGGGGCAGGACCCCTCAAACGAGGCGAACCCGTCCGTGAGTTGAGTTTTCGTGACAGCTCTAGAGGAGCACACCCCAGAATGGTGCCGGCAGCTGCGTCCTCGCTGCCGCCTGCGCAATGACTTCTCGAGCGGCACAGGATCGGCACGGCGGGCTCCACGCCCGCCGGGCCGTCCTTCTCCTCTCACCAGCTCGGTCGGTCACATTCCGGCCGGGTCGTACTGCTCGGAGGGCCAGCACAAGGCCCGGCCCGGGCCAGGCGCCAGGTACCTTCCTCAACCGATGATGACGACGCGCGCCCAGGACGGCGGTGTGTCCGGGACATAGTCGGGGTCGTCCTCGTCCGTGGCGCGGGCGGGTCGCGGGAACAGACCGACGACAGTGCGGCAGGGCGGCTGCCCGGAGGGCCATGGCGTCTGCCCGTCGGTCAGGGCGACGATCACGTCGGGGCGGGGTCGGGAACGGAGCGCCCGGGCGAAACCGGAGCGCAGATCGGTTCCGCCGCCGCCGAGCAGTTCGAGGCTCTCGGCTCGGCACAGAGGGACGGCAACGCCGGCCGCAGCGTCACAGGAGATCACCGAGACCAGGTCGCGCCGTCCTCCGACGGCCCGCGAGATCGCCGCGACCTCGAGGAGCGCGCTGCCCAGCTCGGCGTCGCTCACCGACCCGGAGGTATCGATGACGACGCAGACACGGGGCGGGGTACGGCGGAGGCTCGGCAGCACCACTCCAGGGACGCTCGACGATCGGCGGGACGGACGCCGGTAGGTGTGGTTCTCCCCCACTCCGGGCGCACCCGCTGCCGAGCGGACCGCCGCGCCCAGCAACTGCCGCCACGGCTGCGGCGGTTGGAAGGCCTCGTCGGCCCACCGCCGCCATCCCTCCGGCGCGTGGCCAGGTCTGCCCTTGATGCCCTCCGCGACCCGGAAGCGGACGGCGTCCTGCTGCTGCCGGGTGAGTCCGTTCGCCCCGTCGGGCCCCAGCTCCCACGCCCGGTCGTGCCCGTCGGCACCACTGCCGCAGTCCAGCCAGGCCAGTTCCGCGGCGAGCCCGGACATCGACGCCGTCCGTAGGTATTCCTCCATCAGCAGGCCGTCGGGCAGTCGCAGCAGTGACGGCACGACCGCTCCGAAGGGCCGGGGCAGTCCGTCACCGTAGATGTCGTCGTTGATCTCGAAGTCGGCGGCGATGTTCCGTCGCAGCCGCTCGCCCGGTCCAGACTCCTCGTGCTCCCGTGCGTACCGCTCGCTTCGTCCGTGGTGGTCACGGAGCAGATGGGAGACCTCGTGCACCCAGATGCCCGCCAGTTCCTCCACCGGTGTGCGGGCCACGAACGCCGGCGACACGTAGCAGCGCCAGTGCGCGTCGACCGCCATCGTCGGCACCGCACGGTCCTCCACCACATGCAGCGCGAAGAGCGCGTCGGCCAGATAGGGGCGGACCTTCACCGCGTGCAGCCGTGCGGCCAGCAACTTCTCCCAGTCCAGCGGGAGTTTGATCCGGTCGTCGGCCCCTCCGTGGCGGTCCGGTCGCTGCGGCGGTGTCGCCCGCACCGGGCGCGGGGGCGCCGGCGGGGACATGGGGCGCGGCAGGGGGCGTGGTTCCGGGCGCTTCGCGGCAGCCGTCGCCGATCGTGGGAGAGGGGTTGGTCCGACGTGGTGCGCGGCCGTCATCGGCGCGCCCCCGTCGCGCGGCGGGCGTCGGCGGCTGCCGCGACCCGTTCCACCGACCGATCCGCGGTGCGGACGAGCCCGACAACGCCGGCCAGCCGTTCCACCACCTCTGGTACCTCCCAGTCGTCTCGTCGGAGCCCGGCCAGCGCCGTCGCCGGGGCGACCAGAAGGTCTGGGGCTCCGGTCTCCATGGCCCTGACCAGCACGGCCCAGCCCGCCTCCCACCGGTGCCGCTCCGGCCGTGCACCGACGGCAGCCACCACCGCCTCCAGCGCCGCCTGGCGCAGATCGCCCCGCTCCGGCAGCTCGGCGGCGGCCGGGTCGGCGAGCAGCGACTCCGGGTCCGGCAGGTCCATCCGGTCGTGGTGGGCGAGGAGTTCGAGCCCCGGCCCGTCCCCCACCGCGCCCCGCACCAGCAGCGCGAGGACGTCGCGGGAGACGGACGCCGCCGTGCCGAAGGCGAGCAGGGTCAGGGCGGCCTCCCAGCTCCGGGGCGACGGCCACGCACCGCCGCGCCGTGTCTCGGACCCCGGCAGTCGGTGGATGAGCGTCGGCCGGGCCTTCAGGAATCCGCAGACCGCATGCCGGGCGAATGCCACGGACTCCGACAGCCGCTCCGGTGCGAGCCTGGGCAGCTCCGCCCGGGGCCAGACCCCGCCGAGGCCGCGTACCACCACGTCCCGGTCGTGCACCCAGTTCAGGTGCACGAAGCGGTTGGCGAGCGGCGGGCTCAGCTCCCACCCGTCCGCTGCCGAGGCGCGCGGGTTCGCGGCGGCCACGATCCGTACGCCTGGCGGCAGTTGGAGCGTGCCGACCCGTCGTTCCAGGACTACGCGGAGCAGTGCGGCCTGGACGGCTGGGGTGGCGGTGGAGAGTTCGTCCAGGAAGAGCAGCCCCCGGCCGGCGCGTACGAGTTCGACGGCCCACTGCGGCGGCGCCATCGGCACACCCTGCACGGCCGGGTCGTCGCCCACGATGGGTAGCCCGGAGAAGTCGGACGGCTCGTGGACGCTGGCGATCACCGTCGTGAGCGGCAGGTCGAGCGAGGTGGCGAGCTGCGTCAGGGCAGCGGTCTTGCCGATGCCCGGCTCTCCCCAGAGCAGCACGGGGAGGTCGGCGGCGACGGCCAGGGTGAGCGCTTCGAGCTGCTCGTCGGGGCGCGGCTCGGTGGCCGTCGTCCGCAGGAGGGAGAGGAGTTGGCCAGCGAGGGCCAGGTTCGTATCAGTTTCGGAGGTTGAGGTGGCGGGAGCAAAGGCGGGCAGGAGCGTGCTGGAAGTCATGGGCATCACCTGAGTGTGAGAGGGGAACGGGCGTGCCGTTCCGGATGTCGCGCGCGCGTGCGGTGCGCAACGCGCCGTGCGGGAAGGGGATGTCGGCGAGTCGGCTGACGTGTGAGGGCGGTCAGATCAGACCGGTGCGAGGCCGGCCCCTGCTGCCGCGCTTGCGGCGCGACTCGAGGGGCGTAGCACGGCCGAGTCGGGGTCGGTGGCCCGCTTCCGTGTGCCGCGCGCCCGAGGCGTGCCCGCCCCGTGGTTCGCCTGGGCCGGCGGGTACGTCGGCCAGCCCCGCGCGGAAGAGCCCGTGGTCGATCCGGCGGACCGCGGCCGACTCCAGTTCGTCCCTGAGCGGCCCGTCGCGAAGCACCGCACCGGGACCGAGCAGCCTCTCGACCACCGCGAGCGCACCGGTGACGTCACCGTGGCGGAGCCGTTCGCGTACCGCGGGAAGCGCCTCAGGGCTGCGGTGCACCGCGTCGATCGCCCGCAGGCAGGGCAGCGCCGGACCACCGAGCGCCACCAGCAGCTCCTCGCGCCGGAGTTGGGCCGAGTCGTGATCGACCGCGGTCAGCACCCCGTCCCGCAGCGCGATGCGGTGGACCTCGCCCCGGCACTCCACCCGGTGCGGGTCGCCAGGCTCGGGGTCGCGGCCCGCCACGGACACCGGGGCAGATCCCCTTACCGCCGGGGCCACGAGCGGATGCAGCTGCCCGACCGCGACGAGCCCGGCCCGCAGCAGCTCCAGATCCGGAAGAACCCGGGCCGCCACCTCAGGCAACACGGGCAGCACCGCGACTTCCTGCGGGGGCAGTGTCTCCCGCAGCGGCCGGAGCGTGGTCGCGTGGCTGTCGTCGGGGGCGACGATTTCGAGCAGGGCACGGCTGCGCGCCCCGAGCCGTACGGTGAAGGCCCCGCGAGAGCGCCCCTCGGCCCGCAACAGCAACTCTGCTTCGGCGGCCCAACTGGCCACTGCCCACGGGGAGTCGTGCAGGACGGGCCGACCGGGTGGCGCCACGGACGGCGCACCTCCCCGCCGCGCCAGTTCGCCGCTTCGCGCCGAATCCCAGAGATGCCGGTGCAGATCGAGCCGGAAACGCCGGTCGGGATGCGGATGCGGATGGAGGTACGGACGGTTCGCGGGACGGTCGTTCGCCGAGCCCTCCCACACGTCCAGTGACATCCGCTGTCCGGCGTCCGCCTGGGCGGGCGGTGTCCGCACCACGAGATGCAGCGGCGTGCCGCCGCACCTTCCGTAACGGGCCAAGGAGATGGTGAGACCGGGCCGGAGCCGTCCGTCGGGGGCGACCCTGGGCATGTGCCAGCGCAGCAGATCGGGCGCGAGCCTGCGCAGGTCCGCACGGATGAGAGTGGCGATATCGGTGCCGTGGCGGTGGCGCACGGCGCGCAGATCGAGGTCGACGTCGACCCGGGCGGCGGCGCAGGCCCCCGCCCAGTCACCGGCTGTACGGCGCGCGGTCGCGGTCTCGATCATGGACGGTGGCACGGCGTACCTGCGTACGCGCTGCCACATCAGAAGGTGGGCCGGAATCTCCTGCGTGAAGTGATGTGCCATCAGCACTCACCTTGCGCGGACGATTCCTCCGATCCCAACGAGGAGAAGGTGTTCATCGCGGGCATCGTAACCACACCCAAGACCATCTGCCAGGTCTTTTTCGAACCGTCGTCCGCGGTGCGGCCACCCGACCGGCAATTGAGCAGCCAGCAAGCTCGTAACCTCCTCATGGCGTTGGACGACCGCGTTGACCAGATGAGGTTCCTGATCCGGGACAGAGATGCGGAGTTCACCGACGCCTTCGACGCCGTCTTCGCATGAGAGGCCGTCCTCTCTTGCGAGGGTTTCCCCGGCTTCGGCCGGGGCGGGAAACGCATCTCGGGGCCGCTCTGACGGGTCAAGTGCGCATGGATCTTCCGTCTGCGGCGGGGATGTCAACGGCCTCGGCCATGTCGCCCACAAGAGCCGAAGGGGGTGGACCGGGTGATGCGTGCGTACAAGCGCCTCATGCGGCCCACCGTTGGCCGGACGGCCGCGCTCGGCGAGATGCTGCGGGACCACTGCTCCCCCTGCAACGGAGCGTTGCAGGAACGCCGCGACGCCTACCGGCACGCCTCGAAAACGAGCATCAAGTACAAGCAGCAGTCCGCGCAGCTTCGCCGGCTCCGGGGCGCGCTCGTCGTCGATGGCTCGCGTAGGTGGGCGGCGGTGCCGGGGCTGGCTGTTGCCCCGGCACCGGTGCGTCACTCCTCGTCGCGCAGCCGGGCCGCCAGGGAGATCAGCGGCTCGGTCTCCTCGGTGTGGCCAAGGGCGGTCAGGTGGGAGATCGCCGCGTCGAGGCGGGTGAGGGCGGGGGCGGGGCGTTCCAGATAGAGGCCTTCCACGGCGCCGGCGAGCCGGACACACTCGGCCCACTCGCCGGCGCGGTCGTCGTTCCTTTCCGGTTCGCCGAGCAGGGCGAGGGCCTTCTCCAGGGCGGCCAGGGCGTCCTCGTACTCGCCGGCGTAGGCGTTGACCCGCCCGTGTTCGTAGGCCAGGGCGGTGTCCAGCGAACGGCCGTGGGCCTCGTATTCGGCGGCTCGCGCCTCGTCGGCGACCCGGCCGGCGTCGGAAAGGAAGGCGTGGGCGCCGGCGAGGCCGTCGGGGCCCTGCTGGTGAGCCTGGAGGCGGGCGAGTTCGCGCAGGGAGTTGCTGAGCTGGTCGAAGCGCGGGGCCCGGGCGTGGGCGGCGAGTGCCTGGTCGGCGGCTTCTCGGGCCCGGCCGAACTCACCGGACTCGCCGAGGAGTACGGCGGTCTCCGCGGCGATCATGGCGTGGCTCCCCGGGTCGTCGTCCCAGCGGGCCGACTCGGCCGCGAGGGTGACGAACTCGGCCGTGGCGGCCTTGAGGTCCTCGCCCGTGTGCAGTGCTCGCGCGCGGGTCAGGCGCAGTTGGGCGATGAGCCGGTCGTCCAGCTCTCCGGTGGTGACGTCGGGTTCGGCCAGCAGGGAGTCGAGCAGGGCGATGCAGTCCTCGACGCGGCCCAGGTCGAGGCTGAGCTGGGCCGCGTTGCTGTAGGTGCAGAACGCGTCTGTCCGGTTGCCGCGGCGAAGCTCCAGCCCCGCAGAGCGCGTCAGGTGCCGTAGTGCCTCGTCGGGGTGGCCCAGGTGCATGCAGGCTTCGGCCAGATCACTGTGGAGGCGGGCGGCGTCGATCGCGTCGGCCGGCCAGTCGGCGGCCAGTCGCAGGGCCTCGGTCAGGTCCGCGTGCGCGGCCTGCGCGTCCCGGAGGCCGAGCTGGAGCCGGCCGCGCAGTCCTAGCGTGCGGGGCAGGTGCCAGGCGGGGCCGTGCGCCTTCAGCCGGTCGAGGAGGGCGTCGATCTCCGTGACCGCGGCGGGCAGGTCGCCGGAGATGGCGTGCGTGCTGGCCCGTAGCAGCAGGGCGCCGGAGATCTGCCCGATGAGGTCGTGCCGGGTGGCGAAGGCGTGCAGCGCGTCTGTCTCGGCGAGGACCGGCGCGACGTGCTCGTCGCTACGTGAGGTCTGCAGACGCATACCCAGCGCGGACGCCTTCAGCCGCATCAGGCGGGCCTCCTGGAACGGGGCGAGGCCGGGCGTCTCCTCGTGCAGGCGGACCATGGACGCGTGGGCGCTGGTCAGCGCGGCCGTCTTCGCCTCGGCTCCGTCGGTGCCCTGCACAGGAATCTCGGCGGTGGCGAGCAGGGCGCAGGCTCGGGAGAGCGCCGCGTGACCCGGTTGTCCGGCGTCGTCGTACAGGGCCGCGGCCTCTTCGTGGAGGGCGGCGGCGTCGGCGAACTCGTCCTTCTCGCCCGCCCGGTTCGCTTCTTCTGCCAGCAGGTCCGCGCGCAGCTGTACGAGTGGGCCCAGGGCCGGATCGTCGGGGTGGGCGTAGTCCCGGGCGGCCGTGAGCGTGCGCAGCCGCGCCCAGCAGGCAGGTCCGTCCGGGTGCCCCTGCTGGTCCAAGGTCCTTGCCTGAAGGATGAGTTCGGGCAAGGAATCGGGGAGGGCGGTCGTACGGACGGTGGGCTCGGCTACCGGGGCAGCCGGGCCGGCGTCGTCGAGGGCGCGGGTGCGCAGGGTCAGTTCCAGCGTATCCAGGAGTGGGGTGCGGTCGAGACGAGCATTGCGGCGGTCGGTGTGGGCCGTGGTTCCGTTGCGGGCGTCGAAGCGGGCGGCGAGGTCGTCGGCGCGGCCGCGCACCTCGGCACGCAGGCCGGCCACGGTCCAGGTGCGGCCGGCGTATCCGGCGGCGGGAAGGCTGTCGTGCCCGAGGAGTTCGACCCGCCGCAGGAGGACCTCCAGCCCGGTGAGGAAGTCGAGCAGGTCGAGCGGGGACTCCACCTCCGCGAACAGGTTCCGGTTCTCGGCGAGCAGTTCCAGGCCACGTGCCTCGTTGCCGGTCAGCGCGCAGAACTCCAGGTGGCGGCCGACCTCCCCGGCCATCGAGGGGTTGCGGCGGCAGGCGCGGTAGCCGGCGAGGTGCAGTTCGCGGGCCCGGTCGGTGCGGCCCGTGCGCAGCAGGGGAAGCAGCGCGTACGAAACGGAACGCGCCGGCTCCTCCTGGCAGGAGTCCTTCCCGGCCAGGACCGGCTCCCACGTGCGCAGCGCCCGCTCGTCGTCGCCCGTCCCCAGGTGGTGCAGGGCGCGCTCGCAGACCTCGCAGGCCTCGCAGTCGCTGAGCCGGGTGCGGGTGCGGCCCGCCCACAACTCGTAGGCGAGGGAGGTGTCCTCGCCCAGGTGTGCGGCGAGCTGGTACGCCTGCCCGTAGTACGGCTGAAGGTCGAGGTCGGCCTTGACGTACCGGTCGCGCATCTCGGTCAGCCACTGGCGCAGGCCGGTCAGCGGCACCTCCGGCAGTGCGCGCAGGGCATTGGCGACCCACTTGAACCGCCAGAACAGCATGTGGCGCATGCGCTCGTCGAACACGTCGGGCTGCTCGTCGAAGAGGTTCAGCAGGCGCGCGAAGACGACAGGCGACTTACGGGGTTCGGAGCCGTAGGTGTAGGCCTCCTGGAGTTCGAAGAGGGCGTACGCGAGTGGGCCCGGGTCCGCGAACTGCTCGGCGGCGTCGACGAGTTCCTCGGCGGTGACGGTGCGAGTGCGGCCGTAGGGCAGCTGGTCGTTCTCCTGGAGCGCCTGGAAGAGCTCGTCGGTGTTCTGGGGATGGGGTGCGGTCGGCATCGTCAGCTGTCCTTGCGGAGGGCGTGGGCGAGGAGGTCGAGGAAGGAGCGGTTGATGAGGCTCGATTCGGCCGGCCTGAGCGGGCGGCGGGACAGCAGCGCGGCCTGTCCGTACAGCGCTTCTGCGCTGGTGCGTGCCAGCTCGGGCTCGTCGATGGCCACGGCGGTGCGCACCAGCGGGTTGAGCTGGTTCAGGATGAGCTGGGCGCGCGGGGCCTCCTGGCGCAGGGCTCCGAGGATGTCGCCCCACAGGCCGCCCTCCTGTTCACGGGCCAGCTGGGAGCGGGTGCGCTCGTGCCGGGCCTCGCGGCTGTCCATCAGGAGGGCGGGTGCGGAGGCGGGCTGGAAGGTGCGCAGCGCGACGTCGCAGTCGAAGACGGCGAGTGCGTCGCGGGCCAGGGCGAGGTAGGCCGCGGCGGCGAGTTCCGTCTCCCGGTCAACCGGGTCGAGGTGGGCGGTGAGGGTCGCCGGGTCGAGGTCGGCGACGCTGACGGCGGGCCTGATCTCGGGCAGCCGGTGAACCAGCTCACGGTCATAGGTGTAGCCGCCGTTGACGACGCCGAGCCCGGCGGCCGAGGCGATCGCCGCGACCTGCCGGAACTCCTCCACGCTGGACGTGACGAGCACGGTGCGGTGGGTGCGGGCGAACTCGTCGAGGGTGCAGTGCCCGTCCGTGGTCTCGAACGGCAGCCAGGGCAGCAGCATCCGCAGGATCTCGTCGTCGTGCACCGCGAGCGACTTCACGGCCAGGTGGTGGGCCTGCAGAAAGCGGGCGAGCAGGTCCGGGTCGCTGGCGGCGGCGCGGGCGATCCACGCACGCAACCGCTCGGCGAGAGCGTCACGCACGGCGGCAAGCGTGTCGTCCTCGTAGAGGGACTCGCGGGACGCCGTCGGGCGCAGGCTCTCGGCGTCGACGACGCAGCGGACGAAGAAGGCCCACTCGGGGAGGATCTCCTCGGCCTGCTCGGACAGCAGCATGCCCTTGACGTTCACACGGTGGCCGTGACGGCGTCCGGCCGGCACCGCCTCGGGCAGCACACACGCGATGCCCTTCAGGCCCACGGCCGGCAGGTCCAGCTCGATGGTGTCCAGCGGCGTGAACCCGAAGACCTCCTCTGCGTACGCGGACAGCGCCCGGGAGCGGGATCCCGGCGTGGGGTACGTACGCGTCCACGGCGCGGGCTCGGGATTGACGGGCGCACCCGGGCCGCCTGTGCCGTCGTCGAAGGTGACCGGGTGGCGCAGCAAAGAGCCGAAGTGGCGGGACAGCGCGTGCACCTGTGCCGGGCGGGTCCACTCACCCGCGTCGGTGCGCGGCGTGAGTGTGACGGTGGTGCCGGGACGTGAGCGGGCGGAAGCAGGCAGAGTACGGACGGTGTAGCTGCCGTCGCCACGTCCCCGCCATTCCACGGCGGGAGCGTCGGGAGTGCGGGCGGAGCGGCTCAGGACGTGGATCTCGTCCGCGACGAGGAAGCAGGAGAGCAGGCCGATGCCGAACTGGCCGATGAAGTCTGCGCGTTGTTCGGCGATCTTCTCGGCGCGCTTGCTGCTGCGGCCGATCGTGGCGAGAAAGGTGTGCACGTCGGCCTCGGTGAGACCGACGCCGTCATCCTCGACGCGTACCACCGAGCCGTCGGCGTACAGGCGGATACCGAAGGCGTCGGCGGGGGCGCTCGGTTCGAGGCCGTGCCGTGCGGTCAGCGCGTCGACCGCGTTCTGGAGGAGTTCGCGCAGGTAGACACGGGGGCTTGAGTAGAGGTGGTGGGAGAGGAGATCGACGAGGCCGCGCAGATCCACTTGGAAGGTGCGGTCGGTGCCGGCCGGGCTCAACGGGGCGTCGGGCAGAGTCATCAGGCAGTCCGGGGTGGGGTGTTCGAGGGGTGACAGGCTTGGTGGCGGGTTCAGGCGACGTGGCGGGTTCAGGCGTTGCGCCGGGCGCGGGCGTACATCTTTTCCGGCTGCGCCATGTACTTCCACGGCCATGAGGTATAGGCGCCTTGAAGCTCCTGGAAGACCCGCGGCAACGCGATGCTTTCGGAGGCCAGCGACAACGCCATGGCGAAGATGTTGAAGTCCTCCTGCCAGCCCGGGCGACGCACGTAGGCGGGGTGCAGGATGCTGCGCTCGGCCGCGTCCAACAACTCATCCTGGATCTCGGGGGTGACGAGGCAGTCCTCGCTGTCCGACTCCACCCAGTCCTCGATGTGAGCCATGGCGATCACACAGCCGAGGCGGTGGCCCTCGGGCGCGCCGGCGAACGCCTTGCGGGCGAACGCGAGAGCCTGGCCGGGCTCGCCGCCCCACCGGGGCTGCAACTGCGACACCCACTCGATGTGGGTCTCCAGATCCAGCGGCTCGCGGCGCAGGGCGGCATCGAGCCGCGTCTCGTTGACGGCCGGGCCCAGTGACATCCCTCGGCCGGAGGTGAGGAGGCGGCGCCACGGCGTGACCCATTCCGGCTGCAACTCGGCGGCCTCCAGCAGCTGTTCCTCGGCGATGCGAAGCCGCTCGTGGAAAACGCGCCACTGCTCCTGCGTGACGTTCACGGCACGGTCGGAGGTACGGGCCTCCCAGCCCCAGCTGATGTGGCGCGCCCCGGATATCAGCAGAGCCGTCGCCCGGTGCTCCTTGTCGTCCTCGACGGCCCGGGCGATCCAGTCCTGCACACCGTCCAGTTCGGCCAGTTCGGCCAAGACCTGGTGGTCGCGGCCGAGATCGAAGGGGGTCAGCGCAGACTTGACAGCCTCCCAGTCACCCGAGTCGGCCGCCTCCACCAGTGCGAGCACCCGCGTGTCCCCGAGCGCGCGCAGCTTGTACACCCCATTCTTCTGCCTGCGCGGGACAGGAAGGGCGTGCGGATCGACCACCGGTCTCTCTCCACTCCCACCGAACAGCTTGTTGAACATGCCGCGCCCTCCCCTGGTCCCGCGTGATCGTCTGGGGCAGCATAAACGGCACCACCGACACCACTTCCACAGGGTTTTCACCGGCCTTTCACGGGCCTGATCCGAAGCCTCCTGCGCTTCGCCCTCTCACCCTCCCGGGTCCACCGACACCTCTACGACTCCGGCTCATGACCGAGCTGTTGTGGCCCCTGGCTGCATTCTTCGCGCGAGCGACCAGGGCAAGGATGCAGAGATCCTGCTCTTGCGTCACCAGACCTGATGCCCGAGCGGCAACCGAGCGGGCAGCAGGCGCGATTCCATCCGGGCGACGGCGCCCTCCTCGCCACACTGCGCCAGGGCCTTTCGCACGCTCACCCCGCCACTCTCTGCCCGCGCCGATCGAAGACACCGACCGGATCTCCAATTTGGACATACGACGGCAAGCGCGACTTGGCGATAGCCTCCACGCCTACCAACGGTCGACCTGACCAGCATGGATGAGGTATGCGGCAAGCACACCGATGTGAGCCGGCCAGCATGGCTCACCAATCGTGGACGATTCCGTCCTGCAGGCGGTTGACGGGCAGACAGGCCGCCTCGTAGGGGTGAGCAGCGGCCAGTTCCTCGTCCAGTTCCACGCCGATGCCGGGGGCCTCGCCCGGGTGCAGGTGTCCGTCGGTGAAGGTGTAGGCGTGCCGGAACACCTCGTTGGTGAGTGCGGTGTGGCCCGAGTACTCCTGGATACCGAAGTTGTGGACCGCCAGGTCGAGGTGGACGGCCGCTGCCATGCCGACCGGTGAGATGCCCTCCGGGCCGTGGATGGCCTGCGCAAGCTCTTCGACTTCGTACTGGGTGCATCCGGACAACGCCCGTCGCGCAGGCCGCAACCCGCCGAAGGCCGAGACCATCACCACCCAGCTGCCATGCCACGGCTATGTCTGGCAGGGCGACGGCGCCGGCCGATGTATCAGGTATCACGCCCAGGTGGGCGACTCACGTGGTCGACAGCGGGAACAGCATGCAGGTGCTGGTCGCATGGGCGAGCACTCTGTCCGTCGCGTCCACCAACTGGGCTTGCGCGAGGGCAGTTTGGCGGCCACTGCTGACCACCGTACCGATGGCGCGGACGGTGCCGGTGTCCACCGTGATGCGCCGCAGGAACTTCACGGTCAGGTCGAGCGAGGTGTACGCCATGCCCGGCGGCAACGTCGACTGGACAGCGCAGCCGGCTGCCGAGTCGAGCAGAGTGGCGAAGACCCCGCCGTGCACACTGCCGATCGGGTTGTAGTGCTCCTCCCCCGGCACGAGCGAGAACACCACGCGCCCCTTCTCCACCTCGTCGAGCTCGAAGCCCACGGTTGCCCCCACGGGCGCCCCGGGCAGCCTGCCGGCCTGGAGCTCGCGCAGAAAGTCGAGGCCGGAGGACTGCCCCACTGCCGCTGCCGTGACGGCGGGGTCCTCCCACTCGTACGTGCGTGTTCGTCCCACAGCCCCGCTCCTCCCGATCTGACTTCGCCTGGCGAAGCTAGCCCGGTCTTCATCTGGCTGTCAATTACGCAGTCAGGGTCCTACGATGGCGGGATGGAGTGGCTTGAGACGAGCACGGAGAACTGCCCGGTCCAGCTGACGCTCGACCTTGTCGGCGAGAAGTGGACGTTGCTCATCCTGCGCGACGCGAGCAACGGAGTCCGCCGCTTCGACGAGTTCCGCCGCCACATCGGCATGTCGGAAGCCGTCCTCAGCGATCGGCTCCGGAAGCTGACCGAGGCCGGCATCCTGAGGACGGTGCCGTATCAGGAGCCCGGCAGCCGCTCCCGCAACGAGTACCGGCTGACCCGCAAGGGCTGGGACCTGTGGCCCGTCCTGGTGGCGCTGAAGCAGTGGGGCGAGACGTACACCGGGGACAACGCGGAAGGGCCGGTCCTCGACCTGCGGCACGGCACATGCGGAGCCCCTGTGCGGGTGACGGTCGAGTGCGAACAGGGGCACACCGCCTTGTCCCCCTCCGACGTCACCGCCAGTCCCGGCCCGGGAGCGCGGCCACGGTCATGACGCGTCCGCGCCGACCGCCGCATTCTTCACACTTGCCACGCTTGCCACGAAGAGAGGGCGCACAGTGCCCTCCCCGGTCGCCCTCCGGCCCGTCACAGCCAGTGCGCGAAGGCGAGGACCTCCCCGGACAGCGGAGGACCTTCGGCGGCTCGGCCCCGTACGAGTGCCCCGACCAGCGCGGGCTCTGGATTCCCTACGTTTCGCTCGGCGCCCCTTGGTGCTGCAGCGGCGTGCCCGCTCGGACCAGGGCCCGGGCCAGGTCGGCGCTGCCCGAAAGGGTGTCGAGCGGGAGCGGCTGCGTGGCGAGAGCACCCTCATGCAGGACGAGGAGCTGGGCTGCGATGGTGGCGGGGCTCGAGCAGCCTGCCGCGGTGGCGAGCTCCTTGAACAGGTTCAGCAACCAGAGCTTCTGGTTCTCGGCGACGCGGTGCGCGGGATGCGATGGGTCGGGCAGTTCCGCCAGCGCATTGATGAAGGCGCATCCGCGGGTGTTGGCCTCGCTCCACGTCTGTAGTGCGTCGAAGGGTGCCGTGACTGCCTCGACAGGACCGTCGCAGGCGGCAACGGTCGCACGGACCAGTGACCGCCAGCGCTGGTCACGTTCCGCGAGGTAGGTCGCCACCAGGTGGTCTTTCGACCCGAACTGGTTGTACAGCGTCCGCTTGGTTACGCCTGAGTGCTCGGCGATCAGATCCACGCCGACCGATGTGATACCGCGGTTGTAGAACAGCTCCTCGGCAGCCGCCACGATGCGGCGACCCGCCGGCGTCATGGGCTGCGCTTCCCGCATCGGGCACCCCTTCACTGATCGGTGTAGCGTGGTGGCTAGAGTTCACAGATCAGTGTACCCGCGAGGAGGTTCAGGCGATGGGTGTGCCCGAGACCATGCGTGCGGTGCGGATCGCAGAGCACGGAGGGCCGGAGGTTCTTGAGCTGACGGAGGTGGCCGTGCCCACCCCGCAGGCGGGAGAGGTACTGGTCCGGGTCCGCGCGGTAGCGCTGAACAACACCGACCTGTGGACCCGGGAGGGCGCCTACGGCCGCCCGGGAGACCCAGGTGCGCTGTCGGGCTGGCGGGGCCCGATCGACTTTCCGCGCATCCAGGGCGCCGACGTGGCCGGCCGAGTCGTGGCAGTTGGCGCCGCCGTGGACGAGAGTCTTGTCGGTCGCCGAGTGGTCGTCGACCCGGCGATCTACGACAGTGACGGGCCGGATGCGAATCCGGTGGGCCTCATGGGAAGCGAGCGCGACGGCGGTTACGCCGAGTACGTGACAGCGTCGGCCGAGCGCACACATGACGTGACGGAATCTCCGCTCACGGACGATCAACTCGCGGCGTTGCCGACCGCCTACGGCACTGCGCTGGGCATGATCGAGCGAGCCCGCCTACAACCGGGGGAGACCGCGCTGGTCTCGGGAGCGTCCGGCGGTGTCGGCCTTGCGCTGCTCCAGATCGCCCGTGCGCGCGGTGCGAGGGTAATCGCCATCAGCAGCGGATCCAAGGTCGATTCGGTGCGCGAGGCAGGTGCGCACGAAGTGATCGACCGCGCACGTGACGTCGCCGACGAGATCCGCGCGACCGCCCCGGAGGGCATCGACGTCGCACTCGACGTCGTAGCCGGAGACCTGGTGAGCGAGGGACTGCCGCTGCTGCGCGAAGGTGGACGGTGGGTCATCGCCGGTGCACTTGGCGGGTACGAGGTCACCTTTGATGTGCGCCGCCTCTACCTGCACAACGCGCAGGTGATCGGCTCCACGATGCATACACCCACGCACTTCGACCTCCTCATGGACCTGGCCCGCAAGGCCCAGATCCAACCCGTTGTCGCCGCGACGTTCCCACTGGACCAGGCCGCTGAGGCGCAGGAACTCCTCGCTCGAAGGCGCCACGTGGGAAAGATCGTCATGCACCCCTAGGTGTGCACCTGACGCATGCCATCGTGAAGTACGAGAGGTAAGTCGCTACGCGGTGCGCTGCCGCAGGTTCGGCCGGCGATCGGCCGAATTGGCGAGCGTCCAGCGCACGGCGCCGGCTGTCGACGCTCACCACACATGGGACGCATCTTCGTCGGCGTCGAGCGCGGCGGCGATCTCACGGTACGAAAGCTTGCTCTCGTTGCGCGGAGGCCGGCCAGGACGCGGCCGCCGACCCCGCATGCCGCTCGGTGCACACCGGCCATGAACTGTGCGTGTGGCGCCGTGCCTCACGTACCGGAGCAGTTGGTTCAGCGCCTCGGCCCGCATACCGCCCATGACGGCGACTCGTCTGTGATGCGTGGGTGAAGCTCCCCCCCACGCCGACACGCCAAGTGACGATCTGCACCATTTGCGGTAGCGGGCCAGACGCCTCGATTACGGCGCACCCACACAGAGGGAGGCCGCATCAAACGCGTCCCACATCCATGCTGCTTCCCGATCTCCCAGCTCTCGGCGGGGAATTCAGGCTGCGACGAGCAGTCGGCCAGCCACGACGCCCCGACACCACGCCGTTCAGCTCTGGCACCGACGCACCAGGCCAGAACAACGTCGCCAGGTAGACGTGCCCGGCGCCACGCTCCGCCCCTGGATGGGCAAGATGCCTGACGCCGGCAAGCCCTTCGGCCGCGTCAGTGGCCGAGGGCCTTTCGCAGTTGATGCTTGTTCATCGATGAACGGCCCTCGATGTTCTTCTTCTTGGCCTCGTCGTACAGCTGGTCCTTGGTCGGCCCCTGTGAGCCGGAGTGAGAACGTTCGCCGCCACGCTGTGACGCGGATTTCGGGTCCCGAGTGGACGTCCTGCTGGACGACTTGGCTTCGCCGGCGCGGGCGCGCTCTTTGTTGACTGTCCGGGAAGCGATTTCTTTTGCACGCTTCTCCGAGACGCCGCGCTCCTGCGCGCCTTCCTTGATGTGCTCGTACTGCCGCTCACGCTTTGCATTCGATCCTGCAGGCATGCCTGCCTCCTCTTCAAAGGGCCGCTCTTGTCTTGCCGGTCAAGCGAGACATTTGCGCGAGTCCCGCGTCGCGCACTCCATCCACGCATGAGGCGCGTGCGCTCGCTACCTCAATCTCCCCGGGCGCGGACCGGCTTTGCCCGGTCGCATTCAGCAAGGCCTTGAGTGGGGGCGGACGCAGCACCTGCATGTCCCCTGGCCCTTTCCTCCGCCGGCTTCCGCCGCACAAGGACGCCCGATTTAGCATGAAGCACGCAAGCCACTGCCGACCTGTACTCGGGACGGCGGGGGCGGCGCCGCCCCCGGTCACACCCGCACCCCACTGGACGGGGGGCGGGGTCACCGTGGGCCTTCTCTCCTCAGTCCTGGCGCTCACCCTCGCCTGGACGGCGGTGCACCGTCCCGCGACGGACGAACCGCCGCGCTGGGCCGCGCCCCTCCACCGTCTCCAGTCGGGCCACCTCGGCGACTACGTCACGTTCACCCCGGCGGGCATGACTCTCGTGACCGTGCTCCTCTGTTGATTCCGTTCTCCCTTAGTACGTCGTTTCCTTCAATACGTCGCTTCCTTGGTGTCGGAGAAGTGGTCATACGGCCGCAAGGGGATGTGGGCGTCGGCTGCTCGCGGCCCGCGAGTGCCTGGCTGCCATAATGTTCGTCGCCATCTCCGGCTGCCCCTGGCAGAAGTTGCCGCCGGTGCGCGGGCAGACCTGGCCTACTGTCGCTTCACCACGTCAGCATCGCCACCTGGGCGCAGGGGGTCGATCACGACACCGGGGTTGAGGATTCCGGTCGGGTCGAGCGTAGCCTTGCCGGCTTGAAGGGCCGAGGCGAACAGGGCGGGGCGCTGCTGGTCGTACCACGGCCGATGGTCGCGGCCCACGGCGTGGTGGTGTGTGATCGTGGATCCGGTGTCGATCAGTGCCTGGGAGACCGCTGCCTTGATCTCGTCCCACTGCTCCCCCGTCTTGCCCCACGCTCCGCTGGCGTAGATCCCGAAGTACGGTGCCGGGCCGTCCGGGTAGACGTGGGTGAACCGGCAGGTCACCACACCCGTCGCCCCGACCTGCCGCATGGCCTCCTGGGCAGCCTCGTTGACCGTCGCACGAAGAGCATCGAACCGGTCCCACGTGCACGCGGTCTCGAACGTCTCCACAATCATGCCCCTGGCCGCGAGCGCGTCCCGCTGATAGGGCATCCGGATGAACGATGAGCGCCAGGTGTCCGCGACTCCGCTACGTGCGCTCTGGTCGGCGGTATCGGTGTACCGGGGCGGCTCGGCCAGGGTGCCACCGTGGTCACGGCACAGCTCCAAGGCACGTTCCATCCAAGCGGTGACGGGGTGATCTGCGGATTCGAAGCCGAGCACCAGGACTGCTGTCGGGGAGCCTGCGTTGATGAACGCCTCCACGGGATCCAGCAGACGGCAGTTGGACGGGTGCAGCCCGGACTGGGACAGGGCCCGCACGGCGTGCACACCCGCGTCGTAGTCCGCGAACCCGACCGACGCCCCGGCCCGCCACCGGGGTTGGTCCTGGAGCCGCACCCAGGCTTCGGTGATGACGCCGAGCGCCCCCTCGGAGCCGAGGAAGAGCCGGTCGGGAGAGGGCCCTGCCCCAGAACCAGGCAGCCGGCGGGACTCGACGACACCGGCAGGGGTAACTACCCGCAGTGACTCGGTGAGATCGTCGATGTGGGTGAGCAGCGTCGCGAAGTGACCGCCCGCTCGGGTAGCCAGCCAGCCGCCGAGGGTGGAGAACTCAAAGGACTGCGGGAAGAACCGGAGGGTGTATCCCTCCGGCTTCAACTGCTCCTCCAGACGCGGCCCGTACACCCCGGCCTGAACGCGTGCGGCCCGGCTGGTGTGGTCTACCTCCAAAACCCGGTCCATCGCAGTGAGATCCAGGCTGACCACCCCGGAGTAGTCCCCCTCCACCCGCGGCTCGACACCGCCGACCACGGACGAACCGCCCCCGAAGGGGATGACCGCTACGTCGGCGTCACTGCACCAGTCCAGCACCTGGACGACCTCCGCCTCCGAGGTCGGACGCACGACAAGGTCGGGCACGTGCGGCAACCGTCCCAGCAACGCACGCACCACATCCCGGAACGCCTGCCCATGGCTGTGCGCCAGGCGGTCACGCACATCCGCAGAAACAATGGACGCCAGAGCCGGCGGCGCCTTCACCTTGCTCGCGCCCACTTCGAACGACTCGACCGGCGGGGCCGGATGATGGGTCAGGTCGGCACCCGGCAGTAGTTCCGAGACTTTCCGGGTCAGCTCATCAGATTCCATGCCAACCACGGCGTCCTCGACATTTCCCCATCCCCACCACGAACGCGTCTTCTGCCCCACCACACGCCACCACCGATCTGAACGATGAGTAAGTTACCGCTCGGTCAGCGTGGCATAAGGTGTGGTCATGAGCAAGCAGGACAGGGGCGCCCGCCCCGTGGGAACCAAGGGCATGCCGCGCATGGAGCGAGAACGCCTGATCCTGGATGCGGCGGCGCAGGAGTTCGCAGCCAAGGGGTACGCACGTGGGGCGACGGCCGTCGTGGCGAGCCGAGCGGGGATCACCAAGCCTCTGATCTACGAGTACTTCGGCTCCAGGGACGGCCTGTACATGGCCTGCCTGGACCGCGCGGGTTCGCGCCTCGTCGCCGCGGTCGAATCGTCACAGCGGGGGCCGGCGGACAGCGGGCGGGCCGAACGCACTCTGGTGGCCATCTTCCGGGCGCTGGAATCGCGCTTGGAGGACTGGGAACTCGTTTACGACTCGACGCTGACCGCGGACAGCGATCTCTACCCCGCTGCCAGTGCCTACCGGCGCGACCTCAACCGCATGGGAGCGGTCGGCGTAGCCGAGTTTCTCGCCGGCTCCCTGGCCGATGATCCGCTCGATATCGACCTCGTCACGCACTTCTGGTACGGGATCGTGAGCTCGTCGGTCGCCTGGTGGCGCCACCATCCCGAGCAGACCGCCCACGAGATGGCCCTTCGGTTCCAGCGAATCTTCTCAGCCCTCCACCCACGACAGTTGCAACAGCCCGACCGTCCTGCGTGACTGCAGGCGGTCCGCCAGGCGCCGCTCGCGTCTCCGACCAAACCGCACGTGGCCGCGTGGAGGCAAGTTTGTCACCGCCGGCCAGACAGCGATGTGGCCGAGCGCGCCCGGACCGGCTGGCCTCGTCCGGGCCCGGCGGGCTGCCCAGGGCTCGGCCTGTCACAGATCGAAGTGCGGGTTCAGCACGCCAGGGACCTGGGAGAGCCGGTCGGAGCGTTCCTCGCCTTCGCCGCCCTCCCACAGACGTCGTTCGACTTGGACGGCGTGGGCCTGTACATGCTCACCGGCGACATCGCCTACGAAGCCCGGGCCTCGCTCCTCATCGGTGCCCTGCTCGTCTTCGTCGCGTTCCAACTGGCAAGCCAGTCGCACGATCAGCTGATCGGCGAGGCCGCCGACCCTGTACTGCGCAGCGAGATCCACGAGTTCCTCGACGAGCAAGGGGGATACCGTCAGCACGCTGCTGACCATGCGCCTGGGTACCCGCTCCACACATCGCACGAGACATGACCATCAATGAGGAAGATCAACTTTCGCAACAGGTCCGAGTGCGCCAGCGCTGACCCACACATCTCCGTCAGTGTGCAGGGCGGCGAGCGGCCAGGAGATCGGCGCTGGGGGCCTGCACGACGTGCAGGCCCTGTGCCTCGAGTTCTGCGCCGATCTCCGAAGTGCTGGCCGGCCACAGCTCGAACGTCTCCTGCTGCTGGCGCAATACCCGTCCGTCTCGTTCGACGTGATAGGTGAAGACCATCCGCACGATCCCCGCGTCGGGTTCTCGGGTGATGTCGGCGCCGTACATGTCCGGGCCTACGCGGACCGGCCCGAGCCGTCCCACCTTCTCGCGACCGGTAGGCAGTTCGGTGGGCGGTGGGTCGAAGAGCAATAGCCCGCCAGGCAGGAGCGCGCGGCTGACGGCCTGCCAGGTGGCACGTCGGGTGGCGGGGTCGAGGCAGGCGATGATGTTGGAGGCGATGGCCAGGTCTGCGACCTCCTCGATTCCCGCTCTCTCGATGGGCTCGGGGTGAAGAGTGACGCGGGCACGCTGGTCAGCGCCCAGGCCGGCCAGGCGGGACAGCAGGGCCGCGCGCATCGGAGCCGCCGGCTCGACGGCGTGGATCGGCGCGGCGGAGGCGGTCAGCAGGGTCTCGGTGACGATCCCGGTACCCGCACCGATATCGAGGATCCCGTGCCGGGCGTGGCTGGCCGCCTCGGCGAAGCGTCGTTTTGCCGAGCGGCGGTCGGTTTCGGCCTGGAGCAGATCGTAGAACTCGACAGAGACCGTGTAGTCGGCGCCGAACATCTCACTCACGGCAGTGCGGCCCAACGAAGTCGGGCGCGTAGCGGGCAGGGTCCGCGTACGCACGGTCGTTGAAACAGGCGAGGGGTCCGGCGACACCGACGCGGCCTTCCAGGCGCCGGCCGCGCGCAGGGTCCGATCGCCGCGTCCGCGGGACGGGACCACGACAAACCGCACCTTGGCCCGGGCCGCAGCCTGCACGCCCTGTGGGCCTGTCGGCGGCGGCCACCGCTTGGGCCGGCCCCACGACCGCCTTGACCGTGGAGCAGCGCCTCCTCAGCGTCCGCGGCCGCCCGGACGCACCGCCGGGGGCCCGCATGTGGGGCCAGAGCCGGGCGAACAACCCCTGGTTCACCGTTCTGACCGTGGCCGCCCCGCCACGGCCCTCACCTGTGCAGAGCGGGTGGTCCAGCAGCTGGTCACCACACGTTCCGCTCACCTTGTGGATGCGCGCCATCGCCCAGCTGCGGCCACACTGGGCGAGCGTCTCGGTCCAGGTGATCGGGTGCCAGCGGCTGATGACGAGCAGAGGCTCATCGGCATGGAACAGCGTCATAGCGGCATCAGCTGCCTCCCTCGCTCGAACCATGTCTGCCTGTTCTCGACCCTACGATCAGCCCACCCCCACGGCACGGTCCCCACGGCCGTTTGCCAGCGCTGATCAGGGAAACCCGCACCGTATGACACATCACGCAGGCCTGCCGCACGGTGGTGGTCACCGGCACCAGGAGTGAGATCGGGAGCGCGTGCGCTGCTGCGTTCGGCGCCCGGGGCGACCGGCTCGCGCTGATCGCCCATGGCTGGGGCGGCCTGGAGAGAGCAGTGCGCGAGGCCGAGCGAGCCGGCGCCGCGAGAGTGATCGTCATTGAAACTCGAACACAGCCTCGGCCCGTAGGAGCCATGATCATGGGAACTGTGCCTGTACCAACCGACCCCGACGTCACCCCCGTGCCGCCGGCCGAACCCCCACCACGCCCAAAGCCCCCAGACCCCGGCGAACCGCCCGATGGACCGAAACCGGTCGAACCGCCAAGCCCGCCGGATCCGCCCACACCACCCGGCTCACCCGTGCCACCACCTGAGCCGCCCGCGCCCCCCGGCCCGGATGAGCCTGACCCCACGGAGCCGGAGCCTGGTCGGCCTCGCCCAACGGAGCCGCCGGACTGATGGCCCCTGCGAGTGACGTCGTGGGGCACCAGCCGGCCGACCGTCCGGCACGTCCACCGAGGATGCGCACCCTCACACGGCAACCGGTCCACAGAGTCATGCCCTTCTGGAAGGTTTCCCTTCGGTTCGGTGAGGATCGGCGGTGGCACTCAGATGATGCTGACCTGGGTGCCCTGCAGGCCTCTGGATCCAAAAAGACGGTCACTATTGACAGGTGGGTCTCTCACATCTCGGAGACCTGCATGACTGAACGCGACCTCAAAACACCCGCCGCGTAGAGGCTGGCTGTGCTGCGCAGTGTGGACGACCTGAGCGGCTGTGTGACCGCCTCCTGCCACTACTCAGGCACCATGTGGTGGGCGCGTGATCTGGCGCTCCCTCGCGAGGTCGCGGTCAAGCAGGTCAGCCTTCTCGCTCCGGAGCTCGCCCCAGGACACGGTGGCTTGCCGGGTACTGCACGAACGCGTACCGCATGAGGCCCGTGCGCTGGCCAGAATCGGCGATCCACATGTGGTGACGCTCCATCACCTCGACGAGAGTGAGGGGTTCTTCCGGACCATTAGCGGTCGCGGAGTCGCCTGGCGATTGAGCAGGCGTGCCGTCGCGCACTGCTTCACGACGCAGGCAGTCAGACATGTGTGTTGCAGTCTGAGACCGTCGAGAGATTCGCATCACTGTCCGAATACTTTTGGTCGGGCATGGCCGATCATGACCGGATGAACCCTCGTTTCATTGGCATAGCCGAGCTGGTCGAAACCCCGTCAGTGGCCGTCGTAGTCGACGTCATGCGTGCCTTTACAGTGGCCGCCTGGGCCTTTGGGCAGGGGGCCGAAAGGATTGTCCTTGCCGAGTCACTGGACGAAGCACTGGCACTCAAGGCTCGCCACCCGGAGTGGGTGGCCATCAAAGACGGTCCGCCCGCGCCCGGGTTCGACACGGTCAACTCGCCTGGCTTGCTGCGGTCCATTGACCTCGGCGGACGGACCGTCGTACAGAAGACCACGGCGGGGACGGTCGGCGCCCTTGCGGTCAAGGAGGCGTCGCTGGTGCTGTGTGCCAGCTTCGTGGTGGCGGAGGCAACGGCTCGCGTCTTGCGGACAGGCGAGCGTGACGATGTCACGTTCGTGGTCACTGGCGAGGATGGACAGGCCGATGAAGATCTGGCGTGCGCTCAATACATCGCTCGCAGGGCCACCGAGGCCGGGACGGATGCAGTTGGGTTCCTCCGCCGTGCCGGCGAGTCACGCGCCGCAGCTGAGCTGACGGAGGGTGTACGTCAAGGGGTCCATCCTGATGACGTCGCGCTCTGCCTTGAGCTCGACCGGTTCCCCTTTGCCATGGTGGCGAGCTTGCAAGACTCGCTCATGGTCCTCCGTCCGCGCGCCGTGCCTTCGCTGACCGACGAGGCACCGATCTGATCGCTGGCGAGGTCCAACTCCCGCCACCTGAGAGCAAGCATCCGTGGAAGGCGTCCATCGGCGCTGCCGCACACTGCGAGCCGTGCAGCAAGTCGGCCTGCACCCGCATGACCCACATGGTGACCGCGATGGCTGCCGCAACGAGTCCGCCAACGGGACCCGGACGAACTGGTCAGCCGACCACCGGCAGTTGTCGGCGGTCGGCTGCGGTCGGCTGCGGTCGAGTGTGTTGTTGCACTTCGTTGCTGTGTGGCAGTCGGCTCCGGATCCTCACAGATGCCGGTCGGCCGCACGCTGTGAACTGCCGTCACCTGGATGGGTGTCAGCAGTGGTCTCACACTGCATTGTCAGATGGTGCAGCCCGGTCCGGAGAGGGGGCGGACGCAGACGTTGCGGCCGGGGCCGCCGTTGTTGGTGTCGGTGCCGGATCCGCCGTCCTGGACGTCGTTGCCGTTGCCGCCGAAGAGAGCATCGTTGCCGTTGCCGCCGGTGAGGATATCGGCGCCGTCCTGGCCTTCGATGCGGTCGTTGCCGTCGCCGCCGATGACGCGGTCGTTGTCGGCACCGCCGCACAGGATGTCGTTGCCGCCGCGGCCGTCGATGTAGTCGCTGCCGCCGAGGCCGAAGATGACGTCGTCACCAGGGGTGCCGATGAGTACGTTGGCGCCGTTGGTGCCGGTGATGGTCGGGGTGGCGGTGGCACAGGTGGGGGCCTGGACGGTGATGGTGAACTGCCGTACGGCCGCCGGGACATCCGGGTCGGAGTCGGTGGCTGTGACGCTGAAGGTGAAGGTGCCGGTCGTGGTCGGGGTGCCGGTGACGGCGCCCGTGGTGGTGTTGAGGGTGAGGCCGGGAAGCAGAGCTCCGCTGGTGACGGCGAAGGTGGGGTTGCCGGTGCCGCCAGCGGTCTGCAGGGTGGTGGAGTAGGAGCTGTTCTGCGTCGCGCCGGGCAGTGGGCTGGTCGTGGTGAAGGCCAGGTCCGGGACTTCGTAGCTGATCGTCACCTGACCGTTCGTGTCGAATGTGCCCACGGGCGAGAGGCTGAAGGCGGTGCCGGTGCCTGTCGGGGTGGCGAAGCTGCTTCCGCCGCCCCCGCTGCCCCCGGTGGCGAAGTTGACGACGGCGGCCGCAGAGCCGCCCCCGCCTCCGCCGTAGTAGCCGCCTCCGCCGCCCCCGCCACCGCTGATGGCACCGCTGCAGCCGGTGGAACTGCTGCCCCCGGCACCTCCGCTGCCGACGGTCGTGCCGGAGAAGCTTCCTCCCCCGGTGCCGGCGGTCGCCACGCACGGCGGAACGGACCCGGGCGCACCGCCGGCGCCTCCTGTTCCGGTGGTGGTGCTGCCTCCGCCACCACCCTGCCCCTCGTTGGTGTTGGGGCCGTTGTTGCGACCGTTGGCTCCGACGGCGCCGTCAGGGGTTCCGCCATTGCCTCCGTCGCCGGTCACGGGCACGATCCCGGGGCGGCCCTGGGCTCCGCCGCCTCCGCCTGCCACCACCAGGAGGCTGCCGCCTGCCGCGATGCTGGAAGCCCCGCCGCCGCCTGCGGAGTTGGTATTGGCGCTGCCACCGTTGCCGCCGCCGTTGTAGCCTCCGGCGCCGGAGCCACCGCCGCATCCCTTGGCTCCGGCTCCGCCCACGTTGACTGTCAGGGTCGTCGGAGTCGCGGAGGCCGCAAGGGTGGTGACGACCCGTGCCCCCGTACCGCCGACCGCGTTGACGCCGAAGCCACATGTGAAAGCGCGGGAGCTGCCGCCGCCGGCGGCGTCCGCGGTGATCGTCGCCGTCGTGTTCGCCGGAAGGGTGAAGCTCTCCGGGACTCCACTGAAGGAGAACGTGTGCGTCAGGCTGACCGCACGAGGCGCCTTCGCCGCAGGCGCAGCTCCAGCCGTGGCCGCGGCCATCGGGACCAGCGCGAGCCCGGACAACGCCATGCACAGGACCATCGGGGTGCCCGAGTCCCACCACCGCCTCCCGCTGCCGACGACTGCCCGCCGCGCCTCCTGCCGTGCGGTCACGGGAAACTGCTGCGCCTGTCTTCTACTCACCGATGTCTCCGATTCCGTGTCCCGGGTACGCGTGTGACCGGCGGCAGGCCAGACGCCTCGCGCCGGACAGCAACACACGCAGGCGCACTATATGTAGTGAATAGTTCGAGAAACGATTAAGAGGCACAAATGTCGCAATAGGCGGCTTTCGTGAACCTCCCTGAACTCTGCGGCCGTCGGGCGGATAGTCGCTGCAGGCATTCAGGACCGGAAACCGTGCCACGTAGCGGCACAGCTTCCCGCACGGAACGGCCAGAATCCTCGGGCTTCAGCTCAAGGAGCATCTCAAAATGCCGCTCTGATCGCCGAAGTCGTAGGCCCAGGGAACGTCACCCCCGTCGACATCGACGCCGCCGTCACCGACCGCGCCACCCGCTTCCTCAGCGCCACCGGACATGACCGCGTCCGTGTCATCACCGCTGACGCAGAGCGCCGGCCGGCCGATGTTGTACCCGACAGTGGATTCGATGCCGTGATCGTCACCGTCGACACCTGGCATCTGCCCCGACTTCACATGATCGCTGAGGGCCGATGCCCCACCACCACGTGACCGGCCCGTCATTCTGGAGGCAGTTGGCACCAACCCGCCCATCGATCAAGGGAGTTAACATGACCGCTGAAGACGTCAACGCCGATGCCTGGACCGTCTACGGACGGCGTCAACTCGACCGTGCGTTCATGCCGCCCGTGCCGCAACAGCTGAACTGGACGCCCTGGGACCGGGTCGGTCCCGGTGTCGAGGTTCTCGGCGACATCTCCGGACGGCGCGTCCTGGACATCGGCTCAGGGGCCGGCCACCACGCCGTACACCTGGCACAGACCCACGGCGCGCGCGTGACCGGGATCGAGCTGTCGCCCACCCAGCACCAGCGCGCCATCAGTACCCACTCCGAGGTTCCCCACGTCGAGTTCGTGCAGGGCGACGTCGTCGACCACCTCAGGGCCGTCGAACCCTACGACGCCGCCTACGCCATCGGTTCCCTGGCCTTCGCCGATCCGCACCGCACCCTGCCCGCGCTGCGCGCAGGGCTGAACCCCGGGGCGCCGTTGGTCCTCTCGCTCCTGCACACCGACCTGCACGACCGGAGCCCGTCCACCACGGTCGCGCCCCGGGAACAGATGATCCGGCTGAGGGACGACCCGCCGCTGGCCACCCAGATGTGGGTCCTGGCACCACAGTTGTGGGAGGACCTGCTCACCGAGTACGGCTTCCGCGTCGAAGCCATCGACCTCCTGCGGCATCCCGACGAGAGCGTCCCCGTCGTACAGCAGCTCATCCGAGCCCGGCGACTCCCGAACCGGCCCGCACGCATCACCAGTCGGCCCCGCGGCACCCGGGCGCCCGCTGCTCACGCGGCCGTCGGTGTCGGCGCGATCATCGTCAGCGATCAGGGCCTGCTCCTGGGCCGTCACCGCCGCGGCACCCTCGAACTGCCCGGCGGCACCGTCGAAGCCGGAGAATCCTTCGAAGAGACGGTGATCCGCGAACTCGCCGAAGAAACCGGCCTGTCCGCCCGGCCGGACGACGTCACGCTCCTGGGCACGCTGGTCGACCACGTCGAGGACGTCGTACGCGTCACGGTCGGCGCCGTCGTCAGCGCGTGGCAGGGCCGGCCGGCAACGCAACCGGACGAGAGCGTCGGCGACTGGGCGTGGTACCCCCTGGACCAATTGCCCGACGGCCTGTTCGTATGCAGCGCCCAGATCCTCACCGCCTGGCGCCTCGACCTCCCCATCGACCACACCTCCGCGCACTTCACGCCCTACGCCCCCACGCCACACTCGGTCTGCTCGGCGCCGCCAGAGAGGTAGGAGTGTCAGCACCGCGATCCGCGAGCGGCAGCCCATGCCGATCAGGATGGCGCCGACCGTACGGCCGAGGTCGCCTGGCTCACCCCAGCCACGCCCGTGCACGGCGTTCGGGGGTCGGTGTTCGGTGGAGTCGTCGGCGACTCAGTGACCGATCTGGAACTTGGGCGGTTCGAGGCTCTTCAGGCACGCGGTCTTCGGTGCGGCCGGGGTGTTGAAGAAGGAGACGGCGATCTCCTGGGCGCACTTCGAGGTGGCGAACACCACGTGCGGCTCGTACGG
Organism: Streptomyces longhuiensis; assembly: GCF_020616555.1. Lineage (NCBI taxonomy): Bacteria > Bacillati > Actinomycetota > Actinomycetes > Kitasatosporales > Streptomycetaceae > Streptomyces > Streptomyces longhuiensis. The sequence continues at coordinate 9,444,473 of NZ_CP085173.1, read as the reverse complement.
GACCGTGACGACCTTGGCCTTGGTCAACGTGCTGGCGACGTACGGGCCGTTGTCCGCGCCTGTCTGGGAGTCGAAGCTGCCGGACAGGGCGAGGGTGGGGATGTCGCCGCGGGTCTTGTCCCGGATCGAGGGTGGTGCGGCGGGGACGTTCCAGACGTCGCAGTCCGGGCGGAGGAAGGTGAGTTGCGGAGCTTGGGCCTGGACCGAGCGGGGGAAGGACGGGAACGCTTCCTTTCCGGCTCGCAGCGCCTCTTCCTCGCTCTCGTACGGCGTCCACGCGCTGCAGAAGACGCCGTAGACGAGTCCGTGCGCAACCCTGCCGATGGCCTGGGGGCTGAGCTTGCCTCCGGCCCACTGCTGGGCGATCCGCTGGGGCTTGCCGTGCGCCAGCTCGTCGAGGGCGATGGGTACTTGGGGCGCGACGTGGGTGGCGGAGGTCATCCAGTTCACCAGGGCGCCGCCGTCCAGTACGACCTTCACCGGCTTGTCGCTGCCGGGGAGCTTGACCGTGGTGGTGACCGGCTTGGCTTCGAGGTCGCGGACGAGCCTGTCGAAGGTGGCCGACAGGTTCGGGTAGCGCTTGTTGCACGCGGGCTGGTCCGCGCAGGCCTTGAACAGACCGTCGAAGCCCTGCCGGGCGCTGCTCCAGGTGAGGGCCGACCCGCCTTTGGACGGCGGCAGTATGCCGTCGAGGCCCACCGAGCGGAGCCCGTGGGGGTGCAGGCGCATGTAGACGAGTGCCAGGTGAGTGCCGTAGGAGATGGCGTACAGGTTCCACTGCTTGATGGCGAGCGCGGTGCGCAGGTCGTCGTAGTCGGCGGCGCTCTCGGTGTCGTTGTAGGCACTGAGGTCGATGCCAGGGGCCGCCAGTTTGTCGTGGCAGGCTTTCGTGGCCTCGACGTGGAGGCGTTCGGTGGACGGCGCGTCGTAGACGAGGCCGACCGCTTGCGCGTTGAAGCGGTCGATGTTGGGGCACAGGAGGTTCGGCTCGGCCGAGTACGTACCGCGTTGGGACATGAGGATCACGTCTCGGTCGCGGTTGAGGCCGCCGTCGATCGCCATCTGTGCCTCCCCGACCGCGTCGTCCCCAGGTCCGCCCGCGAGCCACACGATGGGGTCGGGTTTCGGTGTGGCGGACTTGGCGGGCACGATCGCGACACCGAGTTTGATGGTTTTACCGTTCGGCTTGGCGCGGTTCTCGGGCACGGTGAGGGATCCGCAGCGGGCCTCTTTGAGCGCCTCGATCGGTTCCGGCGTCTTGGGGCAGGGGCCTGGTTCGTAGCGGGCGTCGCCCACTGTGCGGGCGGCCGTGCCGATGGGCGCCTCGGGGCCGGTGCTGGCGCCCGTGCGGGACTGTGTCTGAGCGGGCGCTGCGAGCAGGCCGGTGACGAGGAGACCGGTTGCTGTGCCGACCGACGTGGCCCGGAGTCGTCGTACGGTGTGCCGACGACGGGGCGCGTGGCGGAGAGTCATCTGCCCTCCCAGTCATTTCGGGGTGATCGTGAACGGTTCGGGCTCGAGATCGTCCACGCACGAGGTGTCGGGGGCGGTCGGGCGAGCGAGGAACGACGCCAGCACGCGCTGCGCGCAAGGTGATTGCGGGACAACCCAGTGGCCGATTCCGGGGACCCGTATGGCGGTCGAGCGGGACAGGTTGTGGGCTACGCCCTTCGCCCAACTCGCCCCGGTCTTCACGTCGAACGTGCCGGAGACGAGGAGTGCGGGCACTGAGCTGACCGTGGCCACCCGCTGTGTCTTCGCGCGGTCCGGAACATTCCAGATTCCGCACACCGGGTACTGGAAGGGCAGCTGTGGCACCTGGGCGAGGACCGTGTCCGGCCACCCGGGGAAGGCCTTGCGCCCCGCTTTCAGCACGTCGGATTCCGAGTAACCGGGAGCCCACTCGCTGCACGCTATCGAGTTCGTCAGGCCGTGCGCGAAGGCGCCGACGTTCTGGACGGAACCGGCCGCGCGGGCCTGCGCGAAGCGCTTCGGGTTTCCGCGGCTGAGTTCGTCGAGCGCCGCCGGCATGTCCTTGGGCCGGGGGGTGAAGGCGACGATCAGGTTCAGCAGCGCGCCTCCGTCGAGGACGACCTTGACGGGCTTTCCTCCGCTCGGCGGGGTGACGTTCAACGTCTGGGGGTGGGCCTCCAGCTTGCGCACCTGCTCCGTCAGCATGCGGGGGAGGTCGGGGTACCGGGTCTTGCAGGCGGGCTGCGCCGCGCACGCCTGGAAGATGTTGTGGATTCCCTCGGCGGCGCTGCCCCATCCCCACGGCAGGGTCGCAACCTGGGGAGGTGTGACCGAGTCGATCGCCACCGCGCGGACTCCCTCGGGGTGCAGGCGCAGGTAGGTGAGGGCCAGGTTGCTGCCGTAGGAGTAGCCGTAGACGTTCCACTTGGGGATGTCCAGCGCCTTGCGCAGGTCGGCGAAGTCGGCGGCGTTCTCGGTGGTGTTGTAGGCGCTCAGGTCGACGCCGGCGGCGGTCAGGCGGCCCCGGCAGTCCTTCACCGCCTTCAGCATGAGTCGTTCCGCCCGCTGCGAGTCATAGCCCAGGCCCACAGCCTGTTCGTTGAACCGGTCGACCTCAGGGCAGGCGAGGTTCGGCTGGTCGTAGAGGTTGCCGCGCTGGGCCATGACGATCAGGTCTCGGTGCTTGTTCAGGCCGGAGTCCATGAGGAAGGGAATGTCGTCGAACGTGTCGGCACCGGGGCCGCCCGCCATGAACACCACCGGGTCCGCGGAGGGCTTCTCCGCAGCCGCGGGAATGACCGCCACGGCCAGCTTGACGGTCCGGCCGCCGGGGCGGGATCGGTTCTCGGGGACCTCCAGGAAACCGCAACGTGCCTTGCTCAGCGCTTCGATGGGCTCGGGCGGCTTCGGACAGGCGCCGGGCACGAATCTGGGGGCTGCCGGGCTGGGCCCCGCGGCCTGGGCAGCTGCTGACGAGGCGCTGATCGGTGTGGTGACGAATGCTGCCAGGCAGGCCAGAGCGGCCGCGGCAGTCACCGCGTGGATGCTGCGCTTTGGCATGTGATCCCGTTCCTCTGCCGACATCGGCGGCCACGAAACGGGACCAGGCCGCAACGGTTTGGGCGGAACGCGCGTTTTCGACGGTACCGGGTGGCGCGTTCGGGTGCACGCGGAGCGGTCACAACCTGTAACCCCCGGCTCGTCCGGCACGATGGGACGCGCACCGCATCACACGTGGTCATCACCGGCGTCCGCACCGGCCTCCGCCCGGACGTCACCCAGCCCACCCCGCCACCCTGAGCACGCTCAAGCACGCCCGCCCTGAGCCCCGTCGCCGTTGCCGTCGGGCACCTCTCCCCCATGGAGCGGCCGGGCCGAACCCCTCGGAGACCTACGGAAGGGCATGTTCGGCCCAGATCACCTTGCCCTGGGACGTGTACCGGGTGCCCCAGCGCTCGGCGATCTGCGACACCAGGAACAGGCCGCGGCCACCCTCGTCCATCGTCGCGGCATACCGCAGGTGCGGGGAGGTGCTGCTGCCGTCGGCGACCTCGACGATGAGCGTCCGGTCGCGGATCAGCCGTACGTGGATCGGCTCGGAGCCGTAACGGATCGCGTTGGTGATCAGCTCGCTCAGCACGAGTTCCACACTGAAGGCCAGCTCGGACAGGCCCCACTCGTCGAGCTTGCCGGCCACCGTGTCGCGCATCCCCGCGACGGCGGCCGGGTCGAGCGGCACGTCCCAGTCGGCGATCCGGTCGCGCGGCAGCCCCCGCATGCGGGCGATCAGCAGGGCGACGTCGTCGGTGGGACGCCCGGGCAGCAACTCGTCGAGCACGGCCTGGCAGCTCTCGTCGGGCGACCTGTCGGGGTGGCCCGACAGCGCTTGGCGCAGCAGCTCCATGCCCACGTCCAGATCGCGCTTGCGGTCCTCGATGAGGCCATCGGTGTACAGGACGAGCTGAGCGCCGTCCGGAAGGTCCAGCTCGGCGGTCTGGAAGGGCAGCCCGCCCAGACCGAGGGGTGGCCCGGTCGGCAGATCCATGAAGGTGACGCTGCCGTCGGGGAGGATCAGAGCCGGCGCCAGGTGCCCGGCACGCGCCACGACACAGCGGCGCGTCACCGGGTCGTAGATCGCGTACAGACAGGTCGCACCCACGATGCCCGTGGCGCTCTCCGCATCCGACTCGTCCTGGTCGATGCCGCCGACGAGGTCGTCCACGTGGCTCAGCACCTCGTCGGGCGGCAGATCGAGCGAGGCGAAGTTGTGCACCGCGGTCCGCAGCCGGCCCATGGTGGCGGCGGCGTGCAGGCCGTGGCCGACCACGTCGCCGACGGTCAGCGCGACCCGGCTGCCCGACAGCGGAATCACGTCGAACCAGTCGCCGCTCACGCCCGACTGTGCGGGGAGATAGCGAAAGCCCACCTCGAGGGCGCTCTGTTCGGGCAGGGCTCGCGGCAGCAGGCTGCGCTGCAGGGTCACCGCGAGGGCGTGCTCGCGGGTGTAGCGGCGGGCGTTGTCGATGCTGACCGCTGCTCGGGCCACCAGTTCCTCGGCGAGCGAGAGATCCTCCTCGTCGAAGGGCCCGTGCTGCTGGGAGCGCCAGAAGTTGGCCATGCCCAGCACGACACCGCGGGCCTTGATCGGGGCGGCGATGAGGGTGTGAATGCCGTAGTCCATGATCTTCTTGGTGCGCTCCGGGTCCTGCGCGTGCCAGCCCGTGGCAGTCGACAGATCGGTCACCAGCTCGGCGTGGCCGCTCCCGTAGCCGCGGGCCTGGGGGGTGGATGGCAGGAAGTCGATCAGGCTGCCCGCCTCGTAGAGCGGGTGGTCGTCCCGGATGCCGTACACGGCCGTACGTCGTATGTCCGTCGCGGTGGGGGCCGGCTCCTGACCGTGCAGTACGGCGTCGGCCAGGTCCACGGTGACGAAGTCGGCGAAACGGGGGACGGCGACCTGCGCCAGCTCGTCGGCGGTGCGCAGGACGTCCAGGGTGGTGCCGATGCCAAGTCCGGCGTCGTACAGCAGCTTGAGCCGCTCCCGCGCGATCTCCGCCCTGCCGGTCACCGCCCGCAGCTCGGTGGAGTCGCGCAGCGTCACCACCGTCCCCATGGGGCCGCCGCCGCTCTCCGTGTGCCGCTGGTTGACCGCCAGCAGCCGGTCTCCGGCGAAGTGCACCTCGTCGGTGACCTCGCGCCCGGAGACGAGCAGCGCCGCCGTCTCGGGGTCGAGGCTCGACAGCTCCGACACGAGCCGCCCCTCGACATCGGGAGGCAGGTCCAGCAGCCGTCTGGCCTCGTCGTTCGCCAGCAGCAGCCGCCCGTCACCACCGACGATCAGCACCCCTTCGCGCACGGAGTGCAGCACCGTGTCGTGGTGGTCGTACATGCGGCTCATCTCGTCCGGGGCCAGGCTGTGGGTCTGTCGGCGCAGCCGCCGGCCCACCAGTGCCGTGCCCGCGGTGGCCACCACGAGTGCCCCGGCACCGGCGCCCAGGATGATCGGCAGTTGCCGGGCCACCTGACTGGACACGTTCTTGACCCTCAGTCCCGCGGAGACAAGCCCGATGACCTTGGCGTCGTCGTTCTTGATGGGGACGGTGGACTGGACCTCTCGGCCGAGTGGGCCCCTCACACTCTCCGTGTACACCTTCCCGGCGAGCGACGGCCCGATGGTGCCCACGAACTTTTTTCCGATGAGGTTCGGCAGGGGATGGGTGTAGCGGATGCCCTTGGTGTCCAGCACCACGATGAAGTCGACGCCCGCTGCCTTGCGCGCAGCTTCCGTCAGCGGCTGGAGGATCTTGCTCGGGTCGGGGCTCTCCAGTGCGGCCACGACGCCGGGAGAGTGCGCGAACGTCTGCGCAACGGCGACGGAGCGGCGCTTGGCCTCCGCGAAGGTGTCCCGGTCCGACTGGAGGACCAGGGCGAGGACGCCGCCGGCCACGAGCAGCACGACCAGCGCCACCTGGAGGACGAACACCTGCCCGGCTACGCTTCGCGGGCTTCTGCTGACCAGGGACCTGAACGAAAGGCTTCTCAAGTCGGCGAATCGATTCGCCATGTGACCTTTCTAGCACTGGCCATCCAGAGCGGCCACAGGCCGCACCTCCCAGGGCACCGGATCGCGGGACACGCGCGGCGGGGACGGACCCGGCCTCCCTCGGGCGCGGGGGCCGATCACACACGCGACGCTCCCCGCCGGGCCGAAGCGGCCAACCGGGCGGCGAGCGCCTCGACGAGGGCCCTCAGCTCTTCCAGTCCCTCGATGGCCAACGGCCGTTCGGGCGTCGCGAACACGGCGGGGCAGCCAGTCGAGGCGCTCCACCCGCGGCGAAGGGCGGACCCAGCGCTCGGGGCGTCCCCCACGCGTGTGAGAAGGGCAGCCCCGCCACGGCCGCGACGCCGGCGGGGAGCCGCGAGCGGATGCGCTCGGTCATCCCCGGAACAGGTCCCCCTCCGGGCCCGCGGCTCTGTGGGAGACCTGCGTGATCGGCGCGGCGAAAGGTGCGGCGGCCGCCCTCGCGGCGGTACGAAGCCGTCGCGAGACCCGACAGGACGCGCCACGCCCAGGCGAGATCGGCAGGCGGTCCGAACGAGCCGTGCAGGGTCTGAGCGTCGGTGATGCGGGTCCGGCCGGAACGTCCAGTCCCAGTCCTCGCCGATCGCGCGAAAGCGCCCATGAACGTCATGCCGCGCGGCTCGTTCCGCGGCCGGCGCGCACAAAACCACCCCGGATCCGCCGGAGCCTCAGCGGGAACCATTGCTGTGGCGGGCAGCGTGGACCCGCATCGGCCTCACCGCGCAGCAGGCGGTCCTGGTCGAAGGGCTCCACACCGGCCGATCACGGCACGGCGGTGTCGTGGAGCCTGGGGATCGTGGCGCCGCTGCCCTCCTTGATTCGTTCGATCACCGCTTGGTGCAGATTCCGGCTGTGCCGCTCTGTACGGCAGGGCACCGGACTGCCCGTGACGGTGAACCATTCCAAGGTGCCGGTGTACTGGACCGACACATCGGCCTCTTGACCGTCCCAGGTGGTGTGGACGGTCACGTTGCCCGTGACGACTCCCACCTCGTCGGTAGGAACGCCGCCCCGGCCGGTGTAAATCCCGGGGGTGGTCCATGATGCCCAGGCCATGACGTCAGCCTCCTCGCCTGAGTGCCGTGCGCGGCTCACAACTGGGCCGCCCTCCGCTGTGCTGCGGACTCCCGGAGTCCGCCCCCTCGGAGTGGGCCACGAAGACAATCGCGATTGCCGTACTCACGATCCGGCCCACCTCCCGGCGTGCTCGTTCGTCCATTGTGTTCCGCCCCTGTTGCGCATAGACAGAGGCATTCGTGCAGGTTATGGGCCTGCCCTCGCGGGCACCCCGCGACGGGAGAGGCCCCACGGATGCGCGCGCTTGAAGCCCTGCAGTCGCCGCACGCCATTGATCCCAAGACCCCAGAGGCATCGGAGAACATGCCCGAGGTAGAGCTCGAAGTCTGACTGTCGAACATCAAGATGCGGCTCGCCAACATCGCCGCCGACAAACTCGCCGCGTTCAGGCTGGAGTGTGCAGGGGTCTGACGGTGCGGCGCTAGCAGACCGTAGGTCCAGTTAACCACCGGCGGTGGAGTTGCGTCCGTTCGGCGGTGAGCTGATCGATGAGCTTCAGGTCTCCCGAACATGCAAGCCGACTGAGGCGGTGTGAGACATCACGGTGGAGACGCAGGGCAGGGCCGTCGTCGGCTGCGGCGAGGGCATCGACCACGAGGGCCGCGGGGTCCGTGTCGATGTCCACCTTGACGAGCAGTTCGACCTTGTCTTTGTGGGCGAGGCGGCCCAGCCAGCGCGGGCTGGGCCCGCCTCGCCCGTCGGGATGCTTGCCGGATCGTGCACACAGGGTTCGTGGAGCAGCATGGAAGAGAAGACCTCAACCGGCTCGCGTCCTGAGCGGGCTTGCGCTGAGGAGGGAGCTCTCCAGGATGGATGCACACGAGCCACCCCCGGAGCGGGAGGGGTACGGCGGGGCGGGGGCGGCCCCGCCGGGCGGGTTGCTCGACCTGCTCAACGTGGCTGCGGTCGTGCTGGACGCCGGTGGGAGGATCGTGTTCTGGAGCCCACAGGCCGATGAGGTGTTCGGCTACGCGGCCGAAGAGGCTCTGGGCCGGTACGCGGCTCGTCTGCTGGTCCACGAGGAGCAGCGCGACCTGGTGATCAGGCTGTTCGCCGAGGTGATGGAGACCGGTGAGAGCTGGGCGGGCGCGTTCCCGATCCGTCACAAGGACGGCAAGACTCGCCTGGTGGAGTTCCGCAACATGCGCCTGGTGGACGACCTCGGCGACATCTACGCCCTCGGCATCGCTGCCGATCGGAGCACACTGCAGCGGGTGGAGACCGACCTGGCCCTGTCACAGCGCCTGGTCTCGCAGGCCCCCATCGGCATCGCCCTGCTGGACACCGACCTGCGCTATGTGCTGGTCAACCCGGAGCTGGAGCGCATCAACGGCATCCCGGCCGCCGATCACCTCGGCCGGCACCCGCACGACATCCTCACAGCGCTCGACGTCGACTCGATCGAGTCCGCAATGCGCAAGGCGCTGCTCACCGGCATCCCCCTGATCGACCAGCACACCGTCGGCCGCACCCGCGCCGACCCGGACCACGATCACGCGTGGTCGGTGTCGCACTACCGGCTCGAAGACGCCAGCGGGCGCGTGATCGGTGTGGCGAACTCCGTCATCGATGTCAGCGAACGCCACCAGGCCGCCACCGAGGCGGACCGGGCCCGGCGCCGCCTGACCATGATCGCCGATGCGTCCGCCCGCGTCGGCACGACCCTGGAGGTGGAGCACACCGCCCAGGAACTCGTGGAGGTCGCGGTACCCGACCTTGCCGACGTCGCCTCGGTCGATGTCCTCGAGACCGCTCTGGCCCTGCGCCGCTCCGCTCCCTCCGAAGGCCCGGAGCTGTTTCGCCCGCTCGCCGTGGCCGCTGCTTACGCCACCCCAGCCGCAGTTGCCCTGCAGGCCGTCGACCACGCACCGCACGGCGCGGACCGACTGATCACCCAATGCGTTCACACCGGTCGGCCCGTCCTCGTCTCCCACACCGGACCGGAAGATCTGGAACGCATCGCCCTCAGCGCCGAGAGCGCAGCCGTCTTCACCCAGGCAGGCGTGCACTCCTACCTCGCGGTCCCACTGATCGCCCGCGACGAGGTCCTCGGCGCTTTTGGTCTCCTGCGGGCACGCAACCAACTCCCGTTCGACGAGGACGATGTGCTGCTCGCCGTAGAACTGGCTGCCCGCGCGGGCGTCGCCATCGACAACGCCGGCCTGTACCAGAGCGTCCGCAGTACGGCCGAAACCCTCCAGCGAAGCCTCCTGCCCGGCGAGCTCCCACAGCCCACCGGCCTGAACGTCGCCTCCTACTACCAGCCCGCCCAGGCATCAAGCGAGGTCGGCGGCGACTGGTACGACGTCATCCCCCTCGCCCGCGACAAGACCGCGCTGGTGATCGGTGACGTCATGGGCAACGGCATCGACGCCGCCGCCACCATGGGCCGCCTGCGCACCGCCACGTCCGCGTTCGCCGACCTCGACCTGGCTCCCGCCGAGGTCCTTCGACATCTCGACAAGATCACGTGCGGACTCGAGCACTACATCGCCACCTGCATCTACGCCACCTACGACCCTCACACCCACCGGTGTCACATCGCGAACGCCGGACACCTCCCGCCCGTCCTCGTGCCATCCGGACGACTCCCCGAACTCCTCGAACTGGCCCCTGGCGCACCCCTCGGCGTCGGCGGCGTCCCCTTCCACACCACCGCGTTCGACCTGAATCCCGGCGACCGGATCGTCCTCTACACCGACGGCCTCGTCGAAACCCGCCACCACCACATCGACGAGCGCCTCAACACCCTCCTGCGCACCCTGAAAGAACCCCGCAGACCGCTCGACGACACCTGCCGGTGGCTCGTCGACGTCCTTCGGGACACCGACGACCACGACGACGTCGCCCTCCTCATCGCACAGGCCACACTCGACGTCCCCGAGCGGCACCCGCGCTCCACTTGACCCAACGGCCTCGGGCCGACATGGCCGTTCACGATGCTGGAGCGGCGCGTTGCCCACGGCGGCGTGGATCGTTGAGCGCGGCATGGAGACGTGGGATGAGAACACGGACGCCGTGACCTTCGCCCGGCTGACCGGCGCCTACTGGCTGACCGGCGCCGATGTCGACGGCGAGCTTCCCGGTGGCGGCTGCGGCGTCACGAAGACCGGCCGCAGAGACCGAGCTGATCACCTGGGGCGAGCCAGGGATCTACTGGCCCGGATGGAACAGTCACGGATGGCCATAGTGGCTGTGTCAGCTGTCTGCGTGTTGGCCGCGCTGCTGGTGGCGTCTGGGTCTGGGTGATGTTCACAGGAAGTTGTTGGCCCAGCCCACTGCCGCGCCCGCTGCCCGCTGCCCGCTGCCCGCTGCCCGCTGCCCGCTGCAGAGCTCGGCCTCACCATCGACCTCAACCTCAACCTCAACCTCGACCTGAACCCGAGCCTGAACCTGGTGCCGGACGTCGCCGGCACAGCTTGCCCTCGTATGGCGACTTCGAACGGGCAGGCGGCACGATGTCGCCCTCTTCGCTCGTGCTCTGCTATCTGGTCGCGCCGGTACCCCGCACGCCCTTACGTTTCAGAACATCGCCGACGCAGGCGTGACGGTCCGATGGGTCACGGCTTTACTCCGTCGGTCGTCGCACTGTGTTTGCCGTCCACGGACTTCGAGCATTTCGGGTTCCGACAGGGGCCTGGTTTCCACTGAGGGAAGAAGACTCCCATCGACTTGTGCCGCGTGACCTCCGCTGTCACCGGCTGGTTGCAGGCAGGGCAGACCTGTCCGGCCTGCGGTGTCGTCGCATGCTCGTCTCTGCTCATACAACCAGAATAGGAAGTTTGCCAGGACATAGGCAAGATTTTACAAGAATGAGGAACTGCGAGGTCGCGGCCTGTCGGCGATGGGCACGGCCGAACGGCAGGCCCGGAGACCGCATCGGAGGGCGCGCAGGTCAACGACCCGGCGGCTTGCCCCTTGCGTCTTGTGACCCATGCGCCAGGGTACACTCCCCCACCGAGCCCCGAGCAACTCCGTTCTCAGCGTGCACACCTGGGCCAGACCCTTCACCGACAGCCGGGCGCGGATGCCGGATGCTCAGCATCACGGACAGGGCCAGGACCGTGACGATGACCGCCAGGCTGACCAGTGACGGGATCTCAGGAATGCTGCTGCTGAACAGCTCGTGGGACGCCTGCAGGATCAGCTTCACACCGATGAAGGAGAGGATCAGCGCCAGGCCCTTGCTGAGGTAGTGGAACCGGTCGAGCAGTCCGGACAGCAGGAAGTACAACGCCCGTAGGCCGAGAATCGCGAACGCGTTACTGGTATAGACGATGAAGGCGTCATTGCTCACCGCGAGTACGGCCGGCACGCTGTCCACGGCGAAGACGAGGTCGGCCGCCTCGATCGCCGCGACCACGGCGAGCAGTGGGGTGGCGATACGCTTGCCGGCCTCCCTGACGAAGAACTTCATCCCGGCGTACTCGTCCCGAACCGGCATGACCTTGCGGAGCAGCCGCACGGCGATGCTCCTGCCCGGATCGAAGCTCTCCTCTTCCTCCTTGAGGATTTTGTAGGTGCTGTAGAAGAGGACGGCAGCGAAGGCCAACAGCACCGCGGTGAACCGACTGACCACGGCCACTCCGGCAGCCAGGAAGACGCCCCGGAACACCAGCGCGCCCACGACACCGAAGAACAGCACACGGTGCTGGTATGCACGCGGCACCTTGAAGTAGGCGAAGATCAGCGCGAAGACGAACAGGTTATCGACCGACAAGCTCTTCTCGAGAAGCCATGCGGTTGTGTACTCCACGCCAGATGTCGCACCCAGAACCAGGAAGACGACGGCACCGAAGGCGAGGGCGAGACCGACCCACACCCCGCTCCAGGCGGCGGCTTCCTTGAACCCGATGACATGCGCCTCTCGGTGCGCCAGCAGGTCCACGGCGAGCGACACCACAACGGTGACGACGAACGCAGCCCACAACCAAAACGGCACATCGAGCACGGAAGACCCCCTCATACCGGCGGGGACGAAAGCCTATCTTTGTAAAAGTTTGACCCAATATTTCCCTTTTGTCGCCCGGAGTCGCATGGTCATGCCCTACACCGCGCCGTGCGCGCCAGATTGCCCCCTCCGACATCGCGCGCATGCGGCAGGCGTGAGACAGCCCCGACGCCGGGCTGGGGTCGGGGCTGTCTCACGGCCCGGCATTCGTTCAGAACTCCCCCGTCCTCACCCGCTTCGCCTCGGCCGCTGTCCGGGCGACGATCGCCACCGCCGGCAGAACCTCGCGGACCAACCCGGCGGACGATCCCGCCACAGAGCCATTGACTCCAGGTCGCCTGTCATCTCGCCAGCGGGACGGCGTCCCCGTAGCGCAAAGACCGGTAGCCGTCGCTGTCCACTGCGACGCTGTATCCCTCCCTGGCCGGGAGGGAGTCAGCGGAAAGTCGACCGCTCCCCAAGCTGCCAGCGTGCTGTTGCGCAGGGATCGGTGCGGTGCGGCGCGTTGGGCCATCCCCCGTCGAAGCGCCGGGCGTAGTGCGCCTCTTCGGCACAAGCGCCGATGCCGCGGCGGCGGTAACTGTCGCGTCTACGTGCCTCGGTGACGGTGAGGAACCGTGCTCCCAGGAACGTCGATCTCCAACCCCCCACGTTCCTTGAAGAGTTCATGTTCCATCGGCCAGCAACGGCCCACCCACGGCCTCCCTGCACAAGGGCACTGTGCACGAGCGATTGCCCCACACGTAGGCGCGGCGATCCTGGTAGAGGTCACGGCGGGCAGCGGGGTATGGGCGGTGTGAACGCGGACCATGGCTCGGCCCGCAAGGCGGGAACCAGGCGCGACACCAGCGAGAAATGCACTGCCGCTACCAATAATGCCGACGCCCACCCACCGCGTGACCAACCGCGCCGAGAATCCAGAGGATGCACCCGATGACCAGGAGGACGACACCGATGGTCCACAGGATGCCGATCCCCGTGACAAGTCCGACGACGAGCAGGATGATCCCCAAGACAATCATTTGGGCCTCCAGGACAGTGAACCCATGGCCCCCTGAACATCATGTACCCCTCCCGTGATGCCGCGACACAGTCATGAGCCGGGCGGGCGCCCCCGCCCGCTCGGGGGCGCGATTCGCTCTTCGTTCCGTCTGCGGGGTGCTTACGGGGAGAACTCATTCCCCTTGCAGGGGTGTAGCGGCTCGTACTGAACGCTACGGTGGCTGTATGGCATCGAAGAAGCAGATCAATGTGCGCGTCGATGCGGACGTGTACGAGGGCATCGAGCAGCGAGCGGCGGCCGTGGGGATGGAGGTCAACGAGTACGCCCGTCAGGTCCTGGCCGACGAGGCGAATGATCTACGCCACCGCTTCCTCGACGCGGGAGCGCACTTTGCCGGCCAGTGGGGTCCCCAATTCGCCGAGGAGTTCGGGCAGGGCACCTCGCCGCGCGGGCAGGCCGCGTGATCATCACGATCGACCGTGCCTGGCTCCTCGACCTCGCGCACCGGAGCATTCCTGGCGACCCGGACGTGACGGACTTCGGCTCACTGCAGGCAGCGACTGCGCGCCATGCAGACAAAGTCATGGAGCACTACGTCTACGCCGACCCGCACCACAGGGCCGCCGCACTCATGCATCAGCTCATCCGCGTGCCCGCTCTGGCGCACAGCAACGAGCTGTTCGGCGCGGTCGTCGCCGCCTCGTACCTGACGATCTCCGGCACCGTGGTGACGGCCGGCGCCAAGGAAGTCTCCCTCCTCGCCGGGCGCATCGCCCGGGACGCTCTCGACGTGCGGACGGTCGCCGAGGAGATCAAGGGCTGGTCCTCCCGGCCGAGAGGCTGACGAAGGAAACAGCTCCAGTCCAGATCGCTTTCCGCATCTCGGGCGGTGCTCCCCACGGATACCTTCTGATGGATCATCAGGCGCGAAGTCGATGTTCACGCGCCCCTACGTCACCGGGATGCCCATCAGCCGGTCGCAGGTGTCCAAGCGGCTTCGGCTGCCTGGGCGGTGGGACGGGTGGGGAAGACCTGGTCCAAGCCGACCATGCTGAGAGTCCTGCTGACCATGTCGGGGACAGCGGTCAAGACGATGGTGGAGTGGGCATCGAGGGCGACGTTGCGAGCGGCGATCAGAACGCTGATGCCGCTGGAGTCGCAGAGGGTGAGGCCGCCGAGGTCGACGACCAGCTGCTGGCCGTGCTTGATGGGCAAGCCCGGGAGGAGGTCGCGGATCTCGGGTGCGCTGTCGTGGTCGAGTTCGCCGGCCAGTTCGATGACGGGGCCGGACGGGGTGGTCCGTGTACGGATTCTCAGCTGACTCACTGCTGCTCTTCACGGTTGGAGCGGGGGCACGCTGACGGCGAGAACTGCCGTGTCGTCGTCCACCCCGGTGCCGAGGGTGTCGAGGAGTTCGCGGATGGCGGTGATGGTGTGCTGGGCGGTGGTGGGGGCCAGGGCGCGGCCGAAGTCGAGGAGGGCGTCGTCACCGTAGCGGTCGCCGCGGACCGCGGTGTGGGCCTCGGTGAGACCGTCGGTGTGCAGGAGCAGGGTGTCGCCGGGGTGGAGTCGGAATGTGATGGTGGCGATGCGGGCGTCGGGCAGGACGCCGATGAGCTGCCCGCCGGGAGTGGGTAGGTAGTCGGCGGTGCCATCAGCGCGTATCAGCAGCGCGGGCGGGTGTCCCCCGCTGGCCAGGGTGATGCGGAACCCGCCGTGATCACCGTCGGGGGCGAGCAAGCCGAAAAGGACAGTGCAGAAGCGAGGGTCGGTGCCGTTGTACTCGTGGTTGAGGACGGTGTTGAGGTTTCCCAGGACGACGGCCGGATCGGGGTCGTAGACCGCGGCGGCGCGCAGGGTGTAGCGGGCCAGTGAGGTGAGTGCAGCGGCGGCGGCACCCTTGCCGCACACGTCGCCCAGGAACAGTCCCCACGTGCCTGCGCCGAGGGAGAACAGGTCGTAGAAGTCGCCGCCGACCTCGTCGACAGAGGCGGTGTGGTAGTACGCGGCCACGTCCAGGCCCGGCACGTTGGCCAGGACCGGCGGCAGCAGCGTCTGCTGGAGTGTGGTGGCGAGCCGCCGCAGGCGTTCACGTTCGCGCTCGGACTCCTGGCGCGCGCGCAGCAGCTCTTCCTCGTAGGCGCGGCGGTCGCGGGCGTCGAAGACGGTGGTGCGGATCAGCAGCGGCTGCCCGTTGCTGCCGGTCTTGACCTTGGAGGTCACCAGCACGGGCAGGCGGCTACCGTCGGCCGCCTTCATCTCCAGTGCGATGCCGCTGATCTCTCCCTGCATGTGCAGTAGTGGGGCGAAGTGCGTTTCGTGGTACAGGCGTCCGCCGACGGTGAGGAGGTCGGAGAACGTCCTGCGGCTCACCAGGTCGGCGCGCTCGTAGCCCAGCCAGTTCAGCAGGGTGGTGTTGACCTTGGCGATCTGTCCGTCGAGCAGGGTGGAGAGGTATCCGCACGGGGCGTGCTCGTAGAGGTCCTCGGCGCTGTCTTCCAGGAGTGCGGAGAACGTCTGATCGTCGTCCACGCGCTCCTCCGGGTCGCGATCCTGGTCACCGTTGGTACGGCACATCACAGCACGGGCCCCACGAATGCGGTGATCGCCTCGGCGGTCTCCTCGGGGGCGCTGAGCTGGGGGCAGTGCCCGGTGGCGTTCAGGGTGACGAGGCGGCTGTCCTTGATCTGGTCCTGGATGAAGGCGCCGACCTCGGGCGGGGCGATGGCGTCGCTGGAGCACTGGACGACCAGGGTGGGCACCGTCACGTTGGCCAGGTCGGCGCGGTTGTCGGACAGGAACGTCACCCGTGCGAAGACCCGCTGGATGTCCGGGTCAGTGGCACAGAAGCTGTTGGTCAACTCCTCGCCCAGCTCGGGGCGGTCCGGGTTGCCCATGATGACCGGGGCCATGGCACCCGACCAGCCGAGGTAGTTCGCGTCCAGAGATTCGAGGAGTTCCTCGATGTCCTCGGCGCTGAAGCCGCCACGGTACCCGGTAGCGGGGTCGTCGATGAAGCAGGGGGACGGAGCGAGCAGCACCAAGCTCTCGAAGTACTCAGGACGCCGGGCGGCGGCCAGCACACCCATCATCGCGCTCACCGAGTGCCCCACGAACGTCACCGGCCCCAGATCCAGCTCGCGGCAGATCTCCAGCACGTCTTCCACGTACCCGTCCAGGCTGGAGTGCCGTTCCTTGCTCCAGGCCGACAGATCCGAACGGCCTGCTCCGACGTGGTCGAAGAGCACCACCCTGAAGTCGCGCTCCAGCGCGGGCACCACCAGACGCCACATGTTCTGGTCGCACCCGAACCCGTGCGCCAACATGACCACCGGCCCGCCCTCCCGGCCGGACACCCGCACCTGATGCCTGCTTCGCACGTCCATGCGGCCCATCCTCGCAGAGACATAGCAGGTCAGGAACGAGTCGGCGCTGATTGGCCCGCGCAACCGGCCGCCCACAGTGGTGCGGCGGCCCTGATCCGGGATGCCGCTTCTCTGCTTGGCGGACCTCGCCGGTATGCAGGGTGACGTGGTCGGCCAGGTGATGGCGGGCCAGGGTGTTGTAGGCGCGGTGGCTGCGGGTGACGTCGCGGTCGATGGTGTGGACGCGGGTGTCGAAAGGGCTCGGCCAGTCCCGGACCATCGCGTCCTTCGCCTGGCGGAACTCCTTGAGGCGGGCCAGATATGTCATTCGATGGTGGCACGCACAGCGGTGGGGCCGCAGCGACGCCAACTCCCCGCGTCACACACTCGGAACATACGCTCACCCCAGGAGTCCGCCCACTCTCGCTGCCGACTCCGAGCCCTTCTGTCTGTCATTCCGAAAGGTATCGCTGTGGCTGCTCCGACGAAGACCGTCGCCCAGAAGCTGCTCATCAAGCCCGGCACCACCGTCTGGGCCACCCCGGAGGAACATCTGCCGCTGATCGGGGCGCTGCCGGTGGATGTCGATGTGGCGGACGGCTTGAGCGCAGCGACGACCGGATTGATGTTCGCAGCGGACGAGGCCGTGCTGCGCAGGCTGCTCGACGAGGACCGAGACGGGCTGGCGGGCCCGGTCAACTTCTGGGTCGTCTACCCGAAGGGAAACAAGGCGGACATCAACCGGGACTCGCTCTGGCGGATCCTGGCCGAGTACGGCATGCGTCCGATCGCCCAGATCGCTGTGGACGAAACCTGGTCCGCTCTGCGCTTCCGGATGCTGCGCGAGGGCGAGGTCTTCAAGGCCGGATCGGCCGACTGACGCGCTTCTGGAGCCTGCCAGTGCTGGGACCCATCCGGTGCCGGGCCTGGCCGCATACGGCCGGCCCAGCCCGGACAGTACAACCCCGAACCGTGCGCGATGCGCACGAGCGGACCAGGCTGGGTTACGGGGATCAGTCGTCGGCGAGCATGCCGGTGCGCAGTTTGGCGAGTGTGCGGCTCAGGAGGCGGGAGACCTGCATCTGGGAGACGCCGAGCACCTCGCCGATCTGGCTCTGGGTCATCTCCTGCCCGAACCGCATCTCGATGATGTGGCGCTCCCGGTCGGTAAGACGGCCCAGAAGAGGATTCAGGCAGTGCAGGTCCTCGACGGTCTCCATGCCGGGGTCGGGCTCACCGATGAAGTCGGCCAGCGTTCGGCCCTGAACCTGAGCCGGTCCCGTCTCGCCGGCGTCGGCGGGCATGTCCAGGGAGCCGGCGGTATACCCGTTCGCGGCGACGACGCCCTCGATGACCTCGTCCTCGCTCAGTTCCATGTGCGCGGCGAGCTCCTTGACCGTGGGGTCACGGTCCAGGACGATGGCGAGCTCCTCCTTGGCCTTGGCGATGTCGACCCGCAGCTCCTGGAGCCGCCGGGGCACGTGGACCGCCCAGGTCGTGTCGCGGAAGTACCGCTTGATCTCACCGACAACATACGGAATCGCGAACGTGGAGAACTCGACCTCGCGGGACAGGTCGAACCGGTCGATCGCCTTGATCAGACCGATGGTTCCGACCTGGACGATGTCCTCCATGTCACCGTCGCCGCGGTTCATGAACCGGCGCCCGGCGAACCGTACGAGCGACAGGTTCATCTCGATGAGAGTGTTCCGGGCGTACTGATGCTCGCGGGTGCCCTCTTCCAGGAGCTGAAGCTGGTCGAAGAACAGCTTCGACAGATTCCGCGCGTCCTTCGGAGCGACCTTCCCCGCGTCCTCGATCCAGGGCAGCTCGCCAACGCCGGCGTGCGTCTCCGGCTGTGCCGACGCCAACGCCTCGACGTGTTTCGTGCCCTCCGCGTCCCTCGCCTGCACCTGAACAGTCATGATCACACTCCCGGATCGGTTCAAGATCACCGCCTGCCCAGACATGACGACACCATGCGTTCTTGCAGCAAGAGTTTTGACTCATGCACAAGTCGGCAAGCGCCTGGCTGTGATCAACCAGCAGTCATTCGGGGTCCGGGCCGGGCCGGAACGATCGAGCTCTGGATGCGGTATCCCCCCGGGTCCACCGTCGGGTCGGGCTCCAGCGTGACGGTCACCGGTCCGGCGAAGACATAGCTGTGCGAGGCGGCGTGATCTCGCACCTTCGCGGCCAACACCGGCCCCAACTGATGTGCATGCGAGCCGAGTTCACGATGACTCTTCTGAGGGAGCGCGACGGTGAAGGCGTTGGGTACGAGGGTGCGTCCTCGTCCCAGAATCATGATGTTGTCGTCGCATTCGCGCCGCAGTGTCGACACGACCTCCACGCTCTCCCGCTTCGGCCGGAAGACCCGGTCCACCAGGTCTGCGGCCCACTTCTCCATCACTTTTTCGACGTTGCCCATCTTTCCCATCGCCGACGGCTGCCCGACCTCATCCGGATCATGTGCGGCCAAACGGGTTGGGCTGAGGAGCGAGCCTGACTGAGGTCCAAGGCCCGTCAGCGATCGAGGACGGCGCTGATGACCTTGCCGCCACTGCGGGAGGGACGGACGGTGACGGTGCGCGCGAGCATCCGAATCAGGGGCCAGCCGAACCCGCCCTCGTGGCCGTCAAGATCGGGGGGACGTTCACGCGGGAACGCGGGGCTGGGGTCGCGTACGGCGATCTCCACGACGTCACGGTCCGCGGCCAGGTGAAGTCCGGTGACGCCGCCTGCATGCCGGAACGCATTCGCAACGAGTTCCGACACCACGACGATGGCGCTCTCGACCCTCTCCTGAGAGGGCGCGGGCACAAGGCCGCAGAAGAATTCGCGCGTAGCGTGACGCGCTTGAGTCGCTGTGATCTGACGTGGCATCTGCCGATGGTCTTCGTCGGACCGGCACTCGCCCACCTGCCATGATTCCTGACTCATGTCCGAACCCCCGTCAAAAAAGGCTGATCTGGCGGCAACGGGGCTTCTGCCCTCAATTGACGATCGCTAACGTCAGCGTTTCGAGCAAAGAGCTCTGCTCCCGCGCCCGTTCGGGGGACCCGCTCGACAAGTCGCTTCACCACGAGGGACCTACCGCTGCTGCTGGTCATTCCGGCCTGCCTAGCCTCGTGACTGAACTGGATTGAAGCCGAGTGTGCCGCCATCGGCGCCTACATCCGTTGGCGCAACTTCCGTGCCGAGCCCAAGACCAACTTCGCGCCAGAGTCAGCGATCCGCTAGGGGACCGATTACCTGGCCAAGGCTGTACGGCAGGCCACCAGGACTTGTCCCGTAGACGATCTCCGAGTCCAGTGGGGATGGTCGTCGGTCGCGGTTCGGGCTGCTCGGTCAAGCAGCGCGGGCGAGGTTGTGCAGGCGGGCCATGCCGCCCGTAGCGTGATGGACTCCGTCACCCTTGCTCCGAGCTGTCCAGGACGGCTGCGATGCCGTGATCACACACCGGGCACGGCGAGATCCTCACAGTTCCCGCCGGTGCTGGCGCGCTGATCACTTCCCGGACAGGCGCAGATCCCCGGACCAGGTCTCGCAGCGGACACTGCCGGAATCGAAGGTGATCTCAAGCGCGAGTCGGCCTGTGTCATGGTCCGCTTCTTCGCCTACCGCACGGACCGTCTCGCCGAGATGGTCCGCGAACGGGGTCTCGCCGTGAACCGGCGCCACCTCGACGCGGCCGGACTCCGCCATCTCGTACCCCTCAAAGGGGACCGATGGCTCCACGATCAGGCACCAGTCCGACCCGGTTGTCACATGGGTGGCGGCCTCCTCGCTGTCGATCAGCCACACATCCAGTGGGCCGGACCGTGGCTCCGTCCTGTACAGGTGCCACGCCGCAAGCACTTGTTCAAGACGCCGCCCGACCAGGTAATCAGGACGCACACCGGTCCCGTGCAACGAGCACCCGTTCAACAGCTTCGACTCCACCCAGCGACCGTATCCTCAGGCGAAGCCCCAGCTCACGCGCTCATACGGGACAAGCGACTAACCGGCCGCGAACGACCTTTGCCGTCGGCGTACCGATCGCGCCCGCCCCCTACTGCCCGCGGCCGAAGAAGCCGGACTTCAGGTCCCCGATGACGCCGTCGAGTGGATGCCCACTCACGATGAACGGTCCACTCCAGGGCGCGCTGAGTGCGAAGAGCAACGCCAGGCTCAGCCCGACCACACTCGCAACGCCCACGACGAGCAGTGACGTTCGCAGGCTGCTGCGGAAGACGAGCGCGCCGGAGTTCACGATCAAGGCCAGTCCGCTGACCACAAGCGTGACGACGTAGAGATCGGGAACGTCACGCGAGGCGGCCGCGACGCGGGCGCGACGACTACTGGTGACGCTGTCCAGGGACACCAGCAGCTCCGTGCTCGCCGGGGTTCCCACCTCGGGCCGGGCTGCCTCGGTGCGCACGCTCCGCTCCAGTCGTGCGATCGCGTGAGCGGTGGCCGGGTCGTCACCGGACGCCGCTGCCGCCCCCTTCCATTCCCTGACACGCGCGGTGTGCAGGTAGTCCAGCAGTGCCGCGTGGATCGGCTCAGACTGGACTCGAGGACTTGTCGCCGCCCACCCCAGGCGGGAGGCTGCGGCCGCCTCGTCGCTCACCAACCCCTCTGCTGCGCGCAGGTAACTGGCCTCGCTGGCCAGTGTGAGTGCCGCAAAGATCGCGAAAGCGGCGCCGAGTGTGGGCATCAGGGGGGTGGCGATCTGCGGCACTCGGTCCTGTTCCCTGGCCGGTACGAGCGCCCGGACGCCGATGCGTGCCAGGGCCGCGACCAGTAGGGCAAGGAAGAGCCAGCCCACAATCAGCACCACGGCCGGCAGGGAGGTCAACCAGTTCACAGCATCACCTACAGCGCGTTCCCATGAACGTCACACGGCGGCGAAACATCGGCCGGTGACCTGGAGCTCTTCGTTGATCATCTTCAACGAATGCTCCATCATCACAGGTCGAAGACCTCACGTGCTCGCGACGCCCGGCACCGCGCCTCGCTTCGTTGGCCAAACAGCCGAATACGGCCCAGGACCAGGACCACCAGGCGATTCGACCGCCCATGCGATGCACCGCACCGGCCTCCGCTCGTTTCGGCCAATGGTCGCGACGCGCCCCAGTAGGAGGTGAGCGTCCTGCTGAGGCGATCAGCCCTTATCTCTGAGGAAGTCAGTGACCCCGATGCCGGGAGGGGCCTGCAGTCGTGTTGCGGCGCCAGCACACGCTCGCGCCGCAGCGTGCGTTCACAGAAGCGCTGAGCGCTCCAACGTGGCGTAGTAGTTGCCCACTTCGGTGAGGTAGCCGGGCTCGGTGGTCTGGCTGTCGAGGGTGAAGCGGGGTGCGGCCTTGATCTCGTCCCTGGTGTGAGTGACCGTCACGGTCTCTGCGCCCGTGTCGATGGCGTCAACGATGCCGGCCGGGATCAGGACGCTTTTGCCGAACACCCACACGCCGGTGTCTACGACCAGGTGTTGCATGCCGGACTCATCCACCTGGCGTTCCACGTGGCCGACGATCCCGTCAGGCGCCGTGAGGATGAATCCCGTCAACGCCGCCTGCTCCTGTCCCTGATAGCCGATGCCTGCCGGGTAGGCCCAGACGCTCTGCATGGGGTGGTTCCTTTCTCTCGGCATTGCTCGCCATTGGCGGAGCCGTGGGGCCGACTGCGACTTTGACGTCGGCTGCCCGTTGCGGAATGGCCCCGCTCAGCACTTCCCGTACCCAGGTAACAGACCGTCATACAAGCGAGCACTTTCCGGTAGGCCGAGCGAGTTGCGCCTCGGCCCGGGCAGAGCACACCGTCATGAGTCTTCAGGAAACGCCTACCTGCGGATTCACCTCCACGTACGACCGCTGGCGACGGCTTTGAACCACCCAACGGGAGATGCATCATTTTCATCGCGCTCCCGCGGGGTAGATGCGCTGTGTAACGGCAGCCGCACTGAAGTCCTTCCGAGGGGTGAAGCCCATGCAGCACCCGCCAACGGTCGAAGACCACCAGGCCTACCCGGCCGAGGCCCTCAGCCGCCCGCAGAAAGCGACCGACGCCCGTGACGCGGCGAGCGGGTTCCTCGCCAGTCTCCACCCCGCCCCACCGACGCCGACCGCCCAGGATCTGCTCCTCCTGGTCTCGGAACTCGTCACCAACGCCAGGCGCCACGCAGGCACCGTAACGGCGCTTCATTTGAGCGCCGACCGGCGGCAGATCCACATCACCGTCGACGATCCCAGCCCCGCGCATCCCCAGGACCGCAGTCCCGACCTGTCCGGTGGTGCTGGGGGCATCGGCTGGCCCATGGTCCGCCGCCTGGCCCGAACGCTCACCATCCAACCCCAGCCCGGCGGCGGCAAATCTATCCATGCCACACTCCCCCGCTGAGCGGCGACCCCACGACCGCGGATCCTGCCTGCCGGGTCCCTGCCCCGTCCGGTACATGGCCATGGGGCACTTGGCGCCTGAGAACTGGCCCGGCACCCGTGTTCAGGGCATCGCCCGAGAGCGGGTCCGCTTCTACTGGTCGACGATCCACAACGTCGCGCCACCGTGCCCCATCGGCGGGGGACTCCTGGCACACGACCATCAACCTGCTGTGAGGAGAAAGCGTGACTTCCGAATCCCCTGCTCCGCTCCCCGATCCCCACGACGCCATGGCAGACGTCCTTGACCCGCGGCCCAAACTGCCGGGGCCTCAAACGGATCCGACCTCACAGGGTCACTTCACCCGCGCCCAGCTGACGCGCTCGCCAGGCGACGCAAGTTGGGAGATCGCTGTGGTTTTGTACGGGGTCCCAGCCGATGAGTGGCCCTCGATGAACCTGCCCGGCGCCGAAGCCCCCACCCTGCGCGCACGCGGACAGGCCCTCACGGACCTGGGCTACGTCCAGACGGGGCCCGGCTCCGATTGTCACTATTGGGAGTGGGCCGAGTGCCAAGACGGCGACCGCGCTACCGTACAACTGATGGCACACACCGAAGTTCAGCCCATCGGCATGCCGGAGATCGAATGAGGACTGTGGCCTTCGCGTCATGCTCCCCCTGTGACCAGGAAGCGCCGTGCAGCCCGTGGCGGCCGGTGCCTCAGGCGGCCCCATGGCCGCCGATGGCCGGGCTCACATCCAGCTGCAGCTCTCCTGGACGCTCGTGGCCGGTCTCCGTCAGGCGTGGGAGAAGACGAGTGAGTCACGCTGGCTCGCGCCGGCCCCAACTCGCCGGGTGTTCCGGCACGTAGCCATGATGGGGGCGACGGACCTGGTTCCCAGCCTCGTGAGGTGCGACGGGCTGGGAACCAGGTTGTCGCCAAGCGGGGCTCTTGACGCGTGTCAGGCGGGAAATTCGATCAGGCCGACAGGTGGCAGGGTGGGAGTCTTGGATCCGCCTGAGGGCTCGACGGTGATGCCCATGCCGGTGGCCTTGTCGATCGCCCCGTCCATCAGGGTGATCTGGTTGCTCCGGTCCCGGTCGAGGAGTCCCGCGGGCCGCATGGTGCCGTTGTCGTTGAACCAGAGTTCGTAGACCTTGCCGTCGGGCGGCGTGTCGAGGCCGGACGCGGTGAAGACCGCACGATTCTGGCTCGCCGACGTCACAACGACGCCGCGGGCGCCGCCGGGCAGGGTCGCGGTGTGGGTCTTTGCGTCGCCCGCGGACAGAATCGCGGCCACCTGATCGGCGCTGGTCCGGGCCTGATTCGCCTGCCGGCGAGCTTGCTCGGCTTCCTGATGCTGCCAGGTCGCCACGCCGCCGAGCGCCGCGGCCACGAGGCAGGCGGCCAGCACCATCCGGCGCAGCCAGACCGCACTGCGCGGGGAGGCCGCGACGTGCGTCTCACGCACGGTGCGCGGCGGCTCCTGCCGGACCTCGGCGATCTGGCTGAGGACGGACTGCTTGAGCTCGGGTGGCGGGGTGACGGCTGCGGCCAGTCCCAGTCGACCGGCGGTCGCCGCGAACTCGGCCACTTCCTGGCGGCAGTCCGGGCACGTGGACAGATGCTCGGTGAGTGTCGCGCGCTCGTCGGGGTCGAGGGCGTCGAGGACGTACGCTCCGGTGAGCATGTGCGGGTCGGTCGTGCTCATGTCGTCACCCCGAGGCAGTCACGCAGACGGATCAGCCCGTCGCGCATGCGCGTCTTCACCGTGCCGAGCGACGCGGACAGGCGCTCGGCCACTTCGCGGTAGGTGAGTCCCTGGTAGTAGGCGAGCGTGATCGATTCGCGCTGGAGTTCGGTCAGCGTCCGAAGGCAGCGCACTACGTCTTCGCGCTCCTGGCGGGCTTCGACCTCTGCTTGTGTCACGTCGAATTCGGGAAGGCGCTCGCGCGCGGCGACCCGCTCCTCACGTGCGGTGGACGCCACCACAGAACGGACACGGTCCACGGCTCGCCGATGGGCCAACGTGAGCACCCAGTTCATCACTGATCCCCGTTCCGGCCGGTAGTCCGCGGCATGACGCCACGCTTCCACCAGCACTTCCTGTGTCACTTCCTCGGACTGCGCCACGTCGCGCACCACGGCCCGCACGATTCCGAAGACCGGGCCGGCCACCGACTCGTACAACTGGCCGAAGGCACGTTCGTCGCCGTCGGCGATTTGCTTCATCAGCGCCCCCAGATCCGGTTCGTCTTCTGGGTTTCCGCCGATGAACACCGCTTGCCTCATGTCGACATCATCTCCGACTTGAGTCGTGCCGTGTCCGAGCGGGTGTGATTTCGGAGTGCCGCTCCTGTATTCGTTGCCGTCCACGGTTCGGATTGGTCATTCGGATTGTTCCTGAACAGTGCGCCGGTCGGCGTCCCGCAGGAGTTCCGCTCCCACTCCGAGCCGGGGCCCGGCTCGGAGTGGGAGCGGTTCACGGGTGATTCCTTCGAAGGAGCCCCCGGGGTGGGATCAGTTGACGCAGGTGTTGCCGAAGGCCGGGTTGAGGAGCCCGATCACGTTGACGGTGTTGCCGCAGGCGTTGACCGGTACGTCGACAGGCACCTGGATGACATTGCCCGACAGGACGCCGGGCGAGTAGGCGGCGACGGCTTCGGCACCGCTGTCGGCCGTCGCCGCTCCGGCACCGCCGAGGACGGCTGCACCGACGGCGACGAGCAGCGACACGTTTTTGATCACACGGGACATGGATCTACCTCGCACAGTTGAGAACTGGCGGACGGAGACGAGAGCCTGCGTCCGCGGGGGCGCTGGTGCACCCCTCGACCGGTTCTCCGTGGGCGTCGGCCCTGCGGATTGGCCGGAGCCGCGACTGTCACCCGTAAGGATCAACGATGCGTGGCTTCGATGCCGTGTTCAGTGGGCGCAGGCTCCGAACTCGGCGTGCCGCGCCCTCATGGCATAGATGCTGTCCCGCTTGTCCGGTGGAGGGGGCGGAGCAATGTGCTGTCGCTGGATCTCCCGACGGGCCTGAGCGATCAGGTCGTCGAACTCTTCGTCGGTCATCTCGCCATCACCTCCCGAGGCAGAGGTAATTCGTAGCCCACGGGATATCCGGATTGGTCTGCTTGTCCGCTCTTGGGGTGCTTCCTTCAGTCAGGGTGGACCACCCATTCGGATCCGCGGAGCCCTTGGATTGGTCGAAAAGAAAATTCCCCTCAAATGAGCGGAAGACCAATCCGCCAGGGCCATCGCCTCGAATGGCCGGTGTGAGCACAGAAGCGAAGACATCAAGGCGCCGCGAGGTGTGGCGACTTGCCGGGCTCGGCGCGTTGAGCGGCCTCCTGGCGGGTTACGCCGCGCTGGCGACGGCCGAACTCGTGTCTGCCGCGGTACGCCCCGAGTCGAGTCCTGTCGTCGCGGTGGGCGGGGCGGCGATCGACCGCACTCCGGCTGCGGTGAAGGACTGGGCGATCCGTCATTTCGGGACCAGCGACAAGCTCGTCCTGCAGCTGGGCATCCTGGGCGTCCTCACCCTTCTCGCTCTCGCCCTCGGGGCGTTGGCGGCGGCCGGGTACCGGCGTATCGGCGCTGCAGGAGTCCTGGTGTTCGGCTTGGTGGGGGGTCTTGCCGCGACGAGCCGGCCGGACTCCACGAGCGTCACCGACGCCCTGCCGTCGGTGGCGGGTGCGGTAGTGGGAGCTCTGCTCCTCTATCACCTCGTCGGGCGCCTGCAGTCCGGAAGGCCATCGGCTCCCGTCGAGGTGCCACCCGGCGAGGAGGGCGTGACGACTCCTGATGGCGGAGATCCGGGCCACTCCTATGGCGCCGGCTGGGACCGGCGGGGGTTCGTCGTCGCGGCGACGGCGGCAGCGGCCGCGTCGACGGGGATCGGGCTGCTGGGCCGCTCCCTGAACGGTTCGCAAGGCCAGAACGCCGTCGCCTCCCGCCGCCGGATCACGCTGCCCGCCCCGGCCTCGGCCGCCGCACCCATACCCAAGCGGGCCGCGCTGCGGATCAAGGACGTCAGCCCGTTCATGACGCCCAGTCAGGACTTCTACCGGGTCGACACCGCGCTGGTGGTGCCCAAGGTCGACGCGAACTCATGGCGGCTGCGGATCCATGGCAAGGGGGTCACCCGCGAGACGACTCTGTCGTTCGCGGACCTGCTGCGCATGCCGCTGATCGAACGGAACATCACGCTCGCGTGCGTCTCGAACGAGGTCGGCGGCCCGTACGTCGGCAATGCGCGGTGGATCGGTGTGCGCCTGGCCGACCTCCTGCGCCAGTGCGGCGTCAGGCCGCCGTCGAAGGGTGGGCCCGCCGACCAACTGGTCGCACGTTCCGTCGACGGAATGACCATCGGCAGCCCGGTCGAGGACATCATGGACGGCCGCGACGCGATGCTCGCCCTCGGGATGAACGGCGAGCCACTGCCCTTCGCCCACGGCTTCCCGGTGCGCATGGTGGTTCCCGGCCTGTACGGGTTCGTGTCCGCCTGCAAGTGGATCCAGGACATCGAACTCACCACCTTCGACGACTACGACCCGTACTGGGTGAAGCGGAACTGGGCGCGCAGGGCGCCGATCAAGACACAGTCCCGGATCGACACCCCCAAGCCGTTCGCACGTCCCGGGGCCGGCACGGTCATGGTCGCCGGAGTGGCCTGGGCCCAGCACCGCGGGATCGACAAGGTCGAGGTCCGCGTCGACGACGGGCCCTGGCGGCGGGCGGATCTGGCTTCCGAGGACACCACGGACACCTGGCGTCAGTGGTCCTTTCCCTGGAAGGCCACATCCGGCGGTCACACCCTGACCGTCCGGGCCACCGACCGCACGGGCCAGACCCAGACCGACAAGCGCACCCGCACCATCCCCGACGGGGCCAGTGGCTGGCATTCGGTGGTGGTCACCGTGGACTGACCGCCGCCCGACCTCGACCGCACGACTTGAACTCAGCACCCTCATCACATCTTTCAAGGAGCACAAATGAACGCCATTACTCGCCGTACCCGTCGTGGAGCCCTCGTTCTCGCCTCGGCGGCGATGCTGCCGCTGGCGCTCACCGCCTGCTCGAACGACGACGGCAAGGACAAGGCGGCCTCGGGCACGAAGTCGTCCGCCGCGTCCGACAAGGCCGACGACAGCGGTTCGGGCGACATGAACAAGGCGGACGAGCCGTTCGGCCCGGCCTGTGCCTCCGTGCCGAAGGACGGCGCCGGCTCCTTCGACGGCATGGCCAAGGACCCGGTCGCGACCGCCGCGTCCAACAACCCCGCCCTGTCCACCCTCGTGACCGCGGTCAAGAAGGCCGGCCTGGTCGACACCCTCAACAACGCCCAGAACATCACCGTGTTCGCACCGACCAACGACGCCTTCGCGAAGATCCCGAAGGCCGACCTGGACAAGGTCCTGAACGACAAGGCCACGCTCACCAAGATCCTCACGTACCACGTCGTGGGGCAGAAGCTCGCGCCCAAGGACCTGGAGAACGGCTCGTACACGACGCTGGAGAAGTCCAAGCTGACGACCGCGGGCTCCGGTGAGTCCTACAAGGTCAACGACTCCGCCAAGGTGGTCTGCGGCAACGTCAAGACGGCCAACGCCAACGTCGACATCATCGACACGGTTCTGATGCCGAAGTAGCAGCACACGTGGGGGCGAAGGGCCGACCGCAGATGGTCGGCCCTTCGCCGCCTCCCTGCGACCGTCGGGGTGTGGCGTGACCTCCCTGACTCCGCGTCTGCGCACGTCAGTGCTTACGCGGAGCCGGGTCGCCGCGTAGCGGGCCCTCACTCCCGAGTACGACGGCGGACCCGGCTCACTTGTGATCCGGAGCTGCCGCCGAAACAGATTGGTCCGCATGTCTACTTTTGTCGCCCCGGCGGTACTGGTGACCGCCGCCGCTGGGACAGCCGGGAACGGAGCTCACGAATGATCACGACAGCACAGCGGCTCGCCACACTCCTGGAAGACGTCATGGGCGCCCCCATGCCGGTGCGCCTGCGCGCGTGGGACGGGACCGAGAGCGGTCCGCCCGGAGCCCCGGTCGTCATCATCCGATCGCGCCGCACACTGCGCCGGCTGCTCTGGCAGCCGGGAGAGCTCGGCTTGGCCGAGGCCTACATCGCCGGTGATCTGGACATTGAGGGAGATCTCGGTGACGGCCTGCGCACTCTGTGGCAGAACCCGCAGGCCGACCCCAGGCCGGGAGCGGCACAACTCGCCACTGCCGCGCTCACCGCCGCCCGGCTCGGCGCCCTCGGCCCGCGGCCACCCGCCCCCGCGGGACGCGCGCGGCTGCGGGGTGCTCGCCACACCACCACCCGCGACCGCGCGGCCATCAGCCACCACTACGACTTGTCCAACGAGTTCTACGAGCTCCTGCTCGATCCGTCGATGGCGTACTCCTGCGCCTACTGGGCACGTGAGGACTCCGAGTACGGACTGGCCGAAGCGCAGCGCGACAAGCTGGAACTCATCTGCCGCAAGCTGCGGCTGCGGCCAGGGGCGCGGCTGCTCGACATCGGCTGTGGTTGGGGTGCGCTCGCCCTGTACGCGGCCGAACACCACAAGGTCCAGGTGACGGCCGTGACCCTCGCCCGCGAGCAGCGCGACGCCGTCCTCGCCCGTGTGCACGAGCGTGGCCTCGACGACCTGGTCGACGTCCAGTTGCGTCACTACCGCGATATCGAAGGCGGTCAGTACGAGGCTGTGACATCCATCGAGATGGGCGAGCATGTGGGCGACGAAGAGTACGCCGGCTTCGCAGAGCTGCTGCACCGCGTCCTCAGGCCGCAGGGCCGGGTGCTGGTGCAGCAGATGTCCCGAGGTGTGCGGGCGCCGGGTGGAGGCGCCTTAATCGAGACGTACATCGCGCCTGACATGCATATGCGCCCCCTCGGCCAGACCGTCGAACTGTTGGAGGGTGCGGGGCTTGAGGTGTGTTCCGTGGAGTCGATGCGTGAGCACTACGTGCGCACCATCGCCGCCTGGCACCACACTCTGGAGGAGCGTTGGAACGACTTCGTCGCCCTCGTCGGGGAACCGACTGCACGGGTCTGGCGGCTGTACCTCGTAGGCGGTGGTCTCGCGTTCGAGGGGCGCCGCATGGGAGTGGACCAGATTCTCGCGGTCCGGCCCGACGCTCGCGGCGGGACCGGGATGCCGCGCACTTTCGCTCACTGGTACGGGACGGAGACATCACAGCAGTTGTGAGCCGACGCGAAAGTACGATCCCGCGCCGGTGGCGCGCAGCGCCGCACGCCATGGCGCCCTATGAATCGAGATTCATAGGGCCCGGACGGTCCCTGTGATCCTGGCGCATGTCTCGGCGACGTGGCCGCGGGTTCCTCGTTGGCGAACTGAGCGCGGTTCAGGCCACGTCGGGGGCCTTTCGCGATGTCTACGCCGATGACGCCGGATCGTGTTCCTTCCGCTGTGTCTGAGTGACGACTCAGGGCCGCTCCGCACGGTCCGGCGGGCCGATGCCGGTCAGTCGCGCGCCCGTGGCCAGGCGGGCGCTTACCTTGATGCGCGGTGGCCCGTCAGCGGGGAGGGCGAGCGTTCGGCCGGCTCTGCTCGTTGTGATGCCTCCACTGATCGTGACTCTCGTAACGGCGCGGCTTCCAGCCACCAGCGCATACCAACGACCCTTGGGTGATCGCCAACCGGTGAAAGCCACGATGTGCTGACCGAACCGGCTGCAGGCCGCAGTCGACCGGGCGCGGGCCACAAGGCCGGCGGGTGCGTCTGTGGCCTCTTGGGCCGTGCGCATGGTGACAGTGACGTTGCCGGGGCCCTGCCAGGTGTCGGTGCGGGCACAGCTCCATAGGGCGTGGCCGCCCCCGTCGGGGAGGTCCTGTTCGGCGAAGTCCCAAGCGTTGACCGCGCGGGCGCCGGTGTTGCGGAGCGACCCGAGACTGCAAGCCTGATGCGCCCAGGCCAGGAGGGCCGTCGTGCCGGTGGCCTCCCGCGGCCGCCGGGCCGGTGGGCTGCCGTGGCCGGGCAACGGAGTGTAGGTGAGGTGGACCGGAGTCAGATCGCCCAGCCCCGCGACCAGGAACGCGTGGTGCTCGGCGATCCGGTCCGAGGAACGAAGTTGGAGCGCCGGACGGCTGCCGCAGTCGCTTGCCGAGGACCAGGTCGGCACGGCTTCCGTCACGCCGTCTTTTCCTACGCGCAGCGGATGCGCGAGGACCTCGGGGCGCAACAGGTCGCGGATCTGCACCTCGGTGATCCAGGGTGCGATCAGGTAGCGTGCGCCACCGTCCACCGTGCCGAGAGCCACCGCCCCAGCAGTCGTCACGTCCGCGTCGTCGACACGTGCCACGCTGAGCGCCGCGTGCCTGGCCGGGGAAAGGGATTCGCTGTAACGGGCCAGGCGCTGTCCGTCGTACAGCAACACCACGGCACGGTCCGACACGTTGCCCGCATACAGCAATTGCGGCGAGTCCGAGGGAGCTGCCGCGGAAGTGGCGGGGGCCAGGGAGACACGGGTGCCGCTCGGTGGCCGCGCCCACACGGACAGGGCGCGGCCGAGCAGGCTCTCGTCCTTCACCCGTGTGCCACGTGCGGGCCAGGCGGTGAAATCGATGCGTGAGGTGTTGTCCCACAGTTCGGCCGGAGCATGCGTGAGGTGTGCGGGACGCAGGGCCGGGTCGGCGGCCACCGTCGGCGGGACGGGCTGGGATGTTGCTTCATCGGGCAGGGCCGTCACCACCACTGTCCCGACGATCAGGCTCAACGCGACCGCGGCCACCCCCAGCCGTGTTCGCTGCCGGCGGCGCAACAGGTCTGTGGGGCTTGCCTGGAGAGCGCAGGCGTCGAATTCCTGGGAGGTCAGCAGCATGGCGGGCGCCTCGCCTGCGACGGACTTGAGCGCAGAGGCCGCCCGCAATGCGCTCGCCGCGTCGTCCACACCGGCTGACGTGAGCAGGTCGAGGGCGATGTCGTCGCTCAGGCAGTACACCGAACGAAGCACGAAAGCGGCACGGGCAGCCGCGGACATGTCTGACAGACCTCGTGCCAGAGCCAGGTCTTCGGCGCTGCCCGATCGCGGGAACAGCCGAAGCCCCAGGACAAGGGGGAATCGCGGCAGGAGGGTGCGTGGCGGAGCAAGCCGCGCGGGCCACAACGACGGGCGTCGACTGTGTGCGAGAGCTCCGCGCAGCACCTCCACGAGGAGTGACGGTGCGGGTATGTCGCCACGGTGGTTCTCGTCGCGCGGCGACGGAACGGTGTGCCCCGCGCGCACCGGACGCGCACTCGGCAGGGACCGCTGCACCACCGAATGCGCCACGAGGACCCTTCGGTGTCGGCCGAGGGAAGCGGGGAGCACGATGTGAGCCAGACGGACCAGATCGCCGTACTGCTCGACAAGCGTGCTCTCGGCCTCCAGCAAGGGCGTTCTGGCCCGCTCGACAGATCGTCGGAATGAGCGAAGTTGCATGGAGCGCCAGACTTTCCGAGGGGGAGATCAAGGTGCAGCGCTGTGTCAAACGAGTGAATGACGCGTCGGTTACCGATCGCCGAACCAGGCGGGCCTGAGAGGTCGTTCTCCTCATCAGGTCGTCGCTGCGAGGGGGATCTTGGCTTGGCCGCTGCGGGACTTCAGCGCGCATTCGCCGTGGCGTGAGGGCTGCCGGATGGGCGCTCGGAGCGGCGAAGAGGGTAGCGAGGCGTTGCGCACAAAGACATTCAGGAGGCCTGGCCGGGGACAGTCGAGGCGGCGACGAGGGCGTCCATGACCATCTCTACGGCTGCGGCAATGGGCAGTCCCGGGGGCAGCTGGGGTGGACGACCAGCGATCGCGCGGTTCGCGAAGCCGGTATTGATGTGCGGCAGGCGGAGATCGATGAGGGCGATGTGGCGCCTGCGTTGCTCCTTGCCGACGGCTTCCAGCCATGCGGCGAGGGCTGCTTTGGCGGCGGCGTAGTCGGCCATGTGGGCGGGTGGGTTTCCGGCGACCACGCCAGTGAGGGCCGCCAGTACTCCCCCGGGTTGAATGAGGGGCAGCGCGGCGCGCAGGAAGGCGATGGGTGCCTGTGCGTTCACGATCATGAGGTGTTCTGCGACGGCGTCACTGATGTGGTCGGCGGGGCCGAAGGCCGGTACTCCGATGCAGGTCACCACGGCGTCAAGGCCGCCCATCTGCTGGGCAGCCTGCCGGGTCAGGGCGGCGCAGGCGTCCAGTGCGTAGGCATCGAACGTGCTGGTCCACACGCCGGGTAGCTGGCTCTGGAGTGATCGCAGTGCTGTCTCGTCTCGTCCCGCAAGGTGCAAGACAGCGCCTCCGCTATGGAGACTGCGGGCCAGTGCCGAGCCCAGCTCGCCTGTGGCTCCGGGGACGAGGATGCGGGCTCCGTCGACTTCCATCACGGTGTTCCCTTCATCAGCTGCGTGACGACGCGGCCGGGCCGTTCGCCGGTTCGATGGGGTTTGCATCGCCCATCGGATCAAGCCGGTGATCGGTCTGCCGGTTGGCTGGGCGGAACCACCGCCCTGCGCGATCCCAGCGCGGCAGGTGGAGGTGAGCGGTCGTGATCAGCCCTCCTCGCCGGACTGGGCGGGCGCAGGCGCAGGGCCTCTCTCGATCGCTGCTTTGAGGCGGAGGCGCCGGCATCCAGCAGCTGCGCCGACTCGTCAGCTCGTCTGCACTTTTTTCGGCGTGGCCCCAGAGACGGATGCGCCAAATATGACGCATTTCTTGGTTACGGATAGTCGCGTCGCTCGCATCGACGGAGGGGGTCGCCCCCTGGCCATGCACCGGCTCTGACGCCCTATGCGGGGTGGGTGGTCTGCTCCTCTCCGCATCTACCACGGCCGCCGGCGCGACCCTCGGCAGCCGCACGACGGCTGTAAGTCATGAACCATGTGCGACAGGCACTCCCCTGGGCCTTCGATCAGCGCCACTCCGAGCCCGAACCCGTTCGACGTGCAATCCGGCGGAGTGCGAGGGACCGTTGAAGCATGACTCACCCACTCATCCCGCCGACAGAGACGCCGCCGGCGGAAGGGTCGATCGCTGAAGCACATCAAGAACGGGCCGACGGTGGCATCTGGGAACACCCCTATCTCTGGGTGTCCCTCATCGCGCTCGGATCAGTGCTGGTGGCCGGCTACTTCCTGGCGCGTATCTGGGGCTGGTGACCACGCTCGTCAGACTGCTCAGGCAGCCGGGCGCTCAG
This sequence comes from Streptomyces longhuiensis, assembly GCF_020616555.1. NCBI lineage: Bacteria > Bacillati > Actinomycetota > Actinomycetes > Kitasatosporales > Streptomycetaceae > Streptomyces > Streptomyces longhuiensis. Next base: position 9,410,464 of record NZ_CP085173.1, on the reverse strand, counting down.
GCCTGCCCGCTCGCGACCGCCGCCTGAGGCGCAAGCAGCAAGAGTGGCGCCAAGACCGCCCCGTGGCCGCCGTCTCCGGAAACGAGGACCGACCCACCATTCGCGCCTCCAACGCCCGCCTCATGGTCGTCGGCGACCTGGTACGCATGAACCTCCCGGTGGCACCGACGGAACGTGTCGGGGCCACCGCACTGCTGGATCAATGGCAGCTGCAAGGGCACGAGATGTGGAGAAGGACCGACGGAGTCTGGGGCACAGGCTGCTACGCGGATCACTCCGAGGACTCCGGCACCAGGAGGGCGATGGCCTCGCGCAGCCCCTGGGGCTGCACCGCCCCCTCGGCCCTGGCCCCTCGCCAGCCCGGTCCCGCCAGCACGAGAGCAGCCTGTTGTCGTGCACCGTTGACTCCCCACCCCATTCCCAGGAGATGGAGAGCAAGCGGGGTGCTGGCCAGAGAACGGGTCTGCGACCAGAGCACTACAGCCGCCGGCCCCGTACGCAGGACCGCCGCGATCAGTGCCTCGGCGGGGACGGCGGCACCCAGCATGCGCACGGAACGGCCGCGCTGCAGCAGGGCGGCGTGGACGGCTTCGAGCGGCAAGGTGTGCTGCTCGCCGGGGACGCAGGCCAACAGCACTGGGGAACTGCCCTTGCGCGTCTCGCCGGGCCCCAGGAGCAGCTGTGCGTTGCGCAGGGCGGTGGACACGTGCCAGGACAAGAGGTGCTCGACCTCGACGTAGCGGTCACCGGAGGACTCCCATTTACGGCCGACGGCATGCAGGGTCGGCATCATGAGCTCTTCCCATGCCGCGACCACTCCGTGCTCCTGCACAAAGGCGTTCAACTGTTCCTGAATCGCGGCGGATTCGAGGCGGAGGGCGGCCCGGGCAAGGCCACGGCACTCGGCGCGCACCGCACCGAGCGGCAGGCCGGACGCGTCGCGGCTGGTGGTCTTGCCGGAGGTGCTTGCTGCCGCAGTGGACCTGGCGGACGCGGGCGGCGTTCCCTGTGCTTGGGGCGCTGTGTGTGCGCGCCTTTTGGCGCTGCGTGCCGCTTCTGCCGGGGAGACCCCGGCGGCCGTGAGGCTGCACATGTCTTCGACCATGGCGACGTCCTGCGGCGACCAGCGGCGGTGGTGGCCGCGCCGACGCTGGGCGGGCCCAAGGCTGTAGCGCTGGTCCCACGACCGCAGGGTCGTTGGCGAAATGCCCAGCCGACGGGCCAGCGCTCCTGACGTGATGGAGGCGTCAGGAGGCTCTGAGCCGCGGATGGGCGGTTTGGGACTGCCATCGGAAGCCATGACTCCAAGCATATCGACGCGTAATCGCTGCGTCTCGCCGGAAGCGCGACCAGAGGTGGTGAATGGTGGCGGCTGCATCCGACACACCCCGGAAACCTGAACGCTCGGTGACACACTCCCGTCCCGCAGATCCGCCGCGCTCTGCAACCCCTTGTCGCCAGAGGTGACCGATGTCAGCCACGCCTCAGATCCGTCACCCCTCCCTCAGGGACCTTGCGCTCATCGCCCTGGGCGATGAGACGCCCACATCGACAGAACGCCACCTGCGGGACTGCCAGGCGTGCCGCTCAGCCCTGGACTCGTTCCTGCGGGTCTTGGAGGCCGGCCGCGCAGCGGCACCAACGGAGGCGCTGCAGCCACCCGCCCGCGTCTGGGACACCATCCGCAGGCACCTGTAGACACATGCCTGCCCGGACATAATCGATGCGCTTTCGATGCGACTCGATAGATGCCTGCGAACTCGCCACAGTGAAGATCACTGGATCGGCGACGGAAGGGCCCGGCCCCATGCGCGCTCAGAGCACCCCGCAGACGCACGAGCACAATCTGTGGGCACCCATCGAAGAATCGCTGGCCGACGAGGAAGTAGCGGCAGGGCTGCAGCGCGGGGAGGAAGCGTTCCTCGAGGCTGCTTACCGTCGCTGGAGCACCCTTGTCCACACGCTGGCCTACCGGTCGCTGGGCGATTCGCGTGAGGCCGAGGACGTCACGCAGCAGGTCTTCCTGGCGGTGTGGCGCGGACGCGAGGGTTACAACCCCCAGCGCGGCGCCTTCGCCGGATGGGTCGTGGGTATCACGCGTCGCAAGATTGCGGATGCCCTGACCGCGCGGACCCGCCGGGCCACCCTGACCTCGGCGGCGAAGACATCGCTGAGTCTGGCGGCCCCGCCTTCCGACAACATGACACGACAGGTCCTTGACCAGGTCCTGGTCAGGCACGAACTGACACTGCTGCCCGCACCGCAGAGGCGCGTCCTGCAACTGGCCTTCTACAGCGACCTCACGCACACCCAGATCGCCGAGGTCACGGGATGGCCCCTGGGTACCGTCAAGAGCCACTCCAGGCGTGGTCTGCACCGGCTGCGTCAGCGGCTTGTCGCCACCGACGCGTACTGACCGGCACCGGCCTCCGGCCAGGCCAGGTCCCGGACCACTTCACGGGCCGCCCGCGCTCCCGAGGCCATCGCTCCTTGGACCGACCCGGTGGTGCGGTGATCGCCGCACACATAGCGGCCACTGCCGGCGCGTGAAGAACGACTCAGGGAGTGCGGTGGCGTCATCACCGGCAGAGCATGCGTGATGCTGCGTACGGCCACCAACTCCCAGGCACCTGTGTCGGTGCCGTACACGTCGGACAGCGCCTCGCGCACTGCCGCTTCGCGTCCGGGGCCTTCAGCGCCGAGCACCGAAGTGGCCACCAGGGCGCGATGCACCGGCGCGTAGGAAGGCACGACTTCGCTGATCACGCAGGTGTTCAAGAACCGGCGCTGTGTGTCCACCAGCAACACGGGCTCGTTCAGAGGTGAGGGCGTCATGGCGTGGTAGTACGTCGTCACGCTTCGATAGTCGGGCACATCCATGTGCGGCAGCAGTGCAGCCGCCGTTTGCGGCCCCGCCGCAACCACCACCGCCCTGGCGGAAACGGAGGTGCCCGCCGCCGTCATCACACCGCAGTCCGTCAGCTGCGCGACGGGGGTCTCGAGGCTCACCGTTGCGTCACTCAGGCCGTCCGCGAGCATGCGCGGCACCGCTTCGATGCCGTCGGTCGGCAGACACAATGTTCCGCGCAGCATGCTGCGCCACACCAGGTGGAAGACGCGGCTGGATGTCTCCAGCTCGTCCTCGAGGAAGATGCCGGACACGAACGGCCTGAGCACATCCTCGGTGAACGACTCGGAGACACCGGCCCGGCGCAGAGCGGAGCGCGTGGTTCGCTCTCCTCCGTGCTTGAGCATGGACGCGGGAAGCAGCATGTCGCGGACCGACATCGCTCCGAGCGCCAGGGCGTCGCGGGCAGACATCACCGACTGGCGGCGCAGTCCGCCCAGCGCATCGGGACGGCGCATCGGATCGTAGAGCGCGATCTTCCCGGTGTCGGTGTGGATCTGCATTCCGGGGGTGAAGGGCCTCAACCGCAGGTCGCGCAGCCGCAGTCGGCGCTGCACCTGGGGATAGGCCGTGTTGAAGACCTGAAAGCCGCGGTCGATCACGAATCCGTCGACGCGATCGGACCGCATCCGGCCGCCCACTCCATCCGAGGCCTCGAGCACCTTGACCTGGAGACCGGCTGCCTGAAGGTCAGCCGCGCATGCGAGCCCCGCAATCCCTGCTCCGACGACGACCACGTCGGTCTGTCCGTCCCTGCGGACCATGAGCCACCTCCACGGCTGAAGTTCCACCCGAGGGCGCCCTTTCAGGTCGCCCTGCTGTCACTGTCGGCTCGTTCCTGGCGGGTGCTCGTAGCGGATGCAGCATGCGCTCCGCAGCGTGGGCCACGCCGTGGCATGAGCCGACGGGGATCGCCCTGGGCGCGGGCCGCTGTCGAGGACGGCCCGCGCGCAAGGCTCTACTGAGAACCGGTGCCGAGGGCCTTGGAGGCCACGCTCTGCGCGACGGCAGGAGGGCTGCCGGCTTGCAGGGCCCGATCTGCGGCAGCCTCTGCCGCCGCTTCCCGCGGATGGCGCCTGCGCCAGTAGGGGTTGTCGTGCGGCAGCCGGCTGGACACGCGCCCGTACATGCCGAACGTCAGGATGACCAGCCCCATCACGAAACTGAAGATGACGTTGGTCATGCCGAAATCGAGCACGTTCGCGCCCTTGCCCACGATGAATACGTGAACGAACCCACTGATCAGGAACAGTGCGCCGACGGCCATATTGAGCGTCGAGGCGAAGTTGCCCCCGATGATGCCGCCCGCGACGAGGGCGAGTCCGACGACCACTGAAATGAGGCTGAGGACGCCGTTCGTGGTCATGCCGGCGATCTGGCCGCCGTCCGTGTTGAAGGGGCTCAGCTGGTCGGCGAGGCCGAGACAACCGAAGACCAGCAGAACCACGCCGCAGAAAGCGGCACCCCAGCGGTACACCTGCGCCAGCTTGTGGTCGAGGGGAAGTTCATCCTTGAGCTCCATGATGCGGGCACCTCTCTGCTCGCTCGGTCCGCCTTGTGCCCCCGACATCGCTTCTCTTCGACTGCACTCAACGGTTGCATTCAGCGCAAAAGATCACCCTCCGCCGGTCCGGCGCCGCGACAGGAGGGCGTTCATGCCAAGCATCGGCATGCACCCGAAGCGGGCATCGTGCCTGCCGACAAAGGCGGCCCCGTCGGCAGGCACGATCGGGTCAGTCCGCCCGGCGGCTCAGACGCCCGGGCCACCACGCCTTCGGTCCGATGTCCCGGACCAGAGCCGGAACCAGCAGCGATCTCACCACCAGCGTGTCAAGAAGGACACCGAAGGCGACGATGAAGGCGATCTGCACGAGGAAGGCCAGCGGGATGACGCCCAGAGCGGCGAACGTCGCGGCCAGCACGACACCAGCCGAGGTGATCACTCCGCCGGTGGCGACAAGGGCCTTGAGGATGCCCTCACGAACGCCGTGTTCCAGTGACTCTTCCCGGGCTCGGGACATCAGGAAGATGTTGTAGTCCACGCCCAGCGCGACGAGGAACACAAACCCGTACAGCGGCACGGAGGCATCGGTGCCCGAGAACCCGAAGACGTGCCGGAATACGAGCGAGGAGATGCCCAGTGTGGCCGCAAAGTTGAGGGCCACCGTGGCGACCAGGATCAGGGGCATCAGCACGGAGCGCAGCAGTGCGACGAGAATGACCAGGATGATGGCCAGGACAACGGGAACGATCAGCATGCGATCGTGTTCCGCGGTCTTCTGGGTGTCGTACTGCTGGGCGGTGTAACCGCCGACCAGAGCGTCGGCGCCGTCGACCTGGTGCAGCGCGGAGCGCATGCGGGAAACCGTGGCCTTGGCGGCATCGCTGTCGGCGGCGTCCTTCAAAGTGACGTCGACACGGATCTTGCCGTCCACGACCCGGGTCGGGCCGCTGCCCGGACGTCCCTGCTCGGTCAGGGGAGTTGCGTCGGCAACACCGTCGGTGGCCTTTGCCCGCTCGACGATCTGCTTCTCGTGCCGGGCGTCGGCGATCACCACAGCCGGATTTCCGGAGCCGCCGGGGAAATGTTCAGCAAGGGTGGCCTGCGCCTGGACCGACGGCGCGTCGTTGACGAAGATCTCGTCGAGCGGAACTCCCTCGGAACTCAGCGTGGGAGCGAAGGCAGCGCACACCAGGAGGCCGCCCAGTGCGATGGCCCAGATCCTGCGCGGAGCCTTCTCCACGACACGGGCGATGCGGCGCCACACTCCGTGTCCACCGCCGGCGGCCTCCGCCGGGCGCGGACGGGCGGGCCAGTAGGCGGCGTTACCCAGAAGCACCAGGGCGGCCGGCAGGAAGGTGAGGGTGCTCAGGACGGCGCAGGCGATGCCGATGGCGCCGACGGGACCGAGAGCCCGGTTGTTGGTGAGGTCGCTCAGCAGCAGGGCCAGCAGGCCGAGAGCGACCGTGGCGCCACTGGCGACGATGGCTCCGGTCGACTGACGCAGCGCGGAGCGCATCGCGGCGAACCGGCTGTGATCACCGGCGAGTTCTTCGCGATAGCGGGCGGTGAGGAGCAAGGCGTAGTCGGTGGCGGCGCCGATCACCAGGATCGACAGGATGCCCTGCACCTGGCCGTCGACTCGGACGACATCGTGGTCTGCGAGGACGTAGACGATGGCGCAGGCGACACCCAGGGCGAACACCGCGCTGACAATGATCACGAAGGGGAGCAGGACACTGCGGTAGACCAGCAGGAGAATCACCAGGACCGTGATCAGGGCGACTCCCAGGAGCAGCCCGTCGATCCCGGCGAAGGCGTCGGAGAGGTCCGCCTGGCTTGCGGCAGGTCCCGCAAGGACGGCGGTGGCGCCGGTGACAGCGGACGCCTGCCTGGAGATGCGGTCGAGCGTGGAGGACAGCTCGTCACCGAGGTCTGGACGCAGCTGGACGACGCCTTCCAACGCCTTCTCATCGTGTGAGGGGATCGCCGGCGACACCTGACCGACCACGCCGGGTGTGCCCTTCAACGCGGCCAGCGCACGGGTGGCCTGGTCCTGCTGCGCGGCATCGAGAGGCCTGTCGCCGTCGGCGGTCCAGACGATGATCGCCGGCAGGGTCTCGTCTTCCTTGAACGCGCGCTGTGCCTCGATCACGCGGGTCGACTCGGCGTTGCGGGGCAAGAACGCCGCCTGGTCATTGGTCGCGACCTCGCCGAGCCGTCCGGCGTACGGGCCCAGCGTGCCTCCCACCGCGAGCCAGACGATCAGCAGGACGAGGGGCACCAGCCACCGAGTGGCTCGTGGAGTGCGGGACATGGATCTCCCAGGGCAGAGGCGGTGAAAACAAACTCAATGACAAAGTATCTCAATGATTGAGCAATAAGTTCTCGGCCAGGTTGTCGCCTGCTGTTCGGCCCGGGGGTACCGATCGGATGCGGTCAGCGGCGCCTAGATCTGACGGCTGCTCCCGGTCTCGGCGAGCTCCTCGTTGAGGGCATTCAGAAAGGTCAGCACAAGGGCCAGGTCAGGTTCGCTGAAGCGCCGGCGGACCCGGTCAGTCGCTTCAGCCAGAGGAGCGAAGTGCTTTCTTGCCTTCACCTGCGCAGTGGGCAGGTAGTGCAGGTGCACCACCCTTCGATCCGCACTCTCGCGCACCCGCTTGACGTGTCCCGCACGCTCCAGCCGATCCACACACGCACTGACCGCGCCAGACGTGAGTCCCAGCCGCTGACGCAGCAGGCTCGGGGTGAGCGGAGTTTCAGAGTCCAAGATGGCTGCGAGTGCCTGCACGTCCGTGGGGTGCAGATCCTGGCCGACCGCGAAAGCATGCACGAGCCTGTTGAGTTCACCGTTGAGGCGGCGCAGCTCCACGGCGAGGGCCAGCAAGTCCGGGTGCGGAGTGGCTGTTCCGTAGTCCGCGCCTCCAGCAGAACTGCCGGATACGGATGCCTCTTCAGGTTCACGGTGGTCCACCTGCTCACCCTACCGACACCGCTCTCATTTCCGTTCCTGCCATGGCACCCCCGCCCCCCACCCACTCACCAACCAGTCTCGCCGGACAAGAAGGTCACCGGTTCCCCGAGGCCGAAGCCTCACGTACACAGGTCACATGCCCTGAGGCCGAGGCTTCAGGGCCGGGCGCGAAGCCGGATTCCCAACGACAGCGCTGCTCCCGGTCGGCAGGCGTCGAGGCGCTTCCGGCGTCCGCCGGCCGGTTCAGGGTCCGTCTGCCCGGCTGGGTGGGCTCTCACCCTCGCGAGGTGTAGTAGCGGTAGTAGGCGGCAACAAACGTTCCCGAGGCGACGATCAGCCCGAGCAGGAAGCAGAACGCCACACCCGCCCCCGAAGGCGCCAGACTCCGCAAGAACGCCACCGCGGCGCCGGCCAGGCCCGCCCACAAGGCGGCGCGCGGCCCCGCGCTCAGCGACGGACCAGCCCGGTGCAACAGCACGATCAGCACCGCCAGCACCACACCGGACACGACGCCGAGGGCCACCACCACGAACGTGATCGCCCCGGTGTTGTGCACAGCAGCCGCCCACACGCCGTAGGCCGCACCCGCCACCGCGGCAACCACTTCGGCGGTACGCGCCGGCCATATGTCCATGCTCTCCGGCGACTTTGTCGGCCTTCGGGTACGACCCGCGCCCAGGCCGGGCTTCACGGTCTCGGACATGGCTCAACTCCTCGCTCTCAAGGCCGCGACCGCATCTGCTGCGCCTCTTCTCACTCCCGGTCAACGGCACGCACATGTTTCTGCCAAGCGGCCAGCCGTGGATGCGCCCAATGCTGCCCGGCCTTCGGACGGGTGCGGCCCCGGTTCGCTCCCCCGCTCAGCTGGACGTCTTCGGCCTCGGTCACCGTCACGGGGGTGCGTCACCGCGTGCGCGTACGCTCCGGCGGACTTCCGCGATGTCCCCGAGCCGGTCCAGCTGCCATACGGCCCGTGCGGTCCGGTGAAGGCCGGCGAGCCTTGCCCGGTGCCGGTCGACGAAAGTCCAGTAGCCCGCCGTATAGGGGCACGCGTGCTCGCCCGTGCGCTCGCGCGGCCGGTAGACGCACTCCCCGCACAGGTCACTCATGCGGTCGATGTAGGCGCCGCCGGACGTGTACGGCTTGGTGGTCATCCGGCCTCCGTCCGCGTACTGCGACATCCCGATGACGTTGGGCACCATGACCCAGTCGTAGCCGTCCACGAAGCAGCGATGGAACCAGTCCGTGACATGCGCAGGGTCCCAGCCTCGTTGGAGGGCGAATCCGCCAAGGATCATGAGACGGGGGATGTGGTGTGTCCAGCCCGTGTCCCGTACTTGGGCAAGGACGGTCCGCAGACAGCGCGCCTCGACCGCAGTGGCGTCCAGGTCGTTCCACCAGTCGGGCAGCGGACGGGTGTGGCGCAGAACGTTGGAGCGCCGGTATTCCTCGCCGAAGTACCAGTACAGCTGCCACACGTACTCGCGCCACCCGGCGATCTGCCGGACGAAGCCCTCCACGCTGTTGAGCGGGGCACGCCCCGCGCGCCACTCCGCCTCACCGCGCTCCACGACCTCGGCGGGATCGAGCAGGCCGAGGTTGAGAGAGGACGACAGCAGGCTGTGACTCATCACCGGGCCGGCGGCGAGCATCGCGTCCTCGTAGGGGCCGAACGTGCCGAGCCGGCGGTCGACGAAGCGGTCCAACGCCGCACGCGCCTCGGTCCGCGTGACAGGGAACAGACGCGGGCCGTCACGTCCGACGAAGGACACGTCGCCGTCCTGCTCCCAGCGGTCGAGGTCGTGGCGGACCTCGTCGTCGATCGCGTCCTCGCGCGGCCGGTAGGGGCGGTCGATCCGCAGGGTCTCGGCATCGCGGGGCGGTGGCTGCCGGTTGTCGTGGTCGAGGTTCCACCGCCCGCCCGCCGGCCGGTCGCCGTCCTCCATGAGGAGATCATGTCCGCGCCGCACCCAGCGGTAGAAGTCCTCCTGGCGCAAGGACCGACCGCCCCGACCGTCCGCCCAGACGGCGAAGTCCGCCATCGGCACCAGGAAGCCCCGCGCCGGCCCCACGCTGACCTGAGGTATCGACCGCACCAGGCGCAGCGCGCCGTACGACGTGGGGTGATGCATGGTCACGGGACGGCCTCGCGCCGCGCGTTCCACTCCCTCCCGGTAGGTGGCGGCGCGTACGTAGGTCACGCGGTCGCCCAACTCGGCGGCCCGGTGCCGCATCGCGGACAGCACGAGGTGTGCCTTGGCCCGATGGAACCGACGCCGCTGGAACACCGAGCGCGCTTCGATCATGAGGAGAGGGTCGTTCCGGCCGGGGCCGTGCTGCCCAGGGGTGAGGAAGTGGGGCCCTAGCTGGTCTCCGAACAGCCAGTGCATGGGCGGTCCTCAGTCCCGGCCGCGGGCGTGCTTGAACCGCGCCAGCCCATCCGCCAGGTCGACGAGCGGCGCCGGGTAGTCGAGGGCGGCGCGCTGGTCCGGCAGCAACCGCCAGGGCTCGTGCACGGTGTCGGCCGCGACCCCTTCCAGCTCCGGAATCCACCGGTGTACGTAACCGCCGTCCGGGTCGTAGCGCTTGCCCTGACGCACGGGGTTGAGCACTCGGTGGGGACGTGTGTCGGTGCCGGTCCCGGCGACCCACTGCCAGTTGAGCTGGTTGTTGACGACGTCGCCGTCCACAAGGAGATCGAGGAAGTGCCGCGCTCCGATGCGCCAGTCCACGTACAGCGACTTGGTCAGGAAGCTCGCCGCCAGCAGCCGGGCCCGGTTGTGCATCCAGCCCTCGTGGCGCAGTTGGCGCATCGCCGCGTCGACCACCGGGTAGCCGGTGCGGCCGTCGCGCCAGGCGGCGATGTCCTGCGCCGCGTCCTTCTCGGTCCGCCAGGAGTCGTGACGCGTGCGGTAGTCGTGCCGGGCCGTGTCGGGGCGCGCGGCCAGCACCTGGTGGTGGAAGTCGCGCCAGCACACCTGACGCACGAACGCCTCGGCACCGGGCCCGCCGCGGCCCCGGGCCCGGTGGATCAGTTCGACCGGTGAGAGGCTCCCGAAGTGCAGGTGGGGCGAGAGCCTGGAGGTCGCGTCCCCGGCCAGGTCGTCGTGGACTTCCTCGTAGCGTGCCAGGTCGGCCGTGCACCAGCGCGCGAACCGGTCGCGTCCCGCCGTCTCGCCTCCGGCCGACAGCCCCGGCGAGACACCGGACATGTGCGAGCGGGACGGCAGTGCCTCGCCGCGCACCCCGTCGGGCACACGCAAGCCGCGTGGCGCGGGCAGGGGCGCGCGCAGGGGTTCGTTCGACCACTTACGGAAGTAGGGCGTGAAGACCGCGTAGTGATCGGAGCCGGCCGGGGTCACCGCACCGGGAGCGACCGCGGTGACCACGCCCTCGTAGACGCGCAGGGTCACGCCCTGGCGGCGGAGTGCGTCGCGCAGCCGTTGTTCGCGACGGTGGGCGTATCCGGTGACGCCGGCCGCCATGTAGACCTGTGTGGCCCCGGATTCCGCCGCTACGGCGCACACTTCGGTTGCAACGGGTCCCGATCGCAGGACGAGCCGGCCTCCCAGGCCTCGTAGTGAGGCGTCGAGGTCGGCGAGGCAGTCGGCCAGGAATGCGTCCCTGTTGGGCACGGCGAAGCCGGCCTCGCGGATACCGGGGTCACGCACGAACAACGGCACCACCTCGTCCGCCGCCGCGACCGCGGCGTGCAGGGGCGGGTGGTCGTGCGTCCGCAGGTCCGAGGTGAACAGGACGACCGCGACGGTCATGGGATCACTCCTGGTGCAGTGTTGCTGGTGCGGTGGGGAAGAGTTGTGGCTAGTGCTGCGAGGTTCTTCCCGTCGGGCGGCCGCTCCGGATGCGGATTGTGCGTGCCCCGTTCATGCGCGCCTGCGCACCCTTGACCGCGGCCTGGGTGATGTTGCGTGTCATGCCGCCGAACACGACGGCATGGAACGGGAGGACGAGCCACCAGTAGACGTGTCCCAGCAGTCCCCGCGGGTGAAACAGGGCGCGCTGCCGGTAGCGAGTGCCGCCCTGTGGATCCGTCTCGACCCACATCTCCAGCCAGGCGAGACCTGGCAGACGCATCTCCGCGCGCAGACGCAGCAGCCGTCCAGGTTCGATTTCCTCGACCCGCCAGAAGTCCAGTGAGTCGCCGACCCTCAGACGCTCGGTGTCGCGGCGGCCGCGCCGCAGGCCGACACCGCCGACGAACCGATCCAGCCAGCCCCGTACGGCCCAGGCGAGTGGGAAGGAGTACCACCCGTTCTCTCCGCCTATCCCCTCGATCACCCTCCACAGCGCTTCGCCTGAGGCATCCACGGGGCTGTCGCGTTCGTCCTGGTAGAGGCTGCCGCCCGCCCAGTCCGGGTCGGTGGGCAGCGGATCGCTGGGGGCGCCGGGAGCGGAAGCGGAGGACCAGCGGGTGACGACCTGGGCGTCCCGGACACGGCGCAGTGCCAGCGCGAGCGCCTCGTCGAACGGCAGTGGCCGACCCGGAGGGTCCGGCACGTACGTCGCGATGTCGTGTTCGCCGCAGACAACCTCGTACCGCAGCGACTCGGTGAGCGGCCGGGCCAGCGCGGCCGGCACCGGAGTGACCAGACCCACCCAGTGGCTCGACAGCCTCGGGGTGAGCATCGGAACCGGCACGATGAGCCTCCGCGGCAGTCCGGCCACGACCGCGTAGCGGCGCATCATCTCGCTGTAGGTCAGCACTTCGGGCCCGCCGATGTCGAAGGTCCGGTCGACCTCGGCGGTCATGGTGGCCGAGCCGACGAGGTAGCGCAGTACGTCGCGCACCCCGATGGGCTGGGTACGGGTCTGGACCCAACTGGGCGTGACCATCACCGGCAGACGTTCGGTCAGATAGCGCAGCATCTCGAAGGAGGCGGAGCCGGAGCCGATCACGACGGCGGCCCGCAGAACGGTCGCGGGGACCGGTCCGTCGAGGAAGACGTGCCCGACCTCGGCCCTGGAACGCAGGTGTGGGGAGATGGACCTTTCGGGGATGCCCCGGGGGGTGAGTCCGCCGAGGTAGACGATCCGCTGGACGCCGCAGGCATGGGCCTGCGCGGCGAAGATCTCGGCAGCGCGGCGGTCGGCGTCTTCGAAGTCGGCACCGGAGCGGAGCGAGTGCACCAGGTAGTAGGCGACATCGATGCCGCGCAGAGCCGCAGCGACCGACTCGGCGTCCTGAACGTCACCGCGCACCGTGTCGACGTCATGGGCCCAGGGATGATCACGCAGCTTGCCGGGCGAGCGAGCCATGCAGCGGACCCGGTGACCGGCCGCCAGCAGTTCCGGCACCAGCCTGCCTCCGATGTACCCGGAGGCCCCGGTCACGAGGCAGTGCAGCGGCTCCTCGGGCCGTCGTCGGTTCTCCACCATGACTTGTCCTCCCAGCGCTCGGCCAAGATCCGTTCCGGCGCTTCGCGCTTGCTCCGCGTGGCACGCCACGATCGACGCCCACCGACGTACATGTTTCGCAGCAGAGCACTGTGATGGATGCGGTGCTCGCAAAGAATCGGCCGGTACAAGCTCGGCAGGTCAGGCGACGGGACTCCTGAGTAGTTGCGTCCACGGCGGCGGATCGGCCGGCCGCACCGCGACCGCGCGCGGCCGTGGCTCTGGCTCTGGCTCTGGCTCTGGCTCTGGCATGGCATGCCGACGGTGGCCCCAGCGCCTTCGGGCGTCACTGTCCGTGTCATTGCCACACGCGGTGGCGGTACGTGCGAGGACAAGGGCGACAAGAGCCGACAGGTGGATTCTGCGCGTGGCGCCCCCTATCCGCCAGGCTCACCCAGTCCGGCGGGCTCCCCCAGCCCGCGGCGGGCACGTCGAAGCGCTGCCGATGCGTAGTACCGCGCCGGGCCACTCACGCGCCCCAGCGGCACAACGCATCGGCAGCGCCGCCCTATTCAGCCCTGAGGCCCTGCCAGGGCCTTGAACGCCGGGCGCAGCAGGGCGGCGATGCGGTCGGCTGGGACGTCACGAAGAGCGGCCAGGCCCAGGAACTGGTGGCCGATGGTGACGCCCAGCAAGGCGGTGACGAACAGTGCGGCGCGCAGCTCGGGATCCTCGGCGGCGGGCAGGGCAGCGCTCACGCTGTCGATCTGCCGATCAAGAGTGGCGCGGACGTGATCGGCTGCCACCGGGTCGGTGAGCATGGAGCGGATCATCACCAGCGTGCCCTCGGGGAGGCCGCCGAGCTTGAGGCCGAGCGTGGCCAGCAGCTGATCGACGAGCGCGTCGGTGTCAGCGATTGCCGGCACTGCGGGTAGCGCCTGCACGGCTTGGGTGAACAACTCGCGCTTCGAGCCGAAGTACTGCATGACCAGAGCCGGGTCGACGCTCGCCGCAGTCGCCACGGCGCGGATGGTGGTGCGATCGAAACCCTTCTCGGCGAACAGCTCCCGGGCGCTGTCGAGGATGCGCGCCTCGGTCGCTCGGCGGCGGTCGGCTCGGGACTGGCGAGGAGTGGACACCAATTCACTCTACAGCCGTTGACTGAGCTTCCAGCCGACTCTACGGTGAATGGGTCAACAAGTGTTGAGCGAATGGATGCCCCCATGTCGCATGCGGATACATCTGCTGTTCGCACCCCTCGCGAGGTGCTGAACCGCTACTACCAGGCCATGCTCGACAAGTCCCCGGACGATCTCGCCGATCTCTATGCCATGGACGCGGTGCACGAATTCCCGTTCACCTCCCCCGGTTTCCCTCCGCGCTACGAGGGACGCGAAGCAGTGCGCGCGGGATACCGGGCGGCCTGGAGAGCAAGCCCCGTCCATGTGCAGGAGGTCAGAAGGATCGCGGCCTACGAGACCGGCGATCCGGAAGTGATCATCGCCGAGCACGTCGTGGTGGGAACGCTGCCGACCAGACGCACCAGCTTCACCGTCCCCGGTCTCTTGGTGCTCCACATCCACAGCGGACTGATCACGCGGGCCCGCGACTACATGGACAGCTTGAGCGTCGCCAGCGCCAGAGGGTGAAGGGCGGACTGATTCACTTGAGACACGAGGGCGAATCGGACCAACGCTCCTGAGACGGGGCCGTTCCTTAGAGAGGGAACAGCGAGTACTGCCCCCGGGGCGACCTGAAGTGCTAAGTCCCAACTGCTGTGGCTGAGCGCCCTGTCTGGCGCCGTCCGACATGAGACGCGCAGCTCTCAGCTCTCAGCTCTCAGCGCTGGGCCTGCCGGCGCGGGCCGCAGCCCGGCGATAGCCGTGCTTCGTTTCCGCCTCTCACACCGCGGACCGGGACACCCCGGACGCACCGTGACCGTTCTGGAGCTCGATCGAGTCGGACCGTGCCCAGGGAGCCCGGTGGCCGTGGCCGACTCAGCGGACGATGCCGGCCGTCCAACCACCGCCGGCGGCGACGCCGCCGACCGGCTTGCGCGCAGGGAAGGGCGGCTTGTCCTGTCGACAGGTCGTTCCCGCCGGCGGGAGGGTGCCGTCTACGAGGTACCGGGCCTCGTATGTCTTCACGCAGCTGCTGGGGTTGATCAGCTCGGTGTGACCGTATCCCTCGTGGGTGAGCAGGCGGGCATCGGCCAATTCCCTGGCCATCGCCTGAGAGTCCGCGTAGGGAGTGGCGGGGTCGTACTTGGTGCCGACCACCAGGATCGGGTGTGCCGTGGGCCCGTTCCACGGTCCTCGGTAGCGGTCGGCCGCGACGGCCGGCCAGGAGATACACGGCACGGTGGCCCAGGTCCAGTAGCGTCCGGCGTCGCCCCCGCGTCGGGCGGCGGCCTCTTCCATGGCGGGGTAGACGGCGGGGTCACGCGGATTGGGGCTGTCGCCGCAGAGCACCGCACTTGCCTGTTCGTCGCCGACGTACGGATTCGGATGCGGGACCGGTGGTGCGGGCGGGGGCTGGGACGGCTTGGGGACGCGGCCCTGCCAGAGGTCCCACAGCCTGCCGGCGAGGTCCGTCCAGCCAGGGTGGAGGATGTAGAGGCTGCTCACGACGTCGGCGATCGTGCGGCCGTAGGTCCACTCACCCACGGGCTGCGCCCGCAGCCTCCGCATCAGCTGGTCGAACCTGTCCCGGGTCGCTGCCGGACTGCCGGCGGAGAAGGCGCAGCCCGCTGCGTCCGTGGATCCGCACAGGGTGAGGAACCGGTCCAGGACCGCTGCCGCGGCGCGGTCCAAGCCCATACGCAGGAACGTGGTCAGCCGAGGGTCCGCGTCGGAGGCGTGGTTCGTCCAGGCCTGCGGATCGATGTTGCTGTCGAGGACCATGGCACGGACCCTGTCGGGAAACATGTTGGCGTAGGTGGCGCCCAGGATCGTGCCGTAGGAGATTCCGAGGTAGGTGAGTTGCGCGTCGCCCACCGCCTTGCGCAGCCCTTCGAGATCGCGAGCGGTGTCGGCGGTCGACACATGACGCAGCAGTCCGGGGTCACGCCGCTCACAGCGCTGGGAAAGATCCTGGTACGCGGCGATCACGGCCGCTCGCTGCTGTGCGCCCACCGGGACGCCGGCCGGTTTGCCCGCTTCCCACGCGGCGGCCTCCCCGGTGGTCGCGAAGCAGTTCACCGCGGTGCTGTTGCCGATCCCGCGGGGGTCCCAGCTGACGATGTCGAACCGCTCCCGCACCTCGCGCGGAAAGAACTCGTAGTTCTGTGGCATCTGGACCGTTCCCGGCCCGCCGGGTCCGCCGGGGTTGAAGAGCAGGGTGCCGATGCGTCGGCCAGGGCCGGTCGCCTTCCGTTTGACGACTGCCAGTTCGATGGTGCGACGACCTGGGTTGTTGTAGTCCAGTGGCACCTTCGCGGTCGCGCAGTCGAACGGGCTGCCTTGAACGCAGGGGCTCCAGTCCAGCTTCGGGGCCGGCACCGAAGGTGTGGGTATTCGTCCGGCTGCGGCGAGGTTCTCCCCGGTCAGAACGGTCGAGTAGGTCACCAACGCGGCGATGACCGCGGCACAGACCCGACGGCCCACCGTCGGTCCAGATATGTGCATGCGCTGTCCTTCCACGGCTGAGGGCCGGACGCCCTTCCGTGCTGGACGTCGTCACTCATCTGTGTCAACGGCACCGTGTCCCAGCAGCGCGCGCGAGCCGGCCACGACCAAATGGCCGAACCACCGTCACTGTGCCGCCCGGCGAACGGGCCGGAACCCCGGGGGTCCGCCGATCTCACGAAGGACCAGCTCAGACCCATGCTTGGAAGGAGGACAGGCTCAGAGTCTTCCGTATCGGTGTTCCGCGAACCGTCCCGGTGAAGAAGGGCCATACCTACCATCCGATGCCCGGCCCAGACGTTGGTGGCCGAGCACCGCCCCGATCGCGGTGGTACCGCCGAGCCGGTACCACCGCGATCGGGGCGGCTGTCCATCTGCCGGACACCGCCACCAAGGTGCTTGAAAGAGCGCCACTGGCCGTAATCGACGCTGTGGCCGGAGTCCCGTGAAGGGCCAGGACGCCGGAGTGGAGGTGGTTGGGATCCGGCGGCCCACCTCGCAGGTCGCTACCCAGCAGCCACAACCGGGCCGGCCGTGACCTGAGGAGGGTTGGGGAGCAGCGACGAGAGGCTGTCCCGTACGAAGTCCGCCGCCTGGTTGATCGACTCTTCGGCCCCTGATTGGTCTTCAAAGACGCTGGTGGAGAGCATCACTCCGTCCCCGGCGTCCACCCAGTAGTAGGCCACGAAACCCGGGACTCGGCGGAGTAGCGGCACGAATCCCTCGTCCACTCGGCGTCCTGCCTCGGCGGAGTCAGTCACGCCTTCGTACCGCCGAACAACTGCGTACATAGCTGATCTCCTCACGGATCCCAGGGACACCTTGCGCGAAACGACCTACCCCGAACGAGCGTCTCTGGCTCGGGGGACGTCCGGACGTGACCCGGATAGGCGCACCGGTGATCCAAACCGGGCCTCTGCTGTGGCCAGAGCTGGGCGAACCGTGACTTCACGGAAGTCCGGTCAGAGCCGGGACTCAAAGATCGTCATCACGGTGGTGAGGATCGCCTCGATCCGCGTTCGGCGACGACGCCATCGCTGCCGCTCCCCCACCCGGCCTCGCACCGACCTCGGCGACCTCGGCGACCTCGGCGTCGTCGGTGGCGCTAGCGGTAGCGGTAGCGGTAGCGGTAGCGGTGACAGGCTGCCCGGATCGACCCGCGTCAAGTACGCGGCTGCCCACCACGTCACGCCGCACGTGGCGCGCAACCAGCCCGGTCGGGTTCTGAGCGAGCTGGAGGCCGAGTTGCTGCTGACGGACCGGAATGCGACGAGTGGCAACGGTGTACTGCTCGATCACCGCGGGCAGGTCCTCGCCTCTGGCCTGCTGCCCGCCTCCGTTCGAAGGCGCGACGCAGTCGGCTCGCGATGGACTTCATGAGCACGTCCACATGGTCGCCGATGCCCATCACGCAGCAGGTCGCAGGAGAGGTCTGTCGTGACTCGATCCCCGGCCAGGGCTGTGTCGGCGAAGATGGACCTGTCCACCGTCCACACCAGCGAGGAGTCCTTGCGCAGATGGCTACTTCCGCCCCCGGCCCGAGGCCGCCGACGATCGCCGATGTGGCACGCGTCGCCGGCGTGTCGCGCACGACCGTGTCGCACGCCCTGAACGGGCTCGGCAAGGTCGATCCCCGGACGCGGGAGCGCGTGAGGCAGGTGGCGGCGGAGCTGGGCTACCGCCCGAACCTACGGGCGCAGCGGCTGCGGCGTGGACAGGCGAAGGCCATTGCGCTGGCGTCCTCGATGCCGTTCGCGGTGGCGGGCGGGCCGTCACGGCTCGGCTTCTACATGGAGGTCGCGGCGGCGGCCGCGGAGAGCGCGCTGCTTCACGACTACGCACTCGTGCTCGTACCGCCCGTGCAGTCGGATTCCGCGCTGTACTCCGTCGACATCGACGGAGCCATCGTGGTCGAGCCGGAAGTGGATGATGCCGCGGTCGCGCAGCTGCGTGAGCGCGGGCTGCCGTACGTGACGCTCGGCAGGCCGGTGTCCGCCGAGGAGAACGCGCCGTACGTCGACCTGCGCGGTGATCTGGTGGTGGAGCTGCTGCTGGAGCACCTGCACGAGCAGGGTGCGGTGAAACCGGCGCTGATCGTGGGCTCCGGTTCGCGGCATTCATCCGTCGATGCGCTCACCGCGTACGAGCGCGTCGCCGAGCGGCACGGCTGGACGCCGATCGTGGCGAGGGTCCCGGAGTCGGGCGGAGAGGAAGCGGGGTACGAGCGGTGCGCCGAACTGCTCGCCGAGCACCCGGACGTCGACGCGGTCTGCGCGCTGGTCGATGCCTTCGCGGTGGGCGCGGTCCGGGCGGTCCGGGACAGCGGGCTGACCGTACCGGACGACGTCATGGTCGTCACCCGCTACGACGGCCTGCGTGCCCGCACCTGTGAACCGCCTCTGACGGCGGTCGACCTGCACCTGGACAAGGCGGCGTCCGACGCGGTGGAACTGTTGCTGGGGCGGCTTCTCGGGGACACCGCCACGCCATCGGTGGCGGTGTCCCCGAACCCGCAGGTGATCGTCCGGGCTTCGTCGATACGAGCCGGCCGGAACTGAATCCCCGGACTCGTTCCGGCTCGGCCCGGACGCGGTCGAGCCTGGACTCGATCAGGCCCGGAGTATCTCGATCAGGCCCGGAGTATGAGGACGAGCCCCGAGACCAATGCGAAGACCAGGACGAACAGACGCATCCTGCGTGCGTCCAGACGGTGATGCACCAGGCGGCTGAGCCATGCACCGGCCGCGATCGCGGGCAGGAGCGCGACTGCCTCGCCGAGCTCCGTGACCTCCGCTTTCCCTGTCGCGAACAGCAGTGCCAGGGAGGCGACTTCCCCGATGAGGAAGCACGCGGCGACCGTGGAGCGCAGTTCGGCGGGCGGGCGATGCTGATAGACCAGCGCGAGCGGAGGCCCGCCGACACCGGTCGCGGTCTCGGTCAGCCCGGTCACCGCGCCCGCGCCGACGTATGCGGCCCGTCCGGGCGTGAACGCGGGCACGGTCAGGCTCGCGACGGCCGCGAGCACAGTGGCGCCGCCCACGAACAGGCCGAGGCCGCGTTCCGGGATCAGCCAGAGCACCGCAAGGCCGGCCGGGGTGGCGGCGAGCCGCGCCCCGGTGATCCAGCCCGCGCCGCGCAGGTCGAGCGAGGACCGTTCGCGCCAGGCGACGTACAGGTTGAGCGGGATCATCGACGCGAGGACGAAGACCGGGACCAGGCCGGGATCGAGGATTCCGGCCACGGGCGCGACGATCAGCGCGAATCCCAGTCCGCTGCTGCCCTGGACGAAGGCGGCGACGGCCACCGTCACGGCGAGGACCGCCAGTATCTGCGTACTCACCGCGCCGTGCTCCGATCCTGTGCCCGGATCAGTGCCCGTGATGCCGTGGAGGTGGGGTGCACTCGGGTGACGTCCGCCCTGGCGACGGCAGCACGCGCCAGTTCCGCCGCCCGTCTCACCAGTTCGGGCCCGTCCCATTCGGTCGGCCGGCCGTGCCACATCCGCAGTCGCCCGGCGACGAAGACGGCGGTGATCTGGTCCCGGTTGCCGCGTCGTACGAGTTCCCACGGCAGGTCCCAGGAGAGCGCCAATTCCGGGGTGTCGACGTCGACGAGAAGGAAGTCGGCCGCCATGCCCTGGGCGACGGTGCCGGTGCGGGCGCCGAGCCCGACGGCATCCGCACCGCCCCGGTTGGCGCGCTCCAGCCACGTCCAGCCCGCACCGCACGACGAGTCACCGGTCGCCAGACCGTACGCGAGACGCTGCGCGAACTCGGCGGCCTCCGCGAGCCGGAAGCCGTCGCCGCGGGTGCCGTCGGTGCCGAGCCCGAAGCGGACGCCACGCTCGGCCATGGCGGTCGCGGGCGCGACCGCGTTGCCCTTCCATGCGCTGGCGACGGGGTTGTAGCTGATGGCGGTTCCTGTGTCGGCGAGCAGGGTCAGCTCGCCTGGCGTGAGCATCGTGGCGTGCGCGGCGAGCAGTTGGGGGCCGAGCGCGCCGACGCTGTGCAGGTGCTCGAGGGGCCGAAGCCCGTGTCGTACCAGGGAACGTTCCACGCCGGCGAGGTGCTCGTTGACATGAATCTGGACGACGGCCCCGGCCTCGGCGGCGAGGCGGGCGGTGGCGTGCAGGGTGCGTTCGGTTGCCGCCTCGGGGATGGAGACGGCCAGGGACGGATGGATGAGCGGCTCTCCGTCGTAGCGGGTGAGGTGCTTTTCGGCCTGGTCGAGAACGGCCGGGCGGTCCGTCGCGTCCTCATTCTCCGTGGCGTCCGCGTCGTTGCAGACGAGGCCCAGGACGCAGCGGATGCCGGCGTCACGCGCGGCGGACGCGATCACTTCGACGTCGACACCGGCGCGCGTGCCGGCGTCCGTGACGGTGGTGAATCCGCCACGCATCGCTTCGAGGGCGGCCAGCTTGGCCGCGGTGTAGGCCGATTCCTCGTCCAACGCTCCTTCCAGCGGTACCCACACCCGGCGGAAGATCTCGGAGGGCTCCCCGAAGGCGAGTGCGGAGCCGAAGCTCTGGGTGAGGTGGTGGTGGGCGTCGACGAATCCGGGCATCAGCAGGTGCCCGGGCAGTCGTACGGCCGGCAATTGCGGGTGCGCGCGCTCCAGTTCGTCCGCCGGTCCGACGGCTTCGAAGCGACCGTCGTCGATCGTGACGGCCCAGCCGTCGGCGGGGCCTTCGGGCAGCAGGACCGCGTCCGGTACGAGAAGGAGCGGGCTGGGGCCGGCGAGGGAGTCGCGGTCGGATTGGTTCATCGGTCGCCTTCTGTGCGTGCGGTGGTCAGACGGGCGGCGACGCCTGGCCTGACATGGTGGAAGAGGATGTTGAGAACGGCGGCGGCGAACGTGCCGACGGCGACGCCGCTTTCGAGGAGGATGCGGACGTTGGGAGGGAACGCGCCGTACACGCCGGGGACGAGGATGGGCAGGAGCCCGAGTGCGAGAGCGACGGCGCATATGAAGGTGCTGGTGTGCTTGTCGAGGTCGGAGCGGCCGAGCATCTGGATGCCGAGCACGGTGATGACGGCGAAGACGACCATGGCGGTGCCGCCGACGACAGCGGTCGGGATCACGCTGATGGCGCGGGTGACGGGTGCGAGGATCCCGATGACGATGAGCACGACTCCGGCTGCGGCGGTGACGAACCGGCTGCGGACGCCGGTGACGCGGACGATGCCGATGTTCTCTCCGCTGGTGACCATGAGCGGCAGGCCGAAGAATCCGCCGAAGAGCGAGGTGAGAGCGTCAGCGCGGACGGTCTTCGGCACGTCGGTCCGCTTGTCGACCGTCTTGCCGACGGCCTCGGCGTTGATGACGGTCTGGCCGGTGGCCTCGGCCATGGAGGCCAGGCTGTAGAGCATCAGGGGCAGGGCTGCTACGAGGTTGAACTCGGGTGAGCCGAAGGGCATCAGGTGCGGCAGGTTCACCAGTCCGCCGCCTATGGCACCTGCGTCGTCGATGGCGCCGAGGGCCGCGGCGAGCGCGGTGCCGGCGAACAGGCCGAGCATGACGGCCAGTTGGCGCAGGATGCCGGTGAAAAGCAGGTAGAAGACGATGGTGAACCCGATCGTCGCCATGCCGAGACCGAGGTTGGTGGGATTGGCGAAGCCGGGCGAGCCGGGCTGTCCCGTGACGAGGACCGCGCCGACCTTCACCAGGTTGACACCGACGATGACGATCATGGTGCCGATGACCAGGGCGGGAAAGTATGCGAGCAGCCGCGAGAAGACCGGCAGCACGACGAAGGTGAACACCGCGGTCAGGACCACCGCACCGGTGGCGATGCGTACGCCGTGCTGCTCGGCGATCGCGAGGAACAGGATGAGCGGAGCCCCGCCCGGCAGCATCACGAAGGGCAGCCGCGGCCCGAACTTCCAGGGTCCGAGCGACTGGATCAGCGATCCCACGCCGGAGAGCACGAAGGCCGCCGAGAGCAGATCGACGGTGAGACCGGCACGCAGGCCGAGGGTGGCGCTCATCAGGAAGATTGCCGAGATGGGGGTCGCGGCCATCACGAGGACGTGCTGGATCCCGAAGAGCAGGATGCGCCCCAGGGGACGCGACTCGTCCACGGGGTGCACGCCGGGCGGGGCACCTTCGTCGGCCGAGGACCCGGTGGTGTCGGGACGACCACCCTCGGGACGAGCACCGTCGGGGCGGTGACCCTCGGAATGGGGACGCTCATCCGGGTCGACTGTCTGCGTGAGCTGGGAGTTGACGGTCTCGCAGGTGTCGGAGAGTGCGGAGATCTCGGAGGGAAGTGCGGTGGGCTCGCCTGATGGGTGCTTGGCCGCAGGGCCACCGGCCGGCGGTTGGCCGGCCGGTGGCCTGCTCTGACGGGGACTGGACATGTTCGGGCTCCGTTCGGGCGTAAGGCACGCTCGGATATCAGCCGCGATCCGGCCCTGGACGGAGAGCCAAATCGATTTGGCCAAATCGATTTGGCCGTCAGTATGGGAGCCCCGGGACACACCGTCAAGAGAGGTCGCAACGTGCCCGTCGGGCGACCCGGCCATGGATCCCGAAATCTTCGTGGCGCGCAGGAGCGGCGCCGGCGACATGAGCTCAGTCGCCGGCGCGGCGGGCAACCGCGCGAATGCCGCCGGAAGGACCCAGCCCCCGCCAGCTCTCTGCCGCCAAGGCACGGCGCGACGCCCGACGAGAACCCTTGCGTATCGTCCCGACGAACGCGTCCGGCAGCGCGCGGTGACCTGACTGCCCCCTGCTCATCGCGCTTCCCTGTGCACAGCTGCGGTTCCTGCGCCGGCTGGTACGACATCCTCACCTGCCCCGAAACAGGGCGGGAATTCGCCAGGCAGGCACCAGCCCCCCTTGCTCCCGTGACGGCCAGGGCACTGCAAAGCGCCGGGCACGCTCCCGTCCGCCCTCGCGTCTGCCCCATGGTTCGTTGCCCTCAACCGGTTCGCAGGGCGGTGAAGTCGCAGACAGAATCAGTGATTTGACCCATCTCCGGACAGGCCGCACTGGGCGTGCGCCTGACGGAGGTTCATGTCAGTGAGGTCTGCGCCTTCTGTCGGATTCGCTCGCAGGGCGTCTGACCTGCGAGTCCCTCGGCGTCAACTGGCCGCTCAGCAGAGCGGAACGCCCGGTCCGGGTTTCCCTCTGGCCGGGCCGCGACATTCGGGCTCCCGCCGCCGCCCTGGTCACCCCGGCCACTCCATCAAAGAAAACTTAGATGGAGCCATTGAGCATTGTGCTGACAGCATTGCGCTGTTAGTTTTCCGGCCATGCCGAACGATCAACCCGGCTCGCCACAGGCGGGCATCGGCGCTCGCCTGCGCCGCCGCAGGCGAGCGCTGCATCTGACCCTCGCCGACGTCGCCGGACAGACCGGCCTCACCGAGGGCTACCTCTCCCAGGTGGAACGCGACCAGGCCAATGCGAGCGTGCGCACCTTGCAGCGCCTGTGCGAAGTCCTCAAGCTCGCCGTCGGCGACCTGTTCGACCAAGGCGCGGGCGCGGCGGGCTCGGTGCTGCGCTTCCGGGACAGCCACGGCATGTCGTTCGGCCAGGGCGCCACGAAGATCAAGCTCACGCCCGGGTCGTTCGACCACCTGGAGGTGCTGCTGGGGCACTTCACCCCGGGCGGCTCGACCGGCGTGGAGCCCTACACCCATGGCAGTTCGGAGGAACTGCTCCTGGTGCTGTCGGGCGAGGTGGATGTGTGGGTGCGCGATCAGCACCACCGGCTCGGCGCCCTGGACTCGATCCACTACCGCAGCAGCGATCCCCACCGGATCGTCGAGGCCACCGGCACCGACGAGGCCCGCGTGCTGTGGGCGATGGCACCCCCGACGTACTGAACGCCCGGTCGCCGGCACTCAACTACCGGGCGCCGCACCCCCAGTTGGAGCTAATGATGACCCCGTACGTGAACGGCGAGATATCGCATTGGATGAAGGCCTCCGGCTCCGTGGACCAGCAGGACGGCCCCCGCGCAGCGGGCCGTCGCGCCGGGGCCCTGCCCGACGAGGAACAAGACTTCGTGATCGTCGGCGGCGGGCTCACCGGCCTGTGGGCCGCCTACTACGCGGCTGCGGAGCAACCCGATGCGAAGATCACGGTACTGGAGGCCGAGGAGGTCGGCTACGGCGCCTCCGGCCGTAACGGCGGCTGGCTCTCCCCGCTCATCCCCGGCAACCGAGGCGTCTACGCCAAGGCCGCGCGTCGGCGCGGCCAGGACGGCGCTGCGGCCATCGCCTCGTTCCAGCGCGCGATGGAAACGGCCATCGACGACACCCTTCGCGTCCTTGAGGACGAGGGCATCAACGCGGATCAGCACCGCGGCGGGCATCTGCGCGTCGCCACCACCCCGGCCGCGATGAAGCGCCTCGAAGCCACCCACACCGCCGACCTCGCCCACGGCTACTACGCGCAGGACCTCGAACTCCTCGACGCCGACGCCGTCAGGAAGCGGATCAACATCAGCCCCGCCCTGGGCGGCCTGCTCACCCGCACCACCGCCCGCGTCGACCCGGCCAAGCTCGTCCACGGGCTCGCGGCCGCCGTGGAGAACAAGGGCGCACGCATCCTCGAAGGAACCCGCGCCACCCGCATCACACCGCACGCGGTAACCACCTCACGCGGAATTGTCCGCGGCAAGACGATCCTGACCTGCGTGGAAGCGTACTCGGGGCAGATCGACAGCGACGCCCGCGGACTCGACGCGCGGGACGTCATCCCCGTCAACTCCTCGATGATCGTGACCCAACAGCTCCCCGACAGCGCCTGGGAGCAGGTCGGCTGGCAGGGGTACGAGTGCCTCGGCGACGCCGCGCACACCTTCGTCTACGCCCAACGCACCGCCGACGGCCGCATCGCCATCGGCGGCCGCGGCACCCCTTACGCCTTCAACTCCGGTACCCCAGGCCTGGGCACCGTGGACGCCCGCACCGTGCGCACCCTGCACGAACGACTCCAACTCTTCTTCCCTGGCGTGCAGTTCGAGGTCGAGCACGCCTGGCGCGGCGCCATCGGAGTAACCCGTGACTGGTGCGCCGGGATCACCTTCGACCCAGCCACCAGGATCGGTGTCGTCCGCGGCTTCGCCGGCCATGGCGTGACCGCCACACACCTCGCCGCGCGCACCCTCATCGACCGGGCCGCCGGTCGCGAAACCCCCCTCACCCAACTGCCCTGGAACGACCACGACTCGGGGCGTTGGGAGCCCGAGCCGCTGCGCTGGATCGGCGTCCACGGCATGTACCGGCTCTTCGGCATCGCCGACCGCTGGGAGGAGAGCCGGCACTCCCAGAACACCTCTCTCATCGCCCGCTTCGGCTCCCGACTGGCAGGACTCGAATGAGCACGACATCGCAGCAGACCCCCGCCGCTCCCGACCGCACGCCCCACGGGAAAGCGGTCGGTGTACCCCAAGGCCCGTTCCGGCGAGGCCTGTTGAGCATGGCCTTCACCGAACTGTGGGAGCGTTACTCCTTCTACGGTCTGCAGGGCATCCTCTCCTTCTACCTCCTGTACAAAGTGACCGACGGTGGCCTGGCGTTGGACCCAGCACTCGCCTCGGGCATCGTCGGCGCGTATGGCGGCGCGGTCTACCTGTCCCAGATCCTCGGCGCCTGGCTCGGCGACCGCCTGGTCAGCCCGCAGAACATGGTCCTGTACGGCGCCGTCGTCATCACTGCCGGACATGTCGTGCTCGCCCTCGCACCCGGCCTGACCGGCCTCGGCGCCGGCCTGCTGTGCATCGTCCTGGGTACCGGCGCGCTGAAGACGAACATCACCTCGATCGTGGGCTTCGTCCTCGACCAGAACGACGACGAACGCTACCGGGACGCCGGATTCTCGTACTTCTACATGGCCATCAACATCGGCGCGGTGATCGGCCCGCTCACCACCGGCCTCGCCCAGAACGAACTCGGCTTCCACTACGGCTTCGGTCTCGCCGCCATCGGCATGGCAGCGGCGCTCGTCCAGTACGTCACCTCGATGAAGAAGCTCCCCGAGCGCGCCCGCATCGTCAACAATCCGCTACCCAAGAGGCGACTGCCCCTCGTCGCCCTTGCCGCCGTGCTCTGCGTCGCGCTCGTCGCCGGAGCTGTCGCGGGCGGCCTGCTGCGCGCGGAGAACCTGTCCACCGTCGTCACCATCACGGCGCTGGTGGCCGCCGCCACGTACTTCCTGACCATGACCACATCGAGGTCGGTCACTCACGTCGAACGCCGACGCATACTCGGCTATCTGCCACTCTTCCTGGCGTCCGGCGTCTACTTCGGATTCCTGTTCCAGAAGTTCACGGCGATCTCCATCCTGATCACCGAACGCATCGACCTGGACATCGGCGGCTGGACGTTCCCCGTCGCCTGGATCACCACCGCCAGCCCTCTGGCCGCTGTCCTGATCACGCCTCTCATCGCCCGCCTGTGGAAGAAGCTGGGGCATCGCCAGCCCAGCGCGGTGACCAAGATCGCCATCGGCCTGACGCAGATCGGCTGCGCCTACCTGTTCCTGCTCGTCATCTCCGAGGCCACCGGCACCGCGGACATTCCGCTGATCCTCATCCTCCTGTTCATGATGGCCGCCGGCTCCTCCGAGGTCTTCGTCGGCCCCATCGGCCTCTCCCTGGCCACCCGGATCGGACCCGGGAAATTCCGCTCCCAGATGGTCGGCCTCAACTTCCTCACACTGGCCCTGGGTTCGTCGCTCGCGGGCCTGCTCGGCCAGCTCTTCACAGCGATCGACAACGCCTCCTACTTCACCGTCACCGCGGTGTGTGGCATCGGCATCGGCCTGGCGCTCCTCGCCACCCGCAAGCCCGTGGGGCGGCTCTTGGAGGCAGGGCTGCAGGGCTGACTCAGGGTCGGCGATCTGGTTGCCGCGGCGCGCTTTGAGCCGGTGTGAACTTCGGCCTCAGGCCCGCCGCGGGCGGCCCTCCTGACCCACGTCCTGCCCACCCTCGACGGCACCCGCGAGAGTGTGTGACACAGGCCGAGGTGCCTGTCGGCGGTCCGAAGCGACGGCAGCCGTTCCGGTCGGGATCGTCAGACGATGACGGGGACGGTCTCGGCGCGGTTGGTGGACCAGTTGGTGACGATGGGCTTGTCGACGTTGGCGGTGTCGGGGAGCTTGAGCTCGGCGGGGTTGGGGTCGTCGTCGGTGAGGGCGATGATGACGTTCTCGAATTCCTTGCCGGCATTGCTCTTGGTGGTCTTGGGACTGATACCCGTGTACGCGACGGCGGAGCCGGTGAGCTTGATCGGGTCTTCGCCACCCTGGCCCACCGGGGAGGCGACACCATCAGCGCCGGAGCCGAAGGACACGCTGGGCGTGTTCACATCCAGGTAGCAGGTGATGCCGGACTTGGCCTTGGCGGTGACGAGGTAGTAGCCGCCCGCCTGGGACTGAGAGGTGACCGTGAAGTCCAGGTCGTTGGTCCCGCAGGACTGCCCGTAACCACTCTTGCCGCCGTCTCCGGAGCCGGTCTTGCTGTCGTCGCCGGAACCGGTCTTGTCCGTGGAGCCACCGGAGTTGGAGCCACCGGTGGACGAGGCACCAGTCGAGGGGCTGTCGCTGGAGGAGCTGTCGCTCCCGCCCTTGCCTGCTGAGGCGGCGGCGGAGGGCGTCGCGGAGCTGCCCGCATCCGCGACGTCGTCGTTGTTGCAGGCGGTGGTGGTGGCGGCGAGGGCCGTCACGGCCGCGGCGGCCATAACGAGACGGGCGGAACGGGCGGCGAGACGCGAACGCATCATGATCTCCAGCGACTGTCGGTCATAGGTATTTCCTGCTGACACCGATGACACTAGGGCCGAGTCGATCCTCAAATGATCCTGTGAATGTCCGGGTTTCGTCTCAGCAACTCCGGTTCCGGCAAACGGCGTTGAATTTACGCCAACCCCAGCTCAAGGGGCATGTTCAGCCACCATGCGACAGAATCGCGCCATCGCACCCTTACGCCGAACACCGAACCCCAGGGAGCGGCCCCGGAGCTCACCCGGGGCCGCGCAAAACTTCACCCATTCACCGGTACACGGTGGCCAGCCACCGAAGTTCGACAGGCTGGCTTTCGCGAGCGTCATGCCGTCGAGTGCGGGATCAGCCGGCCCCACCGCTACGGTGCTGCGCGCAGCCGACCGCCCCACCCTTCTCACCCGGTCCGGCAGGACGAACTGCGGCCGACGGAACCAGCGTGCAGTTCGAGTGGAGCTTCACCAGTGTCGACTGCCGACCTTCGGGCATCGCATGTTCATCCGCTCAGGTCTGACACTGCGCCGTGCCGGCGGTAGACCAACCGCTCCAAACACCCCCGTCGGCCCGCGCGTGTACGCGAATTTCGACCTTCACACCGGGCGCGCACACCCGGGTCGAGGCTCCCACCTCCGTGGGCTCGACGGACCCACCCGCCGGGAGATACGTGCGTCCGCTGCCCAACTTCACCCAGTGGCCACCGTCGACGACACGAAAGAACGCCTCGTAGGCGACGTTCACCGCCCTCGGCCCCGTGTTGCGCGCCTTGATGTACGCCGTGATCTCGCGCGTGTAGACCCTGCCTTCCTTTCCGCGCTGGGCGCTGATGCAGCCGTTGACGGCCACCCGGCCGGTCGACACACCGCCGCCGCAGGCCACTGCTGCGGCGTGAGCGTTGGCCGGAATGGTCAGCACGGTGAGCGCGGCAGCGCCCAGGATTGTTCCGATACGCCTCATATGCAAAATCTTGCTCCCTTCGATCACTATTGCCTCAGAACAACCATTACGCGTCGAGACGTAGAGGGACAGCGGCTCATCGAGTTCTTCACTCCAACGGAAGCAGACGGTGCTCAGTACGCGATCTCCTGCCCGAGCGGGAGGTGGGTCTTGAGGGAGACACGTAGGCGCCGTTGATGCCGCGCGCGGTCACCTCGTGCCGGTCGGGCGGCAGTTCGTGGCGGATCCACTTGGGCGGGCCGGGCCTCTCAGATCTGCTCCGGCCGACCACAGCACACAGAACCTCAGTGTCCGAGTACGGCTGTAGGGCACCCGCCGGCGGGTGCCCTACAGATGCCCTACGAGTTCAGCTCCTGTCCGCTCCTCTTGGCTGGGGACAGGCGGCAAACCCCTACCCGTCCGTTGCCCAGGTGCCCAGCGCGATCTCGGCGGTGATGCCGGGACCGAAACCGGCTATCAGGCCCTGGTGGCCCTCGAGTGCCGACTGCTCGTCAAACATGCGGTCGAGGGCGTCGAGGACGACTGCGCTCGCGATGTTGCCGTACTCGGTGAGTGTGGCCCGACTGAAGCGGAACGCCTCGGGCGGTATGTCGAGGCAGCGGCTCAGGTCGTCCAGGATGCGTGGCCCGCCGGCGTGGACGATGTAGAAGTCCAGTTTGCCGACGTTCCATTGGTGCTCCTCCGCCAGGGCGCGCAGCGCGGGGCTGAGGGGCTCCATCGTTTTCGGTACCCGCTTGTCCAGCTGGAAGTGGAAACCGGTGGAGCGGACCGCGTAGGAGATCCAGTCCTCGGTGTGGGGTATGAGGTACGAGCCGTTGCGCTCCAGGCGCATTCCGGTACCGCCGTTCCCCCGGACGACAACCGCGGCGATGCCGTCACCGAACAGACCGTTGGAGAGCAGCGATCCCACACCGATGTCGCCCGGCTGATAGCACAGTGAGCAGAACTCACAGGCCACGATCAGGACATTGGCGTCGGGGTAGGCCCTGCAGAAGTCGTGCGCCCGGTTCACAGCGGCTCCGCCCGCAGCGCAACCCAGTTGCGCAATGGGCAGCTGTCGTGTCTGCGACTTGAAGCCCATGGTGTTGATGAGCCACGCGGTCAGCGAGGGCATCATGAAGCCCGTGCAGGACACATAGATGATCAAGTCGATGTCGGGGGGCTCGAGTTGAGCCTGGTCGAGTGCACGCTGAACCACCTTCGGAACGCGGGCCTTGGACTCCGCTTCGTAGATGGCGCTGCGGGCATCGAGTCCCGGATGCTGGAGGACCACATCGATGGGCTGGATCAGGTGCCGCTTCTGCACCCCGGTGTTCTCGATCAGGCTCAGTGCCAGGTCGAGTTGTGGATGGTCGTGGTGCAGCCTCCGCGCGAGTTCGAGGGTCTCCTCGTTGGTGATGACGTGCTCGGGTATCGCGATTGCCGGCTTGCACAGCACTGCCATGGGAGTGACTCCTCGCAGTTGGTGGCCCCGGGCGCGGCCGGGGCCGCTCCTGAGGGTTCAGCGCCTGGAAGGGAGCCCCTGCTGCCCTGGGCGCTCGAAGACGGCGCGCACATGGACTACCTGAGAGGAACACGGTCGACCCGACCGTCGCGCAATGCCTCCCGGCCGGGGCAAGGCCCGCCAGGGACGCCGCCGCTGGGATTGGCCAGCGCAATCCAACGTACGCCAGATGGATCACCGCCGCACGTCGGACCGTTGCCCCCGCAGCCATCGTGAGCAGGAAGTGCGTGCGCCAGGCGGATCACCCCCCGCACACCCGGGCCACTGTGGCCCTGCAGTCGGCGTGAGCAGGGGCAAGGCGCCGTCCTCATCGGCAGCTCACAGCCGCACGAGTCGCAGCCCAGGTGCCGCTCATCTTCGCCGTCGCGCCGAGCGGGGCGCGCGGTGTTACGCGCGCGAGGTGTCCCCGCCCGGCCCTGCCGTCATGTGCCGGCCTGTCACCAGGTGACGGGCAACGCGAGGGGGTAGCGCCAGATCGATGTCGCGTTCCATCGGAGTTCTTCGGCGGGCTTTGCCAGCGCGAGGCGCGGGAAACGCTCGAGGAGCGTTCCGAGGGCGATCTCGATTTCCGCGGCGGCCAGCGGTGCGCCCAGGCAGTGATGGGCGCCCCAGCCGAAGGTCATGTGAGGCGGGCCGGAACGTTCCAGGTCCACCTCGTCGGGGCGGTCGAACTTACGCGCGTCCCGGTTTGCGGTCAGGTAGGAGACGTGCACGATGTCCCCCGCCTGAATGGTCACCCCACTCAGGGACACGTCTTCCATGGCCACCCGAGGGATACCGACCCCCTTGCGGAAGGGAATGAAGCGCAGCAGTTCGTTGATCGCTCCCGGCAGCAACTCGGGGCGCTCGCGCACGGTCGCGAGCAGATCGGGCCGGGTGAGCAACAGGTAGGTCAGGTTGCCGATCTCGTACGTCGTCGTATCCTGCCCTGTGATCAGCAGGACCATGGCCATGACGGCCAACTCCTCGTCATTGAGGATCTCGTCGCCGTCGCGGGCCGTCGCCAGCACGCTGATCAGGTCGTCACCGGGATTCTCGCGGCGTTGCGCGGTCAGTGTCGCAAAGTAGGCGCGCAGCTCGGCCTTCGCC
Organism: Streptomyces longhuiensis; assembly: GCF_020616555.1. Lineage (NCBI taxonomy): Bacteria > Bacillati > Actinomycetota > Actinomycetes > Kitasatosporales > Streptomycetaceae > Streptomyces > Streptomyces longhuiensis. The sequence goes on along the minus strand of NZ_CP085173.1, from coordinate 9,378,820 downwards.
CGTACCGCGGCCTCCCGGTTCGCGGCCCCGACATCCATCATCGTGCGGGCGTGGGCGCGCAGCTGTGCATGGTCCCCCTCGGGGATCTCCAGCACCTCACAGATCGTGATCAGAGGCAGTGGTCCGGCGAGGTGTTCCATGATGTCGGCGGGGGTACCGTGTCCCGCCATCTGCTCGAGCAGATCGTCGACGACATTCTGAGTGCGCAGCCTCATGCGTTCGATGTGAGCCGGGGCGAAGCCCTTCGACACAAGGCTGCGCAGGCGGCTGCCGGCCGGGGGGTCCATGAGGTTGATCGCCTCGGACTGGACGATCGGCTCGGGTGTCATGCGCGGGAAGTCACGGCCGGCGACAGCGTGACGGCTGAAGCGCCGGTCCGTGGTCACCGTCCGCACGTCGTCATAGCCGGTGACGAGCCACGCCGTGCCCTCGCCGAAGGGCAGCCGGATGCGGGAGACAGGTCCCTCGTTCATGAGCTGTCTGAGCGTCGGGTCGAACTCCAGGGCCTCGGCAAAGTCGAATGGACATTCACGCGCTTCGGAGCCGGCGGTCATTCGGATCTCCAGATGAGTGGCATCTACTGCTGCTTTGGACCCGACAGCCGTACCCGGCTCGCCGCCAGGCCATACCCGATTCGCCCGCATGCGCTCAACAGTTCATCCGTGCCGCTCAGGGCAGATCGCGGCGACCTAAAATTGAGCGATATGCACGTTCTCCGCCAAGGTCAGGCCGGCGGCGAAGATGCTGGTGACGAAGAGGACAGCTCGGCTTGCCTGCCCGGGATCTCCCACCGCGGCCAACGCCCCCGCGCGCCCGCCCCGGAAGAGGACCAGGGCTCGGCGTGCCGCCCGCACGCGGCTCCGCGAACCATGCAGCCCCCTTCGCACTCGCCCCCGCTCCGGCCCTCGGACTGCCGGTCACATGCCGGGGCGATACCTCCGCTCCACGTGCCCCTTGAGGTCCTCGGGATAGAAGTAGACGGGCCGCAGGGCGCCCCGCGCATAGCGCTCGGCCTGATCGCCGAAGTGCGGCGAGTCGGGGTGTCCGCTCACACCACCCGCCGTCACCGCCCAGGCGCGCAGTCGCGGCCCGAACTCCACAACCGCCACGAAACTATTGCCACTGGTGCCGTAGTAACGCTTGGTTCCCGGGTAGGCCGTCGCGCCGAACGAGGCGAGCGAGCCCCATCGCGAGGAGGTGAAGGGCACCGGGATGCTGGGCTTGTCGTCGCTGAACTCCTGAACGATCGCACCGTCGTTGCGCTGATACCGATTGATGTCACCCCACGGCACCTGCCAGCTGCCGAAGTCCCGCTCCAGCCGCTGTACCGCCGTCTCGAGCGCTCCGAGCCTCTGCGCGTCCGTGGCACGGTCGGCGATGTAGTCCCATACCGACAATCCGGCGTCCGCCGCCGCCTGGGTGGTGAGTGCCCACATGTCCTCGCCCCAGAACACGGCTGCTGATGTCGCGGTCGAGTCCGCGGACCACCGGAAGTCCCAGTCGCGCAGCAGGCCGATCGGGCCCGCCAGCTTCTTCTTCTGCCCGTTCCCCTTGGGCAGTTGGTCCCACGCCGCCACGAGCCCCGGCAGCAGCCGCGCGAAGGCGGTGAGATACGGGTCGAACGCGGCCTCGATCAACGTCTTCGGAGTGAAGTCGTCACGCGCGGTCAGCACCCGGATGGCATGCGGCCCACGCGGGTTCTCACCGAACCGGTCGAAGTAACGCGGATAGTCGGCCTTGTGAGGGCTGTCCGCGCCGGCAGCGGTCCAGGGCCAGTTGTTGGTGTTGAACGCCCAGCCGTTCTTCGGGTCCACGGCCTGCGGCATGCTGTCCAAGGTGTGCAGGCCGTACCAGTCGGTCGCCGGGTCACTGCCGTCGACAGCCTTGAGATAGTCGAAACGGTCGTTCCTCACCGGCATGAACTGCGGCATCAGGAAGGCGATCTCACCCTTCGAGTCCGCGAAGAGCGTGTTGTTCGAGCTGTTCGCCTTCAGGCCGGCGACCTTGAGATAGTCGGCATAGTCCCGCGTCGTGGTACGCAGGAAGCTCTGCTGGAGCGCCTCGACGGGCTTGTTCATCAGCGCACACGCGATCCACTTGCCGTCACTCTCGCGCACGATCGGGCCATGGTGCGTTGCGTACGTCGTGAAGGTGCGCTCCTTCTGCCCGCCCTCATCGGTACGGAAGGAGAGCGTGACGTTCTTCGTCGTGACGGGGCGCACTTCCTCGCCATAACGGTAGGAACGGGCACCGTCGGCCCCTGTCACGATCGTCTCGGCGAACTCGTCGATGTTGTCGACACCGCTCGTCGTGTGCATCCAGCCCGTGTCAGCGTTGAAGCCCTGGTAGATGAAGAACTGCCCCCAGGTGGCGGCACCGTAGACGTTCAGTCCCTCGCGGCTCGTCACATGTTGTTCCGCGCGGAAGAAGAAGCTGGTGTGCGGGTTGATCAGCAGCAGAGCGTGGCCGTCCCGCGTGTGGCTGGGTGCGATCGCGAAACCGTTGGACCCCGTGGGTTCGCGCTGCACGAGGCCGCGCTCCTCGTCGGTCATCGGTACGTCAGTCTTGTCGTAGAACGCTTCGAGCTGAGTGAGGAGCACCGATTCGATGTCGCCGCCGATGCTGCCTTCGGAGAAGCTGAGCGGCATCCACGGCTCGAAGCGGTCGAGCACCCGCGGGCGCACCTCGGGGTGTGTCGCGAGGTAGTGGTTGAGTCCGTCCGCCCAGGCTCGCATCAACGCGCGCAGCCACGCCGGGCACTTCGCGTAGTCCTTCTTCAGCTCCTCCGGGTCGAGGAACAGCCGCTGGCGCAGGTCCTGCCATATCGCGCTCTCGCCCTCGGCCTCGGCGAGACGGCCCAAGGCGACGAGGTAGTTCTGCTCGATCCGGTTGAAGTCGTCCTCTGCCTGGGCGTACATCATCCCGAACACCGCGTCGGCATCGGTCTCGCCATCGACGTGGGGAACACCCCAGTCGTCCCGGGTGATCGTGACCCGTTCGGCATGTCGGCGCCGGCGGGCCTCGTCCGGCAGCGCCTGCGCCGGCAGCCCGAACGCGGCGCCGGTCTGCAGCCCCACCGCGGCAACGGCCAGCCCGGCCGCTCCACCCAGAACGCGGCGCCGGCTCATCCCGGAGTTCTGCGCATGACTCATGAGTCGCTCCACTCTCCTTCGAAGATCAGGGGATCGTTCGGTTGCACCCGGTGCGGTGAGCGCTGGTCCACGGGCCGGCCCTTTGGCGCTCTCTCCGCCCGGTACGGCGCTCTCGTCACCCTTCGCCCGTGCGACCCCACCGGGATGACGCCCTCGGCCATCACCCTGATCGTCACCCCCACCGCGCAGCCGGCAACCACGACCGAGGTGACCACCCGGACGGCACACGCACGTTCCGGTGATCACCTACGCGCACAGTCCTATCCAGGAAGCAGCGCCCTGACAAGGCCTCATCCCACCGCAATCGGAAGGACTTAGTCCGGTGAAAGCGGGGTGTCCCACCTGCCCGGCTACCTACTGATCTCCCTTGTGACGGCCTGTCACCAGGAGCGGATCAACATCCGCGCGCGGGCAGGTCTTCGGGCAGTTCCTCGGCCTCACCCTCAGCGACGTCGGCAGAGACCAAGAGGCCGTCAGGCGTCCGCGCCGTGCCCGCCCGTCTTCGGCCAGCCACCGCCAGCAGCATGCAACTCGACCCGGAATGCACTCATCCGTTCACTGACTGCTCTCAGCGCAGATCGAGCAGCATCACGTCATGCAGATCCACGCTCTCCCCCCACAGCCGCGCCTCGCCGATCTTGCGGTACCCCCACGCCCGGTAAGCGGCCGACGCCGCCTTGCTGCCTGGGTGGACGTTCAACAGCACCCGCTCGGGCCCGATGCCGTCGAGCAGCATCGCGTGCAGCCGACGCGCGATGCCCTGTCCACGCCACGGTCCGCGCACGGCGAGTTCCATGAGCCCGAAAGTGCGGTGCCCGTCCTCGCGCCGCATGTCCTCGGCCACCGGCTCGGTCAGTTCGTCCCACCAGACCGTGTCGGGACCGAGCAGGAACCCGTACGCCATGCCGACCGGCTCACCGTCCTCGCAACGGGCCAAGGTGGCGCGGAAGGTGCGGTGGCGAGCCTGCACGGGGAAGCGGCGGAAGGCAGCAGCGACGTCGTCCTCGGTCTCGTTGTAGGGAGGCTCGGCGAACGCTTCGGCGTAGATCAGCCTGAACGCGTCCACAGCGAGCGCCGCTGCCGAGCCGTCCATCCGCTCCACCGCGATGGTCCCCTGCTGCGCCATGAAGTGCCCCCCTCGGACGGTCGCGCAATAACACTCGCACACTCCCGGACAGTGGACCCCAGGCGCCAGTCCGCCGGCCCCGTTGGCGGTCCCTTCAACATCGTGCACCTCGCCCCACCAGTTGCCGCCGTCCCGTCACCTGCAGCCCGGCACGTCCACTTCCGCGGTGGCCGGGGCGAACCGGCCCGAAAGGCGGAGGACACGGGTCCGGTCGAGCGTCCACGGGGCATGAGCGGCCGTGCCGGCCTCCATCGGCGGGGCATATTCGTACCTGGTCGAATGCCATGCCGACCTTCCATTCAATCGCCGGAGCGGACCTGCTGCAACGCGTGGGTGACATGGTGCGGGCGCCGCGGCCCCGTAACACCATAGAGAGGCGGCAGCGTGCCGCGCGCTATCACCATGGCCAGGCGGCACCATGCCGCTTCGGGCCAGACACCGGAGGTGCACGGTGGAGTCAGCGAATTCCGGACGGCGGACCGGGAACCTGCTCTTCGCGTTCGCCCCGTGGATCATCTTCGACGTCGTCGCGTCTCCCAGTACCTGGGAGTACGCCGCTCTGGCGGCCCTCGTAGCCGCAGTGGTGCTGAACCTGCCGGATCTGCGCCGGGGTTCCTTCAAGGTACTGGAGGTCACCGGCATCCTGTTCTTCGGCGTCATGGCTCTGCTGGCACTCTTTCTCGACCGCCAGGACATGCTCTGGCTGGAGACGTACGCCCAGGTGCTGTCGAGTTCGGTCATCGGGGTGGTGGCCCTGGGATCGCTGGCATTCGTACCGTTCACCGAGCAGTACGCGCGGGAGACCACGCCCCAGGAGGTCTGGGGCACTCCCCTCTTCCGGCACGTGAACCGGGTGCTCACGCTGGTGTGGGGCGGCGTCTTCGTCGCCACGGCCGTACTCGGACTGGTTGCGCTGCACACGACGTCCGGTGTCGACTGGTTCAACTGGATCATCCCGGTGGTCCTGTTGATCCTGGCGGTCCGCTTCACGGAGAGTTATCCAGACCAGGTGCGTGAGCGAGCGAAGGCCGCGCACACCGCTCCGTAGCCCCGACTGCACCGGCCACGGAAGCGATCAGCGGCGTTGGCGGCGGCGCCTGCGGCGAAGAACGGCGCCCTGTCCCGGCACGAGCGGATCAGCCCTGAACCGACAGAAATTCCTCGACAGCGGCGGCGAACTGGGCCGGAGCATCGTGGTGCACGACATGACCGGCAGGCAGCTCGGCGAGGAAGGCCTTGCCGGCACGACGGGCGATCATGTCCGCGGCATGGGTGGACGCCAGCTCATCGCTTCGTGTTCCACGGATCAGCAGAGTGGGGCAGGCCACCGCCGTCCAGTCCTGCCAGTGGTCACCGTTGAGTGCCTTCTGGGACGCCACCGTGTGCTCGAGGTCGAACGAGAATCCCCAGCCGCCCTCCGACCGACGGAAGGAACACTCCAGATAGGCAGCCGCCGAACCCAGTGCGGCCACCAGTTCCTGACGCGAAGACGCATGGCGGGGCAGGCGCAAGGTGAATGACCAGTCGCAGTCCACCACCGCGCCGATGTCCTCAACTATCAGCGCACGGACCTGATCCGGCTGCCGGGCAGCGTACTGGTAGGCGTTCACTCCGCCCAGCGAGTGGCCCAGCACCGCCACCGGCCCGATGCCCAGATGTCGATGGAAGGCAGCCACATCAGCGACGTAATCGTCCCGCTCGTAACGCTGGGCGCGATCGGACTCACCGTGCCCGCGTTGATCGAGCGCGATCACCCTCCACCGCGGCGCCAACGCCTCAGCCATGGGCGCGAACACCGACGCCTCGTTGTAGTGCCCGTGCAGGGCCAAAATCGGAGTACCCGGACCACCGAAGTCCAGGTACGACAGTTTCCGCCCGTCGACCACGAAGAATTCACGCATGATGCGGATGCTAGGCGGCACCACTGACACCTGATGGCTGACCAGCAGCCGCCAGAAGAGAGAACCACCATCCTCTCAGTCAGAACGAGCCACATCCAACGGACATCGCCTCACGAAGCGTCTTCCAACTGATCGCTCAGAGTGGGATTCACTCGCAGCCTCTGAAACCTCCTGCTCGAAGAGTGTCAGCGGGACCACTGGCCGTTCCAGTACAACCCTCGCTATGAGTTGGGTGGCGAACGTGATGATCTCGGTCGACATGGCCGACAGCGCGAGTGTCGAGGCGTCCGAGGTCGGAATGCGGGCCAGGGGGGCGGACCGTGACCGGGAGGCGGTGTCGGAACGGTTGCGCATGGCCGCGGGGAAGGGCGGATCGATCTCGCCGAGTTGGAGGAGCGGCTGGAGCGGGCGTACGCGTCCAAGACGTACGCGAAATGGGAGGCTCTGGTTGCGGATCTACCGGCGGTCCGGGGGCCAGGGGCTGACACGTTGGTGTTGAAGACGCACATGTCGGCGATCAAGCAGGCCGGGCCGTGGGTGGTGCCGCCGCGCATCGTCGCCGAGTCCAAGATGCTCAACATCCTGATCGACTTCACCAAAGCGACCTGTCTGCACCGTGAGGTGACACTGGAGGCGTCGTGCGGGATGGGGACAGTACAGGTCGTGGTTCCGGCAGGGTGGGCGGTACGGATCGACCCTGCGAGCACGAACACCGCGCACATCGCGAACGAGGCGAACGGGCCCGTGGACCCGTCAGATCCGGTGCTGACGGTGGTCGGGCATCCACGGTCCGGGCACATCAAGATCAAGCAGGCCCGTAGGCAGGCCAAAGGTCGCCTCACCTCACCGAGGCCCACCCGTGAGGGGAAACAACGGGTGGGCCTCAAGGCAGCCGGTGAATGGCGGGAGCCATTCGGTCAGGCCCTGGCTCGCAATGAGCCTTCCTCCCAGATCTACAGGCGCGGGATGGCGCGGGGCACCGGGCGCCCCTTCACTGGGAGGCCCGCCCTGCTCTAAGGGGCGTTCGCAGGTGTCACTGGAGCACCTCGGCGCTTCGGCCGGCCGCGACCACCGTGCGGAGGGGGAACGCGACGAGCAGCGCGACAGCGATCAGGAGCCCGCTCACCCACAGCGGTCCGAGGTCCCCGGCCCCGGTACTGAGGCTGGTCGCGGCGACGAGGGGGCCGGCGGCGGCACCGATGTTGAGTGCTGCGGTCGCGTACGAGCCCGCCATCGTGGGGGCTTCCGATGCCTCGTAGAGGACCCGCGTGATCAGTGTGCTGCCCAGTGCGAATGACAGCGCGCCTTGTACGGACACGAGGGCGCAAAGCGCGACCGGGTTGTCGGCCAGTACCGCCAGGGCGGGCCAGCCGACGAGCAGCAGCGGACCGCCCACTGCGATGACCAGACCTGGTCGCCGGTCGGACAGCCGGCCGGCGACGGTGACGCCGACGAAGGAACCGGCACCGAAGAGCACCAGAACGACAGAGACCCACAGCTCGCTCAGCCCGGCGGTGTCGGTCACAACGGGGGCGAGGAAGGTGAAGCTACCGAAGGTTGCCGCGTTCACCAGCGCGCCGAGCAGCATCACCAGGATCAACCGCGGCCTTGTGAGCGGGGCTAGCTCCGTTCGCAAGGCCGGCCGGCCAGTCGCCTCTTCCTTCCCCTGTCGCGCCGGGATGCCCTTCAGAATGCCGATGGCTGCGGGCAGGCAGAGAGCGGCGACTGCCCAGAAGGTGGCCCGCCAGCCGAGCACCGTGCCGAGTACCGATCCGCCGGGGACACCGGCGACGGTCGCCACCGTCGTACCCGACAGCAGGACGGCCAGCGCACGTCCTTTCTTGTCGGCCGGGACCAGCGTGGCGGCAGCCGTCAGAGCGACGGCAATGAACCCTGCGTTCGCGAGCGCGGCGACCACCCGGGTGGCTACCAGGACGGGGAAGCTCGTGGTGATGGCGCCCACAGCGTGAGCCGCCGCGAAAGTAAGGACGAACCCGAGAAGGCTGGAGCGGCTGGGCCAGTTGCGGGCAAGCGCGGCCACAAGAGGGGCGCCGACCATCATGCCGATCGCGAAGGCTGAGGTGAGCACGCTCGCTGTCCCGACTGTGACGTCGAAATCTGAGGCGATGCCCGGCAACAGCCCAGCGAGCATGAACTCCGAGGTGCCCATGGCGAAGACCGCCATGGCAAGCAGGTACAGCGGGAGAGGCATTGAAGGCTCCGAGGTGAGGAGAAGCACGAGAAGGTCATCTCGTCACCGCGGCCAGCCCCACGGGCACACTCGTCCCACCACAGAATGCGGCGCAACGAGAGGGCTACGAGTTCAGGGCTTCAGGGGGCTGACGGCGTGACCGAAAGCCCCCACCTTGTCTGACTCAGGACTCGACATAGCTCGCACGCTACCCGACCTATGCCCGCCGAAGCATCTGGGTTTCACCGACATCGGCCTGCGTCACCAACGTCCTGTCTCGCACCAAACAGGGCGCTTCTTTTGGATCATTCGCGGGAGCGGAAGGATGTCAGGGCCTGAAGAGCGCCAACAGAAGTGGTTGATCACCCGCACCCGCACCCGCTGAGAACGCCGCGACGACATGCAGTGTCGCGCCGTCGAATGCGGCTCCTGCTGATCCCTGACCCGTTGCCCCGATCAGCCGTCAGTTCTTCTTCAGCTCCTCGGCGAGCATCACAAGGATGCCGCTGGGACCACGGACGTACGTGAGCTTGTAGATGTCCTCATAGGTCGCCACACCGCGAAGCGGAAGGCATCCGTGCTTTGCGGCTGTCTCGAGGGCTTTGTCGATGTCGTCGACTGAGAAGGCGACGCGATGCATGCCGATCTCGTTGGGACGAGTGGGGTCGGACTCGATCGCTTCGGGGTGGATGTACTCGAAGAGCTCAAGGCGACCGTGACCGTCTGGCGTCTGGAGCATCGCAATGTTGGCATGATTTCCATCAAGGCCGACGGCGGTGTCGGTCCACTCACCACTGACCGTGTCGCGGCCGACGACCGTGAGGCCGAGGTCGGTGAAAAAGGCGATCGTTGCTTCGAGGTCGCGAACAGCGATGCCGACGTTCTCAAGTTTGATGGCCATGCGTTGCATGCTACCGAGCCGGGCCGATCGGATCCTTCCGGCAAGGCCGCAGCCATGTACCAGGGCACCGTCGGGGGCGACCGCGCTCTGTCCACCGGCGTCCGGAGCGTGTTGCCCGCCGGCGACCAGCCCCGGTCACGCACCTCGGACCGCGCCGACCGTGCGGACCGGATGGATTGCAGGGCCTTCTCACGGCGGCGGTACGGACGTCGATCAGGCGGAAGACCATCGGGTCCGTCGGGTCGGAGGCGACCGGGCCGAAGACGGCCGGCTCGCACCGCAGCATCGCGACGACATCCGCGAATGCGAGGAGATCCGGCCAGCCCTGGCAGGCGTCCGATGCCGGCAACAGAGCGGAAGGGCCCGAGTCTTCCGCCTCGGGCCCTTCCGCAAGCTCCAGCCCCTGAGATTTCACCGGGCCGCTCGTTCGTTCCTGCCGTGGGTCAACTACGGGCGAACTCAAGGAGGTCGGCGTTGAAGATCTCGGCGAACTTGGGGACCATCGCCAGGCCGTGCGGGGCGCCGGGGTAGACCTTGTAGATCGAGTCCTTGACGAGCTTGGAGGACTTGTCGCCGGCGGCCACCTTGGGAACGATCTGATCGTCGTCGCCGTGCACGATCAGCGTGGGCACGTCGACCTTTTTGAGGTCCTCGGTGGTGTCCGTCTCGGAGAACGCCTTGACGCAGTCGTAGGCGCCCTTGATGCCGACCGTCATGCTCCAGAGCCAGAACTCGTCACGGGTTCCTTGCGTGACCGTCGAGTCGTCGCGATTGGCGCCGTAGAACGGGGCACTGAGGTCCTGGTAGAACTGCGAGCGGTCCGTCTCGACGCCCTTGCGGATCTCGTCGAATACATCGATCGGCAGGCCTTCGGGGTTCGCGTCCGTCTTGAGCATCAGAGGGGGGATCGCGCCGAGCAGGACCAGTTTGGCGACCCGGCCGGAGCCGTGACGGCCGATGTAACGGGTGACCTCGCCTCCGCCGGTGGAGTGGCCGACCAGGATGACGTCGTGGAGGTCCTCTGCCTCGATGACCGCCGCGAGGTCGTCGGCGTACGTGTCGAGGTCGTTGCCCTCCCAGGACTGCCCGGAGCGTCCGCCACCGCGCCGGTCGTGGGCGATGGCACGAAATCCGTTGTCCGCCATCACCTTCATCTGGGGGTCCCAGGCGTCCGCGTTCAGCGGCCAACCGTGGGAAAAGACAACGGGCTGTCCCGAACCCCAGTCCTTGTAGAAGATCTGCGTGCCGTCCTTGGCGGTGGCGAAAGGCATGGTGTTTCCTCTCGAAACTATCTCAGTAACTCATGCGAACGCGCGGGTGCATCGCATGAGTAATTCACCCGAGCCGGATTCACACACCACGCTATAGACCAGCTTCGGGCCAGAAGGAGACTCGACGGCGAGGTCAGCAGTGAAAGAGCGACCGGAATGAGCACGTCGTCGCCATCACCCTAACCGAACAGGAAAGCTTCAGCACGCTGGACGGTCACCGCCCGAACACATACCGGCCAGGACCAACTGGCAGCCCCTCCCTGCGACATACATCCCGCAGCCGCCACATGGGCCACCGAATTCCTGGTGGTCAAAATTGACACTTAAATCCGGGTAGACGCGCGACTGCACAAAGGCAGGGAAAATTGAAGATGAGAGTTATCCATGATTATGGGGAAACGTCGGTCCGGCCACTCTCAGCGGCGGCCGACCCGATAACGCAGCGCGCCTCAGTTTCCCCATGCTCACTTTCCGTTCGCACCCCCTTCACGAGCGCCGATAGCGCAGATCTGGGCCTGATTGCAGGATGCGAGCTGGTGACTGCTGCTTCTGCAGCACGAGGGACTACCTCAGCGTCAGCAGCCCGCCCGAACCTTACGTATCTACTTGCCGACTCTTCGTGACCTACGCCCTTCGACGGCACCTCCCCGTGCGGTGGCCGACCGAAGTGAGCGGCGCGACTCTGCGCATCAGTATGGAAGTGGCACGTGTGCGCGTGCCGGAGCGGAGGTGTGCCATGTCGACCGGTGCGGTCCTCGTGCGTATCGCTGATGATGGGCGAATTCTCGAGTGGTCTGCCCAGGCCGGAGAACTGCTGGGCTGGTCCCAGGGGGATGCCGAGGGGCGCACTGTGGCTGCCCTGTCGCGACAGGGCGCCACTGTCTCCGGGGCAGTGGGCGCCCTGGCCGCTCTGGGGGAGGTGTCGGTAAGACCCGTGTTCTCCGGTCGTTCGCTGACCTGGGAGGTACGCGCAGCAGAAGGCTCTGGTTCAACCGAGCGGGACTTCGCCGCCTTGCAGGCTTTGTTCGCAGACGCGCCCATGGACTTGTACGTTCTGGACTGCGACCTACGCATCGTCAGGTCCCGGGCCGGTACACCCGAGGCACGGCCGGCCGGGAAGGAGACGCCGGCCGACATGGATTTTGCTTCAGCCCTCGGGCTTGAGGATCCGGCGAATGAGCGTGCGGTGGCGCGACTGGTTCTTGCCGGCGGCGAGCCGGCGCTCCAGCGTGTCGTGCGGTCCGCAGGAGCGGAAGGCACGGGTCGTCCCGTGGTCTACTCCCTGTCGTACGTCCGCGTCGAAGGACACGACGGCCAGATCCAAGGCCTGGTCGCCTCGGCGATGGATGTGACGGACCGCGAGCGGACGTCGCGACGGTTGAATGTCTTGGAGCGGGTCCGCACAACCGTCGGGGACCGACTCGACGTCATGTCCGTGTGCCAGGAGTTGGCCGAGGCCGTCGTACCGGCATTCTCAGGCATTGTGGTGGTCGAGGTCATCGAGGACGTGTTCCGGGGGCAGGAGCCGCCATTGGCTCCGGTGGCCTATGACGTGCCCTTGCGGCGCGCTGCATTCAAAGGGCTGGTGTCGGCACACGCGGTGGGCGACGTGCGTCGGCTCCCGCACGGCACTCCGTTCTCGCGAGTCCTCAACGACCTGCGTCCGCGGCTCGTCAGCGTGGCCGAAGACAGCCCCTGGCTATCGGCAGATCCGGCGCGGGCGAACTCCATCGTGCGGTCAGATGCTCACTCCCTGATCGTCGCCCCTCTCACCGTACGCGGCGCAGCTCTGGGCGTGGTCAGCTTCTATCGGCACGGAGACGAGGAGCCCTTCGACGAGCACGACATCACGCTGACGACGGATGTCTGCGCGCACGCGGCTCTCTGTATCGACAACGCACGGCGTTACACGCGGGAACGGACGATCGCAGCGACCGTGAAGCGTCGGCTCCTGCCGCAGAAGTCGCCGGTTCCGTCCACCGTGGACGTGGCTACGATGCACATCCCGGGTCCGGGCGGCGGGGGCGCATGGTTCGACACCATCGAACTGGCGGGCGGCCGCGTCGCGTTGGTGCTCGGAGACGTGGCCGGACGAGGCGTGGCGACTGCCACCACCATGGGACAGCTCAGGACCGTCATCCACACACTGGCCGCACTCGACCTGGAGCCGCAGGAACTGATGGCCCGGCTGAGCGACACCGCCGAGCAACTGGCCGCGGAACGGGCAGCGCTGCCGGCGGGAGACCCTCTGAACCGTGAACCGCTCACGGCTGCGTGCCTGATCGCGATCTACGACTCGGTCGACCACACGTGCACGCTCGTTCGCGCGGGACTCTCGGAGCCGTATCTTGTCCTTCCTGACGGCGAGTCGGCGACTGTGGCGGCTCCGGGCGGTCCGGTGCTCGCCGGCACCGATCACGCCCCTTTCCCTGCCACCCGGATCACGATGCCAACAGGCAGCACGCTTGCGGTCGGCAATGAGGACCTGTTGGAGAGCTCGCCGACGCTGCGTGTACTGCTGCAGGAGGGAGCGACGCTGCCCCTGACCGAAGTCTGTGACACGCTCTCTTACGCGCTGCGAGACCGCCACGACACGGAGAAGTTGCTGCTGCTGGCACGTGCTCGAGGTCTGCCCCCGGACAGAGTGCTGACGGTTGCGCTGGCCGAGGATCTGTCGGCCGTCCCTGCAGCCCGTAAGGCCGCACGCAGAAAACTCGCCGCTTGGAAGATCGGCGAAGAGACAGCCTTCACCACCGAACTCATCGTCAGTGAACTGGTTGCCAACGCAGTCCGGTACGGTGCTCCGCCCTACCGCCTGCGGCTCATCTTCGACGACCGTCTGACCTGCGAGATCCGTGACGCAGGGGCAAGCGTCCCGCGCCTCAAGCATGCCCGCGCGATCGATGAAGGGGGCCGCGGCCTCTTCATCGTCGCAAGCATCGCCGACACTTGGGGCGTCCGGTACCACGAGCAGGGTAAGACCGTGTGGGCGCAACAGGGCCGGGTTGTTGCAGAGCCGGTGTAGTGGCCCGCTCCGCGGACTTCCATGGTGGCGGCTGCCGTAGAGACTGAGAAGTCCTGTCGAAATGAGCGGTGGCTCGGGAGTCGGTCTCCCAGTGGAGAGCGCCTGCTTCGGCGGGGGTTTCCAGCGCCGCGGCGAGGGGTGCCGGGTCGATGCCTGAGGCGAGGCTCACGGCGAGGTACGTGCCCTGGAGCCATTCGTGGAGCAGGCCGGTCTCGGCGCAGTGACAGACCGCAGCACGGATTTCGTGAAACCCTTGCGCCTTCCGGGATTTGAGGGGTGCCATGGTCCTGGGATCGCCTCGTCCTTCACTCGAACCACCCCAAGTCTCGAATGAAGGGGACCAGTTGGTGACACACGGCTCGCCTGGCCGTGAATTCGCCCGGCTGCCGTCCACCCCGGCTCGGGGCGCCGCACTACGCTCGCCCGGGCGGCCGGCAAGGCCGTCGTGGTCACCTCACGGCAGGAGAAGCCATGAGAAGCAGGAGCACCACCCGCTCACCCCGTCGCGCGGCCCTGACCGTGGCGCTCGCCGCGGCTGCCGCCGCCCTCGGCCTCGCCCTGCCCTATACCGGCGGCGTCCCCACCGCCCAGGCCGCCGTTCGCAAGCACGTCGACAGCGACTACACACTGTTGCGCCGCTCCCCCGCCTCGTACGTCATCGGCACCGCCTACCGCGGCTGGACCGTCGACATCCAGGGCGACCCGCAGGGCGGCTATCGCTGGGGCCACATCTACGGCGACCTCAACTCCTGTCTGTGGATCTACGACGGCGCGGCCTCCGGCGACGAGGCGCACGCCAACGAGTGCGGCGACCCGGTGACCATGCCGACGTCGGAGTTCACCAACGGCCAGATCGGAGGTGGAGCGTCGGACGGTGCCACCGTGACCACGGTCGCCGGATCGGGCTGCGCCACGTACGACGGCAGCCACATCACGGGCTACGGGAACGTGCGCCCGTGGTCGGTGCCCACCACCCCGAGTGCCCCACTGAACACGCAGGTCGCCATCGGCCAGACGGTGCTGTGGCGTTACGTCAGCCGCGACGGCCGCTACGTGATGGTGCGAGATCCGCGCGGCGGCAGCACCGACGGCGTGGGGCTGCAGAGCTGGTACTTCGTCCCGCGCGGATGCCTGCCGACGACGCTGCCCTGATCCGGGCGTCGGGCGGGTTCGCGAGGCGGACGGAAGGGGCCGGGCAGGTGGCGGCGTGGCCGGGAGGCTGATCCGCGGCTCGCTCTCCCGGACTACCCGCCTTGTTCCTGCAACCGGGACTTCCACCCCGGGACCGTGCTCTTCGCGAGAGGCTGTTCTGACGATCACGGGAGTCGTGGACTGGGTGGAGACGTCCTGGGGGCCCGCTGACCTGGACGTGGCCCACTGCTCCACTGCGTTGTGCTCACTGTGCTGCGCTTGCTCTGCTGCACGGCGTGCGCGTCGGCATGCGTCTGGCGGATCACTGCATCGCAGCCGGTGGAACGCTGAGCGAGGACCCGGCTGATCACCTGTGCTGGACGCTCCGGCCATCGCGCCGGACGCGGGAGGGTCGCCGGGCCCTGCCGGAAACTCGAGAGGGAAGATCTGACATCGGCCGTTCTCGCCCAGCGCTTGGAAGCGTACCTCCAGGCGCTGTTGTTCGAGTACGACCGAGAACTTCGGTAGTCAGCGCCGTCCGGCGGCAGTCTGCGGTGCCGGTGTCCGCGTCGGGCGTCGGGTCATGAGGGGACGAGCGACCAGGTCAGGTGGGTTGGTGGCGGTCTGTGGAGTGGGGTCTGCTCAGGTGTGCCCGATCAGCCGCGCTGCGGTCTGAGCGGGAGTCTCGCTCTCTGTATAGATCGTCCGGGTCGCCATCTGCAGCGCGCCGGGGTCATCGAGCCACTGCTCCAGGAAGTCGTGTCCGTCGACGATCCAGGATTGCCCCTTGGTTGTCGTGCAGCGTTGCCGCAGGAGGGTCAGCGAGAGTTCGCGGTCGGGTGAGGGCAGAACTCGAACCACGTGTCGGCAGCGGCTCAACACGGTGCGCACCTCGGCCCGGTGTGCGGGGTCGGTGTAGCTGGTGTGGCCTGCGCCCAGTGCGATCACGGCGTCGGGATGGTCGGCCACCACACTCGCCACAGCGTGCGCTCGAGCGCCTTCCCACTCGGACTCCGCGGCGAGGCGACCGACTGCCGCGATGCGCTCGCGGAGTCTGGGGATGCTCCATCCCACTTGCGCGTAGTACTCGTCCGCTGCGGCGTCCAGATCGACGATCGGTCTCTGCGCTTGTGCCGCGATCTCCAGGCCCAGGGTGGTCTTCCCGGTACCGGCCGGACCGATCAGGACCATCCAGGGTGCTTCCTGGGCTGCGGGACGCTTCATCTGGCGGCCAACTCAGCTGTGAAGGTGCCGACTTCGTCCTCCAGTACAGCGGGCGGCATCCCACCCGCACCCTTGCGGACGGTCCCGCAGCAGTCGGACATCGCGCCGTCTACGTTGATTTCGCCGAGCACAGGCGCACCCCTTCCGACCGACGCTGCGACGTCGGCCTACTCGTACCAGTCGATCGATCACTCAGAAAGCTACGCCCCCGCGTGCCGATGCGAAACCGATCCAAGGGCACTGAGCGGGCGCGCTTCGCTCAGGCCGACCCCCGCACCACCAGGCGCGGCACGATCACCCGCTCGGCGAGCGGGCCGCGGCCCTGTACGAGCGCCGCGATCTGCTCGACGGCGGCCCGGCCGACCTGCCGCTTGTCGACGTGCAGCGTGGTGAGCGGCGGGTCCATCAGCTCTCCGAGCATCAGGCCGTCGCACCCGACGAAGGCACAGTCGCCCGGTACGTCCAGGCCCCGGCGCAGAGCGCGGCGCATGGCGCCGACTGCTATCAGGTCGTTGTAGGCGAGCACCGCGGTGGTGCCGGGGTGTTCGGCGAGCACGCGGTCCATGCCGTCGGCGCCGCCCTGCACGGAGTTGGCCACAGGAACGACCGGGCTGCCGCCGGTGTCGAGTCCGTGCTCGGCGGCCAGGGCGAGGAACAGGGCGCGCCGGGAGTGCGGGTCCGCCCCGTCTCCGCGGGCCGTGTCATCGAGCATGACCACGCGCCGGTGTCCGGCCGCCATGAGGTGCCCGAGGGCCTGTCGCATCCCGGACTCGAAGTCGATACGGACGCCGCCGGCGGCAGGCGGCCGGGTGTCGTGGTCCAGGAGCACCAGCGGGATACCTGTGCTCCGCACCTGTTCGATGGCGCTCTCGGCGAAGAAGTAGCCGACGCACGCGTCGACATGGTCGGCGACAGTGGCCGCCACCCTCTGCTCGCGTTCGAGAGCCGACCCGGTGCTGTACACGGCGACCTGCCAGCCGCGCTCGTCGGCGGCTTCCATCACCCCGGCGACGACCTCGGGGAAGAACGGATTGAGCACATCGGCGACGACCAGGCCGAGCGTGGTCGTCGCCGGGCCTGCCATGCCGCGCGCATGCCGGTTGGGCCGGTAGCCGAGTGTCTGGGCGACCTCCAGGATCCGTGCCCGGGTGCCCGGGTCGATCTCGGGTTTGTCGTTGATGGCGCGGGAGACGGTCTGCCGGGAGACACCCGCGGAGCGGGCCACGTCGTCGATGGTGACGCCGTGACGCCCGCGTCGGGACGTGCGAGGGGTGGGCATCTCGGGGAGGGTTCCTCTCTCTGCCTGCCTAGTGTCGTCCGCCTTCGCCGCCGGACGGTTCACGTGAGCGCTCACGGACATGATGAGCAGCTCGTTTCCCGCTGTCAACGGCCACCTTTTGCACCGAAGTTGAGGTGATCAAGGGCGAGTTCAGGAATCCCTCGCACCGGTCTTGACGGGGACATGCCCCGGCTCCAAGGTACTCCGTGAGCGCTCACGGGAACGCTCACGAAGCGGCCATCCGTCCCTGCAGTCGCCCTCCCGGAGGACGTACGTGACGTCGATCGCGGTCACCACGGCAGAACGCCCGCCCACTCCCACCTCCGCGCTCATCGACCGGGTCAGCGTCGCCGTGCTCGTCGACGGCGTCCCCATGGAGCCTGTCGTGCGCGAACTCCCGGACGGCGTACGGGCATTGGACGTCTCATCCCCCGAAGGCGCCGCCGTGGAGATCCGCCTGGCGACACCCCTGCAGGACGCCGTCGGCTACTGGCACCCGGACGCCGGCTGGCAGCGGTCCCTGCCGCCCGACTGGGCAGGCCCGCTCAACGCCGGCCTGGTGCACGGCTCCGCGATCGGCTGCCTGTACGAGACATCGGGGCAGACACTGCTCGCCTTCGCCGCAGAGGACGCGACGACCGAGACGCACCTGGTCTTCGGCGTCTCGGAGCAGCGCAAACTGTTCGCGGTGCACCTTGAACTCACCGCCGGACGCCGGCCGTACACCGTGCTGTTCGCGGGCCGCAGCCCCTCCCCCGCGACGGCGCTGCGCCTGCTGCGCCGTCGGCTCGTAGGCGCTGCGAAGATGCCACCGCTGGCGCTGCCGGAGGCGGGCCGCACCCCCGCCTACTCCACCTGGTACGCCTTCGGACAGGAGGTCACGGCCGACGGCGTGGCGCGGGAGGCCGAGCGCGCTGCCGCACTCGGCTGCGGACTGCTGATACTCGACGACGGCTGGCAGCGTGGCGGGCGGGAACGCGGCTACGCCTGGGCGGGCGACTGGCAGGTCGACACGGCCAAGTTCCCCGATCTTGCCGCGCATGTGGGCGACGTGCAGGGCCTCGGCATGGCGTACGTGGCGTGGATCGCCCCGCTGCTCCTGGGCCCGGACTCCCCCGAGTGGCAGCGGCTCTCTCCGTACGCTCGCATCCCCAGCCCCACCGCGCCCGGCGCACACGTCCTCGACCCCAGAGAGCCCCGGGTGCGCGTGCACGTCCTGCAGGTGTGCACCCGGCTCGTCGCCGACCACGGGCTCGACGGCCTGAAGCTGGACTTCCTCGACGACGCCACCGTGTACGCGCAGACCGGCGGCGGCCCGGTCGGACCCGCGATGGCCCTGCTGCTCGGGGATCTCCGCGCCGCCCTCGGCGCGCTGTGTCCGCGCGGCCCTCTGGTCGAACTGCGCCAGCCCTGCCTCGGCCCCGGCATGAGCGCGTACGGGAATCTGCTGCGCGCCTCCGACTGCCCGGCCGACGCCACCGCGAACCGGATCCGCACGATCGACGCGGCGCTCTGCGCGACCGGCGGCGCCGTCCATTCGGACATGCTGATGTGGGACCCGGACGCAACGGCCGAGGCAGCGGCCCGGCAGATTCAGTCGGTGTTGCATGCCGTTCCCCAACTGTCCTGCAGACTGCATGAGTTGAGCCCGGAGCATCGCGAGGTCGTGGCGTTCTGGCTGCGCCAGTGGCAGCGGCTGCGCCCCGTCCTGCTCGACGGCGAGGTGGAGCCGGGCCGCCCTGACGAGCTGTACCCCCTCGTGCGGGCGCACGCGGGTGACGCCCAGGTGGTCGTCGCGCACGCCGAACGCCCCGTTCCGCTCGACCTGTTGCGCCACCCCCGGGCCGATCTGGTGAACGCCACCTCCGCGGACAGCCTGATCTGTGTCGTGCCGCACGCCCCGGTGCGGGCCACGCTCACCACGTACGACGCACGCGGCCGGGTCACCCACTCGGGCCCTCACACCTTCGGCCCGGGCGCGGTCCGCCTCGACGTACCGCCCTCCGGCCTGCTGACCGTCCGGCCACCCGACTGACCCCGAGGAGGTCCACCGACTCGCCCGCACAGCACGTCCTTTGTCCCGGCAACGTCACGGTGCTGCACCCGAAGGAGGAACAACCCCTCATGTCCAGCAGACCAGCGCCCCGGCCACGGCACCTGTGGGCCCTGTGGGCGGCCCTGCTCGCCTTGTTCAGCCCTCTCCTGCTCATCCCCGCATCCGCCCCCGCGGCCACGGCCACCGACACGACCGCCACCGCGCAGGCGGACCCGGTGCCGGGCATGTTCAACCCGCGTCAGACCTGGCTGCGCAACTCCACCGCAGGCCTTTTCCTGCACTGGGGCATGTACACACAACCCGAGCACTACGACTGCGACTCCTGGCAGAAGGCCGTGAACGACAGCGGCTGGAACCCGGACTACTGGGTCAAGGAGACGCAGAAGATCCACGGCTCGTACATCGTCCTGGCCACCTTCCACAGCCGCCTGGGCTACGCCCGCCCCTGGCCGTCGAAGATCCCCGGCAGTTGCTCGACGAAGCGCGACATCCTCGGTGAACTCATCAAGGCGGCCAAGGCCAAGGGCATCAAGGTCATCCTCTACATGACCGACGATCCTCAGTGGCACGACGTGATGGGCCCTGAGTCCTTCGACTCCGCCGCCTACTCCGCCTACAAGGGCAAGGACGTCGATCTGACGACGCGCCCCGGTTTCGGTGAGTTCAGCTACGACAACTTCTTCGAGGTGATGCGCAACTACCCGGACCTGAAGGGTTTCTGGATCGACAACGACAACGAGTACTGGGAGCAGCACCACCTGTACGAGCAGATCCGTGAGCAGCGCCCGGACATGCTCCTGAGCAACAACAACGAAGACACGCCGATCATGGACACCGTCAGCAACGAGCAGAAGACGGGCATGACGCCCGACTACGACATGCCGGCGGCGTACTGGACGTCCATGCCGCGTCTGACGGAGTCCTGCTACAAGGTGCCCTCGAGCGGCGCCTGGTGGTACGACGGCCAGGACCGTCCGGTCGACACGGCGCTCAACATCCGCCGCTACGTGGCCAACGCGGGCACGTCGTACAAGTCCCTGATGGACCTGCAGGCCCAGGTGGACGGGACGTTCCCGCCGCAGCAGCAGGCGTTCACCGACTACATGTCGAAGTATCTCGACCCGATCTGGGAATCGCTGCACGGTGTGGAGGGCGGCGGCTATCTGTACGGCGGGCTGCGTCCAGGTGCCTGGAACGACGGGGCGTACGGATACACCACGGTGGCCAAGGAGGACCCGACGCGCCAGTACATCCATGTCACGACGCGACCGACGGGAACCGAATCCGGCTCTCTCAGCCTGCGCGACAACGGCACGAAGGTGAAGCGCATCAGCGATCTGCGTACCGGCAGGAGGATCGCCTTCGACCAGCACGACGGCACCGTGACGCTCAAGGACATCACCACCTGGGACCCGTACGACACGGTCTTCAAGGTGGAGACGGAGCGACACCGCCAGGGCCTGTATCCCTCCAACACGGTGCGGGCCACCGCCACCTCGGCGAAGGACGGCCACCCGGCGACCAACCTCACCGACGGTGATCTCACCCGGTACTGGGACTCGAACGCGCAGGTGCCCGTCTCGCTGACGCTGGATCTCGGGGGCGTGAAGAAGGCCCGGTACCTGGCCGTGAACCAGAGCGAGTGGTCTCCCACGTACAACCGCGAGTCGTTCGGCAGGAAGGAGGACTCGGCCCGGATCAAGGACTACAAGGTTTTTGTCAGTGACGACGGCGAGCACTGGGGCGATCCGGTGAAGACCGGTGTCATGGAGAGCGCCCGCAGCACCCGTTACATCGGCCTGGACACCACGGCCCGCTACATCAGGCTGGAGGTGGACAGCACCTGGTCGGCGGCGACCGTCGTCCCCTTCTACCACCAGCTGAGGATCGACGAGATCGCGGTCGGCCACTCGTACCCCGTGAGCCACGGCCGCGAGTGACCAACACGCTTACCCCGAAGGCGCATTGAGCCCTCGGGGTAAGCGTCCCGGCCGTCACCCGGCGGTAGGTGTCCGGTCGCCATCGGACACGCCGAACAGGCCACTGCCGCAGGCGAGGCCGCCCCGGGTGCGGGTCGTCACCGCGCGGTCAGCCCTTCTTCTTCCCGGCGGCCGCGAGCGCACCGGCGATCGCGTCGTACGCGGGCTTGCGCTGAAGGTTCTCGTCCCAGGGCAGCGCCGCGCCCTGGCCCGCGAAGACCGACGGGATCCACGAGTGCCGGTCGGAGTAGCCCCACAGGGTGATGCCTACACAGCGCCGCACGGCCAGGCAGGCGTCGGTGACCTGGCCGTACCAGTCGGCCTGCTGGGCCAGCATGGCGGCGTCGGCGGGCAGGATCATCCGGATGTCGAGTTCGGTGATCGCGACGTCGAGGCCGAGGCCGGCGAAGCGCTGGATGTTCCCGCGCATGTCGCTCGGGAAGCCGTACTGCAGGGCGAGGTGGGCTTGCATGCCGAAGCCGTCGATCGGGACGTTATCCGCCTTGAGCTGCTTGATCAGCGTGTAGTAGGCGTCCGACTTCGCGCCGAGCCCTTCGACGTTGTAGTCGTTGAGGTACAGCTTGACCTTGGGGTCGGCGGCGTGCGCCCAGCGCAGGGCGTCGGAGATGTAGCCGGGGCCGAGCGTCTTGTAGAAGATGTTCTCCCGGTAGGTGCCGTCCTCGTTCATGATCTCGTTGGCGACGTCCCAGGCGAAGACCTTGCCCTTGTAGTGCTTCACCTCGGTCGTGATGTGGTTCTTGAGGATCGAGCGCAGTTCACCAGCGGTCCAGGTGCCGTCCGTCAGCCAGCTCGGCAGCTGGCTGTGCCACAGCAGGGTGTGGCCGCGCACCTTCAGATGGTGGGCCTTTGCGTAGGCCACGATCTCGTCGCCGGCGGTGAAGTCGAAGACGCCCCGCTGGGGTTCGGTCGCATACCACTTCATGCCGTTGCCGGGGGTGGTGGCGCCGAACTCGCTGCCGAGCAGGTCGGCGTACGCGGTGTCGTCGAGCTCGGGGTTGTCGACGGCCGAGCCGAAGTAGCGGCCGGTACGCTCGGCCAGGTCGTCGAGCGTGGTGGCGCGGTGCCGGGCGCCGTCCGCGTGGGCGGCGGGGACCGCGGCGAGACCGAGCAGCAGGGCCGTGGACGCGGCGAAGGCAGCGGCTCTGGCTCGGGTACGGCGTGCGGGTGTGGACATGGTGCGGCTCCTCAGCTGAAGGGCGGGGTGGGTGGCCTTGCTTCGCGCGGCGCCGCGCGCGTCACTTCACGCGCAGCTCGCACCGCATGCGCCGCCCGTGCCCGACCTCTCGAACCGGCCCTGTGAGGGTGAGCGGCACAGTGTGGTGGACGTGGGCGCTGGATGCGGCGACGCGCAGTTCGAGGGCTTCGGGTTCGACGACGCGACGGCCGTCGGCGCCGGTGTAGGCGGCGAGGTCGGCCGGGAACGTCGCGTGGACCTCCGCGGACGCCCCGGCGTCGAGCGGGACCCGGGCGTAGCCGACGAGCCGGATCTCCGGCCGCGCGACCGTGCCGACCGGGTCGTGGAGGTAGAGCTGGACGACCTCGGTGCCGGGGCGGTCGCCGGTGTTGCGGACGGTGAGGCGCAGGGTGGTCTCGCCGTCGGTGGGCAGTTCGGGGGTGTCGCACCGCGGGGTGTCCCAGGCGAACGTCGTGTACGACAGGCCGTGCCCGAACGGGTAGAGGGCGGTTGGGTCGACGTTGCTGGGGTCACCGCGGAGGCCCAGTGGCGGTGCGAGATAGGGGAGCAGGTCCGCCGTCCGGACGTGGACGGGCAGGGTGGTGTCCTGCCAGGGGTGAGCCATGGAACTCCTCGAGTGCGGTACGAGCAGGTGGTGTCCGGGCGACGGGCGCTGTCACGCCTGTGGTGGGCCGGTGGCGGGTCAGCCCTTGGCCGCGCCCACAGTGATGCCGTCGGTCGGCTGCCGTTCGGCCACCGGATGGAAGGCGGGCGCGGGCACCACGGCGAGGACCAAGTAGGCGAAGACGCGCGCCATGTGGGTGGTGTACCGACCCCCTCCGGTCCCGCGCGGATCACGGAAGAAGCAGCACGGGATGACGCTGGTCACCAGCAGTCGGGCGTGGAGTGCGCGGCGCCGACGAGGCGCCTGCCACCGGACTGGGCGGCCTGGATGTGCGACCGCTCGACGACGGTCCCACCTCCGTCCTTGGAGCCGGGGGCCGAGTCGCCGCAGGACGTGAGCGCCGCGGTGCCGGGGCCCCGGCCACGCTGACTGCGTCCAGGGCGCGGCGGCGGGTCAAGGATGCGGAGGCTGGCATGACGCACCTTCCGGAAGACGTCCGAAACTATCGGTGGATGGCCTCGGAAGTTACGGACACACGACGGGGGTGTCAACGGCCCTGACAAAAGCAGCCGTTGACACCCCCGGTGGGTGCCGAGCGCGTCAGACCTGCCGTGGCTCCGCCGTACTGGCCCTGACCACCAGTTCTGTCGCGAGCTCCACCCGCGACGAGGCCGGCGCGACGGACCGGGCCAGGTCGAGGACGAAGCGCGCCGCCATTTTCCCCATCTCCGCCAACGGCTGACGGACCGTCGTGAGCGGCGGCGCCGACCAGCGCACCTCCGGGAGATCGTCGAAGCCGAGGACGCTCATGTCCTCCGGCACCCGCAGCCCGCGCCGACGCAGCGCCTCGATCGCCCCGAGCGCCATCTGGTCACTGGCGGCGAAGACGGCGGTGGGCGGCTCGGCCAGGTCCAACAGCTGGTTGCAGCCGGTGAATCCGGACTCGTGGTAGAAGTCGCCGGGCACGATCAGCGCGTCGTCCACGGGCACACCGGCCACATCGAGCGCGGCCCGGTACCCGTCGAGCCGGGCGCGCGAGCACAGCAGCCGGGGCGGGCCCTCGATGAACCCGATCCTTCGATGACCGAGCCCCAGCAGATGCTCGGTCGCAGCCATCCCGCCCGCCCAGTTCGTGGCACCGACGGTCGGCGCCTCGGTGGCCGGTGAACCGGCCGGGTCGACGACCACCAACGGCACACCCAGGCGCCGCAGTTCGTCGTGCAACCCCGGTTCGAGAACCGAGGTCACGAGGATCACCCCGTCCGACGCGCGGGCCCGCAGATTCGTCATCCACTGCCTTGCCGCGCCCGCCCGGTCGTGAATCGCGGAGACCACCGTGCCCACCCCTGCCTCGTGCGCGACCTCCTCGACACCCCGGATGATCTCCACCGCCCAGGGGCTGTCCAGGTCGTTGAAGACCAGGTCGAGCAGGGCCGCCCGGTCGCCGGGCGCGGGCGGGCGCCGCTGGTACCCATGCCGCTGCAGCAGGTCCTCGACCCGCGCCCGAGTGGCGGGCGACACGTCGGAGCGCCCGTTGACGACCCTCGAGACGGTCGGGACCGACACTCCCGCCTCCCGCGCGATCTCGGTGATCGTCACCTTGGCCGGCCCGTCCGGGCTCTGCGTGGCTGCCTTGCCTTTGCCGCCAACCCGGGCCACGTTCCCCACCTCCATCGACCTCTGCATCCTGAAAGATCTCCGGATGTCTTCCGGAAACCGTAGGACATGCCGTCGACCACGCGCCGGTCAAGCCGAGTTTTTTGTCCGACCCGCCGAACGCCTGGCCCTGAATCTAGGCGCCAACGGATCCCAGCACCCCGCGCAGCCATGTCATTTGGCGACGTACGTGCACGGCGTCGCCGTGCTCGTGGCCGTTGAACGGATAGGCGTGGATCTCCCGGACGGGGTCCGCGCCGGTGAGTTCGCCATAGCGGTGACAGGCCGCGTATGCGCCACTGGGCGGACAGACCGTGTCGCGCAGGCCGACTCCAAAGTGGGCCGGGGCGTGGGCACGGCGGGCGAACGAGATGCCCTCGACGTATCCGAGCGTGCGGTACGCGGCGTCCTCCGCGCCCCGGTGCACGGCGAGATAGGCGGCGATCTCGCCGTAGGGCCCCGCGTCGGTCAGGTCGAGGGCGCGCCGGATACCGCACAGCAGCGGCGCCGTGACCAGGGCCGCGGCCAGATCGGGGACAAGTCCGGCGACGGCGAGTGCCACTCCCCCGCCCTGGCTGTTGCCCACCGCGACGATCCGGTCCCGGTCGACGCCGGGCAGGGCGCGCAGTGCGGCGACGGCACACACCGCGTCGGTGATCAGGCGGCGGTAGTGGTAGTCGAGGGGGTCGAGCAGCCCGCGCACCGCGGGTCCCGGGCCGCCGGGCGCCGCCGCGTGCGGGTCCGGGGTCGCGCCCCCGCTGCCGTACTGGTCGCCCTGGCCGCGGTTGTCCATGAGCAGATGGGCGTATCCGGCGTTCGCCCAGGTGAGGCGCTCGTGCGGAAGGCCGCGGCCGCGGCCGTAACCCGCGAACTCGACGACCGCGGGCAGGAGTTCGCCGTCGCCCGCGGGCCGGGTGTACCAGGCGCGGACGGGGTCGCCGGCGAAGCCGCGGAAGGTGATGTCCCAGCTCTCGACGAGCCGCAGGCCGCTGTCGACGGGACGGACGCGGATCAGAGGTTCGGGCTGGGCGGCGGACTTCAACGTGGCCTGCCAGAACGTGTCGAAGTCGGCGGGTTCGTCGGGCTCGGGTCGGTGGCGCTGGAGTTCGTCCAAGGGCAGGTCGAAGGCGGGCACAGGCACCTCACAGCCAGTCACGAAGCCAACTCCCTTTGACGCGGCACCCATTGACAGGGGTCGGGAGCGGCTTTAGGTTGCGGCGACGTTACCGGAAGATTCCCGAAAGTTCTCGGTACCTCTTTCCCCGCCCTTGTGATGACCTCTGCCTGCCCGTGTGACGAAAGGCCCTGTGTGAGCTCCTCCACCATGACGGGCAGCCAGCCCCGCACCGGCGCCCCGCCCGACCCGCCGCCCGACAAGAAGCTTCCGTCCGGCCGTCGTTCCTGGCGCCGGTCACTGCGCCGCGACTGGCAGCTGTACTCCCTCGCGGTGCTGCCGATCCTGTTCTTCCTCGTCTTCCGCTATCTGCCGATGATCGGCAACGTGATTGCGTTCCGCCGCTTCGAGCCGGGCGGTTCGATCCTCGGCGAGGAATGGGTGGGCCTGCGCTATGTGCAGATGTTCCTCAGCGACCCGTCGTTCTGGCAGGTCTTCCGGAACACGCTCTGGATGGGCCTGCTGACGCTGCTGTTCTGTTTCCCGGTGCCGATCGTGCTGGCCCTGCTGCTCAACGAGGTCCGGCGCACCGCGCTGAAACGCTTCGTCCAGTCGATCTCGTACCTGCCGCACTTCCTGTCCATCGTGATCGTCGCGGGCATCACGGTGCAGATGCTGGCATCGGACGGCCCGATCAACCACGTGCTCACGACGTTCGGCCACGATCCCGTCCGGTTCATCCAGGAGCCCGGCTGGTTCCGGACGATCTACGTCGGCTCCGAGGTCTGGCAGACGGCCGGCTGGGGCACGATCCTCTACCTCGCCGCGTTGAGCACGATCGACGAGGACCTGTACGAGGCGGCCCGGATCGACGGCGCGAACCGCTGGCAGCAGACCTGGCACGTGACGCTCCCCGGCATCCGCCCCACCATGATCACGCTGCTGATCCTCAACATCGGCACGTTCATGGTCGTCGGCTTCGAGAAGATCCTGCTGCTCTACAACCCGCTGACGTACCCGACGGCCGACGTCATCTCCACCTACCTGTACCGCACCGGTGTCGAGTCGAACTCCTTCAGCTACGCCGCCGCCATCGGCCTGTTCGAGGCGGTCATCGGCCTCGTACTGATCACGTCCGCGAACCGGCTGTCGCGCAAGACCGTGGGGACGAGCCTGTGGTGAGCATCCAGACCCGGCCCCGCGCCGCGACGACCGTGAACAGCCCGACCCGCGGCTACCGTGTCTTCCAAGGCGCCAACGCCGTGATCCTTACGCTGGTCGTGGTGGTCACGCTCTACCCGATCATCAACATCGTCGCCCGCTCGTTCAGCGGCGAGCGCCAGATCCGGGCGGGCGAGGTGACCCTGTGGCCCAAGGGCTTCAACCTCACCACATACAAGATCGTCTTCCAGGACGGGACGTTCTGGCGCAGCTACGGGAACACCGTCCTCTATACGGTGCTCTCCACCGCTGTCGCCATGGTCCTCACCACCATCTACGCGTACGTCCTGTCGAAGAAGGACCTGCGCGGGCGGACGTTCCTCGTCGGCATCGCCGTCTTCACCATGTTCTTCTCCGGCGGTCTGATCCCCAACTACGTGCTGATCACCAGCCTCGGCCTGAAGAACTCGATCTGGGCGATCGCCCTGCCGAACGCCATCAGTGTCTTCAACCTTCTGGTGATGAAGGCGTTCTTCGAGAACATGCCGACGGAGCTCGAGGAGGCCGCGCAGATCGACGGCCTGAGCGCGTACGGGACTCTGCTGCGGATCGTCCTGCCGCTGTCGAAGGCCGTCATCGCGACCATGGTCCTCTTCTACTCGGTGTCGTTCTGGAACTCATGGTTCTCGGCCTTCCTGTACATGGACAGGGCCGATCTGATGCCGGTCACCGTCTATCTGCGCAACCTCATCGCAGGCGCCACCGAAGGCGGCAACGCGGGGGCCGCGGCCGACCAGCTCACCCAGGCCGCCGCCAACATCCAGTCGGTGACCATCGTCCTCACGGCGCTGCCGATCCTCGCCGTCTACCCCTTCGTTCAGCGGTACTTCGTCTCGGGCGTGATGCTCGGCGCCGTCAAGGGCTGAGCACACCCCCTTCACGCATCAACAGATCCACAAGACTTGGGAGTTCACGTGACGAACACGGGCCAGCTGTCGAGAAGGTCGCTGCTCGCCGCGGCGGGGTTCGCCGGACTCGCCGTACTCACCGGCTGCGGCAGCGGTGACGACGGCGGCGACAGCAAGGACCTGTCGAAGAAGCAGAACGGCGCCATGAAGAAGTACGACGCCGGCGAGCAGTTCAAGGCGACCAAAGCGCTGTCCTTCTCCGTCCTGCACAACGACAACCCGACGTATCCGCTGAAGAAGAACTGGCTCTTTTGGCAGGAGGTCACCAAGCGCACCGGCATCACACTGCAGCCCGTCGACGTCCCGCTGAGCGACTACGAGAAGAAGCGCAGCCTGCTGATCGGCTCAGGTGACGCCCCCTTCCTGATCCCCAAGACGTACCACCCCTCCGAGGTCGCGTTCGTGTCGTCGGGCGCGATCCTGCCGGTGAGCGAGTACGTGCACCTGATGCCCAACTTCCAGGACAAGGTCAAGCGGTGGAAGCTGGAGCCCGAGCTGGACTCCATCCGCCAATCCGACGGCAAGTACTACCTGCTGCCCGGGCTCCACGAGAAGCCCAAGTCCGGATACTCGCTGTCCTTCCGCACCGACGTCCTCGACAAGATCGGCGTGAACCTGCCGACGACATGGGACGAGGTGTACGACGTCCTCAAGGCGATCAAGGCAGAGCACCCCGACAGCTACCCCCTCTCCGACCGCTGGAGCACCAACACGGTCTTCCCGGCGGGCGCCCTCCTCGGCTATCTCGGGCAGGCGTACGGCGTCCGGGCCGGCTGGAACTACCAGAACATCACCTTCGACGCCAAGGCACAGAAGTTCGTCTTCACCGGGGCGATGGACGAGTTCCGGCAGGTCCTCGAGTATCTGCGCAAGCTGGTCGCCGACAAACTGATGGACCCCGAGAGCTTCACCCAGACCGATGACGACGCGGTGAAGAAGCTGCTGGCCCAGAAATCCTTCGCGATCAGCGCCAACCCGCAGGAGCTGGTGCAGAAGTACCGCTACAACCTGGAGCGGCAGGTCAAGGGGGCGAAGATCGAGATGGTTCCGGTGCCGATCGGCCCGGCCGGTGAGGTCGTGATCGACGGCATCCGTCTGGAGAACGGTCTCATGATCTCCAGCAAGGCGCTCAAGAGCGACAACTTCATCGCGCTGATGCAGTTCACGGACTGGCTCTTCTACTCGGACGAGGGCCAGAGGTTCTGCAAGTGGGGTGTCGAGGGGGTCACTTACACGAAGTCCGGCAGTCAGTACCAGCTGAAGCCCGGCATCAGCCTCATGGGTTCCGACCCCAAGGCCCCGAAGGACCTGCAGAAGGACTACGGCTTCTTCAACGGCGTCTTCACCTACGGCGGCACCTGGGAGCTGGTGTCCTCCTCCTTCAGCCCGGACGAGAAGAAGTTCCAGGACGTCATGGCACTGCGCAAGCAGATGCCGATCGCCCCGGCACACCCGCTGCGGTCCGCGGAGCAGGAGCAGGCCTCGCTCTGGGACACCCCGCTCACGGACCACATGAACCAGAACACCCTCAAGTTCGCGCTCGGCAAACGACCGCTGTCCGAATGGGACGACTACGTCACCGAGCTCAAGGCCAAGAACATGCAGCAACTCGTGGACCTGCACAACAAGGCCTACGAGCGGTACAAGAAGGACAACGGATGATCCGCGTCCCGGCCGAGTCGCAGGGCGTCCTCTCCGAGGCGTGGCGGGCGTGCGTCGGCACGGGCCGCCTGGAGCTCGCCCTGCGGCGCGACTACCAGGACTCCCTGGCCCTGATCCAGAAGGAGATCGGCTTCCGGCACATCCGCGGCCACGGCCTGTTCAGCGACGGGATGGGCGTGTACCGGCCGTACGAGTGGCAGGGCGCCCGACGGGTGCATCATTCGTTCACCTACGTCGATCAGGTCGTCGACGCCTGCCTGGAACTCGGTATCCGCCCCTTCCTCGAACTCGGATTCATGCCAGGCGAGTTGGCGTCCGGCGCGCAGACCGTCTTCTGGTGGCAGGGCAACGTGACACCGCCCTCCTCGCACCGGGAGTGGGCGGACCTGGTACGCGCGACGATGACCCACCTCGTGGACCGCTACGGCCTGGAAGAGGTGCGCGGCTGGCCGGTCGAGGTGTGGAACGAGCCGGATCTCCCGGACTTCTGGCAGGGCGCCGACGAGACGGCCTACCACCGGCTGTACGAGGTGACGGCGCACGCAGTGAAGGATGTCGACGCCTCGCTCCAGGTCGGCGGGCCCGCCCTGTCACCGGGCGCCGACGAGGGCTGGCTCGGCCGGTTCGCGGAGTTCGTGGAGCGGCGGGATCTGCCGGTCGACTTCGTGTCGCGCCACGCGTACACCTCGGGGCCCGCGCAGCCGGTGCCGTTCGGGACGTACCAGACGCTGGCCCCGGCCGAGCGCCTGCTGGAGCAGTTCGGGTCCCCGCGACGCGAGTTGAAGGGCACCTCGCTGGCCGAACTCCCGGTCCACATAACGGAGTTCAACTCCTCCTACCGCCCGGACAACCCGGTCCATGACACGGCCTTCCACGCCGCGTACCTGGCTCCGGTCCTGGCGGCCGGCGGGGATCTGGTGGACTCCTTCTCGTACTGGACGTTCAGCGACATGTTCGAGGAGGTCGGAATCCCGACGGCGCTGTTCCACGGCGGTTTCGGGCTCCTGACGCACCGCCAGGTCAGGAAGCCCACGTACCACCTGTATGCGTTCATGGCCCGCATGGGCCGTGATGTGCTGGCCCGCGGCGCCGACCATCTCGTCACCCGGCACCCCGACGGGCGGGTCACGGTTCTGGCGTGGGCGCCGCCCGGGTCGGACCGGCATTCGCTGCGGTTGTCCGTCCCGGTCGGCGACGCCGAGCGCGGCGCGGTCTTCCTGCGTCGCTCCAGCGTCGACGAGGAGCGCGGCAACGCGTACACCGCCTGGCGCCGGATGGGCAGCCCGCGCTCGCCCCGCCCGCACCAGCTCGACGTGCTGCACGAGGCGGCGGAACCGGGCAGGTCCCATCTCCGGCTGCCGATAGAGGAGTTCAGGGTGGACGTCGACCTCACGCTCGAACGACACGAGGTGACGCTGGTCGAGCTGAGCCCGGTGATCGAGGAGTCTCCCGACTGGTGGGACGAGGGCCGGATTCTCGGGGGCGGGGGCTCCGGATGAGCGCCGCACAGACCGGCTCCCCCGGGGCGGCCCTGCCGCGGGCCTCCCGCGTCTTCGGTGACGGACCACTGTCGCGGGCCTGCGCCCTCATCCACACGCTGCTCACCGTCGAGGGCCTGCTGCTGCTCACTCTGGCACCCGGCCTGCTCGGGCTCCTCTTCCTCGGTGCGGACCCGGCGAACCTGCCGCTGGCGGCGTTGTGCCTCATGCCGCTCGGCCCGGCCCTGTCCGCCGCCCTGTACGCCTTGCACCACCGCAGCCGCGACCTGACGGAACTGCGACCGGCCCGCGCCTATCTGCGCGGGCTGCGCCTCAACTCCGTCGCTGTGTTGTGGATCTGGATCCCTCTGCTCGCCTGGCTGACCGTCATCGCATACGGCCTCACCCACTTCGCCGCGACCGGACTGCCCGGCTGGTGGGCGGTACTGCTCGGGGTCATCGGCGTGGGCGCACTCCTCTGGGGCGCGCACGCGCTGGTGCTGACGTCCCTGTTCACGTTCCGGGCCGTGGACACGGCGCGGCTCGCCGGGTACTTCCTGCTGCGGCACGGCCGGGCCACGCTCGGCGCCGCCAGTCTGCTCGTCGTCGCGACGGCGGCCACCGTGTGGTGGACCGAGGCACTGCCCCTGCTGCTCGCTCCGGTGCTGCTCCTGTCGCTGCTGCACACCAGCCGCCCGATCATCGTCGAGACCCAGGAGGACTTCACCATATGAACGGCGTGCCCACGACCCCCGCCATCCCCTACGGCGGTGACTACAACCCGGAGCAGTGGCCCGAGGAGGTCTGGGACGACGACCACCGGCTGTTCGACAAGGCCGGGATCGACACGCTGACGGTGGGTGTGTTCGCCTGGTCGCTGCTCCAGCCCTCCCCGGACACCTACGACTTCACGGTCCTCGACCGGATCGTGGACCGGGCAGCCGCCGAGGGGCGGCGCGTCGTCCTCGCCACCGGCACGGCCGCGCTGCCGCCCTGGCTCGCGAAGGCGCAACCGGAGGTGAACCGTACCGACTTCGAGGGCCGCCGGCACGGTTACGGGCAGCGGCACAACTTCTGCCCGAGCTCACCGGTGTACCGCCGCCTGTCCACGGCTCTCGCGGGGCGGATCGCCGAGCGGTACGCGGACCATCCGGCGCTGCTTGCCTGGCACATCAACAATGAGTACGGCGGGGCCTGTTACTGCGGTCTGTGCGCGGAGGCGTTCCGCGGCTGGCTGCGCGAGAAGTACGGCTCGCTGGACGCCCTGAACGACGCGTGGTGGACGACCTTCTGGTCGCACCGCTACACGGACTGGTCCGAGATCGAGCCGCCGAGCGCGCTGACCGAGCACTGGCGAGGTCCGGATCACACGGCGTTCCAGGGCATCACGCTCGACTACCACCGGTTCACCACGGACGCGCTGCTGGGCTGCTTCGTCGCCGAGAAGGAGGCCGTGCGCGCCCACAGTCCGCACACTCTGGCGACCACCAACTTCATGGGGATGTACCGGCCGTTGGACTATCACCGGTGGGCACCACACCTGGACTTCGCGTCGTGGGACAGCTATCCACCGCTGGACGCGCCACCGACCTGGCCGGCCCTCGCGCACGACCTGATGCGCGGGCTGAAGGGCGGTGCCCCGTTCTGGCTGATGGAGCAGACGCCGTCGACGACGGCCTGCCGCGATGTCAATCCGCTGCGCAGGCCGGGCGAGTTGCGGCTCGCGAGCTGGCAGGCGGTGGCGCACGGCGCGGACGCGGTTCTGTACTTCCAGATGCGGGCCTCGCGCGGGGCGTGCGAGAAGTACCACGGGGCGGTCATCGGGCACGCGGGCCGTGACGACACCCGCGTCTTCCGGGAAGTGTCGGACCTGGGGCGGGAGCTGGGCGAGGTGGGCGGGGTGACGCTCGGCGCCCGGACGCCCGCCCGGACGGCGTTGCTCTTCGACTGGGACAGCTGGTGGGCGTTGGAGATGTCGGACGGTCCGTCGCGGCTGGTGCGCTATCAGGATGTCGTGCACTCCTACTACCGGGCCGCGCGCACGGCGGGCGCGGACGTCGACGTCGTCCCCGTGACAGCGGACCTGTCGGCGTACGACGTGGTCCTCGCACCCCTGCTGCACTTGGTGAAGGGGGACCTGGCGGCACGTCTGGAGGCGGTGGCGGAGCGGGGCGGGACGGTGCTCACGACGTTCCTGTCGGGGCGTGGCGACGAGCACGACCGCGCCTTCCTCACGGATGTGCCGGGGCCGCTCGGGCCGCTGATGGGCGTCCGGGTCGACGAGTGGGACTCGCGGGCGGCGGAGGTGACGAACCCGGTCGACTTCGGCGACCTGCGCTCACCGGCCCGGCTGGTCTTCGAGCTCGTCGTGCCGCAGGGCGCCGAGCCCATTGCCACGTACACCTCCGACTTCTACGCGGGGACGCCCGCCGTCACCCGGAACCGTTTCGGGGAGCGCGGCGGCGAGGGCTGGTACGTGGCAACACAGCTCGACGACGCGGGGACGGACCGGGTGGTGCGCCAGGTGCTCTCCCGATACGGCCTCGTCGGTCCGTACGCCGAGGTGGCCGGCGTGGAGACGGCGAATCGCGTCGCCCCCGACGGGACACGTCTGCTGTTTCTCCTCAACCACGCGCCCGCGGCGACGGAGTTGACGGTCCACGCATCGGCGACGGACCTCCTGACGGGCAAGGCGTACGCGCCCGGCGAGCCCGTCACGCTCGCCCCGCTGGGCGTGTGCGTACTGCGCCTCGAGCAGACCGCCGCCGGACCCCTCTAGTGGATGCGGCGCCCGCCCTCGTCCGGGATCCCCGACTTGCGTAGGAAGTAGCTGTTCACGTGGTCGCGCCACTCGCGGGCGCTGCGGAGCTGCTCCTCGTACAGCTCGGCCACCCGGGCGTGGCGCGCGGGCGCCACCAGGTCGGCCAGTGACGCCCACACTTCCTGTGCCGCCCCGGCCTCCTCGACTCCCTCGAAGTGGGTGTCGTAGATGTGCTGGATCACGGTCCTGCCACTGTGCAGGACGTGCCCGTAGGGGACGTGGTGGAAGAACAGGAGCAGCTCGTCGGGGCAGTTCTCGGGCGTCTCGTACGTCTGTGACCAGGGTTTCGCGTACTGGGCCGCATATCCGGTGCCGGTGGCGCGGCTGCGGTCGACGCCGATGCCGTCGCGGTCGGCGAAATGGTAGGTGCCCCACGGGCTGTACTCGTACCCGTCGACGCCTGGCCCGTAGTGGTGCCCGGGCTGCACCATGAAGCCGACGCCCAGGGGCGCGGTGTACTTCTCGTACGTCGCCCAGGAGTCGCGCAGTACCGCACGGAGGCCGGAGCGCAGTCGCTCGGGGTCGGCGGTGCGGTCCGGCGTGAACGTCAGCTCGATCCATTCGTCGAGGAGTTGCTCCGGGTCGGCGTCCGGCTGCCAGGCCAGGCGGCCGAACGCGTACAGGTTGAACTGGGCGAGTGGGTGCCCGGTCCAGTAGTGGTCGGTCCCGGCGTTCGAGACGGCCACCAGGCCGCCACCGCCGGCGAGCCGGCCGACGGTGGCGCCGTCCTCGCCCTCGGGCCGGAAGCCGAGCACCTCGGACCACATCGGGGCGAGCGCGCACACGTGCCGCTGCTGCCCGGTGTACTCCTGGGTGGCCTGGAACTCGACCGCGACCCGGGTGCGGGCCAGGGCACCGATGACCGGCGAGACGGGTTCGCGGACCTGGAAGTCCATCGGTCCGTGCTTGATCTGGAGCACCGCGTTGTCCCGGAACTGCCCGTCGAGCGCGGCGAAGTGGTCGTACGCGGCGCGCGCCCGGTCCGTGGTCCGGTCGCGCCAGTCCTGTGTGTGGTTGTAGACGAAGGCCCGCCAGTGGACGGTGCCGCCGTACGGGGCGAGCGCGTCGGCGATCAGGTTCGCGCCGTCGGCGTGGCTGCGGCCGTAGGCGAAGGGACCTGGCTGTCCTTCGGAGTCGGCCTTGACGACGAAGCCACCGAAGTCGGGGATGTGCGCGTACACACGGTCGGCGGCCGACCGCCACCAGTCCCGTACACCCTTGTCGAGCGGGTCGGCGGTGTCGAGCCCGCCCAGCACGACGGGCGCGGCGAAGCTGACGGAGAGGTGGGTGCGGATGCCGTACTCCCGCAGCTTCCCGGCGATGGCCGCCACTTCGCTGATGCGGTCTCCGAGGAGTCGTGCCTCGGTCGCATGGACGTTGACGTTGTTGACGCAGACGGCGTTGATCCCGCAGGCCGCGAGGAGCCGTGCGTAGGTGCGGACCCGGTCGAGGTCCTCGCGAGCACGTCCGTCGTCCCAGAACAGCGAGCCGCCCGCGTAGCCGCGCTCGACCTGGCCCATCACGGGATGCACGTCGATGTTGTCCCAGTGGTTGAGCATGCGCCGGGAGAGGGCGGGTCGGTGGGTCTGCTCGGGGGCGTCGTCGAACGCGGCGGCGCCGAGGCGTACGACGTGGAAGAAGCCGTACAGGAGGCCGGCCGGGGCGGCGGCCGTGACGGTGGTGCGCCCGCCGGAGCGCGTCAGAGTGAATCCCTCGGGTCCGGTGTCGGCATCGTCGTCGAGTCGGAACGCGACGTCTCCGTCGCCCTGCGATGCCCCGAACTTGCGTTGCGCGTGGGCGACTTCGGCGCGCAGCGTGTCGACGAGTGGGCCGTCGCCCTCGATCAGGACGCGTCGTGATCCGATGCCGCGCAGCGCCTCGTCGGGCAGCCAGGCGGGGTCGATTCCGTTCGGGCCGGTCATGAAGCGGCCACGTCGAGGGCGACGATCCCGACCGCCCCTGCGGGTTCGGCGGGTGTGCGGCTGGTCAGGTCCAGGCGGAGGCGGCTGCCGTGGACCGCGTCGAAGGTGATGACGGTCGGCTCGCCGGACGCCTCTGCCCAGTCGATGTCGGCGTCGCGCACGGCGACATAGCGCTTGCCGTCCCAGACCGACACGTCGACCGATGCGGGCAGGGAGTGTTTCGCGTCGGCGGTGAAGGACACCTCGACCCGTCCGATCTCGCGCTCCTGCGCCCATGCCACCGACACCCAGTCGGAGAGCCGGGCGCCGTCGAAGGCGGGCAGCAGGGCGGTCGCCGACTTCGCGAAGGCGTTGGACCACTGGGTCGAGGGGTTCCCGTCGACCATCGCCGCGGGCAGAGTGCTCGCCGCGCCGGAGTAGCTCGCGTCCGCGATCGGGTAGGCAGGGGTTCCGGGACCCGGGTCGGGTGTGAAGGGTTCGGTCGGTGTGACGGGCCCGCCCGCCGGTCCTGCCACCCGCACGGAGACCTTCCCGGTGCGCAGCCCGTCGGCGGTGGCCGTGACGGCCAGCGTGCCCGGCTCGGTGCCCGCCCGCACCATGGCCAGTGCGAGGCCGTGGAAGGCGGTGCGCGTGCTGGCCTGGTATCGCTCGGCGCTCTCTTGCCGCCCGTTGTCCAGGCCGGCCAGCTCACCGCCTTTCACGGCGAATTCGAGGAGGTGCTCGGCGTCGGGGACGACCACGCCGTGCGCGTCGACGACCTCGGCCGTGACGAAGACCAGCGAACGCCCGTCGGCTGCGACGGACCTGCGGTCGGCGGTCAGGCGCACGCCGTGCGGCGTCCCGGCGGTGTGCAGCACATCCGTCGCCACGATCTTCCCGCCCGCGCGGGCGACAGCCTTCAACTCACCTGCCGCGTACGGAACCTTCCAGGACAGATGCAGCTTGCCGGCGCTGCCGTTCGGCGAGGTGTAACTGCCTGGGTAGGGACCGGAAGTGACCGTCTTGTCGTCATGCGTCGCCTCCGTGGTCTCCAGGTAGGCGCGGCCGTCGGCGGTCTTCTTCGCGTCGAAGGAACGCACGCCCAGGGAGCGGCCGTTGAGGATGAGTTCGACCTCGGCGACGTTCGCGTACGCCCACACCTCCACCTCCTGGCCGGGCTGGTGCGTCGTCCAGTCCATGGGCAGCAGGTGCACCATCGGCTCATCGGTCCACTGGCTGCGGAAGAGGTGGTACATGTCCTTGGGGAACCCGGCCGTGTCGACCGCGCCGAAGAACGACGCCTTCACCGGGAACACGTCGTACGGCGTGGGTTCGCCGATGTAGTCGATGCCGGACCACAGGAACTCGCCGGCGAAGAAGCGCCGGTCGCGGTCCTTCTTCAGGCCGTACTCGCCGCTCATCGTCCAGGAGGCGAGGTTGTTGTCGTACGAGGAGGTGGCGCGACGGCCCGGGGTGTGGTTCTCCCCGGTGTTGAGGTGCTCGGGCTCCTGGTACGCGCCGCGGGTGGACGTCTCCGACGACGACTCGGACTCGAAGAGGAACAGGTGCGGGTAGCGGGCGTGCAGCGCGTCGACGGACGCGGCGGTGTTGTAGTTGAGGCCGAGGCCGTCCAGCTCGGCCAGGATCAGGTCCGCGGGCGATCCGGCGGCGGGCAGCGAGCGGTACTTGTCGGAGCCGATGACGACGGGCCGGGTCGTGTCGAGGGCTTTGATGTCGGCGACGAGCCGCCGCGCCATGTCCACGCCTTCGGCTCGGGTCGAGTCGGGGATCTCGTTGCCGATCGACCACATCAGGACGGCGGGCGAGTTGCGGGCGGCGCGCACCATTTCGGCGATGTCGGCGTCGCTGTGGGCGTCGAAGAACCGCCCGTAGTCGTAGCGGTTCTTTCCGGTGCGCCAGCAGTCGAAGGCCTCCACGAGCATGACGATGCCGAGGTCTTCGCAGGCCTCGATCACCTCGGGGGCGGGCGGGTTGTGGGACGTGCGCAGCGCGTTCACGCCCATGGACTTCATGATGGTCAGCTGGCGGCGCACGGCGTCGGGCTGGACGGCGGCGCCGAGCGCGCCGAGGTCGTGGTGGAGGTCGACGCCCTTGAGCTTGGCGTGGGTGCCGTTGAGCGAGAAGC
This sequence comes from Streptomyces longhuiensis, assembly GCF_020616555.1. Classification (NCBI taxonomy): domain Bacteria; kingdom Bacillati; phylum Actinomycetota; class Actinomycetes; order Kitasatosporales; family Streptomycetaceae; genus Streptomyces; species Streptomyces longhuiensis. The sequence goes on along the minus strand of NZ_CP085173.1, from coordinate 9,340,857 downwards.
CCTTGTCCGGGTCGAAGGTCGCGTGCCGCACGCCGAACCGGGTGCGGTACGTGTCGACGGTGCGGCCGTCCACACGCAGGTCGGTGACGAGGGTGTAGCGGTGGCCGGGGGTGTCGATGGACCACAACTGCGGCTCGCGGAGGGTCATGCGGCCGTGCGCCGTGGCCGGGTCGGAGCCTACGTCCTTCAGTACGGTTTCGGTGCGGGCGACGCGGCGGCCCTTGGCGTCGCGGACCGTGGAGACGACGGTCACGGCCGCTGCGGTCTCACCGGAGTCGTTGACCACGGCGGTCCGGACGTCGACGGTCGCGTATCCCTTGTCGAGGGTGGTGGCGAGGTCGGGCGTCGTCACGAAGGTGCCCCAGCGCTGGACGTGCACGGGTTCGGTGATCACGAGGCGGGCGCGGCGGTAGATGCCGCTGCCCGAGTACCAGCGGCTGCTGGGCAGTCTGTTGCGGACCTCGACCGCGAGGACGTTGGCGGTGGCGCCGTCGGCGTGCAGCGCGTCGGTGATGTCGTGGGCGAAGCCGGTGTAGCCGTAGGGGTGGTTGCCGACGAGTTCGCCGTTGACGTAGATGTTCGCGTCCATGTAGACGCCGTCGAATTCGACGGAGATCCGCTTGCCCGCGTAGGCGGCGGGAACGGTGAACTTCTTGCGGTACCAGCCGAGTCCGCCGGGCAGGAAGCCGGTGCCGCTGGTCGTGTTGTGCTCCGTCGTGGGGGTCTGCTCGATGCTCCAGTCGTGCGGGACGGCGACCATTCGCCAGTCCGCGTCGTCGAACCCGGGCTGCTCGGCGTCCGCGTAGGCCCCCGTCGGATCAGTGATGCCGTCGGGGCTGACGAGCGCGAACCGCCAGCCGTCGTCGAGGCCGACGGTGCGGCGGCCGACCGTTCCGGCGCGGTCGGCGGCGGCCGCGCCGGGTGCGGGCAGCGCGAACGTCCCGGCCATGGATCCGGCCGCGCTCGCGGCCAGCACGGTCCTACGGGTGACATGCATGAACGAGTCCCCTCGAAGCCAACACTACTCACCAGAAAGCAACTTGAGCGGACTGATTCTTTCGGCTTCGGGCCAGGATTAGTCAAGGGCCTTACCAAATATGGCGCCGAGGAACTTGTTACCTGTGAGGTTCTCCGCCACGGCTCGGGCGAGAAGCGCGTGCCCCTCGTCGCCCGGGTGGACCCCGTTGACCAGGTGCGCCGCGGTGAGCAGGCCGGCGCCGGGCAGCAGGGCGAACCGGTCGTCGCCGTCGCGGAGGGTGTCGCGCGTGGCCCGTTCGACGGCGTCGCGCAGCTGGGCGAGGGTGGCGCCGAGGCGTTGAGGGTCGCCTCGGCATCCGGGCGGAGAAAGGCGGCGTGACACCGAAAGGCGTGAGCTTCACCCCGAACCCGAGGCGGATCCTCTCGGTCAGCGCGGCCAGGTGCCCGAGCAGCACCTCGGGCGCGGGAGCGCGAACGCCCCTCCCGGAAGCAGTGCTCCACAGCTCACACGGCACGAAAGCCCATCCGGTCCGCGAGCCGGATCTGCTCAACAGCCTCCCGGCAGGCTCGCTGCTCGGCGGCGCGCTGACCGTGCGGATGGGCGCCCTGCCAGGGCTTCGGTACGTCGATCTCGTACAGCACATCGAGGTCCATCGCGAGGCTCCTCCGACGGGTGGCCTGCCTGGGTGCCGTGCGCGCTGCGGACGCTTGGGGACGATGCGCCGGATCTGATGAAGTGTCAAGGGACGTCGAGCCCCCGCCCGGCCGACCGTCAGGCCCCCGTCGGCATCTCTCCGGCTTCGGACTGTCCGGACACCGGTCAGCCTCGACCGCCATCAGGCGTCACCGCGACAGAGGGCGGCACAGTGGACGGCGAGTGCAAGCCCACCTCCCGGAGGCAAACTCGCCGTCGACGATGTCGGAAAACGCAGGCCGGGACCCTGCGGAACACGAAGGTCCGCAGGGTCCCGGCCTGCCCCGAGGGGCATCGTGTCGGCGTCAGATGGACACCGATCGGTGCTCGCTCAGAAGTAGTGCCTACATCAGAAGTAGTGCCTACGTCCCCCCACAGCGCGCCCACTGGCGCCGAGGATCCACAGAACTGCACCGACAACGACAAGTACGCCGCCGACTGTAGTCAGCAACGAGATACCGACCAACAGGCCGATCACCAGCAAAATGGCTCCGAGGACAATCACAGCTGTTCCCCTTATAAAGTCTCGTCGGTAAGCGCCGGCATTTCGTTCTACCTGCGGCATCTGTTTCCCGGCATCCCTACGGCCGGGAGCCGGCGAAACCCCGCCACCATCGAATCTTTCGGCTGCTGGGTCTCTGCCGTGCAAAGTCCGTGTGCCCAGCTCTCCGCGACCCATGCCTCGGGAATCCACGCCCATGTATTCGCCGAGGTTCTCCGCCTACGTGGCAGGGGGCAAAGACTGACGGTGAACATCTCGACTCCGCTGCGCAGCAGCATCACCACTTCGCTCTTCGGATCATCTCTCCCGTCGAGCTCTATTGATCCTTCGAAGAACTCTATGTAAGTGAGAAAGACACGACTCGGGGATCAGCCAGGAGTCGACTCCTCCAGTGGGGGCAGACGGTGGACATGACTCCTGGATCGGCAACGGCACGCGGACGCAGTCAGGCCCGACGCGCCGCGAACAGCACGGCAGTTGCGACGGGAGCCCGTGCGGGCTTCGTCGCTCGCGGGATCATCTACGTCCTGATCGGCGTACTCTCCCTGCGGATCTCCTTCTCGGGCGGGGGCGGCGAACAGGCCGACCGGGGCGGAGCCGTCGCCGAGATCGCGGGCAAGCCCTTCGGTGCCGCTCTGCTCTGGCTGCTCGGCGCAGCCCTGGCGGGTATGGCTCTGTGGAGGCTGTCCGGGGCCGCGTTCGGCCAGGCAGGGCCCGACGGCAAGAAGGCCAGCAAGCGGGCGATGGCCGCTGGCCGTTGCGTCTTCTACGGATTCGTCTCGTACTCCGTGCTGTCCTATGCCGCCGGCGACAAGAGCAGCGGAAGCGGTAGCTCGGACCAGAACTCCCGCGACATCACGGCGAAGGCCCTGGATTGGCCGGCCGGCCAGTGGATCGTCGCCGGCGCCGGCGCCGTGGTGGCCGCGGCCGGTGTATGGATCGCGGTGAGGGCTCTCCAGCGCAAGTTCCAAAAGCACCTGAAGATGTCCGGGATGTCATCGAAGACCCGTCAGATGGTCACTGCGCTCGGGGTGTTCGGCGGTACGTCTCGGGGCATCGTCTTCGCGGCCGCGGGCGGCTTCGCCCTCGCTGCGGCCGTCCAGCACAAGCCCGGTAAGGCCAAAGGTATGGACGACACTCTGCGTTCTTTCGCGGACACACCTGTCGGTCCCTGGCTCCTGACATTCATCGCGGTCGGCCTCGTGGCCTTCGGGCTGTTCTCCTGGGCCAGCGCCCGCTGGCGCAAGCTCTGACGTGCGACGCCGGCAACGGACGCTCCCATGAGGAGAGACCGAGTGCCGGCCTCAGAGGGGGCTACGAGTTCGAGCCCGCCGAACCCTGGCCCCCTCCGATGCCGCCCTGACCCGGCCAGACAGCCGAAGGGGCGGCGGCGCAGTTCCCTGAACGCCACTCACGTTGACACACCTCAGTTGGCGCTCTACTCGCCCGCCTTGCTTCGCACACCCTGCTGGATGCGCTTGCCGAGGGACGCATCGATGTTGGACCAGTACTCGAAGGCCCTGGCCAGGACGGGTTCACTCACCCCGTCGAGCAGGTGTCCGACGACGTTGTCCACGAGACGGTCACGCGCGGCGTCGTCGAGGACCTCGCGCACCAGCGTGCCCGCCTGGCCCCAGTCGTCGTCATCGGCATGGTCCACGTACGCGGCGCGCGTGATGTCGCCGTCCGCGTGCCAGCTGGGCGGCGCGTAGTGGCCCGTGTCGGCTGCCGGACCGCCCTTGGAGTTGGGGGCGTAGACCGGGTCCTCGGTCTTGCGGTACGCCATGGCTCCGTCTTTGGAGTATGTGTTCAGCGGCGCGATGGGAGCGTTGACCGGAAGCTGCTGGTAGTTGCCGCCAATGCGGTGACGGTGCGCGTCCGCGTAGGAGAAGAGGCGCGCCAGCAGCATGCGGTCGGGGCTCGGGCCGATGCCGGGGACGAGGTTGTTGGGCTGGAACGCGGCCTGTTCGATCTCGGCGTGATTGTCCGTGGGGTTGCGGTCGAGGGTCATCTTGCCGACCTCGATCAGCGGGTAGTCGCTGTGCGGCCACACCTTGGTCAGGTCGAACGGGTTGAAGCGGTAGGTGGCCGCGTCGTCGTACGGCATGACCTGCACGTGCAGCGTCCAGCTCGGGTAATCGCCGTCCCGGATGTGCTCGAAGAGGTCCCGAGTGTGAAAGTCGGTGTCGGTCGCGCACATCTGGTCACCCTCGTCCTGGGTGAAGAACTCGATGCCCTGGTCGGTCTTGAAGTGGTACTTCACCCAGAAACGCTCGCCCTGCGCGTTGATCCACATGTACGTGTGCGAGGTGTAGCCGTTCATGTGGCGCCAGGTGCGCGGGATGCCGCGGTCGCCCATGAGCCACGTGACCTGGTGCGCGGACTCGGGTGAGAGGGTCCAGAAGTCCCACTGCATGTCGTGGTCGCGGAGGTTGTTGTCCGCACGGCGTTTCTGGGAGCGGATGAAGTGCTGGAACTTCATCGGGTCCTTCACGAAGAAGACCGGGGTGTTGTTCCCGACCATGTCGTAGTTGCCGTCGGTGGTGTAGAACTTCACCGCGAATCCGCGCGGGTCACGCCAGGTGTCCGGGCTCCCGCGCTCGCCGGCGACGGTCGAGAACCGGGTCACCAGATCGGTGCGCGTGCCCGGCTGGAAGACCGCGGCCTTCGTGTAGGCGCTGACGTCTGCGGTGACCTCGAAGTGGCCGAAGGCACCGCTGCCCTTGGCGTGAGGCTGCCGCTCAGGAATGCGCTCCCGGTTGAACTGCGCCATCTGCTCGATCAGATAGGAGTCCTGCAGAAGGATCGGGCCACCTGCGCCGACGGTGAGCGAGTGCTCGTCGCTCTCTACCGGAATGCCGGCATCCGTGGTGGTCGCCTTGCCTGTGACGTCGTTCATGAGCTGCGTGCGCCTTTCGATCGGGTGTGCTCGTCGCGCCGCGAGGTCGGGCCCACTGCTGCGGAGGGTCGCGGCGGGGCCGCTTCGCGGCTGATCGGCAGATGCGTGGCCTTGCTGGTTCACATCCAGCCTGCGGCCTTTTCGCTCATTCGGCGCCTTTTCCTGTTTCGCCCTGCTGCTGGGTGATCTCTCGGCGAACGGGGGCCGGGCGGCCTCGTTCACGCCGCCGATACGTGCCGGGGCCCGGTTTACCGAGTCTGATGTCAGCATCCGCCGGGACTGGTGAGGACGTCCAAGAGGACCGGTCCCAGCGTGGCTACGGCCCGGCTGACACCCTCGGCCAGGTCCTCGGCAGGTCCTCGGCCCGCCTCACCCGAATGCCGGTGATGCCGAGTGCCTCGGCGACCGCAGTGAAATCCGGGGTGTCGAGCTCTGTCCTGAATTCCGGCAGGCCCGGTTGCTCCAGCTCCAGCGTCCCGAGGCGCTCGTCGCCCAAGGCGACGGCTTCCTCGGCAGCCGCCGACTACGGACGGTCACAAGATCGCCGAGGAGCATCTCGAGTCCCCCGTCACCGCAGAAGGCGACGACTTGCCGGTCCGGGTCCAGGGCTGTGCGCCGATCGCCTGCGGCATCGCGTTGGCCATCTGCCGACGGGCATCGACGTCAGATGGTGCCTACCGCCGTCAGGCAGCAAGACCGAGGTTCCCGCGGGTCAACAGAAGAACAGGGTTCACCGAGGCTCGGACGAGGACGGCAGGACCGCACCCGCCGGCGTCCCCGACACGTTCCGAGCGCGGTTTCCTCCGCAACGAGGCGGAGCACGCGCTCCCGCTCAGGACGGCCCCAGGGTTCCTTGGTCGCGAGGATGCCGACTGGTCCGATCACGGCCGCGCCGAGGTGGAGCAGCGCGGCGCCTGGCCAGCCGAAGGCTCCCACCAGCGCGGTGGCGACCAGTGGGGCGAGGACGCCGATGGCACGACCGACCGATCGCCTCCACGAGACAGCCATCGGAGTGCGTTGCCCGACGCTGCTCATTCTGTGACTCACGGGCCGCCGGGCCGCCCACTGCTCGCTGCTACGGCAGCTACGGCGCACCGCCGACGCCACCGGCGCACTCCTCGGCCACGCGAGCGGGGACCGCGTGACTGCCGCCGATACCCAACTGAGGTGATCCCGAGGGACCGACTGAGGTGATCCCGGGGGACCGTCGGTCGGGCAGGCCTGCCCGTCACAGACCGGATCGATCTCCGTAGTCAGCCCGCCGCGGGACGTCCGAAAGGCGGCCGGTCACTACCAGGTTGCCGTCCGGAGTGCGCCGCGCGAGGTCGCCGGTGCGGAGGTAGCCGTCGGCGGTGAAGGAGTGTGCGTTGTGGTCGGGCGCCCGGTAGTAGCCTCGCGACGTATAGGGACCGCGTGCGAGGAGTTCGCCGGGCTCTCCTTCGGGCACGTCCATGCCGTCGGCATCGACGATACGGATCTCATCGTCGGGCGAGAGGGGACGGCCCTGCGTGGTGAGCACGGTCTTGTCCGGATCGGCGGGTCGGGTGAGGGTGAGCAGCCCCTCCGCCATGCCGAAGACCTGCTGGAGGGGACAGCCGAGTTCGGGGGCGATCCGTTCCGCGGTCGCCCGGTGCAAGGGCGCGCCACCGATCTGCACGAGTCGCAGACTGCTCAAGTCGGTGTGGTCCGTTGCAAGTGCGTCGAGCCAGAGACGGGCGACGGCCGGCAGCACCGACGTGATGGTGACCCGTTCCCGTTCGATCACCGGAAGGCATTCAGCGGGTCCCGAGCTCTCGACCAGGACGACCGTGCCGCCTACGGAGAGGGTGCCGACGATGCCGGGGCAGCCGAAGACGAAGTTGAACTCGGCGGGCAGCGCGGCGAGATACACGTCGTTCTCGGTGAGCGACACCAGCTCCGCGGCGGCCCGCGCCTGGTAGGCGTAGTCGTTGTGGGTGCGCGGAATGAGTGAGGGCTCCGCGGCGGCTTTGCCGGAAAGCAGGAAGAACGCGACCTGTCCGGCGCTCCGTACGAGCGCCCGCTCGGCCGGGGCGTCGATGGAGCCCAGCGGAAAGTAGTGACAGCCCGACGCGTCGACCGTGAGGCCGCCGTACGCGGACGTGGCGCCCTGCGCCTCAAGCGTGAACACCCGTCGCAGGAAAGGCCCTTGAGCCGCGACGTCCGCGGCCATCGCCGTGTGGTCGAATCCCTCGTACGTCGAGGGACCGACATAGCCGACGGCCTGGGTGACATGCACGATATGGGACACCTCCGCCGCACGGTGCGAGAGCGGGCATAACACGGGGATCGCCCCGAGACGCATCAGAGCGAACACTCCGATGACGAACTCGGGAACGTTCGGCAGCTGCACGACGACCCGTTGCCCGGGCCTCAGGCCGCGCAGCCGGAATCCGGCGGCCATGCGGTCCACGCGCCGGTTCAGGTTCGCGTACGTGATGCGGGTGCCGCCGTGCACGAGCGCGGTCCGCGGTCCGTACTGCAGGGCCCAGCCGCGCAGCAGGTTGTCCAGCGTATTGCCACGCCAGTGCCCGGCTGCCCAGTAGCGGTCGGCGAACTCTTCCGGCCAGGGCGTGCAGCCGTCGAGCATGGATGTCATTCGCTTCTTTCTGTACCAGTTTCCGAACCGGGACCCTCACGAGCCGTGTTGCGCCGAAAGGGGGCGGGCCGGACAGCGCTGATCGCGACGCCTCGCCCCCCTTTTTGATGGTGGGGAGCAACCGCCGCCCTGACCTTGGCAAGCCAATCCGCCAACACCCCGATACGCAATGTGCTGTCCCAACCATCGACGCTCAAGTCCCTCAGCAGAAGGTCCAATGAGCGCCACCGACCAGGGGGAAGGCGAGGGTGGCCATGGCTCCGTGCAGGTGGGCACGCACGACTCAGCGGGTACCGATGGCTCTGGGGCGGACCGTGGCCCCAGTCGCCGCCCGGTCGCCCTCCACCCGCTCGCCGTCTGGCTCGGATCCGCCGAGGCGTCGGGCGCGTGACCGTTCAGATGGCGTCCAGCGCCAGCCCCTTCGTCTTCGGGCCGAGGAACCCCACGTTGAGGCACAGCAGCACCATCAATGCGGCGGACCCGGTGAACACCGCGGCCGCGCCGAGGTCGTCGAGCACACTCAGCGCGATGAACGGCAGGACCACGGAGACCAGTCGCGACAGCGAGTACGCGATGCCGATGGCACTGCTGCGCAGGTTCGTGGGGAAGATCTCGGCCTGGTAGACGTGGAACGCGTTGGAGAAGACATTGCTGCAGACCGTCAGCAGGAAGCCACTTCCCACGATCAGCCAGGCCGCGTCTGCGAAGCCGAACAGCAGGCCGAAGGCGGCCTGGCCGAGGGCGGCCACGATGATGAGGGTGCGGCGCTCGAACCGTTCGATGAGCGGAATCGACAGGGCGGAACCCAGTGGGTAGCCGCAGAAACTGAGCGCCGCGTACCCGAGCGAGGCAGTCGTCGAGTGGCCCTTGGCGGCGAGGACGACCGGAGCCAGAGAGCCGAAACCGTAATAGCCCACGGTCTGCAGGACCTGGAAGATCCACCACATGACGGTGCGGCGGCGATACGGCGGCTGGAACATCCTGCGCAGGGGAACCCGCACGGTGGGGACAGCCGGGCTCTGGGCCTCGGTCTGGGCCTGGGCCTGGGCCTCACTCTGGGCCTGGGCCTCGGTCTGAGCCTCGGTCTCGGCCGGGGCCTCCGCCTTTCGTGGCGCGGGCACTGGGCGTGCGTCGGCAGTCCCCGGTTCGTTGAGTGTCTCGATGCGCGCGACGACGGCCTCGGCCTCCGCACGGCGTCCCCGGGCCTCCAGCCATCGCGGGGACTCGGGGAGAGTGCGCCGCATCCACTGGATGCAGAAGGCGCCGAACGCGCCGGCCACCAGCAGCCAGCGCCATCCGGAGACCCCGGCGATCTCGTGCTCCGCCACCAGGCGCGCGCCGAGCAACGCCGCCAGTGGCACACCGAAGAACCCGACGGTGTAGGCCCAGGCGATGTACCGTCCGCGCACGGCCGTCGGCAGCAGCTCGGAGAGGTACGTGTCGACGAGCACGAGTTCGGCGCCGAGCCCGAGTCCCGCGAGGAACCGCGCCGCGATCAGCCAGTTCACGTCGGGTGCGGCGGCGCACAGCAGGGAGAACGCGGAGTACATACCGAGGTTGACCAGGAACATCCGGCGTCGGCCGAAACGGTCGGCCAGGAGTGACATGACGTTGGCACCGACGAACATCCCCAGGAACCCGGCGGCGATGATCCACGACTTCTGGGTCTGGCTCAGATGCCAGGGCTCGGCGAGCGCGGCGGCAAGTACACCGCCGAGGAACACCTCGTAGAGGTCGAAGAAGGCACCGACTCCGACTACTGCCGTGAGCCGTCGGTGCCAGGGACCCGGGCGCAGGGCCTCGAGCCGGCGGGACACCGGTGAGGCAACGCCGGCGGTGGAGGGAGTGGTTTGCGTCATGTGCCTGTCAGTTCCTTTCAAGTGTCTGCAAGGTACATGCATGTGAGCCGCGGCGGGAGGGGTACATGCATGTGAGCTGCGGCGGGAGGGGTACAGGCTCACCACCGTCGGCCGACTCCGCGAATGCCACGGCCCCCACTCCCAGCCAAGGTAGGTCCGCCACCAGCGACCTCCCTGCGGACGATCTCCGTGACACCTCCACCCGCCAGGACGACGTCGAGGCCCTTGTACCAAGTCCCGGTGCCAGGCGCCCTGCACGCGCCCGGCCGGGACGGCGTGGCAGGAGGGACGGTGCTGCGGTCGGAGCGTCGCCGCCCCGACCGCGACACCGCATCAGACCGAGCCTGTCGCCTTGGTTTGAAGGACCTCGGCGATGCTCTCCTCGCGCCAGCGTCGCAGGAGGTCGTGGAAAGCCACGGCGCCGTGTGGGTAGGCGGTCGGACCGTTGGGACGACCGCGGCCCTCGCGGTTGTAGTAGCCGGGGGTGCACTCGGCGTGGAACCACTCATGGTCGGGGGCGCCCTTGGCGCAGACGTCGATCCAGGCGGCCTCGGCATCGGGGGTGGGCTCCACGACGGCGTTCTTCTCCTCCGCGGCGGCGACCAAGGCGGCGGCGTGGACGGCCTGTTCGTCGAGGATGTGCGTGAAGTTCACGCTGCTGGCGTTCTGCAGCGAGCCCATCTGGATCAGGTTCGGGAACCCGTTGCTGGTGAAGCCGTGCAAGGTACGTGGGCCCTGCTGCGCCCGTGCGTGCAGCAGTTGAACGCCGCCGCGGCCGGTCACGGGCAGTTGCCCTGAGGTGATGCCGGAGACGCCCACGGAGAACCCGGTCGCGAACACCACGCAGTCGACTTCGTACTCCACCCCGCCGACGACGACGCCTCGCTCCGTCATGTGCTCGATGCCGTGGGTGTCGGCGGTGTCCACGAGAGTGACGTTGTCCCTGTTGAACGCGGGGAGGTACTTGTCGGAGAACGTGGGGCGCTTGCACGCGTAGCGGTACCAGGGCTGGAGGGCCGAGGCCGTGGCGGGGTCGGCGACCTCGGCGGCGACACGCTCGCGAACCTGGTTCATGGTGGCGTGGTCGGCGGCCTCGTAGGCGGCCTCGAAGTCCGGTTCGCCGTCGCGTCGGAAGCTGGGCAGGAGCTTCTCCAGCAGGGAGGCCGACGCCGTCCAGCGGTCGGCGACCAGGTCCTGCTCGGCTCCCTCCCCGGAGGCTATCCGCAGGAAGTTGTCCCGGCGTTCGGCCGCCCATCCCGGGCGGTCCGCGCCGACGTCCTGAGGTGTCGTGCGCCGCTGGCCGCGCACATCCACGGCGGACGGGGTGCGCTGGAAGACGTACAGGTGCCCGGCGTCCTCGGCCAGCGTGGGGATGACCTGCACACCGGTGGCGCCTGTGCCGACGACGGCGACCCTCTTGCCGGCCAGGCCCGTCATGCCTCCTTCGGAACTGCCGCCGGTGTATCCGTAGTCCCAGCGGGAGGTGTGGAAGGTGTGGCCCCGGTAGTCCTCGATGCCGGGGATGCCGGGGAGCTTGGGCTCTGTCAGCGTGCCGGTGGCCGTGATGACGTAGGTGGCACGGAACGTGTCGCCGCGGTCGGTGGCGACCACCCATTGCTGGGCGGTCTCGTCCCAGGCCAGGGAGGTGACGGCGGTGGAGAAGAGGGCGTCCTCGTACAGGCCGAACTGCTCGGAGATACGCACCGCGTGACGCCGGATCTCCTCCCCCGGTGCGTACTTCCACTCCGGCACGTAGCCGGTCTCGTCGAGCAGCGGCAGGTAGACGTGCGACTCGATGTCGCAGTGGATGCCCGGGTAGCGGTTCCAGTACCAAGTGCCGCCGAAGTCACCGCCCTTGTCGATGACCCGCACCTTCGCCACGCCCTGCCCGCGCAGGCGGGCGCCTGCCAGGATCCCGCCGAACCCGCCACCGACGATCGCGACGTCCACCACGTCGTGCAGCGGCTCGCGTTCCGCCACGTCATCGACGTACGGGTCGGCGGCGAAGTAGCCGAACTCGGCGGCCGTGGACCGGTATTGGCTCGTCCCTTCGGGGCGCACGCGGCGTTCACGCTCGACGCGGTAGCGCTCGCGCAGGTCGGCGGTCTCCTGCGGGGTGGGCGGGGTGTCGCACAGCGGCAGGGTCATATGGCGGGTTCCTCTCGTGGGGGGAGGTGCGCTGGTCGCCGCGGGGGTTGGGGCTGTGCCCTCGCGGGGCGTCCCGCGCGGTCACCGGTACCGTAACCCAAGAACCGGACAACACTGTCCGGTTGCGATGCGGGGCCCGCCTCACACGGCCCCGCCCGAGCGCCACCACACGAAGGGCCCGCGATGTCGAACCTCACCACCAATTCCGCGCTCCGCGACTGGCTGGCAGACCCCGCAGCCGGGCAGGTCCTGCGCGGACTTCTGGCCTCCCAGGGGCAGAACGAGCAGGCCCTCGCCCCGGCCCTCGGCCTGCCGCTGGAGCGGCTCGTGAAGATGTCCGGCGGGAAGTTCCCGCCGGAGCTCGTGGCCGTACTGGTCACCGCCGCCGAGACCGGCCAGGTCCCCGAGGGCCTGCCCACCGCTCCCCCGGCCGATACCGCAGCAGCCGTGGAACCCGACCTGGGCGTCGAGATAGGCACCCCCGAACCATGGACCGAACAGATCACGCACGGTCGCTTCAACGGCCAGACCGTCGTCGTCACCGGTGCCGCCTCCGGCATCGGAAGGGCCGTCGCCTCGCGCATCGTGCGCGAGGGCGGCCGCGTGATCGCCGTCGACGTCTCCGGCGACGGCCTCGCGGCCCTTGCCGCCGACCTGGGCGAGGCGGTCGTGCCCCTCACCGCCGACATCACCGCGCCCGCGTCCGCCGACGCCGTCCTGGCCGCCGCGGGCGGTCGGGTGGACGCCCTGGCGAACGTCGCCGGCGTGATGGACAACGACGCCGCCGTGCACGAGGTCGACGACACCATCTGGGATCGCGTCATGCGCATCAACGTCGACGGCCCCATGCGCCTGATGCGCGCCGTCGTGCCGGGCATGCTCGCCGCGGGCGGCGGCCGGATCGTCAACATCGTCTCCGAGGCCGCCCTGCGCGGCTCGGCCGCCGGTGCCGCCTACACCACCTCCAAGCACGCCCTGGTGGGCCTGACGAAATCGTCGGCCTACCAGTACGCGGGCACCGGCGTGCAGGTCAACGCCGTCGCCCCGGGCGCGGTGGCCACCGGAATCCACCTCCCCACCGCCGCCCCCTACGGCTCGGTCCGCACCGCGAAGATGCGTGTCGCGATCCCCGGCCTCGCCATGGCCGAGGAGCTGGCCGCGTCGATCACGTTCCTGCTCAGCAAGGACGCGGTGAACCTCAACGGCGCGATCCTGCCCTCCGACGGCGGCTGGTCGGCCGCCTGATCCCTGTCCGGTCAAAGCCCTGGTGCCGAACATCCCGACGGCAGGGCCCAGTTGCCGAACTCCCGCGCCACTGCCGGGAGTCCTCGCGCCCTGGCCGGTGTGGCCGCCCTCGGCCTTCTGGCACTGACCGGATGCGGCACCCGACCCAGACCGCCGACCACACCGCCACCCCGGCCTCGCAACCCACGTCGTCCGGCGAGGGCAGAAGCATCCGGGCCACCCAGTTCGCGCACGTGACCGACGTGCACGAGGCCACCGGCATGACCCTGCTGGAGGGCCCGGTCCTGGTCGAGGACGGCAGCCTGTACGTCGTGGACGTCACCGCACCCCCGGGCGAGCCCAAGCTCATCTCCGTCGACGTAGCCACCGGCAAGCACAAAAGCGTCTACACCGACACCGGACGTCGTGACGCGCAGGACGGCTCGCAGCAGCGCACGTTCTTCTCCGGTGAGGTCGACGGCTCCAGGATGACGCCGGACGACATCGCCTTCGACGACGAGGGCAACGTGTACGTGAGCGACGCGCACGGCACGGAGCCGGACGAGACCGATGGCCGCATCGTGCGCATCGACCGTGACGGCACGAAGACCACCGTCCTCGCCGACGGACTGTCCCAGCCCAACGGAGTCATGTTCGACCCCGAACTGCGCGGCCTGTGGATCAGCGAGCTCGCCGAGGACACCATCTCCTACCTGCTGCTCGACGCCGACAAGACCGCTGTGACCTCCCAACACGAGGCCATCCATGTCGACGGCGGCCTGGCCCAGACCGACTCCGTCGCCGTGGACGCCGACGGGAACCTCTACCAGGCCCCTGCACGGCCGGCCCGCCATCGCCGTCTACAGCAAGTACGGGGCACGTCTGGCCACCGTCGAGGTTCCCGCCGAGAAGGCCGAGGGCCTGAAGTCGGCGACCAACGTCGCGATCACACCAGACAGCACGAAGGCCTACATGACCGTCAGCGGCCCCGCGGGCGGGTACGTCTTCGAGTTCACCGCACTGGCCAAGGGCATCCGCCAGTCCAACGGCGGCTGACGGTCACACGTCGGCGACCGCCTCGCAAGGTCGCAGCGGCCCCACCTCGACGCCGAGCAGCTGCCAGGCCGCAAGGGCCACGCGCTCCCGTTCCGTCGGGGTGGGACCGGCGACGGCGCCGGAGACCATCGCGACGGCGAGCATGACGTCGTCGGCGGAAAGACGATGCCCAGCGGGCAGGCACCGGGCCAGGACCCTGCGGACGCGCTCGGACAGCGCGCGGCCCTGCTCGCCGTCGCCGCGCACGCGCAACAGGTCGACGAATGCCGTCGAGCGGGTCAGGTGCCAAGTGACCACGCCCAGAACACCCTTGAGACTCGCGCCCGGCTCGGCGCCGGCCCGCTCGATCTGCTGGACGTTCTCGTCCAGAACGGCGGAGGCCAATGCGAAGCGGTCGGCGAAGTGCCGGTAGAGACTGCCCTGCCCCACCCCTGCGCGGCGAGCGACGGCGGACAGCGGGGCGTTCAGGCCCTGCTCGGCGAAGACCTCGCGGGCGGCGGCGATGAGAGCGGCCCGGTTGCGGGCCGCGACCCGCCGCCCCTGGTTGGCCGGGCGGGCCTGGCCGGAAGCGTCGCCGCGGTCGGAGCCCGCACGGCCGCCCCGCACCACCGCCGAGCCCCGCCCGGCCGGCTGAGGGTCCTGGGGCTCGCTGGGATTCATCACCTCGGCAGCGTAGTACGAGCCCAGGGCGCACCGGCCCGGCAGCTCATCCACCGCCACGGCGCTGTTCGCTGATCAGACGGAGCCCGCGTCGGAAGACTGCACCCGAAGTGCGCATGGACCTGGCCCCCGGTCCACCAGATCGCCACCGCCGTGCAGCGACGAAGGCAGCCACATCAGCTCTTCGCGGCGGACACCGCGAAGCGCGCTGAAGTCGCTCCCCGGACTGGCTGCCGGAACCGGGCCACCACCGGCGTCGGGAGGGCCGCTCGGCCGGACGGTCCCGTGTCTTCACCCGTCCGTGGATTCGTCCGCGGAAACCTTGGCTGGCCGGCAGTGATCCGAACGTTCCTCATCACCTCCCGCCACCTCACAATCAATCCGAAAACAGATCAATATGGTGCGTCCTCACACTGCCAAAATAAAGAAATACCGGCCATCTCGCGAGCTCCCAACTCAGCCTCAAAGCAGAGCAGTTGCACCTTCCAGTGCCGCAAAGACCACTAGCGGTGCTCACCGTTTCCTATTTCCATCAACCAGCGCTCACTCGTTCGAGTGGAGCACAGGAATGGCTCTCCGGCCGAAATCTCCAACCGTCTTATTCTCCGAAGGCACCACAAATATTCCGGACCACGCCGCCGCTGATTCCCATTTATCCAGGAACTGTTGGTCGGGGTGTAGACGATCTCCGCGTAGTTCGCCGCCGCCTACGTCGCGACCGCTGACAGCGCCTCGTGGTCACGCGCGGAGACCAGGAACGTTTCCCCCGGAAACTCAACGCAGATGGAAAGGTGGCCCTTTGGCGCAGCCCGGCGGCGTGTTATTACCACTCACATTGAAGTCTGCACACGTAAGGAACAGATAGTTGAATTTACCGAGCAGGAAGGCCAGAACCCCAATTACTACCGTGATGCCGACCGCTCCGAATCGCTGCCCCATGGGAAGTTCGTCGTAGTCGGACAGCAGAATTTTCGACAGCAGCCAGGTCAGATATGGGGCACTTACCAGTGTAATCACCACCTCGAAGTAGTGAATGTAATGAAACCTGCCGCCCCTTGGCGCCAACATTCCCAGAACGATCCAGAATGTGGGCAGCAGCAAAGCGATCCAGCTGCCCCAGGGCACGGCCCCTCTTTTGTGCAGTACCAAGCCCGAGAGCAGTACGGCCGTAGCCACCGCCCAGAGGGCCATCACGCTGTCAAAAAAGATGGCGTTATACGCGCCGAACGTGAACGCCGGCCACCAGATGACGAGCGTCCCACCCGCCGCCGCGGTCGCGGTACCTCGTAGAGCGGAGTGGATCTCAGGTAGACGGGGCTTAATCTTCCGACTCGAACTGCGGGGCTCTCCGTTTTCCATTCCCGCTCCACCTATTCGCCGTAAAGCCAGTAGGATGAGCCCTACTACTCGCTTCTTTGCGCAACATTCCATCGGCCTGTTTGACAATATATGCATAAGACTCCCCGGGTTATGACAACACGCCGTCGCGCCCGCGGGCCTCGCACTGCTGCACAGTGGTCACAAGGCGGGGGGAGAGGTGGTTTGAAACCGGTCGGCGGGTCAGGTCAACTGCAAGGGGAAGATCAACGAGGAGGCGTCGTGGTGGTTCAGCGCGAGGCAGATGATCTCCTCACTCACGCGGGGCGCGATCTCCGGCACGTTCCGGTAGCCGGAGAACCAGGTGGCGGCGAAGCCGTTCTCCAGGACGTACAGCCAGTCCCCGCAAGTGCCGTACATCGCATGGCTGACGTCCGTCCTTCCCCAGGGGTCGGGGTAGCCAGCTCATGGGCGTTCCTCGCACAGATCCTGGCACCAAAGCTGCGCGCACCCTGAGGCTGTGGACCCGTGTGGCGCTGCATGGCAGTCGGCTGCCTCACCCTGGCGATGGATCCCCTTCATCGGTCCGGCCGGGAAGGAGCTGTTGCGACCAGACCGTCTTGCCTCGTGCGGCGTAGCGCGTGCCCCAGCGGTGGCTCATGCTCATCACTAGATACAGCCCTCGGCCGCCCTCGTCGGTGTCGTGGGCGCGGCGCATGTGTGGCGAGGTGTTGCTTCCGTCGGTGACCTCGCACGTGAGATGCCGGTCCCGGATGAGCCGGAGACTCACCGGGCCCTCTCCGTATCGGATGGCGTTCGTCACCAGCTCACTGATGATCAGTTCCGTTTCGAACGCGATCCCCTCCAGCCCCCAGGCAACCAGCTGTCGTCCGGCGAGAGACCTCGCCGCGGCGACCACCGACGGGTCGGACGGCAGGTCCCAGTGAACCGCCTGGTCTTCCGAGAGGCCGCGGGCGCGTGCCAGGAGCAGGACGGCGTCGTCGTCGGCCTGATCGTCGGCCAGGGCATAGGCGATGGCGTCGGCCGTCTCGGACAGTGCACGGTCCTGGTGGGTGAGAACGCGTCGGAGCGTGTCAGCCGCCTCGTCACTGCCCGCGAGCAGTCCGTCGGTGTACAGGCAGAGGACGGCGCCGTCCTCGAGACTGTGCGTGGCTGTCTCGTACGTGCCGTGGGCCGTGCCGAGCGCGGGACCCATCTCGACCTCCACTGTGGCGACCTCTCCTTCCGGAGAGACGAGCAGCGGGGCGGGGTGCCCGGCGGAGGCGAGGGTCAGGTGGCGCTTCACCGGGTCGTAGACGGCGTACGCGCAGGTGGCGACTCGTCCGCCGGTAGGGATGTCGCCATCGTGGTCCAACTCATCGGCGTCGACGTTCTCACTGGCGAGCCGGGCAGCGATCTCGTCGAGATGGATCAGCAACTCGTCCGGCTCCAGGTCGAGTTCGGCGAGCGTACGCAGGGCGGTACGGAGGCGCCCCATCATGGCAGCGACCTCGATCCCGTGTCCGACGACGTCGCCGACGACGAGTCCGACCCGGGCTCCGGACAGTTCGATCACGTCGAACCAGTCCCCGCCCGCGCTCACGGGCAGGTACAGATGCGCCGTCTCCACGGTTGTCAGGTCCGGCGTACGGCTCGGCAGCAAATGCCGCTGGAGGGCCGTTGCCGTGTTCCGCTCCCGTGTGTAGCTCGACGCGTGATCGATGCCGAGGGCGGCCCGGGAGGCGACCTGCACCGCCAGGTCGAGATCCTGCTGTGTGTACGGCTGGGGCCGCTCCGAGCGGTAGAGCGTGACGACACCGAGCACGGCATCGGGTACCACGAGGGGCACGGCCATCAACGAGTGGACGCCTGCGCTGGCGAGTGCGTGGGCGTGCTCGGACAGCTCGGGGGGCCAGACCCCCCCGGCGTCCAGCCGCGACACCAGGCGGGGCGCGGCGTCCTCGAGGCTCCGCGTGAAGGGGGTGGCCACGGGCAACGTCTCAAGGATCGTGTCCCTTTCGTCGGCGTGTGTGTCGGGCCCGTTCAGGAAGGCCGCCCGGCGGAGCGGCTCTCCGGCGCCGACCGGTCCCCGACGGCGAGGCTCACCGCGCAGTACCGCATCCAGGATGTGCACCGTCACCGCGTCGGCGAGGGCCGGCACCAGCACACCTGCCAGTTCGCGGGCCGTCGTCGTCGCGTCCAGCGTCGTTCCGACGGTCCGGCGAGTGTCGTAGAGGAGATCGAGCCGCGCCCGGGCCGCCTCACGTTCGGTCACGTCCTCGACCGCCATGAGCACTCCGGGATGCCCGTCGACAGCGTCGTCCACCTGGAAAATGGACACCGAGACCGTCAGGTCCTCGTCCGGTCGAGTGGCCGATGTGCCCTTCACGGTGTGCCGGAGTACGGACTCACCAGTGCGGAGGGTTTCCCGAGCGAGGACACCGAGCTCCGTGGTGTCGAGGCCCGAACTGACCTCTTCGAACGTTCGCCCGATTACCTGCTCGGCGGTGATGCCCCGCAGACCACGGGTCGATGTGTTGTAGCGATGCACGCGCAGCTGATCGTCGAGAAGGAAGAGGCCGAGCGGTGCCTGCGTGAACAAGGCTTCCAGTACGGCCGAGTCCGATGCTCTCGTGCCGAGGTAGGCGTCGGCGTCAACCACGTGCGTCCCTCCTGTCCGGTTTCTTCAGGCCGGTCGAGCGGTCTTGAGGGGCGGCAGGTGCACGTGCCCGGCGAGGGCTTCGGGGTGCGGTTGGTACATGCCCAGGACGGGCGGGACGGCGCCTGCTCCGACCCCGGCCCCGGTGGCTCGGAGGCCGAGGTGGACGGAGTAGCTGGTGGCGTTGTCGACACTGACGAAACCGTCCCGCGGTCCGGCCGCCGCGCCGACGTGGCTCACGACGCCGAACGGGGCCGCGGGCAGCGCCGAGATCCCCTCACGGGTGGAGCACGCGGCCTGCCCCAGGTCGAAGGCGATCGGGAAGCCGTCCAGGAACGCCTCGGCCACCGCCCCTCCGACTTCTTCCGCCATACGCGCGCACCGCCTTCTTGGGACTCCCGTCCGCGCCATCCTCACCCCACCGGCCTCGCCCCGCCACCCGCGACCGGCCCGTGAGGGGTATACACAGGGACCGCACCGACCGCACCGACGGATTGGCGCAGCCTTCACCACCACTCGAACCAACAGCTCCTCACAGAGCGACCAAAACCTGCACGAGAACCGTGCTGGAGAACGCCCCTGCTCACGAGATCGGCCCACGAACACCGGTCACCGAGTGCGTCACGAACCTCGACTCCGCCACCCGACCGGACCATGCAATGACTCTGTGTTAAGACGCATCGCCCGACAGTGCATCCACACTCATGACGATCCTGGGTCGATCCTGTGCATCTTTGCAGGCCACGACAGAGATTTCGGACGAGGCCACCCATCTCGCTGTCCAGCCCATCCTGACCCCGTGATAACACGTAGTAATCACATTCGAGGAGGCTACGACCGCATGGGTATCTTCAGCCGTCGCCAGGGCGCGACCATCGAGCCGACGCCTGCTGCCGGCCCTCGTACGCCGTTCCCGGGCGCCGAGACCACCGGCGCCGCGCTCGACCCCGCCCTTCGCGCGCTGACCGGGCAATGGACCATCGACCGCCCGCACAGCCGTATCGGCTTCTCCGTACGCCATGCCATGGTCACCACCGTGCGCGGCGCCTTCGCCGACTACGACAGCGCCCTGTACTTCGACGGAGCCCGCCCCTCCCAATCCCGGGCCGAAATCACCATCCGGGTCGCCAGCGTCGACACCGGCGTCGAACAACGCGACGCCCACCTGATCGGCACCGACTTCTTCGACGCCCGCCGCTACCCGGAAATGACCTTCCGCAGCACCTCCGCCACCCACGAAGGCGGAGAGACCTTCCGCATGACGGGTGACCTGACCATCCGCCAAGTCACCCGCCCCGTCGAACTCCAACTCGACTACCTCGGCTCCGTACTCGACCCCTTCGGCTACGAACGAGCCGGCTTCGACGCCACCACCACCATCGACCGCACCCAATGGGGCCTCGTCTACAACCAGCGCCTCGAAGCCGGCGGCACCATGGTGAGTGAGAAAGTCCGGCTGCAGTTCGACATCTCCGCGATCCGCTCCACCCCCACCGCATAACGGCACCACGTTGCACGAACGGCCCCGCTCCCCCACCACGAAGGTGGGAGGGCGACAGGCCGGCGAACCGTGAGCCCGACCGACTGCGAGGCGATCGTGCCTTCCTGGGCGGCCCCGCAGTCATCGGCGCTCTGGGAGCTGGGCCGACACGCTACAAGGCGTTCGACAAGCTGAGCTCGGCGCGAGCGGGAGACCTCGGGCACTGGTGGGCCTGGGCCAACGAACCCTGCGCGACCTGGCCGGCCCAGACAGCCACGACCTGCACCGGCCCCTGGCACACACC
Organism: Streptomyces longhuiensis; assembly: GCF_020616555.1. Lineage (NCBI taxonomy): Bacteria > Bacillati > Actinomycetota > Actinomycetes > Kitasatosporales > Streptomycetaceae > Streptomyces > Streptomyces longhuiensis. The sequence goes on along the minus strand of NZ_CP085173.1, from coordinate 9,320,460 downwards.
CACCGCGCACCCGATCCTCGTCATCAACCCCACCTACGACCCCGCCACCTCCTACCGGGAGGGCAGGGCCATGGCACGGGAACTCACCGACGCCCGCCTGCTCACCCTCAACGGCTACGGCCTCACCGCCCTGGACAACCCCAGCACCTGGGATCGGCAACCACACCGTCCGGCACTTCCTCACCGGTGTGCGCCCCGCAGCCGGCGCATCCTGTGAGCAGGACGTCCCGCCCTGCACCACCACACCGACAGCCACCGATTGGCCCCGACCGAGACTGCTGTCCGGAGTCGTGCGCGGGGCAGAATTGCGGAGTGCCGGATCTGCTGTGGGACGACGTCAAGGACTTCTTCGACCCTGACCTGATGGGTGCTCTGCCGGATGTGCGCGTGGCAGGTGCCTCGGTCGAGGACTGGCAAGCCGTGTTCGATCTGGTGCGGTCGAGCGGGTGGACGTGGGAGTACTCGGCGGGCGGAGTCGTCGGACCGTTGCCGACGGCCGCGGAGGTGCTGTCTCGTCCCGCCGATGCGGAGGTGGCCGATCTGCGGGTCTGGCCGATCCCGGATGTACTGGCGATCTTCCGCCCGATGTCAGTCGACGAAATCGACTTCGATGTCGACCTTCGCCAACTGCAGGGCCAAGTGGGAGTGGACATCCTGTGCGGATTCCTCAGCGCGATCGGCCGTCGGCTGGGCAAACCGGTGGCCATGACCGCCGAAGGCGACGACGCGAACCCAGTGCTTGGATTCACCCCTGCGGCCGACCGCGTGGTGCTGCTGGCGGATCCACGGCGCAGGTGACCGCATCGGCCTTGCTACGTGAAGTCGGAGTACGCGAGATGGATCGCGCAGACCCGGCAGCGGAAGAGATACGCCGTCGGCTGGCCGTCCTTGTCCAGCGACCCGACGTAGTGCTCGACCTGGTCCGCCGGCCGGCCCCAGCCGCTGGCCTCCCGCCGCAGCATCTCCAGCGCCTCGGGGTGAACGGCGAGTTCACCAGCCCCGGCCCGGCCCAGGAACGCAGCGCCGTCGCCGCAGTGGAAGAACCACTGCGTCTCCTGCCAGGCCGCGAATCCCGGAGTGCGCCGGTCGACCGCCGCGAACACCTCCAGGGGCACGTCCTCCCCCAGCCAAGTTCCGTCTGTGAAGTGGGCGTCGAACCGTTCCGCGGCGCTGCCGTCCGCGACGCACCACGGACACAGCAGACCCTTGATCTCCTCGACCGCGTAGACCGGGCCCGTGTAGATGTACCCACGTGCCTGCTCACAACGGACGCAGGTCTTCTCCGAGTGGTACGGGAACTCGGGAAGCCACTCAGTCACAGCACGCGACCGTAGCAACCCGTACGAACGGACGGTCCACCGCATCGCCCTGCAGAACGCGAACCTGGTCATCGACGCCACTCACGCCCAGCAGACGCGACGTCAGGTGAGGTCTTCCTGGTCGGCGATGATGTCGGTCTCGTACTGGTCGATGATCTGTTGTGGGGTGCGGCCGGTGTGGTGGGCGAGGTCGTTGATGGCGGTGGTGGCCCAGTTCGCCACGGACAGCGCCAGGGCCATCAACTGGTCGTCGCCGTAGGTGTTCTTGACGCCCAGCAGGTAGGCGAGGTTGAGATACGGAACCAGTTGGGGATCGCTCGCGTGTCCGGTGCCGGCGCGGAGCATCTCGATGGTGGTCCGGGTGGCCTGCTCATGTTCCGGCAGCAATCGCTGTCGTTCGACCTGCACGTGGGCGATCATCTGGCGGCGTGCGAGCGGGTCCACCCTGCGCCCCTTTCTGTGGGCGGTGTTGCTGTTGCGGTCATGGGGTGGCGCGCAGCAGGACAAGGGACCCGTAGTAGCTCGGGCGGCTGCGCAGATGGCCGAAGGCTTCGTCCCAGGCGCCTGAGCCGAGGGCGCGGCGCAGCGAGGTGTCGAAGTCCTGGCGGGCCCGGTCGTCGACGAAGCTCCAGGCCGAGCAGGCTTGGCGGGCGGCGGGGTCGAGGAGCATTTCGGGGCGGCCGTAGTACGCCTCGTTGAAGCCGTCGGTGCAGTCCAGCGGGATGGGGACGGGCTGGATCGTGGTGGTGCCGCCGAGCGCGGCCGTGAGCCGGTCCAGCGATGGGTAGCGGCGCGCTTCGGTGTCCAGGACGTCGGGGGCGTACTCGTAGAGCCAGAAGTCGCGTACGCGCGCGGGGTCGCAGGTAAGTACGGCGACGGGGCCGCGGGTCACGCGTCGCATCTCGTGCAGCCCGGCCTCGACGTCGGACCACTGGTGGACGCTGAAGAGGGTCATCGCCGCGTCGAACTGCCCTTCGTCGAAGGGAAGGCCTTCCGCCACGGCGTCGATGGCCGTGGCGAGCTCGGCGGGGCGCTGGGCACGCATGGCCAGGGAGGGCTCGACCGCGGTGATCGTGTGCGCGGCGCTCTCGTAGGAGCCAGTGCCGGCGCCGACGTTGAGGACGGTGCGCGCATCGCCGAGGGCCTCGGCGATCACGTGGGCGATGCGCTCGTCGGGGCGTCGGTAGGAGGCGTGGGCGGAGCCGATGGTGCCGTGGTCGACATCACCGGCGCTGCCGTCGTAAGTGCGCATGACCAAGGGGACCTCGCCTGTGGGCCGGGCCGGGGCGGTGAGCGGTCCGTCCCGAACGACGACTCCATCTTGCATCTGCCGCCCTGAATCCCCAAGTCCCCTGCCTTATGCCTGGTGGATCAGCCAAGAAGTGCCGCACATGCGTGATCGGACTTGGAGGATGTGTCGGCGGGTCGGGCCGTTACGGGTCCTCGTCCTCCTGGTAGGAGTGGCGCCGGCCCGTCCAGGGGTCGGCGATGTTGTGGAAGCCGCGTTCCTCCCAGAAGCCCCGCCGGTCCTGCGTCATGTACTCGATGCCGCGCAGCCACTTGGGGCCTTTGTAGCCGTACAGGTGCGGCACCACCAGGCGCAGGGGGAAGCCGTGTTCGGCGGTGAGCACCTCATCGTTGTGGCGGGTGGCCATGACGGTGGAGTCCGCAGTGAAGTCGTCGAGGCGCAGGTTCGCGCTGTATCCGTATTCGGCCCAGGCCATCACGTGGGACACGCCCTCGGCAGGTGGGGCGAGGTCCAGCAGGACGCGTGCCGGGATCCCGAAGAAGGTGTGACCGGTGGTGCTGGTGCCGGACGCGCAGTGCAGGTCCGCGACCACGGTGACTTTGGGCAGGGCGGTGACTTCCTCGAAGGTCCAGGAGTAGGTCGCCTTGTTCGCGGTGGCGCCGAAGACCTGGAGGGTCCATCGCTCCGGGCGGAAGCGGGGTACCGGCCCGTAGTGCGAGATGGGCCAGCCTTTGGCCAGGCGCTGTCCCGGCGGCAGCATGCCTTTCTCCATGAAACAGTCCCATCGCCTTCCTCGTCCGCAGATGCAAGGTGAAAGCCTAATCCAGAGTCGGACAAGGGACCCAAAAGTGCGCTGGAGCCTCGCGTGTGCGGATCTGGGAGGGGTGGGTGCAGGCGGTGGTGCGGGGCGCACTCCACGAGCGCCGCGCACCACCTCTCCGCATGCGCCGGCCGGTCCGCGAGAGCCGTTGCGGGCCGTCGGCGTGGATGGCACCCAGTGCATCAGTGAGCGGCCACAAGATCTACGGGGTGGTGACCCGAACGATGCGTGGCTGCTGAGTGCTTTCCTGGTTGATCGCCCAGGTCTGCAACGGCGTGCGCACCGCTTCCGCGGAGCCGGAGCGGCGCCGGAGCGCCCCGGCCAGCAGCACCGGGAGTGCCGCAGTGGACCCGCCCCGGCGCACCCCCGTGAAGACGCTCTGCCGACATGCCCAACACAACTGCCCTGTCCCATCGGTGCCTATTGCCAGACGCGGATGTAATCGACGTACACAGTGGAGTTGAAGTCGAGCGGCGCGTTCGTGGCCGAGCCGTCGGCGAACTGCAGGATCTCGTGGGAGAGGATCGGGAACTCCCTGACCAGGCTGATGAGTTTCGGGTCGGTGATGGTGCGGACGACCGTGCCGTCGTAGGTGAACTGGATCTGACTGGGCGTCCAGCTCATGCCGACGGTGTGGTACCAGGTGCTGTGCAGTCCGGGGGCGGCGACGGTGGCGGAGGACTGCTTGTGGTCGGCGGCGTAGCCGTCGTAGTGGACGGTGACCGGATAGGTGTCGGCCTGGTCGGCGGTCTCCGTGATGTCGTACTCGGCACCGTCGGCGGCCGTGCCCAGGTTCGAGCCGTGGCCGCCGCTGGCCTGGAGCCATACCGCCGCAAGGTGCCCGTCGGTCGAGTACGGGGTGTGGAAGCGGACTTCGAGGGTTCCGTTGGTGTAGTCGAACTTGCCCTGGGAGTCGACGCGGCCACCCGCGTACTGGTTGTCGGCGATCTTGGTGAGGTCGAGGGCGAGGTTGCCGCCGTTGTCGGTGACGACGCGGACGTTGCCGGGCTTGTACCACCAGCGGATTCCGTCGGTACGGGAGGACTCCGTGCGTTCTTGGTCGCGGGCTGTCCACTTGGACGTGTCGAGTGTGGTCCCGGTGAACTCGTCGCTGAACACCAGTGCTTGTGCCGCGCGAGCCGTGCTGCCAAGGGGCTGGGCCCCGACCGGTGTGGCGGGATCCACCAGCGTGGGTCGGGCATCGGCCTTGGCCGGGGTGGTGGCGAGCAGCGCGCTCAGGCCCAGCGCGATCGCGGCAGCGGACACCGTTCTGAATCGGCGGCCCATGGTGCGGGTGGCCGGCGTGACGTGGTGCTGTTCCATGGCTCTCCTGACGTCGCTGTCGGAAGTGGAGACTTGCGGCCATCGAGCCAGGACTGGCCGGGGATTTCGTCATGACGGATGTGACAGAGGGCGCGAGCGTCCGGACCGGTGGATTCGCCACGCGGCTTTCGGAGCGTCCGTCTCCGCTTCAAGATGCCCGTATGCCGATGGTCGGTCAATCACCCGACGGCCAATCGCTCAACACCGAACATCGCTGCGCTATAAGGCAGTTGAGGGATCGGACAGGTCGATGCCGGGAAGGAATCGGGTCGATGTGGAGGCTCGGACGGCAAGGCGCGGCAGCAGAAGGCTCTCCTGGACGACATGACGGCTGCCCTCGCGCAGCCTCTGGACGAGCCGGGTCGCCGCCAGTCGGCCGACGGCATGCCGGGCGGGAGCCACGGCCGTCAGCGGGATCTCCGCCAGGGAGGCCAGGTCGTCGTCGTAGGCGATCACCGCGAGATCGTCGGGCACGGCCAGGCCCCTCGCGCGGACACGCTGCACCAACAGGGCGGCCTGCTCATCGGGGTGCGCCACCACGGCAGTCGTACCGGTCGCGACGAGAGCGTCGATGAATGCGTCCACTGCGGCGAAGTCATAGGCGACGTGGTCGGCCACACACGGCGTCCCGGCCGCCAGGGTGAATATCGCCCGAGAGATGTCGAAACCCCGGCTGATCCAGACGGCGGTAGGCGTGGCGGAGGCCAGGAGCCCGACTCGTCGATGCCCCAGCTCCACCAGATGGCGCAGCGCCTGAACGGTGCCGCGGGCGTGGTCCGAGGCAACCCGGTCCAGTTGGTCGAGGCCCGCGGCCGGCTCCGGGCGCCGCTCGACAATGACGACGGGCACCGGGAGTTCACGGATCCACGCAGCTCCCTCGGCGGAGCGCAGTGTGTCGGGCCGAGGTGTGAGAAGCAGCCCGTCGACACCTGCGCTCAGCATGTCCTCGACCTGCGGACGCTCATCTCCGTACGCGGAGACCCCGAGCATGAGCCGGGATCCGGTTCCCTCCGCGGCGACTTGAACGCCCCCGATGACTTCTCGGTAGTACGCCGACCGACAGGGGGCGACCATGCCCAGGACGAGGGTGCGGCTGCGCCCCGAGACCGTGGTCCCACTGCCCCTGGGGGCAGGCTTGGTGCGGGGCAGAATGGCGCCTCCGTAGACCCGGGTGACGAGCCCGTGGTGGGCCAGTACGGCGATGTCGCGGCGTACGGTCATGACAGAGACACCAAGTTCCGCGGCGATCCTCGTCACGTTGACCGAACCGTTGCGGCGGACCTCCCGCAGGATCGCTTCCTGCCGTAGAGGAGAACTCACAGGATCTGCCCCCACACCCGTTCGGCCATCGCCGTCGATCGAACACTGTAGGGTGCGGGGCCGCGTGAGCACGAGAGGCTCTGCGGCTGAATTCCTGTGCTGCAAGCGACCCGTAGGTGGATGAGTTCCCAATCGTTGTTGAGGGCGGGCGGGGTCAGGGCGCCGCTTCGATGGTGATGGGGTCCGCCCCTGCGAGCCGGTCGGCGTCGGCGTCTGTACGGCCGAGGATGAGGAGGTCGGCGGAGGCGGAGGCGCCGTCGCGGTAGAAGAGCGCGAGGTTTCCCCAGGGCGCGTAGTAGGCCAGGTCGCCGACCTTGGGCGCGACCGGCTCGGGCGCGCCCAAGGTGTCCAGCTTGCGGGGCGGGTAGCCGATCCGCTCCGCCCCGTGGAAGTCCTCCAGGTCCAGGGTGAGCGGGAACAGGGTCGCAAGGTCGCGGGCGGCTGGGCTGTCGTTCAGGGTGGCGTCGACGGGCCGGCCGTTGAGGGTGAGCCGGATGTCCATGGCGTTGTTCCTGTCGGAGCTGGACTGCGTGGTCGCCGACGCCTGCTGCCGCCCCGAGGAGGCGGCGGGGGACGTAGGGGCTTCTGGCGCGTCGTCGGAGGAGGCGGTCACGGCCAGCAGCGGTGCAGCTGCGGGGGCGGCGCGGCCCAGGGCACGAGGGGCCGGGTTCATGTGCGGCGTCCAGACAGTCACTCGGGCAGTGGCTCGGCGAAGTGCCGGAACCCGGTGCGCTCGGCGTGGATGGCGTACAGGCGCTTGGCCAGGACCTCGGGGTCGGAGTGCTCCGCGTCGGGCCGGATCGCACCAGGGATGATCAGTTGCGCGGCGTGGATGTTCTCCTCGGCGAGCGCGTCATGGAGCATGCGCGCGTAGGCGCTCTCGGCGGCGAACGCGATCGAGGTGCCGGCCCGTTCTGGGTGCGGGCGCACCGCGCTGCCGCCGTTGACGAAGAGCAAGGTGCCGCGCCCGAGCGCCCGCATGCCCGGCAGGACCGTGCAGACGCAGGTGACCGGGCCCTTGACGGAGAAGCCCAGCGGGGCGTCGAGGTCGTCGGCGCGGGTGTCGAGGACCGGCTTCATGAAGTCGGCGCGGGGCACAGGGCTGTACTGGAGGATCTCGATGGGCCCGAGAGTCTCGCCGGCCGTCCGCAGGGCGGTGGTGAGGGAGGCGGGGTCGAGGACATCGGTCGTGAAGCCTCGGGCCTGGATACCGTCGCGGTCTAGCTCGGTGGTCAGGTTCTCCAGGTGCTCGGCGCTGCGGGAGAGGAGCGCGACGCTGTGGCCTGCGGATCCGAAGCGGCGGGCGGTGGCCAGCCCCAGGCCGGGGCCTGCGCCGACAAGTGCGAACGTGGTCACGGTCAGTAGTCCTTCGCAAGGGAGGTCGCGGGGCCGGGCCATGTGGGCCCGGCCCCGTCGGGATGCGCGGGTCAGGGCGTGAGGAGGGCCTTGATGGCGCGGCGCTCGTCCATCGCCTGGTAGCCCTCGGCGACCTGGTCCAGGGGCAGGGTGAGGTCGAAGACCTTGCCCGGGTTGATCCGGCCGGTCAGGACGCGGTCGATGAGGTCGGGCAGGTAGCGGCGCACGGGGGCGGGGCCGCCGCGCAGGCCGACGTGGGAGAAGAACAGCTCCTGCCCGTCGATGGCCACCTCGTGGGGGACGCCGACGAAGCCGACGTTGCCACCGGGTCGCGCCGATTGCAGAGCCTGCTGCATGGCTTCGGCGGTGCCGACGCATTCCAGGACCGAGTCGGCGCCGATCCCGCCGGTGAGGTCCTTGACGCGGGCGATGCCTTCGTCGCCGCGCTCGGCGACGATGTCGGTGGCCCCGAACTCGCGCGCCAGGTTCTGGCGGGGCTCGTGGCGGCTCATGGCGATGATCCGCTCGGCGCCCAGTTCCTTGGCGGCGATCACACCACACAGGCCGACCGCGCCGTCGCCGACGACCACGGCGGTGGAGCCGGGCTTCACGTCGGCGGCCAGGGCGGCATACCAGCCGGTTCCCATCACGTCGGAGACAGCGAGCAGGCCCGGCAGGAGTTCATCGGACGGGTGGTCATCGGTGGCGACCAGGGTGCCCTGGGCGTTGGGGATGCGGACGTAGTCGGCCTGGCAGGTGCTCATGAACTCGCGGTGCAGGCAGTTGGACTGCCAGCCGTTACGGCAGTTCGCACAGGTGTTGTCCGAGGTGGCGAACGAGCCGACGACGAACTGGCCGGGCTTGACCGTGCTGACCTCGCTGCCGACCTCCTCGACGAAGCCCACGTACTCGTGCCCCATCGGGTGCGGGTCGCCGATCGTCTCCAGGCCTCGATACGGCCACAGGTCAGAACCGCATACGCAGGTGACGGCCGTACGGATGATCGCGTCGGTCGGATGGAGAATCCTCGGGTCGTCGAGCGTCTCGAAACGCACATCGCCGGGGGCGTGGATGACTGCTCCGCGCATGAGGGGTTCCTAACGTGCTGGGGCATCCGGTGCGGTGCGCTACCGACGGACGCCGAGTGCAGTTGCCTGCCCGGACAGGACCTGCTGCGGTCCACAAGGCCGGGGCCGGGCACCCCCTGCCGCCGCTTTGACGGCGGTGCGAGGAAGTGCCACGCGATCCAGGTAACCGCCATTCCACGCGCGCAGCGAGGCACCGTCGAAGGGTGTACCGCTGGTACACCCCTACGGCGGCGTGCGGGACGTACCGTCGAGGTGTGGACAACCGTCAAGAGGTCCGCGAGTTTCTGACCTCGCGGCGAGCAAAGATCTCCCCCGAACAGGCGGGGATGCCCTCCGGGTCCCGGCGCCGCGTCCCCGGCCTGCGACGCAGCGAAGTCGCGGCCCTGGCCGACGTCAGCGTCGAGTACTACGCCAAACTCGAGCGCGGCAACCTCGCCGGCGTCTCACCGGCCGTCCTCGAAGCCGTCGCCCGCGCCCTCCAGCTCGACGAAGCCGAACGGGCCCACCTCCTCCAACTGGCTCAGACAGCCGACGGCAGCGACGCCCTGACACGCCCGCGACGCCGACGCGCCAAGGACCGGTGGACGCCTCACCGCAGCCTGCAATGGACCCTGGACGCGATCACCGCCGGGCCCGCTTTCGTCCGCAACGGCCGCATGGACCTCCTCGCCGCCAACCAACTGGCCCGGGCCTTCTACAGCGACGTCTACGACAGCGCCCCCAGCCAGAGAAACCTCGCCCGCTTCAACTTCCTCGCCCCTGCCTCGCGGCGCTTCTACCCCGACTGGGACACCTTCGCCGACACCTGCGTCGCCATCCTGCGCACCGAAGCCGGCCGTAACCCCCACGACAAGGACCTTCACGACCTCGTCGGTGAACTCTCCACGCTCAGCGAGGAATTCCGCACGCGCTGGGGCGCCCACAATGTCCGCCACCACGGCACCGGAACCAAGCGTTTCCACCACTCGGCCGTGGGAGAGCTCACCCTCGCCTTCGAAGGGCTGGAGATGACCGCGGAACCCGGCCTCACTCTCACCGTCTACACGGCCGAACCAGGGTCCGCTTCCGAAGAGGGTCTGCGACTTCTCGCAACCTGGGCCGCCACGCAGGAAGCCGGCTGCCCCACGGAACAGGCAGCCGGCTGACCTCCCGCTCTGAATCGCCCCGGCCCTGGTTGCCCACGCCCAGCGTTTCGGCCACGGCGGGGGCGCTGCTCGCACCTCGATCCGATGACCGGCCGACCCGCCGGTCCCTCACGTCCTCCCGCGCCACCGCATGAGTCGCTCCTCCGCGTGCCCGCCGTCGCTTCCTCATACGCTCGGCACATGACCGAGAACGAGATCGAGCTCAAGGCCATCGCAGCGCTCACGGCCCTGCGCGGTGGCGTCAGCGCAGACTACGTCTCCGACCTGCTGGGCGAGGTCATCCCGACGCAGTTCCTCGTCCCCGACACCGAAGACGCGGCAGAGGTGGGTCTTGCCGTCCTGAACCAGCTCTCCGAACCGCTGAGCGCCCTGATCAAGGGCTTCGTGCTGGCCTTCGAAACGATCGCGGACGCGTACGACCAGACAGGGCCCGAGACGTCCACCGAGGCCATCCTGCAAGCGCTCGCGCTGGAGATCGCACGCAACTCCGACTGACCCGCTGATCGTGGGACGTCATGTGTGCTCGCTTCCGGCTGGGCAGGTCGCCGGAACCATCCGCCGGCTACTCGTCGTGGAGTTCGGCGCGGACGCGGCGGGAGGGTTTGAAGGTGTAGAGGTCGAGGATGCCGGGTGGTTCCGTGAGGCCCGGACCGCCGTCCTCGATCCAGGCGGCGATGTCGGCGGTGGCATCGGGGTCGTTGACCAGGCCCAGCCAGACGGGGCGCCCGCCGGCCTTGCGCCCGGCCGCGGACGGTTGCACGACGACGACGTTGGCGCGCTCGCAGGCGTCGAGGCAGTCGGTGACCCGTACGGTCGCGGAACCCTCCAGGGCGCTTCGCAGGTCGCGGAGTTGGGCGGTGTGGTCGAGTCCGGGAACCTTGGGGCTGCCGCAGCAGCAGCCGCGGCAGACGGTGACCGTGGGACGAGGTGCTGCCGCCTTGGATGCCGGGGCTGGAGCAGCACGGCGGGAGCGTTTGCTCACGCTGCGCCTCCTCGGACGGGGTTCTGCCACGCCGCTTCGCGCAGCAGGCGCAGGCCGTTGAGGCCGACGATGACGGTGGAGCCTTCGTGGCCGGCGACGCCGAGCGGCAGCGGCAGGGTGGCGATGAGGTCCCAGGCCACCAGGGTGGTGATGAACAGGCCGGCGATGACGAGGTTCTGGGTGACGAGGCGTCGGGCGGCCCGGGAGAGGGCGACCACGGTGGGGATGGTGGCGAGTTCGTCGCGGACGACGACGGCGTCGGCGGTCTCCAGGGCGAGGTCGGAGCCGGCCCTTCCCATGGCGATGCCGGTGTGCGCGGCGGCCAGGGCGGGGGCGTCGTTGACGCCGTCGCCGACGACGAGCACGTTCTGGCGCTCGCTCTCCCATTGCCGTACGGCGGCGACCTTGTCCTGGGGCAGGAGTCCGGCGCGGACGTCGGTGATGCCGACCTGCGCGGCCAGATGGCGGGCTGCGCGTTCGTTGTCGCCGGTCAGCAGGACCGGGGTGCGGCCGGTCAGCTCGGTGAGCGCGGCGACCGTGGCGGCTGCGTCGGGCCGCAGCCGGTCGGCGATTCCGATCACGCCGACGGGAGTGTCGTCGCGCAGGACCAGCACCGCGGTCTGTCCGGCGTCCTCCAACTCCGCGACAGCCGCGGCTTCTGGACCGGTGGCGGCGGGCAACAGGCGGCCAGGGGATCCGACCTGGACGGTGTGACCGCCGATGGTGGAGCTCACTCCCCTGCCGGGGACTGAGGTGAAGTCGAGCGCTTCGGGGAGCGGGAGACGTCGTTCGCGGGCGGCTTCGACGACGGCGCGGGCGAGTGGGTGCTCGCTTGGGTGCTCGGCCGCGGCCGCCAGTGCGAGCAGCGTGTCCTCGGTCAGGCCGGTGCCGGGCAGTGGGCGGATGCCGGTGACGCGTGGGGTGCCTTCTGTCAGGGTGCCGGTCTTGTCGAGCGCGACCGTGTCGACCTGGCCCAGGCGCTCCATGGCGACGGCGGACTTGGCCAGGACGCCGTGGCGGCCCGCGTTGGCGATCGCGGACAGCAGCGGCGGCATCGTGGAGAGCACGACCGCGCACGGCGATGCGACGATCATGAAGGTCATCGCCCGGAGCAGGGCCGGCTGGAGCGCGGAGCCGAAGGCGAGGGGGATCGCGAAGACGGCGACGGTGGCAGCGACCATGCCGATCGAGTACCGCTGCTCGATCTTCTCGATGAACAGCTGGGTGGGAGCCTTGGTCTCGGAGGCTTCCTCGACCATCTTCACGATCCTGGCGATCACCGAGTCCGAAGGGTCGCGCTCGACGCGCACGCGCAGGGCGCCGGTGCCGTTGACCGTGCCGGCGAACACCTCGTCCCCGTCCTCCTTCGCCACCGGGAGGGGCTCGCCGGTGATGGTGGACTGATCGACGTCGCTGACGCCGTCCAGGACCTGGCCGTCGGCGCCGACGCGCTCGCCGGGCCGCACCAGGATCAAGTCCCCGGCTTTCAGGTCCTCGGCGGTGACGGTCTCCTCGCCTCCGTCGGGCAGCAGCCGCGTGGCCGTGACCGGCGCAAGGTCGAGGAGACCACGTACGGAGTCCGCGGTACGCGCCGTCGCGACTGCCTCCAACGCGCCTGAGGTCGCGAAGATGACGATGAGCAGCGCCCCGTCGAGGACCTGCCCGATGGCGGCGGCGCCGAGCGCGGCGACCACCATCAGCAGATCCACGTCCAACGTCTTGTCCTTCAGAGCCTTCAGGCCCTCCCACGCCGGCTCCCAGCCGCCTGTGACGTAGGTGGCGGCGAACAGCGGCGCCCACGTCCACACCGGGGCGTCGAGCAGCTTGAGCGGGAGCGCGACCAGGAACAGGACCAGCGCGGCCAGCGCCCACCGGGCCTCCGGCAACGCCAGCACCCGCGTACGCCGCCGGGGGGCCGCCGGGCGCGGCCCGGGGACAGCCGGCGCAGGCCGCTGATCCAGGACTGAAGACATGACAAAACAACCCTTCACGGGCGGGTGGAGCAAGAGCTTCCACCATACAGGAACACATGAATAGGTCTTCATGTGTCATCGCTATGATGTCCGCATGGGCCACGGAACCGACACCGCCAGCAGCGCCACCACCCGCGAGCGCCTCGACGCCGTCGGCACGGCCGACGTCGCGGCGACACTCCAGGCCCTCGCCACGCCCTCGCGGCTGTACATCCTGGCCCGCCTCCAGGAAGGGCCCTGCTCGGTGAGCGACCTTGCCGAAGCCGTCGGCATGGAAGCCTCCGCCTGCTCACACCAGTTGCGCCTGCTGCGCAATCTCGGCCTGGTCACCGGCGAGCGCCACGGGCGTTCGATCGTCTACGCCCTCTACGACAACCACGTAGCCGAACTCCTCGACCAGGCGCTGTACCACGTCGAGCACCTGCGGCTGGGAGTCCGGGATGCCCCTGCCGCCACGCCCGAGCCTCTCGTCACTGACTGAGGCGATCGGCGCCGGGGCGAACCCAACGGAAGTCGGTACGGACTTCTCCCGCCGCGACCACAGCGCCCGCGGGGTAGAGGGCTTCAGGGGCACTCGAACGCTTCCACCACTGTGGTGGAGCCACCGGAACGTGGTGGCTCCACCACGCAGCCCGGCAGGCGCTGTGGTGGCGGGCGCTGCACTCCGGGGGCTGATCACACCGCTGGCCGCTGAGCACTGTGTAGAGGTCGTTGGCGTCAAGCCCGGCGTCGCGCTCGTTCGTCTCCACCGTGGCGAGGACGTGTCCGTCGTGGACGGTCTTGGCGCCGTTGTGCTGGGCGCCGAGCACGTAGACCACGGCCTTGCTGCCGTCCACCAGGGTCACGGTGGGCAGCGGTGATGCGGTCTTGGCCGTGGTATCAGGGAATCTGGGCGCCGCCGCACGAATCCCACCGGCCTCAGGCGGAAAACGCGTCCACGCCCGTCAGTTCGGCGGACAGTGCCCACAGGCGGGCGGCCTGTTCCGGGTCCGTGGCCCACTCCTTGACGCCGACCCGGGTGCCGTCCGCCGGGGCGGGCTCGGCGATGTCGCAGTCCTCCAGGTAGACGCCGCCCATTCCGTTCAGTTGGGGGGAGGTCGCCGCCCACACCTGCGTGGCCGCACCCTGCTGTGGTGTCTTGAAAGCCTCGGGGTAGAGCAGGTTGCCGTCCTCGTCGATCCAGCCCCGGTCGACCATCTCCTGCTTCGGCAGATGCCGCTGGAGGGGAGTGAGGATGCCACCGGGGTGCAGCGAGAACGCTCGCACGCCCCGCTCCTGGCCGAGGCGGTCGAGTTGCACGGCGAACAGCGCGTTCGCCGTCTTGGCCTGACCGTACGCCTCCCACTTGTCGTAGCCGTCGCGCCAGTGGACGTCGTCCCAGCGGATGGGCGAGGTGTGGTGTCCGGTGGAGGAGACCGAGACGACGCGGGCGCCACCCGGCTCGATCGCCGGCCACAGGCGGTTGACGAGGGCGAAGTGGCCGAGGTGGTTGGTCGCGAACTGGGCCTCCCAGCCCGGCCCGACCCGGGTCTCGGGGCAGGCCATGATCCCCGCGCTGTCGATGACGATGTCCAGGGGCCTGCCCGTGGCGAGGAACCCGTCGGCGAAGGCGTGCACGCTGTCCAGGTCGCCGAGGTCCAGTTCGGCCACCTCGGCACCGTCGATCCCGGCCAGGTTCTCCTGTGCCGCGCCGACCCGGCGGGCCGGGACCACGACGCGGGCGCCGGCCTTCGTCAAGGCGCGTGTGGTCTCGACGCCGATGCCCGAGTAGCCGCCCGTCACCAGGGCGAGCCGACCGGTGAGGTCGATGCCTTCGAGGACGTCATCGGCGGTGCTGTGGGCACCGAAACCCGAACCGATCTTGTGCTGCGGTGTGCTGTTGTAGCTCATGACCGCACGCTACGAATTCGAGTGCGCTCGAAGTCAAGTCCGCCTCGCGGCCGCGGTCCGGACAGGCCCCGATCGAGGAATCATCCCCGACCGGACGGCCGATTCGTGTCCCCACCCGAGATCCCCTGCACCGAGCGGTCCGACTCCTCGCCACCACTGAGCCACCACCACATCAAGTACACCCCGTCCAAAAGCGGCAGACCACAACCACCACCCATGCGACGGTGATTCGTAGCGACAGTCAGCCAGTCGTTGCGGTGGTTCGCCGCTGCGACACGGCACCGGGGGTGGGCTGGGCATGGCCAAGACCTGTGGATCGGCGTGCCATGGCGATGAGTCTTGGCGTGGTCGCCAGTCTGTACTCCCGACACGCGATCAACCGCACCCGAGGAGCACATCATGACGGCCACCTACACCTTCGACGTCTTCTCCAGCCTGGACGGCTTCGGCGCCGCCAGCGGCGACTGGACCGGCTACTGGGGCAAGCAGGGCCCTGAGCTCCTCGACCACCGCCTCGGCCTGTACGACGAGGAGCAGCGGATGGTCTTCGGGGCCAACACCTATCGGGCGTTCGCGCAGATGCTGGCCGCGAGCACCGAGGAATCCGACGTGCGTGACCCATGGGTCACGCGGATGAGGAGCCTGCCGGCAACGGTGGTGTCGACCACGCTGGAAGGGCCCCTCGACTGGCCGGACGCGACCGTCGTGTGCGGCGACGCCGTCGATGTCGTCGCCAAGCTCAAGGAGGAGTCCGAGGTGCCGCTGCGCTCGCACGGGAGTCTGTCGATGAACCGGGCGCTGATGGCCGCCGGTCTGGTGGACCGAGTCCAGGTGACGCTCTTCCCTGTGATCACCGGTCGGACCGGGCTGGCACCGATCTTCCAGGGTGCGGCCGACTTCGACCTCGAGCTGATCGACCACCGGACGCTCGACGGCCACATCCAAGAGCTGGTCTACCGGCCCACCCTGCATGCCTGAGTCCCGCCGAGCACACCACTCGTCAAGGGGCTGAACCTGACCGGAAGTTGTCGTCGTTGGTCCGGTCGTGAGGCGATCGGCGCCGCCGGCCCGTCGGCTCAGCCCCCGTGGGGCCGGGCCAGGCCGTGGTCGTAGGCGAAGATCACCGCCTGGATGCGGTCGCGGGCGCCGATCTTGGACAGGACGCGGCCGACATGGGTCTTGACCGTGGACTCCGACAGGACGAAGCGGGTGGCGATCTCGCCGTTGGTCCAGCCCTTGCCGATGGCGACGAGGATCTCGCGTTCGCGGTCGGTGAGGGAGCTCAGCTTCGGCTCCCCGTCAGACCCGTTCGCGCCGGGTGGCACGAGTCGGGAGAACTCGTACAGCAGGCGGCGGGTGAGGGCCGGGGCGATCACCGCGTCCCCGACGGCCACGGCGCGAATGCCGGCCAGGAGTTCATCGGGACGGGCGTCCTTGAGGAGGAAGCCGCTGGCTCCGGCGCGCAGGGCCGCGTAGACGTACTCGTCGAGGTCGAAGGTGGTCATGACGAGGACGCGTGAACGGTCGCCGGTGGCGACGATACGGCGCGTGGCCTCGATGCCGTCCATGCCGGGCATGCGTACGTCCATGAGGACGACGTCGGGGCGGAGTTCGGCGGCCTTGCGCACGGCGTCGGCTCCGTGCGTCGCCTCGCCGACCACCTCTGTCTCGGGCACGGAGTCGAGGAGCATGCGGAGCCCGTACAGCTGGAGAGGCTGGTCGTCCACGACGAGCACGGTGGTCATCCGGCACCGCCCTGGGGAGCGAGGTCGAGTGCGGCCCGCACCGTCCATCCGGCGCCGGTGGGACCGGCGCTGACGTGTCCGCTGTAGAGAGCCGCTCGTTCTCGCATGCCCACCAGGCCGTGCCCTTCCTCGTTCGCCGGTCCCCGCAGGCCTGCCGCAGCGGGCGGGCCGGAGTCCTGGACGGTGATGGTCAGCCGCGTGTCCTCGACGACGATCGCCAGGTTCGCACGGGCGTCGGCGCCTGCGTGCTTCAGCGTATTCGTCAGGGCCTCCTGCACGATGCGGTAGACGGTCAGCTGCACGCCGCTGTCGAGGGCCTCGATGTCACCGCCGGTACGGTAGATCACGTCCAGGCCGGCGGCGCGGACCCCCTCGCACAGCGCGTCGATGTCCGCGAGCCCGGGCTGCGGGCTCAGTTCGGGCTCGGTGCGCGGGCCGTCCGCCTCGCGCAGCACGCCGAGTAGGCGCCGCAGTTCGCCGAGGGCCTCGCGGCCGGTGTCGCCGATGAGGTGCAGGGCCTCCCTGCCCCGTTCCGGGGCGACAGCCGTGGCATAAGCACCCGCGTCCGCGAGCGTGACGATGACGGACAGGTTGTGTCCGACGATGTCGTGCATCTCGCGGGCCACCCGCGTCCGTTCGGCCGCGACGGCCAGCCTGTCGCGCTGGTCGCGTTCTATCTCCAGCCGGGCGGCACGGTCCCGCAGTCCGGCCAGCTGGGCCCGCCGGATCCGGATCATCAGGCCGAGCGCGAGGGCCGCGGTCGCCGTGCTGAGGAGAAAGAAGAGCGCGTCCCAGACCGACACCACCGGCGAGACCCGCATCGCGACGAGGCCCACCGCACCCGCCATGACCGCGCATGCCCACGGCAGCTGTCGCAGCCGCCCGTGCAGGGCCAGGCTGTACAGGGCGACGAAGAGGGCGACATCAGCACGGAGCGCGGCACCGAGAGACCACTGCAGGACGAACACGGCCGTGACCGCGCCGAAAGCCACTGCGGGTGATCGTCGCCGCCACAGCAGCGGCAGCACGAGCCCCGCCTGCAGGGCCAGCATGCCGACCGTGGGGAGCTGGATGAACGCCAGGCGGAACCGGGGTGGACCATCGCCGCCCCCGGCGCCCCCGTGCAGCAGGTCCGGCAGGCAGAACACCAGGAAGACCAGGGCGACGACCGCGGTGTCCAGCACCCATGGACGGGCCCCGTCGGCGCGGCGGAGCCGCTCGCCGCCCCGGCCGAGCCGAGCGACCAACGGCCCCATTCCGCTGAGGTCTTCGGTGGTCACGGAGTTCACCAGCCCGTGATGGGGGTCTGGTCCATGATGCGGCTCCGTCCCATGATGCGAGGGCAAAGTCTCAGGCGTCGCTGCGCATCAGCCGGTACGCCGCTCCGGCCAGCGCCAGTGCCGTCCAGCCGAGGAGGACGAGGAACCCGGCGGCCGGCGACAGGGTGGTGGAGTCGTGGGCCACGGCGAACATCGACGCTCCGGCGTGGCTCGGGAGGTAGGGATCGATGTCGCCCTGCCACGAGCTGGGCAACAAGGAGATCAGTCCGGGGACGAGCATGAGGGTGGCGACCAGGACCGAGATGCCACCGGCCACGGACCGCAGCAGCGCGCCCAGAGCCGTGCCGATCACACCGACCAGCCCGAGGTAGAGCCCGGCACCCAGCAGGCTGCGTACGACGCCTGCATGGCCGAGGCCCATGGCAGCGGGCGTGCTGGACACGATCCGGCTTCCGGCGAGGAAGGCGCCGAACGCGCCGACGGTGGCGACCACCAGCGCGACCAGCCCGTACACCGCCGCCTTGGACCACAGCACGGGGAGCCGGTGCGGCACCGCGACGAGAGTCGAGCGGATCATGCCGGTGGAGTACTCGCCCGCCGTGATCAGCACACCGAGTACGCCGAGGGCCAGCTGGGCGAAGTTCGTGCCGAAGAGGGACAGGCTCACGGCCGTCGCGGAGGCGAAGTCGCGCTCCATGGGACGGCCGGAGTCGAGCCCGGACTTGTAGTGGCTCGCGGCGATGACGCCGAAGGCGACGAGGAACAGCAGGCCCAGGCCGAGGGTGATCCAGGTCGAGCGCACGGACCAGAGTTTGACCCACTCCGAGAACAGCACGCGCCGTCCGGTCACGCGGTAGTCGGGCCCGGCCGGAGCGGCCTGCGCGGACTCGGGGGTATCGGGGGTGTCGGGAGTTGCCGTCAGAGTGCTCATGCCGCGCTCCCGGTGGTGTCGGCGCCGGTCGTGGAGCCGTGGTACTCCACGGCGTCCCTGGTCAGATCCATGAAGGCTTCCTCCAGCGACACCGCTTTCGCGGTCAGTTCGAACAGGGGGATTCCGTGCTCGGCCGCCTTCAGCCCGATCTCACGGGCGGTCATCCCGGTCACCTGCAGTTCCTCGGAGCCGACGCGACCGATGACCTCCACGCCAGGCCCGGACAGCACGTCCCGCAACCCGGTCGGGTCCTGCGTCGCGACCTTGACGGTGTCACCGCCCGCCTCGCGGACAAGGTCCCGTACGGTCGTGTCGGCCAGCAACCGTCCCCGGCCCACGATGATCAGGTGGTCCGCCACCAGCGCCACCTCGCTCATCAGATGTGAGGACACGAACACGGTCCGCCCCTCGGCCGCGAGCGAGGTCAGCAGATTGCGGATCCAGAGCACGCCCTCGGGGTCCAGACCGTTGACGGGCTCGTCCAGCATCACCGTCTGCGGATCGCCCAGCAGCGCGGCGGCGATGCCGAGCCGCTGCCCCATGCCGAGGGAGAAGGCACCGGCCCGCTTCTTCGCGACGCTGCCGAGACCGGCGAGTTCGATGACCTCGTCGACGCGGCGGCGCGGAATGCCGTGGGTGAGCGCGAGTGCCCGGAGGTGGTTGCCGGCCGAGCGGCCCGGGTGGATCGACTTGGCCTCCAGGAGCGCTCCGACCTCCTGCAGGGGTGCCCGGTGGCGGGCGTAGCGGTGGCCGTTCACCGTCACGGAGCCGCTCGTCGGCGCGTCGAGCCCGACGATCATGCGCATGGTCGTGGACTTGCCCGCCCCGTTGGGTCCCAGGAAACCGGTGACCGTGCCCGGCTTCACGGTGAAGTCGAGATCGTCGACGGCTGTCTTCTCCCCGTACCGCTTGGTGAGCTGCTGTGCGTCGATCATTGCCTTCTCTCTCTTTTGGACTGCGCTGTTCGACACGCCTGACGCCTCCTCCGCAACGCTAAGACCGCGAAGGCCTCAACCGGTGGTACCGGGGACCGAAGGGGGCCGGTCGGGTGGTACCCGGGTACTACGCCCCGGCGATGTGCGCTCCGGGCGACTCTGCGATGGACGTCCCGGCCGACCGCTGGTCAGGAGGCGTGAGCCGTCGGGTGCGAACCGGGGGCACGTAGCCGCGGTCCGCGTACCACCCGGCCGGCGGCCGTCTTCTGCAGCAGGCCGTAGGCCAGAACCGGCAGGAGCAGGTGTGGTTTGTCGGGAAGCGTGGTGGTGATCAGGACCGCGCTCGCGCTGCTGTTGTTCATGCCGCAGGCGAGCGTGAGGGACGACGCCGCCGGAGCGTCCAGTCCCAGCAGACGCGCGGCTCCGCGGCCGACCGTGAACGACAGCAGGCAGACGCTCGCCGCCACGGCCAGCGCGGCGGCGAGCAGCAGCGGACGCGGGTGAGCCAGGAACGAGCCGAGGGCGCCGCACGCATTGACGTAGGTGAGGAGGAACGAACCGACCAGGGCAACAGGTACGCCGACGCCGAGCACCCGGCGCAGCCACGGCTCCGGCAGTGCCAGGCGGCACACAATGCCTGCCGTGCACGGCAGGACCACACCGACCAGGGCGAATCCGCCGCCGTCGGCGTGCAGGGCCCGGGTGAGTGCGTCGGCGTAGCCGCCTCCGAGCAGCGGCACCAGAGCGCCGGTGACCAGAGGAATGGTGAGCGGGCTGAGGAGGGTGGACGCGAGGACGAGCCCGACCATCGTCGGCTGGTCACCGCCTCCCTTGCCGGTCCACACCGTGGCTCCGGCGGCGACGGGCATGGCAACGATCAGGATCATCGCGGTGACCAGGCCGCTGCCGCCGTCGGTGTCGGGCGTCCGGCGCAGCAGGAACGCGACGGCCGGGATGGCGAGCAGCGGAATCGCGAGGTGCAGTACGAGCCCTGCCAGCAGGGGGACCGGACAGCGCAGAAGGGTCCCCAACGCACGTAACGGCACTTGGAGTCCGGCCGAGAAGAGCACCAGGGAGAGCAGGAGCGGTGCGGTGGTCAGGGTCAGGTGACCGCTCGTGCCGAGGGACAGCGGGTGGGCTCGGCGCAGCCACAGTCCTGGGCCCGGCAGGAGCAGGGCGGCCGTGTAGGACAGGACGACTCCGCGGCCGAGCCGGCGTCGCAACCAGCCGGTCGCCTTGTCAGCCGGGACAGCGCTTCGGGTGTTCAGGACGGCCTTCTTCCGTCGCAGGAGCGGGGGCGGGAAGGAAGGCCGGTATGTGCCGGGGAACGCAGGTGTTCATGCCGCCCATGGTGCTCCCCCGCAGGGAGTGGCGGGTGCTGTGCCGCACGGCAGTCAGGATGCGTTCAGGTATCCGTCGGCACGGAGACGGCGCCATGCCGCCCTGCGGCTCACACGTTCCTCCTCGACGGCTGTCGCGGAGGCGCCGTCCCGCGCCGCCTGCCCGTCACAGGATGGCGGCGCCGCCGCCCCCAGTGGCCCGCTCAGGCGTTGATGACTCCGGCGCCCAGGAGAGCGAACAGGAGCGCTCCGACGATGAGCCGGTAGATGACGAACGCGTTGAAGCTGTGCCGGGCGACGTACTTGAGCAGCCAGGCGATGGATGCGTACGCGACGATGAAGGAGACCACGGTCCCCACGATGAGGGGCGCGGTGTCCGCACCCGCCCCGACGGCGTCCTTGAGTTCGTACAGGCCGGCGCCGGTGAGTGCCGGGATGCCGAGGAAGAAGGAGAGGCGTGTGGCGGCGACGCGGTCCAGGTCGAGGATGAGCCCGGTGGACATGGTGGCGCCGGACCGCGAGAAACCGGGGAAGAGCAGGGCGAGGATCTGGGAGGAGCCGACGAGCATGGCGTCCTTGAGGCTGGTGTCGTCCTCGCCACGCTTGTGCCGGCCCATCTGGTCGGCGGCCCACATCAGTCCACTGCCGACGATCAGCGATGCGGCCACGACCCACAGCGAGGCGAGCGGGCCCTCGATCAGCGGCTTGGCGGCCAGTCCGACGATGACGACGGGAATGGTGGCGTAGATGACCCACCAGGCGAATTTGTAGTCGTGGTGGTGGCGCTGGTCGCGGTGGCGCAGGCCGCGTCCCCATGCGCCCAGGATCCGGACGATGTCCTTGAAGAAGTAGAGCAGTACCGCGGCGATGGCGCCGACCTGGATCACCGCGGTGAACGCGACGACGGACTTGTCGTCCACCGGGATGTTCATCAGCCCTTCCGTGATCTTCAGGTGGCCGGTGGAGGAGACGGGCAGGAACTCCGTCACTCCCTCCACGACGCCGAGGATCACGGCCTGTCCGATGCTGATGGCGCTCACGTGTACTGCCTTTCCATCGAGAGTGCGTGGTCGGCCCGGCGCCGCCACAGAAGAACGAGGAGTGTCGCCGACGCTGCCCAGCAGGCGGCCAGCAGCCATCCGGCCACGACATCGGTCGGCCAGTGCATGCCGAGGTAGATTCGGGTGAGGCCCACGGTGGTGGCCCAGATCGCGGGAACGGCGAGGAGGATCGGCCGCACTCGGCCATGCACCCTGCGGTGTACGGCGAGGGTGAGGAGGAGGGCGACGACCATGGACGTCGTGGTGTGGCCGGAAGGCATGGACCATCCGCCCGCAGTCGCCGCCCAGTCCGCGGCCGGCGGTCTGGGCCGTGCCAGTGCCGAGGCCAATGCCATACGTGGCAGTTGCGCCGAGGCCAGAGCGAGCACCCCCGCGAGTGCGCCTCGCCAATAGGCGGCCGTGCGTTGCGCAAGTGACCCGGCCAGCGCCGCCAGCGCGTAGGCCGGCGCTCCGCTGCCGGTGTCGGTCACGATGGTGGCCAATTGCCGCGCCCAGGCCGGACGGTGGTCCAGCACCCACCCATGGACAGCCGTGTCCAGGACGAAGGGCGACGCCCGTGTCGCGACCGTGGCGACCAGGGTGCCGAGCAGCACACCGCAGACCGCCAGGACGGTCACGGCAGGCCACCACGGCATGCTGTCGCGCCGAGGGCTGTGGGCAGACGAAGGAGGCATCAGGCATCCTGTGGGCAGGGTCCACCGCACGCAGGGACGTGGCGGCGGGGCTGGGGAACACATTATCTTCTATTCGCGAATAGAAGATACGGGTGACTGTAGACCAGGAAGGCAGGACAACGGCGTTGGGTGCTCAGGGACATGCTTCCGAGGCAGGAGGCAGGCGGCGGGCCAACGGCGCGCTGGAGGCCGAGATCCTCACCTTGCTGCACTCGGCCGGACGCGCCCTGACGCCCGGGGACGTGGCCGAACTCCTGACGGCGTCCCCCGCGCACACCACCGTGGCCACCACGCTCGCCCGTCTGCACAGCCGTGGCGTACTCGAACGCACGCCGGTCGGCCGCAGTTACGCATACGAACCCGTCTCCGACGAGTCGGGGCTGACCGCCAGGCACATGCACCAGGTGATGGCGGCAGGCACCGACCGTGCCTCAGTACTGACCCACTTCGTGGATGAGCTGTCCGACGACGACGAAGACCTGCTGCGACGCCTGTTGGGCAGCGACGGGTAGCGGAGAAACGTACCGATGCACCTGGCCCTCTACCTGCCGCTGCTGCTGCCCGCGCTGGCCGGCCTGAGCGCGGGCCCGCTGGCCCGGCGCCTCGAACCGCGGCTGGCGACTTGGCTGCTGACCGCCGCCGCACTGATCCTGGCCGTGTCCAGCACCGTGGTGCTCGGCCTGCTGGCGGTGGCCGGATTGGTGCGTCTCCCGCTGATCGACGCACTTGAGGGCTACTCGCCCACCGTGATCGCCCGCGAGGACCCGGCGGCCTGGCCCGCCGCCCTGGCAGGAGCCGTTCTGCTCACCCTCGCAGTGGCGGCCACCGTCCGCCTCACCGTGCGCCGCGCCGGGGCGCTGTGGTCAGCCGCTCTCGAAGCGGCCTGTCTGCCCGGGAGGGAATCGGTCGTCGTCACCGACGACCGGCACGCCGATGCCTACACCATGCCCGGGCTACCCGGCCGGATCGTCATCTCCCACGGCATGCTCGACGCTCTCGACCCCACCGGCCACGACATCATCCTGGCCCACGAGCGGGCGCACCTGAACCACCACCACTACGCGTTCGTCACGCTCGCCCAGATCTCGGCCGCCGCCAACCCGCTGCTTCGCCCGTTGGCGACGGCCGTCGCCTATACGGTCGAACGGTGGGCCGATGAGTACGCCGCACTCCACACCGGCGACCGGCGCGCCGTCGCCGAAACCGTGGCCAGAGCTGCCGTGGCCACCAAACGAACCCGTGCGCTGCGCCTACCTTCAGCGGCCTTGGGGATCCTCGGGCGCCGCCCGGCCCCGGGCGTCGTCCCCCGCCGGGTCGCGGCCCTGCTCGCGCCTCCCCCACGCAGACCGGCCCACCTCCTCGCCGCGGCCGGAGCGCTGGTGGGAGTGAGCAGCGTCTGCGTGCTGGAAGCCGCTCATGACTTGCACGAGTTTCTGGAACTCGCCCACCTGCGTTGATGAGTGCGCTCCGGTACTGACGACGGAGGGCTCCGGACATCGGACCAGTGGGCGTCAGTGCCTGTGCGCGTCAGGGCGGAACAGGCGCCGCCGAGCGATGAGTTCGACGGTCACGGCGACAGCGATGGCCTGCACGGCCATGAGGGCGATCAGCACAAAGAGCTGCACCGCCCCGGCCATCACCGGGCTCGCACCGCCCAACAGCATGCCCACGAACGCTCCGGGGAGGGTGACCAGGCCGACCGTACGCGTCTGGTCCAAGCCCGGGAGCAGGGCGTCCGATGCGGCGGGCCGGGCGATCTCCATGCGGGCGTCCCGGTCGAGGAAGCCCAGTGCCATCGCGGCCTCGACCTCCCCGCGGCGCTGTTCCAACTCGTCCAGGGCGCGGCGCCCGGCGAGGACCGTCACCGTCAGGGCGCCGCCGATGAGGATGCCTGTGATCGGAACGAGCGCGAGACCCTTGAGCGGGACCAGTCCCGTGAGCAGCAACGCGGCCACCGTGGGGACGACGCCGGCGGCAATGGGTGCGGCGGTCAGCCACCAGGTGCGGTTACTGGTCAGCCGTCTACCCGCCGTACGCACCGCGACGCCGAACATCACGAGCAGAAAAGCCGCCAGGCCCGCCACCGTGGTCACTGCCCAGGTGATGACCACGGACACCGCGGCGAGCTGGGCCGCCGCACGCACTCCCGCGACCAGGATTTCCTTCGGCCGGCCGGCCGACGCGTCGGGAGACAGCCGAAACCAGTAGGCGACCCCCGCCGCCACCGCGAGAAGCACGGCCAGCAACACGCCAAGCGTGATGTTGACCGGGAGAAGAGATCTTGCGCTCAGCGTCACACGCCTCACCGTAGATGCCGCGCGCTGCAAGGCACGGACGGCCGTCAGCCCTTCGCGCTGGTCATGGGAACGATCCTCACTCCAGTATCGTCTACACGACTGTAGACGATACTGGTCGCGTCCATAGGAGAGGCGTCGCGTGAGGGCAGGCGAGGGAGAGGCATGAGGCATCGAATCCTGGTCGTCGAGGACGATCACGCCCTGCGTGATGTGCTGCTACGGAGCCTGCGGGACGAGGGCTTCGACGCCGTGCCCGCGCAGGACGGGGCAACCGCCCTGCGGCTGGCGGGGGACGCCGTCGACGCTGCCGTGCTCGACGTCGGACTGCCCGACGCGGACGGCCGGGACGTCTGCCAGGCGATCAGAGCGAACGGCTTCGTCTATCCCGTCATCTTCCTGACCGCCCACCATCGGCTCACCGACCGGCTTGCGGGCTTCTCGGCAGGTGGCGACGACTACCTGCCCAAGCCGTTCCACACGATGGAGCTGGCCGCACGGCTGAGGGCGGCCCTCAAGCGCAGCGGATCAGCACTGTCCGCGACGTGCGGCGATGTCCTCCTGGACCCGGTCGGCCACAGCCTGACGGTGCACGGGACACGCGTCGGCCTGACTCCCACCGAGTTCCGGCTGCTGGCAGCTCTCATGGCCGCGTCCGGCGACATCGTCCGCAGGCGGGAGCTCGCCAGGGCCGGCTGGCCCGAGGGAGCCCACGTCAGCGACAACACGCTCGACCAGTATCTGACCCGGCTACGGCGCAAGCTCCGCGACGGCGGCAGCGCGCTGACCCTCACCACCGCGCGCGGCGTCGGGCACCGCCTCTCATGAGGCCGTACGTTTCGTGGTGCTGGCCGCGCACCCTGCGCGGGCGGCTCGCCCTGGTCGCGCTGACCACCGCCGCGCTGCTGATGGTGATCCTCACGGCGGTGTTCAACACCGTCGTCCGCAGCCGCCTCCAGCACCAGGCCGACGACGAGCTTCACACCCGGGCCGCCGCCGTCGCCGCCACCATCGACACCAGCGGACCCAGGGTGCGCGTCCTGGAAACACCGGGCGAGGAACTGCTGGACACGAACGTGTGGATCTACGACGGCGGACGGCTGCTCGAAAAGCCGCCGTCCGCAGCCGCTGGACAACTGACACACGCCGCCGACCAACTGGCCGCGCGCACCGGCCGCCGCTGCGTGACCGTGCAGGCGCACGGCCCGGTCCGCCTGTGCTCGCTGCCGGTACCCGACGGCAAGAGCGACGCCTCGGTGGTCACCGCGCTGGACCTGTCCCCCTACAGCAGTTCTGCCGACGCCCTCCTCGTCGCCTCGCTCACGCTCGACGCCGTCATGCTGGCCTGCACCTACGCGCTGACCCGGTTGGCGGTGGGGCGGGCGCTGCGGCCGGTACGCGCCATGACCGAGCATGCCGCGCAGTGGAGCGCGGTGACCTCCGAGGAACGTTTCGCGAGCGTGGAGCGCCCCACCGAACTCACCCAGCTGGGTGGGTCGTTGGACGCACTGCTCGACCGTATTCGCGCACTGCTGCGGCACGAGCAACAGCTCACACGGGAGCTGTCGCACGAACTGCGCAACCCGCTCGCCCGGATCATCGCCGAGCTGGACTGGTGGCAGGCCCGCCCCCGCTCCGCCACCGACACCCGGGCCACGCACGACAACATCGCGGACGCCGCGCGGTCCATGCGCACGATCTGCGACACCCTCCTCGACGACGCCCGCGACAGCGCGGCCACGACTCGGGGTGTCAGTGACGTGCCCACGGTGCTGCGCCGCCTCGCCGATCGCGTCGATTCCTCCGCGGAGGTGGAGGTCGTCGTCACGGTGCGGGACCCCGGCCTGTCAGTCGGGGTCCCGGACACACTCCTGGAGCGCATCGCCGGCCCGCTGCTCGACAACGCCCTGCGACACGCACGCTCGCGGGTGGAGATCCGGGCGGACACCCGTGCGGGCGGCGTCCGCGTCGACATCACGGACGACGGCCCCGGCGTGCCGGTTTCGTTCGCGCCGCAGCTCTTCCAGCCGGGGCGCCGCGCCCGGCCCGGGGACGGACACGACGGAGCGGGCCTGGGGCTGCCGCTGTCGCGTCGCCTGGCCCGTTCCGTCGGCGGCGAGGTGCACCACGATGAGCAGCACACCCCGGGCGCGAGCTTCGTGATCAGCCTTCCCGCTGGGTGAGCGGCGCGGACCGTTCGACGTCCCGCCGGGTCACCGAGAGGTGGATGACCAGTCCGAGAATGACCGCGAGGAACAGCACGCTGGTGATCACGGTGCCCATCCCCAGGCCACCGTCGCCGGTCGGCTGCGAGAGGTAGTCGCCGATCGAGGCGCCGAGCGGGCGGGTGAGGATGTAGGCGATCCAGAAGCTGAACACGGCATTGAGGCCGAGCGCGAAGTGCGCGACGGCCACCGCGGCGATGGCCAGGCCGAACAGGACGGCGGAGACCCAGTATCCGAGAGCCATCTTTTCGGCGACCAGGTCGCCGGCCGCGGTGCCGAGCGCGAAGGTGAACAGCACGGCCAGCCAGTAGTAGACCTCGCGGGGCGTCGTGTCGATGCTGTGGATGGACAAGGTCCGCTCGCGCCGGTGCCAGACGACGAAGACCACGGCGAGGGCAACGGCGAACGCCGCGGTGCTGGCCTCCAGCGGCACGCCGAGGTTGTCGGTGAGGTTGTCGCTGATCAAGGTGCCGACCACGCTGATCAGAGCCACGGCGAGCCAGTACACGCCGGGCCGGTAGGCCTTGGTCCGGAACTGGACGATCAGCACCGCTGCGAGAAACACGCTCATCAGCAGCGACACGCCGGTAAGACCCAGGCCCAGCTTCTCGTTCAGGAGGTCGGCCGCGGTCTCACCCACCGTCGTGCACAGCACCTTGATGATCCAGAAGTACGCGGTGACTTCCGGAACCTTGTTCCAGCGCAACCGGCGACCAGGGGCCGCCTCGGAGGGCGCGTACGCCCCGGAAGTCTCAGAGGTATCAGTCATGAGGCCCGACCTTGTCAGCCGGAGTCTGAACACATCCTGAGCGCTGCGGCGGCGGTCGCGCGCTCGCCGATGTCGAGAATCTGGTCAGTGGGTCCGGCGGAGGGCGCACTCCGGCGCGTGTCCTCGCCACCCCTTCCGACCAGCGCGGGTTGTTCAGTCCTCCGGATGCAGCAGTGGCACGACCCCCACGCTGTGTCCGTCGCGGTCCAGGAGCCGCCCCATGTGCTTGACCGTGCGCAGCACCACCGAGCGGTCGGTGACCGTCAGGCGCGGCAGTCTGCGTGACACGTGCGCCTCGAAAGCGTGCACGTCGTGCAGTGTGCGCAGCCAGACGTCGACGACCAGGTTGTGCGGGCCCGCGGTGATGGCGCAGGAGCGCACCTCGCGCAGGCCTGCGAGGACCTGGCTGGTCTCTTCCAGGTGCTGTCCCGGCGCTGACCCGAAGTACATCGCGGACAGCGGCCATCCGGAGAGCGGACGGGCCAGGTCGCAGCGGAGCATCAGCCGTGACGCGAGCAGGGACTGCATCCGGCGGCGCACCGTGGACAGGCTCGCGTCGCTCGCCGCCGACAGATCGCGCAGTGACATCCGGCCGTCCATGCTGAGGAGTTCGAGCAGTCTCGCGTCCAGCGAGTCCCACCGGGTCGGCTCCGCGGACGCGGTGTGGCAGGCCGCGGTCGCCGCCTCCGCCAGGCACGCGCTCTGCACAGCGTCCAGGCTGCGCAGGCGCCACCGACTGCCGTCGGTCGGCAGCCCCGTCGACACATGCGTGCGCGTCGCCCGCACGCCTGGAGTCCGCTGGAACAAGTGCCCTGTGAGGCGGGACAGTTCGTCCAGGCTTCGTGTCTGCACCGCGGCCACGATGTCCCGGCCGCCTGCCGTGAGCTTGATGTTCGGCACGGCCGGGTCCTCGGCCAGGACCCGTGCCACGTCCTCCGCGACGCCCGGCTCTGTGTCCACCTCGACGAGGCCCGTCACCACGATCCGGGCGTCGGTCAGGCGCGGATAGGCGGTCACCCACGCAAGCCCCGCCTCCTCGAGGCGGTGCCAGCGCCGTGCGACCGTCACCGGATCGACCTTGAGCACCTCGCCGATCAACGTCCACGGGGCCCGTGGATGGATCTGCAGGGCGTGCACGACGCCGCGGTCGAGTTCGTCGAGATCCCCGAAATCCCGACCGGACGAGGGTCCGGCGTATTCCTGCACCGACATGGGCGGCACATCCCTGCGCGTCCCACTGGAATCCCGTACGAAAACTGCGCTGTCACGCCGAGTCGACGTCCGCATCCGACACTCCCCTCCAACCGGTTCCACCAACCAAGCACTTCCAGGAGTGACAGCACGCCATGAAGTACCCCATCGCCCATGAGGCCGACCGGACCCCGCTGAGGATCCACCACGCCCGCCTCGTCGACGGCACGGGCGCGTCCCCGGTGGACGACGCCGTCGTGCTCGTGGACGCCGAAGGGATCATCACCTACGCGGGTCCCGCCGCGGAAGTGCCCGAGACCGCTGTCCGGAACACGGACCCGCAGGTCCGGACCGTCGACGCCGGCGGGCGCACCCTGCTGCCCGGCTTCTTCGACTGCCACGTCCACATGTCCTACGCCCACGGCGCACACCCGGGCCGCCGTGGTGAGCTCGACCGGGTCCTGGTCACCCTCGACACCGCCGGCCGCCTGAAGGAGACCCTCGACGCGGGCATCACCACCATCCGCGACCTGGCCGGTCTCGCCGCCGGCTACCGCACCGCCGTCGAGACCGGGCGCATCGTGGGGCCCCGCATCCAGACCGCCGTCCGGGTCATCAGTCACACCGGCGGCCACGGCGACGTCCGGCTGCCCGACGGCACGGACCTCAGCGACGGCATGTCCGAGCTGGCCGACACCGTCGACGAGGCCCGTCTCGCCGTGCGCCGGGTCATCCGTGAGGGCGCCGACCTGGTGAAGGTCTGCGCCACCGGTGGCATGGGCAGCCCGTACGACCAGCCCGACGACGAGGGCCTGACGGAGGAGGAGATCCGGTCGGTCGTCGACGAGGCGCGGCGGCACGGCGGCAAGCCGGTGGCCGCGCACGCCCAGGGCAACGCGGGCATCCTCAACGCCCTGCGCGGCGGCGTCACCAGCATCGAGCACGGCTACGGGATCGACGACCGGGCACTGGACCTGGCGGGCGAGCGCGGTGCGTTCGTCGTCCCGACCCTGTCCACGGTCTATGCCGGGATCAACAAGGACACCATGCCGGACTACCACTACCAGAAGAAGGTCCGCTGGTCCGGCATCACCAAGCAGAACATCGCCCACGCCATCGAGCGGGGCGCCCGCATCGCGATGGGCACGGACGCCGCCGTCGGCCCGCACGGCGTGAACCTCATGGAGCTGTCCTACCTCGTCGACCTGGGCATGTCGCCGATGGACGCGATCGTCGCGGGGACCCGCACCTCGGCCGAACTCCTCGGTGTGGACGACCGGTTGGGCACGGTGACCGCCGGGCGCAGTGCCGATCTTGTCCTGTGCGAAGGCGACCCGCTGACCGACATCGACATTCTCGGTGACCCCGCCAACATAGTCTGCGTCGTCCAGGACGGCGTGGTGCGCAAGGACCTGCTCGGCCTCGACGACGAAAGGCGGCCCTGATGCCACCAGTCACCGAACTGCCCGCCCCCGCGCCGAGCCACGACGGGAAGAAGCGGCAGGGCATCGACCGGGTACTCGCCTTCATCGAACGGGCGGGCAACGCGCTGCCCAACCCGATCGTTCTGTTCACCGGCCTCTTCGTGCTCCTCGCCGTCATCTCGACCGCGTTCGCACTCGCCGATGTGTCGGTCACCGTCCCGGGGACGGACGAGACCCGGCAGATCACCGGCCTGTTCACCGGTGAGGGGATCCGCTGGCTGGTGGAGAACCTGGTCACCAACTTCGCGACGTTCCCGCCCGTCGCCGCCGTGCTCCTGATGATCATGGCGGTGGGGCTCGCGGAGAAGGCGGGGCTCCTGGAGACGGTGATGCGGGCGACGCTGTCCCGCGCACCGCGCGCGCTGCTGCCCTATCTGGTGGCCCTGGTCGCGTGTCAGGCCCACATGATGAGCGACGTCGCTGCCATCGTGCTGCCGCCGCTCGCGGCCGTCGTCTTCAAAAACGCGGGCCGGCACCCGGTGGCCGGCCTGATCGGCGGCTTCGCCTGCGTCACCGCGGGCTACGCCGCCGGATTCACCATCGGTTCCCTCGACGCCCTCTACATCGGCATCACCCAGCAGGCGGCCGCCGTCCTGCCGGGCGGCGCCGACCTCGACCTCAACCTGCTCGTCAACTACTTCTTCACCGCGTCCAGCAGCCTGCTCCTCGGCCTGCTCGGGGGCTTCCTCATCAGCCGCGTCCTCGAACCACGCCTTCCGGCGTACGAGTTGACCGAGAGGTCGGACGAGGACCTGTCGCTCACGCCGGTGCAGCGGCGCGGCCTGCTCGTCACCGGCCTTGCCGTCGCCGCGTACGCGGCCGTGATGCTGTCCTTGTGGCTGCCCGACGGCGCTCCGCTGCGCGGCAAAGGCGGGGCGCTCGTCCCGTCACCGTTCCTCTCCGGCATCGTGCCCGTCCTCTTCGGGGCGTTCCTGATAGCCGGGCTCGTGTACGGCATCACCACCAAGGCCATCGAGGGCTCGGACGGCGTCGTGACGGCGATGACCGACTCCGTGAAGAGCATGGCGGGCTATATCGTCCTCATGTTCGTCGCCGCCCAGGTCATCGCCCTGTTCAACTGGTCCAACGTCGGCGTCCTGCTCGCCGTCAAGGCCGCGGCCGGCCTCAACTCCGTCGGCCTGACGGGCTTCTGGGCCCTGTTCGGCTTCGTCCTGCTGGTGTCGTTCCTCAACCTCTTCGTGGTCTCCGGGTCGGCGCTGTGGTCCCTCGTCGGGCCGGTCTTCGTCCCGGCGTTCATGCTTCTCGGCATGAGCCCCGCGGTCAGCCAGGCTGCGTTCCGCATCGGTGACTCGGCCACCGCCGTCGTCACCCCGATGAACACCTACCTGTTCCTGCTCCTCGCGCTGCTGCGCCAGTACGAACCCGAGGCGCGCCTGGGCACGTTGATGTCCCGGCTTGCCATCTTCGTGGTGCCGTTCCTGGTGGTGTGGGTCGGAATCCTGGCCGTGTTCTACGGCTTCGACCTGCCGCTGGGGCCGGGAGCGCACATCGGCATGAAGTGATCACTACACGAAGGCGCCCCCACCGGAGATCTCCGGTGGGGGCGCCTTCGTGTGCAGTGATGTACGGGCTCAGCCGCGGGCCACCCACTCCGCTACGACCTCGGCGAACTCCTGCGGGACCTGCTCCGGCGCGGCCACGTGCCCGGCGGACAACACCCGGGTCCCGCAGCCGAGCGCCGCCTCGAACTTCTTCAGCGAGGGCCGGGAGTAGTGGTCGTCGGGCGCGCACACGGCGAGGGTGCGCGCGGTGATGTGCGGCAGGCGTGCCTCCATTTCGTAGCGGCGCACCGCCTCGTGGCCCTCCTCGACCCGGTCGAGGACGGTCAGGGCGTCGACGACGTACCGGGTGAGCGCCGCCTCCTCCCCCGCGCGGTAGAAGCCGCGTCGCTTGTCCCACAGCTCTTGAAGGTGCGAGCCGTCGGGTGCGGGGTCCACGTGGTCGATGCGCCCGTGCCCGCTCGCCGTGCGCCGCTTCTCCTCGTCGACGAACGGCGTCGCCGACAGGAGCAGGCTCGCCACGCGGTCCTGGAACCTCGCCGCCAGCTCGACGGCGACGACCCCGCCCGTGTGGTGCCCGACGAGGTGGAAGCGGTCGAGCCCCAGCTCCTCGACGAGCTCGCCCGCGGCATCCGCGAACCGCTCGACGGAGTGCCGCCCCTTCGGCTTGGCGGAGGCTCCGTAGCCGAGTGTGTCCGGGGCGATCGCCCGGTGACCGGCGCCGACCAGGGGAAGCACGCCGAGGTACTCCGTCCAGGAGCGCGGCGTCTGGTGGAGCAGCAGCACCGGTTCGCCGGTGCCGGACTCCGCATAGTGCAACTGCCCGAAGCTGCTGGGCACATAGCCCTTCCGCAGCGTGTTCGTGTCCGTCATCCGTGGGTCGCTTTCGTCACAGGGCCGGCAACACCGAGGCGCCGACGGCTTCAATGAGTTCGGTGGGCGGTTCGTACGAGCCGACGTGCTGGAGGAACACACCGCTCACGCCGTCGGCGTACAGGGCTCGCAGCCGCCCCGCGATCTCGTCGGCGGTGCCGAACAGGCAGAACTCCCCGGCGAACCGCAGGGCCGCCCCGTCACTGACCCACGACGAGGCCACCTTGACGGCGGCCTCCCAGTCCTCGGCGTGCACCAGGTCCGGGTACACACCCTCGACTGCATCGGGCACGGTGACGTCGATGCCGGCGAGCGCGAGGAAGGGCGCTCCGCCGTTCTGGGCGATCGAGGCACAGATGGGCTTGATCTGCCGGGCCGCCGTCTCGATGTCGTCGGTCACCGCGCAGTACGCGGACACAATCAGCGGCACCGTGCCCGCGTCGCGGCCCGCCGCCTCGGCACCCTCCCGCACCCGGGCAGTGGCACCCGCCAGGGTGCGCGGCGACACGCCGCTCAACAGGACCACGCCGTCTGCGACCTCACCGGCGAGCCGGAGGTTCTTCGGCCCACTCGCCGCCATATGGAGCGGCACCTCGGGACGCGGGTCGCGCAGCCGGGAGCGCACCGTGCCCGCCGGGCCGTCGAAGTCCCACTCCTCTCCGTTCAGGAGGGCCCGCAGGAGCGTGAGGCCCTCACGCATCGCCTTGGTCGTGCTCTGGCGCAGGCCTACGGGCCCGACGGAGCTGTTGCCCACGCCGAGCCCGAGGGTGAACCGTCCCGGCGCGAGCTCCGCCACACTGCGCGCGGCGGAGGCGACGACGGCCGGATGGCGGGTGACGAGGTTCGTCACCGCTGTGCCGAGGCCGATACGGTCGGTGCCGAGAGCGGCGGCGGTCAGGGTGGTGAACACGTCCCGCCACAGGAGCTGGGAGTCCGGGAACCACGCGTCGTCGAAGCCGAGCGCCTCGGCCCGGCGTACGGTCTCGACGATCCGGTCGGCACGGTCGCAGGGAGGGATACGGATGCCTACCCTCACCTTTCCAGGATCGGTGCTCACTTGGCGTCCAGGACGGCCCGGTTGCCGGTCAGGTCGAGGGCGATGTCCGTGATCATGTCCTCCTGGCCGCCGACCAGGCCGCGGGCGCCGACCTCGACCAGGATCGCCCGGGTGTCGAGGCCGTACCGCTCCGCCGCCGCTTCGGCATGGCGGAGGAAGCTGGAGTATGCGCCCGCGTAGCCCAGGCTCAGGGTCTCGCGGTCGACGCGGACCGGGCGGTCCTGCAGGGGACGTACGAGATCGTCGGCGGCGTCCATCAGCGGGAACAGGGCGCAGCCGTGCTCCCAGCCCATCAGGTCGGCGACCGCGATGAACGCTTCCAGGGGACAGTTGCCGGCGCCTGCGCCCATTCCGGCGAGCGAGGCGTCCACGCGCGTGACGCCGTTCTCCACCGCCACCACGCTGTTGGCCACACCGAGGCCCAGGTTGTGGTGGGCGTGGATACCGAGGCCTGTGGCCGGGTCGAGGACCTCGCGGTAGGCGCGGAGCCGGTCGCGGACGCCGTCCATGGTGAGACGGCCGCCGGAGTCGGTGACGTACACGCAGTGGGCGCCGTACGACTCCATCAGCTCGGCCTGGCGGGCGAGTTCGGCGGGTTCGGCCATGTGGGACATCATGAGGAACCCGGCGACGTCCATGCCCAGCTCGCGTGCGGCGGCGATGTGCTGGGCGGAGATGTCGGCCTCGGTGCAGTGCGTGGCGATGCGCACCGAGCGGATGCCCAGCGCATGCGCCTGCTTGAGGTCCTGGACGGTGCCGATTCCGGGCAGCAGCAGAGTGGTGGGGATCGCCTCCCGGACCGAGTCGACGACCGCCTCGATCCAGTCCCAGTCGGTGTGGGCGCCGACGCCGTAGGTGACGCTGGAGCCCGCGAGGCCGTCGCCGTGCGAGACCTCGATGGCGCGCACCCCTGCCACGTCCAGCGCGGCGGCGATGGTGCGGGCCTGCTCGACGGTGTAGCGGTGGCGGATGGCGTGCATGCCGTCCCGCAGGGTCACGTCCTGCACGTACAGGCTGGTCACTTGGCTGCCTCCGTCGCGTGGCGCGCGGCCAGGCGCTCCGCCGTGCGGAGCGCGGCCGAGGTCATGATGTCGAGGTTGCCCGCGTAGGCGGGCAAGTAGTGGGCGGCGCCCTCGACTTCGAGGTACACCGACACCCTCACGGGTGCGCCCGCGTCGGACGGGACGAGCGCCCGCAAGGGATCGTCGCCGGCGACACGGTCGAACTGCACCTTCTGCTTGAGCCGGTAGCCGGGCACGTACGCCTGGACGCGGCCGACCATCTCCTCGATGGACGCGGTGACGGCAGCCTCGTCGCACGCGTCGCCGACCAGGCAGTGCACGGTGTCCCGCATGATGAGCGGAGGTTCGGCCGGGTTGAGGACGATGATCGCCTTGCCGCAGGCCGCGCCGCCGACCTGCTCGATCGCGTTCGAGGTGGTCTCGGTGAACTCGTCGATATTGGCGCGGGTGCCGGGCCCGGCCGAGCGTGAGGCGATGGACGCGACGATCTCGCCGTAGTGCACGGGTGTGACCGCGTTGACGGCGGCGACCATGGGAATGGTGGCCTGGCCTCCGCAGGTGACCATGTTCACGTTCGGGGCGTCCAGGTGGGCGTCGCCGTTGACCGGCGGCACCACGTAAGGGCCGAGCGCGGCCGGGGTGAGGTCGATGAGGGTGCGGCCCAACGGGCGCAGCACCTCGTCGTGGTGGCGGTGCGCACCGGCGGATGTCGCATCGAAGACGAATTCGACGTCGGCGAACTCGTCCATCTTGACCAGGCCTTCGACGCCTTCGTGGGTCGTGGCGACCTTGAGGCGGCGGGCGCGGGCCAGACCGTCGGAGTCCGGGTCGATGCCGGCCATGCCGACGATCTCCAGGCTCTCGGAGAGCCGCAATATCTTGATCATCAGGTCGGTGCCGATGTTGCCCGACCCGATGACGGCGACTTTGGTACGGGTACTGCTCATGCGGGGTCTCCTTCTTGCGTGAACGTCACGCTGATACGACCGAGTTGGCTGATGCGCGCCTCGAAACGGTCACCGGGCGACGCGACCGCCATCGGTCCGAGCGCCCCCGTAAGGACCACGTCCCCGGCGCGCAGCGGGTCCCCCGCGGCGGCCAGCGTCGAGGCGAGCCAGGCGGCGGCGTTGAGCGGGCCGCCGAGGCAGTCGGCGCCGGTTCCCTTGGACACCGGTTCCGCTGTGCCGTCGCGGGTCATCGTCATCTGTACGGCGCGCAGGTCCAGGCCCGACAGCGGCACAGGCGTGCCACCGAGCACGTACAGGCCGCTGGAGGCGTTGTCGGCGACGGTGTCGACGATGGTGATGTCCCAGTCGGCGTTGCGGCTGTCCACGATCTCCAGCGCGGCGAGCGCGAAGTCGGTCGCCCGGATCACGTCCGCCACCGTGCAGTCGCGGTGCGGCAGATCCGATCCGAGTACGAGGGCCACCTCGGCCTCCACCTTCGGCTGGATGAGCCGCCCGGCCGGGACGGTGCCGCCGTCGGGGACCGCCATGTCGGCGAAGAGTGTGCCGAAGTCAGGCTGCCCAACGCCGAGTTGGGCCTGCACGACGGGCGAGGTGAGCCCGATCTTGCGGCCGGCTATCCGTCGCCCGGCGGCGAGCCCGCGCTCGACGTTGACGCGCTGCACCGCGTACGCGGCGTCGAGGTCCCCGTCGGCAAGCAGAGAGCGCACCGGCGGGCAGGCGGTGCCCGACCGCTCGGCGGCGAGCAACACGTCCGCCGCCTTCGTCACGTCGGCGGCGCTCATCGGGCACTCACCAGTGCCGTGTCGATGCCCACCGGGCCGAGCCCGTTCGCCCCGCCGGGCGAGCCGAGCGCGGTTTCGCGCCCGGGCAGGACTTCCACGAAGAAGCGTCGGTTGTCCTCGCGGAAGTCGGGGTCGGCCTTGCGGTCGACGGTGATCGCCTGCTCGGGGCAGGCCACTTCGCAGGCCCCGCAGTCGATGCACTCCATCGGGTTGATGTAGAGCTTCCGCTCGCCCTCGTAGATGCAGTCGACCGGGCATTCCTCCATGCAGGACCGGTCCATGATGTCGACGCAGGACGCGCCGATGACGTACGCCATAACTGTCAGTGCTCCTTCTCCGTGGAGTGTCCGGGGAACAGGGCCGCCTCCGGATCGATGACGGTGGCCGCGTTGTTGACGGCGGTGGCGGCCTCGCCGAAGCCGACCGAGATCAGCCGGACCTTGCCCGGGTAGTCGGTGATGTCGCCCGCGGCGAACACGCGAGGCAGGTTGGTGGCCATCCGGGTGTCGACGGTGATCTTCCGGGCCTGGAGGTCGAGCCCCCAGTGCTGCAAGGGGCCGAGGTCGGCGAGAAAGCCGAGGGCCGCGACCACTGTGCCGGCAGGCACCAGGCGGGTCTCCTTGGTCGTACGGTGCCGGATCTCCGCCTGGTCCACCCGGTCGGCGCCGATGAGGCGGCTCACCTCGCTGTCGGTGACGATCTCCACGCCGAGGGCACGGACCTTCTCGACGGACGCGGTGTGCGCGCGGAAGCGGGCGGTGCGGTGCACCAGGGTGACCGAGCGGGCGATCGGCGCGAGGAGGGCCGCCCAGTCGAAGGCGCTGTCGCCGCCGCCCACGACCACCACGTCCTTGCCCGCGTGCACGGACGGGTCCGGCACGAAGTACTCCAGGCCCCGGCCGAGGAAGTCCTCCCCGGCAGGCAGCGGCCGCGGCGTGAACGTTCCCACCCCGCCGGTGATGACGACGGCCCGCGCACGCACCGTCGCCCCCTGGTCGCTGCGGACCACCGGGCGGCCGTCGTCGGGGTCGTGCGTCAGCTCGGTGGCGCGGTGGCCGAGCAGGTAGCGGGGGCGGTACGGCTCGGCCTGGGCGACGAGACCGTCCACGAGGTCGCGGCCGCGCACGGAGAGAAACCCGGCGATGTCGAAGATCGGCTTCTCGGGGTACATCGCGCTGATCTGGCCGCCGAGCTGTGGCAGGACGTCCATGACGGCGACGCTGAGGCCGCGAAAGCCCGCGTAGTAGGCACCGTAGAGGCCGGCCGGACCGGCGCCGATGATCAGGACGTCGGTGTCCTCGACGGGGTCGGATTCGCCGGTGGCGTCGGTGAGTTGGCTCATGGTCGCGAGCGTAGGAAGGACGGGCGGTCCTACCTACGGAGTCGTTCCGGTGAGCAGGACGGTCCCGCGCCGGGGACAGAACGAATGTAGGGAGGGGGCCCGCCGGACGGCGGGCCCCCTCCCTACATTCGCGATGCTCAGGCCAGCGATCGCCCGATGCCGAGCGCCGCGGTCCGCAGCGCCGCCGCGTGCCCGGCCGCGTCCATCCGGTACGTGGGTGCCGTGATGGACAGCGCACCCACCAGGCTGGTCCGCCCGGCGAACACCGGTACGGCCAGGCTCGCGTAGCCGAGCCGGATCTCCTCGCTCTCCAGGGCGATGCCCTCCTCCCGGATCCGGTCCAGCTGGGCGCGCAGCCGGCCTGGCGAGACGACCGTGTGCCGGGTGACCGGCTTGAGGCCGCCCCGCACCACGTCGACGAAGAGCGACGGCGGCGAGTGCGCCAGGATCGCCTTGCCCGTCCCCGTGCAGTACAGCGGGAGCCGGCCCGCCACCCGGGACTCGGCGTTCAGCCCGCGGTGCGGGAAGATCTTGTCCAGGTAGACGACGTCCAGGCTGTCGGGGATGGCGAAGTGGATGGTCTCCCGGGTGATGAGGAGCAGATCCTCCATGTACGGCTGCACGGCCTCGCGCAGGATCCGCTGCCGGTGTACCCGCTCGCCCAGCTCGAACAGGCGCAGTCCGAGCCGGTAGTCGCACCCCTCCCGCTCCAAGAGACCCCAGGTGACCAGCTCCTGGGCGAGCCGGTGCACCGTGGCCTTGGCCACGCCCGACCGGCGCACCAGCTCGGCCAGCGGGAGCGCGCTGTCGTCGGCGGTGAACGCCTCCAGGATCGGACGGACCTTGCCCAGAACGGAGTTCATCGGGTCGGCGCCGGACTCGCCCGCGAGCACGGGCTCGGCCGGGCGCCGGCCGAGCACGAACCCGTGCGGCTGCGCGGGCGGGTGCCACCGCTCGACCATCGGCCCTCCCGCCTGGAGACTCATGCCCCCGGCCCGGCGGCTGACCCCGTGTCCGCGTTCTTTTCGGACTTCGGATCGAGGACGGCGACCCCCATCCCGGTGAGCCACTCGGGCATCGGCTCGTAGGCGAGACGTCGCGCGGGCGCGTGGTCGAGGGCAGCGGCCATCAACAGCCACGTACGCAGTTCCTGAGCGCCGTTGCCCGCCGCCTTCTCCATTTCCTCGGTCGTGTACGCGGTGAGCTTGTGTGCCTCTCCGCGTTCGAGGAGCGTCAGGAACGCGTCGTCGAACTCCGGAGTGAGGGCGGCCTCGGCGGCCCGGATGATCTCGCGGCGGCGGGCGTCGTAGTCCTGCCAGTTCTCCCGGCCGTTCAGCCAGGCGCCGACCATGAACTCCTCGTCCTCGCCGTGCGGATCACGCCAGTCCGGCCACGGCAGCCGGTGCGAGAGCCCGCCCGAGCCGACCACCGCGACCCGCCGCTCGCCCGGGAACGCGAGCACGGCCTCGCGGATCGCCCGGCCCAGCTGCTCGCACCGCTCCAGTGTCGGCAGCGGATGCGCGAAGACGTTCACCACCAGCGGCACGATCTCCACGTCCAGACCGTCAAGCAGGTACTGGATCGCATGCGATTGCCCGTGGTCGATCTGCAGGCGCGCGGAGAACGCCGCGTCGAAACGCCCGCCCTCCACCAGAGTGTCGGCGAGGTGCTGTGCGAGCGGCACGTCCACGGGCTGCGGGCCCTTCGGAGTGCCGGACTCGCCGCTCGCGACGCATTCGCCGACACCGAGCGTGAAGGCTGGGATCAGGTCGAGCCAGAACCCGCGGAAGTGGTTGGAGCCGACGAGGACGACGGTGTCGGGCCGGGCCCTGGCCAGCTCGTCGCGTGCCGCGCCGAGCGCGTCGCGGAAGCGTTCGGCACGGTCCTTGTGGAGGGTCTCCTCCCAGTGCGTGTTCATCAGGGTGCTGTGGGAGGCCCCCACGCCGAGCACGATCTCGGTCATGCGGTTGCTCCTTCCTGCTCTTCGCGGGAATCCGGCTCGGCACGGGATTCCACTTCGCTGCGGGAGCGGGTGACCGTGTCAACGGCCGTCCGGATCAGATGGCGGGTCAGCTTCTTCATCTCCCGTACGGAGACGGTGTTCATCCCGCGGGAGAAGTCGATGTCGAAAGGTGCATCGGCCACCTTCGGCATGCCCACGCGCACCGTCGGGATGCCGCGCCCGCGCAGGATGTTCGCGTCGGTCGCCCCGCTGTTACCGCCCACGGCTTCGTGCGGGCGGCCCTCGAAGGCCTCCCACCCCGCGGCCGCGCTGCGGAAGACCCAGCTCTCGCGGCTGGTCCGCGTGCCGGGGATCGCCAGGATCATCTCCACGGTCGCGTCGAGTCCTGGCAGCTTCCGCTTCAGCCCCTCCACTGCGGCCGTGAATTCACGCTTGGCCTGCATCGGTGTCGTATCCGGGCTGATCCGCAGATCGACGCGCAGGGTGCAGACGGCCGGCGTCACCGCGGCCATCCGCGGCCAGCCGCCGCGCACCGACGAGACGATGCCCTGCGGGGCGACGGTGCCGCTGGTGTGCCGCTCGGCGTACCCGACGAACCACTCCTCCAGATGCCTCACGACATCACCGGCGCGGTCGATCGCGTTGTCGTACGGGAGCCGGTGGCGCGAGCCCGCGTACGTGTGGGTGCCGTGGACCGTCACCTCGAACCACACCAGGCCGACCTCGTCCCACGACACTGTCCACCCCGGCTTGGCGATGACCGCGTAATCGGTCCACACACCCTGTTCGAGGAGGAAGGAACAGCCCGCGCCCTGACCGGTGTTGAGGCGGTCGCTGCCCGGCCGGGCGTTGGTCGGCATGCCACCCGCGCCGAACGCGACGACCAGGTCCCCGGTGAGCGGGATGCCGGCCAGTGAGATCGCCTCGGCTGCCATCATCACGCAGGCCGCGTGGCCCTTCGGGTTGGAGGCGCCGAGGCCCGTCACCAGGTCGTCGTGGACCGTGGCCCGCGGGCGCATGTCCTCCCGCAGCTCAGGACCGATCCACGGCAGGTCCTCGCTCTCCTCGCCCACCGTGAGGGTGTCGATGGGGGCGTAGAGCATCAGGTCGGGCCCCGTGCCGTCGCCTTCGAGCCGGGCCCAGGCGTTCGCCTGCCGCCCGTCGAGCGGCTGGCAGGCCGCGCGCAGGCCGACGGACGCGAGTGTGGAGGTGATGTGCTCGGCGAGGGGTCGTTCGTCACCGGTCGGGCTCGGGATGCCGATCAGGCCCACAATCAGCTCGCGCAGTCGCTCGTCGGTGACGTGCTGCCAGGCCTCCTGGGCCCAGCCGCGACGCTGCTCGTCGAGCCCCGCGAGACCGTCGGAACTCCTGTCGGTGCTCCCCTCGGCGCTCACTGGTTGACCCGGTGGACTTGGGTCATCGTGGTCTGCGCGAAGCGCTGCTTCGCGCGCGGCAGAGCCACGGCGATCGCGGCGCCGACCAGGAGCTTGAACAGGGTGCGGGCCATGGTCAGGCCTCCTTCTCGGTGGTGTCCTGCTCGGTCGCGCCGGCGGCGGCGAGCTTCTTGCCGTACTCCTCCTCGCTGAGGTTCCGCCAGGCGGTCAGCGAGACGTCGGGGCGGTAGAGCTTCTCCGGGGGCGCGTCGGTCACGTCGACCATCCAGGCGTCCTGGCCGGAGAACTCGCCGTGGAACAGCCAGCGGATGGCGCCCAGATACTTGCCGTAGAAGCGGAGGGTCTCCCAGCCCTGCGTGAAGTTGACCATCACGCCGACGTAGCGGTGGTTGTCAGCGTCCACCGGGACGTAGAACTCGTAGTGGATGAACTTCGGGTACGCGATGCGCAGCACGCCGGGCATCGACAGGGAGGCGAAGCCGGGGAACTCCTGGGCCTCGATCACGGGGTCGACGTCGTCGGCCTTGCCGGTGTTGCCGAGGTTGAACGTCTCCTTGGGGGGCTGCTTCTTCCACCACCGCTTGTTGGACCACCGGCCGACGCCCGGGAAGTCGGCGTCCCAGTGGACCTCGTCCTGCACGCGGTAGATCCAGCGGCCCTGCGGCACGATCCGGGTGATGTTCCAGGTCGGCATCGGCTTGAGAAGGCGCCAAAGTGCGGTCCGGTGCAGGTACTTGGCGTGCCCCTCGTCGAAGCCGTTCTCACAGGCGAACCGCCAGTTGCCGCAGCGCGGCTCGATGCGGCCACCCATCACGAAGGCGTTCGAGACCAGCTCCTCGGGCAACTGCTCGTCGATCGGGTGCGGCTCCTCGTCGGCGACCGGGATGTACACCCAGACCATGCCGAGCCGCTCCTCGACCGCGTACGTACGCACGCCCAGCTTGCCCGTGAGCCGGCAGCCGGGGCCGTCGGTGATGACCGCCGACAGCTTGCCCGTGGGCAGGTCGAAGGTCCAGCCGTGGTACGGGCAACTGACGGTGCCGGGAAACTGCTGATCGCCCTCGGAGAGCGGGACCCCGCGGTGCGGGCAGCGGTTGTGCAGCGCATAGGCCTTGCCGGCGTCGCGGATCAGCGTGATCTTCTCGCCGCATATCGTGAACGGGAGGGGTTTCTCGGTGATGTGGGTCGACCAGGTCACCGGGTACCAGTAGCCGCGGAACCCGGATGCCGCGTTGTCGTAGTGGGGCCAGGACGACCAGTCCTGCCGGCCGATCTTGTCGGCGGCCGCGCGCCGCTGCGGCCGGGCCGCCCCCTTGACGGGCTCCTTGACAGTCCCCTTGGTGGGTTCCTTCGCGGCGGGGGCTTGCTCACTCGTCGTCATCTCGCCATGGCCTCCTGCTCCTGCGCTGCTGTCCGTCGTGCGGCACGAGCATCCGGCGCGGCGCGGCGTCCGCCTATGGGCCTGTTCCGGTGAGTGGACCGTGACCAGGGTGGACCGGTCAGCGAACCGGCGCCCTTGCCCGCCGGAGCGCCGGCGGACAGCATCCGCCCATGAAGCGCATGACGACGACGATTCCCGGCCTCGTCGACGCGGCGGCCGCACGCCACGGCGACAGAACCTTCCTCACTGTTGACGGGACCCGGCGCACCTACGCGCAGACACGCACGGCCGCGGCCACCATGGCGGGCGCGCTGGCAGCC
The DNA here is from genome assembly GCF_020616555.1 of Streptomyces longhuiensis. NCBI lineage: Bacteria > Bacillati > Actinomycetota > Actinomycetes > Kitasatosporales > Streptomycetaceae > Streptomyces > Streptomyces longhuiensis. Next base: position 9,277,444 of record NZ_CP085173.1, on the reverse strand, counting down.
CAGGGCTGCCGCCCCGGGGACCGGGTCGCCGCGCTGCTGTCCAACCGCGTCGAAATGATCGACCTGGTCCTCGGCTGTGCCTGGCTCGGCGCGGTCGTGGTGCCGCTGAACACCGCGCTGCACGGGCGGCTGCTGCGCCATGCGCTACGCGAGTCCGAGCCGCAATTCCTCTATGTGGAACCGGAGTCGGCGGGGCGCGTGGCAGAGGTGGGGTACGCGGGCCGGGTGTGGGTGGCGGGGACGGACGACGCTCCGACGGCCGGGGCGGAGCCGCCGCTCGACGCGTATCCGGCGCGGCCCGGCGACACCGCCGCCGTCCTCTTCACGTCCGGCACCACGGGTCCCTCGCGTGGGGTGCGCTGTCCGCACGCTCAGTTCGCCCGGTGGGGCCGGAACGTCGCCGACGCCCTCCACCTCACCGCCGACGACACCCTCTACACCTGCCTGCCCCTCTTCCACACCAACGCCCTCCACACGCTGGCGCAGGCGATGACAGTGGGGGCGCATGTGGTGGTCGACCGTAGGTTCTCGGCCTCGCGCCACTGGTCGCGGGCTGCCGAGACCGGCGCCACCTGCGTCTACGTTCTGGGCGCCATGGTGCCGATGCTGCTCGCGCAGCCGCCGGGACCGGGCGACCGTGCGCACCGGGCCTGGCGCGGGCTCGGGCCCGGCACACCCGGAGCGCTGTGGGAGGTGTTCCGGGAACGGTTCGGTGTCGCCCTCGTCGACGGGTTCGGCTCCACGGAGACCAACCTCGTCATCGGCTCCACGCCGGAGGACTGCCGTCCCGGATACATGGGCGTGGTGCGCGACGGCTTCGGGGCGAGGGTCGTCGACGCGGATCTCTCGCCGGTCCCGGACGGCTCCCCCGGCGAACTCCTCGTCCGCACCGACCAGGAACACGCCTTCGCCACAGGCTACTTGGGCGAGCCGGAGCCGTTGCCCGGCTCCTGGCGCCGGACCGGCGACCGGGTCGTCCGTGACCGGGACGGCTGGTTCCGCTTCGTCGATCGCGTCAAGGACTGCATCCGGCGACGCGGCGAGAACATCTCCTCGTACGAGGTGGAGAGCGCGGTGCGCGGTCACCCTGCGATCGCTGAAGCGGCGGCGTTCCCGGTCCCCTCGGAGCTGGCGGAGGACGAGGTGATGGTGGCGGTCGTGGCAAGCGCCGGCCACGTCGTCGACCCGGCCGATCTTGCGCGGCACTGTGCGCTTGAGCTGCCTGCGTTTGCGGTGCCGCGGTACGTGGATGTCGTCGATGCGTTGCCGCTCACGGAGACCGGGAAGGTGAGGAAGGGGGTGTTGCGGGAGCGGGGGGTGACCGACGGGACGTGGGATCGGTGCGGGGTCGAGCTCGGAGGGTGATGGTTGTCGGCCGGGTGCGGGTTGTGTGTGGCTGGTCGCGCAGTTACCCGTGCCCCTTGAGATGCGGCATCTCAGGGGCGCGGGGAACTGCGCGACCAGCCCCCACCGTCCCGCACCCGGCCGACGGCCAGCGATCGCGAGCTCTTAGCGGGGCAGCAGAACGGCCCGGCCCCGCACCTTCCCGTTGCGCAGAGCGTCAAGCGCCGCAGGCGCATCGGCCAACCCGAACTTCTCCACCGCGAGCGAGAGTTCGCCGGTGGAGAGTCGCCGGACCAGCTCGGCAGAGACTTCGCGGGCCCGGCGCTCCTTGCGGATCATGTTCACCGGCAGCAGCGCAACCTCGTCGAGGAGCCAGCTCGGCAGGTCCAGGGCGACGTCCGGACCGGCGACGTATCCGATGACGACCGCACGTCCCCCCTGCCGCACCCACCGGCTGCGTCCGATCAGGCCGTCGCCGCCGAGTGTGTCGACGAGGAGCGAGGCGGAGCGGTCCGAGGCGAGGAGTCCGTCCGCGTCGGCCAGGGGCACGCCCTCCACGCCGGCCGGTACGTCGGCCAGCTGATCGGCCCGGCCGACCACACCGGTCACGCGCGCGCCCGCGGCCAGTGCCTGCTGCGCCACCATCGCTCCGACCGCGCCGGCCGCACCCACGACGACGACCTCTTCGCCCTTCTCGATCCGGCCGACGTCGTGCAGAGCCACGTACGCCGTCGTCGCCGGGACGAAGAAGCTTGCCGCCACGGCGGGCTCGAGCGGAGCGTCCAGGACCGTGACGGCCTTGCGCTTCACACTGACACGCTCCGTCCACGTACCGTCGCGGAGGATGCCGAGGCCTCCGCCGCGCAGCACGACCTGCGTACCCGGCGCGAGACCGGAGTCCGCGTCGGCCTCCAGGACGGTGCCCGCACCCTCGACTCCCCCGATGTAGGGCAGGGCCGGCTTCATGGCGAACTCGCCGGAGGCGACGGTGACATCGAGGTGCGCGACAGCGCCCGCCTCCACCTGGACCAGGACCTCGCCCTCACCGCGTACCGGCTCGGGCACCTCCTCGATGACCGGAGCGGCGCCCCATTCGTGGAACCGTGCCGCTCGCATCAGGCGGCCGCCTTGCCGATGAAGTCGAGGCTCAGGGCGTTGAAGCGCTCGGCCTGCTCGTGCTGCGGCCAGTGCCCGCAGGCATCGAGCAGCTCCAGCTGGGAGCCGGGGACCGCCTGGTGGATCGCCGTAGCCTCAGGCGTCTCGCCGAACGGGTTCTGCCGCCCCCACACGACGAGCGTCGGCTGGGTGATCCGGGCGAGGTGCTCCGGGCGCAGCAGGTTGCGCTGCCTGCGCTCCATGTCCTGCAGGGAGAGGAGGTTGTCCACTCCCGCGACGAACTCCGGCGTGTGGTAGATCGCGTGCCGGACCTCGACCAGCTCCTCCGTGGCGTCGGAGTCGTCGGCCATGAGCAGCCGCATCCGCTTGCGCGTGAGGTCGATGTCGTCGCTGGTGACGGCGTTCTTCGTGCTGGTACGGATCCGGTTCATGACCTCGGGGTTGGCCACGGTGCCGCCGGAGCAGAGGAGTTGGAGGCTGCGGACCCGCTCGGGATGCTCGATGGCGGCGCGGGCGCCGACCCAGCCGCCGAGGGACTCGCCGACGATATGGGCGCTGTCGACACCGACGGCGTCCAGGTAGTCCAGCAGGTGGGCCACGTAATCGGCGATCTCGTACGGCTTGTCGGGCTTGCCGGTGTAGCCGTGGCCGAGCATGTCGATGGCGTGCAGGTCGTACGCGGCGTGCGCGGTGATGTTGCGCGCGAAAGCCTCCAGGTGGCCGCTGGTGCCGTGCAGGAAGACGACGGCCTGCGCGGTCGAGTCACCGGCGCGCAGAGTGCGGGTGGGGACACCTACGGCGTCGACGTACTCGACACGGAAGGGAGTGGGGGCGATCTCGGTCCAGATGGTCACGGGGGTGTGCTCCGTTCAGGAAGGTCAGAAGAGGGTCGGTGAGGTCAGGAGGGTGAAGGCAGGCTTCAGGAAAGGGAGTCGAGGAAGCCGCTGACCACCGAGTGGTAGGCCTCGGGTCGCTCCTCCTGGAGGTGGTGCGAGGAGTGATCCATCACGTGGAGGCTCCCGCTCGGCACCATGCGGGCCAGCATCAACGGGTAGTCCGGGGTGAGGAACGCGTCCTGCATGCCCCACATGAAGAGCGTCGGCGCCTGGACCCGGCCGAGCTGCTCCGTCAGGTCCTGCCAGTCGCCGCGGGGCGAGTCGGACATCGCGGCGAGCGCGCGCTCACCCTCGTCGAGGCTCTGATCGTGGCGCAAGGTCAGCGTCTCTTCGGGAAGCTTCGCTCCGTCGTACCACTCCAGCTTCGTGATGAGCCGGCGCATCTTCTCGCGGGTCGGACCCTCGCCGCCGTAGTAGACGTCGCGGGCGGTCCGGCCCCGGTGCCCGTTCTCGGGGAGCGGGGCGAGCGGCCCGTAGAAGACGGGCATGGAGCCGGTGATGACCAGGGACCTGACCCGCTCCGGGTACAGGGCGGCGAGGTTGAGGGCGATGGTGCCGCCCCAGGAGTTGCAGACGAAGTCGGCGCGCTCCACACCGAGGGTGTCGAGCAGGCCGACCGTCTTGGCCGCGTGGTGGTCCCACATCGGGCCTTCGATTCGGGACTTCTCCGACTTGCCGTACTGGTGGATGTCGACGAGCAGACAGCGCCGGTCGGCCGCGAACAGGGGCGCCACCGGCCCGAAGTCGCTCCAGGCGGTGCATCCGGGACCGCCGCCGTGCAGAAAGACGGTGTCGGGGCCCGTCCCCAGGTCGTGGTAGTGGTAACGGATTCCCGCGCCGTCCGCGTAGTGGCTCTCCGGTGCTGGTGACATGTGAGTCCTTCCGATCCTTCGTACGCGTACCGCGTCGTGCGGGTCGAGCCCATCACCACGGCGGCCTTGGGCCCAGGGCGGCGGTCCGCTCAGCGAACCGCTCTCACTGGGCGGTGTAGCCGCCGTCGACGTGGACCACAGAGCCGGTGGTGAAGGAGGATTCGGCCGCGAGCAGCGGCAGCACGGCGTGGGCGACGTCCTCGGGCGAGCCCGCCGCGGGCGATCGCCTCAGCGACGGCGAGGCCTATGCCGCTGGTGCCGCCGGTCACCAGAACGGGGCCGGTGAACGTCGTGGACGGTGAGGAAGTCGTGGGTGCCATCCGGCGAGGATGCGGAGGGCATGCCGGTGACGCCGACGCGGACGGTCCGTTCCGCGGACCCGCCCGCGTCGGCGTCACCGCCCGCTGGACGTCACCGGCCCGTGAACTCCGCCCCCCGCTTCTCCAGGAACGCCTGGAGACCCTCCGCCGCATCAGTCGTACGTGTCAGCTCAGCGACGCCGTTCTCCTCGCGCTGCAACGCCTCCTCCACGGGCAACCCGTAGCCCTCGTCCACCACCCGCTTGAGCAGGGCGATGGCCGCCGTCGGCTTCGCGGCGAGGCGGCGGGCTTGTTCGGCAACTACCGCGTCGAACTCGGCCGGGTCCGCCACGAGGTCGACGAGCCCGAGCTCAGCTGCACGTTGCGGCGCCAGCCGTTCGCCCTCGATCATCAGCCGCTTCGCCAGATGCGGGCCGACGAGCCGCGGCAGCCGCTGACTGCCACCGGCCCCCGGGAAAAGGCCGAGCAGCATCTCGGGGAACCCGAATGTGGCGTCGGCCGAGAGAATCCGCAGATCGCATGCGAGCGACAGCTCGGCGCCCCCGCCCAGGGCATGCCCGTTCATCGCCGCGACCACGGGCTTGGGCGCCTGCTCGATCAGCCGCTGGACGTCGATCCACCGGCGCATCCTGGCCTGGTTGTCCGCCGACAGGTCCCGCATGACCGCGATGTCGGCGCCCGCGATGAAGAACCGGCCGGTGCCGGTGATCACGATGCAGCGCACCTCCGGGTCCGCCGCGAGGGGCGGCAGCACCGTGAGGAATTCCTCGATCATCGCCGGATTGACGGCGTTCGCCTTGGGCCGGTCGACCCGGATCGTGGCCACGGCGCCGTCGCGGGTCACTTGAAGTACGGAGGCCTGCGTCATGGTGTCGGTGTTCTCCTGGTTCATGTCGCCTCGTTTCGCCGCGTTCACTCGGTCACACCATCCGCGGCCAGTGCCGCGAGCCGGTCGTCGCTCAGGCCCAGCAACTCGTGCAGCACCTCATGGGTGTGCTGCCCGAGGAGCGGCGCGGGCCGCGTGAGTTCGCCGGGTGTCGCGGTCAGTCGGGCGACGATGCCCTCGTGCCTGACCGGGCCGGCCAGAGGATGGTCCAGTACGGGGTAGAAGCCGCGCGCCGCGAGCTGCTCGTCGCCGTCGACCAAGTCCTGCCCGTTCGCCACGACCGCCGCCGCGACGCCCTCACCCTGGAGCAGCTCGGCGAGTTTGTGCGCGTCCTGGTCCCGTGTCCAGGCCGCGAGGGCCGCGTCGATGTCGTCCTCGCGGGCGCGGCGAGCATTCACGTCACCGTCACTGCACGGGAGTTGGACCAGTCGATTCAGTGCGTGCCACTGCGCGTCGTCCGTCACGGAAACGGCCACCCACCGGTCGGCCCCGGCCGCCGGGTACACGCCGTGCGGGACGGCGTGCGGCGAGCGGTTCGGGTGCTCGGCGGTACGCGGATCCGGTCGGCCCGCGTCCAGCACCGGCTCCAGCGCGGCCGGGCCCATCGTCGCGGCCATCGCCTCCAGTTGGGACAGGTCCACGTGACCGCCGCGCCCCTGCGCGAGCAGGTCGAGCGTGGCGAGCACGGCGGCGTTGGCCGCGACCATGTCGCCGAGCCCGAAGGTCAGGCCCTGCGGCGGGCCGTCCGGGTCGCGGGTCTCGCTGGACAGGCCGGACATCGCCGCGAGCGTGTCGGCGAAGGTCACGGCCTTGCGCCAGGGACCGGTCTGCCCGACCCCGGCCATCGACACGAGGACCGCATCGGGGTTGAGCTCGCGCAGCGACGCGTAGTCCATGCCCCACCGGGCGAGCACGCCGGGGCTGAAGTTCTCCACGACCACATCGCAGTGCGGCACCAACTCCCTCAGCAGGCGCTGCCCTTCGTCGGTGCGCAGATTGAGGGCGACGCTGCGCTTGTTGCGGTTGAAGTTGAGGAAGTACCCGCTGTCGTCCGGGTCGGAGCCCGGTCGCAGATGCATCGAGGGGGCGAAGCGCGTGGGGTCCTGGCGGTGCTTCGACTCGACCTTGACGATGTCCGCGCCGTGCTCGCCCAACTGCTTGGTGACGTACGGTCCGGCGAGCACCCAGGTCAGATCGAGGACACGTACCCCCTCCAGGGCACGGGACTTGGGCTGCCCGCTGCTCGCGGCATGCCGGGGCGCCGGGTGACGCCACAGCGATGCGGGCCGCTCCACCTCACGTATCGCTTCGAGCGCGACCGGTCGCGGAAGCGCCGCCCACGGAAAGCCGACGTCCTCGACGCCGCCGTCCGGCAGTCCGTCGCCGGTGACCGTGACGAGGAAACCGCGGTCGCGCAGCTGCGGATTGGCGGTCAGGCGCTCCGGTGGCACCACCTCCGCCCATGGCAGGGCGCGTGCCCGTGCCTCGTCGGCCAGTTCGGCGGCCGGCCACCGCGCCGCGAACCGCTGCACGAGTTCGTCGACATGGGACCGCTCCCGCCACCGGAAGAGGGCGTCGCTCCAGCGCTCGTCGACCAGGTCCCCGGCCTCGCCCCGCTCCGCCATCCACGCCAGGAGATCGGTCCACATGCGGTTGCTGCCGGAGTAGCCTCCGGCCACATATCCGTCGGCCGCCGCAAAGATCCGGTGCGCGACATGCTCGTACACCCCGCCGTTGCGTACAGGGAAACGTCCGGCATGGATCCACGCGAGCGCGGCGGTCTCCAGCGTGGCGGCGACGGCCTCCTGCACCGACACGTCGACCAGCTGGCCCGTCCCGGACACGATACCGAGCAGCGCGCCGATCGCCGCCTGTGCGCCCGCGGTCTGCAGTGCCTGTTCGCGCGGCGGCGGCTTCGGCTGCCCTGCAAGGCGCCCGCCCAGCCAGGTCATGCCGCCCGCGGAGGCCAGGACCAGGTCGTCGCCGACCCAGTCGCGCCGCGGCCCGGTCAGCCCGAACGGCGTCACCACCACATGCACGGCCTGCGGCCACCGGGACGTGCCGTCGGCCCGTACGCCGCGCAGCCGTGCGACAGGGCCGCTCTCCAGAACGATGTCGGCGCCCGCCGCAAGCGTGTCGAGCTCCGTCTCACCGCCTACCGTCGCCCAGCGCTTGCCCGCGTGCCAGTGCACCCTGGCCGCCGGATCCAGGTCTGCGCCCGGCTCGATGCGTACGACGTCGGCGCCGAGGCCCACGAGCAACCGTGCGCCCTGGAAGGCTAGTTCGTCGGTGAGATCGAGCACGCGCAGCGGCGTCGGTTCCGTGTCTGTTCGCACCACGGCTCCTCCCCATACGTGTCCGCAGCTCTTGCGGAATCTCACGATCACCGGGTACGGAGAGCCAGGCCAGAAGGGTGTTCTGCTGACCGGACCGGGGTCGCCGTGGTGCGGGAGGGCCTGCCTTGGTGCGGGACGCGGGAAGGGCTGCTGCCACTCAGCCTGCGGCGGGCACGGCGGGGGCCGCGGCCGGCCTCGGTGTCCGCGACCCGCGGGACGCGTCGCGCGGCGCACCGCGCTCGACACCCCGCGCGACACCCCGCTCGATGCTCTCCGCTGTCGCGCGCAACGTCGGCAGCAGCCGTTCCACCGACACCTGCGACACCGGTGCCGTGACCGAGACCGCGGCGCATGCCCGTCCGCCCGCGAAGACGGGCACGGCGAGGCTGCCGTATCCCGGGCGTACGCCCTCGATCTCCAGCGCGTAGCCCTGCCGTGCCACGGCGGCCAGCTGCCGCGCGAGCACCTCGGGGTCCGTCACGGACCGCGGGGTCAGCGACGGCAGCCCGCCGAGGGTCAGCCGCTCCACCAGCTCGGGCCCGTCCGACGCCAGGGCGAGCAGCACCCGTCCGGTCGCCGTGCACGAGGCGGGGAGCCGGCCGCCGATGTGCGAGTGCGTGAGCACGTTCGCCTCACCGGCGATCTTCTCCAGGAACAGCACATGGGAGCCGTCGAGGACCGCGAGGTGGACGGCGGCGCGGGTGCGCGTGAACAGGTCCGTGAGCAGCGGGCGCGCGACGGAGCGCAGGACCGCGGAGGCGGGTACACGCTGGCCGAGGTGGAACAGCCGGATGCCGAGTTCGTACGTGTCGTCGTGCCGGTCGAGCAGGCCCCACTGCACCAGCTCCTGCGCAAGGCGGTACGCCGACGCCTTCGGTACCCCCGACCGGCGGCTCAGCTCGCTCAGGCGCAGCCGCACCGCACCCGACTCGAAAGCGGCAAGCAGCAGCTGCGCCTTGCCCAGGACGGAATTGGGCAGCGTGACATCCTCGTCGGCGTACGGCTCCATCGGTGTTCCCTCACTTCTTCACATGGCGGTGCACAGGCCATTTGAAGTGCACCAACGGCATGTTGCATAGAGGGAAGCCGGTGTGAACATCAGGCAACAGGTGCGTCGGCGTCCTCCTTCGCGGCGGCCGCGTCCTCGGAGACGGCCTGGCCTGTGGCACGTTCCGCCGCCTCCTGCGCCGACTGCCCGCCCGCGAAGAAGACCAGTGCCACCAATGTCACCAGAGCCATCCCGATGGTGAGCAGCGCGATGGGCAGGAAGTGTCCCGTGGACGCGAGCAGCGCCGTCGCGACCACCGGAGACAGGCCGCCGGCCACGGCCGAGGAGAGCTCGTGGCCGAGCGCCATCCCGGAGTACCGGGTCTCGGTGCTGAACAGTTCGGAGAAGTACGACGGCTGGACGCCGATCATCGCGGCGATGGCGATGTGCCCGACGACGAACGCCAGCCAGACCGCGGACGTGCTCCCCGTATCCATGAGCATGAAGAAGGGCGCCGCCCAGACGATCATGCCGATCGCACCGCCGAGGTAGACGGGCCGTCGGCCCACCCGGTCGGACAGCCGGCCGAAGACCACCATCATCACGGAGTCCACCAGCATCCCGACGATCCCCGCCCAGAGCAGCACCGTCGACGAGATGCCGACATACGCCCCGTAGACGAGGGAGAAGGACATGAAGATGTAGCTCGCGCCGCTGTCGGCGAAGCGCAGCGCCATCGCGAAGAGGACCTGGCGCGGATGGCGCCGCAACACCTCCCGCAGCGGCGACCGCGGCTCACTCTCGACGGACTTGGCCTCGAACCCGGTCGTCTCGCCGAGGTTGCGGCGGATGTAGATGCCCACCACGAAGATCAGGGCGCTCGCCAGGAACGGCAGTCGCCAGCCCCAGGCGAGGAACGCGTCGCCTGTCACCTGTTCGGCCAGCCACAGAGCCAGGGACGACAGCACGAATCCGAGCCCCATGCCCGTCGAACTGAACGAGGCGAGGAAGCCCCGGCGGTCGGCCGGGACGTTCTCGGTGATGATGAGCACGCCACCGCCCCACTCGCCGCCGGCCGCCGCGCCCTGCAGCACCCGGAGCAGGACGAGCAGCAGCGGCGAGATGATGCCCGCCGTGTCGTAGGACGGCAGCAGTCCCATGCAGAAGGTGGTGCCGCCCATCAGGGAGAGCGTCGCCATGAGCGCGGTCTTGCGCCCACGTCGGTCCCCGATGTGTCCGAACACGAGGCCGCCGATGGGCCGGGCGGCGAAGCCGACGGCATGGCCGGCCAGGGCGGCGATGGTGCCGAGCAGCGGATGCCCTTCGGAGGGGAAGAAGACCGAGCCGAGGACCATCGCGGCGGCCGTCGTGTAGAGGAAGAAGTCGTACCACTCCAGCATGTTGCCGGCGACGGACGCGGTCACCACGCGCCGCGTCGCGGAGGGGTCCTCGGTCGTGAACTTTCTGGGCATGTCTGCTCCTTGCCGATCGGGCCCGGGAATCGACGGAGCGTACGGACGCCCAGGTGCCGCCTCAACCGGGTCGGTCCGCCAGACGGGACACCTCGCTTCATGCGCCCCCGTGTCCGGTGGGAGCGTGCCGACACCACGACCGCACTCCGACCCGGAGGTCGCATCCGATGACTCGGCACCATCGCACAGGAGGGCGCCCGGCGGCCGTCCTCCTGACCCTGCTCGCCCTGATCCTCTCCGCCGCATGTGGCGCGGGCACCACCGACTCCGCCGGGGCGAAGGGCGGGGACCGTCCCACGGTGCGGATCGCGCTCGGCGTCGACGCGTCGTACGCCCCGCTCTACCTGGCCGCGGAGCGCGGCATGTTCGAGGACGCGGGCCTCGACGTACAGCTGGTGAAGGTGGAGGGCGGACCCGCCGCCGCCCAGGCGGTCACCGCCGGTACCGCGCAGATCTCCGCCAACGCCGACTCCACCGCCCTGCCGCAGATGGTGAGCAACCCGGATCTGCGCGCCCTCGGCGCCTTCCAGTCCTCTGGGCGCTATCTGAAGGTCGTCCTGCGCAACGGGATCACCTCGCCACGGCAGATCAGGACGATGGGGTCGATCCAGGGGCTCGGCCTCTACGCCACGCACGAGTACCTCCGTCACCACGGCATCGACCCGGACTCCGTGAAGATCGAGCAGAGCGCGCCGCAGGAGATCCCCACCATGCTCCAGCGCGGCGACATCGACGGCTACATCCTCTTCGACCCCTGGGTGAGCAAGGGGGTGGCGGCGGGCGGCCGTGTCGCCGGCTCCATCGGGGACTTCGGCGTCACGTACGTGCAGTGGCTGCTCGCGGACCACAGCTGGCTGAAGGACCACCAGACACTCGCCGGGAAGGTGTTCAAGGTGGTCTCGGAGGCGGATCGGCTGGTCACGAAGGACCCGCGGGCGGCCGCCGAGGCGACCGAGCAACAGGTCCAGCTGCCCGTGGCCCAGACGGAGAAGGCACTCGGCGACATCACCTTCCGGGCCCGTGCGCTGACCTCCGCTGACGTCATCTCCTCCCGCCGGATCGTCGACTTCCTCCTCGGCCGGAAGCTCATCAAGAGCTCGCCCGACCTCGACACCGTCCTGCTGCGGGGCTGGTACGAGCGGTACGCCACGTGACCGCGACGCAGCGGGGCGCCGGGCGTACCGCTGAGCGGACCGCCGTCGGTGCGGCGGCTCGCCACCGCGCAGTAGCGTGCGCCAACTCGCGGACCCGCACCCCGACGACCTGCCTTAACGCGTCCAACTCTGAGGTGCCCATGCAGACAGCGTCCCGCCGGAGAACCCTCGTGGCCGGCTCCGCCCTCCTCACCGCCACCCTGCTCTCGCTGACCGCTTGCGGAGCCGGCACCACCGACTCCGGCTCCGGTTCCGGTTCCGGGAGCCAGGTGTCAGGACCCCAGGTCCGCATCGCCGTCGGCGTAGACGCTTCGTTCGCGCCGTTCTTCCTGGCCGACGCCGAAGGGCTGTGGGCCAAGCACGGCGTGAACGTCGACCTCGTCCAGTTCGCCAAGGGCGGTGAGGGCGTCGACGCCCTCACCGCGGGACAGGTGCAGATGGCGGGCAACTCCGACGCCACCACCATCGGTGTCCTCGCGCAGAGCCCGAACCTGCGATCGCTCCTCGTGTACGAGGACTCCGGCCAGTACCTCAAGGTCGTCCTCGGTGCCCACGTAAAGTCCCCGGCACGGATACGGAAGATGGCCGTCGTCCCAGGTCTGTCCGAACTCGCGGCCACCCGGTTCCTCGAATCCAAGGGCATCGACCCGGACACGGTCGACCTCGTCACGGCGGACCCTGCCGAGATCCCGGCCCTCACGAAGAAGGGCGACGTCGACGCGTACGTCCTGTGGGAGCCGTGGCCCGCCAAGGGCGAGGAGATGGGCGCGAAGGTCCTGGAGACCACCGGCGACTACGACCTCGCGTACCAGCACTGGCTCCTGTCCACCTCCACCTGGCTGAAGGACCACGCCGACACCGCCGCGAAGGTCGCCGAGGCTCTCGCGGAGGCGAGCCGGCAGACCGAGAGCGACCCGGACGCCGCGGCGAAGGCGACCACGGACGCCGCGAAGATCCCCACGGCCCAGACCGTGAACGCGGTCGAGGACATCGATTTCGGCGTCCGGGACTTCACCGCCGCGGACCTGAAGGGCTATGAGGACACGGCCCGGTTCTACGTGGACACCGGCAAGGTCAAGTCCAGGCCGAACGTAGCTCGGACCGTCCTGCGGGGCTGGCTCCCCGACCACACGAAGGGATCCCGATGACCCAGGGCATGGAGACGGAGAAGACGGCGCCGGAGAAGACCGGTGCCGGGCGGACCGGCACCGTGAAGGGCACCCGCAACGGCCCCGCGGTCGGTTCCGGTCGCGGGGCCGCTCTGCGGGCCGAGGACGTCGGGATCCACTTCGGCGACTTCCAGGCCGTCCACGGCATCGACCTCGACATCGCGGCAGGCGAGTTCCTCTGTCTGCTCGGACCGAGCGGCTGCGGCAAGTCGACCCTGCTGTCGGCCATGGCCGGCTTCATCCCGGTGAGCGAGGGCAGCCTGACGGCCGACGGCGCGCCGATCGGCGGCCCCGACCCCGACCTGGGCATGGTCTTCCAGAGCAGCGAGGCCCTCTTCGACTGGATGACCGTGCGCCAGAACGTCGCGTTCGGCCCGCGCATGCGCGGCAGGCCCCGCGCCGAACAGGTGAGCCTGGCCGACGAGTTCCTCGGCCTGGTCGGCCTGCGCCACTGCGCGGACCGGTTCCCCAGCCAGCTCAGCGGCGGCATGCGCCAGCGCGTCCAGATCGCCCGCGTCCTCGCCAACGAACCCGGCGTCGTCCTCATGGACGAGCCGTTCGGCGCGCTCGACGCACAGACCCGGCAGGTGCTGCAGCAGGAGACGGACCGGATCTGGCGTGCGTCCGGCTGCACGGTCGTGTTCGTCACCCACGACATCGACGAGGCGATCCTGCTGGCCGACCGCATCGCCGTCATGACCGCAGGACCCGCGGCTTCGATCAAGTCTCTCTACGAGGTGGAACTGCCGCGCCCCCGCGACGAGGCCGACCCCGCCGCCGTCGAACTGCGCCGCAAGCTACGCCAGGACATCGGCGAAGAGGTCCGCAAGGCCATGCGCGACCAGGGACTCGACGACCGGCTCGGCCCCCAGGAGGGTGGCGCATGACCATCACCACGACGGACTCCACGCCCACGGCCACGCCCGACCCGCAAAAGCGATCCCGCCGTACGACCCGGGCGGGCGTGCGCGGCCTGCGCACCATCGGCATGTACACCCTCTCCGTACTCGTCGGCGTGGCGAGCTGGCAGCTCATCGCGATGAAGTACGGCTCGTCGCTGGTCGCCTCGCCGAGGGAAACCGTATCGGCAGCGGGCGAGTTGGCGAGCGACGGCACCCTGGGCAACTCGATCACCGCCTCCAGCCGCCGCATCCTGATCGGCTGGGGCCTCGGCGTCGTGGTCGGCGCCCCGGTCGGCCTGCTCGTCGGACAGATCAAAATCGTCCGCCAACTCCTGGAGCCCTACATCGAGTTCTTCCGCTTCATCCCGCCGGTTGCCTTCGTCACCCTGGCGGTCGTGTGGCTGGGCATCGGCGAGTCGTCGAAGGTGGTCCTCATCTTCTACACGGCCGTCTTCATCGTCACCCTCAACACCAGCGCGGGCGTGATGGCCGTCCACGAGTCCAAGCTGCGAGCGGCAGCCAGCCTCGGGGCGAGTCGCCGCCAGATCCTGCAGCGGATCGTGCTGCCGTCCACCGTCCCGTACATCGTCACCGGCGCCCGCCTCGCCATGGGCAACAGCTTCCTCACGATCGTCTCGGCGGAGATCGTCGCCTCCCAGGTAGGGCTTGGCTCGCTGATCTGGACCTCGCGCAACTACGGACGGATCGACTGGGTCTTCGTCGGCATCATCACCCTCGGGATCCTGGGGTTCGTCTACGACCGGGTCCTGCGCGTCACCGCGATACGTGTACTACACAGGTACGGAGCTAAGGTATGAACGAAGGGAACAGCGGGGGCAATGGCGAGACCGGAGAACGGAAGCAAGTGAGCACCACCTCAGCCGCATCCACACCGACAGCCACATCGCGCGCTCTGCTCCTGGAGGAGTTCGGCACCCTGCCGCGCCTCGTGGAGCGGGCGGTCCCCGAGCCGCTGCCCGGGCACACCCTCGTACGGATGAAGGCGGCGACGGTCGCCCACCTCGACCTCAACGTCCTCGACGGAGAGTTCGGCATCCTGCCCGATCTGCCCTCCGTCCCGGGAACGCAGGGCAGCGGCATCGTCCTCGCCTCCGGCGCCCACCCCGAGGGCGCACTCGTGCGGGTGCGCGGCGAAGGGCTCGGGCTCAGCCGCGCCGGCGCCTGGGCGGAGCACGTGCTCGTGCCCGACGCCGCCGTCGAGGTCATGCCGGCGGGCACCGACCCCGCGCTGGCCTGCATCTACTTCTCCCCCGTCGGCACCGCCTGGGCCTCCGTGCACCCGATCGCCCACGTGCGGCCGGGCGAGCGGGTCATGGTCACCGGCGCGTCCGGCGCGGTCGGCGCGACGGCGGTGCAGCTGGCCGCCCGGGCAGGGGCCGAGGTCGTCGGCGTGGTCGGCCGCCCGGCCAAGCTGCCGCACGTCCCCGAGGCCGCCAAGGCGGTCCTCGCGGCCGACCTCTCCGAAGAGGCGATCGGCGGCAAGGTCGACGTGCTCATCGACACGGTCGGCGGCACGATCCTGCGCCATGCCCTCGCCCTGGTCCGCCCGCGCGGCCGGGCCGCGCTCGTCGGCTACACCGCGGGCCGCGAGCTCACCCTCGACCTCGCGGACTTCTTCCTCGCCGACGTCTCGCTGCTCCCCGTCAACATGATCAGCCGGGGCAAGGAGGTCGCCGCGGAGGTCGTGCGGCTGCTGCCGGACCTCTCCTCCGGCAAGCTCACGCTGCCGTACGAGCGCTACGGCATCGACCGCCTCGAGGAGGCGGTGGCACGGCTGCGCACGGGCGAGGCGATCGGCAAGGTGGTACTCGACCTGGGCTGACCCGGCGGGTTGCCGAGGTGGCTGACGGCCGGAGTCGCTGGGGCCTGAACGGAACGGTGGACGTCCGAGATGCCGGGCGCCGCAGGTCCGTACGGGCGCAAGGCCCCCGCAATGGACAGGCGCGTCAAGTTCGGCACCTGCCGTTCCGTCACTCCCCCGCGGGCGGGGCGACCTCGACACGTACCCCGCTCGCCTCGAAGGCGCGGATCTGCGCGTCGGGTGCCGACGCGTCCGTGACCAGGGTCCACTCCTTCCTCAGCTTCGCCCACGCGTGGAACGGCGCGCGCCCCAACTTGGCGCCGTGAGCCAGTACATAGACCCGGTCGGCGCGGCGCGCCATCAGGTCCTTGAGCCGGGTCTGGCGCAGGTCCGCCTCGCAGATGCCGCGGTCGACGGTGACGCCGTCGGCGCCGAGGAAGACGCGGTCGAAGGACATGTGCTCGAGCGCGGCCTCCGTGAGCGGGCCGACGAAGCCCTGGCTGAGCGGGCGGAGCGTGCCGCCGAGGCATTCGACGTCCACGCCTTCCGCGTCCGCGAGGGCGTGCAGGGCCGTCAGGCCCGTGGTCGCGATCGTCAACTCCTTTGCGCCGCGCAGCTCGTGGGCCAGTGCTCCCACCGTCGTACCGGCGTCGAGGAGCAGCGTCTCGCCCGGCTCGACCTGCCGGGCGGCCCACTGCGCGATGGCTCGCTTCTCCTCGTACGCCTCGCCCGTGCGCTGCCGCAGTGACGCCTCGGGGTGCGCGGACAACGCCATCGCGCCGCCGTAGGTGCGCGCGAGGCGGCCCTCCGTGGTGAGGCGGGCGAGGTCGCGGCGGATGGTCGAGGGGGTGACGTCGAAGAGCTGCGAGAGTTCCTCGACACTGGCGAGGCCGGTGGTGTTGGCGAGGTGGACGATGCGGTCGCGTCGTGCCTGGGAAGTGGTCGGCGGCATCTACGGGGTCCTCTACGGTGCGGTGACAACGGCAGTGCAGGGGACGGCGGCTCAGGCCGCCGGAGCGACCGGCGCCGTCGCCATCTCGGCCGCCTGGCGCAGCGCCTCGACCATGCTACCGGCCTCCGCCGCGCCCGTTCCGGCGATGTCGAACGCGGTGCCGTGGTCGACGGAGGTGCGGATGACGGGCAGCCCCACGGTGAGGTTGACCCCCGCCTCGATGCCCAGGACCTTGACCGGGCCGTGGCCCTGGTCGTGGTACATCGCCACGATCAGGTCGTAGTCGCCACGCGAGGCGAGGAAGAAGGCGGTGTCGGCGGGGAGCGGGCCGCGGGCGTCGACGCCCTCGGCGCGCAGCTTCTCCAGGGCCGGGACGATCTTCTCGCCCTCCTCGCCGTAGCCGAACAGACCGTTCTCGCCCGCGTGCGGGTTGATGCCGCAGACCCCGATGACCGGGTTCGGGGTACCGGCACGCACCATCGCCTCGTGGCCACGGCGCACCGTGCGCTCGACGAGGCCCGGCTCGATGCGATTGACGGCGTCGATCAGACCGATGTGCGTGGTGACGTGGATGACCTTCACCTTCTCGGTGGAGAGCATCATCGAGACCTCCTCGGTCCCGGTCAGGTGGGCGAGGAGTTCGGTGTGGCCGGGGTAGATGTGCCCCGCGGCGTGCAGGGCCTCCTTGTTGAGGGGGGCGGTGCAGATGGCGTGCACGTCTCCTGCCACGGCGAGTTCGGCCGCGCGCGCGACGTATGCGTACGCGGCGTCACCCGCGACCGGGGACAGCTTGCCCCAGGGCAGGTCGGCGGGGAGCAGGCCGAGGTCGACGACGTTGACGCGACCGGGCCTGAACTCGGCGTCGCGCGGGTGGTCGACGGCGGCGATCTCGCAGTCCAGAGCGAGGATGCGGGCGGCCTCCCGCAGCCGCTGCGCGTCGCCGATGACGACGGGGCGGCAGCGAGTCAGCACGGCGTCGTCGAGCAGGGCCGCGACGACGACCTCCGGGCCGACGCCGGCGCCGTCGCCCATGGTGACGGCGATGAGAGGGAGAGAGGTGCTCATGAGGACAACTCCTAGGAGGGAGGCGGGCGGTGAAGGGTTCAGGTGGCTGCCGGGGCGGCGGCCATGCGGGGCCGCAGCGCGGCGGCGA
The DNA here is from genome assembly GCF_020616555.1 of Streptomyces longhuiensis. Lineage (NCBI taxonomy): Bacteria > Bacillati > Actinomycetota > Actinomycetes > Kitasatosporales > Streptomycetaceae > Streptomyces > Streptomyces longhuiensis. Next base: position 9,260,062 of record NZ_CP085173.1, on the reverse strand, counting down.
TGCGCAGAAGGGAGTCCTCGGCGCCATAGCTACCGGGGCGGGTGACGACGCTGCGGCCGTCGGGGGTGCGGGAGTGGACCGCGCCGTGGTGGATCTCGCCGAGCGGCTCCAACTCCCGTATGCCCAGGGCGTCCAGGGTGGTGCGAGCGGTCTCGCCGCCGGTCAGGACGAGGTCGGGGCGGCCGGGGTACGCGGCGGCGAGTGCGCCCAGACCGGCGCTGAGGGCCCGCCCTGTGCCGGGGTGCAGTCCTGCCGAACCGTCGATGGACAGCACGGTCAGGGCGGGATCGGCGGCGGTACACGGCAGGCGGACCGTGCCCGCCGCCAAGTCGGCCGGATTCAGCGGTACATGGCGCGCGCCGAGCATCGTGAGGTGCGCGATCTGCGCAACCGCGGCGGGCTCTGCGGTCCCCACGACGAAGAGCAGCGGGGCGTGGTCCTGGGCGGGCACGGGCCGGTAGGTGACAGCGGCGGGACGTATCAGCGCCCGCCCGAGCGCGAGCGCCAGACCGCCGCTGCCCAGGAGCCGGAATCCTGCCCCGAGCCGCAGTGCAGCCGCGGCAACCGCGTCCAGGTCGGCGTCGGTCTCGGCATCCGGAGCAGGGTGCGCACCGGAGTCGGCGATCCGCAGGAACTCCGCGTCCAGTGCGGCGGGGGCGGACCGTACGACGTCGAGGGGGACCGTACGGACCGGCAGGCCGGACAGTGCCTCGGGCAGTGAGCGGGGCGCGGCCGCGCGTTCCGCGCGCCAGCCGTCGGTGCGGTGCAGCGGAATTCCGTTCACGTGCACCACGCCGCCGGTCACAGTGCGGCCAGCCGCGGGCAGGGCGGGCGCGACGACGACGGCCTCGGCCCCCTCTGCGTAGGCGGCGGCCTCCGCGGCGAGGTGGCCGCGCAGTTGTGAGTCGACCTTCTTGTACAGCAGGCGAGCCGGGCCGGCCTGCGTCGCCGCACGCAGCGCCGTCCGCACGGCGTGCGCCGCTTCGGCGGTCGGCAGGTGCCGGGTGTCCAGGTCCACGACGAGGTCGTGCGCGGCAGCGCTGTCGGCCACGTCGGCAGCGGTGAGCGACAGACGGACGGGACCGCCGAGCGCGCATGCGGTCTCGGCCGCGCCGGACAGGTCGTCCGCGAGCGCAAGGACGCGCGGAAGGACGTACGGCACTGCGGGCGCAGACGCGGACGGTGAGACGGACGGGAGTGGGGGCGGGGGCTGGGAAGCCACGGGATCGAACCTCCTTGGGCGTGCCCGGCGTTGGGCGGCCCGGTCCGGATCATGGCACAGGTTGCGCGAAGTGCGCGAGACCCCTTGCGTGATTCACGCAGCCGTGCGAGCGTTCCGGTGGCGCTGACGGCCCTCACCCGCGGACCGCGTCGCCTTCGTGGACGCGACGCGTTACGGGCTCACACAGCACGGCGCCGCATACCGGCTTGCACCGCACATCGCAGCACCATCGCACCGCACAGGGCCGCGGTGCGGCGCACGGCCGGCACCCCCGCGGCGACCGATCGCAGCCACACAGCCCCACGGCACACCACCCGCGATGCGCACATCACGCATGCGATCGCACACGAGTACATGACCCGCACCACCTGCAATACCCGCGCCACCCGCATCACCCGCATCACCCGCACCGGAAGGATCCGCCGTGACCGTCGGCTTCGAACTCCCCCACATCCCCGTCCCGCTCTCCCCTCTCGTCCTCGGCACGATGACCTTCGGCGACACCGCGGACCGCGCGACGGCCGCCGCGATGCTGGACTCCGCGCTCGACGCCGGCATCACCGGCGTGGACGCCGCCAACGGCTACGCGGGCGGCGAGAGCGAGCGCATCCTCTCCGAGCTGCTGCCCGGCCGCCGCGATCAGGTGGTTCTCGCCACCAAGGCCGGCATCGCGCATCCCGACCAGGGCGAGTACGCGCCGCTCTCCGCCGAGGGCCTGCGCGCCGCGCTCGAAGGAAGCCTCAAGCGCCTGGGCACCGACCACGTCGACCTCTTCTACCTGCACCAGCCGGACCGCAGGACGCCGCTCGCCGAAACCCTGGCCACCGTCGCCGAGTTCGTGAAGGCGGGCAAGGTCCTCGCCCTCGGCGTCTCCAACTTCGCCGCCTGGCAGATCGCCGAGCTCAGCCGCGTGGCCGACGAGGTAGGCGCCCCGCGCCCGGTCGTCGCCCAGCAGCTCCACAACCTCCTCGCGCGCCGCATAGAAGAGGAGTACGTCGAGTACGCCGCCACCGCCGGCCTGCGCACGATGGTCTACAACCCGCTCGGCGGCGGCCTCCTCACCGGCCGCCACAGCTTCGACCAGGCACCGGATGGCGGGCGCTTCGGCGATTCCAAGCTGGCCGCGATGTACCGCGAGCGGTACTGGAACGAGGATCTGTTCCGCGCCGTCACCGATCTCACCCGCATCGCATCCGACGCCGGCCTGCAGCTCACCGAACTGGCCCTGCGCTGGCTGCTTTCGCGGCCCTCCACCGACGCGCTGCTGCTCGGCGGCTCCAAGGTCGGCCATCTGAAGGCCAACATCGCCGCCGCGGCCGCCGGCCCGCTGCCCACGGACGTCGTGGCCGCCTGCGACGAGGTCGGCGCCCGCCTGCGCGGCCCGATGCCCGCCTACAACCGCTGACCTCGTCCCTCCCTCTCGTAACGGAGACAACAACATGGCCACCGGCCGCACTTCTGCCGAGTTCACCACCGCCCTGCGCAATCGCGAACAGCTCATCGGCTACTGGTCGTTGCTCGACTCGCCGATCGCCGCCGAGCGCCTCGCCCGCATCGGCTACGACTACCTGGCCTTCGACGCCCAGCACGGCCTCTTCGGCTACCAGGGCATGCTGAACAACCTCCTCGCGACCGACACCAAGGGCAGCACCGCCGTCGGCATGGTGCGCGTCGAGGCCAACGACCTCACCTACATCGGCAAGGCGCTCGACGCGGGTGCGACCGCCGTGATCGTCCCGCTGATCGACAACGCGCAGAATGCCGCCGACGCCGTCTCCGCCGTCCGGTATCCGCCGCTGGGCCGCCGCTCGTACGGTCCGATGCGCGCCCAACTGCGCATCGGCCCCGACCCGGCCGACACGCACGAACAGACCGCCGTCCTCGCCATGATCGAGACAGCGGACGGCCTGGCCAACGTCGAGGAGATCTGCGCGACGCCCGGCCTGGACGGCATCTACGTCGGCCCGTCCGACCTGCGCCTGGCCATCGGCGGCGCCTCCTCCAGCGACCCTTCCGTACAGGACGAGTTCGAGCAGGCCCTCACCCGCGTCCGCAAGGCGGCCGAGACCGCGGGCATCGCGGCCGGCATCCACAACGCCGACGGCACGAGCGCCGCCCGCCGCCTCGCCGAGGGCTTCACGTTCGCGACGGTCGCCGCCGACGTCGTGCACTTGCAGCAGATCGCCACGTCCCACCTGGACGCGGCACGCGGCGGCGCACGCTGATGCCGACCACCCTCATCACGACGCCCACCTTCGCCCGGCACTCGACGCGCCCCTGGCAGATCCTGGAAGAGGCCGGAGCGGGCCCCCTGCGCCCCTGCGAAGACGCGGCGCTGCCCATCGCAGATCTCCTCAAGTACGCGCCCGAGGCAGACGCGTTGATCGTCGGCATGGACGCGATCACCGCCGAGGTGATGGACGCCTCACCCCGCCTCAAGGTGATCGCCAAGCACGGCGTGGGCGTCGACACCATCGACGTGGCCGCCGCCCGCTCTCGCGGCATACCGGTCGTGTGCGCGCCGGGCAGCAACTCGCGCGCGGTGGCCGAGTACACCTTCGGCCTGCTGCTCTCCGCAACCCGCTCCCTCGCCGCCTCGCACACTTCGGTGGCGGCCGGCGGCTGGCCGAAGCTCTTCGGCCCCGAACTGCACGGCAAGACACTGGGCATCGTCGGGTTCGGCCGCATAGGCCGCCTGCTGGCCGGCTACGCCCGCGCCTTCGGGATGGAACTGCTCGCCCACGACCCGTACGTCCCGGGCGCCGACGTCCGCGCACACGGCGCCGAACCGGTGGCGCTCAACGCCCTGTTGGCGCGCGCCGACGCCGTCAGCCTGCACACCCCGCCCGACCCGTCCGGCGCCCCGCTGCTCGACCGGGCCCGACTGGCGGCGATGAAGCGGGGCGCGGTCCTGATCAACGCCGCGCGCGGCGGCCTCGTCGACGAACGCGCGCTGGCCGACCTGCTCAGCTCCGGGCACTTCGGGGCCGCGGCCCTCGACGCGTTCAGCACCGAGCCGCTGCCCGCCGACCACCCCTTGCGCCAGGCCCCCCGCACCCTCCTCACCTCGCACATGGCCGCCTGCACTCCCGAGGCCAACCAGGCCATGGGCGCGATGGTGGCCGAGGACGTCGTCCGCGTACTGGCGGGCAAGGGGCCACAACACCAGGTGCGTTGAGGCACAGGGCGCCCCCGCACTTCGGCACCTGCGCACCACGGCACCACGGCACCACGGCACCACGGCACGACCCTGTCCCCATTCCGGATTCCGGCGATGACGCCGGAGGATCCCCAAGGACCTGACATGGCCACCTCGACCGACGGCGCCACGGCGGCGCCACCCTCCGCGCAGACCGACCCGTACGCACTGCGCGCCGAAGACGCCCGCCCTGCCCCCGAGACCTTCCGCGGCCGGCTGCGCCAGCTCGGCCCCGGGCTCGTCCTGTCCGCCGCTGTCGTCGGCTCCGGTGAACTGATCACCACCACCTCCCTGGGCGCGAAGGCCGGCTTCGCGCTCCTGTGGCTGGTGATCGTCTCCACTCTGGTCAAGGTATGGGTCCAGATGGAACTGGCCCGCTGGACCATCCTCAACGGCCGCCCCGCACTCGACGGCTTCCGTGACGTCGGCCCCCGCATAGGCCGCCTGAGCTGGATCAACTGGCTCTGGATCGGCATGGACTTCGCCAAGATGTTCCAGCGCGGCGGCATCATCGGCGGCACCGCGGCGGCCTGCTCGATCCTTCTGCCGCTCCACGGCGCCTCGCTGAGCACGTCATCGCTGACGATCTGGGCCCTCATCGTCACCGCCGCCGCCGTCCTCATCCTCCAGACGGGCAAGTACCACGTCGTGGAGCGTGTCGAGGTCGTCGGCATCACGCTCAAGACGATCATCACCTTCGGCCTGGCCCTCGCACTGCCGTTCACCGCTTTCGGGTACGGCGGCGAACAGCTCGCCGACGGACTGAGCTTCCAGATCCCCGCGGGCACGGTCGGCATCGCGCTCGCCATGTTCGGCATCACCGGCGTCGGCGCCGACGAGATGACCACGTACACGTACTGGTGCCTGGAGAAGGGCTACGCCCGGTGGACCGGCCCGGACGACGGTACCGAACAGCGCGCCCGGCGGGCCGAGGGCTGGCTCAAGGTCATGCGCCTCGACGTGGGTGTCTCCTGGATCGTGTGTACCGTCTGCACCCTGTCCTTCTACGTGATCGGCGCCTCGGTGCTCCACCCGCAGGGTCTCGTGCCCGAGGGCAACGACATGATCACCACGCTGTCGCACATCTACACCGACACACTGGGCCCCTGGGCCGAGTACCTGTTCCTGGCCGGCGCGATCGCCGTACTCTTCTCGGTCACCGTCGCCTCGTCGGCCAGTGTCCCGCGCCTGTGGACCAACACGCTGGGTCTGCTCGGAGTGGTGAACTGGCACGACATGCGCTCGCGCACCCGCACCATCCGCATCCTCACCTGCTGCCTGCCCCCGGTGTGGATGTGCTTCTTCCTGTGGGTCCAGTCCCCGGTCCTGATGGTGCAGATCGGCGGCATCGGCGGCGGCATCTTCTTGCTCGCGGTCGTGGTCGCGGTCTGGCGCCTGCGCTACACCGGCGTCCCGCACCGCTTCCGCGCCAACCCCTGGCTGACCGCCGCCCTCGTCCTGAGCAGTGCGGCGATTCTCTTCCTCGGGGTGTACGCGGTGCTCGACACGCTGGGGCTCACTCCTGGCAGCTGAATGCGGCGGCGAGGCACAGTGGTGACATGAAGGCGGACCACAGGAACATTCTGGCCCGGGGTCGCGTCGCGACCCGGCTGCCGGCCCAGGACCTGGACCGGGCACGGCGTTTCTATGCCGAGCGGCTCGGTCTGGAGCCCGTCGACGAACGGCCCGGTGGACTGCTGTACCGGTGCGGAGACACGGAGTTCGCCTTGTTCAGGTCCACGGGAGCCGCGCCCGGCACCTTCACCCAGATGGGGTGGCAGGTCGACGACGTCGAGACGATCGTGGCGGAGCTCAAGCAACGCGGCGTGATGTTCGAAGAGGTCGACCTGCCCGGGTTCCGGACGAAGGACGGAATCGCCGAGATCGACGGGAACTACCAGAGCAAGGGCGGACGGGGAGAGCGCGCCGCCTGGTTCCGTGACAGCGAGGGAAACCTGCTGGGCATCGGCGAGCCGGTCGTTTGAGCAAGGCACGCCGTAGCCCAGCTGACGTCCGCGCGGCCGGGCACGGCGGACCGTTCGATCGGAGGACCACCCGCACCGTCTCACCCCGCTCGCAGATCAGGCGCGGTACCGGATTTCGAGCATCGTGCAACCGGCCGGAGTGCGATAGGGGCCGTGGCGCATCCCGGGCCGACGGCTCGCATAGTGCCCCGGACCGAACGTCTGCCCGAGCGTGAGGTCGACCAGCTCGCCTTCCAGCAGGTACACCTCCTCGACGTAGTCGTGAGTGATCACTCCGGCGGGAGTCGTGTCCAGACCGGGCAGCCAGCGCACAAGCCGGGTCAGCACAGCAGGATCGTCAGGATCCCGCGACAACACCTTCTCCTCGGTACCCGGCTGCGCGGCTTCGCGCCACGGCATGGCATCCCCCGCAAAGAACTCGAGCTCCTCTTTCATGACACCTCTTTCTGATCCCCGCCGGCCGTCCGCCGCCGGAATGCGGTTCTTTTCCGTTGAAGCTTCGAAGGTGTGCGTGGCACTGGGGCGGGTTCACGGGCCCGGAGTTGACCGTACCGGTCGAGTCGCGGTCCGGTCCGGTCAGATCTGGCGGGCACGGTGGGCGGCAACTCAGGCACCACGGGTCAACTGCAGGACCACATCGCGGAACACGTCCGCGAAACCAACCTCGCCCTGCCGCACGCAAGGGTGTCATCCAGCGATCGGGCCGGGTTTTGCCTCCTCAAGCTCGCCGACTGAGCACACCCACACAGCCTTGAGTGCGGACATCACCGCGGGCGAGAGGCTCACCGGCCCGAAGCAGAGCCCCGTCCGAGTCGCTTCGGAACGAAGAGGTCCGAAGTCCACGACTCGTATCGCGCCATGCGCACGAGGGCAGGGCCGCATCTCTCCGGCCGTCCCCGTCGGGGTGAGCTGGGCGGTTCGCCACTCCAGTGAGGTCGGGATGCGCCGATCCGTCCCATCCGCGACGCTCTCGGAGGCTGGGGCGGCGGGACAGGCGGACACCGAGCAATGACTCCGGCGGCCCCCGTACCGGACTTCAGCGCCTGGCCAGCGCCAGCACACTCAGGCCGAACATCAGGACGCCCAGGGGAAGATGGACCGACGGGACGTGCGCGATGCCGAGCACGACCTGGACCGAGGCGAGCGCGAGGAATCCCGACGCGTGCCAGATCGGCCGGGGCGAGCCGCCGCCCCGCTTCCACGCCAGCACCGCCGCGAGTACGTACAGCATCGACGCCGCGTACATCACACGGGCTCCGACGCTGTGGATCGTCTCTCCGTACGACGCGGTCAGCAGCAGTCCGGCGGAGCACGCCTGAAGGAAGATGGTCAGGGTCTGCAGTGCGATCGCGACCTGCAGGAACGAGGAGCTGCGCCGTGCGTTCGCCGTCGCCGTCGGCTTCACCTCAGTGGCCATGTCACAGTCCCCTTTTCCGCCCTCGGGCAGTAGATCGATAAGGTCTCACCAGCCCGACGACGCGGGCCTGCGAAAGGTAAGGCGAGGGGGGCGGAAGCGTGGGAACTGTCGGGGCCGGCACGGATGAGGTAGCCGGCGAGCGACGCCAACTGATCAATGTCGCCTACCGGTTGCTCGGTTCGGTGACCGAGGCCGAGGACGCCGTACAGGATGCCTACACACGCTGGTACGGGCTGACGCGAAGCCGGCAGGCGGAGATCCTCTCCCCCGGCGCCTGGCTGACGACGGTGACCGGCCGCATCTGCCTGGACCTGCTCGGCTCGGCGCGGGCCCGCCGTGAGCGCTATGTCGGCGCATGGCTGCCCGAACCGCTGCCCGACCGCACCGAGTGGAACCGCGCGGGCGGCGCCGACCCCACCGGCGCTCCTGATCCCGCCGACCAGATCGTCCTGGACGAGTCGGTGTCCATGGCCTTCCTCGTCGTCCTGGAGTCGATGACGCCCGCCGAGCGGGTGGCGTTCGTCCTGCACGACGTCTTCCGGTACCCGTTCGCCGAGATCGCCGACGTTCTCGGCCGGACCCCCGCGGCCTGCAAGCAGTTGGCGGCCTCCGCCAGGCGGCGGGTGAGTGTCGCGCAGGCTGCTCCGGCGCCGGCGACCGGCCAGGCCGACGTGGTGAAGCACGTCAAAGAGGCATGGGAGAGCAAGGACATCGCAACCCTCGTCGGCCTTCTCAACCCGGCCGCAGTGATGACCGCCGACGGCGGCGGCCTGGTCGGCACCGTCCTGCGCCCGGTCGAGGGCGGCCCTCGCATCGCTCAGTACATGGTCGCCATCGCCGACAAGGCTCCGGGGCTCGAACTCCTGGAGCGGTCGGTCAACGGCGTGCCGGGTCTGGTGGCCCGACGTGCAGGTGTCGTCATGACCGTAGCCTCGTTCGACGTGTCCGACGGGCGCGTCACCCGGATCTGGGCGGTCCGTAACCCGGAGAAGCTGCGGCCGTGGGGCTCGGAGGGCTGACCCGTGGCTCGGCTCAGGTCCTTGGCATCTCAAATCTCAACTGCCCTTTGGGCGCTGCTTCTGACGGTCGGGGAGGAGACGGGTCCGCGGGAAGGGGGCCCGCGCACCGTGCGGATCGCACCACGCAGACCGCGCGGTTCGTGGGCGGCAGCGGCCGACGATCACCCGTAGAGCGAGCCGGCTCCCGGCCTGTCGCCCTTGAAGCGCTGACCCGCGGCGATCTCCTCGCTGACTATCGACCAGACGGTCTCGTCGTCCTGGAAGGGGAGCGGGTCAATGCTGCTCGTCTCCTGACGGATCCGGTCGACCGCGCGCTCCAGGCGCTCGAAGTCGGCCTCCTCGTCGCTGTCGTCGCCACTGAAGGTGAACTCCTCGAGCAGGCGCTGGAACCGGAGGGTGACCTGGACGAGGGAGGAGACGTCCGTGTGGAGTTCCCGCACGGTCTCCTCGTCGGCGTCGAGGGCGTACACCTTGCCGGAACCTGGGTCGAGGGCGAGGTGGGCGTTGAGCAGCCAGCCGATCACGGGCCATTCGCCCGCGCCCTGCGAGGCGTCCTCGAAGTCCTCGATGTCGACGACGCCCTGGACGAGGGGCAACCGACCGGAATCCTCGTCTGACTCACGCAGCCAGAACGTTCCGGTCGGGACGCCGACGCTCTGCATGAGGCGGGCGCCCTCGGTGTCCGCGATGGAGGGCGTGAAGGCAGTGGCGGGCAGGGTCGCGAGCCGGTCCTCGCCGAAGATGTCGGCGAGTTCACTGCGGGTGATGTCGAAAAGCACTGCCGGAACTCCGAACTCGGCGCCGGCACGGGCGCCGCGGGACTCTTGGTGGATGGATGGGGAGCCGGCGATCTGAGTGACGAGGAAATCGAACCGTTCCTCCTGGTTGTCCGGGAGGATGAGGCCGCAGTCCATGACGCCGGAAGCCTTTGCTCGCCGCGCTGGAGCGGGACCGGAGGGCGTGAGCGGGTGCGCGGACCAGAGTGTCATGCCCTTGAGGCCGAGCGGGGGCGCCACGGTGATGGCATTGAGGAGTGGTTGGACAGGTCAGTGTGCGTGTGGCGCTGGGTCGGGTCCGGCACGCGAGGGTGGCAGGCTGTCCGTGCGCGCGGCAACCGCGGCAACCGCCGGAACCGCGGCACCTCGGGGTCGAGATCGGAGCAATTGATGAAGGCAGTCCGTTTCAGTCGGTTCGGGGGGCCGGAGGTTCTTGAGCTGGTGGATCTGCCTGATCCGCATCCGGGTCCGGGCGAGGTCCGGATCGCGGTGCGCGCAGCCGGCGTCAACGCGAGCGACTGGAAGAAGCGCAAGGGCCTGATGGACGAGGGGCTGCCGCAGACTCTGGGCTACGAGGCTGCGGGCGTCGTCGACGAGCTCGGCGAGGGCGTTGCGGACGTGGCCGTCGGCGACCGCGTGTTCGGCTTCTCCACCGAGGGGGCGGCTCAGGCCGAGCTGGCGGTGCTGTCCTACTACGCGCCGATCCCGCCGTCGCTCGACTTCCCCGGCGCTGCCGCGCTCCCGGCCGCCGGCGAGACGGCCATGCGCGCGATCGGCCAACTCGGCGTCGTCAGCGGCGGCACGCTGCTCATCAACGGCGCCTCGGGCAGTGTCGGCAGCGCCGCGGTTCAGTTCGCCGTGGTGCGCGGTGCGCGGGTGATCGGCACCGCGAGTCCGGCGAACCATGAGTACCTTCGTTCGCTGGGTGCCGAGCCCGTCGCCTACGGCGATGGCCTGGCCGAGCGGGTTCGCGCCATCGCCCCCGACGGCGTCGACCTCGCGCTGGATGTGGCCGGCAGCGGTGTTCTGCCCGAGCTCATCGGGCTCGCGGGCGGCCCGGACCACGTCGTGACGCTCGCCGACTTCGCCGGCGCGCAGGAGTACGGGGTGAGGTTCAGCCGGGGGGACAGCGGCCGCGCGGTCCATGTGCTCGGCGAGATGGGCGAGTTGATCGAGTCGGGGCGCTTGTCCCTCCCGGTCGCGCAGACCTTCCCGCTCACCGAGATCGCCAAGGCGCACCGGGTCAGCGAGGACGGTCACGTTCGCGGAAAGCTCGTGCTCGTGATCGGCCCCTGACACGCGTCCCGGTGATACGGATCCTGCCCGGTTCGCGGTGACCGCGGCGCCGCAGGGCTGGCTCCGCACCTGGTACTGCAACAGATATCAGGGCCTGTCTCGAAGTCAGTTGCACGGCCTGCCGACCGCGCCTGGCGGGACCCACCCGCGCGAGGGCCTGAAATCACTCGCCACTGATCGCCTCGCCCGGTACGGTCGCGCGCGTGTCCTCACTGCTGGGAGCGCGTGAGATCTGCGCGCGGCCACCCCGGCGGTTCCCACGCTGAAAGTAGGTTTCGTCCATGGCATGCCGTATCAGTGAGCTCGTGCTCGGTTGCCGCGACCCCGAGGTACTCGCGCGGTTCTGGTGCGAGGTCCTGGACTTCGTGGTGCTCGATCGCGAGGAAGGCTGCATCGAGATCGGGCCGCGCGAAGGGTTCGGCGGCGCGCAGCCGACGATCATCCTCAGCCGCAGAGACGAGCCGGAGCCCGGGAAGTCCCGGCTGCACATCGACGTCAACGCCACCGACCGCGATCAGGACGCCGAGCTCGAACGCCTCCTGAAGCTGGGGGCGCGCCCGGCCGACATCGGCCAGACCGGGGAGGAGCAATGGCACGTCCTCGCCGATCCCGAAGGCAATGAGTTCTGCCTGCTCAAGGCCCGCCTCGCTGCCCTCTGACGGCCTCGCCGACAACGAGACAGCATCTGAGTGGTCGTGATCGTGACGTAAGGGTGGTCTCCGGCAGGGGTTCGTCCACCAAGAAGAACGCCCCCGTATCCGGAGACCGCCCTGCATGTCGCCGTCATCAACGACGGGCTTCCGACCTCACTTCGAGACAGGGCCGAGGTCGTCGGCCACGACTACGCAGGCGCTGAGATGCCAGGTCTCGTCCTCCTGCGCGGAGAGTTCCAGGTCCACCTCCCCTCCGGAGGGCCCGCCGTCCAGCGGGATGCGGTGCCAGGTGAACTCCCGGCCGTCGAGCTGTTCGCTGCGAGCCTTCTCGTCCCCGTCGACGCGGACGATCAGCAGCCTGTTGAAGGTGTTGGGGTCGCCGGTGAGCAGATGCGCCGTGCGGCGTCCGGCGTCCGGCGTCCGGCGGGCAGTTTCAGGCGTAGCGCGATCGGGGCGCTGTCCCGTACGTAATCACGGCGGGGTCCGGCGTCGAAGCGGCGCACACCCCAGGCTTCCGTCGTCAGAGGGCATACGATCTCGAAACCCATTTGCTGCGCCTCCGCGTAGGCGGAGTCGACGTCGTCCGTGAGCACGGAGACGACCGAGTCCTCGGATGAGGTGGCGTCGCGCGTGACGAGCTGGATGTTCACACCCGTCTCGGGGGACGTGTACCGGGCCACCCACCCCATGTTGAACTCCTCGGTGCACAGGCCCAGGTACTCGGTGTAGAACGTCTTCGCCGCGTCGACATCGGCCACATGGAGGTTGGCGATGATGCGGTTCGCGCGCATGTGTTTCTCCCCTAGCCGCCGAGCGGTGTCCTCGGCAGCAGAGATGCCCAGTCGCTTACATGGTGAGCCGCGCAGTCTGCGCTTCGCCCACCCGACGCCACTTGAAGCCGGGTGCGGCGGTCCGCACCGCGGCGGTGCTCATGCTGGGCACCGCCGCCGATGTGCGTGGTCTGTCGCGCCGTCGGTCCGAACTTTCCGACGCTCAGCAGATTCGCGGAAGCTGTTCGCCGATCGGCAGGTCGACGACGCGTGTGCCGCCCAGGCCCGTGCGGGCGACCACCATGCCCGGATGCTCCTCGACGGCTTCGCCGATCACTCGCGCGTTCGCACCGAGCGGATGTGCCCGCATCGCGCCGAGTACGGCGTCCGCGTGTTCGCGGGGAACGAATGCCACGAGTTTGCCCTCGTTGGCCACGTAGAGGGGGTCGAGGCCCAGGATCGCGCACGCGTTGGCCACAGCCGGCGGGACAGGCACGTCACCTTCCTGGATGACGACGCCGGCGCCGGAGGCCACCGCGATCTCGTTGAGCGCGGCGGCCAGACCGCCACGGGTCGGGTCGCGCAGCACATGGAGGTCCTGTGTCACCGCGAGCATGGCGTCCACCAGGCCGCCCAGCGCCGCGCAGTCGCTCTCGATCTCGACACCGAATTCCAGACCCTCACGCACGCTCATGATCGCCACGCCGTGAACGCCGATGTCACCGCTGACGATGACGACGTCGCCGGGGACCACGCGCTGGGGGCGGATGTCCACGCCTGACGGGATGAGCCCGATCCCGGCGGTGTTGATGAAGACCCCGTCTCCGTGACCGCTTTCGACGACCTTCGTGTCACCGGTCACCACCTCGACTCCGGCGCGCCGTGCGGCCGCTCCGAGTGTCTCGGCCACCCGAGCCACGACGGACATCTCGACGCCCTCTTCCAGGATGAAGCCGCAGGAGAGGTAGGCGGGCCGTGCGCCGCTCATGGCGAGGTCGTTGACGGTGCCGTTGACCGCGAGGTCGCCGATGCTTCCGCCCGGGAAGAACAGGGGCCGCACCACGTAGGAGTCGGTGGAGAAAGCCATACGGACTCCGCCGAGCGAGACGGCGGCGGAGTCACCGAGTTGTGACAGGGTCTCGCCGCCGAAGGCGGGGGCGAAGATGTGCTGCACCAGCTCGGCGGACAGGGCCCCTCCCCCACCGTGTCCCATCACCACCCTCGGATGATCACGCAACGCGACCGGGCAGGTCCATGCGGTCGGGTCCACGGCTGTCAGTTGGGTGGTCTCAGGCAACGGGGCTCGCCTCCAGCGGCGCGGTGGTGATGTCGAGGCGTCGGTACAGGTAGTAGGCGGCACACGCACCCTCACTCGAGACCATCGTCGCTCCGAGTGGATTGCGCGGTGTGCAGGTGGTGCCGAACGCGGCGCACTCGTTCGGCTTCAACAACCCCTGCAGAACCTCGCCGCTGCGGCATTCCGCGGGCTCACGGGTGTCGATGTCACCGACCGAGAATCGGTGCTCGGCGTCGAAGTCCCGGTAACGGGAGGAAAGCCGCCAGCCGCTGTCCGGGATCACGCCGATGCCTCGCCAGGCTCGGTCGGTGCCTTCGAAGACGTCCGCCAGCATGGCCTGGGCCGCGGGATTTCCCTCGGGCCGGACCGCGCGCGGATAGGCGTTGTCGACCGTGTGTTCACCCCGCTCCAGTTGCAGCACGGTCCGGCGCACGCCTTCCAGGATGTCCAGCGGTTCGAAGCCGGTGACCACGATCGGAACGCGATAGCGGTCCGCGAGGTCGGGGTACTCGCCGACACCCATCACGCTGCACACGTGTCCGGCGGCGAGGAATCCCTGGACCCGGCAGTTCGGAGACTCCATGATCGCCTTGATCGCCGGCGGGACGCGCACGTGGGACACCAGAAGACTGAAGTTCTTGATGCCCAGCTTGCGCGCCTGATAGACGGTCATGGCGTTGGGCGGCGCGGTCGTCTCGAAGCCGATGCCGAAGAACACCACTTCCCGGTCGGGGTTCTGCTGAGCGATGTGCAGGGCGTCCAGCGGCGAGTACACGACGCGTACGTCGCCGCCCTCGCCGCGTACCTGGAAGAGGTCGCGGCCGGTGCCCGGCACCCGGAGCATGTCGCCGAAGGAGCAGAAGATCACTCCCGGCCGGGAGGCGATCTCGAGGGCCTTGTCGATGACCTCGAGCGGGGTGACGCACACCGGACACCCCGGCCCGTGAATCAACTCCACCTGATCCGGGAGGAGTTGATCGATCCCATGGCGGATGATCGTGTGCGTCTGTCCGCCGCACACCTCCATCAGGGCCCAGGGCCTCGTCACCACTGAGTGGATGTCGTCGAGCAGACGCCGTGCCAGGTCCGGGTCCTGGAACTCGTCGAGGTACTTCACTGTTGTGCCTCCTGCGGAACGTCCTTGTCATCGGCCCACCGAGGTGCGCCTGCTTCGGCCGCGAGCTCCCACGGGTCGCCGAACTCCTCCTGGAGCAGGCCGAGATTCGCGAAGAGCTCCAGCGTCTGCTTGGCCGATTCCTCGTCCAGCTTCTGGAGCGCGAATCCCACGTGGACGATGGCGTATTCGCCGACCTGAAGGTCCGGCAGGTATTCGAGGCACACCTCCTTGACCACTCCGCCGAAGTCGACGGTGGCCATGCGGGTGCCGTCGCGATCCTCGATTTCCGTCACTCTCCCGGGTACCGCCAGGCACATGGGTGGCTCTCCTCACTGTGGTGGTCCGATCCGGCTCGCCGACTGCGATGTCATCCGGCCGTTGCCCGCCCCGCGATCATCAACTGACCGAGGGCCAGCCCTCCGTCGTTCGGCGGGACTTCACCGGCGCGCAGCACGCTGAATCCGTCCTCCCCGAGCCCTCGGGCGCAGGCCGAGGAGAGAAGGACGTTGGCGAACACGCCGCCGGTCAGGACGACGGTGGCCGTGCCGTGCCGGTCGCGCGCCACCGCACACATCCGCCGTACGAGATCTGCGACTCCGGTATGGAAGCGGGCAGCGACGACCGCCGGCTCCGCGCCCGCGCGTACGTCATCGACCACGGCTCTCACCACAGGCCCGGGGTCGGCAGTCATCGGCTCCGACGTGGCCGGACTCAGCGCGAACCGGTATCCGGCGCCGTCCCGGTCCACGGCGCCCCTCAGCGCGGCCGCCTCCAGCTCGATGGCTGCCTGTGCCTCGTATCCCACCTGGTGGCACACGCCCGCCAGGGAAGAGACCGCGTCGAAGAGCCGGCCCATGCTCGACGTCGGCACACAGTTCAGGCTCCGCTCCAACTGCCGTGCCAGTACGCGCCGTTCGTCGTGCGGGCAGGCGATCACGCTGGGCAGGTCGTCCGTCCACGCGATGTCCGCTTGCCGGAGCTGCGCGAGCGCCATGCGGTACGGGCGGCTCACGGCGGCGTCGCCACCGGGCAGCGGGACGTACGCGAGATGCCCCAGACGCCGGTACGTGTCGTAGTCCGCGAGCAGGATCTCGCCGCCCCACACCGCCCCGTCGTCGCCGTAGCCCGTGCCGTCGAATGCGACGCCGATGACCGGTCGGCTGCCGTCGAGGCCGTGCTCGGCCATGACCGCGGCGACATGGGCGTGATGGTGCTGCACGCGGACGACCGGGCGGTTGTCGGCATGCCGTTGGGCCCACTGTCCGGATCGGTAGCCGGGGTGCCGGTCCGCCGCCAGCAGGCCGGGCCGCACACCCGTGATCGACTCCAACTGCTTTTCTGCGCGCGCGAAGGCGTGCTGGGTCTGGAGGTCGTCCATGTCGCCGATGTGCGCGGACAGCCAGGCCTTCCGGCCGTCGCCGAGGCAGAACGTGTTCTTGAGGTCTCCCCCTACGGCGAGCGAGGGCCTGACGGACACCGGCAGGGAGACGGGCAGCGGGGCGTAGCCGCGAGCGCGGCGCACCGTCATCCGTTCCCCGTCACACACGCGCAGCACGGAGTCGTCGCAGGGCACGTGGATGGGGCGGTCGTGGGTGAGCCAGGCGTCGGCCAGTGGCGCAAGTCGCTCAAGTGCCTCGGCGTCATCGGTGACGATGGGCTCACCGGCCACGTTGCCGCTGGTCATGACCAGTGCGCGCGGCCCGTCCGGGTCGCCGGGCAGGCCGAGCAGCAGGTGGTGCACGGGGGTGTACGGAAGCATGACTCCCAGGTCGGGGCTGCCCGGTGCCACCTCGTCCGAGAGTGCGCACTCCCCTGACAGGACGTCAATTCGACGTCTCAGCAGGACGATCGGCCGGACGCTTCCCGTGAGAAGAGCCTGCTCGGGGGGACTGATGTGTACGAGGTGCTCGATGTCGGTGAGGCTTTTCACCATCACTGCGAACGGCTTGTCGCCCCGTCCCTTGCGGCTGCGCAGTGCGGACACGGCCTGGGCGTTCCCGGCGTCGCAGGCGAGGTGGTAGCCGCCGATGCCCTTGACGGCGAGGATGGCGCCGGCGGTCAGAAGCGCGCGTGCCTCGTGGATCGGGTCGACGTCGGTGTCAGGTCGGGGCGACGCGTACACAAGCTTCAGGCGCGGGCCGCAGGCGCGGCAGGAGACGGGCTGGGCGTGGAACCGGCGGTCCGCCGGGTCCGTGTACTCGCGTGCGCAGTCGGCGCACATCGGGAAGTCGGCCATGGTGGTGTGCACACGGTCGTACGGGAGTCCGGTGACAATGGTGAAGCGCGGCCCGCAGTGCGTGCATGTGATGAACGGGTGCCGGTGCCGACGGTCACCGGGGTCGGTCATTTCGGCGAGGCACGCGGCACACGTGGCCGTGTCCGGGGAGACGAGTGTGCGCGACGATCCCTGCGACCGCGAGGCGACGATGGCGAATCCGCTGCCGCCTGCGAGGGGGACCTGCTCGTGCTCCACGGACTCCACCAGGGCCAGCGGCGGGGCCTGTTGAGCGATCCGGTCGCAGAACCGTGTGACGGCGGAGTGATCTCCCTCGACCTCGGCGACGACACCGTCTTCGGTGTTCGTCACGTGCCCTGCCAGCTCCAGTGACGTGGCCAGGGTGTACAGGAACGGCCGGAAGCCGACGCCCTGTACGACACCTCGTACGGTCACGCGACGGCGCTGAAGCGCCTGATCGACGGCGGATCCGGGCTGAAGTGTGCTCACGGGAGAGGCCGTGTCATGACGGCATCGTCCAGGTCGTGGTGGTGGTGATGGTGCTCGTGCGGCTGTCCGGCCATGACCGGTGCGTGGACGGCCCCGCCGTCCGCGACGGCGAGGGCGCGGTCGAGCAGTTCGCCTACGCCACCGCCCCGTCGGGCCGAGGTCAGGACCACCTCCACGCCGGGATTGACCTGCTCGACGTGCGCGCGGAAGGCTTCCTCGTCGAACTCGACGGCTTCGGCGATGTCGGCCTTGGTGACCACCACCAGGTGCGCGAGGCCGAAGGCGGTGGGGTACTTCAGCGGCTTGTCCTCGCCTTCGGTGACGGACGCGAGGACGACGCGCAGGTCCTCCCCGAGGTCGTAGGAGGCCGGGCAGACCAGATTCCCGACGTTCTCCACGAACAGCAGGCGGGTGGCCTCGGGCAGCCAGCCTTCCAGGTGCCGCCCGAGCATCGAGGCTTCGAGATGGCACAGCCCGTCGGTGAGTACCTGCTTGACCGGCACCCCGGACCGGGCCAGACGTCTGGCGTCGTTCTCCGTGGCGAGGTCGGCGGTCAGCGCGGCGGTCGGCACTCCACGTTCACGCGCGCGCAGGAGTTCGCGTTCCAGCAGGGCCGTCTTGCCGCTTCCCGGGCTGGAGAGCAGATTCACCATCGTGGTTCCGCGGCCCGCGAGTTCGGCCCGTAGAGCGTGCGCGGTCGCGTCGTTCTTGGCGAGCACCGCCTGGTGCAAGTCAACGGTTCGGCACATGACTCAGCACTCCTCGGAGATCGGTTCACAGGTTCGTCGACGGGCGGTCGGCTCTTCCTCCCACTGCACGCTGACGATCTGCAGCTCTCGGCCCGACAGCAGTTCGGGCGTCGGCTCACCGCAGCGCGGACAGCAAAGTCGCGGCGGCATGCCCACCGCCCATTCGTCGGCACAGGGTGAGCAGCGTGCCCGGCCGGGCACGGACTCGGTGACCAGCTCGGCCCCCTCCAGGAGGGTCTCGGCGCAGGCGAGTTCGAAGCAGAAGGACAGCGCGTCCGGGACGACGCCGGCGAGCTCCCCCACCTGGAGTCGCACCGAGGTGACCGAGGTGACCCCGCCGTTCAGTTCCGCCGCCTCTTGCACCTGGCCGACGACAGCCATGGCGATGGACATCTCGTGCATCGGTCTCCGTCCTGGCAGAGGCCGATCGTTGGGCGGCCATTGCGCTCGGCTCCATTACAGAGGGCTCGCTGCCGTGCGGCCTCGGGGCTCGCCGACTCCGCTGCCCTGGTGCACCGTTCGGCGCAAAGGGCCCGCTACATGCTTCTCATACGCAGGTAGCGCTGGACGTCGGGCATGATCTGCCGTGCGAGCACGACGAGCGCGACGACGGTGACGGCCCCGATGACGGACTTCTTCATGAACCTCTCCTCACTTACCGGCCTCACGAGCGGCGGTCCCTACCACGGGCGCCTGCTCCTCACGCACGATCTCCTGGATCACACGTACAGCTTCGGGAACTGCGGCGGCCACCGGAGCACTCAGGCCGATGCCTTCCTCGAGTGAGGCAGGCTCGCAGCCAACCACCACGGTGCGGCCGGGTGGTGTCCCGCCCGTCCCGGAGCAGAGGGTCTCCAGCAGGGCCAGGACCGCGTCAGGTGACATGTGGTGGCCGTCGAGCACGGGTCCTTGCGGCGCGATGTCACCGGGCGAGTCGACGTCGATGCGGTAGACCGTTCCGGGGTCACCGCCGCGGGCGGTGGCATCGACGAGCACCAACGTGTCGTATCCGTCGAGCAGTTGGTACGCGAGGTGCACTCCCCGAACGCCGATGTCCACGACCTCGACGTGAGCGGGAAGTCGGTGTGTGGCCAGTACGCGCACCGTCTCGACGCCGAATCCGTCGTCGCCGAGAAAGATGTTCCCCACGCCGGCGACGAGTGTGCGAGCGCCGGTCTTGCAGTCCTCGGTCACTCGTCCTCCAGTGGTGCGACCTCGTCGGGCTGGAAGTACAGGAACCGGCCCTGCTCTCGACGGATGTCGGCGCCGGGGTCGCCGTCGACGGTCACCGCCAGATGCACACCCCCGTCGACATCGTGCAACACGGCCTCGACGAGCGCGGTGCGGCCGTGCAGGAACAGGTCCTGGGCGTCGGTGCGGCGCCGTCCCGCGCGCAGGGTCACCCGGCTTCCGGCACGCACCGGCCGGCCATCGACCAAGATCTCGTCGCGGGCCGGGTCCAGGCCTGCGTCACCCTCCGGATCCCACCAGGGGGTCTCGGGCATGACCACGTGCGGCCGGCCCGGTTCGACGAGAAGGTCCACTTCGCCGGGCGCGGTCGGAACGGAGCCGGTTACGTCCCGCAGGGAACGCACCGCGCCGTGCAGGCGTTCCAGCACCTCGGGGGGCATGGACTCGGCCAGGTCGATCACGGCGGCGGCCTTCGGGTCCGTGCCGCGGGCCTCGCGCTTCTCCTGGTCGGTGAGGGCCGCGGTGCGCAGGGCCAGGATCTCGTCGATCTCGGTGGCGTCGTACAGCGCTCCAAGACTCTCGGGGGCGACGGCCGGGTGGTCCTCCAGGATGATCGGCGAGGACAGCACCAGGTCCGCACGACCCGGCTCGCCGGCGAGGACCGGCCAGGTGTGCAGGTTGCGGCACGAGGCGACAGCGCCCTTGGCCCATTCCGGAGGGTCGGTCATGGAGAGGAACGAGCCTGCGCCGAGACACAACAACAGGTGTGTGGCGACGAGCGAGTGCGGGAGCGCGGCGTCGCGGTCGGCTTTCCCGTCAGCCGGAGACCATGTGCTGGTGTTCTCCACCACGACGGTCAACCGGGACACGCGATAGGGGCCGTCGACTTCGCGCGTGGAGAGCCGTACGACGCCGCTGACCTCTTCACACCGGCGGACGAGTCTTCCCACCAGCCGGCCCTCGGCGTCGTGAACCAGTTCGGTCTCCTCGCGCGCGGGGCGGGTGAAGGGGACAGTGATTCCGTCGCCGGCGAGCTCGGCCACGGTCGTGGTCACCTCGACGCGTTCCTCCGCGCCCTCGTCCCAGGGAACCAGCACACGGTCCGGGAGCGACAGCTCCGACGTGTCCTCGAACGAGCCGTCCTGGCGGGCCTGTTGCACCGTGCGGCGCTGCGGATGCAGGAAGCGCACCTCGACCGACAAGGTGGCATCCGTTCTGGGCTCCATCAGACACTCGGTGTGCTGGAAGTCGTGCTCGTCGCAGTCCGCACCCCAGGCCGGCGGGACCAGCACGCCGAACTGCCAGCGCAGCCGGTTCTTGGCCGCCGACGCCCGATACGGATACAGCACGTAGCCCTCGAACAGCACCGCGTCGGCCACCGCGCGGGCGACGGCGAACCGTGACTCGGTCTCCTGGCTGAACACGGCTGTCGTCACGGCGCCGACCTCTCACTGGTCTGGGACAGAGCGTCCGCCGCAGCGGAATCCAGAAGGGTGCGCACCGTCGCCTCCCAGGAGGACAGCGCCCGCCGCGAACGGAACTCCAGCAGGTCGTCCATGGTGTCGCGGGGCAGCCTCACCCAGCCGGCACCCGGGAAGTGCTGGTCGATCATCTCGTGCCACACCTTGACCGGCATGAGGTACGGGGCCTCGCGATCCCAGGGCACGGGTTCGACGTGGAAGCCTCCGTCCCCGGTGAACGCGGTCCCGGAGAAGAGCATGAGGAGCGGCACGTCACCACTGGACAGGGCGTGGAAGTAGCGCGTGGAGGCGACGTCCATGTCGTACGTGCAGGGCACGACCAGGTCGACCTCCTTCTGCCCGGTGAAGCTGGGGACCATCAGGGAGATCTGCGCGAACTGCAACGGCTGGAGGGTGCTGCCCCAGCGGGCTCGCTCGCCGAAGAGGTCATGCAGTCCGTCGGCCTCTTCGGCGTCGTAGCCGCGTCTGGCAGGTTCGATGCGCATCTGGCAGCGCAGGGCGAGCGCGTGCACGCGTGTCTGCTCGGAAGCGTTGACGCGCAGCCGGAAGACCAGAGTGGGGCCGGCGGCGTACTGGTCGGCGCGGACTCCGACGCAGGAGAACGAGAACTCCGTCATCGGCGGCGCGCCTCCTCCGGTGTTCCGGCCCGCTGCGCGATGTGGTCGAAGAACGCGGTCAGATCGGCGCGGGCCTCCGCCCCGCCGTCGAAGCCCTGCCACAACATACGCATCCGTCCGACGAGTTCGTAGCAGATGTCGACCGGCACGAGATAGCACTCGGTCCGTTCCTCGACCCGGCGCAGGAGCAGAGCCTCCACGTCGGGTTCGAGCAGTTCGGCCAGGCGGCTGTTCCCGAGCGCGGTCTGCCAGGTGGACGGGTCGAGTTCGCTCTCGGTGGCGCCGGCCGGGCTGGGGTAGAGCGCGACGAGTCTGTCCAGCGAGGCATTGCGGAAGAAGAACGCGACACTGACCGGGATCTGCAGGAGCTCCCAGACACCCGGGTCGAGTCCGTGGTCCGGGTCTGCCAGATAGCGGTCCGGGACGGTGCGGAACCTCCCGCCGCCCGCGCCGCTCTGCTCGAAGAGCATGGCGCACGGTGTGCAGGCGCAGGCGAGGGAGCGGTTCGCGGTGTCGACCATGTGCCGGTGGTTGCCGTCGTCGATCGGCGCGCCGCACAGTTCGCACACCTCGGGCCGAGACGTGCGCGGCGCGGCGAACCGCCGAAGCCCCGATGCAGGCGGACGAGTCCGCTCGTGTGGCGTGCTCATGGCGTCTTCGGCGAGGCGGGTGCGCTGCCGAGTGCACCGGAGGGCGACCGCGAGATCTGCAGCAGAGGGGGTTCCTGCGAGGGCGCCGCCCCCTCGATCTCGACCGTCGTCACTTCCGGCGCGAAACAGGAGAGGGCAGCCTCCACCTCCTGCCGGCCGGCGGCGGCGGTGCTCGCGCAGCCGCAGCCCGAGCTCTCCGCGGAGCGCAGGTGCAACGTGCCGGTGGTTTCGTCGAAGCTCACAAGCTCGACAGGATGGCTGCGCACGCTGTCCAAGGCGCGGGCGATGCGTGTGGAGGTCTCCTCCGGGTGCAGGTCGTGCAGGACCAGCAGGCTGGTGACCACGGCGTCGTCGAGTAGCGCGGCGAACGGGTCGCCCTTGGACTTGGGGGTTTCGAGCAGCGAGACCATGCGCGCCAGGCCTGTGCCGTAGAAGTCCATCAGTACGCGCACCAGTTCCTCGGCCGCGCCTGCGGCCTCGGAGTCACCCTCGGCGGTCAGGTGGTCGATGATCTCTTCGACCCGCCGGCCGGCCTCCTCCGCGTTCGCCGCCGTTGCGCCGGACGGCTGAGCCGTGGTGGTGGACGCGCTCATCCGGCCAGGCCGCTCAGTCCGGTCGGCACGTGCATCTTCTGCACGGTCTTGCCGCCGCCGACGTACATGTGGACACCGCAGGGCAGACAGGGGTCGAAGCTGCGCACCGCCCGCATGATGTCGATGCCCTTGAAGTTCTCCGGGGTGTTCTCCTCGAAGATCGGTGTGTTCTGCACGGCGTCCTCGTACGGGCCCGGGGTCCCGTAGGTGTCCCGCACGCTGGCGTTCCACGGAGTCGGCGGATAGGGATGGTAGTTGGCGATCTTTCCGTCGCGGATCACCATGTGATGGGACAGGACTCCGCGTACCGCCTCGGTGAAGCCGACGCCCAGGCCCTCGTCCGGCACCTCGAACTTCTCCCAGGTCTGGGTACGCCCGGCGCGGACCTCCGCCAGGCCCTTCTCGGCGCAGTGCAGCGCGATGGCGGCGGCGTAGGCCTGGAAGTAGGTGCGGGCCCGGTTGCGCTCCAGCGCGTTGCTCCACTTCGGGATCTTCCACTCGAAGCGCGTCTCGGGCTTGGTCATCGTGCGGGGCAGGGTGATGACGACGCTGTTGCCGGTGGCCTTGACGTAGTCGGTGTCGACGAGTCCCGACAGCGCGGTCGACCACAGCCGGGCGATGGGGCCGCCGCCTGTGTCGAGCGCCAGGTAGTCCTTGCCGTCGAACCAGCGAGGCGACATCACCCAGCTGTAGTTGCCCTCGAAGTCGCGCTTCTGGGGGGCCGGGATCGTGTGCTGGTTCCAGGGGTGGCGCGGGTCGACCGGGTTGCCGAGCGGGTCGTGGGTGACGAACTGCTCCTTGCCCTGCCAGTCCTCGTAGTACGAACTGCCGAGCAGGATACGGATGCCCAGGTTGATCTCGGTGAGGTCGTTGGTGACGAGTTTGCCGTCCACGATGATGCCCGGGGTGACGAACATCTTCCGTCCCCAGTCGGTCATGTTGGCGTACGTGAAGTCGCAGTACTCGGGGTCGTTGAGCGCGCCCCAGCAGCCGAGCAGCACACGGCGGCGGCCTACTTCCTCGTACCCGGGCAGGGCCTCGTAGAAGAAGTCGAACAGGTCGTCGTGCAGGGGCACTACACGCTTCATGAACTCCACGTAGCGCATGAGGCGGCTCATGTAGTCGGTGAAGAGCTGGACGGAGGCGATGGTGCCGACGCCGCCCGGGTAGAGCGTGGAGGGGTGCACATGGCGGCCCTCCATGAGACAGAACATCTCGCGCGTGTAGCGGCTGACCTGGAGGGCCTCGCGGTAGAACTCGCCCTCGATCGGGTTGAGGGAGCGCATGATGTCGGCGATCGTGCGGTAGCCGTGCTCTGCCGCGTGCGGCGCCTCGGTGCGTTCGGCGAGTTCCAGAACGCCGGGATTGGTCTCGCGGACCATCTTCTCGCAGTAGTCGACCCCTACCAGGTTCTCCTGGAAGATGTTGTGGTCGAACATGTACTCGGCGGACTCTCCGAGGTTGATGATCCACTCGGCGAGGTGCGGCGGCTTCACTCCGTACGCCATGTTCTGGGCGTACACCGAGCACGTGGCGTGGTTGTCGCCGCAGATCCCGCAGATACGGCTGGTGATGAAGTGCGCGTCACGAGGGTCCTTGCCCCGCATGAAGACGCTGTAGCCGCGGAAGACCGACGACGTGCTGTAGCACTCCGCCACCCGCTTCTGCTTGAAGTCGATCTTGGTGTGGATGCCGAGGCTTCCCACGATCCGGGTGATCGGATCCCAGGACATCTCCACCAGGCCGTTGCTGTCGGTCTTCGTCTTCGATGCCATCTTCTGTGCAGCGCCCTTCGTCAAGTCTTCGTACGGGAGGTCGGATCACCTGGGACGGCCACCCCGAAGGCGCGCCGTGCGATACAGGCACTCACCACGGCGGCCGGTATCCGGTCGTCAGCTCGTCGGCCCGGTGGCGCCACTTCGGCTCCTTGTCCACGGTCTTGGCCGTGATGGAGCGGAGCTTTCGGATCACCGATCCGTACGCGCCGCTCGCCGCGCTGGACAGCTTGCCGCCGGGCGGCTCGTCCATGAACGGCATGAACTTGTCGGGGAAGCCGGGCATGGTGCAGGCGATGCAGATGCCGCCGACGTTCGGACAGCCTCCGATGCCGTTCATCCAGCCACGCTTGGGCACGTTGCACTTGACGACAGGGCCCCAGCAGCCGAGTTTTACCAGGCACTTGGGCGAGTCGTAGGTGCTGGCGAACTGGCCCTGCTCGTAGTAGCCGGCGCGGTCGCAGCCCTCGTGGACGGTGGCCCCGAACAGCCATGCCGGACGGAGCTTGTCGTCCAGCGGAATCATCGGAGCCGACCCTGCCGCCTGGTAGAGCAGGTAGGTCAGGGTCTCGGAGAAGTTGTCCGGCTGGATCGGACATCCCGGTACGCACACGATCGGGATGCCCGCCTGGGACTTCCAGTCCCAGCCGAGGTAGTCGGGGACGCCCATGGCACCGGTCGGGTTGCCCTCCATCGCGTGGATGCCGCCGTACGTGGCGCACGTCCCGATGGCGACGACGGCAAGCGCCTTCGGCGCGAGCCGGTCGATCCACTCACTCGTCGTGATCGGCTGGCCCGTTTCGGGATCGTCACCGAACCCGCACCAGTAACCCTCGGGCTTGATGGCCTCGTTGGGGATGGACCCCTCGACGACCAGCACGAACGGGTCGATCTCGCCGCGCTCCCCCTTGAAGAACCACTCGATGAAGGTGTCCGCGCCACCTACCGGCCCGCATTCGAAGTCGATCAGCGGCCAGTGGACGGCGATCTTCGGCAGGCCGGGAAGCACGCCGAGCACGATCTCCTCGATACTCGGCTGCATGGCGGCTGTCAGGGACACCGAGTCGCCGTCGCAGCTCAGTCCCGCGTTGATCCAGAGGATGTGAATCGTCGGGGATTCGTCTTCTGCGGGCGTGCCGGGTACGTCGGAATCGACCACGGTCGACGCTGCTGCATCCATAGGGATGCCTCCTAGGGGGAGGGATACAACGAAAGGGCACAAATGGGCCCTCGTATTCCTTGATAGCAGCCACCCGGTCACTGCGCGACGCGGCCATGCGCGGGCCTGCGCGGACCACCCGGACAGATCACCGACCCGTCGCACCTACGCGGATCAGGTGGGACGGCGGCTCCGCGGGCGGCTGCTTGCGGACGAACGCACGCCGCAACGCGTGGTACGAAGCATCGGGATCCGAAAAGGTACGCAGCATGCTGGAGAGCTCCGCTTCCCGGTACAGGGACAGCGGCCTGATGGACTCCTCCCGCTCCCGCGTCTGCTTCTTCGCCGCGATGCGCTCCTGCATCCCGGAGGACTTGGCGAGCCGTACGGCCGAACGGGTCACCTCGTCCGAGAAGTCCTGCGGGCAACATTCGACCAGCCGGTCCACCAGGCCCAGCCGCAACCCCGCCGACGCGCTCACCGGCAGCGCCTCCTGCGTCAGGCGGTCGGCCACCTCGGCGCCCACGCGGCGCGGCAGCGTGTACGTCCAGTACTCCGACCCGTACAGCCCCATCAGGCGGTAATGCGGGTTCAGCACCACGCCCGCACGGCACCACACCTCGTCCGCGGCGAGCGCCAGCATGGCCCCGCCGGCGGCGGCATTACCGCCCAGGGCACTGACCACCAGCCGGTCGGTGGTGGTCAGGATGGCCTCGACCAGGTCGTTCATCGCGTTGATGTTGGCCCAGGACTCGGCGCCCGGATCGTCGGCCGCGTCAATCACGTTCAGATGGATGCCGTTGGAGAAGAAGTCCCGGGTGCCGCCGAGGACGAGCACGGCAGTGGGCCGCGAGCAGGCGGCCACGTAGGCGTCGAGCAGGCGCCGGCAGTGCGATGTGCTCATGGCACCGCCGGGAAAGGAGAAGGACAGGAAGCCGACCGCCCCCTCCTCGCGATAGCGGATGTCGGCCCAGGTGCGCCGTTCACGGTCCGCGGCAGGCACGAAGGTGCTTTCGGAGAGCCCGGACAGCTCGGGAAGGGCTGACAGCTCGGGAAGCGCGGGTAGTCGGCCGGCGAGGGCCTGAACCGCGGGCAGCTTGAACGGCCTGGGCTCCCCCGGTCTGCGGCGTGGCCTCAGTTCGGGAATCCACACGGCGCCGTCTGCTGTCGCCCGGCAGATCGCGCCTGCCCTGGTGGCGAGCAGTTCCCCGGGACGCCCTTTCAGCTCATCCTCCGGGTGGCCCCCGTGCAAGTGCCACTCATCGCCCAGGAGTTCGTCCAGCACACCTGGGGACGAGTCGGCGGCGCGCAGCTTGCGCAGCACGGTCTCGGTACTGTCCCGCTGCCAGCGGATGCGCCGCAGGTTCTGGGGGTAGGAGGGGCGGGTTCCTGCCGCCGCCCTGTTCCGCAACTGAGCCTGGGGCTGGGGCGCGTGGACGCCCGAGGCGAACCGGTCGACAGCCAGGAGCACCGCTTCCGACGCGGCGTCCGACACCTCGTTCCGGTACAGGTCACTCTTTCCGACCCGAGGTACCGGGAAGCCGACCGACGCCCACACGTCGCCGGCGTCCATCTCCCCGTTGGCCTGGAGCACGGTGACGCCCCAACGGTCCACGCCCGCGCTGATCGCCCAGTCGAGCGAGGCGGGGCCTCGATCGCCGACGGGGCCGGGGTGAACGACGAGGCATGTGTACTTCTGCCACACGTCCTTGGGGATGGCCCTCTTCAGCATGGGCGCGATGACCAGCTCCGGCTCACAGACGCCGAGTGCGTCGCGCAGTGCGTCGTCGCCGGAAGCCAGATGCACGTCCAGGGTGTGGCCTCGGTCCCGCAACTCGGCGTGGACACGCTGAGTGAGGCTGTTGAACGCGCTCGCCACCAGCAGAATGTGCACGGCAACCTCCCATGGCCCCGGGGCAGCGGCCCGAGCGGGTCCGGCCACCCGCGATCCTCGGCCACAGGGCAGGAGCGACACCGAAGCCGGGCCGCGCCGTCACTCCAAAGCGCAGAGGTTGACGACCAGTCGGCGCACGTGCGATTCATCGGCAGCGGCGTCAGGACGACCGACTGCTCCCGGGGCTCGGCGGGATCCGGCGCGGCAGGTGTGCGCGACGCCCGAACACCCACACACAACGGCGAGAGATGCGGCACCCCTCGTCCCTCGCCCCTCGCCCCTCGCCCCTCGCCCTCGCCCCTCGTCCAGCGGGACAGCGAACGACCTGAACAGCGGGGCGGTCAGCCGCATCTGACCACCGGCATGGCTGGTGACGGCAGCGCCCTTCACCATTCCGCAGGTGGCACTGTCGACGTGCATGCCCTCTGGCAGGCGCCGGGCCAGTTCCCGGAGGCGCGGAGGTCAGGAGGCTGAGGTGATCGCTGGTGGCGTTGGCGTGGTCGTAGAAGTCCGGGTTTTGCGGGGCGCCCGGATCAACACCCGGGCGCTCCATGGCCGTTACGCCTCGTCGGCGGCCTCTTGGATCAGCGGCTCGAACTCCCGCCGCACGTAGGCGTCGAACGGCGCGGTCAGCGCGCCGTCGATCACCCGCCGCACCCGGCGCTCAGCCGCGAACGCCTTGATCGCTGCGCGGGACTCCGGCTCCACGCCCCCGCCGATGATCAGCACCCCGAACTCCTCGGTCTCCAACAGCTTCAGGGCCTCCTCGTCGGTGCTCACTCCCTCCGCGTCAAAACCGTCCGCACGCAGCGTGGCCAGCACCTCCGTCACCCTGGCGGGCGTCCTTCCCAGCACCAGCGTCCTCATGGCCGTTCCTCTCCGGTACGTCGACATCGACACGCCCGAGCCTAGAAACTCAACCGGACTTGAGGTCAACCCCGACTTGTTGAACGGGTGCGATGCCGTCGGCCCCCCTGAGATCAATCATGATCATCGGCACGTGACCGGGCATCGACCGGGTGCGACACCACTGTCCAGCGGCTCGCGGCCCGGCGCCTTCTCCAGGACCTGTGGGCCGGTTACGACAGCGGAAGCCGCATGAGCGTCAAGTCCAGCCACCGGCCGAACTTGGTCCCTACCTCACGCACCGTGCCGGCATGCTGGAAGCCGAAGCGTTCATGCAGCCGGATCGAGGCCGTGTTGCTGGCCTCGATCCCGGCGATCACCACGTGATGGCCGGCCTCGCGCGCGCCGGAGATGAGTACGGTGAGCAGCGCGGAGCCGATGCCGAGCCCGTGGAGCCCCTCGCGGACGTAGACGGAATTCTCCACCGTGTGACAGAACCCGTCGAAGTCCTTCCACGGGCCGTAGACGGCGAACCCGGCGACCTCACCATCGACCTCGGCCACGACGGCGGAGTCACGGTTCAGGTGGGTGGTGAGCCAAGCGGCCGCTTCGGCGGAAGTCTGGGTTCTGGTCGTCCAGAGGGCCGTGGAGTGCTCGATCGCGTGATTGCGGATGCCCCGCACAGCCTCGGCGTCGTGAGGGCGTGCCTTGCGGACGGTTACCGCCACCCCCGACTTCTCGTATATTAGATCCATGTCCAACATGGTAGACCCACTGGTGGCGCAGATCGCGGCTCGCATTCGCGTCGAGCGGGAGCGACGCCGGTGGACGCTGGCGCAGCTCGCCGACGCGTCGGGGGTGTCACGCGCCATGATCCACCGCATCGAGCGCGGGGAAAGCAGTCCCACCGCCGCGATCCTGGGCAAACTGTCCGCCGCCTTCCAGCTCAGCGTCTCCTCCTTGTTCGCCCTCGCCGAAGGCGCGGCCGAGGCACCGGCCGACGACGCGTCTCCCGACGACGGGAGCGAGCCCGGCGGGGTGCGCCGCCAGGGCGAGGCAGTGCAGTGGACCGATCCCGCCACTGGGTACCGCCGCCGTCAGATCACCGGACTGAGCTTCCCCACGGAGGTCGCCGAGATCCGCCTGCCCGCCGGTGCCCGGGTGCCGTATCCAGCCGCGGCCTTCGCGTTCCTGCGACAGGTCGTCTGGGTGATCGACGGGCACCTGACCTTCCACGAGGGCGATGAGGTGCATGAACTCGACGCCGGCGACACCATCGAACTGGGCGAACCCTCTCCACGCGTCTTCGCCAACACCAGCGCGGCCGAGTGCCGCTACGCCGTCATCCTGGCCCGGGGCACGAGGCCGTGAGCCTGGGCCCCGAGGTGGCGTCCGGCAGCGGCCCTCCGCCGGACCAGCGACGAGAGGAGCGCGCAGCCACCTGACTGCGCCGCGTCAGCGAGACCCTTCGACGTACGACGCCAGGTTGGCCAGCGAGGAAGCGATCCCGGCCTCATGGACCGATTGGTCGATTCCGGGTGGAACATCCGTGGCGGTGACGGTCACTTCGGTCCCGTCGCCCGTGGCGGTCAGCTGCCAGGTCATCGTCATGGTGCCCGCGTACGACGGGTCGTCGGACTCGAACACCGCACGCTGCACCACGCGCTCCGGTGGCACCAGGGCAGCAAACCCGACCTCGACGACATCCGTCGAACCGGACGTCTTGCCTGGGTTGTCGGCAGCGTCGAGATAGGTGAGAACCATGCGAAACCCACCACCGGGGCGAGGATCCCACCGCTCCACCCGCCCGCTCATGCCGTGGGGCGGCAGCCAGGCCTCGAGCGACTCACGGTCCACGAGGGCGCCGTAGACGATCGCCGGCGGCGCCGGGATCATCCGCCTTGCGCTGTCAGTCCTCCGCATGGGCCCGATTCTAGGACTGATGCCCCATCAGCCGATGATGTCGCGAGTCGGCCGAAAGTGGAGACCGTCCGCCCGGACGGCAGCCTCTTCTTCTGCAACGCGCACCGCATCAAGGAAGCGGTCCACGATCTGGTCACGCTGGCAGATCCCGAGCGCCGCAAGTGGGCCGTCGACTTCGGTGCCGCCGCCGCCGTCACTCCCGACGAACTCAAGGACGCGATCGCCGACTTCACCGGCGGCTTCGGCTTCGGCTTCGGCTTCGACCACGTCATTTGCGGGCGGCCCCCTGCGTACCGCCCTCCCAGGGGCGGGGAGGTCCGGGCTCCTGCCGAGGAGCCGGCGCGGACCGCCTCCGAGACCCGGGCCGTGTGGGGCGCCCCGCCCCATCAGGGGCACCGTGCCACGCACCCGACTGATCGGCCTGCGTTGTGGGCGTCGAACAGGGTGACTGATTCGGATTCGGGGCCTCACACGCCCTCACGCCCCGCTTCCTCGGCGAAAATGAGCTGGGCGTCGAGTACTCCGCGTGCCATGAACGAACCGGTCAACCGGAGGCACTGGAGGGATTCGGCCTCGACCAGGACAGGACCAGAGCACGACCGCCGAGCAGGTCGTCCGGCATCGGCGAGTTGAGCAGAGGCGTGCGCAGCGCAGGGCCGGACAGTCGGCGCGCGGCCTCGCGGATGGCATCGACGCGAAGGCTCGGCCCCGCGTCGTCCGCGACGGCCGCTCAGGTCACTCGTCCACCTCGAAGGTGGACTCGATCTCGACGGGCGAACGGCGCGGCAGGGCGGCCACCCCGACCGCGGCCCGGACATGGCGGCCTCGCTCCCCCAGGGCCAGTACGAGCAGCTCGGAGGCACCGTCCATGACGAGCGGGGTGTCGGCGAAGTCGGAACCGCACCGCACGAAGCCCGTGAGCCGCAGCACCCGGAGCCGGTCGAAGTCGCCGTCGCAGGCAAGTCCGGCGATGGCCAGCGCGTTGAGCGCACACAGAGCGGCGGCGTGCTGAGCCTGCGGGACGGTGAGGTCGACGCCGACGATCCCTTCGTACTGGAGCACTCCGCCGCTCGTCGAGGTCTGTCCCGCCACCAGCACCTGGCGGCCGGATCGGACGAAGGGAAGGTAGTTGCCGTTGGGCTTCGGCGGCGCGGGGAGACGGAATCCGCGTTCCTTCAGCCTGGCGTGGATGTCGGACAAGTCTGGTGTTCCTTTCGGGCGGTCAGGGCTGGGGCGGT
Source organism: Streptomyces longhuiensis (assembly GCF_020616555.1). NCBI lineage: Bacteria > Bacillati > Actinomycetota > Actinomycetes > Kitasatosporales > Streptomycetaceae > Streptomyces > Streptomyces longhuiensis. Next base: position 9,228,470 of record NZ_CP085173.1, on the reverse strand, counting down.
CGCAGGTCACTGCACCAGATGCCGGCCACCGTGGCAACGTCCGATCCGGACTCGCCCATATCCGCAGCGTCTTGTCGGACCTGGGTACGGCATAGCCCGGTGAGCCTGGCTTCTCGCGGAGCGAGGGGCTGAGCCACCTCATAGGCGCGGCCTATGCGGGGCATCGATTTTTGGTCGTGGACCCCCGCGAGTGTGACCGGCTTCACTGTCCTGCTAGTAGGTGGGCCACCGAACGGGCTCGGTGTCCCACAGAACTGGCCAAGCCGGCATCTGCGAACGCACCGCGCAGGACAGCGAACACTGTCGCCGCGCCCCGCAGCGTGTGCAGGCGGGCCTCTCCCACCCCGTATGGAGGTTGCAATGACGCACACCCCGCACGAAGCGACACGGATCGCCGCGACGGCTCGGACCAAACCCTGGTACAGGCAGCTCTACATACAGGTGTTGGCCGCGATCGTGATCGGCATCGTGCTGGGGTGGCAGCGGCCGGATCTGGCCACCGCGATGGAGCCGATCGGCACCACCTTCATCGCCGCCATGAAGATGCTGATCGGGCCGATCGTCTTCCTGACCATCATCAGTGGCATCGCCGGGGTGGCCGATCTGAAGAAGGTGGGTCTCACCGGTCTCAAGGCCCTCACCTACTTCCAGGTGGGCACAATCGCCGCGCTGGCCACGGGACTTGTCGCCATCAACCTCTTCCGCCTGGGCGACGGCGTCCACGCCGATCCGTCCCGGCTGAACACTTCCGGGGACGCCGGTCAGTACATCCAGCAGGGCGAGCACCAGCAGTGGTGGGAGTTCCTCACCAACCTGGTGCCCCACAGCTTCTTCGGCGCCTTTGTCGAGGGCGACATCCTCCAGGTGATCTTCCTCGCGGTGATTTTCGGCATCGCCATCAAGTCGGTCGGCAAGGTCGGGGAACCACTCATCGCCGGCGTCAACCGCCTGACCGAGGTGGTCTTCAAGGTCCTGTCCTTCGTGATGAAGGCGGCACCGCTGGGCGCCTTCGGCGCCATGGCCTACGCCATCGGGAAGTTCGGCCTGTCCACGCTGACCAGCCTGGGCTCACTCATCCTGCTCTTCTACGTCACGTCCATCCTCTTCGTCGTCGTCGTGCTCGGCACGGTGCTGCGCGCTTACGTGAAGCTGAACATCTTCCAGCTCTTCCGCTACTTCAAGGACGAGTTCTTCCTCGTCCTCGGCACCTCCACGGCCGAACCGGCCCTGCCCGGACTGATGCGCAAGCTCCAGTTCATGGGGGTCGAACGGTCGACGGTGGGACTGGTGGTGCCGACCGGCTACAGCTTCAACCTCGACGGCGCCGCCATCTACCTCTCCCTCGCCACCCTCTACATCGCCCAGGCCACCGACACCGCGCTCTCGGTGGGCCAGCAGCTCGGGCTGCTGGCCGTCATGCTGCTCACGTCCAAGGGTGCGGCGGGAGTGGCCGGCGGCGGCTTCATCGCTCTGACCGCCACCCTGTCGACCGTCGGCCACGTACCGGCCGCCGGCATCATGCTGATCTTCGGCATCGACAAGTTCATGTCCGAGTGCCGGGCCCTGGTCAACTTCTACGGCAATGCCGTCGCGACGCTGTTCGTAGCCACCTGGGAGAAGGGCCTCGATCTTCCCCGCGCCCGGCAGGTGCTGGCAGGCGAGATCGTGGAAGTACCGGCCTCGGCGCACCCGTCCGACCACGCTGCGCGGCGCCCGGTGCCCGTGGAGCACTCGGACACCGATCCCGACCCCTCGCCCCGGTCAGCCTCGTCCCGCCTCTGACCGCGCCGCCGCCCGCGTTCCGGGGTACGGATGCCTGAGCACGGGGCACCCGTACCCCGGCAGCTTGCGCCGCTGCCTGACCGATAGGCTGCGGCTATTGCTTTGTCGTCTACGGGTCGGGGAGGCGCCGTGGACGCCCGGCAACTCGAGTACTTCCTCGCGATCGTGGAGCACGGGGGGTTCAGCAAGGCGGCGGCCGCGCTCCATGTCGCGCAGCCCTCCTTGTCGCAGGCGATGGCGAACCTGGAGTCCGATCTGGGTGTCTCCCTCTTCCATCGGCTGGGCCGTGGCGTGGTGCTCAGTGAGGCCGGCGCCGAACTCCTGGAACCCAGCCGACGGGTTCTACGGGACCTCGACGCCGTGCGTGAGAAGGCGGCGGGACTGTCGGGGCTGCACGGCGGGACCGTCGAGATAGCCGTCATGCCGTCCCCCGGCATCGAGCCGCTGACCACCCTGGTCCAGCGTTTCACCGCGCTGCACCCCTCACTGAGGGTCAGCACGCAGGCCGCGTTCACACCCGAGGAAGTGATCGCTCTCGTCCGCAGCGGCGCCTGTGAACTCGGCCTGCTCGGCGCGGCCAGCCCGGTGAATGCCCCGGGGATCGAAGTCCTGCCCGTCGAGGTCCAGCCGTTCGTCGCCGTCTCCGCGCCGGGAGGGGACATCCAGGACGCCGTACCCCTGCGCCCGCAAGACCTCGCCGGGCGCAAGCTCATAGCGTCCCGCCGCGGCAGTCTGATGCGCACCATCGTCGACGACATCACCACCGCCGGAACGGACACCGACATCGTCGCTGTCGTCGACCACCGCACGTCGATCCTCCCGCTCGTTCTGAGCGGTGTGGGCATCGCCGTACTCCCGGCAGCCTGGACGCGCCTTGCCCGCCGCTGCGGAGCCTCCGTGGCGCCCATCGAGCCGACCGCTCACCTGCACGTAGCCATGATCAGCCTGCCCGCGCACCTGACCCCGGCCGCCCGCTCGTTCCTGGACCTGACCCGGTCTCTGGCCAGGCAGCGAACCGCCGAGGACCGCGGCGACCTCGTCTGAACGGCCGCTGTGTCACCCGGCGGACCATCGTCGGGGGGCGCCAACCTCTCCTGAACGGTCCCCTGTTCCGCCCATCGGACACCGTGGGGTGGTTCATGCTTCCGTGCTGCCCCACTCATCGGCTGCGGCTATGGGTCGCATCGAAAGCAGGTCTTGGACGCGGTGCCGGGCCCCTGTGTTGACTCATGGATGTCCGCACGCACCCCATGTGCCCGCTCATCGCCGGAGGCCGTTGTGACCACACCCCAGACATTCAGGATCGCCGCCATTCCCGCCGACGGCGTCGGCGCGGAAGTCGTCGCAGCAGGCCGCGCCGTCCTTGACGCACTGGCCCAGGACTCGGACGGTGCCTTCTCCTTCGCCTGGGAGGAGTTCCCCTGGGGGTGCGACTACTACACCAAGACCGGCAAAATGATCGACGACGACGGCCTCGACCGCCTCAAGGACTTCGACGCCATCTACTTCGGCGCCGTCGGCTGGCCCACCGTCCCCGACCACATCAGCCTGTGGGGCCTGCGCCTGAAGATCTGCCAGAGCTTCGACCAGTGGGCCAACGTCCGCCCCGTCCACTTCCTGCCCGGCGTCCAGAGCCCGCTGCGCAAGGCCGACCACACCGACCTCGACTGGGTCGTCGTGCGCGAGAACAGCGAAGGCGAGTACGCCGGCCTGGGCGGACGTAACCTCGCGGGCCGCGGCCCCGGCGGCGAAGTCGCCGTCCAGTCCGCCCTGTTCACCGAAGTCGGATGCGAACGCATCATGCGCTTCGCCTTCGACCTCGCCCGCACTCGCGACCGGCGCAAGGTCTCGAGCGTCACCAAGAGCAACGCCCAGCAGTACGGCATGGTCCTCTGGGACGACGTCTTCAAGCGCGTCGCCGCCGACTACCCCGACGTGGAGACCGAGAGCGTCCTCGTGGACGCCATGTCGGCGAAGTTCGTCCTGCGCCCCGAGGACCTGTCCGTCGTCGTCGCCTCCAACCTCAACGCCGACATCCTCTCCGACCTCGGCAGCGCGCTGGCGGGCAGCCTCGGACTGGCCGCGAGCGCCAACCTCAACCCCGAGCGCCGCTTCCCCAGCATGTTCGAGCCCGTGCACGGCTCGGCGCCGGACATCGCCGGCCAGGGCCTGGCCAACCCGATCGGCGCGGTGGGCAGCGCGGCGCTCATGCTGGACCACTTCGGCCTGCCCGAACAGGCCGCCCGGCTGCACCGAGCCATCGAGGCCACGACCGCGGCGGGCGTCCTGACCCGTGACGTGGGCGGAACCGCGACCACCGAAGACGTCGTCAAGGCGCTCATCGACGCCCTGAACGGCTGACACCCCATACCGTCCCGGGCCGTTCCATGTTCGCGCCAGCGGCCCGGGACCCCGTACGCGCCGGTGCGTGCGGTGAAGGAGGGGTGCGGACCCGCTGTCGGCGGGGCCGCACCCCTCCTTCCCTGTCGAGGTCGCCTCCGGAGGACAGGGGGCTTCGTCTCTGGACCGAGTGCCTCACAGGCGCCGGCGGCCGCTGTGCCTCCAGCTCGCCTCGCGGACGATCTCCTCGGTGGCCCGCAGGAATCGCTCGGCCTCGGCCAGGGTGTGACAGTGCAGTGAGGAGACCCGTGCCTCTCCCTCCAGCCCCGGAAAGCGCAGGATCCGGGCCGACGCCGAATCGACATTCCCTTGTGGTGTTGCCTGTTGTTGACTGCCCGCATGAGCATGGGTTCGAAGCAGACAAGTACGCGGGACAACGTCCGGTTCAGGCGCTTCCACGAGGGTGATTCGGTGGAGGAGCTCACCTTGCTGCTCCACCGGGCGTACGCGGACCACGCCGAGGCCGGGCGGGTCTTCTTCGCTTCCTACCAGTCTCCGCAGGACACCCGGCACAGGCTGAGCAAGGGTGAGTGCTGGGTCGCGATCGAAGACGACGCATTGGTCGGGACCGTGACCGTGTCCGCCCCTCACACCACGCCCGCCGGGTATCCCGCTCCGGAGGGCGCGGGGTCGTTCTGGCAGCTGGCGGTGGAACCGTCCCAGCGGGGAAGCGGGTTGGGGCGCCGGCTCCTGGATCTGGCGGAGTCCAGGATCGCCGCCCTCGGCTCGTCGCACGTCGCCATCGACACATCCGCAGCAGCGGACGATCTGGTTGCCTGGTACCTGCGACGCCGATACGAACCCATCGGGACGTGGCGGTGGGGCGTCACCAACTACGACAGCGTTGTTCTGGCGAAGGACCTCTCGGCGAGCCTGGGCGCCACCTGAGGATCGCCGGTGTCCGAACAGGACCGCGCCGCGAGCGCGGTGGGCAAGGGGGCAGCAGGCTCGCTGCCCCCTTCGAACACGCCCCGCCTCATGCGGGCGCGGCAATCGAGTTCGTCGACGAGATCGGCAGCATGCCGGCACCTACTGGTAGCAGGGGGTGCCGCAGAGCACAGTGGCCGCGCCCCTCTCCCCTGCCCTCGTCGCCGGGCCGTGGTGAGTGGTGGCCGCCGGGGACTTGCTGGTCTCCCAGGGCATCGGCGCGGCCATGGCCTGCGGGGCCAGGGCGGTGAGGGCTCCGGCGGCCACGAACGCGACGGCCATCGCACGCTTGGGCAGACTCATCTGAACTCCCTGACTGACCGATGTGGGTCGACTGTCGGTTGCTCGACTCGGACAACGCCGACTGCCAGTCTCGACATACGAGCCGTCCAAGAGACAGCATTTCCAGGAGAGTTGGCGCATCTCCGCACAGTCACCGCGACCGGCAGGCAGTGTTCCGTGCGGGCGAGTCCACCCATTCGGAGCCGCACGAGTCACCGAGCCCGCCTCGCGCCTGCCCCCACCACCGGGTCCGAGCGCAGAAGCAGGGGCAGGCGGGGCGCTCGCCCGACCTGGCGAGCATGAGCACTCAGCGCGGTCAGCGTCCCGCGCGCGCGGTGTGGGCGAGGTCCATGTCCGTGGTCTCCGGGGCCAGGAAGTGGGAGACCAGACCGCCGAGCGCGAGCACCGCCGCTCCCACGAGCAGGACGAATCGCGGGCCCACGTGTTCCAGTCCCATCGGCAGCAGAAACGTACCGATCGCTGCACCGACGCGGCTGATCGCCGCCGCGAATCCGACACCCGTGGTGCGCAGTGCGGTGGGGAAGACCTCCAGGGGATACACCGCCGTCAGCGCGCTGGACGCCGCGTTGAGGAAGATGAAGAACAGGAAGCCGCCCACCACGACGGGCGTGACGTCCGGCCACATCGCCACCAGGGCGAGGCAGACCGCGGTGATCCAGAACGGGGGGATCAGGAGCTTGCGGCGGCCGATGCGCTCGACCACGAGGCAGCCGAGCGTGACGCCCGCGACCGCGGTGAACGCGTAGACGAGGAGGGCGGCGACCGCGTTGTCGCCCATGTTCAGAGCCTCGAACACCTCGCCCCAGAAGGCACCGATCGCGAAGTACGGCAGGACGAGCGCCGCCCAGAACGTGCCGGCGAAGACGGTCGCCCGCAGGTGCTTGCGGCTGAACAGCGCCCGGAATCCCGCCTGTTCACCGCTGTCGGCGAGTTCGGCGTCCGCGTCGAGCTCGATGCCGTACCGCTCGATGAGCGTTCGGGCCTCCTCGGTGCGGCCCCTGCTGAGGAGCCAGCGGGCCGACTCCGGCACGCCTCCGCGCAGTGCCAGGCAGACGACGGCGATGACCGCGCCGCTGGACAGGGACCAGCGCCAGCCGCCGTCCATCTCGGCGAACAGGGCGCCGACCACCGTGGCCAGGGCGTATCCCGCGTACCAGCTGATCTCCAGGCTGCCGAGCAGTCGGCCGCGGCCCTTACTGGGCGCGTACTCGGACAGCAGGGGTGCCCCCACCGCGTACTCGCCGCCGATCGCCAGGCCCATCACCAGGCGGATCAGGAAGAGCTGGGTGCCGTCCACCACGAAGAACTGGGCCACCGAGCTGATCAGGAAGATCAGCATGTCGACCATGAAGACGGGGCGGCGCCCGAAGCGGTCGGCGAGCCAGCCGAAGGCCGGTCCACCGAAGAAGATGCCGATCAGCGGCGAGGCTCCGACGAGACCCTGGGCGATGGTGCCCAGGTGCAGGTCCGCCGTGAGGGCGGCCATGGCCATGCCGATGCCGCCGATGACGTAGCCGTCGAGGCCCTGGCCCAGCTGGGTCGCGGTCTTCAGGCGGAAGTGCAGCCGGGCCCGGTCGCGGGGGCTGCCCGCCGCGGGCGCGCCGAGGGGGCGTTGGGAGACAGGCGTCATTGCCATGGGGACTCCGTAGGTTGTGGGGGCGGGGGCGGGGGCGGGCAGTTTCTAGTCGGTGGGCCAGTCCAGGGCGACGTACTTGGTCTCGAGGAACGCCTCGATTCCCTCGCGGCCTCCCTCACGGCCGATGCCGGACTGCTTGACGCCGCCGAAGGGGGCGGCCGTGTCGGAGATCAGGCCGCGATTGAGGCCGACCATGCCGGTCTCCAGGCGCTCGGCGATGCGCAGGCCGCGGGCCAGGTCCCGGGTGTAGACGTACGAGGCGAGGCCGAACGCGGTGTCGTTGGCGGCGGTGAGCATCTCCTCCTCGTCCGTGAAGGTGACGATGGGGGCGACCGGGCCGAAAACTTCGGTGTGCAGGATCTCGGCGTCGGCGGGGACGTTGGTGAGGACGGTCGCCGGGTGGTACCAGCCGCCGTCGGCAGGGACCTCGCCCTGCGCGGTGATCCGGGCCCCGCGGTTCACGGCGTCCGCGACCAGGCCGCTGATCCTCTCCACGGCCGTCGGGTTGATCATCGGGCCGAGGGTGACGCCCTCGGCGAGACCGGGCCCGGCCTTGACCTCGCGCATCGCGGCGCCGAACTTCTCGGTGAACTCGGCGGCCACGTCGGCGTGGACGTAGAAGCGGTTGGCGGCGATGCACACCTCTCCCCCGCCGCGCATCTTGGCGTCCAGCGCACCGCGTACGGCGGCATCGACGTCGGCGTCGGCCAGGACCACGAAGGGGGCGTTGCCGCCGAGTTCCATCGTCACGTTGACGACGCGTTCGGCGCACTGGCGCAGCAGGACGCGGCCGGTGGCGGTGGAGCCGGTGAAGGAGAACTTGCGCACGCGCTCGTCGTCCAGCCACGCGGAGACGGTCTCGGGGGCGCGGTCGGTCGGCAGGACGTTGAGCAGTCCGTCGGGCAGTCCGGCCTCGGCGAGCAGCGCGGCGACGGCCAGCGCGGTCAGGGGTGTCTCGGGGGCCGGCTTGAGGACTACGGGGCAGCCGGCGGCGAGGGCCGGGGCGATCTTGCGGGTGGCCATCGCGGCCGGGAAGTTCCACGGCGTGACGAACGCGGTGACGCCGACGGGCTGCTTGGTGACCACGTGCCGGAAGCCGCCGGCCGGTGCCTCGCCGAAGCCCGAGCCGACGCGTACGGCCTCCTCGGCGAACCAGCGGAAGAACTCGGCGGCGTAGCCGACCTCGGCCTTGGCGTCGCGGTACGCCTTGCCGTTCTCCAGAGTGATGAGCCGGGCGAGGGCGTCGCTGTGCTCGTGCATCAGGCGGAAGGCGCCGTTGAGGATCTCCGAGCGGCGGCGGGCCGGGGTGCGTCGCCACTGCCCGGCCGCGGCCGACGCCGCGTCGAGGGCGGCGGTCGCGTCGTCGGCCGAGGCGGCGCCGACTTCGCGGACGACCTCGCCGGTGGCCGGGTCGTACACCGGGTACGTGCGGCCGTCGGACGCGGCACGCCACTGGCCGCCGATCCACAAGTCTCCTTGTCCATAAGGGGACTTGGCAATGCGGTCGATATCGATGGAGGTGTCGATGTCGATGTCCATGAGCTGCTCCTTGCACCGGGTCGCGGGCGCACAGGGCACACGGAACCGGCAGGTGGAAGAAAGAAATGCCAAGCGAACCGGCGAAAAAGGGCGTGCCGAAGGGCAGGCCCGGTGCGGGGCGGGGACGTCTCTGGGGTCTCTGTCCGTCGCGCTGGGGCCGGGATGCGAGGAATTTACGGGCCGTCCACCGCCGAGAACAAGGTCTCAGCTGCGATCGAGACACGAGTTGCGCTCAGCGCAACCCCTCCCCCGTACGGCCGCTCACTGCCGTGGCTCCCAGCCGAGCTGGGCCGACACCTTCGCCGCGGCGGCCGCGGCCGCCGCGCCCGCGTGGTCGAGGCGGGACGCGAAACGCTCGGTGGGCGCGGTGACGTTGAGCGCGGCCACGACCCGGCCGCGGAAGTCGCGCACCGCCGCGGAGACGCCGACCAGGCCCGGCTCGAACTCCTCGACCTCGCGGGCGAACCCCTCCGTCTCGGCCCGCCGGATGCGGGACCAGAGGTCGGGCACCGACACCTCTTCCGTGGCCCCGAACCGCACGTACAGCTCGTCCGGGCTGGCACCCTCCAGGAGCACCGGTCCCGCGGAGGTGATCCAGGCGGGGCAGCCGCGGCCCTCCCATTCGCGCAGCCGGTAGGAGTGCCCGGACACCGAGAGCAGCGTGCGCACCTCCCTGTCGTGCAGCACGCACAGATGTGTGGTCTCCTCCAGGTCCGCGGCCAACCGGTGCATGACCGGTCCCGCCACCCGCACGACCCGGCTCTCCGAGGTCCGAGCGACCAGCGAGAACAGCCGCCACCCGAGCCGGTACTCCAGGCTGTCGGGGTCCCGCTCGACGATGCCCTCGTCGGCGAGCGCCTTCAGCGCCCGGGACACCTGGCTCTTGTCGCGGCCCACCAGCTGGGCTATGCGCACGACGCCGAGGCCGCCGGTGCGGTGGGCCTCGGGCGAGCCGAGGGCTTCGAGGAGATCGACGTCGCGGCGCAGGCCATGGCCCTGGCTGCGGACGGACCGGGGGACGTTCGCTTCGTTCACGCTCGCATCGTAAAGGCGTCGGCCTGCCGCCGAAATGCCTGGTCAGAGTGTGGTCACGCGGGCGTCCGAGCGGCAGGGAGCGCGGAGGGTTGCGCGCATCGCAACCCCGGTTTCGATTTCCTGCGCGGGCTTGCACGCCGGACACGCGGCGACCTAGTTTCACCGAGCAGCCAACCGAAGGCGGGGTACGTCCCGCCGGTGCGGCCACGTCTCGTGCCGCGGGTCGGCACATCCCTCAACTCATCCGGCGGGCCCCTCCGTTGGGCCTCCCACGCCCACGGTCTCGGCTCAGCCCCACCCTGATCCTCGTACGGGAGCACCACCATGTCCTTCGCCTCCACCGCCCTCATCGGTGAAGCCTTCGTCGGCGACGGCGTCAACGCCGCGCACACCAACATCGTCCTCGGCCGCAAGGGCGGTCCGGTCGAGACCGCGTGGGCCACCGCCCTGGCCACGCCCAGCGCGGGGCACGTGCCGTTCATGACGGTCGTGCGCCCCTCCGTGCCGGTGAAGCCGCTGACGCTGTTCGTCAACAAGGCGGCCGCCGATGGGGAGTTGCACGAGCGCGCCACCTGGGGTTCGGCTCAGGCGGGCCTCGCGCAGGGGGTCACCGACGCCGTGCTCGACGGCACCATCTCCGCCGACGAGGCGGACGACCTGCTGATCATCGCCGCGATCTGGGTCAACCCGGGCGTCGACGACCTGGACGAGTCCTTCCGCAACCAGCGGGTCGCCGCGCACCGGGCCCTGCGTGCCGCCGTCGAGGGCCGGCCGACGGCCGGGGACGTGATCGACGCGGCGAAGTCCGGTGTCACCAACCCGTTCTACACCCCGTCGGCACGGCAGCTCGAGGACTCGGCGCCCAAGGTCTGACCGTCCGCCCAACTCCCCACCCCCGCACCGCACTTACGGCATTCCCTTTACACCCTCGTACCCCGCTGCAGTAAGGAAAGATCATGAGGATCGGATTCATCGGTCTGGGCAACATGGGCGGCCACATGGCCCGTCATCTCATCCAGGCGGGGCACCGGGTGACGGTGCACGACACCCGCCCCGAGGCCGCCGCCGAGCACGTGGCTCTCGGTGCCGCGTGGGCGGAGACCGCCGCGCTGTGCGCGAGCGACGCCGAGGTGCTGGTGACGATGCTGCCCAACCCGCGCATCGTCGAGGACGTGCTGCTGCGCGGCGCGGTCGCCGAGGCGCTGCCTGTCGGGTCCCTGTGGATCGACATGTCCACGTCCACACCGGCCGCCGCCGACCGGGTCGCCGCCGAGGTGCTCGACAAGCGTGGTGTGCGCCGGCTCGACGCACCGGTGAGCGGGATGGCGCACGGCGCCAAGGCCGGGCAACTGCAGATCTTCGTCGGCGGCTCCGACGCCGACTTCGCGGCGGCGCTGCCCGTCCTCGAGGTGATGGGCGACCCCGACCGTATCCTCCACGTGGGTCCGCTGGGCGCCGGTTACACGGTCAAGCTCATGATCAACCTGCTGTGGTTCACCCACCTCACCGCGTCCGCCGAGGTCCTGGCCATGGGCGTGAAGGCGGGCGTCGCCCTGGACACCCTGCGCAACGCCCTCCTGGCCAGCCCGGCCGCCTCGAACTTCCTCGAGAACGACATCATGTCGATCCTCACCGACGGGGACTACGACGACTCGTTCGCCATGGCACTGGCCTGCAAGGACCTCGGGCTCGCCGTGGACCTGGGCCGCGACATCGGCGTCTCGACCGAGCTGTCGGCCCTGGTCGAGCAGATCTACCGCCGCTCCAAGGCCCAGCACGGAGACCTGGCGGGCGAGATGAGCCCGGTCCGTCTGTACGAGTCCCTGGCGGGCCAGGAATTCCGGCTCCCGGCGACCAAGGCGCGGGAGGCGAGTACGCCGGCGGCCGTGTGACCGGAGCGGGCCCGGCGGCATGCGGGAGCGCCTGGGTCCGGTGCCGGGTGTGGCACCGGACCCAGGCGATGGGCTCCCCCACCCCCCACCTGCCGGCCGCCTCCGTTTGGCTCTGTGCCCGCGCGGGCTCGGCCGGGAGGGCACAGCATGTCGGTGTCAGCCGTACCGGAACGATCAGGAGTGCTCATGGCGACAGGCTGGGGCGAGCGACCCGCGACCGGCGCCGCGGGAAGCGGCGCCGAGTGGCTTCCGGCCCTCGACGTCCCCGCGCCCGAACGTCAGAGACGCTGGACCGTGCTGCTGCGGTGGTTGCTGCTGATTCCCCAGTACATTGTGCTGTTCTTTCTCGCTGTCGCGGCGTTCTTCGTCGTGATCGTCGGCTGGTTCGCGGCTCTGTTCATGGGGCGTCTGCCGGACGGGATCTTCTCGTTCCTGGGCTCCGTCCTGGCGTACGAGACCCGGGTCAACGCGAGTGCCACGCTGTTGGTCGACCGCTACCCGCCCTTCGCCTTCTCGGCCCCTCAATACCCGGTGCAGATCGAACTCCGCGCCACCCCGCTCAACCGCCTCGCGGTGTTCTTCCGCCTGATCCTGATCATCCCCGCGGCCATCGTCGCGACCCTCGTCCGCAGCGGCTGGGTCACGCTCTGCTGGGTGTTCTGGCTCATCGCCCTCATCCTGGGGCGCCTGCCCGCTCCGCTGTACGCCGCCACGGCAGCCGTCGTCCGGTACAGCCTGCGTCTGAACGCGTATCTCCTGCTGCTCACGCCCGCCTACCCCAAGCGGCTCTTCGGCGACGAGCCGGTACCCGCAGAGGAGGTCCGCTCGGGCACACGGCCGCTGCTGCTCGACACCGCGGCCAAGGTCCTCGTCGTGCTGTTCCTGCTGCTCGGCCTGGTCGCACAGATCGCCAACAGCACCGTCAACTACCACTCCGACGACACCTACGACATCACCGATCACTCGGCCGGCGCCGTGGCACCGGAGCACTTCTGACCGGTTCCACAGCGTCAAAGGGGTGATGACACACCCATCATGACAGGTCAGAAGGCATTTTCGTAGGACGAACGGCACAGGTCACCAGGCTTGTTCGGCCCTCTCCGACGCACGCAGAATCTCCGCCATGACTCACTCGGGGAACGTCGATCAGGACGACATAGTGCGGGCGCGGAATGTGCTGCTCGCTTCCGGACGCCGCACTCCGCGCGAGGAAGTCGATGCCTACCGAGTACTCGCCCACGTCAGCCCCGCCGCCTACCTGCCCCTGCTGGCCAAGGCCCTGCAGCGCCGGAGCTACGACACCGGCGCCGGCCGACCCCACGTAGCGTGTCTCGCGCTGCGCGAGGAGGCGGTGGCCGCGGCACGGGCCATCGATCCGACCGAACCCGCCCGTGCCGACGTTCTGTACGAAGCGCTCGACTCCTGCCAGAGAGAGCTGTACGCCCAGGGCCGACGCTCCGAAGGTCTGGCCCTGCGCGCCGAGATGGTCGCCGTCGGCCGTGCGCAGGCGAAACTGACCGGAGACCCAAGGGTTCGCGGGCTGCCTGTATGGGCTGCGGCTCTCTCTGAGGAAGGCCGCTTCGCCGAGGCTGCCGACGCGCTGACCGAGTGGGTCGGGGCGCTCCTGCCCCACGGTCCCAACAGCGGGAGTCTCGCCTGGTCACTCCTGGAATGGATCGCCGCTCTGGATGCCGCAGGCCGGTCCGGCGAAGCACTCGACGCCTTCGCCACACTCGTCGACATGGAAGCGGCCGAGGCCGCGAACGACCGCGGCCCGATGGCCTGCCACCTCTACTCGCTGATCGGCTACGCGCACCTGCTCGACACATGCGGCCGAGGCGAACAGGCCACCGCCGTACGGCAAGAAGCGCTCGCCTTGCTGACGGAATTGGCCGCCACGGGTGAGCGCAGGTCCTGGAGCGGTTATCAAACATCCTTCTGGGCGGTGCTGCTGCCCTTCTCCGGCGCCGACAGCGAGCGGCAGCCGTCCGGTGAACCGCGCTTCCCTTCGGGGTCAACGCCCATGGTGTGGACTCCCGATGTCAAGCAGAGCTACTTCGACAGCCGGATCACTCTGCGCGAAAGGGTGGACAGCCTTGCCCTGCGAGCCGCTGAAGACCCGGATCAACAGTTGGCCGAACTGGTGCGGCTCCACCGAGTCCTCACCGTCCGCTCCGCTGTCTACTGGCAGCAGCGCACCCATCTGTTCGCGGAGCGAGTGCGCCCGCTGTTCGACGAAGGAGTGAGCCTGGCCTACCAGTTGTCCCTGCAGGACCCGGCAAACGGTCCCCGCACACTGGCCGAGATCCTGATCGACCGATCGACCTTCCACACCGCGGCCCGCGAGTTCGGGCCCGCCCTCGACGACTTCCGCCAAGCGCTGAGCCACCTGGGTGAGGCGACATAGCGCAACGGGCGGGAGGTCACTCGACAGACAGGTCCGGCCGGATGATCGTCACCGGGCACGGAGCGTGGTGCGCCACCTGCTGACTCACCGAACCGAGCAGGGCCCGGCGGAAGCCTCCGTGGCCACGACCGCCCACGACCAGCATCTCGGCGCCCTCGGCCGCATCCACCAGTACCTCGGCCGCGTTACCACGCACCAGCCGTTCGTGCACCAGGTTCGCGCCGCCCTCGCCGAGGACGGCGCGAACCTCCTCGACCAGACCCCGCTCGGCCTGGCCCTCGTCGAAGTCGGTGTCCACCGCCGGGGCCGACCATGACGCCATACCGGGTACCTCCCACGCCGAGACCGCCTCCACCCTCCCGCCCACAAGGCCCGCGTACCGTACCGCCCAGCGCAGCGCGGCCTGCGAAGAGGGCGAACCGTCGACGCCCACCACGATCCTCGGCACCCTGTCCATCGCGTTCACCCTTCCGACGCCCGTACCACCACAGTCTCCGAAACCCCTACACACCGCCACGCGAGGACAGCAGTGTGCGGCGGCCCCCGGGACCGCCGCTCCGAACGTCGAACAGCGCGCGCCCGCTCTACCCGACCTCGGCAGTGACCACCATGGGCGTATGGGCATCGGCCTGTGCGAGCAGGGCACCTCCCGGGGCCCACAGTGCGGAGCGGCCACAACCGGTCCACTCACCGGCCGGGCCGACATGGTTGGCCACGACCACATACAGGCCGAAGCGCTCGGCGATGCCCGGATACACCGCCGCCAGCTCTTCCGCCCCGCCGCCCGTGCCGTATAGCGAGCTGGCGAGATGCACCTGGCACTCATCAGTGGCGCCTCGGGAGACCAGATCGGAGAAGTGGTTGTCGAAGCACGTGGCCAGCGCGAAGCGAAGTCCTCCGAGCTCGAACCGTCCGTCGCTCCGGCCGGCCGCGAACACGTCCTGCTCGTGCTGGAACAACCGCTGCTTGCGGTACGTGGTGATCAGTTCGCCATCGGCCCCGAAGACCAATGTCTCGATGGCGGGCCGCTCCCCATCGGTGGGCGCAACACAGTTGACGACTCCGGCGACACCGGACGCCCGGATCGCATCCAAGCGCGGGTCGTCCGCCCGCACCCACAGATCACGACAGGTACGCACGGCGTCGAGCTCGTACCCGGTCAGCGCGAGCTCGGGGAACACCACCAGCTCGGCCCCCTGCACGCGCGCCTCGTCGACGAGGGCAGCCATCTGCCGCACGTTCGCCGCAATGTCCGCAGCAACACACGTGAACTGCGCTGTCGCGATCTTCATGGACCTCAGCCTCCCAGCCGGCACACAGACGCCGTCTCGCACCACCCTCAGTTGTGCGGATTGTGCAATACCGTGTCCGCCGCCCCGGCCGGACGTGCTGCAATGCTGACGAATTTCCGAAGATGTACGGGACTGGAGGTCGGGGGTGGGCGGGAGATCGCCTCAGCGGCTCCGCATCGAGGTGCTCGGGCCGATGCGGGCCTGGCGGGGCGAGACACCCCTGGACCTGGGGCCCGCCAAACGGCAGGCAGTGCTCGCCGCGTTGTTGCTCCGCCACGGAGCCATGGTGAGTCATGAACGGCTGCTCGACGCAGTGTGGGGGGCCGATCCTCCCGCCACCGGTCACAAGGTGCTGGCCAGTCACGTCAATCCGCTGCGCAGAGCACTCGACACCGCAGGCACCCGGCCCGCGGAGTCGGTGATCCTCAGCGGCAAAGGCTGGTACCGCTGCGCGGCCGACCACGTCCGTCTCGACGTGGCGGACCTGGCCGAACGGGGTGACGAGGCGCTGCGTGCCAAGGCATCGGGCGATCTACCCACCGCCGCACACCAGTTGTCGGCGGCGCTCACGCTTTTCCAGGGCGAGCCCTTGGCCAATCTGCCCGGCCCCTTCGCGCAGGCCGAGCGCCGACGTCTGCTGGAACGGCGGCGGACGCTGCGGCTGGCCCGGCTCGAATGCCTGGTTCTGCTCGGCCGGTTCGGTGACGCCCTGGACGACCTGGCCTGCCTGCCCGAGTCCGATCAGTTCGACGAGTCGCTGATGGCCTTGCGGATGCGTGCTCTGTACAGCTGCGAGCGCCAGGCGGAGGCGCTGAAGGCGTACGAGGACTTGCGTGTACGGCTGCGCGACGAGCTCGGCGTCGATCCCGGTGAGGAGCTCAGCCGGATCCATGACGCCGTGCTGCGGCA
Source organism: Streptomyces longhuiensis (assembly GCF_020616555.1). Taxonomy (NCBI): domain Bacteria; kingdom Bacillati; phylum Actinomycetota; class Actinomycetes; order Kitasatosporales; family Streptomycetaceae; genus Streptomyces; species Streptomyces longhuiensis. The sequence goes on along the minus strand of NZ_CP085173.1, from coordinate 9,212,348 downwards.
GGACAGCGGCCATCTTCTGGGTCCCGCGGCGGGCCGGGCCACCGCGCCGGACCGGTCGCGGCTCCGCCCCGCCGTCAATCAGCTGCCGGCCGACACCGGGCAGCTCGTCGGGCGGGAGGAGGAACTCGCGCTCCTCATGGCGCCCTGTGAGCCCGACTCCGTATCCGTCGTGGCGGTGGACGGTCCGGCAGGGGTCGGCAAGACCGCGCTCGTCGTACGCGCGGCTCAGCACATCCGCGACCGCTACCCGGACGGCTGCCTGTTCGTGGACCTGCACGCGCACAGCACAGCGCGTCAGAAACTCTCGCCGCAGCGAGTGCTGAGGCGATTGCTGCGCTCCATCGGCGCGGACGACCGCGAGGTGCCGAACGACCTCGACGAACTCATGACTCACTGGCGCACGGCGACCAGCTCCCTGCGGCTTCTTCTCGTACTCGACGATGCTCTGGGCACACGGCAGATTCAACCGCTGCTGCCGTCCGGGCCGGGCAGCAGCGTGATCGTGGTCAGTCGCCGGCGCCTGCCCGCGCTGGATGCCGATCTGCGGGTCACCCTGGACACTCTGGGCACCGGCAACGCGACCCGCCTGATCCGGCACATCGTCGGGCCGGAGCGCACCGACCGGGAGCCCGAGGCGGCACGTGAGTTGGTCCGGATGTGCGACGGGCTGCCGCTGGCACTGCGCATCGCCGGTACGCGGCTGCAGACCCGCCCGGCCTGGACTTTGGCGTACCTCGTGGAACGCATGACGGACGACGCGCATCGGCTGGGCGAACTGAGCGCCGGGGACCGCAGCGTGGAGGCGGCCTTCCGCCTGTCCTACGACCAGCTCTCACCCACGCAGCAGCAGGGGTTCCGCACCCTGGGCCTGGCACCGACGGTCGAGTTCGACGTGCGGACACCGGCGGCGATGCTCGGCTGGTCGCCGCAGGATGCCGAACTGGTCCTGGAGAGTCTGGTGGACACGAGTCTGCTGCAGCAGCCTCGTCCGGGCCGCTACCGGATGCACGACCTGGTGCGCGTGCATGCGCGGCGGCTGGCGGAAGCCGCACCCGCCGAGACCGGCGCCGTACGCCGGGCTGCCCTCCGGCTCTATCTGGACGCCGCCCGGATCGCCAGCGCCTGGGGCGCCGGCGCCTTCCCCAATGGCCCGCAACCCGCCGGAGCCCCCTTCACACAGTGGAGGGACGCAACCCTCTGGCTCGACTCGGCCGGCGCGGAGCTCGTCGACGTCGTCGGACACGCCGCGGCGTTCGGCGAAACCGACCACGCATGCTGGATCGCCGAGGCACTGACCGGCCACCTTCTGGGCCGGGGTCGGTTTCACGAGTGCCAGACCGCCCTCGAGATCGCTCTCGCACAAGCGGACCGGGCCACCGACCGGCGTATGGACCTCTCCCTGCGCAACGCCCTCGGCCTCACTCTCATGCACCGGGCCCGTTTCCCGGAGGCGCTCGCCTGTCTCAACCAGGCGCTGGCACTCAGCCGTGAGCGCGAGGACGGCCGCGAAGAGGCCCGGGCCCTGGTCGGGCTGGGAGCCATGGCCGGTCTGGGAACCGCAGGGCCGAACACGGAACGAGGCAGACAAGGAGTCTCGTGGCTCGCCTCGGGACTGGAACTGGCTCAGCAGTGTGACGATCACTGGCTCGCCGCGATGGCATCCTTCGCCCTCGGGCTCGTCCACCACGCCCAGGGGCGCGATGAGGAAGCGCTGGCCTGCTTCCGCACCGCGTTCGTCCCCGGCATGGTCCTCGGCCACCCTCGCGCGATCAACAGGGCCCTCACGTCCACCCTGGACCTCTACCTCTACCTCGACCGCCCCGGGACCCAGGCCCTGCTCCGTCAGGTGGCCGGCCTCATCCAGGAAACCGGCGACGTCACTCTGCACACGCTCGCCCTGACCAGACTGGGTACGGCGGAGCACAGTGCAGGAAACCTGCGTGCCGCCGCGGCCGCCTACCAACAGGCCCTCTCGCAGCACCGGACTCTGGCACCACGAGACGATCCCGACCACGACCGCAGTGAGATGGACATCCGCTGCCGATTGGGCCGCTCCTATTGCGCGGCGGGCCGGATCGCGGAAGCGAGGGACCAGTTCCGCACCGCACTCGCGGTACCGGGCGCCGACAGGTACCCCAGAGAGCACGCTCAAGCGGTGGAAGGCCTCAGCCGCACCGATCTCCCCGAACCGTGACACGTTGCCGGCAGACACCGGATGCCGGGTCTCACGCGTCCGGCACCCAGCTCCCGTGGAACCCGAGCGGTACCCGGCCCGGAAGGTGGATACGGGCCAGGGGGCGGGCCGTGAAGTCCTGGGCGGAGAGGATCACCAGGTCGCCGGCTCCGCGGTCGGGGTTGTGCACGTAGGACAGGAGATAGCCGTCGTCCTCGTCCCGTGCTCCGTGGCGTGGTACGAACACCGGCTCTCCGGCCGCCGCGCCGCGCGGGAAGCGGTGCACCTGGCGGTTGCCGCGCAGCATGTCGTGCTTGACGAGGCAGTTGGTGAACTTGTCGTCCGGCGGCACCCCGTCGACCGTTTCGTAGGCGCGCCACATCTCCGCGGCGCTCGCCGCGTACGCGAAGCGGTGCCGCCGCGACACCAGGGACTCGTTGACGCGGGGGAACTCCTGCGGCAGGTCGTCGAGCCGGGTGCTGGTCACTCGGCCCGCACGCAGGTCGATGGTCCACCGGTCGAGTACGGGCGTGCCGGTCGTGGAGGGCCCGCCGTTGCCCCGGCCCGCGGCGTAGAACGGGGCGGGCATGGTGGTCAGCTCCATGACGACGGTGTCGCCCTGGTCGTACGCGTTGAGCGTGTGCGAATAGAACACCGGATCGATCTCGAACCAGCGCGTGGCGCCACCACTTCGGGGCATCACCCCCACCCGCATCGGGTGCTTCGGGTTCCACACATACGGCACGGGTGCGCCCGCCTCGGCAGCGGCCATGTCGAAGGTGATCGGGACGTCGACGATCACCACGTACTTCCCGCTCAGGGCGAAGTCGTGCATCATCGGCGCGCCCGCGACCGGGATCCTGGTGGTCCGCGCCACGCGGCCGGTCCCGTCGATCACGAGGTGCCGCACGTGGTCCCAGGTCGGGTAGTACGCCACCGCGTGCAGTTCGTCCGCCGCCGCGTCGTACTTGGTGTGCGCGGTGAACGCGCCCTCCAGCGTGGAGCGGAAGTCGTAGGGCCGCACCGTGTTCAGCTCGCCGTCCAGTTCGTACGGCAGCGGTCCGCTCTCCTGGAGGGCCAGGATGCGGCCCTTGTACGGGATGACATGTGTGTTGCACGCGAAGTCGTCGGGCGGCGCCTGGCCGGGGTACGGCTCACCCAGTTTCCGTGCCACCTGCGAGGAACGCACCCACCGGTTGCGGTACCACTCGGCGCGCCCGCCGCGCAGCCGTACCCCGTGCACCATGCCGTCGCCGAGCATCCAGTGGTGGGCCCGGGGATCCTCGACTCCCAGAGCGTTGGGGCCGGTCCGCAGGTAGCGGCCGTCCAGGTCGCGCGGCACCCGGCCGGTCACCTCGAGGCCGAACGCCGTGAGTTCCTCGGTGACCGGCGCGAACGCGCCCTCCAGGAACGGAGTCGAATCCCCGCCCCCGGCTCCGGCAGCCGTGCCGCGGACGGCGGCCTGTGCCTCGGTGGCGTGGTAGACGGGACCGTAGCCCCCGACGACGCTGCCGGCTGCCGCGATTGCCGCTCCCTGGAGGATCCTTCGGCGTGTGTGACCGCTCATCGCTCTTCCCCGTCCTTGACCGGTGCCCGGCGGGTCTTCGCCGGTGCTGGGAAAAAGCCTGCCGCGCGGCCGACGGAGAGTCAGGTGGCCTGGGCCCCGTGTGGGGGTGGTGCCGGCAACACCCCGCGCCCGGGTCGCTACCCGGGAACGTCAGCTGTGTCCCGGCCGGCGGGAACAGCACGCGTGTCAGAGCCCCCGGCGAGACGCAGTGCCGCGACGGCCGCCAGCCCTGCCGCGATGCCGAAGGTGAGTGCGGCCGGGACGCCGTTGCCGAGCGCCGAGAACCGGTGCACGGGCCCGTACACGCCGGCCGTGTCGTCGATCGCCATGTGCAGCACCTGGCTCGCCAGCAGCCCCAGTACGGTTGCGCAGACCGCGCCCGTCGCCATCGCCGGCACCGTGGCGCGCGTGAGCAGGCCGGGCAGCAGTCGCAGCGCCCACCACACCACGGCCAGCATCAGCACGTCGACGGTTCGGTACAGCAGCCAGTCCCCCAGTCCCGTGCTCGCGGGGCCCGTCCAGCCACCGAGCAGCAGCCACTGGCGCAGCAGGTCGCCGGGCTCGGACAGCATTCCTGCGCCGCTGAACGAGGTCTGGATCCAGGCCGCCACCGATTGGTACGAGAGGACCACCAGCGACAACGCGACCACCGCCGTCCCCACGCTCGCGGACAGGCGGGCGGCGCGCGGCGGCACACTGTGCCGGGGCAGCGGATCCTCACCCTTGGCGGTCACACGCGCCACGAGCACAGTGACCACGGCGGTCAACAACCCGGCGAACACCGTGACCGGGCCGCTCGACGCGATCACACTCGCCAGTGCCGGCAGGACCCGGTAGCTGCCGTGCCCCCTCGACGCGATCAGCCACGGTGCGGAGAGGGTCACTGCCAGCGTTCCGGCCACCGGGGCCCACGCCCACAGGGCGAGAAGCGTGGCGGGCGTACGGCCCCGCGTCGGCGGAATCCTGCGGACCAGGAGCAGCGCACCGGCCAGGAAGAGCACGAAGACCGCCACGAATCTGATCTGCATCGCGGTGCTGTACAGATCGGCGTACTGGGTCTCTCCGCCCATCACCGTGCTTCCACCGACAGGCCCGCCGGACATCAGCTCCGCCGCGGAGTCGTACGCCCAGGGTGTGAGCCAGCGTTCGAGCTCGATCACGGACTGGGGGTCGAACACGCTTGTGGTGCCGCGCAGTTGCAGTGCGTGCGTGCTCGCCCCCGCCCACCACAGCAACAGCGTGATCAGCAGACCTCCGACCAGTGCCGGTATCACCGCGCGCCGATATGTCATGTGTCGTCCCCCGCCTTGGCCCTGCAGCTGCATGTGCTGCGATCAGCGGAAGAATAAGGGGTGCCGATCTCGTCCGGCATGCGTCCCGCCGCACCGCTGCGGCGGGCGCCGCGACACCTCCCCAGCGTCAGCGGTTGCGGCAGGGGATGACGATGGGAGTGCCCGTGCGGGGATGGGCAAGGACCTCGACCGGCTGGCGGTACACGTCGCCGAGGAGCGTTGCGTCGTAGACCTCGGACGGAGTGCCGGTGGCGGCGACGCGGCCGTCGTGGAGCACGGCGGTGCGGTCGGCGTAGGCCGCGGCGAGGGTCAGGTCGTGGAGGACGACGACCACCGCGTCCCCGGCGGCCGCGCGCTCGCGGCACAGGCGCGGGACCAGTTCTTGGTGGCGCAGGTCGAGCGCGGCGAACTTCCCCTCCGCAGCACGCGTTACGGTGGACGACCTGATCGTTTGAGAAGTGACACGACGGCCACGCCGTCGTCGGGGGAAGTGAGCAACCATGGCCATGGTGGGGCTGTTCTGGATCGCCGAGGGCGACGTGTACGTGGGCGCGAAGCCGTCCGGTCTGGCTCCTGGAGTACGCCTGACCCCCGAGGGTGTGGTGGGCCTCGGCGACAGACAGTCCGGCCTCCATCTGTGGGAGGACGTGACCGCCCTGACGGTGACGGACATCCCGGTGAAGTCCCTGATGCGGCGGGTCGGCGTGGTCAAGGATCTGGCCCTGAGCGCGGTGACGGAGCTGGCGCTGCCCGTGAGCTCCGGCCGCCTCGACGACGCCCCGCCCCTGATGACCGTGCGCGTGGAATCAGCCGACGGCGCCAACGAGTTGGCGGCCTACGTCGCCGCGGCCGTCGGCTACCCCCAGCCCGAGGTCGACCTCTCCCTCACGCTGCTGTCCCGCCTCACGCAGGGCGCCGCGACGAGGGAGACGACGCTGGCGGCGATGTCGGCATGGGGCCGCACACGGGAGGGCGGATCGCCTCGGAGCTCACAGCGGGAGCAGTTGTTGCGGGAGTGGACGGCCTAGGGGGTCCGACTCGTACCGCACACAGTCACAGTCGGCCGGCCGGCCGGCCGGCCGCCGCGCCGACGTCGGCGTCCGGGCTGCTGATCCCTCTTCTGCGTAGCCACGCACCGGATACCGTTTCGACACAACCGGACCGGACGGCACGGCAGTCGCCCACCTGCTCGGGCACTCACACGGTCGCCCCCAACGCCGCACCCTCGCCCTGCGCGTGCTCGGTGAAACGGCCGATCGACTCGGCGACGACGATCGGCTTGTCGACGCCGTCCGCCTCGATGGTCATCTGCGTCACGACGTTGACCTGTCCGGGCTTCACCACGTCGACCGACAGGAAGGTCCCGCGCATCCGGATACGCGAGTTCACCGGCAGGGGATGAATGAAGCGAACCTTGTTGTAGCCGTAGTTGAGGCTGTGCGCGAAGCCGTCGAACGCCATCAGCTCCTCCATGAAGCGCGGACCGCGCGACAGGCTGTACAGGCCGTGCGCGATGGTCGATCCGAACGGGCTCTGCGCCGCACGCTCGGGATCGACGTGGATCCACTGGTGATCGCCGGTGAGGTCGGCGAAGGCGTCGATCCGTTCCTGTGTCACGGTGTGCCACTGGGTCGGGCCGATCTCCGTGCCGATCAGGTTCACCAGATCTTCGACGGTCGTCGGGCGCAGTTGTGCCGTGGTCTCGGTCATGACAGCTCCTGGAGTCCGGGGACGCCGACGACGGTATTCGAAGATGAATCCGGCTTCAATATCTGGACCGGATCACCTCACCGCTTGACGCCATCTGCCGCAGACGGCACGCTCAGTAGGACTTGAACCCGACGTCAATACCGACATGCTCACATACAGAGACTGACGAGACCGTGCCGCTCAGCGGTAGGGACAACCCTCAACGCCTCTCCCCCGAACCGCAGTTGCCCAACCACATGCCGAACGGCTCAACAGACACCTGGAGCACCCTTGAGGCAAGCCGTCGTCGTTTCGACCGCCCGCACCCCCATCGCCAAGGCCTACCGCGGCGCCTACAACGACACACAGCCGCAGGAGCTCACGGCCCATGCGCTCGCGGCCGCCGTCGAGCGTGCCGGCCTGGAGGGCGGTGAGATCGAGGACGTCGTCATCGGCGTCGCCGCGCAGCAGGGCGCCAGCGGCTTCAACCTGGCACGGCAGGCGATTCTGCGCGCCGGGATACCCGACTCCGTGCCCGGCATGACGATCGACCGGCAGTGCTCGTCGGGGCTCATGGCCATCGCCACGGCGGCGAAGCAGATCGTCCACGACGGCATGCAGATCGCCGTGGGCGGTGGCGCGGAGTCCATCTCGCTCGTGCAGAACGAACACGCCAACTCCTATCGTGCGCAGGACCCTTGGCTCACCGAGCACCGCCCGGACCTGTACTTTCCGATGCTGCGGACCGCCGAGATCGTCGCGGAGCGGTACGGGGTCAGCCGTGAGCGGCAGGACGCGTTCGCGCTGCTGTCCCAGACGCGGACGGCCGCCGCGCAGGAGGCGGGCCGGTTCGATGCCGAGACCGTGCCGCTGGTCACAACCAAGATCGTGCAGGACAAGGCGACCGGCGAGGTGCGCAGGGAGCAGGTCACGCTCACCGCGGACGAGGGCAATCGGCCCGGGACGACCCTTGACGGTCTCGGCACGTTGAAGGCGGTGTTGCCGGACGGCGCCGCGGGAGCCGTCTCGACGGTGACGGCGGGCAATTCGTCCCAGCTCTCGGACGGGGCGTCGGCATCGGTCCTGATGGAAGCCGCGGAGGCCGAGCGGCGCGGGCTCGAGCCACTCGGGGCGTACCGCGGTATGGCCGTGGCCGGATGCGGGCCCGACGAGATGGGCATCGGGCCCGTGTTCGCGATCCCCAAGCTCCTCAAGGAACACGGGCTTTCGGTCGACGACATCGGCCTGTGGGAGCTCAACGAGGCGTTCGCTTCGCAGGCGGTGCACTGCCGGGACGCGCTCGGCATCGATCCCGACCGGTGCAATGTCGACGGCGGCGCGATCGCGGTCGGCCATCCCTACGGCATGACCGGGGCTCGCCTGGTCGGCCACGCGCTCGTGGAGGGGCGGCGGCGCGGTGTCCGCCATGTGGTGATCACCATGTGCATCGGCGGCGGGATGGGGGCCGCCGGCCTCTTCGAGGTGCTCTGACGGGTCCGAGGAGGTCCGAGAGATTCTGAACGGCTCCGTTGCCCGTACCGCCTGTCACGGGCAACGGAGCCATCAGCACGTACGGACCACTGAGTGGCCGGCGCGATCGCGTGTGTCTACAGCGCGCCCTTCTCGGCGTCTCCCGCCGGGAGTGCGTCGAATACGGCGACATCCGCCGGTGCCTCCAACGCGTCCTTCAGGGCGCGTCCGATCCCGGCGAGCGCGGCGCCCTTGCCGTGGGTGTGGAGCGCTTCCTTGGACTCCCATTTCTCGACCATGACGAAGTGGCCGGTGGTGCCGCTCTTGCGGTGCAGGGCCCAGCGGGCGCACCCCGGCTCCGCGTGCACATCGGCGGCGGCCTCCCGCAGTGTCTTCTCGACGAGTTCCTCCTGGCCGGGCTTGGCGATCATGGTGGCGATGACGACGTACGACATGGGGTGGCTCTCCTTGAATCGGGCGATGGGTCGGCGGGGCGTGGCGCGGTGTCAGAGGCCGTGGTGGGTGGCCAGTGCCCAGGCGTGGTCGACCATCTGGTCGATGTAGGCGGTGCTGGGCGGGCCGCCCGCCGCGGCGTTGCGTGGCTCGTCGAGGGCGCGTCGCAGGACGCCTTCGCCGATGACCGCCACTTTCCACACGGCGAGTACGTGCCAGAAGGCCAGCTCCGGCCCGATGTCGCGGCCGCTCGACGCGGCATAGCTCTGGATGAGTTCGTCGCGTCGGGCGAAGCCGTCCAGTGCCGTGACGCCGAGGGCGGGGCGATCCGCCGGGACTTCGCCGGGCTCGGGCCAGTAGGCGAGCAGGGTTCCCAGGTCGGCCATCGGGTCGCCGAGCGTCGACAGCTCCCAGTCGAGCGCGGCGCGTACGGCGCCGGTGTCCGGCGAGCAGATCACGTTGCGCACGTGCAGGTCTCCGTGGACCAGGACGAGGTTCTGCCGCTCGGGGACGCGTCGGTGGAGCAGCTCGGTGAGCCGGTCGAGGGCGGGCAAATCGCGGGTGCGGCTCTGGTCCCATTGCCGGGACCATCGCTTCAACTGCCTTTCGGCGTAAGGCCGGTGACTGGCGAGGTCGTGCAGGCCGGTCTTCTCCAGGTCCACCGCGTGGATCGCGGCGAGGGTGCGTGTCAGCGACGGCCCCAGGCCCGCACGTACCGAAGTGGGCAGAGCCTCGGCCACGTCCAGGCCGTCGAGCACGATCCCGTCGACGTGCTCCATCACCAGGTGGTGCACGCCGTCGTCGTCATACAGGCCGACCACGGCGGGTACGGGGACCTGGGTGCCGGTGAGTGCCGCCAGGATGCGGTGTTCGCGCCCGATGTCGTGGGCGGTGGGAAGCAGGTTGCCGAGCGGCGGACGGCGGACCACCCAGCAGTGGCCGTCGGCGTCGTCGACGCGGTAGGTGAGGTTGCTCTGGCCGAGGCCGATGCGCCGGGCGGTGAGCGGACCGGTCACGTGCTCGCCCCGCTCGCCCAGCCATCGGGCGAGCGCGCCGAGACCGGTGCCCGCCGGCGCCCCGGTGCGGGCGTCGACGGACTTCATACGGCGCCCGGGCCGCGGGACAGCTCGAACACGAATCCTCCAACGGTCATGTCTTTTACGGTGTCACCGACGGCCGCCCGGCGCGAGGTCCACGCGAGTTCCGCCGTCGTCAGGCACGGGCGGTGCACACCGTCGATGGGCCGCGCCAGGTCACTTCACCGCGTCCTGGTAGCGCCGCATGCCGCGCAGCCACCGGTCGTAGTCGCTGCCCTTGCGGCGGTAGAAGTCGAGTACCTGCGGGTGCGGCAGGACGAGGAACCGTTCGTCCCCGACCGCCTCCATCACGTGGTCGGCGACGTCGAGCGGCCGCAGCAGCTCGCCGGAGTCCAGCACGGCGCGTGCCGCCGCGCGTTCGACCGGGTCCTCCGACCGGGCGCCGGACATGAGCAGTTCGGTCTCGACTCCTTGCGGGCACAGGCAGCTCACCCGCACCCCGCTGTCCCCGTACGTCACCGAGAGCCACTCGGCGAACGCCACCGCGCCGTGCTTGCTGACGGCGTACGTCGCCGAGCCGATCTGCGTGAGCAGCCCGGCGGCCGAGGCCGTACTGAAGAAGTAGCCGGCGCCGCGCTCGACCCAGCGTGGCACCAGCAGCTTCGCGGCACGCACGTGCGCCATCACATTGACGTCGAGCGACCGGCTCCACTCCTCCTCGCTCGCGTCGAGCCCCGCGCCACCGCCGACCCCGGCGTTCGCGAAGTACAGGTCGACCGGTCCGAACCGCTCCTCGGCCGCCTCGACGATCCCCTCCAGATCCGCCGTCGACGCGGCATCGCCCGCCACTCCCCCGACCCGCTCGCCGTGCGAAGCGGCCAGCAGCTTGACCGTCGCCTCCAGGCGACCGGCGTCGAGGTCCGTCAGCAGGACGCCTTGAGCGTCGTGTTCCAGGAGGCGCTGGGCGATGGCGGCGCCGATGCCGCCCGCCGCTCCCGTGACGATCGCGACTTTCCCGTTGATCTGCACGAACTCTCCTGTTCAGTTGCTCGACCGGCTCTCCTCAGGCCCCTGCACCGTAAATGAATCCGGCGTCAACTTCAATGGCTCGCGCCACGGAGGGCCGACCCGCGGAGTGCCCGTCAGCCCTTCAGTCGCGCTGCGGCCCATGGCATCAACTCCGTTGCCAGGGACCGGCTCCAGGGCCGCACCAGGTCACGCAGCTCGGCGCAGCCGTCCTGCCCCAGGGCGGTGTAGGGCGCCGCGGCAAGCCGGTCCGTGGCCTCCTCCACGGCCGATCGCCACTCCTTCCCCTCGGCGGTGAAGGCCAGCTCGGGCCCGCTCGCGAGCCACCCCCGCGTACGCAGCCCCTCGACCGCCGCGGTCCAATCATCCGGGGACCAGGCGCGCGTCGTCCGCAGGGCCTCGGCCCCCACCGGCCCAGCCGCCGCATGGGCGACCAGCGCCTCGATGCCGCTCACCCCGGCGTCCAGGAGCACCGCCACATGGCCGTCTCCCCGGAATTCACGCAGCAGCGTCTGGGCATGCCACAGCACCAGATGCGGCTCGTCGGGCCAGGGCAGTGCGGCGTGCGCGGCGAACAGGGGCCGGCCGTGCAGGTATGCGGGCGTGGATTCCGCGGCTCGCCTGCCGAGTTCCGCCGCCCGCCGCAGCTCTTCCGACGCGAGAACCCCGGCCCCGAGGATCCTGCGCAGAGTCGCGTCGATGCCGGCCAGCCGTGCGGCGAGGAATTCCTCGGGCGGAGCGGTGCGCCAGGCGGCGGGGAGCGCCGCCCGTACGGCCTTCGGGTTGAAGTTGTAGAAGGTGGCGATCACGACTTCCGGTGCGACCGGGCCCAGGGCCGCCGCACGGGAGGCGAAGTATCCGGGCCCGCTCTCCACTCCCAGAGCCGCGTAGGCGGCGTGCGCCTCGGGCGAGAAGTAGACCGCGCCGTGGTACGGCTCGAGCGTCTGCCAGGTCTCGCGGGCGTAGGCAGGTGCGTGTGTCGTCGTCATGCGTGTGTCCCGTCACTGGTTCGAGGTGTTCCAGGGGGCGCGGTTGCTCAGTCCCGCCGTGTCGGCTCGGCCGCGTCCGCCGTGCCCGCGTCCGCCTTCAGCAGGGCCGGATCGATCGCGCGCTTGAGGATCTTCCCGGTCGCTCCCTTCGGCAGCTCGTCCACGACGGCGACCAGATGGGGCACCTTGTAGGCGGAGAGGCGTTCCTTGGCCCAGGCGCGCAGTTCGGTCACGCCGAGGCGGGCACCGGGCCGTACCGCGATGACCGCCGCGACCTCTTCGCCGTAGAACTCGTCGGGGACTCCTATGACGGCCGCTTCGACGATGTCGGGGTGTTCGTACAGGACCTCTTCGACCTCGCGCGGATAGACGTTGTAGCCGCCGCGGATGACGAGATCCTTCTTGCGGTCGACGATGCGCAGGTCCCCGTCGTCGTCCGTGGCGCCGAGGTCGCCGGTGCGCAGCCATCCGTCGCGCAGGGCCTCGGCGGTGGCATCGGGCCGGTTCCAGTAGCCCTTCATCACGACGGGGCCCTTGATGTGTACTTCGCCGACCTGGCCGGGTGGCAGTTCCTGACCGTCGTCGTCCCGTACGGAGATGGCGCAGCCGGGCAGGGCCCGTCCCACGTGTCCTGGCTTCGCCGGGCGGCCCGCGAGGTGGCAGGTGGCGGCGCCGGTGGTCTCGGTCAGGCCGTACCCCTCGACGATGGCGCAGCCGAACCGCTCCTCGAACGCGCGCATCACCTCCACCGGCAGTGAGGCGCCGCCGGAGGACGCGAGGCGCAGGCCTGTGAAGTCGGCGTCCGTGTCGTCGGCGGTGCGCAGGAGGGCGTTCCACATGGTGGGTACGCCCGCGATGAAGGTGGGCCGGTCGCGGCGGATCACGGCCAGCATGGTCGACGGGTGGAAGCGTTCGAGGAGGGTGAGGCTGCCGCCGGCGCGCATCGTGGTGGCCATGACGCACGCCTGGCCGAAAACGTGGAACAGGGGCAGGCCCGTCACGGCGCAGTCGTCGGCGGTGATGGCGTGCACGTCGCAGAAGACCGCCGCGCACGCGTTGAGATTGCCGTGGGTGAGCTGGGCACCCTTGGGCCTGCCTGTGGTGCCGGAGGTGTAGAGGAGAGCGGCTGTCTCGTCGTCCTGACAAGGGTGCGCGCCGAGGAGCGCGGAGGCCTCGGCCGGCCCCATGTCCGTGAGCCCGGGCAGCAACTCCCCGTACGGCAGGGACAGTTCGTCGGCTGCCTTCTTGGGTGCCGGGGTGATCGCGTGCCAGCCCAGCACGAGCGACACTTCGGCGTCGCCCGCTATGTACGCCAACTCCCGGTGCGGAGACATGGTGTTGGCGGTGACGGCGATGGCTCCGGCGGCGAGGATCCCGTAGTAGGCGAAGGCGAACTCGGGCACGGAGGGCGCGACGAGCAGGACTCTGTCGCCGGGGCCCACACCCTGCTCCCGCAGACGGCCCGCGACGGCGGCGGCGCGCTCGCGCAGCCGGCCGTAGGTCCATTCCTCGCCCTCCTCCCCACAAAGGGCGATGCGGTCGGGTGTGGACGAGGCGTGGTTCCACACTGGTGCGGCAGCGTTGGTCATGCGGGGCGACCTTCCGTGCTCACTTGGGGTCGAGGGGGCGGAATGCGGGCGCGCGGCCCTCCAGATAGCTGGTGACGCCCTCGGTGGCGTCGGGCCGGCGGAAGGCCTCCGGCATGAGCGCGTCCGCCGCGTCGGCGGCCGTGACGAAGTCGGTGTCGAGCGCTTGGAGCACCTGCCGCTTCATGATGCTCATCGATGTGGGTGAGGACCACGTGGCCAGTTCGGTGGCGTACTCGACCGCGGCGTCCAGGAGTTGGTCCGGCTCGACGACCTTGTTGACCAGACCCATTTCGTGGGCTTCCGTACCGCGCACCACCCGCCCGGAGAGCAGCAGGTCCATGGCCCGGCTCTGGCCGATGAGGCGCGGCAGCAGCCACGCGATGCCGTACTCGGCGATCAGGCCGCGGCGCGCGAACGCCGTCGTGAACTTGGCGTCGGGTGTGCTCAAGCGGATGTCGCAGTAGAGGGCCTCGACGAGGCCGAGCCCGGCCGCGGCCCCGTTGACCGCCGCGATGAGGGGCTTGCGCAGCGTCAGCGGGAACCACCGCGGGCGCTCCCTCTTCGGCATCGGGCCATCCATCGACTCCGCCGTCGCACCGGCCTGTTGCAGGTCGTCCATGTCGGCCCCCGCGCAGAAGCCGCGGCCCGCCCCGGTCAGGACGACCGCCCGCACTCCAGGATCCGCCTCGGCCTCGTCGAGCAGTGCGAAGTAGCGCGCTTCCAGCTCGTCGGTCCAGGCGTTGAGCCGGTCCGGGCGGTTGAGCGTCAGTACGAGCACGGGCCCACGCCGTTCCGGCAGAACCGTCGCCGACTGGGCTGTCTGGGTGCTTACGGTCACCGTCGTGGTCTCCTCTTCAGCCGGTCCTGACCCGCCTCATGTATATTTGAACCCAACGTCAAGTTCAACACCTACAACACGCCCCTTCCCGGCGTGAGTTCCTTGCGCCGGCGCGGCATGCGAACGACAGGAGCCCTGAGCACATGACGACACACATGCCGATCACCGACTGGGAGCGCGTCGCGGCACGGGATGTCACGACCAACGGCATCTCCCTGCGCGTCTTCGAGCACGGAGAGGGGAGGCCCGGCAGGCCCCCCGTGGTCCTGTGCCACGGCTTTCCCGAGCTGGCCTTCTCATGGCGGCACCAGGTCCTCGCGCTCGCCGAGGCGGGATATCGGGTCATGGTTCCCGACATGCGTGGATACGGCGGCAGCTCGCGCCCCGACGATGTCGACGCCTACGACATCCTGACGCTCTGCGCCGACCTGGCCGGGCTCCTCGACGACGTCGGCGCGGACGACGCCGTCTTCGTCGGGCACGACTGGGGCGCCTCCGTGGTGTGGAACATGGCCGTGATCCACCCCGAGCGGGTACGCGCCGTGGTCGGCATGAGCGTGCCGGCGACGCCCCGCGCCCCCGCCCCGCCGCTGCCCATCCTGCGCTCACGCAACGGCGACGACTTCTACATCGTGTGGTTCCAGGAGCCGGGCGTCGCCGACCGGGCACTGAGTCAGAACGTGCGCAGGACCCTCGTCACGAGGGAGATCTACTCGGCCACGTGGGCCGCGAAGCCCGACGAGCAGCTGCCGCCCCCGCGGTGGCTGGGGGACGAGGAACTCACCTACTACGTCAAGACGTTCGAGGAGACCGGCTTCACCGGCGGCCTCAACTACTACCGCAACCTCGATCGCAACTGGACGCTGACCGAGCACCTGGACGGCCACCTCATCACACAGCCGTCGCTGTTCGTCACCGGGTCGAAGGACCCCGTGGGGAAGTTCATGCCCGCGCACGGACTCGACCGGGTACTCACCGACCTCCGCGGACACGTCGTCCTGGACGGCGCCGGCCACTGGATCCAGCAGGAGCGACCCGAGGAAGTGAACGCCGCGCTTCTCGAGTTCCTCTCCACTCTCGGCTGATAACATCCGCTGCCACCGGTGAAGTACGTGATCGAACAAGAGTGGATGGACCTCAGTGGCTGCCCAGGCCCCGGCCGCAGACGGCGGCCAGAAACAACCCATCACGCCACGCAGCGCGCGCGGTGTCAGGACGCGTAACGCGCTGATCACCGCCGCCCGCGAGGTGTTCGAACGCGACGGATACCTGGACGCCCGGATCACGGACATCTCCAAGGCGGCCCACGTCGCCTCCGGGTCCTTCTACACGTACTTCAACAGCAAGGAAGAGATCTTCCAGGCGCTCGTCGAGCAGGTGCAGGAGGAGATGCTCCATCCGCACCTGCGCGAGCGCACCGGGATCACCGACACCCGGCAGCTCATCGACGCGTCGAACCGCGAGTACCTGCGCGCGTACAAGAAGAACGCGCGCCTCATGGCACTGTTCGAGCAAGTGGCCCAGATCGACGAGAAGTTCATGGCGCTGCGCATCGAGCGCGGCAACGCCTTCGCGCGCCGCAACGCCAAGCTCATCCAGGCGCTGCAGGAGAACGGCGAAGCCGACACGAGCCTGGATCCCCTGGTCACGGCGCACGCCCTGTCCGTCATGGTGAGCCGCATGGCCTACATGGTGTTCGTGATGGGCCAGCGCATCCCCTACGAGCGGCTCGTCACGACACTCAACAAGATCTGGGAGAACGGCCTCCAGCTCACGGCCCCCGACCCGGAGCGCTGACCGCTCCGGGTCCGCCACCTGCGGGACAAGCCGGTCAGAGGAAAGACGCAAGTCCGTCGAGGAACCTGTCCACGTCATCGGCGGAGTTGTAGGGCGCCAGGCCCACTCGCAGAGCGGGGCTCTCCAGCTTCAGGGCGGTGAAGGTCTCGTAGGCGTAGAACGACCCGGCGGGGGCCAGGACGTCACGGGCCGCCAGATGAACCTGGGCGTCGCGGGCGTCGCGGCCTTCGATGGTCATCAGGAGGGTCGGGGTGCGGTCGGCCGCCTTCGAGTGCAGGGTGACGGCGTCGCCCAGAGCGCTCAGCCCCTCTTCCAGCCGCGTGCGCAGCGCCCGCTCGTGCTCGTGCAGGGAGGCCAGCGAATGGGCGAGCCACTCCCTGCGTGTGCCCCCTGCGCCCGGATCGAGCGCGGCGAGGAAGACCACGGCGGCGGTGGCGCCCGCCAGCACTTCGTAGGGCAGCGTGCCGAACTCGAAGCGCTCCGGCACCGTGTCGGGGGACGGCGCGAGCTTGTCGGGGTGGATGGTTTCGAGGAGTTCGGGCGCAGCCGCGAGCACGCCGCAGTGCGGTCCGAGGAACTTGTACGGGGAGCAGACGAACAGGTCCGCGCCCAGCGCGGGCACATCGACCAAGTGGTGGGCGGCGTAGTGCACCCCGTCCACGTACACCAGGGCGCCGACCTCGTGCGCCCGGTCGGCGATGTGGCGCAGGGGCGGCTTGGTGCCCAGTACGTTCGAGGCCGCCGTGACCGCGACCAGCCGCGTCCTGGGCGACAGCGCGCGCTCGAACGAGTCGAGGTCGAGCTCCGTGCTCCCTCCGTCGATCTCGATCCAGCGGACCGTCACTCCGGCGCGCTCGGCGGCCTGGACCCACGGGCGGACGTTGGAGTCGTGATCGAGGCGGCTGAGGACGATCTCGTCCCCCGCTTTCCAGCCCTTGGCGAGGTGACGGGAGAAGTCGTACGTGAGCTGGGTGGCGCTGCGCCCGTGGACGACACCCTCGGCGGGCACGTTCAGCAGGTCGGCGTAGGCGGCTCGGAAGTCCGATACGGCGCGCTCGGCGTTGAGCTCGGAGCGGCTCACCACTCCCCGGTTGGAGAGAGGGCCGGTCAGTGTCTCGGCTATGGCATCGGCTACGGGGCGGGGTGTCTGCGTACCACCCGGACCGTCGAAGAAGGCAAGGCCGTGGCCCAGGGAGGGGAAGTGGGCCCGGAGAGCGTTCAGGTCGATGGCCATGGCCTCGGCTTTCTTGAGATGTTCGGGAGACGGAATGGGCATGGCGGACAGCTCGCACAGGTCGGCGGCCGCTCAGGTTGAGGCGCGTCCATCCGCTGGTCGAGTCGACTCTGACACCGTTGAGCAGCACACGTAAAGCGGTTGAGGACGGGTGCGACGGGCCGGCCCGTCGCACCCGTGCAGCACGATCCACCTGATGTGCGGGGCCGGTCGCCAGTCGGGCGCGACGGCGGGCCGAGCGGCAGTCCGCGCGGAACAACGCCAGTGGCGGAGGCGACCGCATCGTGCGGCCCACCTCCGAATCCACCGACGCGCGGCTACGCGCAAGCAACTGCCTTGGGCGATGAGGGCTCACGCCTCACGTGTGACCGGGGCCGCCGCTGCCGAACCCTCCGCTCGATCCCGGAGCCCATGTCGCGGGCTTCTGATTTCTGCTGCGCTTGCCGCCGCCATGGTGGAGTTCGTGCGGCAAGAGGCGCTCACTCTCGTCCTTGGCCAAGGGGAGCTCATCCGGCTCCCGCATCTCCCGGATCTCGTGGACCGCGCCGCCTGCCGGAAGGCGGGGCTGCTCATCGGGCCGGGGTGGCCTGAGCTCCAGCCTGCGCACCCGCATGCCGATCTGGACGGCCCATATCAGCGATCCCGCAACGAAGAGGCCGCCGATGAAAGCGGCGACGGCGGCGACCACCGTGTTCGCCGCGGCTATTTCGAGGTAAGCCGAGTTCATGATCGCCGAGCACCCCCTGCTCCTGACCTGTTCTCCGGCGCGCACGACACCACCGGATCGCCTCGGGTAACGCCAGATGATGACGCTGGGGAATCGTGCGCGAGGGGTGCGTCCTGCGCGTACCCGTTCCTTTCCTCCCGATTATCCGTCGCCACCGCGGCGAAATCGAGCGCAGCCAACCTGACGGGGTCCCGACGAGGTCCCTACGAGGTCCCTACGAGGTCCCTACGAGGTCCCTACGAGGTCCCGACAGGGCCTGTAATTAGCTCGTACACAGAGCTAAAATTGGTCCATGGCCACGGACGAGCTGGCAGACTCCTTCGCCGACGCACTCGCCGCCGTGCAGCGTCTGACGCGGCGCAGGCTTCGGCACGGCCTGAGCGCGCCCCCGTTGCGCGGCGCCCAGGTGGAGCTGCTGCGCCTGGTGGTCGACAAGCCGGGAGTCGGTGTGTCGGCCGCCGCCCGGGAGCTGCGTCTCGCCGGGAACTCCGTGTCCACGCTCGTCAATCAACTGGTCAAGGCGGGCTTTCTACGCCGTGAGACGGACCCCTCGGACCGCCGTTCGGCGCTGCTGTACGCGACCCCGGTGGCCGCGGCCCGGTTGCGCGACTGGCAGATCCGCCGGGGCACGTTGATGCGGGAGCAGCTGGCGGCGCTCGACCCGGCCGACCGGGCCGCGCTCGCCGCGGCGCTGCCTGCCCTGCGCAAGCTCGCCGACAGCCTGCACGAGGACCGCACGCCCGTCATCCGCACAGAAGGTGAAACGCCCTACGCAGTACAGGGAGAACCGGGAGGCGCACCGGCATGAGCGAGGACCCCGCGGTCTGCTGCCGCGGACTGGAGTACGCGTTCGGCGAGACCAGGGCCGTGGACGGCCTCGATCTCACGGTCGGGCGGGGCGAGGTCTTCGGGCTGCTCGGACCCAACGGCGCCGGCAAGACCACCGCGATCCGCTGCATCACCACGCTTCTGCCGGTGGCGCGCGGCCGCGTATCCGTGTTCGGGCACGACGCGGCGACCGAGCGGATGGCGGTCCGCAGGCTCCTCGGGTACGTGCCGCAACAGCTGTCCGCCGACTCCGGCCTGACGGGGCGGGAGAACGTGACGCTGTTCGCCCGCGTCTTCGACGTCTCCCGGCGCGAACGGGCCCGCCGGGTGGCCCAGGCACTCGCCGCCGTCGACCTCACGGACGCCGCGGACAGGCTCGCCAAGACCTACTCGGGCGGCATGGTGCGTCGGCTGGAACTCGCCCAGGCCCTGGTGAGCGCCCCCCGCCTGCTGATCCTCGACGAACCCACCATCGGGCTCGACCCGATCGCCCGTACCAGCGTGTGGGACCACATCAACGCGGTCCGCCGCGCCACCGGAATGACCGTCCTGGTCACGACCCACTACATGGACGAGGCGGACCAGTACTGCGACCGGGTCGCGCTCATGCACCGCGGGCGCGTGCACGCTCTCGGTACCTCCGACGGGCTCCGCCGCGACCTGCACGAGCGGCACGGGAACGCCGGATCCGATGAGCCCTGGCCGACCTTGGAGGACGTCTTCCGCGACGTCGCCGGCCGCGGGCTCGGCAACGATGGTGACGAAGGTGGTGACTTCCGCGATGTCCGCAGCACCCGCCGCACCGCGTCCCGGCTCGGCTGACCCGGCCGAGTTCGACCTGCTCCTCACCCCGCCCACGGCCCGTACCGGATGGCGCGTGGCGCCCGCCCGCGTCGTCGCCCTGTGCGCCGTCGAACTCCAGAAGCTGCGGCACGACCGTTCCGAGTTGTACACCCGCGCGGTCCAACCCGCCCTGTGGCTGCTGGTGTTCGGCGAGACCTTCACCCGGATCAAGGCGATCCCGACCCACGGCATCCCCTACATCGACTACCTCGCGCCGGGCATCATCGCCCAGTCCGCGATGTTCATCGCCATCTTCTACGGCATCATGATCATCTGGGAGCGGGACGCCGGCATCCTGACCAAACTCCTGGTCACACCCACCCCGCGCGCGGCACTCATCACGGGCAAGGCCTTCGCCGCCGGGGTCAAGGCACTCATCCAGGCCGTCGTCGTGATCGTCATCGCGGCACTCCTCGGCGTCGCCCTGACCTGGAACCCGCTGCGCCTGCTCGGCGTGGCCGTCGCGGTGGTCCTCGGCTCGGCGTTCTTCTCCTGCCTGTCGATGACCATCGCCGGCATCGTCCTCACCCGGGACCGCCTGATGGGCATCGGCCAGGCCATCACCATGCCGCTCTTCTTCGCGTCCAACGCCCTCTACCCGGTCGCGCTCATGCCGGGCTGGCTCCAGGCGGTCAGCCGGGTCAACCCGCTCACCTACCAAGTCGACGCGCTACGGGGCCTGTTGCTGGGCACACCGTCGCATCTGCCCCTGGACTACGCCGTACTCGCAGTGGCCGCCGCGCTCGGCATCGTGGCCGCCTCCTCGCTGCTGCCCCGACTGGCCAGATAGTCCGACGGCGGGGCCTTCAGGGGCCTGGTCGCGCGAGCCGGTACCCGGCGGGCGGAAACGGCGCTGCCGCCGTAACGTCGAAATATGTCTGTGAATCTCGTAGTGCTTGGCAAAGAGGGGCAGGCCTCGGAGCACGAAGGCGAGGTGCTGCACTTCGTCGACGGCGAGGAAGGCCAGTTCTCGTACTCGATCGACGACGGCGCGCTGCTCGTATGGAAGGCGGACCCCGCCGCCGCCACGAGGGTCGAGGTGGCCTACGCCCCCCATGCGTGGATCAAGGCGAGCGGGACACGCAAGGACAGTTGACCAGCGGGCCGACCGGACGTGATGAGCACACGTCCGGAACTCCTTGCCGACCTGACCCAGCCTCTCCGTGTTCACTCCCTTCCGCGCCCCACCTATTCCTGATAGGAACACTCCTAACAGGTATAGCGGCATGGCGCTGAAGTGAGGGAACCCTGGCATGCTCCGACTTGGAATGATGGCGCCGTTCACCGACGGCCTGATCACCTCGGGTGGCTTCCTCCGCGACCTCGCGGGCACGCTCGAGGAGTGCGGCGTCGAGTCACTGTGGACGGTCGAGCACGTCGCCGTCGCCGAACGGTACGAGCCGCTCTATCCGTACTCCAACGACGGCCGGATACCCGGCAGTTCGGGCGCGGTACCCATGCCCGACCCGCTGGAGACCATCGCCTTCCTCGCCGGAGCCTCGAGCTCCCTGCGGTTCGGTACGGCGATGATCGTCGCCCCGCTGCACAGCCCGGTGGTCCTGGCCAAACGCGCCGCGACGATCGACCGGCACTCCGACGGGCGGCTGATGCTGGGCCTCGGCATCGGCTGGCAGAAGGAGGAGTACGCCGCCGTCGGCGTGCCCTACAAGGATCGGGGGCAGCGGCTCGAGGAATGTGTCGGCGCGATGCGCGCGCTGTGGGGCAGCGGCCCCGCCTCGTACCAGGGGCGGCATGTCTCCTTCGAGGACCTGCACTCGCTGCCGCGTCCTGCCGGCGGGGCCGTGCCCGTGGTGCTGGGCGGGAACAGTGATCCCGCCGTCCGCCGCGCGGGCCGGATCGGCGACGGCTGGTTCCCCTACACGATCACGCCCGAGGACTTCGCCCGCCAGGCCGATCTGCTGCGTGAGGCGGCGCGCGGGGAGGGCCGTCCGGAAAACGCCGTGGAGATCACTGTGTGGCCGGGCTCCTGCGACCGTGAGCGCGCCGGGGATCCCTCATGGGTACGGGGTTTCGTCGAGGCGGGCGCGACGCGCCTTGTCATCGCTCCGCATATCCGGGGCTCGGACGGCCTTTCGGGCCCACGAGGTCTGGGCGCGTTGCGCGAACAGATCGACCGGTATCGGGCCGAGGTACTGGAGAAGCTGTCATGAGCGGGGTCCAGATACTCGATGTCGTTCTCCTCGCGACCGATGACGTCGACGAGTGGCTGCGCCGCTGGCGCGCGGAGTATCTGCCGGGCGCCGTGGGCCGGGGCATGGCCGAGGAGCGTCTCTGGCGCGCCTGGACGGGGCCGGACACCGTGGCGGTCCGGATCCTGTGGTCACTGCCGGACAGCGGCGCGTTCTTCGCCGCGCGCGCCGCGGCCGGCGCCGACCCTCGGGTCGCGGCGTTCTGGGCGTACACGGACGAGATCGCGAGGGACCGCGATCGTCATGTGCTGGAGCCTGTCGCCGGTGTTCGCGAGGAGGTGGCGTCATGACCCGCTGGGTGACCCTACTGCCGGACGGCGACACCGACGCGTACGGCAAGGCCGCCGCAGGGCCCGGCGTCCTGGGCGGCTCCGCGGCGGCCGATCTGCCGGGCAGTTTCGGCGGCACCGGCGCCACATGGGACGTGACGGCGGAACGGAATCCCGCCGACATCGCCGCGAAGGCCGGGCTCCCGGAGCCCCTCGACACGGTCGCTCTCGAGCCGATGCGCGGAGGGTACGTGCCCCTGCGCGGCCCGCGCGTGAAACGCACACTGCTGCTCGCGGTGCGCCCCGGCACACCCGGCGCTCTAGTCAGGCAGTTGGAAGCGGATCTCATGGCGATGCCCGAGCACATCTCCACCATCCGCTCCTGGTCTCTGAGCAGGGTGGACCAGACGCTCATGCCCTCCCCCTGGACCCATGTCTGGGAGCAGGAGTACGCGGACGTGCAGGGGTTGACCGGCGAGTATCTCGGCCACCCCTTCCACTGGACGTGCGTGGACCGGTGGTTCGACGGCGAGATCCCGGGCGCCGGGATCGTGGAGCCGCGCCTGGTCCACGTCTTCCGCTGGAGCCGGGAGCCGGTCCTGACCTCCCGCTGAGGCCAGGACCTTGGCAGTGGGGTCTCAGCCGGCGACGTAGGCGATGAGTTTGGCCATGTTGCCGGCGTAGGCGGACGTCGTGATGCCCTCGGCGCTGTCGTGCGCCTGGTACGGCGGCTCCGCGGGCGGTGTGGCCGGGTCGTACGGCGAGGTGTCGTACAAGTCGCCCACGTGCTTGCTCATGTAGGCCGCGCCCTCGTACGGCGTGGCCGGCGCCGGGCCGAGGTACGGGTTGGTGGTGGTGCCGATCGGGGTGATCCAGTGGTCCTTGGCACCGAGATCGGCCACGAGGGCGCTCGCCTGATCCTCGGTCACCTCGGGCAGGGCCGGGTCGGCGCCCCGGAACAGGTCGGTGAGGTCGAGGTCGCGAACGCTGAAGTAACGCGGGAGCTCCTGCGATCCACCGGGGGTGAGCGGTGACCGGTCGCGCAGGTCGGCGACCTCGGAGCGGCTCAGCGCCATCAGCTCGTCGTAGGTGGCCTTGAGGCCGGGGAGGTCTATGGAGCGGCCACCGGAGTAGTGGCTGAGTGTGTTGCGGTGGTCGTGGTCGTAGTAGTAGGCGCCGTTGCGGATGTTGGAGCCGAAGCGGTGCACGAACCGGGGCCGGTTGGTCTCCAGCTCCACGAACGTCGGGTGCGTGGCGCTCTTCAGAAGCGGGTTCTCCCCCTTCTGCTCACTGGTGAGCGGGCAGGTCTCCAGCCAGGCGATTGCCTCGGGCACACGCCGCAGGTAGTCGTGGTCGCCGGTGAGCCGGAAGTAGTGGAACAGCTGCCGGATGTTGGTCTGCGTGGTGTGTGTGGTCAGGGACCGTGGCTCGTACGAGCGGGCGCTGGCGGGAGCGCCGGCGGGCCGGCCGCCGACCGTGTGCGAGAGGTGCTGCAGGCCCCATCCGGCCTGGGGTCCTGGCTGTTGCAGCCGGTGCAGACAGGCCATGGCGCGCAGCACGGGCCGGGTCAGGTCACGCCGTCCGAGCGCCGATATGCACATGAGCAGGAACTTGATGTTCTCGCCGAGGACGTCATCGTTGAAGGTGACGTGGCCGGTGTAGTCGCCGTCCTGCATGCCGTGCTGGACGTCCGAGGGCAGCCAGGAGGGCCGTTCGTCGGGCCAGGGCATCTCGCTCACCGCGCCGGAGAAGGCGGGGAACCGCTGCGGCCAGCCACCGTCGGCCGGACCTCCGCGCAACTGTGCCTTGAGCATGAAGTCGATGACACGGTTCAGGGACGCCTTGAACTTCGGGTGCCTGCGCTCCACGTAGAGGCGCAGGATCAGTTGCGCCGCCGTGGAGGTGCCCGCGTCGTCGAAGGTGGCGTTGCCGTAGTAGTGCTGGAATTCCTCGAGGCGCCAGCCGTTCGCGCCGATGGTCGCGTACCAGTCACGCAGGGAGCCGTTGCCGGCGAAGTCGTGGATGTAGTTCCAGCCTCCGACCGGCAGTTGAGCCTCGACGAGGGCGAGGCCCGTGCGCTCGGCGGCGCGGTGGAAGGTCTCGTCACCGGTGGCGTGATAGGCGTCGAGGAGGCTGTGGCCGACGCTGGGCGTACCGGGCGGCTGGACCCAGCACATGGTCCGCTTCGCCTCCATCTCCCCCCACGTGGTGGAGAGATCGGGGAGATAGCTCCAGACGTACGCGCCTCGATAGGACACGTGCTCGTCCATGAAGGCCGCCGCGCGGCGCATGGCTCGCGCGGCGTCGGTGCGTCCGCTGTCGGTGCGTGACCCTGCCGGGTGAGCGGCGGGCCGGGACGCGGCCGACGCGATGCCGGGCCGCGGCCCGACCAGCGCGCCGACGGCGGGTACCGCGGCGAGTCGGGCGAAGGTGCGTCTGGACATGGGCGTTCTCAACGGTGTCGCCTCCAGGCATGACGGATGCGCGTCGCGGGGGCGCGCCGGTGGACGGCGGCGACCCACAACTCGGGTGTCAGGGAAGGGAAATGTCGTCGTGACACAGGCCTATCACCCACCGTTCGGGACCCTCAAGAGTTCGTACCAGTGAAAGTTGTTCATGTACTCGATCAACTCTCACATCAAACCGGGCATTTGACTTGCTTCGCACCTCAAAGCCCCAGCTGAATTCAGATACATAAACTCAAACAATCTCCGGCAGGGGTATTGCCCCTGCGCCCCGAGCCCTCTTACAGTCACGCACGCCACCAGTCGAATCGATTCGACGAATCGATTCGACTCGATGATCAGAGCGGACAGCGTGGTCGGAGCGGTCAGAACCCGAACAGCCAGCACGGCCAAGACGACGAGAGCAACCAGAACAACCAGGACGACCAGGACCACACCGCAAAGGAGCGGGAATGGCCACGATCAAAGACGTCGCCGAACGGGCGGGCGTCGCGCCCAGCACCGTCAGTTACGTCCTCAGCGGCTCCCGCAAGATCTCCGAGGACACCCGGCGTGCGGTACAGACCGCCATCGCCGAGCTCGGCTACCACCCACGGGCCAGCGCCCGCACACTGCGCAGCGCCCGCAGCGACGTCCTCGCCCTGGCCGTCCCCCGCGTGCCCGGCGAATACCGGGCGGTGGACGGCCGGTTCGCCATCGACATCAGCGACGCCGCCCGCAGCCACGGCTACGACCTGCTGCTGATGACCGACCTGGACGGGGTCGGCGGGTTGCGCCGGGTGGCCGGCAGCGGACTGGCGGACGCTGCCGTCCTGATGGCCGTGGAGGAGCAGGACCCCCGCATCGGCGCCATGCGCGAACTCGGTTTCCCCACCGCGCTGCTCGGCCGTGGCGACGACGACTCGGCGCTGCCTTGGGTCGACCTCGACTGGGAGGCCGCCGTCGCCCTCGCCCTGCGCGAGACCGCCGCGGCCGGCCACCGGCACATCGCGTTCCTCGCCTCGGCCGAACACGAGATCGCGGCCCGTCGCGGCTATGCCGTGCACGGCCTCGACGGTGCCCGGCGGGCCGCGAAGGAGACCGGCGCGGACATCCGTGTGCACCCCTCCAGCAGCGACCCGGACGTGTTGCGGCGCCGCGTGCGCGAAGTGCTGAGCTCGCGACATGCCCCGACCGCGCTGGTCGTCCAGCACCTGCACCGCTTCCCCCATCTGCTGGCCGAGGTGGCCGCGGCCGGGCTGCGGGTCCCCGAGGACCTCGCCGTCGTGCCCGTCGGCACCCTCCCCGACGACCTGGGCGGGCGGATCCTGCCGCGTATCGAACTGCCTGTCGCGGAGATGTCCCTGGCGGTCGTCGAACTCGCGGTCAAGGCGATCACTACGGCGACCGGCACCCAAACCGGGAGCCATCCGGCTCCCGGCCTCCCCCCTCACCGTCTGATCGCACCGCAGATGGCGACCGGGCTCACCATCACACCGCCGAAAAGGCATCCCTGAGCGGCGCCTCGACGATGCGGCGGCCGCCCAGCCGCGAACCCCAGCGAAGAAGCCGCTCGCGAGACGCCCCTCTCCCCCCAACGCGCGGCCGCGCACCATCCCCCGAGCCGCACACCCCAAGCCTCAACTCCCCGAGCCGCAGCCCCGATTGGAGAACCGCTCGTGCACTCCCGCGCAGAGCGCAGACTGCCACCCGCCATATCCGTAGGCCTGGCGGTGGCCACGGTCGCACTGAGCCTCACCGGGTGCGCCGCCACGCCGGCCCCCGACACCGTCACCGTGCTCAACTCGGCCACGGACACCGCCGAGCACACCGCCAACCAGAAGTTCTTCGACCGCTGCGCGAAGCCCCTCGGGCTGAAGGTCGAGCAGATCAGCGTGCCCGCGGACCAGGTTGCCTCGAAGGCGCTCCGGATGGCCTCGTCCAAGTCGCTCACCGACATCCTGGAGCTCGACGGGTCCGAGCTGCCGCAGTTCGCCGGGACCGAGGGGCTGCGCCCGCTGAAGGACGTCGGCGTCGACACCTCCGGATTCTCCGGCAGCGCCACCTCCCTCGGCTCGTACGACGGCACCCAGTACGGCATCGCGCGCTCCGTCAACTCCCTGGCCCTGATCTACAACACCGAGCTCCTCAAGGAGGCCGGGGTCGAACCGCCCACCACCTGGGCCGAGCTGAAGACCGCCGCGAAGAAGATGACCCACGGCAGCACCTACGGAATGGCCTTCAGCGCCAGCCCCAACGCCGACGGGGTGTACCAGTTCCTGCCGTTCTTCTGGTCCGGCGGCGGTGACGAGGCGAAGCTCGACAACGGCAAGGGCGAGGCCGCGCTCCAGCTCTGGAAGGAGCTGGTCTCGGACGGGTCCGCCTCGAAGTCCGTCGTCAGCTGGAACCAGCAGGACGTCAACGACCAGTTCGTGGCCGGCCGCGCCGCCATGATGATCAACGGTCCGTGGCAGGTACCGGTGCTCAGCGCCCAGAAGAAGGTGGACTGGGCGGTCGCCCGCATCCCGGTGCCCGAGGCCGGACAGGACGCGATCCCACCGATCGGCGGCACCGTGATGGCGGTGCCCAAGAACGAGGACAGTGCCCGCGAGAAGAACGCGGGGAAGATCCTCAACTGCCTCAACACCCGCAAGAACCAGCTCCAGTGGGGCGAGTCGGTCAACAACGTGCCCACCCGGGCCGCCGCCGCGCGGGCCTACGCCGAGCAGAACCCCAAACTCGCCGCCTTCGCCGACCTCGTCACCACCGCCCGCTCCCGCACCGCCGAGGTCGGCACCCGCTGGCCGGTGGTCGGGGACGCGCTCGCGGGCGCCTTCCAGTCGGTGCTGACCGGCAGGACCAGTCCCGAACAGGCCCTGCACCGGGCCCAGCAGCAGGCCTCCAAAGGGAAGTGAGGAACCGGACATGAGCACCTTCGCCTCCACCTCCCCGGCCGCCAAGACGTCCGGCTCCTCGGCCGCCCCCGCGAAGGCCGACTCCCGCACCCGCCGCCGCGGGCTGCTCCGTTGGCTCTTCGTCGCCCCCGCGCTCGCCTACATGGCCCTCTTCTTCGGCTACCCGCTCGTCCGCAACATCGTGATGAGCTTCCAGCACTACACGCCCAAGACGTACTTCACCGGCGAGGCCCCGTTCAACGGCCTGGACAACTGGCGGGCCGTCTTCGCCGACGAGCTGTTCGCCGGCTCCCTGTGGCACACGGCGCTCTTCACGCTCGGCTCCCTGCTCGGCCAGTTCACCGTCGGCCTGGCCCTCGCCGTCTTCTTCTCCCGCCGCTTCCGGCTCTCCGGCTTCGTCCGCGCGATCCTGCTGCTGCCCTGGCTGGTGCCCATGGTCGTGTCCGCCGTCGTCTGGCGGCGCATCCTCGACCAGGACCACGGGATGCTCAACAGCGCCCTGCACGCCGTCGGCCTGACCGAAGGCGGCGTGCCGTGGCTGAACAGCCCAGGCGTTGCCCTGCTGTCGGCGATCCTGGTCAACATCTGGATCGGCATCCCGTTCAACATGGTGATCCTCTACGGCGGTCTCCAGGAGATCCCGCGCGAGCTCTACGAGGCGGCGTCACTGGACGGGGCGAGCCCCTGGCGGACCTTCCGCAGCGTCACCCTGCCGATGCTGCGCCCGGTCGTCACCGTCGTCCTCGTCCTGGGCTTCATGTCGACCGTGAAGATCCTCGACCTGATCCTGGCGCTGACCTCGGGCGGGCCCGCGGACTCCACACAGACCCTGGGCACGGTCACGTACCAGCTGTCTTTCCTCCAGCTCGACTTCGGCCAGGGCGCCGTCGTGGGCAACGTCCTCATCCTCATCAGCGCGGTCTTCGCCGTGCTGTACCTGCGGGCCAACCGCGCCGACTTCGGCAAGGGGAAGTGACCGACCGTGAACCCGAACTCGAACCGTCCCCGCCTGCGGGCCGCCTGGAACACCACCGCCGCGCTGCTGATCCTCGGCGTCCTGCTCTTCCCGGTCTACTGGATGCTCAACACCGCGCTCCAGCCCGGGTCGAGCGTCGCCGCGACCGAGTGGTTCCCGTCCTCGCCCAGCCTGGAGAACTTCGACACGGCGATCTCCAGCCAGGGCGGCTCGCTGCTGACCAGCTTCGTCGTCGCCCTCGGTGCCGTCGCCGTGTGCCTCGCCCTCGCGGCGCCCGCCGCGTACGGGCTCGCCCAGTTCGGGCTGCGCGGCGGCCAGGGCATCGTCTTCACCACGCTGATCACACAGATGGTGCCGGGCATCGTCATCGCCAACGCCCTTTACAGCGCGTACGCGGAACTGGGCCTGGTCAACTCCTACTTGGGGCTGATCCTCGCGGACGCCTCGCTCGGGCTGCCGTTCGCGATCGTCCTGCTGCGCGCCTTCATGGTGTCCATTCCGAGCGAGGTCGTCGAGGCGGCGATGGTCGACGGCGCCAATCGCTTCACCGCGTTCGTCCGCATCGTGCTGCCGATGAGCCGCAACGCCCTCATCACGGCGGGGCTCTTCACCTTCCTGTTCGCCTGGTCGGACTTCATGTTCGCCCTGACCCTCAACACCACCGACGACGTCAAGCCGATCACGCTGGGCATCTACCAGTTCGTCGGCGCGCATGTCAGCGACTGGGGCGCGGTCATGGCCACCGCGGTCCTGTCCGCGGTGCCCGCCGCGATCCTGCTGGTCGTGGCGCAGAAGTACATCTCCGCCGGGATCACCGGCGGATCCATCAAGTAATGCCATCACGTAGCGATAAGGGCTTCAGCCGCATGAGCACCCCCGAATTCCCGGAATTCCCCGACGGCTTCTTCTTCGGCGCCGCCACGGCGAGCTACCAGATCGAGGGAGCGTACGCCGAGGGCGGCAGAGGGCCGTCCATCTGGGACACCTACTGCCGCGAGCCCGGACGGGTGGCCGGCGGCGCCACAGGCGACGTCGCCTGCGACCACTACCACCGCTACCGCGAGGACGTGGCCCTGCTGCGCGGCCTCGGTGTGGACAGCTACCGCTTCTCCGTCGCCTGGCCGCGGATCCAGCCCGAGGGCACAGGACCGGCCAACGCCGCCGGTCTGGACTTCTACGACCGGCTGGTCGACGAACTGCTGGCCTCCGGGATCTCCCCCGCCGCCACCCTCTACCACTGGGACCTCCCGCAGGCCCTGGAAGACCGGGGCGGCTGGCGGGTGCGCGAGACGGCGGAGCGCTTCGCGCACTACGCCGGTCTCGTCGTGGAGCGGCTCGGCGACCGGGTGAGCCGTTGGATCACCCTCAACGAGCCGTACTGCAGCGCCTTCGTCGGTTACGCGGCGGGCGCCCACGCACCCGGCGCCCGGGAGGGCCGCGGCGCGCTGGCGGCCGCCCACCACCTTCTCGTCGGCCACGGCCTCGCCGTCCGCACCCTGCGCGAGGCCGGCGCCCGGGAGGTCGGCATCACGCTCAACCCGGACCGGCTGCTCCCCGCGACCCCCGGCTCGACGGCCGACCTCGCCGCCGTTCGCCGGGCCGAGACCCTGCACAACGAGGTGTGGCTGGACCCGTTGTTCGCCGGGCGCTACCCGCAGCACGAGGCGGAGACCTGGGGCGAGCCGGCCGACGCCTCGCCCCGGCTCGACAGTCCGCACCGTCCAGGGGCCGCGTACCGCCTCGACACTCCATTCCGGCTCGACGGCGACCTCGAACTCATCGCCGCCCCACTGGACTTCGTCGGCATCAACTACTACCGGCCGATCACCATCGCCGACGCCCCGCACCGCGACCCCGACCCGGCGACCCGTACGGCGGTCGACATCCGGGCCACCGAGTCCTGGCGCGACGACGTGCGGCACACGACCATGGGCTGGCCCGTCGTTCCGCACACCTTCACGGATCTGCTGATCGACCTGACCAAGCGCTACCCCGAGCTGCCCCCGCTGATCATCACCGAGAACGGCTCGGCCGAGGCCGACACCGTCACGGACGACGGCCAGGTCCACGACACCGAGCGCATCGACTACCTCCGCAGCCACCTGGAAGCCCTCGCCGCCGCCCTCCGCGCGGGCGTCGACGTGCGCGGCTACTACGTGTGGTCGCTCCTCGACAACTTCGAGTGGGCCCGCGGCTACGGTCAGCGCTTCGGCATCGTCCGGGTCGACTACGACACCCAGGAGCGCATCCCCAAGGACAGCTACCGCTGGTTCCGGGACCTGATCGCCACCCACCGCACCCGCACCGACACCGCTGACAAGGACCACCGTTGAAGTTCACCGACGGCTACTGGCTGATGCGCGAGGGCGTCCGGGCGTCGTACGCGACCGAGATCGCCGAGGCGCGCATCGACGACGGCCGGCTCACTCTGTACGCGCCGGTGCGGCATGTGGAGCAACGGGGCCACACCCTCAACAGCCCCCTCCTGACCGTGGAGTGCTGGTCACCCGCCGAGGGAGTGATCGGCGTCCGCTCCACCCACCACGCGGGCGCCGCCGCGCACGGCCCCGACTTCGTCCTGCGCACCGACCCCGACCACACCGCGAAGATCACCCGGGACGGGTCCCTGGTGGCGCTGACCAGCGGGGAGCTGTCCCTGCGGCTGGACACCGCCGCACCCTGGCGCCTGGACTTCACGGCCGAGGGCCGGGTCCTGACGTCCGCCGGGTCCCGCGGCACCGGCTTCGCGCTCACCGGCGACGGCCGCCACCACTCGCTGGCTCAACTTTCGCTGGGCGTAGGCGAATTGATCTACGGGCTCGGCGAGCGCTTCACCCCGTTCACCAGGAACGGCCAGAGCGTGGACATCTGGCAGGCCGACGGCGGCACCGCCAGCGAGCAGGCGTACAAGAACATCCCCTTTCATCTCACCAACCGCGGCTACGGCGTCTTCGTCAACCACCCCGGCCACGTCTCGTACGAGATCGGGTCCGAGGCCGTGGGGCAGGTGCAGTTCAGCGTCGAGGACCAGTCGCTGGAGTACTACGTCATCCACGGCCCGACGCCCAAGGACATCCTGGACCGCTACACCGCCCTCACCGGCCGCCCGGCGCTGCCTCCCGCCTGGTCGTTCGGGCTGTGGCTGTCCACCTCCTTCACCACCTCGTACGACGAGGAGACGGTCAACCGGTTCGTCCGCGGCATGTCCGGGCGCGGCATCCCGCTCGGTGTCTTCCACTTCGACTGCTTCTGGATGCGCGAGTACCAGTGGTGCGACTTCACGTGGGACCCGGACGTCTTCCCGGACCCGGAGGGCATGCTGCGCCGTCTCAAGGACGAGCAGGGGCTGCGCGTCTCGTTGTGGATCAACCCGTACATAGGCCAGAAGTCCCCGCTCTTCGCCGAGGCCATGCGCCTCGGCCACCTGGTCCGCAAGGCCAACGGCGACGTATGGCAGTGGGACCTGTGGCAGGCGGGCATGGCGCTGGTCGACTTCACCGACCCTGAGGCGCGGGAGTGGTACGCGGGCAAGTTGCGCGGCCTGGTCGCGCAGGGCGTGGACTGCTTCAAGACCGACTTCGGTGAGCGCATTCCGACGGACGTGGTGTGGCACGACGGCTCCGATCCGGAGCGCATGCACAACTACTACACGCAGCTCTACAACGAAACCGTCTTCGAGGTGCTGAGCGAGGCGCGGGGCGCCGGCGAGGCCGTGCTCTTCGCGCGGTCGGCGACCGCGGGCGGGCAGCAGTTCCCGGTCCACTGGGGCGGCGACTGCGAGTCCCACTTCGGGGCGATGGCCGAGTCGCTGCGCGGTGGCCTGTCGCTCGGCCTGTCCGGCTTCGGCTTCTGGAGCCACGACATCGGCGGCTTCGAGGGCACGCCGACGCCCGAGGTCTTCAAGCGATGGGTGCAGTTCGGCCTGCTGTCCTCGCACAGCAGGCTGCACGGCAGCAGGTCGTACCGCGTGCCGTGGGACTTCGACGAGGAGGCCGTGGCGGTCACCCGAGACTTCACCCGGCTCAAGCACCGCCTCATGCCGTATCTCTTCCGTGCGGCCCAGCAGGCGCAGGAACGGGGTACACCCGTGATGCGCGCCATGGTCCTGGAGTTCCCCGAGGACCCGGCGTGCCACACCCTCGACCGGCAGTACATGCTCGGCGACGACCTGCTCGTCGCGCCGGTCTTCTCCGCCGACGGAAGCGTCGAGTACTACGTGCCCGAGGGGACCTGGACCCATCTGCTGTCGGGCGAGCGGGTCGAAGGACCGGGCTGGCGACGCGAGCGGTACGGCTTCGACAGCCTGCCACTGCTGGCCCGCCCCGGCTCGGTGATCCCTTTCGGGGAGAGCGACGACAGCGCCGTCTACGACTGGGCGCACGGAGTGACGCTGCGTGTGCACACCCCGGCGGACGGCACGACGAGGGTCGCGCAGATCCCCGCCGTGGACGGTTTCGCGGGTGCCACGTTCCGCGCGCGGCGGGACGGCGACGTCATCACGGTCGAGTCCGACGACACCCAAGTGCCGTGGCAGGTCCTGCTCGTCGGGATGGAAGCCGCCGGCGAGAACGCGGAGCGGACCGCCCTCGGCACACTGCTCACGGCCGCGCCCGGCGTCACAGCGGTCTCGGCGGTACTGAGTGAGGCGGGCCGGGCGTAGCGCGCTGAAAGGGGAGCAGCGGGAGGGGAGGGGCTGCAGGGCGGTCGCTCCCCTCCAGGGCGTGAGTCACTCCCCGGGGCGTGAGCGGCTGGGGGGGGCGGTCACTCCCCCTCGGGCCGCCAGTGGAGAAGTTTGACCTTGCCGACGCTGTCGACGTGGGTGTGCATGGCCAGCGCCGCGGCTTCGGGGGAACCGGCCCGCACCGCGTCGGCGACGAGTTGATGTTGGTGCAGGGACTGGGCGGGGCGGTCGGGCTGGCGCAGCGACTCGTTGCGGCTCTCCGCGATCGGCTCGGCGATCTCCGCCATGAACTCGGCGAGAAGCGGGCTGTGCGCCGCTGCGGTGACGGCGGCATGGAAACGCTGGTCCTCGGCGACGCACAGCTCCCCGCGCCGGACGGCGCCTGCCATGGCCTCGAGTGCGGCGTCGATCTCCTCCAGGTCCTCGTCCGTGCGGCGTTCGGCTGCGAGGGCTGCGATTTTGGTCTCCAGGGCGTCCCGGGCGTCCAGGACATCGGGGAGTCGACGGCGTCGTTCCACCATGGCCTGAAGAGGTTCGGCGTCAAGGCGGTCGCGGAGCAGGAACGTGCCGCCACCGTGGCGTACCTCGACGAGGCCCTGCACTTCCAGGGCCACGATGGCCTGCCGCACCGAGGTCCGGCTCACCGCGAGGCGTTCGGCGAGGTCGCGTTCAGGGGGCAGCCGGTCGCCTGCCTGGAGGCTTTCCGCCTGCACGTATTCACGGAGGCGCTCGACGACTTGCTCGTACAGACGAGGCCGGGGAACCGGACGCAGTGACTCGGACAACGGACTACCCGTCCCTTCCCCCAACAATCTTGCTGCCGCTCACCCTTGACAGCACATCAGACCCTGCCGACACTCTAGCGCAGGCCTAGAGGCCCAGTGGTCCATCCAATTTTGACTCCTGAGAGGCACACCGCCGCACGGCCTCGATCACCACCCCAGTCCCCTCTGGCCGACATCCCCCCCATGTCGTCACCTCCTGAGCCGAATCGAGGTACCCGTGACGATCGACGAGCAGTCCACCGCAACCACCGGAACCCCCACCCCCACACGGCTGACCGGCCCCCAACGGCACGCCTTCTGGGGTTCGTTCGGCGGTTGGGCCATGGACGGCTTCAGCTGGACCATCCCCGGTCTCGTACTGGCCCCCGCCCTGACCGCACTGCTCCCCGCGAGCAACATTCCCGTCACGCCCGACAACATCGGCTGGCACGGACAGGTCAGCGCCGCCGTGTTCCTGCTCGGCTGGGGATGCGCCTTCATCTGGGGCCCATCGCCGACCGCTTCGGCCGCAAGCCCGCGATGATGGCCTCCATCCTCATGTACGGGGTCTTCACCGCCCTGGCCGGCACCGCCACCCACCTGTGGGAATGGAATACCTTCCGTTTCCTGGCGGCCGTCGGTGTCGGCGGCGAATGGGCCATGGCCGGCACCCTCCTCTCCGAAGTGATCCCGGAGCGGGTACGGGCGCGATTCGGCGGTCTGATGCACTCCGCCGCCTACTTCGGCGTCCTCGCCATCTCCGTCGTCTATCTGCTCGCCGGACCTGAACTCGGCTGGCGGGGCATGTTCTTCGTGGGCGGCCTTCCGGCACTGGCCGTCTTCCTCATCCGCCGCACCACCCCCGAGCCGGAGCGCTGGCAGGAGGAGACCTCCGGCCGGCCGGAGCGGTCCTTCTGGCAGCCCGTCGTCGAGGTTCTCTCCCCGCCCTACCGCGCCCGCACCGTGGGCAACCTGCTGCTCCTGGTGGTCTGCGTCATCGGTCTGTGGGCGGGCTCGACCTACGTGCCCACAGCCATCACCGCCCTTTCGCAGGAGGCCGGTTACAGCCATGCGGCCACGGTGCGCCTGGCCAGCCTCTCGTCCATGACCGTGGCCGTCTTCACGATCCTGGGCTGCTTCGCGGTGCCCCGCCTCGCGGCTCGCATGGGGCGGCGCGGGGCGCTCGCCTCACTCTTCGCGCTGATGATCGTCGGAATCGTCGGTGCCTACGGCTGGGCCTACCCCCACCACTCGATCGCCCTACTCTTCGCCTTCCTGCCGGTACTCGGTCTGGGCGGCGCGAGTTTCGCGGTCTTCACCATCTGGCTGCCGGAGCAGTACCCGACACGCATGAAGGCGACCGCCTTCGCCTTCACCACGACCTTCTCCCGCTGGGTCGCCGCGGGCGGCACCTTCCTCATCGGCTACGGCATCCACGCCACCGGCTCCCTCACCCTGCCCCTCACCCTGACCGCTGCCGTCTTCGTCATCGGCATGCTGCTGGTACGCCTGGCCCCGGAGACCCGCAGCACGACCCTCCCCACCTGACCACCAACTCCCCATCCGGCAATGGTCAGTTCACGCGTCCGGGCTTCGACTCGTGGCCGTCGGCGTCCGGCCGGGCAGTCTGCTGCCCGCCGCCGCCGGCGGCCTCGGGGTCGAGCGGCACGCCGTTGGTCCGCAGCATGTGCCGCACGTCCAGGATCAGCGGGAACACCTCGTGGTTCCGGTCCTCGCCCTGTTCGTCCCAGGCGCGCTGCTCGGCCTCGACCGCCATACGGTCCTGGGCGAAAACCCGTTCAGTGAAGCGGCGGATGAGCGGCCACGCGAGCTGGAGCACCCCCGGGACCGACGGCTTCGCGATCATCAGCAGGCCGTAGGCGTGGTTGACGCGCTGCTCGGCGTCCTCCGGCACGTACGCCGCCCAGAGGGAGAACGACGGGAGTTCGGCGCCGTCGGGGACGGCTTGCAGAGTCTGATACGGGTACTGGGTGCGGATGGTGATCTCGTCGGGTGTCTGCTGTCCACCGAGCCCCTCGGCCGACAGCAGCCCGGCGCCACGGTCCTTCTTGCCCCCAGCAGGGACGAAGAGGTAGCGGGCCTCGACGAACTGCGGGCCGGTCTCGTACCCCAGCAGCTCGGGCTGAATTCTCCCCAGCACGCTGCGGTGCAGGAACTGGTGGTTCATGTCCAGCAGGTTCTCGTGCATGAACGAGTAATGGCAGTTCACGGTGCGGGAGAAGGTCATGGTCCGGTGCGTGGCCGCGCCGAACTCCGGCAGCACCGGGAACGGCGCCGACTCGGCCTTCTCGGGGTCTCCGGGAAAGACGAACACCAGGCCGAACGCCTCGCGGACCGGATACGACCGCACGCCGCGCGGCGGCCGCTCGCATCCCTTGGGCAGGTAGGGGATCTGCGAGATGCGGCCGTTTCCGCGGTAGGCCCAGGCGTGGTAGCAGCAGCGCAGGACGTCCCCCTCCACGACGCCGAGGCTCAGCGGCACCTGGCGGTGCGCGCACCGGTCCTCCAGGGCGTGGACGCTTCCGCTCCGGCCGCGGTAGAGCACGATCCGTTCGCCGGCGAAGACGGCGGCGAACGTTCGTCCCTTGCGCACAGCACGTGACACGGCCACGGGATACCAGTAGTCCGGGTCGATCCCGATGCGCCGCAGGTCGGCGACGGCCTCGCCACGTTCGTCCACCGGACGTGGCGGGGAACCCGCCGGTCCGTCGGCGCTGTACCCGTCCGTTCTGGGAAGGGCCTCGGTCATGTACTGCTCCCTTGTGCTGGAGCCGGGAGGACACGGCGGGGGGAGCACCAGGCTCCCGGAGGCGGGACTGGTCGTGCGGCCTGCCTGCCCCGGGCCTTTGTTCCGGTGGCTGCCGATCAGCGGGCACGCCGCCGGAGGCATCGGTTCGGTCCGCCCAGTGGAGGTCGAGGGCGCTCCGCCTGCCGCAGCAGGACTCCTCGTCCACGGTGGTAGCAGGCTGTGCAAACGGCAACCGCGGCGCTGTGCGGCCGCACGCATCGTCTGCCCATTCGGGCGCGACCGGCGGGCCCGGACGCGCTGGGTGCGTCCACCGGCGGGGTGGTCGCACCCGTAAGCCCGGAGACGGCTTTCGTGTTACTCCATTTGCCTGTCCGGCTCCCCTGGGCGCGGTACTGAGCACCGGCATTCCCCGTCAGCGCGTGGACATCGTGCGATCGTGCAGCGTCAGAGCGAAGCGATCAAAAGGGACGTATGAACGAGACGGTTTCCACTCCCACCAGAACGCCCGAGGCCGGGGATCACGCCTTCGCCCGGGCTGACGCAACGACGGCCGACCGGGCAGAGCTGCACTCGCTCCTGCGAACAGCCCTCGCCCTCGAACACGCCACCATTCCCCCTTATCTCGCGGCGATGTACTCCCTCAAGGGCGGAAAGAACCGGGAGGTCGGGGGCATCATCCGCAGCGTCGTCATGCAGGAGATGCTGCACCTGGCGCTCATCGGAAACATCATGAACGCGGTCGGCGCCACCCCCAGGTTCGACGACCCGGAGCTGGTTCCCGTCTACCCGGGGCGGCTGCCCGGCGGGGTGATGCCCGACCTGGAGGTCTCGCTCGGCGCCTGCTCGATCGAACGGGTACGCGAGGTGTTCATGGGCATCGAGCTGCCCGAGGCCCCCCTCGCCCCGGCCGGCCAGCGAGAACTCCAGTCCATTTCTGGCTACAACCCTGAGCTGGACGCGGACGGGAACATCCAGAACCTCACCGAAGAGGCCCTCGACGCCCCTAAGAAGTTCTTCGCCCTGGCCGACTACGACGAGACCACCATCGGCGGGTTCTACCAGCACATCGCAAAGGTGCTGACCGACCTCGACAAGCGTGAGAAGGATCTGTTCAACGGCGATCCACGCAGACAGGTCAGCTGGCCGCACGCTCCCGGACGGCTGTACCGGGTGACCAACCTCCAGACAGCGCTCTGGGCCATTCTGGAGATCATCGACCAGGGCGAGGGCCACGCCCAGGACCCGACCGTGGGCCCGCTGCCGGGGAGGGCATCATGACCAGCACCGGACAGGACGGGGCCGTCGGCGGGCCCGACCGACGTACCGCACTGCAACTGGCGGCCACTGCCGCCGTGTCGGGTGTGCTCGCCACCGGCGCAGGGGTGGCGTCCTCCGCGTCGGCCGTTGCCGAACCGGCGGCGCCCGAGGGACCTCCGCCGGCCGCCCAGGCCGAGCCTCGCGCGGATGAGCTGGCGCACTACTACCGGTTCTGGGAGATCGTGCAAGGGCGCCGGCTGGTCAAGACGCACGGCTACTGGTCGTTCGACGGGCCGGAGATCCCGTTCGATCAGCGCGAGGTGTACCGCCTGGTCGAGAATCCCGACACCCAGAAGCTGGAGGAGGGCTCGGCGGCGCGCGAGGCGTCCGAACGGTGCGACCGCGCCTACACCCTGATGCTCAGGACGCTCAACCGCGTGTTCGACGGCCACCCCCAGGAACTCCGCCGGGCGGAGCGGCAGATGGAAGTCCTCGGCAAACAGGCCCGCGCGCTGATGCGGATTCCGAGCGCCCCCGGCGCGAAGACGGTCCTGGCCCCTGCCTTCCAACTGGCCGAGGACGACTGAGCACGATGTGTAGGCGGTGACGACGCCTGCGCTCGCGGTGCCCGGTCCGGTCACCAGCCCTACGTTGGTGACATGGCAGTGATGACCGCTAAACGTCCGGGAGCGCAGGTTCGGACTCGTGTCAAGGACGTCCTCTTGGCGGCCTTGGTCTTTCTGCTGTCGATGGTGGCGGTCTCGGTCGTTCACCAGGAGCACCGGATCTCCATCCGATGGCAAGCCGTGGTGCTTGTCGGGACCAGCTGCTTCGCGCTGGTGTGGCGGCGCCGCCACCCTTTCGGCGTACTCGTCGTGGCCATCGTCTGCGCAGTGATCCTTCAGGCGCTCGG
This sequence comes from Streptomyces longhuiensis, assembly GCF_020616555.1. NCBI lineage: Bacteria > Bacillati > Actinomycetota > Actinomycetes > Kitasatosporales > Streptomycetaceae > Streptomyces > Streptomyces longhuiensis. The sequence continues at coordinate 9,173,597 of NZ_CP085173.1, read as the reverse complement.
GTTCCGGGAAGGTCCGCTGGGGACGAGCTCGGTCATCCTGTCCATCTATACCGTCGCCGCGTGCACCGACCGGCGTACCACCTGGACGACGGCGTGCGTGACGGCGGCCGTGCTGGTGGGAGCGGCCATAGCGACCGACCCACGGACATGGCTTTCCCCGGACAACGCGGCGATGCTGGCATGGACGGCTCTGCCGGCGGCGGTCGGGGACGGCGTGCGATCCCGCAGAGCCTATGTGGCGGCCGTGGAGGAACGGGCGGAGCACGCGGAACGCACCCGCGAGCAGGAAGCCCGTCAGCGGGTGGCGGCCGAACGGATGCGGATCGCACGTGAGTTGCACGACGTCGTGACCCACCACATCGCCCTGATCAACGCCCAGGCGGGCGTGGCCGTCCATCTCGTGGAGCAGCGGCCCGAACACGTGCTCACCGCGCTGGAGGGCATCCGCGACGTGAGCCAGTCCGCGCTCGACGAACTGCGGGTGACCGTGAGCCTGCTGCGGCAGCCGGACGAGACCGCCGCACCGCGCGATCCGACGCCGGGAATGAGTCAGGTGCCTGACCTTCTGGCGTCCTTCGAACGTGCCGGGCTCGCGGTCAAACAGACGCTGAGCGGCGACCCCAAGCCGCTGGCGCCGGCGGCCGACCTGGCGGCGTACCGCATCATCCAGGAGGCCTTGACCAATGTGCGCAAGCACTCGGGGGTGGACCAGGCGCGACTGGATCTGTCCTACTGCCCGGACCGGCTGACGATCACCGTGGAGGACGACGGCCCGTCTCGGCCCGCCGGCTCCGAGCAGGGAAGCGGCCACGGCCTGATCGGGATGCGCGAACGGGCCGGCACAGTCGGAGGCAGGGTGCAAGCGGGACCGCGCGCGGAAGGCGGTTTCACCGTGACTGCCGAGCTGCCGCTGCTGTCCGGTACCGCAGAGGACACGACACCGACGGATGCCGATGAGCCGGCTGCGCAGGGCACCACCGAGGAAGGCCGAGCGTGACGATCCGTGTTCTTCTCGCCGATGATCAGGCTCTGCTACGGGGCACCTTCAAGATGCTGTTCGATTCCGCGGACGACATGGAGACCGTGGGTGAGGCCGCCAACGGCAGGGAGGCCGTGGACCTGTGCGATGCGCTGCATCCCGACGTCGTCCTGATGGACATCCGGATGCCCGAGATGGACGGCCTCGACGCGACGCGACTGATCAGCGAGTCCGAGGACCTCGCCGGGGTGAAAGTCCTGATCCTCACCACCTTCGAGGACGACGAGCACGTCGCCGAGGCGCTGCGGGCGGGGGCGAGCGGCTTCCTCGGCAAGGGTGTGAGGCCGGACGTCCTGCTCGACGCGGTCCGCACGGTGGCCGCCGGTGAGGCACTGCTCTCCCCCGTGGCGACCCGCGCGCTGATCTCCCGCTTTCTGGCGCAGCCCGAGCTGTACCCGGCCGTCGTGGAGGAGCGCCTGGAGTACCTGACACCGCGGGAGCGCGATGTGATGTGCCTGGTGGCGCTGGGTCTATCGAACGAAGAAATTGCCGAACGTTTGTTCGTAAGCCCGCTGACCGCCAAGACGCACGTCAACCGGGCCATGACCAAGCTGGCCGCGCGCGACCGGGCCCAGCTCGTGGTCATGGCCTACCAGTGCGGCCTGGTCAGCCCGGTCGTGGAACCGGCCGGCCCGCAGGCCTGAGGCCCGCATGAGGCAGGCAGGACGCCGTCGGCCGTAGGGACCGGGGCCGGATACCACGGATGCAGTAGGCGCGATTCGCTTCAGGGGGACGACGCGCTACCACCCCCGCGTCGGCCACAGTGAATGCATGAACGAAAGCAGGACCTTGAGCCCCAGTGCCCGGCGGCACGACCGGCCCTCTGCGCCTGCCCGCCTCAAAGTGCCGTAGCTGCGTTTCTGCGCTTGTGCGGTGGCAAGGAGAGGAGTCGACATGTTCAGCACCCTGGAATGCCACACCATCCGTGAACGACTGGCCGACTACACGCTCGACGCACTCGCCGAGGAAGAGGCGCGTGCCGTCAGCACCCACCTGGCCACCTGCTCCGCCTGCCGGGACGAGCACTACTGTCTGGCTGCAGTGGCGGCTCACCTGGTTCCCCTGCGGAAGGCGCTGGCCGACGAGCCCGAGCGCCGCAAGCTCGGCCGGCGCCGCCCGGCCCGGATACGGCACCTCACGCTCGCACACTGGGCGAACTGCAAGGTGCTGGCGGCAGCGGGCTGAACAGCGATCCACGGACGACGTCACCCTTCCCCCGGTAGACGCTCTCCTCTCGCACGGTCGCCGCGTCCCCGTCCCGGGGGCGCGGCGACGCCAACAGGTCGGCCAGACAAGGGCGTTGATCCCCCGACGCCAGGCCCAGCCCTCCGGATCCGACTTCTCCCGAGGGGAGGCACAACCATCCGGATGTGTCGCGAGTCACATGATGTAAGAGCAACAAACTCGCAAAGATCACAAGGGGGAAATATGCGATTCAGTCGACCTGTCCTGACTGGTGCCGCCCTGGCAGCCCTGGCCCTCGGGGGCACGACCGCTCTTGCGGGACCCGCCTCCGCCACGCCCAACACCACGCCGCAGAAGGTGTGCGGGAGCAGCTACAAGACCGTGAACTCGGCGCCCATCGGCTCACTGGGCACGGTCTACCTCACGTACAACTCCACGAACGGCAAGAACTGCGTCGCGACGATCCGCAAGAACCCCGGGACCCGGCTGGACATGTCCGCCTGGATCTATGTCTCCGACACCGACCAGGGAGACCAGGACTACGGGCAGTACACGTCCTACGCGGGGCCCATCTACGTCTACGGCAAGGGCCACTGCGTCGACTGGGGCGGCAACATCAGCAACGTGTACGTCCAGGTGACCGGGTCCAACTGTGCCGCGCTCCGGGAGCACCGGGTCACCACGACCCGCTGATCCGCTCGACACCGCACAGCTGACCGGCGAAGCACCGACCGGCCAACGGGGATCACCACACCCACTGTTGGCCGGTCTCTGCTCGAAGCCCCGATGAAATCAACCCCGTTGAAGCGCACGTCGGTGCCCACTTCCGGGTCTACGCCGCGCGGAACCGTCCCGGTTCCACCTCGGCGACCAGCCCTCCGCTCATCAGCACGTCCAGGTGCTGCACCGCCGTCCTCCGCTCCACCGGCCTCACATGCGGCCCTTCGACGTGGGGCCGGTAGACGAGCCTGTGGTCGACGATCTCCTCGACGGTCCGCGGCTCACCGAGAAACGCGAGCAGCGCCGCCTCGCGCCTGGCCACCACACCGGCGAAGCCGTCGAGCCGGCGCCGGAATTCCTCGGCGCCCTCGATCACACCCTTCTGGTGCGACGTGCCGTACCAGCGCGCGTCGATCTCCCGGCACCGGCGCATCGACGCCTCGAAGTCCACAAGACTGCTGCCGACGTCCCCGTAGTAGGGACCGAACGACGTCAGGTCGATGTCCCCCACGAACAGGAAGCCCTCCGGCTCGATCAGAAAACCGCTGTGGCCCGCGGTGTGCCCGGGCAGGTGCACGACGGTCACGGTGCGGCCTCCGAGGTCGAAGACGGCGCCGTCCTCGAACCCCGCCGCGTCCGGTCGGCCCCGCACATGGAACTCGTCCCGCATCATCTTGTCGACGACGTCGACCTCGTCGGGCGGCAGGCCGATCCCGGCGACCAGAGCCTCGCGGGACCGCAGCGCGCCGAGGTCGCCTTCGTGGACGCGGACCGGCACGTCGTAGCTTCCGAGACCGGCGATGTGGTCCTCGTGCGCATGGCTCACGAGGACCAGGTCCGCCGGCGGCGCGCCCTCGAGGAGCGACAGCGACGGGTCGACGACCAGGGATTCGGCCGTGCCCCGCACAAGCAGCGTGTTGGCGTACGGGTAGGCCCCCCGTTGGGCACCCACGAGCACGCTGACGTCGCCGTACTCTGCCGCTGTGTATCCCGTGGTACGCATTTTCAAGACTCTCTCACGAGTGGTCACGGCCCCTGCGGTGATTGCCGGCTGCCGAGGGGACCGTACCGAGCGCCAGACTTTGACGCACCGGCCGTTACGTTGAATCGGCCGTGGGAGGGCCTCGCTCAACTGCCCCAGTGCCGAGGGACCATGACCGGAGACTCGGTGATCAGAGGCTTACGTCGCCGCACAGATGAACCCGCAGTCCCAGCTCCTCGAACAGCGCCGCCTTCGCACGCAGGGCCTTGTCGGCTGTGGCGGCGTCGGGCGCGTAGGCCACGTTGAGGTGGTTCGCCTTGTGGCGGGCCATGAACTGGTCACGCGTCACCCCGTGCAGGACCGCGTGCATGATCGGCCACTCCGGGGTGGTGGCGTCCAGGCGTCGCCGGGTCTCCTCCTCGGGCAGCTCCACCACGCTCGCCCGCCCGAGGTCCACATGCAGGGCGCCGTCCATGATGAATACGCGCGACCAGACGATCTCGCCCGGCTTGGACACCCCGCTGAGGGTGCCGCCGCCGAGCGGGAAGAACATCCGCGGCTGGCGCATCGACCAGGACTTGTCGTAGCCGCCGTGGTGGGAGGCGGGTACCGAGCCGGATATCTCGAAGACCCAGACGAACCGGCCGTCGTAGTCCTGCCCCCAGCGGATGTCGTGCAGGGTCGTCGCCGGGTCGAGCCCCATCGCGGTCCAGATCCGGCTGGTGACGAGCGAGTCCACGGCCACGCCCTCGTCGACCTCGTTGAAGTGGGGCAGCGGAGCGCCCGGGTACAGCTCGCGCGAGCCGTCGCGGGACAGTACGGCCGGGCGCTCCACGTTGTTCAGCAGGCCCTCCGCCAGGTCGCTGGCGGGGACGGTGTCCTTCAGACCCTGCTGGTACTGGATCCCGACGGCGTCGAGCCCGAAGTCGTCGGCGATGCGCAGCGCGGCGATGTACATCCGGAACTGGCTGAGGAGTTGAGCGTCGGTCAGCTCGGTGGCCTCGTCCGTGCCGGTGTGGAACGTCATGCCGGCCGCGTCGAGCCAGTCGCGTACGGCCCGCGCCTCCCCGTCGGTGACCTTGTTCATCTCGACGACGAGGGCGCTCTGCGACAGGCGCTCCTTGTAGATGCCGAGGGGGTTGAGCAGCTCGTCGTCGATGATGGCGTTGTACATCCCCATGCAGCCCTCGTCGAAGACACCGATGACGGCTTTCTCCGTGCGGAGTTGGCGGGCCAGGGCGACGCCCAGTTCGGTCTCCGCGTCGACGGGCAGCGCGGGCAGGTCCCGTACATGCGTGGTGTCGTGTGTGAGGGTTCCGGTCTCCAGCCAGGTACGCAGTCCGTCGCGGGCCCATTCGTCGGTGAAGTCCTCGCTCCACAGCGCCGCGTGGGGGACACCCGCCTTGGTGAGGCTGCCGGTGAGGTTCAACAGGCCGACCAGGCCCGGGAATTCGCCGCTCCAGTTGGCGACGACGAGGATCGGGCCCTGGTGGCTGCGCAGCCCCGCGAGCACGTGGTGGCTGTACTGCCAGACCCCTTCGACGACGATCAGCGGGGCGTCCTGCGGCAAGTGCCTGAAGACCTCGATGCCTGCGCGCTGGCTGTCGATGAAGCCGTGCCCCTTCTTCTCGTCGACGGCGTGAGCGCGGCGCACCGTCCAGCCGAGGTCCGTGAGCGCGGCGGCCAGGTCTGCTTCCAGTTTCTGCTGCGAGGGCCATCCGGTGATGTTGGCGGCCGGGCGCAGGTCGCCGCTGGCCACGGTGTACACGGTGCCGGGCTCGGCGGCGGACGGGGTGAAGGGCTGCGGGACGGCGTAAGGCATGCGGATACTCCGTGGGTGTGCGTAAGGAAGGGTGCGGGAGGGAGCCCTGACAGAAGGGGCTGCCTGGCGTTCAGCGGGACTGGAGGTCGGCCAGTGCGTGGACGACCGGGGAGGACGCCGGGTAGAGCTCGCGGTACAGGGCGTACAGCTCGTCGTACCGGGACGTCGTCTCCGGGCAGGGGGTGACCACTTCCCGCACCGGGTTCCAGGCGTCGATGCGGGCGTCGGTCACGAGTTGGGCGGCGAGGAGTGCCCCTCCGTAGGAGGCACCGATGGAGGTCGTGCGTACCTCCTGGGCGCGGCCGGTGACGTCCGAGACGATCTGGGTCCACAGGCGTCCCTGGACGCCTCCTCCGACGGCGACGACGCGGCGGATGTCGCCGCCGGCTGTTTCGATGGCCTCGATGTTGTGCCGCACTCCGTACGCCGTGCCTTCGAGAGCCGCTCGGTACAGGTCTCCGCGGGTGTGGGAGAGCGTGAGGCCCGCGATGACGCCGCGCGCACGTGGGTCGGTGATCGGGGTGCGTTCCCCGGCGAAGTAGGGAAGCATCAGCAGGCCGCCCGCGCCGACACCTGACTCCTCTGCCAGGCGCAGCAGTTGCCGGTAGTCGTCGCTGCCGAACAGGTCGCGAAGCCAGCTGGTGACGGCGCCCGACGTCGCCATTCCGCCGGCGAGGTTGCGGGTGTCGGGGAGGGCTCCGACGGTGCTCCAGAGCGAAGGGTCGCGCAGCAGTCCCGGCACGGTGTGGACGAGGAACATCGTCGTGCCGTACATGAGCATGAGGTCGCCGATGCCGTGCGCGCCGACGCTCAGTGCCTCGGCCCAGGCGTCGACAGTCCCGGTGGTGACCGGGATGCCTGTCGGCAGACCGGTCAGGTGTGCGGCCTCGGCAGTCACCGTGCCGGCCGCCTCGCCGGACCAGCGCAGTTCGGGGAGGTCGATGCCGGGGGCGATCCGGTCGGTCCACGGGGTGTACCAGTGGCAGGCCAGAGTGTCGTAGAGCGGGGTGCTCTGGCTGGCCGAGTGGTGGTCGAGTACGTAGGCACCGGTGAGTTTGCGCACGAGCCAGGAGCTCGGCATGTAGAGCCTGCGGGCGCGGCGGAAGAGCTCCGGTTCCCGTTCGGCGATCCACGCCACCTTGGGGCCCGCGGCCTGTGTCGTGAGCCGCGAGCCGCAGCGGTGGGTGATCTCTTCGGCGCCCAGCTCACGTTCGAGCCGCTCGATCTGGGGGACGGAGCGGGTGTCCACGCCGTACAGGATCGCGGGGCGTACAGGCGTGTCGTTCTCGTCGGTGAGCAGCACGCAGGGGCCCATGCCGCTGACCCCGGCCGCGACCACGTCCGAGTCGCGTACGGAGGTCAACTCGCGGGTGAGGGAGACGAATTCGTCCCACCAGATGTCCGCGCGCATCTCGACGTGTCCGGGAGCCGGGCGGTCGACGGCGTGTTCACGGACGGCCGTGTGCAGCACGGTGCCGTCGAGGCCGACCAGGACGCCTTTGCTGCTGGACGTTCCGATGTCCACACCGATGACTGCTGACTGAGGCATACGAGCACCGTATTTCTCGGTTCGTTCCGGATCGTTGCGCTGGTCGGGTCACTTCAGGCCGGAGGTCTTGATGGACTCGACCATCTGGCGCTGGAAGACGAGGAAGAGGGCGAGCATGGGTATCACCGCGACCACGGCGGCGGCCAGGACATAGTTCCAGTTCGCGCCGTACTGGGTGCTGAAGGACGCGATACCCACCTGAATGACCGTCAGGTCCGCGCCGTTGGTGGCGACCAGCGGCCAGGCGAAGGCGTTCCAGTTCGCGAGGAAGAAGAACACCGAGAGCGCCGAGAGGATGGGCCGGGACAGCGGCAGGATGATGTTCCAGTACACCCGCCAGTACCCGCAGCCGTCGACGATCGCCGCCTCCTCCAGCTCCTTCGGTATGCCGAGGTAGAACTGGCGGAGCAGGAAGATTCCGAAGGCGTTGAAGAGCGGCGGGATGATCAGGGCCGCATAGCTGTCGAGCATCCCGAGCGTCCGGACGACGACGAACAGCGGGATGAGGATGACAGGTGCGGTGATCAGCAGGGTCGAGAAGATGACCACGAAGATACCGTCCCGCCCCGGGAACTTGAGCCGGGCGAGCGCATAGGCGGCCATCGAATGGAAGAGCAGCGCCACGGCCGTGACCACCGCGGCGGTGATGAAGCTGTTGAACAGCCAGCGGACGAACGGCACTTCGGTGAAGACGTAGGCGAAGTTGGACCAGGTGAGGTCCGTGGGGATGAGCTTGCCGTCGGTGACCGTGGTGCGGGTCTTGAAGGATGAGGTGATCATCCAGAGCACCGGGAAGATGCTGACGGCGGACAGGACGACGGCCAGGGCGACGAGCCCGGCCCGCGGGCCGAAGGGCCGCCGGCGCCGACGAGTCGTGCCCGTCCTCGGGGCCGTGGTCGTGCCCGCGGCAGGAGCCGCCTTCGTGATGGTCGCGGTGTCACTGCTCATCGTCGAACCTCCCGCCCTTGGTGACCTTGAAGATCAGTCCGGAGAGGGCGACCATGATCAGCACCAGGAAGGATCCCAGGGCTGCCGCATAGCCGTACTCGCCGAAGACGAAGGCCTGTTGGTAGATGTAGAACATCGCCACCGCGGTGCCGTTGGCCGGACCGCCGGAGGTCAGTACGAAGACCAGGTCGAAGGTGCCGGTGATGGCCGCGACAGTGGTCATGATCAGGACGAAGAAGCTCGTCGGCCGCAGCAGCGGCCAGGTGATGCGGCGAAATGCCGTCCAGGTCCCGGCGCCGTCGAGCTTCGCGGCCTCGTACAGCTCCTGGGGGATCTCGTTGAGCCCCGCCAGGAAAATGATCATGTAGTAGCCCATCATGTACCAGACGGTCACGGCGATGACGGCGTACAGCGCGAGGTCCGGGTCGCCCAGCCAGGACAGCGGGTTCATGCCGAGGGCGCTGGCGGCCTTGTTCACGACGCCGGTCTGCTCGTCGAGCATGAACTTCCACAGCAGGCCGACGACGACCAGGCTGAGCATGTGGGGCAGGAAGAACGCCGTGCGGTAGGCGGCCATACCGGGCAGCTTCTGCTTCATCAGCACGCCGAGCGCGAGACTGACACAGAACAGCGTGGGCACCATGACCACCACGTACTTCGCGGTCACCCAGATCGAGGACCAGAAGTACGGGTCGTTGAGCATCCGCTGGTAGTTGCCGAGCCCGATCCACTCGTAGCTGCCGAAGCCCGAGACCTGGAAGAAGCTCAGCGCGATCGACAGGAACATCGGCAGGACGACGAAGACACCGAGGCCGATGCCGTCGGGGAGCAGGAACAGCGCGGCGGCCAGCCACTCCCGGTGCGTGCGGCTGAGCCTGCGGCCGCCCGCGGACGGGGCGGCGTCGGCGGCGGGTGCCTGCGGTTGGTGCGCCGTGTGCGGAACGATGCTGGTCATATCAGGCTCGCCCCCTCGTAACTCTGCATGAAGGCCTCGATGCTCCGGGCGGCCCGGTCCGTCTCGCCGGCCACGCCCTTGCCGCCCAGCATCGTGGCCTGGATGGCGTCGGAGACCGCCTTGTAGACGACCGGGGGGTAACGGGGCTCGGCGCGGCCCCCGGGGAAGATCTCCTCCTTGAACTTCTTCATCGCCCAGAAGTCGTAGCCGCCCTTCTTGGCGGCGCGTTCGAGGGCGGACGCGCGGGGCGCGATGTCGGACTTGGAGCTGGTGCACCAGTCGACGGTCCGGTTGACCGACTCGTCGTTCATCCCGCCGAGAGCCCAGGCACAGAACTCCGCCGCGATCTCGGGGTTGCGGCCCTGGGTGCTGGCGCAGAACGACCAGCCGCCGAGGACGGTGGTGTACTTCCCGCCCGGCGGCACGGGCAGTTTGAAGACCCCGTACTTGTGCTTCGGGGCGGACGTCCGGAACCCGGAGATCTCCCAGATGCCGCTCTGCCACATCCCGGCGAGACCGGACGTGAAGGAGGTGAGCAGGTCGTCGGCCGCGGGCATGGTGCGGGGCGCGATGCCTGCCTGGACGGCGTCCTGCCACAGGGACAGAGCCTGCCGGGCGGCCCGGGAGTCGAATCCGGCCTTGCCGTTCTCGTCGACGACGTCGCCGCCGCCCTGCCACATCCATGGGTACCAGGTGAAGTTCTGGTAGTACCCGGGGTCGGTCTGGAAGACCAGGCCGGCGCCTGCCTTGGCACGCAGCTTGTCGCCGACGTCGAGCATCTCGTCCCAGGTCACCGGGATGTCGGCCTCCGAAAGGCCGGCCTTCTCCCAGACGGGGACGTTGTAGTACATGGCCAGCGGCTCGACCTCCATCGGCAGGGCGTACACCTTGCCGTCGACCATCCGGCTGTCGAGGCTGCTGCCGTAGTCCTCGATGACTCCCTTCTCCATGTGCGGCGTGAGGTCGGCCAGGATGCCGCCGTTCTGGTACCGCAGGAAGTCGCCGGGGCTGAGCAGGAAGATGTCGGGGCCCGCCTCGGAGGCGAAGGCGGTGACCATCTTCGAACCCTGGTAGCTGTCGCCGGGGACGTAGTACAGCTCGACCTTGACCTCATGGTCGGCGTTCCAGTCCTTGACGACATCCTGGAACCACTTGGCCCTGGCCCGGTCCGACGGGTCGGGAGAGTGGGCGTCGTAGAAGTACCAGAACTTCAGCGTGCCGCCGTCGGCCTTCGCCGGGCCGCCGCAGCCGGTCAGCAGCGGTGTCGCTGCCGCCGCCGCGCCCGCAGCCGCCGCGCCGAGGAATCGGCGGCGTGTCGGCGCCGCCGGGACGACGGCCTCGTTGCCGTGCTGGAGCATGGTGTGCTCCCGTCTCTGTGAGTACATGCCTGCCTGGGGATGGGTGCGAGTGCCGGGGATCCGGCCCTTGCGTGGCTACATGTGCGTGTCGACCTCGAGGTCCAGCAGCCCGGGCGTGGCCGGCAAGGAGGCGCCGGCGGGCCGGTCCAGGTAGAAGAGAGAGGTCGACGCGATGTCGTCGTGGTTGGGCCGGTAGCGGTGCCGGAGACCGTTCCCGTGGCCCCGGGCGATGCCGAGGCACTGGACGGTCACTCGCAGGTCCTCCTGGAAGCGGATCGGGTCGAGGACGTGCCAGCGGTACATCCCGAAACGCTGCTGGCTGTCGTAGAGCCCGTCCGGCTCGAGGATCTGATTGAGGCCGAGGTACGGCGTGGTGAAGGCGGTGTAACCATGGCCGGGGACGTCGAAGTTCCAGGCACCGCCGAAGTAGTCCTCGGTGCCCGTGCCGCAGATCGTCGGAAACTCGTCGTCGCCGTCCAGGAAGAACTTCAGCTCGCCCTCGCCCCACCAGCCGGGGCTGTTGACGGCCCATGCCAGATAGGTGCCGATGTACTGGCCCTGGCCCTCGACACCCTCGAGGAGGGTGTGGTCCGTGCCGGCCGTGACCGGGTTGCTGCGCCGCCACTGGGCGTGGAAGTAAGCGGCGTCGTCCGCGACCTCGCCCAGCTCGTAGTCGATCTGGTAGTAGAGCGTCATCTGCTCGGCGGCCAGGTTCTCCAGCGTGATCCGGGCCTTGCGGCGGAAGGGCATCGGCCAGTACGCGTTGAATCCCCCGTTGGGGTTGGCCGCCACCGGGATGGAACTGACCTGGCTGAAGACGTTCCAGCCGTTGCAGAAGAAGTCACCGAGCGGTACCTCGACGGCCGGGGACTCCTCGCCCTCCCAGTAGAAGCGCAGCAGTGTCTGGCGCCAGGCCGCATGCGGGGCTGTGGTGCACCAGAGGTGCGTGAGGGTGCCGGGGCCGTCGATGTCGGCGAGCACGACGGTCTCCCCCGCCGCTATGTCGATGCTCGGGGAGATCTTCCAGCCGCGGCCGAGCCGGTCGGCGGCGAGGGCGCCTGTGCCCTCGGTCGCCATGCCGCCCGCTCCCTTGGCTCCGGTGAAGTTCTCCGCGCTGATGGAACGCGTGACCGCGCTGGTGGTGCGGGCGAGGCCTGCCAGTCCGGGGGCGATGCTCATCAAAGCTCCGTTTTTGAAATCGATTTCTTCATGAAGGCGAAGGGAAGTCGCCCCTCGATGTCCTGAATTACGGCTGAGACCCGTTGCCCATGACGCAGACCGACCGGGAACTCCTTGAAATCCGTTTCACGGGAACGTAGGTTTCACGCCAGACGCTGTCAAGAGGTTGGCCCGGAACCTGAGGGAGACGCTGACCCGACTGCCGCACGACAGGGCGGACAATGACGCACACAACAGCGCACGGCGGCCAACGCCCGTGCCCGGACGAGGGGTTGAGTGAGAGGGCAGTGGCGACGATCTACGACGTGGCACGCGCGGCCGGGGTCTCCCCGGCAACGGTGTCGCGGGTGTTCAACGGCGGGCGGGTCACGGCGGAGCGGGCCGCGAACGTACGCAGGACGGCGGCCGAACTGGGCTTCGCCCCCAACCGCGTCGCCCGCTCCCTGCGGATGCAGCGGGCCTCCGTGATCGGCCTGATCATCCCGGACATCGCCAACCCCTTCTTCACGGCCCTGGCCCGCGGTGTCGAGGACGCCGCCCAGAAGACGAACCTCTCGGTGGTCCTGTGCAACACCGACGAGGACGTCGACAAGGAGCACCGCTACCTGGAGGTCGCCGCGGGCGAGCAGATGGCCGGAGTCATCATCGCCGCCGCGTCCCGCCACCGCACGGATCTCTCCGCGCTCGTCGACCGCGGCACGCCCGTCGTCGCGGTCGACCGGCGGCCCCGGGGTGCGTCGGTCGACGCCGTCATGCTGGACAACCAGCACGGTGGTGAGGAGGCCACCGAGCACCTGCTCGCCCAGGGCTATCGGCGGATCGCGTGCATCGCCGGTCCCGAGGGCACCTCGACGTCGGACGAGCGACTCGCCGGGTACCGCGCGGTCCTGCGGGACCATCTGCGGGAGAGCGGGCAGGGGGAGCCGCCCGCCGAGTACGTCTGCCACGGCGACTTCCGCGTCGAGGGCGGGCGGGCCGCGATGGAGCGACTGCTCGCCCTGCCGGAGCCCCCGGACGCCGTGTTCGTGGCGAACAACCTCATGACGGTGGGCGCCCTGGCCGCCTTGCGCGACGCGGGCCGCGAGCCCCCGCGGACCGGCCTGCTCTCCTTCGGCGACGTCCCGTGGCCCGAGCTCGTCACCCCGTCGCTCACCTCGGTCCAACTCCCGTCGTACGAGCTGGGGTTCGCTGCCGCGGGACTCCTTCAGGAACGCATCGCGGGCACGGACAAACCACTGCAGACGGTGGTCCTGCGTACATCGCTCCAGGCCAGGGACTCGACGAGCGGACCCGCGCGGGGGTGACCTCGTCGACCACGCGTTCCGGAACGACGACGTCGCCCCGGAACGCCTGAGGCGTTCCGGGGCGACGTCGTGGAGCGGCGGATCAGGCTTCGGGCGCCGGTGAGAGATGCTCGTGGACGGCGAGCCAGCGGCCGGAGTCCTGGCGGGCGAACACGATCGTCTCGCGTTCGCGGAGCGTCTCCTCGCCGGCCGTCGTGGCCACCGTGGTCTCGACCCGGTGGCTGAAGACGGCGGTGTCGCCGAAGGGCTGCACCAGCTGGTCGGTGGATGCGCAGCGCACGATCCGGAACCCGTCCTCGGCGACCCAGCGGCTCCACAGGGCGCGGTAGTCGGCGGTGGACGCGACGCGTTCGGACGTGGTGTGGAAGACGAACGTCGCGTCAGGCGTGAACGCGTCGAAGTAGTCGTCGAGACGGCCTTCGCCGAACGCGGACACCAGGGCGTCGGCGGCCTTCAGTACCTCGTCGGTCATGGGGGGTGCTCCTTCTCGCAGGAATGCGGGCGGTTCAGCCGATGCGGGCGACGGCGCGTACGGGTGCGCCGTCGGCGGCGGGCAGTTTCATCGGCAGCAGCGAGACCTCGATGGGCTCGCCCGCCGACTGTGCGTCGGCCAGAGGGCCGAGTCCGGTCAGGTTCTCGGCGATCACGGCGTGCGCCCCACACAGAATCTGGTGGGCGGGGAACTCCTCGGCGGGGGTGGGATCCACGCTCAGCGCGTCGATGCCGACCGTACGCACTCCCCCGGCGACCAGGAGTTCGGCCGCCTCCCGGGTCAGGTAGGGGTGGGTGAAGTAGTCCTCGGTGCCCCAGTGCGCCGACCAGCCGGTGGCGACGAGGACGATCGCCCCGGCCCGGATCCGGCCCTCGAAGAGGTCCGGCCCGAGCGGTGAGCGCGGGCGCACGCCGCGGGCGTCGACGACGACGGCCTCTCCCACGAAACGGTCCAGCGGCAGCTGGTCGAGGGTGGGCAGCGAGTCGTCGATGTGGAACGGCGCGTCGACGTGCGTACCGGACTGGGACCCCATGTCCAGGTGCAGGACGTTCACACCGTCCGCCGCGACGCTCAGGGCGGGGGTGAGGGTGACGCGGGGGTCGCCGGGGTAGACCGGCATGCCGGTCGCGAGCTCGACGGAGAGGTCCACGAGGCGCATGGCCGTCACGCCCTTCCCGCGGCGACGGGCGCGGGGACGTCGTCGGTGATCGGCGGGACGGGCGTGTTCGAGGCGCGGACCAGACGCGGCCCCTGGGGCCCGTAGACCTCGCGCGGCTCGGGGAAGAGCCACAGCAGGGCCAGGTACAGGAGGGCGGCGACACCGAGGCCGACCAGGAGCGAGAGGTCCACACCGCCGGCTAGGTCGCCGAGGGGGCCGACGAACTGGCCGGGCAGGTTCACGAACATCAGGGCGAGAACGGCGGAGGTCAGCCACGCGCCCATGCCGCGCCAGTTCCAGCCGTGGGTGAACCAGTAACGGCCGCCCTTCTGGCGCCGGTTGAAGACCTGGAGCGAGTCGGGGTCGTACCAGCCGCGGCGGGTCAGCCAGCCGAGCATCATGATCACCATCCAGGGGGCGGTGCACGTGATGATCAGCGTCGCGAACGTCGAGATGGACTGGGACAGGTTGGCCGCGAAGCGCCCGACGAAGATGAATCCGATCGACAGCACACCGACGAACAGCGTCGCCTGCACACGGCTGAAGCGGGTGAACACGCTGGAGAAGTCGAGACCGGTGCCGTAGAGCGAGGTGGTGCCGGTGGACATGCCGCCGATCAGCGCGAGCAGACACACGGGCAGGAAGTACCAGCCGGGCGCGATCGCGAGGAGCCCTCCGACGTAGTTCGACGCGCTCGGGTCCATGTACTTGGCCGCCTTCTCCGCGATGATCGAGGCGGTGGCGAGCCCGAAGAAGAAGGGCAGGATGGTCGCGATCTGCGAGGCGAACGCGGCGGTGACGACGCGGCGGCTCGACGCCTGTGCCGGAATGTAGCGGGCCCAGTCGCCGAGGAAGGCACCGAACGACACCGGATTGGACAGCACGATCAGGGCCGAGCCGATGAAGGCGGGCCAGAACCCGGCGGACGAGGCGGACGAGAACGACCCCTGGTAGCCCGGGTCGAAGTCACCGGCGAAGGCGAAGAAGCCGAGGACGAACAGCGTCGACGCCGCCACGACGGCGATCTTGTTCACGAACAGCATGAACCGGAAGCCGTACACGCACACCGTCAGCACGAGCAGCGCGAACACGCCGTACGCCAGCGCGAACACGCCGTCGTTCTGGGGCACGCCCATCAGCCGGTGCGCGCCGCCGACCAGGGCGTCCCCGGAGGACCACACGGAGATCGAGAAGAACGCGACGGCGGTGAGCAGCGAGAGGAACGAGCCGACGATCCGGCCGTGCACACCCAGGTGGGCCGAGGACGACACGGCGTTGTTGGTGCCGTTGCGCGGACCGAACACCGCGAGCGGCGCCAGGATCAGCGCACCGGCCACGAGGCCGAGCACGGTCGCCGCGAGGCCCTGCCAGAACGAGAGGCCGAACAGGATGGGGAAGGCGCCCAGCACGCAGGTGGCGAAGGTGTTGGCACCACCGAACGCGACCCGGAACAGGTCCAGGGGCTTGGCGGAGCGGTCCGAGTCAGGGATGCGTTCGACGCCGTACTGCTCCACCTCCGTCAGAGCCGGGGAATCACTCATTCGTCCTCCTTGGGAGCGAGCAGCTTGATCAGGTCGTCGGCGGACGCGGCGGGCAGTTTCTCGCGCGACAGCGAAACAGGTGCAGGTGGTCGGGTGAGTGTGCACGGCAAGGGATTGCCACGGCAATCGGTGCAGACACGAAGAGGTAGCCTCGCTTTGTGGCTGAGCACAAAGAACACCGCACCGGCCGGGTGGACCGCCAGCGGGTGACCGTCGCGGACCTGCTGTCCTACCCCGCGTTGCAGTTGCGCCTGGTCGCGGGCGCGGCGGGCCTGTCCCGCTCGGTGTCGTGGGCGCATGTCAGCGAGCTGGACGACCCCACGCCCTGGCTCCTGGGCGCCGAAATGATCATGACGACGGGTCTCGCGATGCCGCGCTCGGCCGCCGGGCAGCGGGCCTACCTGGAACGGCTCGACGACGCAGGGGTGGCCGCCCTGGCCGTCTCCGCCCAGCTGCACATGCCTCCCCTGCGCCAGGCGTTCCACGCCGCGGCCGAGGAGCGCGGCATGCCGGTCCTGGAAGTACCGCTCGCCGTCCCCTTCATCGCGGTCGCGCAGGAGGTCGCGGCCGCGGTCCAGGAGGACGCCCGCCACCGGCTCGGCGCCCAGCTCCAGGTCTTCGGCGCCTTGCGCTGGCTCACCTCGGAGAACCTGGACACGGCCGAACTCTTCAGCCGCCTGGAGAACCTCTCCGGATACGCCATCTACCTGTGCACCCGGCAGGGCCGGCCCCTGCTGCCCGGCGTGCCCGCGCCGGACCCGTCCCTGCTGCCCCGCTCGGCGGACGCCCCGCCGACGATCCCCGGCGGATTCGCTCTCCCCGTACCCTCACCCGGCGGACCCGCCGGTTTCCTCATCGCCATGGCCCACGACGGCGCGCGCCCGGCGGGCCTCGCCGTCGTGCAGCACATCGCCACCGTGGCCGCGCTCCAGCTCGCCATGGTCCGCACCGAACGCGAGACGCTGCGCCGCGAAGGCACCGAGATCCTGGCGGAGCTGCTGCAGGACGCGCTCGATCCGGCCGTCGCGAAGCGCCATCTGCTGCGCCACTCGATCAAGGGCGAGGCCGCCCTTGCGGTGGTCAGGGGCGTGACGCAGCAGGCCGTGCTGGAAGCCCTCCACGACGAGCCCTGCCTGCTCCTCAACCGGGGCGACGACCGCTACCTCTTCGGCTCACCCCGCCTCGGCGACACGATCGCCGCTCTGCCGGGGGTGACGGCCGGCATGAGCCGCCCCGTCCGGCCCGGGGCCTCGTTGCGGGTCGCCCGGCGCGAAGCCCTGTGGGCCGCCTCCCACGCCGCGGCATCCGGCCGCCCCCTCGTCCGCTACGCCGACGACGCCACCGGCCGCTGGCTGCCCGACGACCCCGCCGCCCTCACCGCGCTCGTCGATCACGTGCTGGGCGACGCGCTGCGCTACGACGGCAGCCACGGCTCCCGGCTGCTCCCGTCGGTGCGTACGTGGATGGAGCGCGACCGGCGCACCGACGAGGCCGCGACCGCGCTTCACATCCACCCCAACACGCTCTCCTATCGCCTGCGCCGCTTCAGTGAGCTGACGGGCCGCGATCTGACGACCACGGCGTCCTTCGCCGAGGTGTGGCTCGCGATCCGGGCGGCCGGGCAGCTGGGGCTTCTGGACTGATCCACGTGCCATGCCCCGGGCGGCGGTGCGCCGGCTATTTCGCTTGCCGGCGCGTGGCCGGTGGGCTCGGGTCCTCGCCGCGGGTGAGGTGGTCCATCAGGGCCGCGGCGGCCGGGTTGCGCGGGCGCGGCCCACGACCGGTGAGCACGACCGTGCGGCCCGGCTCCGGCTGGCGGATCCGGACACAGGGCAGGCCCGCGTCCTCGCCGATGCGCCGGGGCACGAACGCGACCCCGATGCCGGCCCGGACCAGGGCCACGAGCATGCCGATCTGGGTCACGTCGCAGGTGATCCGGCGATCGAGACCGCAGTGCGCGGCCAGCCTGCGTACCGCGGTCTCCAGGCCCGTACCGGCGCGGAAGTCGACGAAGGACTCGTGTGCGAGGTCCCGGATCAGCGTGCGGCCCGCTCGCGCGAGGGGGTGTCCGGGCGCGGTGACGAGTACCAGCTCCTCGCGCCAGGAGGCGAACTCCACGAGCCCGTCGGGCAGTTCGGCCGCGTCCGGGGCGAGGTAGGCGAGATCCAGCTCACCGGCCCGCAGCCCTGCGTACAGTTCGTCGACCGGTGCGTCGCGTACCGACACCTGGATGCCGGGCAGACGCCGGTGGAACAGTGCCAGCTCGCCGGGCAGGTCCACGCAGGTGAGGGTCTGGATCGTCCCGATGGACACACGCCCGGTGGTCAGACCCGCCACCGCCGCCACCGCGTCGCGCGCCGCGTCGGCTCCCGCCAGCAGGGCCCTGGCCTGCGGCAGCAGGGCACGACCGGCCTCGGTGAGCACGACGCGGCGGCCGGTGCGGTCGAAGAGATCGGCCCCCAATTCGCGTTCCAGATTGCGGATCGACGTACTGAGCGCCGACTGCACGATGAGTTCGGACCGGGCGGCAGCCGTGAAGGTGCCCTCGGCGACGACCGCCATGAAGTGACGGAGCTGACGCATCTCCATCCATCTACTCTAGCGATGGCAGGCAGCAAAACGATCTGTTGGACCGACCGCCACGGACCACCGGATGCTGCTGGCATGGATCACGTACCCACGCTCTGGACCGCCGCCTACGCGCCCCACCGACCCGCTGCCGTGCGCACAGTCGCCCGTCAACTGGTGCGCCTGCGCTGCTTCGTGCGCACCCTCGCCCTGGCGGACCACACGCCGTTCGGGGGGTATTAGACACGACCCCCTGAGTGATGTCTCAGCCGCCCGAGGGCTGACTTTCCCGGCCACCTGCTGGTTATGCTGCCGCCGAAGCGTTCATGGAAGCGCTCAAACGAACAGCGGGTGTCGAGGGGGCCATCAGCATGCGTGAGCCGGTCGATCTCAGGCGGCAGCGGATTCTCGCCGTGGTGCAGTCGCGCGGGGCGACGCGGGTGAGCGATCTCGCCGCGGAGCTCGCCGTGTCGGTGGTGACCCTGCGGCGCGATGTCGAGGAACTCGCCAGGGAGGGCAAGCTGCGCCGTGGCCACGGCGTCGCCCGCCCGGTGCTGACCGAGACGGAACGGGCCGCCGCCCCCGTCGAACCGACGGCCGACGGCGGTCCGGTCGCGGTCGTCGTCCCCGAGCGCCACTCGTATCTGTACGAGGCGCTGCACGGCGCTCGGACCGCCTTCGAGGAAGCGGGGATCCGCATCGCGCTGCACATCGCTCCGGCCGTCGCGGGAGCCGAACAGCCCATCGTGGAACAGGCGTTGGCGGCGGGCGCCCGCGGACTGCTCATCGCCCCGCGCTGGCGCAGCCGGGCCACGGAGGAGGCCGACTACACCTGGCTGGCGCGCCTGCCGGTGCCCGCGGTCGTGATGGAGCGCAGGCCCCGGCGCGGCAGCGCGCTGCACTCCGTGGACACGGTCTGCACCGATCACTGGTACGGCATCCATCTCGCCGTCGAACACCTCACCGGACTCGGCCACCGGCGCATCGTGCTCGCCGCGAGGGACGACAGCCCCACCGCCCGTGCCCTGCGTGCGGCGTTCGTCGAGATCGCCGCGGACCATCCGCACGTGGACAAGTGGGCGGTGGCGCTCAGCTCGCCCGGGGCGGCCCCCGACCCGGCGGCGGAGACGGCGGAGAAGCCGATTGACCTCCCGTCGCTGTTGGCCGAGTTGGGGGCTACGGCGGCCGTGCTGCACGGTGATGTGGACGCGCTCATGCTGGTGCAGTCGCTGCGCGACGGCGGGGTGCGGGTTCCGGAGGACTGTTCCGTGATCGCGTACGACGACGTGGTGGCGGGTCTCGGCAGCACCCCGCTCTCGGCCGTCTCGCCGCCGAAGGCCGAGGTGGGCCGGGCTGCGGCGGAGTTGCTCCTTCGGCGGCTCGGCGGACAGCCACCGGCCTTCGGGGACGGGCCGGCGCGGCGCCTGGAGCTGCTGCCCACGTTGAAGGTGCGCGGTTCGACACAGGCCCCGGACGCCGCGGATTCGCAGGTGTCCGACGCCGCAGGAACCTCCGGCACAACTTCCCCTTCACAATGAGCGTTTGACCGCTTCATTTTCTTCTGATCGATCTATTGACCAGGTGCGGTCAGCCGATCAGGATTCCCGTGACTCGAACACGCAGGAGCCGCGGGAGGCGCCCATGCCTGGTCGACAGAGCCGTCGATCGGTGCTCGCCGCGATCACCGCGCTGCCCCTGACGGGCGCCCTGAGCGCCTGCAGCGGGAACGACAGCGCGTCGCAGAGCACCAGTAAGTCCGGTACCAAAGGCAAGACCACCATCACGTTCTGGTCCGCGCTGCGCGGCAGCCAGGAGGTGGTGGACGCGTTCAACAAGACGCACGACACCATCCAGGTCGCTTTCGAACAGATACCCTCCGGCACCTCCGGCGGATATCTCAAGCTCAGCAACGCGGCGCGCGCGGGCAACGCGCCCGACGTCGCCACCATCGAGTACCCGCAGGTCCCGGGCTACGCGATCGACGGTGTGGCCCGCGACATCACGGACGTGATCAGTGACAAGCTCAAGGCCAAGCTGCTGCCGCAGGCGCTCGGTCTGACGACGTTCGAGGGGCGCACATACAGCGTGCCCCTGGACGTCGAGCCGATGGTGCTGCACTACCGCAAGGACCTTTTCGACAAGTACGGCTTCGAGGTTCCCACCACGTGGGACGAGTACACCGACCTGGCACGCGCCGTCCGCCGCACCGGCGGCAAGCGCAGGGTGACCTTCTTCTCCACGGACATGGGCCAGTTCTCGGGCTGGTGCTGGGGAGCCGGCGCGCACTGGTTCGACACCTCGAAGGGCGCCTGGAACGTGTCGCTCGCCGACGCCCCCACGCGCCGCGTGTGCCAGTACTGGCAGCGGCTCATCGACGAGGACCTCGTCTACGTCAATCCCCCCAACAGCCGCGAGGCCGACGCCCAGGTCGGCAACAGCCTCGTCCTGACCCGGCACAGCGGCGCCTGGGACGCCGGTGCTCAGATGAATGCGCGCCCCCAGCAGAAGGGACTGTGGCGGATCGCCCCGCAGCCCCAGTGGGACCCGGCGAAGCCGGCGCTCGGGACCCAGGGCGGCTCGACGTTCGCCATCACCAAGGACAGCAAGCACCCCGAGGCCGCCATGGAGTTCATCGAGTGGCAGGTCTCGCACCCCGACGCCCTCAAGGCCCGTCTCTCCAGCGGCGCCAGCAGCCAGTACCCGGCCGCGACCGAGCTGATCAAGGTGGGGCGCGCGGCCTTCGACCGCTCGTATTACGGCGGGCAGGACATCTACACACTGTTCGAGACCGAGGCACAGAAGATCAGCGACGGCTGGGTCTGGGGACCCCGGATGACCGCGACCGGGCAGGTCATGTCGGACGCCTTCGCCCGGGCGGCGGCCGGCTCCGGAACGATCGAGTCCTCCATGCGCGCGGCCCAGAACGGCACGATGCCCGACCTCAAGGCCCTCGGCCTCAAGACCACCCAGCACTCCACATGAACGCCCGCATCCCGAAAGGCAGGTGAGTCCCATGACCGCGACAACCCAGGTCCCCGCCACGGCGGCGGCTCCCCCGCGGGAGGCGGACAGCTCCCGGCGCAAGGCGCAGCGTGCGGCGGGGCGCCGCCGGGGCGGCGCCGCGGGCGTCCTGATGGCCCCGTTCTTCGTGCTGCTCACGCTCGTCTTCCTGATCCCGGTCGGCACGGCCGTCTGGCTGAGCTTCTTCAGCGACGACCAGCCGGGCCTCGGCTTCGGCCCGGAGCGCACGGTCTTCGTCGGCCTGCGCTCGTACGCCGCGGTCCTCACGGACCCGTCGTTCCTGTCCGGCCTCGGCACGGTCGCGCTGTACTGCCTGATCTACATCCCGGTGATGACCATCGGCTCGCTGGCGCTGGCGCTGCTGCTCGACTCGGGCCTCGTACGGCTGCGTTCCTGGGCCCAGCTCGGCCTGTTCCTGCCGCACGCGGTGCCCGGCATCATCGCCGCGCTGATCTGGCTGTACCTCTACACCCCCGGCATCAGCCCGATCATCGACGTGCTCGGCAAGGCCGACATCACCGTCAACTTCCTGGGCCTGCACACCGCGATCCCGTCGATCGTGAACATCGCGGTGTGGAGCAACCTCGGCTACAACATGGTCGTCTTCTACGCGGCCCTGCAAGCGGTCCCCCGGGAGGTCCTGGAGGCGTCGGTGGTCGACGGGGCGGGTCCGGTGCGCACCGCGCTCCAGGTGAAGGCGCCGCTGGTGCGCTCCTCGATCGTCATGGTCGCGATGTTCACCCTGATCTGGGCGCTGCAGCTGTTCACGGAACCGATGCTGCTGCGCGCGGGCTCTCAGGTCGTCGATGCGCGGTTCTCGCCGAGCATGTACATCTACGACGCGGCGTTCAGCCGCAACAACTATTCGCTCGCGGCCGCCGCGTCGGTGATCCTCCTCGTCATCACCATCGCCGTCTCCTACGGCGTCACCCGCTGGACCAACCGCGTCAACTCGGCCGAGGAGAGCGCCCGATGACCACTGCCGAGCTGAGCAGGTCCACCCTGCTGCGTCCCCGTCTGCTGGGCCGGACGACCGTCAACGTGGTCGTCGCCATCTCCGTCCTCTACACCATGCTGCCGGCGCTGTGGCTGGTCCTCGCCGCCGGCAAGTCCCGCGACGCGCTGTTCAGCAGCAACATCCTTTCCCTCAAGGACTTCTCGTTCGTCCAGAACGTCAAGGACCTGTTCGCGATGGACGGAGGCCTCTACAGCCGCTGGTACGGCAACAGCCTGCTGTACGCGGTGCTCGGCGCCGCGCTGGGCGCGATGATCAGCGTCGCCTGCGGCTACGCCTTCGACAAGTACCACTTCCAGCACAAGGAGAAGCTGTTCGGGCTCGTCCTGGCCGCGGTGATGGTGCCGCAGACGGTGCTCGCGCTGCCGCTGTACCTGATCGCATCGGCGACGGGCGTCGTGAACACGTTCTGGTCGGTGTTCATCCCGGTCCTGTTCAACCCGTTCGGCGTGTACCTGGGCCGGATCTTCGCCCAGGGATACGTGCCCGACGAGGTTCTGGAGGCGGCCCGCGTGGACGGCGCCGGTGAGCTGACGACGTACGTCCGCGTCTCGTTGCGGATGCTCGGCCCGGGCCTGATCACGGTCTTCCTGTTCCAGCTCACCGCGATCTGGAACAACTTCTTCCTGCCGATGGTGATGCTGTCCAACCAGAAGCTCTATCCCGTCAGCCTGGGCCTGTTCCAGTGGAACAGCCAGGCGACCGTCTCGCCCGAGTACTATCCGGTGGTGATCATGGGTTCGCTCCTGGCGGTCCTTCCTCTCGTCCTCGCGTTCATCTTCCTCCAGCGGTTCTGGCGGTCCGGTCTGACGGCGGGGGCGGTCAAGTGACGCAGCCCCGCGTGGCGTTGGCCATGTCCCCCCAGGCCGCGGCGGCCGTCTTCACGCCGCGGTCCGTGGCCGCGCTCGCGGAGGTGTGCGACCTGGCGCCGCTGCCCGTCCTGGACGACCTGACGACCGCACGGGCCAAGCACGTCCTCGCCGACACCGAGGTCCTGGTCACCGGCTGGGGATGTCCGCGGCTCGACGCGGACGTACTGGCCTCGGCGCCGCACCTCAAGGCCGTGGTGCACGCGGCCGGTTCGGTGCGCGGGCATGTCTCCGACGCCTGCTGGGACCGGGGCGTCGAGGTGTCGTCGGCGGCCGCGGCCAACGCGCTGCCGGTCGCGGAGTACACCCTCGCGATGATCCTGCTGCACGGAAAGAACGTCCTGGAACGGGCCCGCGACTTCCGGCGGACCCGTGAGCGCGACAACTGGCTGCTGACCACGCAAGAGGTGGGCAACTACCGTCGCACGGTGGGCCTGCTGTCCGCGTCGCTGATCGGCCGCCGGGTGATCGAGCTGCTGCGGCCCTTCGACTTCGAGGTGCTGCTGCACGACCCGTACGTCACCGAGGCGGAGGCCGCCGAACTGGGCGTCGAGTGGGTGGAGCTGTCCGAACTCTTCACACGCAGCGACCTGTTGAGCGTGCACACCCCGCTGCTGCCGGCCACGCGCGGCCTGGTCAGCCGGGAGCTGCTGGGCTCCATGCGACCGGGAGCCACCCTCATCAACACCTCGCGCGGCGCCGTCGTCGACCAGGACGCGCTCACCGACGTGGTGCGCGCGGGCCGTGTCGGCGCGGTCCTCGACGTGACGGACCCCGAGGTCCTGCCCGCGACCCACCCGTTGTGGGACTGCCCGAACGCATTCATCACCCCCCACCTGGCGGGCTCCCAGGGCAACGAGTGGGAACGCCTCGCCGACACCGCCGTCGGCGAGGTGGCCAGGTGGGCCGCGGGCGACGGATTCGCCCATCCCGTACGACGCGAAAGGCTGGCGTTCCTCGCATGACCATCCCGTTCGAACTGCCCGAAGAGAACCGTGAGTCGAGCCCGATCACCGGGTATACGCGCGCGCACTGGGAGGCCGTCGCCGACGGGCTGCTCGGCGCCGCGTGGCGCTGGGCGACACCCGGGGGCGCCCTGCTCGACCTGCCGGGCCGCCCCTCCGGGTCCGGGGTCCGCTCGGACGGCCTCGAAGGCTTCGCCCGTACGTTCCTGGCGGCCGGCTTCCGGGTCGCGGGCGCCGGCGGAAAGGACCCGCACGGCTGGCTGGAGCGCTACGCGCAGGGGCTTTCAGCGGGCACACGGACGCCCGGCCGGGACGACGCCGAGTCATGGCCACTGATCCTCGACCACCATGTGCAGGGCCAGCCGATGGTCGAGTCGGCGTCCGTGGCGCTCGGCCTGTCGCTGACCCGGCCGTGGCTGTGGGACCAGCTCGACGGCGACGTGCAGGACCGGGCGGAGACCTGGCTGCGCGGCGCGATCGACCACACGCCCGCGCCCAACAACTGGTATCTGTTCCCGTTCACGGTGGCGTCGTTCCTTGAGTCGGTCGGCCGCGGCGACGAGGCCACAACGCGCGCCATGGAGCGGGCACTTGGGCTGATGGAGACGTGGTACCGGGGCGACGGCTGGTATGCGGACGGCGACGGGCGGGCCTTCGACCACTACAACGGGTGGGCGCTGCACCTGTATCCGCTGCTGCACGCGCACCTGTCGGGCGACACCGCGCTGTCGGCCCGGTTCGGACCGCGGCTGCGCGAGCACCTGGAGGGCTTCTCGCTGCTCTTCGGCGCCGACGGGGCGCCGATCCACTTCGGGCGTTCGCTGACCTACCGGTTCGCGGCGTCGGCGGCGGTCGGCATCGGCGCCGTCACCGGCCACACCCCGCTGACGCCCGGCACGTCGCGCCGCCTCATCAGCGGGAATCTGCGCTACTTCCTCGACCGGGGCGGGGTGACGGACGACGGGCTGCTGAGCCTTGGCTGGCACGGCCCGCACGACGCGACACTGCAGACCTACTCGGGGCCGGCGTCCCCGTACTGGGCGTCGAAGGGGTTCGTGGCGCTCCTCGCGCCGGAGGACGACCCGCTGTGGACGGCGACGGAGGAACCGGCGCCGAGCGAGGGCCCGGACCGGGTGCTCGCGCTGCCCGCGCCGGGGCTCCTCGTCCAGTCGACCCAGGCCGACGGGATCGTACGGCTCCACAACCACGGCAGCGACCATGTCCGCCCGCACGAAGCGGAGTCGGCCGCGCAGGAAGACCCGCTCTACGGCCGTCACGCGTACTCGACGCACACCGGCCCGACGTCCCGGACGAACGTCGCCGACAACCATCTGTCCGTCGTCGTGGGCGGCGTCCCGAGCGTGCGGCGCCGGATCCGTCCGCTGGGCGCGGGGCAGGGTGACGGGTGGGGCTGGGCCGCGTCCTCGCACCTGCCGGTGTTCGCGTCGGGCGCGCCGATGGTGCCGGGGCTGCGGGTGGAGAGCGTGACCGTGGCCCGGGGCCGGTACGAGCTGCGGGTGCACCGGGTCGTGGGGGCGCCGCACGATGCGGGGGTCACGCTCACCGGATGGGCCTCGGACGCCTTGAGCTCGCAGCTGCACGGCCTGTACGGATGGAGCGAGCGGGACGAGGTGCGTGCACCCCAGGGGACTGCTTACGAGCCGTGGGTGCGGGTGCCGCGACTCTCGGGCACGGCCGAGGGAACGGCGGTGTTCGTGGCTCTGGCGTCGTTGAGCGCCGACGAGCCGAGCGCGCCGCCGGCCGACGCGGTGTCCGACGTGGTCTTCCAAGAGGGAGAGTTGCGGGTGCGGTGGGCCGACGGACCGCAGACCACAGTGAGCTTCGAGCCGGTGCGGGTCACCCATGAGTGAGGGCTGTTCCTGAACCGCCGCTCCGCTCACCGCGTCCTCCTCTGTCCTTGCCGCCTGCGGCCCGCACGTGCGGGCCGCGGGCGGTCCCCTCAGGGAGTGGCCAGCTGCTGCCGCTCACCGCTCGTGGACTCCCGCACCTCCAGCCAGTAGGGAGCCATGTGCACCTCGAAGGGCGGGGCCTCGTCGGCGCGGATGCGGGTCGCCAGACATTTCACGGCCAGGGAAGCGATCGCGGCCTTGTCGGGAACCACCGACGTGAGGGAGGGCGTGCTGTAACGGGCTTCCTCGGATCCGTCGACGCCCGCCAGGGCGATGTCCTCGGGGATGCGCAAGCCCGCTTCGAACGCGGCCCGTCGGGCTCCGATCGCCAGCAGGTCGCTGAAGCAGAAGACCGCGTCGGGCCGCACATCCGCCGGCAGGCCGATCAGGGTGCGCATCGCCAGGAGTCCGTTGCGGCGGTCGAACTCTGTCACCTGCGGCGAGAGCCTCGGGTCGTATGTCAACCCTGCCTCATGCAGGGCGAGTTGAAATCCTTCGAGGCGCTGACGACTGGTGGCGGACGCGGGTCGGTCGACGCCGATGGCGGCGATCCTGGTGCGGCCGAGACCGGCCAGATGCGCGGTGGCCTCGCGAGCCGCGGCGACGTTGTCGATCAGGACGTGGTCGGCGACGACGCGATCACGTTCGTAACTGCGCTCCCCGAGCAGTACCAGCGGGAACTCGTCGGCGACAGAAGCGAGTTCGTCGGGCGAGACGTGCAGCGGCGACAGGATCACGCCGTCGAGCAACGACGCGCCGACACCGGTCGCCAGGCGCAGCTCCTCCTTGGCGTCCCCCAGCGTCTCCTCGATCAGGACGGTGAATCCCAGCGCCGCGGCCTCCTCTCTCACGTGGTGCGCGAGCTCCGCGAAGTAGGGCGTCGCGAGGTCCGGGACGGCCAGCGCGACGAGACCACTGCGCCCGGTCCTGAGTCTTCGCGCCGACGGATTGGGCCGGTAGCCGAGCTCCGCCACCGCGCGCATCACCCGTGTCCGCGTCGCCTCCGACACCTTCGGTGCGCCACGTACAACGTTGGACACGGTCTTGATCGACACCCCCGCGCGCTCCGCCACGTCCTTGAGTGTCACTGCCGCCACTGATCAGCCCCCCGTACTCGAATTCCCTTCAGATTATGCACCTGTGAGCACGACTCACCAGTGTCCCGACCGTCTGGAACTCTTTCCCGACGGAGGGTTGACCCTGCGGACATACGGCGGTTACAACGTTGGAACCACTTCATGGCAAGCGCTTGCCGTCCGCCTCTCGAGAGGGTCCCCCATGTCTGCAGATCGTCCCCACCGTCCGCTGCGCGCGGCCGTCGTCGGCGCAGGGGGTATCGCGCGCTCCAGCCATCTGCCCGCCCTGCGGACGCTGGCCGCGGAAGGGGAAACGGACGTCGTGGCCGTGGTCGACGTGAACGACACCGCGGTCCGCGCGTTCGCCGACGCGTTCCGGATCCCCTACGCGTCCACGGACCTCGACGCGATGCTCGCCGAAGTGCGCCCGGACCTCGTGGTGTTGTGCACCCCGCCCGCCGTGCACCGCGAACAGTCCGTCGCGGCACTGCGAGCCGGTGCCTGGGTCTGGTGCGAGAAGCCGCCGTGCCCGTCGCTGGCCGACTACGACGCCGTGGAGGCGGAGGAGAAGGGTGGTGACGGGGACCCGTACGCGTCGATCGTCTTCCAGCACCGCTTCGGTTCCGGTGCCCGGCACGTGCGCCGCCTGCTGCGCGAGGGCGCGTTCGGCCGCCCGCTGGTCGCGCACTGCCAGACCACCTGGTACCGGGACACCGCCTACTACTCCGTGCCGTGGCGCGGCCGTTGGGCGACCGAGGGCGGCGGCCCGGCCATGGGACACGGCATCCATCAGACGGATCTGCTGCTCGACCTGATGGGGCCGTGGACCGAGGTGCGCGGCATGGCGGCCCGCCTCGTGCACGACGTGGAGACCGAGGACGTGTCCACCGCCCAGATCCGGTTCGCCGACGGCGCCGTCGGCACGGTCGTCAACAGCGTCCTGAGCCCCGACGAGGTCAGCCGCATCCGTATCGACTGCGAGCTCGCGACCATCGAGCTGACGCACCTGTACGGCTACCGCAACGCCGACTGGCGCATCACGCCCGCTCCCGGTGTCCCCGAGGAGACCGTGGCCGGCTGGCACGACTTCGGCGAGGACGAGCCCAGTTCGCACCTCGCACAGCTGCGGGCGCTCGTCGCCGACATCAAGGCCGGACGGCGCCACGCCACCAGCGGAGCAGGCGGACGGCAGACGCTCGAGTTCATCACCGCTCTGTACAAGTCCGCGTTCACCGACACGCCCGTCCGCGCCGGTGACATAGGCCGCGGCGACCCCTACTACACCGCCCTGCACGGCGACGCCCCGGGCTGGGCACCGGCCGACCCCCACCAGGAAGAGGACCCCGCATGACGCTCGCACTGACCCACGCCCACGGCGACCGCATCACCGTCGCCCACGCGGCCACGGGCACGGAGCTCTTCGCCTACGTGTACCGGCCCGAAGCCGCGTGGGAGGCCCCCAAGCCGTATCTGCACCCGATCCGCACCCTGTCCGGCGCGGTGGTCACCGACTACCGGCCCAACGACCACCGGTGGCACAAGGGACTGCAGCTGACGGCCTCCCATCTGTCGGGCCAGAATCTGTGGGGCGGCAACACCTACGTGCACGGCGACGGCTACCTCGCCCTGCCCGAGAAGGTCGGCTCGATGGCCCACGTCGCCTTCGAGGAGGTCTCCGCCGCGGACGGCCGCGCCGTCATCGCCGAGCGTCTGACCTGGCACCCGCACGACGGAGAACTGTGGGCCGACGAGGAACGCCGCATCGAGGTGCGCGACGTGGACGCGGACACCGGCAGCTGGTCACTGACGTGGACCTCGGCCGTCACCAACCGCCGCCACGAGCCGCTGCGCTTCGGCAGCCCCACCACCCACGGCCGACCGGCCGCCGGATACACCGGCCTGTTCTGGCGCGGACCGCGGGCCTTCCGCGACGGCCGGGTCTTCACCGCCGAGGCGGACGGCGGTGACTTGATGGGCGGTCAGGCCCCCTGGCTGGCGTACGTCGGCGAGCACGACGGGCGCGACGGCCACGCCACGGTCGTCTTCGAGCACGCCCCGGCCAACGACCACGCGGGTGACAAGGGGACCCACCCGGCGCACTGGTTCGTGCGCAGCGACCCGTTCGCCGCGGTCGCGCCGTCCTGGGCCTTCCACGAGGAGCTCGTCCTCGCCCCCGGCGACACACTCACCCGTAGCTACCGCGTGACTGTCGCCGACGGCGCGTGGGATCGCGAGCAGGTCGCCGCGCACCTGCGGGGACACGCGTGGTGAGCGCGACGTACGACGGCTTCCCGGCGGCGGTGGGTGTGTCCCGGCTGACCGTCTACGACTGGCCCACCGTCGACGGCCGGCCCGGCGGAGGCACCCCTCACCTGCACCTCACGTGCAGCGAGGGATACGTGGTGACGGCCGGCCGGGGCACGGTGCAGACCCTGACCACCTCCGGCTACGAGGAGACACCTCTGGAGCCGGGCACCGTCGCCTGGTTCACGCCCGGCACGATCCACCGCCTCACCAACGACGGTGGCCTCCAGATCACCGTCGTGATGCAGAACAGCGGCCTGCCCGAGGCGGGCGACGCG
The DNA here is from genome assembly GCF_020616555.1 of Streptomyces longhuiensis. Lineage (NCBI taxonomy): Bacteria > Bacillati > Actinomycetota > Actinomycetes > Kitasatosporales > Streptomycetaceae > Streptomyces > Streptomyces longhuiensis. Next base: position 9,143,858 of record NZ_CP085173.1, on the reverse strand, counting down.
GTGCTCACCCTCCCCCAGGACCTCCTCGCCGACACCGAGACCTACGCGACCGCGATCCGCATCCCCACCGACGCCCCCGAGGCCGAGCAGGTGGGGGTCGCACGCGCCCGACGTGATCTGGCGACCCGCCGGTTCCTGGAACTGCGCGAAGCCACCGAGGGCGGAGATCCGGAACCGCTGGCCGCGTTCCAGCGGGCCGCCTCCGAGCTGATCCGCCCGCGCCTTGACGCATGGGAACAGCGCTGGAGGGACGGCGCCCACGCCGCGGCGGCGGCGACCGGGTCCCAGCTCGCCTCGCTGCGCGCGAAAGACGCCGGGCACCTGGACCGAGCCAGGGTGACAGCGACCGGGCCCACCGCCCGCGGACGATTCGGCATGTGCGGCCGGCTGGACGTCTACCCCGGCATCTGACACCCGGTCCCCGGGGGCCGCCCTTGTCTCTCCCTCGCCCCCTCCATCCACGCACCGTCCCCTGGAAGGCCCCCATGCCCGAGCCCCGAAGCGGCCGGCGCCCACTCCCGCGCCGGGCCGTCCTGGCAGCGGCCGCCGTCGGCCTCAGTACCGCGCTGACCTCCACGCTCTCCGCCTGCTCCCCCGCGAGCGGCAGCACATCCAGCGGTGTCACCCTCACGTTCTCCTGGTGGGGCAACGACGACCGTGCCGCGCGCACCGAGCAGGCGGTGCGGCTCTTCGAGAAGGAACACCCCGGCGTCACCGTCCGCACATCGAGCGGGGACTTCGGCGCCTACCTGCAGAAGCTGGCCACGCAGGCCGCCGGCGGAGGCATGCCCGACGTGGCCCAGCTCGACTACCGGCAGGTGTCGCAGTACGCGGGCGGGGGCGCGCTGATGTCACTGGACGACGCCATCGAGGACAGGACGATCCGCACATCCGAGATGAGCAGGGACTTCCTGCGCACCGGCACGTACAAGGGCGGGCAGTTCGCCCTTCCCATGGGCCGCGGCATCACCGGCTACGCCTATGACGCCGCCGTGTACAAGAAGGCCGATGTCCCTACGCCGAAGCCCAGTTGGACGTGGCGGGACTGGGAGGAGGCCAACAAGAGGATCGCCGCGCTGGGGCTGAAGTCGCCCGACGGCCGCCCCTACACGGGTGCCAACGACGGCGGGGGCAACGAGGACGTGTTCGAGACCTGGCTGCGCGGCCGCGGGGGGAAGCTCTACGCGAGCCAGACCGAACTCGGGTTCACCGAGGACGACCTCACCGCGTTCTGGACGTTCTGCGACCGGCTCCGCAGGGAAGGCGCCATCGCCCAGGCCAGGGACACCGTGCAGGCCAACAGCACCGAGACGAGCCCGATAGGCCGTGGCCTCGCCGCCGCCGACTTCACCTGGGACGCGCCGTTCCCCAGCTATCCGGTCCTGCTCGGCGACTCCGTCCACTTCGCGCCGGTCCCCACTACGGACGGCCACCAGGGCGCGTACTTCAAGCCGAGCATGCTCATCGGCATCGGGGCGCACAGCGCACACCCCAAGGAGGCAGCCCAGTTGGTCGACTTCCTCCTCAATGACCAGAGGGTCGGCGACATCCTCGCCTTCTCCCGCTCCACCCCGCCGAACCGGAAGATCGCCGCCCGCGTCGCCAAGACGCTCAAGGGCCCGGAGCGGGAGATCTACGAGTACGCGCAGACCATGGAGAAGTACGGCCTGGACGCCACTCCCACCGCACCGCCACGGGGCGATGTCGCCGTGCAGACCGCGTTCATCCGCGAATACCAGCGTGTGATGTACGGCCTGGCCACACCACGCCAGGCGGCACGCGAACTCATCGACGAGGCCAACCGGGAGCTGAGGTCATGAGCACTGTGTCGACCAGGGCGCCCGCGCGCCCCACCCTCACCACGGACCGGAAACCGCCCGCCCGTCGGCGCCGCCAGGTGCGTGAACGGCAGTGGCCCGCCTACGTGTTCCTCACCCCGTGGATGATCGGCGCGCTCGTCCTGACCCTCGTGCCGATGGCCGTGTCCCTGTACCTGTCCTTCACGGACTACAACCTGTTCGACCCGCCGCACTGGGTGGGTCTGCGCAACTACACCGAGATGCTCACCGACGACCCCCGCTACTGGCGGTCGGTCGGCACCACGATGCTGTACGTCGTCGTCGCCGTCCCGCTGAAGCTGGGCCTCGCCCTCGCCGTGGCGACACTGCTCAAGAACCTCAACCGCGGCCGGGCCTTCTACCGCTCCGCGTTCTACGCGCCCTCCCTGCTCGGGGCGAGCATGTCCATCGCCCTGGTGTGGCGCGCGCTGTTCAACGACGGCGGCACGATCTCCGACATCCTGAACTCGGTCGGCGTTCACGCCGGCGGCTGGGTGGGCAACCCCGACCTCGCGGTGTACGTCGTCGTCCTGCTGACGGTGTGGCAGTTCGGGGCGCCCATGGTGATCTTCCTGGCGGGCCTTCAGCAGATCTCGCCCGATCTCTACGAGGCCGCGGCGCTCGACGGCGCGGGCCGCCGGCGGCAGTTCGTCTCCATCACCGTGCCGATGCTCTCCCCGGTCGTCTTCTTCAATCTGGTGCTGGAGATCATCAACTCCTTCCAGGTCTTCACGCCGGCCTTCGTCATCAGCGGCGGCAAGGGCGGCCCCGCCGACTCGACCATGTTCTACACGCTCTACCTGTACGAACGCGGCTTCACCGCCTCGCACATGGGCTACGCGGCGGCGATGGCCTGGATGGTGCTGATCGCCATCGCCGCGATCACCCTGATCCTCTTCCGGACGTCCCGGTCCTGGGTCTTCTACGCGGACGAGGAGGGTCGATGAACATCGCCACGAAGCGGTGGCTGCCGCACACGGTCGCGACCGTCTGTCTGCTCGCCCTGCTGTATCCGCTGGCCTGGCTCCTCGCCACGTCGCTCAAGCCGGCCGACGAGGTGGTGACGAGCCTCGACCTGTGGCCCAGCCACCTGGAGTGGTCGAACTACACGACCGCTCTGGACGGGGTTTCGGGCATCAGTGTCACACGGCTGCTCGGCAACACCCTGCTGATCGCGGTCGGTGCCGTCGTCGGCAACGTCCTGTCCTGCTCCCTGGCCGCCTACGCCTTCGCCCGGCTGCGCTTCCGCATGAGCAAGGTGATGTTCGCGTTCATGGTGGCGACGCTGATGCTGCCGCACCACGTCGTCCTGATCCCGCAGTACATCATCTTCAACCGGCTCGGCATGGTGGACACCTACTGGCCGCTGATCCTGCCCAAGTTCCTGGCCACCGAGGCCTTCTTCGTCTTCCTCATCGTCCAGTTCATGCGCGGGCTCCCGCGCGAGTTGGAGGAGTCCGCCCGTATCGACGGCTGCGGCGCCTTCCGCACGTACTGGTCGATCACGCTCCCCCTGACCCGGCCCGCGCTGATCACCACCGCCATCTTCACGTTCATCTGGACGTGGAACGACTTCTTCACGCAGATGATCTATCTGTTCGCGCCGGAGAAGTTCACCATCACGCTGGCCCTGCGCAGCTTCGTCGACCAGTCCAGCACCTCCGCGTACGGGCCCATGTTCGCCATGTCGGTGATCTCGGTCCTGCCGATCGTGCTGTTCTTCTTCGTCTTCCAGCGCTACCTCGTGCAGGGCATGGCCGCCTCCGGGCTGAAGGGCTGAGCCGCCATGACCCACGCGCCCACCCCTTCCACCGCATCCAGCCGGGATCGACGCGATCGCCGGGAGCCCGGCGAGGTCTTCGGGCCGAGTTTCACCCTCTTCGCCGACGTGCTCCTGGTCGGCCTGCTCACCACCGCTGTCTGCCTCCCGGTCGTCACGGCACCCGCCGCGTTCGCCGCCGCCTCTGCCACCCTCCGGCAGACCGCCGACCACGGCCTCCCTGTCAGGGCCGGTACGTACGTCAGGCACCTGCGCGCACACCTGAGCGCGCGGGTGCTGGCCGTCGGATGCGTTCCTCCGCTGCTCGCGCTGGTCCTCCTGATCGACGCCGCGCTGCTGCGCAGTTCGCTGCCCGGAGCAGACGTCATGTCGCCCGTGCTGGCGCTGCTCACGCTGGGCGCCATGGTCGTGGGGCTGCGCGCGACAGCGCTGGAGGCCCCGTATCGGCTGTCCGCGCGGGAGGGATTCCTCCGCAGCGTCGCGGATCCGCGCGGCGCTCTCCTGCTCGCCGGCGCTCTGCTGCTGAGCGTGGTCCTCGCCTGGTCGATTCCCCTGCTGACGCCGCTGCTGCCCGGGCCGTTGGCGTTCGCCGCCACGGTCGTGGAGCTCCGATCCCCTGCGGGCTGATCCGCGGCAACGCCCCAAACCCTGCATTCACGTACGACACCACCGGAGTTCTCGCATGCCGTACCCGCACCTGAACGCCGCAGGCCACCCGCGGCCGCAACTCGTCCGCGACCTCGTCTGGAGTGACCTGAGCGGTCCGTGGCGGTTCGCCTACGACGACACGGACCAAGGCCGCTCGGGCCGCTGGATGGACCCGGACACCACCGACCCGTTCACCGCCACCATCACCGTGCCCTACCCGCCCGAGTCCGAGGCCTCGGGCATCGCGGACACCTCCTTCCACCCCGTGCTCTGGTATCGACGCACGATCGAGGTCACCCGGCCGGCTGCGGGCCGGCGCCTCCTGCTGCACTTCGGCGCGGTCGACCACCGGGCCGAGGTGTGGATGAACGGACAACTCGTGGGGCGTCACGAAGGCGGCCACACGGGCTTCTCCTGCGATCTCACCGACGCCGTCCTGTGGGACGGGGAGCAGACCGTCGTCGTCCGGGCCGAGGACCAGCCGCTCGACGCCTCGCAGCCTCGCGGGAAGCAGGACTGGCGACGTGATCCGCACGTCATCTGGTACCACCGCACCTCGGGGATCTGGCAGCCGGTGTGGCTGGAGGACGTCCCGGACGAGCACATCACGGTCCTGCACTGGACCCCTGACGTCGCCCACGCCCGCGTCCGCTGCCGGATCCGGCTCAGCCGGTGGCCGCGCCGTCCGACGGCCGTCACCGTGCGCCTCACCCAGGGCGATCGGGTGCTCGCCGAACAGCGCACGCTGACCGACGGGCAGGAGACGGAGTTCGACGTCGCGGTACCGGCCCTTCGGCACGCCCAGGACCTCGACGACCTGCTCTGGAGCCCCGACCGGCCGCATCTCGTGGACGCGACCGTGACGCTGCGCGACGCGGCCGACGACACCCTCGTCGACCGCGTCACGTCCTACCTCGGGCTGCGCGACATCGGCTGGGACGACGGCGTCTTCCTCCTCAACCACAAGCCGTACTTCCTGCGCTTCGCGCTCCAGCAGGGCTACTGGCCCGCATCCCATCTGGCGGCCCCGTCCGACGCGTTGCGCCGCGACGCCGAACTGGCCAAGTCCATCGGCCTCAACGGGCTGCGCATCCACCAGAAGATCGAGGATCCCCGCTTCCTCTACTGGGCCGACCGGCTGGGGCTGATGCTCTGGGAGGAGATGCCCTCGGCCTACACGTTCGGTGCGCAGACCGTCGAGCGGGTGGTCGGCGAATGGACCGAGGCGGTCTCCCGTGACCTCAGCCACCCGTCGATCGTCGCGTGGGTCCCGGTCAACGAGTCCTGGTCCGTCCCGAACCCGGCGCTCGTCCCCGCCCAGCGGCACTTCATGGACAGCCTCTACCACCTGACCAAAGCCCTCGACCCGTCGCGCCCGTCCGTCTCCAACGACGGCTGGGAGATCTCCGCCGCCGACATCTGGGGTGTGCACGACTACACGCAGGACGCACAGGTGCTGCGCGAGCGTTACGGGAACTCCTCGTTGCGGCGGGGCGAGATCGTCGAGCAGTGGCCGGGTGCCAAGCGGCTCGTCCTGGACGGCGTACGCCACCAGGGGCAGCCTGTCGTACTGAGTGAGTTCGGCGGAGCCACCTTCGAACCGGCCGAGGGCGCCGAGTGGTTCGGCTACGACACGGTGAGCACGAAGGAGGACTTCGCCGAGCGCCTGGCCGGGTTGGTGGAGGCCGCGGTGGACTCCGGGCTCGCCGGGTTCTGCTTCACCCAGTTCACCGACACGGAGCAGGAGATCAACGGCCTGTTCTCGGCGGACCGTCAACCGAAGCTTCCTGTAGAGGAGTTGCGCGAGATCCTCACCCGGACCCGAGCCCTGGGCCGTGGCGCGTCGTAAGCCGGCCCTCGAATTCGCCCTTCGGCGATTCCCTGTCCGCCCGCAAGCAGCATCGAGTTGCGCTATCGGCAACCTCCCGAACCGGCCGACTCGACGGACGTGTGGAACGGTGCCAGTTCGAGTACTTCATGACCGTCGTCGAGCGCGGTGGTCTCACAAGACGGTGCCCGCGGGGCCGGGCGGCAGGTGGACGGTCGTGATCAGGTGGCAGGTCTCCGTGCCGGTACCGCGGTAGGTGTGGGGGGCGTTGCCGTCGAAGGTGGCTGTCGGTCCGGCTTCGACGGGGTACTCGGTACCATCGACCTCGAGGATCATCTGTCCGACGGTGACGCTGACGGTCTCGACGACTCCGGCCTGGTGGGGGTGGCTGGGGTATGCGTCACCGGGTGCCAGCGCCAGACCTCGACCGGGGCGGAGGTCGAGGTCGTCCGCAGGAGCCGGGCCTCGCTGCCTCGCTCCCCCGTCCACAGCGGCATCACGGCGCCGGCGGTGACGACGCGGACGCGCCGTCGGCCTCCTCGCCCTCACCTGAACCGGCCCACCACTCGCAAGGAGAAGAGCGTGTTCATCCAACCCTGGGACGCCGCACTGGACGAGGGCGAATGGCAGGCGTGGATCGCCGACGGCCACGACTTCGGCCAGCTCAGCGTCAACGGCCTTCCCGGCCGGCCCCCCGTGGTCGTCCCCACCCACTTCACCGGCGACGACAACCACCTCCTGATCCACTTCGCCCGGCCCAACCCGGTCTGGAAGGCGATCGAGCACGACCCGAACGTCACGTTCACCGTCATCGGGGACTACGCCTTCATCCCCGGCCCCTGGCGCGCCAAGCCGGACACGACACCCACCGACGGCGTCCCCACCAGCTACTACGCGGCCGTCCAGTTCACCTGCCACGCCCACATCGTCGACGCCCCCGAGGCCAAGGCCGAGCTCCTGCGCCGCCAGCTCGCCCACTTCCAGCCGGACGGCGACCACGCCCGGGTGGCCGTGGACCAGCCTCCGTACGGCCGCATGCTGCCCGGCATCCGTGGGCTGCGCCTGGACGTCATCGATGTGGTCGCCAAGTTCAAGTACGACGACCACAAGCCCGCCGAGCACCGCACCACCGTCGCGGACCGCCTCACCGCGCGGGGCAAGGCCCTCGACGTGCCCACCGCCCGCCAGCAGCTCCGCCGCCTGGACCGCATGGGCGACTGGAAGCCCTGACGGGCGGACGCCTTCCTCGGGTCAGGGGCTAGCGATGAGTTCGGTGAGCCGCAGTGCCTGCCAGGGCTTTCGGCCGCCGGCCCGCATCTGACCGCGCGCGATCGCCTTCCAGACCGGCATGCGCCGGAAGGCGACCAGGAGGAACGCTGCCGGCGCCGCCGTGATCCGGCAGTCGTACGCGCGCGGCGGGGCGTCGCGGGTCACGGTCGCCGCGCCCTCATCGATGACGACCGCCAGCCGTGGACCGCCCTTGATCGCGACGTCGAACGCGATGCTGACGCCTTGCGCCTTCGCCGTGTCCAGGGCCAGCGGCATCATCGTCGGCATCGACTGCCCGAGCACCAGGCGCGCCTCGTCCGGGCCTATCGGCCACGGGAGCCGGGCGCCGCGGGCGATGTCGAGGCCGTGCAGGAGGCTCTCGCTGAGCATCATTCCGGTCGCCGCCGCGAGCGTGAGCGTCCGCTCCTGCCCGTACCAGGGCGTGGGGACGGGGGTGTCCGGGGCGAGACCGTCGGTCTCGCGCAGGAACGCCTCGCCGCGCTCGGCGATCAGGTCGCCGAGACGGGTGCGTTCATCGCCGCCGAGAAGGCCGAGGGACAGGGCGTTCACGGCCGTGAGCCGCTCGACGAACGGCCCGTCGCCCGGCGGCAGGACCGTGTCCCACTCCACGGACTCGCCGGTGAAGCCGGAGCCGAACGCGAGATGCACGGCAGCCACATGTGCGCCGACATCACCCACGGTCCACTCCGGGACACCGGACGCCACCTCCAGGTCCGGAAGGTCACGCAGCAGTCGGACAAGTCGCGCGACCACGGCACGCAGCGCGGCACGCGTCTTCTCGTGCTCGGCGACGCGATCGATTCCCGTGACGGTGCCCATGCCACTCCCTCGGTTGCGAACGGAGCCGCACGTTACCGCCGGGTAGAGCGGTTGCGACAGTGGTCGCCCGTCCCCGGCACGAACCCACCACAACCCCCTCGGCGCGTACGCGGTCAGCGCCACCTGCCAGGGGGCCGCGTGTATCCCTGGTGTGCGGAGCTACGGTACGCACATCGGTACTCAGAGAGGTCAGGTAGCCATGTCGAAGACGGTGACCGCACAACTGCCGGAGATCCGCGACGAACTCGCCGCCTTCTACAAGGATCTGCACCGAAATCCCGAGCTCTCGCTCCAGGAGACACGCACCGCCGGTCTGCTGGCGAAGCGTCTGCGTGAGGCGGGCTTCGACGAGGTGGCCGAGGGGATCGGCGTCACCGGCGTGGTCGGGGTCCTGCGCAACGGCGAGGGGCCGGTGGTCATGCTCCGCGCGGACTTCGACGCGCTGCCGGTGGAGGAGAAGACCGGACTCCCCTACGCGAGTCAGGCGCGGGGCGTGGACCACGAGGGCCGTGACGTACCGGTGATGCACGCCTGCGGTCACGACATGCACGCGGCCTGTCTGACCGGTGCCGCGATGTTGCTCGCGCAGTCGCGTGACGAGTGGCGCGGCACGCTGCTGGTGGTGTTCCAGCCGGCCGAGGAACTCGCGGTCGGCGCACGGGGGATGGTCGACGACGGACTCTTCGAGCGGTTCCCCAAGCCCGAGATCGTGCTGGGCCAGCACGTCGGGCCGTTGCCCGCGGGGGTCATCGGCTACGGCACGGGCCCGGTGATGGCTGCGGCGGACTCCCTCGACCTGACTCTGCACGGTCGCGGGGGCCACGGGTCCCGGCCGGAGGCGTCCATCGACCCGGTGCTCATGGCGGCCAACGTGGTCACGCGGTTGCAGGGAATCGTCGCGCGGGAGGTTCCTCCGGCGGAGACCGCCGTGGTGACCGTGGGGCGCCTGCAGGCGGGCACCAAGGACAACATCATCCCCGACAGGGCCGAGTTGGGGATCAACGTCCGCACCTTCACCCCGGCGATCCGCGACAAGGTCCGCAACGCCATCGAGCGCATCGCCACCGCTGAGTCGCAGGCGAGCGGCGCCGCGGAGCCGCCGGAGTTCGCCTGGACCGGCTCCGCACCGGCGCTGGTGAGCGATCCGGAGGCGACGCAGGCCACGGTCGCCGCGTTCGCGGAGCACTTCGGGCAGCAGCGGATCATGCCGATGCCTCAGGTGAACGCGAGTGAGGACGTGGGTGTGTTCGGAGAGGTGCTCGACGTGCCGACCGTCTTCTGGTTCTGGGGCGGTCTGGACACCGAAACGGTTCTCGGCGCGCTCCAGGAAGACCGGCTGGACGAGCTGCCGAGCAACCACTCCCCCCACTTCGCACCGGTCGTCGAGCCCACCCTGAGCACAGGCGTGGAAGCACTCGTCGTAGCCGCAACGACCTGGCTCGCGAACGCGTGAACGCGGTGGGCCCGCCGGCGTTCACCGATCGCGGGCGGGCCCGTCGCCACCGAGCGTCTCCAGCAGCACGTCGACGACCTCGTCCACCTCCGCGTCGGCCAGGTCCTCGAACGCCCCGGAGTGGCGGGCGAGCAACACCCCGGCGACCGCCGCCACCAGCACGTCGGCCCGCAGCCCCGGCCGGTCCCTGCCCTCCCGGGCGAAGCGTGCGCGCAGCGGATCCACGAGCCGGGACCGCAGTGCCGCGCGGGTGGCGTCCTGCGCGGCCCCATCGCTCAACGGCTGGACGGCGACCCTCAGCAGAGGGACCGGGCCGCGCCGCTCCGCACGTTGGGCGACGTCGCGCAGGCGGGGCTCGGTGAGGAGGTCGTCCGGTGCGACGTCACCGTGTTCGGCGCGCAGCACCTCGACGTACAGCATGGGCTTGCTGCCGAAGTAGCGTGCGATCAGGGCCGGGTCCGCCCCGGCCCGCTCACCGATCTCGCGGATGGTGGTGCGGTCGTAGCCGCGCTCGGAGAAGAGTTCGGTCGCCGCCCGCAGCAGCGCCTCGCGGGTGCGGGCGGAGTTCCGGCGCGGGCCGGCGTCCGCGCCGCTCACGGGCGGCTCGGCTCGGGGCGCGCCCGCTCACCCGTGGCGACCGGAGCGACGTGCCCCGCCGCGACCACGGACGGCCGCAGCCGGGTGCCCGTGCGGGTGAGTACCACGGCGAGAATGCCGGTGATCACGAAGGCGGCGCAGCCGGCGAGACCCGCGTTGCGGTAGCCGTCATTGGTCGGCAGCGCCGCGCCGGGGTCGGTGGCGGCCTGGAGGATGACGGCGCTGAGCGCGCTGCCGGTCGAGTACCCGATGTACTTCATGACCTGATTGAAACTCATCGCGCTGCCCGTCTCCTGTGCGGGCACTCCGCCGACGATCAGGCCGGGCGTGACCGCGAAGGTGACGCCCACGCCGAGTCCGGCGAGCGCCATCATCGTGCCGATGCCCCACAGGCTGGAGCGGGCGACCAGGAAGCAGACCAGGCCCGAGAGGGAGAGCAGGCAGCCCAGCGGCAGCATGCGGGCGGGCGTCGCCGCCGCGCCGAGCATCCGCACGAGGCGGCCGGTGACGAGGCTGGCGGCGGAGAACGGCACGAGCAGCAGACCGGTGACGACGATGGTCGAGCCGAAGCCGTATCCGGCGGACTCGGGTGTCTGGACGTAGCGGGTGACCAGCGCGATCAGCAGGTAGGTGCCGACGCCGCCGACCATCGTGGTCAGGTTGGCGACGAGTACGCCGCGATCCTTGATGAGCCGTACCCGCACCAGCGGATGCGTGGAGTGCATCGAGTGCAGGACCCACCCGGCGAGCAGGACGACGGCCGCGACGGCGAGCGCGAGCAGCGGAGCGGATCCCCAGCCCCACCGCTCCCCCTCGGCCAGCGTCACCAGCAGGGCCGCCATGCCGCCGGCGAGCAGCAGCGCGCCGGGGAAGTCCATCGGGACGGTGGGGCGCTGCGGCGCCGCGGGCACGACGATCACGGTGGCGGTGAGCGCGGCGGCCGCCGTGGCGGCAGCGAACCAGAATCCGGCGTACATGCCGAGGTACTGCGCGAACAGGCCGGTGATCGGATAGCCGAGGCCGATGCCCGCGGCGGTGGTCAGGGAGAGGGTCGCCACCGCCGACCGTGCCCGCTCCGGGGGCAGCGCGTCGCGGGCGGTGGCGATGGCGAGCGGGACGAGGCCCATGCCGACGCCCTGAAGCGCCCGGCCCACGAGGAGGCAGGTGAGCCCGAGGGGCAGGGCCGCCAGGAGGCTGCCCACCAGGACCACGGCGAGGCCGGTGAGGATCACGTTCTTGCGGTGCGGGCCGTCGCCCAGGCGCCCCATGACCGGTGTGGCGATGGCTCCCACCAGCATCGTCACCGTGAGCGCCCACTGTGCGGTGGAGACGGCGACGTGGTCCTCGGCCGCGATGGTCGGGATGAGCGGTGCGCCGAGGCTGCTGACCACGGCGACGAGCATCCCGAGCGAGACGAGGACGGGCACGAGAGCCCGTGGGTGGCGGAGTGCGGGTGCCGATACGGCGGAGGTACGCGCGGACGCCGGTATGGAGGGCTGCAAAGGAGGGGTACCGTTCTTGTCATCAGGCGATGTCATTGCATGATGACATAGTTTGCACCCGCTCCGGCCGCCCCCGACTGGCGGGCGCCGCCACAGATCACGTCAGTTCGTGACCCTCAACGCCCCCAACAGCATCGGCAGCGAGGCGTGCAGCTCTCGTTGCCAGTACGGCCAGCTGTGGGTGCCAGGCCCGTAGAAGTTGGTCGTCACGTGCCGGGCACCCGCCTTTTCCAGCGCGCCCGCCAAGGCATGGTTCTGCCGGTTGAAGTCCGCTTCGAGGGCGTTCGTGGCACCTGGTGGGTCCAGGGGGCCCGCGGTGCCGTCGCCGCACGACAGGTACACGGGGATCGGCTTGAGGCGCTTGGCCAGGTAGTACGGGTCATGAGCCGCCCACACATCCCGCTGCGCCACGGGGTCGCCCCAGACCCGGCGCGGGTCGTCGCCCTGGCCCGCGAAGAACCCCATGATGCGGTCCACCGACTCGTCGTTCAGCAACGGGTGCACGGATCCTGAGTACGCCGCTGCCGCCTTGAACATGCCCGGGTGCCGGGCCGCGTACATCAGCGCGCCCTGCCCTCCCATGGACAGTCCTGCGACCACGCGACGCGGGCCCGCTCCCCAGTCGCTTTCGAGGAGTCGGCGCAGCTCCTTGGTGTGAAACGTCTCCCAGGCGGGGTCACCACCGTTGCCGTTGTTCCACCAGTCGCTGTACCAGCCGTTCCAGCCGGCCTCCGGCATCACCACGAGGACGTCGCGCAGGCTGTCGATGCGGGCGACGTCGGTCCGGCTCGTCCACGACGTGTAGTCGCCGCAGCACCCGTGCAGCAGCCACAGGGTCGGCCAGTGCCGACGGTGGTCGCCCGGGTTCCAGCCGTCGGGCGTGAGCAGTCGGACGTGGACGGTCCGGCCGCCGAGAGCCGAGGAGCGTACGGACAGATCCACCTGACGGTCGGCGACCTGGGTGACGGCGACGACCTCGGCACCGCGAGCGTCGGCGGCCACGGACGGTGCGTTCGGTGTCAGGGTGAGCAGCAGGACGGCCAGGGCGAGCAGGAGGCATCTGGCGCGGCGGATCGTGGCGGCGGTCATGGCTGCTCCTGTCGACGGGGTCATTTTCGGCCGGGGAGGACCAACAGGGCGTCTCCGACCGGGCGTTCTCCGGTCGCGTCGGACGGGGCGTTGATCACGCCCCCGCCGGCGACCATGGTGGTGGACCCGCCGCCGTCGAGGTTCATCGCGTCGCGCAGGCCCAGCGCCTTCGCGACCGCGGCGCTCTCCGGGATGCTGAGTCCGAGCGCGCCGGTGCTTCGTCCGTCGGCCGTGACGAGAACGGTCCGTCCCGCGGCGTCGACTCCGGCGAGCGTGCGCGGATTGCGTTTGTGCACCCAGCCGTAATAGAAGCTGGGATTGCCGGGCTGGACCATGCCGTCGGTGGCCACCGTGACGTGTGTACGGCCGTCCCGGACGAGTTCGGGGCCGCCGTTGAGGATGCTGGTGCTCATGGAGGGGGAGACCGTACGGCCGTGCGCGTCCTTCAACGCGGCCCGTATCCGCAACTCGCCGCCGGTCTGCGCCAGTTCGGCCAGCTGGGAGGTGTAGCGTCCGGTCGCCTGCACGGAGCTGCCGCCTTCCGGCAGCGATCCGCCGCGCGGCGAACGCACCTCAAGTACCCGTCCGTGGCGATCGAGTACGGCCTCGAACCCTTCGCCACTCGGAGTGCGTTCGCCGAACTCGGGCGTGAAGGCCACGAGTTCGTCGCCGTCCGTGCAGGTCGCATCATGCAGGGGCAGCGAGGTGGGCGTGTCGTCGGCGGTGCCGCCGCAGTTCCTGATCAGGCCGGGGACGCGGTTGATCCCGTCCAGCGGGAGAGAGGTGCCCCGGCCGGACAGCTTGCCCTGCCAGGTGAGCCGCGCGACGTCGGTCCGACGCCCGGAATCGTGGATCACGAGGGAGGGCCGCCCGCTCACGGGTTCACTCAGGAACTTGCCGTCATACACGCCGACACCGGCCGGGTCCCCGGGGGCGCCGGCGTTCGGGTCGAGGACGAAGAACCCGGCGTTGACCCCCGCGGTCGCCCCGGCCGCGGCCACGAGTTGGCTGGTCGTCTCCCGGTTCTCCAGATCCGGCCCGTACGAGGCTCTCAGCGCGCCGTGGAAGCGGTGCGGGTCGATGGTGAGAACGTCGATCCGCCACGGACCCCGGTCCATGGGGTCCCCGTCCCACCCTTGGTACACGGCGGCCCCGGTGTATCCGGCTGTCCGCAGCCGGGTGCGCTCGGCCGTGGCCGCGGACTGCGAGCCGAACTCACCGACACGGACGCGCCATCCGAGCGTGCCGCCCGCGAAGTCCGCCGTCGCCTGTGTGGTGACCTCCTCGGCCCGCGCCTCGAAGCCGTGTTCGCGCAGTCGGGCGACCAGGTCGTCGGCGCTCGCGTGGTCGTTGAGCGCCGACGGTGGCGCGTCGGGGTCCGGCGAGCCGGCGCCGCCGGGGATGGAGACCTCGACCGTCCAGGCAAGCGCCGGGGCATCGGCGCCGCGCACGATTCGGGTGAGGGTGACACCGGGCTGGAGCTGCTGCGACGTCCGCGTCTCGGTCAGGTCGGCGGGGCCGAGAGGCAACACCCCGACCGGCCTCGAAGGCGGCGCCGACGAGGCCGGAACCGCCAGGCCTCCCACGACGGCGAGGACGGACAACACCGCACCCACGGCGAACGGTCTGCTGTTCACGTGCCCCCCACAGGACGAAGAACGGCTCTCCCGTAACGGTGCTTGTGGTCGAGACCACTCGTCAAGACATGTGCACGCCATCCCTGCATACGCCCCGGCCGGCGACCGTGCGCCCGGCCGATGACGGCCTCCCCCGCACGACCCGCGCCACTCAAGATCGAAAATGTGAAGGCTTCCGGAGTGGCTGGTGACAGCCCTGGACTTTCGTGTTCGCGCTGATGCAGGGTGTGCCCACCGCAGTCGGAGCTCCGTTCGGGCCCGTCCCCAGTGGCCCGTGGTCACGGCTGCGCGGGCACCCGTCGGTGCCCGTCCCATTCCAGGTCAACTTCTCCCTGCCCAGGGAAAGTTGCCTCTCTCCATGCCCGAGGGAAGTCCAGTGAGCACTCACGGAAGACTCGTCCGCCGCTCCACCCCGCTCGTGCTCGCCGCCACGCTCGCCCTGTCGGCCACCGCCTGCAGCAAGGAACAGGCCACCACGACGGCCGGCGGCGTGAAGCTGGTCAAATCCGGCCAGTTGACGACGTGTACGCATCTCCCGTACGCCCCGTTCCAGTCGGAGAAGGGCAAGAAGATCGTCGGGTTCGACGTCGATCTGATCGATCTGGTCGCCGACGACCTCGGCCTGAAGCAGCAGATCGTGGACAAGTCGTTCGAGACGATCAAAACGGGTGCGGACCTCAACGCGGGGGTCTGCGACGTGGCTGCCGCGGGCATGACGATCACTCCCGAGCGCAAGCAGCACCTCGCTTTCTCGACCCCCTACTTCGACGCGAACCAGGCCCTGTTGGCCCGTAAGGGCGTCAAGGCCAAGTCGCTGGGCGCCATCAAGAGCGGCAAGATCAAGCTGGGATCGCAGTCGGCCACCACCGGCGAGGACACCGCGCACGCCGCCGGCATCGACTCCAAGTCGTTCGAGAGCTCGGACGCCGAACTCAACGGGCTGCGCACCGGCCAGGTGGACGTCGTCATTCAGGACTATCCGGTGGTCCAGAACTGGCTCAAGGATCCGGCCAACGCAGCGAAGTTCACCGTCACGGGCACGGTCCAGACGGGCGAGAAGTACGGCTTCGCCGTGCGCAAGGGCGGCAACCCCAAGCTCCTCGCCGCCATCGACAAGGCCATCAAGAAGGCCAAGCGGGACGGCACGTACAAGAAGCTGTACGAGAAGTGGATCGGCCCGATGCCCGCGGAGGCCGTGTCCCAGTGACCTCCTCGCCCACTCCCGTCGCTACGAAGGCCCCGGCTCAGGCGGCCCCGCGCCCCCGCCTCTCCCCACGCCGACGGCGCAGCATGCTCCGCGGTGCGCAGTACGTCGTCCTGGCCGGTGCGGTGATCGCCGTCGCCGTACTGGCCGACTGGCACCAGTTGCAGCAGCAGTTCCTCGAACTCTCCGTGGCCAAGCGGATGTTCCCGGACCTGCTGACGGTGGCGCTGACCAACACGGTGGCGTACACCCTGTCGGGTTTCGGTGTGGGCCTCGTGCTCGGGCTGATCGTCGCCCTCATGCGGCTCTCCTCGGTGGCCCCCTACCGGTGGCTCGCCACTCTCTACATCGAGGTGTTCCGCGGGCTGCCCGCCCTGCTGATCTTCATCTTCATCGGGGTCGGCGTCCCCCTGGCGTTCCCCGGCCTCGCCATACCGGGTGGCGCGTACGGGCAGGTCGCCGTGGCCCTGGGCCTCGTCGCCGCCGCGTACATGGCGGAGACCATCAGGGCCGGCATCCAGGCCGTGCCCCGCGGTCAGATGGAGGCCGCGCGGACGCTGGGCATGTCGCACGCGAGGGCCATGTGGTCGATCGTCATCCCCCAGGCCTTCCGGATCATCGTGCCGCCACTCACCAACGAACTGGTCCTTCTCTTCAAGGACTCGTCCCTGGTGCTGTTCCTCGGCGTCTCGCTGGAAACACGTGAACTCACCAAGTTCGGACGGGACCTGGCCAGTGAGACCGCCAACACCACACCCATCTTCGTGGCCGGTCTCTGCTACCTCCTGATCACCGTCCCGCTGGGCTACGTGGTGCGCCGCCTGGAGGCGGGCCATGCGAAGGCACGGTGAACGATGAGCACCACCGGCGAGCCGTCCGGCAGCACGAGAGAACACAAGGGGACGGGCATGACGAATGCCACCACCGACGACACGCCCACGCCGACCCGGGCGATCGAGATCCGCGCGCTCCACAAGTCCTTCGGTGACCTTCAGGTCCTGCGCGGCATCGACTTCACCGTCGACACAGGCGAAGTGGTGTGCGTCATCGGCCCTTCCGGGTCGGGCAAGTCGACGTTGCTGCGCTGCACCAACCTCCTCGAAGAACCCACCCAGGGCCACGTCCTCATCGCCGGGACCGACATCACCGACCCGGATGTGGACATCGACCGGCTACGTCGCCGGATCGGCATGGTCTTCCAGCAGTTCAACCTCTTCGCGCACTTGAGCGTGCTGGACAACCTGACGATCGCTCAGCGCCGGGTTCTCGGCCGCGACAAGGCTGAAGCGGTCCGGGTGGCGCGGCAGAACTTGGCCCGCGTCGGCCTCGCCGAAAAGGAGGACAGCTATCCCGCACAGCTGTCGGGCGGCCAGCAGCAACGGGTGGCCATCGCCCGCGCCCTGTCGATGGGCCCCGAGCTGATGCTGTTCGACGAACCCACCAGTGCGCTCGACCCCGAACTGGTCGGAGACGTCCTCGCCGTCATGCGCGGTCTCGCGGACGACGGGATGACCATGATGGTCGTGACCCACGAGATGGGCTTCGCCCGCGAAGTCGCCGACCGTGTCGTCTTCATGGACGACGGCGTCATCGTCGAACAGGGCACCCCTGACGAAGTCCTCAGCAACCCCCAACACCGCCGCACCCGCGAGTTCCTGGCCCGGGTCCTGCGACCGGCGGACGCCGTCACGGAGTCCTGACGGGATGTGACACTTCCCGATCCCGGCCCGCCTTCCCGACCGACGTCGACCGGGAAGGCGGGCGGCACCGGCCCGTGACCGCCGCCCGGCGACGCGGTCATGATCCCTCGACGACTCGGAACGGCGAACCGACGCGCAACCCCGCGCGGGGCCGACACAGGGCGGGCCGGCACGGGCCGAGGCAGGCGGGTACGCACATGGATCCGTGTCAGTGCGTGGCCCGCTGACCGATCCCGTGCAGCAGGGTGTCGACGACGCGCGTGGCCAGGGCGTCCACGTCGGCGTCGGTATCGGGCGCCTCGGTGGCGGCTTCATGGATGAGGGCATAGTAGACGCGCCGCGCCCAGTCCAGATCCGTGTCGGGGGTGAGGAGGCCCGCATCGCGGGCACGCGCGAACAGCCGCTCGCACCGGGCCAATACCTCGGCGTGCACGCGCGCGGCCTCCGGGGCGTCCGCGAGGTCGGCGCCCATGGCGAAGCCCCATCCGATCTTCACGCGGAGCACGTTCGCGGTGACCTGGTAGAGGGCGATCGCCGGCGGGGCGGTGTCCGGCCTGGCGGCTTCGACGGCCTCATGGAACCTCTGCGTCGCCCAGGTGGCCAGGGCCGTGATCAGGGCGTCGCGCGACGCGAACCGCCGGTGAACGGTGGTCCGCGCGACCCCGGCGGCCTCGGCGATCTGCTCCATCGTCGCCGCCGGGTTCACGGACAGGACCCGCTCGGCGGCTTCGAGGATCGCTCTCACGGTCCGCTCCACGTCGGCGCGCAGCGGCTTGGCAGAGGCGGGCAGCGCCATGGGGTGCCGATCCTTCCGGGTCTGTGGGTGACTCCACGAGAATACGACGGTGTGGCGACTCATAGATAACTTGCAACATCAATGATGCATGTTCTACCTTCGATGCATCACATGAGACGCGGCTATCTACGGAGTTACACCATGGATCTGCAGTTGAACGGCAAGGCTGCACTGGTCACAGGGGCGAGCCGGGGCATCGGGCTGGCGGTCGTTCGGGCGTTGGTCGCCGAAGGCGTCCGCGTCGTCGCGGCCGCCCGTACTCCCACAACGGAACTGAAGGCGACCGGCGCCACGCTCGTGGCGGTGGACCTGTCCGATCCCGCGTCACCCGAGCGCCTGGCCACCGAGGCTGTGACCGAACTGGGCGGCATCGACATCCTGGTCAACAACGTCGGCGGCGGCGACGGGGGCCTCAGCGGCGGCTTCCTCGACACGACCGACGCGCAGTGGGCGGAGGTGGTGGACCTGAACTTCTTCGCCACGGTCCGTGTCACCCGCGCCGCCCTGCCCGCCCTGCTGGCCACACGCGGCGCGATCGTCAACGTGTCCTCCGTCGGAGCCCGCGTCCCCCACAGCGGACCGATCGCCTACACGACGGCCAAGGCCGCGCTCACCGCCTTCGGCAAGGCACTCGCGGATGAATTCGGCCCGCGCGGTGTCCGGGTGAACACGGTCTCCCCCGGGCCGGTCCGAACCGCCATGTGGGAAAGCCCCACCGGCTACGGAGCGGAACTCGCGGCATCCATGGGCATCCCGCACGCCGATCTCCTGGCGGGACTCCCCTCAGCGACGGGCATGCTCATCGGCCGGCTCATCGAGCCGGCCGAGGTCGCAGCCCTCGTCACCTACCTCACCTCACCACTCGCCGCCGCGACCACGGGCACCGACCACCTCATCGACGGCGGATCCGTCAAAACGGCCTGACGAGCTCGCGCACGCGTCACGGCTGGTTGAGGCCGGGACGGCGGCCCAGCCACTGGCGCAACAGGGCAATGTCCGCTCCCCTGTGCCGCCACGGCACCACAGGCGCCCTCACCCAGGGACGGTCGCCCAACGTCGCACCTTCGACCCCGAACACCAGGCGTCCACGAAACCGGACCGCCGCAGAACCGCGCAGGTACAACCGGGACAACGGCGCCGCAGCGTCCGGTACTGAGTTGCCATGATGCGAATTCGATTGCGCCTTCCCAGCGCGCTGCGCATCCTGCTCGGATGCGCTTCTCCGTCAACATCCCGAATTTCGGCGACTTCGCCGACCCTCGTAACGTCGCCACCGCAGCGGCCGCCGCCGAACAGGCGGGCTGGGACGGGCTCTTCGTGTGGGATCACGTCCTGCACCGACGGCACCAGGGGCGTCCCTTCGGGGACCCCTGGATGCTGCTGACCGCCGCCGCGCTGGCCACCTCGCGGATCCGGCTGGGCACCCTGCTGACGCCGGTCCCCCGTTACCGGCCGCAGCAACTCGCCCGTCAGGTGGCCACCTTGGATCAGCTGAGCGGCGGCAGGGTGACCTTTGCCGCGGGACTGGGCGGTCCGGTCGAGGACGAGTACCGCAGCTTCGGCGACGCCGCCGAGCCGCGCGTCCTCGCCGAGCGCCTGGACGAGGGACTGGAGCTGTTGGGCTGCATGTGGTCCGGCGAACGGGTGGACCACCACGGCCGGCACTACGAGGTCCGGGACGTGGCGATGCTGCCCGCCACCGTGCAGCAGCCTCGCCCACCGGTGTGGATCGGCGGGTTCTGGCCGCGCCGTGCACCCATGCGGCGGGCAGCGAGGTGGGACGGCGCGGTGCCGCTGTTCGAGACGGCCCGGCACGGGCATGTGCCGGATGCGGCAGAGGTGCGGGAACTGGTCGACTACGTGCGCAAACACCGTACCGACGAGGGCGAACGCCCCTTTGAGTTCGTACTGGGCGGTGCCACACCCCTGGACGCGGCCAAAGCCGGGAACGTGATCGGTCCGCTGCGCGATGCCGGCGCCACCTGGTGGGACGAGCGACAGGTCGAGACGGGCCCCGACCTCGATCGTCTGCCCCCGGTGCTGCGTCGCATCGAGGCCGGGCCGCCGGTGCTCTAGACAGGCGCTGCCCACAGCCGATCCGGCGTCGCCGCCTTCCAGCCGAACCACCGATGCCGGTCCTGCCCGCGATGCTCCGCCCCCGTCCCTCAGCCCCCGTCCCTGACCCCTCAGTCCTCAGTCCTCAGTCCTCAGACGGCGTACGAGAACACCAGCACGGCGACCGAATCACTGTTGTCGTTGTCCGCACTCCGGCTCCAGGTCGCCACTGCCGGCGGCATACCACGTCTCTCCTCGATCTCCGGCGGGAACCCACCCATTGACGCTCCGTGCGACAGGCCGAAGAATGAGCGCCACCCCCACCTGACAACGTTGTCTTGTGAAAGGTCCCGCACATGTCGCACCACCCCCAGCAGGTCGACCGCCGGAGATTCCTGCAACTCCTCGGCTTGACGGGCGCCCTGGCCGCCCTGCCCTCCGTCGTCGGCATGAACTCCGCACAGGCGCTGGGAAGTTCCGCCGGACCTGCTGACTCCGCCTCTCCCCCGGACGAGATAGCCGCCACGTACCACCGCGTTCTCCTCCAGCACACCCACTGGTCCGAGACACAGTGGGACGAGGCGCGGGGCTATTACACGGACAAGGACTTCGGTTTCGCCGTCGTCCTCGGCCATGCGGTGCTCCTCACCCACGGCACGTACGACAGCGGGCCCGCCGGTATCGACCGCGAGACCCTCAAGGCGCGCACGCTCGCCACCATCCGGCACTTCGCGGCGTCCAACCGGCTCACGGGCGGGACCCAGTGGGGCCGCAAGCTGTTCTTCGACACCACATTCCAGTCGTACTTCGTCCTTGCCGCGCGGTTGCTCTGGGACGACCTCGACAGCACGACGCGCGCGAACGTCGACACCATCGTTCGTGAACAGGCCGCCTACACCACGAAGCTGGGCACGGGTGACGACCCGGACTCGGGCGACTGGACGCCGAACGGTCTGCAGGGCGGCCACGTGGGCGACACGAAGCTGGAGGAGATGGGCCTGTACTCGCAGACCCTCGCACCCGCCCTCGCGTGGGCGCCCGGCGACGCGCGCCGCCCGGACTGGGAGTCCGCCTACGGCACCTGGTCGCGCAACGAGGCCGGGCTTCCGCCCGCCGACCTGGCGAATCCAGCGCTCGTCGACGGCGTTGCAGTCTCCCGCAACACGGCCCGGAATCTGTACGACACGTTCATCGTCGAGAACCACGGCTCCTTCGGCCCGCACTACCAGGAGGAGTTGTGGCGCACGTCGGGCCGCAACGCGGCGCACTTCCTGGCCGCCGGGCAGCCGCTGCCGCAGGTACTGACCGCGCAACCCAACGCGCTGCCTCTGTGGCGCACCTTGCTGGGCGTGATGAGTGACGCCGGCGAGCCGTTGATGCCGATGGTCAACGACCGCGAGCATCTGTACGGCAGGGACGTGATCCCCCTCGCGTTCCTGGCCCAGGTGGCCGGTGACCGGGCGGCGGCACGAGCCGAACTGGCGCTGGCCGAGCGGTTGGAGGCGTACCAGAAGTATCCGCCCGAGTACCGTCTGGCGAAGTTCTCCGGTGAGCCGAAATACGAGCCGGAGGCCCGGGCCGAGGTGGCCATCAGTTATCTGCTGCACGTGTGGGCGGCTGCGAACGGCCACCGGGTTCGTCCACTGTCCGAGGACGAGCTCTTCGCCCAGGCGTCGGGAGTGGCGGACTTCGGCACGGGGCCGGGACTTGTCTCGCACCAGACGCGGGCCGCGTGGGCGGGCGCCGTCAGCAAGTCCGGCTTTGTGAAGTTCCCCTGGCAACCGGGCCATGACGACTGGCTGTTCAAGCTCAGCGGTGGCACGCCGATGTTCCTGCCCGCGACGACGGGCAAGGTCGGGCAGCGCGCGGTCCGGCTGTACACGTCGCTGCGCGACGGCTTCGACGGCACTGCCACCGTGTTGCGCCTTGACACCGGTTACGCGGGCTTCACGACGCTGCCGACGGGCGGGGTCGTCTACGCGACCTCCGGAACGGCCGCCGGGGAGGGGCATCTCGAGGTGCACAACCTCACCATGCCGGGGATGGCCGGCCTCGACGGCGCACGTACGTACCGCTTCGAGGAGGGAGAGGTCTCCGTGCGTGCGCAGGATGCGGGTACGTCACCCACGGCAACGGCGCGCGTCGACGAGGTGGGCTTCCCGCGCACCACTGTGCGACACATCCGAATGCTCGGCGTGCGCCCCGACCCGACATACGGATACTCGCTGTACGCGTTCGAGGTCCGCGACGGGGCGGACGGCTCCGACCTCGCGCGCGGCGGGAAGGCCACCACGTCCTCGTACGATCCGGGCAAGGGCCCGGAGCTGGCCTTCGACGGCGACCTGGCGACGCGATGGGCGGTGGCGAAGGCCGAACGTCCGCGCGCCGACAGCTGGTTGTCCGTGGACCTGGGCGCCGCGCACGAGGTCGACCGCGTCACGCTGCGCTGGGAAGCGGCGGCCGGGCGCGCCTACCGCATCCAGGGTTCGACCGACGGCGAGCGCTGGGAGGACCTGGCGGCCTGGCCGGTTCCCGAGGTGAGCAGCCGGGGCGGCTGGCTCGACGTCGACGGGCGGGCCGGACTTGTCGTGCGCGGCTCGGACCACCCGATCGCGGTGTACGGCGACACGATCCTGGCGGCCGACGGCCCCGCGGCGCCCGTGGTGGTCGAGGGGTATCCACGCGCGTCGGGCAAGACGCTGCGCGCGCTCGCGCGGAAGGCCTCACCCGCGGCTGGGAACAAGGCGGTCCAGGTGGCGTTCACGGAGGAGCACCTGAGCCTGTTCAACCTGTCGGGCGACGCCGTCACGACGACGGTGGACGTGCCGCAGTCCGGTGCAGGTCGCGTGGTGTTCCAGGGGGACCAGACACTGACTGACGACGGGACGTCCTACCGGGCCGAACTCCTGTCGGCCGAGGCCTTGTTGCTCGCACCCCGGTTCACGGTGACTCCTGTGTCGGGGGCGACCCGACTGCCCACTGGGCTGCGCGTGCAGGTCACGGACGGGGCCACGGTGCGGCTGTCCGGCGCCGCCTGCCGCGTCCGGGTGGAGGGACAGCAGCGCAGCGAGGTCGCCGTCGTGTCGCGTGGCCGTGAGACGACCCTCCGTCTGCACGGCGCGGCCGCCTTCCCCCTCGACGACCTCGCGCTCGGCCGCACCGTGTTCCCGACCAGTCCGTTGCCCGCGGGCATGTCGGACCCGGCTGCCGCGGTGGACGGTGATCCGGCGACGGCGTGGCGGCCCGGCCCCGACGGACGCATGGTCGTCGATCTGGGCGCGCGGCTGCCGGTGCGCTCGGTCGAGGTGTCCTGGACGGCCGGCGGTGCGCCCGCCCTCGGAGTGGAGGTCAGCGACGACGGTGTCGATTACCGAAGCGCGGGCCGGGTCGACGGGCGCGGCCGCAACCGGGAGCTCATCCTCGACACGTCCGCGCGATACGTCGCGGTACAGGTCGACGGACGACTGTCCGCCGACGCCCGGATCGCACGGCTCTCCGTGCGAAGCTGAGCCCGTAGGGATCGCATCGTGAGGGACCCCGGCCGCTCAGGTGGCCGGGGTCCCTCGTCGTGGCGGGCGATGCGGACCACGACCTGTCCGGCGCGGGCTTCGTTCCGTGCTGCGCGCGCCATCCAGCTCAGCCTCCACTCGCTGTGTCACACGCGTTCCCTTCGTCACCTGCATCACCTCGCACAAGTGCCGTGCAGTTGCCCTCATCGGCAGCCATCAGCCCCTCCCCCGCGCGAGCGCCGATGTCCATGACGCCCCCAACTGCCGCCCGCGGGCGCCATGGTGAGTGCGCGCGGACCGCTCACCCCGCCCCGGTCCGCGATCCGGCCACCACGTGGTCAGAACACCACCTGTTAGCCTGGATCACAGCGAAGGGGAGTAGTCCCGAGAACCGCTGGTCGACACGCTGGGTGCTCCAGAGCACCCCGGCCACCGGGCTCCCGCACACTGTGCGGGGGCGGACGAGACCTTCGGCCAAGGCATGATCCGGCCCCACTCAGGTGTGGGCCGTTCCGTCGTGCCGGGCCGAGTGGTTCTCCCGTCGCCCCCTGGGTGCCGATGAGCTGACGGCCCGGCCCCAGCAGAAAGCAAGGCCATGACCTTCGACCCCCTGGCGTTCCTCACCGCCTTCGGGCTGATCTTCCTCGCGGAACTGCCCGACAAGACCATGTTCGCCTCGCTGGCCATGGGCACCCGGATGCGGCCGCTGTACGTGTGGTTCGGAACCTCCACCGCCTTCATCGTGCATGTGGCGATCGCCATCGGCGCGGGCAGCCTGCTCAGCCTGCTTCCGGGCATGGCCGTCAAGCTCGTCTCCGCCGCTCTGTTCGCCTTCGGCGCCGTCGTCCTGCTGCGCGGCGGCGACGAGGACGACGAGGAAGGCGCCGCCAAGACCGTCACCGGTTTCTGGCCCGTCTACACCACCGCCTTCATGGCCGTCTTCATCAGCGAATGGGGCGACCTCACGCAGATCACCACCGCCAACCTGGCCGCCACCAACCCTTGGCTGCCCACCGCCCTCGGCTCGGCACTCGCGCTGATGTCGGTCTCCGCCCTCGCCCTGCTGGTCGGCCGCTTCATCGCCAAGCGTGTCCCTCTCAAGACCGTGCAGCGCATCGGTGCCGCGTGCATGGCCGGACTCGCCATCTGGACCCTGATCGAAGCCTTCACCACCTGACCCCGCGGCGTGAGCGCCTGGCGGACTCAGGGCCGCGCGGTTCCGGATCCGCTGTGGGCGCGGCGGGAGCGCCGCCGCGTCGCGATCGCAATGGCCGTTCCGATGCCCGCGATCAGCAGTCCGATCCCGCAGAAGATCAGCGGAATCAGCCACAGCGAGACAAACCCGTCGATCTTCGCGTCCTCCGGGTCATCGGCGCGGTACAGGACGTCGACCCGCTCCCCCGTGTCGTACGCCGGTGGGTTGGAACCCATTGAGCTCCGGAATGTCGTCAGCTCTCCGCCCGCGGGCTTGAACTCGACCACCGGGTGAGCCGTGGGCCCGCTGCTGTGCCGTGACTTGCTGGACGAGCTGACCTGGCTGCCGCCCTCCCACTCCAGGTACACCACGGTTCCCTTGGCACGCTCCGCATCCATCACGAACGAGATCGACACCCCGCCCACGATCGCCCCGACGGCGAAGAACAGTGTTCCGAAGGCGATGATCCCGAACGTGATCCACCAGCCGGCACTCCGCCGCCCACGTACCTGAACCTGCACAACGTCCCTCTCACTCGTCCGGAGTGAGAGGACGCTATCCCAAGTGCAAAGACCGCTGCTCACCCGCCCCACGTCGTTCATGTCGCCGTATCCCGCCGGGACCTGACCCCGGCGGGATACGGCGTACCAGATCCGGACAAAGATCGTCCGGCGGGGCGGAGGAACTGCCCGGCGGATCCCTGCGCGTGACGATCGGTGATGTCGGCGCCGCACCCGATGAAGGGACCCCGAGTCCGTCCGGGGCAGCGGCTACGGCGCACACTCCGGCCCGACCGCGGCGGCGCCACACCGCGGACGGGTCGGCACGTGCACCTACACAACTACCGGCTCACGATCGCAGTCGAGGTCGCGGGCATCCAACATGGTGACGACTCCCCGGCCACGCGCGCCGTCATCCGCGCGGACTGCGGTGCGGGTATCAGCTGAGCGCATACGCGGACACCACGGATGCGTGAGGTCAGCTGTTCTCGCCGTACGCCGCCGCGATCTCCTTCGACTGCGCCCACCGGCTGCCCGTCGGCTGCTGCGGCCAGCCCTCCGGCGAGTCCTGCCACTCCTCCTGGCGGCCGTACGGCAGCAGGTCGGCCAGGCCGAACAGATGGCTCAACTGCTCGACGCCGCGGCCGTCGGTGTGCCAGGTCCGGTACACCTTGTCGCCGTCGCGCAGGAACACGTTGACCGCGAATCCGGCGTTCGGCGGGGCGCCGACGTCGCTGCCGAACGAGCTGTTCGCCGTCGAGTACCACGTCATCGCGTTCCCGACCTTGCGCTTGTAGGCGAGCGCCTCGTCGATCGGTCCCTGGGTGACGATCACGAACCGGGCGTCGAACTTCTCCACGCCCATGAGCCGGGTGAACTGGGTCGTGAAACCGGTGCAGCCGCTGCACTGCCACTCAGCGTCCTCGAACCACATGTGGTTGTAGACGATCAGCTGCGAGTGGTCGCCGAAGATCTCCGCGAGGCGGACCGGGCCGTCCTCGCCCTCCAGTACGTAGTCGGGCATCTCGACCATCGGCAGCCGGCGGCGCTGGGCGGCGATGGCGTCGAGCTCCCGGGTGGCGGCCTTCTCCCGGACGCGCAGCGCCGCCAGCTCCTTCTGCCAGGTGGCCGCGTCGACGACGGACGGCAGGGCGTTCTCGGTGGTGGACATGGTGCCTCCGGACGGATCTGGTGACTGTCTGGGAGTACCGACTCCCAGGGCGACCGGAAGTCATCGGTCGCCCCCCAGCAAGATCGCACCGGCGACGGCTACCGGCATCTTCAAGACATGATCGGCTTCGGGCCCGCATGATCAGCTCGAAGGTCCGCACGCCGGACTTCGAGACCCGCATGATCAGGCAGCGGTCCGGACCACTGCCCTGCCATTTCCTCGAGAGCGTCGGCGTCCGCTACTTGTTCGGCGCCCGCTACTTGTTCGGGCCCCGGAAGCGGCCGAACGCCTTCGTGAGGGCGGTCAGCGGAGAGCCGTCCAGTCTGACCGAGCCCGGATCGGCCGGCCGGGGCACACCCGCGCCGCCGGTCGCCTCCGCGAGCGCGGCCTGCGCCGCCTCGGCCGCCTCCCGGTACAGGTCACAGGACTTCGTCATGGCCTCCAGCGCCTCGGCGTACCTGGCGACCATGCCCTGGGCGTGGACCAGCTCCTCGTCCGGGGTGAGCAGGTGCCAGCCCTGGCGCAGCCGTGTCAGGGCCCGCTCGGCGTCGGCGGGCAGCGGCCTCGGCAGCGCGGCGAACTCCTTGATCCTGTCGAGGAGTTCGGTCGGTTCGGAACCGTCCAGGAAGACGCTGCGCACCGTGAGGCGCTCCGCCTCATAGCCCGGGACGGGCGGCACCGTGGGCAGGACGACGGCGCCGCCACGCGGCATCCGCACACTCAGCTCGCGCTTCATCGCGAAGTCCGCGATCTGGGCCTGGTCCGGTGTGCCCCGGTGCTCGACCACCCGGTGCCGCAGGCTGGGCGGCAGGAACGCCGAGACCGGCTTCTGCCCCATCGCGTCCGGCGTCATCGCCTCGTGCACCACGACGTGGATGTACCAGCTGTTCCGGGCGCAGTCCCGCAGCCGGCGGCGCAGCTCGTCGTCGTCCTTCGGCAGATGGTTCGCCGCCCGCAGGCGCACGCCGGGCACCGTGTCGTGGTCCCAGTCGACGCGGTCGCTGTCGGGCCAGAACATAGTGGCGGGCGAGGGCCAGTGCGCGTCCCACGGCCGCTCCGCCTCGGCGGCGAGGACCCAGGTGACGCCCTCACCCTCCTTGCGGCGGACCTCGGGGTCGTACGTCGTCAGCTGTGCGCGCACGGTGACGTCGTCGGCGACGCGCCAGCGGGCCTCGAAGAGGCGGCGGGCTGTTGGACCGGGGTCGGCTGCTTCGTCCCGCGGGTGCAGGGCGGTGGAGCGGGCCGCCTCGACGGGGTCGAGGTCCAGGAAGTCGTCGAGCACCCCGGCCGCCTTGAGGGCGATCAGGTTGCGCCGGACGTCCTGCTCGGGCTCGGGCCCGAGATGGCGCCCGCGCCCCAGCCACGCGGTGTCGGGGGCGATGGTCGAGGAGCTGCTGTTCTTGGCCATGGAATCGTTCTGTGGGTGATCGGGGGCTCGACCAGTATGGTCCCTACATCTGACGATGGAAGGGGAACCCCGTCCCCGACTTGCATCAATCGCGGCGGAGCGGCTTGAACCCCGACGTCAGGCGCGGGGCGGCGGCTTCGGAGCGTGGCGCGTGGGCGCGTCGACCGCCGGCGCCTGGAGCACCAGTACCGACAGGTCGTCCTCGACCGGGCCCGTCCCGAAGTCGTGTGCCGCTCGCCGCACATGCTCCGCGAGCGCCTTGGCGCCGAGGCCCATGCCTTGGCGGAGCACGTCCGCAAGACCGTCGTCGTCGTCCAGCTGCCAGTTGCCGCGACGTCGTTCGGTGACACCGTCGGTCACGCACAGCAGCGTTTCGCCGGGCCCGAGATCGAAGGAGCTGGCCCGGAATTCGGCGCCCTCGTCGATGCCCAGCAGCATCCGGGGTTCACAGGCCGGCTCCACCCGGCCGTCGGTGAACAGGTGGAGGGGCAGGGGGTGGCCGGCGCTGGCGACCCGGCAGCGGGCTCCCGCCACGCCCGGTTCGACGGCCAGCTCCCCGTACAACAAGCTGAGGAAGCGGGTGGCCGCCTGCTCGCCGTCGGCCGTGAGCGCTTCGGCGCTGTCCTCCGCCATGGCGGTGTTCAGCCGGTCGAGCACCGATTCGACGCCGTGGCCTTCGCGCGCCAGGAGCCGCACCAGGTGCCGGGCGAGGCCGGTGACGGACATCGCCTCCGGGTCCTTCCCCTGCACGTCCCCGAGCAGGAAGCACCAGCGTCCCTCACCCTTCGGGAAGATGTCGTAGAAGTCGCCGCCGACGGTCTGGCCCTCGCCGTGCGGCTCGTAGACGATCGCGCTGTCGATGCCCGCGATGCTGGCCAGGGTCGTCGGCAGCTGCCTCCGCTGGAGGGCGACGCTGATGGACGTCTGTCTCGCGTACTGGCGGGCGGTGTACACGGCCTGCGCGACGCGCCGGGCCACGTCGTCCACCATCCGCACCACCGCGTCGGTCATCTGCAGCTGCCCGGTCCGGCCCAGCAGGAGTACTCCTACGTCGGTGTCACGCACGGTGAGCGGGAAGGCGAACGCCGACCCGCCGGCACGGTCGGCCCCGCCGCTCTCCGGCCAGGGCCAGGGCGTGCCCCCGGCGCGGATTCCGGCGGACGGCGGCATCCGCTCCAGCTCCTCGCGCAGCGGCACGATGCGCCGCTCGTCGACGTGCCACACCCGGGAGAGCTGCAGGCCCCTCCCCTGGGTTCGCAGCCAGATGCCGCACCAGTCCGCGAGCCGGGGCACGAGCAGCTGGGCCGCGAGCGCGGCGACCATGGCCTGGTCCAGCTGCCCGGCCAGGAGCTCGCTGGTCTCGGCGAGGAACGACGGGCCGCTGCGGTCGACCCACTCGGCGGCGTACCTGTGGCTGCGCGCCGACTGTTCCTGCGGCCTCACGTCACCGGATGCGGCCGGCACGGTCCCGGGTACGCCGGTCTCGCCGCTACGGGCCGGTGGGGATTCCTTCCCAGGGCCCGGCTCCGCCGACGAGGACTCCAGCCGGAACCACACCCGCTTCTCCGACCGGCGGTAGGTCACGCCCCAGGCCTGGGAGAGAGCACTCACCAGCTGGAGGCCGTAGCCGGGCTCACCGTGCCGGGTGTCCGCCGCGCCGCGTACGCCTCTGGAGGGGTGGCGGTCCGCCACCTCCACGACGACGGCCACTACGGCATTCGGGTGCCGTTCCAGGCGGCAGACGACGTCGATGTCGGTGCCGGCGTACACGACGGCGTTGGTGACCAGCTCGCTGACCAGCAGAACGGCGTTGTCGACGAGCCCCTGCGGGACGGTCCCGGGAGCGGGGATCGGGTCCTGGCCGGGAGGCGTCGCGGTGGACGTCATCCGGCCCGTGAGCACCTCACGTACGAATCTGCGCGCCCGTGCGGACGCGAGCTGGTTCGCCGGCAACTCCTTGCTGCACACGAAATCAGCCGAGTGTGCGGGCAACGGGATCACGACGCCCCCTGTGTGCGCCAACAGCGGCGGGAGAAGTATTTTCGCGCCCCTTATAATATGACAAACATGAGTAAACAGGCCGCTGGTGTGCGCGATGAACTCCGGGCGGAGGGTGGTTCATGACCATGGACACGGCTCGGCCCGACGCGGCCGGCCCCACCACGACGGACTCCGGGCAATGGGTCCGTGCGAGTGAGCTGCGCCCGCTTCTGGCCGCGATGAAGGCACTCCGCGACGGTGATTTCACGCCGCATGCGGACGGTTCAGGAGAAGACAGCGAGGCCGCCACACAGGACCCGGTGGTGGCCGAGATGGGCGCGGTCCTCAACCAGATCGTCGCCCGGAACGGCCATCTCGCCACGGAGCTCCAGCGCGTCCGGCACGAGATCATCCGGCGGGGCCGCCTGGACGAGCACATCTCGGCGAGCCCGGGCACGGGCACCTGGACGACGAACGTGGAGGCCGCCAACACGGCGATCGAGGCGCTCGTGGGGCCCGTCGCCAAGGCCACCCGGGTCCTCGACGCCGTCGCGGACGGCGATCTGACCCAGCACGTCGATCTGCACGACGGAAGCCGCCAGCTCCGCGGCGACCTGCGCCGCCTGGGCATCGGCGTGAACCGCATGGTGGACCAGCTCTCGCTGTTCACCGGAGAGGTGACCCGGGTCGCCCGCGAGGTCGGCACCGAGGGGCGGCTGGGGGGCCGTGCGAAGGCGCAGGGGCTGTCCGGCGACTGGCTCCACGTGACCGAGGCGGTCAACACGATGGCGTCGCGGCTGACGGCACAGGTGCGGGACATCGCGGTCGTGACGACCGCCGTGGCCCGCGGCGACCTGACGCAGCAGGTGACCGTCGAGGCCACGGGCGAGCTGCTGGAACTGAAGCTCACCGTCAACACGATGGTGGACCAGCTGCGGGCGTTCGCCGACGAGGTCACCAGGGTCGCCCGCGAGGTCGGCACCGAGGGCCAACTCGGCGGCCGCGCCCAGGTCAGGGGCGTGTCCGGGGTCTGGAAAGACCTCACCGACAACGTGAACTTCATGGCGTCGAACCTGACGTCCCAGGTCCGCAACATCGCCCAGGTCACCACCGCCGTCGCCAACGGAGACCTGAGCCAGAAGATCACCGTCGACGCGCGGGGCGAGATCCTCCAGCTGAAGTCGACGATCAACACGATGGTCGACCAGCTCTCCGCCTTCGCCGACGAGGTCACCCGTGTGGCCCGCGAGGTCGGCACCGAGGGCCAACTCGGCGGCCGCGCCCAGGTCAGGGGCGTGTCCGGGGTCTGGAAAGACCTCACGGACAGCGTCAACTTCATGGCCGACAACCTGACATCGCAGGTCCGCAACATCGCCCAGGTCGCCACCGCCGTCGCAGAGGGCGACCTCGGGAAGACGATCACCGTGGAGGCCAAGGGCGAGATCCTTGAACTGAAGTCGACGATCAACACGATGGTCGACCAGCTCTCCGCCTTCGCCGACGAGGTCACCCGTGTGGCCCGCGAGGTCGGCACCGAGGGCAACCTGGGCGGTCAGGCCCAGGTCAGGGGCGCGTCCGGGGTCTGGAAGGACCTCACCGACAACGTGAACTTCATGGCGCTCAACCTCACGTCCCAGGTCCGCAACATCGCCCAGGTCACCACCGCTGTCGCCAACGGAGACCTGTCGAAGAAGATCGACGTCGACGCCCGCGGAGAGATCCTGGAGCTGAAGGACACCGTCAACACGATGGTCCAGCAGCTGAGGGCGTTCGCGGACGAGGTGACCCGTGTGGCCCGTGAAGTCGGCACCGAGGGACGGCTGGGCGGCCGCGCCCAGGTCCACGGCGCCTCCGGGGTCTGGGAGAACCTCACGGACAACGTCAACTTCATGGCCGACAACCTGACCTCCCAGGTCCGCAACATCGCCCAGGTCGCCACCGCCGTCGCGCGCGGTGACCTGTCGAAGAAGATCGACGTCGACGCCCGCGGAGAGATCCTGGAACTCAAGACCACGATCAACACGATGGTCGACACGCTGTCCGCGTTCGCCTCCGAGGTCACGCGTGTGGCTCGCGAGGTCGGCTCCGAGGGGCAGCTGGGCGGCCAGGCCCGTGTGGAAGGCGTCTACGGGACGTGGAAGCGCCTGACCACCAGCGTGAACGAGCTGGCGCTGAACCTGACCACCCAGGTGCGCGCGATCGCCGAGGTCGCCAGCGCGGTCACCCAGGGCGACATGTCCGGCTCCATCTCCGTGGAGGCCCAGGGCGAGGTCGCCACCCTGAAGGACAACATCAACCTCATGGTGGCGAACCTCCGCGAGACGACCCGTGCCAAGGACTGGCTGGAGTCCAACCTGACCCGCATCGCCGGCCTCATGCAGGGCCACCGCGACCTGGTCGAGGTCGCCGACCTCATCCTTCGCGAGCTGACCCCCCTGGTGAACGCCCAGTACGGTGCGTTCTTCCTGGCCGAGGCGGGTGCGGAACCGGGCGAGGACCTCGAACTCCTGGCGGGTTACGGCACCGGACAGGAGGAAGGCCGCCGACCGCGTCCCCGGCTCAGCCTGGGCGCGCCCGGCTGGGGCCTGATCAGCCAGGCCGCCGCGGAGAAACGGCGGATCCTCGTCGACGCGGTCCCCACGGACTACATCACCATCAGCTCCGGCCTCGGTGCCGCGCCGCCGGCCAGCGTCGTCATCCTGCCGATCCTCTTCGAGGACAGGGTGCTCGGAGTCATCGAACTCGCCTCGTTCAGCCGCTTCAGCGAGGTCCACCTCGCCTTCGTCGACCAGTTCGTGAACACCATCGGTGTCTCCATCAACACCATCATCGCCAACTCCCGCACCGAGTCCCTCCTCTCCGAGTCCCAGCGCCTCACCGCCGAACTGCGCCAGCGCTCCGACGAGTTGCAGATCACCAACGCCAAGCTGGAGGAGAAGGCGGCACTCCTCGCCACGTCCTCCCAGTACAAGTCCGAGTTCCTGGCGAACATGTCGCACGAGTTGCGCACGCCCCTCAACTCGCTGCTCGTACTGTCCCGGCTGCTCGCCGACAATCCCTCCGGCAGGCTCTCCGGGGAAGAGGTGGAGTTCGCCGTCACCATCCACCAGGCGGGCTCCGACCTGCTGCAACTGATCAACGACATCCTCGACCTGTCGAAGATCGAAGCGGGCCGGATGGACGTACACCCCAAGACGCTGCCGCTGAACAAGCTGCTCGACTACGTCCGGGCCACGTTCCAGCCGCTTTCCGGGGACCGCGGCCTGTCGTTCGACATCACCGTCGGCGAGGACGTCCCCCGCGAGCTCTTCTCCGACGAGCAGCGCCTCCAGCAGATTCTCCGCAACCTCCTGTCGAACGCGGTGAAGTTCACCTCGTCCGGCGGGGTGGAACTGCTCGTGGAGCGCGCGACACCCGCGGACTTCGAGGAGGAGACACTGCGTGCGGCGGACGAGATCATCGCCCTCTCCGTCAAAGACACCGGAATCGGCATCCAGCCGGAGATGCTCAACGGCATCTTCGAGGCCTTCCAGCAGTCCGACGGCGCCACCAACCGCAAGTACGGAGGCACCGGTCTCGGCCTCTCCATCAGCCGTGACATGGCGGCACTGCTCGGCGGAAGGATCACGGCCGAGAGCGAGCCGGGCGTCGGTTCCACCTTCACCCTCTACGTCCCTGTGCACTACACATCCCCCGCGCTGGAGCCTCTCCCCACGGACGCCTCGGTGCCGGCCGTCACCGGACCGGACACACCAACCCTCGCTTCCAAGGCCCGCGCGGGAACCCCCGCGGAACTCGACGTGTTCACCGACACGGTGTCCGCGCCCCGCACGGGAACCCGGGCCGCCGACGACCTCGCCGACCTCATCGACGAACACGCGAGTTGGCCGGAGACGACCCGGCTCAAGGAGTGGCTGACCGGCGGCACCGCCAAGGTGCTGGCCAACCGCCGTATCCTGATCGTCGACGACGACATCCGGAACGTCTTCGCCCTCACCCATGTACTGGGCCGGGTCGGAATCAACGTCAAATACGCCGAGAACGGCCGCGAGGGTCTCGAAGTCCTCGACCGGACACCCGATGTGTCCCTGGTCCTGATGGACATCATGATGCCCGAGATGGATGGTTACGAGATGATCGCGGCGATGCGGCGCACACCCCGTTTCGCGAACCTGCCGGTCATCGCGCTCACCGCCAAGGCCATGCCCGGCGACCGCGAGAAGGCCATCGAGAGCGGCGCGAACGACTACATCCCCAAGCCGGTGGACGTCGACCGGCTGCTGTCGGTGATCTGCCGGCTGCTCGATCCGCAGACCCCCGCGCAACCGCCTCCGGCCACGTCCGGCGACGACACCCCGGGGCGGGCGCTGTGACAGCGCCCCAGGGAGGGGCGGCGGACACCTCCAGCATCCTCATCGTGGACGACATGGAGGAGAACCTGGTCGCACTCGAAGCCGTGCTCGGCTCGCTCGCCCGCGTGGTCCGCGCGCACTCGGGCGAGGCGGCGCTCAAGGCGATGCTGCGGCAGGAGTTCGCCGTCGCGCTCATCGACGTGCTGATGCCGGGCATGAACGGATTCGAGACCGCCGCCAACATCAAGGGCCTCGACCAGACCAAGGACATCCCGATCATTCTGCTGACCGGGGCGGCGGTCGACCCGAACTACGCGTACCGCGGCTACACGGTCGGCGCGGCGGACTTCCTGATCAAACCGTTCGACCCCTGGCTGTTGCGGACCAAGGTCAACGTCTTCCTCGAACTGCATCGCAAGAACCGCCAACTTGCCGATCAGGCAGAACAGTTGACGCGGCTCCTTGCGGTCGACGTGCCCACCAAGCCCGCCGAGGAACAGCACCGTCTTATCGACGTGGAACGTCAACTGGCCGAATTGCAATGCCTGTTGCGCGAAAGGGAGGGTACGGACGAGCCCGATGAGGCGAGTCTCGCCGACCGGGTCGCCTCACTCGAAAAGGCTGTTGGACGGCTCGTGGAAGGCCGAGAACAGTAGGGGCAGGCCCGGCGGCGCCCTGCCGGCCGGCGGCGAACCGCCCGGCAGGGCCTCGTGTCGACTCAGGGTCCCGCGTCGGCTCGAGGCGCGGCCAGCGCCTGCTCGGCGGCTTCCAGCTCTTCCTCCGGATCCAGCATCCGGGACAGCATGTCCAGATCATCCGAGTCGTAACGGGACCTGACGTCCTCCCACCACTGCTCGGCGGCCACGCGCAGCAGGTCCACGGCCTCCGCATGACGTCCGGTCCGGT
Organism: Streptomyces longhuiensis; assembly: GCF_020616555.1. Lineage (NCBI taxonomy): Bacteria > Bacillati > Actinomycetota > Actinomycetes > Kitasatosporales > Streptomycetaceae > Streptomyces > Streptomyces longhuiensis. The sequence continues at coordinate 9,108,601 of NZ_CP085173.1, read as the reverse complement.
TCAGTACGAGGCCGTAGTAGCCGGCCGTCTCGGTGCCGAACGCCTCGTCCCGGCCCCCTTCCCAGGCCTTGCGCAGGTACGGCTCGGCTTCCTCGTACCCGCCGCGCTGTGCGATGGCCTTGCCCGCCAGCATCGCGTTCAGTGCGCTGTTGTCGGCGGCCGCGCGGATGTACCACCGCTCGGCCTCCTGGTAGTCCTTGTGGTGGTCGGAGAGCCGGGCCATGGCGCTGCAGGCGTCGTGGTCCCCGGCCTCCGCGGCGATCCGCTTCCAGTGGTCGCGCAGCACGGGCTCGCCCAGGTCGTCGTAGAGCCACCTCAGGTCGGCCGCCGCCGCCCTGTCGCCCGCCAGCGCCGCGGGTTCGTGCCACGGAAGCATCCAGCGCGCCGCCGCCCCGCCCCACTCGTAGAGCATCTTCCCGTACGCGTACGAAGCCTGGACGTCCCCCGCTTCGGCCCGTTCACGCAGTTCCGGGAGCCGGCGCAGATCCTGCTCGGGCGGTACCTCGTCCTCCGCACGGAGCTGGGCGATCTTGGCGAGCCGGTCGGGGACGAGCTCGTCGTCCGGGTCGACCTCCCTCAGCCGGGCCTCCGCCTCGTCGAGGCGGCGCTGCCGGCGCAACAGGTCGGAGAGCCTCACCCGCCCGGCGCGGTGCCCCGTGTCGGCGGCGAGGATGTACCAGTGCTCGGCCTCGGCGAGCGCACCGCGCTCCTCGTTGAACAGGCCCAGGACGAAGGCCGCACCGTCGTACCCCTCGGTGTGTGAGCGCAGAAGCAGTTCACCGACCTCGGACCAACGGTCGTCGGCATGGTGCCGCTCCAGGAAGATCGCGTGCTCGACGAGAGCCACCGGGCTGAGGTATCCGGCTCTGCGGAAGTAGTTTCCGGCCTCGTCGGTCAGCCCGGGATAGTCCTTGAACTCACGACCCATCTCCTCCAGCGGTTCCACCGCCTCGCCCGCTGCCTGGCCGTCCTCGGTGTCCTCCGCCGCCTCGAGGGCGTCGGCGACCCGGTCGAAGGTCTCGCGAATGTGCTCGAAGAGCTGAACCCACCGGAAGACGGCGATGTCCCCGATGTCCACGCCCTTCATGAGGAACTCGGCCGCCTCGTCCGGCTTTCCCTCGGCCGCGAGCAGCTTGCCCAGCTCGATCTTGCAGTCGAGTCGCCCCATGTCCCAGCCTGCCCGGAACCACGCGGCGGCCTCCGGGTCGCCGTTCTCCTGAAGCAGTACGGCCAGTCCGTACGCGCAGCCCGAGTGCCGGTCCGCGGCGAGACGGTACAGCCGCTCGGCCTCCCGGCGGTCACCACGGATCTTCCGGTAGCGGGCGAGGGTGTACGCCGAGAAGGCGTCGCCCGCCTCAACCGCCCGCTCCCAATAGGGCATTCCCTCGTCGACCCGACGGCCGAGCACGAAGAAGTCGGTGTGCCGACGGGCGGCCTCCGCGTCACCCGCGACCGCGGCGGCGACGAGTCCCTGGCCGCGTTCCTCGATGGTCCGTGCTTCGTTCTGTAGTGCCATACGAGAGATCGTTTCATCCTGACCGGGCAGCGGCCAACGGCGGGACATCGGTGCGGAGTTCAGGAGGGCGGCCCGGGCGGCCGCGGTCGCGGGCCCCGCGCGCACTGCGCTGTGTGCTGGGTGCCGTCAAAGCTCGCGCGGTGGTGTGCCGTGGTATCCCGCGAGCAGTGGCCTCGGCAGGGGGCCCTTGATCCGGGTCCCGCCCTGGGTCTCCTCCCAGGCGTGGGCGAGGATGCCGACGCTGCGGGAGAGCACGAACAAGCCGCGGCCCATGTCGGCCGGGAAGCCGAGTTCCGCGAAGATGATCGCGGTCGCGCCGTCGATGTTCATGGGGACGGGTCGTGTTCGGCCCTCGGACAGAGCCTCTTCCAGCGCAAGGCCGGCGGCCAGGGCCTCACCCCTCACCTCCCCCGCGTCCACCGCCTCGCGTACCAGCGTGAGCAGCGGATCGCGGCGTGGGTCGTGGGGGTGGAAGCGATGTCCGAAGCCGGGGATGTAGGCGCCTCGTGCGCGGTATTCGGCGACGACACCTCGTGCCCGCTCCCCCGCCGTGATGCGCGCGAGTACCTCCATGCACTGCTGGCCAGCGCCGCCGTGCGTGTCACCGAGCAGGCCGACGCCCGTGGCGACCGCACTGTTGAGGCCCACGCCGCACGTCGCGGCCATGCGGGCGGAGGCGATGGAGGGGGCCTGCGGGCCGTGGTCGACGGCGGCCACGAGCGCGGCTTCCAGGAGGCGGGCCTGACCCGGGGTCGGCAGTTCCCCGCGGAGCATCAGCCAGATCTGCTGCGCGAAGGTGATGCGTCCGATGAGCTGCTCAACCGGGTAGCCGCGCAGCAGGATCTCGCCCGGCCGGATCCGGCTGACGGCGGTGGACCACCATCCGGTGACCTGGTCCGCGTCGATCGTGTTCGACTTGGTCATATCGCCCCGCTCTCCTTCATGCTCGATATCTCCCTTTCTCCGTAGCCGAGTTCGGTCAGGACCTGATCCGTGTGCTGGCCGAGCAGCGGCGGCGGTGTCGCGGGGCCGACGGGCTCGCCGTCCACCCGTACCGGGCTTCCGAGTACGTCGAGGGGCCGGTGACGGCCGTCCGGGAACGGCAGGCGGTGTACGAAGTCACGTGCGGCGAGCTGTTCCAGGCCCAGCGCGTCCGGAACGGACAGGACGCGGGCCGCGGGGACACCTGCGTCGGAGAGGATTTCCTCCCACTCCTTGGCGGTGCGCAGCGCGAGGCCGGTCTCGATGTGTTCGCGCAGCGCGTCTCGGTGGATCTTGCGGTCGGCAGGGTGGGCGAAGCGTGTGTCGTCGAGGAGGTCGGCGCGGTTGATGAGTCGGCACAGGGTCGCGAACTGCTGCTGGCGGTTGGCCGAGATGTTGAGGTGTCCGTCGGCCGTGGCGAAGGTGCCCGACGGTGCGGCGGTGAAGTTGTCGTTGCCCATGGGCTGCGGACTGGCTCCGGTGATCAGGTAGTTGGAGGTGACCCAGCCCATCGCGGTGAGGGCCGCCTCCAGCATCGACACATCGAGCATCGCGCCTTCGCCGGTGCGGGCCCTGCGCACGAGGGCGGCGGCGACGGCGTAGGCCGCGGCCATGCCGCCGAGGGTGTCAGCGACCGGGAAGCCTGACCGCAGGGGGGTGACTTCGGGGGTTCCGGTCACGCTCATCATGCCGCTGAGGCCCTGCACGATCTGGTCGTAGGCGGGGCGGGCACGCATCGGACCGGTCTGCCCGAAGCCGGAGATGGCGCAGTAGACGAGTGCGGGGTTCTCCCGCCTGAGGACGTCCCAGCCGCAGCCGAGGCGGTCCATCACACCGGGCCGGAAGTTTTCGACCAGGACGTCCGACTCGCGTACCGCGCGCAGCAGCGCTTCGCGGCCTTCCGGGTCCTTCAGGTTGAGGGTCAGGGAGCGTTTGCCTGCGTTCTGCGCCAGGAACGACGCTCCGAGCAGGTCGTCGCTCAGGTCGCGGTCCGCCCCCAACTGCCGTGCCAGATCGCCTGTTTCAGGCATCTCGACCTTGAGGACGTCGGCTCCCTGGAGGGCGAGCTGGTATCCGGCGAAGGGGCCTGCGAGGACGTTGGTGAGGTCCAGGACGCGCACTCCGTCCAGGAGCGGAGCACTCATCGCTGCGCACCCCCGATGCAGTCGAGGGCCGTCAGTTCCCGTGCTGTCTCGACGAGTTCGCTCGCGAATCCGGTCACCGCCTCGTCTGTGAAGCGGGTCGTGGGCCCGCCGAGCGCGACGGCTGCGGCGACCCGTCCCGCCGCGTCGAACACGGGGGCCGCGACGCCGGAGACACCTGCTTCGCGCTCGCCGTGGCTGACGGCCCAGCCGTCGACGGCCGCCTTCTGCGCCCGCTCCCACAGCGGCCACGCGTCATGCGGGGCCAGGCGCGCCACGGCCTCGACGTCGGGCTGCTGCGCGCGGGAGAGGAGGACGTGGCTGGCGGCGCCCGACCACAGCGGCATCTCCTCGCCGACGCGGACCACGTGCCGCAGCGTGCGGGTTCCTTCGTGCCGGGCGATACAGACGCGGGCGTGCTGCTGACGCACGTACAGGTGGACCGCCTCACCGCCGCTCGCCTCGCTGAGCCGCTTCATCAGGAGAAGAGCCGCCTCGGGCAACTGCCAGGTGGAGCGGGCGAGTTCGGCCCAGCGCAGCAGCCCCGGGCCGGGCACGGTACGGCCGTCCCCGCGACTCCACAGCAGTCCGCACTGCTCCAGAGTGTGCACGAGACGTACGACGGTGCTCTTGGCGAGCCCGGTCGCGTCGACGAGTTCGCGCACGGTGCGACTCGGATGTTCGGCGTCGTACAGGGCGAGGAGGTCGACGGCGCGCTGCACACTGCGCACGCCACTCGACTCGGTCTCGGCCATGGGCCCTCCCAAAGGGACTGCGTAACGAACTGCATGAACGAACTGCATGAACGAACTGCGGAAACGGATGCGGCCGACCCCTTGTCAGGGGGTGGACGCCTCCATAACATCACCGAACCATTCAGCGGCACAAGTGAACCGCCTGGTGGTACTCAATCTCTTCCGGACGTCAGGTGACGAAGGAGTCCCCATGAGCGAAGTGGCAAGCAGACGACCGATGTTCCAGCCGAGGGTGGCGTTCGCGGCCGTCTTCGGCACCACCATCGAGTGGTACGACTTCGCCCTCTACGGCACCGCGGCAGCGCTCGTCTTCAACAAGGTGTACTTCCCCGGCAGCGACCCGCTGGTGGGCACCGTTCTCGCGTACGGCACCTTCGCGATCGGGTTCCTGGCCCGCCCGCTCGGCGGCGCCTACTTCGGCGAGAAGGGCGACACCAAGGGCCGCAAGAGTGTGCTCGTCACGACGCTGCTGCTGATGGGTCTGGCCACCACCGCCATCGGGCTTCTGCCCACCTACGGCCAGATCGGCGCGGCCGCACCGATCCTGCTGACGCTGCTGCGGTTCGTGCAGGGCTTCGCGGCGGGCGGCGAGAAGACGGGCGCCCTGATCATCCTCTTCGAGAACGCTCCACCGAAATGGCGCGGCCTGCTCACCTCACTGCCTGCGATCGGCACAGGCACCGGCACGCTCCTGTCCACGGGGGCCTTCGCCCTGGTCACCGGGCTGCTGCCGGAGGACGCGCTACTGGCGTGGGGATGGCGACTGCCGTTCCTGTTCAGCGCGGCGCTGACGTTCTTCGGCCTGTGGGTGCGCAGGTCAATCGACGAGACGGCGGAGTTCAAGGCGGCGCGCATCGACCCCGTAGCAGCCCACCGCTCGCTGCGCGAACGGCTCGCGGGCAGCCGCTTCGTCGCGGCCTGGCGCCGCTATCCGAAGCAGATGCTGATCGTCATCGGGGCCGGTGCGGCCGAGAACGCGGGCTATTACATCTTCGGCACGTTCTCCGTCGCCTACGCGGAGGACCGCCATCTGCCCACTGCCGCACTTCTCAGCGGCATCGCCGTCGCAGCCGCCGTGAAGCTGGTGACCGTCCCGGCGTTCGGCGCCCTCTCCGACAGGGTCGGGCGGCGCCCGGTGTCGATCGGCGGAGCACTGGTCCTGCTCGCCTCGGCCTGGCCGTTCTTCGCACTGGTCGACGGCGGGCAGACGTGGACGGTATGGGCGGCGCTCCTGGTCACGCTCGGCATCGGACAGTCCGCCATCCTCGGCTCGCAGCCGGCGTTCTTCGCCGAACTCTTCGACACCGACGTACGGTTCAGCGCCGTAGGCGTAGCCAACAACATCGGCACCGTCCTCACCGGCGGCCTCGCCCCCGTACTCGCCACCACGCTCCTCATCTGGTTCGACCACAGCGTGACCGGAGTCGTCGTCTTCATCGCCCTCATGAGCGCCGTCACCGTGGTGACGGTGGCCCTCGCGAAGGAGACCCGGCACACCGAACCGGAGCGGACAGCGGCGGCCGGGAACCCCGTCAACGCCTAGTCACGTATGGCCGGCGCGGTGTTGGCGGCGTCGAGGATGTTGCCGAAGGCACGGGTGATGATCGGCCGCGCGAGGAGGCACGTGATCCAGTTCCCTGTGATCCAGTTCCCCCTGTGGATCCGCTTCCCCATGCGGATCACGCCGACGTCGGCGCCTGGTCGAGGGGGATGACGCGGGCCGTGGCACCTGCGGTGGCAATGACCACCCCGTCAGAGTCGACGAGGCTCCCTTCCAAGAAGGCGATGTCCCCCGCCCGGTGCACCACGCGCCCCGTGCCGACGATCCGGCCCGGGCGTACCGGCCTCAGAAAACACGTGTGGAGTTCCAGCGTGGACTGGAACCGGTCCGGTCCGAGTGTGGCCAGAAGCGCGGAACCGACGGTGTCGTAGAGCATGGCCGCGAGAAAGGCGCCCAGCACGTTCCCGGCCGGGTTGGTGAAGTCCTCGGTCGCGGTGAAAGCCAGCTCGACGGTGCCGTCGTCGCCGTCCGCGTCGAGGACCTCCAACCCCAGCGTGGCCGCCGCCCGAGGCAGCGGAGCGCGCCCCTCCACGACATCCCAGAACGGCCCGGATCGCTCTGTCATCGCACCCCTCCCAGGTCGAGCGTTCTGTCGAGGTTTCTCCTGCCGTTCCTGTTCCCCTTCTCCGCCTCCTCCTCCGGCCTCACGCCTGGTCGTCCAGCTGGAGGGATCCGTACTGGGGCCTGCCCGCCCGTTCGTAGACGCAGTACTGAACGCCTGCGCCAGTGGCGCCTGACTCGGTGAGCGTCCAGGCGGCAGGGGCGGCGCCTTCGGCGAAGAGCCGCTTGCCGGTTCCGAGGATCACGGGGTTGATGAGCAGCCGGTACTCGTCGACGAGGTCGTGCTCCTGCAGGGTGCGAATGAGGTCGCTGCTCCCCTGCGTCATGATCACGCCGTCGAGGTCCTCCTTGAGCTGCGCGACGGACTCGGCCGCCTCCCCCTTGAGGAGATGAGAGTTGTTCCACGCAAGGCTGTCCATAGTGCGCGAGGCGACGTACTTGGGCATCGCGTTCAGCCTCACGGCGATCGGGTCGTTCTCGTCGGTCACGCGGGGCCAGTGGGCGGCGAAGATGTCGTACGTGTGCCGACCGAGGAGCAGATGGTCGGCGGTCTCCTCGAAGATCCCCGTCATCAGGACCCTGAAGTCCTCGTCGACGTACGGGACTTGCCAGCCGCCGTGCTCGAAACCGGCGTCGACGTCCTCGCCCGGACCGCCCGGAGCCTGCATGATGCCGTCCATGGTGATGAACGCGGTGACGATCAGCTTGCTGCTCATGAGGCTGCCTTCCCATGCCTGGGGTGATCGGTGGCGGTCGGCGGATACGAGGTAGCCGCAATGGCGACCCGGAACGGGGCTATGAGGGTCGCCGAAGAATTCGGGTTCCAGACAGGTAATGCATGCCACACCCGCAACGAGGCGGGCAGCCATTCACCCGAGCGGCCGCCGGACTCGCCGAACGGCGCCTGTGTCAGAATCCGCCGCATGACACAAGATCGGACCGGCGAGACGCTGAGCGTCGGGCAGCGCGACACCGAACTCAACGAACGCTTGTCCCAGGGATTGGACGAGGTCAACTTCCCCGCCACCGGAACCACTGCCTCAGATCAGACTTCGCTGTCGGTGAAGGTGGTCGACGACGCCGGTGAGCTGCTCGGCGGCCTTTCCGGCTGGACGTGGGGTGGGCTGCTCGGCATCGAGATGCTCTGGATCCGCGAGAAGAGCCGTAAGGACGGGTGGGGATCAAAGATCCTCCTGGCCGCGGAGGAGGAGGCGCGGCGGCGCGGCTGCGATCGCGCCTGCGTATCGTCCTTCACCTTCCAGGCACCGGAGTTCTACCAGCGCCACGGATATGTCGAGACCGGCCGGACCCTGGGAATCCCGGGCGGCGCCGAGGATGTCCACATGTTCAAGAAACTGGAATAGGACGCGAAGACATGTTCGGCGAGGCATTTCCCTGCCTCGCCGGTGCCATGCACGCTCAGGCGGGGAAGTTCATCAGGGCCACCGGCGCAGAGGTGGGTTCGGGGGATCCGCCCGCCGGTTCGACCGTGATGCCCATGCCTGACGCCTTGTCGACGGGGCCGTCCAGGAGGACGGCCTGCGCCCGCGAGGCGGGGTCGAGCAGGCCGGCCGGACGCATCGTGTCGCCGTCGGCGAACCACAGTTGGTAGACCTTGCCGGACGGCGGCGTGGCCAGTCCGGACGACACGAACGCCGCCTTGTCGCGGCTCTTGGAGACGACCACCGTGGCGCTCGCGCCGTCGCCGAGACGCGCGGTGCCGGCCTTGGCGTCGGGCGCCCCCAGAACTGCCGCGAGCTCCGCCGACCGCCGGTGCTCCGCGCCGGCCTCGGCCCGCGCGTCCCGTGCCTCCTCGTGCTGCCACACCGCGACGCCGCCGAGACCGGCAGCGGCAGCCAGGCACGCGGCGAGTGCCCAGCGCGACGCGCGGCGGCCCCGCGCCGGGTTCCCGCCACTCCTCTCGGGCGACTTCGGGAGCGGCGACTCCTGGCGGACATTGGGGATCCGTCCCATCACCCGGGCCTTGAGGTCGGGCGACGGGCTCTCACTGACGGCGAGTCCCAACCTGCCTGCCGTGGCCGCCAGTTCGGCCACTTCCTGGGTGCAGGTCTCGCAGGCCCCGAGGTGGCGCTCGAACGCGGCCCGCTCGTCCTCGGACAGCGCGTGGAGCACGTAGGCACCGGTCAGCGTGTGGACATCGGCGTTCGTCATGCGTTCACCCCCAGGCAGTCGCGCAGGCGGATCAGACCGTCCCGCAGTCGCGTCTTGACCGTGCCGAGAGGCAACCCGAGAAGCTCGGCCACTTCCCGGTACGTGAGTCCGCGGTAGTAGGCCAGCGTCACCGACTGACGCTGGAGCTCCGTGAGGCCGCCCAGACAGCGGCGTACCTGTTCGCGTTCGAGGCGGTGCTCCACCTGCTCGGTCACCTCGTCGAACTCGGGGGTGCGGTCCAGGAAGGCGGCCTGCCGCTCCCTGGCGGCGGAGGCCTCGACCGACCGGACCCGGTCGATGGCACGCCGGTGGGCGAGGGTGAGTACCCAGTTCATGGCCGTACCACGGTCCGGGCGGTAGCGGGCGGCGCTGCGCCACACCTCGATCAGGACCTCCTGGGCCACCTCCTCTGACTGCGCGTGGTCACGCAGCACGCTGCGCACCACTCCGAAGACCGGCCCGGCCACCCGGTCGTACACGGCGGCGAAGGCCTCCTGGCTGCCCTTGGCGGTCCGGCCCATGAGCGCCTGGAGGTCGGGCTCCGGCGCGGGTGACGCCCCAAGGGGTGCGATTCGGTTCACGTGGCGATCTTCCGGAAGGGAACGGCGGGACACCGGTAATGCGTAGCCGGGGCACCAGCGGATTGGTGCTGATGCGGACGGGTTCTCCACGCGGTACGCGGCGCGCTCCGCGTCCAGATCCTCTGTCACCGGTGCCGCGGCGAACATCCCGGCCAATCCGCCCCCGCCTCGGCTCCGGATTACCCATGAGTCCTCCGAGCGGACAGTCGAGCGGAGGCGCGGAGCATGAGGAGTGGATCGTGACGGGTGCGGCACAGGCCATACGGACAGCGGTCGTGGGGAGCGGCGTGGCGGGTCTCACCGCCGCCCATGTCCTTGCACGCCGCCACGGCGTGGTGATGTACGAGGCCGACGACAGGACCGGCGGTCACGCGCACACCCACGACGTGCCCTCGGCCGACGGCAGCCTGCACCGGGTCGACTCGGGATTCATCGTCCACAACCGCCGCACCTACCCGAACCTGCTGCGGCTCTTCTCCGAACTCGGCGTCACCACGCAGGAGTCGGAGATGAGCATGTCCGTACGCTGCGAAGGCTGCGGCCTCGAGTACGCCGGGGCCCGGGGGCCTTCGGGCCTGTTCGCGCAGCCGCGCAACGTGGCGCGCGGGCGCTATCTGCGCATGCTGGCCGAGGTGCCCGCCTTCCACCGGGCCGCTCGCCGACTGCTGGCCGAGAGCGACGACGACGCCCTCACCCTCGGCGAGTTCCTGACCCGGGGCCGCTTCTCCGCGTACTTCGTCGCCCACTTCATGACGCCGCTCGTCGCCGCCGTATGGTCGTGCGACGCCGCCACGGCCCGGCGCGCTCCGGCCCGTTACCTGTTCCGGTTCCTGGCGCACCACGGTTTGCTGTCGGTCACCGGCTCACCGGTGTGGCGCACGGTGACCGGCGGCTCACGCAGCTACGTCGACCGCGTCGTGAAGCAGCTGGGCGCCGTACACACCGCCACGCCCGTACGGTCCGTGCGACGGCACTCCGACGGCGTCGAGCTCACTACCGAGGACGGGCTGACGACGACGTACGACTCCGTCGTCATCGCCACCCACCCCGACCAGGCCCTGCGCCTCCTCGCCGACCCCACGCCCGAGGAGAGTCAAGTCCTCGGAGCCTTTCACTACTCGCGCAACAACACCGTCCTGCACACCGACACCGGCGTCCTGCCCAAGGCCGCGGGGGCGCGCGCCGCCTGGAACTACCTCATGCCGACCTGCGGCGTCGCGGCCGACCGGGTCCGCGTCAGCTACGACATGAACCGTCTGCAGCGCCTCACCGCACCCGAGACCTTCGTCGTCACCCTCGGCGGCGAGGACCGCGTCGACCCCGGGCGCGTACTGGCCCGCATGACGTACGAACATCCGGTCCTCACCCCGGAGTCAGTGGCCGCCCAGCGGCGGCTCCCCGCCCTCAGCGGGCCACGCACCGCCTATGCGGGGGCCTATCACGGCTGGGGTTTCCACGAGGACGGCTGCCGCTCGGGCGCGGCGGCGGCCGCGGCGCTGGGGGTGGTCTGGTGATCCCCGCCCCCCGCCCCTCGTCCGCCCCGGCGCGCGGTCTCCCTCCCGGACATGCGCCCGCGCTGTACCCGTGCCTGGTCACACACGTGCGCTCCGCGCCCAGGCGCCACGTGCTGCGGCACCGCACCTACCTGTGGCTGATCGACGTGGACCGCCCGCCCCGTCTCCCCGCCCCTCTGCGTCCCCTGGCCCGGTTCGAGGCGCGGGACCACTTCGGCGGAGCGGAGCCCACGATCCGGGCCGGTCTGGAGAAGTTCCTGGCCGGGCACGGTGTCCCGTCCCCGACCGGACCCGTCGTCATGCTCGCGCAGGCCCGCGTCCTGGGGCACGTCTTCAACCCGCTCACCCTCTTCTGGTGCCACGACCGGGACGGCGAACTGCGCTGCGTGGTGGCCGAGGTCCACAACACGTACGGCGAACGGCACTGCTACCTGCTGAGCCCGGACGAGGCTTTCCGCGAAGGGTTCCACGAGGAATTCCGCGTGGACAAAGAGTTCTACGTCTCGCCGTTCTTCCCCGTCGACGGGCAGTACCGGATGCGTCTGCCCCTGCCCGGGGAGCGGCTCGATCTCGCCGTGCACCTGGAGCGAGCAGGCGGCAGGCCGTTCACGGCGACCGTCCGGGGCCTCCGCCAGGAAGCCACCTCGGGAGCGCTGGTCCGCGCCGCGCTGCGGCACCCCTGGCCCACGCTCGCCGTCTCGGCCGCGATCCGTGCGCACGGCATCCGCCTGTATCTGAAGGGGCTGCCCCTGCGGCCCCGCCCACGACACCGAGTACAGAAAGGCATGGAATGAACTTCCCGGTGACCCACCGCGCCCACGCCGAGCGGCGGTCCGCCACCGCAGCCGACACCGCGGCCGTGGACGCGGCCCGCTGGCCGGACGTCGCGTCGGCGCCCCGGTCCTCGCGCGCGAGAACCGCCGTCTCCCAGGCGGTCGTGCGCGGCGCGCTGGACCGCCTCCCGCTGCATGTGCGACTCGCGGGCGGCAGTCAACTCGGCCAGGGCGGGCCTCTGTTGAGGATCCACGACCCGGAGGCCTTCTACCGTCGCATCGGCGTGAGCGGCCTCGTCGGCTTCGGGGAGTCCTACATGGCCGGGGAGTGGGACGCTCCCGACCTCGTGGCAGCCCTGAGCGTGCTCGCCGGCCATGCCGCCGAACTGATCCCGCGCCCCCTCCAGCGGTTGCGCGGTCTCTGGGCGCCGCGGCACCCGGCCTCCGAGCGCAACACCCCGGTCGGTGCCCGCGACAACATCAGCCGCCACTACGACCTGTCGAACGACCTGTTCACCCTGTTCCTCGACGAATCGCTCAGCTACTCGTCCGCCGTCTTCCGCGGTTTCCCCGCGACCTGGCGGCACCTCGAAGCGGCACAGCACGCCAAGATCGACCGGCTGCTCGACCTCGCCGAAGTCACCTCCGGCACCCGCCTGTTGGAGATCGGAACCGGCTGGGGCGAGCTCGCGATCAGAGCCGCCGCCCGTGGCGCCCGCGTCACCACGCTCACTCTCTCCGCCGAGCAGCGTGACCTGGCGCGTGAGCGCATCCGCGCCGCGGGGGCGGCCGACCGGATCTCCGTGGAGCTGTGCGACTACCGGGAGGCCCGGGGAACATACGACGCCGTGGTGAGTGTCGAGATGGTCGAGGCGGTGGGCGAGGAGTTCTGGCCCGTCTACTTCAGGACGCTCGACGAACGGCTCGTGCCGGGCGGCCGTGCCGCCCTCCAGGCCATCACCATGCCGCACGACCGGATGCTCGCCAGCCGTGGCACCTTCACCTGGATCCACAAGTACATCTTCCCCGGTGGTCAGCTGCCCTCCGTGGAGGCGATCGAGGAGACGGTCCGCGACCGCACCGGCCTGCGCACCGCACGCCGCGACGGCTTCGGCGCCCACTACGCCGAGACGTTGCGGCTGTGGCGCGAACGCTTCACCGAACGCGCCGACGAGGTCGATGAGCTCGGCTTCGACGCCACGTTCCGCCGCATGTGGACCTTCTACCTCGCGTACTCCGAGGCGGGGTTCCGCGCGGGCTACCTGGACGTCCAGCAGTACCTGTTCACGAAGGACGGCCCGCGCGGGGGTTCGGCGACCGTTCCCCGGCCGGGCGGCGGGGCCGAGCGGTGATCGGGTTCGACTGGGCCGCGTTCGCCCTGAACCTCGCACCGGCCGCGGGCGCGGCGCTCCTCGTCATGGCGGTCACCTTCGCCGTCGCCGTGCGCACGGGTCTGCACCGGATCGTGGACGTGGCATGGGGCATCGGTTTCACGGCCGTCGCGCTCGTGTCCTACGTGATGTCGGCCGGCGACGGCGACCCGGGACGGCGCCTGCTGGTCACCGTGCTCACCGCGGTGTGGGGCCTGCGGCTCGCGCTGCACATCGCACGGCGAGGGCGCGGCCACGGCGAGGACCCACGCTACGAGGCACTGCTCGCCAAGGCCCCAGGCAACCGCGACCTGTACGCCCTGCGCATCGTGTATCTGCTGCAAGGCGCCCTGGTCTGGCTGGTGTCGCTGCCGGTACAGGCGGCGCAGTACGGCGCACGCCCTCTGTCCGCCTTCGCGGTGGCCGGAGCCGCGCTCTGGGCGGTGGGACTCTTCTTCGAGGCGGTGGGCGACCATCAGCTCGCCCGCTTCAAGTCCGACCCGGCCCACCGGGGACGCGTCATGGACCGCGGTCTGTGGAGCCTCACACGACACCCCAACTACTTCGGTGACTTCTGTGTGTGGTGGGGTCTCTTCCTCGTCGCCTGCGACGCGGGGGCGGCGCCGGCCGCCGTCACTGTCGTCTCTCCGCTCACCATGAGCTATCTGCTGCTCAGGGGGAGCGGAAAACCGCTTCTGGAACGGCACATGGCCGAGCGTCCCGGATACGCCGCGTACGCCGCCCGCACGAGCGGATTCTTCCCTCGCCCGCCGAAACGGGGCCGCTGACACGGGCCCCGCGCGGGCTCAGTCCCGCCCGCGCGCCCGCCTGAACCGCTCGAGACCTTCGGCGAGTTCGACGATCGGGTCCGGGTAGGCGTACTTCGCGCGCTCGGGTCCGGGCTGCTTCCACGGCTCGTGCACGGCGGACCCGGCGAGGCCCTCGAGTTCCGGCACCCAGCGGCGCACGTACGCGCCGTCCGGGTCGTAACGCTTCGCCTGCGTCACGGGGTTGAGGACGCGGTTGGGGCGCGAGTCGGTGCCGGTCCCCGCCATCCACTGCCAGTTGAGCTGGTTGTTCGCGATGTCGCCGTCGACCAGGAGGTCGAGGAAGTGACGGGCGCCGACTCGCCAGTCGACGTACAGCGTCTTCGTGAGGAAGCTCGCCGTCAGGAGGCGGCCGCGGTTGTGCATCCAGCCCTCGTGGCGCAGTTGCCGCATGGCCGCGTCGATCACGGGATAGCCCGTGAGCCCGTCGCGCCACGCCTCGATGTCCCGGGCCGCCGCTCGTTCGGAGCGCCAGCGGTCGTGCCGGGTGCGGTAGTCGCGCGCCGCGGCGGCCGGGCGCGCGGCGAGGACCTGGTGGTGGAAGTCGCGCCAGGCGAGCTGACGTACGAACGCGTCGGCGCCCGGACCACCGGCTCGACGCGCCCGATGGACGAGTTCGACCGGGGAGAGCGTGCCGAAGTGCAGGTGGGGCGACAGGCGTGATGTCGCGTCGCCGGGCAGGTCGTCGTGCCCGTCCTCGTAGCCTCCGACACCACGCCGTAGCCACGCGGTCAGCTGTTTGCGGCCCGCGCTCTCCCCGCCGGTCGCGAGGCCCGGCGAGGTCCCGGAGACCTGTGCGCGTGACGGTGTCCCCTCCGTGGCCACGCCGTCCGGGACCCGGATCGCGCGCGGCGCGGCGAGGACGTCGCGCAGATGCTGCTCCGACCAGTGCCGGTAGTACGGGGTGAACACGGCGAAGTGGTCCGACGACGCCGGGGTGACGGCGCCCGGCGCCACCGCGGTGATGACCGTGTCGTGGACGATCAGTCTCCGCCCCTGCGCCTCCAGGACGTTCCTGAGCCGCTCCTCACGCCGCTGCGCGTACGCGCTGACGCCGCCCGCCAGGTGCACGGCTTGCGCGCCGGTCTCGGCCGCGACGCCGGCCACGGCATCGGCCACGTCCCCCGACCGCACCACGAGGCGCCCGCCGCACGCGCGCAGCGCCGCGTCGAGATCGCCCAGGCAGTCCGCGAGGAACGCTTCCCGATTGGGCGCGGTGTACCCGGCGGACGCGATCCCCCTGTCGCGTACGAACAGCGGCACCACCTCACTCGACGCGCGGAGCGCCGCCCGTAGCGGCGGGTGGTCGTGCACGCGGAGGTCGGACGTGAACAGCACGATCGAGATGCTCACGAAGCCGCTCCAGTACGGGCCGGGCCCGGGTCACCGGCCGCTGTGCACTCCGCTGCCGCCTGGGCGGTGTTACGAACCATGGCCCCGGACTCTACGACGTGGAACGGCTGAGCTCCGCGACGCGGGCAGTGTCGCCGTGGCGGCCCCTCTGCGGTCAGGAATCGTCACCCTGTGCAATCAGCGCAGGTGATGGCCCTCTCGATGCCCATGTCGCGCTGCGAGGGTGCACAGTGGATGACGTGGGCCAACGGCGGCGCTCGGGCGGTCTGTGGCAGCGGTGGCAGCCGAGTCACGCGCTGGTGATGTTTCCGCTCGCGCTCATCGTGGTGATCACGTTCGTGGACCTCCTGGTTCCGGCCGACGTGCATCTGGGGCCGCTGCTGGTCGTGGCCCCCGCACTCACCGCCTCCTTCGCCGGACCTCGCCTGACAGCGTTCATCGGGGCCTTGGCCGTCGGGGCCCAGGCGTTCATCGGCATCCATTTCGGCGTCCTGAACACACGCAACGTGATGGTGCAGATCTTCTCCCTCGCCCTCCTCACTAGCCTGATCGTGTTCTTCTGCCGCGTGCGCGAGCACCGGAGACGGGAGCTGGCCAAAGTGCGGTCCGTGGCCGAGGCCGCGCAGAAGGCCCTGCTGCGGCCGCTCCCCCACCGCATCGGCCCGTTGCGGATCGCGTCGCTGTACCTGGCGGCGGAGGACGAGGCCGAGATCGGCGGCGACCTCTACACGGCGACCGGCACCGACGACGGCGTACGGATGATCATCGGTGATGTCCGAGGACACGGGCTGTCCGCCGTCGGCGAGTCGGCGCTGCTGCTCGGTTCGTTCCGCGTGGTCGCCGACCAGCACGCGACGCTGCCCGCGCTCGCTGTCGCCCTGGACCGGAGTGTGTCCCGCTACCTCGCCGATTTCGTCGAGGCGGAGGACGAGGTCGACGAGCACTTCATCACCGCCCTGCTGCTGGACATCCCCATTCACGGGCGCATGACCCGCATGACCTCTTGCGGGCATCCCCCGCCGTTACTGCTGCACGAGCACCGCGTCCGCACCCTCACCAGTCCCCACCCGGCCCCGCCCCTCGGCGTGGCCGGGCTGCGGGTCGCGCCGTATCCCGTCGACGAGTTCGCCTTCGACGCCGGTGACACCTTGGTCCTCTACACGGACGGGGTCACCGAGGCCCGCGATGAGGGCGGAGTCTTCTATCCGTTCGCGCAGCGAGTCGAGCAGTGGACCACGAGCAGCCCGGAAGCGCTCCTGGATCACATCCGCCGGGACCTCCTCGCCCACTGCCGAGGGCACCTCAGCGACGACGCCGCCATCATCGCCATCCAGCGCGATCCGGCCCCCCGGCCGGGCGGCGCCGACGGGTAGGTAGGCCCTGGCGTCGGCCGGTCCCCGGTGGCTCGCCCGGCGGGGGTTCGGCGGGGCGCTGCGTGGAGAGGGCTTCCAGGGCAGGCAGGGCGTCGTGCAGGGTGTGCCGGTGATCGGCGGTGAGCTGGTCGATCCGCTCGGCGAGACGGGTGGCTGCTTGGCGGCGCGTGGAGTCAAGAAGTGCCTGGCCCGTTTCGTTGAGCGCGATCAGGGTGGCTCGCTGGTCCTTCGGGTCCGCCTCGCGTTCGATCCATCCGAAGCCGTCGAGCAGGTCCACCATGCGGGAGACGGTGGACAGGGCGATGCCCATGCGTGTGGCGAGGTCGCTGATGCGCAGCGGCCCGTGCGCGGAGAGGGCCGCCAGGGCGGCCAGGCGGCTGGGGGTGAGTTGGTTCTGCATGCCTTGGGCGCGCAGTTCGGGGAGGAGCTGCTGAATCGCGGCACGGAGCCTCTCGGCGAGCTCCGCCGACTGCTCGGAGTCGAAGGGGTCCGAGTCGGCGGCGTCGGAGTCGAAGGCAGCGGAGTCGAAGGCAGCGGAGTCGAAGGGGGAGGTCATCACGGCCCCTCCGATCGGGGCGTCGGCTGGGCTGCCGGGGGCGAGGGCGTCTGTGGGGGCGGGGCTGTCCGTGCGGGCGCGGCCGTCTGTGGGGGCGGGGCGAGTGCCGGAAGCGGGACGGGTTGGGGCAGAGGCCTGTCGTCGTGGATGTAGCGGCCGCCGCGCAGCATGGAAGCGATGGCGGCGACGACGCACGCGGCGATCGCGAAGTCGAAGGCCACGGACAGACCGTCGGCGAACGGCTGGGAGATCAGCTCCGGGAAGAAGCCGCGCCCGGTGAGGTAGTGGGCGTGGCCCGGGGGCAGTTGAGCGAGGACGTGCGGGCCGAGCAGGGTCTGGATCGGGTTGTAGCCGAGGAGCGAGGCGAACAGCACGCCGACCGGCGGGAGGGCGGCGACCTTCGCGGCGTCGGCGGCGGGTACCCCCTGCGCGGTCAGGCCGTGGTTGAGGGCGTCGGGGAGGGCGACGGACAGACCCGCGATCATCAGGGAGAAGAAGATGCCGATGGAGAGCACCGTGGCCGAGTTCTGGAACGTGGTGCTGATCCCGGCGCCCACCCCACGCTGGTCGGGCGGCAGGCTGTTCATGATGGCCGCCCGGTTGGGTGCCGCGAAGAGGCCCATGCCGAGCCCGTTCAACAGCAGGACGAGGGCGAACGCCGGGTAGTTGAAGTCGACCGGCAGCGCCTGGAGGGCCAGGAAGGTGGCGGCGGCCAGCAGCATGCCTCCGGTGGCGAAGGCCCTGGCCCCGAACCGGTCCGAAGCCCAGCCGGAGAAGGGCCCCGCCACCAGGAACCCGACCGTCAGCGGGAGCATGTAGATGCCGGCCCACAGCGGGGTCTGCTCGAAACCGTAGCCGTGGCGGGGCAGCCAGATGCCCTGGAGCCAGATGATCAGGATGAACATCAGGCCGCCGCGCCCGAGCGCCGCCAGCAGACTGGCCACGTTCCCCGCGGTGAACGCGCGGATCCTGAACAGCGACAGGTGGAACATCGGCTCGGGGACCCTGGTCTCCACCACGCAGAAGACGGCCAGCATCGCCATCCCGCCGGTGATCGCGGCGATCACCCCGGGGTTGGCCCAGCCCATGATGTCGCCGCCGTAGGGCTGGATGCCGTAGGTGATGCCGGCCAGTACGGCGATCAGGCCCACGGCGAAGGTGAGGTTGCCCCACCAGTCCAGGCGTGCCCCCGCCCGTACGCCCGTGTCGTACAGCTTCAGATAGGCCCACACGGTGCCGAACAGGCCGAACGGCACGGACACCAGGAACACCAGATGCCAGTTGAGGGGCCCGAGCAGTCCGCCGAGGACGAGGCCGATGAAGGATCCGGTGATGCCCGCCACCTGGTTCAGCCCCAGTGCGAGGCCGCGCTGACGGGCGGGGAAGGCGTCGGTGAGGATGGCGTTGGAGTTCGCCATCAGCATCGCCCCGCCGACACCCTGCAGGACCCGCATGCCGATCAGCCACAGGGCGCCCGCCGTGCCGTGCATCCAGGTCACCGACAACAGCACCGAGAACACGGTGAACACCGCGAATCCCATGTTGTACATCCGGACCCGGCCGTACATGTCACCGAGGCGTCCGAAGCTGACCACCAGCACGGCGGTGACCACCATGTAGCTCATGATCAGCCACAGCAGCAGGCTCGTGTTGCCGGGCTGTAGCGGATCCACGCCGATGCCCCGGAAGATGTCCGGCAAGGCGATGAGCATGATCGACATATTGATCGTCGCGATCAGCACGCCCAGCGTGGTGTTGGAGAGCGCGATCCACTTGTAACGCGGTCCCGGCTCCCGGAGGCCACCCCGACGTGCGGCGGCCGACTCAGCGGTTGTCCTTGCCACAGGGCATCACTCCCGCCGGAGTTAGTTGCTTGACATCAACCAATCTACTCCGGCCGCCCGGATGCGGCCATGGCTCCTGACCTGGGCAAACAGGTCAGCCGATGGGTTTTCGCCATCGCCGGGCGCCGGTGCGGAGTGATCGCGAGGCGCCTGACCCTCACATCCCTAGAACACCCGCTCGGCCGACGGATCCGTACGGAGATGGGCTGCGCCCGAGCGCACCGCCCATACGAAGACCGCGAGAGCCAGAACGCCGACCACGACGGTGTCGTACGGAGCCGGCAGTCGGCCGGAGCCACCGAACGTGCCGAGCCATGACAGCAGGGTCAGCGCCGCCAGATGGAAGACGATCCAGGCCCCCTGACGCAGTTCCTCGCGGACGGGCCGTCCCGCTGTCCGGCCCTGTTGCAGCAGGTACAGCGGGACACCGGCCAGGACCAGGGGCAGGGCGAGCCGCAGGTGTTCCCAGCCGGACCAGTAGATGAACTCGGTGGCCACGGCGAAGCTGACCGGCGCGATCCAGCGCACGCCCCGCACCTGACCGTCCGCGAGGGGCACTCCGCGTTCTCGGTCGTGCGCCCGGAAGGACGCGACGGCGACCGCCGAGGCGGCGTAGATCAGGAGGTACATGTCCCCCATCACGCTCACGATGTCCTGCCAGCCGCCGAACGGCAGCATGAACAGGATGATGACGACGAGGTTGAGGACCAGGGCGCGGCGCGCGATCCCGGAGCGGGGGTCGATGCGCATGAAGAACCGGGGCACCAGGCCGTTCTTCGCCAGGGCGTAGGTGTGGCGGGCGTCGATGGCGACGCCCACGTAGGCCGAACCGCCCGGGGAGACCACCGCGTCGGCGTAGAGCAGCGTGGCCAGCCAGTGCAGGTTGAGCACTAGGGCGAGCTGGCCGAACGGCGAATCGAAGTTCACGCCCTGCCAGCCGTGCGCGAGGAGCGAGTCGGGCACCGTGTAGAGGAAGGCGAGTTGGAGCCCGAGGTAGACCAGCACCGCGAGGCCGATGCCGGTGAGCACGGCCGCGGGAACGTTGCGGCGGGGGTTGCGGGCTTCGCCGGAGAAGTCCAGGGGGGCCTGGAAACCGTTCACGGAGTACACGATGCCGCCGCCGGCGAGCGCGGTCAGGCAGGCGGCGTAGCCGTAAGGGGCGAAGCCGCCGTGCTCGGTGAGGCGGCCCGAGTGCGTGCCGGACAGGAAGAGCGCGACGATGGTGACAAGGGGGACGACGACCTTGAACACCGACACCAGGTTGTTCAGGCGGGCGAACATCCTCACCGCGAACCAGTTCAGCGCGGTGAGCAGCACGCTGAGCGCGGAGGCGACGCCCAGGCCCGACGCGGTGAGCCGGCCACCCTCGTAGAGCCCGGGCACGTAGTGGGCGGCGTACTGCATGATCGCGCTGATCTCGGCGGCGGTGCCTCCCACGGAGAGCAGGACGGACCAGCCGACGACCGTGCCGACCAGCCGGCCGCTCGCGTACAGCGGCCACCGGACGGTGCCGCCGCCCTCTGGCCTGGTGGCGCCGAGTTCGACCATGACCAGGGCCACCAGTGCGCAGAGCGCGCCGGCCGCGATCCAGGACAGCAGTGCGGCGGGGCCGGCGGTCTGCGCGGCGTACAGGGCGGCGAACAACCAGCCCGAGCCGAGGATGTTGGAGAAGCCGATCGCTGTCAGGCCCCAGAAACCGAGGTCCTTGCGGAGCCGGTTCTCCTCGGCGTGGGCTTCCGGGTCACCCACGGTCCCCGCCGGCTGATACCGCGCCACGTGGCAACCTCCCAGACGATCACAGACCCAGGGGGCTCAGCGTGCCATGCGGCGCGTCACCTTCGAAGGAGCGCTGCCGTGGTCAGCCGCCGCTCTTGCGTCGGAACGACTTCTGGCTCGAAGCCGGACCGTGCGCACCGCGGATCTTCGATCCGGTCTTCGCGGCGCCGCCGGCGGCGTCCGACTGCAGGCCGCGCTTACGGTCCAGCGCCTCGCGGAACTTGCGCTTCAGGTCGTACTGGCCGTCGGCGTCGGGCGCAAGGCCTTCGTTCGCGGCCTCGGTCGGCTCCGAACCTTCCTGCGATGCAGACTCTGCAGCCATGGGGACCTCCTGGGTTCGGGCAATGGGAAGGACAGCTTGTCATGCCCGTCAGCACTTGTGTGCCTTCGCCCGATGCCGCCGATGGTCACCGGCGGACGGTCAGGTTGATACGACGGCCGCTTCGAGCGCTGTGATGAAGGCGGTCCGGTCGGGGTCGGAGAGCGGCTGAGCGAGCCGGCCTGCTGCGCTGCCGTCGCGGCCGCCGTGTCGACGAGGCAGGACGCGGCCAGCAGGAGCGCTGCCGTTCCGGCCGGGGCCCGGAGCCGCGACGAGGCCAGGTCCACCGAATGGGCGCCCGGCGCGGACTCTGGATGATGTCGCGTCAACTTCCCCTGAAAGAAGGTCTGTTCGACATATCGACCGTCACCGGCCGGGCATCGGCGTGACGGATTCCGGCCGTCTCCCGTTCCCCGAACGTCAAGCATCCGTCCCCGCTTGCGTCGTGTGCCGTCCCTAAGGTCCTCGGAGGTTTCCAAGGAAGGCACTCATGGACGAACGCCTCGCAATACGGGCTCGCGGGATCACCAAGTGTTTCGGCGACGTCGTCGCGCTCGACGGCGTCGATCTGGATGTGGCGCAGGGGCAGATCCACGGCCTGGTCGGACCGAACGGCGCCGGGAAGACGACATTGCTCGGCCTGCTGCTGGGCCTGGCCGTCGCCGACGACGGCCGACTGGACATCCTGGGTGCGCCCATCGGGCGGGCGCTCGCCGCTCCCGAGGGTGTCGCCGGCTTCGTGGACGGTCCCGGTCTCTATCCCTCGCTCACCGCCAGGCAGAACCTGGCCGCGTTGGCCTCCCTGCGCGGCCTCGACGCACGGGCGTCGGGGATCGACGACGTGCTCGGGCAGGTCGGGCTCACCGATGTCGCCGACGACCGCACCCGCGGCTTCTCCCTCGGCATGCGTCAGCGGCTCGGTCTCGCCGCGGCCCTGCTCACCAAGCCCCGGCTGCTTGTGCTCGACGAACCGTCGAACGGCCTCGACCCGGCAGGCAAGAAACACGTACACGGTGTCCTCGCCCGGCTCGCGACGGAGGGAACCGGCGTCGTGCTGTCGAGCCACCGCATGGACGACGTCGAGGCGCTGTGCTCGGAGGTCACCATCCTTGCCACCGGACGGATCGTCTTCTCCGGCCCGCTGAGCAAGCTGGCCGCCGAGAACAGTGAGCTCGACTACCGGCTGCTGACCTCCGACCCGCAGGCCGCGCGCCGCCTCGCGGCCGACACCGCCGGGATCCGCGTCGTCGACGACGCCGTGGGACGGCACGACACCGAGGCGCTCGTCGTGCGCGCGCTGGTGCCCGCCCTCGACGAACTGGTGGTGCGGCTCGTGCGGGCGAACGTCGCACTGCGCGAACTCTCGCCCGTGGTGTCGCCGCTCGAAGCGGCGTTTCTCGCCCTCACCGAGCAGCAGGAGAACAGCAGATGACCGCAACCGTCGCGGCCGGCCATGTCGCCATTCCCGCCCCACGTGTCTCGGTGGCGCGCGGCTACCGTTTCGAGCTGGTCAAGCTGGTCTCGCAGTGGCGGATCCGGCTGCTGGTCCTCGCCTGCTGGATCGCGCCGGCGCTCTTCGTCGCCGCCGTGAGTCAGCAGAGTTCGCTCCCCGTCGACACGCTCTTCGGTCGCTGGATGCACGCCACCGGATGGGCCGGATCGCTGGTGGTGCTCGGTTTCTCGGGCACCTGGGCGCTCCCGCTGCTGACTTCGGTGGCCGCCGGTGACGTGTTCGCCGCCGAGGACCGGCTCGGCACCTGGCGCCATCTGCTCGTCGCGGTCCGCTCGCCCCGGCGGATCTTCGCGGCGAAGGCACTGGCCAGCCTCACCGTCATCCTGCTGCTCGTGGCCGGGCTGGCCTGTTCCGGCGCGGCCGGCGGGGTCGTGGCGGTGGGCAACCAACCGCTGGTGGGGCTCGACGGCCACCTGTTGTCGCCCGGAGACGCGGCCGTTCAGGTCCTGCTCGCCTGGGTCTGTGTACTCGCCCCGACGCTGGCCTTCGCCGCGATCGGACTGCTCGGGTCCGTCGCGCTCGGGCGCTCCCCGATGGGGCTCCTGCTGCCCATGCTCGTCGCGCTCACGATGCAGCTCGCCCAGATGCTGCCGCTCCCTGTCGCGGTACGCCTCGCCCTGCCCAGTTACGCCTTCATCGCCTGGAACGGTCTGTTCACCGGCCCGGCACAGGTCGGTCCGCTCTTCGTCGGCATCGTTGTCAGCCTGTTGTGGGCAGTGACCGCGACGGCGCTCGCCTATGTCCTTTTCCTCAGGCGGGACTTCACCGATCTGACCCACGACGGCTCGGGGCGCCGGGCCACCACCGTCGGAGCCCTGCCGCTCGTCGGGCTCCTCGTTCTGACGGCGGTCGCCGTCGCCCCGGCGACCTCGGCCACGGGTTCCGGGATCGAGCAGGACAAGGTGCAGCGCTCGGTCGCCACGGCGTTCGCTCATCTCTACCGCCTGCAGACCGAGCAACTCAACCGACCCGACGTCACGGAGGCGCAGCTCAAGGCGAGCGCGGCGTGCACCAAGGGCAGCGTCAGGGTCGCGGCCGAAGGGCCGGGCAACGACTGGCGCTGCGTCGTCTCCTGGCACCTCCCCGACGTCGAGGCCACCGGGTCGGCCATCTATCAGCTCGACGTCACCGCCGACGGCCGGTTCATGGCCGACGGCGATGGACCGAAGGAAGTGAACGGCTACTTCCTGGTGCGGACCCCGACCGGGGACGGACCGAACCCGCTCTGGCAGTTCGACGGCAACGTCGAGCTGTTCTCCACCTCGAAGGGATAAGTCACATGCAGGTGACACGCCGTCGCAGGCGTGCCGCGAAGGGCCGTTCCGGCCTTCTCGGCAGACACATCGGCCGCCGGACACCCCTGGCCACGGCAGGCATCACGGCTCTCGCCCTCGCCGCCGCCGGAACCGCTTTCGCCCAGACGGACCAGTTCGGCACCGACCAGGTCGGCCAGACGACCCGTCAGGGCCAGGTCATCTCCAGTGACCAGTACATCGCCCCGTACGGCGAGCGTCTCGTCGTCGACAACGGCAAGATCATGTCGTCCTCGGTCAGCCCGGACGGCACCCACCTCGCGGCCTCCATCACCGACGGCGGCATGGCGCTGTCGATCGTGGACCTCAAGAGCTGGAAGGTGCAGCAGCTCGTCGGCAACTCCGCGTCGGCCGACCTGCGCATCAGCGGCAACGACGTGGGCCAGGAAGGCCCCACGTACTCGCCCGACGGTTCGCAGCTGTGGCTGGGCCAGATCGACGGCTACACCAGGTTCACCGTGAACGCGGACGGCAGCGTCGCCGACCCGACGTCCATCAAGATCCCGGCGGACGGGCCCAAGCACGCGCTGGTGGGCGAGCCCGTGTTCTCGCCCGACGGCTCCACCGTGTACTCAGCGGTCAACGGCCAGAACCGCGTCGTCGCCATCGACACGGCGACCGGCGCCATCCAGCACAGCTGGTCCGTGGGCAACGCCCCGCGTGACATGGCCGAGGTCGGCGGCAAGCTCTACGTCAGCAACGAGGGCGGGCGTCCGGCGAAGTCCGGCGACACCACGATCAACTCCTACAACACCCAGGTGCCCGCCGACCCGGTGACCGCCTCCACCACCACCGGTACGGTCAGCGTCATCGACCTGGCGAAGCCGGATGCCGCCGTATCGAGCATCAACGTCGGTCTCCACCCGACCGCGCTGTACGCCAAGAAGAACGCGCTGTTCGTCACCAACACCGCCACCAACGACGTGTCGGTCATCGACACGACCAAGAACAAGGTCGTGCAGACCGTCGCCACGCAGCCGTGGCCCGAGTCGTCGGTCGGCTACGAGCCCGACGCCGTGACGCTCACCGACGACGGTCATCTGCTGGTCACGCTCGGCCGCGCCAACGCGGTGGCCGTCTACCGGTACACGACCCCGCAGGAGCCGGTCAGTTACGTCGGTCTGCTCCCGACGGACTACTTCCCCGCCGAGATCGCCACCGTCGGCAAGCAGGTGGTCGTCTCCAACACCCGTGGAATCGACGCCCGACGCCCCACCACCGGCGCCGGGCACGCCACCCACGACACGACGTCGAGCGTGCAGCGGTTCACCCTGCCGAACGACCGCGTCATCAAGTCCGAGACGTCCAAGGTCTTCCAGCAGAACGGCTGGACCCGCGGCTCGGTCACACTGGCCCATGGCAAGGGCAAGAAGACACCGAAGCCGGTGCCGGTCCCCGAGCGGCTCGGTGACCCCTCGACGATCAAGCACGTGTTCCTGATCGTCAAGGAGAACCGGACCTACGACCAGGTCCTCGGCGACGTCCCGGAGGGCAACGGCGACCCGTCGCTGGCGCAGTTCGGCGAGAACGTGACGCCGAACCAGCACGCCTTGGCCAAGCAGTTCGGTCTGTACGACAACACGTACGACATCGGCACGAACTCCGCCGAGGGTCACAACTGGCTGATGCAGGCCGACGACCCGGAGTACACCGAGTCCTCGGCCGGTGAGTACGCGCGCAGTTACGACACCGAGGACGACGCGCTGGGCCACCAGCGCACCGGATTCATCTGGACCGGCGCCCAGGCGGCCGGAAAGTCCGTACGGGACTTCGGCGAGTTCCAGCAGTTCCTGACGAAGCCGGCGGACGCAAGCTGGCAGAACCTTTACTGCGACTCCAAGAACATGGGGGCGACCGGTCAGGACACCGCCTACCCCCTGGTGTCGTCCTCGCCCATCCCGTCGCTCAACTCCGTCTCGGTACACGGGTTCCCGAAGTTCGACACGAGCGTCCCGGACATCTACCGGTCCGAGATCTGGAAGCGTGACTTCGAGAAGAACGGGCCGGCCGACCTCAACATGTTCTGGCTGTCCAGCGACCACACCGGCGGTCCGGCGAACGCAGCCGCCCAGGTCGCGGACAACGACCTCGCGGTCGGCAGGATGGTCGACGAGATCTCGCACAGCAAGTACTGGAAGGACTCGGCGATCTTCGTTGTCGAGGACGACTCCCAGGCCGGTCTCGACCACGTCGACGGCCACCGCGCCCCGATCCAGATCATCAGCCCCTGGGCCAGGCACGGTGTCGTCGACAGCCACTACTACTCGCAGATCACGATGATCCGCACCATCGAGCAGATCCTCGGGGTCCACCCGATGAACCAGAAGGACAGCGCGGCCAGCCCGATGCGTGGGGCGTTCAGCCGGAAGGCGGACGTCACGCCGTTCAAGGCGCTGCCCAACCGGACCTCGCTCACCGGGGGCCTGAAGACCCCGCCCTCCTGCGGCCTGGACACCCCGGCGCCGCAGAACCCCGATGCCGCGCCGGTGCCGTCGGCGAAGGTGCCGGCGGACAAGCAGAAGCTCGCGGCGCAGTGGGACGCCTGGAAGTCGCAGCAGCGGCTGACCGGGCGCGACGCCAAGCCCGACTTCGCGAACCCCGCGCAGATGAACCACTTCACGTGGTACCAGACGCACGAGTGGTCGAAGCCGTACCCCGGCGAGAGCAAGATCTTCGCCCCGAAGGACGTGCCGGGCGCCTACATCCCGTCACCGGAGTCCGACGGGTGACGTAGTCGGAGCGTAGATACCCGACCGTAGAACCCAGGCCGCATGTCCCGGAATGGGCCCCTGCCCGGCATCGATGCCGGGCAGGGGCCCATTCTGCTGAATCGGGCCCGTTTCAGACCGAGCGCCGCTGACGGAGCATCAATCCCGCGTAGACCAGGGCTCCCAGGGACATCCCGACGACTGCGGACACGTCGGCGCCGCCGAGGGCGGCTGCGACCGGGCCGGTGTAGATGGTCGTGTTGGCGCACAGGAGCGCCGCCCCGACGCCGATGGCCATCGCGGCGGCTCCGGCGGGATTCACCCCGTGCCAGTACCAGAAGCGGCTGTTGCGGGTCTGGTCCTGCAACGCGACTCCGTCGTAGCGGTTGCGGCGCATGAAGATGTCCACGGCGTAGATCGTGAACCCAGGGCCGAGGAAGGCGGCGGAGAGTTCCAGACCGCTGTTCATGGTGTCGAGGAAGTCGGACACGAACAGGGAGTAGAAGGTGAGGGCGAGCGCGATGGAGGCGTCGAAGATGACGGTGAACGCGCGGCTCCAGGGGATCCCGCCGGATTGAAGGGCCAGGCCGCCGCTGTACGCCGTGAGTACGTTGTTCGTGATCGAGCCGAAGATGACGACCAGCAGGAAGACGGGGTAGAACCAGCCGGGCACGACCTCCTTCAGTGACGTCTGCGCGTCGTTCATGTCCACCGCCGTCCCGGCCAGGACGCCGAGTCCGCTGAGCAGGACGGCCGGCACGAATCCGCCGACGGCCGTCCACCAGCAAACCGCCTTGCGTGAGGTGTCGGCAGACAGATAGCGGGCGTAGTCCGCGCTGCTGCTCCATGACAGGGGGCCACCCACCATGATCGTGAATCCCGAGGCGAGCACCACCCACAGCTCGTGGCCGTGGACCGCGGTGGCGGCAGGTGCCCGGTAGCCCCAGTCCGTGTGGCGCAGCACGTAGTACGCCAGGACCACGACGCAGACGGTCAGCGCCCAGGTGAACCAGATGCTGCACCGCATGATGGTGGCGTGCCCGTACACGCTGATGGAGAACGTCACGACGGCGGTGACCAGCACGATCGCCACCTTGACCGGGGTGTTCGCGTGGATGCCCAACTGCTCGACCAGTGCGAATCCGGCGAGGGATCCCAGGGCCAGGCTGATCGCCTCGTAGGCCACCGCGACGGTCCACCCGAGCGTCACGTTGAGGAATCTGTTGCCGCGGACGCCGAACATCGCCCGCGTCACCACCCAGCTCGGTGTTCCTGAGCTGGGGCCGCTGATCGCGAGGTACCCCACGCCCGCCCAGAGGAGGTTGCCGGCCACGATCACCGCGAAGGACTGCCAGATGTCGAGGCCGAGCAGCACCATCGCGCCGCCCAGCACGATGTACAGGTAGCTCATGTTGGAAGCCGCCCACACCGTGAACAGGGAACGTGGCCGACCGTGGCGATCGGGGTCCGGGATGTGGTCGACACCGTGGGTCTCCACATGACCGGCGCGGTCCGTGACCGGCTCGCCCCGCTCGGGCCCCTCACTGGTGCCGCCAGTTGCCCTCAACGCCATCCTGACCTCCGGAAACCCGCTATTGGGATGCGCACCAGTTGCTTGTCGGGGTGGGCGTCAACAGCGTCCCAGGTCATGACGTCAACCTCACGGACCGGACGACGCCGCTTGCCCGCCGGCGAGCGTCGAGCGGACCGCGGAACGCATCCCCGGGCTCGGCGAAGGCACCCTCAGCGCGGCGCAGGACGACGGCAGGACCGACACGTAGCCAGGCGATCGACCGACGCCACGCCCGGACCCTCGGTCACGCCTACGGGATCTGGACCCAGGACACATGATGGCAACCCATCCGGCACTCCCCGTGGTCCGGGACTGGTCCAGGGTCACCGCGATCGACGGCACACGCACCCTGATCGACGAACCCCACGTCCATGAACTGCTCGACGCCCACACCTGGTTGGTCCGGGGCCGCGACCGCGATCTCCTCGTCGACGGCGGACTGGGAGTAGGCGACCTTCCGGCGCTCCTCGCGCGGCTCACCGATCGCGAACCGACCGCCGTCCTCACGCACGCCCACGTGGACCACATGGGGGCGGCCCACGCGTTCGCCCATTGCTGGGCACACCCGCTGGAAGCCGTGGCGTCACCGGAACTCGGATCGCTGCTCGGCTCTGCGTGGGCCGCTCAAGGCGGACTCCAGGATTTCGACCTGCCCCCGTCGCCGATCTCCGCGGTTCCACACGCCGGCTACGACCCGTCGAGCTACGAACTGCGCCCCGCACACATCACGCGTCACCTCCGCGACGGGGACCGCGTCGATCTCGGCGACCGCGAGTTGACCGTGCTGCATCTGCCGGGCCACAGTCCGGGCAGCACCGCCCTGTTCGACGCATCCGACGGGACTCTGTTCAGCGGCGACGTCGTGTACGACGACGTACTCCTCGACGAGCTGCCGGGGTCCGACCGTGAGCAGTACGTCCACACCATGAAACGGCTGCGCGAGCTGCCGGTCCGGACAGTCCGCCCGGGCCACGGCCCCAGCTTCGACCGGCAGCGGCTCCGCCGGATCATCGACGACTGCATCGCCTCGGCGGAGGCGCGGGCCACGGGCAGCTCTTGGAAGCCGCTGGTGCCGTCCACCCGCACCTGGTCCGACTCCCGGCGCTCGCGTCCGGTCAGACGAGGACGGACAGGAGCAGGGCCATCCCGAGACCCATCACACTGACCAGCGTCTGCACGACGGTCTGCGTCTTGGCGGCCTGGGTGAGATCCATGCCGAAGGACTCCTTCACCAGCCAGAACCCTGCGTGGTTGACGTAGTTGAGGCCCAGGGAGCCGGCGCCGATCGCGACCACCAGGAGCGAGGCCTCGAGCCCGCCACCCGTGCCGATCAGCGGGGCGACGATGCCGGTGGCCGAGACGATGCCGACGGTGGCCGAACCGGTGGTCAGGGAGAGGAGCAGGGCGATCAGCCACCCCAGCACGATCACGTTGAGGTGGGCTCCCTCGGCCGCGGAGGCGATGGCGTCACCGATACCGGAGTCCTGAAGCACCTGCTTGAACGCGCCGCCGCCACCGATGATGAGCAGGATCGCGGCGATGGACTTGAGGCTGTCCGTCAGGGAGGAGCGGGTCGCCTCGCCGGAGCGGCCATCGCGTACGAGAGTCACACCGAGCGCGAACAGGAAACCGGCGAGCATCGCCACCAGCGGTTCACCGACGAACGTGAGCGCCGCACGCACGGCGCTGGACTCGTCGAGCACGGTTTCGGCGAGGGTGCGCAGCAGCATCAGGGCGACGGGTATGAGAACCGCGGTGACGGCCAGTCCCGTGGACACACCGGCGCGCTGCAGCGTGCCGGTGTCCGTGCCGTTGCCCGAGCCGGCGGGAGAAGCGTCGGTCGTGGTGTCGGCCTCGTTGTTCCGGTCGCCTCCGGTGAACTGGGCCACGAGCACGGGGTCGGGCCGTACGTCGGCGAGGCGGGGCGCGATCCAGCGGGCGTACACAGGGCCGGCCAGGATGACGGTCGGGACAGAGCAGATGATGCCGACGCCGAGGGTCAGGCCGAGGTCTGCGTGGAGGCCCGTCATGGCGGTCAGCGGTCCGGGGTGGGGCGGCACCATGCCGTGCAGGGTGGACAGCGCGGCGATCGCGGGCACGCCGAGCAGCACGTAGGGAGAACCCTTCGTCGCGCCGTCGCCCTCCAGGCGGCGGGCGACGCTGAAGATCAGCGGCAGCAGCACGATGAGGCCGACCTCGAAGAACATCGGAATGCCGATGACGAATGCCGCGGCCCCGACGAGCCAGGGGAGCCTGCGGTTGCTGGACCGGTCGACGATGGCGTGCGCGATGGCGTCGGTGGCGCCGGAGTCGGACAGCAGACGGCCGAGCATGGCTCCGAGGGCGAGGGTGAGGCCGATGTCACCGAGCGTGCCGCCCGCTCCCTCCTCGATGGACCCGGTCAGTTTCGCCACGGGTTCGCCGGCGGCGAGCCCGGTGCCGATGGTCACCACGACGAGGGCGATGAACGGGTGGATGCGGAGCCGGGAGTTGATCAAGTAGATCAGCAGCCCGATCGCCACGGTGAGCACGAGCAACAGGTACCAGGTGTGCGAGGTCATACGGGAGGGGATGCCTTTCGGGATCCGGCCGCGGTCCGGCCGGGGGGAAACGGGCATGGCTCGGCGAGCCCGCGCGCACGGGGCTGGACCGTCCGGTCATGGGTGGGTGGGATTACGTCGGGCAGCTGCCCGTGGTGAAGGCCTTCGGTGTCGAAGCGAGCCGTCGGTGGACGACCGCCGGGTCACTCCCGTCCGAGCGAAGCGGCGAGATCGGCGACGAGCTTGTCCTGCTCGGTGAGGTAGGCCGCGAACGTGTCGCCGGTGGCGAACGCGTCCGTCCAGCCGTGCCGGTCGAGCTCGGCCTGCCACCGCCTGGACCGGTGCAACTCGGTCAACACGTCGACCCAGCGCTGCCTGTCGCTGTCGCTGATGCCGGGCGGGGCGACGATGCCCCGCCAGTTGCTGAAGACCAGGTCGATGCCCGACGCCTTGAGCGTCGGGACCCCGGCCAGGGGCTCGACCGGATGCTCGCCGGTGACGGCGAGGACACGCAGCTGGCCGCTGTCGACCTGGTCGAGGAACTCCCCCAGGCCGCTCGTGGCGAAGTCGACGTCGCCGTCGAGCACTGCCGGCAGCAAGTCGCCGCCACCGCCGCCGTAGCCGACGTAGTGGACCTTCTTGGGCTCGATGCCGACTGTCTTCGCCAGCTCCATGGGCAGCAGGTAATCCGGTCCGCCGGGGGATGATCCGCCACCGACGGCGAGGCGTTCAGGAGCCTTCCGCCACGCGGTGACGAGGTCGCCGACCGTTCTGTACGGCGAGTCCTTGCGGACGACGACCGCGCCTGCCTCCTCGATGAGACGGGCGATCGGTGTGGTCCGGGCGACCGTCACCTTCGCCTTCGCCTCATGCGACGCGCCCACGACGCCGAGGCCCATCTGGAGCGCGAGCTGTCCGTTGCCCCGTTCGTCGGCGATGCGCTGCAGGCCGACCGTGCCGCCCGCGCCGGGAAGGTTGAACACCTGCACGTCCGGCGCGATGTGCGTCTCGTCCATGACCCGGGCCGCGGTCCGCGCCGTGGTGTCGTAGCCGCCACCGGGTGTGTTGGGCACCATGATCCGCAGATCGCGGTCCGACTGTGCCTGCCCGCCCCCGAACACCCCGCATGCGCTGACGGTGAGGAGGGTCAGTACGGCGACGGTGCCGAGAAGGGCACGTGCGGGACCTCTCATGGCACCTCGCTTTCGATTTCAACTGCCGGGCGTCATGATTGTCCGACATGGCACGCGAGCCGCCCACGTTGTGTCAGTAGCAAAGATTGAGTTAATTGTGGTCACGACGTTCCGCCGCCATACCCTCGCGGGCCAGATGCTGGTGCTCCAGCTCGCCATCGTCGTGGTGGTGCTGCTGGCGGTCGCGGGTGTCTCGCTCGCCCAGTCCGAGGCCACCTTCCAGCGGGTCGAAGGCCGCAAGGTCGACGCCCTGGCCGAGCAACTGGGCGCCAACCCCCTGGTCCGCAGTCGGCTCGTGAGGCCTGCCCCGGAGGAGGCACTGGCCCCGCTGGTGCACTCCACGCTGGCGCAGTCCGGCGTCACATCGGTGACCGTGGCCGACGCGCAGGGCCGCATCGTCTCGTCCACCAACCCCACGGTGGTGGGTGAACGGCTGAGCCTGGGGGCGGGGGTGGCCAGGGGTCGCAGCTGGTCCGGCGACATGACGCTGGACGGAAGCCGTGAGCTGGTGGCCCAGGTACCGGTTCTGAGCGCCGCGCGGCAAACGCTGGGCCGGCAGCTCGGCACCGTCATGATCGGAGAGGCCTCCCCCACCGTGTGGCAGCGGCTCAGCGGTGCCTCCTCGTACCTGCTCGCCTACCTGGGCATCGCGAGCGGACTCGGTGTGATGGGTTCCTGGCTCCTTGCCCGGCGGGTCAAACGCCAGACGTACGGCCTGGAGCCACGCGAGATCGCCGGCCTCGCCGAGCACCGCGAGGCGATGCTGTACGGGATCGCCGAGGGCGTCGTCGCACTGGACCCGCAACTCCGCCTCACGCTGGTCAACGACGTGGGCCGGCGCCTCCTCGACCTGCCCGAGGACTGCGTCGGACAGAGCATCGACGACCTGGGTTTCGAGGGGCGGCTGCGGGACGTACTCGTCGGGGCCCGGCACGGTGCGGCCGACCGGCACGACCAGGTGGTGATCCGCCGTGGGCGCCTGCTGGTGATGAACCGGATGACCGTCATGAAGGACGGCCGTCTGCTCGGTTCGGTCACGACCCTGCGCGATCGCACCGAACTGGCCGAGCTGGAAAGGGAGATCGGCTCCTTCCGGAGCTCCTCCGAACTGCTCCGCGCACAGGCCCACGAGTTCGCGAACCAGCTCCACACCATCTCGGGCCTGATCCAGATCGGGGAGCAGGACGAAGTGGTCCGCTACATCCGCGCCCTCAACCAGCGCCGCCAGTCGCTCGATGTGACGCTCGCGCGGCGCGTGCGCGACACCGCGATCGCCGCGTTGCTGATGGCGAAGTCCTCCCTCGCCGCCGAACGCAAGGTCAGCCTGCGGATCTCCGCCGGGACCGCACTCGGCCGTCTGGCCCCGGAGGACGCGGCCGACCTGGCCACCGTGATCGGCAACCTCGTCGACAACGCGGTGGACGCCGCTGCTTCCGATGACGACACCGGCGACGCGTGGGTCGAGGTGGAGCTGCGGCAGGACGCGTCCAGCGTGGAGGTCGTGGTCCGGGACTCCGGCCCGGGACTGCCGCCCGAAGTCGCCCGTGAGGTCTTCGCGCACGGCTTCACCACGAAGGCCGCCCAGGAGGGCGAGCGCGGGATCGGCCTGGCGCTCACCAAGCTCGTCTGCGAGCGCCACAGCGGCGAGATATCGGTGGCCAACACTGCCGACGGCGCCATGTTCACCGCCCACATGCCCCTCGGCCACCCCGCCGATGTGGCGCCCGAAGGAGTCCCCGGATGACCGCCCCGCACGACACGGCCGCAGGAGACGACTCGATCGACGTGCTCGTCGTGGACGACGACTTCATGGTGGCCCGGGTGCACCGCACGTTCGTCGAGCGCGTGGGGCCGTTTCGCGTCATCGGCACGGCTCACACCGGGCAGCAGGCGATCGACGCCGTCGAGGAACTGCGCCCCGACCTCGTCCTGCTCGACCTGTACCTGCCGGACGTCTTCGGCCTCGATCTCATCCCCCGGCTGCGCTCCGCAGGCCACGACTTCGACATCATGGTCATCAGCGCCGCCCAGGAAGCGGAGACGGTGCGCCGCGCGGTCCGCCGCGGCGTGGTCGACTACCTGCTCAAGCCTTTCGACTTCGAGGACCTGCTCCCCCGGCTCGAGCGGTACGCCGCCCGACGCCGCCGGCTGCTCTCCGCGGTCGTACGGGGCCAGGCCGACGTGGACCGCGTGCTGGGTGCGGCGGCCCTGGCCGCTCCGGGCGGTGGCCTGCCCAAGGGCATGAGCGTCGAGACCGCCGCGATGGTCGAACGCGCCCTGCGCGAGGCCGACAGCACTCTGTCCGCGACCGAATGCGCCGCCCTGACCGGCATCTCCCGCGTCAGCGCCCGCCGTTACCTCGAGTACTTCCACGGCACCGGCAGCGCCGGCGTGTCACTGCGCTACGGCGTCGCCGGCCGACCGGAGCGCCGCTACGACTGGCACGGGTGAGGTCAGGGCGGTAACCGTGCCGTCGGCGGCAGCCAAAAGGGGGCGTCCCGCAGGCCGAGCTGCGGAACGCCCCCTCCTGAGGCGGGTCATCGCTGCCCGCGGGCTGGGAGGCCCGCGGGCAGGTTCAGGTCAGCGGTGGCCGCCGCCGTGCCCGTGTCCGTCACCGTGGTGGCCGCGGTCGTCGCGGTGGCCGCCCCAGGAAAGGGTGTCGACCCTCCGGTTGCGGTCATCGCGCAGGGTGGCGGTGTCGGAACGGTTGTCCCACGCGTACCTGCGACGGTCCTGGTACACGTCACGGCCGCTGTCGCGTCCGACACCGGTGTGGACGCGGACCGTCGCGCGGCCCGCCAGGCGGTAGTGATGGAACGTGTAGGTGCGACCGTCCCTGGCCGACAGCGTCCACCCGTCGAGGTTCACGGAGTGGCGGGACGTGTTGGTGACATCGATCCACTCCTTGTTGAGGGAGCGGTTGCTGCCGTTGTCCCAGCCCGGGGAGTCGTACTGCGCGCCGGAGATCTCGACGCGGTCGCGGTGCTGGCGGCCGGCGGCGTCGGCCGATGCCGACGCGGCGAACGTTCCGACCAGGGCGCCGGCCGCGAGAGCGGCGGCGGCCGTACGGCGGGCAGCAACTGACATGAAAGCGGACATGAATGCCCCTTCACTTCGTACTGCAGACCCGTGTACCGGCGTGGTACGCCGCGGGCCTGCTATGTGCGGGTCCCGGCCCGATGGCCGAGAACGCACAACTTGCCAACAGATCGCCCCGAATGTGCGCATGACGTGAAGGCGGTTACAAGTCGTCCATATTTCTGTTGCTCTCACGTGCATCGTCCATTTATGCACTGAAGGCACCAGGTTGACGCCCCGGCCGTTGCCCCGCACGGCTCCGGCCCCGCCTTCAGCCGCGCCTCGCGGCGTTTCGTCACCCAGAAGCGCGTAACAGCCGCACCGCTCCCCACCCGTTCGGCCCCAATTCCGGGTGCCCGGACATCACCGGGGGCTCGCGAGCGGGAAGAGTCCCGTGACGACCTGCCGATCACCCACCCATTCCAGTAAGGGAAAACGACGTGCACCTGGATCTTTCGGGCCGGACCGCTCTGGTGACGGGCTCCACACAAGGCATCGGAGCCGCGATCGCGACCGGACTCGCACGCGCCGGCGCGCGGGTCGGAGTCAACGGACGCGACCGGGGCAGGGTGGAGGCGGCCGTCGAGCAGCTCAAAGTCGGCGTGCCGGACGGCGACTTCGTTCCGGTCGCCGCCGACGTCGGTTCCGAGGAGGGCGCTCGACGCGCCTGGGAAACGCTGCCTGACGTGGACATCCTCATCAACAATCTCGGCATCTTCGACGCGAAGAACCCCTTGGACATCACGGACGACGAATGGCGCCGCTACTTCGAGGTGAACGTGCTGGCCGCCGTCCGGCTCACGCGGCTGTACCTGCCGGGCATGACCGAACGCGGCCGGGGGCGTGTCCAGTACATCGCGAGCGACTCCGCGGTGGTGATCCCCGCCGAGATGATCCACTACGGCATGTCGAAAACCGCCCTGCTCGCGGTCAGCCGCGGCTTCGCCAAGCACGCCGCGGGGACGGGCGTCACCGTGAACTGCGTCATCGCGGGCCCCACTCACACCGGCGGCGTCGAAGACTTCGTGTACCAACTCGTCGACCGCGACCTGCCGTGGGACGAGGCGCAGCGCGTCTTCATGCGCGAGTACCGCCCGCAGTCGCTGTTGCAGCGCCTGATCGAACCCGAGGAGATCGCCAACATGGTGGTGTACCTGAGCTCCGACCTGGCCTCGGCGACCACGGGCGGTGCGCTGCGGGTCGACGGCGGGTACATCGACGCCATCCTTCCCTAGGGCGGCGCCCTTCGATCGTGCGGGTCAGACCGGATGGCTCATGGGGGGGTGCCTCTACCGAACACCACCAAGTACCGTTCTCCCAAAGGGAGTTCGACGGAATTGCGGCAACCCCCGCCAATCGTCAGGCTGTTCGCGCCTTCGTCAGGCGTACTTCCTCGACCCCCAGCAGGCCGAGCAGCGGAACCCTGCCGGTCCGCTGGTCGGGATCGACGACGAGCCCTGCGCCGCGGATCCCGTCCAGCAGGAGTTCGGCGAGCGGCATCACCATGTGCCGTCCCCAGCAACGCTCAGAGGAATGCCCGAAGGGCAGATATCCCGGCGTGGCGTCGGGGTCGAGTTCGTCCCAGCGCTCGGGCCGGAACGCGGGCGCGTCCTCCCACAGGGCCGGGTCACGGTGCGAGAGCAGCGGAAGCAGCAGGACGTCGTCGTCCTCCCGGATCCGGCTGTCGATCGCGGGGTACTCCGGGGAGGCGTTGCGGAGGATGTTCCACGAGGGCGGCAGCAGTCGCAGAGCCTCGTAGATGATGTTGCGGTTCGACGTGCTGTCGTCGAAGGGGGAGCCGAGCCACAACGCATTCGCGACGAGCGTCGAGACCGTGAAACACACCGGTGCGGCCGCTCGCCGGTAGACACCCATCGCGTACCTGCGCTCCTGGTAGCCGACGGCCTCGGCCGCCCGCTCCGCAAGGCCGGTGAGGTGGGCACCGGGTCGCGGCCAGCCGGGCAGCGCGGCGCCCGCGGCGATCACGGACCAGGTCAGCTTGGGTGTCAGTTCGAGGTTACGACTCATCAACATCCGGAGCCGGAGGGGGTCCTGGCCGAGGATGAGGTCCCTCAGGAGGAGGTGCCCGGTCAGAGGCCAAGGACCCGACAGGTCGACGTCCGGCGGCAAGGGGCGCTTCAGCGCCTCGCGGACGTCGTTGCCTGTCGTCCGGGTGACCGAGGAGGCTTCGTTGCGCGAGATCGAGCGGCCGTGCAGCGGCTTGAACGTCGGCCGCTCGGTCTCCGTCGCCCGGCGCGCGGCGAGGATCCGGTCCGCTACGTCGTGTCCGGCCACTCCGACGGTGTCGCTCTCGAGCCGGAAGACGTCCTGGCCCAGGTGGTCGTCGAGGAGGGCTGTCAGTCGCGGGGCGAACACGGTACGGCGCGTTCGCGGCGCGGAGGTGAGCGACACGGGTTCTCCGGTGGCGGTGGGGGCGGAACCCCCGCTGCACGACTGGCGGCGTCGGACGCAACGCTCGCTGTCACCGCGCAGCGGGGGCGGATGGAGGCGCGCGCCGGATCAGTACCAGAGGTACCAGGCGCTCGCCTTCAGGGACTTTCGGGCCGCGGCCTTGTTGCGGATGGCGAAGAGAAGCTTCATCACTGCACCCCCTCTCAGGGCGGACGGAAGGCACGCGACGGATGCCGGGGTGAGCCGGTGAAGATCGCATGCCGGTGGCGCGGTGAACCTTCCCTGCCGTGATCAACGGTCAATCCATCAATTCACCGAAGAGCGTTTCGCATATCCACTTTCAGACTCTGCGTTTGCCCGCGTACGCGGTGCTCTGCGTGGACCGTGTGCGGCCTCGATGGGTCGCCGGATTCGCCTCGTGCCCTGGTCGCGGCGCCGCGGGTCAGGCCAAGAAAGGGGGCGGCGCGTGCGCCGGATCGCGGAAGGCGTCATTCCCACCACGGCCGGTTTGGCCGGATGGGCAGCCCTCGCCGCCGAGCGGGCAGCTCTCCGACCTGCGTGCGAAAATGGCCGGGAGGCTCTCCATGAGCGAACGACTCAACACATGGCCGGCGCTGGCCTACGAGGATCTGGCGCCCATGGTCGACTACGTGAACCGGCTGGTGCAGGTCGGGAGCAAGTACACCCTGGACGACCCCTTCGAGGCCGGCTGGGGAAACATCGTTCTCGATGTCACCCCCCGCGGACTGCGGACGCCGACCTTTCGGCGCCAGGGAGTGACCTTCGACGTGCACTACCGGCTGCTCGACAGTGACGTGGTCGTCGAGTCCGACAGGGGCTCGGTGACGGTCCCCGTGTCCGACGGATCCCTCGCCGCCTTCTACGCGTCGTTCTGCGACGCGGTGGCCGGGCTGGGTGTGCGTCCACCGCGCACGTCGTTGATCTGCGAGATCCCGGGTGCCCCAAGGAAGTTCGAGGACGATCAGGTCGAGCGCACCTGGGACGGCGACAGGGCTCGGCTGATGTGGACGGCGTTCAACCTCGCGGCCGGCGGACTCGAAACATGGCAGGCGCCCTTCCAGGGGCATCGCCCCCGGGTCGGTGTGATGTGGGGCGGTTTCGATCTGTCCGCCACCCGTTACCGGGCGCACCGAGCCACCCCGGAGGCCGACCGTCCGGCGTTCATGCAGAACGCCGCGCGCGATGAATACGTATCGGTCGGGTTCACGTTCGGCGACGCCAAGTCGCCGAACGCAAGTGTCTACGCCTACATCTGGCCCCAGCCGGACGGTCTCGAAGGCCGGACCTGGGGTGTCGACGGCGCGACCTGGAATCCCGATGCGGGTCTGGCCCTGCTGCCGTGGGCCACGCTCAGGGAGACGGCCGACCCGCGCCAGGCCGTCGTGGCGTTCGGCGACGCCGTCTACGAGGCGGCCGTGCAAACTGCGGGCTGGCCGGCCGACCTGATCGGACCCCGCTGCGACGGCTGGCGCATGAGCACGACACCACCAGCTGCGGTCGGGGGCCGAGATCAGTGAACCAACGGCCTCGCCGGACGGCACCGACTCGCGTCGTCATTCCGTGCGGACATCCCTACCGGAGACGAGCCCGGCCAAGTGGTGCAACGAGTTGATGAGATGCTCCGGGCCGAACGGCGGGAACTGGATGTACTCCCGGATGTGCTGTGGCACCGCCGACCAGTCGTAGGTGAGCGTGACCTCGGTCTCGGACGGCCCGAGCGGCGCAAGGTCGTAACGCCAGATCCAGCCGCCGAAGTCCAGGTCTCCGTCGTCCTTCCGGTACCCCGTCAGCCAGCCGATGGTGCGCGGCGGGCCGAGCACCTGGACCTTGTTGACCGTCTGGTACTCACCGTTGGGATGGTTGGGGTGGTACATGTCCATCCGGAAGATCTGCCCCACCTCGGTCAACGGCGCCCGGTCGACGGATTCCTGAACCCAGCCGGTGCCGTCGATCGCGGAATGGGCCGTCGGGTCCGCCAGTACGGCGAACACCCTCTCGGCGGGCGCGGCCACGGTCAGGGTGGCGCTCACGTTGTTCTCGGCCATGATGCGCACGCTCCTCGTCAGCTGATCTCAGGCCTCCGCAGAAGCGG
The DNA here is from genome assembly GCF_020616555.1 of Streptomyces longhuiensis. Taxonomy (NCBI): domain Bacteria; kingdom Bacillati; phylum Actinomycetota; class Actinomycetes; order Kitasatosporales; family Streptomycetaceae; genus Streptomyces; species Streptomyces longhuiensis. The sequence continues at coordinate 9,069,184 of NZ_CP085173.1, read as the reverse complement.
AAGTGGGGGTTCCCGGGTTCCCCCTCTGCAGACGAGGCGGCGAGGTGGAACTCATCGGTCATGGGGGCGGGACACGCTCCCGGGCCACCACTGACGACAGTAGGCGTCGGTCCTTCAACGCCGCGCGTGGCGGATCTTCAACCGGCCGAACCCCATGGTCCCGGAGATCCGAATCCTCGGCCCGCCCGGGCCGGAGCGCCGCGGGGCCTTGTAGCGCAGGTCCTTCCACCCCGTGTGCAGACCCTCGACGTCGACGATCGCGTCGCGTGGAACCGTGATCCTGGCCCTGCCGGTGCCGACCTGGAGCTCGATGTCGACTGCCGGGTGCTCGAAGACCGCCCGGGACAGGTCCAGGCGCACACTTCCGAAGGCGGACTCGACCTTGAGGTTGCGAGGGACCTTCCATGCGCCGCGCCGCGTGATCCGTCCGCCGAGGGCGCCGATCGTGGACGAGGTGCCCGCGTCCTCCTCCGGGAGCGAGGCGAGAGCCGGCTCGAGCTCGCGGTGCGTCCTGGCGGTGAGGACCTGCTGCAGACGGTCGTCCATCTCCTCATGCGAGATGTGCCCCTCGGCGTACGCCTCCTGCACGCGTTGCACGGCTGAGTTGCGGTCGTCTTCGCTGATCGGGCGTGCCGGGTTTTCCTGCGGGAGAGTCACCGTTTCACTCTAGTGTCGGGAATTCCGCCGCCGCCGAGAAATCCACGCGCCCAAGGCCCGCCCCCGGGAAATCCGTCTGCGCCTATCCCCGCTGAGCAGGCGGAACGCGACTAGTGTGCACCCCTGACAAAACGTCACGAAAGGAATCCCTCATGGTCTCTCGACTCAATCCGTACATCAGCTTCGCCGGTGACGCCAAGCAAGCCATGGAGTTCTACAAGAGCGTTTTCGGCGGCGACCTGTCGGTGAACACGTACGGAGCGTTCGGTTCCGAGACGCCCCCGGGGTACGCCGACAAGGTCATGCACAGCATGCTGGAGGCCCCGAACGGCTTCGCTCTCATGGGCGCCGACAGCCCTCCGGGCATGGAGCTCAAGCAGGGCAACAACTTCTCGGTGAGCCTGAGCGGCGACGACGCCGGCGAGCTGCGCGGCTACTGGGAGAAGCTGTCCGCCGGCGGCAACGTGGCGGTCCCGCTGGAGAAGCAGATGTGGGGTGACGTGTTCGGCATGTGTACCGACAAGTTCGGCGTCACCTGGATGGTCAACATCAGCGAGGCCGGCGCCTGAACCGCATCGCCCGGGAGCGGAACCGTATGAGTACCTCGCCGAGGTTGCCGGAGCCGCACGCCGCGTGGAAGACCTTCTCGAAGGTCCACGCCCGGACCCGGTCACGCGGCGTGCGGTTGATGTCCCGGCGGGGGTGGTCACCCTCCTCCAGGGCGCGGGCCGTCGGTGTCGCGTCAGCTGTCCCTGCGCATCAGCAGACGCCCCTGACGGAACCGTTCGCCCTCCCGCGGCTCGCGCAGCATCCGGCCCACCTCGGCGAACCCGGCCTCGGCGGCCATCTTCGCCAGGTCCTCGATCGGCCACCGGTAGGCCGTCACCACCTTGTGGTCGAACTCCGTGACCGGATCGTCCCCGGACTCGAAGAAGCCGAGCAAGAGGTGGCCGCCGGGCGTGAGTACGCGGCGGAACTCGTCGAAGTACGAGGGGACGTCCTGCGGTGGGGTGTGGATGACCGAGTACCAGGACACGACGCCGTTCAGCGAGCCGTCGGCCAGGCTCAGCGCGTCCATGGAGCCGACCTCGAACCGCAGGTCCGGGTAGGTCTCGCGGGCCAGATCGATCATCACCGGCGACAGGTCGACACCGAAGACATCGAGGCCGAGGTCCCGCAGGTGCGCGGTCATACGTCCCGGGCCGCAGCCCAGCTCGGCCACGGGCCCGCCCTCGTTCGTCCGCGCCAGTTCGGCGAACGCCGCGAACACCGCGCGGTCGAGCGGCTGGGCGTCCAGAGCATCGCGGGTGAATTCGGCGTAGAGGACGGCCACGGCGTCGTAGGCGTCCGCTGTCGCATGGTGGTGCGAGGGAGATTCAGTCACAAGCGACGAGACTAGAGCCACGCCCTGTCACACCGACGAGTGCCCCGTCGGACAGGCCGCCCTCCCCGCGATCACGCCTTGCGTGGGTCAACTGCTTTGTGCCGCAGCCCGTTTGGCGGCGGCCGTCCCGTGAGGCGGCCGCCGCACACACATCGGTCACCGGCCTCCACTCGGGTCTGTTCGGTGCGCACGCCGCCTGAGCGGGTGGTCGATCGCTCCGACCAGCCAGTCCAGCTCCGCCTGGCCCCCGAGTACGGGATTCGAGAGCTTCCCGATGCCGTCGATGGTGATCTCGACGACGTCCCCGCCCCGCAGGGTGAAGTCGAGTCCCGGCACGATGCCGGTGCCGGTGGACAGCACCGCGCCGTCGGGGAACGGCTGGGAGTGCCAGAGATGGTCCACCAGTCCTTGCGGCGGACGGTGGAAGGAGGCCGTGGTGGTCGTCGCCTCATAGGCGACGGCGCCGTCCCGCCGCACCTCGAGGGCGATCTTCAGCGCGGTCGCGTCCTCGATCTCCCAGAAGGGCACAACGCCCGAGGACACCGCCGCGCTTCCGGCGTAGATCTTGGCCTGGGGCAGATACAGGGGGTTCTCACCCTCGATCGAACGGGAGCTGACGTCGTCCACGATCACGTAACCGACCGTCTCGCCGTGCCGGTTGAGCACGAGACCGAGTTCGGGCTCGGGGACATCGAGGTCCGAGTCGTCCCGTACGGCGATCGGCTCGTCGTCGGTCACGACCCGCCAGGGCTGGGACTTGAAGAACAGCTCCGGACGCGCGGCGTCGTAGATCCGCTCGTACACCGACTGCTCGGTGCTCTCCGCGACCCGGGCGTCCCGGGAGCGCTCGTACGTGACCCCGGCGGCCCACAGTTCCATCAGGCCGTCGAGCGGCGGGAGCAACAGCACGTCGCGTACCGCAAGGCCGGGGTCGGTGGAGGCCGCGGTGGCCTCGACCAGCGTGCGCAGGTCGGCTGCCGGCAGGCGCAGCAGGTCGGCGATGCGCGGTGCGCCTTCGAAGGTGCGGATGGTCCCGGTCTCGTCGTCGACTCCGGTGTGTACGGCCCCGGTGTCGTCAGCGAAGCGCACGATGCGCGTCATCTTCGGTCCTTTCTGCGGGAGTTCGGGTGGTCTGACCCACCCAGTGGAAGCCGGTGACCACGACGGCCCCGGCGGCGGCGATCGCCGCGATGGCATAGAGGCCGCCGGCCCCCGAACCGGTACCCGACTCGACGGCTCCCATCACATACGGGCCGACGAAACCGCCGAGGTTCCCGAATCCGGAGATCAGCGGGATGGTGGCGGCGATCTGGATGCCGGCGAGGATCGTCGGCGGAACCGTCCAGAACACCGGCTGCGCGCCCAGGAAGCCGAAAGCGGCGACACACAGAGCGGCGACCGCGGGCACCGGCGGCAGGAGCACGCCGCCGAGCAGTCCGACGACGGTCAGTACGAGGGCGATGCGCAAGGGCCCGCGCCGGTCGCCGGTGCGGTCGGAGTACCAGGGCAGGATCACCACGCCGAGCAGCGCGAACACCCAGGGCAGCGCGGAGACGAAGCCGATGCCGACGTCGCCGAGACCGTCGATGCGCCCGACCAGCGCGGGCAGCCAGAACGTGACCCCGTACACACTGATCTGGATCGCGAAGTAGACGAACATCAGGCGGAGCACCCGGCTGTCGCTGATGACAGCGCGGACGCGCCGGGGTGAGCGCATGCTCGGGTCCGGGCGGTCCGCGGCGATGCGGTCGGTGAGGAGCACCTTCTCCTCGCCCGTCAGCCAACTCGCCTGCTCCGGGCGGTCGGTGAGGAGCCAGGGGACGGCGATGGCCAGCAGGACGGTGGGCGCTCCCTCCAGGAGGAACATCCACTTCCACCCGTCGAGCCCGGCCAGCCCGTGGAGCCCGATGAGATAGCCGCCGATGGGGTTTCCGATGATGCTGGAGATGGCGACGGCGGACTGGAACATGCCGGTCGCCTTGCCGCGGTCGGCGGCCGGGAACCAGTACGTGATGTAGAGGATCACGCCGGGGAAGAAGCCGGCCTCGGCGGCGCCGAGCAGGAAGCGCAGCGCGTAGAAGCTGGTGGGGCTGTCGACGAGTGCCATCGCGCAGGACAGCAGGCCCCAGACGAACATGAGGCCGGCCAGCCAGCGGCGGGCGCCGATCCGGTGCAGAGCGAGGTTGGACGGGACGCCCAGCACGGCGTAGCCGACGAAGAAGACGCCGGCGCCGAGGCCGTAGGCGGCGGCGTCGATCCCCACGTCCGCCTCGAGGTGGGGCTTCACCAGCGCGACGTTCGTGCGGTCCAGAAAGCTCAGTACGAACATCAGGAAGAGTGGGGGGAGCAAGCGCCGGGACACCTTGCGGCGCACGCTCTCCAGGGTGGGCACCGTGTTCATCGGACCTCCTGCGGTCCACGCTGATGCGCGTGGAGGGCTGCGGCTGTCTGTCAGATGTCTGGCCTGGGGGCGCCGTAGACATCTGACCAATGGACCGTAGCGACGGCCCAACTGACGGGCAATACCTGGGAAGCAACCAGATGATCTGAGCGAAACATCTGGCGAGCGCGACAGACATCTGACATCTTGGCCATCAATCCGCCGGAAGCCCGGAACGCGGATCCACCGCGTCTCGTCTGCTCACCACCTCGTCAACCCGTCGCACACAGGAGTGACCGCCGATGACTGCTCGTATCGTCGATGTGGAAACGATCGACGTCCGCTTCCCCACCTCCAAGGACCTCGACGGCTCCGACGCGATGAACGACTCGCCGGACTACTCGGCGGCGTACGTGGTGCTGCGCGTCGGCGGCGGCGACAAGCTCACGGACGTGTCCGAAGGGCACGGCTTCACCTTCACCATCGGCCGCGGCAACGACCTCGCGGTCCAGGCCGCACGGGCGATCGGCGAGCGGGCCATAGGTCTGTCCGTCGCCGAAATCGTCGGCGACCTGGGCGGCTTCTCCCGCCACCTGCTCGGCGACAGCCAGCTGCGCTGGCTCGGCCCGGACAAGGGAGCGATCCACCTCGGCACGGCCGCGGTCGTCAACGCCGCCTGGGATCTGGCCGCCAAGCTGGCGGGCAGGCCGGTGTGGAAGCTGCTCTCCGACTTCTCGCCGCAGCAGTTGGTGGACCTGGTGGACTGGCGCTACCTCAAGGACGCGCTGACGCCGCAGGCCGCGCTCGACATGCTCGAGTCCCGGGCGCCGGGCCGCGCCGAACGGGAGGCGTACGTGCGCCGGCACGGATACCCCGCGTACACGACGAGCGCGGGCTGGCTCGGCTACGACGACGCCAAGTTGGCCCGGCTGTGCAAGGAGGCCGTCGCGCAGGGCTGGGACGCGGTGAAACTCAAGGTCGGCGCCGACCTCAAGGACGACATACGCCGCTGCCGCATCGCCCGCGAGATCATCGGCCCCGACCGCAGGCTGATGATCGACGCCAACCAGACCCTCGGCGTCGAGGAGGCGATCGCCTGGGCGGACGCGCTCGCGGAGTTCGGTATCTGGTGGTTCGAGGAGCCGACCAGCCCGGACGACATCCTGGGGCACGCGGCGATCGCACAGCGCATCGCGCCGATCCACGTGGCCACCGGTGAACACGCCCACAACGCCGTGATGTTCAAGCAGTTCCTGCAGAGCAAGGCGACCGGCATCTGCCAGATCGACGCCTGCCGGCTCGGCGGCGTGAACGAGGCGGTCGCCGCCCTCCTGCTCGCCGCCGCGCACGACGTGCCGGTCTGCCCGCACGCGGGCGGAGTCGGCCTGTGCGAACTGGTGCAGCACCTGTCGATCTTCGACTACGTGGCGGTCAGCGGCTCAATGGAAGACCGCGTCGTGGAGTACGTGGATCACCTCCACGAGCACTTCCACGACCCGGTCCGCATCCGCGGCTCTCGCTACCTGGTGCCCGAGGCTCCGGGCTACAGCGCGCAGATCCGCCGCGAGACCCTGGAGACCTACCGCTACCCCACCGGTCCGGTCTGGAGCGAGTCCGGCCGGATGGGATCCTGACCCCATGTCAACCAAGAGAGATGCGGACGGCTCCGGCGAGGGCGGACTCAGCGTCGTCGACGTCGCGATCAGCCGCCTCAAGAAGCGCATCGAATCGGGCGAGTTCGCGCCGGGTCAGCGGCTACCCCCGGAGACTGCGCTCGCGAACGAGCTGGAGCTGTCCCGCCCCTCTCTCCGCGAGGCCGTGCGCGCCCTCGCCATGGCCGGCGTTCTCGACGTGCGCCGGGGTGACGGCACGTTCGTCACGGATCTGCGGCCGGACCGGCTGGTGCGCGCCATCGGCAGCTTCCTGGACCTCGCCAACGACACCGGCCTCGACGAGATGCTGGAGTGCCGCAAGGTGATCGAGCCGGGCGCCACCGCGCTCGCGGCGACCCGGATCGACGCGGCCACGCTCGACGCCCTGCACCAGCGCATCGAGCGCATGCGAACGCTGCACGACCCGGAGGAGCTGGTCCGCGAAGACCTCGCGTTCCACGCCGACATCGTCGCCGCGACGGGCAACCGCACGCTTGAGTCGCTGCTCTCCTCGGTCACCCAGCAGACGGCCAGGGCCCGCATCTGGCGAGCGCTGATCAAGTCCGACGTGCTCGCCTGGACCCACGAGCAGCACATGGACATCTACCGCGCCCTGCGCGCCCACGACAGCCTGGCCGCCTTCACCGCGGCCAACCGGCACGTCAACGATGTGGACGCCTGGGTGCGCGACCGCCTGGACGCGGTGCGGGATCGCGCCTGAGGGAGCAGGGGACCGCCACCACCGGTCGTGTCACGCGCGCCCCAGGACGACGAGCGCGACCAGCAGCACCGTGACGGCGGCGCTCATGCCGTGGGCGACGACCGCGGTGAGCGGGAAGTTCCGTTCGGCGGTGGCATGCCCCTGGGCATGTCTCCCCCGGCTGGGCAGCCAGCGGAAGAGCATCATGAAGCCGAAGGCGGCCACGATCAGAACGACGGCGCAAGCGGCCCAGGCGGAGCCGCGCGCGTTGCCGACGAGGTACGCGGTCCAGGAGGCAAGTCCGGCGACAGCGAGCGCGATGTGGCCGAGGACGAGCCACAGCGGCAGCCGCGTCACGCCCGGCGTGCGCTGTTGCAGCCCGCCGTGGCGGATCCACACCGTGGCCAGATATCCGCCCAGGCTCGCGGTGACCAGCCAGACACACAGCACGGTGACACGCATACGCTCCCCCTCGGCATCCGTAGCCCTTTGCCCCAGCACAGCGCACCGCGGGGACGACCGTTCAGACATCCATTCATCAATTCACTCGTAGGGATGAATAGAGGCGCTAACTCCCCCGAACTCAACAGCCCGACTCTTTACGGAGTGGGGCATCAGGCGTCGGCACCCGGCATCGGCGTCGACGCAGTCGTTCAGTCTGGTTGGCTGCGGCGTATGGGTCACAGACGATCGTTCCGCAGTCCGACCGGGGACGGCGTCCCGGCGCCGAAGGCGACGCCGCCGTTCGACCCCGAACTGAGCGTCGCACTGGCGGACTTGGGCGAGGAGTCGAGGGAACCGCTCACCCCGGACAACCTCGCGGCCCGGCAGCGGCGGGATGCCACGGCCCGGCCCAGGCCGACCGCCGAGGACCTGCGCGCGGACGGCCGTTTCGAGGTGGCGGAGTTGCGCGTACCGGGACCGCCCGGCGGGCCGGAGGTCACGCTCGTGAGCGCCCGGCCGTCCGGGCTCGTCGGACCGCTGCCGCTGCTGTACTACATGCACGGCGGCGCGATGGTCATGGGCAACGCGTGGTCCGTGCTTCCGCGGATTCTTCGCGAGTGGGCTCTTCCGCTGGACATGGCCGTGATCTCGGTCGAGTACCGGTTGGCGCCTGGAGCGCAGTTTCCGGAGCCGCTGGAGGACTGCTACGCGGGGCTCGTCTGGGCCACCGCGCACGCGGCCGAACTGGACATCGACCCGGATCGCGTCATCATCGGCGGGAAGAGCGCCGGCGGCGGGCTCGCCGCGGCCCTCGCCCTGCTGACCCGCGACCGCGGTGGCCCGGAGCCACTGGGGCAACTGCTGCTGTGCCCCATGCTCGACGACCGCGGCAGTACCTTTTCCAGTCGACAGATGTCGGGCCTCGGGCTGTGGGACCTCACCTCGAACACCACCGCGTGGCAGGCCCTGCTGGGTGATCGCCACGGTGCCGAGGACCTGCCCCCGTACGCGGCCCCCTCTCGCGCCACGGACCTCTCACAACTCCCCCCGGCGTATGTCGACGTCGGGTCGGCAGAGATGTTCCGGGACGAGGGTGTCGCCTACGCGAGCGCCATCTGGCAGGCGGGCGGCCGGGCTGAACTGCACGTATGGCCCGGCGCCTACCACGGCTTCGACAGCGTGGCGCCGAGGGCGACCTTGAGTCAGGACGCGCGCAACGCCCGCACCGCCTGGCTCCAACGCCTGCTCTCCGACCGCCCTGCCTGAGCCCAATGCCCCCAGCGTTCGCGCCAGAGCACGGGCTTGGGAGGGGGAACAAGTCTGCGAGCTTGGAGAGTTGGTATGCCACGGCTCGACCACTATCCAGCGAATGGAACCGAATGTTCCGTTCGGGCCGATATCTTGATGGCATGTCAATGTACGGTTTTGTCAGGACCTTGGCTGGATCGACCACAGGGCGACAGTGCCGAGGCGGCCCACCGCTGGACCTGATGCACGGAACGGGGGTCGAGACCCCGTGTCGCTGATGCGCCCGGCGCTCGCCGTCCCGAACGCCCGCACCCGATCCCCTCTCGTGTCCCGCCACGAATGGGAGGGCTACCGCTGCGAGTCGCGGCTGGTGCGTACACCCGCACCGCGTATCGCGCCCTTGGTGCTGGTCGGCGGCGCGTTCCAGACCAAGGAGAGTTGGGGCCGTCTGGAACGTGAACTGCTCGCGCACGTGGACGTGTTCACTGTCGACCTGCCGGGCTGGGGTGCCGGGAACGTCCTCCCCGACCGCCATGGCGCGGACTTCCTCGCGGACGCCCTGGGGCACATGCTCGACGAGTCGGGGCTGACCTCCGTCAATCTCGTGGGCGGTTCGTACGGCACGGCGGTCGTCTACCGCCTCGCGCAGCGGCGGCCCGAACTGGTCGAGAGGATGGTGCTGGTCGGCACCATGACCTCCATCCCCGGGCACGCCCGGGTCGCCATGCGCCGGACTCTGGACCTGCTCGTGGACCGGCGTATGGAGGAGTTCGCCGAGGAGACCGTCGCGTTCATGGTCAACGCCGACCGGATCGACTCCGTCACCGCAGGCTCCCGGGTTCGCCGCTTCCTGATGCGCCGGATGCTCAACCTGAGCGAGGAGGACGTCGCGAAACACCTCGCCAACACGATGCGTCTGCTGAGGCACGAGATGCTCGACACGAGCCGGCCGCCGTCCATGCCGGTGCTCGTCGCCACAGGGGAGCACGACACCTTCACCACACCGGACCTGTGCCGGGACCTCGCCGCCACGTGCTCCGACAGCTGGTTCACACAGGTGGCCGACGCCGACCACATGCTTCCGCTGGAACGGCCGGTGGAACTCGCCGATCTGATCACACACTTCCTGGCGGGCGAGCCGTTGGAACAGCTCCCGTACTGCCGCGGGGTGGAACGGACTTCCCAGCCCTGCCCGGCACGGTGAGTACGCCCGACGGCGTCCCCGGCGGTACGTGATCATGTGACTCTCGGTCCGCGTGCTCGTTGGTGGCGTATGGAAAAACGTGAGTCGCGGCAGCCCAACGGCTCGGCAGGAACACCGGGTTGCGCGACTCCGGTCGAAAGGGGACCCGCGCTCGATGCGCATCCAAGTCATCACGGTGGGTTCGACCGGCTCGGTCGCCCCCTACACCGGTCTCGCACACCGGCTGTTGGCCGAGGGGCACACCGTCGAGATCGTCACCCACGCCAAGTTCGCACCGATGGTCGCCTGTTGCGGACTTCGCATGGAGCCGCTCGAAGCCGACCCCTTTGAGGCCCTGATCGGCGCCCACCGCAGCCTCAGCGGCGCAGGGCATCCACCAAACGCCCCTCGTTCACCCCGGCGCCGAGCACGCACATCGCTCAAGTCTCTACGGTCACTCGTCCGGACGACCGAACAGGCCATGCTCTCGCTGGTGGACGCCATCCTCACCGCGGTGGATCCGAAGGCCGACCTCATCCTGCTGTCGACCATCGCGGCCCCGATCGGCGCGGCCGTCGCGCGCTACCACCGCATTCCCACCATGGGCGTGTTCCTTCAACCCGACGTGCCCACAGCCGAGTTCGCCCCGTGCACGATGGCGTTGCGGAGCCCAGGGCGCACCAATCTCCTGCGGGGCCACGCCGCCAACGCCCTCTTCGACACCCTGTACCGCACGGCCAATCGCGCCGTCCACGCCCGCCTGGGTGTCGACCACCGCGGCGCCCATCGCCTGCGCAGCGTCCGCGAGCGCAATCAGTGGCCGATCTGGCACGGCTACAGCCCCTGGGTGGTTCCGCGTCCGGCGGACTGGCGGCCCGGGCTGCACGTGTCCGGGTACTGGTGGCCGCACGAGTGCCCGAACTGGCAACCACCCACCCTGGTACGGGACTTCCTGGCTGCCGGCCCACCTCCGGTACTCATCGGTTTCGGAAGCATGATGCCCGGCGACCCAGAGGAGCTCGGTCAGATCGCCGCGCAGGCGCTGCGCCGCGCGGGACTGCGTGGGGTCGTACAGTCGGGCTGGGCCGGCCTCTCGGTGGTCGACGACGACGTCATCACCGTCGGCGAGATCCCACACAGCTGGCTGATGCCTCAGACGGCCGCGGTGGTCCACCACGCGGGCGCCGGCACCACGGCGGCCGGTCTTCGGGCGGGTGTTCCGGCGGTACCGGTCCCGGTCATGACCGATCAGCCCTGGTGGGCCGCGCGCCTGGTGCGGCTCGGGGTGAGCGCGGAAGCGTTGCCCTGCACCGAACTGACCGCCGCACGACTGGCCGACGCGCTCACTCGGACGACCCGGGACCGTGCGCTGTCGCGAAACGCCGCGGCAGCGGCCGTACGGCTTGCGGAGGAGGACGGAGCGGGGGCCGTGGCCCGCGCGGTCGCCGCGCTCGGCTGATCCGCGTCAGCCCGCGCGTGCGCCGGCCCAGCGCTCGCCCGGACACACCGAACGGAGCAGGGCGCCCACCATCATTGGCTTGAGGACCCCCTATGACCCGACCAGCCCCGCCGTCACACCCCGCCGCCTCGTCGCCCGCACCGGAACACGACACCTCGCGCCCCACCACCGCCATGCCACCGCTGGACGCCTGGATGTACCGTCAGCAGAGCAGCGGCGGCTCCAACATGACGGCCGCGCTGCTCGCCTGGTTCGAGGGGCCCCCGCCCACACTGTCGGCCCTTCGCTCCTTGGCCGAGTACCGCCTGGCACCCTACGAGCGGCTACGGCAGATGCCGAGCGCAGCCGATTCCACGGACGACAGCTGGCCGCTGTGGTCGACCGGCCCGCACTTCGAGGCCGCTCACCACGTCGTCGAAAGCCCCGGCGCCGCCACGACGGAACTCGAAGTGGACATCGCGGCCCTCTTCACCGCACCACTCGCTCCCGGCCGCCCGCCCTGGCAGTTGCACCTCATCCCCACCACGGGCGGCTTCGTTCTCCTCTTGCGCGCCCACCACGCACTGCTCGACGGCAGGTCGATCGCCACACTGCTCCGCGCCCTGTTCGACGAGACCGCCGCCCTACGCCCTCCGCGAGTCGGCGGCGCCGCGACAGTGGACGCACCCTCCCGAGCCCGTCAACTCGTCTGGACTCTGGGCGACTTGCTCCCCAAGGCACGCCCACTTCCCTTTCACGGACCCGTGGACCCTTTCCGAGTCCTGTCCTTCCGCCAGGTGTCGCGCCAGGAACTCGACGCCGCCCGCGCCTCGACGCGCTCCGCCCCGTCAGCCGAACGCGCCTCCACCAACGCGGTCTTCCTCGCCGCCACCGCCGGAGCGCTGCGAACCCAGGGCGTCACCGGCCGCTCCCTACCGACCTTGCCCGGCATCTGCGCCCTGGTCCCCGTGGACGTACGCACCAACGAGGAGTCACAACTCCTCGGCAACCACTACGCCACGGTCCGGGTGCCGCTCCCCCGGCAGCGGGACGCGCGGGAGAGACTCGCTGCCGTCGACTGCTACATCCGGCGCGCCGCGATCGGGGCCAGGGCACGCGCCCAGGCGGCCGTGGTCTCCTCACGACCTCGAAAGATCACCCCTCTGAGCAACGCAGCGGGCCGTTACGTCGATTCGCCTCGCTACTTCTCCCTTCTGTGCAGCAGCGTGTCCACACACGCCGGCGAACTGACCCTCGGATCAGCGCGACTCACCGCGATGGCAGCCCTCCCGCCACTCGGTCCGGGCCACCCGGTCGCCGTCACCGCCATCCATCACGGCAGCACCTCCGTCGTCACCGCCATCACCGACCACAACCATCGCGACCTGGCACAACCACTCGCGGAACGAATCCACGACGAGATCCGCGTCCTGGCCGATCCGAACGGCTGAAGGAAGACAGCGGTCAGCCGGTTCGGGTGAAGCCGCTGTGCCGCGATCCACGTGTACGTGCGCCACGCCGGTGCCGAGTCCGCGGCTCGGGTCAGGCAGTGGTCGTCGACGCCTGGAAATAGTGCCCCTTGTCGAGGTCTTCGAGGAGGCCGGGGTGGGCCGGCTCCCAGGCGAGCAGTTCGCGGGTCAGCCTGTTCGACGCCGGGGCGTCGATGCCGACGAAGGCGGCCAGCCAGGCGAAGTGCCCGGCGGCGTTCTCGGGAGCCACGGAGGTCACCGGCACGTCGAGGTGACGGCCGATCACTTCGGCGACGTCGCGGAGTGCGACCCCCTCCTCCGCGACGCCGTGCAGCACCGATCCTGCGGGGGCCTTCTCGACCGCGAGGCGGAACAGGTGGGCGGCGTCGAGGCGGTGGACGGCGGGCCAGCGGTTGGCGCCGTCGCCGACGTAGCCGGAGACGGCCTTGGCGCGGGCGGTGGCGACCAGCGTCGCCATGAAACCGTTGTCCCCGTCGCCGTGGCAGGTGGGAGCGAGCCGCACCACGGACGAGCGCACGCCCTGCGAGGCGAGGGCGAGCACCGCCTCGGCGGTGGCCACCCGGATGGAGATCGGCGAGCCGTCGTTCGTGGGCATGTCCTGCTCGGTCGAGAGCCGCCCGGGCGCGAGGCCGGCCACGCCGGAGGCGATGACGAAAGGCCGGTCGGTGCCGACGAGCGCGGCGCCGATGGTGTCGACGGCGCGGCGATCCGCCTCCGCGGCGCCCTTGAAGTCGCCGGAGAAGGCGATGTCGTGCTTGAAGGCGAGGTGGACCACCCCGTCCGACGCGGCGGCCGCTTCACGCAGAACGCCGAGGTCGTCGACGGTGCCGCGGACGACCTCCGCCCCTGCGGCGGTGAGCGCGGCCGCGGAGGCGTCGGAGCGGGCCAGCCCGACGACCTCGTGTCCCGCGTCGATGAGCTCGGGAACGACGGCGGAGCCGATCCAGCCGGAAGCGCCGGTCACGAAGATGCGCATGAGGAACCCCAAAAGAGTCGATGGCAAGTGCCGCCATGGTGATGTCAGTGCCTGTCATCAACGCTACACCTGATGTCATTCACTGTCATCACGTAGGATCTGCCCATGGGTAGATGGGAGCCGAACGCGCGTGGGCGTCTGGCGAACGCGGCGTTGGAGCTCTACAGCGAGCGCGGGTTCGAGCAGACGACCGTGGCTGAGATCGCGAAACGGGCCGGGCTCACGGAGCGCACGTTCTTCCGGCACTACGCGGACAAGCGCGAGGTCCTCTTCGCCGGCTCCAGCCAACTGGAGGAGGCGTTCGTGAAAGCGGTCGCCGACGTGCCGAAGTCCGCGGCGCCGATCGACGCGGTGGCCGTGGGCCTTGACGCGCTGGCCGAGTTCTTCGTCGACCGCCGCGACTTCGCGCGGCGGCGGCAAGCCGTGATCATGGCGACGGCGGAACTCCAGGAGCGCGAACTCATCAAGCTCGCCTCGATGTCGGCGGCACTCGCCGACACGTTGCGTCGTCGCGGCGTGGCGGAGCCGGCCGCGAGCCTGACCGCCGAGGCGGGCGTCGCCGTCTTCAAGGTGGGTTTCGAGCTCTGGATCGGCGCGGCCGAGGACCGTGAGATGTCACGGTTCATGCGGGAGTCGCTGGACGAGCTCAGGACGGCCCTGACGGGCAACTAGCCCGCCTCGTCTCTCTGTCACGTGCCTTTCCGGCGTACGCGCAGATTGTGCTTGCGGGCCCATTTCAGTACTTCGGCGAGTGCCGGGAAACGTTCGTGCAGTTGCTGGGCGTTGCGGTCGAGTTCCTCCATGAGGCGCTGCGAGCGGTGATCCGTGTCGAGCTCGTCGAGGATGCGGTCGATCTCGGTGAGCAGGGCCCCCTGCAGTTGCCACTGACGCGGATCGTCCTGGACGGTGTCGAGAAGCAGTCGCGCGACGTGTTCCCGCTGGACATTGGCGGCGCCGAGATGGCTGACCAGGCGGTCCTCGGCCGTTTCCGATTCCGAACTGGTTCCGGTGGAGACGAGTACGGCGAAGCTGACCACCGCGTCCCCGACGTGCCCGAGCAGATCGCGCATCGCCATCGACACCTCGGGTTCGAGCAGCCACTCCTCTTCACGCTGTTTGGCCAGGTCCGTCAGGGTCCGGGCGATGACGCGCAGCACGACGGTGCAGATTTCGAGTGTGTCGAGGCCGGTCCGCAGCACCACGCGATGCAGTCGCCCTTCCCGCACACGCGGATTGAGCCGGAGGCTGTCCTCGGCCTGCCGCAGGGAGGCGTCCACGTCGGCGATGTCCTGATCGAGGCGGCGCGCCTCGTGGAGTCGTTCCGCGGCGACCGGCCAGGGGGTCTCGTCGTCGAGCTGGTCGGCGAGCTCGACGAGCAGCCGGCGCATGCGCCGGGCGAGGTCCTCCAGGGCGTCGCCCGCCGTGTCCACCCAGAGAGGCGGGGCGAAGAACAGGTTGAAGGCGAGCCCGGTCAGGGCTCCGATCAGGGTTTCCAGTACGCGGTCCCATGCGCTCGATGCCACTTGGGTGACGCCGAGTACGAGCATGGCGCTGATCGCCACCTCGGGCACGAACTCGTTCGCGCGGACGAGGGGCCCGATGATGAGGGAGGCGAGGATGATCAGCCCCAGGCTCCACCAGCTCAACCCCACCAAGGCGCTGAACCCGATGGCGATGAACACTCCGACGACCACGGCGTTGATGCGGCGGATGCTCATCTTCACGGTCGCGTAAAGGGTCACCTCCACGACGAGGAGAGCGGTCAGGGGCGCGGTCAGCGGGACCGGTTCGCGGCTGAGGTGCAGGGCGATGACGTAGGCGATCGTCGCGGCGACGGTGGCCCGTAGCGTCTGCACAGCGGCCGGGTGCCTCAGCCGTTTCACGAGCCGACTGCCACGGGGGACACGGCTCAGCAGCTTCACCAGCCGCTCGGGGAACAGACGCATCCTCAGTCCCTTCCCCGATCCGTGCGGCACCTCCCGGCCGCGTAGACCGGCCGGGTCACGCCGAACGGGATCGGGGCGGTCGGCGCTCGCGCCTCATGCCCGCATTTGTCTCCTTCACCACGCCGTCCCCGAACACGTCAGCTGCTCGGACGGCTATCGACCGGCGGTGATTCCGGTGAGGATGAGGTCGATGCCGGCGAGAAACTCTTCCCGGTCGTCGTGATCGCGCAGCCGGCCCGCGACGCTGCGGGTGAACGCGTACTCGTCGGGATCGAGGTTTGCCCAGACCGCCGAGACGGCGCCCAGGAACTCGGTCCGGTCCGTGTCCGGCGGGGCCGAACGGGCGTTGGCCGCGTTCTGTCCGGCCACTCCGAGGATGTAACTCCACAGCGCGGACGCGACGGTGAACTGGTCGGCGGCGGGCACCCCGAGCGCCTGCACCTGGCGCCCGATGTGTTCGAAGACCCGCATCATCGGCGACTGCCCCGGGGCGCGGGTGAGTTGGGCGCCGATCCACGGGTGGTCGTCGATCGCGTCGAACGCCCCGAGCGCCAGGGCGCGGATCGCGTCCTGCGGCGTGGCGTCGACGGTGTCGGCGGTCATGGCGCCGGCGACGACGGCGTCGGTGGCGGCGCCGAGGAGTTCGTCCTTGCCCGCGACATGCCAGTAGATCGCGCCCGGCCCGGTGGCGAGTCGCTCGGCCAGCGCCCGGAACGTGAGTCCGCTCTCGCCCGCCGTGTCGAGAAGCCCGATCGCGGCCTCGACGATGCGCTCACGGGAGAGCGGCTCCTCCCGTCGTTCTGGACGACGCGTCCTGGTTGCCATGCGCACATCCTGACATAGGACTGGAACCTCGTTCCAGCTTGACATCTCTGGAACAGAGTTCCAGCCTGGCTGTGGAACAACATTCCAGAGACGAGATGACCTGCCGGATTCCCGCCCGGCAGGCGTGCACAGGCAAGGAACGACCATGACCACACCCGTAACGATCATCGGCGCAGGCCTCGGGGGGCTGACCCTCGCCCGTGTCCTCCACGTCCACGGCATCCCCGCGACGGTCTACGAGGCCGAGCCCTCGGCCGAGGCCCGCACACAGGGCGGCAGGCTCGACATCCACGCCCACAACGGGCAGCTCGCGCTGGAAGCAGCCGGCCTCACCGCCGAATTCCGCGCGATCATCCACGAGGGTGGCGAGGCCACGCGCGCGCTCGACCGGCACGGAAAGGTGCTCCTCGACGAACCCGACAACGGCAACGGCGCGCGGCCCGAGGTGCTCCGCGGAGACCTGCGACGCATCCTCGTCGACTCCCTGCCCACGGGGACTGTCCGGTGGGGGAAGAAGCTCACCGGCGTCGCGGCGCTCGGCGACGGGCGGCACGAAGTGACGTTCACGGACGGATCCACCGTGAGCACCGAACTCCTCGTCGGCGCGGACGGCGCCTGGTCAAAGGTCAGGCCGCTGCTCTCAGACGCCATGCCCGAGTACGTCGGCACGACGTTCATAGAGACCTACCTGCACGACGCCGACGAGCGGCACTCCGCGGCGGCCGAGGCGGTCGGCGACGGCGCGATGTTCGCACTCGCCCCTGGAAAGGGGATCGCCGCGCACCGCGAGGCGGGGAACATCCTGCACACGTACGTGCAACTGAAGTGCCCCGCCGAGTGGATCGCCGGCATCGACTTCACCGACGCCGCCGCCGCGACCGCTCGGGTCGCGGCCGAGTTCGACGGGTGGGCGCCGGAACTCACCGCGCTGATCACCGACGGCGAAACCGCACCGGTGCCGCGCACCATCCACACGCTCCCGAACCGGCACCGGTGGGACCGCGTTCCCGGGGTGACGCTCCTCGGTGACGCCGCGCACCTCATGCCGCCGTCCGGCGAGGGCGCGAACCTGGCGATGCTGGACGGCGCCGAGCTCGGGCAGGCGATCGCCGCGCACGCCGACGACCTCGAAGCCGCACTCACCGCCTACGAAGAGGCGATGTTCCCGCGCAGCGAGTCGGAAGCCGCGGATGCGCACAAGCTCTTGGCGCTCTGCCTCGACGACCGGGCACCGCACAGCCTCATCGACTTCCTCACCGGCTGAGACGATCCGCGGCGCGGGCCGGTTCAGGACGGTGCGCCGGACAGGACTTCCACCTTGCCGGTGTCGAGAGAGTAGTAGGCGCCCACGACGGCGAGGTCGCCCTTCTTCACGAGTGGAGCAAGGTCGTCGTTGGTACGCAGATCGGCCGCGGTCAAGGTGACCTGCGCGCGGGCCATGGTCTCGACAGGGTCGCTGCCACCCTCGCGGACTGCCTGCCGATAGGCCGGTTCCAGAGCCTTGACGATCGCCTGCAGGTTGCCCGGCAGCGGTTTGCCGTCACGCAGAGAGTCGTACGCCGCCTTGACCGCGCCGCACCGCTGATGGCCGAGAACCACGATGAGCGGGGTGCCGCTCGTCATGGGTCCGTATTCGACGGAACCGGTGACGACCGGCCCGATGGCCTCCCCGCCCGTGCGCATCACGTAGAGATCGCCGAGCCCGGTGTCGAAGAGGAGTTCAGGCGGTACGCGGGAGTCGATGCACGAGAGGACCGACCCATACGGCTCCTGCTGCTGAGCCACGAACTCGCGACGGTCCGGATCCCGGTCCGGGTGCTGCAGGTCCCCGCTCACCCAGCGCTTGTTGCCCTCCATCAGCCTCGCGAAGGCAGCCGCGGGCGTGGTCGGCGGCGGCATCGACGTAGCGCCGGACGACGAAGTACTGGACGGCGTAGCACTGGACGGTGTGGTGACGGCGCTGGTCGGTGTGCACCCCGCGAGCGCGACCGTGGCACTCGCCAGTGCGCCGGCGAGCAGGACTCTGCGTTTCGGAGACTCTGCCATGTCCATAGGTCGTTCCCCTCGGTGCCGCGTGCGGCTCACACACGCCCATGCGTCCTGACAGGGGCGATTGTGCTGCCAGGTACGGGCGAAGTGACGGCAGGCACGAGAGGGCGCGCGGCACATTGCCACCGGCGGGCTAGGGCATTTCGTCCGACTCGCGGGAACCGGTGATTGACGACAACGCCGCAGATGGGCGTGCCAGACCGCGCGAGCCCCGCCCGATGGGAACGAGAGGGCCGAGAGCTCAGCCGTCGGCGGCGAGGCGCCCCAGCCACTCGGTCAGCAGGTGTTGCTCCGCCCCGCTGAGGGTTGTCTGTTCGGGCAGCGCGGCACGCAGGGCGCGAGCGGCGCCGGCCGGGCCCGCGGCCTGCACGGCCGGTTCCTGGTTGGTGACGGTGGCGACCATGGACTCCCGGAGCGCCGTCAACAGGGCCGGATTGCGCTGGTCTTCGGGCAGTGACAGCCAGGTGAGGACCGCGCCGCGCGCCGTGGCATGGATGATCATGGCGGCCAGCTCCTCGTCGACCCTGAGCCATCCGCCGGCGGCGAGCCTCCGGATGCGCCCCATGAGGATCTTCATGCCCGCCTCGAACGCGGCCGACGAGGTCGTCGTGGGTTCGCTGTACATCAGCGTGTACAGCGCGGGGTTGTCGAGCCCGAACTCGACAGCCAGATCCCATCCGGCCCGCAGGTCCTCGATCGGGTCCTGCGGATGAGGAGCAACTGTCTTGCTTGCGAGGAACTTGGCGAAACCGTGCTCGGCCACCGCTTCGAGCAGGCCGTCCTTGTCGCCGAACAGCCGGTAGATGGCGGGTGGTTGCAGGCCCGCCGCGACCGCCACGGCGCGCGTCGTGACCGCGTCACGGCCCTCGCGCGCCAGCAGCTCGGCGGCGGCCTCGATCACCCGCTGCCGGGGCTCGCGCTCCGTGGTCGCGGTCTCGGATTCGACGGCGGCCGCGCCGCGGCTCCCTCGTGAACGTGGTGGCATATATCAACGATACAATACGAACGTTACCATCGTTAATATCGATGTTACGCTGAATACGATTCCATTGGAACCATGCATGGGAGTGAACCATGATCATCGTTACCGGAGCGACCGGACAGCTCGGGTGTCAGATCGTCGAGAGCCTGCTGGCACGCGTGCCCGCGGACCGGGTCGGCGTCAGCGTCCGCGACCCGCAAAAGGCCAGAGACCTCGCCGAGCGGGGGGTGCGCGTGCGACAAGGCAGTTTCAGCGACGCCGCCGGTCTCGCGCACGCCTTCGAGGGCGCCTCGCAAGTGCTGATCGTCTCCGTCGACAAGATGGGCGAGGAGGCCGTGCGACAGCACCGCGCCGCGATAAGGGGGGCGGTCGCAGCGGGCGCCCGGCGCATTCTCTACACCAGCCACATGGGCGCGAGCCCCACATCGCTCTTCGAGCCCTGTCGTGACCACGCCGCCACCGAGGAAGCCCTGCGCGCCTGCGGCGTGCCGTTCACCTCGCTGCGCAACGGCTTCTACGCCACGAGTGCGCTGCAGTTCCTGGGGCATGGTTCGGAGTCCGGAGAAGTCGAACTCCCCGCGGACGGGCCGGTGAGCTGGACCGCGCACGCCGACCTCGCCGACGCGGCGGCAGCCGTCCTGACCGACGAGGGCCGCTTCGACGGCCCGACCCCGCCGCTCACCGCCGCACAGGCACTGACCTTCGACGACATCGCCGCCATCGCCACGGAAGTCGGCGGCCGCGGCGTCAAGAGGATCACGACGCCTGATGCCGCGTTCCGCGAACAGCTCGTGGGCCACGGCGTTCCCGCCGGGACGGCCGACCAGCTGCTCGGCGTCTTCACCGCCGGTCGCGCCGGCGAATTCGCGACGGTCGACCCGACCCTCGCCACCCTGATCGGACGCGAACCCACCTCACTGCGCGCGGTGTTGCGCGAGCAGTTGAGAGGCAACTGAGCCACACGTCCGCGGCGGTCTTGAGCGTCGGGCACGCGGAGTCGGGTTCAGTCGTGCGGTTGGGGCGAACGGTGGCGGGCGCGGGCGAGCAGGCGAGGACGAGCCCGATGTGGTCGGCACCTCCGTTCGGGCGCGATGCCCACCGTGTCGCCGACGGCGCGTCCGGCGCGCTCGCGGGCCGGTTCACCGACGACGGAAGGGCCCAGACGCAGCCGTCAGTCGCCGCCGGGCCACGCGGCCAGCGCCAGCTCGGCCACCTGGGACAGCTCGGCCGCGTCGGCTCCGTCCCGCGCCCGCTGTGAAAGCCCCTGCACGATCGCGGCGAAGTAGGAGGCCAGGGCCGACACATCGGCCGCGGCAGGCAGCTCGCCTTCTTCCTGAGCCTGGCGCAGGCGCTCCTCGATGGCGGCCAGGCCCGCGTTGCGCACGTCGCGCAGGAACGTGGCGATCTCCTCGTCCTGCACGGTGACGTTGGTGGCCGCACTGATGGCCAGGCAGCCCGCCGGGTGCGCCGGATCCGCGTAGACCACCGCCGCCTCACGCAAGATCCGGGACACGGCGCCGCGAGCCGTCGGCTCCTCGGCCAGCGCACGCGCCGGGAAGGACCCCACCGGCGACCGCCCGTACACCTCGACGGCCTCCCTGAAGAGCGCCTTCTTGTCGCCGAACGCCGCATAGAGACTGCCCGGACGGATCCCCATCGCCTCCGTCAGCTCGCCCAGCGAGGTCGCCTCGAAGCCGCGCTCCCAGAACAGTCGAATGGCCGCCTCCAGCGCCGCGTCCCGGTCGAACGTGCGCGGACGCCCTCGTGCCTTGCTCATGCCCACCATTCTAGAGCGCTCGCTCAAGAACTCATGCTACGGTCCATTCTTGAGTGGTCACTCAACAAATTCAGTCGCCCAACAAATAGCGCAAGCCGAGGAGGTCCGCACCCCGTGAACGGACATCTGGACACGCAACCGACCGGACACATCGAGGGACTTCTGGGCGAACAGGCAGAGAGGCACTCGGCCGGGCAGGCGGAGGGGCATCCGGGCGGACAGCCCGACACGCACCGGCACGACGAGGGGCACACCGTCGCCGGGTGGGCCGGCTTCGCCGTTGCCACCTGCGGGGCCATCATCACCGGCCTCGGCATCTGCGGCCTGCGCCCGGGGATCTGGCCGGGGATCTGCGTCCTGGCCTCGGCGGGGCTGGTCACTTGGGGCCTCCACCTCGCGGGCTGGGGCAAGCCGCCGGGCCCGCGGCCTTCGGATCTCAGGGGCCGGGACCGCGCCGCGCGCGGCGGGCACGCGGACTGCCTCGGGTGCCGGCTGGCCGGACGACGCGGGGCTCCGGCGCTTCCGGGCATCGCCGCCGGGCCCGCCGCCACACCCGCGGAAGCGCCGCCCCCCGCCGACCTCTGACACGGGAGACGACCAGGGCACTCCAGGCGCGCAGGAACCCACTCCTCACGACCGCTGGCATTATGCAGGTGAATACCTGCATAATCGGAGTGTGAGCCACGAAGCGACAGCGATGGACCAGGTCTTCAAAGCGCTGGCCGATCCCACCCGGCGGCGGCTGCTCGACCGTCTGCGCGAGCACAACGGCCAGACGTTGCGCGAGCTGTGCGACCGCCTGGACATGGCGCGCCAGTCGGCCACCCAGCATCTCGACATCCTGGTGCGGGCCGGCCTCGTGACCGTCGTCCGGCGCGGACGCGAACGGCTTCACTACCTCAATCCGGCCCCGATCCACGAGATCGAGGAACGCTGGATCTCCGAGTTCGACAAGCCACGCCTGCAAGCGATCAGCGCCATCAAGAACCAGGCAGAGGAGTACGCCATGAGCAGCGGATCAGCATCCGTACCGTCCTACGTCTACGTCACCTACATCCGGGCCGGCGCGGAGCAGGTGTGGCAGGCCCTGACGGACGCAGACCTGACGGCGCAATACTGGGGACACGCCAATGTCTCCGACTGGCAGCCGGGCTCGGCCTGGGAGCACCGACGCGTCGACGGGTCGGGAGCCGTCGACGTCGTCGGTCAAGTCCTCAAGGCCGAGCCGCCGACGCGTCTGGTCATCACGTTCGAGGACACCCCTGACGCCCAGCCGCCACGCGACCCGTCCGTCGTCACCTTCCTCGTCGAGCCGCACGAAGACATCGTCCGACTCACCGTGACACACGAGAACCTGCCCAACCTGGAGATGCTGAACGGCATTTCACAGGGATGGCCGGCCGTTCTCGCGAACCTCAAGTCGCTGCTCGAGACCGGCGAGGTGCTCCCGCAGGCGCCGTGGAGCATGTCGAGCTCGCACGCCTGAAACGGCAGGCACAACAGCCGCTTCCCCCCAGTCACTCCGCGCAGGACTCAAGGAAGAAGCCATCGTGGACACCACTTCCCTTCGGGACGCCTACCGCACCCT
Source organism: Streptomyces longhuiensis (assembly GCF_020616555.1). Lineage (NCBI taxonomy): Bacteria > Bacillati > Actinomycetota > Actinomycetes > Kitasatosporales > Streptomycetaceae > Streptomyces > Streptomyces longhuiensis. Next base: position 9,046,465 of record NZ_CP085173.1, on the reverse strand, counting down.
GCTCGACGCCGCCGCCACAGTGGCCGGTTCCGGGGACTCGAGCCCCGTCCCGCCCACGGGCGAGTGGAACGCCGACCAGATCCTGGCCCACGTCGCCATCGTCAACGCCACCACCATCTCGACCGTCGCCGCCGCGTCCGCGGGAGCACCCACGACGTACGACACCCGCACGGCGCACGACAACTGGACCATCGAGCACGTCATCGAGCTCGCCGGCGGCAACGCGGGGCTCCGGGAGCGTATCCGCCTCCAGGCAGACGCCCTCTGCGCCCTCGGCGGCCCGATGCTGAGCGAGACCGAACTCGACACACCGGTGCACGCCCTGCTGCTGTCCCACGACAAGGTCCTGGTCAATCAGCCCCTCCCGCTCAGGGACCTCATCACAGGCCTGGCGGACGTGGAACTGCCCGGCCACACGCGACAGCTCCTGGCCCTGTCGCCGCAACCGGCGCTGGACGACTAGGGGTTGAAAGGCCCCGGCCTTCAACGCCCCCGCACCACATCCAGCTCCGCCACCACCGCGAACCGGTTCTGGTCGCCGTGTTCGCTCAGCGCCCGCAGGGCGACGTGGCGCGCGCGGTGACCGGGGCCACCGGGACGACGTAGGCGGTGCGGTCGTTCGGAAAGGTGCCAGTTGTCACCTTCCGCCACGTGGCTCCGTCGTCGGACACCAACAGTGGTCCGGTGCGCGCCGATGATTTTGTACGGGCGCCGCAGTCATCCAGTCAGTGACAGTGGAGATCCGCGGGCGAGCAGCCGTATCGGCCACCGGCCGAACACCCGGAAGACCGGATCACCACCTGCCAACCGCCCGCCGGACGGTACGGAACACATCAGGAGACCTTGAGATGCGCACTCTGATCAGCACCGCCTTCGTCTCGCTCGACGGCGTCGTCGAGGCCCCCGGTGGCGAGCCCGGCTACCGGAACTCCGGGTGGACCTTCAAGGACGTCGAGTTCCTCCCGGAGTCGTTCGAGATCAAGGGCCGCGAGCAGCAGGAGGCCGCCGCCATGATGATGGGCCGCGTCAGCTACGAGGCGTTCAGCCCGGTCTGGCCCGGCATGGAGGAATTCGCCCAGTACAAGGCCATGCCCAAGTACGTCGTCTCCACCACGCTCACCGAGGACGAGCTCGTCGCGGACTGGGGCGAGACCACGATCCTGCGGTCCCTCGACGAGGTCGCCGCGCTCAAGGAGACCGAGGGCGGGCCGATCATCATCCACGGCAGCGCCGCCCTCAACCGGAGCCTCTCCGACGCCGGCCTCATCGACCGCTACCACCTGCTCGTCTTCCCGCTGCTGCTCGGCGCGGGCAAGCGCCTGTTCAGCGACACGGACAAGGACACCCAGAAGCTCTCGCTCGTCGAGTCCGAGGCGTACGCCAACGGTCTGCAGAAGCAGGTGTTCGACGTCGTCCGCTGACGGCGGGGGGAACGCACGGGACGCCCACTCCGATCGAGGGCCTCCCACCAAGGCCTCGTCAGACCAGGGCCTCCGACTGAGACTTCCCATCAGGGCCGTTGGTTCACGCGCACTTGAAGGTTCTGGCGTGGCCCGCATGGCGGGCCACGCACATCACGCCGCATCCTGATGAGCCGGCCGTGACACCACCGCGTGAAGCGGCCCCGGCCTCCTTGTTCACGCGGCCCGCGGCGGCCAGTTCTTGATGGCCTTGGGGCGGGGCGCCGCGTACGTGCGTACCTTCGAGGTGGAGAGGCCGAGACGGACGAGGGACTCGGCGATGGTGACGGCCGCCGCGACGCCGTCCACGACGGGGACACCGGTGCGCTTGACGACTCGCTCCGTGAGGCCGGCCATGCCGCCGCAACCGAGGCAGATCACCTCGGCCTTGTCGCGTTCGACGGCCTGGGCCGCCTGTTCCACGATGGCCTCGACGGCGGCTTCCTCGTCGCTCTCCAGCTCCAGTACGGCCATGCCGCTGGCCCGCACCGACGCGCAGCGGTCGGAAAGCCCAGCGAGCTTGAGCCGGTCCTCGATGAGCGGCACGGTCCGGTCGAGCGTGGTGACCACGGAGTAGCGGTGGCCGAGGAACTGCGCGGTGCTCGCCGCGGCTTCCGTGATGTCGACGACCGGGACGTCGAGGAGTTCCTGGAGCCCCTCCCGTCCGTGCTCGCCGTACCCGGCCTGGATGACGGCGTCGAAGGGGTGCGGGTAGGAACGGACCGCCTCCATCACGGCGACGGCCGCGAGGTAGCTCTCGTAGTTGCCCTCGACGGACTCCGCGCCGAACGGCGGAGTGAGGGGCACGATCTCCGTCCCCGGTGAGGCGACGGCGGCGGCCTGGGCGCCGATGCCTTCGGTCATCGAGGCGGTGGTGTTGACGTTGACGACGAGGATGCGCATTTCTGGGCTTTCTTTGCCGGGTCCGGCCTGGGCCGAAGGCGGTACGAGGGTGGTGCGGAGCAATCAGGCGGCGTCGACCGCGATGGCCTCACCGTCGACATCCCTGGTCGCCCTCTTGCGGTCGGCGAGGACCAGGTAGACGACGGCGGAGAGGATCGCGCCGATGAACCAGGAGAACCCGGAGACGGACTTGAAGGCGGGGACGAGCGCGATGACGACGGCGACGGCCGCGGCGGGCGCGAAGGCGGCGATGGCCTTCAGGTGGAACCCGCGCTGGTAGAAGTAGTCGCCCTGCTGATCGTCGGTGTAGAGGTCGGGGACGTTCACACGGGTCTTGCGGACCAGCCAGTAGTCGGCCATGACGACGCCGAAGATGGGGCCGAGCAGTGCTCCGAGGCCACCGAGGAAGTAGTTCACGACGGTCGGGTTGTCGTAGAGGTTCCACGGCAGGATGACCAGGCCGATGACGGCGCTCACCACGCCGCTGCGGCGGAAGTTGAGCGTGCGCGGGAACAGGTTGACGAGGGCGTAGATCGGCGCCACGAAGTTCGCCATGAGGTTCACCGCGATCGTGAGCGTGATGAACGCGAGTGACGCCGCCGCCATCAGGAACGTGTTGGGGATCGAGCGCACGATGTCCTCGGGCCCGGTGATCACCTCGCCGTTCAGCTTGAACTGGGCCCCGCTCAGCACGACCACGATCCCGGCGAAGAACAGCATGTTGACCGGGATGCCGACGAGGTTGCCGCGCACGATCGCCCGGCGGCTCTTGGCGGAACGTGTGAAGTCGCAGAAGTTGAGCACGAAGGTGCCGTAGATGACGACCCAGAGGGCGGCGCTCTCGAAGATCTGGCGCCACATGTCGAGGCCGTGCGGCGCGTGCCCGGTCGACATGGAGATGGAGCCGTCGGCGCGGATGAACATCCAGATCGCCAGCGCGGACATGGTGATGAGGATCGTCGGTGCCGCGAACGCCATGTACTTGCGGATGAGTTCCATGCCGTAGCTGACGATGACGACCTGAATGACCCACAGGGTCAGGAACGTCGCCCAGCCCAGGGTGGAGAGTCCGAGGATCGAGTTCTCGTCGAGGGAGCGCAGCCCGGGGAAGAGCACTTTGACGAGCGCGCCCAGTACGGACGCCGCCAGGTACGTCTGGATGCCGAACCAGGCGATGGCCACGACACCACGGACGATGGCCGGGATCTGCGCTCCCTTGACGCCGAAGGCGATGCGGCTCATGACGGGGAACGGGACACCCGTCTTGTTGCCCATGTATCCCGAGAGGGTCAGGAGCAGGAAGAGCAGCGCCGACGCGACCGCGAAGGCGACCAGGATGTTCCAGACGCTCATCCCCAGGGCGAACAGGCCTATCGCGAAGGCGTAGTTGCCGAGGCTGTGCACGTCGTTGCCCCAGAGGGTGAAGACGCTGTAGGCGCCCCAACGGCGCCCTTCCTTCTTCGTGGGGGCGAGGTCGGGGCTGTACAGCCCGGGGCTCGTCCGGGGTTCCCCGTCGACCGCAGCGGTGGGTGGCTTCTCGTGCACGGCGGCCATGACACACTCCCGGCTTTTCCGTATTGCGGAATTACTTTTCCTTGTTTCGGAACGGGAGATTACGGGGGGCGGTAGGGGCGGTCAATAGGTCGCTGCCCAGAATTTATGCGACACCGCGCAACGCACTGCCGGGACAACTGTCACGCGGTGAAGATTGCGTGAGCAAATTGTTTCCGGGCGACGCAGACCCCTCGAACCGCCCGCCGCCGCACCAGGCCCTCGCGAGCGGCGATTCTGCATACCAATGAAGCCGTTGGACCCGCTCGGCGGGTGTGACCTTTACGTTCGCCCGCGTTTTGGTATACAAAATCTGCATGCAAGCCCCACCACCGTCACCCAGCACACCTCAGGAGCAGCTCCCGGATCCCCGCCGCTGGTGGGCGCTGTGCGTCCTCGGTCTGGCCCAGCTGATGATCCTGCTGGACAGCACCATCGTGAACGTGGCCCTGCCGTCCATGCAGTCGGAGTTGGGCATGGCGGACGGTGACCGCCCCTGGGTCGTCACCTCTTACACGGTCGCCTTCGGCGGGCTGCTCCTGCTCGCCGGCCGCATCGCCGACCACGCCGGGCGCAAGCGCGTCTTCGCCTCGGGTCTGCTCGGTTTCGCGGTCGCCTCGGCAGGGGCGGGGGCAGCCCCCACGGCGCAGGCACTTTTCGCCGCCCGCGCCGTACAGGGCGCCTTCGCCGCGCTTCTGGCCGCCTCGGCCCTCGCCCTGGTGGCCACGACCTTCGCCGATCTGCGCGAGCGCCGGAAGGCCATCGCCGTCTTCGGTGCTCTCGGCGGCGCCGGAGCCTCCCTCGGAGTCGTCCTCGGCGGACTGCTCACGCAGTGGTTCGGCTGGCGCTGGTGCCTGCTGGTCAACGTACCCATCGCCCTTCTCGCTCTGCTCGGCACGCTGTGGACTCCGCGCGATCACGCCCAGCGCCTCACCGGCCGTATCGACATCGCGGGTGCGGTGCTCGGGTGCGGTGGCCTGACGGCGCTGGTGTACGCGTGCAGCCAGGCCGAGGCTCAGGGGTGGACCTCTCCTGGCGTGCTCGGCGTACTGCTGGCCGGGGCCGCCCTGCTGACGGCGTTCGCCTGGTGGCAGACCCGGTCCGCCGCCCCGCTCCTGCCACCGCGGCTGATGCGCGACCGTCGCCGTGTCGCCTCGCTGCTGGCCGGTGGCGCACTGATGGCAGGCCAGCTGTCCGTCTCGCTGTATCTCACGTACTACCTGCAGACCGTGCTGGACTGGTCCGCGCTGGCCAGCGGCCTGGGCTTCCTGCCCATCAGCCTCGTCACCACCGCGACCGCCACCCAGCTCGGCACGCGTCTCCTGCCCAGGTTCGGCCCGCGCGTGATGATGACGGCCGGTCTGTGCATCTCCGCGTGCGGACTGTTCCAGCTCACGCTCCTGGACCCGGACTCCACCTACGCCGCGAACGTCCTGCCCGCACTGATCACCTTCAGCGTCGGCATGGGCGGCAGCTTCCTGGCCATCATGACCGGCGCCACCTCGGACGTGCCCCCACAAGACGCCGGTATCGCCTCGGCGACGGTGAACTCCGCCCAGCAGGTGGGCGGCTCCATCGGATCGGCCGTGTTCAACACGGTGGCCGCGAGCGCGGCGGCGGCCTTCCACGGGAGCCCGGGGGCCGCCACCCTGCACGGCTTCACCTCGGCCGTCCGGATCCCCCTCGCCCTGCTCCTGCTGGCAGCGGTCGCCACGGCCATGCTGGCCGAGCGCCAATCTACCCGCGTATATGCACGCGCAAATACTCTTCCTCGTAATCCGAGTGAAGTAAGAAATGGGCAGGAAAGCGGAAGTCGCGGCGCTTGACGAGGCGCTCTCGAAGAAATTCGGAGGGTGTGTCCGACTCCCCCATCGGGTAACCGGACCACACCGTCCGGGAACGGAATGCATTCCTGCCGAGGGACCTCATAGAGCCCACCCGCAGCAAGAACATCCTTCCGGGTCACGCTCCGCCGACCTCGGCTCAGGCGAAGACGATCCCCTCCGGCACGTCGGCCCGGATCTCCGTGCCCACCCGGCGCTCCAGCAGGTCGTCGATCCGTTCGAGCGGTCCGATGAGTGCGCGTCCGCCGGCCTTCGCGACCCGCACCGCCGCATCGACCTTCGGCTTCATGGACCCCTCGGCGAAGGCCAGTTCGGCGATCGCTTCCGGGGAGGCCGTCAGGATGTCCCGCTGCTCGGGAGTCCCCCAGTTCTCACTGACGTAGTCGCCGTCCGTCAGCATGACCAGCATGTCCGCCTTGAGCTCGGCCGCGAGGGCCGCGCTGGCGAGGTCCTTGTCCACCACGGCCTGCATGCCGGTCTGGCGGCCCTTGCCGTCGATCTTCACGGGCACACCTCCACCGCCGACGCACACGACGAGCCTGCCGTTCTCCAGGAGCATCCGCACGAGCGGTGCCTGGACGATGCGCCGCGGGGCCGGGGACGGCACCACGCGCCGGAACGCCGCACCGTCGCGCGCGATCGTCCACCGGTACTCGGCCGCCGCCTCCGCGGCGTCCTGCGCGGAGTACTGGGGACCGATCAGCTTCGTCGGGCGCTCGAAGGCCGGATCCGCCTCGTCGACCTCGGTGGTCGTGACGATCGCCGCCACCTCGCGCTCCCCTGCGAGAGCGTTGGAGAGCTCCTGCTGGATGACGTAACCGATCATGCCCTGCGTCTCCGCGCCGAGGATGTCCAGCGGGTACGCCGCCACATCCTGGTACGCGAGGTTCTGCAGAGCCAGAAGACCCACCTGGGGTCCGTTCCCGTGAGTGATCACGAGCTCGTACTGACGGGCGAGGCCGGCGAGCGCCTCGCAGGTGGACCTCACGTTCGCCCGCAGATGGTCGGCCGTCATCGGCTCCCCCCGACGGGCCAGCGCGTTGCCTCCGAGAGCCACGACGATGCGCATGGATTCCCTCCACAGACTTGTTCGCTTCCCCATTGTCAAATGGTATACCAGTGAGCGAATGTTGAAGGGAACCCATCACGCCCGACGGGCACGGTGAGGGCGAGGAGGGTGCAGTGACTTCTCTGGGCACAGCCACCGGGCTGCGCGCCATGTCCGGCGACGCCGCGCTGATCGCGCACCTGCGCGTGCTCCGCGGGCAGGGCGTCGTCGACAGCGTCTTCCACCGGACTGTCAACGTACTGACGCCTGGTGAGAGGCTCGTCGCCCTCGCCGCCCGAGGCGGGGGTGACGCCCCCAGGACCCTCGTCACCGACGTGGACAGCTGGTCAGGGAGGGGCATCTCGGCGGGTCAGGCCGTGGAGTTCGCGCCAGGTGTCATCACTCTTCGCGCGGCGGACGCGCTCCTGCGGGTACACACGGAGGGCGCGGATGAATGGCATCCCATTCTTCCGTCGCTCGCGGCGCTCGACCCCCGCGACCTCGCGGCCGCCGCCTCGGCGCTCGACCGGCTGATACAGGCACACGGCTCACGCGGCGGCATGCTCGGCCCGACTCCCACCGCATCGTCGATGGAGGCAGCCGTCACCCGGGCACTCGCCGACGGACGGGACACCCTCGTACGCGCGATCAGGTCCGCGGACGACGCCGGCATGCGCCGCGGCGTCCTGTCACTTCTCGGACTCGGCCCGGGACTGACGCCCGCGGGCGACGACTTCCTGACCGCCCTGGCCCTGTTGTCCTCGCTCCAGGGCAGCGGGCTCGCCCCCTTCGGGCGGGCGCTTCAGGGCGTCCTGCTCGAACACCCCGGCCGCACCACGCGGTTGAGCGTCACCACGCTCGACGAGGCCCTGGCGGGACGGGCCCGCGCCGCACTGCTCGACGTCCTGCACGCGCTGGCCCACCCCTCCGGGTGGAGCGAGGCGCGGCCGACCGAATCCATCCGCACCCCGGTCCGACACGTGCTGGCCATCGGTCACACGTCCGGCACCGACACCTTGTCCGGTCTGGTGACCGGGCTTCGCCTGGAGAAAGAACTGCGAGGTTCGCTGTGAGCATCACAGCAGTCGTCAAGAAGAACACCTACTTCGACTCGGTGTCCCTGATGTCCATCTCGACGCGGGCGAACCAACTGCCCGGCGTGGAGCAGGCGTTCGTCGCCATGGGCACCGAGATGAACAAGGGCGTGCTGAGCAACCTCGGCCTCCTCACGGCGGATCTCGGCGCCGCGGGCACCGGGGATCTCATGATCGTCGTGGAGGCGGGCGAGGGAGCCGACCACGCGGCACTCCTGTCGGAGGTCGAGGAGCTCCTCGTACAGAAGGCGCCCAGTGCGCGCGGTGGCGCGGACACGGTCACGTACCGCACGGTCGACAGCGCCGCGCGGGCCATCCCCGAGGCGAACCTCGCGATCGTCGCGGTCAACGGCGCGTACGCGGGCCGGGAGGCCCGCAAGGCGCTGGAGAACGGCCTGCACGTGATGGTCTTCAGCGACAACGTCCCCATCGAGGAAGAGGTCCGTCTCAAGCAACTGGCACACAGCAAGGGCCTGTTCATGATGGGGCCCGACTGCGGCACCGCGATCATCAACAATGTCGCGCTGTGCTTCGGGAACGCCGTGCGGCCCGGCACCGTCGGCGTCGTCGCGGCGTCCGGCACCGGCGCGCAGGAGGTCAGTGTCCGTATCCACGCGCTGGGCGCGGGCATCTCGCAGCTCATCGGCACGGGCGGCCGCGATCTCAGTGAGCAGGTCGGCGGCATCATGATGATCGACGGGATCCGGGCGCTCGCCGACGATCCCGGGACCAGCGTGATCGTCCTCGTGTCCAAGCCACCAGCTCCCGCGGTGCAGGACAAGGTGCTGGCCGAGATCGCGGGCGCGGGCAAGCCCGTGGTCGTCTACTTCGTCGGCGGATCCGAGGAGACCGTGACCGCGGCCGGCGGACACTTCGCCGCGAGCACCCAGGACGCGGCGCTCCAGGCCGTCCGCCTCGGGGTCGACGCCCACGCGGCCGTCGACGAACTGGCCGCCAAGCAGGTGGACGAGGTCTGCGCCCGGCTCTCACCTGAACAGCGTTACGTGCGGGGCCTGTTCTGCGGCGGAACCCTGTGCGACGAGTCGATGTACGCGCTCCTCGAAGTCAGCGACAACGTGTGGAGCAACATCCAGAAGGACCCCGGGCGGCGTCTGACGGCCGGCAGTTCCAGCGTCGGGCACACCTTCCTCGACTTCGGCGACGACGACTTCACCAACGGCCGCCCGCACCCGATGATCGACCCGTCCCTACGCCTGGCGCGCCTCGTCGAGGAGGCCGAGGACCCCCAAGTAGCCGTCATCCTCATGGACTTCGTCCTCGGGTTCGGCGCTCACGAGGACCCGGTCGGGGTCACGCTCCCCGCCATCGCCCAGGCCAGGAAGATCGCCTCCGACGCGGGCCGTCACCTGGAGATCGTGGGCTACGTCCTGGGCACCGACCTCGACACCCCGGCCCTCGCCGAGCAGGTCGCGGCCCTGGAGGCCGCCGGAGTCACCGTCACCCGCAGCAGCACCGAGACGGGCCACTTCGCCCGTGAGACCGCCCGGAAGGCACACCGCGCATGAGCACTCAGGCCACCAGCCTCTTCACCAGCGACCTCAGCGTCGTCAACGTCGGACTGGCCATGTTCGACCGGGACCTCACCGCCCAGGGCGCGCAGGTCACGACCCTCGACTGGACTCCGCCCGGCGGCGGCAGCCCCGAGGTCCTCGCGGCTCTCGACGCACTGGAGGACCCACGCGTCGCCGAGCGGACCGACGCGGCCAATGCCGAAGCCGTCGACCGCATCGTCGGCGCACGGCCGATGCTGGTCGGCTTCGGCCGGGCCATCGACGTGGTGCCCGGGATGACCCCGACGACGATCCTGCACGCCGGACCGCCGATCACCTGGGATCGTATGGCGGGCGCCATGAAGGGGGCCGTCACCGGCGCCCTCGTGTTCGAGGGCCTGGCTCGTGACCTCGACGACGCCGAACGGCTCGCGGCATCCGGCGAGATCACCTTCTCGCCCTGCCACGAACACGACTGCGTCGGTTCGATGGCCGGTGTCACGTCCGCGTCGATGTACATGCACATCGTCCGCAACGAGACGCATGGCAACACCGCCTTCACCAACCTCTCCGAGCAGATGGCGAAGATCCTCCGCATGGGGGCGAACGACGAGAGCGTCATCGAGCGTCTCGTGTGGATGCGGGACGTCCTCGGCCCCATGCTCAAGGAGGCCATGGAGATCGGTGGCCCCGTCGACCTGCGTCTCCTGCTCTCCCAGGCGCTGCACATGGGCGACGAGTGCCACAACCGCAACATCGCGGGAACCCTGCTCCTCACGCAGGCACTCACTCCCGCCCTGCTGCAGACGAGTTTCACCACGGAGCAGAAGAAGGAGGTCTTCGACTTCATCGCCAGTTCGGACTACTTCTCCGGACCCACGTGGCTCGCCATGGCCAAGGCCGCCATGGACGCCGCTCATGGCATCGAGGGTTCGACCATCGTGACGACGATGGCCCGCAACGGCGTCGAGTTCGGCCTCCGCGTCAGCGGCCTGCCCGGGAACCAGTGGCTCACGGGCCCGGCCCAGCCGGTCATCGGGCCGATGTTCGCCGGGTTCAGGCCCGAGGACGCCGGCCTGGACATCGGTGACAGCGCGATCAGCGAGACGTACGGCTTCGGCGGGTTCGCCATGGCGACCGCACCCGCCATCGTCGCGCTCGTCGGCGGAACCGTGCAGGAGGCCGTCGCCTTCACGCGGGACATGGGCGAGATCACCACGACGCAGAACCCGAACGTCACCATCCCCGCCCTGGGCTTCGAGGGCATCCCCACCGGCATCGACGTCCGCAAGGTCCTGGCCACCGGGATCCTGCCGGTCATCAACACCGCGATCGCCCACAGGGAAGCGGGCATCGGGATGATCGGCGCCGGCATCACGCACCCGCCCGCCGCAGTCTTCGAGCAGGCCGCCAGAGCTCTCGCCCGCACGGTCGCCTGACGGCGCGCCGGCCAATCCACGGAGACCCACCATGAACAGACGCGATCCCGCCCTGGCGGAAACGGCCCACGCGGGCCTGGAGCTGGACCCGGAGTACGAGCACACGCCCGTTCCGGTGGAGAGCCGCAAGTCCCTTCTCACCGTGTCAGCCGTGTGGTTCGGGTTCCCGATGATCCTGACCAACGCCGTCCCCGGCGGGATCGTCGTCGCGCTCATGGGCTTCTGGCGCGGTCTGGCCGCGATCGTCGCCGCGAACCTCGTGATGCTGGTCTACGTCGGTCTGCTCAGTCACCGGGCGGGCAGTACCGGCGAGAGCTTCTCGCTCCAGGCGACCAAGACCTTCGGGAGGGTCGGCTACGTCGTCGCGTCCGGTTTCCTCGCGACGGTCGTCGTCGGGTGGTTCGCCTTCAACACCGGCGCGACGGGGGCCACCCTGCACCAGGCGTTCGGCTGGCACGAACAACTCGTCGCCGCCGTCGCCGGGGTGGCCTTCGTCGCGATCACGTTCCTCGGCATCCGTGCCCTGTCCTGGCTGGGCGCGGTCGCCGCCCCGCTGTTCCTCCTCGTCGGCCTGATAGCCCTGGTGATCGTCTCCAGGGACCACGACCTCGCGACCGTCCTCGACTACAAGGGCGTCGGCGGGAGCAGCGCCCTCACCTTCGGCGCCGCCGTCTCGCTCATCATGGCGACGTTCGCGGACTCCGGAACGATGACGGCCGACTTCACGCGCTGGTCCAAGAACGGCAGGCAGGCCGTCATCGCGACGGCCACCGCGTTCCCCGTGGCGAGTCTCGTCGCCCAGATCACCGGAGGCATCGTCGTGGCGGCCGGCGCCGTGGCCTCGGCGGGCACGGTCGGCGGCAATTTCCTGCCGATCCTCACCGGCGGTCACGGGGTCGCCCTCGACGTACTGGCCGCGGTGTTCGTCTTCGTCAACCTCGGCTCCGTCTGCAGCCACTGCCTCTACAACGGCGCGCTCAGCTGGTCACATCTGACCCGTACGAGGATGCGCGTGATGACGATCGTCCTGGGGGTCGTCGGCACGGTCGCCGCGCTGGCCGGTGTGTGGGACCACTTCCTCGACTGGCTGGTCGTCCTCAGCGTGTTCGTCCCACCGCTCGGCGGCGTACTGATCGCCGACCAGGTGCTGCTGCGCCGCCGGCTCGACGGGCGGGCCGAGGCGGCGGTGCGTCCCACGGCGTTCGGCGCGTGGGCGGCCGGAGCGGCCGCCGGGGGGCTCGTGCACTGGTACGCGCCGCAGTTCTCCGACGCGGTCACCGGCCTGCTCGTCGCCCTGATCGCCTACGCGGTCCTGGAGGGGATACCCGCACGAAGCCGGGGCGAGTGATGGCGGACGCGGGCGTGCGGCTACTGCTCCGGGGTGCGCCTGCGGTGCGCGGCGGCCTCGCTGCGGCCGGTCGCCAGGTGCTTGAGCGCCAGCTCCTCGACGCGCGGCACGTCCCGGGCCTCGATCGCCTCGTACAGCTCCTCGTGCTCCTTGGCGACGCCGGAGATGTCGTCGTGCTGGCCGAGCAGCCATCGCATGCGGCTGCTCAGGGTGCGGCCGAGCTCGTTCAGGAGCTCGTTGTCGGCGAGCGCTGTCACCGTCTCGTGGAAGTCGGCGGCGGCACGGCGCGCGGGTACGGCCTCGCCCTTGGCCGCCGCCCTCAGCTCGGCGTCCAGGTCGGCCCGCAGCCGCGCGAGACCCGCGCGGGTGCGCCGCTGGGCGGCGAGACGGAACGCCAGCATCTCCAGGGCGGCCTTGACCTCGTCGAGGTCCTCGACGTCGGAGGCGGTGAACTCACGGACGACCGCCCAGCTCCGCGGGCGCGGGGTGACAAGGCCCTCGTTCACCAGGTCCTTGAGGGCGTCACGGACGGGCAGGCGGCTCACGCCCAGCTCGGCCGCCAGTTCCCGCTCCACGAGCTTGCTGCCCGGTGCCCGCACCCCGTCGAGAATCTGATCCCGCAGCGTGCGCGTGACCCGCTCCGACTCGGGCTCGAAAGTGTCATCCCCTGCCATGACCACCATTCTCGCACCGCGTCGCAGGTCATTCGGCCGTACCCCGGGCAGAAGACGGGCGTCCGGGCCGCGGTCAGCCGGCCGGGGCATCGGAGCCGGTCTCCTGCTGGTCGAGGATGGCCACCGCGACGGCCGCCGCGGCGCCTGCGTCCCCATCCTCGACGGCCCGGTGCAGGTCCTCGTGCGAGGTGTCGTCGCCGCTGAGGGTGTGCTTCATGCACTGGTCGGCCTTGACGCTGTCGCGCAGGGCGTCGCTCATGCCCCGGTAGAGGTTCTGCAGCACGGGGTTGTGGGAGGCCTCGGCGATGCGGAGGTGGAAGTCGACGTCGGCGTCCGCGAAGGCGTCCACGTCGGCGTTCCGGCTCGCGTCGGCCCGGTCGTCCAGGGCCTTCCGCATCCGCTGGAGATCGTCCGCCGTGCGCCTCGTCGCGGCGAGCCGGGCGGCGACGATGTCCAGGCCGCGGCGTACGTCGATGATGTCCTGGGCGGCGGCGCGGTCGAGCTGGCGGCGCAGCGCGACCTCGGCCTCGTCGGTGGCCGTCACGAAGGTCCCGTTGCCCTGACGGGTCATCAGCAGGCCCGAGTGCACCAGCACGCGCACGGCCTCGCGCACCGACAGGCGGCTGACGCCCAGCGTCTCGGCGAGCCGGCTCTCGGACGGGATCTTGTCGCCGAGCTGCCAGGTGCCCGTCGCGATCTCCTGCCGCAGCGCGGTGATCACGGTGTCGACGAGCGACGGAGCCCGTTCCACGTTTTTCATCCCAACCCCTTCTCTAGTCATCTGATGACCTGATAACTCTATCGGTCGGTTCGTCTCCAACGAAGGAGTAATGCCGTCATGACGCACATCTTGTTCACAGCGATACGTCTGGACGGCGGGCAGCCCCGCGACGTTCTGGTCGCCGACGGGCGTATCGCCGCCATCGCCCCTCCCGCTCTGCCTGAAGAGTACGAAGTCGTCGACGGCCGCGGTGCCTTGGCCCTGCCCTCGCCGGTCGACGCCCACATCCATCCCGACAAGACCACCTGGGGCCAGCCCTGGCTCAGCCGTACTCCCGCGTCGAGCCTGCGGGACCTGATCGACGGCGATGTGGCGGCACGAGCCGGCATGCCGGCACCCGTCGAGGAACGCGCCGGTGCGCTCATGGACCGCGCCATCACCCGCGGCACCCGGGCCATGCGTGCGCATGTCGACGTCGCGCCCGTCCACGGGCTGTCCAATGTGCACGGCGTCCGTGCCGCCGCGGCCTCGCGCGCCGACCTGCTCGATGTACAGGTGGTGGCCTTCCCCCAGCTCGGCCTGCTCACCGAGCCGGGGACGGCCGAGCTTCTGGAGAAGGCCCTGTCCGAGGGCGCCGACGTGCTCGGCGGACTGGATCCGGTGGGCGTCGACGGTGACATGAACGGGCAGTTGGACGTCCTGTTCGGCCTGTCCGAGAGGGCGGCCGTCCCGCTGGACATCCACCTGCACGACGGCGGCCCGTCCGGCATCGAGCAGGTCACCGAGATAGCCCGCCGTACGGTGACGCACGGCATGCAGGGACGCGTCACGGTCAGCCACGCCTTCTGCGTCGCCGACCTCGCCGGCGACGAGCTGACGCGGGTCGGCGAGATCCTCGCCGAGGCGGGCGTATCCCTCGCGACATGCGCCCTGGGAGCCGACCCCGTCGTCCCCTTCGGTCCGCTGGGCGAGCTCGGAGTGCTGGTCGCGGCGGGCTCCGACGGCGTACGCGACCCGTGGACCCCGTTCGGCGACGGCGACATGATCACGCGGGCTCATCTCCTCGCGTACCGCACCGACGCCCGCACGGACGCCGAACTCGCCGCGTGCTACGCCGTCGTGGCCCACGGAGGCGCCGCGCTCCTGGGCCTGGAGCGGACGGAACTGCGTGTCGGTGACCCCGCCGACTTCGTCCTGCTCACCGGCGACTCGGTGGCGCAGGTCGTCGTGGACCGGCCCGTCCCGAGCCTCGTCGTCCGCGCGGGCCGTGTGATCGCCCGCGATGGACGGCTGGTCGACGGCGGCCAGCGGCGCGCCGCGGGCGACCGTCTCGTCGAGAGGGCCTCCCGATGATGCGCCGCGCCATCCCCGTGATCGGGCTCGTCCTGACGCTCGCCGCCTGCACCTCCGAAGCTCGCCAACCGCAGCAGGGCGCCGCCCCGGCGAAGCTCGACCTCAAGACCACCACCCCCGCCGCAGGCAAGGGGCTCGGCAAGGTGACGTGGAACCTCCCCTACGAGCCGCAGACCCTGGATCCGATCCGCTCCTTCAACTACGCGGAGAACACCGCCCTCGCCAACATGTGCGAGAGCCTGCTGCGGCTGACCCCGGACTTCAAGATCAAGCCGGGCCTGGCCGTCAAGGCCGCCAACCCGACCCCCACCACCTGGGTGTACACGATCCGCGAGGGCGTGACGTTCTGGAACGGCGATCCCCTGACCGCCGACGATGTCGCGGCGAGCCTGAGCCGGCACCTCGACCCGAAGCTCGGCACCTGGTGGGGCGACTACTTCAACACCGTCAAGTCGGTCCGAGCCACCGGCCCCCTGCAGGTCACGGTCACGCTCAAGCAGCCCGATGCCCTGTTCAACCAGGCGATGGCCACCGGCGCCGGCGCCGTCGTGCAGAAGAAGTTCCTCGACAAGGCCGGCAAGTCGCTCGGCTCGCCGTCCAGAGGCGTGATGTGCACCGGGCCGTTCACGTTCCAGGACTGGAAGTCGGGCGACTCGATGACGCTCACCCGCAACGACCACTACTGGGACAAGGCCCTCAGGGCCAAGTCCGAGTCCCTGGTCCTGCGGTTCATCGCCGACGAGACGACCGCAGTCAACGCCCTGCGCTCGGGCGAGGTCGACGGCCAGTACTTCTATCTGCCGCCCGCGGGTCTCGGTCAGCTCCAGAAGTCCACCACCGGCTCGGTGACCCTGGGCCGTTCCCTCACCTTCTGGGCACTGCTCGGCTCGGCGAAGTCCGGCCCCTACGCCGACCCCAGGGTGCGCCGGGCCCTGTCGCTCGCGCTGGACCGCGCGGCGATCTCCAAGGTCGTCTTCCAGGGGACGGCCTCCCCCCAGCGAGCGCTGACGGGAAGCGACTACTGGGGCTACGAGCGCAAGACGTATCAGAAGGCCTACGAGGCCCTGCCGCCCGAGACCACCGATCTCGCGAAGGCCAAGGAGCTACTCGTCCAGGCGGGCTCGCCGACGAAGCCCATCGTCATCGGCGTCCAGGGCAGTTCGGCCGTGCACGAGCAGACCGCCAACCTGCTGAAGGCCACCGGCGAAGCGCTCGGCCTCGACATCGAGATCAGGGTCGTCCCGGTCGAGCAGTACGGCAACCTCTACAGCGACCCCAAGGCGCGCAAGGGCATCGACGCCTTCCTCAGCACCTGGTACGGCAACGTGCCCGATCCGCTGGACATCTACACCGTGTTCCGCAAGGGCGGGCGGACGAACTTCAACGACTACAAGGCAGTTGACGGCGCCATCGCCGAGGCGCGGGCCGAGGGGGATCCGGCAGCACGGGCGTCGCTCGTCACCGGGATCCAGGAGAAGGTGACCCGCGACGTCGTGTGGATGCCGCTCAACAACCTGCCCGTGATCCTCTACATGAACAAGCGGGTCACCGGCGCCGTGCCGTCCTTCCCCTACCTGTACTACCCGTGGGCCGCAGGGCTGGGGGCCAGATGACCACCTACCTGCTACGGAAGTTGATCGCGCTGGCCGTGGTCCTGGTCGTCGCCTCGTTCCTCGTCTACGGACTGCTCTACCTCGTACCCGGTGGCCCCATGGCGTTCCTGCTCGGCAACCGCAGCGGCACCCCCGAGCAGATCGCCGCCATCCGGGCCCAGTACCGGCTCGACGACCCCTTCCTGGTCCGCTACGCGGCGTGGCTCGGTGACGCCGTGCGCGGCGACTTCGGCAGCTCCCTGGTGTACCGGCAGCACGTCTCGGGCCTGATGGCCGCCCGCGCGGCGACCACCGCGTTCCTGGTCGGCTACTCCACCGTCCTGATCGTCGTGGTCGGTGTGGCGGGCGGTGTGCTGGCCGGACTGCGGCGGGGCCGGGTGGAC
The DNA here is from genome assembly GCF_020616555.1 of Streptomyces longhuiensis. Lineage (NCBI taxonomy): Bacteria > Bacillati > Actinomycetota > Actinomycetes > Kitasatosporales > Streptomycetaceae > Streptomyces > Streptomyces longhuiensis. The sequence goes on along the minus strand of NZ_CP085173.1, from coordinate 9,029,523 downwards.
GCCGTCATCAGCGCGGTCTCCTCGGCGTTCCTCGCCACTCCGACGTTCGTGATCGGTGTGCTCCTCGTGATCGTGTTCGCCCTGGGGCTGGGCTGGTTCCCGGTGTTCGGGCCGGGGGAAGGCCTGTTCGGTCGGCTGTATCACCTGACGCTCCCGGCGATCACCCTCAGCCTCGGCAGCGCCGCCTTCCTCGCCCGCATCACCCGTGCCTCCGTCCGCGAGGAGTTGGGGCGCGAGCATGTGGAGACCGCCCGCAGCCGTGGCATCGCCGAAGCACTCGTGATCCGCCGGCACGTGCTGCGCAACGCGTCGATCCCGGTGATCACCGTCACCGGTCTGACCGTGGCCAGTCTCATCGCCGGCTCGGTCGTCGTGGAGAACGTGTTCGCCCTCGACGGCCTCGGCTCCCTCTTCGTACGGGCGATCCTGCAGCGCGACTTCGCGGTCGTGCAGGCCGTCGTCCTCGTCCTCGTCGCCGCCTTCGTCCTCATCAACCTCGTGGTGGACCTGTGCTACAAAGCCCTCGACCCGCGGATGTCCCGATGACCGCCGTGACCGCCCGCGTCCGCGGGACACTCGGCAGGTTCAGCCCGTCCCGTGCGGTGCGCACGCTCGGCGTGCCCGGCGTCGCCGCGGCGGCGCTGCTCGCCGTGGTGCTGACGGTCACGCTGCTGGCGCCGGTCCTCGCTCCCTACGACCCCGACCAGCCGGACCTCTTCAACTCGCTGGCCGGTTCCTCGGCCGCGCACCCGCTGGGCGGTGACGCCCTCGGCCGGGATGTGCTCTCACGGCTGATGTGGGGCGCCCGTACGACGTTGAGCGGGCCGGTCCTCATCATCTGCCTGTCCACCGTCGTCGGCACCGCGCTGGCGGTCACGGCGGCGTGGGCGGGCGGCAAGGTGGACGCGGTCGTCTCGCGCCTGCTGGACGTGCTGTTCGCGGTCCCGGGCATCGTCTTCGCCCTGATCACCGTGGCCGTGCTCGGCCCCGGCGTCACCGGAGTCGTCCTCGGCCTCGCTGTCGCCTACACCCCGTACGTGGCGCGGGTGGTGCGCGGTGCGGCGCTGCGGGAGCGCAACATGCCCTATGTGGCGGCGGCCTGGGTCCAGGGCCGGTCCGCGTTCGCCATCTGCGTACGGCACCTGCTGCCCAATCTGCGCCCGATCATCGTCGCCCAGTCGGTGTCCGCCCTGGGCTTCGCGGTCATCGACCTCGCGGCGATCTCCTTCCTGGGGCTCGGCGTGCAGCCGCCGACCGCCGACTGGGGGCTCATGGTCAAGAGCGGACTGGACAGCGCGACGCGCGGGCAGCCGCTGGAGGCGCTGGGTGCGGGCCTGTTGATCGTGCTGGTGGTCGCCGCGGTGATCGTGCTCGGTGACCGCCTCGGCAAGGAAGGTGACCAGCGGTGAATCTCCTGAAGCGCGAGAGGGATCAGCCGGAGAAGAGCGAGGCGGAGAAGGGCCTGTCCGGGGGCGATCTGCTCGATCTGCGAGGGCTTGGACTCGCGGTCCCGGCCGGCCGGGACTGGCGGCCCCTCGTCGAGGAGGTCGACTTGTCGATCGGCCGGGGCGAAGCCGTGGGCCTGGTCGGCGAGTCCGGCTCGGGCAAGTCCATGACGGCGCGGACGATCCTCGGGCTGACGCCTCCGGGGGCGCGCGTCACCGGTGACATCGTCTTCGACGGGATCCGGGTGACCGGCATGGACCGGCGGGCGCTGCGCGGTCTGCGGGCCCGGCGCATCGCGATGGTCTTCCAGGATCCGCGGGCGCACATCAATCCGGTGCGCAGCATCGGTGACTTCCTCACCGAAGCCATGATCGCCAACCTGGACGTGCCCGCCCCGGAGGCGAAGACGCGGGCCGTGCGGCTCCTGTCGGACGTCGGCATCACGGACGGCGAGCGGCGGATGCGCCAGTATCCGCACGAGCTGTCCGGCGGGCTTCTGCAACGCGTCATGATCGCGTCGGTCCTTGCCGTCGAGCCCGATCTGGTGCTGGCGGACGAGCCGACCACGGCCCTGGACGTCACCACGCAGTCCGAGGTCATGGCCATCCTCGACGAGCTGCGGCGCGAGCGCGGCATGGCCATGCTGCTGATCACCCATGACCTGGAACTGGCGGCGGCCACCTGCGACCGGCTGGCCGTCATGTACGCGGGCCGGATCGTGGAGACCCAGGCCGCCGGCGCGCTGACGGCCACGCCCCGGCACCCGTACACCTCCGGGCTGATGCTCTCGCGGCCGAGCATCGATCAGGTCGTCCATCGGCTGCCGGTCATCCCCGGCAGGCCGCTTGCCGCCTTCGAGGCGGACGGCGGCTGTGCGTTCGCCCCGCGCTGTGCGCACGCGCGACCGTACTGTGCGGACGGTCGACCGGCCATGGTCGAACTGGAGGGGGCGCGCGTGGCGTGCACGCGGGCCGGCGAACTCACCTTGCAGGGAGAGTCATGAGCGACTTCGTGATCGAGGCGGCGGGTCTGCGCAAGGAGTTCGGGCAGGCGGTCGCCGTCGACGACGTGTCCTTCACGCTGTCGCGCGGCCAGTCCCTGGCGGTGGTCGGGGAATCCGGCTCCGGCAAGACGACGGTCGCGCGGATGCTGGTAGGGCTGGAGAACCCGTCCGGCGGATCGATCAGCGTGTGCGGGCGGCCGCGTCGCGGCGGGCGGGTGTCGTCGGCGGAACGCCGCAGGCGCGCCCGGGAGATCCAGATCGTGTTCCAGGACCCCTACTCGTCGCTCGACAAGCTCCAGCGGATCGGCGACGTCGTGGAGACCAGCCTCGCCCTTCATTTCCCGCTGACACCCGCCGAACGGCGCAGGCGGGCACGGGAGTTGCTCGAGGCGGTCGGACTGGCCGAGCGGCACGCGGCCATGCTCCCCCGCCAGCTCTCCGGCGGGCAGCGGCAGCGCGTCGCCATCGCCCGCGCCATCGCCGTCGAGCCGGAGGTGCTCGTCCTGGACGAGGCGGTGGCGGCGCTCGACGTGTCCATCCAGGCGCAGATCCTCAATCTGCTCGCCGACATCCGTGAACGCAGCGGCATCAGTTACGTGTTCATCTCGCACGACCTCGCCGTGGTCCACCAGATCAGCGACTTCGCCGTCGTGATGTCCGGCGGTCGGATCGTCGAGCGCGGAGACACCCGCGACCTGCTGCGCGACCCCCAGGAGGAGTACACCCAGGCGCTGCGCGCGGCGGTCCCGCGCCCGGGCTGGAAGCCGACGCGGAGGCAATCCGCCTGAGCGTCGTCAGCGGGAGTGGCGGCCAGACCCCGAAGGCGTCGGCCGCCACTCCCCGGTCCCGATCAGGAACCGATCGCCAGTCCCCCGGTCCCGATCGCCACCCCCGGTCCCGTTCAGGAACCGATCGTCGCCCCCACCGGCGCGCGCCGGACGACGTCCACCAGCGACCGGTCAGTGATCTTCAGTGCGGGGGACACGGCGAGCGTAAGAGTGGACACGCTCATGAACGGGTTGAGGTGTTCCCATCCCCACGCCTCCAGGGCGGCCCGCACGGCGCCCGCCTCCTCGGCGACCCGCGCGGCCGGCCGGGCGGAGAGCACGCCGCCCACCGGCAGCGGCATCCGCGCCGCCACACTCTCGCCTGCGACACCTCGGACGACGGCCACGCCGCCTCCGTCGGCCACCACGGTCGCCGACGCCGCGGCCATCGCCGCACGGGACGTACCGATCGTCACCAGGTTGTGGCTGTCGTGGGCGTACGTGGTGGCCACGGCGCCCTCCGTCAGGTCCCGGCCGAGCAGCGGCGCGAAGACGACTCCGTCACGGCCGTGGCGATTACGGACGCGGACCAGTACGGTCCTGCCTTCCCACGCCACTTCGCCGCCGGACACCGGGAGTTCGACCTCGGCGGCCTCGGTGTAGGTGTCCCGAGGGTTCACGCGCATGGCCCGGAACCGGTGCGTCCCGTCCGGCAGGTCCACGCGCCAGCGGAACCCGTCCTCGTCCTGCGCCTCCACGTCGACCCGGCTCTCCAGGGCGCCGGCCTCACCGGACCGTGCCTCGTATACCGCGGCTCCGTCCCTGCCCACGACCTGGCCGCCGGCCAGCACGACGGCCGGGTCGAACGCGGCGAGTTCGCCGCGCAGGAGGACCAGGTCGGCGCGCTTGCCCGGCGAGACGACGCCCCGGTCATACAGCCGAAGGCGCTGCGCCGGGGTCCAGGTCAGCGCGCGCAGGACGACGTGCGGCGGGAAGCCGGCCGCCACCGCCACGCGGGCGATGTGGTCGAGGTGTCCCTTGGTGACGATGTGGTCGGCCGCCAGGTCGTCGGTCACGAGGCACAGCGGCGGCAGCTGGGGCAGCGCGAGGAGCGCCTGCGCGACGTCCTCGCCGAGGCACTTCTCCTGGAGCATCATCGTCATGCCCAGGCGGGCCTTCTCCAGGACCACGTCGGTGCGGTTCTTGGTGTGGTCGGAGTCCACGCCCGTGGCCAGGTAGGCGCTGAGCTCGGCGCCGCTGAGGTTGGGGCAGTGGCCGTCCAGGATCGTGCCCTGGGCCCGGGCGGCGGCGGTGACCGCGGCCATCCGCGGATCGCCGGCCACGACCGCCCGGTAGTCCATGACCTCGCCCAGAGCCACCACGCCCGGCCAGCGCAGCATCTCCGCGATGTCGCCGGCGGACAGCGCCGCACCGGCGTGCTCAAGACCTTCGAGCGCGGGCACGCACGAGGGCACGCCCCACAGCTGGGTCTGTGGCGTCCGGTCACCGGCGTCGATCATCCACCGCATGGCGTCCCGGCCCGCGACGTTGACGATCTCGTGCGGGTCGGCGAGGACGGTGGTGGTGCCGCGGGCCAGCGTCACGGCGGCGAACTGCTCCGGCGTGAGGAAGGCGCTCTCGATGTGCATGTGGGCGTCCACGAAGCCGGGGACGATCCGCATGCCGGTGGCGTCGATCTCCTCGCGCGCCTCGGCGGGGGTGCCCGGCGGCAGTACGGCGCTGATCTGACTCCCCCGGACCAGTACGTCCGCGGGGAACTCCTCGCCGGTGAAGGTGGACACCACGCTCCCGCCGAAGATCCGGAGGTCGTGCTGTTCACTCATGTCGTCGTGCTCCTTCGTGGACGGTGTCGTCACGGGACGAGGGTGTAGAAGTAGTAGCCGAGCGGGATCATCACGATCCACAGCGGCCAGGCCACCTCGCGGATCCGTCCGCTGACGGTCTTGACCAGGACGTGCGCGGCCAGGCCCGTCGCGATGCCGGTGCCGAAGTTGCCGAAGAACAAGGTGGTCGCGACGGTCAGCGCCGCGGGGACGGCGTGCGTCGGGTCCTTGAAGTCGACGTTCTTGAGGGCGCCGAGCATGTTCAGCCCGATGTACATGAGGACGGGCGCCGTGGCCGCGGACGGGATCAGTGTCGCGAACGGAGTGACCAGGAGCAGGAGGCCGAAGCCGCAGGCCGCCCACACCGACGCGAGGCCGGTCCTGCCTCCCGAGTCGGCGCCGGCCGACGACTCCAGGTAGGCCGTCATCGAGGGCGCGCCGACGGCGGCCCCGCCCATCACGGAGACGGAGTCGACGAGGAACGGGCGGCGGGAGCCGGGGATGTTGCCGTCCTTGTCGAGGAGTCCGGCCCGCCCGGCGACGGCCAGCAGCGTCCCGGTCATGGAGAAGAACTCCGAGACGAAGAAGGCGAAGATGTACGGGAAGTACTCGGGCTTGAGGGCGCCGAGGATGTCGATGTGGAAGAGCAGCGGGCCGGGCGAGTCCGGCGCCGAGAAGAGGCTGTCGGGGACCTCGGTCACACCCAGCGGGATACCGGCGACCGTCACCGCCGCGATGGTGATGAGGAACGCTCCGGGCACCTTGCGCGACGCGAGCGCGGTGAGCAGCAGCAGGCCGGCCAGGGCCAGCAGCCCGGCGGGCTTGGACAGGTCACCGACGGCCAGGGCCGCCTTGTCGGCGTTGCCGACGACGAGGTCCGCGTCCCGGAATCCGATGAGGGCGATGTAGAGGCCGAGGCCGCCGCTGATGGCGTACTTGAGGTGCATCGGCATCAGACGCGTGACGAGGTCGCGGATGCCGAGGAGGGTGAGCACCAGGAAAGCCACGCCGGACCAGAAGACCATGCCGAGCGCCGTGTCCCAGGGGACGTGGTCCTGGCCGACGATGGTGAAGGCGACGAGCGCCACTCCGCCGAGGCCCGGGGCGACGACGAAGGGCAGGTTGGCCATCAGGCCCATCGCCAGGGTGGCCAGGGCTATCGCGATGATGACGGCGGTGGTGGCGGCGCCGTGCGGTACGCCGGCGCCGGCCAGCTGACCGGGCACGACGACCACGGCGTAGGCGGCGGCCATGAACATCGAGGCGCCCGCCACGAGTTCGGTGCGGTGGGTGCTGCCGCGGCCGCGGACGCCGAAGAGCCGTTCGACGCGCGAGGCGGGTGGCTCGGTCGTGACGGCGGTCTGCTCGCCGGTGGTCGGAGCGGTGGGTGGCATACGAAACCTCGGCGGGGATGAGGGTCGGGCAGGACGGCCTGCGGCGGCGTCGGCGCGGGGAGGACTCGCGGGAGGTGGGGGCACCCGGCTTGGGCCAGGTCTCTGCAACCGGGTTCTGTAACCGGTTGCAGAGACCGGTTGCAGGTATGATGACATGCCGTAAAGCGAATGTGAACACAGGGGCCCGCGCACGCTCGGCGGGCACGTCAGGCAGGGGGTGGCGATGGCGACGCTGATGGATGTGGCGCGCGCGGCGGGGGTGTCCAAGGCCACGGCCTCAAGGGCCCTGCAGCGCCCCGAGCTGGTCGCGGAACCCACCCGCCTGCGCGTGCTGGACGCCGCGCAGCGCCTCGGCTTCCACCCCAACGCCGCCGCCCGCGCGCTGACCACCGGGCGGACGGGACTGGTCGGCCTGGTCGTACCGACGCTCTCCAACCCGTTCTTCGCGCCGCTCGTGATGGGCGCCCAGCAGACCGCCGAGAAGACCGACCATCACCTCCTGATCGCCGTCTCGGAGTACGACCCCACGCGTGAGGCGGAGCTCGCCGACCGCCTGGCCGAGCAGGCCGACGGGCTGATCATGGTCACGCCGGTGGGCACCGACGCCGCGCTGCGGGAACGCGCGCGGCGCTTCCCCCTGGTACTGGTCGACCGCCAGGTGGGCCGGCTGCCCGCGGTCGTGGCCGACACGGCGACGGGCCTGGCCCAGCTCATGGACCACCTCCTCGACCAGGGACACCGGGACATCGCCTACGTCTCGGGACCCGCCGGTTCCTGGGCCGACGGGCAGCGGTCCGCGATCCTGACGGAGCGCGCGGAGCAGGCGAAGGCCCGGCTGCACGTCCTGGGCCCGCTGCCGCCCACGTTCGACGCGGGGATAGAGGCCGCCCGCGACCTTCCCTCCGACGCCACGGCCGTGCTCGCCTACAACAGCTATCTGACGCTCGGCCTGCTGCACGGACTCGCGGCGGCGAATCGCCGGGTGCCCGAGGACGTCAGCCTGGCCGCGGCCGACGACCTGAGCAGCCTCAGGTCCACGACACCTCCCGTGACGGCGCTCGACGTCCCGGTGGAGGAGGTGGGCGCACTCGCCGTCACGCGCCTCATCGACCTGCTCGCGGGCCACCACGTCACGGTCACCTCCCGCCTGCCGTCCCTGCCGGTGCTGCGCGCGTCGACGGCTCCGCCTGCGGACTCCGCGCGCAGGTAGGGCGTCACCCGGTGCCGGTCACCGCGTCCAGGTAATCGTCCAGAAGCCCGGCCTGGCGACGAGGCGGGAACGCCTCGGGGTCGAACAGTGCCTGCACCACCAGGCCGAGCACGAAGGCCTGGGCGCCGGCCGCGATGCGCGCCGGGTCCCCGTCGGGCAGTTCGCCCGCCTCCTGAGCGGCCACGACCAGGTCGCGCAGCTTGTCGCGGCTTCGCGCGTACTTGCCGGCGTAGTCGTCGCTCAGCCCGGGGTCCGCGAGCGCGGTGTCCCAGGAGGACACCCAGATCCGGTTGCTGTCGGTGGCCTCGCCCGTCAGCGGCAGGATGCCCATCAGGGCGGTCCTCAGCGCGGCCAGACCCTCCCCCGCGGCAGGCCGTGGGCGCGAGACGGTCCGCTGCTCGAGCAGGTCGAGGGCGTACGCGACCAGGTCGCGCTTGGCCGGGAAGTAGTGGGTGAGCAGGCCGGTGGACGCGTCGAGTTCGGCGGCGACGGCGCGCATCGTCAGGCCGCCGAATCCATGCGCGACCAGCACCCGCCAGACCGCCTCGGAGACGTCACGGCGACGGGCCTCATGGTCCCCCTTGGTACGTGGCATGCTGCTACGGTACATAGCCAAAACACTTGTTGTGCGAATGGGGTCCCTCATGTTCTCTCTCCCTCTGCGGGACGACGCCCGTCTCGCCCCGCTCGAGATATGGCACGCCGAGGAGTTCGCCGCCCACCTGGACCGGGCGCGCGAGCACATCCGGCCGTGGGTGGGGGCGGGGTTCGTCACCGTCGACGTCGACGGGGCGCGGGCCACACTGCGCCGGTACGCCGAGCGCCGGGCCGCGGACGGCGGCCGCCTCTTCGGCATCTGGCTCGACGGCACGCTCGTCGGCGGCGTGATGTTCGTGGACTTCGACGCCGCCTCGGGTTCCTGCGAGATCGGCTGCTGGCTGGAGCCGGACGCCGAGGGCCACGGCCTCATCACACCGGCGTGCGGCGCCCTGCTCGACTGGGCGTTCACCTCGCGGGGCCTGCACCGCGCCGAGTGGATCTGCCGGGCCGACAACGAACGCAGCGCGGCGGTGGCCAAGCGGCTCGGCATGACGCTCGAGGGCGTACAGCGCGAGTCCTGGCCGTACAAGGGCACCCGTCACGACAAGCAGCTCTGGGCGATCCTCGCCCCGGAATGGCACACCCCGTAGCCACGACACCGCGCGCCTCAAACCGGCTGTCCCGGTAGCCACCACACTGCGCGCCCCCGATGCTCGTACGCGTCCCGTGCACACGTTCCCGTGGTGCGGGACGGCGCACGATCATGTTCCGCCCGACCGTCTGCCTCATTCGGCAGGTTTGCACTTCCAGGACGCGAAATCGCCCCCTTCGCGCCGTACCTGGCCACCACTCCCGGCTGCTTGCCTTGTGGGTGCAACGAGGAGCTTTCGTACCACCGATCGCTTCGCTCACCCTCGTTACACCTCCTGGGAGGGAATGTGTCCGTATCGGACAGCGCCACCGGTCCCGCGAGCGACGAAGAAACCGCACCTGAAGACCCGACCGACCAGCAGCTGACCAGTCTCGGTACCCATGCGGCACGCCGGCTGGCCACGACCACCAAGTCCGCGCCGCAGATGCAGGCCATCACCTCACGATGGCTGCTCAAATCCCTGCCATGGGTGGACGTCAAGGGCGGTACGTACCGCGTCAACCGGCGTCTCCAGCTCAGCATCGGCCGCGGCAGGGTGCAGTTCGACCAGAACAGCGGGAACGACATCAAAGTCATTCCCGAGACGCTCACCGAACTCCCCGTCCTGCGCGGGTACGACGACATCGACGTACTGAAGGAAATCTCCTCCCGGTTCCGGACCCGGGAGGTGCGGGCCGGACAGGTCCTCTTCGAGGCCGGCCAGCCGGTGACCGAGACGTACCTGGTGGCCCACGGGCGGTTCACCCGCTTCACCGAAGGAAAGTACGGCGAGGAGGAGGTCATCGGCGTCGTCACGGACGGCGACCAGATGGGCGACGAGGCCATCGGCCAGCCGGACCCACTGTGGCTCAGCTCGGTCCGGGCCGAGACCGCGGGCACGGTTCTCGTGCTGCCCTGGCACGTCGTCGAGGAACTCACCGAGCGGACGCCGTCCCTCGCCACGCACCTGCGGGACTACGCCGAACGGCAGCGGCTGCCGAGGAACCGCAAGGGCGAGGCCGACGTCCCCGTACAGTCCGGGCACACGGGTGAGCCGACGCTGTCCGGCGGCTTCGTCGACTACGAACTCACGCCGCGCGAATACGAGTTGTCCCTCACCCAGACCGTCCTGCGCGTCCACACCCGCATCGCCGACCTCTACAACGACCCGATGGACCAGACCGAGGAGCAACTCCGCCTCACCATCGAGGAGATCCGCGAGCGCCAGGAGTGGGAGCTCCTCAACAACCGCGAGTTCGGGCTGCTGCACAACGTCGACTACGGCCAGCGCATCAGCACGTTCTCCGGGCCGCCCACTCCCGACGATCTCGACGAACTGCTCTCCATGCGCCGTAAGACACGGCTCTTCCTCGCCCATCCGAAGGCGATCGCCGCGTTCTTCAGGCAGTGCAACCGGCGCGGCCTGGTGCCCGGCACCGCGAACGTCGACGGTCACGAGGTGCCCGCCTGGCGCGGCGTCCCGATCTTCCCCTGCGGCAAGATCCCGGTCACACCGCAGCACACGACCAGCATCCTCGCGCTGCGCACCGGGGAGTCCGACCAAGGGGTCATCGGCCTCTACCAGACCGGCATCCCCGAGGAGTACCAGCCCGGACTCAACGTCCGGTTCATGGGCATCAACACCACCGCGATCATCAACTACCTCGTCACCGCCTACTACTCGCTGGCGATTCTCGTCCCCGACGCGGCGGGGATCCTCGAGAACGTGCAGATCGGACGGACCGCCGAATGACGCACGACGACGGACGGGGTACGCGATGAGCGCACCCCCCGACACCACCACCCCGTTCTCGCCGCCGGGGCCGCCCAACCTGGCGCACACCCTGCAGACACGACGCGGCGGGGCGGTCCCCGGGCTCCGTCACCAGCCGGCGGTCCCCGCCGACCCCGTGAAGGTCGAGGAGGTCGACCGCAGGCTGGAGATCTGGGCCCGCGGGCTCGATCTGTTCCCCGAGGCGTGGTTCGAGGACTTCGCGAGCTTCCAGGTCGGGCGGGCCGTGGTGCTCCAGCACCCGGGGGCGGCGGACCTGGACCGCCTCACCGCCGCGGGCAAGCTGCTGCTCGCCGAGAACGTGGTCGACGACTGCTACTGCGAGGACAAGGGCGGCTCGCCGCGCGGCCTCGGCGGCCGGCTGATCATGGCGCAGTCCGCGATCGATCCGTACCACGGGACAGCCGAGACCGAGGGACAGTGGCGCCACGGCATGCAGGCCGACGGCCCGCTGCGCTCGTACCACGCGGCCTTCCAGGACTACGCCGCCTTCGCCACGCCCAGCCAGACGTCCCGGTTCGTCCACGACATCGCGCGGCTGCACCTCGGGTACCTCGCCGAGGCCGCGTGGGCGGAGACGCGGAACATGCCGCGCGTGTGGGAGTACCTCGTCATGCGGCAGTTCAACAACTTCCGCCCGTGTCTGTCCCTCGTCGACGCGGTGGACGGCTACGAACTGCCCGAGGCCGTCTACGCCCGGCCCGAGATCCAGCGGATCACGGCGCTGGCGTGCAACGCGACGACGCTCGTCAACGACCTGTACTCCTTCACCAAGGAACTGGCCAACGACCCCACCCATCTCAACCTTCCGCAGGTCGTCGCGGCCAACGAACGGTGTGGCCTCAAGGCCGCCTACCTCAAGTCCGTCGACATCCACAACGAGATCCAGACGGCTTTCGAGGAGGAGGCCGCGCTCGTGTCCGCCATGTCACCCCTCGTCGAGCGGTACGTCCAGGGGCTCAGCACCTGGGTGGCCGGCAACCACGAGTGGCACGCCACGAACAGCCACCGCTACCACCTGCCGAACTACTGGTAGCCCGCGCCCCGGCCCAGCCACTCGGACCCGAGGGCTCCACCCGCTCCACCCGCTCCACCATCTCCACCCGCTCGACCTGATCGACCATCAGATGCACTGCGAGGAGTAACTGTTGACCACCGCTCCCCACTTCACCTCGGCCGCACCGGTGCCGACCCAGTCCACGTACCAGTCCCGTGTCGCCGAATACTGGAACGCCGAGGAAAACCCGGTCAACCTCGAACTCGGCAAGATCGACGATCTGTACCACCACCACTACGGGATCGGCCCCGCGGACAACTCGGTGCTCGACGAGCCCGACCCCGCGCGGCGCAACGACCGGCTCACCGCCGAACTGCACCGGCTCGAACACGCCCAGGCGAACGTCCTCGCCGACCACCTCGGGCCGCTCGCCCCCACCGACCGGGTCTTCGACGCCGGCTGCGGACGCGGCGGCGGCAGTGTGGTGGCGCATCTGCGGTACGGCTGCCAGGCCGACGGCGTCACCATCTCGGCCAAACAGGCGGACTTCGCCAACGCCCAGGCCGCCAAACGCGGCATCGACGGCCAGGTCCGCTACCACCACCGCAACATGCTCGACACCGGTCTGCCGACCGGCGCGTTCGCCGCGTCGTGGAACAACGAGTCGACCATGTACGTCGAGCTGGAGCTGCTCTTCGCCGAACACGCCCGGCTGCTGCGCCGCGGCGGCCGGTACGTGGTCATCACCGGCTGCTACAACGACAGTTACGGCCGGGCGTCGCGCGAGGTGTCGCTGATCAACGCCCACTACATCTGCGACATCCACCCACGCTCGGAGTATTTCCGCGCCATGGCCCGCAACCGCCTGGTCCCCGTGCACGTCGAGGACCTCACCGAGGCCGCGCTGCCCTATTGGGAACTGCGCAAGCAGGCCGACCATCTGGTCACCGGCATCGAGGACACGTTCCTCACCGCGTACAAGAACGGCAGTTTCCAGTACCTGATGATCGCTGCCGACCGCGTCTGACTCCGGCCCCGCCCCGACCTCTGATCCGTTGCCGTCAGCGTGAATTGACCTTCGTGGGGTAGGAAGGCATGGCCCGCACACCGGGCTCACGGATCACGCGGATCAAGGAAAGGGCGGTCGGATCATGGCGCTGGAGCAGACGGCCCAAGGAGTGGTTCAGGCGGTCGTCGTCCACAACGGACGCCTGCTCCTGGTGGAACAGCCGGACGGCAGTGCACTGCCGTCCGGCGTTCCCGAGCCCGCCGAGTCGGCGGAGGCCACCGCAGCACGGCTGGTGTACGAGCTCACCGGCTATCTCGTCGACGGTTCGTCGACGCTCGCACCGGAAGCGGCTCAGGTCGATTCGGGGTCGGCTGTTCTGTGCCAGCTGCTGACCGAGGACCCGTCGGACGGAGCGCGGCTCGCGCCGGAGCAGATCCACTGGGTTCCGGTCGCGGAGGCGGTCGACATCACGCCGCCCGGAGTCGTCCGCGACTACTTGGAGGGCCACACGCCCGTGTGAACCCTCCACGTGTAGGGGCCGGACCTCGTCACGGGGCCCAGCGGCCGTTGGCCTTGCGGTGATCGTGGGACTGCTGGGACTTGCCGGGCAGCTGGTCCTTCGCCTGCTTGAGAGCCGCCTGCGGGATCTGCGAGTGGAAGTACAGCAGCTTTCCCTGCCCCCGGGCGCCTATGCCGTGGTGCCCTTTCGCCGGTGAGTTCTTGCTCATGACTCGGCACCTCGCCATCTCACGTCGGCTTCGCGCGGCCGGAACTCTCCGCCCGCGCATTCCGTAGATTTCACGGTACGCCGACCCTGCCGAATACGACGGGTCGAGTACGACGGGTGGAGCCGAACCCCAGTTCAGGGGGCGTACCACGTTACTCGTCGGTTGGCGGTCTCCACCTGCGGGTACGGGGGATCGATGCGACGCTGAGACGGTGCATACCTCCGAACTCACTCCCGAAATCCGTGCCGCCCTGAGCAAGCCGCGGCCGTATCCCGCGATCACGTTGGTCACGCCGACCGATCCGGAATCCCCCTTCAGCGACAAGGACCGCATCCTCATCCGCGACCTGGTCACCGAGGCCAAACGGCGACTGGTGGACGATCCTGACGTGGAGCGGGAGACGAGGTTGGAGCTGCGGGATCAACTGCTGGATCCGGCGGAGATCGAGCGCGCGACCGATCCTTTCCACCCGGACGACGCCATGGTCGTCTATCTGGCCGTGAACGAGCCGGTTCAGGTATGGCGGATGACGTCGCTCGCACCGGTGGAACCCCGCGTGGAATTCTCCACGGCATTCCTGACGCGATACCTGGTGGCAGCCGAGCAGCGTTCCCGCCCGTACCTGGTTCTGGTCCTCGACCAGGAGATGTGCCGTCTGTACCACGGGTCCGTACGACGGCTGGAGGAAGTCGAGAAGAACGGATGGCCGGACAAGCCGCAGATCCCGTCGCCCGAGGACGCAATTCCCGGGTCCATCCCCCACTCCACGCCGTACGAGGGGCATGAGGAGCGGGTCGAGCAGTATCTGCGGACCGTGGACAAACGGCTGGGACAGTCCTTCGAGGAGCACGACGGACTGCCGCTGTTCGTCATCGGCGGCGACAAGATCCTCGCGACGTTCAAGAGCATCACCCGCTACGGGAATCTGATCGCCGGGACATTGCCGCTCACGGGCATGGACAAGGAATCGGCCCGGGATCTGGAGAAGCGGCTTCAGCCGGTCCTCGCCGACTTCTACGCGAAGCAGGTCGCCGAAGCCGTCTCCGAGCTCAGCGAAGCGCGTGGACAGGGCAAGTACGTCGGCGGCGCGCCGGAGGTGTGGACCTCGGTCGCCGACAAGCGCGTGCGCCGACTGGTGGTGGAAGAGGGCCTGATGCTGGCGGGCCGCATCACCGAGTCCGACCGCCAACTGGAACTCGTGGACGTACCGAAGCCGGTGACGTTGCCGGACCCGAAGAAGGACATGGAACCGTCGGCGCACGCAATCGGTGTGGCCACCGACATCGTCGAGCGACTCGTGGACAACGCGATCGCGGCCGACGCCGGGGTTCTGTTCGTCCCCGACGGCACGCTCCAGGAGGCCGGCGGCGTGGCGGCGCTTCTGCGGTACTGATCAGAACCACGAGCACGAGACATCAGAGACGGGATCCCCCGGCAGGGGATCCCGTCTCTCACACATCTCCGGGCAATCTAGAGATACGGCGAACCGGAAACATCAATCACGTGTGTATGGCGCTTGCCGCGTGTCATTTCCACCCTCGGGCCCGGCGCGACGACAGCGGTACTGCCGTCCGCGAAGGTCACTTGGTAGAGATCCCGATTCGCACCGGAGATGATCTCATCGACCCTCACGGTCCGGTCACCCTTGACACTGTGCAGGGTCAGATAATCGCCCTTCTTGGCTTCCATGTGATCAGCCTCAAATGCTGACAGCTTCCGACGCCTCTGATGTGGGGCACCGATTCCACTCAATCCCGGTGGTTGCCGATCCGCAAGCGGAGCGGAAACTGCTCGCCGTCTCCCGGCTCCAGCTCCGCCCGATCCGACGCCCATTTGTGCTAAAGATAGCTTTTGCCCGAATGCGGGGAAATCCGGCGGAGAGAAGGTGCAGTGGTACTAGCAATCGCTCAAGAGACCATGGCGCGATGGCAGTTCGGCATCACCATCGTCTACCACTTCCTCTTCGTCCCGCTGACGATCAGTCTGGCCTCCATCGTGGCGGGCTTCGAGACGGCCTGGGTGCGGACGGGCAACGCGAAGTATTTCCATGCCACGAAGTTCTGGGGCAAGCTCTTTCTCATCAACATCGCGATGGGTGTCGTCACCGGCATCGTCCAGGAGTTCCAGTTCGGCATGAACTGGTCCGACTACTCGCGCTTCGTCGGCGATGTTTTCGGCGCACCGCTGGCGATGGAGGCGCTGATCGCCTTCTTCTTCGAGTCCACGTTCATCGGCCTGTGGATCTTCGGCTGGGACCGGCTTCCCAAGAAGCTGCACTGCGCGTGCATCTGGCTGGTCGCCATCGGCACCTTGCTCTCCGCGTACTTCATTCTGGCGGCCAACTCCTTTATGCAGCACCCGGTCGGCTACCGGATCGACAAGGAGTCCGGACGGGCCCAACTCATCGACATCGGCAGGGTGTTGTTCCAGAACACCACACAGGTGCAGATGTTCCACACCGTCACCGCGGCGTTCCTCACCGGCTCCGCGCTGGTGATCGGCATCTCCTCGTACCATCTGCTGCGCGCCAAGCGCGGCAGGGAGACCAACCGCCGCAACATCGCTCCGATGCGGACCTCGCTGCGGGTCGGCCTGATCATCGCGGTCGTCGCGGGTCTCGGCACCGCAATCAGCGGTGACCGGCTGGGCAAGGTCATGTTCGAGCAGCAGCCGATGAAGATGGCCGCCGCCGAGGCGCTCTGGGACACGCAGGCTCCCGCCCCCTTCTCGATCTTCTCGATCGGCAACGTCTCCGAGGGCCACAACACCGTCGCACTGGAGATCCCCGGCCTGCTGTCCTTCCTCGCCAAGGACAACTTCCACTCCGCCGTCCCCGGCATCAACGACAGGGCCCGTGAGCAGGCGGCCCAGTTCGGCGGTGAGCCGGAGGACTACATCCCGAACATCTTCATGACGTACTGGGGCTTCCGCCTCATGATCTTCTTCGGGATGACCAGCTTCGTGGTGGGTCTGATCGGGCTGTGGACCACACGTCGGAAGTTCTGGCTCACCCGGCCGCGCAAGACGGACGACGACGAGCCGCCGATGCTGATGCTGACCGACAAGGTCGAGATGAACGCCTTCTTCACCAAGTGGAGCTGGCGGGTCGGCATCCTCACCATGGCCTTCCCGCTGGTCGCCAACAGCTTCGGCTGGATCTTCACGGAGATGGGCCGCCAGCCCTGGGTGGTCTACCACCTGATGCGCACCTCCGAAGCCGACTCCCCCAACGTGACCACCGGCACGGTGATCGGCTCGCTGACCGCGTTCACCGTGCTCTACGCGGTACTCGCGGTGATCTGGGTGAAGCTCATGGCCAAGTACGCCATGGCGGGCCCGGACTCCGGTGAGCGGCCGCCGACCAAGGACCCGACCCTGGGCGGGCCCTCCGCGCAGGACGCCGACCAGCCCCTCGCCCACGCGTACTGAGGACGGATCGTCATGCACCTGCACGATCTCTGGTTCATCCTGATCGCTGTCCTGTGGATCGGCTACTTCTTCCTCGAGGGCTTCGACTTCGGCGTCGGCGTCCTCACCAAGCTGCTGGCCCGCGACAGCACCGAGCGGCGGGTCCTCATCAACACCATCGGTCCGGTGTGGGACGGCAACGAGGTCTGGCTCATCACGGCCGCCGGTGCGACCTTCGCGGCCTTCCCGGACTGGTACGCAACGATGTTCAGCGCCTTCTACGTTCCCCTGCTGATCATCCTGTTCTGCCTGATCGTCCGTGGTGTGGCCTTCGAGTACCGGGCCAAGCAGTCCGGTGCGCGCTGGCAGCGCAACTGGGAGGAGGCCACCTTCTGGACCTCCCTGCTGCCCCCGTTCCTCTGGGGCGTGATCTTCGCGAACATGGTCCGCGGGCTCGCGATCGACGCGGACAAGTCGTACGTGGGCGGCCTCGGGGATCTGTTCAACGGTTACGCGATCCTCGGCGGCTTCATGACTCTGGTGCTGTTCGTCTGCCACGGCGCGGTGTTCGCGGCGCTGAAGACGCTCGGCGAGATCCGCGACCGATCCAGGACCCGGGCGACCCAACTGGGCGCCGTGGCAGGCCTGTTGCTGATCGCCTTCCTGATCTGGACGCAGGCGGACTCGGGCAACGGCCGGAGCCTGGGCGTGATGATCGTGGCGTTCGTGGCCCTGGTCGGGGCGCTCGTCATGACCCGGCTCGGCCGTGACGGCTGGGCGTTCACCCTGTCGGGGCTGACCGTCGTGGCGGCGTTCGCGACGTTGTTCCTGGCCCTGTATCCGGACGTCATGCCGTCGACGCTCGACCCCGGCTGGTCGCTGACGGTCTCCGGCGCCGCTTCGTCGTCGTACACGCTGAAGGTGATGACGATCGTCGCGGCGGTGTTCACGCCGATCGTGCTGATCTACCAGAGCTGGACGTACTGGGTCTTCCGCCGGCGGATCGGCGTCCAGCACATTCCGGCCGGCCACTGACCATGCGACCTGTCGACCCCCGGCTACTGGCGTACGCCCGCACCACCCGCGCCTTCCTCACCGGATCCGTGATCCTCGGCGGGGTGGGCGCGGCCCTCCTCGTGGCCCAGGCAAGCCTCATCGCCGACATCGTGGTGCGGGCGTTCAAGGAGCACACGTACGACCTGAGCGGGCCGCTGCTGGGTCTGGTGGCCGTCGCCCTCGGGCGGGCGGTCGTGGCCTGGCTGACCGAGCTGACGGCCCATCGGTCGGTGGCCCGGGTGAAGTCCACCCTGCGGGAGCGGCTGCTCGACCACGCCACCGCGCTCGGCCCGTCGTACCTGACGGGCCGGCGCACCGGCGAGCTCGCCACGCTGGCCACCCGGGGAATCGACGCCTTGGACGACTACTTCGCCCGCTACCTCCCGCAGTTGGCGCTCGCCGTCGTGGTGCCGGTGGTGGTGCTGGCCCGGATCGTCGGTGCCGACTGGCGGTCGGCGGCCGTCATCGCGGTGACGCTGCCGCTCGTCCCGCTGTTCATGGTGCTGGTCGGGCTCGCGACGCAGGACCGGATGACCCGGCAGTGGGCCGGCCTCTCCCGCCTCTCGCACCACTTCCTGGACGTGGTGGCCGGCCTTCCGACGCTGAAGGTCTTCAACCGGGCCAAGGCGCAGGCCCGTTCGATCAGCCGGATCACCGACGATCACCGCAGGGCGACGCTGCGGACGCTGCGGATCGCGTTCATGTCCTCGCTGACGCTGGAACTGCTGTCGACGCTCTCGGTGGCGCTGGTGGCGGTGGCGATCGGGTTCCGGCTGGTCAGCGGCGAGCTGGATCTGCGGACCGGCCTGCTGGTGCTCGTTCTCGCCCCGGAGGTCTACCTGCCGGTTCGTCAGGTGGGCGCCCTGTACCACTCGAGTGCGGAAGGGCTGACGGCCGCGGGCGAGATCTTCGAGGTTCTGGAGACCTCGCCGCCTCGGCCGGGGTCCGATCCGGCACCGTCCGGTGCGGAGATCACCCTGGCGGCGGTGAGTGTCGCCTACGAGGGGCGCTCGGTGCCGGCGTTGCAGGACGTGTCGCTGACGCTCGCGCCCGGGGAGACGGTTGCCCTCACCGGGCCGAGTGGCGCGGGCAAGTCCACCCTGCTCGCGGTGCTGCTCGGGTTCGTCCGCCCCTCGGCCGGTGCCGTGCTGGTCGACGGGCACGACCTCGCCTCCCTCGGCCCGGAGAGCTGGCGTCGGCAGATCGCCTGGGTGCCGCAGCATCCGCATCTCTTCGCGGGAACGGTCGCCGACAACGTACGCCTCGCCCGGCCCGAGGCGACCGACGCGGAGGTCCGGGCCGCGCTCGGCTGCGTCCACGCGCTCGACTTCGCGGAGCCGGGCCTGGTGCTCGGGGAGGGCGGCGCGGGACTCTCGGCCGGGCAGCGCCAGCGGCTGGCGCTGGCCCGCGCGGTACTGGCGAACCGGCCGCTGGTGCTGCTGGACGAGCCGACCGCCAACCTCGACGGCGAGAGCGAGGCCGCGATGGTCGAGGCCGTCCGCTCACTGGCCGTCGGCCGCACGGTCCTGCTCGTGGCCCACCGCCCCGCGCTCCTCGCCATCGCCGACCGACGCGTTCACCTGGGCATCCCTCATGGGGGCGGGGAACAGCGCCCTGCGGAACCCCGGCGTCCCGGAGTGCCGGTCACCGCTCCCGCCCGCCCCCAGCCGGTCCAGCCGCGCCCGTGCTCCGAGCACGGCGAAGAAACCCGGCCGCGGCTCGGCCTTGCCGTGCTCCTCGGGTCACTCGCGCTCGGCTGTGCCGTCGCGCTCCTGTCGACCTCCGGGTGGCTGATCTCCCGGGCCTCCGAGATGCCGCCCGTGCTCTACCTGATGATGGCCGTGACGTCCGTCCGGGCGTTCGGGATCGGGCGGAGCGCGTTCCGATACGCGGAGCGGCTGGTCTCGCACGACGCCGTCCTCAAGGCTCTCGGCGGGGTACGAACGGCCGTGTACCGCCGACTCGAACAGCTGGCCCCGGCCGCGCTCCCCGCCTACCACCGGGGGGACCTGCTCGCCCGGCTGGTCTCCGACGTGGACGCGGTCCAGGACCATCACCTGCGCTGGCGGCTCCCTGCGGCCGTCGCGGCGGTCGTCTCGCTCGGGGCTTCCGCCGCCCTCGGCGCCTTCCTGCCGGCGGCCGGTGCGGTGCTCGCCGTGGGACTGCTGCTGGCCGGTGCCGTGGTGCCCGCGCTGGCGAGCAGCATCTCCGGCCGGGCGGAACGGCAGCAGTCCCCGGCCCGCGGAGAGCTGGCGACGTGCGTCGTCGACACGTTCACCGGAACCGCAGAGCTGATCGTGGCCGGGGCCCTGCCGGCCCGTCTGGCCAGGGCCCGGGCTGCCGACCTGCGCCTGACCGCTCTCGCCGCCCGCTCGGCGGCCACCGCCGCGCTCTCGGCGGGCCTGATCGCCCTGATCACCGGGCTGACCGTCACCGGCTCCGCCGCGCTGGGCATCCACGGCGTGGCCGGCGGCGCGCTCCCAGGAGTGTGCCTGGCAGTCGTCGTGCTCACCCCCCTCGCCGCCTTCGAGGCCGTCGCGGGCATGCCAACAGCCGTGCGGTTCCGGGAGCGGGCGCGCGCGGCGCGGGCCCGGCTGGACGAGGTGCTCGCGGCCCCCGAGCCCGTCGCGGAGCCCGCCGTCCCGGTCGCACTTCCCGCCGAGCCGGCGCCCCTGACGGTCCGCGGCCTCACCGCGCGCTGGCCGGATGCGCAGCGTGACGCTCTGCGAGGCATCGACCTGGACCTCGCCCCTGGCAGACGTATCGCCGTGGTCGGCCCGTCCGGTTCGGGGAAGACCACCCTCGCCCTGGTCCTGCTGCGTTTCCTCGACCAGACCTCGGGAGCGGTCACCGTCGGCACCGGTCCCCGGGCCGTCGACACGCGGACACTCGCTTCGGACGACGTCCGCAGAGTGATCGGGCTGTGCGCGCAGGACGCCCATGTCTTCGACAGCTCACTGCGGGAGAACCTGCGCCTCGCCCGCCCCGACGCCGAGGAGTCCGACCTGCGGGCCGCACTCGCCAGGGCTCGTCTGCTGGAGTGGGTCGACAGCCTGCCCGCCGGGCTCGACACGATGGTGGGCGAGCACGGGGCCCGCCTCTCCGGGGGACAGCGGCAGCGGCTGGCGCTGGCGCGCGCGCTGCTCGCGGACTTCCCCGTACTGATCATGGACGAGCCCGCCGAACACCTCGACCTGCCCACCGCCGACGCCCTGACCGCCGATCTGCTCGCCGTCACCGAGGGCCGTACCGCCCTGCTGATCACCCACCGGCTGGCCGGGCTTCACAGCGCCTGCGTCGACGAGATCCTGGTCCTCGATCATGGCCGAATCGCCGAGCGTGGCAGCTGGCAGGAGTTGATCGATCGGCGGGGCGGACGGCTCCATGACATGTGGCGGCGTGAGCAGCAGGCGGACGCTCTGGTTGCCGCGGGCGACGGTGTCTCCGGGCAGGTGGCGCCCATTGATCAACCGGCATAGCCTGACTGAATCTAAGGTTTTGTCGGCTTATGCCCGTTATCGCATGGTCGAAGGGTTGAGTGTCTTGAGCATCGACAATGAGGCGAAGGAAGAACTGGAACCCAGGGTGGGGCCGCTCCCCAAGGAAGATCCGGAGTATCACCCTTACCATCACCCGGCCGCCGGCTGGGGTGCCGCGAAGAGCGTGACCCAGTTCCTCGTACGCGAGCGCGAACTGGTGGACGGCCCGCGGGCGATCATGAAGATGAACCACGAGAACACGGGCTTCGACTGTCCCGGTTGCGCGTGGCCGGACGACACCAAGGGCCTCAAGCTCGACATCTGTGAGAACGGCATCAAGCACGTCACGTGGGAGATGACGCGCAAGCGCGTCGGGCCCGAGTTCTTCGCCGCCCACACGGTCACCGAGCTGTTCGAGTGGAGCGACTTCCAGCTGGAGGACCAGGGCCGGCTGACCGAGCCGATGGTCTACGACCCCGACACGGACCGTTACGCCCCGATCAGCTGGAAGGACGCGTTCGAGCTCGTCGGCAGCACACTGCGCGGCCTCGAGAACCCGAACCAGGCCTCCTTCTACACGTCGGGCAGGCTCGGCAACGAGGCCACGTTCCTCTACCAGTTGATGGCCCGTGAGCTGGGCACGAACAACCTGCCCGACTGCTCGAACATGTGCCACGAGGCCAGCGGCCGCGCCATGCAGGCGTCGCTGGGAACCGGCAAGGGAACCGTCGACCTCAAGGACTGGGAGAGCGCCGACGCGCTCTTCATCATGGGGGTCAACGCCGCCTCCAACGCGCCCAGGATGCTCACCGCGCTCGCCGAGGCGTACCACCGCGGCGCGCAGATCGTGCACATCAACCCGCTCGTCGAAGCGGCCGCCACACGCACCATCGTCCCGCACGACTTCATGGACATGGCGCTGTTCAAGACCACGAAGACCAGCACGCTGAACCTCCAGCCGCGGATCGGCGGCGACCTGGCGCTCCTGCGCGGCATGGCCAAGGCGGTGCTCGAGGAAGCCAAGCTGGATCCCAAGGCGCTGGACCAGGAGTTCATCGACCGCCACACCACCGGCTTCGACGCGTACCGGGAGTTGTGCGAGAACACGTCCTGGGAGGAACTGGAGAGGCAGTCCGGGGTCAGCCGCGACGACATCCTCAAAGCGGCGCGCGTGTACTGCGATGCCGACCGCAGCATCGTCAGCTGGTGCCTGGGCGTGACCCAGCACGAGCACGGCGTCGACACCGTCCGCGAGATCATCAACCTCCTTCTGCTGCGCGGCAATCTGGGACGCGAAGGAGCGGGCCCCTCCCCCGTCCGCGGTCACAGCAACGTCCAGGGGAACCGCACCTGCGGCATCGATCACCGACCCGACGACGCGTTCCTCGACCGCCTCGCCGAGTACTGCAAGATCGACCCACCGCGTGATCACGGCCTGGACACCGTCGGCACCATCCAGGCCATGCGCCGGGGTGATGTGAAGGTCTTCGTCGGCATGGGCGGCAACTTCGCCCTCGCCGCACCGGATTCGCCGATCACGTACGAGGCCCTGCGCAACTGCGACCTCACGGTCCAGGTGAGCACCAAGCTCAACCGCAGCCACCTCGTGCACGGCCGCAAGGCGCTGATCCTGCCGTGCCTCGGCCGCACCGAGAAGGACCACCAGCGCAAGGGCATCCAGAGCACGTCCGTCGAGGACTCGATGAGCATGGTGCACATGTCCGTCGGCATGAAGCGCCCCGCGTCGCCGCACCTGCTGTCCGAGCCCGCGATCGTCGCCGGCATGGCCCGCGCGGCCCTGCCCGACAGCGTCACGCCGTGGGAGTGGTACATCGAGGACTACGACCGGATCCGCGACACCATGTCCCGGGCCCTCGACGGGTTCGAGGACTTCAACCGCCGCGTGCGCCTGCCCCTGGGCTTCCGCCTCAAGCAGCCCGCCCGCGAACTGGTCTTCCTCACCCCGTCCGGCGGCGCGGAGTTCTCCGACGCCGCCCTGCCCGACGTCGTACCGGCCCCCGGCACCCTGGCACTGGGCACCATGCGCTCCCACGACCAGTGGAACACCACCATCTACTCGGACAACGACCGCTACCGCGGCATCAAGAACCTGCGCGAGCTCGTCTTCATGAACCAGGACGACATGCGCGAGCGCGGCATCGACGAGTTCGACCCCGTCGACATCACCAGCACCGCCAGGGACGGCAGCCACCGCTACCTCAACGGCTATCTCGCCATCCCGTACGACATCCCGCGCGGCTGCGCGGCCGGGTACATGCCCGAGATGAACGTGCTGTGCGCACTCGTCGACTACAGCACGCAGAGCGACCAGCCGATCATGAAGCACGTCAAGGTGACCATCGAAGCGGCCGCCTGAGCGGGACAGGCCCGAAGGCGGGGCCTCGGCCGGGCTGACGCCGGCCGGGGCTCCGCCGCGTTCGGCGGCAGCGGAAAGGGCCGACGGGAGCAGAATCCGTAGGACCCTTAGGACCCCTCGCCTCGTGACGCTGCGTCAGACGACTTGTCCGATTCCGAGATGCCGCAGCGCGGACGTCGCCACCCCGGCGCCGCACATGCCTCGTGCGCCGGGGCCGGGCGGAGTGGCGGCGGAGCGGATGAACACTCCGGGCCGGGTGAGCGGGCGCTGGCCGGGCTGCGCGAGACGCCACGAACGTTCCTCACCCACCACCGCAGCTACGCGGCCACGGCACAGGCGGTGAATCTGCACCGCGACTCCGTCCAGTACCGGGTGCAGCAGGCGATTGCGTTGCTGCCGCGCGGCGACCGCAGCCTCGGCGACGACTTCGACGGCCACGCCGCGCTGCCTGCCGCGCAGGGGCTGGGCGGCACGGTGCCTACGTGCCGGATCCCTCGCGCCCGCCGCCTGCTTGCCGGTGCCGACGGGGTCCACCGTGATGGCGGGGCCGGAGCCGTCGGAGACCGGTGATGCTCACGGGCAGGGTCTGGGAGTGCGTCTCGTCGGGCGACCAGCCTCGCGACCTTGTCCGCCACGCGCTCGCGGTCCTGCTCGGGGCCACCACTGCGGAGGCGCCGTGGCATCAGCTGCGCTCTACCACTGAAGCTCCGGCATGACATCGGTTCGGCTCGACTGCTGGAGTTCCATGACATCGGTTCGGCTCGACTGCTGGAGTTCCATGACATCGGTTCGGCTCGACTACTGGAGCTCCATGACATCGGTTCGGCCTTACGGCTGGAGTTCCATGACGTCGGCGACCACGCAGCCGACGTTGTCGGGACCGCCGATGCCGTTGGCGAGGGCCACCAGAGCGCGGACCGTCTCGTCGGGCTCCCTGGTCTCGGCGAGCACGCGCAGGATGTCTTCGCCCGGGACGACGGTCGACAGTCCGTCGGAGCAGAGCAGATACCGGTCTCCGTGCTGCGCATCGTGCAGGCGCATGTCCGGGGTCTCGTCGGCTCCTTGCCCGAGGGCCCGCGTCAGCAGCGACCGCTGGGGGTGGGAGAGGGCCTCTTCAGGGCTGATGCGCCCTTCGTCGACCATCGACTGGACGAGCGTGTGGTCGTGCGTGATCTGGAACAGCTCTCCGGCGCGCAGGAGATAGACGCGGGAGTCACCGATGTGCACGAGAGCCAGCTGCGCGCCGGTCCAGAGCATCGCGGTGAGTGTGGTTCCGACCGCTGCTCGTGAGGCCTCATCGGACGAGGAGCCGGCCGACGGAACGCCGTGCACGGCCCGCTTGGCTTCTTCCACGGCGTCTTCGAGGAGGCTGAGGAGATCGCCTGCGGGGACACTGTCGGTTTCGAAGCGCTTGAGTACGTCGACAGCCGCGGCGCTCGCGGTGGCTCCA
Source organism: Streptomyces longhuiensis (assembly GCF_020616555.1). Classification (NCBI taxonomy): domain Bacteria; kingdom Bacillati; phylum Actinomycetota; class Actinomycetes; order Kitasatosporales; family Streptomycetaceae; genus Streptomyces; species Streptomyces longhuiensis. The sequence goes on along the minus strand of NZ_CP085173.1, from coordinate 9,004,392 downwards.
CCGCTGCCGTAGCCATCGGCGACGGCGAGCACGCGGGACCCGGCGTACGCGGTGTCCTGGTTGCTCTCACGGACGAGGCCCGTGTCGGACAGTGCGGCGTAGCGGATTCCCAGGGGCTTGGCGGTCGGGGACATGGCGGGGTCCTTCCAGGACAGATGGTCGATGAGGAAGGTGGCCAGGTCCCGCCGTGCGGCGGTGTCTGCTTCGACCTGGGCCCAGAACGCGCGGATCTCCTGCGCCGCCCCGGCCGCATCCAGCGCGGTGACGTGCCGGATGCGGGCCAGGGGCATTCCCAGGCGCCGGAGCCAGGCGACGAGTCGGGCCTGGTCGAGCTGGTCCATCGCGTAGAGGCGGTAGCCGGTCACCGGGTCGACGCGAGCGGGGTTCAGCAGGCCGAGCTCGTCGTACAGACGAAGTGCCTTGCGCGACAGCCGGGACGCCTTCGCGAACGCGCCGATGGTCAGCAGCCCCATGCTCGCTCTCCTCCTCATGCCGAGCACGTCGCCCGGCCCCACCGATGCTGTGGCTTCCCCCAAGGTGAAGGTCAACCGTGCACGCTGCTCGCCCTGTCAGAGCATCCCGGAGTTGGTTACGGCGGGGCACTGCCGACCTGACGGATCAGGCCAGTTCGGCGTCCAGCCACTTCAGGACGTCGGGGGTGACCGGGTCGGTGATGTCGGCGAACTCCTCATGCTTCTTGAGGAACTTGGCGACGTAGGGGCAGACGGGAACGATCCTCTTCCCGGACTTGCGGACGTCGGTGAGTGCCTCCTGGACAAGCCGGCCGGCCAGGCCCTGTCCGGCATACGCCTCGTCAACCTCCGTATGGAAGAAGACGCGTTGCGCGCCGTGGTCGCGGAAGGCGGTCAGGCCGGCACGTACGCCGTCGACCAGGATCTCGTAACGATGCCGCTCGTCGTTCCGCTCGACGGAGGGAACGGGGGAAGGCTGGGTCATCGGGTTCCTTTCGAAGGGGTCAGCGACGCGGAGGGTTCTTGCGCGGCGCGATGGTGGCATGAGGCAGAGCGGGAGCGGGGAGACGGTCTCCGGGGTAGCCCTCGACGGCGCCGAAACGCTCCGAGGCGCTCTCCCATTCCTCTCGCGCCCGGACGATGTCCTCGTGGCTGCGGCCGATGAAGTTCCACCACATCACGATCTCCTCCTCGAACGGCGCTCCGCCGAGAAGGACCGTCCGGGCCGTCTCGTCCGACTCGTTGACGAGGGACAGGGTTTCGGCGCCGGGGTGGACGTATCCCAGGTCCGCGGGGCGCAGCACGGTGTCGGCCACACGGACGTCCCCGTGGTCGACGAGCAGACCGTGCTCGAAGTCGGCATCCACGGCGAGCACGAGCGAAGCGCGCGGCGCGAGCGTGATCTCGGCGCCGAGCAGGGGTGTGAAGGTCGGCACCGGGGAGGCGGAGCCGGCGAGGGCACCCAGGAAGACCCTGATCTCGGCCCCCTCCGTCCGCACCGGCTCGGGCACATGGTGCTGGAAGTCCCGCCCGGTGTGCCGGTGTTCCTCGGGCAGCGCCACCCACAGCTGGACGCCGTGCAGGGTCGTGGTGCGTGGGGTGGAGACCTCGGTGTGGCTGATGCCGTGCCCGCCGGTCATCAGGTTGAGCTCACCGGGCCGTACGTAGGCGTGGCTGCCGAGGCTGTCGCGGTGCTCGATCTCGCCGCTGAACAGCCAGCTCACCGTCTGCAGTCCGGTATGGGGATGCGGGGCGACGTCCATGCCGCCCGTGCGGCCGACATCGTCGGGGCCGTAGTGGTCGGCGAAACACCAGGCACCGATCAGGGTGCGGGATCGCTGCGGGAGCGTACGTCGCACGGTCATCGCCCGCGGCCCGCCGAGCGGGACATCGCGCGGGGCGAGTACGTCGATCCGTGGACCCGTGGCCGGCCGTTCGCCTGCCACCCGGGATCCGCCACGCACTCCGACCTGACCTGCTTCCGCGTCACTCATCGCGGCCACCTCCTCCAACCATGATAGTTTTACGTTCAACCACTTGCCATGATCTTAGAACACGAATCGGCCCCGCGTACACATCGGAGCAAGGGCGCCGCGAGCGGCCCGGAGGAGTCCACGGTGAACCAACCGACGGCGGGATCCACACCCCGGCGGATCTTCATCGACAAGCAGAGCCCCAAGGCGTACCACGCACTGGTGCAGACGTCGGAGGCGGTGCGCGCGGTGGCCGCGGACGCGGGCCTCGACCGCACACTGGTGGAACTGGTCAACCTCCGCGTCTCGCAGATCAACGGCTGCGCCTACTGCCTCCATGTCCACACCCGGGCCGCCCTGCGCGCCGGCGAGACGACACAGCGACTGGGCGTGCTGCCGGCCTGGCGGGACACGGAACTCTTCAGCCCCGCGGAACGAGCGGCGCTGGGACTCGCGGAGGCGACGACGGAGCCCGCCGACGCCGCCGCGCAGGAATCCGCCTACACCGCCGCCCGGGCCGCGCTCACCGAGGACCAGATCTCCGCCGTGATCTGGGTCGCGATAACGATCAACGCATTCAACCGCGTCTCGATCCTGAGCAAACACCCGGTACAAGCCGGTAGTTGACGCAATCTGAGGCGTTCCCACCCGGCGCATCCGAGGCGTTTCCCGCCCGGCACATCCGAGGCGTTCCCGCCCGGCGGATTCCGGGCGGACGAAGGCATGCGGTCCAGCAGCAGCCGTCAAGGGCAAGGCCTGCCGAAATTCGTTTCGGGCGCCGTGGTGGGTGCCTCTACCCTGGCCCGGTGACGACTCAGGTGATCGTGTTGAACGGTGGGTCCAGCTCGGGCAAGTCCGGGATCGCCCGGTGTCTGCAGGCGGTACTGCCGGATCCGTGGCTCGCCTTCGGGATCGACTCGCTGATCGAGGCGATGCCCGCGTCCCTGCGGGAATCGGGCGACGGACTCGACATCGCCGAAGACGGCGGAGTCGATGTCGGATCGGTCTTCCGGGAGCTGGAGGCGGCATGGATGCGGGGCGTCGCCGCGACGGCCGGTGCGGGCGCCCGGATCATCATCGATGACGTCTTCCTCGGCGGAGGAGAGTCCCAACTGCGGTGGCAGAAGGCCCTTGGCACGTTGGACGTGCTGTGGGTGGGGGTCAGGTGCGACAGCGAGGTCGCCGCAGGCCGCGAGATCGTCCGCGGGGACCGGGCCCAGGGAATGGCCGCATCGCAGGCGGAGACGGTCCACCGGGGCGTGGTCTACGACCTGGAGGTGGACACCACCCACACGGAGTCCGTGCAGTGCGCGCGGACCATCGCCGCCCAAGTCACGTCGTCTCCTGTGGGACGGCCCGAATCTTCTGTGGGACAGCCCGACCACGGTCCCCGCCAAGGCGCCGTCTAGGGTGCGATCATGACCTCGCAGAACTACCTCTCCGAACTGTTCTCACTCGACGGCCGGACCGCCGTGGTGACCGGCGGCAGCTCAGGCATCGGCAAGGCCATCGCCGGGGCGCTCGCCCGCGCGGGGGCGAGCGTGGTGATCGTGGCACGCAAGGAGGCGGAACTCGCCTCCACTGTCGACGAGTTGACGGCGGACGGCTGCCGGGCAGCCTGGGTGAGCGCGGACCTGAGCACCCGCGACGGGGTGCGCGCGGCGGCGGAGCAGGCGGCCGGGGTGTTCGGCGAGCCCGACATCCTGGTCAACAGCGCCGGGATCAACCTGCGGCCGCCGATGAGTGAGCTCGGCGACGAGGTGTGGGACACCACCATGGCGGTGAACCTGGAGGCACCCCACCTCCTGGGGCAGCGGTTCGGACCCGGCATGGCCGAGCGGGGCTTCGGACGGATCATCCACATCACCTCCCAGCAGGCGCACCGGGCGTTCGTGCAGAGCGGCGCGTACGGGGTCTCCAAGGGCGCCCTCGAGGCGCTGGCCCGCTCGCAGGCCGAGGCGTGGTCGCCCCACGGCGTCACCTGCAACACGCTCGTACCGGGCTTCGTCATGACGCCGCTCAACGCGCGCCTGTCGTCCGACCCGGAGAAGGTGGCCGCGCTGGCCGCCCGCACGATGGTCGGGCGCAACGGCCTGGCCGAGGACTTCGCCGGAGCGGCGGTGTTCCTGGCCGGCCGCGCGTCCGCCTACGTCACCGGTCAGGCAATCTTCGTCGACGGCGGATTCTCGGTTCACTGACGGCTGACTCTCGGTTCACCAGAGGCGCCGCGCGGGCTCAATTGCCGTTCAGGTCAAGCCGACCGCGTCTACGCGTCTCGGTCGGCTTCCCGCGCCGCACGTTCCAGCCGGCCGCGATGGTCCTCCCACCACGCCGGGTCGTCGGACGGCATGCTGTCGTTGTCCTTGTTCATCCCCACGGCGCCGTCGACGAGTTCGCGGACGATGTCGGCGTGCCCGGCGTGGCGGTGCGTGTCGGCGATGACGCGTACGACGGCATGATTCAACGTCACCTCGTCCCTGCCACTGGGCCACCACGGGACCTTGCCGACGGTGTCCAGTGGCAGCGCGTCGATCGTCGCGTCGGCATGCGCCCACGCCCGCCGGTACAGCTCCACGATGAACGCACGCGACTCGTCGGCGGGGACCCACATGTCCGCGTTGGGTTCGGCGCCCTCGTCGACCCAGGGCAACGACTCACCGGACGGCCGTCCGAAGGTGTCGCCGAGATACCCCAACTCCACGCAAGCCACGTGCTTCACCAGACCGAGCAGGTTCGTGCCGGTCGGCGTCAGCGGGCGCCGGACGTCGTACTCGGAGAGCCCGTCGAGCTTCCACAACAGGGCGTCGCGGGCGGACTGCAGATAGAAGTGAAGGTCAGCTTTCGGATCCGAAGCGGTCATGGGACCAGTCTGCCGCCCGCGTGAGCGTCGCTCGGGGCGTTCAGCCTTCGTCAGCGAACAATATGAACGCTACTGATCACCTCATGGGATTTCGGCTCCGCCCTACCTAGCATCTCCCCCGCCGCGCAACGGTGCGCGCCGGAGGACGAGGAGCAGGCCCATGGGTATGACCAGACGCGTCGCATGGGGTTTCCGCAGGAGGTCCGGGAGCCGTCGGCACCACCGACGCGCGGCGATGGTGGCCGGTGTCGCGGGTCTCGTCGCCTGCGCGCTCCCCGTGCCGGCTTCGGGTTCGGCGACGTCCGTTTCATCGGCCGGGAGCGGACCGGCGTCCACCGCCTGTCCCACGGATCTGACCGGGAAGGCCACCTGTTACACCGGCCAGGACGCGAACGGCGCCTACTACGCGATCGCCATCCCCAAGACTTGGAACCGCTCGCTCGTGGTGCACGCCCACGGAGGCCCCGACCTCGGCGCGGGATCCGACCCCGACCGCAGCGTCGACGACCTGAACCGCTGGTCGGTGATGGTGGACGAGGGTTACGCCTGGGCCGGGTCGTCGTATCGGCGTGGTGGCTACGGAACGCGAATGGCCGCCGCCGACACCGAGAATCTGCGTCGCCTGTTCGTGAGCGAGTTCGGCAAGCCGAGGCGGACCTATGTGCACGGCCAGTCCTGGGGCGGCGATGTCGCCGCCAAGGTCGTGGAGACCTACGGCGCGGCGAAGCACGGCCCGTACGACGGAGCCCTGCTCACCAGCGGCGTTCTCGGCGGCGGTTCACGCGGATACGACTACCGGGTCGACCTGCGCGTGGTCTATCAGTACTACTGCCGCAACCATCCCCGGCCCAGTGAGCCCCAGTACCCGCTGTGGGAGGGGCTGCGCGCCGACTCGGCCATGACGGCCACGGGGTTGCGGGCGCGCCTTCAGGAATGCACCGGGTACGCCTCCGATCCCAAGGAGCGGACCGCGGCGCAGCAGCGCAACCTCGACGACATCCTCGCGGTCACGAAGATCCCCGAGCGCACTCTCGAGTCACACCTGCGGTTCGCCACGTTCACGTTCCGCGACATCGTGCACAGCCGGCTCGGCGGCCGCAATCCGTTCAGCAATCAGGGCGTACGGTATTCCGGTTCCCACGACGACCGGGCGCTGAACGCCGGCGTCGAGCGCTTCTCCGCCGACCCGAGCGCCGTACGCGACCTCTCCTACGACAGCGACCTCACCGGCAAGGTGACCATTCCCGTCCTCACCATGCACGCGATCGACGACCCCACCGCGTTCGTCGAGCACGAGGCCGCCTACCGGGCCGCTCTCCAAGGCGCGCACAGGGAAGGGCACTTGGTGCAGACGTTCACGCGGGAGAGCGAACACAGCGAACTGAGCAACTCCGAGTACGCCAACTCGCTCTCCGCACTGGACGCCTGGGTGCGGACCGGGAAGAAGCCGACACCGCATGCGATCGCGGCCTCGTGCTCCGCGTTCGACCACAGGTACGGCACCGGCTGCTTCTACGACCCGGGGTTCTCCCCCCACTCCTACGCGTCACGGGTGAACCCCCGTCCGGGTGGCCTGCGTTGGCCTGCCATGACCGCCGCCCAGGAGAGGACCTGGAGCCGGATCGACGGCGTGGGAATCGCCCCCTGAGACCGTCGGCGTCGACAGACCGTCGGCGTCGGCCTTGGCGGACCAAGGCCCGATGCACCGGGTGGCATCACACCGTGGTGATCAGGCCTCCGTCGATCACGAAATCGGAGCCGGTCACGTTGGCGGTTCGGTCGGAGGCCAGGAGCAGTACGAGGTCGGCGACCTCCTGGGGGCTGGTGAAGCGGCCGGTCGCGGCGTTCCGCGCGGCGTGTTCGGCGACCGTGTCCGCCTTGAGTCCTCCGGCCTGACCGACCGTTGCCGCCACGCCGTCCTTCCCCAGCCACAGATCCGTGGCGACCGGCCCCGGACTGACCGTGTTGACGCGGATGCCGCGCGGTCCCAGCTCCTTGGACAGCGACTTGCTGAAGCTCAGCAGGGCCGCCTTCGCCGCGGAGTAGTCGATCACGAGCGGGTCGGGCAGGCGCGCGTTGACGGACGCCACCGTGATGATCGACCCGGCGGCGTGCTGGAGCATGAGCGGCAGGACCTCGCGAGTGGCGCGCACCGAGGCGAGGAAGTTGATGTCCAGGGTGGTCGTCCAGTCCTGGTCGGTGACGGACGCGAACCCCTCGGTGCGTGGCCGGACGGCACCGACGTTGTTGACCAGGATGTCGGGCGGCCCGAAGGCGGATGCCGCCGCCTCGACGAGCGCGGCGGGCCCTTCCGGAGTCCCCAGATCCACCTCGACGGCCTGTACGGACCCCGTCCGGGCGAGGTCGGCGAGTTCAGCGCCCATGTGGCGCGCCCCGGCCGTCACGCGGACCCCTTCCGCCACGAGGGCCTTGGTGATCGCCAGTCCGATGCCCTTGCTCGCACCGGTCACCACCGCGGTTCTGCCCTGCAGCTTCAGTTCCATGACACGCCTTTCTGCGCCGAGCGGCGACGGACCACCGCACGAACGGGACGGCGCTTCACGATACGGATTCCGGCGGCACACGCGGCGCGACGCGCGGCAACGCCATGTGGCGGCGAATGGGGGTCATGGTGTCCGCCATCAGCGTCGACGGCGGGAACGTCGTCATTACCCGGGCGCCGGTCCGGCAGACACGGCCGTAGAGGGATCGGTCACGATCGCGGCCCACTGCTCGGCGAACGCACCCCACAGCGCGCGCAACTCTGCCTCCGCCCGAGCCACCTCGGCCACCACACCGGCGGGTTCGAGTCCGAGGTCGTGCAGCGGGCCGACGTCCGACGTTCCCCAGGTGCGGATGTCGTCCGCCAGGACCTCGGGGTGGAACTGCACTCCCCAGACCGATGTGCCGATCCGGTAGGACTGGTGGGCGCAGCGTTCGCTGGTGACGAGTGGGACTGCTCCGTCGGGGAGAGTGCCGGTTTCCTCCCAGTGCCATTGCACGGCGCGCAACCCTCCACCCGTATCCGTGAGGGGACCGAACAGCCGGTCCTCCAGGGCTTCCTGAAGCGGCGTCAGTTCACAGAGGCCTACCTCGGGGAGCGCGGCGCGCCGGACTTCGCCACCGCACGCCACAGTCAGCAGTTCCATGCCCAGGCAGATCGCCAGCGTGGGCAGGTCGCGAGACACGGCCTGGCGCAGCAGTTCACGTACGGCAGGCAGCCAGGGCGCGCGTTCGTCGTCGTGCGGGCCCATCGAACCGCCGAGGACGAGCAGCGCGTCGTAGGCGTCCAGATCTCGGGGCAGCGCGTCTCCCGCCCAGGGACGGCGCATGTCCGTCAACAGCCCTTGCCCGGCAATGCGTTCACCGACCTGGGCCGGACCCGTACCGTCCTCGTGCTCGACGACGAGCACCCGCGCAGCGCTCACCGGCGCCCCTCCTCGATCCGTACATCCTGATGCAGGAAACACAGCACCGCCTTCCCTCAGAGGGTGGTGGACAGGTCGTCCCATGGGACGTGGCCGACCGCACGGCCATGGGGGTCGAGGAGTCGGCCCATGCGCTTGACCGTGATGAGCGTGACCGTGCGGTCGAGCACGCGCAGATCCGGTAGCTGCTCACACATGTGGGCCTCGAAACCCGTGACCTCCTCCGTCGTGCGCAGCCAGGCGATGACCAGGAAGTCGGCCGTCCCGCTCACGGCGCTGCACAGCCGGACCTCGGGCATGAGGCCGAGCGTGCGCGCTGCCGCGGTCAGTCGGTCGGCGGGGAGGTCGATGCGGTAGGTGGCGGTGAGCGGCCAGCCGGCGGCGCCCTGGGCGAAGTCGCAGCGGAAGTGGACCGATCGCGTCTCCATCAGCCGCTGGAGCCTGCGGCGCACCGTCGCCTCGCTGACGCCCAGGTCCCCGGCCAGTTTCTGATGGCTTCGCCGCCCGTCCCGGCCGAGCGCGGCGATGAGTGCCGCGTCGGCGGTGGCTCCGGTCAGGGAGCGGCGCGGAGGTTTCTGTGGGGGCACCAGGAGTGAGCGTTGCTGCCGGTCCAGGGCGCGCATGCGCCAGCCGCTCCCCTCTTGGTAGAGGCGCAGGCCGAGGTGGAGGGCCGTCGCCTCCACGCCGGGCGCGGTGGGCAGATCCCGGCGGACGAGGGCGGCGAGGTCGGCCGGCGTAGGGGCGGCCACGGTCAGGAACAGATCGAAGTCACCCGTGACCTCCTCGACGCTGAGGACTTGGGGCAGTGCGCACAGGTGGCGCGTCACATCGTCGACGGTGTTCGGCCGGCAGCGTACGTCGACGTAGGCGAAGCTCGTCGTACTCGCGGACGGGTAGGCCGTCAGCCAGGCGAGCCCCTGGCCGACCAGCCGGTGCCAGCGCCGGGACGCGGAGGTGGCGTCCACGCCGAGCGCGGGCCCGATCTGTGACCAGGGCGCTCGCGGGCTGTGCTGGAGAGCCTCGATCAACGCCAGGTCCGACTCCTGAAGCGAACCGGCCGCCGCATCCCGGTGTCCGGACGAAGCTTCCGGGCTGCTATCGGGCATGGCTCATGGATCTCCGTCGAATTCCTGCGTTGCCACGGGCAAGTGATCAACGATCCCCATCCTGGACTCACTACGGCCCCGGTGTCGACCCCCGACCCCGCCGGAGACCTGGGAGGACTGACATGGCGACCGACGGATCCCTGACCGCTGCCGCGCCGCGCGAGGGTGTTGCCCTGCGCGACGGCCTCGACGCCCGGCTGAACGGCCTCGGCCTCCTCTACCGCGATCTGCACTCCCATCCTGAGCTGTCCATGGGAGAGCACCGCACCGCCGGGATCGTCGCCGCGGAGCTGCGCGGACAGGGCTGGGATGTCACCGAGGGCGTCGGCGGCACGGGAGTGGTCGGGTTGCTGCGCAACGGCCAAGGACCGGTGGTCGCGCTCCGGGCCGACATGGACGGACTGCCCGTACGCGAGGCGACGGGACTCGACTACGCGTCCACGGATACCGCGCTGTCGCCGGACGGGGAGCCGGTTCCGCTCATGCACGCCTGCGGCCATGATCTGCACACGGCGGCTCTGCTCGGTGCCACCGCCCAGCTCGCGGCACACCGGGAACTCTGGCGCGGCACGCTGCTGGCGGTCTTCCAGCCCGGGGAGGAAACAGCAGCCGGTGCCAGGGCCATGCTGGCCGACGGTCTGCTGGAACGGTTTCCCCGGCCCGATGTGGTGCTCGGCCAGCACGTGGGGCCGCTCCCCCTGGGTTCGGTGGCCACCCGCGCCGGTGTGCTGATGGCCGCCGCGGACAGCCTGAGGGCACGTCTGCTCGGACGGGGCGGGCACGGTTCGGCTCCGCACACCACGGTCGACCCGGTGGTCATGGCGGCGGCGACGGTCATGCGGCTGCAGGGAATTGTGGCCCGCGAGGTCTCACCGACGGAGTCGGCGGTCGTCACGGTGGGCTCGCTACGGGCCGGTACCAAGGAGAACATCATCCCCGAGGAGGCCGAACTCAAGATCAACATCAGGACGTTCGACCCCGCTGTGCGGGAGCGGGTGCTCGCCGCGGTGCGCCGTACGGTCGAAGGGGAGGCGGCGACCTCCGGCGCGCCTCATCCACCGGAGTTCAGCGAGCTCAACTCCTTTCCGCTGACGGTCAATTCGGACGGGGCGACGGAACGCACCGTCCAGGCGATCGCAGCGGGCGGCGCCCAGGTGCACACCATGCGCTCCCCGCTGTCGGGCAGCGAGGACTTCGGCCTGCTCGCCACCGCGGCCGGGTGCCCGTCCGTCTTCTGGTTCTTCGGCGGTACGGAGCCCAGCCGCTGGGAGGGAGCCGATCCGGCCGGCGAGCAGCCGTCCACCGTGCACGGCAACCACTCCCCGTTCTTCGCACCGGTGGCGGATCCGGCGCTGCGCAACGGGGTCACCCATCTGCTCGACGCCGCCGCGGAGTGGCTCGATTCGGTGTGAACCTGGCACCGGTCCCGGGCCGGGGTCTACGCGCACGCGAACCGTGGGGTCGTACGGCGCAGCAGTCAGCCCCGGCCCTCCGGACGCCGCGCGACGAAGACGAACTCCCGGCCGGGGCGGTCAGCGGCATCACGCACCTCGTCGACCACGAAGCCTCGGGAGACCAACTGCGCCTCGATCTGCGGCCGTTCACGAAACCGCAGAGTCGAGTCGGAGGTCAGCACCTCACCGTCCTCGGCGAATACGTACGTCCACCGAAACGTCACCAACGGCCCGCTCACGTCGGTCACCTCGGCCCAGCTCTCGACCACGCCGACTCCCGGGATCCGCGTCTTCGAGTACGACTCCTCGCGGTTCCACTCCTCCCAGACGCGTCCGGCCGGGTCCCGCGTCTCGAACACAAGGCGCCCGCCGGGCCGCAGCGCCTCGTACGCCCCTTGCAGCGTCCGCCGCCAGACCGTCGGGTCGACGATGGCCTGCGCGACGTTCGCGGTCATGGTCGCCAGATCCGTCCGCAGGGGCGGGAGCGCTGTCGCGTCGCCGCAGATCCAGCGCACCCGCTCACTGCCGGGCTTGCCCCGGGCCACATCGACGGACGCCCGTGCGGGGTCGACCCCCACGACCTCGATCCCCCGATCGGCCAGGAGCAGCGCGAACACTCCCGTCCCGCAGCCGATGTCCAGCACCCGACGCGCTCCGAACTCCTGCGCCATATCCACGTACGCGTCGAGATCGCTGCGGTCAGGATCAAGCGCGTCGTACACCGCGGCGAGCCGTGGATGCTCGAATTCCTCATCTGCCATGCGCTCGAAGGTATCGGGCGCGATCAGTGGGCCTCGCACAAATTCCGGCCAGTTCCGCTCGGCACAACCGCGGCGCGCCCTCGTGCGTCCAACCACAGAACGCCGGCAGGAGCCGGCGACGGGGGAACGGGGACGCCAGGCGTGGGGAAATACACGGTCGCCCAGCACATCACACGGTTCTTCTGGTTTCCGCGCGGTGCGGAGCGGCATCGACCCACGTCGTACGCACGCCTGACAGGGATCTGGCTGGCGTCGATCGCCGTCGGGGCGGCGGTCACCGCAGCCGGTGGGGACGAGGAGTTCAGCGGTGCCGACATCATGACGGTGATCGTGGTCCTGAACCTCATCGACGACATCATCACGGGCGTGCGGCACCGTTGGCCGGCCGCACTCGCGGCAGTGGCCCTCCTGTACGGCGGGAGCCGGCTCGCCGAAGCCCTTCTGTCCGACTCCCTCGCTCCGGCCTGGGCCAGGAGCATCGCCGCCGCTGTCGGTGTCACACTCGCCCTCGCAGCAACGGCCACCATCACCCGGCTCCCGCAACGCCCAGCGATGACAGCCCGTTGAGCCGCATGGCACCTCGCTTCGCCCCACAGGTTGAGCGAAGTCGGCACGTGCGCCGTGGCTCCCTGACCGCATGACCATCGAGGTTCGCCCGGCTTCGGTCTTCGAGGATCTCCGTACTCCCGTCGGCCCGAAGTCGCCCGAGTCAACCGTCTGCTGGTGCCTGAGCTACCGGATCCCTTCCAAGCTCGACAACGAGCTCCGTGGACCGGCCCGCGGCGAGTACGTCGCCGAGCTGTGCCGCACGGGTCCCCCGCTCGGAGTTCTCGCCCACGACGCTGACGCACCCGTCGGCTGGGCCGCCGTCGCACCCCGCGCGGACACCTCTTTCGCGCGTAACCGCAAGATCCCCCCTGTAGACGACCTGCCCGTGTGGTCGCTGTGGTGCATCCGCGTCCGTCCGGGCCACCGCAAGAAGGGGATCTCGCACGCCCTCATCGCCGTCGCCGTCGAGTACGCCCGCGCGCAGGGCGCACCGGCGATCGAGGCGTACCCGTTGGACAACGGCGACGCGAAGGTCGACCTCACGATGGCGTACGCGGGCTGCGCAAGAACTTCGAGCGCGCGGGGTTCACCGTCGCCGCCCGGACCACCTCGGTCCTGGCCGGCCGACCGAGGGTCCTGATGCGGCTCAGCCTTGAGTGACCTGGACGAGATGAGGGAGACACCCGCCGGCCCCGCGATCCCGCTGAGTAGGATGCCTCGCACCCCACCCCGAAGGGTGAGGCTCGGGGCAGAGGTTCGGGCGGCGAGGGGCATATGAGATCCGGGATCGGGGACTTCGTCCGCGCGGGAGTGGGCCTGCTGCTGGCAGTCGTGCTGCTCGGGGCGTCCTGGCCTCTGTGGCAGACCGCGCAACAGGGACGACGGGACGACGTCGACTTCTCGAAGGTGGCCATCGTCGAGAACGGTCATCGCACCGGCCAGTTGAAGGTGTGCGGAGACCGCTACCGCAAGCCGTACTGCATGCAGCGCGAACGCGTCACCGTGCGGGACTCCGACTACACCGTCAGTCGCTACCACACCAAGTACACACTGGAGCTGACCCGGGCCGACCATCGCCGCACGATGGAACTCGCCTACAAAGACACCCGCTCCCATGACGAGGCGGACTCGGTGTACGGGCGGGCACAGGCCGGAGAGCCGGTGACGCTGTTCTGGTGGCGCGGCTCGGTACGCCTGATCCAGACCGGTAAGGACAGCGGCGACGACGAGAGGTCGGCCGTACAGACCAGCCACTACCCGGGACAGCTCTTCACCCTGCCCGCGGCCCTGGCCTCCGTCCTGTGGGGGCTAGGGCTCGGGCCGCTGTGGGCGGCGGTGTGGCTGCTGCTGCGTGGTCGGCGCAACCCGCTGACGATGGCGTGGCAGTGGCTGGCACCCGCACTCGCCCTGGCCACCGCGGGCGGCGTCGGCGCGCTGACGGCATGGGTCGAACCCCGGCCCCGAGCGGTGGTGCTGAGCTTCGCGGTGACGGCCGTGGCCCTCCTGGTACCCGCTCTGCTCGGGCTGCGCCGGTGGACGCGGACCCGTCTGCCATGCAAATGCGACGTGGAGCCGGTGCAGCCGGTCGCAGTGCACCCGGTGGACGGCGGCGTCTCCGGCACCGGCCCGTGGAAACTCGGCATCAAGGGCCCGCTGTACGTAGGACCGGACGTCATCGGCACGACTCCCGACCCGGCCGCGAAGGTGGGGCTCAAGCCGCTGCCGGGTCCGCTGCGCGTGATCACCGTACGGCCGCCGTACCGCAGCGACCCGCATGCAGTACGCCGGTACGCGATCCATCCCTACCGGGACGAAGAGGCACGCGCCCGCATGGCAGAGCTGAAGCGCTGGTACACACCCCGCGCGCAGCAGACCGAACCGACCTACCCCCTCGTCGCCGTCTGCGAGGTCCTCGACGGCCCGGGCCGCGGCTCGCAGGTACTGATAGGCGCACCGGAACAGGACATGCCGGAGGTGCTGGGCGCCATTGCCGCTCATGCGCGACGGCGGCAGTGAGCCGGGCAGTGCCTGCCGCGAGCCACTCGGGCAGGTCACCGTCACGGCGTGAGGGAGTTGACTTCGGGGGTCACACAGCAGTGAAGTCACGAATCAGTCACCTACTGTTCATACTTCCTTCACATACTCCGCAGGCGTCATAGCCTCATCCCACCTGTAACACCTCAGGGGGGACAACATGACCAACGCGTACACAACGCCGCCCGCACCGCGCCCGGTTGACACCCGTCCACTGCGCAAACGGAAGCGCGTGTGGCTCGGCGGGTCCGGGCTGCTGCTCACCGGCGCGCTCATAGTGGGCGCCGGGAACGGCGATCCGCAGCCCGTCGCCGCCGAGGCCAAGCCCGCGCCGACGGTCACCGCCACCGTGACCGCGACGCCGGAGCCCGCGCCGACCGTCACGGAGACCATCAAGGCCAAGGCGAAGCCGCGCCCCACGGTCACCGTCACCAAGACCGCCCGGGCTGCCGCCGCCACCGGCAGCGATACGGGCAGCGACGCAGGCAGCGGAAGCGACAGCCAGGACGCCACCGGCACCTGCTCGATCGTCTCCAACGCGGGCAACTGCTATTCGGCCGGCCAGTTCTGCCGCAACAGCGATCACGGCGCCGTCACCACCAATGGGGGCGGCACGCGCATCAAGTGCATGTACAGCTCCAACGCCTGGCGCTGGACTTACGCCTGACGACACGTCACTTCGTTCGCCGGACCCCGTACTGCGTTCGCTCGCGTTGGTCTGCCACTCGCGGGGCGCCGATGCGGGGTCTTCTGCTGTCGGCCAAGGCCTCCTGTCCCGCGTCTCACAGGCGGCAGAATCGTCGCATGCAGCAGCCGGTCTTCGTTCTCGTGCACAGTCCCTCCGTGGGTCCCTCGACCTGGCACCCTGTGGCCCAGCGCCTCAAGGCGGCAGGTCATCAGGTTCGGGTGCCGTCACTCCTGCACGTCGGCGCCGGTGCCCCGCCCTTCTGGCCCCGCGTCGTCAGCGCCGTCCGTGACGACCTCAGACACGTTCCGGACGGCGGGCCCGTCACGTTGGTGGCACACAGCAACGCCGGCCTGTTCCTCCCCGTGATCCGTGCGGGGCTCGACCGTCCGGTGGCCGGTTCGATCTTCGTGGATGCCGCGCTGCCGGCCCGTATCGGACCAACTCCCGTCGCACCACCCGAGTTGCTGGAGTTCCTCGCCCCCATGGCCGTGAACGGCACCCTGCCACGATGGACCGACTGGTGGGACGAGGCCGACGTGGCACCCATGTTCTCCGATCCGGTGATGCGTCGGACCGTCGTCGAGGAACAGCCCACGCTGCCGCTGTCCTACTACGAGCAGCACATCCCGGTCCCGGACGGGTGGGACGACCACCCGTGTTCCTACCTGCTCTTCGCCCCGCAGTACGAGGATGTCGCCGCCGAAGCGCGTGAGCGCGGCCTACGTGTGGCACACCTGCCGGGCGAACACCTCCACCAGATCATCGATCCCGAAGCCACGGCACAGCACCTCATCGAGCTCGCCCGCACACCTTGATGCGCCGGCCGCCTCACCCCGACCGCGCTCCGAACGGTTCCGTTCCCGTGCGAGACTCGGGGTATGGCAGGTACTGGGGAGTTCGAGCCGGAGTCGGAGCGGGTTACGCGGCAGCTCCGGGACGACATTCTCGATGGCGTGCGCAAACCCGGCAGCAAGCTCGTCGAGCGCGAGCTGGCGGCGCAGATAGGGGTGAGCCGCGTACCCGTTCGCGATGCCCTGCGTGTGCTCGTCGCCGAGGGACTGGTCACTCCCCGGCCGCGGACGTGGGCGGTCGTCAGGGAGTTCACACCTACGGACATCGCCGATCTGAACGAGGTCCGCGAGGCCCTTGAGGTGATGACCTTCCGGCTCGCCGCTCAGCGGGGTGACCGCGTCGGCCTCGGGCGGCTCCGCTCGAACCTCGACGAGGAACTCGCGGCCGCCCGGGCGGGCGACGCGGTGCGCGCCCGGCGCGCGGCAGCCGACTTCCACGAGACGGTGACGTCGATGGCGGCCAACGAGTTGCTGAGCGAACTCGAAGGTACGCTGCGCAGCCGGATGCGGTGGCTGCTGGGCCGGCACGACGACCTCCTCGCGATGGCGCAGGAGCACGAGGCCCTCTACGCCGCTGTCGCGGACCGCGATGTGGCACGCGTCGAGGAACTCGTTGTCCAGCACCTGGAGAACAGCCGCCGCGCCATCGCCGACAAGCGCCGCTGACCGCGGCTTCAGGTCCAGTTCCAGTTCCAGGTCCAGGTGCAGGTCCAGTTCCAGGTCCGGGTACAGGTCCAGGTGCAGGTCTAGTTCCGGCCCGGCTGCCGTCACTCCGTGGTGTGCCGCGGTCCAGCCACTGCGAGAACGTCCGGCGCGGCAGTCGCACGGTGATGGCGCTCACCAGCCCTCCCCTGGCGACCCCGGCCGACGTCAGGACATGGGGAGGGCGATGCGCGGGGCTCGACCGCCGGCCCGAGGGGTTCGGGTCAGCTCCGTACCAGCGCCAGTTGGTCGGCGACGACCACTCCGTCGTGCAGGACGGTGCGATCCGTGCCGCGGTCCATCACCGCGCTCGACGGTGTCTCGCCGTCGACGAGGAGCAGGTCGGCACGGTCACCGACCGCGAGGCCGGGCCGGTCGCCGACACCCGCGAGGCGGGCGACGTCGTGACTCATGATCGACGCCCCGCCCATCGTGGCGACCGCCAGGGACATCTCGATCAGCTCGTCACGGCGGAAGTTGTTGGTGAAGGCCAGCTGCCAGGTGCGGTCGAGCATGTCGCAGTTGCCGTACGGGCTCCAGTAGTCGCGCTGGCCGTCCTCGCCCAGGCCCACGCGGACGCCCGCCTCCGTCAGGTCCACCAGCGACAGCTGCCCGCGGGCCGACGGAGCCACGGTGGCCATCGCGATGTCGAGCTCCGCGAATTCGTCGATGATGCGGCGGCTCACCGACTCGGAGACCGAGCCCAGTTCATAGGCGTGGGACATCGTGACCTTGCCCTGCATGCCCAGTGCCCGCGTGCGCTCCAGAATCAGATCGGTGGAGAACACGCCCAGCTCGCCGGGCTCGTGCAGGTGGATGTCCACCTCGACCTGGTACTTCTCGGCGAGCCCGAACACGACGTCCAGGTGCCCCTTGGGATCCCGGTCCAGGGTGCAGGGATCGATGCCGCCCATCACGTCGGCGCCCGCCTTCAGAGAGGCCTCCAGGTATTCGGCGGTGCCCTTCTCCCGGAGGATGCCCGCCTGCGGGAACGTCATGATCTGGACCTCGGCCTGACCGGCGAACTTCTCCTTCGCGGCCACCACCGCCTCGAACTTCTCGAGCTTGCAGTCCACGTCGACCTGGGCGTACGACCGCACGCGGGTGGTGCCACGCGTGATCATCCGCTCCAGGGTGCCGGCCACCCGCTCCACGAGGGGGACCTCCGCGGAGCGCCAGTTCTCCCGGTCGTTCATCGTCATCGTCCACACCCCCGGCCCGCCGGTGTGCGGCCGGAACGGCAGGCCGATCCGGGTCGAGTCCAGGTGCACGTGCACGTCGCTGAACGACGGGAGCAGCAGCCGGCCGCGGCCCTCCACCACTTCACCGGACGGCTGCGCGGCCGGGTCGTGCGGGCGGATCGCCGCGATGCGGTCGCCGGACAGGACGACGTCGCTGCGCTCGCCGCCCCAGGGACGGACGTCACGGATCAACACTGCTGTCACCTTTCTGCTGTGCCTTGTGGTGCTCTGTTGCGCGGTACTTCTGTTCATGTGGACAGGGACCGGGTCGGTCACCGGGATGCCGTCGTGGCCAGCGTCTCGGCCGCGACGTCGGCGTGGTGGCAGGCGATGTCGCCGCTCGGCACGCTCTCCGTGCACAACTGGCGCCGCTGCGGGTCCAGTTGCTTGTGCACGGGGCACCGGGACCGGAACACGCAGCCGCGCGGCGGGTCGGCCGGGCTGGGCAGATCGCCCTTCAGCCTGATCCGCCCGCTCCGGTCCGCCGCCGGGTCGGGCTGCGGCACTGCGGACAGCAGCGCCCGCGTGTAGGGATGCTCCGGAGCGCCGAAAACCCGTGAGGTGTCGCCGTATTCCATGATCTTACCGAGGTACATCACCGCGATGCGGTCGGCGAAGTGCTGGACCACGGACAGGTCGTGGGCGATGAAGAGGTAGGCCACCCCGGTGTCCCGCTGGATGTCCTCGAGGAGGTTGATGACCTGCGCCTGGACCGACACGTCCAGTGCCGACACCGGTTCGTCGCAGATGATGAGTTGCGGGTCCAGGGCGAGCGCCCGGGCGATGCCCACGCGCTGCTTCTGACCGCCGGAGAACTCGTGCGGGAAGCGGTTGTAGTGGTCGGGGCGCAGCCCCACCCGGTCCATCAGGTCCCGCACCTTGGCCTTGACGCCGCCGGCCGGGGTGATCCGCTGGGCGAGGAGCGGTGCGGCGATCGCGCTGCCCACGGACTGGCGGGGGTTGAGCGACGACGACGGGTTCTGGAACACCATCTGCACCCGGCGCCGGTACTCCTGCAGTTCCGACGAACGCAGCTCGGCGATCTCGCGGCCGTCGAGCCGGACGCTCCCGGAGGTCGGCTCGAGGAGGCGCATGAGCAGACGGCCGGTGGTCGACTTGCCGCAGCCGGACTCCCCCACCAGGCCGAGGGTCTGTCCGGCGTCGACGGAGAAGCTGACGCCGTCCACGGCCTTGATCGCACCGCCACCGAGCCTGAAGCCACGGGAGCGGGTCGGGAAGTGCTTGGTCAGGTCGGTGACCTCCAGCAGCGGCGTCATCGGGCCACCTCTCCGGTCGGTTGCAGCGTCTCGAGGTGGCACCGCGACGGGTGCCCGTCGAGGCCGGTCAGTGTCGGGCGGCGCGTACCGCAGGCGTCGTCGGGCACCAGGTGTGCCTTCGGGCAGCGGTCGGCGAAGAGGCAGCCGTCGGGCAGCGCCAACAGCGACGGCGGGAAGCCCGGAATGGGGTTGAGCCGTTCGGACCGCTGCGCCAGTGACGGCATCGAGGCCAGCAGCCCCTGGGTGTAGGGGTGCCGCGGGTCCTTGAAGAGGTTCGCCACGGTCGCCTGCTCCACGCACTCCCCGCCGTACATCACCACGACCTGGTGGCACACCTCGGCGACCACGCCGAGGTCGTGGGTCACCAGGATCACGGACGTCCCGGTCTCGTCCTGCAGCTCGTTGAGCAGGTCGAGGATCTGGGCCTGCACGGTGACGTCGAGGGCGGTGGTGGGTTCGTCGGCGATCAGCAGCTCGGGTTCGCAGACGAGCGCCATGGCGATCATCGCGCGCTGGCGCATGCCGCCGGAGAACTCGTGCGGGTACGCCGAGTAGCGGCGCTTTGGGTCGGGGATCCCGACGCGGCCGAGCATGTCGACGGCGACCTGCGCCGCGGCCTTCTTGGAGACGTCGTTGTGCACCCGGTAGGCCTCGGCGATCTGGGCGCCGACGGAGTAGAAGGGGTGCATGGCCGACAGCGGGTCCTGGAAGATCATCGCGATCTTCTTGCCGCGGTAGGCGCGCATCTGCGTCTCGGTGAGCGTGTTGAGATCCTGTCCGTCGAGGAGGATCTGGCCGGTGACCTCGGCCGTGGTGTCCTTGAGCAGGCCCATCAGCGCCTGGGACGTGACGGTCTTGCCGGAGCCGGATTCGCCGACGATTCCGACGGTTTCCCCGCGCGCCAGGGTCAGGTCCATCCCGTTGACGGCGTGCACCACGCCGTCGTCGGTCGGGAAGCTCACCCGTAGATCGCGGATGGCCAGCATGGGCGCGGCTTCGGGCGTGGTCATCAGGCGACCCTCACTCGCGGGTCGATCACCGCGTAGGCGATGTCGACCAGGACGTTGGCGACAATGATGAAGAACGCGGCCATCATGGTGATGGCCATGGTGACCGGCAGGTCACCTGACTGTGCGGCGTGCACCGCGGTGAATCCGACGCCCGGCACCGAGAAGATCTGCTCGGTGAGTACGGCTCCGCCCAGCAGGCCGCCGATGTCGAGGCCGAGCATGGTGACGACCGGGGTGATGCCGGCCCGCGCGCCGTGCTTGAACACGATGTTCCGCCGGGACAGTCCCTTCGCGCGGGCGGTGCGCATGAAGTCCTCGCCGAAGGTCTCCAGCATGTTGCTGCGGGTGACCCGGATGTACTGCGCGCTGAACAGCACGGCCAGCGCCACCCATGGCAGCAGGTAGTTCAGGAGCCAGCCGCCGGGTCCCGCCGCGCCGAACGGCGAGGCTATCTCGTTGGTGGTGAACGGCAGCAGGTCCAGCGTGCTGACGAACAGGAGCAGCAGCAACAGGCCCGTCACCGGAATGGGCAGCGATACGCCGACGGAGGCGCCGCCGACGATCAGCTTGTCGGCGAACCGGCCCTTGCGGAGCGCCGCGAGCAGGCCGAGGCCGACACCCGCGATGGTCCACAGCACGATCGCACCGCTGGCCACCGACAGTGTGTACGGCAGGGCCCGGCCGATGATCGTGGTGACGTCCTCGTTGGTCTGGAACGACTTGCCCAGGCACGGCCAGTTGCACAGGGTCTCGGCGCCGGGCGCGCCGACGGTGTGGCTGCTCACCAGCCCCGACATGTAGGTGAAGTACTGGGTGAGGAACGGCTTGTCCATCCCGAGCGCGATCCGGGCCTCGGCGATGCGCTGCGGTGTGCACTCCTGACCGCAGGCCGCCGCGGCCGGGTCCGCCGGGCCGAGCTGGAACAGACTGAACGTCACGAAGCTGATGACAAACAAGAGCACGATCATCGCGACGAAGCGCCGCATCAGGAAACTGGTCATGGGTGCGACCTGCCGGCTCGGGCTCGGGATGAACTCACCGTTCGATTACCTCTCTTGTGCGGCGTGCGTCAGTGCTCGGCGCCGACGACCGACAGGTCTATGGCGCCGAAGAAGTAACCCATCTGGGCGCCTCGGACCTTGGAGCCGACCACGCTGCTGGTGTAGCTGCGCACCAGCGGGACGAGCGGGTAGGCCTGCATGGTCCGGTCGAAGAGGGTGGCCCACTTCTTGCCCAGTTCCTCGCTGGTCCCGTTGGTGCCACGGAGCTTGTACATGGCGCGGGCGATCTTCGGGTCGTGGAAGCGCGGGATGTTGGAGAAGCCGTAGGTCTTGCCGTCCAGGCTCGGCCCCACGTTCGGGTCGACGGTGGTGCGCACCGAACCGCTGTCCGCGCCGCCGCACCAGCCGCTGCGGGCGATGTCCGGCATCTGGTCACCGGCGAGCACGGTGTAGTAGTTGGCGGCCGGGATCGGGCGCAGCTGCAGGTCGATGCCGAGCTTCTTGAAGTTCTGCTGGAGCACGGTGCCGACGTTCTTGTAGCGGGCGTTGGTGTCCGCGTAGCCGTAGACCAGCTTCTTGGGGACCTTCTTGCCCTTCAGGAGCTTCTTGGCCTCGTCCAGCTTCGGCTTGCCCGCCGGGTCCAGGTCGGTGTGCTGTGCGACGTAGCCGCGCTGGGCGGGGTTGATGTACGACTGGGCCACCTTGCCGAAGCGTGCGCCGCCGTACTGGACCTGGATGGAGCCGCGGTCGATGGAGAGTGCCATCGCCTTGCGGACGTCGGGGTCCTTGATGGTCTCGGTGTTGAAGTTGAGCACGTCCGTGCAGCCCAGCAGACCGGCCGCGGTGCGCTTCTTGACCTTGGGGTCGTTGAGCTTGGCCGCGTCGGACGCCTGCAGTCCGCCGTTGCTGTCCAGCGTGATCGCCGTCGGGTCCGAGTCGGCGAGCAGCTGCTGGCTGATGGTGGCCTGGGCGGTGGACAGTGTGAAGGTGAACGTGTCAGGCAGGGCGGGCCTGTTGGGGTCGGTGGCCGGGTCCCACTGGTCGTTGCGCACCAGCTTCATCGAGCGTCCGCGGTCGTACGACTTGATCTTGTACGGGCCCGAGGAGACCGGGTGGTTGGTGTAGTCGAGCTTGGTGTCCTTGTCCTTCGGCACCGGCGCCGTGTTCGACCGCGACACCAGCGCGGGGAACTCGGCGAACGGCTGCTTGAGGTGGAAGACGATGGTGTGGTCGTCCGGGGTGTCGATCGCCTTGAAGTCGCCGCCGGCGTACGGGCCCTTGTAGCCGTCGTCGGCCAGCGCCGAGTTCAGCTCCTGCGGTGCCTGGGTGTAGACGTCGCGGGCGTAGGTGCGCTCGACGCCGTACTTGATGGCCTTGCTGGTGATGGGTGTGCCGTCCTCGAACTTCAGCCCCTTCTTGAGGGTGTAGGTCCAGGTGAGACCGTCGGCTGAGGCCTTGCCCAGGTCGGTGGCCAGATCCGGCACGATGGTCGGCGGCCGGCCGGCGGTCTCCTTGGCCATGGTCAGGGTGCGGTAGTACAGCTGCCCGACGTTGGCGGTCTGGACGTAGTTGCTGTTGCCGGGGTCCAGGGTCTGGAAGTCCGAGGACATCAGGACGTTGATGTTCCCGCCCTTGGTGGCGTAGCCCTTCCCGACGGTCACCGGCGCGTAGGCGTCCGTATGGGTGCCCGCCTTGTCACCGGCTGTGGGCTTGGGGCCGCCACAGGCGGTGAGGGCCAGCCCGGCACTCACCGTCAGGGCGAGCGCCGCCTTGGTGCTTCTGTTCACTGCGTCTCCTTGCGGACGGGAAAGGGATGGCGCACGTCGTGGGCCGATCCGGGGTGGAGCAAAGGATGAGAGGTGGGGCAAAGGCTCAGAGGCGGGTGGATCAGCCTCGGGACGACTTGGGGTCGAGGGCGTCCCGGACCGCGTCGCCGAGCAGGTTGAAGGCGAGCACGGTGATCACCAGTGCGCCGGCCGGGACGGCCAGGAACCAGGGGTCGGAGAGGTACCAGTTCCCCGACTGAGCCGCGTTGAGCATCTGGCCCCAGGAGGGCGTGGGGTCCTTGACCCCGACGCCGAGGAACGAGAGGGCCGCCTCCGCGGTGATGTTGGTGGGGATCATCATGGTCGCGTAGACCAGCACGACCCCCATGACGTTCGGGATGATCTGCCGGAAGATGATGCTCCGGTGGGAGGCACCGTAGGCCTGCGCGGCCTCGACGAACTCCTGCTGCCGGATCGAGAGCACCTGGCCACGCACGACTCTCGCCAGGTACGCCCAGCCGAAGAAGCCGAGGATGATCACCAGTGAGGCGATCGGCACCAGGCTGCCCGAGTCGAGGGAGGTACCCCGCAGCCGGGACTGGAGGATCGGGGTCAGCGACAGGACGAGCAGCAGGTGCGGGAAGGCCAGGAACAGGTCCATCACGCGGCTGATCACCATGTCGACCTTGCCACCGAAGTATCCGGCGGCCGCACCGAGCACGGTGCCGAGGAACACCGACACCACCGTCGACAGCAGCGCGATGGTGAGGGAGATCCTCGCGCCGTAGGCCATGCGGGCGAAGATGTCGCGCCCGAGCCCCGGTTCGAGACCGAGCCAGTGCTCGCCGGACGGGAAGCGGTAGTACGACAGCGGCAGGCCCGGTGTGCCGAAGTTGTCGAGGAATTCGGGGCCGGTCCGGGAGGTGAACGGGTCGGAGCCCTCGACGGCCACCAACACCGGAGCCAGGACGGCGAACAGCACCATCAGGGCCACGACGATCAGCGCGGCCACGGCGATCCGGCTGCGCCGGATGCGAAGCCATGCCGTGCCGAGCAGCGATCGCGCGGTGGCGATCTCGGCGGTCGGCTCGCGCTCGGTTGGTGCGGCCTCGGACTCCGGTGAAGGCAGGGTGGCCACCTGCCCTTCGGAGGGCTCCGGCGCGCTGGCGCGGCGCGTCCGACTCGTCGACTCATGCGGATCCGGCACGTCGATCCTTCGGTGCTCGGGGGTGTGGGTGGCCGGAACGGTATACCAAGAATCGCGGTTTCCACCAGGGTGATCCGACATCCGGTGCACCACCGTTGCGCAGACCATAAATCAGCCTTACTTCCCTACTCATCGGCGGGTTATGGTCAGGCGGAGCAGGGCGCGAGACCGGCGCCGGTAACCCGTGCGACGGTGCGGCGCAGCCACCCGCGCCCCGGGCTTCGGGGCTGATTCGCCTACTTGGTGTACCAAATCTGAGAGGGATGTCGATGAGAACCTTGGTGACCGCTTCCTGGGTGATCGCCCACGACGGAAGCTCGCACGTGGAGATAGCCGACGGAGCCGTGCTGATCGACGGCGACACGATCGTCGACGTGGGTGTGCGCACCGAACTCGCCCGCCACCAGGCCGACGAACACATCGACCTCGGTGACGCGGTGATCACTCCCGGCCTCATCGACCTCGACGCACCCACCGACATCGACCACCTGATCCTGGACTCCTGGGCGTCCCCGGACCTGTCCTCGGGCTTCACCTGGTCGACGGACTACTTCGCCGCGCCCCGCGCGGTGTTCGACGCGGCGCAACGACGCACGGTGCGCGAGTACGCGCTGACCCAGCTCGCCCTGCACGGCGTCACCAGCTACATGCCGATCGCCTCCGAGGTGCACAGCGACTGGGCCGAGACGTACGAGGACTTCGTGGCCATGGCCGAGGTGTCCACGAAGCTGGGTCTGCGTGCCTTCCTCGGGCCGTCCTTCCGGTCCGGCGTCAACGTGATCGGCGCGGACGGCAAGCGCACGGTGCAGTTCGACGAGGAGGCGGGCCGGCGCGGCCTTGCCGACGCGCTGCGCTTCCTGGACCACACCTCGCAGCTCGCCGACCCACTGGTGACCGGCGTCCTGCTCCCCTGCCGGATCGAGACACTCACCCCGGACCTCCTGCGCGACGTCGCCCAGGCCGCACACGAACGCGGCGCGCTGGTGCGCCTGCATGCCCTGCAGGGCATGTCCGAGCGCGATTTCATCCAGCACACCTACGGGCGTACACCGCTTCAACTCATCGCCGAATCAGGGCTGTTGTCGGACCGGCTGATCGTTCCGCACGGAGTGGTACTGGACGTACACCCGGAAGTGCTCGGAGCCGACACCGGAGATGTCGCGGTGCTCGCCGACGCGGGTGTGTCGATCGTGCACTGCCCGCTGACCAACGCTCGGTACGCCCACAACCTGCACACGTTCGGCGGCTACCGGGCGCAGGGAGTGAACCTGTGTCTCGGCACGGACTCCTTCCCGCCGGACCTGATCCGGGGAATCGACGTGGGCACCCAGGTCGCCAAGATCCAGGCCGGCGACCTGGGCCAGGGCCACCTCGCCGGCTACTTCGAAGCGCTCTGGACCGGTGGCGCGACCGCACTGCACCGGCCGGACCTCGGCCGCCTGGCCGCGGGGGCCACCGCCGACCTCGCGGCATTCGCCCTCGACGACTTCCGCATGGGCGTCACCGAGGATCCGCTGCGCACCCTCGTACTCAACGGCACCGCGCGCGACGCGGTCCTGACAATGGTCGCGGGCAAGGTCGTCATGCGCGACGGCTCGATCCCCGGCGTCGACCTCCCCGCCCTGAGGCGCGCCGGACAGGAGCTGTTCGACGTGATGCGCGCGGCGTATCCGGAGCGCGACCACCGCCGTCGCCCGGTGGACGAACTCTTCCCGCCGGTGTTTCCGCGAGGGTAGGGCACCTGTATCCGCGGGGGTAGGGCACCTGGCCCCTCCCCCGTCGACAATCGCCGGCACGGCGCTCCACCCCCTGGTGGGGTGTGGGGATGAAGGCAGACAACAAGAAGAGCCGGGCTGCCAGGTCGCGGCTGCCCACGCTGGAGCTGCGGCATCACGCCGTCATCGCGGGCGGAGCCGGTGAGAAGCAGGTCGTGGCGTCCGTCGGTCCGGACGGGCAGGTCATCGCGTTGTGGTCGAAGCCCCGTGATCTCCCCGGGCTCTCGGCCACCACGACCGGTGCCGGAGGCGCGACGTTCCCTGAACCGCGCGCGACAAAAGCCGTCGACGCCCACGTGTCGGTGCTCGCGCCGCACCTCACGGCCTCCGTCGAACTCCCCGGCCTGGAGCTCGCCCACGTCATCGTCCAGCCACTGCACGGCGAGCGGGTGCTGGTGGTGGGCGCCCGAGCCGGGTGGCGTCCGGACGGCGCCGACCGCAACGCGGTCGTCTACGACGCCGACGGCCACGTGGTCGCGGAAGCCACCCTCGGCGACGGCATCGCGCACGTCTTCACCACACGCACCGGCGACATCTGGGTGGGCTACTTCGACGAAGGTGTCTACGGCAACCACGGGTGGGGCAACCCGGGCGCACCGGCGCCCATCGGCGAGTACGGCCTGATCCGGTTCTCCTGCGACCTTCGGACACAGTGGCGCTTCCCGTCGCACACGTCCGAGCCATGGGGAGCGATCAGCGACTGCTACGCGCTCAGCATCGACGGCGACACCGCTTGGGCCTGCCACTACACGGACTTCCCGATCGTCCGCGTCCACGACGGCGTGGTGATGTCCTGGCGCGACAGCGTGGCCGGAGCCAGCGCGCTCGCCGTCAAGGACTCACGCGTCGCGCTGCTCGGCGGCTACGGACCACACCACGAACGGCTCTCCGTGGGCACCCTCGACAGCGAAGACCTCCGCGTCACGGACGTGTACCGGATCGTGTTGCCGAACGGTCGGCCCCTGCCGAAGCACACACAAGTGATCGGCCGCGGCCCGGACTTGCACGTCCTGTCGGGCAACGAATGGTACCGACACGGCCTGGACGACATCCCCCACGCGACTCCCTGAGAGACTGCACGTCATGACCGCCACACGCAGCACAACTGTCGAGATCCCCACCGACGACGGCACCGCCGACGCCTATCTCGCCCACCCCGACGACGCCGCCGCCCACCCGGCCGTCCTGCTCTACATGGATGCCTTCGGGCTGCGCCCTCAGCTGCGGGCGATGGCCGACCGGCTCGCCGCGGCCGGGTACACCGTGCTCGTCCCCAACGTGTTCTACCGTCACGGCCCGGCGCCGGTCGTGGCGCTGCCCGACTTCATCACCGACGCCGCGCGGCCGGCGCTGTTCGAGCAGATCGTCCCCCTCATGGACGACCTGACCGCGGACGCGGTCGCACGCGACTCCGCCGCCTACCTCTCCTGGCTGGCCGACTGCCCCGCGGCGGCCGCCGGACCCGTCGGCGTCACCGGATACTGCCTGGGCGCCCGCCTGGCCCTGCTCACCGCGGGCAGCCATCCCGAGAGGGTCGCGGCGGCGGCCGGCTTCCACGGCGCGGGCCTGGCCACCGACGACCCCACGAGCCCTCATCTCCTCGCCGGCAGGATCACCGCGGAGCTCTGCTTCGGTCACGCCGACCAGGACCCGTCCATGCCGCCCGAGCAGATCGAACGCCTCGACAAGGCGCTCTCGGCGGCCGGCGTCCGCCACCACTCCGAGGTCTACGCGGGCGCCCACCACGGCTTCACCATGGCGGACACCAACCGCTTCGACGCCGAGGCCGCGGAACGGCACTGGGTCGCGCTCCTCGACCTGCTGGGCCGCAACCTCTGATCCTGCGTGGATCGGCCGGGTCCTTCAGGCCGCGACCGTCCTGCGCGTGACCTCCGCGAGTTCGGCGCGCAGCGCCGCGAAGCGGGGGTCTCCGCGCAGTGCGGCCACGTCCGTGGTCGTCTCGCGCGGCAGCGGGACCGTCACCTCGTCGATCACGCGGCCCGGGGCCGCCGCCATGACCAGGACGCGGGAGCCGAGCAGCACGGCCTCCTCGGCGGAGTGCGTGACGAACAGGACGGTCGTTCCCGTGACCGCGGCCAGGGTCCTCACCTCCTCCTGGAGGCGTTCACGGGTGAGCGCGTCCAGCGCGGCGAACGGCTCGTCCATGAGCAGGACCTGCGGTTCCGTGGCCAGGGCGCGGGCGATGGCCACCCGCTGCTGCTGCCCGCCGGACAGCTCCCAGGTGCGGCGCCCGGCCATGCCGGACAGCCCGACGAGGGACAGCAACTCCTCGACACGGGAGGAGCGTTCGGCGCGTGCGGTTCCGTTGCGCGCCAGCGCGAACGCGACGTTGCCGCCCACCGTGCGCCATGGGAACAGGCGCGGCTGCTGGAAGACGACGCCCACCTTGCGTCGTACGTCCACGCTCCCGGTGGCGGGCCGCTCGAAGCCCGCCACCAGGCGCAGCAGCGTCGTCTTGCCGCATCCGGACGGTCCGACGAGGACCACGAACTCACCACGGTCCACGCTCAGGGAAACGTCGGCGACGGCCGTCACCGGAGCCTTCGCCGTGCCGTAGCGGACGCTGACGCCCGCCAGCTCGATGTCGGCGCCGGCGCTCGCCTCCTGCGGGGCCTCACTTGACGACACGGGACAACTCCTTCACTGCGAGGGACTTCGCGAAGACGGACCGGTCGGGCACCGCGTCCACGGCCTTCTGCGCCTTGAGGAAGACGGCCGCGTCACGCAGGTCCCCGGCGAGCGCGCCGGGGGCGCCGGGCTTGCCCAGGTAGTCGGCGCCCTGCTGCTCCTCGGCGGTGAGCAGCGCCAGTTGGGCAAGCTGCTTCTGCGCGTCCGCGGGGCTGACGTTCAGCTCGGCGCCGATGGCCGCGGAGGCCTTCGCGGGGTCACTCTTGGCCAGCTTGACGGCCTGGTCCTCCGCCCTGAGCCAGGCGTCGACGATCTCCGGATGCTTGACGGCGAACGCGTCGGTGACCACGCCCAAGTCGGCTGTCGGCTTGCCCTGTTCGGCGATCTGACGACTGGTGACGAGGACCTTGCCGCCCTTCGCCGCGAGTTCGGTGAGCGTGGGCGTCCACACATACGCGGCGTCGATGTCACCACGCTGCCAGGCGGCGAGCGCGTCCTGCGGCTGGAGGTCGACGAGCGTCACGTCGGACTCCTTGAGTCCGGCCGAGTCCAGTGCCGCGAGGAGGGAGTAGTGGGACGTGGACCCGAAGGGCGTCGCGATCTTCCTGCCCTTGAGCGCCTTGACGGACGTGATGCCCTTCCGGGCGACGAGCGCCTCGTTCTCGCCGATCAGGTCATGGATCCAGAGCACCTTGTACGGGATGTCGAGCGGCGCCGAGAGTCCCTTGGTGACGGGGCTGGAGCCGGCCAGGCCGAGGTCCACCGACCCTGCGATCACCGCCGTGTTGAC
Organism: Streptomyces longhuiensis; assembly: GCF_020616555.1. Taxonomy (NCBI): domain Bacteria; kingdom Bacillati; phylum Actinomycetota; class Actinomycetes; order Kitasatosporales; family Streptomycetaceae; genus Streptomyces; species Streptomyces longhuiensis. The sequence continues at coordinate 8,975,298 of NZ_CP085173.1, read as the reverse complement.
GTCGGCGCCGGAGTCGAACTTCACCCATTTCACCTCGGCGTCCGGGAGCGCCTTCTCCAGCAGTTTCCGGTTCTTGACCACGAGATCGGCGTTGGGTATCGCCTGGTAGGCGATCCGCACCTGGGTCTTGCCACCCCCGGACGCGGCGTCGGCGCCGTCGCCGCACGCGGTGGCGGTGAGTGCGACCAGGGCGATGGCGGAGGCGAGGGGGAGGGTGCGGCGGGTACGGGCGGGCATCAGGGTTCCTTCACAGGAGAGGCGACGAGGCTGACGAGGCCTAGAGGGCTGACAGAGACGGTGAGTCGGAGGGTTCAGGCGCGGCCGCGCCAGGGCACCGCGAGCCGTTCCGCGCCCTTGAACAGCGCGTCGAGCAGGATCCCGGAGACGCCGATGGCGATGATCCCGGCGATGACGACGTCGGTCTGGTTGAAGCGCTGGGCGTCGCGGATCATGCCGCCGATGCCGGGCACGCCGTTGACCGTCTCGGCGGCGACGACCGAGGTGTACGCGACGCCGACGGCGATCCGTACGCCCGTGAGGATCTCGGGGAGTGAGGCGGGCAGCCGTACGGTCAGCAGCAGGGAGACGGGCCCGGCGCCGAGCGCCCGCGCGGCCTCCACCAGGTCGCCCGGGACACCTCGGACCGCCGCGGCGGTGGCCGCGGCGATGGGCGGCAGCGCGGCGATGACGAGCAGCCAGATCTTCGGGGACTCGTCGATGCCGAACCAGATGACCAGGAGCGAGAGGTACGCCAGCGGCGGCAGCGTCCGCAGGAAGGTGACCGCGGGCTCCAACACCACGGCGAGCGGCTTCACCACGCCTATGAGGAGCCCGAGCGGAACGCCGACGAGCGCCGCGTAGCCGGTTCCGACGCCGATCCGCCGCAGGGACACCGCCAGGTGTTCGACGAGGAGGTGGCCGCTGTAGCCGCGTACGCCCTCGTGGACGGTCGACGCCTGCACGAAGGCGTGCCACACATCGCCGGGCGACGGGACGAGGACGCGGGGCCACAGGTCCGCCGCGACCACCGCCTGCCAGGCCGCGAGGAGCACGACGAGCGCGAGGAGGCGCAGCGCGGTCCAGCGCAGCGCGGCCGCCGCGGCCCACGCGCGCTTCCCTCTGGCCGGGACCGCCACTTCGTCGGGCCCGGCCCGGCCCGGTCGGACCTCCTTGACCAGTGTCATCCCGCCGCCTCCACGAGCGCGCGCAGCCGGGGTGCGACCTCTTCACCGACGCGGTAGGCCTCTTCGAGGTGTGGATAGCCGGAGAGGATGAACTCGTCGACGCCCAACTGCCGGTACTCGAAGAGCCGTTGGGCGACCTCCTCGTGCGAGCCGACCAGTGCGGTGCCGGCCCCTTCGCGGACGAGACCGATGCCGGCCCACAGGTTGGGCGCGACAGTCAGGTTCTCGGCCGATCCGCCGTGCAGGTCGGTCATGCGGGCCTGCCCGGTGGAGTCCATCCGGGCGAAGCGTTCCTGGGAGGCCCGCACCGCCTCGGGGTCGAACCCGGCGAGAATGCGGTCCGCTTCCGACCAGGCCTCGGCGGCCGTGTCGCGGGTGATGACATGCAGGCGGAGACCGAAGCGGAGGGTGCGCCCGAGGACGGAGGCCTTGGCCCGCACCCGCTCGATGCGCTCGGCGACCGCGGCCGGGGGCTCGCCCCACAGCAGTTGCACCTCCGCCTGCCGGGCCGACACGTCCTCGGCGGCGGGGGACGCACCGCCGAAGTAGAGCGGGATACGTGAATCCAGGGCGGGGTCTTCCAGCCTGGCCCCCTCCACATGCACGTGCCGCCCGTCGAAGTCGACAGGCTTGCCGTCGAGCAACGCCCGTATCACATGCATGAGTTCGCGCGTGCGGACGTACCTCTCGTCCTTGGGGAGCTGGTCGCCGTACGCGAGCTGCTCAGCCGGATCTCCGCCGGTGACCACATTCAGCGCCACGCGGTCGCCGAACAACCGCCGGAAGGTGTCGGCCTGTTGGGCGAGGAGCGTCGGCTGGGCGAGTCCGGCGCGGAAGGCGACGAGAAAGCCGATCCGGTCGGTCACCGCCGCGATGGCCGACGTGAGCACCCACGGATCCACACAGCCGAGGCCGACCGGCGTCAGCAGCTTGTCGAACCCCGACTGCTCGGCGGCGCGGGCGACTTGGGCGAGGTAGCCGAGGTCGGCGCTGCGCCGGATCGCGCTCGCGGTGCGGCCCTGGACGGCGGTGACGGCGCCGGGATCGCGGCCGTCACCTCCGGTGGGCAGGAACCAGTGCAGTACGGGGGCAGGGCGGGAGGACATGCGAGAGGCACCTCTGGTGAGGGGGCGGACGCGGACGCACCGCATCGCGTGGCGGGCGGGAGCGCGCGCGACGACCCCGTGTCCGGGGCCGTGAAGAACAGACGTGATGACCCCGCCGGCAGGGCCGTGGAGGTAAGAAGGGGGCCGTCAGCGGCGCGCGGGGTTGCGGATGATCAGCAACAAGCCGTGCGGCAACAGGAGTTCACCCGACAGAGCATCCCCGAAACACGCAGCAGATCCACGTGGCGACGGGAGACGAGGGCGGGGTTCATGGACGCATCCTGACCTGCGGCCGGCGCCGACGACAAGCATGATCCACCATGTGGACACGATCATCTCAACATGCGGCACCGCCCTGCATTGGCCCGGGCCGCGGCACGCCTGACGCACAGTGACCCGGCGTCCCCCCGCGTCTGACACACCGCGAACCGGTACCACTTCCGGGCCTGACGCACCGTGCCCCGGCGCCGCCCGCGGACCTTACGCGCCGCTCCCCAACGCACCTGCCACGCCTGCCACACCGGCACCCGGCACCCGGCACCCGGCACCCGGCACACCTACCGCGCCGTCCTCCATGGCCAGGACCGCGCGAGATCTCACCCGGCGGGCCAGATCAACGCACCAGGGCAATACACCTAGCGCGTCGCCTGGAACGTGCGCCGGTACGCCAGCGGCGAGACACCGATCGCCGCGTGCAGATGCTGCCGCAGGGACGCGGCCGTGGCGAAGCCCACTTCACCGGCGATCCGGTCCACCGGCAGATCGCTGGACTCCAGCAGATGACGCGCCCTCGCAACCCGCTGCTGGGTGAGCCACCGACCGGGGCTCATCCCGGCCTCGTCCCGGAACCGTCGGGCGAACGTCCGCAGACTCATCTGCGCATGGTCCGCGAGCTCGGCCAGCGTCAGCGGCAGGTCGAGGTGGTCGAGTGCCCACTCCCTGGTGGCTGCCGTACCGGCGACGGACGCCTCGGGAACGGGCTGCTCGATGTACTGCGCCTGCCCACCTTCGCGCCAGGGCGGCACCACACACCTGCGCGCCACCTGGTTGGCCACCTCGGCGCCGAAGTCCTGTCGTACGACGTGGAGGCAGACGTCCACGCCGGCGCCCGCGCCGGCGGAGGTGAGGATGTCGCCGTCCTCGACGAAGAGCACATCGGGGTCGAGCTTCACCTGCGGGAAAAGTTGCCGGAACCGGTCGGCCAGGACCCAGTGCGTGGTGGCCCGACGCCCGTCGAGCAGACCGGCCGCCGCGAGGACGAAGGCGCCGGTACAGATGGACATGATGCGGGTGCCGGGCGGGATGTGCGCGAGCGCGGCGGCCACCGGGTCCGGGAGCACGGTCCCGTTGGGCGGGTATTCGTCGACCGGCGGGATCACCACGGTGTCGGCCGCGGCCAGCGCCTCGGGGCCGTGCTCGACGGTGATCAGGAAATCGGCGTCCGTGCGCACCGGTCCCCCGTCGACGCTGCAGGTGCGGATCTCGTACCGGCCGTCCGCGGCACCGAAGATCCGCCGCGGAATGCCCAGCTCGAACGGGTGCACCCCGTCGAGCGCCAGCACCACGACCCTGTGCACACCGTCAGGACCGCCGACATCACCGACGTCGCTGCCACCACTGCCACTCCTGCCACTCCTGCCACCGCTCATGGCACGATCCTATCGAATGGTGGCAGTCATGCCATTTTCTCGGGCGGTCGGCCACGGCACGCTGGAGCCATGAGCACTTCAGAGAACACCGCACCCACCACATCCACCACGCCCGTCGCGCCCGTCGCACCCACCATGCGGGCCATCAGCCAGGACACCCTCGGCGGCCCCGAGGTGCTGAAGGAGGTCGAGCTCGAACGCCCGGCACCGGGACTGAGCGAGATCCTTGTCAGGGTCCATGCCGCAGGCGTCAACCCGACCGACTGGAAGCACCGGGCTCTCGGCATCTTCCTCGGCGAACCGCCTTTCGTCCTGGGCTGGGACGTGTCCGGCGTCGTGGAGGAGACGGGTCTCGGTGTGACCCTGTTCAAGCCGGGCGACGAGGTGTTCGGCATGCTGCCCTACCCGCACGGCGTGGGTTCGCACGCCGAGTTCGTCACCGCGCCCGCCCGTGCCTTCGCGCACAAGCCGACCGAGGTCGACCACGTGCAGGCGGGCGCCATTCCGCTCGCCGCTCTGACTGCCTGGCAGGCCCTGGTCGACACCGCCCAGGTGCAGCCGGGGCAGCGCGTCCTGATCCACGCCGCGGCCGGTGGTGTCGGCCACCTCGCCGTGCAGATCGCCAAGGCGCGCGGCGCGTACGTGATCGCCACGGCCAGCGCGGCCAAGCACGACTTCGTGCGCGGTCTGGGTGCCGACGAGCTGATCGACTACCGGACGACCGACTTCAGCGAGGCGGTCCGCGACGTGGACGTCGTCCTGGACACCATCGGCGACGACTACCGCACGCGGTCCCTGCCCACGCTGCGCCCGGGCGGTCTGCTGGTCTCCATTCTGCCGACCGGCACCACGGAGCTGGCCGAGGAGGCCGAGCGGGTCGGCGTGCGGGCCGTGGAGATGCTCGTGGAGGCCGATCACGCCGGAATGAACGCGATCGCCGACCTGATCGCCACGGGCAGACTCCGCGCGACGATCGCCGACACCTTCCCGCTCGCCGACGCCGCCAAGGCACACGAGCTGGGCGACACCGGCCGTACGACCGGCAAGCTGGTCCTCGTCGTGCGCTGAGCACGTCCGCTCGCTCGTCAGCCCATGGTCGGGTCCCCCTTGATGAGGGCGAAGGTGGCGCCGAACGGGTCCTTGACCATGGCCATGCGGCCGACACCGGGCACGTCCATGGGCGGGAAGAGCGTCGTGGCACCGCGCTCGGTGGCGGCCGCGTAGGTCGCGTCGCAGTCCTCGACGCCGAAGTACGGGTGCCACTCGGCGCCGGATCCGGCGTCGAGGTTCTCCTGCTGGAGCTGCATGATGCCGCCGTGGCCCGCCTCGCCCACGTCCGCGGAGCCGGCCGGGGCGATGACCGTGTACTCGGGGCCGCCCCCGCCCGTCGGCATGTCCTGGTAAAGCCAGGAGAACACCTGGCCGTAGAAGTCCTTGGCCGCGCTCGTGTCGGCCGTGTAGAGCTCGGTCCAGCACAGGGCGTTGGGCCGCATGACCGTTTCGAGACCCTGGACGTCACCGGGCTGCCAGACCGCGAACTGCGCACCGGCCGGATCGGTGAACGCGCCCATCCGCCCCGAGGTGAAGACATCGCCCGGGGGAACGCGGACCGTGCCTCCGGCCGCCTCCACCGCCTTGGCGACACCGTCCGCGTCGGGGGTGTGGAAGTAGACCGTCCAGGACGGGGAGGCACCCTCCTCGGTCAGCGGACCGGCGGCGGCCACGGTCTTGCCGTCGAGCTGGAAGAACCCGTAGCCGCCCCCCTCAGGTCCGGCGGACCGGAAGGTCCAGCCGAACACGCCGCCGTAGAACGCGGCGGCCGCGTCCACGTCCGGCACGCCGAGGTCGAGCCAGTTCGGCGCGCCCGGTACGTACGTCGTCGAAAGCATGATCACGCCTTTCGTGTACTGACGAATCCCGATGCAAGCCAGACTGGCAGCCCTCACTGACAATCGCCGCCCGCGGCACGCTCTGCGCGGGTCGCGGGCGGTGCCGGTGCCTGCGCCTGTTATCCGAACTGGCCGGGCTGGTAGTCGCCGGCGGGCTGCTGAACGAGGACGTTCACCCGGTTGTAGGCGTTGATCAGGGCGATGAGGGACACCAGCGCGGTGAGCTGGTCCTCGTCGTAGTACTTGGCCGCGTTCGCCCAGGCCTCGTCCGAGACACCGCCACCCGCGTCGGCGATACGGGTGCCCTGCTCGGTCAGCTCCAGGGCGGCGCGCTCGGCGTCGGTGAACACCTTCGCCTCGCGCCACGCCGCGACCATGTTGAGGCGCGTCTGGTCCTCCCCGGCCGCCGTGGCGTCCTTGGTGTGCATGTCGGTGCAGAAACTGCAGCCGTTGATCTGGCTGGCGCGGATCTTCACCAGCTCCTGCGTGGCAGCCGGAAGCGTCGAGTCCGTCACCACCTTGGCGCCCGAGTTGATGTGCTTCAGGACCTTGGCCCCGACGTGGTTCGCGAAGAGGTTCAGGCGGGCTTCTTCCATGGCGAGCTCCTAGTTCGTGCCGGTGGTTACATCCCTCTGACGGAGCGGCTCGGCGCGATGTGACGAGTCCAGATGTGACGCGCGTCACACAGGCGCTTACTGGCCTGCCCTCGGCAGGCGGACGACCGCTGTTCCGCGCTCCAGATCCACCATGGTCCGGTTCGGTGGCGCCCCGTCCTCGTCGTCGTCCCGCAGAATCAAGGCCGACTGCCGCTCCTTCAGCTCACTCTGTTTGCCCGGAGAAAAACTCGCGTGGAGCTGCTCGAACCCGGTCGCCGATATCTGCCCCTGCCGCGCGCCGTTCCGCCACGGCAGCAGTCCCGCGCGTCCCGCCCGCAGAACCAGCTGATCGGCGAAGGCCACGACAGTCAGCAGGATGGCCAGACCAGGCAGAGTCATGAAGACGACAAGTCCCATGGCGCAAAGTATCCACGGCGCCCCTTTCCAGGCCGGGCGCCTGTGGCGAGAGACCCGCCGCCGGCGCCCCCGACAGGCAGTCTGCATGTCCGGCCCAGGTACCGCATGGCGGAGATCCCGGTAGCTTGGCCCCATGCCCTCTGCACTTGTTGTTGGTTACGACCCGGCAGCGATTCCCGGCGTCGACGCGGGAGCCCTTCGCAAGGGTCTTGACGAGGAGTTGGACCGGTTCGGCGAGCACGGCATCGATGCGGCCATGGCGCTGGTCGTGTTCGGCGATTCCGCCGAGTCCGTCCTCGTTGCGGCGCTGACGGAGCGCCCGTGGGACGTGGTGGTCGTCGGCGGTGGGATCCGCAAGACGGAGCAGCTGCTGCCGCTCTTCGAAGAGATCATGAACCTGATCCGCCTCCATGCGCCCCAGGCCGCGATCGCGTTCAACACGAGCGGTGGCGACAGCGTCGAGGCGGCACTTCGCCGGATGTGAAGTCCGGCCGGCGCGAGCGTGGCGAGCAGGGCGGGCTAGAACGACGCGGCAAGGGCCGCAGGGCGGACGCCGTAGCGGCTAGGCGGCCTTCGGCAGGTTCAGGTCGCGGTTGACGGCGCGGGCCGCGCGCTCGACGGTCGTGACGCCGTTCTCCATCGTGCGGTTGCCCTGGGAGAGCACGGCCATCCCGTAGTCGTGACCGCCGCCGGTGAACACGCCGACACTGTGCACACGCCAACCATTGGTCGACAACGGCACCCAGCCGTTCTTGACGTGAACGGTCACCGTGCCCGGAGCGCCGGCCGGCGCTCCCCAGCGCTGATCCGGGACGACCCGGTTCATCAGCCGCAGGGCATAGGCCCGGGCGCGCTCGCCGAGCACGTGGTTGTCCGAGGTCAGCAGGCGGAGCAGCTTCACCTGGTCGCCGGCCGTGATCTGGGTGCGACCCCACTTGCCCTTCGGGCCGGGCACCGTGTCCCGCATCCCGGCCAGGTCGAGGAAGTGCTGGATGCCGGCGTGGCCGATCTGATGCCAGAGGGCGTTCGTGGCGGCGTTGTCCGACTTGGTGATCATGGCCTTGGTCAGGTCGACCTCGCGTGAGGTCAGGAGGCGGTGCTCCTCCGCGGCCTGGCGCAGCAGCGCGCCGAGGATCGTGACCTTGACGACGCTCGCCGAGTCGAAGGCCGTGCTCGCCCGGAACGTGCACGAGGTTGCCGTGGTCCGGTCGTAGAGAGCGAGCGCCGAGGCCTTGCCGTGCCCGTGGAGCGCGGTGGCTATGTCGCGCTCCAGGCGGTCCGCCAGTCCGGGCCGGCGGGAGGCGCACGTCACCGGGGAGCCTTCGACACTCGTACCGGCAGCGCTCGTAGCGGCAGCGCTCGTAGCGGCAGCGCTCGTAGCGGCCGCCGTCCGCGCATGGACCGGGGCGGCGGCCGCGATGGCGGTGAGCGCCGAGCCGGCGGCGAGGGCCGCGGCCAGTCCCCGCTTTGCGCGTCGCGTCAGCGGCATGTGCGTTCCCGGCATGGAGGTTCCGTCCTGCTCTGTGTCTGCGGTCGCATCGGCAGGTGGTGCTCGCCGTCGGCGGCGAGGTCGACGTCCTGCGACACGGTCGGAGTTTCGGTCGAGGCCCCACACCGGGGGTTCGCGCCCGCCGGTGGGGAGGTCCGTCCGTTGCACTCGGTGAAGGCGCTTCGTTGCGCGCACCGGGCGTTCGGCCGTCGGATGAGCGACCCGGATCCCGAATGACGGCGACGCTACAGGGACGGAGAAGTCGGCCGGGCGAAGAGTGGGCAGATATGCCCGCTATGGGCGTTTTGGCGGCGTGTGATGTTGCTCATCGCCTGATTTGTCACCAAAGCGGAGATCGGGTCGGCGGGCAGGGAGTGCGGAGAAGGGGGATGTGGCCGGTCAGGGGCGTGGATGCCGGGCCTCCTACGGTGATCGACATGCACCCCGCGTCGGCTCTCCGCCACCTCGACAGCCCCTTCGTCAACTTCCGGGACTTCGACTTCGGCGAGGGCTCCCACGGGTACCGCTGGATCAACACCAAGCGCTTCGGTCTCCCGACGGACACACCGGACGACCGGGCCCTCCTTGCCGCCCTGATCGCACACCCTCAGTTCCGGGACACGTACGACGGCGCCGGTGTCCCGGACTGGCCGCGGCACGGGCAATGGCGGCTCGAGCACATCACCCCCGGCGCGTACCAGGCAGTCGACGCCTCCACGGCAACGACCTCGTCCGCAGCTGGGCCGGCCGGCACGGCGACGTGCCACAGGAGCTGGAAGCGCGGCTGGAGGAGCACCTCTACGCCCCGATCCGCACGGCGACCGGCCGATACGTGCTGGGCGTACCTCCCGAGGACGCCCTCCACGACTACGACCCCATCCACATCGACTTCCACGAACTGGTCCTCATCGACCGGCTTGCGGCCACCCCCCGGGCCCTGCTCGTGGCGTCGGACGACTAGAGCATTCCGTGCGGTGGCCGAACAGGCCGTAACCGCATGGGTGGGTGAACTGACCAACTCGCATGGGTGGTTGAAGAGGCCACCCACGCGGCACCCGTACGACGACGACACGCACCCCCCGTACGCATACGCTTGTCCGCCCTTCCCGGCTCGCATTACCGTGCAGCGGTGGATCTCTTCTCACGCTCCTGGACGGCATTGCGCACCGCCGTCGCCGAAGTCCCGGACGAAGACTTCGAGCGGCCCTCCGGCTGTACGGGGTGGCTCGTGCGGGATCTCGTGTGCCACCTGGTCATCGGCGCCCAGGACGTCCTGATCACCCTGGTCACGCCTGCGGACTCCGAACCGACCGTGGACGCGGTCACGTACTGGGGCATCGTCGAACCCCCGACCGGCGAGGACCCGCTCGACGCGCTGATCCCCCGGCTGGCCGCCGCCTACGGCGAGCCTCGGTGGCTCAAGTTCCATTTCGACGACGTCGGTTCCGCGGCGGGCCGCGCCGCCCGACTCGCCGATCACGCCGCCCGCGTCAGCACGCGCGACGAGGTCCTGACCGTCGGCGACTTCCTCTCCGCGTACGTCCTCGAATGGACCTTGCACCACCTCGATCTGATCGCGCACCTGCCGACCGCCGCCGAGCCACCCGCCGAGGCCCTCACGGCGGTTCGCGCGACGCTGGAGAAGATCGCCGGGACCCCGTTCCCCGCCTCGTTCACCGACAAGGACACACTGCTGGTCGGCACCGGGCGCCGCACACCGACCGACGAGGAGAGAGCCGCGCTGGGCGATTTCGCCGCGAGGCTCCCGCTCGTCATCGGCTGAGCGAGAGGTCGCGCAGCGGGCGGGCGGAGCCGCGTTCGATGGCGCGCACGCCGGGCGTGACCGGGTTCGGTAGCGCGCACGGCCCCCGGCATACACGGGCTCGCGCCAACGCGACGTCCGAATGCCGCCAGCGCTCGTTCGCGCGGGCAGCGAGTATCGGTCACGTCGAAGGTCCCTGCCTGCGGCCACGCGTCGCACTCCGGTGACGCCTCGGCCGCACCCGGCGGGGCAGCACCTCGGGCCCGCCCCGTTCCGCCGCGCGAGAGACCCCTGCCTTGAACCATCTGAACCAGCACACCCCCGCCCCGGACACACTCTTCAGCGACCACGCGCCGACCGGGGCACCGCCGCACATCCCGCACGACCCGACGATCCCGCCTCTCAGCGAACTCAACTGGGCTGATCTTTATAGCCAGTTGAACGACGAAGGTGTCGCCGTCACCCCGCCTCTGCTCTCCCGCGAACAGTGCCAGGAGATCATCGACACGTTCGAGGAACCCGGACTGTTCCGGTCCACCGTGGTCATGCAGCGCCACCAGTTCGGCCGCGGCACGTACAAGTACTATGCCGACCCCGCCGCCGTACCACTCGTCCAGATCCTTCGTGAGCGGCTCTACCCGCCGATGGCGTGGATGGCCAACCAGTGGGCGCCTCAACTCGGCGAGCGCGCCTTCCCCGGAACGCTGGACGAGCTGATCGACGAGTGCGCGGACAACGGTCAGAAGCGCCCCACTCCGCTGATCCTGCAGTACGGCAAGGGCGACTACGCCTGTCTGCACCAGGACATCTACGGCGACATCGTCTTCCCGCTGCAGATCGCCGTCATGCTCAACCAGCCCGGTGAGGACTTCACGGGCGGCGAGAACGTGTTCGTCGAGCAGCGCCCGCGCTTCCAGTCCCGCGCCATGGTGGTCAAGCCGCAGCTCGGCCAGGGCATGATCTTCCCGGTCCGCCACCGTCCGATCCGCGGCAGGAACGGGTTCCACCGTCACCCCATGCGGCACGGCACGAACGCCGTCGCGTCCGGACACCGCAACACCCTCGGCCTCATCTTCCACAACGCCCGCTGACCGGCCTCGCCGGGCCCGCCGCCCCTCACAACAAGGACCGACCTCCGTCAATGTGATGTCCGAATCCCGCCAGACATACCGGCGCACAAGGCGCATAGTCGGCAGCAGGACATCACCGTACGAGGAGACCTGGAAGGAACAGACCCCATGACCGTCTACACGACGCTCGACAGCCCGCTGGGTGAACTGCTGCTCGTGGGCGAGGAGTCGGCCACCGCGAAGGGCGGCACCGCACTCGCCGCGCTGACCGTACCGGGCCAGAAGAACGGCGCCGTCGTCGAGGACGACTGGGCCGAGGACGCGGACGCGTTCGCCGAGATCACCGCGCAGCTGCGCTCCTACTTCGACGGCAGGCTCACGCACTTCGACATCGAGTGCACCGGCAGCGGCTCGGAGTTCCAGCAGCGGGTGTGGCAGGCGTTGGAAGCCATCCCCTACGGCAGCACCCTGACCTACGGCGACGTCGCCGCGCGCATCGGCGCCCCGAAGGCCGCCGTCCGCGCCGTGGGTACGGCGATCGGCGCGAACCCACTGCTCGTCGTGCGCCCCTGCCACCGCGTGATCGGCGCGAACGGCGCCCTCACCGGTTACGCGGGTGGCCTTGAGCGCAAGCGGCAGCTCCTGGACCTGGAGAGCCCTCGCCGTACCGCCTGAACGTGAGACCGCATGAACACTCCGACTCGACTCCCACCACTCCCCGGCTCCGATGGGCACCCGTACCGTCCGAGCCGGGGTGACACCACCGAGACCCGAGGATCCTCACCATGCTGGACACCACGCGCCCGACGGGCCCGGTCACGGACCGCGTCGCCCACGAGGAGTGGGGCGCCCTGGCCGACGAGCTCAACACCTACGGAAACGCCCCTACCGGCCGCCTCCTCACGCCCGAGGAATGCCGACGGATCGCGGACCTCTACGACGACACCGACCGCTTCCGCACCACCGTGGACATGGCCCGCCACCGCTTCGGCTCCGGGCAGTACCGCTACTTCACCCATGAACTGCCCGACCTCGTAGCTGATTTGCGGGAGGCGTTCTACCCGAGGCTGCTCCCCGTCGCCCGGGACTGGGCCGACAAACTCGGCAAGCCCGCACCCTGGCCCGACTCACTCGACGAGTGGATCGGGATGTGCCACGCGGCCGGGCAGGACCGCTCGGCCCAGATTCTGCTGCGGTACGGGCCCGGCGACTGGAACGCGCTGCACCGCGACGTGTTCGGCGACATGCTCTTCCCGCTCCAGGTCGTCATCGGCCTCGACGCACCGGGAACCGACTTCACCGGTGGCGAGTTCCTGATGACCGAGCAGCGCGCCCGCGCACAGTCGAGGGGATCGTCCACCACCCTGCTGCAGGGCCATGCGCTGATCTTCACCACCCGCGACCGGCCCGTCGCCTCGAAGCGCGGCTGGTCCAACGCCCCCATGCGGCACGGCGTGAGTACCGTGCGCAGCGGCCGGCGGCGCACCCTCGGGCTCGTCTTCCACGACGCGGCATGAACCCCGACGACCGCCCGCCCGCCCCGTACGAGCCCGGGCGCACATACACATTGCTCGGCCGGAGCGGCACGCCCTCCCTGAGCGCGACCCCGGGAACGCTCGGCGGGCACCGGCGCGGGCGCCTCTACGGGCGTCTGGACTGCCCGTCCGCGCTGCGGGCCGTCTCCCGAGGCCACTACGTGAAGCACCGGGTGTTCTTCCCGGACGAGGCCACCGCCGTCGCGGCCGGATTCCGGCCGTGCGCGGTCTGCCTGCCCGAGGAGTACGCCCGCTGGAGAGCCGACCGAGAGAGCAGCCACCACGCCATGAACAACCTCTCCGACCGGGAGTCGTCCCGCTCACCCCTGATCAGCCCCAAGGATCTTGCCGCGCACGGCGACCTACCTCAGCCATCCCCGCACACCACTGCCGAACTCGCCGCACTCGTAGGCCTGTTGACGCGCCCGAAATCGCGGATCGAGACCGTCGCCGTGGGGCACAGCCGCGACGAGGCGTCCCGTGCGGCCGCCGGCGCGTTCGCCGCCGCGTGGACGGCGCGGGGCGGCAAGGTCCTCACGACCGTCGACTGGCCCGAGAGCGCGGCCTCCTGGCTGCGACCGGCCACCCGGCTCACGGCCGGACTCCCCGACGCATGGGTGGTGGCCGCGGCCCCGCTCGGCTTCGCCCAACTGGCCCGCCGCCTGCGTCGCTCCACCGACTGGGACCCGTCCCGCACCTACGCGTTCGCCTCCCTCAGCGACTCACGCCTCCCGGCACTCACCGGCCCGGACACCTTGCACGGCCTGCGCGGAGCCACCGCAGACGGCGGCACATGGGAGATACGCCGCGGCTGGGTGACCGCGTACGATCCCGTCGACCCGACCTCATGACCGCGCCGACGGCACCTCTCCGCGAGACGGAAACCGCAGCACTCCGTACAATTTGGCCCCGAACGATACCCTGCCCGGAACGCGCCGCGGTGGCGCCGAAGGAGTGTGCTCGTGCCAGGCCAACGATCCATCACCGAAGCCGAGAAGCTGGCAGAGGCGAAGCTCGGTGGAATGCCGGTCCGCCATGAACAGATGGCGGTGGTGGCCAACATCTACCGGGCCGCCTCGGCCGTCCGTCAGCACCTGGAGAACTCGGTCCTGCGCGAGGCCGACCTCACCTGGACCTCGTTCGTCGTGCTCTGGGTGATCTGGGTCTGGGGCGAGTCCGAGACCCGCCATGTGGCCGAGGAGGCCGGCATCTCCAAGGGCACGCTCACCGGGGTCTCCCGCACGCTGGAGGCGCGGCGTCTGGTGCGGCGTGCCGGGCACCCGAGCGACGGCAGGCTCGTGCTGCTCAGCCTCACGGACGAGGGTGAGGAGCTGATGCGGCGGGTGTTCCCGAAGTTCAACGAGGAGGAGGCCTTCGTCGCCGGGCAGCTCAGCGACGAGGAGTGCCGCAGCGTCGCGGACGGGCTGCGCCGGGTGGTGCTCCAGGTCGAGGAGCACGGCGAGGAACGCCGGCTCGCCCTTCTGGACGGCGCCGAGCCGGCCCCCCGCCGCAGCGGGCGCCGCCCCAAGGCCTGACCGGCGCCACGGGAGGCGTCAGCCGTGAGCGCGCGCCGCCCGGATCAGGGCGTCGAAGACGGCTTGCTGGGCGCCGTCCTCGTGTGCCCTGTCCTCCGGATGCCACTGCACGGCGGTGAACCAGCCGCGCGCTTCCGGGAGTTCGAGCGCCTCCACCGTTCCGTCGGCGGCGCGGGCGGTGACTCTGAGCCCCGAGCCGAGCCGGTCCACCCGCTGATGGTGGTAGCAGGACGCGTCGACCTTCTCGGTCCCGGTGGCCTGTTCGAGAAGCGAGAGGCGCTCGATCGCCACCGGGTGCACGATGTGCCGGTGCTCGCGCTCGGGGCCGCCCATGTCCTGGTGCAGCGTGCCGCCGAGCGCGGTGTTGACCACCTGGAGTCCCCGGCAGATCGCGAGTAGCGGTAGCGCGGCGTCCAGGGCCTGGCGGGCGAGTTCGAGGTCGAAGGCGTCCTGGGTGTCGTCGACGTCGTAGACGCTGGCGTGTGCCGCGGCGACTCCGTAGCGGTGCGGTGCGATGTCGCCGCCACCGGGCAGCAGCAGGCCGTCGAAGCGGGCCAGCCGGGCGGCCACCTCGCCGGGGTCGGCGGTGCCGCCGGGTGCGTGCGGGTGGAGGGTGACCGGTTCCCCGCCGGCGTTCCAGACCGCCTCGATCAGGGCGCGGGCGTTGACCTCCGCCGCGTACCGAAGTGCCGAGGTGGAGGCGGCGAACCGGGCCGGTACGGCGATGAGGGGCCTGGGCGTCACAGCTGGATCCAGGTGGTCTTGAGTTCGGTGTACTTCTCGATGGCGTGGGCGGACTTGTCCCGGCCGTTGCCGGACTGCTTCATGCCGCCGAAGGGCACCGTGAGGTCGCCCTCCTCGTAGCAGTTGACCCACACCGTTCCGGCTTTGAGGGCGCGGGAGACCTGGTGAGCGGTGGACAGGTCGGAGGTCCACAGCCCGGCGGCGAGTCCGTACTCGGTGGCGTTGGCCAGGGCGACGGCCTCGTCGAGGTCGTCGAAGGTGAGAACGGACAGGACGGGGCCGAAGATCTCTTCGCGGGCGAGCCGCATTCCGGGGTTCACCCCGTCGAAGACGGTCGGCTGCAGAAAGCTGCCGCCGGTGTCGGTCAGGGTGCGGGTGCCGCCGGTGCGCAGCCGCGCACCCTCGCTCGTGCCCGTGTCGATGTGGTCGAGTACGCGGCCGAGGTGGGCCTCGCCGACCAGGGCGCCCATCTCGGTGGCGGGGTCGAGGGGGTCGCCGACACGCAGTTCGCCGGCCCGGCGCACGATCGCCTCGGTGACACGTTCGGCGACGGAGGTGTGGACGAGGAGGCGGGAGGGTGCGGTGCACATCTCGCCCTGGTTGAAGAAGATGCCCCAGGCGGCGGTCGCGGCCGCCTTCTCCAGGTCGGGGGCGTCGGGCAGGATGATGTTGGGTGACTTGCCGCCCAGTTCGAGCCAGACGCGCTTGAGGTTGGAGTCCGCGGCATAGTGCAGGAAGTGCCGTCCGACGGCCGTCGACCCCGTGAAGGCGAGGACGTCGACGTCCGGGTGCAGTCCGATGGCGCGCCCGGCGGTGGGGCCGTCGCCGGTGACGACGTTCAGGACGCCGGGGGGCAGGCCCGCCTCGGTGGCCAGCCGCCCCAGGTGCAGCGCCGACAGGGGCGAGTTCTCGGAGGGCTTGAGGACGACGGTGCAGCCGGCCGCGAGCGCCGGGGCGACCTTCCAGGAGGCGATGGTCAGGGGGAAGTTCCACGGGACGACCGCGCCGACGACTCCGGCCGGCTCGCGGGTGACGAGGGCCAGCGCGTCGGGCGCGGTGTGCGGGGACTCGTCGGTCAGCTTGTCGGCCAACTGTCCGTAGAAACGGAAGGTGTTGACGGCGGCGCGCAGCTCGATGTCGTACGCGTCCGTGATGGGCTTGCCCATCTCCAGGCTCACCGTGAGAGCGAGGCGGTCGCGCCGCTCCTCCAGGAGGTCGGCGAGGCGGAGCAGTGCGCGGCCGCGGTCGGCGGGTGCGAGGCGGGGCCACGGGCCGGCGTCGAAGGCGCGGCGCGCGGCGGCCACCGCGGCGTCGACCTCGGCCGCGCCCCCGTCCGCCACCTGCGCGAGAACCTGTCCGTCACGGGGTGACACGGCCGCGTAGGTTGCGCCGCCGCCCGGTTCGTCGGCGCCGTCGATGTGGTGGAAGCCGGACAGGTCCAGCTCCTTGGCGCGGCTCAGCCACTCGTCGTGGGTGAGTTCCAGCATGGTGTGGCCTCCGGCTCACTGAATGTGTTTGAGGTCAAATGAAATCGTGTCCGCGTGTCGGGGTGCGCGGCGACATGTGCGTCGGCGCACCCCGACAGGGAGCGGACGGAGTCAGGCCGTCGCGCCCGGCCGTGCGCGGACGGCCCGGGCCGCGACGGCGCTCAGCACGAGGACGGCCGGGACGCTCAGCACGAGCCAGGTCGCCGTCTCGGCCGAACCGCCGATGAGCGTCGTGAAGTTGGCCAGGATCACCCAGATCGCGCCACCGATTCCGAGCGCGCCCAGGGCCGGTGCGATCAGCGTGTTCCAGGGGCGGGTGTCGAGGCGTTCGCGGCGGAAGAAGACGATCACGGAGACCGACGTCAGGAAGTACAGCAGCATCATCGCGAGGACGGCCACGCCGCTGAACCAGGAGAAGAGGCTCAGCACGGGGTCCTTGCCGAGCAGCGCGAACGGCACGACGAGCAGCAGCGCGAGCGCGGTCTGCACGGTGCCGGCGGCCCAGGGCGAGTGGCGCCGGTTGAGCGTACAGAGCCTGCGCGGGAGCACCCCTTCACGGCCGAGCGAGAACAGATAGCGGTTGGCGGAGTTGTGGAAGGCGAGGATGCCGGCGAAGAGCGAGGTGGCGAGCAGGACCGGCAGGACGTCACCCGCCCAGCCACCGAACAGGTCCGCGACGGGTGAGAGGACGAACACCACGCCGTCGCCGCCCGCCAGCGCCTTGCCCGCGGCCGCAGGAGCGTGCGAGGCCCCGTAGGCGGAGACGAGCATCCAGGAGGTGAAGGCGAAGAAGCCGGTGACGACGGCGACGGACAGGTACGTGGCGCGCGGGACGGTCTTCTTGGGCTCACGCGCCTCCTCTCCGTAGATCGCGGTCGCCTCGAAGCCGAACATCGACGCCACCGCGAACATCAGCGCCACCCCCGGTGCCCCCTGCAGCGCGGCCTTCGGCGAGAAGCTCTCGGCGAAGCCGAGTCCTTCCGGGCCGCCGCCCTTGACCAGGGTGACCAGCGCGAAGACGAGCAGGATGCTGAACTCGGCGAGGACGAAGACCGCGAGCACCTTGGCGCCCATCTCGATGCCCGCGGCGCCGAGCACCTGGACGATCACCATCGTCACCACGGCCCAGACCCACCAGGGCGCGTCGAGGCCCGTGTACTGCGCCACCAGCCCGCTCACGATGGACCCGTAGAGCCCGTACATGGCGGCCTGGATCGTGCAGTAGGCGAAGAGTGCGACACCGGCGCTGCCGGTACCCGTGGTCCGGCCGAGGCCCCTGCCTATGTACGTGTAGAAGGCGCCGGCGTCCACGACATGGCGGCCCATGGCGACGAAGCCGACCGAGAAGAGGAAGATCACCGCCCCTGCCACGGCGTATCCGGCCGGGGCGCCCGCGCCGTTGCCGAGGCCGACGGAGATGGGGAGGGCGCCTGCGATGCCGGTCAGCGGCGCCTGCGCGGAGAGGACGAAGAAGAGGATGCCCACGACGCCGAGGGCGTTGGACTTGAGCTTGCCTGCTGTGGGCGGGTCCTGCACGGTCTGTTGCCTTGCGACCGTCTGACTGTCCACGCGGATCACCTGCCGGGGATGAGGGAGGGGCGATTCGTTTCAGGCCAAACGAGTTGCCCCATAGTCGGATGGGACCCGGCGTTTGGCAAGGCCCTGCGGGATGGTTCCGGCCGGGGCCCCGCCTGCCCCCTCGAACCCGTGGGTGGCGAAGGGTCAGCCGTCGTCTTCGGAGTCGGCCCCGAGCCCGCGCAGCAGCGACCTCAGCTCCTCCAGAGCGGCTTCGGTCATCTCCGGTTCGCCCAGCACCAGTTGGTGCAGGACGAGGCCGTCCAGCGCGGCGAAGACGAGCCGCATGAGGGCCGGGCTCGCGTCCTTCGGGAGCATGCGGTTCAACTCGCGCTGGGCCGCGTCGAAGTACTCGTCGTACAGGGTGCGCAACGGCGGCAGCAGCTCCGGCCTGCGCCGGGACTCCAGCATCAGCTCGTACTGGAACGCCTGCAGGTCCGGGTTGGCGGCGACCATCTGCGACAGCCCCGCCGAGAAGTCCGCGGTCCTGCCGGTGCCGGACTCCATGGCGCTGGTGTGCAGGCTGGTGTGCACCGTGTGGGCCAGCGCCGCCTCGATGAGCGCGTCGCGGGAACCGAAGTGGTGCACGACCAGACCGTGGGTGACACCGGCCTCCTCCGCGACGGCGCGGTAGGTCAGTCTGCGCAGGCCACCGCGGGCCACCACCCGCACGGCCGCGCTCAGGAGCGCGTCACGGCCCGCTCCGTAGTCCAGCCGTTTGCGCGCCTTGCCACGAGGGCTTCGGCTGATCTTCTCGTCTGGCGCTTCGGCGGATTCGGTCACGTCAGGGACCCTACCTAGCCCGCGGTGGCTGCCGGTCGATCGTGCAGCACCGCGCTCGGGGCGCCGCGCCGGGCGGCTTCGGGGGCCGGCCCGGCACGGCGCGGTTCGTGATCCGTCAGCCCCGGCGGGGCGGGCGGATGCCGCGGAACTCCCAGTCGCCGCCCAGCGCGGTGGACAGGACTTCCTCGGACTCGGTCGGCTGGGCACCCACGTCGGAGCGGATCGCGGTGGGACCGGTGACGATGTGGTTGGTCAGCCGCCCCAGACCTTCCACCTCCACCTCGACGACGTCACCGGGCTGCACGGGACGGGAGTTGGCCGGTGTGCCGGAGAGCAGCACGTCGCCGGGGTACAGCGTGATGGTGCGCGCGATGTCGGCCACGAGGTAGTGCATGTCCCACTCCATCTCCGCGGTGGAGCCGTCCTGCACCACCTCTCCGTTGACGTAGGTGCGCAGGTACTTGTCGCGGAAGTCCCAGTCGGTGACCAGGCCCGGGCCGAGCGGACACAGGGTGTCGGAGCCCTTCACCCGCAGCATGGAGCCGGCGTCGGTGTCGCGGAAGTCGTGCAGGCCGTAGTCGTTGGCGATCGTGTAGCCCGCGATGTACTCCCCCGCGTCGGCCGGCGAGATGTTGCGGGCCGTCCTGCCGATCACGATGGCGACCTCGCCCTCGTAGTTGAGCCACTTGCAGCCCTCGGGGCGCACGATCGCGCCCTTGTGGGAGTTGAGGGCCGAGGTGGGCTTGTGGAAGTACGTCGGGGTGGGCGTGAGCTCGATCTGGAACTCGTCGACGCGGCTGCGGTGGTTGAGATGGACGGCGACGACCTTCGAGGGGACGACCGGGGGAAGGTGCTGGGCGTCCTCCACCTTGACGCGGCGGCCGTCGCCGGCGACCAGTTCGTCGTCCTCGCGGAGGACCTGGACGGCCGCGCCGTCCAGGAGGATGCGGCGGTACTCGGGCATGAGGGGGCTCCTAGGCGCGGCTGTGGGGGTTGTGCGGTGCGGGGTGTGCGGACAGGCCGTCGCCGGTCCAGCCGCCGGCGGGGCGGTCGAACCACAGGTGGACCTGGCCGGTGCCGATCGAGTTCTCGTACTCGCCGTACTGGCGCGCCCTGGCGACGCAGGCGCGCTCGCCGAGGGCGCCCGCCATCATCAGGTAGTGGAAGAACTTGGCCTCGGGCTTGAACTTCCAGAACGCGTCCATCGTGTCGATGACCTTGTCGTGACGGCCTTCCTTGAACCAGGCGATGCGTTCGTGGTCGGCCTCGCGCGCCTCGGCGGTGAAGATGTGCGCGGGGTCGCTCGATTCGTGGTCGCGCAGTTGCCGCAGCGGCCAGAAGGTGTGCGACAGGGCGCCAGAGGCGATGAGCAGGACGCGGCGGCCCGGGGTGGCGGCGATGCCGTCGGCGAGCGCTCGTCCGAGGCGCAGGTGGTCCTCCATGTCACCGGTCTGGCAGACGCCGATGGTGACCCACTTCTTGTCGGGCAGGCCCTCGCCGAGGAACTTCCACAGGTTGGTCGTGGCGTAGTAGATCGGCAGGTACGGGTCGTCGATCGCGGTGATCCAGGTGCCGTGCTTGTCCGCGAACCCGGCTATGTTCTCGGCGAGTTCGGGGTCGCCCGGGAAGTCGTAGGGCATCCGGCACATGCCGCGCGGCAGCTCTTCGGAGGTGAAGAGCCCGGCCCGGCGCTGCTGCGCGGTGACGACGAATTCGACGGTGGTGGCCCAGTGCGAGTCCAGGACGACGACGGTGTCGTACTCCTGGGCGGCATCCCCCTCGAAGACCTCGCGCCGCAGTTCGTTCAGACCGGTGACGAGGGTGATCTCCTTGCCCTCGTTCAGTTCCAGGCGCGTCTCCTGCGGGAGCACGACGGTGGGCACATGGGCGAGCAGCCCCGCCCCGACGATCTCACCCATGGTCCCGCCAGCCCTTCGGCGCCGTCACGGTGTTCTTGAGGTCGCAGTAGAAGTCGAAGCTCCAGGTGCCTCCCTCGCGGCCCACCCCGGAGTGCCGGGAGCCGCCGAAGGGCGCCTGGAGGTCGCGTACGAAGAAGCAGTTGACCCAGACCGTGCCGGCTACGAGACGGTCGGTGACGCGCTCGGCGCGACCGCGGTCTCCGGTGGCGACGGTGGCGGCGAGCCCGAAGCGGGTGTCGTTGGCCAGGCGGACCGCCTCGTCCTCGTCGGCGAACGTCTGCAGTGTCAGGACGGGGCCGAAGACCTCTTCCTGGACGATCTCGGAGTCCTGGGCGACATCGGTGAGCAGGGTCGGCGCGTAGTACTGACCTTCGCCCCGTCGGCCGCCGATGACGGCTCGGGCCCCGGCTGCGAGGGCCCGCTGCACGAAGCCGTCGATCTTCTCCAGCTGGCGGGTGTGGATGTTGGGGCCGATGTCGGTACTCTCGTCGCGCGGATCTCCCTGCCGCAGGGCCGATGCCTTCTCGGCGAAGCGCCGCGTGAACTCCTCCGCGATCGTCTCCTCGACGAGGATGCGGGTGGCGGCCAGGCACACCTGTCCGGCGTTGTCGTACTGCTCCACGGCCAGGTCGACCGCCAGGTCGAGGTCGGCGTCCGCGAACACCAACAGCGGTGACTTTCCGCCGAGTTCGAAGCTGGCGGGCACCAGGTTGGCGGCTGCCGCCGCGGCGATGGTCTTCGCGGTGGGCACCGATCCGGTGAAGCTGATGCGGCGCACGTCGGGGTTCGAGACGAGCGCGCTGCCGGCCTCGACGCCGTAGCCCTGCACGACGTTCAGGACCCCGGCGGGCAGTCCGGCCTCGGCGGCGATGTCGGCGAACAGGGAGGCGGTGAGGGGCGACCACTCGGCAGGCTTGAGGATCACGGTGTTGCCCGCGGCGAGCGCCGGGGCGATCTTCCAGCTGGCCAGCATCAGCGGTGCGTTCCACGGGGTGATCAGCACGCAGGGGCCCGCCGGGTCCCAGCTGACGTGGTTGGTGTGGCCGCGGGTGTCGAAGTCGTCGTGGCCGAGGCCGAGGAGCCAGTCGGCGAAGAAGCGGAAGTTGTGTGCCACGCGTGGCATCACACCGCGCCGGTGCGAGCGCAGCAGAGCGCCGTTGTCGTGGGTCTCGACGATCGAGAGGTCTTCGACGCGCTTCTCGACGGCGTCGGCGACGGCGTGCAGGATCCGCGCCCGTTCGGCGCGCGGGGTGGCCGCCCAGCCGGGGAAGGCGGCGCGGGCCGCGGCAACGGCGGCCGACGCTTCTGCCGCCGTACCGCGGGCGATCTCGCCGATGACGCTCCCGTCGATCGGCGAGACGTCCACGAAGGTGTCGGCGGAGGCGACGCGTTCGCCGCCGATCCAGTGCCGGGTGTCGACGGTGACACCGGCCACGGTGAGGGTGTGTTCGCTCATGTCCAGTCTCCAAGTGGCAGGTAGTGGGCGGGAGTCACTCGGCTCCGGAGGTGCCGGACTCGAGCAGCGTGCCGCCGTCCCACACGACGCCGACCTGCCGGTGGTAGGCGGCGATCGGCTCCCTGATCTCCAGTCGGGCCAGCTCCTCGGTGGGCGCTTCGAACAGCTCCAGCTCCGCGTCACCGACCCACGCCTGACCGGCCTCGAAGGACGCGGCGCCGGTCTCGATCAGCTCGTCGAGAGCCAGCCCCTTGCCCTTCTCGATGGAGGGCAGCCAGCGGTGGTGGGCCATCGGGTGGCTGTTGACGAAGCCGTTGGTCTCGGACGGTTCGCGCAGGGTGACCACGGCCTGGGCCAGGCGGCGGTCGGCCGCGGCGAGGGTCGCGCCGAAGCGGGCGCCGGCTTCGATGCGCGGCGCGGGGCCGTACGGGTGCGGGCGGGTCTGGTGGATGGAGCCGAGCTTCTTCGGGTAGCCCTGGTGCAGGCCGCGCGCGACGGCGAAGTCCTTGTCGACCCAGATGTACACGCACCGCGAGTAGGTGCGCCCCTTGTACCGGCAGCGCACGACCGCGAAGGCCTCCTTGTACTGGGCGAGCACGGGGTCGAGCAGTTGGCTCCCGTCCGCGGCGCAGGACTGCCAGTCGGCCCAGATCAGCGCGACGGCGCCGGGGTCCTCATCGGCCAACTCCAGTGGTTCGGGAAGGAGTTCGCGCACCCGGGCGGGGTCGGTGCGGTACTCGACGGTGAGCAGGTCGCCGGAGTAGTGCCACGGCGGGGAGGGGATCAGCGAGGCGTCGCCGGTCGCCGTCTTGGGGTGGAAGTATCCACGGACGCTGGCCATGACTGGGGGTTCCTTACGAGATGAGGGCGGGCCGCGCGAGGAGCTGGGCGCGGTAGCGGGCGGCGCCGGTGGTGGCGGCGGGGCCGCCGAGCGCCACCACCCCGACGAGCCGGTCGTCGCGGTGGTAGCCGACGAGGACGTCACCTTCCGGGTGGCCGTCCAGGACGCGCACGTCGGCGATGCCGAGGGCGGGTGCGCCGAAGGACTGCAGCCGGAACTCGTGCTGGTCGCTCCAGAAGGTGGGCAGCGGGGCGAACGGCGCGGGTTGTGCCACGCTGCCGGCGAGGTGGGCCACGAGGCTCTTCGCGGCGTGCTTGGCGGAGTCGGTGGGGATCGACCAGTGCTCGACGCGGCGGGGCACGCCGTCGTAGCGGGCGTTGGGGAAGCGGGCGACGTCGCCGACGGCGACGACGTTCGGGTGGCCGCCGACGCGCAGCTGCTCGTCGGTCAGGACCCCGTCGGACAGATCCAGGCCGTTGCCGTCCAGCCATTCGGTGTTGGCGACCGAGCCGACGGACTCCACGACCACATCGGCCGCGAGCACCGTCCCGTCGGTGAGGACGACACCGGTCACCCGGTCCTCGCCCTCGAAGCCCGCGACACCTGCGCCGAGGGCGAAGCGCACGCCGCGTTCCTCGTGGCGCCGGTGCAGCGAGCGGGCCAGGAGTTCGCCGAGCGGGCGCAGCATCGGCAACGGCTCGGGGTCGACCACCGTCACCTCGCCGACGCCCAGGCCCTTGGCGGTGGCGGCGACCTCGCAGCCGATGAAGCCCGCGCCGATGACGACCACACGGACGCCCGGCCGGGTCAGTTCGTCACGCAGGCCCCGGGCGTCGGCGAGGGTGCGCACGGTGTGCCGGCCGCTGCCGGGACCCGAAGGGCCGTCGCAGCGCAGCTTGCGCGGCCGCATGCCGGTGGCGACGACCAGGCCGTCGAAGGCGAGCTCCGTACCGTCGTCGAGTCCGACGACGCGTTCGTCGAGGCGGGCGGAGGTGACGGTCGTGCCCAGTCGCCACTCGACGTCCGCCGCACTCGCTCGGGGCGTGAACGCGAGGGACTCGAAGGATGCGGTCCCGGCGAGCACGTCCTTGCTCAGCGGCGGCCGGTTGTACGGCATATGGGGCTCGTCGCCGATGACCGTGATCGCGCCCGTCCAGCCGGCGGCGCGCAGCTGTTCGGCGGCGCGCAGGCCGCCCATCGAGGCACCGGCCACGACGACGCGCCCCGGGCTCCGGGGGACGTGAGCCGTCTCGGCCATCTCAGGCCTCGATCCGGATGGCCTGCAGCGGACAGACGTCTGCGGCTTCCTCGACCTCGTCGCGCAGCGCGTCGTCGGGGTCGCTGACGTAGGCGAGGCGCCCGGTGTCGTCCAGCTGGAAGACGTCGGGGGCCGAGAAGACGCACTGTCCGTGGTCCTGGCACTTGTTCATGTCGACGACGACCTTCATGGCCGGTCCTCCTGGAGGTGAGGGCGTCGGGGCGCACTGAGGGAAGTGGGGCCCGGCTCCGTGGCCGGGCCCCTGCCAAAGGGGTACGGATGGCCGCACTCCCCAACTCGTTTGGCTTCAAACAACATAGGAAGCGAACGGATCCTGGTCAAGAGCTATCCAGATGGATAAATTCTTTCCCTGCACCCCTTGCGGAGAGGGGCGGCCGTCCATACCGTTTGGCACCAAACAACGGGTGGACGCCGGTCTGGCGTCCACACCCCGACGCCGGGCCCTCGCCTGACGGGCCACCCCGCCCGGCGGCCGGCCGCCACGCCCCCGTTCACATCCGCCGAGGAGACATCGGTGAGCGCTCAAGACACCCCAGAAGTCCGCACCGCCATGGACCGGCTCGCCGCCGACGGCATCGACGTGGTCCGGGTGACGTATCCCGACCTGATCGGCACCGACCGCGCCCGTGACGTCCTGCTCGACCATCTGCCCTCGGCCTGCGACCACGGCCTCGCCTTCTGCCGCGCCGTCTACCACACCACCCCGCAGGGCGACGTGGTCCCGGTCAGGGGCGGCCTCGACGCGGGCCTCCCCGACGTGACCGTACGACCCGACCTCGCCACCGCCCGCGGTCTGCCCTGGGAGCCGGGCGTCGCCTGGTGCCTGGGCGAGACGACCGACCCCGCCACCGGCTCCCCCAGCCCGGAGTCCCCGCGCGACCTGCTGCGCTCGGTGCTCACCCGCTGCGAAGAAGCCGGTCTGCGACCTGTCGTCGGCCCCGAGCTCGAGTACTTCCTGCTCGAACAGGACACGGCCGCGCCGACCGGCTGGCGCCGCTACGGACAGGGCGTCGCCGGAGTCGTCTACACGGCCGGACTGCGCGCCGACGCGGACAACCACCTGCTGCCCACCCTGCGCGCGCTGCGCGATCTCGACATCGGCGTCATCAGCGCGAACCACGAGTTCGACGCGGGCCAGTTCGAGATCAACCTGACCCACTCGGAAGCGATGGACGCCGCCGACCGCGCCTTCCTCTTCAAGTCCGCGGTCAAGGAAATCGCCCGCAAGGAAGGGAAGTTGGCCACCTTCATGGCCAAGCCCTTCAACGACGCCGGAGGCTCCGGCTTCCACCTCCACTTCTCCGGCGAAGCCACCGGTGACTCCGTCGCCGAAGAGGGCCGTAACGTCTTCGACGACCCCTCAGGCGCCTACGGCTTGTCGGACACGGCCCGGCACGCCATCGCCGGCATCCTCGCCCACGCACCCGCGCTCGCGGCCCTGCTCAACCCGACCGTGAACTCGTACAAGCGCTTCGGACCCGACACCCTCGCGCCGTGGCTGATCGACTGGGGCCTCGACAACCGCAGCGCCATGGTCCGCATCCCGCCCGAGCGTGGCTCCGGCGCCCGCCTGGAGCTCCGGCTCGGCGACGCCAGCGCCAACCCCTATCTCGCGACCGCGGCGCTCTGCGCCGCCGCGCTCCTCGGCATCCAGGACGGCAAGGAGCCGCCGGCACCCCTGCAGGGCTACGGCTACGACCCCGAGAAGTCCCAGATGCTGCCGACGACCCTGCCCGCCGCACTCGACGCCCTCGAAGCGGACGACGCGCTGACCGAGGTCCTCGGCAAGGACTTCACCGAGTCCTTCCTCACCTACAAGCGCGACGAGGTCGACCGCTTCAACCACCACGTCACGGACTGGGAGTTCACCGAGTACTCCTACCACCTCTGACCGGCCGCACCACCTTCAGGAGCACCCCCATGACGAACCCGACCGACGCCATCGCCCCGACCGAACCCATGCCGCTCGCCGACGTCGACCTCGCCGACCTCGACAACTTCACCGACGGCGTCACCCCCTGGCGCATGTTCCACACCCTGCGCCACGAGGACCCGGTCCACTGGCAGCCGGAAGAGGCCCCCAACTCGGGCTTCTGGGCGGTCACCCGGCACGAGGACATCGCACGCGTCGACCGCGACGCCGAGACGTTCACCTCCACCAAATTCGTCAACCTCGAAGAGGTCGACGACGACCAGATCAAGAAGCGCGCCTCCATCCTGGAACTCGACGGCGTGCGTCACCGCGCGATGCGCAGCCTGCTCCAGCGCCAGTTCGGCGCGAGCGTCATCAACAGCTACACCGATTTCCTGCGCGGGCTGACCGCCAAGACCCTGGACACGGCGCTCGCCAAGGGCAGCTTCGACTTCGTCCAGGAGGTCTCCGCCGACTTCCCCATCAACGTACTGGCCCGCCTCCTCGACGTGCCGCCGGAGGACAACCAGCAGCTCATCGACTGGGGCAACCGGATCATCGGCAACACCGACCCCGACTACGCGGACGTGCTCCTCGGGAGCGAGGAGAGCGAGAAGTACCGCGACCTGCCGTTCCGCTCCCCCGCCTCCCTCGAAGTCTTCGAGTACGGACGCGAGTTGGCCCGTCAGCGACGCGGCGGCCACGGCACCGACCTGGTCTCCAAGCTCGTCAACGAGACCCCCCGCGACGGACTGCCGCTGTCCGGGCAGGACTTCGACAACTACTTCCTGCTCCTCGTGGTCGCCGGCAACGAGACCACACGCCACACCATCACGCACTCCATGCTGGCCCTGCTCCAGCACCCCGAGCAGCTGGCCCGCCTCCAGGAGGACCCCTCCCTGATCCCGACGGCGGTCGAGGAGTTCCTGCGCTGGGCGTCCCCCGTCTACCACTTCCGCCGCACCGCGACCCGCGACGTCGAACTCGGCGGCAAGCAGGTCAAGGAGGGCGACAAGGTCGTCATGTGGTACGCCTCCGGCAACCGTGACGAGAAGGTCTTCGGCAACCCGTACAACTTCGACGTCGCCCGCACGGACAACGACCACGTCACCTTCGGCAAGGGAAGCCCGCACCTGTGCCTGGGCAACCTCCTTGCCCGCACCGAGATCCGCATCATGTTCGAGGAGCTGATCCCGCGCCTGGCCGGCATCCGCCTCACCGGCGACGTCCCACGCGTCCGCTCCAACTTCGTCAACGGAATCAAGAAGCTCCCCGTCGAGGTCACCCTCGCCTGACGAGTTCTCCCTGCCTGTCAGCCGCCGCAGAGCCGCTGCGCGAGCTCGACCAGCTCGCGCAGCCGACTGCGGCGACCGGCTCGCTCGGCTCCGATGCCGCGCCCCCGCTGTCTGGCCGCTTCGACGGCCAAGAAACCCCTGTCGGCCGCGCAGTGCTTCGTGCCAGAATCCGCGCATGTCCGTCCGATACCCGCGCCCCCTGCGTCCTGGTGACCGTATCGGTGTCACCTCTCCGTCGAGTGGTGTGTCGAAGGAGATGAGTGCGCGCCTTCAGCTCGCTGTCCGTGAGGTGCAGGACCGTGGGTACGAGGTGGTGGTCGGGCGGTGCATGGACGGGGCCCGGCATGTCAGTGCCTCGGCCGCCGATCGTGCGGGCGAGTTGATGGCGATGCTGACCGATCCCACCATCAGGGCGGTCGTGCCGCCGTGGGGCGGGGAGACGGCGATCGATCTGATCCCGCACCTCGACTGGGACCGGCTGCGCGAGGCCGAGCCCACCTGGTTCGTCGGGTTCTCCGACATCTCGAGCCTCATCACCCCGCTGACCCTGCTCACCGGCACCGCGACCGTCCACGGCAACAACTTCATGGACACGCCCTATCGCGTACCCGAGGGCCTGCTGACGTGGCTCGACATCGTCGCCGCTCCCCCCGGGCACCGCTTCACGCAGACTCCGCCCGGCCGCCACCGTTCCGGCGGCTTCGACGACTTCGCCGTCTACCCGGACGTCCGCGAGTACACGCTGAACGGCCGGGGCACCTGGACCCGGCTCGACGGCAGCGGTGACGTGGATGCCGAGGGGCGGCTGCTCGGCGGCTGCATCGAGACGCTGTGCGATCTCGCGGGAACCCCCTACCTCGACGCATCGGCCTTCGCCCGCGACGAGTCCCCCGACGGACTCCTCATCTACGTCGAGGCGGCCGAGGACAACGCCTTCACCATCTGTCGGAACCTGCACGGCATAAGGCTCGCCGGGCTCTTCGACCACGCGAACGCGATCCTCGTCGGCCGGACCAACGCACCGGACCGCCGCACCCTCACCCAGCACGAGGCCGTGCTCGACGCGCTCGGCTCCCTGAACGTGCCGATCGTCGCCGACGTGGAATGCGGCCATGTCCCGCCGTACATGCCCATCGTCAACGGCGCGCTCGGCCGTCTCGTTCACACGTCGACCCGCAGCGAACTCACGCAGACATTGGCCTGACGACGTAGGCGGGAGAGCCCAGGCCCACCGGCCCTGAGCCCTCCCGCCCGAGGAAACCGCCCTCTCCCCCGTCAGGCGATGTGACGGATCCGGCGCACGGCGAGGAAGACCAGGAGCGCCGCCAGAGCGAGGAAGATGCCCGTCTCGATGCTCTGGAAGGCCCAGAACCTGTCGCCGGGCTGGTAGAGCTGCCAGTTGTGGGAACCCGGCCCCAGGCCCTGATGCGCCATCTGGTCCAGGCACGAACTCGCGTCGCCCTTGAGCTCGTTGGAGGGCGGGCACCCCACCTGGGCGTTCTCCCTCACGAGCTTCCCGGCGCCGTCGCGCAACCCCTGGCTGAGAATCCAGTCGCTCGACGCGGGGTTCGGTCCCTGGGAGCTCGCCAGGCCGTAGTTCAGGGTTTTGGCGGGCATGTAGTGGGACCGGCCGAGGGTTTCGACGGCGATACGTACGACGGCGAATCCGGCGAGGGTGACCGCCATGGCCGGCAGGACCCGGCGCGCGAAGGTGCCGGCGAAGATGCCCAGCGACACGGCGAAGAGGGTGTAGCCGATCGGCGCGATGCCCTGCACGTCGAACCAGAGGTAGCCGAATCGCCCGTTGCCGTTGGCGGCCAGCGGCTCGTACCACCAGGACACCCCCAGGGCGTAGACCACTGCGAGGAGGGCCGTGACGACACCCACCAGGCCGAACTTGACGAGCGCCCACCGCAGGCGGCTGACGCCCTGCGTCCACACGAACCGGTGCGTGCCGTGTTCGACTTCGCGGGAGATCAGCGGTGCGCCGAGGAACAACCCCACCAGCAGCGGCAGGATCACGAAGAGGATGCCGACGAACGACAGATCCTTGAACTCGTTCTGGAACTGAGTACTGAGGGCGTTGCAGCGGTCCACGGCCTTGTTCGCGGCCAGCACGTCCGTGCCCAGGTTCGAAAGGCACGCGCCCAGGCCGGAGTTGTCGAAGGCGTCGTGCATCCGCAGGCCGGTGGGAATCATGATCGCGGCGAGTGCGGCCAGCCCGATCCCGGCGAACAGCGCTTGCTTGCGATGCTGCTTCCACGTCAGCCAGATCATGCGGTCACCTCCGAAACGGTGCGCGCCGCACGGGTGTCGGCCGTGTGGAGGTAGGCGAGGACGAGGTCTTCCAGAGTCACCTCGTGCCGGGTCCAGGCCGGGTCGTCGACGGGGCGTCCCTTCGTGCGGACGAGCAGCGTGGACTGGCGATCGGTGTGGCTGGCGTTGACGACCTGGGCCGGGCCCTCCATCGGGACAGCGTCCGGCTCGGTGCGCGGACCGACCAACGTCCGGTGTTCGTCGAGCAGCTCGTCGATCGCCCCGACCAGACGGACCTGTGCCTTCTGCAGCACGATCAGGTAGTCGCAGACCCGTTCCAGGTCCGCCACCAGGTGTGAGGACAGCAGCACTGTCGTGCCGCTCTCGGCGACCACGCCCATCAGCGCCTGCATGAACTCCCGTCGCGCCAGGGGGTCGAGCGCCGCGACCGGCTCGTCGAGCAGCAGCAGACGGGGCCGCTTGGCCATGGCCAGCGCCAGTGCCACCTGGGCGCGCTGCCCGCCGGAGAGTTTCCCGACCGGCTTCTTGAGCGGAATGTCGAGTTGACCGATCCGCTCACGGGCGAAGGCGGCGTCCCAGCGGCTGTTGAGCTTTCCGCCGAGGGTGATGAGGTCCGCGGCGGTGAAGTCGCGGTAGAGCGGCGTGTCCTGGGCCACGAATCCGACCTCCCGCAGGACAGCGGTGTTGTCACGCGGATCCTGGCCGAAGACGCGCACCTGTCCGGTGTCGGGCCGCAGCAGTCCGACGGCGAGGTGCAGGAGGGTGGACTTGCCCGCTCCGTTGGGTCCGGCGAGACCGGCGATCCGGCCGGCGGGCAGGTGCAGGGAGCACTCCTGGAGTGCCCATGTGCGCCCGTACCGCTTTCCGAGTGCGTCGGTCTCCAACGCCATGTTCGTCATGTCCGATCCCCCAACTGGTCACGCATGTCTGGTCCCCCAACTGGTCACGAGACGTCCTCGGCCGGCGGTGCGTCGAGCGTGGTGCGCAGAGTGGTGTCGATCAGCGCGGTGATGTCCTCGCGGCCCAGACCCGCGGCCCGGGCCTTGTGCAGCCAGGCGAGCAGGTCCTCGCGCAGCCCGGCCTGGTGGGCCAGGGCCGGGCCGGCGAGGGTGCCTACGAGGAACGTGCCCACGCCGGGGCGTCCCTCCGCCAGTCCTTCGAGTTCGAGCTCGCGGTACGCCTTCAACACCGTGTTCGGATTGATCGCCAGCGACTGAGCCACCTGTCGCACCTTGGGCAGCTGGTCCCCGGGCTCGGCGAGACCGACCCGCAGAGCCTGGCGCACCTGGAGCACAAGTTGCATGTAGGTGGCCACCCGTGAACGGCCGTCAAGTACGAACTCGATCACTGCTTCTCCCGTTGTCTTACGACAGTAAGACAGCTTGCTGACCCTGGATCCAGGTGTCAAGACTGAATGTCCTACGACAGTAAGACAGCGGGAGTGGGAGACGAGACAGAGGGGGTCGTTCAGCGCCCGTCGGCGGCGATGCGGAAGCGAAGTCGGCAGATCACCGCGTCGGTGTCGCGGCGTACCGCGTGCGCGACGACGGAGCCGCGCTGGTTCTGGAGCATCCGCTGCCAGACGCGCGCGGACTCGGCTTCCGGGATCAGCACGGTGATCTGGGAGTCGGGGTGGGTGGCGGCGAGCTCGCGCACGTAGGCCGAGACGGGCCGGCCGAGGGCGCGCGTGGGTGAGCTGAGCTCGACGAGATCGACGCCCGGGTTCCACAACTCCCAGTCCCGGTGCAGGGCTTCGGCCTCGCGACGGTCCTCCGGGGCGGGGTGCGTGACGGTGATCGCCAGCACTTCGTCACCCAGCGAACGGGCCGCGGTGAGCGCCTTGCACGTCAGCTTGGACAGGCCGGAGACGGGTACGACGACCAGCGAGTGGACGCGCTTGGGCGGTTCGGGGACGCGGCCGAGTTCGAGGCGCTCGCCGATGCGGCCGTACGCGCGATGCACCCGCTCGAAGCCGAGGACCAGCAGCGGCAGGGCGAGGACGATGAGCCAGGCACCCTCGGTGAACTTGGTGGCGGTGACGACCACTCCCGCGACACCGGTCAGCAGGGCGCCGAAGCCGTTCAGTGCGGCCTTCGCCCGCCAGCCCTTGACCCCGTCGCCGTACCAGTGCCGGACCATGCCGACCTGGCAGATGGTGAAGCCGATGAAGACGCCGATCGCGAAGAGCGGGACGAGGGTGTTCGTGTCGCCGCCGGAGAAGATCAGCAGGAGCGCGGAGACCAGGGCCAGCGCGAGCACCCCGTGCCGGTGCACCTGCCGGTCGGCCTTGAGGGCGAACACATGTGGGAGGTGGTTGTCACGGGCCAGCAGGCTCATCAGTACGGGCAGTCCGCCGAAGGACGTGTTGGCGGCGAGTGCGAGGAGCACCATCGTCGCGAACTGCACCACGTAGAAGGCCACGTTGTGTCCGAACGAGGCGTCCGCGAGCTGCGCGAGGACCGTCACGCCTTCGACCGGCTGGAGATGGAAGCGGCCGATGAGGATGGAAAGGCCGATGAGCATCACGCCGAGGAGAGCGCCGAGCGCCACCTCGGTGCGCTGGGCGCGTCGGGCGGCCGGGGCGCGGAAGGACGGCACCGCGTTGGCCACGGCCTCCACTCCGGTGAGGGCGGAGCAGCCGGCCGCGAACGCCTTGAGCAGGAGCAGGGCCCCTACGGTGGTGGCACTGTCGCCGAGCGCGGAAGTGTGACCGTCGGCCGAAGCGGTGCTGACCGGGCCGTCGCGGAAGAGCCCGACCACGATCATCGCGAGGATCGAGCCGACGAAGAGGGCGGTCGGCAGCAGGAACGCCTTGGCCGAGTCGACCACGCCCCGCAGGTTGATGGCCGTGACCAGGAGGAGGACGCCGAGGCAGATCCAGGTCCGTTCGCCGTAGAGCTGAGGGAAGGCCGAGGTGAGAGCGGCGACACCGGCGGTGACGGAGACCGCGACGTTCAGCACGTAGTCGAGGATCAGAGAGCCGGCGGCGACCAGGCTGGTGCGGCGCCCCAGATGCCGCTTGGCCACGGCGTACGAGCCGCCGCCGTCCGGGAACGCGGCGATGACCTGACGGTACGAGGCCACCAGCACCGCCAGCAGCCCGGCGATCGCGAGCGTGACGGGAAGCGTGAACCCCATCCCGTAGGCACCGGCCACGGCCAACACCAGAACGATCGATTCCGGTCCGTAGGCCACCGAGGCCATCGCGTCCAGCGACAGCGCGGCCAGCCCCTGGAGCGCGGTGAGCTTGTGCCGGTCACCGGCCCGGGCAGCTGCGGCACCGCCGGCATCAGGCGGCTCCTGAACTCCGTCGCCGTCTTCCGCCGCGTTCGCGCTGCCTGTGTGTACGGCCATGTTGCCGGTCCTCCGATTGAGCAATCCGAGGACCAGCGTGAATGCCGTGCGGCAAGGGGCCCAGCCTTCTTGCCGTGATCCATACGTGCGCCGGAGCACTCTTCACGCGCTCCATACGTCGCGGCAGGAGGCCATCCTCACCGGGCGCCGCCGCGACGGTCACGTCGGACTGGCCGCCGTCGGCTCACGGCACCGGGCGAGCGTCCGCCCACCCCTCAGGCGCCCTTCGCCGGGCGTGTGATGTCCAGCGCCGCACCCGTCTGATCGGCGAGCGTCACGGCGACGAGGCGGGCCTGGAGGGACGGGACGGGGCCCGGTCCGGGCGTGAGCATGTAGCGGCCGAGGTACTGGCCGTTGCCGTACGCGCGGAGTTCGATCTCACCGTCCGGCCAGCCCCCGCTGTCTACGTCCCAGCGCCTGCGGCCGACCACCACGTTCCCGTCCTGCTCCAGGCGCGGCGGCCGCCCCAGGAGGGTGCCGTACTCGAATCGGCAGCCGCGCAGGCCGAGAAGTTCGGTCAGCTGCTCACGCACATGGCCGACGACCGCGTCCGCGGAGGTGGTCGACTGGGCGAGGTCGGCGGTTCCGTGGATGCGCGCGAGGTACTCCGCGTCCGTCACCGTGACCACCTTCAGCCGGCGCGCGCGGGCCGCGAGCTGCGACACGATCAGCCCGACGACGAGGAGCAGCACCGCCGTCTCGACGTCATCCGAGTCGGTGATGCTGAACCGCTGGTACGGGCGGGTGAGGAAGAAGTCGAACCAGGCCGCCGCCGACAGCGCCGCGACAGCGCCCGCCGCTCGACTGCCGACGGCCGCCACGGCGACGACCACCACGACCAGGATCAGGGCGGCGTTGGTGGCCGACAGGTCCGTGCGGAAAGGCACCAGCACGAGCGCGACGAGGAAGGGGCCGACGAGGCCCGCGGCCAGCGCGATCCGGTCCCGCACGGGATAGCCGGTCAGCGGATTGCCGGTCATACGCGTCGCCTCCAGCTCTCGGGCACCGCCCCCAGATCTAGGTATCACGGGGGTGCTCCGCCCGCCCCGCGAAGCGCGGGGGCAGCCGCGTGACCTGCCTTCCTTTCAAGTGTGCTGCGCGGCCTGAACACCGTCCATCGCCCGGTCGGGACCCCCGCCGATTGCGCTCCGTCGCCGTGCCGATCCTCCGGCCGGTGGTGACAATGGCGGCACGGACGAGCGGCGCCGTTCCTCTCGGCGCGGAGCCAGGCGTGGGCCTGGGTCTCGCGAGCTGTGACGTCGGCCCGGGTGTCCGTGTGATGGCCGGGACCCCGGGCTGGGCAGCACGTCAGGAGTACACCGATGGCCACCACCCACGGGCACCGTCAGGGGCGCCTGCGCGCGTGGATGCTCGAGGGCCTGTCCGACATGGCCAAGACCACCCCTCAGGGGGCGGCCGCCGAGCCGGAACCGTCCCACAAGGGGCAGCCCTGGTGGCGCGTGATGTGCCTGACCGGCGTCGACTACTTCTCCACCCTCGGCTACCAGCCCGGCATCGCGGCTCTCGCGGCCGGTCTGCTGTCGCCGGTGGCGACCATCGTGCTGGTGATCGTCACTCTCGTCGGTGCGCTGCCGGTGTACCGCCGGGTCGCCGAGGAGAGCCCGCACGGCGAGGGCTCGATCGCGATGCTGGAGCGGCTGCTGTCCTTCTGGAAGGGCAAGCTGTTCGTCCTCACCCTGCTCGGCTTCGCCGCGACCGACTTCCTCATCACCATCACCCTGTCGGCGGCGGACGCCTCCACCCACCTCGTGGAGAACCCCCATCTGACGGACACCCTGCACAACAAACAGATGGTCATCACCCTCGTACTGGTGGCCCTGCTCGGCGCGGTGTTCCTCAAGGGTTTCCTGGAGGCGATCGGCGTCGCCGTCGTCCTCGTCGGCATCTATCTCTCGCTCAACGTCGTGGTGGTGGTGACCGGCCTCTGGCACGTGATCACGAAGGAGCATGTGATCACCGACTGGACCACGGCGCTCACCACCCAGCACGGCAACGCGTTCGCCATGATCGGGGTCGCCCTGCTAGTCTTCCCCAAGCTCGCGCTCGGCCTCTCCGGCTTCGAGACCGGCGTGGCGGTCATGCCTCACGTGAAGGGCGACCCCACCGACACCGAGGAGCGGCCGGCGGGCCGTATCCGGGGCGCCAAGAAACTGCTGACGACGGCCGCCGTGATCATGAGTGTGTTCCTCGTCTGCACCAGCTTCATCACCACACTGCTCATCCCGGAGAAGGAGTTCGAGTCCGGCGGCCAGGCAAACGGCCGGGCGCTCGCGTATCTGGCGCACGAGTACCTGGGCAGCGCCTTCGGCACGGTCTACGACATCTCCACCATCGCGATCCTGTGGTTCGCGGGGGCCTCCGCGATGGCCGGGCTCCTCAACCTGATGCCCCGCTACCTGCCGCGGTACGGCATGGCGCCGCACTGGGCCCGCGCCGTACGTCCGATGGTGATCGTCTTCACCCTGATCGCGTTCCTGGTGACCTGGATCTTCGACGCCGACGTCGACGCGCAGGGCGGCGCCTACGCGACCGGTGTCCTTGTCCTGATCTGCTCCGCCGCGATCGCCGTCACCATCGCCGCGCGCAAGGCCGGGCAGCGCAACTGGACCATCGGCTTCGCCATCATCTCGGCGGTGTTCCTCTACACGACGGTCGTCAACGTCATCGAGCGCCCGGACGGTGTGAAGATCGGTGCCTGCTTCATCGCCGGCATCATGCTCGTCTCGTTCCTCTCCCGGCTGGCCCGCGCCTTCGAACTGCGTGTCACCCACGTCACGTTCGACGCCATGGCCGAGCGCTTCGTCCGCGACATCGCCAGCCGCAAGGTCAGGTTCATCGCGAACGAGCCCGACAACCGCGACATCGCCGAGTACCGCGAGAAGATCGACCAGATCCGCCACGACAACGACGTCCCGGCCCAGGAGGACTTCGTCTTCGTCGAGGTCACGGTGCTCGACCCGTCGGAATTCGAGGGGGATCTGAACGTACGCGGCGAGGTGCTGCACAGCCGCTACCGGGTCCTCAGCCTGGAGGCCACCTCCATCCCCAACGCCCTGGCCGCCCTGCTCCTGCACATCCGCGACACCACCGGCCGGGTTCCCCACATCTACTTCGAGTGGACGGAGGGCAATCCCCTCGCCAACTTCCTGCGCTTCTTCCTCTTCGGCCAGGGCGAGGTGGCCCCCGTCACCCGCGAGGTCCTGCGAGAGGCCGAACCGAACCCGGCCCGCCGCCCTCGCGTGCACGTGGGCTGAACGCCCCCGCGGACATCGGGCCGCCCGCTATCGCTCAACCAGCCACCGGAAAACCGTAGTTGGCCCAGTTCTCGACCACCCGCCGACGCACGTCGTCCGGGAACGAGTTCGCGAACGAAGCGGTGACGCCCGCCGCCCGGCCCTCGAACTGCCCGGGCAGCAGACAGCTCATGACGGACTTGCCGCCCCTGCCCGTGCGCACCTCTTCCTCGGTGAGGTACGGGACCATCGGAATACCCGGCGCCTGCGGGTAGACGTACTCGCCCGTGCCGGGGTGGTAGCGGGTGGCCATCGCCCACACCAGCTGGTCGATGTCGGTGATGTCGATGTCGTCCGCGACGAGCACCACCTTGGGCACCAGCCATCCCGTGTGCGAGCCGAAGAGGACCCCGGCCACGGCGTCCGCCAGCTCCTTCTCCCCCATCCCCGTCTCCGCCAGGCGCCGCGTGTCGACCGCGACGGCGATCCAGCAGGTCGCGGCCTCGTACGAGCACCAGGCCATGGACACCGGCAGACCGGCGGAACGCAGGACATCGAGGGACGTGGCCGAGATCATCGTGCCCCAGATGGTGTGGTTCTCCTCCGGGGGCAGACCCGCCACGCAGGCAGGGAGAATGGCGTCGTTCCGGTGGGTCACCGCCTCGACGTGGAAGACGGGCTGCGGCTTGCTGCCGGTGAAGGAGTAGCCGTGGTACTCCCCCATCGGCCCTTCGGGCGCCGTCTCGTCGTGGCCGATCCAGCCCTCCAGCACGATCTCGGCGTTGGCCGGTACGTAGAGGCCGTTGGTCTCGGTACGGACCACCTCGACGGGGCTTCCGGTCAGCGCGCCGACGTAGCCGTCCTCGTCGACCCCGGCGGGCAGCGGCATGCCCGCGGCGGCGAGCGCGGCGGGCGGGGCGCCGAGCACCATCGCCCAAGGGGTTGGCTCGCCCCTCTCCCGCCACATCTGGTGGATCATGCCGATGTGCTGCTGCGGCATGGCCGGGCCGACCAGGGTGTCGCGGGTGTTGAGCATGGTGCGGGCGACCGACCAGCTCGTCCACTCCCCGTCGGGCGTGCGCACCACGTGGAAGCCGTACGTGCCGAGGTAGCGGCCGCCGTCCTGTTCGTGCAGCAGCGGCGCCGGGAATCGGCGGAGGTCGACGTCGCTGCCGCGCACCACGTTCTCCTTGCAGGGGCCGGTTTCCACCACGCGTGGGGCGACGGGGTCGGCGTGCATGGCGGAGACGAGGTGTTCCAGCAGGGCGCGGGGCGTCGTGTCGCGCGGCAGTCCGAAGTGCGTGGCGATCCGACCGTAGGCGCCGCCCTTGAGGGGGCTCAGGCCGGCGGGCGCTCCGAGGATCCTGAATCCCGCGTCTCCCTCGGTGAGGTTGCCGAACAGCGGGGCGGCGCTGCGGGTCTCGTAGACGCGACGGGTGATGGCACCGGCTTCGAGTGTGGGGCTGACCGGCTCCTGGATGGCGACCGCGTCTCCCGAGTCGAGCAACTCCTGTACGAAGTCACGAAAGTTGAGCGCGCTGCCGTGTTGAGTCATGACACATCCCTGTTCTGTATAAGTGAATTGGGGCGCCGGGCTGGATCCGGGTAGGTGGACGCCTCAGGCGCCCTTGACGTCCCGGGCAGGTCCGCCGGGTGCGGCCGCCGTCAGGCCCTGCCAGCGCTTGGCGGCGGGCATGTCCAGGTCGAACTGGTCGAGGACGCGCGCCACGATGTGGTCGACGAGGTCCGCGATGGAGGTGGGTTGGTTGTAGAACGCGGGCACCGGTGGCATGACGGTGGCGCCCATACGGGTCAACTCGAGCATGTTCTCCAGATGCACGGCCGACAGCGGGGTCTCGCGCGCCACCAGGACAAGGCGCCGCCGCTCCTTGAGCATCACGTCCGCCGCGCGTCCGATCAGCCCGTCCCCGTAGCCCGTCCGAATGGCGGCCAGCGTCTTCATGCTGCACGGCACGACGACCATGCCGTCCACGCGGAAGGACCCGCTGGAGATCGACGCCCCTTGGTCGTCGGGGCTGTGGCACACCGATGCCATCGCCTGCACCTGGCGCACGCTGAGCCCGGTCTCCTGGGTGAGAGTCGCCCGGGCCCATCGACTCACGACCAGGTGCGTCTCCACGCCCAGTTCACCCAGCACCTCCAGAAGCCGTACGCCGAAGGGCGCACCGGTCGCTCCTGTCATCGCGACGACAAGCCGCACGTCGCCACCTCCGTCTCACGTCGTCGCCCACCACAAACAAGGACGTACACGTCCTACTCCTGCGACGGTATAGTACGTGTACGTCCTGATCAATTCCGAAAGGGCAGCGCAGAGCGATGAACGGAACCCACACACCGGCCGACGGCACGTCCGGCGCCTCCGCGACCATCCACGCCGCTCTCGACGGACTCGGCCCCCTGGCGCGCCAGCTCGGCCAGATCCACACCCGCCTGTGGCACGAACAGGTCCACCAGGACCTGACCGGCCCCCAGTTCACCGTCCTGGGCCTGCTCCGGACCCACGGACCCATGGATCAGGGCACACTCGGCACCCTCGCCAGCCTCGACAAGTCGACCGCGGCACCGATGCTGGAACGCCTCAGGCGACGAGGCCTCGTGACGATCACGAAGGACGACAAGGACCGGCGGCGCAAGCTCGTCACCGTCACCGACGCCGGCCGCGAACTGGCCACGGCTCTCGCCCCCGCCGTCGTCGGCATCAGCGAAGAGATGCTGGCCCACTTCAACCCCGTCGAGCGGGACCAGTTCCTCAGCCTCATGCGGCGCGCCGTCGAGGCGGCGAATCAGTAGCCGCACGACACCCCGGCAGTCCCGTCAGTCGGTGGACGTCAGAGCTTCCCGCGCGGCCGTGAGGATCTCCTCGGAAAGCGGGAATTCCCTGGTGGCGCGAGCCAGAACGAGTGCGCCGACCATCGTGCACAGCCGGGCCATGCCGTCCTGATCGTCGGCGGCGAGCCAGTCGGCGAAGTCACCGACCCCCTCGCTGTACACGCGGCGGGCCTCACGGTCACCCGACCCGCGGGCCATGTCGGAGGCGAGAGCGGCGGCGGGACAGCCGTCCGCCGAGTTGTCGCGGTGCGCGACAGAGAGATAGACGTCGATCAGCGCCTGCTGCGCGGCATCGCGCTGCCCGTCGCTCTGCTCGAGGCCGGCTGCGCGACGCCGGGTCAGCTCGTCGAACGCGTGGGCGGTGGCTTCGTCGACCAGCGCCTCCTTGGAGGCGAACTGCTTGTAGAAACCACCATGCGTCAGGCCGGACGCCTTCATGAGCTCGGCGACGCTGACGTGCGTCCCCTGCTCCCGGAACAGCCGGGAGGCGTTCTCCACGACGCGCCTGCGGTTCTCCAGCGCCTGCGCCTGCGATACGCGGCCCATCGGCCACCTCCCCGTTCTCCCCATTGGATGTCGGTTGCAATCTATCCTAGACCCGGTTTAGATTACATACGTAATCTACTTGGCGGACCCGATCACCGGGCCCCGCGAATCACTGGGAGCGGACATGGAACTCAAGGGCGCGGTCGCAGTCGTCACCGGAGCCAACCGAGGGCTGGGCCGCCACCTGGCCGACCAGCTCGTACAGCGCGGAGCGAAGGTGTACGCGGCGGCGCGACACCCCGAGACCGTGGACCTGGCGGGCGTCACCCCGCTCCGCCTGGACGTGACCGACGAAGAATCGGTCCGGGCCGCGGCCCGCGTCGCATCCGACGCGACACTGCTCGTGAACAATGCCGGGATCTCCACCGGCACGACTCTCGTCACCGGCGAACTGGACGCGGTCCGCCTTGAGCTGGAGACGAACTTCTTCGGGCCGCTCGCCCTGACGCGGGCGTTCGCCCCGGTCATCGAGGGCAATGGCGGAGGCGCGGTCCTGAACGTGCTCTCGGCACTGTCCTGGCTGCACCCGGCCGGTCTCGGGTCCTACGCGGCGACGAAGGCCGCCACGTGGGCGCAGACGAACGCCGTGCGCGAGGAGCTGGCACCCCGCGGCATCACGGTCACGGCCCTGCACGTGGCATACATGGACACCGACATGGCCACCGGCGTCCCCGCCGACCAGAAGGTCGACCCCGCGGATGTGGCGGCGCAGGCCCTCGACGCCGTGGCGGACGGCCTCCCGGAAATCCTCGCCGACGACGTCACGCGGCAGGTCAAGCGGGGTCTGACCACTGCCTGAAGGCGATTGCGCGGGGCCGGCAACCGGCGCGCTTCCGGCACTCCCGGTCAGCGGATATCCGGGAGCCGGTCCACGACAGTGCGTGCTCAGCGGGGGTCTTTGCGCCAGATGAAGATCTCCGTGCTCGGCTGACGCTCGGAGAACCGGCCTGACGGGGAGGCCTCACGCAGGAGTCGGCGCAGGTCCGCCTCGAATGCGTCGCGCCGTGGGCCGAAGAGGTGCGGCGCCGAGAACGACATCGAGAACACACCGGCGACCAGATCGTCAGCGGTGCGCTCCAGAGGCTGTCCGCCGAGGACGACATGCCGCCGCGGACCGGAGAATCCCGCCCGGGAGAGCACCGCGGCCTCACCGCCCGGTGTCCCGTGCGGGAGAACGCCCCGGCCGGCCCGGCGGACCGGCCCGAGATACTCCTTCACCAGCTCGTCGATGGCCGAACAGGGCGCCGCCGGATGAGGAAGACCCCCGACGATTCGCATACCCGTCCCTGCCCCTGGCCCCGTCCCCGACCCTGACGCTGGCCCCGTCCCTGTCTCCCTCTCCGTCTTCAGATCGGAGATGTGTACGAGCACCCCGCCGGTCTTGAGCATGGCCTTGATGGTTACGGCAACCAGATCACGGTCCATCCAGTGGAAGGACTGGGCGAAGGTCGCGACGTCGAACGTGCCGAGGCCCGCAGGCAGATCCTCGGCCCGGGCCCGGACCCACCGCGCCTTCCCGGCCACGCCCTGCTCGGCGGCTTCACGCGTCGCTTCCGCGACCATCCCGCGGTCCGGGTCCACGCCCACGATCTCGCTGAACAGGTGCGCCAGGCTCAGCGCGATGACGCCCGGTCCGCATCCGACATCGATGAGCCGCCCTCGCCCGTCAAGGTTCAAGACCTCGGCGAGCGCGCCCGCCAGCCCGGGCGCGTACGGGAGCCGCCCGCGCCGGTAGTGACGAGCGGTCCCGGCGAACAGGCTGTCGTCCCACTCCCAGCCCGCGGTCATCCCCGCCCACCGCCCGTCAAAGAGTTCACGCACGCGTCCTGCGGCCGATGATTCCACGACTGGATCCGGTGGGCTGCCAGGACACGGATTGAGGTGCTCGTGGGCCTGGCAGGCGCGAGCGGAACGACCGGACGGTAACGTGCCGTCACATGCCGTTTCCCGCTGAGACCGGCCCCGTGACGGTCGTCGACAGCCGGTCGCAACGGCCGCTGGAGTTCGAGCAGTTGGCCGGGCAGGTGCGGGCGGCCACGGGTGGCGGCTGTCGTACCAACTCCCGTTCACAGGCGGCGATATCGCGCCTACCCGCACCCCGCCTCCCCACTCCATGATTTCGATCATGGGTAATCCGTGCGCTTCGCCCTAGCATTGCGCGCCGTGAACAGACACCCGATGCGCAAGAAGCTCGTCCTCCTCGGCGTGGCGGGCGCCCTCACCGGCGCGGTGGTCGCCGCGGGCGCTCTTTGGCCGGACACCGAGGCCACGGCGGCGGCGGACGGCGCACAGCAGCGCGCCGTGGCGGCGGAGCTCAAGCACTGGCCGGCGCCCGTGGCGAAGAAGCTGGCCAAGGTCATCGCCGCGCATGACCACCAGGGCGCGTACGCGGTTTTCGACGCGGACAACACGACGTACCGCAACGACCTGGAAGAGTCCCTGCTCCCCTTCCTGGAGATGAAGGGCGTCCTGACGCGCGACACCATGGACCCGTCCCTGAAGATCATTCCTTTCGAGGACACGGCCACGCACAAGGAGACGCTGACCGAGTACTACGCCCGCCTGTGCGACATCGACGACCAGGTCTCGTACCCGTGGGCCGCGCAGATCTTCTCCGGGTTCACGCTGAAGCAGCTCAAGGGCTACATCGACGAGTTGCTGGCCTACGACAAGCCGCTGCCGGGCGGGGTGAAGCCGCCGCAGTTCTCGACGGGCATGCAGGAGCTCTACCGCACACTGAGCAAGCACGGCATCAAGGTGTACGTGGTGAGTGCCGCGAGCGAGGACCTCGTACGGATGGTGCTCGCCGACCCCAAGTACGGCTACGGCGCCCGGCCCGAGAACGTACTCGGCGTCTCCGCCCTCCTCAAGGACCGCACGACGGGTGAAGTGACCAGCTCCCGCAAGGAGATCGCGGCCGGACACTACGACCAGGCGAAGCTCGCCGACCACGAACTGACTTCCACTCTCTGGGCGCCGGCCACCTGGTACGAGGGCAAGCCCGCCGCGATCAGCACGTACATCGACGCCTGGCAGAAGCCCATCCTGGCCGCGGGCGACACCCCCAAGAGCGACGGGCCGATGCTGCTGCGGTCGACGGATGTGGAGCACGGCGGCGTGCGCGTGTGGGTCAACCGCAAGGACAGCTACATGAAGGAGATCGACGGCATGAAGGCCGCGGGCGCGAAACGCCAGAAGGAGCTGGGCCAGAAGGTGACCGCGGACAAGCAGTGGCTGACCGTGACGCCGGAACAGATCCGCTGACGCCGGCGCGTTCCGCGTAGCCGCGTAGCCGCGTAGCCGCGTTCCGCGAGGAGCGCGGCCATTTCCGTCCCGACTGCTCGGCCTGACTGTTTCGGGCGGGGCTATTCAGAGTGCGGCTGTTCGTGTGGTGCGTCCGCTCCCGGAGGCGCAGGCTCCGAGACCGCGTCGATCAGCAGCGGCAGAAAGGTGACGGCCAGTTCCTCGGGTGCCAACTGGTCGGGTTCCACGAGGCTTTGGGCCAGGGACCCTTCGTGGACGGCTGTCGTGAGGCGGGCCAGGGAGTCCAGGTCGACGGTGGGGCTGCGGCCGATGCCGGCGAAGAGGCGGGCGAGTATGCCGGCGATCTCCTCGCGCAGTCCGCGGTCGCGCTCCGCGAGGACGCGTGCCGTCTCGGGGTGCCTGATGGCGTGCAGGGTGAACTCGGTGGACAGCAGGTACCAGCGGCGCTCGGCCGCGTCGACGGAGCCCGTTCTCGCGAGCACCGCCCGCACGGGGTCGTCCGAGTCCTCGAGTTCGGCGACGGCCTGCGTCAGACGGTCGACGACGCTCTGGGCGTGCAGGTCGAAGAGGGCGAAGAAGAGCTCTTCCTTGTTGCGGAAGTTGGAGTAGAAAGCGCCGCGCGTGAGCCCGGCGCGCTCGCTGATCATCTCGATCGAGGTTCCGTAGAAGCCGCGCTCGGCGAACGTCTCCTGCGCCGCTTCCAACAGCCGCGCCGTCGTCTGCGGGCGACGCTTGGTGGGCCCCTTCGGCAACGCGTCACTCCCTGTCCGTCGACACCCCGATGTGACCCGCACCACGATACAGCACCGTATCGGATACACCTCCGTATCCCATACGGTGCTGTATCGCATACGGGTGCCCCCACCCCTTGTCCGGTGCGGCGCTGCACGCGCGCCTGTGCCGTTCGGCGCTCACGAGGAGGCAATCGATGGACACGTTCGCCGCGACGACATCGCCCAACACAGGCATCGGGCCGGTACCGCCGGGGTTCAAGGCGATGCTCCCGCCCACCTTCGACTCGGTGGAGCAGGAGAGGCTGCACCGCAAGCAGGAACTGGCAGCGGCCTTCCGGCTGTTCGGCAAGTTCGGGTTCTCGGAGGGTGTGGCGGGGCACATCACGGCGCGGGACCCGGAGAACCCGCGATGGTTCTGGGTCAACCCCTTCGGCATGAGTTTCACCC
The DNA here is from genome assembly GCF_020616555.1 of Streptomyces longhuiensis. Lineage (NCBI taxonomy): Bacteria > Bacillati > Actinomycetota > Actinomycetes > Kitasatosporales > Streptomycetaceae > Streptomyces > Streptomyces longhuiensis. The sequence continues at coordinate 8,931,049 of NZ_CP085173.1, read as the reverse complement.
AGATCAAGGTCTCCGACCTCGTCCTCGTCGACCACGACGGCAACGTCGTCGAGGGCGACCACCCCGTCAACCGCGCCGCCTTCTGCATCCACTCCGAAGTACACAAGGCCCGCGAGGACGCCGTCGCCGCGGCCCACGCCCACTCCGTGCACGGCAAGGCGTTCTCCACGCTCCGCCGTCGGCTCGACCCGCTCACTCAGGACGCCTGCGCGTTCTTCGAGGACCACGGGCTCTACGAGGATTTCCGCGGAGTCGTCAACGACACCGAGGAGGGCCGGCGGATCGGTGAGGCGCTCGGCCCGAACAAGGCCGTCATTCTCGCCAACCACGGCTTGCTGACGGTCGGTCAGAGCGTGGCCGAGGCCGCCTGGTGGTTCATCACGATGGAGCGCTCCTGCCAGGCGCAGCTCCTGGCCATGGCAGCCGGCACTCCGTACCTCATCGACCGGGAGACGGCGCTCCAGGTACGGGAGCAGATCGGCAGTCCGTTGTCGGGGTGGTTCCAGCTCCGGCCGCTGTGGGACCAGATCATCGCGGAGCAGCCGGACCTCTTCGACTGACGGCTCCGGCCCTGGGCGCACCGGCGGCTCGGCGCCGAACGGTACGCGGCCGTCGCCGCGCGTCGAGCCGCACCAGCTCGCGGTGACGCATGACGGACACCTCCGTGGTCACGAGTGCGTCCAGTAGTCACGCCGAGGCAGTTCGACCCACCTGTCCGGTGGGCCGAGGACGGCGCGCGCGTCGGTCAGGCGCAGGCCGGCAGAGGCACAGGAGTAGGCCACGGCGTTGTGCTGGAAGAGGTAGGCGAACAGGACCTCCTCCGACGTGTCGCCATGGTCCGGTCCGCCGCCCGGGTGGAGGTCCGAACCTTCGATGGCCCCGTCGCGGGCGATGATGCCCTGGTTGCCGCTCTTGGGGTTGGCGTACAGACCGTAGGAGTAGGTGCCGGCGGACAGCATGGTCATCACACCTGGCGTCTGGGGCGCATAGCCCCAGGGCTGGGTGACGACGCACCCGCCGGGCACGGTCGTCACTCCGATGATCCGGAGGCTCTCGTCCATGTCGTACGCGTAGGGGTCGTCCAGCAGTTCTTCCAGGTCCTCGACGTCCGCGGGCTTCGCCTCCAGGCGGCGGATCGCCTCCTGGGCGTCGATCCCGGCCACGCAGGCGAGACCCGTGCCCTCGTAGTGGAAGGTGCCCAGCGCCTCGACGAGGCGTCTGCCCTCCCGGGCGACAGTGCGCTCCGCCTCGGTCAGTCCGCGTTCACCCTCGGGCATCGGGAAGAGGTCAGGCGCCGGTCCGGCCAGGCTCAGCCGGCCGGGCGACCAACCGCCGAACTGGGGTCGCCAGGGATCGGCACCGGCGGCGGCCAACGCCCGTGCGTTGTCCGGCCGGTCCCCCATGACCGCCTCCCACAGCGCGGTCGTCCCGTCGTCGAGCGCGTCCACATCCCGTACGCGTCGCGCCAGTTCCGCCACGACCTCCGGTGAGCCGAAGGCCGCCGCCCGGTGCAACGGCCTACCTCCGCCCCACACTTCGGGATCGGCCCCCTGATCGAGACGCCGCCGGATGTTGTCGGCGTCCCGCCAGTGCTCCCACCTCACGCCCGACCAGCCGCTGTTGACCTGTGCCATCGTCCGCCCCTCCAGTGCCCGCACGAGCAGTCCGTCGCACCGCCCCCGTACGAGCACCATCGCAGAGGGGTCTGACAACGCAGGCCCCGGCGCGGTCGATCAGCCGATTCGTACGTCCGCCGAGCGCGACACAACCGCGTCGAGCGAGGTGATGGTCGCCTCGTCGAACGTGATCGCGCCCGCGGCGATGTTGGCCTCGAGATGGCCGGGGTCCGCGGTCCCCGGGATGAGCAGCGTGTTCGGGGAGTGGTGGAGCAGCCAGGCGAGGCCGACCTGCGACGGCGTGCTGCCGAGGGACTGCGCGGCAGCCAGGACCGCGGGCTCCTCGGTCACCTTCGGGATGCCGGGGAACGCGCCGCCGAGGGGGAAGTACGGCACCCAGGCGATTCCCTCGGCTGCGCACATCTCCACCATGGCCTCGTCGTCGCGCGCCACGAGGCTGTACGCGTTCTGCACGCACACGATGCCGGCCGGGATCGCCCGGCGCAGCCCTTCGGCCGTCACGCTGCTCAGGCCGATCGCGCCGATCATGCCCTCGTCGCGCATCGCGGTCATGGCCGCGAGCTGGTCGTCGATGTCGACCGCCTGGTCGCCCTCGGCCCGCAGCCCGGGTCCGGAGTCGAGTCGCCGCAGGTTCACCACGGGGACCTGGTCGACGCCCAGGGATGTGAGGTTGTCCTCGACACTCGCCCGGAGTTCCTCGGGCCGCTGCGCGGGACGCAGGGGGATGCGACCGCCCGGATCGGGGTCGGCGCCGACCTTGCTCACGACGAGGACACCGTCCTCTGGGCGGAGCGCCTCGCGCAGAAGCCCGTTGACGAAGCTGTTGCCGTAGAAATGGGCGGTGTCGACGTGGTCGACGCCCAGCTCGACCGCGCGGCGCAGGAGGGCAAGGGCTCCGCGGCGGTCGTCGCGCAGGCGCTCGAGCTGCATCGCGCCGAAGCCGACGCGCGAGACCGTGCGGCCCGCGAGCCGTCCGGGGCCGCCCGGGCGTGCAGCGCCTGTGGCCGTGGTATCGGAAGAGGATGTGCCGGTGGTCGTCATAGGAAGTCGCTCCTGTGGGACGATTGGCGTAAGCGGAGGAACCTCCGCTCTATCGACCGTACCACTACCGGAGGGACCTCCGCTTTGACTCGGCCGGAACCGACGCCCACCGGCGCACCCGCCGGCACGCCCCCACCCGCCGACGGGGCCCGTCGCGCCGAACGCCCCCTGCGCGCGGACGCGCAGCGCAACCGCGAGCACCTCGTCGCTGTCGCGCGGGCCGCCTTCGCCGCCGCGGACGACACCGTCGCGCTGGAGGGCATCGCCCGCGAGGCGGGCGTCGGGATCGGCACGCTCTACCGCCACTTCCCCACCCGCGAAGCGCTCGTCGAGGCCGTCTACGCCGCCGAGCTCGACGCCGTCACCGGGAGCGCACCCGCGCTGCTCGAGGAGTTCCCGCCCGATGTGGCGCTCCGCGCCTGGCTGGACAACTACGCGAAGTTCACGGCGACGAAGCGCGGGATGATCGACACGCTGCGCGCCGGCTGGGCCTCGGGGCGGATCGCGACCCCGACGACGCGTGAACGCATCACGGCGGCCATCGGGACGATCCTGACGGCGGGCGCCGAAGCCGGTTCGCTCCGCGGGGACGTCGACCCGGACGACGTCACCGCGATCGTCTTCGGTGCGTTCCTGTCGACGGCCGCCAACGGCACCACGCCGGAGCAGACCGGTCGGCTGCTCGACCTCGTCGTCGACGCCGTACGCCCGAAGTCGCGCCCTTAGGGGCGACGGGGCCGGTGAGTCACTCCGCGTCGAACCGGCCCAGCAGCTCCAACGTCGTGTCCAGCGCCGCCTCCAGATGGGCGATGCCGCCGGTGGCCATGAGGACGGTGACCCCGCCCTGCACCGCGGCGATCAGAGCGGCCGCCGTACGGTCGGCGTCCAGCGCGGGGTTCATCCGCCCGCTGCCTTGCATGCACCGCACTCCGTCCCTCAGCGCGGCCTGCCACTGGGCGAGCAGTTGCCCGGTCAGCTGCTGCGAGGCGGGCGTTCTGCGGCCGAGCTCGGTCATGAGCACGCCCAAGGGGCAGTTGACTCCCTGCCGTTCGTAGCGCCGGACGACGGCGTCGCGCCAGTCGCGCCACGCCTGCCAGGTGTCGAGGCGGCCGAGGTCGTCCAGGTGGGGCTGCTGGTCCTCCAGGATCCGTTCCGCCTCCAGGGCGGCGACGGCGAGGAGCAGTTCGTCCTTGCCGCCGGGGAAGTAGTGGAAGATCTGGCTCTTGCTGGTCGCGGTGCGGGCGCGGATGTCGTCGAGCGTGGTCGTGGCGGCGCCCCGCTCCCTGATCTCGGCGGCCGCACCCTCGACGATGCGCAGCCGGGTCGCGGCGCCCTTCGCGGTCAGGCGCATCGTCGTCGTCCCGCTGGTGATCATGGCTTCCCTCGCTGCCGCTGTGGACCCGCTGGTCCATTTTACGCGCCGGCGACCACTCACGGCGCTACGGACGGCCCGATACGGGACTGGGCCCGCCCAGGGTGACCCGGGCGGGCCCAGCCGTGGCGCTCCGGCGCCGGATCAGCCGTTGGCGCAGCCGTTGCCGGCAGCGGGGTTCAGCAGACCGATGACACTGACGGAGTCGCCACAGGCGTTGACCGGAATGCCGATCGGCAGCTGGATGACGTTGCCGGAGAGGAAACCGGGCGAGTTGGCGGCGGCGCCGTCCGTGTCGGTGTCGGCGCTGGCCACGCCGGCACCTGCGAGGACGGTGGCAGCACCCAGGGCGGCAGTGACGATAAGGGTCCGGATACGCATTCTTCTCCTCAAGTGAGATGACGGTACTTCCGGACCAATAACACCCCTATCGCCCGCCGCGCGCGATTCATTGCACCCATCAGGGGCGTGGCGTCGGCCCCCGGGGATGCTGTCGGCGGGTGGTGATCTCGTTCGACAGGGGGACTGCCCCGGGTGTGACCGGCGGCCTTCACCACGAGGCGGATACCTGCGGTGGCAACGGCGCTCGGGCGGGACCTCTCCAGGGAGGAGGGCGCGCCGGCGAGGGGCGGACGTCCCACTACCTCCGCGTCGACCCCCTGGGCCGGAAACGAGCCGCGGTCACCCGGGGCGACGCCGCTTCCTCACCGGCGATGAGCGCCTGGAGGATGTCCAGCAGCCCCCCCACGGTCTCCACCGGGTTGAGCTCGACCGCCGAGATGGCCGGCCGGCTGTTGCGCGCGTGCTCGGAGTCCGACCCCGTCACGACCAGGGTCCGCTCGGGCACGTTCACACCGCGCGCCATGAGCCCTTGCTGCACACCGGCCGCGTGTCGCCCGGTGAGGCAGAAGACCGCGTCCGGCACACCGTCCTCAGCGATCTGCGCAGCCAGCCCCACGCCGCCCTCGACGCCCGCGCGCTCGGCCAGCGTGTACAGCCGGGGTGGCACTCCCCGCTCGGCACACCAGCTCAGGTAGGTCTGCTCGTGCTCGACGTTCCATGCGTTCGGGTCGGTGCCGCGCACCAGCGCGATGCTCCGCGCGCCCACGCCCTCCAGATGGGACAGGACCAGGCGCGCGGAGGCGACGTCGTCCTCCGACGCCCAGTGCGGGAAGTCCGGGCGCCCGGGTACACGGCCGTAGGTGACGTAAGGGATGCCCCGCTTCTCCAGCAGCGCTACGACGGGGTCGTCCAGGTGCGGGTTGGTGACGATGTAGCCGTCCATGGAGAACGCGAGCGGTGGTACCGGCGTCCGTGTCAGGTCCGGCACCAGCATGAGGCTCAGCCCCCTGGCCAGCGCCTGAGAGGCGGCCGCGCCCACGAACCGCTCGAAGACGTCGACGCCCGCCGGGGTGTAGTCACCCAGGGCGTCGAGGGAGCGGAGAACCAGACCCACCGCCCCCATGGTGGAGCGGCGCAGGCCGCGGGCGAGCGCGTCGGCCTCGTAGCCCATGCCGTCGGCGACGGCGCGGATGTGCTCGCGGGTGGCAGCGCTCAGCGTGCCCTTGCCGTTGAGGGCGTGCGACACGGCGGTGATGGAGACGCCGGCCCGCCGGGCCACGTCCTTGATGGTGATGCCCTGCGTCCGCGCCACGGTCCCGCCCGAATTCTCGAAAAACCAATACCTGTCCGGCATTGTATAAAACGTTTTACCTTTCTAGCGTGATCCGCGCCGCACCGAACTCGTCAGCGGCGTCTGTGGGTGACCACATCCCCACGCCATGCCCGGAAGGATCCTCTGTGGAGCTGCACACCCTGAAGACCGAGACGGTCGATCCCTCAGAACGCGGATCGCTTCTCGGCACCCGATACGGCGCTCAGGTCCGGCGGGCCGGCGAGCTGTACCTGGAGCACTTCGCGCTGCTGGGCATCCCGGCGGACCGGGTGAGGGACATCGCGGAACGCAGTCATGCGGCCCTGCGCGCCTGGGCGCCGGGCCTCGCCGAGGAGTCCGACGCCTGCGCCGACGCCGCCGGTGCCGACCGCTGGACGGTGGCCGCCGTCGGAGCCCGTACCGAGATCCTCGCCGCCTGTCGGCCGGCCCCGGAGGGCGAGTGCTCGACGGCCGTGTTCGCGCCCGCGGGACGCCGGCCCGAGACGATGCAGACCTGGGACTGGCACGACTCGCTCGTGCCCGACGGTCTGCTGCACGAACTGACCCCGCGCGAGGGACGCACGGTGAAGCTGTTCACCGAGTTCGGTGCCGCGGGCAAGATCGGCGTCAACAGCGCGGGCCTCGGCGTGCACTTCAACATCCTTTTCCACCAGGCCGATTCCGACGCCGGCGGCGTCCCCGTGCACGCGGTCGCCCGCCACATCCTCGATGAGGCGGACACCCTCGACCAGGCGGTGGAACTCGCCTCGTCCGCACGCGTCAGCGCCTCGACCTCGCTCACCGTGGTCACCACCGGCTCCGCCGCGAGCCTCGAACTCTCCCCCGCCGGACTCGCGGTGGTCCCCGCCGGCGAGGACGGCTGGCTGCTGCACACCAATCACTTCCTCGACGCCCGACTCGGCACCGGGGACGTCCACTCCCCCGAGTCGTCGTCGGTGGAACGCTTCGCGCACCTGCGCGCGGTCCGCTCCACCCTTCCCCGGCTCGCCCCCGCCGAACGTGCGAAGGCGCTGTGCGGCAGCCCGGGGCCGGACGCCGTCATCTGCATGCGACCGGACGAAGGCAAGCCGCTCCACGAACAGTGGGGCACCTTGCTCACCGTCGGCCTCGATGTCACGCACTGCGCCCTCGACTATGTGGCCGGTACGCCGGACGAAGCGGCACAGCTCGGCTTCACCCGCTTCTGACTCCTGGGCCTCCCCACCCCAGGCGCTCCTTCCCCATCCGCTCCGCCCCACCACGTCCCCTGGAAGGACCTGCCATGACGGACACAGTCCGGCCCGGCCTGAAGGCACAAGTGGCCACAGCCACGCGCACCTTCTTCATCTCCGGCTTCGGAACCGCCCTGGAGTTCTACGACTTCATCATCTACGGCCTCGCCGCCGCCATCGTCTTCCCGAGCGTCTTCTTCCCCGGCTTCGACCACACGGTCGGCACCCTCGTGGCGTTCGCCGCGTTCGGCAGCGGCTTCGTCGCCCGGCCTCTCGGCGGCATCGTGATCGGTCACTTCGGCGACCGCATCGGCCGTAAGTCCATGCTGATCCTCACCCTCGTGATCATGGGGAGCAGCACCTTCCTCATCGGCTGTCTGCCGAGTTACCGGAGTGTGGGCGTCGCCGCGCCGGTGATGGTCGTGGCGCTGCGCCTCATCCAGGGCTTCGCGGCCGGCGGTGAATGGGGCGGCGCGTCCCTCTACGGCATCGAGAACGCGCCGGAGGACCGCCGCGGCCTGTGGGGCAGTTTCACGAGCGCCGGAATCGGCATCGGCAGCCTCTTCGGAACCAGCGTGTTCGCCCTGATCACCCTGCTGCCGCAGGAGGATCTGACGGCGTGGGCCTGGCGTGTGCCGTTCTGGCTCGGCGGTCTGCTCGTCCTGATCGGCGTCGTGGCACGCAGCCGCATGCCCCAGGAGGAACGCCGCACCGAGCACGCTCCCCGGGTGCCGATCCTCGACTCCATCAAGCGCCACCCGCGCCAGATGCTCCTGGCCATCGGCGTGGCCTTCGGCTACAACACCCTGGCCTACATCGGCTCGATCTTCACCGTGACGTACGCCGAGGAACTGGGCTACGACTACACCGAGTCGCTCCTGCTCCAGGTGGCCGGCTCGATCGCCTTCACGGTGGCCGTCCCGGTCATGGCCAAGCTCTCCGACCGCGTCGGCCGCAAGCCGGTCGTCATCCTCGGCACCCTCGCGTACGGGGCGTTCTTCTTCGCCTACTTCCCCATGGTGAACGGGCACGTCCTGGCGCTGGCGACCGTCGCCTACGTCCTCGTGAACGTGCTGATGGCCGCTCCCCAGGGCTGCATCCCCGCCTTCCTCGGCGAGCAGTTCCCCGGCAGCACCCGCTACTCGTCGATCTCCGCCACGTACCAGACCGGTGCGGCGCTCGGCGGCGGCACGGCAGCCACCGCCGCGACGGCCCTGCTCCTCGCCTTCGACGGCAACCCGATCGGCGTCGGCCTCTACTCCGGCGCGGCCGCGGTCGTCCTGGCCCTGTGCGCCTGGGGCCTGCGGGAGACCTTCAAGGTCCCGACGGCAGAGCTCGGTTCAGCGACGAAGGCGAACGGCGGCGCGAAGGCGGTCGTCGACACGATGACCGGCTGAGGCCGTTCGACGACCGTCGCACCACCTGGCCCGAGCGCGTCCCACGCGCTCGGGCCAGACCGCTTCCACCGGCCGGAGCCGACGCTCGAGCGCGCCACCACGGCTCAACACGAACAGGCTCTCGTCGCTCGTGCAGCCCGGTCCGTCGGAGATCTGGTCGGTGTCGAGGTTCTGCAAGCCCCGCATGGTCCTTCTCGACATGTGCGTCCGACACGGCGCTCACTGGGACACCGCGAACGGCGCCCGCCCGGACGCCGCACGGCGCCGTCGTCGCGCCGGCGGTGGCAGGCCGTCAGCTCGGGAACATGCCCGCCGTCGCGTTGATCCACGTACCCGTGATCGAGGAGGCGGCGTCGGACGAGAGGAACGTCGCGAGCGCGGCGATGTCCGCGATGCGCGGTGAACGCTTCGTCATGCGCAGGCTGTCGAGATGCGCGAGTACCCCCTGCAGCGCCGCCTCGTCCATGGCCGGTGCGCCGGCCCCGGCCAGCTTCTCCGGAGTCAGCGTGTCCGCGACGCCGGCGGTCCAGATGCCCAGGGCACGCACTCCGGACGGGCCCAGCTCCTGAGCGAGCTGGCGGATCAGCGCGTCCGTCGCGCCGTCCGCTGCGCCGGTGCCGCCCAGCATCGGGGTGCCGTTCCTGGAGCCGCTGTCGAGGGAGAGGATCACGCCCCCGCCCTGGGCCACCATGCGCCGGGCTGCTGCTCGCGCGGTGATGAACTGGCAGGAGATGCCCTGTACGACCGGCCGCGTGTAGTCGTCGACGGACATCTCCGTGAGCGGGATGCCCTGCAGATCGCCTCGCGGCACGAGGTTGAAGGAGATGTCGATCCGGCCGGCCCGCTCGACCACCGCGCCCGCGTGCTCCTCCACGGCCTCTTCGTCCAGGGCGTCGACGACGTCGTACTCCGCACCCACCTCGGCCGAGACCTTCCGCAGGGTGTCCTCCGTGCGCCCCGCCAGGAAGACCCGCGCGCCCGCGTCCGTGTACGCCCGTGCCACGCCCGCCCCCAGGGAGCCGGCTCCGCCGTAGATGACCGCGACCTTGTCCTTCAGCACGTCCGTGAGCGTGAGCATGGGGCGTCGTCCTCTCCTCGGCCGGACGCCGCGTGCGTCCGCTGCTTCATAGGACTCATCGTCCGCCGGAACTCATCGGCGCACCGGCAGATTTGTATCGGAGCGGCACAGAGCGGCACCCCATGGGGTGAAGCTTGCGGGCCCGCCCGTTCGCCGCCGAGGACATGTGGGAGGGCTATGGCCGTACCTCCCGCCACCGGAACGAGGTCGTCACATGCGCAGCATCAGGTTCCTGTCCGTCACCGCCGCGTCCCTGCTCGTCGGGCTCGGTTCGGCGGCCCCCGCGGTCTCCGCACCGCCCGGCGCCACGGTCACCGTCACGTCTCCGGCCGCCGACTCCGTGCACCCCGTGAACAGCAGTCTCTTCGTCGGCTGGCGCAACGACACTGGGCAGGAGGTCGACGTCTGGCTGGCGCAGGGCGACGGTGCGGGCGGGACGCAGCGCGTGTTCAAACTGGCCTCGAAGGCGAGCAGCAAGCCGACGAGTGAGCTGGTCGCCGCGGTGCCGGCCGTGCCCAGCGGCACCGAATACACCGTCGAGGTCACGACCCGGGAGACGGGTGTACACGGCTACAGCGCCCCCTTCGAGGTGGGCCCTGTTCGGGCCAACGGCCCGGGCGTCGGCACCAGCACCGGCATCGGCACCGACTCTGACACCGACTCCGGCTCCGGCTCCGGCTCCGATTCCAGAGGGGTGCCGTGGCCGTCACTCAGCTGGGTTCAGGCGCAGGACGGGCACAGTCCTCGGTAGGTCACCTCGACCTTGGACACCTCGAAGCCGAACCGCTCCTGCGCCGGGAGACCGGAGAGCGGGTCGCCCGTCGGGTGGACGTCTCGGATGATTCCGCAGCTGGAGCACACCAAGTGCTGGTGCGGCCGGTGCGCGTTCGGGTCGTAGCGCTTCGCACGGCCGTCCGTGGAGACCTCTATGACCTCGCCCAGCGCGACCAGCTCGCCCAGCGCGTTGTACACGGTCGCTCTGGAGATCTCTGGCAGCCGCTGCACCGCGCGGGCGTGCACCTCGTCGGCCGTGAGGTGCACGTGATCACCGTCGAGAACCTCCGCCACGACGCGCCGCTGAGAGGTCATCCGCCAGCCACGCCCCCGCAGTCGCTCAAGCAGGCCACTCATATCGGTTCACCTTTTCAGGTTCGGTGGGATACCCGAGGTTGACCGGCGCACTCCCGGTCCCATCGGAAATGCGGTTGGTGCACTTCTTGACTTGGATTCTGTCCATCGTAGGATCGGTTATGGCGATAGCCAAGGGACAGGAAGACTCCAGTGCGGCAGGAGACAGAAGTTGATCACCTCCGAGGGGCGCACGATCGTGCGTCGGTCGTTGCTCTCCTCATGCCGCCTGAGGCCCTCCCCGCGCCCGACGCGGCCGGATTCGTGCCGCTTCGCCTCACTCTGAGCCGTAGTGTCGACCCGTCCCGGAAGACCACGGCCTCGCGATCGACACGGTCCGCCCGATCGAGACGATCACTCCGATCACCCGGATCGCCGCGATCGTCCGGATCGACGAGGCTGAGGCCGTCCACGGGGCCCGCGCCCCACCCGTTCCACCGCCGTAGTTCCTGAGCAGTGTGATCCGCCCCGTCCGGAAGGATTCCCAATGTCTGAGAACCAAGATGCGATCGTCACAGACGCGAAAACACAGGACGGAGGAGGCTGCCCGGTCGTACACGGCAGCGCCGCGCACCCGACGCAGGGCAACGGCGCGAACAGCCAGTGGTGGCCGCAGCGGCTCAACCTGAAGATCCTTGCCAAGAACCCCGCCGTAGCCAACCCGCTCGGCGAGGAGTTCGACTACGCCGCGGCGTTCAAGACCCTCGACCTTGCCGAGGTCAAGCAGGACATCGCGGAGGTGCTGACCACCTCGAAGGACTGGTGGCCCGCCGACTTCGGCCACTACGGCCCGTTCATGATCCGCATGGCGTGGCACAGCGCCGGCACCTACCGGATCAGCGACGGCCGCGGTGGCGCCGACACCGGACAGCAGCGCTTCGCCCCGCTCAACAGCTGGCCGGACAACGGGAACCTCGACAAGGCCCGCCGTCTGCTGTGGCCCGTCAAGAAGAAGTACGGCAAGAACCTGTCGTGGGCCGACCTCATGATCCTCACGGGCAACGTCGCCCTGGAGACGATGGGCTTCGACACCTTCGGCTTCGGCGGCGGACGTGTCGACGCCTGGGAGCCCGACGACGACGTCTACTGGGGTCCCGAGACCACCTGGCTCGGCGACGAGCGCTACACGGGTGACCGTGAGCTGGAGAACCCGCTCGCCGCGGTCCAGATGGGCCTCATCTACGTCAACCCGGAGGGCCCCAACGGCAACCCGGACCCGCTCGCCGCGGCCCGCGACATCCGCGAGACGTTCCGCCGCATGGCGATGAACGACGAGGAGACGGTCGCCCTGATCGCCGGCGGCCACACCTTCGGCAAGACCCACGGCGCGGGCCCCGCGGAGGAGGTCGGCGAGGCCCCCGAGGCCGCCCCGATCGAGGAGATGGGCCTCGGCTGGAAGAACGCGTACGGCACCGGCAAGGGCGACGACGCGATCACCAGCGGTCTCGAGGGGATCTGGACGAACACCCCGACCACCTGGGACAACACCTTCTTCGACATCCTGTTCGGCTACGAGTGGGAGCTCTTCCAGAGCCCTGCGGGCGCGAACCAGTGGCGGCCGAAGGAGGGCGCGGGTGCGGGGTCCGTACCCGACGCCCACGACGCGTCGAAGAGCCACGCTCCCACGATGCTCACGACGGACCTCTCGCTCCGGTTCGACCCGACCTACGAGCCGATCTCGCGCCGCTTCCACGAGAACCCGGCCGAGTTCGCGGACGCCTTCGCCCGCGCGTGGTTCAAGCTGACCCACCGCGACATGGGCCCGATCGTGCGCTACCTCGGCCCGGAGGTCCCGAGCGAGGAGCTGCTGTGGCAGGACCCGCTCCCCGCGGTGACGCACCCGCTCGTCGACGCCGCCGACGTCGCCGCGCTCAAGGGCCAGATCCTGGCCTTGGGCCTGACGGTGTCTCAGCTCGTGTCCACGGCATGGGCGTCGGCCTCGTCCTTCCGTAACAGCGACAAGCGCGGCGGCGCGAACGGCGCGCGCATCCGCCTCCAGCCGCAGAGCGGCTGGGAGGTCAACCAGCCCGACGAGCTGGCGGCCGTGCTGCGCAAGCTGGAGGGGATCAAGGAGACCTTCAACAGCGCGCAGTCCGGTGGCAAGCAGATCTCGCTCGCCGACGTGATCGTGCTCGCCGGTGCCGCCGGCGTCGAGAAGGGCGCGAAGGACGCGGGCTTCGACATCCAGGTGCCCTTCACGCCGGGGCGCGCGGACGCCACGCAGGAGCAGACGGACGTGGAGTCGTTCTCCGCGCTCGAGCCGTCCGCCGACGGGTTCCGCAACTACCTCGGCAAGGGCAACCGCCTGCCGGCCGAGTACCTGCTCGTCGACAAGGGCAACCTGCTCGACCTGAGTGCCCCCGAGCTGACGGTCCTCGTCGGCGGCCTGCGCGTCCTCGGCGCGAACTACGGGCAGTCGACGCACGGCGTCCTCACCACGACCCCCGGGTCGCTGACCAACGACTTCTTCGTGAACCTGCTCGACCTGGACACGACGTGGAGCGCGACGGCCGGCGACGCGAACACCTTCGAGGGCCGCGACGCCTCGGGCAAGGTCATCTGGACCGGCACCCGTGCCGACCTCGTCTTCGGGTCGAACTCCGAGCTGCGCGCCGTCTCGGAGGTCTATGCGAGCGATGACGCGAAGGAGAAGTTCGTGAAGGACTTCGTCTCCGCGTGGGACAAGGTCATGAACCTGGACCGGTTCGACCTCTCCTGATCACGCAGGAACAAGAAGTCCAGGTCGGCCCGCACCGGGCCGACCTGGACTTCCGCGTTTCCGCCCCCATTCCCCCGGCTGATCCGGCGCTGGGCACGCCGTCCCGGAGGTCACCACCAGTACGCCGGGTACTTCGGCGCGCCGCGCCTCACACGGGAAGCCGCGAAGCCGGTCAGGGCGAGCAGCACGGTGGAGCCGAACAGCAGCGGTACGAAGCGGCCGGGCGCCGGCGTCTGGAGCACGACGATCACCGCGGTGGCGCAGGCCGCCGAGTGCGGGGTACGGGCGAGCATCGTCGCGGCGAGGGTGATGCCACCCGCCAGTGCCGCCGTCCACGGGCTGCTGTTCGTCAGCGCGAGGACCGCGTAACCGGACCCCGCACCGAGCAGGTGGCCGATGACGATGCTCCGGGGCTGGGCCAGGGGCAGGGTGGGCGCGCTGTGCACGAGGGCGGCGCTCGCGGCCAGCGGCGGTAGCAGGACCGGCTCATGGATCATCGCCCCGATCGCCACGAGCCCGAGCAGGACCGCGGTGACCGCGCTGATGCTGTGGAAGGCCGCCGCCGCGGTGGGACGGGCCGGCGCCCGTCCGACTCGGCGCGGCGGGCGGGGCGAATCGGAGGCAGGAGTGGGCTGCGGCTGCGGGCGCAGCAGGGAATCAGTGCTCACGGTGACGATTTCTGGGGCAGGCGGCTCTCGGCCGGCAGGACGACGGGAGAAGGAACGGTCGTAGCTGCGCGGAGCACACCTCTGTGATCAACAGTGGTTCTGACCTTGCGCCTGTCCTGGTGGGACCGGCGCAGTCCACCTGGGATTTTACCTGCCGGGCCGGCAGGCGCCGGGCGTGGGGGCGGCCCATCACATGGCGTACTTCCGGAGCGCTGCGCGCTGCGGCCCACAGAGCGCACCGCCTCAGAAACACGGCAGCGTTACCCCACCCTGAACAGACCCTGACCGCAAGCTTGTTGAACGGACTCGGGGCGCACGGAAGCATTCGGCCCATGGACGAGCCGGGCACCGCCTTCGAGATCCGCTACGAATGGACCGCCCCGGCCTGGCTGGCTCTGGCGTTCGCCCTGCTGATCGGCGTGGGGTTCGTCCCCGGCGCCGAGCCCCCGGGGAACGACCACATCGAGCTGGTCCTCGCGCCCTACGTGGCTCTGGTCATACCGGCCGCCGCCCTCCGACGGACCGCCGTACGCATCGACTCCGAAGGCATCACTCTGGGCAGCCTGGTGTTCTTCCGCAGGCCGGAATTCCTTCCCTGGGCCGAGATCGTGTCCGTCAGCTTCTACGCCGACGCTCGGGGAGCGGGACGCTTCCGGCACCCCGAGCTCGAGGTGCGTCACCGCGCGGGCGCTGCTCCCCGATGGGGACCGGCCACGTCCCCGGCACTGCGCGAATTCGACGCGTATCTGTCGACGCACGTGGATCCCGATTTCGTCGAGGCCTTCAAAGGCACCACGGAGTCCACCCGCTCCATGACCCTGTGCAAGGTGGACACCGGACGCCTCAAACAGGCGATACGGGCCTTCGCCCCTCAGGTCCATGTCTTCGGCGACGTCGACCGGCCGTGACGACGGCGCGAGTGATCTGGCTGAACGCAAGCGTCAGGCACGGGAGTTGAGTGACCATGGAGGTGTCTGCGAAGACGGCGCTCGGCCGGCTCGGCAGCAACTGACACGTACGGGGGCAAGGGAGTCATGACCGAACGAGAGGGGCCTCAGTCGCCGCGCTCCTCGGGATCGACCACGTCCAGCGTTGGCTCCGGATGCTTCCCGTGGACGGTGCTCGCGGTTGTGATCGCCCTGGTCTCCGGGCTGTTCCTGTTCCTCGGCAGCAGCGACGAACCCGGGAGCGGCCGCCCTGGGGGCAGTAGACAGCAGGCCTACGTCGACGAGATCGACGAGGCACGGCAGCAGCTCTTCAAGGGCGAACTCGTCCGCACCAGTACGAAGTCGATGCATCTCGTGGCCGGCGGCGATCCGATCCCTTTCCGCGCCCAGATCCTGGGCAGTTGGCGCTCGGACGGGGCCGGCGAGACACACTCCAGAACCAGTGCGGGCGCCCAGATCGGCGTGAAGCTGCACTGCTCGGGTGCCCAAGTGCGGTGCACTCCACTGTCGTCGGAGCGTCAGAACGTCATCTCCAAGAAGGACGCGGCGACATGGCTGTGGGATGTGAGCGCCGAGAAGGCGGGGACGGTCACCCTGTCCGTGACGGTGACCGCCTACTACCAGGACAGCGACACGGTGCTCCTTGAGCAACCGCCTGCAACTGCCCACGTACAGGTGGCAGCCCCACCCGGCGACAGCTTCGGTCGGGCCGAACAGGCGTGGCGGTGGATTTCCGGCGTGATCACAAGTTTGGGCGGCCTCGCCGTGTCCTTGACCGCCCTCATCACCCTGGCCGTCCTGCTCACCCGCCGGACGACCCCGGCGGCCGACTCCGAAACCGGCCATGACGACACAGACGCGGACACCAACTCGCCGTCCTGACGCATCCCGAGCGCCGCGACACTACGTGAGGCCAAGGTCACAGTTTCGCGTGAAGTAGGCGACCTCGCGCCCAAATGCCCAGGTCAGAGCCGCCCACCTGACACCTCCCCACCTCCGCCGCGTGGCGCGGGGACGCCGATTGTCACACCGACCCTCTAGGCTTCTTCACATGTCCACCACTCCGATCCCTGGTTCCGTGCGGTCCGCCGACGATCTGAACGAAGAGATTCGCTGCCTGATGCTGTGCAGCGGTGGCCGGTTGAGCGCGGAGCAGCGCCGGGAGTACGAAGTTCTTGTCATCGAGTGGTCCGCGGCGATACGTGGCGAGGTTGTGAAGGCCGCGTAAGCTCCGGGCCCACCCCTGCCGGTCGCGCACCCGCGGCGTCACTCCGACGGCTGCGGAGTCATACGGTGCAGCCCCTTCCGGTCGTAGTACCGGGTCATCGCGAACCCGAAGACCAGGGAGAGGGCGGCGCCGATCGCGATCATGATCCAGGCCCGCAGCAGACCGGCGTCGGCCCGTGCGTCGAAGAACAGGATCGAGCGGACTCCACCGCTGAGCTGTCTCATCGGTTCGAAAATGCCGAGGAAGCGGTAGAAGCCGGGGACCGCCTCCAGCGGAATGGTCGCTCCGGACGACGGCAGGCCGAGGACGATGAACACGAACATGGACACGAGCTGCCCGATCCCGCCGAAGGCCGCGTTGATGGCCTGGACGCCCATGCCGACCGCCAGCGTGGCGCAGTAGGAGAAGATCCACAGCAGCGGCAGGTGGGAGGCGTCCATGCCGAGGATCCCCACGGTGGCCAGCATGATCAATGTGGTGGTGAGCAGTGTGATGCCGACGGTCATGGCCATCTTCAGGAGCAGCGTCTGGGTGCGGCTGATCGGCACGGTGGGGCGTCGGGCGTGCCAGGGGCCGATCTCACTGTCGGCGTAGCCGAGAGCGGTGTCGACACCCATGCTGGTGAGGTTGGCACCCAGGAACCCGGTCAGAACGAGCAGCAGCGTGTAGTAGAAGGCGCTCAGGCCCAGGCCGCTGTGGTCTCCGATGGGGTGCCCCACCTGCGTGATGACGGCGATCGGATCGGCGAGCAACAGCTGTGCGGTAGGGGTGACTTGCCGGTCGGCGTTGGCTGCCGTCAACTTCTTGCCGATGGTCTGGGAAGTCTGTTCGGCTGCCGTCGTGCTGATCCTGGCTGCCAGGGAGGAGCCGAGGCTGCCCATGCCTGGGTTGGTGAGTACGGTGAGCGTCGGTCGTTGCGTCGCCTTGCTGGTGGTGAGCGCGGCAATGGTGTCGGTGAAGTCCGGGGGGATGACGAGGGCGCCGTAGACCTTGCCCGCTTCCAGCTCGTCCTGGGCCTGACCGCGGGTGAGTGGATGCCAGTCGACCTTGCCACCGGAGGTGTCGGCGAGGGCGGCCTGCGCGACCTGCGTCCCCACGTTCTGACTCTGCCCTGGCAGGGGTTTGCCCCGGTCCGAGTTGACGAGCGCGATGGGCAGGTTCCGCAAGTCGCGGTTCGGGTTCACGATGCCGCCCATGTAGAGCAGGGACAGCAGCAGTGCGAGCATCCCGGTCAGGATCGTGGGCACCAGCCACAGCTTCGGGCGACGCACGAGCGCGGAGGCACGCGCCTTGGCCGGGGCGGGGCGGGGTGCGCTGTCGTCGTCCATGGTGCTCCTTGGTTCGCGGCGCCGGGCCGGGTGATCGCACCGAGGTCGACAGCCGGAAAGGCCCGCGCGAGGTGCATTTGTCACCTTCTCTGCCGCGGCGGCCGTCCGCGAACACCAACACGGCCGAGGACTACGCCCAAGGGTTGTGCCAGGCTCCCGCGCCGGTTCGGCCGCGCGGCGCACCCCACAGACACACGCACCCCACAGACACAGCAAGGCCCGGATCCAAAAGGATCCGGGCCTTGCCCGTCAGTAGCGGGGACAGGATTTGAACCTGCGACCTCTGGGTTATGAGCCCAGCGAGCTACCGAGCTGCTCCACCCCGCGTCGGTAGACACCACCGTACGCCATCGCAGCCGGTCCCCATGACCACGTGCCCGCGGATCGCTAGCGGACGAGGCACGGGCGCTTGCTGTCGAACTGCCAGTCCGCGACGAGATACCGCATCCCGATGGCGTCGTCACGCGCCCCCAGGGCCTTCGTCCTGTAGAGGTCGTGGGCCGCGAGCAGTCGGTCCATGTCGAGCTGGACGCCCAGGCCCGGGGCGTCGGGAACGGCGATCTCACCGTCGACGATCCGGGGCGGGGCGGTGGTGAGGCGCTCCAGGCCTTCCTGCCAGATCCAGTGCGTGTCGAGTGCGTTGTACTCGCCGGGGGCGGCGGCTCCGCAGTGGGTCACCATGGCGAGGGAGATGTCGAAGTGGTTGTTGGAGTGGCAGCCCCAGGTCAGACCCATCGCGTTGCAGAGCTGGGCCACGCGGACCGAGCCCTGCATGGTCCAGAAGTGCGGGTCGGCCAGGGGGATGGAGACCGACTGGAGCGCCAGGGCGTGGGTGAGCTGGCGCCAGTCCGTGGCGATCATGTTGGTCGCGGTGGGCAGGCCCGTGGCACGGCGGAACTCGGCGAGGATCTCCCGGCCGGAGTAGCCGCCTTCGGCACCGCAGGGGTCCTCGGCGTAGGCGAGGGTGCCGGACAGGGGCGCGCACAGCTCGATCGCCTCGCGCAGCGACCACGCGCCGTTGGGGTCGAGAGTGATCCTGGCCTCGGGGAAGCGGTCCTTCAGCGCCTGGACGGCCCTGACCTCCTCAGCGCCTTCCAGGACTCCGCCCTTGAGCTTGAAGTCGCGGAATCCGTACCGGTCGTACGCGGCCTCGGCCTGGCGGACGATTGCGTCGGGTGTCAGGGCCTCTTCGTGCCTGACGCGGTGCCAGTCGACGGCCGAGTCGGGTTCGCGGACGTATTCCAGGTCGGTGCGGTCGGGGTCACCGACGTAGAAGAGGTAGCCCAACACCCTTACGGAGTCCCGCTGTTGACCGTCGCCGAGGAGTGCCGCGACGGGGACGTCGAGGTGCTGGCCGAGGAGGTCGAGCATCGCCGACTCGACCGCGGTGACGGCGTGGACGGTGGTGCGCAGGTCGAAGGTCTGGGCGCCTCGTCCGCCCGCGTCGCGGTCGGCGAACCTGGCTCCGATCTCGCGCAGGACGCGCTTGTAGTCGCCCACCTTCGCCCCGACCACGAGGGACTCGGCGTCGCGCAGGGTCTGGGTGATCTTCTCGCCGCCCGGCACCTCTCCCAGGCCCGTGCGGCCTTCCGAGTCCTGGAGGACGACGACATTGCGGGTGAAGTAGGGGCCGTGCGCGCCGGAGAGATTCAGTTCCATGCAGTCCCGGCCGGCGACCGGATAGACGGCGAACGCGGTGACGGTCGGCTGCTTGCTCAAGGTCATTGCGGTTCCTGTGGTCGGAAGGCGTGCGGATGGATGTGTGTCACAGGCTCAGGAAGTCCAACGCCCATTCCAGGGCAAGGACGCCGCCCAGGCCCAGCACCGCGAGCACCGTCGTGTACGTGGTCCTGACCTTGATCGCCTCGATGACCGAGAGGTTGAAGTACTCCTTGAAGAGCCAGAATCCGGGGTCGTTCACATGGGAGAACGCGATCGACCCGCAGGAGACGGCGAGAACCATGATCTCGGGGTGGATGCCGCTGCCCGCCAGGAGCGGAAGCACCACGCCGGACGCCGTGACGACGGCGACCGTGGCCGAGCCGAGGGCCACGCGCAGGATGACGGCGATGAGCCAGGCCAGGATGAGGGGCGAGATGGCCCAGCTGTCCGTGACGTCCTTGATGTAGTCGGAGATCCCGCCTTCGACGAGGACGTTCTTGAAGGCGCCGCCGGCACCGATGACCAGGAGGATCATCGCCATCGCCTGGGCCGCCGAGGCGCAGGAGGCGCTGACCTCCGTGAGGCTGCGGCCGATGCGCGGACCGAACGCCCAGATCGCCAGGAGCAGCGTCAGCATGAGGGCGATCGGGGCCGAGCCGATGAACGCGACCGCGTGCAGGAACGGGCTCTCGCCGGACGTGACCATGTCGATCACGGCGGCGCCCGCGATCAGGACCACCGGGAAGAGGGCCACGAGCAGGGACCAGCCCATGCCGGGCATCTCTTCGTCGGTGAACTCGCGGTCGCTGACCAGACCCTTGGGGATGGTCGGGTTCATCGCCTTCACGAACGGCAGGCGCGGCCACGCGAGGGCGATGAGCGCTCCGGCCGGTACGGCGATGAAGAGACCGTAGAACAGGGTGTGTCCGACGGAGGCGTGGAAGGTCGCGGCGACGGCGGTGGGGCCGGGGTGCGGCGGCAGGAAGCTGTGCATGGTGGACAGCGCGATCGACATCGGCAGCCCGACCCACAGCAGCTTCGCGCCGGTGACCCGCACGAGGGTGAACGCGATGGGCACGATGATGATGAAGGCGACCTCGTAGAACATGGTGACGCCGATGAGCATGGACGTGACCACCATGGCCACCTGCACCCAGCGCGGCCCGAAGGCGTCGAGGAGCCGGTTGGCTATTCGTTGCGCCGCTCCGGAGTCCCCCATGACGCGGCCGACCATGGCGCCGAGGCCGATGGTCAGCATCGTGTCGCCGATCTGGCCGCCGATGCCCTCCGAGAGGACGTCCGGGATCGTCGCCGCCGGAATCCCCTGCACCAGGGCGACGCCGATCGCCACGAGGAGGAGGGCGGCGAACCCGTTCATTCTCAGCCTGGTCATGAGGAAGAGCAGAATCAGAACGCTGATTCCCACTACGACGAGAGGCAAGTCAGTTCCCCTTTGAACTGTGGATCGAACTGCGGATCGCGGGTCGGGCGGGTACGAAGCCGCGCGCGGCGAAGCAGTGGCGCTTCAACGGCGCGTGTTTGGCGGTCAGTTGACGCGCCGCACGGCTCCGACCAGGTTCAGCCCGGTGTCCAGCACCTTCTCGAGATCCGCGAGGTCGGCGGGCGAGGGATCGGTGAGCGGGGCGCGCACGGGGCCGACCGGGAGACCGCGCAGCCGCGCCGCGGCCTTGACGAGGGAGACGGCGTAGCCCGGGACGCGGTCGCGCAGCTCCACCAGGGGGACGTAGAAGTCACGCAGGAGCTTGTTCGTCGCCTCGTCGTCGCCCTCCCGCAGCGCGGTGAAGAAGGCCTTCGCGATTTCGGGCGCGAAGGCGTGGACCGCGGAGGAGTAGGCGGGCACGCCGACGGTGGCGTAGGCGCGGGCCTGCATCTCGGCGGTGGCGGCGCCGTTGAAGAAGAGGAAGCCGTCGGGTGCGGCGAGTGTCAGGCGCTGGAGCCGGTCCAGGTCGGAGTGCCCGTCCTTCAGGCCTACGACGGTGGGGATTTCGGCGATCCGGCGCAGGGCGTCCACGCTGAAGGTGACCTGGTCGCGCTGGTACGCGATCAGCGGCAGCCGGGTGCCCGCGGCGATCCGGCGCAACTGCTCCACCAGCCCGTCCTGCGGAGCGCCGACCAGGTAGTGCGGCAGCACGAGCAGCGCGTCCGCGCCTTCCTCCTGCGCGATCCGGGCGAACCGCAGCGCCTGTGACCAGCCGTAGCCGATGCCGGCGACCACCGGCAGCCGCCCGTCGGCGACCTCGACCGTGACCCTGACGACCGACCGGTACTCCTCCTCGTCCAGCGAGAAGAACTCCCCCGTTCCGCAGGCGGGGAAGACCATGCCCGGGGCGTTGGCCAACTGGGCGGTCAGATAGGTCCGGTAGGCGTCCAGGTCGAGGCTGCCGTCGTCCCGAAGGCTCGTGAGCGGGAAGGACAGCACCCCCTTCGCCATCCCGTCACGCAGCTTCTGCGCGACGTCCTCGGGTTGCGTGCCGACCTCGTTCATAGATCTGATCCCCATATGCAGATGGCGTCCATGTATGAGAATGGAGGCTAAGTCCGTGAACTGATCGGGTCAATGGGTGAAGCCCCGTCGATTTGCGATGGCCGGCGTCGGGAAGCAGGGGGACGCACGTGACAACAGGGGCCCGTGGGGTGAAGTCGGCGCTGCGCACGGTCGCGCCGCTGGAACTGCTCGCGCGAGGGGCGACCGGCCCGCGCACCTGGAGCGAACCACCGCTCGCCGAAGGCCCGTTGTCCGCCCCGGACGGAGAACACCCCCACCGACCGCGACACGTTGCTCGCCGACCTGGCGGGCCTCCGCGAACAGGGCTGCTCCATCGACCGCGAGAAGACGGCGACCGGCATCGGGGACTTCGCTTCGCCGTGCGGTACGACGCTCCGGCGGTCGACGCCATCAGCCGCTCCGTGCCGGTCGCCCGCCTCACCGCGGAGCGCGAACAACGTGCCGTCGACGTCATACGGGACGTGCAGACGAAGATCGAGGCGCTGCCGTCACCTCGCTCGGGGGCGCCTGACTGACGGTGAGTGCAGGCCGGGGGCGTACCGGACTGGTTGCCCCCGGCCTTCGTCACAGGTGGCGCAGCAGGGCCTCCAACGCCGGATTGTCGTTGTTCCTGCGCCACACCAGATTCAGCTCGACCGGCTTGGGTTCCCGCAGGGACACCGGCTTGTAGGTGATCCCGTCGAACCTCATCTGCGCCGCGGCCTCCGGGACCAGGGCGATGCCCCAGCCCGCGTTCACCATCGCCAGAATGCTGTGCACCTGGCTGAGGTACTGAGTGAAGACGGGTGTGACCTGGGCGGCGCGGAAGATGCTGACGAGCAGCTCGTGGAAGTAGCGGGCCTCGACCGGCGAGTACATCAGCACCTCCTCCCCGTCGAAGTCCTCCACGCGCAGGTCGCCCTCGCGCGCGGCGAGCGGATGGCCGGTGGGCAGGGCGGCGAGCAGGCCCTCCCTGACCGCGGGCCTGGTCTCCAGGTCGGGCCCGGTGTTCGCGGGGCGGATCATGCCCAGGTCGAGGGACCCTTCGGTGATGGCCTCCAACTGGTCGCGGGTGACCAGTTCACGCAGCACCACCTCCACGCGGGGCATGGCCGAGCGGGCCACTTCGAGCAGCGTGCCGAGGGCCGAGTTCGCGCTGGCCGCCGTGAACCCGATGGCGATGGCTCCCGCCTCGCCCGCCGACACCTGCCGTACGGCGAGGGCCGCGTGCTCGGACTGGCGCAGGATGTGGCGCGCCTCGTTGAGGAACGTGCGGCCCGCCGGGGTGAGCCGGACGGACCGGTTGGTGCGGTCGAGGAGCCGTACGCCCAGGTCGTGCTCGAGGAGTTGGATCTGCCGGCTCAGCGGGGGCTGCGTCATCCGGAGGCGCTCCGCGGCACGGGTGAAGTGCAGTTCCTCGGCCACCGCCACGAAGCTCACGAGCTGTGCCAGCGTGAACAATGATTCCCTCCGGGTATCAGCGCATGCAAAATTGGTCTTGGACGTGGATCAATCGCCGACTCTAGCTTCAAGGGGAGTCAACGCCTCCGTCGGCCGCATGGCCGACAGCAGCCCGCGCCGACAGCAGCCCGCCCCCACCCGCCGACTCGGCCGGGCGCGCGCAGCATGCCGGCCGGTCGCATCCGCCTCACACCCCAGGGACACGAAGTGGTGACGAAGACCCACACGACCACCAACGCAGCGCACGTCGCAGGCGAGGCGACGCTCGACAGGATCTCCTGGATCAAGCTCTCCTCCGTCACGCTGCCACTGGCCACGCCGATCAGCGACGCCAAGGTCCTCACCGGGCGTCAGAAGCCCATGACCGAAGTGGCGTTCCTCTTCGTGGAGCTGGAGACCGAGCAGGGGCACGAGGGCATCGGCTTCAGCTACTCCAAGCGGGCCGGTGGCCCCGGCCAGTTCGCCCATGCCAGGGAGATCGCCGACAACCTGCTCGGCGAGGACCCCAGCGACATCGGCAAGATCTGGACGAAGCTGGCGTGGTCCGGCGCCTCGGTGGGCCGCAGCGGCCTGGCCACGCAGGCCATCGCCGCGTACGACGTGGCCCTGTGGGACCTCAAGGGCAGGCGCGCGGGCCTGCCGCTGGCCAAACTCCTGGGCGCCCACCGCGACTCCGTACGCTGCTACAACACCTCCGGCGGCTTCCTGCACACCCCGACCGAGCAGGTGCTCGACAACGCCTCCGCCTCCCTGGCGAGCGGCATCGGCGGCATCAAGATCAAGGTCGGCAACCCCGACCGCAAGCAGGACCTGCGCCGCCTGACCGCCGTCCGCGAGCACATCGGCGACGACGCCCCACTGATGGTCGACGCGAACCAGCAGTGGGACCGGCCGACCGCCCAGCGGATGGGCCGGGCCATGGAGGAATTCGACCTCGTCTGGATCGAGGAGCCGCTCGACGCCTACGACGCGCAGGGTCACGCCGCGCTCGCCGCCTCGCTCGACACCCCCATCGCCACCGGCGAGATGCTCGCCAGCGTCGCCGAGCACTACGAGCTGATCCGCCACAACGCGGCGGACATCATCCAGCCCGACGCGCCCCGCATCGGCGGCATCACGCAGTTCCTCAAGCTGGCCGCGCTCGCCGAGCACCACAACCTCCAGCTCGCACCGCACTTCGCAATGGAGATCCACCTCCACCTCGCGGCCGCCTACCCGATCGAGCCGTGGGTGGAGCACTTCGACTGGCTGGAGCCGCTGTTCAACGAGCGCCTCACCATCAGTGACGGCCGCATGCACGTCCCGTCCCGCCCCGGCCTCGGCATCACCCTGACCGACCAGGCCCGCGCCTGGACCCAGGCCACCCACGAGGCCGGCAAGCGCCACTGACGCCACGACACGCACCGCTTTCTCCCGTCCGCGCCTCCTTCATGGGGGCGCGGACGAGCCATTTCCGCACCTTCCACGCGTCATACCGACCCGGTATCACCGGATGCGAAATCAGTGTTGGACCGGCATGAGTCGTTGCTCGTAGCGTCGTCACCAGAGGCATCCATCACGCCTCCCCCGACTCCAGGAGCAGAACGCACATGACGTCGTCCTACACCCCGTCAGAACTCGGCCGGCGCATCGGATCCGGCCTCCTCTCCTTCCCTGTCACCCACTTCACGGCCGACGACCACTCCTTCGACGAGGGTGCCTACCGGGACCACATCACGCGCCTGGCCGAGTACGAGGTGGGCGGCCTGTTCGCCGCGGGCGGCACCGGCGAGTTCTTCTCCCTGACCGGCGCCGAGGTCGAGCGCGTCGTCACCGCCGCCGTACAGAGCGCCCCCGAGGGAACGCCCATCCTGGCCCCGGCCGGATACGGCACACGCACGGCCGTCGCATACGCGCAGGCCGCCGAACGCGCGGGCGCCGACGGCATCCTGCTCTTCCCGCCGTACCTCACCGAGGCCGGACAGGAGGGTCTGGCCGACCACGTGGAGGCCGTGTGCCGCGCCACGTCGCTCGGCGTCATCGTCTACAGCCGCGCCAACGCCGTCTACACCGCGCCCACGCTCGCCCGGATCGCCGACCGCTGCCCCAACCTCATCGGCTACAAGGACGGCGTCGGCGACATCGACGCGATGACGCGGATCTACACCCGCCTCGGCGAGCGCCTCACCTACATCGGGGGTCTGCCCACCGCGGAGATGTTCGCCCTCCCCTACCTCGAACTCGGCGTCACCACCTACTCGTCGGCCATCTTCAACTTCCTGCCCGAGTTCGCCCTCGAGTTCTACGGCGCCGTCCGCGAGCGCGAGCACGACACCGTCATCAAGCTCCTCGACGACTTCGTCCTGCCGTACACCGAGATCCGCAACCGGCGGGCCGGCTACGCGGTGAGCATCGTGAAGGCCGGCATGACGGCGGTCGGCCACAGCGCGGGGCCGGTGCGCCCACCCTTGACCGACCTGACGCAGGACGAACTGGCCGAGCTCGCAGCGCTGGTCAACGACCGCCTCCCGCACACGACCTGACGCCCCCATCGGAGAGCCGGCCACCGGAGTAACGGGCCGGCCGGCCGGTTCACAGCTTGAACACCACTCCGCGCCACGTCCACCCCGCGCCGAGGACCGCGTCCTGCAACGGGACCTTCATCTCCGCGGGGTCGAAGCGGAACACCTCCGTCTTGTGCAGACGGCCGTCCGGCCCCCGCTGGACCTCCCACTGCCGGCTCACCGTGGTCACCTGCCCTCGGGAGTACTCACGTGACCGGGCCAGCCTGGGCGTGTCCCCGACCCACGTGACCTCCCACTGTTCGTCGAGTGCGCGCACTTCGTGGCTCTCCGCGTCCAGGCGCATCCTCGTCTTCAGGGTCCGGCTCAGCCGACTCCGCGAGAAGAACGTGCGCCAGGCCGGCTCCAGGACCCGCCACTCGGCGACGAGGTCGGCACGCTCGGCAGGGGTGCCGTTGCGTACGGCGTACGGCACGTCGGGCCCGTTGATCGCGAGCAGCGCGGCCCGGACTTCCGCGGCCGGGCACGGTATGACACCGGCGTCGGGATGCTTGGTGCCGGTCAGTTTGTCGAAGAGGCCCATCGGGTCAACCTACGGAGACACCGGCCGAACGGACAACCTCGCCGCCGACCTGCCCCATGCCCCGTATGCGCACCAACTAGCGTTCCGCGCCCGGTTTCCGCCGGCCCCGACAGAACCACCGGCCGACCTCCGCCGCGAGACCCAGCGCGAGTATCGAGCCCAGCGCCATTGCCACCAGAGCCTGCGAGACGGCTGTCGCATACAGGCCGACCTCGAAGAAGCCGACGGCGCCCAGACCGGGCAGCGCTGAGCCGACACCGAGCACCACGACCAGCCGACGTGTCCCGCCAGGCACCCAACGCCCCTGCGCCGCCCACGCCTTCACGCTCTCCCGGAACCAGAACAACGCCAGAGCCGCCACTTCGAGGCCGGTGACCACCACCGCCAGGACAAGATCGACCACCCAGCCCGTCATGCCCCCATGCTTACGCACCGACCGGATCCCAGCCTGAGTACGGATACTCAGGACCCTGCACGCAGGCGCGATTTTGCCGTCATTTTTGCATCCGACCGCACAACCATTTCATGAATGCCATTCGTGCGACCATGCGCAAAAAGAATTCGGGGAATGGTGGAACTGAGGGGCCGCGAGTGCAGTCTTATCCGGTGACCAGAAGCCCGCAGGATTCACTGCGGCACCGAATGACGGGGAAGGTTCCACCGACCATGCACGCTCGCACCCGCACCGCTCTCTTCGCCTCCGCCGCCATCGCGGCCACGCTCTCGCTCACCGCGATCACCCCGGCTCTGGCCGGCACGTCCGCCCACGCCACGGCCGTCGCCGCCGCCCCCGTACCGTCCCAGGGCGACCCGCGCAGCACCACCAACCGCGTCGCCGACTTCTACGGCGCGTACATCGACTCGATCTGGGACAACGAGGACCCGGCCGCCGGCGCCAACGCCAAGGCGCTGCGCTCCTTCTACCTGTCGGCGGCGGCGCAGAAGAAGGTCGCCGCGTTCGAGGCGAAGGAGCACGCCGACGGCATCCTGTTCGCGCAGAACGTGCCCGTGAAGTGGAAGGTCGACTACACGGGCTCCGGCGCGGGCCACGCGACCTCGCTCGTCACGCTCACCTGGAGCGACGGCGCCCACCCCGAGGTCACCAAGATCAAGGTCCAGTCGGACCTCCAGACCCGCAAGATCACCGACCTGGCGGCCGTCAACTAGCCCGCGCCGCACGGCGATGGCCCGTACCGAAGACGTCCGGTACGGGCCACGCGCATTTCCCTTTCAGTGGGGAATTCAAAAGCACTGCTGTCGATCGCAATTTCACGGACCGCGCTTCACTCTTCAGGTTCGACAGTATGAGTGTCCTGGAAATTCGGTCCGCTCTGAGGGGCGCGGCGGATGCGTGAAATTCATGACTGCTCGGCTACGCGCGGGCGCCCCAGGGCGCTCCGACCAAGTCAACCGGCTTGCGTTGTACTGACGTTGTGGATCCGGGGACTCATGCCGGCGTCGCCGTAGAGGCTGACCGAGCTCGACTCCCCGGCAGACGACAAAGGGCAAGGAGAGTGTCCACTCCCTTGCCCTCTTCAACATATAGCGCACAGGGGGCCTTGCGGCAAGGCCCCGGTCCTGGCGCAGAATGGCCGGCCTGGGCCAGGACCTGCGGAAATCGGGGATTCGCGAAGTGCCCGCACCTCCGTCGACGTACGGTCATGCGTGATCGTGTGCGCGTCGTCGGACTTCGCGGACCGCCCGGCCGTCAATCAACTCGTCACGTAGGGGATTTCATGATCGACGTCATCGTTGTGGGCTGCGGACCGACCGGCTTGATGCTGGCCAGTGAGCTGCGGCTGCACGACGTGAACGTGGTCGTGCTGGAGAAGCTGACCGAGCCGACCAAGGAGTCCCGCGGACAGGGCCTGCACGCGCGCAGCGTGGAGGTGATGGACCAGCGCGGCCTGCTGGACCGGTTCCTCGCGGTCAGTGAGAAGTTCAGCGTGGGCGGCCTCTTCGGCGGCATCGTCAAGCCGTGGCCGGACCAGTTGGACACCACGCACCCCTTCGGCGTCCAGGCCTCGCAGCCGGTCACCGAGCGGCTGCTCAACGAGCGTGCGCTCGAACTCGGGACCGAGATCCGGCGCGGGTGCGAAGTGGCCGGGGTGAGTCAGGACGAGGACGGCGTGACCGTCGCGTTGACGGACGGCACGCAGCTGCGCTCGCAGTTCCTCGTCGGGTGCGACGGCGGCCGCAGCGTGGTGCGCAAGCAGATCGGCGTCGACTTCCCCGGTGAACCCGCCACGATCGAGACGCTGCTGGGTGAAATGGCGGTGACCGAGGACCCGGCGACGATCGCCGCGGTCGTCGAGGAAGTCCGCAAGACCCAGTTGCGGTTCGGTCTCATCCCCCAGGGGGACGGGATGTATCGCGTCGGCGTGCCCGCCGCGGACGTGATCGAGGACCGTGCGACCCCGCCGACCCTCGACGATTTCAAGAAGCAGCTGCTTGCGACGGCCGGCACCGACTTCGGCGTGCACTCGCCGCGCTGGCTGTCCCGGTTCGGTGATGCCACCCGGCAGGCAGAGCGCTACCGGGTCGGACGGGTGTTCCTGGCCGGCGACGCGGCACACATCCACCCGCCGACCGGCGGGCAAGGGCTCAACCTCGGCGTCCAGGACGCCTTCAACCTCGGCTGGAAACTGGCGGCCGCGGTCAACGGCTGGGCGCCGGAAGGGCTGTTGGACAGCTACCACGTCGAGCGGCACCCGGTCGGCGCCCGCGTGCTGGACAACACCCGTGCGCAGATGACCCTGTTGGGGACCGATCCGGGCGCGACAGCTCTCCGGGAGCTGTTCTCGAAACTGATGGACTTCGAGGAGGTGAACCGGTACGTGACCGGGATCATCACCGCGGTCGGGGTCAGCTACGACTTCGGCGAGGGCCACGAGCTGCTCGGCCGTCGGATGCGGGACGTCGAGCTGAAGCAGGGGCGCCTCTACGAGCTGATGCACGACGGCCGCGGGCTGCTCCTCGACCCGACGGGCAGCCTCTCGGTGAAGGGCTGGGCGGACCGGGTCGACCACGTCGTCGACGCCGGCGAGGATCTGGACGTTCCCGCGGTGCTGCTGCGGCCGGACGGTCACGTGGCCTGGGTCGGTGAGGATCAGCAGGATCTGCTCGGCCACTTGCCCAAGTGGTTCGGCTCGGCTGCCGGTTGAGCGTGCGAGGGCCCCTGCAGAGTCTGCGAAGCAGGGGCCCCGTCCCTCGCGAGACGCCTGGCCAGTTCCCCGGCCTCCAGGCCGAACGCACCGGCAAGGACCTCAACGCCCAACTGGTCGAGCCCGGCGAGATGAACACCAGCCCCCGGCAGGAGTCCGCGTGAACCACCCCCCGCTCCACGGCTCATGACCTACCCGTCGCTGCCCGAGGTGTCGGGGAACGAGTGGTGCTCGTGCGCCACCGTCCAGCGTCCCTCTTGCTTGCGCAGCCCGAGCGTCAGGCGCAGGCGGTTCTCCGGTTGCCCGGCCAGGTCGGCCGGTGTTCCGCAGTGCAGCAGCGCGTGGGCGTAGGCGACATCGTCGCCGGCGGTGACGTCGAGAGACACGATGTCGAACACGGCCCCTTGCGCCTGCCACTCGAAGAACGGCGGCCACGTCTCGCGGTAGGCGTCGAGGCCGCGTACGCCGTCGTGGGGCGGCGGTACGTCGAACATCACGATGTCGTCGGCGTGGTCGGCCAGGACGCCCTTCATGTCGCCCGCGTGCACCGCCGCGGCCCATCGCTCGACCAGGGCCCGGATCTGCCGCTCGTCGTCCGTCATGGCCGGCTCACCGTCCTTTCGACGCGCGGCGGCGCGCCTCTCGGTCGCCGCGTCCCCACGCCCCGTAGGTCTCTCCCCCCACGCTCATACGCTAGCTCCGTTCGCATGCGCCCGGGCCCTGCGCTCGGTGACGAACCCGGCCGTCACGACCAGTACGCCGGCGGTCACACCGAACGCGGCGGTGAGGCCGTTCAGCCACGCGTAACCGCTGCTGCTGGGGTACGTGGTTCCGTCGTCCAGCACGCAGTCGAAGCGCAGCGGCACGTAGGAGGTCCGGTGCCCGACCAGGTGCTGGAGGGTGCTGTCGTCCACGTCGGCGTCGCGGCACGCGGGTGCCGGTGACGAGGAGGCGCCGCTCTCCGACTCGTGCGCGGACAGCTGCACCGCGCCGAGCCCGAGCACGTACAGGCCGACCGCCGCTGCCGCCGCCATCGCGGCACACCATCGCACCAGATCCTGTGACCAATCCGCCCGGCGGCCGGGAAGTGCGGCGGAGACGAGCTTGACGACCACCGCCACGACCCAGACGGGGATCGCGAGCAGAGCGGGCAGTGCCAGAAAGACGAACACGGGCCAGGCACCCTTCACAGGCGTTCGGCGCGGGCGAGTTCATGGAGCGGAGCTCGGCCGCCTTGACCGGAGTAGACCTTCGAAGGCCTCAACAGGTTGTGGTCGTCGCCCGATCGTCACGGGTTCGCGCTCCCCAGGGTGGGACTCCCAGTACCAGGTGGATCCGCGCCGGGCGGTGCACAGTGGAGTCATGGCGACCACGGAGTTCGGGCACACGGTGCGGCGCTGGCGCGACCGGGTCTCGCCGGAGGCGGCCGGGCTGCCCGTCGGCGGCGCCCGGCGCGCGCCGGGGCTGCGCCGCGAGGAGCTCGCCATGCTGGCCGGTATCTCCGTCGACTACGTGACCCGCCTCGAACAGGGCCGCGCGACCAACCCCTCGGAACAGGTCGTCGAGGCGCTGGGCCGGGCGTTGCGCGTGTCCGCGAGCGAGCGCGAGCACCTGTTCCACCTGGCCGGACTCGTGCCGCCCGGGCAGGGCACGGTGCCCGCCTTCATCACGCCGAGCGTCCAGCGGATGCTGGACCGGCTGACCGGGACGCCCGTCGCGGTCTCCGACGCCACCTGGACGCTGCTGCTGGCCAATCCCCTGTACACGGCGTTGATGGGTGAGCGGCACGGCGACGAGCGCAACGCGGTGTGGCGCAACTTCCTCGGCGCGGCCGGCCGCGTCCGTCACTCGCCGGAGTCCCTGCGCGCCCTCGAGACCGCGCAGGTGTCCGACCTGCGTGCGGCGGCCGGCCGCTATCCGCAGGACCAGCGGCTGCGGCGGCTGATCGCCCAGCTGCGTGCGAACAGTGACCGCTTCGCCGAGCTGTGGGACTCCGGAGCCGTCGGACAGGCGGAGGCGTCACGCAAGACCATCGATCATCCCGAGGTGGGCGCCCTGACGCTGGACTGCGACATCCTCAGCGTCGCGGGCACCGGCCTGCGCATCATCATCTACACGGCCGAGCCCGGCACCCAGGACGCCGAACGCCTCGCGCTCCTCGGCGTCATCGGCACCCAGACACTCGCCGGACAGCAGTCCCGCGCTCAGTGGCCGTAGGGCGGCTCGAAGCAGCCGGTCTCCATGTACGGGCCATTGACCTTGACCCCGTAGTTCGTCTCCTGCACGAACGCCGTGACGCACGCGTCGGCGCGGACGCGAAGGCCGACCTGTGCGCCCTCGGGCGTGACGTAGTGGTCGGTCTCGTAGCGCGCGTCCATCCCCCGTACGCCGAGGGTCCCGCCGGCCCGTTCGCCCGCACCGCCGCTCCCCTCCTCCGTGTACCCGAGCTTGAGGAGAGCCGCGCGGACGCTCTCGGGGTCCCACTCCTTCTGTCCCCAGAGCCGCTTGAGCACGGGCTCGATGCGGGCGGCTTCCCGCCGCGCGGCCTTCTCGCCGGCGGGCGACATGTCGCCGGTGCGGCGGTAGGTGTTGTTGTCGCCGTTGTGCGGAGCGCCGTCGACGACTCCGGGCCCCACGTACGGGGAAGCGGAGGGAGACGTCATGGTGGGAGAAGGCGGGGGAGGCGGGCTGGAACGCGCGAGGGAGGTCGGCAGTCCGGCCGCCGTGTCCGTGGCGCGCTCCCCGCCGCAGCCGGTCAGCGCCACGGCGGGAGCGCTCAGCAGGAGTACCAATGAGGCGCAACGTCTGCGGCGCGGCGTCGTCAAGATCAGCATGGGCAAGACTCTGCCATCGCGGGGCAGGCCATGGAGGCCCGCCGAGTCATGTCGTCCGCCGAAGCGTGACACCGTGTCCGTGGCGTGCGCCGGCTCTCAACCGGCGGTGGACCGGTACGCCGTCGGCGGGGTTCCGTACCTGCCGCGGAAGGCGTGGCTGAAGTGGAAGGGCCCGGCGAATCCCGAGGCCGCGGCCACCTGGGCCACGGTGAGTTCGGTACTGGTCAGCAGGCACGCCGCATGGCGCAGCCGCGCCTCCCGCAGGGCCCGCATCGGCGTGGAGCCGGTCTCCTCGGCGAAGAGGTGGGCGAACCGCGAGGGTGACAGGGCCACCGCCGCGGCAAGGGAGTCGACGGTGTGCGCGGCTGCCGGGTCGGCGTCGATCAGGGCCTGGGCGCGGCGCACGCGCGCGTCGCCGGGGCCGGTGGCGCCGGACGGGGAGGTGGCGAGCAGCAGGGCGCGTTCGAGGGAACCCAGGGCCAGCGCGGCGGCGTCCGGTCCCGTCGCCACCGAGGCCGGCGCGGTGCGCCGGGTGGCGCTCACCGGGCGGGGCGGAGCCCCCGTGCCGGTCCAGCGGCTGTCGGCGTGCGCCTGCCGCAGCGCCGCGGAGACGCCGGTACGCGCTCCGGGGTGGACGTCGGGCATCACGTGGCAGCCGCTGCCGAGGTCGTACGGGCGCAGGCGCTGCTCCCAGCCAGGGCGCAGCAGGAAGTGGGCCCACCACAGCCCCCAGTGCTCGGTGTCCGGCGCTGTCCGGTACGCGTGATGCACGCCCGGCGCGAGCAGCACCAGGCTCCCGGGGCCCGCGGTCGTTTCGGCGCCGCCCTGGCGGACGTGACCGGCACCGGACTCCGTCCACAGCAGGAGCCAGCTCGGGGCGCCGGCCGTCCTGCGGACCGCGTAGTCGGGCCGCCCGTCGTGGCGGCCGACGATCAGGACACCCGGGGGCGGCGCAGCAGTTTCACGAAGGTCTGTGACGGACACGCGCATAGCCTGGCACACCAGGACGCTTCTACGGTCGTCGCATGAACACAGTCGACATCTCGGCCTTCCGGTCCTCGGGCTACGCGATCGCCCGCCGTCTCCTGTCACGCGAAGAGGTGGCCGCGCTCAGCGCCGGTTTCATGGAATACCCCCAACGAGGCTCAGTACCAGGGCACTTCCAGCCGTCGGCACAGGATCCCGACGGCCCGCACGATCCGCTGCGCGAGTACCCGCGGATCATGCACCCGCACCTGATCGACGACACCGCCATGCGTTACCTGCTCGACCCGAGGATCACCGCGACCGTCGCCGAGCTGATCGAGGAGGAACCGATAGCAGCACAGAGCATGCTGTACTTCAAACCGCCCGGCGCGCGCGGGCAGGCGTTGCACCAGGACAACTTCTATCTGCGGGTCGAGCCGGGCACCTGTGTCGCGGCCTGGGTGGCGCTCGACCACGTGGACCGCGACAACGGGGGGCTCGAAGTCGTCCCGGGCACCCATCTCATGGACCTCTTCTGTCCCGAGGAGGCCGACCCTGACACGTATTTCACGAGGGAGTACGTGCCGCCGCCGGCCGGCCTCGCCCGCGTGCCCGTCGACATGGAGCCGGGCGACGTCCTCTTCTTCAACGGCAGCCTGGTCCACGGCTCCGAGCCCAACACGACCACGGACCGGTTCCGCCGCAGCTTCGTGTGCCACTACGCCCCGCGTTCGGCCCGCCGCATCGCCCGCCACTACCGCACGTTCACGCTGGAGGGCCAGGAGGTCTTCCTGGCCGAGGCGGAGGGGGGCGGACCCTGCGGTACGGAGTTCCCGGTCACGTCGCCGCACTAGGTCCCCGGTCTCACCCGCCCCGGGGCATGCCTCGTATGGCATCGGGCGGCGTGCCGCCGGAGGTCGGGCGTGGTGAGCTGGCCCCGGAACAGGCCGCCGGCACGGCGGGCGGGGGAACCTGGCCCATTGGCCGGCACGTAGGCGTCCCCGACGCGCCGCTCACACGCCCGCGCCGGAGGACCGCCATGCTGGCTCTTCGCATCGCACGGGTCTTCGACGGCCGCGCTGTCGTCGAGGGCGCCGGGGTCGTCTTCGTGGACGGTGGGCGGATCGTCGGCGTCGAGCCGTCCTGGTTCGGGATCCCGACGGGCGTCGAGGTCCTCGACCGGCCGTCGGGCACGCTCCTTCCCGGCCTCGTCGACGCGCACGTCCATCTCGTCGGTGACGGCGCACCGGGGGCGTTGGAGCGGCCCGGCGCGCTGTCCCAGGACGACCTGTTCAGCACGATCGAGCGGTCCCTGCGGATCCAGCTGGCGGCCGGTGTCACGACGGTGCGCGACCTCGGGGACGTGGCGTGGTCGGTCGTGGACTGGCGCGCGCGTCGTCCCCGTCCCGACCTGCCCACCGTGGTGGCGTCGGGGCCGCCCCTCACGAGCCGGGCCGGGTACTGCCGGCACATGGATGGTGGGGCGTCCGGGAGTGACGAGCTGCGCGCGGCCGTCCGGGAGCGGGCCGAGCGCGGCGCCGACGTCGTGAAGATCATGGCCGGGGGCGGCATGCCGTCGACCCCCGGATCCGCTGTCGACCAGGGCCGGTTCACGGCCGAGGAGCTCGCGCTCGTCGTCAGGCGGGCGCACGCCGTGGGACTGCCCGTCACCGCTCACGCGCACGCCCTGGTGTCGATCCGGGACGCGATCGCCGCCGGCGTCGACGGGATCGAGCACTGCACGTTCCTCGCCTCCGACAGCGTGCACGTGCCCGAGGAGGCCATCGCGGCCCTGGCCGCCCAGGGCATCGTGGTGTGCCCGACGCTCGGCCATGCGCCGGGTGCCGGGCCTGCTCCGCAGCTCAAAGAGCGCACGTACGAAGCGGGCCCGGCCCATGACGCGTTGCGCCGGCGGGTCGTCCGTGCGCATCTGGCGGGCGTCACGATCGTCTCCGGGACGGACGGAGGCATCGGCCCGGACACACCGCACGGCGGCCTGCCCCGGGCCGTCATGGACCTGGTGTCGGGCGGCATGGCCGCGGCCGACGCCCTCGCCTCCGCGACGTCGGTGGCGGCGAGGGCCTGCGGTCTGGGTGACCGCAAGGGACGCGTCCGGACCGGCTACGACGCCGATCTCGTCGTCGTCGACGGCGACCCCTTCACCGACATGGCGGCCCTGACCCGTCTCGACGTCACGGTCCTGGGCGGACAGGTGCTCAGTTCCCGCTCCTGACCCCCAACGCCCTTCCCAGGACCGGTGCCAGGGCTTCGGCGTAGCCCTCGGCCACATGGCTCTCGTCCCGGTAGACGAAGGTGTCGTACACCGCGACGGGACAGTCGCCGTGCGTGGTGCACAGCCAGGGCGACGGGTCGATCACGGCGACGCCGGTCGAACGTGCCGCTGCCTTCGTGGCGTTCCTGCGGGTCACGTCGTGCAGCGCCTCGGGCACGCGGACCGAGCAGTCCCGCAGGTGGAGGGGGTGGATGGCAGCGCAGTCGAGCGCGTCCTCGCGGGGCCAGGGCGTGTCGAGGAGCGCGACGACCCGGGCGTCGGACCGCGCGAGCCGGCGGAACGTCCGGACGTAGCCGTCGGTCCATCCGGCGAGCGGATCGCGCATCGTCTTCGCCGGGGTGCCCGCGTCGGAGGAGGACACGAGCACGAGGGAGGGACGGAGCTTCTCGATCCGCGCGAGCGCGTCGGCTCGCCAGCGGTCACACGTCGTGTAGGGGCGGTGGGCGTTGAGCGTGGTGACCGTCGCCGCCTTGCAGGAGGCCTTGGTCATCGATAGCAGCCTCCAGTGGTGCTGCACGGCAAGGGCGTTGAGCGCCGGGAACCACTGGGCCGCGTGGGAGTCGCCGAAGAGGACGACGACGTGTTTCGAGGACCGGTCTCCGTACACGCACATGGGCACGCTCGTGCCGGCGTAGTTCTGGTGGCACCCGTCCCGGTACACGGCCGACCGTACGTCCGTGATCCCCGTCAGCGGCGGCGTGAGGTTGTCCGGCAGGCGGGTGCCGGTCGTGTCGAGGGCCTGCGTGAGGCGTGCGCCGGGGTCGGGTGCCGAGGCGAGGGCGTCCTTGAGTACGGGGGCGGGCTCGCCGGAGCTGATCGACGGCGGGAAGGAGGCCGCGACCAGCGCGGTGGACGCGGTGAGGGCGCTCAGGGCGAGGCCGAGCCGCAGCCCTCGGCCAGGGCGGCCGCGCAGGGCCCGGTGGAAGCGCACCGGGTTCTCGACCAGGCGCAGGGTCAGCCAGGCCGGGAGCAGCGCGGCCGCGCCGAGGGCGAGCTCCAGGTGTGTGCCGGCAGGCCGGTCCAGCGCTTTCGGCCCGATGACCAGGAACGGCCAGTGCCACAGGTACCAGCTGTACGACAGGCCGCCGAGCCAGGTCACCGGCCGTGCGGTGAGCATCCGGCGCGCTGCCGGCCACGCGGACGAGGTGCCTCCGACGAGGACGAGAACCGCGCCGATGACCGGTACCGCCGCGGCCGTTCCCGGGAAGGGCGTGTCGGCGTCGAAGCGCAGCGCGGCGCCGATCACGCACGCGAGGCCGGCCCATGTCATCGCCACGGCCACGCCGTCGGGCAGGCGCGGAGGCCGGAGCAGGGCGAGCGCGACCAGCGCTCCGGCGCCCAGCTCCCAGGCGCGGGTGTGCGAACCGAAGTACGCCCAAGGTGCGGACCGCCCGGTCACGTGGACGCTCAGTCCGAACGACATCACGCACAGCGCCACCAGGGGGATCGCCAGGAGCGCGCGGCGCCGCCGGGACAGCCGCCATCCCAGTACCAGGAGCAGCGGCCAGAGCAGGTAGAACTGCTCCTCGACGGCCAGCGACCAGAAGTGCTGGAACGGGGACGGAGGGCTGCCTTCCGCGAGGTAGTCGGTGCCTGTGGCCGCCAGACGGAAGTTGACGGCGTACAGGGCGCTGGCGAACGCGTCGCTCATGTACTCGGCGAAGCGGACCTTCGACAGGAACAGCCACGATCCGGCGAGGGTCACCAGGACGACGAGGGCCGAGGCGGGGAGCAGGCGCAGTGCCCTGCGGGCGTAGAACGCACGGATCGATATGCGGTCCGAGGCGGACAGTTCGCGCAGGAGCGAGGACGTGATGAGGAAGCCCGAGATCACGAAGAAGACGTCGACCCCGACGTAGCCGCCGCTGAACCGGGTGACCCCGGCGTGGCCCAGGACCACCAGCGTGACGGCGAGGGCCCGGAGCCCCTGGATGTCCGGGCGCTGCGCAGGTCCGGAGTGTGTCGCGCCGGGCGGCGGCGAGGTGCGCCCGGAGCCGGGCGCGGGCTTCTGTTCCACCGTCCCTGAAGACGGCGCGGCGGGATCGGTCGCTGTCTGTCCGGTGTACGTTCTTGCGCGGTTTCCGGCGTATGGAGTCCTGGTCACGTCCGGGACTGTCCGGTCGGCCCCTCGTGTTGCGGCCACGCGCCTGTCTTTTTGAGCGCTCAACTAGGTGTTCACCGTCAGGGCGTCTCCGCGTGGTTCGGTGTTGCGCCGGCACCCGGCACCATGGCGTGGCTCACGCAACGGCTGCCGCGAAACGGAGACATGCGGTCATGGAGGACTCACTGCGCGCCCGGATCAGGGCGGGCGACGCCGACGCCTTCGCGGAGCTCTTCGACGACACCTCCCCCGAGGTGCACCGCATGGCCCTGCGGGCGACGGGCGACTGGGCGCAGGCCGAGGACGTCGTCTCGCTCACCTTCCTGGAGATATGGCGGCTCCGGCAGACGGTGCGCCGCGAGGACGCCCCGCTGCGGCCCTTCGTCCTGGGTGTCGGCCTGAACGTCCTGCGCAACCAGTCCCGTTCGGCCCGCCGTCACCGTGCGGCCCTGGCCAGGCTGCCCGCCCGCGAGCACCTGCCGGACTTCGCGGACGAGGTGGTCGACCGCATGGCGGACGCCGAACAGGTCGCCGCCGCCCGCACGGCGCTGGACGGGCTGAACCGCGCCGAGCGCGACGTCGTCCTGCTGTGCGGCTGGTCGGAGCTCGGCTCCGAGGCCGCCGCGAAGATTCTGGGCGTGGCACCGGGCACGGTCCGCTCACGCCTGTCACGGGCGAGGGCGCGGCTGCGGGCGTCCGTCGACGCGTAGCCCGCGAAGGCCGGTTCAGAGCGCGACGGAGGGCCAGTCGAGGAGACGCGCTCCGATCACCGCGGTCTGCAGCGTGTAGCGGTGGACCGGGTCGGAGGGGTCGGCACCGGTCAGCTGGTGGATACGTTCCAGGCGGTACGTGAGGGCGCGCACGCTCAGCGACAGCCGTCGGGCCGCCTCGGCGCCGACGCAGCCCGCGTCGAAGTAGGCGGTGAGCGTGTCGAGAAGGGGCTGCGCTCCCCCGCGGGCGTCGCGCATCGGGCCCAGCACGCTGTGCACGAGGTCGGCCATCGCCTGGCGGTCGCGGGTGAGGACCGGGTAGACGAGAAGGTCGGCGGCCCGCAGGACCGGCGCGTCGAGTTCCAGACGTTCGGCGAGGTTCAGGGCGTTGAGCGCTTCCTCGTACGACTGGACGACGCCACCCGCGCCCGGCTGCGGGCGCCCGATGGCCACCTGGCACCCGTCGGTGGCCGCGTAGGCCTGCTTGGCGAAGAACGCGAGCACCTCGTCCTGGTCGCCCGGGGCGACACAGACGAGACGGCCGTCCTTGGTGGTCAGCAGGATGCTGCGGTCCCCGAAGCGGCCGATGAGCGCGCGCTCCACCTCTCGCAGAACCGCGTCTCCCTCGTCGTACGCGACGGTTCCCTGCGCGACGGCCACCGCGTGCGCGAACGACAGGCGCAACCCGAAGTGCTCGGCGCGCTGGGCGAGCAGGCCGAGGTCACTGCGCCCGTACAGCAGGTCGTCGATGAATTCCCGGCGTGCGGCCTCCTCCTGGCGTACGGCGGCGCGCTGCGCCCTTTCGTACCCCTCGGCGAACGCGTCGACGGCCTGCGCGACGGCGGCGAGCACGCTGTCGGGCGACACCGCGGTGGCCGGCCAGTGCGTGCGCGTCGCGTCCAGGTGTGCGCCGACCAGGGCGCGCAGGCCGTGGCCCGCCTCGGCGGCGCGCTCGCCCACGGCGCGGCGGGATTCGAGTTCGTCACGCGTCAGACGCCGTCCGGTGGCAGCGACCGCGGCGAGGATACGGACGTAACCGTCGAGAGATACGTCGGGTATGCCCTGGTCCGCCACGTTCGCCCCTGGAATCTTGATGAGTCGTTGTCGCCTTTTTAGCGCAGGTCCAAGGGCGTTGTGCCAGGGGGCCGAGGGTTACGTCCGCTACGCGGGCCGGCCCGTCTCCCTCTCGTACTCCGCATCCGCGGCCTGCCGCAGCGCGCGGTAGTGGTCGAGGACCTGCGGATCGCCGGCCCGTTCGGCGGCCGCCCGCGCCGCGTCGAGGACTCCGTCCATCCACAGCCGCGGAATCCCCTCCAAGTGCCGGTCGGCGACCGCGAGCCACCGTCGGGCTGTCGCGTCGTCGGGCGCGAGCGGAACGAGGAGGAAGCACTCTTTGACGAAGAGCCGCCACAGCCCTTGCCGCGTCCCTTGCTTGTCGGGCGGAAGGTGGCCGGCGGCCTCTTCGAGCGTGCCCCATGCGCCCGAGGCGTCGTCGGCCCGCCGTTGCAGCCGGGCAAGGGTGAGCAGGTTTCCGGCCCTCTCCCCCGGCCATGACGCGTCACTGATCCCGACGGCCTCGCGCTGCACGTCAACTGCTTCGGCAAGAAAGCCGAGTTGGGCGAGGTGGAACTGCAGGGCGTTCAGCACGTCTCCGGTACGTGGCTGGCCCGCGGCCCACTGCGTCATGAAGAGGCGCGACGCCTCGCGCTCCCGGAGGCGCGCGGCATGGTGGGCCCAGTCCTTGAGGCTCTCGTCGGCCGGGGAGGACGGGAACCGAGCGCGCTGCTCGTCGAGCCACTCGTCAACTGCCGTGTCGGTGTAGCGGGTTGAACCCGGTTCCGAGTCCGACGCGATGTCGCCGAGGAGGCGGTCTCGATCGGGGTGTCCACTGGCCCGTACCGCCTCGACAGCCGCCGCGACACCACCGGTCAGCAGGTGGTGGATGCGATAGCCGAGGCCCGTGTCGAAGCTGATGTTCTTGGCGCTCCAGTGCAGCCACAGATCCTCCACCCGCCTCTGCTCTGCGACCAGAAACCCCGCGAGCAACAAGTCGGGCGCCAGACCCCAGGGGACGGCTTCCCGGTAGAAGGTGATCTGTTGCTGGAGGAGGAAACGCAGGAGCGGCAGGTCCTGGGGGCGGTGGTCGTATTGGAGCGCCCACAGCACTCCGAAGCGGGCGGCGTAGTTGCGGTCGGTCACGCGACCGTCGCCGGTGCGCTCCGCGGCGAAGGCCAGGGCATGCCAGGTCTCCGGATCCCGCCGAGCCCGCTCGAGGTCGCGTCTCGGCCCACGCAGCAGCCGCTCCTGCTCGGCGGCCACACTCACCGTCATCGACTCCCCCTCACCGACCAGGGCCACGGACAGCCGAACCCGGGCTCCCCCACCCCCACCGGCACCGGGACGGCGAGCGGCAGGTGGGGCGCGAGCCGGGGCAGCCACTCGGACTTCTTCGCGGCCTGTCCGATGACGCCCGCACTCCGAGGAAGACGTACGGAGAGTTCGTCACCGAGCCGGTAGATCACGTGATCCGATCCGGCCGGGTCCACCAACTTCAGCGGCAGTCCCGCCCATTGGGGAAAGTCCCTGTCGACCAGACGCCGAACGAGAGCCTCGCCGATCGCGGGGCGGGCATCCGCGGAGTCCGTCGTCGCCAAGTGCAGCTCCTCGCACGGCCCGCCTCAGCGGCAGGCGTTCCGAGCCATCACAGCCGTTCGCCGTCGCACCCGTCCACCGGATTTCACCCGCGTCCCCACCCCCGCCAGGCCCCTATCGCCCCTCCGGGTTCGGCAGTCGCGCCTCGATGCCGTCGAGCAGGAACGTCAGACTGAGGGCGAACTGCTCGTCCATGTCGGGCCCGGACGGTTCCTCCATCCATCGCGCCAGCAGTTCGTGCCCGCCCTGCTCCGCCACTCCCCTGACCGCACCGACCGCCGCGGCCAGCCGCTCCGGGGTGTCGATGCCCAGTCGGCGGCGCATGGCGTGTTCCTCGGCCTCCTGCTGTGCGCCGCCGAAGACATGGCGGTCGAGCAGGGCGGCGTACGCGACGGCCTCGCCCAGGGCGGCGCCCCGGCCGACGAGCACTCGCAGCTGGAACTCGGTGCGGCGCAGCATATGGGGCCCCAGTGGGGGGCGGGTCGGGACGAGCTGCGCGAACCACAGGTGTCTCTTCGCCATGGCCCAGCTCTCCACGGCGATCCCCCGCAGGTCGGCGCGCCAGTCGGGGCCCGGCTCCGCGGGCACGGGAACCTCCGCGGTGGCGGCGTCGAGCATCAGGTCGACGAGTCCGTCCTTGCTCATCACGTGGCGGTACAGGGCCATCGGCGTGTACGGCCCGAGGCGTCGGGCGACCGCGGCCATGGTCAGGGCCTCCGCTCCGCCCTCGTCCGCGACGGCCGTCGCGGCCCGCACGATGTCGTCCCGCTCCAGCGGGCTCTGCCGGCGCTTCGGCGGCTCGGCACGGGTCCAGATCAAGGGCGTACCGAACTCTCCGGCCGCCGTCCGCTCGTCCTTCATGGTTGTAGTTTATGTCATCAGCTAGAGTTTATGACATAAACGTAAGCGTGAGGAGAACGTCATGGAGCCAACCGCCGCACCCGCCGGGATCCGGCTCGGGATCGTCCGGGGGATCAGCTACGGCATGTTCGGCAAGCCGGATCCCTTCGTCCCGCAGATCCGGGCACTGGGCGGTTCACTGGTGCGTGTCTACGTCTACTGGGGACAGGTCGAGCCGGAACCCGGTCACTACGACTGGACCGTGGTGGACGCGATCCTCGACCAGTTGGACCCGGCCGACGAGGCATGGATCACGGTCTGTTCGAGCTCGCCCTGGGCCACCCGGAACCCCTCGGCGTTCCTGCCGTCGTCCCCGGCGCATGACACCGCGCAGTACGCGCGCTTCGTGAGCCACCTCGTGACCCGCTGCAGGGGCCGTATCGACTACTGGCAGTGCAACAACGAGCCGAGCAATACGGGCCTCCTCTGGGACGGCACCGCGCCCGAGTACGTCGAGCAGCTGACGGCCTTCACGCGCGCGGTGCGTGACGCCGACCCCGGCGCGCGGAGCGTCCTCGGCGGCTGCGGCTACGACGTGCTGTCGACCCCGCCCGGAAGCGAGGAGCGCGCCTTCTTCGACCACGTCGTGGAGCACGGGCGCGACGCGTTCGACCTCTTCTCCGTGCACCTGTACGGCGACCCGCACGACATCCCGGAACACGTGGAGTCCGTGCGCGCGATGATGCGCCGGCACGGCTACGAACGGCCTGTGGTGGCCGGCGAGTACAACGGGCCGACCCTTTTCGAGTTCCCCGAGGCCCAGGCCGTCTTCCAGCAGGAGATGATGGCGGCGTTCACGTCCCCCACCACCGGTGCGCAGGCGGAGCCGCCGGACCGCGCCACCATGCGGGCGCTGTACGCCCGGGAGGCCGAACTCCCCGACTCGCTGCGGATGTTCCTCGAGGACTGCCCTCCGGAACTCGCCGCACGCAGGGACCGGATCAACTGCCGCCAGGTCGTGACCCGCAACGTTCTCGCCCTGGCCGCCGGCGTGACCCGCACCGTGTGCTGGAACCTCGCGCCCGAGATCCCCGGCTACAGCGACCGGCTGAACATGATGGGTTTCC
Organism: Streptomyces longhuiensis; assembly: GCF_020616555.1. NCBI lineage: Bacteria > Bacillati > Actinomycetota > Actinomycetes > Kitasatosporales > Streptomycetaceae > Streptomyces > Streptomyces longhuiensis. Next base: position 8,888,220 of record NZ_CP085173.1, on the reverse strand, counting down.
TGTTCGGCAAGCTCGCCCTGCTCGACTACGACGGACCGGAGCCGGCCGTACGCCACCCGTCGGCCGACGCGTTCGCCCGCCTGGCCGGACATCTGGACGGCGCCGACGGCCTGCGCCGCCTCGCGGGCGGGGACCGCCCGGACCTGTACGTCTTCGAGGTGTCGCGGCCCGGGCGCGGTCCTCTGGAGGTCGTGTGGACGGCAGGGGACGTGTTCACCGGCGAGGACGAGCCGCCCACGCGGATCGAACGCCCCTGGCCGCATGCGGAGGCTCACGCCGTCGACGCGTTCGGGGCCGTCGTGCCGGTGACGCGTGACGGGGCGCTGGTCCGCTTCCCGGTGTCCGTGACTCCCGTCTTCCTGTCCGCCGGGCCGTCGACGACCCGGTGAACGCACCGCTCGGCCGCCGCACGGAAGCCGCCGGTTCAGGCATGCGAGGATCGCCCGATGACGACTCAAGGCAGCGGCGGCCCCGCCGAGTACGTACGTTTCCAGGCGGTCACGCCGAACGAGCGCGGACACTTCACGGGCGTGTTCGGTCTGGTCAACCGGCTCGGCCGCGCGGGCAGGCTCAGCGAGGAGCAGGAGCACTTCCGGCGCGAGAACAACGCCTGGTACGACCGCGCGTACCCCGACCCCTCGAACGTGGACCCGACGGTCTACGACCCGGCGGTCAACCCCACCGCCACCGCCTGGTTCAAGCCGACGGCAACGCACCTCATCGAGCGCGTCGACGGCTACCTGGAGATCCTCGCCGCACACGGAGTCGAATGCCGGATGGTCCGGTCCACCGACCCGGGCCACGTCATCTACGAGGACGACGTCCAGGTCGTCGTGACGCGACGCGAACCCCGCCCCGTAAGCTGACCGGCCGTGGGAGACGCAATGGATGACCTCGTCCCGCTCGACTGGGATCAGGTCGAGGCGCGCGCGGCGCGCGGTGACACTTCGTATCTGCGGGAGTTGGGGGCGCGGCTCGCCGACCGGCGCGAGGCCGCCGCCGAGCAGGCGCGGGAGTACGGACGCCACGTGGCCCATGTCGTACGCGTACTTGCTCTCACCCGCGGACGTGACAGCCTGTCGCAGTTGCTCCGGCTCCTCGACGAGAAGCAGGCGTCGACCGGCCTCCACCCCCGCTTCGTCGCCTCGCTCCTCGCCGAGCACCATGAGCCCGCCGACCTGGCGGCCGTCGTGTTCGACCGTCCCCGCACGGACCGCCTCGACGAGCTGCGGGGCTGTCTCTTCCACGAGTTGATCCTTCGCGGCGTGGACATCGACGACTTCCGGCCGCTGCGCACCTGGACGATCGTCCGGCCGGGCTGGTCCGCCCTCGCGTGGCTGCCGGATCAGCTCCGCGACATGGAGTCCGCCGTCGACTTCCCGAGCCGCTCACTGCGCGGCTCCGCGAGAGGTGGCGGGTCGGGCCTGCCGACCGAGCGCCGGATGGATCCGCCCACACCACGCACGTCCCGGCGTTCCGCCCTTCAGGACGTCGCCACCACGGCCGTGCACACGAGCATCGTCGCCGCCCCGGAGGCCGGGGAGTGGGGTGACCACGGGGCGTGGGTCTTCCGCCTCGACGAGGCCATCGCGCCGGAGCAGGTGCCGGCTCTCCTCCCGACCCTTCCCATGCCCTGCGTCGACGGGCTCGGCCCCACGGCGCGCTTCGAGATCGCGGCCCGCCCGGTGGACGAGATCTGGCGGCTGCTGTTCGCCACGGCGTCGATGGGCGGCATGTACGGCGAGGGTGTGCACGGTGCCTACGGACGGCTCTGGACCTGGCGTTCGCTGGCGGGCCTCAGCGGTACCGCCGAGGGCGCGAGTGCCGAGGACGTCGAACGCCACGCGAGCCAGAGCACGTGGTTCCACTTCGAGGCCGACGCGGAGTGGTTCCACAACGACGCCTGCGCCGACTTCGGCATCGCCGCGCTCTCGCCCGACCGTCGCCGGCTCGCCGTCCTCGCCGCGACGGACACCGACTGATACGGACACCGACCGACCAGGCGCCACCAGGGCGTGACGCCGGGCGCGGCACCTTGTCAGATCTCCGGTTCGACCCACTGGTCCAGGAAGTCGTCGCCGACGTCCGGTGCGGCTTCCGGCTCTCCGGCGTGCGGGGACAGCTCGGCCCAGATCACCTTGCCGCGCGGCGAATAGCGCGTACCCCAGCGTTCGGCGTAGTGGGCCACGAGGAACAGACCTCGTCCGCCCTCGTCGGTGGTGGCAGCCCGGCGCAGATGGGGTGCGGTGCTGCTGCCGTCGGAGACCTCGCAGATGAGGTTGCGGTCGTACAGCAGGCGGACCTTGACGGGCTGGGTGCCGTAGCGGATGGCGTTGGTGATGAGCTCGCTGAGGACGAGCTCGGTGGTGAACGCGATCCCGTCCAGGCCCCACGTTTCGAGCTGACGCAGGCACGCGGAGCGTACGGGGGCTACGGCCGCCGGGTCGGAAGGCACCTCCCATTCGGCGACTCGGCCGGGGTCGAGGCGCCGGGTGCGCGCCACCATCAGCGCGACGTCGTCGTCGGGCCGTTCCGGCATCACCGCGCCGAGGACCTCCGTGCAGGTCTCCTGCGGTGTGCGGTCCGCGCCGTGGGAGAGGGCGGCGCGCAGCATCTCGATGCCCGTGTCGAAGTCGCGGTGGCGGTCCTCGATCAAACCGTCCGTGTACAGCACGAGTTGGGACCCTTCGGGCAGGAGCAGTTCGAGGGTCTCCATCGGCAGGCTGTCGCCGAGCCCGAGCGGCGGGGACACGGGTACGTCGAGGAAGGTGACGGTGCCGTCGGGGAGGACCACCGCCGGTCCGGGGTGGCCGGACGAAGCGATCGTCACGTGTCCGGTGACCGCGTCGTAGATCGCGTACAGGCAGGTCGCCCCGACGATGACCGCGCCGTCGCCCTCGCCCTCGCCCTCGCGTGCCACGTCGGCGTCGATGCGGGCGACCTGATCGTCGAGGTGGCTCAGGAGTTCGTCGGGGGCCAGGTCGAGGGACGAGAAGTTGTGCACGGCGGTGCGCAGCTGCCCCATCGTGGCCGCCGCACGTACGCCGTGCCCGACGACGTCGCCGACGACGAGGGCGACGCGGGCGCCGGGCAGCGGGATGAGGTCGAACCAGTCGCCGCCGGCCCCCGCCTCGGCGGGCAGGTACCGGTGGGCGACCTGGAGCGCGCACTGCTCGGGGAGCGAGCCGGGCAGCAGGCTGCGTTGCAGGGTGACGGCCATGGCGTGTTCGCGGGTGAAGCGGCGGGCGTTGTCGATCGCCACGGCGGCGCGTGCCGCCAGCTCCTCGGCGGTCGACAGGTCCTCCGACTCGAAGGTCCCGGTGCTCTCCATCCGCCAGAAGTTCGCGAGGCCGAGGACGACGCCGCGTGCGCTCAGAGGCACGCTGATCAGTGAACGGGTGCCGTACTCAAGAATCCGTCGGGCCCGCTCGGGGTCCTGCATGCGCCAGGCACCCACCGCTCCCAGATCGGCCTCGAGTACCGCGCGGCCGGTGCTCATGGACCTCGCCATCGGCGTCGAGGGGACGAACCGGATCAGTTCGCCGACCGGGTAGAACACGTCCTCGCGCTCGACGCCCATGACCGCCGTGCGGCGCATTTCGGCGGTGTCTTCGCTGGGCTCGCCGCCCCGCATGACGCCGTCCAGGAGTTCGACGCTGACGACGTCGGCGAAGCGGGGGACGGCGACCTGGGCCAGCTCCTCCGCGGTGCGTACGACGTCCAGGGTCGTGCCGATGCGCACGCCTGCGTCGTACAGGAGTTGCAGGCGTTCCCTGGCCGCCTGTGCCCTGCCCGCGAGGGCCCGCAGCTCGGTGGAGTCCCGCAGGGTCACCGCGTTGCCGGCGGGCCCGCCGAACAGGGCGGTCGACCGCACGTTCACCGCGAGCAGGCGGTCGCCCGCGCGGTGCACCTCGTCGGTCACGACACGCTCGGTGACGAGGAGTTCGGCCATGTGCGGGGGGAGGCCGAGCTCCGCGACGGCTCGGCCTTCCGCGCCCGGGGGCAGTCCGAGGAGCCGTTTCGCCTCGTCGTTGGCGAGCAGCAGGTGGCCGTCCCCGCTGGTGATGAGCACGCCTTCCTTCACGGCGTGCAGGACCGCGTCATGGTGCTCGTACATGCGCGAGAGCTGGGCGGGGTCCAGGCCGTGGGTCTGGCGCCGCACTCTCTTGCTCACGAGGACCGAACCTGCCGTCACGACGAGTAGCGCGCCCACGGCCGACCCCACGAGCAAGGGCACTCTGTCCGACACCCCGGCGTTCACGTGTCCCACGGTGATCCCGACGCCCACGAGGCCGACGACGGAGCCGTCGGTGTCCTTGACCGGGACGGTCGTGTTCACGGCGGGGCCGACGGAGGTCTTGAAGGTGCTGGTGACCGTACGGCCGGCGAGCGCGGGCGCGAACGAGCCGATCACATGCTTGCCGATCAGATGCGGATCGGGGTGGGACCAGCGAATGCCCTTCGGGCTGAACGTCACGACGTAGTCGACACCCGTTGCCTTGCGGGTCGCCTCCGAGGCGGGCTGGAGCACGGCGCCGGGGTCGGCGGACTTCATGGCGGCCAGCGTGCCCGGCGAGTGGGCGAACGCCTCGGCGGTCGCGACCGAGCGGTGAGCGGCCTCCTTCATGGCGGAGTCCCTGGCCTGGAGCACGAGTGCCGTGCCGGCCGCGACGACGAGCAGCACGGTCAGTGTCAGCTGCAGCAGAAACACCTGGCCTGCGACGCTGTGCACGCTGACGAGGGAGCGGAGGCTCTGTCCCCAGGAGGGCCGTGGCTCCCCGGAAACTGCGCCCTCCTGTCGGGCGACAGGCCGCCCGAGGGACTGCGTCATATCCCCTTTGTAACACTGTGCGTAATCAGGGGCGAAGCGCCGGCCGGGGACTCACAGAGGGCAGCGACAGTGACGAGTTCGCTCACGAGGCGTGACCCGGCACGAGTCAGCCCGCCTGGGACCCGTACACGCGCTTGACTGTCATCGTCATGAGCACCCTGCGGTCCGACACCATCACCGACCGGTACTCGTCCCAGTCGGGATGCTCACCGGAGGCGGCGCGGTAATAGTTGACGAGGGCCTCGACCTCGGGGCCGTTCGGGTCGGTTCCCGGTCCGACGAGCGTCACCGGGCCCTCGGCCGTGGCCCATGACCGGCCGTCGGCGCTGGTGACCTCCAGAGCGGCGCGCGGGTCGCGGCGCAGATTCGCCGTCTTCGCCCGCCCCTCGGTCATCGAGACGTGAAGCAGGCCGGCCTCTTCGTCGTAGAAGGGCATGACGGGGGAAAGCTGAGGCAGGCCGTCCGACTTGATCGTGGCGAGAACACCGAGTCGGCTCTGGGCGAGGAGCGTGCGCGGGTTGAACGAAGTGTCGGTCATATACAGAACCAAGTCCCGATCCGATACCTCTATTCCCTGGGACACACGCCCACCGCACAGCGGGACCGGGCCCTCGCAGGCCCGCAGCTCGCGGATGGGAGACTGGGCTGCCGTTGGGGGCTTCGAGGGGATGGACGGGATCATGCGACGCCGTCAGGTGACGACGCACATCGTGGCACTGCTCATGGCGGTGGCCGCGACAGCGGCCGCGACGGGCTGCACCCGCCTCATCGACGACAAGGGCCCGCTCCCGCCACGATCCGCGGAACCGCGCCTGTCGGCGGACACCGCGGTGCGCGAGCTGACGTCCGCGCTGGCGGCGGAGGGCGTCACGCTCGATCGGGCGCCGCAGGATCAGATCGTGATCGAGTGCACCGAGCGGCTGACGGGCCGGGGGGAGTCGGCGAAGGCCGGCGCGGCCCTGAAGGCCGGCTTCGCCCGCGCCCGTTCCGACCACGGCTGGAAGAACGGTCCGCACTGGGGCGGCGCGTCACTCACCCTGCGCAAGGGCACCTGGACGGCGGCAGCGAGCCTCCCGCCCACCACGGCGGCGTCCCCCACGACTCCCGTCACGATCATCGTCAACCTCGTGTGCGACGGCGCCCGCTCGAAGTCCCGGACAGACGCCTCCCCGACCTCGACGGCGCCCTGAGGGTCGGACGCGCTCCGGCGCCGGCTACACGCCCGAGCGCCCCGCCTCCGCACGCAGCTTCGCGGCCCGCTCGGTCGGGTCGTAGTCGGGTCCGACGCCCTCGATCAGCACCAGATCCCCCTCGATGTGGTCGGTCCGCAGCCGCAGAATATCCTGGTACGCGGGCGAGTTGTACCAGGCACGCGCCTCGGCGAGGCCGGGGAACTCGATCAGCACCATGCTGCCGGGCCAGCTCCCCTCGACCACTTCCGCGGGCGGGCCGTGGATGACGAAGCGGCCCTCGAAGGGGTCGAGCGTCGCCTGGATGCGCTCCAGGTACTCGATGATGTCGGCGTGATGCTGGCGGCTGCGAAGATGCGCGAAGCCATAGGCGGACACGGTCGGGCTCCCTCGTTCAGGTCCTCGCGGTGCGGAGACGAGGACCTGAACGTAGCCCGCGGGCGTTCGAGGGGTCGATTACCTCTGAGGTAGTTGCCGGCGGGGCATCACAGCCTTCGCCGGCCACCCACCCGTCCCATGCTCAGGAAAGGGCCCCCACGTACGCGAGGGCCTGCTTCAGCAGGACGCCGTGTCCACCCGGCATCTCGTTCTGGACCACCTGCGACGAAGCCTCCTCCGGGGTGAACCAGACCAGGTCGAGCGCGTCCTGCCGAGGCCGGCAGTCACCCGTCACGGGGACGATGTACGCGAGGGACACGGCATGCTGGCGCGGGTCGTGGAACGGCGTGACGCCGAGCGTCGGGAAGTACTCGGCGACAGTGAAAGGCTGCAGGGACGCCGGTACGCGTGGCAGGGCGACCGGGCCGAGGTCCTTCTCCAGATGACGCAGCAGCGCGTCGCGGACGCGTTCGTGGTGCAGCACCCGGCCGGAGACGAAGGAGCGGCTGACCGTCCCGTCCCGCCCGATGCGCAACAGCAGTCCGATGTGGGTGACTTCACCATTGTTGTCGACTCGCACCGGTACGGCCTCGACGTACAGGATCGGCATGCGTGCGCGCGCCAGCTCGAGATCGTCGGAGGTGAGCCAGCCGGGCGTGGTCTCGGTCGTATCAGACATTGGGCGATCGTACTTTCACCGTCTGCCGCGTCACGCACGCCGCTCCCGGCAACACCCCGATCGGGGAGGGACGGTCGTACGCGAATTCAGGCAAACGGCACCAGACGGAACACCGGGTGCCGTGGCGCCTCGGCGGCGAACTCCTCGTCGGCCGAATCGGGTGTGACGTCGAAGTAGGCCCGGGTGACCGGTACTTCCCGCAGGTACTGGCGCAGTACGGGGACGCTCTCCTCCGGGCCGAGTTCGATCACGCGCCATTTCCCGGAGCGGCCGCCGCGGCTCAGGCCGACCTCGCCGGCGACGCGCGCGTTGCGTACCCAGTTACTGACCCCGTAAGCGGCGACGAGCCAGCGCTCGCCGGCCGCCGACATCACGTCGACCGGGGTGGAGTACGGGCGGCCCGACTTCCTGCCGTTCACGGTCAGGATGTGGCGGTAGCCCTTGCCGATCCCCAGCCGGGTCATGGTCAGGAACACCCGGTTGACCGCGCGTGTCCCGGGTCCGACACGGTACGACTTCGCCATGTGCCCCTCCTCTTCTTCCGACATGCCCTGCTCGATCTCGTCCTGCTCGAACGTGTCCCACGCGAACGCGTCGCTGGTGGCGCACGCGCCCGAAGCCTACGGTCTCCTGTAGAACGGCCCCAGTTGACCATTCGAAGGCAGGTAGCCATGTCCACACGCCCACCTCTCCCTCCCTTCACCCGCGAGACCGCGATCGAGAAGGTGCGCCTAGCCGAGGACGGCTGGAACAGCCGCTCTCCGCAGAAGGTGGCCCTGGCGTACAGCGAGGACTCACGCTGGCGCAATCGCGCCGAGTTCATCACCGGCCGGGAAGCGATCGTGGAGTTCCTGTCGCGCAAGTGGAACCGCGAGCTGGACTACCGCCTCATCAAGGAACTGTGGGCCTTCGACGGCCACCGCATCGCGGTTCGCTTCGCCTACGAATGGCATGACGACTCCGGCCACTGGTTCCGTTCGTACGGCAACGAGAACTGGGAGTTCGACGACGACGGCCTGATGAGCACGCGCCACGCGAGCATCAACGACCTGCCGATCGAGGAGTCCGAGCGCAAGTACCACTGGCCTCTCGGCCGCCGCCCCGACGACCACCCGGGCCTGACCGATCTCGGTCTGTGAACTCGCTTCGCCCGACGTGACGGCGTAGCACCCCGCCGTCACGGGGATGGGACGGCGGGGGCTGCCACGACGAGCGTGACTGTTCAAGTTTCACAGACTCCGGACTTGATCGGAAGCACGCCTCGCGAACGGACGGACACGTGCGGCCACGAAGAGCTAGCGTTCAACTCCCCATCTCCGCCTAGCCGTTCACGGTGTTCGACTTGTGGCGATGGTAGTAGCGGGCCACGCGGGCGCGGTTGCCGCAGCGGGCGGCCGAGCACCAGCGGCGGCGGGGGTGGGCCGGCAGGAACAGCAGCACACAGTCCTCGGCCTCGCACTGCCTGACCTTGCCGATCCCGGGGTCGGTGAGGAGTTCGGCGGCGGATTCCGCCAGGTGGGCGGCGAGCCGGACACCCAGCGGTCCGGTCCGGCGGGCGACTGCCGTCACGGCGACTCCGTCCCAGGCCAGTTCGCGCACGGCAGGCGCGAGGCGCTGCGCCTCGGTCAGCGCACGCAGGGCCGAGGCGGGCGGTGCGTTTCCGTCGGTCACCGCGCGGAGGGTGGCCTCGATGTGGGCGCGCACGGCGTGGACGGCGGCGAGGTCGTCCGCGGTCGGGGTGGTGCGGCCGAAGTCCCCGGGGAGTCGGCCCGCTTCGAGGTCCAGCCAGGCAGCCAGGCGTCGGGGCGTGTCGAGCAGGTCGGCGGGGCGGCCGTCAGGCCCCGTCGGTCGGGTGTTGACGAGGTCCAGGGCCAGGGGTTCGCCGGTCAGCGGTTCACCGTCACTCATGCACCTAATGCTACATCCCGCCATTGACGCGTTAGAAGCGCGGTCGCTATAACTAATGCATCTTCTCGCATCGGAGGCATGTGACATGGAGTCCCGGACCGCACCCCGCGTCGCCCTTCCCGCCCGAACCGCCCACCGGCGCATCGACGTCGACGGCGTCGAGGTCTTCTACCGGGAGTCCCTTCCGGAGCGCGCCGACGCCCCCGTGCTGCTCCTGCTGCACGGCTTTCCGTCCGCCTCACACCAGTTCCGGCGCCTGATCGACGCCCTGGGCGCGCGCTACCGTCTCATCGCGCCCGACTACCCCGGCTTCGGTCACACATCGGCGCCCGACGGGTTCGCGTACAGCTTCGACCGGCTCGCGGCCGTCACCGAAGGCTTCGCCGAACGCCTGGGCCTGACCCGGTTCGCCCTGTACCTCTTCGACTTCGGCGCGCCCGTCGGGTTCCGACTCGCGCTGCGTCACCCGGAGCGGATCACCGGCCTGATCGTGCAGAACGGCAATGCCTACGCCGAAGGCCTGTCGGACGCGGCGCGTGACTTCACCGCGCTCACCCCGGACACTCCCGGGGCGGAGCGGACCATCATGGGCCTGTTCACCGAAGAGGCCACCCGCTCCCAGTACGAGGGCGGCACCTCAGATCCCTCACTGGTCGCCCCCGAGGGCTGGCTGCTGGACCAGCACTTCCTGGACCTGCCCGGCCGCAAGCAGGCCCAACTCGCCCTGGCCTACGACTACAAGAGCAACGTCGCCGCCTATCCGGCCTGGCAGAAGTGGCTGCGCGAGCACCGGCCGCCGACGCTGATCACCTGGGGCGTCAACGACCCCTTCTTCCCCGAGCCGGGGGCCCGCGCCTATCTGCGCGACGTCCCGGACGCGGAGCTGCACCTCTTCGAGACGGGTCACTTCGCTTTGGAGGACCACCTGCCGCAGATCGCCCCTCTGATCGCCGACTTCCTGGACCGCGCCTGATCCTCCGTGGACGGGCCTCTCCGTCCGGAGCGCGTACGAGGCCCTGCGGTCGCCCAAATCCCTGCCTTCCGGGGGCTGTTGAAAAGAAGGGCCCATCCCCCGCCCGACGTGATGATGGGCGGCCTCGCGGTACGTGCGAAGTGGACCGCGAGGCCGCCCGGGTGCGCCGTCCGGTCAGGGCGCCCACCGCCGACCGTACGCACAGGACACCCGCCCGGCGCCCTGAGTTACGCCGTCCGGGACCGTCCGGGCGCGGGCTGCCGAGCCAGGTCCAGCTCTCCGACCGTCTGATCACCGCTCGTCTCGCCGGTCGGCCGGAACCCGAGCCCCAGGTAGAACCCTTCCGGGCCACTCGCGCCGGGGTGCCATGTGACCGTGAGACGGGTTCCGCCGCGGCGCCGGATCTCGTCCGCGACGGACTCGACCGCGAAGCGGCCGTACCCCCGCCCCTGTTCTTGGGCAGCGATGTTCAGCCGCCAGAGTCCGGAGCGCACGTCGTCGCCCGTACCGTCCCCGGCGAAGTCGATGTCGAAGAAGGCCATGAGGAAGCCGACGGCCCGGTCGCCGTCCACGATCAGCCGGGGCCAGGCCACTCCGGGATGCACGTAGGCCTCGGCGAGGGACTTCACCACGGGGGCGACCAAGTGGTGCTGGTCCGGCCGGACCTCGAGGGCTGTCGCGGTCTCGAGGTTGGCCGGGGTGATCGCCTCCAGGCGAAGCTCCGTCGTCATGCCTGCACCCTCTGCGCCCGAGGAACGCGGATCAAGTGAATTTCGGCGCCATGAGGGCCGGGCGGCCCTCAGTGAGGCGACGTCCGGCCCGGCGGTTCACCAGGCCAGCATCAGCCAAGCGCGATGCGGCAGTTCCGTCTCGGCCGTGATGCCTTCCTTTCCGTGGAGCACGCTCGCCGGTTCCGGGGATTTCAGCGGGTCGAGGCGGATCGACGACACCGCGTCGGGCGGCGTGGGGATGTCCACGTGGGGCAGGGCGGGGTCGAAGCTGCCGTTGGCCGTGGCGAGTCGTGTCACCCCGTCCTGGTGCGACAAGTGCGGGATCAAGTGCGGTCCGCCGCTGACCAGCGGCAGCGTCGGGGTCTGTCCCTCCAGGAACCGGATGACGGCATGGATGACGCACTGCCCGAAGTCGTCGCGGGGCAGGTCGGCGGGGTCGGTGGCGGCGAGTACGGCGACGCGCCCGCCGAGCTCATTGACGTATCCGCAGCTTCCGGCGCCCCACACGTCCTCGCCCGGTGTGAGGATGTGCGTCCACACGACGGCTTCCGAGCACGGGCGCAGGCGGGCCAGTGCGGGCTGCGTGTTGACGCTCAGCAGCGTGCCGACGAGGTCGGGGTCGGGGTGGTGGGTGATCTGTTCGAAACTGAAGGGGTCCCCCGTCTGCGCGTCCTCACGGTCGACGACCTCGGCGACCTGGACGCCGAGGAGATCGCCGAATCCGCGCCGCGTCAGCACGTCGGCCGCGACTCCGTCGAGCAGCAGTCCGCCCGTCAGCATCTCCCGGATCTCGTCGTCGTCGAACGCCCAGGCCAGCGCGCCGAAGACAGCCTGCACGGGAGCCTTTGAGGCGGTCACCGGGATGCCGTAGCGCAGCAGGAAGTCGGCTGCCCCGCGCGGGCCGGTGCGCAGCTCGTCCAGAGTGCCGTTCCGGGTGCGGACGTGGGCCGCGGCGTCCTGCCGGTACGGCAGCCCGACCCCGAGTGTCCGGGCCTCCTTGGTGTGGCGTCCCGCGATCCAGTCGAGGGCCGGGCGTGAGCGGCGCAGCAGCTGAGCGGTGCCGGGGAAGCGGTCGGGGCGGCCGGCCTGCATGGGGTGCACGTTGAGGAACAGCGCGTCCGCGCCGGACAGTTGGGCCGTGGTCATCTCGGACCAGGTCTGCACGTCCGACTTCGACCAGGTGGTGTGCGGCCAGTTCTCGATCTCCGGCTCGGACTCGACCCAGGCGGGCCGCAGCGCGCGCTGGGACTCCAGGAGCCACATCTGGCCGCTGAGAGAGCGCGGGGCACTGTCGCTGTACGGGGCGAAGTGCGGTCGGTGCGTGGCGCGGCCCCGCACGGCCAGGGCCTGGAACAGCGCCGGCCAGTCGCGGCCCTCGACGGAGTGGACATCGGGCAGCGAGCTCATCAGCCCGAGCCGGGACCGCCCCGACGAACGCTCCTCGACGACCTCGCTCAGCCGCTCGGCCAACTCCGTCTGAACGGTGCGCCAGACCTGTTGGAGGAGGGCGCGCCACGGGTGCGGCGGGCCGGGTTCGGTGATCACCCGCACGACCTCGTCGCGGCCCACGGGGCGGCCGACGAGATCGGCCAGCCGGTCCAGGACAGGGGTCTCGAAGCCGCCGCCCCAGTCCAGCGGGGCGTGGTTGTGGTAGCGGAAGTCGTCCTCCAACCACAGCACGCGGAAGCCGAGTCCGGCGAAGCGTCCGTAGTGGGCGTACAGCCACTCGCGCCAGCTGGGGCAGGTGAACGAGGCCTGCGCGGCGGCCGTCCTGCCGGTGGGCGAGACCATCGGCAGGAAGCCGTGTGCGTCCTTGCGGCCGCGGTCCGCGTGGCCGGTCGTCACCCAGGGGTTGAGGCTGACGTCGAGTCCGGCGTCGCGCAGGATGTCGCTGACGGTGGCCGTGGTCTCGTACCAGCGGTCTTCGGCCTCGCCGGCGAGGTAGCCGTCGAACACCTCCTCGGCGGCGAGCAGGAGAACGACTTCGTCGACCCCGGCCTCCTGGCAGGCCCGGGCCAGGGCGGTGGCGTGCGCGGCCGCCTCGGCCGGGTCCTTGCGGGGAGGAAGCTGGAATCGCAGGTGGTAGCGCGCCGGCAACGGGACTCTCCTTGTACGAGGGCGGGCGCGGCCGGTGGTTCCGCCGGCCGCGCCCGCCCTGTCCACCCGCGCGGCTCCGGGACGTGACCGGGGGAGCTGACGCGAGGAACTGACGATCTGAGGACGAGGGAAAGCTATCTGCTTGAAATTGCTCGGTCAATGGAACTTTCGAGCAGATTCAAGCAGATCCGCCGTGGAGTCCTGAGAATGTGGAGTTCGAAAAATGGGCGTCCGCGAGTTGGAGGTCCGGTGGTCGGCGGGTCCACCCCTACGTCATGCCGGGTGGTCCGACGGCGCCAGGTCCGTGGACATGGCCAGGCTGCGGTGCCGGTCGAGCTCGCGGGCCACGAGGTCGAGCTTGGCCTCGACCCGGGCCACGGCGTCGGCGCCGAGCTGGAGGCGGAGCGGGGGTTCGGGGGTCTCGGCGAGGCCGACGACGGCGGCTGCCGCCTTGGCGGGGTCTCCGGGCTGACGGTGGTTGACGTCCGCGAGGGCCTTGCGGGTGGCGCCTGCCGTGGGCGCGTAGTCGTCGATCACGTGGGGTTCGGTGTAGAGGCTCGACGCGTCGAGGAAGTCGGTACGGAAGCCGCCGGGCTCGACGACGGTGACGTGGACGCCCAGAGGGGCGAGCTCGCCGTGCAGCGCCTCGGTGATGCCTTCGACGGCGAACTTCGTCGCGCCGTACAGGCCGACGCCCGGAGCGGTGGCGAAACCGCCGACCGAGCCGATGTTGATCACGTGGCCCGACCGCTGGGCCCGGAGCGTGGGCAGTACGGCCCGCAGCGTGCTGAGCACCCCGAAGACGTTGATGTCGAACGCGGCACGCACGGCCTCGTCCGAGACCTCTTCCACCGCCCCGAGGAGGCCGCGCCCCGCGTTGTTGACCAGGACGTCGATGCGGCCGAAGCGCGCGAGTGCGGCATCGACCGCGGCCCGCGCCGTCGCCGCCTCGGTGACGTCCAGGTCGACGGCGAGCAGGGCGTCGGACGCGTCCGGGAACGCGCGGCGCACGGCTTCGGCGTCGCGTGCGGTGGCGACGACCTCATGGCCTCGCGCCAGCGCCTCCCGCACGATCTCCGCACCCAGACCGCGCGAGGCGCCGGTGATGAACCAAACAGACATGTCTCCTGCTTTCGTGTGCGTGACTGACTGCGAGTGACGTGTGCGTGTGACGTATGCGTGTGCCGTAGGGCTCGTTCGTGCCAGGTGCGCTGTTCGCGGATGCGGTGCGGGTGGGGGTGCGGGCTATGGGCGGCCCGGCACCCCACGGGCGAAGGTGAAGACGGTTTCCCGCTTCTGGCCGTCGTCGGGAAGCTCCCGGTCGGCCCATCTGTCCATGACTTCCACGATCTCGTCCTTGAACTGGGCGAGTTCGGCATCGGTCATCCGCAGCCACGCCTCGGCGACGAAGGGGCCGAGCGGCCAGCGCTGCTGTTCGGACTGGGGCTGATCGGCCCAGCGGCGCACCTGGTCGACCTGCCGTTCGAGGTTGAGGGACTCGGCGGCGTTCGCCACGGCCTCCCCCGCCGCGTCGTCGGCGAAGTCGACGGAGGACCACAGGAGTTTCGGCGTGGTCCTCCGCCACCAGCGTTCGCGACGGTCGCGGGCGAGTTCGGGGGCCTCCTCGATCAGCCCCGCGGCGGCCAACGCCTTCAGGTGGTGACTCACATTGCCGACGGCTTCGCCCGTCGCCTGCGACAGCGCGCTGGCGGTGGAAGGGCCGTCGAGCTTCAGCAGGTCGAGCAGGCGGCGGCGCACCGGGTGGGCCATGGCGGCCAGCACCCGGGAATCGGTGATCGGAGGGGCCATACGGGCGAGACTACTTGCACAAGAGTTCTTGTGCAATGGTTCTTGTGGGACTGGCTCAACCGCGGTGGAACAGGTCCTGTGGGTCGACGCGCACCCAGCCCTGCCGTGCGTTGGGCGGCCGCGGGACCTCCCGCTGAAGGGCGCGCCATTGGTGCACGAGCGCGTCGTAGATGGGCGTCGGCGAGGCGGCCCCGCCCGTGCCCAGCGGAGCAGCGTGACGCGGTCGGGGCGCAGGAACGCTTTTGCGCGGGTCGTTCATGCGCTGCCCAACGACCGGGTCCGCTCCTGGCCACGCCATTGGCGGGGGATCTTTCCCAGGACACACATCCGAGCGGCGACAACCCGCCCTGCGCAGCTTCCTGTACGCCCCCCTGCGCGCGAAGCGGCTCCGTCACACGTCGAGCGTGAGCCTCGGTCCGGCGCTGCGCGACACGCACAGCAGCATCGTCCGGTTCTCGGCGTGTTCCTGGTCGGTGAGCAGGTCGTCGCGGTGCTCGGGCGTACCGGCCAGCACCGGTGTCTCGCAGGTGCCGCAGGTTCCCTGGCGGCAGCTGCTCAAGGTACGTACGCCCACGCGGTCGAGGGCGTCGAGGATGGACTCGTCCGGAGCGACCGTGACGAGGCGCCCGTCGCGTGTCTCCACCTCGAATGCCGCTCCCTCCCCCGAGGTCGGGGCCGCGACCGGGGCACGTGGGCTGAAGCGTTCACTCGTCAGTGTCAGGTTCGGCCGCTCGGTGGTGAGGCGCTCCAGGGCGTCGAGGAGGCGCGGTGGGCCGCAGGCGATCAGGTCCGCGGGCCCGCCTTCGGTGAGTCGGGTGACGAGTGTGTCGAGGTCGACGGGTCCCGTGCGGGCGGCGGGCAGGGCCTCCACTCGGTCCCCGTAGGGGAGGAGTTCGGGCAGGAACGCCATCGACGGCTCGGCGGCGCCGAGGTAGGCGAGCCGCCAGTCGGCGCCCGCGCGTTCGGCGGCGGCCAGCATCGGCAGGACGGGGGTGATGCCGATGCCGCCCGCCACGAAGAGGGTCCGCCGGCGGCCCGGCCCGTAGGGGAAGGTGTGGTGCGGGCCGCGGACCGCCAGACGCAGCCCGGGGCGGGCGAGGGCGTGCAGCCGCTCGGAGCCGCCCCTTCCGTTCTTCTCGCGCAGGACGGCGATCCGCCACGACCTGGTGTCGGCGGGGTCGGAACAGAGCGAGTAGTGCCGGATCGTGCCGTCGTCCGTGGCCACCTCTATGTGTGCGCCGGGCTCCCAGGGAGGCAGGTCTCCCTGGTCGTCGCGCGCCAGGCGCAGGGCGATGACCCGCTCGGCCACATCGCGGACATCGGTGACGCGTACGTCGAAGAAGTCTCGCGTCATGCCGTTCCCTGCCCCTCCGGTGCCGGACACTCCTGCGCCGGACACTCCTGCGACAGAGCGGCGTCGACCGCCGTGAGGACGTCGCCGTCGTGGACCAGCTCGACGGCCCGGCGCACCCGCGGGTACAGCACGACGTCACGGTCGGTGCGGCCCACGGGCCGGCCGTCGGCGGACCTGGCCGCCCGTACGGTCTCCCAGGCGGTCCGGGTGGCGAGGCTGAGGGCACAGGGGTCCGCGCCGGACGCTTCGAGCCGAAGGTCAAGCGCCTGGGCGGCCATGAGCAGTTCGATCCCGATGACGTTCTCGATGTTGCGTACGACGGTGCGGGCATGGCGTCCCGCGTTGTTGGCCATGCTCACGTGGTCCTCCTGGTTGGCGCTGGTCGGGATGGAGTCCACGCTGTCGGGGTGCGCGAGGGTCTTGCAGTCGGAGACGAGGGCGGCCGCGAGGTACTGCGGGAGCATGTATCCGCAGTCCAGGCCGATGGTCCGGCTGGGGACGAGCATGTCGGGCAGCCCACGGTTGAGGGTGCCGTCGTCGAGGCGGAAGAGCCGGCGTTCGGCGATGCTGCCGACCTCGGTCACCACGATCGACACGAAGTCGGCGGCGAAGGCGACGTATTCGGCATGGAAGTTGCCGCCGGAGACCGCCTTGAGGCGGCGTGTCGCCGGGAGTCCCGGGAAGATCAGCGGGTTGTCGGTGGCGGCGTTGATCTCGTTCTCGATGATGCCGGTGACGAAACCGAGGGTGTCGAGGACGGCGCCGTGCACCTGGGGCACGCAGCGCAGCGAGTACGCGTCCTGCGGAGGCTGGCGACCGGGGTCGCGGTCCCGGTCACCGTCCACGAAGGCGCTGCCCGCAAGCAGTTCACGCATGCGGGCGGCGACGGCGATCTGGCCGG
The DNA here is from genome assembly GCF_020616555.1 of Streptomyces longhuiensis. NCBI lineage: Bacteria > Bacillati > Actinomycetota > Actinomycetes > Kitasatosporales > Streptomycetaceae > Streptomyces > Streptomyces longhuiensis. The sequence continues at coordinate 8,871,369 of NZ_CP085173.1, read as the reverse complement.
CCTGGCCGCGCGCCTGATGGAGGTCGGCGATGAAGGCGTCCCCGAACCCGTTGAGCGCCTCGGTCGACATGGCGGCGGTGATGTGGGCGTGTTCCAGCAGATTGGCGGCGTCGTGCACGGCGAGCGCGGTCTGGGCGCAGGAGAACGAGGTGCCGTTCAGCAGGGCGAGACCGTCCTTGGCCCCGAGCGGGATGCGCGCGACGCCCGCGGCGGCCATCGCCTCCTTGCCACTGACCACGCGCCCGTCGAGTACGGCCTCGCCGGAGTCCCGCTCGTCGTCCTCGGCGTCGGCCGGGCGGCACAGCACCAGGGCGATGTGGGCCAGCGGGATCAGATCGCCGGACGCGCCCAGCGAGCCGTACTCCGGGACGGCGGGCAGGACACCGCCGTTGAGCATGTCGACGAGCGTCTCGATGACGGCCGCGCCGACGGCGGAGTGCCCCTGGAGGAGGCTGACGATCCGGATCAGCATGGTGGCGCGGACGACTTCGGCGTCCACGGTCGTGCCGACACCGGAGGCGTTCGAGATCACCAGGCGGCGTGACAGTTCGGCGGCGTCGCGCGGGTCGGTGAACGCCTCGCGCCCCGCTAGGGATCCGAAGCCGGTGTTGACGCTGTAGACGGGCTCGACCGGTTCGCCGCGCTCCATCGCGTCGAGCACACCGCCTAGCCATTCGGCGGACGGCCGGGTGAGCTTCAGGGCTTCGGCGGTGATGCGGACCGGGCGGCCGTGCCGGGCCACGTCGACCAGGTCGCGCAGGCTCACGCGGCTGCCGTCGAGCACGAAGGGGTCCGCTGCGGCGGCATCGGGAGCGCCCTCGCGTACGAGCGGTTCGGGGAGCGGCAGTTCAGCTGTCATGGGGTACCTCGTCCGGTCGTCGTCGGTCGGGTGAGTCGGGATGGGGTGCTGGTGCGGTCGGGGCCGCGGGTGCCCATGTGTGCAGCGAGTCGCCGAGTTCGGCGGCCGACGTCAGCAGCGTCTCGTGGGCCGAGGTGATCCACTCCCGGGTGTCGCAGCGCGCGGCCGGGCCCGCCACATCGAGCGAGCAGACGGCCTCGCCGTGGTGAAAGACCGGCACGGCCACGGAGAGCGAGCCGGGATGGAGTTCGCCGCGGGAGACGGCCCATCCGTTACGGCGCACCGCCGGCAGCACGGCGTCGAGCTGCTCGCGGGCCGGTGTCGCGTCGGTGTACCGGGCGAGGGGGCCGCCGAGCACCTGGCGCACGACGGCCGCGGGCGCCCAGGCCAACAGCACGCGCTGCCCCGCACCGGCGTACAGCGGCAGCAACTCGTTGATGCCGAACGTGTACTTGAGGGCTTTGTCCGGCTCCACGCGCCGCAGGCACAGCGCCTGGGTGCCGACCCGGATGATCAGCACGGCGGTCTCCCCCACGCGCTCGACGATCCGGCGCAGGACTGCGGTGCCGGTCTCGATGAGGTGGGCCTGCACGGAACTGGTGCCCCACAGCCCGGCCAGGGCGGGGCCCGCCCGGTACACGCCGTCGTCCTCCTCGGTGTAGTCCTGCTCCCGCAGGACCCGGAAGTAGCGGTAGGTGGTGCTCACCGGAAGGCCGACGCGCGCTGCGGTCGCGGCGACGGTGGTCTCGCCGGTGACCGCGAGGTCGCGGAGCACGGCGAGCCCGCGCTCGAACGACGAGGTCTCCCCCATGGCTTCCTCCTGTCCGCGCCGGCCACTCCGGGGCCGGGACCCACGGGCCGACCCGCCCCTGTCCAGAGGTTCGGTCCGTGCCACCCCGCCCGGCCAGCGCTGTTCTCACTGAGTGAGAACAGCGGTATCACGCGGCGTGGCGTCGTCTCTACCGTGCGGATGCCGACGCAGGGCCCGGAGGGGCGACCGACCCGGGGCGGGCCCGGCGCAGCGGCCCGGCCCGCCAGGGACAAGCCCGGCCGGGCCCGGATCAGCGCAGTTCAGCGAAGCCCAGTTCAGCGAAGCCCAGCTCAGTGAGAGGACAGGACATGACGACGGACGCCCAGGCCCCGCAGATCCCCGTCTTCGACGAAGACCCTTACGCCCCCGAGCACTTGGTCGACCCGTATCCCCTGTTCGCGCGGATGCGAGAGGCCGGTCCCGCTGTGTGGCTCGCCCGCCGCGGGGTCCACGCCTTCACGCGCTACGAGGTATGCCGGGAGATCCTGGCCGACCACGCGCTGTTCCTGTCCGGCGCCGGCGTGGGCCCCCGCGACCTGCGGCGCGAGAAGGCCTGGCGCACCCCCGGCATCCTGGAGACCGACCCGCCGGACCACACCGTGATGCGCGACGCGATGGCGGACGTGATCTCGCCCCGCTCGGTACGGGCCCTGCGTGCCGGATTCGAGGCGTTCGCGGAGGAGTTGGCCGACGTGGTCGTCGCCCGCGGCCGCTTCGACGCTGTCACCGACGTCGCCGAGGTCTTCCCGCTACGGGTCTTCGGTGACGCCGTCGGCATCCCCCGGGCAGGTCGCGGCGAGAACCTCCTGGCGCACGGTGCGATGAACTTCAGCGCGTTCGGCCCGGACAACGCACTCCACCGCAGCTACTTCGCCGCCGGTGAGGGGACCCACGCGTGGGTGATGCGCAACTGTGCCCGCGAGTCCCTGTCCGACGCCGGCCTCGGCGCGCGTATCTGGGAGCACGCCGAGGCGGGCGGCCTGAGCGAGGAACAGGCGACGCTCCTGGTGCGGGCGATGCTGTCGGCCGGTCTCGACACCACGGTGATCGCCATCGGCAACCTGCTGCGCGCCTTGGCCCACGACCCCGGGCAGTGGGCCCTGCTGCGCGAGGATCCGGGGAGCATCCGGTTCGCCGTGGACGAGTCGTTCCGTCACGAATCGCCCTTCCAGTCCTTCTACCGGACGGCCGCGCGCGACGCCCGGCCGGCCGGGTCCCGGTACCGGCCGGGGCGAAGGTCCTGCTGTTCGTCGGCGCGGCCAACCGCGACCCGCGGCAATGGGGGCCCGACGCCGACGCGTTCCGGGTCACGCGGGCGGCGAGTGGCCATCTGGCGTTCGGGATGGGGATCCACCAATGCGTGGGCCAGCCGATCTCGCGGCTCGAGATGGAGGTCCTCCTCACCGCGCTGGTCCGCCGCATCGAACACCTGGAACCCGCCGGTCCGGAGACCCCGTTCGTACACAACACGCTGCGCGGCTGGTCTTCGCTCCCGGTGCGCGCGGTGGCCGGCTGAGCCTGTGGAGCTCCCGGCCGCCGCGCGTGCCCCGATCCTGGGTCAGCCCTTCGTCAGCCTCATGGGAATCGCCTTCAGGCCACCCACGATGAAGCCGCCTGCCGGTGCCAACGACTCTGCGGGCAGGGCGAGTTCCATGTCGGGAAAGCGGTCGAAGAGCGCCGGGAGGGCGACCGCGGCTTCCATACGGGCCAGGGGTGCGCCCAGGCAGCGGTGGACTCCGTGGCCGAAGCTGAGGTGTTCGGCGCTCGGGCGTCGCGCGTCGTACCGGTCGGCGGTGTCCCCGTGCTGCCGCGGATCGCGCCCGGTGGCCGCGAACGACGGCAGGATCGCCTCGCCCTTGCGGATGGTGGGGCCGCCCGGGATCTCGATGTCCTCGACGGCGAACCGAAGCGGAAGGTTGGCGACACTGGGAGCCCAGCGGAGGGTCTCCTCGATCACGTCGTTCCAGGAGAGCTCGCCCGCACGGACCAGTTCGAGCTGCTCCGGGTGCGTGAGCAGGGCGTGAACGGCGTTGCCTATGAGGTTGACCGTGGTCTCGTGTCCCGCGACGAGGACGAGCAGGAGCGTGTCGATCAGCTCCTGTTCGGTCATCCGGTGACCTTCCTCGTCCCAGGCGGCGACCAGCACACTGGTCAGGTCCGACGCGGGCTCCTCACGCTTGAGGGCGGCCAGCCCCTTCAGCAGCGCCTGGATTTCCACGAACGCGGCGCCCGCCTCCTGCGGGTCGACGGAGGTCATGATGATCTCCGACAGCCGGGCCAGCTCCACGCGGGTGTCGCCCTCGGGGATACCGAAGAGCTCGCAGATGACCTGCATCGGCAGCCGGTGCGTGAAGCCCTCGCGGAGGTCGACCACGGATCCCGTGGGCACCGCGGCGAGTTCGTCCAGGAGAGCGGCGGCGATGCGCTCGACCGAGGGTCGCATGGCGTCGGTGCGGCGGGCCGTGAACGCCGGTGCGATCAGCTTGCGCAGCCGTCGGTGGTCGCTCCCGTACGCCGTGAACATGTTGTTCACGCCGACCCAGGTGGCCAGCCAGGACTCGTGGTACTCGCCGCGCTGCCACGCGGGCCAGTGCAGGCGAGCGTCCTTGGACACGCGCGGGTCGGTCAGCAGATCCTTGACCAGGCTGTGGCTGGTGATGGCCCACGCCTCGGGGCCGTCCGGGAGTCGGACGAGCGTCGCGGGGCCCAAGGCGCGCAGCCGGGCGGCTTCGGCGTGGACATCGGCACCGGCCGGGTCGATCGCGACGGGTTGCGGTCCCATGAAGTGGCTCCTGCCTGATCGGGATCTAGGGGCCGTACGGTGACGCGCCGCCCCGCGGCGCGAAAGCCCGTAGGAACCTATCCAAGATCATTACGGCCGTCAGCCGGGGATGGCCGGTTCGACACGGCCGGACCGGCGTCGCCGGTCGCTCGATGACGGTGGCCGGCGGGTCCGACACGGGCATCACCCCTGAGCGGCCCGGTCCTCGACGGACCCCGTCCTGGCCGAAAGTCAGCCGCTCGACGGACCGTCAAGAGTCGCCTGGAAAAAGACCAGTTGACGCGGAAGGCGGACCGGAGCCGCTGCCTGCGGGCGACTCACGCCCATCCCCCTCCTCGGCCACCGCCGCCCTGCGAGACACCGGACTCAGCTCGCCCCGACAGGCAGCTCGAGGCGCGTCAGGTGGTCGGGCGTGAGTGCGCGCAGGAAGCTCTCGGCGTCGAACGCCTCGCCGACCGCGACCACGCCCGTCACCGCCCGGTCGCCTCGGAGAAGGCGCACGAGGGCCTCGACGACGAGCGGCGCCGTGACGGCGTAGATGTCACGGCCTCCCGCGACCGCGCGGCGCGTCTCCTGACCGCGGGTCACGACGGCCTCCACGAGGAAGGACTGCGCGGAACGGCCCTCCGCGTCGGCGGGTACGGGCTCGGGGGTGTCCTCCGCGCGGATGTCGCGCAGCGGCGCGAGGTTCATCACCGCACGCACCTCGGGGGTGCGTACGTGACGCGGGAGCGTGACCTGGTCGGCCGTCGCGAACACGACGGTGTCCTGCTTGCCGAGCGGCTCCGGGAAGTTCCACGGGGAGACTTCCTGCGCGTAGGAGAAGGGGCTCAACTTGCCTGCGGTGTAGGTGAGATGGCGCCCGGCGTTGCTCTCGCCGGTACGGCGGGTGCCCTGCGTCGGGTGCCAGCTGTCGAGGCCGTACGCGAGGGTGATCTCGTCCGCGTCCGGCCAGTCGCCGAGGGCCGCGGTGGCGAGGAGGTCCCCCAGCCCGCCGTAGAACGCCAGGGACGGAACGACAGCGACGCCTGCCTCCTCGGCGCGGTCTCCGTACGTGTCGAACAAGGCGGCGGTGACGGCCTGTTCGGCACCGACGTCCAGGTAGGGAATGCCCGCCCGGAGCGCCGCGTCCACGAGGGGGCGGGCCGTGTCGAGGAACGGTCCGGCGCAGTTGATGACCGCCGCCGCACCGTCGAGGGCCCGGTCGAGCGAGGCCGCGTCGTCGGGGAACGCCTGACGCACGGGCGCGCCGGGAGCGAGGTCTCGCGCCGCGTCGAGTTTGTCCGCGTTCCGCCCGACGAGCACCGGAGTGGCGCCCCGTCTCAGGAGCTCCGCCACGACGAAGCGGCCGGTGTGTCCGTAGGCGCCGTAGACGACGATCGGCCGGCCGGCGAGCGACCCGGCAGTGGTGTGCGCGGCGGTTCCCGAGAGGGTGTTGCTCATCGTTGGCTCCAGTGTCCGAGGTGCGGTGGTGTGCGGTTCGACAGCAATGATCCTGGCGACGGGTCCGCCCAACCAGTGGCAGGAATGACGAGGGGCGTACAGTTTCGGACATGCATCCCGTCGCACGTTCCGCTGCGCAGTCCGTTGCACATTCCGCTAAGCATTCCGCCGTGCATTCAGTGGCGATGGCCCTCCCCGAGGGCACGATGCTCTTCGAGGCCGCGGGGGCGTTCGAAGTGTTCGGCTCCGACCACTCCGACCTGGCCGCTCCCTGGTACTCGTTCACGACCTGCGGACCCGCCGGGTCCCGCGTCGGCGACTGGCTACGGGCCGACACCACCCACGGACTGGAGGCCGTCGCCGATGCGCGGACGGTGATCGTCCCGGCGTGGCGCGACGTCGAGCAGGAGCCTCCGCAGGAGCTGCTCGACGCCCTCCGCACCGCCCACGCCGCGGGCGCCCGGATCGCCTCGTTGTGCACGGGCGCCTTCGTCCTGGCCGCGGCCGGACTCCTCGACGGACGCCGCGCCACCACTCACTGGGCGCACACGGCACGGCTCGCGGAACGGTACCCGCGCGTCAGGGTCGACGCCGACGTGCTGTTCACCGACGAAGGCAGCGTCCTCACGTCCGCGGGGAAGGCCGCCGGGATGGACCTGTGCCTGCACATCGTCCGCACGGACCACGGGGCGACGGTGGCCAACGCCCTCGCGCGGCACCTCGTGACCCCGCCCCACCGGGACGGCGGCCAGGCGCAGTTCATCCCGGCGCCGGTGACGCACGGGCGCGACCACCCGCTCGCCGATCTGCTCCCCTGGGTGCTGGCGCGGATCGACCAGCCGCTCACCGTCGAGGACATGGCCCGGCAGGCGGGCATGAGCAGCCGCAACCTGGTGCGGCACTTCCATGCCGTCACCGGGACGGCACCCCTGAGATGGCTGCTGAGCCAGCGCGTGCGGGAGGCGCAGGAGCTGCTGGAGTCGAGTGACGACTCCGTCGAGCGGATCGCGGCACGCACCGGCATGGGGACCTCCGCCACGCTGCGGCGACACTTCGCCCGCGTCACCGGCCTGCCGCCCGAGGCCTACCGGAGGACGTTCGGCGGACGGTGACACGCGCCGCGCCCAGCACGATGCGCACCCCACAAGATCACCAAACTCTCACCCTGAACCTGAGATCGAGATGGCACTCGACGGGACGAGTCTCGGGCCGGCGCCCGGGAGCACACCTGGGCCCGCGCCCGGCCGCACCGCCTGGTACTGCCGGTCCCAGGAAGACGGGACGCCTGGCTGACGGTGCCGCTCCGCCGCACGCTGGTGTCATGACGAAAACACTCATCACCGGAGCGAACAAGGGTCTCGGTTTCGAGACCGCCCGTCGGCTCGTCGCCGCAGGCCACACCGTCTACGTGGGCAGCCGCGACCCCGAGCGCGGACGCCGCGCCGCCGAGCGGCTCGGCGCGCGCCGGGTCCAGCTCGACGTCACGGACGACGCGTCCGTCGCAGGCGCCGTGAAGGCGATCGAGGCCGACGGCGGCCTCGACGTACTGATCAACAACGCCGGCATCGAGGGCCGGACCCCGGACGGCGGCGTGATCGGCGCCGCGGACGTGACCGCCGACGAGATGCGGTCGACCTTCGAGACGAACGTCTTCGGCGTCGTACGTGTCACCCACGCGTTCCTGCCCCTGCTGCAGAAGTCCGACGCGCCGGTCGTGGTCAACCTGAGCAGCGGCCTGGCCTCGCTGGCGCGGGTCACCGACGCGGGTACGCCGACCCACGCGTATCCCGGAGTCGCCTACCCCGCGTCGAAGGCGGCGGTGAACATGATCACCGTGCAGTACGCGAAGGCGTTCCCCGGCATGCGGATCAACGCGGTCGAGCCCGGCTACACCGCGACGGACCTGAACGCCCACACCGGCATCCAGACCGTCGAGGAGGGCGCCGAGATCATCGTGCGCATGGCCCTGCTGGGTCCCGACGGCCCGACCGGCACGTACGTCTCCGCGGAGGGCCCGCTCCCCTGGTGACGACGCGGGCCTCCCGACGTGGACGCCCCCGCCTCACACCAGCCCGTCCGCCACCATGGCCCGCGTGACGTCACGTCCGCCACGGACACGTCGCGCGAGGTTGGCGGCGGCATCGGGCCACCCGGCGTGGTCGAAGGAGAAGCCCGCGTCGAGCAGTCGGCCCGGGACGACACGGCGGCTCTTCAGAAGGAGTTCGGTGTCCGAGCGGAGCGCGAAGGCGCCGAGTTCGGCCATCCACTTCGTCGCGGGCAGGCCCAGCGGAACACCCCATGCCGTACGAAGCGCACGCATGAAGTCACGCTGCGGCAGCGGCTCCGGGGCAGCGAGGTTCACGGGCCCCTCCAGGTCGTCGCGTGCGATCAGGAACCGGACCGCCCGGGCGAAGTCACGGTCGTATATCCAGGACACGTACTGGCCGCCGCCCGCGACCGGACCGCCGAGGCCGAGCCTGGCCAGGCGCAGGAGGATGTCGAAGACGCCGCCGCGATCGGGGCTCATGACCATCGCGGAGCGCAGGGCGACCTTGCGGGTGTGCGGGGTGTCCGCCTGCTCCTGCGCCCGCTCCCACGCCTTGGCGATCTCGACGCTGTAGCCCCAGTAACCCGGGACGCCGGCCTCGTCGCCGCCGAGCACGCCGGTCGCCTCGTCGTTCGGTGCGGCGAAGCTGTGGGCGTAGATGGTCGCCGTACTCATCTGCAGCCACACCTTCGGAGGGCGCGCGGCGGCGGCGATGGCCTCGCCGACGACCTCGGCGGACCGCACGCGCGAGTCCATCATGGCCCGGAGGTTGGCGGGGGTGTAGCGGCAACTGACGCTGCGTCCGGCGAGGTTGATCACGACGTCGCTGCCGTCGACGGCCTCGGCCCAGGGGCCCAGGGTCTCGCCGTCCCAGCGCGTGTCCCCGTCGCGCACCGGCCGCCGCGTGAGGACCACGACTTCGTGTCCCGCTTCGGCCAGTTCACGCTTCAGGATCGTCCCCACCTGCCCGGTGCCGCCGGGTATCACGATCTTCATGAAGCCCCCTCATCGCGTCGGCACCACCTTAGCGCAGATATTTGAACGCGTTCAAATGAGAGAAGGGCGGCCGGGTGAGACGGCTCTCGGACCCGGTCGCGGACGTGCAGGTCGAGTCCCCACGTGCCCGGTGCCTCCACTCCCGGCGGACAGCGGCGGGGTCGTGTTGTGCGCGGCGGGGCGCAAGCGCCTGAGACACCCGGTGGCGGGGATGCTCACCCTGGACTTCGAGACGCTGCACGTACCGGCCACGCCCGGCGAGACGAGCCTGGCCGTGCACGTCTTCAGTACCGAGGAGGGCAGCGGGGAGGCCGCGGCTCTCGCACGGCTGGCCGAAGCCGTTACAGTGGCGGACAGGCCGTGACTGGCGCTGGGGTGGAGAACCACCGGGGAGCGGCCTGACCAAAGGGTCGATGTATGCCGCGCGCCTGGGCGAATGGTCAATGACGCCTGGGAGGCGACCATGTCCCCGACACAGACAGCCCACCTCATGGACGGCACCGGCCCCGCCCGGCGCCTCGTCGAGGAGTCCGCGGGCAGAGCGGCGGAGCTGGTGAGGCGCACGGGCTCGGCGCCCTGCCTCGCGACCGTACTGGTGGGCGAGGATCCCGCCTCCGTCACGTACGTCCGTATGAAGCAGGCCCGCTGCGCCAAGGCCGGTATCGAGTCGCGGCGCGTCCAGCTCCCCGCCGAGACGACGACCTCGGAGCTGGTCGCCACGCTCCGCGAGCTGTCGCAGGACGCGTCGGTGCACGGGATCCTGCTCCAGCATCCCGTGGGCCCGCACATCGACGAACGCGCGGCGTTCGAGGCCATCGCCCCGGAGAAGGACGTCGACGGCGTCACCATGACCTCGTTCGGCGCGATGGCCTTCGGGCTGCCCGGGTTCGTCTCCTGCACACCGGGCGGAATCATGCGGCTCCTCGACGAGTACGACGTCGAGGTCGCGGGGCGGCATGCCGTCGTCGTGGGCCGGAGCGCGATCCTCGGCAAGCCGGCCGGGATGCTTCTGCTCGCCCGGGACGCCACGGTGACGTACTGCCACTCCCGCACGGCCGACCTGAGCGCGTACGTGAGGGAGGCGGACATCGTGGTGGCGGCCGTGGGCCGGCCCCGGCTCATCCGCGGCGAGGACATCAAGCCCGGCGCGGTCGTCATCGACGCGGGCTACAACGCGGGCAACGTCGGCGACGTCGACTTCGACACCGCGGCCGAGCGGGCTCGCCTGATCACTCCCGTCCCCGGCGGGGTGGGCCCCATGACCATCGCCGTCCTCCTGGCCCAGACGGTCACCGCCGCGTATCACCAGCTCGGCGCGGACCTCGATCGCGCGCTCGTCTGACAGGACCGCGCCGATCGCGCATCCGGGATCCCTGGTCGGTGGCGGCGTCGAGAAGTCCGGCGGCCGCCACCTCGAGGGAGGCGCGCGGCAGCGGTTCGCACTCCAGCGGTGCGCACACCTCGAAGCCGAGGTGCCGTACGGCCGTCTCGCCCGACGGCAGCAGGTGGAGATACTCGGGCCCGTCGGGTTCCTCGCGGCCCAGGAGGAACTCGACGGTCAGCCGTGTGCCGGCGGCGATCCGCGGGGATCCGGCCTGCGGTTCACGGTCGATCAGGGTGAACTCCCGCTCGTACGGGCCCGTCGGCGGCGCCGTAAGGAGCCACCGGGCGAACTCGGCGGCCCGTGGCGCGCCGTGTCCCAGCGGCAGGCGCCCGAGGAAGTACGCGTCGAACCACCAACCGCCTTCCGCATCGCCGTCGAAGGCGATCCACAGGTCCTCGGCGGGGCGGCCCGCATAGGGGGACCCACGCCATGCGAGGCGAAAGAGCGGACCCGTCCCGGGAGGCTCCTCAACTCCGTACGTCATCCAGCGATCTCCCTCATCCTCCGATGCTCAGGCGACCCAGTGCGGCCGTCGCGCGGTGGACGCCGACGGGAGACCGGAGGCGAGCGCGGTCGCCATGCGGTGGACGGCTTCGCGCAAGGTGTCCGCCGGGGTCGTGTACGGGATGCGCATCCGCTGCTCGAAGATGCCGGGGTCGGTGGCGAAGCAGGCGCCGCTCTCGATCCGGACGCCGTTGTCGAGGGCTCGTTCGGACAGCGCGGTGGCCACCGGTTCACCCAGGTCGACCCACAACGACAGCCCACCGGGCGGCAGTTGCCAGGTCCAGTGCGGCATGTGCTCCGTCAGCGCGGAGACCAACGCGGCGCGCTGCAACCGTAGTTGTTCGAGCCGGGGCGCCAGAAGCCCGTCGCCCCGGTCCAGGAGGGCGAGGGCCAGGAGTTGGTCGACGACCGAACCGCCCATGTCGGTGGCCACGCGCTGGCCCGCGAGTTCGGTGACGAGCCGTGCGGGCGCGCGCAGCCAGCCGATGCGCAGGCCGCCCCAGTGGGTCTTGCTCATCGAGCCGATGCTGATGACCTGGCCGGTGCCGCCCTTCGCGGCGTGGGAGGCGAACGGAGGCGGCGGGGGGACGTCGAGCGCGAGGTCGGCCAGTGTCTCGTCGATGACCAGCCAGGTACCGGAACGCTCCGCCGCGCGCAGGAGGCGCGCCCGCTGAGACAGCCGGTCGGGTTGTGGAAGTCGGGGATGAGGTAGGCCAGTTGGGGCACGGCCTGACGGAGGCTCGATTCGGTGATCTCGATGTCCCAGCCGGTATCGGTCACGGGGACGGACACGGTACGCAGCCGGGCTCGACGCAGCGCCTCAAGGGCGTTCGGGTAGGACGGGTTCTCGACCATGACCCGGTCGCCGGGGCTGCTCAGCAGTCCCAGGACGAGGGTCAGCGCGTGCTGTGCGCCGGATGTCACCAGGATCTGTTCGGGCAGGGTGGCGAGACCCCGTCGCGTGTAGCGCTCGGCGACGGCGGCGCGCAGGTCGGGCAGGCCGTAGGGGTGGTAGCCAGGGGTGTGTGCCTGCTGGGCGAGTTGCGGGGTGATGTGCACGAGGGCGTCGACGAGTGCCTGCTGCGGGAGACCGGGGGACGCTCTGGCCAGGTCGATCGCGGTGTCCTGGGGGCCGAGGAGGCGGGTGATGCCACTGGGGGCGCGGCCTTCGGGCAGGGCGGTCCACGTGCCCGATCCCTGGCGGCTGTGTGCGTAGCCGCTCTCGCGCAGCAGGTCGTACACGGCGGTGACGGTGGTTCTGCTGGTGTCGAGGGCGGCGGCCAGTTCGCGCTCGGCGGGGAGTCTGACGTGCAGGGCGATACGCCCGTCCAGGATGAGCGCGCTGATCGCCTGCGCGAGGTGGCGGTAGGCGGGTCTCGTACCGGCGGTGTCGGGCAGCATCGCGGCGAGCCGGCGGCTGCCCAGGGTCCGGTCCGCGCGGCCCACCCTGTCCACCGGCAGGAAGGCGTTCGCGTCAGTCAAACCATTCTCCCGAGATTGGCCATGTCATCCGGGCCAATCACTCTACAGAGTTGCCGCAATGGCCTTGAAGGCCCACGACACCCACGGTGGAGGCAGGCACATATGCGGCAGGAAACGGACACGAGGGCCCGGTCCGAGCAGAGGGCGCCGGGCGACGAAGGGACCGGGCGCCCCCGCCCCACTCCCCCACTCACCTACGTCCGCTTCGGCGAACACCCACTCCGCCGTCTGCCCCAGTTGTTCATCGGCCTCGCCCTGTACGGATTCAGCATGGCCGTCATGGTCCGCGCCGGGCTGGGCCTGAGTCCCTGGAGCGTTCTCAACCAAGGTCTGGAGAAGCACACTTCGCTGAGCTTCGGCACACTGACCGCGATCGTGGGTGCGTCCGTCCTGTTGCTGTGGATCCCTCTGCGGCAGCGGCCGACGTTCGGGACCGCCGCGAACATCGTCGTCATCGCCTTCTCGTCCGACCTCGGGCTCGCGCTCGTTCCCGAGGGCCTGGCCCTTCCCGAACGCGTGGGGCTCCTCCTCGCCGGGACATTCGCCAATGCGCTGTCCGTCGCCGTCTACGTGGGCGCACGGTTCGGGCCGGGGCCCCGGGACGGGCTGATGACCGGTGCGTCCGCCCTGACGGGACGTTCCATCCGCGTCGTGCGCACGTTCATCGAGGTCTCCGTGCTCGCCATCGGGTGGCTGCTCGGCGGCGGCGTGGGGCTCGGCACCGTGCTGTACGCCCTGACCGTCGGGCCCATCACCCAGTTCTTCCTGCCCCGGTTCGCCTACACGAGCCCGACCAGGACCGCACACGCAGGCCCGCATGTCACCGGCTCCCGCACCTCTTCGTAGAGTCTGTGCGGTGAACCTTCACCACGTACCCGATCCACACCTGCCGATGCTGAACGTCCCTCAGGCCGAGCGCCTGCGGAGCCTGACGGCCGCTCACTTCCTCACCCGTCACGGCACGCAGATGACCGTGACGGGGGACGCGGTCCGTCTGGAGGGCAGGCTCAGCCCGCTGTCGAACCTCGCGCAGCGGTGCCGTCAGTCCGCCGAGGACGACTGGCCGCGGATCGTGGAGCAGCACTTCGTCGCCCTGGAGAACTCCTCCCAGGGAGGCGAGAGCGCCACGGAGCTCCTGGGGCGGACGTGCTGGCGGCTGCTGCCCGACGACGCCTTCGAAGGCGACACGGCCGACGGCTTCCGCTATGCGCGGCCGGTGGCCGAGGGGCTGCTCGCGGCCCTCGCGCTGGACGCACCCACTTCCGTACGGATCCTCGACGACCGGGACGTGGCGCGTGTCGGTGCCGAGCAGCTGTGGGCGGCGGGCCGCGCGCACCTGATCCGCGAGCCGGTCGAGCACAGCGAATTCCGCGGCCCGCAGGGCGCGTTGATGCACTCCGTGTACGGCGACTCCTTCTTCGTCTCCAGCAAGGCACTCGTACTCCCCGATCTGGTGAGGGAGTTGACCGGCCGGGAGCTGCCGGAGGCCGGGGCGCTCGTCGTGATGCCGACCAGGCATCTGCTGGCGTTCCACCCGATCGTGGACGGCAGCGTGGTGGACGCCGTCAACGATCTGGGTTCCTACGCCATCGGCGCCTACGAGGACGGGCCGGGCGCGCTCTCACCGCGGCTGTACTGGTGGCATCAGGGGCGGCTTGTCTCGCTGACGGCCTTCGACCACGAGAAGCGGTCGTTCTCCGTGGTGCCGCCGCAGGAGTTGATGGACCTGATGAGGTCCCTGCGCGGCCAGGACTCCGCCGGGGCCGCGCCGGAACCGACCCCACCCACGCAGACGGCCGATGAACTCGCCCTCACAACAACCCAGTTGACAGCGCGACTGCCTCAGTCCCCCGCGGTTTTCGGCGAGGCGTTCGCGGCCTCGCTCGCCCTGAGCCACGTGCGCTGCGCGTCCGACCCCGACGGGGGCGCGCTAGAGACCTGGGAGGCGTGGGTCGGCGCCATGCAGGTCGGCTCGGCGCTGTTCGCCACCACGACCTCCCGCGAGAGCAGCGTCGCCTGCCGGATCGGGCACGACGTCGTGACGCTTCCGGTCACCGGCCCCGCCCCGTACGCGGACGGCCGCGCCTGGCTCAACGCCTTCTATCTCGCCGTCGTCTGCCGTGAGCGGGACCGCACGGCCCGGTTGTGCCACGTACCGCTGGACGACCTGCGTCGGGCCGCGCCCATGGACGAGTACGTCTTCCACTGGATCGACACGCTCCAGACGTACTGGTTGCAGCGCCCCATGGACGATGTGGTCCAGAAGCTGCTCGCCACCATGAACACCTCCCACCCCGACGTGGCGACCCGTACGCCCGCGGACTTCCTGAACCTGGTCGACTACCAGCCCGTCGCGCTCTTCCACCGTCTCGTGACGGGCGACCGCGAGGCTTTCGCGGAAGCGCTCACGGAGGCGCTGGCCCATCACGAGCGCTACTGGAGCGACTCGACGGGGCCGCACAGCCGGGTGGCCCTCGGCCCGCTCGCGCTGGCGTGTCTCGCCTTCGACTCGGAGTTCCCGGTCGACAGCAAGTCGCCGTATCTGCCCACGTGTCTCCTCAACCGGGCCTGGTACGGCGAGTTCGACACGTGAGAGCGGGCTCCGGGAGCGGCTACGGCTACCGCCGGGCGGCCTCGCGACGGTAGAAGTCGAACTGCGTCACGCCGTCGTATCCGTAGCTCTCGGGGTGCAGTTCGTGCAGCGCGACTCCGCAACGGGCCAGCGGACCAAGGGTCTTGGCGAGCAGTTCGCCCGCCTCCGCGATGAACGCGGCCTTCTCCGCGGCGCTGTTCGTGCCGACGGTGACGGTGGCCTCGACATGGGCGTCGAGGCCACCGGTCAGCGGCCTGCCGTCCACGTAGTAGCGGTCGGCCGGCACCAGGTCGACGTGCACGATGGTCCTGGCGCCGGACTTGCGCAGCGCCGACACGGCCAGGCCCGTGAGGCCCTCGGCGAGGGTGCGCCGGACGTCGGCGGGAAGTGCGGTGTCGGTGACGGTGACGCGGATGAAAGGCATGGCTTCTCCTGAGCAGGTGCCGGGGGTGCGTCCGCCGGAGGTGGCGGCACGGACCCAGCGTCACCGACCTGGCACCATTGATCCAACGCATACGTGTCATAGGTATATGAGGCCCACGCATGACCGTGAACCTTTCCCAGCTGAGGGCGTTCCTCGCCGTCGTCGAGGCGGGCGGATTCAGCGCGGCGGCGGCCGAACTCGGTCTGAGCCAGTCGGCGGTGTCGCACGCGGTCGCGTCCCTGGAACGCGAGTTGACCGCTCCGCTGCTGGTCCGCGCCACTCCGGTGCGGACCACGGCGCTCGGCGAGCGGGTCGTGCCGCACGCCCGGACCGCGGTAATTGCGGCCCGGTCCGTGGAGCAACTCGCGGCGGACGCGGCCACCATGTCGGGCACGGTGTGCCTCGCCGCCACACCCACGGTCTGCCAGGGTCTGGTACCCGGCCTGCTGCGACACTGGGGCGAGGACCAGCCCCGCGTCACGGTCAGGGTCTTCGAGGGGGACAGTGCCGAGATCGGCGCCTGGCTGGAGAACGGGACGGCCGATGCCGCCATCCTGATCGACCCTCCCCCCGGCCCGGGCATCCAGCTCACCGCGGACAGCTACCGCGCCGTACTGCCCCTGGACCATCCCCTCGCCGGCGAGCCGGTCGTCGACATCCGTGACCTGGAGGACGATCCCTTCCTGATCTCGCCCAACGGCTGCGAGGACCGCATCCGGACGATCCACCGTCTCGCCGGGCTGCGGTTCACCCCCACGCACCGGGTACGGGATCTGGCGACCCTGATCAGCATGGTGCAGGCCGGTATCGGCGTGACCGTCCTGTCGGAGGTGTCCCGTTCCCTCATCCCGCCCGACCTGGCGCTGCTGCCGCTGCGCCCCCAGACCTCCCGGCGCCTCGTGCTCACCGGCCCCCGGGCCCGCCCCTGGCACCCGGCCGTCCGCACCTTGGCGGACTCCGCCCTGGACCATCTCGCCGCGGCCGGTGCCCTGTCGGACGCACACGCGGGCTGAAGAATTCCGTCGAAGCCACGGACGATGTTGCCTACTGTGGCGGCATGACCCACGGGAAGACCTCATACGTGTGCCTGCCCTGCCGGGTCTCGTACAAGCAGCCCTACGACCGGGACAGGGAGCGGATCTGTCCGCGCTGTGCCGAGCCGATGATCCACGCGGGCTCGGCCTTCGCCGCGCCGCGCCGCCGCGACACCGCCGCATGGCGGGCGCTCTCGGTCCTGCTGCACGCGGGCGTGGGTTTCCACAAGAGCTGCTGCGGAGGCCCGGGGTTCCGGCCCCGCGGTCTGCGTGAGGTGCGCGCGCGCCTTGCGTACGCCGAGCGGTCCGGCGAGCCCGTCTCCCGCGCGCTCAAGCGGTACGACGTGCCGTAGATCTGCGGGCCCGGTCGGCGCCGACGGAGGCCGACGTGGCGAGCGGCGTTGCCGCTGAGCGCGGCGGCCACGGCGCCGACGGTGAGCCAGTGACGCCCTGACCGGCCGTGCGCTTGCTTATTGGTCGCGCACTCAATAACATCCCGGGTATGCCGCCCAGCGTCCAGCACAAGCGAATTCGGAAGACGCCGGCCGCCCGACGCGCGGAGATCGTCGACGCGGCCGCCGCGGTCGCCCTCGCCGAAGGCCTCGAGTGCGTCACGCTGCGGCGGATCGGCGAGGAGCTCGGCGTCCGCCCCGGACTGATCAGCCACTACTTCCCCTCGGCGGACGACCTCGTCGCGGAGGCCTTCGGCAGCGCCTCCAGCGCCGAGCTCGACAGCCTCCTGCCCGCCGAGCGCGCCCAGGGGACGCCCGCGCTGCATCTGGGATGGTTCTTCGCCCGCGCGACGGGCACGTCCTACGACAACATCAGCCGCCTGTGGATCAACGCACGCCACCTCAGCCGCTACCGGCCCGTCCTGTGCGACCGGGTCGCCGAGCAGGAGGCGGCCTGGCGCGAGCGGCTCACCGGCCTGATCCGGCAGGGCGTCGACCGAGGCGAATTCCGCACGGAGGAACCACATGTGACGACCATTCAGATCCTGGTCGTGCTCGACGGCCTCGGCGCGCACGCCAACACCGACACCGGCAACCGCCCCGCCGCAGTGTCGCGCATGGCCGCCACGACGGCGGAACGCGAACTCGGCCTTCCGCACGGGGCGCTCACCCGGCCCGACGCGCCGCTCACGTCGTCACCCACCGGCTAGGGTCCCGCTCCCCGGCCACCACCCACCGGCCGGGACCCCGCGCCCGGCCACCCCCACCCGCCCATCAAGGAGCCGCTGTGCCCACCCCTCTCGTCCTGCTCTCCGCCCGCCTGCTCGACCCGGTCACCGGCGCGTTCCTGCCGCAGACGGCCCTCGCCGTGTCCGGCGGCCGGATCTCCGCCCTGGGCGACGACCACGGCATACGTGAGCGCGTGGACGCTTCGACCACGGTGATCGACCTCAAGGGCGCCGTGGTGACCCCGGGCCTGGTCGACGGGCATCTCCACCCCGTCTCGGGCGCCGAGTTGACGGGCGGCCTCGACCTGTCGGGCTGCGCCGACGTGGAGGACGTGCGCGCGGCGCTCGCAGCCGAGGTGCGGAATCTGGCGCCGGGGGCGTGGCTGCACGGCTGGGGGCTCGACCCGAACGTCTTCGGCGACCGGCCCGTCGGGATCGCCCCCTTCGACTCCGTCCTCGACGGCGTACCGGCCCTTCTGCTGCTGTTCGACGCCCACTCCATGCTGGCCAGCAGGCGCGCGCTGGAACTGGCCGGCGTGGACGGCCCGCGGACCTTCGACCAGGCCTCCGCCGAAGTGGTCTGCGACGCGCAGGGCCGTCCCACCGGCCTGCTCCAGGAGGACGCCGCCTGCGAGCTCGTGGAACGGGTCGCCCCGCAGCCGACGCGGGAGGAGCGCCGCGACCGGCTCGCCGCCACGCTGCGCGCCATGGCCGCCTCGGGGCTCACCGGCGGTCACGTCATGGACGCGAACGGCGACAGCCTCGCCCTGTTCTCCGAGCTCGACACTGCGGGTGAGCTCGCGCTCCGCCTGCGGGTCGCGCCGTGGTGCCAGCCCGGCACCGACGCCGAAGGCGTACGCGCGCTCATCGAGCAGCAGGGCGCCGGCGGCGCGCTGTGGCGCACGGACGGCGTCAAGATCTTCATGGACGGCACCATCGACAACGGCACGGCCTGGCTGGAGCGCCCGGACTGCCACGGCGAGTCCACCCACGCCTTCTGGCCGGACCCCGAGGTCTACACGCGGATCATCGGCGAGCTGCATCGCGCCGGAGTGCCCACCGCCACCCATGCGATCGGCGACGCCGCCGTACGCCATGTCCTCGACGCCGTCGAGAAGGCGCAGGCCACCGGCGGGCGCGGCGCGCGCCACCGGGTCGAGCACATCGAGACCGTGCCCGACGACACCCTGGGCCGGTTCGCCGAGCTCGGCGTCATCGCGTCCATGCAGCCCACCCACTGCTGCGACTTCACCCGGGCCGACCACACCGACAACTGGTCGCGCCGCCTCGGTGAGGAGCGCGCGGCGCGCGCCTGGCGCTGCCGCGATCTGCAGGACTCGGGCGCCACCGTGGTCCTCGGCTCCGACTGGCCGATCGCCCCGTACCCGCCGCTGGGCGTCATGGCCGGCGCGCGCCACCGCCGCCCGAGCCGCGACCTCACCCAGGACCCGCACGGACCCGAGCAGGCGCTCACGCCGCTGGAGGCGCTCCAGGGTCTGACCGTCAACGCGGCCTACGCGGCGGGCGAGGAGCACGAGGCCGGGCGGATCGCCGCGGGTTGTCGCGCCGACCTCACCGTTCTCGCCGACAACCCGCTCACCACGGCCGCCACCGCGCTGCCGGACCTGCCGGTGCTGCTCACCGTCCTGGACGGCCGCCCCACGCACCGCGACGTGAGCCTGTAGTCGTCCGCTGGTACGCGGAGCCGCTCACACCGGCTCCGCGTACCAGCGGCGGTGGACGAACGGCTCCACCACGAGCACCCCCACCGCCGCGACCGCCGCCACCGAGGCCGCCGGAAGCGAACCCCACGCGGCCGCGACCGCCCCGGCGAGCACCACCAGCGGGCGCACCAGGGTCAGCGGCCCGAGGCCGACGACCACGGCGAGGGTGCCGGCCCGGAACGGGCCCCACAGGTAGCAGACCAGGCTCAGTGCGACGATCACCGCGTACGGCGCGTAGCACAGGAGCATCCGGTGGGCGGCGGCGTCGAGTTCGGCGTAGCGCGCGCCCCGGTCCGCCGCGGCGACGAGCAGCGTCACGGCGAGGGCCGCGCTCAGCAGCAGCGCAGGGGCGCCGACCGCAAGACCGCGGCGGGCCGCGAGCAGCGCCCGCTTCGACTTACGAATGCGTCCGTCCCGCCCGGTGTAGGCACGGAACCCGGCGAACGCCGCGTCGACGAGCGCCAGAGCGGCGAGCAGGAGGGCGTTCACGCGGCGCCCTCCCCCGCCGAAGCCCCCTGGCGCGTCCCGCCCACGGTGTCCGCACGCCCGACCAGGCGGCCCGACGGTCCGGGTCCCAGCTCGGCCCGCAGCGGCGGCAACAGGTCCGGGCGTACGCCGATGACGGGGCGCAGCGTGGTGCAGAACGGGTTGCTGCGGCCCCGTGGTTCGTACACGAGCGGGGTCAGGCCGTCGGCGTGGGCGGCGGCCGCCAGCAGTGTCTCGTCGTCGTGGGCGCGGCGGGCCGACATCACGCCGTCGTGGCGGCCCAGCGGATCGCGCATCCGCGCCCGGTGGAAGACCCACGCGCCGATCGGGGCGAGACCGGTGGCGGCGATGTCGAAGTGGCAGAACGCGGCGGTGCCCGGCGTGGCCTGGGCGGCGAAGAAGGCGTCGAGGTCATCGCCCCGGAAGTGGTGCAGGACGCCCGTCGACACGTACACGGTGGCGGGCTCGTCGAGGGCGAACGCGTCGCCCCGGACGAAACGGCAGGGCAGTCCCTCCGCGCGGGCGAGCCGCCCCGCCTCGGTGACCAGGGCCGCGTTGAAGTCCACGCCCACCAGGTCGACATCCGGGCCGAGGGCGCCGGACGCGGCCAGCCACCGCACGAGGTAGCCGAGGCCGCAGCCGACGTCGACCACCCGCAGCGGGCCGTCGGTGTGCCCGGCGGCACGGATCACGGCGAGCAGCGGACGCAGGAGTTCGGCGATGCGGTCGCCGAGGCGCAGTTCCTCGCTGAGCCGCTGGAGCTCGGTGTGGACGGCGACGAGCCGGCGGTCCACGGCGAGCGGATCGAGGTTCCCGTCGTCGTCGCACGCCAGCCCGGCGGCGATACGGGCGCCACCGCGGTCACCCGCGGCGACGAGCCGCGCGACGACGTCGGCGCCCCGCACCGGCAGGCGTTCGCGCGTGCCGGGGTCGTGGTCCACGACCAGATCGGATATCTCGATGAGCTGCACAGGGAGAAGGTACGCGGCTGGGGAGGCCGTCGGCGCCGCGCCCCGGGAGGCGGGATCCGGGAGGCGCTGCCGGCGGCCCGGTGCGGTGTTCGCGCGTGTGGTCCCGCCGTTCGGCCGCCGCGGTGGCAAGGTCGGTCCGTGGGGATGCGGTCGTGGTCCGGGGCGGCGTCCCCGGGCATGCGGCCCGATCCCGACAACGTGCGCCACCGGGCTGTCTGGAAAGGAGATCCGCTGATGAACGACGCGACCATGCTCGCCGCCGGGGTCGACGAGTTCGGGCCCGCCTCCGCTCTCACCGTGTCACGCCGTCCCGTTCCCGAGCCGGGTCCCGGGGAGATCAGCATCGACGTCGCGTACGCGGGCGTCGGGTTCGTCGACACGCTGCTGCGCTCCGGGGCGTTCCCGCTGTGGACGCCGATGGTCCCCGGGATCGAGGTCACCGGCCGGGTGCGCGCGGTGGGCCGCGATGTCCAGGGATTCACGGTCGGCCGGAGCGTCGCCGCGCTGCTCAACGACTTCGGGCGCGGACAGCGCGCCGGCGGCTACGCGCAGGTCGCCGTCGCGCACCACACGATGGCCGCTCCGGTGCCGGACGGCGTCGACCTGCGCCGCGTCACCGCCGTCATCGTCAACGGCGTCACCGCGTGGGTGGCCCTGCACGACGTCGCCCGGCTCGACGCCCGGGACCGGGTCCTCGTCCTCGGGGTGACCGGTGGCCTGGGCGCCACCACGGCGCGGATGGCGGCGCTCTTCCCGGCCCGGCAGGTGATCGGGGTCGTCGGCCGCGACCCGGACCGAGCGCCGGGCGAGTGCACGGACGTGGTGGTCGCGGACGCGCTGGCCGACGGTCTCGACCGGCTCACGCCGGACGGTTCGGTGGACGTCGTCATCGACCCGGTGGGCGGCCCCGCGCGCGCCACCGCGTTCCAGCGTCTCGCCCCTTTCGGACGCCACGTCGTCCTCGGCAACGCCAGCCGCGACGACCGGCCCTTCTCCGGTGACGAGACCTGGCTGGCGACGCGCACCGTGTCCGGCCTGAGCATCGGCGGCGTCGCCCATCTGCGCCCGGCGACCTGCACCGAGGCGCTCACCGCCGTCATCTCCCTGGTGGCCCGCGGCATCCTGGACGAGCCACTGCCGACGGTCGATCCGCTGGAGAACGCCGGCAAGGTGCACGAGGCCCTGGAGAACCGGACGGCCCCGGCGAAGACAGTGCTGTCCGTGGCCGATTGAACACCTGCCCGCACCACGGCCGGACGGCCCCGCCCGCCCTCCGACGGACGGGGCCATCACGCTCGTGGCTACCGCGAAGTCACCTGCTCGGACACCGCACCCGGTACCGGCGCGTAGCCGGTCGCCCGGCTGGTGAACGTGCCCCGGCCCTGGGTCCGGCCGCGCAACTGGGACGCGTAGCCGAAGAGTTCGGCCAGCGGCACCGTCGCCGTGACGACCGCGGTGCCCGCGCGCATCGCGGAGGCGGAGATCCGGCCGCGTCGCGCCGCGAGGTCCCCGAGCACCCCGCCCACGGCGTCCTCGGGCACGGTGGCCGTGACCTCGACGACCGGTTCGAGGAGCGCCATGACACTCGCCCGGAAGGCCGCCCTGAGCGCGAAACGGCCCGCCGTACGGAACGCCATCGGCGAGGAGTCCTTGGGGTGCGTGGACCCGTCGGTGAGCGTGACCTGCACCCCTGTGACCCGATGGCCTCCGAGGGGGCCCTCGCTCAGGGCGTCCCTGCACCCGGCCTCCACGGCCTGGACGTAGTCCCGCGGCAGCCGTCCGCCGATGACGACCGACCGGAACACGAAGTCCGCCGCCCGGCCCGTACCGTCCTGCGCCACCGGCAGCGGCCGTACGTCGATGACGACGTGCGCGAACTGGCCTGCTCCTCCCTCCTGTTTGACATGCCGGTACACCAGACCGGACACCCCGCGCGCGACCGTCTCCCGGTAGGCCACCTGCGGCCTGCCGACGCCGACCTGCAGTCCGTGGGTCCGGCGGATCTTCTCCACCGCCACCTCCAGATGCAGTTCGCCCATGCCCGAAAGGACCGTCTGGCCGCTCTCGCGGTCGGACCTGACGACGAGCGAGGGGTCCTCCTCGACGAGCCGTGCCAGCGCGGACACCAGCCGGGCGCTGTCGGCGTTCCTGTGTGCCTCGACCGCTACGGAGACGACCGGTTCGGCCACCGTGGGCGGTTCGAGGACGACAGGCGCGTCGGGTGCGCACAGGGTCGCGCCGCTGCGGGCGGCCTTCACTCCGGCCACCGCGACGATGTCGCCGGCCACCGCGCGGTCCACCTCGGTGTGCCGGTCGGCCTGGACGCGCAGGATCCGGCCGATCCGCTCCGTACGCCGTGCGCCCGCATCCCACACCGCCTCTCCCCTGTGAACCGTTCCCGAGTACACCCGCAGATAGGTCAGACGCCCACGAGGAGTCGCCTGCACCTTGAACACCAGCGCGGCCAGCGGTGCCGCCGGATCGCAGGCCCGCACCTGCTCGTCGTCACCGACGGCGCCGCGCACCGCGGGCACGTCGAGCGGTGAAGGCAGGTACGCGACGACCGCGTCCAGGAGCGGCTCGACACCGCGGTTGCGGTACGCCGATCCGCACAGCACGACGACGCCCTCACCGCTGCGCGTCAGATCCCGCAGCGCCTCTGCCAGCGTCCCGGCGGACAGAGCCGATCCGTCGCAGAACTCCTCCAGCGCGCCGGGATGCAGTTGCGCCACCGTCTCCTCGAGGAGCCGCCTGCGCCGCCGCGTCTCCTCGCGCAGCTCTTCCGGAACGGGCCCCTCCTCGTACGTGTCGCCGCCCTCGCGCCAGGTGAGGAGACGCATGCGGATCAGGTCGACGACGCCGGTGAACGCGTCCTCGCGGCCGACCGGCAGCTGGACCACCATCGGGACCGTGTCGAGGCGACGGCGCATCGACTCGACCGCCGTGTCGAGGTCGGCACCGGCGCGGTCGAGCTTGTTCACGAAGGCGATGCGCGGCACGCCGTGGCGGTCGGCCTGCCGCCAGACCGACTCGCTCTGCGGCTCGACGCCCGCGACGGCGTCGAACACCGCGACGGCGCCGTCCAGCACGCGCAGGGAGCGCTCGACCTCGTCGGCGAAGTCGACATGGCCCGGGGTGTCGATCAGGTTGATCCGGTGCCCGTCCCAGGCGCAGCTGACGGCCGCGGCGGAGATGGTGATGCCCCGTTCGCGTTCCTGGACGTCGAAGTCGGTGACGGTGGTGCCGTCGTGGACCTCGCCGCGTTTGTGGGTGGCGCCGGTGATGTAGAGGATTCGTTCGGTGACGGTGGTCTTGCCGGCGTCGACGTGGGCGAGGATGCCCACATTGCGGACGGCGGTCAGAGGGTCGGTGTCATGACGGTGCAGGTCGGTACGCACGCCTGTGGCCTTTCAGGTGGTTCCACACAGAGGCAGCGCGATTGCCGGACGGACGGCGCAACCGGCCCCGCCGAAGGGTCGGTTCGGGGTCGTGCGGACACGTGAGGTGTCAGATGTTCGTCACGGGGGTCCGGTACCGGCCGCGCAGCCGGTGCCGGGCGCACCGAGACACCAGGATCACCTCGAACCGTGACCGGGGAACGACGACAGCGGTGCGGTGACGCACGGCCCGGCTCCCCTCACTTGTCACGGCGCGCGCTGCGACGAAGGGCAGCGGCGTGAACACGTGGCGAGTGTAGGGAACCGGGCCCGTGCCGGGCACCCGATTAAAGGCGGCCGCAGGCTCGTCGCTCAGGGATGCATCCGCGCCCCCTTGAGGACCTTGTCGACGGCGCCCCGCGCGCCGTACACGGCCATGCCGACCAGGTCCAGGCGGTCGGTGGGCACGGCCCGGACCGCGGCTCGGTTGTCCCGGTCGTTGCCCGTGCCGAACAGCTCCGCCGTGAACACGGCCGTCGGCAGCGAGCGCGACACGGCACGTGCGTGCGCCGTGGCCAGAGTCTTCTCCGACCCCTCGAAGACCAGCACCGGCTGGCGGAACATCGGCAGGTACACAGTGGCGTCGGCGTCCTCGTACGGGGCTCCGACCACCTCGGGGGCCGTCGTACCGAGCCCGCTGACCAGGAAAGCGGTCACGTTGAGCCGCTGCCAGGGCTCCAGGTCGTCGCGCAGCAGGACGGCGATCTTGGTGTCGAAACGGACCGGCGCGGGGCCGGAGTGGTCGTCCGCGGCGGTCGGCGCCGGGCTCGCAACGTCGGTGGGGGTCTCGTCCATCGTTCTCATGCTTCGAGACTGCGCTGTCCGGGCCGGTCCGGTCTTGTACGTTCCTTGCATGGTGCCCCGGCCGGAGATCTCCGCTTGGCGCCCGCAGGTCGCGGGTGTCGTGGAGGTGTTCCACGCCCACTTCACCGAACACGCGTACCCCATGCACGTCCACGACGCGTGGACGCTGCTGATCGTCGACGACGGCGCGGTCCGCTATCACCTGGACCGCCACGAGCGCGGCACACCGAACGACACCGTCAGTCTGCTTCCGCCGCGCGTGCCGCACAACGGGTCGCCCGCCACCGCGCACGGCTTCCGCAAGCGCGTCCTCTACCTCGACATGACGCAGCTCGACGAGACCTTCATCGGAGCGGCGGTGGACGGACCCGACCTCACCGACCCCGTCCTGCGCACCCGCGTCGGCCAGCTCCACAGCGCCCTCGCCCACCCCGGCGACGAGTTCGAGGCGCAGAGCCGCCTCGCGCTGATCGGCGAACGGCTGCGCACCCACCTGCGCCCCGGGGTCCCCGACACCGAGCGGCCCGGCCGCGGCGTCGCCCACGACCTGCGGGACCTCCTGGACGCACGGCTCCTGGACGGCATCGCCCTGGACGAGGCGTCGCGTCTCGTCCACGCCCACCCGACCCATCTCGTACGCGCCTTCAGCGGCGCCTTCGGCATCCCGCCGCACCAGTACGTGATGTCCCGCCGTGTCGATCTGGCGCGCCGCCTGCTCCTCGGCGGGCAGCCGCCGGGCGAGGTCGCGACCGCCGCCGGGTTCTACGACCAGTCGCACCTCACCCGGCACTTCAAGCGGGTCCTCGGCACCACTCCGGGCCGCTACGCCCGCACCGCTCCCTGAGCACTTCGGGTGCTTTTAGCGGGTGTTGTACCCGTTCGCGGAACCACTTCCCCCTACCGTCGTTGCACGGATGCCGCCGGGCGCCGAGGCCGGGCCGCGAGAAGACCCTGGGAGTGTGCGTGAAGGTTGTCTGTGTCGGTGGAGGACCCGCCACCCTGTACTTCTCCATCCTGCTGAAGCTTCAGGCCCCTTCGCACGACGTCACCGTCTTCGAGCGGAACCCGGCCGGCTCCACCTACGGCTGGGGCGTCACCTACTGGCCGGACATGCTGGAACGGCTCAGGCGCCACGACCCGCACTCCGCGTCCGCGATCAGCGACGCGTCGCTGCGCTGGCGTGACGGGGTCGCCCACGTCGGGGAGCGCACCACGACCCACGAGGGGGACGAGGGCTTCGCCATCGGCCGGCACAAGCTCCTCGACATCCTCGCCCGCCGCGCGGAGTCCCTCGGCGTCGGCATCGAGTACGGCCGCGAGATCCCGGACCGCGAACAGCTGCCCGAGGCCGACCTGATCGTGGCCGGTGACGGCGCCAACAGCACGATGCGCGACCGCCATGCCGACCGCTTCGGCACGCACACCACCCTGGGCAGCAACCCCTACCTCTGGCTCGGCACGACCAAGGTGTTCCGCTCCTTCACGTTCGCCTTCGTACAGACGGCGCACGGCTGGATCTGGTGTTACGCGTACGGGTACAGCGACGAGCACAGCACCTGCGTCGTCGAGTGCTCCAGGGCGACCTGGCGCGGCCTCGAACTCGACCGCCTGCCCCAGCCGGAGGCCCTGCGCCGCCTGGAGGGAATCTTCGCGTCACTCCTCGACGGCCACTCGCTCGTCGGCCGCAGCGACCTCGGCGGCCCGGCCCCCTGGCAGACCTTCCGCACCCTGACCAATCGGACGTGGTCGCACGGCAATCTGGTGCTGCTCGGCGACGCCGCGCACACCACGCACTACTCCATCGGCGCGGGCACGACGCTCGCGATGCAGGACGCGATGGTCCTGGCGAGCTCCCTGGCCGGGGCGAAGACCATCCAGCCCGCGCTCAGCCACTACGAGCACACCCGCAAGAGCGAGCTGCTGTCCGTCCAGAGCGCGGCCCGGCACAGCGCGCAGTGGTACGAGAACCTCCCCCGCTACATCCAGCTCCCGCCGGCCCACATGTTCGCCCTGCTCGGCCAGCGGCACTCCCCGCTGCTCCCCCACATCCCGCCCCAGCTCTACTACCGGATCGACCGGGCCGCCGACCAGTTGCAGTCGCTGCGCAGACTCAAGCAGTGGCTGGGCCCGCGCCTCGCCCGCACCCTCCAGCACCGCAACTCCGCGCGCGGATAGAGCACTTCGAGTCACAGCCCGGAGACCCAGAGATCCAGAGGCTCATAGGCGGATGATCACGACGGCCGTGTCGTCGGAGTTGCCGCCGCGCGGGATCAGTTCGGCCAGCACGGTGTCGGCGAGGCGTTCCGCGTCCGCCGACGCATTGCGCGTAAGACAGTCGGCAAGGCGGGTCAGGCCCGTGTCGATGTCCTCGCGGCGCCGCTCGACCAGGCCGTCGGTGTAGAGGACGAGCGCGGCCCCGTCCTCGAAGGCGGTCTCGGCCTCCGGTCTGGAGACGTGTTCGGGGCGGGCGCCGAGCGGCGGGTCGGTCGCCCGGTCCAGGAACTCCACGGTGCCATCGGTGTGCAGCAGCGCGGGCGGAAGGTGGCCCGCGCTGCTGTAGGCGAGGGTGCGGCGGTCGTAGTCGACGACCACCAGCGCGGCGGTGGTGGACTCGGCACCGTCGACCGAGCGGGCGTAGAGGCCGAGTGCGTCGAGCGCGGCCGCGGGGCCGTCGGCCACGAGCACGGCGGCGCTCAGGGCGCTGCGGAGCTGGCCCATGACGCCGGCCGCGTGCAGTCCGTGGCCGACCACGTCACCCACGGCCACCGCGAGCCGGTTGCCGGGCAGCTCGGCCAGGTCGTACCAGTCGCCGCACACGTTCAGGGCGCCCACGGCCGGCCGGTAGCGCACGGCAGCCCTGCCACCACCGACGCGTTCCGGCACCGGCAGCATGGCGGCCTGGAGAGTCAGCGCCACCTCGCGTTCCCGGGCGTGGGCCTGGCGCAGCCGCTGGTTGACCTCCTGGAGTTCCCTGGCGCGCGTGTACAGCTCCGCCTCCAGCACCTTGGCCCGGTCACCGTCCCGACCGCCCTTGGCGCGGATCAGCTCGGTGACCTCCTCCACCCGGTGCAGCAGCAGTACGACGCTGCCGTCGGGGCCGAAGACGGGGGCGTTGACCGGGCTCCAGTAGCGCTCCTGCCACTGGCCGGACCGGTCGGGGTACTCGACGTCGTACCGCTGGAGCGCCATGGTGTCGCGTTCCCCGGTGGCCACCACCCTGCGCAGCGACGCCTCCAGGTTGCGCATGCCGGTCGCGCCCTCGTCGTTGGGGTTGTCGGGGAACACGTCGAACAGGTAGCGGCCGACGAGCTGTTCACGGGTGCGCCCCGACATCTGGCAGAACGCCTCGTTGGCGTCCGCGTACACGAGGTCGGGTCTGAGGAGTGCGACCGAGCCGGGCAGCGCCTGGAACACCTGCTCGTAGTCGATTCCGGAATCCCTCACGACGCGTCCCGCCTCCTTGCGTGTGCCGCGCGTGCGGCGAACGGTGCCGGGCACCCCGCGGTCGAACGACCACAGGGTGTCCCAGCGGCGGGGGCCGGAGCTCCGATTACGTCATCGGCGGCGTGTCCTGTGGCGGGGCCGCCCACGCCACCGTCAGTGGTGCCAGGCGTGGCCGCCCGTGTTGTGGATGAAGCGCTGCAGCACCTTGAGGGTGGTCAGATACTCCTCGTCCGAGACACCCGCGTGCCGCTCGGCCCACAACTCCCGCTGAAGCAGGGCTACTTCGTCGAAGAAGTCCTTGCCCGCCGCCGTGAGCGACAGCCGCCCCTCGGCGTCCTCGGTGAGCCGGCCGTGGGCGATCGTCGCGTCGATCTCCTCCGCCAGGACGACATCGCCCACGTCGAGGTAGCCGCTGAGGGTGTCGGACACCTCGGCCCGGGTCTTGACGCGGTCGGCCCGTGCGACCTGCGCGAGGACCCACCACTGCGGCTGGGTGGTGCCCTTCTCCGCGAGCGCGCCGCGGGTGCGCGTGACGACGGCCTTGTAGGCGGCCCAGGCCCAGTAGCCGATGGGCTGCTCGATCAGTTCCGCGTCGCTGTGCGAGTACTCCATGGCTGATTCGCTCCGTCCGGTGCGCACGATCCTTCGGTGCGTCCGAGCCTAGAAACTGAACCGCGGTTGAGGTCCAGAGCTCGCGGCGGAGAAGACCGCGGCGATTTCGGATCGCGCGTGGTGGCCGTGCCCTGTCACCCTGCTGTCATGAGTGATGCGGAACTGCTGCTCCTGGGCGGACGGGCCGGCGTCGGCAAGACGACCGTGGGCTGGGAGGTGTCGGCCCTCCTGCGCGCCATGGAGGTGTCTCACGCCGTGATCGAGGGCGACTTCATGGGGCAGGTGCATCCGGCGCCGGAGGGCGACCCGCACCGGGCCGGGATCACCGAGGACAATCTGACGGCCGTGTGGGGCAACTTCGCCCGGCGCGGCTACCGCCGCCTCATCTACACGAACACGGTGAGCGTGCTGCCCGAGGCGGCGGGCATGTTCGAGCGCGCGATGGGTGCGGGCGTCCGGATCGTACGGGTCCTGCTCACCGCGTCCGACGCCACCGCCGCCGAGCGCCTGACCGCCCGGGAGCTCGGCTCGGAGCTGGAGACGGAGATGCGGGGCAGCGCCCGCAAGGCACGGCTCCTGGACGAGCGGGCCCCCGAGGACACCGTGCGGGTGGCGACCGACGGGCGGACGGTCGCCGACATCGCCCGCGAGGTGGCGGCCGCGACCGGCTGGACCGAGCGGCCGCCTGTCCCCGGGTGGACCTAGCTGAAGGACCCCGCGACCGGGGAGACCTGGCTCGCGGTGCCCGAGCGGGCCAGCCAGCGGCCCTCGTGGCGTGACACCTCGATGGGACGGCCGAAGCAGGCCGTCATCCCGGCGGACGTGAGCACCTCGTCGGCCCGGCCTCCCGCGAGAACGCGGCCGTCGCGCAGGAGCAGCGCGTGGCCGATCGCCGGCGACAGCTCCTCCAGGTGGTGGGTGACGGTGATGGTAGCCAACTCGCGGCGCCCCTCGGCGAGTTGACGCATCGTGTCGATGAGGTCCTCGCGCGAGGGCAGGTCGAGCGCGTTGAAGGGCTCGTCGAGCAGGAGCAGGGACGGGTCCGCCATGAGCGCGCGGGCGATGAGGATGCGGGCCCGCTGCCCACCGGAGCAGACGCCGTACGGCCGGTCGGCGAGCTCCTTGATGTCGAGCTCGGCCAGGAGCCTGTGCGCGCGCTCGCGCACGTCGGCGTCGCACTTGCGCCACAGCGGCTGCACGGTGCCGGTGTGCCCGGTCAGGACGACGGTGTGCCCGGTGAGGTCCTGCGGCACGCGCTGCGCGCTCGACACCAGGCCGATGTGCGCGCGCAGTTCGCGTACGTCGACCTTGCCGAGGCGGTGGCCGAGGACCTCGACGGTGCCGGTGGTGGGGTGCATGAGGGCGCCGATGAGGCGGAGCACGCTGGTCTTGCCGGCGCCGTTGGCGCCGAGCAGGGCCCAGTGTTCGCCGGAGCGCACCGTCCAGTTGATGTCGTCGAGGATGACCTGGCCCGTCGTGAACCTGCGCACGCAGGCCCCGTCGAGGGCGGCGACGATCCGTCCGTTGCTCACTGACGCCTCCTGTCGAATGGACCGGCACAGGTTAGCTGCACACGGCATTCAAACGCGGAGATGTCCAGTTCGTGGACCCCGCGGGGTCGCTACGGGCGCTTGACGGCGGCGAGTGGGGCTTCCGCGTCGCCCTCCGCGGACAGGTGCGGCATGATGCGGTCGAGCCAGCGCGGGGTCCACCACGCGGACCGGTCGAGGAGCGTCATCACCGCGGGCACCAGCAGCAGCCGTACGACGGTGGCGTCGATGAGCACGCTCGCCGCGAGGCCGAGGCCGAGCATCTTCACCACGATGTTGTCGCTGATGATGAACGCCGCGAAGACGCTGACCATGATGAGCGCCGCGCAGGTGATGACGCGGGCGGTGATCTCCAGGGCGTGCGCCACGCTGGCCTTCGGGTCGCCCGTGCGCAGCCATGCCTCGTGGATCCGGGACAGCAGGAAGATCTCGTAGTCCATGCTGAGGCCGAACACGATGGCGAACATCATCATCGGCACGTAGCTCTCGATCGGGACCGTGCCCGACACCCCGAGGGCGGGACCGCCCCAGCCCCACTGGAAGACGGCCACCACCACGCCGTACGAGGCGGCGATGGACAGGACGTTGAGCACCGCCGCCTTGACCGCGACCAGCAGGCCGCGGAACACGACGAGGATGACCAGGAAGGCGAGGCCCACCACCACCGCGATGATCAGCGGGAGCCTGCTGGAGACGATTTCGAGGAAGTCGACCTGGGCGGCGGTCGTGCCGGTGATGTAGGGGTGCGCGTCCGTGCCCGAGACCGCCTTCGGCAGGGCGTCGTCGTGCAGATGGTTGACGAGATCGTTGGTCCGCTGGTCCTGCGGGGAGGCGACGGAGTAGGCGGTGGCGATCAGGACGTCGCCGTCCGAGGTGGGCTTGAGCGGGGTGACGGTGGCGGCGTCGGGCACGTCGGTGAGGGCCTTCTGCGCCTGGCTCGCCAGGGCGGAGCGGTCGGACTGCGGGACCGACGTCTGGTCGATCACGATCGTCAGCGGACCGTTCGAACCCGGGCCGAAGGCCGACGACATCAGGTCGAAGGCGCGCCGGTCCGTGAAGGACGTGGGATCGGCGCCGTCACCGATGTGCCCGAGCTGGATGAACGGGAGCGGGAACGCGAGGACGAGCAGGGCGATGACCCCGGCGGCCAGGTACGTCCACGGCCTGCGCTCCACACGCTGCGCGTAGCGGTGCCAGCCTCCGACGGCCTCCTCGCCGGCTTCCGCGTTCACCTCGGCGACGGGCTTGCGCACATGGATCCGGTCGATACGGCGGCCGATCAGGCCGAGGATCGCCGGTACGAGGGTGATCGCCCCGGCCACGGCGGTGACGACGGTGACCGCCGCGGCGAGGCCGAGCTTGCCGATGAAGCTGATGCCGGAGACCCACAGACCGGAGAGCGCGATGATCACGGTGCAGCCGGAGAGCAGGACGGCGTGTCCGCTGGTGGACGTGGCGAAACCCGCGGCGGCCACCGGATCCTGGCCGTTCATCAGGTTCTGCCGGTGCCGGGTGACGAGGAAGAGCGCGTAGTCGATCCCGACGCCGATACCGATCATCGTGGCCAGGGTCGGGGAGACGGTGGCGAACGTGGACGCGGCCGCGAGGAGGCCGAGCAGGGCGATCCCGCACACGGCGCAGATCAGCGCGGTGACCAGCGGCAGCACGGCGGCGATCAGGCTGCCGAAGCCGATCAGCAGGACGACGATCGCCACGGCGAAGCCGATGACCTCGCTGGTTTGGTCATCAGGTTCGGGCCGGGCCAGCTCACCGAGCGGCCCGCCGTACTCCACATCGACGCCGGCCGCGCGCAACGGCTGCACGGCCGAGTCGACGCCGTGCAGGTAGTCGTCACCCAGCGTGGAGGGCTGCGCGTCGAACCGGACGGTGATGTACGCCGTCTTGCCGTCGGTGGACAGGGGGCCGACGTTCGTGGTCCCGCCGGGCTGCGCGGGCGGCGTCGTGCCGGGCTGCGGCAGCGGGTTCTGGACGGACAGGACGTGCGGCAGCCTTCCGAGGGACGTGACGGCGGAGGAGACCTGGCCGCTGAAGCCGGTGAGCGCCTTGGACCCGTCGTGCAGGACCACCTGAGCGCTGTAACCGCCCGCCGCCGGCTCGTGCTCCCTCAGCACGTCGAGGCCGTCCTGCGACTGGGTGCCGGGGAGCGAGAAGTCGTCGGAGTACTCGCCGCCGTAGGCGTGATGCAGTACCTGCAGACCGGCGAGGGCGGCCAGCCACAGCACGATGACGAACACGAAGTGCCGGGCGCACCACTCTCCGGTGCGGCGCAGGAGGCCTTTGGCCGGTGTCCGGGCGGGCGCGACCGCGGTGTTGTTCGTCGCCGGGGGGATCGACATGGGAGCACCACGCCCTCTCCGGGGGAAGGGCACCTGGGGCGTCCCATTCAAAGCCGGTCCGTTCGCACCGGCACGCCGGTGCGGGGGAACGGGTGACGGCCGGGGCGCCGGCCCCTTCTCGTAGGGTCGTCACCACCCGCTCACCCGAGGAGAAGCTCGTGACCATTGCCTTCAACGACGTACGGGCCGCGGCCGACCGCATCGCGGGGCACACACGCCCGCTGGTGGTGGCCCCGCTGGGCGACGGGGCGTTCGACGGTGCCTTCGGTGCGGCCGAAGGGTGGCTTGCGCTGGAGTTCATGCAGCACACCGGCTCGTTCAAGGCCCGTGGCGGCTTCAACTTCGTGCGCAGTCACCTCGAGGCGGGCCTGATGCCGGACGCGGGCGTCGTCATCGCTTCCGGGGGCAACGCCGGGCTCGCCTGCGCCTGGGCCGCGGCCCGGCACTCGGTCCGGGCCACCGTCTTCGTCCCCGAGACGGCGCCCGCGGTGAAGGTCGACAAACTCCGGCGGCTGGGCGCCACGGTCCGGCAGGTCGGCTCGGAGTACGCGGAGGCGCTGGCGGCCTCGCAGAAATACGCGGCCGACAGCGGCGCCCTGGAGTCCCACGCGTACGACCACCCGTTGATCGCGGCCGGTGCCGGCACGGTCATGGAGGAGCTCGTTCAGGCGCAGCCCGGCGTCGACACCGTCCTGGTCGCGGTGGGCGGCGGCGGACTGTTCACGGGCATCGCCGCGTCGGCGCGTGAGCACGGCGTGCGCGTCGTGGCCGTGGAGCCGGAGCACTGCTGCGCCCTGCACTCCGCGCTGGAGGCGGGCACGGTCGTCGATGTCCCGGTCGACTCCGTCGCGGCGGACTCCCTCGGCGCACGCCGCACCTCCGAGATGGCACTCGCATGGGCGGGCAAGAACCACGTACGGTCCGTTCTCGTGACCGACGAGGCGATCGTCTCCGCACGTCAGGCCCTGTGGGACGACCGGCGGCTCGCGGTGGAGCACGCGGCGGCCACGGCGCTCGCGGCGGTGACCTCAGGCGTCTACGCGCCCGCACCCGGCGAGCGGGTCGCCGTGATCCTGTGCGGCGCGAACACGGACCCCGACGACCTCGCGCGGGGCACACGCCTCCCGGCCTGACACATCCCCGCGGTCACGCACCCCGCGGGCGTTCCAGCGCGAACCGGGGCGATCGAACTTACGATGGGGTTCTCCGGCCGTTCCCGCGCGCACGTCCGCGGGGACCGGCGCCGGGGCGAGACGCCGATGAGTTCGGGGTGGAAGACGCATGGCACAGGCCGCAGGCCCAGCGCGCACCGTCATCCTGACCGTGGACGACGACCCGGGGGTCTCCCGCGCCGTCGCCCGTGACCTGCGGCGACGCTTCGGGGAGTCGTACCGCATCGTCCGCGCGGAGTCCGGGGAGTCCGCCCTGGACGCGCTGCGCGAGCTCAAGCTGCGCGGCGACCTGGTGGCGGTGATCCTGGCCGACTACCGGATGCCGGAGATGAACGGCATCGAGTTCCTCGAGCTGGCCATCGACATCTATCCGGGCGCGCGCCGGGTCCTGCTGACCGCGTACGCGGACACGAGCGCCGCCATCGACGCGATCAACGTCGTCGACCTCGACCACTACCTCCTCAAGCCGTGGGACCCGCCGGAGGAGAAGCTCTACCCCGTCGTGGAGGACCTGCTGGAGACGTGGCGGGCCAGCGACCGCAAGCCCGTGGCGACCACGAAGGTCGTCGGGCACCGGTGGTCGGCGCGGTCGTCGGACGTACGGGAGTTCCTCGCCCGCAACCAGGTGCCGTACCGGTGGTACTCGTCCGAGGATCCGGAAGCCCGCTGTCTGCTGGCCGCCGCCGGGCAGGACGGCTCGCGGCTCCCGCTCGTGATCACCCCGGACGGCACGGCGCTCGTCGAACCCGAGGACGCCGAGCTGGCCGCGCGGGTGGGCCTGGCGACGACGCCGACGGCCGACTTCTACGACCTGGTCGTCGTCGGCGGCGGCCCCGCGGGGCTCGGCGCCGCCGTCTACGGGGCGTCCGAGGGCCTGCGGACCGTGCTCGTGGAACGCTCGGCGACCGGCGGACAGGCGGGCCAGAGCTCGCGGATCGAGAACTACCTCGGCTTCCCGGACGGCGTGTCCGGGTCCCAGCTCACCGAACGCGCCCGGCGCCAGGCCATGCGGTTCGGCGCCGAGATCCTCACCGCACGTGAGGTGACGGGCCTGGAGGTGAACGGGCCCGCGCGCACCGTGCTGTTCTCCGACGGCTCCGCCGTCTCCGCGCACAGTGTGATCCTCGCGACCGGAGTGTCGTACCGCCAGCTCGACGCCCCCGGCCTCGCGGGACTCACGGGATGCGGGGTCTTCTACGGTTCCGCGCTGACCGAGGCGAGCGCCTGCCAGGGGCACGACGTGTACATCGTCGGCGGCGCGAACTCGGCGGGACAGGCCGCCATGTATCTGGCGAGGGGCGCCAAGTCCGTCACGCTCCTCGTACGGGGCCCGTCGCTGTCCGCCTCCATGTCGCACTACCTCGTCCAGCAGATCGAGGACGCGCCCAACGTCTCCGTACGCACCGGCACCGTCCTCGACGCCGCGCACGGATCCGATCATCTGGAGCAGCTGACCCTGCGCGACGTGGCGAGCGGGCACACCGAACTCGTGGATGCGCAGTGGCTGTTCGTGTTCATCGGGGCCGCGCCGCTGACCGGCTGGCTGGAGGGGACGGTGCTGCGGGACGGGCGGGGGTTCATCATGGCCGGTCCCGACCTCACCCCGGACGGACGGCCCCCCGCGGACTGGGACCTCGACCGGCCGCCGTACCACCTGGAGACCAATGTGCCCGGTGTGTTCGTGGCCGGGGACGCGCGCTCCGAGTCCGCCAAGCGCGTCGCCTCCGCCGTCGGAGAGGGAGCCATGGCCGTCATGCTCGTACACCGGTATCTGGAGCAGTCGTGAACGGGCGGCGGGTTCCGTGCAGCCGCCAGGAACTGGGCTCGCTGTTCCTGTTCGAGAAGCTCGACGCGGACCAGCTCGACCGGCTGTGCCGCGAGGGGCACGTGGAGGCCTTCGACGCCGGGCCCGTATACGCGGAGAGTGACCCGGCGACCTGCTTCTACGTGCTCCTTGAGGGCGAGCTCGTTCTGTCGCGCCGCGTCGGCGCCGACGACGTCGAGGTGAACCGGAGTTCCAGCCGCGGTGTGTACTCGGGCGCCTTCCAGTCCTATCTCGGCGATCGCGCCCCGCAGACGTACAACAGCTCGATGCGGGTCACGGAGCCTTCGCGGTTCTTCGTCCTGCCGGCCGACACCTTCGCGGCCGTCATGCGGGAGTGGTTCCCCATGGCCGTCCACCTGCTGGAAGGGCTCTTCTTCGGCGTCCAGAGCATCCAGCAGAGGATCGGGCAGCGGGAGCGGCTCCTCGCGCTCGGCTCGCTGTCGGCCGGGCTCACCCACGAGCTCAACAATCCGGCCGCCGCGGCGGCGCGGGCCACGTCGTCGCTGCGGGAGCGGGTCGCGGGCATGCGCCACAAACTGGGCGCGATCGCCGCGGGCCCGTACCGGCGGGCCACACTGGAGACGCTCATCGAACTCCAGGAGCGGACGGCCGAGCAGGTGTCCAAGGCTCCTGTACTGACCCCGCTGGAGACCTCCGACCGCGAGGACGCCCTCACGGACTGGCTGGACGACCACGGGATCACCGCCGGCTGGCAGCTGGCGCCGAACTTCGTCCAGGCCGGCCTCGATGCCGACTGGCTCGACCAGGTCGCCTCGGCCGTCGGCGAGGAGACCCTCGAAGGCGCCGTGCGGTGGCTGAACTACACGGTCGAGACCGAGCTCCTCATGAACGAGATCGAGGACTCCACCGCGCGGATCTCCCACCTCGTGGACGCGGCCAAGCAGTACTCCCAGATCGACCGGGCCCCTTCCCGGTTCGCCGACGTGCACGAGCTGCTCGACAGCACGCTGATGATGCTCTCCGGCAAGTTCGGCAACGGCATCAAGGTCGTCAAGGACTACGACCGCACCCTGCCCGAGGTCCCCGCCTACCCCGGAGAGCTCAACCAGGTGTGGACGAACCTCATCGACAACGCGGTGTCGGCGATGAACGGGGCGGGCGGCGAGGGCACGTTGACGGTGCGCACCGCCCTCGACCGTGACCATCTGCTCGTGGAGTTCCGCGACACCGGGCCGGGGATCCCCGCCGACATCCGTGGCCGCATCTTCGACCCGTTCTTCACCACCAAACCGGTGGGCGAGGGAACCGGGCTCGGCCTCGACATCTCGTGGCGCATCGTCGTCAACAAGCACCACGGCCAACTCGAAGTGCAGTCAGAGCCCGGAGACACCCGCTTCCAGGTACATCTCCCCCTCACGTCCACGAACTCCGACCCGGATCCCGCATCCGACCCCCCACAGGAGCCTTCATGAGCACCCTGAACGGCATCGATCCCTCGGTACCGCCGAGCGGCACCGGATGCTCCGAGTGCGACGCGGCCGGCGGCTGGTGGTTCCACCTGCGGCGCTGTGCGCAGTGCGGCCACATCGGCTGCTGCGACGACTCGATGGGCAAGCACGCGACGGATCACGCCAGGACCAGCGGCCACCCGGTGATCCAGAGCTTCGAGCCGGGCGAGAGCTGGTTCTGGGACTACAACACGTCCTCGCTCATCGAGACGGGCCCGGACCTCGCTCCCCCCGGCAGTCATCCCGAGACACAGTCGACCCCCGGCCCGGCGGGCCGAGTCCCCTCGAACTGGTCCGAGTTGCTGGGCTGACGGGTTCCCCCTCGACGCAGGAGCGCCGGATCAGGCCGGCCCCGGGGCCGTGAACGACACGTCCGCCGAGTGCGTGGTCGTGTCCGCGTCGCTGCCGAGCGCCCAGGCCGCGACCCTGGAGACGGCGGCGGCCGGGACCTCCTCGCTGATGCCGGGGGCCGCCGGGACGTTCTGGGTCGCGTGGGCGTCGTACGGCAGGACCACCCGATAGCCCCGCGCGAGAGCGGTGCGCGCCGTCGCCTGGACGCACATCTCGGACATCACACCGCAGACGACGAGCGCCTCGACCCCCGCGCCCACGAGCAGGTCGCCCAGCGCTGTCCCGTCGAAGCCGTCGTCCCGGGGCTTGCGGATCACGACCTCCGTCGGGCCCGGCTCGACCGGGTGGTGGAGTTGCCAGCCCGGCGTGTGCGGCTCGTCCTCCGCCCCGGGCGGCCCGTCGTTCTGGAGGTGCACGACGAGGGCCCCGCCGCTACGGGCCCGCGCGATCAGGTCCGTCGTCCGCTCCACAAGACGTACCGCATCGGGAACGGCCCCTTCGCCGGAGACGAACGCCGACTGGACGTCCACCACGATCAGGGCCTCTACGCGATTGATCATGCGGTCATCATGACCGTCGCAGCCGCGCGCCTCCACACGGTTTCGTACGCCCCCGGGTCCTGTGTTCCACTGACGTCGGATGCCGATCAGGCCTCTGACGTGGGCGTTGGAGCCGACGCCCCGTGATCGACAGCAGGGAGAGGTTCGATGACGACGACCGCGAAGCCGAGCGTGCAGCACGAGGACGAGCAGGTACGGGTGACCCGCTGGGACTTCGAGCCCGACACGCGTACCGGCCGCCACGTCCACGAGCACGACTACGTGGTCGTGCCCGTGGTGGACGGCCGGATCAGCGCGTTCGCCCCCGACGGCACGGTGACCGAGTCACAGCTGCGCGCGGGCGAGTCCTACGCGCGCCCGGCGGGCGGCGAGCACGACGTCGTCAACACGGGCGGCACGTGGCTGGCGTTCGTCGAGATCGAGCTCAAGGGAACGTCGAAAGCCGTGGCATAGCACTCCGTCGGCCACCTGACGGCGGTCACTTGACGAGGTACTTGCAGCCCGCGATCGACTTGCCGTCCTTGTTGTCCGCGACCTGCTTGCCGTCGACCTTGATGACGCAGGAGGCCGGTTCGAGCTGTCCGTCCGAGCCGGTCACCGAGCCGGGGACGACCGACACCAGGCTGCCGACCTTCAGTTCGGCGCCCTTGACGGTCAGTCGGGTCGTCTTCGTCCAGGGCAGGTTCACCTGCTCCGTCTTGCTGTCGCCTGCCGTCCACAAGACCTGCGTACTGCCCTGGCCCCGCACCTCGAAGGTCACTTCGCGGGTCACCTCCTGACCCCCGGCCGGCTTCGAGGCGGCGGGCGAGGGCGCCTTCGACGTGTCCTGCTTCGCCCCGGCGTCCTTGCCGTCTCCCCCGCCGCTGCCGCACCCGGCCAGCAGAGCGGCTGTCGCCGCGACCAGAGCAATACCGGTTACCGTCCTGCGCACGTTTCCTCCGTGATCCCCGTACAACTCAGCAATCAGGCCCGGGAACACCTCGCCCGGGCCGAACTGCTGAGCATAGTGGGGCGGCCGGGGCGGTCACCCGGAGCGTAGGCCGTCCTTCCGTATCTCCTGGACTCGTCATGGCTCTAGGAAGGTTCGGGCCCCGGCGCTACCCTCCGCGCATGATTTCGACCGTTGTCTGGGGTACCGGAAATGTCGGGCGCGCGGCCATCCGTGCCGTCGAGGCCCACCCGGCGCTGGAGCTCGTCGCCGTGCTGGTCCACGACCCCGCGAAGGTCGGCCGCGACGCGGGTGAACTCGCGGGACTCGAGCATGAGTTGGGCGTCCGGGCCAGCGACGGCATCGAAGCGGTGCTGGCCGCCCGGCCCCGGGCCGTCGTGTACGCCGCCTCCGGCGACATCCGCCCCGACGACGCCCTCGCCGACATCGCCCGGGCCCTGCGGTCCGGCGCGGTCGTCGTCTCGCCCGCCCTCTATCCGCTCTACGACCACCGCAGCGCGCCACCGGAATTCCGGGATCCGGTCGTGGCCGCGATCGCGGAAGGCGGCGGGACCCTGTTCGCCTCCGGAGTCGACCCGGGCTGGGGCAACGACGTCCTGCCGCTCCTCGTCAGCGGGCTCGGCAGCACCGTCGACGCGATCCGCTGCCAGGAGATCTTCGACTACTCGACGTACGACCAGCCCGACTCGGTACGGCTCCTGGTCGGCATGGGCCAGCCGATGGACTACGACCCGCCCATGCTGTGGGACACCGTCCCGACGATGGTGTGGGGTGGGCAGATACGCCTGATGGCGCGGGCGCTCGGGGTCGAACTCGACGAGATCCGCGAGACGTTGGACCGCCGTCCGCTCGACACCACCGTCAGCACGCGCACGATGGGCGACTTCGAGGCCGGCACCCAGGGCGCCGTACGGTTCGAGGTGCAGGGCATCGTCGGGGGTGAACCCCTCATCGTCATCGAGCACGTCACCCGCATCCACCCGTCCTGCGCGCCGGACTGGCCGACGCCCCCCGACGGCACCGGGGCGCACCGGGTGATCGTCGAGGGCCGTCCGCGCATCGAGGTCACCGTCGAGGCCGCGGACGAGGGCGAGAACCGGTCGGCCGGCGGCAACGCCACCGCGGTCGGCCGGCTGGTGAACGCCATCGACTGGCTCGTGGACCAAGCCCCGGGCCTCTACGACGCGCTCGACGTCCCGCTGCGCCCCGCAGTCGGAAAGCTCGGCCATCGCGGAAGGAAGCACTGATGATCATCGACATCCCCGAGGGACAGGAACCGATCGGCTACGTCTGGGGGGACATGGTCCCCGGGATCGGCATGGCGGCCGCCAACTTCTCGCTGTCCGTGTACGCCCATACGACGCTGGGCCTGAGGGAGTTCGAGGCGGCGCGGCTGCGTATCGCGCAGATCAACGGGTGCCGGTTCTGCCTGGACTGGCGTACCGACCGGGACGGGGAGAAGGTCGAGGAGTCCTTCGCCGACTCGGTGACCGAGTGGCGTACCAGCGACGCCTTCGACGACCGGACCCGTCTCGCGGCCGAGTACGCCGAGCGGTACGCGCTCGACCACCACGGCCTGGACGAGGAGTTCTGGTCCCGGATGACCGCCCTGTACAGCCAGGTCGAGATCGTGGAGCTGAGCATGAGCATCGGCTCCTGGCTGGCGTTCGGCCGGCTCAACCACGTGCTGGGGCTCGACACGGTGTGCGTCCTGCCCACGGGCTGAGGCGCATCTGGCGATCGCGACGCTCCCTGCGGAGCAGGGAGGTGTGGACCTCGGACTGCCGGTGCAGAGCATCACGGCTCGTCCCACGCGTCCAACGATCACCGGCGGGCACGATGGGCCGAACCTGAGCGCGAGCGTCAAACGGGAGGGCGATCGTGAACAGTTTCGATCTTCTGGGACGGTGCCCGGGAGGGCGCACCTAGGGT
Source organism: Streptomyces longhuiensis (assembly GCF_020616555.1). Classification (NCBI taxonomy): domain Bacteria; kingdom Bacillati; phylum Actinomycetota; class Actinomycetes; order Kitasatosporales; family Streptomycetaceae; genus Streptomyces; species Streptomyces longhuiensis. The sequence continues at coordinate 8,830,187 of NZ_CP085173.1, read as the reverse complement.
GGCGTTCATGCAGCTGCGGTACGCGTTCCGGCTCTACCCGGAACTGGGTCAACGCCTCGCGTTGGGCCGGGCGTTCGGGTGCGCGCGGGTCGTATTCAACGACGCGGTACGCGCCCGGAAGGACGCCCACGCGGCGGGTCTGCCCTACCCGAAGGCCGCCGAGCTGTCCCGGACTCTGGTCACCCGCGCCAAGCGGACCGTGGAGCGGTCTTGGCTGGGCGAGGTGTCCTCGGTGGTGCTCCAGCAGTCCCTGCGGGATGTGGAGGCCGCCTACCGGGCGTTCTTCGCCTCCCTCAAGGGTGAACGTAAGGGCGCGAGGGTGGGTGCGCCGCGGTTCAAGTCGCGCAAGGACTCGAGGCAGTCGATCCGGTTCACTGCCAACGCCCGCTGGTCCATCACCCCAACCGGCCGGCTGAACCTGCCGAAGATCGGCGAGGTGCGGGTGAAGTGGTCACGCACCCTACCCGTGGTGCCGTCCTCGGTCACCGTGATCAAAGACTCGGCGGGCCGGTACTTCGCAAGCTTTGTCATCGACACCGACCCGGCCGCCGACGCCGCGCGGATGCCCGCCACCGACCAGGCCATCGGCATCGACCTGGGCCTGACCCACTTCGCGGTGCTGTCCGACGGCACGAAAATCGACTCCCCGCGGTTTCTGCGCCGGGCGGAGAAGAAACTCAAGAAAACCCAGCGGGAGCTGTCCCGCAAACGGAAGGGCTCGAAGAACCGGGCCAAGGCCCGGCTCAAGGTTGCCCGCGCGCATGCGCAGGTCGCCGATGCGCGCAAGGAGTTCCACCACCAGCTCTCCACCCGGTTGATCCGCGAGAACCAAGCGATCGCCGTGGAAGACCTGCCGGTCAAGGGCCTCGCGCGCACCAAACTGGCCAAGTCCGTCCATGACGCGGGCTGGTCACAGTTCGTGACCATGCTCGCCTACAAAGCGGCTCGCTACGGGCGGACCCTCATCAAGATCAACCGGTTCGAGCCCACCAGCCAGGTGTGCTCGACCTGCGGACACCACGACGGCCCCAAACCCTTGCACGTACGCGAGTGGACCTGCCCCGTCTGCGGCACCCGGCATGACCGGGATGTCAACGCCGCCAAGAATGTGAAACAGGCCGCCGGACTGGCGGCATCGGCCTGCGGAGCGAAGGTAAGACCAGAACCCGTTCTGGCACAGCGCGAAGAAACAGGAAGCCACGGAATCCCAGCAGGAAGCCGTGCCGCATAGCGGCACAGCAACCCGTGGGACGGCCAGAATCCTCGGGCCTCAGCTCGAGGAGCATGTCAAAGATCGGTGGCGATGATCTTCTCGATGTTCCGCTCGGCGAGCGCCGTGATCGTGACGAACGGGTTGACGCTCGTGTTGCCGGGGATCAGAGAGCCGTCGATGACGTAGAGGCCCGAATAGCCGTGCAGGCGGCCGTAGTTGTCGGTGGCCTTGTTCAGGACCGCGCCACCGAGCGGGTGGTACGTGAGGTGGTCGCCCCAGATCTTGTACGTGCCGAAGAGATCGGTGCGGTAGATCGTGCCCTCCTTCGCGTTGATCTTGTCGAAGATCGTCTTGGCCATGTCGATGGAGGTCTGCTTCCAGGCCGTCTGCCAGTTCAGATCGGCCTTGCCCGCCTGGGCGTTCCACGAGAACTCGGCGCGGTGCGGGGTGTTCGTGATCGACAGGTAGAACGAGGCGTACGTCTCGATCCCGGTCGGCAGCGGCGCGACCTCGGCGAACGCTCCTCCGGCGGCCCAGTTGTCGATGCCGCCGCAGGGGATAGACGCCTGGACCTTACCGGTCGGGTCCCACAGGTGGTTGGCGCGGCCGCACATGACGTTGCCGTTGTCGCCCCATCCCTTGCCCACCTCGCCGTTCAGGGCGGGCAGGGCGCCGGTGGCCTTGAGCTTGACCAGGAGCTTGCTGGTGCCGACGCTGCCGGCCGCGAAGAACACCTTGTCCGCGGTGACGGTCTTGGTGGCTGTGGTCGTGCCGGTGGTGTCGATCTGCTCGATGACGACCGTGTACCCGCCGCCGGATGCCGGCGCGACCGAAGTCACTTTGTGCAGCGGAGAGATGGAGACCTTGCCGGTGGCCCCGGCCTGGGCCAGGTAGGTCTTCTGGAGCGACTTCTTGCCGTAGTTGTTGCCGTAGAGGATCTCGCCGGCGAGTGCCGACTTGGGGACGGTTCCGGCCGCTTCCCGCTTCATGTAGTCCCAGTCGTACACGTCGGGCACGAAGACGAACGGGAAGCCGGAGCGCTGGGCGTGCTTACGGCCGACGCGCGCGAACTGGTAGCACTCGGCGCTCTCGAACCAGGCCGGGTCGACGGTGCCGACGCCGAGCGCGGCGTTGGCGCGCGGGTAGTACGTCGCGTACATCTCGGCGGCGTCGACCGACGGGAGGATGGCGCCGAAGTTCTCGCGCTTGGGCGTGACCGCCATGCCGCCGTTGACCAGGGAACCGCCGCCGACGCCGCGGCCCTGGTAGACGACGATGCCGCCCATTTCCTCGGCGTCCAGAATTCCGGTGTAGCGGGGTACGTCTCTGTCGAGCGGGAAGCCGAGGAAGTTGCTGAGGGGCTGTTTGGTCTTGGTCCGGAGCCAGTAGGAACGGGCGTCCGGACTGGTCGTGTTGGCGAATATCTTGCCATCCGGTCCGGGGGTGTCCCAGGCCATCCCCATTTCGATCATGTGGACGTCGACACCCGCCTGGGCGAGTCTCAGCGCGGCCACGGAGCCTCCGTATCCCGTGCCGACGACGAGGGCGCGGACGTGCGCGCCGGTGTCGATCGGAGCGGCGACGGGGGCGGTGGCCGCGTGGGCCGCTGGGGCGTGGGCCGACAGGGCCGCGGCGCTCAGAATAGAACCGGTTCCAGCGATAAAAGCGCGTCGCGAGACGTTTCTGGAACCGCTTGCACGCGTGGTGGAACCACTCATGGCACGTTCCTCACTTTCGATGGAATCGAAACGAGTTCTACTGCTGATGACGCATCAAGTCACTACACACGAACGGGTAATTCATGTGGGCCGAATAGGTAACTCGCGTCCACTCGCTCCCGGGTGCCCCGGCGACCCCGGGGCGGTCGTCGACAGCCACGGCGGAGTTAGCACTGTCACACAGATCCAGGCAAGTCCCTGCATGTAAACAAACGAGCGAGTTACTACACTTCGTCAGGTTGTTCGGCGCCCGGCCGGACCGGCAGCACGGCTTTCATGCGGGATCACCGTTGATCCAGCTCCGGCGGCGACACGCAAGGAACCCATGACGACCTCAGACAACGGCAGCGACGTCCCCCCGCTGGACGAACCGCTGCCCGGCACGGTGGCACTCGACGCCACGGCGGGCGTCGCCGTCGAGCGCGGAACGCCGCCGGCCGAACCCGTGGACCTGACCGAACCGCTGGACCTGACCGTCACGACCCCCGACGCGGGGTGCTTCGAGAACAGCGCCGTCGCGGCCCGCAGCGGCACGGCCCTGTTCACCGCGGGCCCTGCCGCCCCTCCCCGCACCCTGATGAACATCTTCGGCGCGTCCGTGCGCGACCACCGCGACGAAGTGGCCCTGGACGACGGGGCGAAGCAGCTCACGTACCGCGCGCTCGCCGACGAGGTGGAGAACCTGCGGGTGCGGCTCGCCTTGGCCGGGGTCCGCAGGGGGGACCGGGTCGGGGTCCGTGTCCCGTCCGGGACCAACGATCTCTACGTCGCGATCCTGTCGGTGCTCGCCGTCGGCGCGGCCTACGTCCCCGTGGACGCCGAAGACCCTGACGAACGGGCCGAGTTGGTGTTCGGCGAAGCCGGGGTCCGCTCCGTCATCGGCGCCGGCCACGACCTGACCGCGTGGGGACCCGACGGCAAGGAGGAGGGCGGCGCCAGGGCTCCCCGGGGAACCGCCGACTGCCTGCCCGGCACCGACGACGACGCCTGGATCATCTTCACGTCCGGCTCCACCGGGAAGCCCAAGGGCGTCGCGGTCTCGCACCGCAGCGCCGCCGCCTTCGTCGACGCCGAGGCCGCGCTGTTCCTCACCGACGAGCCGATCGGGCCCGGCGACCGCGTGATGGCCGGCCTGTCCGTGGCCTTCGACGCGTCGTGCGAGGAGATGTGGCTGGCCTGGCGCAACGGCGCCTGCCTGGTGCCGGTGCCGCGCTCCCGCGTCCGCAGCGGCGCCGACCTCGGGCCCTGGCTCGTCGAGCAGGACATCAGCGTCGTGTCCACGGTGCCCACGCTCGCCGCACTGTGGGAGCCCCAAGTCCTCGACGACGTACGTCTTCTGATCTTCGGTGGCGAGGCCTGCCCGCCCGAGCTGGCGCAGCGCCTGGTCACCGAGGGCCGCGAGGTGTGGAACACGTACGGCCCCACGGAGGCCACGGTCGTGGCCTGCGCGTGCCTGATGACCGGCGAGGAGCCCGTCAGGATCGGACTGCCGCTGGACGGCTGGGAGTTGGCCGTCGTCGACGAGGCCGGCGACCCCGTCGCGCTCGGTGCCACCGGCGAACTCGTCATCGGCGGCGTGGGCCTGGCGCGCTATCTCGACCCCGCCAAGGACGCCGAGAAGTACGCGCCGCTGCCCTCCGTCGGCTGGGAACGCGCCTACCGCAGCGGCGACCTCGTCAAGGCGGACCCGGAAGGCCTCGTGTTCCTGGGGCGCGGGGACGAGCAGATCAAGCTCGGTGGGCGCCGTATCGAGCTCGGCGAGGTCGACGCGGCTCTGCAGGCGCTGCCCGGCGTCGCCGGGGCGGCCGCCGCCGTACGCACGGCGCGCAGCGGCAACCAACTGCTCGTCGGCTACGTCGTCGCGCAGGACGGCTGGGACCGCGCCGAAGCCGTGGAACGCCTGCGAGCCGCGCTGCCCGCCGCCCTGGTGCCGCTCCTCGCCCCCGTCGAGAGCCTGCCCACCCGCACGTCCGGCAAGGTGGACCGCGCCGCCCTGCCCTGGCCGCTGCCCGACCTGGAGACCTCCACCGGGCCCACCGAGCAGCTCTACGGCACGGAGGCGTGGCTCGCCGAACAGTGGGCGCACACGCTCGGGGTGTCCGTGACCGGCGCCAAGGACGACTTCTTCGCGATCGGCGGCTCCAGTCTGGCGGCCGCCCAGCTGACCACCCGGCTGCGCACCCGCTATCCCAGCGCCGCCGTCCTCGACATCTACCAGCACCCGACGCTGCGCAAGCTCGCGCGCCATCTGGAGGAGTCCGCGCAGGGCACGGAGGCGCACCGAGACGTCGGAGCCGTGCCGGTGCGCGCTCAGGTCCTTCAACTCCTGCTCCTTCTCCCGCTGTTCACGCTCGTCGGGCTGCGGTGGTGCGTGGCTCTGGCCGCGCTCGGCAACGTCCTGCACTGGTTCGGGTCCTATGCCTGGGCTCCCGCCGTGTCCTGGTGGTGGGTGGCCGCGGGGGCGGCGATGCTGTTCAGCCCGGCGGGGCGGCTCGCGCTCGCCGCGGGAGGCGCGCGGCTGCTGCTGCGAGGCGTCGGGCCGGGCACGTATCCGCGCGGCGGCCACGTCCATCTGCGGCTGTGGACGGCTGAGCGGCTCGCCGAGTACAGCGGCGCGACCTCGCTGACCGGCTCGTGGCTGCTGCGGTACGCGCGCGCCCTCGGCGCCCGGATCGGCGCCGAAGTGGACCTGCACTCGCTCCCGCCGGTGACCGGCATGCTCAAACTGGGCCGCGGCTGCGCCGTCGAGGCCGACGTGGACCTCTCCGGGCACTGGCTCGACGGCGACCGTCTGGTGATCGGTGCCGTCAAGGTCGGCGGCGGAGCGGTCGTCGGCACCCGCAGCCTGCTGTTCCCCGGTGCGCGCGTCGGCAAGAAGGCCGAGGTGGCTCCCGGATCCGCGGTGACCGGCCAGATCCCGACCGGCCAGCGCTGGGCCGGCTCCCCCGCCGTGAAACTGGGCAAGGCCAAACGGGACTGGCCGAAACAGCGGCCGAAGCGCTCGTACGGGTGGCGGCTGATGTACGGCGCGTCGGGGCTCGCCCTCTCCGCGCTGCCGGCGCTCGCGGCCGTGCCCGCGCTCGCGGTGGCGCTTCGCTTCGTGCCCGCGGACGCGGGTCTCGGCGAGGCACTGCGCGGCGCCCTGGTCGCGGTGGTGCCCGCCGCACTGGCCTTCGGATGCGCCTACGCGCTGCTGCTGGTGGGCGCCGTGCGGCTGCTGAGCCTCGGGCTGCGGCCGGGCCTGCATCCGACGCACAGCCGCACCGGCTGGCAGGCCTGGACGATCACGCAGCTGATGGACGCGGCCCGGCAGACGCTGTTCCCGCTGTACGCGGGACTCGTGACGCCGCTGTGGCTGCGGCTGCTCGGCATGAAGATCGGCCGTCGCGCGGAGGTCTCCACGGTCCTCGCCCTGCCGAGCCTGACCACGGTCGGCGACGGGGCGTTCCTCGCCGACGACACCCTGACGGCTCCTTACGAACTCGGCGGGGGCTGGGTCCGCATCGGGCGGGCGGCGATCGGCCGCCGGGCGTTCCTCGGCAACTCCGGCATGACCGGGCCGGGACGCAGCGTCCCCGACGGAGGTCTGGTCGGTGTCCTGTCGGCCACCCCGAAGAAGGCCAAGAAGGGCACCTCGTATCTGGGGCTGCCGCCGATGAAGCTGCCGCGCGCTCCCGAGGGCGGCGACCACTCCCGCACGTACGACCCGCCGACGCGGCTGCTGTGGGCGCGCGGCGCGGTGGAGCTGTTCCGGCTCGTGCCCGTCTTCTGCTCGGCGGCGCTCGCCGTGCTGACGGGAGCGGCGCTGTGCGCGCTCGCCGGGCAGGCGGGCGCGGGCCGGTGGGGTGCCGCCGCGCTGTCCGGGGCGGTGCTCCTCGGCGCGGGCGCCGTGGGCGCGTTGTCCGCGGTCGCCGCGAAGTGGCTTCTGGTCGGCCGGCACAGGGCCGGTGAGCACCCGCTGTGGAGCGGCTTCGTCTGGCGCGACGAGCTCGCCGACACGTTCGTCGAGGTGGTCGCCGTGCCGTGGCTGATCGGCGCGGTGCCGGGCACCCCGCTCATGACGCTGTGGCTGCGCGGCCTGGGGGCACGCGTCGGCCGGGGCGTGTGGTGCGAGAGTTACTGGCTGCCGGAGACGGACCTCGTGACGCTCGGCAGCGCGGTCAGCGTGAACCGTGGCTGCGTACTGCAGACACACCTCTTCCACGACCGGATCCTGCGGATGGACAAGGTGACGCTCGGCGGGGGTTCGACGGTGGGCCCTGGCGGAATCGTCCTGCCGGGCAGTACGGTCGGCGCTCGCGCCACTCTGGGCCCCGCGTCCCTGGTCATGGCCGCGGAGTCCGTACCCGACGACACACGCTGGCTGGGCAATCCGATCGAGGCGTGGCGGTCCTAGAAGGGCGGGCACACCTTAAGGTCGGTCAGGGCTTCGATGCGTACGGCACGGGGTGGGGGGCACCACACAGACACGTTGAGTACGGCGCAGGGAGTGGACACTGCAGTGAGCGGCCAGACAGCGGCTTCGGAGCCGTACTTCCCCGGCCACGGCGACCCCCGCTACCGGGTGCACCGCTACGAGCTGTCCCTCGACTACCGCCCCGGCCCCAACCGCCTCGCGGGGAACGCCCGTATCAGCGCCATAGCGGGCCGGGCCCCGCTGACCGAGTTCCATCTCAACCTCGCGGCCTTCCGGCTCGGCAAGGTGCTCGTCGACGGCCGGCAGCCGCGCTACACGCACCGGGGCGGCAAGCTGCGGATCCGGCCCGCGAAGCCGCTGCGGGCCGGCGCCGCGTTCACGGTGGAGGTGCACTGGTCGGGCAATCCGAAGCCGGTCAACAGCCCCTGGGGCGGGCTCGGCTGGGAGGAGCTGTCCGACGGCGCGGTCGTCGCGAGCCAGCCCGTCGGAGCGCCGTCCTGGTTCCCGTGCAACGACCGGCCCGACGACAAGGCCGCCTACCAGATCTCCCTCACGGTCCCCTCGCCGTACACCGTGGTCGTCGGCGGGCGCCTGCTCACGCGCACGACGAAGTCGTCGACGACGACCTGGGTGTACGAGCAGCAGGCACCGACGCCGAGCTATCTCGTGGGCCTCTCGATCGGCATGTACCAGTCGGTCCTGCTGGGCGATCCGGGGCTCGGCGGTGTGCCGCAGAGCGCGTACGTGCCCGTGCGTCTGCTGCCGGAGTTCTCACGGGACTTCGCCCGGCAGCCCGAGATGATGCGGCTCTTCGAGGAGCTCTTCGGGCCCTATCCCTTCGGTGAGTACGCCGTCGTGGTGGCCGACGAGGACTTCGACGTCCCGGTCGAGGCACAGGGACTCTCCCTGTTCGGCGCGAACCACGTGGACGGCGCGCGGGGCTGGGAGCGGCTCGTCGCGCACGAGCTCGCCCATCAGTGGTTCGGCAACAGCCTCACCATCGCCGACTGGCGGGACATCTGGCTGAACGAGGGCTTCGCCAAGTACGCGGAGTGGCTGTGGTCGGAGCGCACGGGCGGCCGCAGCACGCAGGAACTGGCCGCCGCCGCACACCGGGAGCTGTCCACGCTGCCGCAGGACCTGCTCCTTGCCGACCCGGGCCGCAAGTCCCTGTTCGACGACCAGGTCTACGAGCGCGGCGGGCTCACCGTGCACGCGATCCGCTGCGCGCTGGGCGACGAGCCGTTCTTCCGCATGGTGCGCGACTGGGTCTCGGCGCACCGGCACGGCGTGGTGAGCACCGAGGCGTTCACGGCGCATGTCGCCCGGTACGCGGCGGCGCCGGTCGGCGACCTCTTGACGGCGTGGCTGCGCCGCAGGCCGCTTCCGCCGCTGCCGGCACCTCTCGTCCCCTACCGGTAAGGATTCCCCCGTGGCCGTCGGAACACCGCGCTTCCCTCTGGATCCCACGCCCGTCCACGTGTCCGACGCCGTCCTGGAGGACCTGCGCCGGCGCCTCGGCATGACGCGCTGGGCGGACGACGTCGGGAACGGCGACTGGTTCTACGGAGTCGACCGCGGCTACCTCCAGGAGCTGGCCGAGTACTGGCTCCACAGCTACGACTGGCGCAGGGCCGAAGCCGCGATCAACGCCTACGAGCACTACCAGGTGCGCGTGGACGGTGTCCCGGTGCACTTCATGCGCAGGCCCGGGGCCGGCCCGAACCCCACCCCGCTGATCCTCACCCACGGCTGGCCCTGGACGTTCTGGCACTGGTCCAAGGTCGTCGACCCGCTCGCCGACCCCGCGGCCTTCGGCGGGGACCCGGCCGACGCGTTCGACGTCATCGTCCCGTCCCTGCCCGGGTTCGGCTTCTCGGCGCCCCTGCGCGACCACCCCGACATGAACTTCTGGAAGGTCGCCGACCTCTGGCACACCCTCATGACCGACACCCTCGGCCACACCCGGTACGCCGCCGGAGGGTGCGACATCGGTGCCCTGGTCACCGGTCAGCTGGGCCACAAGTACGCGGACGAACTCCTGGGCATCCACATCGGATCGGGCCTGAAACTCGACTTCTTCACCGGCGACCGCGCATGGGACTTCAGTGGCGGCCGGCCCGTCCCCGAGGGACTGCCCGACGACATCCGCGCCCGGATCCTGGCCCTCGACCGGCGCTTCGCCTCCCACCTCGCCGTCCACGTCCTCGACTCCAGCACGCTCGCCCACGGCCTGAGCGACTCCCCCGTCGGCCTGCTCGCCTGGGTGCTGGAGCGCTGGGTCAACTGGAGCGACCACCACGGCGACATCGAGACCGTCTTCACGAAGGACGATCTCCTCACCCACGCCACGATCTTCTGGGCCGGCAACACGATCGGCACGTCGACGCGGTACTACGCGAACGCCAACCGCTACCCGTGGACGCCCGCCCACACCCGTACGCCCGTGGTCGAGGCACCCACCGGACTCACCCTCGTCGGGTACGAGAACCCGCCCGGCGTCACGACGGCGCAGCAGCGCGTCGCCGACTGGCTCGCGAGCGACCGAGCCGACTGGTATCACCACGTCAACGTCAACGCCCATGACGCAGGAGGACACTTCATCCCGTGGGAGGTCCCCGACGCCTGGGTCGACGACCTGCGCCGCACGTTCCGCGGGCGGCGCTGAGCGGGGTCTGTGTGCGCTACTCGAACCGCGAAGCGTCGCCCGCCCCGCGTCGTACGATCTCCGTCTCGCCGCCGGAGAAGTCGATGACCGTGGTCGGCTCGGTGCCGCAGTCGCCGGAGTCGACCACGACGTCCACCTCGTGGTCGAGCCGCTCCTTGATCTCCCAGCCCTGCGTCAGCGGCTCCTCCTCGTCGGGCAGGAGCAGCGTGCTGGACAGGATCGGCTCGCCCAGTTCGGCCAGCAGGGCCTGTACGACGGCGTGGTCGGGGATCCGGACGCCCACCGTCTTCTTCTTCGGGTGCAGCAGCTGGCGCGGCACCTCCTTCGTCGCGGGCAGGATGAAGGTGTAGCTGCCGGGCGTCGCCGCCTTGATCGCGCGGAACACGTCGTTGTCGATCTGCACGAACTGCCCGAGCTGGGCGAAGTTCTGGCACATGAGCGTGAAGTGGTGCCGGTCGTCGAGGTGGCGGATCGCCCGGATCCGGCTGATGCCGTCCCGGCTGCCGAGCCGGCACCCGAGCGCGTAGCAGGAGTCGGTCGGGTACGCGACGAGTTCGTCGGCGCGGATGCTGTCGGCCACACCGCTGATCGTGCGCCGCTGGGGGTTCTCGGGGTGTACGTCGAAGTACTTCGCCATTCGCCGAGTCTAGTGGCGGAGGGCCTGAATGGATCTCTGAACGGGGGCGGCTCTCCCTCGAAAGTAGTCCCCCGGAGAACATCACGGGCGGCGTGCTGGTGCTCGCGGCGGCGGCCGGGGCGCTTCCCTCGATGCCCGCGCCGACGGCGGCGCCTTCGCGCTGCTGATCGTGCCGGGCGTGGTGGCCGCGGTCCTCGCGGCCAGGACGCCGGTCGTCGGGGCCCGGCTGATGCGCGCAAAAATGCCGTGCGGGCGGGACGCGCCGAGGTGTTGTATGAGCCCCATGGTGTCTTCCGACCGACTGCTGGCCTTCGCGGCCATGTCGTTCCTGCTGATCGTGATTCCGGGCCCCAGCGTGCTGTTCGTGATCGGACGGGCGCTGTCGCAGGGGCGCCGTGCCGCGCTGACCACGGTCGTGGGCAACACGCTCGGCGCCTATGTGCTCGTCGTGGCCGTGGCGCTCGGTGTCGGTGCCGTCGTGGAGCGCTCGGTCCTCGTCTTCACCACGCTGAAGCTCGTGGGCGCCGCGTATCTGGTGTACCTCGGCGTCAAGGCGGTGCGTCAACGGCGTTCGCTGCATGCCGCGTTCAGTGGTGACGGGGTCGCGCACGGCAGTCTGCGCACGTTGTGGGAGGGGTTCGCGGTCGGTGTGGCCAACCCGAAGACGATCGTGTTCTTCGCCGCAGTGCTACCGCAGTTCGTGGACCGCGGCCAGGGGCACGTCAGCCTGCAGATGCTGCTGCTCGGCCTGGTCTTCAACGTCATCGCGGTGGTGTCCGACAGCGTGTGGGGCCTGGTCGCGGCGACGACGCGGAGCTGGTTCGCCCGCTCGCCGCGGCGGCTCGGCATGGTCGGCGGTGTCGGTGGGCTCACGATGATCGGCCTCGGTGTGACGGTCGCGGCGACGGGCCGTACCGACTAGGGGCTGTTCGCCTGCCTACGGCGCGAGTGCGACGCCCAGGGAGTTGGCCCCGATGGGCCTCGGTGCGCCCTTCTCGTAGAAGACGTCGAGTGCCGTGATCGCGAATCCGGCCTCCGTCAGCAGGTCTGTGATCGGGCGGGTGAGGTGACAGCCGCCGAAGAGCCTCTTGTTCACCGGTTCCATGCGTCGCTGCCAGCGGCGTACGTTCTCGTCCTCTTCCGGTGCGAGCCCGTGCTCCAGGAAGTGCAGTGTCCCGCCGGGCCGCAGCACACGGCGCACTTCGCGCAGCGCGGCCCCGGCGTCGGGGATGGTGCACAGCGTCCACGTCGACAGCGCGGTGTCGAAGCTGTGGTCCTCGAAGGGCAGCGACTGGCCGTCCGGGCCCGCGCGGCGCACCGGCACGGATGCCGCCCCGACCCGCGCGGCGGCGAGTCTCCAGCCGACGTCCGAAGGCTCGATGGCGACGACGCCCTCGACGGTCGACGGGTAGTAGGGAACGTTGTGTCCCGTGCCGAACCCGATCTCCACGACCTGGCCCCGCAGCCCCCCGCAGACCCGCCGTCGCAGCGGTGCTGTCATCTTCACGCCACAGGCGACATCGATGATCCGGGGCAGCACCTGCTCGGCATAGAACCCCATGACGGCCCTCCACGTCTCGTTCCCAGCATGGCACCGCGGCGGCCCCGGTGCGACGTTGCGGAACCGCGATCTTCCGGACCGCAACCATGACCGTCCCCGAGCGGTCCTATCCGTAGCTCTGCAGGAGACCCAGGAGGAACGCCTTGTCCCATGTGCCCCGTAAACGCCGTCGGCTGTCTCAGGCGCTGATCGCCTGCGGATGCGCGGTGACGCTGCTCGCGGGCTGCTCCGAGGGCGATGCCCGCGAGGACCGCACCGCAGACCCCGCTCCGAGGGTGCCCACGGGCCGGGGTGCGGGCGAGCGCGGGCTCGGGGACTTCGACCGGGACGGCTACGACGACTTCGTGACGTCCATGACCACGCGGAACAAGTTCAGCCAGCCGACCGGCTATCACCTGCTGGTCCTGCCCGGCTCAGCGAAGGGCCTGGACCCCGGGCGTCGCAGGACCTACCGCGACTTCTTCTACGGTCCGCTGCTCCGCGCCGACCTCAACGGTGACGGCTACACGGACCTGGTGGCGACGCAGACCGACCACCTCGCCAAGGATCCCGCGCGCCGGGACGCCCCCGGCACTGCCGTGATCCTGCCCGGCGGCAAGAAAGGCCTCGGCGACCCGGTCCCCGTCAAGACCTCCGGTCTCGTCATGGCGAGCGCGGCCACCGATGTCGACGGCGACGGGGCCGTCGATCTGGTCTACGCGGGGCACCACCCCAACGGGAACGACACCGAACTGCCGCGCCGGCCGGGCCTGGTGGCCTACGGCCCCTTCGGCAAGGACGGCGCGCCCGCCCGCACCGCCGAACTCGAGAACACGGCGAGCCCGAGCCAGGCGATCAGCGGGGACTTCGACGGCGACGGCTACGGCGATGTCATGTTCACCGACCCCAGCCCGGGCGAGGAGGATGCGGATCCGCCGACGGACAACGGCCCGTACGTGACGTACTTCCGGGGCGGCCCCCGCGGACTGACTCCGACCCGGCCGCCCGGGAACCTCGGCAACGACACCTACGACGGAGTCATGGTGCCGCGCAGCGGTGACGTCGACGGCGACGGGATCGAGGACATTCTCGCGCCCGGCTACCGCGAGGTGGGTGTCGCGGAGGGCCCCGCCTCGGGGCGGCTCACCGTGGCGTACGGGTCCAAGTCGGGTGTGGGAGGCGGGCGGCCCAACGCCGTCTTCGATCAGGAGACACCCGGTGTTCCCGGCGACTCGCAGGGCAAGGACGGTTTCGGAAGGGGCGCCGGCACCGGCGATGTGAACGGTGACGGGCATCCGGATCTGCTCGTGGACACGCCGGGAGAGGACCAGGGAAACGGCCGCTTCACGCTGCTGCCGGGCAGCCCCGACGGTCCCCCGACCGGCGCGAACGCCACCGCCTTCGACCTCGACACCCCCGGTGTGCCCGGCAAGCACGACCCGTCGGGCGGTGACGGGTTCTCCGCCACGTTCCCGCTGCTCGACGTCAACGGTGACGGCCGCTCCGACGTGGTGGCGACCGCCCCCGGCCATCTGCGCGGCAAGGGCGGACTCTGGCTCTTCCCGGGTACCCCGGAGGGACTTGGCACGGCCGGGCAGATCCGGTTCCTGGACCCGTCCGGCCTCGGGCTCCCGCCGCGTACCGCGTAGGGCTCAGCCGTGCGCGGGTGGACCGTCACGTCTGACGGGGTTCGGCGCCGAGGCGCTGGAAGCCGCACCGCCCGCGGCGGTCGCGCTCTCCTCGGCGGGTACGAGCGGCATGCTGCCGCCCTGGAGGCGTTCCAGGTCGGAGGCGCGGACCTGGATGACCACGAGGGCGATCAACGCCGCGACGACGGCGAAGACGGCGGCCACGACGAAGGCACTGGAGATGCCCGACGCGAGCACCTGGTCGCCCCAGGGAGGCGGGAGTTGCCCGGTCGTGCGGAACTGGAACTGCTGGGCCGGGGTCGCCTGCGACAGGAATTTCGGCACCTGGACCTCGGCCTCGTTGCGGCTGGCCGTACCGAAGACCGTGACCAGGATGGACAGGCCGAGCGAGCCGCCGACCTGCTGGTGTGCGTTGAGCACGCCGGACGCCGCTCCCGAGTCCTTCGGCGCCACACCGGAGAGCGCCATGAGCGTCAGCGACACGAACTGCAGGCCCATCCCGCAGCCGAACACCAGCGTGGGGCCCAGGATGCCGCCCACGTACGTGCTGTTGACGTCGGTCATGGTCAGCCAGCCGAGGCCCAGGGCAGCCAGGACCGCGCCCACCACCATGAAGGGCTTGGGCCCCCACTTGGGCAGGAACTGTGAGGCGAAGCCCGCGGCCACCGCGATGATCGCGCTGACCGGCAGGAAGGCGAGGCCGGCCCGCAGCGGGCTGAAGCCCAGAATGTTCTGCACGAACAGGGTCAGGAAGAAGAACATGCCGAACATCGCCGCGGCCAGGCACAGCATCATCCCGTAGACGCCCGCGCGGTTGCGGTCGCGGAACATCCACAGCGGGATGACGGGCTGTTTCGACCGGCTCTCGATGGCGACGAACGCGGTGAGGAGGACGACGGCGGCGCCGAACGCGCCAAGGGTCAGGCTGTCGCTCCAGCCGTCCTTCGAGGCACGGATGAAGCCGTAGACGAGCAGCACCATGCCGACGGTCGAGGTGAGCGCGCCGAGGACGTCGAAGTGGCCCGGGTGGCGTTCCGACTCCCTGATGAAGCGAGGGATGGCGAGCGCGATCAGGATGCCGATGGGCACGTTCACGAAGAGGACCCAGCGCCAGTCGAGCCACTCGACGAGCACGCCGCCCGCGATCAGGCCGATCGCGCTGCCGCCCGCGGAGACGGCCGCGAACACGCCGAACGCCCGGTTCCGCTCGGGCCCTTCGCGGAAGGTCGTCGTGATCAGTGCGAGGGCGGTGGGGGACGCGATGGCGCCGCCGACGCCCTGCAGCGAGCGAGCGGCGAGCAGTTGCCACGACTCCTGCGAGAGGCCGCCGAGGAAGGACGCGAGCACGAAGATCAGGACGCCGGCCATGAAGACGCGGCGCCGGCCGAGGATGTCACCGAGACGCCCGCCGAGCAGCAGCAGACCGCCGAAGGTCAGCGTGTAGGCGTTGATCACCCAGGACAGGTTCTCGGTCGAGAAACCGAGCGCGGTCTGGATGTGCGGGAGAGCGATGTTCACGATGGTGATGTCGAGGACCACCATCAGCTGGCACGAACAGATGACGAGTAGTGCGATCCCCCTGCCGTGGCCCCGCTCCGGGGCTTCGGCAGGCTTCGAGGGTGTCGACTGAAGACCCGACATGGGAAGGTGTGCACCTCAGTACCGCAGTGAACGCTCTCGTTCACTACACCGACGTTAAGCCTGGCCTTGCGGCCCCGCCAATCGATCAACGATCCTGGGACCGCCCCGACCACGCTCCTCGTTTCACCCGGCCTCGGGCGCCTCCAGCAGGTCGCGCACCTCCTCCGCGGTCGTCTCCTGAAGGTCCTCGCCGAGCAGCAGCCAGCGGGTGATGCCGATCGACTCGAGGAAGGGCAGGTCGTGGCTGGCGATCAGGAGGGCGCCCTCGTACGACTCCAGTGCGCTCGTCAACTGCCGCACGCTGGCCATGTCCAGACTGTTGGTCGGCTCGTCGAGCATCAGGAGCTGCGGGGCCGGTGCGGCGAGCATCGTCGCCGCGAGTGCCGCGCGGAAGCGTTCGCCGCCGGAGAGGGTGCCGGCCGGCTGTTCCGCGCGGGCGCCCTTGAACAGGAACCGCGCGAGCTGGGAGCGGACGTGGTTGTCGGTGACGCCCGGGGCCATGCGGGCCACGTTCGCCGCGACGCTCAGCTCCTCGTCCAGCACGTCGAGGCGCTGCGGCAGGAACCGTAGCGGTACGAACGTCTTCGCCTGGCCGGAGAGCGGTTCGAGCTCACCGGTGAGGGTGCGCAGGAGCGTGGTCTTTCCGGCTCCGTTGCGGCCGACCAGCGCGATGCGTTCGGGGCCGTGGATGTGGAGGCTGCCGTCGCGCAACTTGCCGTGCGGGAGGCTCAGTTCGTCGATGCTCAGGACGGTACGGCCCGTGGGTACGGCGGTGTGGGGCAGGCTCACGCGGATCTCGGCGTCGTTGCGGATCGCCTCCGCGGCCTCCTCACGCCGCTCGTGCGCGTCGCTGAGCCGGTCCTCGTGCAGCCCGCGCAGTTTGTCGCCGGACTCCTGCGCGGACCTCTTCTTCTCCCCCGCGACGATTCTCGGGGCCTTGCGCTGGGCGTCCATCTTCTTGCTGTGCCGGGCGCGGCGGGCCACCTTGATCTGGGTCTCCTCCAGTTCGCGTTTCTGCCGGCGCACGTC
This sequence comes from Streptomyces longhuiensis, assembly GCF_020616555.1. Classification (NCBI taxonomy): domain Bacteria; kingdom Bacillati; phylum Actinomycetota; class Actinomycetes; order Kitasatosporales; family Streptomycetaceae; genus Streptomyces; species Streptomyces longhuiensis. The sequence goes on along the minus strand of NZ_CP085173.1, from coordinate 8,813,675 downwards.
GGCCTCGGCGGCCCGCAGCATCCGCCCGGCCGCCTCCTGCTGGGTGGCGAGCGCCTCCTCGTACGCGGACCAGCCGCCGCCGTACCAGCTCACGGAGCCGGAGCGCAGTTCGGCGATACGGTCGACCCGCTCGAGGAGTTCACGGTCGTGGCTGACCACGACGAGGACGCCGGAGCGCCAGGAGTCGACCGCCTCGTAGAGCCTGCGGCGCGCGAAGACGTCCAGGTTGTTGGTCGGCTCGTCCAGCAGGAGGACGTCGGGGCGCTCCAGGAGCAGGGCGGCCAGGCGCAGGAGGATGGTCTCGCCACCGGACAACTGACCTACGGTGCGGTCGAGTTCGACGTCCGCGAGGCCGAGTGAGCCCAGTGTCGCGAGGGCCCGCTCCTCGACGTCCCAGTCGTCGCCGACCGTGTCGAAGTGCTCCTCGCTCACGTCGCCGTTCTCGATGGCGCGCAGCGCGGCGCGCCGCTCGGCGATGCCGAGGGCTTGGTCGACGCGCAGCGCGGTGTCGAGCGTGATGTTCTGCGGAAGGTAGGCGAGGTTGCCGCCGACGGTCACCGACCCCCGGGAGGGGGTGAGTTGACCGGCGAGCAGGCGCAACAAGGTGGATTTGCCGGTGCCGTTCGTGCCGACGAGTCCGGTGCGGCCCCGGCCGATGGCGAGGGAGAGCCCGTCGATGACGGGGGTGCCGTCCTGCCACTGGAACGAGAGGGCGGAGCAGGTCAGGGAGGCGCTGGGCGCGGTGGGTGTCGCCATGGTGTGTCTCGCATTCGCAGGCGCGGTGGGAAAGGGCTACGTATGCGAGCACCACGCGACGACCGAACCGGGAACGCGGAGATCCGAGAACCTGGAAGGGGGTGCGGCTGTCCGAGAGATCATCGGGGACGGCTCATGCACCGAGGTCGCATCCACGCGGGGTCACGGGCGGCACGGAACGGCCGCTACGGCGTGACGGGCGTACGGCGGCGAAGGCCGTACGGCGCGGTGATCGCGATCCTCAGATGCGCAACGTCCACCTCGATCGGAGACAACAGAGACGCCCAAAACCTTAACGACCGGATGATCGGAAGGCAAGAGTCCCAGGTCACGAGCCCGATCCCGCCCGACATGCACCCTCTGCGGCAGCGTGCAAGTCTGGGAGTGACCGGCCTGTCGTCGGGCACTCCGGCGCATTCCGGCCAGGAGGAACGATCATGAGCAAGAAACAGAGCCGCCAGAACCGCGGCGCCCGATCGGGCGGCCACGGCCATGACCACAGCTCCACCGCCGAGAAGCGGGCGACGCCGGAGCCGATGACGAAGGCGACCGACCCGTCCGAGGAGCCCGCACGCCGGATCTCGGAACACCACTCGCACAAGCAGCCGCGGAAGTTCGGCCACAACTGACGCCGGCCGGCTGCCCACACCGTCACACGCTGCGACGCGGGGTCACGGCCCCGCGCCGGTGAGTGATGTCCGCCCGCCGCCGGCCGGTCATGATCGCGGCCCTAGAGTGCCCGCATGAGCCGCATCACTTCACACGGTGCCACGATCCACTTCGACGACCTGGGCCCGGCGGACGGCACGCCCGTCGTCCTGATCCACGGCCACCCCTTCAACCGCAGCATGTGGCGCCCCCAGAGCGCCGCGCTCAGCGCCGCCGGATACCGTCTCATCGCTCCTGACCTGCGCGGTTACGGAGACAGCGACACGGTCGCGGGTGCCACCTCGTTCCCTGCCTTCGCGGACGACATCGCCGCCCTCCTCGACCACCTGGAGCTCGACCGCGTGGTTGTCGGGGGTGTGTCCATGGGCGGCCAGATCACCATGGAGTTCCAGCGCAGCCACCCGCGGCGCGTGCGCGCCCTGGTGCTCGCCGACACCTCACCGGTGGCCGAGACCGACGAGGGCAAGGCCTTCCGCAACCGTCTCGCCGACCGGCTCCTCGCGGAGGGCATGGACGGTTACGCGGGCGAGGTCATCGACAAGATGCTGGCCCCCTACAACGTCACCGCGATGCCCCAAGTCGCCGCGCACGTCACGGAGATGATGCGGACCACCGACCCGGCGGGGGCCGCGGCGGCGCTGCGCGGGCGTGCCGAACGCGCCGATTACCGTGCGACGTTGGCGGCCACGACCGTTCCCACCCTCGTCGTGGTGGGCGCGGACGACGTGTACACCCCGCCCGAGGACGCCCAGGGCATCCAGCGCCTGGTCCCGCACGCGACCCTCACGGTCGTCGACGACGCGGGACACCTGCCGAACATGGAACAGCCGGAGGCCTTCAACACCACGCTGGTCCGCTTCCTCGGCTCCCTGCCCCTTTGACTTCCTGGCGGATCAGGGGTTCTGCCGGAACAGGGCCGTCCAGAGGAAGGGTTCGCCGAAGCTCCGCGATTCCGGCGCCTCGTCGCGCATGCGGCGCTGTTCGACCTCGGTCAGGTCGGAGAAGATCCAACGCAGCGAATCGGGCGTGTACGCGAGTCCGCCGTGCAGGCCGGACCCGCGGTACAGGTCGGCGTCGGCCACCTCCGAGCCCATCGCGCCGGACGCGAAGCAGGTGAGGGCGAGGTGGCCACCGGGGGCGAGGGTCCGCTCGATGAGGTCGAGGTAGCTGATCCGGCGGTGCGGCGGCAGATGGTGGAAGCAGCCGGAGTCGTAGATCAGGTCGTACGGGCCGCCGAGTTCGGCGTCGGCCAGGGCGAAGGCGTCGCCGCAGTGGAAGCTGACGGAGGCGCCCGCTTCCGCCGCCCGTTCCTCGGCCCAGGCGATGGCCTCCGGTGACAGGTCGACCGCGTCCACCTCGAAACCCTGCGACGCGAGGTGGACAGCGTTGCGCCCCGGACCGCAGCCGAGGTCGAGTGCGCGGCCCGGGGCGACCAGCCCGCGCCGGAGGTAGGACACGAGGTTCTCGTCGGGCTTGTCCGCGAAGAACGGCACGGACCTGGTGCGGTCCGCGTAGAAGCCGTCCCACCAGGTGGCCGCGCCGCCGGTCCAGCGGTCGGCCTCCGGCGCGAACAGCCCGTCCAGGAGCGCGAGTACGTCATCGACACTGCGTATGTTCCGGTCCATCCGGCTCCCCTTTCCTGTCCGGCGATCCTAGTTTCGCGACGCCTTCGGGGATGGTTCGGCTCCCCCGGCTTCGGCCGTTGCGGACACTTCGACCCACACCGAACTGTCCGCGGCCTAGCGTCTGCGGCATGCGAGACGAATCAGTGGGGAGCGAGGCGCGGTGACGGTGTGGGAGATGGTCGCCGTGTGTGCCGCCGGGGTGGGCGCCGGGGCCATCAACACCGCCGTGGGCTCCGGGACGCTGATCACGTTTCCCGTGCTGCTCGCGACCGGTCTGCCGCCCGTCACCGCCACGGTGTCGAACGCGCTCGGTCTGATCCCGGGCTCCATCAGCGGCGCCATCGGCTACCGCGCCGAACTCGGCGGGCAGCGGCGGCGCATCCTGAAACTGGACGCCGGTGCCGTGCTCGGCGGGTTCGCGGGCGCCACGCTTCTGCTCACCCTTCCGGCGGCGGCGTTCGAGACGATCGTGCCGGTCCTCGTCGGCCTCGCCGTCGTCCTGGTCGCGTGCCGGCCGCTGATCAGCGGCCGGGTACGGCGACGGCGCGCGGGGTCCGGCGTCCGCCCGCGCGGCGACGCGGGACCGCTCCTGTTCACCTCCCTCACGCTCGCCAGCGTCTACGGCGGCTACTTCTCCGCCGCGCAGGGAATCCTCTACGTAGCGCTGATGGGCATGCTTCTGGACGAGCCGCTGCAACGCCTGAACGCCGTCAAGAACGTCCTGGTCGCCCTCGTCAACGCCGTCGCCGCTCTCTTCTTCCTCTTCGTCGCCGACTTCGACTGGACGGCCGTACTGCTCATCGCGGCCGGTTCCGCAGTGGGTGGTCAGCTCGGCGCGAAGGCAGGCCGGCGCCTCAGCCCCGGGGTCCTGCGCGCCCTGGTCGTGACCGTGGGAACGTTCGCCGTCGTCCAGCTGGTGGTCCGGTGACCGAATCGCTCACCCCGCCAAGACGCCCCCACCGGGTTCGAACACCGTGAACTGCGCACCCTGGGCGTCCCGCACGGAGGCCCAGCGTCCGGCCTCGTCCTCCCACTCGCCCGCCACGGTGCCGTCCTGCTTGAGCGCCGCGCGGGTGCACTCGGCGACGTCGTCCACGGTGAACTGGACCTCCCAGTGCGGCCGGACGTCGGGATCGGGCGCCGCCTCGACGGCACCGGAGGTGATCCGCGCCATGGCCAGGCCGCCGCAGACCAGGATGACCTCTTCGTTCTCGTAGCGGACGTCGCAGCCACCGGGCCGGGTCCAGCCCAGGACCTCGCCGTAGAAGATGGCGGCGTCGAAGGCGTTCCTGGTCACGAGCCGGAGCCTGACCTTCGTCTCCTCGTGCCATCCGCTCCAGTCCCGTTCGACGTGCCCGGACCAGACCCCGAAGGCGGCGCCGCTACTGTCGGATGCCAGTGCGACGCGGCCCAGCGGGAAGGGGATCGGGCCCACGCCTACGGTGCCGCCACGTTCGCGCACCCGGCTCGCGGTGTCGTCCGGGTCGCTGACGCCGAAGTACGGCAGCCAGGCCGTGGCCACGCCGAGGTCGGACGCCACCGCGCCGATGCCCGCCACCGGTCTGCCGTCCGCCATCGCGACGGTGAACCGGTCGCCGAGGCGACCCGGGCGGAATTCCCAGCCGAGCACGGCCTCGTAGAACGCTCTGGTGGCGGCCAGGTCGTGCGCCGCGAGGCTCACCCAGCAAGGGGCCCCGAGCACGGCGCCGCTCGGGGGGCCGTCCTCGTCACCGGCCTCGGCGGCCAGTCTGTCGGTCATCGTGCACCATCCCTGAATCACGGCCTGCGCCCATTGCAGCAAGAACGGCCTCGTGCGGCCATCGCCCAGTGGGGCGACACGCACCTGGCCGGAAGCCGCCGGGCGAGAGGCCATGAAGCCCGGGGGCGCCTCGGAACGCCCAGCGTAGAATCAGGATAAAAGGTCCCGAACGGGCACGCTGTGAATGGTGCCGCGTCGGCGTCGTGATCTCGGGGAGGGTGGTGCCGCGGTCCCGCCGGAAGGAGTCCACGATGACGACCGGGCAGGCAGTCGATTCCGAGCGGAAAGAAGAGTTCGCCGGGCGCATGGCCCAGGTGGTCAATGACGCGTGTCTGGGCTATCTGTGCAGCCTCGGCCATCGGACGGGGCTCTTCGACACGATGGCACCTCTTCCACCGTCGACCAGCGTCCAGATCGCCAAGGCCGCGGATCTCGACGAGCGGTACGTACGGGAGTGGCTCGGCGGCCTGACCGTCGCAGGTGTCGTCGAGTACCGGCCGGCCGACGGCACGTACTGGCTCCCGCCCGAGCACGCCGCCTCTCTCACCCGGGCAGCGGGGCCGGAGAACATGGCCTCGCTGCTTCAGGACCTCGCACTCCTCGGCATCGTCGAGGACGAGGTCCTCGACGCGTTCCGCAAGGGCGGCGGCGTCCCCTACTCCTCGTATCCGCGGTTCCAGGAGCTCCAGGCCGAGGAGACGGGGCGTGTCTACGACGTCGCCCTGGTCGACGCGATCGTTCCGCTGGCGCCGGACCTGCCGGAGCGGCTGCGCGCCGGGATCGACGCGCTGGACATCGGGACCGGGCAGGGCCATGCGGTGAATCTGCTGGCCCAGGCGTTCCCCGCCAGCCGGTTCCGCGGCATCGACATCTCCGAGACGGGCATCGCGGCCGCACGCGCCGAGGCGGAGCTGCTCGGCCTCGAGAACGTCCGGTTCGACGTGGTCGACACGGCCGACATCAGCGGTACGTACGACCTCATCACGGCGTTCGACGTGATCCACGACCTGGCCCGCCCGGCGCGCACCCTGGACGCGGTGGCCGCCGCGCTGCGCGACGACGGCGTGTTCCTCATGGGCGACATCTCCGCCTCCAGCAATCTCGAGGAGAACATCGACCACCCCCTCGGCCCCACCCTGTACACCTTCTCGGTCTTCTACTGCATGACCGTGTCGCTGGGCGAGGGCGGCGCGGGGCTCGGCACGGTGTGGGGGCGGCAGCGGGCGCTGCAGATGCTCGCCGACGCCGGGTTCGGTGACATCGACGTGGAGCAGGTCGAGGGCGACATCCTCAACGTGTACTACGTGGCCCGTAAGTGACCGCCGCCGGTTGCCGGGTCATCGGCCGCTCTGGGCGCGGCGGACCAGACGTGCGTGCGTGACCGCCGGGGAGCTCACGAGTTCCACGACCTCGTAGCCGTCGACGCCGTCTCCGAGATTGTCGAGCAGGCGCTCGCCCTTGCCGACGAGGATCGGCGCGATGGCCAGGTGCAGTTCGTCGACGAGGCCGGCGCGCAGGTACTGCTGGATCGTGGCCGGGCCCCCGCCGATGCGCACGTCCTTGCCGTCCGCCGCCTCGTAGGCCCTGGCGAGGACCGTCTCGACGGGCTCGTCGATGAAGTGGAAGTCCGTTCCGCCCTTCATCGACACCGACGGACGCGTGTGGTGCGTGTGCACGAACACCGGATGGTGGAACGGCGGATTGTCGCCCCACCAGCCGGTCCACGCCTCGTTCTCCCACGGTCCGCGACAGGGGCCGAACATGTTGCGGCCCATGATCGTGGCGCCGATGTTGTCCTCGCTGCGCGCGACGAAGTCGACGTCGGTGCCCTGCTTGCCGTCTGCGTGGTCCTTCATGGCGGCGAACATCCAGTCGTGCAGGCTGTCGTCGATCCCGTCGCCGAAGGGCGCGTCCATGCGCTGGTCGGTACCGGCGGCGAACCCGTCGAGCGAGACAGTGACGTTGTGTACGCGAAGCTTCGGCATGACGTCTCCTTCGTGGTGACGGTAGCGGGCCGTTCCCGCTCTCACCCTTGCGTCGAACGGCGCGGGGACGGATCGACAGCCCTCCCGATTTTCTTCCAGGAATCCCGTCACCGCAGCGCGCACCCGGCAGGGGTCCCCTCAGGCGTCGGGGAGCCCGGCAAGCCACTCGATGAGGATGCGGTTGACGTCCTCGCCGCGCTCCTGCTGGATCCAGTGGCCGCAGCCGTCGAGGAGGTGCGACGAGCGCAGGCCCGGCAGAGTGGTCGGGTAGGCGGCGATGGCGTCGGACAGCCACGTGGTGGACGCGTCCAGGGCTCCGCCGATGAACAGGGACGGCTGGGTGACGGGGGCTCCTCCATGGGCCGCGAGGTCCTCCCAGTCCCGGTCCATGTTCCGATAGCGGTTGAGCGCTCCGGTCAGCCCCGTGCGTTCGAACTCCCCCGCGTACACGTCGAGTTCGGCCTCGTCGAGCCAGGCGGGGAGCCGGCCGACGGGGAAGCGGTCGCGCATCCTTCCGCCCCGGGGGACGAAGTGCGGGTCGGGTGCGCCGGGCGCGGGCATCGTGTCGGCCGACAGCGCGGCGAAGATGCCCGCGAGCCATCCGCGCACGTCCGGCTCGATCTCCGCCTCCGCCCTGCCGGGCTCCTGGAAGTACGAGACGTAGAGCTCCTCGTCCCCGCCCATGCCCGCGAAGACGTCGCTGGGCCGCGGTCCGCCCGGCGGGGTGTAGGGGACACTCAGCAGCGCGACCGCGCGGAAGACGTCCGGCCTGAGCAGCGCCGAGTGGGCGGAGATGTTCGCGCCCCAGTCGTGCCCGACGAGCACCGCGGACCGCTCGCCCAGGGCATGCACGACGGCGACGTTGTCGTCCACCAGGTCGAGCATTCCGTACGCGGCCGGGTCCGCGGGCTTCGAGGAGCGGCCGTAGCCGCGGACGTCCAGGGCGACGGCCCGGTATCCGGCCGCAGCGAGCGCCGGCAGCTGGCGGCGCCACGAGTACGAGGTCTCGGGGAACCCGTGCACGAGCAGGACCAGCGGTCCTGCTCCCTGCTCCACGAGGTGGATCCGGCCCGCGGGCCCGTCGACCAGTCGGTGTGTGGCTTCCGCGACCTGCTGCGACATGCGACCTCCTGTAGACACCGTGCGGCCCCGCCGGGTGCGACCGGCGGTGGCGGCCTGACGCCGATCATGCATCGGGCCGCCGCGTGGCACCGACCCTTGTTGCCGCTTCGGCAAAGAATCCGCTCGCGCGGGGCGGTCGGTTCCGGCGCGTTCGGCTCAGTCGCCCGCGTCGCCGATCATGTCCACCAGTTGTGCCAGCGCGGCGGCCGCCATCGGCAGGCCCGGCGTGGGCGTCACCGGTTCGTCCAGGTAGACGTCCCGCCGGAGTTCGATCATGAGGGCGCTGACCCGCGGGTCCATGCCGTAGTGCCGCAGCGGCACGTACGTCCCGGCGAACGGTGTGTCGAGGGCGATGTTCCCGAGCCCCTCGAAGGCGGCGCGGGCCTGCGCGAGCAACACGTCGGGGGTGTGGAAAGGGTCGGTGCCCAGGCACACGGGCGGGCGCGGACCTGCGCCGTGGAGTTCGTAGGGCAGGGCCCGGCTCGGGTACGAGTGCACATCGACGATCACCACGCGCCCGGCGGCGGCGAGGCGGTCCTCGACGGCGTCCGCCATCGCGGCGGCGTAGGGGTGGAAGTAGGTGCCGAGGAGCTCGGTCCCGTCGGCGGGAGGTTCGGGCCTGAGGAGCCGGCGGTGGGTGGTGCGGGTGTACACCGCGCCCATGCCCACCGCGCTCATTTCCTCGCGCTCGTCGGGAAAGCGTTCGGGGTCCACGACGAGGCGGGACAGCTCATTGACGAACCGCCAGGGCGTCACCGCCGCGTCGCGTGCGGCGAGTTCGGCGACGTCCTGCGTGCGAGCGTCCGTGATCAGGTCCAACTCCCGTTCCAGGGAGGCGTCGTCGAGCACGATGCCCTTCCGCACGTGCGGCGGCACGACACGCGAGCCGTGCGGCACGTGGAGGAGGACGGGCGAGGCCGCGCTCCCCGGAATCAGCCTGTACGACGGCCGGGTGTCCTGTACGGAACTGTCCGTGGTGTCCATGCCCCCACTCTCCCCCGCCCGATCCCAACTGGTGAAACACGGGGTTACGGCGCGGGGAGGCCGCGGGTAGGGTGCCCACTCATCCACTACTGAACGGCCGTTGAGTAGTGGCGGGCGGGGCCCTGCCGTCCTGCCCGGACCTACGCATGTGACCTTCGTTCGCGAGGAGTTCTTCACCTTGCCCGACGCACCGTCGACTCTGCTGCGCCACCTCTGGATCCCCCTGGCGGACGGCACACGTCTCGCCGCCCGCGTGTGGCTGCCCGCCGCCGGCAGCGGCCCCGCCCCCGCGGTCCTCGAGTACATCCCGTACCGCAAGAACGACGCGACCGCGGCCCGCGACAACAGCCTCCACGCCCGCTTCGCCGAGGCCGGCTACGCCGCGGTCCGCGTCGACCTGCGCGGCAGCGGCGACTCGGACGGGCTGATGCTCGACGAGTACGCGCAGCAGGAACTGGCCGACGGCGTCGAGGTGATCGACTGGCTGGCGCGGCAGCCGTGGTGCGACGGGAACGTCGGCATGATCGGCAAGTCCTGGGGCGGTTTCAACGGCCTCCAGATCGCCGCGCTGCGCCCGGCCGCGCTCAAGGCGGTCGTCACGGTCTGCTCGACGGACGACCGGTACGCGGACGACGTCCACTACACCGGCGGCTCGCTGATCGCCTCCGAGATGCTGCCGTGGGCGTCGACCATGTTGGCCTACAACGCCCGCCCCGCCGATCCGGCCGTCGTCGGCGACGGCTGGCGCGAGCAGTGGCTGCGGCGGATGGCGGACACCCCCGTGTACGTGGAGGAGTGGCTGCGCCACCAGGCGCGCGACGCGTACTGGAAGCACGGGTCCGTGTGCGAGGACTTCGGCGCGATCCAGGCGCCGGTGCTCGCCGTCGGCGGCTGGTACGACCCGTACTGCGGGGCCGTACTGCGTCTGCTCGAAGGGCTCGACGTGCCGGTGCGGGGGCTGGTGGGGCCGTGGGCCCACACCTATCCGCACCAGGCCGAGCCCGGCCCCGCCATCGACTTCCACGCCGAGGTCGTGCGCTGGTTCGACCAGTTTCTGCGCGGGCGGGACAGCGGCGCCCTGGACGATCCGGCGCTGCGGGTGTGGATGCCCGAGTGGGCGGCGCCCGGCGGCGACCGCGAGGTGCGGCCGGGACGCTGGGTCGCCGAGCAGAACTGGCCGTCGCCCCGGATCGAGCGGCGCGCGTACGCCCTGGGCGGCGAGTCGGCGGGGACGGCCGCCGCGAGCGATCCGCTGCGCGAGCGTGCCGTGCACCTCGACAGCACTCGGACCATCGGCACCGCGGGGGGCAGCTGGCTCCAATTCGGCGACGCGGCAGGTCAGTTCGGGCCGCAGGGCGGTGACGACGGTCTCTCGCACACCTTCACGACCGCGCCCCTCGACGAGGACGCCGAGATCCTCGGCGTGCCGACCGTGACCCTTCGCGTCAGCGCCGACCGCCCGGACGCGCAGCTCGCCGTACGTCTCAACGACGTCGCACCCGACGGCAGTTCACGTCTCGTCACCCGCGGCCTGCTCAACCTCACCCATCGCGACGGCCACGAGGAGCCGCAGGCTCTCGAGCCGGGGCGGGCCTACGACGTGACCGTGCCGCTGGTGGCGACCGCGCACTCCTTCGCACCCGGTCACCGCATCCGCGTCGCGGTCTCGGCCTCGTACTGGCCCCTGGCCTGGCCCTCGCCGCGGCCCGTCACGGTCATGCTCCACCCGGCGCCGTCCGCCGCGCTGCACCTGCCCGTACGACCGGCGAGCGCCGACGACACGAAGCTGCGCCCGTACGGAGAGCCCCTGCCGGACCTGCCCGCGCCGCTGCGCCAGTCCCCCGGGGTCACCGGGCGCCGCATCGAGCACGATCCGGTGAGCGGCACGACCGTCGTCACCCTCCGCGTCGACGACGGCGAGTTCACCGACCTCGCGGACGGGGCCTGGCGGCGCACCGACAGTGTCGACCGCTTCACGCTCACCGAAGGCGATCCGCACTCCGCGCTCGTCGAGTGCGAACGCACGGAGGAGGGCGGGCGCGGTGACTGGACCTGGAAGGTCATGACGGTCAGTCACATGAGCGCCGACGCCGAGGCGTTCACCGTCACCAACACCATCACCGCCCACGAGGGGGACGACCGCGTGTACCACCGCACCACCGATGCCGTGATACCTCGCCGGGGAGTGTGAGCATGCGCCGCCGCACCCTGCTCACCGGCTCCCTCGCCGTCGCGGCCGCCGCCGGGGTGAGCACGGCGGCCGGCTCCGTCGCGGGCACCGGCCCCGTGATCACCGTCGGCTCGAAGCAGTTCACCGAGTCGTGGGTGATGGGCGAGCTGTACGCGCAGATCCTCACGGCCCGTGGCTTCCAGGTCGTCCTCAAGTCGAACATCGGCAGCGCCGACATCATCGACCGAGCGCTGCGCAGCGGCCAGATCGACCTCTATCCCGAGTACACGGGCGTCATCCTCCAGACGTTCGCCCTGCCGAAGAGGATGCCGGTCACGGCGCACGGGACATACGAGGCGGCGAAGAGGTTCGAGGAGGGGCGCGGTCTCACCCTGCTGAGACCCACTCCGTTCCAGAACCGCAACGCCGTCGCCGTGCGCAGCTCCGACGCCCGCAAGCACGGGCTGCGGACCGTCGGCGATCTGCGCCGGATGGGGCGGATCTCGTACGCCGAGTACCCCGACAACATCACGGGCCCGCTCGGCTACGACGCCATCGTCAAGGCGTACCGGCTCTCCGCCATGAAGGTCAGGCCGCTCAACATCGGCCTGCAGTACCCGGCGCTCAAGAACGGTGACGTGGATGCCGCCGACGTCTTCACCACCGACCCGCAGCTGCGGCGTTACGACTTCACCGTCCTGGAGGACGACCAGGCGATCTTCGGCTTCCAGAACGTGTCACCGGTGGTGCGGCGCTCGCTCGTCGAGCGGTACGGCAGCCGGCTCACCGAACCCCTCGACGCGGTGAACGCGCTGCTCACCGAGAAGGCCATGCAGGCGCTGAACGAGGCCGCCGCCATGATGCGGCTGAGCCCGGCGAAGGTCGCCGACCGATTCCTGCGCGCCAACGACCTGAAGTGACCGAGGAGCCCACGATCATGCAGAGCGCTGCCGACATCGTCTTCGACGCGGCCACCAAGACCTACGCGGGCTCCGCCGAACCCGCCGTGGACGCACTGTCCCTGACCGTCCCGGCCGGGGAGATCTGCGTCCTGCTCGGGGCGTCCGGCTGCGGCAAGACGACCGCACTCACCCTCGTCAACCGGCTCACCGAACTGACGTCCGGCGACATCCGCATCGACGGGCGCAGCATCCGCGACCAGGACGTCATCGAACTGCGCCGCTCCATCGGCTACGTCATCCAACAGGCGGGGCTCTTCCCCCACATGACGATCGAGGAGAACATCGCGACGGTCCCGCAGGTCCTCGGCTGGAAGCGGTCACGGACCGCCGACCGCGTCCGCGAGCTCCTCGAACTGGTCGGACTCCCCCACAACGAGTACGCGGACCGGTATCCCGCCCAGCTGTCCGGCGGCCAGCGCCAACGCGTCGGCATCGCACGGGCGTTGGCCGCGGACCCGCCGATCATGCTGATGGACGAGCCGTTCGGCGCGCTGGACCCGGTGACGCGCGAGCACATGCAGGACGAGTTCCTGCGGCTGCACGAACAGGTCCGCAAGACCACGCTGTTCGTGAGCCACGACATCGACGAGGCCGTCCGCATGGGCGACCGCGTCGCGATCCTCGCCAAGGGGGGCAGGCTCCTCCAGTACGACTCCCCCGAACGCATCCTGCGCGAGCCCGCCGACGACTACGTGGCGCGTTTCGTCGGCACGGACCGGGGCCTCAAGGCGCTGACGCTGCGCAGCCTCGGCGAGCTGAAGCTCGACCCGGCGACCGGCGACGACGAGGCGTCTCTCCGCACCGGCGACACCCTGCGGACCGCTCTGTCGGCGCTGCTCGCGGGAGGCGCCGAGCGGCTGCCGGTCGCCGACGAGTCGGGGAAGACCGTCGGCAGCGTGACCGTGGATCTCATCAGGGAGGCGGCGTGAGTTCCGCCCTGCTCGCGGCGGCCGGCCCGCAGCCGGTGATCCCCGACTTCGGAACGGTCAGTTCCTGCGTGCGCGACAACGGCCTGTTCTGCGTCGACTGGTTCACCGCCAACTTCTCCAGCATGTTCGGGCCCGCGCTCGTCCAGCATGTGCGGCTCACGGTGATCGCGGTCGGTGTCGGCTTCCTCATCGCGTTTCCGCTGGCGCTGCTCGCGCACTTCCGGCGCCGGCTGGTGAAGCCGCTCGGTGGTCTGACCTCGTTCCTCTACACGATCCCGCCGATGGCCCTGTTCACGCTGCTCGTCCCGGTGTTCGGCCTCTCCGTCCTCACCGCGGAGATCGCGCTGGTGTCGTACACACTGATGGTGCTGTTCAAGTCGTCGCTGACAGGCCTCGGTGAGGTGCCGGAGGAGGTGCGCCGGGCGGGCGAGGGCATGGGGCTCACGCGGCGCGAGATCCTCTGGCGCATCGAACTCCCGCTGGCCCTGCCCGCGGTGATCAGCGGGCTGCGCGTGGCGACGGTGACCACGATCAGTGTGGTGGAGGTCGCCGCGTTCATCATCGACCAGGGGCTCGGCTCACCGATCATCCAGGGCCTTCAGTCGCCTTTCAACACCCAGTTCATCGGGGCCGGGCTGCTGGCCGTCGCGCTCGCGCTGGCGGCGGACGGACTGATCGTGCTGGTGGGACGGCTGCTCACGCCGTGGGCCCGGACGCGGAGGACCGTCTGATGCACACCTTCTTCGCCAGTTTCTCGTTCATGGCCGACCACTTCGGGCTTCTGGCCGACCGCACGGCGGACCATCTGAAGCTGTCGGCCGCCGCCGTCGCGGTGGCCCTCGTCCTCGCCCTCCCGCTCGGTGTGTGGCTCGGCCACCGCGGCAAGGGTTCCTTCCTCACCGTCAGCATCTCCAACATCGGCCGTGCGCTGCCGTCGCTGGCGCTCATCGCGATCTTCCTCGGGCTGCTCGGCATCGGCTTCGTCAATGTACTGACGGCACTGGTGGTGATGGCGGTCCCGCCGGTGCTCACCCACGCGTACCTCTCGGTCGAGCAGGTGGACCCGGATCTGGTACGTGCCGGACGCGGCATGGGCCTGACGGAGTGGCAGATCCTCACCCGCATCGAACTGCCCCTGGCCCTGCCGGTGCTCTTCACCGGCATCAGGATCGCGGCGGTGTACGTCATCTCCAGCGCGACCCTGGCCGCGGTCGCCGGCGGCGGCGGACTCGGCGACATCATCCTGAACCAGGTGTCGTACGGCCTGTCGGGGGTGATCGCCGCCGCTCTGTGGGTGGCGATCCTGGCGCTGGCCGCGGACGCCCTGTTCGGAGCGCTCCGCAACCGGCTCACCCCGCGCGGGGTCCTCGCGGGACGGAGTGGGTGACCGGCACACCGCTGTCGCCGAGCACTGCGCACGAGAGACCCTGGGCAGGCACCGGCCGCCATGCCGGTGAGCGGCCGAGGATCGCGACGATCTCGTCCAGCCGGGACCCGCCGTCGGCCGTGACCGCCGGCGCGAAGGCCGCACCGGGGCCGCGGCGCGCCTCCCCTCCGGGCACCGCCCGCGCCACGGCCAGTGCCACGTCGAGGAGTTCGGGGTCGAACGTCACCGTGTGGCCCAGCGTCCGCGCCACGTCCCAGGAGTGCACGACGTAGTCGATGAAGTGGAAGCCGACGGCCTGTGCGCCCGGGAGGGGTCCGCCGTCACGGATCTCCGGGAGGGGGAACGCCCGCTCCGTCACCCCGTCGACGGCGAAGGCCTCCAGGACGTGCTGGGCGGCCTCGCGGTACGCCCCGACGGGGTCGTCCCCGAGAGGACGCGGCCGCCACACCGCGATGTCCCCCTCGCCGCGTGAGGCCGCGGCGAATCCATGGTGCTGCGCGGTCATGTGGCCGAGCAGATCACGCAGCGTCCACCCGGCGCACGGCGTCGGCCCGGCCAGGTCCCCGGCCGTCGCCCGCGCCACCATGTCGACGCTCGCCCGCACCGCTTCCGCGTCGAGCGCGACCAGATCCTTATTCGTAGGCATGCGCTTATCATCTGCCCGTGCCTATCACATGTCAACGTCTATCATCGGCGCGTGATGGCCAAGAACGGCGGACGGCGCGACCTCGCCGCGATGCTGCAGCCCCTGGTGCGATCCCTCATCGCCGCCGAGCTGCCGGTGCTCGCGTCGCACGGGATCTCGATGTGGGGATACGTCGTCCTCAGCGCCCTGGACGACGGCCCGGTCCGCACCCAGGGCGCGCTCGCGACGGCGATCGGCGCCGACAAGACCCGGATCATCTCGACGCTGGACACGCTGCAGGAGTCCGGGCTGATCTCCCGCACCCCGGACCCGGACGACCGCCGGGTCCGGCTCCTCTCCATCACCGACGACGGCCGCCGCCTGCGCAGGTCCGCGCAGGCCGGCATCCACGCGCACGAGGACCGCCTCCTGGCCCGGCTCCCCGCCGCCGAGCGTCAGGTCTTCCTCGACGCGGTCCACACCCTCACCCCGGACGCGGACACGCCCTAGGCCGTGTTTTAGAAGTCGCTGATCTGCTTGGTCGGCTGTCCGGCGAGGTTGCGGGCGGCCATCCAGATGGTGAGGTCGTTCGAGATCCTGTCGATACTGGTGTCGGTGGTGACCTCGTGCTCGCGGCGGGTGGTGTCACGGCGGACGACCTCATAACCGCCCTCGTCCAGGACGGCGACTGAGGCGAACCAAGCCGGGTCGTCTTCGTCGGGCTGGATGACGACGAAGGTGTTGTCCGCGTCGTTGAGGTCGTCGATCAGCATGAACACCGCGTCCTCGGACGGGTCGTCGATGTGGTCGCCGTTCTCGCTGTCGGCGCAGTAGTACCGAGCCCCCATCGGACCTGTCCCCTTCAACACGCAGAGCTGTGACCGCCGTCAGCATGGCATGCTGGGCCGACACCGTCGCCAGGTCACAGCCATTCGTTGATTGCGGCGATGTGGACGGTGGCTTCAAAGCGGACGGCGAGCTTGTCGAACCGCATGGCCACCGCCCGATTGCGCTTGAGCCGGTTAATGCCGCACTCGACCGCGTGCCGGGCCTTGTAATCCTCGCGATCGAAGGCCGGTGGGCGCCCGCCACTTGCCCCACGGCGCTTGCGGTGGCCGGCCTGGTCGGCCGGTTCCGGGATGGTGCAGCGGATCCCGCGCCTGCGGAGGTAGGCACGATTGGTGCGCGAGGAATAGGCCTTGTCGCCCCGCACCCGCAGCGGCCGTCTGCGGGGACGCCCGAGCCCCAGCCGGGGTATCCGGATTGCTTCCAGGACAGCCACGAATTGCGGGCTGTCGCCCGCCTGCCCGGCGGTGACCACAAGCGATAACGGCCGTTGGCCCTGTTCACAGGCCAGATGAATCTTGGTGGTCCAGCCGCCCCGGGACCGGCCCAAGCCGTGGTCGTCGGGCTCGGTCCGGATCCCGCCCGGCGGCTCCTTCTGGGCCTGCCCGTCCTTGCGGGCACCAGCCGCATGCTGATGAGCCCGGCAGATCGTGGAGTCGACGTTCACTTCCCACGTGATCAGCCCGGCCGCATCGGCACGAGCCTGCAAACCGGTCAGCACCGCCGACCACACACCATCTCGCTGCCAGCGACGAAAGAGCCCATAGACCGTCTGCCACGGCCCGTACTCCACAGGCAGATCCCGCCAGGGAGCACCGGTTCGCACCCGCCAGCGGATTCCGTCGATCAGCTTCCGCCGACAGACTGAGGGTCTGCCGACCACCGCGACCGGCAACAGCGGCTCCAGCACTGTCCACTGGCCATCTGAGAGATCCCCACGCCCCACACCGAGATCATCACGGCACGAGGCGTGGCCACGAAGCCAGTTCTAAAACATTCCCTAGTCGGTCCCCGCCCCCAAGTGCCCGAGCACCGAGCGCATCGCCCGCCGCACCGCGTCGCGCGACGCGTCGGTGGGGTCGATCGTCTCGAAGCCGTGGTGGCCGAGCGGCACGTCGATCACCTCGAGCGCGGCACCGCAGTCCGCTGCCGCTGACACGAACTCCTCGACCGTCACCGCGATCTCAGGGCGCTCGAGCCCCACCCGCGTCAGCACGATCGGCAGCCGCCCCGCACCACGAACCGCCGCCACCGGGCGGAACCGGCTGTCGGCGAGCCCCCAGCCCGGCAGCGGCGCGAGAATCGGGTACGAAGCCGCCACGCACCGCAGCCAGGACGGCGGCGCCGCGAGCCAGTCGGCCGCGAGGAGTCCGCCGGCGGAGAGGAACCACAGCCCGACGCGGTCGCCGTCCACACGTGGATCGGCCCGCACGAGCTCGATCGCCTCGGCGATGTCGTCGGCGGCCCGCGCGTACGCGGTCAGCTCGTGGAGCCGGTGGTCCACGGTCACGCCGACGGCGCCCAGGCTCGCCGCGTACTGCGCGTAGCCCACGAAGGCGGGCCAGTCGCGCGGTGTCGGACGGGCACCGGCCGGTACCGGTCCGCCGTGGACGAACACCACGGCCGGCCGTGGACCGTCGGCGTCGGGCAGATGCAGGTCGACGCGGCCGGTCCGTTCCCGAGGCCGCTCCTCGATGTCCATGAGGAACGGCCGGAGGTGCGTGGGCTGCTCGCGCACGGCGGCCACCCGGTGCCCCTTCCCTGCGACGGCGCGGAACAGGACGTCCACCAGCTCGCGCGGTGCGGAGAGCATCGGCCAGTGCCCGGTGTCGAGTTCGAAGAAGGTGACGCCCGGGTCGGCGAGCCTCCGGAACGCGGGATCACCCAAGCCCACCATGGCCTCGACCACGGCGATGCTCGACCCGTTGGCCGTGCACAGGACGCCGGTCGTCGGCAGTTCGGCGACCGCGCCCGACAACCGCAGCGGCTGGGTGAGCGTGGGCAGAGGCTGGGGAACGGCCTGTTCGGTCAGCCGCGCCAGCACTTCGGCCGGAAGGCCGGCGACGCTGCCCCAGCGCTGCCACTCCTCCACCGCCGGCGCGGGCAGCGTCCCGGCGCTGTCCTCCTGGGCCAGGCTCAGCACGCGCTCGCGGTTCGTCTGGTCGGGCACCAGCTTGAGGGCCGGGTCGCCGTCCTCGGGGATGCCGACATCCACGTTGACGATCCTGGAGATCCGCTCGGCGCGCCGGTCCGCGGCACCGCGCACCGGGTGGATGCCGTAGCAGTGGCCGACGAGAACCACGTCCTGCTCCTCGACCCGGTCGATCAGCCGGACCAGCTCCTCGATGTGCGTCTCCAGGTCCACGCCCGGTCCCGCCGCACCACCGCCGCCGTCCATGCCGCTGAGAGTCACTTCGTACGCCCGCGCCCCCGCGTCCCGCAGCCCGGCGGCCACTTCCCGCCATACCCAGCCGCCGGTGTGGGCCCCCGCCACCAGAATGAATGCCGTCATGTCCGTCTCCTTCCACGCCGTTGTCCACGGACCGTCCCACCGGCCGTCCGCGCTCGCCGGTACCGTAGGAACTCCCCTTGAGGGAGGTTCAAGCCGTGCCCGCCGACAGCATGTGGTCCATCGGTGAGCTCGCCGAGCGCGCGGGCGTCACCGTCAAAACGGTCCGTTTCTACTCGGACCGCGGTCTGCTGCCCGAAGGCCCCCGCAGCACGGGTGGCCATCGCCGGTACGGGCCCGAGGCGCTCGACCGGCTCCGCGTCATCCGCTCCCTGCGCGCCCTCGACCTGCCGGTGCCGGACGTGCGCCGCGTCCTGGGCGAGGGGGACGGGCTGGACGACGCCCTTGAGGACGTCGTCGCGGGACAGTTGCGGGACATCGGTTCCCAACTGGCCGCGCTGCGCTGGCGGGAGGCCGCGCTTCAGCTGCTCCAGGACTGCACGCCCACCGAGCGCGCCGAGCGGCTGCTGCTCGTCGGCGCGATGTCCGCCCCGCCCAGCACGGCCGCACCGGCCCGCTTCTGGCGCCGGTGGCTGCCGGCCCGGATGCCCGCCCGGGTCGTGTCCGCCGTCCTCGACCAGGCCGTCCCGCAGCCTCCGGCGGACCCGACTCCGGCCCACGTCCTGACCTTCGCCCGGCTGCACGCCTTCACCTCGCGTTCCTGCGAGGGCGGAGACCGCGGCCAGCCGGCGGCACATCGCAGAGAGGACGGGTTCCGCCCCGGGGTGCTCTACGAAGGGCTCAGCGAGGCCTACGCACTGGCGTCACCGCACCTGTGCGACCAGCGGTCACCCCGTGAGGGCGAGGCGCTGGACTGCTTCGTCTCCGCCTACGCCACCTCACGGGGCGTACGTGACACCCCCGCGTTCCGCCGCGCGCTCAGCGGGGTGCTGGCCGCGGATCCGCGGATCGACCACTACTGGCAGCTCGTCGCCGAGCTGACCGGTCCTTCGCGGCCGACGCCGGGGGCCGCCCACGACTGGCTCTGCGCCGCGCTCGACGCCCAGGTCGGGCGTCGGGCCGCGTGAGTCCGAACGGGCGGCCGCCGCCCGTTAATCGCTGGGCCGGCGGCCTCGGTGTCCGTATCTTGGCGCATCGGCAGACGCGCTGTGCGGTTCTACGCGAAAGGCTTCCATGTGTGCTCGTAAGGTGCGGCCCGAAGAGGCGGACATCGACACCTCGTTGGTGCGCCGGCTCGTCGACACGCAGTTCCCGCAATGGGCCGGTCTGCCGCTCACCGAGGTCGTCTCGGCGGGTACGTCCAACGCCATGTACCGCCTCGGCGAGGACATGGCCGTACGACTCCCCCGGCTGGCAGGTTCCGCGCAGGACGTGGAGAAGGAGCACCGGTGGCTGCCGCTGCTCGCCGGAGAGCTCCCCGTGGCCGTCCCCACGCCTCTGGGCAAGGGAAATCCCGGCGAGGGCTACCCGTGGCCGTGGTCCGTCTACGGCTGGCTCGACGGCGCCAACCCCGTCCCCGGACGTCATCCTGAACCGACTCTGCTGGCAAAGGACTTGGCGGAGTTCGTCAGCGTGCTCCGGCGCGTCGACGCCACCGGCGGACCCGCTTCCTACCGCAGCGAGCCGCTGGCACAGCGCGACGAGGTGACGCGTTCGGCGATCCATGAGCTGCGGGCGGAGCTGCACGGGGACGGGGCGACCGCCGTCTGGGAGTCGGCCCTGCGGGCGCACGGGTGGGCCGGGCCCGCCGTGTGGATCCACGCGGATCTGCAGCCCGGGAACGTGCTCGTCGCGGACGGACGACTCAGTGCCGTCATCGACTTCGGGTGCCTCGGCCTGGGCGACCCGGCGGTCGACCTCATCGCGGCCTGGTACCTGCTGCCCGCCGGTGCGCGCGAGGTCTTCCGGACCTGCTCGGGCGCGGACGACGACGCCTGGGCACGGGGCCGCGGCTGGGCCCTGTCGGTCGCCCTCCTGGAGCTCCGGCACTACCGGGAGAGCAACCCGGTGATGGCCTCCATCGCCCGCCATGTGATCGCGGAGCTCCTCACCGACGGCACGACGTCGGCGGCGGTCTGACGATTCGTCCTGCCGGCACCGCCCCGGGTCAGTTCACAGCCGCGCGCAGCCAGTCGTCCAGGACGGCGAAGTCCGCTTCGGTGAGGCCCTGTCGAGGGTCCACGCGATGCAGCAGGGCACGTTCCGCGTGATGCGCGAGGACCCAGGCGCGGTCGATGTCGGTGATCTCGTCGTCGACCCAGGCGAAGGGGCGGCCTTTCGCCTGGCCGACCAGCGCGCGGGTCTTCCAGTGGAGTCCGCGGGCGCCGTGCCATTCCTCCCGTACCGGCGGATCCGGCCAGTCCACGACCGGCAACGGCGGCAGTCCGAGCAGCGGGGCGACGCAGTCGTTCGCGTCCTCCATCCAGGTCGTCGCCCAGACGAGCTCGCACGGGAGCGCCGCGAGCCGGGGCCCGTACTCGGGGTTGATCCTGGCCAGCAGGGGGTTCAGGTCCGCGCCCAGCAGGTCGGGGCTTCCGGGCCGGCGCAGCGGATACGTCGGGTAGCAGTCCGGCGGGCCACCGAACGGAATCAGCGGCCCGTCGATGTCGAGGAAGAGCAGCGGAAGGTGCGCGTATCCGGTCACTTCGGCACAGTATCGACTCGGGGACCAGGCCCCCGCCCGCGCCGCTAGTGTGACGGGCATGACTGGGGACACCGATCCTGCGGACAGCCACGAACTGCCGGGCGGCATGATGAACGCGGGCGCGGTGGTCCGGCGGGGCGAGGTGGTCGAGCGGCCGGCGCCGCCGAACGTCCGGGCACTCCACGCGTACCTTCAGGCGCTGAGGCGTCGCGGATTCGACGCGGCTCCGGTGCCGGTCGGCGTCCGTGCCGACGGGCGGGAGCAATTGAGGTTCATCCCCGGTCGGTCGGGGGCCTGCTGAGGCGCCTGCACGAGGCGAGTGCGGGCGTCTGTGTGGACGTGTCCGCCGGCTGGGCCGGGGAGCTGGCCGATCCCGAGGGCGGAACGATGCTGTGCCACAACGACGTGTGCCTGGAGAACGTCGTGTTCCGGGACGGCCGCGCCGTGGCCCTGATCGACTTCGACCAGGCGGCCCCGGGGCGCCCGGTCTGGGATGTCGCACTGACCGCCGGATACTGGGTTCCCATGCGGGACCCCGAGTCTGCTGCCCCGCTGTACGCGGAACCCGGCATCTCCCACGCGTCCGACGCCCCCGCCCGGCTGCGCCTCCTCGCGGACGGTTACGGGCTCTCGCCGCGGGAGCGCGCCGAACTGCCCGAGGTCGTCGAGCAGGCCGCCGAGGTGTGCCGGGCGTTCGTCGCCCGGCGCGTGGCCGAGGGAAACCCTGTCTACGTTCAGGCGCATCGCGACCTCGGCGGCTGGGAACGCTGGGACCGGATCCAGGCGTGGCTCGCCGCCCGGCGCGAGACGTTCAGGGCGGCGCTGCTCGAAGGCCTCGACACCGGGTCGGTCCGTCCCCTTCCTCCCTTGTGAGGTTCCCGAAACCGCCGATTCATCAAGCAGGCGGTGAATAGGGCTGGTTGACGGGGTGAAGAGTGCGCAACCATGTCCACATGACCGCGGCCCATCGCGCCATGACCCAGCTGGAGTCGTGGCCGAACCTGGTAAGTGGCTCTCCCCGGTGCGCCGTAGGGCGCTCCTTCGGGACAGCGGGGTGCGACATCGTGCATTTCCATGCCAACGATGCGGCAGATCTGTACCTCACCCGGACGGCGGTCGAACGCCTCCTTCCGCAGTTGCGCGACAGCACCGCGATCCGGGTGCGTCCCGGTGCCTCGTGGATCACCGTGCTGCTCGACTGCGACGACGACGTGGCGCTCCTGCTGACACTCATCAGCGTGGCGCTCAAGGAACACGACGCGGTCAGGGGGCCCGAGGAGGAGTACGGCGGACCGCGCACCCCCCGCACGGCTCCGCCCTGCGACTGGGAGCCACGGGCGATGCCTTCGCCGCGTGCGGCCGGGCCGGTGGCGGCGTCCGCTCATCACGGCCGGGTGCACGACGCGTGGAAGGCCGTCGGCCGGATGCTGCCGCACGGCCACTGACGGGAGCGCCGGGTGCGTGAGCGGGATGCCGTGACGGGGTCTCGGCAACTGCATGGACCGCGCGTCAGTTGCCCCCGCTCGCCCCGGTCTCGGCGCCCCGCGCCGCCCCTGTGCTGTCGCGCTCGATCAGGCCCGGCAGCGGCACCTGCACCGTCCGCGCCGGGCCGCCGTCCAGGAGCGCCGTCAGTTCCTGGGCCGCGGTGCGGCCGAACTGGACCGTGTCGCGGGAGAGTGCCGACAGCCAGGGCTTGACCATGCGGCACAGCGGCGAGTCCTCCCAGGCCACCACGGAAACGTCGCCGGGGACCGAGAACCCCAGCTCACCGGCGGCGGCGACTCCGGCGACGGCCATCACGTCGTTGTCGTAGACGAGCGCGGTCGGAGGTGTGTCGCCCTCCATGACGCGGCGCGTGACCGCGGCGCCCTCGGCGTCCGAGTAGTCCGTGGTCACGGAGCGCACCTCGGTCAGTCCGCGCCGCTGCGCCTCGGCGCGCAGGGTGCGGATGCGCCGCTCTGTGTGCGCGAGGCCCGGCAGGCCGGCGATGTGGACGATGCGGCGGTGCCCGAGCGCGTACAGCTCGTCGACGACCGACGCCATCGCGCCGGCGTCGTCCGCCCACACCGTCGACATGCCGGGGTGCTCCGCGTCGGGGACTCCGCCGATCACCACGGCGGGCAGCCCGAGTTCGTCGAGGAGGGCGGGGCGCGGGTCGGCGGTGCGGGGATCGACGACGAGCACGCCGTCCACCCGGTGTTCGGCCCACCAGCGCCGGTAGACGGCACACTCCGCCTCGACGTCCTCCACCACCTGGAACAGCAGGCCGAGGTGACGCTCCGCCAGGACCTCCTGGATGCCCGAGATGAGCTGGAGGAAGAACGAGTCCACGCCCAGCGTGTCCGCCGGGCGGGCCACGACCAGACCGACCGTCGCCGCTCCTTCGCCGGACAGGGCGCGGGCCGCCGTGCTGGGCCGCCAGCCGAGCTGTTCGGCGACCCGCCGCACCCGGTCGCGGGTGACCTCGGAGACCCCTGGCCGGTCGTTGAGCGCGAAGGACACGGCGCTCTCCGAGACACCCGCCCTGAGCGCGATGTCCTTCATGGTCGGTCGGCGCGCGGGAGACCGCTTGGCTGGCACAGCTGCCCCTTTCCCCGTGGAACCCCGGTGGGTTCCGCGCCCAGCGTAGCGCATGCGACTCGGTCACTAATGCGCTTGAGTTCAAGACCCTAAAGCGCATTAGTCCAGAGCCACAAAAGGTCTACTCCACCGCTCTGACCTGCCACTATTTGATGCGTCTCACAAAAGTTTCCGAGAATGCATTGACTTTTTCCGTGATCGCAATGCAGGGTCTGCACGGCAACATTCGACGCCGCCGCAAAGGAGCCGTGTCACCGTGCCCATCTCTCGCAGAGCACTAGCCGCCGCCGCCATCGCTGTCGTCCTGCCGCTGAGCGCGTGCGGCTCCGGGGGTGACGACAGCGGCTCGACGGACGCCTCGGGCAAGATCCAAGGCAACATCACGTTCCAGACGTGGAATCTCAGGGCCAACTTCAAGCCGTACTTCGACGGCCTGGTCAAGGACTTCGAGAAGAAGTACCCCGGCACCCATGTGAAGTGGATCGACCAGCCCGGCGAGGGCTACGCCGACAAGATCAGCGCGGACGCCGCCGGCGGCACGCTGCCCGACGTCGTCAACGTCTCCCCCGACCTCGTGGCCCCGCTCGCCAAGGCCGGTCTCGCGCTCGACCTCGACAAGGCGGCGCCCAAGTACAAGAAGGAGTACCTGCCGGGCGCCTGGGCGAGCCACCAGATACCGGGCACGGACGGCACGTACGCCTTCCCCTGGTACCTCAACACCGGGCCGCTGTTCTACAACAAGGGCCTGTTCAAGAAGGCCGGACTCGACGCCTCCAAGCCCCCGAAGACGTACGACGCGCTGTTCGACGACGCGCTCCGGCTCGCGAAGAAGAGCAAGGGCAAGGTGGCCACGCTCGCCAACGTCCCCACCATCGAGGACTTCGGCCGCTACGGCGCCCCGCTCATGAACAAGGAAGGCACCGGCTTCGCGTTCAACGACGCCAAGGGTGTCGAACTCCTCACGAAGTACAAGGAGTTGTACGACGCGAAGGCGCTCGACCCGCAGGCCCTGACCGCGACGCCCGAGTCGACCGGCAAGAAGTTCCTGACCGGGGCCGTGGCAATGAACCCGGGCAGCGCGCTCGACCTGTCGAAGTTCAAGAAGGACGCGCCGAGCCTCTACAAGAACATCGGGATCACGGACCAGATCACCAGCACCGGCAAGGTGAACATGTACGTGATGGGCGTGATGGTGAACTCGCGCACCAAGCAGAAGCCCGCGGCCGTGGCCTTCGCGCACTACGTCACCGACGCGCAGCACCAGATGGAGTTCGCCAAGAAGGTCGCCATCTTCCCGAGCACCGCCGGCTCTCTGGACGACCCGTACTTCACGAAGCAGGACGGCTCGGACGAGACGCGGGTGCGGATCGCCGCGGCCGACTCCCTGAAGTCCGCGGTCAACTACACGCCGGTCCTGTTCAGCGAGCAGATGAAGACCGAGCTGCGGAACTCCGTCGCCAAGGCCCTCCAGGGCAAGGAGAGTCCCAAGACCGCTCTTGACAACGCTGTCAAGGCCTGCGACCGGCTGCTCCAGCAGCAGGGCTGAGCTCCGGAGCCGTACATCATGACGAGTCCCCTTCCGACCGTGAGGACCGCCGCCGAGACCTCGGCGAACACAGAGGTGACGCGACCCGCGAAGACCTCGGGCGAGCGGCCCGCCTCCCGCGTCAGGCGCCATCTGCCCACCAGCCCCTGGCTGTTCGCCGCCCCCGGGCTGCTGGTCGTCGCCGTCTTCATCCTTTATCCGTTCGTCTCCACCGTGGTCAACTCCTTCACCGACCGGCGGACCCTGATCCCCGGCGAGTTCGTGGGCCTGGCCAACTTCCGGGAGCTGCTGCACGACGACATGTTCTGGACGGGGCTGCGCAACAGCGTGCTGTACATGGTCGGGGTCGTCCCCGCCCTCGTACTCCTTCCGCTGCTGCTCGCCCTCCTCGTCCAGAAGAACATCCCGGGCATCACCTTCTTCCGGTCGGCCTTCTACACGCCGGTGGTCGCGTCCATCGTCGTGGTCGGCCTCATCTGGGTGTGGATGCTGGACGAGCGCGGCCTGGTGAACTCACTGCTCGAAGCCGTGGGCATCGGCAGGGTCGGCTTCCTCAGCGACCAGTGGCTGCTCCTGCTGAGCGCCATGGCCGTCACGGTCTGGAAGGGCCTCGGCTACTACATGATCATTTATCTGGCGGCGCTGGCCAACGTGCCGCGCGAGCTGCACGAGGCCGCCTCGGTGGACGGTGCGGGCGCGGTGCGCCGCTTCTTCACCGTCACCGTGCCCGCCGTGCGCTCCACCATGGTCCTGGTCGCCGCGCTCTCCTCGGTCGCCGCCTTCAAGGTGTTCTCCGAGGTCTACCTGATGGCGGGTCCGAACGGTGGTCCCGCGGGCGAGGACACCACACTCGTGATGCTCGTGCAGCGCACCGGCACGGGCCTGACCGGCCGCGTCGGCTACGCGTCGGCGATCTCCGTCGTCGTCTTCGTCGTCACCGTCGCGCTCATGCTGCTCGTGCTCCGCGCCGACCGGAAGGAGGACGCGTGAGCGTCACCGAGGACGTCCGCGCCACAACAGCCGTGACGCGCAAGCCGGTTCGGCGCCGCCGCGCGCCGCGCATCGCCGACGAGAACGGCCGGGGTATCCGCCTCTGGGAACTCGTGCTGCGCTACGCGCTGCTGCTCGCCGTGCTCGCGATCACCGTCGGGCCCTTCCTCTGGCAGCTGTCCACCTCGCTCAAGGGGACGCACGAGGACATCTTCAGCTCCCCGCCCACGTTCCTGCCGGCCGACCCCACGCTCCACAACTACGAACGCGTCGCCGACACCATCCCCGTCTGGGACTACGCGTTCAACTCCCTGAAGGTGGCCACCGCCAACGTGGTCACCAACTGCGTCGGCTCCGCGCTCGCGGGCTACGCGCTCGCCCGCCTGCGCTACCGCGGCCGCAGGATCGCGGCCCTCGTGTTCATCCTCGCGATGCTGGTGCCCGTCGAGAGCATCGTCATCGCCCAGTTCACGACCATGCGCGAACTCGGCCTCAACAACACGCTCGTCGGTGTGGTCCTGCCGGGCTGCATCGCCGCCATGAACGTCCTGCTGATGCGCAACGCGTTCCTCAACCTGCCCTACGAGATCGAGGAGGCGGCCTACGTCGACGGGGCGAACGCCTGGCAGCGGTTCCTGCGGATCGCGCTGCCGTCCGTGAAAGGCACCCTCGCGGTCGTCGCGATCTTCGCGTTCATGGGTGCCTGGGACGACTTCCTGTGGCCGCTCATCGTGCTCAGCGACCCGGCGAAGTTCACCCTGACCATCGGCCTGAACTATCTGCACGGCACCTTCGCCAACGACGAGCGGATCGTCGCGGCCGGCACGATCATCGCCGTCGCGCCGCTGATCATCCTCTTCGCCTGTCTCCAGCGGTACTTCTTCCGCGGGGTCGGCGAGGGAGCCGTCAAGGGCTGACGCCCGTACCGCGGACATCTCATCACCGAAGCCCCCCACGTACCGAAGAACCAGGACTCCGCATGACCTCTGCCGTGCGCTTCGGCGTCAACTACACCCCCAGCCAAGGGTGGTTCCACCACTGGCTCGACTTCGACCTGGACGCCGTGCGCGCCGATCTCGACTCGATCGCCGCGCTGGGCCTCGACCACATCCGGGTGTTCCCGCTGTGGCCCTACTTCCAGCCCAACCGCACCCTGATCCGTCCACGCGCCGTCGAGCAGCTCGTCCAGCTCGCCGACGCGGCGGCCGAGCGCGGGCTCGACGTGAACGTGGACGGTCTGCAGGGGCACCTGTCCAGCTTCGACTTCCTGCCCGCGTGGACGCAGACGTGGCACCGGCGCAACCTCTTCACCGACCCCGATGTGGTCGACGGCCAGGAGGCGTATCTGCGCACCCTCGCAGGGGCGCTCGCCGACCGGCCCAACTTCATCGGCATGACGATCGGCAACGAGGTCAACCAGTTCGCGGCGGGCCCGCACCCCGACCCGGACCGCATCACGCCGGAGCAGGCCGGGAGTTGGCTGCGTCGGGTGCTCGCCGCGTGCGAGGAGGGAGCGCCGGGGCGAACCCATCTGCACGCCTCGTACGACGCCGCCTGGTATCAGGACGACCAGCCGTTCACGCCCGCGCACTCCGCGCGGCTCGGTGCGCTCACCGCGGTGCATTCGTGGGTGTTCAACGGTACGGCGCAGCGCCACGGCCGCACCGGGACGGCGACCGAGCACCATGCCGCGTATCTCGTCGAGCTGTCCAAGGCCTGGGCCGGCGATCCGCACCGCCCTGTCTGGCTCCAGGAGGTCGGCGCGCCGGCGCCCCTGGTCCCGGCCGAGCACGCGGCGCACTTCACCGAGGCGACCGTCGAGAACGCCCTCGACTGTCCCGACCTGTGGGGCGTGACCTGGTGGTGCTCGCACGACGTCAGCCGTGACCTCGCCGACTTCCCCGAACTCGAGTACAGCCTCGGCCTGTTGACGAGCGAGCGGCAGCCCAAGCCCGCAGCGAAGGCTCTCGCCCGCATCGTCGCGGACCGGCGCGCCCGTCCCCGTCCACCCGCGCCCCGCACCACCGCGCTCGTCGTCGACGCCGGTGACGACGAGGCCGCCCCGCGCCGCTCGGTATGCGCCCCCGGCGGCGCCGTCTTCGAGGCCTTCGCCCGGCTCACCGCCGACGGGGTCCGGCCCACCACGGTCCTCGCGAACCGCGCCGACGACAAGGAACACCTGGCGGCGCGCGGCATCACCGAAGTGGTCGCACCGGACCATGTCACGCGGACCGTCGGCACGGCGCCGTAATGGATCGTCCTCGATGCGGACCGCACGATTCGAGGTGCGCCGCGTCGGGGAGTTGTACAGCGTCCCGTCCGCTCCCCGCCTGGTAACCACCCGCACCCCGGACCTTACGGAGTACCCCTCATGCATGACGACCGCACCCTGGTCGAAGCCCGTCTCAAGCGCGTCCTCGACGAGCGCATCCGACCCGCCGTGTATCCCGAGTCCGTGCCGCTGGAGGTCGCGGTGTGGAACGCGCCGGGCGAGCCGGTGCCGGTCGCCGAAGGGCTCGCGGCGACGCCCGAGCCGATCGCGGTGGGCGCGCGCTGGGGCGCTCCGTGGGCCACCTGCTGGTTCCGCGTGACGGGGACCGTGCCCGAGGCCTGGGCGGGCCGGACCGTCGAGGCGATCCTCGACCTGGGCTTCGACGAGAACATGCCCGGCTTCCAGTGCGAGGGCCTGGTCTACCGTCCGGACGGCACCCCGGTGAAGGGGCTCAATCCGCGCAACCAGTGGGTGCGCGTCGGCGCCCCGGTGGAGGGCGGCGAGGAGGTCCACCTGCACATCGAGGCGGCGTCCAACCCGGTCATTCTCGACTACCACCCCTTCCTGCCCACGCAGTTGGGCGACAAGGAGACCGCGGGCAGCGAGCCGCAGTACACGCTGGCGCGGATGGATCTCGCGGTCCTGGACGAGACCGTGTGGCAGCTCGTCATCGATCTCGAAGTGCTCGGCGAGCTGATGGCCGAGCTGCCGGTGGAGTCCGCGCGGCGCTACGACATCCTGCGCGCCGTCGAGCGCGCCCTGGACGCGGTCGACCTCCAGGACGTGAACGGCACGGCGGCCGCCGCCCGCGAACGGCTGACGGACGTCCTGTCGGCGCCCGCGGTCCCGTCGGCGCACCGCATCAGCGCCGTCGGCCACGCGCACATCGACTCGGCGTGGCTGTGGCCGCTGCGCGAGACGGTACGCAAGGTGGCGCGGACCACGTCCAACATGACGGCGCTCCTGGAGGACGAGCCCGACTTCGTCTTCGCGATGTCGCAGGCCCAGCAGTGGGCCTGGGTCAAGGAGCACCGGCCCGAGGTGTGGGCGCGGGTGAAGAAGGCGGTCGCCGACGGCCGGTTCGTGCCGGCGGGCGGCATGTGGGTGGAGTCCGACACCAACATGCCGGGCTCGGAGGCGATGGCCCGTCAGTTCGTGCACGGCAAGCGGTTCTTCCTCGACGAGTTCGGCATCGAGAACGACGAGGCGTGGCTGCCCGACACCTTCGGGTTCGCCGCGGGGCTGCCTCAGATCATCAAGGCCGCGGGCTCCAAGTGGCTGCTCACGCAGAAGATTTCGTGGTCGCAGACCAACAAGTTCCCCCACCACACGTTCCAGTGGGAGGGCATCGACGGCACCCGGATCTTCACGCACTTCCCGCCCGTGGACACCTACAACTGCTCCATGAAGGGCAGCGAGATCGCCCACGCGGCGAAGAACTTCAAGGACAAGGGGGTCGCCCGGCACTCGCTCGCGCCGACCGGTTGGGGTGACGGGGGCGGCGGCACGACCCGCGAGATGGTCGCCAAGGCGGCCCGCCTTCGTGACCTCGAAGGGTCCGCGCAGGTGGTGTGGGAGACGCCGGAGGAGTTCTTCGAGAAGGCGGAGGCGGAGTACCCGAACCCGCCGGTCTGGGTCGGTGAGCTCTACCTCGAACTCCACCGCGCCACACTCACCAGCCAGGCCAGGACGAAGCAGGGCAACCGGCGCAGCGAGCACCTCCTGCGCGAGGCCGAGCTGTGGGCGGCGACCGCGGCGGTGCGGGCGGGATTCCCTTACCCCTACGAGGAGTTGGACCGGATCTGGAAGACGGTGCTGCTGCACCAGTTCCACGACATCCTGCCCGGCTCGTCGATCGCCTGGGTGCACCGCGAGGCGCGCAGGACGTACGAGCGGGTCGCCGAGGAGCTGAACGGCATCATCGGCGCGGCCCAGCGCGCGCTGGCCGGTGAGGGCTCGGGAACGCTCGTCTTCAACTCGGCGCCGCACACCCGCGACGGCGTGCCCGCGGGCGGCGCCCGCACCCCGGTCGTCGAGGGCGAGGCCGCGATCGCTTCGCGCGCGGCGGGCGGATTCGTCCTGGAGAACGGGCTGTTGAGGGTGGAGGTCGACGCCCGGGGGCTGGTCGTGTCCGCGTACGACCTCGTCGCGGGCCGCGAGACCGTGGCGCCGGGCCGGGCCGCGAACCTGCTCCAGATCCACCCGGACTTCCCGAACATGTGGGACGCGTGGGACGTCGACGAGTTCTACCGCAACACGGTGACCGACCTGGTGGACGCCGACGAGGTGGCTCCGGGCGAGGGTGCCTCGGTGCGGGTCGTGCGCACCTTCGGCGACTCGCGTGTCACCCAGGTCCTCTCGCTGGCGGCCGGTGAGCGGCGACTCGGGATCGACACGGAGGTCGACTGGCACGAGACGGAGAAGTTCCTGAAGCTGGCGTTCCCGCTGGACATCCACGCCGAGCGGTACGCGTCCGAGACGCAGTTCGGGCATTTCCACCGGCCCACGCACACCAACACCAGCTGGGAGGCCGCCAAGTTCGAGGCGTGCAACCACCGGTTCGTACACTTCGAGGAGCCCGGCTGGGGCGTCTCGCTCGTGAACGACTCGACGTACGGCCACGACGTGACGCGGACCGTGCGGGACAGCGACTCGGGCACGACGACCACCGTCCGTGTCTCGCTGCTGCGCGCGCCGCGCTTCCCCGACCCCGAGACCGACCAGGGTGTGCACCGTTTCCGGCACGCGCTGGTGCCGGGCGCGGCCATCGGCGACGCGGTCCGCGAGGGCTACCGGATCAACCTGCCGGAGCGGCGCGTGACCGGCTCCGGAGAGGTCGCTCCGCTGGTGGGCGTCGACGATGACGCGGTGGTGGTGACGGCGGTCAAGCTGGCCGACGACGGCAGCGGCGACGTGGTGGTCCGCTTCCACGAGTCCCGCGGCGGACGGGTGCGCACCACGCTCACGGCGGGCTTCGGGATCGCTGCCTCGGCGGCGACGGACCTCCTCGAGCGTCCGCTCGCCGACGCGGCGGACCCGGAGCGCGACGGCGACCGGATCACGCTGACGCTGCGCCCCTTCGAACTGGTGACGCTGCGTCTGAAGCGGGCCTGAGCTGGTGTCGTCCGGTGGGCCGGTCACGGAACCGGCCCACCGGACGGCGCGTTCAGCCCGCCGCGCCGCGTGCCGTCCTGGCCTCCCGGGACAGCAGGACCAGGCTGCGCGCCTCGACCAGGAGGTCGGTGCCCGGCTTGTGTTCCGTCTCGTCCGCGACGCCTCGTGGGTCGGCGGTGTCGATCCGGGTCGTCCACCGCTCGCCGTAGGCGGCGTCAGGGAGGCGGAAGCGGACCGGCTTCCAGTAGCTGTTGAGGAGCAGCAGGAAGGAGTCGTCGACCACCGGCCGCCCGTACGGATCGGGCTCGGCGATGGCGTCTCCGTTGAGGAACACGGCCACCGAGTGGGCGTCGCCGCGCTGCCAGTCGTCGTCCGTCATCTCGTGCGCGTCCGGGCGCAGCCACACGAGGTCGGGCAGGGGCTGGCCCTCGTGGGTGTGTGTGTCACCGCGGAAGAAGCGGCGGCGGCGCAGCACCGGGTGGGCGGCTCGCAGGGCGATGGTGCGCCGGGTGAACTCCATCAGCTCGCGCTGGTCCTCGTCCAGGCGCCAGTCGGTCCAGGAGATCTCGTTGTCCTGGCAGTAGGCGTTGTTGTTGCCCCGCTGGGTGCGGCCCAGTTCGTCGCCGTGGGCGAGCATGGGGATGCCCTGGGAGAGCAGCAGTGTGGCGAGGAAGTTGCGCTGCTGCCGGCCGCGCAGTTCGAGCACGCCTTCGTCGTCGGTGGGGCCCTCGGCGCCGCAGTTCCAGGACCGGTTGGCGCTCTCGCCGTCCCGGTTGTTCTCGCCGTTGGCCTCGTTGTGCTTGTCGTCGTACGAGACCAGGTCGCGCAGGGTGAACCCGTCGTGGGCGGTGACGAAGTTGACGCTGGCGCGCGGGCGGCGGCTGTCGTGCTGGTAGAGGTCGGAGGACCCGGTGAGCCGGGAGGCGAACTCGGCGAGGGTGTTCTCTCCTGAGCGCCAGAAGTCCCGTACCGAGTCGCGGTACTTGCCGTTCCACTCCGACCACTGGGGCGGGAAATTGCCGACCTGGTAGCCGCCCTCGCCGACGTCCCACGGCTCCGCGATGAGCTTGACGCGTCCGATCACCGGGTCCTGCTGGATGAGGTCGAAGAAGGCGGAGAGCCGGTCCACCTCGTGGAACTGCCGGGCGAGGGTGGCCGCGAGGTCGAACCGGAAGCCGTCGACGTGCATCTCGGTGACCCAGTACCGCAGGGAGTCCATGATGAGCTGGAGCACGCTGGGGTGCCGCATCAGCAGGCTGTTCCCGGTGCCGGTGGTGTCGTAGTAGTGCGCCGGGTCGCCGTCGACGAGCCGGTAGTAGGAGGCGTTGTCGATGCCGCGGAAGGAGAGCGTCGGGCCGTTCTCGTTGCCTTCGGCCGTGTGGTTGTAGACGACGTCGAGGATCACTTCGAGGCCGGCCGCGTGCAGCGCCTTCACCATCGACTTGAACTCGGTGACCTGCCCGCCTCGGCTGCCCTCGGCTGCGTACGCGTTGTGCGGGGCGAAGAAGCCGATCGTGCTGTAGCCCCAGTAGTTCGACAGACCCTGGTCGCGCAGGAATCCGTCCTGCGCGAACTGGTGCACCGGCATCAGTTCGACCGCGGTCACGCCCAGCGACGTCAGGTGCTCGATCACCGCCGGGTGCGCGAGGCCCGCGTAGGTGCCGCGCAGCTTCTTGGGGACCTTGGGATGGGTGCGGGTCAGACCGCGCACGTGGGCCTCGTAGATGACGGTGTCGGCGTACGGGCGCAGGGGCGGGCGGTCGTTGCCCCAGTCGAAGGCGCTGTCGGTCACCACGGCGACGAGGGTGTGCGGCGCGCTGTCGGCCGGGGTCGGTCCGCCGGCCGTCCGCTCGAAGAGTGAGGGGTCGTTGTCCATCTGTCCGTCGACGGCGGTGGCGTACGGGTCGAGGAGCAGCTTCGCGGGGTTGCAGCGGTGGCCCGCCGCCGGGTCCCACGGGCCGTGCACCCGGTAGCCGTAGCGCTGGCCGGGGCCGACGGCGGGCAGATAGCAGTGCCATACGAAGCCGTCGACCTCGGTCATGGTGACCGTGTCATGGGTGCCGTCGTCGTGGAGGAGGACGAGGTCGACGCGCTCGGCGACCTCCGTGAACAGGGCGAAGTTCGTTCCGTCGCCGTCGAATGCCGCGCCGAGGGGATAGGGACGTCCGGTCCAGGTGAGCATCCGGCCACCGTACGGATGATCTTGTAGTCGATGTCGTCACCGCGCCGTCCGCGCCCCGTCTGCCGCGCGCCCGGCCCTCGTGTGCCGCCGTCCTGGCACGCCGCCGGGCCGCGGCTGCCGAAGCAGACCGCGGCCCGGTGCGACACGCTCCGGGCGGAGCGCGGTGCTGATGTCACATCACCGGCGTCGGGCGTACCACCCTGCGTGGGACGGACAGTTCGGGCCCGCGCGCACGGGCCGCCGGGGCGGCGGCCACGAGCGGATCCGTGACCGCTGAGCCCGCAAACGCCGGGACCGGCACCTCGCGCGGCATCTCGAGCGCCTCGCTGATGCGCGGCGCGGGGCCGACGGGGACCAGCGGGGCGCGCTCGCCGAGGCGGGCACGGCGGGAGAACCAGATGATCTTTCCCGTTGCCGTGGCGCAGCCGCCCCAGCCGTCGCTCAACGCGGCGATCTCCGCGAGGCATCCCTGGGGGGCGTAGTGGGGGCCCGGCAGGTCACGCTCGTGGTCGGACACCGCGGTGATCAGGTGCTGGCCGTTCCACCACATCTCAACGGTGGTGTTCTTGTCCGTGGCGTGCTCGTCGATCGTGTGAAGCAGCACCTCGACGCCGCGGCAGACGGGGTCGACGAGAATGTCCAGCTTCCAGTACCGGAGGTGGGCGGCCAGAATGCGCCTGACCTGTGAGACACGCTCTGAGCTGACCTCGACATCGAGGTGGTAGTAGCAGGGCACTGCGGTATTCATCGTCTTCGGCTCCTCACCGGCGAAGCTCCCGCTCGTTGTCCGCCCCCCACGGGCCGTACCCCGAACACGTAGCGTGAGCACTGATCGCTCCTGAGTCAGCCCCAGAATGAGATCGCTACTCCATTCGTGCAACTCGAGGAACCGTTTCCGCTGTCGTTGAAGCTCCAACAGGACGGGAAGTGCCGCCAAATGCACCATAGGACGGGGTACCGATCGGCGTAATGGTTCGGTACCTCTCCGTGCACGGCCCCCGCGCACCGACCCGGTGCACCGTGCGCTCCAAGAGTGGGAAGTGAACAGCGACATGTTGCTACCTACCAAAACCGAAGTCGCCAGTCATCTGGCGCAGTACCGCGCATGGGAACGCCTACGGCTCGCGGCACCCGCCGACCGCCAGGTGCGGGCCCACTTCGAGGACACGGCCTACACGCTGTGCGTGCTGATGGGGAAACGCTGCGGGCGGGAGGCCGCCGACGCGGCCGAGCGCTATCTCCGCCCCAGCGTGGAGCATCCGCCGATGGCCGCCCCGCCGCTCGCGGCACCCGCGGTCGCGGTCGCCGCCCTCAGCGGGCGGTAAGGCCGGACCGCCCAGCAGAAGCGGGACGCCGGCCGACACGCCTGAATCGGGACATTTCCTGACAGGCCGAGCCCGGTCGGCTCCCGTAGCGTGTCGCCGGAGGACGCAGCCCGTCGATGACAGCCTGCTGTGCCCGGCCGCGCGCCGGGCCAACCGGTGTGCGAGTGACGGCGCGTCCCGTGGCGCATGTGAACCCGGCGGGCCCCCACCTGGAACGGGCCTGCCCCGAGCACGGCGGAGGTGCAATCGATGAACCCAGGCACGGTGACGGGCCGCGTCCCGATCGTGGACGTACTCCCGGCCGTCGACTGCGGCAGGCGTCCGGCGAAGGCGGTCCCGGGCGAGACGTTCGAGGTCTCCGCCACGCTCTTCGGCGAGGGCCATGCCGCGGTCGCCGCCAATGTCGTGCTGCGTGGCCCCGACGGCCGGCCGGGCCCGTGGATCCCCATGCGCGAACTGTCCCCGGGCAGCGATCGCTGGGGCGCCGACGTCACCCCGACGGACGTGGGCAACTGGACGTACACGGTGGAGGCGTGGAGCGATCCCGTGTCCTCGTGGCGCCGGTCCGCCGGCATCAAGGTCCCGGCCGGGATCGACACGGAGGTGATCCTGGAGGAGGGCGCCGCGCTGTACGAGCGGGCCGCCGCCGGCGTCCCGGAACAGGCCGGGCGGGACGCGGTCCTCGCGGCCGTGGACGCGCTCCGCGACGAGAGCATGCCGCCCGCCGCCCGGCACGCCGCGGCCCTCGCGCCGGACGTGACCACCGCCCTGGCGGAGCACCCGCTGCGCGAACACGTCTCGCGCTCGGCGCCCATGCCCCTGCTCGTGGAGCGTGAACGGGCGCTGTACGGAGCCTGGTACGAGATGTTCCCGCGCTCCGAGGGCGCCGTGGTCCGCGACGGGGATCGGCCGGTGAGCGGCACCTTCCGCACGGCGGCCGAGCGCCTGCCCGCCGTCGCCGCCATGGGCTTCGACGTGGTCTACCTGCCGCCGATCCACCCCATCGGCACCACCTTCCGCAAGGGGCCGGACAACACTCTGTCGGCCGACCGGTGGGATGTCGGAGTGCCGTGGGCGGTCGGCTCGCCCGAGGGCGGTCACGACGCGGTCCACCCCGACCTCGGCACCATCGAAGACTTCGACGCCTTCGTGCGCCGGGCCGCTGAACTCGATCTGGAGATCGCGCTGGACTTCGCGCTCCAGTGTTCGCCCGACCACCCGTGGGTGGAGAAGCACCCGGAGTGGTTCCAGCACCGGCCGGACGGCACGATCGCGTACGCGGAGAACCCGCCGAAGAAGTACCAGGACATCTACCCGATCGCCTTCGACCAGGACATGCTGGGGCTGATCGAGGAGACGACCCGGATCCTGCGCTTCTGGATGCGTCACGGAGTCCGCGTCTTCCGCGTCGACAACCCGCACACCAAGCCCGTCGTGTTCTGGGAGCGGGTGATCTCCGACATCAACCGCAGCGACCCGGACGTGGTGTTCCTCGCCGAGGCCTTCACCCGGCCCCCCATCATGCGGGCGCTCGCCAAGGCCGGTTTCCAGCAGTCGTACACGTACTTCACGTGGCGCGACACGAAGCAGGAGCTCACCGAGTACCTCACGGAACTCTCCCGGGACACGGCCGCCTACATGCGTCCCAACCTGTTCGTGAACACGCCCGACATCCTGCCCGGCTACCTCCGCAACGGCGGCCGCCGCGCCTTCGAGGTGCGTGCCGTGCTCGCGGCCACGCTCTCCCCGGCCTGGGGGATGTACGCCGGGTACGAGCTGTGCGAGAACACACCGGTCCGCGAGGGCAGCGAGGAGTATCTGCACTCGGAGAAGTACGAACTGCGGCCGCGTGACTGGGAGTCGGCCGAGCGGGCGGGGCGTTCCATCGCTCCGCTCATCACCACTCTGAACCGCGTCAGGCGGAACCACGGCGCCCTGCGCCTGCTCAGGAATCTCCACTTCCACCACACCGACAACGACGCGCTGATCGCGTACAGCAAGCGCTCGGGCTCCGACACGGTCGTGGTGGTCGTCAATCTCGACCCCCACCACACCCAGGAGGCGACAGTCTCCCTGGACATGCCTCAGCTCGGGCTCGACGCGCACGCGAGCGTGCCGGTCCGCGACGAGCTGACCGGCGAGACATACCAATGGGGCAGGACGAACTATGTGCGCCTCGAGCCGGGCCGCGCGCCCGCGCACATCCTCACCGTCCTGCGACCGTCCTCACCGCCCACCGGAGGGTCACCCACCACATGATCGTCAACAAGCCCGTCCCGGACACCTTCGAGGACACCCCCACCAAGGACAGGGATCCCGACTGGTTCAAGCGCGCCGTCTTCTACGAGGTCCTGGTCCGCTCCTTCCAGGACAGCAACGGCGACGGGGTCGGCGACCTCAAGGGCATCACGTCCAGGCTGGACTATCTCCAGTGGCTGGGGGTCGACTGTCTCTGGCTGCCGCCGTTCTTCAAGTCGCCGCTGCGGGACGGCGGTTACGACGTCTCCGACTACACCGCGGTCCTGCCCGAGTTCGGCAATCTCGCGGACTTCGTGGAGTTCGTCGACGCGGCGCACCAGCGCGGGATGCGCGTGATCATCGACTTCGTCATGAACCACACCAGCGACCAGCACCCGTGGTTCCAGGAGTCCCGCAAGGACCCCACCGGCCCCTACGGCGACTACTACGTCTGGGCCGACGACGACAAGCAGTACGAGGACGCGCGGATCATCTTCGTCGACACCGAGTCCTCCAACTGGACGTTCGACCCGGTGCGCAAGCAGTACTACTGGCACCGCTTCTTCTCCCACCAGCCGGATCTCAACTACGAGAACCCGCGCGTCCAGGAGGAGATCCTCGCCGCCCTGCGCTTCTGGCTGGACCTCGGCATCGACGGCTTCCGGCTCGACGCGGTGCCCTACCTCTACGCCGAGGAAGGCACCAACTGCGAGAACCTCCCCGCCTCCCACGCCTTCCTCAAGCGCGTACGGGCCGAGGTCGACACGCACTACCCGGACACGGTGCTGCTGGCCGAGGCCAACCAGTGGCCTGAAGACGTGGTCGACTACTTCGGCGACTACGCCTCCGGCGGCGACGAGTGCCACATGGCGTTCCACTTCCCGGTCATGCCGCGCATCTTCATGGCGGTGCGCAGGGAGTCGCGCTACCCGGTCTCGGAAATCCTGGCCAAAACGCCTGCCATTCCGTCGAGTTGTCAGTGGGGCATCTTCCTGCGCAACCACGACGAGCTCACGCTCGAAATGGTCACCGACGAAGAGCGCGACTACATGTACGCGGAGTACGCCAAGGACCCGCGGATGCGCGCCAACATCGGCATCCGCCGCCGCCTCGCGCCCCTCCTCGACAACGACCGCAACCAGATCGAGCTGTTCACCGCTCTGCTGCTCTCCCTGCCGGGCTCGCCGATCCTCTACTACGGCGACGAGATCGGCATGGGCGACAACATCTGGCTGGGCGACCGCGACGCCGTGCGCACGCCGATGCAGTGGACCCCGGATCGCAACGCGGGCTTCTCGTCCTGCGACCCGGGCCGGCTCTCGCTCCCCACGATCATGGACCCCGTCTACGGCTACCAGGTCACGAACGTGGAAGCGTCCATGTCGTCCCCGTCCTCGCTGCTGCACTGGACGCGCCGGATGATCGAGATCCGCAAGCAGAACGAGGCGTTCGGCCTCGGCTCGTACACCGAACTCCCCTCGTCCAACCCGGCGGTGATCGCGTTCCTGCGCGAGTACAAGGACGACCTCGTCCTGTGCGTGCACAACTTCTCCCGCTTCGCCCAGCCCACCGAACTCGACCTCCAGGCCTTCGACGGCCGCCACCCGGTCGAGCTCATCGGTGGCGTCCGCTTCCCCGCCATCGGCCGGCTCCCGTACCTGCTGACCCTCGCGGGCCACGGCTTCTACTGGTTCCGGCTCCGCAAGGAAGCCGTCAGCACCGCGTGGTGACCGGCGGCCCCACACCCCTGGGACCGTCTGTCCGCCCTCGAAAGGAGTCGTCGCCATGCCCAAGGCCGCACTGCAGAGTCCGACCGGCGTCAGCCCCTCTCTGCTGCTGAACTCACTCGCCGGTCTGCTCCACGAATGGCTGCCCCGGCAGCGCTGGTTCGCGGGAAAGGGCCGGCCGGTCACCGGGCTGACCCTGGCCTCGATGACCGAGCTGCACCCGGGCTGCCTGCACCTGCTGGTGCGCGCCGAACACGCCGAGCAGGTGACCCGCTCCGGCTCGGGCACGCCCCCGGCCGACAATCTCTACCAACTCCTGCTCGGCGTACGGGAGATGCTGCCGCCCTCTCTCGCGCCCGCCTTCATCGGCCGCGCGACCGAGGGCCCGCTGACCGGCCTCATGGTGTACGACGCCCTCCAGGAGCCCCGC
Source organism: Streptomyces longhuiensis (assembly GCF_020616555.1). Classification (NCBI taxonomy): domain Bacteria; kingdom Bacillati; phylum Actinomycetota; class Actinomycetes; order Kitasatosporales; family Streptomycetaceae; genus Streptomyces; species Streptomyces longhuiensis. The sequence goes on along the minus strand of NZ_CP085173.1, from coordinate 8,774,338 downwards.
TCGGCGGGGCTGCTCCTCGAGCGGCTGCGCCACCCGGGTGCGGCGGGCCCTCTGCGCTTCGAACGCGACCCGCAGGTCACCGTACCCGCGGGGCTCACGCCGCGCGTCATCGACGCCGAGCAGTCCAACACGTCACTGGTGTACGGCGATTCGTACATCCTGAAGGTCTTCCGACGCGTCCAGGCCGGCGTCAACCCGGATCTCGAGGTACCGCAGGCGCTCGCCCGGCAGGGCTGCACCCGTGTGCCGGGACCCGTCGCCTGGTTCCGTACGTCGCAGCCCCAGCAGGCGACACTCGGCGTCCTCCAGCCGTTCCTGCCCGACGCGGACGACGGCTGGACCCTCGCGCTCCGGTCGCTCTCCTCCGGCAGGGACTTCACCGACGAGGCGTACGAACTGGGGCGGGCGACCGCCGAGGTCCATCTCGCGCTGACGGCGGCCTTCCCCGTCGACGCGCCTGAGCCCCACCGCAACCGGCGCCTCGCCGCCGCGATGACCGAGCGCCTCGAGTCCACGGCCCGTTCCGTGCCCGCGCTGCTCCCGCACGCGCCGGGGCTGCGGGCCGCGTTCGACGCGTTCGCGCTCGTCGACTCGGCGCGGCCCGCGCAGCGCATCCACGGCGACCTCCATCTGGGGCAGGTGCTGTGGTCGGGGCAGCAGTGGTTCGTCATCGACTTCGAGGGCGAGCCGGCCCGCCCGCTCGCCGAACGCCGCCATGCGCAGTCCCCCGTACGCGATGTCGCGGGCATGCTCCGCTCCTTCGACTACGCGGCCCGCACCCGTCTGCCCTGGCGGCCGGAGTGGTCGCTGCGCTGCCGGGACGCCTACTGCGCCGGCTACGCGGCCGAGTCGAAGTCGGACCCGCGCGAGGAACCCGACCTGCTCCGCGCCTACGAGACGGACCGGGCCCTTTACGAAGTCCTGTACGAGGCACGGCACCGGCCCGACTGGCTGCCCGTACCGATGGCGGCGATCAGCCGCCTCGCCGAACCCCGTTGAACCAGGCGGCGGCAACCCCGCCGTCCGCCTGCCGAACCCCCATCCCGCCCGAGGAGACAACACCGTGGCAGCTCGCAAGACCTCCGCCTCCAAGACTGCCGGCCCGACCGGCAAGTCCGGCCCCGGTCGCCTCACCGTCCTGCCCGCCCCCGAGCTGGACGGGTCGGACCGCGGACGTCTCCTGTGGGGTGAGCATCACGACCCGCACGCCCTGCTGGGCGCGCACCCGGTGGACGGCGGTGTCGCGTTCCGTGTGCTGCGGCCGTACGCCCAGGCCGTCGCCGTGTCGGTCGAGGGCCGGCGCGTGGAGCTGCGCGACGAGGGTGACGGTCTGTTCACCGCGGTGCTGCCGCTCGACGCGATTCCCGCGTACACGCTGCTCGTGACGTACGACGGGGACGAGAGGGAAGTCGATGACCCCTATCGCTTCCTGCCCGCGCTCGGGGAGTTCGACCTGCATCTGATCGGCGAGGGCCGGCACGAGGAGCTGTGGACCGCTCTCGGCGCCCAGCCGATGACGCACGAAGGCGTCGCGGGCACCCGGTTCACGGTGTGGGCGCCGAACGCCCGGGGCGTGCGCGTCTGCGGTGACTTCTGCGCGTGGGACGGCACCGCGTTCCCTATGCGGTCGCTCGGTTCGTCGGGCGTGTGGGAGCTGTTCCTGCCAGGCATCGGCGAGGGAACGCTGTACAAGTTCGACATCACCCGCCCCGACGGTTCGCACACCGTGCGCGCGGACCCCCTGGCCCGGCGCACCGAGGTGCCGCCCGCCACCGCGTCCGTCGTGACGGCGTCGTCCCACACGTGGGGGGACGCGGCGTGGATGAAGCGGCGCGGGAAGCGTCCGGTGCACGAGGCGCCCTTCTCGGTGTACGAGGTGCATCTGCCGTCGTGGCGGCCGGGACTGGACTACCGCGAGCTCGCCGACCAGCTCGCCGCCTATGTGAGCGATCTGGGCTTCACCCACGTCGAGTTCATGCCGGTGGCCGAGCATCCCTTCGGCGGGTCGTGGGGCTACCAGGTCACCGGCTTCTACGCCCCTACGTCCCGCATGGGCTCCCCCGACGACTTCCGCCACCTCGTCGACACCCTGCACCAGGCGGGGATCGGCGTGATCATGGACTGGGTGCCGGCCCACTTCCCGAAGGACGACTGGGCGCTGGCCGGCTTCGACGGCACCGCCCTGTACGAGCCGCAGGACCCACGCCGCGCCGAGCACCCGGACTGGGGCACTCTCGAGTTCGACTACGGCCGCAAGGAGGTCCGCAACTTCCTCGTGGCCAACGCCGTGTACTGGTGCGAGGAGTTCCACATCGACGGCCTGCGGGTCGACGCCGTGGCCTCCATGCTCTACCTCGACTACTCGCGCGAGGAAGGCCAGTGGTCGCCGAACGAGCACGGCGGCCGCGAGAACCTCGACGCCGTGGCCTTCCTCCAGGAGATGAACGCCACCGTGTACCGGCGCTGCCCGGGTGTCGTCACCATCGCCGAGGAGTCGACCGCGTGGGACGGCGTCACGCGGCAGACCCACCACATCGGCCCCCACGGTTTCGGCGGCCTCGGCTTCGGCCTGAAGTGGAACATGGGCTGGAGCCATGACTCGCTGGCGTACATCGTGCACGAGCCCGTGCACCGCAAGTACCACCACAACGAGCTGACGTTCTCGATGGTGTACGCCTACAGCGAGAACTACCTCCTTCCCCTCTCGCACGACGAAGTGGTGCACGGCAAGCGCGCCCTCGTGTCGAAGATGCCCGGCGACTGGTGGCAGCGGCGCGCCGACCACCGCGCGTACCTCGGCTTCATGTGGGCCCACCCCGGCAAGCAACTCCTGTTCATGGGGCAGGAGTTCGCGCAGGGGGCCGAGTGGTCGGAGGCGCACGGCCCGGACTGGTGGCTCCTCGACCCGGCCTACGACGCCGAGCCGGACCACCGTGGAGTCCTCGACCTGGTGCGCGACCTCAACCGCGAGTACGCGGCCGCTCCCGCCCTCTGGGAACGGGACACCACGCCCGCGGGATTCTCGTGGATCACCGCGGACGCGGCCGACGACAACGTCCTCGCCTTCCTGCGGTTCGCGGCGGACGGCACTCCCCTGCTGGCCGTGTGCAACTTCTCCCCGGCGGTCCGCGAGAACTACCGGCTCGGCGTGCCCGACTCGGTCCCCGGCTGGTCCGAGGTCCTCAACACGGACGCGGCACGGTACGGCGGCGGCGACATCGTCAACTCCGGTGTCCTCAAGCCGGACCCGGAGCCGAGCCACGGCCGGCCCGTCTCACTCCGTCTGACCGTGCCGCCACTGGCGACAGTGTGGCTGCGTCCCGCCTGAGGACCGTCGACACGTCACTCGAAGGCCGCCGCCGCTTCACGCAGGGCGGCGGCCACGGCCGCCGGGGAATCCGGCGCGGGCGCTCCCGGGCGGTAGGTCACGGACCTGAGTCGCCCTGCGTGGCGGAAGCTTCCGTGCCGCTCGTGTACCGGCCAGGACACCGGCGACCTGCGGTCGACGCCGACGCTGATGCCCTGGAACGGCGCCATGCCGATGAGCTGGTGCACGCTGTCCGGCGCGGCGCGCTCCACACCGTCGACGGCGACCGAGAACCGCCAGCGCAGGCCCTTCTCGGCGGTCGCGGCGACGGTGACCTCGTACGGACCCTCCGGTACCGGCCCCGCGTCGGTCTCGTGGAGCACGCCGTACTCGTTGTAGGCGAAGCGCAGCCGGCCGTCCTCCGCGTAGAGGACGTAGCCGCCGCCCTGGTCCCCGTGCGAGACGAGGACGCCCTCGCCCGGCGCGTCCACGGCGACCTCGATGTCGAACGACCGGAACGAGATGAGCCGTGAGGAGCGGTAGCGCTCGAGTTCGGGGGTACCGGGCAGCAGGGTGAGAGGACGGGCGAGGCGTTCCTCGGCGGGGTTGCGGCGGGCGAGCGCGCCGCTTCCGTCGGGCAGCGGGAAGACGCCGTTGCGCCAGGCCGCGCTCTCCCACGCGGCCGACAGCCCCTTCACCAGTTCCGGATGCCGGGCGGCGAGGTCGTGGATCTCGGTGGGATCTGCGCGGATGTCGTAGAGGGCCCACTCGGAGTCGTCGTAGGGCGCGCCGGGGCGGTGCAGGGTGACGAGTTTGTGGCCGTCGCGGTAGTAGCTGCGGTTGCCGGTCATCTCGCAGTACTGCTCGGCGTGCGTGGAGGCATGAGTGGGGTCGGCCAGGACGGGGGTGAGGCTGACGCCGTCCAGTTCCTGGAGCGGCACCCCGGCGCGCCTGTCCGGGCGGGCGATCCCGGCGAGTTCGAGGAGGGTGGGGGCGATGTCGGTGACGTACTGGTACTGCGGTCGCACGCCCTGGGTGAGCCGGCCGTCCCGGACCCCCTCGGGCCAGGACAGCACGAAGGGCACGCGGACACCGCCCGCGTAGGTGTGTCCCTTGTAGAGGCGGAAGGGGGTGTTGGAGGCCATGCCCCAGCCGCGTGGGTAGTGGACGAGGCTGCGGGGACCGCCGATGAGTTCGGGGTCGCGGTCGACGTCCGGGGTCCAGTCGGAGGGGAGCTGGGGGTGGTGGACGAAGCGGCTGAAGTAGGAACGGGTGCCTTCGAGTCCGCCCTCGCCGGTGCCGCCGTTGTCCGAGGTGAACACGATGATGGTGTTGTCGAGTTCGCCGAGTGCGTCGAGGGTGTCGGTGAGGCGGCCGAGGTTCTGGTCGATGTTGTCGACCATCGCCGCGTAGACCTCCATGTAGCGGGCGTACAGCCGCTGTTGGTCCTTGGTGAGCGAGTCCCATGCCGGCACGTCGAGTCCGGCCTCGCTGTTGCGCTGCGGCAGTTCGGTGCCGGGCGGGAAGAGGCCGGCTGCGAGCTGGGCGGCGAAGCGCCGGTCGCGCAGCGCGTCCCAGCCGTCGTCGTAGTGCCCGCGATGGCGGGCGATGTCCTCCTCCTTGGCCTGGAGCGGGCCGTGGACCGCGTTGTGCGCGAGGTAGAGGAAGAACGGCTTGTCCGGGTCGTGGGCCCGCAGCGACTTCACCATGGAAATGGCCTCGTCGGTGATGTCGTCGGTGTAGTAGTAGCCCTCGGGCAGCTCGTCGATGTCGAGAGGGCTGTTGTCGCGCACCAGTTGATGCGGGTGGAAGAGGCTGGTGAGCCCTTCGAGGACGCCGTAGTACCGGTCGAAGCCCTTCTGGAGCGGCCAGTTCCCGCGGTGGTCGGCGGCGTTGGACGCCGAGTCGCGGACCAGGTGCCACTTCCCGACGGCGTACGTCGCGTAGCCGGAGTCATGCAGCAGTTCGGCGAGGGTGGGGATGTCGTCGGCGATCTCCATGCCGTATCCGGGAAACCCCGGGTCGGAGTTGGCGACCATCGCGTAGCCCACGCGGTGCGGGTTGAGACCCGTGAGCAGGGCGGCCCGGGCGGGCGAACACAGCGGCATCGTGTGGTAGTTGGTCAGCCGCACGCCCTGTGCCGCCAGCTCGTCGAGAACCGGGGTGGCGATCTCGGATCCGAAGGGGCCGATGTCGCTGTAGCCCATGTCGTCGACGAGTACGACGACGATGTTCGGGGCCCGGTCCGGCGCGGTGCGGCGCGGTGGCCAGGCGGGCTCCGAGTCGGCGAAGGTGCGCCCGACACGTCCGGGGAAGCCGTCGTAGGGGTCGCGGCGGGTGCTCATGATGTCTCCGTGGGCCGGGTGGTCGGTCGGTCAGGTCGTTGCGGGGTGGGCAGTCATACGGGCGCGCCCACGGGTACGGGATGTGGTGCTGCCGCGAGCAGGGAGCGGGTGTACGGGTCACGGGGCCGTTCGCAGACCTCGTCCGCGCTGCCGCTCTCGACGATGCGGCCCTCGTGCATCACGGCGATCCGGTGGCTGACCTGTCGGACCACCGCCAGGTCGTGGGCGATGAAGACGAGTGCGAGGCCGAGGTCACGCTGGAGGTCCGAGAGCAGGTTGACGATCTGGGCCTGCACCGAGACATCGAGTGCGGAGACGGGCTCGTCACAGATGAGGACGGACGGCCCGGGTGCCAACGCCCGTGCGATACCGATGCGTTGGCGCTGGCCTCCGGCGAACGACCGCGGGTGGCGGTCGGCGACGGAGGGGTCGAGTCCGACCTGGCGCAGCAGGTCCGCGACGCGGTCCCGGCGCCGGTCGCGGTCGCCGAGGCCGAACGCGACGAGCGGCTCGGCGATGATCTCCCCCACCGTCATACGGGGGTTGAGGGACGCGTACGGGTCCTGGAAGACCATCTGTACCTCGCGGCGCACCGCGTGCAGGGCCTTGCGCGCGGGATGGGTGACGTCGCCGCCGCGCAGCCGCAGCGTTCCGCCGTCCGCCGGATGGGCGTGCGCGAGGACGCGGGCGAGCGTGGACTTCCCCGAGCCGGACTCTCCGACGATGCCGAGTGTCTCTCCCTCGGCGAGGGTGAGCGAGACCCCGTCGAGCGCGGTGAAGCGGCGGGTGCCTGCGCCGGCGCCGCGCCCCCGGTAGACCTTGGTGATGTTCTCGGCTTCGAGGACCACCGCCCCGGGAGCGGGCCGTTCGATGCGCGCGGGCCGGGCGGGCCCCGGCAGCGGCCGCGAGCCCTCCGCGGCGGGCCAGCACGCCACGCGTCCCCCTGCCGCCGCCTCGGTCAGAGGGGGTGCGCTGACGCCGCAGCGGTCCTCGGCCAGGGCGCACCTGTCGGCGAAGGCGCACCCGGCACCGAGGAGTGTCAGGTCGGGCGTGCTGCCGGGGATTCCCGTGAGCCGGGTGCCGGACGGAGCCGAGAGCCGGGGCACCGCGGCGAGGAGGCCCGCGGTGTACGGGTGCCGTGGCCGGGTGAGTACCTCGGCGGTCGGCCCGTCCTCGACGACGGTGCCGCCGTACATCACCAGGACGCGTTCACAGGCGCGGGCGACCACACCCATGTTGTGCGTGATCAGGACGAGTGCCGTTCCGGTCTCCTCGTTGAGCTTGGCGAGGAGGGTGAGGATCTGGTCCTGGACGGTGGCGTCGAGGGCGGTGGTCGGCTCGTCGGCGATGAGGACGTCGGGCTCGTTGGCCAGGGCCATCGCGATGAGGATGCGCTGGCGCTGGCCGCCGGAGAACTGGTGCGGGTGGTCGTCGAACCGGCGGCCCGGCTCGGGGATGCCGACCAGGTCGAGGAGTTCGCCCGCGCGGGCACGGCGGGCCTTTCGGTCGCCCGCTCCGTGGGCGCGCAGCACCTCGTCAAGGTGCTGCCCCGCCGTGAGCACCGGATTGAGGGCCGTCATCGGGTCCTGGAAGATCATGCCGATCCGTGCGCCGCGTACGGCACGCAGCTCGTCGGGCCCGGCCGACGCGAGGTCCCGGCCGTCGAGGCGTACGGTCCCGCCCGTGACGCGTCCGGTGCCGGGCAGCATCCGGGTCAGGGCGAGCGCGGTGGTGGACTTGCCGGATCCGGACTCACCGACGACGGCGAGGGTCTCGCCCCGGCGCAGGGTGAAGGTGACATCGTGGACCGCCCGCAGCGGGTCTCCGTCGGGTCCGGTGAACTCGACGCCGAGGTCCCGGACTTCGAGCAGATCGGTCGTCGTCATCGGCGTATCTCCCGGTTGAGTGCCTCGGCGATCAGGGAGAGGCCGAGGACGAGAGCGGTCACGGTGATCAGAGGGCCTGCCGCGAAGTGGGGGGCCTGTGCGAGGTAGGGCACCGACTGGCTGAGGACGCCGCCGAGAGTGGGTTCCGGAGGTCGTACGCCCACGCCGAGAAAGCTCATGGCGCCTTCGATGAAGACGGCGACCGTGAGCGACACGGCGATCTGAACGACGAGCGGGTCGGTGGCGTTGGGCAGGATGTGGCGGACGAGGACACGGGTGCGTGAAGTGCCGCCGACCCGCGCGGCGACCACGTACTCGCGCTCTCTCTGGACGAGGATCCCGCCACGCAGCAGCCGTCCGAACACGGGGATCTCGGCGAGCGCGATCACCAGGACGACGGGAAGCCGTCCCGGGCCGAGGATGGCGGTGACCGCGAGGGCGAGGATCAGTCCGGGGAAGGCGAGGACCAGGTCGAAGGCGCGCTGGACGACGGTGTCGGCGACCGGGTGCGCGGCGGCGAGCAGGGCGAGGACACAGCCCGCGAGGGCGCCGAGCGGCACGGCGACGGCGATGATGCCCAGGTCGGCGCGGATGCCGTAGAGGACACGGCTGAGCAGGTCACGACCGAGGTCGTCGGTGCCGAGCGGATGACCGGGGGCGCCGAACGGCCGGAGCCCGTCGGCGCTCTGGTCGGTCGGGCCGTGGCCGGTCAGGAGGGGTGCGAGCAGTCCGGCGAGGACGACCACGGCGACGAGCGCGATGCCGAGGCGGCCCCGGAGGGTGCCGAGTGCGGCGAGGTACGGGTTACGGGCGCGGGACGGGCGGCGCGCGGGGAGCCGGGTGGTGTTCATGGCGGTCACTCCCACCTGATCCGGGGGTCCAGCCAGGCGTACACCGCGTCGGTGAGCAGCTGGACGAGGACGAAGACGGTGACGAGGAGCAGCAGCAGATCCTGGACGACGGGGTAGTCGCGGCGGGTGAGGCCCGCTTCCGCGAGCTGCCCGAGGCCCGGCCAGGCGAAGATCGCCTCGACGAGTACCGCGCCGCCGAGAAGGTGGCCGGTCTGCATGCCGAGCAGGGTGACCACGGGCGGCAGCGCGTTGGGCATGGCGTGCCGCCACAGCAGACGGCGGGGCGTGACGCCGGCGGCGGTGGCGGTGCGCATGTAGTCCTCGGCAAGGGTGCGCTCGATGCCGTCCTTGAGGTAGCGCCCGAGGACGGCGGCGCTCGGCAGGGCGAGGCACAGCGAGGGCAGGAGGAGGTACTGCACACCGAGGTCGGGGGCGCTCAGGACCGGCACGCGGCCACCGGGCGGGAGGACGCCGAGGGTCACGGCGAAGACGAGGACGAGCAGGACGCCGGTGACGAACGGCGGCACGGCCAGGGCGCCCGTGGTGGCGACGCGGACCACGCCCCTGACCCAGCGGCGGCGCGAGGTGGCGCCGAGCACCCCGAAGGCCGTGCCGAGCAGGATCACGAACAGCAGGGCGCCCAGGGTGAGTTCGACGGTGGCGCCGAGCCCGTCGCGGATGAGGTCGGCGGTGTCGCCTCCGATCGCGTACGACGGCCCGAGGTCCCCGCGCGCGAGGTCGCCGATCCAACTCGTGTACTGCGTCAACAGCGGTGCGTTCAGCCCGAGTCGCTCGCGGATGGCGGCGACGGTCGCGGCGCTCGCGTCGGGCCCCGCGAGGGAACTGGCCGGGTCGCCCGGGACCAGGCGCAGGATCGCGAAGATGAGGAAGGAGGCCAGCAGGAGGACGAGGAGGGCGGACGGCAGCCGCCTGAGGAGATAGCTGCGCATGTCAGACCAGGTACGCGTCGTCGAGGTTGAGGTACGAGAACTTGTTGAGGGTGACGCCGTGCAGCTTCTTGCTCGCGACCTGCACCCGGCCCCGGATGGCGAGGTCGATGATGAAGGCCTGGTCGAGCAGGATGCCGGAGATCTTCCGGTACTGCGCGTTGGTCGCGGCGCCGGCCGTGTCCCTGGTGGTCCACGCCTCGCGCACCACCTTGGTGTACGCGGCGGAGTGGTACTTGGAGGTGTTCTTGGCCTCGTTGAAGGGATAGGCGCTCACCGCGAGGGTGGACGGCTGGACCTGGGCGAAGCCGTGGGACATGGTCCACAGCGCCGGCATGTCCTGCGAGATGAGCTTCTTCTGGGCGGTGGCGGGGTCGGTGGGCTGGAGTTCGACGGCGATGCCGACCTGCTTCAGGTCGTACTGGACCGATTCGGCGATGGCGGTCTCGCCGGGCAGGCTGAGGTGCAGCAGCGGGAGCCGGAGCCTGGTCAGGCCGGCGGACTTCAGGAGCCGGCGGGCCTTGGCGGGGTTGTGCGTGTAGTGGGTGCGGCCGGCTTCGGTGAAGGCGGGCGACGACTTGGGCCAGGGCGCGGCGGATGCCAGTCCGTAGCCGCCGAGCGTCTGATCGACGATGCGCTCACGGTCGAGTGCCCAGGCGACGGCCTGGCGGACCGTCTTGTCGTCGAGCGGCGCGACGGTGGTGTTGACACCCACGTAGGCGGCGCCGTCACCGGTGTCGTAGCTCGTGATCGTGAGATCCGGGTTGCCCTTGACCGCGGCAAGACTCTTGCCGGGGACCTGGTAGGAGAGCTGGGACTGGCCCGAGCGCAACGAGGAGACCAGCGCGTCGGCCTGGGCCATGACGCGCAGTTCGACACCGTCGAGGTACGGGCGGCCGGGCTGCCAGTACGCGTCGTTGCGGACGAGGCTCAGGCCCGAGCCGGGGCTCCACTTCTTCAGCCTGAACGGCCCGGTGCCGTTGAGCTTCGTGCCCTTGACCGCGTCCTCGACGGAGTGCCGATCCGTGATGATCATGAATTCGAAGAGGTCGAAGAGGTTGGCCACGGGGTGCGCCAGCTTGAGCACCACCTCGTGGTCCCCGCGCTTCTCGAATCCACTGACGGCAAGCGCGGTCGCCCTCAACTGCGCTGCCCTCACCGGGTTCTGCAGGTTCTTCACCGCGAAGATCACGTCGTCGGCCGTGAACTTGCGCCCGTCGTGGTAGGTCACGTCGTCGCGCAGTTTCAGGGTGATGCCGCGCCCGTCCGCGGCGTAGTCCCAGGAGGTGGCGAGTTCGGGCTGCGGCTTCAGGCCGTCGTCGTAGCGCGTGAGCGTGTTGTAGAGGAGCCGGTGCTGGTACGACTGCGAGCTCTGCGCGAACAGAAGGCTCGGCGTGAAGTCGGTGTTGACGGCGACGGAGAGAATGCCACCACGCTTGGGTCGCGAACGTGCCTCCTTCGCCGAGGAGTTGGCTTCGGACACCGCGGAGCGGCAGCCGGTCAGGCCGCCGAGCCCGGCCAGCAGGGCGCCGGCGCCCGCGGCCCGCAAGGTGCTGCGGCGGGAGACGTCTGGGGGCGTGAACGGGTACTGCTCGGTCATCGAGGCCTGCCTGTGAAGGGGAGGGACGGTGAGGGAGGGGTCGCGTCGCACCGCCGTGCTCCGACCCGGCCCTGACGGTGGCCGGGCCATGACGGGGCGCACCGGCGCCGGATCGCCGACGCGGTCGGAAACCGACGGGTCCGGGTCACCGACGGATTTGGGTCACCGACGGGGTTCGGGCCGCCGAAAGCGTCAGGGCGCCGCTCCGGCCGGGGCGCCGCCCGGGCCGGGCAGGACGAAGCACTGGATTCTTTTCGCTGCGGCAGGAATCAATGACCGCCACAGCGGCTCAGGAACCGCGTCCGCCAGCGGAGAGCCGGGACGTGCGAGGAGGGAGAGCGCGCGGCCCCGGCCGTGCTGGGGCACGGCCGAGGAGTGCGGAGAAGTGAGCGGAAGTCAGCCCGGGTGTACGGGGGTCGGCCCCGCGTCAGAGCTTGACGGCACAGACCGCGCTGGCCTGTCGACAGAGGTCGACGTGCCTGCGGGAGACGAGGCGCATGTCCGGATTCACGGGAGCAATATGGCAGTGGCTCGCCGGGGCGGTCAACCGGTGATGTCCGAATCCTGGACCGGGGTCAGCCAAGCGCGGCCTCCGACAGGCGGCGGCCGATGGCCTGAAGAGGGCTTCTGAACAGGGGATTCAGGAGAACTGTCCCGGCCGCGACCGGCAGTACGCCCGGTCCGGCATGTGGACTGACGATACGTTCGGGGTCGTCGCAGACGTGGGAGAGGTCGACCGCGGCGCCTCGGATCTCTTCCAGGTAGTCGGGGTCGAGAAGGCTCGACTGCTCGGTCACCACGACAAGATCCGGGTTCAGCACGTCGAGGAGCAGAGCCGTCGCGCGGCCCACCGCCCTGGCCCGCTCGCGCAGGAGCCGGTCGGCCCGTCGGTCACCGGCCGCGGCGGCGTCCACCACCAGCGACGTGTCGGGTTCCGGGACGATGCCGCGCCTCAGCGCCACCTGACCGAGAACGGTGTTCGACGCGGTCGCCTCCAGGCAGCCCGTGCGCCCGCACGAGCAGGGCGCCGTGGAGTCGGGCACCGGCAGATGCGCCACATCGCCGGCGCCCGAACCGGGTCCTTGGTGCACCACCCCGGCGATGCCGAGCGCCGCGTCGACGACGTTGCCCACGAACAGGTGCACAAGGCTGCGGCGTGCGGCGGGTCTGCCGAAGAGGATCTCGGACTGTGCGATGGCACGGGCGTGGTTGTCGAGCCGCACCTCGAGACCGCCGAGCCCACGGGCGAGTTCGGCGGCGACGGGTCTGCGGTGCCAGCCGAGCGCGTCGTGCCGCACGACCGTCCCCTCCCCCGGGTCGACCCAGCCGCCCACGGCCGCGCCCACCCCCAGCAGCGGCCGGCCCTGCACGGTGCGGTCCAGGAACTCCTGCAGCCCGCGCGCGACTTGGCGCGGCAGGTCCTTCGGTTCGATCCCGTCGTGCGTGAACGTGTGCCGGGCGAGCACCCGGCCGCGCAGGTCCACGACGCCGAACGTGGACAGGGGAACGCCCAGGTGAACCCCGCCCGCCACGGGTCCCCCGGACGCGCCCGTGTGCAGATCGACGGGGATCTGCGGCCGGCCCACCGTGCCGCCCGCCGCCAGTTCCGGCAGTTCGCGGACCAGGCCGAGCCGGACCAGGTCGGTGCACTGACGCGAGACGGCGGCGGGGCTCAGGCCGGAGAGCCGGGCGATCCCGCTGCGAGCCACGGGGCCGTGGCCGAGCACCGTGCGCAGAACGGTCGCGGCGTTGGCTTCGCGTCGTCCGTCGCCCGCCATGCGCGGGCCGGGGGTGGCTGGCGTCATCGTGTCCCTCTCGGTGCGGTTCCGCCGGCTGCGACGGCGCAACATTGCGGTGGCATGAATTCGCGCGGGGCGCCCGATGCCGCCCGGCGCGCCCCACGCAGATGGGTGGCACCGATGGGCGGCTCGCGCGAAACTGCGCTGGTCACAGGGGGTTCGGCGGGAGGCGGAGCACAGGGCGTCGCCTTGTGCTCAGGCGCCGATTGAACCATCGGGCGACGTGGTGACGGGACCCGGACCGCGCTTGACGGTGGCTCGTCGCCGCTGCGACTCTCCGAACCATGTCCGCGACGACCGCTCCCACGTCACGGCCCGTCGATGCCCGGCGCGATGCGCCGGTGGCGTGTACGGGCCGTTGTCCGGCGACCTTCCGCATCTGACGCACACCACGTCTGGATCTGACACACCACGTCCGACGCACACCATGTCCGGCGCGGCACCACGCCTGACGGGCATCACGCACAGGTCCGAGACACACCTGCGCCCTCGGACCTCGCCCGTGGTGGCCGTGCGCTGCCGCCCCAATTACTTCCGCTCCAAGGCCAATTGGCCGCGACGGGCGACGAACGCGTCCTTCGCGCCTCCCGAAAGGACTTCCACCATGACCTCCGCACCCGCCACCGACACCCGCCCCGCCCAGGACACCGACGACCCCGGCATCACGGTCGAGAAGGTCGGCGGCCGGCTCGGCGCCGTGATCTCCGGCGTACGTCTCGGCGGCGACCTCCCGGCCGCGACCGTCGCTGCCGTCCGCTCCGCACTGCTGCGTCACAAGGTCGTCTTCTTCCGTGGCCAGGAGCACCTCGACGAGGACAGTCACGAAGCGTTCGGCCGGCTCCTCGGCACACCGGTCGCCCACCCCACCGTGCCGTCCGTGGACGGCCGTTACTCGTTCCCGATCGACTCGGACCACGGCGGACGCGCCAACCAGTGGCACACGGACGTCACCTTCGTCCCCGCCTATCCGGCGTTCTCCATCCTGCGCGCCGTGACCGTGCCGCCCTACGGCGGCAACACCCTGTGGGCCAACACGGCCACCGCCTACGCGCATCTGCCCGAGTCGCTGCGGGCGCTCGCCGACGGCCTGCGCGCCGTGCACTCGAACGACTACGACTACGCGGCGCTGCGCCCGGACGCCGTGCCGGAGCAGCTCGAGCGGTTCCGTGAGGTGTTCGCGTCGACCAAGTTCCTCACCGAGCACCCGGTGGTCCGCGTGCACCCGGAGACCGGTGAGCGCGTGCTGCTGCTCGGCAACTTCGTGCAGCGCGTCGCCGGGCTGACCGGCCGGGACTCGCGCGCGCTCGTCGACCTGTTCCAGTCGCACGTCGAGCGTCCCGAGAACACGGTGCGCTGGCAGTGGCGGGCGGGGGATGTGGCCATCTGGGACAACCGCGCCACTCAGCACTACGGCGTGGACGACTCCGACGACCACGAGCGCAAGCTGCGCCGGGTGACGATCGACGGTGACGTGCCCGTGGGCGTCGACGGCCGTTCCTCGGTCCTCCTGTCCCCCGAATCGGTACCGGACCCGGCGTTCGGCATCGCTTCGGGGAACTCGGCCGCGTAGGGCCTGCCGGCCCGGGGGTCGCATGCACCATGGGTTCCCGTGGTGCTCACCGGTCGCCGGTGAGCACCACGCCGTGGGGTGCGATCCCCGGCGCGGCCGCGTGGAGTCACGGAATGGACCGCAGCGGCGGCACCGGCCACGTCATCGTCGGTGGCTGGAGCAGGGGTGAGGGCTCGGGGCCTGGGTCATCGGTGTCGACGACGCCGGCGGCCGAGCGGTCGAAGCCGGCGGGCCAGCGCGTCAGCTCGCTGGTCACGGCGCCGGTCAGGCGTGCTTCGAGGAGGTCTGCGGTTGTCAGGTCGGTGCCGCGCAGGTCGGCCATGCGCAGGTCGGCGTGGCGGAACACCGCGCCACGGGCGTCGGCCTTGCGCAGGTTCGCCTCACGCAGGTCGGTCTCGGTGAAGTCGGCGTCACGCAGGTCGGTTTGGACCAGCTTCGCGCCCCGCAGGTCGGCCAGGGTGCAGCGAGCCCTGCGGAGAATCGCCGTCGTGAGGTCGGCGTGCCGCAGGTTGACCGAGACCAGGGACGCCTGGGTCAGATTGGCGCGGTACAGGCCCGCCGCCTCCAGGCAGGCGCGGTCGAGGTTGACCTCGGGGAACCACAGTCCGTCGCAGTCGGCCCGTCGTAGGTCGGTGCTGCTGAGATTGACCCAGGACTGCTCCCGGTGCTGACACAGGACGCCGAGTGCGGTCAGCGCCACCTGGGCGTCGGCTGCACGGGTCTCCAGGGGTGTGATGTCGTTGATGGGTATGTCCGCCGCCGGCGATTCCGGACCGGTGAGCGGCCAGGGCAGGTGCGTACGCAGATACGCGGCCTGGATGGAGATGACGGCCTCGCGATCGCGAGCCGACTGCTCCGCGATCCGCCACAGCGCGTGCAGCCCACCGATGCGCACGTCCAGCTTGTCGCTGCCGAGCTGGTCGACCGCCCGGCTGAACCGGTCGGTGACGTAGCCCTCCTGGGTGGCACGCAAACCGTCCTGACTCACCCGCAGTTGCCGCCATGTCGCGTAGGCGCCGAAGAGTACGACGAGACCGCCGACCGCCTGCAGAAGCGCCGTACGGACGTCGTTCACCGCCTTCAGGCGGTCCTGCGCGGCGACGCTCGCCCCGGCGAGATCGTGGCCGACCACCACCCCCGGCAGCACGACGAACACCGCACCCAGAACGACCAGCCCCGCCGCCCCGGCCAGCAGCGCCACGGCTCCGCGACGGCTGATCAACCGGTCGAGCCACGCCTGCCGCCCGTTGCCCTGTTCCCCCGTCCCCATGGGCATCAGAGCCTAGGCGCCGCCCAGTAAGCGATCAAGGGGACTGGTCGTGCCTCCGCCTCAGACCCCGTACCCGCAGGATCCGCCCGCCAGCAGGTCCTCGACCTCGCTGTGGGCGGCGTTGACGATGGCCGTCACTGCCTGCGCCGCTTCGGCCGAGCGGCCCGCGGCCACCGCTTCGGCCACCTCCTGGTGGCGGCGCACTGCCGCCATGTCGATGTCGTGCGGCATCAGGGACAGCTCGCGGCGGGCCACCAGGAGTTCCTCCGTCACCTCCGCGAGCTGGGCGAACATGCCGTTGCCCGACGCGCCGAGCAGCGCTCGGTGGAAGGCCGCATCCGCCTCGACGAAGCCGGCGCTGTCACCGGCCCGGGCCGCGCTCGCCATGGCGCGGGCGTGCTCCGACAGCGCCTGCCGGGCCTCCGCGTCACCGCCGGCCGCGGCGAGGGCCGCCGCGGAGGGCTCCACCGCGGCGCGCAGCTCGGCCAGTTCGCGCAGCTGGACCTCGCGCCGGGGCGAGGCGAGGCGCCAGCGGATGACCTGGGGGTCGTAGAGGTTCCACTCGGGCATCGGGCGGACCGTGATGCCGATGCGCGGGCGGCTGGTCACCGCCCGCTTGGACTCGAGCACTCGGACGGCCTCGCGCGCGACCGTGCGCGAGACGCCGTACCGCTCCTGGACGTCCTCCAGGCGCAGGACCTCCCCGGCGCGGATCTCGTCCGCCGCGAGGGACAGGCCGATCCGGTCGACCACCTGCCCGTGCAGGCCCTGAAGTTCCACGCCACTCCCTGTGTCGTCGTGTGCATCGCGTGCCGGTGATCCCGTCCGGTGCGTTGTCGATTGTCACATCTCCGATGGGAATCGGAGCACCGGGTGTGACGTGCCGGCAGCATCATCGCAGCAGCTCAGGCACCATTTCGGCGAACTCGGCACAGAACCGGTCGATCATGGCGATCTCCTCGCTGTCCAGGCTGTGCCCGGGTGCCCGGCAGTGCGCGGAGCCGAACCAGCCGCGCCGCACGGAGATCTCCTTCTCCGCCGCGACGATCAGCTCGACGCCCTGCATCCAGTAGGAGAGGTAGGGCGTCATACGGGTGTGAAGGGCGACGGCGCCGGTCTCGTCGCCGCGCTCCCAGCGGCGCCACAGTTCCACGTACAACTCCGCGAAGGAGCAGCCCGGTTGGACGCCGACCGCGCCGCGGCGCAGGGCGTCGGGGAACTGGAGTCCGGCGTATCCGACGAGGGCGGGCAGCGGGCGCTCTCCCTGGGCCAGCGCCGCGATGAGGCGTCCGGGCGGGGCCGACTCGACTTTCACCCAGCGGAGGTTGGGGTGTTCCGCGGCGAGGGTGTGCAGGGTGGGTGCGTCCAGTGCGGTGCCTGTCTGGGCGGGGGCGTACTGGACGACGACGGGCAGCGGGTCCACGGCGGCGAGCACCGACCGTACGTGGGTGAGTACCGCGTCCCGTGAGGGGCCGAGGAAGTGCGGCGGCAGGACGTTGACCGCGTCGGCCCCGCGCTCGGCGGCGCGGACGGCCTGGGCGACGGCGTGCCGGGTGGCGTGGTCGGGGACGGACACGATCGCGGCGGCGTCCGCCCGGTCGCGGGTGCGCTCCAGAAGCAGACCGGTGAGCAGGTCCCGCTCTCCCGCGTCGAGCTTGTGGAACTCGCTCGCGAAGCCCGGGAACATCACGGAGCCGACGCCGGTGGCGAGGACGCGGTCGACGACCGTGGCGAAGCCGTCGGGGTCGAGCGCGCCGTCGTCGCGGAAGGGGACTTCGAGTACGGGCGAGACACCGCGAACGAGGGAGTCGACGTCCTTCGTCGAATTCCTGGAGTCCTTCGCCGACTTCCTTGTGTCTTTCATCAACTTCTCGGCCTTTTCAGCATTCATGACGGGTCCTCAGAACGCCTGGCGGGGCGGGGCGGAGTCGCTGGCGCCGACCAGGAAGTCGAGGTCCACGCCGGTGTCGGCCTGGGTGACGTGCTGGGTGTAGAGGTAGGTCCAGCCGCGGTCGGCGGGCGGCGCCGGCGGCTGCCACTCGATGCGGCGCCGCTCCAGCTCGGCGTCCTCGACCAGGACGTCGAGGCGTCGCGCGGGCACGTCGAGGCGTACGTCGTCCCCCGTGCGGACGAGGGCCAGCGGGCCGCCGACCGCCGCCTCGGGCGCGACGTGCAGGACGCAGGTGCCGAAGGCGGTGCCGGACATGCGGGCGTCGGAGATGCGGACCATGTCGCGCACCCCGGCGTCCAGGAGCTTCTTGGGGAGCTGGAGGTTGCCGACCTCGGGCATACCGGGGTAGCCCTTGGGGCCGGTGTTGCGGACGACGAGGACGGTGTCGGCGGTGACGTCCAGGTCGGGGTCCTCGGCGACGGCGAGGTAGTCCTCCAACGAGTCGAAGACGAGCGCGGGCCCGGTGTGGCTGAGCAGTTTCGGGTCGGCGGCCGACTGCTTGATGACGGCTCCGTTCGGGGCGAGGTTGCCGCGCAGGACGGCGGTGCCGGTGCCGGCGGGCTGCACCGGGCGGTCGATGGGGCGGATCACCTCGCGGTCGTGGACCTGCGCTCCCTCGCAGTTGTCGACGAGGCCGCGTCCGGTGACGGTGACCGTGTCACGGTGGAGCCGGTCGCGCAGGTCGTTGACGAGTGCGGGCAGTCCGCCGGCGTACGCGAACTCCTCCATGAGGAAGCGCCCCGACGGCATCAGGTCGATGAGCAGCGGGAGTTCGGCGCCGAGCCGGTCGAAGTCGTCGAGGGCGAGCGGCACGCCGAGGCGGCCCGCGATGGCGAGGAGGTGGACGACGGCGTTGGTGGAGCCGCCGATGGCCGCGTTGATCCGGACGGCGTTCTCGAAGGCGGCGCGCGTCATGATGCGTCCCGGGGTGAGGTCGCTGCCGGCCAGTGCGACGGCGCGGGCGCCGGTCTCCTCGGCGAGGGTGCCGCGGCGTGCGTCGACCGCGGGCAGGCCCGAGCCGCCGGGGAGCATCATGCCGAGGGCCTCGGTCAGGCACGCCATGGTGGAGGCGGTGCCCATCGTCATGCAGTGCCCGGCGCTGCGGTTGAGGGAGCTCTCGAACTCGGTGAACTCCTCCTGGGTGATGGTCCCGGCCCGCAGTTCCTCGGTCATGCGCCAGATGTCCGTGCCGGAGCCGACGTTGCGGCCCTGGAAGCGCCCGTTGAGCATCGGGCCGCCGGTGAAGACGATCGCGGGGACGCCCGCGCTCGCGGCGCCCATGAGGGCGGCGGGGGTGGTCTTGTCGCAGCCGGTGAGCAGGACGACGGCGTCCAGGGGGTTGGCCCGTATCTGTTCCTCGATCTCCATCGCGGCGAGGTTGCGGTAGAGCATCGAGGTGGGGCGCAGGAACGGCTCGCCCAGGGACATGGCGGGGAATTCGAGGGGGAAGCCGCCGGCCTGGAGGACGCCGCGCTTCACGGCGTCCGCGATGAGCTGGAGGTGGCCGTTGCAGGGCGTCAGTTCGGAGAAGGTGTTGCAGATGCCGATGACCGGGCGGCCGTCGAAGTTGTGACCGCCGCGGCCCATCGCGCGCAGATGGTGGCGGGAGATGAAGCCGTTCTTGCCGCCGTCGCCGAACCAGGCGCGGGAGCGCAGCGGCGCCCGGCTGTCGGTGGGCGTGGGTTCGAGCGCGGCCATGTGTGGTCCTTCCGGTGCGATGCCGGGGGCCGTGACCGCGGCCGTGATCAAGCCGTGTCCGACACACCCCTTCAATGGTGCTATCAAATCACGATACGGTCCCGGCGTGTCCAGAGGATCGACGCGGATCCGGCACGAACGACGTGGGAGAACCGTGGAATCGACAGTCATGAAAGCGGTGACCCGGCGGCTGATGCCGTTCCTGGTCCTGCTGTATCTGGTGGCGTACATAGACCGGTCGAACGTCGGCTTCGCCAAGCTGACGCTCCAGGATCAACTCGGCCTGTCGAACGCCGCGTTCACCTTCGGCCAGGTCGCGTTCTTCATCGCGTACGCGATCTTCGAGGTGCCCAGCAACGTCTACCTCGACCGCTTCGGCGCGCGCCGCTGGTTCACCCGCATCATGCTCAGCTGGGGCGTGGTGACCGTACTGACGGCGCTGGTCACCGACGACTGGCAGTTCTACGCCGCGCGCTTCCTGCTCGGCGTCGCCGAGGCCGGCTTCTACCCGGGAGTCCTCTACTACCTCACCAAGTGGTACCCGTACCGCTACCGGGCGCGCATGACCGGCTGGTTCATGATGTCCGCGCCGCTCGCCTTCATCATCGGCAACCCGGTGATGGGCGCGCTCGACGACCTCGACGGCACGTTCGGGCTCGAAGGCTGGCAGTGGATCTTCATCGCGACGGGGGTGCCGGCCATCGTGCTCGGCTTCGTCACCCTGCGGCTCCTGCCCGACGGTCCCGCCGGTGTGCGCTGGCTCGCGGCCGAGGAGCGGGCCTGGATCGCCGGTGAACTCGCTGCCGAGGCAGACGCGTTGGGCGAGGGCGGACACGGCAGTCCACTGCGCGCGCTGCGCGACAAGCGCGTGGTCCTGCTGTCGCTCTTCTATCTGTGCTTCCCGCTGGGCGCCTACGGCCTGAGCTTCTGGCTGCCGACGATCGTCGACGGCTTCGGCGGCCTCTCCTCGACGGCCACCGGCTTCATCACCGCCGTCCCGTACGTCTTCGTGGCCATCGGCCTGTACGTCGTGCCGAAGCTCGCGGACCGCAGCGGTACCCGCTACCCGTGGATCGCGGGCACCGCCGCCCTCGGCGCGCTCGGCCTCGCGGCCAGCGCGCTGACCGGCAACCATGTGCTGCAGATGGCCTTCATCAGCCTGGCCGCGATGTGCATCTTCGCGGGGCAGCCGGTGCTGTGGTCGCTTCCCTCACGCTTCCTGACGGGAATTCAGGCGGCTTCCGGCATCGCGGTGATCAACGCCGTGGGCAATCTGGGCGGCGGATTCGGGCCCATGGGAATCGGCGTGGTCGTCGACCGCACGGGGTCGGCTGTGGGCGGCCTGTGGTTCCTGGTCGCCGCCATGGTCGTCGCGGCGGTCGCCACGCCGGGGATCCGGCGGCTCGTCGAGGGCGGGCCCGTGGTCGCCCACGCGCCCGACACGTCGGCCACGGCTCAGGGCCGTACGAAGGTCTGAACGCGGTGAGGGCGACGGGACGCGGTGGGGACGACGGAACGCCCCCACCGCGACGGCGTCACGCGCCGAGGCACTCGCGCACAGCCGCGATCAGGCGGTCGGCGCGGGCGTCGCCGTGGCCGATCATGCGGTTGGCCACATAGGCGAAGCCGACCCCGAACGCGTCGTCGCCGAAGGCGAACTGGCCTCCGGCGCCGTCGTTCCCGAAGCTGCGGGCTCCGAGCATCGGGCGGAAGGACGGCGAGTCGAGCAGGAAGCCCGAGCCCCAGCGCGCCCCGGCGTCGAAGCCGAGCCAGCCCTCGCCGGAGGACAGCTCGCGCAGCGCGTCGGTCACGGTGTCCGCCGTGAGCATCCGTTCGCGGCCCCCGATCCCGGTGACGGCGGCCGCGTAGAGCCCGGCGAGGCCGCTCGCGGAGGCGACGGCGCCGGCCCCGGGGAGCTCCATGGCGTGCAGCTCGGGGTCGTTCCAGCCGTGCGGCTCGTCGAGGCCCGGGAAGGCCAGCGCGCCGTTCATCGTCACGATGCGCGTGAGCAGATGCTCGGGCCCGGGCATACCGGGGCGCCCCTCGGCCTCGGCGAGCCGGGCCACGCGTCCCGACTCGTCGGCGGGCAGGCCGATCCAGGCCCGCAGCCCGAGCGGGTCACCGACCGCACGGCGGAAGTACGCGCCCGGGGTGAGGCCCGTGATCCGCCGGATCACCTCGCCGACGAGGAAGCCGAGGACATGGCCGTGGTACTCGTACGCGGTGCCGGGCTCCCACAGCGGTTTCTGCTCCTCGATCGCGCGGATCACCGGCGACCATCCGGCGATCTCCTCGAAGGACAGCACCGGGTCGAGGGCGGGGACTCCCGCCCGGTGCCCGAGCACCATGCGCGTGGTGATGGTCTCCTTGCCGTGCTGTGCGAACTCGGGCCAGTACCGGCTGACCGGCGCGTCGAGGTCGAGCCGCCCCTCCTGGGCGAGGAGATGCGCGCTGACGCCCACCAGAGCCTTGGCCACGGAGAAGACGGGGACGATGGTGTCCTGCTCCCAGGCACGCCCGGTCCGCTCGTCCGCGACACCTCCCCACAGGTCGACGACCTTGCGTCCCTCGACGAACACCGTGACGGCGGCGCCGAGTTCGGGGAACTCCGCGAAGTTCCGCGCGAACACGTCGGCGACGGCCCCGAACCGTTCGTCGGCCCCACCGTGGTACTGCTCCATCGTGTCCGTCCTCCGCGTGATCGTGACGCGGGGCATCCGGACGAAGCGGCCCGCACACCCCGCGGTCGTCGAAACGATCACCCTACGGGGGGTGCGCCACAGGGCTCGAATGATTTTCGGGCGTGCGCACGGCGCAGGGCGCGGCAAAGTGCCGGGGCCGCAGCCGCTGGGCGCCCCGGCACCTCGTGGTGCGTCACGCGATGTCGATGATCGTGCGCAGCGCCTCGCCTGTGTGCATCTGGCGGATCGCCTCGTTGATGTCGGTGAGCGGGACGTGGTGCGTGATCATCGAGTCGAGGTCGATCCGGCCCGCGCGCCACAGGTCGATGATCGTGGCGTAGGTGCGGCGGATGTCGTCGCCTCCGTAGAAGGAAGGGAGGATCGCCTTCTCGTTCATGACGAGTTCGCCCATGCTGATGTCGGTGGCCTCCGTGCGGGAGCCGGCGCCGACCAGGCAGACCGTGCCGCCGAGGCGGGTCGCGTCGTACGCGGCGCGCAGCGTGGCTGCCTTGCCGACGGCCTCGAAGGCGTAGTCGACGCCGAAGCCGCCGGTGAGGCTCTTGACGGTCTCTGCCAGGTCCTCGGGGGTGACGGCGTCGGTGGCGCCGAATTTCATGGCCGTCTCGCGGCGGCCGGCGGTGGGGTCGACGGCGATGATCCGCGCGGCGCCCGCGACTTTGGCGCCCTGGAGGATGCTGATGCCGACGCCGCCGACACCGATCACGACGACCGACGAACCCGGCTTCACCTTGGCCGTGTTGAGGGCGGCGCCCACGCCGGTGGTGACGCCGCAGCCGATCAGAGCGGCGATCTCGTAGGGCACGTCGTCGGGGATCGGGATCGCCGCGTACGCCGCGATGACCGTCTCCTCGGCGAACGTGCCGGCGCCGAGCATGCCGGGGACGACCGTCTCGCCGTCCTTGAAGTTGGGGTTGCCGAGGTTGCGGTAGCCGCTGCGGCACATGTGGCCCTCGCCCGCCTTGCAGGAGGGGCACCTGTCGCACGGGGGCATCCAGCAGACGATGACGCGGTCGCCGGGCTTGACGTGCGTGACGCCCTCGCCGACCTCGGCCACCTCGCCCGCGCCCTCGTGGCCGGGGATGAACGGCGCGGGGTGCTGAAGCACGCCGCTCATGGCCGACAGGTCGGAGTGACACAGGCCGGCCTTGTGCATCTTGACGCGGACGCGGCCGGGGCCGAAGGACACGGTCTCGACGTCCCTCACGTCCAGGCTGTCGTCGCCGGTCCTGTGCAGGATCGCTGCGTGCACGGTGTTCGTCTCCTCGTGGTCGTGGGGTCGCTCAGGCCTTGGCCGGAGCCGGCAGGTTGACGGTCTTGTACTCGAAGTAGGCCGCGAGGCCCTCGGGGCCGAACTCGCGGCCGATGCCGGAGTTCTTGTAGCCGCCGAACGGGGCGGCCAGGTCGAGGCGGAAGCCGTTGACGGTGACGGTGCCCGTGCGCACCTGGCGGGCGATCTGCGTGGCGCGCTCCTCGTCGGCGCCGAACACGGCGCCGGACAGGCCGAATTCGGAGTCGTTGGCGAGGGCGACCGCCTCGTCCTCGGTCTCGTAGCGGATCAGGCACACGACCGGGCCGAAGATCTCCTCGCGGGCGATCCGCATCGCGTTGGTGACGTCGCCGAACAGGGTCGGCTCGACGTACCAGCCGGTGGTCAGGCCCGAGGGAACTCCACCGCCGGTGAGGACCTTGGCGCCCTCCTCCTGGCCGATGCGGATGTAGTCGAGGTTCCGCTCCTGCTGCTTCCTGGTCACCATCGGGCCGACCACGGTGTCCGGGTCGGACGGGTCGCCGACCTTGAGCGAGGCGAAGGCGCGGGTGAGGACGGCGGCGACCTCGTCGTAGCGGGCGGCCGGTACGAGGACGCGGGTCAGGGCGACGCACGCCTGGCCGCTGTTCGCGGCGCAGGTGCCGCCCACGATCGCGGGCACGGCGACGGCGAGGTCCGCGTCGTCGAGCAGGATCGCGGCGGACTTGCCGCCCAGTTCGAGGGAGACCCGGGTGAGGTTGCGGGCGGCGGCGGCCGCGATCGCCTTGCCGGCGCCGACCGAGCCGGTGAAGGCGACCTTGTCGATGCCCGGGTGGGCCACCAGGTAGGAGCTGGTCTCACGATCGGCTGGCAGCACGCTCAGCACGCCCTCGGGAAGACCCGCGTCGGCGCACACCTGCGCCAGCCACAGGGCGTCCAGCGGGGTCTCCGGCGACGGCTTGAGGACGACCGTGCAGCCCGCGAGCAGGGCCGGGGCGAGCTTGCCCGCGATGGTCATCTGGGGCACGTTCCACGGGGTGATCGCGGCGATGACGCCGACGGGTTCCCGGCGTACGAGGACGGGTCCGCCGGTGCCCTGACGCGCCTCCTCCTCCTGGAAGCGCCCGGCGGCCGCGATGGTGACACCGAAGGTGCCGACGGCGGACAAGGCCTGGCCGCGCACCGAGAACAGCATGGGCGAGCCGTTCTGCAGGGTGACCAGCTCGGCCAGTTCCTGGTGACGGGCCGCGAGGGCGTCCTTGATGCGGGTGACGACCTCGATGCGCTCGGCAAGCGTCATGCGCGGCCAGGGGCCGTGGTCGAACGCCTCGCGCGCCGCGGCGACCGCGAGATCCACGTCCTCGGGTGTCGCGTGGGGCACGCGGCCGACGACGCGCTCGGTCACCGGCGAGATCACCTCGATGGTGTCGCGGCCGGCCGGCTCGACCCACCGGCCGCCGATGAAGAGGGTGCGGTGTTCCACGACGGCGTTGCTGTCGGTCATGTGCTTGGTCCTCGCTTCGTTGCGCATGCCGGGGGTTCAGGACCGGGCCGTGAGACGTCCCGGAGAGCCACAGAAGTGAATTTTCTCTGAGTCATGCGCGTGCCAGAAGGGCATGAATAACAGGCCCTACGGCAAGTAAGTTAATCCACACTAACGGCCACGTCCATAGTTGCGAACTACATCGAAGCTCTGGACACGGTGGTTATTGCGGATTAACTTAGGCATGGCTCGGCGAGCGTGCCGTGCATGTGAGGAAGGAGCCGTGACCGTGCGTCGCAGGGTGTTCACCAAGGACCACGAGGCATTCCGGGCGACCGTCCGCGATTTCGTCGCCGAGCAGGTCGTCCCCCACTACGCGGACTGGGAGCGGCAGGGCCACGTGCCGCGCGAGCTGTACCGCAAGCTCGGAGACCTCGGCGTCTTCGGCATCAACGTGCCGGAGGAGTACGGCGGCGCGGGCGTCACCGACTTCACGTACCAGACCGTGATCCGCGAGGAGTGCGGGCGGGCGGGCGTCGGGTTCGGCGCGGAGTCCGTGCACACCTGCCTCGTCCTGCCCTACCTCCTGGAATTCGGCAGCGAGGCGCAGAAGAAGCGCTGGCTCCCCGGCTTCCTGTCCGGCGAGACCATGACCGCGATCGCGATGACGGAGCCCGGCACGGGCTCCGACCTCGCCGGCATCGCCACGCGCGCCCGGCTCTCCGACGACGGCACGCACTACGTCCTCAACGGCGCCAAGACGTTCATCACCGGCGGCGCGCAGGCCGACCTGATCCTGGTCGTCTGCCGGACCTCCGCCTACGACCCCGCCGACCGCCGCGGGGGACTCTCGATCCTGTGCGTGGACACCACGTCCGAGGGGTTCGCCGTCGGCCGCGAGCTCGACAAGATCGGTCTGCGCGCGCAGGACACCGCCGAACTGTCCTTCACCGACGTCAAGGTGCCGGTCGCCGACCTGCTCGGCGAGGAGGGCGCGGCCTTCACCTACCTCACCCACAACCTCGCGGTGGAGCGCCTCGCCGCCGCCATCGGCGCCTACGCCAACGCCGCCGGCGCGATCGGCCTCGCCCAGGAGTACGTGAGCGGGCGCCAGGTCTTCGGGAAGCCGGTCGCCGCCTTCCAGAACACCAAGTTCGTCCTCGCCGAGTGCGCCACCGAGGTCGCAGCCGCCCAGTCCCTCGTGGACCGCGCCCTGGAGGAGCACGCGGCGGGTGAGCTGACGCCGGCCGACGCGGCCAGGGCCAAGCTCTTCTGCACCGAGGTGGCGGGCCGCGTCATCGACAAGTGCCTCCAATTGCACGGCGGTTACGGCTACATGCTCGAATACCCGATCGCGCGCCTCTACGCGGACACCCGCGTCAACCGGATCTACGCCGGGACCAGCGAGGTCATGAAGACGATCATCGCCAAGGACCTCGGGCTCTGAAGCCCGCGCTCGTCCCCCCTCTCTCCCTCAGGCCCCCTCAGGAGGACCCCATGCGCGACGCAGTGATCGTCGACGCCGTCCGCACCCCCGTCGGCAGGCGCGGCGGCTCGCTCTCGCGGCTGCACTCCGCCTCGCTCTCCGCCCACGTGCTGAACGCCCTGGTCGAGCGCGTCGGATTCGGCCCGGCCCTCGTCGACGACGTGATCTGGGGCTGCGCCTCGGCGGTCGGCATGCAGGCCGGGTGCGTCGGCCGCGCCGCCGTCCTTGCCGCGGGCTGGCCCGAGTCCGTCCCCGCGGTCACCGTCGACCGCCAGTGCGGCTCCTCGCAGCAGGCCGTGCACCAGGCCGCGGCCGGAGTGATCTCCGGCCAGTACGACGTGGCCGTGGCAGGCGGTGTCGAGATCATGAGCCGGCTGCCGCTCGGCACCACGCGCGGCGACGGCTCGTTCGGCGAGCCCTTCGGCCCCGATGTCTTCGACCGCTATGACGGCATCCGCTTCAACCAGGGCATGGGCGCCCAGATGATCGCCGACGAGTACGGCATCACCCGCACCGAGATGGACCAGCACGGCCTCGACTCCCACGCGCGGGCCGCCCAGGCCGTCGACGAAGGGCGCTTCAAGGGCCAGATCGCCCCGATCACCGTCACCGACGAGGACGGCACCACCCGCGTCTTCGACACCGACGAGGGCATCCGCCGCGGCTCCACCCTCGACAAGCTCGCCGGCCTCGAGCCCGCCTTCAAGGAGGACGGCACCATCACCGCGGGCAACGCCTCGCAGGTCTCCGACGGCACCGGTGCGCTCCTCGTCACGACCGGCGAGTTCGCCAGAGCGCAGGGCTGGACCCCTATGGCGCGGATCCACACCGCCGTGGTCGCGGGCACCGACCCGGTCACCATGCTCAAGGGCCCGATCCCCGCCACCGCCAAGGCACTCAAGAAGGCCGGCCTGTCGATGGACGACATCGGCGCCTTCGAGATCAACGAGGCCTTCGCCTCTGTCTCCCTCGCCTGGCTGCGCGAGACCGGCGCCGACTACGAGCGCATGAACCCGCTCGGCGGCGCGATGGCCATCGGCCACCCCATCGGCGGCTCCGGCGCCCGCATCATGACCACCCTCGTCCACCACATGCGCGACAACGGCATCCGCTATGGCCTCCAGTCCATGTGCGAGGGCGGCGGCATGGCCAACGCCACCATCCTCGAACTCCTCTGAGGACGGCCCGCGATGTCTGCCATGCCCCCGACATCCACACCGCTGGACAACCCGACGGGACGGGGCCGGGCCGGCGACTTCGGTGGCTTCCTGAACCTGGAGCAGCTGGACCGCGACCTGTTCCGCGGCTGGTGCCACGCCGGCATCCCGCTGCGTGCCTTCGGCGGACAGGTCGCGGCCCAGGCCCTCACGGCCGCGGGCCGGACCGTGCCCGACGACCGGGCCGTGCACTCGCTCCACGGGTACTTCCTGCGCGCGGGAGACACCACATGCCCCCTCGTCTACACGGTGGAGCGGGTCCGGGACGGATCGTCCTACCTGTCGCGCCGGGTCACCGCCGTGCAGGGCGGTGAGATCGTCTTCACCCTTTCCGCCTCGTTCAAGAAGCGGGAGCCGGCCGAGGACCGCCAGACCACGATGCCGGACACCCCCGGCCCCGGGTCGCTGCCCGACCTCTACGAGATCTGGTCGCGGAACAACCCTGAGGACTGCGCACAGGCCGAGTTCCGCCGCGTCCTAGAGATGCGCTACGTCCCCGGGCCCGACGCGCCGAGGCCCGGTCTCACGGAGCAGAAGCTCTGGATGCGCGCTGTCGAACCGCTGCCCGACGACCCGATGTTGCACGCCTGCGCGCTCGCGTACGCCTCCGACCTGTTCCTGGCCCCGGCAACCGTCCTGTCGACCGAACTGCCCCGGATACTGCGCGACGAGCCGCCGTCGATGTTCCTCACCTCGCTCGACCACGCCGTCTGGTTCCACCGGCCGTTCCGCGCCGACGCGTGGATGCTGTTCGCCCAGCGCAGTCCCACCGCGGGTGACGGCCGCGGCCTCGCCTTCGCGGACGTGTGGAGCCACGACGGCGATCTCATCGCCCACGTGGTGCAGGAAACCGTGGTGCGCCCGGCGCGCTGACCCTCTGCCACCCCAGCTCAACGTCTCACCGAAGGAACCCACATGTCCGATCTGGTCCTCACCTCGTTCGCCGACGGTGTCGCCGTCGTGACGATCAACCGTCCCGAAGCCCGTAACGCCGTGAACCGGGCCGTGGCCGACGCCGTCGCCGCGGCGATCGACGAGCTCGACGCCCGCGACGACCTCGCCGTCGGTGTCATCACGGGGGCCGGCGGCACCTTCTGTGCCGGCGCCGACCTCAAGGCCCTTGCCGCGGGCGAGCGTTCCGGGATCCCCGGCCGCGGCTTCTGCGGCATCACCGAGACCCCGCCCGCCAAGCCCCTGATCGCGGCGGTCGAGGGGTACGCGCTCGGCGGCGGCACGGAACTCGCCCTGGCCTGCGACATGGTCGTCGCCGCCCGGACCGCGAAGTTCGGCCTCCCGGAGACCAGGCGCGGCCTCATCGCGGCCGGGGGCGGACTGGTGCGCCTGCCCCGCAAGATCCCGTACAACATCGCGATGCAGTACTCGCTCACCGGCGCGTTCCTCGACGCCGAGCGCGCCCACGGCCTCGGCCTGGTCAACGAACTGACCGCGCAGGGCGTGGCGTTGACGGGTGCTCTCGCGCTCGCGAAAGAGATCGCGGCGAACGGTCCGCTCGCCGTGCGGGCCAGCAAGCAGATCGTCGTCGAGTCGGCCGACTGGACGGCGGACGAGACATGGGAGCGCAACACCGCTGCCTGCGCCCCGGTCTTCGCATCGGCGGACGCCAAGGAGGGCGCGCGGGCGTTCGCCGAGAAGCGGGCTCCCGTCTGGGGAAGCCGCTGACGGCGTCCCCGCCGCCCCACCCGGTGTGACGCGTCGTCGAGCGCCACGGCACCGGGGTGATCCACAGCTACAGTCCCGAGGCAACGCGCTCGGGCATGACTGGACGAAGGAGTTCCGCCATGACCACCACCTGGCCCACGGGGATGCCCCGTACCCTCGACTACCCCGGCGGCACGATCGCGGACCTGCTCTCCGGTTCCGCCCATGCCTACCCCGACCGCGCCGCGCTGATCGACGGCGACGAACACCTCTCGTACGCCGAGCTGTACGAGGCTTCCCTGCGCGTCGCCCAGGGGCTGCGCGACCAGGGCATCGCGCCGGGTGACGCGGTGGCCGTCCACATGCCCAACTCGATCTGGTTCACGGTCGCCTACTACGGCACCCTGTTCGCCGGGGCGTCCGTGGTACCGGTCAACCCGACCCAGCCCCCCGTCGCACTGCGCCGCCAGCTCGACGACTCGGCCACGGTCGCCGTCTTCACCCACCCGTCCGTCGCCGCCCGGTTGGCCGAGGGGATCACCGGCTCGGAAACCGTCCGCCTCGTGTCCGTCGCCCCGCCGACGGCCGCCGCCCCCGCGCCGGCCGGTGACGGGGACCCCGTCGCCTTCCCGGTCCCCACGGTCGCCTTCGACGACCTGCTGAAGGCCGAGGTGGCGCCCCCGACCCCGGTGGCGGGGGACGCGATCGCGCACCTCGCCTTCACCGGCGGGACCACGGGCGTGCCGAAGGCCGTCATGGTCCTGCACCGCAATCTCATCGTGAACGTGCTCCAGGTGGCGTGCTGGCGCAGCGCCTCCCTCCCCTCCGCCGACGAGCAGGGCCGCATCACACTGCGCCACGTGGAAGAGGCGCGGACCGAGCACCACGTCCCGATCGGCGCCGCCACCGGCATCTCCATCGCCCCGCTCTTCCACGGCATGGGCATGGTCAGCCAGAGCGTGTTCGCCGCGTCCGGGGTCACGACGGTGGTCTTCGGCCGTTTCGACCCGGTCCGCTACCTGGACACCATCGAACGCCTCGGCGTGCACACCGTCGGAGGCTCCCCGGCCCTGTGCCACGCCCTCCTCGCGGTGCCCGGTGTGCGCGAGCGCGACCTGTCGTGCGTCCGCCTGGTCAGCAGCGGCTCGGCCCCCATCAATCCGGCAGCGACCGCGGAGCTCGCGGAGGTCTTCCCGCGCGCCGACATCAGCGACGGGTACGGACTTACGGAGGCCACCATGGGTGTCTCCATCAGCCCGCTCGACAGTGCGATGCCCCGTCCCGCAGGGAGCACCGGCCTCGCCCTGTTCGACACCGAGATCGAGATCCGCGACATGGACGGCGTCACCCCCATGGCCCGGGGCGAGAAGGGAGAGGTCTGGGTCCGTGGCCCGCAGATCACGGCCGGCTACCTCGGCCACCCGGAACTCACCGCGGGCCAGTACGTCGACGGCTGGCTGCGCACCGGCGACCTCGGGACGTACGACGAGCAGGGCTGGCTGTCACTGGTGGGCCGGGCCAAGGACATGCTGATCTACAAGGGCTACAACGTGTATCCCGGCCCGCTGGAGAACATCCTGCGCGAGCATCCGGCGGTCGCCCAGGCGTCGGTCGTGGGCCGGCCGCACCCCGAGCACGGCGAGATCCCGATCGCGTTCGTCTCCCTCAAGTCCCAAGCGGGCGGCGCGGATTCGGCGGCCACCGCCGGCGAGCTGATGGCGTACGTCGCGGAGCGCGTCGCCCCGTACCAGCGGATCCGTGACGTGGTGATCGTCGACGAGCTGCCGCTCTCGGCGACGGGCAAGATCCTCAAGACGGAGCTGCGCAGGCGGGCGGCTGGTTCCTGACACGGGTCCGGACAGCGCGGAGGGGCCGGGTGGAGTGGTACTCCACCCGGCCCCTCCCCGGTTTCAGCCGAACGGAAAACCGGGGCCCGCGTGTGCGGGCCCCGGTGCTGTGAGCGGTCGTTACGGCAGGACGATCGGGAAGTTCCGGCGGGGCTTCTCGAGGAGGCTGTGGAAGGTGGCGAGCACGGCGATGTCGCCTTCCACGGTCACGGCACCGGACCCGATCGCCTCGGGGAAGGATGTGTGCTGGGCCAGGATCCGGTCGAGCGTGGTGCGTTCCAGGCGCAGGGTGAGCTGCGGGGCCTCCGCGCGGGGCGCGTCGCCGCGCATCGGGGTGAGGACCCCGTTGCCGACGAGCAGGGTCCAGATCTCGTCGGTGTCGGTGAACTCCCAGCGCAGCAGGAGCCGGTGGGCCGCCGCGCGCGGGCCGTCGAGGCGCACCGCCATCGAGTCGAAGATCTGGCCGGTGGCGAGGGCGGCGAGCATCTCGACGCTCTCCTTGCCCGGCGCGCCGGTCCTGCGCCGCTCCTGGCCGGCCTCCCGCAGCTCCTTGGCACCGGTCAGGTAGATGTTGCGCCAGGTGCCGTTCTCCTGGGCGAAGCCCGACCGCTCGTAGGTGGCGATCTGCAGTTCACGGGCCGTGGTGTGCTCCGGCTCGGCGAACAGGACGTGATTGAGCAGTTCGGCGGCCCAGCGCAGGTCTCCGCTCTCGACGGCCTCCCGGGCCGAGGCCACGGTCGCATCCGCGCCGCCGATCGCGGCGACGTACCGCTTGGCCCGCTCGACCGGCGGGTGCTGCCACAGGTGGGCCGGGTTGCCGTCGTACCAGCCCATGTAACGCTGGTACACGGCCTTCACGTTGTGGCTGATGGAGCCGTAGTAGCCGCGCACGCTCCAGGCCTTGCCGAGTTCGCCCGGGAAGGCCTGGATCTCCTCCGCGATCTCCGGTCCGGTGAGGCCCTGGTTCATCAGCCGGACGGTCTGGTCGTGGAGATAGGCATAGGCGTCGCGCTGCTCGGTGAGCATGCGGATCACCTCGTCCTTGCCCCACGTCGGCCAGTTGTGGGAGCCGATGAGAACCTCGGCCTCGTCGAACAGCTGGATGGACTCGGTGATGTACGACGCCCAGGCATGGGCGTCGCGGACCTGGGCGCCGCGCAGGGTGAGGACGTTGTGCAGGGAGTGGTTGACGTTCTCGGCGATGAGCAGGACATGGCGGTCCGGCAGGTAGAAGTTCATCTCCGAGGGTGCTTCGGTGTCCGGTGTCAGCTGGAAGACGAGCCGCACACCGTCCAGGACGAGCTCCTGGCCGGTGCCCGTGATCGACACCGTCGGCGGGATCAGTCCCACGGTGCCGGTGGACAGGGCCTGTCCCAGGCCGAAGCCGACCGAGCCGTCGGCGCCGACCGGCAGCGAACGGCCGTACATGTAAACGGCGCGCCGCAGCATCGCCGGTCCCGCGAAGACGTTCTCGCTGACGGCGTGGTGCATGAACTCGTCGGGGGCGAGGACCGCGCAGTCACCCGCCGCGACCGCCTCCTTGGTGGTGACGCCGAGCACGCCGCCGAAGTGGTCGCCGTGGCTGTGCGTGTAGATCACGGCCTTGACGTGCCGCTCACCGCGGTTGCGGGTGTACAGCCCGAGTGCCTCGGCGGCGACCTCCTTCGACGTCAACGGGTCGACGACGACCACACCGGTGTCACCCTCGATGATCGTCATGTTGGAGACGTCGAGGCCACGCACCTGGTAGATGCCGGGCACGACCTCGAACAGGCCCTGGGCCGTGTTGATCCGGCTCTGCCGCCACAGGCTCGGGTGCACGGTGTCGGGGCACTCGTCCTTGTTCAGGAAGTCCCAGCGGTCGTTGTCCCAGACGACCCGGCCCGCCTCGTTGTACACGACGCAGGGTTCCAGCTTGTCGATGAGGCCGCGGGTGGCGTTGGCCTGGTCGGTGGTGTCGTCCCAGTCGAGTTCGGGAGTGGAAGGCATGGCTCTGCTCATTCCTCGCGGTTGGTGGGTGCGCGGTCTATCGGCCTGTGGCGGTGATGCGGGTCCAGACGCCGGTCTCTCCTGCCCCGGCCGCGCGGCGCCCGAGGCTCTCGGCCCAGCGGCGCTCGGAGGCGACCGCGTCGCGCCAGGACCACAGGCGGCGGGTCAGGCGGTGCAGCGGGTACTCGTCGGTGATGCCCATGGCGCCGTGCAGCTGGTGCGCGATCCGGGCGATCTCGGTCGCGGCAGCCGCCGTGGTGATCCGTACGATCTCGGCGGCGCCGCTGAGCGGTGCCGCCTCGCGCGCCAGGGCCAACGCGGCGTCCGCCTGGATGAGTTGGACCCGCATCCGGGCGAGGTTGCCGGAGACGGCCGGGATCTTCAGGAGCGGTGCGCCGAACTGCTCACGCTCGGAGACATACGCCTTGGTGAGCTTGTACGCGCTGCGGGCTGCGCCGAGCACGGCCGCGGACCACAGCAGTGCCAGCCGCTCGCGTACGGCCTCGTGGGAAGGGGCGCCGTCGAGGGTGACGGTCGGGGTGCCCGCGAGGATCACGGTGTCACGGGGCTCCCCGGCGATGTTGTCGACGTCTCGTACGGTGACCGAGGTGTGCCGCAGGTCCACCAGGAGCGGGGCGCAGCCCGGTGCGCACAGCACGAGGCGGGCCGCGTCGCGCGCCCACGGCACGGCGGTCAGTTCCGCGGTGACGGCGCCGGAGGCCGTCCGAGGCGCCCGGTCGAGCAGCACCACGGTGGTCAGCTCCCCGTCGAGTTCCCTCGCGTGGCCGAGCACCCAGTCCGCGGTGGACGCCTCGACCACGGGTACGCCGATCCCGTGCCCTGCGAGGGCCTCGACCACGACAAGCAGGTCGTCGAGTGAGCCGCCCGAGCCGCCACTCCCCTCGTCGATTCCGACCCTGGGCAGACCGAGGTCGCAGAGGCTGCCCCACAGATCGGGCCTGCCGGACGCGGCCAGGTCGTCGACCAGACTCCGTAGTTCGTCCGCGAACCGGCTCATGAACGGGCCTCCTGTCGGGCGATGAGGGAGAGCAGCACCTCGGCCGCGCCGCCGCGCAGACCGAAGGCCGGCGAGGCGAGGAGCGCCTGGCCGAAGGTGGAGTCGAAGGCGGGGTCCTGGCACAGGCCGGTGCGGCGCAGCGCCTCGATGACGTCGTGCTCGAAGGCGTTGCCCAGGTACTTGAGGGCGGCGGCCTGCTGGACGGGGGCCTGGCCGGCGTCCATGGCGCTCGCGACCTCGAAGCAGAGTCGGCGCAGAACGGCGAGGCGGGCCACCAACGAGCCCAGCAGAGCATGCAGTTCGCGGTCGTCCCCCTGACGCGCGGCCTCGGCGATCAGCTCCACGAGGACGGGGTAACTGGACAGGGAGCGCTCGGCGCCTCCTCGCTCGAAGGAGAGCTGCTCGACGACCTGCTTCCAGCCCTGGCCGACCTCGCCGATGAGACGGTGGGCGGGCACGAAGGCGTTCTCGAAGCGCACCTCGTTGAAGTGGTGTTCGCCCGCGAGGTCGACGATCGGGGTGACCCGCACGCCCTCGGCGTCCATGTCGAGGACGAACTCGCTGAGCCCGTCGTGCTTGCGGTCCTCGCGCGAGGTGCGGGCGAGGAGATAGGCGTGCGTGGCGTGGTGGGCCTGGGTGGTCCAGATCTTGTGGCCGTTGACCAGCCAGCCCCCCTCGACCCGCTCGGCCGACGTGCGCACCGAGGCGAGGTCGGAACCGGCCTCGGGCTCGCTCATCCCGAGGCAGAAGACCGCCTCTCCGGAGGCGATCTTCGGCACGATCTCCTCCTGGAGCTCGCGCGTGCCGTGCCGCAGGACCGCGGGGCCGATCTGCCGGTCACCGATCCAGTGCGCGGCGACGGGGGCGCCCGCGCGCAGCAGCTCCTCGGTGACGGCGAGCCGCTCGACGTTGGTACGCCCGCCGCCGCCGAATTCCTTGGGGTACGTCATCGCGATGAGCCCGCGGGCCGCGAGTTCCTTGCTGAACTCCAGGTCGAAGGAGCGCAGCCAGGAGTCGCTGCGCGGCACGTAGCGTCCCGCGTCCCGCCACTCGTCGGTCAACTCGCGTACCTGTGCGCGTAGTTCGGCGCAGGCATCCGTTCCTGGGGAGTGGTCGGAGTGCTCCATGATGGCCTTTCGGGCGTGACGGTGTGGGGGTCAGCGGCCGTTGAAGACGCCGGGACGCTTCTGCTGGAAGGCGGCGAACGCCTCCGCGGAGTCCTCGGTCGAGGTGATCACGGCCATGTGCGACGAGATCAGGTCGAGCGCCGTGCGCAGGTCGTGCCGGGCGCCCTGGCGGACGGCGCGCTTGATGGTGCGGATCGCGACCGGCGGGCGCTCGGCGAGCCGGGCCGCGTACGCGTACACCGCGTCCATCAGGTCCTCGTCCTCGTGCACCTCGTCGACGAGGCCGATGCGCAGCGCCTCCTCGGCACCGACGAAGTCGCCGGTCCACAGCATGCGCAGCGCGGTGGAGGCGCCGACAGCGCGGGGCAGCAGCCAGCAGCCGCCGTCGCCGGGGACGAGACCGACCTTGATGTAGCCCTCGGAGAAGCGCGCGCCGCGCCCCGCGAAGCGCAGGTCGCACAGGAGCGCCATGTCCATTCCGGCACCCACGGCGGGTCCGGTGACGGCGGCGATCACGGGCTTGTCGACGTCCTCCAGGGCGAGGGCGACGCGATGCACGTTCTGGGTGAGCAGTTCCTTCTCCCCCAGCGGCGGCCGCTCCTCGCCCTTGAAGGCGGAGAGGTCGACGCCGGAGCAGAAGGAGCCACCGGCGCCGGTGAGGACGATGACGCGCACCTCGGGATCGCGCTGGGCCTCGATCAGGGCGTCGGCCCAGGCGTGCACCATGTCGATGGTGAAGGCGTTCTTGCGTTCGGGGCGGTTGAGCAGGATGGTCGCGATCCCGCCGCGGACCGTGTATTCGAGATCGGCCATGGCCGTCCCTCTCTACTTGAGGCGGTCCCGCAGCTCGCGCTTGAGGACCTTGCCGTTGGGGTTGCGGGGCAGCGCCTCGACGACGTGCACGCGGTGGGGCTTCTTGTACGTGGCGATGCGCTCCCGCGTGAAGTCGATGAGCTCCTGCTCGCCGGGGGTCACGGCGCCGCGGCGCACGACGACGACGGCGGTGACGGCCTCGCCCCACTTGTCGTGCGGCACACCGACGACCGCGACCTCGGAGACCGCGGGATGTTCCGCGAGGGCGGACTCGACCTCGGCCGGACAGACGTTCTCGCCGCCGCTGACGATCATGTCCTTGATCCGGTCGGTGAGGAACAGGTAGCCGTCGTCGTCGAGGTAGCCGCCGTCGCCGGTGCACAGCAGGCCGTCGGCGTCGTACAGCGCCGCGGTCTCCTCGGGGCGCTTCCAGTACCCGGGCGTGTTGTGGCGGGAGCGGATACGGATCTCGCCCACGGTGCCCCTCGGGACGGCCTTGCCGGTCGCGGTGTCGGCGATGACGACGTCGACACCTCGCCGCGGCCTGCCCACGGACTTGAGCAGGTGCCGCTTCGGCCCGTCGGCCTCGTGGTCCTCGGGCGGCAGCTGGGTCACCGTGCCGCCGCCCTCGGTCAGCCCGTACTTGCCCATGAAGTGACTAGCGAAGAGATCCATCGAGCGGCGCAGGAGTGCGGGCGTGATGGGGGCGGAGCCGTAGGTGACGAGGGTGAGGCGCGAGAAGTCGCGTCGCTCGATCCCCGGCAGCTCCGTGAGCATGTGGAGCACCGAGGGGACGAGGAAGGCGTGGGTGACACCCTCGCGCTCGACGGCCTCCGCCGCGGCGTCCGGTGCGAACTCGGGGAGCATCAAGCTGTTGGCGCCGGCGGTGAGGGCCACGCGCAGCCAGCCCAGGCCGCCGATGTGGAACATCGGCAGGGCGTTCAGCGCCACCGACCCGGCCTCCCAGAGGTACTCCTCCAGCTCGGTCGCGTCGGCGTGGAAGTTGCCGTGGGTGAGCAGGACGCCCTTGGGCAGGCCGGTGGTGCCGGAGGTGTAGATCTGGAGGAACACCTCGTCCGCGTCGGCGGCGGTGCCGCGGCCAGGGTCGTCGTCGGAGTGGGCGGCGAGCCAGGTCTCGTAGGCGGGTGCCTCCGAGTCGTCCGACGGTCCGATGACGACGAGCCGCAGGCCGGGGAGGGCCGCGCGGACGGCATCGGCCGCGGCCCGGAACTCTGGTTCGACGAGCAGGACGCGCAGCTCGGCGTCGCGGGCGACGGAGGTCAGCTCAGGTGTGGTGAGGCGCCAGTTGAGCGGCACGTTGACCAGTCCCGCCTTGGCGGCGCCGACCAGGATCTCGCCCGCTTCATTGCGGGTGCGGGCGAGGAACCCGATCCGGGACCCGGCGTCGGCGTCGGCGAGGAGGGCCCTCGCGATCCGGCTGCTGCGGGTGTCGAGTTCGGCGTAGGAGACGGTGCTGCCCGCGCACGTGAGCGCGACGGAAGTGCCGCGCTCACGGGCGTGCAGGCGTACGGCATCGGGCAGATGCAGGCCCATAAGAGGGGTCCCTCCATCATCGTGGGCGGAAGACGCGGCGGGTGCCCGGCTCGGCGTGCCGCGGGGCGAATTCCCCGAAGGGAAGGGGCGGCCTACTTGGGCGCCATGCGGATCGCGCCGTCGAGGCGGATCGTCTCGCCGTTGAGCATGGGGTTCTCGATGATGGACGTGGCCAGGTGGGCGTACTCGTCCGGGTTCCCGAGACGCGAGGGGTGCGGCACCTGGGCACCGAGGGCGTCGAGGAACTCCTGCGGCTTCTTGTTGAGGAGCGGGGTGGAGAAGAGGCCCGGGGCGATCGTCATCACGCGGATCCTGGCGGCGGCCAGATCACGGGCGATGGGCAGGGTCATGCCGACGATGCCGCCCTTGGACGCGGAGTAGGCGCACTGGCCGATCTGGCCCTCGAAGGCGGCGGCGGACGCGGTGTTGATGATCACGCCGCGCTCCCCGTCGACCTCCTCGGTCCGCGCCATCTCGGCGGCGGCGAGGCGCAGCACGTTGAACGTGCCGATGAGGTTGACGCCGACGACGAACTCGAAGTCCTCGAGGGCGTACGGCGTTCCGTCGCGCTTGACGGTGCGGCCGCCCCTGCCGAGGCCGGCGCAGTTGACCGTGATGCGCAGCGGGGCCTGCGCGGCGGCGGTGGCCACGGCGCGGGCGGCGTCGTCGGCGCTGCGCACGTCACCGGCGACGAAGTGACATGTTGCGGCGCTGCCGCGGGGGGCACGTTCGCCGAGGTCCTTGGCGACCTGCTCGCCGTCGGAGGTGGGCAGGTCGAGCAGGACGACATGGGCGCCCTGGTCGACCAGGCGCTCGGCGGTGGCGAGGCCGAGACCTGACGCGCCGCCGGTGATGACGGCGGAGACTCCGTTGATCTGCATGGTGTGGGTTCCGTTCCTGGAGGGGTGCGGACGGGACTTGGCCGGTCAGAGGCCGATGGACTTGGCGATGATGGTCTTCATGACCTCGCTGGTACCGCCGTAGATGCGCATGACGCGGGTGTCGGCGTACAGGCGGGCGATCGGGTACTCGAGCATGTAGCCGTAACCGCCGTGCAGCTGGAGGCACTTGTCGATGACGCGGCTCGCGGTCTCGGTGCACAGGAGCTTGGCCATGGCGGCGTAGTCCGCCGACAGCTCGCCCCGCGCGTCGCGCTCCAGCGCCTCGTACGCCATGAGCCGGGCCGCCTCGACCTCGGTGGCGCACTCGGCGAGGACGAACTTGGTGTTCTGGAAGGACGCCACCGACTTGCCGAAGACCGTGCGGTCCTTGGTGTACGCCTTGGCGAACCGCACGGCGGCCTCGGCCGCGGCGGCCGCCTGGACGGCGATGACGAGGCGCTCGCGGGCCAGGTTGCGGCCCAGGCAGAAGAAGCCCTCGCCCTCTTCGCCGAGGAGGTTCCCGACGGGCACCTTGACGTCGGTGAAGGACAGTTCCGCGGTGTCGGAGGCGTGCAGGCCGATCTTGTCGAGGCTGCGGCCGACGGCGAAGCCCTCGCTCTTGGTGTCCACCACGAGGATCGACAGGCCCTTGCGGCGGTCGTCGGTGGGGGCGGGCGAGGTGCGGCAGACCACGAGGACCAGGTCGCACTGGGTGCCGCCGGTGATGAAGGTCTTGGCGCCGTTGAGGACGTAGTGCGTGCCGTCCTCGGACAGGACCGCCCTCGTCCGGATGCCGGCCAGGTCCGAGCCGGTGCCGGGCTCGGTCATCGCGATGGACAGCATGATGTCGCCGGAGGCACAGCCGGGGACCCAACGCCGCTTCTGCTCCTCGGTCCCGAAGTGCAGGAGGTACGGCAGGATGATGTTGGCGTGCGTCATCGCGGTGCCGACGGTGGCACCGGCGCGCGCGACCTCCTCGGCGAACACGGCGCCGAAGTGGTGGCCGGTCTCGGCCCCGCCGCCGTACTCCTCGGGCACCTCTGTGCCGAGGACGCCGAGCTCGCCGAGCTTGCGGTAGAAGTCGCGCGGCACGGCCTTGGCGGCCACCCAGTCCTCCAGGTGCGGAACCGCCTCCTTGGCGAGGAAGTCCCGGACCACCTGCCGGAACGCCTCGTGCTCCTTGTTGTACACCGTGCGCGGCATGACTGCCTCTCTACTGATCGTGGGTTAGCCGATTTTCACTTTTGCGCCCCTTCCCGCCGCTGTCAAGGCTTTCGGAACACCAATGATCACCTAGACAGCGAGGTTAGCTTGGAATAACTTGTTGCTACATCGCGCCTGCTCGCGACCACACCCCCCTCTCCGTCACTCCCTCCCCCAGGAGCAGCCCATGCGTGACGCAGTCATCGTCGACGCCGTGCGTACCCCCGTCGGCAAGCGCGGCGGTTCCCTCTCCGGCATCCACGCCGTCGACCTCTCCGCCCATGTCCTCACCGCCCTCGCCGAACGCAACGGCCTCGACCCCGCCACGGTCGACGACGTCGTCTGGGGCACCGTCTCCCAGGTCGGCGAGCAGGCCGGCGTCGTCGGCAGGTTCGCCGCGCTCGCCGCGGGCTGGCCCGAGTCCGTGCCCGGCGTCTCCGTCTCCCGCGCCTGCGGCTCCTCCCAGCAGTCCGTGCACTTCGCCGCGGGCCTGGTCACCGCCGGTCAGTACGACATCGCCGTGGCCGGTGGCGTGGAGTCGATGAGCCGGGTGCCGATGGGCTCGGCCCGCAGTATTCCGGCGGCCGGCCAGGCGTACGGCCCGCTGGTCCTCAACCGCTACTTCCCGGACGGCGACGGCGAGTTCGACCAGGGGGTCGGCGCCGAACTGATCGCCGAGCAGTACGGCTTCACCCGCGCGCAGCTCGACCAGCACGCCCTGGACTCGCACGAGCGCGCCGCCCGCGCCGTCGACGAGGGCCGCTTCACCGCGCAGATCACACCCGTCACGGTCACCTCCGAGGACGGCACCACGCGCGTCTTCGACACCGACGAGGGCGTCCGGCGCGGCTCGACCCTGGCGAAGCTCGCGGGCCTCAAGACGCCGTTCAAGGCGGACGGCGTGGTCAGCGCGGGCAACTCCTCGCAGATCTCGGACGGCGCCGCCGCGCTCCTGATCACCACGAGCGAGATCGCGCGGCAGAACGGCTGGACCCCGATCGCCCGCGTCCACACGGCGGTGCTCGCCGGCGCCGACCCCGTCACCATGGCCCTCGGCCCGGCGCCGGCCACCGCGAAGGCCCTCAAGCGCTCCGGCCTGTCCATCGGCGACATCGGCGCGTTCGAGATCAACGAGGCGTTCGCCCCGGTCACCCTGGCCTGGCTCAGGGAGACCGGTGCCGACTACTCGCTGATGAACCCGCTCGGGGGCGCCATGGCCATCGGCCACCCGCTCGGCGGCTCCGGCGCCCGCCTGATGACGACACTGGTCCACCACATGCGCGACAACAACATCCGCTTCGGCCTCCAGGCGATGTGCGAGGCGGGCGGCATGGCGAACGCGACGATTCTGGAACTCCTCTGACCTATAAGGGAGTTCAGAGGTTGGA
Source organism: Streptomyces longhuiensis (assembly GCF_020616555.1). Classification (NCBI taxonomy): domain Bacteria; kingdom Bacillati; phylum Actinomycetota; class Actinomycetes; order Kitasatosporales; family Streptomycetaceae; genus Streptomyces; species Streptomyces longhuiensis. Next base: position 8,733,501 of record NZ_CP085173.1, on the reverse strand, counting down.
GGAAAGCAATGGTGAAGGGGAGAGGCCGCCTGTGGGCTGCCTCTCCCCTTCACCGTTCCTTCCTCAGCCCTTCGGAGCGAGGGCATCGACCGTGGACGCGTCCAGGCCGACTTCCGTCAGAACGTCCCGCGTGTGCGCGCCGACGACCGGGGCGGGCCGTGGAGTGGCCGCCGGAGTGCCCTGAAATCGAGGGGCGGGCGCCGGCTGGAGCAGGCCGTTGTCGGTGTAGTACGTGCCACGGGCCACGTTGTGCGGATGGGTGGTGGCCTCCGTCAGGCCGTACACCGGCGTGACGCAGGACTGCGTACCGTCGAAGACCTTGGTCCACTCCTCGCGGGTGCGCTCCGCGAAGATGCCGGCGAGCCGGTCCCCCATCGCGGGCCAGGCCTCGCGGTCGTGCTGCTCGGCGAACAGCGGGTCGTCGGCGAGGCCCAGGATCTCCCGGAGCACGGCGTAGAACTGCGGCTCGACGCTGCCGACGGCCATGAACCCGCCGTCGGAGGTGCGGTAGGTGCGGTAGAAGGGGGCGCCCCCGTCGAACAGGTTGACGCCACGCGCGTCCTCCCATCGATCGACCGCCAACAAGCCGTGGACAAGGGCGAGTTGGACTGCCGTGCCGTCGGTCATCGCGGCGTCGACGACCTGGCCCTTGCCGGTTCGGGCCGCGCTGACCAGGGCGGTGGTGATGCCCAGGGCGAGCAGCATGCCGCCGCCACCCATGTCACCGAAGAGGTTCAGCGGGACGGGCGGGTTCTCGTCGGCGGCGCCGAGCGCTCCCAATGCCCCTGCCACGGCGATGTAGTTGATGTCGTGACCGGGAGCCTGGGCCAGCGGGCCGTCCTGGCCCCAGCCGGTCATCCGGCCGTAGACCAGTTCGGGATTACGGGCCAGGCATGCCTCCGGGCCAAGGCCCAGGCGCTCGGCGACGCCGGGGCGGAAGCCCTCGATGAGCGCGTCGGCGCTGTCGACGACGGCGAGGACGGCCTCGACGCCCGCCGGGTCCTTGAGGTCGAGGGCGACCGAGCGGCGGCCCCGGTGCAGGATCGGGTGCTTGGAGGCGGTTCCGGCCTCGGCGGGGCGGTCGACGCGGATGACTTCGGCGCCTTGGTCGGCGAGGAGCATGCCGGCAAAGGGCCCCGGGCCGATGCCGCCGAGCTCGACGACACGGATGCCGGCCAGCGGCCCTGCGGAGGGTGAGGCGGAGGGGATGGAAGTGGCGGCGGTGGGTGCGGTGCTCACGGAAGGGCGGCTCTCTCGGTCGACGGCACAGGGGAACGCGGGCGGAGAAGGTCGGGAACGGCGGGAACGGCGGGAACGGAGAACGGCCGCCCTGCCAGGGGTGGGGCAGGGCGGCCGGAGTGCGCCCGGGCCGGCCCACCGGGGGTGATCGGGCGGCCGGGCACGTCGGGGCCTACAGACCCAGGTCCTTCGCGATGATCGTCTTCATGACCTCGCTCGTGCCGCCATAGATGCGCGACACGCGGGTGTCCGCGTACAGACGGGCGATCGGGTACTCCAGCATGTAGCCATAACCGCCGTGCAGCTGGAGGCACTTGTCGATGACGCGCGCGGCGACCTCGGTGCAGAACAGCTTGATCTTGGCGGCGTCGGCGGGCGACAGCTCGTGCCGGTCGTCGAGTTCGATGCCCTTGTCGACCATGGCCTGGGCGGCCTCGACCTCGGCGGCGCACTCGGCGAGCACGAACTTGGTGTTCTGGAAGGCGGCGACCGGCTTGCCGAAGACCTGACGCTCCAGGACGTACGCCTTGGCGAACTGCATCGCGGCGCTCGCGGTGGCGACACCGCCGACGCCGATGGAGAGGCGCTCGCGGGCGAGGTTGTTGCCGAGGTAGGAGAAGCCCTTGCCGACCTCTCCGAGGACGTTCTCCACCGGCACCTCGACGTCGGTGAAGGACAGCTCGGAGGTGTCGGAGGCGCGCAGGCCTATCTTGTCCAGCTTGCGGCCGTACGCGAAGCCCTCGCTGTCCGTCGGGACGACGAGCAGGGTCAGTCCGAGGCGGCGGTCCTCGGCGGTGGGCGAGGAGGTGCGCGCCACGACGACGCACAGCTCGGAGTTGAGGGCGCCGGTGATGAAGGTCTTCGCGCCGTTGAGGACGTAGTGCGTGCCGTCCTCGGACAGTTCGGCCCGCGTCCGGATGCCCGCGAGGTCGGAGCCGGTGCCGGGCTCGGTCATCGCGATGCACAGGGTGATCGCGCCACTGGCGATGCCCGGCAGCCAGCGCTTCTTCTGCTCGTCGTTCGCGATGTTGAGCAGGTACGGCAGGACGATGCCGGTGGTGACGGTGTAGTGGCCGAAGGAGACGGCGGCTCGCGCGCACTCCTCGGCGATCACCGTCTGGTACTTGTAGCTGGTCTCGCCCGGGCCGTCGTACTCCTCGGGGATGCCGAAGCCCATGACCCCGAGCTCGCCGAGCTTGCGGAACAGCTCGCGCGGAACGCGGTTGTTCTTCTCCCACTCCTCGTAGTGCGGGGACACCTCCTTGGCGATGAAGTCCCGGACGACGGACCGGAACGCCTCGTGGTCCTCGTTGTAGACAGTGCGCTTCATATCTCGTCACTCCTGGGATTCAGCGGGATCCGCCGTCGACGGTCAGGACCTGGGCACTGATGTAGTCGGCCTCTGGCGTGCACAGCAGGTAGATCGCGCCGGCGGCCTCGGCGGGGGTGCCGGGGCGGCCGAAGGGGTTGGTTCGCGAAACCGCGGCGGCGGCCTGCGGGCTGATGCCGACCTTGATCCGGCGGCCCTCGATCTCGACGAAGGCGTCGTCGTCGGCGGTGGCCTCGGTCATGCGGGTCAGGATGAAACCGAAGGCGACGGCGTTGACGTTGACCTTGTAGCGGCCCCACTCCTTGGCCATGGTCTTGGTCAGGCCGATGATTCCGGCCTTGGCGGAGGAGTAGTTGGCCTGGCCGGGGTTGCCGTACTGGCCGGACACCGACGAGACGTTGACGACCTTGCGGTGGTAGTCGGTCGGGTGGGCCTTGATGTACGGCTGGGCGGCGCGCAGGATCCGGAACGGGGCCTTGAGGTGGACGTCGAGGATGGCGTCCCACTGCTCGTCGGTCATCTTCTGGATGACGGTGTCCCAGGTGTATCCGGCGTTGTTGACGATGATGTCCAGGCCGCCGAAGGAGTCCACGGCAGTGTTCACGAAGCGCTCGGCGAAGTCGTCTTCGACCACCGATCCGACGCAGGCCACGGCCTTGCCGCCGGCGCCGACGATGTCCGCGACGGTCTCCTCGGCGGGCTCCTTGTCGAGGTCGTTGATCACGACCGCCGCGCCTTCGGCGGCGAGCTTGAGCGCGACATCGCGCCCGATGCCACGACCGGATCCGGAGACGATGGCGACCTTGCCGTCCAGGGTTCCCATGATGTTCTACGTCCTTGTTGTGTAGGTCAGTCGGTGGTGACGACGGCGGACCCCTGAAGGGTCACCGTGCCGTCGGGAAGGGAGACGGTGAGGTCGAGGTGGGCCAGGCCGTCCTCGACCTTCGTGACGGTTCCCGCGCACACGGGCGTGGTGTTGACCGGCGTGATCGCGGAGAACCGCACCCCGAACGTGCGGATGCGCGCCTGCGGGACCCAGTCGGTGAGCAGCCGGCCCAGATAGGCCATGGAGAGCATGCCGTGCGCGAAGACGTCGGGGATGCCGACGGCCTTGCAGGCATCGGTGTCGATGTGTACGGGGTTGTGGTCGCCCGAGGCGCCCGCGTACAGGGCGAGCGCGGTGCGGGTGATCTTCGGCGCCTGAATGGTGAGGGCGTCGCCCGTGTTCAGGTTCGTCATCACTTGGCCGCCTTCGGGTCGCGCACCACGATGGTGCTGGTGAGCGTGGCGATGGGCTCGCCGTCCCGGGTGACGTGGGTGTCGCGGACGATGAACTCGAGCGCGCCGCCCTTCTTGACGTACACGTCCTTGACCTCGGTGCGGAATGTCAGCGTGTCGCCGGCGTAGGCCTGGGCGTGGAAGGCGAACTCCTGGCCGCCGTGCAGGATCGTGCGGACGTCGACGCCGAGGTCGGTGAGGAACCGGCCGCGGTCGGGGTTGTCCATCTCCAGGCAGAACAGGAAGGTCGGCGGGACGGGCAGGTCGGGGTGACCGGCCGCTGCGGCGGCCTCGACGTCGGTGTAGACCGCCTCGTTCTGGCCGGTGGCCTGCGCGAAGAAGCGCAGTCGGCCGCGCTCCGCGCCGGTGGAGAACGACGGGGCACTGGTGCCGATGACGGCAGGGTCGATGGCCATGGTTCAGGACACCTTCTCGAAGAGCGTGACGACACCGGCGGTGCCGAGGCCGAGATTGTGCTGGAGGCCGAGGGTCACTCCCTCGACCTGACGGGCCCCGGCCGCGCCGCGCAGCTGCCAGGTGATCTCGGCTGTCTGCGCGAGCCCGGTGGCACCCAACGGGTGGCCCTTGGAGAGCAGCCCGCCGGACGGGTTCGTGACGACCCGTCCGCCGTAGGTGTTGTCGCCGTCGAGGATGAAGCGCTCGGCGTCGCCCTCGTCGCACAGGCCCAACCCCTCATAGGCGAGGACCTCGTTGACCGTGAAGCAGTCGTGGAGCTCCACGACCTTGATGTCGCGCGGGTCGACTCCGGCCTTCTCGTAGACCTCGGTGGCGGCGGCCCGCGTCACGTCGGCGCCGACGAGGGACATGGCGCTCTTCTTGCCGAAGAGGTCGGACGCGTCCGACTGGAGGGCCTGCGCGGCGATGGCGACCTTCGGGGTGAGGCCGTTCCTGCGGGCGAACTCCTCGGAGCAGACGATCGCGGCGGCGGCGCCGCAGGTGGGCGGGCAGCACTGGAGACGGGTCAGGGGACCCGCGATCCGGGGGCTGCCGAGGACCTCGTCCAGGGTGATCGGGTCACGGAAGACGGCGTAGGGGTTGTTCGCCGCGTGCCGGCGCGCCTTCACCGAGACCCGGGCGAAGGTCTCCGGCTTCATGCCGTACTTGTCCATGTAGGCGACGCCGGCGGCGGCGAAGTACTGCGGGGTCATCGGGAGATCGGGGTCGACCTCGTAGACGTCGCGCAGGGCCGTGGAGAAGTCGGTCAGCGGGTTCGGCCGGTCGGTCCACTTGGCGCCGAGCGCGCCGGGCGGCATCTGCTCGAAGCCCACGGCGAGCGCGCACTCCACTGCGCCGCTCTCGACGGCCTGGCGGGCCAGCCACAGCGCGGAGGAGCCCGAGGCGCAGTTGTTGTTGACGTTGAGGACCGGGATCCGCGTCATCCCGAACCGGTAGACCACACGCTGGCCGCAGGTGGAGTCGCCGTAGACGTATCCGGCGTACACCTGCTGGATCTTGTCGTACGACAGTCCGGAGTCGGCCAGCACGGCTTCGACCGCTCCCGCGCCCATCTCGTCGTACGCCTTGGCTGCGCCGGGCTTGGCGAAGGGCACCATCCCGACCCCGGCCACGAGCACTCTGCGACCCATGCGATCCTCCAGTCAGTGGGTTATTGCATATTCACTTTCTTGTTTGTCTTGCCAGGTGTCAAGGCCTTCACTGATGAGCACAGTGGTTTTCAGAGCTTTGCTTGCCCGGTGGCGTACGGTCAGGACGCCGCGGCCAGCTTCGCCGCGTCCCGATCGGGATGGACGAGGAGGAGCGCGGCCACGGCGCCGATGATCATCGTGATGCCGAGGACCAGGAAGCCGTCCCCGTAGCCGGCCGCGGCCGACTCCCCGGCGTCGACCAGTCGGCCGATCACCAGTGGGGCCACGACCCCGCCGAGGCTGTAGACGGCGGCGACGATCCCGAACACGGCGGACCGCTGCTTCGCCGGGGCGACATCGGCGAGGCCGGCGAAGGCGACGCCGTACCCGGCGGAGTTCAGGCAGGCCCCGATGACGAGCAGCGTCATCTGCGGCACACCACGGTCCAGCGAGGAGAAGGCGACGGTGCACACCCCGGAGACCAGGACCATCGCGGCGGGGAGGACGCCTCGGGCGATCCTGTTCCCGACCCCTCTCTTCGTCAGTGCGCCGGAGAGCACTCCGACGAGGATGACGGCGACCGTGGCTCCCAGGTACGGCAGCACGACGAGCCTGCCCGCGGTGGTCGCGTCGTAGCCGAGGCCCTCGCGCAGATAGAGCGGCAGCCAGCTGACACCGACGGAGGTGTTGGCGTACGCGACGAAGAACAGGAGCGCCATGCCGATCAGCGTTCCCGTGGAGAACAGGCGCCGCAGCGGCACCCGCTCGGGAAGCACCGTCTCCGCCACCTCGCGATCGCCGCCCCGCGCCCCCTCGGGCCCGGAGTCCCCGCCGAGCAGCCAGAGCACCACGAAGACCGCGCCGAATGCCGCGAGGGCACCGAAGGCCGCGTGCCAGGAGTACGTCTCGATGACCCAGGTCAGCGTGGGCGCCGCGATCAGCGGGCCGACCCCGGCGCCGGCGATGACGATCGAGCTGGGCACGCTCCGCCGGTGCGCGGGGAACCACGAGTGGGCCACCTGCATGGCCAGCGCGACGGTCGGTCCCTCCGCGAAGCCGAGCAGCACCCGGCAGGCGATGATGGTGGTGAAGCCGACCTGGGCGGCCATGGGCGCGAGGCTGAGCGCCCATACCGCGGCGATCCCGGCCAGCAGCCAGCGCGCCCGCACCTTGCCCCCGAGCCAGCCACCGAGCACGGAACCGACGGCGAAGAGCCAGAAGAAACTGCTCTGGATGACACCGAACTGGGAGCCGTCCAGACCGAGTTCCTTCTTCATCCCCACGCCGGACAGGGCCACGACGACCTTGTCCGCGAAGTTGACGAGCATCAGACAGACGAGCAGGGCGAGGACGTACCACGCCCTGCGCTTCACGGCGGGCGCGGGGAACCCGGCGGCGGTCACCGACGGCGGGCCGGGCACTTCTTGTCGATCGACGGCCATGACGGCCCTCCCTGATCCACGGGGCTGATGTGACCAGGAAGTGAAGCATCCCTAACCATCCCACACAACACGTTGGACGCTGATTCTTCAGAGTGACGAGGGTGTGGAGCAGCTGAGTGATTTACCTCTAACGACATGCCGTCCAGCCCGCTTGTTGATCACCGGGTCGCCCGGATGTTGTACCTTTGCCGAAGTGGACGACGGCGAGGGGCGAACTGGGATGCAGACGGAAGCGTCGGGGCGGACGACCGCGCGCAGACCCCCGGACCGTAAAGCCCGGATCGTCGCCGCCGCGTCCGGCCTCTTCCGCGAGCGCGGCTATCACAACGTCTCGGTGGCCGATGTCGCGGCCGAGGTGGGCATCACCGCCCCTGCTCTCTACCGGCACTTCCGCGGCAAGCCCGACCTGCTGCTCCACGTCGTGGACGCCACGGTCAGCGCGATCTCGGTGTCCCTCGACGCGGCCCCCGACCTGGACACCTATCTCCGTGCGACGGCCAACGAGACCATGGACCGGCGCGGCTCGGCCGTCCTGTGGCAGCGCGAGGCCAGGCACCTGCCGGAGGACCGACGCAAGGAACAGCGGCGCGCCCTCAACGACGTCGCCGACCGGATCGCCGCACTGATCGGGGACGAGCGCCCGGGCCTCGACGAGTCCGACCGGCAACTCCTCGCGTGGTCCGTCCTGTCGGTGTTCGGCTCCATCTCCTGGCACCGCACGTCGCTGCCGCGCCGCCGCTTCGAGGAGCTCCTGTACCGGCTCGCGTACGCCGCCGCGCACTGCCCCCTCGGGGCTCGTCCCGCCGCCGAGGCGGGAACCGCGACGGGCGGATACGCGGACCTCGCGGTCTCCCGCCGAGAGGAGATCCTCGTCGAGGCGATCCGTCTCTTCGACGAGCGGGGCTTCCAGTCCGTGAGCACCGACGACATCGGCGAGGCCGCCGGAGCGACGGGCCCCAGCATCTACAAGCACTTCCCGACCAAGACCGATCTGCTCGTGGCCGCCGTGATGCGCGGCGGCGAGCAGCGACGCGCGGGCACGGCACAGGCACTCGCCACGTCCGGCACGCCGCGCCAGACCCTCGACCGGCTGCTGCGCTCGTACATCGACTTCGCCCTGAGCCAGAGCCACTTGATCGGCCTGCTGATCGGCGAACTGGACCAGCTCCCCGAGAAGGAGCGCAAGGCGGCCCGGCAGAATCAGCGGGAGTACCTGGCACTGTGGGTGCGGCTGCTCGACGAGGTGCGCCCAGGGCTCGACGCCGCCGAGGCCAGGATCGTCGTCACCGCGGTGCTGACGGTCATCGACAACGCGGCCCGTACAGGGTCCACAGGCGACCGCCCGGACCTCGCCGACCGCCTCGCCGAACTCGGCACGGCACTGCTCCTGAGCGAGAACCCGGCCGCGTAGCTCCGCGGCCGGCCTGCCGCCGCCCCGGACAACGGCCGATACGGGCTTGCCGTCCGGCCCGCCGATCGCGAGACTCCCGCCCATGTCCTCTGCCGCGCGCGATCTGACGCTCGAGCACTTCCGGTGGATCGACGGCCACGCGGAGGCGTGGGCCGTCGTCCGGGACGCGAAGGCACCGACCTCCATGATCGCCGGGCCGCCGGAAGCCCTTCGCGCGCTGCCGGCCGCCGGGTCGCCTTCCCCCTGCGGACGCCACATGATCGGCTGCGAGGGCGTGTTGGGCATTCTGGCGGCGCTACGACGGGCGGACGTCGACGTGTGGATCGGCGGGGGCTGGGGCATCGACGCGCTCGTCGGCGAGCAGACCCGTGCACACGGCGACCTGGATCTGACGTACCGACAGGAGCAGGAGCCCCGCGTCGTCGCCTCCCTGGCCCTCGAGGGTTTCACCGAGACCCTCGACGCGCGACCGGAACCCTTCGTGCTCTCGACTCCCGACGGCCGCGACATCGATCTGCACACCCACTGGCCTTCGCCCCGGACGGAACCGCCGTCCAGTTCTCCCCCGATCCGCGAAGTCCGTTCGTGTACCGGCCGCGTGCTTCGTGACCGGCACCATCGGCGGGGTCACCGTGCCGTGTCTGTCGGCCCAACGGCAGGTCGACTTCCATCAAGGGTATGAACCTCGTGAACGGGACGTTCACGACATGGCACTTCAGCGCGGCGCCTTCGGCATCACCACGCACTTCTGAGCCTCGTTTCTGAGCCCCCGCTCCCGCTGGGACACGTCTCCGACGCGTGGGTCACCGCCCCCTGCTGTGCCTCCCGGGACGGGGAAGCTACCCTTGCCGACGTACCGGACACGGGGTGCCCCGCACGAGGGCTGAGATCACACCCGTCGAACCTGAACCAGTTAGCACTGGCGGAGGGATGTCAGCCAATGTCGTTGCCCCATGCCCCGAGCAGCACCGGGACCACCGGACCGCGCTCCGTCTTCGACGGGCGGATGCCCGCCGCGCCCGGTGACCTGCGGGTCGAGGCCCGCGGGATCGCGCCGGTCCCCGAGAGCCACCGCTACGGCGGCGCCGGGCGCCTGTTCACCGTGTGGTTCGCCCCGAACCTGACCATGACCGGCGTCTTCACCGGCACCGTCGGCATCGCGCTCGGCCTGGACTTCGCCACCGCGCTGGCCGCCGTCGTCATCGGCACTCTGATCGGCGCCGTGCCCACCGCGTATCTCGGTACGTGGGGCAGCGCGACCGGCGCGGGACAGCTCCCGCTGGCGCGGCTCGCGTTCGGCCGGGCCGTCGCGGTGCCCGGCGCCCTGCAGTGGCTGTCGTCGGTCGCCTGGGACGCGCTGATCGGTCTGTTCGGCGGTGACGCGCTCGCCCGGCTGTGCGGCTGGCCCTTCTGGGTCGGCGTGCTCGTGATGATGCTGGCGCAGGGCGCGCTCGGCGTGCTCGGCTACGAGGCCGTCCACCGGCTCCAGAAGCTGATGACCTTCGTACTGGCCGCCGCGTTCGTGGTTCTGGCCGTCAAGCTCCTCGACGGTGTCCATCCGGTCACCACCGGGACCGCGCACGGGGCCGACCAGGCCGGCGCGTTCGTCCTCACCAGCACGATCGCGCTCAGCCTGTCCGTGTCCTGGGCCCCCTACGCCAGCGACTTCAGCCGCTATCTCCCGGCCGCCACATCCCGTAAGCGCATGTTCTGGTTCACGCTCCTCGGCGTCACCGTCTCCTTCGTCGCCGTCCAGGCGCTCGGGCTGTGGGGCGCCTCCGTGTTCACCGACCAGACCGCGCGCGGGGTCGACGAGCTGCTCGGCGGGGGCGTCCTCGGCTCCTTCGGGCTGCTCGCCGTGGCGCTCGCGGCCCTGTGCAGCAACGCCATGAACGACTACAGCGGTTCGCTGGCCCTGCAGACGATCGGCGTCCGGGTCCCGCGGCCGCTCGCGGCGGCGCTCGCCGCGGTGCTCGGCTTCCCGCTGGTGCTGTGGATGCACGCCGCCGACACCGCGGCCCGCTTCCAGAACGTGCTGCTGTTCGTCGGCTACTGGATCCCCGGGTTCGTCGCGGTCGTGGCCGTCGACTGGTTCGCGCGCGCCAGGGCCCGGGGCGGCGCGCCGGTCGACCTGGCCGCCGAGAGCGCCCGGCCGCAGCCCTGGTGGCCCGGACTCCTCGCTTTCGTCGCCGCCTTCGCCGCCGCGGTCCCGTTCATGGACAGCGGCCTGTACGTGGGCCCGGTCGCCAAGGCCCTGCACGGCGCCGACCTCGCGTACTACGTGGCCTTCGTCGCCGCACTCGTCGTGTACGCGCCCCTCAGGCTGCGCCGCCCGACCGCCCGCACCCGGACCGCACCGCAGCAGGAGGCCCGCGCATGACCGCCCCCGCGAGCACCGGACGCGTCGCGCCGCCCCGCGTCCTGACCGTCGCCGGTTCGGACTCGGGCGGTGGCGCCGGGATCCAGGCCGACCTCAAGACGATGCTGGCGCTCGGCGCCCACGGCATGAGCGTCCTGACGGCCGTCACCGCGCAGAACTCCCTGGGGGTACAGGGAGCGTGGGAACTCCCCGTCGACGCGGTGCGCACGCAGTACCGCAGCGTCGTGGACGACATCGGCGTCCAGGCGGTCAAGACCGGGATGCTCTCGTCGCCGGTGCTCGTCGAGGCGGTGGCCGAACTGCTCGCCGGTACGGACGCCCCCGTGGTCGTGGACCCCGTGAGCGTCTCCAAGCACGGCGATCCGCTGCTCGCCGAGGACGCGCTGGACGCGGTGCGCACCAAGCTGCTGCCGGTCGCGACGGTGGCCACGCCGAACCTGGACGAGGTGGCGCAGCTGACCGGCCTCGCCGTCACGGACGACGACGGCATGCGCCGGGCCGCGGCACGGCTCCTGTCGTTCGGGCCGCGCTGGGTGGTCGTCAAGGGCGGCCATCTGCCCGGGGCGGCCGTGGACCTGCTCACCGACGGCACGGAGGAACACTGGCTGCGCGCTCCCCGCCACGACAACCGGCACACGCACGGCACCGGATGCACCCTGGCGTCGGCCGTCGCCGTGGGTCTCGCCCACGGCCTGCCCGTGCCGGAGTCCGTCCGTCTGGCGAAGGAGTACGTCACGGGGGCGATCGCCGCCGGGTTCGCGCTGGGGTCGGGCATCGGCCCGGTCGACCACGGGTGGCGCCTGCCGGGCGACCGGTCCCGGGCCGCGGGACGCACGGACTGAGAGCCGCCGGGGCCACCTGGCGCGCGCAACACGCCCACCTGCACACAATCAGGGCCCGCTGTGCGTTCCGGCGCTCTCGTCCACTTGACTGTTGCCATGACCACCCTGCCCCGCCAGCCTCAACAGGCCCCGCCGACCGGCCACATGATCGTGTGCGGCGGTGACGCGCTCGCCGAGCGGCTCGCCGCCGAACTGCGCGCCGTCTACGGCGAGCGGGTCACGGTCGTCGTGCCCTTCGTCCGCGTCACCAGGCAGGGCGCCGGTCCCGCCGGACGGGCGCGGGCTGCCACGCTGCTCTCGCGGATGCAGGCGGTCGTGAACCGTACGGTGTCCGCCGCGGCCGACGACAGCGTTCCGCCGCCCCGCGTCCTGGAGGCACCGGAACTCGACGAGGAGGCGCTGGCCGAGGCGGGCGTGGCCGACGCCGCCGCACTGGCCCTCGTCCACGGCGACGACGAGACCAACATCCGGGCCGCCCTGGCCGCCCGCCGTCTCAACCCCCAGCTGCGCCTGGTCATCCGGCTCTACAACCGCAAGCTCGGCCAGCACCTGGAACACCTCCTCGATCAGGCCGCCGCGCTCTCCGCCCCCGGCGTCGACCCCGAGGCGCTGGACACCACGACGACCGTCCTGTCCGACGCCGACACCGCGGCGCCGGCGCTCGCGGCCACTGCCGTCGCCGGTACCAGCAAGGTCGTCCAGGCCGACGGGCTCCTGCTGCGCGCCGTGGAGCGCACCCCGCCGGGCCGTGGCGAGGTCGCCGACCCCGGACTGTGCACCCTCGCCCTGCTGTCCGCGACCGCCAACGACCCGGCGGGCGCCGAGGGTTCGGACGTGGGCGGCGCGGAGGGCCCGCTGCTGCTGCCCGACGAACGCACCGTCGCCGCGGCCACCGGGCGCGGCACGGTGGTCCTGGAGGCCGTCTCCCCCACGGTCGCCGCACCCAACGGCCGCACGACCAGCCGCCGTATGCCCCTCAGCTCGCTGTTCTCGCGCCGGCTGCGCCTGTCCCTGGCCGGACTCGTCACGAGCGTCCTCGGCCTGGCCGTGGCGTCCTGGGCCACCACCGGCGACCACCCGCTGCACGCCGGATACCTCACGCTCCTCGACCTGTTCGCCATCGACGACCCCGCGATCGGGGAGCCGCTCGCCCGCCAGCTCCTCCAACTCCTCACGGGGCTCGCCGGACTGCTCCTGCTGCCCGTCCTGCTCGCGGCCGTGCTCGAAGCCCTCGGCACCTTCCGGACGGCGTCGGCCCTGCGCCGCCCGCCGCGCGGTCTCTCCGGCCACGTCGTGCTGCTCGGCCTCGGCAAGATCGGTACCCGCGTCCTGGCCCGCCTGCGTGAACTCGGCATCCCCGTCGTGTGCGTGGAGGAGGACCCCGAGGCGCGCGGCGTCGCCCTCGCCCGCCGTCTGCGCGTACCTACCGTCATCGGTGACGTCACGCAGGAAGGCGTCCTGGAAGCGGCCAAGGTGCACCGCGCCCACGCCCTGCTCGCCCTCACCAGCAGCGACATCACCAACCTCGAGGCCGCGCTGCACGCGCGGTCGGTCAAGCCCGACCTGCGGGTGGCGCTGCGCCTGTTCGACGACGGATTCGCGACCGCCGTCTACCGCACGCTCCGCTCCGCGCATCCCCGCGCCCTGACCCGCAGCCGGAGTGTCTCCGCCCTCGCAGCGCCCGCGTTCGCCGGCGCCATGATGGGCCGCCAGATCCTCGGCGCCATCCCCGTCGAGCGCAGCGTCCTGCTCTTCGCCGCCCTCGACGTGGCAGGACATCCGCTGCTCGACGGCCGGACCGTCGCCGACACGTTCCGGGCCGGTTCCTGGCGGGTGATCGCCCTCGACGCCACGGCGCCGAGCGAGCGCCGCCCCGACCTGGCCGCGTCCCCCACCGACGACGACCCCGACCGCCCGACCGGCCTCGTGTGGGACCTTCACCCCGGGTACGTGCTGCGTCCGGAGGACCGCGTGGTGCTGGCCGCCACGCGCCGCGGCCTGGCGGAACTCCTGCGGCACGGCCCCCTGGCCCGTACCCGCGCCGGAGACTCCTAGGAGCACCGCGAGCGTGTGATCACCACCCCTCGCCTTCCGTACGGGCCACCCGGCCACGTGTGATCATCGGCTCTCCGCGCGCCTTATCCTTGATCCGCCACACCCCTCCCGCTCGTCCTCGCGCTCGCGCGGGGCGAACTTCGTTCCGTGGCAACCAATTTGACGGGGCTGTCTTTCAAGGGTGGTGCGCAGGTTGTTGCTGGCGGATCGGTACCGGTTGCACAAGGCCATAGGCCGCGGCGGTATGGGTGAGGTGTGGCAGGCGACCGACGAGATGCTCGGCCGGACCGTGGCCGTGAAGCTGCTCATCGCCCAGGACGCGGATCCTTCGGCGGCGGCCAGGTTCCGTATGGAGGCGCAGACTTCGGCGTCGCTCAGCCATCCGCACGTGGTGGGTGTCTACGACTTCGGCTCCTGGGAGCACCGTTTCTACCTCGTCATGGAACTCGTCGAGGGCGGCAGTCTGGCCCACGAGACCGCGGGCGGCGCGCGGCTGACGCCGGAGCGGGTGGCGGACATCGCGGCCGGTGCGGCCGCCGGGCTCGCCGCCGCCCACCGCCAGGGGGTGGTGCACCGGGACATCAAGCCGGGCAATCTGCTGCTCACCCCCGACGGCACGGTCAAGCTCGGCGACTTCGGCATCGCCCGCTTCCTCGACGATCCCGCCGCCGGGCTCACCACCACCGGGCAGATCGTGGGCACCGGCCTGTACCTCGCGCCCGAGCGCGCTCTCGGCAAGAACGCGGGCCCGGCGTCCGACGTGTACTCGCTGGGCTGCGTGCTGTATCAACTCCTGACCGGGAACCCGCCGTTCCGGGCCGACACCGCGACCGGCCTGCTCTACCAGCACGTGGACGCCGCGCCGGTGGCCCCGGGCCGGCTCGGCGTCCAGCTGCCTCCGTCGTTCGAGAACTATCTGCTCGGTCTGCTCGCCAAGCAGCCGGAGGACCGGCCGACGGCCCAGGAGGTCACGGACTGGTTCCGTACGGGTTCCTGGCAGGGCCGCCCCGAACCCCTCCCGGAGCCCGTGCCGGTGGCGCCCGCGCCGACACCCGCTCCCCACTTCCGGACCTCCCCGGAGATCCGGACCACGTCGACGACCTACCAGCTGCCGTCGTCCGGCCGGGCGGCGCGCCGCGGGGCGGCACGGCGCGGCGGCGTCCTGGAGGCGGCGAGACGCAGACCGAGAATCATCGGGGCCGTCGCCGCGGCCGCTCTGTTCGTCGCGTCCCTCCTGATCGGCATGGCGTGGTTCGCCCCCGACGACAGTGCCGCGAACGCACCGACGGGCACCCCTTCGCCCTCAGCGTCCGCGCGCTGACGGGGCGCCCGTCCCGGCGGAACACGCTCGCGCGATGATGGGTGCGACGCCTTCGACCGACCACCATGGAGCTCACCGTGCACACCCGTTCCTGGGCCGATCTCGCCGTCCACCGCAGCCGCGTACGCGGTTGTCTCCTCGGCGGCGCGATCGGTGACGCGCTCGGGTACCCCGTCGAGTTCCTCTCCCTCGACGCCCTCCGCGCCACGCACGGCGCGGCCGGGGTCACCGGCCTGGTGGCCGACGCGGACGGTGTGACGGGCCGGGTCAGCGACGACACCCAGATGACGCTGTTCACCGCCGAGGGGCATCTGCGGGGACACTGCCGCACCCGGGACCGGGGCATCGGCGGCGCCGAGGCGGCCCTCGTGCACGACGCGTACCTGCGGTGGCTGGAGACGCAGAACCACCCCGGGCCGCTGCCCGAGGAGGACTTGCGCCACCGCATCGGGTGGCTGCGGCACGAGCCCTGGCTGTACGCGCGCCGCGCGCCCGGCAACGCCTGCCTGAGCGGCGTCGCAGCGGGATTCACCCCCGACCCGTACGGGAAGCCCACCGGTGAGCCGGGGCCGGTGAACCCGGACTCCAAGGGCTGCGGCGCCGTGATGCGTTCCGCGCCCTTCGGCCTGACGGACCTGGGCGCCCGCCGGTCCTTCGAACTCGCCGCCCAGTGCGCCCAGATCACGCACGGACACCCCACCGGCTATCTCGCCTCCGGTGCGTTCGCCGCCCTCATCAGCCACCTCGTCGACGGCGAGTCCCTGGAGGGCGCGGTGCTGCTGACCCTGCGCCTGCTCTCCGGCTACCGGGGCCACGAGGAGACCACGGCCGCGCTGAGCCGGGCCGTCGCGCTCGCCGAGGAGGAGGGCGAGGCGACCCCCGAGAAGGTGGAGACGCTCGGCGCCGGCTGGGTCGCGGAGGAGGCCCTCGCCATCGGCGTGTACGCGGCGCTCGCCCGCACCCGGCCGCAGACCTTCTACGTCGGCAAGGAGGGCACGGTGTGCAACCCGAAGCCCCCGCGCACACCGATCGAGGCCGCGTTCCTGCTCTCGGTCAACCACTCCGGCGACAGCGACTCCACGGGCTCCGTGTGCGGCAACATCCTCGGCGCACTGCACGGCGACGTACACCTGCCGCACCAGTGGCTGACCGAGATCGAGGGACGCACCACCGTCGCCCGGCTCGGCGACGACATCGCGGCCGAGATCCGGCCCGGCGAGAAGCGCCCCTGGAACTACTGACGCCCTGGCACTACTGACGCCGGGACCCGCGCCTGCCGGCCAGCACCGCCCGCTCCTTGGCCGCCCGCACCGACGCCGACAGACCGTCGATGTCGTACGCCCCGTGGTGGCGCCGTCCGTTGACGAAGAACGTGGGCGTGCCCGAGACGCTGCTGAGGTCGGCCGACTCGAGGTCCTCCGCGACCCGTCCCCCGCCGCTGTGCGCCCGCAGGTCCTTGTGGAACCGGTCGGTGTCCAGGCCGAGCTCCCCCGCGTACTTCAGGAGATCGGGGGCCCGCAGGGCGTCCTGGTGGGTGAACAGCAGGTCGTGCATCTCCCAGTACGCGCCCTGCTCCCCCGCCGCTTCGGCCGCCTCCGCCGCGAGCTGGGCGTGCGGGTGCACGTCGTTCAAGGGCAGGTGCCGCCACACGTAGCGGATGTCGCCGAAGCCGGCGAGCAGCTCCCGCACGACGGGTTCGGCCTGTCCGCAGTAGGGGCACTCGAAGTCGCCGTACTCGACGACCGTCACGGGCGCGTGCCGTGGTCCGCGCACGTGGTCGCGGTCCGGGTCGACCGGCACGGCCAGGTCGACGATGCCCTCGGCCGTTCCGAGGAGCGCCCGCATCCGGGTGGGGCGGGGCAGGATTGCGATGACCCAGGAGACCAGCCAGGTCATGAGGAACGCGCCGGCCACCGCGCTGAGGATGCCGATCTTCGCCTCGGCCAGTTGGTCGCCGTCGAAGGCGAGAGTGGCGATCAGCAGGGCCACGGTGAACCCGACACCCGCGATGGCTCCCCCGGCCGCGGTGGCGCCCCAGCCGACGGGCGGGCGCAGCCGGCCGCGGCTGAGCCGCGTCGTCAGCCAGGAGGCGCCGACGATGCCGAGCGGCTTGCCCAGGACGTAGCCGATGAGGATGCCCAGGGTGATCGGCGAGCTGAAGGCGCGGGCCAGTTCGCCGCCGCTGATCTCGATGCCGGCGTTGGCGAGGGCGAACAGCGGCACGATCACATAGCTCGTCCACGGGTGGTAGAGGCGCTGCAGCCGCTCGTTGGGGGACAAGGCCGACGCGAGGCCGAGTCGCACCGACCGCTCCAGCTCGGGGGTCGGCTGCTCGCGGAAGAGCCGGAACAGGCCGCTCGCCCGCTCCAGCGCGGTACGACTCGCGGGGTACGCGGAGGTCAGCAACCCCATCGCGAGGCCGGTCACGACGGGGTCCACCCCCGACTCCAGCAGCGCCACCCAGGTCGCGACGGCCAACAGCGCGTACACCCAGCCGCGCCGGGTGCCGGTGGCCCGTACCAGCAAGATCACACAGAACAGGCCGAGTGCCACCAGGAGGGCGGGGACGTCGATCTGGCCGCTGTAGGCGACGGCGATGACGATCAGCGCCACGAAATCGTCGACGACGGCCACGGTCAGGATGAAGATGCGCAGGCTGCTGGGCAGGCGGTTGCCGAGCAGGGCCAGCATGCCGAGGGCGAACGCCGTGTCGGTCGACATGGCGGCGCCCCAGCCGTGGGCCGTGCTCTGTCCGGCGTTGACGGCCAGGTAGACGGCGACGGGGACGACCATGCCGCTGAGTCCCGCGACGAGAGGCAGCGTGACGCGCCGGCGTTCGCGGAGCTCCCCCATGTCGAACTCACGCCGCGCCTCCAGGCCGACGACGAAGAAGAACATCGTCATCAGGCCGCTGTTGACCCACTCCCGCAGGTCCAGCGACACTCCGGCGGAACCGACCCGCACGGAGAAGTGCGTCCCCCAGAAGTCCTCGTACGTGCCGGGGTCGATGTTCACCCAGGCCAGGGCCGCGAGCGCCGCGGCCAGCAGCACGGAGGCGCTGCCGGTCTCGGTGCGCAGGAAGTCGCGCAGCGGCGTGCGCAGCTCGTCGCCGCACGTTGTCTGCCCGTCGAACCCCGAGCTCATCGGCGGCATTCCCGTCTCTCGATGGCCCGCGCGGACCATGGCCGGCGGCTGCTCGGGCGAGCGCCCGAGCGCGGTGAGACGGTAGTTGACGCACGGCGGCCCGGACGAATCGACACGGCGACCGCGTTCGAGTGCCCGCCCGGGGGCGGGCACTCGAACGGACCGGTCGACGTCAGCCGAGGCCGACCGCGAACACGTGCAGGTTGCCGTTGTCCGGCAGCGTCACGCTCTTGATGTGCTTCCCTTCCGGCACGTCGTAGGGCTTGGTGGCGAAGACGTACGCGGCGGGCCCGGCGCCCCCGGACTGGTTGCGGTGGTCGGTGCGGGCCACGGTCGTGTTGCCGAAGACGGGGTCCGTCCCGCCGCCCGGCAGCGTCCAGTCGCCGAACGACAGATCCGCGGTGGCGGTGGAGCCGTCGGTGAAGGTCACGGTGGCGCTGCCGCGCTGGTCGCTGTGCGTCGCCGAGCCCACGAACAGCAGCTTCCCGGCGTCCTTCGCCCGGTCCGCCAGGTCGATGCGCTGACCCGCGGCGGCGACGTTGTCGGGCCGCCCCTGGGGCGCGGCGGGCCACACGAAGGACGTGCCCGCCACCTCGACGCGCGTGCCGCCCTTGAGACCGGCGGCTTCGAGCCCTTGACGGGAGTAGGTGTTGCCGTCGCCGTCGTAGTCACCCTGGCCGCGGTCGGCGTCGTCGGAGGAACCGGTGTTGTCGTACGCGGCCGCGAGACCGCCCTCGGGGGCGACGAGCACGAACACCGACAGCTGAACGGGCTTGTCGCCGGCCCCCTTCCCACGGACGGTCACCGGGATCTCGTAATAGCCCTCGGCCGTGCCGGCCGCGGCCTTCACGGACAGGGCGAGTTCACCCGAACCGGTCTTCGCGTCGAGACCGAGCGGCCCGCCCGTGGGCGAGACGGTCAGCCCTTCAGGGGCCTTCGTGGTGACGGTCAGCGACGTGTCGTGCCCGGCCAGCCGCTGACCGTGGACGGTGACCTTCGCCGCGTCTCCGCCGGGAACGGCCGACGCCGCGTTGGGCGTCGCGCTCGCGAGGAAGGAACGCTCACCCGAGCGGTACGAGGGCGGCGCGGCCTTCGCGGACGTCGCCCAGGTCTTGTCCGGCGTGCCGGACAGCGTGAAGTCGAGGCGCGCCCCGTCCTTCACCGCGGACTGCGGGAGGTAGGTGCGCTCCCAGGTGCGGCCGTCGAGCGCGAGCCCGTGGACGTACGGCGCGTCGGCGGACGCCTGCGGGGCGCGGATGTCCAACTCCCGCCCCTTGCCCGGCAGATCGAGGACCGCGTGCTCGAAGAGCGGACTGTGCACGGCGAGATCCGGGGTGCCGGGTGTCGACGGGTACACGCCGAGCGCGGCCCACACGTACCAGGAGGACTGGGCCCCGAGGTCGTCGTTGCCGGGCTCGCCGTCGGGCGTGGGGCTGAACAGGGTGGTGGCCACGTCGCGCACGGCCTGCTGCGTCTTCCACGGCATGCCCAGGTGGTTGTACACCCACGGCACGCCGAAGTCGACCTCGTTCCCCGCCCACATGTAGGGCTCGTTCGGACCCGCGTTCAGCTTCGTGAAGAAGGTGTCGAGTCGGTCGGCGGCCGCGTCGCGCCCGCCCATGGCCGCGATCAGACCCTCGGTGTTCTGCGGGACGAGCCAGTTGTACTGCGCCGCGTTGCCCTCGTCGAAGCCGTCCTGGCCGAACTTGCCCGGGGGCGGCGGCTGGTAGGCCGGGCCGTCCGGGAAGCGGCCGTCCTCGCCGCGCGGCTGGAGGTAGCCGGTGGCGGGGTTGAGGATGTTCTGCCAGTTCTGGCCCCGGCGGGTGAAGGTCGCGGCGGTGTCCTTGTCGCCCGCGGCCTTCGCGAGCTGCGCGATGGCGAAGTCGTCGATCGCCCACTCCAGGGTGACGGATCCGCCCACCCGCTGGTGGTCGCCGCGCGAGGCGTCGTTGTTGGGCATGTAGCCACGCTCGACGTACTCGCCGATCCCCGGCCGCTCCTTGTACGCACCTGGGGTGTCGTCCACCGAAGTGGCGCCCTTGACCAGGTACTTCAGCGCCTTCTTGAGGTCGAAGTCGCGGGCACCGAAGGCATAGAGGTTGGCGATGAGCGGGACGGAGTTGTCGCCCGTCATCTGCCCCGTGTAGTCGTTGGCCAGGGGCCAGCGCGGCCACCAGCCGCCCTGTTCGGCGTCGTTGACGAGCGACTGCGCCATGTCACTGGCCTGCTTCGGCCACAGCATCGCCTGGAGGGGCGCGAGCGAGCGGTAGGTGTCCCAGTCGGAGAAGTTGGCGTACTGGTTGTGGCCCGAGGGCAGCGTGCGCACCTTGTCGTCGAAGCCGATGTAGCGTCCGTCGGCGTCGTTGAAGGTGTTCGGGTGCATCAGCGAGTGGTACAGCGCGGTGTAGAACGTCTTCAGCTCACCGGTGTCGCGCCCGGCGACGCGGATCCTGCCCAGCGTGGCGGCCCACTGGTCGCGGGTCTGCTGGTGCAGGGCGTCCAGGCTCCAGCCGGGCACCTCGGCCGCCATGTTGGCCTCGGCGCCGTCCACGGAGACGTACGACATGGAGACCTTGGCCCGCACCGTGCGCGAGTCGGCCGTCCCGAAGGTGAGGTAGGCGCCCGCCTTGGGGGCGTCCACGGTGTCGCTGTCCTTGGAGACGGTCTTGCCGTCCCAGGTGCCGTGTGCGGTGAACGGGCGATCGAAGGTGATCGCGTAGTGGACGGTGTACTCGTTGCCCTTGCCGCAGAAGTTGCCGGTCGTCGCGGATCCGGTGACCTGCCGGTCGCCGACGACGCGCAGGTCGGCGCGCTTGTTGCCGGAGAGGCTGGCGCCGCCCTTCACGAGCACCTGGGCCGCGTCCGCCCCTTCGGGGAACGTGAACTGCGCCAGTCCCGTACGCGTGGTGGCGGCGAGTTCGGCCCGCACCTTCGAGTCCCCCAGCGTGACCGCGTAGTAGCCGGGTTCGGCCTTCTCGTCGTCGTGCGAGAAGGACTCGGTCCGGTCCCACGGGGCTGCGCCGACGTCTCCGGTCACGGGCAGGATCGGCACGTCGCCGAAGGCCGTGCAGCCGACCGAGGCGTGGTCGAGGCTGAAGCCGCGGATCTTGTCGCTGTGGTACTGGTACCCGGCGTACGAGCCTGCCGTGTCCGGCGAGAACTGCATCATGCCGAACGGGGCCGCGGGGCCCGGGAAGTTGTTGATCTCGCCGACGCTCGCGCCGCCCCGGCCCGTGCCGATGAGCGGGTCCACGTAGTCGGCGGGGTCGTCCACCAGTGACGGCTTCGCGGCGGTGGCGGGTGAGTTGGATGAGATAGACAACGTTGTCTTAGCTGCTGACAACGTTGTCGGATCGGCGGAGGCCACCGTCGACGCCCCCATCAACAACCCGGCAGCCAGTGCGGCGGCCGCCGCGCTGCGGGTTCTACGACTTCTCGGACGAGTCACACATGCCTCCGTGGAATATGGGCGGCTCAGCCACCACACACTCCGGGAGCGGGTGTTGTTCGTCAAGAGGCTTGCGGTGATTGCCCCTTGGGCCGCCGCGACTCACCCTGCCCGGCGGTCCTGTCGCGTCACTCGGCGGTCCTGTCCAGCTTGAGGGCGTTGGCCCAGAGCGCGGTGGACGTCTCGACCAGTTCGTCGAGCGTGTGGTCCTCACCGAGCCCGTACGCGTAGTAGGCCATGCGGCTCACCATGCCCGAGAGCGCCCGCGCCGCCATGAGGGGGTCGAGGTCGCGGTCGGCGAGCCCGCGGTCCTGGAGGTCCTTGATGGCGCGTGCGTTGCGGTCGGCGAACGCGCGGCTCCGGCGCCGCCGGACCTCCCGGAACCCGGAGTCGCCCGCCGCGACCTGGTCGAGGATCAGCATCAGCTTCGCGTTGCGCTTGTACGCCTCGAAGTAGGCCCGGTTGCTGGCCTCGATCACGCCGACGGGCGAGCTGTCCTCGGGGTCGAGGCGCGGCATGCCCGGGTGCAGCATGTCGTCCTGCGCGACTTCGAGCACGGCCTGGAAGATCTCCTCCTTGCCGGCGAAGTACGTGTAGAAGGTGCCGGTCGAGCAGGCGGCCTCGGCGGTGATGTCGGTGAGGCGCGAGTCCAGGTAGCCGTCCCGTTCGAACACGACGCGGGCCGCGGCCACGAGCGCTGCGCGGGTCCGGGCGCCGCGCGCGGTGGCGGGGGGTTCCCGCAGTGCGGAGGTGTCCGCGAGCGAGGGGATGCCCTCCCCGTCGGGTGCGTGGCCGCGGGTGGTCATGTCGTGGGGCCTTCCTCTGCTGGCTTCTGCTGCTGCTCGCCGGTTCCGCCCGCCGGGCACTGCGCGCGCCGACGACCGGCCGTACGGGAGCGAGGCGATCTTCGCACACCCGCGTGCGCCGATCGCCTCCGTCCTCCCTGGGCCCTGCGGGGCCCCGCACCGGAGGCCGGACCGTCAGCTGGTGCGGCCCCACTGCGGCTCGCGGCGGCGCAGTTCCCGCATGGCGATGGTGCGCTTGTGGACCTCGTCGGGGCCGTCGGCGAGGCGCAGGGTGCGCAGATGCGCGTACATGCTGGCGAGCGGGAAGTCGTCGGAGACGCCGCCCCCGCCGTGCACCTGGATGGCCCGGTCGACCACCTTGAGCGCGACCTCCGGCGCGGCCACCTTGATCGCGGCGATCTCGGTGCGCGCGTGCCGGTTCCCCACGGTGTCCATCAGGTACGCGGCCTTGAGGGTGAGCAGCCGGACCATGTCGATCTCGATGCGTGCTTCGGCGATCCAGTCCTGCACGTTGGCGCGGTTCGCGACGGGCTCGCCGAAGGTCGTACGCGCCTGGGCGCGGTCGATCATCAGGTCGAGGGCGCGCTCGGCCATGCCGACGGCGCGCATGCAGTGGTGGATGCGGCCGGGGCCGAGGCGGGCCTGGCTGATCATGAAGCCGTCGCCCTCCCCGGCGAGCAGCGCGGTGACCGGCACCCGGACGTCCTCGAAGACGACCTCGGCGTGCCCCTCGCGGTCCTTGTATCCGAAGACGGGGAGGTTGCGCAGGACGGTGACGCCGGGGGTGTCGATGGGCACCACCATCATGCTCTGCTGACGGTGCGTCGCGGCCTCCGGCTCCGTCTTGCCCATCACGATGAGCACCTTGCAGTTCTTGTGCAGGGCGTTGGAGGTCCACCACTTGCGTCCGTTGAGGACGTAGTCGTCGCCGTCCCGCTCCATCCGGAGCTGGATGTTGGTGGCGTCGGAGCTCGCCACGGCGGGCTCGGTCATCGCGAAGGCGGAGGCTATCTCGCCGTCGAGGAGCGGCTTGAGCCACTTCTCCTTGTGCTCATCGGTGCCGAAGAGCGTCAGCACCTCCATGTTGCCGGTGTCCGGCGCGTTGCAGTTGGTGGCCTCGGGGGCCAGGTGCGCGCTGCGGCCCATGATCTCGGCGAGCGGGGCGTACTCGAGGTTGGTGAGTCCGGGGCCCCACTCGGGGTGGGGGTGGAAGAGGTTCCACAGCCCGCGCTTCTTCGCGTCCGCCTTGAGGTCTTCGAGGATGGGCGGGTGGAAGTGCGGATCGCCCGACTCCGCCATCTGCGCCTCGTAGACCGGCTCCGCCGGGTAGATCCGCTCGTCCATGAAGGCGAGCAGCTTCTCCTGGTACTCCTTGGCCCTGTCGGTCAGCTCGAACACGTGGTTCTCCTCACGGGGGATGGATTCAGGGACCGGCGCGGCAGCGCGGCACGGCCGGCGGGAACGGGGGCCGTGCTACGCGTCTGTCGGTGCTGCCTGCGGTGTCGCTGTCGTCACGTCCTGGTGCAGCAGGGCCCTCAACTCCACGGCGGTCGTGGCCGCTTCGCGGTGGAGGATGCCTGCGAGGCCGGCGCGTCGGGCCGCGACGATGTTGTGTTCGAGGTCGTCGACCATGACGGTCTCGGCAGGCTCGGCGCCCAGGCGCTCGCATGCGATGGCGTACGCGCGCCGGGACGGTTTGCGTACGCCGATCTCGCCGGAGATGACCACGGCGTCGAACATGGACTCCAGGTCGAAGCCCGCGTAGCAGTCGTCGCCCAGGGAGTTGGAGAGCAGGCCCACGCGGTGTCCCGCGTTCCGCACCTCGGCGACGAGGTCGAGCATCGCCGGGTCGGGGCGCAGTCCCGTCTGCATCAGGGACAGGAGGCCGGGCCCCTGGACATCGGCACCGTGGGCGCGCAGCCGCTCGGCGAAACCGTCCTCGAACTCACGCTGGCCGAGCCGGCCTTCTTCGTGCTCGACGAGGAGGGCGCTGGAGCGCTCGTCCTTGGCGAGCAGCCGGAGCGGGAGCCGTGGGTCCACGCCGAGCGCGGCGCCGAAGGCCTCGAACGCCTCGATCAGGCTGGTGGTCAGCACTCCCCCGAAGTCGAAGAGGACAGCGCTGATTCGGGTACTCAAGAGGCAGCCTCCTGGTCGCGGATTCGGCAGGCATGCGCAACGTACCTGAACCCGGACTCAACTTCAATGACACGCACCCCCGCCAGGCCATCTCGGCACTCCGGAGAAACCGGCACATTCCACGCGTGTCGCTCCGGCCCACCCCCACTGGCCCCGGGCGAAAGTGGCCGGACAGCCGAACACTCGCCCCTGCCTGCCGGCCCTCTCCGCCCACCCCGTCACCCAGGCACAGCGCCCCACGGACGCCCCCGAGGATCCCGTCATGAACACCCGCCAGACCCTCCGCCGTTGCGGCCGCGCCCTGAGCCGTGGCGCCGCCCGGCCCAACGTGCTGTTCGGCGGCGTCTACGGAGCCGTCCTCGCCAGTTCCATGGTCGCCGCGCTCACCCCGTACGGGCGCTCGTCACGCGCGGACCGCCTGTACGACGCCAAGTGGCTCCTGATCACCGCGTGCGCCTCGGCCCTGGCGCACGGGTACGCGCACCTCATCGCCCGGCGCGGGGACGAGACCCACCACGGGGCGTTCACCGCGGTGCGGGCGCTCGCGGAGGAATGGCCGCTGCTCCTCGCCACCCTGCCGACGCTCGTGATGCTCTTCGGGGCGGGGCTCGGCTGGTGGAACTACTCGGGGATCGAGTATGTCGCCCTGGGCTTCAACGTCGCCCTGCTCTTCGGCTGGGGTCTGACGGCGGCGCGGGCCAGCGGCCGGACGTGGGCCAGGTCGCTGTTCCTCGGCCTGGGCGACGCGTTGCTCGGCCTGATCGTCGTCGTGGCGAACGCACTGATCAAGTAGCAGGCCGAGCGCGGCAACGGCGGTGCGCGTCAGGGCGCGGCGTGCGCGGCCATGACGTGCTTGATCCGCGTGTAGTCGTCGAAGCCGTAGCGGCTCAGGTCACGGCCGATGCCCGACTGCTTGTACCCGCCGTGGGGCATCTCGGCCAGGACCACCTGGTGGCAGTTGAGCCAGACGCAGCCGAAGTCCAGCTCGGCGCTCAGCCGCATGGCGCGCCCCAGATCGGCGGTCCAGACGCTGGATGCCAGGCCGAAGTCGACGCCGTTCGCCAGAGCGACGGCCTCTTCCTCGGTGTCGAAGGGCTGGACGGTGACGACGGGCCCGAAGATCTCACCCTGCACCACGTCGTCGTCCTGCCGGACGCCGGAGATGACGGTGGGCGGGAAGAAGTACCCGGGGCGGTCGAGGCGCGCGCCCCCTGTCTCGACCTGCGCGTGCTCGGGGAGGGTCGCGATGACGGACTCGACGCGTGCCGCGTGGGCGGCGCTGTTGAGGGGGCCGTAGAAGGCGTCCTCGTCCGGCGCACCGGTCGCCGTGTCGCGTGCGGCGTCGACGAGAGCCGCCAACAGGGCGTCGTGGGACTCGCGTTGGACCAGGATCCGGGTGACGGCCGTGCAGTCCTGGCCGCCGTTGAAGAAGGCGGCGTCGGCGAGGGCGCGGGCCGTGCGGACGGGGTCGACGTCGGCGAAGACGACGGCCGGGGCCTTGCCGCCCAGCTCCAGGTGGACGTTCTTGACCTCGCGGGAGGCCTCGGCCATGACCTCGGAGCCGGCCCGGGTGCTGCCGGTGATGGCCACCATGTCGACGTCCGGGTGGGCGACGAGCGCGCGTCCGGTGTCCCGGTCGCCGCACACGATGTTGACGACGCCCGGCGGGAGGACGCGCGCGGCGAGTTCACCGAGCAGGACGGTCGACCACGGGGTGGTGTCGGACGGCTTGAGAACCACCGTGTTCCCCGCGGCGAGCGCGGGGCCGAGCTTCCACACGGCCATCATCAGCGGATAGTTCCAGGGCGTGACCTGGGCGACCACGCCCACTGCCTCGCGGCGGACGTACGAGGTGTGACCCTCCGCGTACTCGCCGGCGGCGACGCCCTCCAGGACCCGGGCGGCGCCCGCGAAGAAGCGCAACTGGTCGGCGCCACGGCCGACTTCGAGGATCCGGGTCGTCTCTCGCGGCTTGCCGGTGCTGCGCACCTCCGCGTCGACCAGCCGGTCCGCGTGCTCGGTCACCAGGTCGGCCAGGCGCAGGAGTGCCTCCTGCCGCTGGGCCGGGGTGCTGCGACGCCAGGCCGGCAGGGCGCGCCGTGCCGCGGCCACGGCCGCGTCCACGTGTGTGGCGGACGAGCGGGGCGCGGTGCCGTAGACCTCGCCGGTGGCGGGGTCGGTCAGCTCCATGCGGTCGGCGACCTCGGCGCCGCGGCCGTCGACGATGTTGTGCAGGGTCAGGTCAGACATGGCAGCTCTCCTTGCGCAGGGAGGCGACGGTGACGCCGGGGGCGAGGCGCCCCTCGGTCACCTTCAGCTCGATGAGGGCGGCCTTGCCGCTGTCGAGGGACCGCTGGAGCGCGGGCCCGAACTCGCCGGTGACGGTGACGGTTTCGCCGTGGGCGCCGAAGGCTCGGGCGTACGCGGCGAAGTCGGGGTTGCCGAGGGCGGTGCCGCTGACCCGTCCCGGGTAGGTCTGCTCCTGGTGCTGGCGGATGGTGCCGTACTTGGCGTTGTTGAGCACGATGATCAGCGGCTTGGCGCCCTCGGCGACGGCGGTGGCGAGCTCCTGACCGTTCATCAGGAAGCAGCCGTCGCCCGCGACGGAGACGACCCGGCGGTCCGGATCGTGGATCGCGGCGGCCACGGCGGCAGGTATGCCGTATCCCATGGACCCGTTGCGCGGGGCGAGTTGGCGTGTGCCGTCGCGGTACGTGAGGAAGCGCTGCGCCCAGATGGCGTGGTTGCCGGCGCCGAAGGTGATGACGGCGTCCGCGGGGAGCCGGTCGTCGAGGGTGGCGAAGACGGTGGCCAGGTCGAGCGGATCGTGCTCCGGGACCGGGGTGCGGAACGCCAGATGGGCGGCCCTGTCCTGCTTGGTCCGCACGGCCCACGGCAGGGGGCTGCCGGGGCGCAGGGTGCGCACCGCTTCGGCGAACGCCTCGGGGGCGGCGAGCAGGGTGAGTTCGGCGGGGTACAGGGCGCCCGGCGGCTGTGGTTCGGGCAGCGCCTGGACGAGCCGCGGTCCCGTGCCGTCGGTGGGGAGCAGCGTGAATCCGTCGGTCGGGACGTCGCCCGGCGCGGTCCCGACGGACAGCAGCAGGTCGGCCTCGCGGACCCGCCGGGCGAGCACGTCGTCGCGTCCGTAGCCGAGCGGGCCGACGTACACCTCGGACTCGTTGTCGATGAGGTCCTGGCAGCGGAAGTCGACGGCGACGGGAAGGGACCATGCCTCGGCCCAGTCCCGTACGGCGGCGCGGGCGTCCGGGGTCCAGCGGCCGCCGCCGAGGAAGAGGAGGGGACGTTCGGCCGTCGTCAACAGCCGTTCCAGATGGATGAGTTCGGCCTGGGTCACTCCTCCGCCGGGGACGGGCAGCGGGGTCGCGTCGGCGACGCGGACGACGTCCGTGAGCATGTCCTCCGGCAGGCCGAGGACGACGGGTCCCGGCCGGCCGCTGCTCGCGACGGCGAAGGCGCGGGCGACGTACTCGGGGATGCGTGCGGCGTCGTCGATGGTCTCGACGAGCTTGGCGCTCGCGCCGAACGTGCCGCGCAGGTCGAGCTCCTGGAAGGAGGCGCGGTCGGTGTGGCCGCGCGGCACCAGGCCGATGAAGAGGACCATCGGCGTGGCGTCCTGGTAGGCGGTGTGCAGGGCGACCAGCGCGTTGGTGGCTCCGGGGCCCCGGGTCGTGAAGCAGACTCCGGGGCGCCCGGTGAGCTTTCCGTGGGCCTCCGCCATGTAGGCGGCGCCGCCTTCGTGGCGGCAGACCACCATGTGGACGGGGGCGTCGTGCAGGGCGTCGAGCGCGGCGAGGTAGCTCTCGCCGGGCACGCCGTAGACGGTCTCGACGCCATGTGCGGACAGCTGGTCGACGAGGACCTGGCCGCCGGGACGGGCGGGGTGGCGCTGGGTCATGCGGTGGCCTTCTGAGGTGCGGAGGTGTGCTCGGACGGGGTGGCGGACCGGCTGCCGAGCAGCGGGCCGGCCAGGAAGGAGCCGGCCGCGGTGCAGGCGGCGATGAGGACGAGGAGGAGTGCGACACCCCAGGACGCGCCGTCGGTGACGCCGGTCAGCCAGGCGGCGACGAGCGGGACGAAGCCGCCGAGGACACCGGAGAGGTTGTACGACATGGCGACGGCGCTGTAGCGGAAGGTCTCCGGGAACAGGTCCGTGACGACGGCGCCGATGGTGGCGTACGGGATGGAGATGACGGCGACGCCGAGCGTCACACCGAGGACGACGAGGGCGGTCTGGCCGGTGTCGACGAGCCAGAAGACGGGGAAGGCGACCAGGACGGACAGCACACCGCCGACGGCACACACCTTCCAGGGGCCGACGCGGTCGGCGATCCGGCCGCCGATGTAGATCACGACCATCTCGGCCACGGCGGCCAGGAGTGTGGCGTTGAGCATCACGGACTTGGCGATGCCGAGCTGTTCGGTGCCGTACGAGATCATGAAGGTGGTCAGCAGGAAGAAGCCGCCGATGCCGAGGAAGGCCGCGAGCACGCTGATGATCATGCGGCCCCAGGTCTTGCGGAAGGCCTCGACGAGGGGTGCGGGCGCGGGGCCGTTCTTCTCGGCGTCCTCGATCATGGCGCGGAAGACCGGGGACTCCTCGATGCGCAGGCGCAGGTAGAGCGCGAAGACGAGCAGGCCGAAGGCGGCGAGGAACGGGATGCGCCAGCCCCACGCGTAGAAGGCGTCGTCGGGCAGCAGGCCGACGAGGGCGAAGGCGCCGCTGGAGAGCAACGTGCCGACGGGCGAACCGAGTTGGGGCACCGCCGAGTAGGTTCCGTGCTTCTCCTTCGGCGTGTGTTCCAGGGTCAGGAGCATCGCGCCGCTCCACTCCCCGCCGACCGAGATGCCCTGCACGAAGCGGAGCACGGCGAGCAGGACGGGGGCCCAGATGCCGATGGTGTCGTACGACGGGAGGAGGCCGATGCAGCCGGTGGCGACGCCCATCATGACGACCGTGATGATCAGCGCGGCCTTGCGTCCGTAGCGGTCGCCGATGTGGCCGAAGACCGCGGCTCCGATGGGCCGGGCCGCGAAGCCGACGGCGAAGGTCACGAAGGAGGCGATGGTGGCCGTCGTGGCGTCGAGCGAGGGGAAGAACAGCTTGTTGAAGACGAGCGCGGCCGCGGTGCCGTAGAGGAAGTAGTCGTACCACTCGAGGGCGGTGCCGATGAACGCGGCGGACAGGAGGCGCTTGATGTCGGCGGCGCCTGCGACGGTGCGGCCCGTTGGCGGCGTCGTGCTGTTGGAGCTCACGGAATCTCCCGGGGGACGGTGACCGCTGGGCGGTCGGGGGACGGTGGAGCGGGGAGGGTGCCTCAGGTGGAGGCGGTCAGGCCGAGCGGGTCGTGGGCGACGGTGCCGCCGACGGAGGTGGCCAGGATCCGGATCGCACCGATGCGGTCCGGCGAGACGCGGGTGGGGTCGGCGTCCAGGACGGTGAAGTCGGCCAGGTGTCCGGGGCGCAGGACGCCCTTGCGGTCGCCGTGGCCGGTGGCGTGCGCGGAGCCGACGGTCCAGGCACGCAGGGCGGCGAGTGCCGTGACGCTCTCGTCCGCGCCATAGGCCGCGCCGGTCTCGGTGAGGCGCTCCACCATGGACTGCATCGCGGGCAGCGGGGCGCCGGGAGCGACCGGCCGGTCGGAGCTGCCGGGCACGAGAACGCCCAGATCGAGCAGGGAACGCAGCCGGTACGACCACGGGGTGCGCTCCGGCCCGAGCGCCGCCGCCATGGCGTCGCCGAAGGCGTACAGGAAGTTGTGCTGCGGCACGGGCACGGCCCGCAGCTCGGCGAAGCGGGCCAGCTGATCGGGGCGTACGACTCCGGCGTGCTCGATCCGGTGCCGCACCTCGGGGCGTGAGTGGGTGCGTTGGGCGCGGGCGAAGGTGTCGAGTGCGAGGTCGACGGCCCGGTCGCCGATGGCGTGGGCCGCGACGGTCCAGCCGGCCCGGTGGGCGGCCACCACGATGTCGGCCATGGCCTCGGGGTCGTCCTGGAAGTAGCCGGTGGCGGACGTGTCGTGGGGGCAGCCGCAGAACGGTTCGGTGACGGCGGCGGTGCGGCCGAGCAGCGAGCCGTCGAGGAAGATCTTGACGGGGCCCAGCGAGAGCCGGTCGTCGCCGAAGCCGGTGCGCATGCCGAGGTCGAGGCCGAGGGTGATGGCGTCGTCGGCGTGAGCGGTGAGCGGGTGCAGCACGTCGGAGGCGGCCATCACCTGGGCCCGGGTGTGCAGCGCGCCTCTGTCGCGGGCGAGTTGGTAGGCGGCGAGCTCCACCGGGCTGTGCCCGATCCAGCCGCCGCCGATGCCCGCCTCGGTGAAGCTGGTGATGCCCTCGGCGAGGTAGTGCCGGGTGGCGGCGCCGATGGCGTCGGCGAGGGTGGCCACGGGGTAGGGCAGCACCTGGCGCTGCACGAGCTGCTGCGCGGTCTCCTCGAGGAGTCCGTCGGGCCGCCCGTCCGTGTCCCGGGCGACGACGCCGCCGGTGGGGTCGGCGAACCCGTCGGCGAGCGCGCCGGCCTTCTCCAGAACGGGTGAGTTGACGACGCAGGCGTGTCCGGAGGTGTGCTTGAGCCACACGGGGCGGCCGCCCGCCGCGCGGTCGAGGGCGTCGCGGTGCGGCTGGACGCCGCCGAGTTTGTGGTGGTCGAGTCCGGCGCCGATCACCCACGCGTCCCGCGGCATGCCTGCGGCGTGGTCGGCGACGGCGGCGTACACCTCGTCCACCGACCGGGCCTTGGACAGGTCGAGCTGGGCGAGGGTGAGGCCGAACCACGCGGTGTGGCAGTGGGCGTCGTTGAAGCCGGGGACGAGGGTGGCGCCGCCCGCGTCCAGGACGCGGCGCGCGGGCAGGTCTTCGACGTCGTCGTCGAGTCCCGCGATCCTGCCGTGCAGGACTCCCAGGGTGCGGGCGGTGGGCCGGTCGTCGTCGAGGGTGAGGATGTGCGCGTTGCGCACCAGCAGATCGAGGAGCATGGGGTGGGTCCGTCCCTCAGGCGAAGTGGTGCAGTTGGGCGAGGGGCAGTTCGGTGACGGCGTCGGTTCCGGTGGGGACGTCGTCGACCAGGACCGGCGCGGGCTCGCGCGGCACGTGGACGCGGGGCGTGGCGGTGTTGTGCAGCATGTCGGCCCGGGTCAGGCCGCGTGCGCCGACGATCGGCGCGTACTGCAGACCCTGCGGGAGCGCGGCGCGGGCGTTCCGGTCCTCCAGGGCGGCCTGCGCGACGAAGATCCGTGACAGGCGTGCGGGGGCGTCGCCGAGCGCTCCGAAGTAGGGACGGTAGGTACGGGGCTGGGTCAGGCGGGTGGAGCCGGAGCCCGATCCGGTGTTGCCCCAGGCCACGAAGCCGCCCTTGACGACGAGTTCGGGCTTGGTGCCGAACCACGCGGGGTGCCACAGCACGAGGTCGGCCATACGGCCCGGCTGGAGAGATCCCACCTCGTGGGCCAGGCCGTGCGCGATCGCCGGGTTCAGGGTGATCTTCGCCAGATACCGCAACGCCCGCGCGTTGGCGGGGTGTTCCACTCCCCCGGCGCCGTTCGCGAGGGCCTGCACATGGGCGAGCTGCCAGGTTCTGCGCACGGTCTCGGCCATCCGGCCCATGCCCATGGAGTCGGAGTTGACGATGCTGATCGCGCCCAGGTCGTGCAGGGCGTTCTCGGCGGCGATGGCGTGTCCGCGGATGCGGCCCTTGGAGATCTCGATGTCGCTGGGCGAGTGGTGGTTCTGCCGGTGGACCGTCATCGTCATCGGGAACAGCTCGCCGACGGTGTTCGCGGTGTACGGAACCGTCGGGGTGGTCGACGAGGGAAGCACGTTGGGCTCGGAGAGGATCTCCAGGAGGTCGGGGTGACCGCCGCCGCCCTCCACGTGGTAGGCGTGCACGGTGCGGCCGCGGGTGGCGCCGATGGTGTCGCGCAGATAGCCGGACTCGTTCATGGAGTCGGTGTGCATGGCGACGGGCAGGTCCGCCTGTTCCGCGGTGCCCAGGCACGTTTCGATGATGCGCGGGGTGGCCCCGAAGTCCTCATGGATCTTGAAGCCGCCGGCGCCCGCGAGTACGGACTCGTCGAGCAGGGCGCGCGAGGTGGACGAGCCCCGGGCGAGGAAGGCGATGTTGAGCGGGGTGCCGCGCCAGGACGCCATCAGGGTGTGCAGGTTGTGCGCCGGGTTGCAGCCGATCTCCCACACGCCGCCGAGGCCCATGCCGACGAGGGTGGTGACTCCGGCGGACAGCGCGGCGGGCGCCACCTCGGGCGAGGAGAGGTGGACGTGGCTGTCCACGATGCCGGGGGTGGCGATCAGGCCCTCACCCGGGATGACGGAGGTGTGCGAGTCGATGGCGAAGTCGACGTCCATCACGTCCGGGTTGCCGACGCCGCCGACGGCGACGATCCGGCCGTCCTTGATGCCGATGTCGGTCTTGCGGACGCCGAGCACGGGGTCCATCAGGACCACCCCGGCGACCACCATGTCGAGCGCGGAGTCCCGCTCGGAGCGCGGCGAGGCCAGCAGTCCGTCGCGGACCGTCTTGCCACAGCCGCCGAGCAGCTCGTCGCCCGGCGTGCCGTCGTCCTGCTCCACCTCGACCCACAGGCAGGTGTCGCCGAGCCGGATCCGGTCGCCGGTCGTGGGCCCGTAGAGGGCGTTGTACGTGCGGCGGTCGACCTGTGTCATGACGCCTCCTCATGGCGTGCCGTCACCACGTCGACTTCGCGTACGGCGCCGGGTTCGAAGGACAGGGCGGTGCCCGCCGGGATGTCGAGCCGCATGCCCGCGGCGGCCTCGCGGTCGAGCTCCAGGGCCGCGTTCGCCTCGGCGAGCGGGTAGTGCGAGGACAGATAGACGGTGCGGTCTCCGTTGTTGCGGACGGTCAGCCGCGAGCGGAGCCTGCCCGTGTTGATCAGGACCGGGTCGGGTGCGGTGCGCACGGCGCCGGGCCCCGGCCCGCCGCTCCCGCCCGCGGTGGGGATCGGGTGGTCGATCGCCACCAGCGACGTACCGCTCGGGAACAGGGCCTCGACCTGGATCGTGGTGACCATCTGCGGCACCCCGTCCATGACGTCGTCCTCGGTGAGGACCTTGCGGCCCGCCGCGATCACTTCGTCGAGGCTCAGGCCGTCCCAGGCGGCTTCGAGAACCTCGTCGCAGATCAGGGCGATCGCCTCCGGCGCGTTCAGCTTCCGCCCGCGTGCCCTGCGGCGGCGCGCGAGTTCCGCGACGGTGAACAGCTGGATCCGCTCCAGCTCGCGAGGGGTCAAATGCACAGTTTCCCGGCCCTCCATGCGGTGGAATTCCGGCCACGGCCTGCCGGACACTCCA
The DNA here is from genome assembly GCF_020616555.1 of Streptomyces longhuiensis. NCBI lineage: Bacteria > Bacillati > Actinomycetota > Actinomycetes > Kitasatosporales > Streptomycetaceae > Streptomyces > Streptomyces longhuiensis. Next base: position 8,699,723 of record NZ_CP085173.1, on the reverse strand, counting down.
AGAATTCACGGGGTGTGGCGCGAAGCCAACGTTGATTTGGCGCCGATGGGGCGGCCAGGATTGTGCACATGAACAGTGAGTCCATCCTCTTCCCGCCCCCGGATCCCCGGGTGACCGAGCTGGCCCGGCGCTGTCTGGAGGACATCGACAGCCTCGTCGGCCTCTGGGTGGAGTGCGTGCGGCCGGTCCGTGCCTCCTACGCGGACCGCGTCCCGGAGGAGGAGTTCCGTGCCACGGCCTGGGAGGCGTTCGAGTTCCTGCTGCGTACGGTCGCCGGGCTGCCCCTGTCCGAGCGCATCGCCACCGTCTCCGAACGGGTCGGGGAGCGGCGCGCCCGGGAGGGTGTCCCCCTGGACTCCCTCCTCTCGGCGGCGCGCCTCGACTTCCGCGTCGTCTGGGCGGCTCTGGTCGACAAGGCGGGCGAGAAGGACAAGGCCGAGCTGGTGACGTCGGCGTACCACGTGTGGGAGGCCGTGGAGAGGCACGTCACCGGCATCATGACGGCGTATCAGCGCACGATCCTGGACATGGGGCGCCGCGCGGCGGACGAGCGGCGCATGTGGTTCTCCCGGCTCCTGGACAGCGAGGGCCGCAACCCGACGGTGGTGCGGGACGCGGCGCTCGCCCTCGGCTTCCAGGCCGACGACCGGTTCCTGTGCGCGGTGGCGCCGCCGCAGTACGGGGCGGGACTGCGCAGGACCGCCACGGCGCTGCGCACCTCGGAGACTCCCGTCCAGTTGCAGGAGGTCGCCTCGGATCTGGTACTCGCCGTGCAGCTGGGCCGGCGCACGACGGCGGAGTCGGTACTCGCGCTGCTCCAGGAGACGCCGTGCGGGGTCGCTTCCGCCACGGCGGGCCTGGCCTCGGTACCTCGCGCGGTGGTGCTCGCGACGGCCACGGCGCGCGTGCTGCCGTCGGACGCGGCGGGACCCCGACGGCTCGAGGACAGCTGGCTCGACGTCCTGGTGCAGCGCGCCGAGGGCTTCGGGCGGGACCTCGCCGACGACGTCCTCAGTGGGCTCGACGCGGAGGCGGTGCCCGCCGGTGAGACGAGGCGCCTCCTCGATACCGTACGGTCGCATCTGGCCGGGACCGGGTCCGTCGCGGACACCGCGGCCGCCCTGTACTGCCATCGCAACACGATCCAGCAGCGGATCAACCGGTTCGCCGAGCTGACCGGCCGCGACGTGCGGCGCCCCGAGGACGCCGCCCTGGTGGCCCTCGCCCTGCGCGCCCGTGACCAGCACCAGAAGGACCACCGGCCATGAACAGCAAGCATGTGGCGTTCGACGACCTCGACCGCAAGATCGTCGCGGCGCTGATCGCCAACGCCAGGACGAGTTTCGCGGAGATCGGCGCGGCCATCGGCCTCTCCGCCACCGCCGTCAAGCGGCGCGCCGACCGGCTGCGCGAGAACGACGTCATCACCGGGTACACCGCGACGGTCCGGCCGGCCGCGCTCGGCTGGAGCACCGAGGCGTTCGTCGAGGTGTACTGCGACGGCGCGGCGCCGCCCCGTCGGCTCGCCGAAGTCGTGCGCAACCATCCGGAGATCACCTCCGCCATGACGGTGACGGGCGGTGCCGACGCGTTGCTGCACGTCAGAGCCACGGACGTCGGCCACTTCGAAGAGGTGCTCGAACGCATCAGGGCCGAGCCGTTCATCCGCAAGACGATCAGTTACATGGTGCTTTCCCACCTGCTGCCGGACAGCGCGGAGGCCGGGGCCCGCGAGGCCGCCCCGGACGACGCAGCAATCCAGCGCTGACCTCCCGTTCTACGCAGCATTACTGCGGGCACACGCATTCAACTGGCCTTGTCGAGCGTGACCGCCGCTTCCTACCGTGGAGACACCCCCTGATGGTCGTCCCGCAGGAAGCGGAGGTACCCGTCTGTGCCCAGGCGCTATCTGGTGTGTGAGCCCAGATACTTCGACGTTCACTACGCCATCAACCCGTGGATGCGCGACGACGTGCGGGTCGACACCGCGCTCGCCCTCGCGCAGTGGCAGAACCTGATCGACACCTACCGCGCGCACGGGCACACGGTCGAGACCGTGCCGCCGGTGCCGGGCCTGCCCGACATGGTCTTCGCCGCGAACTCGGCGCTCGTCGTGGCCGGCCGCGTCCTCGGCTCGAACTTCCACGCCGAGCAGCGCCGCCCGGAGTCGGCGGAGTACGAGACGTGGTTCAAGGCGGCGGGCTACGACGTCCACCACCCGGCGTCGGTCTGCGAGGGCGAGGGCGACCTCGTACCGGCGGGCCGCTACGTACTCGCGGGCAGCGGATTCCGTACGACGCGTGCCGCGCACGACGAGGCGCAGGAGTTCTTCGGCGTACCGGTCATCGGACTGCGTCTGGTCGACCCGTACTTCTACCACCTGGACACCGCGCTGTTCGCCCTGGACGACCCCGACGATCCCGACGGCGGCACCATCGCGTACTACCCGGACGCGTTCTCGGCCGGGAGTCGCGAGGTGCTCGCGCGGCTCTTCCCGCGTGCCGTGCTCGCCACCCGCGACGACGCGATGGCCTTCGGCCTCAACTCCGTCTCCGACGGCCGCCACGTGTTCGTCGCCCCGCAGGCCACCGGGCTCATCGCACAGCTCGGCCACCGCGGATACGTCCCCGTCCCCGTCGACCTCTCCGAGTTCCACAAGGCCGGCGGAGGCATCAAGTGCTGCACCCAGGAGATCCGTTCATGACCGTCGCCCCCGTCAAGGCCCCGCGTTCCTCGGCCGAGCTCATCAGCGCCGAGACACCGGTGCTCGCGCACAACTACCACCCTCTGCCCGTGGTCGTCGCCCGCGCCGAGGGCACCTGGGTCGAGGACGTCGAGGGCCGCCGCTACCTCGACCTCCTCGCCGGCTACTCGGCCCTCAACTTCGGCCACCGCCACCCGGCACTGATCGAGGCCGCCCACTGTCAGCTCGACCAGCTCACGCTCACGTCGCGCGCCTTCCACAACGACCGGCTGGCCGGCTTCGCCGAGGGCCTCGCGGAGCTGACCGGCCTCGACATGGTCCTGCCGATGAACACGGGCGCCGAGGCCGTGGAGAGCGCCGTCAAGGTCGCCCGCAAGTGGGCGTACGAGGTCAAGGGCGTCCCTGCGGACCGGGCGACGATCGTCGTGGCCGACGGCAACTTCCACGGCCGGACGACCACGATCGTCAGCTTCTCCACCGACGAGTCGGCCCGCGCCGGGTTCGGGCCGTTCACGCCGGGCTTCCGCGTGGTCCCCTACAACGACCTGGCCGCGCTCGAAGCGGCGGTCGACGAGACGACGGCGGCCGTCCTGCTCGAACCCATCCAGGGCGAGGCCGGGGTCGTCATCCCGGACGACGGCTATCTCACCGGGGTACGCGACCTGACGCGGCGGGCCGGATGTCTGTTCATCGCCGACGAGATCCAGTCGGGCCTCGGCCGCACGGGCCGCACGCTCGCCGTCGACCACGAAGCCGTACGCCCCGACATGCTGCTCCTCGGGAAGGCGCTCGGCGGCGGCATCGTGCCGGTGTCGGCGGTCGTCGCGGGTCGGGACGTCCTGGGGGTGCTGCGGCCGGGCGAGCACGGTTCCACGTTCGGCGGGAACCCGCTGTCCGCTGCCGTCGGCTCCGCCGTCGTCGACCTGCTCGCCACGGGCGAGTTCCAGCGCCGGGCTGCCGATCTGGGCGAGGTGCTGCGCTCCGGGCTCGAGGCCCTCACCGGCAAGGGCGTCACGGGCTTCCGGGCCCGCGGACTGTGGGCGGGGGTCGACATCGACCCGGCCATCGGAACGGGCCGCCGGATCAGCGAACTCCTCCTGGCCGAGGGCGTGCTGGTCAAGGACACCCATGGCTCGACGATCCGCCTGGCCCCGCCCTTGACCATCACCCGTGAGGAACTGGAGTCGGCGCTCGCCGCACTGGCGAGGGTGCTGGGACAGCCCTGAGCACCCTGGGTCACGGCCCGCCACCGTCAGCGGTGGCCGGGCCGTGACCTCGGCCTTAGCGTGGGAGGGACCGCTCTCCCCGATCGAAACTGGTGTGTGTCGTCATGGCCGACAAGCCGACTGTCGTTCTGGTGCACGGGTTCTGGGGCGGTGCCGCCCACTGGGCCAAGGTCATCACGCAGCTGCACAACCGCGGCTTCGGCTCTCTGCACGCGGTGGAGAACCCCCTGACCTCACTTAGGGACGACGCCGAGCGCACCCGCAAGATGGTCAAGCAGGTGGACGGCCCCGTACTCCTGGTGGGGCACTCCTACGGCGGCGCCGTCATCACGGAGGCGGGCGACCTGCCGAACGTGACGGGCCTCGTCTACGTCGCCGCGTTCGCGCCCGATGCGGGTGAGAGCCCTGGGCAGATCAGCCAGGAGCTGGCGCCCGCGGCGATCGAGAACCTCGCACCCGACTCCGACGGCTATCTGTGGATCAAGCAGGACAAGTTCCACGAGAGCTTCTGCCAGGATCTGCCCGCGGAGGAGGCCCTCGTCATGGCCGTCACCCAGAAGGCGCCCCTGGCCTCGACGTTCGGGGACAACGTGACCGCCCCCGCCTGGCGGGTCAAGCCGACGTGGTACCAGGTGTCGACGGACGACCGCATGATCAATCCGGCCAACGAACGCCGCATGGCCGAGCGGATGAACCCGCGCGCCGTCATCGAACTCGCCGCAGGGCACGCTTCGTTGGCCTCGCAGCCGACCGCGGTCGCCGACCTGATCGAAAAGGCGGCGAACGAACAGACCGGCTGAACGAACACACCAGCTACACGAACACACCGGCTACACGAACACACCGGCTGCACGAACTCTCCGGCCGATGGCACGGTGGGCCGCTCACGCAGCGGACGGGCAGCGCTCGGGCGCGCGTCGACACGCCGCCCGATGCTTGATTGGGTTGCGCCATGCGCATCGACCGACTCGACCACCTCGTCCTCACCGTGCACGACCTCGACGCCACAGTGGCCTTCTACACGAAGGTCCTGGGCATGGAGGCGGTCACCTTCCGGGGCGGCCGCCGCGCCCTGACCTTCGGCCACAGCAAGATCAACCTCCACGAGGCGGGCCGCGAGTTCGAGCCGAAGGCGGCTCGCCCCACGCCCGGCAGCGCGGACCTGTGCCTGATCGTCGACGGGCCCGTCGACCGGATCATCACCGAACTGGCAAGCCACGGCGTCCCGTTGGAGGAAGGACCGGTCGACCGCACGGGCGCCACCGGTCCCCTCCTCAGCGTGTACGTGCGGGATCCGGACGGCAACCTGATCGAGCTCAGCAACTACGCGTAGACGGCCGACCGTATCCGACCCGACTAGCGCCCCTCGCGCCCCACGTCCCGTACGAGATCCAGCGCCCTGCCCAGCGTGGTCAGACGGGCCTCCAGGGTGTCGCCGGCCGGGTAGAGGCGGACCGTGTCGACGCCCGCGGCGCTCCAGACCCGCAGGCGTTCGCGGACCATGGGCTCGGTGCCGATGAGAGTGGTGGCCAGGACCATGTCGTCGGTGATCAGCTCCGCCGCTCCGCCGCGGTCGCCCGCCTGCCAGCGGGCCCGGACCTCGGCCGCCGTGTCGGCCCAGCCCTGTCTGCTGTAGGCGTTGTTGTAGTAGTTGGTGGTCGCGGATCCCATGCCGCCCAGGCTGAAGGCCAGTTCCTTCTTGCGGCCCGCGACCATCGCGCGCAGCGCGTCCTCGTCGTCGGCGAACGCCACCTCGGCGCCCTGACAGATGTCCAGGTCGGACCGCTTGCGGCCGGCCGCCGCGAGCCCGGCGTCCAGATGGTCGAAATAGGCGCTCTGCGCGCCCTCGGGCACGAAGCTCGTACCGAGCCAGCCGTCCGCGATCTCGCCGGTCAGCCGCAGCATCTTGGGCGAGAGCGTGGCCAGATAGACGGGCAGGTCGTGCTCGGCCCGCATCGACAGGCGCATCGGCTTCGCCTCGCCGCCGGGAAGCGGGAGGGTGAACTCCCTTCCCTCGTAAGCGAGTTTCTCTCCCGCCACGGCCTGCCGGACGATCTCGACGGTCTCGCGCATACGGGTCAGGGGCCGCGCGAACGGGACCCCGTGCAGCCCTTCGATCACCTGCGGCCCCGACGGACCGAGTCCGAGCAGGAAGCGGCCTCCGGAGATGTTGGAGAGAGTGATCGCCGCGCGGGCGATCGCGGCCGGGGTGCGGGTGGCCAGCTGGATGATCCCGGAGCCGAGCAGCATCCTCTCCGTGCGCGCCGCCAGGTACCCGAGCGGCGAGGGGGCCTCCGCGCCCCACGCCTCGGCCACCCAGCAGATGTCCGTCCCGAGCCGTTCGGCCTCGGTCACGAAGTCGACCGTCTCGCCCCAATTGCCGCCCGAGGCCTCGATCGTCGTGGACGTACGCATCACTCGCCCCGCCCTTCCGGAGCCGGGCCGCCCTCGGCCAGGTCCTTGATCGCGTCGAGCGTGGCGCTGATGCTCCGCTCGAACTCCCGCAGCCGCACGAACACGATCTTCTGCTCCTTCTCCGGCATCCGGTCGATCGCGTACGAGAGCCCGGAGCGGCCGGGGCCGAGCTGCATCCACTGGGCCAGCTCGGTGCCGCCGTCGTCGAGCGGTGTCAGGGTGAACTTCCAGAGGGCGCTGGGCTGTTCGGGGTCCTCGACCGCCCAGGCGAACACGCGGGGCGCCTCACACCGGACGACGTACGAGGTGGTCTGCCACTCCCCCAGCGACTCGTGCTTGCTGCGTCCGGCGAACCGTGCACCGAGCGTGGGTCCCGCCGCGCCGTCCAGCCAGGCGACCGACTGGAGTTCGGCGCTGAGCGTGGGCATCAGGTCGATGTCGGAGACGAACTCCCACACCCGCTCCGGCGACGCCAGGACCCTTCTGCGGACCTCGACCGTCGGTCTGTCGGCGTAGCGCGCGCCCGTCCACTCCATTGCCGGTTGCCTCTCCGTCTGCGGGAAGTTCACTCTGCGGGGTCTGCGAAGGCGGCCCTGAGCATGAGAGTTGCGTAGATAGACTTACTCGTCAAGAGGGACGGACAAAGGGCGACGCCCCGGAGTCAGCCGCTGAAGCGTGCCTTGATGTCGGGGCGGTCGGCCAGTCGGGGCGGGTAGCCCGGACCGAGACGGGGGCGCGTGTCCTCGGCCGTCATCGGCTCCTTGCACTCGCTGCACACGACCTCGGCGTGGCCCTCCTGGCCGCACCGGTCGTGGTGGAAGACGACGGGCGGTCCGGCCTCCTCCGCGAGCCAGCGGTCGCCCCAGCGGTTCATGGCGGCGAGCACTCCGAAGAAGTCGCGCCCCATGTCCGTGAGCACGTAGTCGTAGCGGACGGGCTCGTGCTGATAGGCCCGCTTCTCCATGAGCCCCTCGTCCACGAGGCGCCGGAGCCGGTCGGCCAGGGTGTTGCGCGCGATGCCGAGCTCCGCCTGGAACACGTCGAACCGCTTGATCCCGTAGAACGCCTCACGCAGGACGAGCGGCGTCCACCAGTCGCCGAGCAGGTCCATGGTGCGGGCGATGGAGCAGGGCCAGTTGGCAAAGGAGGTCCGCCTCATGCCGTCAGCATACGAGGGTCTCGGATTGAGACCCAGCAGTTCGGACCCGCGAGAAGCGACCGGTTCGGGCGTTCCGTACGGCTGTGGCACGTGACCTACGACGCAAACTCCGCGTCCCTGTTGTGGAGCCCGTCACGCAACTGATCCAGTGGCGGAGACCAGCCGGCGCGAGGCGCCGCACGAGGAGGGGGCTCACGCATGACGTCCGGGTACTTCACGTCCGTCGACGATGTGTCCGCGCGGCTCGCCGCGACGGGCTACCTGGCGTCCCCCGCGGTGGCCACCACGGTCTTCCTCGCCGACCGCCTCGGCAAGCCGCTCCTCGTCGAGGGCCCCGCGGGCGTCGGCAAGACCGAACTGGCCAAGGCCGTCGCCGAGGTCGCGGGCGCCACCCTCGTCCGGCTCCAGTGCTACGAGGGCGTGGACGAATCGCGCGCCCTGTACGAGTGGAACCACGCCAAGCAGCTCCTGCGCATCACGGCGGGCCGCGACGAGTCGTGGGACGAGACCCGTACGGACATCTTCAGCGAGGAGTTCCTGCTGCCGCGCCCGCTGCTGACGGCGATCCGCGGCAGCGACCCCAAGGTGCTGCTCATCGACGAGACCGACAAGGCCGACGTCGAGGTGGAGGGCCTGCTCCTGGAGGTGCTCAGCGACTTCCAGGTGACGGTGCCCGAACTCGGCACGATCAGCGCGACGCGCCGCCCGTTCACCGTCCTCACCTCCAACGCGAGCCGTGAGCTGTCCGAGGCGCTGCGCCGGCGCTGCCTTTTCCTCCACATCGGCTTCCCCGAGGAGGAGTTGGAGCGCCGGATCGTGCGCCTCAAGGTGCCGGGGCTCGACGAGGCGCTGGCGCAGGCCGTGGTGCGGGTGGTCGGTGCGCTGCGCGCGATGGACCTGCGGAAGGTGCCGTCGGTCGCGGAGACCATCGACTGGGCCCGCACGCTCCTCGCGCTCGGCGCCGGAACCCTCGACGAGGAGGTCGTACGCGACACGCTCGGCGTGGTCCTCAAGCATCAGGAGGACGTGCTGAAGGCGGCGGCCAAGCTGGACCTGGACGCCGTGTGAGCGCGACGGCGGCCGGCGTCCCGGAGCGGCTCACCGCCCTCGTGCAGGCGCTGCGCTCGCACGGCGTCCGGATCGGCACCGGCGAGACCGTCGACGCCGGGCTCGCCGTCGAGGCGCTCGGCCTGACCGACCGCGAGCACCTGCGCGAGGGCCTGGCGGCGGCGCTGCTGCACAGCGAGGGGCAGCGGGCCGTCTTCGACCCCGTCTTCGATCTGTACTTCCCCCGGAGTGTCGGCGCCCCGCAGGACACACGGCACGAGTCCGGCGCCGGGCGTGCCTGGCGGGACTCCGACACGGCCGACCTGCGCGAGCGGCTCGCCGCCGCGCTCGCCGCCAACGACCAGGAACTGCTGGACCAGTTGGCGGCCGAAGCGGTGGACGGCCTCGGCGGCTACGGCACGGCGAACGGGGCGGGCGGCCCGGGCGGATCCGGAGGATCGGGTCCGTCCAGCCGCTCGGACGGCTGGTCCTCGCACCAGACGCTGGCACGGCTGCGCCCGGAGACCCTGCTCGCCCGGATCCTCGCCGGGATCCGGGCCGGGGCCGCCGGCGAGGACGAGTTCACCGACCGGCTGCAGGCGGACGAGATCCGGCGCCGTATCCAGGCGTTCCGCGGGCGCGTGGGCAGCGAGGCGCGGCGCCGGGTCGCCGAGCGTCGCGGCACCGACGAGATCGCCCGCCGCGCCATCGCCCCGACCGCGGACCGCGTCGACTTCCTCATCGCGGGGCGCGCCCAGCTGGATGAGCTCCGCAGGGCGGTTCAGCCCCTGGCCCGCATGCTGGCCACCCGTCTCGCCGCCCGCCGGCGCCGGGCCGCGCGCGGGCGGATCGACCTGCGCCGCACGCTCCGTGGGTCCCTGTCGACGGGCGGCGTCCCGATGCGGCCCGTGCTGCGCCGCCGCCGTCCCGCCCGTCCCGAACTCGTCCTCCTGTGCGACGTGTCCGGCTCGGTCGCGGGGTTCGCCAACTTCACGATGCTGCTGGTGCAGGCACTGCACGACCAGTTCAGCAAGGTGCGGGTGTTCGCCTTCGTCAACCGCGTCGACGAGGTGACCGACCTCATCGGCCGCGACGCGGCCGGGCCCGAGGGGCTGAGCGCGCGCATCCTCTCGGCGGCGGCCGTGACGGGCTGGCACGGAAGCAGCGACTACGGCACGTCGCTGGGCGAGTTCGCCGAGCGGTACGCGGACGCGGTCGGCCCGCGCAGCACCGTGTTCGTCCTGGGCGACGCCCGTACGAACATGAGCGACCCCAACACGGGGGCGCTGCGGGACGTCACCGGGCGCGCCCGCAAGGTCTATTGGCTCAACCCCGAACGGCGCTCGCTGTGGGACACCGGCGACTCGGCGGCCGACACGTACGCGGAGATCGTCGAGATGCACGAGTGCCGCAACGCCCAGCAGCTGAGCGCGCTGATCGCGCGGCTGCTGCCTGTCTGACCGGGCCGTTCGCGACGCCTGGGGCAGGCGTGCGCCGGGTCAGGCGTGCGCCGGGTCAGGCGTGTGCCGGGTCAGGCGTGTGCGCAGGGTCTGCCGTGTGCGCGGGGTCTGCCGTGCGTGCCGGAGTCAGACGTGCGGGCGGAGCCAGCCGTGCGCCCCGGAGTCAGACATGCGCGAGGAGCCGGTCCAGAGGGCGTGGCACCCGGTCGAGGTCGAACCGCTCCACGAGTGAGCGCGCGTACTGCGCCTTGCGGCCGCTGTGCGTCCCCATGAACCGCCGCAACTGCCGCTCCACGCCCCGCTCCCGCTGCGCCGGCTGCTTCTGGAAGGTGCGGAAGGACCTCAAGTCGCCCTCGATGTCCAGGACTTCCTGCACGGTGTCCACGCCGAGGCCGCGAATCAGCTCGTCCTCCAGGTCCGCGACGCAGACGTAGAAGCCGAGCTTCTCCATGTCCGCGTGGGTGAGGTGGGGGCGCGGGCCGGTCCGCTCCAGGACACTGCGGAAGTAGTGTTCCTCGCCCGCGTCGCACAGCCCGGCGACGGTGACGTCGAGCCCGTCCGGGCCGCACACGGCGAGGAACCGCCCGATGCTCATCGCGCCGCCGAGCGGCAGCACCGCGACGCCCTCCTCGTCGAGCCTGCGCCCGCGCCGCCGGGCCAGCGCCTCGACGGCGACCAGGTCGCTCTCCCCCTCGACCAGGACGACCTTGCGCACACCGGCCGCGACGGCCAGCTCGCGGGCCGCCTGTGCGGCCGGCCCGTCATCACCTCCGTGCGCCGCCCACGCCCCGGCCGCCCGACGGAACCGTCTCATCTCGTCCACACGCCCAGTTTCGCAGGGCACAGGGTGTCCGCGTCCAGCTAATTAGCTCACACGTTCGAATCTAGGAGTACGCTGTCCTCATGGCAACGCACCAACTCCAGGGGTCCCTGTTCGACCAGGGCGACGACGTGCGACTGAGCCCGCTGGACGGGGTCCGCAGGACCATGCTCGGCGACGGCGCCTGGATCGACCTGCTGCCGGGCTGGCTCAGCGGCGCCGACGCCCTGTTCGAGCAGCTCGCCACGGAGGTGCCGTGGAAGGCCGAACGGCGCCAGATGTACGAGCGGGTCGTGGACGTGCCGCGCCTGCTCGCCTTCTACGGCGAGGGCGAGCCGCTCCCGCACCCCGTCCTCGACGAGGCCCGACGGACACTGTCGGCGCACTACGCGGCCGAGCTCGGGGAACCCTTCACGACGGCCGGGCTGTGCCACTACCGCGACGGCCGCGACAGCGTCGCCTGGCACGGCGACCGCATCGGGCGCGGCGCCCGCGAGGACACCATGGTCGCCATCCTCTCCGTGGGAGCGCCGCGCGATCTGCTGCTGCGCCCACGCGACGGCGGCGACGTGGTCCGCCGGCCGCTGGGCCACGGCGATCTGATCGTGATGGGCGGCTCCTGCCAGCGGACGTGGGAGCACGCCGTCCCGAAGACGACGCGGGCCGCGGGCGGCCGGATCAGCATCCAGTTCCGGCCGCACGGGGTGCAGTGACCCCGCGAGGTCGCATGGATGCCGGGATCCCGGCACGACGGACACGAACGAACTCTCGCGGCGCCCGCGCGCCGACGCCGATCTGCCCCGTTGCGTCGAGGCCCTCGCCGGGGTCCAGGCGGCCGAGCACCATCCGGTGGACCGGCCCGCAGATCCGGCGGGCCGGCTGACCCCACACGGCATGACCGACGCCTGGGTGGTCATGGCGGGCGCCGATGTCGTCGGGCACATGGTGCTCACCCCGCCAGGACTCGCCCTGGCCGCGGCCGCCGGGCCGCCCCTGCGGCGCCCGCCGGCCGGGGCGCGGCTCTTCGCCGGCACCCGCGCCCGGCGGAGCGGAGCGGTCCCCTGCTGCTCGACCGGGCGATCGGGACCGCCGCGGCGCGCGGGCAGACACCGGTCCTGGAGGTCGAGACGGCCGCGCGCGCCGCCATCGGGCTGTACGAACGCGCGGGCCGGCGCCACGTCGGCACCTCCACCGCCGACCGGACGACCGCCGACGGCCGGCTCGCCCGCACGCGGACGTACGTGGCCCCAGCGCCACCCATGAACTCATCCAATTCCGCATCCTCCTGACGCTTCATCAGGCAGTGACCCAACGTCAGGATCGGCCCTTCGGCCACCTGCGGCCGGACCACCGCCGAACACGACTCCGGCCGCGATCAGGACCCGAAGCCGCCGCAACGGACAAACCTTGACATCCGTTCGACCGGCTCTCTACGGTCGGCCGTGGATCTTGAGCGTTCCCGGCACGGCACCGAGCGAGCCGGGACCCCCTGGTCCCCGTCGACCTCGGCACCCACCACACCGGCGCGCGCACCGCTCCCCACGCCGGGCCACCGCCGACGGCCCGCCCACGACGAGCAGGACTGCCATGGCCACACCTTCACACACCGGCGACTCCCCCGAGCACGACGCGTTCCACCCCGACCTCCCGGACCATGGCGCACAGCCGCCACTGCGCGTCCGGCTCCACCACATCCGCGCGGGCGAACTGGACGGCGACACCGCGCAGACCGGCGGCATGCGGCGGTTCGCGGCGATCAGCGGCAGCACGGTCGGCTCCGAGCGCATCTGGATGGGCCAGACACACGTGGCCCCCGACACCGCCTCCTCCAACCACCATCACGGCGCTTCGGAGACGGCGATCCATGTCGTGAAGGGCCACCCGGAGTTCGTGTTCCTGGACGACTCCACCGGCACCCCCGAAGAGGTCCGGCTCCGCACGGCACCCGGCGACTACATCTTCGTTCCGCCCTACGTCCCGCACCGCGAGGAGAACCCGAGCCCGGACGAGGAGGCGGTCGTCGTGATCGCGCGCAGCACGCAGGAGGCGATCGTCGTCAACCTGCCGGAGCTGTACGTACTCGACCAGGATTCACCGGCAGAGAACTGACACCGTGTCACCATCACGGTCACATGGGCGGATCGGGGCGGAGACAGGCCCGTAGCGCACGCGCCATCCGGTCCGCCTCGCCGTCCGTCACCCACTCCCCCTCCGGCCGGCCGAGCATCGCGAAGACACCCGGACCGCGGCGCTCCCGCGGGAGGTCGGGCGGCCGGGGCACCACGTGGAAGTGCACGTGCGAGAAGCCTTCGGCCTCCGCGAACTGCGCCACGTACGTCTTCTCGCAGCCGGTCACCCTGCGCAGCGCGCGGGAGAGCCCGACCTGCCAGGCGCCCAGAGTCCCGGCCTCCGCGTCGGTCAGGTCATGGACGGCCGTCACGTGGCGTCGCGGCAGCAGCACCAGCCATCCCGGCAGCGTCGTTCCGATGGCGTGGACCACCCGCCAGTGCTCGTCGAAGGCGATGCGCTCGCGTGGCGGCAGGCCGGCGAACCGCGCTTCCTCGCCGCACGCGTAGCAGTCGGGATCCGTCATGCCGGGGATCCTAGGTTCCCGAACGGCGCCTTCGCGGCCCCTCCGGCTGGGGCGCGGTGATGCCGGGCGTCGCGGGCCGGGGCCCGAGGTGATGGTCCGCGAGGTTCAGCGCCTCGCTCACCAGGCGTCGCAGATGCCCGTCGGGCAGCGCGTAGATCATGCGGCGGCCCTCCTTGCGGACGGTCACCAGGCCCGCGAGCCGGAGTTTCGCCAGGTGCTGGCTGACGGCGGGGCGGGCCGCGCCGCACGTCTCGGTGAGCGTCGTGACATCCGCCTCGCCACTGCCGAGCGTGTGCAGCAGTACGAGACGGGTGCGGTCGGCGAGGAGGCCGAGGAGGTCGGCGGCGTAGGCAAGCTGCTCGTCGCTCGGGTCTCGCGGGTGCGCACCGTGCGCAGGTGACAGGTGCATGCGTGCGCTCATACGCACATAATGGAACGGGACGCCTTCCGGTGTCCAGCTCCGCCCCGGTCCCTCAGCCTCCGCCCCCGTCCAGGAAGGCCCGACCCTTGAGCCCTCAGCACGGACACGCACCCCATGACGGCGCGCATCACCACGGCGACGATCACCACCGCGGCCACGGCCCCTCGTCGGCGGCGGCCCGGTGGCGGCACCGGCTCGCGCACGTCCTCACCCCGCACTCCCACGAAACCGCCGACAAGACCGACCGGGCACTCGAAGCCTCGGCCCGTGGCCTGCGTGCCCTGTGGATCTCGCTGGCCGTACTGGGCGTGACCGCGGCGGCCCAGGCGGTCGTCGTCGTCCTCTCCGGTTCGGTCGCGCTGCTCGGCGACACGGTCCACAACGCGGCGGACGCCCTCACCGCGCTGCCGCTCGGCGTCGCCTTCGTCCTGGGCCGGCGGGCCGCCAACCGCCGCTTCACCTACGGATACGGGCGCGCCGAGGACATCGCCGGGCTCGTCATCGTCCTGACCATCGCCGCCTCCGCGGCCTTCGCCGCGTGGACGGCCGTCGACCGGCTCATCGACCCGCGGGACATCACGTACCTGCCGGCCGTGGCCGCGGCCGCCGTGATCGGGTTCCTCGGCAACGAATGGGTCGCCCGCTACCGCATCCGCGTCGGCCGTGACATCGGCTCCGCCGCGCTGGTCGCCGACGGACTGCACGCGCGGACGGACGGGTTCACCTCGCTCGCCGTGCTCATCGGCGCGGGCGGCGCCGCCGTCGGCTGGCGGCTCGCCGACCCGCTCGTGGGACTGGCCATCACCGCCGCCATCCTTCTGGTGCTGCGCGACGCCTGCCGCGAGGTCTTCCGGCGTGTGATGGACGCCGTCGACCCGGCCGTCGTCGACAGCGCCGAGCACGCACTGAAACACGTACCCGGCGTGCTGGCCGTCGGCGAACTGCGGATGCGGTGGATCGGGCACCGGCTGCGCGCCGAGGTCGCCATCGTCGTCGACGGCGCGCTCAGCGTGCGCGCCGCCCACGAGGTCGCGGTCGCCGCCGAGCACGCCCTGCTGCACGCCGTCCCCAAGCTCACCGGCGCGCTCGTGCACGCCGACCCTGCGCCCGACCCCGGCGCACCCGACCCGCACGCGGTGCTCGCCCACCACTCCGCGTAGAGACCCGGGAGCTTCGCCCCCTGCCCAACAGGGCGTTCACAGGCACCGCTTAACATCACCGGTGATGACCGGAAGCAGGACGCAGTGTGCGGGGCGCGGCGCGTGGTGGGCCACGCGGATCGCCGCGCTCTGCCCTGCCCTGGGCGTGCTGCTCGCGGCACTGGTGATGTGCCTGGGCCCCGCGGCCCACGGCACCGACAGCACGGCGGACGGCTACCTTCCCACGGTGACCTCTGTTGCGGCCGGGAGCGCGACTCAGCATCACGTGCGATCCGCGCAGCCACACGCGGCGGAGACCGTCGCGCGCCGGGGCGACTGCCCGGCCGGGGACAGGTGTTGCGACCCGGCCTCCCGGGGCGTACGCGCCGTGCTCTCCGCTCCCGCGCAGCCTCATGCGGCGGTTCTCCCCCGCATGCCCGCCGCCGCGATGCCGGACGCCCCGCCCCCGGCCCCGTCGGGCCTCCCGCCCTCCGGCACCGCCCCTGATCTCCACGTCCTCCAGATTCAGCGGACCTAGGCCGATGTCGGGCCGGCGCGGGCGCTCATCGCCGCGCCGCGCCGCACGCGCGCTCGCGCACACCACGACATCACCCGTCCCGCAGAACCGCCGCGCCACGACACCGCGCGGCGGCGAGGAGCCATACCCATGAGCAGAACCAGCAAGAGGGCAGCGGCCACCGCGCGCAAGGCCCGTATCGACGAGATGCGCCGCGCCCAGCAGGTCCGCGACCGGCGCAACCGCATCATCACCGTCACACTCAGCACGGTCATCGTCGCCGGGCTCGTCGGCTTCGGCGCGTACGCCATCGACAGGGCGAACGACAAGGACGAACAGCAGACAGCCGCGGCGAAGAAGCCCGTGCGGGGCGAGAAGAGCTGGGACGCGAAGAAGCTCGGCCGCGACCACGTCACCAAGGCCGTCACCTACAAGATGAACCCGCCCGTCGGCGGGGACCACAACCAGGCCTGGATGACGTGCGACGGCACCGTCTACACCAAGGCCATACCGAACGAGAACGCCGTGCACTCCCTCGAACACGGCGCGGTCTGGGTGACGTACAACGGCAAGGCCGGTGACGCCGACGTCGCGAAGCTCGGCGAGAAGGTCGCCAAGACCCCCTACTCGCTGATGAGTCCGGTCGACGGCCAGGCGGGTCCGATCATGCTGTCCGCGTGGGGCCACCAGCTCACCGTCGACAAGGCGTCCGACCCGCGGGTCGAGCAGTTCTTCACCAAGTACGTGCAGGGTGCGCAGACCCCCGAGCCCGGCGCCGCCTGCACCAACGGTCTGGAGGGGAGCTGATGACGGCGTCCGCGGACACCGTCGGGTCCGGCGAAGCGGCCGGGCGTCCGGCTCCCGTCCGGTTGCTCTTCGTCGGCGCGGCCGTCCTCGTCGCCCTCGCCCTGGCCCTGTGGGTCCTGGCCACCCCCGGCAGTGGCGCGGCGAAGCCGGCGCGGGCCGAGCCGCCGGCCGTCGGCTCCGCGGACGCGGGGTTCGCCCGGGACATGGCCGTCCACCACCAGCAGGCGGTGGAGATGTCCTTCGTCGTCCGCGACCGCACGGACGACGAGGAGGTGCGCCGGCTCGCCTACGACATCGCCAACACCCAGGCCAACCAGCGCGGCATGCTGCTGGGCCGGCTCGACCTGTGGGGGCTGCCCAAGGTCGCGCCGGACGGCGGCTACATGGCGTGGATGGGTGGCAGTCACGCGCATGGCCACGGGGACGACGGAATCGCCGCGAAGGGCGGCGCGCTCATGCCGGGCATGGCCACCGACGCCGAGCTCGACCAGCTGCGCAAGGCCGAGGGCGAGGACGCCGAGGTGCTGTACCTCCAGTTGATGACGGCCCATCACATGGGCGGCGTCGACATGGCGAGCGCCTGCGCCCGGCAGTGCGAGGTCCCGGTGGAACGGCGTCTCGCGCAGGGCATGGTCGACGCGCAGGAGTCGGAGATGAAGCTCATGGCCGACCTGCTGCGGGCGCGCGGTTCGTCGCCTCGCTGACGCGGCCGGGGCCGTCCCGCCGACCACGGGACGGCCCTCCGGGGCACTGCCAGAATGGCGGTGCACCGCCCGACCCCGCCCCGCCCGATCTCTCGTCCTGCCCCATCCCGTCCCGGCAGAAGGCCCCCCATGACGACGACCATCGACTCGCAGGACCCGCTCGCCGTCACGGTCACGCGGGCGATCCGCCAGGGCGACGTACCGGCCCTGCGGCGACTGCTCGCCGAGAACCCGGGGCTGGCCTCCGCCAAGATCGCGGAGACCGCCCACCCGGACTGCTCCGGGATCCGCACGCTGCTGCACATCGCGACCGACTGGCCCGGCCACTTCCCCAACGGTCCGCAGGTGCTCGCCGCCCTGGTGGAGGCCGGGGCGGACCCCCACGCGCGTTTCTCCGGCGCGCACACCGAGACGCCCCTGCACTGGGCGGCGAGCAACGACGACGTCGCCGCCGTCGACGCCCTTGTCGCGGCCGGCGCGGACATCGAGGCGCCGGGCGCGGTGATCGGCGACGGCACTCCTCTCGCCGACGCCTGCGCCTTCGGGCAGTGGCGCGCGGCGTCCCGTCTCGTCGAGCACGGCGCCCGCGTCACGTTCGAGCAGGCCGCGTCGCTCGGTCTGCTCGACCGGGTCCGGGCCCACGCGGCCGCCGAGGCACCGCCGACGCCGGAGGAGGTGTCGAGCGCGTTCTGGTGCGCCTGCCACGGCGGCCGCCTGGCCACCGCCCGGTATCTGTACGAGCTGGGGGCGGATCCCCACCGGGTCGGCTACGGCGACAGGACTCCGCTGGACATCGCGCGGGAGCAGGGGGCCACGGACGTCGTCGAGTGGCTTTCCGCTGTCGTCACGAAGCCGCGGGGTGACTCTGCGTAGTTCCCGTGATTCGGTGCCGCCCCCGGGGTGCTCAATCGGCCCATGGCGGCTCCAATGGAAGGTGGGGAACCTCGGCGAGGAGGCCTGTCCATGACGAATGCGACGCGATTGCTGACCGCTCTTCCTCACGAGCACCGCGAACGACTGATGACGCTCGCCCAGGAGGTGTCGTTCGAAGAGGACGAGCGGATCTTCGAGGAGGGCCACATCGCCGACCGGTTCTGGGTCGTGCGCTCGGGCGCGGTCTCGCTGGACCAGCAGGTCACCGAGACCAGGCGGGTGACCGTCGCCTCGCTGGGCGCGGGTGATCTGCTCGGCTGGTCATGGCTGTTCCCGCCGCACCAGTGGGATTTCGGGGCCGAGGCGTTCAGCACCGTGCGCGCCTACGAGTTCGACGCGCAGGCGGTGCGCAATCTCTGCGAGGCCGATCCCGCGCTGGGCATGACCCTGATCCGTACCGTCGCCGAGATCCTCGCGTACCGGCTCGGAGCGACGCGCGCCAAGCTCATGGAGCAGTACTCCATCCACCGGACGCAGCCGATCTGACGGCGCTCCACGCCCTTTCGCCCGTCGGGCCGATTGTGAACGCCTCGACAAGAGCTGGTCGGATCTGTTGACTGCCCCCACCCCCGGCGATATGAATCCCTGCACATAAGTGATTGTGCACATAGGGGTTGAGGGTCGTGAAGTTCGAGTACGTCCTGCTCGCGCTGCTGTCGTACCGCCCGTTCAGCGGGTACGACCTGCGCAAGTGGGTGGAGACAGAAGGGCAGTTCCTCCGTTCGCGCGCCCATCACAGCCAGATCTACCGGCTGCTCGGACGCATGGTCGACGACGGCTGGGTGGCGTACGAGGTCGATCCGCGCGAGGGCCGGCCGGACGCGAAGGTGTACCGGCTGACGCCACGGGGGCGCGACGTCCTGATGGAGTGGGTGCGCTCCCCGTACGACCCGCCCAGCCGCTTCCAGGACGCCGACTTCCTGGCCAGGTTCAGCTTCGCCGCCCCGCTCGACAAGGACGCGGCGATCCGGCTGATCACGACCGAACTCACGTATCGGCGCGCCCAGATCGCCGCCAACCGCGACCGCGACCGGCGCATCGGATTCGAGAACCCGCTGCCCGAGCTGGACCAGGACCTGGCGCGCGAGATCAGCGACGAGCTGCACGCCTACGGCGCCTCGTCCGTCGACCGCTGGGTGGCCTGGCTCGAAGGGATGCTGCGGCGCCTGGAGACCGGACGGCCGGAGTCCGACGGCCGTACACCCATACAGACAGGGGACGCCGCATGAAGGCGATCATGGTGATGTTCGACAGCCTCAACCGGCGGATGCTGCCGCCGTACGGAGGCGACTGGACGCACGCGCCGAACTTCGCCCGGCTCGCCGAGCGGTCCGTCACGTACGACAACTGCTACGCGGGCTCGATGCCCTGCATGCCGGCCCGCCGTGAGATCCACACCGGGCGGCACAATTTCCTGCACCGCAGCTGGGGTCCGCTGGAGCCGTTCGACGACTCCATGCCCGAACTGCTCAAGCAGAGCGGCGTCTACACCCACCTCGTCAGCGACCACCCCCACTACTGGGAGGACGGCGGCGCGACCTATCACGGCCGGTACAACACCTGGGAGTTCTTCCGCGGGCAGGAGGGCGACCCGTGGAAGGGGCAGGTCGCGGATCCCGAGATGCCCGAGGACCTCAAGAAGGTCCGGTTCGGGGGCATCTACCGGCAGGACTGGGTGAACCGGCCGCACATGGCGACCGAGGACCGTCATCCGCAGACGCTGACGTTCGACGCCGGCCTGGAGTTCGTCCACACCAATCGCGACGCGGACAACTGGTTCGTGCAGATCGAGACCTTCGACCCGCACGAGCCGTTCTTCAGCCACCAGCGCTTCAAGGACCTCTATCCGCACGACTACGACGGCCCGCACTTCGACTGGCCCGACTACAAGCGCGTGGTGGAGACGGACGACCAGGTCGGGCACGCCCGGTACGAGTACGCGGCGCTGCTGTCCATGTGCGACCACTCCCTCGGGCGGGTCCTCGACACGATGGACGAACTCGGCCTGTGGGACGACACGTTGCTCCTCGTCTGCACGGACCACGGTCTGCTGCTCGGCGAGAAGGGGTGGTGGGGCAAGAGCGTGCAGCCCTGGTACAACGAGCTCGTCCATCTGCCCCTGTTCGCCTGGGATCCCCGGACCGGCGCGACGGGCGAGCGGCGCCGGGACCTCGTGCAGACCATCGACCTGGCGCCCACCCTCCTGGAGTTCTTCGGCGTCCCGCGGCCGGGCGACATGCAGGGCGCGCCGCTCTCGGACACGTCCGTACGCGAGGCGGGCCTGTTCGGCATGCACGGCGGGCACGTCAATGTCACCGACGGCCGCTACGTCTACATGAGGGCACCCGTCTCCCCCGACAACGCTCCACTGCACGAGCACACGTTGATGCCGACGCACATGCGGGGCCGCTTCACGCCGCAGGAGCTCGCGGACCTGGAGCTCGCCGAACCCTTCGGCTTCACGAAGGGCGTCCGCACGCTGCGCATGTCCGGGCGCACGCTCTTCAACCCGTACCAGCACGGCACGCTCCTCTACGACCTGGAGTCCGACCCCGAGCAGCGCACCCCGCTCGCCGACGACGCGGTGGAGCTGCGCATGGCGCGTCTGATGGTGGATCTCATGCGGGCGAACGAGGCGCCGCCCGGCCAGTACGAGCGGCTCGGGCTCCCCGCGGTGGGGCCCGTCACCGAGAAACACCTGCTGGTGCGCGCCCAGCGCGAACAGGCCGAG
Organism: Streptomyces longhuiensis; assembly: GCF_020616555.1. NCBI lineage: Bacteria > Bacillati > Actinomycetota > Actinomycetes > Kitasatosporales > Streptomycetaceae > Streptomyces > Streptomyces longhuiensis. The sequence continues at coordinate 8,679,047 of NZ_CP085173.1, read as the reverse complement.
GTCGCCGCGCAGCCCCTGCCGCGCGCCGACGACTACCCGCAGGGCCGCTTCTCGCTGCGCACACCGATCCGGGCTCTGATCTCCGACCCGGTGGCGGTGGAGGTCCTGCGCCGCCACCTGCCAGGTGTCGTGGACTCGGAACTCCTGCAGATCCTGGGGCCGACGCCTCTGATCGACGTCGCCGCCATGGCGGGCGGGCTCTTCCCGGCGCCGCGGCTGCGGCTGGTCGCCGAGGAACTCGCCGCGCTCTGACCGAACCGCGGCCCGGGCCAGAAGGTCCGTGCCGCCGCACCACCGCAGGAACGCCGGTGACGGGGCGGCCACCCCGTCACCGGCAGGCACCTCTCCCCTCCCGCACCGCTCCAGCGAAGAACCATGCCAAGAAAGGGTGGCGCCATGCCCGAGCTTATCGATGGGCCAGCGAGAACGACCAAGGACATCGGACCTCCCGGGGTGCCCCGGCGCGGGCGCCAGTTGTCGCTGCTCGGCGGTGCGCTGCTGGTCGACAGCACGGAGGCGAGCCTCGTCAGCGGCCTCTTCCCGCTGATCCGGCAGTCGCTCGGCATCTCGCTCGGGGCGCTCGGCGTCCTCACCGCCGCGAGCAAGATCGTGGGGGTGTTCACGGGTCCGTTCTGGGTGTGGGCCGCACAGCGCTGGTCCCGCAAGGGCGTCCTCGTCCTCGCGACGGGCCTGTGGGGTGTCTGGGGTGTGGCCGCGGGCTTCTCCCAGAACTTCGCCCAGCTCCTCGTGCTCTACACGATCCTCGCCGCGGGCTACGCGGCCGCCCACCCCGTCATCACCGAGATCATCGGGGACCTCTTCGACAGCTCGTCGCGGGGCCGCGCGGTCGGACTCGTGTACGGCGCCGTGGCGCTGGTCAGTTCGGTGATCGGGCCGCTCAAAGGCCAGTTGGCCGGCGTCGACGACGGCTGGCGATGGGGTCTGTGGGGCATCGGCGCGTTCAACATCGTGCTCGGCTGCGGGATCTGGCTGTGGTTCCGCGATCCCGGCCGGGGCGCCGCGGAGCGGCAGCTCGCCGACCTGGGCCAGGAGGCCCGCGCGGCGCACGCCACCAAGGTCACCTGGTCGCAGGCGGTGGCGCTGTTCAGGGTCCGCAGCCTGTTCATCCTGCTGGTGTCCCGGCTGTTGTCCGGCCACCTCCTGATCTCCACGTTCGGTGTGGTCTATCTGGTGGACGTGTTCGGCTTCAGCACCCAGGTCGCCTCGGTGGTGCTGCTCCCGATGGGCATCGGCTACTTCCTGGGCACCCTCCTCGGCGGCTTCGCGGCCGACTGGGCCGCGCGCCGCAGCCCCCGGTACGGGCTGGTCGCGGTGTTGCAGGGCGCACAGTTCGCGTTCGCCGTGGTGGCCTTCTTCGGCACTCAGATCGCGTACGACGGCATCGCCCTCTTCGCGGTCTTCTTCGGTCTCATGGGCCTGGCCCAGGGGATCAACCCGCCGGTCAACCGGCCCATGGTCATGGCCGTCACCCCACCCGAGCAGCGTGCCGCCGCCTTCGCGATCTACGTGTCCGTCTTCGAGGCGATCGCCTGGGCGGCGTTCAGCCTCGGCGCGGGCTTCCTGGGCGACGTGGTCGGGCTCCGGCCGGTGTTCCTGTGGGTCCTCGTCATCCTGATGCTCGTCAACGGCGCGGTCCTCACCCTGCTCTACCGTCCGTACGCGCAGGACGTGGCACGGGTACAGGGGGAACTCGACCGGCGCAGGAGAGAGGCTCTGGGCGCGGGGTGACATCGGGGTGACGACAGCACCGCGGCCGGGCCGGATCCGTGCCGCCCGGCGCGCGGTGCGCCTCGGCGTGCACGGGTCCTGCCCGGCCGCGGTGAGCTGTCGGCGACGCTCAGACGCCGCTCGCCACCTCCCGTTCCGTCAGCGCGGCCGTCCCCTCCGGCGTCTGCGGCACTCGCAGGCTCCGGAGCCGGGCCGTGCACCAGATGCCGATGGCCGAGACGACCATGAGCATGAGCGCCGTCGGCCAGTAGTGGCCGCCCGCTGCCGCGGCGAGGGAGACCGCCGCGAGCGGCGCGAGGCCACCGAAGACCAGGTTGCAGATCTGGTAGGACAGCGAGATGCCGGTGTAGCGGACGTGCGGGGCGAAGCCCTCCGCGAGGATCGAGGCGATGGGCCCGTACAGCGCGGACATCACCAGGCGCATCGCCAGCATCAGCAGCCAGATCAGGACGACGCTGCCGGTGCCGAGGACCATGAACTGCGGGATCGCCAGGACGATCACGCCGGCCAGGCCCGCGATGACGACCTTGTGCGGGCCCACCCGGTCCGCCAGCCAGGACAGCCACGGCGTGACCAGGAGCTCCAGGAACGCCGCCAGGGTGAGGCCGTTGAGGAGCATCGACTCGGACAGGTGGAGGTCACCGGTGCCGTACGAGAGCAGGAAGCTGGTCACCACGTAGTAGCCGCCGGTCGCGGTGGCCAGGGCGAAGACACCGATGAGGACCGTGCGCCACGCCTTCTGGAAGACCTCCACGACGGGCAGCTTCTGTTCGGTGGCGGCGTGCTCCTCACGCACCTCGGACATGACGGGCGACTCCTCGAGCTTCACCCGTACGACGAGGCCGACGATCACAAGCACCGAGGACGCCAGGAACGGCACGCGCCAGCCCCAGCTCATGAACGCGTCGTTCCCGAAGAGGTTCATGAGGCTGAAGGCGCCGGTCGACAGCAACGCACCCACGGACGAGCCGAGTTGGGCGAACGAACCGAAGAACGAGGCCTTTCCGGGCGGGGCGTTCTCCACCGCGATCAGTACGGCGCCGCCCCACTCGCCGCCGATCGCGATGCCCTGAATGAGGCGCAGCGTGATCAGCAGAACCGGGGCCAGCGCGCCGACCTGGGAGTAGGTGGGGAGCAGACCGATCGCGAACGAGGCGCCGCCCATCATCATGAGCGTGATGACCAGGGTCTTCTTCCGGCCGACGCGGTCGCCTATGTGACCGAAGACGATGCCGCCGAGCGGACGCAGCAGGAAGCCGACGGCGAAGGTCGCGAACGCCGAGAGGGTCTTGAGGTAGGGCGACATGTCCGGCGGGAAGAACAGGTCGTCGAAGACGATCGCCGCCGCGGTGGCGAAGGCGTAGAAGTCGTACCACTCGATCGAGGTGCCGGCGAGGGCCGCGAAGGCGGCTCTGTACGGGCTCTGTCGGGTGGCGGCGGGCTGTGTCGGCATGAAGCCTCCGGGGACAGGAGAGGCGGGGAAGGGGCGGGGAGACGCGGAGGGGTCAGCGGCCGGGGGTGGCCCAGGCGCGGGCGCCGCCGATCCAGGTCTCGCGTACGCCGATGGAGGCGAGTTCGGCCGGGTCCGCGGTGAGCGGGTCGCTGTCGAGGACCACGAAGTCGGCGAGCATGCCGGGGGCCAGGGTGCCGACGGCGTGCTCGCGGTGCAGGGCACTGGCCGCCGCCGCGGTGTGCGCGTGCAGGCCGTCGGCGACGGGCATGCGCAGCGCGGCGTCGCCGAGGACGGTGCCGAGCACGGTGCGGCGGGTGGCCGCCGCGGAGATCGCCTCCAGCGGGGCGGGCGGCGCGACGGGCGCGTCGGAGCTGAAGACGACGGGCACGCCCGCGGCGAGGCAGGCGCCCGCCGGGTTGTAGCGGTGGCCGAGGTCGCCGACGGCGGTGAGTGTGCCGTCGCCGGTGCGCAGGTGGTGCTGGGGCTGCATGACGGGTACGACGCCCAACTCGCCCATGCGCGCGATCTGTTCGTCGGTGGGCAGGCCGGAGTGCTCGATGCGGTGGCGGATGCCGGGGCGCTCGCGGTCGGCCTGCGCCTTCTCGACGGCGTCGAGCACCATGCCGATGGCGAACGGGGACTGGGCGTGCGTGGCGGTCTGCAGGCCGGCGCGGTGGGCGCGGCCGACGAGCTCGGCGTACTCCTCGGCCGAGTGGTAGAGCTGCCCGTGGTGGCAGCAGTCCGCCGCGTATCCGTCGGGGAAGTACGCGGTCCAGCCGCCGAGCGTGCCGTCGGCGTAGAACTTCACGCCCTGGACACGGAAGTGGTCGTCGCCGAAGCCGTTCACGACTCCCAGGTCGAGGGCGGTGTCGAGGAGCGCGGAGGTGAGGTAGGCGGAGACGCGCAGGCGCAGCGAGCCGTCCTGGCGCGCCCGCAGATAGGTCTCCATCTCACGGCGGGAGGCCTGCGCGTCGCCGACGGTGGTGACTCCGGCGGCGAGGAAGACCTCCTGGGCGCGCATCAGGTGGTCGGCCATGATCGCGTCGGGTTCGGAGAGGTGGAAGTTCGGTCCGTGGTTGCCGATCTTCACGCCGCCGGGCCCGGTGAGCAGGTCGCAGGCCGCGTCCCAGAGCTGTCCGTCGGGCTCGCCGGAGGGCAGACGGCCGATGCTGCCGCCCTCGGGGTCGGGGGTGCCCGCGGTGACGCCGCAGGTGCGCAGGGTGTGGGAGTTCACGACGCCGCCGTGACCGGAGGCGTTCATGACGTACACCTCGCGGTCGGTGGCGACGCGGTCGAGGTCGTGACAGGTGGGGTGGCGGCGTTCGGCGAGCCTGCGGTGCTCGTAGCCGAAGCCGCGTACGGGGACTCCGGCGGGGAGTTCGCGGGCGGCGTCGGTGAGGACGGCGACGAGGGTCTCGATGTCGGGGACACGTTCGGGCCGGCAGTCGACCCAGGCCAGGGCCTGCCCGTACATAACGGGGTGGCAGTGGGCGTCGACGAAGCCGGGGTGGACGAGGCCGCCGTCGAGTGCGAGGTGCTCGTCGACGCGGCCGTCGAGAGCGGCGCGTGCCGCGTCCGCGGTGCCGACGTGGACGACGCGGCCGCCCCGGACGGCGAGCGCCTCGGCTCGTACGGGGGTTCCGGCGGCGGCCACCGCCGCGCCGGTCACCAGGAGCGTGCGGTCGGCGTCATCGAGGGGGTGGTGCATGAGGGGGCCTGCTTTCGACCGTGGGAAGACCATGAGGGCCGCCGCGCACAGAGAGGGCGCGGCGACTGATTCGTTCGCATGGACGATAAGCAACCGACGTTGACTTGACTAGATGTATCGCTTAGAAACTTTTCGTAAGTTCCAATGGGTCATCACTTACGTATCATCTGACCGGCGCCTCATCCGGCGGCCGGATCCTCATAGCGCTCCTTGATCAGTTCCAGGTGCACCCAGCTCTCCACCGTGCGCACACCTTTCACGGCCCGCATGTCCTCGACGGCCGTCCGGATCGCGGCGAGGGATTCCACCGTGATCGTGCCGACCAGGTCCGCGCGCCCCATGCAGGAGGACAGGAAGGAGACCTGTTCGCGATCCGCGAGGCGAGCCGCGACCTCGTCGCGCTCCCCCTCGACGCGGACCGCGAAGCCGCACAGGATGCCGAGGCCGAGAAGTTCGGGGCGCACCAGCGCGAGCACCTTCGCGACACCGCCGTCCAGGAGCCTCAGGGTGCGCGCGCGGGCCGCTCCGGCCGACAGGCCGACCCGCTCGGCGAGCTCGGCGAACGGGAGGCGGCCGTCGGCCTCCAGCTCGCGCAGGACGAGCTGGTCGGTCTCGTCGAGTTCCGTGACGGCCGGCTCGCCCGCGAGCAGATACGGGTCCTTGAGGTGGCGGGTGGAGATGAGCGGGTCCACGACGTCGACGCCGGGCAGGCAGCGGACGCGCTCGATCGCCCGGTCCAGATCGGCGATCCCCTTCGTGCGCAGCTCGGCCATGACCGCGTAGCCGCCGGCGGTCAGCGTGACGAACGGCGCCTCGGGCATGGCGGCGATGGCGCGCGCCACGGGCCCGGCCGGACCGCGGACACCGATCGACAGATGCGCCGACGCGGTGAGGCCCCGGACGGCGGGGTGCACGACGGCCGCCACGAGCACACCGCCACCCTCGAGCAGCCGGTGGACGCGGGCCCGCGTGGCGGGCCGGGAGAGACCGACCCGCTGGGCCAGCGTCTCGTACGTCAGACGGCCGTCCGCCTGCAGCTCGCGGACGACGGCGAGGTCGATGTGGTCCAGGTCCACCGGGGCTTCCCCTCAGCTCGGCTGCCCGGGTACGGCCGCACCCGGGGTCGGCGCCCATTGTCTGCCACGGCGACGCGGGCGCCGGACACCCGTGACATCCGTCACGGACGCCCGTCTCATGCGGACTGGACAATTATGGAAGACGAAACGTAACTTCGAGACCGAAGCGACCGACGAATCATTCGTCGCCCTGAATTTGTCGCTCCAGGCGTGGGGAGAATTGAGATGGGTCAGCCCGTGGTGGTCTTCACCGACCCCGAGGAGCTGGATGTCGAGCCGGGCGAGCGCCTGCTGCGCGACGCGGGCTTCGAGGTCCGCGTCGTCGGGAGCCGCGACCCCGCCAGGATCGCGGCGGCCGCGCACGACGCCGAGGCACTGATCGTCGGCTACGCCCCCGTGGACGCGGCCCTCCTGGACCGGCTGCCCACCGTGCGCATGCTGGCCACGATGTCCGCGGGCTACGACATGGTGGACACCGCCGAGGCCCGCCGCCGCGGCCTGTGGGTGAGCAACCTGCCGCACGCGGCCACCGAGGACGTCGCCGTGCACGCGCTCGCCGCCACCCTCTCCCTCGTACGCTACCTGCCGCACGCCGACGCCACGGTGCGCAGCGGCGGCTGGAACACGGAGTTCGGCGAACTGCCGCGCCGGGCGAGCGAGGTGACGCTCGGCCTGGTCGGGTTCGGCCGTATCGCGCGCGCCGTGGCGCGGATGGCGGCGCCCGTCTTCGGCCGCGTGGCCGCCTTCGACCCGCACGCCGACCCGGGCGGCTGGCCGCCCGAGGTCGACCGGCTCGGCCTCGACGAACTGGTCAGCCGCGCCGACGTGCTGTCCCTGCACACCCCGCTCACCCCGCAGACCCACGGTCTCGCGGACGAGGCGCTGCTCGCCCGGATGCGGCCGGGCTCGTTCCTCGTGAACGTCTCGCGCGGTGAACTCGTCGACGCCGACGCGCTCCTGCGGGCGCTGGACAGCGGGCATCTCGCCGGGGCGGCACTCGACGTGTTCCCGGTCGAACCCCCGCCCGCCGACGACCCGTTGCGCACCCACCCGCGCATCCAGCTCTCCCCGCACAGCGCGTTCCTGTCCGACGCCTCGCAGCGCGCATACGTGTGCGCGCCCGCCGAGAACGTGATCGCCTGGCACCGCACCGGCCGCCCGCTCACCCCCGTGGTCGACCCGACTCTCGAAGGAGCCGTCTCGTGACCGACCTGCTGACCCCCGCCGCCGATCAGGACGCCGCGCAGACCGAGCTGCGGCTGCGCCGCGAACTCGCCGCCGTCTACCGGCTCGTGGCCCACTTCCGCATGACCGACCTGATCTTCACGCACATCTCGCTGCGCCTGCCGGGCCCGGACCACCACTTCCTGATCAACCCGTACGGGCTGCTCTTCGAGGAGATCACCGCCTCCAACCTGGTCAAGATCGACCTGTCCGGCAACCCGGTCGAGCCGACCCCCTACCCGGTCAACCCGGCCGGTTTCGTCATCCACAGCGCGATCCACGCCGCCCGCGAGGACGCCCACTGCGTCCTGCACACGCACACCAAGGCGGGTTGCGCCGTCGCCGCGCAGCAGGGCGGCCTTCTGCCGCTGAACCAGATGTCGATGGAGTTCCACAACCGGGTCGGCTACCACGACTACGAGGGTGTGGCGCTCAACCTGGACGAGCAGAAGCGCCTGGTCGACGACATCGGCGGGCACCCCGCGCTGATCCTGCGCAACCACGGCCTGCTCACCGTCGGCGACAGCGCGGCCCAGGCGTTCCTGCGCATGTACTACCTGGAGAAGGCCTGCGAGATCCAGGTCACCGCGCAGGCCGGCGGCGTCCCGCTCACCGTGCCCTCCCCGGAGGTGTGCGAGTACACCGCCCGGCAGCTCGCGGGCGAGGCGGAGGCCGACTCGGACTTCCAGGACGAGGACGCGTACGACCTGGCATGGGCGGCGATGCTGCGCCTGCTCGACCGGATCGCGCCGGACTACAAGGACTGAGCACGAGCCGAGCGCCGAACCGAGCGACAGCGGAAGTGGACGGCGGGGCCCCTTCGGGCCCCGCTCGCCCTTCGTACGGTGGCGCTTCGCCTGGAGTTCACCCTCACGTCACCCCGTGACCGCCATGATCGGTAAGCATTTGTCCTTCCGATCGCGGTTTCATCAGGGGGAACGACAGTGCAGAGCGCCCGTGCCAGACGTGTGATCCGGCGGAGCGTCCCGGCCGGTGCGGCCGCCGTCGCGGCCACGCTCCTGCTCGTGGGGTGCGGGGCGGGCGGCCCGGGTGCCGCCGCCGATCGCGCGTCCTCGGCCGGCGCCTCCCCCGTGGCCGACATCGACTGCGCAGGCAGGAGCCAGGTGCCGGGCTCGGGTTCGACGGCCCAGCAGAACGTGATGAAGTACTGGATCGACCAGTACCAACGCGCCTGCCCCGGCGTCCAGATCGCCTACAACCCGCTCGGATCGGGCGCCGGCGCCGCCCAGTTCCTGCGCGGCGCGACCGCGTTCGGCGGCTCGGACAGCGCGCTGAAGCCCGAAGAGGTCGAGCTGTCGAAGCAGACGTGCGCCGGCGGCCGGGCCATCGACCTGCCCATGGCGGGCGGCCCCATCGCGGTCGGCTACAACCTGCCCGGCGTCGACGACCTGGTCCTCGACGCCCCGACCCTCGCCGGGATCTTCGACACCCGGATCACCACCTGGGACGCCCCACAGATCCGCGCGCTCAACCCCGACGCGGAACTCCCCTCGACCCGCATCCGCCCGGTGCACCGCTCGGACGACTCGGGCACGACGCAGAACCTTCAGGCCTACCTCGCCGGAGCCGCCCCGGCCGCCTGGCCCTACGCGGCGGAGAAGTCCTGGCAGGCCAGGGGCGGCGGCTCGGCGAACGGCTCCAGCGGAGTCGTGTCCGAGGTCAACTCCTCGTACGGGTCGATCGGCTACTTCGAGCTCTCCTTCGCGGCGAGCAGCCACGTACCGACCGTCCGCATCGACACGGGCGGGGCGGATCCCGTCGCCCCGTCGCCGGAGTCCGCGTCCGCCGGAATCGCCGCGGCCCACGTCGCCGGCGAGGGCAAGGACATGTCGCTGAAGTTCCGCTACGGTCACTCGGCCGCGGGCGCGTACCCGATCGTCCTGGTCACGTACGAGATCGTGTGCGACAAGGGCAACCGGGCCGCCACACTCCCGGCGCTCAAGTCCTTCCTCACCTACACCGCGAGCGACGAGGGCCAGCAGGCGCTGGCCCGGATCCACTACGCACCCCTGCCGGACACCGTCGCGGCCCAGGTGCGGCAGACGGTGCGGTCCCTTTCCTGACGCCGCGGGGCAGCACCTTCCAAGCGCACATCTCGCCAAGTACCCTGAGGTCAGCGGGAGTTCGCGCGGCAGGGCGTGACGCCCCGTTCCCCTCGTCGCCCGTGAGTGTCACCATGCTGAGCCCGGGCATGTCCCGCGGCCTGACGGGAGGCTCATATGGCTCAGGTGTACTTGCGGCGGCTGTCGCGGTGGCAGGCGGAACAGCAGCGGGAAGCCGTCGCCGACGTGTACGTCTCGGCGTACCACGGGGCCGCGGGGGCCGAGTACCGCGACCGGCAGGGGTTCTTGACCCGGTTCGAGAAGCACGGTCAGCGGCCCGACTTCGACATGGTGGTGGCCGACTCGGGCGGGCTCGTCGGCTGCCTCTACGGGTACCGGGCCGACCGCACCGGTGACTGGTGGGCGGGCTTCCGGGGTGAGCTGCCGACCGAGTTCGAGGAACTCACCGCGTCCGGCCGGACCTTCGTCCTCGCCGAGCTGATGGTGCTGCCCGCCCATCGGCGCCACGGCGTCGCGACGGACCTGCGGACACGGCTCCTCGCGCGCCACGACACCGACCTGACCGTCGCGGCGGTGCCCCGGCCCGACCCCGCCGCACCCGAGGCGCCGGGCTCCGCGCTGCTGCGCTCCTGGGGCTGGCTGGACCTCGGCACATCGGGCCCCGGCGACGCACCCGGGGCGAGCGACAGGCAGGTGTGGGTGCGCAGGCCCGTGAGGTGAGCCCCGGCCGCTCCCGCACGGACGATCTATAGCCTCTCCCCCATGGGTCTGGACATCACCGTTCTCGTCGTCGACTGGGACCACCTCGCGCGGACGCCTGCCGCGGAGCGCCTCGGAATGCTGGAGGACGCCGCGTACCCGGACGACGACTGCGACGACCGTGACTCCGGTGGCGGTGGCACGGAGGCGCCGGTCGAGCACGGCTGGGTGCGGCGGCCCGATACGCCGTGGTGCGCCCTGTACGAGTTCTTCCGGACCCTCGGATCGTTCAAGCCACACTTCTGGGCCGGCCAGGCGTGGGAGGACGTCCGAGACTTCGCCGAACCCGACCTGCGGGCGGCGCTCGACGCGTTCCTCGCAGGGCTGTTCTGGCTGGGCCCCGACGACGCCGCCGCGGACACGAGCGCGGAGGACGAGCCGGCTGCCGGACTCTTCCCCTGCGAACCGGACCCGTGGCGCCCTCGGCTGCTCATCGTCCGTACACCGGAGCAGGTCACGGACCTGGCGCGCGCGTGGGCCGTTGTCGCCCCCCTCCTCGAAGACCTCCGCGCTCCGTACGCGGTTCACGCGGAGAGACCCGGGAGATGGATAGCGAACTTCGAGGAGTTCGCCATGCTGGTCCGCGACTGGGGCGAGGTGGTGACCGCGGCGTCCCGGAGCGGTCGTGGCCTGATCGGCCTCCCGATCTGACGACACTTGCCCACACTTGACGACAACTGCGGACATCTCAAGGCACCTGACCACCCTGAACACCGTTGCCGCCGACGGTCCCGTACCGCCTCCCACCTCGCACGACCGGGCGCGGACCGAAGTTGACGCGCATGGGATGCTGAGGCGTCCGCGGATCATGGCTGGATCAGGAGAGTGCGGCAGAGTGAGGGCAGTGACACGGCTGACGAGGATCGGTGGCACGTGGGACCGGTTCGTGGCATCCGATCCGGGGCTGCTGCGGCTGATGGCGGGATTGCGGACGGTCGGCGCGATCGGGCTCACCCTGGCCGTCCTCGCGGCGCTCCACACCGATGTGACGCACATGGTCGCCGGTGCCATGGCCGCGATGGTGGCCACCTTCGCGATCAGGGAGAAGGACGTACGCGGCCAGGCGGTCACCCTCGCCCTCGGCCTGCCCGTGGCGCTCACGGCGGTGTCGCTCGCCGCGCTGCTGCACAACAAGGTCATCGCGGGTGACCTCTTCTTCATCGCCCTGATCTTCGGGGCCGTCTACAGCCGCAGGTTCGGGGACCGCGGCACCGCGCTGGGTCTGATCGGCTTTCAGATCTACTTCGTCTCCCTGTTCGTGAGCGCGACGGTCTCGTCGCTGCCACAGCTGTTCGCGACGCTGGCCATCGCCTTCGCGTGCAGCGCGGTCGTGCGCTTCGCCGTCGTGCCCGAGACACCGGAGCGGGTCCTCGGCCGGCTGCGCGACGCGTTCAGGGCGCGGCTCGCGCAGCTGGTGGACACGCAGGCCGAACTGCTCGACGCCGAACCCGACCAGCTGGAGAAGGTCCTCGACGACCTGCGGCGGGGCACCGCACGGCTGCACGAGACGGCGCTGATGATCCAGGGCCGCCTGGAGGAGGGCACCCGTGACTCGGCCACCGCCTCCCTCGTGCAACGCAGGGTCGCCGACGCCGAGATCGCGGCCGAACGGCTCGGCGTCCTGCTGCTCAACGCCCGCAGCGCCGAACGCGCCGACACCCTCACCCTGCACCTGCCGCACGCGCCCGTACCGGAGCCGTCGAAGCGCCTGTACGCCGACGACGACGCGACCGCGACCCTGCGCCGCGACCTCAACGCCCTGCACCTGCTCGTCGCCCGCCCCGTGTCGGGAGCCCGCGGCACGGCGCTCGCGCACGTACGCAACCGGCTGCTCGCCTACCGCGACGAGGACAACCTGCCGCGCGGCTCCGCCGCCGTGCAGGACGTCTACCGCGGCATCGGTGAGGCGGCGCGCGCCGTCATGGGTCTTCGGGTCGCCCTCGACGGACCGCAGGACGAGTCCGACGACACCCCGGCGACCACGCGCTCCCGCGAGGAACTCGACGCCGAGGACCTCGCGATCACCGGCGCCGAGCAGGACGAGGACGACGCGGACGACCGCACCGGGCTCCAGCGGCCCACGACGCGGGCCGCGTTCCAGGTCGCGGTGGGGTCGTCGCTGGCCATCGTCGGCGGCGAGTTCCTGTCCAGCCAGCGCTGGTACTGGGCGGTCCTGACGTGCTGGGTGGTCTTCCTCAACACCGCGTCCACGGGCGAGATCCTCGTCAAGGGCTACCGCCGGCTCCTCGGCACCGTGTTCGGCGTGGTCGCCGGTGTCGCGCTCGCGGGCGTGGTCGGCAATCACACCTGGACGGCGTTCGCCCTCGTCCTGGTCTTCATCTTCGCGATGTTCTTCACCGCGCCGCTGTCGTACGCCCTGATGTCGTTCTTCGTCACCGCGATGCTGGGCCTGCTCTACACGCTGCTCAACACCTACAGCCTGGACGTGCTGGTCCTGCGGATCGAGGAGACGGCGCTCGGCGCCGCGTGCGGCATCGTCGCCGCGGTGCTCGTGCTGCCGGTGCACACGGACCGCCGTACCGACGAACTGCTCAGCACGGTCCTGGTCAGGCTCGGGGACGTCGTGTCGGCGGCCGTGGAGCAGCTCAGCGGTGGACCCGCGGTCGATCTGCTCGACAAGGCGCGGGATCTGGACACGGCCCTCGACGATCTGCGCGCCTCAACGAAGCCGCTGACGCATCCGATCACGCCGCTCCGCGTGCGGCGGCAGACGGCCCGCTATCTGGTGGCGCTCCTGGAGACCTGCGCCTATCACGCCCGGTCGCTGGCGGCGACGGCCGAACTGGTGCCGTACAGCAAGACCATCGCGGCGGATCCGCGGCTCGAGCGGGCCGGGGTGCGTATCGCGCACAACATCGGCGTGATCGACGCGCATGTGCGGGACGAGAAGACCGGCGGGGAGGTCCAGGCGGGCGCGAGCATCGCCTCGATGCTGGAGGCGGACGGGCCCGGAGCGCTGCGCTCGGGCACGGTCACCTTCCGCGTGCTGCGGCATCTCCAGCGACTCGACGAGGGAGTCGTGGGTCTCGCCCGGCCGCTCGATGTGCCGGTCGCGGGGCGCCGGCGCTGAGCGTTGTGGCACTCAGGCGCTCGGGCGCGGTGAGAAGGCGGGCATGGAGCGGGCCGGGGCGGCCTGATCTGCTGCCCCGGCCCGTCGACCATGCCGGTCCGCCGGCCTTCGAGTGGCCGGCGGTCAGGCGTCGTTCCGGAGGCTAGAGAACGCCGGACTCGGAGATGGTGACCTTCGCCGAGGGGGCGCCGCTGCGGGAGCCGAGGGCCTCGATCTTCTTGACGAGCTCCATGCTGGACTCGTCGGCGACCTCACCGAACACGACGTGCTTGCCGTCGAGCCAGTCGGTCACGATCGTGGTGATGAAGAACTGCGAGCCGTTCGTGTTCGGGCCCGCGTTGGCCATGGAGAGCAGGCCCGGCTTGGTGTGCTTGAGCTGGAAGTTCTCGTCGGCGAACTTCTCGCCGTAGATGCTCTTGCCGCCCGTGCCGTTGCCGGCGGTGAAGTCGCCGCCCTGGAGCATGAACTGCGGGATGATGCGGTGGAACGACGACCCCGCGTAGCCGTAGCCCTTCTCGCCCGTGGCCAGGGCACGGAAGTTCTCCACCGTCTTCGGGACGACGTCGTCGAAGAGGTTGAAGCTGATGCGCCCGGCGGGCTTGTCGTCGATGGTGATGTCGAAATATGCCTTGATTGCCATGGCGACATCCTTGCACTCCCCATGGCCCGAGCGCTCCTCGGGCCGGGCTTTCGCAGGTCGCCCGGGCCGCGCGTCCACTCGATCGGCCCGCTCCCGGGTCGGTGACGGCTCGGCGACCGGGCGACGCCCCACTGAACGAGGCGCCCCGTCCGTACGTACGTGAAGCGAGGGGACGGGCCGGTCGGCGATCTCAACGCCCTTTCCTTTCAAGGTCGTTGACCTTCCACCCGTACGCCGTTCCGCACGTTGGGGAGTCTGGATGAGGCACGCGCGACGCACCGCCCGGCGGATCACACGCCTTGCTGCCGTCGGTGGCCTGCTCTGCGGAAGCCTGTTGGTCACGCGCGCGATAGCGAACGAACCCGGCGCTTCCGGTCCACCCGTACCGGTGGGCGAACGGCTGGTGGCGCAGCTCGGCGCCGCCCGCACGGCGGGCAGCTGGCTCGGCGCGGACGGGCGGACGGTGGTCGCGGTGACCGACGCGGGCGCGGCGGCGGACGTGCGTCGGGCCGGGGCGCGGGCCGAGGTCGTGCGCCACAGCATGCGCGACCTGCGCTCGGCCGCCGAGACTTTGCGGGCGGCTCCCCGGGTGTCGGGTACGGCGTGGTCGATGGACTACGGCTCGAACGAGGTCGTGGTGCGGGCCGATTCGACCGTCTCGGCGAACGACTGGTCGCGGCTGGCCGGCGTCGCGAGGACCATCGGGACGTCCGTACGCATGGAGCGCACCCGGGGCACGTTCACCACCCGCGTCGACGGCGCGTCCCCGATCTTCGCCAGCGACGGGCGCTGCTCGGCGGGCTTCGACGTGACCGACGGCAGGGACGCGTTCCTGCTGACGGCCGGGCACTGCGGCCCGGTGGGCACGACGTGGTTCGCACGGCCCGGCGACGCCACCGCACTGGGCACCACGGTGAGGGGCACGTTCCCCGGGAACGACTTCTCCCTCGTGCGATACGGCGATGGGGTGCCGCGCTCCCGGAGCGACGTCGTCGCCATCGGCGGAGGCCGTGGCGTGCGCATCACCGGGGCGGCCGACCCCGTGGTGGGCCAGCGCGTCTTCCGCAGCGGCAGTACCACGGGGCTGCACTCCGGCCGGGTGACCGGCCTGAACGCGACGGTGAACTACCCGGAGGGCACGGTCACGGGCCTCGTCCAGACCACGGTGTGCGCCGAACCGGGCGACAGCGGCGGCCCCCTGTTCGCCGACGGGCTCGCCCTGGGCCTGACCTCGGGCGGCAACGGGAACTGCGATGCCGGGGGCACGACGTTCTTCCAGCCCGTCGAAGCGGCGATGACGGCCCTCGGCGTACACCTGGCCGCCGTCTCGGGGGACGACGGGCCGGGGACGGGGGCCGGTTCGGGACAGGCGCGGCCCGGCGGCGACGTGGCCCCGTCCGCGCCGCCCGCAGACTCCGAGGCAGGCGCTCCGGGTGGGGGCGGGACGGATGCCGGAGTGGGGACGGGAACGAACATGGGCGGGGCCACCGGCACCGCGTCCGGCACAGGCACCGGCACCGCGTCCGGTCCCGACACAGGAACCAGCAACACCGCGTCCGGTACCGGCCCCGTCGCCGCGATCTCCCGGGTCGTGGACACCCGGAGCGTCGGCCCGGGCCTGCTGGTCATCGGTGGGAGTCTGATCGCTCTGGTGGCGGCGCGCTCCATGCGTTCGTCTCGGCGGAGGCGCGGCGCCTGGTGATCGACCGGAGACCGGGCGTGGCCCGCTCCGGGCGGCCGCACGCAGCCGTACCGCGGCCCCCTCCAAATCTTCAGCCCAGACTGGACAGCCTGGACTGAAGGTTTTAGCGTGGGCGCATGAACAACGCCGAGGGCATCGACCACGCCGAGGGCATCTCAGAATCCGCGGACCGTGCCGCGCGCGAACTGCGCGTGATGTTCAGCCGCCTCCGGCGCCGCCTGCGCGAGGTCTCCGACAGTCAGGACCTCACCCCGTCCCAGGTCTCCGCGCTCAACCGGCTCGGCAAGGCGGGGGCCGCCACGGCCAGCGGTCTCGCCGCCTCCGAAGGCGTGCGGCCGCAGTCGATGGCCGCCACGCTCGCCGTGCTCGACCAGCACGGTCTGATCGAGCGCCGCCCCGACCCCGAGGACGGCCGCCGCCAGCTGGTCACCCTCACCGACGCCGGCCGCGAGAGCGCGGAGGGCACCCGGCAGGCCCGCGGGGAATGGCTGGCCCGCGCCTTCCAGGACAACTACACGGAAGAGGAGCGCCGGACCGTCGTCACCGCGCTGACCCTTCTGGAACGGCTCACAGAAGCCTGACCGGAACGCGTGCCCGTCACGGTCGCCCCCGGCCACGCCACCCCGAGATCGAACCACCCCGAAAGGCCCCGCTCATGGCTCTCACCACCCTCGACGAGCGCACCGCCCTCGTCGTCATCGACCTCCAGAAGGGCATTGTCGGCGCACCCACCACCCCGTACACCGGCGCCGAAGTCGTCGCCCGCTCGGTCGAGTTGGCGGACGCCTTCCGCTCGCACGGCCTGCCGGTCGTCCTCGTGCGCGTCAGCGCCGCCGCCGACGGGGCGGACGCCGTACCGGGGCGCAACGAGACCCAGGGACGCACCGGCGCCCGGCCCGAGGGCTGGGACGTCATCGTGGACGAACTGTCCGGCCACCCCGAGGACATCACGGTCACCAAGCGCAACTGGGGCGCCTTCTTCGGTACGGACCTGGACCTCCAGCTCCGCCGCCGCGGCATCACGCAGGTCGTGATGACCGGCGTCGCCACCAGCATCGGTGTCGAGTCCAGCGCCCGCGCCGCCCACGAGCACGGCTATCACGTCACGCTGGCCACCGACGCGATGACGGACCTGGACGTGGAGGCGCACCGCAACAGCATCGAGCGGATCTTCCCGCGCCTCGGCGAGACCGGCACGACCGAGGAGATCGCCGCACTCCTGGCGAAGACCCGCGCCTGACACGCGAGTTGAGCCCTGCCGGCCGCCCCGACCCTGGTCGGATTCCGGCCGGTGCGGCGCCCGACCTTGGCGGAACGAACCCGTCCGGGACAGGATGCCCGCATGAAGGGTGATCTCTTTTCCAGCGAGCACGTCGTACAGCCCGCCACCGCGCCGGGAATGACCGCACAGAACGCGAAGTCGATCCGCTACGTCGTCAACGGCGACATGATGGCCCGCCAGGGAGCGATGGTCGCCTACCGCGGGAACCTGCAGTTCGAGCGCAAGGGCCAGGGCATGGGCGGCATGCTCAAACGCGCGGTCACGGGCGAGGGACTGCCGCTAATGACGGTGCGCGGGCAGGGCGAGGCCTGGTTCGCGCACGAGGCACAGAACTGTTTCATCGTCGATGTCGAGCCGGGCGAGGCCCTGACGGTCAACGGGCGCAACGTCCTGTGCTTCGACTCCACGCTCTCGTACGAGATCAAGACCGTGAAGGGCGCGGGAATATCCGGCGGAGGCCTGTTCAACAGCGTCTTCACCGGTCACGGCAGGCTGGGGCTCGTCTGCGAGGGCAACCCGCTGGTCATCCCCGTGTCGCCGCAGCAGCCGGTGTTCGTCGACACGGACGCGGTCGTGGGCTGGACCGCCCATCTGAACACCTCGTTGCACCGGTCGCAGTCCATCGGGTCGATGATCCGCGGCGGTTCCGGCGAGGCCGTCCAGCTGAAGCTGGAGGGTGAGGGGTACGTCGTCGTGCGCCCCAGCGAGGCGACTCCACAGAAGGCCCAGCAGCACTGACGCTCCGTTGCACCCGAGCACTTCGAGGTGGCGGCCCCGGGACCCGGTGAGCCGTCACCTCAAGGTGCGCCACCTCACGGTGCTTCATCTCAACGTCCTTCATCTCAAGGCGCGTCAGGTCAAGGTGCGCTGCCACCTGACCTCGCCGTCGTGCATCCGGTCCGTGGGCTCCAGTCCGCACGCCGTCGCGACGGCTGCCGACGCGGCGTGGTCCGGGTGGATGTGCGCGACGACGGTGCGTACGCGCCGCTGCCCGAGCCAGTCGACCAGTGCGAGCGCCGCCTCCGTGGCGAGAGCGCGCCCCTGCCACGGCACTCCGACGACCCAGGCGATCTCGGCTTCGAGCCCGTCGTCACCGGGGCCGACCGTGGCCTGGACCGTGCCGGCCAGACAGTCTTCGTCCCTGATCCGGAGCACCCAGTTGCACCACGAGACGGCCGGGTCCGGGGAGCCCGCGACCAGGCGCCCGTAGCGTTCGCGCAACTCCCGCGCCGACAGCGGCGCGCCGCCGATGAACGTATGCAGAGCCTCGTCGCCGAGCACCGCGGCCATCTCGTCGGCGAACTCCACCTGGAGCGGGCGGAGTTCGAGTCTTTTGGTCGTGATGTCCGTCGCGGTCACGGTTCGCGGAGCCTGTCCATCGCGTCACCGTATTCCACGCCGGTGCGCCGGACACCGCGACCACGGCATCCGGCGCACCGGCCCCTCTACTGAACGGTGATCGCGAACACGTGGATCGCGTCCGCGTCGGGCAGGGTGACCGTGCGGATCGTCTTGCCCGCGGTGAGCGGGACGGAGTTGCCGAACAGCTTGTAGCCGGTGCCGAAGTTGGCGGGGCCGGTCGGGGTGTTGCGGTGGTCGGACGTGGCGACCGTCGTCGCGCCGTAATCCGTGCCCGCCGTGCAGCACCAGTTGGGGAAGCCGAGGCTGCCCGTGCTCGTGGTGCCGTCGGTGTAGGTGACCTTGACCTGGCCCGAGGTGAAGCCGGCCTCCGCGCCGAGGAACCAGAGCTTGGATCCACTGCCGGTGAGGGTGATCGACTGGCCGGCGAGTTCGACGTTGTTCGGGGTGCCCGGCTTGGCGGCCGGGAACGTCCAGGTCACGCCGTCCTTGCTGACCTTTGCCCCGGGGGTGACCCCGGCCGCGGCGAGGGCCTGCGCCGAGTAGCTGTCGCCGCCGCCGTCGAAGTTGCCGGTCGTGTAGTTGCCCTCGGCGGGCGGCGCCGCCTCGTTGGTCACGCCGACGTTGTTGAAGGCGGCGTCCAGGCTCGGATACGGCACTTCGGTGACGATCGAGGCGCGTCCCGACACGGAACCGTCACCGGCGCCCCCGGAGCGGTAGCGGGCCGTCGCGGTCAGGGTCGTGACGGTGGTGCCTGGCTCGGCGTCGGGGCCCTTCGCGGTGATGGTCGCGGTGGCCGAACCGCCGGGCCTGACCTTGCCGAGGGACACCTTCGACGTGCTGAGGCGCCAGCCTTCGGGGGCGCTGATACGCAGTTGCGCGCCGGTGAGTCCGGTGGGGCCATGGTCCGCGAGCGCGACCTTCCAGGTGGAGGTGGTGCCTTGACCGCCGGTCCGTGTCCAGGTGATCGCGGTGGCGGGCTGCACGCGGTGGGCGGTGCCGGCGTGGACGCGGTACAGCACGGTCGCGTGGGCGGGCACGTTCGCGGCGATCGTCCCCGTGGTCTGCGTGGTCCGCTTCGACCAGAGGTCCTTGAGGAGGTATGAGGATCCGGCGGGCAGCCCGGCCTTGGCGGCCGTCGTCGTGATGGTCCGCGCCTCGTCGGACGAGTTGAACAGGGCCACGGCCCGGTCGCCGTTCGCGAGGGGCTTGGACAGGACGTCGTAGCCGTCGCCCTGCTGGACGATGCGTCCCTGGAGGCCCTTGGTGTCCTGGTCGACGGCGATGACGTCCTTGTTGCCGAGGACGGCGAGCGCGTCGGGCGAGGCCTTCGTCAGGTCGGTGCTGGAGATGAGAGGGGCGGCCATCACGGACCACAGCGACATCTGGCTGCGGATCTCGTCGCCGGTGAGCCGGGACTGCCCGGCGAGGAGGAAGTCGGGGTCGTTCCAGCGGCCGGGGCTCTGCAGGTCGGCGAGCGGCACGTTGTAGGCGTAGTTGTACTTGATGGAGGCCCACTTGCCGCGCGCGGACGACGACTCCATGGCGACGTCGGCGCCCTCCCGCCACAGGTTGCCGACCTCGGCGGACCAGGAGATGACGTGGTGCCAGTCCTTCTCGCCCTCGAAGTAGGCGGGCGCGGAGACCGAGTAGACGATGGGGCGGCCGGTGTCGAGGAGCGCCTGGCTCATGTCGCCGTAGAGCTTGTGGTAGACGTCGTCCGCGCTCTGGCCCGTGGGGACGGGCACGTTGCAGCCGTCCAGCTTCAGGTAGTCGACCTTCCACTTGGCGAAGAGGTCGGCGTCCTGCTTCATGTGGCCGTACGAGCCGGGGTAGCCGCCGCACGTGGTCGTGCCGGCGTCCTCGTAGATGCCGAACTTGAGGCCCATGGCGTGCAGTTGCTCGCCGACGTAGGCCATGCCGTGCGGAAAGCGGGTGGGGTCGGGGACGAGGTTGCCGTCGGCGTCGCGGGCGTGCGTCATCCAGCAGTCGTCGGTGGTGACGGTGTCGTAGCCCTTGGCGGCCAGGCCGGAGGAGACGAGTGCGCGGGCGTTGGCGAGGACGGTCTCCTCGCTGATGTCGCAGCCGTAGTAGGACCAGTTGTTCCAGCCCATGGGCGGGGTGGGGGTGAGGTTGGGGTACGGCGTGGTGGCCGCGGCGGCGGGTGCGGCGGACGGTCCCGCGAGGCCACCGAGCGCGAGTGCCGCGGCGGTGGCGGCCACGGACAGGGCGCGAACGGCGCGGGCCCGGCCGCGGCGCGCGGGGTTCGGGGTGGTGCGGCGCCGTGCGGATCTGTGCTCTCTGTGAGCTCTCCCGGACAAGGGATCTCCCGTCTACGAGCGTCTACGAGCGCGCCGGGGATGACGCGACGGGGATACCGTGCCCAGGGAAGCTCGTTGCTGCAAGATGTATGGCGATTTCTTGCACAAACAATCAGCCAGCGGGGTAGTTCAACGCCTTGTGCACCAATTCACCCTCACCGCTTGTCAGTTGATCTCCGGGGCGTCGGTGAACCCCGGGCGAACTCCCGTACAACCCTTCCTCCTCATGCGCTGTCAAACAGGGCGCCGGACAAGGAACGGGCCCTTTCCGGACATCCCCCGCGCTGCCCGGCCGTCCTTCTCATCAGGAGCCGCTCGTGCGCAAGAACCGTTCCGCCGCCCTGGCCGCGGCGTCATTCCTCCTTCTGTCCGGTGCGGCCATCGCCACCGCCCCCTCCGCCTACGCCGGAACACCCGGAGGCACGCACGCCGACGACCGCAACAGCGATTTCAACGGCGACGGTTACGAAGACGTCCTGGTCGGCGCGCCCGGCGCCACCGTCAGCGGGAAGAAGGGCGCCGGCCTCGTCACCGTGCAGTACGGGTCGTCGAGAGGCGTCGGGACCACCAACGTCGCCCGCTTCAGCCAGTCCACCTCCGGCGTGGCCGGCGCCGCCGAGACCGGCGACGCGTTCGGGAAGGCCGTGGCCACGGGCGACCTGGACGGGGACGGCTACGACGACGCGATCGTCGGGATCCCCGGCGAGGACATCGGCACGACCACGGACGCGGGCGGCGTGGCCGTCCTCTGGGGCTCCAAGGCCGGTCTCACCGGCGCCGCCAGCGACTGGCTGGAGACCCAGGAACCCACCGCCGGCGAGAAGTTCGGCACGGGCGTCACGGCGGCGCACTTCACGAACGACACGCCGGGCGACGTCCTCGCCGTCCTCGACCGGGACGACCTGGAGCTCTTCGCCTACGACGCCGCGCCGCAGCCCGCCTCGAAGGCACCGCTGGAGCGCCGCTCCACGAGCCGACTGTCCAGGCTCGCCGACGAGCGCGACATCGTGCCCATGTCGCTGACCACGGGGGACTACGACAACAACGGCTTCGCCGACCTCGTCGTCTCGGGCGTGACGGCGGGCTCCGAGCCGGGACACGGCTGGTCGTCGTACCTGTCCGGGCACGCCGACGGCCTCACCTACGAGCGCGATCTGCGCGGCGGCCCCGTGGCGGCGTCGGGCGACATCGACGGCGACGGGTACGACGACCTCGTGACCGGCGAGCCCAACTCCCCCGACGACGGCGGCGCTTCGATGACCGGCGGCCTGGTGGGCGTGCGCCTCGGTGGCGCCGACGGGCCGTCGTCCGACGTGCAGTGGTGGACGCAGGACTCCGCGGGCGTGCCCGGCACCGCCGAGCGCGGCGACGGCTGGGGCACGGACCTGTCCGTCGCGGACACGAACGGGGACGGGTACGCCGACGTGGCGATCGGCGCGGCCGGCGAGGACATCGGCACGGTCGCCGACGCGGGCGCCGTGTGGGTGCTGCGCGGCGCGTCCTCGGGCCTGACCGCGACCGGAGCGCAGTCCTGGGACCAGAACTCGGCGAACGTGCCGGGCGCGCCGGAGAAGGGCGACAAGTGGGGCGGCCAGGTCCGCCTCACCGACCCGAACCGCGACGGCCGCTTCGGCCTCCTCGCGGCGGCACCGGGCGAGAACACGAACGACGGAGTGGTCTGGGTGTTCTCCGCGGGCTCCGGCGGCGTCACCGCCTCCGGCTCGTGGACGTACGGCGCGGGCTCACTCGGCGCTCCGTCCGCGGACGCGCAGTTCGGCGCGGCCATCGACGAGTAGGACCGTCACGGAACATCCGAACCAGGCCGCCCGCCTCCCCACCCCCTCAGAGACGGGCGGCCTTCCGTACTTCCCGTACGTCCATTTGATGACCGGCCGACGCCAGGTAGCACTCAAGGCGTACGGCACAACACATACGTGGACGGATCCGCCGGGACCCTCACCGCTCGTACGTTCTTGATCGGAACGCAGCGGCAGGACGGGACCGGCGAAGGGACACGGCTACATGTACGGCAAGGCATTCGCCCCGGAGTACCAGGGCGAGTTGCGCACGGCCCTCGGGGTGAACTCCTCCTACGAGGACGTGCGCGCGGCAGCGGGCCGGTCCCTCGAAGCGGCGGCGGGCCCCCTGGAGCGGGCGCGCGCCGCCCTGGCGCTCGCCGAGGCGAACCGGCGGCTCGGGCACGTCCGCGAGGCGGGCGACGCGTGGCGCGGCAGCTATCGCAGCGCGCGCACCGCCGGGCACACGGGGGCGATGGCCTGGGCGCTGTGGAGCGGCGGCACGCTGGCCCGCCAGTGCGGCTCGCTGCGTCTGGCCCGGCGGCTCCTCGGGCACGCCGTCACCCTGGCCGCCGAGAGCGACGACCGGCTCGCCCACGGCTACGCGCTCGCGGGCCTGGCGGAGACGGGACGCATCCAGGGCGACTACGCGGCGGTCGCCGCACTCCACGAGGAACTGCTCGAACAGGGCCGCGCCCACGGCGAACCCCGGCACATGGTCTGGGCGATGTCCGGCATCGCCCAGATGCACCGCAACACCGGCGACCATGCCAAGGCTCTGGAACTCTTCGAGGAGTCGGTCAGGGTGGCCACCGAGGCGGACGACGCGCGGGGCCGCGCCTGGTCGCTGCGCGGCGTGGCCGATGTGCTGTCCGTGCGGGGTGAACCCGACCGGGCGCTGGCCCTGCTCTCCGAGGCCGAGGGCATCTGCCGGGCGATGGATCTGGCGAGCGCGCTCGCGTACAACCACAAGATGCGCGCCAACGTCCTTTACCGGGACGGGCGTTACGAGGCGGCCCGCGACACCTACGCCTCGACGCTCGCGGAGTTCCGTGCCCTGCACGAGCCCCGCGGTGTGGCGCTGTGCCGGCTCGGTCTGGTCAAGTCGCGCTCCCGGCTCGGCCGCGACCGGCGCGCCACGCTCGCCGAACTCGACGTTCTCGAGGCCGACTTCACACGGATCGGGCTGCGGCACGCGCGGGAGATGGTGGTGGCGTTCCGTGCGGAGACGACGCGGGGTGCTGCGCGGTCCGAGACCCGTGCGGCGGCCTGACCGCCGTGCTCACTCCCCGAGCGTGATGCGGATGCCCACCGTGCCACCGAGGCCGCGGCGCAGACGGCTGCCGAACAGCGTCATCCTGCCGAGCAGGCCGTACTTGCGCCGGATCAGGTTGCGATAGCGAGCGGTGTCCTCCGGGGAGCAGATCTCCGCCGTGGCGGGCGACTGGTCGCCGGTCGGGTTTCCGCGGGCGTCGCACGGCCCCACCAGGACGTCCGCTCGATTGCGGATCCGCTTCACCTTCCAGGAGTCGGCGGCTGTCCAGGCACCGAGCGCGGACCCGTCCCTGACCACCCAGACGGGGGTGGCCACCGGGCTTCCGTTCTTCCGGAAGCTCGTGACCAGCAGATACTTCCCGGCGCTGAGCCGCGCGAGCCGCGTGTGATCCATGCCTCGAGTCTACGGCGCCCCGGCGGGCGAACGCCGGGACCTTGTCACGTCCGCCACTCCAGGTGTGGACGTTGCAACAAATTGTGAAGAAGGTGAGAGCTTTCTCTGCATCCGGGCGATCCGCGCGTCTGTGCCCGCCCGGGCCCGCCACGATGATCACGCCGCGCGCCTCCTCGTGGCATCCAGATCGGGGCGCGCAGAGCCAGGAGACTCCAGGAGCGCCGACGCCTTCGGCGCTTCTGGAGTCGTGCGGGCCACGCGGCCACGGAGATCGGCTCAGGTGCGGGCCGCGCCGGCGCGGGGGTCAGCGCAGAGCCGTCACCAAGAAGGTGGTGAGCGACAGGGTGAGCCCCACGATCGCCATCAAGAGGGTGCCGTACTCACGCCAGGCCCTGGGCCGGCGCTCCGCCTGCGGCCATTGCTCGCCGGGGCACACGCAGGCGGGATCGGCGGGGATCTGTTGTCCGTGCGGCTGGGTCACGCACAGTCAACTCCCCACCGTGCTGCGGCGATGCGGCCGAGATCAGCCACGCAGGACGACCCCGTGGCGGGTTCGCATCGCGCGGAATGGAGGAAGGCGAGGAAGAGGTACGGCAGGCCCCGGCCGAGGACGACCAGCACCACCAGCGCGACCACGCCCGCCGCCAGGAAACGAGCCCTAGGGGTACGGCCCGACCTGGGGCGGGATCGGCCGCCCGGCGTCACCTCACTCCAGGAGGTCCGCGACGAGTTCGGCGAACTCGTCCGGTGTGGCGAGGCGGATGCCCAGGTCCTCGGCCTTGGCCCGCTTGGAACCCGCGCCCTCACCGGCGACGACGAGCGAGGTGCGCTTGGAGACGCTGGAGGACGACTTGCCGCCGGCCCGCTCGATGAGTTCGTTCATCTGGTTGCGGCTGAGCTTCTCCAGGGGGCCGGTCATGCCTCCCGTGACGACGACGGTCATGCCGTCCAGCGGGCCCGCGGCGGCCGCCGGTTCGCCCGCTCCGTCCGTCTCGGTCTCCGGCGCGGGCGGGGTGGCGCCGGGTTCCGTCATGTTCACCCCGGCCGCGGCCAGCCGGTCGATCAGCGGGGCGAGTTCGGCCAGCTCGGAGACGATCACCGGGGCCTTCTCGGCGCCGATTCCCTCGACCCGCTGCATCGCCTCGGCGTCCGCGGCGCGGATGTGGTCCATCGTGGCGAAGTGGCGGGCGATACGCCGGGACATGGACCGCCCGGTGCCCCGCACACCGAGGGCGCACAGGACCCGGGACAGCGGCTGCGCCTTGGCGGCCTCGATCGCGGCGAGGAGGTTGTCCGTGCTGGTCTCCCCCATGCGGTCGAGCGCCAGGAGCCCGTCACGGGTGAGGGCGAACAGGTCGGCGAGGCCGGCGACCAGGCCCGCGTCGACGAGCTGGACGACGCGGGTGGCGCCGAGGCCCTCGATGTCGAGCTGGTCGCGGCCCGCCGCGTAGGAGAGCGAGGCCACCAGATGGCAGTTCCGGCCGCGCTCGCAGCGCCAGCGCTGCTCACTCGTGTCGATGCCGGAGCCGCACTGCGGGCACACGTCGGGGAACGCGATCGGCTGTTCGTCGCCGGTGCGCAGGTGGGCGACGGGCGCCTCGATGCGGGGGATGATGTCGCCCGCCTTGTAGACCATCACGTGGTCGCCGATCCGCAGGTCGCGCCGGGTGATGTCGGCCGGGTTGTGCAGCGTGGCGTACGTGACCGTGCTGCCGTCGATGTCGACGGGTTCGAGGACGGCACGCGGGGCGATGATGCCCGTACGGCCGACGTTCCACTCGACGCCGAGGAGGCGGGTGATCTTCTCGACGGCCGGCAGCTTGAAGGCGATGGCCCAGCGCGGGGCGCGCGTGCCCGATCCGGCGGCCTCCTGGTCGGCCGCGAGGTCCGCCTTGACGACGATCCCGTCGATGCCGAACGGCAGCTCGGCGCGCAGGCCCGCGATGTGCTCGACCCGAGCGAGCACCTCCTCGACGGTGTCCACGGTGAGTCCCGAAACGGCTGTCGTGGCCGGTGTGTTGACGCCGAGCGTGGCCGCGCGGTCCATCAGTTCGCCGTGGGCCAGTGAGCGCAGTGCCTCGGTGTGCTCGGCCGACGTGCCGGGCAGGGGCAGCAGGCCGTACGCGAAGAACGTCATCGGCACCGTGTAGGCGCGCTCCTTGGCCCTGAGCGTGCCCGCAGCGGCGTTCCTCGGGTTGGCGAAGGGGGCGCCGCCGTGCTCCGTACGCACCTCGTTCGCGTGCTCGAACTGGCTGATCGTCATGAGGACTTCGCCGCGCACCTCGACCGTGTGCGGCTCGGCGAGGCGGTCGGGCAGGCCCTCGATGGTGCCGATCGCGTGCGAGACGTCCTCCCCGGCCGTCCCGTCGCCCCTGGTGATCAGCTGCGTGAGGCGCCCCTCGTGGTAGCGCGCGGCGATGGCCAGGCCGTCCAGCTTGGGCTGGACGTTCCACCGGGTCACCTCGTGGCCGATCCGGCGGGCCACCGACGCGGTCCAGGTGGTGAACTGCTCACCGTCGAACACGTTGTCCAGGCTCAGCATCGGGACCGTGTGCGGCACGTCCCCCTCGACGGCGCCGCCCCCGACCTTGCCGGTCGGCGAGTGCGGCAGCACCTCGTCGGGGTGATCCGCCTCGTACGCGGCGACGGCCCGCACGAGCCGGTCGTACGCGTCGTCGTCGAGGGCCGACGTCCCGCCCGTGTAGTAGGCGCCTGCCGCCAGGGACGCGTCCGTGACGGCCTGAGCGTAGGCAGCGGCATCGGCCAGGACGAACTCACCAGAAGTCGTTGTCATGGTGCCATCGTGCCTGGTGGCACTGACAATCGACCGGAGGCGACGGCGGCGCCCGGGGTCAGAGGCTCCCCCTCACACCCGCAGCCGGTCCCGCGCCTGCACCCCGTCCCCGAGGCCCGCGACTCCGAACGCCTTGCCGAGGCCTTGGGCCGGCATGTCCCCGTAGATCGTCTCGTAGGAGCCCTCGGGCACGACGTACGTCTCGTGCCAGATCCCCACGTGGCTCGCGCTCTTGCGGGCGTACCGGTTGATCCGCGCCCACCAGGGGTGATGGCGCTTGTCCGGGGCCGCGGCGTAGGCGAGCAGCTTCTCCTTCGACTCCCAGTACTGGACGACCATGTAGGTGCGCGGCGAGCCCGTGAGCAGGATGTGGTGCAGGAGGCCGAGGGAGCGGTCGCGGTTCAGCTCCCTGATCATCATGGGCATCGCGACGAACACCGGCAGCCATCGGTGGACGGCCCAGAAGTGGTTGATGCGCATGCCGATGAGGAAGACCACCACTTCCCCCTGTGCGCCCGCGGTCATCCGTCCGGCATGTGTCTTCGCGCCCATGTCGCCCCCGATTCGACTGAATTGGAAAGAGTTGAAGAGAGTTGAAGAAGTTGGAGAGTGCCGCTACCCATGCACCCATGCTTGGATAGTGGCACTGTCCAAGGAGGGGTGCAAGAGATGCGACTCGCGGAACTCAGCGAACTGAGCGGGGTCTCCATCCCCACCATCAAGTACTACCTCCGGGAGCAACTCCTGCCGCCAGGACGGCGCATGACGGCGACTCAGGCCGAGTACGACGACTCCCACCTTCGCCGGCTGCGTCTGGTGCGGGCGCTGATCCAGGTGGGCCGAGTGCCGGTGGCGACCGCTCGCGAGGTGCTCGCGGCCGTGGACGACGACTCGCTGGGCCGCACGATCCGCATGGGCGCGGCCCTGTGGGCGCTGCCGCAGCCACCCGAGGCACCCGAGGACGACCCGGCCACGGTCGAGGCGACCTCGGCCGTGGACCGGCTCCTCGTGGAGCTCGGCTGGGACACCGCGCGCGAGATCGGCAGCCTCTCCCCCTCGTACCGCACCCTCGTCACGACCGTGGCCACGCTCAACCGCCTCGGCTACACCTGCGGAACACCCGAACTCAGCCCGTACGCACGGCACATGGAACGCGTCGCCGAGCACGACATCGACCGGCTCGACACCTTCCCCGAGGAGGTGGAGAAGGTCGAGGCCGCGGTGGCGGCGGCGGTCCTGTACGAGCCGGTCCTGCTCATGCTGCGCAGGCTCGCCCAGGAGGAGCACTCGGCGCGCCGGTTCGGGCTCTGAGGACGGTGAGAACTGCGAGGGTCACGAGGACCGTGACCCTGCGCCCGCACGCGCCGCCTCATGCCGACGGATCGAACCCCGTAGCCATCCGGGCGTACGCGTGCAGCATGGCGATCACCTCGGCGCGTGTGCGGCGCCCCGCGAGCACCTCCATCTGGAAGCCGTCCTCCATCGCTACGAACCCGGCGGCCAGTTGGCCCGCGGGCTCGGCGAGCGCGAAGTGCCCCTGAGCCTCGCCGAGGACCAACGTGGCGTAGTACACGGCAATCTGACGCTCAGTCAGCGTGGCATCGAGGGCCGCCGCCCGGGGGTCACGCAGGCTGCGCGGCCAGTACTCGAAGAGCAGCCGGGGCAGCAGGTCGTCCGGCCCGTCGGCGACGCCGTGCTCGACACAGGCCCGCAGCCGGTCCCGGGCGTCCGGGAACTTCTCGGCGCTCTCCTCACGCTCCCGGCTGAAGCGCTCGTTGGCCCGCTGGAAGGTCTCGTACATCAGCTCGTCGAGGTCGTCGTAGTAGTAGAGCACCGCGGCCGACGTGACCCCGGCCTCCTCGGCGACATCGCGCAGCCGCAGCCCTTCGAGACCCCGGCTGTGCAGGGCGCGCAGCGTGGCCTGGTGCAGTTGCGCGCGCCGCGCCTCCTGGTCCTTGCGCCGTCCCACGACCGCCTCCGTCCGACCCGGGTCCCACCCGATTCACTGATGCCGGGGTAAAGATACCGAACCCACTCTTGACAGGCTTCACGGCCCGTTCGTTAAATCTGCGTTTAACGAAACGTCGCCGCCGACCAGAAGGCCGCCGTGAACCCTGATCCCCCTCAGACACTCGCCCCCACCACCACGTCCCCGCCGCCCTCCAAGGGCCTGCGGAGCGGGTCCGTCGGACTCCTCGCCTCCGTGGCGCTCGGCCTCTCCTCGGTCGCCCCCGCCTACAGCATCGCCGTGACCCTCGGCTTCGTGACGGTGGCCGTCGGCCACCTCGCGCCCGCCGCGCTGCTCCTCGGATTCGTACCGATCCTCCTGACGGCGTTCGCCTTCCGCGAGCTCAACAAGGAGATGCCGGACTGCGGGACCACCTTCGTGTGGACGACGCGCGCCTTCGGCCCCTCGTCCGGCTGGCTCCTGGGCGGCTGGGTCACCCAGTTCGCCACGGTCACGGCCATGGCCGCGCTCTCCCAGGTGGGCGCCGGATACCTCCTCGATCTCCTCGGCCTTGACTCACTGGCCTCCGACGAGACCGCGCTCGCCGTCACCGCGGCGCTGCTCATCGGTGCCATCACCGTCATCGCGTACCGCGGGCTCCAGCTCGCCGCGGTCGTCCAGTACGTCCTGCTCGCGCTCCAACTCGTCGCCCTCTTCGGCTTCGGCGCCGCCGCGCTCGCCCGGCACGGGGCGCTCACGCCCTCGCTCGCCTGGTTCGACCCGTTCGGGTTCGACAGCTTCGGCGCGTTCGCCAAGGCGGTCCTGCTCTGCCTCTACATCTACTGGGGCTGGGACGCGCTGCTCACCGTCAACGAAGAGACGCGCGACAGCGAGCGCACCCCCGGCAGGGCCGCGCTCATCTCGACGCTCGTCCTCCTGGTCACCTATCTGTTCACGGCGGTCGCCGCGATCAGCTTCGCGGGGACGGGCACCTCGGGCCTGGGACTCGGCAACGCCGGCAACGCAGCCGACGTCCTGTCCGCGCTCGGACCGCCCGTCCTCGGCACGGCACTCGCGAAGGGCGTCCAGCTCGCCGTGTGTGTGTCCGCGATCTCCGCGCTGCTCACCTGCGTCGTCGGCAGCTCGCGGGCCACCCTGTCGATGAGCGTCCACGGCGCGCTGCCCCGGGCGTTCGCCCGTATCCACCCGCGCCACCGCACACCGTCGTTCGGCACCGTCTTCATGGGCGCGGCGGCCGCGGTTCTCCTCGCGGCCCTGACCTGGCTCTCGCCCGCCTTCCTCGGCGACGCGATCCTGTCCATCGGCCTGCTCATCGCGCTCTACTACGGCGTCACGGGCCTGGCCTGCGCCTGGCTGTTCCGCGGGCAGCTGCGCCGGTCCCGGCGCGACGCGCTCCTCAAGGGAGTGCTGCCGCTCGCCGGCGGACTGATGATGCTCGCCGCGTTCGTCCGCAGCGCGGTCGACATGACCGACCCCTCGTACGGCTCCACCTCACTGTTCGGCGTCGGCGGCGTACTCCTGCTGGGCATCGGCTCCGTCCTGCTCGGCCTGGTCGTGATGCTCGCGCTGCGCCACCGCTTCCGCCCGTTCTTCCGCGACGGCCGCAACGCCGTCACCGCACTGACCGTCACCGAGGACTGATCCATGCGTACGCTCAGCATCGCCGCCGTACAGACCGCGCCCGTCCCCTTCGATCCCGAGGCCACGTGGGCGCTGTTCGCCGACCGGGTCCGCGCCACCCGCGCCATGCTTCCGCACGTCCAGCTCGTCGTGGTTCCCGAGCTGATGCTGTCCGCGGAAGGGCCGCTGTTCGACGCTCGCGAGGACTGGATGGACAAGGCGGCCGTCACCGTCCCCGGGCCGCTCACCGACCGGATCGGCGACCTCGCCCGCGAGACGGGCCTGTGGCTCATACCCGGCAGCGTCTACGAGCGCGCCGCCGACGGCACCGTCTACAACACCGCCCTCGCGGTCTCCCCACAGGGCGAGATCGTCGCGCGCTACCGCAAGGTCTTCCCCTGGCAGCCCTACGAAACGACGGCGCCCGGCAGCGAGTTCGTCGTCTTCGACATGCCCGGCATCGGCAGGATCGGTCTCGCGATCTGTTACGACGGCTCGTTCCCCGAGACCGCGCGCCAGCTCGCCTGGCTGGGCGCGGAAGTGATCGTCCAGCCCACGCTCACCACCACCAGGGACCGCGACATGGAGATCGTCTGCGCCCGCGCCAACGCCTGGACGAACCAGGTGTACGTGGTGAACGTCAACGCCTCGGACCCCGCCGCCGTCGGCACCAGCGTCATCGTCGACCCCGAGGGCACCGTCCGCCAGCAGGCGGGCCCCGGCCAGGAACTCCTGGCGGACGTCCTCGACCTGGACGCCGTCACCCGCGTCCGCGAGTTCGGCTCCTCGGGCCTCAACCGGCCCTGGGCCCAGCTGGAGAGTTACGGCTCCAGCGTGCGACTGCCGATGTACGGCGGCACGTTCCAGCCGCGACCCGAGCGGGGCTGAGCTCCTGATCCCGGGCCCGCCCTTCAGCCACCGGCAGGGCGGGCCCGGACCTCAGGAGTGGAGGGCGAGGTACGGAGCCAGCGCCAGAAGTGTGCCTACGAGGGCGTACTTGAGACGGCGTGCGGGCACGGCGTGGGCGATCCTCCAGCCCACGACCACACCGATCAGCTCCGGCACTCCGACCAGCGCGGCGAGCCCCCAGTCGACGGAACCGTGCAGCACGTACCCGACCGTGCCGATCGCCGCGATCACCACGGACTGCGCCTGCGCCGCGGCCAGGGCGGACAGCACCGGGAGCCCGCAGACGACCAGGAGGGGCACGCTCAGCATCGGACCGCCGAGGCCGAAGAGCCCGGCCACGACGGCAACTCCGAAGCCCACCAAGGCGATCAGCATGCGCGGCACACGCACCGGCTCGCTCCCCGCGGCCGGCGTACGGCGCTCGCGCACCCACACCAGGACACCCGTCACCGTGACGGCGCACGCGAGCAGCATTCCGAAACCCCGGGCCGGGACCAGGGTGTTGAGCAGGACTCCGAGGGGTGTGCCGACGAGTGCGGCCACGGCGAGGACCGTCGCCGTGCGCCGCGTGACCGCCTCCCGCAGCTGTCCCGAGCGGGTGTACGCGGCCGTGCCGAGCGCGCCGGTCGCCACATGGGTGGCGATGGCGGTGCCCGCGACGCCGGCCGGGGAGAGCCCCGTCAGCAGGAACATCCCGATCGTGGGCAGCACACCGCCGGGCCCCACCGCGGTGATCCCGATGCCTCCCGCGAGCCCGAACAGGGCGAGGAGCAACAGAGTGATGACGTCGAGGTGCATGGGCATGGGGGTGCCTCCGGAAGAGGGCGGTGCGTGCGAGGGGGCTTTCGGTCAGGTGCGGGGCGGTACGGGGCCCCGGTGGACCAAGGCCTGCAGGGCGAACCGGTCGGCACGCACCCGTAGGGTCTCCGCGTCCACGGGGCGGCCGTCGGCGAGACACGTCAGGCGGTCGATCGCGAACAGGGCCGCACCCGCGGGGATTTCGAGGAGCCGCGCGGTGTCCGGTTCGGCGGTGACGGCGTGCACGGTGACCTCCGCGCTGCCGAGGCGGTGTCCCGTCGTCTCCTCGATGAGGTCGAAGACGTCCCGGTGGGCCAGATCGCGGTCGAGCAGGGCCCGGCCGATGTCCGGGGCGAGCCAGGTCGAGTCGACGGAGAGGGGGCGGCCGTCGAGGCTCCGCAGGCGCTCCAGGTACACGGCGTCGGACCCGTCGGGCAGCCGGAGCCGTTCAGTGACCGCTTTCGGTGCGTGCGGCACGATCCGGGCCACACGCACCTCGTTGGTCACGGTGCCGTGGTCGACGAGTGTCTCCGCGAGGCCGGTGAGGCGTTCGAGGCCGTGCCCGTACTTCGCCGTCACGATCCGGGTGCCGATGCCGCGCCTGCGGATGATCAGCCCCTCGTCGCTCAGCAGCGCGAGGGCCTCCCTGATGACGTTGCGGGTGGCGCCGAGCGCGTGGCCGAGCTCGCGTTCGTCGGGCAGCGTCCCGTGCGGGTGGACGCCGGAGGTGATCTGCTGGCGAAGCGTGTCGGCGACCCGCCGCGCCCGCTCGGCCCGCGGTTGGGTGCCGCCGGAGTGCGGGGCCCGGCCCGGGTGCGGGGGTTGACCGTCATGTGTGGGGTGGTTCGCCACCGTTCGTCACCTGCTTTCCGGACCCGAAGCTACCCCACCGCACACACCTGCCGCGTTACGCCGACGTTACGCCACCCATCGTGACCTGCGGAAACCGCTGAGCTGCGGTTTCGCGGCCGGCTTTCCGGGTTTCGCCGGGCAGATCACGCGCCTCTCAGTGCCGGAACGCGCCCGCATGCTCCGCGGCCCACTGCGTGAAGGTGCGGGCCGGGCGGCCGAGGACGCGCGGGACCTCGTCGGTGACCGGCGCGGGGCGGCCGACCGAGCGGGCCAGATAGGTCATGAGCGAGTCGACCGCCGCTTCGTCCATCCAGGCGTGGCGGGACAACATGGCCTGTTTCGCCGCCTCGGGGCCGATCTCCTCGAAGCGCAGGGGGCGTTCGAGCGCCCGCCCGAGGATCTCGACCTGCTCGGCCAAGGTCAGCCCTTCCGGCCCGGTCATCGACAGGGCCTGACCCACAAGGTCGTCGCCGAGCAGGGCGTGTACGGCCACGTCGGCGACGTCGGCCTCATGGATGGGTGACGTACCGGCTCCGGCGTACGGGCCCCGGACGACATCTCCGACCGCCAACTGCGCCGCCCACTGGTAGGAGTTGGAGGCGAACGCGCCCGGGCGCAGGTGCGTCCACTCCGGAACGGCCGCCTCTACGGCCCGTTCCAGGTCGAGGTGGATGGCCGCGTTGCTGCAGCTCTCCGGCTCCGCCTCCGTCTCCGTCTCTGTCTCCGTCTCCGTCTCCGTCTCCGTCTCCGCGGAGTTCTCGTCGTCCGCCACGACCAGGGCGGAAACGGTGACGACGCGCCGGACCCCGGCCGCCTTCGCCGCGTCGAGGAAGGGGGCCGGGCCCTGCGACAGCGCCGCCAGGTTGAGCAAGACCGCTTCCACGTCCTGGAAGTCGGGCGCGGCGCTGTCGCACACCTCGACCCCGTCGGGGAATCGAGCGGTGTCGGGCGTACGCGTCAGGGCACGCACCTCGGCGCCGCGCGCGGCCAGCGCGCTGACGACTGGGCGGCCGATGTTTCCGGTGGCTGCGGTGACCAGGATCATGGTGGGGGCCTCTCTGTCCGGTGTCGCTGCGATCGGTGGGACGCGAATCGTGTGGTGGCAACTGCCGTGCACCAAGAGGTAGTTCATCAGCGGGAGGCACGAAGACAGTCGGTTCTTCGCCAGGCGTACGGTCCGCGTGTCCTTGGCGCGCTCCCCCGCCCACGCCCGCAGCCCCACCGGCCGCTACTCTGCCCGGATGCGCGATGGGGGAAGCGGCGGCAGCGCCGTGAGCGAGAACGACGACAAGAACGATGACGAGCACGGCGACGCGACACCCGCGCGCGGGGCCGGTGTCACTGCGGTGCGGCGCCTGGCCGGCCGGTTGCGTGCTCACCGGCTGTTGTCGTCGGCGGTGGCGGTCGCCGTCGTAGCAGCGGTCGCGGTGCCGCTGGTCCTCACCGGGTCCGGTGCCGACGCCGAACCCTGCACCTCGGTGTCCGACACGACGCGCGCCCTCGCGGGCGATCCCGTCGCAGCCACGAAGGCGCTGGACCCGGGTGACAGCATGGACCGTATCGGTGGCGCCAAGAAGCTTCTCGCGCACGACGGGTTCTGCGGGGACGGGGCCCGCGTCCTCGGCCGGGTCATCGACGCGGGCACCCGCGCGTCCGGGCCCGGAAAGCCGCACACCATGGCACAGGCCCGCAGCGCCTACGCCGTGGCCGCGGCCCTCAGCGACCGCGAGATCCCGGCGGCCCTCGCACCCCCGGTGGCACGGATGCTCGCCGAGTACGAGGTGGACGCCCTCCGCGACGACGACTTCGGAGGGCTCTCGTCGGACGACGTGACCGGACCCGCCGCGCCCCCGGCAGAAGCCGCCCTGGACAGCCACGGCTGGGTCCGGCTGGGCCGTTTCCTCTCCCCCGGCGAGGCGCACGCCACCTTCGAGTACGGGGACCGGTACGCGGACGTGAGTGCCGACGTCCCCGGTCTGGTCACCGAACTCGCCAAGAACCCGGAGGCGTTCGCCATCCTCTACGACGCGCACCGCGCCCAGTTCGCGCACTATCTGGAGCGGCTGACCCGCCAGGGTGGCGACCCCTCCTACCGCCCCGGCGACTCGTACACGACCCCCACGACCTGGACCGACAACGACCTCCAGGACCTGGCCGACCACATCGGCACCCTCATGGCCCTGCGGTCCGGCTACGCGAAGGACGGCACGATCAAGGACGTCGCGGCGTTCGACACGTCGGTGCGCAAGCACAGTCGCGGCATCTTCCGGCCCGCGTCGCACCGGCTCACGACCCGCCCGCCGATGGGTGACATCGCCGACCGGCCCACGTCGGGACCTCTGCGCGGCGATGTGATGGACGGCCGGCGCCAGATGTTCACGGTGCTCGACCGCTGGGCGAAGGAGCGCGGCGTCCCTTC
This sequence comes from Streptomyces longhuiensis, assembly GCF_020616555.1. Classification (NCBI taxonomy): domain Bacteria; kingdom Bacillati; phylum Actinomycetota; class Actinomycetes; order Kitasatosporales; family Streptomycetaceae; genus Streptomyces; species Streptomyces longhuiensis. Next base: position 8,643,773 of record NZ_CP085173.1, on the reverse strand, counting down.
CGAACGCGCCACGGCCATGCGGCAGTCGATGGACGACTACTACGTACGGGCCCTGTGGATCACCTACGTCGAGCGTTTCTGACCGACAGCGCCGCGTCGCTGTGGCTCAGGAGTACCGAGGCCGCGTCGCCGTCACTCAGAAGAGCCTCAGTCCGGAGCAGCCGCGCCGCCGCACCTGGTCTTCGGCGAACTCCCTGAGCAGGTGCCGCCGGTCCGCCTTGTCGATACCGGGCGTGTCCTTGGTCGCGTCGAGCGCGAAGTTGGCCGCCTCTCCGTCGCAGCGGGCCGTGGCGGTCAGGGGCCGGCGTTCACCGTTGTCGTCCGATGCCGTGAGGCGGTTGCTCCAGTCCCCGTACCAGGCGCCGAACGTCATACCGGCCCGGTACGCGCCGTCGCCCCCATCGGTGCGGAGCCTGCAACTGCTCGTGGGCGCCGCGTCGTTCGCCTCCGCGACGAGACTCCACCCCTCGCTCTTCGCCAGACCCGCTCCGGCCACCCAGTCGCACCCGGTGCCCTCCGCCTTCGCCGGGGACACGGCCCGCCGCCATCGCTCCTCGGTGTCGAACCCGGTGGTCCGGTGCGGCGTCTTGAGAGGCCTGGCACCGCAACCGAGCTTTTTCGAGGCCGAGTTGGCGAGGGCCAGTGCCGTGCGGTAAACGGCTCCGGAGGCACTCTTGTCCACGTTCCTGGACATCCCGACGCGGACCAGCATCTTCCGTGGCCTGCCCTCGATGTCCTTGCCCAGCGCGGGGCACGGCGTCACGATGCGGATGACTCCGTAGCCGTCGACGATCCCGGGCAGCCCGCCCGACAGCACCATCTGCTGCTCGAAGCCGCCCTCGTTGAAGACCCGCTTGAACTCCCGGTCCTGGTCGTCGCGGCCGGTGTACGCCGCCACGCCGATCATCGCCACGTCCTCGGTGTGGTCCCCGTCGTACGCGAGGCTGCACCCGTAGAAGCCGAGTTCCGGAACGCCGTGCGACTCCCCCTTCGTGAACTGAGCGTCGTCAGGCGTGAGTTGTGCGACGGAGTCGCGGGGCAGGGCCCCGTCGCAGGCGCGTCCGACGAGCCACCAGTCCTGCGCGTACGGCTCGGCGATGTAGCCACCCAGGCCGAGGACTGCCGCGGCCGCCACCGCCACCTTGATCCAGCGCCGCATCGTCCCTGCCCCCGTCACCACCGAAAACGTGCGGCCCCCGTGGCGTCACACGTACGGCCGGACCCTACCCGGCCCGGCCGTTCGCCCCGCGCCCGGCCCGGGCCCCCTCTCCCGCTCAGGCCGTCAGCGTGCGCACGGGGCTCCCCGCGAGGAACGCCTCGATGTCCTCGACCGCGCCCTCGAAATAGCCCTCGTAGTTGCGGCGGGTGACATAGCCGAGGTGCGGCAGGCCGAGGAAGTTCGGGGCGGTGCGCAGTGGGTGGTCGGCCGGGAGCGGTTCCGTATCGAAGACGTCGGCGCCCGCGCCCGCGATCCAGCCGTCGTGCAAGGCACGTACGAGGGCGTCCTGGTCGACGATCGCGGCGCGCGAGGTGTTGACCAGGTAGGCGGTGGAGCGCATGCGCTTGATCTCGTCCGCGCCGATCAGGCCGCGTGTGCGGTCGCTGAGCACGAGGTGGACGGAGACGAAGTCGCTGCTCTCCAGGAGCTCCTCCTTGGAGGACGCGAGGGTGACACCGGCCGCCGCGGCGCGCTCTTCGGTGAGGTTCTCGCTCCACGCGGCCACCTCCATGCCGAAGGCCTGGCCGACGCGGGCGACCTTGGTGCCGATCTTCCCGAGCCCGAGGAGGCCGAGGCGGCGTCCGTGCAGGTCGGCGCCGAGGGTGCTCTGCCAGGGGCCCGCGTCGCGCAGGGCGTTGCTCTCGCGCACCACGTTCCGCGCGAGGCCGAGGATGATCGCCCACGTCAGTTCCACGGGCGGCTCGGAGTTGCTGGCGGTGCCGCACACCGTGACGCCGTGCCGGGCCGCTGCGGCCAGGTCGATGGAGGCGTTGCGCATCCCCGAGGTGATGAGGAGACGCAGCTGCGGGAGGCGGGCGAAGAGGGTGTCCGTGAAGGGGGTGCGCTCCCTCATCGCGACCACGATCTCGCAGCCGCCGGCCGCCGCGACCACGGCGTCCTCGGTCGGCAAGTAGCGCTGCAGGGAACGGACTTCGACGTCCGTCCCGACTCTGGTCCAGTCCGCCATGGACAAGGCCACGCCTTGGTAGTCGTCGAGCACGGCGCAGCGCAGTCTGGTCAACGCAACTCCCCTGAAAGGTCCGGTTCCGGAAACACTAACGGCTCCCCCGGCGAGACCATCAACCTGCGGCTGGTCATGTAGAGATCGGGCGGCACCGTGAAGTCGGTTGCCATCCAGGGAACACCTGATCCGTCCCGCGCTGTGGGGCGGTGATCAAATAAGGCATGGCGTCACGCGACACGAACGTGCTCATCCCCGTCCTGATCACCGCCTTGCTGTCCTCGCTCGTCGCCGGGTGCTCCTCCGGCGCCGGAAAGGGCGCAGGCGGCGGGGCCGACTGGAGTCCGCCGCCCCGGCACGCGGGCTTCGACTACCAGATCGGTGGCGCCTATCCGCCCGCGAAGGACGTCGGCGTCGTGAGCCGGGACCGGGCGACGCGGCCCGCTCCCGGCCTGTACAACATCTGCTACGTCAACGCTTTCCAGGCGCAGCCCGACGAACGGGACGCCTGGCCGGACGACTTGCTGCTGCGCGACCAGAACGGTCAGGTCGTCGTCGACCGGGACTGGGACGAGCCTCTCCTCGACATCGGCACGGCGAAGAAACGCGAGCGGGTGGCGGCCCGCGTCGGCCCCTGGATCGACGGCTGCGCCGACCATGGCTTCGACGCGGTCGAGCCGGACAACTACGACAGTTACACGCGCTCGAAGGGCCTGCTGAGCGCGCGGGACGCGAAGGCGTTCATGGCGTTGCTGGTGAAGCGCGGGCACCGGGCCGGGCTGGCCGTCGGCCAGAAGAACACCGCCGAACTGGCCTCTGCAAGCCGTCAGTTGGGCGCCGACTTCGCCGTCGCCGAGGAGTGCGGCGCCTACGACGAGTGCGGTGTGTACGCGGAGGCCTTCGACGACCGGGTCGTGGTGATCGAGTACACCGACGCCGGCCTGCGCAAGGCCTGCCGCGCGTTCGGAAGGCGATTGGACATCGTCCGCAGGGACCACGACGTGACGACTCCTGGGAGCAACGGCTATGTGCGGCGCACCTGTTGAGGGATGTGCGGGTACGCGTCGGGCAGGATGCCCAGGGCCGGCGACGCGGAGTCCCACAGGGCGACCGCTGCGGCGTGTGTGCCGCGCAGCGGTCCGAGGTCGAGGGAGCGCAGGGACCAGCCGGAAGGGTGGAAGGCGTCGTGGCGTGGACGGTCACCCACGTAGTCGGCGTCCAGGGCGCGGCCCAGGCCGACGCCGACGCCCTTGAGGTAGGCCTCCTTGCGTGACCACACCCGGCAGAACGCCACGGCGCGTGCCTCCGCCGGGAGCGCGGCGAGATCGGCGCGCTCCGCCGGGTGCAGCTCCTTCACCCGGTCGTCCACGGTTCCGGGGTCCGGCACCCGCTCCGCGTCCACACCCACCGGGTTTCCCGCCACGCCGATCAGGACGAGCCCCTCGCAGTGCGAGAGGGAGAAGTGCAGCGGCGGGTGAGGGCCGGGCAGGGCCGGGCGTCCGTGCGGGCCGCCGCACTGCGGACAGGGCTCGCGGGTGAACCGGACACTCCCCGGCGAGGTCCCGAGACTGGCGCCGAGGAGCCGACGCAGGGAGATGTGTGCGGCCAGGTACAGGTCGCGGTCCGAGCTCCGCACGAAGGCGGCCGCCCGGGCGCGCTCGTCCGCGTCGAGAGCGGAGTCGTCCAGTGCGGGCTGCGGTTCTCCGCGCCCCGGGGTCCTGAGCAGCCACAGGGACGGGCGGCCGTCCCAGGGACCCGGAGCCGCGGGATCGGGGGCGAGATCCGGCCCAGGAGTGACGTCCGGGGCCCGGGTCACGCGGATCCCGCCGTCGTCACGCCACCCACCGGCCCCGACGGCCCGCCCGGCTCACTCCGCGGCGCCCGCGCCGGTACGGCATTCCGGGTGGCCCCAGCCCTTCGGGTTCTTGGCGATGGTCTCGCCGGCCGCGTAGGACCGGCCACAGACGCAGCGGCCGGGGAACTTGGCGTTGAGCGTGCGGGTCGAGGCCGTCTTCGATCGGGCCGAGGCCGACTTGGGCTTCCGCTTCGACGGGCCGGCGGCCGTGTCGGGTGACGCCGGGGGTTCCGGGGACCCGTAGTCGGTGCCCGCCGGTTCCTGCACGACGGCGGCCTGGCTCGCCGCCCGGTCGGCGAAGTCGTTCAGCCGGTCGCCGTCGACCTGGTGCGCGGGGACGTACCGGAACTCGACGGCGCGCCCTTCGAGCAGCGCGTCGATGCGTGTGACGAGCTCCTGGTTGGCGACCGGCTTGCCCGCCGCGGTCTTCCACCCGTTGCGCTTCCAGCCGGGCAGCCACGTCGTGACCGCCTTCATCGCGTACTGGGAGTCCATCCGGACCTCGAGCCGCTCGCCCGGGTCCGTGGCGGCGAGGAGGCGCTCCAGAGCGGTGAGCTCCGCGACGTTGTTCGTCGCCGTGCCCAGCGCGCCCGCCTCCCAGCGGACCGGGGTCTCCCGACCGTCGGCGATGACCCAGGCCCAGCCTGCGGGCCCTGGATTTCCTTTCGACGCCCCGTCACACGCGGCGATTACGCGATCTGCCATGACACCGATCATGCCAGTGCCGGTGAGCGCCGAACGCCACACCCCGTCGCCCGCCCCCGACACGTGCGCGGACGCGACCGCACCGGCCGTCAGGCCCGCTCCACCAGCCGTTCGGCAGCGGAACGCGCGGTGGCGAGTACCGCGGACCGTTCGGCGCCGCGCTGACCGATCACGATGCGGGTGCTCAACCCGTCGAGCAGGGCGAGGAGTTGGGAGGCTCGCTCGGCGGTGTCGAGCGGTGCGAACCGTCCCTGCCTGACCCCCCTGTCCAGAAGGGTCTCCAGGTCCTCCTGCCAGCCACGGTCCAGCTCGTCCTGGGCCTCGCGCAGCGCCTCGTCGGTGGAGGTGCGGGCCCACAGCTCGATCCACAGCGTCCAGCGCGGGTCGCGCGGGCCGCGCGGCAGGTACAGCTCGACGAACTGGTCGAGCTTGCGCTCGGCGGTGACGCGCCGGGACAGGAGCGCCCGGCGCTGGTCGGCCAGGCCGCTCTCGCTCCAGCGCAGGGCTTCGAGGAGGAGGCGGTCCTTGCTGCCGAAGTAGTACAGGATGTGGCCGCCGCTGGTGCCCAGACGCTTGCCGAGCGCCGACATCGTGAGCGACGCCAGGCCGTCCTCGGCGATCGCCGTCATCGCCTCTTCGAGCATCCGCTCCTGGGCGACCTGCCCGTCGCGCCGTCGCGCCGTAGCCGCCACAGCCGCGCCTCCCTGATCCGTGGTCCCGACGCCATGACCCTATCCGGCGATTTCCGGGTGGGGTCTTGACGTAGGCGACGAGGAGGCGCATCTTGAATGCCGTTCAAGAAGTTAGAACGATATTCAAGGACGGCGGGATGACACAGCAGCACACCGCGGACCCCGGACCCGTGGAGGCCGGACCGGCGGTCGCCGCCACCGGTGACGAGGTCTTCCAGGTCGAGACCCACGGCATCGACCCCATCCCCGACGAGGAGCGGCACGGCGGCGCCAAGGACCTCTTCTGGCTCTGGTTCGGCTCGAACCTGACCTTCACGTACGTGATCAACGGCGCGCTCGCCGTGTCCTTCGGGCTCTCGTTCTGGCAGGCGACCGCGGCCGTCGTCATCGGCGGCCTGGCGTTCTTCGCGATCAGCGCCGCCGGCCTGAGCGGAATCCGCACCGGCACCGCGACCCTGGTGATCTCCCGCGCGCCCTTCGGCATCCGCGGGAACTGGCCCGCCGGCCTGCTGAACTGGATCGTCTCGATCGGCTACACGATCGTGAACACGGTGGTCGGCGCGCTCGCCCTCGAGGCGTTCTGCGCGGACCTCGGCTGGCACGGCTCCGCCGCCCGCGCCTTCGCGCTGGCCGTCACGATGGTGCTCACCTTCGCCGTCGCCCTGTGGGGCCACGCCACCGTGCAGTTCGCCGAGCGCTGGATGGCGTACATCCTCGCCGTCGGCTTCGCCGCGCTCCTCGTCTTCCTGATCCCGGGCGCCGACACCGGCGCGTCGACCGGCGGCGTCCCCGGCGCCTCGGGCTGGAGCCTCGCGTTCGTCGTGATGCTGGCGGGCCCGTTCTCGTACGTCCCGATGCCCGCCGACTACACCCGCTACCTGCCGCGCACCACCTCCTTGCGCTCGATCACCTGGAGCGGCGCGCTCGGCGGGCTCGTCTCCTCGGTCGCGCTCGGTGTCGCGGGTGTCGCCGCCGCCACCCAGGCCGACATGTCGGACGCGGTGGCCGGCGCAGAAGGTCTGCTGCCGGGCTGGTTCCAGCCGCTCTTCCTGGCCCTGGTGCTCGGCGGCTCGGTCACGAACTCGATCATCACGCTGTACTCGTCGAGCCTGAACCTCCAGGTCCTCGGCATCCCGTGGAGCCGGTCCAAGGCGATCCTCATCAGCGCGGGCGTCACCGTGGCCGGCTCGCTCTACGCGCTGTTCCTCACGGACTTCACCGACTCGCTGCTGTCGTTCCTGTCCCTGCTGATCATCGTGTTCGCGCCGTGGGGCGGCGTCTTCCTCGCCGACATGGTGATGCGCCGCTGCCGGTACGACGCCCCCTCCCTGCACTCCGGCCGCGACGGCGCGTACTGGTACCGGGGCGGCTACCACCCGGCCGGTGTCGTCGCCCTGCTCTCCGGCATCGTCTTCGCCTCGCTGACCTGCGACTCCGAGCTCTGGACCGGCCCGCTGGTCGCCCCGCTCGGCGGCGCCGACCTGACCCTGCTCGGCTCGGTCGTCTCCGCCCTCGTGTACTGGGCGCTCGCCCGGCGGACCGTCGCCCCCGCCGCATAGCCCTTCACCGAACCACCCGTACCCCCAGAGGAGTTCCCCCTCATGTCCCACTCCCCCGCCCCCGCCGACCTCGTCCTGCGCGGCGCGCGCGTCCACACCGTCGACCCGGAGCTGCCCGAGGCGCAGGCGCTCGCCGTGCGCGACGGCAAGATCGTCTGGCTCGGGGCCGACGCGGACGCCGAGGCCTGGACGGGGCCCGGCACCGAGGTCGTCGACGCCGGCGGGAAGCTGGTCCTGCCCGGCTTCATCGACGCGCACAACCACGTACGGCTCGGCTCCGACGACGCCTGCGTCCAGCTGTCCGGCGCGGACACGCTCGACGAGATCCACGACCGGATCCGCGTGTGGCTGGCGGCGCACCCCGGGGCCGCCTGGATCGAGGCGGAGGCGTTCGACTACTCGGCGATCCCCGGCGGCCGGATGCCCACCGTCGCCGACCTCGACCCGGTGACCGGCGACACCCCCGCGTTCGTCCTCAGCTACGACGTGCACACCGCGTGGCTGAACACGGCCGCGCTGCGCCACCTCGGCATCGAAAAGGACCGTACGAGCCTGCCGTTCGGCGAGGCCGCGACCGACCCCGAGACCGGTGAACCCACCGGATTCATCAAGGACTTCGCCGTCAAGGGCCTGTCACGCGACGGACACCGCGCGCTCCAGCAGCTCGGCGTGCCGTGGGCCTCGGCCGACCGCCAGTACGGGCGCCTCGCCAAGTCGCTCGACGACGCGATCCGCTTCGGCATCACGACCGTCGTCGAACCGCAGAACTCCATCGACGACCTCGCCCTGTTCGAGCGCGCCCGCGCCGAGGGCCGGCTCCGCTCGCGGATCGTCGCCGCGCTCTTCCACCCGCGCGGCACCACCGACGCCGACCTCGACGACTTCGCCGCCGCCGCGGACCGCCACGCCGACGACCGGCTGCGCGTAGGACCGCTGAAGCTCTACATAGACGACGTCGTCGAGCCGCGCACCGCCGCACTCCTGGAGCCGTACACGGGGTGCGGCCACCACCGCGGCGAGACGTTCTACCCGCCGGAGGAGTTCGCGGACCTCCTCGCCAAGCTCGACGCGCGCGGCTTCCAGTGCTTCGTCCACGCGACCGGCGACCGCGGCATCCGCACGGTCCTCGACGCGGTCGAGCACGCCCGCACGGTCAACGGCGAGCGGGACGCCCGCCACCAGGTCGTCCACGTCGAATGCCTCGACCCGGCCGACACCGCGCGCTTCGCCGCGCTCGGCGTGGTCGCCTGCATGCAGCCGAGGCACTGCGCGCCCGAGGTCGCCGGCCCTGGCAAGGACTGGGCCGAGAACGTCGGCGCCGACCGCTGGCACAAGGCCTGGCCCATGCGCAGCCTCCACGAGTCGGGCGCGGTCCTCGCCTTCTCCAGCGACTGGAACGTGGCCGAGATGGACCCCATGGTCGGCATCTACACGGCCGTGACCCGGCGCCCGCTGGCCGGCGGCGAGCCCTGGATGCCCGGCGAGACCGTGGACGTGGAGACCGCGGTGTACGGGTACACCATGGGCTCCGCGTACGCCAACTTCCTTGAGCACGAGCGGGGTTCACTGAGCGTGGGCAAGGCAGCGGACTTCGTGGTCCTGTCCCGCGACATTCTGCGCGCCGCACTCGAGGACATCCCGGGCACCGTGGCCGAAACCGTAGTCGTCGCCGGCAAGATCGAGCACCAAGCCTGAGAACCCGCACGACAACCCGCGCACAAAACAGCCCATTAGGAGGGATAAAGTAGCGCGTCAACCCTCGTCCATCCGTGACGCCCCAGGAGAACCTACGTGACCTCAGCGATCACTCCGACCGAAGCGACCGAATCCGCCGCAACGGAGGTCACCTCCGAGGAGGCTGTCCCGGCGCAGGCCGGGCCCGCCGAGGAAAACATCTGGGTACCGGCCGTAACCCCGGACGGCACCCCGGACGAGGTGACGGACGCGACGTCGGAGGACACTTCGGAGGACACGTCGGAGGTCTCCGAGCCGATCGCCGAGGACGCACGAGCCTTCGGCGTCTACGCCCGGACCGGCGGATGGGCGTTCGCCCTCATGGTGGCGCGCAGTGTGCGTCCCGGCGGGCAGGCCGTGGGTGAGACGCCCAAGATCTCGGCCCGCCGGTTCAGCGAGCTGGCGGGCTGCTCGGCCGAGCGCGTCATGCGCTACTACAAGGCCTGGGACAAGGCCGCCGACGACGGACTCGTGCCGCACTTCGAGGCGCTCGCCCCGGGCCAGGACGTCGAACTCCCGGACTCCGACGTCTGGTTGTCGTACTACGCGTCGCGCTCCATCGCCGTGTCACCGCGCGGTCACGCGATCTCGGCGGCCGCCGAGGCCGAGGGCATCCGCCCGACCAAGGCCCTGGAGGTCGCCGAGAACCCGACCGCGCTGCGCGCCGCGATCCTCGCCGACCCCGGCACCGCCGAGGCGGCCAGGAAGGCCCTGATGGACCGCCTGGAGGAGGACCCCGCCCTGCGCACGGAACTGGTCAGGGACATCGTCCGGGCAGACGACCTGAAGAAGGCCGTCGCCGCCGAGGCGAAGGCCGGCGACCGGGTCGAGTACGTGCGTCAGATCGCCGAGAACGGCCAGATCAAGACACCGGCCGGCCAGAAGATCGAAGCGCCGCGCGAACTGCGCGAGGAGGCCGAGCGCCACCTCTCGCTGATCGACGAGCTGGACGACGGCGAGGAGGCGGGCGAGTGGGCGCGTGAGGCGTACGACACCGTCCGCGAGCTCGTCACCAAGACCGTCGAGAGCGACCCCGACCTCCGGGTGAAGGAGCGCAGGGCGAAGTTCTACAACAGCCTGCAGAAGGCGACGAAGGTCTTCGAGGAGCTGACCCTCGACGACGCCGAGGACGACGTCTACGAGGACGACATGCTCAAGCGCCTCGAAGACCTCCAGCAGGCCATCGCCTCCTGCATCTCGGCGATCCAGGCGAAGGTCCACTGACCTGCTCCTCGGGCTGAAGCGGAGGATTCTGACCGTCCCACGGGTTGCTGTGCCGCTATGCGGCACGGCTTCCTGCCGGGATTCCGTGGCTTCCTGCATTCTTCGCGTAGGGCCAGAACGGGTTCTGGCCCTACCTTCGGTTCGGCCCATCGCGCCCTCCAATGATCGTCGGACGCGTGGGACGGAGGCCGGGCGGGAGGCGAGCCATGATGCTCCGCATCGGCAGTCCAGAGGACCTTCCATCCCTGCTCCGCAGGGATGGAAGCCGTGACTCCCCGCGTCGCGATCGCCAGGTTCGCTTCACCAGCGGGCTGAAGCCCGATGCACTGCGAATAAATCCCGGTAGCACGTAAGCACGCAGCGGGACGCCGAGCGAGGCGCCGCGGAACGGCATACGCGATCCCCCACCGGACGATCAGCCGTCTACGAGAGGTGGGCCGGGAGCCCGACCGTGCGGACAGCCGCGTACGAGACGGGAGGGGACGTGGGGGCATGTGCGCGCGGAGCCATCAGCACCACGTACAGGCAATCAACCAGCTGACGTGCACCCGTAGAACAGCGAGCACGTGCATGCCCCCGCGGCCCCGCACCCAAAGACGAACAGCAGCGGCCCGCGCCCGAAAACACATTGCCGCCCCCGCCCGCATGAACTAGGGTCTCGCCCCGTGACTGCCGGGTCGGCCTTGGGCCATCAACGAGTAGGGCACCCGGCCTCCGAGTGAGGCCGGGGCGGGCGCGAGGCCCGCCGATCTTCTTTTGCTTCCGCGATCCAGATTTCTCGTAAGTCCCGGAGACGAAAGAAGAGAATGCCCAACGATTTCAATCAGCACGTCATCGATGAGTTCCGAGCCAACCGTGGCCGGCTCTCAGGCCCCTTCGAAGGCGGCCGGATCCTCCTCCTCACCACCACGGGAGCCCGCTCGGGCGCCGCACACACCACCCCCGTCGGCTTCCTCCCGGACGGCGGCGAGCGCGTCCTGGTGATCGCCTCGGCCGGTGGAGCGCCCAGCCACCCGGACTGGTTCCACAATCTGACGGCCATCCCCCGCGTCACCGTCGAGGACGGCGTGTTCACCTACGCGGCGGAGGCCGAGGTCCTGGCGGGCGCGGAGCGCGACGCCGCGTTCGCCCGGGCCGTAGAGCGCGATCCGGGCTGGGCCGAGTACCAGGCGAAGACGTCCCGCGTCATCCCCGTGGTCGCCCTGCGCGCGATCGAGAGCGGCCCGCCGAACGTGACGGGAGCGACGTCTTGGGGTGACGGACTCAAGGCCGTCCACGACGGGATCCGGCGTGAACTGGGCCTGATCCGCAAGGAGATCGCGGAGTCGGGCCCCGGCCTCGGCGCCCAGCTCCGCATCAACTGCCTCACGCTCTGCAAGGGACTGCACAACCATCACGCCGGAGAGGACGCCGCCCTGTTCCCGTTCATCGGTTCGCGCCACCCCGAACTCGGCGCGGTCCTGGAGCTGATGCGCGAGGAGCACGAGCGGATCGCCGCGCTCCTGGCACAACTTCAGGAGACGGTCTCCACGGACGGCGCCGACCCCGGTCTGGTGCTCCCCGAGGTGGAGCGGCTCACGGACGAACTGGAGAGGCACCTGCTCCACGAGGAGGAGCAGCTCATCCCGCTCCTGGACGCGGCAGCGATGTAGGGCGTCCGGCCCACATCCCGTGACGTCAAGTCCCTCTGCCGCAGGACCGATCACGACAAGGCATCCGGCCGCAACCCGCTCACGACAACGCCTCCTGTCGCAACGCCACTCCCGACAAGGCCCCTGCACGAAGACCGGTCAGGCCACCTCGGTGACCCTCGCCGTGAAGGCGTCCAGGTTGCTCATGGCCCGGGCGATCCGCTCGTCGAGCGAGAGGGACTCCTCGTAACGGCCGGCCCTCAGTTTGGGCTGCCGCTTGCCGCGCAGATAGAGCGAGCAGGCGAGGTCGGCGCAGAGGTAGATGCCGACGGTGTTGCCCTCCCGCCCGCGCGCTCCGGCCAGGGGCGCCGCGAGGAGGGCGACACCGGAGGAGGCGTGCCCGGTCAGGCACACCTGGCAGATGCTGGACTTCACGGCGCTGGTCCGGCCCACGGAGGGGACCCGCAGGGTGATGCCGAGGGGTCCGTCGGGGCCGGGCCGCACGAGGTGGGCCCGCAGGGGCGCTCCCGGGTCGATCCAGCCGAGGAAGTCCAGGTCCTCCCAGGGGAGCTCGGCGAAGTCGAGGGGGAGCTTCATCCGGGCGGCCTCACCCTTCGTGCAGTTCACGAAGGACGCCCGGATCTGTTTCTCGTTCAGTGGTTCCACGTGCGGCGACGATACCCACCGCCGCTCGCACAAGCATCCGCATTTCCTCCTGGCCGCAGTCGCCACCCATCCGGACGACGGGGCGCGAACAAGCCGCGCCACGCCCGAGGACACCCCACCCGGACCGGCCGTACGGCACATGCCGCACCCGCCTCGCCGGTCCGACCGGACGCCCCGACCAGACAGAACACACCCTTGACCGGAGCGGAACAACTGGGTTCGGCCAGATGTCCCTGATGGGCGGAGTGGCCGATCTTCGCGTGGACGGTTGGATGCCCGAGGCATCTAATGAAGATCACCAAGGAAGACTCACCGCCTGCGAGGTCACCATGACCGTGACACCCCCCACGCCGGACACCGTCGCCTTCCCCCAGGACCGCACGTGTCCCTACCACCCGCCGGCCTCCTACGATCCGCTGCGCTCGGCGCGGCCCCTCTCCCATGTCTCGCTCTTCGACGGGCGGACCGTGTGGGTGGTCACCGGCCAGTCGGTCGCGCGCGACCTGCTCATCGACCCGCGCCTGTCCACCGACCGGGAGAACCGCGCCTTCCCGATGCCCACGGAGCGCTTCGCCCTCTCACGCAAACGGCGCATCGCCCTGCTCGGGGTCGACGACCCCGAGCACAACGCCCAGCGCCGCATGCTGATCCCGAGCTTCACCCTCAAGCGGATCACGGCGCTGCGGCCCCGCATCCAGGAGACCGTCGACCGGTTCCTCGACGCGATGGTCGAGCAGGGACCGCCGGCCGACCTGGTGAGCGCGTTCGCGCTGCCCGTGCCGTCGATGGTGATCTGCTCACTGCTCGGGGTGCCCTACGCCGATCACGACTTCTTCGAGGAGCAGTCACGGCGGCTGCTGCGCGGGCCGGACGTGACGGACACGGAGGCCGCGCGCGAGCAGCTCGACGCGTACCTGGGCTCGTTGATCGACCGCAAGCGGCGTGAGCCGGGTGACGGACTGCTCGACGAGCTCATCCACCGCGGGCCGGACGAGAAGGAGATCGACCGCGAGGAACTGATCAGCCTCGCCACGATCCTGCTGATCGCGGGGCACGAGACCACGGCGAACATGATCTCGCTCGGCACGTTCACCCTGCTCCGCCATCCGGACCGACTGGATGAGCTGCGCTCCGCCGACTCGCTGCTGCCCGCCGCGGTCGAGGAGCTGCTGCGCTTCCTGTCCATCGCGGACGGCATCCTGCGCGTCGCCACCGAGGACATCGAGGTCGCGGGCGAGACCATCCGGGCGGATGACGGGGTCGTCTTCTCCACCTCGCTCATCAACCGCGACGACGACAGCTTCACGGCCCCCGACTCCCTCGACTGGCACCGCCCCACGCGCCACCACCTCGCGTTCGGGTACGGAGTCCACCAGTGCCTGGGGCAGAACCTGGCACGGGCCGAGATGGAGATCGCGCTGCGGTCGCTGTTCGCGCGGCTGCCGGGGCTGCGCCTCGCGGCGCCCGCCGAGGAGATCCCGTTCAAGCCGGGCGACACGATCCAGGGCATGCTCGAACTACCGGTCGCCTGGTGACCGCCCGACCGGTCAGAACCGGACCCGGTCTTTCACGACCGACCCCTGCGAACCAAACCCTGAGAACCGAGCCCTGAAGACCCTGAAGACGGACCCCTCAGAACAAACCCCTGAAAGCCGAACCCGAGCGTGAGAGAGGCGCAGACCGTGCGGATCCGGATCGACAAGGACAGCTGTGTGGGTGCGGGCATGTGCGCGCTGACGGCGCCGAACGTGTTCACGCAGGACGACGACGGCTTCAGCGAGGTGCTGGAGGGCCGCGACGACGGCGCCGGTGACCCGCTGGCGCGGGAGGCGGCCCGCGCCTGTCCGGTGCGGGCCATCACCGTCACCGACGGCTGAGGTCCGCGGCTCAGGCGGGCGGTACGACGGCCACCGGGCACGGCGCGTGGTGCATCACGGCATGCGCGACGGACCCGATGCGGGACCCGACGGCCGAGCGTCGGGCGCGGCGGCCCACGACCACCAGCTGGGCCCCCGCACCCGACGCGAGGAGGACCTGGCCGGCGCTGCCGATCTCGACGTGCTCCACCACCGGCACGTCGGGATACCGCGCGCGCAGCGGCGCGAGCGCCTCGCCGAGCGCCTTCCTCTCGTACGGCTCCATGCCGCCTGCCTCGTCGAGCAGCTTCAACGAGGCGGGGCTGTACGCGTACAGGGCCGGGAGAGTCCACGCGCGGACGACCTTGAGGGTCGCGCCGCGTGCGGACGCGGTGGCGAAGGCGAACTCGAGGACCGCGCGGCTGTCCTCGGGCGCCCCCTCCTGGCCGACGACGATCTCGCGACCCGCCGCCTCCGGTTCGGTGCGGTCACCGGCCCTCACCAGGACGACGGGCCGCGCCGACTCGGCGATGACCTGCTGCCCGACCGACCCGACGAGGAAGCCGACGAGCGCGCCGTGTCCCCGCGAGCCGAGGACGAGGAACTCCGCGTCCGTGGCGGCGCCGACGAGTGCGGGAACGGCTGCGTCGGACGGGGACTCGACCGACACCGGCAGCCCGGGGTGACCGCTCGCCACGGCGCGCCCGGCCTCATCGGCCACACTTCTGGCCCAGTCGGCCTGCGCCGCGGCATCGGGCGCGGACGCCGCCACGTCCGGCAGCGGGGACCAGGCGTGCAGCAGGCGCAGCCCGTACCCGCGGCGGACCGCTTCGCGCGCCGCCCATGCCGCGGCGGCCGCGCTCTCCGGCGATCCGTCCACGCCCGCGGTGATCCAGCGGTCCATGCGCCTGCCTCTCCGTCACTGATCAGGTCCCGACCAGTGTGCGTCAGCGAGGCGGACAACACGCCAGAACGGCCTTGGGCCTCTCGGCCGGATCAGGCTGTGCTGCCTGTCGCGCCGGTGGGTGCCGCGGCCACGTCGCCGAGGAACTGCGACCAGCCACCCGTGGGTGCCTCTCCGACCTCCAGTGAGCGGAGCCGGTCGAGCACGTTCGGGTCCTGGACGTCCAGCCAGTCGACGAACTGCCGGAAGGAGACGAGACGTACGTCCTTCTTGCCGGCGATCTCCTTGAACGCTGCCTCGACGGCGTCCATGTAGATCCCGCCGTTCCAGTCCTCGAAGTGGTTGCCGATGAAGAACGGCGCGCGGTTCGTCTCGTACGTCCTGTTGAATCCTGCGAGGTAGGACTCGGTGGCCTGTTGGCGCCAGGCCGGGTAGTTGTAGGACGGCCCTCGCGTGGAATTCTTCGACTGGTTGGCCAGGATGTTGTAGTCCATCGAGAGGACCTCGAATTTGTGGCCGGGGAACGGGATGGCCTGGAGCGGCAGGTCCCACAGTCCCTGTCGCTTCTCGGGCCAGCGCTGGACACCGCCGGGCGATGAGGCGTCGTAGCGCCAGCCCAGCTCGCGGGCGACGGGCAACAGGTTGTCCTGGCCGAGCAGACAGGGTGTGCGGCCGCCGATGAGTTCCTTGTCGTAGTCGAACGGCAGGGGGTCGTCCTCGTGCCAACCCGTGTTCGTACGCCAGGTCTTGACGAACACGCGTGCCTGCTCGATCTCGCTGCGCCACTGCGCGGGCGTCCAGTTGGCGACGGAACCGGAGCCGGCGCAGAAGTGGCCGTTGAAGTGCGTGCCGATCTCGTGGCCGTCGAGCCAGGCCTGCCGCGTGTACTTCAGCGTCTCCTTGAGGTGCGCGTCGGTGAGGTACCCGACGTCGGAGGCGCCGACAGGGTTGTTCGGCGGGTCGTAGAGCCGCTTCTTCGACTCCGGCAGGAGGTAGAGGCCGGAGAGGAAGAACGTCATGTGGGCGCCGTGGTTCTCGGCCAGTTCGAGGAAGCGCGGGAAGAGGCCGTTGCCGACCTCGCCCGCACCGTCCCAGGAGAAGATCACGAACTGCGGAGGCGTCTGGCCGGGTTCGAGGGGGACGGGCACCGGGGGCTGCTTCGGCTGCCTGCCGGTGTACGCCGTCGAGCCGTCACCGATCAGCTGGGGCGCGGCCTTTCTCTCCGATTGGGCGCCCCGGTCGGGGTCGCGGCCGGGACCCGCGGGCGGGCGGGCCTCGTCGCTGCCCGTTCCGCATCCGGCAAGGCCCGCGGCAGCGGCGCCCAGACCGATCCCGATTCCCAGACCCACGGCTCCTCTGCGGGTGATCTCACTCATCGGCATCCCAACCCGCGTCCGCTGAGAACGCGTTGCGCAGCCCCCTGACAACACACGCACCGTAAGTCGGATAAGCACACAAATAGTGCATTTGGGTCGGCGCGGCGGGCAAAGCGCTGCCCAATGCGCCGGCCTCCAGGCCGGAGCAGGCAGTCAGGGAGGGGGTCCCGATGTCGGGTCAGCTCGCGTCGGGGTCGCCGACGACCTTCCCCGGGTTGAACAGGTCCAGCGGGTCAAGGGTGTTCTTCACCGCGCGCTGCACCGCGCAGACCTCGGGGCCGAGTTCCTGCCGCATACCGCCCCGCTTGAGCAGGCCGACGCCGTGCTCCCCGGTGACCGTGCCGCCCGCGGCGACCGCGGCGCCGAGCAGTTCCTCGAACGCGGCCTGCGCCGCGCGGCGCGCCTCGGCGTCGCCGGGCGGGGTGATCAGGAGCGGGTGGAGGTTGCCGTCCCCCGCGTGCGCGATGGTCGCGATCCGCACCCCGTGCCGCTGCCCGATCTCCTCGACGGTGGCGAGCATGGCGGGCACGGCCGAGCGGGGTACACAGATGTCCTCGGTCAGCACGGGGCCCAGACGTTCGAGGGCCGGGTAGGCGAGCCTGCGGACGTCGAACAGGGCCTCCGCCTCGACGGCGTCGGTGGACTGTTCGGCCCAGAGCGCTCCCGCGTCCGTGAACGCCTCGGCCACGGCCGCCGCCTCCGCCGCGCCCGCGTCGCCCGGCGCGTCGATCCTCGCCAGGAGCAGTGCGGCTGCGCCGGGTTCGATCCCGAGGTGCTTCCAGTCCTCGACGGCCTGCATGCAGTGCCGGTCGAGGAGTTCGAGGGCGGCGGGCTGGAGGCCGCGCCGGGTGCACAGCGCGACGGCGGCGCCCGCCGCGACGAGGCCGTCGAAGGCGCCGACGACGGTGCGGGGCTCGGCGGCGGGCGCGGGACGAAGGCGCAGCGTGATCTCGGTGATCACTCCGAAGGTGCCTTCCGAGCCGACGAACAGGCCGGTCAGGTCGTAGCCGCTGACACCCTTCGTGGTGCGCCGGCCGAACCGTACGCGGCTGCCGTACTCGCCCGCGGGCCCGCCCATCACGGCTTCGAGGCCGAGGACGTAGTCGCGGGTGACGCCGTACTTGAGGCAGCACAGGCCGCCGGCGTTCGTGGAGACGTTGCCGCCGATGGTCGACCAAGGGGCGCTGGCCGGGTCCGGCGGGTACCAGAGGCCGTGCTCGGCGACGGCCGCCTTCAGGTCGTTGTTGACGACGCCGGGCTGCACGACGGCGAGCAGGTTCTCGGTGTCGATCTCCAGGATGCGGTTCATCCGCGAGAGGTCGAGGACCAGGCAGCCGTCGGTGGCGTTCGCGCCGCCCGAGAGCCCGGTGCCCGCGCCGCGGGTCACGACGGGCACGGACAGCGCGGCACAGGCGCGCACCACCTGCTGCACTTCGCCGGCGTCCGTCACCCGGACCGCCGCGAGCGCCCGGCCCACCGGCGCCCACTCCGCGTCGTCGTGGCTGAGCCCGGACAGCACGTCGCCGTCCTCGATCAGGGTGAGGCCCGGCAGCGCCTTGGCCAGGTCGTTCAGAAGGTCGCGGTCGGGTGCCGTGTCGATGTCGTCGTCTCCTCGCGCGAGAACCGTTCGATTACGGTCGCAGTCTAAAGACGGCCTTGATCCACTTTCCGACCGGCACCCGCTCCACGATGACCTCGGTGGCGAGGGCGTGGACGATCTCGAGACCGTGCCCGCCGATGCGCGCGGGGTCCTTGACGAAGCGGCGGGGCACGGCGTCGCTGCTGTCGTAAACGGTGACGGACACCTGGTCCTTCGATCCCTCGAGATCGAGGACGTACGGACCGTGGCTGTGGCGGTCTGCGTTGGTGACGAGCTCGCTGACCAGGAGCAGCAGATCACCGCGGGACCTGGCGTCGATCAGGGCGCACCACTCGGACCGCAGCTGTTCGAGGAACACCTCGGCGAAGGCGCGCGCGTCTGCGATGCAGCCAGGCTCTCCGGTGTACTGCGTCGTCCGGCGCAGCGGCTCGGCGCGGTCGGCAGCACCGGTCGGCATCAAGACTCCGTCCAGGTACTCGGTCATGCGGTTCTCTCAATGGGATCGATCGGCACAGTAACTCCCCTGCAGACCTCCTGATACCCAGTGGCGCGTGCGGCAGTCATAACCGGCCGGAACGGGCGGCAGGACATGCCGCCCGCTCCGGTCCGGTCACGCGGTGCGTGAGGTCAGCAGCTCATTTTCCACGTATGCGAGTCGCCGCTGTCGTTGCCCCAGCCGTCGGAGGCGATCTCCTGGCCCGGGGCGAGGCAGACAGTGCCGAGACCGATGAGGCCCGGGTTCTCGTAGACCTGCACGTGGTCCTTGATACCGGGGCCCGAAATGCCATGGTTCGCCCAGGAGGAGTCCTGGTCCTGGATGGGGTCCTCCCAGTCGTGGTCGTCGCCCGACCAATTGGTGCGCTGACCGCCGAAGTCCGCGTCCGTCCAGGCACAGAACTGGCCGCTGGGGCACGAGGCGCCGAAGGCGGAGGACGAGGTGGCGACGGCGCCGCCGAAGGCGAGGGCGACGGCCGCGAGGAGCGCGGCGGAGTTCTTGATGATCACTGTGTCTCTTCCTCTTGCTGCTGAATCGACTGTTGCTGGGGCTGCTGTTTCTGGTGGGTGAGGAGGTCCCTCGCGCGGTTCAGGGCGTGCTCCCGGAGGCGCCGCCAGTCCGCGAATTCGGCGCGGTGTCCGGCCCGTACCGAGGTGAGGCTGGTCTTGCGGTAGGCCGCTTCGGGCTTGAGGTTGTTGACGACGGTCGAGACCTCGAACCATCGGCGCTGGTCGCCGTAGAGCGCGCGCTGCGCCGAGGCCAGGCAGCCGTCGGTGTGGGCGCGCACGGAGTATCCGGTCGGCAGCCGCAGGGAGAGTTCCGTGCGTCCGGCGCCGAAGAGGGCGTCGGACAGGTGTTCCTCCTGGACCTGGGTGCCGGGCCGTCTGCCAGGGCGCGGCGGGGTGATTCCCTGCGCGGTGAGGCAGCGGTCGGTCAGGAGCTGGGTGGCGGCCTTGACGGTGTCGTCCGGGGATAGTGCGGGCCCGGGGTCCGGGGCCGCGCAGCCGGTGACGAGCAGCCCCGCCAGGGACAGCGGGCCGAGCGCGGTGAGCGCCGGGAACGGCCGGCCCCAGGGGCGCGGTCGGTGGGTCATCGGCGGATCAGCCCGCTTCGCATCCCATCTTGTTGTCGCTGACGCCGTCGAACTTGGTGGCCCACGCCTCCCAGTTCTCGTCGTAGTCGTCCTTGCGGATCTCGCGGTAGAGGCAGCTGTTCCCCGGCCCGTAGCTGATCGCATAGACCGTGCCGTCGACGCGGGAGTCGAAGGAGTAGGCGTGGCGCTGGGTGCCGTTCTCCGCCTCGGCGTAGCCGGGTGGCGCGTAACACCAGGCCTGGCCGTGCTGGCCCGGCTCGGTCCAGAAGCAGACCTGTCCCGGGCCCGCGGCCCGCACGGCACCGGCCGGCGCGGTGGCGACGGCGGTCGGGGCGGCGAGGGTCAGCGCGGCGGCGACGCCGGCGAGAGCGGTGGTGAGCAAGGTGGTGCTGCGATGCATTCGAGCGGCTCCGAAAGTGTGGTGACGACGCTGTGCATGACCACAATCCCCCGGCGTTTGCGCAGGTAAGCGCGCCGCCACCCGTACCGGCTACTAGTCATATCGGCGCCGCGTCGATCACGGGTGAGGAACGAGCGCGGCGCTTGACGCGCGGGCGCGCTGCATCCGCAGGGCGTCGACCGACTCGGCGAGGAACTCGTATTCCGTGGTGTCGTCGCGAGCGATCAGCCGGACCAGTTTCCCGTCGGCGAGTTCCTCGGCCACTTGTTCCTGCCGCTCGATATCGCCGCACCAGTCGCGCAGCGCGCCCGGCACATCGGGGACGGTGTCGGTGACCGGGACAATGGCACCCTCGGGGAAATATGGATTGCCGGGGCGCGGATCGAGCCGTTCGGCTATCCAGGAAGCGCGGTCGCGCAGCCACCACATCGCGAGCGGAAGAGTGGGCGCGCGGTACGTTCCGAGCGGTACGCCGACGCGCTGACCGCCGCAGATTCCGTACGCGGTGACATGGCACAGAAATTCCTCGTGCACGTTCTCCCCCGTCGCGTCGTTCGCCGCCCTGCGGGCCTCACTTTCATTCCGTGCGATGTGCGTGATCGGTGCGGGTGCGCCGGGCCGGACCGGCGAAGTGATCTATTGGTCGGGCATCATTCAACTTCCTCAGAAGACGAGTATCGACACTTCCGACGCGCTGTCACCATGCCTTTCTGGCCAGTCTCCTGGCATATTCAGGGTGCCGAATGGCCGGAATGGAACGGGTGCGCGGGTGTGAAATCCGCGCTGTCGAGGAAGCAGCACGTCATGCACTCCAAGGACGTTCTCACCGACGCGTTCGGACGGATCCACGAAACGGTTCACTCGGCGGTGGAAGATCTTTCCGCCGAGGAACTCAACACCCGGCTCAATGACGACTCGAACTCGATCGCGTGGCTGATCTGGCACCTCACACGCGTGCAGGACGATCACCTCTCCGACGCCTTCCGCACCGATCAGGTCTGGCTGTCCGACGGCTGGGCCGACCGTCTCGATCTCGCCCTGCCACCCTCCGACACGGGGTACGGCCACGGCGACAAGCAGGTGGCCAAGGTGCAGGTCCCGTCGGTCGATCTGCTCCTCGGCTACTTCGACGCCGTGCACGAGCGCACCCTCGCCCACGTGGCAGGACTGAGCGACGCGGACCTGGACCAGGTGATCGACGACACCTGGTCGCCACCGGTCACGCTGGGCGTGCGACTGGTGAGCGTCATCTCGGACGATCTCCAGCACGCGGGGCAGGCCGCCTTTGTGCGCGGAATTCTCGAGCGCCTCTGAGACCCGGCGCGCGCCCCGTGTGAATCGGGCGCACCCAGTCACTGTGTTCGCACGCTTCCAGCCATCGGAACGACGCAGTCCACTACGAGAAGAACCCCGCACAGGATTGACGGCTCCTGCGCGGAGGGGCCGCCGGCCACTCCCTACCCACGCCCAGGCCGGCGGCCCCGTTCACTCACTTCCCGGTGTCAGCTCCCGAGCCGCTCCTCGAGCCGGATCGTGACGCGGTCCCCCGCCTCCTTGCCGATCGCCTTGCGTACGTCGGCCTTGACGGGCAGCTTGTGCCTCCCGTCCCCCAGCGCCATGAACGAGCTCCGGAACGGATGGCCGTCGACCGTGCCCCTGACCTTGACCAGGCCGCGCGTCCCGAAGAAGGCGGCCGATTCGGGCCACACGACATAGGTCCAACCGCCTTCGTTCGGGCTCTTCTCCAGAACGGCGCTGAACTCCTCGTTCAGGGTGCTGGACGTGCTCATCTCTGCCTCCTCGGGGGACCTCCGTCATCACTGAAGACCTTCCGTGCGCGCGGAACTCATCGCACCGGGAGCACTCCGACAGCCCTCCCGGGCACGGTCGAGGTCTTGACAACTCGATTGGTCTGGACCAGCTTTGGGCCCTACAGCGGTGGCCACCGTTCACTCCCGCCCCCTTCACTCCCCACCGGAGGCAGTAAGTGGACCGTGCACGCAGATGGATCAAGGGCGCACTGGCCGTCACCGCGGCCGCGGCGCTCGGCGTCACCGCTCTGGCGACCACGGCGCAGGCCGCCGACATCAACGTCGCCAAGAACGCCGGGTTCGAATCGGACCTGAGCAACTGGACGTGCTCCGCCGGCACCGGTTCCGTGGTCGGCTCCCCCGTGCACGGCGGCGCCAAGGCGCTCAAGGGCACACCGACCGCACAGGACACCGCCCAGTGTTCCCAGGCCGTCGCGGTCAAGCCCAACTCGACGTACACGCTGAGCTCCTGGGTCCAGGGCAGTTACGTGTACCTCGGCGCGAGCGGCACCGGCACGACCGACGTGTCGACGTGGACACCGGGATCCTCCGGTTGGCAGCAGCTGAGCACCACGTTCACGACCGGGGCGAACACGACGTCCGTGACCGTCTACACGCACGGCTGGTACGGGCAGGGCGCGTACTACGCCGACGACGTGAGCGTGCTCGGTCCCGACGGCGGCGGTGGCGGCGGCGATCCCGTCGTCGTTCCGGCGGTCCCCGCGGGACTCGCGGCGGGCACCGCGACGTCCTCCTCCGTCGACCTCTCCTGGAACGCGGTCTCCGGCGCCACCGGCTACAACGTGTACCGCGACGGCTCGAAGGTCGCCTCCGTCGGCGGCGCGTCCGCCACCGTCACCGGACTCGCGGCCGCCACCTCGTACAGCTTCCAGGTCAGCGCCACCAACTCGGCCGGTGAGTCCGCGAAGTCGGCGGCCGTCACCGCCAGGACCGCGACCTCCGGCGGCGGTGGCGGCGGCACCGTGCCCAAGCACGCGGTGACCGGCTACTGGCAGAACTTCAACAACGGCGCGACCGTGCAGAAGCTGCGGGACGTCCCCTCGCAGTACGACATCATCGCGGTGTCCTTCGCCGACGCCACCAGCACGCCGGGCCAGATCTCCTTCACGCTCGACCCCGCAGTCGGATACGCGTCGGCCGCCGACTTCAAGGCCGACATCGCCGCGAAGCAGGCCGCGGGCAAGTCCGTGATCCTCTCGGTCGGCGGCGAGAAGGGCAGCGTGTCCGTCAACAGCGACGCGTCGGCCACCGCGTTCGCCGACAGCGCCTACTCCCTGATGCAGCAGTACGGATTCGACGGCGTCGACATCGACCTCGAGAACGGCCTCAACTCCACCTACATGTCGAAGGCCCTGCACCAGCTCTCCGCGAAGGCCGGCGCGAAGCTGGTCCTCACGATGGCACCGCAGACCATCGACATGCAGTCCACGTCGGGTGAGTACTTCAAGACGGCGCTGAACGTGAAGGACATCCTCACGGTCGTCAACATGCAGTACTACAACAGCGGTTCGATGCTCGGCTGCGACGGCAAGGTCTACAGCCAGGGCTCGGTCGACTTCCTGACCGCGCTCGCCTGCATCCAGCTCGAGGGCGGTCTCGACCCGTCGCAGGTCGGCCTCGGCGTCCCGGCGTCGACGCGCGGAGCGGGCAGTGGCTACGTGGACCCGTCGGTCGTCAACAACGCGCTCGACTGCCTGACGCGCGGCACCGGCTGCGGCTCCTTCAAGCCCGCGAGGACCTATCCCGGTCTGCGGGGCGCGATGACCTGGTCCACGAACTGGGACGCGACGGCGGGCAACGCCTGGTCGAACAGCGTTGGCCCCAAGGTGCATTCACTCCCGTAGGCACCCCGCGGTGCGCACTGTGGCACTCAGGTCAGCAGCTGCCACAGGTGGGCGCAGGCGGCGTCCTCCGTGGGATGCCGCGTGATCGTCTCATGGGTGCCGCGCTCGTACGCCCCCGTCTCCCAGCCCCCGCCGGGGTCCTCGCGCACATAGAGGAAGTCGGTGGGGGTGGGGGACGGTTCGTGGACGCCCTCGATCCAGTAGTGGGTCGGGGGCACGGCGGCCTGCCGCAGAGCGCGCTCCAGTGCGTGCCGGTCCACGAAGCCGTCCTCCTGTGCCGATCTCGCCTACGCGGGCTCGAGGTAGTCGTGTTCCACGAGCCACTTCACGTTGAGGCGCTGCCCCTCACCGGGGTTGAGGAACACCTGGTCGAGCTTGATCTGCCGGCCGCCGCCGGGCTGCTCGAACCAGGGAGCGATCGGGCCCTGCCACACGAAGAACGGCTTGGCGACCTCGTAGACGTGATAGTCGCACGCGTAGGCGGGCTCGCGGGTGTTGAGGTTCTGCGGCGGCAGCGCGCGCTTCTTGTACGCGTCCCCGGCGGGCGCCAGGTAGGAGCCGTACTCCGAGCCGAACCGGTCGAGGGTCTGTCCGGTCCGCAGCTCCGTGGGGCGGCGGTCGACCTGGCCGTTGGTCTCGGTGAAGCCGTCGTTCGGCGGGTACTTCCAGCTGCCGGAGTCCGCCGGCCCCTCCCAGTACTTCTTCAGGAACGCCTTCGGACTGAGGGAGCCGGTGCGGTGGTAGGCCTTCAGGAGCGGGCCGACCGGGGCCTGCCACTTCTTGGGCAGGTACTTCGGTCCGAGCCGGGCGTCGCCTCGGAACTCACCCGTGCAGGGCTGGTGCTCGGCGGCAGCCGGTGCGGGCTCCGCTGCCGCTGCGGACGGCGGCGCGGTGAGCGCCACCATCGCTCCCAGGGCGGCCAGGACCAGACGTAGGGACTTCACGCGGTCGTCTCCTCGATGCTTCGACGGATCGTCAGGTCCGCATGCGCACAGTGATCATGCGGACACCCAGGGAGACTACGGTGATCTTCGGCTGTGGCGGCGACATCCGGCCATCGCGCCGTTCACCCCGCCCTGAAGACCCTGCGGCACCCCGCCGCGGAGGTCGCTCGTCGCCCCGCCACGCGGGCGGGTCAGCCCGCCATGAAGACGAGCGTGCCGTCCGGGAGCCGTGCCTCGATCCGGGCGCCGTGTTCCACGGTCCGGCTGACGGTGCAGTACTTCTCGTGGGTCAGACGCACGCCGCGGGCGAAGGCGTCGTCGGCCTGCTCGTCGCCCTCGGGCAGCTCCAGTTCGTAACTGATGCGGACCGCGCCGACGCGGCCGTCGTCCTCGGGGCGCGACACGGACTCCACGACGATGCGCAGTCCGTCGTGTTCGACGGTGCGGGCCGTGCGGTCGGTGACGAGGCCGCCGCAGCCGCCGAGCGCGGCGAGGAGCAGCTCGACCGGGGTGAACGACGGCTGCACGTCGGGGTCTTCGGCGGCGCCGATGCGGACCTCGGCGCCGCGGTCGTTGCGTGCGGTCCAGTCCCGGACGCCGTTGCGGACGGTCTCGATGCGGTAGTCGGCCATGTCGGGTGGTTCTCCCTCGCTGCGGTCGCCCGGTCCTGCTCGTCCCCGGCACCGTACGGGCGAGGGGACACGGGGCGGCGCAGGCCGGACCGTCGGGCGGGCATGAACGCCCGCTCGGTCGCGTCAGGGTGCGGGCAGGCGTCCGCCACAACGGGCGCAGTAGGCCGCCGAGGCGTCGTCGGAGACCCGGTCACAGGCGGGGCAGATCCGGCCGAGCAGGCAGGCCGGTTCGCCGCCCTCGCGGGCCGGGGGCCGCGCGATCGCCAGGCCGGGGCGCCTGCGGTGGGCGGTGAGGTAGGCGAGACCGGCGGCGCCGGCCGTCACGGAGCGTCGTTCGCCGCGCGCGATGAACACCAGGGCGCTGGGCGCGAGTTGCTCCTCTTCCCCGGCGCGCCGGAGCACCCCGTCACCTTCGAGGACGACGAGCAGGACGTCGAGGTCCGGCTCGACGTGCTCGGCGACGACGGTGCCGGGCCGCAGCCGGACGAGGTTCGCGTCGAGCTGCCGTGCCGCGCCGTCGAGCTTCCACAGGGCGCCTGTCCGGGACTCGTCCGCGGTGCGCAGCACGTCCGCAAGTGACACTCGGCCCGACGGCATGGCTCTCCTCTTTCACCGGTTGGTACGTCGTGGACTCCGCAGCCTACGGCGTGCGTGAGGGCATCCCCAACGACTGTCAACTGGCGGTTGACACCCCCCGCACTGTCAACCTACGGTTGTCACATGACGGAATCTGCGGAGCCAGTAGGCATGACCACACCTGTACGCCTCGACGACCTGATCGACGCCATCAAGAAGGTCCACACCGACGCACTCGACCAGCTCTCCGACGCTGTGATCGCCGCGGACCACCTCGGCGACGTCGCCGACCATCTGATCGGCCACTTCGTGGACCAGGCGCGCCGCTCCGGGGCGTCCTGGACCGACATCGGCAGGAGCATGGGGGTGACCCGGCAGGCCGCCCAGAAGCGGTTCGTGCCCAAGGCCTCCGGCGAGGCCGGTGACCTCGATCCCAGCTCGGGCTTCGGCCGCTACACCCCGCGGGCGCGCAACGTCGTGATGTCCGCGCAGAACGAGGCCCAGGCCGCCGGCAACGACGAGATCCGGCCCGAACACCTCGTCCTCGGCCTCCTCGCCGAGCCCGAGGGGCTCGCCGCGCAGGCCATCCGGGCGCAGGGCGTGCTCCTCGACACCGTGCGGCAGAACGCGACGGCCACACTGCCCCCGGCCGTCGCCGACGTGCCCGGCCTCGTCAAGTTCGACGCGAACGCGAAGAAGGCGCTGGAGCTGACCTTCCGCGAGGCGCTGCGCCTCGGCCACAACTACATCGGTACGGAGCACATCCTGCTGGCCCTTCTGGAGCAGGAGAACGGCTCGGGCACCCTCGCCGAGTCGGGCATCGACAAGGCCGCGTCCGAGGCGTACGTCGCGGACGCGCTGGCCGCGATCGTCAAGGAGCGGGCGAAGCGGCAGTCCTGACGGACCGTCCGCCGGTCGGGGTGTCCCGGAGTTGCCGCGGCGCTTCGGGACACCTTTGCGGTCCTGCGTCCTACGCGGCCGTGATGGGAGAATGCCCGCATGACTGAGCGCGCAGGAACCCAGGCCCGGCCGGAGGACCTCGTCGACATCGATGAACTCGTCGACGCGTATTTCACCAAGGTCCCCGACGTGGACCGCCCCGAGCAGCGCGTCGTCTTCGGCACGAGCGGGCACCGCGGCTCCAGCCTGGACGGCGCGTTCAACGAACGGCACATCGCGGCGATCACGCAGGCCATCGTCGAGTACCGCACGGGCGAGGGCATCACGGGCCCGCTGTTCATCGGGCCCGACACCCACGCCCTCTCGCGCCCCGCGCTCGACACCGCACTCGGCGTCCTCGCGGCGAACGGCGTGCGCGTCTTCGCCGACGTCCACGACGGCTACGTGCCGACCCCCGCGCTCAGCCACGCCATCCTGCGCTGGAACAGCTCCGCGTCCGAGGAGCTCGGCCAGGCGGACGGCATCGTCATCACGCCGAGCCACAACCCTCCGCGCGACGGCGGCTTCAAGTACAACCCGCCGCACGGCGGCCCCGCCGACTCCACGGCGACGTCCTGGATCGCTCGCCGCGCCAACGAGCTGCTCGCCGACGGCAATCGGGAGGTGCGCAGCACGAAGGACGTGGCTCCGGAGGCGTACGACTTCCGCGAGCGGTACGTCGAGGAGCTGAGCACCGTCATCGACACCGACGCCGTCCGGGCGTCGGGGCTGCGCATCGGCGCGGACCCGCTCGGCGGGGCGAGTGTGCACTACTGGGCGCGGATCGCCGAGATGTACGGACTCGACCTGACGGTGGTCAACCCCGAGGTGGACCCGACCTGGCGCTTCATGACGCTCGACTGGGACGGCAAGATCCGGATGGATCCCTCGTCGGCCCCCGCGATGGCGTCCGTCCTCGCGAAGCGGCACGACTACGACCTGCTGACGGGGAACGACGCGGACGCCGACCGGCACGGCATCGTCACGCCCGACGCCGGGCTCATGAACCCGAACCACTATCTCGCCGTCGCGATCCACTACCTGGCGACGCACCGCACCGGCTGGCGGTCCGACGCCGCGATCGGCAAGACGCTGGTGTCGAGCGCCGTCATCGACCGGATCGTCGCGTCCCTCGGGCGCGAGCTGCTCGAAGTCCCCGTCGGGTTCAAGTGGTTCGTGCCGGGACTCGTCGACGGATCGGTCGCCTTCGGCGGCGAGGAGAGCGCCGGCGCGAGCTTCGTGCGCAAGGACGGCGCCGTCTGGACGACCGACAAGGACGGCATCCTGCTCGCGCTGCTCGCGGCCGAGATCACCGCGGTGACCGGGAAGACCCCGTCGCAGTACTACGCCGAACTCGCCGCGGAGCACGGCTCGTCCTCGTACGCGCGCGTGGACGCGAAGGCGACCAAGCAGCAGAAGGCCCGTCTCGCCGAACTCGGCGGCGACGCGATCACTGCGGACACCCTCGCAGGCGAGACCATCACCGGACGGCTCAGCCACGCGCCGGGCAACGGCGCCGCGATCGGCGGCGTGAAGGTCACCACGGAGAACGCCTGGTTCGCCGCGCGGCCGAGCGGCACGGAGGACGTGTACAAGATCTACGCCGAGTCGTTCCTCGGCCCCGACCACCTGGCCCAGGTGCAGACGGAGGCGCAGTCGATCGTGGACGCGGCGCTCGCGGAGGAGTGACGGGACGTGGGCGGCGGCGCGCGGGTCCGCCCGGGCGCTGCCGCCCACGTCCCTTCGCCGTACGACTACTCCGCGGCCGTCACCTCGGCGAGGCCCGGTACCTCGGCGACACTGTCCAGCACGTAGGTGTGCGGGTTCAGTTCGAGCTCCGTGCGCGGGAGCTGGCCGGTGAGGACGCCGACGACAATCGCCGCGCCCGCGTGGTGCCCCGCCTGGAGGTCGACCGCGGTGTCGCCCGCGACGAGCACCTTACGGACGTCCACGACGCCGGTCTTCTCCATCGCCCGGTGGATCATGTACGGGGCGGGACGGCCGCGGACGACCTCGTCGGCGGTGACGACCGCGTCGAGGTTGCCGCCCTCACCCGTGGACCAGCCGAGCGACGCGAGCAGCGGAAGGGCGACGTCGGCGCTGAATCCGGTGGTCAGGGCGACCTTGATGCCCCGGGCCCGCAGTTCGGCGAGGGCCTTGTCCGCCCGGGCTATGGGCTGCGGCGGGACCACTTCGTAGCGCTCCTTCAGGAACGTGCGGAAGACCGCGTACTGCCGCTCGACCAGCTCCGCGTCGGGGGTGCCGCCGCCGAGTCGGACCAGCGCGTCGATGGCCTCGCGCTTGTCCGTGCCCATCCACGTCTGGAGGTCCTGCGCGTCGACCGTCACGCCGGTCGACTCGACGGCGTGGCGCAGCGCCTCGTACACCGCGCCGTGCTCCTCGATCGTGGTGCCTGCCATGTCGAAGACGGCGAGTTCAATCACTGGGGTTCTCCTCGTCAGTGCGGTACCGGCCGACGACGGTGCGTCCCTCGGCGGTGTTCTCGATGGTGAAGTTGGCGAGTGCGGGCAGATAGCGGTCGTCGGCGTACTCCAGGGGCACGCCGTCCCGCGAGAACGCCAACCGCCTTACGCGCAGCAGGGGTTCACCCGGCTCGATGCCGAGGAGCGCCGAGTCCTGCGTGTCGGCGGCGATGGCGTCGATGGTGTGGCGGGCGTGGTGCAGGTCCACGTCGCGCGCACAGAGGGCCTCGTAGATCGAGCCCGCGTCGGGGTCCATGTCGAACAGGTGCCGGCCGACGTGGAGGACGAACGTGGAGCGCTCGACCATGACCGGCACACCGTCCAGGTGACGCAGCCGGACCAGGTCGACCACGGGTTCGCCCTCGTCGAGGCCCAGCCGTGAGGCGGCCTCCGGGGAGGCCCGGCGGCGGGCGACCTCGACGGTCAGCTGCCCGGGTTCGCGGCCGATGGATCTGGCCCACTGGGTGAACGACATGAGTGACGCGAAAGGCTGCGACGGAGCCGCCCTTCTGGCGACGGGCGGCTTGCCCCGGCCGCCCACGAGATGCCCGTCCGACCGCAGTATCGACAAGGCTTGCCTGACCGGCCCCCGCGAGGTCCCGAACTCTTCGCAGAGCTGGGATTCGCTCGGTACCGGCTCGCCCTCCGGCCACTCACCGGACTCGATACGCCGCAGGAACTCGGCGCCGAGCTGCTCATGGAGCGGCACACCCTTACTTGTCTTCACAAGATGACTATGGCAGCTCGACCCGCCTCCCCTCAAGGTCCGGGCGTGGCCAGCATGGGGACACCCGGTGACATCTCAGGGTCGCCCACCCCCGTTACGGAGCACGGAAGGTAAACAGACGGAAAACTTGTACACACAAGTCTTGCCCCACGAGCCCGAAGCCTCGCACGCTGCAGTCCATGAGCATCACAACAGCGCCCTCGTCCGCCCCTTCGCCCGCCGCCGACCTCCCCAGCGGCCGCAGCGACCTGGTCATCGTCGGTGCCGGGGTCGTCGGCCTCGCCCACGCCTTCGAGGCCGCCCGGCGCGGTCTGACCGTCACGGTCGTCGAGCGCGACTGGCAGCCCGTAGGCGCTTCGGTACGCAACTTCGGGCACTGCTGCATCACGGCACAGCGCGGCGACCTGCTGGAACTCGCCTACCGTTCGCGGGCGGGGTGGCTGGAGGCCGCGAAGAGCTCGGGCCTGTGGGCCAAGGAGGCCGGCGCCCTCGTGGTGGCGAGGTCGGAGGCGGAACTGGCGGTCCTGGAGGAGCTGCGCGAGGAGCGCGGCGCGGACACCGTCCGGCTGCGGACCCGCGAGGAGGTCGCGGGCGAACTCGGCCGGGGCGCCGACGCGGGTGACATCGTGGGCGGCGCCTTCCTCCCCGACGACCTGCGCGTCAACCCCCGCGAGGCGGCACCGGACCTGGCCGCATGGCTGTCCGTACAGCCCAACGTCACCGTGGTGTGGGGCACCAACGTGAACGGCGTCGAGGAGGGCACCGTCCACACCAGCCGCGGCCCGGTCCACGGCGACCGGATCCTCGTCTGCGTGGGCCACGACCTGGACCGCCTGTACCCCACGGCGGCGGAGGAGCACGGCATCGAGCGCTGCCGCCTGACCATGGCGCGGGTCACGGCGCCCGATGCCTTCCGTACGGACGCGGCGATCCTGACCGCGACGTCCATGCTGCGCTACGACGCCTTCACGGCCATGCCGTCGGGGCGGAGGCTGCGCGAGGAGGTCACCGGTCACAGTCCCGAGCTGCTCGACGTCGTCGCGAACGTCATGTTCACCCGCCTGCCCGACGGCACGGTCCTGGTCGGGGACTCCCACGCCTACGGGCGCACCGCCACCCCGTTCGAGGACGAGCCGACAGCGCGACTGCTGCTCGACTCGGCGGCCGAGGTCCTCGGCGCCGGCGACCTGCGGGTGACGGAACGCTGGCAGGGCGTCTACGCGAGCAGCGGCCGCGGCCCGCTCCTGGTCCGCGACATGGCACCGGGCGTGCGGGCCATCTCGGTCACCTCGGGCATCGGCATGACGCTCTCGTTCGGCCTCGCCGCCGCCACGTTCGACGAGTCCCTGGCCGCCACCGCCTGACCGCCCGCCGCGGACGAGATCCCGGCCACCACCACTCCACCCCGGCACAGAGGGCGGCCCGCGCCGCGAGCACGTCTCGCGGCGCGGCGCCCGGCACTGCGTAGCACTGCGGCACGTCACCCCCCGCACTCATCGCTCACCAGGCACCGAGGACAAGGAGACCACCATGCCCGACGGCACCCGGCCAGGGGTCGCGCCCGACCCGCTCCGGTCCCCCGCGGCAGACCCCGCTTCCACCCGGCGGTCGCTGCGCTGGCGCTGGCAGATCTTCGCCGTCACCTGGATCGCGTACGCGGGCTTCTACTTCGTCCGGCAGGCGTTCTCGGTCGCCAAGCTCGGCATTCTGGACGACCCCGCGGTCAACCACACCCTCACGTCCCACACGCTCGGACTGATCGACGCCGTGTATCTCGCGGCGTACGCGGTGGGGCAGTTCGCGTGGGGCTCGTGGGCGGACCGGTTCGGGCCGCGGGTCGTCGTGATCGGCGGGATGGCGGGCGCGGTGGTCGCGTCGGCGGTCATCGGCCTGAGCACCTCGCTCGTGGTGTTCGGCGTCGCGATGGCCGTGCAGGGGCTCGCGCAGTCGACGGGCTGGGCGCCGCTGTGCAAGAACGTCACCAGTTTCGTGCCGGTGAAGGAGCGCGGCCGGATCCTCGGCCTGTGGTGCACGAACTACGCGTTCGGCGGCCTGGCGGCGCCGCCGTTCCTCGGCTGGTGGGCGTACTCGGTCTTCGACAGCTGGCACGCGGCGTTCCTGGCGGGGTCGGCGACGCTGGCCGTCGTCCTCGCGCTGTTCGTCGTCTTCCAGCGCGACGAGCCCGCGGACGTGGGTCTCCCCCGGCCGGACGCCCAGGGGACGACGGCCGAGTCCGGCGCCGCGCCCGAGCCGGCCGAGGCGCCGCCCACCTCGCGCGAGATCTACCGCGAGATCCTGCGCAACCGGATGGTCCTGACGCTCAGCGCCGCGTACTTCCTGCTCAAGCCCGCCCGGTACGCGCTCCTGCTGTGGGGCCCGGTGATCGTCAGTGAACGGCTGCCCGAGGTGGGCAAGTTGGAGGCCACGCTGATCCCGGTGGCGTTCGGCGTGGCCGGTGTGCTGGCGCCGATGACGGTCGGCTGGATCTCGGACCGTCTGTTCTCCTCCCGGCGTGTGCCGCCGTGCGTCCTCTCGCTCGGGCTGCTGATGGTGATGCTCGCGGCGTTCGTGCCGCTCACCGCGACCGGCAGCACCATGACGATGGTCGGCGTCCTGGCCGTGATCGGCTTCGGTCTCTACGCCGCCGACGCCCTGATCGCGGGCGTCGCCGCCGTCGACTCGGGAGGCATGGCCGGGGCGGGCACCGCCACCGGTTTCGTCAACGGCTGCGGCTCCGTCGGCGCGATCCTCGGCGGGCTGCTCCCGGGCTTCCTCTCGACCACCGCGCTCTTCTACGGCTTCGCCGCCGCCGCGGCACTCGCGGGAGCGGTCATGCTGCCGCACTGGAACCGGACGGCCGTGACGGCCTGAGGACCACGGGGTCCGGCCAGGGGTTGATCAAGTTTTTGCCCTTGGCCGGATCCCGCCCGTCCGGCCCGCCCGCATTCCGGCAACGACCGGCGCGCCGCCGCGATTTGCGATGGGGACCGCTCCACCCTGTCAAGCAAAGCGCGGCCGAAACCGTCGGGTCACCCGCCTCCACCGCGTTACCGGCGCGTTGACCGTACACAGCGCCATGTCACACGCTCGACATATAGGTGCTGGATACAACTGATTCGGCGCCGGAACGGCATGCAGGAGGAACGTATGTGTGGCATCACCGGCTGGGTCTCCTTCGATCGCGACCTTCGCGCTTCGTCCGACACATTGGATGCGATGACGCAGACGATGGAGTGCCGTGGTCCGGACGACCGCGGCACGTGGACGGAGGGGCCCGCGGCGCTCGGCCACCGCAGGCTCGCGATCATCGACCTGCCGGGCGGGCGTCAGCCGATGACCGCCGAGACACCGCGCGGCACCGTCGCGCTCGTGTACTCCGGCGAGACGTACAACTACACGGAACTCCGCAGCGAACTGACCGGACGCGGCCACAGGTTCACCACGGACTCCGACACCGAGGTCGTGCTGCGCGGCTACCTGGAGTGGGGCGAGGCGCTGGCCGAGCGCCTCAACGGCATGTACGCGTTCGCCGTCTGGGACGGCCGCGAGAACAAGCTCGTGATGATCAGGGACCGCATGGGCATCAAGCCCTTCTATTTCTACGAGACTCCGGACGGCGTCCTGTTCGGGTCCGAGCCCAAGGCGATCCTCGCCAATCCGCTCGCGAAGTCGCGGGTGACGCTCGACGGCCTGCGGGAGCTCTTCACCATCGTGAAGACACCGGGTCACGCGGTCTGGGACGGGATGCACGAGGTGGAGCCGGGCACCGTCGTGACCGTCGACCGCGGTGGACTGCGGCAGCGGGCGTACTGGACGCTGGAGACCCGCGCGCACACCGACGACCGCGACACGTCGATCGCGACCGTACGCTCGCTCCTCGACGACATCGTGCGGCGCCAGCTCGTCTCCGACGTCCCGCGCTGCACGCTGCTGTCCGGCGGCCTCGACTCCTCCGCCATGACGGCGATCGCCGCGCGGCAGCTCGGCGAACAGGGCGAGACCGTACGCAGCTTCGCCGTGGACTTCGTCGGCCAGACGGAGAACTTCGTCGCCGACGAGATGCGCGGCACGCCCGACACCCCGTACGTGCACGACGTGGCGAAGGCCGCCGGCACCGACCACCGCGACATCGTCCTCGACTCGAACGAGCTGGCCGACCCGGAGGTCCGGGCCCGGGTGATCCGGGCCCGTGACATCCCCGCGGGCTTCGGCGACATGGACGCGTCGCTCTATCTGCTGTTCCGGGCGATCAGGGAGCACTCGACGGTCGCCCTGTCGGGCGAGTCCGCCGACGAGGTGTTCGGCGGCTACCTCCAGTTCTTCGACGAGGAGGCGCGCAATGCCGACACGTTCCCGTGGCTGGTGCGCATGTCCCAGCACTTCGGCGACGACTCCGACGTCCTGCGCGGCGACCTGACCGGCGCCCTCGACCTGGACGGATACGTCCGCAACAGCTACGCCGGTGCCGTGCGGGGTATCCAACGCCTGGACGGCGAGAGCGACTTCGAGTACCGGATGCGCAGGATGTGCCATCTGCACCTGACCCGGTTCGTGCGGGTCCTGCTCGACCGCAAGGACCGCGCGAGCATGGCCGTCGGTCTGGAGGTGCGGGTCCCGTTCTGCGACCACCGCCTCGTCGAGTACGTGTACAACACGCCCTGGTCGCTGAAGTCGTTCGACGGCCGGGAGAAGAGCCTGCTGCGCGAGGCGACCGCGGATGTGCTGCCGAAGTCGGTGTACGACCGGGTGAAGAGCCCGTATCCGTCGACGCAGGACCCGAAGTACGCCGTCGCGCTCCAGAACCACGCGAAGGATCTGCTCGCCCGGCCCTCGCACCGGGTGTTCGACCTGGTCGACCGGGAGCGGGTGACGCGGGCCGCGCACCGTGACGTACCGCAGATCACGCAGGCGTCCCGGCGCGGGCTCGAACGCACACTGGACCTCGCGCTCTGGCTCGACCTGTACAACCCGGAGCTGGCCCTTTCCTGAACCCGGTCCGTCCGGCGGCAGCGCCCCGGCGACAGCCGTACGCTGCCGCCGGGGCGCGGCGCCAGGTGCGCGGAGTCCTCAGCCCGCGTAGACGTCCTCCACGTACAGTCCGTCCGCGATCAGACCGGCCAGCCAGCGCTCCGCATCGGCGTCGTCGGCTCCCGGCGTGCGGTCCCGGAACAGAGCGCGGAACGCGTCGCGGACACCGGGCGCCATCCGGGCCCCGTCACCGCAGACGTAGACGCGCGCCCCGGACCCGAGCAGCGCCCACAGTTCGTCGGCCTCGGCGGCCACCCGGTGCTGGACGAAGGCGTGGCCCGCCTCGGGTGCCTCGCTGAAGACGGGGCGCAGAGAGACGGCACCCGCGGCCTCGGCGGCGCGCAGTTCGTCGGCGTGCAGGAAGTCACCACTGGGGTGGTCGCAGCCGAAGTAGCACAGGGCGGGTGCGAGCGGGGCGCCGGCGGCGAGCAGGGCACCGCGGTCGGCGATGGCGCCGCGGAACGGTGCGAGGCCCGTCCCCGCGGCGATCATGACAACCGGGGTCTCCGAGTCGTTGGGGACGCGGAAGACCTCGCGGCACGGCTGGACGCGGGCGAGCACCGTGTCACCGGGCCGGAGCCCGGCCAGGTACGTCGATCCGGTGCCGCGGAACCGGCCGCGGCCCGAGCGGGCCGGGGCGTCGAGGACGGACACCATGAGGTCGGCGTGCGTGGGGCTCCGCTCGGCGCTCGACGAGATCGAGTAGTGCCGGGGCTTCAGCGGCGGCAGCAGGTCGAGGAGCTGCGGCCAGGTCAGCGCGCCGCGCAGCGCGGGGTGGTCCTCCACGAGTTCGACGAGCGTGCGCGGGTCGTCGGCGAGGGCCCCCAGCGCGGCCTTCTCGGGAGGGCAGGGGTTGATCTCGGCGAGCAGCGCCACCTGCGCCGGGGTGGGGATCTGCCCCAACTCGACGTGGCAGGTGAGGAGTTCGCGGACCGTCACCGGCCGGTCGAGCGCGAGCCCGTCGCGGCGCGGGCGGCGGGCCCTGATGTCGAGGACCGTGTCCAGGCCGACTCCGAAAGCGGCGGCCGCCCGTTCCACGAGCGCGGGATCCTGCGCGGGCAGCACGGTCAGATGGTCCCCCGTGCGGTACGTGACACCCTCGGGCAGCGCGAGACGCACGAAGCGCTTGGTGCGCGGGTGGTCGGGCGCGGTGAGAGAGCTCGCCTCGGTGACGGTGAACGGCACGAGCCCGTGCCGGACGGCCGCGGCGTCGAGCGGCCCGCCGCCGATCTCCCGGATCTCGTACACGTCCTCGGGCTCCGCGGCGCCGGCGGGGGCGGGGGCGGCGTCGGGGTCCCCGTACTGCGTGAGGAGCGCGGCACGCAGTCCGGTCGTGAACGTACGCACCGTCGCGTTGAGGTCGCCGGAGGCGTCGGCCGCGGCACGCTCGCACAGGCGGGTGCCGCCGAGCGCGCCGAGCCGATCGTCGATGCGGGTCGGGACGTGCTGGTAGGTAGCGGCCCAATTGCGGTCGCCCACGCCGAGGACCGCGTAGGAGACGTCGTTCGCGGCGCCGTCCGGCGCGCCGTCGAGCCAGGTGGCGAACTCGGCCGCGTCGTCGGTGGGGCGGCCGTTGTAGGAGGCCGCGACCACGACGACGGGACGGTCGGTGGGCAGCGCTCCCGCATGGGTGTCGAGGGGCGCGACGGCCGTGTCGCAGCCCAGGGCGGCGACGTCGTCGGCGAGCTGCTCGGCGAGGTCGCGGCAGGTCCCGTAGTTGCTGCCGTGCAGGAACAGGACCCCGGTGCCGGGCCGCACCCGCGCGGGCAGCGTGTCCGGTGCGGCCGTCCGCTCCTCGACGGGCGCGTGTCCGGGCAGGGCCGGGTGGTTGCGGTCGGCGGAGGTGCGCGGGACGAGCGTGAGGGTGAAGCCCTCGGGCTTGAGCGTCAGCGTCTCCTTGACCGTGAGGTCGTAGTCGGCGTGGTCGACGAGCCGGTAACGGTGCACCAGCAGGGCGAGCAGCATCGTCGCCTCGTGAAGCGCGAACTGCCGCCCGATGCAGGCGCGTTCACCGGTGCCGAACGGCTTGAAGGCGTGCGGCGAGCGCGCGGCCTCCGCCTCGGGCGTGAAC
This sequence comes from Streptomyces longhuiensis, assembly GCF_020616555.1. Taxonomy (NCBI): domain Bacteria; kingdom Bacillati; phylum Actinomycetota; class Actinomycetes; order Kitasatosporales; family Streptomycetaceae; genus Streptomyces; species Streptomyces longhuiensis. The sequence goes on along the minus strand of NZ_CP085173.1, from coordinate 8,606,726 downwards.
CGGGAGGGGTCGAACAGTTCCGGGTTGTCGCCCCACACCGGCTGCCGGTGCAGCATCGGCGCGAGGACGGTGACCGGCTGCCCGGCACGCAGCGGGATGCGTCCGCCGAGGAGCGTGTCCTCGCGCGCGTGGCGGCTGAACGCGGCCGCGGTCGGCCACAGGCGGAGCGCCTCGTTCAGTACCTGCCGGGTGTACGTGAGCCGGCCGACCTCCTCGAAGGTGGGCTCGGGGTCGGCCGCGTCCCCGAACAGGGCGTCGGCCTCACGGCGTACGAGGTCGAGCACGGCCGGGTGCTTGGCCAGGTAGTACAGGGCGAAGGACATCGCGCCCGAGGTCGTCTCGTGGCCCGCGATGAGGAAGGTGATGACCTGGTTGCGGATGTTCGCCGTGTCGAGCGCGGAGCCGTCGGGGTGGCGGGCTGTGAGCATCAGGCCGAGCAGGTCGTCGCCTTCGGGGGCGTCGGCGCGCGCCGCGATGACCTCGTCGACCACCTGCGCCAGATAGTCCGCGTCGGCCTTGAACGCGGCGTCGGCTGCCGAGTGGTCGGAGCCGGGCGTGCGGGCGAGGCGCTTCATCGACCATTCGAGGCAGCGGACCATGGCCTCCACGAAGGGGTGCGGCTCGGAGCCCTCGAAGGACCCGAAGTCGTAGCCGAAGCCCGCGAGTCCGATGGTGTCGAGGGTCATGCGCGTCATGTCGCCCGGCACGTCCACGGGGCTGCCCGAGTGCGCGGCGCGGTCCCAGGACTCGATGAGGCGGCGGGACACCTGGTACATGACGGGGTGGTAGGTCCGCATGGAGCCCAGGGCGAAGGCGGGCATGAGGATGTCGTGGGCGCGGGCCCAGTTCGGTTCGTCGTTGTAGGCGGTGAAGAGGCCGTCGGCGGTGAAGGCGCGGACGTTCTCCAGCGCGGGGCCCACGTGCTTGGCGAAGCGGGTCTCGTCGGCGAGCTCGGTGACGAGGTCGAGGTCGCTGACGAAGAGGGCGTCGCGGCCGTGCAGCCTGCGCACCAGCGCGGAGCCGTGGCGGCGGGACAGCTCCATGGCCTGCTGGAGGGGCGCGGGTCCGGGACCCGTGGCGGAGATGTCGATGAGCGGAAGGCCGTCGGTGGGGGCCGGCGGGAGCAGCGCGGAGTCGGGCATGGGGGCGGCAACTGCCTTTCGCGGTACGGAGTTCGGTGCCTGTCCAGCTTGGTCCCGTGGCCCCGCCGGGCCGGGCCGCCGCCCTACATGATTGTGTAGTGACCTGCGGCGCGCCGCGCTTGCGCTCGCCCGGCGGACGTGCAAAGGGACCGGTGTGGCGCCGGCCCGGCCCTGCCGTAGGACCGGCCGCGACCCGGGACCGGACGTGACATGCGAAAGGGGTACGTGATGGACGGGGTGCTGTGGCGCAATCGCGCGATGCTGCTCTTCGACCGGATCCCGATGCCCGTCGCGGTGTGCGGACCACGCGGGACGATCATGCTGGCGAACGCGGCGATGGCCGCCGAGTGCGACACCACCCCCGGCCGCCTGAAGGGCCGGGACATCCTGCATCTGTTCCGCCCGGGGGACGAGTCGCAGCTCCACCGGATCGCCGAGGCGCTGCGTCTGCGGCGGCGCTCCCGCTATCAGGTCTCGGTCACCTGGGACACGCCCGACGGAGCCCTTCGGGAGGGCGAGCTGACGGTGGATCCGGTCAGCGACACCGTCGACCGGACGCCGGATCTGCTCGTCATGCTGCGGGTCGTCGGCGAGCGCCCGGCCGCGCCCGACCGGCCGCGGGCGACGGCAGGCGCGGCCGAGTCGCGCATCCTCGAACTGCTCGCCGCCGGCGCCACCACGGCGCAGGCGGCCCGAGATACGGGCCTCACCACGGACGGCGTCAACTACCACCTGCGGCGCCTGTCCCGGCGGTGGGGCGCGACGAACCGTACGGAACTGGTCGCGCGCGCCTACGCGTCGGGCGTCCTGACGCCCGGGGTGTGGCCGCCGCGCGCCGCGGCACCGGACGGCTGACGGCTGACGGCTGACGGCTGACGGCTGACGGCTGACGGCTGACGGCTGACGGCTGACGGCTGACGGCGCTCCGTAAGGGACGGGCTTACGCCTCGTCCATGCCCGGGACCGGCGCGCCCGAAGGCAATCCGGCCTCGACGTACGCGTCGTAGCGGACCTTCCACGGGGCGAGCGTCCCCGCGTGCGGGCCGTCGAAGCTCTCGCCGCGGTCGGCCGCGTCCAGGGCGTCGAGGCAGACCTCCCAGCCCGCGGCGTTACGGGCCGCGGTGTCGGCGGCCTCCAGGACATTGGTCAGGGTGAAGCGGGTGTGCCCCTCGTCGAGCGCCTCCAGGTCGAAGCGGAGTTCGTCGCCGCCCCAGCTGAACGAGAGGTGGCGCGGCGCGTCCACGGCGAGGACGCGGCCGGTCGACTCCGGCATGTTCGGGTCGCCGTGGAAACGGATCACGCCGCCCTCGCGCAGCTCGATCTCGACCTGGGAAGGGAACCAGTGCGCGAGTTCGGCGGGGTCGGTGACGTATCGCCAGACCCGCTCGATCGCGTGGTCGTACGTGCGGGTGAAGCGGACGGCGGGGCGGCCGTCGTCGAGCGGGGCGTAGCTGCCGGCGGGGCCGGGGTGCGGGGTGGTCATGGCCTTCAGTCCTTCGCTGGTTCGTCGTCCTCGGGGGCGTGGGCGTCGAGGCGGCGCCCGAGTGCGTCGAGGCGGTCGTTCCACAGGCGCCGGTAGGGCTCGAGCCAGGCGTCGAGCTCGGCGACCGGCCCGGGGCGGAGCCGGTAGACACGGCGCTGGGCTTCCTGTTCGACGTCGACCAGGCCCGCCTCGCGCAGCACCCGCAGGTGCTTCGAGGTGCTGGGCTGGCTCAGGCCGCACGCCTCGACGATCTCACCGACCGGCCGCGGACGCTCGAGCAGCAGCGCGACGATGGCGCGGCGGTGCGGGTCGGCGAGTGCGGTCCAGACGGCGGAGGCGGGCATGACCTCAATATGCCTCGCCGGTTATATGCCAGTCAAGGCATGCAAGCTCGGGCAGCCGCTGCCTGCGGCGACGGCCCCCGTCGGCCGTGGCAGCTCCCGGATAGTGTTCGAAGGTTGAAGCAGCACAGCTCGCGCCCCCCGGACCCGGAGCCGCCATGTCCCAGCCGTCCCGCCCGTCCCGCCCGTACGTCCTGCTGTCGGCCGCCGTCTCCCTCGACGGCTGCCTGGACGACGCGGGACCCGAGCGCCTGCTCCTGTCCAACGCCGAGGACTTCGACCGGGTCGACGCGGTGCGTGCGTCGTGCGACGCGATCCTCGTGGGGGCGGGCACCCTGCGGGCCGACCGGCCACGGCTCCTGGTCAAGTCGGCGCAGCGGCGCGCCGACCGGGTGGCCGCCGGGCTGCCCGCGTATCCGCTGAAGGTGGCGGTGACCGCATCGGGCGACCTGGACGCGGGGGACCCGTTCTGGACGACGGGCGGCGGCAAGGTCGTGTACACCACCGACGCCGGGGCGGTCCTCGCAAGGGAGCGGCTCGGCGCGCTCGCCGAGGTCGTCGCCCTCGGGGACACCGTCGACTGGGCGAGAGTGCTCGACGACCTGGCCTCGGCCCACGGCGTGCGGCGCCTGATGGTGGAGGGGGGCGCCCGGGTCCACACCCAACTGCTCCAGCGCGGCCTGGCCGACGAGGTGCAGCTGGCCCTGGCGCCGCTCGTCGTGGGCGAACCGGACGCGCCCCGGCTCTTCGGCTCCGGCGCGTACCCCGGCGGCAGCCGGCACCGGATGCGGCTCCTGGAGACCCGCCCCGTCGGCGACGTGGTGCTGATGCGGTACGCGCCCTGCGCGCCCGGCACCGACGACTCCCCCACCGCGGCCGACCGGCACTGGCTCGCCCTCGCCTGCGCCCTCGCCGCGGACTGCCCGCCCTCCGAAACGGCGTTCAGCGTCGGCGCGGTGATCGTCTCGAGTGACGGCACGGAGCTGGCACGCGGTCACTCCCGGGAGGGCGGCGATCCGGTCGTGCACGCCGAGGAGGCGGCGCTCGCCAAGATCGATCCGGCGGACCCCCGGCTGCGTACCGCCACCGTCTACAGCAGCCTCGAACCGTGCGCCCGCCGCGCGTCACGGCCCAAGCCCTGCGCCCGGCTCATCCTCGACGCGGGCGCGCGGCGCGTGGTGACGGCCTGGCGGGAGCCCGACACCTTCGTGGCGGGCGCCGACGGCATCGGAATCCTGGAGGGCGCGGGCGTGACCGTCGCGGAGATTCCAGACCTCGCCGAGGCGGCGATTCGCCCCAATCGGCACCTCATTCCCACCACAGGTACACATAAGGATTAAATAAGCGCAGAATGAGAGGTGCGTGGCAGCCCGCCGCGCTGCGCGGTCAGGCTTCGAAACCTAAGGAGTCGATTCTCATGGCCGACGTTCACCACAGGACTGACCTCTCCAGTCACCCTGATGTCTCGGAAATGCGGGACCGGTACGCGCGCGTACTCGGTGGCCGCGATGTGGCGCTCATGGACGCACCGGTCTTCCTGATCGGTCTCTACTGCGCCATCTCCCCCTGGGTGGTCCACTACAGCGCCACCCAGCCGCAGCTCGCGACCCATAACCTGATCATGGGTATCGCGATCGGAGTCCTGGCCGTCGGGTTCGCCGTCACCCCGGCCCGTATGTACGGCCTCAGCTGGGCCATGTGCGCCATGGGCGCCTGGATGATCATCGCGCCGTGGGTCGTGGGCTCCAGCCCAGACCTGGGAGTCATCCTCAACAACGTGATCATCGGTGGTCTCATCGTCCTGCTCGGGCTCATGTGCGCGAGCCTGTCGATGAAGAGCAATCGGGCAACGTAGTAGGCACCACCGCCCCAGAAGAGTCGGCAGATCCAACGGAATCGGGAGTCACTGACGGCCCGGGAGCGCTCACACCGCTCCCGGGCCGTCGACGCTCCAGCGTGACAAGGGCGATGCCCGCGCACGCGGCGGCGAGCAGCGCGGCCTCGGTGACCCCCGGAGCACCCGCCGTGCCCAGCGCCCAGTCGCCGATCCGCACCGTGAACGGCACGGCGAGCTGGACGGCGGCGGTGAAGACGGGCCCCTTGAGCAGGATCAGCCGGTGCTGCACCAGGTAGGCGGGGGCGTACACGGCGCCCCCGAGCAGCGTGATCCCCGCCCACTGCGCCGGCGACGGGGGATGCGCGAGGAGCCCCGGCAGGGTGAGGGGCAGCAGCATGACGGTGGCGGCGGCGAGGAGCACCGGCAGTACGGCCAGCGGTGGCAGTCCGGCGAGGGTGCGCCGGTAGAGGAACCCGTACACCGCGAACCCGAGCATCCCCGCGAGCGCCAGGAGCAGCCCCGCTGCGTCGAGGGTGCCCTGACCGCCGAGTGCCGCGTAGGCGCCCGTCGCCGCCGTCGCGAGGAGGGCGCCGAGCACGGAGCGCGCGCTCGCGCGCTCGCCGAACCAGAGCGCGCCGATCGCGACGCCCGCGCACGGCATGAGGGCGACGACGAGATTCGTGAGGGAGGTGCCGACGCGCGGGATGGCGAAGAGCGTGCCCGCCGCGTATCCGGCGAAGCCGAGCAGGGCCAACAAGCAGACCAGCCACGGGCGTTGGGATACTTGACGCAGTTGCGCGCGCCCCGAGGAACGGGCGGCCGCGAAGGCGGTGAGGACGGCGCAGCACACAGCGGTGCGCCCCGTGGCGACCGTCGGGGGCCCGGCGGCCTGCACGAGGGCGCCGGACATGAGCCAGGTCCCGGCGAGCAGTGCGACGAGTACCGTCGCGAGCAGTGGCACGAGCGCGCGCCCGGCCGCCGGGAGACGCCTCTTGTTGGTCACGCCCTCGCGCATCCTCTCCTCCGAGTCGTGGTCACGCGTCCGTCGAGTCTGTCACCGCCGGCATCCAAGTCACGGGAAAATCATTGGGTTTCGGGAGACGATGGCTCGCCCTGGACATGGTGGAGACCGAGCGGTCGCGGATGGGGTGGAGTGCGGATGAACGAGTTCGAATCCGGATCGGCGTCCGGGACGGGCGGCGGGGGTCCGTGGGAAGCGGGCGCCGGAGGTCGCTGGGAGGTGGGCGCCGCCGGCGTGCTGCTTCTGCCCTCCGGACGGACGGTTCGCGGGCGCGGCCTGCGCCGCCCGCTCCCGCCGGGCCCCTCGCCCTCGTACGCGGTCCATCTCCTCGGCCGGCGGCCGCCCGAAGTGGCATGGGAGTCACGATGGCTGCGGTGGCCCGACTTCTGGCTGCCGAGCAACCGTGCGGAGGCCCGGGAGGTGTTCACGGACGCGTGGGAGCGGGCCGCCGGGGAGCGGGTCGAGTTCGCGTGCGGTGGCGGCCGCGGGCGCACCGGGACGGCGCTGGCCTGCCTGGCCGTCCTGGACGGCGTTCCGGCCGACCGCGCCGTGCAGTTCGTGCGCGGGAACTACGACGCGCACGCGGTGGAGACGCCCTGGCAGAAGCGGTACGTACGGCAGTTCTCGGGCTGACACCCCTTGCCGGAACCGGGAGCGCCGGACGCCGGACGCCGGAAAATGAGTTGCGCAGGCCCAGCTGTCGCCCCGCATCATGGTCGGGCCACGCCCCCGACAGCCCTGGAGCACGGAATGCGTCATTCCTTCGAAGCAGTTCAGCGCCCTGACCGGACGAACTCTTTCGAGGACTCGACCTTCCATGCATGCCCAGCCCCCGCGGCACACCCTGAACATCGGCATTCTCGCCCACGTCGACGCCGGTAAGACCAGCCTCACCGAGCGCCTTCTCTTCGACACCGGCACGATCACCCGCCTCGGCAGCGTCGACGCGGGCGACACCCGTACCGACACGGGCGAGATCGAGCGGCAGCGCGGCATCACGATCCGCTCGGCCGTCGCCGCGTTCACCGTCGGCGACGTCCAGATCAACCTGATCGACACTCCTGGGCACTCCGACTTCATCGCCGAGGTCGAGCGCGCCCTCGAAGTCCTCGACGGCGCCGTGCTCCTGCTGTCCGCCGTGGAGGGCGTCCAGGCCCAGACGCGTGTCCTCCTGAAGACGCTGCGCCGGCTGCGGCTGCCCACACTCGTTTTCGTCAACAAGATCGACCGGGCGGGCGCGCGGGACGAGGCGCTGCTCGACGAGGTCCGCCGCCGTCTGACCCCGCACATCGTGCCGCTCACGGAAGTCCACGACGCGGGCACCCCGCACGCCCGGACGCAACCGCGGCGCCTCGCCGACCCGGCCGTACGGGCCGCTGTCGCGGAAGCGCTCGCCGAGGTCGACGACTCGGTGCTCGCAGGCCTCGTCGACGGCCCCGAACCGACCGCCGCCGACCTGCGCCGCGCCCTGGCGGCCCGCACCGCGGACGGCTCCGTTCACCCCGTCCTGTTCGGCTCGGCCCTCGGTGGCCAGGGAGTCGCCCAACTCGTCGAGGAAATCCCCCGGTTGATCCCGCCCCCTCCGGTCGCACCAGACCGGGAGGCAGCACCGCGTGGCACCGTTTTCGCGGTACGACGCGGCCCGGCGGGCGAGCGAGTGGCCTATCTCCGCCTGTACGACGGAGAGATGACGGAACGTCAGCGAATGACGTTCCTGCGGGACTCGTCCGACGGCTCTGTCACCCAGATCCCCGGACGAGCCACCGGACTCGACGTGGTGGGGCGAACGACCCACACCCTCACGGCCGGGAACATCGGTGAGCTGCGGGGCGTGCCGGACGTCCGGGTCGGCGACCGGCTCGGCCCGCGCGACGGCCCCGGCCGGGCGCCGGGTTTCGCGCCGCCCACGCTGGAGACCCTGGTACGGGCCGTGCGCCCCGGCCTCTCGGCGGCTCTGCGGAGCGCGCTCCTCGACATCGCGGGGCAGGATCCGCTCATCCACGCGGAGGCCGCGCCCGACGGAAGCACGGCCCTGCTGCTCTACGGGGAGGTGCAGAAGGAGGTCCTGGCCGCGACCCTCGTCCAGGACTACGGCATCGAGGCCGTCTTCGAGCCGAGCCGCATCCGCTGCGTCGAGCGACCCGCGGGCACCGTCGAGGTGTACGAGGACATCACGAACAGCCGCGCGACGGGATTCTGCGCGACGGTCGGGCTGCGCGTGGAGCCGGGACCACGGGGATCCGGGCGGGTCTTCGCGTACGAGACGGAGCTGGGCGCGCTGCCCCGCGCGTTCCACCTGGCCGTCGAGGACACGGTGCACGCGACGCTCGGCGAGGGCCCGAGCGGGTGGCCCGTGACGGACTGCCGGGTCACGCTCGTCCGCTCCGGGTTCTGCTCGCCGATCAGTGTCGCCGGGGACTTCCGGGGGCTGACGCGTCTCGTCCTGCGTCGTGCTCTGGGGCGGGCGGGGACGACGGTGCACGAGCCGGTGCACGCGTTCGAGGCGGAGATCCCGCTGGACAAGCTCGCCGCTGTGACCGCTCGGCTCTCCGCCGCGGAGGCCGAGTTCGGTGACACGACAGGCGGCGCCACGTCCTGGGTGGTCACGGGCACACTTCCGGCCCGCAAGGTCCGGGAGGCCGAGCTCGCGCTGCCGGGGCTGACGCGCGGGGAGGGCGTGTGGTGGTCCCGGGTGTCCGGCGACCGACTCGTCCGTACGCCGGAACATGCGGCGTAGGCGGCGGTTCTGCCCGCGCCGCGCCCCCGCGCCCCGGGACTCCCGCGTGTCGCGGCGCACGCGGGGGTGAGCCACGCTGGAGGGAAGCGGGACGCGACGCGGGAGCGGGAGGTGGGGAAGGCCATGGCGATGCAACCCGTCGAGGCGCTGGAGCGGGTCGCCTTCCTCCTGGAGCGCACGCTCGCGCCCCCGTACCGGGCCGGAGCCTTCCGTACCGCCGCCCAGGTGCTCGGCGCGCTGCCGGACGGGGAGGTGGCCGAGCGCGCCGCGGCCGGGACGCTCGAATCGCTCAAGGGGGTCGGGCCCAAGACGGCGCAGGTGGTGCGGGAGGCACTGGCGGGCGAGGTGCCTGACTATCTGGAGCGCCTGGAGAACGAGGGCGCGGCGGCGCCGCTCGCCGAGGGCGGCGAGCGGCTGCGCGCGCTGCTGCGCGGCGACTGTCATCTGCACTCCGACTGGTCGGACGGCGGCAGCACCGTCGAGGAGATGGGCCGCGCGGCGATCGCCCTCGGGCACGAGTGGGCGGTGCTGACCGACCACTCTCCGCGCCTGACGGTGGCGCGTGGCCTGTCGCCGGAGCGGTTACGTGAACAGCTGGCCGTAGTGGCGGAGTTGAACGAGCGCTGGGCGCCCTTCCGGCTGCTCACCGGCATCGAGTGCGACATCCTCGCCGACGGGTCCCTGGACCAGGAGCCCGAACTCCTCGACCAGCTCGACGTGGTCGTCGTGTCGGTCCACTCCAAGCTGCGCATGGACGCTCCGGCGATGACGCGCCGGATGGTGGCCGCGGTGACGAACCCGCTCGCCGACGTGCTCGGCCACTGCACGGGACGGCTCGTGACGGGAAGGAACAAGGTGGGGCGGGGCCGCCCCGAGTCGCAGTTCGACGCGGCTGCCGTGTTCGCGGCGTGCGCGGAGTCGGGCACCGCCGTCGAGATCAACAGCCGCCCCGAACGCCTCGACCCACCGCGTCGGCTGCTGCGCGAGGCGGTGGCGGCGGGCACGCTGTTCTCCGTCGACACGGACGCGCACGCACCGGGGCAGCTCGACTGGCAGCCTCTCGGCTGCGCCCGCGCCGAGGAGTGCGAGGTACCGGCCGACCGCGTGGTGAACACGTGGCCGGCCGGCGAACTCCTCGAGTGGACACGGACGCGCCGGGTACCCGGCCGGGCGGGGTAGGCACGAGGCGTGTCCCGCGGAGGTGGGCTCGCTACCCGTCCCCCGCCGCACGGCGCTTCGTGCCGATGACCACGGTCGCGTAGAGGTCGTCGTCCGTCACCACCCGGGCCGACAGACCGCTGCGGGTGACCGCCGCGACGGCCTCGGCGGCCTGCTGTTCGCTGGTCTCCACGAAGAGATGTCCGCCCGGGGCGAGCCACTGAGGGGCCCCGGCCGCGACGCGGCGCATGATGTCGAGCCCGTCGACGCCTCCGTCGAGGGCCATGCGCCGCTCGTGGTCGCGGGCCTCGGGCGGGAGCAGGGCGACGTCGCCGGTGGGGACGTACGGGCCGTTGGCGGCCAGGATGTCGACGCGGCCCCTGAGCGCCGCGGGCAGGGGCCCGTACAGGTCGCCCTCGTGGACCTCGCCGCCGAAACGCGAGACGTTCCGGTGGGCGCAGCGCACGGCGGCCGGGTCCAGATCGGCCGCGTGGAGTTCGGCGGGGTCGGCGTGGGTGGCGAGCGCGGCGGCGACGGCCCCGCTGCCGCAGCACAGATCGAGCACGACGGCCCCGGCGGGTGCGAGGGCGGCCGCCTGGCGGGCGAGGAACTCGGTGCGGCGCCGCGGTACGAAGACACCGGGTTCGAGCGTGATGCGCAGACCGCAGAACTCCGCCCAGCCGACGACGTGTTCGAGGGGCAGGCCCTCCACGCGGCGCTCGACCATCGCGGCGAGTTCGTCCGGTGTACGGGCCGTCGACAGGAGGATGTCCGCCTCTTCCTCGGCGAAGACGCAGCCCGCTGCTCGCAGTCGGGCGACGACGGCGGAGTGGTGTGACGGGGGTGACGGGTGAACCGACATGTATGAAGCGTGACCTTTCGGGATGCCGATGGGGCTCCCGACGACTCGCGGCCACCTACGTTCGGTGGACCGCGGGGGTCTGTGAAGGGAGCACCCGACCTGACACAGCGGTAATGGGGCTCACCTCCTCGGCCGAAGCGCTGCTGGGAGCGGTAACACTACCCCAGCCGTCGCCGTGGCCCGGCCGGGAGTTGGGACCGCCGGCGGGTTGCCGACCGGTCGCCGGAGTCCCCGTTCCCTGTGCGCCACGAGGCGGAATCGGTCACTCCGTGTGACCGCCCACCACTCCTCGCCTTATCCAACATTTCGGGCATATCGTTGATTAGGCACACCAGCCTGCCTACGCACACCACGCCGGCTCCCGTACCCCGAGCCGGCCTCCGCACATCGAGCTGGACGACTCGAAAGACAGGGGGTCGCCATGCTGGCGGAACTGCTCACGGTCGCGGCCGCGACCGCTTCGGTCTGCGCTGTCTACGCCGCCGCGGCGGCCCGTGTCGTCAAGCAGTACGAGCGGGGCGTGGTCTTCCGGCTGGGCCGGCTGCACGGCGCCGTCCGCGGGCCGGGCTTCACCACCGTCGTCCCCGGCATCGACCGGCTGCACAAGGTCAACATGCAGATAGTGACCATGCCGGTGCCCGCGCAGGACGGGATCACCCGCGACAACGTCACGGTGCGGGTCGACGCCGTCATCTACTTCAAGGTCGTCGACGCCGCCAGCGCGATCGTGCAGGTCGAGGACTACCGGTTCGCCGTCTCCCAGATGGCTCAGACCTCACTGCGGTCCATCATCGGCAAGAGCGACCTCGACGATCTGCTGTCCAACCGCGAAAAGCTCAACCAGGGTCTCGAGCTGATGATCGACAGCCCGGCCATCGGCTGGGGCGTGCAGATCGACCGCGTCGAGATCAAGGACGTGTCGCTGCCCGAGACCATGAAGCGGTCCATGGCCCGGCAGGCCGAGGCCGACCGCGAGCGGCGCGCCCGCGTCATCAACGCCGACGCCGAACTCCAGGCCTCCAAGAAGCTCGCCGAGGCGGCGGCCCAGATGTCCGAACAGCCCGCGGCGCTCCAACTCCGGCTCCTGCAGACCGTGGTGGCCGTCGCCGCCGAGAAGAACTCGACCCTCGTGCTGCCCTTCCCGGTGGAGCTCCTGCGCTTCCTCGAACGGGCCCAGCAGCCCGCTCCCCCACCGCCCGCCGTCGAGGAAGGCGAACACGAGAAGCCGGCGAGCCCCGAGGAATGACGGCGCCACGCAAGCGCGTTCGCACCGTCATGGACACAGCTGACGCGGCACGGCGGTTCGTCGAGACCTGGGAGCGGGGATGGGCGCACCACGACGTCCCGGCGCTCCTCGCCCTCTACGCGCAGGACTGCGTGCACCGCTCGATGCCGTTCCGGGAGCCGCACCGGGGGCGAGCGGCGCTCGCCGACTATCTGCACCGGTCGTTCGAGGACGAGCGCCCGCTCGACGTGCGGTTCGGACCGCCGGTGGTCGGACCGGGCAAACTGGCCGTGGCCGAGTTCCGGGTGGTGGCGGAGAAGGGCGGCGGGGTCTCGACGCTGGCGGGCTGTGTGTTCGTACGGTTCCGTGGTGACGGGCTCGCCGTCGAGACGCGGGACTACTGGCATCAGAGCGGCGGCCGGCACGAACCCGAGGGCGGACTGTTCCTCGGAGAAGAGGGCGGCCTCACGCCTTGAGGGGCGCGTTCCCCCTCTGTCCGACCGGGGACATCTGATGTCCGATGCCTTGGTAGCGTAGAAACGGCCCCGGCTGCGGGTCCAGGTGCGTCCAGAGGTGGGGAGACCGCTCATGCCCGGTACCAGGCCGGTCCGGCCACTGCTCCGGCAGGAAGTCGCCGACGGCATCAAGCGGTACATCCTCGAGAACCGGCTGCACCCCGGCGATCCGCTGCCCACGGAGACGGAGCTGTGCGAGGCGCTCGGCGCGAGCCGGTCCAGCGTCCGCGAGGCGGTCAAGATCCTGCACGCGCTCGACATCGTCGAGGTCAGGCACGGCCACGGTACGTACGTGGGACACCTGAGCCTGTCCGCCCTTGTCGAGAGCCTGACGTTCCGGGGGCTGCTGAGCCCCGACGACGACGTGCAGGTGCTCGCCGACCTCGTCGACGTGCGCGAGCTGTTCGAGCGCGGCATGGCCGAGCGGATCGTCGCGTCGCTCAGCGGCGATCAACTCGACGCGTTGGAACGCCTGGTGACCCGGATGAGCGACGCCGGCGTCGGCAGTGACGGCCAGGGGCTCATCGAGGCCGACCGCGCGTTCCACGCCCTGCTCGTCGCGCCGCTCGGCAATGACCTCATGGGCCAGCTCTCGATGGCGTTCTGGGATGTGTATTCCATCGTGGCCCCGCAGATCGACGGCTTCACGCACACCGAGCAGGCGGAGACCGTCGCCGCGCACCACAGCATCGTGACGGCGGCCCGCGCGGGCGACGCGGCGGCGTTCGTCCAGGCGATCGGTGAGCACTACGCACCGGTCCGGCGGCGCATCTCCGAGGCCCGCACGCGCTCTTGACGGCCTTCTGCGGCGCCCCTAGGGTCCGTCGACGAACAGGACATCTGACGTCTGCTGTCCTCTTTTTCGTACGGACATATGACGTCGGCTGCGCCCGCAGGAACCTCCGCAGAGATGAGAGCCGTCCATGCATCGAAGAATGCTCGTCGCGCTGGTGTCCGCCGGACTTCTCGCCCTGGGATCGGGGACGCCCGCCCTCGCCCACGGTGACCGACATCCGGACCGCCGGGGCGAGTTGACCTCCCAGGACCTCGCCACCCGGGGAGACGGATTCCCGCAGTACCGGATACCGGCCCTGACCACGTCCACGAAGGGCACGCTCATAGCGGCCTACGACGGCCGGCCCACCATGGCCGACCTGCCCAGCCATATCGCCCTCGTGGTACGGCGCAGCACGGACGGCGGCGCCACCTGGCGGGCGCAGCGGGTCGTGCGGAGCGAGGCCGCCCCGCAGGGGTTCGGCGACCCGAGCCTGCTCACCGACCGCGCCACGGGCCGGATCTTCCTCTTCCACGCCGCCTCGGTGAACCAGGGCTTCGCCGGATCGCACACCGGCAACAGCGACGACGATCCCGACATCCTGCACGCCGACTACAGCTACTCGGACGACGACGGGGTGACCTGGCGCCACCGCCGCATCACGTCGATGGTCAAGAACCCCGCGTGGGGCGGCCTGTTCGCCGCGTCCGGTGAGGGCATCCAGCTGCGGCACGGCCCGCACAAGGGGCGCCTCCTCCAGCAGTACGCGATCAGGATCGACGGCGCGAACTACGCGGCGAGCGCGTACAGCGACGACCACGGCACGACCTGGAAGATGGGTGAGCCGGTCGGCCCGGGCGGCGACGAGAACAAGACGGTGGAGCTGTCCGACGGGACGGTCATGCTCAACAACCGTTCGGCGCCGTACCGGACCGTCGCGTACTCCACGGACGGTGGCGCAACCTACACGCCGTTCACGCCCGACCCGCAACTGCCGGACCCGGCGAACAACGCGTCGGTCATCCGGTACGCCCCCGACGCGCCGCCGGGCGACCCCCGCTCGAAGTGGCTCCTGTTCAGCAACACCGAGGACACCGGGGCCCGTCGCAACCTCACCGTCAAGATGTCCTGCGACAGCGGCAGGACGTGGCCCGTGAAGAAGGTCGTCGACCCCGGGGCGGCCGCCTACTCCACCCTGACCCGGCTGCCGGACGGGCGCGTGGGCCTGCTGTACGAGCGCGGCGACTACCAGTACATGACGTACGCCTCGTTCGACCTGAAGTGGCTGGGCGGCGGATGCGGGCGCCGACAGTGACCGTCGCGGGAATGTGACCTCCACCCCTTGACCGCCCCCGCAGGGTGCGACTTAAGGTGACGCCAGGACGTAGGACGTCTTATGTCTGACGCCCTACCCCCTCTGAACCGAAGAGAACCCGGAGCGCCGCCATGCCCCTGACCGCACCCCTGCGCGGGGTCGTCCCGCCCGTCTGCACCCCCCTCGACGCGACGGGTGAGGTGGACACCGCGTCCCTCGCCCGTCTCGTCGAGCACCTCGTCGCGGGCGGCGTGCACGGACTGTTCGCCCTCGGCTCGACCAGCGAGGTCGCGTACCTGACCGACGAGCAGCGTGCCGTCACCCTGCGGACCGTCGTGGAGGCGGCGGCCGGCCGGGTCCCCGTGCTCGCCGGTGTCATCGACACGACGACCGCGCGTGTCGTCGCCCACGCGCGCGTGGCCGCCGATCTCGGCGCCGACGCCTTGGTCGCCACCGCGCCCTTCTACACCCGCACCCATCCCAAGGAGATCGCGGGCCACTTCCGCACCCTGCGCGCGAGTGTGGACCTGCCGCTGTTCGCGTACGACATCCCGGTCGCCGTCCACAGCAAGCTCCCGGCGTCGCTGGTGCGGGAGCTCGCCGAGGACGGCACGCTCGCCGGTCTCAAGGACAGCAGCGGCGACGAGGGCGGCCTGCGCCGTGTGCTCGTCGAGCTCGGCGGCCGCGACGGCCGCACGGACGGGCCCGCCCCGCACTTCTCCGTCCTGACCGGATCCGAACTCACCGTGGACTGCGCCCTGTTGGCGGGCGCGGACGGCGTCGTACCCGGCATCGGCAACGTCGACCCCGCCGGATACGTGCGCCTCTACGACGCCGCGCTGGCCGGTGACTGGGCGCTCGCCGCCAAGGAGCAGGAGCGTCTCGTGGCGCTGTTCGGCATGGTCGACGTGGGCCCCGAGGCCGACATGGGGCGCAGCTCGTCCGCGCTCGGCTCGTTCAAGGCGGCGCTGCGCCTCCTCGGGGTCGTCGAGTGCGGCGACACGGCGTTCCCGCAGATCCAGCTCGGTGAGGAGTCCGTCGCCGAGGTCGCGCGGCACCTGCGGGCCGCCGGGCTCGCGCCGGTCCGATGACGGTCACGGGTCCGGCGATCGGCCTCGACCTCGGAGGCACGAAGATCGCCGCCGCGCTCGTCGCCCCGGACGGCACGGTCCTCGCCCGGCACACGCGGGCCACGCCCGCCTCCGAGGGGCCCGACGCCGTGCTCGACGCGCTCGCCGCCGCGGCCCGTTCGGTCGACGGCGGCAGCGGCCCCGGTGTCCTCGGGGTCGCCGCGGCCGGGGTGATCGACCCGGTGACGGGCACCGTCACCAGCGCCACGGACTCGATCCGCGGCTGGGCAGGGACGGCACTGGCCGCCGGTCTCGCGGCCCGTACGGGCCTCCCGGTCGCGTGCGACAACGACGTACGCGCGGCGGCGGCCCCCGAACTGGCCGCCGCCGGCGCGGGGGCGTCCCTCGTCTACGCGGCGATCGGCACGGGTGTCGGAGGCGCGGTGGCCGTGGGCGGGCGCATGGTGCCCGGAACCGCCGGCATCGCCGGTCATCTCGGCCATGTGCCGAGTCCCGAAGCGGCGGGGCTGCCCTGCACCTGCGGCGGCACGGGGCATCTGGAGGCCGTCGCCTCGGGACCGGGGATCGCCGCGCTGTACGGGCGGCTCACGGGCCGGCCCGTGGACCGTCTGGAGACCGTCGCCGAGCGGGCCGCGTCGGGGGAGGAGCCGGCCGTGCGCGCCATCGTGACCGGCGCGGTCGCCGCGGGCCGGGTCCTGGGCGGTCTCGCCAACACGCTCGGGCCCGACCGGGTCGTCGTCGGCGGCGGAGTGCCGCACATCGGGTCGCTCTACTGGGACGCGCTGACCGAGGCGTTCGCCGCCGAGCTCATGCCTCCCCTGGCCCGGCTACGGCCCTCAAGGCCCCTCTTCGGGGCCGACGCCGCCGTCATCGGCGCCGCGCGCCTGCCCACCCAAGTCCCGCTGCACGCGCCGCCCCCGTCCTGAACCTCCCCTCCCTGGAGCCCTCGATGAACGACCCCGCGCCCACGTCCCCCGTCGCCGGCCTGCTCCGCGGCAGGCTGATCGTCTCCTGTCAGGCGCCGCCCGGAGATCCCATGCGCGACACCGGCACCCTCGTACGGCTGGCCCGGGCCGCCGCGGCCGGCGGGGCAGCCGGGATCCGGGCGAACGAACCCGAGGTCGTGGCCGCGATCTCCGCCGCCGTCGACCTCCCGCTCATCGGACTGTGGAAGGACGGGGACACCGGCGTCTACATCACGCCGACCGTCCGGCACGCGCTGGCCGTCGCCGAGGCGGGCGCCGACGTCGTCGCCGCCGACGCCACGGCGCGCCCCCGGCCCGACGGCGGCACGTTCGCCGACATCGTGGCGGCGGTGCACACCGCCGGGGCCCTGGTGATGGCCGATGTGGCGACCCTCGACGAGGGCGTCGCCGCGGCCGCCGCCGGCGCGGACCTCGTGTCGACGACGCTGTCCGGCTACGTTCCCGGCTCCCCGCGCCAGGACGGCCCCGACCTCGATCTGGTGGCCGCGCTCTCCGCCGCGCTGGCCGTCCCGGTCGTCGCCGAAGGCCGTATCAGCACCCCCGAAGAGGCCACGCTGGCGCTCGCGCGGGGTGCGCACAGCGTCGTCGTCGGCACCGCGATCACCGCACCCACCGCGCTGACCTCACGTTTCGTGACCGCGCTCCCCCACAAGTAGTTCCCGCTCACCCCCCACTCAGGTCGTACCGCACCCCACACCGCAGACGGGACTCGACGGCGAGTCCTTCCGGCATCCTGGAGTAATCGTGCACACCACAGCCAAGCCACCGCTCCCCTGGTACCGCGAGGTGAGCCGCACCCAGTGGAAGGCGTTCTTCGCCGCCTGGATCGGCTACGTCCTCGACGGGTTCGACTTCGTCCTGATCACCCTCGTGCTGACCGAGATCAGCGCGGACTTCGGCCTGAGCACCGTGCAGGCCGCGAGTCTGATCTCCGGCGCGTTCATCACACGCTGGCTCGGCGGGGCGGTCCTGGGCGCGCTCGGCGACCGGTACGGCCGCAAGCTCTCGATGGTCCTCAGCATCCTGCTGTACTCCCTGGGCACCTTCGCGTGCGGCTTCGCCTGGGACTACACGAGCCTGTTCGTGGCGCGTCTCGCGATCGGGATGGGCATGGCCGGCGAGTACAGCGCCAGCGCCACGTACGTCATGGAGAGCTGGCCCACACGCGTGCGCAACCGGGCCAGCGGCTTCCTGATCTCGGGCTTCTCGATGGGCTCGGTGCTCGCCGCGCAGGTCTACAACTGGGTCGTTCCCACGCTGGGCTGGCGCTGGATGTTCTACGTGGGCCTCCTCCCGATCGCCGTCGCCCTGTGGATGCGTCGGGCGCTGCCGGAGGCGGCGGACTGGAACGAGTCGGTCGGCAAGCAGGCCGAGAAGGAGCGGCCGAACCCGTTCCGTCCGCTGTTCGCGACCCCCGCCAGGGCGACGGTGAACGTCGTCCTCGCCGTGGCCGCCACCGTCTCGCTGTTCGCCGTCTTCACGCCCGCCGGCGACGGGCTCGTGCCCGTGCTGTCCGTCGTGGCCGCGGCCGCGCTCATCGCGTTCGCCGTGCAGCTGGGCGGGCGCAGGAGCTGGCTGCTCTACGTGTCGATGATCGTGACGATCTTCTCCGCGTTCCTCTATTCGTGGCCGATCCAGGCACTGCTGCCGACGTACCTCAAGACCGAGCTGGGCTACTCGCCGGAACAGGTCACCGACGCGCTGTACTTCGCGGGCTTCGGCACGATGGCGGGCTGCTGGCTCGCGGGCTTCGCCGGGGACTGGATGGGCACGAAGAAGGCGTACGCGCTGACGCTGCTCGCCTCGCTGGTCTTCGTCTTCCCGGTGTTCGCGGTGCGCGACAACCTTCTCCTGCTCGGCGCCCTGCTCTTCGTGCTCCAGGCGACGAGCTTCGGCATCTCGGGGCTGCTGCCCCGGTACATCGGCGGCCACTTCCCCACCGAGAACCGCGCCGCCGCGCTGGGGTTCACCTACAACGTGGGTGCGCTCGGCGGGGCCGTCGCGCCGGTCCTCGGCGCGCATCTCGCCGCGGGCATGGACCTGGGGCGCGCCCTGGCCGTGCTGACCTTCGCGGGGACGGTGATCGTGGTCCTGCTGGTCGGCTTCGACGTACCGGGACGCCTGAACCGCCTCACCGACCCGGACGGCACCGTCGACCACCTCGCGGAAGGGACACCGGAGAGCGCGTCGTCGGCGTCCTCCGATGCGGTCCCCGCGGCGTCCGGCTGACACCCGGGTCCCGCCACCGTCAGCCCTCTGTCCAGGGGCGCAGTTTCTCCGGGTTGCGTACGGCCCAGATGTGGGTGATCCGGTCGCCGGCGACGCGGAACGCGAACACGGTGACGGTGACACCGTCCTGCTGGGCGACCAGGCCGGGCCGGCCGTTGACCGTGCGCTCCAGGAGCGTCAGGTCGGGCGCGAGGCGGGCGACGTTGAGATAGGCGTGAGCGACCCGTTCGCGACCCGTGATCGGCCGCCGCAGGGCGCCGACCAGGCCCCCGCCGTCGGCGATCACGGTGGCGTCCGGGTCGAGGAGGCCGACGAGGGCGCTCACGTCCTTCGCCGCCCAGGCCTGTTTGAACTGCCGGACGATGACGGCCTGGGCGGTCGTCGGCCCGACGGGTGCCTGCGCGTCGCGGATGCGGCGGCGGGCCGAGGAGGCCAG
The DNA here is from genome assembly GCF_020616555.1 of Streptomyces longhuiensis. Classification (NCBI taxonomy): domain Bacteria; kingdom Bacillati; phylum Actinomycetota; class Actinomycetes; order Kitasatosporales; family Streptomycetaceae; genus Streptomyces; species Streptomyces longhuiensis. The sequence goes on along the minus strand of NZ_CP085173.1, from coordinate 8,587,573 downwards.
TTGGCGGCAGGCCGCCGGTGTGCGGCCGACGATCTCGGCCACCTCGGCGAACGCGTAACGGAAGACGTCGTGAAGGATGAAGGCGACGCGTTCGGCCGGTGTCATGGATTCCAGTACGACGAGGAAGGCCATGTCGACCGACTCGTCGAGGGTGATCCGGTCCGCCGGGTCCGCCGCGACGCCGTCGGTCCACTCCCGGCGCTCGGGAAGCGGCTCGGGGATCCACTCGCCCACGTACCGCTCCCTGCGCGCGCGGGCGGAGCCGAGCAGATTGAGGCAGATACGGCTCGCGACCGTCGTCAGCCAGGCGCCGGGGGATTCGATGGCATCCCGTTGCGGCCGGTCCATGCCGTACCAGCGGACGTACGTCTCCTGTACGACGTCCTCGGCGTCGGCCAGCGAGCCGAGGAGCCGGTACGCCAGATCGGTCAGCCTGCGCCGCTCGCTCATGATCGCGTCCAGGCCCGGATCGGGCGGATGGCCGTGTGCCGTCTCGGATCGGTTGGCCATGGTGTCGTGCACTCCCTTGCCTCGGCCTCGTACATGCCCTCCATCTCTTTGACGGGCCGGCCCTTCGGAATGTGACGTCGTTCCCGTCGCCTCACATTCCGGAGGGCTGCGTTGTCGTAACAGGCATACGGAACGGAGGAAGCCGATGACCGACTTTCAAGCGATTGCCGACCGCGTGGAGATCGAAGCGTTGCGCGGTGAGTTCACCGACGCGGCGATGATGCGGGACCGCGCCCGCCTCGCGTCCCTGTTCACCGAGGACGGCGTGCTGCGGATGCCCGCCGGTTCCATCGAGATGACCGGCCGGGAGGAGATCCGCACCGGGGGCGAGCGGCTCCAGGCCCAGTGGGACTACTTCGTGCAGAACACGCATCCGGGCGTGATCCGGATCGACGGAGACACCGCGACCGGCCGCGCCTACATGCAGGAGATCGCGCGCCTGCAGAACGGTTTCCAGGGCCTCAACTACGCCATCTACCACGACCGTTACCGCCGCACCGACGAAGGCTGGAAGTTCTCCGAGCGGGTCTACGAGATCAGGTACCTCGACACCACCCCGCTGACGGGCTCGGCGCCGACCGGAGACCCCCACACGACCCAGGAGGCACGATGACCGTCTCGACTCCCGCCACACAGTTCACCGACCCGGCGTCGGCGGACCGCTTGGAGCGGGCGGCCGCCGCGCTGGCGGCGCATCGCTTCACCGTCGAGATCCTCGATGACGCCGCCGCCGCGCGGACCCGGGTCCAGGAGCTTGTCCCGGACGACGCCAGTGTGTTCACCGTGGCCAGCGAGACGCTGCGGCTGTCCGGCATCGACGACGACATCAACACCAGCGGCCAGTACCCGGCGGCCGTCAAGCCCTGCGCGGTGACCATGGACCGGGCCACCGAGGCGGACGACATCCGGCGCCTCATCGCCGTCCCCGACGTCGTCGTGGGCAGCGTCGCCGCGCTCACCGAGACCGGCTCCCTCGTGGTGGCCTCGGCCAGCGGAAGCCAGTTGCCCGCGTACGCCGGCGGCGCCGGGCGCTCGATCTGGATCGTCGGGGCTCAGAAGGTGGTGCCCGACCTGGACACCGCAATGCGCCGCCTCGAGGAACACGCCCTCCCGCTCGAGAACGTCCGCGCCCTGGAGGTGTACGGACAGCCCAGTTCCGTCAACCAGCTCCTGGTCCTCAACGCGCAACCCCTCACCGGCCAGGGAATCGTCCTGCTGCTCCGCGAGGCGATCGGGTTCTGAACCGCACGCTCGACCGAGTCTCCCCCGGCTGACGCCGGGGGAGACTCGGGGCGCGTGTGGGTGTCAGGCCGTGACGTCGATGTACGTCGAGGGGCCGTAGCTGGATCCGCTGACCGGAGTGACGTACATGCGGACGGTCCGGCCCTCCTTGAGGTCGCCGCCCTTCCACGGGCTGCAGTAACCGGCGGTGTGGCCGCGCGTGTCGACGCGCCGGTCCATGATGCCGTCGTAGTTGTAGTCGAGCGCGGTCTCGATGCCCCAGCCGTCCGACTTGGTGTCGCACGCGCGGATCGCGTCGCCGGGGGTTGAGCCGTCCGGGTCGGCGTTCCACGTGGCGTTGCCGGCGCCGCTGGGCGCGTAGATGGTGACCGTTCCGGCCCAGGCCTGGCCCTGCAGGCCGGCCACGAGACCGATCGCGCAGGCTCCGGTGGCGAGTGCTCTGATCACGGTGCTTCGGGTCTTCATGATGTCCCCTCCCCTTGCCGGCGGACCGGTGCCCACCGACGCTCGGGAGGAGAATGCCATACGTAGATCAACTGCGGGGGACGGGGCGCCCGTTCACCGTGTCGCTCACTTCTCCACCAGCCGCTCCATGAGCGCGGTGGCCTCGGCGAGCGTGCGCAGTTCGGCCTCGTCGAGCTCGCCGGCCAGGGCCTGGACGAGCCAGCCGTGCTTGGCCGCGCGGACCGAGGCGAGGGTGCTCCGGCCGCTCTCCGTGATGGCGACGACGGACTGACGGCCGTCGTCCGGGTCGGGCGTGCGCGCCACGAAGTCGCGTTCCTCGAGGGCGGCGAGGGTGAGCCGCATCGACTGGGGCCGCACGTACTCGGCGCGCGCGAGCGCGGCCGTGGTGGCGGGACCCTCTCCGTCGAGGCGCGCCAGCACGGTCCGCTGCGTCGGCGTGAGGAGGCTGTCGGGCGACGCGGTGCGCAGCCGCCTGAGCAGCCGTCCGACGACGGTGGAGAGATCGGCGGCCACCTGTTCGGCGAGCGGCTCGTCCGCGGGTTCTCGCTGCATGGCCTCACCGTAGAAGGCCGACAGGCAGCCTTGCAATTTCGCCCCTCTTCGCCTGACGGACCGGCGCGCCGGAACCATCGGCCGCCACCCTCTTCCCGCTGGTCCGACCAGTCGGTATGTTCACCTCCTGCGGACCCGTTCCGACTCGCCCCGCCGCACCGCTTCGGCCCACGGAGACCCCATGACCCAGCACGCGCCCCGCATCGAAGGACACTGCGACGCACGCTTCGAGGCCGTTCGCGCCGCCTTCGAGGAGAACTTCGACGAACGCGAGGAACTGGGCGCGGCCGTCACCGTCCTGATCGACGGCGCGCCCGTCGTCGACCTGTGGGGCGGCTGGGCCGACGCGGCCCGCACGCGCGCGTGGGAACGCGACACGGTCGTCAACGTGTGGTCGACGACGAAGGGCCCGACGGCTCTGTGCGCCCACATCCTCATCGACCGCGGCCTGCTCGACCCGGACGCGCCGGTCGCCACGTACTGGCCCGAGTTCGCCGCGGCCGGCAAGGAAGGCGTACTCGTACGTCATCTGCTGTCGCACCGGGCCGGGCTCGCCGGGCTGCGCGAGCCGCACTCCCTGGAGCAGCTCTTCGACTGGGAGCTCACCACGTCCCGGCTCGCGGCGCAGGAGCCCTGGTGGGAGCCCGGCTCGGTCTCCGGCTACCACGCGCTGACGTACGGGTTCCTGGTCGGCGAGGTCGTCCGGCGCGTCAGCGGTCTGCTGCCGGGTGCATTCCTGGAGCGCGAGGTGACGGGCCCGCTCGGCATCGACTTCACGATCGGACTGCCGGACAAGGAGGCGGGCCGCGCGGCGCAGCTGGTGCACCCGCGCGCGCAGGCAACCAGCGAACAGGCCGCGATCTTCGCCCAGTTGGCGCCCGCCGCCCTCGCCGCGCTGACCAATCCGATCGCCGGCGCGTCGGAGGCGAACACCGCGGCATGGCGCGCCGCCGAGATCCCGGCCGCCAACGGCCACGGCACCGCGCGCGCCGTGGCCGCGCTGTACGCGATCGTCGCGGACAAGGGCCGCTCCGGCGACCGGCAGATCCTCTCCCCGCAGGGCGCCGAGCGGATCCGCGAGGGTCAGGGAAGCTGCCGGGACCTGGTCCTGGGGGCCGGATTCACGCACGAGACGGAGCTGGGCCTCGGGCTCTGGCTGAGCGGACCGAACGGCTCGTACGGGCCCAACCCGCGCGCGGTCGGACACGACGGCTTCGGCGGCTCGTTCGGATCGGCCGACCCCGAGTCGGGTGTCGCGATGGGCTATGTGATGAACCGGATGGGCCCTCATATCGCCGACGACCCGCGCAAGATGGCCCTGATCAGCGCGGTGTACGACGCCCTCGGCTGAGAGCCGACCGCCGGAAACCGGCCACCGGGCGCCGTCCTGCGCACCCTTACCGCCGCGCAACCTTACGGTAACCACACGGGCAGTTGGCCAGGCTAATCTGCTGACTGCCCAGGAGGATGACGAGGCGACGCGACCAGGGGGCCGACCGGATGGCACGGGGCACGACGACAGCGAGGGCCTGCCTGATGGCCCTCACCGTCGGCATGCTCGTCCTCCAACTCCTGGTCAAGGGCGCCACGTCCGCGTCCGCGCACCAGCCGGTGACGCACACCGGCGGCCCGGTCGCCACCTGCGACGACACCGAGCTGCCCCGGAGTTCGTCCCACCACTACCTGCCTCGCGACCGGTACCGCGCGGAGGAGTATGTGCCCGACGGCACCGTGCGCGGGGCCGCGTGCCCGTGGCAGGTCCGGGCCGGGGACCCGGGTGTCGCGCCGACGGCGGGCGCCGGCGAGCGGTCCCCGCACCGCCAGCCGAGACGGGCGGCCGACTCCCTCCCCGTCATACTCCAGGTCTTCCGCTGCTGAGAGCGCCCGAGGGCAGGAGCAGTTCCCCCGCGTCTTCGGCGCACCCTCCTGCCCGCCTCCCGTGACACTCCGCACGTGTAGGACTACGCGCCCCGCACGGGGCGCGCTGGAGGTATGCGCTCGTGAAGCGTTTGGTACCGCGGCAGGACTTCGCCGCGTCTCTCGTCGTGTTCCTGGTCGCCCTGCCGCTGTGCGTGGGCGTGGCCGTGGCGTCCGGCGTCCCGGCCGAACTGGGCCTCGTCACCGGCATCGTGGGCGGTCTCGTGGCCGGCTCGATGCCCGGCAGCAGTCTGCAGGTGAGCGGGCCCGCGGCCGGGCTCACCGTTCTCGTGTACGAGGCCGTGCAGGCGTACGGCCTGCCGGTGCTCGGCGTCATCGTGCTCGCGGCGGGGCTGCTCCAGCTCCTGATGGGCAGCCTGCGCCTGGGCCGCTGGTTCCGGGCGATCTCCGTAGCGGTCGTCGAGGGCATGCTCGCCGGGATCGGCCTCGTGCTGATCGCCGGGCAGCTCTACGCGATGGCCGACACACCGGCGCCCGCGTCGGGTGTCGGCAAACTCGCCGGACTGCCCGGGCTGTTGATCGAATCGGCCACCTCACCGACGGCGCTCACCGCGCTCGCCCTGGGGGTGGGCACGATCGTCGTGCTTCTCGGCTGGAAGCGGCTACCCAAGGCGGCCCAGGTGGTGCCCGCACCGCTCGCCGCGGTGGGTCTCGCGACACTCGCGGCCGCCGGGTTCGGGCTGCCGGTCGCGCGGGTCGAGGTGCAGGGTCTGATCGAGTCCGTACAGCCGCCCGGCGCCGACGCGTTCGGGCAGCTCGCGAGCGTCGGGGTCGTCGCCACCGTTCTCGCGTTCACCCTCATCGCCTCCGCCGAGAGCCTGTTCAGCGCGGCCGCCGTCGACCGGATGCACGACGGGCCGCGCACCTCGTACGACAAGGAACTGATCGCGCAGGGCACCGGCAACGCGGTGTGCGGGCTGCTCGGCGCGCTGCCGATGACGGCGGTGATCGTGCGCAGCTCCGCCAACGTCCAGGCGGGCGCCCGCACCAAGGCGTCCCGGGTCCTGCACGGTGTGTGGCTGCTGCTGTTCGCGGCGCTGCTCCCCGCCGCGCTCGGCGTGATCCCGGTCGCCGCGCTCGCGGCCGTCCTGGTCCACGCGGGCGGCAAGCTGATCCCCGTACCGCAGATCGCGGGGCTGTGGCGTGACCACCGGGGCGAGGCGCTGGTGCTGGTCGTCACGGCGGTGTCGATCGTCGCGGTCAGCATGTTCGAGGGCGTGCTCATCGGCCTCGCTCTCGCGGTGGCCAAGACGGCGTGGGAGGCCTCGCACGTGCGGCTCGACGTCATAGACAAGGGGGCCGGGCCGATCCAGGTGTATCTGACGGGCAACGCGACGTTCCTGCGGCTGCCGAAGATCCTCGACAGCCTGGAGGCACTGCCGCAGGACCGGCCCGTCGTGCTCGACCTGTCCGGTCTTCACCACCTCGACCACGCCTTCGGGACGGCGCTGCGGAACTGGGCGGACCGGCACAGCGGCACCGGCACGGAGCCCGTCAAGGTCACTCCGGGCCAGGCCACTCCAGGGGGCTGACTGGCCCGCGCGGCGCGCTACGGCGTGATCGCGCCCAGTAGGGCCCGCGCGCACAGGTCGCGCACCTGCTCCCGTGTCAGCTCCGGCTCGTCGAGCCACTCGAGGCACACGGCCACCATGAAGGCCAGCCAGCCGCGTACGGCGAGCCGGAGCACGGGGGATTCACCGTCGGCACGGGACCGGTCGGGGTCGGCGGCGATCGCTTCGACGATCTGGCGCTCCTGCGCCGCCAGGCCCTGCCGGTACACCTCGCGCACGGCCGGGTCGCCCGCGGCCTCGGCCCGGTGGAAGGCACGGAAGCCCTCGCCGTGGGCCTCCACATACCCCAGGAACGTCTCCAGGCCCACGGCGATCTGGTCGCGCACGGGGATCCCGGGAACGGCCGCGGTCAGGCGCAGCATCCGCTCGCTCTCGCGCTGGACGACGGCGGCGAAGAAGTCCCGTTTCGTCGGGAAGTAGTGGTAGAGCAGTCCGCGCGAGACGCCGGCGATCTCGGCGACCTGCTCGATCCAGACGTCGTCGTACGTGCTCTGCGCGAACAGCCGCGCGCCCACGCTGAGCAGCTGCTCGCGGCGCTCCTCGGTGCTCAGCCGACGGCGCGTGCGCTCCTGCTCCCTGGCGGCCATGGCAGCACCTTACTCGAATTACTTGACGTGAATTCAATAGCGGGACCACACTGGGGCGCGTATTGAACCCACGTATAACAACGGTCGGGTACAGGCACTCTCTACGTCCAACAGGTGGGGATCATGGCTCAGTTGACGCGGCCGGCGACGGACTCGACACCGCCGAAGGGCTTTCGCAGCGCCGAGCTCGGCTGGCCCGGACTCGACCGGATTCCGCACCCGCCGCGACGCGTTCCCCTCGTCGGCGACATCCTCGGCGCGAACGTGCGCACGCCGGTGCAGGACTCGATGCGGATCGGCAAGGAGCTCGGGCCGGTCTTCCGCCGCAAGGCCTTCGGGAACGAGATTGTGTTCGTCTGGGGCGCGCGGTTCGCCGCCGACATGGCGGACGAGTCACGCTTCGCCAAGCATGTCGGCCTGGGCGTCGCCAACCTGCGGCCGGTGGCCGGTGACGGCCTGTTCACCGCGTACAACCACGAGCCCAACTGGCAGCTGGCGCACGACGTGCTCGCCCCCGGTTTCGGCCGCGACGCCATGGAGGGCTACCACCCGCTGATGCTGGACGTCGCGGGGCGCCTGATGGCGGCCTGGGACGCCCGGGAGGCGGCGGGCCTGGCCGTGGACGTGCCCGGCGACATGACGAAGCTGACCCTGGAGACGATCGCGCGGACCGGTTTCGGCCATGACTTCGGGTCGTTCGAGCGGGAGCGGCCGCACCCGTTCGTGACCGCCATGGTCGGCACACTGTCGTTCGCGCAGCGCCGCAACGTGGTGCCACCGGCGCTCGCTCCCCTGCTGCTGCGGAGCACGGAGCGGCGCAACGCCGCGGACATGGCGTATCTCAACCGGACCGTGGACGACGTCGTCGCCGCCCGGCGGGCCGCGTCCGGATCGCCCTCCGCCGGGCAGGGCGACCTGCTCGACCGCATGCTGCAGGTCGCCCACCCCGACACCGGGGAGCGCCTCTCCCCCGAGAACATCCGGCGCCAGGTCATCACGTTCCTCATCGCCGGGCACGAGACGACGTCGGGCGCGCTGTCGTTCGCGCTGCACTATCTGGCGCACCACCCCGACGTCCTCGCGAAGGCGCGCGAGGAGGTGGAGCGGGTGTGGGGCGACGCGGACGAGCCCGCGTACGAGCAGGTGGCCAAGCTCCGCTATCTGCGCCGCGTTCTCGACGAGTCCCTGCGGCTGTGGCCGACGGCTCCGGCGTTCGCCCGCGAGGCCCACGTCGACACGACGCTCGGCGGGGTCCACCCGATGCGCAGGGGCGCTTGGGCTCTGGTCCTGACATCGCTCCTGCACCGCGACCCGGAGGCGTGGGGTGACGACCCGGAGGCCTTCGACCCGGACCGCTTCGCTCCGGCGGCCGTGCGCTCGCGCGCCCCACATGTCTTCAAGCCGTTCGGCACGGGGGCACGCGCGTGCATCGGCCGCCAATTCGCGCTGCACGAGGCGACGTTGGTACTCGGCCTGCTCCTGCGCCGCTACGACCTGCACCCCGAACCGGGCTACCGGCTGCGCGTCGCGGAGCGCCTGACGCTGATGCCGGAAGGCCTGCGGCTCAACTTGGGACGGCGCGCGACGGTCCGTACGTCGGACTGAGTTCGATCGACCGGGTTCGACGACCGAGCACCCCCTCTCGACCCTCGCGTCGAAGGCGAATTGTCAGACCCGTGCGCAAGAGTGGAAGCGCATGTCTCTACATCTACGTCTTCGCCGAGCCGAGGGGCCCATCGACATGAACGCGACCAGGAATGCCGAACTCGCCGCGGCCCAGGCCTGCCTGCGCCTGCTGCACACCGCGCGCGCCGCACTGACCGGATGCGAGCCGGCGAACGCCGCCTCGCTGCTCGCCCTGCCGATCGCGGAGGCCGACGAGGCCCTGGACAGGGCGGGACTCGCGGGAAACGAAGCCTGGCTGCTCGAGAAGCTGTACGACTTGGGAACGGAGACGCGTGTTCATACGTGAGGTAGGTGTACTCGTCCGTAGGTGAGGTACGTGCGTTCGTCCGTAGGGGGCGGGCGTGCGTCCCCTGCCCGCGTTCCGGCGTTTCCGCGTTCCCGAGACCGTTCAGGAGAGCTCCGTTGACGATCCCACCCGTGGTCCCGCACCGTATCGACCCGGCCGGTGGCTGCCCGCACGCGGCGAACGCGCGACTGCTCGAGCGGGGCGCCGTCGCCCCGGTCGTGCTGCCCGGTGACGTCGAGGGCATGGTGGTCCTCGGCCACGACGCCCTCAGGGACTTCCTCGCGCACCCCGATGTCGCCAAGAGCGCCCGGCACTTCACCGCGCTGAGCGAGGGCCGTATACCCGACGGCTGGCCGCTCATGACGTTCGCGACCGTGCAGGGCATGACGACCGCGGACGACGAGGACCACCGGCGGCTGCGGTCGCTGGTGAGCCGGGCGTTCACCGCGCGCCGCGTCGAGGCCCTGCGGCCACGCGTCGAGGAGCTGACCGGCGAACTGCTCGACGGGCTGGATGCGGCCGTGTCGGAGGGCGAGGACGTCGTGGAGCTGCGGCGGCGGTTCGCGCTGCCGCTCCCGATGAGCGTGATCTGTGAGTTGCTGGGTGTGGACGAGGAGTTCAGAGGCCGGCTGCACCACCTGTCGGGCCAGGTCGTGGCCACCGACATCGGCCCGCGCGAGGCGGTGGCCGCCAACCGTGAGCTGGTCTCCGTGCTCGCGGCGGTCGCCGCGTCGCGGACGAGCCGCCCGGGCGACGACCTGACGAGCGCGCTGATCGCGGCGCGCGAGGAGGACGGCGACCGGCTCAGCGAGCAGGAGCTGATCGGCACCCTGCTCCTCATGATCATCGCTGGGCACGAGACGACGCTGAACCTGATCACCAACGCCGTGCGTGCGCTGTGCGCCCACCGCGACCAGCTCGACCTCGTCCAGTCGGGCGCGGCGTCCTGGTCCGACGTGGTGGAGGAGACGCTGCGCTGGGACAGCCCCGTCAGCTACTTCCCGTTCCGCTACCCGACGCGGGATCTGACGGTGGACGGAACGCTGATCCCCCGGGGCACTCCCGTGCTCGCGGGCTACTCGGCGGCGGGGCGTGACAGGAGTGCGCACGGCCCGGACGCGGACCGCTTCGACGTCACGCGCGCCTCGGCCGCCCGCCATCTCTCACTGGGCCACGGCCCGCACTACTGCCTGGGGGCACCGCTCGCCCGCCTGGAGACCACCGTCGCCCTGGAGCGCCTGTTCACCCGTTTCCCCGACCTCGATCTGGCCGCGCCCGACGCGGAGCTCGGGCGTAAGGCGGGCTTCGTGGGCAACAGCGTCGACCAACTCCCGGTGCGCCTGCGGCCGGTGGCGGGGGCGGCCTGACGGACGGCTCCTCGGGGTTCCTGGTCCGCTGGTCCTAGGCCGTGCGACCTGGGCCGATTCGGTCCCTCAGCCCGTGGCCCAGGGCCGCCCGGCCGTCCAGACTGGCCCTATGGACGCCTCACGCACCGACGCCTATCTCCGCCGCATCGCGACGCCCCGCCCCGCGGCGCCGACCGCACAGGCACTGCGCACCCTGCACCTCGCGCACCAGCGGGCGGTCCCGTTCGAGAACCTCTCGATCCACCTGGGCGAGGACATCTCCATCGATGAGGACGCGATCGTCGCCAAACTCGTGGACCGCCATCGCGGCGGCTTCTGTTACGAGCTCAACGGCGGGTTCGCGGCGCTGCTCACCGCGCTGGGCTTCGAGGTGTCCCTGCTCCAGGCCCGGGTGTACGGCAAGGAGGGGCACCTCGGCATCCCGTACGACCATCTCGCACTCCGTGTCCGTACCGTCGACGGGGCCGATCTGCTCGCGGACGTCGGTTTCGGGGCGCACAGCCACTTCCCGCTCGACCTCGGCGAGCGGGGGGAACAGCGGGATCCGGGTGGCGTCTTCCGGATCGCCGAGACGAAGGAGGGCGACCTGCGCGTCTCCAAGGACGGGGTGCCGGAGTACCTCCTCGACCAACGCCCGCGGGAACTGCGGGACTTCGAGGTCGGCTGCTGGTACAACTCCACTTCGCCGCAGTCCATGTTCACGCGGTCGCTGGTCTGCTCGCTGGTCACGGACGAGGGCCGGCTGACCCTGAGCGGCCGCACGCTGAAGACGACGGTCGGCGGCGAGCGCCACAGCACGGAGCTCACGTCCGACCGGGAGGTGCTCGACACGTACCGCGACTCGTTCGGCATCGAGCTCGACCGGCTGCCGACGGATCCGACCGCCTGAAACCGGCCCTCCGACCTCTCCGAATCGACGGGCCCCCGGCCCCTCCCGCTCTCCGGTACGCCGACTCGACGGCTCTCCGGCTCCCGCCCTCAGCCGTCGGCGGTGTGCGCGGCGACGGTGCGGTCGAGCGCGGGGGCGAGCCAGTCGAGGGTCAGCTCCGCCCGCCGCGCGAGCCACTCGGGGTCGGATTCGGCCGGGCCTCCCTCGTACCGTCGGCGTTCGATGTCCGCCACGACGTCGGCGGGCGCGCCGAGTTCGGTGAGGACGGCGAGTGCCTCGGCCTTGCTGATGAGGGTGCCGTCGCGCAGGGTGACCGTGGCCCGGGCCACGACCATCAGCCCCAGGTCGACCCAGCTGTTCTCCAGCCACAGCTCGCGGCGTCCGGTCCTGGGCCGCCAGTAGCCGGCCAGGTCGGCGAGGATGTACTCCCTGAGCGTGCGGTCGTCCACCGGCGGCAGGGTGCCCGCGATCGGGTCCCCATGGAGCACGAGGCCGAAGGTGTGGAGCTCGCGCCGGGTGATGGGCGTGACCGTGCGGGCGTAGGCCTCCTGGTGCGCCCAGGTGAAGTGCGTACGGTCAGGGTCGTCGAGGTCGCCCTGCGGCATGTAGGAGCAGTGGAGGCGCGCCGCGAGGGGCAGTTCGGCGTCGATTCGCTCGTGCAGCGTGGTGAGCCGCGTCTGCTCGTCCGGCTTGAGCGGGCGCGGGACGACGGCGACGAGGTCGAGGTCGCTGCGCCCTTCCTGGTAGTCCCCGCCGGCGAGCGACCCGTGCGCCCACAGCGAGAACGGGGCGGACAGCACCTCGCGGAGACCGGCCAGAAAGCGGGCGAGCAGGTCGGACGTGGCCGCCGGATGTTCCTCCGCTGTGGTCATCCGGCCAGTGTGCCAGGAGTCAACTGGGCCTGTACGGCTGGTCCGTAGCGTTCGGCGATCTCTTCGATGGGCGCGGAGCGCACATGGGGGCCGCGCGCGATGCCGTACATGACGCCGAGGCCGAGGAGCAGCGAGACGGCGAGTTCGGCGCGCAGGCCCGTGTCCGGTCCGTGCAGGCGCTCGGCGAGGCGGTCGCTGACCTGGGTACGGAAGTTGGCGCGGAGGATGTCGCCCTGTTCGCCGTGGAGCGGGGCGAACACGATGCGCAGGATGGGGTCGGCGCCCTGCTCGGACTGGCCGGTGAGGAGGTGGCGCACCATGTGCCGGCCGAGGTCTTCCAGCGGCGCGTCGAGGAAGGTCTCCACGTCCGCCTCGAAGTTCATGACCTGGGAGAACAGGGCGTCCTTGTTGCCGAAGTACTTGAGGATCAGCGGGGCGCTGACCCCGGCGCGCTCGGCTACGGCCTTGAGGGTGATGTCGGTGTGCGCGTGCCGGGCGAGGAGGTGGCGGCAGGCGCGGATGATGGCGGCCTTGGTCTCCTCGGCGTCGCGGCGTGCCGGCCCCGAACGGTGGTCTTCGGTCACCCCGGGGACGGAGTGCGCCTCGGCGGATGCCGTGGGGGCCGGGCTCGTCACGGGGTCACGCTCCTTCGAGGGTCTTGTCCGTCCGCCCGGTCGTGCCACTGACGGACCTGCGCCCTCCATTGTCCGCCGCGTCGGCGGGGACGGTGAACGCCGCCGCTATGACCACGAGGGCGACCGCACCCGCCATGACGAAGGCCATCTGATACCCGCGCAGTGAGGGGAAACCGGCGCCGGTCGCGTGGTGGACGAGGATCGCGGCGACCGCGGCGCTGGAGACGGCCTGGCCGATGGTCCGCATCAGGACGTTCACGCCGTTCGCCGACGCGGTCTGGCCCGCGGGCACAGCCCGCAGGATGAGGGTGGGCAGCGCCGAGTACGCGAACGTGGTGCCGGTCGACACGATGGCGGCGCCCAGGACGATCACCCACAGGTCGCGGCTGTCGGCGATGCGGACGACATAGCCGAGCGCCATCGCCGCGCCGCCGATGGCGAGGCTCACGCGGGGGCCGCGCGCGGCGGAGACGCGGGCCGACACCGGCGAGAGGAGCAGCATGATCACGCCGTTGGGCAGCAGGCACAGGCCGGTCTGCACGATGGAGAGGCCGAGCCCGTAGCCGCTGGACCTGGGCGCCTGGACGAGCTGTGCCGTGACGAGCGAGTTGGCGTAGAAGGCGAATCCGGCGATCAGGGCGGCGAGGTGCGGCAGGCCGACGCGGCGGCCGACGGCGAGCCGGAGGTCCACCAGTGGACGCTCGGCCCGCAACTGCTGCCACGACCACAGCGCCAGGATCACGACGGCTCCGGCGAACAGGCCGACCACACGGGCGCTGCCCCAGCCCCACTGGCCGCCCTGCGACACGGCGAGCAGCAGACAGACGAGGCCGCCGGCGATCCCGGCCGCGCCGACTGTGTCGAACCGGCCCGGTTCGCGTACGGGCGACTCGCGCACGGCCCAGCAGGCGAGGGCGAGGCCGAGCGCGCCGAGGGCACTGGTCGCCCAGAACATGACGTGCCAGTTCGCGTACTGGACGATCAGGGCGGCGAGCGGCAGGCCGAGCGCGGCGCCGATGCCCACGGTCGAGCTCATGAGGGCGACCGCGGATCCCGTGCGGTGGGGCGGGAGTTCGTCACGCAGGATGCTGATGGAGAGCGGGACGACCGCGGCGGCCGCGCCCTGGAGCGCGCGGGCCGCGATCAGGACGCGGATGTCGGCGGTGAGCGCGCACAGCACCGACCCGCCGGTCATCAGGCCCAGCGCGAGCAGCAGGACGCGCCGCTTGCCGTACATGTCGCCCGCCCTGCCGAGCACGGGGGTGAGAACTGCGCCCGCGAGGAGAGTCGCGGTGACCGTCCAGGAGACCGCTCCGGGCGAGGCTCCGGTCAGCCGGGGCAGGTCGGGGAGCAGCGGGACCACGACGGTCTGCATGACGGCCATGAGGATGCCGCCGAAGGCGAGGACCGGGATCGTCAGCCGGCCGCGCAGACCGGGCAGTGGGGCTGTTTCGGGGCGTATGTCAGGGTTTATCGGGGGCTCCATGAACGCTCCGGTGGACGCCTCGAGGGCGGGGGCGGGAGGTCGGGTGAATTCCTATTCACCCACATGGTGAATCAGTATTCACCAGAGCGCTCGCATCTGACCAGAACGCACGGACAAAGCCGCGCATACCTGCTGCAAGCCCCGGCGCACCCACGCGTCCCGTCGGTCCGCCCCTCAGCCCGTCGCCGCCTCCAGCGCCGCCTCGACGAACCCCTGGAGGGCGGGCTGCGTGGAGGCCACGTCGCGGGTGGCCGCACAGATCACGCGGATCGGCTCCGGTTTACGGACCTTGCGCAGGACGACGTCGGGATGCCGGTTCCTGAGGCCCATCAGAGGCATGAGGCCGATGCCCATGCCGGCGGCGACAAAGCCCTGGGCGGTCGCGTAGTCCTGGCTCTCGACCGAGAAATCGGGGCTGAATCCGGCGGCGGCACAGGCGTCGCGGACGATCTCGTGGCAGGGGCCCGCGACACCCTCGGTGTCGACCCAGGGTTCGTCGGCGAGTTCGGCCAGGTCGATGACGCGCCGTTCGGTGAGCGGATGGTTCCTGGGCAGGACCGCACGGTAGGGGTCGTCGGCCAGGTGGCACATGCGGATCCCGGTGGGCGGCACGTCGCGCGTGCGCACGACGACGGCCACGTCGGCCCGCCCCTGCCGCACCTCGGGCAGCGGGTCCTTGGGGTCGGTCACTCTCAGGTCGACGCGCACGCCGGGGTGCCGCTCACGCAGGCGCGCCACGGCGGGCGCCACGAGCGCGGCTCCGGCGGTGGCGAAGTAGCGCACGGAGAGCGTGCCGGTGCGGCCCTCCCGCAGATCGGCGAGCGCGGTCTCGGCCTCGGCGACCTGGCGGCTGATGGCGTCCGCGTACCGCGTGAGCAGCCGCCCCGCCTCCGTGGCCTGCACTCCTCTGCCGACGCGTTCCAGCAGCGCCGTGCCTGCCTGCTTCTCCAGGGCGGCGACCTGCTGACTGATGGCGGACGGCGTGTAGCCGAGGTTCGCCGCCGCGGCGGTGACCGAGCCGCTGGTGACCACGGCGCGCAGGACCTGCATACGTCGCACATCGAGCATGTAGGAGAGGTTAACAGTGGGTCCAGGACTTTTCACTTGTCCTGTTGAGTTGGGTGAGGGAGCGTACGAAGCCAGAACGACGAGCGGGAGGTGCGGGGTGTTCACTGGACGCGGCGCGGCGGTGCGGATGGGGGTGCTTGCGCTCCTGTGGGGCTCCGGCTTCCTCTGGATCAAGTTGGCGCTCCAGCACGGGTTTTCGCCGGTGCACATCGTCGTGGTGCGGTGCGCGCTCGGAGCTGGCGTCCTGTTCGCGCTGAGCCGGGCGACCGGGCAGCGGCTGCCCCGCGACCGCCGCACGTGGGGGCACCTCGTGGTCGCCGCGTTCTTCTGCAACGCGGTCCCGTTCGCCCTCTTCGGCTTCGGCGAGCGGAGCGTCGACTCGGGCGTCGCCGGCGTACTCAACGCCACAACTCCCTTGTGGTCACTGCTGATCGGTGTCGCCCTCGGCTCGGAGCGCGGCCTGCGACCGCTGCGGCTGACGGGCCTGCTGCTCGGCTTCGCCGGGACGCTGCTGATCTTCGCGCCGTGGCAGCGCACGGGCCTCGCCGACTGGGGCGCGCTCGCCCTGCTCGCGGCCGCGGCGAGCTACGCGGTGGCGTTCGCGTACATGGGGCGCAAACTCACCGGGCCCGGTGTCCAGCCGATCGCCCTGTCCTCCGCGCAGTTGACGACCGCGACGGCACTCAGCGTGCTGGCGCTGCCCTTCGGCGACTCGTCCTCCTCCGAGGTCGACCTGACGGGCGTCGTCGCTGTGGTGATCCTCGGGATCTTCGGCACGGGCGTGACGTTCTACCTCAACTACCGTCTGATCGCGGACGAGGGCCCGACGAGTGCGGCGACGGTGGGCTATCTCCTGCCGGTCGTCTCGGTTGCGCTGGGCGCCGTCGTGCTCGGCGAGGACCTGTCGGCGCGGGTCGTGGCGGGGATGGCGGTCGTGCTGGCCGGCGTGGGGATGACGCGAAAGGCCTCCGCCTCAAAGGGAACGTGTGAGGCCTCCGGCACGGCGACCGTTCCTGTTCCCGCCGCCGCACCCCAGCCATACTGCCGACCATGACTTCTGCTGCCACCACCCTTCGCGTCGGGCTCGTCGGCACCGGCACCTGGGCCTCGAAGACGCATGCCGCCGCTCTGCGCGCCCACCCGGGGACGGATCTCGTGGGCGTCTGGGGGCGCAGGCCCGAGGCCGCGGCCGAGGTCGCCGCCGCCCATGGGACGCGGGTCTTCGAGGACGTCGACGCGCTGTTCGCGGCCTGTGACGCGGTGGCGTTCGCGGTGCCGCCGGACGTGCAGGCACCGCTCGCGACGCGGGCCGCCGCCGCGGGCTGCCATCTCCTCCTCGACAAGCCGCTGGCCACGTCGGTGCCCGCGGCCAGGGGGGTCGTGGACGCCGTACGGGCCGCGGGCGTCGCGTCCGTCGTGTTCTTCACCCTGCGCTTCGCCACCGTCACCTCGGACTGGCTGGCCCAACAGGCCGCCGAGGGAGGCTGGTTCACGGGCCGGGCCGACTGGTACGGGTCCCTGTACACCCCCGGCGACACGTCGGAGCTGACCGTGTCCCCGTGGCGGGTCGGGCGCGGCGCCCTGTGGGACGTCGGCCCGCACGCCCTGTCCGTACTGCTCCCGGTGCTCGGGGACGTCACGTCCGTGACGGCCGCGCGGGGCCCGGCCGACACCGTGCATCTGGTCCTCGCGCATGCGTCGGGCGCCTCCGCCACGGCCGCGTTGAGTCTGACCACTCCGGCGAAGGCGGCGGGCGTCGACGTGGAGCTGCGGGGGGAGTCCGGCATCATGTCGATGCCGACGGGCGGTGCCTCGGTCGACGCGTTCGGCGTGGCGGTCGACGCGCTCCTGGAGTCCGTGCGCACGGGCCGGCCGCACGCCTGCGACGCCGCCTTCGCGTTGCGCGTCACGGAGATCCTCGCGGCGGCGGAGGCCCGCCTCGCGTCATCCGGCGGCGAACCAGGCCCCGGCGAGTGAGTCGAACGTCGCCTCCGGCGGCGCGGGCAGTTCCCGCAGGTACCAGGGCAGATGGCTGTACACGTGCAGGAGGGCGTACGCCATCACGGTGCGGGGCGCGAACGCGCGACCGTATGCCTGGGTGAAGCGGGTCATCAGGCGCGGGTCGGCCCGGGTGACGAACAGGCCGACGGCCACGAAGTCGTAGGCCGGGTCTCCGATCATGGCGGGCTCGAAGTCGAGGAGTCCGGTCAGGGTGCGTTCCCGGGGGTCTACGACGAGGTGCTGGCGCATGAACTCCGTGTGCAGCAGGGCGTGTTCGGGCCCGGTCGGCAGCGTGACGGAGTCGAGAAACGCGGGGATCTGCTCCAACCAGCCCTCCGCGAGGCCGTGTTCACGCTGCTGCTGCACGGCGCCCGCGCGCTGCTCGCCCACGAACGTGTCCCAGTCCCCCGGGCCCACCGCTCCGGCGAGGGGCGTGGGGTCGAGGGCGTGCAGCGCGGCGAGGCACGCTCCGGCCTCGGTGACGAGGCGATCCTGGTCGGCGCGCGGGATGCCGGGCCAGGCCACGGCCAGGTCCTCGCCGGGCAGCCGGGACATGAGGATGTAGCGCCACCCGTTCTCGTATGCGCCCGCGGAGCGGACCTCGGGGGTGGGCACGGGGAGCCGGCCCTCGAGGTGGGCGAGGACCCGGGCCTCGGTGACGCCGTCCTCCGCCCAGGCCGCCGGGAACAGCTTCAGGACGTGCTCGTCACCGACGGCGTAGACGGGCTGCGAGCCCGCTTCGTAGCGCGTGAGCGGGAGGCCGGTGAGGCCGAGCCGGGCACAGAGGTCGTCCACTCCCCGCCGCATGACCGCTTCGTCGGGGAGCACGGCGCCCCCTTGCTCGTCGGATTCCACGAGGGGCAGCATGGTCCGCACCCTAGGGCGCGCGCCGAAGGGCCTCAACGGGATTTCGGCGCCCGCCGACTGGTCGCCCCGCGTCGGCGGCGGCAGGGCGGACGGTGCCTGTCCCCGGCCAGGGCCTGCCGCCCTTGAGCAACGCATCGGGGGCCGGCGCGCCCCCGGTCTTGACCCGCGCCGCCCCTTCGGGGTCCGATCACCCAGGACCCGCCGCGCGACCCAGGACTGTGACCGCATGACTCTGCAGATCAGCGCCACCAACCCCGAACACCCTGCCCTCCTCCTCGAACTCCCCTGGCACGTCCCCCTGGAGGAGTGGCCGGACAAGTACCTGGTGCCGCTCCCCCGTGGCATCTCGCGCCACGTCGTCCGCTATGCCCGTGCGGGCAGCGAGGTCGTGGCCGTGAAGGAACTCGCCGAGCGGCCCGCGCTGCGCGAGTACGAACTCCTGCGCACCCTCGACCGTCTCGCGATTCCCGCGGTCGACCCCCTCGCCGTGGTCACCGGCCGCACGGACGCCGACGGTGCGCCTCTCGAACCCGTCCTCATCACCCGCCACTTGGGCGGCTCGCTCCCCTACCGCTCCATGTTCGAGACGACGATGCGCCCCGGCACCGTGCACCGCCTCATGGACGCCCTCGCCGTCCTCCTCGTGCGGCTGCATCTGGCGGGGTTCGCGTGGGGCGACTGCTCGCTGTCCAACACCCTGTTCCGGCGGGACGCGGGCGCGTACGCCGCCTACCTCGTGGACGCCGAGACCGGGGAGCTGCACCCAAGGCTCAGCGACGGGCAGCGCGCGTACGACATCGAGCTCGCGAGGGTCAACATCAGCGGCGAGATGCTCGACCTGGAGGCGTCCGGCGCGCTGCATCCGTCCATCGACCCGATCGCGTTCGGCACGGAGATCGGGGAGCGCTACGAAGCGCTCTGGACGGAGCTGACGCGTACCTCCGTCTACCCGGCGGGCAAGCACCACTACATGGAGCGCCGCATCCGCCGCCTCAACGATCTGGGCTTCGACGTCGCGGAGATGCAGATCTCGCACGCGGACCAGGGGGACACCGTCACGTTCGTGCCGAAGGTCGTGGACGCGGGCCACCACCAGCGCCAACTCCTGCGCCTCACCGGCATGGACGCCGAGGAGAACCAGGCACGACGGCTCCTGAACGACCTGGAGAGCTGGATGGCCACGCAGGACGACTACGCGCCGGGCGATCCCCTGGGGGCACGCGCCGAGGTCCTCGCCCACCGCTGGGTGCGCGACGTGTTCCGGCCGACCGTGCGCGCGGTGCGCGACCACGTGCCGGAGCGGACGGACGCGGCCGAGCTCTACCACGAACTGCTCGAACACCGCTGGTACCTGTCCGAGCGGGCGCAGCACGACATCGGGCTCGACGCGGCGGTCGAGGACTACGTCAAGAACATCGCCGGCCGGCCGCGGTCCTGACCCTGCCCGCCACGAAGATCGCCAGGGACGGAACCGGTGGCGCGGACCCGTCGTGGTAGCACCGAGGAAGACGCGCGACGAGGGGAGACGATCATGACCGGGAGTGTGCGGGTCGACGGGAACAGCCTGGTGCTGCCGGGCGGTGCGCGGGTGCGGTTCGTGCGCACGTTGCGCCTGCCGGAGACCGGAACGCATCCGCTGCCACCGGGGCTCGGGGAGTTCCCGGTGCGCCGGGTCGAGGACTACGCGGACTCGGTGCCGCCGGACTGGCGGGCGCGCGGCGGCGTGATGCTGCCGATGTACCTGCGCGAGGCGATGTGGCTGAGCTTCGCGGGGACGGCCGAACCGGCCGCGCTCCAGGTGGGCGTGGGCAAGGTGTGCGCCATCTCGGGGCTGCCGTGGAGCAGCCGGCTGTCCCGGGATCCGCAGAACTACGTGGTGCTGCCGCGGCAGCCGTGGCTCGACGGCATCAAGTCCGGGAAGGGCACGGTACGTCAGTTCGTGGCGCTGCCCCTGGGGCTCGGCGCCACGGTCGAGGGACAGGTCACCGGCGAGGAGACCTGGGGCGGGATCCAGCTCCAGGCCTTCACGCTGAGCGAGCCGGCGCTGGGGGCCTGGCGCGCGGAGGAGGCCCGCAAGCGGGAGGCCGCCGCTCGGGCGGTGCCGCCTGCTCCCGGCGGTATGCAGTGGATGGGAGGACCGTCCGGCGGATACGGGGGCGCGCCCATGCCGGCCGCGCCCGGTGCGGCTCCGCAGGCTCAGGCGGCGCGTTCGATGGGGATCGGCGCGGGCGGCACGATGCGCCAGCAGGTGTTCCAGGACGACCGGCCCGGGTCCGACTGGGCCGAAACGGCCGCGGGCCGCGTGTTCGTGCACCTGGTGACGCCGCCGGACTGGCGCCGCATCACGGGCGAGGAGCCGCCGCCGTCGCCGGTGGACCGGGCCGCGTACACGCGGGCGGGGCTGCCCTGGTTCGACTACTACGACGAGAGCGCCGAGGATCTCGCGCCGACGGACACGCTCGGGGCGGTGAAGCCGGCGGGTGACTGGCTCGGCGACGACCACGAGCCGTGGCAGGCGCCCGGCGCGCACCAGGTCAAGCCGCTCGGGGACGCGGGCAAGCCCGTGGCGGACGGCGATTGGTGAACGCGCGGTGCGGCGGGGTCGGTTCGCCGGCCCCGCCCTGCCGCCCGTGTGTGCGGCGGCGCATGCGCGGGCGGCCGGTACCGTGGCCGCTACGTAATGGCGAGTGACGGCACCGGCCGCAGCCAGTGAGCCCTTGATCTGCCCGGGAGAAGTGTCCGAACTGGGCCAAGCGATGCACTTTCCGGTCACATGGATCGGAATATGACAACTGGCCTTGCACTGTTCCCGAAACGGATCCGAGGGTTCGACGAGTACCCAACACCGGGAAATTCAGCCATTTTCGAGCGTCCCGGTCCAGGTGTCCCATCGGCGTGGCCGCGCGGCCCCTGGCGTTCAAACCAGCAGGTCGCCGACCCCACGGGCTCCATCATGACGCACCGGCTGATCGTTTTCTTCGGGCAATGTTTATTACCAAAGGCGATGGGAGTAATTAGACTGCACTCGCTCAACTCGGCGTGGACCTCAAGGGATTACCCACCATGAACAAGACGGCGCTCCGCGCCCTGCTCCGTGAACGGCGCGCCCTGATAGCCCCCGAATCCCACGGCTTCATCCGCCCGACAGGCCAGGGCCGGCGCGCCCCCGGCCTCTCCCAGCACCAGGTGGACCAACTGCTCCACCGGACCCTGGGGACGTACCACCGGCTGGAGTCGGGCAACTACCCGAACCCACCGACGGTCCTGCTGCGGGACGTCGCCCTGCTGTTCGACCTCGACGAACAGGAGTGGGTGTCGCTGTGCCGCTACGCTCTGCTCCAGGACCCGCCCGGACCACTGCACCAGTCGTCGGGGAAGGAGATCCCGGGCTTCTGGCAGGACGCCGTCGACGGCATCGGGCACATGGCGTACGTCACGGACGCCTCCTGGGACATGATCGCCCACAACACAGCGTTCGCCTCCCTCTTCCCGGATGAGCAGGTCCCGACGAACACGATGCGCTGGATGCTTCTCGAACCCCAGGGCCGCCGGATCCTGACGGACTGGGAGAACGCCTGGGCGCCCTGGGTACTCCCGCAGTTGCGCGCGGCGCTGGTCGCGCGGCCGGAGGACGAGACGCTGCGGCAGATCGAGAAGGAGGTCATGGAAGATCCCGACACGTCGGACATCTACGAGACCGGGGCTTCGCTCATCCACGCCGATGGCCACGAACGTCCCATACTCCACAGCAGGAAGGGCCAGGGCTGGCTGTCGATCTGCGCCGCACAGCCCATGACCGCGCCCGGCTCGCGGCTGTTCATCCTCGTCTTCCGCCGTGGCACCGAACGCCCCCGCCCACGGCCGCCGATGCTCAGGGCCCACTGAGCGGATAGTCGGAGTCGACGGGCGTCAAGTACGTTGTGCGGCACCCCCCACGCCCGACTCAGCACTGTGGGAGACACCCCATGCCCGCCTTCGTCTCGCCCCCTAGGACCGTCCTCGGCGCTCACAAGGTCACCACCGACGAGATAGCCGACGACATACGCACGAACCATCCCGACCACCCGCGCCTGGGCGCCTTCCTGCGCGTCGTCAACAACTGTGGTGTGCGCACCCGTTACTTCACCAGGCCGCTGAACTCCCCCACAGTCGGCGGCACGGCGGACGTACACGCGCGAACCCAGGCCGCCTTCGACGACGCCGTGGACATGTCCGAGCGCGCCGCCACTGCCGCGCTCGACGCGGCGGGGATCGACGCGGGTGCCATCGACGCCATCGTGACGACGCATGCCACCGGCTACGCGGTCCCCAACCTGGACGTCCATCTGATCGGCCGCCTCGGCCTGCGCCCCACCACGCGCCGAGTCGCCCTCACGACAGTGGCGTGCGCCGGAGGGGTCCACTCCCTCATCAGGGCAGCGGACCTGGTCGCCGTGCGTCCGGCGGCGAAGGTGCTCGTCGTGGCCGCGGAGGTGCTCTCCACCTCCTACAACCACTCCGCTTCCACTATTGAGGCGATGATCTACAAGGCCCTGTTCGCGGACGCGGCCGGCGCCACCGTCGTGACCAGTGAGCCACTGACCACCGGGCTGGCGATAGAGGACACGTTCGAGTACACGCTTCCGGACACCTTCGACCGCTACCGCGGTCGTCTGGACGCCCACGGCATGCACTTCGACTCCACCAAGAAGGCGCCGCGCGCCGCGACGGAGACGCACCCCGCTCTCATCGACTGGCTCGGCGGACGGGAAGTCGGGTTCACCGCCATCCATCCCGGCAGCCCGAGCATGATCGCCGACACGGCCACCACCCTCGGCCTCACCCCCGAGGCCGCCCGGCACTCCACCGACACCCTCTCCGAAGAGGGCAACCTCGGTGGCGTCAGCGTTCTCCGGGTCCTGGAGCGCACCCACGCCGCGCCCCCCGCCGCCGGAACCAAAGGCGTCGCCGTCGCCTACGGGCCGGGCTTCACCACCGCCGCCCTTCACGGCCACTGGCACGCCTGACACACCGCTCCCCTCGTGTCCCATCGAGACATGTGTCCCATTGGGACATCATGGGTGTACGCTCGCAGACATGAAGGCGAAGGACCCCGCTCCCCTCACAGAACCCGTCGAGGACCGTCGGCAGCGCAAGGCCCGGCAGACCCGGGAAGCGCTCGCCGCCGCGGCCGTCGGGCTCGTGCTGGAGCGGGGTCTGGGCGCCGTCACCGTGGAGGCCATCGCCGACCACGCCGACGTCACGCGCCGCACCTTCAGCCGCCACTTCGGCGGCAAGGAGGACGCCGCCCTCGACTTCACCCGCAGCGACGCCGACCGGATCAACGCGGCCCTGCGCGCCCGCCCCGCGAGCGAGCCCCCGATGCTCGCCTACCGCAGGGCCGTCGAGCAGTGGCTGGGGGAGCCGGCCGCCCCGCACCGCAGGCCGCACATGCGCGCCCTGCTCGCGGCTCTCGACACGGAACCGGCGCTCTTCGCCGCGTACGAACGCCTCCGGGTGGACGCCCAGGACGAGTCCGTGCGCATCATCGCCGACCGGCTCGGCACCGACCGTGACCGGGATCTGCGCCCGGCCGTCGTCGTCGGCGCCGCGGCCGGCGTGCTCACCGCCGCCCTGCGCCAGTGGGCCCGCGGCGGCGGGCACGACACAGATCTCGCAGACCTGGTGGGGCAGGCCTACGACGCCCTGACCGGGGAGGCCGTCCTCGCGTCGGCCCCCCACATCGCAACCAGAGAGTGAACAGCACCATGAGCAACACGAACACCCCGGCACCCGTCGACGACTACGCGACCGAGTTCGCCGGCAGGACCGTCCTCGTCACCGGCTCCGCCTCCGGCATCGGCCTCGCCACCGCACGCCGCCTGGGCCGTGGCGGCGCGAACGTCGTGATCGCCGACTACAACGCCGACGGCGCCGAGAAGGCCGCCGCCGCGCTGAAGGCCGAGGGCATCACCGCCGCGGCCGTCGCCGTGGACGTCACGAAGCCGGAGTCGGTCGAGGCCGCGGTGAAGTTCTCCGTCGACACCTTCGGCGGCCTCGAACTGGCCGTCAACAACGCCGGCATCGGCGGCGAGAGCGCCCCCACCGGCGCGTACGACATCGATGTCTGGAACCGCGTCGTCCGCACGAACCTCGACGGCGTCTTCTACTCGATGCGCCACGAGCTGCCCGCCATCGAGGCGTCCGGCAGGGGCGGCGCCATCGTGAACGTCGCGTCGATCCTCGGCTCGGTCGGCTTCGCCGGCTCTCCCGCCTACGTCGCCGCCAAGCACGGCGTCGTCGGCCTGACGAAGACCGCGGCCACCGAGTACGCGGCGAAGGGCATCCGCGTGAACGCGGTCGGCCCCGGCTTCATCGACACCCCGCTGCTGCGACAGATGGACCAGGACGCGTACGACGCGCTGACGGCGCTGCACCCGGCCGGCCGCCTCGGTCACGCCGAGGAGGTCGCCGAACTGATCGCGTTCCTGCTCTCCGACCGCGCCTCCTTCGTGCACGGCAGCTACCACCTCGTGGACGGCGCCTACACCGCGCGCTGAGGCGGGATCAACTCTCCCCTGCTCATGACGAACCGCAGGTCCGTGAGCGCCTCGAGGCCGGTGCTCGGGTCACCGGACACGGCGATCAGGTCGGCCTGGCGCCCCGGGGCGAGGAGTCCCGCGCGGCCGCCGACGCCCAGCGCGTCGGCGGCCTCCGTGGTGGCGAGGTCGAGGACGCGCGACGCCGGTATGCCGATGTGCTCGAAGAAGGTCAGGCTCTGGCGCAGGCCGTCGAACCCGGCGCGCTGAACTCCCGCGTCCGTACCGGCGATGAGCCGCACACCGCGTTCGGCCATCGTGCGCACCTGACCGAACAGCCTCGCGGCGCGCTCGGCCCCGAAGACCGTGGGCAGCATCCGCCAGTGCGGACTGACGGTCGGGCACACGCGGATCCCGCGCTCCACGATGGCGTCGAGCACGTCGTCCCGCAGGTCGTTGCCGTCCTCGGTCATCCAGGTGCAGTGTTCGAGCGTGTCGACGCCCGCCGTCACCGCTGCCTCGATCCCGGCCGTGCCGTGCGCGTGCGCGGCGACCGGCAGCCCGGCCCCGCGCGCCTCCTCGACGACGACGGCCAGCTCACCGGCGCCGAACTGGGCCTGCCAGGTGGCCGGCCCGCCGCGCGTCAGGGCGCCGCCGGTCGCCATGACCTTGATCACGTCGGCGCCCAGTTCAGCGTTGCGCCGTACGAGGTCGCGCAGTTCCCGCTCGCTGCCGACCTCTCCGCCCAGGAACCAGCAGTGACCGCCCTTGGGGGTGACGGGGGTCGTCGCGGCGACGATCCTGGGTCCCGGCACCGCGCCCGACTCGATCTCCTCGCGCAACCGCAGGGTGAGCCGTCCGCGGTCCCCCAGGTCGCGCACCGTGGTCACGCCGCTCGCCACGAGCCGCGCCGCTCGGTCCCTCATGACGGCGAGCAGCGCCTCGTCGTCCTGCCCTTCGAGCGTCCCGACCGGGTCCGTTCCCGCGTCGAAGACGAGGTGGACGTGCGCGTCGACGAGGCCCGGCAGCACGGTGGCGCCCGGCAGTTCGACGCGCTCGTCCCGCTCGTCCGCCACGGCCTCGACCTCGCCGCGTCTCCCCACCGCCACTACGGTGTCCCCCTCCGTGAGGACGGCACCGTCCTCGACGCAGCGGCCGCCGGGACCGGTCACCACACGCGCCGCCGTGATCAGCTTCCTGCTGCTCATCCTGACCTTCCGAAGCGTCGGAAAAAGGGCACCCGGGAGTGTGTCATGAAACGGGCCCTATCGGGCAGGGCACCAAGGGTCATGCACCGCGAGGGGCTCGAGGGGAACGATGGACAGGCGGCACGGACCGGACACCAAGGGAGCACGTGACCCGTACTTCGACAACGCGAAATACCTGACGATCGCGCTCGTGGCCTGCGGGCACGCGTGGGAGCCGCTGACGTACGGGAGCCGCACGGTGACGGCCCTGTATCTCGGTGTGTACGCCTTCCACATGCCGGCGTTCGCCCTCATCTCCGGCTATTTCTCGCGGAGTTTCGACATGGCGCCGGGCCGGCTGCGCCGTCTCGTCGGCGGGGTCGTGGTGCCGTACGTGCTGTTCGAGATCGCGTACACGCTGTTCTACCGGTGGGCGCAGGACGATCCGGGGTATCCGATCAGCCTGCTCGACCCCTGGTATCTGATGTGGTTCCTGGTCGCGTTGTTCATCTGGCGGCTCACCACTCCGCTCTGGCTGCAACTGCGACACCCGGTGCCCGTCGCCCTGACCGTGGCCGCGCTCGTGTCGATGACGCCGGACGCGGGTGGTGACCTGGCACTCCAACGGGTGGTGGGTTTCCTGCCGTTCTTCGTCCTCGGGCTGACGCTGCGGCCCGAGCACTTCGCGCGGCTGCGCACGCGGCGGGCCCGGCTGTGGGCGCTGCCCGTGGCGGCCGGGGCGCTCGTCGCCGCGTACGCGGTGGCTCCCTGGTTCGACGCGGGCTGGTTCTACCACCGGGGCAGCGTCACCGGACTCGGCGCCCCCGCCTGGGCGGGACTGCTCACGACTCCGGCCCTGTTCGTCCTCGCCGTCGTGCTCAGCGCCTGCTTCCTGGCCTGGGTGCCGGGGAGGACGACGCTGTTCACGACGCTGGGCACGGGGACGCTGTACGCGTACCTGCTGCACGGCTTCCTCATCAAGTCGTCGCGCTTCTGGGGCTGGTACGACCACCCGTGGCTGCACACCCCGGCGGGTGAACTGACGGTGACGGCCGCGGCGGTCGGCGTCATCACCCTTCTGTGTACGTCTCCTGTGCGGCGGGTCTTCCGGTTCGCCGTGGAGCCGCGCGTGCCGTGGGCGTTCCGGCGCGCGGAACCGGGTCGGGAGGCCGAACCGCCGGTGTCCGGCGTCCCCGGTGAGCGGGTCCTGCGCCCCTAGCCTGTGCCCGTCCGTCGGCCCCGAAGCCGGACCCGTCCCGGGCCTTGCCCGGACCTTTCAGAAGGGCACCTCAGTGATCCGCACCCGCCTGCTCCGCTCCCGGCTCCTGCTGCCTGCCGCGCTGCTCCTCGCCTCCGTGGCCGCGCTCGGCGGGACGGCGCACGCGGGCGGCACGTGTTTCGCCACGCACGCGGACGCCCCGATCTACGCGGGCAACAACCCCTGGACGGACATCGTCGGCCATCTGGACCCGGGCGTCCCGGTCGGCGGCACGCGGCAGGGTGCGGACGAGTTGTGGCGGGTCTCGCGTCCGGACAACGGCGCGCCGCTCGGTTTCATGCGCGCCGCGGACCTCACCTGCGACGGCGGCTGATCGCCTGCGCCGAGGAAAGCAGGGCGTGCATGCGCTCGTTGAGCTGTCCCAGGTCATCGGCGGGCGCGTGGAACGGGAGGCGTACGTCGGCCTGGCCGCGGACGCGTTCGAGCCGGAGGGTGAGCCCGTGCCGGTCGACGGCCAGGGGCTGGACGCGCACGACGCCGTGGAGGCTGTCCACGTCGACGAGCCGGGTGAGCTGTTCGACGGCTTCGGGGTGGCAGTCGGCGAGATGGGTGAGCAGGCGGGGTTCGGCCGCTGTGAGGGGATCGGGCGCGGTCTCGGCGAGTTCGTCGAGTTCGATGCCGATGCGGCCGGCACGCGTCTGGAGTACGGCGCGGGTCGGCCTCAGCACGAACTGTTCGCCGTCGGGTTCGAGTGACCCGGACAGCCACAGGCGCGCCCTGATCCGGTCCCTGACGGGCACCGGCGCGGCGTCCGCGAACTCGATGAGCGCGGTCGGTTCGCCGCGGGGCGCGCAGAGCACGGCGGCGGACAGCAGACTGTCGGCCGGGGGCTGGATCCGCACCTCGCCGTCGTCGGTGACGCGATGGGATCCGACGAGGTCCTCCCGCCCGATGTCCGTCGTCACTTCGCACGACCAGGCGGTGGTCAGAATTGATCGCGCGCGTGCCGCCGCGGTGGGAGCGGCGGTACTGATCTGTCGGACACCCATCCGAACCTCCTTAGGTAAGCCTTGCCTAACTTATAGGAGATTCGCGGAGGGGGCCAGTACGCGTGAGGGCGGCGAACGCCACGCGATCGGGCGGTGAATATGCCGTACGCCCGCGCGCATCGGCCGGGAACGGCATCATGCCGCCATGGACGGTACTGCCCTTCTGCGTGACCTCTTCACGCCGGACGAGTACGACGCGGTCCGCTCGCACGCGGACCACCTGGGCGTGACGGTGGTCGAATACGTACGTCAGACAGCCGCCGAACGCGCCCTGGAACGACTGCACTTGGCGCAGGCCCTGGAGGTGCAGGACCTGCGCCTGGGGAAGCTGTCGATACCGCAGGTCGAGCGCGGCCGCTGCGGCGAAGGACCTCCCGCGCTGCAACGGTTCCTCGACTCCCTGACGCATCCGCCGGAGACGAAGACCTGACGCGAAGAAGCCCGAGCCGGAATGGCCGGGGCGCGCCGGGGCAACCGGCCCTCATGACCCCACAGACTGCGACAGGTCGGCGAAAGGGCCAGGAACGTAAGGGCCAGAAGCGTAAGGGCGAGACAGAGAAGCGGGTGACAGGGAAGCCCGCGCCGCGGAAGCCCACGTCACGCAAGCCCTCGTCACGCAAGCCCTCGTCACGTAAGCCCACGTCACGTAAGCCGCTGCCGTGGGGGCGGATCGCCGCCCGGGCGCTCATCGCCGGCTTCGCGTTCGTGGCCCTCGTGGCGTTCTCCGCGGTCCTCGCCCGGCTGACCCTGACGCCGTCCCCGGCGTCGGCGGACCTCGCAGGGTCCAACATGCGGCCGGGACACTCCCTGCGTCAGTACGCCGAGTCGTACACCTTCCTCGGCGCGTGCAAGCAGATCGGCGGGAATCTGCTGCTCGGCGCGCCGTTCGGGCTGCTGCTGCCGGTGCTTGTGGCGCGCAAGAACCGCATGATGCGGGTGCTCGCGGTGACGGTCCTCGTGATGGCGCTCGTGGAACTGGCGCAGGGCGCGATCGTCGAGGGGCGTGCCTTCGACGTGGACGACGTGATCCTGAACACGACGGGCGCCCTGATCGCCTACTTCCTGCTCGGGCGTCGCATCGGCCACGGCTATCACGCCCTCGCACGGCCGTCGGGCCGGAACCGCTTGGCGATCAGGCTGCCGGGGAATGGGGCTCGTGACCGGGGAACCCCCCGGGCCACAGGCGACGGAAGGAAGTGATCGTCATGCGTGCGCTCAAGCGCGCCGTACGGCGGCCCGCACGCGTGGAGTACCTCTTGCCGCAGGGCTCGGGCTCCGCCCGCTGGGCCCGGCGTCTCACCCATGACTTTCTCGCGGGACGGAGCGCGGACGGCGCGCACGACGCGGTGCTCGTCGTGTCGGAGCTGGTCGCCAACGCCGCCCGGATCGAGGACAGTCACTGCCGTATGAGTCTGTGCCTGGACGCGGACGAGCTGACCGTCTCGGTCCACGACGACAGCCCGCACCACCCGCGCCTCAAGCCGACTTCGATGTCCGCCGAGTCGGGCCGCGGCATCTCCCTCGTCGACGCGCTGTCGCGCCGTATGAGTGTGGTGAGCGACCCCTACGGCGGAAAGACGGTACGCGCGGTGCTGGCCCACCCCTGACGGCCCGGCAGTTCCGGGCGGCAGCACGTCCGTCTGCCGCCCGGCCCGATCGTCCGGCTCAGTGCCCCCTGGCGATCCACTCCTCCAGGTGAGGTGCCTCGGCCCCGATGGTGGTGCTGTCGCCGTGTCCGGTCCGTACTTCGGTCTCCGGCGGCAGCGTGAGGAGCCGCTCCCTGATCGACTCGACGATGGTCGGGAAGTCGCTGAACGACCGGCCCGTCGCTCCGGGGCCGCCCGCGAACAGGGTGTCGCCGGTGAAGACGGCCCCGAGGTCCGGCGCGTACAGGCTGACCGCGCCGTGGCAGTGCCCCGGCGTGTGCAGCACCGTCAACTCCACGCCTGCCACGGTCAGTTGCTGCCCGTCGGTGAGATCTCCGTCGGGCGTGCGGTCCGGGTGCTTCTGCTTCCACAGCTCCGTGTCCGCGGGGTGCAGGAGGATCGGCGCGCCGGTGCGCGCGGCGAGCGCGGGCGCCGCATCGATGTGGTCGTCGTGGGCGTGGGTGCACACGATGGCGACGAGCCGCCGGTCTCCCACGGCCTCGGCGATCGCGTCGGCGTCGTGCGCCGCGTCGATCACGACGACCTCGCTGTCGTCGCCGACGATCCACACGTTGTTGTCGACGTCCCAGGTGCCCCCGTCGAGGGAGAACGTTCCGGATGTGACGAGGTGTTCGATGCGCGCGCCGGCCATCAGAAGATCACCACCGAGCGCAGCACGTCGCCGTGGTGCATCCGCTCGAACGCCTTCTCCACGTCTTCCAGGGCGATCGTCTCGGTCACGAACGTGTCGAGGTCGAGCCGTCCCTGTCGGTAGAGGTCGATCAGCATCGGGAAGTCGCGCGCGGGCAGACAGTCGCCGTACCAGGACGACTTGAGCGCGCCGCCGCGCCCGAACACGTCCAGCAGGGGCAGTTCGAGCTGCATCTCGGGCGTGGGGACGCCGACGAGGACGACGGTCCCGGCGAGGTCGCGGGCGTAGAAGGCCTGCTTGTAGGTCTCCGGGCGGCCGACCGCCTCGATGACCACGTCGGCGCCGAAGCCACCGGTCAGCTCGCGCACGGCCTCGACCGGGTCGGTGGAGCGGGAGTTGACGGTGTGCGTGGCGCCGAGCTTCTTCGCCGTCGCCAGCTTCTTGTCGTCGATGTCGATGGCGATGATCTTCCCGGCGCCGGCCAGGTGGGCGCCGGTCACGGCCGCCGCGCCGACACCTCCGCAGCCGATGACGGCGACGGAGTCACCACGGCCCACGTTGCCGGTGTTGATGGCGGCGCCGAGGCCGGCCATGACACCGCAGCCGAGCAGACCCGCGGCGGCGGGCGACGCCTCCGGGTCGACCTTGGTGCACTGGCCGGCGGCGACGAGCGTCTTCTCGGCGAACGCGCCGATACCGAGCGCGGGCGAGAGCTCCGTGCCGTCGAGGAGGGTCATCTTCTGCTTCGCGTTGTGCGTGTCGAAGCAGTACTGGGGGCGTCCGCGCAGGCAGGCGCGGCACTGGCCGCACACGGCACGCCAGTTGAGGATCACGAAGTCGCCCGGCGCGACCTCGGTGACACCGTCGCCGACCGCCTCGACGACACCGGCCGCCTCATGACCGAGCAGGAACGGGAACTCGTCGTTGATGCCGCCCTCCCGGTAGTGCAGGTCGGTATGACAGACCCCGCACGCCTGGACCTTGACCACGGCCTCACCGGGCCCGGGGTCCGGCACGACGATCGTCTCGATCCGCACCGGCTCCCCCTTGGCCCGCGCGATCACGCCTCGCACCTGCTGCGCCATGACGATCAGCCCTCCACTCGCTCGTCGCATCGTTCTTCGCCATCTTCACAGATGGGGACCCGGTTCCGGGCCGGGGTGGCGAGGAGCGCGGCCTCACGGGTCGCTAGCATCCGAAGTATGTCTGTCTACGAGAACGTCGAGATCGCCGCCCTCCAGGGTGGCCCCGCCGACCTCCCCCAGTACGAGGGCAAGGCCGTCCTCATCGTCAACGTGGCCTCGAAGTGCGGCCTCACTCCGCAGTACGCGGCCCTGGAGCAGCTCCACGCCGAGTACGCGAGCCGTGGCTTCAGCGTGCTCGGGGTCCCCTGCAACCAGTTCATGGGCCAGGAGCCCGGCAGCGCCGAGGAGATCGCCGAGTTCTGCTCGGCGACGTACGGCGTGACGTTCCCGATGACCGAGAAGGTCGAGGTGAACGGGGAAGGACGCCACCCGCTGTACGAGCGTCTGGTCACCACCGCCGACGCGGAGGGCCACGACGGGGACATCCGCTGGAACTTCGAGAAGTTCGTGCTCTCCCCCAAGGGTGAGGTCGTCGCCCGCTTCTCGCCGCAGGTGGTGCCGGACGCCCCCGAGGTGGTCGCCGCGATCGAGGCCAACCTCCCGAAGTAGGTATCCGGCCCCGGGGCCGCGGGGCCCCCCGCCTCGTGTGAGCCCCGCTCCGAGGAGTCGGCGCGGGGCATGTCGCGGGCGCCGTGACCGAGCAGGTCGGGCCCGATGGCGCCCGCGGAAACCCCTGTGCCGCGCGGCGGTCTCGCAACGCTCCCCCCGCGTCCCCGACAATGGCTGCGATGACGACCGAACCCGTCGAGTCAGCTCCCGAAATCCGGCTCTCCTCCGCCAGGGGCCGCTGGATCCTCGCCTGTGTCGTCCTGGCTTCCGGCATGGCGATGCTCGACGGCACGGTGGTGAACGTCGCCCTGCCGACGATCGGGCGAGATCTCGACGCCTCCCTGTCGAGCCTCCAATGGGTCGTGAACGCGTACATGCTGACGCTGTCCGCCCTGCTGTTGTGGGGCGGCGCGCTCGGCGACCGGATCGGGCGGCGGCGCGCACTCGTGCTCGGCGTGGCCTGGTTCGCGGTCGCGTCGGCGCTGTGCGGGCTCGCCCCCGACCAAGGGGTCCTCATCGCGGCCCGCGCGCTGCAGGGTGTCGGCGGTGCGCTCCTGACACCGGGGTCGCTGGCCCTCGTACGGTCTTCGTTCTGCCCCGAGGACCAGTCGCGGGCCGTGGGCGCCTGGTCGGGGCTCACGGGTGTGGCGGGTGCGCTCGGACCGTTCCTCGGCGGGTATCTGATCGACGGCCCCGGATGGCGGTGGATCTTCCTGATCAATGTGCCGCTGGCCGTGGTCGTGCTGCTGATCGCGGTGCGGCACGTGCCGGAGAGCCGTGAGGCCGGGGTCGCCGGGACCCGCTTCGACATGGCGGGGGCCACGCTCGCCGCCCTGTGCCTGGTGGGCATCAGTTACGCGCTCATCGGGTCGTCCGGCGGCGCGTCAGCAGTGTCGACGGCGCTGCCCGCCGTGCTCGGTGTCGCCGCCGGCGTCGCGTTCGTCGCCGTGGAGCACCGGCGCGCGAACCCGATGCTGCCGCCCTCGCTGTTCCGCTCCCGGCTGTTCAGCGCGGCCAACGCGATGACGCTGTGCCTGTACGCGGCGATCGGCGGCATCCTGTTCCTGCTGCCCGTACAGCTCCAGATCGCGCTCGGCTACAGCGCGCTGGAGGCGGGTGTGGCGACACTCCCGATCACCGTCCTGATGCTGCTCCTCTCCCCCCGTGCGGGCGATCTCGCGCGCCGTGTGGGGCCGACGCCGCCCCTGGTCGCCGGGCCGCTGATCGCGGCGGTGGGCCTGCTCCTGATGCTGCGGATCGAGCCCGGCTCGTCGTACGTGGCCGATGTGCTGCCCGCGGTGGCGGTCCTCGGCCTGGGCATGAGCGTGTTCGTCGCTCCCCTGACGGCCACGGTCCTGGCGTCGGTCGAGCCGGGCCGCGCCGGGCTCGCCAGCGGCGTCAACAACACGGCGGCCCGTATCGCGCAGCTCCTCGTGGTGGCGGGGCTGCCGCTGGTGGTCGGGCTGTCCGGGGACGCGTACACGCAGCCGGATTCCGTGAACACGTCGTTCCACCGGGCCGCCCTGGGCTGCGCCCTGCTGTTCGCCCTGGGTTCGGCGACGGCCCTCGTGTTCATCCGTCCGGCGGCGGTCCGCCCGCGGCTGGAGGAGGCGCCGAAGCCACAGTGCCGCGCACATCTCGGCGTGGCGGCACCGGCGTTGGAGCCGGGGACCCACGAGCGGGGCCGGCGGAAGGGGATGTAGCGGCGGGGCGTGCGGCCCGGCTCAGCTCCCGAACGGGACCTGGGGCGCCGTCAGCGCTGCCGCATCCCGGTGCGGGTGTGCCCACAGCCCGCGCGCGTGCAGCCGCGGCAGGACGCCCTCCCCGAACCAGTACGCCTCCTCCAGATGTGGATATCCGGAGAGCACGAACTCGTCGATGCCGATGCGGTGGTACTCCTCGACGCGGTCGGCGACCTCGTCGTGGCTGCCGACGAGCGCGGTGCCCGCTCCGCCGCGTACGAGGCCGATGCCGGCCCACAGGTTGGGGTGGATCTCCAGGCTGCCGGAGCTTCCGCCGTGCAGGGCGAGCATGCGCTGCTGGCCCTCGGACTCGCTGCGCGCCAGCCCCTCCTGGACGGACCTGACGGTGGCCGGGTCGAAGCCCTGAAGGAGCCGGTCGGCCTCCGCCCAGGCCTGCTCCGAGGTGTCGCGTGTGATGACGTGCAGCCGGATCCCGAACCGGACGGTGCGGCCCTCCTTGTCGGCGAGGTCGCGGATCCGGGCGATCTTCTCGGCGACCTGGGCGGGCGGCTCGCCCCAAGTGAGGTAGACGTCGCTGTGCCGCGCGGCGATCTCGCCCGCGACGGGCGAGGAGCCGCCGAAGTAGACCTCGGGGACCGGATCGGGCAGCCGGGCGAGCCGGGCGTCCTGCACCTGGAGGTGTTCGCCCGCCAGGTCGACGGTGTCGCCCGCCCACAACCCCCGGACGGTCTCCAGGAATTCACCGGTGCGCGCGTACCGGGCGTCCTTGTCGAGGAAGTCGCCGTAGGCGCGCTGCTCACGGCTCTCGCCGCCCGTCACGACGTTCAGGAGGAGCCTGCCGCCGGTCTGGCGCTGGTACGTGGACGCCATCTGCGCGGCGAGCGTGGGCGAGACGAAGCCGGGCCGGAACGCGACGAGGAACTTCAGGCGCTCGGTCTGCTGGCTGAGCATGGCGGTGGTCAGCCACGCGTCCTCGCACCAGGCGCCGGTGGGGGTCAGCGCGCCGACGAAGCCGAGGTCCTCGGCGGCACGGGCGATCTGCGTGAGATAGCCGATGGACGGGGGCCGGTCACCGCCCGCCGCGGTCACGGGTGTGCCGTGGCCGCCGCCGACGACGTGGCGGCTGTCGCCGTTGGTCGGCAGGAACCAGTGGAAGGTGAGGGACACGGGCGGACTCCGATCGCGGGGGTTGGTGGTGCCGACAGGTGCTGACGGGGCGGGTGTCGGCCGCTCAGCTCGCCGCGGCGAGGAGCGGCCGCGCGGTGCGTGTGAGTGCTCCCGAGAACTGGTCGACGACGCGGCCGAGCGCCTCGGCGGACCCCGGCGCGACACTGACCGTGCCGTCCGGTGCGACGGTGATGTCCTTGTCGAGGGTGAACCACCCCTGGACGATGTGGTCGGCGCCCATCGAGTTGAGGACGGGCCGCAGCGCGTAGTCGAGGGCCAGGACATGGGCGGTGGTGCCGCCGGTGGCGAGCGGCAGCACGGTCTTGCCGTCGAGTCCGTACTGCGGCAGCAGGTCGAGGAGCGCCTTGAGGAGACCCGAGTACGCGGCCTTGTAGACGGGAGTCGCGACGACGACGCCGTCGGCGCGGGCGAGGAGTTCGGTCGCCTCGACGATGGCCGGGTGGGCGAAGTCCGCCCCGAGGAGCGCCTCGGCGGGCAGGGTGCGGACGTCGAGGGCTATGACGTCGTGGCCCTGTGCTTCGAGCCGCGCGTCGAGATGGCGCAGGAGCCGCGCCGTGCGGGAGGTGGCGGAGGGACTTCCGGAAATGGAGAGGACAGTGGCCATGACGGGACCCTTCGGGCTGGAATTCGGCACGCGGAATGCGGAAACCGTGAAAGGCGGGAACGCGGGAAACGCAGGGGTACGGAAATCAGGAATTCACGCATGCCGAAGGCGTACCGAATACACGGTGCGGTTCAGTGCGGTGGGGAGCCGTGCGGAGATCGATCGGCACGGCGGAGGTGCGACGGCGCCGGTCGCCGGAGAGGCGGCCTGGTGGCCGGGGCGCTGGAGACCCGTCAGTGGGCGCGACAACAGAAGGAGCTGGAAACGCGCGCGAGATCGACATGGCGTCGCCGCGTGAGGTCCAGTCTCGTGTTCATGCCACCGATCCAACCAGGGGCGAGTCGGGCCAGTCAAGAAATCTCCGCGCCGGTCTCGCATCGCGGAACAGCCTTCCCCATGGGCCGGGATAAACCTCGAAGGGCGAGTTCCCTTCGAGAATCCCATGGGAAGTGCGGTTTATCGGCGGGTGCCCGCACCCTCGTGCGCCGCGCCGCGGCCCGGTGCACGATGGCTGCATGCTGTTCTCCCGGCTCGCACAGGTGTCCCAGGAGGTCGCGGCCACCAGGGCGCGGTCGCGGAAGATCGCGCTGCTCGCCGAGCTCTTCCGGGCGGCGGAACCCGACGACGTACCGATCGTGATCCCCTACCTGGCGGGACGCCTCCCGCAGGGGCGTCTCGGCGTCGGGTGGCGGGTGCTGCGCGATCCGGTGGAGCCCGCCACGCAGCCCCGGCTGACGGTCCAGGACGTCGACGCCGCGCTGACCGCGCTCGGCGATGTCGCCGGCGCGGGGTCGCAGGCCGAACGGAGTCGTCTCGTCGGGGAGTTGATGGGCGCCGCGACCGAGGACGAGCAGCGGTTCCTGTTCGGTCTGCTCACCGGTGAGCTGCGGCAGGGCGCGCTCGACGCGGTGGCCCTGGAGGGGCTGGCGCAGGCGACCGGCGCGCCGCCGGAGGAGGTGCGGCGCGCGGTGATGCTGACCGGGTCGCTCCAGGTGGTGGCGCAGTCCGTGCTGGCCGAGGGCCCGGACGCGCTGAGCCGATTCCGACTGACCGTCGGGCGACCGGTGTTCCCCATGCTGGCGCACAGCGCGTCCTCGGTCGGGGAGGCCGTCGACAAGCTCGGGGCATGCGCGGTGGAGGAGAAGCTCGACGGCATCCGCGTGCAGGTGCACCGCGACGGCGACGTCGTACGTGTCTACACGCGCACGCTCGACGACATCACCGACCGGCTGCCCGAGGTCACCGCCGCGGCGGCCGGGCTCGACGGGGACCGCTTCATCCTCGACGGGGAGGTCATCGCGCTGGACGGGGACAGGCGGCCGCGCCCCTTCCAGGAGATCGCGGGCCGCGTGGGTTCACGAGTGGACGTGGCGACGGCCGCGGGGTCCGTTCCCGTGGTGCCGGTGTTCTTCGACGCCTTGTCCGCGGGCGGGGACGAGCTGCTCGATCTGCCGTTCGCCGAGCGCCACGCACGCCTCGCCCGGCTGGTGCCGGAGGCGATGCGGGTGCGCCACGCCGTCGTACCGGACGGAGAGGACGCGGCGGCCCGCGCGGCCGCCGACGCGTTCTTCGCCGACACCCTGCGGCGCGGCCATGAAGGCGTCGTCGTGAAGGCGCTCGACGCCCCGTACAGCGCGGGGCGGCGCGGCGCGTCCTGGCTGAAGGTGAAGCCCGTGCACACGCTGGACCTGGTGGTGCTCGCGGCGGAGTGGGGCCACGGCCGGCGCACGGGCAGGCTGTCGAACCTGCACCTCGGCGCCCGCAGGCCGGACGGCTCCTTCGCCATGCTGGGCAAGACGTTCAAGGGGCTCACGGACGCGCTGCTCGCCTGGCAGACCGAACGGCTGCGGGAGCTGGCCCTGAGCGACGACGGCCACGTCGTCACGGTGCGGCCCGAGCTGGTCGTGGAGATCGCCTACGACGGTCTGCAGAAGTCCACCCGCTACCTGGCAGGCGTCACGCTCCGCTTCGCGCGCGTCGTGCGCTACCGCGAGGACAAGGCGGCCGAGGACGCGGACACCGTCGAGACGGTGCTCGCCGCGCACGCGACCTCGTAACAAGACCGTTTCTTTGCCAAATATTGGGGCCGATAGGGTGACACAGGCACCCTGTACTTGCAGGCGCCATGCATCATCCAGGACAAGCACGGACAAGGGGAGAGCTGTGCCCGCTTCACGTCTGAGCCGCACGCCACTGCCGGGGATCGGCTTCCGGTACGACCTGACCACCCGCGACCGACGCCAGGTGTCGGTGGTCGCGCACCGGGACGGCGGGCGCACCCTGAGCGCCTACCGGACCGACGACCCGGACGCCTGCGACCTGTCGCTGAAGCTGACGTCCGGTGAGGCGGCCGCGCTGATCGACGCGCTGATGCCGTCCCACCACAGTCCGAACCTGCTGCACACCACCGATCTGGGCCTGGTCGCCGAGCGCATCGAGATCGGCGCGACCTCGCACTGGAACGGGCGCGTGCTCGGCGAGACGCAGCTGCGGACCGAGACCGGCGCCTCGATCGTGGCCGTGCTGCGGCGCGCCGAGGCGATCCCGTCACCCACCCCGGACTTCCGGCTCGCCGGCGGGGACACCGTGATCGTCATCGGCACCCGCGAGGGCGTGGAAGCGGCGGCGACGATACTGGGAAGGGAGTGATCGGATGCACTCCGCGGTGTTCCTCATCGAGTTCGGGGCGATCATCCTCGCGCTCGGCCTGCTGGGCAGATTCGCCGGGCGGTTCCGGTTCTCACCCATCCCCCTCTATCTGCTTGCGGGGCTCGCGTTCGGCGAGGGCGGGCTGCTGCCGCTCGGGGCGAGCGAGGAGTTCGTGGCCATCGGCGCCGAGATCGGCGTCATCCTGCTGCTGCTGATGCTGGGCCTGGAGTACACGGCCAGCGATCTCGTCAGCAACCTCAAGACGCAGTACCCGGCGGGCCTCGTCGACTGCGCGTTCAACGCGCTGCCCGGCGCCGTGGCAGCGCTGCTCATGGGCTGGGGCCCGGTGGCCGCCGTCGTCCTCGCCGGTGTCACCTGGATCTCGTCGTCGGGTGTGATCGCCAAGGTGCTCGGCGACCTCGGCCGGGTCGGCAACCGGGAGACCCCGGTGATCCTCAGCATCCTCGTCCTCGAAGACCTGGCGATGGCCGTCTATCTGCCGATCATCACGGCTCTGCTCGCCGGGGTCGGCTGGGCGGCGGGCGGTGTCACGCTGGCCATCGCGCTCGGAGCGGCGGGCCTCGTCCTGTTCCTCGCCGTGCGCTACGGGCGGCTCATCTCCCGGTTCGTCTCCAGCGACGACCCGGAGAAGCTGCTCCTGGTGGTGCTCGGTCTGACGATCCTGGTCGCCGGGATCGCGCAGCAGCTCCAGGTGTCGGCTGCCGTCGGCGCGTTCCTCGTCGGCATCGCCCTGTCCGGTGAGGTCGCCGAGGGCGCCCACTCGCTGCTGCTGCCGCTGCGCGACCTGTTCGCCGCCGTGTTCTTCGTCTTCTTCGGGCTGCACACCGACCCGGCGAGCATTCCGCCGGTCCTGCTTCCGGCGCTCGCTCTCGCGGTCGTCACGGCCTGCACGAAGATCGCGACGGGCTACTGGGCGGCGCGGCGGGCGAAGATCTCCGTCAAGGGCCGCTGGCGCGCGGGCGGCGCCCTCGTGGCGCGCGGCGAGTTCTCCATCGTCATCGCGGGCCTCGCGGTCACGGCCGGCATCGAGCCCAGGCTCGGCCCACTGGCGACCGCGTACGTCCTGATCCTCGTCATCGTCGGACCGCTGACGGCGCGCTTCACCGAGCCCGTCGCGATGCGCGTCTCGCGGTGGCGGCACCGCGGCGACGCACCGGCCGTGGCGGTCACCGCCGGTACGGGGATCGTGCCCGCGCCGCGGGACGCGCAGGAGCCGGTCGGCCCCGAGGCGGAGGCGCAGGGCACGTCCGGGCGGGCCTCGAACTCCTCGTCCTGATCCGGTCACCCACCCGGGCGTCGACCATCCAGGTCGCCGCCCGGTACGGGTGCCATCGGCGTGGGGCGGGGCGTCAGAGACCTGGGGGTCTTCTGGAGGCACCATGGATCGCCCGCCCCGTTCCACCACCTGCGTCCACCACCGCTTCCGCGCCACCCATGGTCAACACCAGCCGGCAGGTGGGCGGTCCGATCGGGACGGCCCTGCTCAACACGCCGGCCACGAGCGCGGCGGCGAGCTCTCTGGTCGGCCGGCAGCCCGGTCCGCAGGCCCAGGCACAGGCGGCCACGGAGAGCTACTCGATCGCGTACTGGTGGCCGGCACTGTTCTTCGAGGTCGGCCTCGTCGTGACGTTCGCGCTCTACCGGCGCGGCGTCCCCTCGCAGCACTCGGAGGGCCGCGCGGAGGGCGCCGTTCACATGTGGCGCGCGGACACTGGTCCCATGGCGTACAAGAAGCAGAGCGCGGGCCTGCTCCTGTTCCGGCGCACGGCCGCCGGTACCGAGGTGCTGCTCGGACACATGGGCGGCCCGTTCTGGGAACGGCGCGACGCCGGGGCGTGGACCGTGCCGAAGGGCGAGTACGGGGACGACGAGGAGCCGTGGGCGGCGGCGCGCA
Source organism: Streptomyces longhuiensis (assembly GCF_020616555.1). Classification (NCBI taxonomy): domain Bacteria; kingdom Bacillati; phylum Actinomycetota; class Actinomycetes; order Kitasatosporales; family Streptomycetaceae; genus Streptomyces; species Streptomyces longhuiensis. Next base: position 8,547,527 of record NZ_CP085173.1, on the reverse strand, counting down.
GGGAGTTCCAGGAGGAGCTGGGTCTTGCCCCGCCGGACGGCACGCCGGTGCCGCTCGGCGACACCGTGCAGTCCGGCGGCAAGCACGTCACCGTGTGGGCCGTGGAGGGTGACCTCGACCTGGACGGCTTCGTGCCCGGCACGTTCACGATGGAGTGGCCGAAGGGCTCGGGGCGCATGGCCGATTTCCCCGAGCTGGACCGCGCGGCCTGGCTCGGGCTCGACGCGGGGCGGTCCCTCGTCGTGCAGGCGCAGGCCGTCTTCCTCGACCGGCTGGCCGAGCACGTCTGACGCCCGCGCCACCGGGTACACGGCCCGTCCGCGTTGCGCGGCGCGACGTGACGCGGGAAGGTCGAAGCACCGCGCAGAGGAGGTCACCCCCATGCCCATCGCGACGGTCAATCCCGCGAACGGCGAAACGCTCAAGACGTACGACGCCCTGACCGACGAGGAGATCGAGCACCGGCTCCTCCTCGCCGCCGGCACGTTCCGCACGTACCGCACCACCACGTTCTTCGAACGGGCCCGGCTGCTCCAGACCGCCGCCGACCTGCTCGACGCGGACCGTGACGACATCGCGCGCGTCATGACCACCGAGATGGGCAAGCCCGTCGTGGCGGCCCGCGCGGAGGCCGCGAAGTGCGCGAAGGCGATGCGCTGGTACGCGGAGCACGCCCAGGAGCTCCTCGCCGACGAGCACCCCTCGGCCCGGGACGTGGAGGATTCCGGCGCGGTCAGCGCCCATGTGCGCTACCGGCCGCTGGGCATCGTCCTCGCCGTGATGCCGTGGAACTTCCCGCTGTGGCAGGTCGTACGGTTCGCCGCGCCGGCCCTGATGGCAGGCAACGTAGGACTGCTCAAGCACGCGTCGAACGTGCCGCAGACCGCGCTGTACCTCCAGGACCTGTTTCGCAGGGCCGGGTTCCCGGACGGGTGCTTCCAGACGCTGCTCATCGGTTCCCGCGCGGTCGAGGGGGTGCTGCGGGACGAGCGGGTCGTGGCGGCGACGCTGACCGGTAGCGAGCCGGCGGGGCGTTCCGTCGCCTCGATCGCGGGCGACGAGGTCAAGAAGACGGTCCTGGAGCTGGGCGGCAGCGACCCGTTCGTCGTGATGCCGTCGGCCGACGTGGCGAAGGCGGCGAAGGTCGCGGTGACGGCCCGGGCGCAGAACAACGGGCAGTCCTGCATCGCGGCGAAGCGGTTCATCGTGCACACGGACGTCTACGACGAGTTCGCCGAGCTGTTCGTCTCCGGGATGCGGGCCCTGCGGGTCGGCGACCCGATGGACGAGAACACGGACGTCGGGCCGCTCGCCAGCGAGCAGGGCCGCGCCGACCTCGAGGAACTCGTGGACGACGCCGTGGAGTGCGGCGCGACGGTGCTGTGCGGCGGGCAGCGTCCGGAGGCGTACGCCAAGAGCGGCTGGTACTACGAGCCGACGGTCATCGCCGACATCACGCAGGACATGCGCATCCACCGCGAGGAGACCTTCGGCCCGGTCGCCACGCTGTACCGCGTCGGTGACCTGGACGAGGCCGTGACCCTCGCCAACGACTCACCGTTCGGGCTGAGTTCCAACGTCTGGACACACGACGCGGCGGAGATCGACCGCTTCGCCCGCGACATCGAGGCGGGCGGCGTCTACGTGAACGGAATGACCGCCTCCCACCCGGCCTTCCCCTTCGGCGGCATCAAGCGCTCCGGCTACGGCCGAGAACTCTCCGCCCACGGAATCCGCGAGTTCTGCAACATGACCACGGTGTGGGTGGGGGCGTAGCGGCCGACGCCGAGCTGATGGCGCCGAACTTCGGGCGCCCGGGACGAGCAGCTCCCTTGCGCCGCTTGCCGGATCAGCACGCGGATCCGGCCGGGATGCGCTGAACCGGTGGCTGGGTAGACCGCCCGCTAAGGTACGGGCGTTCGGAGGCCGTCGGTACGCGGTATCGGCACAGGGGGCATCGGGCCATGGGCAAGAGACCGAGTCTGTTCGAGGAGTTCTGCACCCAGGCAGCGCAGGCCTTCTCGTTCCTGGTCGAGAACGCCGGGTTCACGGGGCCCGAGGCGACGGACAACGGGCTGCGCTTCCGGAGGCCCGGACTCGTGGTCGACTCCTGGTTCCTCAACGGCCACGAACCCGGAGTGGTGACAGGTGTGAGCGCCCTTGGACCGGACGGCGCGGAGGGCCGGACGGCCTGGCTGGACGATTTGTACGTCGCTGCAGGCTGCGGGCCGGCCCAGGACGTACCCGGGCAGGCCCCCAATCGCCGGTCGACCCTGAAGCGGGTAGGCCGGCACACGGGGGCTCTGCAGCGTCTCTTGCCGTACCTTCTCGGTCCCGGGAGTGACGACTTGATCGCCCGGTCCTGTTGACCCGCGCCTACGGCCGGGCCGTGCCGTCTCCGTTTCCGTCGCGCGGCGTGCGCACCATGAACACGTCGATCGGGTCCTCCGATTCGACGGTGAACCCGTGACGCTCGTAGAGGCGGCGGGCCGCGCTGCCCTGGATGACGTCCAGGCGTACGGTCTCACCCGCTGCGTCGGCGCGGTCGAGCAGTGCGCGCAGGACGGCCGTGCCGAGGCCTCGGCCCTGGTGTTCCGGGGCGAGGTAGAAGTGCTCGATCCACTGGCCCCCGGACGGCGCCGGGCGCATCGTGACGCTGCCGGCGAACGCACCTTCGGCCAGGACGACGGAGGTGTGCAGCTCGGAGAAGGTGTCGCGCAACCGCTGGCGGACTCGGTGCTCGTCGTAGCGGCCGAGGCGCACGAGGTCCGGTCGCATGACCACGGCGCGCAGCTCGGCGATCGGCTCCACGTCGGCGGGCCCGGCAGCCCTCAGCTCCCACCGGAGACGGGGCGGCCGGAATCCCACGAGACCCTCCTGACCAGGCCGTTCCGCGTACTCCGTCGTGCACATGTCCATCGCCGAAGTATCACAGAGGCCACGCGCGGCCCGGTGCGCCGTCCGGGCGTCAGCGGCTGAGGCCCGTTCTGGCACGGTTCGGCCCCCGCGCGGGAGCGGGCGGGGGCCGAACCGGGCGCTACGCGCGCGTGACGGTCAGCCGCGGGCCGCCAGCAGGTGGTCCATCGCCAGCTGGTCGAGGCGCTCGAAGGCCATGCCGCGGGCGGCGGCCGCCTCCACGTCGAAGCCCTCGAAGGCGGACTCGTCGGCGAGCAGCCCCGACAGGCCGTCGGCGGCGGTGGGCTGCACCAGCTCGTCGAGCCGCGAGGCGCGCAGCGCCTCCTGGACCTCCGGGTCGGCGCGGAACGCGGCCGCACGCTCGCGCAGGATCAGGTAGTTGCGCATGCAGCCCTCGGCCGACGCCCACACTCCGTCGTAGTCCTCCGTGCGCGGCGGCTTGAAGTCGAAGTGCCGCGGCCCCTCGTACCCGGCGCTCTCCAGCAGGTCGACCAGCCAGAACGCCGAGCGCAGGTCGCCCGCGCCGAAGCGGAGGTCCTGGTCGTACTTGATGCCCGTCTGGCCGTTGAGGTCGATGTGGAAGAGCTTGCCCGCCCACAGGGCCTGGGCGATGCCGTGCGGGAAGTTGAGCCCGGCCATCTGCTCGTGGCCCACCTCAGGGTTCACGCCGTACATCTCGGGCCGCTCCAGGCGCTCGATGAACGCGAGGGCATGGCCGACGGTGGGCAGGAGGATGTCGCCGCGCGGCTCGTTCGGCTTCGGCTCGATCGCGAACTTCAGGTCGTAGCCCTGCTGAACGACGTACTCGCCGAGCAGGTCGAAGGCCTCCTTCATCCGGTCGAGGGCGGCCCGTACGTCCTTGGCCGCGCCCGACTCGGCGCCCTCGCGGCCGCCCCAGGCGACATACGTCTTCGCGCCGAGCTCGACGGCGAGATCGATGTTGCGGATGGTCTTGCGCAGGGCGTACCGGCGCACGTCACGGTCGTTCGCGGTGAACGCGCCGTCCTTGAAGACGGGGTGCGTGAAGAGGTTCGTGGTGGCCATCGGGACGATCAGTCCGGTGGCGTCGAGGGCCTGGCGGAAGCGCTTGACGTGTGACTCGCGCTCGGTGTCCGAGGCCCCGAAGGGGATCAGGTCGTCGTCGTGGAACGTCACCCCGTACGCGCCGAGGTCGGCCAGGCGCCGCACGGACTCGGCCGGGTCGAGCGCGGCACGGGTCGCGTCACCGAACGGGTCGCGTCCCTGCCAGCCGACCGTCCACAGGCCGAAGCTGAACTTGTCGTCGGGGGTGGGTCGGTACGTCATGTCGCGGCTCCTCGCCAGTCACGCCTATTTCGTCATGGCACTTTACAAATTAGTATGCGGACACGTCGCTGGGAAGAGGCATCTCGGGAGAGCATGGGGTGAACGCTCTGTCGCACAGGTACCTCGGACAGCCACGGAATCGTCTTGTCGGGAACGGGAGAGCCGGATGTCATCAGCCGATGGACCACTCGTCGTCGGGGTGGACAGCTCCACGCAGTCCACGAAGGCCTTGGTCGTCGACGCCGCCACGGGCGCGGTCGTGGCGAGCGGCCAGGCACCGCACACGGTGAGCGCGGGGCAGGGCCGCGAGAGCGACCCCGAGCAGTGGTGGGCCGCCCTGTGCAAGGCGCTGCGCCAGTGCGGTGAGGCGGCGCACCGGGCCTCCGCGGTGTCGGTCGGCGGTCAGCAGCACGGCCTGGTCACCCTGGACGCCGCGGGACGGCCCGTGCGGCCCGCGCTGCTCTGGAACGACGTGCGCTCGGCGCCCCAGGCGCGCCGCCTCATCGACGAGATGGGCGGCCCCAAGGCGTGGGCCGAGCGGGTGGGCAGCGTGCCGGGGGCCTCCTTCACCGTCACGAAGTGGGCGTGGCTGGCCGAGCACGAGCCGGACGCGGTACGCGCCACGGCCGCGGTACGGCTGCCGCACGACTACCTGACGCAGCGCCTGACCGGCGACGGCACGACGGACCGGGGCGACGCCTCGGGCACGGGCTGGTGGGCATCGGCCACGGAGTCGTACGACGACGACATCCTCGCGCGCGTGGGCCTCGATCCGGCGCTGCTCCCCCGGGTCGTACGCCCCGGAGAGGTTGCCGGTACGGTCCACGGCTCGGGTGAACTGCCCTTCTCCAAGGGAACGCTGGTGGCCGCAGGCACGGGCGACAACGCGGCGGCCGCTCTCGGCCTCGGCCTCCGGCCCGGCACTCCCGTCCTCAGCCTCGGCACGTCCGGCACGGTGTACGCGGTGTCACGGCATCGTCCCGCGGACCCGACCGGCACCGTCGCCGGCTTCGCCGACGCGCGCGGCGACTGGCTGCCGCTCGCGTGCACCCTGAACTGCACCCTGGCCGTCGACCGGGTCGCCGCGCTGCTCGGCCTGGACCGCGAGGCCGTGGAACCCGGCGGCGACATCACGCTGCTGCCCTACCTGGACGGCGAGCGCACCCCCGATCTGCCGCACGCCTCAGGGCTGTTGCACGGACTGCGGCACGACACCACGGGAGGGCAGCTTCTGCAGGCCGCCTACGACGGCGCCGTCCACGCACTTCTGGGCGCCCTCGACCTCGTCCTGGACGCGGACGCCGACCTGTCGGTGCCGCTGCTGCTCATCGGGGGCGGCGCCCGGGGAACGGCCTGGCAGCAGACCGTACGACGGCTCTCGGGCCGTGCCGTGCAGGTGCCCGAGGCCCGTGAGCTGGTCGCGCTCGGCGCCGCGGCACAGGCCGCCGGGCTGCTGACCGGGGAGGATCCGGCGGCGGTGGCGCGGCGCTGGGGCACGGCGCAGGGGCCCGTTCTCGACCCCGTGGAGCAGGACGCGGCGGCGCTGGCGCGGATCTCCGGGGTACTCTCCGACGCGGCCCCGCTCCTGGACAGGGGCCCGCGCTGACCACCCGGCCGGCCGAGGATCCAGGAAGGCCGACGGCCCCGTACGCCGGCCCGACCCCATGGGAGCGTCCGGAGGCATGACCGCACCACTGCACGAGCCCCGGCCCGGCACACCCGACACCCAGCAGGGCATGCGGCGGCGCAACCTCTCGCGGGTCATGCACGCCGTCGCCGCCGACGGCCCGCTGTCACGGGCCACGGTCGCCCAGCGCATCGGGCTGACCAGGGCCGCGGTCTCGACTCTCGTCGACGAACTGATCCGGTCGGGTCTGATCGAGGAGCTCGGCCCGCAGCGGCCAGGCCGGGTCGGGCGTCCCGGCTCGGCACTCGCGGTCAGCCGCCGCGGCCCCGCCGGGATCGGGGCCGAGGTGGGCGTCGACCATCTCGCGGCGTGCGCGGTCGATCTGAGCGGCGAGGTACGCGCGCGTGCCGTGCGCCGCGTCGCCAACCGCGGGCGCGCGCCCGGGCCCGTCCTGAAGGAACTGTCCGTGCTGGTCCGGGAGGTGACGGCCCGTGCCGAACGGGAGGGGCTACGCCCGGCGGGCCTCGCGGTCGCGGTGCCGGGCCTGGTCGCGCGCGGCACCCGCACAGTGGTCCGGGCGCCCAACCTGGACTGGCACGACACGGACGTCTCCGCGCTGCTGCCGGCGCCGGCCGAGGCACGGTCCGTGCTGCCGCTGAGCGTCGACAACGAGGCGAATTTCGGAGCCCTCGCCGAGCTCTGGCTCGGCGAGGACACCCCCGCCGACTTCCTGCACGTCTCGGCCGAGATCGGCATCGGCGCCGCGCTCGTCGTCGACGGCAAGCTGCTGCGCGGAACCCGTGGATTCGCCGGCGAGTTGGGGCACGTTCCGGTTCGCCCGGAGGGCCCGGCATGCCCCTGCGGAGGGCGCGGCTGTCTGGAGCAGTACGCGGGTGAGGAGGCCGTGCTGCGAGCGGCCGGCCTGGGGCCCGGCGAGGACCGGGTGGGCCTGCTCGCCGAGCGCGCCGCGGCAGGGGACACGGATGCGCGGCGGGCGCTGCGCGGGGCCGGGACCGCCCTGGGTATCGCGCTGACCGGGGCGGTGAACCTCCTCGATCCGCGGGCGGTCGTGCTCGGCGGGGCACTCTCGCGGCTCGCGCCGTGGCTGCTGCCGTCGCTGGAGCGGGAGTTGACGCGCCGGACGGCGACGCCGGCCGCCGGGGTGGCGGTGTCGCGCCTGGGGTCCGACGGCCCTCTGCTGGGGGCGGCGCACTCGGTGGTGCGGGCGGTGCTCGACGATCCGGTGGCGGTGGCCGCGTAGGACACCGGTGGTGGGTGGCGAACCCCTGCCGTGGCGTGGGAAGCGCCAGAGGTTCGGACCTCTGACGTGCGGTTGTTCACAACCGGCGAGTTATCCACAGGCGCGCCGCGCCCTCTTCCGCCCCAACCGCCAAGGCCCTTAACGTAATTCACGCGGGACGCCACCGCCTCGGCGCGGTGGCGCGTCCACGTGGATCGGGGGATTCAGTGTCGGGGGCAAGCGTTCAGAGCGGAACGGAGCTGCGGCGCGGGGCGATCGGGCTGCGCGAGGTCCTGTTCCAGAGCATTACGGCGATGGCGCCGGCTGCCGCGGTCGCCGCGTCGATCCCGGCGGGTACGGCGTTCGCGGGCGGCAGTCTGCCGCTGTCCGTGCTGATCGCGCTGGTGGCCTGCCTGTTCACGGCGTCGTGCGTGGCGGAGCTGGCCCGCGAACTGCCCGCGGCCGGATCCGTGTCGACGTACGCGGCGCGCGGCCTCCATCCGAGCGTGGGGTTCCTCGTCGGCTGGGGCTATGTGTTCGTGGAGGCCCTCGTGCCGCCACTGCTTCTGCTCCAACTGGGCTTCACCACGGCCGGGACGCTGCACAACGAGTGGTCGTCGTACCCCGCGGATCTGTGGTGGCCGTGGTCGCTCGCCGGAGCGGTGATCATCGCCGTGGCGGGTTACTTCGGGGTGCGGGCGTCGGCCCGCTTCGGGACGGTGCTCGGCGCCTTCGAGGTGATCGTCTTCCTGGCGTTCGCGATCCTGCTGATCTCGAAGGCCGGCAGCGACAACACCCTTTCGGTGTTCGGCACTTCGCACACGGCACCGGGGTACGAGGGCCTGAGCGGCGTCTTCGCCGGTTCGGTGTACACGGTGCTGGCGTTCGCCGGGTTCGAGGCGGCGGCGCCCCTCGCCGAGGAGACCCGCGACCCACGGCGCACCATGCACCGGGCGGTCCTCGGGGCAGCTCTGGCGATCGGGCTCTTCTACGTACTGACGACGTACGCGATGTCGGTGTACTTCGGGCCCGGCAAGTTCGCGACGTTCGGCGCGGAGGGCGCCGCGTCGTGGGAGGGCGTGGCCCGCGCGTCGTTCGGCCTCTTCTGGGTCCTGGTGTTCCTCGCCGTGGTGAACTCGACGATCGCGAACGCCAACGCGTGCGCCAACGTCTCGACGCGCACGGCGTTCGCTCTCGGCCGCATCGGCGTCTTCCCGCGCGGCTTCGCGCGCCTGCACCCGCAGCGCCGCTCCCCCGTCACCGGTGTCGCCGTCCAGTTCGTCGTCGCGGTCGCGGCCATGCTGGGGCTCGGTTTCGCCTACGACCCGGTGACCGCGTTCCTGCTCCTGGCGACGGTGATCGTCACGGTCATCATCGGCGTTTACATCGTGGCGAACCTCTCCTGTGCCGGGTACTTCCTGCGCCGCGGTCGCTCCGCGCTGCGCCCGGTGCGCCATCTCGTCTTCCCGCTCCTCGGCATCGTCGCCTTCGTACCCGCGCTGCTGACGGCCGCGGGCCTGCCGGTCTTCGACTTCGTGTCGGAGCTGACGGCGCCGGTGTCCTACGCGGGCCCGGTCGTCGCCGTGTGGATGCTCGCGGGGATCGTGGTGCTCGCCGTGCTCCTGCGACGCCGTCCGGAACGTATCGCGGAGACCGGACGTGTCCATCTCGACGACGACGCATCCGACGGAGAACCGGACCGGGGCGCGGACCCTGACGCGCCCACCTCACAGAGCGGAGCAGTACAGCGATGAGCGACCCCCGGATCCTGACCGTGCGGCCCGAACCGGGCGAGTTCGCCTACACGTTCGGCGGGGCGCCACCCGTCGCCAGGATCGCACCGGGCACGATCCTGGACCTGTACACGGAGGACTGTTTCGGCGGGCGGGTGCGGTCCGAGAAGGACCTGGTGTCGCAGGTGTGCGAGTTCCCGTACCTCAATCCGCAGACGGGCCCGTTCCACATCGAGGGTGCCGAACCCGGTGACACGGTCGCGGTGCACTTCGTGTCCGTCGAACCGGCCCGCGACTGGGCGGCGTCCACGACGGTCCCGCTCTTCGGCGCGCTCACGTCCACGCACACCACGGCCACACTCCAGCCGCCGCTGCCCGAAGTCGTATGGATGTGGCACCTCGACCGGGAGCGCCGCACCGCCCGGTTCACCGCGCACGACAGCGACCTCCAGGTCGAGCTGCCGATGGATCCGATGCACGGAACGGTCGGCGTGGCACCCGCGAACCTCGAGGTCCGCTCAGCCCTCGTCCCGGACGCGCACGGCGGCAACATGGACTCGCCGGAGATGCGCGCGGGCGTCACCTGCTATCTCGGGGTGAATGTCGAGGGTGCGCTGCTCAGCCTCGGCGACGGGCACGCGCGGCAGGGCGAGGGTGAGACGTGCGGCGTCGCCGTCGAGTGCGCCATGCGGACCGTCGTGATCGTCGAGCTTCTCAAGGGCGTCGCCACACCGTGGCCGCGCATCGAGTCCGACACGCACATCATCTCGACGGGGTCGGCGCGGCCCCTGGAGGACGCGTTCCGGATATCCCAACTCGACCTGGTGCGCTGGCTGGAGCGCGACTACGGCTTCAGTGAGCTCGACGCGTACCAGTTCGCCTCGCAGACAGTCGAGTCTCCGCTCGCCAACGTATGCGACACGAACTACACGTGCGTGGCGAAGCTCCGCAAGGAGTGGCTGCCGGCACGGGACACCCACCGTGGGCTGCACGCACACCTGAGGGGCGTCGCCGCGACGCTCCCCCGCCCGGACCACCGCACCTTCTGACGACCCACCACTCGCCGACGAAGCCCTGCCCCACCGCCCCCACCAGAGAGGCAGACCAGTCATGGACAGAAAGCCACTTCCGAGCCGGCGCCGGTTACTCCAGGCCGGCGCCCTCGCCGCCGTACCCGCAGCCCTGCTCCCCGCCGCCCGCGCCTCCGCCCGAGCGCAGGCCGTCGACTATCCGGGCGCCGAGTCCGTCCCGGCCAGCACTTCCAACTACACGGCGTCCAGCCGCCCCACCAGCTATCCCCTGAACTACGTGATCATCCATGTCACCCAGGAGACGTACGCCGACGCCCTGGCCATCTTCCAGAACCCGGCCAAGAAGGTCTCCGCCCACTACGTGGTCCGCTCGGCCGACGGCCACATCGCCCAGTGCGTCCGCGAGCGCAACATCGCATGGCACGCGGGGAACTGGGACTACAACACCCGCAGCATCGGCATCGAGCACGAGGGTTGGGTCGACCAGCCGGAGTACTTCACCGACGCCCTCTACCAGTCGTCCGCCAACCTCACGGCCGCGATCTGCGCCAGGTACGGGATTCCGATGGACCGCGAGCACATCCTCGGGCACGCCGAGGTCCCCGGCACGGACCACACCGACCCGGGCCCGTACTGGGACTGGTCCCGCTACATCCGCATGGTCAACTTCGCCTGAGGAGCGGGCAGGACCGCGGCGGGGTCGGCCTGCCCGGCGCGCACGCACTGTGACGCATCCGTGCGGATCAGTGTCGGGACGCTTGTCCGTATGCGTCCCCGGCGCGACGATGTCCCCACAGCGATGCACCGCCGCATCGCCCGCCGGGGAGGCCGACTTGACCGATCCATGGGTGGCCCTGGAGCCGGGCACCGATCCGTCCGAGCGGGTACGGGTCCTGCGCCGCGCGCACGAGACGTTCACCGCCGCGGGGACCGTGTCCCGGCCGGTGCGCTCCGTGGTGGCCGATTCCTGGCGGCGCTCCGCCGGGGCGCACGTCAGCCCGGACGCGTCCGCGTCGGTGGAGCTGAGCGACGGCGACCTCGGGGCGTATCGCGCCGAGCATCCGCTGGCCCGGGTCATGCCGCTGTTCCGTGAACTGATGGGGACGTTCGCCCGGGACGGCGAGCATCTGCTCGCCGTGTGCGACGCGCACGGCAGGCTGCTGTGGGTCGAGGGCGACCGGACGACCCGGCAGCGGGCGGGGACGATGAACTTCGTGCCTGGCGCGCGCTGGTCGGAGACGGCGATGGGGACGAACGCGCCGGGTACGGCCGTGGCGGTCGACCGGCCCGTCCAGGTGTTCGCCGCCGAGCACTTCATCCGGCGCGTCCAGCCGTGGACCTGCGCGGCGGCCCCCGTGCACGATCCGCGTTCGGGGCGGCTGCTCGGTGCCGTCGACATCACGGGCGGGGACGGGCTGGCCCATCCGCACAGCCTGGCGTTCGTGCAGGCGGTGGCCCGTGCGGCGGAGTCCCAGCTCGCGCTGCTCGCACCGCCGCCCTCGGACGCGGACAGCCTCCGGCTCACCGCGCTCGGCCGGGACGAGGCCCTGATCGTCACCAGCGCCGGACGCAAGATCCGGCTCAGCCGCCGGCACAGCGAGATCCTCGTCCTGCTGGCCCGCCACCCGGAGGGCCTGACCGGCGACGAGCTGCTGTGCGCGCTGTACGAGGACGAGTCGGTGACGCCCGTGACGCTGCGGGCCGAACTGGCGCGCCTGCGCCGGGTTCTCGGCCCCGACATCCTCGGCTCGCGCCCCTACCGCCTGGCGGCACCGGTCGAGTCCGACTTCGGGACGGTCGAGCGGCGCCTGGGGACGGGCGCGGTGACGGCCGCCGCCGCCGCGTTCGGCGGACCGCTGCTGCCCGGCTCGCAGGCCCCGGCCGTCGTTCGAGTACGGCGCAGGCTCACCGACGAGATGCGGGCCGCGCTCATCGCGCGGGGCGACCCCGACCTGCTGGCGGACTGGGCGCACGCGCCGTGGGGTGAGGAGGACCTCGACGTGTGGCGGGCGCTGGCCTCGGTGCGTCCCGCGCCGCCCGTGCTGGCCCGTCTCAGGGAGCTCGACGCGGAGCAGGCCGCGCCCGGCTCCCCGACGTCGCACGCAACGTATCTGCAACGTCCGCGCGCCTAGCCTCCCGTGCGAAAGCTGCCCAACGGCGGGCGGCTCGCACGGGAGGCCAGCCAAGATGACCCTTTACGCAGCGCCCGGTACCAACGGCTCAGTCGTCTCCTACCAGTCCCGCTACGACCACTTCATCGGCGGCGAGTACGTGCCGCCGGCCCTCGGCCAGTACTTCGAGAACCCGAGCCCGGTCAACGGGAAGCCGTTCACGGAGATCGCCCGGGGCACCGAGGCGGACGTCGAGCGCGCCCTCGACGCGGCGCACGCCGCCGCCCCCGCCTGGGGCCGTACGTCGCCCACCGCGCGCGCCGACATCCTCCTCAAGATCGCCGACCGGATGGAGGCGAATCTGGAGAAGCTGGCGGTCGCCGAGACCTGGGAGAACGGCAAGCCGGTCCGTGAGACGCTCGCCGCCGACATCCCGCTCGCCATCGACCACTTCCGCTACTTCGCGGGCGCCCTGCGCGCCCAGGAGGGCTCGCTCAGCGAGATCGACGACGACACGATCGCGTACCACTTCCACGAGCCGCTCGGTGTCGTGGCGCAGATCATTCCGTGGAACTTCCCGATCCTGATGGCCACTTGGAAGCTGGCGCCGGCGCTCGCCGCGGGCAACGCGGTCGTCCTCAAGCCCGCCGAGCAGACCCCCGCGTCCATCCACTACTGGCTGAGCCTGGTCGCCGACCTGCTGCCGCCGGGTGTCGTGAACGTCGTCAACGGCTTCGGAGTGGAGGCGGGCAAGCCGCTCGCGTCCAGCGCGCGCGTGGCGAAGGTCGCGTTCACCGGCGAGACGACGACGGGCCGGCTGATCATGCAGTACGCGTCCGAGAACATCAAGCCCGTCACCCTCGAACTCGGCGGCAAGTCGCCGAACATCTTCTTCGACGACGTGTGGGCGAAGGACGACGACTTCCGTGACAAGGCTCTCGAGGGCTTCACGATGTTCGCCCTCAACCAGGGCGAGGTCTGCACGTGCCCCTCGCGTGCGCTGATCCAGCAGGGCCACTACAACGAGTTCCTCGACGCGGCGGTCGCGCGCACGGAGGCCATCAAGCCGGGCAACCCGCTCGACACCGACACGATGATCGGCGCCCAGGCGTCCAACGACCAGCTCCAGAAGATCCTCTCCTACCTGGACATCGGCCAGCAGGAGGGCGCGAAGGTCCTGACGGGTGGTCAGCGCATCGAGTACGACGGCGAGCTGGCGGGCGGGTACTACGTCCAGCCCACGATCTTCGAGGGCAACAACCGCATGCGGATCTTCCAGGAGGAGATCTTCGGCCCGGTCGTCTCGGTCGCCTCGTTCGCCGACTACGACGACGCCATCAAGATCGCCAACGACACGCTGTACGGCCTCGGCGCGGGCGTGTGGACCCGGGACATCAACACTGCCTACCGGGCGGGCCGTTCGATCCAGGCGGGTCGTGTCTGGACGAACTGCTACCACGCGTACCCGGCCCACGCCGCCTTCGGCGGCTACAAGCAGTCGGGCATCGGCCGCGAGAACCACAAGATGATGCTGGAGCACTACCAGCAGACGAAGAACCTTCTGGTGTCGTACTCGGCGCAGAAGCTCGGCTTCTTCTAGAAGCAGACGGGATGGCGCCCGACCTGGCCCTTTGGCCGTCGGGCGCCATCCGCTACGGCACGGCTCGGCACCTGAGCGAAGCACCACGCCGGCGAACGCCTCCGCGCCGGTGACTGAGCCGCCGACTGCCCGCCGGGCGCTGTCGCTCTGGCGGTCCTGATGAGGCCACGGCCGGTCCGGGAGCTCCGACCTGGTACGTCCCGCTCGGGTCGCGAGCCGTGACCGGTCTGCCGTCTGCCGGACCGTCGGAACGTCGCGCAGGCGTATGCGGGCGGCGCTGTTACGGTCGGTCGGTCCTCTCTCTTTCGGTCCTGCCCGAGTCCGCATGCTTCTGCGTCCGGCGGCGCGGCAGACCCCGCGGCGGTTTCAGGAGGCGGCGTATGCGGGTGGGACTGCATGCTCTGGGTATTGCGAGCGGTGCTCGCCCGGAGATCATCCGGGCGGTGGCGCAGGCCGCCGAGGCCCAGGGGTTCAGCAGGTTGTGGGCGGGCGAGCACGTCGTGCTGGTCGATGCCCCGATCTCGCAGTACCCGTACTCCGATGACGGCCGGATCGCCGTACCGGCTGATGCCGACTGGCTCGACCCGCTGCTCGCCCTGAGTTTCGCAGCGGGCGTGACGAATGAGATCGGGCTCGCCACGGGAGTACTGCTGCTACCTGAGCACAATCCCGTGGTGACGGCCAAACAGGTGGCGACCCTGGACGTCCTTTCGGCGGGGCGGCTCACCCTCGGGGTCGGGATCGGCTGGTCCGCCGACGAGTTCGACGCGCTCGGTGTTCCGTTCGCGCGACGTGGCAGCCGGACCGAGGAGTACCTTGCCGCGATGCGGACGTTGTGGCGGGAGGACGTGGCCACGTTCGAGGGGGAATTCACACGCTTCCGGGACGTACGCGTCAACCCGAAGCCTGTGCGCGACCGCTGGATCCCCGTCGTGATGGGCGGCAACAGTGACAGGGCGCTGCTTCGGGCGGCAACGATCGCGGACGGCTGGTACGGCTTCAATCTCTCGACCGCAAAGGCTCTGGAGTGTGTCTCCGTGCTGGCCGGGCACTGTGCGGAGCACAACCGCCCGATGGAGGAACTCACCGTGGCGGTCGCGCTGACCGACGCGTCCCCGGAGCTGCTGCCCGAGCTGGCCGATGCGGGAGTGAGCGAACTGGTCGTCGTCGATGCACCGCCTGCGACGCCGGAGCAGGCCGGTGACTGGGTCGCCACCCTCGCCGGTCAATGGCTGGCGTCCACTGGTTCCTGAGCGGCAGGCCTGGGCACGTGCCCGTCGGCAGCCTCTCGTCGTGGAATCCGCTCAGCCCTTCTTCACGGCGTGCAGCAACGTGGTGCCGAGCCACGGGCCGCCGTACCAGTAGCCGGGACCGAGTCCGCGCAGTGTGCCCTGCCCGATGTGCGCCGCGTACTTGCCGGCCATGGGCCAGAAGTCGGCGATGAGCAACTGCCCACCGGGGCGCAGCACCCGCATGGCCTCGTCCACCGCGCGGTATCGGTCTTCGGGCGACGGGATGTTGTGGATCGCCATCGCGCTCGTCACGACGTCGAACGAGCCGTCCGCGAACGGCAACGCGGTCATGTCGACCGTATGTACGTCCACCCGGTCGGCGACCCCGGCCGCAGCGGCGTTGGCCAGCGTGACCTCGGGGCGATTCCCGCTCTGGTCCTTTCCGGACCACAGGTCCACGCCCACCGCGTGTCCCGTCGGCAGCCGCCTGGCCGCCTCGATCAGCACCGCGCCGCGGCCGCAGCCCAGGTCAAGGAGCTGCTCGTCACCCTTCAAGCCGGCCCGGTCCAGCTCCCGCCTCCAGATGCGCAGCTTGCCGTGCAGCGTGGTGTGCATGTAGATACCGGTCTGGGCGATCAGCACCGTCCCCGCGGCCGCCATCGCGTTCCGTCGCGGCCGCCACCGGACGGCGGCCAGGCAGCAGGCCACGCCCGCGGCGCCGAGTGTCGCCGGGAACGCCGGAGCGTCAACGCCGTACCTCGGCCCCTGAAGGCGCGGCAGTGGGGAGTCATTACGGTGCTTGGTCATGCTCGCAGTGTCACCAGCTCGGCGGCCGGGCGTCTTGTAGAAATGTTCCGCCGTGACCCGCGTGATCCGCGCGGGTCACGGCGGGTCACGCGGGGCACACGACCGACCTCGTGTCTGCCGGTGGCTTCGCTCCTGCCGGGCGGTCTCGCTTCTGCCGAGTGGTCTCGCTTCTGCCAGGTGCAGATCGTGCGTCAAGTCCTGGCCAGGTAGGGGGTCCTGGCCAGGTATGCGGGGGCGGCCCACGCGACGTCGTCGACCGCGAGCCAGGGCGCCATCGCAACGGCCGTGGGCGTCACACCGGCGAAGGCCACGACGTCACGATGAAGGTGGGACTGGTCGACGTAGCCGATCTCCGCCGCCACCCGCGCGGCACTGTGGCCCGCGGCCAGGCGGTGGGCCGCGTGGTCGAAACGGACGAGCTGAGCGGCGCGCTTGGGGTTGAGACCGATCTGGGCCCGGAACCGGGACCACAGACGTTTACGGCTCCAGCCGACCTCGGCTGCCAGCCGCTCGACCCGAACCCCTCCCAGATGCGTCACCATCTGCCCCCACACGAAGGCGACCTCGGGATCCACCGCTCGGCCTGCCTCGTGTCGTCGGACGAGCGCGGCCTCGGCCATCGCGAACCGGTCGGCCCATGTCCCGGCAGCTCGCAGTTGCTCCTGGGTGCGCGCGGCGTCGCGGCCCCAGAGGTCGTCGAGGGAGAGCACCGTGGCGCCCGACTCCGCACAGGCGCCCAGCACCGCCTGCGCGACCGGTGGCGACAGCCGCATCTGCAGGCACTCGATGTCCCGGCCGCGCCCTCGAACGCCGCCGGACGCGAGCCCCACGACGACGCTGCCGCTCTCCTGCCGGCCGCTGTGGTCGTCGACGACGAGCGGCTCGTCGCCGAGGTCGACGGCCACCGTGACAGCGGGGTACGGGACCAGGCCCAGGTCGACGAAGTCGCTTGTACGGGCCCGGAATCCGGCCATGCTGACTCCCGGCAGCCTTCCGCGTCCCGACGGTGTGGCGATGTCCCACACCGACGCGGCGTCATGGGCCGGCTCGCCGGATCGCATGGCGCCAAAACTACGGGACATTCGTCCAAGACGCGACGTCCGGTGCGTGACGACACTGACGGCTCCCGCACGCCCCGTACCGGAAAGGTCCACCCGTGACGCACTCGCCGATCGACCCGTTCACACCCGCCGTCGAACTCGCCGCGGCAATCCGCCGGAAGGAGGTGAGCCCGGTCGAGTTGGCCGACTGCTTTCTCGAGCGGATGGACCGGCTCGACCCCCGGCTGAACGCCTTCTGCCACCGGGCGGACGACGACGTCCGCAAAGCCGCGTCCACGGCTGCCGACGCGGTGGCGCGGGCCGCGTCCGTCGACGACCTCCCGCCGTTCCACGGCGTCCCACTGCCCGTCAAGGACCTTGCCGACGTTGCCGGATGGCCCACCACCCATGGCTCCGCCGGCTCCGGGCAGACGCCGGCGGAGGCATCGGACCCGGTCGTGCGACGGTTCGTGGACGCGGGCTTCGTCCTGCTGGGCAAGACCACCACCTCCGAGTTCGGCAGCCTGCCCTTCACCGAGAGCGACGCCCTCGGTATCTCGCGCAACCCGTGGGACCCGGACCGCACGCCCGGCGGCTCGTCGAGCGGAGCGGGCGCCGCCGTCGCCGCCGGGATGGCGCCCATCGCCCATGCCGAGGACGGCGGCGGGTCGATCCGGATCCCCGCGTCGTGCAACGGCCTCGTCGGTCTCAAACCCACCCGCGGCCTGGTCACGAACGCCGTCGTGGAGGTGGAGGGGCTCGGCACCGGCGGCGTGCTCACCCGCTCGGTGGCGGACACGGCGGCGGTCCTCGACGTGCTCGCGCGTCATGATCCGGCCGCGTGGTGGTCGCCGCCGACGCCGCGCGCGTCGTTCGCCGCCGCGATGCAGACGGACCTGCCGACCGGGCTGCGGATCGGTGTGCTCACCGACTCCCCGATCGACGGGATACGCGTGCACCCGGCGTGTGTCGAAGCCGTCGACGTCACTCTTCGGACGCTCGAATCGGCAGGCCAGCACATCGTCGACACCCCTCTTCCGCTGCCGCCGACCGACGAGTTGGTCGCCGCGTTCACGACCTTGTGGAACGTCGGCGGTGCCGGGATCACGCTCGCGGACCCGGACCGCGTCGAGCCGCACAACCGCGCCCTGCGCGAGGCGGCACGAGCGATCGACTCGTGGGCGTACGCGGAAGGGCTGCGCAAGACCCAGCAGTTGTCGCGGCGCATCGTCGAAGGCTTCCTCGCCGGCTTCGACCTCCTCGTGACGCCGGCGATGGCCTGCCTTCCACCGCTCGTCGGTGCCTGGCGGACGGGCATCGAGGACGATCCTCTGAGGGCACTGCTGAACAGCTACCCGATGGGGGTGTTCACGTCGGTGTTCAACGTGACCGGCCAGCCGGCGATCTCCCTCCCCGTCCACCACGACGAGGCCACCGGCCTGCCCGTCGGCATCCAGATCGTCGCCGCACCATGGCGGGAGGACCTCCTGCTCCAGGTGTCCCGCACCCTCGAACGCGCACTCCCCTGGGCCGGTCGCCGGCCGACCGTCAGCTGACCGCGCGTGCTCACTCGCCGGCGGCGACGCGGAGTTGTGCGCGCTATCGCCGCCGGCTTCGCTCTCGGCGTGAGTGCCGGACGCGGTCGGTGCGGGACTCGCTCCCGCGTGCGCTCATGCCCTTGGCGGCGGCTTGGGTGATGTTGCGGGCCATGCCGCCGAAGACGACGGCGTGGAAGGGGGAGACGGACCACCAGTAGGCATGGCCCAGCAGGCCGCGGGGGTGGAACAGCGCGCGCTGCCGGTAGCGGGTACCGCCCTCGGCGCCCGTCTCGACGTACATCTCCAGCCACGCCAGACCCGGCAGCCTCATCTCCGCGCGCAGCCGCAGCAGTTGTACGGGTTCGATCTCCTCGACGCGCCAGAAGTCCAGCGAGTCGCCGACCCGCAGACGCTCCGCGTCACGTCGTCCGCGACGCAGGCCGACCCCGCCCACGAACCGGTCCAGCCAGCCGCGGACCGCCCAGGCCAGCGGGAAGGAGTACCAGCCGTTGTCGCCGCCGATCCCCTCGATCACCTTCCACAGGGCCTCCCGGGACGCCTCGACAGGCAGTTGCCGCTCGTCCTGGTAGAGACTGCCGCCGGCCCAGTCGGGATCGGTGGGGAGCGGGTCGCTGGGCGCCCCGGGGAGGGCGGCGGACGACCACCGGGTGGCGACCTGCGCCTCCCGTACCCTCCGCAGTGCCAGGGCCAAGGCCTCGTCGAACGGCAGAGGCCGGCCCGGAGGGTCGGGAACGTAGCGGGCGATGTCGTGCTCGTGGCAGACGACTTCGTGGCGAAGCGACTCCGTGAGGGGCCGGGCGATCGATGCCGGTACCGGGGTCACGAGGCCGACCCAGTGACTGGACAGCCGCGGGGTGAGCATGGGCACCGGCACGATGATCCGCCGCCGCAGTCCGGCGACCTCGGAGTAGCGGCACATCATCTGCCGATAGGTCAGGACATCCGGCCCGCCGATGTCGAAGGCCCGGTTGACGTCGGCCGGCATGGTGGCCGAGCCGACGAGGTAGCGCAGCACGTCGCGGACCCCGATGGGCTGCGTGCGGGTGTGCACCCAGCTCGGGGTGACCATCACCGGCAGCCGCTCGGTCAGATAGCGCAGCATCTCGAAGGACGCCGATCCCGAGCCGATGACGACAGCGGCCCTGAGCACCGTGGCGGGCACCGCGGCGTCGAGGAAGATGCGACCGACCTCGGCCCTGGAGCGCAGGTGCGGCGAGAGAGCCTTCTCGGGTACGTCCTGCGGAGTGAGCCCTCCGAGGTAGACGATGCGCCGTACGCCGGCCGCGTGCGCCCGCTCGGCGAAGATCCGGGCCGCGCGGCGATCGGTGTCCTCGAAACCGGACCCGGATCCGAGGGAGTGCACCAGGTAGTACGCGACATCGATACCGCGCATGGCCGCTTCGACCGACTCGGCGTCCGTGACGTCTCCGCGTACCGTCTCGGCGGCCGCCGCCCAGGGGTGGTCACGCAGCTTGTCCGGCGAGCGGGCCAGGCAGCGAACGCGGTGACCGGCCTCCAGCAGTTCCGGTACCAGGCGCCCCCCGATGTATCCGGACGCTCCGGTGACCAGACAGTGCAGCTGCTCCGTGCTGTGCTTTCCGTCCGTGTCCACGACCAACTCTCCACGCACTCGATCCGACGCTGCTCCTGTGTTCCTCCGTTCGATCATGACTGCCGCCCCGGGGATGTGCCCGCAGCGCGCTGGGGACGGTCGACACGACTCAGCCCGCTACACGGTGATCCCCGGGACACTCGTCGGCCTCACCCGGCCGGAACGGTGCTGGAAGGCGGCGCCGCGCCCGGCTCTGGAGCCGGGCGAGCGTTCGCCCCGTGCTGTCGGCCGGGCGGCATCGGTGACACTTGGGTCATGCAGCTTTCCGCGCCCGGCCCTCCCTCCTCGCCCGATGCCGCCGCCGCGCACGGCGGTGGTTCGCCCACGCTCGGGCAGGCCGTCGGTGTGGTCGGGCCGGACGTGGTCGAGGTGCTGCGGGCGCCGTGCGGCACGGACGTGCCGGTGAGCGGGGCCGGAGTGTTCGACGAGGGCGAGACCTTGCAGGCACGGGGGCGGATTCTCATCGCGCCCGGCGTCGACACGTCCGCGCCGGGTGCGGCGGGCGTGCTGCGCGCGGCGGACCGCGCCGGGGCGGCGGCCGTCGTGCTGCGGCGTGGCGCCCAGGGGATCGCGCCGTCGCTCGCCGAGGCGGCCGACGAGGTCTCGACCGCCCTGCTCGCCCGGGCGCCGTGGATCGAGTGGGGCGAGCTGATCGGACTGCTGCGGGCGGCCATCGCCCGTACCGGTACGGCGGCGCCCACCGAGGCGTCGGCCGATGTGGCACTCGGCGATCTGCCGGGGCTCGCCCTGGCGCTGGCCGCGCTGGTGGGCGGCGCGATCACCGTCGAGGACCCCGAGTCGAACGTCCTGGCGTACTCCCCCACCGCCGACACCGCCGACCCGCTGCGCAGGCTGACGATCCTGGGCCGCCGGGTGCCGAGCTGGCGGGTGACCGAACTCGCCGAGAGCGGCTTCCTCACCACACTGTGGGCGAGCGGCGACGTGGTGCACCGGCCGGCCGACGCGCGGTTCCCCGAACGCCTCGCCGTCGCCGTGCGGGCCGGCGACGAGATCCTCGGGTCGCTGTGGGCGGCCGCCGACGGCGAACCGCTGCCGCCCGGGGCCCGGGACGCGCTGCGGCAGGCGGCCGTCATCGCCGTACCGCATCTGCTGCACCACCGGCTGCGGTCCCGGTCCGCCGCCAGCCGCCGCCGGTACGCGGTGCGGGCCCTGTTCGAGGAGCGCCCGCCGGACGTGTCAGCGGCTGCGTCCGTGCTCGGGGTCGAGGCCGGACAGGCGTGCACCGTACTCACGGCCGCCGCCGCGGCGCCGATCGCTCCGGACGTACTGGACCGGGCCTTCCATCTGGCCTCCCTGCGCGTCGCCGCGCATCACACCCCGGCCTTCGCGCACCGCGACGGCGACCGGCTCGACGTCCTGGTGGCCGGGACCGGGGCGGGGGACGGCGTGGACCGGCTGGCACGCGACCTGGCCGCCGTACTGCGCGGCGCCGGGGTGCGGCCGCTGGTCGCGGTGGGGCCCGCCGTCGGAGGGCTCGGCGACGCCGCCGCCTCCCGTGCGGGGGCCGCCCAGGTGCTGCGGGTGCTGCGCGAGCGCGGCGGTCCCGAGACGGCCGGCGCCGAGGACGTCCGGTTCGCCATGGACGCGCTCCGGGTGACCGATGCGGTCGCCGAGCACGTGCCGTCGGCCGCCGACGCGGTGGCCGCGCTGCTCGAGCACGACGAGCGGCACGGCACGGACCTGCCACGCACCGTCGCGGCGCACCTGGTGTTCTTCGGTGACGCGGCGGCCACCGCCCGCTATGTGGGGGTCCACACCAATACGCTGCGGTACCGGCTGCGCCGGGCAGGTGAGCTTTGCGGCATCGACCTCACCGACCCCGACGTACGGCTGCTGGTGGAGCTGGGGCTGCGGCGGGCCGGGCTGATCCCGCTGCCCTGAACGGGTGTGGTGCGGACGCACCACGACCTCGCCGTCCGCATCGTGCGAGCGCACCATGGAGACGTGGGCAGGGCCCGACGCTTGTGCGCGGCCACGACGGGAGCGGCCCGGACTTCGTGCCGGAGCACGCAGACAGCGCGGGGCTCGGGGCTGCACAGTGAACCGGGGCGGAGCGCACGGGCGACGAGCCGGTGGCGTGGACACCGCCCGCGGCCGCCGCAGTCGGCGGCCCGCCCGGCGAACGATCCGCCGGGCACGTAGCCGGCAGTGCGCAGTGAGAAGGCAGGAACACCCCATGACCATGGCCCCGGAATCCGTCGTCCGCAGGGAGGCGGCCGTGCGCGCCGCCGCCGCGCAGGGCCTGGTCGGTGCGCAGGCACCGGTCCTCGGCCTGCTCGACGTGGAAGGGATCCGTGGCGCCGCCCGCGAGCTGCGCGAGGCGTTCGCCTTCGACGGGGTCTCCGTACAGCACACGTTCGCGGTGAAGGCCGCCTCGCTCGTGCCGGTCCTCGCGCTGCTGAACGACGAGGGCGTGGGCGCGGAGGTGGCCAGCGTCGGCGAGCTGGAGCTGGCCCGCGCCGCGGGCGTCCCGGCCGAGCGGATCGTCTTCGACTCCCCGGCCAAGACGGTGGACGAGCTGCGCGACGCTCTCGCCCACGGCATCGCCGTCAACGCCGACAATCCGCAGGAGCTGGACCGTGTCGACGCCGTCGTCGCCGATCTCGGCGTCGGCTGCGCGCCCGTGGGGCTGCGGGTCAACCCGCAGGTCGGCAGTGGTTCGATCGGGGCGATGAGCACGGCGACGGCCACGTCCAAGTTCGGCGTGGCGCTGCGTGACGAGGGCGCGGAAGCGTGGGTGCTCGACGCCTACCGGCTGCGCCCGTGGATGACCCGCCTGCACACCCACACCGGCTCCCAGGGTGTCGCCCTGGAGCTGATGGCCGAAGGGGTGCGGGCCGCGTACGAGCTGGCGGAGAAGATCAACGCGCACGTCGGCCGGCAGCAGATCGACACCCTCGACATCGGCGGCGGCCTGCCCGTGAACTTCGCCTCGGACGAGGTGACCCCGGCCTTCGCCCAGTACGCGCGGCTGCTGCGGGAGACCGTGCCCGGCCTGTTCGACGGGCGCTACACGCTCGTCACCGAGTTCGGCCGTTCGCTGCTGGCCAAGCAGGGGCTGATCATGGCGTACGTCGAGTACACCAAGACCTCCGGCGGCCGGCGGATCGCCGTCACGCACGCCGGGGCGCAGGTGGCCACGCGCACCGTGTTCGTGCCCGAGTCGTGGCCGCTGCGCGTGGGCGCGTTCGACGCCGACGGGCGGCCCAGGACGACCGAGCCGCTGGTGCAGGACGTCGCCGGGCCGTGCTGCTTCGCCGGGGATCTGGTGGCGCGGGAGCGGGAGCTGCCCGAGCTGGCGCCCGGTGACCTGGTCGCGCTGTACGACACCGGGGCCTACTACTTCTCGACCCATTTCCACTACAACAGCCTTCCGCGTCCCGCTGTCCACGGATATGTCGTTTCGGATGCGGGCGTGGTGACGTTCGCTCCGGTCAGGCCCGCCCAGACGGTGGCCGAGGTGGTCGCGGAGTCCGGTGCGGCGCAGGCCGCTTCGCTGCTCGGGCTGACCGGCCGGCCCTCTGCCTAGGGGCGCTCGCCACCTGGGAAAGTTGCCCCAGGAAACGGTTTAAGGTGGATTGTCGCCGCGTGGTCATCCCGCGGCGCCCCACGGGGACACTGCGTTCCTGGCGTGATCCGCACAGCATCACGCCAGGTCCGCCGCTGTCCCGCTCTGCCGGCCCGCCGTACGGGGGGACGGGCCCTGTCCAACAGGTATGCCGCGCCGCTTGCCGGCGTTCGCTTTCGCGTGCGTGCGTGCATGCGCGCGGGCGCGGTCGGTGTACCGCTATGCACGTCGGAGAAACATGGAGCACACAGCACAAGCCGAGCCGCAGGCCCGGCCGGCGCAGGCCCCTGCCGCTGCGACCGGGGGCGGCGCGACCGGCGCCATCCGCGAGGGGGGTTACACGGCCGGTCTGCGCAACCGCCAGGTCCAGATGATCGCGATCGGTGGCGCCATCGGTACCGGCCTCTTCCTCGGCGCCGGCGAGCGGCTGCACGCGGCCGGCCCGTCGCTGGTCGTCATCTTCGCGCTCACCGGCCTGTTCGCCTTCTTCATCTCGCGCGCCATGGGCGAGCTGGTGATGCACCGGCCGACGTCCGGTTCGTTCGTCTCGTACTCGCGCGAGTTCCTCGGCGAGAAGGCCGCCTACACGGCGGGCTGGGTCTACTTCCTGCACTGGGTGTGCAGCGGCATCGCGGAGATCACCGCGGTGGCGATGTATCTGCACTACTGGGCGGCGTTCCGGGACATTCCCCAGTGGACGCTGGCCCTGTTCGCGCTGCTCGTGGTGCTTGTCGCGAACCTCATCTCGGTGCGCTGGTTCGGCGAGTTCGAGTTCTGGTTCTCGATCATCAAGGTCGCCGCGATCCTGGCGTTCCTCGCCATCGGCTGCTGGCTGCTGGCCAGCCGGCACCCCGTCGACGGCCACAGCACGGGCCCGCAGCTGATCGCCGACAACGGTGGCATGCTGCCCAACGGCCTGCTCGCCGCCGTCGTGCTGATCCAGGGCGTGGTCTTCGCGTACGCCGCGATCGAGATGGTCGGCATCGCCGCCGGCGAGACCGCGAACCCGCGCAAGGTGATCCCGCGCGCCATCAACTCCGTGTCGTGGCGCATCGTGCTCTTCTACGTCGGCAGCGTGCTGCTGCTCGTCCTCCTGCTGCCGTGGACCGCGTACAAGGCCGGCGAGTCGCCCTTCGTGACGCTGATGGGCAAGCTGGGCGTTCCCGGCATCAGCGGCATCATGAACTTCGTGATCCTCACGGCGGCCCTCTCCAGCTGCAACTCCGGCCTCTACTCGACCGGCCGCGTGCTGCGCTCGATGGGCCTGGCCGGTTCGGCGCCCGCCTTCACCACGAAGATGAACAAGCGGGGCGTGCCGTTCGGCGGCGTCCTGCTGACCGCGTGCTGCTACATCCTCGGCATCGTCCTCAACTACGTCGTGCCGGAGCGGGCGTTCTCCATCGTGCTGAACTTCTCCGCGATCACCATGATCGGCACCTGGGTGATGATCATGGTCTGCCAGATGGTGCTGCGCCGCAAGGCGCTGCGCGGCGAGCTGGAGCGCCCCGCGTTCCGGCTGCCCGGCGCGCCCTTCACCTCCTGGCTCACGCTCGTCTTCCTCGGCGTCGTCGTGGTGCTCATGTGCGTCGACGGCGGCGACGCCGCCTGGTCGGTGGCCTGCGTCCCGCTGATCGCCGTCGGCCTGGTCATCGGCTGGTTCGCGGTCCGCGGCCGGGTCGCCGAGCGGCAGGCGACCGGACATCTAGCGGTCGAACAGAACCCGGCCGAGCAGCAGGGCTGAACGACACTGACGCGAGGCACCGTTGCCGGTCCGCCGCACCCCGGCGGGCCGGCAACGGTGCCTCGCGTCAGTGTGAAGGGCGAAGAACGTCCGTCGGTGACGACTGAGGGGCGAGACAACCCACGTGTGAACAGCACCGTTTGACCGCGACGGCCGAGAGCGTGCCGGCCTGCCGATGCCATGCGCGTCACGCACGGACAGCAGCCGGTTCCCGGCCAATAGACGACCCACGCCCCTTGGGCAAGGAGAACAAGGTCACACCCCTACGGTGTGCTGCTCTTCTGTCGGTCTGACCTAGCATCCGAGCATGACGGTCCTGCCTGACGACGGGCTCTCCCTGGCGGCCGAGTTTCCTGACGCGACATATGAGCAGTGGCAGCACCTGGTCTCGGGTGTCCTGCGCAAGTCGGGAAAGGAAGTCTCGAGTTCCGCAGCGGAAGACGCCCTGTCCACCGCGCTGGAGGACGGGCTCCGCGCCCGCCCTCTGTACACCGCGCGCGATGACGCCCCTGCCAGCGGCCTGCCCGGCTTCGCGCCGTTCGTGCGCGGCGGACGCGCCGAGGGGAACAGTGTCGGCGGCTGGGACGTGCGCCAACGGCACACTTCCGCCGACCCGGCAGCGGTACTGACCGACCTGGAGAACGGCGTCACCTCTCTGTGGCTGACCGTGGGCCGCTCCGGCCTTCCCGTCTCCGCGCTGCCCGCCGCCCTCGACGGCGTCTATCTGGATCTGGCTCCGATCGTCCTCGACGCCGGCTCCGAAGTCGACGCTGCCGCACGTCAATTGCTGCGCCTCTACGAGGAGTCGGGCATCGCCCCGGACGCGGCGCGCGGCAACCTCGGCGCGGACCCGCTGGGCCACGAGGCCCGCACCGGGCAGCGCTACGACGGCGCGCCGGTCACCGAACTGGCCGCGCTGTGCGATGGGCGGTACTCGGGGCTGCGCGCGCTGACCGTGGACGCCCTGCCCTACCACGAGGCAGGCGGCTCGGCCGCGCAGGAACTCGGCTGCGCGCTGGCGACCGGCGTCGCGTACCTGCGTGAGCTCACCGAAGCGGGGCTCACTGCTCAGCAGGCCCTGGCCCAGCTGGAGTTCCGGTTCGCCGCGACCGCCGATCAGTTCCTGACCGTCGCCAAGCTGCGCGCCGCGCGCCGGCTGTGGGCCCGGGTCGCCGAGGTGTGCGGGGCGTCGCGGGCGGGCGCCCAGGTGCAGCACGCCGTGACGTCGCCGGTGATGATGACGCGGCGTGACCCGTGGGTGAACATGCTGCGGACCACGGTCGCGACGCTCGCCGCCGGCGTGGGCGGCGCGGACGCGGTGACGGTACTGCCCTTCGACAGCGCGATCGGTGTGCCGGACGGGTTCGCCCGCCGTATCGCGCGCAACACCTCCACGATCCTCATCGAGGAATCGCACCTGTCCCGGGTGATCGACCCGGCGGGCGGCTCCTGGTACGTGGAGCGGCTGACCGATGAACTCGCCCACGCAGCTTGGGAGTTCTTCCGGACCATCGAGCGCGAGGGCGGTCAGGCCGCTGCCCTGCGCTCCGGTCTGGTCCGCGAGCGGCTCGCCGAGACCTGGGCGGCACGCAGCGTACGGCTCGCCGAACGGCGTGAACCCGTCACCGGCGTCAGCGAGTTCCCGCACCTCGGCGAGAAGCCGGTCGAGCGCGTGCCCACCGAGGCTCCGCCCTCCGGCGGCCTGCCCCGCGTGCGGCGGGACGAGGCGTTCGAGGCTCTGCGGGCCCGCTCGGACCGCCACCTCGCGGCGACCGGCGGCCGCCCCCGCGTGTATCTGGCCGCGCTGGGCCCGGCCACCGCGCACACCGCGCGCCTCACCTTCGCGGCCAACCTGTTCCAGGCGGGCGGCATCGAGGCCGTCACCGAGGGCACGTTCGAGGAGAGCGGGGCCCAGGAGGTGTGCCTGTGCTCCAGCGACACGGTGTACGAGGAGCAGGCCGAGGCCACCGCGGGGACGCTGCGGGCCGCGGGCGCGCGGCACGTGTTCCTGGCGGGCCGGCCCGGACCGTACGCCGGGGTCGACACATACGTCTTCGCCGGCTGTGACGCCGTGGCCGTGCTCTCCGCCACGCTCGACCGCATGGGAGTGTCCTGATGTCCATCCCCTCCGTCCCCGACTTCTCGGCGGTTGAGCTCGGGACGCCGGCCGTCGACGCCGGCACAGACGACTGGCGCACCGCGGTCAAGCGGGCCACCGACGGCGACGACCTGCTGTGGGAGACCCCCGAGGGCATCACGGTCAAGCCGCTCTACACCGGGCAGGACCTGGAGGGCCTCGACTTCCTCGACACCTTCCCGGGCGTCGCCCCGTACCTGCGTGGCCCCTACCCGACGATGTACGTGAACCAGCCCTGGACGATCCGCCAGTACGCGGGCTTCTCCACGGCCGAGGAGTCGAACGCCTTCTACCGGCGCAACCTCGCGGCCGGCCAGAAGGGACTGTCGGTCGCCTTCGACCTGCCCACGCACCGCGGCTACGACAGCGACCACCCACGGGTCACCGGTGACGTCGGCATGGCGGGTGTCGCGATCGACTCGATCCTCGACATGCGCCAGCTCTTCGACGGCATCCCGCTGGACAGGATGAGCGTGTCGATGACGATGAACGGCGCCGTGCTCCCCGTACTCGCGCTGTACATCGTGGCCGCCGAGGAGCAGGGCGTACCGCCCGAGAAGCTGGCCGGGACCATTCAGAACGACATCCTCAAGGAGTTCATGGTCCGCAACACCTACATCTATCCGCCGAAGCCGTCGATGCGGATCATCTCCGACATCTTCGCGTACACCTCGCAGCGGATGCCACGCTACAACTCCATCTCGATCTCCGGCTACCACATCCAAGAGGCGGGCGCGACGGCCGACTTGGAGCTGGCGTACACCCTCGCCGACGGCGTGGAGTACCTCCGCGCCGGACGGGAGGCGGGCCTGGACGTGGACGCGTTCGCGCCGCGGCTCTCGTTCTTCTGGGCGATCGGCATGAACTTCTTCATGGAGATCGCCAAGCTGCGGGCCGCACGGCTGCTGTGGGCGAAGCTGGTCAAGGAGTTCGACCCGAAGAACGCCAAGTCCCTTTCCCTGCGCACCCATTCGCAGACGTCGGGCTGGTCGCTGACCGCGCAGGACGTGTTCAACAACGTCACGCGTACCTGTGTCGAGGCGATGGCCGCGACCCAGGGCCACACCCAGTCGCTGCACACCAACGCCCTCGACGAGGCGCTGGCGCTGCCTACCGACTTCTCCGCGCGCATCGCCCGCAACACGCAGCTCCTGATCCAGCAGGAGTCCGGCACGACCCGGGCCATCGACCCGTGGGGCGGCAGCGCGTACGTCGAGAAGCTGACCTACGACCTGGCCCGCCGCGCCTGGCAGCACATCCAGGAGGTCGAGGCCGCCGGCGGCATGGCCAAGGCCATCGACGCGGGCATCCCCAAGCTGCGCATCGAGGAGGCCGCGGCGCGTACGCAGGCGCGGATCGACTCCGGGCGGCAGCCGGTGATCGGGGTCAACAAGTACCGGGTGGACTCCGACGAACAGATCGAGGTCCTCAAGGTGGACAACTCCTCGGTGCGCTCGCAGCAGCTCGCCAAGCTGCGCCGTCTGCGCGCCGAACGCGACGCCATCGCCTGCCAGGACGCGCTCGACGCCCTCACCCGGGCGGCGGCCGGCGAGGGCAACCTGCTGGAACTCGCCGTGAACGCGGCCCGCGCCAAGGCGACCGTCGGGGAGATCTCCGACGCCCTTGAAAAGGTGTACGGGCGCCACGCCGGGCAGATCCGTACGATCTCGGGTGTGTACCGGAACGAAGCAGGCGAGTCGCCGTCGGTCGATCGCACCCGGGCTCGTGTCGACGGATTCGCCGACTCGGAGGGGCGCCGGCCGCGCATCCTCGTCGCCAAGATGGGCCAGGACGGCCACGACCGCGGCCAGAAGGTGATCGCGACCGCCTTCGCCGACCTCGGCTTCGACGTGGACGTCGGCCCGCTGTTCCAGACCCCGGGCGAGGTGGCGCGGCAGGCCGTCGAGGCGGACGTGCACATCGTCGGGGTGTCGTCGCTGGCCGCCGGTCACCTCACCCTCGTACCGGCGCTGCGCGAGGCGCTCGCCGAGGAGGGGCGCGGCGACATCATGATCGTGGTGGGTGGTGTCATCCCGCCGCAGGACGTGCCGACGCTCCTGGAGATGGGCGCGGCCGCGGTGTTCCCGCCCGGCACCGTGATCCCGGATGCCGCCCACGACCTGGTGACGCGGCTGGCGGCCGGGCTCGGGCACGACGACCTGTGAGCCGGTGACTCCATGGCCATCGACCTCGACACCTACGTCAAGGGCGTTCTCGACGGGAAGCGGGCGCTCGTCGCTCGCGCCATCACGCTCGTCGAGTCCACCCGGCCCCAACACCGGGCGCTGGCCCAGGAGTTGCTGACCGAGCTGCTGCCGCACAGCGGACGGTCCCGCAGGATCGGGATCACCGGTGTGCCGGGCGTCGGCAAGTCGACGTTCATCGACGCCTTCGGCACGATGCTCACCGGTCTCGGGCACCGGGTCGCCGTGCTCGCCGTCGACCCGTCGTCCAGCCGGACCGGCGGTTCCATCCTCGGCGACAAGACCCGCATGGAGCGCCTGGCCGTCGACCCGGCGGCCTTCGTGCGCCCCTCCCCCACGGCCGGCACGCTCGGCGGTGTCGCCAAGGCGACACGTGAGTCGATCATCGTGATGGAAGCCGCCGGCTACGACGTGGTACTCGTGGAGACCGTCGGCGTGGGCCAGTCCGAGACCACGGTCGCGAACATGGTCGACTCCTTCCTGCTGCTCAGCCTCGCCCGTACCGGCGATCAGCTGCAGGGCATCAAGAAGGGCGTCCTCGAGCTGGCCGACGTGATCAGCGTCAACAAGGCCGACGGCCCGCATGAGCGCGACGCGCAGTCAGCGGCAAGGGAGTTGGCGGGCGCGCTGCGCCTGATGCACGGGAAGGACGCCTTCTGGACACCGCCTGTGCTCAGTTGCAGCGCACGTGAGTCGACCGGCCTCGACACCGTCTGGGAACGGCTCGAACAGCACCGCGCCCTGCTCGACTCCACCGGGCGCCTCGCCGCCCGCCGGCGCGATCAGCAGCTCGACTGGACATGGGCCATGGTCCATGACGAGCTCCTCGGCCGACTCCACACCGACCCGGCCGTCCGCTCCCTGACACCGGAGCTCGAACAGCAGGTCCGCGACGGACAGCTCACCGCCACGCTGGCCGCCGAGCGCATCCTCGATGCCTTCAGGAGCCGCTGAGCAAGCCCTCGGCCCGGCCCGGAACGACACCGTTGCGGGGGGGGTGGATCTGTGGATCAGGATGAATCCCTCCCCCGCACAGATGACGATCTTCTGGCCCCCTCCATGCTGCGGATCGGATTCCCGGGCGACATGGTCATAAGAGGGCACTCATCGCCCGGAGCGCGGCGACAATCGACCGGGGAGCCGCCGGCGCTCCCGCCCCGCACTCGGCCGACTGACGTGGAGCCGCTCATGACCACCGCACGGGACCTCGCGATCGTTGCCCTGGCTGAGACACCCGACCACCCCGTGGAGCAGGGCGAGCTGTCGCTGGCGCTCTCGGGGGCCGAGGTGCTCGACCTCATCGAGGCCAAGGCCCTGATCGTGGACGGCGACCGCATCCTGCCCAGCGCCCAGGCGCCCACCGGGGACCGCCTGCTGGATGAGGCCGCCACGGCTCTCGTGCGGCGGGAGCCGTACGAGTCGGTCGAGGACTGGCTGTGGCGCCGGGGCCGCGGGCTGTCCTCGGCTTACGTCGACGAGCTGGAGCGAGAGGGGCTGACGGCCCGGCCCCGAGGCCTTCGGAATCCACTGCGGGGCGGGCGGACGGAGCCGGTCGACTCGGCGGCCCGGCGCCGGGCCGAGGAACGCTGGGCCGCGGGCGAACCCGTGCTCGTCGCCCTGGCGGCCGCCGCCGGAATCCGGGACGAGCCGGCCGACGACGCCCCCGAGCTCGCCGGGGACCCGGTCGCGGCGGTGCTGGCCGCCGTCGGGAACGCCGTTCAGGAACTGCAGGCCGTACGCCAGCGCAGGGCGATCGAGGACGCGGCGTTCGACAACGTCTGGCGCGGCTACTGAGATCTGTCCTTGTCCCTGCACGAAGAAGGGCGCCTGACCAGGGTAAATGCCTGTCAGGCGCCCTTTTCGGCGCGTGCCGCCGCCACCCGTACGGCTCACACGAGCTGTACGGGTGGCGGCGGGAGACCACGTGGTCAGCGAACGTCGTAGGCGCGGGTGATGGTCTGGGTGACCGCGTTGCCGTTGGCGTCGGTGAACTCGGCCTTCGTCATGACCTGCTTGCCGGTGGCACCGGTGTGGTCGAGGACGGCCGTCCACTTGCCGTCCTTCTTCTGGGCCGGCGCCTTGATCCAGGTGGTGCCGCCGTCGTAGGAGTAGGACAGCGAGGCCTCGGTGATCGCGCCCGGGGTGTACCCGGCGTGTCCCTCGACCGACAGGCCGACCTTGATGCCGCTCTTCGCGGGCAGGGTGTTCAGGCCGTCCACCGGCAGGTCGTACGCCGGGGAGAGGATCGGCAGGCCGCGCGAGTAGACGTCCGGCTCCCGGTGGGAGCGGAAGCTCCACGTGGTGGTGACGGCGGTGGAGCGCAGCCAGTTCCGGTCGCCGGAAAAGATCTTCTCCAACTTCTGGGTGAGCTCGTACGCGGAGTCCTCGTCCGGCACCTCGAACACACCGTACGGATCGTAACTGCCGCCGATCCGCTCACCGTTGCGCTTCAGCTCCAGGTTGCCGAGGTCGCCGAACGACCCGCCGTAGGACCAGTGGTCGCCCGATCCGTCGACCCAGAGCGCGTTCTGGAAGCCCATCAGGTCGCCCTGCCGCTCGGCGGCCAGCATCAGCTTGCCGTCGGCGTCGCGTGCCGCGCCGGGCCGCAGGGGACCGCCGTACCACTTCTCGGCACGCCGCTCCCCGGGCCGGTAGCTGCGCTCCTGGTCGCCCATGAACGCGGCGAACGGGAAGCTCGTCATCGCGCCGTGGTACCAAGCGTCGTCGCCGGTCGTGTAGTAGGCGGTGCGGGCGACGGGCACGTGGACCGTGGCGAACGCGCTCACGGGGAGGTAGGAGCCGCTGCTGCCGGCGGGGCGCAGGAACAAGGCGTCGAGGTAGTCGGCCTCCTTGCCCATGGCGTTCCACGTTTCGGCGACCTGGGCCAGCTTGGCGTCCTTGGGCCTGTAGACCTGGTCGGAGTGGAGCGGACCCCGCGTCGGGAACGACAGGTTGTAGACGTACGGCGACCCGCCCTCGGAGCCGGAGGCACGCCAGGTGGGCCGGAACTCGAAGGTGCCGTTCCCGGCACGTCCGTCGATGTCCGCGTAGAACTTCTGGACCGTCTGGTCGGCCACGAGCGACCCGGATATCTCCCACGTGTCGTCCCACGTACGGGCGTAGCTGAGCGTCGTGTTGGTCACCGTCGAGGGACGGTCCGTGCGCACGCTCACCTGGTGGGCCTTGCGGGCGTCGAGGACGACGGTGGTGTCACGGGTGATCCGCAACTGCGGGTTCGCAAGGTAGCTGACCGACTCAAGGGCGTTGTCCGCACCGTATGTCGTCACGAAGCTGCTGAGGGAGTAGTCGCCGGGGCGCACGCTGTACGTCTGCTCGGTCGCGCCCGCGTTGGTACGGCGCTCGCCCTTGTCCGTGTCGAGGCTGACGAGGTCCAGGGAGGAGGAGCCGGTGGCCGGCTTGCCGTCACGGCCGACGGCCTTCACCCGGAGCGTGACCGTCTGCGGCTGGACGTAGAGCGTGACGGGCACGGAGACGTGCACACCGTCGCCGGTGGCGAGGATCCTGCCGGTGACCGCACCGTACTGGGCGTCCGTCAGACGGGCGGTGGGGTCGATCCGCAGCGGCACCTGAGCGGTGGCACCCGCGTCGACCCTCACCTTGCCCTCCGCCGGCTTGACGACGCCGGAGCGGACCTCGCTGCCGTCGTTGCCGTGCACACCGCTGACCTTCAGGCTCAGAGTGAGGTCCTTCTTGCCGGTGTTGGTGAAGGGCACCTGCACGGTGGTGCGGTCCGACGCGTCCTGCGGCCAGTCGTAGCTGCCGGCCTGGACGGCGGGTGCGGAGAGCACCTTCTGGTTCACGGCGCCGAACACGTCGAGGACGCCACCGCCGGTCTGGTCGGCGCCCGCGACCTTGCCCCCGGTGCGGGCGGAGGAGACCAGGGCGGCCTTGATCTGCTGCGCGGTCCAGTCCGGGTGGGCCTGGCGGACGACGGCCGCTGCGCCCGCTACATGCGGGGTGGCCATGGAGGTACCGGACATCGTGCGGTAGGCGTAGACACCACGGCCGCCGGCGCTCGCCGCCGAGATGTCGACGCCGGGAGCGGCGATCTCGGGCTTGAGGGTGTGGGTGACGGCCACGGGACCACGGCTGGAGAACGGCGCGGTGGTGTCGTCACGGTCGACGGCGCCGACGGTCAGCACGCCGGGCACACAGCCGGGCGAGGAGACCGTCTCGGTGGCCGGACCGGCGTTGCCGGCGGCGACGACGAACAGGGTGTGGGTGTTCTGCGAGAGCTGCTGCGTGGCCTGGGCCATCGGGTCGGCGCAGTCGCGGATCGTGGGGTTGCCCAGGCTCATGGAGACGACGTCGGCCTGCTGGTCGACGGCCCACTGCATACCGGCGATGATCCACGAGTCCTGGCCGTAGCCCTGGTCGTTGAGGACCTTGCCGACGAGCAGGGAGGTACCGGGGGCGACCCCCTTCTTGCGGCCGTCGCTGGCCGCTCCGGACCCGCCGACCGTGGAGGCGGTGTGGGTGCCGTGGCCCACCTTGTCGTCGGTGGTCTTGGAGTCCGTGAAGTTCTTGGACGCGGCGACCCGGCTCGCCAGGTCCGGGTGCTCGGCGTCCACGCCGGTGTCCAGCACGGCGACCTTGGTGCCCTTGCCGTCGTAGCCGGCTGCCCAGGCCTCCGGCGCGTGCACCTGCGCGGTGGAACGGTCCAGTGTGGCCTCGGCCTTGCCGTCCAGCCACAGCTTCTTCAGTGGGGAGGCAGCACGCGAGCGGGTGTCGGTGACGTCCCGCCAGAACGTGGCAGCCGTGTCCTTGCCCGCCTTGAGCGCGACGCCGTCCACCGCCGGGAGGCTCAGGCCCCGCTCGGAACCACGAGGGGCCGCCGGCGCGCTCTTCGCGACGTCCACACTGTTGCGGTAGGTGGCGATGAGCGGCAGCGTGTCGGTGTGCGCGTCGTCGTATCCCTGGCGGATGAGGCCGGTGACGTTGAACAGCTGCTCGTCGACCTTGCCCTCGGCGATCGCCTCGGAGGCGTCCTCGGGGTAGACGTAGAGGTCCTTGCCCATCTGGTACGTCTGCACCATCGGCTGCGTGCCGTCCTCGCGGGGCAGTACGGCCGCGGAGCTGTGACCCGACCTGTCGGTGGTCACCACCACCTTGTCGCCGGTGACGAGCGTGACGGACGTCTGCTTGCCGCCCGTCGCCCTGGCCGCCTCGCTGCCGATGACGGGTCTCTTCCCCGAGGCACCGTCAGGCGGCGTATCCGCCGCCCCGGAAGGCGCGACCGCCGTGACGGCCAGGGCGGCGGCGGTAGCCGCGCCCATGGCTATACGCGTTATGGAGCGCATGGATCTCCCCACTCGAAACCGTGAACATGCCGTGCTGCCGATGCAGCCTGGCAGACATCCGGATCGTGGAGTGATGCCGCGCGTGACGGGTTTCCCGCATGTCGGTTTTCCGACACGGGGTCACGTCTACGAGTTCCCGAGCGCGGTGGAACCTTGGGCCGCATGCTGCAGCTTCGGCCGGATCGAGGTCGTCGAGGAAGGGGCTCTCAGCACCGGTCAGGACGTCAGAGCCAGCCCGCACGTGCCGCGTGCCACCCCAGTTGCAGGCGAGAGTCCACTCCTGCGAGGTCCATCAGACGGCGTGTCCGTCGCTCCACGGTGCGTATGGAGAGGCCGAGTTGGGAGGCCGCTCGCCGGTCGGAGATCCCCGCCAGCAGGAGGGCGAGGACCTCCAGTTCCCCCTCGGTCGGCTGCTGATCGGTGGTCGGCTGCGCGCGCACTCCCGTGCTGGTGGCGTACAGAGGCCGGGCCGCGGCCCATTCCCTCTCGAAGAGCTGGACCAGGGCCGTCAGCAGACCGCTGCGGTGCACCACGATGGCGCTCGGCTCACCGCCGGAGTCCGTCATGTCGAGTGGCACCATGGCACGCTCCCGGTCCGACACGACCATCTTCAGCGGCAACGAGTCCGCGAGGCGCACCTCCAGGCCCGCGGCGATACCTGCCTTCACGTCCCGCGCCACGTCGGGACCGTCGAGATAGTCCTTGGCAGCCACGACACGGAAGTCGACTCCGCGGTCCAGGGCGGAGCTCTCCGACACGTCGGCGTCGTCGCGCGCCACCGCGGTGGGAGCGCCGACGAGGAAGACGAGCAACTCACGCTGAGCACCGCGCTGCAGTTGGTGGAACCGGTGTGCCACCTGGTCCACGCCGACGACCACCTCCACGACGCTGCCCGCGGGGTGCGCGGCGGTACTGCGGTACTGCTCGGTCAGCATCGAGAACGCCGTCTCGGCCCGGTGCAGTGCGTTGCGCTGCTCGACGAGAATCGGGGCCAGGGCCACCGAGGGTGGTGTGAGCCGGTAGCGGGCGGGCCGGCTGCCGGCGTCGCAGTCGGCCGGGTCGGACACCCCGCTCCCGGCCTCGGTGGCGACCGCGACCAGACCACGTGTCGCCAGGTCGAGCAGGATGCGGGTGGTCTCGGCCTCCTCGAGTCCGGTCTGCCGGACGAGGTCCTGCGCGGAGGCGGTCGGGCGGGCCAGCAGTGCGGTGTAGACGGCCTCTTCGGCCGGGCCCAGTCCCAATGCCTGCAGCATCCAGATCCCCCTCGGACGGCCCCCGTGTCTGACCGTGGCGCGGCTCGGGTGGACCGAGCGGATTCTTCGCGGCCGAACATTATCCCACCGTCAGGAAGTCGCCCCTGTTCGGTGCCTGTCGTGGACGCGTCTGAGTCACCCGGACCGGGGGTGTGCCTCGCACGGCCCGCACACCCGGATCCCGATCCGTGGTCACGCCGGTCACCGCACGGGGGCATCGTCCGGCGGGGCGCGGCTCACCCACGTCCGGGCCTGCCTAACGTACGGGGAGTACACCACCTGCCCGGGAGGTTCCGTGCCGCAAAAGCATCCGAAGCGTTTCGCGCGCCCCATCGAGAGCATCGAACCACCGCGCAACGTCGAGGTAGTGCTCGGCGTTGCGTTGGTGACCCTCGTGATGCTCCTCCTCGGTGCCCTGTCCGAGTCCCCGGTGTGGCTTCTCGGGCTCCTCGTGTTCCTGCCGGCGGCCGCGTCCGCGCTGTGCACCGTGCGCCAGACGAAGTTCGTGGCTGCGTGGATCGTGCTCGTGGTCGTCGTCATCGTGCTGGCCCAGCACGGTGACGGGCGGTCGTGGCTCGACAGGAGCCTGATGATGCTGCTCACCCTCGCCCTGGGCGCGGGTTCCGTCTACGCCTGCCACCGTCGTATCCGCCGCGAGGACGAGATGCTGCGGCTGCGCTCCACCGCCGCGGCGATGCAGCGCCACATCCTGCGCCCGCTGCCTCTGCTCACCGACGACGTCCTGGTCGACGGCGCGTACGAGCCCGTACAGGAGGACCGGCTCGTCGGCGGCGACATCTACGACGTCGTCGAGTCTCCCTGGGGAACCCGGGTTCTGATCGGCGATGTCCAGGGCAAGGGCCTGCCCGCGGTCGGTGCCGCGTTCGCGGTCATCGGCGCATTCCGGGAGGCGGCCCACCGGGAGCCGACCCTGACCGCCCTCGCCGACGCACTCGATGCCTCTGTCGTACGGCACAACTCCTATGCCGCGCAGACCGGCGACGACGAACGGTTCGTCACCGCGCTCGTCCTCAACGTCGACGCGCACGACGAGGTACAAGTCATCAACTGCGGACACATCGCGCCCCAGCTGCTGCACGACGCCACCATCAGCACGCCGGCCCTCGACTCCGGTGTTCCCCTCGGTCTCGCCGAACTCGCCACCGAACCGGCGACCGTCGACTGGTTCACTTTCCCGGCCGGGGCAACACTGCTGCTGACCACCGACGGGCTCACCGAGACGCGCGGCGCCGACGGCACGTTCTACCCCGTCACCGAACGCCTCACCGAGAGGGTGTCCCTCTCTTCCACCGAGCTGCCACGGGCCCTCTACGAAGACGCGAGCGCATTCGCCGGAGAGCGAGGTCAGCACGACGACGTCGCGATCCTGTCCGTCCGGCGGTCGCCTTTCCGCTGAGTACGTCGCTCCATGCGGCACGCGATCGTCCGCCACGCCCGCCACCCGCGTCGGCGGGACCCGAGCCGCGTCCGCACGAGCTCGTCGGCCGGTGACGAGACGTCGAGGGTTCCCGTGAGCCGGGGCACGGCTAGGGTGGCGAAGGTCAAGCCGGCGTGCGGGGTGGGGAACGGTCAGGGGCATGGACAGGGGCCAGGGCAAGGATGCGGGCGGGTCCGAGCGGCGGCCCACGTCGAAGGATGTCGCCCGGCTCGCGGGGGTGTCGCACACCGCGGTGTCGTTCGTGTTCAACGGGCGCGCCGAGGGGAACCTGTCGGCGGCCACCCAGGAGCGGATCCGGGAGGCGGCACGGCAGCTCGGCTACCGGCCGAACCCGATGGCGCGCGGTCTGCGCCGCCGGCGCAGCGCCGTCATCGGTCTCGTCACCGACCACATCGCCTCCTCCCCCTTCGCCGGAGCGCTGCTGCGCGGCGCCATGGAGACCGCCTGGGACCGTGAGCACCTGGTGGTGACCGTCGACTCGACCGGCGACCCGGACAAGGAGAGCGCCGCGGTCACCGAACTGCTCGACCGGCGCGTCGACGGCATCATCTACGCCGCGATGACACTGCGCCGGGCCGCGCTGCCCAAGGGCCTCGACCACACCGTCGCCGTACTCGCCAACTGCCTTCCGAACGAGGGGGATTGGGCGGCCGTCATCCCCGCCGAGCGAGCCGGCGGACGGGCCGCGGCGCGGCTGCTCCTGGAGGCCGGGCACCGCCGGATCGCCCTGGTCGGCGGGCTCGACGACATCGCGTCCGCGGAACGACTGCGCGGCTTCCGCGACGCTCTGCGCGGTGCGGGGATGCGGGCCCGGCAGGACTGGATCGTGCGGAGCGGGGGCGAGATCTCCGCCGGACATGAGGGTGCGCTGCGTGTCCTCGACGGTGTGCCCGCGGCAGAACGGCCGACCGGGATCGTCTGCTACAACGACCGGGTCGCGGCTGGTGTGCTGCACGCCGCGGCCCGGCTCGGCATCGAGGTGCCCGGCGGCCTCTCGGTGGTGGGGTACGACGACCAGGAGCACATGGCTCAGTTCCTCAGCCCGCGGCTCACGACCGTCGCGCTGCCGCACCGGGCCATGGGCGAGCGGGCGGCGCAGCTGCTGCTCGACGCCCTGGCGGGCGGCGTGGCGCCGCCCGCCGAAGTGATCCGGCTCAACTGCCCTGTGGTCGGGCGTGATTCCGTGGGGC
Organism: Streptomyces longhuiensis; assembly: GCF_020616555.1. Taxonomy (NCBI): domain Bacteria; kingdom Bacillati; phylum Actinomycetota; class Actinomycetes; order Kitasatosporales; family Streptomycetaceae; genus Streptomyces; species Streptomyces longhuiensis. The sequence continues at coordinate 8,508,820 of NZ_CP085173.1, read as the reverse complement.
CACCTCCCAGCCCCTGATCCGGGCAGGCGTTCCGGAGACCGTCAAGGCCGTGGTGTCGTCCGGGCGCAGGTAGACACGCTCGGTGGCCACGGCCCGGTCGGCAGCGAAGAGTTCGAGCAGCGAACCGTCCACGAGGATCCGTGCGGCCAGCTCCTCCGTCGGCGGCACCCTCAGCACCAGGGGCGTCGAGTCGGTCTCCCGCCCGGCGGCGTCGCGACGCGGCCAGCCCGACCGGTCGAGGGTCGCCGTGCCGGCCACCGGATCGAGCGTGACGGTCAGCTCCCGGCCCGACGCGGCCCGGCACAGGGTCACGGTCACCGGCGTGCGCGCGGTCACCTCCACGTCGTACGAGACCGGCAGCGCTGTCCCCGAGTTCGACACGTCGCCCACCAACTGTTCTTCGCTGCGCAGGAGTTCGAGCTCCGGAGCGGGACGGACCCGCAGTGATCCGTCCGCATGTGTGCCCATCTCGCGGGGTGCGGTCAGGACACCGGACCAGCCTGCTCGATCCACCTCGCCCTGCGGGCGGGCCTCCCAGGACCAGCCCCACAGGAGGGTGCGCCCGTCGTCCGGGTCGTACAGAACGGCCGGGGCGTAGAAGTCGCGGCCGTGGTCCGGGCGGCCACCGGACACGGCCCGGAACTTCCATCCACCTTCCTTCATCTCTTCCAGACGGCCCGTCAGTGCCGCCGTCGCGTGCGGGTCGCCGCCCCACAGCGAAAGGACCAGGACCCAGTCTCCGGCGTCCGTCCGGAACAGCTGGGGGCACTCCCAGCCGGTCGCGTCCGTGCCGAGCAGGCGGGCCGCCGACGGGTCCCGCCCGTCGAGCAGGACGCCCGCGAAGCGCCACGCCTTGAGGTCGTCGCAGTCGTAGAGGAGTACCGATGGTGTCCCGTCCGCGTGCCCGGCGCCGACGAGCGCCCAGCGCCGTCCTCCGTGCCGGAACACGAACGGGTCGCGGAACATCACCACGTCCAGGCCCGGCGGCGGACCCGCGACCACCGGCGCCGCCAGGGGGCGCCAGCGCACAAGAAGCGGATCGTCCGGATCGGCCTGGGCGAGGCAGATGGCGCCAAGTCCGGTGTGGTGACGGTCGATTCCGGTGTAGACGGCGGTGGGTGTGCCCGCGTCGTCGACCACGCAGCCGGACCAGCAGCCCGCCTCGTCCGGGCCGCCGGGGGTCGGCGTGAGCGCGATCGGGTGGTGTTCCCAGTGCGCCAGATCGGCGCTGGAGGCGTGGCCCCAGTGCATGTTCGTGTGCACGGGTGCGGCGGGGTTGTGCTGGTAGAAGAGGTGGTGGCGGCCGCGCCGGCGGAACGGCCCGTTGGGATCGTTGGCCCAGTTGGCGGGCGGGCGGACCCGGGCGCGCGGGGCGTGGACGTCATGCACTTCATGTGCGTCGCACACTTCATGTGCCCCGGGCACGTCATGTGCGCCGTCCGGATGGTCGTCATTCATCGGTTCACTCCCGCGGACGTGATGCCCTCGCGCAGAGGGCGTTGGCCGATGACGAAGACCGCCATGGCGGGGATCATGGAGAGCACGACTCCGGCGAGGACGACGGAGATCGAGCCGGTGCCGAGGTTGCCCTGGAGGGAGACCAGGCCGAGCGGCAGCGTGAAGTTCTGGGGCGAGGTCTCGAGGATCAGCGGCCGGAAGAACTCGTTCCAGTGGTAGTTGAAGGCGAGGACGCCGATGATCGCGAGGCCGGGCGTGGCCAGCGGCGCGTACACCGAGCGGAAGATCCGCCACGGCCCGGCGCCGTCGATCAGGGCCGCCTCGCCGAGGTCCTTGGGCATGCCGAGGAAGTACTGCCGCATCAGGAACGTGCCGAAGGCGGTCGGCCAGGCGGGGACGATCAGGCCGAGCAGGGTGTCGGTCAGGCCCATCGGCTTCAGGAGCAGGAACACCGGCACGATCGTGACCTGCACCGGGACCATCATGGTCGCCAGGACAAGGCCGAACAGGGGCTTCTTGAAACGGAATTCGAGACGCGCGAAGGAGTATCCGGCGAGCCCCGCGGTGATCATCTGGCCGACCGCGATGAGCGCGGTCACCAGGGTCGAGTTGAGGGCGAGCAGCCACACGTCGATCTGCGCGAAGACCTGGTGGTAGGCCTCGGTGGTGGCGTGGCCCGGAATGATCCGCGGCGGCAGGTCGAACGACTCCGCCGGTGCCCTGAACGAGGTGGACACCGTCCAGATCACCGGGCCGAGGGTCAGCAGGGCCACCGCCGTCAGCCCCGCGACGCGCGTCCAGGACACGAGGACGTACTTCATACGGTTCATGGGGTCACCCGGCTACTGGTAGTGGACGAAGCGCCGGCTGAGCCGGAACTGGAGTGCCGTCACAGCCATGATCAGGACGAAGAGCAGGACGCCGATCGCGGAGGCCTCGCCGAACCGCAGCTGCTCGAACGCGCTCTGGTAGATGACCATCACGACCGTGCGGGTGGCGTCACCCGGCCCTCCGTCGGTGAGGACGTAGGGCTGCTCGAAGACCTGCAGAGCGTTGATGATCCCGACGACGGAGGCGACCAGGAGGGTCGGCGAGAGCAGGGGCAGCGTGATCGACAGGTGCTTGCGCAGGCCGGACGCCCCGTCGAGGGACGATGCCTCGTGGATCTCCTTGGGGATGGTGTTCAGGCCGCCGACGAACAGCAGGAACGAGAAGCCGAACTGCTGCCAGACATAGACCAGGATCACCGCGGCCATCGCCGAGTGCTCGGACGTCAGCCAGGGGACCGGAGCGATCCCGACGTGCCCGAGCAGCCAGTTCACCACTCCGAAGTCCTGGTTGAACAGGTACTTCATGACCACCGAGATGGACGCGGCGGAAAGGATCAGCGGGAAGAAGAACGCCGAGCGGAACGTGGAGCGCAGCCACGACGGCATCCTGTTGGTCAGGGTGAGCGCGAGAGCCAGGGCGAGCAGGAGCTGGAGCGCCACCGCGAACACCATGAAGATCAGGGTGTTGGTGAACGACACGAGGACCGTGTCGTCCGTGAAGACCTGGGTGTAGTTGTCGGTGCCCGCGAAGCGGGGCGTGCCGATGACGTCCCAGTGGAAGAAGCTGAGAACGACCGACCCGACGATCGGTACGACGGTGAAGACCAGGACCCCGACGAGCGTGGGCGCCAGGAACAGAGCGGCCAGCAGGCGGGTACCGCGGTCCTTGAGGGAGCGGCGCGGGGCGGTCGCGGAGGCGGCCGGCGCAGGCCGCCGACTGAGCACGGGGGCGGTCATGCGGCACGCTCCATGGCCTTCTCCAGGTCGCTCTGCAGGCGGCGCAGGGCGGGCCGGACACCGCGGGCGTCCGCGAGGGCGGTTCCGGTGTGCTTGAGGAGCAGTTGCTCGACTTCAGCCACCTGGGGCGGGGCCGGGATCGGGCCGGTGGCGGGGAATCGGTCGAGGGTGTCGTAGAAGACGGGCCAGTTCTGCGGGCCGGTCTCCTCGTACCGGGCGGCGTGCACCATCGAACGCCGCGCCGGCGTCGTCTGGTTCGCGCGGAACAGCTGCGTCAGGACGTCCCTGCGGACCGAGTACTTGATGAACTCCCAGGCTTCGTCCTGCTTCTTGGACGTCTTCAGCAGGGCGTATCCGGCGGCACCGAACTGGTGGCGCTGGGTGCGCCAGCGCGGGAAGTACTGCACGTCGTACGCGTCCCGCCGCATTCCGGCGGTGTGGAGGCCGCCCGCCCAGAAGCCGCCGGCCGGGGTGACGCCGACGCGGCCGGTGGAGAACACGCCGACCAGGTTGGTGCCGCTGCCGCCCTCGGGGCGCGAGCAGAGCCGGTCCTGGATCAGCGACGAGAGGTACTCGTAGACCTCCTCGACCCGGTCGGCGGTGGCCTGCGGGCCGGTCCACCGGTAGCCGCCGCCCCGGCCGCGGCGGTCCCGGGGCGGGTAGAAGGTGTCCCACAGCCAGTCGCCGCCTGGGGCCTTCGACTCGCTGAGGACGTTGGTGCCGTTGGCGAAGAGCCAGGGCACCACACCGCCCCACAGGCGGTTCGTCCAGAAGTACGGTGTGAAGCCGCTGCCGCCGCCGCGCTTCATGGTGCGCAGCAGCGACGTGAAGTCGTCGCGGTCCCAGTCGGGTGGCGGCAACTCGACGCGTGAGCGTTTCAGTACGGCGCGGTTGAGATAGATGTCGGCCGCGTTGAACTCGACGGGCAGCTGGTACAGGCTCCCCTCGAACATCATCGACTCGACGAGTGAGGGATGGACGTCCGCGAAGTACTCGCGCAGTTCCTCCTTGTCGCGCCGGACCCGGTCGTCGAGCGCCACGCCCAGGCGCTGCGCGAACAGCTGGACGCCCTCGGTCGCGACATAGACGACGTCGGGGGCGGTGCCCGCGGCGATCTGCGTGAGGATCTTGGCGAAGAAGTCCGACCAGTCGGTGGCCTGGACGGGCACCAGCCGGACGTCGAGGCCGGGGTGGAGTGCGCGGAAGCCGTCGCTGAGAGCGCGTTGGGCGGCAGGGTCCACGGAGGAACCGAGGGTGGCGACGACCAGGGCATGGTCGTCCCGGCCGTGCACGTCGGCGGCGGTGAGCCGATCCCAGGACGCGGCGACGCCGGCCAGGGCGGCGGCACCCGCGCCGTAGGAGGCGCCGCGCAGCAGGGCGCGGCGAGGGAAATTCGAGTCGGTCATCCGATGCCTAACTCGTGATAGCTCAAGGGTTGCAGCAGATGATGGAAATCCGGCGGGGCCCTGTCAAGGCTTCTCGCAAGGTCGCCTGTAACGAGTTAGGTTCCTCCTGCCCGATCCCCTTCCCCCCTTGACCTTTAACGAGTTAGGTCTACAGTCCTCAAGGCATTGAGCCGCCGTCACGAGAGGGATGCGTCAGCGATGCCAGACATGCGCGGGACGACCAGGAGAGCACTCATCCGGGCCGGGGTACTGGGAGCGGCACTGCCCCTCCTGTCCGCGGCCCCCATACCGGCCGCCGCCGCGAAGCCCCGGCCCCGCAAGAAGGCCGCCGCGAGCTATCGCGCGGAGTACCACTTCACCGTCCCCGACCAGTGGAAGAACGACCCGCAGCGGCCCGTCTGGATCGACGGCGAGTATCACTACTACTACCTCTACAACGCCGACTACCTCGCCGGCGGCACCACCACCGGGACCGCCTGGCGCCTGGCGACCAGCACCGACCTCGTCTCCTTCCGCGACCGCGGCATCGCCGTGCCGAAGGACACCACGCCCAACGGCGACGTCTGGTCCGGCAGCGCGGTGGTCGACTCGGGCGACACGGCGGGCTTCGGCGCCGGAGCGGTCGTCGTCCTCGTCACGCAGGAGCCGGTCGAGGGCGCCGACACGCAGGCCCAGTACCTCTGGTACTCCACGGACGGCGGCCGCACCTTCCGGCCGCACGGCACGGACCCGGTCGTCCCCAATCCGGGGGTGCGGGACTTCCGCGACCCGAAGGTGATCCGCGACGAGGAACGCGGCCGTTGGGTGATGGCACTCGCCGAGAACACCAGGTCGGCATCTATCACTCGGACGACCTCAAGACGTGGACGTACGCCGGCGGCTTCGTCAAGGAGGGCATCGGCGTCCTCGAGTGCCCGGACCTGTTCCGTATCGAGGCCGAGGACGGGACGGTCAAGTGGGTCCTCGGGGTGAGCGCCAACGGCAAGGCCTCGGGCCTGCCCAACACGTATGCGTACTGGGCCGGTTCCTTCGACGGCACGACGTTCACCCCCGACGCCGAGGCGCCGCAGTGGCTCGACCACGGCTTCGACTGGTACGGCGCGGTCACCTTCGAGAAGCGCGCCACCGGCGGGACCGTCGACGAGTCGGCGCGGTACGCGATCGGCTGGCTGAACAACTGGGACTACCCCAACACCACGCCCACGATCGACAGCGACGGCTTCAACGGCACGGATTCACTGGTCCGTGAGGTGACCCTGCGCCGGGAGGGGTCAGGCCCGTACTATCTCGCGTCCCGCCCGGTGGACTCCCTCGCCGCCCATGTCGCACGCACCGTCGATCTCGGCGACCTGACGGTCGACGGGCAGCTCGTCCTCGACTACCAGGGCACGGCATACGAGCTGTCGGCCGAGGTGGAATGGGATCAACTGGAGGGCGTCGGAGTGCAGTTGAGGCGCTCGACCGACGGGGCGCGGCACATCGACGCCGGTGTCTGGGGCGACTACGCCTTCGTGAACCGGCGGGGCGCGGCGAACCCCGACACCTCCGGCAAGTACCAGGAGAGCAGGACGCCGTTCGACCCGGCGCGGAAGTCCGTCCGGATACGGGTCTTCGTGGACCGGACGACGGTCGAGGTGTTCTTCGACGACGGGCGGTACACGCACTCGATGGAGGCGTTCCCGTATCTCGTGGACACAGGACTCGCGCTGTTCAGCAGCGGCGGTGCGGCGGTGTTCCGCGACACGGTGGTGCGGGAGTTCTCCGTATGAGGGAAGGCGCCTGACCAGGTTCTGCCCGTCTGGTCAGGCGCCTCACAGCCGTACGTTCTCAGGGCCGTCCCAGCCCGGCCGCGAATTGCGCGAACCAGGCCAGCATGTCGGGCCGGGTCACGGCACCTTCCGCGCTGACCTCGGTGACGCGGGCGCCCTGGAGGATGCGTTTGACGGGGACCTCCAGCTTCTTGCCCGTGAGGGTCCGCGGTACGGCCTCGATGGGGACGACGGCGTCGGGGACGTGCCGGGGCGACAGGCTGTGCCTGATCGCGCCGACGATCTCGTCGCGCAGGGCGTCGTCGAACCGCTCGCCTTCCGCGGGCACGACGAACAGCGGCATGTAGTAGCGGCCGTCCGCCAGTTCGGCGCCGATGACGAGGCTGTCCGCGATCCGCGGGAGCCGTTCGACGACGGCGTAGAGGTCGGCGGACCCCATGCGCACGCCCATGCGGTTGAGCGTGGAGTCGGAGCGTCCGGCGACGACGACGGACAGGTCGGGGTCCATGGTGACCCAGTCGCCGTGCCGCCACACGCCGGGATAGACGTCGAAGTAGCTGCTCCTGTAGCGCTCGTTGCCGGGGTCGCCGACGAAGCGGAGCGGCATCGACGGCAGAGGTGCCGTGACCACGAGTTCGCCCTGCTCCCCCACGAGCGGCTGACCCGTGGCGTCCCAGGAGGCGAGGGCGACGCCCAGGGAGGGGCCGGAGATCCGGCCCGTGCGCACCGGCAGCAGCGGGGAGTCGCCGGCGAGCACCGAGCAGATGTCGGTGCCGCCGCAGATCGACTGGAGCCGGGCCTTCGGGGCGAGCCGGTCGTGGACCCACTGCCAGGTGCTGTCGGGCATGGCCGAGCCGGTCTGCAGGATGGTCCGCAGCGCGCCGAGGTCCGTGGCGGCGGCCGGGTGGGCGCCCGCCTTCTCCGCGGCGATCAGGTAGGCGGCGCCGACGCCGACCGTCGTGGCGCGGGTGCGTTCGGCGGTCCGCCAGAGGCCGTTGACGTCGGGGTGGGTGGGGCTGCCGTCGTAGAGGACGAGCGTGCTGCCGTGCAGGAGGCCGGCGACCATGAAGTTCCACACCATCCAGCTGGTGGAGGTGTGGAAGAGGTAGCGGTCGTCGGCGCGCAGGTCCACGCCGAGCCCCAGCGCCTTGAGCAGCTCGACGACGATGCCGCCGTGGCCGTGAACGATTCCCTTCGGGACGCCGGTGGTGCCCGATGACCAGAGGATCCACAGCGGATGCTCGAACGGAACGTCGGCGTAGTCGAGTCGGGCTTCGCGGCCGGCCAGATCGGACCAGTCGTGCTGCGTCACGTCCGTCCGCTGCGACCATGCCGGTCCGGCGGCGGACGTGTGCAGGCGGTCGACGGCGACGAGGTGGCGGACCGTGGGCAGGCCGTCCAGGATCTCCGCGATGTGCGGGCGCCTGTCGTACTCCTTGCCGCCGTGGCGGTAGCCGTCCGCGGCCACCAGGACCGTCGGCCGGGCCTGGCCCAGCCTGGCGAGGACGCTGGGCGTGCCGAACTCGGGTGCGCAGACCGTCCAGGTCGCGCCGACGGCGGCGGTGGCCAGGAGGGCGACCACGGCCTGCGGGATGTTCGGCAGGTACCCGGCGACGCAGTCGCCGGGGCCCACTCCCATCTCCCGCAGGGCCGCGGCCGTGCCCGCCACTTCCCTGGTGAGCCGGTCCCAGGAGATCTCCACGGGGTCGCCGGTCTCGGACACGGCGATGAGCGCGGGGCGTTCGTCGGTGGCCTGGGCGAGGCACTGCCGCGCGAAGTTGAGGCGGGCCCCGGTGAACCAGGTCGCTCCGGGCATCCTCGCGTCGCCGAGCACTTCGTCGTAGTCGCTGGCCGTGTCCAGGCCGTAGAACTCCCACACGGCCGACCAGAAGCCGGGCAGGTCGTCGGTGCTCCACCGCCACAGCCCGGCGTAGTCGGTGAACGCCAGGCCGCGTTCCTGTGCCAACCAGACGAGGAACTCGGTGACGTTGGAGTTCCGCGCGCTCATGCCGACACCTTCGGGTCCGGTGTCGTACGGCAGCCGAAGGTCTCGAGGATTTCCAGCGCGCGGGGCCACTCGCCGTAGCCGGAAGCGGGGTTGAGGTGGCCGACGGGGCCGAGGTCGATCAGGCGGCTGCCCCACGCGTCGGCCAGTGCGGTGACCCGGTCGAAGCGGGCCAGGGGGTCGTTCGTGCTCGCCGCGACCACACTGGGGAACGGCAGCGTGGCGCTCGGCGTCGGCAGCCAGCCGTTGTCGCGCAGGGTCCGCGGTGCGGGGTGGCCGTCCGGCAGCGGGGTCTCGAAGTCGGGCGGCGTCGCGAGGAGGGCGCCGTGCACCGGACGGGTGTGCCGGGCCGCCCAGTGGACGGTGGTGTGCACGCCGGCGCTGTGCGCGACGAGCACGACCGGTCCCTCGATGGCGGACACCACGTCGTTCAGGGCGGTGACCTGCGCGTCACGGCTCAGCCTGAGGTCCGTCAGGGGCGGCACGGTCACGGAACCGGGGAGACGGGCGGCGAGGGCCGTCTGCCAGTGGTCGGGGACGTGGTCGCGCAGGCCGGGCACGAGTACGACCGTGGGCGCGGGAACGGGGTTCATGCGGGGATCTCCGTCTGTTCGAGGGCCGGGGCCGGGGCCGATGCCGAGATGAGGCCCTTGTCGTAGTGGCGCCTGCCGAGGGCGAACGCCAGGCCCGCCACGATGGCGACGAGCGGGACCAGGCGGAGTGCGCCGTCCAGGCCCAAGCGGTCGGCCAGCATGCCGGTCACCGCGGGGCCGGGCGCCAGGCCCAGCAGGCTGTTGGCGAGGGTGAGCGTCGCCATGGCCGTCGCCGCGACGGCGGCCGGTGTCAGGCTCGCCACCATGGCGGCGGCGGGTCCCGCCGTGGCATTGGACAGCAACGTCCCGGCACCCACGAGGAGCAGTTGCGGTATGCCGGGCGGGAGTTGGAAGCCGCCGGTGAGCAGGACCAGCGAGCCGACGCTGCACACGATGGCGACGGTCCACTTGAGGTGGGGGTTGGTGCGGCCGAGCCGGTCGCTGACGATGCCGCCGCCGATCATGCCGATCCCGGTGATCAGCGCGAAGCCTCCGGCGGCGAGTCCGGCCTTGCCGGGCGGCAGGCCGTAGGAGCGGTCGAGGAAGCTGGGCATCCAGGCCAGCAGAGCCATCGCGATGAACATCTGCAGGCCGCTGCCGACGTAGGCGCACAGCACGGACACCGACGAGAACAGCCGGGGCAGCAACGCCCGTACCGGGCCTCCCGTACCCGGTGCGCGGCCGGTGCCGTAGCCGGCCGGCGCCAGTCTCCGCTCCGTCACGACGACGCCGTAGACCGCTGCCAGGACCAGCCCGAACAAGCCCATGATGCCGAACGTCCAGCGCCAGCCCAGATGTTGGGCCACCACACCGCCGATCGACACGCCGAGTACGGAGCCGAAGGCGCCGCCCGCGATGAAGGCGCCCGACAGCGTGGCCCGCAGGCCCACCGGGAACACGCTCAGCACCACCGCGATGCCCACGCTCCCGTAGGCCGCCTCGCCGACACCCACCATGAAACGGCCCAGGAACATCTGGCCGTAGCTCGCGGAGACGGCACAGCCCAGGGTGGCCAGGCTCCACACCACCGCAGCGAGGACCAGGCTCCTGACCCGGCCCCAGCGGTCCGCGAGCAACGACAGCGGAAAGGTCAGCACGCCGACCATCAGGGCGACAATGCCGCTCAGCGCTCCCAACTGGGTGTCGGAGAGCAGCCATTCGGCCTTCAGCAGCGGGAACACCGCGTTCAGGACCTGCCGCGACATGTAGTCCGACAGCAGGAGCCCGAAGCTGAGGGCGAACACCAACCACGCGTAGCGACGCGTCATCGGCTCAGCAGGGCCTGTCACCGGCGATCCCGGCACGCTCCATCTTGCGGACGGCGGGCCAGTAGTCCTGGACCGCGTAGTGCTGGGTGGAGCGGTTGTCCCAGAGGGCGACGCTGTTCGGGGTCCAGCGCCAGCGGACCTGGTACTCGGGGACGGCCGCCTGGCTCGTGAGGTAGTTGAGCAGGTGGCTCGCGCCGGGCGCGTGGTCCTGGCCGAACCGCACGTTCTCGGGGGTGTGGTAGTTGACGAAGTGGGTGGTGAACGAGTTGACGAAGAGGATCTTCTCGCCGGTCTCGGGGTGGGTGCGCACGACCGGGTGCTCTGCGTCCGGGTAGCGGGCCTTGAGCTGGTGGCGCTGTTCCGTCGGCATGACCGCGCCGAAGCTCGCCTCGATGCTGTGCCGGGCGCGCAGCCCGTCGATCTGGGTGCGGATGTGCTCGGGGAGCCTGCGGTACGCCTCGGCCATGTTGACCCAGATCGTGTCGCCGCCGACGTCGGGCGTCGCGACACAGCGGAGCAGGGCGCCCATGGGCGGGCGGTCGCGCCAGGTCGCGTCGCAGTGCAGGGCGTTCTCGTAGTGCTCGGGCCTGCTGTCCAGGTCCTTGTAGATACGGACGAGGCCGGGGTGGTCGGGGTCGCTGCCGAGGACCGGGTGGTCCTCCAGCGGGCCGAGGCGGGAGGCGAACCCGACGTGCTCGGCACGGCTCATGTCCTGGTCGCGCAGGAACAGCACCTTGTGGCGGAGCAGGAGTTCCTTGATCTTGGCGAAGAGCGCGTCGTCATGGACGGCGTCACTGAGCTGGACGCCGTGCAGTTCGGCGCCGATGGTGCAGGTCAGCGGTTCGACCTGGATCCGGGTGCGGGCAGCGGTCCGGGGCATGGGTGCTCTCCTGGGGTACGGGGGACGGGTGGCTCAGGGGATGAGGACGGACGAGCCCGTCGTGCGGCCCGCTTCGAGCGTGCGGTGCGCGGTCACGGCGTCCTCGAGGGCGAAGCGTTGGTCGACGCGGATCCCGATGCGGCCGGCGGCAACGTGGCCGAACAGTTCCCCGGCGAGGTCGTCCCGCTCGGCGGGGTCGGCGATGTAGTCGGCGAGCGCCGGACGGGTCACGAAGAGCGATCCGTGCTGGACGAGTTTCATCGCGTCCAGCGGCGGCACTCCGGACGAGGTGCCGAAGCAGACCAGCAGGCCGCGGCGGCGCAGCGAGGCCATGGACCCGGCGACGGTGTCCTTGCCGACGCTGTCGAGGACGAGCGGGACACCGACCCCGTCGGTCAGCTGCCGCACGCGCTCCGCGACGTTCTCCTGCCGGTACAGGATGGTGTGGTCGCAGCCGTGGGCACGGGCGAGTGCGGCCTTCTCCTCGGTGGAGACGGTGCCGATGACGGTGAGGCCGAGCAGCTTGGCCCACTGGGAGACGATCAGTCCCACGCCACCGGCGGCGGCGTGCAGCAGGATCGTGTCGCCGGGCTTCAACGGGTGGATGCGGCGCAGCAGGTACGAGGCGGTGAGGCCGCGCATGGTCATGGCGGCCGCGGTCTCGAAGTCGATGCCGTCGGGGAGCCGGATCAGGGAGTCGGCGGGCATGACCCGCTCGGAGCTGTACGCGCCGAGCGGGCTGCCGGTGTACGTGACACGGTCACCCTCGGCGACGTGGGTGACGCCTTGGCCGACGGCCTCGACGACACCGGCGGCCTCGACGCCGATTCCCGCGGGCAGCGGCGCCGGGTACAGGCCGGTGCGGAAGTAGGTGTCGGCGAAGTTGAGGCCGACGGCCTCGTGCCGGACCCGGACCTCGCCGGGGCCGGGGGCGCCGACGGTCACCTGTTCGCGGCGCAGGACCTCGGGGCCGCCTGTCTCGTGGAAGCGGATGGCGTATGCCACGGCAATGCTCTCTTCGTTCGGGTTGTTCGGCGTGCTGTGCTCGGGGGGCTGGCTGTGCTTGTTCAGCTGGATGTGCCGGTTGGGCGTGCTGAGCCTGTTCGGCCGGCTGTGCTGGTTCGGCGGCGATCGGCCGACGTCAGCCGGCGGTGCCGCCGAGCATGAAGCCGCGCCGGCCCGGACGCCGGTTGGGCACCATGCCGAGTGCGGCCAGGGTCTGGTCGGTGCCGGAGTAGTACTCACCGATGTGGTAGATCTCCTTGGCCTCCGCGCCGTTCGCGATGTCGCGGCCGAGGGTGTCGGCGATGCTGACCATCTGCTCGACCTGCTTCACGGAGCTCATGCGCTCGCCCTTGCGGGCCCACAGGTTGTCCTCGTTGCCCACGCGGACGTGGACGCCGAGGGCGATGCCGATGGCGTTCATGGGGGCGACGGCGCGCATCGAGGACTCGATGGTGAGGACGGCGCCGTCGGGGACACGGCGGACGAACTCGATCAGGTCGGCCGGGTGGCGCCCGGAGAACCCGCCACCGATGGCCACGTAGTTGAGGACCAGGGGGCCGGTGTACACACCGCTGCGGATGAGACGCTCGACGGTCTCCAGCTGGGCCAGGGTGGCGAGCTGGAAGTGCGGCTGGATGCCGTTCGCGTGCAGGCGCTTGAGGTGTTCGAGGTAGAAGTCGGGGCCCGCCTCGACGACCATGTCCCGGTACGCCGCGTAGTAGTCGGGCTTCGCGATGGAGGTGCCGGCGAGGTCGTCGTCGGACATGATCTCGACGATGTTCATCTGGCTGGTGTTGATGGCGATCGTCACCTGGTCGGGCCGCGGGTCGAGTTCGGCCAGCAGGTGGCGGGTGTCGTAGCTGAGCCACTTCGCCTCGGAGCCCTCGTCCTCGGGGGCGAACGAGATGGATCCGCCGATCTGCAGGACCATGTCCGGGACGGCCTCGCGAAGCCGGCCGATGAGTTCGTTGAACTTGGACATGCGCTTGGAGCCGTGCCCGTCGAGTTCACGCACGTGGATGTGCAGGACGGTGGCACCGGCGTTGTAGCAGTCCACGGCGGCCTGGACGTGCTCGTCCATGGTGAGGGGAAGGTCGTCGGCGTCGCCGGGGAGCCACTCGGGGCCGTAGGGAGCGGCCTGGATCACCAGCTTCTGCTGGTTCTCGGGCAGCAGGGAGTCATCGAGGAAGTGCATCGTCATCTCCTGGTACGCGGACGCGCCGGGGCAGGCCTTCGTGGGCACACCGACCCGACTCGTGGCTGGGGCAAGGGCCTTGATCGACAGAGCCGGGGTGGCCCTTGCGGTACGGCCACGTTAAGAGCGGGTTACGCCCGGCGCTTTACCGCAGGTGACAGGAGACTTGTCAGTTGGGGACGGGGCCGGTGGCCGACCGCTGGGCGCGCCACTCGCGGGCGCTGCTGCCGAACTGATCCCGGAACCAGCGGGAGAAGGCGCTGGGCGCGGAGAAGCCGAGGAGTCCGGCGATCTCCGTGAGGGAACGGCTCGGGTTCGCCACGAGCTGCTCGGCAAGCTGCTTGCGCGTTCCGTTGACGAGGGAGGAGAAGGTCTCGCCCGATGTGGCGAGGTGCCGGTGGACGGTCCTGCGGTCCACGCCGAGGCTGCCGGCGACCTGTTCGATCGAGCAGCGCCCCGTCGGCAGCAGGACCTCGATCAGCTCGCGCACCCGGTCGAGTTCGGTGGTGTCCTCGGAGACCGCGATGGAGTCGAAGTACTGCCGGGCGTAGCCACGCAGCAGGGGATCCGACATCGTATTGGGGGTGTCGAGTTCGGTCGCGTAGAAAACGATTCCGTTGAATTCCTGGTTGAATTCCACGACGGGCCCGAAGAATCGCCGGTGCGCGGCGATGTCGTGGGGTGCGCCGTGGGAGAAGCACACGGACAGTGGCTGCCAGCGGGCACCGAGGAACACCCGGAGAAATCCGTGCAGCACGCCCACGGCCAACTCGACGGACTGCCGTGCCTCACGCACCTCGCCGAGTGCGAGGCTCACCTTCAGCGTGGCGAGCCCGTTCGCCTCCGTGAGCCGGCTGCGCAGCATCTCGTTGTACATGCGCTCCTGGCGCACCAGGAGCCGGACGGCGCTGCGCGCGTCCGGCTCCTCGCGCAGGACGAGGCTGATCGGGCCGAGGTTGGAGAAGCGGCGCCGCTCCGCGAGGAGCAGGCCGAAGTCCTCGCGCCGCGCTGCCGCCGCCGACAGTTCGAGCAGCTCGGCGACGGCCGCACCGGGAATCCAGCGGTCCTGGACGGCGAGTCCGACGGGGTCGAGGCCCACCTGCTTCATGAGGGCACGGGGGTCGATACCCAGGGACTGGCTGAGCTCGATGTAGCTGCTCAGGGCTGCGTTGCGGACCAGCGGTTTCATCGGCGCGCTCCAGGGCTGTGTCCCAGATTGATAAGTCATCCGTCCCGTGAGGTCAAGCGTTGCGCGGGGCCGTGACTTAGCGTGGCACCACCGCGAAGGCCGCACGGAATTCCGATGGAAGACACCTTGGCAAAGTATAGGCCCCATGAAAAGGGGTCGGTATCGCGACGAAAAGACCGCGAAAGAGTCGGTGAATCCGGTCCCGGTACTCATCTCTCATGGAATTCTCCCGCGGAGAAAGGATGAATGTGGTGCGTGGGCAATCCCCAGATCTCCCCCGCCGCCCCTGCACCGGTCCGGCCGTGTGGCGGGGCCGGGATCTCTCGGCCGCACCGGACTGGGCGCTGCACCTGTCACCGGCGAGGCTCGACGAGCTGGACGCGGCCCTGCGGACGGCGCGTGCCCCGGGCACCCCGCTGCTGAAGGTGACCGCCGACCACTTCCCGCTGCCGACCCTGGCGGGCGAGCTGCGGAGTGCGGCCGACGAGCTGGAGAACGGCCGGGGCTTCGCACTGGTACGAGGCATCCCGGTGGAGCGGTACAGCGAGGAGGCGGCCGCCGTCCTTCTGTGGGGTGTCGGACAGCACCTCGGGATCCCGGTGTCGCAGGACGCGACCGGCCACATGCTCGGGCATTTGCGCGACGGGCCCGGCGTCGGGGCCGCGCTGTCGCCGCGCACCGAAGCCGCCGACGCGCTGGCGCTGCTGTGCCTGCGGGCGGCCGGCTCCCGTGGGCGTACGACACTCGCCAGCTCGGCGGCGGTACACAATGCCGTACTGGCGCGCAGGCCCGAGCTTCTCGACGGTCTGAGCCGTACGCACTTCCTCGACCGCCACGGAGAACAGCTCCCGGGCGGGCTCCCCTGGCAGGCGGTGCCGCTCGCCCACCGGGACGGGGAGAGGCTCAGCCTGCGTTACGACCGCGGCCGCCTGGAGTCCGCGCAGCGGTATCCCGAGGTACCGCGTCTGAGCTCGGCCGAGCGGGAGCTCTTCGACCTCATGGACGAGACGGCGTCCTCCCCGGAGCTGCGCCTCGACATCGACCTCGCCCCCGGCGACCTGCTGCTGCTCAACAACCACGCGGTCCTGCACGCCCGCACGCCTCACGAGGACGGACCGGGGCCCGAACGTCCCTTTCATCTCCTGCAGCTGTGGCTGACGCCACATCAATCACGCTCGCTGCCACCGGAGTTCTGGGGCGATGAGCACTCCCGCACCGGCGGCCGCGGCGGGGTCGCGCCGCGCGATGTGATCACCCCGCACCCCCCGACGAAAGGGAAGCCACATGTCCGACCTCTGCGCACTCCTGGCGCGATCCGCCCGGTCCCACGCTGACCGGACCGCTGTCCGTCAGGGCGACCGCGTCCTCACGTACGGGGAACTCGACGACCTCACCGCCCGGTTCGCGGCGCTGCTGCGGGCCAGGGGCGTGCGGGCGGGCGACCGTGTGGCGATGGTCCTGCCCAACGTCCTGCACTTTCCCGTCGTGTACTACGGCATCCTGCGCGCGGGCGGCGTCGTCGTCCCGATGAATCCCCTGCTGAAGGCGGACGAGATCGCGTTCGTGCTGCGCGACTGCGCCACCCGATTCCTGGTGGCCTCGCCGTCCTCCGCCGACGAGGCCGTTCCGGCGGCGTCGATGGCCGGCGTGGAGCACCTGGTCGCGGACCCGGCGACCCTCGACGCGCAGCTGCGCATGGCCACGCCGATGACCGGAGCGGCCGCGAACGCCGATGACGACACCGCGGTGATCCTTTACACGTCCGGCACGACGGGGACGCCCAAGGGAGCCGAGCTGACGCACCACAACCTGGTGAGCAACGCGCTGACGGCGGCCCGGACGCTGCTGTGCGTGGGACCGGACGACGTCCTGTTCGGCGGGCTGCCGCTGTTCCACGCCTTCGGGCAGACCTGCGCCCTGAACACCGCGATCACGGCGGGCGCCTGTCTGACCCTGCTGCCTCGCTTCGACGCGGCCACGGCGCTGGAGATTCTGCGCCGCGACGAGGTGACCGTCTTCCTCGGCGTGCCCACGATGTACACCGCGCTGCTCCAGAGCGGCGTCGGGCCGGCCCTGCCGCGGCTGCGGCTGGGTGTCTCGGGCGGCTCCGCGCTCCCCGTGGAACTGCTGCGTGCCGCCGAGCGCGAGCTGGAGGTCACGGTGCTCGAGGGCTACGGCCTGTCGGAGACGTCGCCGGTGGCCTGCTTCAACCCGCCGGACCGGCCCCGCAAGCCGGGTTCCATCGGGCTTCCCGTCCGGGGCGTCGAGTTGCGGCTGGTCGCGGAGGACGGCCGGGTGGTCGGCCCCGGCGAGGTCGGCGAGCTGGCGATCCGGGGCGAGAACGTCATGAAGGGGTACTGGAACCGGCCGGACGCCACCGCGCGGGCGTTCCAGGAGGGCTGGTTCCACAGCGGTGATCTCGCCCGTGTCG
The DNA here is from genome assembly GCF_020616555.1 of Streptomyces longhuiensis. Classification (NCBI taxonomy): domain Bacteria; kingdom Bacillati; phylum Actinomycetota; class Actinomycetes; order Kitasatosporales; family Streptomycetaceae; genus Streptomyces; species Streptomyces longhuiensis. Next base: position 8,491,834 of record NZ_CP085173.1, on the reverse strand, counting down.
ACGAAGACGGCTACTACTTCATCGTCGACCGCAAGAAGGACCTCGTCATTCGAGGCGGCTACAACGTCTATCCGCGCGAGATCGAGGAGGTCCTGTACCGGCACCCGGACGTCGCGGAGGCCGCGGTGATCGGTGTGCCCGACCCGGCGCGCGGAGAGGAGGTGGCCGCCGTGGTGGTTCTCCGGCCCGGCGCCCGCGTCACGACGGACGAAGTGCGCGACTACGTACGACAGCGGGTGGCGGCCTACAAGTACCCGCGGATCGTGAGATTCGCCGACGCGCTGCCCAAGGGGGCGACCGGCAAGATCCTCAAGCGGGACATCGCGCTCGCCCCGCCGGAGCCTTCGGGAAACTGAACCGACGACGCGCGCGGATCCGGCCAGAACTGCCGTCCGCGCGACACGCCATCCCTCGAACGGGTAACCAACCCCGCACGGGTGATTCGAAAAGGAGATGACGGCCGCACCGCCGGAAGCCACCTGCCGCGCTCCCCACGTTCGAACTTTCGAGCGACAGATCGCACCCTCAACACCGTTACGAGTCACAGATCGACCCCGTTCTCCGAGCATCTGTCCGATCGCCGGCGTAGGAGGTCATATGGAGCAGCATCAGGTGTCGAGCGGGACGGGGGCGAGCGCATGAGGCTGTTGCGCCGTCCGGAGCCGGGTGCTCCCGTTGTCTCGGCCAGTGAGAAGGAGTTGTTCGGCGGGCCCTTGCGCTACGACGCGGGCTGGAGCAAGCACGAGTACGCCCGCCTCGACCTCACTCTGTGGAGTGCGCTGAGGTCCCTGCCGCACCTGGTGCTGCAGACCGTCCGACTGGCCTGGCACACGGATCGACGGTCACTGGTCACCGTGGGAGTGACGGAGGTGGGCCAAGGCATCGCGGCCGCGCTGAAGTTGCTCGCCGTCAACGCGGCCCTGCACGCGGTCGTCGCCGCCGGCACCGACGTGCGCGGCCTGCGTGACGCACTGCCCGCCGTGGTGATGACCGCGGTGGTCCTGGCCGCCAACGCGCTGCTCGCCTCCCGGTCCACCGCGGCGGCGGGGAGCCTGGAGCCGAAGGTCGAACGCGCCGCGTCCGAGCAGTACTTGGCGGCGTGCCAGCGGGTCGAGATGTCGGCGATCGAGGACGGCACGTTCCGGGAGCTGATCGACCGCGCCCAGTACGGCGCCAACGAGGCCCGCCACATGATCGGCTCCAGTGTCGCGGCGATCAACAGCGTGCTGGCCCTGGTCGCCGCGGGCGGTGTGCTGTCCGTGCTCAATCCGGCGCTGCTGCCCATGCTGTTCCTGATCGTCGCGCCGCGCGGCTGGGGCGTGATGCGCGTGGCCCAGCAGCGCTACCTCTCGACGATGACCTGGATCGAACACCTGCGGGCCAGCCGGGTGTTGTCCAATCTGCTCACCTCGGTCACCGCAGCCCTGGAGGTGCGCGTGCACCATGTGGGCGCGTTCCTGCTGCGCCACTACCGGATCATGGCGCACACGGCCGAGAGCGAACAGGAACGCCTGGCCAAGGACAAGGCCCGCACCGAACTGGCCGCGTCCGCCCTCTCCGGCCTCGGATACGCACTCACCTTCACGGTGATGATCGGCCTGTGCCTGACCGGCCGTATGAGCGTCGCCGTCCTCGGCACGGCCATCATGGCCATCAACGCGGGCTCCGCCAGCATCGGTTCGCTCGTGAACACCATGAGCCAGCTGCACGAACAGTCCCTTTACGTGCACGACCTCACCGACTTCCTCAAGAAGGCCGAGGACCTGGCCATCCCCGAGGGCGGCCGCGCCCTGCCGTCGCGCCCGCGGTCCATCCGTCTCGACAACGTCTCCTTCCGGTACCCCGGCCGGGACGAGCCCGCTGTCGACGACATCTCCTTCAGCATCGAACTCGGCAGCGTCATCGCCCTCGTGGGCCCCAACGGCTCCGGCAAGTCGACCCTCGTGCGCCTGCTGTCCGGCCTGCACTTACCCGGAGAGGGCCGCATCCACTGGGACGACGTGGACGTCGCCGAGGCCGACCGGCAGCAACTCTTCGGCCACGTCAGCCTGCTCACCCAGACCTTCGAGCGCTGGCCCTTCACCGCGGCGGCCAACATCCGCATCGGGCAGCCGGACCGCGACGTCACCGACGAAGACCTGCGCACCTCTGCCGCGTACGCCGGAGCCGACCGCGACATCGCCGGACTCCCCCACGGCATGAACACCTTGCTGGGCAAGAACTTCCGCGGCGCCAGCGACCTGAGCGGCGGACAGTGGCAGAAGATCGGGCTGGCCCGCGCCCACTTCCGCGACGCCTGCGTGATCATCGTGGACGAGCCGACGTCCGCCCTGGACCCGGACGCGGAACAGCGTGCCTTCGACCAGATCCTCGGCCTCGCGGGACCGGACCGCATCATCGTCCTGGTCACCCACCGCATGGCCGCGGTGCGCCGCGTCGACCGCATCTTCGTCCTGGACGAGGGCCGGCTGATCGAGGAGGGCAGCCACACCGAGCTGTTCGCCGCCGAACCCGCCAGCCGCTACGCGCAGATGTACCGCCTCCAGGCCGACCAGTACGAACACGACCGCCCCGCCCGACTCCCCGGCCCCACCAGGCCACCCGCCTCCGAGCCGGCGTGACCTGCGGGCAACTGGTCCGACGCCGCGCCAGGGCACGAAGCCCCTGACGACGCCGAAAGGCGCCCCGGCCTCAGCCGGCCAGGCGGTTCAACTGCCGGTCGTGCCACTTGCTGAGCAGCAGCAACGAGACCGTGGCGCCGATCAGCGCGCAGAACATGTCCCATTGGGTGTCCCACACATCGCCCTGGGTGGCGAGGAAGGCGTCCGCCGCGTGCCCGCCGATGACCGCCGCCGCCCACTCGAACATCTCGAAGACCGCGCTGAACGCCAGGCACGCGCAGACCGTGAGGGGCGCCAGCCATCGGCTGCCGCGCAGCGGAGACGTCCGGACCAGCAACTCCCGCACCAGGACGGCCGGTACGAAGCCCTGCATCAGGTGCCCGAACCGGTCGTACGGATTCCGGGACAGCCCCAGTCCGTCCTTCACCCACTCGCCCAACGGCACCTCGGCGTACGTGTAGTGCCCGCCCAGCGCGAGCACCAGCGCGTGCGCCGCGAGGAGACAGCACAGCAGCCCCGAGAGCGGGAAGCGCCGCCGGGCGAGGACGGCCAACGGCAGTCCGATCAGCACCCACACCACTTCCAGCAACCAGGTCGTCCGGTCGTGCGGTGCCCAGGCGGAGACGGCGAGCCCCACGACCACGACGGCGGCGCAGACACCGGGCAGCACCGGGAACGGGGCCGCGTTGTTCGCCCTCCGGCGACGGGCAGCTGCGATCAGGGACATCGGGGCGCTCCTTCTTCTCGGTCGCCTCATCGTGGCGGCCCGGAAGCCGGGTGGCCTGAGTACGGCTACTCAAACGGGACCGGGCGAGGAGCGCTGGTGATCACGCCGGCGGGAACAGCTCCGCGAGGTATGCGGGCAAGGCCGCCGCCGTGTCGGCGAGGGGGAAGCGGGCGCCGAGGTGTCCGTCGGGGCGTACGACGAAGCCGGTCGGCCCGTCGGGGCGGTAGAGCCGGGCGAACTCCCCGGCGGCGTCGCGGTATCCGGCGACGGCCAGGGGGTCGAGGCCGGTCGGCTCGGCATCACGGTCGAGGACGGCGACGGTCTCCAGCGCGAACCCGGACAGCGTGCCGTCGTCCGGTACGCCCGCGACCCGGACCGTCGCGGCGGCCTCGGCCAGGACCGCGGCGTCGGCCCCGTACAGGAGCACGACGTGCGCCGTGCGGCCGCGCAGGATGTCGAGCAGGCGCAACGGGTACGCGGCCACGGGCTCGGCCAGCCCGGTGCAGTCCGGGGCGCGGTCACCGGGCTGGGGCGCTTCGGCGGGCCCGTGCGGGCTCCCGGCGAGCGGTCCGTCCCGGTAGCCGATGAGCAGTTGGGCCTCGCGGAGCATGATGGTCCGCGGCGCGTCAGGGTCGGCTTCGATGCCTTCCGTGGCATGCCGCACGGTCCGGCCCACGACTTCCTCGCCGACCGGGCGGCGCTCGGCGTCGTAGCTGGTGAGCAGGGCGGGCCCGGCCTCTCCCCGGAGGACGAGGGCGAGCTTCCAGGCCAGGTTGCAGGCGTCCTGGATGCCGGTGTTCATGCCCTGGGCACCCGTGGGCGGGTGGATGTGGGCGGCGTCGCCCGCGACGAAGACGCGTCCATCGGCGTAGCGGTCGACGATGCGGTGGCTGATGCGGAAGACGGACGACCAGCGCAGGTGCGAGAGGGTGGCCGGCACGGGGGCCAGGCGGTCGACGACGGCCTGGAGGTGGGACAGCTCGGGGACGCCACCGCTCTGCAGGCCGTGCGTCACACCGTCCCCCCGCGTGGGCCCGCGGTCGGCGCCCCGCTCGGAGAGCTCGGGCGGGACCAGCGCGGACATGCGGTAGCGGCCGTTCCCGGGCAGCGGGATGCAGACCAGCACGTCGTCGGTGGAACCGTCGTCGGCGCGGTGCGTGGACCGTACGCCGTAGCCGTGGGGCAGGTCCCAGTCGGCCTCGACGTCGGCCAGCATGTAGCCCTCGTCGAAAGCCCCGCCTTCGAAGCTCAGGCCCAGCCCTTTGCGGACGGTGCTGTGCGCTCCGTCGCAGCCGACGAGATAGCGGACGCGCAGCTCCTCCTCGGCGCCGGAGTCGGTGCGCAGAAGGGCCGTGACCCCGTCCTCGTCCTGGGTGAAGGACAGCAGTTCGGTGTTGCGCTCGATGAACGTGCCGAGGCCGCCGACGTACTCCTCGATGAGGCGCTCGGTCTCGTACTGCGGAAGTGCGGCGAATCCGTAGGGCACCTCGGGCGGCAGGACGAGGTCGATCCGGGCCTGCTCCCGGCCGTTGACGTAGATCAGCTGGCCGCGCATCGGGACGGCGGCCTCCAGGGCGGCGCGGGCCAGGCCCATCCGGTCCCAGATCTCGAGTGTGCGTGGTTGGATGCCGACCGCTTTGGCGTGGGGGAGGCGGGCCGGCAGGCGGTCGACGAGGCGGCAGCGCACCCCGTGCCGCCGGAGCTCCGCGGCCGCGCTCAGCCCGACCGGGCCGGCGCCCACGATCAGTACGTCGGTGGTTCGGGCGTGCTCCACGGGTACCTCCCAGCACCTGGCCCCCGGAACCGGCCCCGTCCTCCATCGTGGCCCGCCGCCGCGCAGGGGGCGAGCCGGGCGCCCGCCCTCCTGCCTCCGCTCCCGCGACCGGGCGGCGATCGACCGCTGTCCACTTGGTGGGCGGTCAAGTGGCGGATCTTGGACGCCGGCCGTCGATGCAGCAGGTCAGAGCGGTGCGGCTGGAGCCGTCAGGTGGCGCAATGCTGCCGCAACACCATCGGAGCCGCCGCGCCGGTACGTTCCCTGCCATGCCAGCCGAACGTATCCCCGCCTCGCTTCCGGTCGCCGCCGCGCGCCGTCGGCGGCTGCGTGCGGACCAGGCCCGGCAGCTCGCGGACCTGCTGCGCCACCAGATCCTGTCGGGCGGATTCCCGCGCGGCGTCCTCCCTCTGGAGGACGTCATCGCCGCCGACTACCGGGCCAGCCGCAACACCGTCCGGCAGGCACTCGACCTGCTGCGCGGCGAGCAGCTCGTCGAGCGGAAGGCCGGCGTCGGCACCGTCGTGGTCTGCGAGAAGTACCCGCACGGCCTCGACCGGCTGCAGGGCCTGGCCGAGACCCTGCACGAGCACGGCCGGGTCACCAACGAGGTCAGGACCGTCGGGCCGGTCGGCGCTCCCGGCCCAGTGGCGCACCGGCTCGGTCTGCCCGACCACACCGACGTGCTCTGTATCGAGCGGCTGCGGCGCCTCGACGGACTGCCACTGTCCCTGGACCTGTCGTATCTGCCCATGGATGTGGGCGGTGACCTGCTCGGCTGCGACTTGGAGAACACGGACGTGTTCCGGCTCCTGGAGACGCTGACCGGCGGCCCGCTGGGGCATGCCGACATCACTCTCGAAGCCGTGAACGCCGACGCGCACTCCGCCGCGGTCCTCGAGGCGCCGCGCGGGAGCGCCGTTCTGATGCTGGAGCGGCTCACTCATCTGCCCGACGGGCGGCCCGTGGACCTGGAGTTCATCCGCTTCCGCGGCGACCGCATCACCATGAGCGGCGTCCTTCGCCGCCACACCGTCTGACCCACCGCACGTTCCTTCCACCACCCTCCCTGGAGACAGCCATGCCCGTTGTCCCGCAGCGCGCCGACGTACCCGTGACCATCGACGAGTCGCGGTGTATCGACGGCTGCACGCTCTGCGTAGACATGTGTCCGCTCGACTCGCTCGCGATCCGCGAGGACAACGGCAAGGCGTACATGCACGTCGACGAGTGCTGGTACTGCGGCCCGTGCGCGGCCCGGTGCCCCACCGGCGCGGTCACCGTCAACATGCCCTACCTGCTCCGGTGAAAGGTCCGACTGCCGTGCCTCACAAACCCGTTGTCCAGCTCACCCGGCTTCTGCCGCTGACTCTCCTGCTGCCCCTGGCCACCGCGTGCGGTGGCGCCGCCGGCGCCGAGGACTCCAAGACCGTCACGGTGACCGTCGGATACCAGTCGAAGACCATCAACACCGTCACCGCCGGAACACTGCTGCGCTCCCTCGGCTACTTCGAGGACGAGCTCGCGGCCCGCGGCAGGAAGGACGGCAAGACCTACAAGGTGAAGTGGCAGGACTACGCGACCGGCGCCCCCATCACCGCCCAGATGACCGCCGGGAAGATCGACATCGGGTCGATGGGCGACTTCCCACTGCTGATCAACGCGGCCCGCGGCAAGCAGCTGGGGCAGCCGACGCGGCTCGTCTCGGTCACCGGCTACAACCTGCGCGGCGGCCTCAACACCGTGGTCACCGCGCCCGGTTCGCATGTGAGATCACTGGCCGACCTGCGCGGCAGAAAAGTGTCCACCAGCGTCGGATCGGCCGCCGACGGCACCCTGGTACGGGCCCTGAGGAAGGCCGGGATCGACCCGGACAAGGGCATCAGCAAACTCAACCAGCAGCCCAGTGTGGGCGCGTCCGCCCTGACCGGGGGCAGCGTCGACGCACTGTCCCAGTTCGTCGCCTGGCCCGGCCAGTTGGCGTACGAGGGCAAGGCGAAGGCCCTGTACGACGGCGCCGACCTGAACCTGCCGACGTTCCACGGAGTCACCGTCCGCGAGAAGTTCGCCGAGGAGCGCGGCGGGGTCCTCGACGACTTCCTCCAGGCTCAGCGGCGGGCCACCGACTACCTCCGCAAGCGGCCGGTGGCCGCTGCCGAGTCGGTGGCCGAGGAGACCGGTCTGCCCGCCGAGGCGGTCTACCTCTACAACGGCGCCCACGGCATCGCCACCTTCGACCCGGCGCTGCGGCCGGAGCTGATCGCCGCGCTGAAGAAGGACGTACCGATCCTCAAGGCGGCCAAGCTGGTGGGCGACGTCGACGTGGACTCCTTCGTCGACCCCGAGCCGCTGGAGCGGGCCACGCACACACCCGCGTATCCGAAGGCGGGCGTCGCCAAGTCCGAGCTGTGGCTGAAGGGTCAGGACTCCACCCGCACCTTCGACAGTCCGAAGCGGCTCCTCAAGGCGTTGAAGGGAGCGGAGGTCCGGGCCGCGTACGTACCCGACGCGCTGACCGGCACCCTGTGGTTCGCCGACCGCGCCGTGTGGGTCGCGGACGGCTCCGACCTGCGCGCCTTCGTCACCCCGAGCCATGCGAAGACGTACGTCGAACGGCACTCCGGCGCCCGCGTCGTCAGCTACGCGGACGCCGTGAGGCTCGCGTCATGAGCGCGGGCCGCCGGCTGGTCCGGGCGGCGTCGCTCGCCGCGGCCCTCGGGCTCTGGCAGCTGCTGACCTCTCTGGACGTCGAACTCTGGCTGCGGTTCGGGCAGTTCCCCACGGTCGGCGAGGTGGCATCCGCCTTCGGCGACCGGCTGGGCACCGCCCCGTACTGGCAGGACCTCGGATACAGCCTGCGCCGCATCGTGATCGGGTTCCTGCTGGCCGCGGTGTTCGGGGTGGCGGCGGGCACGGCGATCGCGCGGTCGCGGTGGGCCGCCGATCTGCTCGGCCCGCTGATGGAGGTGGCGCGGCCGATCCCGGCGATCGCCCTGGTCCCGGTCGCGATCCTGCTGCTGCCCAGCAACGAGCAGGGCATCGTGTTCATCACGTTCACCGCGGCGTTCTTCCCGGTGCTGGTGTCGACGCGGCACGCGGTGCGCGCGCTGACGCCGGTGTGGGAGGAGGCCGTGCTCACCATGGGCGGCGGCCGGCTGCGGGTGCTGGGCTCGGTGGTGCTGCCCGGCGCGCTGCCGGGCATCTTCGGCGGGCTCTCGGTGGGCATCGGCGTCGCGTGGATCTGCGTGATCTCGGCGGAGATGATCTCCGGTGAGTACGGGGTCGGCTACCGCACCTGGCAGGACTACACAGTGGTCGACTACCCCGGCGTCTTCGTCGGCATGGTCACCATCGGCGCCCTCGGCTGGCTCACCTCCACGGCGGTGGAGTTCCTCGGCCGCCGCGCCACCGCCTGGCTGCCACGGCCGGCCGAACGGGTGCCGTCCCGTGCCGTACACCGCCCCGCCGCTCCCCCGGCGGCTTCGTCCCCCGTCCCGGCCCTGGAGAAGGAGCCAGTCTCATGAGTCCGACGAGGACCACTTCTCTCCGCCAGGGTGCCGAACTCGCCCTGGAGGACGTGCGGCTCGGCCACCACGAGGGACAGCCCTTGCCCGGCACCGTGCGCCTGCGGATCGCGCCGGGCGAGCTCGTGGCCGTGCTCGGCCCGTCCGGCTGCGGCAAGTCCACGCTCCTTCGCACCCTCGCCGGTCTGCTGCCCCCGTTGGACGGGCGGGTCACGCAGGACGGAACGCCCATCGACCGGCCCGCCGCCGACCGGGCGCTGGTCTTCCAGGAGAACGCTCTGCTGCCGTGGCGCAGCGTCCGCGCCAACGTCGAACTCCCGCTGGCCATACGGCGGTCGGGACGGGACGAGCGACGGAGCGTCGCCGACGGATGGCTGGAGCGCGTCGGACTGGCCGAGCACGCCCGCAAGCTGCCACGCCAGCTCTCCGGAGGGCAGCGACAGCGCGTCCAGCTGGCCCGTGCCCTGGCCGGGCGGCCTCGCGCGGTCCTCATGGACGAGCCGTTCGGCGCGCTCGACCCGCACACCCGCGCCGGCATGCAGGACCTGCTCGTGGACATCCTGCGCGGCACGGGCGCGACCGTCGTCTTCGTCACCCATGACGTGGACGAGGCGCTCTACCTCGGTGACCGGATCGCCCTGCTCTCCTCCGGCGAGGTCCTGGACGTCCCGCACCCCCGGCAGCGGGACGCGCGCAACGCGCCCGCCACCACGGGCCTCCGCCGCCGCATCCTCACATCCCTCTGACCACCGCACCCCCGTGAAAGGCCCGCCCGTGGACACCCCCCTGGCCATCCCCGCCCTCTCCGACGCGACCGAACTCTCCTGCGACGTCCTCGTCATCGGCGGCGGCACCGCGGGCACCATGGCCGCCCTCACCGCCGCCGAACGCGGCGCGGACGTGCTGCTCCTGGAGAAGGCGCACGTACGCCACTCCGGCGCGCTCGCCATGGGGATGGACGGCGTGAACAACGCGGTCATCCCGGGCCGGGCCGAACCGGACGACTACGTCGCGGAGATCACCCGCGCCAACGACGGCATCGTCGACCAGTCCACCGTCCGCCAGACGGCGACCCGCGGCTTCTCGATGGTCAAGCGCCTGGAGTCGTACGGCGTGAAGTTCGAGAAGGACGAGCACGGCGAGTACGCGGTCCGTCAGGTGCACCGCTCCGGTTCGTACGTGCTGCCGATGCCGGAGGGCAAGGACGTCAAGAAGGTCCTCTACCGGCAGTTGCGGCGCCGCGAGATGCGTGAGCGGATCCGCATCGAGAACCGGGTGATGCCGGTCCGGGTCCTCACCGTGGACGGCCGTGCCGTGGGCGCGGCCGGATTCAACACCCGCACAGGCGAGTTCGTCACCGTACGCGCGGGCGCCGTGATCCTGGCCACCGGGGCGTGCGGCCGCCTCGGCCTGCCCGCGTCCGGCTACCTCTACGGGACGTACGAGAACCCGACGAACGCGGGCGACGGCTACGCCATGGCCTACCACGCGGGCGCCGCGCTCACCGGGATCGAGTGCTTCCAGATCAACCCGCTGATCAAGGACTACAACGGCCCCGCGTGCGCGTACGTCGCGAACCCCTTCGGCGGCTACCAGGTGAACCGGCACGGCGAGCGGTTCGTGGAGTCGGACTACTGGTCGGGGCAGATGATGGCCGAGTTCGCGGCCGAACTCGCCTCCGACCGCGCCCCGGTGTACCTCAAGCTGAGCCATCTGCCGGAGGAGACCATCAGCGCCGTCGAGTCGATCCTGCACACGACGGAACGGCCCACGCGCGCCACCTTCCACGAGGGCCGCGGCCACGACTACCGCACGCATGACATCGAGATGCACATCTCGGAGATCGGCCTGTGCGGCGGCCACTCGGCGTCCGGCGTGCGGGTCGACGCGCACGCCCGCACCACGGTGCCCCGCCTGTACGCGGCCGGCGACCTGGCCTGCGTACCGCACAACTACATGATCGGCGCGTTCGTCTTCGGGGACCTGGCCGGCGAGGACGCGTCCCAGTTCCGCTCCTACGAGGGCGAGTTGCCCGGCGAGCAGCTCGCCACCGCGCATGAGCTGATCTACCGGCCGCTGCGTCACCCCGACGGGCCGCCGCAGCCTCAGGTCGAGTACAAACTGCGGCGGTTCGTGAACGACTACGTGGCGCCGCCGAAGGCCGGGGCGAAGCTGTCCCTGGCCGTGGAGGCGTTCGAGCGGATGAGGGGTGAGATCGAGGGGTTGGGCGCGCGTACGCCGCACGAGCTGATGCGGTGCGCGGAGGTGTCGTTCATCCGGGACTGCGCGGAGATGGCGGCGCGCGCCTCGCTGGCGAGGACCGAGTCCCGCTGGGGTCTGTACCACGAGCGGCTCGACCACCCCGAGCGGGACGACGCGGGGTGGCTGCACCATCTCGACCTGTACAAGTCCCCTTCGGGAACTATGGAGTTCAGTGCCCGAGCGGTCGAACCGTATGTCGTTCCGGTGCCGGAGTTCGAGCCGGTGGCGGCCGGGGCGGAGCGGGTGCTGGGTGAGGTCGCGTTGGTTCCGGTGGCGACGGCGGGGCAGCGGGACGTCGCTCCGGCCGCCCGCCCGGCCACGTCCGCCGCGCCGGCTCCCTCGCCCTCGGCCGCCCGGACCCCCGCGTCGAGCCCCACCCTCCTCGCTCTCCTCTCCCTGGCCGAAGAGTCCCCCGACCTGGACACACTCGCGCCCTACCTTGAGGACTCCGACCCGGCGGTGCGGGCGGCCGCCGTCGCCGTCCTCGCCGAGACAGTGCCCGCCGGGGCCGGTCCCGCGCTCGCCGCACGGCTGCGGGATACCGCGCCCCAGGTCCGGGAGGCCGCCGCGGGCGCCCTGCGCGAACTGGTCGAAGTGTTGCCCCCAGAGCCCGAGTTGGGGTCCCGTCTGCGAACAGCCCTCGGTGTGGCGGACCCGGCGGTGCGGGGCGCCGCGCTCGACGTCCTGCGCGAGCTGCGGCTCGGCGACGCGTCGGTGTACGCCGCCGCGCTCGCCGACACCGAGATCGATGTACGTATCCAAGCCGTTCGGGCCCTGGTCTCGGTGGACGCGGCCGCTCAGCTCTCGGCGGCCACGGCAGACCCGGCCCGCGAGGTCAGAGTCGCGGTCGCCCGCGGTCTCGCGGCGGTGCGCGAACCGTCCCCTGCCCCGCTCGCCCCGCTCCTCGACGACTCCGACCCGCTGGTCAGGGCAGCCGCTCTCACCGCACTCGCCGATACGGGCTGCCCGCCCCCGTATGCCGAACGGGCCGTGGCCGCGCTCGGCGACCCCGCCTGGCAGGTTCGGGCCGGCGCCGCGACCGCGCTCCGAACGGCCCAGCCCAGCGAGGCAGTTCCCGCCCTCGCCAAGGCATCCACCGACCCGAACGCGGACGTGCGCAAGGCCGTCGTCCTCTCACTCCTCGCCCACCGCGCCGACCCCGACGCCCGCGCGGCCCTCACCACCGCGACCGCCGATCCCGACGCGGACGTCCGGGCCTACGCGTCCCGCGCCGCGGCGTGACCGCCGTGCGGGACTGACCGGGGACGACGTCACGCGATGACCGCGTGGGCGGCGGATCGTTACAGGGGAGAGGAAAGGAGATCCACCATGCCGACACACGAACCTGCGAAGCAGCCCACGACCGAGCTCGACGCCCGCTACAGCTCGGCGCTCAACCCCAGCCCGGGTGCCGCCGAAGTCACCGCGACCGAATGGACCGAAGCCCAGCGGCAGTTGGAGGCCGCCGAGATCTTCTGGGTGTCCACGGTGCGCCCCGACGGACGCCTGCACGTCACTCCGGTCATCGCCGCCTGGCACGACGGGGTGCTGTACTTCTCCACCGGGCCGGGCGAGCAGAAGGCGAGGAACCTCGCACATGACGGGCACTGCGCGCTGACCACCGGACGGAACTCGCTCACCGAAGGGCTCGACGTCGTGGTCGAGGGCAAGGCGACGCCGGTTGCCGATCCGGCGGTGCTCGAGGAGGTGATCACGGCGTACGAGGCGAAGTACGGGGCGCACATCACCTCCCGCGAGGGCACCTTCCACGGGATCGGGGACGCGTTCCGGAAGGGCGACGCGATGGTGTTCGCGGTGTCCCCGGCCACGGCATACGGCTTCGGCCGGGACGGCGGGGTCTACTCCCACACGCGCTGGGCGTTCTGAGCAGCACACCCACACGTCCACACCCACACCCACACCCACAAACCAATCGCCTCCGCGTCGCCGATCCCGTAGGTTGCGCGGGTTGTTGTGGCGGCGGCGGAGAGAGGCGGTCGGGGACGTGGCACCCGGAGCAGTGACGAGGGAGCAGCTGGCGGGTGCGGCGAAGGCCGCGCTGGGTGGCGGGCGCCGGCTGGCGGCGGTCGAGCGGGTCGCGGGTGGGAGCAAGAAGGGCGTGTACCGCTTGCTGATGGACGACGCGACCACGGCGATCGCCTACCTGTGGGACGACGCCGAGAACTACTGGCCGGCGGCCGAGGGCGACGACGACCTCACCGACCCGTTCTCCCCCGGTCTCGGCATCGGCCTGTTCGAGGCCGCACACGCGCGGTTGGACACGCTCGGCGTCCGCGTCCCGGCGATCCGGCTCGTCGACCGCGAAGGCACTCACGGCCCGGCCGACCTCGTGATCGTCGAGGACCTCCAGGGCGAGAACCTGGAGCAACTGCTCGCACGCGATCCGCGCGCGGCCGAGCCGGTCATGACCCGGCTCGGGGAGGCACTGGATGCGATGCGGCGCCATCGAGCCCCCACATACGGCAAGGTGGCCGTCGTCGACGGGTCAGGTACCTCGCGCGGAACGTCGTGCGAAGGAGTCGTCCTGGACCGTGCGCTGCGGGACCTCACCGATGCGGCCTCGCGTGATCCGCGACTCGCGGAGGCGCGCGGGCGGCTGGAGCAGCGGCTGCTGGATCTCGCGGCGGCGGTGCGACCGCGCGCGGAGTACGCGGTCGTCCACGGCGAACTGGGACCCGACCACGTGCTGGTGGACGCGGGCGGGAACCCCGTGGCGATCGACATCGAGGGGTTGATGTACTTCGACGTCGAGTGGGAGCACGTGTTTCTGCGGATCCGCCTGCACGACGCGTACCGGCCGCTGAAGGTGGACGGCCTGGACGCTGACCGGCTCGCGCTCTACATGCTGGCCCAGCGGCTGTCGCTGACGGCGGGACCGCTCAGGCTGCTCGACGGGAACTTCCCCGACCGGGCGTTCATGGCCGCCATCGCCGAGCACAACTTGAACGAAGCGCTGGATCTGGTCCGCGCCTGAACGCCCCTGTCCACAGCCCCAGGGCGAAGGCTGTCCGCTCGGAGGACGGCCCGAGGGTCACTCCGCCCGTCGAGTTCCGCGGATCACGGAAGGCTGAGAGCGCAGGGCTGCCAACCGGTCCTTGTCACCGGCCTCGGCCAGGCAGTCGTCCAGCGCGAGGAGCGACAAGAGCCGCACGGGGCGCCCTGCGGAAGCCGCTGCCTCCAGCTTGTGGTGGCCGTCGAGCAGGAAGTGCGTCAGCCCCCAGTGCGTGTAGTGGTCGGTCGACCGGTCCAGCGCGGGCAGGCACACGTCCAGGGTCGACACCGCCACGGCCGTCGCCACCAGCCCCCGCTCCATCTGCGCGGCGTACTCCTCGACCCGCTCCCGGTCGTTCCACGTCGGAGGCACCATGGGCACGACGAACTCGTAGAGATGGGCTTCGTCATCGACCGCGGTCTCGAACGTGCGGTAGTACGGCGTGTGCGGGTACTCCGGGAGCCCCCAGAACGCGTCGAGGCCCCACGTGGCCACCTGCTCGTGGCTGAAGTAGTCGCCCTCCTGTCCCGGGACGACCAGGTGTGGCTCGACGCTGAGCAGCATGGGGAGGTAGTCGCCTTCCGGCAGCAGCTTGCCGAACGCATCGAGCACACCGCCGTCCAGGTCCGGGAGCTGCCCGGCCAGGCGCTCCCGCATGCTCTCCAACGACAACTTCTCATGGGCGCCCTCAAGGCGGCGGAACAGGAACTGGCACGACCCGCACCAGAAGCTGAGCTCGAAGGCGGGCTCTCCGTCGACCGCGAGAACCCTGCGCCCCGGCCCCGTCCCCAGCTTCGGAGGCTCGGCGTCGAAGCGCAGTCTCGCCTCGGACGCGGGTACGCCGAGCCTGCGCGGGTCACCCACCAGGACGTTCATGCTCGTGACCGTACGAGACCTCACCAGCCCGCACAAAACCGTTTCCGGCGTCGAGCCGGTGTCTCCGTCACACCGATCCCCGCAGGGCCTACCTGTGACGCGTGAACGTGAGCCTCGCCTCCGTCCCACCTGGTGCCGGCGGCCTGAGCCAAGGGTGCGTGGGGAGCGTCGGCAATCTGCCGTGGTCGAGGGCGAATTGGGGCAGGGAGACGCCGAACGTCGCCGCTATCGCGTCCAGGGCCCGGCTCTCGTCCGAGAGGTCGATGGCCGGACCGGCCGGGTCCGGGAACAGGTGGTCGGGCGAGAGCTCGTCGGGGATGGTGCCCGTCCGGTGGCGCTCCGCCTCATGGACCGTGAACGTGTACCGCTGTTGCCCGTCCTCGGCGCAGGCGAAGTGGAACAGTCCCGGCTCCCACCAGACCGTGACCGCCCGGGTGCCGAGCGACAGCTCGGTGCCGGGGTGGGTCAGACGGCTACGGTCGAAGCCTGGCCGGTGGGCCGATTCGAAGGCGAAGCTCCAGCCGTCGAGGGCGCCGATCCGGGCGACGGGGCCGCGCCGCCCCTGCTCCCGCGCGAAGGGGAGATCCCAGAGGTCCCGCTCGCTCGCCACCAGCTCCAGCGGTCCCGTCCCGAACCGCTCCGCCAGCACTTCGGGCCGTATGCCCTCCACCAGAACGAACCGGTACGCGTCCCTGCGCAGCTCGATCCGGTGTTGCCGATGGGTCAGCCACGCGAGCCCGTCGCGCACCGTCTCCCCCTCGACGGCCGGCGCGGGCCCCGCCCCCGCCTGGCCCGCCCGGGGTGTCATCAGCAGCTGCCGCCCCCGCTCCGGAGTGATCAGCGGCCCGAGGAGCGGATCCCCGAGCAGGCCGAACGGCGCCACGTGGTCCTCCCGGTACGGCTCCCACTCCGGGACCGCCGCTACAAGCACCCGCCAGGCTCCGTCCGTGTCACCCCAGCGCGCCAGCTCCCTGGCCTCCTCGACCGCGCGCCCGAACGGGCCGGGCGATGTGTACTCGTACGTGCGCTGCCTGATCTGTTCCAGGACGGCACCGGCCCGCTCCCGGTCCGTCGCGTAGTCGTCGGTCATCGGGCCGAGCACGAAGGCGTCGTCCCTCCGGTACTCGCGCAGGTGATCGTGCACCTTCAGGGGCAGCACCTCACCCGCATACAGCGGATCGTCCATGCGCGGGTCGACCGGCACCGCGCCCCGCCCGTCGAGCAGCGCCCGCAGCTGTGACGCCAGCAGGCCGGCCCGCGGTCTGCCGAGCTCCCCCGCCTCGCCGAGGACGGCGAGCGCCTCGTCCAACTCGCCTCTCAGGCAGGCGAGTCGGGCCTGCTCCACCTTGGCGTCGAGCTCACGCGTCACCGCGTTCTCGAAGCCGGAGTGGCCGCCGCTCAGGCGGTAGAACTCCTTGTACATGCCCTCCATGAACGCGCGGAACGATTCGTACCGGTCCGGCAGTTCGCCACCCCACCCGTGGTACACGTACACCGCCCACTCCCCGTCGGCGCCCACATCGCCCGGGTCGAGCAGCACATCCGTCATGTCCGAGTCGAGCGAGAGCTGCAGCGCCCGGCCCCACATACCGGCCCTGAGCACCTCCTCCTCGGTCGGGTCCTCGTCCAGATACTCCTCGTACATCGCCTGCAGGCCGTACGGATCCCCGTACGGCGCGATGCGGTCCGCCCCCGCCAGCAGATGGACGAAGCCGCCGGCATGGCGCCAACCGTCCGTCGTCTGGAGGAAGGAGAGGAGTGACGGCGGCAGCGGCACGCCTCTCCCCAGCACCCGGACCCGCTCCTCCAGAGCCGCCATCGCCGCCGGATCAGCCGGGCGGAATCCCAGCCAGCGGTCCCGCACGACGGCCTCGTCCAGCTCCTCGAACTCCTCCGGCTCCTCCGCGGCCAGCCCTTCCAGCCATTCCTCGCTCCACCGCTTGAGCAGCGGCCCCCACTCGAAGATCTCCATACGCGCATCGTGGCACCCGCCACTGACAGTCGATCAGGACCGCCCCAGGGCGCGGGCCACGCCGCCGCTCGCGTCCGGCACACAGCGGCGGCGCCGATCCTCGCGACGGAACAGCGGCCGGTGTGTTCACGGTTCTCTCCCCCGACCGGCGATGAAGACTGCATCTCGACATGCGCGACGCGCGTGACATGTCGACATACACGAGGAGACGCTATGCCCCTTCCGCTCGAAGAGCGCGAGGCCTTCTTGGCCGAACCCCGCATCGGCGCCCTGGCCGTCGCACGCGCTCAGCCCGGCCGTGCGCCGCTGACGGTCCCCATCTGGTACTGGTACGAGCCGGGCGGCTCCTTCTGGTTCATGACCGGCCGGGATTCCGCCAAGGCGAAGGCCGTCAGGGCCGCGGGCCGTATCTCGCTCATGGCCGAACGCGTCGAACCCACGGTCCGCTATGTGACCGTGGAGGGCTCCGTGACGTCCGAAGCAGCCTCCACGGTGCAGGAGTTGACCGATCTCGCGGCCCGCTATCTGCCCGCGGACAAGGTCGAGGGATACGTGAAGGCGGCCACCGCCGAGCACGGCGCGCAGGTCACCTTCCACATCCGCCCGGCCCACTGGCTGTCGGCCGACCTCGGCTCCGTCTGACACGACGGGCGGCGACGCAGGTACCGCAGGCGCCGCAGAAATGCGGCCCGCGCGGTAGCGGCCAGGCTGTCGGGAGCAGCCAGTCCTACCGCGCGGGCCGTGACCGTTCATTCCGGCGGCGCGCCGAGCTGGTCCGTCAGCCGAAGACGTCGTACGACCGCCGGTAGATCCCGTCCGTGTGTTCACGGATGTCGCGGTACACCTCTCCGAGGCGCCGGTACAGGTCGTGGTTGGCCTGGTCGGGGGTGAACTCCGCGCCGGGGCGGACCATCGCGTCGATCGCCTCGTCGAACGTCCGGTACGCGCCGAGTCCGACCGCCGCGCAGATCGCGGAGCCGAGCCCTGCCGCGTTGTTGACCTCGGCGCGGTGGGCCGGGACGCCGAAGACGTCGGCGTGGATCTGCATCATCAGGTCGGAGCCGGAGCCGCCGCCGGAGACGACCGTGTGCCGGTAGGTGGTGCCGAGTGCGGCGGCCATATGGGTGCCGGTGGCGTGGACGGACAGGGCGAGTGCTTCGAGGATCGAGCGGTACATGTGGAAGCGGCCCTGCCGGCCGTCGAATCCGAGGATGGTGCCCTTGCGGAACGGGGCGTCGGTGGGCGCCAGCCAGTCGAGCACCGTCATCAGGCCGTCGCAGCCGGGCGGGACCTTCGCGGCCTCGGCGTTCAGGTGGTCCTCGACAGACAGGCCCGCGGCGCGCGCTCCCGCGACCCCCTCCTCGCCGAGCAGGTCGCGCAGCCAGCTGACCGTCCACATGCCGCGGCGCACGCCGAAGCTCTCGTAGAGGTAGGAGTGCGGCATGCAGGCGTAGTTGGTCCAGAAGTCGGAGGCGTCGGGCACGTTCCTGTCGCCGACGGTCATACCGGCCACGTACGTGCCGAGGGAGACCAGGAGCGTGTCGCTGGAACGCAGTCCGCAGCCCAGTGCCTCAACCGCCTTGTCGTTGGCGGTCGCCACGACGGGGAGGCCCTCGGGGATGCCGGTATGGCGGGCCGCGGCAGCGGTCACGGTGCCGAGGACGTCGCCCGGCATCACCAGGCCGAAGAGCATCTCGCGCGGGATGCCGGACTTGGCGAGAACGGTGTCGTCGGTCGTCCACTGCCAGGTGCCGGAGTCCAACGGCCATGCGTCGCCCGCGTAGTTGGCGGCGGTGTCCTGGAAGACGCCGGTCATGCGGTGGCTGATGTAGCCGGACGAGGTGGTGACGTAGCGCGCCTCGGGGAGGGTGTGTTCGTAGGGGCGCGAGACCCGTGCGTCCATCCAGCTCATGACCGGCTGCGCGAGTGTGCCGTCGGCCTTGAGGACGGCGCGGCAGAAGCGGATCGTGCACAGGCCGACGCCGACGATGTCGGCCACGTCGCCGGGGAAGCCGGCCATGGCGCGGCGGCTGGCCTCTCCGATCGACGTCCACAGGTCGTCGTCCGGATGCTCCACGACGCCGGGGCGGGGGGTGGCGTACGGACGCAGGCTCTGCCGTCCCTCGCAGACGGCCCGGCCGTGTTCGTCGAAAACGGTCACCTTCGAGCTCTGGGAGCCGTTGTCGATGCCGATGAAGTAGCGAGTCATGGCCCACTCCGGGGTGCGAGAGAGGAGGGGGCCGCCGACCGACGGCGGCCCCCTGTACGACAGTTGGGGATCAGGCGTCGAGCGGGAAGATCGTTCCCTTGTTCATGATCCCGTTCGGGTCGAACGCCTCCTTGAGCTTGGCCAGCATGTGGTACGCGCTGCCGTGCTCCTGCTTCGTCCACGCGGTGCGGTACTTGCCGACGCCGTGGTGGTGGACCATCGAGCCGCCGACGCGCAGCGCCTCCTCGACGATGATCGCGTTGAGCGGCACGTGGTACTTGTCGATCTCCTCCTCCGGCTCACAGTTGATCTTGTAGTCGTAGACGAAGTAGAGGTTCGTGCCCGTCTGGTAGCTGTGCGAGGAGTGGGCGCCGAGCAGGGTGAGGTCGTCGGCGTGCGGGTACTCGGTGCGGATGCGGTTCATGACGGCGCGGTACAGCTCGGTGACCTTCGACCAGTCGCAGGAGACCTCGGTGGTGTAGCCGAGCTCGGCCTTGGCGCGCATGACCTCCTTCTCCGCCTCGATCTTGTCCGGTCCCCAGTTGAGGTTGTCGAACCACGCCTCGATGAGCTTCGGGTCGACCTTCTCGTGCGCGTGCTGCCCGGCGACGCGCTCGATCTCCTCGCTGGTGGCGCGCACGATGCCCTTGGGGCCCTCGGCGACGAAGACGACGACGCACTTGCCCTTCGAGAAGTGCGAGAAGTGCTGGCCGGCGTCCTCGGGCGAGTAGACGCGCACGACGGACGGCTTGAAGCCGCCGACGACGACCTCCCGGATGATGGCGGTGCCGGTCGCCATGTCGTCGACGAGGAAGCCGTGGAACTCGTTGTTCTCCGGCTGGTACTTGAAGATCTTCACCGTGACTTCGGTGATGTAGCACAGGGCGCCCTCGTTGCCGATGACGATGTGCCGGATGTCCGGGCCGGTCGCGCGGCGCGGGACGTTCTTGATCCGGCTGACGGTGCCGTCGGGGAAGACCGCCTCCAGGCCGACGACCATGTCCTCGATCGCGCCGTACAGGGTGGAGAACTGGCCGATCGAGCGCGTCGAGACGAGCCCGCCCATCTGCGCCAGCGGCTTGGACTGCGGGGAGTGCCCGGTCGTGTAGCCCTTGGCGCGCAGGGTGTCCTCGAGGACCTGGAGCTGGACGCCGCACCCGGCGGTGACCTGCATGTTCTCTTCGTCGATCTTGATGATCTCGTCGAGACCCGAGCCGTCGAGCACGATCGTGTCGGCGACAGCCGTCTCCAGGCCGCCCTCGGTGCCGGTGCGGCCGGTGCGGGCCACGATGTTGATGCGGTTCTCGTCGGCGAACGCGAGCACCTTGGACACGTCGTCCACGCTGGTGGCGTTGACGATCGCGGCCGGCGGCGGGGCGTCGTAGATCCCGTGCACCGCCTGGTACTTCTTGAAGCGGTCGACGCTCGCCTCGCGCAGCTGCTGCTCGTCGGTGACGACCGCGCCCGCGCCGACCAGGGAGGTGAGGCGGTCGACGATCTCTTCTCGGTTCAGCTTCGATGCGGACTGCACCATGTGGATCAACCTTCTTTGTACGTGGGTGTGTACGTGTGGGGGCGAGGGAGAAGTGGGTGTCGGGTCGGGGTCAGCGGACGAGATAGCCGCCGTCGACGGTCAGGACATGGCCGTTGACGTAGTCGGCGGCGCGGCTGGCGAGGAAGACGGTGGCGCCCATGAGGTCGGCGACATCGCCCCAGCGGCCGGCCGGGATGTGGTCGAGGACGCGCTGGTTGGTCTGCGGGTCGGCGCGCGTGGCCTCGGTGATCCTGGTGGCGAAGTAGCCCGGGGCGATCGCGTTGACCTGGATGTTGTGCTGGGCGAGTTCGTCGCAGTACGCCTTGGTGAAGCCGGCGATGCCATGCTTGGTGGCGGCGTACGCGGGAGACATCTGGCCGCCCAGGAAGGAGAACAGGGAGGCGATGTTGATGATCTTCCCGGAGCGCTGCGGGATCATGAACTTCGTTGCCTCGTGGGCGAGTTCGAAGGGCGCGGTGAGGTTCACGGCCAGCATCGGGTCCCACGCGCGGCGGTCGAACTCCTCGACGGAGGCGAGATTGCAGATGCCCGCGGAGTTCACCAGGATGTCGACCGACCCGAGAGTGTCCGCACAGTGCTCGACGACCTGCCGGGGCACGCCCGCCCCGGTGATGTCGGCCTCGAGGAACTCCATGCGCCGGCCCTCGGCCTCGATCAGCTTGCGCGTCTCGCCGCCGTCGTCGGCGAGCGCCGGGACGAGGACGTCGGCGCCCGCCTTGGCGAGGGCGAGGGAGAACGCCTGACCGAGGCCGGTGTTGCCGCCGGTGACGATCGCGTTCTTCCCGTCGAGGGAGAAGAAGTCCCGGGAGAAGTCCGTGATGTCCATGTGATGCCTGCCGATCTTCTTGCTCTTCGTGACTCTTTTTGATCTTTGTAAGTCTTTGTAAATCTCTGTATGGATACGTTCTACGCGCTCGGGGCGGCGAGCCGAAGGACCCGGCGATCACACCCCTGCCAGGACGCGTTCGACGACAGGGGCCGTGTGGCGGGCGGCCAGTTCACGCCGGCGCGTGCGGGCGGTGAGTGTCGTCATCACCAGGCCGAGCAGTGCGGCCACGAGCAGGAAGACGAACAGCGCGCTGTAGCCGCCGCCCTGTTCGGGCACCTTCGGGCTCGCCGAGGAGTCACCGATCCACCAGGCGCACAGGGACGGCAGGAACGCGTCCGGCAGATACGCGAGGCCGGACGCGAGCCCGATGACGCCCCCGCGCTCCTGCTCAGGTATCTCCACCTCGCCGACCGTGGACCAGTAGACGCCGCGCGAGGCGAAGACCAGTGCGCACAGGACGAACATCATGACCAGCGCGAGCCAGGCCAGCGAGGCGGTGCGCGGCAGTACGAGGAAGAGCGCGGCGAGCACGGCGCCGCCGGCGAACATCCAGCGCAGGAACACCGCGGAGGAGCGCGTCACCTTGTCCACGACGACGCCGCCCGCGGGTCCGGCGACGAACTGGAAGACGTAGGACCGCACGACGCCGATGACGGCGATCATGGAGGCGGAGACGCCGTAGTTGTCCTGGAGCAGCGGCGAGAAGTAGCCGAGGGTCGTGTAGAAGCAGTACATCAGCATGGCGGTGCCGCCGATGAGCCAGGTGTACCGGTTGCGGGCCGCCGCAAGGAGCTGCTTGAGGGTGACGGCCGCCGAGCCGAGCCCGGCGAGCCTCGTCCTGTCCTCGCGTACGACGAGCAACACGACGGCGGCGAACACGAAGCTCAGCACGCCGTAGATCCGGATCAGCGTGAGGACGCCGTGCGCGGGCACGACGGAGGCGGAGACGATCGCGGTGCCGATGAAGCCGATGGCCGTCGAGACGATGCCGCGGGTGCCTTCGAGGAAGCCGAAGAGCCGGCCCTGCTCGTCGGAGTCGCCGAGCATGCTGATCGACTTCACCAGCGCCGACCAGTACAGCCCCATGCCGACGACGGCCATCAGGATGTGCGCCGCCACGATTCCCCAGAATCCGGGAACGGTGGCGAGATAGAGGTCGGCGATTCCCATTCCGGCGAGCGAAATCACGATGAGGAGTTTCGGCGAGAACTTGTCGGAGAACCAGCCGCCGAAGAAATACATGACGATGGCCACGGCACCGAATGCCGAGATGATGTTTCCGTACTGCTGCGAGCTGAGATTCAGCGCCGTATAGGTAGGTTCGAGGTACACGAACCTGATGTAGGCGACCTGGAAAATGATTCCGCCGGTCATGGAGAGCGCGAAGAAGCTCAGCCACTTCTGGGCCTTGTTCATCCGGATCACCGCAGCCACCTCGTCGTGGACAGGAAATGGGCACAAAAAAAGAACAGCAAACTCCGGTGTTCGGAGGTTACTGTTCTCTGGTCTCTAGTAACTGTCCCGGCGCGAGGCCGGAACCTTTATTTGATTGTCGCGCCCGCGTCCATGAATGAGCTCCGGGTGCGTTCGCCATGCTAGGCAGGGCCGATCTGCAGTGTCAATAGAGTCCTGCGCCACATTCCTTTGGACGGCCCGGACGTCTGCATGACCCGGGTCTCTACATGGCCCAGACGTCGCGATTCGACGAGGCGATGGCCGCGGCCCCCGCCTTCAGCGCCGCGAACACATCCTCTCGGTCGCACACGAGCCCGCCCGCGATCAGAGGCACTTCGATGTCCTGGACGGCCCACGAGATGACCCGCGGCATACAGCCCGGCAGGATCTCGACGCAGTCGGCCTTGGACTGGCGGACCTGCGGCGCGAGATTGCGGTACGACTTCGAGTCGATGAGGAAGAACCGGTGGACGGCGAACAGACCGACCTCGCGGGCGGCGCGCACCATGTGGGCCTTGGAGCTGAGCACCCCGTCGGCGGAGGTGTGCTCCTTCACGTACTGCACCACGATGTCCTTGCCGCTGAACCCTTCGAGCAGGTCCACATTGACCAGGACGACCTTGCCGCTGTCCTTGAGCCGCTGCACGATCTCGGGGAGGTTCAGCAGGGACCCGTACAGCAGGAAGACGACCTTGCACTCGGAGTCCAGGACGGCGCGCAGACCGTCGTCGTCGATGACGCTGGCGACGACGGGGTGGTCCTCAAGGAGGACCGGAAGTGACACGTCCACGAATGACCTCCCATGGGATCGGCGGCCAATCTCCGCCGATCAGCGCCGCAGCGCAGGGTAACTTCCCTCAGCCGCGAGCCGCCACCTGCCCGTGATCCCACCGGTGGGCAGCGGCGCCCGGACGCCGCTGCCGTCAGGTCGGGTCAGGTCACGCCGGTGACGTGGCCGCTCCGGCTAGATGCCGGACGAAGAAGTGGACCGCGCTGTCGGCCTCGAACCTCGGGAGTTCCTTGTGCCGGCCCGCGTTGGCGTGCAGCGTCTTGTCCTTCGAGGCGAAGGCGTCGAACAGCGCCAGACCGGATTCACGTGGAATGTGCTCGTCGTCCCACTGGAGCGCGAACTCGATCGGAACGGTGATCTGCCCCGCCGCCCGGGCCAGCGACTCGGGCCAGAAGAGACCGAAGACCGCGGCGGTGATCCTGGGTTCGATCGCCGTCAGCGGCACGCCGATCGCGGTGCCCATGTTCAGGCCGAAGTAGCCGACCGGCCCGTCGGTACCGATCTCCGGGAGCCCCTGGAGCGCGTCGAGGGTCGCCCGCCACTCCGGCACGGCGCGCTCCGCGAGGTGGGCGTTGTACCGCTCGACGATCGGGCCGACCGGTTCGCCCGCCGCCATCGCCTGCTGCATCACGGCGATCTCGCGCTCATCGTGCTCGGTGCGCGGCCGGCCGCCGTGACCGGGTGCGTCGATGGTGGCGACGTGGAAGCCGCCGCCCGCCACGAGCCGCTGGGCCCGGCCGGCCATGGCCGGTGACTTCCTGTGGTTGCCGCCGCCGTGGCCCATCAGGACGAGAGGCGCGCGGTCGGAGCCTGGGGCCGGCGACCAGAGGGCGCCGGTGACCTCACCCACGGTGAAGTCGCGCTCCACGACACCGTTCGACGATGTCTGCGCGGTGAACTGAAAAGAGGTCATAGGTGTTGCCCTTCGGGAGTGCCTTGTGGTTGAGGCGCTCCCGGCGACACCTACGTCGATCGCCCAGCCGTTGCGAAGAGGGGAGCACCCACAGATACAGCGTTCATGGGTCTCACCTCCTCGCACGACGTCACGGCCTGGGCGGGACGCTACCAACCAACGGGCGTCCCGCCCAACCTCTTTTCGGGCTGCCCGCTCAGGCGTTGGGGTCGAACGGTATGCCCGTCGGCTCGGCCTTCTCCAGGTGGTAGTTGAAGTTGCCGTCCTTGAGGCCGAAGACGGCGCTGCCGAAGTCGGCCTGGCTCAGCTTCTCCCGCAGACCCGAGGGGTAGCCGTTCCAGCCGACGAGGCTCGGGAACTGCCAGGTGTGGCGGTGGTTCTCCGGCGGCTCGTCGTTGGCGGTCGCGGGGCGGAAGCAGTGCGTGCCCAGCCCGTCCTTGTGGTAGACGGCCTTGGGGTGGGTGCCGTCCCAGCGGATCTGGTCACTGCTGTACACATTGAAGTTGCCGTGGGCCGACGTGGACACGTACTTGGCCTCGTTGTTCTGGACCCACACCACGACGTGCTCCCAGTCGTTGCGGTGCCCGCCGAGGCCGCTGCCCGCGACCGCCTGGTCCTTCTCGAAGTACAGGCCGTACATGATGGCGCACCAGCCGTTGTTGCACTTGGAGCGGGCGTATCCGTTGGTGTTGTCGAGGTCCCAGGAGTCGTGGCACTGGCCGTTGACGGCCCCGGACGGTTTGAGGCCCGGGTTGACGGTGCCGTCCGGGCCGATGGCGGGCGTCGGGTAGCAGCCGTCACCGTCGTAGTCGTAGGCAGGCTGGAACGTCTGCTCCAGACCGTCCGCGTTCGCGGGCAGCGCCGGGGGCGGGTCCGCGAGCGCGATGCCCGGGAAAACGATGACCAGCGCGACGGCGCTGCCGAGGGTGAGCGCCGCTCTGCGGATCCGCGAGCTCTTCTTCACTGCGTCCTCCTGATGAACCGTGGGGGGTGGGACACGCGCGAACGAATCTGGCATGCCCGCGTCATTGTCTGCGCTTCAGTTGCCCAGCGTCACCCGGCTGCGTGGCGCAGTGATGAAAAGTCGGTGCCGCCGTCAACAAGCGCTCAGGGAAGCGATGTTGGACGAGTCGGCCATCGCCTTCATGCCCTTGTCATTGGGGTGCAGGTGATCGCCGCCGTCGAAGAACGGGAGGATCCGCTCGTGGTCGTAGGGACTGCGCAGGATGCGGTCGAAGTCGGTGATCGCGTCGAACTCGCCGCCTCCCCCGATGAATTCGTCGCCTCACGACCTACGGACTCGGCCGCGGGGTCCCGATCGGACCCGCTCTTGAACGGCGCGATGGTGGCGCCGACGACGTACTTCCCTGCCGCATGCGCCCGTTCGGCGCGCCGGACGCCACGGAGACCTGCTGCTCGCATGGCGGCGCACCTCCCACTACGGAGGTCCGCAACTGCCTGCGCATCTCGGGGGGTTGACTCTCAGAACCCGTTGTCGCGACGCACGCGCCGGCGCCGGTGCACCAGGCCGCCGTACTCACCGGATACGGGATGCACCTCGACCCGCCGCCCGGCGACCGGTCCAGCGCGGCCGTGCCCTTGATCCGCGAGACGGAGGCCTGAGGCACCCGGACCGGGCCGGGGACCGTGCGCGTCACACCCCAGGCACCTCCCGGAGGCATTGGCATGGACCTGTCCATGATCCTTCGATAGGCTCCCCAGCGGGCATTTCCTGGGAGCGCTCCCAGGCTTTGCTGTTCCACCCCCACGATGCTGGAACAACGAAGGGCCAACCCATGAGACGCACGAAACCCCTGCGCATCGCCCTGTCCGCCTTACTCGTCGCCGGAGTGTCGGCCGGGTTCGCACCGGCCTCGGCCGGTGCCACCACCCCCGCGGAAGAGAAGGCACCGGCCTCCGGGTCCATGCTCGCCGCCATGCAGCGCGACTTCGGCCTCACCAAGAGCCAGGCCGAGGCTCGGCTGAGCGCGGAGAAGAAGGCCACGGCGGTCGAGCAAAAGGCGCGGCGAGCCGCTGGATCCTCCTACGGCGGTGCCTGGTTCACGCCGGAGAGCGGCCGCCTGACCGTGGCCGTCACCGACCGGAACAAGGCCGCGGCCGTCCGGTCGACGGGCGCCGATGCCAAGCTGGTGAAGTACAGCGCCAAGCAGCTCGACGCGGCCAAGGAACACATCGACGCCCTCAAGGCACCCAAGGGCGTGGCAAGTTGGCACGTCGATCCGGCGTCCAACCGGATCGTGATCGAGACCCTGGCCGGACGGCAGGGCGACAACGATGTCAAGCACTTCCTCGCGCAGGCCCGCGAGGCCGGCCCCGTCACCGTGGAGAAGACGGCCCACGCGCCCCGCACCCTCGCCGCCGGCACGGTCGGAGGGGACCCCTACTACACGGGCAACGTCCGCTGCTCGATCGGCTTCTCGGTGAACGGCGGATTCGTCACGGCCGGTCACTGCAGCGGCGCCGGCGCCGCCGTGAACGGCTGGGACGGCTCGTACATCGGCAACTTCCAGGGGTCGTCGTTCCCGGACAACGACTACGCCTGGGTCAACGTCGGCAGCGGCTGGTGGACCGTCCCCGTGGTCCTCGGCTGGGGCACCGTCCCGGACCAGCTGGTGCGCGGCTCGGCGGAGGCGCCGATCGGCGCGTCCATCTGCCGTTCGGGTTCCACCTCTCACTGGCACTGCGGCAATGTGCTGGCCAAGAACGAGACCGTGAACTACAGCCAGGGCGCGGTGCACGAGATGACCAAGACGAACGTGTGCGCCGAACCGGGCGACTCGGGCGGCTCGTTCATCAGCGGCGACCAGGCCCAGGGTGTCACCTCGGGCGGCTGGGGCGACTGCTCCGGCGGCGGTGAGACCTGGTACCAGCCGATCAACGAGATCCTCAACCGGTACGGCCTGACGCTGACCACGGCCTGACCGACGCACCGATGAGCCGGGCTCGGTACGGCGTCGCAGGCGCCGCCCGCCGTACCGAGTCCCCGGCATGTCTGCCCCAACGCACGCCCGCAGTAAGGGAGATGATCCCGCGCCCCTCACCGACAGCTCTGCGTGAAGGCGTGGCCGGTGACATAATCTCAAGGTCCTTCACGGCCCGGCCCAGGGTGCGCGCAGCGGTCCCGGTGAGTCGGTCAGCGATCTAGTACACGCTGGAGTCACGCATGACGGCACAGTCCTCCGGAAGCCGTATCGACACGAGCAGGGCCCACCCGGCGCGTGTCTACGACTGGCTGCTGGGCGGCAAGGACAACTATCCGGTCGATCAGGAAGTCGGGGAGAAGCTGCCGCCCGAGTCGCGCCTCAGTGCCCGGCGCAACCGCGCGTTCATGCACCGCGCCGCGGCCTGGCTGGCCGGCAGCGGCATCGACCAGTTCCTCGACATCGGCACGGGCATACCGACGAAGCCGAACCTGCACCAGATCGTGCAGGGCATCGTGCCGTCGGCGCGGGTCGCGTACACCGACAACGACCCCATCGTGCTGCGGCACGCGGAGGCTCTGCTGGTCAGCACTCCCGAGGGGGCGACCGACTACATCGAGGCGGACGTCCGCCAGCCCAAGGTCATCCTCGACCACGCCCGTACGTTCCTGGACTTCACCCGGCCCCTCGCGCTGTCGATGCTCGCCCTGATGCACTTCATCACCGACGAGGAGGATCCGTACGGTCTCGCGCGGACCCTCGTCGACGCCCTGCCCTCGGGCAGCTACTTCGTGTTCTCCCACGGCACCACCGATGAGCACCCGCACCTCGCGAAGACGGTGAAGAACACCTACCGGCAGGGCGAGATCCCGCTGCGGATGCGTACGCGGGCCGAGGTCGAACCGTTCTTCGAGGGCCTGGAGCTGGTGGAGCCGGGGCTGGTCACTTCGACGAAGTGGTACAAGGACACGCCCGCACCCGAGGAGGAGCTGAGCGGCTTCTACGTCGGGGTCGCCCGCGTGCCCTGAAGACCCCCTAATGACCTCTAGAGGCCCATCCGCCGCGCGTACTCCGCGAGGCCGTCGGCCGTGTCGCCCGCCCATCCCACGTAGCCGTCGGGCCGGACCAGGTACGTGCCCGTGCCGTACGCCTCGCAGGCCGGGATACGGGCGGTGGGGACGCCGAGCGCGGGGAGTTCGGCGTCCGTGGCCACTGTGAGCAGCGTCCAGTGCGGGCCGCGCAAGGTGTCGAAGAGCCGGCCACCGTCCACCGCCACGTCCGGCGCCCGGTCGCCCGCGCGCACCGGGCCCGCGGCGGCGCGGGTTTCCACGGCGAGCGACGATTCGCGGTAGCCCAGGCCGAGTTGGCGGGTCGCCTCACCGCGGCGGATCTCTCCACGGTGCACGCCCGTCGAGATGCCGAGCATGTGCGCGGCGATGGGACGGCGCTCCTCCTCGTACGTCTCGACGAGGGTGTCCGGGGCGCCGTCGCGCAGCACCGCGCCCAGCTTCCACCCCAGGTTGTAGGCGTCCTGGACGCTGGTGTTCAGCCCTTGGCCACCGGCCGGCGAGTGGACGTGCGCGGCGTCCCCGGCCAGGAGGACGCGCCCCGCGCGGAAGCGGTCGGCCAGCGCGGCCCGGGGCCGGAAGTCCGAGGCCCAGCGCACTTCGGTCACGTCCTCGGGGGCCAGATGGGAGCGCGCGGCGACCACCTTGCGGATGCCGTCGAGGGAGAGGTCGGGCACCGTTCCCTCGGGGAACTGCGCGGTCACCTGGAAGTCCTCGATGCCGGCGAGCGGGCAGATCGCGAGAAAGCCGTCGCTCCCTTCCCTGGGCGGGAACACATGCCAGTTGTCGCGGTCGAGGCCGGTGATGCGCACGTCCGCCACGAGCATCGGATGCGGGTCGACGGTCTCGCCGGTCATGCCGATGCCCAGCGCGCGGCGCACGGCCGAACGCCCGCCGTCGGCCGCGACGGCGTACCGCGCGCGGACCTGCTCTCCGGCGGCGAAGTGCGCGGTCACGGTGTCCGCGTCCTGTTCCACCGCCACCAGCTCACGCCCGAACTCCACCCGGCCACCGAGTTCCATGAGCCGCTCGAACAGGATCTGCTGCGTGCGCCACTGCGGCACCATCCACGGCTCGATGTACGGGGAGTCGTCGCTCGCCTCCGCCGGGTCGAACATGCGGTGCTCGCCGACCCGCGCGCCGTCCTGCCAGATCATGCCGACGGGGTAGGGACCACCGACGGCGTGGATCGCGTCCAGCACGCCGAGGTCATGGAAGACCTCCCTCGTACGCGGTTGGATCCCCTTGCCGCGCGACCCGGGGAAGAGCGCGTCGGCGCGCTCGACGACGAGGGCGTCGACCCCGCGCCGGGCGAGGTCGACGGCGAGGGCGAGACCGGTCGGCCCGGCGCCGACGACGAGGACCTCGGTGTGCGTGATCGCGCCTGCACGGGTGTCCATGACCAGCTCCTTAACGCCGTTAAATTCCATGCTTCGCAGCATGCGCTTAACGGCGTTAAACTGTCAAGTGTGGCTACCCAGAGATCCCCCAAGCTGGACAAGGCGCAGGTCGTCGACACCGCGCTGCGTCTGCTCGACGACGTCGGCCTCGACGGCCTCACACTCCGCGCCATCGCCAAGGAGCTGAACGTCCAGGCGCCCGCGCTCTACTGGCACTTCAAGAACAAGCAGGAACTGCTGGACGAGATGGCGACGGAGATGTACCGCCGCATGACGGCAGCCGACCCGCTCGCTCCCGACGCCACCTGGCGGGAGCGCCTGCTGACGTCGAACCGCGGACTGCGCACCGCGCTCCTGAGCCACCGCGACGGCGCCAAGGTCTTCAGCGGCTCACGCTTCACCGGCACGCTGCACGCGGTCGAGATGGAGCGGACGCTGCGCCTGTTCACCGACTCCGGATTCACGCTCACCCAGGCGGTGCGGGCCACCACGACCGCGTACATGTACACCCTCGGATTCGTC
Source organism: Streptomyces longhuiensis (assembly GCF_020616555.1). Lineage (NCBI taxonomy): Bacteria > Bacillati > Actinomycetota > Actinomycetes > Kitasatosporales > Streptomycetaceae > Streptomyces > Streptomyces longhuiensis. The sequence goes on along the minus strand of NZ_CP085173.1, from coordinate 8,461,383 downwards.
ACCGAGGAGCAGGGCGTCCAGCCCCTGCCGGGCGAGCGCCGCGACGGGTACGACATCGACGAACGCGCCCGCCGGATGGCCGACTTCCCTCTGTCGGCCGCGGCGGGCGCGGAGATCTTCGAGAACTACGAGCAGCACTTCGAGGACGGTCTCGCCCTGGTGATCGCGGGGATCGAGACGCGCTACGGGATGGGCTGAACCATTCCCGCGGTTGTGGCGACGGCTTCGCGGCCGAGGGGGGCAGGGGCAGCCGGAGTGGCCGGGGCGCCTGGGGCCTCCGGTCGAGGGCCGGGCCGTCACTCGACCGGAGGCTGTACAGGAGGGCCGGCGCCTACAGCCCCACGTCGCGGCTGCGGATGTCGTCCAGGGACTCGCGGCGGACCAGGAGACGGGCGCGGCCACCATCCACGGCGACCACCGGCGGGCGGCCGACCAGGTTGTAGCCGGACGCCATGGACAGGTGGTAGGCGCCGGCGACGGGGACCGCGAGCAGGTCTCCGGGGTGCACGTCGGCGGGGAGTTCGACGTCGGTGGCCAGGACGTCTCCGGCCTCGCAGTGGCGGCCCACCACGGTCATCGCGGTCCGGTCCGCGGTGCTGTGGCGGCCGATCAGGCGCGGTGCGTAGCGCACGCCGTACAGCGCCGGCCGAGGGTTGTCGCTCATGCCACCGTCCACGGCCACGAAGGTGTGTGCGCCGGTGCGCTTGACGGCGAGTACGCGATAGAGGGCGATACCGGCCGGTCCGGCGATGGCGCGCCCGGGCTCGATGATCAGGCGGGGCACGGTGAGTCCGGCCGCCGCGCACGCCCCGATGAGCTCCGCTCGGACCTTGCGGGCCAAGGTGGTGAGGTCCAGGGCCTGTTCACCAGGACGGTAGGCGATTCCGTGTCCGCCGCCCAGGTCGAGTTCGGGCAGGGCGATGCCGTGCTGCTCGTGCAGCCGGGCCATCAGTCCCACCATGCGCCGCACGGCCGCCAGATACGGCTTGACGCTGGTGATCTGCGAGCCCAAGTGGCAGTGCAGGCCGGTGAGTTCGAGCTGCGGCTGGTCCAGTATGCGGGCGATGGCGTGCTGGGCGTAGCCGTCGGATATCGACAGACCGAACTTCTGGTCGTCGGTGCCGGTGCGGATCTTCTCGTGGCCACCGGCGCTGATCGCGGGTACGACGCGGACCATGACCTTCTGGTGTCCGTCAGGACCGACCGCGGCGGCCAGCCGGGCGATCTCGGAGGGGCTGTCGATCACGATGCGCCCGACGCCCAGGCGCAGCGCGGACTCCAGGTCGTGCGGGGACTTGGCGTTGCCGTGCAGCACAATCCTCTCGGGCGGGAACCCGGTGGTGACCGCGAGTTCCAGCTCACCGGCCGAGCAGACGTCGAGTCCGAGGCCCTCGTCGTCCACCCAGTGGGCCATGGCCCGGCACAGGAACGCCTTGGCCGCGTAGAGGACTTCGGCGTCGGGGAAGGCGTTCCGGTAGGTGCGGCAGCGCTCGCGTATCTCGCCCTCGTCCAGTACGTAGGCGGGGGTGCCGAAGCGGTCGGCGACCCCGGCGAGCGGTACGCCGGCCACGGCCAGGTCGCCCGGGTGGGGCTCGGTGGTGGAGGCGGGCCACACCGACAACTCGTCGGCGGTGGTGGTGACGGCGGGTTCGTGAACAGTGGTCATCGTGCGTTTCCCTCTCAACCGATCCACAGAGCGAGCGCCGAGACGAGCGCGGCGGCGCCGGTCACCCGCAGTGCCCCGACGGCCTGCGGATCCCATGTGCTCACGCGTGAACGGGAGGCCCCGTCCGGCACGGGGGCGACGGGCCCGGCGGGCGCGGGAGCCGGCGCCGAGAACTGGGGGTCCACGGTGACGGTGGCGACATCCAGCGGCGCCGTCAGCGCACGCAGCGCGGGCTCGGCGAGCCTGATCCACGCCTGCTCGGACCCGAGCGTCGCGGTCAGCTTCCGCTCCGAGGTGAAGCCGACGGCCGTGCGGTTGCCGAGGGGGGTACGGAAGAGCCGGGCCGCGCATCCTGCCGGTCCCGGCCGGACCGGAACGAACAACGGTCCGGCCGGGAACCGTTCAAGAGGCTCCGGGTCTTCGGGGTACGAGGGTTGTGCCATGGGATGCCTCCTGGAGGATCCGGGGTGATTCACGTGCGGGGTTCGAGAGCCCGGGACGCCGGCGGCTGCCGGGGTTCACCGCTGAAGCTATGCCCGCCCACTCCCGCTCGCCGATACCTCATAACGGGACGCTGACGGAGATCGGGCGTTCGCATACGGGACGCTGACGCGAGGAGCGATCGGCGGTGGGGACACCCGTCAGAGGAGCGCCAAGAAGTGGTGCTCGGGCTGTCCGAAGGCCTCGGACCAGGAGTGAGATGGAACGGGCCCTCAGGGCTGCCCGCGGGAAACCACCCGTGGGCGCGTGCGAAGAAGAACGGTGGAGTCATGTCTGGTTCCGGCGCCCCCACAGCCGCTCGCGTCGTGGTGGGAGTGAGTGGCTCCCTCGGCAGCCTCACGGCTCTGTGCCGGGCCGCCGTCGAGGCCCGGCACCGCGGTGCCGCGCTGTGGCCCGTCCTGGCGTGGGAACCGCCGGGCGGGGATCTCGCCGCCCGCCGCTCCTCGTCGTACGTGCTGCTCGACGACTGGCGGCGCATCGCGTGCCGGAATCTGCTCACCGCGCTCGACGACGCGTTCGGCGGCACGGGCCCAGGTGCGCCGATGAGCGCCCTTGTCGCCCGAGGCACCCCTGGCCCGGCGCTGGTGGAGATCGCGGACGGCGAGGACGACATCCTGGTCGTCGGCGCCGGCCGCCGAAGTTACTGCCACCGCGCCTTCTCCCGCTCGGTGAGCCGCTACTGTCTCGCCCACGCCGGCTGCCCGGTTCTCGCGGTGCCGCCGTCCCCGCTGGAGGCCGAGCTGACCAGCGCGCATCGCCGCAACACCTGGCGACTGCGCCTGGACGCACGGCACTTGACCGACGAGTCCGTGCGGCCCGAGGCCTGAACCCCGGCCCACGGAGCCCCGGCTCCCAAGAGTGCCGCCTGTCTAGGCCGTGACCGAGAGGTCGGACTGCTCCGGCTGCTGCGCCGGCGCCACCCGCACTCCGAGCACCATGGTGAGTCCGCCGCCGGGGGTGTCCTCGGCATCGAGGGTGCCGCCCATGGCCTCGGCGAAGCCGCGCGCGACCGCGAGGCCCAGGCCGACACCGGCGCCGCGCGGGGCGTCGCCGTACCGCTGGAACGGCTCGAAGATGCTCTCCTTCGCCTCGTCGGGGACACCCGGCCCGCGGTCGATCACCCGGACTTCGACACGGTCGGCGATGGCGCTCGCGGAGACCAGTACCGGCGTACCCACCGGGCTGTACTTGACCGCGTTCTCCACCAGGTTGGCCACCGACCGCTCCAGCAGCCCCTTGTCCACGTACACCATCGGAAGCGTCTCGGGAATGTCCAGTTCCACGCTGTCCTCGGGCACGCCGCCCAGGGCCATCGGGACCACCTCGTCGACGTCGATCTCACGGATCAGCGGGCTGACGGTGCCGGTCTGCAGCCGGGACATGTCCAGCAGGTTGCCCACCAGGAGGTCGAGTCGGTCGGCGCCGTCCTCGATCGCCTCCAGGAGCTCCGCCCGGTCCTCGTCGGACCACTCGACATCCTCCGACCGCAGGGACGAGACGGACGCCTTGATGCCCGCGAGCGGCGTGCGCAGATCGTGACTGACCGCGGCGAGCAGCGCGGTGCGGATGCGGTTGCCCTCGGCCAACTCCTTGGCCTGGGCGGCCTCGTGCTGGAGGCGCCTGCGGTCCAGGACAACGACGGCCTGGGCGGCGAACGCGGCCAGCACCCGCCGGTCGGAGGCGGGCAGCACGCGACCGGACAGCGCGAGGGACATGTGGTCACCGACGGGCATGTCGACGTCCGCGTCCTCCGGCCGCGCCACCGGCCCTCCCCCGCCCACATGTCCCGCGCAGGTCCACGGAACCACCTCGCTCTCCCGCTCCAGCAGGGCCACCGACTCCATGCCGAAGGTCTCGCGGACCCGCTCCAACAGCGCCTCCACGCTGGTCTCGCCGCGCAGCACACTGCCCGCGAGGAAGGAGAGGATCTCCGACTCGGCGCGCAGCCGGGCCGCCTGGTGCGTACGGCGGGCGGCGAGGTCCACCACGGAGGCCACGGAGACCGCGACACCGACGAAGATCGCGATGGCGACGATGTTCTTCGGGTCGGCGATGGTGAGGGCATGGACGGGAGGGGTGAAGAACCAGTTCAGCAGGAGCGAGCCGACCGCCGCGGAGGCCAGTGCCGGCAGCAGGCCACCGAGCAGGGCCGCGGCCACCGTCAGGGCCAGGAACAGCAACATGTCGTTGGCGAGCCCGACTTCCGGGGCGACGCCGGTGAGCAGGGCGGTGAGGAGCGCGGGGCCGAGCACACCGACGAGCCAGCCCCATACGGTCCTCGGACCGCCGAGGCGCGCTCCCCGGGCGGCGGGCAGGCCACGGCCCTTGCCCGCCTCGTCGTGGGTGATCAGATGGACGTCGAGGTCGGGCCCCGACTCACGGGCCACCGTCGCGCCGACGCCGGGCCCGAAGACGTACTGCCAGTCCCTGCGGCGGGACACTCCGAGGACGATCTGCGTGGCGTTCACCCCGCGCGCGAACTCCAGGAGCCCCGAGGAGACGTCGTCCCCGACGACATGGTGGAAGGTGCCGCCGAGATCCTCGACGAGGGTGCGCTGCTGGGCGAGTTCCCCGGGCGAGGCGGAGGCCAGCCCGTCGCTTCGGGCGATGTGGACGGCCATGACCTCGCCGCCCGCACCCTTCTCCGCGAGCCGGGCGGCACGGCGGATCAACGTGCGGCCCTCGGGACCCCCGGTCAGGCCGACGACGATCCGCTCGCGCGAGCCCCAGATCTTCGACACCTGATGGTCTCTGCGGTACTCGGTCAGATACTCGTCGACGCGGTCGGCCACCCACAGCAGCGCCAGTTCGCGCAGCGCGGTCAGGTTGCCCGGCCGGAAGTAGTTGGACAACGCCGCGTCGACCTTGTCGGACTGGTAGATGTTGCCGTGCGCCATGCGGCGGCGCAGCGCGGGCGGTGACATGTCGACCAGCTCGATCTGGTCCGCCCGCCGCACCACCTCGTCCGGGACCGTCTCCTGTTGTCGTATGCCGGTGATGGACTCCACCACGTCGCCGAGCGACTCCAGGTGCTGGATGTTGACCGTGGAGATCACGTCGATGCCCGCGGCCAGCAGTTCCTCCACGTCCTGCCATCGCTTGGTGTTGCGCGAGCCGGGGATGTTCGTGTGGGGCAACTCGTCGACGAGGGCCACCTGCGGATGTCGTGCCAGTACCGCGTCCACGTCCATCTCGGTGAAGACGCTGCCGCGGTACTCCAGCTCCCGCCGCGGGATCTGCTCCAGGCCGTGCAGCATCACCTCGGTGCGCGGCCGGTTGTGGTGTTCCACGAAGCCGACCACGCAGTCGGTGCCCCGCTCGACACGGCGGTGCGCCTCGGAGAGCATCGCGTACGTCTTGCCGACCCCGGGCGCCGCGCCGAGGTAGATCCGAAGCTTGCCGCGTGCCATCTTCTCGTCTTCTCGTCTCTTCGTCTTTGCGGTCGGAAGGGGCCGCTGGGGTGGACCGTCAGTTCTCGAAGCGGTAGCCCATGCCCGCTTCGGTGATGAGGTGGCGCGGGTGGGAGGGGTCGGCCTCCAGCTTGCGCCGCAGCTGGGCCACGTAGACCCGGAGGTAATTGGTCTTGTTGCTCCGGGAGACGCCCCACACCTCTTCGAGCAGTTGCCGGTGGGTGATGAGGCGGCCGGGATGGGAGACCAGGATCTCCAGCAGGTGCCATTCGGTCGGGGTGAGGTGGATGTCGCGTCCGGCGCGGGTGGCCTTCTTGACGACGAGGTCGACGGTGAACTCCTCGGTGACGACCAGGACTGTCTCCGGGGCCGGCGGCACGCCCTCCGTGCGACGGGCGGCCGCACGCAGCCGCGCCAGCAGCTCGTCCATGCTGAACGGCTTGGTGATGTAGTCATCGGCGCCGGCGTCGAGGGCTGCGACCTTCTCGTCGGACGCCTGGCGGGCGGACAGGACGAGGATCGGTACGCGGGTCCAGCCGCGCAGGGCCCTGATGACGTCGACGCCGTCCATGTCGGGCAGCCCGAGGTCGAGCAGCACCACGTCGGGCCGGCGAGCGGCCGCCAGCCGGAGGGCCGTGGCACCGTCGGGCGCCGCGTCCACTCCGTACCGTCGTACCTCCATGTTGATCACGAGTGCCCGTACGAGCTGCGGGTCGTCCTCCACCACCAGCACGCGGTTCATGGGTGTGCGCCTTTCGAGTCGTACGTGAGTCCACGAGCGCCGGGAGCAGCACAACAATCTTCGTGGCAGGGGGAGTTGACGGTTCCCGGATGCCTCCCGGCCCGCCAACTCCCGCTGGGGTCGCGTAACGCCATCAGCTCTTCGCCACGAGTTCCTCGAGGGCGATGTTGAGTCGAGGACGTTGACGCAGGGCTCGCCCATGAAGCCGAGGATGCGGCTGCTGGTGTGGTCCTTGACGAGCTTGTCCACCTGGCCGACGGACAGGCCGTTCCGCTCGGCGACACGGTGGACCTGGAGGTCCGCGTAGGCCGGGGAGATGTCCGGGCACCGCGTCGGCGGGGACGTCTGCCTTGTCGACCTTGTAGGTGGCCGTCGTGTTGTCCTTGATGACGGCTGCCTTGGCGGCCATCACCTGGCAGTCACAGCTTCGTCACCCCCTTGGCGACAAGCGCCACCAACGCGAAAACCGCGATCGTGGTGACGACGAAGGCCACGTCGGCCATCGTGAGCTCCTGGATAAGGTCTGGGTGAGTGGTGCGGACGGTTAGAGGAAACCGCCTCTCTGGCCGGATCTGAGCGTCGTTGACGGCTCCCTTACGTCGCCGTGCAGTCCCTTGACGCGACTCTTACGGCCACCGGGCCGACCGGAGAGAAGGCACCACCGACCGGAGCAGGAATTCGCCAGAACGGTCCCCGCGGTCAGCTCCGCCGCCCCCCGGCCGGATCCCACCTCAGACCTGCCTGACCGGCCCCGCTGTGTCCAGCGCCGCGCCCGTCTGGTCGGCGAGGGTCACCGCGACCAGGCGGGCCTGGAGCGGCGGTAGAGCGCCCGGGCCCGGCGTGAGCATGAAGCGGCCTAGGTAGTGGCCGTTGCCGTACGCGCGCAGTTCGATCTCGCCCGCCGGCCAGCCCGCGCCGTCCACGTCCCACTTCCTGCGGCCGACCAGCAGCTGCCCGTCCTGCTTCAGACGGGGCGGCCGGCCCATGAGGGTGCCGTACTCGAAGCGGCAGGCGCGCAGGCCCAGGAGCTCGGTCAGTTCGCCCCGGACGTGATCCACCACGGTGTCCGAGGACTTGGCGGACCGGGCGAGGCGGGCGGTCTCGTGGATCCGCGCGAGATGGCCGGCGTCGGTCACTGTGGTCACCTCGAGGCGACGCGCCCGGGCCGCGAGCTGGGACACGATCAGGCCGACGATCAGGAGCAGTACCGCCGTCTCGACGTCCGCGGAGGAAGTGACGTCGAACGTCTCGTACGGGCGAGTCAGGAAGAAGTCGAACCAGGCCGCCGCCGACAGCGCCGAGAGCGCGCCCGCCGCGCGGCTGCCCAGCGCCGCCACCGCGACGACCACCACGACCAGGACCAGCGCCGCGTTGGTGCGCGACAGATCCGTGCGGAACGGGACGAGCACGAGTGCCACCAGGAAGGGAACTGCCAGGCCCGCAGCCAGGGCGCACCGGTCCCGCGGGAGCCAGTGGCCCGGCGCTGCGTCACCTCTGGCGCGACGGGGCGTCCATATGCCGGTTTCGGTACTCACGAGGCACCTCCTGCGCGTTGCGCATCACGCGGATTGCGGATGCGTCCGTCTGCTCGTGCCGCTTGAGCGGCTCGCTCTGTTCGGCGGTGGGCAGCGACACGACCATGGTCAGGCCGCCACCAGGGGTGTCCTCGGGGGTGAGGGTCCCGTTCATCGCCTCGGTCAGCCCCCGCGAGAGGGCCAGGCCCAGGCCCAGGCCGGTGGTGTTGTCGGTGTCGCCGAGACGTTGGAAGGGCTCGAAGAGGCGGTCCCTGCCGGACGGCGGAAGGCCCGGCCCGCGGTCCACGACACGTACTTCCACCCGGCCCGCCAGAGCGCTGGCGGTCACCAGCACCTTGCCCCCGGGCGGGGTGTGACCCGCGGCGTTGGCGACGAGGTTGGCGATCACGCGTTCCAGCAGCGGCGGATCGACCAGTACGGCCGGGATCTGTTCGAGGCTCCCGGACTCGACCTCGGGGCCGCCCGCGGGCAGCGAGTCCAGTGCGGTCGGCAGGACCTCCTCCAGGCCGGTGCCGCGCAGATTCAGCGTGAGGACACCCGCCTGGAGGCGGCTGAGGTCGAGCAGGTTCTCCACCAGCTGGTTGAGCCTGGCCATGGATCCGTCGGCGGTGGCGAGGAGCTCGTCCCGGTCCGCGGGCGAGAACTCCACGTCGCTGCTGCGCAGCGAGGCGACGGCGGCCCAGCCCGCCGCGAGCGGGGTGCGCAGGTCGTGGCCGACGGCACGCAGCAGTGCGGTGCGCATGCGGTCGGCGGCCTTGACCGGTTCGATCTCGGCGGCGGCCTCGGCGAGCCGGGCCCGTTCGACGGCGCCCCCCACGTGCGCGGCGAACGCGGCCAGGACCCGCCGCTCGGATGACGACAGGGTGCGGCCGCGGAGCACCAGGAAAGCACCGGGCCCCGCCGGTACGGCCGTCACGGGCTCTGCCCCGTTCCCTGTGTCAGGGGGCTCGTCGACCAGTTCCGCGGACGTCATGCCGAAGGTCTCCCGCGTACGTTCCAGCAGGGCCGGAATCGTCTGGCCGCCGCGCACGATGCTGCCCGCGAGCGAGGACATCGTCTCCGCCTCGGCGGTGGCGCGGGCCGAGCGCCGGGACAGGCGTAGGGAGCGGTCGACGACCGCCGCCACGACGGCGGCCACCGCGGTGAAGACCACCAGAGCGAGCAACGCGTTGGGATCGTCCAGCGTGAACTGGCCCATGGGCGGGATGAACCAGTAGTTGAGGAGAAGAGATGCCGTGGCGGACGCGATCACCGCCGACACGACGCCGCCTATGCAGGCGACGCCCACCACCGTGAGCAGGAACAGCAGAGCCTCGCTGGTGAGGTTCACGGTGCCACGGACCTGGGCGAGGACGACGGTGAGCAGCACGGGCAGCACCAGCCCTGCCACCGGTCCCGCGATCAGTCGGGGCGTCGAGAGGGTACGGCGCCTGGAGGGGAGCAGGGTGCCGCGCCCGGCGCGTTCGTGGGTGACCCGGTGGACGTCGATGTCACCCGAGAGCGCGACGACGGTCTCGCCGGTGCCGGGTCCCGTCAGGAACCTCTCCAGGCGGCCGCGACGGCTGGAGCCGAGGACGAGCTGGGTGGCGTTCTCGGCGCGGGCGAACTCCACCAGGGTGACGGCCACGTCGTCGCCGACCACCGAGTGGTAGCTGCCGCCGAGATCCTCGACGAGCCGCCGTTGCCGGGTGAGTGAGGCGTGCGAGACTCCGGCGGCCAGTCCGTCGCTGCGCGCCACGTGCACGGCGAGCAGGTCGCCGCCGGACGAGCGGTCGGCGATTCGGGCGGCCCGCCGGATGAGGGTGTCGCCCTCCGGCCCGCCGGTCAGGGCCACGACGACACGTTCGCGGGTTTCCCAAACCCTGCCGATCGCGTGCTCGGCCCGGTACGACTTGAGCGCCTCGTCGACACGGTCGGCGACCCACAGCAGGGCGAGCTGGCGCAGTGCGGTCAGGTTGCCGGGCCGGAAGTAATTGGCGAGCGCTGCGTCGACCTTCTCGGGCGGGTGGACGTTGCCGTGCGCCATGCGGCGGCGCAGCCCCTCGGGCTCCATGTCCACCAGCTCGATGTTCCGGGCCCTGCGGACGACCTCGTCCGGCACCGTCTCGTGCTGCGGCACCCCGGTGATCTTCTCGACGACGTCCTTGAGGGACTCCAGGTTCTGGATGTCGACCGCGGTGATCACGTCGATCCCGGCCGCCACGAGGCGCTCCACGTCCTGCCAGCGCCTGGGGTTGCGCCCGCCGCCGGGGACGTTCGTGTGCGCCAGCTCGTCGACGAGCGTGACCTCGGGGCGCCGGTCGAGCACCGCTTCGACGTCCATCTCCGCGAACGCCTCGCCCCGGTGCTCGCACCACGCATGTGGCACGACCTCGAGCCCCTCCAGCATCCTCTCCGTGTGCGGCCGGCCGTGGCACTCGACGAACCCCACCACCACGTCCGCGCCACGCGCGGCCCGGCGGCGCCCCTCGTCGAGCATCCGGTAGGTCTTGCCGACGCCCGGGGCAGCCCCGAGGTAGACCTTCAGTCGTCCGGGCCGTACGTCACTCATCGCAGCCGAAGCTCTCTGCTCGCTGGTTCAACGCTCTTGAGGGGATGGGGCGCTTCTCCTACCGAAGCCCTTCCGGTGCCGGTCGGGGCGGTCGTTAGCGCATCCTTGGCGCTCCTCAGGTGGACCTTGACACCCTCTTGACGCCCTCCGGCCGGCGCCCCTCAGCGGAACTCGGCGAACCGCGGCCGCAGCCCCAAACACGTGAGCGCCATCGCCGCGAGCAACAGAGCGCAACCCCCTGGGAGTTGCTCGGTCACAGCGGACCTGCCGTCCCGTACGGATGTGGTGAAGTGCTGCCGGTTGATGTCGGTCACCTTGTCGAGGGCGGTCATCCACGCACCGAAGTGCGCGTTGGAGGTGCCCGCCTCCCATCCCATGCAGAACTCGACCGCCTCGCGCTCCTTGCCGGCCGCCAGCAGGGCCCGGATCCTGCGGTCGTCCCGCTCGTAGACGGCGTACGCCTCCACCGTCTCCTCGGCCGCCGACTGCTCCCCGGCGAAGGTGATGTTGTCGAGCTCGCGCCGGAACTCACCCGTGAAGCGGAGATCTCGCCGGTCGGCGCGGTACGCCTGCCAGGTGGTGGCGAGTTCGGCGTCGTACGACGTGAGGGTCGCGCCCCGGAGACCGTAGAGCTGCTGCGACTTTTCGAGGAACGCCCGCTCGTACCTGCCGCGGCGCTCGGGGTCGAGGAGATAGCGGCTCTCGTCGGCGTTCGCGTCGTACGCGATCGCTCGGGCCCGGGACAGTGCGACGACGGAGTCGAACGCGTCGTGGCGAGCGACGCGCAGGTGCCCGGCGGAGGCGGAGATCACCTGCGCGCCGAGGAGGACGGCGAGCAGGGTGCAGACCGTGGCGCCGAGGACGCCGGGGTTGAGGATGCGGTGGAAGCGGCGTGCCAGATACCACTGAAGGACGACGAGGACGACGAGGAGAAGCACGCCCAGCACCAGAACAGCGACGAGCTCACCCCGCAGGGCCGAACGGGCTTGGCTGTAGCGGGCGTCGAACGCCCGATCGTTGGAGGCCACCAACTCGCCTGCACCCGGCAGGAGTCGGGTGCGCAGAAGATCGGTGGCCTTGCGGTGGTCGGCGAGAGCGGCCGTCTTCCCACCGCGATGGCCGTCGTTCTCCAGGGCGCGCCCGATCAGCTCCTGGTATGCGGCGAGTCGTCGGTGAGGGCCTCCACCGTGTGCTCGTCGGTGCGGTCGCCCTGCGCGGCGACGGCGAGCGTCCGCAGGTCGTGTCCGATGTCGCGGCGGGAATCACCGTAGAAGCCGACCGCCTTCTCGTACGGCGTGTCCAATCTCCCTTTGCCCGCATTGCCGCTGGACAACAGGATGTTGGCGGCCTGCGCGTCCATGTCGTTGAGCGCGAGGTCGAGGGCGGCGGCGCTGGTGGTGCGGGGCGCGTCACGGCCCTCGACGGCGTCCCAGGTGCCGGTGAGACCGACCCCGGCGAGGGCGAGCAGCAGGGCCAGGACGGCGGCGAGCGAGACCGTGGCCGCGCGCAGTAGGCGCAGCCGCGCGGGCACGGTGGCCCAGAAACGGCGGCGCAGAGCGGCCCGCGCGGCCACGGTCTCACGACGGAGGCGCCGCCAGGGGCCATCGGTCCGCGGCCCCCCTCGAGGCCGCGGACCGGATGCACCCCGTGGCGGGGCGCCCGGTCCCCGGGGTGGAGGGGCGACGGCCCTCTCCTCCGCTTCAGGACCGCTTGCGGTTCCCACCGTGATGGTCATGAGCCCTCCCCCGGTCACACCACGGACGATCACCCGCCCCCGTGTCGCCCAGTCTGCGACCGGATTCGGCCACGAGCGGCCCGCGTTGACGCCCTCCTGACGCCGCTTCAGGCCTGTTTGACGAGACCTTGACGTCCTCGGCGCGCGGCCTGTCGGGGAGACGCGGATCAAGGCCACGTATGCGCATGTCAGGGGTGCGTCAGGGAACGGTGGTCGAGCTTGCCCGGGGCCCGCTGGAAGCTCTTCCATGGATCCCGAGAACAGCGAGTGGCTCCACGTCGACCGGCCGCCCCATCGGGCGTTCCGTCGCCCGCCCCGCTGTACGGAATCGCCCGCGTCAGCCGTCCGCTGACGCGCATTCCGTAACCAGAGGGGCGCCGTGACCCACGTCCGGCGCCCCTCTCCCGTACCCCACCAATCACCCACCCTCACGAACTGGTTCCCCTCACACGCCCCGGGCCCGGCCGCCGTCGGCGAGCACGCCCTCGCCACCGGCAACGGCCGATGGTGGGCGGACCGAGTGATCCGCCCACGCGCGATCGCCGTTTCCTGCGCCGGGCACGCCCTGCTCCGGGGTACTCCGGACGCGCTCACGCCCGAAGCCCTGGCTCCGCTGGCGAACCACTGCATCGACGCCCCGGCCGACTTCCTGCCCACCCTCGGTGCCGCCTTCGACCGGTTCGCCCCCTGGGAACGGATGGTGTGGACGCTGCGGGCGGAACCCCAGCCCGTCACCACCCCCCGCGGCGTGACCCTGCGCCGCCTCGAACCCGCCGACACCGACGCCGTGCAGGCGCTCGGCCCCGACGCGGCCTGGATTCATACGAGTTGGGGAGGTCCGCCGGGTCTCGCCACCTCCGGCCACGGCTGGGCGACCACGGACAGGAAGGGCCACGTGCTGGCCATCGCCTGTACGTACTTCCGCGGCACCCGTCACGAGGAGGTGGCGGTGTTCACAGCCCCGGATCACCGCCGCCACCGACTGGCTCTGGCCTGTGTCACGGCCCTGTGCGCGGACATCGCCGCACGCGGACACGCTCCTACTTGGAACTGCTCGGTCCTCAACCGCGCCAGCCGACTGCTCGCCTGGACCGCCGGCTTCCGCCTGGTCCACGAATACGTTCACTACGCGGCCGGGTGCCCGGCGACGCACGGCCGGCTCACGGCGTGAGCCGGCCGCAGCGGCCATGACTGTCCGTCAATTCCCGCACCTGGACGGCGTGAGAAGAGGGGAAGGGGAACAGCGGGGAACTGCCGGCAGCCCGGCGGGCTCAGGTGCCCGGCTTGCGGCCGTAGACGTAGACGTCGTCGCCCGTCTTCAGCAGGGACCAGTACTTCTTCGCGGTGGTGCTGGTCATGTTGACGCAGCCGTGCGAGCCGGGCGGGTTCCACATGCTCACGCCGACCGAGTGGAAGGCCTGGCCGCCGTCGAAGAACTGGCTGTAGGGCATGGGCACGTTGTAGATGCTCGACACGTGGTCGATGTGCCGCCAGTAGATCTTCTTCAGGCCGGTGCGGGTCTCGTAGCCGTCACGGCCGGTGCGGACCGGTACCGGCCCGTAGACGAGGTTCTTGCCGTCCTGGATCCAGCTGAGCTGAAGCGTCAGGTTCACGCAGGCGATGCGCCCCTTGTTGACGGGGCATTTGCCGTCTTTGTTGGGATTGCCGCCGACGGCCTTCTGCTTGTTCATCAGGTCCATCACGCCCCACGTGACAGGCCCCGCGTAGCCGATGTTCGGGCTGATCCCGTGCTTGTTCTGGAAGGCCTGGACGGCCTTGCAGTCCGCGGCGGACTGCTTCCCGTCGACCGGCCGGCCGAGGAACCCCTCCACCTGCTTCTGGTAGGGACCGGTCGACGTCGTACAGCTCGCGGCCTGCGCGGGCGCGGCGCCCAGCGCGAGTGTCAGCGGTGCGACGAGTCCGGTGATCCCCAGTGCGACGGCTCCCCGTCTGCGTATGTCCCCCATGGCAGGGCTCCTCCTGGCAGGGCGCTCGATGCGCCTGACGTGTTTCTCTGCCAGAGAGACCGGTTGCGGGTCGCGCAGGTTGCAGCCGTGCCCGGACCGGTACCCAATGGTGACATTTCCGGAGCCTGCCCGGTGAGGGCTGCGGGGAAGGGTGCCGGTGCGGGGCGATCGCCGCCTCGGCGTCGCGATCTTCGTCCCGGCGTCCTGCACGGTGCTCCGGAAGACGGTGCCGACGCCGGTCGCCCCGACCACACGCTCAAGGTGACCGGCGGAGGAGCGTCAGCAGGCGCCGACCCACTCCTCTTCGCCGTCCGGGAAGAACTGGTGCTTCCAGATCGGTACCTCGTGCTTGAGGTCCTCGACGAGGCGGGCGCAGGCGGCGAAGGCCTCCGCGCGGTGCGGGCAGGAGACCGCCGCGATCACGGCGACGTCGCCGATGTCCAGCCGGCCCGTCCGGTGGACGGCGGCGAGGGCGCTGACCGGGAAGTCTGCGGCGACCTTCTCGGCGACCCGGCGCAATTCGCTCTCCGCCGCGGGGTGGGCGCTGTATTCGAGGGCCTCCACCGACCTGCCGACGTCGTGGTTGCGGACGGTGCCGACGAAGACGGCGGTGCCTCCGGCGGTGGCATCGCCCACGGCCTCGTACACCTCGTCGAGTGAGAGCGGGGTGTCGCGGATTGCGAGCAGTCGTACGGGATGGCCGGAGGGGTCCGGGGCGTGCGGCATGGTTCGTTCCTAGGGTGGACGGTGCGGGATGTTGCGCCGCACGTGAGGCCGTTGGCGTGAACTTCGTTCTGTATGTGCGGTGTTGGGCCGGATCAGCCGCCCGCGAACGGGGGCAGCACCTCGATCGTTCCCCCCGGGGCGAGGTGGACCGAAGCGTGGTCGCGGCCGCCGACCGGGCGGCCGTCCACGAGGAACGAGCAGTAGCCGAGCACCCGCGCCAGCCGAGGACGGTCTTCGTGCCGGGAACGGACCTGTTCCAGCGCTTCCGCGAGTGTCGTCGCGCGGTGGGGCTCCTCCGCCGTACCGGCCGCCGCCTTGGCCGCTGCCCAGTAGCGGATGGTGCCGGCGGGCGTCATCGGCGTCGCCACAGCTGTGCCTCCTGTTGTCGAACTGCTCTGATCCGTCGTTCCGTTCGCCGTTGTCGTTGGGTGTTCCCACACGGTCACGGTCCGGGTACCTCCAAGACCTCCATGCCGGCCCCGGCGGGCACGCCTCCGGGCGGGACGACCGCGAGGCCGTCGGCGAACGCCAGCCCACGCAGCATCGCCGGGCCGTCGAACGGGAGCGGCGCCACTTCGTGGTGCGTGCGTCGCACCGGCAGCAGCCGGGTGTCCCGTGGGTGTCCGGGCAGCGGGGCGGCGGCACGCATCCGGCAGGGATCCGCGTCCGCGTGGCCGCCGAGGCGGCGCAGCAGCGGCGCGGCCAGTGTCACCGTGCCGGCGACGGCGGCAAGCGGGTTGCCTGGCAGGCCGACCAGCCGGCGGATCCGGCCGTCGGGGGTCGGCGGCAGCTCGGCGAGCAGCATGGGGTGGCCGGGTCGTACGGCGACGGAGTCGACGAGCAGGCGGGCGCCCGCCTCTTCGAGGGTGGCGTGCAGGAAGTCCACCGGGCCGGCGGCGGTGCTGCCGGTGGTGACGACGACATCGGCCGGCGAGTCCTGTACGGCCTCCCGCAGCAGTCCCAAGTCGTCCGCCACTCGGCGGCTGCCGATCACGTCGGCGCCGCAACTTCGCAGCCATGGAGGCAGCATGGGGCCGAGCGCGTCGCGTACCCGCCCCCGCCGGGGCAGGCCGGACTCCAGCAACTCGTCGCCCAGTACCAGCAGTTCGACGGTCGGGCGGCTGTGCACGGCGAGCCGGTCGTACCCGGCCGCCGCTGCGAGTCCCAGCACTGCGGGGGTCACCGTGACACCGGCCGGGATCAACGCCTCGCCCCCGTGGCACTCCTGGCCACGCGGCCGGATGTCGCGGCCCGGAGCCACCGAGCCGGGCCCGTCGGAGCGATCGTGCAGCGTGCCGCTCTCCGAGTCGAACTCCCCGTGTTCCCTTCGCAGTACGGCCGTTGCGCCCGTCGGCAGTCGGGCGCCGGTGGCGATGGGGACGGCGGTGCCGTAGTCGCCGAGCGGCTCAGACCGGTCGCCGGCGAGGACGGCGGCGCCGCCCACCAGCCATGGTCCCGGTCCGGCCACGGCCCAGCCGTCCATCGCGGACGTGTCGAACGGCGGCAGATCGGTGAGGGCCGTCAGCGGTTGGGCCAGAGCGTGGCCGAGCGCGTCCGCCAGGGACCGCGTGACGACCGGCAGGGGCTGTCCGACACAGTCCCGTGCTGTCTGCCGGGCCTGTTCCCAGGCCAGGTGAGTGTCTGCTGCCGCTCCCGCCGTCCGGGTGCCGGCCAGGGTGTGTGTGCCTGCCGGGGTCATGCGGTGCCCGCGCCGTTCTCGGGCTCGGCGGCCCAGCGCTCGGCCAGCGCCGTCACCCTGCGGTTCGCCTCGGCGACGGCCTCGGGCCCGCCTCCCGCCTGCGCGGCGGCATAGCCGACCAGGAACGAGGTCAGTGGCGCCGCCGGGCGGGCCACACCATGGGCGACGACCTTGGTCATGTCGAGCAGTTCGGCGACATCGACGTCAAGGTCGACGCCGAGTTCGGACTTGACGTCCTCGATCCATCTACGCATCCAGCTCACCTTTGTTCGTGTCTTCGGCCCGTCGTCGTCTTGGGTGGCCCCGGGCCCGTCAGCCTCCGATGGCCGACATCGGGCGTTCCGGGCGGCGGAACTCCGGGCTGTCGATCGCGTGGCCGGGGCCCTTGCCGCCGACCGAGGTCCGCCAGGCCGCCTCCACCGTCGCGTCGTCGGCGCCCCGACGCAGCAGGGCCCGCAGGTCGGACTCCTCGGTGGCGAAGAGGCAGTTGCGCAACTGCCCGTCCGCCGTCAGCCGCACGCGGTCGCAGGTGCCGCAGAACGGTCGGGTGACACTGGCGATGACACCCACCAGGGCGTCCGTGCCGGCGATCCGCCACTCCTCCGCGGGCGCGTTGTCCTGCCGTACGACCGGCACCAGTTCGAAGCGCTCACCGAGCCGGTCGAGGACCTCCGCGGCGGTCACCATCCGGTCCCGGTCCCAGGCGCCTTGGGCATCGAGCGGCATCGATTCGATGAACCGCATCCGGTAGCCGTTCTCCGCCGCGAACGCGGTCAGGTCGACGATCTCGTCGTCGTTGACCCCCCGCACCGGCACCGCGTTGATCTTCACGGGGTTCAGGCCTGCGTCACGCGCGGCCGAGAGCCCGGCCAGTACGTCCTTGATCCGGTCGCGCCGGGTGATCTCGGCGAACCGCTCCGGGCGCAGTGTGTCGAGGCTGACGTTGACCCGGCCGAGCCCGGCCTCGCGCAGGGCGACGGCACTGCGCGCCAGGCCGATGCCGTTGGTGGTGATCGACAGTTCCGGGGCCGGATCCAGGGCGGACAGTCGGGCCACCAGACCGGGCAGGCCCCGACGCAGCAGCGGCTCACCACCGGTCAGCCGGACCTCGGTGATCCCGAGGCGCTCGGTGCCGATACGGACCAGACGTACGACCTCGTCGTCGGTGAGGACTTCGGCACGGGGCAGCCAGTTCAGCCCCTCGGCCGGCATGCAGTACGTGCATCGCAGGTTGCAGCGGTCGGTCAGGGAGACCCGCAGGTCCGTGTGGACCCGCCCGAAGCGGTCCACGAGGGGCGACGGAACGCCGAGCCGGTCCTCACGGCCGGGAAGCCACTTCGGGGTGTGGTGCCGGGACAGACCGGGATCGGTCGGATCGTCGCTGTGATCAAGCACGGTTGCGCCCTCCCAGGAAATACCGGAAGCCAGGGTTGGTGAAACATTAGAGACCAGGCTTCGCGAATTATCCAGGGGTCGGAATCCGACACCTTTCCTCACTCCACCCATTCCTCACTCGTCGATCATCATCGGAAGACTTCCCGGAGAAGTCAAAGAGGGGTTCTCAATGGCATCATCGGTCAGGGCTATCAGGCCTCAGATCCCAGGTAGGACAAGGGATGCGCGCTGATAAGCGAGACCTATCAGGCGATCGGAAATGCCTCTTTGACGGCGCCCCTGGATTGCAGGAAGCTTCTCTCGCGGCGATGAGGCGTAAAACGTGACCGGCGCGCGTGGGTAAACCGCGTAAAAGCGAACACGGAAAACAGGCCGCCGGTTCCCGGGGACCCGTCCACCCAGGTGCATGGAAGAAAGAGGCAGACCAGATCATGAGCAGCAGCATCGAGGACCCGGCCGACGACCTGACGGTCACGCCCCCCAAGACCTGGGCGACGGGTCTCCCCGCCGTGACGCACGCGCTGGAGTACTCCCTCAGCCAGACGTCCCCGCGCCGCACCATGCTGACGCTGCTGAACATCAACCAGGCCAAGGGCATCGACTGCCCCGGCTGTGCCTGGCCCGAGCCCGCGCCGGGCAAGCGGCACATGAACGAGTATTGCGAGAACGGCGCCAAGCACATCAACGACGAGGCCACCTCGCGCCGCGTCACCCGTGACTTCTTCCGCGAGCACTCGATCGCCGACCTGGACTCCAAGTCGGACTACTGGCTCAACCAGCAGGGCCGGCTGACCGAGCCGATGGTCAAGCGCCCCGGCGCGACCCACTACGAACCGATCGGCTGGGACGAGGCGTTCGGCATCCTCGCCGAGGAGCTCAAGCAGCTCACCTCCCCCGACGAGGCCCTCTTCTACGTCTCCGGCCGCCTCAACAACGAGGCCGCGTTCCTCCTCCAGCTCTTCGCCCGCGCATACGGCACCAACAACCTGCCGGACTGCTCCAACATGTGCCACGAGTCCAGTGGCTCCGCGATGTCGGAGACCCTGGGTATCGGCAAGGGCACGGTCTCGCTCGACGACCTGGAGAACTCCGACCTGGTCTTCGTCGTGGGCCAGAACCCGGGCACCAACCACCCGCGCATGCTGTCCTCCCTGGAAGAGACCAAGCGCAACGGCGGCAAGATCGTCGCCGTCAACACGCTCCCCGAGGCCGGCCTGCTCCGCTTCAAACACCCGCAGCGCCCGCGCGGCATCATCGGCAAGGGCACGCAGATCGCCGACCAGTTCCTGCACATCAGGGCCGGCGGCGACCTCGCCCTGTTCCAGGCGCTGAACCTGCTGCTCCTGGAGGCCGAGGACGCCAACCCGGGCACGGTCGTCGACCACGCCTTCATCGAGAAGAACACCATCGGCTTCGAGGCCTTCGAGAAGCACGCGCGCCAGGTGACCTGGGAGCACATCTACGACGCCACAGGCCTGTCCCGTGAGGAGATCGACGAGGTCTTCGAGCGCGTGCTGAAGGCCGAGTCGGTCATCGTGTGCTGGGCGATGGGGCTCACCCAGCACAAGCACGGCGTCCCCTCCATCCGTGAAGTCATCAACTTCCTGATGCTGCGCGGCAACATCGGCAAGCCGGGCGCGGGCGCGTGCCCGGTGCGCGGCCACAGCAACGTGCAGGGCGACCGCACGATGGGCGTGTGGGAGCGGATGCCGCAGAAGTTCCTGGACTCCCTGGGCAAGGAGTTCGGTTTCACGCCGCCCAGCCACCACGGCCTGGACGCCGTCGACGGCATCCGCGCCATGTACGAGAAGCGCGCCAGGTTCTTCCTCGGCGTCGCCGGCAACTTCGTTCGGGCCACCCCCGACAGCGAGGTCACCGAGCAGGCGATGCGCAACTGCAGCCTGACGGCCCACGTCTCGACGAAGCTGAACCGCTCTCACACGGTGTGCGGCGAGACCGCGCTGATCCTGCCCACCCTGGGCCGCAGCGACAAGGACTTCCAGGCCACCGGCGAGCAGTTCATCACCGTCGAGGACTCGATGAGCGACGTGCACGCCTCCCGCGGCAAGCTGCCACCGGCCTCCCCGCACCTGCTCAGCGAGGTCGCCATCATCAGCCGCATGGCCCTCGCGACCATCGGTGACAAGTACGGCATCCCGTGGCAGGGCTTCGAGGACGACTACGGCACCGTCCGCGACCGGATCTCCCGCGTCGTCCCGGGCTTCGAGGACTTCAACGAGCGTGTCTCCGCACCGGGTGGCTTCAACCTGCCGAACCCGGCCAACCGCGGCGTCTTCAACACCCCCAGCGGCAAGGCCGTGTTCACGCAGAACGAGTTCACGATGCCGCATGTGCCCGAGGGCCATCTGCTGCTGCAGACGCTGCGCTCGCACGACCAGTGGAACACCATCTGGTACGCGCCCAACGACCGTTACCGCGGCATCCACAACGCCCGCCGTGTCGTCATGGTGAACCCCGCCGACCTGAAGCTGCTCGGCATCGAGGACGGCGACATGGTCGACCTGGTCAGCGTCTGGCACGACGACAGGGAGCGCCGCGCCGAGAACTTCAAGGTCGTCGCCTACCCGGCGAGCCCTGGGTCCGCCGCGGCCTACTACCCCGAGACGAACGTCCTGGTCCCGCTGGACAGCGTCGCCGACATCAGCAACTGCCCCACCTCCAAGGGAGTTGTGGTGCGACTGGAGCCCGTCGCCGCCCCGAGCTGACCCGGCACCCGGCACTCCCGGAGAGGTTCGGGGAGTGCCGGAGTCCTCGGAGCGCCCGCCGTGACGGCGGGCCGAAGCACTGTGTTCAGAAAGGTACTTGGCCGCATGCCCGCATCTCGCGCCGCCCTCGGCTGGCTTCCGGCGGCGGCCGCGGTGTTCGCCGCCGCGTGGGGCGCGAACCAGTTCACCCCGCTCGCTGTGGTGTACCGGACGCAGGAGCACTGGCCTGCCGTCCCGGTCGCCGCGATGTTCACCACCTACCTGCTGGGGCTCCTGCCCGGTCTGCTGCTCGGCGGCCCGGCCGCGGACCGGCTGGGCCGATGCCTCACGGTCCGCCCCGCCCTGGCCCTGTCCGCTGTCGCGAGCGCCTTGCTGGCTGCGGCGCCGTTGAGCCCGTACGTCGTCTACGTGAGCCGGGCGGCCACCGGATTCGCGGCGGGTGTCGTCCTGACCGCGGGCACCACATGGCTTCGGGAGCTGTCGGCCGCGGCCGGGTGCGCGGATGCCGGCGACCGGCGCGCGACGTACGCCACCGGTGGCGGCTTCGCGGCCGGTGCGGTGACGGCGGGCGCGCTCGCCGAGTGGCTGCCGCACCCGATGGTGCTGCCCGGTCTCGCCCACTGCCTGCTGGTCCTGCTCGTGCTCGGCGTGACCAGGCGCGTACCGGAGACGGCGCCGATGCCCGGGTCCGCCCCGGTGACGTCCCGCGCCGTGGAACGGCACCGGGCGGTCGTCAGGAACAGACGCTTCCTGTGGGTGGTGCTTCCCGCGAGCCCGGCGGTGTTCGGCGCCGCGACCGTGGCGTACGTCGTGCTGCCGCCGCTGGTGGCCAACCGGGTTCCCGGCTACGCGCCGCTCTTCAGCGGTCTCGTGACGGCGCTGACGCTCACGATGGGCATCGTCGCCCAGCCCCTGGCCGTATGGCTGGACCATGCGCACAGCGCGCGGGCCACCTTGGCCGCCATGGTCACCGTGATCGGCGGACTGACGGTGGGCGCGTTCGCCGCGCACCAGAACTCCGCGGGTCTGGTGATGGCCGCCGCGGCCCTGCTCGGCGCCGGATACGGGCTGACCCTGGCGGCGGGTCTGAGGGAGATCGAACGGCTCATGCCGCCGAAGGCCCACCCCTCGACGGCGGTCCTCTACCAGGGCGCCACCTACAGCGGCTTCCTCACACCGCTCCTGCTGGCCCTCACGGCGGGCGCCGGCACCGCCCCCTACCCGGAGCTCCTGGCGGGCATGGCGGCCGTGGGCCTGCTGTGCCTGGCCGTGACAGCGCGGCACAGCCGTCTGAGTCTTCCCTGATGGCACGGCCGCAGGACGAGGTCCGCACATGAGTCATATCGTCGACACCATCGGAGTACTGCTCCGAGGAGAGGAGCAACATCATGGGACGCGTGACCGCGCGGCGGCGTGTGCTGCGAGTTCGGGACGGGGTGTCCTCGTACCGGCCTGACACGATGGCCGTCGAGGAGCCGATGGAGATCAGGGTGGGCGGCCGTCCGCTCACGGTGACCATGCGGACACCGGGCGACGACTTCGATCTCGCGGCCGGGTTCCTGGTGAGCGAGGGCGTGGTGCACTCCGCCGGCGATGTGGCCGGGATCCGCTACTGCGCGGGCGCCACGTCCGACGGCGGCAACACGTACAACGTCGTGGATGTGGCCCTGGGCCCCGGCGTGGCCGCCCCTGACGCCTCTCTCGAGCGGAACTTCTACACGACGTCCTCGTGCGGGCTGTGCGGCAAGGCGAGCCTGGACGCGGTACGCACCTCGGCGGCGTGGACCGTCTCCGGAGACCCCCTGCGCGTCGGCCCCGAGCTGGTGACCGCGCTGCCGGACCGGCTGCGGGCGGCCCAGAAGGTGTTCGACAGCACGGGCGGTCTGCACGCCGCCGCGCTGTTCGGCGCCGACGGGGAGATGCTGTGCCTGCGCGAGGACGTCGGCCGCCACAACGCCGTCGACAAGGTCGTCGGCCACGCGCTGCGCGAGGGGCTGCTGCCACTGCGCGAGACCGTACTGATGGTGAGCGGCCGGGCCTCCTTCGAGCTGGTGCAGAAGGCGCTGATGGCCGGAATCCCGATGCTGGCGGCCGTCTCCGCCCCGTCGTCGCTCGCCGTGGACCTCGCCGCCGAGAGCGGGCTGACCCTGATCGGCTTCCTGCGCGGCACCTCGATGAACGTCTACACCGGTGCCGAGCGGCTGGCGCAGGTGCCCGTGGGCTGATGTCCCGAGCGGTGACTCGTCCGGCGGCCAGCGAGCCCGATTGGCTTTCCCCTGAGCCGTCGGGTAGACCCGTGGCGTGCTGTTTCGCCAACTCGAGTACCTGGTGGCCCTCTCGCGGGAGCGCCACTTCGCCCGCGCCGCCCAGGCCTGTTACGTCTCCCAGCCCGCCCTCTCCGAGGCGATCCGCAAACTGGAGGAGGAGCTGGACGTGCCCCTGGTCCGGCGCGGCCGCAAGTACGAGGGCCTCACGCCCGAGGGTGAGCGCATCGTGGTGTGGGCGCAGCGGATCCTGGCCGATCGCGACGCGCTCAAGGACGAGGTCGGCGCGCTGCGCACCGGGCTGAACGGCAGGATGCGGATCGGCTCGGTACCGACCGCGTCCGGCGCGGTCTCCCTGCTGACCGGCCCGTTCTGCGCGGAGCACCCGCTGGTGACCGTCGAAGTGATAGCGGATCTGCAGTCGCGGGACATCCTGAGGCAGTTGCAGAACTTCGAGATCGACGCCGGGATCACCTATCTGCACGCGGACCTTGCGGAGCACTTCCACACCGTCCCGCTGTACGACGAGCGGTACGTGCTCCTGATCACGGCCGCCGATGCCCTGGCGCATCGGACGACGGCGACGTGGGCGGAGGCGTCGCGGCTGGCGCTGTGCCTGCTGACCGACTCGATGCAGGGGCGCCGGGTGCTGGACGAGGTGTTCGCCGAGGCCGGGACCCGGCCGTCGCCCCGGATCGAGACCGACTCGGTGGGCGCCCTGTTCGCCCATGTCAGGACGGGCCGGTGGGCGAGCATCGTGCCGCACGCGTGGCTGCATGTCTTCGGCGTCCCGCACGGCATGCGGGCCGTGCCGCTCGTCGAGCCCGCCCGGACGGTGCCGGTCGGTCTGGTGGTCACGGCCCGCGAGCCGGGTTCGGTCATGGCCCGCGCACTGGTGGAAGTCGCCCGGCACACCGATGTGGCGACCGCGCTGGAACGCCTCCCGGGAGATCGCGGCGGCCCGTAGACGTGTCCGGCTACTCGCCGATGGACACGACCGTGACCGTCGCCCGCCCGTCCGGCGCGTCATAGCTGACGCTGTCGCCGGCCCGGTGTCCCAGCAGCGCGCTGCCGAGCGGACTGTCGGCGGTGACCAGTGTCTGGTCGAGGACCGCCGCGCCCTCGCCGATCTGGACGGTCGCCACCGAGCCGTCCGCGTACCGCACCTCGACCGTGCTGCCCACGCCGACCACGTCCGTGCTGGGCGCGCCCGCGTCGGCGGCGCCGCGCAGGCGCACCTTGATCTCGTCGATGCGCGCGTCGAGGCGGTCCACCTCGTCGGAGCGGATCAACTCGTCGGCCTGGTCTGCGTGGTCGCCCACCTCGGTGGTGTCCTGCAACGTGGCGGCGTCCGCGTTGCGTTCGGCCGTCACGTCGGCGAGTTCCTGCTCGAGTGCGCGGCGCTCGGTGGCGCTCATCGGTTCGGGCTCTCCGCTCATTCCTGCTCTCTTCGCTCGTCGTGGCCGGTGTGCGGGAAGCTCACCTGTCGTAGCGGGTCGGCGGGAAGGCGTCCCGCTGCGCCCGGGACATCTTCCCGCTCGGCATCTCGCCGCTGTCGACCTCGCGGTCGACCTGGTTCTGGATCGCCTCGTACTGCTTCGCGGGCCGCTCGGGCTTCTTCACGCGCAGCCCGACGTCTCGCAGGTCCTCCTGGGTGCGCCTTTCCAGTTCGTCCATGTTGGGGCGCAGGGGCATGCCCCGTCGGGCGTCGGGGTCGCCCTCGACAGCTCGGTTGGACTTGTGGTGATGGACCATGTGTCCTCCTTGGTTCAGGCGCCGTCAGGCGCGCCCGACCGGATCAGGCGTCGGGAGTCTGCCGCGCCTCGCCCGCGGGGGGTTCCTCCGCGGCGCCTTCGGCCTTCGCGCCCTCCGCGGCGTCGTCCTTGCGCACGGTGCAGTGGATGGTGTCGTTCTCCACGTCCGCGACGATGGTGTCCCCGGGCTCCGCGTCGCCGCTCAGCAGGATCGACGCGATCCGGTTGTCGAGTTCGGCCTGGATCGTCCGCCGCAGCGGACGCGCGCCGAACTCCGGCTGGTGGCCATGGGCGACGAGCAGCTTCTTGGCCGCCTCGGTGACGTCCAGGGTCATGCCCTGGCCCAGCACCCGGCGCTTGCTCTGGTTCAGGAGGTGGTCCACGATCTGCGACAGGTCGTCCTCGGTGAGGCCGTGGAAGATGATGATGTCGTCGATGCGGTTGAGGAACTCGGGCAGGAACCTGCCCTGCAGATCCTCCATCAGATCGCCCTTGATCTCGGACACGTCGCCGTGGTGCGCGAGGATCCGGTGGGCGCCGATGTTCGACGTCATGATGATGACGCAGTGGCGGAAGTCGACCGTGCGGCCCTGGCCGTCGGTGAGACGTCCGTCGTCGAGGATCTGGAGCAGGGTGTTGAAGACGTCGGGGTGTGCCTTCTCGACCTCGTCGAACAGCACGACGCTGTACGGCTGCCGGCGGACCTTCTCGGTGAGCTGGCCGGCCTCCTCGTAACCGACGTATCCGGGAGGGGCGCCGACGAGGCGGGCGACGGTGTGCTTCTCCTGGAACTCGCTCATGTCGAAGCGGATCATGTGATCCTCGTCGCCGAACAGCAGGTCGGCGAGAGTCTTCGCGAGTTCGGTCTTGCCGACGCCGGTGGGGCCCAGGAAGAGGAAGGAACCCACGGGGCGGTTGGGGTCGCCCATGCCCGCGCGGTTGCGCCGCACGGCCTCGGAGACCGCGGTGACCGCCTCGTTCTGGCCGACGATCCTCGAGTGCATCTCCGCCTCGAGGTTGAGGAGCTTCTCCTTCTCGCTCGCGGTGAGCTGGGAGACGGGGATGCCGGTGCGGCGGGAGACGACGTCGGCGATGTCCGCCTCGGTGACCGAGACGACGCCCTCGCGCCGCTCCTCGATGCCGGCGAGTTCGCCCTCCAGCTCGGTGATCTGCCGCTTGAACTCCGACGCCTTCTCGAAGTCCTCACCGGCCACGGCCTCTTGCTGCTCGCGCCGCAGTTTGGCGATGCGGTCCTCGCGGCTGACGACCTCGGTGGAGCGCCCGGCGCTGCGCAGCCGCACGCGCGCGCCTGCCTGGTCCATCAGGTCGATGGCCTTGTCGGGGAGGAACCGGTCGCTGATGTAGCGGTCGGAGAGCTCGGCGGCCGCCGCGAGGGCACCGTCGGCGAAGCGGACCTGGTGGTGGGCCTCGTACGCGTCGCGCAGCCCCTCCAGGATCTGCACGGTCTGCTCGACGGTCGGCTCCGGAATCAGTACGGGCTGGAAGCGGCGCTCCAGCGCCGCGTCCTTCTCGATGTGCCTGCGGTACTCGTCGATGGTCGTCGCGCCCACGAGCTGCAGCTCACCACGCGCGAGGGCGGGCTTCAGCATGTTGCCCGCGTCCATGGCGCCCTCGCCGGTCGCTCCCGCGCCCACGACGGTGTGCAGCTCGTCGATGAACAGGATGATGCTGCCGCCGGCCTGCTGGACGTCCTCGATGACCTTCTTCAGGCGCTCCTCGAACTGGCCGCGGTACTGCGCGCCGGCCACCATGCCGGAGAGGTCGAGGGAGACAACTCGCTTGTCCTTGAGGGTTTCCGGGACTTCGCCCGCCACGATGCGCTGGGCCAGGCCCTCCACGATGGCGGTCTTCCCGACGCCGGGTTCGCCGATGAGTACGGGGTTGTTCTTGGAGCGCCGCGAGAGGATCTCGACGGTCTGCTCGATCTCGTCGGCCCGCCCCACCACCGGGTCGAGCATTCCGGCCTTCGCGTCCTCCGTCAGGTCCCTGCCGTACTCGTCGAGGGTCGTCGCCGGCTTCTTCGCCTCCGCGGCCCCCTCCGTGCGGGACGCTTGGTCCGCGAGGCCCTCCAGGCGGTCCGGGCTGAAGCCCTGCGCGCGCAGCAGTCGGGCGGCGCCGCTGTCGGAGTCGCTCAGGAGCGCCGCGAGGATGTGCTCGGGGCCTATGTACGAGGCCCCGGCCGCCTGCGAGTGCGAGTAGGCGGCCTGGAGCGTGCGCTTGGCCGCCGGGGTGAGTCCGGGCTCCGCCGACGGCTGGCCGGACTCCTGCGGCAGGACCGCGGCGACTTCCGTCGACAGCGTCTCGGGGTCCACTCCGATCTGGGAGAGCAGCTTCCGTGTCGGATCGATCTTCGTGGTCGCCCAGAGCAGGTGCTCGGTGTCCAGATCGGAAGTACCGTCCTCGATCGCTTTCCGAGCGGCGAGATTGAGGAGCTCCTGCGAAGAATCCGTCAACAACCTTCCGATCGGCACGCGTTGGACGGCCGGCGGTGAGGAAGCCGGCGACATTCCGAAGAACCGGTTGAACAAGTCGCTGAAGGGGTCGGACGAGCCGAACCCCGAACCGAAGGACATCGACATGCCAGCTCCTGGTGCCGAGAGAGATTGGTTCAACTCAAGCGCGATGTCAGCTGGGCCGCAACAGCAGCGAAATCGGCCCGCCTGAGCGCCGGAATCACGTCAGTGGCCGGTCGGGGAATACGGCCCGATGGCGTGAACCTATTTGCGGGCGGCAGGCCCGGGACGCAGGCTGTCGTCAGGGAATCCGGCGGGTGAGCGCCGGATGAGTCGATGGAGGGTCGGAGAGCACATCATGGATGAACGCGCAGACGTCACGCGGTCACATCCGGCACGAACTGCCTGGTGGGCCGGGGCCGACCCGGCATCGGAGCTCCAGCACCTGTGGGGCGAGGTGAGTCGTCTGCTGGAGCGCTCTTCGCAGCCGGCCGGCCCTTCGCAGCACTGGATGCCCGTGGTGGAGGAAGCGGATTCGGGAGTCGCTTACGTGGTGCGCGCGGAACTGCCCGGCGTCCGCCGTGAGCGCGTGAACGTGGAGGTGGACGGCAGGGAACTGCACATCTCCGGCTCCGTCGAGGAAACCACGGACGGAAATGCCCTGCGTCGCCGGTCAGGGACCTTTTCCTATGGAGTTCGCGTTCCCGGTGATGTGGATATCGATCGTATCCAGGCGGATATGGCGGACGGCGTTCTGACGCTGCGCCTGCCGAAGACCGCGGCGGTGACGCGGCGAACGATCGAAATCCGCGCCGAAGACACCGACAAGTAGCCGAAGGCAACGAAAAGAAAGGGCCGAACACCCTGCCCTTCTCAGTGTCCCCCTGCCCGGCACGGACGTCCTGTCGGCGAGGAAGACCCGTCGGCGGGGGTCAGCGCTCGGGCCCGCCGGGCGGCGCCGTCGGCACGGGCATGCAGCGCACGAGGAGCAGCGTCGCGTCGTCGGTCTGGTGCGCACCGGCCATGTCCTGCGCGACGGCCTGCCCGTAGCGCTCCAGGCCGTCGCGGCCGGGCGCGATGCCTCCTCGGGCCAGGCGTTCCACCACACGCAGCAGGCGCGCCGTGTCGGTGTCGAGGTCGCTGCCGCGCCGCTCGACGAGCCCGTCGGTGTACATCAGCACCACATCGCCCACCGACAGTGTCGTCTCCGTCGCGGTGTACGGCTCCCCCGGTACGACTCCGAGCTCCAACCCCGGCCCGCTGGGCGGGTGTTGGAGCAGGCAGGCGCTTCCTTCGCGCACCAGTACGGGCTGAGGGTGGCCGGCGCACACCCAGCGCAGGAGCGACTGAGCGGGGTGGAAGCGGGCCACGACGGCGGTGGCGGTGGACTCCCGCCCGTCGTCGCAGGCGACATGGTTGAGCCAGGCGGTCAGCTTCTCGACCGGCTCGTCGGTGTAGGCCAGGCCGGCCAGGGCGTAGCGGAGCTTGGCCATGAGGGTGACCGCCTCCAGACCGTGCCCGCGCGCGTCGCCGATCGCGAGGAGCGCCCGGCCGCTGGGCAGCGCGCGGGCCTTGAACCAGTCTCCGCCCACTCCGGCGGCATCGGGGTCCGGGCAGTACACCGCCGCGGTCTCGAGGCCCAAGGGGGCGAGCTCGTTCGCGAAACGGGGCACCACCGCTTCGCGCAGTGTGACGGCCACGTCGGCGAGGCCCCGGGCGCGCTTCCGCGCCGAGTCAGCCTCCTGTTCGGCGTGCTGGGCGCGGTCCCGGCTGCACCGGCCGCGGGTGATGTCCATGATGACGCCGCGCACTCCCCAGACGGGGCCGCCCTGGAGCCGCACGGGTTCGGCCGAGAACCGCACGATCCGGGCCGGCACCCGCGTCAGGGTCAGTTCGCACTCCGCGCTGCGACCCCGAAGGATCACGTCGTACAGCACCTCGTAGAGGGTGCCCCGGTCCCCCGGATCGGTCATCGCCGCCAGGTCCGGGAGGCCGGGCACGGGTGCCTCGGAAGAGAGGCCGAGGACCTGCTGCAGCCCGTACGACCCGAGGACCGCACTGTCGCTGAGGTTCCACTCCGCCCAGCAGGCCCGGGCCATCCGCTGGGCGGCCCAGGCCAGTGCCGCGCGGTGCCCCCCGTTCCCAGGTCAGCAGCAGGTGGCCGCCGCAACGGGCGGCCCGTACCTCGTTGCTGATGCGCACGACGTCTCCGTCAGGCGCGTGCACGAACCACTCCCCGGACGCCGGCCCCTGCGGCCGGCCCGTCCGGTACGCGTCGGCGAGCAGGCGCGGCACCGCGCTGGTCTCCATGCTGGGGAACAGGTCGAACAGGCGCACAAGTCCCGGCCATGGCTGGTACCACGACTCCCACGCGGGCGCGACAGCGTCGGCGTACCGGCGGCACGCCTCGTTCTGCCCCGCGTAGAGGAAGTCCAGCGTTCCGTCGGCGGCGAGGACCGGTTCGATCAGCAGCCCCGGTACCGGCATCGCGTCGAAGAGGTCCTTCGCCTCGCACGGCGGCACCCCGGTCGCGGCCTGTTCCGGTACCTCCCCCGTGCCCGGCCCGCCCGTCTGCCGCTCCCGCAGTGCGACGTACTCACGGATCCTGCGGCGCTGCTCGGCGATCAGCTCCTCGACGGCATGCGGTTCGCGCCGGTTCCGGCTGCTGACTGTGTCGTCCATGCCACCGCGATTCCCGGTCGGGCCACTGTGCGCCGATGTCAGCCGGTCACGATTCCTGTGACGAGGTTGATGGTCGTGGCGAGGATGCTGGTGCCGAACACGTACGACAGCAGCGAGTGCCGCAGCACCACCGCGCGGATCGTCGAGGTCGAGACGTTGGTGTCGGACACCTGGTAGGTCATGCCGAGGTTGTAGCTGAAGTAGAGGAAGTCGCTGTACGCGGGCGGGTCGTCGTTGTTGAAGTCGATCCCTCCGGCGGCTGTGTAGTACAGGTACGCGTAGCGCGTGGCGTACATGAGGTGGAGCGCCGCCCAGGCCATGAACACGCCGCCGAGCGCGACGGCCGCCGCGGCGTGGCCGCTGTCGGATTTGCCGAGCAGGAGCAGCAGTACGGTGGCGACCAGGCCGCACAGGGCGACGCCGACGATCACGAGCTCGTCGGTGACGGGCTGGAAGTCCTCACGTCGGACATTGGCGCGGGTGGCTTTGGCGTCCATCGGCCACAGCACCGCCCAGCCCGCCAGCACGAAGACCAGTTCGGTCGCGGCGATACCGGAGAGGACACCCAGCGCGGCGTTGTTCGTCACCCCGACGATCGCCCCGACCACGGCGCCGGCAACCACGGAGGCCCCGAGCCGGGGAACCGCGGACAAGGGCAACCATGGGCTCATGGATCACCACACTAGTCTTTCCGCCGTCGGCCAGCCTGGCGAAGCCCGCTGAGGGGACACAGACTGGATTCAGGTCGATTCGGCCCGACGGCCCGACTCGGCCCGACGCGGTTGCGTTCAGATCGGAAACCCCGCTCGGAGCCGGTGGTATATACCGGACATGCCTTCTTCCCGCCGCCCACTCGCCGCCGTGACCAGGCACGGTTGGCGGCCTGCCGTGGTCAGCGTGGTGCGCCTGCTCTCACCGCGCGGTTCACTCGCGCTCCAGCGGGCGGACGGGGCACTTCTCTTCGCCGTACGCGGCGCCTTGGCGATGGCGCTGGTGGCGCTGCCGGTGGCGATCGCGGGTCGGCCCGAACTCTCCGTGTACGCCATGCTGGGTGCCTTCACGACGACGTTCGGGCGCAACCTGCCCTACCCGCGCCGTGCTCGCGTACTCGCGCTGGTGGCGGTGGCCATGACGGCGTGCGTGGGATGCGGGTCCGCTCTCGCGGCATGGGCCCGTCCAGGAGCCGGGGGCTGGGGTGCCGCCGTCGTGGTCACGGCGACGGCGGTGGTCGCCGGGCTGGCGAAGCTGGCGTGTGACGCGACCCGGTTGAGCGGGCTCGGCGCGATGCTGCTGTTGTTCTCCTTCGCGGTGGCGGCCAACGGCTCGCCCACCTCCTCCGACGTTCTCCCGCAGACCGGGCTGGCCGCGGCCGGAGCCGCGGTCGCCTGGGTACTCGGGGTGTCCGGCTGGCTCGTGCACCCGGACCGGCCGCAGAGATTCGCCGTCGCCAGGGCCCTGCGGGAACTCGCGGGACTGCTGACCTGGCCCGCAGGACCGGGCGGAGACGGGCGGCAGGCCCGGCACCGCACGACCGTTGCGGTGCTCCAGGCGTACCACTCCCTCGGGCTCGCGCCCCCGACTCAGGCGCACCAGACAGGCCGGGACGGAGTCTTCGTACGTCTCACCGACCTGTCCTGGTCACTGCTGATCAACTCGGCGCGCCGGCCGCCGGCCGACCCTGCCGCCCTGTCGGAGCGACTGCTCCGACAGGCTCGTGTCCTCACCGAGCGGAGCCGCCGACCACCGGCACTCCTTCCCGAGCTTTCCCTCGCGTCTCCGGCGGCGCAGGACAGCGAGGGCACGCCGATGACTCCCGTGGCCCCCGCCACCGGACCGGGCCGGCCTGTCGCCTGGCGCGCCACCGAACTCCTGATGGGGCGACGCGCCGGTGGCCCCGAACACCGCGCCGTCCTCGCCGTTCCCGCGGTGCGGATGGTCCTGGGCACCGGTATCGCGGGCGGGCTGGCCGTGGCCGGGGGGCTTGAGCACAGCTACTGGGCATCGATCTCCGCCGCCGCCGTGCTGCACTCCGTCAACCTGCGCACCACGGCCCAGCGCGCCGTCCAGCGCACCCTCGGCACTGTCGTCGGCCTGCTCCTCGCCCTGGGCGTGCTGGCCACAGACCCGGAGCCGGTGGCGCTGGCCTGCGTGATCGTGCTCCTCGAATTCCTCCTCGAGTACTTCGTCCCGCGCAACTACGGCCTCGGCGTCGTCTTCCTCACCCCGCTGGCCCTCCTGATGAGCGACCTGGCCTCGCCCGCCCCTGCCGGGGAACTCGTCGCCGACCGTGTACTGGGCAGCGTGCTCGGCATCGTCGTCGGGCTCGTCTGCGCGCTTCTGGTCGTCCACGACCACGCCGCGCTGCGCGTCGAGCGTGCGCTGGCCGCCTGCACTCAGGCATCCGATCACGCGGAACGGTCGCTGGCCGCAGGATCGGGGCCCCAGCTCCCGGACGTCCAGGTCCAACTGGTGCTCGCGGTGGTCGAGTTGCGTGATGCCGACGACGCAGCCGCGGGAGAACTGTGGCCGGCGGGGATCGATCCCGCCGAACTCGCCGCCGCCGAGCAACGTGCCTACCTCCTGCTGGAGCGCCTGCACCACCAGCGCTGACCGCGGACGTCCGACGCGCGCGGGGCTCCGGCCTCGGGCTAGCGTGGTGTGATGCGCCATGAGGTGTCCGACGCCCATACCGCGATGGCGGTGGGAAGCGGTGACCTGCCCGTTCTCGCCACCCCGTGGCTGATCGCGTGGATGGAGGCGGCCACCGTGCGGGCCGCGGCGCCCTTCACGACGCCGGGCCGGACGACGGTCGGAACCGGTGTGCGCATCAAACACCTTCGAGCCACACGAGTGGGTGCCTGGGTCGACGTCCTCGCGGAACCGCCCGCAGAGGCGGCAGGCCGACAGCTCACCTTCCTCGTACGGGCCGTGGACAGTACGGGCGAGCTGGTCGCGACGGGGGAGATCGACCGGGCGATCGTCGACCGGCAACGCTTCCTCGCGCGGGCGCCCGCCCATGGCTCCGGGGTCAATCAGGGTGACCGTGGGGGCCTTCCCTGATGGAAGTGCTCGCCGCCGACAGCAAGATCGACGTCATGACATTCCTCTCGCGACGTTCCCTGTTGGCAGGCAGTGCGGCGGCGGGCGCGATACTGGCCGGCCCAGGACGTGCTGCCGCGCACACACCGCCGGGCCCGGCCTTGTCGGACCCATGCGCCTTACAAGAAGCGATCTCCGACCTCACCCACCCACCGTCCACGTCCGCCCAGTTGCTCGTCGACCGCCCGGAACAGCGCTGGTACGGCACAGCAGGCGTGGCGGACATCGGAACCGCCCGTCAGTTACGCCCCGATGACGCGTTCCGCGCGGGCAGCGTCACGAAGGCGTTCGTGGCGACCGTGGTGCTGCAACTGTGGGCGCGGGAAGTCGTGGAGCTCGACGAGCCCATCGGACGGCATCTCCCCGGACTGCTTCCGGCCGGGTCCGCGCGGATCACCGTGGCGCAGCTGCTGAACCACACGAGCGGGCTGCCCGACCATCGCGGCCTGCCCGACGTCAGCACCCCCGAAGCCGTCCTGCGGCACCGGTTCGACGCGTGGACGCCGCAACAGCTGGTGCGCACCGTGACGCTCGATCCGCTCAAGTTCCGCCCGGGCAGCAAGCAGGAGTACCGGGGCATCAATTACGTCCTGCTCGCGCTGCTGGTCGAGGCCCTCACCGGACGCCCGTACGGCGAGGTGATCAGGGAGCGTCTCGTCCGTCCGCTGGGCCTGCGGGGGACGCTGATACCGGACCGCGACCCACGGCTGCACGGCTCTCACGTGCACGGCTACCTGAAGATGACCGACGGGGCACTGCGGGACGTCACCGTGTACGACCAGTCCGACGCCTGGGGCGAGGGCGAACTGGTGTCGACGGTCGCCGATCTCTTCCGCTTCCATCAGGCGCTGTTCTCCGGCGAGTTGCTGCCACCTCGCGCCATGAGCCACCTGTTCACGCTGCCACCCGACAGCGTGCGCATGCTGGACGGCACTCCCGCGCGCTACAGCCTGGGACTGCAGACGGCCACGGTGAACGGCGTGACGTTCTGGGGGAAGACAGGCGACACCTATGGGTACCGGACGCGGATGTTCTCCACGCGCGATCAGCGGCTCCGTTGGGTTCTCGCGTACACCCAGACCCCGCTGGCGCCGCCGGAGGACATGACCAACCGGGTCGTTTCCGTTCTCACGTCGTGAACTATCGGCGGACCTTGTAGCGGAGGTGCAGTACGCGGTCGCCCTGGATCACCACGTGGGGATCCTCGAGGAGATGCTGGGCGTCGACGGGGCCGAAGTACCGCTTGCCGGAGCCGAAGACGACGGGCACGACGTCCATGGCCACCTCGTCCACCACACCCAGCGCGAGCGCCTGCCCGCCCACCTCGCCGGCGGCCACGGCGACGATGCGGTCCCCCGCGAGTTCCCTGGCCCTGGCCACCGCCTGCGCCACGTCGTCCACGAAGTGGTACGACGCCTCGGGATGCCAGCCCTCAGGCCTCGGCCGGTGGGACACCACGACCACGTGCTCCCCCGCCGGCGGCGCCCCCTCCCAGCCGTTGGTGATGTCGAACAGGTGCCGCCCGATCACCATCGCCCCGATGCCCGCCCACATCGGCCGGACGTACGCGGCCGAGACCTCGGACACCGACACCTTGTCGTTCACGCCGATCGCGGTGTCGCCGTTCGAGTACCAGTCGAAGAGGGGACCGACCTGATCCTCCGAGTCGGCGATGAAGCCGTCCACGGAAACGACGTTGTGCATGACTACGGTGCCCATCGCTACTCCCAGGTGTTGTTCCGACATGTCCGCGGGGCTTCCGGCCTTCGTGCATACATAGACCGAGCGCTCTCCCGGAACTCATCGCCCGACGGACGAGGTACGCGGGCGGCCGCGCCGTCCACGTACCTCACCGCCGGGAGCCAGGGGCTCAGTCCCTTTCGACGTCGATGTTGGTCAGCCGGGCGTAGCGCTGCGGGTCCCGGCTCCGGATGCGCAGGGCGATGCAGATGCCTGCCGCGAGGACCACGGGCAGGGGTGCCAGGAGGACGGCGTTCACCGTCCCCGAGGCGCCCGTCAGAAGGTCGAAGTGGAGGACCGCAAGGACGGTGAGGAGTGCGAGACCGGCGAACGCGATCAGCGGGGACCACACCACCCGGGCGGCCGACATGCCCCGCCGGTCCCGGCGGAAGAAGGCCCACACGGCGAGGGCCGCCAGGGCCTGCATGACCATGATGCCGAGGACGGCGATGCTGTTGGTCCAGATCAGGACCTGGGAGAACGGGTCGGCGGCCAGCACTGCCCCGACGGCGATCACGAGGAGGTTGAAGACGGTCTGTGCGCTCACCGCGATGCCCGGCGAACCGTGCCGGGCGGAGACGACGCCCAGTCGTCGCGGCAGGAGTCCTTCGCGTCCGAGGGCGTAGAGGTAGCGCGCGGCGGCGTTGTGGAAGGCGAGGGTGGCCGCGAAGGCGCTGACGACGACCAGGGCGTGCATGGTGTCCGCCAGCCAGGCACCCACGTACAGCTCGCCTGCCTTGAAGGTGAGTTCGGGGCCGGCGGCGGCGCGGGCCATGGCCACCGCCTTGTCCGTGCCGAACGCGCCCATGATGAGCCACGCGCCGACGGAGTAGAACAGGGCGAGGAACCCGATGGCGATGAAGGTGGCACGCGGGACGGTGCGGCTCGGCTCGCGCGCCTCCTCCGCGTAGATGGCGGTGGCCTCGAAGCCCGTGAAGGCGCCGATCACGATGACGAACATGCCCGCGATCCCGCCGGTGGCGAGCGTGCTCGGGTCGAAGGAGTGCGCGTCGAGGGCCGCCGTGCCCCGGTGGCCGAGAATGCCGCCGTCCATGATGAGCAGGGTCAGCACTTCGAGGACCAGTGCGACACCGAGGACCTTCGCGCTGAGGGTCACTCGGAGCCAGCCGAGCACGCCGACGGCGAGGACGCAGATGCCGGAGAGCACCCACCAGGGGATGTCGGCTCCGGTCGCGTCGTGCACCGACCCGGCCGCGAAGTAGCCGAAGGCCGCCGCGACTCCGGGGGTGATGAGGTTGTACGACACGACGGCGACGTAGGCGATACCGACGCCGAGGGTGCGGCCGAGGCCGCGGGCCACGTAGGCGTAGAAGGCGCCGGCGTTGCGGACGTACAGGCTCATGGCCGTGAAGCCCGCGGCGAAGAGGACGAGCAGCGCTCCGGAGATCAGGTAGCCGAGCGGGGCGCCGGGGCCGCCGATGGCGATGGCTATGGGCGCCACGCCGGCGAGCACGGTGAGCGGCGCGGCAGCTGCCACGACGAAGAAGACGAGATCGAAGGTGCCGATCTGTCCGGAGGAGAGACCTCCGTCGTCACCCTGCCCGGCCTCGCCGGGTTCGGGTCTGCCGGCGGCTCCGACGGCGGCTTCGGCTGTGGACTGCTGGATGCTCATCGCTCCCCCTGCGGGGCAGTGGCGTCGCCGCCCGTCACGGAAATGGCCGGGAAGTTCGGGAAGTCGGTCTCGGGTGCGGGTCCCACGACCCGTCCGCCGTGCAGGACCAGGAGGCGCCGCGGGTGGGCCGCGACCGCTTCCGGTACGCCGCCCGCCGCGATCACCACGAGGTCCGCGCGGCAGCCGGGGGCGAGGCCGTAGCCGGTGAGGCCGAGTGCCGCGGCAGCCTCATCGGTGATCATCGAGGCCGCGTGGCGCAGTTCCGCGTCGCTCATCAGGTCACCCTGGAGGCCGATGATGGTGGCGCGTTCGAGCATGTCGGCGGTGCCGTAGGGCCACCAGGTGTCGCGGATGTTGTCCGAGCCGGCGAAGACACGGACGCCGTGGTCGCGCAGGCGCAGGACGGGCGGCATGGAGTGGCGGGGACCGTTGGTCATGATCGCCACTCCGGCCCCGGCCAGGGCGGTGGCGGTGCGGTCGAGTTCGGTGGCGTCGACGTCTCCGAGGGCGTAGGCGTGGCTGACGGTGACGGTGCCGTTGAGGCCGAGCGCCGCCGTGCGCTCCGCGATGTCCCGTAGCTGCCCGGTGCCGGTCACGCCTCCGTCGTGCAGATGGATGTCGATGCCCGCGCCGTGGCGCTCGGCGAGCCCGAAGACGATGTCGAGCTGGCCGTCCACATCTCCGTCGAAGCCCGCCGGATCGAGGCCGCCGATCAGGTCGGCGCCCTCCGAGAGTGCCGCGTCGAGGAGGTCGGCTACGCCGGGCGCGGTGACCACGCCGCTCTGCGGGAACGCGACGATCTGGACACCCAGCCGGTCGCGGAACTTCTCCCGCACCTCGACCAGCGCGTGCAGGCCGTCCAGGCGCACGTCCGGGTCGATGTCGACGTGCGACCGCACATGGCCGGTGCCGAGGGACACCATGCGGTGCGCCAGGGCCGTGGCCCGGTCGGCCACCGGTACGCCGGCGGAGGCGCGCAGGGCCCGTTCGTTCGCGATGTGTTCGCGCAGCGTGGCCGAGGTGGGGTGCGGCTGCCAGGGCGCGCCGAGCAGTGTCTTGTCCAGGTGAGCGTGCCCGTCGACGAGCGCGGGCAGGACGAGAGCGCCCCCGAGGTCGATGCTGCCGGGACCGGCTGCGGGCCCCCGGCCGGTGTCGGCACCATCGGCCCTGCCGGCCTTGTCGGGCTGGTCGACCAAAGTAGCGACCCGGCCGTCCGCGAGGTGGATGTCGGCACGCCGGCCGTCGGGCAGCGTGGCGTTCCTGAGGACCTCGGGGGCGAGCGGGATCGACGGGGTGTCGGCGGGATGCGACACGACTTCCTCCAACTGTTCGTTCGGTGCCCGGCACGACTGACCAGCCGGTCGCGAATCCGGCGGAACGCTGCTGGTGAGCGGCGGACAACGACAAGCTAACTGGTATACCAAATACCAGGCAATGGTCTGTGGGATCTTGTTTCCGCGGTCTGCGATGATCAGGAGCACCCCCGGGAGCGGCCACGGCCGCGCCCGCTCGCCACTGGAGAGAACTCGATGACCACCCGCACTGACCGCCGCCCCACGATCGGTGAGACCCACCAGTCCCTGAGAGAACGGGTCTACGTGGAGCTCCGCGAGCGGATCATCGAGGGGACCTTCCCGGCGGGCATGCGACTGGTGGAACGCGAACTCGCCGACCAGCTGGGCGTCTCCCGCATCCCCTTGAGGGAAGCCATGCAGCGGCTCGAACAGGAGGGGTTCCTGACCGTGCAGGCCAGGCGCGGCTCCGTCGTCACGGACTTCGGCGCGCAGGACGCCACGTACCTCTTCGACGTCCGCGAGAACCTCGAAGGCCTGGCGGCGGGACTCGCCGCGCGCCACGCCACGAGCGCTCAACTGCGCACGATGGAACGCCTGTTGGCGCGCAGCCGCAAGTCCTCCGACGCGGGGCGGCTGCGCCAGGCCGTGGCCCACAACGCGGACTTCCACCAGCAGATCGTCGAGGCGTCCGGCAACCCGCTCCTCCAAGAGCTGATGGCACCCCTCGACGCGCGGCTGCGCCGGCTCTTCCGGCTGACCTCCGACCTCAACGACGGCGACCCGATGTGCGGGGAGCACGAGCGCCTGTACGAGGCGATCCGCGACCGTGATGCGGCCCGCGCGGAGGAACTGGCCCGACACCACGTGGCGGGCACCCGCGACTCGGCGCTGCGCTACTTCTCCGACGCGGCGACACAGCTCCCCGACGGGGGCTGAGCGACGGAGGGCGCGGGGGCACCCGACTTCGGCGCACCCTCCGCCCGGACCCTCCCGCTACTCAGACCGCTCCCGCCATTCCCGCCCGAGGAGCAACCTCGTACCCACAGTGAAGTGATTCCCCTTGACCTGACCCAGCAAGGGCTCCCCCAAGCTCCTGGATGACGATCAGGGGAGCGCGCCATCCAGGTACCACGGATCAACTTTTCGCGGCTTGACGCTCCTCGGACTCCGGCGCCGCCCCCGATTCCGGCCCCACCTGCGCCTCAGGCTCCGCCTGCGCCTGATCCTGAGGCGCCTGCCGGAACGCGGCGAGGCAGGCCGCGCTGACCAGCGCCATCGCGGCGAAGGCGATGGCGACGGGGGTCCACGAGTCCCCGGCGGCGCTGAACAGCCAGGTGGCCGCCGCCGGGGCCAGCGTGCCGATGAGCCCCGCCGTCTGGTAGCTCATGGACAGACCCGTATAGCGCGCCCGAGGAGCGAACCAGCCCGATATGAGGGTGCCGATCGAGGCGTAGGCGACGGTGCTGGCGAGCATGGGCAGGCACATCGCGAGCCAGAGCCCGGGCACGGAACGGGTGTCGGCGAGCCAGAACATCGGGAAGGCCACGACGAGGTGCAGCAGGATGCCGGCCAGCGTCACGCGGCGCAGTCCCAGGCGGTCGGCGACCAGCGCGGCCAGCGGGGTGCACACGATGACGACGACGGAGGCGGCCGTGCCGGCACCCGCCACCTGCGAGTCGGTGAAGCCGAGTTCGGTGACGGCGTACGTCGACATGAAGGTGACGACCACGTAGTAGCCGCCGACCGTGATGAGGAAGGCGCCGGAGGCGAGCAGCCAGGTCTTCCAGGCGTCACGGACGACCGCGACGAGCGGCGCCGCCTGCTTCTCCTCGGCGGCCTCGGCCCGGCGCGCCGCCTCGAACTCGGGCGACTCCTCGATGGAACTGCGGATCACGAGGCCGACCAGGACCAGAACCGCGGACAGCAGGAAGGGCAGGCGCCAGGCCCAGCCGACGAGCGCGTCATGGCCCGCCAGCGCCGCCAGGGCGAAGACGCCGGTCGACATGAAGTAGCCGACCCCGTCGCCGACTTGGGGAAAGGAACCGAAGAATGCCCGGCGCCGGGGCGGGGCGTGTTCGACGGCGAACAGCACGGCGCCGCCCCACTCGCCGCCGACCGCGAGCGACTGGACCATGCGGATGAGGACGAGCAGGAGCGGCGCGGCCACGCCGATGGAGGCGTAGCCCGGGAGCAGGCCGATGCAGAAGGTGGCGCCGCCCATGAGGGTCATGGACCAGATCAGGGCACGCTTACGGCCGTAGCGGTCGCCGATGTGCCCGAACACGACGGCGCCGAGCGGGCGTCCGAGGGATCCCACGAAGAGCGTCGCGAACGACATGAGCGTGCCGAGCGCCCGGTTCATCTCGGGGAAGAACAGCTCGGGGAAGACGAGCGCGGCGGCGGTGGCGTAGATGCCGAAGTCGTACCACTCGACGCTGGTGCCGATCATCGATGCTCCGGCGACCTTCCACGGCCCGGATCGGCGCCGTGCTCCCGGGTCCGTGGCGCCACCTGCGACTCTGCTCATGTGCGTACTCCTTCACGGCCAACGATTGGGTTCGCCATGGACCCAAAAACGTGGGGGCGACGCTAAGGCGCTCACCAGGGGCTGTCAATAGGGTTCGCGCCAAGTCCAATATCATGGCCGTCCGGGGCATGACGGGACGCGCGTGACCCGCGAGCTGGGAGAGGGCCGTGAGCAACAGCGAGAGTCGTGACGAATGGACGACCGGAACGCGCCAGGCGGCGTCGCACGCCGTGGTGGCCGAGGCGCTCCGGCAGCGCATCGCGCTCGGCGGCTTCGGACCGGGCGACCGCCTGCCCACCGAGCGGGAGCTGTCCGCCGCCTTCGGGGTGGGGCGCAACACCGTCCGGCAGGCGGTGCGTGAGCTGGCCGACGAAGGCCTGGTCACGACCACGTTGGGGCGCAACGGCGGCACCCGCGTGGCGCCCACCCGGCCCGGCAGGGATGGTTCACGGGCCGCGATCACCGCGACGATCCGGGCCTCGCTGCGCGACTACATGGAGTACCGGCTCGCGATCGAGCCGTACGCGGCGCGCCTCGCCGCCGAGCGCGGGGCGGGCGCGGCCCGCCGCGAACTGCTGGCCATGCTCGACACCGATGTCGCCGACCTCGGCGAGTACCACCGCTGCGACACCGCGTTCCATCTCGGCATCGCGACCGCCGGCGGCAACGAGGTGCTCGCGGAGGCGGTGACGCGGGCCCGCGCCGAGATGTTCGTGGGCGGCAACGCGCTGTGGCTCGGCTCCGACTGGAGCCGTGTGTATCCGGCGGAGCGGGACTTCGGTTCCGCGTTCCGGGAGGAGCACGAGGCCATCGCGCTCGCCGTACTGTCCGGCGACGGGAACGCGGCCGAGGCGCGGATGCGGGATCACCTGCACGACTCGCACCGCCAGTTCCTGGCGCTGCTCGACCAGTTCGCCGCGCAGGACTGATCCCGGGCGCGCTTCCGCGCCCCCCACGGCCGGACCCGGGACGCGTACTCCGTGCACCCGTCGATTGACGCGCGCCCCTGGCGACGCCTACGCTCCGAAATGGGTCCAGCTGAGACCCAAAAGCAATTCCGCAGCGCGCGACAGGAGAGACGCCCCGTGCACTCTTACGACGAGGACCTCACTCAGCAGGTCATGGACCACCTGCTGCACCGACTCCGGCTCGACCAGCCGCCGCTCGGCCGCCTCGGCGACCACCAGGAGCTGACCCTGGCGCTCAAGGACGCGATCGGACCCGCCCCACAGCCCCCCGCCGACGTGCTGCGCACCTACACCGACTCCCTTGAGCCCACGGTCGTCTCGTGCGACCACCCGGCCTTCCTGGCGTTCATACCCGGCGCCCCCACGAAGGCCGCGGCGCTCTTCGACATGGTGCTCTCCGCGTCCTCGCTGCACGGCGTCTCCTGGCTGGAGGCGTCCGGCGCGGTCGCGGCGGAGAACCAGGTGCTGCGGCTGTTCGCCGACCTGGCCGGACTGCCCGCA
Source organism: Streptomyces longhuiensis (assembly GCF_020616555.1). NCBI lineage: Bacteria > Bacillati > Actinomycetota > Actinomycetes > Kitasatosporales > Streptomycetaceae > Streptomyces > Streptomyces longhuiensis. Next base: position 8,419,793 of record NZ_CP085173.1, on the reverse strand, counting down.
GGCGCCGGCGGCTGCTTCGTGAGCGGCGGCTCCGCCGGCAACCTCTCCGCCCTCGTCGTCGCCCGGGACACCGGCCGCCACCGCCGCGGCCTGGACGAGCGCGCTCCGGTCCGGATCGCGGTCAGCGACCAGGTCCACTCCTCGGTCGGCAACACCCTGCGCATCCTCGGCGTCGAGCCCCTCGTCGTGCCCACCTCCGACCACCGCCTCACGGGCGAAGCGCTGCGCGCCGCGCTGGACGCCGCCGAGCGGGACGGCGGCGCGCCCGTCGTCGCCGCCGTGGCGACCGCGGGGACCACCAACGCCGGCATCATCGACGACCTCGAGGGTGTCGCCGAGCAGACCCGCGCCCGTGACCTGTGGCTGCACATCGACGCCGCGTACGGCGGCGCGGCGCTGTTCGTACCGGAGCTGCGCGAGCGGCTGCGCGGCATCGAGCACGCCGACTCGCTCGTCGTCGACCCGCACAAGTGGATGTTCGCGCCCTTCGACTGCGGCGCGCTGCTCTACCGCGACCCGAAGCTGGCCCGCGCGGTCCACACCCAGGACGCCTCCTACCTCGACGCCATCCACGGGGCGGACGGCGCCGACGACGAGACCGAGTGGAACCCGAGCGACTACGCGTACCACCTCACGCGCCGCCCCCGCGGTCTGCCGCTGTGGTTCTCGCTGGCCGTGCACGGCACCGACGCCTACCGCGACGCCGTCGCCCGGGGCGCCGACATCGCCCGTCGCACCGCCCGCCTCGTCGAGCGGACCGAGGGTCTGGAGCTGCTGCGCGAGCCCGAGTTGACGGTGGTCCTCGTGCGTCGCACCGGCTGGCAGCCGGAGGACTACTACGCCTGGTCCAAGAGGCTGCTCGCCTCGGGGACCGCCTTCGTCACCCCGAGCGTGTGGGAGGGCGAGACGGTCGCCCGCCTCGCCTTCCTCCACCCGGACATCACCGAGGAGACCGTCCGCGCCATCCTCGGCTCGCTCGTCGACGAGGGGTAGTCCGAGCGCGAGGCCGCTCGGCGGCGGGGCGCGTCACCGTGCCGTACAGGGGTCGGCACGTGAACCGCGGTTCGTCACCGTCCCGTACAGGAGGCGGCGTGTGGACAGCGACGCGTCACCCTGCCGGCGTCGCCGCCTCGACCTGCTCCTTGCCCATGCGGCCGCGGGCCGCGCGGACCGTGGACGCCGGGGTGGGGGCCAGCGTCCGGTGCAGGTTGGTGCGCATGGTCGACGCGGCGTCGAGCACGTAGTTCTGCCGGACCTTCCACGGGCTGCGGTCGCCCTGCCGGGGGAACGCGTCGATGGAGCGCTTCACGTAGCCGGAGGCGAGGTCGAGCAGCGGGCGCTCGTTCAGGGCGCCCGTCGGCCTCGGCTCCACCGCCGCGTAGTCGTGGCGGCGCATGTGATTGAGCACCTTGCACACCAGCCGGGACGTGAGGTCGGCGCGCAGCGTCCAGGAGGCGTTGGTGTAGCCGATGCACACCGCGAAGTTGGGGACGCCGGTCATCATCGCGCCGCGCCACACGAACTGCCGGTTCAGGGGGACGGGTTCACCGTCGACACGCGGCGCGATGCCGCCGAAGGCGAGGAGCTTGAGTCCGGTCGCGGACACGATGATGTCGGCCTCGACGACGCGCCCCGACTTCAGGCGGATGCCTTCGGGGACGAAGCGGTCGATGTGGTCGGTGACGATCTCGGCGTCACCCGACTTGAGGGCCTTGAACAGGTCCGCGTCGGGCACCGCGCACAGCCGCTGGTCCCACGGGTCGTACGACGGCGTCAGGTGCTCGTCGACCAGCCGGTCGTCCTGGACGATGCGCTTGTTGAGCCCGGTGAGCACGCGCCGTGCCACCTTCGGGCTGCGCCGGCAGAACTGGTAGACGCCGATGGCGAACAGGATGTTCTTGCTGCGCACCACCCGGTGGGCCGCTCCCGCGGGCAGGGCGGCGCGGATGCCGTCGGCGAGTCTGTCGCGCGAGGGCAGCGAGCTGATCCAGGTCGGGGAGCGCTGGAGCATGGTGACGTGGGCGGCGCTCCGCGCCATCGCGGGGACCAGCGTGACGGCGGTGGCGCCGCTGCCGATGACGACGACGCGCTTGCCCGCGTGGTCCAGGTCCTCGGGCCAGAACTGCGGGTGGACGACCGTGCCGGAGAAGGAGTCGGCGCCCTCGAACTCGGGGGTGTGCCCCTGGTCGTAGTCGTAGTAGCCCGCGCAGGAGTAGAGGAAGTCGCAGGTGAGGGTGGACAGCGTGCGGTGGCCGTCCTCGTCGGTGCGCTCCAGCGTCACGGTCCAGCGCGCCGTCTCCGTCGACCAGTCGGCGGCGATCACCTTGGTCCCGTAGCGGATCCGGCGGTCGATGCCGAACTCGGCCGCCGTCTCCTTGATGTAGCTCAGGATCGACCCGCCGTCGGCGAGCACCTTGCGGTCGCGCCAGGGCTTGAACGGGTAGCCCAGCGTGAACATGTCGGAGTCCGAGCGCACGCCCGGGTAGCGGAACAGGTCCCAGGTCCCGCCCATGGACTGCCGCGCCTCGACGATCGCGTACGAGCGTTCCGGGCACTCGGTCCGGAGCCGGTACGCGGCGCCGACACCGGACAGGCCGGCGCCCACGATCACCACGTCGATGTGCTCGGCCGGGGCGCCGGCGCCGGCGGTGCTGGAGTCTGCGGTGTGCGTCATGTCTCCCAGTGTCGGGAAGCACACCCCTCAGGAATTGACCTGGGACGACAGATCTTTGACCCTGGACGACATGTCCGTGATCAGATCGGCGGGGCTGCGCGGCTTCCGCGCCACGGTGGCGGAGCTCGGCGGTGACGCCGACTCGTACGCCCGGCAGGCGGGTTGCCCACCGGCCGCGCTCGACGTGGACGACCTCCTGGTGCCGGAGGAGGCGATGGCAGCGGTGCTCGAACTCGCCGCCGCGGACCTCGGCTGCGCCGACCTCGGGCTGCGCATCGCCGCCCGGCAGGACCTGGGCATGCTCGGCGCCCTGGCCCTCGCCATCCAGAACTCCGACACCCTCGGCGACGCCCTGGAATGCACGACCCGCTACCTCTTCGTCCACGCCCGCTCGGTGCATCTCAGCCTCGAACCCGATCCGTACGGCACTCCGGGAATGGCCGCGCTGCGCTACGGCGTGCGCGAGGGGGTCATGGCACCGCCGCAGGGCATCGACCTCTCCCTCGGCTTCATACACCGCGCCATCGGATATCTGGTCGGCCCGTACGGACTGGGCTCCGTGGAACTCCCCCACCCTCTGCTCGCCCCGTTGTCCGTGTACGAGGACTTCTTCGGCGTACCCGTCAAGGCCGACCGTCCGGCGGCGCTGCTGCGCGTCCCCCTGAGCCTGGCCAACCGGTCGCTCGGCGGCGGCAACTCACAGCTGCGTCACCTCGCGCTCGCCTACCTCGACGAGCAGCTGCCGAAGGAGCCGGCGGACGTCGTGGGCAGCGTCCGGGCCGTCGTCGAGCAGTCGCTCGGCACGTCGTCGCCCGAGATCGGGGCCGTCGCCGGCCTGCTCAACGTCCATCCGCGGACCCTCCAGCGGCGGCTGCGCGCGGCGGGCACGACGTTCGCCGAAGTCATCGACGAGGAGCGCCGCTCCGCCGCCCACCGCTACCTCACCGCCACCGACCTCCCCCTCGGCCAGGTCGCCCTGCTCATCGGCCTCTCCGAGCAGTCGGCCCTCAACCGCTGCTGCCGCCGCTGGTGGGGCGCCACACCCCGCGCCGTACGCCTGGGCCTGCAGACACAACCGACGGACCGGTGAGCGGGCCCTGGACCTGACCCACCGACACGAGCCTTGGGCCGACTGCCCCACTGCGCCACCCGCCCCCACCCCGTCCCACTTATGGTGCTTTACGTGGATGATCCGGCCGTGAGGACGTAGGGAGTGCGCATGCGGCGTCTCACGTGGGCGCGGGCCGTGCTGGCGGTCGTCCTGGGGAGCGTCCTCGTCACCGGGCCGCAGTCACCCGTCGCCCACGCCGAGAGCCGCCGCGCGGAGTGCGGCACCGACGCCTACCCGTGCCCCGGGGTGAACTGGCTGTACGAGTACAACTTCAGCCTCGGACTGCATCCGTTCACCACCCCGCACGACGTCCGGTCCCAGCTCACGCGCCACTTCTGGCTGTTCCCCGTGGCCGGCAGCGGCTGCCGGGGACCCGTCCGGCAGGGCGATCGGTGTTCGCTGGTGGGCGACAATCCCGTGGCCGTCGAGCGCGTGGGGCGCACCTACTTCCAGATCACCACGCTGCCGGGACACAGCCTCGGGGAGGGTCTCCACATCCGGTTCTCCTTCTCGCGGACCCTCGGCATGCACTTCCTGACCGTGCGCGCCTGGTACGACGAGGCGACGACCTGCACCAACGGCTGCAGCGTGGTGAGCGGGCTGTTCGCCCTGGCGGTGTGGCAGATCCTTTCGGACACACTGAAGATCTCGGCGTTCGCCGCGTGAGATCGTGGGCCACGCCCGCTCGTTGCTCACTGGAGTCCAAGGAGAAGCGTCGTGACCGGATCGGCACCGACCTCTGATCTCACCGGCTGGCAGAAGGCACCGTTCACGGGCGCCGGGCTGACCTACGACGTGTACGAGAAGGGCAGTGGTCCCGGTGTCGTGCTGATCCCGGAGATCCCCGGTATCACACCCGCCGTGCTCGGCCTCGCCGACCATCTGGTGGCGCAGGGGTTCACGGTCGCGATCCCCTCCCCGTTCGGCGAGCCGGGCCGTGCGGAGTCCGTCGGCTACGCGCTGAAGACCGTGGCCCGGCTCTGCGTCGCCTCCGAGTTCCGCGCCTTCGCCACGAACGCGCGCCGGCCGATCTCGGACTATCTGCGCGCGCTGGCCCGCGATCTCGCGGCGCGCACACCGGGTCCCGGCGTCGGCGTCATCGGCATGTGCTTCACCGGAGGCTTCGCGCTCGCGGCCGCGGTGGACGACGTCGTGCTCGCGCCCGTGCTCAGCCAGCCGTCGGTCCCCTTCCCGGTCAGCGGGGCGCGGCGTGTCGACCCGGGCCTGTCCCGCGCCGAGTTCGACACGGTCGTCAGCCGCTCCAAGGAGTCCGGCCTGTGCGTGCTCGGACTGCGCTTCAGCGAGGACAGAGCGGTGCCCGACCAGCGGTTCCGCACGCTGCGCGCGCACCTCGGCGACGCGTTCGAGGTCATCGAACTGGACTCGTCCCCGGGCAACGCGGGCGGCTTCGCCAGGACCGCGCACGCTGTGCTCACCGCGGAGGTGCGCGAGGAGCCGGGCAACCCGGCGCTCGCCGCCCGCGAACGCGTCGTGTCCTTCCTGCGCGAACGGCTGGTCCCCGAGGCTTCATAGATCCCGGGGCCTGGCGCGGGGCGCAACCTTCCTGCAACGTAGCGGGGAGTTGACTGTGGCCCCGCGACACCGTCCTACGGAAGGAGCCTGCCGTGAGTGACGAGGCCCCGCGTGTGGAGCTGACCCCGGCGGCCGCCGATCTGCTGCGGCGGCTGCGTGCGGCCCATGGGCCCCTGATGTTCCATCAGTCCGGCGGGTGCTGCGACGGCAGCGCTCCCATGTGCTATCCGGAGGGCGAGTTCCGCACGGGCGGCAGTGATGTGCGGCTCGCGTCCCTGACCGTGGAGGGCGTCGCGGAGCCGGTCGCGTTCTGGATGTCGAAGAGCCAGTTCGAGGTGTGGAGCCACACGCGGCTGATCGTCGACGTGGTCGAGGGCCGCGGCAGTGGCTTCTCCCTGGAGGCACCCGAAGGTGTACGTTTCCTGATCCGTTCCCGGCTGGTCGGCGCCTAGCCATCGACGTGCCCTCCTGCGTCTGGTGAACTCGCCTGTGACAGGGGTGAGTTACACGGACAGCAGGGGGTCACGTGAGACATCGCGACGGACGCTACCGATCGGCCCTGGCGGCCTGCGCCGCATTCGGCGCGCTGGCCTGCACCGTTCTCGCCGGGGCGGCGCCGGCCAGCGGCGCGGAGGGCGGCGGCACGGCGATCGCCCCGGGCGTCACGTACGAGGAGTTCGACATCCCCGCGGCGAAGGGCCTCACGCACGCCCATGTGCTGAGCGTCGACCTGCGCGACGCGCGGGTGCGGGTCGATCTGCTGCACCCGGACGCGGTCGGCGCCCGGGCCACCGTCTCCTCGCTGGCCGACGCGAGCGGCGCGGTCGGCGGCGTCAACGGCGACTTCTTCAACATCACCGAGTCCCAGCACCCCAGCGTGGAGGCCACCGGCGCCTCCGTCGGTCCGGCCGTCGCGCACGGCCGGACGCTCAAGTCCGCCGTGCCGAACGGCCAGCGCTTCGGCCCGGCGCTCCCGCCCGGCACCACCACCGAGGACGTGCTCGGCGTGGGCGTGGACCACCGGGTCCGGCTCGACCGCATGACCCTCGAAGGATCGGTCGACGCGGACGGCCGGCGACTCCCGCTCGGCGGTCTCAACCAGTACGCCCTGCCGGTCGGCTCGGTCGGCGCGTTCACCCCTGACTGGGGCGCCGTGTCGCGGGTGCGCGCCACCTGCGGCACCGACACGAACCGGGCCGCGCCGTGCAGCACGGACACCTACGAGGTGACGGTGCGCCACGGGCGCGTCGTCTCGTCGGCCGACACTCCCGGCAGCGGGCCCATCGCGTCCGGCACCACCGTCCTCGTGGGGCGCGAGGCGGGCGCGCAGGAGCTGCGGAAGCTGTCCGAGGGCGACCGCGTCCGGATCACGCACCGCCTGGTGGCGGCGACGTCACACGTTCCCTACCGGTTCGCGGTCGGCTGCTACCCCGTACTGCGGGACGGCGCACCGCTGCCCGGCCTCGACGACAGGACGGCCGCGGTCCGCACCGCCGCGGGCGCCACGGCCGACGGCCGCCGCCTGTACCTCCTGGCCCTCGACGGCGCGCCGCAGTACCGCACGGGCCTGACCATCGCGGAAGTCGCCGACGCCATGCGCGCATTGGGCGCGGACGATGCCTTCAGTCTGGACGGCGGTGGCTCGTCGACCCTGGTCACGAGGGATCCGGGCGCCGCGACGACCACCGTGAGGAACCACCCGACGGACCCCCCGGAGCGGGCTGTCGCGAACGGGATCGGGGTCTTCTCGCAGGGCTGACCGCGGCGCTCTACCCGGCCAGGATCTCGCCCCGGAGCGCCGCCCACCGGAGGGAGTCGCGGATGCCGTCGGCGACCGAGTACCGGGGCTGCCACCCGAGCAGCTCCTTCGCCCGGTCGCTGCGCGTCCAGGCCCCCACGACGTCACCGGGCCGGCGCGCGGTGTCGACGGACGCGATCGGCGCGTCCGTCACGCTGTTGAAGGCGTCGAGGAGTTCACGCACGGTGGTGCCCGTGCCGGTGCCGAGGTTGACGACGGTGGACGTGGTCGTCCCGGTGAGGAGGGTGTCGAAGGTCCGCAGGGCTGCCAGATGGGCGGCGGCCAGGTCCCAGACATGCACGTAGTCCCGGATCCCCGAGCCGTCGCGGGTCGGGTAGTCGGTGCCGGTGACCCGGAACGGCACGCCGTCCTCCTGGGCCAGGATCATCTGGCCCAGGGCGTGGCTGGGGCGCGGCAGTTGCAGGCCCGTGCGCATCTTGGGGTCGGCGCCGATCGGGTTGAAGTAGCGCAGGGACAGTACGCGGAGGGGCCGGGTGGCGGCGATGTCGGCGAACATCGCCTCGCACACGGCCTTGGTGCGGGCGTAGGGGCTCAGCGGCTCGACGGCGGACTCCTCGTCCACGGTCAGGTCGTCGTTCGCGCGGTAGATCGAGGCGGAGGAGCTGAAGATCAGGCGGGGGCAGCCGTTGCGCAGGAGATGACCGACGAAGTCGAGGCTCTTCGCCACGTTCGCCTCGTAGTAGCCCACCGGATCCGCGACCGAGTCCGGCACCACGATCAGGGCCGCGCACTGGATGACCGCGTCGATGTCGGGATGCTCGGCGAAGACGCGGTCCACGAGCGTGCCGTCCGCGATGTCACCCTCGTAGAACACGCGCCCTTCGGTGAACTCCCGCCTCCCCGTCACCAGGCTGTCGAGGACGACCGGGGTGATCCCGGCGTCCAGACAGGCAGAGGCGATCGTGCTTCCGATGAATCCGGCGCCTCCGGCGATCAATACCTTCACAGCGAGCTCCTCCGTCGACCGATGCGTTCGGTTCTGTTGGATTCTGTTGAGAGGAGCCTACTCGGAGCGCGCCACGCGTCTCACTTGCCGTCCCGCACCGCCACCAGCCCGTTGAAGACCCCCACGTACGCCGTGCCGTCCGGGCCGAGTGTGACCGGGGCCCAGTTGTTGTCGTAGGCGATTCCCGTGCCCGCCAGTTGCTTCCAGCGGGGTTCGCCCGTGCGGAAGTCGACTGCCGTGAGGTACCAGGCGTCTACGCCCAGGGAATTGGGGTCCTTCGTGTAGAAGTACAGGAGGCCGTTCGCGGTGGAGAGTTTGGGGACCGTGGAGGGGGAACGGACCTCGCTCTCCCACACCGTGTCGCAGCCCGAGCCGTCCTTGCGCACGTCGACCCGGGTCACGCCACCGACCACGGAGCGGCCGAAGGTGAGCGAGGTGATGTTCTCGTAGCCGTAGTTGTTCTCGACGACGAGGCTGTTGCCGTAGCTGATCAGGGAGTTGTCGGTCGTGGAGGCGCCGGATCCGAAGACGGGGACCTTGCAGACGAGGCGCCGGTCGTCGGGGACGTCGCGGCCGCGGCGGTAGACCAGGATGTTCATGCGGTCGTCCGCGTTGTCGGTGATCGCGACGTAGTCCCCGCCCGCGCCGAACAGGTCGGGCGTGGTGCCCGAACCCTGGTTCACCGAGCCGGGCTTGGTGCCCGTGCCGCGGTCGTACGTCTGGCGCCACACGGCCTTGGGAGTGCCGTCCGCCGCCGCTTCGAAGCTGTAGAGCGCGTGGTCGGAGACGATCGAGACACCGTCCTTTGCCACCGAGAAGGAATTCTGGATCTCCTCCCCCGGCAGCTGGATCGACTTGACGGTGCCGACGGCCGGATCGACCGTACCGACGCGCCCCTGCCGTGTCACCCACCAGATGCGGCCCTGCCAGTCGGGCATCACCGAGGTCACCGGGTCGCAGGTGCCGCTCGGGTAGAGGTTCGTCCAGCTCACGCAGTCGTGCGGCACCTGTCCCGTCAGGTCCCAGTCGTCGGTCACGCGGAAGCGCCAACTGCCGTCCGCCACCTGCTCGTGCGCGAGCCTGATGATGTGCTGCCGCGAGTCGGCGAGGACGAGCCGGTCCTCGTTGTCGAGGTACGAGTAGGCGCCGCCCGAGGTGTCCTTGAAGATCTTCGAGAAGTCGAGCCGGGTGATGGCCTCGACGGTGGACGGACGCTGCGGAAGCTTGTACTCGGCGAGGGTCTTGAGGGTGTGCGGGTCGAGCAGTTTCACGAGGAAGCCGGTGAACGTGCCGCAGACGGTGACGATGCGGCCGTCCTTGTCGAAGGTCACCGTCGCGCATTCACCGCCGAGCGCGGCCATCTTCTCGCTGCTCGCCGTGGGCGCGTTCCCCAGCGGCCCGCTCCAGGGGTACGTGCCGCTGCCGGCCGCGTCCGCGTGCATGCCGCTGCGGCCGTTCGCCGCGAGATAGGGGTGCTGCGGCGGCGCCTGCCCCGGCACGGGACGCGCCTCGGCGGGTGTGCCCGCGTACTGCTCGACCAGCCGGTGACCGGGCGCCTTGGGGATGTCGTCGGCCTGGGCGGGGTACGCGACACCGGCCGCGGCGATCGTCATGGTCAGGGCGAGGGCACGGCTCAGGGCTCTGCTCGTCATGGCGCGAAGCTAGGGCCACGCCCTTGAAGTGTCCATGCACACAGGGGTGTTGTTCACGAACCCGAAACGATCACTCACGCCGTCTACGACGGTGAAACGATCACGGATGCAGGCTGCTCACGATCCCCGCCGTCGCCGTCAGGCCGTTCTGCAACGTGGGCGCCATACTCGTGCCGGCCAGCAGGAATCCCAGCAACAGGCAGACCAACGCGTGCGAGATCTTCATCGCGCCGTTGCGCAGGAAGACCACCGCCAGGATCAGAAGCAGCAGCACGACCGAAATCGACAGGGACATCGCCGAACCTCCTCCGCCACGCCAACACCGCGGCTGTCGGCCGCAAGTGTGGCGTAGCGGAGGCTGCGCCCGGGCGAGTGACGTGTCCGCCGAACGAGTGATGTGGCGGTGGACGCCTACTTCTCGTGGGCGTCCAAGAACGCTTCCAGGCCCGCGAGGTCGTCCGTGTTGAGGTGATCCACGCCGGCGGCGAGCAGTTCGCCCCACACGGCGTCGCGTTCCGGTCCCGCCACGTCGGGCGTCGCCCAGAAACGGACGCGGCGGTCCTCCTGGTGGGCGGCCGACACGAGGGAGCGCAGCTTCTCGCGCTCGGCGGCCGGGATCGGTCCCGCGCCCTGCCAGGTGAAGTTGTTCGCCCAGTTGTCACTGATGAGCGGGGTGAAGGAGGCGGGCGCGGGCCCGCCGAGGTCGGTGAGGCGGCCGTCGTAGAACGCGCTGCGCACCCGCTGCTGCTCCATGGGCTCTCGGGCGGCGCGGTCCCCGGAGATCACGGCGGTCACCGCGCCGGTGCGGACCCTGCCGTGGGCGTACGTGGTGAACAAGTTCCGGCAGCCGCGCAGTTGGCGGTCGAGTTCGAGATAGGTGGCCGCGCCCTCGGTCTTGATGTCGACGAGGAGCTGGAGCGGCCCGCGATAGCCCCGGTACACGGAGCCGTGGTTGGCCTTGACGCGGGCCGCGAGCGGTTCCAGGTAGAGCGCCGCGAGGGTGCGCTTCGGGTCGAGGTCGACCGGGTCGTGGGCGACGAGGAGCTGGCCGTCGACCAGGTAGATGTCCGCCTCGACGCTGGCGAAGCGATGGTCGAGGGCGTCGAGGAGAGGACGCGGGTGCTCGTAGTCGTTGTGCGCGTGGGCACGCAACAGGGGGCGGGGGCCGCGTCCCCGCTCGGCCGCCTGCGCGTACCCGGGCACGGCGACGGTCGCGGTGACCGCCGCGGCGAGGGTGGTGAGGGCTCTGCGACGGGTGAGGTGGACCATGTGTTCCTCCCGGGGAGTGCCGTACGGGACCTCAGCGAGTATGAGGTCCCACGGGTGTCAATGGGCAGGCCCGGGGCGGGAGTTGGCCGGAGCTGCATGCCGCGTTCACCTGGCTGCTCAGGGTGAACGGCGGGGTGCCGGACGGGGGCCGGACCGCCTCTCGCTCACCTGCCGTCTCCGGCGGAGCCCAGAGCGTCCCACTCAGCCGTCCGGTCGCACCAACGCTCCAGCAGACGCCGGTCGTGGCCCACGGCCAGCAGTCCCGCACCGGTCTCCGCGCGATAGGCCTCGACGACGCCCACCAGGGCCGCCGTCGTGGACGCGTCGAGCATCGCCGTCATCTCGTCGCAGATCAGCCAGCGGGGCCGCAGGGCCAGGGCCCGGGCGAGGCAGGCGCGTTGAAGCTGGCCGTCGCTGACCTCGTGGGGGCGCCGCGACAGGAGATCGGTGCCCAGGCCGACGGTCGCGGCCAGCTCGCCCACACGGTCGTCCGGTTTCAGGCCGGTGGCCCGCAGCGGTTCGGCGATGAGGTCGGCGAGGCGCAGCCGTGGGTCGGCCGACATGCGCGGCTGCTGGAAGACCACGCCGAACGCGGTGCGCTGCTCGCGGGGCGCGCGATGGCGCCAGCCGCTGGCCGGCTCCCCGTCGATGACGACGCGGCCGGAGTCGGGGCGGTGGAGCAGGGCGGCGACGCGGGCGAGAGTGGACTTCCCGCAACCGCTGGGCCCGAGGAGCCCGACGGCCTCTCCGGTGGCGATGGTCAGGCCGGCGTCGCGCACGACGGGGTCACCGCGCTCGTACCCGGCGGTGACGGAGATCAGTTCAAGCACGCGGCGCCTCCAGCTGGACGGTCGCGGGGTGGTGGCAGGCCACGCCGTCCGCGAGTGCGGGGCGGGTCCCGCAGGTGTCGGTGGCGCGGTCGCAGCGCGCGGCGAACGCGCAGCCCGCCGGGAGCGCGCCCAGCTCGGGCGGCATCCCGGGGATGGGCGTGAACTCCCGCTCCGGCAGGGCGTCCAGGAGGCCGCGGGCGTACGGGTGCCGGGGTCCGGGACTGCCGAAGAAGTCGGCGGCGTCGGCGAGTTCGACGATGCGGCCGCCGTACATCACGGCCACGCGGTCGGCGATCCGCTCGGCCGCCGCGAGGTCGTGCGTGATGAGGAGGAGCGCGCGCTCCGCCCCGATGTGACGGCGCAGTTCGTCGACGGTGCGCTCCACGAGGTCACGGTCGAGTCCGGTCGTGGGTTCGTCGGCGAGGAGCAGGGGGGCGTCGCCGACCAGGGCCAGCGCGGTCGCGGCCCGCTGGGCGAGCCCGCCGGACAGTTCGTGCGGGTGCCGGTCGAGATGCCCGGCGGGGAACGCGGCGCGCTCCGCCGCCTCCTCGGCGGCGGCCCGCAGCCCTGAGCCGCGCCGCACGCCGGTCAACTCACGTACGGTCTCCTCCAATTGGGAGCGGACGGTCCGTACGGGTGTGAGGTGCGCTGCGGGGCTCTGCGGTACGAGGCCGACGCGGCGGCCGCGGACGGTGCGGGCCAGGGTGCGCTCGTCGGCGGCGAGCAGGTCGAGGTCGCCGATGTACGCGGACCCGGCCGTCTCCGCGTTGCCCGGCAGGAGCCCGAGGAGGGCCGACGCGAGCACCGACTTGCCGCAGCCGCTCTCGCCGACGAGGGCCAGGCACTCGCCGGCCGCGAGGTCGAAGTGTGCGCCGCCGACGGCCTGCACGTACGCGCCGTCACGCATCCGGAAGCGCACGGACAAGTCCCTTACGGACAGCACGGGTTGGGGCCCGTTCATAGCATGAGCTCCGATCGGCGGCGCGGGTTGAGGTGTTCCCGCCAGGCTCCCGCGAGGCCCGCGATCGCCAGGGTCGGCACGATGATGAACAGGCCGGGGAAGAGTGTCGGCCACCAGCTCCCGGCGAGCAGCGAACCCCGCGCGGACTGGACGAGCGTGCCCAGGCTCGCCTGGTGTGCGGGCAGGCCGAGACCGAGGAAGGAGAGGGCGGACTCGTGCCAGATGGCGTGCGGCACCATCAGGACGGCGGCGAGCGCGGCCTGCGGCAGGACGCCCGGCAGCAGGTGGCGCACGGCGATCCGCCACCGCGACGAGCCTCCGGACACGGCCGCGTCGATGTACGGCCGTGAGCGCAGGGAGAGCACTTCGGCGCGGACGATTCGAGCCGTGGACAGCCAGTGCGTGAGCGCCACGGAGACGACGACCGGCCAGACGCCCGGCCGGAACATGGCGACGATGAAGATGCCGAGGAGCAGGTGCGGCACCGACGAGAAGACGTCCACGAGCCGCATGACGACCCGGTCCGTCCAGCCGCCGACGGTGCCCGCGAGCGCCCCCACGGCCGTGCCGATGACGGTCGCCACGACGGCGGCGACCACCCCGACGAGGAGGGAGACGCGCAGCCCGTACACGCAGCGCAGCAGCAGGTCGCGGCCCACGTCGTCGGTGCCGAACGGGTGTTCCCGCGAAGGGGGTTGGAGCTTGGCGGCGAGGTCGACGGCCTGTTCGTCGAGGTGCGCGAGGGGCGGCACGACGAGGACGGCGAGGCCGACCGCCACCACGAGGACGGCGGACGTGCGCACCCGCCACGCGCGCGTGGAGCGGCGCGCGCCGCCGCGGGCGCGCCAGGTGAGCTCAGCCATCGAATCCCACTCTCGGGTCGGCGAGGCCGTACAGGAGGTCGGCGGCCAGGTTGCCGAGGAGCACGGCGAGCGTGGCCAGGACGGTCAGCGCGGCGAGCAGCGGGAAGTCCACGGACGTCGCGGCCTGCACGGTCGCCGCGGCGATCCCCGGCCAGCTGAACACGGTCTCCACCAGCAGCGCGCCGGTGATCAGTTCGGGGACGCGGGAGCCGATGAGGGTCAGGACGGGCAGCATTCCGGAGCGCAGGGCGTGGCCGATCAGGACGGTGCGCGGGGCGAGTCCGCGTGCGCGCGCCCCGCGGACGGGGTCCTCCTCAAGGGCGTGGCCCACCCCCTGGCGTACGTACAGGACGAACCAGGGCAGTTGCGAGACGGCGAGGACGGCGGCGGGGAGCACCAGGTGCGAGGCGACCTGCCCGGCCGTGATCGTGGTGGTGCCGGTGTCGGTGAGTCCGCCGGCCGGAAGTGCGCCGAGTTTGAGGGAGAACAGCCATACGGCGAGCAGGCCGAGCCAGAACGGGGGCGCGGCTTCGAGGGTGTAGGCGACCGCGCTGACGGTCCGGTCGAGCCATCCGCCCTGGCGGCGCGCGGCGAGGACGCCGAGTGCCGTGCCGAGCAGGACGGCGGCGAGGAAGGCGGTGGCGGCGAGCAGGACGGACCAGCCGATGCGTTCGCCGACGACGTCGGCGACGGGCTGCCGGAGTACGGAGGAGTCGCCCAGGTCGCCCTGGAGAGCGGAGGTCAGCCAGTCCCACCAGCGGGTGACGAGGGGCCGGTCGACGCCGAGGTTGGCGCGGAGCTGGTCGAGGTCGTCCTGCGAGGCGGTGAGGCCCGCCGTGCCCGCGTAGGCCTTGACGGGGTCGAAGGGGGACGCGGCGGCGATCGCGAAGACGCCGAAGGTCACCGTGGCCAGGACCGGGACGGCGAACAGGATCCGCCGTCCCGTCAGGCGCGCCATCGGCCCCCAGGGGAGCCGCCGCCTCACGAGGCCGGCTGCCACTTCTCGACGTTCCACCAGGGGCCGGAGGCGAGCCCGTGGTCGTGCGGCTCGACCTGGGTGGTGAGGTCGCCGAACCGGTCGCCGACGACGTAGAGGTGGTCGATGTGGGTGAGGAAGGTGTAGCCGGGGTTCTTCACGAGTTCGCGCTGGACGGTGTCGTAGGCGGCCTTGCGCCGGTCGTGGTCGTCGGTTCTGCGGGCCGCGTCGAGCGCCTCGTCGACGCGCGCGTTGTCGTACCAGGCCATGTTGTTGAAGCCGTCGCCCGCGAGGGAGGACTTGAGGAGCGTGTACTGGTCGAAGTCGGGGTCGGCCGGGGAGCCGCCGCCCGCGAGGACCGCGTCCTTGGGCATGCGCGGCTCGATGACCTCCCAGGTGCCGGACTCGACCTTGATCTGGATGCCGAGCTTCTTGGCGTCGGAGGCGTAGGCGAGGGCGTGGTCCTGGCGGAGCTTGTCGCCGGTCAGGTACCAGAGCGGGAACGAGGCGCGGACGCCGTTCCTGGCCCGGATACCGTCCTTGCCGGCCTTCCAGCCCGCGTCGTCGAGGATCTTCCTGGCCTTCGCGAGGTCGTGGGTGCGCTCGGTGCCCTCGGTGAACCAGGGGCTGTCGGTCGGGACCGGGCCGTACGCCTCCTTGCCCGCGCCGTAGAGGATCGAGTCGACCATGGCCTTGCGGTCGACGCCGATGTCGAGCGCGCGCCGCACGGCGGTGTCCCCGGCGACCTTGTTGCCGGTGGGCAGGGTCACGACGCGGTAGTCGAAGGTGCGGGCGGCGTACGTCTTCTTGTCGCCGTCGCTCTTGAACGTCGCGGCGAGATCGGGCGGCAGGATCGCGCCGTCGAGGTCGCCGGAGCGCAGCCGGGTGGCGCGCACGTCGTCGTCCTTGACGACGGCCATGGTGAAGTTCCTGACCTTCGGCGCGCCGCCCCAGTAGCGGGAGTTGGCCTTGAAGGTGAGCTTCTCGCCCTTGGACCACTTCACGAGCGTGTAGGGCCCGGTGCCGACCGGCTTCGTGGTGAAGTCACCGGTGTTGACGTCCTGCCTGCCCGCTATGTGCTCGGGCGCGATGGGCAGGACGGTGCGCTCGGCGAACGGGGCGTACGGGTACTTGAGGCGGAAGACGACGGTGTCGTCCCCCTTGGCCTCGACGGTGTCGACGGCGTCGAGTTCCGTCTTGGAGGCGTTGTTGGTCTTCTTGTCGAGGATCGTCTCGTAGGTGAAGACGACGTCCTTCGCCGAGAAGGGCTTCCCGTCGCTGAACCGCACGCCGTCGCGCAGCTTGTACGTGTACGTGCGGCCGTCGGCGCTCACCTTCGGCAGGGCGGTGGCGAGCGCGGGCTTCAGCTCCATGTCCGCGTCGTGGGTGAGCAGTCCGTCGAAGATCTTGGAGTTGCCGTCCTTGCCGTAGCCCAGGAGTGGGCTGAGTGTGTCCGGTTCGTAGGCGATGCCCACGACCGCGCTCGACGGCGCCCGCCCCTTGCCGACCCCGCCCGACCCGCCGGGCGCCGAACAGGCCGCGGCGGTCACCGACAATGCGGCGACCGCCGCGACCGCTGTCGCACCTCGTGCCGGCCTGACCACCATGCCCACCCCTATTGAAGATCAACTCTTATTGCGAACGAGTCGCAATAATGCCATCTCGTCAAGGGAAGGTAAAACCCGGCGCCTGGCCCGGCGTCAGGCCCGCGTCAGGGCGCCCGGAGGTCGACCAGCTCGGCCAGCTCCTCCCGGTGCCTGCCCGCGGAACCCAGGGCGATCGAGTCGGCCTTGGCCCGCTTGAGGTACAGGTGAACCGGGTGCTCCCAGGTCATACCGATACCGCCGTGCAGCTGGAGCGCCTCCTCCGCGGCATGGACGGCCGCGGGTCCCGCGTACGCCTGGGCGACCGCCACCGCGACATCGGCGTCGTCGCTCCCGGCGGCGAGGGTGTCCGCCGCGCTGCGGGCCGCGGCACGGACGCCGACGACCTCCAGCCACACCTGGGCGAGCCGGTGCTTGAGCGCCTGGAACGAGCCGACGGGCCGGTTGAACTGGTGGCGCTCGCGCGTGTAGCGGACCGTTTCGGTCAAGCACCATTCCGCTAGGCCGAGTTGCTCGGACGCGAGAAGTCCCGCTCCGGCCCGCAGCGCGCGGCGGACGGCCGGAACAGCGTTGTCGGTCAGCACCCGAGCGCGTGCGCCGGCGAAGGTCACCGTGGCGACGGGCCGGGTGGGGTCGAGGGACGTCCGCGCCTCGACGGTGACGGCGTCGTCGGTGACATCGACCGCGTACAGACCGCTGCTCGTCGGCACGAGGAGCACATCGGCCGCCGCCGCGTCGGCGACGCCGGTGACCTGTCCCTCCAGCCGGCCCCCCTCCTCGCGCACGCCACCGAAGACCTGACCGGGGGCAGCCGACAGGGGTACGGCGAGCACGCCCACCGTGCGGCCCGACGCGAGCGCGCCGAGCAGCGCGGAGGCCTCGTCGCCCGCGCAGTCGAGGAGCGCCTCGGTCGCGACGACGGCGCTGGTGAGATAGGGGACGGGGGCGACGGAACGCCCCAACTCCTCCAGGACCACGGCCACTTCACGGTGCGTCGCGCCCTGGCCGCCGAGCTCCTCGGGGATCAGCAGACCCGCCAGCCCCATGCCCTCGGCGAGGGACTTCCACAGCGCGCGGTCGTGCGGCTCGTCCGTCTCGACGCGGGCGAGCACCGACGCCGCGTCGCAGTGGGCGGCGAGGAGACCGCGCACGGCGGACCGCAGCGCCTCTTCCTCCTCCGTGTACAGCAGATCGCTCATCGCGCGAGGTCCTTCCAGGCGACGTCCTTGTCGGTGCGCGGCTCGGACGGCAGCCCGAGAACGCGTTCGGCGACGATGTTGAGCAGGACCTCGCTCGTCCCGCCCTCGATGCTGTTGCCCTTGGCACGCAGATAGCGGTATCCGGCGTCACGGGCCAGGAAGTCCACGACGGCCGGCCGGCGCATGGTCCAGTCGTCGTACAACAGGCCCTCTTCGCCGAGGAGTTCGATCTCCAGGCCGCTGATCTCCTGGTTGAGCCGGGCGAAGCCGAGCTTCATGCCCGAACCCTCGGGGCCCGGCTGGCCCGCGACCAGCTGCTGGCGCAGGCGCTCGCCGGTGAGACGGGCGACCTCGGCCTCGACCCACAGCTTCATGAGCCGCTGGTGCAGATCCTGGGTGCGCAGCTCGGGGCGCTCACGCCATGTCTTCGCGACCGCGGAGATCATGCCGCCCTCACGCGGGATGCGGGAACCGCCGATCGACACACGCTCGTTCATCAGCGTGGTCTGCGCGACCTTCCAGCCGTCGCCGATCTCGCCGAGGCGGTGTGCGTCCGGGATGCGGACGTCGGTGAGGAACACCTCGTTGAACTCGGCCTCGCCGGTGATCTGGCGCAGCGGCCGCACCTCGACACCCGGGTCGGTCATGTCACAGATGAAGTACGTGATGCCTCGATGCTTGGGCACGTCCGGGTCGGTGCGGGCGATCAGGATGGCCCAGCGCGCGGTGTGGGCACCGGACGTCCACACCTTCTGGCCGTTGATCACCCAGTCGCCGGTGGCCTCGTCGCGCACGGCGCGGGTGCCGAGCGCCGCGAGGTCGGAGCCCGCGCCGGGCTCGCTGAACAGCTGGCACCACACCTCCTCGCCGATCCACAGCGGGCGCAGGAAGCGCTGCTTCTGCTCGTCGGTGCCGAAGCCGAGCACCGTCGGGGCCGCCATGCCGAGACCGATGCCGATGCGGCGCGGATCGTTGTCCGGGGCGTCCGCCGCGGCGAGTTCGGCGTCCACGACCGCCTGGAGCGAGCGCGGCAGACCGAGCCCGCCGAGGCCCTGCGGGTAGTGCACCCACGCGAGCCCGGCATCGAAGCGGGCCTTCAGGAAGTCGGTACGCTCCGTGGTCGCGGGCGGATACGCGGCCAGCAACTCCTGCGTACGGCGACGCAGTTCGGCGGCGTCTGTCATGCGCCCGCCCCCTCGCTGCCGGGCACCACGGCGACGCGGCCGGTGGTGACGCCGTCGGCGACGCGCTGCACGGCAGCCGCCGCGCCGGCCAGCGGCACGCGCTCACTGATCAGCGGCTTGATCGCGCCGCGCGCCGCGAGCTCGGTGAGCTGCTCGTGGCAGTGGGCGACCAGCTTCGGGTCCTTGGTGTTGTACAGGCCCCAGTGCAGGCCGAGGATCGCGTAGTTCTTCACCAGCGCGTGGTTGAGGGCGGGGCTGGGGATCGTGCCGCTCGCGAATCCGACGACGACGATCCTGCCCTCGAACGCGACGACCTTCGTGGACTGCGTGTACGCCTCGCCGCCGACCGGGTCGTAGACGACGTCGGCGCCCCGGCCGCCGGTGGCCTCCTTCACGGCGGCGATGACGTCCTGGGCGCGGCGGTCGATGACGACGTCGCAGCCGAGGTCGCGGGCCACCTTCGCCTTCGCCTCGCCCCCGACGACGCCGATGACGGTGGCGCCGGCGGCCTTGCCGAGCTGGACGGCTGCGCTGCCGACGCCACCGGCCGCCGCGTGCACGAGGAGCGTCTCGCCCGCCTGGAGGTGCGCCCTGCGGTGCAGGCCGAACCAGCCGGTCTGGTAGCCGATGTGCAGGGCGGCGGCCTCGGCGTCGTCGAGCGCGTCGGGCGCGGGCAGCAGGGCGGCGGCGTCCGCCACGGCGTACTCGGCGAAGCCGCCGTGCGGCAGCGCGGGGTTGGCCAGGACGCGCCGGCCGTCCTCGGTCTCTCCGCAGATCTCCACACCGGGCGTGAACGGCATCGGGGGCCGCACCTGGTACTGGCCCCGGCACATCAGCGCGTCCGGGAAGTTGATGTTCGCCGCGCGCACCCTGAGCAGGACCTGTCCGTCCCCGGGGACGGGCCGCTCGACGTCGGCGAGCTCCATCACCTCGCTCGGCTCGCCGTTCCGGTGCACTTGCCATGCCTGCATGCGGGGCCTCCACGGGACTTCTTCGTCTTGCCGGGCTCGCTCGCATACTAAGCGGTCGCTTGGGCATCTGGGAACAGGCCGGGGACCCTTTTTCGCCCGCGCCGTCGCGGGCTGCCCCGGGCAACGCCCCAGGCAGCACCCCAGGCGATGTCGCAGGCATGGAGCTTTCGCCGTCCACGAGGTATCGATACGGCATGACGGACTCGACCGGCCCCGCCCGCGCGACGACACCGCGAGGCCTGCCCGCCCCGCCCCCGGCCGGCACGACGGCGCTCCCCCCGGGAACGTACCGGGGAAGCCTGGTCCTGGTCACCGGTGGCGGGACCGGGCTCGGGAAGGCCGTCGCCGCCGAGTTCGCGCGGCTCGGCGCGAACGTGATGATCGTGAGCCGCCGGGCCGCCCACCTGGAGCCCGCGCTGGAGGAACTGGCGCGCGTGAGCCGCGACGGCGGAACGGTGACGGCCGCGGTCTGCGACATCAGGGATCCGGACCGCATCGCCGAGGTCTTCGACGCGGCGGAGGCGGCCCACGGGCGGGCCCCCGACGTCCTCGTCAACAACGCGGCCGCCAACTTCCCCGTACCCGCGGAGGACATGAGCCCGAACGCCTGGCGCACCGTCGTCGACATCACCCTCAACGGCACCTTCTACATGACCCGAGAGTTCGGCCGCAGACACCTCGCGGCGGGCACGCCGGGCTCGGTGATCGCCGTCGGCGCCTCCTACGCATGGACGGGCGGCCCAGGCTTCGCCCACAGCGCGGCGGCCAAGGCGGGCGTGAAGAACCTGGTGGAGACGCTGGCCGTGGAGTGGGGCCCGTACGGGATCCAGGTCAACGACCTCGTGCCGGGCCTCATGCCGCACGAGGACATGACGGGGGACATCCGCGCCAACCTCGCGAGGGGCGGCCCGGAAGGGAGCCCTGGAGAGGGCCCCGATCACGGCGCCCGGCAGCCCGCCCTGCGCGTCGGCGCGCCCCGCGAACTGGGCTGGGCCGCCACCTTCCTCGCCTCCCCCTACGCCCGCTTCATCAGCGGCCACACACTCGTCGTGGACGGGGCGAACTGGCAGCGACGCGGACTGGTGAGCCCGGCCGTGGTGACCGTGCGGGAGCAGATGGGAAGGGGGCCGTTCCGGGAGGGACCGTGAAGGGCGACCCTCAAGCCCTACGTCTCGTACGAGCCGTGCTTCCCGTGCACGTTCTGCTCGCCACGCAAGTCCTACTTCCCGCCGAACCGCGGCTCGCGCCGCTCCGCCTTCGCCGTGTAGCCCTCCCTGATGTCCTCCGACGTGAGCGTGAGCGCCGCGCTCATCGCCACTCGGTCGAGCGCGGCCCCCATGCCCGCGTCCGCGAAGGCGTCGATGTCCCGCTTGACGGACTGCACGGCGAGCGGTGCGTTGGCCGCGATCTCCGCGGCGACCGAGCGAGCCGCCCCCTCCAACTCCCCCGCACCGGTGACCTGTTGGACCAGGTTCAGCCGGTGCGCCGTCCCTGCGTCGATGCGGCGGCCCGTCAGCGCGAGGAACTTGGCCCAGCCCGCGCCCGCCTCGCGCGCGACCCGCAGATCGCCACCCGCGTCGACGGCGACCCCGAGCCGCGCCTCCGGCAGCGCGAACACCGCGTCGTCGGCCGCGATCCGCACATCGGCCATCAGCGCCAGCTCGAAGCCGACGCCGAGGCAGTAGCCCTGTACGGCCGCGACGACGGGCTGCGGCAGGCCGGCGAACGCGCGGAACCGCTCGTGGACCCAGCGGATGCCCTCGAAGTAGTTGCGCGTGTGCTCGGCCCCGGAGCGCCCGGTGATCCCGCCGCCGGGCGCCTTGATGTCGATGCCCGCGCAGAAGGCGCGCCCCTCGGCCCGCAGCAGCACCACCCGGATCGTGTCGTCGAAGCGGATCCGGTCGGCGAGCAGGCCGAGTTGGCGGCTCGACTCCCAGCTCCAGGCGTTCAGCTTCTCCGGCCGGCACAGGGTGAGGACGCCGATGCCGCCCTCCTCGACGTGCAGCCGGAGCCGCCGCGCGCCGCCACCCCCACCCCCGCCTTCGCCCTCGCCATCGCCTTCGCCTTCGCCTTCGTCGGGAAGTTCGTTGCTCGTCGTGTCGATCATCCCGCCACCCTCCCTCCTTCCTGACACACCATCAGGAGACGCAGAGTAGGTGACGGGCCCTACCGACTGAAGACTTCGAACGGAACGGCCGGTGTGCCGCCGAAGCGCTCCGCGGCGGCCTGGACGTTGCCGGTGAGGAACGAGCGGCAGTAGGTCTCGGGGTCCTCGTCCGTCAACACCTCGATGTATGTGCGGTGTTCGAGCAGGGAGTGCACGGCCCGTTCGATACCGGGCGTCGCGTCGACCGCGTGCGTGGGCGACGACGAGCCCGCGACGGCGACCCAGCGCACGCCGTTCCACGGCTCGAGGCCCTGCTCGATGAGCTCGGGGAAGATCCAGCGGTTGCCCGCGTCCGCCGCCGCGTCGAGGGTGGCCCGGCCGACGGCGACATGGTCGGGGGTGTTCCAGGCGACGCCGCCCCAGGTGTCGCGGTGGTTGAGGGTGATGAGGAGTTCGGGCCGGTGCCTGCGGATCGCGGCGGCGATGTCGCGGCGCAGCGCGGTCCCGTACTCGACAACGCCGTCCTTGTGGTCGAGGAACTCGACGGTGTCCACGCCGACGACGGCGGCGCTCGCGCGCTGCTCCTGCTCGCGCAGCGGCGCGCACTTGGCGGGTTCGAGGGTGTCGATGCCCGCCTCTCCGCGGGTGGCGAGGACGTACGTGACGTCGCGTCCGCCGTCGGTCCAGCCGGCGATCGCCGCGGAGCAGCCGTATTCGAGGTCGTCCGGGTGCGCCACGACAGCGAGGGCGCGCTGCCAGTCCTCGGGCATGGGCAGCAGTTGGTCGGGGGCGGCGGTCTGGGTCTTCGGCTCGGTCATGGCCGCACCCTAATGCGGTGCCGTCCGCGATGCGGGGGTGTTCGCCGGGCGGGGAAGGCTGGCTCGCCTCCCCCGCCCCCTGGCCTCTCAGGCGTCTCCGCGCACCATCGCGAGCAGCCGGTCGAGGACGCGCGGCGCTCCGGCCCGCAGTCCGTCGTGCTCGAACTCGTCGGTGACCCAGGTGCGCAGGCCCTTGACGGTGCGGGCCGTGCGCAGGGCGTGGGCCGTGTCGACGTACATGTCGTCGTGGTAGACGGCGGCGACGGTCGGCACCTCGTTGGCGGCCAGGCGCGCGGGGTCGTAGAGCGGGGCCCAGTCGGTGCGGGCGGCGAGGAGTTCGGCGGTCTCGCGCAGGGGGCGCAGGGCCGGGTCGCAGTCGAACATCCACGGATGCACGGACTCGCCCGTGAAGAGCAGGGGCCCGTCACCGGCGAGGGTCTTCGCGGCGTCGAACTGGGGGAACTCGGCACGTACGCGCTCGGCCGACCAGTTCGTGGGCCGGGCGTCCTGTCCGTAGATGGCCTCGTGCACGAGCGCGTAGAGCGGGTGTCCGGCGTACGAGAGGGTCGCCTGCACGTCCTCCTGGAAGGCGTCGGACAGTTCGACGCCGGCGGGCGTGCGGACGAAGGCGTCCTCGAGGAGGTAGTGCAGGCGGTCGCTGCCGCCGGTCCCGCCGAGCAGGATGCCCAGGGACTGGAAGGCCTCGACGGTCAGCCGGTAGCCGCCGTTCAGTACGGGCTCGTGCTCGGCGAGGTACTCGGCGATGCGGCGGGCGCGCTCGACGTCCTGCGGGTAGCGCGCGTAGTGGGCGGCGACCTTGCGTTCGATGCGCGGGTACGCGGCACGGTAGACGTCGTCCGCGTGGCCGTCGAGCGTGGGCAGGCCACCGGTGATGACGGCGGCGGTGAGGCCCTCGGGGGCCGTCGACAGGTAGTGGGTGGCGCAGAATCCGCCGAAGCTCTGGCCGAGGACGGTCCAGGGGGCGCCGCCGGTCACCTCGCCGCGGATCGCCTCGCAGTCGCGGACGATCGAGTCGGCGCGGAAGTGCGTGAGGTAGTCGGCCTGTTCGCGCGGGCCGCCGCGCAGCGGGAGCGTCTGCCGGTTGGCCGGGGTGGAGCTGCCGGTGCCGCGCTGGTCGAGGAGGAGCACCCGGTGGTCCTGGAGGGCCCGGTCGAGCCAGGCCTGCTTGCCGGAGAACCGGTTGGCGCCGAATCCGGGGCCGCCCTGGAGGTACAGGAGCCACGGGAGGTTCTCGTGTTCCTTGCCGATGGCCACCGCCTCGCGGGCGAACAGCTCGATGCTCTCGCCCTCGGGGTGGTCGTGGTCGAGCGGCACGGAGAAGCGGCGGTCGGTGAGGACGACACCGGGCTGGCGGTATGTGGCGGTCGTCAAGGAGGCTCCTGAGCGGCGTTCGGAATACGGTGTGCGGTGTCCGCTCAGTTCAGCACATGTCAGCGCGAGCCCAGACTCGACCCCCGTACGACCAGCTCGGGCTGGAGAACGACCCTGCGGTGGCGGTGGGGCTCGCCGCTCGCGGGCTCGGTCTCCTCCAGGAGCAGTTCGGCGGCCATCGCTCCCATGGTGACGGCGGGCTGGCGCACCGAGGTCAGGGGCACGGTGGCGGCGGACGCGAACTCGATGTCGTCGTAGCCGACGATCGCGATGTCCTCGGGGACCCGTACCCCGGCCGCGTACATCGCCTGGAGGACGCCGAGGGCGAGCAGGTCGTTGGCGCAGAACGCGGCGGTGGGGCGATCGGCGAGGCCGAGCAGGCGGGCGCCGGCGTCACGTCCCGCCGCGACGTCGAGCCGCTCGGTGGGCAGTTCGCGCAGCACCCCGGCCGGGAGGCCCGCCTCGGTCAGGGCCTGGAGGGCGCCGGTGCGGCGGTCCTTGACCTGGTTGAGCGCGGGCGGTCCGCTGACGTAGGCGATGCTGCGGTGTCCGGCGTCGACGAGGTGGCGCACGGCGAGCGCGCCGCCGGTGACGTCGTCCACGGACACGGAGCACTCCGAGGTGCCCTCGGCGACACGGTCGACGAGCACGAACGGGATGCCGTGCCGGCGGAAGCTCTCGATGTTGCGCCCGCTCGCCTCGGCCGGGGTGAGGAGCACGCCCCGCACGCGCTGCTCGGCGAACAGGGAGAGGTACTCGGCCTCCTCGGAGGGGTTCTGCGCGCTGTTGCACACCATGACGCCGAGCCCGGCCTCGCGCGCGGCACGCTCGGCGCCGCGCGCGACGTCCACGAAGAACGGGTTGCCCATGTCGAGGACGAGCAGCCCCATGATGCGGCTGCGGCCGGCGCGCAGCTGGCGCGCCGACTCGCTGCGTACGTAGCCGAGCCGGTCGATGGCGGACAGCACCCGGGCCCTGGTGTCGGAGGCGACGGAGTCCGGGCGGTTGATGACGTTCGAGACCGTGCCGACGGAGACTCCGGCGGCGCGGGCGACGTCCTTGATACCCACCGACTGGGCCATCGGGCGGGGACCTCCATGGGGCGATGAGCGACGGGAATGGTTCAGATTACCCGTGAATGCGCTGGTGGCTGTGGGGACGGAAGACTCGGGGGAAGGCGGTCTCAGAAGTGGTAGTCGTCGATGTTCTTCCGGTCGAAGACGGTGGGCTTGCCGAGGTCGACCACACCGTCCTTGCCGATGGTGAAGGTGCCCATGGCGCCGGCCTTGAAGGTCTCGCCCTCCTTGCCGGTGATCTGCCCGGAGGACAGCGCGACGGCGGTGCGTGCGGCGAGCTCGCCGAGCTTGGCCGGGTCCCACAGCTCGAAGCCCTCGACGGTGCCGTTCTTGACGTACTTGCGCATGTCGTTGGGGGTGCCGAGGCCGGTCAGGGCGACCTTGCCCTTGTACTTGGAGCCGGACAGGTACTGGGCGGCGGCCTTGATGCCGACGGTGGTCGGGGAGATGATCCCGGCGAGCTTGGGGTGTTCCTGGAGGAGGCCCTGGGTCTGCTGGAAGGACTGCTGGGCGTCGTCGTTGCCGTACGCGACCTTCACCAGCTTCATGGCCTTGTACTTGGGCTTCTTCAGCTCGTCCTTCATGAAGTCGATCCAGGTGTTCTGGTTCGTCGCGGTCTGCGCGGCGGACAGGATCGCGATCTCGCCCTTGTAGCCGGTCTGTTCGCCCAGGAGCTGGACCTGGGTGCGGCCGAGCGCCTCGGCACTGGCCTGCGAGACGAAGGCGTTGCGGCACTCGGGCTTGGTGTCCGAGTCGTACGTGACGACCTTGATGCCGTTCTTCATGGCCTGCTTGAGGGCGGTGCACAGGGCGCCGGGGTCCTGAGCGGACACGGCCATCGCGTCGACCTGCTGCTGGGTGAGCGTGTTGACGTAACTGACCTGCCCGCTGGTGTCGGTGGCGCTGTTGGGGCCGGTCTCCTTGTACGTCGAGCCGAGCTCGGTGACGGCCTTCTCGCCGCCCTTGTCGGCGGTGGTGAAGTACGGGTTGTTGACCTGCTTGGGCAGGAAGGCGACCTTCAGGCCCTTCTTGGTCGCGGCTCCCGGGTCGGCCTTGGCGTGGGAGGACGTGCCGGCGTCGTCGTCCTTCGCCGAGTCCTTGGTGGTGCCGCCGCACGCGGTGGCGGCGAGCGCGAGGGAGGTGACGGCGGCGAGCGCCAGGCAGGCTCGGCGGAGTGCGGGTGCGGACATCGTGGGCCCCTTTCGGGCGGTACGTGAGGTCAGTGCGAGGGGATGGTGGCCTGGCGGCCCGCTCGGGCGGTCGCGATCTGCCGGGCGACGCGGGGTCCGAGCACGGAGACGACCAGCAGGACGCCGGTGACGACGATCTGCGACTGGGCGGAGACGTTGAGCAGGCTCATCGCGTTCTGGAGGGCGCCGAGCAGGAACACTCCGGCGATCGCGCCGCCGAGTGTGCCCCTGCCGCCGTCGAAGTCGATGCCGCCGAGCAGCACGGCGGCGACGACGGAGAGTTCGAGCCCGGTGGCGTTGTCGTAGCGGGCGCTCGCGTAGTGCAGGGCCCAGAACACGCCGGTCAAGGAGGCCATGAGGCCGGTGGCGACGAACAGCCACAGTTTGTGCCGCCGGACGCGGATCCCGGCGAAGCGTGCCGCCTCCTCGTTGGCGCCGATCGCGAAGAGCGAGCGGCCGAACGGCGTCGCGTGCAGGATGACGACGGCGATCGCGAGCAGCGCGAGGAAGGGCAGGAACGCGTACGGCAGGAAGGTGTCGCCGATGCGTCCCGCCGCGAAGTCCAGGTACTGCGAGGGGAAGTCGGTGACCGCGTCCGAGCCGAGGATGATCTGGGCGATGCCGCGGTAGGCGGCCATGGTGCCGATCGTGACGGCGAGGGAGGGCAGGCCGAGGCGGGTCACCAGGAGGCCGTTGACGAGCCCGCAGAGGACTCCGAGGACGAGGCACAGCGGGATGATCGTCTCGATGGCCATGCCCGCGTTCCACAGGGAGCCCATCACGGCCCCGGACAGGCCGGCCGTCGAGGCGACGGAGAGGTCGATCTCGCCGGCGACCACCAGGAGGGTCATCGGGAGCGCGATCAGCGCGATGGGCAGGGTGTTGCCGAGCAGGAACGACAGGTTGAGCGCGTTGCCGAAGCCGTCGACGAACGAGAACGACGCCAGGAGGAGCACCACCAGGAGGGCGCCCACCACGGTGTCCCACCGGACTGCGCGGGTGAGGGGGAGATCAGCCATGGCGGGCGTTCCTCTTCTTCAGTGCCTTGGCGACGCGCAGGGCGACGACCCGGTCGACGGCGATGGCGAGGACCAGCAGGACGCCGTTGATGGCGAGCACCCACACCGAGCTGACACCCAGGGCGGGCAGCACGCTGTTGATGGAGGTCAGCAGGAGTGCGCCGAGCGCGGCGCCGTAGACGCTTCCGGAGCCGCCGGTGAACGCGACGCCGCCGACCACGACGGCGCTGACGACGGTGAGTTCGTAGCCGTTGCCGGTGGCGGAGTCGACGTTGCCGAAGCGGGCCAGGTACAGGGCGCCCGCGAGCCCGGCGAGTGCTCCGCACGCGGTGTACGCGGCGAGGATCCGCCGGCGCACGGGGATGCCGGCGAGGCGCGCGGCCTCCGGGTTGGAGCCGAGCGCGTAGAGCTCGCGCCCGCCGCCGAAGTGACGCAGGTAGTACGCCACCGCGATCAGGACGGCGAGGGCGATCAGCGCGAGATACGGCACCGCGGAGATGCCGCCGGAGCCGAAGTCGACGTATCCGCCCGGCAGATCGGACGCGGTGATCTGCCGCGAGCCGACCCAGATCGAGTCGATGCCGCGGATGACGTAGAGCGTGCCGAGGGTGACGACGAGGGCCGGTACCTGGCCGAGGCTGACGAGGGCGCCGTTGAGGAGCCCGCAGCCGACGCCGAGGGCGACGGCGAGCACGATCGCGACGACGGAGTTGCCGCCTCCGTGGAGGAAGTCACCGGCGGCGAAGGCGGTGATGCCGAGCGTCGAGCCGACGGACAGGTCGACGTTCCGCGTGATGACGACCAGCGCCTGCCCGGTGGCGACGAGGACGAGGATGGTGGCGTTGAGGAGCAGGTCCTTGATGCCCTGCTCCGAGAGGAACTCGGTGTTGCCGGCCTGGGTGACGCCGATCATCACCAGGAAGACCAGCAGGATGGCGAGTTCACGCATCTTGAACACCCGGTCGACGAGCCGGGTACCACCGGCCTTGTCGGGGTCGACGGCGGGCGCGGGCGGCTGCGCGGTGACGGTCATGGGGTCCTCCTTCCGGGGCTTCCGGGGCTTCCGGGGCTTCCGGGGTTCGCTTCGCTCGGGCCACGCATCACGCCGCCCTCCCCGTCGCCGCCGCCATCACGGACTCCTCCGTCGCCTCGGTGCGCGGGATCTCCGCCGTGAGACGGCCCTCGTGCATGACGAGTACGCGGTCGGCCATGCCGAGGATCTCCGGCAGGTCGGACGAGATCATCAGCACCGCGACGCCGTCCGCGGCGAGTCCGGACAGCAGCCGGTGCACCTCGGCCTTGGTGCCGACGTCGATGCCGCGCGTCGGCTCGTCGACGATCAGCACGCGGGGGCCGGTGGCGAGCCACTTGGCGAGGACGACCTTCTGCTGGTTGCCGCCGGACAGGGTGCCGACCGCGTCGGCGATCCGCGCGTACTTGACCTGGAGTTTCACGGCCCAGTCCAGTGAGCGGCTGCGCTCGGCCCCGCGGTCCATGAGCCCGGCCCGCGCGGTCGTGCGCAGCCCGGTGAGCCCGATGTTGCGTTCGATCGACATGCCCATCACGAGGCCTTGGGCGCGCCGGTCCTCGGGCACGAGGGCGAGTCCGGCGGCCATGGCGGTGCTGGGGGCGCCGTTGACGAGCGCGCGGCCGTCGACCTCGACGGTGCCCGCGTCCCGGCGGTCGATGCCGAAGACAGCCCGGGCGACCTCGCTGCGACCTGCCCCGACGAGCCCCGCGAGGCCGACGATCTCGCCGCGCCGCACGTCGAACGACACGTCGGTGAAGACGCCTTCGCGGGTCAGCCGGCGCACGCTCAGGGCGACCGCGCCGATGTCGGTGGCCTGCTTGGGGTAGAGCTCGTCGAGGTCGCGGCCGACCATGCGGCGTACGAGGTCGTCCTCGGTGAGGCCCTCGACGGGTTCGCTCGCGATCAGGGCGCCGTCGCGCAGCGTCGTGACGCGCTGGCAGAGCTCGAAGATCTCTTCCAGGCGGTGGGAGATGAAGAGGATGGCGGAGCCCTGTTCGCGCAGGGTGCGCACCACGGCGAAGAGGCGGGCCACTTCGCTGCCGGTGAGCGCGGCGGTCGGCTCGTCCATGATCAGGACCCGGGCGTCGAAGGAGAGCGCCTTGGCGATCTCCACGATCTGCTGGTCGGCGATGGACAGGCCGCGCGCGGGCTGCTCGGGGTCGAGGTCGACGCCGAGGCGCGCGAAGAGCGCGGCGGCCGCGGCGTTGACCGCCCTGTGGTCGATCCGGCCGAGGGAGCGGCGGGGCTGGCGCCCCATGAAGATGTTCTCGGCGACGGAGAGGTCCGGAAAGAGCGTGGGCTCCTGGTAGATGACCGCGATCCCGGCGTCGCGGGCGTCGGCGGGTCCGTGCAGGGTGACGGGCTCGCCGTCGATGAGCACGGTGCCGGCGTCGGGCCGGTGGACCCCGGCGAGCGTCTTGATGAGGGTGGACTTCCCCGCGCCGTTCTCTCCGGCGAGGGCGTGCGCCTCTCCGGCGTGGAGCTGCAGGGACACGCCGTGGAGGGCGCGCACGGCACCGAAGGACTTGTCGAGTCCCTCTACGGCCAGGACGGGGGGCTCTCTCATGGGAATGGCACCGATCGGGTCTGAAGAGCTGACTATGAAAGGTTTCAAACGGATTGCACGGAAGCTAGCCCCGCACCAACTCCGGCGTCAATGGTGGGGACTTGGAAATCTCCGGGAGCCTGCATCTCGACCCTGACCGGATCAAAGTACGTGCCAGGCAGCGGGCGCCCGGCCGGGGTTCAGAAGCGGGGTACCCACCCGCTGTGGCGCCGCCGCACACCCTTGACAGCTCACTTTCGTCACTCTAGCTTCCCTCCCTGAAACGATTCATAGCCGAGTCGTATGGAGCCGAGTGTGATCAGCAGAAGACGACTGCTCAGCACGACCGCGACAGCCGCCCTGGGGACGGCCATCGCCTCCGCCGCACCGGGAGCCGCACAGGCGGCGCCCGCCTCGGGAGCCGCCGGAGGCGCTCGGGCCGCGAAGGCCGTGCGCGTGAGCGCGCCCACCGTCGAGTACGTGAGCCACCCGCTCGGGCTCGACGTACCGCACCCCAGGCTGAGTTGGCCCCTGGAGTCGGACGAACCGGGCCGGGCCCAGAGCGCCTATCAGATACGGGTCGCCACCACCGCGAGCCGCCTCACCGACCCTGACGTGTGGGACAGCGGCAAGGTCGCGTCCCCCGAGTCCACCCTCGTCCCCTACGCGGGCCCCGCCCTGACCTCGCGTACCCGTTACTACTGGTCGGTCCGGGTCTGGGACACCGCGGGCCGCGCCTCCCAGTGGAGCGAGCCGTCCTGGTGGGAGACCGGCCTGACCGCCGCGTCCGACTGGTCCGCCCGGTGGATCGGGGCTCCCGCGGCGCTGATCGGGGCGCCGGCGCTCGACGACGCCTCCTGGATCTGGTTCCCCGAGGGCGACCCCGCCAGTGGCGCCCCGGCGGGAACCCGCTACTTCCGCGGCCGTGCCGACGTCCCGGAAGGCGTGACCCGGGCCCGCCTGGTGATGACCGCCGACGACGGCTACACCGCGTACGTGAACGGCACCGAGGTGGCGCACGCCGACGCGGACGGCCCGGCGGAGAACTGGCGCCGCCCGGCCGTCGTCGACGTGACCGCCCAACTGCGCGCCGGTGCGGCCGTGTTGGCCGTCTCCGCCGTCAACGCCACGGACAGCCCTGCCGGCCTGCTCGGCCTCCTGGAGCTGACGACGGCCGACGGGGTGAAGACCTTCGTCACCGGCACCGACTGGAAGGCCGCCGACCAGGAGCCCGCCGGTGACTGGAAGTCGGCCGGGTTCGACGACACTTCGTGGAAGGCGGCGAAGGCCCTCGCGCAGTGGGGCTCGGGCCCCTGGGGCAAGGTCGCGCCGTCGCACTCCCCCGCCGCCCAGCTGCGCCACGAGTTCCGGCTCAAGGGCCGGTCGGTCGCGCGCGCACGTCTCTACGCGTCGGCGCTCGGTCTGTACGAGGCCCACATCAACGGCGAGCGGGTCGGCGAGGACCGGCTCGCGCCGGGCTGGACGGACTACCGCAAGCGCGTCCAGTACCAGACGTACGACGTGACCAAGCTGGTGAAGTCCGGGGCCAACGCGCTCGGTGCGACGGTCGCCGCGGGCTGGTACGCCGGTAACATCGCCTGGTTCGGTCCGCACCAGTACGGCGAACGTCCCGCGTTCCTGGCCCAGTTGGAGGTCACGTACACCGACGGATCGACCGAGCGGGTGCTGTCCGGCACCGACTGGCGCGCCTCGACCGGCCCCGTCACCGACGCCGACCTGATGGCGGGCGAGGAGTACGACGCACGCCTGGAGACCGACGGCTGGACGCGCGCCGGGTTCGACGACTCCGGCTGGGTCGCGGCCGCCGCCGTCGACAAGGTGAGCGCCGCCCTGGTGGCCGAGGCCGGCGGCCCCACCCGTCTCGAACGCGAGCTGTCCGCACGGAAGATGACCGAGCCGAAGCCCGGCGTGTTCGTCTACGACCTGGGCCAGAACATGGTCGGCGCGGTCCGCCTCACCGTCGCCGGGAAGGCCGGCACCACCGTACGGCTGCGGCACGCCGAGGTCCTCAACCCGGACGGCACGATCTACACCGCCAACCTCCGGACGGCGAAGGCCACCGACACGTACACCCTCAAGGGCGGTGGCAAGGAGACGTACGAGCCGCGCTTCACCTTCCACGGCTTCCGCTACGTCGAGGTGACCGGCTACCCCGGCAAGCCGCCGCTCGACGCTGTCGTGGGGCGGGTCATCCATACGTCGGCGCCCTTCACCATGGACTTCTCGACGAACGTGCCGATGCTCAATCAGCTGCACCAGAACATCACTTGGGGGCAGCGCGGCAACTTCGTCTCCATCCCCACCGACACCCCGGCGCGCGACGAGCGGCTCGGCTGGACCGGCGACATCAACGTCTTCGCGCCGACGGCCGCCTACAACATGGAGTCGGCCCGCTTCCTCACCAAGTGGCTGGGCGACCTGCGCGACGGCCAGAGCGACGAGGGCGCGTTCACGAACGTGGCCCCCGACATGCCCGGCGTCGGCGACGGCGTCGCGGGCTGGGGCGACGCGGGCGTGACCGTCCCGTGGGCGCTGTACCAGGCGTACGGCGACACGCGCGTCCTCGAGGAGTCGTGGCCGTCGATGGTGAAGTGGCTCGACTACCTGGAGAAGCACAGCAGCGGTTTCCTGCGCCCGGCCGAGGGCTTCGGGGACTGGCTCAACCTCCAGGACGAGACGCCCAAGGACGTCATCGGTACGGCCTACTTCGCCCACGCCGCCGACCTCGTGGCCCGGGCGGCGAAGGCGCTCGGCAAGGACCCGGCGCCGTACACGTCGCTGTTCGGCAGTGTGCGCGACGCGTTCCGCGCGGCGTACGTCTCGGACGGCGGCAAGGTGAAGGGCGACACGCAGACCGCGTACGTGCTCGCGCTGTCGATGGACCTGCTGGCGGAGAGCGACCGTGGCCCTGCCGCCGACCGTCTCGTCGCCCTCATCAAGGCCAAGGACTGGCACCTGTCGACGGGGTTCCTCGGCACACCGCGCCTGCTGCCGGTCCTCACCGCGGCCGGTCACACCGACGTCGCCTACCGGCTGCTCGTCCAGCGGTCCTTCCCCAGCTGGGGCTACCAGATCGACAAGGGCGCGACGACGATGTGGGAGCGCTGGGACTCCATCAAGCCGGACGGCAGCTTCCAGGACGCCGGGATGAACTCGTTCAACCACTACGCGTACGGCTCGGTCGGCGAGTGGATGTACGCGAACATCGCCGGTATCGCACCGGCCGAGCCGGGCTTCCGCAAGATCCTCGTGCGGCCACGGCCCGGGGGCGGGATCACGCGGGCACAAGGGCGCTACGACTCCGTCCAGGGGCCGATCAGCACCAAGTGGTCGGTGGACTCGGGCGGCTTCCGGCTCACGCTCACCGTGCCGGCCAACACGACCGCCGAGGTCTGGATCCCCGCGTCCGACGCGGCCCGAGTGGCGCACGGGGACGCGAAGTTCCTCCGCATGGACGACGGCTGCGCCGTCTTCGCCGCGGCGTCCGGCACCCACCGCTTCTCCAACTGACGGACCGCGAGGCCGAGATGAGCCCATGCCTAAATCGATTCACTCCTGCCCCGTTCCGGCGCGGGCAGACGGAGGCACACAGACGTGACGGATGACGTGAAGACAGCACAGGGGCCCGACCGGCGCGCCGTGCTCGGAGCGGGTGTGGGCGGGGCGGTGCTGGCCGCGGCCGGACTGCCCCTCCTGGGCGCGGGAACGGCCGCGGCAGCGACACCGGTTCAGGGCTCGGCTGCCGGACAGGCCCCGGACGCGGCCTGGCACCGCTACGTCCAGGCGCCTTCCGGCCGCACGGTGCGGCCGGTGCGGATCGTCCGGTCGGCCGGTGACGTGACGCGTCCCGACGCCCTCCTCAAGCCTGGCGGCCGGGTGACCGTCCTGCGCCGCCCCGAACCTCCCGCGCCACCGCGCTGGCCCGACGGCACCACGGCGGAGGGCTCCACCACCCACGCCGGCAACAACGGAGGCGACGGCCGACCGCGCACGTACGACGCACAGCACGCCGTCGACGGCGACCTCGACACCTTCTGGAACGACGACACCGAGCGCGCCTTCCCCGACACCCTGACGGTGACAGCGCCTGCGGCGCTCACGCTCTCGGGCCTGACCGTGGTGTCCGACACGGACGGCGTTCCCACGGACTTCACGGTGGACGCCTGGGTGGACTCGGACTGGCGGAAGGTCGCCGCCGTCACCGGCAACAGCGCGGTGCAGCGCGCCGTCCGCTTCGACGCGGCGGTGTCCACGGCGCGGGTGCGGATCACGGTCACCTCGGCCCAGGACCTCGGGCAGGGCGTGTTCACGCGGATCAACGAGGTCTGGCCCGAGGCCGTGGACCCGGTCGTCGCGCCGAGCGTGACGCTCGACTTCGGCAAGGTCGTCGTCGGTCACCCGAAGGTCGACTTCGCCTGGGCGTCCGGCAACAACCCCGGGGTGCGCCTCGCCTTCTCCGAGACGCTCCAGTTCCTCACCGACCGCTCCGACTTCACCCGCAACGACCAGGCGGGCGGCGCCTCGAAGGGAACGGACCAGTACGCCGTACCCGCGGGCGGCGCCGAGTGGACGGACAAGAAGGGCTACGCCTCGGGCAGCGACAAGGTGTACGCGGACGGCCTGCACGGCTTCCGCTATCTCAAGATCACGCTGGACGCGCTGCCGTCCGACGCGCCCGCCGCGCAGCCGTGGGGCACCGTCGCCGTGGACGCCGTGTCGCTCGCCTTCACGGCGTATCTCGGCACACCGGAGTCGTACCGCGGCTGGTTCCTGTGCTCCGACGAGGAGCTGAACCGCTACTGGTACGGCGCCTCGTACACGAACGAGCTGGTCGTCGACACCTTCCGCGCGGACGACGTGGACCCGCGGGGCGCCTTCAGCGCGTCGCTCGACGGCAAGCTCGTCCTGCACGACGGCGCGAAGCGTGACCGGGATCCGTACGTCGGTGACGTGGCGGTGGCGGGGCGCACCCTCTATCTCACCCACGACGACGCGGCCGAGGCCGCGCGCAACGTCCTGGCGGACCTCGCCGAGCACCAGCGGGCCGACGGCTGGATCCCGCCGGCCTCCATCAACCAGTACACGCTCCCGCTGTTCGACTACCCGCTGTGGTGGGTGACGTGCAGCTGGGACTACGTCCTGTACACCGGCGACACGGACTACGCCGAGCGCTACTACCCGCAGCTCGTCAAGGTCCTCGACACGTGGTACCCGAGCGTGACGGACGACGCGGGCCTGCTGAGCAAGGGCCTCAACGGCACGTCGGGGTACGGGGATTACGCGTTCCTCGGGCGCACGGGCCGGATCACCTACTACAACGCCAACTATGTGCAGGCCCTGAGGGACGCGGCCCGTATCGCGGACCACGTGGGTCATGACGCGGACGCGGGGCGGTGGCGGGAGCGGGCGGACAAGGTCGCCCAGGCGGTCAACACGCATCTGTGGGACGAGGCGGCGGGCGCCTATCTGGACTCCGCCACCGGCGCCGTCCGGCACGCGCAGGACGGCAACGCGATCGCCATCACGTCGGGCGTCGCGGACGCGGAGCGGGCGGCGTCGGCGCTCGCCCACCTGGACGCGACGACGAAACGCCGTTACGGCAACGCCTTCATGGACAACGACACCCTCTTCGGTGGCGCCTCCCAGCGGGTGTACGCCTTCACCTCGTACCCGGAGTTCGTGGCGCGCTTCGAGAGCGGCCTCGCCGACTCGGCGATCGACCAGATCAAGCGCACCTACGGATGGATGGAGAGCCACGACCCCGGCATCACGCACTGGGAGGGCATCGGTCCGAACGGCTCGCTGTACGAGGGCGCGTACACGAGCATGGCGCACGGGTGGTCCACGGGAGTGCTGCCCGCGCTCACCCACCAGCTGCTCGGCGCGAAGCCGACGTCACCGGGGTACGCCGCCTGGGAGGTGCGTCCGTTCACCGGATCGGTCCGCTGGGCGCGGGGTGAACTGCCCACACCTCATGGGCCGTTGGGCGTGGAGTGGGAGCGTCAGGGCGGCACGTTCACGTTGACCGTGCATGCGCCGCGGGGCACTCGGGGGGTCGTCGCGCTGCCCACGGACGGCCGGGGCGCGACGGTGCGCTCGGGCGGGCGGACGCTCTGGCGGGACGGCAGATCCGCGGCGTCCGGGGTGCGCCTCGACTCCGGCCGCGTGACGGTGTCCGCTCTCACCCCCGGCACCCACCGCTTCACGCTGACGCGCGAGGGCTGAACTGCGCCTGCGGCCTGGGAGATCGGGCCGCGGGCACAGTCACCGACCAGGCCGTGCGGGGCCGTTGACACGCCCCGCACGGCCCTTTAGCGTCAGGCTTTGAATCGTTTCACAACGATCGTTCGTTCACAGGAGAGACATGACCGGGTCCACAGCACACGAGGCGCGGACAGCGGCCGCCAAGGCCGTCCTGAAGCGCCAGTCGATCGAGACACCGTCCTGGGCTTACGGAAACTCGGGCACCCGCTTCAAGGTGTTCGCCCAGGCCGGCGTGCCCCGCACCCCGCGGGAGAAGCTCGACGACGCCGCGCAGGTCCACGCGTTCACGGGGGCCGCGCCGACCGTGGCGCTGCACATACCGTGGGACCGCGTCGAGGGCGGACCCGAGGGATACGCGAAGCTCGCCGCGTACGCCGAGGAACGCGGTGTGAAGCTGGGCGCGGTCAACTCCAACGTCTTCCAGGACGACGACTACAAGCTGGGCAGCGTCACCAACCCGGACCCCGCGGTGCGCCGCAAGGCCGTCGGCCACCTCCTGGAGTGCGTCGACATCATGGACGCCACCGGCTCGCGCGATCTGAAGCTGTGGTTCTCCGACGGCACCAACTACCCCGGCCAGGACGACCTCCGGGACCGCCAGGACCGGCTCGCCGAGGCGCTGCGGACCGTGTACGACCGGCTGGGCGACGACCAGCGCATGGTGCTCGAGTACAAGCTCTTCGAGCCCGCCTTCTACGCCACCGACGTGCCGGACTGGGGCACGTCGTACGCGCACTGCCTCAAGCTCGGCCAGAAGGCGCAGGTGTGTGTGGACACCGGGCATCACGCGCCGGGCACCAACATCGAGTTCATCGTCGCGTTCCTGCTGCGGGAGGGACGCCTCGGCGCGTTCGACTTCAACTCACGCTTCTACGCGGACGACGACCTGATGGTCGGCGCGGCGGACCCCTTCCAGCTGTTCCGGATCCTGTACGAGGTGCGGCGGGGCGGCGGTCTGGAGGCCGACTCCGGGATCGCGTTCATGCTCGACCAGTGCCACAACATCGAGGCCAAGATCCCCGCGATCATCCGCTCGGTGATGAACGTCCAGGAGGCCACGGCCAAGGCGCTGCTCGTCGACGCCGAGGCACTCGCCGCGGCCCAGCGGGAGGGCGACGTGCTGGCGGCCAACGGGGTGCTGATGGACGCGTACAACACGGACGTGCGTCCCCTACTGGAGGAGGTCAGGGAAGAGCTGGGGCTCGACCCGGATCCCATGGGGGCCTACCGGCGGTCAGGATGGCAGGAGCGGATCGTGAAGGACCGCGTCGGAGGCGTACAGGCCGGGTGGGGGGCATGAGCGACATGACGGAGCAGCACGCGTGCGTGAGCGAACTCCTGGCCCGTTCACACCGGTTGGGCGCGGATCCGCGCAACACGAACTACGCGGGGGGCAACACCTCGGCGAAGGGCACCTCTACCGACCCGGTGACGGGTGGTGACGTCGAGCTGATGTGGGTCAAGGGCTCGGGCGGCGACCTGGGGACGCTCACGGCCGACGGGCTCGCGGCCCTGCGCCTGGACCGGCTGCGCGCCCTGGAGGGCGTGTATCCGGGGGTGGAGCGCGAGGACGAGATGGTCGCCGCGTTCGACTACTGCCTGCACGGCAGGGGCGGCGCCGCGCCATCCATCGACACCGCGATGCACGGCCTGGTCGACGCGGCGCACGTGGACCACCTGCACCCCGACTCCGGGATCGCGCTCGCCTGCGCCGCGGACGGCGAGAAGCTGACCGCCGAGTGCTTCGGCGACGCGGTGGTGTGGGTGCCGTGGCGCAGGCCCGGATTCCAGCTCGGCCTGGACATCGCGGCGGTCAAGGAGGCCAACCCGCGGGCGATCGGCTGCGTCCTCGGCGGTCACGGCATCACGGCGTGGGGCGACACGGCGCAGGAGTGCGAGCGGCGCTCCCTGCACATCATCCTTACCGCGGAGGCGTTCCTCGCCGAGCGGGGCAGGGCCGAGCCGTTCGGCCCGCTGCTCGCGGGGTACACCGGCGCCGGACCGGCCGGCCGGCGGGAGCGGGCCGCCGCCCTCGCCCCGTTCATCAGGGCGCTCGCCTCCCAGGACCGGCCCCAGGTGGGCCACTTCGACGACTCGGACGTCGTGCTCGACTTCCTGTCGCGCACCGAGCACCCGCGCCTCGCGGCACTCGGCACGTCCTGCCCCGACCACTTCCTCCGCACGAAGGTCAGGCCCCTGGTCCTCGACCTGCCGCCGACGGCTCCCCTGGACGAGGCGGTCGCGCGCCTGCGGCAGCTGCACGCCGAGTACCGCGAGGAGTACGCGGCCTACTACGCGCGGCACGCGGGCCCTGACTCGCCGGCGATGCGGGGCGCCGATCCGGCGATCGTGCTCGTCCCCGGGGTCGGCATGTTCAGCTTCGGCAAGGACAAGCAGACGGCGCGCGTCGCGGGCGAGTTCTATGTCAACGCGATCAATGTGATGCGGGGCGCCGAGGCCGTGTCGGCCTACGCGCCGATCGAGGAGTCGGAGAAGTTCCGCATCGAGTACTGGTCCCTGGAGGAGGCCAAGCTCCGGCGGATGCCTGAGCCCAAGCCGCTCGCCACCCGGATCGCGCTCGTGACGGGCGCGGGCAGCGGCATCGGGAAGGCGATCGCCCGCAGGCTCGTGGCCGAGGGCGCGTGCGTGGTGGTCGCGGATCTGAACGGGGACAACGCGGCTGCCGTGGCGGAGGAGTTGGGCGGGCCCGACAAGGCGGTGGCCGTCACGGTCGACGTGACGTCGGAGGAGCAGATCGTCGAGGCGTTCGGGACGGCGGCCCTGGCGTTCGGCGGAGTCGACCTCGTGGTGAACAACGCGGGCATCTCCATCTCGAAGCCGCTCCTGGAGACGACGGCCCGGGACTGGGACCTCCAGCACGACATCATGGCGCGCGGCTCCTTCCTCGTGTCGCGCGAGGCCGCCCGCGTCATGCGGGCGCAGGGGCTCGGCGGCGACCTCGTGTACATCGCCTCGAAGAACGCGGTGTTCGCGGGCCCGAACAACATCGCGTACTCCGCGACCAAGGCCGACCAGGCACATCAGGTCCGGCTGCTGGCAGCCGAGCTGGGCGAGCACGGCATCCGGGTCAACGGCGTGAATCCGGACGGTGTGGTGCGCGGCTCCGGCATCTTCGCGGGCGGCTGGGGCGCGCAGCGCGCGGCGACGTACGGGATCGAGGAGGACAAGCTCGGCGAGTTCTACGCGCAGCGGACCATCCTCAAGCGCGAGGTACTGCCCGAGCATGTCGCCAACGCGGTGTTCGCCCTGACGGGCGGGGACCTCACGCACACGACGGGGCTGCACATTCCGGTGGACGCCGGCGTCGCCGCGGCCTTCCTGCGATGAGCGGGGCCATGGCGACTCCGGTTGCCGCCCGGACGGGCGTGTTCGCCGCGGTCGACCTGGGTGCCTCCAGCGGGCGCGTCATGGTCGGCCGGGTCGGCCCCGGCACCCTCGCCCTGGCGGAGGCCCACCGTTTCCCCAACCGTCCGGTGCACCTCCCTGAGGGGCTGCGCTGGGACGTGCTCGGCCTGTACGCGGGCGTGCTGGACGGGCTGCGCGCCGCCGGCGCCACGGCGGGCGGGCGGATCGCGTCCGTCGGCATCGACAGCTGGGCCGTGGACTACGGCCTCCTCGACGCGGACGGCGCGCTGCTCGGCCACCCCGTGCACTACCGCGACGGTCGTACCGAGGGCGTGGCGGAGAAGGTGTGGGCGAGCGTGCCGGCGGCGGAGCTGTACGCGGCGACGGGCCTGCAGTACGCGCCGTTCAACACCCTCTACCAGCTGGTGGCGGCACAGGGATCGGCTCAACTGGCCGCTGCGCGCCGCCTGCTGCTGATTCCCGATCTGATCTCGTACTGGCTGACCGGGGAGCAGGGCACGGAGGTGACCAATGCCTCGACCACCCAGCTCATCGACCCACGCACCGGTGACTGGGCGTCCTCGGTCGCCGAGCGCCTGGGGGTCGATCTCGGGCTCTTCCCGCCGCTGCGGAGGCCCGGGGACCCGGCGGGGCAGTTGCTGCCGGAGGTACTGGAGGAGACGGGGCTGACGGGTCCGGTCCCGGTGACGGCCGTCGGCTCGCACGACACGGCGTCCGCGGTGGCCGCCGTCCCGGCCGCACCGGGCGAGCGGTTCGCCTATATCTGCACCGGCACCTGGTCGCTGGCCGGTCTCGAACTCGACGCCCCCGTCCTGAGCGAGGCGAGCCGCGCCGCGAACTTCACGAACGAGCTGGGTCTGGACGGCACGGTCCGCTTTCTGCGCAACATCATGGGCCTGTGGCTGCTCCAGGAGTGCCTGCGCGCCTGGGGGGACCCCGAACTGGAGGCGCTGCTGAGGGAGGCGGGGGACGTCGCGCCGCTGAGGTCGGTGGTGGACGCGGGTGACGCCGCGTTCCTCTCCCCGGGCCGGATGCCCGAGCGCATCGCGGAGGCCTGCCGGGGCACGGGCCAGCCCGTGCCCCGCACCCGGGCCGAGACGACCCGGTGCATCCTCGACTCCCTGGCGCTCGCGCACCGGCGGGCGATCGCCGAAGCGGCGCGTCTGGCCGACCACCCGGTCGACGTCGTGCACATCGTGGGCGGCGGCGCCCGTAACGCGCTGCTGTGCCAGTTGACCGCCGACGCCTGCGGTCTCCCGGTCGTGGCGGGCCCCGCCGAGGCGGCGGCCCTGGGCAACGTACTCGTGCAGGCGCGCGCCCACGGCCTCGTCGGCGACCGGGCGGCGATACGCGAACTCCTCGCCCGCACCCAGCCCCTGACCCGGTACGAGCCGCGGGGGAACCACACCGCGTGGCGGGCCGCCGAGCGGCGCCTCGCCGAACGGTGACGCCAGGTGTCTCCCCTCCGGGCCGCCTGCCGCGTACCCTGCACCCATCCGATGATCGATACGAAGGGGCCGCGATGCGTGTCGCACTGTTCCTGACGTGTGTCAACGACACGCTCTATCCGGACACCGGCCGTGCGGTGGTGAAACTGCTGACCAGACTGGGTGTCGACATCGACTTCCCGATGGGGCAGACCTGTTGCGGGCAGGCGCACTACAACACCGGCTATCGCCATGAGGCGGAGCCGCTCGCCCGGAAGTTCTCCGATGTATTCGGTGAGTACGACGCGATCGTGACGCCGTCGGGGTCGTGTGGGGCGATGGTGCGCGAGCTGTACCCGCGCATGGGTGAGCGCGCCCGCGCGGAGGGCCGCGGCGACGGGCTCGCGGCCACTCTCGCGCCGGTCGTGCCGAAGACGTACGAGCTCACCGAGTTCCTCGTGGACGTGCTCGGTGTGACGGACGTGGGCGCGTACTACCCGCACACCGTCACGTACCACCCGACGTGCCACGGCCTGCGCTCCCTCGGGCTCGGCGACAGGCCCTACCAACTGCTCAAGGCGGTCAAGGGACTTGACCTCAAGGAGCTGCCGGGCGCTGCGGAGTGCTGCGGGTTCGGCGGCACCTTCGCCGTCAAGAACTCCGATGTCTCGGCGGCCATGGCCGAGGACAAGGTCCGCAACGCCGGCTCGACCGGCGCCGACGTCCTGTGCGCGGCGGACAACTCCTGCCTGATGCACCTCGGCGGCACGATGTCCCGCCTGCACACGGCGATGCGCCCCGTCCACATCGCGGAGATCCTGGCGAGCACGCAAGAGGAGCCCCTGTCATGAGCGGCACGTTCGTCGGCATGCCCGCCTTCCCTAAGGCCGCCCACGAGGCCGTCGGCAACACCACCCTGCGCGCCAACCTGAAACATGCCACGCACACCATCCGCGACAAGCGGGCCAAGGCCGTCGCGGAGCTGGACGACTGGGCGCTCCTGCGCGAGGCCGGCAAGCAGATCAAGGACCACACCCTGCGCCATCTCGACACCTATCTCGTGCAGTTGGAGGAGGCCGTCACCGCGGCGGGCGGCACCGTCCACTGGGCCGCAGACGCGGACGAGGCCAACCGGATCGTGACGCGCCTGGTCAAGGAGACCGGCGAGTCCGAAGTGGTCAAGGTCAAGTCGATGGCCACCCAGGAGATCGGGCTCAACGAGGCGCTGGAGGCCGAGGGCATCCACGCCTACGAGACCGACCTCGCCGAACTCATCGTCCAGCTCGGTCACGACCGCCCCTCCCACATCCTCGTCCCGGCCATCCACCGCAACCGCGGCGAGATCCGCGACATCTTCACCAAGGAGATGGGCGCGTGGGGCCGCCCGGCCCCCGAGGGCCTGACGGACACCCCCGCGGAGCTGGCCGAGGCCGCACGCCTGCACCTGCGCGAGAAGTTCCTGCGTGCCAAGGTCGGCATCTCCGGGGCGAACTTCATGGTCGCCGAGACCGGCACCCTGGTCGTCGTCGAGTCCGAGGGCAACGGCCGCATGTGCCTCACCCTGCCCGAGACCCTGATCTCGGTCGTCGGCATCGAGAAGATCGTCCCCACCTGGCGCGACCTCGAGGTCTTCCTCCAGACGCTCCCCCGCTCCTCGACGGCCGAACGCATGAACCCGTACACGTCGATGTGGACCGGCACCAGTGACAGTGACGGGCCCCAAGCCTTCCACCTGGTCCTGATCGACAACGGCCGCACCGACACCCTCGCCGACGAGGTCGGCCGCCAGGCCCTGCGCTGCATCCGCTGCTCCGCCTGCCTCAACGTCTGCCCGGTCTACGAGCGGGCCGGCGGCCACGCCTACGGCTCCGTCTATCCCGGCCCCATCGGCGCCATCCT
The DNA here is from genome assembly GCF_020616555.1 of Streptomyces longhuiensis. Taxonomy (NCBI): domain Bacteria; kingdom Bacillati; phylum Actinomycetota; class Actinomycetes; order Kitasatosporales; family Streptomycetaceae; genus Streptomyces; species Streptomyces longhuiensis. The sequence continues at coordinate 8,377,025 of NZ_CP085173.1, read as the reverse complement.
CAGCCCCCAACTCCGCGGCACAGCCAGCGAGATCGACGCCTCACTGCCCTACGCCTCCAGCCTCTGCGGCGCCTGCTACGAAGTCTGCCCCGTCGCCATCGACATCCCCGAAGTCCTCGTGCACCTGCGGGAGCGGGTCGTGCAGGGCGGACCGGCCACCCGGCAGGGCAACAAGGTGGTCCTGAAGCCGGCGAAGGGCCATGCGGCGGAGCGGGCGGCCATGCGCACGGCCGGCTGGGCGTTCGTCCACCCCGGAGCGCTGCGCGCGGGCCAGCGCCTGGCCTCGCGCACGCGCCGCTTCCATCCCCGTACGCTCCCCGGTCCCGGCCGGGCCTGGAGCGCGACGCGGGATCTGCCGCAGGTCCCGGCGGAATCCTTCCGCGACTGGTGGCAACGCACGCACGGCACGAAGGAGAGCGGCAAGTGAGCAGCAGGGACATCATCCTGGGCCGGGTCCGGCGCGCGCTCGGCGATGCGCCCCGGGGCGACGCACAGGCGTCGTACGAGACGGCCGTGGACCGGGGGTACCGGCGTGAGCACGGCTCCCGGACCACCGAGGAGACCGTCGACCTGCTCGCCGAGAACCTGGCGGACTACCGGGCGATCGTGCACCGCTGCCAGGACGAGGAGGAGCTCCCGTACCTGATCATGAGGCTGCTCGCCGCGCGGGGACCGCGGTACGTGCTCGTGCCCCCGGGACTGCCGCCCGAGTGGATGTCCGCCGCCGATCCCACCCGGGTGCACGACCGTGCCGTGAGCACCACGCACGACCTGGACGCGGTGGGGAGCGTGGTCACCGGCTGCGCGGTGGCCGTCGCCGAGACCGGCACCATCGTCCTGGACGGCTCGCCCGACCAGGGCCGCCGCCGCATCACGCTGATCCCCGATCACCACATCTGCGTCGTCCGCGTCCCGGACCAGGTCGTCTCCTCGGTCCCGCAGGCCCTGGAGCGGCTCGACCCGAGGCGGCCCCTGACATGGATCTCCGGTCCGTCCGCCACCAGTGACATCGAACTCGACCGGGTCGAGGGCGTGCACGGCCCGCGCACCCTGGAGGTCGTGCTGGTGAGCGGGGAGTGACCGTCGCGGTTAGCGTGAGGGAATGATCCGGTTCGACCAAGTCACCAAGCGGTACGCGGACGGCACGACGGCCGTGGACGAACTGTCCTTCGAGGTCGGCGAGGGCGAACTGGTCACCCTGGTCGGCCCGTCGGGCTGCGGGAAGACCACCACGATGATGATGGTCAACCGCCTCATCGAGCCCACGTCCGGCCGGATCTTCGTCGACGGCGAGGACATCTCGAAGGTCGACCCGGTCCAGCTGCGCCGCCGCATCGGATACGTCATCCAGCAGGTCGGCCTCTTCCCGCACCGCACGATCCTCGACAACACGGCGACCGTGCCCGCGCTGATCGGCTGGAAGAAGTCCAAGGCGCGTGCCCGGGCCGCCGAACTGCTCGACCTGGTCGGGCTCGACCCGAAGCAGTACGGCTCCCGCTACCCGGAGCAGCTGTCGGGCGGCCAGCGCCAGCGCGTCGGTGTGGCCCGCGCGCTCGCCGCCGACCCGCCGGTGCTCCTGATGGACGAGCCGTTCGGCGCCGTCGACCCGGTGGTCCGCGAGCAGTTGCAGGACGAGTTCCTGCGGATGCAGGCCGCCGTGCGCAAGACGGTTCTCCTGGTCACGCACGACATCGAGGAGGCCGTCCGGCTGGGCGACCGGATCGCGGTGTACGGGCAGGGCCGCATCGAGCAGTTCGACACTCCGGGTGCGGTGCTCGGCACGCCCGCGACCCCGTACGTCGCCGAGTTCGTCGGCGCCGACCGTGGTCTGAAGCGGCTCTCCGTGACGGAGATCGAGCCGGACGACCTGGACCAGCCCGCCGTGGCCCGCACCGGCGAGCCCGCCCGGCAGGCCGCCGCGCGGCTGCGTGACGAGGACGCGCGCTGGGCCGTCGTCCTCGACGCGGACGGCGATCTGCACGGCTGGGTCGGTATCGACGAGTTGTCGCTCGCGGGCGAGGAGGGGCTGGTCGGCGACCTGGCCCACCGCATGAACGCCTGGGTGCCCGTCGGCGCCCCGCTCAAGCAGGCGTTCGGCGTGATGCTCCAGCACGACGCGGGCTGGGTCGCGGTCCTCGAAGGCGCCCGCTTCCTCGGCGTGCTGACCCCGGCGAAGCTGCACGAGGCGCTGCGCCGCTCGGTGGACGCGGACGCCCAGGGCGTGGCGCGGGACGAGGTGAGTTTCGACTCGGTCGCCGACGCGTGACCGACCCGTCCCCCTCGGAGAAGTTCACCTCTTGAGCAGTCCCTTCGACTCCAGGTACGAGCGCGCCACGTCCTCCGGGAGCCTGCGCCAGCTGTCCACCTGCTGGTTCATGGACGCCAGGTCCTGGGTGGTCAGTACGGAGTTCAGCGCGCCGAGGACGTCGGCGACGCGCTCGCTGCCCGCCCGCGCCCGGTTGACCACCGGCACGATGTAGTCGGCGTTCTGCAGACGCTTGTCGTCGGCGAGCAGCACGAGGCCGAAGTCGGACAGGGTCGCGTCGGTCGTCGTGGTGAGCATCATCTGGCTCTTGCCGTCCTGCACCGCCTTCTTCGACTGGGTGGTGCCGACGCCCTTGGGGTCGACGCCGGTGACGTCGATCCCGTACGTCTTCCTCAGGCCCGGCTCGCAGTACGGCCGTTGGACGCATTCGTCGCCCGCGGCAAGGCGTACCTCCAGGCCGGACGCGCCGAGGTCGCTGAGAGTCTTGAGGCGGTGCTGCCTCGCGTAGGCGGTGGTCACGGCGAAGGCGTTCTGGTCGACGGCCTTGCCGGGGGCGAGGACGGCGAGTCCGCGCGGTGCGGCGAGGCCGTGCAGGGCCTTCATGGTGGCGTCGAGGTCGGGCGATCCGACGGGCGGGGCCTTGGCGCCGTTCGTCTTGGCGTTGAGCCAGTCGGCGAAGGTCGCCGCGTACTCGGGCACGACGTCGATCTGGCCGGATTCCAGGGCGGGTTCGTACAGTTCGCGGTTGGCGACAGAAAGGATCTTGGTGCTGTAGCCGGCCTGCTTCAGGAGCAGGGCGTACATCTGGGCGAGCAGGTCGCTCTCGGTGAAGCCGGCCGTGCCGATGATCAGGTGCTTGCTGTCGCCGGGCGGGGCGGTGACCGCGCCCTGGTTCTCCAGCGAGGGTCCGCCGCCGCAGGCGCCGACCAGGAGGAGCGGCAGGAGCACGGCTGCCACTGCGGCCCGCCGCCGTAAGGCCGCCATCAGGCCCTCCCCCGGGCCAGGGCGGGCGCGAACCGTTCGGCGAGCTCGAAGGCGCCCTCGACGAGCAGCGCGAAGACAGCGACGAGGACGGCGCCCGCGACGACCTGCGGGGTGCTCGCCAGGTTGAATCCGGCGGTGATGATCCGGCCGAGGCCGCCGCCGCCCGCGAGGGCCGCGATCGTCGCGGTGGCGACGAGCTGCACCGCGGCGATCCGCACCCCGTTCATGATCATCGGCAGGGCGAGGGGCACCTCGACCTGGAACAGCATCTGCCGTCCCGTCATCCCCATGCCGCGAGCGGCCTGGACGATGTCGCGGTCGACTCCGCGCATCCCGACGTAGGCGTTCGTGAGCAGCGGCGGGACCGCGAAGAGGACCAGGGCGACGACCGTGGGTCCCTCGCCGAGCTTTCCGAGCGGGGTGAGCAGGAGCAGCACGAGGACCGCGAAGGTGGGGACGGCGCGGCCGACGTTGGAGATGTTCACGGCGAGCGCGCCGCCCTTGCCGAGGTGGCCGAGGACGAGCGCGACGGGCAGGGCGATCAGGCAGCTGATGACCAGACAGACGACGGTGAGGACGAGGTGCTGGGCGAGCCGGTGCCAGATGCCGTCGTCGCCGGACCAGTGTGAGGCGTCGGCGAGCCAGTCCCAGGCGTCGGTGAGGGTCTTCACGCGTGGCTCGCTCTCGTCCAGGGAGTGAGGATGCGCTGCACGCCGAGCAGCAGCAGGTCGGCGGCGACCGCGATGACGACGCACAGCACGGACGCGGTGAGGACCTGGGCCTTGAAGAACGTGTTCATGCCCGCGTAGATGAGGTTGCCGAGGCCGCCGTAGCCGACGATGGCGCCCACCGTGACGAGGGAGACGGCGGAGACCATGGCGATGCGCAGGCCCGCCATCGCGGCCGGCAGGGCGAGGGGCAGCTCCACCGTGAGCAGCAGCCTGACCGGCCCGTATCCCATTCCGCGCGCGGCCTGCCGGGTGTCTTCGGGGACGGCTCGCAGGCCCGCGAGGATGTTCCGCACGAGCAGCGTGAGCGAGTACAGGACGAGCCCCGCGACGACGAGGGACGCGGACAGGCCGTACGCGGGCAGCAGCAGCGAGAACATGGCGAGCGACGGGATCGTGTAGAGGATCGTGGTCAGGGCGAGGACCGGACCCGACGCGAGGGACCAGCGACGGGCGACGACGGCCAGCGGCACGGCGAGCACCAGTGCGATCAGGACGGCGAGCGCGGTGAGCTGGAGGTGCTGGACGACCGCGTCGAGGAGGATGTGACGGCGGGTGGTCAGGTACTCGCCGCAGATCCAGTCGTTGCGCGCCAGACAGTCGTCGGGCGGCGCGCTGCCGGGGCTCTGGGTGAGGGGTCCGCTCCATGGGGGCACTCGTCCATTCCAGTGGCAGGCGCGGACGACGGCGCGCTGGATGACCCGTACGGCGTACGGCCTCGGGTACCGGAGCGCGGTGAGGTCAGGTGTCCTTGAAGCCGATCGACGCGTGGGTGCCGTCGCAGAACGGCTTGTTGCGCGAGGCGCCGCAGCGGCACAGGGTCACGCGGTTGCGGACCTCGTACGGCGTGCCGTCGGCGGCGGTCACCGGGATGCCGCCGCGCACCCAGATCCCTCCGCTGACGCCTTCCTGCGGGTCCTCGACGATGCCGATGGACGGCGGGAGTTCCGGCTCGACGGGGCGCCGCTCTGCGAGGTTCCAGGCGACGAGGCGCCCTGAGGGACAGTCGCCCGTCTCCCGTTCCACGACGTCGGCGGTGCCCTGCTCCTCGACGAGGTTCCACACCTGCCCGTCCGCGTCGCAGAACCGCGCGAAGGCGCACAGGGGCTGGGCGTCGGTGAGGGTGAGCTCGGGTCCGTCCTGCTCGTCGGCCTGCTCCAGATAGGGCAGCCGGCTCGCGGTCTCGGTGCCGTCGAACCCGGCCCGCTCATGACTGCCGTCGCAGAACGGCTTGTTCGCGGACTGCCCGCAGCGGCACAGCTCGTACGTCTCCTCGGTGTCGTACGTGCGCTGCTGCCACCACTCGACGGACTGGCCCCGCGCGTCGGTGACGATGACCAGCTGGATGAGGGGGACTCCGCCGGTGACGAGGTACGGCCCGTCCTCCGAGACGCGTACGCCCCGCGCCGAGGCGGAGTGCGGGGCGGCGTCCTGCGCGTCCGGCATGAGGGGTCCTTCCTGATCCGTGCGGCGGCCCCCTGTTCCAGCCTTGCGGAGGGGGTCGCCGGGCGCCACAGGAATGGGCCCGCGCTCGTGCGACCGCGGCCTCGGTCCCGGAGGGTCCGCCTCCCTGGGTATGAGGCGGACCTGTCACGGCGCCCCCGTAGGATTCACGCTTTGCGACAGACGCGAACCCAGGGGGCGGACCGTGAGCAGCGGATCGCGGAGCACGCGGGCGCGGACGGAATCCGGGCATGGCTTCGGCGGCCGGAACCGGCCCGCGAAGGTGAGCGTTTCCTTCGCGGGCTTCGGCGTCGCGTCGCTCGCCAACTTCTCCACCGGCATCGCCTGGCTGCACCCCGGCGTCTTCGTCGGCATGGCCGTGCTGAGCGCCCTGATCGCCGTCCCGGCCGGCCACGTCGGCCGCTTTCGCGGGCGCCGCCTCGACGGCGAGGGGCGCGGGACGGCGCTCCTCGGCATCGTGGTCAGCTGGCTGCTGCTGTTCGTGTGCGCCCTGGCCGTGCTCGCCTACATCGGCCTGATCGCGGGCCTGGCGTTCCTCGCGGACGCGTTCTGACCCTGCGCGTTGTGGCCCTGCGTGTTCTGGCCCTGCGCGTTCTGACCCTGCGTGTTCCGGCCCCGCGCCCGGCGCCGGGCGCGGGTCACCGGCGTCCGGCCTGGAGCAGGTAGTGGTCCGACAGGTTGGTGTACGTGTAGCTCGTGCCCCAACTGCTCACGGTCCAGGGCGCGGTGGTCTCCTTGACCACGTCGTTGACCCATCCGGCCGGCCGCGCGTGGCCCTGGACGTGCAAGACGTAGTCCAGGTCCTCCTTGGGCTCGCCCGGGTAGCGGTAGCTCGCGATCGAGTTCGCCTCGGTGTCGAACGAGTACGGGTGCCCGGTCCGCGAGTCGGCCCCGACGAATCCACCGTCGGCGAGCATGGAGGCGTACTCCCCGCCGTGCGAGTCGACGTTGAGATCGCCCGCCACCATGACCTGCTCGCCGGCCGGGATGTGCTTGGCGTCCAGGAAGGACTTGATGGCCTTGAACTGGAGGCTGCGGTCCTTGACCGCCTCACCGGCCCCGCACCCGGAGTCGGTGGACTGGGTGTGCGTCCCGACCACGTGCACCTTCGCGCCGTTCACGTCGAGGACCGCGTAGACGAAGCCCTTGTTGGACCACCAGTCGGAGCCGCAGGCGTCCTTGTAGACGTACTGCTCCTTGTGCACGATCGGCCACTTGCTGAGCAGCGTCACTCCGCCGTCCTCGGGCGTCGTCGACGAGTAGGAGCCGCCGGTGGCGTCCCAGCCGTCCTTGGACCGCCCCACGACGGGGGTCTGGTACGGGTACTGCGCCGCCGCGTTGCTCTTCAGCGCGTCGGACGTGGTGTTGTCGAACGCCTCCTGGAGCACGACGACGTCGTTGCCCTGGAAGAACGGCGCGGCCGGGATGGCCGCCGCCCGGTGCGCCTGACCCCAGTTGGGGTAGAGATTCGTGCTCATCAGGAACGTGTTGTACGTCAGGACCTTTAGCCCGGGCGTGTCGGCGGACGTCGCCGCCGACGCCTGCGGGGCGGTCAGGACCGCGGAGGCGGCGGCGAGGGTGAGGGCGAGGGCGGAACCGGTCGTGCGGCGGGCAACGCGGGACACGTGGCCTCCCGTTTCTTGTGGGGATGCTGTGAGGGACGTGAGCACGCCACATCAAAGCAGCCACAGTTACTTCCGGGTAACCACCGGGTGGCCACTTTCTGCCAGTCCCTTCACCTGAATGCCCTTGCCCCAAGTCCCTTGCCGGTGGTGGCCGTTGACCCGAGAGACCGCGAGCTAGGCCTCGCGCCGCAGCCGCGCCGACAGGTGGTGCTGGAGCGGCATGCCGACGGCCTCGAGGTCGTGGGTGAACGTGAGCGTGCCGTCGTCGGTCAGCGCGTAGCGGCGGCGCGTGGCCTTGACCTCCTTGGCGGTGGGCGTGAGCGCCACCTGATCGGTGGCGAGGTCGACCGTGTTGCCGTCCGCCGTGCCGACGGCGATCTCCGCGATGCCGGTCGGCTGCGTGATCAGCGCCTCCACCCGGCCCTCGGGCTGGAGCCGCCACCAGCCGCTCTCCCGGGCCGACGGCCGCAGCGGCGCACCGTCGGCGTCGAGCAGCCAGGCACGGGCCTCGAAGCGGAGGAACGGCCGGCCGTCGTGGCTGAGAACGACCTCCTGCGCGTACGCGAAGTCCCCTTCGAGCGTGGGGTATCCACCCTGTCCGCGGCCACGCCAGGTGCCGAGCAGGCCCAGCACGGGCGTCAGCAGCGGATGCGGCGCGGGTGCCTGGTCCGGGCCGGTGCTGTCGGGGTACGGGTGGGCCGGTGCGGGGTCGTACACAGTGCGCGCTCCTGAGGTCGTGGCCGGTGCCTCGTGAAGCCTAGGGCGTCCCCCCAGGTGGCGCCCGCACGTGCCCATCGAACGTTTGTCGTCGACGTGTTTGATCTTCTGGATCTTCTGGGAGCCGGGCCGCCTCGGCGGACACGGCGCCGCGCCGCTGAGCGGGCCATAGCTCTTTGTCGCCAAGTCGACCGTGCCCGCCCGTCCTGATCGTCCGCTCGACGTAATCGCCCGCGCACCCTGTTCGGGTCGGCCCGCTCCAGGCATGATCGTCACCGTCGCCCACCCGTCGGCGGTGACCGGGGCCGACGGGATTCCCGGACCCGGAGCCCCTCTTGCGCCAGCCCAATGTCGTACTGATCTGTGTGGACCAGTGGAGGGGCGACTGCCTCTCCGCCGCGGGCCACCCCGACGTCCACACCCCTCACCTGGACGAACTCGCGGGCGAAGGCGTGCGTTTCGACCGCGCCTACTCCGCGACGCCGACCTGTGTTCCCGCCCGCGTGGCCCTCTTCACCGGCCAGTCGCAGGAGCGGCACGGCCGGGTCGGCTACCGCGAGGGGGTGCCCTTCGAGCAGGTCCACCCGGTGACGCTGCCGGGCGAGTTCCGGCGCGGCGGGTACCAGACGCAGGCCGTCGGCAAGATGCACGTCTTCCCGGAGCGCGCCCGCCTCGGCTTCGACGACGTGCGGCTGCACGACGGCTATCTGCACTACGCGCGCAGGCGTCACAGCCGTAACTTCGAGTTCTTCGACGACTACGTGCCCTGGCTGCGCCGCCAGCCGGGGATGACGCCGGCCGCCGACTACGCGGACCACGGCGTCAGCTGCAACTCCATCGTCGCGCGCCCCTGGGACAAGGCCGAGGCGCTCCATCCGACGACGTGGGCGGTGACCGAGGCGATCGAGTGGCTGCCGCGCCGGGACCCCACCAAGCCGTTCTTCCTCTATCTGTCGTTCCACCGGCCGCACCATCCGTACGACCCGCCCGAGTGGGCCTTCGACCAGTACATGGCGCTCGACCCGTACGAACCCGTGGTCGGCGACTGGGTCGACGCCTACGCGCCGTACCGCAAGGACGGCTGTCACGAGGCGGCCGTCGGCGTGATCGATCCGGGGCTGGTCCACCGGGCACGGGCGGGCTACTACGGGCACATGGCGCATATCGACCTGCAGATAAAGCGCTTCCGCGAGGCGCTGGTCGAGGCGGGTCTCGGCGACGACACGATGTTCTGTTTCGTGTCGGACCACGGCGAGATGATGGGCGACCACCACATGTTCCGCAAGGCACTCGGCTTCGAGGGCTCGGCGCGGGTGCCGATCCTGATGAACCTCCCACCGTCGATGCGCGGCGGCGCGGGCGGTTCGGTGGCCGACGAGGTCGTGGAGCTGCGCGACGTGATGCCGACGCTGCTCGAGGCGGCGGGACTTCCGGTGCCGGACAGTGTCGACGGGCGCAGCCTGCTGCCGTTCCTGCGCGGTGAACGCCCGGACGACTGGCGGGAGTACCTGCACGGCGAGCACACCTATCTGGGGCAGTCCCTTCAGTGGGTGACCGACGGGCGGCACAAGTATCTGTGGATGTCGGGCGACGGGCACGAGCAGCTCTTCGACCTCGCCGAGGATCCGAAGGAGTTGGTGAACCTGGCGCGGCGGCCCGAGCATGCCGCGCTGCTGGAGCGCTGGCGCGGACGGCTGATCGATTCGCTGCGCGAGCGCGAGGAGGGCTTCGTGGACGGCGGCGAACTGGTGACGGGCCGGCCGGTGGTCACCGAGCTGCGGCACACCCGGGAGCGCATCGCCGCCGCGACCGGGGTCGGCTGACCCCCGGCCCACCGATCGCGGCGGCTCCCCCGTAGCGGAGATCAGGCGAACCGCACGCCGAGCCCGCCGTCCACGGCCCACTCCGCCCCGGTGACGAAGGACGCCGCGTCGGACGCGAGGAAGCAGACCACTTCGGCGACCTCCTCGGGGGTGCCGATGCGGCCCAGCGGATGGACGTCGAGCGCCTTGCGCTCGGCGTCCCGGTCCGGGTTCCGGTCGAAGTACTCGTCGACCAGGGCCGTCCTGATGTAACCGGGGCTGACCGCGTTGACCCGTACGCCGTGAGGCGCGACCTCCAGGGCCATCGAGCGGGTCAGTCCGACGAGCCCGGACTTGGCCGCCGCGTACGGGTACATGCCGGCGCAGGTCAGCTTCGCGTGCAGGGACGCGATGTTCACGATCGCCCCGCCACCCCGATCGATCATCGACGGCAGGGTGTGCTTCGCGCACAGGAAGGCCGCCTTCAGGTCGACGTCGAAGACCTGGTCCCACTCGGCCTCGGTCATCGCGACCGGGTCGGCGTAGACGTTGCGCCCGGCGTTGTTGACCAGGATGTCGACCGGTCCGAGCGCGGCGGCCACGTCGTTCACGGCGTCGGCGACCGACCGCCCGTCCGTGACGTCGACCCGGCGGAAGGCCACGCGGGCCCCCTTGCCGGCGAGTTCGTCGCGCAGCGCCGCTCCGGCCGCCTCGTCCAGGTCGAGGAACGCCACAGCAGCGTCCTCGCGCACAGCCGTCTCGACGACCGCCCGGCCGATGCCGCGCGCCCCGCCCGTCACCAGGACCACCCGGTCCGCCAACCGTCCCATCGCCACTCCTCGTTCGCTCCGCCTGCCAGGACGCTCGCCCGGCTCTTGCCAGCCCTTGACAGCTTAGCTGCTAAGTAGCGAGTCTAGGTGTCGCCCGCGCCCCCGGCCGGGCCCCGAGACCGAAGGTGCGAACGAGTGACCTCACGCTATGTGCTCCGCCTCCAGGTGGATCCGGCCGACGATCCGAAGCAGGCCGGCGACAGGCTGCTGGCCCTGGCGCGGGCGGCGCGGGCCGAGGAGATCTGCGTATTCCTCTTCGGCCTGGAGTTCAACGACGGCCACGAGAGCCTCGACCGCGTCGCGCACTGGCTCGCGGCCACGCGGCCGTGGCGCACCCGGCTCCGCGCCGAAGGCGTCGCCGTGAGCCTCAACCCCGGCCACACCGTGGGCCACAGCGACTGGGCCCGCTCGCTCGATCCCGACCAGACGTGGCAGACGATGACCGACCAGCACGGGACGGCCGCGGCCGTGCAGGTGTGCCCGCTGGATCCGGCCTGGCGCGCGTACTTCGCGCAGACCCTGCGCCTCTACGCCGCCGAGGACGTCGACACGGTGTGGATCGAGGACGACATCCGGCTGCACAACCACCGCCCGCTCGACTGGGGCGGCTGCTTCTGCCCGCTCCACCTGACCGAGTTCGCCCGCCGCACCGGGATCACCACGACGCGGGAGGAACTGGTCGCGGCCTGCACCGCGCCCGGCGACCCACATCCGTGGCGGGAGCGGTGGCTCGACTTCTGGGACACCACCCAGCGCGAACTCCTCGCGTCCTGGCGGGAGATCCTCGGGGACCGGCTCGGCCTGATGTCCTCGCGCACGGACTCCCACGCCGCCGAGGGGCGCGACTGGCATGCCTGGCTCGACCTCCCCACCGTGCACCGGCCGCACTTCTGGGGCTACTCCGACGGCGCCGGACCCGAACTGCCGCGTGCGATCCAGCAGTTGGACATGCAGCGCGCGGCACAGCCCGCCGGCCTGCGCAGCTTCCCCGAGATCGAGTGCTGGCCCTACGGACAGTGGAACAAGTCCTTCCGCCAGACGGGCGCGCAGATGTCCCTGGCCCACATCCTCGGCAGCGACGGCCTCGCGATCAGCCTCTACGACTTCCTCGGCAACCACCCCGACGACGAACCCCGCCGCGCCGCCTTCCTCGCGCAGTGGCGGGACACCTTCGACTGGCTGTCGGAGACGTTCCCCAAGTCCTTCCGTACGGTCGGCGTCGGGCTGCCCTGGTCGCAGCGGACCGGCAGGCGCACCCACACGGAGCGTGCGGGCTGGCAGTCGCTCGTCGTCCCGCACGGCTCATGGGCCGGACTGCTCGGCGCCGCGGGCCACTCGGTCACCGCCCGGGGCGGAGCGAGCGTCAACGCCCTTTCGGGGGAAGCGGCTCGGGCCTTCGAGGACGCCGAACTGCGCGAGTGGCTCAGCCAGGGGCTCCTGCTCGACTCGGTGGCGGCCCGGATCCTCTTCGAGCGCGGCCACGGCCCGCTGATCGGCGTGACCGGGGCGCGGCCGTCCCCCGAGGGCCACTCCCGCGAGATCTGCACCGACCCCGAGTTCTCCCTGCGCCCCGGCTGCGCGATCTCCCTGGACGCCGAGAGCTACGACCGCTCCGCCGTGGTCGCGTTCGACCCGGCGCCGGACGCGCGCGTCGCCAGCATCGTCCGCGACCAGCTCGACCGTGAGAGGGGCAGCGGGCTCGTCCTGTACGAGAACGCGCTGGGCGGCCGGGTCGCCGTCACACCCTGGCCCGCGCACACCCCCGGCACGACCTTCATGAACGCGCAGCGCGAGGCCCAGTTGGGCGCCGTGCTCGACTGGCTGTCGCGGGGTGCGCACGCGCGGGCCACCGGGCATCCGTGGCTCGTCACTCAGGCGTTGACCGACGGCACGGACTGGCGCGTCGTGGTGTGGAACGCGTCGCCGGACGAGGCCGACGACTTCCGGCTCCGGCTGCCAAAGGGCATGCCGGAACCGCGCTCGGTGGTCCAGGTGACGGCCCGGGGCGAACGCCTCACCGCGGCCTGGCACGACGGCCGCCCCCTGCTGTCGCGACCGCTCGGGCAGTGGGAGTACGTGGTGCTGAGCAGCGCACACGCCTGATTCCCGCCGTGAGGCCGAAGGTACGCTGGGGCCCGCCCGGCACGTCCCCCGAAGGAGTTCCCACGTGGCAGTGCGCCGCACCACCCTGTTCGATCAGGTCGCCGGCGAGATCGTCGATCTGATCGAGGAGTCGGGGCTCGAACCCGGCGACGACGTGCCGTCGGAGGGCGAACTCGCGGCCAGGTTCGGGGTCAACCGGCTCGCCGTGCGCGAGGCGATCCGGGTGCTGTCCGCCCGCGAGATCCTCGTGTCGAGCCAGGGCCGGCCGGCGAGGGTCAACGTCCCCTCGGCGCGGGTGTTCGGGCAGATCCTCCAATTCCGGCTGCGCCAGCAGTCGTTGGAGGTCGCCGACGTCCTGGACGCGCGCGGCGCGATCGAGGGAGCGCTGGCGTCCCGCGCGGCGGCCCGGGTGGCGTCCGGCGAGGCCTCGACGGACGCGGCCGGCGCCCTGCTCGACGAGATGGAGGACGCCGTCGAGGACCGCGACCGCTTCGTGGCACTCGACCTCGCCTTCCACCACGAGATCGCCCGCATGGCCGGGAACGGCATGCTGGAACTCGTCCTGGAATCCCTCTCGGACATCCTCACCGCGCACCGGCTCGCCAGCTACGAGGGGCGGTCCCGCCGGGGCGACAGCCAGCGGGCCACGATCACGGCCCACCGGCGGATCCTGGCCGCCATCGCATCGGGCACGCCGGAGGAAGCGGTCGCGGCCATGGCGGCCCACCTCGACGAGACCGGCGAGGATCTCGCCGTGTCCTAGGGGCCCTGGGTACGGCCCGACACCTTGTGTCTCACGCGCCCCCGGGAGGCTCCGGCCCCGCCTCCGTGAACTCGCACCACACCGCCTTCCCCTCACCCCGCGGCTCGACGCCCCAGCAGTCGGCGACCGCGTCGACGAGCAGCAGCCCGCGACCCGATGTCGCGGCCTCGCCCGGTGTGCGGCGGCGCGGGAACTCGCTCGACCGGTCCTTGACCCAGAGCCGGACGCGCCGCGCCGGGTCCGGCAGCACTTCGAGGGTGATGACGGCGCCGGCCTCCGTGTGCAGGAGCGCGTTCACCATCAGCTCACCGGCGGCGACCTCCACGTCGTCCGCCACCGCGGCGAATCCCCAGTCCTCCAGGGCCCCTCGCAGCGCTGTGCGGGTCTCGGCGAGCCCCTGGGGGTCGGCGGGGTGGAGGTACTGGTGGATGCGCGGCGCGAACGGGGTGCCCGGGTCGAGGTCCCGGCGCAGGACGAGCAGCGCCACGTCGTCGGCGCTCGGCCTGATCCGCGACACGCGCTCCGACAGGTGGTCGGCGATGGCGCCCGCCTGGACCGGCCCGTCGCGCACCGCTTCGGTCAGGGCCGTCACGCCCGCCGCGATGTCGCCCCCCGGATGCTCGACGAGGCCGTCCGTGAACAGGACGAACGCCTCGCCGGGCAGCAGGTCGAGCCGCGTCTCGGGGTACTCCTCCTGCTCGAACTCCGTGGCCAGGCCCAGCGGGAGCCCGCCGCGCACCCGCGGGGTGCTGACGCGGCCGTCCGCGTGCCGCAGCATCGGTTCCATGTGTCCGGCCCTGATGGCCCGTACGTCTCCGGTGGCGGGGTCGACCTGGGCGTACGTGCAGGTGGCGAAGCGGTCCGTGTCGAGCTCGGCGAGGAAGCGCGAGGCACGCGCGATGACCGTGGACGGCGGGTGGCCCTCGCCCGCGAAGGCGCGCAGCGCGATGCGCAACTGGCCCATGACGGCGGCGGCCTGGGTGTCGTGCCCCTCGACGTCACCGACGACTATCCCGATCCTGCGTCGGGGCAGCGGGATCACGTCGTACCAGTCGCCGCCCACCTGCCGGCCGCTGCCCGCGGCGTGGTAGCGGGCGGCGATCTCGACACCCGGGAACTTGGGGATGTGCTGGGGCAACATGGTCGACTGGAGGCCCGTCGCGAATTCGCGTTCGCCGTCGAAGAGGATGGCCCGCTGCAGGGACCGGGCGACGATGCCCGCGAGGCCGAGGCACAGGTCACGGTCCTCGGCCGTGAACTCGTCCCGCCCCCGGAACAGCAGCGCGAGGCCCCCGACGGAGCGGGCCCGGGCGACGAGCGGCAGGAACGCGGCGGCGTCCAGCTCGAGGCGTTTCACGTACGGACCGAGACGCGGGAAGGTGTCGGCGAGTTCGCGCAGGGAGGTCACGAAGCGCGGGCGCTGGGTGAACACCGCCTCGGCGAGGGGCAGCGACTCGTCGATGCGGTGCAGCTTCAGTTCTTCGAGTTCGGACGTCGATTCGCCTGCCACGGCGACGAGTTGGAGCGCGTCGCCCTTGACGAGGCCGAGTACGAGTCCGTCCGCGCCGAAGAGTTCGAGCCCGCCCTCGCCGGTGAGGACGGCGGTCACGTCCGCCACCGTCATGGCCCGGGACAGGGCGTCGGCGGTGCCTTGGAGGACGGTGGTCATCCGCTGCCACCCCGCGAGCTGTACGGGGGTGGTCATGGCGAGCTGGACGCGGTCCGCGTCGGCGTCGCGCACGATGCCGACCACGCTCCGCGGTGTGCCGTGCTCGTCCCTGAGGACCCGGCCGCGCATATGGGTCCACTGCTCCCGGCCGTCGCGGCGCCGGACGCGGAAGTAGGCGCCGAAGGAGGAACGTCCCGCGTGGATCTCCGACATCACGGCGGCGCCCAGCCGGGCGCCCTCCTCGGGGGCGACGCGCGACAGCAGGGACTCGGGCCGGCCGTCGTACTCGTCGGGTTCGATGTCGTACACGGCGAGGCCCGCCGCGTCGAGCTCGAAGGTCCCCTCCGGCAGGTCCCACTCGAAGGTGCCCACGCGGTTCAGGGCAAGGCGCTCCCCCAGGCCTATCTCCGCCCTGCGCCTTCCTGCCATGCGTTCGCTCCGGGAGAAGTGAGCCGGGACCCCGGTCAGCCGGCCGGGCCGGTAGCCCTCCCGTGTTCCGTCCAGCCCCGCGCCGTCCACGACGGGAACCCTCCGAGCATAGCTTTGGGGCCTTTGTCCCGCATATCCGGGCCGGATCCCGCGGGCACACCCCCTCCCATTGCTTAACGGTCGTTCAATCGGCGCGATCGGCGAGCTCCTTGCGCAGGACACGCTTGAGGATCTTGCCGCTGGGGTTGCGGGGCAGCTCCGCCACGAAGTGGACGACCCGCGGCTTCTTGTACGAGGCGATGCGCTCACGCGTGAAGTCGATGAGGTCCTGCGCGGTGACCGCGTCCGTCCCGGGCCGCAGCACGACGGCGGCGGTGACGGCCTCGCCCCACTTCTCGTCGGGGGTTCCGAAGACGGCGACGTCCAGCACGGCGGCGTGCTCGGCGAGGGCCGACTCGACCTCGACCGGGTACACGTTCTCACCGCCCGTGATCACCATGTCCTTCATCCGGTCGGTGATGAACAGATAGCCGTCCTCGTCGAGATAGCCCGCGTCGCCGGTCCTGAGCCAGCCGTCCGCGGTGAACAGCGCCTCGTTCTCCTCGGGCCGCTTCCAGTAGCCCGGAGTGACCTGGTGGGAGCGGGTGAGGATCTCACCCACCACTCCCGGCGCCACATGATCGCCCGTGACCGGGTCGGCGATGGCCACCTCGACCTCGGGCCACACGTTGCCCGCCGAACGCAGGAGCGCGGAGCGCGGACCGTCCACGACGTGGTCCTCGGGCAGCAGCCGCACGGCGGAGCCGGTCGTCTCGGTCAGGCCGTACTTCTGGTAGAAGCCGCAGCCGAAGACCTCCATGGAGCGGCGCAGCAGGGCGGGCGTGATGGGCGAAGCCCCGTAGACGATCAACTGGAGCGCGGAGAAGTCGCGTTCGTGGATGTCGGGCAGCGCCGTGAGGAGATGGAGTATGGCCGGCACGAAGAACGTGTGCGTGACGTGGTGGCGCTCCATGAGCTCGACCACGACGGACGGCACGAGGTCGGGTACCAGTACCGTGTGGGCGCCCGCGGCGAGCGCGTTCACGAGCCAGCCGGTACCGGCGATGTGGAAGACGGGCATGACGTTCAGGGAGACGGAGGCGGTCGTCCAGCCCATCTCGCGCAGCTGGGCTTCGCCCGCGCTGCAGTTGTTCAGCGTGAGCTGGACGCCCTTGGGCAGCCCGGTGGTGCCCGAGGTGTACAGCTGGAGGAAGACCGCGTCCTCGCTCCCGGCACCCGGATCGGCGTCACCCGCCGCGGCCAGCCACCTCTCGTACGTGTACTCACCCGCGTCCGCGCCACTCTCGGTGACGAGGGTGATGCCGGGCAGAGCGGCCCGCACCGCGCGGGCGCCGGGCAGGAATTCGGTCTGGGTCAGGACGATCCCGAGTTCGGCGTCCTGGGCGACCGCGACGAGTTCGGACTCGGTGAGGCGCCAGTTCAGCGGGGTGGCGACGAGCCCCGCCTTGGCGCAGCCCATCAGGAGTTCGGCGGAGAGGATGCCGGGGCGGACGAGGTAGCCGACGTGCGTGCCCTGGGGCAGGCCCACGGCAAGAAGGGCCCGCGCGACACGGTTGCCACGCCGGTCGAGCTCGGCGTAGGTCAGCGTCCGGGAACCTTCGGTGACGGCGGGGGCGCCGGGGGTGAGCGCGGCGTGCTGTCGTACGGCGTCGGGCAGGAACGGGCCCATGCGGGAGTCCTCCATCGGCGTCGGCTTCGGCGAGTGGTCGCAGGACGGGCGCGGATCGTGAGCATCGCGGCCCCGGGGCACGGCGTCAATGCGTCGAACGCACGCAAGCGGGCACCGTCCGGGTGACGGCTAGCTCGGGCCCTGCCGATCGAGCCGTCGCGGCGGCAGTCGGAGGCACTCGCCGGTGACGCGGGCCAGGGCTATTCCCTAGTCCGCAGCAGCGCCTCCTGGACCACCGACGCGACGAGCCGCCCCTCCCGGTCCCAGAACTCGCCGTACGCCAGGGTGCGCCCGTCGCCCGCGAGGCGGCTGCGGCAGGCGTACAGGAGCCAGGTGTCGGCACGGAAGGGCCGGTGGAACCACATGGCGTGGTCCAGCGAGGCGAGCACGACACCGACCGGCCGCGGTTCGCCGTACGGCACGAGGGCCGTGGGGGCGAGGGGCGCGTCGGAGATGTACGCGAGGGCGCAGGCATGCAGCGCGGGGTCGTCGGGGAGCGCGCCGACCGTGCGGAACCAGGCGAAGCGCTCGATCTCCCCCAGCTCGATCTCCCCCTCGTCCGGCCCGACAGCGTCCGGCACCTGCCGGCACTCCACCGCCGTACGCAGCGGATGCGTCGCCGGACGGAACGCGAAGCCGTCGTCGAGGCCTTCGGGGCCGGGGACGTCCGGCATGCCGGGCTGGCGTCGGCTCCCCTCCGGCTGCGGCAGTTTGAAGGACACGCTCATCGTGAGCGCCTCCTTGCCGCCCTGCGTGGCGCTCACCTGGCGCACGGAGTAGCTGCGCCCGTCCCGGACCACGTCGGACGCGTACCTCGTGGGACGTTCGGGCGAGACGGCGCGCAGGAAGTAGGCGTGCAGGGAGTGCACGGAGCGGTCGTCCTCGACGGTGCGGTACGCCGCGGCAAGGGCCTGGCCCACGACCGCTCCTCCATAGGCGCGCTCCTGCGCGCGGCCGCCGTGGCAGTACCCCTCGAAGACGCCCGACCCGACGTCGTCCAGGGCGAGGCGCTCACCCTTGCCGAGGGGGCCGAAGGGCTGCGCCTGGTCCAGAACTCCGTTGATCATTCGTTAAGTGTGTAGGCCATGCACCCGCCTGTCCACCCTCCATGATCAACGCGGCTGCCACGTCCCGACCGGGACGTGGCAGGGCGGACGAATTGGAGCGGACGGCTTCGCTGATGCGACCGCTGTGCCGGAACCGAAGCGGGGTCAGGGCCGCCGGCCCGGTGCCGTCCTCAGCTTGTAGGTGATCTTGGCGTCGGCCACGGTCCCGCCGTTGCGGGCGGTGACGGTGAACTTGCTGGTTCCCGCGGCGGTGGGGATGCCGGTGATTCCTCCGGTGTCCTTGTTGAGAGTCAGTCCACGCGGAAGGCTGCCGGAGGTGACCTCGTAGCGGAGGGTCCGCGGAGTACTCGACGTCACCTTGAACTGGTAGAGGACACCGGCCTGCGCTGCCGGCGGTTCCGGCGTGCTGAAGCCCGGAGCCGGAGCCGTGACCTGCTGCGGCTCGCCGACCGGCTGACCGGACGGGCCCATCTCCTGCAGAGTCCACTCCTGATGCGGCGTGACCTCCGTCAGATGCCAGAACCTGCCCTCGGCACCCAGTTCCTTCTTCTGCGCGGGCGTGAAGGCACCCGCGGCGCGTGCGGACTCCCACGTCTTGACGGCGCGCAGGAGCGCGTCGGTGTTCGATCCGGTCGCGAGGGTCTGCACGGTGGTCTCGAAGTTGATGCCGGCGTCGAGGGAGGCCGCGCGCGCCATGGTGACCTCGATCGACTGCACCGTGGTGGAGCCGGACAGTCCCTGCTGGCCGAGCATCCCGGGCAGATGGTTGGCACGGTAGAAGGTGTTGCTGCGCTTGAGCTGCGCGTAGTCCGTCCTGCCGATCTCGCCCCAGCTGGCCCGGGACTGAGCGTCCCATGTGTTGGAGGCGAGGTTGCTGCACTCGGTGATGAACTCCTTGGAGTCCAGCTGCCGGTGGACGCCGTTGACCAGGTGCGCGAAGCCGTAGCCGCCCCAGCCGTTGTAGCCCGCCGACTCCAGGCCGTCGTAGGACGTGGCCCGGACACCGGTGTCGTTGTACGCGCCGGCCAGTCGGGACGCGATCTCGTCGATGATCGGCAGACCGCCGATCGCTCCGCCGTAGCCGTTCTGGATGAGCCGGGCGGCACTGGTGCCCGCCGGGTAGGACTGCGCGGTCGAGCTCCACTGCGCCCGGGCCAGGCCGTCGACCTGCCACTCGCCGTCGCCGATCCGGGTGACGGTGCCGTACGTCAGGAACTCGTCGCCGATGCGCAGCCGTTGTCCGTCGACGCCGGGGCCCAGCGGTTTGCCCGCGTCGACGTACAGCGTGGTGTCCGAGGTGCCGAGCGCGCGGGTCAGCCTGGCCTTGCCTCCGGTGGCGAGACGCGGGTCGGCCGGCGCCTTCACGTACGGGTCGTGGGCGTCTATGAAGTCGGAGAGGGTGTGGACACCGACTTCGATGCCTTCCTTCGACGCTGTCGCGACCAACTGCGCGGCCGCCGCGTCCGATCCGCCGAAGGAGCTGTTGAACTGGTAGTGCCCGTGCGACGCCCACGGTCCGTCGCCGGTGATCGCGTAGATGTTCCTGACCCCGGCCTGCGTGGCGTACCGGCTGGCAGCCGTGACGTTGGTGGTGTTGAGGTCGTGGACCCAGAAGTGGGACTGCGAGGTGCGATGGGCGGCCTTCTGCCACTGGCCGTCGAGCGTCGGATAGGCCTGGCCGTGCTGCTGGGCGATCTGGCTGAGCACCGTCAGCGCGAGGTCCGAGTCGCTGCCGAACAGCGCGATCTTCGACCCGACGATCCGGCCCTCCGGCGCGGGGAGCGGGCCGAGCGGGATCTCGTATCCGTTGGTGCGCTGCCGGGTCCGCACCCGGCTGTAGTCATAGGTGGTGGCGCGCAGGACGCTGCCCCAGCTCGTCTTCGCGGCGACGTTGCTCGCCAGCCACTCGTCCTTCTCGCCGGTCTGCAGACCGTACGGATTCCAGATGAGGTCGGGGCCGAACCCGTACGCCAGGTGCTCGTTCGGCCAGCCGCCCACGGTCTTGTCGTTGAGCGGACGGACACCGAGGGCGAAGCGTCCGTCGTCGACCACGCCGACCGTCTCGCCGATAGTCCGCGTGATCACCGTCGGCAGCGGGCCCCACAGCAGGGTCTGTACGTCCACGCCCGGCGCGGCCGTCACACCGACGACCTCGAGCGTGCAGTACGTGGGACAGGTGATCACCTTCACCGCGATCGTGACCCGCGCGCCGGTGAACTCCAGGACCCGGCGGTCGCGCGGTGAGACCTTCACCTGGGAGGGAACCTCGTGCTTGCCGTCGGCCACCACGCTGACCAGCGGCACCGAAGTGTCCGCCGCCAGATGGTCGGTGCCGGTGCGCAGATCCACCAGGCCGCTCACCCGGCCCGAACCACTCACCGCCATCGACAGGGATCCGGCGACGATCCGCCGCGGGTCGGACGCCTCGCTGTCGGCGGTCCGCGCCGCTTGGGCGGGAGTTGCGGTCAGCCCCACCGCAGTGATCGAACTCAGGCCGCCTGCGACCAGGAAACTACGTCTGTCCATGGTTCCTCCTCGGTGGAGCGCATCTTGACGACGAGTGCACGCGCGACGGCATCCCTATAGTTCGTACTCTTCCGGCACGGGAACGGACCAGGAGCCCTGAGAGGTCGGCACTCCAGCAGGCTCATCGACGCGGAAATATCCGTTGTTACCGGGCAGTTGATCAGCGCGAGCGCGTCCTAGCGTGCCGGGGAGCCATAGAGGGAGTCAAGATTTAATTCAGATCTATCTGCGACAGAGAGTCAGCGATAGATCAGCTTCATCCCTTGACATGTTTGTGAAGACGCTTCGATACTCGGAGCGCGCCCGACGGGTGAACGCACGTGTGAGCAGGGGCCGTTGAGAGCCGTGGAGCTCCGACAAGGGTCCGAACCACGTAACAGATTCGGTAGTCGGCAGACGGTCCGGGACGGGAAGAGACGCATGACACGCAATCCGATGCTTCTGAGAACTGCCGCACTGGCAGGCGCTTTCGTCCTGGCCGGGTGCACGGCCGGCGGCGGTGGGGAGAGTGCGTCGTCCGGCGACAAGGTCACGCTGACCTTCCTCACGTTCGAGACACCCAACCTCGACGCGAAGTACTGGGACGCGGCGATCGCCCGCGCCTCGAAGAAGGTCCCCGGAGTGACCATCAAGAAGCTCGTGTCCCCCAGCGCGGACCGCACCGGATACGCGAAACAGCTGGACGGCACGGGACAGTTCCCGGATGTCATGATCGGGCTGAACCCCGCCGGGTTCGCCGAGTCGGGCAAGTTGGCCGCGTGGTCGGACAAGGAGCTGGCGCCGTACGCCGAGCCGCACGCCAACACGTACGGCGGCAAGGTGTTCCAGCTTCCGTACGCGGCCCAGGGCACTTTCGTCTACTACAACAAGAAGGACTTCGCCGAGGCCGGTGTCGACGCCCCGCCCCGGACCTACCGTGAACTGCTGGACGCCGGCGCCAAATTGAAGGCGAAGGGAATCAACCCGTTCGTGGTCGGCGGTGGGGGCAAGGATTCCTGGGCGGACATGTTCCCGTTGATCTGCACGGTGGCCACCGATGTGTACAAGGGGCAGCCCGACTGGCTGTCACAACGCAGCGCGGGCAAGGTCAAGTTCACCGACCGGGCCTTCGTCGCCGCCGCACGGAAGGTGGCCCACCTGGCCGACAAGGGCTATATGGACCGGGCGGGGCTCTCGCGCTCCTACGCGGACACCGAGCAGGCTTTCCGCGACGGCAAGGGCGCCATGTATCCGATGGGCAGCTGGTTCGCCGCGTCGGCCGATGCGAAGAAGCCCGGATTCGACACGGGTGTGTTCGCCTGGCCCACCGACAACGGCGCGCCGGCTCTCCCCGGAGTCACCGGCGGTGGGATGACGGTGAGTTCGAAGGCACCGGATGTGGCGTTGGCCAAGAAATGGGCGAAAGCCTTCATGGAAGACGAGAAGAACCTCGACGCCGCCGTCAAGTCCGATGCGCTCATCATCGCCATCAAGGGTTACAAGGCACCGGCGAACATGGGGCCCGTCTACAAGGAGACGGCGGCAACGTACGCCAAGGCCCAGAAGGAGGACGGAATCGTCAACTCCTTCTCCCAGGAGACCGGTGACGGCTCGATGCCTCCGGGGCTCGCCGACAAGGCCGCGGCAGGTGTGCAGAAACTGCTCAGCGGGCGTATGACGGCGCGGGAATTCGGCGCCTACATGGATGAGCAGTGGGAAAAGGCCACCCGGTAATGCGAACCCGCACCCACGTCCGCCCGGAACGTTCTGCCGTCGAGCTCGCAAGACGGGAGGACGTGGCGGAAGGGCAGAACCCCGTCGCGCCGAAACAGTCTCCGGAACCGGGCCGGCGAGCACATACGCGAGACAGACTCGGCCGCTTCGGCCTGTTCGCGGCCCCGGGCCTGCTGGTCTACCTGGCCCTGGTCCTCGTCCCGATCGCCATCGCGACCGGCTACAGCCTCACCGACAAGAACCCTTTCCATCCTCCGACCCGATGGGTGGGCCTGGACAATTTCGCGGGCCTGGCCTCCGACGGCGAATTCTTCACCGCGCTGCGCAACACCGTGGTCGTCACCGTCATCGTGACCGTGGTGACCAATGCGGGCGGACTGGCCATCGCGCTGCTGCTCGACCGGCGCGGCTGGCTCTACAACGCTCTGCGCAGCGTGTTCTTCGTGCCGGTCGTCCTCAGCGCTGTCGTGGTCAGCGTCATCTGGCAGGCGATCCTCGTCGACGACGGGCTGCTCAACTCCCTGCTGAAACAGCTGGGGATGGACCATCCACCGGGCTGGCTCTCCGACCCGAGCCTCGCTCTCTACACGGTTTCCTGGGTCATCGCCTGGCAAGGGCTCGGCTTCTGCGTGGTGATCTACCTGGCCGGACTCCAGGGAATTCCGCAGGAGTTGCACGAAGCGGCGGAGATCGACGGCTGCGGACCCCTGATGCGGTTCCGCCATGTCACGTGGCCGATGCTCGCGCCCGCCGTCACGATCAACACGGTGATGTCGCTGATCGGCGGCTTCAAGGCGTACGACCAGGTCCAGGTCCTCACCAACGGCGGGCCCGGCCCCGGCACCACGTCCACCCTTGCCTTCCAGGTGATCCAGACCGCCTTCATGGGCAACCACATCGGCTACGCCTCGGCCATGGCCGTCGTGATGCTCGTCGTGGTGGCGGCCGTCTCGGTCGTCGCGCTCAGGCTGCTGCAACAACGCGAGGTGTCCTCCTGATGACGACTGCGCCCAAGGCCCGGCTGCGTCCGCTCGCCGCGTCACTCGCCGGCCTGCTCTTCTTCCTGCCGATCTACATCGTGCTGGTCAACGTGCTCAAGAACGGTTCGTCGATCGTGTCGAACCCCGTGGGGCTGCCCTTCCCGCCGACCTTGGACAACATCGACAATGTGCTGTCCCGACCGGACCATCTGTTCTGGTACGGGCTGGTCAACAGCACGGAGGTCACCGTGATCTCCATCCTCGTCGTCACGGTGATCTCGGCCATGCTCGGGCACTACCTCGCACGGTCGACCGGCACCCTCGCCAAGGTCGCCATGGTCGTGCTGCTGTGCGGCCTCATGGTGCCGCCGGCCGTCATTCTCACGCCCATCACCGAAGTGCTCCGCGCCGTCGGCCTGATGAGCACGGTGCCCGGTCTGATCCTGGCCTACGTCGGCTACTACATGCCGTTCGGAGTGTTCGTCTTCGCCGGGTTCGTCAAGACGATCCCCCGCGAACTCGAAGAGGCGGCGGCCCTCGACGGCGCGGGGGCGTTCCGGACCTTCTGGCAGGTCGTCTTCCCTCTGATGCGACCGGCATCGGCCAGCGTGCTGATCTTCCTCGGTGTCTGGATCTGGAACGACTTCCTCAACCCGCTGATCATCCTGGGACCGGCCGCCGGCACCACGGTGACGGTCGGGATCTACCGCGCCATCGGCGAGCACCAGGCGGACTTCGGCTCGGTCTTCGCCCTCATGTTCCTCGCGACGCTGCCCATCCTCATCTTCTACCTGGCCTTCCAGAAGCAGTTCGTGAAAGGCCTCACGGGCGGGGCGACCAAGGGCTGAGCGACCTCAACACCCCACATTCCAAAGGCACTTCGGCCGAGGAGTTCGAGATCCCGTTGACGGCCGTGGCCCTGCGTTTCCCGCTCGGCCATCCGGTCGTCCGCGGTGTCCTGCTCGGGGCACACAGCGCGGCAGAGGCCAGGGACGCCGCCGAGATGATGCGCCACAGGGTCCCGCCCGGGCTTGCGGAGCGCTCTCGCTCTCTGTTCGCACGGGTTGCTGCCTCATGACACGCCCGTGCCCGGCCCGCGCGCTGCGCCGTGAGCGTCTTCGTAGGCGCGGGCCGGGCTCCTCGTGCGCGGCACGGCCCTGGTGCACCGTCAGCTCTGCCGCGCACGCAGCTGGGTCGGCGCGGGTCACCAGCCCGGCTGGTCGAATCCGATGCCGGGGGCGGTCGGCGCGTGCACCTGTCCGTCGGCTGCCACCGACGGTTCACGCACGACGGGATTGGTGTACACGAGGGACTCGTAGTAGGTGGTGTTGGGTATCGCCATGCACAGATGGGCGTTGACGACTCCGCTCCCGTGCACCTCGGCCCGCAGCTGGTAGCTCTCGGCGAGGTGCGCGATGCGCAGCGCGCCCGTGATGCCGCCCTTGTACTGGGCACTCGTCCTGACCCGGTCCGCCGCGCCGGCCGCGATGAAGTCGCCGACGTTCATGTGCGCGCCGTCCGAGGTCTCCGCGACCAACAGCGGTACGTCGACCCGCTCCGCCAGCCAGCGGTAGGCGGTCACGCTGAACTCCCGCATCGGCTCCTCGTACCACAGGTACCCCGCCTCACCGAGAGCGCGGCCGACGTAGACGGAGTCGGCGAGGTCGAACCCCGCCGAGCCGTCGTACATCAGAGGGATGTCGTCGCCGACGTGCGCCCGCAGCTTCTGGCACAGAGCCGCGTCCGCCTTCGGGTCCCCCCAGCCGTGCAGTTTGATGGCGGCGTACCCCAGCTCCAGGCATTGATCGGACACATCGAGGTACTCCTCGACACTGCCGAAGGTGACGGTGCTCGCATAGGCGGGTATGGCCTCGCGGTATGCGCCCAGCAACCGGTGGACGGGCTGTCCCGCCGCCCTGCCCGCCAGGTCCCACAGCGCCACGTCGACCAGGCCCAGGGCGTAGATCGGCAGCTCCTCGATCCGGTCCAGCTCCCACAGGCGCTGCCACAGCAGTTCGCGCATCAGCGGATCGCGGCCGATCAGGTCGTCCCGGATGCGGCGGCCGACCAGGTCGGCGACGATCACCCCGCGTCGCGTGTGGGCCTCGCCCACCAGACCCTCGTCGGTGTGGACGCGCAGGATCGCGCCCACCGTCGCCGGCTCGGAGCCCGGCAGCCCGGCCCGCCATCGGAAGGCCGGCTGCGCGGGCAGGTCGACGAGCTCCACAGAAACATCGGTGATTCGCATACATGTCCTTCACGGCAAGGGCCATGGCAATGGCTGGAGTTGGTCGTGGGGGCGTGGGGACCGTGGTGGAGATGGCGGGCCCCAGGTTCCGACGCTCTGACCTCACTCCACCACATGTTTCCGATACATCAGAGTTTCGGCGGCCAGTGAAGCACAACAACCTTCTGGACGCCAGAGGCCCATGACCGCAGACCATTCAGCGTCAATTTCGGCTCGGAGCAGGGGACTTGGACGGTCACCCGGAGACCCCGCCCGGACGCGGCCGACCTCCGGAACCAGGGCACGGCTGTCGCAGAGCTGGTATGTATCGGATCCATCCGTCGCGCGTCGCACGCGAGGGACGGGACAACCGGTCCTGCAGTCACCAGGGGGCTGCGGCGACTCCCACGGAGGAGGCAACGCTATTGCTTGCGGCAGGCCCTGGCAGGGCGGGGCGGATTCTGGGGCTGTGCGGCCCTGGCGTCAAGAGGGTGGCTGTGATTCACTGACCGCCAAGCGTCTGATGTATCGGAAACATGCGACGGGGTGAGGTCAGGGCGTGAAGACCGGGGGCCTCAAGAGGGAAGCGAGGGACCGGCGTTGAGCCAGACAGAGAGCGCGGCCGGGAGCACGGCCGGGAAGACGGCCGCGTCGGGGGCCGCGGGCGGTGGCGCGTACCGGCCGGGCTACGAGGTCGCGGCCGAGCGCATCCTCGAGTACGTGGTGCGGGCCGGGCTGCAGCCCGGCGACCGGCTGCCCACCGAGAAGGACCTGGCCGACGAGGTCGGCATGTCCCGCACCGTGGTCCGCGAAGCGGTGAAGATCCTCTCCGCCCTCGGCCGACTGTCCGTGCAGAAGGGACGCGGCATCTACGTCGCCGAACCCGAACACTCCTCCTGGCAGCGGTCCCTGGCCAACTTCCTGCCCGCGGACCTGCACCAGGTCGACGAACTCTTCGAATTCCGACGCCACTTGGAGACCACCACCGCTCAGCTGGCGGCCCAGCGCGCCACCCCCGCCCAGGTGAAAGCCGTCCGCGAAGCGGCCCACCGGTCCACCCAGGCCGCGCACGACAACGACATCGACGCCTTCACCCTCGCCGACGAGGCCTTCCACACCGCCATCGCCACGGCCGCCGCCAACACCTTCTACACGGCCACCGTCGACGCCGTACGACGCCTGCAACGGCAGGTCACCACCATCGGCCTGGCCGGACTCGCCGGTGGCTCCCTTCAGGTGGCCGCCACCCAGCACGAGGCCATCGCCGCAGCCATCACCGCCGGCGAACCCACCGACGCGCAGACCCTCATGGCCGAGCACATCGACATGACCGCCCAGCAGTTCCAGCGCGAGATCTGGCGCCGCGTCATCCCCCATGACGACACTCACACCCCGCGCTCCGAGTCATAGCCGCCGGGAGAACCGGCTCAGCGCACCCTTCCCCGGGGCTTGAGCGGTACTGCGGGGAGCTCGGGTGCGGCCAGCGGACCGCCGTCGTATCCCTTCACCTCCCCGAACCTCGACCCGCTCATCCAGTCCTCCCGGGCCTGGGTGATGTCGTCCTGCGATCTGCCGATGAAGTTCCACCACATGATCAGCTCCTCGTCGAACGGCTCGCCGCCGAGGAGCATGAGGGACGCGTCCGACGCGGCGCGCAGGGGGAGTTCGGTGCGGCCACAGCCCAGGTAGAGCATGGAGCCGGGCAGGACCGGGACGCCGTCGACGTGGGCCTCGCCCGACATGGACAGGACCGCGTACTCGAAGTCCGGCTCGAGCGGGACGCTGACATCCGCGCCGCGCGTGAGGCTGAGGTCCGCTCCGACGATGGGCGTGTACGTCGTGCCGGGCGACACGGCGCCGTCGAGCTCGCCGAGGATCAGGGTCGCGCTCAGGCCGGGGGCCGTGACCTCGGGCAGATCGGCGTGGTGCTCGAAGCGCGGCTCCGTGTGGCGGTGACTGTCCGGCAGCGCGACCCACAGCTGCGCGCCGTGCAGAAGGCGGGCGTGCGGGCGCGGGCTCTCCTCGGAGTGGCTGATGGCACGCCCGGACGTCATGAGTCCCAGCTCGCGGGGCCTGATCGTCTGGAGGCTGCCCGTGGAGTCGCGGTGCAGGACCTCCCCCTCGTGCAGCCAGCTCACCGTCTGCAGGCCCATGTGGGGGTGGGGCGGCACCTGCATGCCGGGTTCGTCGGCGATGTCGTCGGGCCCGTAGTGATCGACGAAGGCCCAGGCGCCGACCATGCGGCGGCCGAGGTTCGGAAGCAGCCTGCGGACCTCGGTGGACTCGCCGAGCTTCACGCGCCGGGGGGAGAGGAGTTCACGTACGGGCTCCGCCACGACGAAGCCCCGGCCGCCGCACATGGTCGGCACCGCCTCGCGATCAAGATTGCTCATGGCTCACAACCTAGACCCGTCCGGGCCGTCCCGTCAGGCACGCGTACGGGTGGACCCGCGCGCTCACCAGGACGGAATATGCGCCGGGTCCGTGCCGTTGAGAGCGGTCGAGGAGGCACCAGTGGTGAACACGACCAACTACTACACGCAGGGCACCCCGGCGGAGCGCTGGGAGCGCGCGCGGAAGTTCTTCGACGCCAAGGAGTACACGCTCGCGGCGCAGATCCTCGACGACCTGGTCGCCGAGATCCCCGAGCAGGTGGCGGCGCGGCTGCTGCTGGCCCGCGCGTACTACCACTCGGCCCAGCTGGGCCGTGCCGAGGCCGAACTGCGCACGGTCGTCGAGCGTGATCCGGTCGAGCACTACGCCCGTCTGATGCTGGGGCGCACCCTGGAGCGCCAGGGCCGTCACGAGGAGGCAGGACCGCATCTGCGGATGGCTGCCGCGTTCGCGGGCGACTTCGGCGATGCCTGAGCCGCACGGCACGGGACGCGTGAGCCGCACGGCACGGGACGCGTGAGCCGTACGGCAGGGGACGCCTGAGCCGTACGGCACGGGGCACCTGAGCCCTACGGCACGGGACGCCTGAGCCGTACGGAGGGGACGCCTGAGCCGTACGGCAGGGGTCGGCCGCTGGGCCGGTCGGCCCCGACTCGGCCGCGCCACGGCCCCGCCCCCGGCCCCGCTGATCTGCGCCTCCGCTAGCCTGGCGGCACGATGAGCAACCGTTTCGAGACGTCATGGGGCGAGTTCGACCTCGCCCGCTTCCCCGAGGATCCCCGCGACACGCTGCGCGCATGGGATGCCGCGGACGAGTACCTGCTGCGGCATCTCGCCGACAGCGCCGCCGATCTGTCGGGGTCGGTGGTCGTGATCGGCGACCGGTGGGGCGCCCTCGCCACGTCCCTGGCCCGGCACTGCGACCGGCCGACCGCGATCTCCGACTCGTACCTCGGGCAGCGCGCGACCCGCGCCAACCTCGACCGGGCCGGCTTCGACGAGAACGCGGTACGGCTGCTGACCACCCAGGACACCCCGCCGGAGCGCGTGGACGTACTGCTCGTGCGCGTCCCCAAGAGCCTGGCGCTGCTCGAGGACCAGCTGCACCGCATCGCGCCCGCCGTCCACGACGGCACCGTGGTGATCGGGACCGGCATGGTCAAGGAGATCCACACCTCGACGCTGAAGCTGTTCGAGCGGATCATCGGCCCGACCCGCACGTCCCTCGCCGAGAAGAAGGCGCGGCTCATCTTCACGACGCCGTTCCCGGCGCTCGCGCGGCCGCGGAACCCGTGGCCGCACACATACGCCCTGCCCGACGGGGTCGGCCCCGTGTCGGGCCGGACCGTCACCAACCACGCCGGTGTGTTCTGCGCCGAGCGCCTCGACATCGGCACCCGGTTCCTGCTCCAACACCTACCCCGCAGCGAGGGCGCCGAGCGCGTCGTGGACCTGGGCTGCGGCAACGGCGTCGTCGGTACGGCCATGGCGCTGGAGAACCCGCGCGCGGAGATCGTGTTCACGGACGAGTCGTTCCAGGCGGTGGCGTCGGCCGAGGCGACCTACCGGGCGAACATCGACCCCACCGAACACCCCGAGGCGAGGGCGGAGTTCCTCGTGGGCGACGGTCTCGCGGAGCTGCCCGCGGGCAGTGCGGACCTCGTCCTGAACAATCCGCCGTTCCACTCGCACCAGGCGACGACCGCCGCCACGGCCATGCGCATGTTCTCCGACGCGCGGGACGCGCTGCGTCCGGGCGGTGAACTGTGGGTCATCGGCAATCGCCACCTCGGCTACCACGTGAAGCTGCGGCGCCTGTTCGGCAACAGTGAACTCATCGCCAGCGACCCGAAGTTCGTGGTCCTGCGCGCCGTCAAGAAGGAACGCGAGACGCGTCCGTAGTCGTGCCGTGCGCCGCCAGGGGGTGGACGAGCGGGCCTGGCGCGTCTCGGCACATTGCAAAGAGGGGGCTCAACCCGTGACCAGTCGCGTCACCTTGATCACTGCCGCCACGAGCCGGGCTCTGCGGGAGGCCCGGTTCGACGACGGGTGCCCGCTCGACGCGAGCGCCGCGGCACGTGCGCGGGCGGCGGCCGGTTCCCTTCCCGCGGCCGACCGGCTGTTGGTGTCCCCCACCGTGCGCTGCCGGGAGACGGCGGAGGCCCTCGGCCTCGATGCCGTCGAGGAGCCGGAGCTGGCCGGGCTGGACGTAGGCCGTTGGCGGGGCCTGACCCTCGACGAGGTGAGCGCCGAGGACCCGGCCGGCATCGCGCTCTGGCTCTCCGACCTCGGCGCCACGCCGCACGGCGGGGAGTCCGTACGTGCGCTGTGCGAACGGGTCGCGCGCCGGCTGGACGCGTCGGCGGAATTCGACGGACGGACACTCGCCGTGGTGGAGCCGGAGGTGGTGCGGGCCGTGGCCGTCAAGATCCTCGACGTGCCCGGGTCGGCGTTCTGGCGGCTCGACGTACCGCCCCTGACGGCGACCGACGTCAGCGGGCGCTCCGGGCGCTGGAACCTTCGGCTCGGACGACCGCTGGGCCCGTCGGAGGACGGCGCCGGGGGCTGACCCGTACTGGACGCCTCGCCCCCTACTGACTCGACGGCGAGCAGCATTCCTCGCCAACCGCCCCCGGCGGAGCGCCCGTTGACTCCCGATGACGCAGGAGCAGTGCCGCCAGCGCGCACCTCAGACAGTCGCTGTCCCTCGTTCCCGCGGGTTCGCCCGCCTCGCCGCCCCGCCCCTCGTTCCCTCTTCGGTCCGGCAGGCCGTGGCAGCCGTGCGACGGGCAGCCGACCAGTGACTCGATCTCCCTCAGCAGCTCCTCGCTCTCCTTCACCCGCTGCGCGAGGACGCGGACGCGGGCACTCTGGCCGCCGATCTGCCGTCTGCTGGCGATCAGTTGCTCGTACTCCTCCAGGGACAGCGCGACCGCCTCGCGGCCGCCGAGTGTGATGTGGCGCGGTTGGGGGTGTCTGGCCACGCGGGTCTCCGCCCTCGGAAAAAGCGAGAGGGCCGACCGGACGGTTCCGGCGGCCCTCTGCGCTCGATCGCCTGCCTGGGTCCTGTGGCGCGGTTCTCTCAGTGGGGTACGGGAGTTGCCTTGCCGGACGGGACCGCGCCCGTGCGCGGAGCCAGCTGCCGCTGCGCCAACTCGCCGAAGATCAGGCCGAATCCGGTCCACAGAGTGAGCTGGATGGCGAGGGCCGAGGTGCGGAACCGCCACAGCAGCGCTGCGGGGAAGTCCTTCGGTACCTCGTTGACGACCGGCAGGAACGCGTACGCGAGCCCGATCGCGAGGACGAAGCACGCTACCGCTGCCACGGTGGCGTACCAGGTGCCCAGGCGGGGCGCGAGCCGCTTCCCGATGATCACCGCGGCGACGGCGAGCAGCACGCTGAGCAGCATCATCAGGAAGTACAGCGTCGTGCGCTTGCTGATGGTCCCGGGATCGCCGACGGACGGCGGGTTGGCGGGGTACTTCAGGAACGGCACGACGTACACGGCGAGCAGGGCCGCGCCGGAGAGCAGGAGTGCCGTGGCGCGCGGGGTGAAGCGGCCGACGCGGCCGAGCGCGAAGCAGTACGCGAGGGCGGCTATGCCGCCGAAGGCGACGCCGTAGAGCAGGATGCCGGTGGCGAGGCCCGCGGTGGACTGCATGCTGCGGCTGACGAGTTCGACCTCGTGGTGGTGCGCGGGTGCGTGGGCCTCCTCGTAGCCGATGGCGCTGTCCACGCTGGGTTCGCCGAGGAGGTAGGCGACGACCAGGGCGAGCAGACCGGCACCCAGGCCGGCGAGCATGCCCCGTACGAGGAGGTTTCTCACTGTTGCGGAGTTCATGAGCTTTGCGGCGTCCCTCGTCAGTGGCAGGGGAAGCCGAGCAGGTGGCGGGCGTCGTGCACCCATTCATGAACGCTCTCGCCGGAGACGACGGCGGTCGCCCCCTGTTCGGCGCCGACGAAGTAGAGCAGGACCAGCATCAGGATGCCGAAGAAGGCTGCCCACGGGGCAATCGCCTTCAGGGGCAGCTTTGCGGGAAGAACGGGGGTGGTGGCTGTCGGCTGAGCGACGGTCTGCGCCATGGCAGGACCTCCTCTGGGAGTTCGCGTCCCATCTCGGTGGTGCACAAGTACGACAGCTGCGGGTCTGACTCGCGAGGTCCCCGCCCGTCCGGGCGAGTGGCTCGTCTCACAGTGGCGCGACCGTGCCGGATTCCCACCGGCTTCCGCGTTGCCGTCGTCAATATCGGTCAGACCGTACCGCGTAAGGAGCGCACGGCCAAGACCGGGCCGTTCGCCGTGATCTTGCTCATGGCCGCTGCCAGGAAGCCTGGTGTGCGGTACGGCAGTGCCGTCTCAGGGAGCGGACGTCCTCAGGAACCTGATGTACGGGCGCTCCCCCGGCTCGGCGGCCGGGAAAACCGTCGCGCGCACACCGTAGACCCGCGCTATGAGCTCTTCGGTGAGTACGTCACGGGGGGTACCGGCCGCGATCACACGCCCCTGCCGGAGCACGACCAGCTGGTCGCAGTACATCGCGGCCAGGTTGAGGTCGTGCAGGGCGATGACGCTGGTGAGCCGGAGTTCTGCCAGCAGGTCCATGAGGTCCAACTGGTGCTGGATGTCGAGGTGGTTGGTCGGCTCGTCCAGGAGGAGTTCGCGTGGCCGCTGCGCGAGGGCACGGGCGATCTGGACGCGCTGGCGCTCACCGCCGGAGAGCGTGTGCCAGTGCCGGTGCGCCCGGTCGGTGAGATCGGTGCGGGCGAGCGCGGAACGTACGGCCTCCTCGTCCTGCGCCGACGGTGGCATCCATGCCCTGCGGTGCGGGACACGGCCCAGACGTACGACGTCCTCGGCCGTCAGCTCGACCTGTGTGTCGGCCTGTTGCTCGACCACGGCGACACGGCGCGCGAAGTCCCTGCGGCCGACGGTGCTCAGCGGTGAGCCGTCCAGGGTCACCACTCCGGCCTGGGGAGTGAGGATGCCCGCGAGCAGACGCAGGAGCGTGGTCTTGCCCGAGCCGTTGGGTCCGACGAGGCCCGTGATGCCTCCGGGCGCCGGGTGCACGCTCACGCCGTCCAGGATGAGGTGTCCGCCGGTTTCGCGGCGGACGCGGTCGGCCCGCAGTCCCTCGGCGGTGGTTGTGCGCATCGGCGGAACGGTCATCGGCGCAGGCTCCGGGTGCGGTACAGGACGAGGACGAAGGCCGGTACGCCGATCAGCGAGGTCACCACGCCGACCGGCAGCTCCTGCGGGTCGAGGACGGTGCGGGCGAGCGTGTCCACCCACACGAGGAAGACCGCGCCCGCCAGCGCCGTCACCGGCAGCAGCCGGGCGTGCCCCGGACCCGCAAGGGCCCGCGCCGCGTGCGGCAGCACCAGGCCGACGAAGCCGATCGCGCCGGCCGAGCTGACCAGTGCCGCCGTGAGCAGGGCGGTCGTGCACAGCAGGACCAGGCGGGTGCGGGCCACGTTCACGCCGAGCGACGCGGCGGCGTCCTGCCCGAACGCGAAGGCGTCGAGCGTACGGGCGTGCGCGACGCAGATCACGAGCGCCGCCACGAGCAGCGCCAGGCACATCCGGACGTCGGTCCAGCCCGCCCCGCCGAGCGAGCCGAGCAGCCAGAACAGAACGCCGCGCGTCGTCTCGGCATCCGCCGCGGTCAGTACGACGACGGAGGTGAGCGCGGAGAACAGCTGCATGGCGGCCACCCCGGACAGCACCACACGGTCGGTGGAGCCGCCGAGAGCCTGGCTGAGCACCAGTACCAGCGCGAAGGAGACGACCGCGCCGAGGAAGGCGCCACCCGAGACCGACAGGGCGCCGCCGCCGACGCCGAGTACGACGACCAGGACCGCGCCGGTCGAGGCGCCGGAGGAGACGCCGAGGACGAAGGGGTCGGCGAGCGGGTTGCGCAGCAGCGACTGCATCACGGCGCCGCACACCGCGAGCCCCGCGCCGCACACGGCGGCCAGCAGGGTGCGCGGCAGCCGCAGGTTCCACACGATGCCGTCGCGGATGGGTGTCAACTCCGGTTTGCCCAGGCCGAGGTGGGCGGCAACGGCCGACCAGACATCGGTCATCCCGATGTCGGCCGGGCCGATGGTGATGGCCAGGGCCACGGACACGATGAGCACCGCGAAACCGGTCGGCCAGGCGAGCACGCCGCGCACCGCATGAAGCCGCTTCCCGGTGACGGGTGGCGGCGCAGCCTCAGGAGGGACCTCAGAGGGCGCCTCGGGCGGCGGGGGCGACGCTTCCACGCTCCTCATCCGGCGAGTCCGAACGCCCGTAGTTTCGCGGCGACTTGCTCCACGCCCTCCACCGTACGGATGGTCGGGTTCATGGCCTGCCCGCTGAGCAGCACGTACCGCTTCTTCTTCACGGCGGTCATGTTCTTGGTCACGGCGTCGGACTCGAGGAACTCGATCTTCTTGGCGGCGGATTCGGCGGTCTGCGAGCGCCGCGTGAGATCGCCGATGACGAGGACGTCCGGGTCCCGGTCGGCGACCGTCTCCCAGTTGATCTGGGGCCATTCGTCGCGGGTGTCGTCGAAGACGTTCTTCGCCCCCACCTCACGGGTGATGACGCCGGGCGCTCCGCAACAGCCTGCCATGTAGGGGGAGTCGGAGTTGGCGAACCAGTACAGGAGGGTCGTCCGGGAGGCGTCGATGCCGATGGTCGCCTTCTTCACGCGGGCCTTGAGCGCGGAGACGAGCCGCTCGCCCCGTTCGCGTACATCGAAGACGGCGGCGAGGTCGCGGACTTCGCCGTAGACGGTCTCCATGCCGAGGGTCTTGGTGCGGGCACCGTCGCCGCCGCCGCTGTTGTTCTTGCCGACACAGTCGGAGGGCGAGAGGTACGCCGGTACGCCCAGCTTCGCGAACTGGTCGCGTGGCGCCACTCCGCCCTTGCTCAGCGTGGCGCCGAACGAGGCGGCGACGAAGTCGGGTTCGGCGTCCAGGACCTTCTCGAAGGACGGATAGCGGTCGGCGAGCCGCTCGACCTTCGCGTTCTCCTTCTCAAGTCCCTTCATCACCGGGTCCGTCCAGGTCCCCGTGCCGGCCATGCGGTCGCCGAGGCCGAGGGCGAGCATGATCTCGGTCGAGCCCTGGTCGAGAGAGACGGCACGCTCGGGCGCCGCTTTCACCTCGACCCGCGTACCGCAGTTGTCGAGTACGACGGGATGGCCGGCGGTGCTCTCCTGGGCCGCGGACGTGCGGGCGGATCCGCCGCTGCCGCAGGCGGCCAGGGCGAGCATCCCGGCGAGACACAGCGCGGTACGGGGTATGAGGCGAACGGAGCCACGGCGTGTGGCGGGGTGCGCGAAGGGCACAGGGACTTCCTCGATGTCGAGGGCTCATGCGCGGAGCCCGGTCGCACGGTCTCCCCCGCCGCCCCGACCGGAGCCCGCGAAGGCTGCCAGCAGGTCTTCGGACTCGGGATCACGCGGACAGGACGCCTTCCCGGACCGCGTGCTGTCCAGTGGCCGATGCCCCGCCCGTCCCCCTCACCGCTGCGCGTCAGCTCCGGATTCGCACCGGATTCCCTGACACATACCTGTCCACGTTCCCGCAATGCGGGGCAGACGGGCATGAGTTCGACTGGCCTTGGAAAGCTACCACGGCACCCGAATTCAGACGGCGGCCCCTTCTCGCCCGGTGTCCGCGGTGCGGGGCGGGCTCGCGCCGGACCGTCCCGCGTGCGTAGGGTGACCGGTGCAGCTGGTTCGCCCCGCCCGCCAGGCGGGAGCGTCGTAAGAGGGAACCCGGTGGGAATCCGGGACTGCCCCGCAGCGGTGAGCTGGAACGACCGCCGTCACACGCACTGGCCCGATGGATCGGGCTGGGAAGCGACGGCCAGTAGGTGTCCGCCCGACATCGGGTGGACGTGCCCGCGAGTCCGAAGACCTGCCCGTTGCCCGCGCGTGAACCATTCGTGCGCGGATATCCCGGTGACCTCGAGGGCGGGTCGGCGTACACACCGAACGGGCGCGCGTGCCCTGCCGTACGCGACCGCACCGTCCGGTCCGTGTCACCCTTCGCGCTCTCGTCCCGTCTCCGGGATCTCAGGGATTCATCTCGCGAAGGAGATCTCCGTGACCACCAAGTCCGCAGCCGCGGCAGCACGGGCCACCGTGTACGGCTACCCGCGCCAGGGCCCTGCCCGCGAACTCAAGAAGGCGATCGAGGGCTACTGGAAGGGCCGCGTCGGCGCCGACGCCCTTCGCGCCACCGCCGCCGGCCTGCGCCGCGCGAACTGGCACGAACTGGCCGACGCGGGCATCGACGAAGTCCCCACCGGTGACTTCTCGTTCTACGACCACGTCCTGGACGCCACCGTCATGGTCGGCGCGATCTCCGAGCGGCACCGCTTCGCCGTGGAGGCCGACGCGCTGGACGGCTACTTCGCCATGGCGCGCGGCACGCAGGACGTGGCGCCGCTGGAGATGACGAAGTGGTTCGACACCAACTACCACTATCTGGTGCCGGAGTTGGGCCCAGGGACGGTGTTCACGGCCGACTCCACCAAGCAGGTCGGCGAGCTCAAGGAAGCGCTCGCCCTGGGCTTTTCGGCCCGGCCCGTGCTCGTCGGCCCGGTCACCTATCTGCTGCTGGCCAAGCCCGCGCCCGGGGTGGCCGCCGACTTCGAGCCGCTGACCCTGCTCGACCGGCTGCTGCCGGTCTACGCCGAAGTCCTCGCCGACCTGCGCGAGGCGGGCGCGGAGTGGGTGCAGCTGGACGAACCCGCCCTCGTCCAGGACCGCACGCCGGCCGAACTGAACGCCGCCAGGCGCGCCTACCGCGACCTCGGCGCCCTCACCGACCGGCCCAAGATGCTGATGGCCTCGTACTTCGACCGGCTCGGCGACGCCTTGCCCGTCCTGGCCGGGGCGCCGGTCGAGGGACTCGCCCTCGACTTCACCGAGAGGGCCGCCGCCAACCTGGACGCCCTTGCCGCCGTCGGCGGACTGCCCGGCAAGCGCCTGGTCGCGGGGGTCGTCAACGGCCGCAACATCTGGGTCGACGACCTGGAGAAGTCGCTGGCCACGCTCGGCACCCTGCTCGGCCTGGCCGACCGCGTCGACGTGGCGGCCTCCTGCTCGCTGCTGCACGTGCCCGTCGACACGGCTCTCGAACGCGACATCGAGCCGCAGATCCTGCGCTGGCTCGCCTTCGCCCGCCAGAAAACCGCCGAGATCGCCACCCTCGCACGCGGTCTGACGCAGGGCACCGACACGATCTCGGCCCAACTCGCCGCCAACCGCGCCGACCTGGCCTCCCGGGCCACTTCCGCCCTCACCCGCGACCCGGCCGTCCGCGCCCGCACCGCGTCGGTCACGGCGGCGGACGCCCGCCGCGCGCAGCCGTACGCGGAACGGGCGGCGGCCCAGCGGGGCAGCCTCGGCCTCCCGATCCTGCCGACGACGACCATCGGGTCGTTCCCGCAGACGGCGGAGCTGCGCGCCGCACGGGCGGGCCTGCGGGCCGGACGGATCGACGCCGCCGCCTACGAGGAGCGCGTCAGGGCCGAGATCCAGGAGGTGATCGCCTTCCAGGAGAAGGCCGGCATCGACGTCCTGGTGCACGGTGAACCCGAGCGCAACGACATGGTGCAGTACTTCGCCGAGCAGCTCACCGGCTATCTGGCCACACGGCACGGCTGGGTGCAGTCCTACGGCACCCGTTGTGTCCGTCCGCCGATCCTCGCCGGTGACATCTCGCGCCCCGAGCCGATGACGGTGCGCTGGACGACGTACGCCCAGTCGCTCACGGGCCGCCCGGTCAAGGGCATGCTCACCGGCCCCGTCACCATGCTCGCGTGGTCCTTCGTGCGCGACGACCAGCCGCTCGCCGACACCGCGCGCCAGGTCGCGCTCGCCCTGCGGGACGAGGTGAACGACCTCGAGGCTGCCGGGACTTCGGTGATCCAGGTGGACGAGCCCGCCCTGCGCGAGACCCTCCCGCTGCGCGCCGCCGACCACGCCGCCTATCTCACATGGGCGACGGAGGCGTTCCGGCTCACGACGAGCGGTGTCCGGCCGGACACCCAGGTCCACACCCACATGTGCTACGCCGAGTTCGGGGACATCGTGCAGGCCATCGACGAGCTCGACGCCGACGTGATCAGCCTGGAGGCGGCCCGGTCGCACATGCAGGTCGCCCGCGAACTGGCCGCCCACGGCTACCCGCGCGAGGCCGGACCCGGCGTGTACGACATCCACTCGCCGCGCGTGCCCGGTGCCGGCGAGGCGGCGGCCCTGCTGCGCAAGGGACTTGAGGCGATCCCCGCCGAGCGGCTGTGGGTCAACCCCGACTGCGGGCTGAAGACCCGTGGCTGGCCCGAGACCCGCGCCTCCCTGGAGAACCTGGTCGCGGCGGCCCGTACGGTCCGCGGGGAACTCTCCGCGTCCTGACCCAGGGGTGAGACTGTCCGGGCGGGGGGCATCGTGACTCGCCCGGACAGCCACGCGCGGAGGGACTTCCCTCAGCCACGGTACGTCTCCAGCAGCCTCAGCCACACCTCGCTCACCGTCGGATAGGACGGGACCACGTGCCACAGGCGGTCGATCGGGACCTCGCCCGCGACGGCGACCGTCGCCGAGTGGACGAGTTCGCCGACGCCCGGACCGACGAAGGTGACGCCGAGCAGGATCTCGCGGTCGAGGTCCACGATCATGCGGGCGCGGCCGCGGTAGCCGTCGCCGTACAGGCCGGCGCCCGCCACCGAGGCGATGTCGTAGTCGACGGCGCGGACGCGGTGGCCCGCCGCCTCGGCCTCCGCGAGGGTCAGTCCCGCCGAGCCCGCCTCGGGGTCGGTGAAGACGACCTGCGGGACGGCGGAGTGGTCGGCGGTCGCCGCGTGGGCGCCCCAGCGGTCCGTCTCCAGGAGCGGGACGCCCTGGGCTCGGGCGGCGATCGCCGCGCCCGCGATACGTGCCTGGTACTTGCCCTGGTGGGTGAGGAGCGCGCGATGGTTCACGTCCCCGACCGCGTACAGCCAGGTGCTGCCCTCGACGCGGAGGCTGTCGTCGACGGGGAGCCACGAGCCGGGTTCGAGGCCGACGCTCTCCAGGCCGATGTCGTCCGTGCGGGGCGCGCGGCCCGTGGCGAAGAGGATCTCGTCGGACTCCAGGGTCGAGCCGTCGTCCAGGGTGGTGACCACGGTGCCGCCCTCCCGGGTGACCCCCTTGACGGAGACGCCGGTCCGCACGTCCGCGCCCGCCTCGACGAGGGCCTGCATGACCAGCTCACCGGCGAAGGGCTCCATCCGGGGCAGCAGCCCCGATCCCCGTACGAGCATGGTGACCTGCGAGCCGAGGGCCTGCCAGGCCGTGGCCATCTCCGCGGCGACGACTCCGCCGCCCACGACGACGAGGCGGCCCGGCACCTTCTGCGCGCTGGTGGCCTCGCGGCTCGTCCACGGCTCGACGTCGGCCAGACCGGGGAGGTCGGGGAGCGCGGCGCGCGTCCCCGTGCAGACCGCGACGGCGTGGCGGGCCGTGAGGACGTGCTCGGTGCCGTCGGGCCCGGTGACGGTGACCCGGCGGGGGCCCGCGAGGCGGCCCTGCCCTCGGTAGAGGTCGGCGCCGATGGCCTCCAGCCAGCTCACCTGGCCGTCGTCCTTCCAATGTGAGGTGTACTCATCACGGCGAGCGAGGACGGCGGGCGCGTCCAGAGGGCCCTGCACGGCCTCGCGCAGGCCCGGCAGGCGCCTCGCGTCGGCCCGGGCGATGACCGGGCGCAGCAGGGCCTTGCTGGGCATGCACGCCCAGTAGGAGCACTCGCCCCCGACCAGTTCGCTCTCCACCACCGCGGTACTGAGGCCCGCCGCGCGTGCCCGGTCCGCGACGTTCTCCCCGACCGGCCCGGCGCCCAGGACCACCACGTCGTATGTGTTCTCATCCGTCATGGGCCCCAGTGTGGTCGCAGGTGTGCGCCGGGGCCACACGGGTACGCGCGCGGAATACGTCCGTTACCGGGACCGTTGTGAACAGCGGCTTCAGCACCGCAACCAGGAAGCAGGAAGAGGGCACATCATGAGCAGCACCACCGTGGAGCTCACCAAGGAGAACTTCGACCAGACGGTCACGGACAACGGGTTCGTGCTGATCGATTTCTGGGCGTCGTGGTGCGGGCCGTGCAAGCAGTTCGCGCCCGTCTACGAGAAGGCCGCGGAAGCCAACCCGGACCTGCTCTTCGGGAAGATCGACACGGAGGCCCAGCCGGAGCTCGCGTCGGCGTTCGGTATCCAGTCGATCCCGACGCTGATGATCGTCCGTGACCAGGTCGCCGTGTTCGCCCAGCCCGGGGCGCTCCCGCAGGAGGCCCTGGACGACGTGATCGGCCAGGCCAGGAAGCTGGACATGGACGAGGTGCGCAAGTCGATCGCCGAGCAGCAGGCCAAGGCCGGCGAGGACGGCGCGGGCGGCGAGCAGGCCTGACGCCACCCCCCATACCGACGGCCGCCGGGCCCGTACTCTCCGTACGGGCCCGGCGGCCGTTTCACGCTCGCGTGCGGGGGCTCGGAACGAGTCGTGTGCGCAGGGCCGGAACGGGGCGCGTGCGCGGGGTCAGAACGGGTAGCCCGCCACGTCGCCGCGCACCGTCGTCCACCGGGTCTCGGTGAATGCCTCGATGTTCGCCTCGCCGCCGAAGCGGGCGCCCGTGCCGGACGCCGCGACCCCGCCGAACGGGGCGACCGCCTCGTCGTTCACCGTCTGGTCGTTGATGTGGACGATGCCGGTGGGGATGCGCTCGGCGAGGTCGAGGCCGCGCGCCGGGTCGCGGGTGACGATGCCGAGGGAGAGGCCGTACGGGCTCGCGGCGGCCAGCGCGGCCGCCTCGTCGGTGTCGGTGAAGGACCGCACGGGTGCGACGGGGCCGAAGACCTCCTCGGCGTACGCGGGGGTGCTGTCGTCGACGCCCGCGAGGACCGTCGGCCGGTAGAAGAGGTCGCGGTGCGTGCCGCCCGCGGCCAGCTTGGCCCCCGCGGCGGTGCTGGCCTCCACCAGGCCGTGGATCTTGGCGAGTTGGGCCGCGTCGATGACGGGGCCGAGGTGGACCTGGTCGCGGTGCGGGTCACCGACGGCGAGGGACTCGGCCTTCGCGGCGAGCCGTTCGACGTACTCCTCGTAGAGCGAGGCGTGGACGAGGTGGCGGCCGGTCGTCATACAGATCTGGCCCTGGTGGAAGAAGGAGCCCCAGGCCGCGGTGGAGATGACGGCGTCGAGGTCCGCGTCCGCCAGGACGATCAGGGCGGAGTTGCCGCCGAGTTCCAGGTGCGCCCGCTTGAGGTGGCGCCCCGCGGCCTCGCCGACGGCCCGGCCCGCGCCGGTGGAACCGGTGAAGGAGATGACGGGAATGTCCGGGTCGGCGACGAGCGCCTGGCCGGCGTCCGCCCCGCCGGGCAGCACGTGGAGGACGTCCTCCGGCAGGCCCGCGGCGGCGAGGACGGCCGCCAGGGCGAGCCCGCCGCAGACCGCCGTGCGCGGGTCCGGCTTGAGGACGACGGCGTTGCCGAGCGCGAGGGCCGGGGCGACGGAGCGGATGGAGAGGATGAGCGGGGCGTTGAACGGGGCGATGACGCCGACGACACCGGCCGGGACGCGGCGCGTGTAGGAAAGGCGGGGCGCCTCGCTGGGCAGGACCTGGCCGGTGGGCCGGGAGGCCAGGGCGGCGGCCTCGTAGCACTCCTGGGCGGCGACGTGCAGCTCGAAGTCGGCCTTGCCCGGGATGGATCCCGACTCGCGCACGAGCCAGGCGCGCAGTTCGTCGGCGTGCTCGGTGAACAGGTCGCCCGCGCGGCGCAGGACGGCGGCGCGCGCGAAGTGGGGCTGCCGGGCCCAGTCGCCCTGGGCCGCGGCGCCGGCCCTCGCCGCGGCGCGGACGTCGTCCGGGGAGGCGAGCGTGACGGTGGCGAGGCGCTCACCCGTGGCGGGCTCCGTGACCGCGTGCTCATCGCCCGACAGCGGGCGGGCCTGCCAGGTCTTCGGGTCGAGCAGGGACATGCCGGATCTCCGATCGGTCACTGATCTCCGGGGCGGCGCGCGGGGCGATGCGCCGACCCATGTTGTTGAGCATGCAACATCCTAGTCGCGTGGGCCGCTCGCGACCCCGGCCGTCAGGTCGACTCCCGGGCCACAACGCGGGCGCGGAGCATGTCGTGCGACTCGGTCACGGCGCCCTGGTCACGTACCAGGCGGTCGACGAGCGCGGCGAGCTCCTGCCCGGACGGCAGCTCGATACGGACCGTGCTCAGCCGGGGCCGCAGCAGCCGCCCGAGCATCAGGTCGTCGGCCCCG
Source organism: Streptomyces longhuiensis (assembly GCF_020616555.1). NCBI lineage: Bacteria > Bacillati > Actinomycetota > Actinomycetes > Kitasatosporales > Streptomycetaceae > Streptomyces > Streptomyces longhuiensis. Next base: position 8,334,704 of record NZ_CP085173.1, on the reverse strand, counting down.
ATGACCGCGGTCTCCTCCGGGATGCCGACCCCCGCGTCCTGGAGCGCCCGCATCAGGAGCATCGCGTACTCGTCGTTGTACGCGAACACGGCGTCGAGCCCCAACTCACGTATGTTCGGCACCAGTTGCCCGGCCGACTCCTCGTCGTACGGGAGAGGCAGCTCGAAGACCTCGGCGCCGGTGCCGAGGACCGCGTCCCGTACGCCGTCGAGGCGAGGGCGCGCGAAGTGGTCGAGGCCCGGCTCCGTCGGCAGCACGACGCCGATGCGGCGCCGGCCACGTTCGACGAGGTGGGTGCCCGCGCTCCGGCCGACCTCACGGTGGTCCATGAGCAGCGCGTGGGCGCCCTCGGCGCGCTCCGGGCCGAGCGTGATGACAGCCCTGGCGCCGGAGCGGCGGAGCACCTCGACGCCCTCGGTGCTCAGGTCAGGGGGTGTGAGGACGGCGACCGGGCGCAGCTCGGCCCAGGCGCGCGCCGCGTCGTCGCCACGCAGACTCACGCTGCCGTACTGAACGACCGTGTAGTCGAGTCGGCTCAGCGCCCACTGGAGGTCGTTGAAGAACGCGTTGTAGAGCGGTCCGGCGGGAACGCTCGGGGAGGGCATCAGGACGATGCGGGTGTGTCCGGCGCGCAGGCTGCGGGCCGCCGCGTGCGGCACGTAGCCGAGTTCCTTCGCGGCCTCGTGGACGCGGCGGCGGGTGGGTTCGCTGATTCTGACGGCGCTGGTGTTGTTCAGGACGTAGCTGACGGTGGCGCGCGAGACCCCGGCGAGGCGGGCGACGTCGGCGCTCGTCGGCGCCGGGCTCGGCGCGGCGGACTCCCGTGATGTGCGGGCGGACTGCGGCTTCGGTATCTGCACCATGACGCACCGCATCCTTCCAGACGGGTACGGCCGTGTTCCCGGCCGGGCATACCGGTTGGGGTCCGCGCCCGCTAGCGTGCGTGCACTCATCCGTTCGACGTTTCGAGGCTCCAGAGCTCCGGAGTCCTGTACGAGGAGGTGTCCGCATGGCGTCCGACCGTGCCGCCGGGCTCGCCGCGACCGCCCGCGCGCTCGCCGACGGGGACGTGTCGTCGCGTCTCCTCGTCGAGGAGGCCCTGAAACGCATCGAGGCGACGCAGCCTGTCCTGAACGCGTTCCGCACGGTCCGCGGGGAGGCCGCCCTCGCCGAGGCGGACGCCGCGGACCGCGAACGCGCGGCGGGCGGACACCGGCCGCTGCTCGGGGTGCCGCTGGCCGTGAAGGACGACATGGACGTGGCGGGCGAGCCGACCGCGTTCGGCTGCCCCGGCGACTTCCCGCCGAAGACCGAGGACGCGGAGGCCGTACGCCGTCTGCGGGCGGCGGGCGCGATCGTCGTCGGCAAGACGAACACGTGCGAGCTGGGGCAGTGGCCGTTCACCGAGGGGCCCGCGTTCGGCGACACCCGCAACCCGTGGAATCGCGGGCACACGCCCGGCGGTTCGTCGGGCGGCTCGGCGGCGGCCGTCGCCGCGGGGATCGTGCCGGCCGCGCTCGGCTCGGACGGGGCGGGCAGTGTCCGTATCCCCGCCGCGTGGACGCACCTCGTCGGCATCAAGCCGCAGCGCGGCCGGATCTCCACGTGGCCCTGGGCGGAGTCCTTCCACGGGATCACCGTGAACGGCACGCTCGGCAGGACCGTCGAGGACGCTGCGCTGCTCCTGGACGCGGCGAGCGGTTCGCACGACGGCGACCTGCACCGTCCGCCGCGGATCGCGGCGGCGCAGGCGGCACACGACGAGCCGGGCAAGCTGCGCGTCGCGCTCTCCCTGCGCATGCCGTTCACCGCAACTCCCAAGCGCCTGGACCCCGTTGTGCGGGCCCGGGTCGTCGCGCTGGCGGAGCGGCTCGCCGCGCTCGGGCACGACGTGGAGGAGGCCGACCCGCGCTACGGGCAGATCGGCCTCGCGTTCGTGCCACGCGCCACGGCGGGCGTCGCGGACCACCTGCGCGACGTTCCCGACCCCGCGCTGCTCGACGCGCGGACCCGGGAGTCCGCCCGCATGGGGCGGGTCCTCGGCGGTGCTCCGCTGCGGCTCGCCCGGCGCGCGGAGGCCTCGCTCCAGCGCCGGGTCGGCGCGGTCTTCGACACGTACGACGTGGTCCTCGCGCCGACGACGGCCACGCCCCCGCCCCGCGTCGGCGCGATGGCGTCACTCAACGGCTGGCGCACCGACCGGGCGATGATCGCGGCGTGCCCGTACGCGTGGCCGTGGAACGTCCTCGGCTGGCCCGGCGTGAACGTACCCGCGGGCTTCACGGGCGACGGGCTGCCCGTCGGCGCGCAACTGCTCGGCCCGGCGAACAGCGAGCCGCGGCTCATCTCGCTCGCGGCCCAACTCGAAGCGGATCAGCGGTGGTTCGAGAAGTGGCCCGAGAACCACCAGGGGCCGCGCACCGGCTCGTAGAGCGGGTCAGGCACCGCGGGCGAGCACCGACCACAGGCCCGGGTCCTCGAAGTCGAGGGCCCACAGCACCGTGTTGTGCACCCCGTAGCGGCTCAGCACGGGCAGGTGCGCCTCGGTGCCACGCGCGTCCTGGTACCAGACGGTGCGGAGGGTGCCGTTTTCCTGGTACCAGAAGTGCGGGGTCTGCGAGGCGGGGTCGAGTCCGTAGGGCGCGCCGACGGCCTCGCGCAGGGCCTCGGCGCCCTTCGAGGTGACATGCCGGGCGCCCTCGTCGCTGCCCTCGGCCCAGTCCCAGCCGTACGCGGGCAGGCCCATCTCGATCTTCTCCACGGGGATTTCGGCCGTGGCGCGGCGCAGGATCTCGTCGTACCAGGCGGTGGAGGAGAGCGGGCCCGGGGTCCCCATGGCGTAGTGCAGGTTGTAGGCCATGATGCGCACGCGGTCGGCCACCTGGCCGAGGCTGCCGTACTCCCAGACGCGTCCCGTCGTGGCCGTCTTGGGGTTGACGGTGGCGAAGCACACCTTGCCCAGCGCGTGCAGCCGGGAGCACAGGTCACGCACGAGCGCGGTGTAGCCCGCGCCCACGGCACGGTAGGTGGCGTCGCCGGTCGACGCGATGGACTCGTAGTCGAGGTCGATCCCGTCGTAGGCGCGGCTGCCGACGAGGTCGAGGAGTGCGGTGACGTGTTCGGCGCGGCGGTCCGGGCTGGTGACGAGGGCCGCGAGGACGCCGGGCCTCATCTGTTCCATCACGGTCGGTACGACCTGGATGCCGGCGGCGTGCAGTCCGTCGATGATGCGCCGCTCGCCCGCTCCGGGGTGCCCGTCGACGCGGGTCGCGGACTTCGTCTCGTACCAGAAGGGGCTGACGGTGCGGAGCTGGTCGGCGTGGGCGAGGGCGTCCTGGTAGGCGCCTTCCTGCTCCCAGTACGGAAGCCAGGCCGAGACGGTGCGAGGTGGCGGTGCGCCGCCGCCCCGGGCGGGGGCGAGGACGGCGCCGCACAGGGCGAGGACGGTGGCACCCGTGAACGCGAGGAGGGGCAGGGGGCGCGGGCGTATACGACGTATGCGTCGTACGGCTCGGGCGGAAATGCGTGTCTTCATGCGCCGAGCCTGTGTCCCACCGGCCGGGCCCGCCCTGCGGGTTGAGCCAGTCAGGCCCTAACGTGACCCGCGTGACTGCCTTCATCGATGACCCGCATGCCCACGAGCACCCCGGCCGTGCCGGCGCCACCGCCACGGTCGAGGCCGCGCCGCGCGAGGTGGGCCGGGTGCGCACCGAGTACGCGCCGGCCCACGACGGCGACCCCGACCCCGGTGAGATCGTCTGGACGTGGGTGCCGTTCGAGGAGAACGACGGCCGTGGCAAGGACCGTCCCGTGCTCGTCGTCGCCAGGGAGGCCGCCGGCACGCTGCTCGCCGTACAGCTGTCGAGCAAGCGGCACGACCACGACAGGGAGTGGGTGCCGATCGGCAGCGGGCCGTGGGACGCCGCGGGCCGCGACTCGTGGGTGGCGATCGACCGTGTCCTGCGGGTCCACGAGCGGGGCATGCGCCGCGAGGCCTGCGCTCTGGACCGGATGCGGTTCAACCTCGTGGTGCTGCGCCTCAGGGAGCGGTACGGCTGGCGCTGACCGCCGGCAGGGCCGCGAAGGCCCGCTCGAAGGCCGTCCTGGTCCGCGCGTCCGGCGTGCGGTCGAGGACGCCGAACACGATGTGGTCGAAGCGGCCCGCGAACCGGCCGCCCTCGTCGAGGAGTGCCCGGAACGCGGCGGCGACCTGCGCCGGGTCGTTCTGGAAGACCCCGCAGCCCCAGGCGCCGAGCACGAGGCGCCGGTAGCCGTGGGCCGCGGCCGTCTCCAGGACCCGCTCGGCCCGTGAGACTAGGGCGCCCGCGATCTCGCCCGCCCGCTCCGGGGTGCGGCGGCGGATGACGCCCGCGTTCGGCGCGGGCGAGGTGAGGAAGCCCGCGGCGTACGGCTCGTCGAGCAGCCGTCCGCGGTCGTCGCGGAAGACGGGGACGCCCGGCGAGTGGATGACGCGGTCCGTGTAGAAGGCGTCTCGGTTCTCGCGGTGGTGGTCGTAGAAGTCCCGGGCCCGCAGCAGGCACGTGTACAGGGCCGAGGCCCGGCACACGGCTTCTTCCTGGGCCTGCGCGCCGTTGAGATAGCCGCCGCCGGGGTTACGGGCCGAGGCGAAGTTCAGGACGGCGACCGGGTCCTTCCCGGCGGTGACCAGGCGGTACGCGGCCTCCAGGCTGGACTCGCCGGTGACCTCGACGGCCGTGTCCGCGGGCCGGCCCGGCTCGGGCACCTCGACCGGAGCCGGTCCGTGCGTCCGTGTCGCGTCCCGCGCGGCCGCCACCGCCGCCGCGATCGGCACGACCGCGCCGCCCGGCGCCGTGTACCGCCCCGCCGCGACGATCTCCTCCGTCTGCTGCGCGATCCCCCGCAGCCGGGCGCTCACGCCCGCTCCCCCGTGGTCGTTCTCATGAACGCATGATGTGCGTCGGGCGACACCACGAGCAACAGATTTTCCCTCCCCGAGGGGCACTCTTGTGCGATTCGCCGCGAGGGTTTTGGGTGGTACGAGCACTGCCCCGGCCCGGCCCACCCCCGTCGAGTCGACGGCTTGGCCCCCACCAGGGACTATGAAGGCGTACGGATGCAGGAGGATCCTGAACATGCCCGAAGGAGACTGTACGGAGCTCGGCACGGCGGCCCTGGTCACCGAGGCCGAGGTGGAGGCGCTGGTCCGCGGGATCTGCTTCAAGACCGGACCGCCTCGCACCGTGGGTGTCGAAGTGGAATGGCTCGTCCACGAGCCGCGCAGACCGCGGCTCCCCCTACCACCCGAACGGCTCGATGCGGCGTACGCCGCACTGGGCGCCCTGCCCCTCAGCTCGGCGCTCACCGTCGAACCCGGCGGCCAGCTGGAGCTCAGCTCCCTGCCCGCCTCCTCTCTCATGGACTGCGTGTCGGCCGTCTCGGCCGATCTGACAGCGGTCCGCGCCTCACTCGCCGCCCGTGGCCTCGCGCTGACCGGCCTCGGCACCGATCCCTGGCGCCCGGCGCGGCGGCTGCTCCACGAGCCGCGCTACGACGCCATGGAGACCTGGTTCGACCGGGCCGGGCCGGCGGGGCGCGCCATGATGTGCTCGTCGGCGTCCGTGCAGGTCTGCCTCGACTCCGGGTACGAGGAGCCGGGGCCGCTCGGCCACGGCAGGCGCTGGCGGCTCTCGCATCTGCTGGGCGCCGTCCTGGTCTCCGCGTTCGCCAACTCACCGATGCTGTGGGGGCGTCCGACCGGCTGGCGCTCCACCCGCCAGGCCGTGTGGGAGGAGATCGACCCCGGCAGGTCCGGGGCGCCGCCCCTCGACGCGGAGCCGCGCGAGGCCTGGGTCCGGCATGTCCTGGACGCGCCGGTGATGTGCGTCCGCCAGGACAGCGGGCCGTGGGACGTGCCGGACGGCATGTCCTTGCGGACATGGCTGCGGACCGGCGGGCCGAGGCCCGTGACGCGCGGTGACGTCGACTACCACCTGACCACCCTCTTCCCTCCGGTGCGCCCCCGGGGCCACCTCGAACTGCGCATGATCGACGCCCAGCGCGGCGACGACGGCTGGATCGTGCCGCTCGCCGTGACGACCGCGCTGTTCGACGACCCTGAGGCCGCCGAGACCGCGTACCGCACCGTGAAGCCGCTGTCCGAACGGGCGGGCCCGCTGCCCGCACCGCACAATCAGCTGTGGCGCGACGCGGCGCGGCTCGGTCCTTCGGACCCCGAGCTCGCCGAGGCGGCCGTGATCTGTTTCGCGGCGGCGCTCGACGCGCTGCCGAGGCTCGGCGCATCCCCCGGGGTGCTCGCCACCGTCTCCGCCTTCATGGACCGCTATGTCGTGCGCGGCCGGTGCCCCGCCGACGACGTGCTCGACCACATCGATGCCCCCGCCCCCGGGAGGACCGTCACCTCATGACCGCACAGAGCGAAGACACCGCCCACGACCCCGAGGCACTGCGGGAGCGCGCGCGGACCGCGCTGCTCACCGCGCGGGACCGCACGACGCTGCTCACGAGTTGCGTCGAGGGGCCCGAACTGACCGCGCAGCACTCGCCGTTGATGTCGCCACTGGTATGGGACCTGGCGCACATCGGCAACCAGGAGGAGCAGTGGCTCCTGCGCGCGGTCGCGGGCCGTGAGGCGATGCGCCCGGAGATCGACCCGCTGTACGACGCTTTCGAGCACCCGCGCTCCGAGCGGCCGAAGCTGCCGCTGCTCGCACCCAAGGAGGCCCGCGGTTACGCGGCCGAGGTGCGGGGGCGCGCGCTCGACGTCCTGGAGAGCACGCCGTTCCACGGCACCCGGCTCACCGAGGCGGGGTTCGCGTTCGGGATGATCGCCCAGCACGAGCAGCAGCACGACGAGACGATGCTGATCACCCATCAGCTCCGCGCGGGCGCTCCGGCTTTGACGGCCCCGGATCCCGACCCCGTCTCGCCCGCGTTCCGCGGACCGTCCGAAGTCCTGGTGCCCGGCGGCCCGTTCACGATGGGGACGACCACCGAGCCGTGGTCGCTGGACAACGAGCGCCCCGCGCACGCGCGCCTCGTCCCGCCGTTCCACATCGACACCGCGCCGGTCACGAACGGCGCGTATCTGGCCTTCATGGACGACGGCGGCTACGACAACTCCCGCTGGTGGACGCCCGAGGGCTGGGCCCTGGTGCGGGACAACGGCCTGCGGTCGCCGCTGTTCTGGCGCCGTGAGGCCGGGCAGTGGCTGCGGCGCCGCTTCGGGGTGACCGAGGTGGTCCCGCCGGACGAGCCCGTCCTGCACGTCAGCTGGTACGAGGCCGACGCCTACGCGCGCTGGGCGGGCCGGCGCCTGCCCAGCGAGGCCGAGTGGGAGAAGGCGGCCCGCTTCGATCCCGCGTCCGGGCGGTCGATGCGCTACCCGTGGGGCGACGCGGATCCGACGCCGGAGCGCGCCAACCTCGGCCAGCGCCACCTGCGCCCGGCCCCGGCAGGCAGCTACCCGGCGGGTGAATCCCCGCTGGGCGTGCGGCAGTTGATGGGCGACGTGTGGGAGTGGACGTCGAGCGACTTCCTGCCGTATCCGGGGTTCGCCGCCTTCCCGTACCGGGAGTACTCGGAGGTGTTCTTCGGCCCGGACCACAAGGTGCTGCGCGGCGGCTCGTTCGCCGTGGACGCGGTGGCGTGCCGCGGCACGTTCCGCAACTGGGACTACCCGGTGCGCCGGCAGATCTTCGCCGGCTTCCGCACCGCGCGCGACGGGGAGGATGCCTGATGTGCCGGCAACTGGCTTATCTGGGCCCTGCGGCGCCGCTCGGCGACGTGCTCGTGGCGCCGCCCCACAGCCTGCTGCGCCAGTCCTGGGAGCCACGCCGTCAGCGGCACGGGACCGTGAACGCCGACGGCTTCGGCGTGGGCTGGTACGCGGACGGTGACCCGGTGCCCGCGCGCTACCGCAGGGCCGGGCCCATCTGGGGTGACCAGTCGTTCGCCGACCTCGCGCGGGTCGTGCGCTCGGGGGCCGTGCTCGCCGCGGTCCGCGACGCCACGCTCGGCGGCGCGGACGGTGAGGCCGCGGCGGCGCCGTTCGCCTGCGGCCCGTGGCTGTTCTCGCACAACGGCGCGGTGGCCGGCTGGCCGCGCTCTCTCGCCCCGCTGACCACAGCGGTGCCGCCCGTCGACCTGCTGTCCCTGGAGGCGCGCTGCGACTCGGCGTTCGTGTGGGCGCTGCTGCTGTACCGGCTGCGCTCGGGCGACGACCAGGGGCAGGCCCTGGCCGACACCGTCCTGGAGGTCGCCGAGGCCGCCCCGGGATCCCGTCTCAATCTCCTGCTGACCGACGGCGAGACGATCACCGCGACCGCCTGGGGCGACAGCCTCTGGTATCTCGCCGAACCCGGCCGCCGCACCGTCGTCGCCTCCGAGCCCTACGACGACGATCCGCTCTGGCGCGAGGTGCCGGACCGCACCCTGCTCGCCGCGAGCCGCACCGACGTCCTGCTGACCCCGCTCAAGGAGCCCTCCGCGTGAGCCCGTACCAGCTGACCCGCACCCTGCCCGAGGACGCCACCGGCGCCGCCCTGCGCTCCGACGTCCTCACCGGCCTGACCGGCACGCCGAAGACGCTGCCGCCCAAGTGGTTCTACGACGCGCGCGGCAGCGAGCTGTTCGACGAGATCACGACCCTGCCCGAGTACTACCCGACGCGCGCCGAACGGGAGATCCTGCTGGCCCGCTCGCAGGAGATCTCCGAGGCCACCGGCGCCCGCACCCTCGTCGAGCTGGGTTCCGGCTCGTCGGACAAGACGCGTCATCTGCTCGACGACCTGCCGGACCTGGAGACGTACGTCCCCGTGGACGTCAGCGAGAGCGCGCTGCGGGGCGCCGCCGAGGCGCTCGGCGCGGAGCGTCCCGGGCTGCGCATCCATGCGCTGATCGCCGACTTCACGCTGGACCTCACCCTGCCGGACGCCCCGGGGCCGCGCCTGGCCGCGTTCCTGGGCGGCACCATCGGCAACCTCCTGCCCAACGAGCGCGCCGCGTTCCTGACCGCCGTACGCGCCCTGCTGCGGCCCGGCGACATGCTGCTGCTCGGCACGGACCTGGTGAAGGACGAGTCGGTCCTCGTCGCGGCGTACGACGACGCGGCGGGCGTGACGGCCGCGTTCAACAAGAACGTGCTCGATGTCATCAACCGTGACCTGGGCGCCGACTTCGACCCGGGCGCCTTCGAGCACGTCGCCCTGTGGGACGCGGACAACGAGTGGATCGAGATGCGGCTGCGCTCCACGGCCGCGCAGACCGTCAAGATCCCGGCGCTCGGCCTCGCGGTCGACTTCGAGGACGGGGAGGAGATCCGCACCGAGATCTCGGCGAAGTTCCGCGAGGACGGCGTACGGGCCGAACTGGCGGGCGCGGGGCTGCGCATGACGCACTGGTGGACGGACGCGCAGAACCGCTTCGCGCTCTCCCTCAGCCGCGTCGACTGACGGCCGGGACGCCCGGCGGCGATCGGGTCACGGCCCGCTGGCGTCCAGCTCCTTGGTGATCCGGCGGGAAGCCGCCCTGGCCTCCTCGGCCGGGGTGGCCCCGGCGAGCACCTTCGACATGTACGCCTTGATCGGGTTGTCGGCCTCGACCCTCGCCCACAGCGGGGACACGGGCGTGGCCCGGCCGCGTGCGGCGCCCGCCGCCATCGCGGCCACGCCCGGCTCGTCGGCGACGGCGTCGCTGAGCGTCGTCTTGTTGGGCACGTAGTTCATGGTCCTGGCGAGGTCCTTCTGCCACTTCTCGCCGGCCAGGGCCTTGACGACCGCGACGGCTCCGTCGCGGTCGTCGGTGTTCTCGGGCACGACCAGGTCGGAGCCGCCGGTGAAGACAGACCCCGGCTTGGCCGCCGTCTTGCCCGGGATCGGGAAGTAGCCCAGTTTTCCCTTGAGTTCGGGGTTCTGCTGCTCGACGGCCTGGGCGACGCCCGGCACGGCGACGATCTGGCCGACGTCGCCCTTCGCGAACTCGCCCGACTGCGGCGGGTGTTCCTCGTCGGCGTCCTTGGGGCCCCGGCCGAGTGCCTGGAGCTGCCGGTAGAACTCCATGCCGCGCAGTGCCGCCGGTGACTGGAGGCTGCCCTCCCAGATGCCGCCGTCCTCCGTGGCGAGGTCGCCGCCCTCGTCCCAGATGAATCCGGCGAGCGTGTACCAGTCCTGGCCGGCGAGGTAGATGCCCTGGTCACCGTGGCTGTTCAGGCGCCGCGTGATGTCGAGCCACTCGGCGCGGGTGCGCGGTGGCCGCTTGATGCCCGCCTTCGCGAACAGGTCTTTGTTGTAGATCACCACCCGGTTGGCCGCGTACCAGGGGATGCCGTACTGGCGTGAGTGGAACATGCCGGGCTCGGCTAGTCCGGGCAGCCAGTCCTCCATGCCGAAGTCGCGCGCGGACTCCAGGCTGAGGTCGAGCAGTCCGCCCTCGTCGACGTACTGGGGGACCTGGGTGTTGCCGACCTCGATGACGTCGGGAGCCGGTCCGTCCGCCGCCTTCTCGCCGGCCGGGTCGCCCTTCGCCTGCCCCAGGGCCGCGCTCACCTTCTCGCCGATGCCGGTCCACTCCTGAATTCGGATGTCGAGGCGCAGGCCGGGGTTCTTGTCCTCGAAGCTCTTCGTGAACCGCTTCAGGAACGCGTCCGACGCGCTGTCCTTCATCAGCCAGACGGTCACCGTGCGCTGCTCGTCGCCCCCGCCCGGCAGATAGGCGCAGCCCGTGAGCAGCGCGGCGGACAGGGTGAGGGGGATGAGGGACGCGGCGGTGCGGCGGTACTTCACGTGGGTCACTTTCTGCCTGCGGACAGGGAGGGGCGGCCCGACGTGGGGGTGAGCGTGACGCTCGCACGGGTGTGGCTGGATTTTGGTATGGACCAATCGAACGGTCAAGGGGGTGACGGCCGGTAAGTCGAACATCCGCCCTCTCGCTCGCGGTCCGCGGTGACCTGAGGCACCGTGGAGAGACGTCCACCGCACGGGCCGAGGAGGCCTTCATGTCCGATCACACGTACCGGGTCACAGAGATCGTCGGCACCTCCCAGGAGGGAGTCGACCAGGCCATCCGCAACGGCATCGCCCGCGCCTCGCAGACCCTGCGCGGCCTGGACTGGTTCGAGGTGTGCCAGGTACGCGGCCACATCGAGAACGGGCAGATCGAGCACTACCAGGTCGGCCTGAAGGTCGGCTTCCGACTGGAGGACGAGGCCTGAGCGCGCGCCGGATCCGCTCGGGTCCGGCACTGAACCCGCGCGCCCGGTCCGCTCAAGTCCGGCACTGAACCCGCGCGCGCGGTCCGCTCAGGTCCGGCCCTCTCGCTCCTGGGCGTCCTTCAGCGCCTCGGACCCGCTCGCCCACCGGGCGCGTACGACGGTGAAGCCCGCCCGTTCGGCCTCGTCGCACACGAGCTCGTCGTCGTCGACCAGCACGCGGACCTCGCGGCCGCCGGAGAGCGTGCGCAGCGTCTCCAGCTTGGTGCGGCGCGCGGGCCTGCGGTCGTCGTTGCGGCGCATCCAGACGCGCCCTTCGGGCAGGCCCTGTGCGGCGAGCCAGGCCACGGTGTCGGCGCGGCACCGCTCCGGCCGGCCTGTGAGATAGACGACCTCGCACTCGCGGGCGCTCTCCAGCACCAGCTCGACACCGCGCGCGAGCGGCGGATCGTCGGGCGCGGCCGCGAAGAAGGCCGACCAGTCGCGCGGGGTGCGCTCCAGGAAGCGCTGGCGGTGGGCCGTGTCCGCGAGGGTGTTGTCGAGGTCGAACACGGCGACGGGTCTGGCGAGCGGTCCACTGTTGTCGATCACACGCCAAGCGTAGGGAATCCTGGCGCGGCGCAGACGTTGAACGGTGTGTGAGCTCAGTGATCGCATCGACCCGGTTCTCCGTCCTCGACCGTTCGCGCACCCGTGAGGGGTACGACGGTCCCGAGGCGCTGCGCGACACCGTGCGTTTCGCGCGGGAGCTCGACGGGCTCGGCTATCACCGCGTCTGGGTGGCGGAGCACCACGGGGTGCCGGGCGTCGCCGGATCCGCCCCGACCGTCCTCGCCGCTGCGGTCGCCGCCGCCACCCGCACCATCCGGGTCGGCACGGGCGGCGTGATGCTGCCCAACCACCAACCCCTGGTGGTGGCCGAGCAGTTCGGGGTCCTGGAGTCGCTGTTCCCCGGCCGGATCGACATGGGCCTCGGCCGTTCGGTGGGCTTCACCGGCGGGGTGCGCAAGGCGCTCGGCCGGGACAAGGACGACGCCGACGACTTCGCGGGGCAGCTCGCCGAACTGCTCGCGTTCTTCCGTGGCACGTCCGCGACGGGGGTGCGCGCACGCCCCTCGGACGGGTTGACGGTGCCGCCGTTCGTCCTGGCCATGGGCGAGGGCGCGACGATCGCCGCCGAGGCCGGACTCCCGATGGTGATCGGCGACCTCAGGAACCGCGAGAGGATGCTGCGCGGCATCGACCACTACCGCGCGACGTTCCGGCCGTCCACGTGGACGAGCGAACCGTACGTCGTCGTCTCGGGGACGGTCGCGGTCGCCGGGACCCCGGAAGCGGCCCACCGCCTGCTGATCCCGGAGGCCTGGTCCATGGCGTACTCCCGTACCCACGGCACGTTCCCGCCGCTGGCGCCCGCCGAGCGCGTGGAGGCGCTGACGATGACCGCGAAGGAGCGGGACTTCTACGAGTCCGGGCTGCGCGGCCACATCGCGGGCACCGAGGACCAGGTCGCGGACGAGCTGGAGACCCTGATCAAGGAGAGCGGCGCGCAGGAGGTCCTGGTCACGACCAGCTCGTACGACCGGGACGGCCTCCGGGACTCCTTCCGGAGGCTCGCCCGGGTCGCGGGCCTGGCGCGGCTTAGAATCGTGGGGTTTGCCCTCCTGCCCCTTCCCGCCTCCACCTGCCCCTTCCTGACACCGCTTCCGAGCCGCCGTACGGAGCCCGCCCCATGCACGAACCCGACCACGATCCGTTCGTCCGCGTGCGAGGCGCCCGTGAGCACAATCTGCGGGGCGTCGACGTCGACATCCCGCGCGACGTGCTCGCCGTCTTCACAGGGGTCTCCGGCTCCGGGAAGTCCTCTCTCGCCTTCGGCACGATCTACGCCGAGGCGCAGCGCCGCTACTTCGAGTCCGTGGCCCCCTACGCGCGCCGTCTCATCCACCAGGTGGGCGCCCCCAAGGTCGGCGAGATCACCGGGCTTCCGCCGGCCGTCTCCCTCCAGCAGCGCCGCTCCTCCCCCACCTCCCGCTCCTCCGTCGGCACGGTGACGACGCTCTCGAACTCGCTGCGCATGCTGTTCTCCCGGGCGGGCGACTACCCGCCCGGCGCGGAGCGGCTCGACTCGGACGCCTTCTCGCCGAACACGGCGGCCGGGGCGTGCCCCCAGTGTCACGGGCTCGGGGTGGTGCACCGCACGACGGAGGCGCTGCTGGTGCCCGACGCGACCCTCTCCATCCGCGACGGCGCCATCGCCGCGTGGCCGGGCGCCTGGCAGGGCAAGAACCTGCGCGACGTCCTGGACGCCCTCGGGTACGACGTCGACCGGCCCTGGAGTGAACTGCCGCAGGACGAACGGGACTGGATCCTGTTCACGGACGACCAGCCGGTCGTCACCGTGCACCCGGTGCGGGACGCGGGCCGGATCCAACGCCCGTACCAGGGCACGTACATGAGCGCGAACCGCTACGTCCTCAAGACGTTCGCGGACTCCAAGAGCCAGACGCTGCGCACGAAGGCCGAGCGGTTCCTCGACAGCGCGCCGTGTCCGGTGTGCGGCGGGGCGCGGCTGCGGGCCGAGTCGCTCGCGGTGACGTTCGGCGGCCGCACCATCGCGGATCTCGCGCATCTGCCGCTCGCGGACCTTGCGAAGATCTTCGACGCCCCCGGCGACGCCTCGGAGACCGCGCGGGTCCTCACCGGCGATCTCCTGGCCCGCATCGCCACCGTCACCGAGCTCGGCCTCGGCTACCTCAGCCTGGACCGCGCCACACCCACGCTCTCGGCCGGTGAGCTCCAACGCCTGCGTCTGGCCACGCAGTTGCGCTCCGGTCTCTTCGGCGTGGTCTACGTGCTCGACGAGCCGTCGGCGGGGCTGCACCCGGCCGACACCGAGTCGCTCCTCACGGTCCTCGACCGGCTCAAGGCGGCCGGCAACTCGGTGTTCGTCGTCGAGCACCACATGGATGTCGTCCGCAAGGCCGACTGGCTCGTCGACGTCGGCCCGCTCGCGGGCGAGCACGGCGGCCGTGTCCTGCACAGCGGTCCCGTAGCGGATCTGGCGTCCGTCGCGGACTCGGCGACGGCCCGATTCCTCTTCGGCCGCGAGAGGACGCCCGTGCGCACGGTGCGGGAGCCGCGCGGGTGGCTGAAGGTCGGCCCGGTGACCCGGCACAATCTGCGAGACGTGTCGGTGGACGTACCGCTCTCCACGTTCACGGCCGTCACCGGCGTCTCCGGGTCCGGGAAGTCCACGCTCATCGGCTCGATCACGGAGGAACTGGAGGGCGTGGGCCGCCTCGTCGTCGTCGACCAGAAGCCGATCGGGCGCACGCCGCGCTCCAACCTGGCCACGTACACGGGCCTGTTCGACGTCGTACGGAAGGTGTTCGCGGCCACCGACGCGGCGAAGGCCCGCAAGTACGGCGTGGGGCGGTTCTCGTTCAACGTGGCCGGGGGCCGCTGCGAGACCTGCCAGGGCGAGGGCTTCGTCAGCGTCGAGCTCCTCTTCCTGCCCAGCACCTACGCGCCCTGCCCGGACTGCGGCGGCGCGCGCTACAACCCTCCGACCCTGGAAGTCGCCTACCGGGGAAGGAACATCGCGGAGGTTCTCGACATGACCGTGGAGGGCGCCGCCGCGTTCTTCGAGGAGGCGGGCGACGACGCCCCGGCCGTCGTCCGCAGTCTGCGCACGCTCCTCGACGTGGGCCTCGGCTATCTGCGGCTCGGGCAGCCCGCCACCGAACTGTCCGGCGGCGAGGCCCAACGCATCAAGCTGGCCGGGGAGTTGCAGCGGGTGCGGCGCGGCCACACCCTCTATCTCTTCGACGAGCCGACGGCGGGGCTGCACCCCGCCGACACCCAGGTCCTGATGCGGCAGTTGCACGGCCTCGTCGACGCGGGCAACTCCGTGGTCGTCGTCGAGCACGACATGACGGTCGTGGGCGGCGCCGACTGGGTCATCGACATGGGGCCCGGCGGGGGCGACGAGGGCGGACACGTCGTCGCCCAGGGCCCGCCCGCGGAGGTGGCGCGGGCCGGGGACAGCCGCACCGCCCCCTATCTGGCCCGCGCCCTCGCCCGCCGGGACTCCGCTTCCGTCAGCGGCTGACCTTGCGGGTCGCCCGCAGCCACTCCTTGTTCATGGCGGCGATCGACGGCAGCGGGATCCCCTTCGGGCACGCCGTCGCGCACTCGCCGGTCAGCGTGCAGCCGCCGAAGCCCTCGGCGTCCATCTGCCCGACCATGTCGAGGACGCGGGTCTCGCGCTCGGGCGCGCCCTGCGGCAGGACGTTGAGGTGGTTGACCTTCGCCGAGGTGAACAGCATCGCGGAGCCGTTCGGGCAGGCCGCCACGCACGCGCCGCAGCCGATGCACTCGGCGTGCTCGAACGCGAAGTCCGCGTCGGGCTTGGGCACGGGCGTCGCGTGTGCCTCCGGGGCGGCCCCGGTCGGCGCGCTGATGTAGCCGCCGGCCTGGATGATCCGGTCGAAGGCGGTGCGGTCGACGACGAGGTCCTTCACCACGGGGAAGGCGGAGGCGCGCCACGGCTCGATGTCGATGGTGTCGCCGTCCTGGAAGGACCGCATGTGGAGCTGGCAGGTCGTGGTCCGCTCGGGGCCGTGCGCGTCGCCGTTGATGACGAGGGAGCAGGCCCCGCAGATGCCCTCACGGCAGTCGTGGTCGAACGCGACGGGGTCGTCGCCCTTGAGGATGAGCTCCTCGTTGAGCGTGTCGAGCATCTCCAGGAACGACATGTCCTGCGAGATTCCGTCCACGTCGTACGTGGACATGGCGCCTTCGGCGTCGGCGTTCTTCTGGCGCCAGACGCGCAGGGTGAGCTTCATGCGTAGCTCCGCTGAGTGGGGTGGACGTACTCGAAGACGAGGTCTTCCTTGTGCAGGACGGGGGCGTCGCCGGTGGCGGTGAACTCCCAGGCGGCCGCGTAGGAGAACTCCTCGTCACGGCGGGCGGCCTCGCCGTCCGGGGTCTGGGACTCCTCGCGGAAGTGGCCGCCGCAGGACTCGGCGCGGTGCAGGGCGTCGAGGCACATGAGCTCGGCGAGCTCCAGGTAGTCGACGATGCGGTTGGCCTTCTCCAGCGACTGGTTGAACTCCTCGCCGGTGCCCGGCACCTTGATGCGGCGCCAGAACTCCTCACGGATCTGCGGGATCCGGTCGAGGGCCTTGCGCAGGCCTTCTTCCGTACGGGCCATGCCGCAGAACTCCCACATGAGTTCGCCGAGTTCACGGTGGAAGGAGTCGGGGGTGCGGTCGCCGTCGACGGCGAGGAGGAGGTTGATCCGGTCCTCGGTCTCGGCCAGCACCTCCTGGACGACGGGGTGTTCGGCGCTCACCTCATCGTGGTGGGGGTTGCGCGCGAGATAGTCGTTGATGGTCGACGGAAGCACGAAGTAGCCGTCGGCCAGCCCCTGCATGAGCGCGCTCGCGCCCAGGCGGTTGGCGCCGTGGTCGGAGAAGTTCGCCTCGCCGACCGCGAACAGGCCCGGGATCGTGGTCTGGAGGTCGTAGTCGACCCACAGGCCGCCCATCGTGTAGTGCACGGCGGGGTAGATCCGCATGGGCACCTCGTAGGGGTTCTCCGCGGTGATCCGCGCGTACATGTCGAAGAGGTTGCCGTACTTCTCCTCGACGGCCTTCTTGCCCATGCGGCTGATCGCGTCGGCGAAGTCCAGGTACACGCCCTGGCCGCCGGGGCCCACGCCCCTGCCCTCGTCGCACACGTTCTTCGCGGCGCGCGAGGCGATGTCGCGGGGCACGAGGTTGCCGAAGGACGGGTAGATGCGCTCCAGGTAGTAGTCGCGCTCGTCCTCGGGGATCTTGTTCGCCGGGCGGTCGTCGCCCTTGGCCTTCGGGACCCAGATCCGGCCGTCGTTGCGCAGCGACTCGCTCATCAGCGTCAGCTTCGACTGGTGGTCGCCGGTGCGCGGGATGCACGTGGGGTGGATCTGGGTGAAGCACGGGTTGGCGAAGTAGGCGCCGCGCCGGTGCGCCCGCCACACGGCGGTCGCGTTGGAGTTCATGGCGTTCGTCGACAGGTAGAAGACGTTGCCGTAGCCGCCGGAGGCGAGGACGACGGCGTCGGCGAAGTACGTGTCGATCTTCCCGGTGATCAGGTCGCGGGCGACGATGCCGCGGGCCTTGCCGTCGACGACGATCACGTCGAGCATCTCGGTGCGGGCGTGCATCTCGATGTTCCCGGCGGCGATCTGCCGGGACAGCGCCTGGTAAGCGCCGAGGAGGAGCTGCTGGCCCGTCTGGCCGCGGGCGTAGAACGTACGGGAGACCTGGACGCCACCGAAGGAGCGGGTGTCGAGCAGGCCGCCGTACTCGCGGGCGAACGGGACGCCCTGGGCGACGCACTGGTCGATGATCTCGACGGAGATCTGCGCGAGGCGGTGGACGTTCGACTCGCGGGCGCGGAAGTCGCCGCCCTTGACGGTGTCGTAGAACAGGCGGTGGACGGAGTCGCCGTCGTTGCGGTAGTTCTTCGCGGCGTTGATGCCACCCTGTGCGGCGATCGAGTGGGCGCGGCGCGGGGAGTCCTGGTAGCAGAACTGGACGACGTGGTAGCCCTGTTCGGCGAGCGTGGCGCCCGCGGAGCCGCCGGCCAGGCCGGTGCCGACGACGATCACGGTGTGCTTGCGGCGGTTGGCCGGGTTGACCAGCTTCGCCTCGAAGCGGCGGGTGTCCCAGCGCTCGTTGACGGGGCCCTCGGGGGCCTTGGTGTCGACGACCGGCTCACCGGTCGCGTACTCCGCGTAGGAATTCATGGGTCAGCTCACCACTCCGGTCATGACGCCCACGGGTACGGCAATGAAGCCGGCCGTGAGCAGCAGCGCGAGAACATTGGCGATGGTCTTCAGGACGCGGTCGCGGGTCGCGCTGCCCACGCCGAGGGTCTGCGCCGCGCTCCAGAAGCCGTGCTGGACGTGCAGGCCGAGGGCGAGCATCGCGACGATGTAGACGACGTTGCCGTACCAGGTGGAGAAGGTGTCGATCACGTTCTGGTACGGGTGGCCCGACTGGAAGCCGCCCGGGTGCGCGGTGCCGGTCGTCAGGTCGAGGATGTGCCACACGATGAACAGCGCGAGGATGATGCCGCCCCAGCGCATGGTGCGCGTGGCGTAGCTCGAACGGGCCTTCTTGTGCACGTACTTGGCCGGGCGGGCCTTGATGTCGCGGCGGCTCAGCTGGTACGCGGACGTGGCGTGCGCGACGACCGCGACCACGAGCACGACGCGGACGAGCCACAGCGTCCACTCGTAGTGCATGAACGGCTCACCGACGGTGCGCAGCCAGTGGGCGTAGTGGTTGAACTCGCCCGACCCGAAGAAGATCTTCAGGTTGCCGATCATGTGGACGACCAAGTAGAGCAGCATGATCAGGCCGCTCACGGCCATCACTGTCTTCTTGCCGACGGACGAGTCCCAGAGCGTACGCTCATGGACGGCCGTCGGTCCGTCCGTGTTGCCAGAGCCATGTCACGCACGCTAGAGCCGAAGGACCCGATCGGTCCAAGACATGGTCCGGCTCATTTCCATAGGCACAGGCTATCGAGCGATTACTGTGGGGGTCATGCAGTTCCAGCAGCTCCAGTACTTTGTCGCGGTCGCCGAGACCCGGCACTTCACCCGGGCCGCCGAAGTGGTCCATGTCGCCCAGCCGTCGCTGTCCCAGCAGATCCGGTCCCTGGAGCGGGAGCTGGGCGCGGATCTCTTCCTGCGCGCCCGCGGGAACATCACGCTCACCGACGCGGGCGAGGCCCTCCTTCCGCTGGCCCGCCGCATCCTCGCCGACGCGGACACGGCCCGGCAGGAGGTGCACGAGCTGGCGCAGCTCAAGAGCGGCCGGGTGCGGCTCGGTGCCACGCCCTCACTGTGCACCGGCCTGCTGCCCGATGTGCTGCGCACCTTCCACGACCGGTATCCCGGCATCCGCCTGATGATCGAGGAGGGCGGCTCCCACGACCTCGTACGCGAACTCGCGCGCGGCGCGCTGGATCTGGCGCTCGTGGTGCTTCCGCTGCCCGCGCCGGCGCCCGCGCTGACGACGGTGGAGCTGCTGCGGGAGGATCTGGTGGTCGTGTCGTCGCCGGACGCGCCGCGGCCAGGACGGGGGCGGTCCGTGCGCATTTCCGATCTTGAGGGTGAGCGCCTTGTGATGTTCCGGCACGGCTATGACCTGCGGGAACTGACCGTTGCCGCGTGCCGGGCGGAGGGGTTCGAGCCGGATTTCGCGGTGGAGGGCGGGGAGATGGACGCCGTCCTTGGATTCGTGCGGGCGGGGCTCGGGGTGGCCGTCGTGCCGCATATGGTCGCGACGCGGGTGGGGGCCGATCTGCGGGTGACTCCGCTGGCCCGTCCCGGGCTGCACCGGACCATTGCGCTGGCCCATCGCAGCGATGTGGCTCCGCCTCGGGCTGCACGTGAGTTGCAGCGGATGCTTTTGGAGCGGGGTTGAGGGGGCGTGTGGGTGCGGGCTCGTTGTGGCTTGTTGCGCAGTTCCCCGCGCCCCTGACGCCCCTGAAGGCGCTGCTCTTCGGCCGCGGGCTCGTCGTGGCCTGTCGCGCAGTTCCCCGCGCCCCTTACGGGGCCGGGAGGGTGCCCGTTTCTGGGGATCTTGCCGTTAGGCAGTAGGTGTTGCCTGCGGGGTCTCGCAGGACCTGCCAGTGGGGGCCCTGGGACTGCAGGGTTGCGCCCAGGGTTTCGTGCCAGGCTCTGATCGCCTCGATGTTGTCGCAGGCCAGGTCCAGGTGTGCGCCCGTGGGGCGGGCCTCGTCCAGGCGTTGGAGCAGGATGCGGATCGGGAGGTTCGCCGGCGGACGCAGCACGTGGAACTCCGGGAGCGTGCCCGGCGCCGAGGCCCATCCGGTGAAGGTCGTCCAGAAGTCGATCTCCGCCTCGTACACCGCCGGGGCCAGGTCGACGCAGACCTGGTCCAGGCGGCTCGTCGACCCGTCGGGGGCCGTGACCGGGGCGGGGCGCCGGTGCTCGCCGGACCACGGGACCAGACAGAACAGCTGGCCACCGGGTGAGCGCAGGACCTCCAAGCCGTCCTCCGTGTGGACGGGCGTCGCGCCGAGGCGTCGCGCCAGGCCCGTCGTCCGGGCGAGATCGTCCACCGCGAAGTCCAGGTGTGCGCCTCCGGTGCCGGTGACCGCCTGCGCCTTCAGGTACGGATCGGCGGAGCCGTCCGGCAGCAGCGTCACGAACTCGTCGCGTTCGCCGCGGGGCGCGGACAGCCGCGTCCCCGTGACCCGCGTCCAGAAGCCGCAGGCCGCCCCGAAGTACGCCTCCGGCCGGTCGACGAAGGCGTACACCCAGCGGATCACCAGGCCCTCACCCCGTCGCGTCGCACAGGGCGAGCTCGTGCAGGCGGTCCGGCGGGCCCGGGCGGGCGTAGTACCAGCCCTGCGCGGTGTCGCAGCCCAGGTGGCGCAGCTGCTCGGCCTGCGCGCCCGTCTCCACGCCCTCCACCGTGACCGAGAGGTCGAGGCTGTGCGCGAGCGCGACGATCCCCTCGACGATCTTCAGGTCGACGGGGTCGGCGGGGAACCGCTGCATGCCCTGCGTGAAGGAGCGGTCCAGCTTGAGGACGCTCACCGGGAGCCGGCGCAGGTTCGCGAGGTTCGAGTAGCCGGTACCGAAGTCGTCGAGCGCGATGTCCACGCCCATCTCGGCGAGGCGCCGCAACGGCTTGAGGAGATCGTCGTCGGCGCCGATCAGCGCCGACTCGGTCACCTCGAGGCAGAGCGCGCCGGGTTCGAGTCCGAAACGCTCCAGGATGTCGACGGTGTCGGAGACGAGGCCCGGGTGGGTGAGCTGCATCGGGGACAGGTTCACGTTGATGCGCAGGGGCCCGGCGTCCTCGTAACGCTCCTGCCAGACCCGGGCCTGGCGCACGGACTCCTCCAGGACCCAGCGCCCGAGCGGCACGATGAGTCCGGTGTCCTCGGCGAGCGGGATGAACTGGTCGGGGCCGAGCACACCGTGCTGCGGATGCAGCCACCGCACGAGCGCCTCGGCGCCCCGCACGCTGCCGTCGCCGAGACGCACGAGCGGCTGGTACTCGATGAAGAACTCGGCGCGCTCCAGGGCCGCGGGCAGCGCGGTCGTGAGGCCGTGGCGGGTGATGGCACGCGCGTCGGCCTCGGGGTCGGCGAGCTCGTAGCGGTTGCCGCCCGCCGACTTGGCGCGGTACATGGTGATGTCGGCGCTGCGCAGCACCTCCGCGGGACTGCGCTCGCCCGCCGCGGGCCCCTCCACGATGCCGATGGAGCCGCGCACGGTCAGCTCGCGCCCGTCGATCCGGATGGGGGCGGCCAGCGCGTGCATGATGCGTCCGGCGAGGTCGTCGACCTCGGCCGCGGTGTCCCGGCCGGTGGTCAGCGCGACGAACTCGTCGCCGCCGAGCCTCGCCACCATCTCGCCGGGCGCGGTGGCGCAGCCCTGGAGCCGGTCGGCGACCTCGACGAGGAGCCGGTCGCCCGCCGCGTGGCCGAGGCTGTCGTTGATGGTCTTGAAGCCGTCGAGGTCGAGGTAGCACAGGCCGAAGCGCATGCCGTCACCGGCCGCGAGCGCCTTCTCCAGGCGCTCGAAGAACAGCGTCCTGTTGGGGAGTCCGGTGAGCGCGTCGTGGGTGGCCTCGTAGCGCAGTCGCAGGTTCAGGAGGCGGCGCTCGGTGGTGTCCTCCATGAGCGCCAGCTGGTACTGCGGCACTCCGTCGGCGTCCCGCAGGAGGGAGACGGTCAGGTTCGTCCACAGGGCGGTGCCGTCGGGGCGGTAGAACGCCTTCTCCACGCGGTAGTGCTCGCGCTCGCCGCGCACCAGCTCCTCGTACAGGCGCCACACGTGCGGGGCGTCGTCGGGGTGGGTCCACTCGACGACGTTGCGGCCGCGCACCAGGTTCTCGGCGCCGCCGAACATGCGCACCAGCGCGTCGTTGGCCTCCAGGACCGTGCCCTCGAGGTCGGCTATGCCGATGCCGATGGCCGCGCCGTGGAACACCGCGCGGAACCGGGCCTCGCTCGCGTGCAGGGCCTCGGCGACCGCGCTGCGCGCGCTCAGGGCCGCCCGCGAGATGGCCTCCTGCTCGACGAGGGTCCGCTCGCGCAGGGCCTGGGCGAAACCGGCCGCGACGGCGTGCTGGAGCCGTGCGCAGCGCGCCCGCAGCTCGTCCTCGCGCCGGTCCTCGTCGGGACGGCAGTACAGGACGAGGTAGGCGTCGACGACGTCGAGGGTGCGGGTGAGCGCCTCGGGGTCGGTGCAGTGCACGCCGATCAGGGCCGCGCCGACGGCCTGGGCCGCGGGCGCGTCCAGGGCCCGCTCGCCGAGCGCGTCCCGCAACCGCCGTGCGAGCGGCGTGAGTTCCTTCTCGAACTCGACCCGGGTGAGGGAGGTCGCCGTCACCGGGAAGATCGCCCGGCTCCAGATGGTGGCGAACCTGCGCAGTCTGTCCTCGGGCCCGTCCGGTTCGCCGCTCACGCCTTGCGCCCCACGCCGGCGCAGCCCGAGAAGGCATAGGGATCCTCGTCCGCGGGCGCGCTCTCCGGCCGCCAGTCGGGCATCTGCACGAGTCCGGGTTCCACCATCTCGTATCCCTCGAAGAACCGCGCGATCTCCTCGCGCGAGCGCATGATCAGCGGGTTGCGGATGTTCTTGTACACGTCGACCGTGCCGGCGGCGCGCGCGGCGGGCACGGGGATGCCCTCGTACGCGGCGTGCGTGACGATCAGGAGGCTGCCGGGCGCGAGGGCGTCCCGCAGTTCGGCGACGGCGCGCTGCGGGTCGTCGGCGTCCTCGACGAAGTGCAGGACGGCGACGAGGAGCAGGGCGACCGGCTTGTCCAGGTCGAGGAGTTCACCGACCTCGGGTGCCGCCAGGATCTCCCGGGGCTTGCGCAGGTCGGCGGTCACGACGGCCGCGCGGTCGTTGCCCTCCAGGACGGCCCGGCTGTGCGCGACGGCGACCGGGTCGTGGTCGACGTACACGACGCGCGCTTCGGAGTCGGCTGCCTGGGCCACCTCGTGGACGTTGCCGAAGGTGGGGATTCCGGATCCGATGTCCAGGAACTGGGTGACGCCCTCCCGGACCGCGTAACGCACCGCCCGGCGCATGAAGGCACGATTCGCCTGCATGATCTTCGGGAGCCCCGGCATGAACTCCATCGCCTTGCGGGCCGCCTCCCGGTCCACCTCGAAGTTGTGCGAACCGCCCAGGTAGTAGTCGTAGATCCGGGACACGCTGGGCACCGAGATGTCGATGCCCTGAGGGGCCCAGGCGGGACGCTCCATCAATGTCTCCAAGGCGTAGGCGAGCCGGTGTTCGAGCTGAGGCTACTGATCGCCCGCCAATGGAGCGAGTCAAAACGGAAATTGACCGTCCGTTCTCGGTCACTGCCTCCGGCAAGTGCCGAATGGCAATGATCCGAAATCACCCCGAAACCCTCTCTGTCGCAACGGAAAAGAACCGGCCTGTTCCCTCCGAGTGATCACGGGGGGGGAACAGACCGGCGATTCGCCAAATCCGTCGCAGACTCTACGCGGTACCCCTACTTGGGCGCTCCCACGGGCTTTCCGTCGGGCGCAGCGGCGTACCAAGTGCCGCCCACGCCCTGCCCATTGGTGTCGCCGGGCTTCTTGTCGCCGGAGTAGGTGTAGATCGGCCAGCAGTTGATCGTCTGCTGCTTGCCTCCGTCGGGACGGTTGTACGTCATGAAGCCCTTCTTGAGGATGCCCTTGGTGTCGTTCTTCGCCACGGGCGCGACGGCCGGCCAGTTCTCCGCGCAGGTGTCGACACAGTTCGACTTGATCGGCCAGGCCGAGTCCTTGAGGAACCGGTAGACGGTCATTCCGTTCTTGTCGACGACGATCTCGCCGAGCTTCGGGTCCTTTCGTGTGGACAGGCCGGCCAGGTCCGCGGGCTGCGCGGCGGCGGGGCTCGCCTTCTTGCCGTCGGGCCCGGCGGCGTACCAGACGCCCCCTACGCCCTGCCCCTTCGCGTCGCCCGGCTTGGTGTCCATGGCGTACCGGTACATGGGCCAGCCGTCGATCGTGAGCTGCTTGGTGCCGTCGGCCGCGGTGACCTCGCCGAGCAGCGACTGGTCGACGCCGGGCGCGGCCTTGGCGCCGTCCGCGGGCACCACGGGCCAGGCCTTGAGGCAGGCTTCGTCACAGTTCGACTTGGGCGGCTGCGCGGTGTCCTTGTCGAAGCGGTACATCGTGAAGCCCGCGCTGTCCGTCAGGACCTGGCCGAGCTTCTTGCTGTCCCAGGTGGCGAGCTGCCCGGCCGGCTTCGCCTTGGTCGCTCCCGCGTCCTTCGCGTCCCCGTAGCCGTCCCCGCTGCCGTACGCGTCGCCGTTGCCGTAACCGCCCTGCGCCGGAGCGGCGTTGCCCACGGACTGACCGTTGGGCGACTGATAGCCCTGGTCCTGACCGCACGCCGTCGTCAGCGCCAGCAGGGCCGCAGCTGTCGCTACGAGTGAGGCGTTCCGCCAGGTGTTCATTGCCAACTCCCGCTGTTTGCTTGGGTGTTGTGCGATCCCGGAAGGGGCCGCACATGGCCCTAGGTACGCGCGGCGACCGCGGATGTGTTCAACGCGGCCGGAAATTTCTTTCTGACGAGGGGGCGTGGGACGCATCCGGGGCCGGTCACGCGTGCGCTCCGGTGGCCGCGGGCAAACCTGGCGCCCCCCATCTCCCCACCTTCGGACCAATCCTCGGCGGCCGGGGCGTGGCGGCACCTCCCGCCGCCCATGATCTCCGTCGTGTACGGATCCAGAGGGGCCAGGTCGACCCTGGTCACACGGGTGGTGGCGGTGCTCGCGCTGGCCTGGCTGCTGGGCTCGCCCGCGGCCGGCACAACGGCGGCCGCGCTGACCCCGGCCGACAACTGCGCGTACGCCTCGATCGGCAAGGGCGGCGACGCAATAGCCCGCGCCGGGGACGGCGTCGTCTGCCGGGCGGGCCCCGTCAAACCACCGCCGCGCAAGCCCGCGCCGCCCCCGGCCCCCAAGCCACCGCCCCCACCACCACCGCCGCCTCCTCCTCCACCGCCACCGCCACCACCGCCACCGCCACCGCCGCCGCCGCCGCCCGTGAAGGCACCGCCACCGCCCGCGCCCAAGCCGACGGTGCGCCCCAAGCCCTCACCGACTCCGGTGAGTTATCCCGCATACCGCCCCGCGCCCCGCAAGGCGCCGCCGAGCGGCGGGCCTTCCCTGGTCTCGCTCACCCTGCTCATCACCGCGCCCGCGGTGCTCGCCGTAGCCGCGCTGCGCCCGCGCTGACCGCCCGGAGGTCCCGATGTCGGAATGGCTTGTTCTCACCCTCGCGATGGTGGCCGCGTGCGCGGTCGTGCTCGCCGTGACCGTCCTTCAGCAGCGCAGGATCGGTGACGACGACGACCCGAGCGAGACCCCGGACGTCATCGAGTACATGACGATGATGATCGGCGTGGTGTACGCGATCGTCCTGGGCCTCGCCATCGCGGGTGTCTGGGAGGGCCGCAGCGCCGCCCAGGACCACGTGCGCAACGAGGCGCAGGCCCTGCACGAGGTCCATGAACGCGTCCGCGTCTACCCGACGGAGGTCAGAACCCGCATCCGCGCGGATGTCGACACCTATGTCAGCCATGTCGTCACCACCGAGTGGCGCACGATGAAGAACCAGGGCCATCTCACCGCCGAGGGCACCCGGCTCCTCGACAAGGTGCGCCACGACGTGACCGACTACCAGCCGAAGACCGACTTCGAGGCGCAGGCCTACCAGCCGCTGCTCGACCAGATCACCGCCGCGGACGACGCCCGCAACGCGCGCGCGGACTCCACCGGCGCCACGATGCCGGGCGTCGTGTGGTTCGGCCTCATCACCGGAGGGCTCGTCACGATCGGCATGGTCTTCGCGCTCCAGATCCGCCGGACGGCACGCGAACTGATCCTCGCCGGGCTCTTCTCGGCCCTGATCGCGTTCCTGCTCTTCCTGGTCTGGGACCTCGACGCGCCCTACAGCCGCGGGGTCGCGGCCACCGTGGAACCGTTCCTCATGCTGTTCCCGCACGCCGGGGGGTGAGACCGGCGGGCCGCGCTCACCTCCGGGTCAGCGCGGCCCGCCCAGCGCCATCCCCCGCTCGGCCAGCGCCTCGCCGAGGACCCGCAGCGCCTTGGGACCCATCCCGTGCAGCGCCTTCAGCTCGTTCACGGGCACGTCCGCGAGCTGGGCGAGTTCCGTGTACCCGGCCCCGTTCAGCGCGCGAAGCGCCGGAGCGCCGATCCCGTGCGGAAACCCGGTGGATGCCGTTCCGTCCGTCATCACTGCCTGCCTCTCCCGGTGGGGCGCGGGCTGCGCC
Source organism: Streptomyces longhuiensis (assembly GCF_020616555.1). Classification (NCBI taxonomy): domain Bacteria; kingdom Bacillati; phylum Actinomycetota; class Actinomycetes; order Kitasatosporales; family Streptomycetaceae; genus Streptomyces; species Streptomyces longhuiensis. Next base: position 8,308,128 of record NZ_CP085173.1, on the reverse strand, counting down.
CGGCGCCCCGGCGACGCACTCTGGTGCCATGACTGCCTGGCACACCCCCATCGTCGTACACCCTCCCGCACCCGAGGGCGGGCGGCACGTCACCGTGCGGGGGCGGGCCGTCGGGCTCGCGCACAGCGATCAGGACCTGATCCGGCTGCTGCGCGCGGCGGGGCTCGGCGAGTCCGACATGACGCTCGACGATCCCCATCTGGTCGAGTGGCGCGGTGCGGGTCCGCACGTCTGGCACACGACGGGACCCGACGAGCCGGCACCGCACCGCCCCGTCGCCTGACCGCCGCACACCGTTGCCCCGTTCGCCCCGCACGGATCGCGGCCGTCCGGGTCCGCACATGGCGTTTCGGCGTTTCGGACACCGCAGGTGGAATTCCGTACGAGCGGAAATTGCCGCAGGTCACGGGCTGTCAGGAAATTCTTGACGCCACGGACTCTCATGGCGCACCGCACTTCCGGCCGCCACCCGTTCGCACCTGCGCTGTCGCCCGCCGCTTGCGCCGCGCTTAGCGTTTTCGTAAGCGCAACTGTCGCGGTCTCGCCGCCGCGTCGAGAGGGGTGAACGAATGTCTTCGTCCCAGCCGACCGACGAGGAGGGTCAGCAGAGCAAGCGCGCGCCGTGGGGCGTGATCGCGCTGGTTCTGCTCACCGGACTCGCGCTGATCCGCAATGGATCGGGGGAATTCGACCTCGGTCCCCCGCAGCCCGCTTCGGCGGCGGCAGCGGATCTCCGCGACTCGTCCGGTCCCGGCGCGAAGGCGCCGAAGCCGTTGCCGTACTCCGTGGCGGAACGGGTGAAGATCCCGGCGATCCAGGTGGATGCCCCGGTCATGCCCGTGGGGGTCGACCCGGACGGCTGGGTGGAGGCCCCGCCGGCCGAGGACTCGAATCTCGCGGGCTGGTTCACCGGTGGGGTGACTCCGGGCGAGAAGGGCACCGCTGTCGTCGTCGGCCATGTCGACAACCAGCAGGGGCCCGCGGTGTTCTACGGCCTCGGCTCGCTCAAAAAGGGAAATCGCGTCCAGGTCGTGCGCAAGGACAGGAAGACCGCCGTGTTCCAGATCTACGGCATCGAGGTCTTCGAGAAGGCGAATTTCCCGGGGAACCGCGTCTACGGCAGTAAGGGAGCGCCCGAACTGAGGGTGATCACGTGCGGCGGCGGATTCTCCGAGCAGAACGGCTACGACGGGAATGTCGTCGTCTTCGCTCGCTTGGTCGAGGTGCGCTGACCCGGCGGGCGAAAACCCGGCTCAGACTCCCCGGCGCCTGGGCACCGTGATGCGGTAGTCCGAGTCGAGGAGTTCCGGCAGATAGGTGCGCAGGGCGGCAACACTCTGGGAGCGGTTGCCGCCCGCGTCATGACTGAGGACCACCACGCCGGGCGCCGCCCCGGCCCGGACCGCCCGGACGATGGAGCGGGTGCCCGGCTCCTCCCAGTCGTTGGTGTCGACGGTCCACGCGAGGGGTTCCATGCCGAGCCCGGCGCCGATGCGGAACACATTCCGGTTCCAGGCGCCGTACGGCGCACGGAACCAGGCGGGCGCCTCGCCGATCGTGTCGTCGATGATCTCGCAGGTCCGCTCGATCTCGGAGCGCACCGCCGAGCGGGACATGCCGGTCAGCAGGGGGTGCGTCCAGGTGTGGTTGCCGACGACGTGACCGTCGTCGGCCATCTCGCGCAGCAGGTCCTTGTTCCACTCGACCTGTTCCCCGCAGACGAAGAACATGGCGCGGACGTCGTACTCACGCAGCGTCTGCAGGATGTGCGGGGTGTAGAGCGGGTCGGGTCCGTCGTCGAAGGTGAGGACCATGGTCCTGTCGTGGGTGTCCATCTGCAGGATCGGCTCGTGCCGTACCGCCGGCCGGGTGGACGCCGCCTGCGGCGGACCGTAACCGGCCAGGGGCTGGAGGCGGTACGTGGACGGCCGCAACGCCTTCGCGGCCTGCGGTCCCGCGGCAGGGGCGGCCGGGCGGCCGGTGCAGCCGGCGACGGCACCGAGGCCGAGGAGCACCACGCCGCGGAACAGTGCCCGCCGCCCTGGATTGGTCTGATCCGGTTTCATGACTAATGCGTCGCACGGCACCCGTCGCGGACCGCATTCCAACGCCGCTCCGCCTCCCGAAAACACCCGATGGGACCAGCAGCGCCCGAGGCCGACCCGTACGGAAAGGCTCGCCCCAACGCCTGCCGGACCTGGGGTTTCCGCTAGCCTCACCGCTGTGAACGCAGAGCAGCCACACCAGTTCGAACGCGGTACGGACGGCCCCAAGGTGATCGTGGTCGGAGTGGACGGCTCCGACTCCTCGCTGCGTGCCGCGTCCTACGCCGGAGGCCTCGCGCGACGCCAGCGCGCTCTCCTGGCCGTCGTGTACATCCAGCCGATCATGGCCACCGGCGCCGCGCTCGGCGTCCCCGTGGCCGACACCACGGACGAGATCGCCGAGGGTCTGATCGCCGAGATCAGGGAGGCGGCCGAGCGGGTGAAGGGCATATACGAGGTGCGCTGGGAGTTCCACACCTTCCGCGGCGACCCGTACAACGGCCTGGTCACCGCCGCCGACGAACTGAAGGCGGACGCCGTGATCGTCGGCGCGTCCGAGCAGGCGGGACACCGCATCGTCGGGTCGGTGGCGATCCGGCTGGTGAAGGCAGGGCGCTGGCCCGTCACGGTGGTCCCGTAACCACCCGAACCCGTACGGCCCCTGGGGCGTGCCCGCCCCGCAGGTTCCGCACGCCCGTCATGCCGGTGGTGCCCGCGCTCGGGGTCGTCCTCTCGGTCGACCTCATCGCCTTCCCGCGGCGCGACGAGGTCCTGAGTGCCACCCGCCCGTCGTCTAACGGCCCATCGTCAGGCCGTCCTTGGCCGCACCGCGGCTGAGGACGGCCCGACTGATCCGGTCGCGGACGTCCGTCAGGCCGAGGCCGTCGTGGATGGACTGGTTGACGTTGATCACGCGGCTCGAGCCGAGGTTGAACCACTGCGGGATGAACTCGGCCTTGCGCACCTCCCAGCGCCCGCCGGGCCGCTCCGGCGGCGCGAAGGTGAAGCGTCCGATGGTGCCCTCGTTGCCGCGCGCGTCCTGGGCGCCGTCGTCGTTGAACATGTCGCCGGCGATCTGGTCGCCCATGCCGTAGACCACCCACGTGCCGTTGACCTTCTCGTACGCCTGCGGGACGTGCGCGTGCGTGCCGAGGATCAGGTCGATGTCGGGGCGGCCGCCCGTGCGCGACGCGGTGAGCTCGTCGCCGAGCCGCAGCTGGTCCGCGTCCGGCTCGTCCTGCCACTCGGTGCCCCAGTTCAGGGAGAGGACGACCACGTCCGCGCCCGCCTTCCGGGCCGCCCGCGCGTCGTGGACGATCCTCTGACGGTCGATCATGTTCACGGCCCACGGGCGCCCTTTGGGCATCGGGAGGCCGTTCGTGTCGTACGTGTACGCGAGGTGCGCGACCTTGGCGCCACCGGCGCGCAGCCACGCGGGGCTTCTGCCCTCGGCGGCGGTGCGGGCCGAGCCCGTGTGGCGGATGCCCACGCGGTCCATGGCGTCGAGGGTGCGGTCGATGCCTGCGGCGCCGTCGTCGAGGGCGTGGTTCGAGGCCGTGGAACAGGCGTCGTAGCCCGTGTCGCTCAGCCCCTTGGCAACCTCGGGCGGGGACTTGAAGGTCGGGTAGCCGGTGTAGTGGCCGCCGGCGCCGTAGACCGTCTCCATGTGACAGATCGCCAGATCCGCCTTGGAGATGACCGGCTTCACGGCGGACAGCATCGGCGCGAAGTCGTAGCCGTCGCCGCTCGCGTCGGTCTTCGCCTGCTTGATGATCGACGCGTGAGGCAGTACGTCGCCGGAGGCGACCAGCGTGAAGCCGCGCTGCCCGTCGGTGGCGCCGCCCGCGGCCGACGGCGCCGGGGCTCCGGTGGCGTGGGGGGCCGCGCGGTGTGTGCCGTCCTCGGGCGCGGAGCAGCCCGCGCCCGCCGCGATCAGCGCGGCGGCCAGGAGCACCGTGCCCTGCCGTGCGTGCCGTGTGCGGTGCGTGTGCCGGGTGTGTCCCATGTGCCCTGTGCCGCGTCTGCGCTGCGCCATCGATCAAGCTCCCGATTCGGTGAATATGGTGATTTTCGACATAGGCATAGACGTACGAGCATCAGGCCGAGTCAAGGCTCCATACCGCCGTGGTCCCTGGAACGGCGTCACGTTCCGCGGCAGTCGGCCCCGTTCACCGCACCGCTCGCCGACCGCATCGACCGCCCGTCGCAGACCGCGGCCCACGCTCTGGGCGTGAGCCGCGCGCTGCGCTGCCATACGGCCATGACGACCGCCATGAAGCCCGAAGGACCCGACCGCACGGCAGAACATGTGCTGGCCGAGCTCCAGCGCGAGCACGGCAGGCCGCTTCTCTCCTTCCTCCTGCGACTGTGCGACGGCGACCGGCAGCGGGCGGAAGACCTGGTCCAGGAGACGTTCGTACGCGCCTGGCAGCATCCGGAGGCGCTGCGCGCCGACTACGAGTCCGTGCGCCCGTGGCTGTTCACCGTCGGCCGCAGGCTCGCCATAGACGCCCGGCGCGCACGGCTCGCCCGGCCCCCGGAGATCGGCGGCACGGTCCTGGAGAGCGCGCGGGTCTGCGCCGACCACGCGGAGCGCTCGGCGGCCGCGCTCGATGTCCGCGAGGCCGTGGCGACGCTCAGCCCGGAGCACCGGGCGGTGCTCCTCCACGTGTACTTCCGGGGCGCCTCCGTGGCCGAGGCGGCCGCCGCGCTCGGGATCCCGCCCGGTACCGTGAAGTCCCGTGCGTACTACGCGCTGCGCGCACTGCGCAGGGTGCTCCCGGGCTATGAGGCGAACACGGCCGGCCCGCATTGAAACCGGACAGCAGGTCAAGCCTCGGTAAAGCGCCTTGCCCGGTGCCCCGGTCCTCGATTGAGTAATCCGCTGTCCTCCCCTGCCCGGTCGGGCGCGAGGGCCCGGGGGCCGGCGGAGCGCACGGACCGGAGGAAGGCAGGAAGGGATGTTGCACGGGAGCAAGGAAGGCACATCGGGCGCCGGCGGCGGCGAACTGACGGTGCCGATGGCGTGGTTGTACGCCGAGTACATCGCCGATGAGCTGCTGCGCACCGGTGATCTGATGCCGCCCACGTCCTTCGAGTTCCGGGCCGGGCGCGACGCACTCGCACTGACGATCTTCCTGTCGGACACGGACGGCGAGCTGTCCGGCATCCGGGTCGTGTCCCAGCTGGAGAACTGGCTGTCGCTGACGGCCTACGACCAGCCGTGGCAGTACTGGGTGCGAGAGCACATGGCGCGCCTTGCCGCGCAGGCGCTCGACGAGAACAGACCTTCGCCGGACCTCGAACTGGCCGAGGCGGCGTGGCGGTGGCTGGAGGAGACGGAACTGCTCGCGCCCGATCTCGACTCCGTGCCGGGCCGCGGTCCGCTGCCCGACGAGGAGGACGACGGGCCGCAGGTGTGGACACCGGCGTGGCAGCTGGGGCTGCCGCTGGGCCATCTGGCGATCCATCTGTTCTGAGGCCCTGCGGCCCGCGAGCCCGCTAGTCGACCTCCACACCTGAAGAGTGCACGCCCGCGCGGTACTTGGGGATCCGCACGGTGATCTTCATGCCCGCGCCGGTGCCGGTCTCGATGACGAGGCCGTAGTCGTCGCCGAACACCTGCCTGAGCCGCTCGTCGACGTTCGACAGACCGATCCCGGTCGAGGTGCCGCCCTCGCCGCGCAGGATCGCGCGCAGCTCGCCCGGGTCCATGCCGACCCCGTCGTCCTCGATGACGACCTCCGCCTCCGCGCCGGCGTCCCGGGCACCGATCGTGATGCGGCTGCGGGTGACGGCGCCCTCCAGGCCGTGTTTCACTGCGTTCTCGACCAGGGGCTGGAGGCACAGGAAGGGCAGCGCCACCGGCAGCACCTCGGGCGCGATCTGGAGCGTGACCGAGAGCCGGTCGCCGAACCGGGCCCGGACCAGGGCCAGATACTGGTCGATGGAGTGCAACTCGTCGGCGAGCGTGGTGAAGTCGCCGTGGCGGCGGAACGAGTAGCGGATGAAGTCGGCGAACTCCAGGAGGAGTTCACGGGCCCGCTCGGGGTCGGTGCGGACGAACGAGGCGATGGCGGCGAGCGAGTTGAAGATGAAGTGCGGCGAGATCTGCGCGCGCAACGCCTTGATCTCCGCCTCGATGAGCCGGGTGCGCGAGCGGTCGAGTTCGGCCAGCTCCAGCTGTACGGAGATCCAGCGGGCGACCTCGTCGGCGGCCCGGGCGAGGACGGCCGACTCGCGGGGCGCGTAGGCGACGAGGGCACCGAGCACCCGTCCGTCGGTGACGATCGGGGCGGCGACGGCCCAGCGCAGCGGGCAGTCGACGGCGTCGCATCCGCAGCCGAACGCGGCGCTGCGCCCGGTGTCGAGCAGGCCCTCGAGGTGCCCCATGACCTGCTTGCCGTGCTGCTCCCCCGCGCCGTCCCAGGCGAGGACGGCGGTGCGGTTGGTGAGGCAGAGCGCGTCGGTGCCGAGGAGCGTGCGCAGCCTGCGGGCCGACCTGCGTGCCGACTCCTCGGTGAGCCCGGCCCGCAGCGGCGGCGCGGCGAGCGAGGCGGTGTGCAGGGTGTCGAAGGTGGCCCGCTCGACCGGCGTACCCACGTCGCTGCGGCCCCCGGGGTGCGCGGTGCGCCGGCCGAGGACGAAGCCGCCCGCGAGGAGGAGCGGGCACAGGGCGAGCAGCACGGCGGTGGCGGTCACGGCCGGGCTCCCGGCTCGCCCGTGGTGATCGTCCCGCGTGTGCTGAGCGCCTCCGGGAGGTGCAGTCGCGTCATCGTGGCGCTGGTGTGCGGCGGTACGGAGTCCTGGGTGGCGAGCGACACGAGGATCATGGCGAGGAAGCCGACCGGCACCGACCACACGGCGGGCCAGGCGAGCAGCGTGTGCAGCCAGCCGCCTTGGGCGACGCCGGCGACGGTCAGGGTCACCGCGACGAGCGCGGAGCCGCCGCCGAGCAGCAGTCCGGCCCGCGCGCCGGGCGGGGTGAGCCGCCGCCACCAGATGCCGAGGACGAGCAGCGGGCAGAACGAGGACGCCGACACCGCGAACGCCATCCCCACGGCGTCCGCCACCGGCACCCCGCTGACCAGGAGCGCCCCGCCGAGCGGCACGCTCATCGCGAGGAGTGTCGCCAGGCGGAAGTGCCGTACGCCGCGGGCCGGCAGGACGTCCTGGCTGAGCACCCCCGCGACGGCCATCGTCAGGCCCGACGCGGTCGACAGGAACGCGGCGAAGGCGCCGCCCGCCACGAGCGCCCCGAGCAGGTCCCCGCCGAGCCCGCCGACGGCCCGCCCCGGCAGGAGCAGGACGGCCGCGTCGGCGTCCTGGGTGGCGCTCAGTTCGGGCGCGTACAGGCTGCCGAGCCAGCCGTACACCGGCGGCAGACAGTAGAAGAGCCCGATGAGGGCGAGCACGGCGACCGTGGTGCGGCGGGCCGCGCGGCCGTTCGGGCTCGTGTAGAAGCGGACGACGACGTGCGGCAGGCCCATCGTGCCGAGGAACGTGGCGACGATGAGCCCGTACGTCGCGTACAGCGGGTGGTCGGCGCGGCTGGTGGCGAGCGGCTGCCCGGAGCCCGCGCCGGACCAGGGCACGCCGTCGGCGGACGGCGGGGCGCCGCCGTCGCCGTGCCAGGCGAGGACCAGGAAGAACGCGGGTACGAGCAGCGCTGTCAGCTTCAGCCAGTACTGGAAGGCCTGGACGAAGGTGATGGAGCGCATGCCGCCCGCGGCGACCGCGAGGACGACGACGGCGGCGACGAGCGTCCCGCCGAACCAGCGCGGCGCGCCCGTGAGGATCTGCAACGTGAGCCCCGCGCCCTGGAGTTGGGGCACGAGGTAGAGCCAGCCCGCGCCGACCACCAGCATGCTGACGACCCTGCGGACGCTGCGGGACTCCAGGCGGCCCTCGGCGAAGTCGGGCAGGGTGTAGGCACCGGAGCGGCGCAGCGGGGCAGCGACGAACACGAGCAGGACGAGGTATCCGGCGGTGTACCCGACGGGGTACCAGAGCATGTCGGGGCCGTGCACGAGCAGCAGTCCGGCGACGCCGAGGAAGGAGGCCGCGGAGAGGTACTCCCCGCTGATCGCGGCGGCGTTGAGGCCGGGGCCGACCGTGCGCGAGGCGACGTAGAAGTCGGAGGTGGTGCGGGAGATGCGCAGGCCGAAGCCGCCGATGAGGACCGTGGCCAGGACGACCACGGCCACGGCGGATATCGCGTACGCCTCGTTCACGGCGCCCCGTGGCGGTCGCGGACGGCCCGGCCGTGCACGAGGCGCGCGAAGTCGCGTTCGTTGCGCTCGGCCCGGCGCACGTACCACCAGGCGATGAGGACGAGGACCGGGTAGCAGCCGAAGCCGAGGACGATCCAGACGACGGTGGCGTTGCGAAGGGCGTCGAAGAAGAGCGGCAGGGTCACCACGGGGAGGGCGAGGACCGCGAACGCGGTGAGTCCGGTGCGGAGTTGACTGCGCATCAGGGAGCGGACGTAGGCCGCGCCCAGCGTCGTCTGTTCGTCGATCTCCCACTGGGTGGGGTGGCCGGGCAGCCGGCGCACCGCGCGCGGCTCGCCGGTCACGACCTCGCGGCGGGGTGCGGGCTCAGCGCTGGCGGACACGGCCGGAGTGTAGGCGGGGACGCGGGCCGAACGGAAGGGGTCGACGGGTATCGGCCCAGGTCACACGGTTTCCGGTCAGCCGCCCGCGCGCCGCATGAGCAGTTCGCGCACGCGGCTCGCGTGGCGGCGGCTCACGGCGAGTTCGGCGTCGCCTATCCGCACGCTCATGCCACCGCCGTCGAGGCGGAGTTCGTCGATGCGGTGCAGGGCGACGAGATGGCTGCGGTGGATCCGGACGAACCCGTACGGCTGCCAGCGCTCCTCCAGGGTGGTCAGCGGTATCCGCACGAGGTGGCTGGCGTCAGCGGTGTGCAGGCGCGCGTAGTCGCCCTGGGCCTCGGCGTACGCGATGTCGGCGACGGCCACGAGGCGGGTGACGCCGCCCAGTTCGACGGGGATCCGGTCGGCGGAGAGGTCCACTGCGGGCCTGGCGACGGCGGCCTGTTCGGCGACGCGCCGCACGGCCTCCGCGAGGCGCTCCCTGCGCACGGGCTTGAGGACGTAGTCGACGGCCTTCAGGTCGAAGGCCTGCACGGCGAAGTCCTCGTGGGCGGTGACGAAGACGATCATCGGTGGCTTGGCGAACCCGGCGAGGAGCCGCGCCACGTCGAGGCCCGTGAGCCCGGCCATCTGGATGTCGAGGAAGAGCACGTCGATGGCGTTGGCGTCGTCGCCTCCCGCGTCCAGGGCGCGGCCGATGCGCCGCAGGGCCTCGTTCGCGTCGGTGGCGCCCTCGGCGGCGCGCACCCGCGGGTCGGCCCGCAACAGGTAGAGCAGCTCGGCGAGTGCGGGTTCCTCGTCGTCGACGGCCAGTACGCGCAGCATGCGGCTGGAGTGTAGGTGCTTGTCCCGTGGTGGCCAATCCTGGTGGGACTTGAGTGATTCGGCGGCCGGGTGCGTACGGGAGGGCGAGCGGCACACCGTCCGGTCAGAGGTCAGACACGTACGACGCGAGGAACGGCATGAGGTCCCTGGATCGGCATCGCGACGTCGGCGCCTACGCGCTGGGCGTCCTCGACGAGGCGGACCGGTTCCGCTTCGAGGACCATCTCGGGCAGTGTCCCCGGTGCGTGGCGCGGGTCGGTGAGTTCGGGTCCACGACGGCGGCGCTGGCGCTGTACGTGCGGGCGACGCCGCCCGCCGTGGAGACCGTGGCCGAGGCGGGTCCCGTGCTCCTGGACGGACTGCTGTCGCGGATGGAGCGGGTGCGCCGGGCGGGGCGCAGGCGGTGGCTGTGCGCGATGGCGGCGGCGGTCGTGCTCGCCGTGGCGGGGCCGGGTGTCGTGGTCCTGGGCGGATCCGGCGACGACGCCGTGCGCCTGGACGCGCGGGACGCGCGGACCGGGGTGTCGGCGTCGCTGACGGCGTCCGGCCGCGAGTGGGGTACCGCGGTGGGGATCGAGGTCCGTGACGCGCACGGTCCCCGCGTGTGCGAACTGGTGGCCGTCGGCAAGGACGGTTCACGGCAGACCGTGACGACCTGGGCCGCGCGGGCCCATGACGCCGCGGCGACCACGACGGAGAGCGCGGTGGCGTTCCACCCTCGGGAGATCGCCCGCTTCGAGGTGCGGACCACGGACGGAACGCGTCTGGTGACCATCCCCATGCGGTGAACCCCCTTTCCTGGCAGTCGACTTCGGGCAGCGCTCCCAGGGGTGGTCACTTCAGGAGCTTCGACATCCTGCGGTCCGCGAGCGGCTTGCCGCCCGTCTGGCAGGTCGCGCAGTACTGGAGCGACGAGTCGTGGAAGGACACCTCGCGGATCGTGTCGCCGCACACCGGGCACTTCTCGCCCGCTCTGCCGTGCACCCGCAGCCCGCTCTTCTTCTCGGCCTTGAGCCGCCCGGCCGCGACGCCGCGGGAGCGCTCGACGGCCTCGGTCAGCGTGTCGCGCAGGGCCTTGTGGAGGACCGACACGTCGTCGGCGGTCAGGCTCGACGCGAGCTTGAAGGGGGACATCTTCGCGGCGTGCAGGATCTCGTCGCTGTACGCGTTCCCGATGCCCGCGATGAGGCTCTGGTCGCGCAGCGCCCCCTTGATCTGCCGCCGCTCGCCGTCCAGGAGGGCGGCGAAGCGCGCCTCGTCGAAGCCGTCGGCGAGCGGGTCGGGGCCGAGTCTCGCGATGCCTGGGACATCGGCCGGGTCGTGGACGACGTACACCGCGAGACTCTTCTGGGTGCCCGCCTCGGTGAGGTCGAAGCCCTCCCCGTCCTCCAGGGCGACGCGCAGGGCGAGCGGTCCTCTGCCGGGGCGCGGCGCGCCGTCGGGGAGCCGGTCCTTCCAGTGGAGCCAGCCCGCGCGGGCGAGGTGCGTGACGAGGTGCAGCCCGTCCGCGTCGAGGTCGAGGAACTTGCCGTGCCGCGTCACGCCCGTGACCGTGCGGCCCTCCAGGGCGGCGGGCGGCGGGTCGTACGTCTTCAGGACACTCACGGCGACGGGCAGGACGCGGACGATCTCGTGCCCCACCAGATGCTCGGTGAGGAAGTCCGTCAGCGCTTCGACCTCGGGAAGTTCCGGCATACGTCCAAGAGTGCCACCGGGCACCGACAGTGCCAGGTGAGCCGTCACCGCGCCGCCGGTCAGTCCCTGGCCGGCACCACGAACTCGCACCACACGCACTTGCCGCTCCCCCGCGCCTCCACGCCCCACACGTCCGCGAGCCGGTCCACGAGGAGCAGGCCGCGCCCCGAGACGCCGTCCTCGCCCGCCTCGCGCCGGCGCGGGAGCGCGCTGGAGGTGTCCTCGACGTCCACACGCAGTCTGCGGTCGGACGCGGTGATCACGCGCAGGGTGACGACCGCGGGGCCGTCGGTGTGCATCAGCGCGTTGGTGATCATCTCGTCGGCGACGAGCTCTATCTCGTCCGCCCGTCCGCCCGCGCCCCAGGCCCGGACGGCGGCCCTGATCATGTGCCGGGCCTCTCTCAGTGCCTCGGGGTCGTTCGGCGCGACATGCTGCTGGAGACGGCCGCCCGACTGGGGCGCGCCGATGCCGCGGCGGCGCAGCAGGAGCAGGGCGACGTCGTCGTCACCGCCGCGTTCGTCGACGCTCTCGCACAGCAGGTCGCCGAGGTCACCGAGGTCGTGGGGGCCGGTGCCGACGAGGGTCGTGAGGGCCTGCAGTCCGTCGTCGAGGTCGGTGCCCGGCTGCTCGACGAGGCCGTCGGTGCACAGGATCAGTGCCTGGCCCGGGTCGAGTTCGACGGTCCCGACCGGGTATTCGAGCCGGCCGAACTCGGCGGAGAGGCCCAGCGGCAGGCCGCCGTCGACGGGCAGTCTGCGGCAGGTCCCGTCGGTGAGGCGCAGCAGCGGGTCCAGGTGCCCGGCGCGCACGAGCTGGACGACCCCGGTCGACAGGTCGGCCTCCGCGTACAGGCAGGTCGCGAACCGCTCGGTGTCGAGTTCGTGGAGGAAGACGGAGGCGCGGGCCATGACGGTGGCGGGCGTGTGCCCCTCGGCGGCGTACGCGCGCAGCACGATGCGCAGCTGTCCCATGACGGCGGCGGCGTGGGTGTCGTGTCCCTGGACGTCGCCGATGACGGCGCCGACGCGTCCGCCGGGCAGCGGGATCACGTCGTACCAGTCACCTCCGATGTCGCGGCCGAGGGCGGCCGAGCGGTAGCGGACGGCGATGTCGGCGCCGGAGACGGCGGGGATGGTGCGGGGCAGCATGGCCTGCTGGAGGCCCTGGGCGAGGTCCTTCTCCTGCTCGTAGAACATCGCGCGCTGGAGGCTCTGGGCGATGCTGCTGCCGAGGGCGACGAGGACGTTGCGCTCCTCCTCGGTGAAGCCGCGCTTGTCCATGTAGAGCAGGCCGAGCGCACCGATGGGGCGGGCCTGGGCGATGAGCGGCAGGTAGGCCGCGGCCGTGATCTCGAGCTGGGTGATGTGCGGCCACAGCAGCGGGTAGGACTCGGCGAAGTCGTCGGGGGACTCGATGAAGCGGGGCGCGAGGGTGCGTACGACGTCGCCCATGGGGTACGGCTCGTCGATCCGTGTGACCTTGGTGCCGGGCACGAAGCTGCCCTCGGGGCCGTCGGCGACCAGGTGGATGCGGCCGGCCCTGACGAGGCCCATGACGAGGCTGGTCGCGCCGAGGTGCTGGAGGCCGTGGCTGTCCTTGAGGACGTCGATGACGTCCTGGACGGTGCGGGCGTGCGCGAGGGCGGCGGTGGTGCCCTGGACGACACTGGTCTGGCGGCGGCGCAGGGCGTCCTGTTCGCGGCGGGCCGTGCTGTCGCTGAGTTCCTGGGTGGCGTCGCGGACGAGGCCGACGATGCGGCGCGGACGGCCGGTGTCGTCGCGTCTGATGTAGCCCTGGGTGTGGGTCCAGCGCATCCTGCCGTTGCGGCATTTGATGCGGAAGTAGGCGCCGTAGTTCTCGTTGCTGCTCTTGAGGGCCGTGGCGACGATGCCGTCGAGGCGGGTGGCCTCGGTCGGGGGGACACGGATGTCGAGCGACTCGGGGCGCCCGTCGTACTCGTCGGGGCGTACGTCGAAGATCTCGTGGGCCTTGGCGTCCATGTGCATCAGGCCGGTGTCGAGGTCCCAGTCGAAGCTGCCGATGCCCAGGTGGCCCCCGAACTCGGCGAGGAAGCAGCAGGAGGCGTCCCCCGTCGCCCTGCCGCAGTGCGTGCAGTCGATCGGCTCCCCGCCCCCCGTACCGGCGGCTTCCATGGGGCCACGCTAGGCGCACCGCGAATCACTCGCATGCCGGGCACGGCGTACTCCGGACGGCCCTGGGCGCAGCCCGGAGCGCGCCAGGGGCCGTGTCGGTGCGACGGCCACCGGCGCGCTTCGCCCGGATGGGGCGTCAGCTGGAGAAGACGCTCTCGGCGGACGGCACGTCGGGGATGAGGCCGCCGCCGTCGGGCAGGTCGGGGCTGTCGGGGACGGTGTCCGGGCCGAGGTCGCTGGAGCCGTCGCCGGGAGGCGAGTCCGTGGGGACGTCGGTGTCGCCGGGCGCGCTGGTCGGCGGGCTCGCGGGCTCGGAGGCCGGCGCCGACTCCTCCGAGGAGGGCGGCTGTGACGACGGGGGGCTGGCGCTGTTGGAGGACTCCGACGGGCTGGTGCTGCCGCTCGAGCTCGGCGACGTGGAGGTGGACGGGGACGACGACGGGGACGACGGCGAGGGCGACGCGGAGTTGTCGGAGGGGTGGGGCTTCGGCATCGGGGGCGGCGGCACGCGCTTGTCGTGCTGCCCGTCGTCACCGACCTTCCGCTCGATCCAGGTGTTGTCGGTGATGTTCACGATGACGATGTTCGTGATGACCTTCGGGGCCGGCGTGACCACCACGACCTGCGTGGGCCGGTAGCCGGACCACTGCTGCCCCTGGGTGTTCGGCGTCCCCTTGATCGCGACGGGCGGCTTCAGCGGGTTGCCGCACGCGCACCGCACCCGGGGCATCCCCCGGTCGTCGACGAGGACGGCGGTGCCGGCCTGGAGCACGGCCTGGTAGCTCGTCGCCTCTCCGGAGCGGTAGCCGTGGTTGGTGACGCGGGTGTCGGCGCGCAGGACGACGGGCGTGAGGCCGCGCAGGAAGTCCGGGACGGAGGCCGCGGAGATGCCTTCGACGTCGGCGAAGGCGCGTTCCTTGGCCGGGTCCGAGGTGAGGAAGCCGACCTGCTTCTCGACGTCGCAGCTTCCGACGGACTGCGTGCCGCCGTAGAGGCCGGGGGTCGCGCCGTCGACGGGGTGCATGCCCTGCGTGTTCGCGGAGGCGGTGCCGCTCGGTGACGGCGGCTGCGGCGTTCGGGTGACGGGCGCGGGGGTCTCGGTGCTCTTGGCGGTGGAGTCGGTGAACGGGTCGGGGCCCGTCTCGGCCACGGGCTGGAGGAAGAGCTCCCCCTTGGCGGCCGACGCGCCGTTGCCGCTGTCCCCCGAGCATCCGGCGACCAGGAGCGCGGCGGATATCGCCAAGGCACTGACAAAGATCCTGGTGGGTGAGCGCACCGTGTTCTCCCGCCTACATATGGGCACTTTGCCCCATTGTTTGCGGCGAAATCGGGCACCTCGCAAGCGCAATGCGATCCCGCACGCCCATCGCGCTCACCCTCCGTCACACTGGAGAGGTGGAGTGGTTCAGCTCGCCCGGGTACTGGCTCGGCCGCCTGATCTTCCAGCGCGGTCTGGCCGCGCTGTATCTCGTGGCCTTCGTGGGGGCGGCTCTGCAGTTCCGGGCGCTGATCGGCGAGCGCGGCATGCTGCCGGTTCCGCGCTATCTGGCGCGCATGCCGTGGCGGCAGGCCCCGACGCTGTTCAGGGCGTACTACTCGGACCGGTTCTTCGCGGTCGTCGCCTGGGGCGGGGCCGCGGTGTCGGCCGCGCTCGTCGCGGGCCTCGCCGACCGGGTACCGCTGTGGGCAGCCATGGTGCTGTGGGTGGTGCCGTGGGTGCTCTATCTGTCGATCGTGAACGTCGGGCAGACCTGGTACGCGTTCGGCTGGGAGTCACTGCTGCTGGAGGTGGGCTTCCTCGCCGTCTTCCTCGGGAACGAACGGGTGGCGCCACCACTGCTCGTACTGCTGCTCCTGCGCTGGGTCCTCTTCCGCGTCGAGTTCGGCGCGGGCCTGATCAAGATGCGCGGCGACGAGTGCTGGCGGAAGCTGACGTGCCTCTACTACCACCATGAGACACAGCCGATGCCGGGCCCGCTGAGCTGGTTCTTCCACCGGCTGCCGCGCCCCCTGCACCGCGTCGAGGCCGGGGCCAACCACGTGACCCAACTCGTCGTTCCCGTGCTCCTGTTCACCCCGCAGCCGATCGCGACGGGCGCGGCCTGCCTGATGATCCTCACCCAGCTGTGGCTGGTCCTGTCCGGCAACTTCGCGTGGCTGAACTGGCTCACGATCCTGCTCGCCGTGACGGCGGTGGACTTCTCCCTCCTGCGCGAGCCGCCGCACCCGGCCGCCGCCCCGCTCTGGTACGAGTGCGTCGTCATCGCCGTCACCGCACTCGTCGTCGCGCTGAGCTACCACCCGGCGCTCAACCTGCTGTCCCGTCGCCAGTCCATGAACCGCTCCTACGACTCCCTGCACCTCGTCAACGCGTACGGCGCCTTCGGTTCGGTCGGGCGCATCCGGCACGAGATCGTCATCGAGGGCACGGCCGACCCGGTGCCGCGCGAGGAATCCTCCTGGCTGGTCTACGAGTTCAGGGGCAAGCCGGGCGATCCGGGGCGTTGGCCACGCCAGTTCGCCCCCTACCATCTTCGGCTCGACTGGCTGATGTGGTTCGCGGCGCTCTCCCCCCTGTACGCGGAGTCCTGGTTCGGCGGCCTCATCGAGCGCCTCCTGACCGGCGACCGCGACACGTTGCGGCTCCTGCGCCACTCCCCGTTCCCCGCCGACGCACCGCCCGCGTACGTCCGGGCCCGGCTCTACCGCTATCGCTTCACCACATGGCGCGAGCTGCGGGCGACGGGTGCCTGCTGGGAGCGGACGTACGTACGCGACTTCCTGAGGCCGACACGGCTTGCCGCCTCCCGGATTCAAAGCCGGTAGACGCGGGTCGCCGTGCCGCCGAAGACCGCGTCACGCTCAGGCGTCGTCAGCGAGCCCGTCAACTCCTGTGCCGCTTCCAGTACTTGTTCGTAGGTCGCAGCCAGATTGCACACCGGCCAGTCCGAGCCGAACATCACGCGGTCGGGCCCGAACGCCTCCAGAACCGTGTCGGCGTACGGCCGAAGCGCCCCCGGCGTCCAGGTCGCCCAGTCGGCCTCGGTGACCAGGCCGGAGAGTTTGCACACCGTGTTGGGGAAGGCCGCCAGCGCGCGCAGGTCGTCGGTCCACGGCTCGGTGGCGCCCGACGCGACGGGCGGCTTGCCGCAGTGGTCGAGGACGAAGGTGAGGCCGGGCAGAGCGGCGGCCGCCGCGGCGCAGGCGGGGAGCTGGGTCGGCAGGACCACCAGGTCGTAGACCAGACCGGCGTCGGCGACGGCCTCGAGGCCCCGGCGCACGTCGGGCCGCAGCAGCCACTCGGGGTCGGGTTCCCCCTGGACCTGGTGGCGGATGCCCTTCAGGTGACGCCCGCCCGGGAGTTCGGCGAGCCGGGCCAGGGTGTCGCCGATGTCCGGGCGCGTGAGATCGGCCCAGCCGACCACCGCGGCCACGAGTTCACTGTCGTGCGCGAGGGCGAGGAACTCCGGGGTCTCCTCCTCGACGGTGACGGTCTGCACGAGGACGGTGGCCGTGACACCGGACTTGCGCGCCAGGGGCGCCAGGTCGTCCAGCGTGAAGTCCTTTCGGATCGGGGCGAGTTGCTCGCCGGTGATCCAGTCCTGGTCCCGCACGGAGAGGTCCCAGACGTGGTGGTGCGCGTCGACGATGGCGGTCATCACAGCTCCCACACGACGGGCAGGCCCGCGTCGGCGCCGTCGGCCGAGTAGTCGTGGACGACGTCGAGCAGCTCGGCCATCCGGGCCTGCCAGGCGATGTTCTCCGGCAGCTTGTCCAGCTCGGCGAGCATACGGGCGTAGTCCTCGCACTCCAGGACGTGGAACAGGTCGGTCCCGCTGCGCCAGATGGTCCACGACGTGGCGCCGGCCGCGCTGATGGCCTTCCGGAGTTCGGCCGGGACCTCACGGTGGGCGGCCTCGTACGCCTCGATACGGTCGGCGCGGACCTTGGTGTGCAGGGCGATTCTCACGCGTGCTCCTCTCCGGGGACGGGGACGCCGTCGGCAAGAAGTCCCGCGGCGCGGGCGTCCCTCCAGAACGCGGCCGGTACGGCGACGGTGAACTGCTGTGCGGTGTCGCGGACTTCGTGCGGCGAGCGGGTGCCGACCAGGACGCTCGCCACCGCAGGATGGCCGAACGGGAAGGCGAGCGCGGCCGCGCGCAGGGTGATGCCGTGCCGCTGCGCCACGTCCTTCAACCGGTACGCACGGTCGAGGACTTCGCGGGGCGCCGCCGCGTAGTCGTACGTCGCGCCGGGCCGGGGGTCGGCGAGGAGGCCGGAGTTGAACACGCCGCCGACGACGACCGACGTGCCGCGCGCCTGCGCCTCGGGCAGCAGCTCCGTCAGCGCCTCCTGGTCGAGGAGGGTGTAGCGGCCCGCGCACAGGACGGCGTCCACGTCGGTGTCGCGGACGAACCGGGTGAGCATCGCGGACTGGTTCATGCCCGCGCCGATCGCCCCGACGACACCCTCGGCGCGCAGCCGCTCAAGGGCCGGGTAGGCCTCGTGGAACGCCTGCTCGCCGTGGCTGTCCGGGTCGTGCAGGTGGACGACGTCGACGCGGTCGAGGCCCAGCCGCGTCAGGCTGTCCTCCAGGGAGCGGCGCACCCCGTCCGCGCTGAAGTCCCAGACGCGACGGTGCGTGGCGGGCACGGCGAACCCGTTCTCCAGGTCGTCGCCCCCGCCCTCCCCGGCAGGCACGAGGAGACGTCCCGCCTTGGTGGAGACCGTGTACGCCGACCGGTCCCGGGCCGCGAGTGCCTCGCCGAGGCGCCGCTCGGACAGGCCGATGCCGTAGTGCGGCGCCGTGTCGAAGTAGCGGATGCCCGCGTCCCAGGCCGCGTCGACGGCGGCCCGGGCCTCCTCGTCGGTGACGGGCGCGTACAGGTTGCCGATACCGGCGGCGCCGAAGGACAGCTCGGTGACGTCGACGCCGCTGCGGCCCAGGGTGCGGGTGCGCATGGCGATCACTGGCCCGCGGGGCGCAGCCGCAGGCCCTGCATGCCGCCGTCGACGGCCAGGGCGGTGCCCGTGGTGGCGCCGGACAGCGGGCTCGCCAAGTACGCCACGGCGCCGGCGACTTCGGCGGCGGAGACCAGACGGCCCGTGGGCTGACGGGATGCGAGGGCCGCGCGCTCGGCGGCCGGGTCGGGGGCGGCGGACAGCAGTCGGCCGACCCATGGGGTGTCCACGGTCCCCGGGTTGACGCAGTTGACGCGCACCCCTTCGCGGACGTGGTCGGCGGCCATGGCGAGCGTCAGGGAGTACACGGCGCCCTTCGACGCCGAGTACAGGGCGCGCTGCGGGAGGCCGGCCGTCGCGGCGATGGAGCAGGTGTTGACGATCGCCGCGTGTGCGGAGTCCCTCAGATGGGGCAGGGCTGCGCGCGTGGTGCGGACGATGCCGAGGACATTGACGTCGAGGACGCGGTGCCACTGGTCGTCGTCGTTGTCCTCGACGGTGCCCTGGGCGCCGATGCCCGCGTTGTTGACTAGGACGTCGAGGCCGCCGAGGTCCGTCACGGCGGCGGCCACGGCGGCGCGGACGGAGGCGTCGTCGCTGACGTCGGCGGTGTAGCCGCGCAGCGGCTTGTCGACGCTGCCCGGGTCGAGGTCGAGCACGGCGACGCTCGCGCCGCGGGCGGCGAGAAGTTCGGCGGTGGCCCGGCCGATCCCGGACGCTCCGCCGGTGACGAGGGCCTTGAGCCCCGCGAAGTCCTGCACGTCGCTGGCGTCGGTCATGCCGCTGCACCCTTCTGGTCGGTGGCGCCCTGCCGGGCGAGGTCGGCGGCCCAGAACGCGCCGTCCGGGTAGGTGTACTCCGCGATGGACTCGGGCCGCATCGCGGCGGAGAAGCCGGGCGTGGTCGGGGCCGTGTAGTGGCCGTCGCGCATGACGACGGGGTCGATGAAGTGGCCGTGCAGATGGTCGACGTACTCGATGACACGGTCCTGCGTGGTGCCCGCGACGGCGACGTAGTCGAACATCGAGAGGTGCTGGACGAGTTCGCACAGGCCGACGCCGCCCGCGTGCGGGCACACGGGGACGCCGAACTTGGCGGCGAGCAGCAGGATGGCGAGGTTCTCGTTGACGCCGCCGACGCGGGCCGCGTCGATCTGCAGGATGTCGATGGCGCCGGCCTGGAGGAGCTGCTTGAAGATGATGCGGTTCTGGACGTGTTCGCCGGTGGCGACCTTCACGGGCGCGACGGCCCTGCGGATCGCGGCGTGGCCGAGGACGTCGTCGGGGCTGGTCGGCTCCTCCACCCAGTACGGGTCGAACTCGGCGAGCGCCTTGGTCCACTCGATGGCCTCGCCGACGTTCCACCGCTGGTTGGCGTCGATCGCCATGCGGATGTCCGGGCCGATCACCGAGCGGGCGGTGCGGCAGCGGCGGATGTCGTCGGCGAGGTCCGCGCCGACCTTCAGCTTGATCTGCCGGAAGCCGTCGGCGACGGCCTGCCGGGCGAGCCGGCCGAGCTTCTCGTCGGAGTAGCCGAGCCAGCCGGGTGAGGTGGTGTAGCCGGGGAAGCCGCGCTCGCGCAGGGCACTCTCGCGTTCCGCCGCGCCCTCGCGGCCCGATCTGAGGAGCGCGAGCGCGTCGTCGGGGGTGAGCGCGTCGGCGATGTAGCGGAAGTCGATCTGCGAGACGAGCCACTCGGGTGTCGCGTCGGCCAGGAACTGCCACAGCGGCTTGCGGGCGCGCTTGGCCGCCAGGTCCCACACGGCGTTGACGACGGCACCGATCGCCATGTGCATCACGCCCTTCTCGGGCCCGAGCCAGCGGAGCTGGCTGTCGCCGATCAGGTCGCGGTTCAACGTCCCCGGGTCGGCGCACAGTTCGTCGACCCCCCGGCCGACGACATGGTGCCGCAGGGCATCGATCGCGGCGACCTGGACATCGTTGCCACGACCGATGGTGAACGTGAATCCGTGCCCCTCGACTCCGTCGGCGGCGTCGGTGCGGAGCACGACGTAGGCGGCGGAGTAGTCGGGGTCCGGGTTCATGGCGTCGGATCCGTCCAGCTCCCTGGAGGTCGGGAACCGGATGTCATAGGTGTCAACCGCGGTGATTCGGGCGGCAGTTGGAGACACGGGTGGCCTTTCTTGCTGAGGCGGGGGTCAGTCCTGGGCGCGGCCGGTCGTCACACGGGCGATCATCAGGGCGAGGAGGATGATTCCGCCGTAGATGGCCTGGATCCAGAACGACGGAACCTGGGCGAGGGTCAGCAGGTTCTGGACGACACCGAGCAGCAGGACGCCGGTGAGCGCACCGAACATGGTGCCCTTGCCGCCGTCGAGGCTGATGCCGCCGATGACCGCCGCCGCGAACACGGTGAAGATCATGTTGTTGCCCTGGTTGGCGCTGATCGCTCCGACGTAGCCGGTCTGCATGATCCCGCCGACCGAGGCGAGGACGCCCGCGACGACGAACACGCCGAGCATCACGCGCTCGACGCGGATTCCCGCCGCGCGTGCGGCGTCGGCGTTGCCGCCGATGGCGTACAGGGCGCGGCCGATCCGGTGGTACTTCAGGATGAGGCCCACCACGCCGAAGGCGACGGCGGCCAGCCACACCGACATCGGGATCCGCAGGAACGTGGTGGTGGCGAGGGAGAAGAACGCGTCGGGCATCCCGAACAGCGTCTTGCCCTTGGTCGCGCCGACGAGGAGTCCGCGCAGGACGATCAGCATCGCCAGCGTCACGATGAAGGCGTTGAGCTTGAACTTCACGACGAGGATGCCGTTGAAGGCCCCGATCGCCGCGCCCACGACGAGGATCGCGAGCAGCGCGAGCACGGTCGGGAACTCGGTGCCGAATCCGGACTGGGAGACCGGGAGGACGAGCAGGGCACCGACGGCGGGCGCGATGCCGACCACCGACTCCAGGGACAGGTCGAACTTGCCGGTGATCAGGACGAGCGACTCGGCGAGCACGACCATCGCGAGGGCGGCGGACGCGCCGAGGATGGAGATCAGGTTGCGTTCGGTGAGGAACGATTCGTTGACGACCGCTCCGAGCACCATCAGCAGCAACAGGGCAGGTACAAGGGCGAGTTCGCGGGCCCGGCGCAGCAGGACGTTCTTCGCGGACCCTTTGCCGGGCAGCCGTACGGGGGTGGCGGGTGAGGCCGACGGGGCCTTGATGTCAGCCATGGTCCACTCCTTCGATGGAGGCGATCAGCTCGTGGTCGTTCCAGCCGGCGGCGTGCTCGGCGACGACCTTCCCGTGGAAGAGGACGAGGACCCGGTCGCAGCGGCGCAGGTCGTCGAGCTCGTCGGAGACGACGAGGACCGCGGTGCCGTCCTCGCGGGCGCTGTCCATGCGGGACAGCAGGGACTCCTTGGACTTCACGTCGACGCCCGCGGTGGGGTTGATGAGGACGAGAAGGCGGGGGTCGGAGGCGAGGGCGCGGGCCATGACGACCTTCTGGGCGTTGCCGCCGGAGAGGTCGGACACGGGCTGGTCGGGGCCCTCCGCGTGGATGTCGAGGCGGTCGATCAGGTCGGCGGCGAAGCGGCGCTTGCGGTCCGTGCCGACGAAGCCGTGGCGGCCCAGGCGACCGAGGACGCTCATGGTGGCGTTGTCGCCGATGGTCATGCCGGTGACGAGTCCCTGGTCGTGCCGGTCGCGCGGCACGCAGCCGACGCCCGCCGCGAGCGCGGCGCCCACATCACCGAACGGCAGCTTCCTGCCGTCCAGTTGGGCCGTCCCCGCGGAGGGCGTGTGCAGTCCGGCGAACGCCTCGGCGAGCTGGATCTTTCCGCTGCCGCTGGATCCGGCGAGCCCGACGACCTCGCCGCTGCGGATGGCCAGGTCGACGTCGTGGTACGCCTCCGAGGTCAGGCCGCGCGCGTCGAGGAGAACGGTGGCGTCGGGCTCGTGTTCCACGGCGGCGCGGGCGGCCGCGCGCTCCTCGGCGATGACCTCGCCGGCCATCGCCTCCACCAGTGCGGCGCGCGGCAGTTCCGCGACGGGCGCCGTGGTGATCCAGCGGGCGTCGCGCAGCACGGTGACCGTCTGGCAGACCTCGTACACCTCCTGGAGGTGGTGCGAGATGAACAGGAACGTGACGCCGGATTCCTGGAGGGCGCGCATGCGGGTGAAGAGGCGCTCGATCTCGCGGTTGTCGAGCTGTGCGGTGGGTTCGTCGAGGACGATGAAGCGGGCGCCGCCGCTCAACGCCCTGGCGATCTCCACCATTTGGCGGTCCTCGACCTTGAGGTCGGCGGTGCGGGCGTCGGGGTCGACGTGGATGTCCCAGGTGTCGAGGACCTGCGCGGCTTCCTCCTGGAGCTTGCGCCAGGAGAAGAAGCCGCGGCGGCTGCCGGGCTGCCGGTTGATGAAGAGGTTCTCGGCAACCGTGAGTTCGGGTACGACGGTCGGCTTCTGGTAGACGCAGGCGACCTTGGCGCGCCAGGCGTCGCGGTCGCTGAGCGGGGGCGCGGGCTCGCCGTCGAACAGCAGGGTGCCCGCGTCCGGCGCCTGGAGGCCGGTGAGGACCGTGACCAGGGTGGACTTGCCGGCGCCGTTGCGGCCCACGAGGGCGTGGGACTCGCCGGGCAGGACGGTCAGGCGACCGTCCTGCAGGGCGACCGTGGGACCGTACCGCTTGGCGATGCCCGACGCCTCGACCAGCGGCCTGACCGCCGGCGTGGTTGTCGTCGAGGTGCTCATTTGACCGTGTTTCCCCAGAGCTTCGGGTCGTCGACGTTGTCCTTGGTGACGAGCGGCGCGGGCAGCTGGTCCTCCAGGATGCCGCTGGGCAGCTTGACGATCTCCGAGTCGTGGTCGGTGGGACCGGGCTTGAACGTCTTCCCCTGCATCGCCGCCTTGATGTAGTACATGCCGTACTTGGCGTAGGCGTCGGCGGGCTGGGAGACGGTCGCGTCGATCTGGCCCTTGCGGATCGCGGCGAACTCCTGCGGGATGCCGTCGTTCGAGACGATCGTGATGTGGCCCTTCTCGCCGGTCTTCTTCAGCAGGCCCTTGGACTTGAGGGTCTGCAGGGTGGGCGCGAGGTAGACGCCGCCCGCCTGCATGTAGATGCCCTTGATGTCGGGGTTGGCGTTGAGGAGGGTGTCCAGCTTGGACGCGGCGGTGTCGGACTCCCACTTGGCGGGGATCTCCAGGACCTTGAGGTCCGGGTACTTCTTCTTGACGCAGTCACGGAACGCCTGCGAGCGCTCGCGGCCGTTCACGGAGGCGAGGTCACCCATGATCTGGACGACCTTGCCCGTCTTGACCTGCTGGCCGAGATACTCGCAGGCCTTCTCGCCGTACGCGACGTTGTTGGCGCGTACGACCATGGCGACCTTGCCCTTCTCGGGCGCGACGTCCACGGCGACGACGGGGACGCCCTTGCGTTCGGCCTGGTCGAGGCCGGCGGAGATCGCGGCGCTGTCGAGGGGCGCGACGACGAGGCCCTTGACGCCCTGGTTGAGCTGGTTGTTGATGTCCGTGATCTGCTGCGAGGGGTCACTGTTGGAGTTGACCGTCTTGAGCGCGTCCACGCTCTCGGACTTCGCCATCTTCGGCACGTAGTCGTTGTACGACTGCCAGAAGGGCGAGGTGAGCAGGGGCAGGATGACCCCGACCTTGCCCTTTCCGTCGCCGCCGCCCTTGCCGCCGGAGGCGACGTCGTCCTTCGTGCTGCCGCACGCGGAGAGCACCAGGGCGGCGCAAGCGGCGACCGCCGCCGCGCCGACGATCCGCGACCTGTTCCGCTTGCGCACTGTTCTGCCGGCCATCTGACGGCTCCTCATCGAGCGAGATCGAGCGACTTCTGGTACCTGATGGCGGAAATATTTATCAGACCACTTGGCGGCCACAACACCCCTCGTTGCCAACTTTTCCGTGTTTCAAGCCGTAGTGGTCGGACCACATCTCTGGCTAGACTGCGGCGCACCGGCATATTGAGGAGCGTCCGTGGAACAGACCGCCCCGCAGAAGGGCACCGTGACGCAGCGGGCCATCGAGCAGATCAAGGCGATGATCGGCGAGGGACTGCTCGAGCCGGGCCAGCGGCTGCCGACGGAGCGCGATCTGGCCACCCAGCTCGGCATCTCGCGCAGCTCCATGCGTGAGGCGATCAGGGCGCTCACCGTCCTCGGCGTCCTGGAGGCGCGGCACGGATCGGGCATCTACGTCACGCAGTTGAACGCCGGGGATCTCCTGGAGACTTTCGGCGTCGTCGCGGATCTCTCGCGCGGCCCGCGTCTTGTGGAGCTGATGGAGGTGCGCCGCGTGCTCGAGTCGACGGCGACCGCGCTGGCGGCCGCGCGCATCACCCCGGAGCAACTCGCCGAGGTGGAGCTGCACTTGGCGGCGATGGCGGCGACGGACGACCCCGAGGAGATCCTCTCCCACGACCTCGCGTTCCACCGGGCGATCGCCACGGCCGCGGGCAACGACACGATGGCCGCGATCCTGGAGGGGCTGTCGTCACGGACGTTCCGGGCCCGCGTGTGGCGCGGCTACCAGGAAGAGGGCGCCTTCGAGCGCACGGGCCGCGAGCACGCCCGTATCCACCGCGCGCTGGTCGCCCGGGACCCGGAGGCGGCGCGCGCCGCGGCGGCGGCCCATGTGGGCGAGGTCGAGGCCTGGATGCGCAGCCAGCTCGACGCCGAGCCGTCCTGATCGCGCCCCGCGAGAAGGAGGCTCAGCGCGGCGCCTGTGCCGCGAGCGCCGAGAGCAGCAGTTCCAGCGCCGTCCCGAAGGAGCTCTGCGCCATGAGGGGCAAGTGCTCCCGCACGGCGTCGAGTTGTGGGTACGTGTCCGCCGGGAGCGACTGGTAGATGTCCGTCCAGGCGCTGTGGTCCTGGGCGCGCCGCTCGGGCGGCAGCGCCAGATGGGAGGCGTCCAGGGCCGCGTGCCCGAGCGCCGTGTCGACGAACGCCGCGTAGTACCGCACAGCCGTGACCTCGTCGAAGCCCGCGCTCCGCAGCAGCCCGATTCCCGTCTCCACCGCCTTGACCTCGTTGATCCGCCGCGTCACCCGGTACGCGGCCATGGCGGCGATCCGCGGGTGGTCGCTGTAGGCGCGATGGATCCGTCGCGCCATGGTCCGCAGGTCCGCGACCCAGTCGTCGCTCCGCGTGAAGCCGGCCATGCTCTCGCCGATGATCCGGTCGGCGACGGCCAGGAGCAGGTCGTCCGTGTTGTGGAAGTAGCGGTAGACCGCACTCGGGTCGCAGCCGAGCGCGGCGCCCAGCCTGCGCACGCTCAGCGCGTCGGGCCCGTGCTGGCCGACCAGGCGCAGGGCGCAGTCGACGATCAGGTCACCGGAGAGCAGCACCCCCGACTTGGTCGGCTTGCGGCGCCGCCGCTCCACCGGAATCCGCCCTTCGGTCATACCGAATCCCCTTCCGTCGCCGCCGCCCGTTCCCCTTATGTCAACACCATTGACGCAACATTGACAAGGCCTGTTTGATCGCACCCTCCCTCCCCTCCTCCGGTTTCAGGAGTGTCCGAATGAGCAGCGAACCCCCTGGCCTGCGCCGTTCCCTCGGTGTCGTCGACGGCGTCGCCATCGCCGCGTCCAGTACCGCGGCCACCACCAGCATCGGGATCGGCATGGGCGCGCTCGCCGCGACGGTGGGCCTCCAGGCCCCGGCGATCCTGCTTGTGGCGTTCCTGCCGATCCTGGGCATCGCCTCCGCGTACGCCCGCCTCAACCGCTCCGAGCCGAACATGGGCAGCGGCTATGTGTGGGTCGGCAAGTCGCTCGGCCCGTGGCCCGGCTTCATCACGGGCTGGGTCACCCTGATCGGCACGGTCATCTTCATGGCGTACACCAGCGCCGTGACCGGGTCGGTCTTCCTCCAGTTCGCCAACAAGGCCGGCTGGCACCACGCCCTCGGGATCACGCTGGACCCGAACTCGACGGCCCTGAGCACCGTGGTCGGCCTCCTGGTCCTGGCCGTCGTGACGTACACGGCGATCACCGGCGTCCGCAAGGCCACCCGGCTCCAGACCTGGCTGCTCGTCTTCGAGTACGCGGTCCTGCTGGCGTTCTGCGGCTGGGCCCTGGTCTCGGGCAGCCACGACTTCCAGTGGTCGTGGCTGAACCCCTTCGCGATCCACGACGGCACGGCCTTCGCCCAGGGCCTCGTCCTCGCGGTGTTCTTCTTCTGGGGCTGGGACGCGGCGTTCAGCGTCACGGAGGAGACGAAGAACGTGCGCGACGCCGGCCGGGGCGGCTTCATCGCGCTGTTCACGATGCTCGCGATGTTCCTCTACGGTGCCGTGGCCTTCCAGCGCGAGATGAGCCTGCCCGAGCTGGTCGCGCAGGGCCCGCAGGGCCTGACGTATCTGGGCGCGAAGCTCGCCGACGAGCCGTGGGCGACGCTGCCGCTGCTCGCGCTGATGTTCTCCGCGGTGGCCTCGCTCCAGTCGAGTGTCATCCCGACGGCCCGCGGCCTCCTCGCCATGGGCCGCGACCGCACGATGGGCCAGGTATGGACCCGCGTCAGCCCGCGTTACGGGTCCCCGGCCCTGGGCACGGTCCTCATCATGTCGATCTCCGCCGCGGTCTCCGTGCTCGCGCTGGCCATCCCCAAGCTCAACGAGATGATCCTCGCCGCGGTCAACTCCATCGGCCTGGTCGTCGCCCTGTACTACGGCCTGACGGCGCTCGCCTGCGCGGTCCGCTTCCGCGACGCTCTGCGCGGTCCGCTGTCCGGTGCGCTGCGCGCGGTCGTGGCGCCCGGGGTCAGCGGCATCGCGCTCCTCGGGATCGGCGTCTACCTCGCCCGCTCGTACGTGACGATGAGCGACAGCTTCGAACTCAGCCCGGACAACGGGTGGTTCATGCTGTCGGTACCGGTCGCCATCGTCGCCTCCGGCCTGGTGATGGCGGCGTACGCCAAGTACGTGCGCCGCTCCCCGTACTTCGTCAAGGGCGGTGTCACCGCTCCCGAGACGGTCCCCCTGACCGCCGAACCTTCCTGACCAGTCCCCGTTCCCTCACCGCAAGGAGTCACGTCCCATGCCCGACACCGCCCCCGCCGATCTGGTCTTCACCGGCGGCCCGGTCCACACCTTCTCCCCCGCCCGGTCGCGCGCGACCTCGGTGGCCGTGCGCGGCGAGCGGATCGTCGCCGTGGGCCACGACGAGGTGCGCGAACTCGTCGGCCCGGCCACCGAAGTGGTGGACCTGAAGGGCAAGTTGCTCATCCCCGGCTTCCAGGACGCGCACGCGCACCCGGTCGGCGGCGGCCTCGAGCTCGGCCAGTGCGACCTGAGCGGCGCGACGACCCTCGACGAGTACCGGCGCCGTATCTCCGCGTACGCGCAGGCGCACCCCGACACCGAGTGGATCACCGGCGGCGGCTGGTCGATGGAGGCGTTCCCCGGCGGCCTGCCCACGGCCGCCGAGCTGGACGCCCTCGTGCCCGACCGCCCGGCCTACCTCGTCAACCGCGACCACCACGGCGCCTGGGTCAACTCCCGCGCCCTGCAGGCCGCCGGGATCGACGCCCGCACCCCCGACCCGGCCGACGGCCGCATCGAGCGCGACGCCGACGGGGCACCGACCGGCATGCTCCAGGAGGGCGCGGCGAACCTGATCGGACGGCTGCTGCCACCCGTCACGCTGGAGCAGAGGATCACGGGCCTGCTGCGGGCCCAGGCGCTGATGCACTCGCTCGGCGTCACCGCGTGGCAGGACGCCCTCCTCGGCGAGCACGCCAACCTCACCGACCCCACGGACGCGTATCTCGCTACCGCCGCGGACGGGCGCCTCACCGCGCGGGTGGTCGGCTCCCTGTGGTGGGACCGTTCGCGCGGCACCGAACAGATCGACGAGCTCGTGGAGCGTCGGGCGGCCGGCACGCGTGGGCGGCTGCGCTGCACGACGGTGAAGATCATGCAGGACGGCGTGGCCGAGAACGGCACGGCGGCCCTCCTCGGCCCCTACCTGGACGGCTGCGGCTGCGCCTCCGACAACAGCGGCATCAGCTTCGTCCCGCCGCTCGACCTCCAGAAGTACGTGACCGAGCTGGACGCGCGCGGCTTCCAGGTGCACTTCCACGCCCTCGGCGACCGGGCGGTGCGCGAGGCACTCGACGCCGTCGAGGCGGCGCGCCGCGCCAACGGGCGCACCGACACCCGCCCGCACCTCGCCCATCTCCAGGTGGTCCACCCCGACGACGTCGGCCGGTTCAGGGAGCTGGGCGCGACGGCGAACATGCAGGCGCTGTGGGCGGCGCACGAGCCGCAGATGGACGACCTGACGATCCCGTTCCTCGGCCCCGAGCGCAGCGCGTGGCAGTACCCGTTCGGTGATCTCCAGCGTTCGGGAGCGACGCTCGCGGCGGGCAGCGACTGGCCGGTGAGCAGCCCGGACCCGATCGAGGCCATCCATGTGGCGGTCAACCGCGTCCTGCCCGACGCGGCGCCCGGCACCCCGGTGTTCCTGCCGGAACAGCGCATCGGCCTGGACGCGGCGCTCACGGCGTACACGGCGGGCAGCGCGTACGTGAACCACCTCGACGACGTGACCGGCGCGATCACGGCGGGCCGCCTCGCCGACCTGGTGGTCCTGGACCGCGACCCGTTCGCGGCGCCCACGGAGGAGATCTGCGCGACGCGCGTCCTGGAGACGTTCGTGGGCGGCGAGCGGGTGTACGCCGCCGGGTGACCGCTTCCTACATGTCCGCCGCACACCGGAAACCGCAGTTCCCGCTGCTGGAGTCCGGTGTGTTGGCGGTGCGCGCGGCCACGCGGTAGCGGTTGCAGTACGAGTCGTGGCACATGTACGAGCCGCCGCGCATCACGCGCGTGTCGCCCTCGGCGGGGCCGCGCGGATCGGTGAGCGGGGCCGCCGGGTGGTCGGTGGTGAACCGGTCGGCGACCCACTCCCACACGTTGCCGACGGTGTTGTGGAGGCCGAAGGCGTTGGGCCGGTAGGCGTCGACGGGCGCCGTGCCGGTGTGGCCGTCCTCTCCCGTGTTCACGACGGGGAACTCGCCCTGCCAGATGTTGCAGCGCCAGTGACCGCGCGGGGTCAGCTCGTCGCCCCAGGGGTAGCGGGCCTGGTCGAGTCCGCCGCGGGCCGCGTACTCCCACTCGGCCTCGGTGGGCAGCCGCTTGCCCGCCCAGGCGGCGTAGGCGCTCGCGTCGTCCCAGCTGACGTGGATCACGGGGTGCCTCGACCGGTCCCCGATCCCGGAGCCCGGTCCCTCGGGCGCGCGCCAGGTCGCGCCCTCGACGCCCCGCCACCAGGGGGTGCCGGCCGGGGCGGGTGTCGCGCGGGCGACGCCGGGGGCGAGGAAGCCGGCGAAGACGTACGACCAGCCGAACCGCTCGGCGGCGGTCACGAAGCCGGTGTCCTTGACGAACGTCGCGAACTGGGCGTTCGTGACGGCGTGCTCGTCGATCCGGAAGGGGCCGACGGTGACCTCGCGGACCGGTCCCTCGCCGTCGCCGGGGTTGGCCCGGTCGTCCTCGTTGCCCATCCGGAACGTGCCGCCGGGCAGGGTCACCATGCCCTTGCCGGAGGCACGCCGGGCCGTCGGGACGAGGGGCGCGGGCTGCGGATCGCCGCCGCCTTCGCGGCGCGCGGCGCAGCAGGCCTTCGGGGTCACGTCTTCCGCAGTCATGGTTCCGCCTCGTACACGCACTGGACCGATGCGGCCGATCCTCGCACGCGTGGGGTGGCCCGCGTCCGGCGGGCCACCCCACGTCCCGTTCCCGCGCTCAGACCCGGGAGCGGTAGAGCCCGAACCGGGCGATGTGCGGGCCGGTGCGGGTCTGCGTGATCCGCAGGCGCCACTCGCGGGCCGTCACCGGCGCCGGCAGGACCAGGACGCGGCTCGCGCCGATCGTCCCGGCCCGCGCCACCTCGGTCCAGGCGCCGCCGGACTTCGCCTCGACGACGAACTGCTCCACCTGCTGCCCGTGCCGGATGTCCTCGGCGAGCCGGATCCGGTCGACCTCCTGGGCGGTGCGCAGGTCGACGGTGCGGGTGCCCGCGCCGTCGTCGCGTACCCGGCCGCCGTCCGCCAGGTCCTCGGGCAGTTCGCGGTCGATACGCTCGCGGAACTCCCTGAGCCGCGCCACGTCCGCCGCGGGCAGCAGGCCGTCCGTGTCCGGCGGGATGTTGAGCAGCAGCACGGAGTTACGGCCCACGGACCGGAACCAGATGTCGGCCAACTGGTCGACGCTCTTGGGCTGTTGGTCCGCGTGGTAGAACCACCCGGGCCTGATGGACACGTCGCACTCGGCGGGCCACCACTGGAGGTACTGGGCCACGGACCGCGACTGCGCGAGCGCGTCACGGCTGCCCTGGTCCGGCGCGTCGTAGCGCAGTGCGTAGTCGACGCTTCCGTTGCCCGAGTCCTTGACCGGGACGACGCTCCACTCGTCCTCGCGGGCCAGCCCGCCCTCGTTGCCGACCCAGCGCACGTCCGGTCCGCGCACGGCCATGGTGGCGCCGGGGGCGAGCGCGCGGATCACCGCGTACCAGCTGTCCCAGTCGTACGTCTCGACCTTGTCCGGCGGGATGCGGCCCTGCGCGCCGTCGAACCACACCTCGTCGACGGGCCCGTACTCGGTGAGCACCTCGTAGAGCTGGTTGAGCATGTGGGCGCCGTAGTCGGTCGCGTCGAGGGTGAACGTGCGCGGGTCGTCGCCGGCCCGGTCGTCGCCGTCGACGAGCGTGGGGATGGTGCGGGCGGACCGCTTGCTGCCGTTGGCGTAGACGCCGTCGAGGTACTGGTTCTCGTCCGCGGGCGAGATGTAGACGCCGACCTTGATGCCGTACTTGCGCATGGAGTCGGCGAAGGAGCGCAGCACGTCGCCCTTGCCACTGCGCCAACTGCTCGACGCGACGCTGTGCTTGGTGTAGCGGGACGGGTAGAGGACGAAGCCGTCGTGGTGTTTGACCGTGAGGATGGCGAGCTTGAAGCCGCCGTCGCGCAGCGCGCGTGCCCACTGGTCGGTGTCGAGGCCCGTCGGCTGGAAGACGTTCGGGTCCTCGTCGCCGGTGCCCCATTCGAGGCCGGTGAAAGTGTTCACGCCGAAGTGCAGGAAGGCGGTCTTCTCCAGGCTCTGCCAGGCGATCTGACGCTTCGTCGGGCGTACGCGGGAGGCCTTGGCGACCAGTTCCTCCGGGGAGTCCGTGGCGCTGATGGGGATGCGGTAATGGGGTTCTGCCGCCGTGGTGCCGGTCGCCGCCGGGGCGGCCAGGGCGAGGGAGTTGCTCGACGCGGCCACGGCCGTGGTCGCGGCGGCGGCCAGGAAGAGTCGTCTGCTGGCGGTCATCTGCGGGTGGGATCCCTTCGGGTCAGCGCTGGGTCAGGGTCCAGATGGTCGGGGTCTGCTGGTCGGGCGGGTTCTGCACGAGACGTCCGTCCGATGTCGCGTCCAGGGTCATGCGTGTGAGGGCGTTGGTGAGCACGTAGCCACGGCCGGAGCGGGACGCCTGCCAGCGCTGGAGGGTGCTCTTCGCGTCGCAGGTCTCCTGCGTGACCGCCGAGCCGGGCTGCAGCGGCACGTTCAGGGTGAGCTTTCCGCTGCGGGTCTCCAGACAGTTGCCGGTCTCGGTCGACCTGAGGGTCAGATAGCCGTCCGGGGTGCGGGTGACCTCGAAGCCCGCCGCCCGAGTACGGTGGCGCGTGTCGGCGACGGTGTACGTGCCGTCGGTGACGGGCGGCCGTGTCAGGTCCCGTTGCCCAGGTGCCCGGCCGACGGCCTCCGCCCGTGCGGTGAAGCCGGCGTACGTCGCGTCGGGGTGCGGGTCGCTCCACGTCGCCTGCGCGATATGGCTCAGGGGCAGCCGGGCCGCCTGCGCGACCTCGTTCTCCGTCTCGCCGCGCCCGTTGTCGGGCCACAGGCTGATCTTGGCGCCGGTGACGCCGTCGCGTGAGGCGAGCTTCTCGCCCTCGAAGCTGCGCGGGTCCCACTGCTCGTCGTAGAGCTTCTGCGTGTCGGTGTGGAAGCCGCCGCGTATGAGGTAGAGGGAGTAGGCGGCGTTCATCACGGGGTAGCCCTGCGCGATCAGCTCGCTGGGCTTCACCTTGACGCCGAGCCAGTGCTCGACGGTCGTACCGGCCGTCACCGGGACGGTGTTGGCGCCGGTCAGGCCGTCGTTCCAGATGCGCAGCCGCTTGCCCTTGCTCGCGGCGTACGCGTCGACGCGGTTGACGAAGTCGATGAACGCGTCCTGCGGCGTGGCGTTCTCGCCGTACTTCTTCTTCGCGTACGCGGCGATCTGCGGGTACTTGGCGAAGTCCGAGCCGAGCATGTACTCGTCGGCGCCCATGTGCCACCACTTGGCGGGGAACACCTCGCCGTACTCGTCGATGAGGCTCTTGTAGTAGTCGAAGGCCGCGGGTTCGGTGATGTCGAGGCGGGACGGCTGCGGCTTGCCGTCGGAGTCGGTGAGCTGGAGGTCGGGGCGGTTCTCGATCCAGGGGTCCATGTGGCCCGGGGAGTTGATCTCCGGAACGATGGTGACGTGGTACTTCTCGCCGAGTGCGACGAGGCGGCGGATCTCGCTCTTGGTGTAGTACCCCCAGGTGTTGGCCTCGGGGTGCCGGTCGCTCTTCACCTTCAGCTCGACGAGCAGCTGGTTGAGCTTGTGGTACGCCATGTCGCGCACCAGGTTCTCCATCCAGTCCGTGGAGATGTGCACGTAGCAGGCGCAGACGCCGACGCCGCGTTCTTTGTACCGGGGCACGTCGACGGTGCGTCCGGCCGGCACCCGGTCGCTCCGGGCGAGGAGCTGGAGGAGGGTGCGGGTGCCGTAGAACGCCCCCGCCTCGGCCGCTCCGGTGATCTCGAGCCGCTGTGCGGCGCGGAGTTCGTAGCCCTCGGCGCCCAGGGACCCGCTCCGTGACGGCTCGACGTCGACAACGATGTCGCCGGTACGGGACGGACCACCGGTGACCGGCACGGTGCCCTTGCCCGCGGCGTGCAGGTCATCGGCGAGGGTGGTGGCGACGCGGCGCGAGGCGGCGTCGTGCGCGACCAGGCGGGCCCCGGGGCCGTAGGAGTAAGTGCCTTGCCCTGGCGTCCAGTTGGTCAGACTCGGCAAGGTCTGGGGTACGGGGTCCTGGGGTGCCGCCCGCGCCAGGGGGGCCGGTGCCGCGAGCAGCAGGAACGCCGCTACGGTGCCGATCAGTCGGTGTCTGCCTCGCCAGGGCGCCATCTTGGAGCTCGGATCCGTCATGAGATCCGATGATTCAAGCCTCCCAGTGGAGTGTCAATGGATCCTTCCCAGCAATCGCTTGGACATCTCGCAAAACTCATCCGATGAATCCTGCGCCTGGCGCTGCCGATAGCACAGCGGGTGGCGGACCCCCAGGCCCGCCACCCGCCGCTGCTCGCTCACGGGGTCACCCCGGCACGTCTCAGCCCTTCCACTCCACCTTGAACACCCACACGTGCTCGCCCGCCGCACGCGCCGCCGCCGGCACGTCCACGACGAACGACCCGCCCTTGGTGCGCCAGTTGAGCGGCCGGTCGTGGCCGAGCATCGTGACCTTGTCGCCGGGCCTGACCGGTACGGCCGCCTCGACGGTGAGCTGCGCGCCCGGCTCGGCGAGCGAGTGGATGTAGAAGGCCTTGTTCGGCCTGACCGTGAACCGCAGGTCCTCGCCGAGCTGCGCCATCCGCGACCAGTAGGTGGTGTCGTAGATGGCCTCGCCGTTGGTCTTGAGCCAGTGGCCCGTCTCGCGCAGCCGGGTCTGCATGATCTCCGGGATGGTGCCGTCGGCGCGCGGCCCGATGTCGAGGAGGAAGTTGCCGTTCTTCGACACGATGTCGACGAGGCTGTGCACGACCTCTTCGGTGCTCATGTAGCGGTCGTCGGGCGTCTCGGCGTTGTAGCCGTAGCTGTACGGGTCGAGTCCGCGGCTCGACTCCCACTTCGCGACGACGGTGTTGTCGTACGTCGTGTACTCGGGCGTCGTGAAGTCGTGGAAGCCGATCCCGGAACGGTTGTTGACGGCGACCTCGTAGGGCTTCGGGCGGTTCTTGCCGTGGTTGAAGAACTCGGCGAGGACGTTGTGCGAGTCGTTGACGCCGCCGATGTCGCACCACAGGAGCTGCGGGTCGTAGTCGTGGATCAGCTCCAGCATCTGCGGGGCCTGGAAGCCCTTCACGTAGTCCTTGCCGGACGTGTAGCCGGTGTAGGGGACGGGCTCCAGGGTGTAGGGGTTGCGCGGGGCGTGCCCCATCCACGGGTTGTCCGGGTTGAACCACTCGGGCATCGAGAAGTACAGGCCGCGGTGCAGCTCCGGTGTGTAGCGGCGGGACGCGTCGAAGAGCTCCTTGATGATGTCCCGCTTGGGGCCCATCTTCACGGAGTTGCGGTCCGACAGCTTGGTGTCCCAGAGCGCGAAGCCCTCGTGGTGCTTGGAGGTGAGGACGTGGTACTGGGCGCCCGCGTCCCGGAACAGCTCCACCCACGCGCGCGGGTCCCACTTCTTCGCGGTGAACATCGGGATGAAGTCGTCGTACGCGAAGTCCTCGCCGTACGTGGCCTTGTGGTGGGCGTACGTCGGGTTGTTCGGGTCCTGCATCTGGTCCCAGTACCACTCGGCGTACTGCTTGCCGACCGGCGCCCACGCGGGCACCGAGTAGACGCCCCAGTGGATGAAGATGCCGAACTTCGCGGAGTGGAACCAGTACGGGGCCTGGTGTCCGGAGAGCGACGCGTCGGTCGGCTCGTAGTCGGGGACGCCGAGCGTGAGCTTCCTGGAGCTGGCCGCGGCCTGGTGCCCGCGCCCGGTGGCGACGACCTTGCCGTCCTGGACGGTGCCGCGCGCGGTGCCCGCGCGGTTGCGGATGCCGACGCGGACGCGGGCCTGCTCACCGGGGGCGAGGCGCGTGACGCGGGCGGGCTCGACGGTGCGCGCGCCGGGGACGTCGACGCTGACGGTGAGGGCGTCGGCGGTGACGATGCCGACGGTGCCCGCGTTCACGACGGTCGCCTCGACGCTCTGCGCGCCGGTCGACTCCAGGAGCGAGAACGTGGAGTGCGCGTCGCGCAGCGCGAGCGCCCGGCCCTGCGCGGCGGGCTGCAGCGAGAGCGCGAAAACGTGCAGGGCGGTCTTGTTCGCCTCGGCCGGGTTGAGCTTCGGCAGAGTGATCGCGACGGCCTCGCGCTGCGGGTCGAGGGGTATCTCGCTGGTGCCGATGCCGACGCGGCTGGTGTCCTTGGTGCCGTCGGGCTTGTAGCGGTAGGCGGCGGAGAGCGGGCCGCCGGAGGAGTACCAGTCGGCGCCGCCGAGCCCGGCGCTCGCGGTGGAGCCGTCGGCGTAGTGGACGGTCGCGCTGCCGGACGCGTTGCCGTAGCTGCCGGCGGTCAGGAACAGGGCGGACAGGTAGCGGCCCTTGGGAAGGTCGACGCGCTGCCCCATGGCCACGATGTTGTTCTTGGCGCCCGCCGCCGACGACGGGAAGACGTAGGCGATCCCGTCGAGTTCGACGGGTCCCGCGGGCAGTTGCTCGCCGGGGAAGGTGTAGCCGCTGCCGTCGAAGTCGCCTCCGCGGGCGGCCGAGGTGTCGACGCCGTCGTTGTCGAAGTGGGCGTCGAGCGGAACGGGCACCGGGTCGGGGACGGGGCCCCAGACGGCGTCCGCGGACGCGGTCCGGGCGGTGGCCGCCGCGTCGGACGCGACCGCCGGACCGGCGGCGGCGAGCGGCACCGCGGCCGCGGCTGCCACGGCTGCGGCCGTCCCGAGGACCTGGCGTCTTGGGTACGAACTCATACTCAGCACTCCCTGATGCGGCTCAAGGCTGGGCATTCATCGGAGGTCTGATGATGGTGGGGGTCCGAGAGCGCGTCAATGGGCCGCGCAGAGGCGGTAGTTGAGAGAGTGATCCGATGACCGCTCATCGGCACCCGACCCAGAGCGGCACCCGCAACGAATGTCCGAAAACGGTCGTCTGTCAGCGCGTGCGAAGAAGGCGCGAAACCGGTCTCCAGGGACCTGACACGGTCGGGGACCGACGCGCCACAGCGCGCGGTACATGATGCGCAGCCCCACCCGGCCGTGCCGGGCGTGCTCGTACGCGTCCGGGACCATGCTCAGGATCGTGAAGCCGAGGGAGGTGCACAGGCGGACGGCGGGGTCGGTCTCGACGACCGTGTTGAACATCATGCCGCGCCGGCCGTCGGCCTTCGCGCGCTCCAGGACGCGCTCGGCGAGGGCGCGCCCGATCCCGCGTCCGCCTCGGGCGGGGTCGACCATGAAGCCCGCGTCGGCGATGCCGGCGGCGGGACCGCCGTAGTCCGGCGCGCCGTGGGCCGAGCCGACGACGGCGCCGTCCGCCTCGACGACACACGCACGCTTGCCCGGACCCATCCACAGGGTCCGGGCCTGCGCCTCGGGGGTGTTCGGGTCCCAGGCGTACATCTCGCGGGATCCGACGATCTGCCGCCGGAACGGCCAGATCTGCGCCCAGTCCTTGTCCTGTGCGTCCCTGATCAGCGTGTACGTGAGTCTGGCACGCGGCCGGTCAGGGACGGATACGGAGCCGGGGGGCCGGTCAGTCCACGCTCGGGAGGATGTGGGGCTCCGCGAGGTCGTCCTCGTAGCCCGCGAGCCTGATCGGGGCCGAGCGGGCCCACACGTCGAGGCTGCCCAACTTCTCGGGCCGCCGGCCTGCGCGCTCCGTGCGTTCTCGGGGGCGCTGCTCGCGATTCATCTTCTCTGGTGTCACCGCGCACTCCTTGTGTGTCGGGTAACCCTGTCCGGCGCGCCGCCCCGGCGTTCCCGTCGGGCGTCCGGCGCCCGGTCGGGCCTGGTTTCGATACCGGTTCGGGCGCGGTGGCGCCGGTTTTCTGCATGGGCGGCCCGGGATGGGGCCGTCCCGCGACGGACCACGGGTACTGGTAGGACCACGTTGTGCTGTCCGTCGGCTACAGACAGAGTAACCATATGAGCAGGACCCCGCTCGATGGGGCCGAAACCAGAGAGACGGCTGGGGGTCGCCGGGGATTCATTCGGCCACCGGCGACAGGACACCCGACTGGGCGACGGCTACGTGGGGTCCGGCCGTGCCGTGTTGATCGATCGCCCCGGATCCTCGGTCGGCTCGGCCGACGGCTGGGAGGTCACATCGGGCGAACCGGAGGGCTCTGCGGGGTTCGGAGCGGGTGGCAGCACGCCTCCCGGGGGCGGCGGTCCGGTGGGGCTGGCGGTGGCGGTGCCCGCGGCCTCGTTCGCGATGGCGTCGAAGTCCACGTCGCCCGTGTTCTCCAGCATCGTGATGTGGTCGAGGACGGTCTGGTTGGCGTCGGTGGCGAGCTCGCGGACCAGGGTGTTGCGGGTGGTGTGGCGGACCTGGGCGATCAGGGCGAAGACCTTGCCGTGGGAGTCGCGCAGCAGGTTGGCGAACTTGTTCTCGTAGTCCTTGCCGCTCGCGGCGGTCAGCTGGTCGAGCCAGCCCTGCTGCTGCGGGTTGGGCTGGTTCGGCAGCTCCACGCCGAGCCGGCCCGCGACCGAGCGGACACGCTTGTCGAGGTCGGTGTGGCCGACGACGAGGTGATCGCCCGCCATCCTGATCGCCTGCGTCGGCGCCCGCTCCATGGCCTGCTGGCCGGCCGGTATCTCCCAGAGCCCGGCGAGCCGCACCTTGACCAGGAAGTCCCGGTCGGTGGCCGACAGGGGGCCCCACTGGGTGGCCACGCTGCCCGCGTTCAGGTTGGCCGCCCCGGTGCCCGAGCGGTCGGCGTACGACCAGATCGGAAAGGCGAGCGCGCCCAGGGTGGCGACCAGGGCGGCGAAGATGAGCGCGGTCCCGTTGATGCGTCGCAAGCAATCCTCCCGATACCGGCGTCAACTCGCCTCGAGGGCGAGCTACTTGTTGGTACGGGAGGGTACGGACGTGACGGGGGTGGCGTTCAGACTTTCGCGCCCCTTTTTTTGCCTATCCCCAGAGAGCGTCGGCGAGTGCGACCCCCGCGAAGGCCGCGCCGAGACCGGCGGCGACGCTCGCGGCCACGTTGGCCACGGCGAAGAGCCGCGCCCCGTCCTCGCCCAGGCGGAAGGTCTCGTACGAGAACGTCGAGTACGTGGTCAGGGCCCCGCACAGACCCGTGCCGATGAGCAGCTGCACCTGCGACGAGGCGGCGCCCGCGGCGACGGCTCCGGTCAGCAGGCCGAGCACGAGGCTGCCGCAGACGTTCACCGTGAACGTCCCCCACGGGAAGACGCTGTCGTGGCGGGTCTGCACGGCCCGGTCGGTGAGATAGCGCAGGGGTGCGCCGACCATCGCGCCGGCGATCACGAGGAGCCAGTTCACGCCCGCGTTCCGTCCTTCTCCCGGCCCACGTACCGGATGACCTCGCAGTCGTCGAGCATGACCAGGCCCTGCGACACCAGCTCGTCCAGCTCCGGCAGGAACGCGCGGACCCGCGCCTCGGTGTCGACGATCACGACGGCCACGGGCAGGTCCTCGCTGAGCGAGAGCAGCCGCGAGGTGTGGATCAGGGACGACGCCCCGAACCCCTCGATGCCGCGGAAGACGCTCGCCCCCGCGAGTCCCGCCTTGTGCGCCCGGTGCACGATCTCGCTGTACAGGGGCTTACGCCGCCACGTGTGGTTCTCGCCGACGAAGACCGTCAGCCGCAGGGCACGTCCGGTCAGTCGCGTCATCGCTTCCTCCACGCCAGTACGCGGCGCGTCAGCGCCACTCCGAGCCCGACGGCGGCGAGCGCCGCCAGGAGCGTCGCCGCGAGGTAGACCAGGCCCGTACGGACCCGGCCACTGTCCACCAGGTGCTGGATGTCCACCGCGTACGTCGAGAACGTGGTGAAGCCGCCCAGGACGCCGGTGCCGAAGAACGGCCGCACCAGGCGGTGCGCCGCCCACACATCGGTGATGATCACCATGAAGGCGCCGATCACGAAACAGCCGAGCGCGTTCACCCACATCGTCGTCCAGGGAAACGCGCCGGGCGACGTGGGCCACAAAAGCGCGGCGCCGTAACGGGCGCAGGCACCCACGGCGCCGCCGAGCGAGACGACCGCCACGATCGGGCCCTGCGCCCGCAGCCCCGCGCGCCGCTGAGCCGGCACGCGCAGATCAACGTCCGGGTCACGGGGATCGTCCACCGCCGGGGACTGCCCACCTGCCATCCGTACCCGTCTCCTTCTCGGCCCCGGCGCCGTGCCACCACTGAAGATCACTGCCTCCGGCCACCCTATCGCCGGCCCGGACGCGCCGTTAATGTCCCGTTGTCCCCGGCGAAAGATGGCCATGGTGTCCTTCCGGAACACCGGCATACGGGTCCCAGGGAGGAGTCACACATGACACGGGTCGAGCTGAGCGGCGTCGACGAGCTGATGGATCTCCTGCACGCCTGCCGCGGCGCGTGGGACACCCCCGACCGCAGCGGCGACCCCGTCGACCTGCACGACCACGCGCTGCAGACCGCCGCGCTGCTGCGCCGCGGCCACCCCAGCGACAAGGAGCTCCAGCTCGCGGGGCTCGTCCACGACATAGGCCACCTGCTGCGCCCCGGCGACGACGCGGGCCACGCGGACACGGCGGCGGCCGCCGTGCGGGGGCTGCTCGGGGAGCGGGTCGCGCGCCTGGTGCAGCTGCACGTC
This sequence comes from Streptomyces longhuiensis, assembly GCF_020616555.1. Classification (NCBI taxonomy): domain Bacteria; kingdom Bacillati; phylum Actinomycetota; class Actinomycetes; order Kitasatosporales; family Streptomycetaceae; genus Streptomyces; species Streptomyces longhuiensis. The sequence continues at coordinate 8,268,223 of NZ_CP085173.1, read as the reverse complement.
CCGGCCAAGCGCTACCTGGCGGCGTCGGACCCGGCGCGCGGTCTGTCGCCGCAGAGCGCGCTGACGCTGGAGACGCAGGGCGGGCCGATGACGCCCGAGGAGGCGGCGGCGTTCGCCCATGACCCGTTGGCCGACGACGCGGTGACGCTGCGTCAGGCGGACGACGCGGGCAAGGTGGTGGGCCTCGACGCCGGGGTCATGGAGGACTGGCGGCCAGTGGTGGAGCTGGTGGCGCAGGGGTATCGGTCGGCCAACTTCACACCATCCCTACGTAGTTGACGTGTCGGACTGACGCTCTGTCATGAGACCGTACGGCCCATGACTTCGGAGCTCTCGCTGGAAGGCAGGGTCGCCGTCGTGACCGGGGGGTCGCGGGGCATCGGCCGGGCCGTCGCCGTGGCGCTCGCGGAGGCCGGGGCGCGGGTGTGTGTGACGGCGCGCGATCCGGACGGGGTCCGCGAGACCGTCGCCGCGCTGACGAAGAGCGGGGCCGAAGCCGTGGGGCTGGCCGGGTCCGTCGCCGATCCCGCGCATCTGTGGGAGCTGACGGAGCGGGCGCTCGACGCGTACGGCCGACTGGACATCCTGGTGAACAACGCCGCCACCAACGCACCGTACGGGCCGCTGATGGAGGCGGATCCGCAGGCGTGGCGCGAGGCGTTCACGGTCAACGTGGAGGCGCCGCTGCGGCTGGTGCAGTGCGCCTGGCGGGCCTGGATGTCGGAGCACGGCGGGGCCGTGGTGAACATCTGCACCGAGGGCGCCGGGCACGTCGGCCCCCGCGTGGGCGCGTACGGCACCAGCAAGGCGGCGCTGCTGCACCTGACGCAGCAACTCGCGGGCGAACTGGCCCCGTCGGTGCGGGTCAACTCCGTCTCGCCCGGGCTCGTCCGCACGGAGATGGCGCGCTTCGTGTGGGAGCACGCCGAGGAGTCCGTGGCGACGGGGCTGCCGCTGGGCCGGATCGGGGAGCCGGAGGACGTGGCCAGGGCGGTGCGCTGGCTGGTGTCGGACGAGGCGGCCTGGGTGACGGGCGCCGACCTCCTGGTGGACGGCGGAACCAGGGTCAGGGCCGCGTCGCCGGGCCTGACCGATGCCGTCCACCAGCAGCTCCGTCACCGGCTGCCGGGCATGCCCTAGGGGATTACCACTTGCCGGGCGCGTAGTCCTTCAGGAAGACGCCGTACAGGTCCTCGCCGGCCTCGCCGCGGACGACCGGGTCGTAGACGCGGGCCGCGCCGTCGATCAGGTCGAGGGGGGCGTGGAAGCCCTCGTCGGCGAGGCGCAGCTTGTCGTAGTGCGGGCGCTCGTCGGTGATCCAGCCGGTGTCGACCGAGGTCATGAGGATGCCGTCGGTCTGGAACATCTCCTGGGCGCTGGTCCGCGTCACCATGTTCATGGCGGCCTTCGCGGCGTTCGTGTTCGGGTGCCCCGCGCCCTTGTAGCCACGGCCGAAGACGCCCTCCATCGCCGAGACGTTCACGACGTAGGCGCGTCCGCTCGACGCCTTCTTCGCGGCGTCGGCCATCGCCGGGCGCAGCGCGCTGATCAGGATGAACGGCGCCGTGTAGTTGCACAGCTGGGTCTCGAGGAGCTCCACCGGGGAGATCTGCTCGATCGTCTGCACCCACGTGTTGCTCTCGACGACGTCCGGGACGAGGCCGCCCGCGTCGATGGCGCTGCCGTCGCGGTGCCGGGCGACGCTGGCGTTGCCCGCGACCAGGGCGAGATCGGCGACCTTCTGGGCGTCTATGCCGGAGATGCCGGCGGGCAGCGCGGTCAGGCCGTCGACCGCGCCGGAGTTGAACGCGCCGATGACGTGGTGGGCGGGCAGCTCGCCGGCCGGCAGCGGGGCGCTCTCGCCGTCGACGAGAGCGGCGTACGCGGAGGGCAGCCGGCGTACGGTCTGCGTCGCGTTGTTGATGAGGATGTCCAGCGGGCCCTGCTCGGCGACCTGCTCGGCCAGGGCCACGGCCTGGGCGGGGTCACGCAGGTCGATGCCGACGACCTCGAGGCGGTCCATCCAGTCCGCCGAGTCGTCCATCGCCTTGAAGCGGCGGATGGCGTCCTTGGGGAACCGCGTCGTGATCGTCGTGTGCGCGCCGTCACGCAGCAGGCGCAGCGCGATGTACATGCCGATCTTGGCGCGGCCGCCGGTGAGCAGGGCGCGCTTGCCGGAGAGGTCGGCGCGGATGTCGCGCTTGGCGCGGTTCACGGCGGCGCACTCGGGACAGAGCTGGTGGTAGAAGTAGTCGACCTCGACGTACCGGGCCTTGCAGGTGTAGCAGGAGCGGGGACGCTGGAGTATGCCCGCGAGCTTGCCCTCCTGGACCTGCGAGGACGGCAGGAGGCCCTCGGTCTCGTCGTCGATGCGCTCGGCGGAGCCGGTCGCGGTCGCCTCGGTGACGGCCTTGTCGTGGGCGGTCTTCGCGGCGCGGCGCTCCTGGCGGCGGCGCTGCTTCACGGTCCGGTAGACACCGGCCGTGGCCCGCCGGACCTGGATCGCGTCGGGGTGGTCGACATCCAGCTTGTCGAGTTCGTCGAGCACGCTCAGGCAGACGGCGAGCCGCTCGGGGTCGATCCCGGGGCCGAACGACTCCTGCGACACCACCGTGGCGTCGGTGGCGCCCATCGGGCTGTCCTCTGTCATCGTCATCGCCGCTGCGTTCCTCGCGTCACTCGGACCGCGGCGTGCTGTGAGGGACCGCGGATACTCCCAAAAGGCGGAACCTTACAACGTGCTGTCGACATTCCGCCAAGTGGGCAGTTTATCCCGCTCCAGGACCCGGCCCGGAACGCCGGGTCCTGGAGCCCGGTCCGGTGGGGCCGCGGTGCGAAGCGGCCCCTCCCCCGTAACAGCGGTGCGAGGCGGCCCTAACCCCGTAACAGCGGTGCGAAGCCGCCCCTCCCCCGCGGCGGAGGAGCCTCAGAGCCCCCGTTCCGTCTCGCACACCCTCACCAGGGCCGCGAGTTCCTCGCGGATGCCGGTCGCGAGTACGTCCAGGTCGGGGACCGCGGCCGCGTCGGCGACCAGACCGTAGTGCACGCGCCCCCGGTACGTGGACACGGCCACGGCGAGGGACTGGCCCTGGGCCAGCGGAGCGAGCGGGTAGACCTCGGTGAGCGGGCAGCCGCCGAGCCGCAGGCCGAGGCTCGGCAGCGGCACGCTCGTGACCAGGATGTCGAACAGGAGCCGGGCCGCGTGGGCGACGACGGGCCCGCCGATCAGGTGGCCGAGCGGCGGCACATGGTCGGCGAGCAGGGCCACGGCGCCGGCGCCGCGCTGCGGGCCCGCGTCCTTGTTGTGGTCCATGGCCGTACGGACCGAGCGCAGCCGGGCCAGCGGGTCGCCCTCGTCGACGGGGAGCTTCACCAGGTAGCCGGAGAGCCGGTTGCCCTGGGGGTGGGCCGTGCGGGGACGGCGCCGCGAGACGGGGATCAGGGCTCGCGGGCGCACTCCTTCGCTGCCGTTGCCGCGCTCGTCGAGCCAGCGCCGCAGGGCCCCGGCCACGACGGCGATGAGGACGTCGTTGACGGTGCCGCCGACCGTCTTGCGGACCCGGTGCACATCGTCGAGTTCCAGGACGACGCCCTCCGTGCGGCGGGTGCCCGTGGCGGTCGAGGAGAAGGCGGCCGAGGTGTGCACGTCCCAGGTGGCACGGACGACGGAGGTGCCGATGTCGAGGGCCGTGACAGCGTCGGCGGCGCTGTCCCGCAGGAGGCCGGGCAGCTTGCGCGGGTCGAGGTCGCCGAGCCGGAGGTCACGCATGCCGGGGAACGGCAGCCGGAACCCGCGGGGTGCCTCGGCGGCGGGCGGCGTCCGGGAGACGGGCAGGTCCATCGGGTCCATCACCCCGGCGGCGAGCGTCAGCGCCCGCAGCCCGTCGGCCAGTGCGTGGTGGAACTTGAAGAGGACGGCGAACGAGGTGCCGTCCGCACCCGGCAGGACATGTGCCTCCCACGGGGGCCTCGCCCGGTCGAGCGGCCGCTCCATCAGGGCGCCGGCCGCCGCGTGGAAGTCCGCGGTGGGCTCGTTGAGCCGTACGTGGTCGAGCGGGTCGAAGTCGGGTACAGGCACGCGTGCCGCGCCGCCGACGGGGATCCGCACCCCTTGGATGCGCATCCGCAGTCCGGGGACGGCGGGAGCGCGGGCGGCGAGGAGCTCCACCGCGTGCCGGGCGTCGCCCGGCGATCCCGCGGCGAACACCCCCAACGCACCCAGGTGCATCGGGTGTTCGGCGGTCTCGATGTTCCAGAACGCCAGGTCGAGTGGCGCGAGGAGGTCCGGGCTCGGCGCGGGCCGAGAGTGCTGGGACTGCTGAGAGTTCACTGAGGCCGCTCTCGCATCGACGACGGGGGAAAGCAGTCAACCGCTCTCCGGTGATTACGGTCAAGTACGATCAAGCTACACACAGTAAACAACAGATTAAGACCCGCCCCTTCTGTGAAGGGGCGGGTCTCGTGGTGCTGGTGGGGCGTGTGCTGCGGTTACTTCAGCGCCGGCGGCGCCGCGTCGGCGGAGGTGCCCCAGGTGGAGGGCTTGTCGCCGACCTTGAAGGACAGCTCCCGCAGCCCGCGAATGTCGTCCGTCGTCAGATACGTCTTCCCGAAAGCGGTCCCGTCGGTCTGCGCCGACTGGATGTACCGCGCCGAGTCCGACGTCCCCGGAGCCTTCACCGTGAGGCGGCCCTTCGGGTAGTAGCGCCGGTCGAGGGTCAGGTCCACCCGCTCGAAGACCGGGGTCGACAGGCCCCAGGTGTCCGTGCCGGGCTGGACCGGGAAGATTCCGATCGACGACAGGACGTTCCAGGCGGACATGGTCCCGAGGTCGTCATTTCCGGTCATGCCGGTGGGGGCGTCCGTGAAGAGCGTGAGCGCCGCGTGCACGACGTCGGTCGTCTTCCAGGGCTGGCCGGTCGAGAGGTACGTGTAGGGCGCGATCAGGTCGGGCTCGTTCTGCGGGTTGTACTTGTCCGCGTTGTAGTAGGCGTACGGACCGTTGACCCACACCTCACGGGCGGTCTTCGCGGGGTCCTGCACCAGCTGGTCGTACGCGAAGAACGAGTCGAGGCGGTCGTTCGCCGCCTTGGTGCCGCCGATCAGGCCGACCATGCCGGGCAGGTCCTGCGGGACGAGCCACTGGTACTGCCAGGACGTGCCCTCGTGGAAGCCCTCGCTCTGGGCGGGGTCGGCCGGACCGGTGAAGGCGCCCGCCGCGTCCCGCGCCCGGAAGAAGCCGGTCGAACTGTCGAAGATCTTCCGGTAGTTCTGCGCCCGCTGCGTGTACCGCGCCGCGTCGTCCTTGTGGCCCAGGTCCTTCGCCATCTGCCCGAGCATCGCGTCGGACAGCGCGTACTCCAGGGTCGCCGAGGCGCCGTGGTCGTAGTCGGAGTCGCCCGGCTTCACATGCGCGCGGTCCTTGATGTACGGCGCGAAGCCGTCCGCGATGTACTCCTTGTTGGCCTCACGGCCGACCGGCGCGGAGTCGGCGGGCGGGACGCCGTCGGCGTTCTTCTTCAGCGCGCGGTACGCCTGCTCCTCGTAGCCCTTGAGCAGACCCTGCTGGTACGCGTTGGTGAGGAACGGGGTGACCGGGTCGCCGGTCATGATGTTCGTCTCGACCGTGCCGTAGCCCCACTTGGGCAGCCAGCCGCTCTCCTCGTCGATCTTGATGACGGAGATCGCCATGTCGCGGGACTCACCCGGCGCGAGCAGCGACAGGAGCTGCGCCTGCGTGCGATAGGTGTCCCACAGGGACCAGTTCTGGTAGTACGTGTAGCCCTTGGCCCGGTGGATCTTCTGGTCCCAGCCGGTGTAGCGGCCGTCGACGTCGCTGCCGATGTTCGGCGCGAGGAACGAGCGGTACAGGGACGAGTAGAAGGTGCGGCGGAGCGTGTCGCTGCCGCCCTGCGCCTTGACGTCGTCCAGCCGGTCCTCCCACGCGGCCTGCGCGGCGTGCTCGACACGGTCGTACGAACGGCCGCCCTCGGAACGGAGGTTGAGCGCCGCACCCTTCGCGTCGACGTACGAGATCGCCGTGGTCGCCTCGACGCTGCGGTCCTTGGAGGTGTCGAAGCGCACGAACGCGCCGCTGCGCTCACCGCCGGCCGTCGACTCCTTCGAGCCCTCGGTGACCGCGTCGCCCTTCCACGTGCCCGAGGTCGTGAACGGCCGGTCGAAACGGGTGATCGTGTACACCGTGTACGGCTTGGTGTCCTGGCAGAAGCCACTGCCCGTGATGGCCGTGCGGACGGTGCGGTTGTCGAGGATCTCGACCTTGGTGTTCAGGGTCTTGTGCAGCGACTGACCCGCGTTGATGAGGACGTTGGCCTTGTCGGTGGCGGGGAACGTGTAGCGCTGCACGCCGGTCCGCTTCGTCGCGGTCAGCTCGGCCTCGATGCCCGTCTTCAGGCCGACCTTGTACGAGCCCGGGCTCGCCTTCTCGTCGTCGTGGCTGAACTCGGCCGCGTACTTGGCGTAGTCGGTCGACGTGATGTCGCCGGTCGTGGGCAGCACGGGCAGGTCGCCGCCGAGGCCGCAGCCGACGCCGGACAGATGCACGGTGGAGAAGCCGCGGATGTGGTTCTCGGAGTAGTCGTAGCCCGTGTTGTGCCCCGTGTCGGGCGAGAACTGCACCATGCCGAAGGGCACGGCGGCGCCCGGGTAGGTGTTGCCCTCGTTCTCGGTGCCGATGAACGGGTTGACCAGATCGGTGAGCCGGCCCTCGTCGGTGGCCGCGGCCGCCTGGGCCGATGGCACGGCGAGCGCACCGCCCAGGAGCGCGGCCGCCGCCACCGCCGTCCCCGCTCCGCGCAGCCGTTGGGTCCATCTCATGGCGAGACCGCCTCCTCGAGTCCTAGACAACGTTGTCAAAGCGCAGCGCGATCATTCTTCTGTCGCGTGCGTGTACTCGTCAAGGGACCCGACAGCGGGAGCCTGCGAACGAGGCACGGCACAGGGCCCCCGCCGACGAGGTGTCAGGAAGCGTCAGGCCACGACCTGCCGCCCCTTGCCCAGCGCGATCACGCCGCCCTTCGACACGGTGTACAGCTCGGCGTCCCGCTCCGGGTTGACGCCGATGGTCGCGCCCGGCGGGACGTCCACGTTCTTGTCGAGCACGGCTCCGCGCACCACGGCGCCCCTGCCGATCCGGACGTTGTCGTGCAGGACCGAGCCCTGGACGACCGCGCCCTCCTCGACGGTGACGCCCGGGGACAGGACGGAGCGGGTGACCTGCCCGCGGATGACGCAGCCCGGGCTGACGATCGACTGGCCCGCGATGCCGCCCGCGCAGAACTTGGCGGGCGGCAGCTGCCCGGGGTGCGTGTAGATGGGCCAGCGCCGGTTGTCGAGGTTGAAGGCGGGCTTGTCCGAGAGCAGGTCGAGGTGGGCCTCGTAGTACGCGTCGAGGGTGCCGACGTCCCGCCAGTAGCCGTGCTCGTGGGGCGTCTCGCCGGGGACGTGGTTGCCGTCGAAGTCGTAGAGCTGGGCCACACCGCGTTCCGTGAGCATCGGAAGGATCGAACCGCCCATGTCGTGAACGGAGTTGGGCGTCTCGGAGTCCTGCTGCAACGCGTCGATGAGGGTCTTCGTGGTGAAGACGTAGTTGCCCATGGAGGCGAAGACCTGGTGCGGGGAGCCCGGGATGCCGGGCGGGTCGGCCGGCTTCTCCAGGAAACGGTCCACGCGCGTGCCGTCACCGGCCGGGGTGATGATCCCGAACGACGAGGCTTCCGCGCGGGGTACACGGATGCCCGCGACCGTGACGCCCGCGCCGCTCTCGATGTGCTGCTGGAGCATCTGACGCGGGTCCATGCGGTAGACGTGGTCGGCGCCGAACACCGCGATGTAGTCGGGCTGTTCGTCCTGGACCAGGTTCAGGGACTGGAGGATGGCGTCCGCGCTGCCGAGGTACCAGCGCGGGCCGAGGCGCTGCTGGGCCGGGACGGGCGTGACGTAGTTGCCGAGCAGGCTCGACATGCGCCAGGTCGTCGTGACGTGCCGGTCGAGCGAGTGCGACTTGTACTGGGTCAGGACACAGATGCGCAGGATGTCGGCGTTGACGAGGTTGGACAGGACGAAGTCGACGAGGCGGTACGTGCCGCCGAAGGTGACCGCCGGTTTCGCCCGGTCGGCGGTGAGTGGCAGCAGGCGCTTGCCCTCCCCGCCCGCCAGTACGATCCCGAGCACCGAAGGTCCACCGCGCATCCCAGCCCCCAGCTTCACCTTGAGGATCCAATCGGCCTTGTTGAAGGACTACTTCGCCTGATCGACGGACTACTTCGCCTTGAGGATCTCGTCGTACACGTCGGCCGTCCGCCGGGCCACGGTGTCCCAGCCGAACTCGCGCTCCGAGCGCTCACGTCCTGCGACGCCCATGCGGGCCGCCTCCGCGGGGTCCGCCACCAGCCGGTTCAGGGCCTGCGCGAGCCCGCTCTCGAACGTCTGCGGGTCCCCCTCCTCGTAGGGCACGAGGAGGCCCGTCGTCCCGTCGGCGACGACCTCGGGGATGCCGCCGACGGCGGAGGCCACGACGGCGGTGCCGCACGCCATCGCCTCCAGATTCACGATGCCGAGCGGTTCGTACACCGACGGACAGACGAACGCCCTCGCGTGGGTGAGGAGTTGGACCACCTCGGTACGAGGCAGCATCTGCGGGATCCAGTGGACGCCGTCCCGCAGCGTGCGCAACTCGTCCACCAGGGTGCGGAATTCGCGCCCGATGGCGGGGGTGTCGGGGGCTCCGGCGCACAGGATCAGCTGCGCCGACGGGTCCAACTCCTTGGCTGCCCTCAGGAGATGGGGAACACCCTTCTGCCGCGTGATGCGTCCGACGAAGACGATGTACGGGCGCTCCTGGTCGACGCCGATGCGGGCGAGGACGTCGGTGGCGGGGTCGGGGCGGTAGAGGGCGGAGTCGATGCCGTTGTGGACGACGCGGACCCTGGCCGGGTCGATCGCCGGATAGCAGGCCAGGATGTCGTCGCGCATGGCTCCGGAGACGGCGATGACCGCGTCGGCCGCCTCGACGGCGGTGCGCTCGGCCCAGCTCGACAGGGCGTATCCGCCGCCGAGTTGCTCTGCCTTCCAGGGGCGCAGCGGTTCGAGTGAGTGCGCGGTCACGATGTGCGGGATGCCGTGGAGCAACTTGCCCAGGTGGCCCGCGAGATTGGCGTACCAGGTGTGGGAGTGGACGAGTTCGCGGCCTTCGAGCGCGGCGGCGATGGACAGGTCCACGGAGAAGGTGCGCAGCGCGTCGTTCGCCCCGTCGAGCGCCTGCCAGGCGCGGTGCCGCCGCAGCCCCTCGGCGCCGCCCTCGCCCCAGGTGTGCACGTCGAGGTCGACGAGGGAGCGTAACTCCCTTGCGAGGAACTCGACATGGACGCCTGCTCCGCCGTAGACATCCGGCGGGTACTCCCGGGTCAGCAGCCCCACTCTCATCGGATACCTCCGTGGATACTCTGCCCATCAGGGCAGAGATGAATCGGACTCCTGCGGAGCAGGGAAGCGGGCCGGGATTAGCCGCCGAGGCGGATGCCAGTGCTGTGACCCGCAGGTTTGAACGTCAGGTGTGGCAACGGTAGTTTGCGAGTGTGACCACGAGCCATGTGAAGCGGGCGTTCAAGTACCGCTTCTATCCGACGGATTCGCAGGCAGCGGAGCTGTCGCGCACGTTCGGATGCGTGCGAAAGGTCTACAACATGGCGCTTGCCGCCCGGACCGAAGCGTGGGCGCGGCAGGAACGGATCAACTACAACCAGAGCTCCGCGATGCTGACGGCGTGGAAGAACACCGAGGAACTCGCTTACCTGAACGAGGTGTCGTCGGTTCCGCTCCAACAGGCCCTGCGGCACCTGCAACGAGCGTTTGCCCACTTCTTCGGCAAGCGGGCCAAATACCCGCGCTTCAAGAGCCGGAAGAAGTCGCGCAAGTCCGCCGAGTACACCACCTCGGCGTTCCGGTTCAGGGACGGTGAGCTGAGACTCGCGAAGATGAGCGAGTCCCTGCGCATCATGTGGTCGAGACCGCTGCCGGACGGTGCGAGCCCATCTACGGTGACCGTTTCGCAGGACGCGGCCGGACGCTGGTTCGTCTCCCTGTTGTGCGAGGACCCCAGCATCAAGCACCTTCCCACCACTGATGCCGCCATCGGCATCGATGCCGGACTCGACCACCTCCTGACCCTCTCGACGGGCGAGAAGATCGCCAACCCGAGGCACGAGCGCCGCGACCGGGTCGCACTTGCGAAAGCTCAGCGCAGGCTGGCGAAGAAGACCAAAGGCTCCGCGAACCGGGCCAAGGCGCGGCGCAAAGTCGCCAAGATCCACGCCCGGATCGCAGACCGCCGCCGCGACGCTCTCCACAAGATCACCACTCGGCTCGTGCGCGAAAACCAAACGCTCGTGATCGAGGACCTGACCGTGCGCAACATGGTCAAGAACCGGAAACTGGCCCGCGCCATCAGCGATGCCGCGTGGTCTCACTTCCGGAGCATGCTGGAGTACAAAGGCGCCTGGTACGGGCGTGAGGTGATCGCCGTCGACCGGTGGTTCCCCTCCTCGAAACTGTGCTCCTCCTGCGGTGCATTGCGGGACGAGATGCCGCTCAGCGTCCGCACGTGGACGTGTGAGTGCGGCACGACCCATGACCGGGACGTGAACGCAGCGAAGAACCTTCTGGCCGCCGGGCGGGCGGTTGCAGCCTGCGGAGCTGGCGTAAGACCTCAACGGAGTTCTCCGGGCGGGCAGTCGGCGATGAAACAGGAAACCTCACGGCGCGAGCCGTAAGAACCCCCTCCCTTCAGAGAGCGGAGCGCCAAGGTCACCCAGAAGCGGCCGGTGGGGAAGAGTGCTGCGGCGGCCGCTCGAAGCAGCAGTCCCCGCAGAGGCCGCCGCCCGGGGTGCGGTAGATGAGGCAGCAGCTCGTGCGGCGGAAGGCGGTGCCGGTGCGGGTACCGGTCGCGGCGAGGCGGGGGTCGTCGAAGAGTTCCGAGGTCAGGAGGCGGGCGCGGGCGGCGACGTCGGGGCGCCCGGCGCGGCGCGCCCAGCGGCTGATCTCGCGGGCTGCGCCGGCGAGCGCGGACCCTGCGTTGCCGCGCAGCAGCGGGGCCGATACGCGGTAGCGGGCGCGCAGCGCGGCCGACAGCGGTTCGAGGTGGCGGTCGAGCACGAGCTCCGCGATGTGCGCGCCGTCGGCGGGGAGCTGCCCCGTACCGGCGAGGAACAGGTCGTCGGGCGCGGCGGCGTCGGGGTTCCAGTGCAGCAGCGCGGGGTCGAGGTCGGGAACGCGCCCGAAGAGAGCGGCGCTGCCGAGTGACAGCGACCAGAGGCGCGCCGCGATTCCGAGTTGGGCGACGGACACGGCGACGCGCGGTTCGGGCACGGAGAGTGCCCGCGCGACCTTCTCGACGCGGTACGCGAGAGGGTCGCGGACGGATGCGCCGTTCTGATAGACGCGCCCCAGCGTCGGTGGATCACTCTTCGCGTCCTTCGCGTCGCGCAGGGCGAAGAATCCGCCGAGGGAACCGAGTTCGTGCAGGTCGATGTGGGCTGTCACGGCCTCAGTACAGCAAGTAGGCGTCCGCAGGTCACGGGCGGGGGGCACCCCGGCTCCCCCACCGGGTGGAGGAGCCGGGGCGGGTCATACTCCATCGGCAGTAGGACCCAATGCGTGCTCAGGTACGACGACGTGAGCGCCGGAAAGAGAGATCGTAGAGGTATGGAAACCGACCGTTCGCCGCGCCACGGGATGCGCTGCCGCACAGTGAGGAGCGGCCGATGAGCGCACTCACGCTGGCCGTGCTTCTCTCCCTCGTCTCCGCGGTCGCGTACGCGGGCGGCGCGATCCTCCAGGAGCGGGTCGCGGTCTCCACGCCCGAGCACACCTACGCGCCGCTGCGCCGCCCGGTGTGGTGGTGCGCTGTCGTGCTCAACGGTCTGGGAGCTCTCCTGCACGTGGCAGCCCTGGCGTACGGCCCGCTGAGCCTGGTCCAGCCCCTGGGCGCGCTGACGATCGTGTTCGCGCTGCCGATGGCGGCGCTCTTCGTGCACCGCAGGGCCGGGGCCACCGCCTGGCGTGGCGCGATCATGGCGACGGTGGGTCTCGCCGGTCTGCTCTCCCTCACGGGGTCGGGGTCCGAGCAGTCCCTCGAAGGCGCGGAGCGGCTGATGGTCGCCCTCGTGACGGCCGGTACGGTCCTCGCCCTGATGACGCTCGCCCACGCCGTGCACCGCCACCCCGTGGTGCGCAGTGTCCTGCTCGCGGGCGCGGCCGGCGTCGCGTTCGGCATCGCGTCCGTGTTCACGAAGTCCGTGGCGGTGGAGTGGACGGAGGACGGGACGTTCGCCCAGTTCTCGAGCTTCTTCGTGATAGCGGCGCTCGCCGCGTCCGGCATGCTTCTGTCGCAGGCGTCGTACCGCGGCGCGGGCCTCGCGGCTCCGCTCGCCACGGTGACGGTCGTGAACCCGGTGGTCGCGGCGGCGGTCGGTCTCACGCTGTTCGGCGAGACGTTCCGATACGGCACGACGGGCACCGCCCTCGCGCTCGCGTGCGGTGTCGTCGCCGCGGGCGGCCTGATCCTGTTGACGACGGAGCGGATCAGCGGGTCGCGCAAGGCGGCCGCCGAGCCGGTCGTCGCGGCGATGCCCGCCCAGCACGTGCCCGATTCGGCGCGTGCGATCACCGACGGCGAGCCGCTGACGCGGCGCGTCGAGGCGCCCGCGCCGGACGACGGTCGGCGAGGCCGGAAGGGCGGGGGCGGCGGCTACGACGAGTGGTACAGCCCCCGCGACGAGCGCATCAAATCCTGACGCCGTGCGCCCGCAGATACGCCAGCGGGTCGATGTCGGAACCGAAGCCGGGCCCCGTCCGCACCTCGAAGTGCAGATGCGGGCCCGTGCTGTTGCCCGTGGAACCGGAGCGCGCGATGCGCTGGCCGACGACGACCCGCTGTCCCGCCTTCACACTGAGCGCCGAGAGATGGCCGTACTGGCTGTACTTGCCGTCGGCGTGCCGGATCACGACCTCGTACCCGTACGAGCCGCCCCAGCCCGCGGAGACGACGTGGCCCGCGGCGATGGCCTTGACGGTGGTGCCGGTGGACACGGCGAAGTCGACGCCCGTGTGGTAGCCCTTCGACCAGGAGGAACCCGCCGCGCGGTAGGGGGTGCTGAGGCTCGCCGAGACGGGGGCGGTGACGTCCTGTGACGCGGCCGGCTTCTCGGTCCGTTGCCGGGTGGCGGTGGCCGTACCGGTCTTCTTCGCGGGGGCGGCGTCCCGTTGCTGGTCGCTCTTCCTGTCGGTCTTCTCGTGCTTCTCGGTGGGCTTCTCGGCCTGCCGTTCGCGCTTTTGCGGGGCGGCCGGGGCGCCCGGCATCGCCGACGGGTGCAGGGCGAGCCGCTGTCCCGGCAGGATGAGGTCGGGGTCCGAGCCGATGGTGCGGCGGTTCGCCTCGTACAACGTCCGCCAGCCGCCCGGGACTTCGCGGGCGTCGGCGATGCCGGAGAGGGTGTCGCCGCCGACCACCGTGTACATCTGGGCCGTGCCCGCCGTCGACTGGGGCGTGACCTCGGGCTTGACGTCCTTGACGGTGCGCTGGGGCTTCTGCCGGACGGTTTCGGTGTGCGGTCCCGGAGTGCCGCCGCCGCGGGTGAGGCCGGCCCGGGCCGAGCACACCGGCCAGGCGCCGGGGCCCTGCCCGTCGAGGACCTTCTCGGCGACGGCGATCTGCTGGCCCCTGGTGGCGCGGTCGGCGCGCGCGGCGTAGGCGGTACCGCCGTACGCCTCCCAGGTCGACTGCGTGAACTGGAGCCCGCCGAAGTAGCCGTTGCCGGAGTTGATGCTCCAGTTGCCGCTCGACTCGCAGGCCGCGACCTTGTTCCAGGTGTGCGCGTCGGCGGCGTGCGCCACGCCCGCGCCGATGAGAGGGATCGCCATACCCGCGCCGCCCGCGGTGACGGTGAGCGACGCACGGTTGATCCGGTTCGGCTGGTACCGGCGATGCCGACCGCGTACGGCCATGGAAGCCCCCTCAGACACACGTCAGAAGCGGCAAGTTAGCCGCTCCCGCACACTCATGACAAGACCCGCACAGGGGTGACACGGGCAGTCAGGAGGGGTCAAGGGGGCTTTCCCCAGGCGTAGTTCGCGTATCAGCCGCGCAACTTCGCCGGCAGCCAGTCGAGTTGGGCGGCCTGCTGGAAGGGCCCGCCCCCCTCGTGGTCGTTGAAGGTGTACACCTTGATCGTCTTGTCCTGGCCGGCATAGGAGTTGAACGCCGCGAAGACCGTGGACGGCGGGCAGGTCTGGTCCTCCAGCGCCACCGAGAAGAGGGCGGGCGCGGTGCCGCGCGCCGCGAAGTGCACGCCGTCGAAGTAGGACAGCGTGCGGAAGACCTGCTCGTCGGCGCCGATGTGCGCCTTCAGATAGAGGGCTATCTCGCGGTACGGGTGGCGTTCGGTGAGGGTGGCCGCGCGGGGGAACTGGCACAGGAACGGCACGTCGGGCGCGATGGCGACGAGGTCGGGCACGAGGCCGCCGACCGCGAGCGTGATGCCGCCGCCCTGGCTGCCGCCGAGGGCCGCGACGCGTGACGCGTCGACCAGCGGGTGCGAACGGGCCGCCTCGACGGCGCGCACGGCGTCGGTGAAGACGCGCCGGTAGAAGTACTCGTGCGGGTCCTCGATGCCGCGCGTCATGAAGCCGGAGTGCGCGGGTCCGCTGCCGACCGGGTCGGGGGTGTCGCCCACCCGGCCGCCGGAGCCCTGGCCGCGGGTGTCCATGACGAAGTGGGCGAAGCCGGCCGCGGCCCACATCAGGTTCGTGTGCGGCAGGCCGCGCCCGCCTCCGTAGCCGATGTACTCGACGACGGCGGGCAGCGGCCCGGTCGCCCCCGCGGGCAGGACGAGCCAGCCCTTGACCGGATGCCCGCCGAACCCGGCGTACGTAACATCGAAGACGTCGACCGCGGACAGCGGCGTGTCGACCGGGACGAAGCGCGCGTCGAGGTCGTGCTCACGTGCCTCGGCCAGGGTCTTCTCCCAGAACACGTCGAAGTCCGCGGGCCGCGTCAACGTCGGCCGGTAGTCCCGCAGTTCGTCGAGCGGCAGGTCGAAATGAGGCACGGGCAGCTCCTTCTCCGTAGAGATATCCGTAGTGACTTCCGCAGCGAGTCCTGCGGGCTCGCGAGAGCGTCGCAGCGTCACGGTACGCCTCACCGCGCTACAAATGAACAAGAACGATCACCTCCCTACGTCAGGAGCGACAGGCATGAGCAAGTCAGCCCAGATCGGTGTCACGGGGCTCGCTGTCATGGGGCGCAACCTCGCCCGGAACTTCGCCAGGAACGGCTACACGGTCGCCCTGCACAACCGCACCGCGTCCCGCACGCACGACCTCGTGGCGGAGTTCGGCGGCGAGGGCGAGTTCGTCCCCACCGAGACCGCGGAGGAGTTCGTGGCGGCGCTGGAGCGGCCGCGCCGCCTGGTGATCATGGTCAAGGCCGGTGACCCCACGGACGCGGTGATCCAGGAGTTCGCGCCGCTCCTGGAGCCCGGCGACATGATCGTCGACGGCGGCAACGCCCACTTCGCGGACACCCGGCGCCGGGAGCGCGAACTGCGCGAGCGCGGCATCCACTTCGTCGGCACGGGCGTCTCCGGCGGCGAGGAGGGCGCCCTGAACGGGCCGAGCATCATGCCGGGCGGCAGTGAGGAGTCGTACGCGGCGCTCGGCCCGATGCTGGAGAAGATCTCCGCGAAGGCCAAGGACGGCGCCCCGTGCGTGACGCACGTCGGCCCGGACGGCGCGGGCCACTTCGTGAAGATGGTCCACAACGGCATCGAGTACGCCGACATGCAGCTCATCGGCGAGGCCTACCAGCTCCTGCGTGACGTGGCGGGCTACTCCCCCGCGCAGATCGCCGACATCTTCCGGAAGTGGAACACGGGCCGGCTCGACTCGTACCTGATCGAGATCACGGCCGAGGTCCTGTCGCACGTGGACGCCGTGACGGGCAAGCCCTTCGTGGACGTCGTCGTCGACGAGGCGGAGCAGAAGGGCACGGGGCGCTGGACCGTGCAGATCGCCCTCGACCTGGGCGTCCCGGTGTCGGGCATCGCCGAGGCCGTCTTCGCGCGCTCGCTCTCCGGCCACGCGGACCTGCGCGCCGCCTCTAAGGACCTGGCGGGCCCGACGCCGACCGCGCTGAGCGAGCCGGAGGCGGCGGCGTTCGCCGACCAGGTCGAGCAGGCCCTGTACGCGTCGAAGATCGTGTCGTACACGCAGGGCTTCCACGAGATCACGGCGGGCAGCGAGGCGTACGGCTGGGACATCGACCTGGGCGCCGTCGCCTCGATCTGGCGCGGTGGCTGCATCATCCGGGCCGCGTTCCTCGACCGGATCACCGCCGCGTACGACGCCCGGCCCGACCTGCCGAGCCTGCTCGCGGACAAGACGTTCGCGCAGGAGATCGGCGCGGCGCAGGACGACTGGCGTGCCGTCCTGGTCGCCGCGACGGTCGAGGGCGTCCCGGCACCCGGCTTCGCCGCCGCGCTCGCGTACTACGACGCGCTGCGCGCCGACCGCCTCCCGGCCGCGCTCACCCAGGGCCAGCGGGACTTCTTCGGCGCCCACACCTACCGCCGCACGGACCGCGACGGCGCGTTCCACACGCTGTGGGGCGGCGACCGGTCCGAGGTGTCGGCGTAGGCACGCACGGCCGTGCCGCTACATGGGTGAAGGCTCCGGCTCGGGCGGCGCCGGCTCCGGGTCGGGGTTCGGCGGGCCCGGGGACGGCGGGGGCGGCGGGGGCTGCGGCGTGGGGCCGGGGCCGGGCGACGGGGGCGGCGGGATCGGGGACGGGAACGGCCCGGGATCGGGGACGTCGGGCCCCGGCGTCGGCGGGGTGACGGGATCGGGGATGGGGTGTGTCATCGATTCCTCCAGGGGGTCGGAGGCCGGCCGCGCTCCGGGAGGGGCGCGGCCGGTCCCTGCCACTGTCTCCCGGCACGCGTGCCCACGCCCGCCGGGTCCACACACCGCCCGGCCGGCTCTAGCCCTTGATACGGGTGAGGCGTACGACGGGAATGTCCCGCTCGGTCTTCTTCTGGTAGTCCGCGTACGGGGCGAAGATCTCCACGAGGTGGGGCCACACCCTGGCCTTTTCCTCCGCGGAGAGGGTCTCGGCGCGGGCGGCGAACCGCTCGGTCTCGACGCGCAGCCGCACGTCGGGGTTGGCCTCCAGGTTCAGGTACCACTCGGGGTGCTGGTCGGCGCCGCCCTTCGAGGCGACGATCAGGTAGTCGTCGCCGTCGCGGTCGTAGATCAGCACCGTGCGGCGCCACTTGCCGGTGTGACGCCCCTGGTAGTCGAGCAGCAGGCAGGGCGCGCTCATCGGGCCCGGGATCGTGGTGCCCTCGGTGCCGCCGGACTCCTCGTACAGGCGGGCCTGCTCGGCGACCCAGCCCGTGGGGCTGATCACGACGTCGGTGCCGGTCTCGTCCTGGGCCATCTGGCTCTCCTCGTTCAGCTCAAGCCGGTGTCACTCGGTACGAACTCGGCTCAGCCTAGGCCGTGTTGTCCGCCGCCGCGCGCAGGCCGGGGCGGGGGCTGGACAGGACGGGAACCGTCGCGGTGGTCCGTTCGGCGGCGGGCGCCATGGAGGCCTGGGCGAGCACGACGACGTCGACATCGGTGAGGGCGTCCACGGCGGCGGCCACGAGATCCCGGTAGCCGTCCCGGTCACCGGCCTCGAAACGCTCCCAGGCCCCTGCCACCAGCACTGTGCGTACGTCGACGGGGCGGCCGGCGCGGGCTGCCTCCTCCTCGACGAGGGCGACGGTCGGCGCGAGGGTGCTCTCCAGCGCGGCGACCACGGCGACGGCCCGTCCGGCTTCGACCGCGGCGGCGGCCATCGGCCGGTCCACGCGCAGGACAGGGACGCCGACGGCGGCGGACTGGGCCTCGGCGACGCCGCCGATGGTCGAGCAGGTGCAGAGCACGGCGGCCGCCCCCTCGGCCACGGCGGCTTCGAGCAGCGCGCGCACGTCGTCCGCGACGGCGTCGGGCCCTGCGGTCCTGGCCCGTTCGAGCAGGCTCTCGTCCACGACGTGGCGCAGGGCGAGACCGGGGTGGTGGGTGTCGCGCAGGGCGTCGAAGACGGTGACGTGGACCGGGGAGGTGTGCAGGAGAGCGAGGGTCACGTGGTCACCACTTGGCCGAGTCGTCGGCGAGCGCGCGCTGTGCGGCGTCCATCAGCTCGGGCGGGGCGGCGGGGGCCTCTCCGGGGTGGCGCGCCGCCCACTGCACGACGAACGGGCACAAGGGCGCGACGGCGATGCTCTCGCGGGCGGCGATGGCGTACAGCTCGCGGGCCAGCGATCCCGCGATGCCGCGGCCCTCGTGCTGGGGCTCCACGACGGTGTGCACGGGCACGAGAGCCCTCTCGGGCGCGTCGAGGACGAAGTAC
Source organism: Streptomyces longhuiensis (assembly GCF_020616555.1). Classification (NCBI taxonomy): domain Bacteria; kingdom Bacillati; phylum Actinomycetota; class Actinomycetes; order Kitasatosporales; family Streptomycetaceae; genus Streptomyces; species Streptomyces longhuiensis. The sequence goes on along the minus strand of NZ_CP085173.1, from coordinate 8,249,757 downwards.
TGGATGTACCCGAAGGTGGAGCCTTGGGGGTCTCCTGCCGCGCGGGCCACGAGGAGGCCCCTGTCGCGTTCGTCGTGGATCTCGATGTCGCTCATGGGGGTCTCCTCGCGTCTGCTGCGCGACGGTCAGCCGCTGGTGGCCGCCACCGCCTGGGGACTGCGCTCCATGTCCCCGCCGGGAACCGGCTCGGACGGGTCGGCGCCCAGGGCCACGATCCGGTTCTCCCGGTCCACGTGCACGACCTGGGGCCGCAGCGCACGCGCCTCGGCGTCGTCGACCTGAGCGTAACTGATGATGATCACGAGGTCCCCGGGATGCACGAGGTGGGCCGCGGCCCCGTTGATCCCGATGACACCGCTCCCCCGCTCACCCTCGATGACGTACGTCTCCAGGCGGGCGCCGTTGTCGATGTCGACGATGTGGACGAGCTCGCCGGGCAGCAGATCGGCGGCGTCGAGAAGGTCACGGTCGATGGTGACGGACCCGACGTAGTGCAGGTCGGCCTGGGTGACGGTGGCGCGGTGGATCTTGGACTTGAACATGGTGCGCAGCATGAAGAAGCTCCTGATCTGTCTGCTCCCTGCCCGCTTTATGCAGGTCAAGGGCGTTCCGCACTTTACACCGGCACGCGTCGGACCCGAAGGGTGTGAGGAACATCGGTTCACTCCGGGGAGAAGGCCCCCTGCCCGCGGTTCCGCGCGAACCGGACTGCTGTGACGCCGCACCGGCCAAGCGCATGTTCGGACACCCGTCTCGCAATGCGCGGCGTACGGGCGCCGTCCTGGCAGGTGGAGCAGGAGCAGGACCGCGAGGGCGGCCGGCCCACCAACTCGGCGGGGGTGCGCTCGTGGCTGCGGCGGGGGTCCGGAGGGGACGGGTCTGCTCCGTGAAGCCCACGGTGGGTGGGCAGCCGCCCGGTGGCCCCACACCCGCCGCCGTACTCGGATCGGCCGCTCAGATCACGTACTCCGGCCCCGCGCCCGGGTCAGCTGCTTCAGTTCGATGATGGTCGCGACGGCGTGCAGCCAGGCGGCCGCGGTGTCGTCGGCGGCGATCCCGCCCACGAGTTCGGTGCCGGCCCGCAGCCACTCCCGTACGAGGTCGGCCGCCTCCTGGCGGGGCAGGGGCTCGGGCAGCTCCGCGGCGCGGGCGAGTCCGCCGGCGCGCACGGTGTCGGCGAGGAAGGCGACCGAGCGCGGCTCGGTGCCGAGGCGGTCGAGGACGACGGCTGCGGCCGCGGCGCCGTCGCCGAACAGGGCGGTGCGCCGGCTGCCGGGCGTGGCGGTGAGGCCATAACGCAGCAGGACGGTGATGTCGAGCCGGGCCAGCTCGTCGTCCGTGCGGTCCGGCGGGTAAGGGGCGTCGTCGTTCATGGCGGGGCCTCGGGTGTCTCGTCTCATCTGGCTGGTCCGCTGCGGCTCAGTCGACGGTGACGGTGTAGGTGATGCGCTCGGGGGCCTGGGAGGGGGTGGCCGCCCCCGTGGTCGGGGTGGCGGAGGGTCCGGTGGTCTCGGGGGGCAGGGTGGAGTTGTTGCCCTGGCAGGTGGTGAAAGTGCAGTGCAGCAGAGTGAACCGGGTGGTCCCCTTGCCCTTGGCCTCGAAGGTGAAGGTGCGCCGGTGGCCTGCGCCTGCCACCGGCGCGTCACCGGAGTCCGACGCGCCGTCCTGGCCGCGGCTGACCAGCACCGAGCTGTCGGGCTCGGGGTCGACGAGGTACCAGTACTCGCGTGTGGAGGCGTTCTGGTCGACGGTGAGCGTGAAGCGCTCGCCCGGCTCGGCGGTGATGCTGGTGTCCTTCACCGAGTGCTTCGTCGTGCGGCCCGTGGCGCCCGAGGGGTGGCTCGTGGTGCTCGTGGAACCGCCGCCCGGTTCGTCGGTGCCCGAGGAGCAGCCCGTGGCGAGGGCGAGGAGCGCGGTCGCCGCGATCACGGCACCGCCCCCGCTACCGCGGAAGATAGACGCTGTACGCGTTGGGGAGATCATTGCTGGAAGCCTTGCCCATGTGGCCGTTGATGAAGTCGTCCTCGCTGACCCAGGTGGTCTGGCCCCAGGGGTTGTACACCTGAAGCTTGTCACCCTCCTGGGCGATGATGGTCATGGCGTGGGCGCCCTCCTTGCCCGAGACGTCGACCGGAACCGGCCGTCCCTGCGCCACCGAGTTCTCGACCTGGGTGAGGACCGCCCTGCGATCGTCGGCGCTGTTCAGGTCCTGGCGCTGGTAGTCCGTGCCGGTGGCGCTGCCGACGGCGCTGTCGTTGATCCGTTCCTGCCCCTCGGGGCCCATGCCGCCCCAGTTCTCGCCGCCGTCGCCTTCGGTGTGCAGACGGTGCTGTTCGGCCACCAGACGCTGCTTGAAGGCTTCGGGGTCGTCCTGCTGTCCGTCGGGGCCGCCGGTGAGGTCGAGCGCGTACATGGGGTCGACCATGGCGCGGGACGTGACGGTGGACGAGGCCACGCAGGTGCCCTCGGAGCCGTCGCCGCCCTGGATCCACTGCTGGCCGTCGAACGTGACGTAGTCCTTGTTGTTGTTCGAGCCGTCCGGCGCCAGGCCCTCGTCGTTCATGCTGTCCGTGGCGGTGACCACCGGAGTGAGGTGACGGCGCATCCAGTCGGGGTCCTTGCCGTGGATCTTGTCCTGGAACTTCTCTATCTCGGCGACACTGTGGCCGGCGGCCAGGGCCTTCATCAGGTAGGCCCGCTCCTGCGGGTTGTCCGACTTGGCCAGCATCCGTTCCATGGCGGTCTCGTCGTCGAGGCCCAGCTGGTCCATCCGCTTCGACGCGCGTTCCAGGTCGCCGGCCGTGAGGATCTCGTTCAGCTCGGTGTCGGCGCCCGCGACGCCGGTGTCGGCGAGCATCAGTTTGTCGACGGCGGTGAGTTCGCTGGTCTCCATCTTCCCGGCACGTGCCTCGGCGGCCCACTTGTTCAGGTCCCGGGCCGCGACGCGGGTGGCTTCCTGCGCCTCGGAGACGGCGGCGTGCATCAGATCGACCGCGTAGGAGCCGAAGTGGGCGGCGTTCTTGCGGTCCCACTCCTCCTCGTCGTTCTCGTGCAGGTCGTCGAAGAACCCGTCCCTGCCGCCGAGCGTCTTCTTCTGCTCCAGCAGCTGTCCGCGGCCCTGCTCGTCCTTGCGCTGCGCGGCGCCGATCGCGTCGGCCAGCGTCAGCAGCACCGACGCGCAGCCTTGGAACGCCTCGCTCATCTGGGTCACGGACCGCCCGGCGGCGTTCACCACGTCGGAGGCGAGGACGCTCGTGTCGCCGACCCACACCTCCGGAAGACCCTTGCGGCCCACCCGGTCGACCTGGTCGAAGACGCTGCCGACCTGGTCGAGCTGGCCGCGGTAGAGACTTGCCAGGCCCTCCAGCACGCCCTGGTCACCGCCCGGTTCGGGCACCGAGAGGGCGTTGTCGATCAGGTCGAGGAGGTCGTTCTTGCTTCCGGCGCCGAGCATCTTCTTGGACAGCCCGGCGAGCAACGCGAGCCGGAAGGAAGGGGAGTTGAGGGGGGAGGAGAAGAACGACATGGGCCCGTTCCTCAGTAGCTCGACAGGGCCGAGGAGCGCCCGCCCTGCGTCGATGTGTCGGTGAGACTGCTCGTGCCGCCGACGTGGACGCTGTCCGCGTGCGTCTTCACCAGGCCGTCGGTGCCGTGGTAGGTCTTCTTGGCCAACTGCACCTTGCCACCGAGCTCGTGCAACGCCGACGCCAGTGTCTTGCTCTCCGCCTCCCACGCCTTGACGAACGCGTTCAGCGCCGAGGCGGCGTCGTCGCCGCCGACCTCGCCGTACGAGTACGTCGTGCGGGACTTGACGGCCGAGCTGACACCGTCCATGTCCGTGCCTGCGTCGTCGAGTTGCTGGGCCTGGCCGGTCATACCTGCCTTGACCTGGTAGCCGTCCGAGCCCACCGCGCCTCCCCCGTATGCTTTCGATCGCGACCGCGGGCAGGCTAACACGCACTGTTTACATGAAGGATCATGCGTCGTCCGCCATGCACACCTCCTCCACATGACCCGCCCCACGGCACGCCCGGGCGCTCATCCCGGACCGGGCGATCGGTTCCAACTCGCCGTAGTGTGCGGCGCGTACGAGGGACTGGATGACCGCCCTCTCGCGGACGTATTCGGTCGCCTGGACTCCCGCCACAGCGTCGGCAGGCGTTGGGCCTGCACCACGCCTGGGACTGCGGATCCCTGGCCGGGTCAGGGATCGAACTCACGGCTCCAGGAACAGGTCCAGCGGTACTTCCTGCCCCAGCCCGATCTCCGCCCAGATCGTCTTGCCCTGGCGCTCGTCGCGCGTGCCCCACATGGCGGTGAGCTGGGCCACCAGGAAGAGGCCCCGCCCGCCTTCGTCGTCGTCGCCGGCGTTGCGCAGATGCGGAGAGGTGTGGCCCCCGTCCGAGACCTCGCATATCAGCGTGCGGTCGACGTCCCGAAGCAGGCGCAGGGAGACAGGGGGGCGGCCGTATCGGATGGCGTTCGTGACGAGTTCACTCACGACCAGTTCGGAGACGAACACCGCCTCGTCCAGCCCCCAGTCCTCCAGCCTCTCCCGGACGAGTGCACGGACTCCGGCCACCTCGGCCGGGTCGGAGGCGACATGCCAGGAGGCCACGCTGTCCATGGGGAAGGCGTGGACGCGCACCAGCAGCAGCGCGGCATCGTCATCGGCGGATCCCTGCGCGCACAGGGAGACAACCTCGTCGCACGCCTTCTCCAGGGACCCGGCCGAGGCGTCCAGGGCGCCGCACACGTCCGCCACTCCCTCGTCCACGTCCCGGCCGCGCGCCTTGACGATTCCGTCGGTGAACAGGGCGAGCACAGTGCCCTCGGCGAACTCGAATTCCACGCTCTCGAAAGGCAGCCCACCGATGCCCAGCGGGGGTCCTGTGGGCAGGTCGAGCGGTTCAGCCCGCCCGGTGCCTGTCCCACGGCCGGTGGCGACCGGCGGGAGGTGGCCCGCGCCGGCCATGGCGCAGGTGCGGGAGGTGGGGTCGTACACGGCGTACAGGCAGGTCGCCCCGAGCGCCCTGTCCGTCCCCTCGTCGCCCGGCGTCCGGTGTATTCCGACTCGTGTCTGACCCACCAAGTCGTCGAGCCGGGTGAGGAGTTCGTCCGGCGGCAGGTCCAGGGCGGCCAGTGCCCTCACGCTCGTGCGCAGCCGTCCCATGGTGGCCGCGGCGTCCACCCCGTGCCCCACCACGTCACCGACCACCAACCCGACGCGGGCGCCCGACAGGGGAATCACGTCGTACCAGTCGCCCCCGACTCCGCGAGGCCCGGTGGTGGGGATGTAGCGGTGCGCGAGCTCGATGCCACTCGGTTGCGGTAGTCCTCGCGGGAGGAGGTCACGCTGCAGCTTCAGCGCCGTGGTGTGCTCGCGGACGTAGCGGCGGGCGTTGTCCACGCACACCGCGGTGCGCGATGCCAGCTCTTCGGCGAGGGCGCCGTCCCCCTCGGTGAACGGTGCGCGGGGCGGCTGCCGCCGGAGGGTGACCGTGCCGAGTGTGCTGCCGCCCAGGAGCAGGGGCAGGGCCAGCCGGCGTCGGTTCTCGGTCGTCGGACCACTGCCGATGACACCCAGCAACGCATCACTCTGCGCAACGGACGCGGCGCTCCTGGTGCGCTCTGCCATGAGCTGTAGCCCCGTCGGTGCACCGGAGGCCGAGGACGGTGGCTCTTCTCCGGCCAGGACCGACTCCGCGACCTCGATGCGTACGGAGTCGGCAAGATCCGGAACGACGAGCTCCGCGAGTTCCTCCGCCGTCTTCCCGACGTCGAGCGCGGTACCGATCCCGCTGGCTCGGCTGAGCAGCGCCAGGCGAGCCTGTGCCTCGTAGCGATCGGTGATGTCGACGGACGCCTCGCAGACGCCCAGGGGGTGGCCCGCGTCGTCCTGAAGGCGGAAGTACGAGCACGAGTAGACCCGGTGGTACGCGCAGGTGGCGGGTGTGGGCCCGCGCCAATGGACGTCGAGCACGGCTTCGCCGGTGCGCAGCACTTCCTCCAGCACCTCCTCCACCTCGTGGTAATCCGGAGGGGACAGGATGCTGCCGTGCGGATAAAGCACTCGGTTGGCCTGGCCCTCCCATTCACCGGGGCGCCAGCCCATGACCTGCTGCACCACGTCGTTGGCCCAGTTGAGATGAGCGTCGGGGCCGTAGACGCTGAGCCCCACGGGAGCCTGCGTGAAGAGCCCGGACAACATCGACTGGTCGGTCACCCACTTCTCATAGCGGTCGCTCGCCGCCGCCATCACGACCCATGCGGGCCGCCCCCGGTCCTGCTCCACCGGGAAGACGCGCAGGACCGTCTCCACCAGCGCCCCGTCCGGGCGCCGAACGGTACGCCTCTCGGTCCAGGCGTCCCCGGGTGCCGGCGCCCCCGCTGTCCCGAGGCCTTGCAGCGTGTCTCCCCCGGCCCGAACATCCCGCAGAACCTCGCTCACCGGGCGACCGAGCACATCCCTGGTGTCGGCACCGTAGAGATCACGGGCTGCAGGACTCCAGCCAGTCACTCTCCCCTGCGCATCCAGCACGATCATCGCTGCTGTGGTCGTGTCGAAAGGATTCTTATGACCGGTCTCGCATGATGCGTGCATCGTGGCCATGCGACCTGCCCAGTGCTGGAATGTCTGCATCCAAGGCTACGCCCGGCTCCCGCGGCATGTCCTGGCCTCAGGTCACCGCCCCTGCGATCGCAGGACGTCGAGCCGGTGTCTTTTCCGGCCGGGGGAACGCCGCCCTCGGATGACGCGGATCCAGAAGTGGATCATCGCCCGGAACATCGCCCGGAACATCGCCCGGAACATCGTCGGCAAGGAGATCACCGGATGAGCGTGACCGGCGCCACCCGGCCTCTGTCCGCGGGAAAGAACGCGGCGTCAGCCCGTCGTCAGGGCGAAGACGAGGACGGTCAGGGCCCAGCACAGGGCCACGAGCGCCGCGCCCGCCACGTCGACGCGGACGGTGCGGGTCCGGCCGGGCCGGAGCCAGAAGGCCAGGACGCGGTTCACGAGGGGCATGAGCAGCCAGCTCAGAATGCTGACGCTCAGTATGTTGCCGAAGAACAGGCCGAGGTATCCGGGGACGCCCAGGACGGCGAACTCATGACCCACGGTCAGATTCAGGACCATGACGGTGGGATAGAGCGCCAGCACGACGGTCATGGCCTGTTTCCAGTTGGGCGGGACCTCTTCCCCCTCGTCCGAGCCGAATCGGAACCAGCCGCCGAACGCCGTCCCCACCTTGCGGACGTCGTAGGACGCGAAGTACTCACGCCCTTCCTTCAGGAGCTGCGTTCTGCGGCTGGAGTCCAGCCAGGCGTCGAGATGTTCACGGGTGTCGTACCGGAAAACCACCACCCAATGGTCCTGGATTCCCTCGACGGGCCGGAAGAATTCGGTCCCCATGAAGCCGGGGTATTTCTCCTGTTCTTTCAGGATCTTTTCCTGCCAGCGCTCGAATTCCTCTTCCCTGCCCGGCCGTACGTCGTGCGAGATGACGGCCGTGACGCCCTCCACCCGGTCGGGCTCGTCGATGCGGCCGCCGGCGAGGACCTCATGTGTCGGGGCGCCGTCCAGCAGTTCACGGCCTTCGGCCAGTAGCTCCCGGCGTGCGGTCGAGTCCAGCCACGTGGCGAGCTGGTCCGTGCCGGCGAAGCGGAACACCACGACCCATTCGTGTTCCTCGCCCGATCCGGGGGGATAGGTCTCCGTTCCCTCGAATCCGTCGAAGTCCCGAACGGTCCGGTTCACCTTCTCCTGCCAACGGTCGTATTCCTCGTCGAGACCTTCCCGCACCTTCTGGGAGGTCACGACGGTGGCAGTGCCGCTTGCACGGATACCCATACGGCGTAGTCTAGTTCACAGGGAATTCCGACGACACTTGAATTCTCACGACGCTCGGGGGGTCTCCGTCGCACGATCATCGCGCGAGAGGTCAGTCGCCTATGGACCTCAACACCGTCACGGAAGTCGTCCGGCGCCCGCTCGACCGGCCCGGTGCGGACTGGCGTGAGGGCGATGCGTGGCTCGCGGGTGGTACGTGGCTGTTCTCCGTGGAGCAGCCGAGCTTGCGCCGGCTGGTCGACCTGACGGCGTTGGGCTGGGATTCCCTCGCCCCGAGCCACGCGGGGCTCGAAATCGGCGCCACGTGCACCGTTCGCGAGCTCTATTCCTTCGCTTTTCCGAATGACTGGATCGCCGGCGCTCTTTTCTCGAAAAGCTGCGAAGCCTTCCTGTCCTCGTTCAAGGTATGGAATTCTGCGACCGTCGGCGGAAATATCTGTCTTTCCTTGCCCGCCGGCCCCATGATCACGCTGACGGCCGCGCTTGAGGCCCGGTACGAGCTGTGGGCCCCCGACGGGTCCACGCGCACCGTCGATGCGATCGACTTCGTGACCGGCGACCACCAGAACGTTCTCCGCCCCGGTGAAATCCTGCGGCGCGTCGAGATTCCGGCCCATGCCCTGAGGAAACGCACCGCCCACCGCCGTTTCACGCTGACCCGCCTCGGCCGTTCGACGGTCTTCCTCATCGGCACTCAAACACCGGGCACGAGCGACCTGTTGCTCACCGTCACCGCCGGGACCACACGGCCTGTGCGCCTCGCTTTCGACGCCCTGCCCGATGCCTCAACTCTGCGGCGGAGCGTCGACGCCATCCCCGCCGGTCTCTGGTTCGCGGATCCCAACGGGACCCCCGAACACCGTCGCCATCTGACGAAGTACTTCGCCGAAGAGATTCGTCGCGAACTGTCGGCCGGTGACGGGCCATGACGTACGTCGTGAACGGCAGGAGATTCGACGAAGAGCCGGGCCCCGGCCAGTGCCTGCGGACCTTCCTGCGGTCGCTCGGTCATTACGGCGTCAAGAAGGGGTGCGACGCGGGCGATTGCGGCGCGTGCACGGTGTGGCTGGACGGCAATCCGGTGCACAGCTGCATCACGCCCGCCTTCCGCGCGGAAGGCGTTGAGGTGACGACGATCGAGGGGCTCGGGTCTCCGGGTCAACTGCACCCGATGCAGCGGCAGTTCCGCGATGCCCCAGGGTTCCAGTGCGGCTTCTGCACCGCGGGAATGATCATGACGTCAGCGACGTTCACCGAGGCGCAAAAGGCGGATCTGCCCCGCGCACTGAAGGGCAACCTCTGCCGCTGCACCGGCTATCGAGCGATCGAGGACGCAGTGAAGGGCGTCGTCGGCGTGGAGACGGCCGCGCCGGGAAAGGCCGTCGGGACAAGCGTCGGCGCACCGGCCGGCGACGACGTGGTGACCGGTCGCGCAGAGTTCACGATGGACACCGACGTCCACGGCATGCTGCACCTCAAGGTGGTGCACTCGCCGCACGCGCACGCCCGGATCGTGTCGATCGACAAGAGCGCCGCGCTGGCGGTGCCCGGCGTGCATCGCGTCTACACCTGGGAGGACGTACCGCGCAAGCGGTTCTCCACCGCGATCCACACCGACCACCTGGTCGATCCGGACGACACGTACATCCTCGACGACACGGTCCGCTTCGTCGGCCAGCGCGTCGCCGCGGTCGTGGCCGACACGGTCGGCGCTGCGGAGGAGGGCTGCCGGAGGGTCGAGGTGGAGTACGAGGAGCTGCCGGCGGTGTTCGACCCCGAGGCCGCGATGGCCGATGGAGCTCCCCAACTGCACGCCACGGACGACCCGTTCGTCCGCGATGCCGTCCACAACATCCTGCTGGAGATCCACTCGCACATCGGCGATGTCGACACGGGGTTCGCCGAGGCCGACGTGATCCACGAAGGGACGTACTCGTCGCCCCGCGTGCAGCATGCCCATCTCGAGACCCATGGCTCCATCGCCTGGGTGGAGAACGGCCGGTTGAACGTGCGGACCAGTTCGCAGTCGCCGTCGATCGCGAAGATCAAGCTCTCCCATCTCTTCGCACTGCGCCCGGACCAGCTCCGCGTGTTCTGCAAGCGGGTCGGTGGCGGCTTCGGCGGCAAGCAGGAAGTGATCTCGGAGGATCTGGCGGCGCTCGCCGCCCTGGACACCGGCCGGCCCGTCTGCTTCGAGTACACCCGCGAGGAGGAGTTCACGACGGCTTCGCCGCGGCACCCCATGACGCTGACGGTCAGGCTCGGCGCGAAGGCGGACGGCACGCTCACGGCGTTCCAGGTCCGCAATGTGTCGAACACGGGCGCCTACGGAAACCACGGCGGCGAGACGCTGTACGCGGGCGGCGCCGCCGTCATGATCTACCGCTGCCCGAACAAGAAGTACGACGGCTTCTCCGTCTACACGAACACCGTGCCGAGCGGGGCCCTGCGCGGCTACGGGATGACGCAGCCCGCGTTCGCCGTGGAATCGGCGATGGACGAACTGGCCCGCTCCCTGCACCTCGACCCGCTCGAACTGCGACGGCGCAACATCGTGCGGCCGGGCGATCCGCTCGTCGCCCTGCACGACGGCCCCGACGACGTGATGTTCAACGAGGACGGGCTCGGCAAGTGCATCGATCTGGTGGATCACGCCCTGGCCCGTACCGGCAACGAGCCACCGCCCGGCTCCGGTTGGCTCATGGGGTCCGGGGTCGCGAGTTCCCTGCACGAGACCGCGCCCCCGACCGAGCACATCTCCGAGGCCTGGGTCACGCTCGGCGACGACCTGGTGTACGAACTGGCCGTCGGCACGGTCGAGTTCGGCGAGGGCACGTCGACCGCGCACGTCCAGATCGCGGCCGGCCAACTCGGGACGACGCCTTCACGCATTCGCCTCGTGCAGTCGGACACCGACCGCACGGGATTCGACACCGGCGCGTTCGCGAGCGCGGGACTCTTCGTGGCGGGCAACGCCGTACTCCGCGCGGCCAACGCCGTACGCGACCGCATCCTCGAATTCGCCGCCGCGCACACGGGTGTCCACGTGGTCATGTGCTCGCTGGGCGACGGAGAAGTCGTCTGTGGGGACCAGCACGTGCCGCTGGCCGAACTCGTCGCGCTGGCACGCGCGCGCGGAATCCGCTTCACCGCCGCACGCAAGGCCTACGGATCGCCCCGAAGCGTCGTATCGAACACACAGGGATTCAAGATCGCGGTGCACCAGGTGACGGGCGAGATCCGCATCCTCTACAGCGTTCAGGCCACCGACGCGGCCGTCGTCATCAACCCGGCGCAGGTCCGGGGGCAGGTGGAGGGTGGGGTGGCCCAGGGCATCGGCTTCGCGCTGACCGAGAACTACCAGGTCGACGCGGGCGGAGCCATGGCCAACCCGAACCTCCGCAACTACCGCATCCCCACCTACGCCGACGTCCCCCGCACGGAACTGCTCCTGGTCAAGTCGGCGGATTCCTTGGGGCCCATGGGGTCGAAGGGGATGGCGGAATGCTGCGTCAACCCGGTGGCCCCCGCCCTGGCGAACGCGCTCCACGACGCCACGGGCGTCCGCTGTCGCGCACTGCCCCTGACGCCGGAGCGCATCTACAGCCGGCTCAGGGACAACCGGCCGCTACGGACGGCTCACTGACGCCCCGGACCGGCGCGCCCGACACACGCCGCCGGTCACACGATGCCGATCGCGCGATGCCGGTGACCGTGACGGTGATCTGTGGGGCCGTGGCCGGGGCCCTGGCTTCCCGGAAGGTCTCGATGGCGGTGCGGGTGGCCCTGGTGACGTCCACGGCCCGAGCGTCGGCGCGTGTGCGCGCCGCTCCACCAGTCGTCTCTCCCCCTGACGCGGGGCGCACCGGATCATGCGCACCCAGTTTCATGAACGGGCTGGGCAGGGAGCCCCGCGGGCCGGAAGCGTCCGTCCCAGGCGGGCCAGCGGGGACAGCGCCATCAGCAGCGGGGACAGCAGCATCCCCGCCGCCGTCACCGCGAGACCGAGACGCAGCCCCCACTCGTCCGCGAGGAATCCGCCGAGCAGGGAGCCGAGCGGGGTCAGGCCCATGCCGACGAACGTGATGGTCGCCGCCGCGCGGCCCTGCATCCCGTCCGGGGTCAGGGCCTGCCGGACGGCCATCACCGTGACGTTCACCAGCTGGCCGAAGGTCCCGAACACGAGGCCGACCGCGACGAGGGCGAGAACCGTTCCCGCGGAGGACCCGTGCAGCGCGGGCACGCACAGGAACGCTCCGTCGCCGAGTGCCGCCGCGGACACGAGCACCACCCCGTGCCCGAACCTGCCCGGCAGGCGGGCTGCCAGCAGCGAGCCGAGGAGCGCGCCCGGCCCCGCGGCCGCGAGCACGAGACCGACCTCTGTGCCGGACAGGCGCAGTTCCCGTGGCAGGAAGAGCAGATAGACGGTCGTCGTCGCCGCCAGTGAGAACTGGAAGGCGGCCGAGGCGAGGCACACGGCCCTCAGCGAGGTGTCGCCGATGACGAAGCGCAGGCCCGCACCGATCCGCCGCCAGACCCGCGGGGGACGCCGCTGGGGCTTCTGCTTGGACTCATGCTTGGGCTCCGGGAGGCGCTGCGAGAGTTGCTCCGCAGGCTCCGGAAGACGTTGCGAGGCCTGGTGCGTGGGCTCGGGGATCGACTCGCTGCGGCGGATCCGTCGGATCGACAGGAAGGACAGCGCGAAGAGCAGAGCGCTGGACGCGGCGGCGATCGGTGCCGACAGGAGCGAGACCAGCGCCCCGCCGAGTGCGGGACCGGCGATCTGGGCGGCGGACCGGCTGCCCTCCAGCGCGCTGTTGCCCCGCACCAGTTGATCGCGTTTCACCAGCCGTACGAGAGACGCCTGGTAGGCCACGTCGAAGAACACCGAGAGTGCCCCGACGGCGAAGCCGGCCACGAGCAGCGCGGGCAGGCCGAGCGCGCCGAAGAACCACGCCACGGCGGCGGCGCCCAGGGCCAGCGTCCGGCCCACGTCGGCCAGCACCATCACCGTGCGGGTCCGCCATCTGTCCACCCACGCGCCGACCAGGAGTGAGAGCAGCAGGATCGGCGCCTGCCCCACCGCGCGCAGGACGCCGAGCTCACCGGCGCCGGCGCCGAGCGTCAGGACGGCACAGAGCGGCAGGACCACCAGAGTTGTGTGTTCGCCGAGTTGGGAGACCGTCTGGCCCACCCAGAGTCGGCGGAAGTCGCGGTCCCGCCACAGGCTTGGGGAAGCAGGCCGGCCGGATGCGGATCCCGCAGAAGAACCGGAGGAATCAGAGGACGCGGAGGACGCGGAGGACGCAGACGAACTAGACGAACCAGAGGAACCAGAGGAACCAGAGGAACCAGACGACGCGGAGGGCACAGGGATCCCTTGCAGTGCAGACGACGAGGCCCGCCACCGGGCGCGCAGAAGGCGCACCGACGGTTCGGGCAGGAGAGAGCTCGCTGTGCCACGCGACAAGGGCAGCACGCGATGACGGGCCGATCACGGCCTGAAGCGTCAAAGCGTGCGCGTACGACCGGGCATTCCTCACTCCTCCTGGGTTGCTCGCCGCCCCGACAGTAGCCCGTACCGAAGGAGACCGACATGGGAAAAATCGTGATCAGCGAGAACGTCTCGCTCGACGGGGTCGTCCAGGACCCGACCGGCGACGAGGGCTTTCGGCGTGGGGGCTGGTTCGACCGGATGGCGGACAAGGACCGGCTGGAGTGGACCAAGGTCGAGTTCGACGAGGCGCTCGGCTCGGAGGCGCTACTGCTCGGCCGGCGGACCTACGAGTGGTTCGCGGCCCGGTGGCCGTCCCGGAGCGGCGCGTGGGCGGAGCGGCTGAACGCCCTGCCCAAGTACGTCGTGTCCTCGACCCTCGTCGACCTGGAGTGGAACAACTCGACGGTCCTCGACGGTGAGGTGGTCGCCGAGGTCTCGAAGCTGAAGCAGGAGCTGGACGGGGACATCGTCGTCTATGCCAGCCGCAGGCTCGTGCGCACGCTGCTTGAGCACGGACTGGCCGACGAGCTGCGGCTCATCGTGCACCCGGTCGTGCTGGGGGCCGGCGAGCGCCTCTTCGGCGAGACGGGCGACGAGCTGTCGCTGCGCCTCCTCGGCACGCGCACCGTCGGCGACGACCTCGCGGCGCTCACCTACGCAATCGGCCGGAACGCCGAGGGACACGCGGCCTGAACCCGGTCGCCCCGCGGTGCGCCGCACCTCCGCCGCGGTCACGATGAAGGAGGCGTCGCAGAAGGCGGCGCCACAAAGGGACACCCCCCCTTTGCATAATCATTCTTTGGGATGCATACTCTTCCTATGTCTAAGGTTCTCACCTCCCTTCCCGCCGGCGAGCGCGTCGGCATCGCCTTCTCGGGCGGCCTCGACACCTCCGTCGCGGTCGCGTGGATGCGCGACAAGGGTGCCGTCCCGTGCACCTACACCGCCGACATCGGCCAGTACGACGAGCCCGACATCGCGTCGGTGCCCGGCCGTGCCAAGACCTACGGCGCCGAGATCGCGCGCCTGGTCGACTGCCGTGCGGCGCTGGTGGAGGAGGGCCTGGCCGCGCTCGCGTGCGGCGCGTTCCACATCCGCTCGGGCGGCCGTGCCTACTTCAACACGACGCCGCTGGGCCGCGCCGTCACCGGCACCCTGCTGGTACGGGCGATGCTCGAGGACAACGTCCAGATCTGGGGCGACGGCTCGACGTTCAAGGGCAACGACATCGAGCGGTTCTACCGTTACGGCCTGCTGGCCAACCCGCACCTGCGCATCTACAAGCCGTGGCTCGACGCCGACTTCGTGACGGAGCTGGGCGGCCGCAAGGAGATGTCGGAGTGGCTGGTCTCCCACGACCTGCCGTACCGCGACAGCACCGAGAAGGCGTACTCGACCGACGCCAACATCTGGGGCGCCACTCACGAGGCCAAGACGCTGGAGCACCTCGACACCGGCGTGGAGACCGTCCAGCCGATCATGGGCGTGCGGTTCTGGGACCCGTCGGTGGAGATCGCCGCCGAGGACGTGACGATCGGCTTCGAGCAGGGCCGCCCGGTGACGATCAACGGCAAGGCGTTCGCCTCCGCCGTCGACCTGGTCATGGAGGCGAACGCGATCGGCGGCCGCCACGGCATGGGCATGTCCGACCAGATCGAGAACCGGATCATCGAGGCGAAGAGCCGCGGCATCTACGAGGCCCCGGGCATGGCGCTGCTGCACGCCGCGTACGAGCGCCTCGTGAACGCGATCCACAACGAGGACACCCTCGCGCAGTACCACAACGAGGGCCGGCGCCTCGGGCGGCTGATGTACGAGGGCCGCTGGCTGGACCCGCAGGCGCTGATGGTCCGCGAGTCGCTCCAGCGCTGGGTCGGCTCGGCCGTCACCGGCGAGGTGACGCTGCGGCTGCGGCGCGGTGAGGACTACTCGATCCTCAACACCACGGGCCCGGCCTTCAGCTACCACCCGGACAAGCTGTCGATGGAGCGCACCGAGGACTCGGCGTTCGGCCCGGTGGACCGGATCGGCCAGCTCACCATGCGCAACCTCGACATCGCCGACTCGCGTGCCCGGCTCGAGCAGTACGCGGGCCTCGGCATCGTGGGCACGACGCACCCCGAGCTGATCGGCGCCGCGCAGGCGGCGGCAACCGGTCTGATCGGCGCGATGCCCGAGGGTGGCGCCGAGGTCATCGCCTCCCGCGGTGAGGTCTCCGAGGACGACGAGCTCCTCGACCGCGCCGCGATGGAGTCCGGCACCGACTAGCCCCGACGGGCGGGACGTGAGCGAGGAGAGGGGGTGGCCGCTGCGGCCACCCCCTCTCCTCGCTCTCTTCCGGCTCTGCCAGGCGGTTACGCGGCTTCCACCACGTCCGCCGGGTTCGCGAACTGGGTGCGGTACAGCTCCGCGTACCGGCCGTCCTCGGCGAGGAGCGTCTCGTGGGTGCCGCGCTCCACGATGTGGCCGTCCTCGACCACCAGGATCTGGTCGGCGGACCTGATCGTGGACAGGCGGTGCGCGATCACGACGGCGGTACGCCCTTCGAGTGCCTCCGCGAGCGCTTCCTGCACGGCCGCCTCGGACGTGTTGTCCAGGTGGGCGGTCGCCTCGTCGAGGATGACGACGCGCTGCCTGGCGAGGAGGAGGCGGGCGATCGTCATGCGCTGGCGTTCGCCGCCGGAGAGGCGGTAGCCGCGCTCGCCGACGACGGTGTCGAGGCCGTCGGGCAGTGAGTGGACCAGGTCCTCCAGGCGGGAGCGGCGCAGCACGTCCCACAGCTCGTCCTCGCTCGCTCCGGGCCTGGCAAGCAGGAGGTTGGCGCGGACGCTGTCGTGGAAGAGGTGGCCGTCCTGGGTGACCATGCCGAGGGTCTCGCGCAGGGATACGGCGGTCAGGTCGCGGACGTCGACCCCGCCGATGCGTACGGTGCCCTCGTCGGTGTCGTAGAGGCGGGGCATGAGCTGGGCGACGGTCGACTTGCCGGCGCCGGAGGTGCCGACGAGGGCGACGGTCTGGCCGGGTTCGGCGCGGAACGAGATGCCGTGCAGGACCTCGGCGCCCCCGCGGGTGTCGAGCGAGGCGACCTCTTCGAGGGAGGCGAGGGAGACCTTGTCGGCGGACGGGTAGCCGAAGCGGACGTCCTCGAACTCCACGGCGACCGGCCCCTCGGGCACCTCTCGGGCGTCCGGCTTCTCGTCGATCAGCGGCTTGAGGTCGAGCACCTCGAAGACGCGCTCGAAGCTGACGAGGGCGCTCATGACCTCGACGCGGGCCCCGGCCAGGGAGGTCAGCGGCGCGTAAAGGCGGGTGAGGAGCAGGGCGAGGGAGACGACCGCACCCGCGTCGAGGGTGCCCTCGATGGCGAAGTAGCCGCCCAGGCCGTAGACGAGCGCGAGGGCGAGGGCCGAGACGAGGGTGAGCGCGGTGATGAACGCGGACTGCGCCATGGCCGTGCGGACGCCGATGTCCCGTACGCGGGACGCGCGGGCGGCGAACTCGGCGGACTCGTCGCCGGGCCGGCCGAACAGCTTGATCAGCGTGGCGCCGGGCGCCGAGAACCGCTCGGTCATCCGGGTTCCCATGGCCGCGTTGTGCGCGGCGGCCTCGCGCTGGAGCCGGGCCATCCGCGTACCCATGCGCCGCGCGGGCACCACGAACACCGGCAGGAGCACGAGTGCCAGGAGCGTGATCTGCCAGGACAGCGTGAGCATGACGGCGAGGGTGAGAAGCAGCGTCACGACATTGCCGACCACGCCGGAGAGCGTGTTGCTGAACGCTCTCTGCGCGCCGATCACATCGTTGTTGAGGCGGCTGACGAGGGCGCCGGTGCGGGTCCTCGTGAAGAAGGCGACGGGCATGCGCTGCACGTGGTCGAAGACGGCGGTGCGCAGGTCGAGGATCAGGCCCTCGCCGAGGTTGGCCGAGAGCCAGCGGGCGACGAGGCCGAGGCCCGCCTCCGCGACGGCGATCACGGCGATGAGGAGGGCGAGGCGGACGACGGTGCCCTCGTGCTTGCCGTCGACGATGGTGTTGACGACGTGCCCCGCGAGGACGGGGGTCGCCACGGCGGTCAGCGCGGTGACCACGCTCAGGACGACGAACTGGGCGATCCGGCGCCGGTGCGGACGCGCGAAGGCGGCGATGCGGCGGAGGGTGGCGGGGGCGAAGGGTCGGGTGTCCTGCTGGGCGTTCATGACGCTGTGCAGCTGCGTCCACGCCGTGGTCTCCATGCTCATGAAGTAGACGGTAAGACCTCAAGCAAAGTTGAGGTCAACGGAAGGGTTCGAATTCGAGGCTGGGGGGCGCCTGGGAGGGGCGCGGGCGACGTGCCACCCTGGGCATCACCCAGTGACGATCACTCAGGAGGGTCCGGATGCCGGTCCGCGTCGAGCGCCGAGGGCATGTCACCACGGTCATACTGTCCCGCCCCGAGGTCCGTAACGCGGTCGACGGGCCCACGGCCGCCGAACTGGTCGCCGCCTTCAAGGAGTTCGACGCCGACGAATCCGCACGCGTAGCGGTGCTCTGGGGCGAGGGAGGCACGTTCTGCGCGGGCGCCGACCTCAAGGCCATCGGAACGGAGCGCGGCAACCGGGTCACCGAAGAGGGCGACGGGCCGATGGGCCCGACCCGCCTGCGGCTGTCGAAGCCGGTGATCGCCGCCGTGAGCGGGCACGCGGTGGCCGGCGGTCTCGAACTGGCGCTCTGGTGTGATCTGCGGGTCGCCGAGGAGGACGCCGTGTTCGGGGTGTTCTGCCGGCGCTGGGGTGTGCCCCTCATCGACGGCGGCACGGTGCGGCTGCCGCGGCTCATCGGCGAGAGCCGCGCCATGGACCTGATCCTGACGGGCCGCCCGGTGCCCGCCCCGGAGGCGTACGCGATGGGGCTCGCCAACCGTCTTGTGCCGCCGGGCCGGGCGCGGGCCGAGGCGGAGGAGCTCGCGGAGCGGATCGCGGGCTTCCCGCAGGCCTGTATGCGCGGCGACCGCGCCTCCGTTCTGGACCAGGCGGGTCGGGGCGAGGAGGCGGCCATGGCTGACGAACTGCGGTACGGGACAGCCGTGCTGGAGGAGAGCCTGAAGGGGGCCGCGCGGTTCGCGTCGGGGGCGGGGCGGCACGGGTCGTTCACCGACACGTGACCCGGCGCCGCGCCCGCCCGCGACGAAACGGTCAGCCGGAGGTGTGCAGCGGCACCGTCAGCTGCTTCAGCCACGTGCCGGTGGTGAAGTCACGCGCCTTGATGACGACCGAGCGGGGTCCCACCTCGACCTGGAGGCCCTGGTTGAAGGCGCCGCCGAGCGAGACCTCGCCGCCCTTGCCGTCGTCCATCCAACCGACCTGTACGGCGGCGGTGTTGACGACGGTGAATCCGTCGAGGTTGCCGGTGCCGGGGACGACGCGGCGCACCACCCAGTCGGACAGGTTGAGGTCCCAGTGGGTGTGCCCGGAGAACAGGAACACGTCCTTGTGGCGGCCCAGGATCGACAGGAGCCGGTCGGGCTGGAGGTAGTCGCTCATGTAGAGCTTGTTGTGTGTGCCCGACACGGTGTTGGGCAGCGGGTGATGGGTCAGGACCATGACGGGACGGCGGCGGCGCGCCCAGTACGCGAGCCGGTCCTCCAGCCAGGCGAACTGCTCGTCGCTGATCCACACCTCGTCCCACAGCTTCGCGTCGTGGTAGTGGGAGTAGCGCTCGGTGCCGAGACTGAGGACCGGCACGCCGCCGAACGAGGTCTCCGCGTAGACCTTGCCCCGCTCCGCGAACGTGTAGAAGCTGCGGAAGAGGGAGTCCTCGGTGGTGCCGTTGGGCCAGGTCGCCTGGGCGAGGGTGTTCGGGTCGCTGTACTTCGGCACGTAGAACTCGTGGTTGCCGATGGCCCACGCCACGTTCTTGGGGTGCGGGTGCTTGTCCAGGGTCTGGCGGACGGCCGCGTACTCGAAGTCATAGCCGCGCGGGGTGATGTCACCGGCGATGCCGAGACCCGCGCTGCGCGGGTTGACCGAGTGCAGGTCGTCGAGCGCCTTGCCGAAGTCCGTCAGGTCGCCCTGGATGTCGCTGATGATGTTGAACCGCACGGTCCCGCCGTCGCCGTGGCGCTGGGCCGCGGGCTCGGCGGCGGGCGCGGCGTCGGCCGCCGGCGCGGAGACCAGCGAGCCGGTCGCGGCGAGCGCGCCGCCCGCGAGCGTCGCGCGCCCCGTCGTGGCCATGAACGATCTGCGATCCATCGGTGTTTCCTCCAAAGCGACTGCCCCCGTGTACGGGTGGTTGGTCGCCCCGAGCGTTACGGGTCGCGATGGCCTGACGACGTACCGGAGGTGACCGGCGCCTTAAGACTGGTCTAGCCCAGTTACCTTTTCGAGATATCGCCGCGGTCGACGTGCCCCGAGGCCCGTTCAGCCCAGTTCGAGGGTGGTGATGCCGAAGATCCTCTCCTGGGCGAACGGCCGGACGGGGCCGGTGTACATGCGGGCCGTGGCGAATCCGGGGGTCAGGCCGTACGACTCGGCGAGCGCCACGGCGGCCGGGTTGGATTCGGGCACGTCCACGGCGACGGGGGCCCGGCCGACCGCGGCGAGCAGGGCGTCGAACAGCGCGCGGGCGTCCTGCGGGGTGTCCGCGAAGAGCGGGCCGACGCGGAAGGTCTCGCGGCCAGGACGGATGACGCCGTAGCCGGTGACGCGGCCGTCGACGACGCGGGCGAGTGCGCGATGTCCGTCACCGGCGAGCCAGGAGGCGAGGAAGCGGGGACGCTCCGCGGGGTAACAGGCGCTGTCGTACAGGGCGATGGACTTGAGGCCGCCCGCTTCGGCCACGGGGATGACGGCGCCGGGCGCGAGGTCTGGGGCCGGGCGCGGGGCCTGCGGTACGCCCGCGTAGCGGACGGTCGTGTGCGCCGGTTCGAAGCCGGACTTGCGATAGTTGTCCTGCTGGGCAGGGACGCCGTCGAGGCCGACCGTCCTGCCGCCCGCGTGCGCGAGGCCCGCCTTCCAGGTGGCGATGCCGTAGCCGCGGCCGCGCAGGTCGGGCCGTACGAGGTAGAAGCCGAGGAAGGCGTAGTCGTCGCCGTAGTTGACCACGGAGATCGCGGAGACCGGCTCGCCGTCGACCCGGCCGATGAAGAAGCCGTCGGGATCCTGGGCGAAGAAACTGCGGGCGTCGGCGAGGCCCGGGTTCCAGCCCTCTTCCGCGGCCCAGCCGCTGATGACGGCCCAGTCGTCGAGCGTGGCCCGGGTGATGTCGAGCCGCTCGGGCACCTCGGGGGTGCCGGCGGTCCGGTGGTCGCCGGAGGTGTGGGGGTCCGGTCGCGTCATCGTCGCCTCTCCGTTCCTGCGCGGCGCGCCCTGGCCCGCCGCCCTTGATCCATGCCGGGCCCATCCTTCCCGATCGCCTCCCTCCGCCGCGACCACTGAGGCACGATGATCGGACGCCTGACCGAACTGAGCCTCTTCAGCAGGGAGTTGCCGCATGGGGGAGATCACGCCGCCGCCCATCGACCGGATCGACACCAGCAAGCCGCATCCGGCACGGGTCTACGACTGGTTCCTGGGCGGCAAGGACAACTATCCGGTCGACGAGGAGCTCGGCCGGCAGATCGTGGCGCTCGAACCGCAGTCCAAGTACGCGGCCCAGCACAACCGTTGGTTCATGCAGCGCGCCACACGGCATCTCGCCGAAGCGGCCGGGGCACGCCAGTTCCTGGACATCGGCAGCGGCATCCCGACCGAGCCCAACCTCCACCGCATCGCCCAGGGCGCCGCACCCGACGCCCGTGTCGTGTACGTGGACAACGACCCGATCGTGCTCGCCCACGCGGGGGCGCTCCTTCGCGGCACTCCGGAGGGCCGCACCGAGTACCTCTCGGCGGACGTGCGGGAACCGGAGAGGATCCTCGAACTCGCCGCGCACATACTGGAGTTCGACCGCCCGGTGACCCTTTCGCTCATCGCGCTGCTCCACTTCATCCCGGACTCGGACGGCGCCCACGACCTCGTGCGGACCCTGGTGGACGCGTTGCCGTCGGGGAGCCATCTGGTCCTGTCGCAGCTCGCCGGCGACTTCGATCCGGAGCGGACGCGGGAGGCCGTGGCGATGTACACGGCGGGCGGGGTGACGCTCGTGCCGCGCTCGCGCGAGGAGATGGGCCGTTTCTTCGACGGGCTCGACCTGCTGGAACCCGGGATCGTGTGGCTGCCGGACTGGCACGCGGAGCTCGGCGTGGACGAGGTCAGGAACGGTTCGCCGGTGCCGCTGTACGCGGGGGTGGCGCGCAAGCCGTAACCCTCGGGCCACGCCCTCAATTTTTATGGTCACCTTGACTATATTCATGGTGCGCCATATCGTCGCCATGACGAAAACGACCAGGGGGTTCCCGTCATGGCCGACATCAAGCGACGCTTCGGACTGCACCACCTGCGCTCCGCGCCCACCGCCCACATCCGTCACCACAAGCGCGGCGCACTCGCCCACGACGGCACGGGCCTGAGCTTCTGGTTCCGGGCGTTGAGCGCGGCACTGTCCGAAGTACCCGTCGACGACAGGGAGTTGGCGGTCACGTTCCACGCGCGGACAGCCGACTTCCAGGACGTCGCCGTGCAGGCCTCGGTGACGTACCGGATCAGCGACCCCGCGCTCGCCTGCGCCCGGCTCGACTTCTCGCTCGACCCGGACACCGGCGCCTGGCGCGGCACTCCCCTGGAGCAGCTGTCCGCGCTGCTCACGGAGACGGCGCAGCAGCACGCGCTGGACGTCCTGGCGCGCACCCCGCTCGCGGAGGCCCTCGCGGACGGTGTGACGGCGGTGCGCGAACGGGTCGCGGCGGGCCTCGCCGCCGAGCCCCGCCTGCCCGCCACCGGCGTGGAGGTCGTCACCGTACGCGTCGTGGCGCTGCGCCCCGAGCCCGAGGTGGAGCGGGCGCTGCGCACGCCGGCCAGGGAGCGGATCCAGCAGGAGGCGGACCGGGCGACGTACGAGCGGCGCGCGGTGGCGGTCGAGCGGGAGCGCGCCATCGCCGAGAACGAGCTCGGCAGCCGCATCGAACTGGCCCGGCAGGAAGAGCAGTTGGTGGAGCAGCGCGGCACGAACGCGCGCCGCGAGGCCGAGGAGAACGCGGCGGCGGACGCGGTACGCGCCGAGGCGGAGGCCGCGCGGGCGGTGCGCCTGGCCGGCGGCGAGGCGGAGGCGGCTCGCGCGGTCGGCGAGGCGCGGGCGCATGCGCAGGAGGCGTGGCTGCGGGTCCACTCCGAGGTCGACGCCGCGACGCTGCACGCCCTCGCCGCCACGCAACTGGCGCAGAACGTGCCGCGGATCGAGAACCTGACCCTCTCCCCCGACGTGCTCACGGGCCTGCTCGCCCGGCTCGGCCACGACCGGGGTGAGCGACCGTGACGCTCGCCCCGCGCGCGGTACTGGTCCACCGGACCACGGAGTACGAGGAGCTGCTGGCCCGGCACGGCACGCACGGCCAGGCCGCCTTCTTCCTCTCCTCGCGCGGGCGCTCCGTCGAGGAGGTGGCCGAGCGCCATCACCGTACGGCGCGCGCCCTCGCGGAGGTCGCGGCGGCCGTGCCGCTGTCGTGGCGCAGGACCCGTCTCGAGCGGGCGGATCTGGACCGGTTCCTGTTCGGCCCGGAGGACGTGGTGATCGTCGTCGGGCAGGACGGTCTGGTCGCGAACGCGGCCAAGTATCTGTCGGGCCAGCCGGTCGTAGGCATCGACGCGGATCCCGGACGCAATCCGGGTGTCCTGGTGCGGCACCGGGCGGCCGACGCGGCGAAGCTGCTGCCGGCCGCCGTTTCCGACCGGGCTTCGGCCGACGAACTCACCATGGTGGAGGCCGTCGCCGACGACACACAGCGGCTGCTCGCGCTCAACGAGATCTACCTCGGTCCGGCGTCGCACCAGACGGCGCGCTACCGGATCGGCCCCGACGACGACACCCACGCGCCCGAGCCCCAGGCCTCCTCAGGCGTCCTGGTCGGCACCGGGACCGGCGCCACCGGCTGGCTGCGTTCACTGTGGCAACAGCACGCGAGCACACTGCCGCTGCCGGGCCCGGCGGAGCCCAGGCTGCTCTGGTTCGTACGGGAGGCCTGGCCCTCCCCCGCCACCGGAACGTCCCAGGTGGAAGGCTCCCTCGGCCCCGCCGACCGCCTGCGCGTCACGGTCGAGTCGGACCGCCTGGTCGCTTTCGGCGACGGCGTGGAGAGCGACGCGCTGGAACTGACCTGGGGTCAGACGGTGCGGGTGGGACGGGCGACGGAACGGCTGCGGTTGGTCGCCTGAGGTGGAGATCGGGCGGCTACTCCGGCGGCGTAGGCGTGTCGTGGCTGTGGTACATCGCCTGGATGTCGAGCTCCAGCTTCACCGTGGGACCGACCACGGCGATGCCGCGGGGCAGCACGTTCGCCAGTCGAGGGTGACTGGCAGTGGGGGCGCCAGGTACGGCCACGGCTGCACCCCGGTACTGGAACGGGCCCCGCCCGTCGTCCAACCGCTAGTGCTGTGACCGGGAAGGTCCACCGGCTCTGGGGCTCACCGCCAGTTCGAATAGCCTGCGCCCATGTCCGAATCCGAGAACGACCTTGACTGGTGCAGAGCTGGTACAGCTCGCAGTGCGATGGTGACTGGGAGCACGCATGGGGTGTGGCGATCGAGACACTCGACAACCCGGGCTGGTCCGTCAAGATTGATCTTGCGGAGACGGACCTGGCGGACCGGGAGTACCCCCGACAGCAAGTCATGCGGAGTGCGCACGACTGGGTGATGGCCTGGACATCTGAGAAGGCGTTCCATGCCGCCTGCGGGCCCGGCCAATTGACCGAGGACCTCACGCTGTTCAGCGCCGGGGCGACTGTGAGTGCCGTGACTGAAGAATCGATCACGCCGTGAGAGGAAATCTGTACGTGAACTTCGACGAGTACGCCACCTCGTTCCTGCTCTACGCCCCCGCGAAGAAACCTCACGGCTGGAATCTCGACCTGCAGGAATTCGGTGAAGCACTCCGGGAAAACTTCTCCGATGCCGGATATGAGCCGGAAGAAGAGTACCCAGCCCGTCTTTCCTTCTGGATAATGGACGAACAGGGTGTCGAGTTCAATGGTTTCGCCGATACGGAAGTGCGAGACACTATCGCGCTCGCCGAGAGTACGGTTGACGAGGTCGCCGAATTCACCGTCTGGTTCCGGGACAGCTGTATCCCTTCACCCGACTTGGTCCGGTTCACGTCGGAACTCGCTCACGCCCGCGGCATCGAGGCCGACTGGCGCGTTCCACGGACTGGCGGCGTGACCGAGGTTCTCAATGTGCTGCAGCAGCACATCCAGGTTGTGGTCGGAAAATAGACCTTCCACACATTCCGCCTGGCCGCGCCCTCCAAATGAAGAGCGCAGGCCCTGGCTCGCTGCCACGACGCGTTGCCTGATCATGACTGGGATCACCACCCAGCGCCTCGCCTCCCCTGCTGACTTCGCACTGCCGGTTCCGCCGGCCCCGCTGCTTCCTATGTTGACGTTGAAGGAAGCGCAGGATGTTGTCGAGTTGCCGGCCACTGTCGCGGCCGGCGGGGTTGTTGGATCGGGAGTGGGCTCGCACCCTGGCGATGAACTTGGCAGCCAGGGCGCCGTCGCGGGAGTGATCAGGGCTTGGTGAGTTTCGTCAGGCTGGCGCCGATTCCGGCTATCAGTTTCCTGATGTCTCCGGTGGGCTTGACTGCTGCGTCGGTCAGACGTGTGAGGGCCGCGACGAGCTCAACGTTGCTCTGGGCAAGAGCGAGAGTGGCGAGTGCTTGGGTTCGGGCGGCTTCATCCGGGTGCAGCTTCTGCTTGGTGTTCATGAGCTTGTCGGCGTGCGTGCGCGCTTCGCTGATGAGGTCGGTGGTCTTCTTATTCAAGGCTCCCCCTCGGTGCTCGTGACACGTGCAGACCAAAGTAAGTGCAGAACTCACCTGCTGCCAGAACGCCTCACGCCGCGGCCCGTTCGGCGAGAGGCAGGTCGAGCAACTCGCTTTGGTTGTCAGGGTTTTGGGCAGTTGCGGCACCGGAGTCCGAGGGTGCAGAGGGTGAGGGCGACGGGTTGACCTCAGGGGCACGCGACGCGGAGGTTCTCCGGTGGTGAGCGTCGGACCCGGCCGGCGATCTGTGCGATCTCGTGGGCGATCGACTACTCCGGCGGCGTAGGCGTGTCGTGGCTGTGGTACATCGCCTGGACGTCGAGCTCCAGCTTCACCGTGGGACCGACCACGGCGATACCGCGGGCCAGCATGCTTCGCCAGTCCAACGTGTAGTCCTCCCGGTGGAGTTCGGCCGTGGCGAGGGCCGCGCAGCGCAGCTCCTCCGCGTAACCGCCGTTGACCATGCCGAGATAGCCGGTGTCCAGTTCCACCGTGCGGCTGACGCCGTGCATGGTGAGCGCGCCCTGGATCGACCACTTGGTGCCGCCGCGGTACAGGAAGCGGTCGGAGGAGAAGTGGATGTACGGGTAGCGCTCGACGTCGAGGAAGTCGGCCGAACGCAGGTGGTTGTCCCGGGTCTTGTTGCCCGTCGTGATGCTCGCCGCGTCGATCCGCACCTCGACCCGCGAGTCCGCCATGTCGTTCGCGACCTGGATGCCGCCGTCGAAGCGGGTGAACCGGCCGTGGACGTGTGCCATGCCGACGTGCTTGGCGATGAACCGGATCGCGGTGTGCGGCGGGTCGAACAGCCAGGTGCCGGGCTGCGGCAGCTCCGGCGGGCGGGCCATGTGCAGCTGCACCGAGGTCAGCGGGAGCGTCTCACCGGCGACGACGTCGACCGTCTGCTGGTGGGGCTGGAGTCCGTCGGCCGCGATCATGACGCCGTACCGGCCGGGCGGCAGCGTGAGGAAGACGAGCCCGTACGGGTCGCTGACCAGCTTCGCCACGACGCGGCCGTTGCCGACCCGCGTCACCGTGACGTCCGCCCCCGACATCGGCTGCCCCATGGGGTCGGCCACCTCGCAGTGGAAGGCGCCGGCGCCGTGCGGCACGGGATGCACCAGTCCCGCCCCGCGCGGGTCACGTCCGGACCGGCTCCTCCTGAACAGCGCGAGGGGCATGCAGATCACCTTCCGACTCGGCCGCAGAACCTCCGCAGCGGGCTCGCATCTACGATCCCATGTCCGCGATCTCCGCTGATCAAGGGCGCTGAGGGTTACCGGCGGCAACTGCATGGTGAATACACGGGAATCCGACATACCGCCGCCCGGGCGCCCGGGACTGCACACTCTCCTCACCTTTCACCCACCACTCGACCACGCCCGCACCCCCTCGGACTCCGGGCGAGGGCGAGCGAAGAGGGGCAAGGACGGGCCAGGACGAACCACTGGGACGCAGGGCCACTTCCACGCCATATGTCTGCCGATTACGGGTCAACCGTTGACTCGGTCAATCGCGCTCTGACAGATTCTCGACGCCTTGACTTCACCCCCTCCTGAAGGAAGGGGATTCTCACAGCTCACGCCGTGGGGGTTTCTGCTTCGTCGCCGACTGCCCGCCCGGAGTTCTCCGTTGAGGTCTTACACCGGCTCCACAGACTGTCACCGCCAGCCCGGCGGCCTTCACGTTGCGTGCCGCGTTCACGTCCCGGTCATGGGTCGTACCGCAGCCCTCACACGTCCAAGTGCGGACGTGGAGCGGCATCTTCCCCGCGAGGGCGCCGCAGTGGGAGCACAGCTTGGAGGAGGGGAACCAGCGGTCCACGACCACGAGGTTGCGCCCGTACCAGGCGGCCTTGTACTCCAGCATGGTGCGCATGTCGCGCCACCCGGCGTCCGAGATGGCCCGGGCCAGACTGCGGTTCTTGACCATGTTGCGCACGGTCAGGTCCTCGATCACGAGCGTTTGGTTTTCACGCACGAGTCGAGTGGTCAGCTTGTGCAGGTGATCGCGGCGACGGTCGGCGATCCGGGCGTGGATCCTGGCGACCTTACGGCGCGCCTTGGCCCGATTGGTCCCCTCGCCCTTGGCCTTCTTCGCCAGACGGCGCTGGGCCAGGGCGAGACGAGCGCGGTCTTGGCGTTCGTGCCGGGGGTTGGCGATCTCCTCTCCGGTGGAGAGGACCAGCAGGCGGTCCAGGCCGGCATCGATGCCGATGGCCGAGTCCGTCGTGGGGAGCGGCTTCACGGCCGGGTCCTCGCACAGCAGGGAGACGAACCACCGGCCCGCACCGTCCTGGGACACGGTCACCGTGGACGGCGATGCCCCTTCGGGAAGGGGGCGGGACCATACGACGTCCAGAGGCTCGGACATCTTCGCCAGCGTCAGCTTCCCGCTCCGGTACCGGAATCCCGAGGTGGTGTACTCGGCGGACTTCCGGGACTTCTTCCGGGATTTGAAGCGCGGGTACTTGGCCCGCTTGGCGAAGAAGTTCGTGAACGCCACCTGCAAATGCCGGAGCGTCTGCTGGAGCGGAACCGACGACACTTCGCAAAGGTAGGCCAGTTCCTCGGTCTTCTTCCACACCGTGAGCATCGCCGACGTCTGGTTGTAATTGACCCGCTCCTGACGCGTCCACGCTTCCGTGCGGGCCGCGAGCGCCAGGTTGTAGACCTTGCGCACACACCCGAACGTGCGCGACAGCTCGGCTGCCTGCGCATCCGTCGGATAGAAGCGGTACTTGAATGCCCGCTTCACGTGCCCCCCGGTCATGCCCACAAACTAGCGTTACCAATAGTTGAGCCCAAATCTGCCGGTCAGCGCACTGCCCCAGAGGGCGAATCACAGCCCGTTGCCCTGCTCCGCAGGAGTCCGATTCCTCCCCAGGCTGAAGCCAGGGGTATCCACGGAGGAACCCGATGAATGCGACTGAGCCCGACCTCTCCGCCAGGTGGAAACGGTTCGCCGAAGCACACTGGGGCAGGGAGCCTGCCGCGGTTCCGTTCGCCCCGGGCCTCGGGCCGGAGCAGGTGTACGGGGCCGTCGCCGCCTCCTGCGCACCGCCCGTCGAGGACGCGGCCGGCGTCCGTTTCGCCACCGCGGCGCAGGGCCGATTACGCGACGCGGGCGCGCTGCTGCCCGGCCGTGACGACCCCGGCCCGGACGCGTACCGGGACCGAATTGCCCGTCACCTCACCGGATCCGGATGGCTGTTGAGTGTGCGGCAGCCGCTGTGGCGGGACTTCGGACTCTGGACCCATGTGCGCGAACTCGTCTCCGGGCTGTGGCGGGCGGTGGGCTGGCCCGCCCTGCCGGTGACCGCCGAACTCGCCCTCGGAGAGCACTGCGCCGGCCGCGACGCCCCCGCCGCGCGCCCCGGCTCGTTCACGCTCACCTGGGT
The DNA here is from genome assembly GCF_020616555.1 of Streptomyces longhuiensis. Taxonomy (NCBI): domain Bacteria; kingdom Bacillati; phylum Actinomycetota; class Actinomycetes; order Kitasatosporales; family Streptomycetaceae; genus Streptomyces; species Streptomyces longhuiensis. The sequence goes on along the minus strand of NZ_CP085173.1, from coordinate 8,221,119 downwards.
ACTCGCCGGCACCATGGCGGTCAGGCTCTGGCCCGAGCACACCGGCACCGAGTATCAACTCGCCGCCGGAGCGGGGGACTTGTTGTACTGGCCCGCCCGATGTCGCCACCTCGATCACTACCTCGACCGCTGCACCACCTTACGGATCGTCGTGCCCGCTCGCCGCGCCGCCGCGCTCACCCACGTACGGGGACTCCTGGCGGACCGTATGCAGGAGGACCTTGTCTACGCGGGCGCCCCCGGCGCCCTGCCGTTCCCTCCCCCTGCGGCCCCGGACGGCGAGATCGGCGCGGCGGAGCCGGTCGCCGGCACCGCGCGGCTGTTCGCCGGGCTCGCCACCGGACCGGGAACGGCCAGGGAGCTGCGCGTGTCCTGGGCGGCGCGCAGATCGGCGGCGGGGCTCGAACCGGCGCCTCCGCCACGACCGGCCGTACCTCTCGAGCCCGGACTGCGCGTACAGGCCTCGGCCGAGCTCTTCCGAGTACCGGACGGCCCCGGACGCGCCGTGTGGGCCGCGAACGGGCACACCCTGACGGTCGAGGGAGCCGGACCCGAACGCGTCAGGAACCTTCTGCGGTCCGAAGCGGCGCTCACGACAAGGGAGTTGGGCCGCTGCTCACGGATGCCCGCGCAGACACTGACCCCGCTCCTGTCCGACCTGCATCGCATTCGCGCCATCGAACTGGTGGACGGAGACGGGGCGGCATGAGGGAGGATCCCCGCGCCGCCGACCCCGCAGGCCGCGCCGCCGAGCCCACAGGCCACGTCACCGAGACCGCGAGCAGCGGCGCCGCCCCCGTCGAGCAGAGACAGCCGGTCCGGCTCGACCCGCTCGACCGCCTCGACTGGCGGGAGTTCGGCGAGCGGTACTGGGACCGGCGACCCGTGCTGTTCAGGTCGGTCGCGCCCGCCCCCTTCGACGCGCACGAGGTGTTCGAGACCGCCGTCGCCGCGGCCCACCGCGGAGGCCCTTTCGGTGTACCGCCCTACGCGGGGTTCGCGGTCGGCGGCGAGCCCCAGACCGACCCCGGCGACTTCCTGCCGCAGCCGAGGGACGGCTCGTTCGCGGGTTACCACCAGCGGCTCGTCCGGCAGCTCTCCGGCGAGCCGTACTCCCTGTCCGTTCAGGCGTTTCACGCGTTCCACCATCCGTTGTGGGCACGCGAACGCGCCTTCTTCGCCGGCCTGTGGGAGCGCGTGGGACAGCCCGTGCAGAGCGCCCTCACGACACTGGTCCACGGCACGTACGAGCAGCCGTTCACCGAGGCGCTGCCCGGTCAGCGCGTCGCGACGTTCCTGTTCGTGCTGGGCGGGCGGCAGCGGATGCGGTTCGATGCGGGAGACCGGGGCGCGTCCCTCACCGTCGAGGCCGATCCGGGCGACCTGTTGTACTGGCCGTCGCCGCTGTCCCCCGTCGCCGAGCCCTATGCCGGTTGGGCGTCGACGGGCGTGCGCGTGAGCGTCGTGCGGGAGGGGCGGCAGGCGGCGGCCGAGCTGTACGACCTGCTGCACGACGTGACGCCCGAGACGCTGCTCACGCCGGACCCGGATCCCGCGGGCGCCGGGCCGCCCGGCGAGGAGAGCCTGCTCGTGCCCGACGCCGAGGCGGGGTCGGAGCTGCCCGTTCCCCTGGAGCGTGCCCTCGCGCACTTCCGTTCGGCGGGCGCGCGCGGGCCGCTGGAGGAACGGGTCGCCCGGCAGTCCCTGCGGCACTGGACGGCCGGGGGATTCCGGCCCGTGCCGCCGCCGGCGCCGCGCGGCAGGTTCGGCGACGACGACGTCGTGCGCGCCAGGGAGCGCGTGCTGTGGACCGAGGCCGCCGGGCGGCGGCTGTACTCCGCGTGCGGCCATGTGGCGGCCACGGAACTGCCTGCCGCCGACCTGGCCGCCGTACTGCGGGTCCTCAACTCCGGACGACCGCTGCCCGTCCGTGAACTGGCCCCGGCAGCACGGGTGTTGCTGGCCGAGCTGACGGCGTTCCGCGCGCTGGAGCGGCTCTGAGGGCCCGCCGGTCCGTCATCGCCGTCACTGTCCCGGTGCCGGGATCGCCAGGTACTTGTACTCCAGGAACTCGTCGATGCCGACCCGGCCACCCTCCCGGCCGATGCCGGACTGCTTGACGCCGCCGAAGGGGGCCGCCGGGTTGGAGACGAGGCCGGTGTTGAGGCCCACCATGCCCGTCTCCAGGCGTTCCCCGACGCGCAGCGCCCGGTCGAGGTCACGGGTGAAGAGGTAGCTGACGAGGCCCCACTCGGTGTCGTTGGCGGCGCGTACCACCTCGTCCTCGTCGTCGAACGTGAACAGGGCGGCGACGGGTCCGAAGATCTCGGTCCCGGTGAGACCGGCGTCGCGCGGCACCCGCACGAGGACGGTGGGCGGGTAGAAGTAGCCCTCCCCGTCCGGGATTTCGCCGCCGGTGAGGACCTTCGCGCCGCGGTCCACCGCGTCGCGTACGAGCCGGTCGACCTTGTCGCGGCCGGCGGCGTCGATGAGCGGCCCGACGTTCGTCCCGGGTTCGGTGCCGGGGCCGACGGTGAGGGCGCTCATGCGGGCGGCGAGCCGGGAGGCGAACTCGTCGGCCACGGAGCTGTGCACGAAGATGCGGTTCGCGGCCGTGCACGCCTCTCCCATGTTGCGCATCTTCGCCACCATGGCGCCCTCGACGGCCGTGTCGAGGTCCGCGTCGTCGAAGACGATGAGCGGCGCGTTCCCGCCGAGCTCCATCGAGGTGCGGACGACGGTGTCGGCACACTGGGACAGAAGGATCCGGCCGACCTGGGTGGACCCGGTGAACGACAGCTTGCGGACGATTCCGCCGCGCAGCAGCGGTTCGACGAGCGCGCCGGCGTCCGTGGTCGTGACGACGTTCAGGACGCCGTCGGGCAGGCCCGCCTCGGTGAGGATCCCGGCCAGGGCCAGGGTGCACAGGGGGGTCTGCGGCGCGGGCTTGAGGACCATGGTGCAGCCCGCGGCGACGGCCGGGCCGATCTTGCGGGTGCCCATGGCGAGCGGGAAGTTCCAGGGGGTGACGAGCAGACAGGGGCCGACGGGCCTGCGCATGATCAGGTGGCGGCTGCGGCCGTCGGGCGAGGGCGCGAATCCGCCCTCGATCCGTACGGCCTCCTCGGAGAACCAGCGGAAGAACTCGGCGGCGTACGCGACCTCGCCGCGCGCCTCCGCGAGGGGCTTGCCCATCTCCAGGGTCATGAGCAGGGCGAGGTCGTCGGTGCGGGCGATGATGATCTCGTAGGCGCGGCGCAGGATCTCGCTGCGGGCGCGGGGCGCGGTGGCGGCCCATGACTCCTGCGCGGCCGCGGCGGCCTCCGCGGCGCGCCGGCCGTCGCCGGGGCCGGCGTCGGCGACCTCGCACAGGCTCTCGCCGGTGGCCGGGTCGTCGACGGAGAAGGTGCGGCCTCCGGCCGCGTCCTGCAGGCGGCCGCCGATGAGGAGCTGCTTGGGGACGTCCTCGACGACTCGGGGCGTGGGGTGGGTCGTTGTCATACTGCTTCCTCCGTCGCTGGTCAGCGGGTTGCCGTCGCGGTCTCCACGGCCGCGGCCCAGGCCCGCAGGCCGTCGTCGATCTGTCCCTCGTCGACGACGAGCGCGGGGATCATCCGCACGACGTTGCCCCAGGGCCCGCAGAGCAGGAGCAGCAGCCCCTCGTCGGCGGCGGCCTGCTGGGCCCGTACGGCGGTCGCCGCGTCGGGTTCCCCGTCGGGGGTCGTGAACTCGCTGGCGAGCATCAGGCCGAGTCCTCGTACGTCGCCGATCGCCTCCGTCTTCGCGGCGACGTCCTCCAGGCCGGAGCGCAGGCGGGCCCCCATGGCGGCGGCGTTGGCGACGAGCCCTTCCTCCTCGACGACCTCCAGGGTGGCGACGGCGGCGGCGCAGGCGACGGCGTTGCCGCCGTAGGTGCCGCCCTGCGAGCCGGGCCGCGCCTTGTGCATCAGCGCCTCGGGGGCGGCGATCCCGGAGAGCGGGAAGCCGCTCGCGAGGCCCTTGGCGGTGATGAGGATGTCGGGGCGTACGCCGAAGTGGTCGTGCCCCCAGAAGCGTCCGGTGCGGCCGACGCCGGTCTGCACCTCGTCGAGGACGAGCAGGATGCCGTGGCGGTCGGCGCGCTCCCTGAGTCCTTGCAGGAAGGCGGAGTTGGCGGGGACGTAGCCGCCTTCGCCGAGGACGGGTTCGACGAGGATCGCGGCGGTGTCGTCCGGGTCGGAGACGGTCTGGAGGAGGTGGTCGAACTCGCGCAGCGCGAACCGCGTCGCGGTCTCCTCGTCCCAGCCGTAGTGGTAGGCGTTCGGGAAGGGGGTGATGGCGACGCCCGCCATGAGCGGCCCGAAGCCGGTACGGATCTTCGTGCCGGACGTGGTGAGGGAGGCGGCGGCGACGGTGCGGCCGTGGAAGCCGCCGTGGGCGACGACGATGTTGGGCCGGCCGGTGGCCTGCCGGGCGAGGCGCATGGCCGCTTCGACGGCCTCGCTGCCGGAGTTGGCGAAGAAGAGGCTGTCGAGTCCTTCGGGCAGAACCGATCCCAGTTTCTCGACGAGGCGCTGAAGGGGCCGGTGCAGGACGGTCGTGTACTGGCCGTGGATGAGGGTGGCCACCTGCTCCTGGGCGGCGGCGACCACGCGCGGGTGGCAGTGGCCGGTGCTGGTGACGCCGATCCCGGCGGTGAAGTCCAGATATCGGCGGCCGTCGGTGCCGTAGAGATGGACGCCTTCCCCGCGTTCGGCGACGACGGGGGTGGCCTGGCGCAGATGCTCGGACAGTCGCGTCATGCCTCCACCCTCGACGCTGAGCCGAAAGGACGTCAATGGGCCATCTGTGACGATCCGCCCCCTGGGGGGCCACGGGTCACCCGGGTGGCCTCGACGACCGTCGGCTCCGTCACCCGTCGCAGGTCCGCTCATCCAATGCGCAAGAGTTCTGCGAAATCGGCTCAACCGGCAGGGTTCCCAAGGAAGTCGGGATATGCAACAGTCCTGCGCAACCCGAGGCGAGGGAGCGGACCGGCATGGCTGGGGCACGGGGGCACGACCTTGCGGCGCTGCGCGGGCTCAACACGGGTGTCGTGCTGCGGGCACTGCGCAGGGAGAGCCCGCAGACCGTCAGTCAGTTGACGGCCGCCACCGGACTGTCGCGGCCCACGGTCGAGGCGCTGGTCGACGAGCTCGTCTCGCAGGGCTGGATCTCCGAGACCGGCATTCCGCCCGCCGGGCGCACCCCCGGCCGTCCGGCCCGACGGCTGCGTTTCCGGTCCGAGGCCGGGCACGTCGTCGGCGTCGACATCGGGCTGCGCAAGATCGTACTGGTGCTCGCCCGGCTCGACGGCGAGGTCGTCGCGCGTGAACGGGAGGACATCGCCGAGGAGTTGAGCGGCACGGAGCGTATCGAGTTGCTCCGTGGACGGCTGCGCCGCTTCCTCGCCGACCACGGTCTGCGCGCCGAGGCCGTCTGGGCCATCGGTATCGGCGTGCCCGGCATGGTCGACGACACGGGCCGGATCCGGTCGGTGATCGTCCCGGAGTGGACCGATCTGGATCTCGCGCGCCGCCTCGCCGACGACTTCCCGTGCCGGATCCTCGTCGAGAACGACGTGAATCTCGCCCGGTGCTCGCCGAGCACTGGCAGGGCGCGGCGACGCTCGCGGACGACGTGGCCTGCGTGCTCGTCGGCCGGCGCATCTCCTGCGGCCTGATGATCAACGGCAAGTTGCACCGCGGACGCCGCGGCGGCGCGGGCGAGCTGGGCATCCTGCCCCAACTCGGCCTGGACGCCGCGGAGAAGTGGCTGGCGTGGGACGGCGAGCGGCTCCCGGGCGAGTCCGAGACGGACGCCCTCGCACGGGCCGTGCGGGACGGGGACGCCGGGGCGCGCGCCGTGCTCGACGACTATCTCGCCGGTGTCGCCCCGGGCATCGCCGCGCTCGTCCTCGCCCTGGACCCCGAGCTCCTGGTCCTCTCCGGCGCGCTCGCCCCGGTCGGTGAGGCACTCGGGCCCCTGCTCACGGAGCAGCTGCGGCCGCTGACGCTGCACGTGCCGCGCGTCGCGGTCAGCGCGCTCGGCCGTGAGGGCGTGGCCCTCGGCGCGGTACGGCGAGCGCTCGACGCTCTCGATCCTCATCTCCCGTACGGGACAGGCCCGTTGCGCCCGTTCCCTGCCCCCTGACCTCTCCACCGTCCCCCTCACCCTCCGGAGGCGCGGCAGCCCCTGGCCCCGACCTGCAGGAATCCGTTTTCTCTCCGCCCTGAAGGGCGGTTTATCCACGGAGGTATCCGATGACACGCCTCGATGTGGGTCTGATCGGCGCGGGCGGCATCGCCCGGGCCCATCTGCCCGCGTGGATCGAGCTGGGCGCCCGCGTCACCATCCTGTCCACGGACGGGAACGCGGAGAAGCTCGCCGCGAAGTACGCCGCGTCCGGCGTGACGGCCACGCACAGCCTGGCCGGTCTCCTGGACCGCTCCGGCGTCGTCGACATCTGCACACCCACCTTCACCCACCGGGAGCTCGCGCTCGACGCGATCGCCGCCGGCAAGCACGTCATCTGCGAGAAGCCCCTCGCGCTCACCGTGTCCGAGGCCGCCGAGATGGCGGACGCGGCCGAGGCGGCGGGCGTCCTGCTGTTCCCCGCGCACGTGGTCCGCTACTTCCCCGCGTACGCGGCGATGGCCGAGTCCGTCGGCAAGGGCGCCGTCGGGACCCCCGCGGTCCTGCGCTTCACCCGCTCGGGCGCCTATCCGGTGTGGGCTCCGTGGTTCTCCGACCCGGCCCTGTCGGGCGGCATCCTGATGGACCAGATGATCCACGACCTGGACTTCGCCCGCATGCTCGCGGGCGAGGTCGTACGCGTGCACGCCAGGCTCCGGGGCCGTCAGGAGCCGGGCGCGAAACCCGGTGACGTCGCGGTCGGCACGGCGGTCCTGACCCACGCGTCGGGCGCGATCAGCCACGTCCTCGGCGTGTGGGGGCTGCCCGACCTCCAGTTCCGTACGACGTTCCGTGTCGCGGGGCCCGACGGGATCCTGGAGCACGACTCGACGGCCCTGCCCGGGTTCCGCATCCTCGCCCAGGGCACGCGTCCGCCCGGCGAGGGCATTCCCGGCAGCCCGATGACGGAGAGCCCGTACCTGACGGAGCTGCGCGAGTTCGCCGGGGCGGTGGACGGCGGGCCCGTTCCCCGTGTGACGGCCCGCGACGGCGTCGAGGCGGTGCGGATCGCGGCTGCGGCGGCCGCCTCGGCCCGTACGGGCGAACCCGTGGAACTCAAGATCTCCGAGGAGGCGGCCCGATGAAGGTCGGAGTGCTGTCGTTCGCGCATGTCCACGCGGGCGGGTTCGCTCGTCTGCTCGACGGGATGGAGGGCGTCGAGGTCCTGGCGGCCGACCCGGACACGGATCTGGCGGCGCCGGGTGAGGTCCGGGGCCGGGAGTTCGCCGACCGGCTCGGGGTGGCCTACGCGGACTCGTACGAGGAGCTGTTCGCCTGGGGCCCCGACAAGGTCGTCGTCTGCTCGGAGAACGTCCGCCACCGGCCCCTCGTGGAGCTGGCGGCGGCGCACGGGGTGGACGTGCTGTGCGAGAAGCCCCTCGCGACGACGGAGGAGGACGGCGCGGCGATGGTCGAGGCGTGCCGCGCCGCGGGCGTGCGGCTCGCGGTGGCGCACCCCGTCCGTTTCAGCCCGGCCTACACGGCGGTCCGCGCCGCGGTGCGCTCCGGCACGGCGGGCGGCGTCCTCGCGGTGTCCGGCGCCAACAACGGATATCTGCCGGCCGCCCGGCGCCGCTGGTTCGCCGACCCTCAACTGGCGGGCGGCGGAGCCCTGATGGACCACACCGTGCACATCGCGGATCTCCTGGACGACCTCTTCGAGGCGTCCCCCGCCACCACCGTGTACGCACAGGTCAACAACGTGCTCCACGAGGGACGGGTGGACGCGGACACCGCGGGGCTCGTCACGGTCGAGTACGCGAACGGCGCCGTCGCGACGATCGACTGCAGCTGGAGCCAGCCCCAGCACCACCCGGCCTGGGGCGGGTTGCAGATGCAGGTGATCGGCGACCGGGCGACCTTGGAGATGGACGCCTTCGACCAGAAGGTCCACGGTTTCAGCGAGACGTCCCGCGCGCCCTTCGAACTGCCCTACGGCGTCAACCTGGACGCCCTGATGCTCCACTCGTTCCTGTACGGCGGCAGTGGCGGGACGAGCGTGACGGACGGCGAATCAGGGCTGCGCTCCCTGCGGATCGTCACGGCGGCGTACCGGTCCGCGCGCGAGGGGAGGGCTGTGCCGGTGCGGTGACGTCCGGCGGCTTCTGCCATCGTGGCCGCATGAGCGAACTGGTGGACCGCGTGGACGAACAGGACCGCGTACTCGGCACCGTGGACCGGGGCGCGGCGGTCCGTGAGGGGTGGCTGCATCGGGTGGCGACGGTCGTGTGCCGCGACCCGGCGGGGCGGATCCTCGTGCATCGCAGGGCGCCGCACGTCTCCCGCTTTCCCGGGCGGTACAACTGGCTGATCGGCGGGGGTGTGGACGCGGGCGAGTCGTACGAGGCCGCCGCGGCCCGCGAGCTCGCGGAGGAACTCGGGGTCACGGCCCCGGTCCGCTTCGTCTTCAAGTACCTGTGCCGCGGGGAGATCAGCCCGTACTGGCTCGGGGTCCACGAGGCCGTCGTCGACGGACCGGTGGTGCCGCTCCCCTCCGAGATCGTCTGGCACGACTGGCTCACCGAGGCCGGGCTGACGAACGCGATGCGCCAGTACCCGTTCGTGTCGGACTCCCTGGAGGCGCACGCGCGGTACGTCGCGCTGGGCCGCGAAGGCGGGGCGGGGACGGCGCGCTGACGAGTGGGAGCGCGGGGCCGGGGAATGGGCCCCGGCCCCGCGGCTGCCTCGTAGGCGCTGGTGAGCGGCATCCCCCGCGCGCATGTGTCCGGCGCGTGCGGCAGGATGTCCCGGCGCGTCGGTGAAGGCGCGGCAGCTCCACTTACGGACAAGCAGGTAGCAAGGTGACGACTCATCACATACGGCCGCTCCCGGCGGCGTACGACGACCTCGGTCACGGCGCGGGAGGCCGCCGGTGAACCGTGCGATGACGCCCGACGATCTGATAGTGGCCGGGATCGCGGTCGCCGCGGGGCTCGCGGCCGGTCTGCTCCTGCGCATGATGCTGCGCTGGCTGGGCGTGCGCGCGGACCGGACGCGCTGGGGCGGCGACGACGTCATCGTGGACGCGCTGCGCAGTCTCGTACCGTGGGCGGCGGTCGCCGCCGGTGTCGCTGTGGCCGCCTCCGCGCTGCCGCTCACCACCCGGACCCGGCACAACGTCACCGTGACGCTGACGGCGCTGCTGATCCTCGTCGCCACGTTCACCGCGGGCCGGGTGATCTCCGGGCTCGTGCGGTCGGTGGCGCAGTCGCGGTCCGCGGTCGCCGGGTCGGCCACCATCTTCGTGAACATCACGCGGGTCGTGGTGCTCGCGGTGGGCTTCCTCGTGGTCCTGCAGACCCTGGGCATCTCCATCGCCCCGCTCCTGACCGCCCTCGGCGTCGGCGGTCTCGCGGTGGCGCTCGCGCTCCAGGACACCCTCGCGAACCTCTTCGCGGGCGTGCACATCCTGGCCTCCAAGACCGTGCAGCCCGGCGACTACATCCGGCTCAGCAGCGGTGAGGAGGGCTACGTCGTCGACATCAACTGGCGCAACACCGTGGTGCGTCAGCTCTCCAACAACCTGGTCATCATCCCGAACGCCAAGCTCGCCTCCACCAACATGACCAACTACAGCCGCCCGGAGCAGCAGATGACGCTGCTCGTCCAGGTCGGCGTCGGCTACGACAGCGACCTGGAGCATGTCGAGCGGGTCACGGCCGAGGTCGTCGAGAGCGTCATGGTCGACATCACCGGCGCCGTCCCCGACCATGAACCGGCCATCCGCTTCCACACGTTCGGGGACTCCAGGATCAGCTTCACGGTGATCCTCGGCGTCGGCGAGTTCAGCGACCAGTACCGGATCAAGCACGAGTTCATCAAGCGCCTCCATGCCCGGTACCGGGACGAGGGCATCCGGATCCCGGCACCCACGCGGACGGTGGCCCTGCAGCAGGGAGCGGTGGCCATTCCGCACCAGCGCGAGGCACCGCCGATTCCGTGACGACGGCACGGTCAGGGGGAGCCGGTCCGTCCGGACAGCGGACCGGCTCCCCCTGACGTGCTTTGACCCCGTGAGGTCAGTCGCGCGCCACCGTCCCCGTGACCTTCAGGTTCCGGATCCGGCCGTTGTTGTCGAACGAGCCGAAGCCCACGCGGCCCGAGGAGAACACCGGGTCCGTGCCCGTGATGAGCGGCGTGCGGCTGCCGTCCATGTACACGGCCGTCTCGCCGGTGTCCGCGCAGTGCGTGAGACGGACCTTGTGCCAGGCGGCGTCCTTGATGGCCGGGGGCGCGCCGTAGGTGCCGTTCCACTGGTCGTCGATGCGGAGCCGGTCCGCGTCGTCGACCGTGAACAGGCCGTTGTGCGGGTAGATGCTGTTGTCGCTGGACAGGTGCGCGTACTGGAACTGGGTGTCCGAGTTGTAGTCCCAGACGACGATGACGTCCCGGTTGGTGATGTCGACCGGGGTGTCGATGCGCACCTCGGCCTCGATCGTCACGTTCGAGTAGCGCGGGCCAGCGGTGAGGACGGCGTACTCGAAGGGGCGGCGCGGGCCCGGGCGGGAGACGCCCGGCTCGGTGAGGACGGTCTGGCGCCGGGTGAACTCCCATTTGGCGGGGGTGACCGGGGCCCAGTTGTCCGCGCCGGTGGTGTGCGTGGTGGGGGTGTTGCCCACCTTGCAGTCGGCGAAGGTGCGGGTGCCGGTGACCTTCCAGACCTTGCCGTTCGCCTTGGAGACGATGTACAGGTCACCGGCGAGGTCGGTACCGAAGCGCAGGTCGACGCGCTGGTCCCCGGCGAGGTCGCGCATGGTGACCTTCTTGCCGGTGGCCTGGTCGAACAGCATCAGTGACTTGAGCGGCGCGAGACCGGCGCCGCGGCGCATGTCGTGGGTGTCGGCGGCCAGGATCCGGCCGTCCACGAGGTCGCCGAAGATGTACGTGCCGCGCAGCTCGGGCGCGTCCTTGCCCCGGTAGACGAAGCCTCCGGCGATCGCGCGGCCCACGTCGGAGCGGCAGTCCCAGTCGGCTCCGGGGTCGTGGTCGTACGCGGCGACGGGGTACGTGTAGCCGTACTTGGCGTCGTCGGCGGGCAGCGGCGCGATGCGGGCGCACGGGTCGGTGGTCTTCTTGTCGAAGAGGAACGGGCCCTCGCGCTCGCTCCAGCCGAAGTTGTCGCCGGCCTTGACCTCGTACACCGACTCGATGGCGTGCTCGCCGATGTGGCCGAGGTACATGCGGTGGCTGCCGCCGGTGTCCCAGCTGAAGCGGTGCGGGTCGCGCATGCCGACGGCGTAGATCTCGCCGAGGGCGCCCGGTGTGGACACGAACGGGTTGGCGGCCGGGATGCCGTACTTGCCGTTCGCGCTGTTGCGGCCCGCCGGGTCGATGCGCAGGAGCTTGCCGTGCGGGAGCGCCATGTTCTGCGGTTCGCTGTTGCCGACGCCCTGGCCGCCGTCGCCGACGGCGAGGTAGAGCAGCCCGTAGTCCTTGTCGTGGGGCTTGGCGGTCGGGTTGAAGTCGATCTGCTGGATGCCGTGCACCTGGCCGGTGAAGCCGATGCGCAGGACCTCGCGGTGGGTGCCGTGGAAGACGGCGGCCTTCGGGTCGTCGGCGGTCCACTCGGTGATGACGCCGTGGTACGTCGTGGTGCCCGCCTGCTTGAAGTCGGGGGCCTGGGTGACCTGCGAGGCGAGTTCGGTGTGGATGGTGTAGAAACGGCCGTTCTTCGCGAACTGCGGGTGGAAGGCGGCGTATCCGAAGCCCTGGCCGAGGCCACGGCCCGAGAAGAAGTTCGGGAAGGTGCCCTTCACGTCGAGGTACGGGTGCGGGGTGCCACCGGTGTCCTTGCCGGCGGTGCCCGGGTCGGTGAGGTAGAGCGTCCCGTTGAGGTCCGGGGTCGCCATACGGCCCGAACCGTCGGGGAGTTCGTTGATGGTGTTGATCCTGGCGTGCCGCATCAGACGCGGGTCCGTCGGGGCCGGGACCGGTTCCGACTTGGGGAACTGGGCGTATTCCGTCAGAACGAGCCCGGTCCTCGACTGGGCGGGCTTCTCCGGGATCGGGTCGCTGAGTCCCGCGGTCGCGGCGGCGGGAGCGGGCTCGTCGGCGTGCGAGGGCGCGGCGAGCCCGCCGAGCGCCAGGGTTGCGGTGACGGCGAAGGCCGCCCAGAGTCTTGGATTCTTGCGTCGTGCTGCCATGCGGGTCCCTTCGGATGGCGAGTACGGCTGGAGGGAAGCGGGGGTACGAGGCGTCAGTGGCCCCTCGTCATGCGGCGGTACTCAGCGCTGACCTGACCGGCCGTCACTTCGCGGTCCAGGAAGAGGAGATCGTCCATGCGGCAGTCGCAGGCGTTGTTCTCGCGCGTGTTCTGCGGGAAGCTGCCGCCGACCTTGATGCCGCGCGGGTCGGTCGGCGAGGCGCGGTGCGGTGCCGGTGTGGTGGTGAGTTCCCAGGGGTCGCCCGGCGTGACGTAGAAGCCGTCGAGCGGCTTGCCGTCGCGGTACAGGGCCATCGTGCCGTCGCGGAAGTCGAAGGTGGCGGCCAGATGGACCCACTCGCCCCGGGGCAGCACCTTCTGCCAGTCGGCGGAGGCGGCGAAGGTCTGGGAGGCGCCGCTGTCGAGGCGACGGCCGAGCGCGACGAGCTTCAACTCGCCGTTCACCTGGATGAGTTCGAGCAGCGCACGCACGGCGTGCCCGTCACTGGTGCCGGAGAGCACCCCGGCGAGTCCGATCGCTCCGTAGCGGTCGGTGGGGTTGGCGGTGTTGGAGTTGAGGGTGGGATTGTCGCCCGTCATCTTGAACCAGCCCATGACCGTGGCGGCCTTGGCGCTGTTGAAGGCGCCGAGGGACCCGACCCCGGCCTCGTTCCAAGTACCCGCTTTCCAGTCGTCGTTGCCGGCCGTGGCCGGGTTCTGCTGACGCACCTGGAGGGCGGGCGAGCTGCCCCGGTACGCCTCGTCGTCGACGCGCATGGCGGAGCCGCCGTTGATGAGCGTGAGCGGGGTGCGGGAGCGGCCGATGTCCCGCTCCCTCGCGGGATCGGCGGGATCGGGGTGCCCGAAGTCGTAGGCGGCGACGGCCTGGGCGCGCAACGGGCTGTGTCCCTCGGGGCCGTTGGCCTGCGCGGGGACCTTGTGAGCGGGGCCGCTCGCCTGCGCGGGAAGCGCGGCGGCGGCGAGGACGGCGACCGAGGCGAGGGCCACGGCGGCGAGTGCGGTGCGTCGGGTACGGCGGGTGTCCCGGGCGGATCGGGCGCGCCGGGCGTGTGGTGCGAGCCCGGTGCGGACGGCGGTCCGGGCGATCGCAGTGCGGCTGGTGCGGGGCAGTCTCATACGGCCTCCGAGCGGCAACGAAGGGGCTGCCGACCGGGATTCCCCCGACCGACAGAAAGCGCTTTCGTCACGTGCGGGCACCATGTAACTCCCTCACCGCAACCCTGACAATGGGCGTGTCCGCGCCATTTTTCGAAGACGCACCACTGGGCAGCCGATGCGGCCCGCCTCCGGGGCGTGGACGGCGCGCGGGTCAGCAAGGGGCGCGCATCACTCCGTGGCCGCTCCGAAGATTCCGTCCCTGAGCCCGCCGACCGTGATCCGGACGGGGCCGCCTGCGGCGTCGACCTTTCCCGTCCAGTGGCCCGCCAAGCGCAGGGTGCGGTTGGGGAGCGCGCGGCGCGGTACGTACTGGCGGTGCAGGCGGTGGCCGTCCTGCGTCACGACGAGCACCGGCCGGGTCAGCGCCTGCGCCGTGCGCAGAACGAAGCCGTCCACCGGCACCCCCGGGACCGCCCGGTTCGGCGCCACCCAGCGCAGGGGCGCCGCGACCTCGATCGCCGGGCCGCCCGGCGCCGGACCCGAGCCGTCCAGGAACCCGCGCACGGCGTCGGCCGCGAGCGCGCCCTCGCGGGCCGCCCACAGCGCCGGCTCCACCGCGTGCAGCACGTTCCCCACGGCGAAGACGCCCTCGACGCCGGTGCGGAACGCGCCGTCGACGGCGGGCCCCCGCGTCCCGGGATCGAGTGCCACTCCCCCGCGCCGCGCCAGCTCGTGGTCCGGCACGAAGTCCCCGGTGAACACCACGGTGTCGCAGTCGACGGTCGTCAGCCGGCCGTCACGATGCCGCAGCCGTACACCCGACAGCCGGCCCCTGCCCAGGAGTTCGGCCACGGTCGTGCCGGTGAGTACGGGGACGCCGTGACCGATGCGTGCCGCGACGGCCGACGCCCGGCCCAGTTGGTGGCGCGGCTGATCGGTGGTGAGCGCGACGACGGTGACGCGCGCGCGGCGCAGGGCGGACAGGGCCGCGTAGCCGACCGGTTCGGCTCCGACGACGACCGCGCGGGTGCCGACCCGCTGTCCGTGCAGGTGGACGGCCTGCTGGAGCTCGCCGGTGGTGAGCACTCCGGCGGGCCGTGTGCCGGGTACGAGGCGTGCGCTGCGCGGGCGTTCGCGCGCCCCGGTGGCGAGGACGACGGCGCGCGCGGTGATGCGTTCGAGCCCGTGCGGGCCAGTGGTGTCCAGGGTGAGCGGCCCGGCCCAGCCGGTGGCGGTGACCCCGGTCCGTACGCGGGCGCCGGAGCCGAGCGCGGCCTCGACGGTCCTGGCCGCGTACTGCGGCCCCGTCACGCCCCACCGGCCGAACCCGCGGTGGTGGCAGTGCCGCGGCACACCGCCCGCCACCACCTCACGCTCCAGGACCTCCACGACGCCCACGCCGTGCTCGGCGAGGCCGCGGGCGGCGGCGAGCCCGGCGGGCCCCGCGCCGACGACGAGCACGTCGACGCCCCGCTGCCGCCGCGTCATTCCGGACCCCACTCGCCCCTCCCCTCGTGAAGTACGCGCACGGCCGCCCCGCAGTAGAACCCCTGGCACCGTCCGCCCCGCGCCCGGGTCCTGCGGCGCAGGCCCTCCAGGGAAGCGGGCGGGACCGTGCTGATCAGGGCGTCCCTGATCTCGCCGCGGGTCACGCGCTCGCAGTGGCAGACGATGGTGCCGTACGCGGGGTCGGTCGCGATGAGGTCGGCGCGCTGGTAGGGGCGGGGGAAGGCCTCGCCCAGGTTGGGCATGTGGACGGGGAGCGGCTCGACCGGGTCCTTGAGGTCGAGGCCGGGGTCCGCCTCGGCGATCAGGCCCGCGACGTGCGCCGCGATCGCCATGGACGCGGTGAGGCCGGTCGAGCGGATGCCGCCCACGGTGACGTAGCGCCGCCCCTCGTGGCAGCGGATGCGGTAGTCGTCGTGCTCGGTGGCGGCGCGCAGGCCCGCGTACACGGCGGTGACCTCCTCGTCGACCAGGGCGGGCAGGATGCGGCGCCCCTTCGTGAGCAGCCCGTCGAGTCCGTCCGCCGTCGTGCCGGTGGCCGTCTTGTCGTCGAGGTCCTCGGCGGTCGGGCCGAGCAGTACGTTGCCGTAGACGGTCGGCGCCACGAGGACGCCCTTGCCGAGCGCGGTCGGCACCGGAAGCAGGATGTGCCGGACCAGGTCGCGGGCGAGTTTGTCGAAGACGATGAGCTGGCCGCGGCGCGGGGTGACGGTGAAGTCCCCGCTCCCGAGGACGAGCCGGTCGAGCACGTCGGCGTTCAGCCCCGCGGCGTTGACGAGGAACCGCGCCCGGAGCGCGCCGCGCGACGTGTCCAGAAGGTGTGCACCGTCTTCCGAACTCACCTTCTCCACTCGGACGTTGAGATGCAGGTCGACACCGGACCGCACCGCTTGGGTGGCGTACGCGAGCGTGGTGGTCCAGGGGCAGATGATGCTCTCGCCCGGGACGTCGAGGGCGCCGAGCGCGCCGGGGCCCAGGTGCGGTTCGCGGGCCCGGGTCTCGTCGGCGCTGATGATGCGCGCCGCGTCGTATCCGTTGTGTCCGGCCTTCTCCAACAGGCCGGGCAGCGCGTCGAGTTGTTCGTCGTCCCAGGCGACGAGCAGGGCGCCGACGGTCTCGACAGGGATTCCGGACTCGGCCGCGTAGGCGGAGAGCAGCCGCTGCCCTTCCCTGACGAGGCGGGACTCCAGGGAGCCGGGCACGGCGTCGAACCCCGTGTGCAGGATCGCCGTGTTGGCCTTGGAGGTGCCGTCTCCGACATCGCCGGACGCCTCCACGAGAGCGATGCGCAGGTGTGGGTGGCGCGCCAGTTCGCGGGCGATGGCGGTACCGACGACGCCGGCGCCGACGACCGCGACGTCGTAGGGCCGGGGCGACAGCTGCCCTTTGGGGGACAGCGGCCCTTTGGTGGTGACGGTCATGGGGACCCCGCCGGCGTGCGGTCGAGGAGCGTGGCCACCGCCGAGCGGAACCCGTCGAGGCGTTCGGCGGCCTGGGCGGCGTCGATGCGCGGCTCGTACACGGCGGCGGGCCGCCCGTACGGGACCGCGTCCCGCACGGTGAGCGCGGGATCGAGTCCGAGCCGGGCGACGGCACCTACGCCGAGCGCGGTCGCGTCGGGCAACTCAGCAACTTCCACGGGCAGTTGGAGAAGGTCCGCCTGGGTCTGCATCAGCAGGGCCGACCGGGTCAGGCCGCCGTCCACGCGCAGGGCGCGCAGCGGTTCACCCAGGTCGGCGGCGACGGCGTCCGCGAGCGAGACGACCTGCGCGGCGATCCCCTCGCACAGGGCGCGGACGAGGTGGCCGGGGGTCGTGTCCAGGCCGAGGCCCGTCAGGGAGCCGCGCAGGTCGCCGCGCCACCAGGGCGCCGCGAGACCGGCGAGGGCGGGCACGAAGGTGACGCCGCCGGTGTCGGGCACGGCCGATCCGACCGGGTCGATGTCCTCGGCCCCCGAGATCACCCCGAGGCCGGTGAGCCAGCGGACGGCGGATGCGGCGGTGTAGACCTGCCCGTCGAGGCAGTAGCTGCTCCGCCCGGCCAGTCGCCACGCGACGCAGCTGACCAGTCCGGAACTGCCGCGGCGCGGGCGGTCGCCGGTCGGGGCGAGCAGGAACGCACCTGTTCCGTAGGTGCACTTGGCGGTTCCCCGCTCGGTCACGTCCTGCGCGAGCAGCGCGGCCTGCTGATCCACGAGGAGCCCGGTGAGGGGTAGTTCGGGGCCGAATGCCTTCGTCGTGCCGACGGGTCCCGCGGCGTCGACGACGTCCGGTAGCCGCTCGCCGCCGAGGCCGAAGATCTCCAGGGCCCGCGGCGACCACGCGACGGCGTCCAGGTCGAGGAGCTGCGTGCGTCCCGCGGTGGCGGCGTCGGTGACGAACGCGCCGGTCAGCCGGTGGACGAGCCACGCGTCGCTGGTGGTGACGACGCCGTCCCGGGTGAGGTGCCGCCGGATCCAGGCCATCTTCGGGGCGGCGAAGTAGGGGTCGAGCGGCAGCCCCGTGAGGTCCCGCAACTCATCGGCGTACGAGGAGAGTTCCGCGCACAGCGCTTCCGCCCGTCGGTCCTGCCAGACGATCGCGTCCGTGAGCGGCCTGCCCGACGCGGGGTCCCAGGCGAGGACCGTCTCGCCCTGGTTGGCGAGGCCGACCGCGCCGACGGGCTCGCCCGCGGCGGCCAGCGCGCGGCGTCCCGCGTCGACGACGGAGGCGAGCAGCGCGGCCGGATCGACCTCGACGAGGCCGCCCGGGAGGTGGCGCGGACGTACGGGCGCACTGCCGGAGCCGATCACGCCGCGGCGCGGGCAGACGACGAGAGCCTTGGTCCCCGATGTGCCCTGATCGATGGCGAGGACGGTTCCCTCGCGCGGCCCGCCGGCATTCGTGATCACCGCGGAAGCCTGCTACAGCCTCCGCGAGAGCGTCAAGGGCGCCCCCTTCCCTCCGCCCCTACACTGATCATCCGTCAGACCTCGTACCAGACCTGTGACTTCACGCCTCTCTCCCCACAAGAGGAGCTCATGTCCACACCGGAAATAGGCACCACCACGTCGAGCGCCGCCGAGTACGGACAGGCCGGGCAGCCACCGGACGAGGAGGCCAGACTCAGGGAGCTGGGCTACCAGCCGGTCCTGGCCCGCCGCATGGGCGGCTTCGGGAACTTCGCCATCAGCTTCTCCGTGATCTCCGTCCTGTCCGGCTGCATGACGCTCTACGGATTCGGCCTCGGCACGGGCGGACCGGCCGTGATGATGTGGGGATGGGCGGGCGTCGGCCTCTTCGTCCTCCTCGTCGCCCTCGCGCTCGCCGAGGTCACCAGCGCGTATCCGACGTCCGGGGCCCTCTACTACATGGCCGACCGGCTCGGCGGCCGCCGCTGGGGCTGGTACACGGGCTGGCTCAACCTCCTGGGCCTGCTCGGCGCGATCGCCGGAATCGACTACGGCGCGGCCCTGTTCACCGGCGCGCTGCTCAACCTCCGGTTCGGCTTCGACCCGACACCGGGATCGACCTTCCTGATCTTCCTCGCCATCCTCGTCGTGCACGCCGCCCTGAACCTCTTCGACGTACGCCTGGTCAGCGTGCTCAACTCGATCAGCGTGTGGTGGCACCTGACGGGCGTGGCCGTGATCGTCGGCGTCCTCGCGATCGTGCCCGACCACCACCGGTCGCCGTCCTTCGTGTTCACCGAGTTCGTCAACGACACCGGCTGGCACAACCCGCTGTACGTCGCCGCGATCGGCCTGCTCCTCGCGCAGTACACGTTCTCCGGCTACGACGCGTCCGCGCATCTCTCGGAGGAGACGTCGAACGCCTCCATGTCCGCCGCGCGCGGCATCGTGCGGGCCGTGTGGGTCTCGTGGATCGCCGGGTTCGTGCTGCTCGCCGGGCTGACGTTCGCGATCCAGGACTACGCGGGCGCGCAGGACAGCGCCACCGGGGTGCCGCCCGCGCAGATCATGATCGACGCCCTCGGCACGTCCGGCGCCACGGCGCTGCTCCTGATCGTGATCGTGGCCCAGCTGTTCTGCGGCAACGCCGAGGTGGCGGCGACCAGCCGCATGGTGTTCGCGTTCAGCCGCGACAACGCGCTGCCGGGCTCGGCCCTGTGGCGCAGGGTGAGCGCCCGCACCCGCACACCCGTGCCCGCCGTGTGGCTGTCGGTGGGCCTCGCCACCGTGATCGCGCTGCCGTCCCTCTACTCCACGACGGCGTACGGAGCGGTGACGGCCATCAACGTCATCGGGATCACGCCCGCGTACGCGATCCCGATCCTGTTGCGCCTGCGGGCGGGCGACCGCTTCGCTCCCGGCCCCTGGAACCTGGGGCGCTGGAGCAGACCGGTCGGCTGGATCGCGGTGACGTGGGTGGCGTTCGTGACGATCCTGTTCTGCCTGCCGCAGGCGTCACCGGTGACGGTCGACTCGATGAACTACGCGTCGGCGGCCCTGGCCGTGGTCCTGATCCTGGCGACGGTGTGGTGGTACGCGGCGCGCGACGCGTACGGCACGCCTCCGGCGGAGGAAGACACCCCGGGATAAGAGGCGTTGGGAGAGAGTTCCGGGAACGACCGAGGGGCCGTGTCAGATTTCTCTGACACGGCCCCTGATCTGCGACTTCGAAAAGTCGGGACGACAGGATTTGAACCTGCGACCCCTTGACCCCCAGTCAAGTGCGCTACCAAGCTGCGCCACGTCCCGGTCGCGCCGCCCGGCGGGTGTTCCGCTTGGCGGCGCAGAAAGAACAATACCCCAAGCTCAGGGGTGGTCCGTCGCCGGTGCGAGAGCCGCGGGGACGCGGCTGGGCCGCGTCGGGAAGGCCGGGCGCCGGCGCGGGACAATCGAGGCATGAGTGACGTGAGCAGTGGCCGGGACCGCGACCGTGACGAGGAGGGGCGGGCCCGCAACGCGCGCCCCCGCGACGGCCTCGGCCGTCCGCTGCCGTACGGCGCGGAGGGGGTCGCTCGACAGCCGGAGGGGGTGGTGCGGTCCCCCGAGGAGACGGTCACGGAGGCGCAGGCGCTGCTCGACGCGGGCCGGCCGTTCCACGCGCACGAGGTGTTCGAGGACGCGTGGAAGTCGGGGCCCGACGAGGAGCGCGGCCTGTGGCGCGCCCTGGCACAGCTGGCGGTGGGCCTGACGCACACGGCCAGTGGCAACTCGGCGGGCGGCGCACGCCTCCTGCGCCGCGGCGCAGGAGGCCTCACGGCCTGGGCCGAGGCCACGAGCAGACCCGCACCGTACGGAATCGACCTGCCATCCCTGGACACCTGGGCGACAACGCTGGCCGAGAAGGTGGAAGAACAACCCCCCACCCTGGACGCGGCGGCAAACGCCCCCCGCCTACACCCATGACTGCTCGCCCAGGCTCCGTCACACAAAGGGGCGCGGGGAACCGCGCGCCCAGCCCCCACAACCCGCAGAGAGCCACACCCCCACGCCCCCGGGCATGCGGGGCGGGGCGGCGGCAGCCCCGCAAATCCCCGCCCAGCACAGCGCACCGCCCGTCACCCATGGAGCTCCGCAGGATCACGCACGTGCCCGTTCCCGATCTGACGCTGTCCGGGTGACCAACGATCGCGAAGCGGCTGCTCGCCGAGGATCTGGAGCACGGCCTGCCGTCCCGCAGCCCGGACAAGGTCCTCTCCGCTTCGTGACGGTGGCTCAGCGCATCAGGAGCTGCACCCCGCCGACCACGGTCGCCGCGATCACCAGCCGCTCGAAGAGCCGCTGGTTGATGCGGTGCACGCAGGCCTTGCCGATGAACGCGCCGGGTACGACGAACAGGACGAGTGCCGCATCGAGGAGCAGCGAGCGCCCGTTGATCAGGCCGAGGCCCACGCTGAACGGCACCTTGGCCGAGTTGACGATGAGGAAGAACCACGCGGAGGTACCTAGGAAGCCGAGCTTCCGGAAGCCCGCCGACAGCAGGTACATCGACATGACGGGCCCGCCGGCATTGGCGACCATGGTCGTGAAGCCGCCCAGCACGCCGTAGGAGCGGGCCTTCACGCGGCCGGCGCGGCTCGCGGTCTCCTCGACGTCCGGAGCGTCTTCCCGGCGTCTGCGCCACACCGTGACGGCGGCCATCAGGAGCAGGATCGCCCCGATCGACGTACGCACCATGGCGTCGTCGGCCCACACCATGAAGAGCGTGCCGAGCACCACTCCCACGGCCACGGCCGGGAAGAGGCGCCAGAGGGTGGGCCAGTGCGCGTGTCTGCGGTAGGTCAGTACGGCGAGGATGTCGCCGGCGATGAGGACGGGCAGCAGGATGCCGGTGGACTCACGGGCGGGCAGGACCGCCGCGAAGATGGCGAGGCTGACCGTGTTGGCGCCGCTGACCGCCGTCTTCGAGAATCCGACGAGCACGGCCGCGGCGGCGAGCGCGGCGAATTCCCAGAGGGTTATGGAGTACATACCGGGGTCAGATGCTAGACCCATCTATCCGGCCGGCGGCAGGGGGTGCCGCATGCCGGGACGGCACCCCCTGCGCGTGCTCCCGGGTCAGCCGGCGTACTGGGAGCGCAGTTCTCGCTTGAGGACCTTCATGCTCGGGCCGAGCGGCAGCTCGTCGGCGAACTCGATGCGGCGGGGGTACTTGTGGCGGCCAAGGTGCTCCTTGGACCACTCGGCGATCTCGTCGGCGTCGGCCGCGCTCGCGCCGGTCTCCCTGCGGATGATCACGGCGCAGACCTCTTCGCCGTGTACGGGGTCGGGCAGGCCGATGACGGCGATCTGGGCGACGCCGGGGTGGCGCATCAGGACCTCCTCGACCTCGCGCGGGTACACGTTGTAGCCGCCGCGGATGATGACGTCCTTCTTGCGGTCGACGATGCGCAGATAGCCGTCCTCGTCCTTGGTGCCGAGGTCGCCCGTGCGGAACCAGCCGTCGACGAGGGCCTCCGCGGTGGCCTCGGGGCGCCCCAGGTACCCGCTGAAGACGCAGTGGCCGCGCACGACGACCTCGCCGAGCTCGCCCTCGGGGAGCAGCTCCACGCGGTCCTCGACCTCGGCGCGGGCGATCTCCACGTCGACGCCCCACATGGGGTGCCCGATCGTGCCCGGGCGCGCACCGAAGACCGGCTGGTTGGTGGCGGCGGCCGGGGAGGTCTCGGAGAGCCCGTAGCCCTCGTAGACGGTGGCGCCGTAGGCGTCCTGGAAGCGTTCGAGGACGGCGACGGGCAGCGAAGCACCGCCCGAGACGCAGACCTTGAGAGTGGGGAGCTTCTCGGCTTGCGCCGCCGCGGCCACCAGCTTCACGTACATGGTGGGCACGCCGTGGAAGGTGTTCACGCCCTCGGCGACCATCAGGTCGACGGCCTTGGCCGCGTCGAAGCGCGGGAGGAGGACGAGGGTGGCGCCGGCGCGCCACGTCGCGTTCATGGAGACGGTCTGTCCGAAGGCGTGGAAGAGGGGCAGCGCGCCGAGCGCGATGTCGTCGGAGCGCACGTCGTGACCGTCGAAGGCGCTGACCGTCGCGTTCATCACCAGGTTGAAGTGGCTGAGGACGGCGCCCTTGGGGACGCCGGTGGTGCCGCTGGTGTAGAACACGACGGCCGGGTCGTCCGCGTCGCGGGTGAGGTACGTGGGCAGGGGCTCGGCGTCATGCGTGAGCCGCTCCAGGTCGCCGCCCTCGCCGAGGGTCAGCATGCGCACGCCGGTCGCCTCGGCCGCCGCCCCGCCGGTCTTCGCCTGACCCGGGTGGCACAGGAGCAGCGTGGCGCCGCTGTCGCGCAGGACGTGCTCGACCTCTCGCGAGGAGAGGAGCAGGTGTACGGGGACGACGACGGCGCCCGCGGCGAGCGCCGCGTAGTACGCGCGCGGGAACTCGGCCACGTTGGGCGCCATCAGCGCCACCTTGTCCCCCGGCCGCACGCCGAGCCCGATGAGCGCCGCGGCCTGCTTGCGGGCCTGGAGCCACAACTCCTGGAAGGTGACGCGCAGTTCACCTTCGACGAGCCCGGCCTTGTCCGGGTGGCGGCGGGCTGACTCGGCGAGGATCGCGGCGAGGGACAGGGTTGCCATGAGGGTGGTGCTCCGTTCCGTACTGACTTCTGGTGCGGCTCTGAACCAGGTACAGCTCAGCGATGTGTCAGCGCGCGCCGCCGTTCACGTACAGCGTCTGGCCGCTGACGTAGGAGGCGTCGTCGCTGGCGAGGAAGGCGACGACGGACGCGACGTCCTCGGGCCGGCCCACGCGGCCGAGCGGGGTGCGCTCGGCCGCGAGCTTCTGGTGCTCCTCGGCGGTGGTGCCGACTCGCTCGGCGGTCGCGGCGGTCATGGCGGTGGCGATGTAGCCGGGCGCCACGGCGTTCACGTTGATGCCGAAGCGGCCGAGCTCGATGGCGAGGGTGGCGGTGAAGCCCTGGATGCCGGCCTTGGCGGCGGCGTAGTTGGCCTGACCCCGATTGCCGAGGGCGGAGCGCGACGACAGGGAGACGATCTTCCCGTACCCGGCCCGCGACATGTACTTCTGCGCGGCCTGCGAGCAGTTGTAGACGCTGCTGAGGTTCACGTTGATGACGTCGTCCCAGTCGGACTTCGGCATCTTGAAGAACATGCCGTCGCGGGTGATGCCCGCGTTGTTGACCAGGATGTGCAGTCCGCCGAGTTCCTCGTGGACGCGGGCGAAGGTCGCCTCGACGGCGTCCTGGTCGGTGACGTCGCAGCCGTACGCCGACGCCTGCCCGCCCTTGGCGCGGATCGCCTCGACGGTGGTCCCGGCGCGCTCGGCCGTGAGGTCGACGACGGCCACGGCCGCGCCCTCCTCGGCCAGCCGCAGGGCGGTCGCGGCGCCGATGCCCTGCGCGGCACCCGTGACGACGGCCACGCGGCCGGTGAACCTGCTGCTCATCTTCTTCACGTTCCTTACGTTGTACGGGAGTTCAGGAGCGCTCGACGAGGACGGCGGAGCCCTGGCCGACGCCGACGCACATGGTGGCGAGGCCGCGCGAGCCGCCGGTGCGGCGCATGCGGTGGAGCAGGGTGGTGAGGATGCGGGCGCCGGAGCAGCCGAGCGGGTGGCCCAGCGCGATGGCGCCGCCGGTCGGGTTCACCAGTTCCGGGTCGATGCCGAGCGCGTCGACGCAGGCGAGGGCCTGGGCGGCGAACGCCTCGTTGAACTCCGCCTCCTGGACGTCACCGATGGACCAGCCGACGCGGGCGAGCGCCTTCTGCGTGGCGGGGACGGGGCCGATGCCCATGACGTCCGGGTGCACACCGGCCGAGGCTCCGGCGACGTACCGGCCGAGGGATTCGAGGCCGAGGTCGTGCAGGGCGTCCTCGCTGACCAGGAGCAGGCCCGCGGCGCCGTCGTTCATGGGTGAGGCGTTGCCCGCGGTGACGGTGCCGCCCTTGCGGAAGACGGGCTTGAGCGTGCCCAGCTTCTCCAGGGAGGTGTCGGGGCGGATGCACTCGTCCTGCTCGACGACGACGCCGTCCGGGCGCGTGACGGGGAGGATCTCGGCGTCGAAGAGGCCGTTCTTGCGGGCCTCGGCGGCGTTGTGGTGACTGCGGAGCGCGAAGGCGTCCTGACGCTCGCGCGGGACGTCGTAGCGCTCGGCGACCTCCTCGGCGGTCTCCCCCATGGCGAGGACCCCGTGCAGCTCCTTCATCCTCGGGTTGACCAGCCGCCAGCCCAGGCGTGTGTCGTACGTCTCCATCTTGTGCGGGAGCGCCTCGTCGGGGCGCTGGAGCACGAAGGGGGCGCGGCTCATGGACTCGGAGCCGCCCGCGAGGACGACGTCGGCCTCGCCGGAGGCGATGGTGCGGGCGGCGGTGGTGACGGCTTCGAGGCCGGAGGCGCACAGGCGGTTCACGGTCGCGCCGGGGACGGACTCGGGCAGGCCCGCGAGGAGGGCGGCCATGCGCGCGATGTTGCGGTTGTCCTCGCCGGCCTGGTTCGCGGCGCCCCAGTAGACGTCGTCGATCCGGGCCGGGTCGAGCTCCGGCACACCGGCGAGCAGACCGCGGACGACGCCGGCCGCGAGGTCGTCCGGGCGCACGGTCGACAGGGACCCGCGCAGCTTTCCGATCGGGGTGCGGCGGGCGGCGGCGAAATGGACGGGACGCACGTGCGGCTCCTGAGGGAAGTTAATTAGCACTGCTAGTTTTGGACTATAGACCCGGGCCCCACACCCTGTGAAGTGGGCACCGCTGGATAGGCTCCCCGCCGTGAGCACTGCGTTCGAGTACGAGAAGTCCGGGGCGGAGATCTACCGCCGGTCCTTCGCCACGATCCGCGCCGAGGCCGATCTGGGCGGGCTGCCCGCCGAGGTGGCCCAGGTCGCGGTCCGGATGATCCACGCGTGCGGGATGGTCGACCTGGCGGGCGACCTCGCGTACTCGCCGGACGTCGCGGTCCGCGCCCGCGAGGCGCTGCGCGGGGGCGCGCCCGTCCTGTGCGACGTGTCCATGGTCGCCAGCGGAATCACCCGGAAGCGGCTGCCCGCGGACAACGACGTGGTGTGCACCCTGTCCGACCCGTCGGTCCCCGCGCTCGCCGAGCGGCTCGGCACGACGCGCTCCGCCGCGGCGCTGGAACTGTGGCGGGAGCGGATGGGCGGGGCGGTCGTCGCCGTGGGCAACGCGCCCACGGCGCTCTTCCGGCTCCTGGAACTGGTGCGGGAGGGCGCTGAGCCGCCCGCCGCGGTGATCGGGGTTCCGGTCGGGTTCGTGGGCGCGGTCGAGTCGAAGGACGCGCTGGTGGAGCATGCGGGGGAATTGGGGCTGGAGTATTTGGTGGTGCGGGGGCGACGGGGCGGCAGTGCGATGGCCGCCGCGGCGGTCAACGCGGTTGCCTGTGCGGTGGAATAGGTTCGGGCGCACATCCCGGGGGCGGCGCCCCCGGACCCCCGCTGTCACCCTTCGGGCTCGTCCTCAGACGCCGGACCGGCTGGATACGCCCGGGCCGGAAATGCCCCCGGCCCACTCCGCCGCCTGCGCCACCGATCCCACCACGGTCACTCCCGCCGGCACCTCCGGCCGTCGTACCACCAGGACCGGGATCCGCGCCTCTCGCGCCGCGACGAGCTTCGGGGCCGTCGCCTCTCCCCCGCTGTCCTTCGTCACCAGTACGTCGATGTGGTGCGTGCGGAGCAGCTCCCGTTCGCCCTCCGGCGTGAACGGGCCCCGGTCCAGCACGACCTCCGAGTGCGGGGGCAGTGGCGGCTCGGGGGCGTCCACCGAGCGGATCAGGAAGTGGACGTCGTCGATGGACGCGAAGGGCGGGAGTCCCAGGCGGCCCACCGTCAGGAACGCCCGGGTGCCCAGGGACGGCAGGGCCCTCGCCGCCTCCTCCAGGGAGTTCACGTGGTGCCAGTCGTCTTCCGGTGCGGGGACCCAGCCGGGGCGCCGCAGTGCCAGCAGGGGAACATGGGCCGTGGCGGCGGCCTGCGCCGCGTGGAAACTGATCGTCCCGGCGAAAGGATGGGTGGCGTCGATGAGCGCGTCCACCTGGAGCTCGCGCAGCGCGCGGGCCAGGCCATCGGCTCCCCCGAAACCGCCTGTCCGCACCTCGCCCTCGGGCAGCAGGGGCCGGGCCACGCGGCCGGCCAGCGAGCTCGTCACGCGCCACCCGGGGTGGCCGGCGGTGAGGGCCTGCGCGAGGCGGCGGGCCTCGGTCGTGCCGCCGAGGATCAGTACGTGCACGGGTGCGGGGTCCTTCCTTGACTTTCTCCCCCTCGTGAACGAGGGGGATTCCTACGGCTCGCGCCGTGGGGCTTCCTGCTTCGTCGCCGACTGCCCGCCCGGAGTTCTCCGTTGAGGTCTTACACCAGCTCCACAGGCTGTCACCGCCAGTCCGGCGGCCAGCAGATTGTTAGCTGCGTTCGTGTCCCGGTCGTGGGTCGTTCCGCACGTGTCGCAGGTCCAGGTTCGAACGTGCAGCGGCATCTTCTTTGCGAGGGCGCCGCAGTGGGAGCACAGTTTAGAGGAGGGGAAGAAGCGGTCGACAGCGATCACTTCCCGCCCGTACCAGGCGGCCTTGTACTCCAGCATGCTCCGGAAGTCCGACCACGCGGCATCACTGATGGCGCGGGCAAGGCTCCGGTTCTTGACCATGTTGCGTACGGTCAGGTCCTCGATCACGAGCGTTTGGTTTTCGCGCACGAGTCGAGTGGTCAGTTTGTGCAGGTGGTCGCGGCGCCGGTCGGCGATGCGGGCGTGGATTCCGGCAACCTTTCGCCGGGCCTTGGCCCGGTTGGCGCCGTCGCCCTTGGCCTTTCGGGAGAGGTTCTGCTGGGCCTTGGCCAGGCGGGCACGATCCTTGCGTTCGTGCCGGGGGTTGGCGATCTTCTCGCCGGTGGAGAGGGCCAGGAGATGGTCGAGGCCCACGTCGATGCCGACTGCCTGATCGGTTGCCGGGAGCGGCGACAGGGACGGGTCCTCGCACAGCAGGGAGACGAACCAGCGTCCCGCCGCGTCCTGCGAGACGGTCACCGTGGACGGCTCTGCTCCCGGGGGAAGCGGGCGCGACCACACGATGTCGAGCGGTTCGTTCATCTTCGCCAGTGTCAGGCCGCCGTCACGAAAGCGGAACCCGCTGGTGGTGTACTCGGCGGACTTGCGGGACTTCTTCCGCGATTTGAAGCGCGGATGCCTTGCCCGCTTGGCGAAAAAGTGGGTGAACCCCGTCTGCAAGTGCCGCAACGTCTGTTGCAACGGCACCGACGACACCTCATTGAGGAACGCCAGTTCCTCGGTCCTCTTCCACGCGGTCAACATCGCCGAGGTGGCGTTGTAGTTGACCCGCTCCTGCCGCGCCCACGCCTCGGTACGGGCGGCAAGTGCGAGGTTGTAGACCTTGCGCACGCAGCCGAACGTGCGCGACAGCTCAGCCGCCTGCGCATCGGTCGGATAGAAGCGGTATTTGAACGCCCGCTTCACACACATCGTGATCACGCTCACAAACTAATGAGACCGCGACTCAACACCAAATCTTCCGGTCACAGCACCGTGATCCGCCCTGACGGCACATCACAGCCCCATACCCAGCTCCGCAAGAGCCCGTTTCCTCTCCGCCCTGAAGCACGGAGTATCCACGGAGGAACCCGATGACTGACGCGGGCGGGGCCAAGGGCGGACGAGGCGCCCAACTCAAGCACACCGGTCTGCGGCCCGGCTGGACGACCGGCGCGTGTGCGACAGGGGCGGCCACGGCCGCGTACACCGCGCTCCTGGCCGGCGACTTCCCCGACCCGGTGACGATCACGCTGCCGAAGGGGCAGACGCCCGCGTTCGCACTGGCGGCCGAGGAGTTGACCGGCGAGCACGCCATGGCGGGCATCGTGAAGGACGCGGGCGACGACCCGGACGTCACGCACGGCGCGCTGGTGCGGGCGTCGGTGCGGCTGCTGCCCGCCGGGTCCGGCGTCGTGTTCAGGGCGGGGCCGGGCGTCGGCACGGTGACCCGTCCGGGGCTGCCCCTCGCCGTCGGGGAACCCGCGATCAACCCCGTGCCGCGGCAGATGATGCGGGACCACGTGGCGGCCGTCGCCGAGCGCCACGGCGGGAGCGGTGACATCGAGATCACCGTGTCCGTCGACCACGGTGAGGAGATAGCCCGGTCGACCTGGAATCCGCGGCTCGGGATCCTCGGCGGGCTGTCCATCCTGGGGACGACGGGCATCGTGGTGCCGTACTCCTGCTCCGCGTGGATCGACTCGATCCGGCGGGGTGTGGACGTGGCGCGGGCCGCCGGGCGCACGCATGTGGCGGGCTGCACCGGGTCGACGTCCGAGAAGACCGTCGTCGCCGAGCACGGGCTGCCCGAGGACGCGCTCCTCGACATGGGTGACTTCGCGGGCGCGGTCCTCAAGTACGTACGGCGTCATCCCGTCGACCGGCTGACGATCTGCGGCGGGTTCGCCAAGCTGTCGAAGCTCGCGGCCGGGCACCTGGATCTGCATTCGGCGCGCTCGCAGGTCGACAAGTCGTTCCTGGCCGGCCTCGCGGCCGGGGCGGGCGCGGGCGCGGAGGTCGCGGCGGCGGTCGCGGACGCCAACACGGGCCTCGCGGCACTCCAGTTGTGGCCGCCGCTCGGCGACCTGGTCGCCGCGACCGCCCGCGACGAGGCCTTGCGCGTGTTGCGGGGCGCACCCGTACAGGTCGATGTACTCTGCATCGACCGGGCGGGTACGGTGGTCGGGCGCTGCGCACCCCGCTGAGCTCGCACTTCGGCCCCGTCGACCGGTTCCGGTAGCAACTCCTCCGGATCTCAGGGCTGGCCCTGATGTCCCGGGCGCGCGGGCTGCCTAGAGTTGAGTTCACCGGCACCGCTCCGCAGTCGACGTACGGGGGAGCCACGGGGGCAAATCGGGGGACGACGTCGCCTTCGGAGCGGCCAGCCGGGACCACTTCACTCCGCCCGCACGGGCGGGGTCAGGCGCGCAGGTAGGTGAGCACCGCGCGCACGCGCCGGTGTTCGAGCAGATCCTGCTCCAGGCGCAGCTTGCCGAAGATGTTCCGTACGTGCGTCTCCACCGTTTTGCCGCCGATGACGAGCCGTTGGGCTATCGCCTCGTTCGAGTGGCCCTCGGCCATCAGCGCCAGCACGTCCCGCTCTCTGCCCGTGAGTTCGTCGAGGGGACTCCTGGGGCGCGGTGTGTTGATGAGCTTGGCCACGACGAGCGGGTCGAGGACCGTCTCGCCGGACGCCACGCGCTTGAGCGCACCGCCGAGTTCGTCGATGTCGGCGACGCGCTCCTTGAGCAGATAGCCGAAGCCCTCGGGCTGCTCCGCCAAGGCCCTGACGGTGTCGGTCGTCTCGACGTACTGGGACAGCAGCAGCACGCCCGTGCCGGGGTGCGCCGCGCGGATCGCGGCCGCCGCGACCAGACCCTCGTCGGTGTGCGTCGGCGGCATGCGGATGTCGAGGAGCACGGCGTCCGGACGGTGCTCGGCGACGAGCGCGAGGAGCGGCTCCGTGTCGGAACACTCCGCCGACACCTCGAAACCCTCGTCCGACAGCAGTCGTACGATCCCCTGCCGCAGCAGCGCCGAGTCCTCGGCAACGATCACCCGCACGGAAGCTCCGCCCTGATTCTGGTCCCGCCACCGGCGGGACTGTGTACATGCAACACTCCGTCGACGGCGGCGAGCCGGTCCGCGAGGCCGCGCAGGCCACTGCCGCGCATGCTGTCCGCTCCCCCGACTCCGTCGTCGACGGTCTCGATGACGAGCCGCCCGTCCTGGTGCGTCGCCGAGACGCTGACGGCGCGGGCACCGGCGTGCTTGGCCGCGTTCGACAGGGCCTCGCACACCGTGAAGTAGGCGGTCGACTCGACGACCGCGTCGTAGCGCCGGGGTTCGGCCGCGACGACCACCGGCAGGGTCGCCTCCCGGGCCAGCGCCGTCAGCGCGGGTCCGAGGCCCTCGCGCGTGAGGACCGCCGGGTGCAGACCGTGGGCGAGACCGCGCAACTCCTCGATGGCGAGCCTGAGGCTGGACTCCGCCTCGGTCACGGACTCGCGCAGGGCGGCGTCGGGATGGTCGGCGAGGCCGCGTTCGACACGTCGCAGCGCCATCAGGGCGAAGACCAGTCTGGCCTGCGCCCCGTCGTGCAGATCCCGTTCCAGGCGCTTGCGTTCGGAGTCGGCCGCCTCCACGATCCGCGAGCTCACGTCCCTGGCGCGGGAGCGCAGCCACACGTTCTCGAGGGCGAGGCGCAGCGCGGCGGCGACGGACGCGAGGAGTTCCGGGTCGTCCATGAGGGCGGGGTCGTGGTGCAGCAGCGCGAGCGGCCGGCCGTCGGCCGCGCCGACGGGGGTGCGGCCGGTGCCGTCCGCCGTCACCTCGCGGCCCGAGCCGTCGACGTAGGCGCCCCGCTCCTCGCGCCACAGGCCGAGCCGCAGTGTCGGGTCGCCCAGGACGCGGGCCAGCGCCTCGCGCAGCCGGGCCGGGTCGGGGTCGGTGCCGACCTCGATGACGAGGCCGCTGACCTCGGCGCGCTGGAGGTGCATGCGCAGCAGTCCGGCGAGGAACGCGAACGGCACGGCGACCTGTGCCAGGTCGGACAGCAGATAGACGGCCTGCTCGCCGGTGTCGCCCACCTCGCCGAACCACGGCACGACGTAGAAGAGCATGTCCCACATCAGGAACACGACGGCGACGCCGATGCCGATCCACGCCGGGAGCAGCGCCTGCCTGCGGGCGGCGGACGCGTGCCGCCAGCGCTGTACGACGGCGACCGCGGCGCCGGTGGAGATGACCCAGCCGAGCGCGTGGTAGACGGTGTCGACGGGGCCGAAGAGGTCGTGGGTACCGGGGATGAACAGGGCGTTCGGGCCGCAGCCGACGCAGTCGAGGTAGGTGGCGCCGGTGGCCCGCGCCGGGTCGAACAGGAGCGTGCGCAGCAGGCCGCCGACCGCGACGAGGCCGTACGCGAACTGGACCAGACGCCGGGTCAGGACCGTGGTGAGGCGGCCCTCGGGGAAGCAGAGGATGAGGTGCAGGAGGATCGCCATGTTCAGCGCCTCCCACCAGGCGCCGAACGCGAACAGGGCGGGTACGGAGGTGCCTTGGAGGTTCCCGAGGAACCAGGTGACGCCCTCGGCGATCATCAGGGGGCCGGTCCGGTTGGCGGGCCTGCGCCGCCAGGCCATGAGCCCCGCGGCCGCGTACGCCCAGCCCACGGAGAGGTCCCGCACCACGTCGCCCGCGGACCCACCGGCCCGCAGGTACGCCCACGAGCCCGCCAGTCCCGATACGGCGGCCAGCGCCGCGGCCCCGGTCAGGCGCAGCCGAACCACACGCTTCCCCTGACTCTCCACGGCCCACACGGTAAGCCATTCGGGGGAACGGCGCGCACTCGGTGTCGCCCAGCTCACGGACCGTGCTCGATGGACCCCGACCTCGTGTCCTGGCAGAGTGGCCGCCGTCCGCACATGATCCATGGGGGGTTCGGGTGGGTTCGCGCAGGCTGCTGTCGTTGTCGGACGCGTTGGTACTGCTCGGCGCGGATCCGCCGCGCCTCGCGGCGCTCGACCGGTCGCTCGGCGGGGTGCTGGCCGTGGCGACGGGTGGCGTGAGCGACGGATTCCTCCGTATCGCGGACGCGCGGGGCCGGATCCTGGGGCTCGGCCGTGACGCGGTGCGCGGGGTCGGGGCGCGGCTCGGGGCGGCGGACGGGCGGGTGGAGCGGGGTGAGTTGCTGCGGGCCGCGCACACGGTCGTCGTGGTCCTCGGCTGGTTCGAGGCGCTCGCGGAGCAGGACCTTCCGTTCTCCCTCGACGCGGTGCGCATCACCCGTGGCGACCAGTTGTCGCTGGTCGGGGCCGGGGAGCCGGACGCCGGATTCGCGCGGGCCCTCGCCGCGGTGGACGCGCCGTTCCCGGCACCGCACCTCGCGCCGGAGGACGTGGCGCGAGAACTCCTCGGCTGGTACACGGCTCTGTCCGGGCGCTTCCTGCGGTTCGTGGCGGGCCTCGCGGTGTGGGACACGCTCACACCGGCGGGGCGGGACGCGGCGGAGCGGGCCCTGACGGGTGCGCTGCCTGGTGCGGCATGCGTCCACTACGACAGCCTGTACGCCCAACTAGCCCAGCAGGCGCCTGAGTTCGGGTTCTGGGCGACGCTGACCGAGCACCGGGCGACGCGGGCCGGTGTGCAGCGGGCCCTCGCGGGAATCGAGTCGCTGCTGGCCGGTACGGCGTCGCACGCGCGGCCGCCCGTGGATGTCGCCGCCGCCCTGGCCCGCTCCCACGAGGCGGCGCTCTCCCGTCCGGTCCTTGACGCGGCGTCGGCGCCCGACGGCATCCGCGTGCCGGCCCTGGAGGAGATGTATCTGGATCCGGACTTCCGGGTACGGCCGGTGGCCGGGCAGCACGGGCCGGCGGACGAGGCGTGGTGGGAACGGGCCCCGGTGCGCGAGGACCTGACCCGGTATCTCGCCGGGGCGCTGACCTCGGCGGGGCAGGAGCGGACTCCGCTGCTGGTGCTCGGGCAGCCCGGCGCGGGCAAGTCCGTCCTGACCCGGGTGCTCGCGGCGCGGCTCCCCGCGGCCGGGTTCCTGCCGGTGCGGGTGCCGCTGCGCGACGTGCGCGCCGAGGACGATCTCCAGGAGCAGATCGAGCAGGCGGTGCGGGCCGCGACCGGCGAGCGCGTCACGTGGCCCGAGCTGGTCCGCTCGGCCGGCGGCGCGGTCCCGGTGCTCCTGCTCGACGGGTTCGACGAGTTGCTGCAGACGACCGGGGTGCACCACAACGACTTCCTGGTCCGGGTGGCCCGCTTCCAGGAGCGCGAGGCGGAACAGGGCCGTCCGCTGCTGGCCCTGGTGACCAGCCGCACGTCCGTCGCCGACCGCGCGCGCTACCCCGACGGCATGGTGGCGCTGCGCCTCGAACCGTTCCGCGCCGCGCAGATCCAGCAGTGGCTCGCGGTGTGGAACGACGCCAACGCGGCCGGGTTCACGGCGAGGGGCCTGCGTCCGCTGTCGTGGGAGGTGGTGTCGCGGCACGCGGCACTCACGGCGCAGCCGCTGCTCCTGACGATGCTCGCCCTGTACGACGTGGCGGGCAACGGCCTGCAGCGCGACGGCGGGGAACCGCTGGACGAGGCCGATCTGTACGAGGAGCTCCTCTTCTCCTTCGCGCGCCGTGAAGTCGGCAAGACGAGCGCGGACATGGCGTCCGACGGCCTCCTGCGCGAGCGCGCCGAGCTGGAGATGCAGCGCCTGTCGCTGGTCGCGTTCGCCCAGCTCAACCGCCGCCGCCAGTGGGTCTCGGCGGCCGAGCTCGACGAGGACCTGGCCGCGCTCCTGGGGCGCTCGTCCCCCGGGGCCTCCGGATTCCGCACGCCGCTCGGCGCCGCCGAGGTCGCGCTCGGCCGGTTCTACTTCGTGCAGCGCGCCCAGTCGGTGCGCGACGGCCACGTCCTCGCGACGTACGAGTTCCTGCACGCCACGTTCGGCGAGTATCTGGCGGTGCGGCTCGCGCTGCACGTGCTGAGCGCGCTCGTGCAGAACCGGCCCGCCCTCGCCCTCGGCGACCAGCGCGTGGACGACGACCTGGCGTACGCGCTGCTCTCGTACGCGCCCCTGTCCGGGCGCCAGATGCTGCGGTTCGCCGGCGCGATGGCGGCGCGGATGGAGCCGGGCGAGCGGGAGCGGCTCAGCCGCGTCCTGATCCGCGTGCTCGACCAGCACGAGACCCGCACCGGTGACCAGCACCCCGCCTACCGGCCCGCGACACTGAGGGTCGCGTCGCGGCACGGCCTCTACGGCGCCAATCTCGTCCTGGTCATCCTGCTGCTGACGGGCGGCACCACGGCCGCCGAGCTGTTCCCCGGCTCGGCGAACCCGGTCAGCGCCTGGCACCGCCACGCCCTGTTGTGGCGTTCGGCGCTCAACGAGGAGCAGTGGACGGACTTCGCCCTGTCGATGACCCTGCACCGGTCCTGGGACGCCGACGGCCGCCGCACGCTCGACGTCGCGCCGCGGTACGGCGCGCCCTCTCCGCCGGACCCTGTCGACGCGAACTGGCTCTACCGCTATCCCCGCGGGCACGGCGGGCCCGGCTGGTCCCGGCCCTACTGGGACGAGATCTGGCACAAGATGGAGGTGTCCGGCGGGACGAACGACTCCCTCGTGCGACACGTCATGGACCCGGTGTTCGCGTGGCTGGGCCCTTCCGTGACCACGTTCGTGGCCACGGAAGGGGAGCCGGCCACCTCGCTCGCGCACGACCTGCTGCATCTTCTGCTCAGCGGTGGGGTGGAACTGACCGACGCCGAGCTGGAGTTGACGTACCGCCGGGTGCTGCGCGGCATGGAGGCCCTGCCGGGCAGCCACGTCCATCGCGTCGCCGCGCTGCTCGCCACCGTCGCGGGACGGGACGACGCGCGGCTGCCGGCGGACCTGCGGAGCGAGATCTACTCGTTCACGCGGTAGGTCAGCCCCGCGCCCTGCCGTACACCTCGACCTCCGCCATGTTCAGCTCGACGGGCTTCTCGCTCGCCAGCCACACCCGCACGTAGCGGCCGTGTGCCGTCACCGGGATCGCCGTCGGGCCGCCGGCCTGCGCGGTCTCGTGGTGGGACCACACGCCGGGCTTGGTCAGCTGGTCGGCGAGGGTGCCGGTGAAGGGCTCGTCGGAGACCAGGACGTAGTAGTCCTTGGTGCGGTCCGCGCAGCAGTCGCTGCGGTTGTAGACGTCGACGCGCTCCAGGTCGGCGACGGAGCCGAGGTCGACCTGCCACCAGGGCTGTGCCTCCTTGCCGCTGGTGGTCGAGAAGTTGAAGCGGTCGCCGTCGGCCGCCTTGGCCGCGCCGTACGGGAACGCGCCGTCCGAGCCGTAGTCCGAGCTCTGCTTCGTGTCCTTGTTCAGGGCGAGCTGCCGCAGCGGCTCGAGGCCCTTCGAGGCGTCGTGCAGGTCCTGGACCTGGCTGACGAAGTCGCCGAGGAACGGGTCGGCGATCTTCACGGGTCCGGGCTGGTGGTGCTCGGCCGGGTCGATGGTGATGTGCGAGGCGGCGTCGGCCGCCTTCTCCATCGCGGCGCGCTCGCCGGCCGCCTTGTCCGCGTCATGGGCGTCGATGGCCTTCAGCGCGGCGAGACCGTGCCCGAGGGCCTTGCCCCACAGCGCGGTGGAGTCCAGCCAGGGCCCGGCGTCGTGCAGGAACTGCTGGTCGGGCACGCCGGCACGGAGGACGGCAGGAAGGCGCCCGATGTTCGTCGCGGTCGGAGTGAAGGCGCGGATCGCGGCCGTCGGGTCGCTCTCGTACGCCTTCCAGAACTTCTCGAGCTGCGCGCTGAGGATCGGCGACTGCGGCTGCCACGGCTTGGCGCCGAACGTCGGTGCCATGTGGTTGAGGTCGACGAAGGTCTGTACGGCGTCGGCGACGCGCGGGTCCCCGCCGGCCAGGTGCAGCGCGGACTGACGGGCGGAGCGGGTGCGGTCGTAGCCGCGGTCGTTCCATGAGAAGTCGGACATGGTGAAGACGGCGAGCTTGCTGGCCGCCTCCTGGTTCATCGGGTTGGAGACGAGGCCGCTGAGGTGCTCGGACAGGCCGGGCTCACGCTTGTCGTAGGGGGCGAGCAGGAGGCGTCCCGAGGTCCGGCCGAAGTCGTTGACCGGGTAGTTGTCCCAGACGAACACCTTGCGTCCGAACAGCTCGGACGCCTTCTGCGCCTGGTCGTTGGTGATCTCCGGCGGGACGACGTCCGTGCCGGTCCACATCACCTCGATGTTCTTGTCGAGGTTCCCGCGGAGCTCCTGCTTGTACGCGGTGTCGGTGAGGTCGCCGTACTCGGTGGGCACCATCTGGAGCGGGTTGGCGCCGTCGTGGGTGGCGATGAAGTCCTGCTGGACGGTGTTGAGCAGACCGACCTGGGCCTTCGCGGCGGGGCCGCGCCCCGGGGCGCCGAACTTCTGCTGGTCGGCGTCGCAGTTCCACTTGGTGTAGCTGATGTCGTCGAGCGGCACCGAGAACGAGCGCACGCCCAGGTCGTAGAGCGCCTGGAGCTTCGCGGTGAGGGCCTTCACGTCGGCCGGGTCCGAGTAGCAGACCGAGCCGCCGGGCGACACGGCGAAGGTGAAGCGGACGTGGTTGGCGCGGGCCCGGTCGACGAGCGTGCCGAGCTCGGCGAGCTTGTCCGCCGGGTACGGCTCGCGCCACTTGTCGCGGTGGTACGGGTCGTCCTTGGGCGCGTACACGTAGGTGTTGGACTTGACCTCGCCGAGGAAGTCCATCTGGTCCAGGCGCTCCGCCTTCGTCCAGGGCGGTCCGTAGAAGCCCTCGATGGAGCCGCGCAGCCGCATGGACGGGAAGTCGGAGACGGACGCCCCGGCGATCTTCCCCTTGGCGACGAGCTGCTGGAACGTCTGGGCCGCGTAGAACTGGCCGGTCGCGTCGGTGCCGCCGAGCGCCACGGTGCGTCCCGCCACGCGCACGGCGTAGCCCTCGTCCTGGGTGGGGACGTCGGTGCCGCGCAGCGCCTCGGCCACGTCGGAGCGGGCGGCCGGGCCGAGGAGCACGGTCAGGGGCGCGTGCCCCGACGCCTTGGTACGGACGTCGACGTGGCGGACTCCGTGGGCGCGCAGGGTGGCGGTGAGGAGGTCGCGGGCCGGCTTGTCGGTGGTGTCGTCCACGACGAGTTCGGCGCGCGAAGGGAGGGCGATGTCCGCGCCGGCGCGGGTCATGTGCTGCGGGGTCGGCGAGACGACGGGCAGGGGCCGGTCCGTCGTGTGCGCCGATACGGGCGGCACCGCCGCGGCGGACGCGGCGACGAGCAGCGTGGCGACGGAACAGGCGTGCACGGCTCTTCGGGCTGTCATGGGGCTCTGCCTCCGAGATCGGTGTCTGTGTCGGTCGGTCGAGGGGGGTGGAGTCCAGGGGGGTCAGTCGCGGGTGTGTTCGCGGTACAGGTCGAGTTCGCCGTCGAGTTCGAGGGCGACGACCGTGCACAGGGGGTCGAGCTGGTCGTCGTCGATGTACAGGTACTCCCAGCCGGGGACCTCGCCGAGCCCGCCGACGCGCTCGTGGCGGACGTCCGTGCCCGTCCCGAGGACCCGCGCCGAGCGGACGGTGTTGCGGACGCCGCGCAGGACGACGTACTCGTTGGGCCGGTCGAAGAGGAACAGGTAGAGGGTGCGGCGGTCGGCGGAGAGGGTGGAGGGGCCGTAGAAGTGGCCGTGGGGCAGGCCGCGCACGGTGTCGCGGACGGCGGGCCGGTGTTCGGCGATCCATTCGCCGAGCGCTTCGAGGCGCTCGGCCTGCACGGGCGGGATCGTGCCGTCGGCCTTCGGGCCCACGGCGAGGAGGAGGTTTCCTCCGCCGCCGACGGTCTCGGCGAAGACGCGGACCAGCTGACGGGGCGACTTGTGATGGTCGTCCTGCGGCTGGTAGCCCCACGAGTCGTTGACGGTGAGGCAGAGCTCCCAGGGGCCCTTCGGCGGTTCGACGGGCACGCCCTGCTCGGGCGTCGCGTAGTCGCCGTGTCCGGTGAGGCGTCCGTTGACGACGGTGTGGGGGCTCAACTCCTTGATGAGTGCGGCGAGTTCCGTCATGCGCCACTGTTCGGGGCTGCGCTCCCACTCGCCGTCGAACCAGAGCAGGTCCGGCTGGAAGAGCCCGAGGAGCTCGCGGACCTGGGCGCGGTGGAAGGCGAGGAAGGCGTCCCAGCGCTCCGGGGACTCGTCACCGACGGCGGGCATCGAGTAGGGGTTGCCGCGGTCGGCTGCGTCGTCGGGGGTCTGCCCGTCCGGCCGGACCGTGGCGTAGTCCGGGTGGGACCAGTCGAGGTGCGAGTAGTAGAGGCCGACCTTGAGACCACGGCGGCGCAGCGCGTCCACATAGGGGGTGATGAGGTCGCGTGCGGCCGGGGTGCGCTTGACGACGGACAGGTCGTTGGCCTGTGTGTCCCACAGGGCGACCCCGTCGTGGTGCTTGGCGGTGAGGACCGCGTACGTGGCGCCGGCCTCGACGAACAGGTCGGCCCAGGCGTCGGGGTCCCACTTCTGGGCGTCGAAGCCGTCGAGCTGTGCCATGTAGGTGTCGTACGGGACCTGTCCGTTGAAGAAGGACCAGGACTCGGCGACGCCGTCGACGCTGTAGATCCCCCAGTGCAGGAAGATGCCGAGCTTTCCGTCCGTGAACCAGGGCTGCATCATCGGTAGTTCTCCTCGTCGTAGCTCCAGCAGTGCACCCACTGTCCGTCGTCGAAATGTGTGCGCGGCGGGAACGCCGTGGCGCACACGGGTTTCGCGAGGGGGCAGCGCGGGTGGAAGCGGCAGCCCGTGGGCGGGTCGACCAGGCTCGGCGGCTCGCCGAGGGTCTCCTCGTCGTCGACCACCTCGGGCTCGTCGAGCAGCCCGCCGTCGCGCTCGGGGTCGGGCGCGGACTCCAGGAGGAGCCGGGTGTACGGGTGCCTGGGCTGTTCCACGACGGCGTCGGCGGGCCCCGACTCCACGAGCTGGCCCGCGTAGAGGACCTTGATCTCGTCGGCGAAGTAGCGGGCGCCCGCGATGTCGTGGGTGATGTAGAGGATCGCGAGGCCGTCGTCGTCGCGGAGCGTGCCGAGGAGGTTCAGGATGTCGAGGCGGATCGAAACGTCGAGCATCGAGACGGGCTCGTCGCCGAGGAGGACCTTGGGGCGCGCGGCCAGGGCGCGGGCGATGGCGACGCGCTGGCGCTGGCCGCCGGACAGCTCGTGCGGGAACTTGTCGATGAACTGGTCGGCGGGGGTGAGGTTGACGCGGTTCAGGAGGTCGAGGATCTGCTGTTCGAGCTCCGCGCGCCCGGAGGCGTGGCCGTGCAGCTGGAGGGGGCGGCTGAGGATGTAGCGCAGGCGGTGCACGGGGCTGAGCGAGGAGAAGGGGTCCTGGAAGATCATCTGGACCTGGCGGTAGTACGCGCGTTTGCCGCGGGCCGTGCGGGCCTGCTTGACGGGTGCGCCGTCGAGGCGGATCTCGCCCTCGGTGGGCGGGTAGGCGAGGGCGAGCATGCGGGCGAGCGTGGACTTGCCGCTGCCGCTCTCGCCGACGAGTGCGGTGATGCGGCCGGCGTGCAGGGCGAGGCTGGTCGGCTCGACGGCGTGCACCTCCTTGCCGTGCCCGCCGGGCCCGTGCAGCGGGAACCTCTTGACGACGTCGCGTGCTTCGAGGACGGGTTCAGCGGGTGCGGGCATGGTGGTCCTCCTCGCCGCGTACGGTCTGGTGCAGATGGCAGGCGGCCTCGCCGGCGCCGAGGGCGAGGAGCTGCGGGGTCGCCTTGTCGCAGGGTTCGAAGCGGCGGGCGCAGCGCGGGTGGAAGGCGCATCCTGTGGGCAGGGCGCGCAGTCCGGGCGGGGAGCCGGGGATGCCGGTGATCTCGCGGCGCGGCCCGTGCAGGGGCGGGAAGGCGCCGCGGAGTGCCTCGGTGTACGGGTGCTGCGGGTCGGTGTAGAGCTGCCGCGCGGGTCCCGTCTCCACGACCTTGCCCGCGTACATGACGGCGATCCGGTCGGCGATCTCGATGAGCAGGGACAGGTCGTGCGTGATGAACACGACGGAGAACCCCAACTCACGCTTGAGTCGGGACACTTGGCGCAGGATCTGGCGCTGCATCACCACGTCGACGGCGGTGGTCGGCTCGTCCATGACGACGAGGTCGGGCTCGCACGCGAGGGCGAGGGCGATCGTGGCGCGCTGGCGCATGCCGCCGGACAGTTCGTGGGCGTACGAGCGCAGCCGGTCGGCGGGGATGCCGACCATGGAGAGCAGTTCTCCCGCCCGCTCCCAGGCCTCGCGCCTGGACAGGCGACCGTGGCGGCGGAGGACGTCGGCGAACTGGTTGCCCAGGCGCAGGACGGGGTTGAGGGCGTTCATCGCACTCTGGAAGACGACCGCGATGTTCTCCCAGCGCAGCTCCGACAGTTGACGTTCGGTCAGGCTCAGGACGTCGATGCTCTGGGTGCCGTCGTGGCCGTGGAAGACGACCGAGCCGGCGGTCGTGACGGCCGGGGGCCGCTGCAGCCGGGTGATGGCGGTGACGAGGGTGGACTTGCCGCAGCCGCTCTCCCCGACGATGCCGAGGGTCTCGCCGCGGAGCAGGTCGAGGTCGACGCCGCTCACGGCGTGTACGGGGTCCGCCTTGTCGAAGTAGTCGACGTGGAGGCCACGGACGGTGAGCAGGGGGGTGCGGTCCTCGCTTCGACGAACCGTGTCCTGCTTCGAGATCGATGAGTGCTGTGTGCCGCTGCTGTTCATGACGCGGCCTCCTGGACGGGCGCGGGCTTCCCGGCCGTGGCCTCGGCCGCGGAGCCGCCGGCGGCCGCGTGCAGCCGGGCGGCGCGGGCCCGGGCGCGTACCTCCTTGGAGGGCTTGCGGAGCCGGGGATTGGATATTTCGTCGATTCCGAAGTTGATCAGGCCCGCGGCGACCCCGATCAGGGCGATGCACGCGCCCGGTGGCACGAACCACCACCAGGCGCCCCGGGTCAGGGCAGCTCCGTTCTGCGCCCAGTAGAGCATCGAGCCCCAGCTCGTGATGTTGATGTTGCCGAGCCCCATGAAGGAGAGGCCGGCGTCCGCGAACATCGAGCCGACGACCGCGCCCAGGAAGCTCACGGAGATGATCGGCGCGAGGGAGGGGATC
The DNA here is from genome assembly GCF_020616555.1 of Streptomyces longhuiensis. Classification (NCBI taxonomy): domain Bacteria; kingdom Bacillati; phylum Actinomycetota; class Actinomycetes; order Kitasatosporales; family Streptomycetaceae; genus Streptomyces; species Streptomyces longhuiensis. Next base: position 8,180,069 of record NZ_CP085173.1, on the reverse strand, counting down.
AGTTCGCGGGTGATGACGCCCCACCTGCTCTCCCCCGTCATCTCGGCCGCGGACACGAAGTCCCGGTGGCGGAGCGACAGGGTCTGCGCCCGCTTCTGCCGCGCACCCCACGGCCAGGCCGTGAGCCCGATGACCAGGGCCACGGTGAGCCAGCCGCCGCGCCCCTGTACATAGCTCGCCACGATGATCAGCAGCGGCATGCCGGGGATGACGAGGCAGACGTTGGTGGCGGCGGTCAGGAAGGAGTCGGCCCGCCCGCCGAGATAACCCCCCGCGACCCCGACGAGGACGGAGAGCGTGGTGGTGATGACGCCGGCCACGAGCCCGACGAGCAGCGAGATCCTGCTGCCGACGACGAGCTGCGCGAAGACGTCCTCGCCGGTGGCCGTGGTCCCCAACAGGTGTTTGGCGGAGGGGAGTTCCATGGCCTGCGAGGTGTCGACGTCGCTGGGCGAGAGGCCCATCACGTTCTGCACGACGAACGGGCCGAGCAGGGCGAGGAGCGCGAAGAAGACGAAGATCGCGATCCCGACGCGGACCTTGGGGTTCGGGGGCAGCTTCAGGCGGCGCAGGCTGAGTTCTCTGCGGACCAACGCACTCATGAGCGGGTCTCCCTCGCACGCGGGTCGATGAGCCCGTACACGGAGTCCGCGACGAAGTTCGCGGCGAGGACGGAGAGCGAGACGATCAGGAACAGCGCCTGCATCAACGGGTAGTCGACACTGGAGACCGCCTGGTAGAGGAGGTATCCGACGCCCGGGTAGGCGAAGACGATCTCCACGAGGAGTTGCCCGCTGACGACGGTCCCGATGGTGAGCGCGAACCCGGCGACGCTCGGCAGGACGGCGTTGCGGGCGGCGTACTGGAACATCACGCGTGCCTTGGACAGTCCCTTGGCGCGGGCGAGCAGCACATAGTCCTCGGAGACGGTCGTGACCATCATGTTCCGCATGCCGACGAGCCAGCCCCCCACCGATGCCATCACCATCGTGAGCGCCGGAAGGATGCCGTGCTGCAGGACGCTGGCCAGGAACGGACCGTTGAAGCCGGGCAGCATGTCGCCGTCGTACCCGCCGCTGGTCGGCAGCCAGCTGAGCTGCACCCCGAAGACGAGGACGAGGATGAGGGCGACCCAGAAGAACGGCAGCGACCCCATGAACATGGACGCGGGCGTCATGAACGAGTCGAAACGCGACCCCACGCGGGAGCCCGACACGACTCCGGCGGCGGTGCCGAGGACGAAGGACAGGACGGAGGTGAGACCCACCAGGCCGACCGTCCAGGGCAGTCCGGTGCGGATCACTTCCCACACGGGTGTGGGGTAATAGGCCACGGATATCCCGAAGTTGAAGTGCAGGACCTGGTTCAGATAGGTGACGTACTGGTCCCAGAGCGGCTCCCCGGGCGTCCCGAACAGCCGGTAGATGGCGTGCACCTGGTCGCCGGACAGCGTCTGCTTCTGCTGCATCTGCGCGATGAGCGCGGAGGCGGGGTCGCCCGGCATCAGGCGTGGGATGAGGAAGTTGAGGGTGATGGCCAGCGCGGCGGCCACGGCGTAGAAGCCCAGTCGCCGCAGGAAGTACCGGGCGGTGCCGAGTCTGACGCTCCTGAGGCGGCGGCCGGGCCGGGGCGCGACGACGGTGGCGTCCACCGGGCCGAGGGCGGGAACGGTCATGGCGCCATCAGCCCTTCACGGGGCGCAGGTTGAGCAGGATGCTCATGGCGTCGATCCCGCCGGCCCAGGGAGCGGGCTGCGCGTACGGGTTCTTCGCGGTCGGCCAGCCGGTCCAGTTCCTGCTGTTGTACTCGCTGGAGACACCGATGGTGATCAGCGGAGCGGCGGGCACGTCGTCGACCATCATTCCCTCGAGTTCGGCGGAGATCTTCTTGATCTCGGCCGGGTCGCCGGTCTCGCCCATCTCCTTGATGAGCGCGTCGGCCTTCGCGCTCTTGTAGTGGCCGTAGTTGGTCCACACGCCCGCGTTGCCGCTCCAGAGCATGTCCTTGAAGTAGTTGTACGGGGTGGAGTAGTAGACCGCGCCGCCGATCAGGACGTCGAAGTCGCCCTTCTTGCGCTTGACGTCGAGCTGCGAGGCGTCGGTCGGCTTGACCGACACGTTCACACCGGCCTTCTCCAGCTGGCTGGCCACGACCTTGTCGAACTGGACGGCGTCGCCCCAGGTGGAGACCTCGATGATGGTGAAGGAGAGCTGCTTGCCGCTGCCGTCGACCAGCTTGCCGTCCTTCTTGGTGTAACCGGCCTTCTCGAACTCGGCCAGGGACTTGGCGAGTTCGGCCCTGGGCTGCTCGGCGTCCTGGTACTTGGCGTCGATCCACTTGCCCTGCGTCTTGGCGTCCAGGCCGGTCAGGTTGAGCGTGTTGAACATGCCCGGGTTGGTGATGTCGAGCAGCTGGGTGCGGTCGACGGCCAGGGAGAGGGCCCGGCGCACATGCACATCGGTGAACGGCTTCTTCGTGTGGTTGAAGAACATGTACTGCCCGCCATAGGTGGGGTACCAGGCGTGGTGGTTCTTCGGGTCCTTGGAGATGTACTGCTTCCGCACGTCGGGCACGACCCCGCCGCTCCACTCCAGCTCGCCGCTGAGGAGCTTGGGCACCTCGGCGGCCTGGGTGATGACGGGCGCCTTGACCGTCTTGACCGGGATGTTCTTCTGCTTCCAGTAGTTGTCGCGGGCCTGGAAGGTGAGCTGCTGGGCGCTGTACTGCCTGAGCTTGTACGGGCCCGAGCCGACCGGGTTCGGGTTGGTGTAGGTCTTGCCGTTCCTGCCCTGCCACTCCTTCTTCGGTACAGGGGTGATCCCGCCGATGGAGTCGAGCTTCGAGTAGGCCGGCTTGTCGAAGGTGATCTCGAGCGTGTGGTCGTCGGCCGCCGTCGCCTTCTTGTAGTCGAAGGCCCAGCTCGGAGGCAGCTTGTTGTCCCGTACGTAGTCCATGGTGAAGACCACGTCGGCGGCGGTGAGCTTGGAGCCGTCCGACCAGTTGGCGCGCTTGTCGAGGTCGATGGTGATCTTCTTGCCGCCGTCGGACCACGTGTACTTGGTGCCGAGCCACGGCTTGAACTCGCCGCCCTTGAGGATGTTGAAGTCGAAGAGCGCCTCGTACTGGAAGCCGAAGGTGCCCTGCGTCGCCGCCAGGGAGAACGGGTTGAAGTTCCGGGTGATGGTGGTACCCGAGAAGCCCAGGTTCGCGGTGAGGGACGAGGCGCCCGCCCCTCCGGACGCCGCGGGGCCGGCCGAGCAGCCGGTCGCGGCGAGGGCGAGGGTGAGGGCAGCGAGGGTGCCGGTTCTGATCGCGTGGGTGCGGGGACGGCGCGTGGGGGTGGTGACATGCGTGCGGGCAGTGGCGTTCATGGGGACCTGAAACCTCCGGGACGAGGGGTCGACATCGTTGTCCGAGCGCGTTGCGTGTGGGGGGCGGCGCAATCGGTGGGTCCGGTTCAGGGCGACGCGGCGGTGGTGCTGCCGCGTCGTTCGAGATGGGGCAGTTCGTCCTCGACGCGCAGGGCCGGTCCGCCGTCGAGCAGGGCGAGCAGCTCCTGCGCGGCCCGGCGGCCGAACGCCGTCGTGTCGCGGACGAGCGCGGTCAGCGCGGGGTGCGTGGTACGGCACAGGACGGAGTCGTCCCAGGCCACGAGGGAGAGGCGGTCCGGTACGGGGATGCCGCGCCCGGCGGCGACGGCGAGTCCGGCGACGGCCAGGACGTCGCTGTCGTAGACGATCGCCGTCGGCGGAGTGTCGGAGTCGAGGACCCGGCGGGTGGCCTCGGCGCCCTCGGTGTCCGAGTAGTCCGTGGTGATCGACCGGACGTCGGTGAGGCCGCGCCGCTCCGCCTCCGTGCGCAGCGACTGGATGCGGCGCTGCGTGTGGGCGAGTTCGGGCAGGCCCGCGATGTGCACGATCCTGCGGTGTCCGAGACCGTGCAGGTGGCTCACGATGGACGCCATGGCGCGGGCGTCGTCGGCCCACAGGTTGGAGATGCCGGGGTGTCCGGTGCCGTCGTCGCCTGGCGGCAGGGAGCCGATGACGACGGCGGGCAGGCCGAGTTCGTCCAGGAGCGGCGGCCGGGGGTCGTCCGCCCGCGGGTCGACGACGAGGACGCCGTCCACGCGGCGCTCCGCCCACCAGCGCCGGTACGCGTCGCACTCCGCGGACAGGTCCTCGACCACCTGGAAGAGCAGGCCGAGGCGCCGCCTGGCGAGGACCTCCTGGATGCCGGAGACGAGCTGCAGGAAGAACGACTCGACGCCGAGCGTGCTGGCCGGGCGGGCCAGCACGAGGCCGACCGTGGCCGCGCCCTCGCCCGACAGGGCGCGCGCCGCGGCGCTGGGCCGCCAGCCCAGCTGGTCGGCGACGCGGCGGACCCGGTCCCGGGTGGCTTCCGAGACACCGGGCCTGCCGTTGAGCGCGAAGGAGACCGCGCTCTCGGACACGCCCGAGCGCAGCGCGATGTCCTTGATGGTGGGGCGTCTGGCGGGGGTACGCCGCATGGCTTGGCTCCTGGATCCGCTTCGCCGGACGGTTCGCACGGCTGGCTAAAGCGCTTGAGTTCGGTGGAGACTAAAGCGCTAAAGCCGCATCGGCAAGAGGGCTCGTAAAAATCTCCTGGAACTGCGCAAAGGGTGGATGCGAGCAAGGAGTTGAGGGCAGACTGCCCGGGATTCGATTCCGATAGCCGGGAGTCCGCGATGCGTTTCGGCGCCAACTACACGCCCAGCCAGGGGTGGTTCCACCACTGGCTCGACTTCGACCTCGACGCCGTGCGCGCGGACCTGGACGCGATCGCCGCTCTGGGCCTCGACCATGTGCGCGTGTTCCCGCTGTGGCCCGTCTTCCAGCCCAATCGCTCCCTGATCAGACCGCGGGCGGTCGAGCAGCTGGTGGCGCTCGCGGACGCGGCCGGCGAGCGCGGCCTCGACGTCAACGTGGACGGGCTCCAGGGGCACCTGTCGAGTTTCGACTTCCTGCCCGCCTGGACGCAGACCTGGCACCGCCGCAATATCTTCACCGATTCGGACGTCGTCTCGGCCCAGGAGGACTATCTCCGGACGCTCGCCTCCGCGCTCGCCGACCGTCCGAACTTCCTGGGAATGACGATCGGCAACGAGATCGCCCAGTTCGCGGCGGGCCCTCCGCATCCGGATCCGGACCGCATCACCCCCGAGCAGGCAGGGAGTTGGCTGGAGCGGGTGCTCGCCGCATGCGAGGAGGGCGCGCCGGGGCTGCCGCATCTGCACGCCGAGTACGACGCCTCCTGGTACCAGGACGACCAGCCGTTCACCCCGGCGCACGCGGCGCGGCTCGGCGCGATGACGGCGGTGCACTCCTGGGTGTTCAACGGCACGGCGCAGCGCCACGGCCGCAGCGGCCCGGCGACCTCCGGGCATGCCGCGTATCTGGTCGAGCTGTCGAAGGCGTGGGCGCTGGACCCGCGGCGGCCGGTGTGGCTCCAGGAGGTGGGCGCGCCGCAGCCGCTGATCCCGGCCGAGCACGCGGCCGAGTTCACGGAGGCCACGGTCGAGGCCGCCCTGGACTGCCCGGATCTGTGGGGCGTCACGTGGTGGTGCTCGCACGACGTCAGCCGAGACCTCGCCGATTTCCCCGAACTCGAGTACTCCCTGGGCCTGTTGACGAACGACAGCGAGGTGAAACCGGTCGGCAGGTCCGTGGCCGCGTTCGCCGCCCAGTGGCGGGGGCGCGAGCACGCGCCGGCTCCACGCACGACGGCCCTGGTCGTGGACGCCGGCGACGAGGACCGGGCCCCGCACCGCTCGGTGTGCGCGCCGGGCGGTCCCGTCTTCGAGGCGTTCACGCGTCTGACGGCGGACGGGGCGCGTCCGACGACGGTCCTGGCGGGCCTCGCGGACGACGCGGGGCATCTCGCGGCGCGCGGGATCACCGAGGTCGTGACGGTTGACAACGTTGCCTGATCCCCGCACCTGTCCCTGAACTCGCCCTCGCCCCACCGGAGTTGACTCATGGATGACGACCGCTCCCCCGTGCGCCCGTACATGCACGGCTACGACGCCGCCGCGCTCAAGAGCTGGAGCCCCGGGACCGACCGCTGGGCGCGCCACTTCCGCTCGCGCGTCCCGCTCGCGCCGCGCATCGCCCCGTTCCCCGCCACGCAGGCGCACCCGGACCTGGCGACGGGCCCGCGGCTCATGAACCTGACCTACGACTACGACGACGCCTTCTTCACGGCCCGCAAGTACGGCGACGCGTTCGCGCGCCGTCTCCTGCGCTTTTGGCAGTACTCCGACTTCTACGGCTCCTGGCACGGGCTGCCCGTCGACGGCTCGCCCGCGGACGACCCCGCGCACGGCCTGGTCAACCTGCCCAACCCCGCCTACACGGACGCGGCCCACCGCAACGGCGTGCGCAGTCTGGGCTGCTGGTTCTGGCCGCGCTCCGGCGACTTCGAGGAGTATCTGGAGCAGCGCGCCGACGGCTCGTTCCCCGTGGCGGACAAGCTGATCGAGATGGCCGCGTACTTCGGCTTCGACGGCTACTTCATCAATCACGAGGCCGAGACGCCGCCCGGCCACGCGGCGCGGCTCCACGACCTGCTGCGCTCACTGCGGGAGCGCGCCCCGGAGGGGTTCCACCTCCAGTGGTACGACACGATCACGCCGGACGGGCACCTCGACTACCTCAACCACCTCAGCGCGGACAACGCCCCCTGGCTCGACGTGTCCGACAGCTTCTTCGCGAACTACTGGATGACACCCGAGGGCGTCGAGACGTCACGTGCGACGGCCCTGAAGCTGGGCCGCGACCCCTATGCGACGGTCTTCCACGGCACGGAGAACGAGCAGTTCGGCTTCGACCCCGAGTACGACCCGCGGCTGCTGTTCCCGCCAGGGAAAGCGGCGCGCACGAGCTGGGCGCTGTTCGGCTCGCACTTCGTGAAGGAGCTGGCCCCTCGCCACGACGACCCGGACGCCCAGGACGAGGTGTTCCGGCGCGAGCGCCGCTACTGGTCGGGGCCGCACGAGGACCCCACCCGCAGCGGCCGCCTCCTCCCCCACGACCGGCGGACGCCGCGCGACCGGGACGACCACCGGGCGTGGGACGGCGTGGCGCACCACATCACCGAGCGGTCGGTCATCGGCTCGTTCCCGTTCGTCACCCGCTTCAACACCGGTCACGGACGCGCCTTCTTCCTCGACGGACGGCGGGCCTCGGACGGCGACTGGCACAACGCCTCCGTCCAGGACGTGCTGCCGACCTGGCAGTTCTGGACGCGCGCGGAGGGTACGGGCGCAGCGGGTACCGGTACGGAGGGGACAGGCGCAGAAGGCACGGGCGCTGAGGGTGCGGGCGCTGCGGGTGCGGGCGCTCCCCTGCCGGTCGACTTCGACCACGAGCTCGCGTACGACGGCGGTTCCTCGCTGCTCATCTCCGGTCCGCTCGGGCCGGACTGCGCTACGACGGTGCGCCTCTACAAGACGGCGCTGGCCGTCACCGGGCCCGAGCGCCTCGCCGTGACCACCCACGGCACGGACGGCGCAGATCTGGAGGTGGGGCTGCTGTTCCAGGACGCGCCCGACACCTTCACCTGGCTCGCGGCCGGGTCGGCGGCCGACTGGCACACGACGACGCACGGCCTCGCCCCCTTCCGTGGACGGACGATCGCGGCCGTCGGCCTGCGCGTGTCGTCCCGCCGGCCGACCCGGTGCGCCATTCGGATCGGTGAACTCGCCCTGCTGGGACCTGAGTTCGCAGCACCCGCCCAGCCCGAGGACTTCAGGGTCGACGAGGTGCTCACGGACGGAGGGACGGCCCACGTCCTCCTGTCCTGGCGCCTCGCCGGGCACGGGGTCCACCACTACGACCTGCTGCGCGACGACGACGGGAGCTGGCTCGGCCGCATCTACGACGACGTGTACTGCCTGAGCCTTCCCGCGCCCGCCGCGTCGGAGACCGTCACGCGGCTGCGGCTCGTGGCGGTCGCGCCGGACGGGTCCCGGAGCGCGTCCGCGACGGCGGAGGTCCACTGGTCCCGTTGAGCGCGCGTTGAGCTCCTGACTGATGCGCCAGTCAGTGGCTCAATACACCGACTGATCTGTATGGATGTGTGGCCGCGTGTTGAGATCTGCTCATCACGCGGCTAGGGTCGTCGACCGTGGAGCACGGAGACGAGAACCGAGACGAGGTCGCCGCCCGGGTGCGGGAGGTGATCACCGCCGCCGGGGTGAGCCAGCGCGAGTTCGCCCGGCGGATCGTCATGGACCCCTCCAAGCTGTCCCGGTCCCTGAGCGGCACGCGCCGCTTCACGGCGGCCGAGCTGGCCCGGATCGCCGACGAGGGGCAGGTGGACGCGGGCCGGCTGCTCGGCGCGCGGCACCGGCCCCCGGCCCGCCCGGCGGGCACCGCCGTCCCGGTCGAGGGCGGCCGCCCCTCGCAGATCGTGCGCGAGACGGTCCGCCTGATCGCCGAGCGCGGCTTCCACGCCGTACGGGTCTCCGACATCGCCGAGGCCTGCGCGACCAGCACGGCCGCCATCCACTACCACTTCCCCGGCCGCGCGGAACTCCTGGAGGCGGCCGTGCGGTGGTGCATGGACGAGGACACCGCCCACCGGGCGGCGCGCACCGCCGACGCGGCGGATCCGGCCGACGAGCTGCGCCAGCTCATCGCGCTCCAGACGCCGCGCACCGCGCAGCAGCGCAGACAGTGGGCGGTCTGGCTGGACCTCTGGGCCGAGGCGGCCCGCTCCACGGCGGTCGGCGGGCTGCACGCCGAGTACTACCGGCAGTGGCGCGAGACCGTCGCCGACGTGGTCCGGCGCGGCGTCGCGCGGGGTTCGTTCAGACCCGTCGACCCGGAGGCGGCAGCGCTCGCGCTCACCGCCCTGATCGACGGACTGGCCACCCAGGTGCTCGCCTCGACTCCCGGCGCCCCCGGCACCGACGCCGAGGCGATGCACACGGCTCTGCTCGCGTACGTCGACGACACCCTGACCGCGCCCGCCCCCCGCTGAACTGACTGTCCCTCACATCCCCCTGCCCCCAACGGCCTTCGGGCCCAAGGAGCGATGTCCGCATGCCCATGAACCAGGACGTCATCATCACCTGCGCCCTCACCGGCGCCGGCGACACCGTCCGCAAGAGCCCTCACGTACCGGTCACCCCCGAGCAGATAGCCCGCTCCGCGGTGGAGGCGGCGGACGCGGGCGCCGCCGAGGTCCACATCCACGTACGCGACCCCGAGACCGGAGCGCCCTCGCGCGACCCGCGGCTGTACCGCGAGGTCGTCGAGCGGATCAAGGAGACCGGTACCGACGTCGTCATCAACCTCACCGCCGGAATGGGCGGTGACCTGGTCGTCGACCCGGACGAGCCGCTGAAGCAGCTGCCGGGCACCGACCTCGTCGGCGGCCTCGAACGGCTGCCGCACGTCGAGGACCTGCTCCCCGACATCTGCACCCTGGACTGCGGCTCCCTCAACTTCGGCGACGGCAGCAACCTCTACGTCTCCACCCCGGACATGCTCCGCGCGGGCGCCCGGCGCATCCAGGAGCTGGGCGTGCGGCCCGAGTTGGAGATCTTCGACACGGGTCACCTCTGGTTCGCCAAGCAGCTGCTCGCCGAGGGCCTGCTCGACGATCCGACCGTGTTCCAGCTCTGCATGGGCATCCCGTGGGGCGCGCCCGCCGACCCGGGCGTCCTCCAGTCGATGGTCAACATGCTGCCTGAGGGCGCGCAGTGGGCGAGCTTCGCGCTGGGCCGGATGCAGATGCCGTGGGTCGCGCAGTCCGTCGTGCTCGGCGGGCACGTCCGCGTCGGCCTGGAGGACAACCTCTATCTCGGCAAGGGCGTCAAGGCCACCAACGCGCAGCTCGTCGAGCGCGCCGTGACGATCGTCGAGGCGATGGGCGCGCGCGTCGCCACCCCGGACGAGGCCCGCCAGAAGCTAGGCCTCAAGCCCCGCGGCCACTCCGTCGCCCAGGAAGGAACCGCCTGATCATGACGTCGACCGAACCCGAGAACGTACGCCGCGTCGCCTGTGTGGGCGCCGGAGTGATCGGCGGCGGCTGGGTCGCCCACTTCCTGGCCCGCGGCTACGACGTCACGGCCTGGGACCCGGCGCCCGACGCGGAGCTGCGGCTGCGCCGTCTCGTCGACGCCGCGTGGCCCGCGCTCACGCAGCTCGGCCTCGCCGACGGGGCGTCCACGAATCGCCTCACGGTGACCGCCACCCTCGAAGAGGCCGTGGCGGACGCCCAGTTCGTGCAGGAGAGCGCCCCGGAGAAGCTGGACCTCAAGCGCGATCTGCTGGCCCGCCTGGACGCGGCGACGCCGCCCGGGGTCGTCATCGCCTCGTCCACGTCGGGCTATCCGATGACGGACATGCAGACGGACGCGGAGGGTGCGGGCCGCCTCGTCGTGGGGCACCCGTTCAACCCGCCGTACCTCATCCCGCTGGTCGAGGTGGTCGGCGGCGAGCGGACCTCGGCGGAGGCGGTGGCGTGGGCCTCCCGCTTCTACGAGGTGGCGGGCAAGTCCGTCATCACGATGGACCGCGAGGTGCCCGGCTTCATCGCCAATCGCCTCCAGGAGGCCCTGTGGCGCGAGGCCCTGCACATGGTCGCCAACGGCGAGGCCACGGTGAAGGAGATCGACGACTCCATCACCGAGGGTCCCGGCCTGCGGTGGGCCTTCATGGGGCCGATGCTGACGTTCGCGCTCGCGGGCGGCGAGGGCGGCATGGCACACATGCTGGACCACTTCGGCCCCTCCCTGAAGTCGCCGTGGACCCGCCTGGAAGCTCCGGAGCTCGACAAGGCGCTGTACGACTCCGTGGTCGCCGGCTGCGACGACGCGGCGGCCGGACGGACCATCGCCGACCTGGTGGCCGAGCGCGACCAGGGCGTCATCGACGTACTGCGCGCGACGGGCCGCCTGCCGGGTGCCCGGAAGGAGGCCGGCAAGTGACGCCGCTGCCCCTGCTGCACCGCACCGTCCGTGCCGAGTGGATCGACTACAACGGTCATATGAGCGAGGCGTTCTACGTCCTCGTCTTCGGGCACGCCACCGACGCGCTGATGATCGAGACGGGCCTGCACTCCGGGTACCGCGAGTCCACCGGCTGCTCCCTGTACACGGTCGAGTCGCACCTGCGCTATCTGCGTGACGTCCCGGAGGGGTCGGCGCTCGCCGTCCGCAGCCGGGTCCTGGGCGCCGCTGCCAAGAAGGCCCGCTTCACCCACGAGATGTACGTCGTCGCGGCCCCGGGCGCGGAACCCGCCGAGGACGCGCAGCCGGTCGCCACGACGGAGCTGCTCGCGGTGCATGTCGACCAGAAGGCGGGGCGCGCGGCGCCGTTCCCCGACGAGGTCCGCGAGCGCTTCACCGAGCTGACCGAACCCGCTCCGGACTGGGCGGGACGGTCCGTCGCGGAGGTGTAGACACGCGGTGAGGTGCCCCGCGCCCGACCCAGGGCGCGGGGCATCGGGGCACCGGCGGCCGCCTGTTACGTGTAAAGATCAGCCAACTGCGCGCGAAACCTGAATACTTGACGTCACGGAGTGCCTCCTGTGGCATTCTCGCTGCACTGATGCCCTGCAGATCACCGAGATACGAGGGAGCAGGGGCCGTGACGGAGCACTCGGCAGTCACCGGCGTGCGAGGGCGCGGAGGCATCGTCTCGCTCGTGGAGTCGACGCTCGCGCTCGACCGCGCCGCGGAGCGTCCGCTGACCATGCTGCTCGGGCCGCGCGGCAGCGGAACCAGCGAGCTGCTGTGCGTCCTGATGGAGCAGTTCGGGAGCCAATACCCCTTCGGATACGTCAAGTTCACCTCGGGCCAGGAGCTGCTGCCGCGCTACGCACTCGGCCTGCTGGCCCGGCAGCTGGCCCGGGATCTGCCGAGCTACCGGCACACGGCGTTCCCGCGCCTCGCCCTCGGGCTCCTCGCCTCCGACCAGGACCTTCCGCACCAGGCCCTCACCGGCGGGCAGCGTGGCATCAGGGGCGCCCTCGCCGAACTCGAGAAGAGGGCCAAGCATCGGCACGGCGACTATCTGGCCGCCTATCTGACGGTCGCCCAGGCCTCGATCGACGCGCCCGAAGGGGCGAGCCGGAGCGCGCGTACGCTGCTCTCCGCGGCGACCGACACGTCCGCGCGGTCCTGGGCCGGGCGCTGGGACCACTCGGCCGCGGCCTGGTTCGGGCAGCACCGCCTCACCCACAGTTCCGACCCGTGGGAGTCCCTGCTCGAACTCAACCGCTGGCGCCACCAGGGCGACGAGCGCGACAAGCTCCGGCTCGACCAACTCCTGTGCTCCGCCTTCCTGGAGGACCTGCGCACCAGCGTCAAGGGGCTGTTCCGGCCGCGCTCGTACCTGCTGCTGCTCGACGAGACGCACACCGACCACGGACGCGAGTTCCTCGATCTGCTGCTCCAGGCGCGGCACGACGACACCGTGCTCGGGCGCCGCCCGTGCGATCCGCTGTCCGTCGTCGCGGGCTGCAACCGGTGGCTGCCCCGCTGGGGCCCCGCGACCGGCGAGGAGTGGCCCTGGCAGCCGCGCGAGCCCGACCGGGCCTCACTCGCCGACTGGCACGAGCACCGCCCTTCCGGGGACGGCCAGGACACGTGGTGGTATCCGCTGCGCATGCGCGACCTCGACCGCGACGAGGTGCGCATCCATGTCGAGCAGCAGCTCAACACCCACCCCGAACTCACGCCGTTCACCACGCTCGCGCCGTTCGTCCACCGGCTCACCGGCGGTCTGCCCAAGGCGGTCCAGCAGGTCTTCGAAGTGCTCGGCGGGCCGAACGTGCCGCAGGTGCCCGGCCCGCGGCAGAACCTCTGGCTGCGCGACCTGCCGCACCGCACCGTGTCGGCCGGGGGACGCAAACCGTTGCTCGTGGACGCCGCGCTCGACGACCTGCTCGCCGACTTCGACGCCGCGGACCGCGACCGCCTCGCCCAATGTGCCGCCGCCGACGACCTGTTCGTCGGCGCGCAGCTGCTCGGCCGCGGCGCGGAGCTGTTCACCGACATCCGCAGCCGCTGGCTGCTGAGCGCTCCCGGCACCCTGTCCCTCCATCCCTGGCTCCGGCGGATGCTGCTGTGGCACCTGGCCGGGAGGGCCGGCGCCTGGGACACCGCGCACGAGGTCCTCGCAGAGCATTACGCGAACGGGGAGCAGCGCGTTCAGGAGCTCTATCACCTTCTCGCCCTGGAAAGAGTCGACGAGGTCGCCGAGTACCTCGTGACTCTGCGCAACACGGCGCGGACGGAGGAGTGGCTCAGCGCCTTCCACGCCATCACCTCGGCCCCCAACCGGCTCGCCCACCCCGGCGGCCCGCTGGAGCTGCGGGCGCGGCTCGCGCCGTCCGACCCCGGCGACCAGGTCACCGTCCCTGCCGTGATCCGCGACCTGGTGGTGGCGCGCTGGCTGTGGAGCGACCCGCTCACGGATCCCGGCAGGCAGCTCAGCCCGGTCCTCGCCGACGGCTTCGTGCACCTGTCCCGACTGTGGAGGAACTACAACGTGGCTCTGGTCAACGAGGCGGAGCGCTACCGGCTCACGACACCCACCCGTACGTCGCCGATACTCGGGAGCGGGACATGAGCCCTCTGGCCTGGCCCCGGTGGCGCGAGTGGTCCTGGCGGACGGTGAAGCTGGTCGCGGCCGGTGTGGCGTTCGCGGTGGTGCTGTCGGTCGCCGGATTCGTGATCGTCGACAAGGTCTCGGACGCCCGCGCCCGCTGCGCCGACGGCGTGACGCATCTGGACCCGGACCGGGAGTGCGTCGGCGTCACCGACGGCTCGTACACGTTCGCCGGACATCTCAAGCGGGTCGAGAAGAAGATCGAGGAGGAGAACAAGCGGGTCTACGACCACCGCGGCACGGACCCGTACGTCACTGTCGCCTACCTCACCTCGTTCACCGTCACCGACGACGACAGCAATTCCGAGGACTCCGTCCGGCACGAGCTCGAAGGCGCCTATCTGGCGCAGGTCCGGCACAACACGGGTGACCTCGCCGCCTCCCCGAAGATCCGGCTGCTCGTCGCCAACACCGGGAGCGGAGCGCGCCATTGGGAGCACACCGTGGACGAGCTGATCGCCCGCAAGGGCGCTCCCGACCGGCTCGTCGCGGTGGCGGGCCTCGGCCCCAGCACCGGCCCGGACGTGGCGGCGCTGCGCAAGCTGTCGCGGAGCGGCATCGCCACGGTCTCCAGCATCATGACGGCCACGGACATCAAGGGCATACAGGGTTTCGTGCGGGTCGCGCCGACCAACGCGGACGAGGCGCGGGCGGGCGCGGCATACCTCAAGCGGCAGAAGGACAAGTACCGCACCGCCGTCGTCATCCAGGACGCCGACAAGGACGACCTCTACGCGTCCACCCTCGGTGACGCGTTCAGCGCGGAGTACCCGGACAAGAAGCACCGCCTCGTCGCGGACCGGATCACGTACGACTCCTCGGTGCCCTCGGCCTGGCCCAACGAACTCCATTACACCGCCGAGCAGTTGTGCGGCGAGCGGCCCGAAGTGGTCTATTTCGCGGGGCGCGGACGCCATCTGTCGCACTTCCTGAACGCGCTCGCCAACCGCACCTGCCAGTCGCGGAACTTCACCGTGCTCACCGGCGACGACACGACGAACCTGACACCCAAGGAACTCGCGGCCGCCGCGCGCACCGGCGTGACCATGCTCTACACGGGCCTCGCCCACGCGGACATGTGGCGCAACGACCCGGGGGCGGTCTCGGGACCGTCGGCCGGGAGCTTCCAGCCGGGCGGCACTCTCGACAAGTGGTTCCCCGACGACGCCCGTTACGACGGCCAGGACATCATGGGGCACGACGCGGTGCTCACGGCGGCGCAGGCGATCCGGATGGCGTCCAACTGGCAGGGCGAGGTGACGGGACGCTCGGTCGGCCGGATGTTCCTCCAGCTCGACGGGGACCGCAAGGTGCCCGGCGCGAGCGGCTTCCTGTCGTTCAAGGACAACGGGGACCCGCGCGACAAGGCGGTCCCGATCCTGCGGCTCACGCCGAAGGGCGAGTCGGAGCTGGTGGACGTGTCGGCGCCGAGGGGCGAACCGGCCACGCGCGGGTAATGCGTCCCGCTACCCACCGGCAGTCAACCCGGCTTATTCTCAAGGGTGTTGACCCGGCCGACCCCGGCGGCAGTTTGTGAGGGCGCGTGGATCCATCCGCTTTCTTCTACACGAGCTGCACCCGCGGCGACGGCTGGCCCGCGCTCACCCGCTTCCACGCCGATCTGGAGTACCGGCTGCGGGCGCAGGAGGGTTACGGCATCAGCGGCGCGCTCGGCGCGGCGATGAACCCCGACACGGTGCCGAGCAGCGCCATCACCAAGGCCGGCGTGATGATCGCGCTCTATTCCCCCAGGTATTTCCTGGACCGCGGCTGCGGCCTGGAGTGGGCCGTCATCCAGTCCCGGATGCGCCGCCGCGCGAACACCGAGGGCGTCCAGGCCCCCGGCTGTCTCATTCCGGTCTGCTGGAAACCCGTGGCCGAGCGTCTGATCCCGCAGGAGGTGCGCCGCTCCGAGTCGTTCCCCGGGCCCGGCGCCTTCGACTGGCTCAGGGAGCAGGGCCTGGAATCCTTGGTGTCGTCGTCGGACCCGGGTGCGGACGAGCGGTACTACGTGTTCGTCGAGCAGCTGACGAAGAGCATCCTGGAGGCCGGACGCGCCGGGCTGGCACCGCTCGGGGCCGACGAAGCACGCGACACGCTCCCCGCGTTCGGCTCCGCGCAGGGCGCGACCAGCCCTAGCGGCCCCCATCTCAGGGTGCCCGAGCAGCCCGACGCCCGCCACGAGAGCGCGGCCGGTGAGCCACGCTCGGTCGCCATCAGCTACGTCGGCGCCGACCAGGCGTGGGCCGACTGGATGGACGGGGTGCTCCGCGAGGAGGGCCACACCGTGCGGCAGCGGCGCCGTCGGGTCGGGCGCGAGACCCTCTCGCAGGCCGTGGAGCGCGCACGGGACGGCGCCGACCGGGTCGTGGTCGTCTTCTCCCGCAGTTACTTCGACGCGGGGAACACCGCCCCCACCGACTGGGAGGCCGCCTTCAACCCGCCCGCCTCCGACCCGTCCTGGCTCGTCGCCGTTCAGATCGACGCGGCGCCCCGGCCCGTTCTCGTACGTGGTGTCAAGGTCCTGACGCTGGAGGGATCCGGCCCCGACCAGGCCGAACGGCTCCGCGAAGGAGTCATGGACCCGGCGCGTACGGCGCCCCGCGATCCGGCGGGGGAAGCGCGTTGACCGGGTCGAGACGCTCCGCCACCGATCCGCCTCCGATCTCGAACCTGCCGGTCCAGGCGACGCCGTTCGTCGGCCGCGACGAAGAGATCGCCGCCATCCAGGACCTGTTCGAGGACCACCGCGCGGTCCTCCTCCACGATCCGGCCGACCGGCAGCACGGGTACGGCAAGTCGGAGGCGGCGATCACCTACTGCCACCGCTACCGCATGCGCTACCGCGTGGCCTGGTGGTTCAACTGCTCGCACGAGAGCGATCCCCACCGGCTGCGGCAGCTGATCGAGCGGGGGACGGACGAGCTGCACACCCGGTACCGCGAGGTCCTGCGCGTCTCGGAGATCCCCGCACGACCCGACGACAAGTGGCTGCTCCTGTACGACAACGTGGCCGATCCGGACCGCATCCAGGACCTCTTCCCGGCCGGCGACGCCCGGATCCTGGTCACCTCCCGCCCGCCGGGCGCGACCTGGGACGGGGCCGCCCGGCTGCCCGTCGGCGACCTCGACCCGTCCGAAGTGGCCAGCCTCTTCCGTCAGTTGGCCGAGATCCGGCAACCCGTGGCCGAGGATCTCGCCCGTACGTTCGCGGGACATCCGCAGCAGATCATCGCGGTGGCCGAGCAGATCCGCCGCGGCACCCCGCCCGCCGCGTGCGTCACCCTCGCCGACGCCGTACGGCTCGCGCCGGCGCCCGCGCGGCCCGCGCCGCCGCAGCCGTCGGGCCATGTGCGGATGAGCGCCCAGGACCGGGAGACGCTCATCGACACCCTGCTGTCCTCGCCGGTCTGCCGGGACCTGCCCAGCTACCGTGCGTGGATCGAGGCCATCGACCGGCGGGCGGCGGTGTCGTCCGGCCTGCCGTCGGAGACGGAGACCATCCGCACGCGCGTCGTCGGCCTGGTGTCCATCGCCCTGAGCCGGGACGCCCCCGATGTCCTGCTGGCCCTCGCCCAAGCCTTCGAGGACAGGGCCGGCCGGCACGAGGCGCAGCTCGTCCGGGCGCTGATCGGCCCGGCGGCGGCCAACTGGAACGAGAACAAGGAGCCGATACGCGCCGTGCTGCCCCCACGCCCCGCCGATGCCCCGTTCTTCTTCACCAGCTACGCGAACCGGGAGGACGACCAGGACCATGTCGCCGAGTTCCACGAGCAGCTCGAACAGGAGCTGCGCATCAAGCGCGGCCGGAATGTGACGAGTACGGGCTTCCTGGACCGCCGCAGTCTCCAACTCGGCCTCACCTGGCGGGAACCGATGGTCGAGGCGATCCGCTCGACGCGGCTGCTGGTCGCCCTGATCACCGCGGACTACTTCGAGAGCGAGTGGTGCCGGCGGGAGTGGGCCGTGATGACGGAGCGCGCCCGCCGGGCCGGGCGTTCGCCGGGGGACGAGCCGGTCGCCATCCTGCCGCTGTTCTGGGTCAAGCCCCGCGGCCCGCTTCCCAAGGATCTGGCCGCCATCCAGTACAGCTCTCCCGCGCTGTTCGGCGGGAGCAAGGCCCCGGACAACCTGATCGACCTGCTGCGCGAGGACAAGAAGAAGGCCGCGGCCTTCATCCGCAGGCTCGCCGACACCATGATCGACGCGGCGGACCGTGATCTCCCGGCGCTCGACGCGGACGCCGTACGGGACCTTCCGCTCGCGTTCGGCGAGTGGGACACGGGGGACACGTCGCTGCCGGGCTCCCGAACGGGCTCCGGCCCTGACGGGGGCGATGCCCAGCCGCACCCCGATCCCGAGCCGCGGCCGACGCTCGCCTCCGAACCGGATCCGGCACCCCCCGAGCAGGCCGAGCGCACCCCGGCGGTCTCCCCCGTGCCGGATCCTCGCGTCTCTCCCGACCGGCCCGAGGATCCGGTACGAACCACCGAACCCCCGCTCGCGGCCTCCCCCACTCCCCCGGCGGCCTCCGACAAGACCCGGCTGATCGAGGCCCTGACGACCGGCCCGCTGCGCGAGCCCACGCGGTACACGCCCTGGGTCGAGGCCGTACTCCGGGACGTCGACCAGGCGCACCGTCCCGCGGTCACGCAGTTCGTCGACCCGCTCAGAAGACGGGTGCACCTGCTCGTGAACTTCGCCTACGACCAGAGCACCCCCGACCTGTTCCGCGCCATGGCCCGGGCGCTCACGCTGGTCGACCCCGGCGGCGCCACCGCTCCCGACGAGACCGTGACCGCCGTCCAGAAACTGGTGGACCGTATCGTCGCGGCATGGCCGCATCACACGTGACACCGAACCGAAGACCGGCGCGCGACTGCCCGTTCTGCCGGATCGCCGCGGGTACCGGACCGGCCCGCCTGGTCGCAGCCGGACCGGACGTCATCGCCTTCCTGCCGCTGCGCCCGGTCCATCCCGGCCACGTCCTCGTCGTGCCGCGGCGCCACCTGGAGGACATCTGGGAGCTGGACGAGGAGACGGCAACGGCCGTGACCCGTACGGTACTTCGGGTCGCGCACGCCGTGCGTACCGTGTTCCGGCCCGACGGGCTCAACGTCATCCAGTCCTCGGGTGCCGCCGCGACCCAGACGGTGCCGCACCTCCACGTCCATGTCGTCCCGCGGTTCACGGACGACCGGATGGGCGCCATCTGGCCCGCCCCCGCCGACGGGTCGCCCGTCGCCCTGGACGACGCGGCGAGCCGGCTGTCCAAGGCCCTAGAACAGGACGACCAGGGCGATGAGCTGGGCCAGGGCGAGGCCGCCGTAGAAGAGCGCGACCGTCAGGGAACCCGCGGCCCGTAGCGCGCCGGCCCGCTCCGCGCCGGCGCTCGCGTCGAGGCTGAACGGCTCTATGCCGCTGCCCGGCCGCCGCACCTTGTCGTAGAGCCGTCTGAACAGTCGCTCCTTGTACAGGAAGTACCCGTCGAGCAGCCAGAAGGCCACGATGGGGACGAAGCCGGTGGCCGCCACCGTCCGGCTCTCGTTCCCGGCGGCGAAGGCGAGCAGCGCACCCATCAGGGTCAGCGCCCAGCCCTTGATCAGGAACGAGTTGTTGCCCATCCGCGCGACGACGGCCTGGATCAGTTCGAGGTGCCTGATCTGCCCGTCGTCCAGAACTGTCCGGCTCGCAGGTTCCGCTGTCACGGCATTCCCCCTTCGGGCGGAACCCTACCGAGGGGGCGCCCGGCGGCGTTACCCCCGTCCCTCACTGGTCGAATAAGCGACTGCTTAGTACGCTGGTGGGGCGGGTCCCCTCGGCCCCGTCGTTCGGTACCGCCCGTCACCACCAGTGCGCCTGGAGTAAACGCATGGCATCCCTGCTGCTGTCCCGCCGCGATCTCGAGTTCCTGCTGTACGAGTGGCTCGACGTCTGCGCGCTCACGTCCCGGGAGCGGTACGCGGACCACTCCCGCGAGACCTTCGACGCGGCGCTCGAACTGAGCGAGCAGATCGCGACGCGGCACTTCGCCCCGCACAACAAGAAGAACGACACGCAGGAGCCCACCTTCGACGGGGAGCGGGTTCACATCATCCCCGAGGTGAAGGAGGCACTCCGGGTCTTCGGGGAGTCGGGGCTCATCGCGAGCACCATGGACCACGAGGTGGGCGGCGGCCAGCTGCCGTCGGTGGTCGCCGACGCGTGCTTCGCCTGGTTCCAGGCCGCGAACGTCGGCACGGCCGCGTACCCGTTCCTCACGATGGGCAACGCCAACCTCATCCTCGCGCACGGCTCGAAGGAGCAGATCGACACCTTCGTACGCCCCATGGTGGAGGGCCGGTTCCTGGGCACGATGTGTCTCTCGGAGCCGCAGGCGGGATCGTCGCTCGCCGATGTGCGCACGCGGGCCGAGCGGCAGGAGGACGGCACGTACCGCCTCTTCGGGAACAAGATGTGGATCTCCGGCGGCGAGCACGAGCTGTCGGAGAACATCGTGCACCTCGTCCTCGCCAGGACCCCGGACGGGCCGCCTGGCGTGAAGGGCCTGTCGCTGTTCATCGTCCCCAAGGTCCTTGTGCACGAAGACGGTTCGCCGGGTGAACGCAACGACGTGGTCCTGGCGGGCCTCAACCACAAGATGGGATACCGGGGCACGACGAACACCCTCCTCAACTTCGGCGAGGGCGCCCACCGGCCGGGCGGCGCACCGGGCGCCGTCGGACACCTCGTCGGCGAGGAGAACCGCGGGCTCTCCTACATGTTCCACATGATGAACGAGGCCCGCATCGGCGTCGGCCTGGGCGCCACCGCCCTCGGCTACACCGGATATCTGCACGCCCTCGACTACGCCCGCACGCGCCCGCAGGGCCGTCCTCTCGCGGGCAAGGACCCGGCCGCGCCGCAGGTCCCGATCCTCGCGCACGCCGACGTCCGTAGGATGCTCCTGGCCCAGAAGGCCTACGTGGAGGGCGCGTTGGCGCTCACCCTGTACTGCGGCCGGCTCCTCGACGAGCAGCACACCGACGCGACGCCCGAGGCCCGCGCGGAGGCCCGGCTGCTGCTCGACGTGCTCACCCCGATCGCGAAGAGCTGGCCCTCGCAGTGGTGCCTGGAGGCCAACAGCCTCGCGATCCAGGTGCACGGGGGCTACGGCTACACACGCGAGTACAACGTCGAGCAGTTCTACCGCGACAACCGTCTCAACCCCATCCACGAGGGCACGCACGGCATCCACGGGCTCGATCTGCTCGGCCGCAAGGTCGTCATGGACGGCGGGGCGGGGCTGCGCCTCCTCGTGGAGCGCGTCACGGCGACGACCGCCCGCGCGGCCGAAGCGCGCGGAGAGGCCGCCGAGTACGGCGCCCGGCTCGACACCGCCGTACGCCGTGCGGTCGCCGTGACCCAGCGCCTGTGGTCGACCGGCGACCCGGAGACCGCCCTGGCCAACGCGAGCGTCTACCTCGAAGCCGTCGGGCACGTCGTCGTCGCCTGGATCTGGCTGGAGCAGCTGCTCGCGGCGGCGTCCGGCACGGAGGCCGTCCATGAGGGCAAGCGCGGCGCGTGCCGTTACTTCTTCCGGCACGAGCTGCCCAAGACGGACGCGCAGTTCAGTCTTCTGGAGTCCCTGGACCGGACGGCCGTCGATCTCGCGGAGGACGCCTTCTGACCTGCTGACCGGCGCTCCGGCCCGTCCACCACAGGAGGGTGACGGAGCAGACGGCCGCGAACGCGCACCACGTCGAGACGAACTCCCACCGCCACAGCGCGACACACACCGCCGCGCCGGCCGCGACCAGCACACCGAGCAGTACGAGACCGCGGTCGGCGGACAGGAGCAGGGAGCCGACCGTGGCCAGGAGGTACCCGGCGACCAGAAGCCCGGCGTGCGGCAGGCCGAGGGCGTATCCCACGGCGTGCCCGCGGATCTCGGCGGTCACGGTGCGGGTCGCCAGGGCGTAGGTGAGTCCCGCCGCGGTCACGGCCCCGGCGGCGAGCGGGATCAGCAGCCGCCCGCGGGCGCGCCGGGGCGCCGCGCACAGCACCCCGGCGGGCACCCACAGGGCCGGCACCGGGAGGGCGATCACGGCCCAGGCGAGGGTGGCCGGCCCCGCCCCGCCACCGGACCGCCACAGGACGGACTCGACGATCTGATGGGCGCCGAGCAGCAGCGGCAGCGCCGCGAGCGGCAGGTCGCGGGGCCGTCGCGCGCGGACCGTCCGTACGACGCAGACGGCTCCCACCGCGGCGATCGCGGTGCCCGCCACGAGATCGGCCGTCGCGCTCCAGCACATGCCACATCACCACGGTTCCGGGTCGTGCGCGCCGACGCCCGTCGCCGTCCGCCGTGCGGCCACGCTACGACGCCGCGGGCCGCCGCCGGCCGCGCCGACACGGGAGCGGCGGGGTCACGCGGCCGATCACCCGGGAGGTGGCCTACTGCGCCCAGAGCCCTCGCACATGACCGAGGTGGCGGGTCATCACGGCGCGCACCGCCTCCTCGTCACGGGCGACCAAGGCATCGAGGATCTCCAGGTGCTCCTCGGCCGACGCCTCAAGGCGGCCCGCCTCGACCAGCGCGTTCAGCCCGTAGAGCCGGGAACGCTTGCGCAGGTCGCCAACCACCTCGACCAGGTGCTCGTTGCCGGACAGGGCGAGCAGCCCCAGGTGGAAACGGATGTCCGCCTCGACGTACGCGATGAGGTCGCCGGCCACCGCCGCGTCGACGATCTCCCGCGCGACCGGGCGCAGCGCCTCCAGTGCCGCGAGGTCGGCCGTGGTGGCGAGTTCCGCCGTGGTCGGGATCTCGATCAGCGAGCGGATGTGCTTGTACTCGTCGAGCTGCTTCTCGGAGACGGCCGTGACCCGGAAGCCCTTGTTCGGCACCGCGTCGACGAGACCTTCCTTCGCGAGGTCGAGCATGGCCTCGCGCACCGGGGTCGCGGAGACCCCGAACCGGACGGCGAGGGTCGGCGCCGAGTACACCTCGCCCGCCCGCAGCTCACCGGCGATCAGCGCCGCGCGCAGCGCGTCGGCGACCCGCTCGCGGTAGCTGCTGCGCGTCCCGCCGAGGCTGGGCAGGGCGGGAGCGGCGGACGGGGCGCTGCGCCGGTCGGCCATGGGGCGGTCCTCCTAGGTGACATGTCACGTTCCACAAGTATCCCGTGGCGGGTGGAGTGCTGTGGGACGGGTGCTACGGGACTGGTGTTGCGGGACAGGTGTTACGGAAACGGGGCTGTACGGGACGGGGGCCCCACGGGACGGGTGGCTGATGCGGGACTGGCGCTACAGGACGAATCCCGCCGGAAAGGGGTCGTCCGGATCGAGCAGGTACTGGGCCGTCCCGGTCACCCACGCGCGGCCGGTGAAGCTGGGCAGTACCGCCGGGATCCCGGCCACGTCGGTGGTGTCGAGCAGCCGTCCGGTGAACTGTGTCCCGATGAACGATTCGTTCACGAACTCGGTGTGCAACGGCAGTTCACCGCGCGCGTGCAGCTGGGCCATGCGCGCGCTCGTTCCCGTGCCGCAGGGCGAGCGGTCGAACCAGCCGGGGTGGATCGCCATCGCGTGCCGGGAGTACCGGGCGGTCGCCCCCGGCGCGTACAGATGGACGTGATGGCAGCCGCGGATGGACGGGTCCTCGGGGTGTACGGGCTCGTCCTTGGCATTGATCGCGTCCATCAGCGCGAGGCCCGCGGCGAGGATGTCGTCCTTGCGTTCGCGCTCGAAGGGCAGGCCGAACCGTTCGAGCGGCAGGATCGCGTAGAAGTTGCCGCCGTAGGCAAGGTCGTACGTGACCGTGCGTCCGTCGGCGAGCGTGATCTCGCGGTCGAGGCCGACGGAGAACGACGGCACGTTCTTCAGGGTGACGGACTTCGCCGCGCCGTTCTCCACGGCGACGTCGGCGACGACGAGCCCGGCGGGCGTGTCGAGGCGGATGGTGGTGACCGGTTCGACGACCTCGACCATGCCCGTCTCCACGAGGACGGTGGCGACGCCGATCGTCCCGTGCCCGCACATCGGAAGGTAGCCGGAGACCTCGATGTAGATGACGCCGTAGTCGCAGTCGGGCCTGGTCGGCGGCTGGAGGATCGCTCCGCTCATCGCGGCGTGCCCGCGCGGCTCGTTCATCAGGAGCTGCTTGATGTCGTCGCGGTGCTCACGGAAGTACAGGCGGCGCTCGTTCATCGTGGCGCCGGGGACGGTCCCGATGCCGCCGGTGATCACCCGTGTCGGCATGCCCTCGGTGTGCGAGTCGACCGCGTGCAGGACGAGTTTGCTGCGCATGTCGGAAGCTGCTCCCTGGAAGTGGATGCGGTGGGCGAGTGCGGTCGCGTGGTTCAGACGAGGCCGGCGGCGACCGCCTGTTCGGTGGCGGCGCGCACGGCCTTCTCCTGGTCCGGCAGAAGAGGCATCCGCGGCGGGCGGCATGGGCCTCCGTGGCGGCCGATCATGTCCATGGACAGCTTGATGGCCTGGACGAACTCGGGGCGCGAGTCCCAGCGCAGGAGCGGGTGGAGCTGCCGGTAGAGGGAGGTCGCCGTGGCGAGGTCGCCGGACACGGCGGCGCGGTACAGCTCGACGGACGCGGCGGGCAGCATGTTCGGGTACCCGGCGATCCAGCCCTTGGCGCCTGCCAGGGCCAGTTCGAGCAGGACGTCGTCCGCGCCGATCAACAGGTCCAGTTCCGGGGCGAGTTCGGCGATGCGGTACGCCCGCCGCACGTCTCCCGAGAACTCCTTGACCCCGCGGACGAACCCCTCGCGGTGCAGTTTCGCGAGCAGTTCAGGCACCAGGTCGACCTTGGTGTCGATGGGGTTGTTGTACGCGACGACGGGGAGGCCCACGGCGGCGACCGCCTCGTAGTGGGCGAGGACGGAACGCTCGTCGGCGCGGTACGCGTTGGGCGGGAGCAGCATCACGGAGGCGCAGCCGGCGTCCTTGGCCTGCTCGGCCCAGCGGCGGGCCTCGGCGGAGCCGTAGGCGGCGACGCCGGGCATCACGCGCTGCCCGCCGATCGCGCCGACGGCCGTCTCGACGACCTTGGCACGCTCCTGCGGCGTGAGCACCTGGTACTCGCCGAGCGAACCGTTGGGCACGACTCCGTCGCAGCCGTTCTCGACGAGCCAGGCGCAATGCTCGGCGAACTTGGCGTAGTTGACGGAGAGATCGTCGTTCAGCGGGAGCGGCGTGGCGACGAGGACGCCGTGCCAGGGGCTGCGCTGTGACGTGGTCATGGGCTGTGTCTCCTCTGTGGGGTGTGACATGGCACTGATGGATACGGATGGCCGGTCCGAGGTCTGGCGACTGTCCAGTGGGAGAGCCGTGGTCGCCGGGGGCGTCCGGGCTCACTCGTCGGGCAGGTCCTCCCCGGCCCGGGCGAGCACTCCGAGCGGTACGGGCCGGGCGAACGGCCTTCTGGACGGGACCGGTTCACATCCTGTGAGCCCGGCGACGGCCGGTCCGCACATGCGGCCCTGGCACCAGCCCATACCGGCCCGGGTCAGCAGTTTCACGGTGCGCGCGTCCGTGGCCCCGAGCTCGCCGACCGCCTCACGGATCGCGGAGGCCGGCACCTCCTCGCAGCGGCACACGACGGTGTCGTCGGTGACCTGCTCGGCCCAGTGCGCACGCGGCGCGAAGACGGCGTCGAGCGAGGCGATGAACTCCCTGCTCCTCGCGCGGGACTTGGCGGCTTCCTCCCACGCTCGCGGGTCGGGTTCGCGCCCCGCGAGCCGTGCCGCGGCGGAGCACCCCGCGATATGGCCCTCGGCGAGCGAGAGGGCGGCGCCGCCCACGCCGGTGGCCTCGCCCGCGGCCCACACTCCGTGGACGTCGGTACGCTGCTCGTCGTCCACGGCCACGGCCGGTCCTTCGAGTCGGCAGCCGATCGTCTCGGCGAGGTCGGTGTGCGGCAGCAGGCCGTGGCCGACGGCGAGGGTGTCGCAGCGGATGACCTGCTCGGAGCCAGGCGCGACGCGCCCGTCACGGTCGAGCGCGGCGACGGTGACGGCTTCGAGCACGCCGTCGCCATGCGCCGCCACGACGGCGTGCCGGGCCTTCAACCGCACGCGGCGACGCATCAGCTCGGCCACGTAACCGGCGCCGTCGACGAGCTTGTCCGGGTGGGCGGCGAGGTTCCTCGCGTGCCGGGCGACGTCCTGCGCCCCGGCGGACTCGACCAGCGCGGCGACCTCCGCACCCGCCGCGGCCAGTCCGGCGGCGACCGGCAGCAGCAGCGGCCCCGTGCCCGCCACCACGGCCGTACGCCCCTGG
Source organism: Streptomyces longhuiensis (assembly GCF_020616555.1). Lineage (NCBI taxonomy): Bacteria > Bacillati > Actinomycetota > Actinomycetes > Kitasatosporales > Streptomycetaceae > Streptomyces > Streptomyces longhuiensis. The sequence goes on along the minus strand of NZ_CP085173.1, from coordinate 8,154,150 downwards.
AGCACGAGTCCGCCCTTGAGCATGGCCTGCGCGCCGCCCGCGGTGATCACGCCCGGCAGGGTCCAGCCCGGGAAGGGCAGCACTTTCTCGTAGGCGCCGGTCGCCAGGACGACGGCGTCCGCACGCACCACGGACGGGTCTTCCTGGGCAGGGCCGCGCAGCGCGTGGACGAGGAAGCCGGATGCCTCGTCAAGCCGTTCCACGCACCACACATGATGATCCGTCAGGTGGATGATGCGGCCCGTTGCGATCTGATCGGCCAGGCCGTCCCGCAGCCGCTCCCAGGTCCGCCACTGGTGGTGCAGCGCCTGCGGGCGGCGGGCGCCCAGCTCCTCGGCGGGCTGGCGGTAGAACTGGCCGCCGGCCTGCGTACCCGCGTCGATCAGCGTCACACGGCTCCCTCGGACCGCCGCGGCGAGTGCGGCGGCGAGCCCGGCGGGCCCGGCCCCGATCACCGCGAGCGAGCGACCCGCCGCGCCTCCATCGGCGTCTTCATGGACGTCATGGACGTCATGGACGTCATGGACGTCAGAGGCTTCATATGGGTTACGACTCATGGCCCCTCCCCTCCGCCGAGTCGTCGTGTCCGGTGCCGTGCTGAGTGCGGATGTCGTCGCCGGGTTCTGCCCGTACGAGGCAAGCCCGTTGGTTGGGGCGGCCGTTGACGGTCACGAGGCAGTCGAAGCAGACGCCGATGCCGCAGAAGACCCCTCGCGGCTCGCCCGTGCCGCGCGTGGTGCGCCAGGCGGTGACGCCCGCCGACCACAGTGCCGCGGCGACGGTCTGCCCGGGCAGCACCGCGAGCTGCGTGCCGTCGAACGTGGCGGTGTGCGCGGGCTCGGGCTCGGCCCTCACGAGATCCAGTGGTGTGCGCTTGCTGTTCACGACGCCTCCTCGGGGAACCGGTCCGGGCGGAACGGCGCGAGCGCGGGATCCAGCCGTCCGCCGCCGAGCGCCCCGGCGATCAAGTGCCCTGTTCCTGTGGCGAGTCCGATGCCGGCGCCCTCGTGTCCACAGGCGTGGAAGAGGCCGGGCACGCGCGCGTCCGGGCCGATCGCCGGCAGATGATCGGGCATGTACGGGCGGAAACCCAGGTAGGACCGCATCACGCGGACGCTCTCCAGGAAGGGGAACAGCCGCGCCGCCCCCGCCGCGAGGGACCGTACGACGGGCAGCGAGAACGTGCGGTCGAAGCCGACGCGTTCGCGGCTCGCGCCGATCAGTACGGGACCGGCCGCGGTGCCCTCGACGACCGGTGAGGTCTGCAGTGCGGCGGAGTCGCTCGCCACGTCGGCCACGTAGTCGGCGGCGTACACCTTGTGCCGGACCAGGCGCGGCAGCGGCTCGGTGACGAGGACGAAGCCGCGCCGCGGCAGCACCGGCAGCCGGACCCCGGCGAGTGCGGCCAGCTCGCCGCCCCAGGTGCCGGCCGCGTTCACGACGGCGGGGGCGTGGATCTCGCCCCCGCCGGTGCGGACGCCTCGTACGGAACCGTCCGCCGACCGGAGCACCTCGGTGACGGGCGCGCCGGTCAGCAGCCGTGCTCCCGCCGCGCGCGCCAGGCGTACGAGGTGCGCGGCGGCCAGTGTGGGCATCACCTGGGCGTCCTGCGGGTAGTGGACGCCGCCCGGCATTCCGGGGGCGAGTTCCGGTTCGAGAACGTAGAGCTCGTCGGCCGTGACGGCGCGCGCGTCGACACCGGAGTCGCGCTGCTGCGCGGCGAACTTCTCCAGTGCGGCCAGGCCTTCGCCGGACGACGCCACGACGACTCCGCCCTTGGCCTCGAACTCGACGGCCTCGGCCACCCCCGGCTCGGCGGTGAGTTCGGACCACAACCGGGAGGAAAGCAGGGCGAGTTCGAGCTCCGGTCCGGGTTCCTTGTCGGAGACGAGCAGGTTCCCCTCCCCCGCGCCGGTGGTGCCTCCGGCCACGGGGCCCCGGTCCACCAGGGCGACGGAATGCCCCGCCCGCGCCGCATAGAGGGCACAGGCAGCGCCCACCATTCCGGCACCGACCACTACAACATCGCAGGTCAGCCGCGTAGTCACGGCAGTACTATGTCACATGTTCCCAAGCGCGCCAAGGGTCACTAGGCTGACAGGCAGCTCAGCCGAAACCCCTACGGAACACAGCAGAAGGGTGCACCGTGTCCTCCTCCGAGCCCAGGCCACAGCCCACGACTCAGGCGACGTCACAGCCCACGACACAGCCCGAGGCCCAACCCCGGCCCACGGGACGCAAGAACGGCCTCTACGCGGGCCTGTCCGACGAGCTCTCCGCCCTGATGCGGACGGGCTGGGCCGACACCGAGCAGCGTGACCTGCGGCAGGACGAGCAGGCGCCGTACGCCGCCGGTCGCCGCGCCGCCCTGTCCGCGCGGTTCCCGGGCGAGCGCTTGGTGATCCCGTCCGGCAAGCTCAAGATCCGCTCGAACGACAGCTACTACCCGTTCCGCCCGTACTCGGCGTATGTGCATCTGACGGGAGATCAGGCGCGGGACAGCGCCGTCGTGTTCGAGCCGCGCGTCGCCGGCGGGCACGACGTCCACCTCTATCTGCTCCCCCGCGACAGCCGTGACACCGACGAGTTCTGGACCGGCATGACGTCCGAGCTGTGGATGGGCCGGCGCCGCAGCCTCGCCGAGTCGGAACTGGTCCTCGGCCTGCCCTGCCGCGACATCCGCGACGCCGCCGCCGAACTGTCGGCCGCGCCCGAGGCGCCGACCCGCATCGTCCGCGGCCACGACCCGGCCCTCGAGGCCGCCGTGACGACGGAGGCGGAGCGAGACGCCGGACTGGAGGAGGCACTGTCCGAGCTGCGCCTGGTCAAGGACGAGTGGGAGATCGGCGAGCTGCGCAAAGCCGTCGACTCCACGGTGCGCGGATTCACCGATGTCGTACGGGAGCTGGCCACGGCGATCGCGACCTCGGAGCGCTGGATCGAGGGCACCTTCTTCCGCCGCGCCCGCCTGGAGGGCAACGCCGTCGGCTACGGCTCGATCTGCGCGGCCGGCGAGCACGCCACGATCATGCACTGGGAGCAGAACGACGGACCGGTGCGCCCCGGTGAGCTCCTGCTCCTGGACGCGGGCGTGGAGACCCACACCCTGTACACCGCGGACGTGACGCGCACGCTCCCGATCAGCGGCACGTTCACGCCGCTCCAGCGCAAGATCTACGACGCGGTGTACGAGGCCCAGGAGGCGGGCATCGCCGCCGTGAAGCCGGGTGCGGCCTACCGCGACTTCCACGACGCGGCGCAGCGATACATGGCGGGCAAGCTCGTGGAGTGGGGCCTGCTGGAGGGCGACCCGGAGCGGGTCTTCGAACTCGGTCTCCAGCGGCGCTTCACCATGGCGGGCACCGGCCACATGCTCGGCCTCGACGTCCACGACTGTGCTGCCGCGCGCACGGAGTCGTACGTGGGCGGTCCACTGGAACCCGGCATGGTGCTGACGGTCGAGCCCGGCCTGTACTTCCAGCCCGACGATCTGTCGGTGCCGGAGGAGTACCGCGGCATCGGCGTGCGGATCGAGGACGACCTCCTGGTCACGGCCGACGGCACGGAGAACCTGTCGGCCGGCCTGCCGCGGTCGGCGGACGAGGTCGAGGCGTGGATGCGCACGCTCGCGGGCGACCGGTAAGGGTCCCGCCGCTGTGACAAAAGCCCGAGGGGGCCCGGCCGTCGGAACGGCCGGGCCCCCTCGGGCTGTCAAGGCTTACGCGGTCGGGACCGGGAAGGTCGGGTACTCCACCCCGGAGACGTGCTGGACTACGCGGATGACCTGGCACGAGTAGCCGAACTCGTTGTCGTACCAGAGGTAGAGGATCGCGTTGTCGCCGTCGACCTTGGTGGCACCGGCGTCCACGATGGAGGCGTGGCGCGAGCCGACGAAGTCCATGGAGACGGCGTCGGGGGCGGTGGTGAAGTCGATCTGGCGCTTGAGCGGCGAGTTCAGCGAGACGTCGCGGAGGTGGTCGAGGACCTCCTCGCGGGTGGTCTCGCGGCCGAGGCGCAGGCTGAGGATCGCGATCGAGACGTCCGGCACGGGCACGCGGATCGAGCTGCCGGTGATCGGCGCCTTGAGGTCGGGCAGCGCCTTGGCGACGGCGGAGGCGGCGCCGGTCTCGGTGATGACCATGTTGAGCGGCGCGGAGCGGCCGCGGCGGTCGGCCTTGTGGTAATTGTCCAGCAGGTTCTGGTCGTTGGTGAACGAGTGGACGGTCTCCACGTGGCCGCGCAGCACCCCGTACTCGTCGTCCATCGCCTTCAGCGGGGGGACGATCGCGTTGGTGGTGCAGGACGCGCAGGACAGGATCTGCTCGTCCGGCTTGATCATGTCGTGGTTGACGCCGTGCACGATGTTCGGGACGTCGCCCTTGCCCGGAGCGGTCAGGACGACCTTCTCGATGCCAGGACGGAGGTGCTTCGACAGGCCCTCGCGGTCACGCCACTTGCCGGTGTTGTCGATCAGGATGGCGTCGTTGATGCCGTACGCCGTGTAGTCGACCTCGGACGGGTCGTTGGCGTAGATGACCTTGATCTCGTTGCCGTTGGCGACGATCGTGCTGTTCGCCTCGTCGACGGTGATCGTGCCGTTGAACTGGCCGTGGATGGAGTCGCGGCGCAGCAGGGAGGCACGCTTCACGAGATCCTGGTCGCCACCGCCGCGGACGACGATGGCGCGCAGCCGCAGTCCGTTGCCGGAGCCGGCCTTCTCGATGAGCAGGCGGGCGACGAGGCGGCCGATGCGGCCGAAGCCGTAGAGGACGACGTCACGCGCCTGGCGGCGCTCGATCTTGTTCTCACCCGTGGCGCCGGAGACCGCGTCGGCGGTGAACTCCTCGACCGAGAGACCCCGGTCGTCGGCCCGGTGCGCCTCGGCGAGCAGGCCGATGTCGATCTGCGACGGGCCGAGGTCGAGCGCGGCCAGCGCCTGCAGGAACGGCATCGTCTCGGTGACCGACAGTTCCTCGCCGGCGATCTGGCGGGCGAACCGGTGGGTCTTGAGGATGCTCACCACCGACTTGTTCACCAAGGAGCGGCTGTGGAGCAGGACGGTGACGTCCCGCTCCCTGTGCATCTTCCCGATGATCGGGATCATCGACTCCGCGATCTCCTCGCGGTTCTTCCAGTTGGTGAACGAGTCGTCTTTGACAGTCACAGGTTTATCTTTCGAGCTAGGCGGCGCTCATATGCTAACCCGGCCCCCTTTTGATCGTTCAAACGGTCCCCCGGGTTGATCGTTCAGGCGGTCCCGCCCAGCGAAAGCCTCCCCCGTGCCCCCCGTGCCCGGCACCCCCCCTCGGCTTCGCTCAGCCGTCGAGGAGGGTGCGCAACCTGGCGGCGTTGCCCCTGATGTCGCTGCCGATGCTGACGGTGAAGGCGCCGGCTGCAAGCCACTCGGCCGTGTTGTCCACGGTGATTCCGCCGGTCGCCATGATCCGCGCGCCGGGCAGTACGGCGAGCAACGACTTGAGGTAGGCGACACCCCCGATGTGTGCCGGGAAGAGCTTCGCCACCCCGCGTTCGGCGGCGGTGCGCAGTTCGGAGGGGGTCAGACCACCCTCGACCAGCAGCCGGTCGGCGTCGTCCGCGACGGAACGGACGTCCGGCACCTGGAACGGGCTGACCAGGAACGACGCGCCGGCGGCCAGCGCCTGCTCGGCGATCCGCGGCGAGGTCACCGTGCCGAGTCCGAACACCGCCTGCGGGAACTCCTGGCGCCAGCTCTTCACCAGGCCCTCCCAGCCGGGGGTGGTGGCCGTGAATTCGAAGGTGGTGAAACCGGCGTCGAGCAGTTCGCGGGCCAGTGCGTAGGCGGCGTCGGCGTCGGCCGCCCGTACGGTCGGCACGGCGCGGGCCTGCTGGAGGTGGTCGACGACGCTCTGGACGGCGGGGGTGAGAGACATGGCGGGGAGGTCCTTCGATGGGCGGGGCGGAGTCACGAGGGTTCGGGGGCGGCGATGGCTGCCAGCTCGGCGAGTGCCTCGGCCGCCCCTTCGCCGCGCGCGGTGAGGACGATCTCCTCGCCGGAACGGATGTTGAGCGACATCAGGGACAGCACGCTGCGGGCCGGGACCTCGCGTGTGTCGGCCTCGGAGCTGCCTTCGGCACCGGCTCGGCGTACCGTCACGGCTGCCGTGCTGCGGCCTGCGGCCTGGGCGAAGGCCGCCGCCGGCCGGGCGTGCAGCCCCGCCGCCTCGGTCACCACGAGGCGGCGCTCCAAGGGCGCCACCGGCGTCGCCGTGCCGTCCGCGTCCGCCGCCCCGTCGGGCGTTGTCCCGGCTGCCGGCCGACCGCTCACCTGCGCGTCCTGCTGGTCCGGTGCCGATGTCCGCCCGGTCTCTGCCTGCTCTCCGTGACCGCGGGGCCCGGCGGCCGCCCGCGCGCCGCCCAGGATCCCGGTGAGCCGGGCCACGATCTCCTCTTCCTCCTGCGGAGTCAGCGGCCGGGGGTCGATGGCCAGCCTGCCGGTGGCGGCGTGGTGGTCCCGCAGGAACACGGGCGGCTGCCCCTGTGCCAGCTCCGCGGCGAGCTCGGTCGCGTTCCGGCCCGCCTCCTCCGGGTCGACGGTCAGTTCCGCCCGGTGGATGAGCCGGCCCGCCTCGTCGCGGACGACGCGCGCGGAGAGTCCCGGCAGCCCGTCGACGCGCTCGGCGAGCCGTGTCATGCGGGCCTGCTGCTGCTCCGGGTCGACGGCGCCGGCCGCGGTGCCGTAGTCGCGCACCGCCTGTACGAGGCCGAGGACGGTTTCCTTGCCGACCTTCATCGGCCGCCCGATGCCGCCGTACTGTGCGCGGCACGCGGCGATCAGGTCGGCCGGTCCGCAGATCAGTCCGGAGGTGGGGCCCCCGATGGCCTTGCCCCCGCTGTAGACGACCAGGTCGGCGCCGGTGGCCGGCCAGCGGCGCAGGTCCTCCTCGGCCGCCGCGTCCACGATCACCGGGATACCGTGCTCGCGCCCGATGGCCACCACCGTCTCCAGCGGTACCTGGCCCTTCTGAACCGCGTGGTGCGACTGGACATACAGGAGAGCCGCGGTGCGGTCGGTGATCGCGGCGGTGAAGTGCTCGGCCCGTGCCTTGTTGACGGCGCCGACCTCGACGGGACGGCCGCCCCCGATGGCGATCATCTGGCACACGGAGGCGCCGAAGTGGACGGCGTGCCCCTTCTGCAGCACCACCTCGTCGGGCGCGCCGCCGGCGTCGGGCAGTCGCTCCGTGCGGGCCGGGTCGGTGCCGGCGATGAGGGCGGCGACCGCGATGGCGATGCCGGCCGCGGCGCCGGTGGTGGGGCAGGCGTCCTCGGTGCCGGTGGCGCGGGCGAGTTCCCGGCCCGCGGCCACCAGCAGGTCGTCCATCACCACATGGCCGCGGGCGGCCTCGCCCATGGCGGCGATCACGCGGTCGTCGAGCCGGCTGCCGCCGAGGGCGGTCATCTTGCCGCTGGCGTTGATGGCGTGGGTGAGGCCGAGGTCCTCGTAGAGCGTGTTCATGGTGCCTTTCGTGGAGAGCGGATCCATGTGCGGGGTGGGGCCGACTTCTTCGGGGCGCGCCGGGAGTCTCTAGGTGCCGGCGATGGGGAAGAAGAGCCCGAAGAGCATGGCGCCGAGGATGGCGCCGCCGGTCAGGGGCTTCTTCCACCAGTAGAAGAGCGCGGCGCCGAGGGTGGAGCCGAGGCCCACGGGGAGGGAGGCGGTGGCCGCGGCGATGATCACCAGGGGGCCCAGATAGCGGCCGGCGGAGTTTCCGGCGCCCATCATCACGTCGGCGCCGAAGGTGGAGGTGCCGCCCGCCGAGTTCACCGTGGCCCGCCGGATGGCGAGGATCAGGGCGCCGATCAGCGCGCCCAGCAGGGCGCCGGTGGGCAGGGCCAGCCAGAAGTGCTCCAGAGGGGCGGTGATCCCGGCGGCCAGCAGCATCGCGGGGATGCCGATGCCGACACCGGTCTGCAGCGAGCCGCCGATGTCGAGGATGCCGACCATCGGCCCCTCGATGATCCGGGCGAACAGGAAGCCGGCGCCGAAGGCCGCCGCCGCCCCGTAACTCCCGCTGTCCATACCGCCCTTGAGCATGGCGGTGACGGCGACGTCGCTGAAGGTGCCGGTGCGGTAGACGTAGTACAGGTGCGTGCCGGCGAAGATGCCGGCCGCCAGGGCCGCCACGAAGAGCGGGAAGGCCCATTCCGAGAGCCAGAAGCTGCCCTCGCCGGGGACTTTGCCGCGGGTCCTGCCGGCGGGTGCCGCGGCTCCCGCGGTGGTGGTGGCGTCGTTCGTGGTCATCGCGGTGCCTCGCTCACTTCGTCGGGGTGGTGCCGGTCGCGTCGTGGAGCCCGGTCAGCCAGTGCGGCACGTCCGCCTTCATCTGCTGCAGCAGCTGGATGTCCACGCCGCGCAGGAAGGCGCTGACGACGAACAGCGTCATGACCGCGCCGGCCAGCGACTTGGTGACCCTGGTCCAGCCCAGGTCGTCGATGCCCTTGCCGACCACGATGCCGAGCACGATGCCGGGAACCGCGTTGCCCATCACGACGTGCGCCAGACCGCCCAGTACGGTGGCCCAGCCTCCGCTGCGCCGCCCCGCGTCGACCGCCGCCATCCAGAAGACGATCGGCATGACGGGGTTGATCAGCCACTCCGAGGCGGGGCCGAGCACGTCGGCCGCGACCTTCTGCAGCGAGTGCGGAATGGATGCCGCGGTGGTGTTCAGAACCGTCACCAGGACCAGGCCGACGCACGCCCCGTAGGCCGCCATCCGGCGCGGGTTGTGCAGCGTCTCGTCGAGGTTGCGGTTCTTGGTCATCGACAGCGCGGCGGCCCAGTGCGGCACGATGCGGTGGTCGACGTCCGAGGTCAGCGCACCGGTGCCGACCGCGCTGGCCCAGGCGTTGAAGAAGAAGCCGAGGCCGAAGGAGAAGTGCGCGACCGGGTCGTTCTCACAGGCGTTGAGTTCGCCCAGGGTCCGGAAGGCACCCATGCCCTGCACCTTGGGCGCGTGGAACATGCGGGCCACGCCCGCGCTCGCCCCGAAGCCGATCAGGGCGCCGATGACCATCGACTCCAGTGCGATGGTGAGCGTCTCGTTCATGCGGGTGTCCTCACCTCATGTGGAGCGCGTGCTGGAGCGGCGTCAGCCGCTCCTCGCGTACGGAGAATTCGATGGCGTCCAGATCGAGTGCGGCGGTGCGCACCTCGATCCGCAGGGTCAGCTCGTAGCGGCGGCGCTCGCGAGCGAAGAGCAGCCCCAGGAACCGTTCCGTCCAGCGGTGTTCGACCGCGGACGCGACCTCGACGGCGAGCGGCTCGACCCGGAAGCAGACGCCGTCCGTCAGCTTGCCGACGGCGCCGGAGACCTGCTGCATGGCGGCGGCGAACGCCTTCTCGCGGGTGGGCCCGGTGCCGCTGACCCGGATCGTGTGCCGGTCCTCGATCACGCCGACTCCCCGAGCTTCTTCAGCAGCGCCTCGGTCACCTTGAAGCCGAGTTCCTCGCTGTCCAGGAATCCGAAGCCCAGCACCGTCTTGCCCTGCTGCACAGCGGTGATCCCGGCCTGCGGGGAGCGCATGCCGAACTCGATGTCATGGCCGTACTTGGCCTTGGCGGTGACCGCGCCCGCGCCGCCGCTGCCGCAGAACGAGATGCCGAGGGCCGCGCCCTCGGCGGCCATCACGTCGCCGACCTTCATGTCCGCGCCGGGGCCCGGGATCAGGATGGGTTCGCCGCCCGCCGCGCGTATGCCGTCGGCGACCGCCTGACCCTTGCCGAGCCGGTGTCCGATCACGATCTTGACTGTCATGGTGCACTCCCTTTGTCGTCCGCTGATGTGGCCGGCCCGCTGGTGCGCGGTCCGGTCATGCCTGTGTGCTGTGTGCTGCCGGTCAGCTCTCCTGGAGCTGCCGCGCCGTCTCGAAGTGCAGGGCGAGCAGCACGACTTCGGTGTCCCGGGCGGCATGGCCCAGGGGTGTGCCGTACGCGTCGATCAGCTCGCGGGCGGCGGCCAGCGAACCCGGCGTGATCTCCTCGGCCACGCCGGGGTCCAGCGCGTCGAGGTGTTCGCCGGCGCGTACCCGGCGGACGAAGCCGAGGGCGTGGACGGCGAGCGCGAGACGGCGGTCCTCGTCGAGGAGGATCCGCTCCGCCGCGGCGCGTTCCTCGATCAGCGGGAGCAGTCGGGCCAGGGCGTGGCGGTCCTCGTCGCGCACGGGTTCGGCGGTGTCCGCCACGGCGCCGGTGAGCGCCTCGATCAGGGGGTCGTCAGTCATGCGGTGGCCTTTCGTGTCGGCATCGGGCGCCCGGCGCGGACGGTCGCGACGGGCGCGAGCCGGGTTCCTGCCGGGCGGGTGGCTCCCTGGGAGTCGGTGAGCCGGTCGGGCGCTCCGCGGTCCTCGAGCAGACTCAGGTCACCCGCGGCGCCGGGCCGCAGCGATCCCAACTCGCCCGCCATGCCCAGCACTTCGGCCGGGTGCGTGGTGGCGCACCGGATGACCTCCGGCAGCGACATCCCCAGGGCGAGCAGTTTGGACAGGGTGTGGGAGAGGTCCCGCACCGGCCCGTTCATGTTGCGTGCGTGCAAGTCGGTGCTGATGGTGTACGGACGGATGCCGGCCGCCAGAGCCCGTTCCGCGGTGTCGAACGCGAAGCTGGAACTGCCGTGTCCCACGTCGAACCGGACGCCGCGCTCCAGTGCCGCCCGTACCTGCGGCAGCGGTTCGGTTCCGCCGCCGAACAGCCCGCCGGGCTTGCCGTGGAAGGCGTGGGTGACGACGTCGCCCGGCCCGAGCAGGTCCAGGACGTCACCGAAGGCGGGCGGCGCGTTGCCGACGTGGACCATGACCGGCAGCGCGTGCGCGGCGGCGAGTTCCGTGGCCGCGCGCAGCGGCGCCAGACCGCTGTCGCCGAGGACCGACCGGCTCATGCGGACCTTGATGCCCCGTACCACCGCCGGGTTGTCGGCGAGGATCCCGTCAGCGGCTTTGACATCGATGTCTGCGGCGCCGCCGACGAGTTCTTTCGTGCCGTGCACGAGGCCGTGCCGGGAGATGTTGAGCCAGCTCAGCACGCGGGTGGCGGCCGGGGCGACGATCGAGGAGGCGAAGTGCGGCCAGTGGTCGCTGCCGCAGCTGCCCGCGTCGACGACCGTCGTCACTCCCTGCCGTACCCCGGCCCGATCGGCCGGGACTCCGAGGGCGGTGGCGCCGTCGTAGATGTGCGTGTGCAGGTCGATCAGACCGGGGGTGACCAGCAGGCCCGCCGCGTCGTACACCTCGGCGCCGGCCTGGTCGAGCGTCCCGGCCGGGCCGACCGCCGCGATCCGGCCGCCGGTGAGCGCGACATCGCCGGGCTCGACGGTGCCCCGCTCGGGGTCGACCACCTGCCCGCCAAGAATCACAAGATCGAATCGGTTTGCGTCGGATGCCTGCACAGCCATGGACGGCGACCTTCCAAGGAGCATGAGATAGGGCGCGGGAGGACAACCTACGGAGCACCGAGGCGTTCCGTAGGGTAGATTCGCGTTCCGTAGAACGGATTGACTGCACGCTAGCCGGATGCCTTCGGAGGGTCAATGGATCGCGAAGAGTCGCTGAAATCGACGGGCGCCCCGACGAACGCCTCGTCAGCTACGCGTAAACCCGCACCGCCGGAGCTCCCGCGCGAGGGCGGGCACGGCACCGCCCCGGGACAGTCGGAGGCCTCGGGCCCGGTCAACTCCGTCGCCAAGGCGCTGCGCGTCCTGCACGCACTCGCCCATCCCGACGCCCCCCACAAGCTGGGCGAGATCGCCGAGCGCTCCGGCGTCCCCAAGGCCAGCACCCACCGCATCCTCGCGACCCTGATCGAGGAGGGCTACGCCGTCCCGGACGGCGAGGGGCGCTACGGCATCGGCACCCAACTGCGCGCGCTGGCCGCCCAAGTGCTCTCGGACGACACCGTCGGCATCGACGCGGTCCTGCGGGCACTCCAGCAACGCCTGGGCCAGGCGGTCCACTTGGCGGTCCTCAGCGGCGACCACGCCACCTACACGCACAAGGTCGACCCCGGCCTCGCCTACCGCATCGCCACCGAGGTGGGCACCCGCCTCCCCCTGCACGCCTCGGCCGCGGGCAAGGTACTGCTGGCCCACCTGCCCGAGACGGAGACGAAGGCGCTGCTCGACCGGGCCGGCCTCCCGGCCCGCACCTCTCACACCGTCACCGACCGCACCACACTGCTCAGCCAGCTGGAAACGGTCCGGCACACCGGTTTCGCCACGGATTACGAGGAAGCCGACGCCGCGATCTGCTCCCTCGCCGCTCCCGTACTCGACACCGACGGCTACCCCGTCGGCGCGGTCTCCGTGTCCTCCCTGGCCGCCCTCGTCACCGAGGGCCAGCTCACCGAGTTCGCCCCGGCGGTCCGACAGGCGGCGCAGGAGGTCTCCCGCAGACTGTGACGCGCACCCGGGACAGACAGGACCCGCGTGCCACGCGTGGGTACGCGGTTGTCGCCCGCCCCCTGTGCGGGCGACAACCGCAGGCCTGCGCAACCGCGTTCAGTCGGTGTACACCTCCGCACGGTCCACGCTCACGAACGAGGCGGTGGACTGCGCGTTGTGCTGACCGGTGACCCGTACGCGCAGCGTGTGGTGTCCGGACGGGAGCCTCGGGCTCAGGTACTGGACCGTCTCCCCCGTACGGATGGCACCGTAGAAGTCCACGCGTTGTTCCGGCCCACCGTCGACACTCAGGTCCGCGTAGCCGTTCCCCACGTCACGTACGGACAGCAGGGCGATGCGGGTGCCGTCGAAGGTGAAGGTGGCCGAGGCGTCGGCGCGGTCGCTCCAGTGGTCGTCGCTCCAGAAACACTGGGTCGCGCAACCGGTGCCCGAGTTCCAGGTGCCGCTGTAGGTGACGGTCCCCGGACCGTCGGAACGCCCGTCGTCGTTGATCCAGTAGTTGCCGGCCCCGGGGTCCCCCGACGGCAGGTCCTGTGTGGCGCCGATGGCGAGCGGCCGTCCCAAGTCCGGGCTGCCGTCCGCCTTCCAGCCGAACTTCTGGGCGCGCGTGGTGCGGTTGCCGTAGGTGGACGTGCTCGTCGTCTTGGCGTGGTAGACGATCCAGTCCTCGCTGCCGTCGGGCGACTTGAACAACGCGTGGTGCCCCGGCCCGAAGACCCCGTGGTCGTCGGCGCGGGAGAAGACCGCGCCCTGATGCTGCGTCCAGTTGCCAGGCACCAGCGGATCGGCCGTGTCCGGGAGCGACATCATCCAGATCTGGTAGTCCGGCTTGCCGGTGTCGCACGTCGAGTACGTCATCCACGTACGGCCGTTGCGGTTCAGGAACTCCGGCCCCTCACGGACCTCCGGGCAGCCTCCCGCGGCGTCGATGGCCACCGCGTCGCCCGAGAGCGTGTAGGGGTTGGCCAGCGGTGCGATGTTGAGGCCGTTGTGCTGGTACTGGTTGATGCCGCTGTAGGCGAGGTAGAGACGCCCGTTGTGCTGCAGGACGCCCGCGTCGATGGCGAAGTCGTTCGCGTGGTTGGGCGGCGCGAGCCTGGCCTTGAAGTGGTAGGGGCCCGCCGGATCGTCCCGGTCCGACTCCAGGACGTAGAGGCGGTGATGGTCGTCCACGCCGTCGTCCGCGGTGTAGTACATGTACCAGCGGTCACCGAACCGGTAGAACTCCGGCGCCCAGATGTCACGGTTGCGCGAGCTGTCCGTGTCGGTCCACACCGTGACCGGATCGGCCGTCAGCAGGGTGCTCAGGGACGGGGATCGCCACATTCTGATGCTGTCGCCCTGCGTCGTCGTGAGGTAGTAGTCGCCATTCCAGTACGTCATGTACGGATCGGGGCCGCTGTTCAGCGGATTACGGAACCCGCCCGAAGCGGCGGCGGCCATCGTGCGCGGCGCACCGGGCGACGGGTCGGCCGACGCCGGGAGGACACCGCCGACGAGTGCCAGGAGCGCACCGAACGACACGACGCCCCGGCGGATGGCGCGGAGAGTGCTCGACAGGGACATGGGCAGCCCTTCGGAAGCGGCTCCCCGAAGGGAGACCGGCACGGGAGCGCGACGTCGTTACATCGATGTAAACCTGTGATGTCACCGTAGGGACGGCTGCGACACCTGTCAATTGCGCAGCAGTCCCACGGGACTTCGGGTCATCACCGTCGGTGACGCGGACCGGACGGGGGCCAGGCCCTTGGATCGAAAGGGCCTAGGTCAGCAGGAGGGAGCGCACGTCGGCGTAGCCGTCGCCCGTGTCGGTGGACCGGGTGTCGAAGACCCGGGTGACGGGGGCGCCGCAGGTATGGGGCGTCCACCCCGGGCTGCCGTCGCGGATGAACGCGACCGCCGCTCCGTGGACATCCGCGGCGAGGGCCTCGGGCGGCTCGGCACCGGCCACGGCGGTGACCCCTTCGCTGTCGAGGCAGTCGAACTGGAACGGCACGTCGAGGCAGTGCGTGGCCAGGCCGAGGACGGGCGAGCGCCAGGCGAAGCGGTACAGCCAGGTGGGGGCGGTGCCGCGGGCCCGGGCGACGCGGGCCACGGCCGTGCGGAAGACGTGGTCCGTGACGTACTGGCCGACGAGGTCGGCCGTGTCCAGGTCCGGGTGACCGGCGACGTAGGCGGTGGCGACGGCCTCGTCCACGCCGCACCCGGTGAGGATCCGGGCCGGCGCCGCCGTGGCCAGTCGGTCGCGCATGGGGTGCAGCGCCATCGTGAACTCGTGGTCGGTGGCCCCGAGTACGAGCTCCTTGTCGGCTCCCACACCCGCGGCGAGGGCGTCCAGGGTGGCCTGGGGGATCAAGTCACCGTCGATCATCGGAGCGAAGGGCAGGCTTCTGCTGATCAGGCTGGTGAGTCCGGCCAGGGCATCTTCCGGGTCCGGGATCGTGTCCGGGTCCGTATCCGTGCCCGTATCCGTATCCGTGCCCGTGCCCGTGCCCGTGCCCGTAGCCGTATCCGAATCGGTTTCTTCTGCCAGGGACGACACCCGCTTCTGCAGATCGAGGATCTGTTCCTCGCTCAGCCGGGACAGACCCGTTCGCGTCGGTCGTACGCCGCCCAGCTCCGCCAGCTTGCGGCCGACACGTTCCGCCCCGGCCGTCGACACCTGCGAAACCGGGCCGGACAGGCAGTGCACGCGCTGGAACAGGTGTTGCGCGCGGGGCATTCCCAGCAGGGTCAGTACGGCCGCGCCGCCCGCCGACTGACCGGCGATCGTGACCCGGTCGGGGTCCCCGCCGAAGCGCCGGATGTTGTCCCGCACCCATTCGAGGGCCAGCAACCAGTCACGGACGGCGCGGTTGTGCGGTGCGTCGGAGATCCATCCGAAGCCGTCGAAGCCGAGCCGGTAGCCGATCGAGACGACAACCACCCCGTCGCGGTTGAAGGCGGCGCCGTCGTACCAAGGGCTCGCGTGGGATCCGGCGACGAAGCCACCCCCGTGGATCCAGACCATCACCGGCAGGCCTGCGTCCGGAGAGGGCTCCGGGGTGAACACGTTGAGATTGAGCGTCCCGTCGCCCGGGATGCTCGGCTCAGGGATGAACGTGACCTCTGCCAGGGGGCGGCGCTGTGCGGTCGGTCCGTAGGCGGTGGCGTCCAGGACGCCGGACCAGGGCTCGGGAGGAACGGGCGCGGCGAACCGGAGTTCGCCGACCGGGGGTTGGGCGTAGGGGATGCCGAGGAATCGGACACCGCTCTCACGGCGCTCACCGCGCACGGGGCCGTGGGCGGTACGGACGACGGGCTGCTCCGCGGGGTGGTTGGTCACTGGTCGCTCCTGGTGTCTTGTACGGCGTCGAGGTGGGGATCGGGGATCTGCCCCGGCTCACGGGCGCGGGGCATGCTGCTCGACGTAGTGCTTCAGCTTCCGCAGGTTCTTCCCGCTGTCGATGGTGGCGCCGTAGGTGCGGTCCGCGGTGACGGGCGCGACGGCGACATGGCCGCTGAGCAGCGCCGTGGAGTCGGCCCGCCGCACGGTTTCCGTGCAGGCGTCGCCGGGCCTGTCCGCACAGACGCCGGGGACGATGTCGAAGGTGTCGCCGCTGCCTCGGTGGGCCGCGTAGTCGTGCCAGACGACCTTGCCGTGGCCGATGCCGGTCCACCGGGGCGCCTTGGCCCGCCGGCCCTTGCTGACGTCCGGGTAGTCGACCTTGACCGCGAACTTGCCGGTGAACAGGGAGTGTTCGCGCATTCCGGCGAGAAGGCGGGCGCCGAACTCGGCGTTGGCCCGGTAGTTGGCGACCGGGAAGTACGTGTTGGTGCCGTCGCCGGACGACGAGGAGAAGGCGATCGCGGGAACGCCGTCGTCGATGGCGGCGACAGCGGCGCCGACGGTGCCGGAGTCGTTGACCTGCGCGCTGACGTTCGGCCCGGAGTTGATGCCGGTCACGACCACGTCGGGGCCGTCGGCCCAGCCGACCTTGGCGGCGAGGCCCGAGCGGAGGGCGAACTTGACGGTGTCGGCCGGCGTCGCGCTCGGTGTGCCGGCGTCACAGGCGTCGTCGGACAGGCACACCCCGTAGACGGGCGATCCGGACGGTGCGCCTGCGCAGTCGTTCTCGTATCCGGCGGGCAGCTGTGTGCGCCGGGCCAGCGTGAGCGCGCCGCCGTTGGTGACGGCGGTGCCCTTGCCGGACTGCACCTGCCACGGCGCCATGACGACGACGTCGGCGCCGGCCGTGCACAGCGCCTTGCGCATCTCGTAGAGGCCCAGCCCGTCGGCGTGGGAGGCCTTGGCGGCCTGCATGGAGTCGTCGTTGGACAGCAGGACGCGCAGTCCGGCCAGCGGTTCGGCCGGGGCTTTCGCGTGAGCCGCGGCCTCCGTGGCCTGCGGCAGGGCGTAGGCCGCCGCGGTGAGGCTCGCCAGTACGGCGGTGGTGGCGGTGGCGAGCACGATGCGGGAGCGAGAGGTGATGGGCATGGTGGGCGTGTCCCTTTGTTCACGTGGATCACGTGGATCACGTTGATCACGGTGTTCACGTCGGAGGCGGTGGCCGGCGCGGTCGCCGGCCACTCGGTGTGTGCGGGTCCCGGACAGTTCCGGGAGTCAGAGAGGCAGTCCGTGCCCGTGCGGGAAGACGGGGTCGAGGGTGTCGTTGGGTACGTCCGGACGCGAGGCCGCGACGGCCGCCATGGAGCGGGGCAGCTCGAACGGGAGGCGCCCCTCGCCGGCGGCCCGGCCGAAGGCGACGTCCAGGAGTGCGGTGTCGCTCGCGCCGTAGTCGGCGATCAGCGCGGACGCCCTCTCGGCGATCTCCGGGATGACTGCCGGCCGCTCCAGGTTGATGCAGACGAGGGTCGGCACGGACTCCAAGAGGCCCAAGATGTCGCTCAGTTCCTCCTCGGGGAAGTCGAGTCGCCCGGAGTGGAAGAACGCTTCGAACCTGCCCTCTCGCGGCTCGTACGGCGTGCGCAGCCGCAGGATCGCCAGTTCGGCGGCGGCAGGGTCGGCGACCACTTCTCCGTAGGCGGCCGCCGCGTCCGACGAGACTCCTCGGACGTACAGCTTCGGCCGGGTCCCGGTGACCGGGAGTGTCCGCTCGCGGTTGGTCAGTACGGTCAGGGAGCGGCGCTGCGCGGCCTCGCCGGCCGCGCGGAACTCACTGTTGCCGACTGTCTCCTCGGCCGTCCCGGGATCGACGAAGGGACTGTCGAACAGTCCCAGGCGGAACTTGTCGCGCAGCAGGCGTCGCACCGAGGCGTCCATACGGGACTCCGGGACGCGGCCCGAGCGGACCAGTTCCACGATCACCTCCGGGCAGGCCTCGCCGCCGAACTGGTCGGCTCCGGCGTCGAGCGCCTTCGCCGCCCGCTCGGCGACGCCGAGGTGTTCCACTCCCCAGGCGCGCGCCTGGTGCAGTTCGCCGAGGATCGGGGCGTCGGTCAGCAGCCCCCAGTCGGTGCACACGATGCCGGTGAAGCCCAGCTGCTCGCGCAACAGCCCGGTGACGACACCGCGGTTGAAGCCGAAGCCCACCTCTTCCCAGTCCGTGCCGATCGGCTGGCCGTAGTACGGCATGATCTGCGCGCACCCCGCGGCGATGGCGGCGCGGAACGGCAGGAGGTGGTGGTCCCGCATCCCGCCGGGATAGACCTGCTCCTTGCCGTGCGCGAAGTGCGGGTCCTCACCGTCCTTCTGAGGGCCGCCGCCCGGGAAGTGCTTGACCATGGCGCTGACGGACCGGCCGCCCAGCTCCTCCCCCTGCAGCCCGTGGACGTACGCACGCACCAGCTCGGCGGTCAGGGCGGCGTCCGAGCCGAACGTGCCCGTCTGGCGGGACCAGCGCGGCTCGGTGGCCAGGTCGATCTGCGGGTGGAGTGCCACGCGCAGGCCGACGGCCAGGTACTCGCGTCGGACGGTGTCGGCGAACTGGTGCACCAGTTCGGGATCGCGGATCGCGGCCAGACCCAGCGGCTCGGGCCACGCGGAGAACGGCCCTGCGGTGAAGGACGCACCCGGGTTGTCGGTGAAGGCGTGCCGGGGGTCGGTGGAGAGCGTGATCGGTATGCCGAGGCGGGTGCCGGCGGCGAGCTCCTGAAGGGCGTTGTGCCATTCGGCCATCTGCCGGGCGCCCGCGGCGCCCAGGACGTTGAAGTGGCTGATGAGACGTGTCCGGATCAGTCCGGTGGTGTCCGTGGGCACCATCGCCTCGTCGCCGTTCTCGACCGGGCGTCCGTCCGGATGGAGGGGGAGCACGGTGTGGAAGACCTGGCCGGCCTTCTCCTCGAGGGTCATGCGGGCCAGGAGGTCCTCGACGCGCTCGTCGACGGGGCGGGACGGGTCCTGGTAGGGGTGGCCTTCGTTACGGGGCGCGGGTGCGGTGGTGGTCATGGGTGTCTCCAGGGCGAAGGGGACGGGATCCGGGGGGGTGCGGCGCACGGTGCGGATCGGGGCACGGCCGGTGCCCCGAGAACGGTGGTCACGGCGCGTTCGCGAATGGGGCGGCGTGGTGGGCCGGGCGGCTCAGCGAACGCCGCGGACGCGGAGTACACCCAGCGCACCCACGAGGGAGACGGCCGCGGCGACCGGGAACAGGGCCTCATAGCCGCCTGCGGCGACGATCCAGCCGGCGAGGGTGGGGGCGAGGATCTGCGGTCCGGCGTTGGCGATGTTGATGACGCCCATGTCCTTGCCCACGTCGGCCGCACGCGGCAGGACCTTGGTGATCAGTGCCATGTCGACGGCCATGTAGGCGCCGAACGCCAGTCCGCCGACGATGTTGTACGTGAGCATGCCGCCCTGAGTGGGCCACAGCATCGGGAGCGACAGGGCCAGCGCGGCGACGATGCCGGAGGCGAACACGAACGGCTTCACCCTGCCGACCTTGTCGGCGAGGGGGCCGAGGAGGAGGGTGGCGGCGACCGTGCACAGCGCGTTGACGACCATCAGGAAGCCGACGGTCGGCAGCAGGTCCTGGGGCGGGACCTTGATGTAGTCGGCGAGCAGGTACAGGTTGTAGGTGAGGACGATGAAGTAGCCCAGCATGACCCCGAGTCGGGAGACGAAGGCCCAGCCGAAGTCCGGGTGCCGGCGGGGGCTGACCCAGAAGCCGCCGAGGAACTCCCTGAGTGAGAACGGCTCGCGCGGCAGGGCACGGGCGTCGCGGTCCGGGGACAGGACGACGAACACGAGCGCCGCGACGACGATGACGGCGGCTGTCAGGTAGTAGCCGTTCTCACCCGCGAACCGGCCGCCGAATCCGCCGATGACACCGTCCAGACCGAACTTCGTGCCGGGCACCCCGCCGATGATCAGCGCCGCGGCGATCGTGCCGAGGGGCACACCCAGACCGACCAGCGCGGAGAAGGTTCCGTACCGGGCGACCGGGACGCGGTCGGGCATCGCGGCGGTGAGGCCTGCCTGGTAGCCGTTCATGATGAACTGCACGACGCCCCAGCTCAGGCCGAGCGTCGCGATGCTCGTCGCGTGTGCCTGGGCGACCAGGGCCAGTGCGCCGAGCAGCGCGCACAGGAGGATCCACGGCGCCCGGCGGCCGAACCGGGACCGCGTGCGATCGGACAGTTGCCCGAACACCGGGTTGCCGATCGTCGCGAGGACCGCCCCCGTGGTGCTGGCCGTGGACAAGGCGGATGTGTCGTTCGTGCCGGTGATCTGGGCGACCTGGATGGGCAGCAGGAAGCCGCCCACGCCGAGCCACAGCAGGTAGAGCGCGATGTTGGCGGCGGGCAGCGTGACGTAGAGCCGTGCGTGGCGCCGGGGAGGCGCGGTTGCGGCGGCCTCGGTGTCGGCGCCGACGACAGCGGCCGCAGCCGCGTTTTCAGGAAGTGAATGGGTCATGGTGGGGCCCCTTGAAGAGCGATGCCGATGAATGCGGACGCGGTGGGGGCGCGCGTTGAGGAGGACAGTAGGTGACACGTGTAATCAGCGGAAGAGGTCTGACGGCACGAGTTGTGTTCGTCATCAGCTGCGGGACCACTCACGTGTTGAAAAGTTGAAGCCATTGATCGGCGTCGAAGCGACAGCTCCGCAAGCCGCGACGCGGTCGCCGCATGCGGCGAAACGCCGCTGTCACGTCACCTTGCCGACCGCCCTGGCTAGGCGGTCTCCCGGATCACCAGACCGGTTCGGAGGTAGGAGCGGGTCTCCGCAGGCGTGTCGGGGGTGCCGATCAGACGGTCCAGCATCGCCGCGATCTCCCGTGCGGGCGTGAAGTCCATACGGACGGTCGTCAGCTTCGGGCGGAGCAGTCTGCCGATCAGCAGATCGTCCGCACCCACCACGGCGACGTCCTCCGGGACGCGCAGGCCGGCGTCCTGCAGGGCGCGCACGGCGACGGACGCGTACTCGTCGTTGTAGGCGAACAACCCGTCGACCTTCGTCTCGACCACCAGCTCGGCCCACTGGGCCGCAGCTCCCTCGTCGAGAGAGAGTTCCTGCCGTACGACGGTGACGGAAGGCTGCGCTCGCGCGGCGGTCTCAGCACCGGAGAACCGGGGCTCGGCGAACCCGCGCAGCGACGCGTCGGCGGGCACGATCACACCGATGTTCCCGCGTCCGACCGCCACCAGGTGCTCCACGGCCGTCGCGCCGACCTGCACCTGGTCCGCCACCAGCGCGTGCGCGCCGGGCACAGGCGCCGGCCCGGCGCTGACCACGACCCCGATCCCGGCCCGGTGCAGCACATCGACAGCGTGCTCGTCCAGGCTGTCGTCCATCAGCGACAGCACCGCGTCGGGCCGGAGCTCGGCCCATCGCCGGGCGGCCTCCGCACCCCGATGCCCCGTCGGGCCGTAGAGGACGGCCGTGTAACCGAGTTCCGACAGGGCCAGCTGCAGCTCCGCGAAGAACTGCGCGAACAACGGCCCAGCGGTCACCGCCGGGGCGGTGAGCAGGACGACCCCGCTCCGCCCCGCGCGCAGTGCCCGCGCCACGGCGTGCGGCACATAACCCAGCTGTCGGGCCGCTTCCCGCACCCGCTCCCGGGTCGCCTCACTGACGCGTCCGCCCCGGGTGTTGTTCAGGACATACGACACGGTGGCCCGCGACACTCCCGCGGCGCGCGCCACGTCCTCGCTGGTGGGCGGGGTGCCGACTGAACCGTGCGAGGACATGGAGACCATGATCACGCATCATCCCAGATGAGGCCGGTGCCGGTGAGGGAGCGCGGGCACGAAGCCAGGAGCGGGCACGCGCCCCGTTCCCCTCTCCCTGCGGCAGGGTCGACCCAGGACGACGGTGAGCCACCCGGCCCGCCCTTTCCCACCTCCGAGGTGCCCCGCCGGCGCGACGGCATCACGCACGCTGCGAAGTCGGGACAGACCTCTGCCCGGCGGAGGGCCAGGTCGATCACGCCGTTCTTCCGGTTCGTCCTCCGTGCTCTTCCCGGCCGTCCTCTTCCTCGACCTTGCCGGCTTCGCCGTCCCCTTCGCCGACCCTGCTCGCTTCGCCGTCCCCTCCGTCGGCCTCGCTCGCTTCGACGCCCTCTCCTCGGACCTTGCGCACTTCGCTGACCCGGTACATTTCGCCGGCTCTGACCGGGAGCATCCGCTCGTGGCCGCCCTCGGAGACCTTGGCCACCATCTCGGCGAGATACCCGCAGGCCCGCGAGATCTCCTGCTGGGACTGGTTGCGTTCGCTGACGGCGGCCGCGACCAGCAGGGCGGTCAGCGCGGAGGAACCGTTGAAGGCCTGCAGGGTGATCATGTTGGTCAGCAGATCGTGACCGGCGAACGGGCCGGACCCCCGGGTGGCGGCGATGATCGTGAAGGTGGACACGGCCAGGGCGCAGGGCGCGGCCCCGGCCAGCTGGAAGCGGAAGGCCGCCCAGATCAGCAGCGGGAAGCCCAGGAACATGAGGGGCGCACCGCCGTACACGAGGAGTCCGACGCCGACCGTGGCCGCGAGGAGCAGGAACCCCTCCACCCAGCGGGACGGCGGAACCCCCTTCGGCAGGCGGGCCGAGCGGAGAACAAGCAGGACGGGCGTCACCACCAGGACACCCATCGCGTCGCCGGTCCACCAGACCGACCACGTCGGCCAGAACTCGCCGGCGCTCAACACTCCGGCGAGGGCCAGGGTCCCGCTGCCGATCGTCGCGCTGACCAGCATCCCGGTGAACGCACCGAGAAAGATCAACGCGAGCACATCCCGCAAACGGGCCAGTTCGATGCGGAATCCCGTACGCCGGAGCAGTACGTACGAGCAGACGGGCGCGAGGGTGTTGCCCGCCACGATGGCGAGCACGGCAAGCGGCGACGGGCCGAGGGTGACGTTGGCCAGGAGCGCGCCGAGCGCGATCCCTGGCCAGACCCGCGGGCCGCGCAGGAGCAGGCTCGCCAGGGCGATCCCGGTCGGCGGCCAGAGGGGGGTGACCTGGCCGCGCACCAGCTGCTGGAGCAGTCCCAGCTTGGCCGAGCCGTAGTAGACCGCGGCCACGACACAGATCTCCAGGGCGGCTGCGGCGCCGCGCCGGAGCCGTTCCTGCCGGGCGACAGTCATGGGGCGGCCTCCGCTTCGACATCGCTCCGTGATCCATCATCCGCCGCTTCCGCGGGATCCTCCACGGCACCGTCGATCCGGGTCTCCGGTGCGGGCTCGAGGTCAGGCCGGCGGGGTGCGCAGGGCGAGGACGGCCATGTCGTCGTGACCGTCGCTGGGGTGGTGATCGGCCAGTGCCTGAACGAAGTCCGGCAGGGGCAGGGCGGCGTATGCGGTGGCGAGACCGGTGAGCTCGCGGAGGCTCTCGTCGATGGACCGGGCGGGATGCTCGACCAGCCCGTCCGTGAAGAAGACGACGGTGGCGTCCGGGGGCACGTAGCGGGAGTGGTCTGGGCGGGGTTGTTCGGGGTCGACCCCGAGCGGCAGCCCCGGCTCGGCGAAGAGGGATTCCGCCCGGCGCCCGGGGACGATCAGCAGGGGCGGGACGTGGCCCGCGCTGCTCCAGTGGAGGCGCCAGCCGGGTCCGTCCGGTTCGATCCGCGCGAGCGTCGTGGTGGTGATGGGGTTGCTTGTCATGGCCTGCAGGGTGTGGTCGAGCTGAGTGAGGACGGCACCGGGCGCACTGCCATGTTCGAACAGCAGAGCGCGCAGCATGTTGCGGGTCGAGGCCATGGCGGCCGCGGCCCGCAGATCGTGACCGACCACATCACCGATGACGACCGCCACCACATTGCCGGGCAACGGGATGGCGTCGTACCAGTCTCCGCCGAGCTGACTGGGCTCGGCAGCGGGCCGGTAGATGGCGGCCGCGGTGAAAGGCCGCAGGTCGGGAAGCGTCGGCAGCAGGAGCCGCTGGAACTGCTCGGCGCCGACCCGTACGCGCTCGAACAGGCGGACGTTCTCGATCGCGATCCCGGCGGCACCGGCCAGGGCGACGACGACGTTCTCGTCGTGAGTGTCGAACGGCTGTCCGTCGCGCCGCTCGGAGAGGTAGAGGTCGCCGTAGATCTCGCCGCGGACGCTGATCGCGACGCCGAGCAGGCTACGCATACAGGGGTGGCCTGGTGGGAACCCGGTGGACGCCGGATGGGACACGATGCTCTCCACGCGCAGCGGCTCCGGATGGCGGATCAGGTGCCCGAGGACCCCCCGACCACGGGGGAATCCGGTCTGGGCGAGATCAGCGCGTTCCTGTTCGGACAGGCCGGCGGCGATGAACCGCTCCAAATGGTCTCCGGTCTCGTCGAGTACGCCCAGTGCCCCGTAGCGGGCGCCCACCAGTTCCATGGCGGTGGTGACGATGCGGTTCAGCACCGCGGGCAGCTCCACCTCCCGGCTGATGGACACCACGGCGTCCAGCAGGCCCTGAACTCGGTCCATGGCGTCCAGCAGGGACCGCAATTGCTCGTCGATCCGGCCCAGCTCGGCACGCAGACGTTCGTGCAGGTCGGGGGTGTGCGGCCGCCTCGGGTGGATGCCGTGCTCGATGCCCGCCATCACAGGCACCCAGGGACCGCACGGCCGATCTCGGTCGCCTTCCGCCCACGGCAGTCGCTCCGCACCGTCGCCGGGTCCGCCCACACGATCGAGGAGTGCATTTCGGCCTCCAGGCAGGGCCCTCGGTGGTCGAGGTCATGGCGTCGCACGACAGAAAGAGCAATACGGTCATTATTTCAAATGTCCGAGGACGGCGTCGCCGCTGCGGAGCCGTACGGCTGACAGCTTCGGCCGAGCAGGTCCGCACCGGTGTCGGCGGTCCGCCGGGAGCGTGACCACAGAGGTTCCGCAGGGCACATGCGGGCGGTGGGCCACCAGGGCGAGGGCGGTTCGGTCGTCGGTGAAGTCCGCGGGGGGACTTCCGTCGTTCGGGGTGGTGCCGGTGATCACCTCATGGGTCTCGATGGTGAGTGGCCGTCGAACTCGCGGGCACGCCGGGACACGCGGTGGGCCAGGGAACCGGCGACCACGAGGCCCTGTACACCGCGATCGAGAGCCACGACACGGCCCGGGCCACCGAACTCGGAGGCAGAGGGAAGAAGTTCAGCCCACTCCGAGCACTCGCACTCAGCGGGACAGTCAGCGAGAGACGGTGAATCTGCCGGACTCCGCGTCGACCGCACTTTCCTCGCGCCCCCGCAGCGTGAAGTCCGCGTCCACCGCCTCGCCCGCCCGCAGCGACTTGCGGAGGGCCAGCGGGTGCCGCCCGGGTGCCGACGCCACGATGCCGAGGTGCCCTTCGGGTAGCCCCGTGACGGCGTAGCGTCCCTGTTCGTCCGTGACGGTGCTGACCAATTGCCGCCCCCTGCTGTCCAGAACGACCACCACCGCGCCGCGCACGGGTTCTTGGTCGACGTCGCGGACCAGGCCGGCCAGCGCGGGCACGGGTTCGCCGAAGTGGTGCCGGTGCACCGGGAGCGCGGTGGGTACGGGCGTCTCGAGAGCGGGGTCGTCCGCGGGCGGCTCGGCGACCGCTTCCTCGAGCGCCGCACGCCTGTGGCGCCCATGGTCCAGTGCGACGAGCGCGACGCCCCCGGCGATCCAGCCGCACAGCACGAGGACCGGCTTGAGCACGCCCGCGCCGCCGAAGTACAAGATGCCTCGCAGCGCGTCGATGGCGTTCGCCAAGGGCATGACGGCGTGCACGTCCTGATAGAACTCCGGCAGCAGCGGGGCGGGCACCGCGCCTCCGCTCGTGGGGATGGACATGACGATGAAGAGCGTCATGCCGATCGCGGGCAGGAACCGGCCGGTGAAGGGCGCGAGTCCGGAGGCGGTCGTCGCCACCGCCGTGGTGAGGAGGAAGGCGACGGCCATCACGGACGGTTCGGGGTTCAGGTATCCGAGGCCGGCCCCCACCACGTAGCCCACGATGCTGAACACCGCGGCGACGACCGCCAGCGCCAGCAGCTTGCGGCGACGGTTGAGGGTGACCGCGCGCAGCAACGTCGTAGCCAGGATGTAGGCCGGGATGTTCCATGCGATGCCGAAGTAGAGCACGGCCGAGCCCATCGGGTCCTCGGCCGTGGTCGGAACGACGTCGCGAACAGCGAGCGTGTCAGCCGTCCCGGCGACCTTGCCGAAGGACGTGATCAACGTCTGTTCCAGCGACGCCCCGTCGGCCTTCGCGACGTAGAGCACCGGGTGTCCCCCGTCGACGGCGTAGCCCGCGAACGCGTCCCGGTGAAGCACGGCCTGTCGCGCCCGCTCTCGATCCGCCACGGCCGTGACGTCGAATCCGCCGGCGGTCTGCGCGCGCAGCTTCGCGTCGACCCGGTCCGCCTCGGCGCCTCCGGCCACGACCACCTTGACGTGGTGCGGCGCGGGCGCGTGCAGGGCGGGCGCGAAGAAGAAGATCACCCCGAGAAAGAGGACCGTGGGAAACCAAGCCGCCTCGGCCAGGGCCTTCGCCGCCGCCCCGCGAGGTCGTGTGCCGCTCTCCACCGTGTCGCGCTCCGTTCCCGCATCCATAGATGTACCGATCGGCACACAAATAACGATTGGACGATACATGTACCGTGCGGTACGTTCAAAATGTGTCCCGTCCGATGAACACCGAGAAGCGCGCCGAACTCCTCGGCCAGGTGGTGGGGTACCTGCAGGGCCACGGCCTCGCGAACATGTCGCTGAGCCCGCTCGCCGAGGAGATCGGCACGACGAAGCGCATGCTGCTCTACTACTTCGGCAGCCGCGGGAATCTGTTGGCCAGGGCCCTGGCGGCAAGCCGCCCCGATGCCCACGCGATGTTCGACACGGTCGAGGACGCCGCGGACCTGCGCCGGTCGGCCCGTGCACTGTGGAAGGCGATCACCGTGGGCGAGCAGGCCGGGCCCATCCGGATGCTGCTCCAGCTCCTGAGTCTGGCCGCGACCGACCCGGACGAGTACGGAGACCTGGCCCGCGAGACCGTCGAAGTCATGATCGGCCCGATTGCGGACGCCGTGGGCCGCCTGGGCCACCCGAGAGAGGTGGCCCGCGAACGGGCGACTCTCCTCGTCTCGGGCCTACGAGGCCTGTGCCAGGACCGCCTGGTGACCGGGGACGCGGCGCGCACCGACGCGGCGGCCTTCCATCTCATCGAGACGGTGGTCGAGCCGGGGCGGTGAACCCGGTGCGCCGCCCACAACAGGGCTGGTCCGCTCTACGCCTCCGGGAGTTGCGGGAGAGCGAGGCGCCGTTCCGCCCGCGTGAGCGCGTCTGAGCTACCCTCACCGCGTGATCGGCAACCGGATACGCGAGCTGCGCCAGTCCCGCAAGATGACCGTACGGGACCTGGCCTCGCACGCCGGGGTGTCGACCGGTCTGGTCAGTCAGGTCGAACGCGGCCTGACCGATCCCAGCCTGGAGACGCTGCGCAGGCTCTCCGCCGCCCTCGGACTCCCCCTTTTCGACCTGTTCCGGCAGGACGACCCTGAGGACGTCGCCCTGGTGCGGCGCGACCGCCGGATCGTGGTGCGTTCACCGCAGGGCGGGATCGAGTACACACGCGTGTCGGCCGGCTCCGCACGCCTCGAAGTTCTCGAGGGCGTACTGGAACCGGGAGGCGCGTCCTCGGAGCAGCGCTACAGCCACCCCTCGGAGGAGTGCGTGGTGGTGCTGAGCGGCAGTCTGGTCGTCGAGGCCGGCGGCGGCCGCCACGAGCTGAGGCCCGGGGACAGCTGCACCTTCGACTCCCGTGTCCCGCACCGTTACGTCAACGAGGGCGGCGAGCCCGCACGGTTCCTGGTGAGCGTGACACCGCCGAGTCGGTGACCTTCAGCCGGCAGACGGCCGGCTCCGGGACGACGGCCTGCCGCCCACCCATTGACGGGCACATGACTCGACTGCTTCGATCACCAGCACTGAACAGTTTCACCGTGATTGAAATGCGAGGCGCCCCGTGTCCATCGTGCCCCTCGACGCCGCCGAGCGTTTCCGTGCCCGCTTCCCCTCCCTCAAGGACACCGTCCACCTGGCCAGTTGCAGTCAGGGCGCGGCATCCGAGCACGTACTGACGGCGCTGCAGGAGTTCCAGTGGTCCATGCGCAGCCAGGGCGCGCCCTGGGGCGCCTGGATGGCCCAAGTGGACGCCGCCCGCGCCGCGTTCGCCGACCGCATCGGCGCGCAGCCGGACGAGATAGCGGTGGTCGGCTGCGCTTCCGAGGGCGCCTATCAGGTGGCGTCCACGCTGGACTGGTCGCGCCGCCCCGGCCTGGTCACCACGGACATGGAGTTCCCGTCCATCGCCCACGTCTGGCTCGCGCAGGAGCGACGCGGGGCACGGGTGCGCCATGTTCCGGAGCAGGAAGGGACCGTATCCGCCGAGGACTACGTCGCCGCGGTCGACGACTCGACCGGCCTGGTCTCCGTACCGCTGGTCTCCTATCGCAACGGCGCCCGGCTGCCGGTCGCCGAGGCGGTTCGAGCGGCGCGTGCGGCCGGCGCACGCGTGTTCGTCGACGCGTACCAGGGACTGGGCGTACTCCCGGTGGACGTGAAGGAGTTGGACTGCGACTACCTGGTGTGCGGTGCGTTGAAGTATCTGCTCGGCGTCCCCGGCATCGCGTTCCTCTACGTACGCGAGGGTCTGCGTGACGACGTGGATCCTCAACTCACCGGCTGGTTCGGGCGAGTTGACCCCTTCGGCTTCGACCCGCGCTCCCTCGACTTCCCGGACACCGCGCGCCGCTTCGAGACCGGCACCCCGTCGATCCCCTCCGCGTACGCCGCCGCGGCCGGGTTGCGCACCCTGGCCGACGTCGACCCGAAGGACATCGAGTCGCACGTCGGCGCGCTCACCTCGTACGCCTACGCACGCCTGACCGGGATCGGCGAGACGATCGCCTCGCCCGCCGACCCGGAACTGCGCGGCCCGCAGGTGGCGATCGCCGACCCCGCCCCCGACGCGCTCGCCGCCGCGCTCGCCGAGCGCCGCATCGTCACCAGCCCGCGCGGAACCCTGCTCCGCGTCTCCTTCCACTACTACAACAACCCGTCCGACGTCGACGCGCTGATCGACGCGCTCGGTGAGATACGCGCCCAGTAGCACGTCCAGGAACACCGCACCCCACGGAGCGAGTGACATGCCCGACGATGCCGGAAGCGGCCCAACGGCCGACCTCTCCCCCACCACCGGTCCGCTTCAAGGCCGCGGTTCGGACGGCCAGGACCATGGCCTCAAACGGACCTTGACAGGGCGTCAGCTCAGCATGATGGGTCTGGGCGGCGCCATCGGCACAGGCCTGTTCCTCGGCTCGGGTCTCGCCATCTCCGCCGCGGGCCCCGCCTCCGTGCTCGCGTACGTGCTCTGCGCGTTGATCGCCCTGGTGATCGGCTGGGCGCTCGCCGAGATGACCGCGGTACACCCGGCGACCGGCTCGTTCGGCACCATCGGCCGTCACTATCTGGGCCCGCTGGCCGGCTTCGTGATCCGCTGGACGTACTGGACGATCCAGGTGATCGCCATCGGCGGCGAGGTCATCGCCGCCGGCATCTACGTCCGTTTCTGGTGGCCCGAACTGCCGCTGTGGACACCGGTGGTGGCGTTCTCGCTGCTGCTTCTGGCCGCGAACGCGCTGACCGTCGGGGTGTTCGGCCGCCTGGAGTACTGGTTCTCCACCATCAAGATCACGGCAATCGGGGTCTTCGTCCTGCTCGGTTGCGCCTACGTCTTCCTCGGCCTGCCCGGCCACGAGGCGGTCGGCGCCTCGAACCTCTCGGGTCCCGGCGGTCTCCTTCCCCACGGCATGAGCGGCCTGGGCACCGCATTCGTCTTCGTGATCTTCAGCTACATCGGCACCGAAATCATCGCGGTGACCGCCGCCGAGTCCGAGAATCCGGTGCGAGACATCCCGCGCGCCGCCCGGCGGATGGTCGTGCGCCTCGCGCTCTTCTACGTCCTGGCCATGGCGGTGGTGGTCACCGTGGTGCCGTGGTCGCGCACGGCGGCGGGCGGAGACGTCACGGCGAGCCCCTTCGTCCAGCTCTTCGACGTCGCCGGGATCCCGGCCGCCGCGGGCATCATGAACTTCGTGGTACTGACCGCGGCGCTCTCCAGCGCCAACGCCAACACCTACCTGGCCACCCGCATGATCCATTCCCTCGCGGTGGACCGGCACGCGCCACGGACGTTCGCACGGGTCGGCCGCGGCGGCGTCCCTCACCGGGCGCTCGCCGTCTCCGGGCTGGGCCTGGGCGCCGCCGCGATCCTCTCGGTCCACTCCGAGGACACGGCATACGTCCTGCTCTTCGGCATCTCGGTGTTCGGGGCGCTGGTCGTGTGGATCCTCATCCTCGCCACGCACCTGATGTTCCGCCGCCACCGCGCCCGGCACGGCCTCCCCGCCTCGCCGGCCCGGCTGCGCGGCGCTCCGCTCACGACCATCGCGGCAGCCCTCGCGCTGGCCGCGATCCTGGTCTCCACGGCGTTCATCGACGGCCTGGAGGACTCCTGGAAGGCCGGACTGCCGTTCTTCGCGCTGCTCATCGTCGTGTACCGCTTCGGCGCGCGGCGCTACGAGACGGCGGAGCCGCTGCCGGACAGCACACTGCCGCCCGAGAGTTCCGACGCCCGTCCGCCTGGCGCCCGTCTCACCGGCGCCCGCCTTGCGCACGCGCACGGCGAAGCGCCCCTCACCGATGAGCCGTCCGGTGCGGACGAGGGGCCGGGCTGACGCCGTGCAAGGCCCCGCATCCCGTGAGATGAAGCCAAGTCGCCCCCGGTCACACTGCCGGGGCCCGGCTCAGCCGAACGGACGGTCCCCGGCGATCGCCACGCGTTCGGCGACCCGGGGGTACGGCGCGTAGTCGTTGACGGCGTAGTGCTGGGTCGCGCGGTTGTCCCAGAAAGCGACGTCGCCCGCCTGCCAGCGGAACCGTACCTGGAACTCCGGGACGTGGGCCTGCTGGAAGAGCAGCCTGAGCAGGCGGTCGCTCTCCGGGCGCTCAAGGCCGATGATCCGGGTGGTGAAGGAGGTGTTGACGAACAGCATCCGGCGTCCGGTCTCCGGGTGGCGACGCACCACGGGGTGCTGGACAGGCGGGAACTGCTCCTGGAACGGGGCAAGCCGCTCCGGCGAGTAGAAGCGCGCGAAACCCGGCAGGAAGTCGTGGACGGCACTCGCGCCGTCGATCCGCTCGCGCACCTCGACCGGCAGGTTGTCGTACGCGGCCGCCATGTCCGCCCACATCGTGTCACCGCCCACCGGTGGCACCTCCCGCAGCTGCAACACGGCGCCCAGGGCGGGGCGTTCACGGAAGGTGACGTCCGTGTGCCAGACGTTCTCATACGTGGGAACGGCACCGGCGGACTTGTCGAAGCGGACCACGTCGTCGCCGTCACCGGGGGCGAGCAGCGGATTGGTCTCCAACTCACCCCAGTTGCGGGCGAATTGGCGTTGCGCGTCGGACGTCAGGTGCTGGCCGCGGAAGAAGAGCACCTTCCATTCGAGGAGTGCGCGGTTCAGTTCCTCCCGCACCGCGAAGGACACGGGCCGCGACAGGTCGAGGCCGCGGATCTCCGCTCCGATGACGCGGCCCTGCGGAACGAGTTCGAACCGCTCGTACGGCCTCTCCAGATCACCGTCCGGCAGTCGATTCAGGATGCGAGTGCCCTCGAAGAGGCCGTCGGCGGGGATGCGGTGGTCGCGCAGGGCAGATGTGGGGGCGACGTCATGGGTGAGCGACATGGCGAACTCAACTCCTTCGGAGATCAAGAAGCGGCCGGCGGCGGACGGCGCGACGCGACGTTTCCGGGAACCGGTACGGGAAGGCTCAGGCCCGGATATGGAGGCCTGCGGCGGATTCAGCGACAGGAAGACGCCGGGGGCGAACCCACCCGGCCGCGGCGGCGCAGAAAGCCGTACCCGCGGGGCGCGCACTCACCGCGGGGGCCGCTGTGCTGCGGCTCATCCTCACGGAAATTCAAGTGCGTCTGCATGTCGGCCACCCTAACGCAGAGACCTGCGGGCCGACACCACGCGTCCATGCCGCGGAGGACCGCGCGACACGAATGGGCCGCAAGGGGGAACTCGCTCCTTGCCGTGAGGGGGAGCACAGCGTGTGGGTCCTGGCCCCTCAGGGAGCCAGGACGATGTACGTCGGGAGGGCCTGCACCCGGTGGACGTCCTGACGGGTTCGGAGCTCGGGCAGCGAGCCGCGGTGGAGGACGGGCGAACCTCGGCACATGGGTGCCACCGACAATGCGGGGCGGGCGCAGAAGCCGTGGGCCACTCGTGCCGCGACCTGGTCGGTGTCGTCGGTGTCCGGTGAGTCGCGCGGGCAGTGGGCCGGGCCTACAGCCCCAGGTCGCGGGCGACGATCTCCTTCATGATCTCCGTGGTGCCGCCGTAGATGGTGGTGATACGCGAGTCGAGGTAGTCGTGTGCGATGCGGTACTCGAGCATGTAGCCGTAGGCACCGTGCAGTTGGAGGCAACGTCCGACGATGTCGACGTAGTGCTCCGTGGCCCAGAACTTCGCCGACGCGGCGTCCACGGCGCTCAGTTCACCGCGGGAGTGCCTGGCGAGCAGTTCGTCGATGTAGGTGCGGCCCACGCGGGCGGTGGTGACCATGTCGGCCAGCTGGAAACGGGTGTTCTGGAAGGAGCCGACGGTCCGCCCGAACGCCTTGCGCTCCTTGACGTACTCCACGGTCCGCTCCAGCACGCCCTCGATGGAAGCCACGGCGTTGGCAGCGATCGAGATCCGCTCCTGGGGAAGGTTGCGCATCAGCGCCTTGAAGCCGGAGCCCTCCTCTCCGAGCAGGTTGGCGGCCGGCACGCGGACGTCCTGGAAGAACAACTCACTGGTGTCCTGCGCGTGCAGGCCGATCTTCTCCAGGTTGCGGCCACGCGAGAAGCCGGGCCGGTCGGCCTCGACGACCAGCAGGCTGATCCCGCCGTGGCGGTCCGCGCCGGTCCGTACCGCGGTGACGACCAGGTCGGCGTTCTGGCCGTTGGAGATGAAGACCTTGCTGCCGTTGACCACATAGTCGTCGCCGTCGCGGACGGCGGTGGTGGCGATGCCGGCCAGGTCGCTCCCCGTTCCGGGCTCGGTCATCGCGACCGCGACGATGAGCGCACCGGCAGCGATGCCCGGCAGCCAGCGGGCCTTCTGCTCGTCATCGGTCAGGTCGGTGAAGTAGGGCACGACGATGTCGTTGGACAGCCCCACCCCGGCGAGGCCGTCCGACGCGGGGTGACGGGAGAACTCCTCGCCGATCACCGCGTTGAAGCGGAAGTCGGTGACCCCACCGCCGCCGTACTCCTCCGGAATGTTGAAGCCGAGGATTCCGGCCCGGGCGGCCTCCAGGAAGAGTTCACGGTCGACCTTGCCCTCGGCCCGCCACCGCTCGGCGTGCGGCGTGGCGTGCTTGTCGACGAACGCGCGAACCGTCTCGCGCAGGAGTTCGTGGTCATCGTCGTAGAGCGACCGTTCGGCGAAGATCGCACTCGTCATCAGGACTCCGATCTGGACTTGTCCGACCTCGTACATGCGGGGAGGGATGAGCAAGAGGGGTGCAAAAGGACTCAGAGGCATGCAGAGTGACATAGCAGGAATGCCCGCCACCGTTCGCGTACGGCCCATGTGTCGCCGCTCAGCGCACACGCAGCCGGCGCAGGAGAGTCAGCTGACCGTTGGTGCGGCGGACGAAACTCTCGACGGAGCTCTTCACGGAAGTACCCGCAGCGGTCTCCGCCGAGCGCTCCTCCGAGTTCTCCGGAGAGTTGTCCACGGCCTTCGCCGGTCCGAGTGGCAGAAGGCGCTGCGTGGCGATCGTCTGGCTCTCGGTGTACTTGCGGATTCCCTCGGCCCCGTGGCGCCTGCCGAGTCCGCTGTCGCCCATGCCGCCCATACCGGCCTCGATGCTGCCGGCCGCCGCGGCGGCACCGTCGTTGATGTTGACCGACCCGGCGCGGATCCGCACCGCCATCCGACCGGCCTCACGGGAGTCCTTCGACCAGATCGACGCCGACAGTCCGTAGGTGCCTCGGTTGGCCAGGCCCACAGCCTCACTGTCCGCTCCGTAGGAGTAGAGCGAGAGCACAGGACCGAACGTCTCCTCGTCGCACACGGCCATCCCGGGCGTGACGCCTTCGAGGACGGTCGGCTCGTAGAAGAGCGGGCCGATGTCGGGGCGGGCCCGGCCACCCGCGAGTACGGTCGCCCCCTCGGCCACCGCGCCGTCGACATGCGCCTCGACGGCCGCGAGTTGCGCGGCCGACGTCAGTGAACCGATGTCCACCGAGTAGTCGTAGGACCGCCCGAGCCGAAGCGCCCGCGTCGCCCGGAGGAGCTCGGCGCGGAAGGCGTCGTAGACCTTCTCGTGCACGTAGACGCGTTCGACATGGATACACATCTGCCCGGTGTTGGCGAAGGCCGCCACCACCGTGCCGGCCGCCGCGGCTGCCACGTCGGCGTCCTCACGCACGATCAGCGGATTCTTGCCGCCGAGTTCGAGAGAGACCCCGACCAGTCGCCGCGCGGCACGCTCCGCGACGGTGCGTCCTGTGGCGGTCGACCCGGTGAAACAGACGAAGTCGACGGCGTCGACCAGAGCGGTCCCCACCACGACCCCGGGACCGGCCACGATCCGCCACAGACCGCTCGGCAGCCCGGCCTCCGCCATCAGGGCACGAGTCCACAACATGGTCAGCGCGGTCTGGGAATCCGCCTTGGAGACCACGGCGTTGCCGGCCATCAAGGCCGGCAGCACATCGCCGACACCGAGGTAAAGGGGGTAGTTCCAGGGGGAGATGACGCCGACGACACCCTTCGGCACCCGCACCTCCTTGACCTTCGTCAGGCCGGGCACCATCCCCCGCACGTGGTGGGGGGCCAGGTAGTGCCGGGCACGCCGCGCGTAATGCCTGGCGATCGCCGCGACCTGGGCCACCTCCTGCCAGGCGTGATACCGCGCCTTGCCCGTCTCCCACTGGATCAGATCGATCACCTGGTCCTGCCGTTCCAACAGCAGGTCGTGGAAGGCGAGCACCACATCGCCACGGCGCCTCAGCGGCGCCCCCGCCCACTCCGGCTGGTCCGCCCGGGCACCGGCCACCGCCGCCGCGACGTCCTCCGGGGCGCACGCGGGGACGGCCGCGATCGGGGACAGGTCGAACGGCGCGACCGCGGTCACGGACTCGGCACTGCCGGGCCCACGACGCGACGCGTCCCGGCGCACCCCCGCGCACCACTGCGCGATCAACTCCTCCGTCACCCATGCGGGTCGAAAGCCTTTCGCCACAGGGCTGAGAGGCACGGGGCTGTCAGACGCGGGACTGTCAGGCACAGGGCCGTCAGGCGTCGCTGAGTTGTCAGGGACTGGACTGTCCGGCGCGGGGGTCTGGTCCTGCTCCGTGGTCATGCGGGCTCCTCGGTCGTACGGGACTGGTTCGAACCGGAGTGCCGTGGGCCCCACGTCCGGCTCGCCCGGTGCGGATCCGGCGGGCCGAGGGCCCGAGCCGGCGACGGCTCGTCGGTCACGTCGATGCCCTTGTCGACGGCAACGCACCTCGCTATGTTAATCAGAAATCACATCCTGGAACAAGCATTGAACCGTGCGGGCAACGCCAACTCCGCGCCAGAAAAGGCTAGATGAGCCGCACGTCCGACCAGGAAGGCGAGCAAGTCAATGCACAATCTCAGCCGCAGAAGAGTCCTGTCCCTAGGTGCCGCGCTGGGTCTCGTGAGCGCGACGAGCACCACCGACGCGTGGGCGTGGTCGCCGACGGGCTCGGTCGCCGGAACCGGCACGGGCACCGACCCGGAATACGTGTGGGACGACGAGGTGGACCAACTGGTGGCCTCGCTCCTCGACAACGGCCAGGTTCCGGCGGTCAACACCGCGATGGCGTCGTGGGTGAACAACAACGACCCGCTGCCCAGTGGCCTGCCGGCCGACCTCACCGCATACCTGCAGAGGGTCAACAAGCTGCCCTCATGGGCGGATCAGGACAAGCTGGCCCGCGCCGCCGACTTCAACCGGCGCAAGGACACCTACCTCTTCCTGCTCTACGGACTCGGCAGCGGGATCATGAGCACCGTGATCCCGCGGGAGGCCAGGAGCGTCTACTGGTCCGCCGGCGGCGCCAACATGCAGGACCGCGCGGCCAAGACGTTCACGTTCGGCTACGACCTGGCCCAGCTGAAGGGCTTCGAGCCGACGGGCCAGTTCGTGGTCACGGCCAACAAGACGCGCGTGGTGCACGCCGCGGTGCGTCATCTGCTGCCGCAGTCGCCCCATTGGACGGCGGTCACGGACGAGCGCATCCCGATCAGCAACGCCGACATCCTGGTCACCTTCCACAGCCTCGGCACCTTCGTGCGCAGGAGGCTGCTCGACTGGAAGGTCCCGTTCTCGGCCGAGGACCAGGACGCCTTCCTGCACAGTTGGCAGGTCGCCCTGCACCTGCTCGGCGTGCGGGACGAGTACATCCCCAAGTCGTGGGCCGACGCGGAAGCGCAGTCGGGGCAGGTGCTCACGCCGATCCTCGCCCCGACGACCGAGGGCATCGAACTGGCCGAGGATCTGCTCGGGTTGACCGCCCAGGTCGACCTGGGCGTCACGCGCGGATTCCTCAACGAGTTCGTGCGCTACGTCCTCAGCAACGAGATCGGCGACTGGCTCGGGCTGAAGCGCGACTACGCCTCGGCGGCACTGATCCGCACCGCATGGCCGGCCTTCATCCTGTTCCGCGAGGGGCTGTCGCCCGTCGCGCCCGGCGCCTTCTACGTCTTCGACCAGTTCGTACGCGCCTTGGCCATGCTGTTCCTCAACAAGGGCGCTTCGGGGACGACCACTCCCATCGTGATCCCGACGGGGAACAGAGCGGCCTCCTGAGCACCCGGACCGATCGCGCGCAGGCCCGTCCCACGGCACACCCTGCCGCAGGACGGGCATCTGCCCGCTCTCCGCCCAGAAGCCCAGGCACGACTCGGAGAGGCAGGATCTGCTCAGAAACCCCAGGAACGGATCAGCGACCGAGGCTCGGCCGAGAAACCCAGGCTCGGCTCAGATACCCGGGCACGGCCCCGAGCCGCACGCCCTGCTCACAAACCCAGGGCGCCCGTGACCAGGCCGGTCACGGCGGCCCGGTGGTCAGGGCTGTCCTGCCAGCGCAGGCCCCGCCCTGCCTCGACGACCACGCCGAACCCGGCGTGCACCAGCACCCGGGCCTGACGCGGGTCCAGCTCCGGACGCGCCGCTCGTAGCTGCTGCTCCCAGACGGCGATGTGCTCACGCTGCGCAAGGACCAAGGGGCGCTGCAGATCGGCCGGCAGGCCGACGAACTCGGCTTCGGCAACGCTCGTGAGAGCGGTGTGCTCGAAGCTGTAGGCCACGTACGTCGCCGCCAGCGCCGCGACGGCGTCATGCGGATCGGCCACCTCCTGCAGACTCCGGTCCACCGCCTGGGCCAGCAGCCCCGCCGCCTGCAGGCATGCCGCCGCCAGGATGTCGACCTTGCCCGGGTAATGACGGTAGAGCGCGGACGGGGCCAGCCCCACCGCCTGTGCGATCTGGCCGTTCGTGACGTTGGCGAACCCGTCCCGGGCGAACAGCGGGACGGCGGCAGCGAGGATCTCCGCACGCCGTGAGCGCGGCACCGGCAGGGCCGGCAGCTCGACGGAGCGCCTGCTCCCCACGGCCGGTACGGGGTCGGTCGCGATCACGCGCTGGGCGCACCCCAACAGCAGTTCCTCGACCCGGCGTTGGGCGATGGAGGTGCGATGCATCGTGATGGACCCGATCGCACCGAGAGCCGCCGCGACCCGCAGATGCTCATCGGACCGGGGTTCCTCGCGCCGCACCGCCTCGGTGACCCGCCCGACGACGTACCCGAACTTCGCCCTGAGGAGCCGGCGATCCTCGCGGTCGAGATACCTGGCCTCCCATCGGTACACGCCGCCGGACGCGCGATGCGCGAGGGTGACCCGGATGAGGGCGGTGAGCACGTCTGCCGGGGCCGCCTCGGGCGGCATCTCGTCGAGCGCGCCGACGAGCCGGTCCACCATGGCATGCGCACACTCGGCGAACAGCGCGTACTTGTTCGGGAAGTGCCGGTACAGGGCCGTGGCGGTGATGCCCACAGCGGCGGCTATCTCCTCCATGGACGCCGCGTGGTAGCCGCGCTCGCTGAAGAGCCGGCCGGCCGCCTCGACGATGAGCTGCCTGCGGTTGCGGGGGCGAGTGGCCGCGCTCGGCTCGGCGGTCATGAACGCACACACGAATGCGGAGACGGGGCCATACGGCCCAGTCAATCACACGTCGAGCAGGCCCTGGGGCCACCCGCGTGCGGACCGCGCGACATGCGGCCCCGAGAGGCCACCCATGTGATTTTCCATTAACAAAATGCGTCACGACGCTTCTCGAACCACGGCATTGAACGGCACAATGCCGCAGCGGCCACCGATCGACACGACACCTGAGGAGTCACCCATGCCGACCGACACGGCTCCCGCCTGGTCCTTCCGGCACCACTGGATGTCCCAGGCGGCCACCCACGCGATGATGCGCCCCGACAAGCCCGCGCTGCGCCATCTCGGGAAGACCACGACCTGGGCACAGTTGTCGCGGAGGTCGCTGCAACTGGCCGCCGCGCTCGCCGACCGAGGCGTCGCCGCGGGTGACCGCGTGGCCATGCTCACGCTGAACCATCCCTGGTTCGTGGAAAGCGTGTTCGCGGCGAACAGCCTGGGGGCCATGGCCGTGCCGCTCAGCTTCCGGCTCGCGCCGCTGGAGCTCGAGTACATCCTGGCCGACTGCACTCCTTCGGCGATCGTCGTCGACGCACATCTCCTGCCGCTGCTCCAGGCCGTGCCGAACGCCACGTCGATCGGCACGGTCGTCGTCATCGGCGCATCGGCCGAGACCGAGGTCGAGGGCGAGGGCGAGGGCGAGGGCGAAGGCCGCACCGCGTACGAGGAGTTCCTGTCGGCGCACGAGCCGATGGAACTGCCCGACATCAGCGAGGAGTCGACCGCGCTGATCATGTACACCTCGGGCACCACCGGCCGCCCGAAGGGGGTGATGCTGTCCCACCGCAACATGCAGGTCCAGGCGATCACGTGCGTCCGCGCGATGGAGATGTTCGACGACTCCGACGTCGGCTTCCTGACGGCGCCCTTCTTCCACATCGCGGGTCTGGGTTCGATCGTGGCGAACTTCCTGGTCGGAAGCACAGTGGTGATCCATCCGCTGGGCGCCTTCGACCCGCGGGCGGTGCTCGACGCCTACGAACGCGAAGCCGCCACCGTCGTGTTCAACGTTCCGCAGCAATGGGACCTGATCTGCGCCCAGCCCGACATCGACAAGCGTGACCTGAAGCTGCGGATCATCAGCTGGGGTGCCGCCCCCGCGAGCGATGCGACCCTGCGCGCCATGGGCGAGAAGTTTCCCGCCGCGCTCAACGTGGCGGTGTTCGGCCAGACCGAGACCTCGCCGATCACCTGCGTCCTCCGCGGGGAGGACGCGCTGCGCAAGCTCGGCTCGGTCGGTCGCCCGATCCCGGGCGTCCAGTACCGCATCGTCGACGCGGACATGAACGACGTCGCCGTGGGCGAGGTCGGCGAGATCGTCTACCGCGGGCCCACGGTGACGCAGGGGTACTGGAAAAAGCCGCAGGAGACGGCCGAGGCGTTCGCCGGTGGGTGGTTCCACTCCGGTGACCTGGTCAAGCGCGACGACGAGGGCTTCGTCTGGGTGGTCGACCGCAAGAAGGACATGATCATCAGCGGCGGCGAGAACATCTACTGCGCCGAGTTGGAGAACGCCGTCGCCGCGCACCCCTCCGTACAGGAGGTCGCAGTGATCGGCAGGTCCGACGAGCGCTGGGGCCAGGTGCCGGTCGCCTACGTCACCGTCACCCCGGGAACCGGCCTCTCGCTGCGCGAGCTGACCGAGTTCCTCGAAGGAAAGCTCGCCTCTTTCAAGTGGCCGAAGGACCTCGTGGTGGTCGCCGAGCTTCCCCGCAACGCGGGCGGCAAGGTGGTCAAGCCCGCGCTCCGCACGCGGGACGCGGAAGCGGCAGGCGTCGGTGAACCGTGATCGATCTCGCGTGACGTGACCTCGCGCGGGTGATCACTCCCAGGACTGCCCCCGCACGACGCGGTACGGCGACCGCCCGGCCCGCGCCACGGCGAGCGCCTCCTCGACCGGCGGCCCGGACGCCTCCCAGTCGCTCGCCGACCAGCTCTCCCCCGTACCCACGATCTCCCGCCCCTCCCCGGCGTCGACGTGCACGAACTCGCCGGTCACCACGGCGACCACCACGTCGTCCAGCACCTCGATCAGGTCGGCGGAACCGCTGTCACAGGCATCGCAACCACAGTCCGGAAGCTGCTCGATACTCACGGCGGGCTCCCCCGCCCCCACCACGAGAACCGTCCCGGGAACGTCGTCGACGGCCGCGAACCCGAACACGAGAGGTACGGCGTCTGCGCGCACCGGACGCAGCCGGACAGCACCGCTCACCGCCACGCCCGGCTCCCGGCGCCAGACCCCCGCCGGATCGGTGACCGTCTCCACCTCGGCCAGCCCGAGCCGCGACAACGCCTGTGTCCAGGCGTCGGCCCGGGCAGCGAGAATGCGGTACTTCTCCGGCGCCGAACACCGCGAGTACTCCTCGTCCCGCACTTCGCGGTCAGGATGTGGATCGGGCCAGGGAGGGGTGTCCACCCCGGTGACGGCGAATGCCTCGTCGACAGCCCGGCCAAGTTCCACTGGATCCATACCGGCACCCTACGGCGCGGAGCGGGGACGGCCGCCGCCACCGGCTTGAGGTACATCGACCCGCTAGGGGCGCGCCACCGCACATCCCCGGACACCGCTGAGCTTGAGTTTCAACCTCACGGGATCCAGGCACCTGGCATGTCGCCGTCCGACCACCGGTGGCTGCCGGAACGGGTTCGCGTGTTGTACCTGTCGGGAAGTGGCGAGTGTCGTCGACGGCCGCCGCCGCAGTCGATGAGAGGTGAGGACGCGCGGGTCTGCGTGGCCCGGCACCTATGAATCCTTCCAGTTCGGAGTCGACTCTCGGGTGAGCCTGCGGCTCATCAGGTCGATCACCGCGACGTGGATCGTGGCTTCGGAGCGGTGAGGGTGGGTTTCGTGGTCGCGGGCCGGACGGCGGTGGTGCATGAGCCGTCCGAAGGTCCGCTCAACCACCCGGTGTCGCGGATGAATTCGATCCTTCGACGCCGGGGCGCGCCACTGGTGCCGCGGAAGAAGCAGAGGATTTCAGCCGGGAGGTCGCGCTGATCACTGAACCAGAGCTTCAGGCGAAGGGAAGGACACGCAGCCGCCAGGATTCGGCCTTCCGGATGAACCACCGGGCGGCGACGTCACCGCTCTCCTCGGCCGCGAGCAGCAGCGGCCCCAGGTGCTTGACGGCCGTCTGCCCGGCCGCCTGCCGGGTGTCGCACCACAGACTGACCTGCCACCAGCGGGTACCCGTTGCGCGCCGCGACGTGCAGGGTGCGCAGGGCCAGCAGCAGGAATCCGATGTCGTCGAGGTAGACGGGGTCCGGCAGCAGGTCGACCGGTGACATCGTGTAGATCACGGCGGCCCAGAACAGCGCCTTGTTGCGGAGCGGGATACCCGCGTCGAGGAGCAGCCTCCTCGCCCGGATCACCCGTACCAGGAGAACTGCGGCGATACCCATGGTGAGCACCACGACGGCTGCGGCGAGGATGAGC
The DNA here is from genome assembly GCF_020616555.1 of Streptomyces longhuiensis. Classification (NCBI taxonomy): domain Bacteria; kingdom Bacillati; phylum Actinomycetota; class Actinomycetes; order Kitasatosporales; family Streptomycetaceae; genus Streptomyces; species Streptomyces longhuiensis. The sequence continues at coordinate 8,112,588 of NZ_CP085173.1, read as the reverse complement.
CAGGATTTGGTGTCCATGCTCCATCGTGTACCCGCTCAGGGGGCGGGCCACAGGGCCGAAAGCACTCTGCCGGACGCGGGGATGCGGGATGGCGGGCATGAGGTCAGAGCGCTGAACGGCGCAGCGCGAGGAGCGCCTGATCGTCCTGGGGCCGGCCGCCCGTGTGGCGCCGTACGTCACGGATCAGCATGTCGAGGACCTGCGCCGGTGTGGGGTGCTCGCCGGACCGGGCACGGTGCCGGAGCAGAACGGGCAGGCGCGCCGCGGCGTCGTAGAAGGTGCCTTCGGCGTCCCGGGACTCGGTGATGCCGTCCGTGTAGCACAGGAGTGTCGCGCCGGGCGGGAACGAAAACGTGTCGACCGGTGCGGACCAGCTGCCCAGCATCCCCATCCCCAGCGGAGGCACTTCCTCGGACGGTTCGAGGACGGTGGTCGAGCCCTGTGTGTCGAGGAGCAGGGGCGGCGGATGCCCGCGGTTGACGATGCGTACGGTGCTGAGGTCCGCGGGAAATTCCGCGATCAGGGCGGTGGTGAATCCCTCCTCCTGTTCGATGCCGCCCCGCCGCCCGCCCTCGCGCAGCAGTGCCTGCTCCAGCGAGCGCACCAGCTGTGCGAGGTCCTCGGCCTCGTCCGCGGCGTACCTGAACGCGCCGAGATCGGCGCAGACCGCGCTCACGGCGCCCAGGCCCTTGCCCCGCACGTCACCGACGAGGACGCGTGTGCCGTACGGGGTGTCCTGTACGACGTACAGATCGCCGCCGATCATGGCCTCGTGCTCGGCGGGCACGTACCGGGCGGCGATGTGCAGGTCGCCCAGACGCGCCGGCGGTCTGGGCAGCACGGCGCGCTGGGCGACGGCCGCGACGTGCTGAGCACGCCGGGTCCGGACGTCCTGGCTCTTCAGCGTGCGGTTGATGAAGATGGCCAGCAGGGTCACGGCCAACAGGGTGAACTGGTTGGCCAGACCGCGGTGCCAGCCGAAGGTGCCGTCCACCCAGGCCAGTCCCGCATGGACGGCCATCGACGCGAGGCCCACCCAGATGATGCCGGGCAGCGTCAGGAGCGGGGCGGCGGCGACGGGCGCCGCCATGATGAGCGGGGCCGACGTCACCTCGGTCGGGGTCACCAGGTCGATCACTACGGCCAGCACGATCACGCCGGCGGGAATCCACTGGGCTTTGTTCTGCTGCACCACGCCCCCACGCTGGCGGCAGCGGGCGCGCGCCGCATCCCGGCGGGCGCGGCGGAGCACTCGTGCGACGAGAACTCAGGAGTGCGGGACGGCCGCGCGGGCGGCGTCGAGCCGATGCGCCCTCACCCCTCCTCGAAGGCGTCGGCGGCCGGTACTTCGTCGAATGCAACGAGCCCGAGGTCGTCGACCGGAGCTCCGGCACACTGCACGGCGTCGCCCGCTGTGCCCTCGACGCGGACAATGGCAGGCGCCTGTGGGACCTGTCGGAGGACCTGCTCGCCGAGGCGGGTGCTTCTGGACCAACTAGACCAACCGCACCTGCTTCTCCAGTGAGGCGGACTGGATACCGACGGACGCGTCGCATGTGCGCCGTTCGCAGTTCGCGCGCCGGGTGAGCTGCCGGTCTCCGGGCGTGAGCTCGACGACGCCCCGGCCCTTCACGGGGCCGGAGCAGTTGGCAGGGAGGGTGACTCAACGGACAGGACGTGCTCGACCAAGCAGATCAGAACCTCCTTGCCGGACTCCCGGTCGCGTACGTCGCACAGCAGCACCGGGGTGTCGGCGGTCAGGTCGAGGGCGCGCGCCACCGCTCCTCGGCTGTGGGTTCGAATGCCGTCGAAGCAGTTCACAGCGACGATGAAGGGGATGTCGCGGCTCTCGAAGTAGTCGATGGCGGGGAAGCAGTCCGCCAGGCGCCGGGTGTCGGCGAGGACGACCGCGCCCAGGCAGCCCGTGGCCAACTCGTCCCAGACGAACCAGAAGCGGTCCTGGCCCGGGGTGCCGAAGAGGTAGAGGGCCAGGGTGTCGCGCAGGGTGATCCGGCCGAAGTCCATCGCGACCGTCGTGGTGGACTTCGTGGCCACGCCCTCCAGACTGTCCACCGGGCGTGAGGCCTCGGTGAGGGGTTCCTCGGTGCGCAGCGGGCGGATCTCACTGACCGACTCCACCAGCGTGGTCTTCCCCACGCCGAAGCCGCCGGCGATCAGGAGCTTGAGAGCGGTGAAGTCGGCGGGCGCCGGGTGCGCGGCGCGGTCAGAGTGCACGAAGGCCATTGATCACTTCTCGCAGGAGGTGGGCGGAGACAGGTTCTTTCCCGGCGGCGGTGGACTCGGGCGGGGTGATGCGGATCAGCCCCTGGGCGGTGAGGTCGCCGAGCAGGACGCGTACGACGCCGAGCGGCAGGCCCGAGTCCGAAGCCAGGTCCGCAACCGGGCACGGCCCTTGGGCGCACTGGGCCAGAATGCTGCGCTGCTCGGGCGGGATCGGACCGCCGGGGGTGGCGGCCGTGGAGCGGACGATGGCCATCAGGTCGACGTGTTCCGCGCCGTTGTCCGTACGCGCGCGGCCCGCGGTCATGGCGTAGAGGCGGACCAGAGGGCCGGCGTCCTCGTCGTAGCGGTCGGTCCAGGGGTCGGGGTCCCGGTCGGCGGCGCCGGGAGGGGGCAGGCGGCCGGGTGGCAGGTCGGTCACGCCGTCCCGCCGTCCGGCGTCGGGGCTCCGTCCGTCCTCGCGGGTACGGCGAGGTGCTCGCGCACGCGCTCGACCAGCAGGGCCATCTCGTAGGCCACCAGGCCGATATCGGCGTGCCCGTCGGTGAACACCGCGATGCAGGACCCGTCGCCCGCGGCGACCACGAACAGGAATCCGCCGTGCAGCTCGACCATCGTCTGGACCACGCCGCCCGCGTCGAAGTGGCGACCCGCGCCCTTGGCGAGGGAATGGAATCCGGAGGCGATGGCGGCGAAGCGCTCGGACTCGTCACGCCCCAGGCCGCGGGAGGCGCCGACGCACAGGCCGTCGGTGGAAAGCATGACCACGTACCGGACCTCCGCGACGCGGTCGACCAGGTCGTCGAGGAGCCAGTCGACCCTGCCCGCGCCATGGTCGTCGGGGTTGTCGCCCAGGTTCGTGACGGTGAAGGTCGGGGTCATCGGTTTCGGAATCCTTCGTCGGTCACGGTGTGTGGGTGGGACGCGGTACGCGGGGTACCGGACGGGCTTTCGGGGCCCGACGGTGTGCCGCGCTCGCCCTGAGCCGCGGACGCACGGCGCCGGCCCGAGCGCAGGGACGCCATCGTGGCGCGCGCGGCCTCCGGGGACCGGACGGCTGGGGCCTGGGCGGGCCGCGAACCGGCGCCCGCGTTCTCGTCATCGCGCAGTTCGGGTGCGAGGCTGGCCTGGCGCACCCGGCGCGGCAGACCGTCCTCGGAGTCATGGCTCGAGGTGGCTTCCGCGGTGGTGGGGTCGAGTGTGGACGGGGCCGGCCTGCGGACTGCGTCGCTGTCATGAGCGGGGGCCCGGTGGAGCGCGGTGTGAGCGAGCGAGGGCTCGGGCTCATGCTCCCGTCGGGGGATCGACTCCTGTTCGGGGCGCTGCTGTGCCGGTAGGGGAACGGCGACCGGATCAGGAACCGGTGCATGTCCGGACTCCGACACCCGCGGCTCCGGCTCCGGCTCCGGCTCCGGCTGGGGCAGTGGCCGCAGGCCCGGATGCGGTGCTTCCAGGAGTTGCTGCGGCACAAAGACGACGGCGGTGACGCCGCCGTAGACCGAGCGGCGCAAGGTGACGGTCACCTGCTGGCGCTCGGCGAGGCGGTTGACCACGAACAGGCCGAGCCGGCGCGAGTCGAGGAGGTCGATGTCCGTGGCCCGGATCTTCTCGTTGGCCGCGGCGAGCGCCTCGTCGCCCATGCCGAGGCCGCGGTCCTCGATCTCCAGGACAGCACCGGCCCCGACCTCCTCGCCACGCACCACCACGGGGGTGTGTGGCGGCGAGAACGCGGCTGCGTTCTCGGCGAGTTCGGCGACCAGGTGGATCAGGTCGGCCACCGCCGTGCCGGCCAGAAGCAGATCGGGGATGGCGTGCAGTTGGACACGGTCGATGTCGGCGGTCTCCGCGATGCCCGCGCGTACGGCGTCGATCAGTGGGACCGGGTTGCGCCAGGCACGGCCGGGCGCGGAGCCGGACAGGATGAGCAGCGACTCGGCGTGGCGGCGCATCCTGGTCGTCAAGTGGTCCAGGCGGAAGAGGTCTTCCAGGTCCGTGGGGTTCTCGGTACGGCGTTCCATCGCGTCGAGGAGCTCCAGCTGACGGTGGAGCAGCACCTGGCTGCGGCGGGCCAGGCTGACATAGACGCCGGAGACTCCGGTGAGGACGGCGGCGCGGCCCGCGACGGCGCGCAGGGCGGCCCGCTGCACCGTGGTCAACGCCGCGCCGACCTGGCCGATCTCGTCCCGGATGGGGGTCCGGGCGAGCGGGGCCTCGGCGTCGAGGTCGAGGTCGTCGCCACTGTGGATGCGGCGGATCGCGGCCGGCAGCCGGGTGGCGGCGAGCTCCAGAGCGGAGTTCCGCAGTCCGGTGAGGTCGTCGACCAGGCCGCGCCCGATGCGTACGGAGAGCAACAGCGAGAGGATCACGCCGAGCAGGCCGAGGACCACAGCAAGGCCCGAGCTTCCCAGAGTCGCGAAGGAGTACGGCTGCGCGTCGGCGCCGGTGTCGACGACGCCCCGCTCCGCTGCGGCGAGCCCGGCCAGGGTGTGTCCCGCGACGGAGTGCCACTCCCCCGCCGGCACTGCGGACACGGCCCCCTTCTCGCCGGCGTCGAGGACGGCGTCCTGAGCGGTGGCGAGTTCGGTGGCGCTGCGGGACGCGAGGACGGCGCGGTAGCGGGGGGCGCCCTCGGCCCCCAGGTCGGGTACCGCGGCTCTGGTGAGTCCGCGCTGCTGGGCGACGTCGCCGACGAACGCGCGGTACTCGGCGGCGGACATCGTGCCGCTCGCCTGCGCGGCGCCGAGCACGGCGTCCTGGCGGCTCAACGCCTCGCGGGAACGGGCCAGTTCGAGGACGGTGCGAGTGTCGGAGGCTCGGTCGGGGCGGTCGGCACCCGCGAGCCCGGCGCGCACCGCGAAGGCCCGGTCGACGGCCGTGCCGTACCCGGAGAAGACCGCGGCGGAGTCGTGGGGTGTCTCGCGCAGCTCGGGGAGGGACCCTGCGCTCTTGAGCAGCGCACTGATCCGGTCGGGCAGTTGGGCGTCGAGGGCCGCGATATCGGTGCTGCTCGAGCGGATGCCCGCGCGCAGGGCCGTGACGGCCTTGTCCGTGCGCGACCGGGCGGCGTCGAGATCGCGGCGGGTGGACGGGCCGGGAGCGGCCCGGTACTTCAGGGCGGCGGCACGTTCGTCCTGGACCGTGGTGGTGAAGTCCGCGACCGGCTTCACCAGGGCCGAGTTGATCTGGCGCAGCTGCTCGGTGGACGAGACCTGCGAGGCGGTGGTGACGGCAGCGTGCCCCCACAGGGCCATCAGCGACAGGACCGGCACCGTCAGCAGGGTGACGACCTTCGCTCGGATCGACTTGGGTCGCCACCCTTCGGGCAGCGGAAAGCGTGCGGGCATGACCAGGGATCTCCTTGGCGGTGCAGGAGTGTTGAGGGCGCGCGAAGTGGGGTCGGCCCGGGGAGTGGCGGCGGCGTGCGCGCGTGGCGGGCAATACGCCGCGAAGATGACGAAGGCTGCTCAGGGAGTCCGGATCAGGCGACCGGAAGCTCGACCTCGTGCAGCGGTCGGGCCGCGGCCTCGCCCTCGGCGCGCTCCCGCGCCGTCGGGGAAAGAGCCACGAAGGCGCAGGTGAGGAAGAGGAAGGAACCGAGGACCACGGCGAGCGGCAGGATGAACGCGGTAGCGCTCGCGCCCTGCAGAGGTGCATTGCTCGCATGCACGTCCACGGTGACCGCGGCCATACCGGTGTAGTGCATGCTGCTCACCGCCAGCCCCATGACGAGGGCCGCGATGGCGGCGACGACCGGGCCCCGCACGGAGAGCGCGGCCCACAGCGCGGCGGATGCCGCAGCGATCGCGATGAAGACGGAGGCCGTGACGACAGCCGGGTCGTAGGAGATCGTGCCGTTGAGCTCTACGGCGGCCATGCTGATGTAGTGCATCGCGGCCACTCCGAGTCCGGTGCCGACGCCGCCGAACAGAATGGAGCGCACCCGGGACTTGCCGTATCCGGCGGTGAAGACTCCGGCGCCGACAACTGCGATGGCGACGAGGAGGCTGAGCAGGGTGAGCGGGATGTCGTAGCGGATCGCGGTGCCGTCGACGGTGTAGCCGAGCATCGCGATGAAGTGCATGGTCCAGATTCCGGCACCGATCGCGATCGACGCGCTGACCAGCCAGTTCCTTCTGGACCGCCCCCCGGCTGCCAAGGCGCGCACTGTGCAGCGCAGTCCCAGCGCGGATCCGACGACGGCCATCGCATACGACAGGACCGGCGTCGCCCAGCCTCCGGCCATGTGGTGCATGTGACCCACGGGTTTCCTCTCACTGTTCTGTGTCGGCCCCCCGGCGACCGGGACGCTAGCACGCAGTGGATCTCCGACCATGGGGCGGCGAAATTGGCCTGCAGGCGGGTTACTGGACGGTAAAGCCCTGGTTCAACGGGCTTTCAGGCCTCGGCTCTTCATCTCTCGCCGACACCGGTGCGACTCTTGTCACGTCGCACATCGAAGCGCATCAGACACCCTGGACGAGACGCCCAGGTCCGGACGTCAGGGACATACCCGTTCAACCGAAGACGGGGCCGGTGGCGCTGGGGTTGAGACCGGACTGCTCGGTGGCGAGCCTGAGGACCCTCGCGCCCAGCCGGCGCGGGTGCCGCACGGCAGCGCTCTGTGCGGACTGTTGTCGCGACGAGTGGCAGCGCAGACTCCATCGGGGTGCTCCGCGCGGCGGCTCCACGGCCCGTTCCGCTCGCCCGCACAGACCCGCCGGCAGAAGGCGGCGGGAGCCGGCCCTTCCACCTTGCTGCGCACGCGGAGTTCGACCACATCAGGGGGTAGCCCACGGCGTGCGGCGGCGGCCCGACCGGGTGAAGGTGGAGCCGCCGCCGCGCCGTTGGGTCCGTCAGGACGGACAGCCGGAGTCGGCGATCACGAAGGTGCCCGGCGAGGTTTCTTCCAGGGTGTGGCTGACGTAGAGGTTGTACAGGCCCATGTTCTGGTTGGAGCCGTTGGCATAGACGTACCCGAGGCTCTGGTGGGCGCGTCCGGCGGCGACCTGGTTGTAGTTGTTGTCGGTGTAGCACCGGTGGGCGGCACCGGTCGTGACCGCCTGTGCCGAGGCGGAGGACGCGCTTACGGCCCCGGAGCCGTCCACGGCGGCCACGGTGTAGCTGTACGTCGTGCCGGGGGCGAGCCCGGTGTCGGTGAACGAGGTCGACGAAGCCGAGCCGACCTGGGTGCCGCCTCGGTAGACCCGGTAGGAGGCCGCACCGTCGACGGCGGCCCAGGAGAGAGACGCCGAGGTGTCGGTGGTGGCGGTGACGGTGAGCCCGCCCGGGGCAGGCAGGGAGCCGCCGCCGTCCGTGGCGTCGAGGCCCCAGGAGTGTCCGATCCAGTACGAGGCGCAGATGTTCATGTCCGGCAGGTACTGGCTGGCCGTGCCGCACTGGGTGGCCCCGGTGCCGGGGTCGACGGCCTGGCCGTGGGACATGCCCGTGATGCTGTACGACTCGACGACGGCTCGGCCTGAAGTGTCCTGGTAGACCTTGTGCGGATAGCCCTGCACGGTGTCGCTGACGTCGGCCGTGGCGTCGGTGGCGTGGACGTTGGTCCACTGCTCCACGAGTTCGGTCATGTTCATCGGCGCGACAGTGGTGTCCTGGGAGCCCTGCCACACCGCCACCGTCGGATAGGGGCCGTTGTACCCGGGATCGGCCGCACGTACCTTGTCGCCCCACTGCTGCGGGGTGAGGTTGCTGCCGGGGTTCATGCAGGACAGACCGTCGGTGACGGTGCGGGCGCAGTCGAAGGGAAGGCCGGCGGCCACCGCCGCGCCGGAGAAGACGTCCGGGTAGGAGGCCGCCATCACCGCGGTCATCGCCCCGCCCGCGGACAGACCGGTGACGTAGACACGTGAAGGGTCGGTCCCGTAGTCGGCCGCCATCTTGTCGACCATCTGCTTGACGGACAGCGCCTCGCCCTGGCCGCGCGAGAAGTCGGACGACTGGAACCAGTTGAAGCACGCGTTGGCGTTGTTGGCGCTCTTCTGCTGCGGCAGCACCAGTGCGAAGCCCCAGGCATCGGCCCACTTGGTCCAGCCGGTCTCGCCGTCGAACGCCGAGGCCGACTGGGTACAGCCGTGCAGGGCGACCACCAGCGGGCGCCCTGACGGCAGCCCGTCGGGGACGTAGCGGAACATCTGCAGGTTGCCGGGGTTGGAGCCGAAGCTCGTCACCTCTTGCAGGGACGCGGCTTGCGCCGGTGCCGGGGACAGCAGCCCGAGGGTCAGGGCGATGACGGACAGCACCAGCGCGACGGCGGACGCGGAGCGCGGCCGCCCTCCGCGTCCCGCAGGCTGCCGCACGCCTGGGAAGCGGCGTCGCGAGGAGTGGGGGGAAGCAGGATGCATCGTGCCACCAGGTGATCGCGATGGATGGGGAGATGGAGAGGAACAACTCCAGGCCCTGGCCGCCCGGCACCGGACAGCGCTACATGTCCCAGGAGCACGGGAACGCTACGTCCGGCCGGTCTGCGACCGTAATGGTGACGCGCCCCACCTCGAAGGGGTGCGGGCTGTGGCCCGTCACCGTTGCGCCACTCGGGAAGGCCACGGCGGCGGACGATGTGCCTGACGCCGTCGCACGGGCGCCACCGGGCGCGTGAGCGTCAACCGCCCGAGCCCGAGCAGGGCCGAGCGCCACGGTCTGAAGGCGCGCCTGCTCGCGCGGCCGGACCGTCACGCAGGAACGTCCAGGTGACCGTCAGCTCGGAGGAGCCCGCGGCCACGGCCACGGCCCCGACCTGCTCCGCCTCGCCGAGGTGTTCGGACTCGACGCCACCACTCTGTTCTTTGATCAGCGGGTACGCGTCGGCGGTGTCGGGCCGGCGTCGGCGCCGGTGTTCCAGCCAGGCACCCACGGTTCGCCGTCGCGCTTCGGGCTACAGCAGGTGTGCGAGAGGCAGCGCCGCGATGTCGGCAGGGGGCCGGGAAACATATAGGTCGGCGTGGTAATAGCCGTCCGCTTCCTTGCCTGCCGCGTGCAGTCCGTTCACGGCCAGAGCGTCGAACGCCGCGTACCGTTCGGCGCTGTCGGCGAAGCGGCGCTGCCGGAAGGTGCGGGTGGACAGTTTCTCCGTCACCAGGCCCGAGCGGTCGAGCAGATCGACGATCGGCTGGTAGGGCACGGTGCGCAGCACGAACGCCGCGACCCACGGCGGGGTCGGCATGCAGTCGAGAAGTCTGGTGAAGGTTCGGGTGAAGACGTAGCCGACGCCGCCTGTGACGGTGATGAGGTCCGTGCCGGCCAGTGTGCGGCGAAGGGCGGGGCTCGGCTCGGTGACTTCGAGGTTCTCCGCGAAGGCGTGGTCGAGCAGGCCGACGGCGCGGGCGTATCCGACGGCGCGGGCTGCCGAGTCGATACCCGTCGCTGTTGCGGTTTCAGGACGGCGGCGTGCCGCGAAGAAGGTCCGGTCCTCGGCCGCGAGGCGCCGGGGCGGCAGGACGGAGAGGTCGTGGGAGGTGTACCGGGTGGACAAGTCCGCCAGAGTGACACGGTAGTTGAGGAGTGCTGTGTTGATCCCGTAGGAGCAGCACAGGTCGACCACGTTCAGTGGCGTCCGGTCGGGGTGCAGTTGGCGCAGGGCATAGGTCAGCGCCTGGAAGACGGCCTGGCCGTGGTGGGGTATCTGGTAGTCGAGGGATCGCAGGGTTGTGAAGTACAGGCGTGGGTCGGGACAGTTGTAGATGTCGTTGAAGTTTGCTTTGCCCCAGTCGGCATTCGCGGTGATGTTGCTCGCCTCTGCTGCCATAGGTGGTCTCCTGACCTGCACGGGCCGGCGGGGAGGACCCGATGGCCGCAGGGATTCGGCCAACGCCGGTCCCTCGGAATGCCGTTCGGACGGCATAGTCGGGTTGGGGCAGGGGTCGGCGGGCGGAAGTCGCCGCGTGCTTCGCCGAGGGTGGGCAAGCAGCTGGGACTTCGCGCGGCCGGACGGGGTGTCTTGCTCCCGCGATGCGCCTGTGTGGTCGGCCGAAGTCGAGCGTGCCCGGGGGGAATCGCCGGGCCCGGGGGTAGGTGGCCTTGCTCGGCGGCCTCCCAGCGTGCGATCAGCTCGTCCTTCCACCCCTTCCCCGAGGGCCAGGGGACGCCCCATTCGGCGAGCCGGGCTCGTGTCCATGTGCCCTTGGGCGTACGGGCGGCGGCGAATTCTTCAGCTGCGTCGCGCGATCGGCACGCGTTGTGCCCCGGCACTGGGGCGCTGGGGCGACCGGGGAATGCATCGCGAGGCAGGTTGGGCACAACGCGCCTCATTGCTCGCTCGGGCCCGTTTCACCGAATGTGCGAGAGGGAGGTGCCACGCCGACATGCCTGCCGGGGCTGCGGGCGATCGAGCGGAGACAGCAGTGACCGGCCGGGGGCCTCTCGCGTGCCAAAAGCCACGGAGGCCGGCCCCCGGCCGGTGTCTGTGCCAGGAACTAGCGGGACGACACCGTCGGGTCGACGTCCGACTTGCCCCTACCGCCTACGTGCTCGCTCTGCTCCTTGAGCCGGCGGGCCTTGTCCTGCAGACGCTGACGCTCCTGCGGGTCAGTGGCGCGTTCCGCGGCCTGTTCCATGTCCTGGGCCTGAGCACGCATCTGCTGGGCACGACCGGACTCGCCTGCAACGCTCATGATCACTCCTTGGGTGATGGGGAAGAGCGGGCCACATCAGAGAAACAGGCCCCGACACCCCCTGCATCTCGTGCGGTCACCCCCTGCTATCTACGCAGCTGGAAGGCCCTCGCGGAGCGAGGGGCCTCGATGAGGATCGCGACCGTCCGCTCCTCGTCCATCCCTTCTCTCGCGTGGGCGTCCCCGGCTTCGGCCGGGCCCGCGCAGCGGCGAGCGGGCCGGTACCGCGACGGGCACAACCAGCAGGAGGGTGCAACCGATCAGGGTGGGCCGTACACCGAGCCATGTCCCGAATCCGCCGACGAGTAGCGCGGCTGGTGGTCGCGCTCCGGAGGTCGGCCAGGTGCTCACCGCTTGCATGCGGGCCTGCATGGCGGACGCGGTGATGATCTGGCGGATCGACCGCTGGGTGGTGCCCGCGGCGCCGGCCGGCTGGACGAAGAGCGCGGAGCCGATCGTGAACTCCCGGCCGAGGCCTGGGGAGGCGCGCAGCAGCGGGATCTGCGTGAGTGGCGTGATCGGGAGCGACGACGCAACGCGGCCGCCGCCCGGCCTTCCCACCTCGAATGGTGCCGTGACGGTGTGCGTGTGAGCATGCCTGGGAGGAGATGTCGGCGTCGCCGGGTCGCGGGACGTCGCGCTCACCGGCCGCGTATCGCCAAGACCAGCAGGAGCGTTGCAGGATGCGCACTCCGAAGCAGTTGACTCCGCTCGGCGCGATCACGTCGGGTCTGGTCGCCGGCCTGGTCGGCACCGTGTGCATGGACACGGTTCGGTTCCTGCGGCAGCGCCGGTCCGGTGGTGAGCGCAATCCCCTGCGGTGGGAGTTCGCTCCCGTCCGCACCTGGAAGGCGGCTCCGGACCCCGGGCAGGTCGGCAAGCGCCTGATCGAGGGCTTCACCCAGCGCGAACTCCCGGATGCCGCGGCCTGGCCGGTCAGCACGTTCATGCACTGGTCGTACGGCGCGTTCTACGGGGCGCTCTACGGCGTGGTCGCCGGCTCGGTGCGCAAGCCGCCCTCTGGGGTCTACGGCGTGCCGTTCGGCGCGGTCGTCTGGATCAGTGGCTACATCGCCTTGCCGATCGCGGGGCTCTACGAGCCCATCTGGAAGTACGACAGCAAGACCCTCGCGGACGACCTCGGACCCCACCTGGTCTACGGCGCCGCGACCGGGACCGTCTTTTGGATCCTGGCCAAGGCACGCACCGTCTCCGTCCAGCCCCGTCCGAACGGGTGAACGCGCCCCGCGGGCCCGCATCCAGGCCCCGCCACCCTGTGCGTACCTCACGCCCAGAGGGCTACCGGCACCGACAACCCCGCGTCAGGCGAACCGGCCCGGCATCGCCCGATCAAGTTCAGTAGCACGATCCCCTCGCGCCGTCGACGCCGACACGTGCGGACACTCGACACAACCGCAGAGCCGACCGCGGACTGGGACACCCGGCTCACCGGAACAGTCACGGACCGCCACGACGCAGGCACCGAGGTGACCCGCGACCTGGACGCGCGCCACCCGGACGCCTTCGACGCCGCCCTACGAGCCGAGGGCATCGACGTCGTCCACAAGCGCCGCTCCCCTACGCCCTCTGCCCGAACCGATCACCGAGCCCTGTCCGCCCACTCGCCTCGAGGCCCACCGAAACGACCGCCTCACCGGCATCCTTCACGAGGACCTACATACGGCGTGACCAGCATGAACGTAGTTCTTGGCACCGACAACGCCGACCCCGCCCGCAGCACAGTGCCAGGACAATGGCCAAGGCCATGCGTCACACTGGACGTATGGCCCGCACAACGTGCTCGCGCCCGGGGTGGCGAGGACCGTGGGCGGGCGCCGAGGTCTCGCGCGGGGTGGTCAGAAGGGCCGCGGGAGAACCCGGAGGTGGCACAGCAGGCCATCAGCAGACCGCTGCGGAGGAAGGAGGCGGTAAGCCGCCCGAACAAGAACGCCGACTTCGGGGATCGGAAGCGGGTCGGCCCACTCCTGGGCCGTTTCGTGGCGGCTCGGTACACGTGGGGAGGGCACGGCACCAGTCACGCGGTGACCACACCTGGAGGAGAGGCATCGTGGCAACCCGAATCGACGACTCCCAGATCGAACAGCGAATGTCCGGCGCAGACATGGCGGACTGGCATCGAACCGGCGACGTCCTGCGCCGCACCATCGAGGTGTACGACTTCTCCAGGGCCGCCAGTGTCGTCGCAGACATCGTTTACGACGTCAAGACCCTTGATCGCCACCCTGAAGTCCATATCCGGGGCAATGAGGTGAGCTTCGTGATCCGCTCCGACGGCGGCCTCACGGATGCGGATGTGGAGCTGGCGCACCGCATCGAGAAGGCGGCGGGCTCACACGTCCGGGGCTACGCGTAGACCTCGCGGACCGGGCACGCAGGACCGCTGGTTCTCCGTGCCCGCCGACGCCGGCCTTCCGAAGCTGCCGCACAACCACTCCTGCTCCCCGACAGACGGCTTTCCCGGCTGCCGCCTCCTGGTCGCCATGCGATCGACGTGGGCCACCACCACGGTGTGGAACTTGTGGATTGCTTCATCGACGCTCCGGATGAATCCGGATTCCATGTCTCCCCGTTGCGCGCCCATGCCCTTGTACAGGGACGGCCACAACCCGGTCTCCGGCCCGACCAGGCGCCAGTTCCCCACCACTCAGGCCCGTTCACATGCTCCCATCTGTCCATGAACGGAGCGGACCGAGTTGAGTCGACTCTCAGCAGAAATGGCCGAGCTGAAGCGGTCGAATGAGATCCGCGAAGCCACCTCGGTGTTCTTCACGAAGGAACTCGACCAGCCCCGCACCGGGCTGACGCGCACGGCCACCAGCTGGACCAGGAACACGGATGCGATGCAAGACCGTGATCGGCTGTGGAGCGCGTCTCGGGCGTCGCCCCACTGTCGGGGGCTACCAGAGCCGCCAGTGGACGACGACTGCGCTGCCGTCGTGACCAGGTGAATCAAAGATCCGGTCATCTCCGAGTGGGGTCACAGGACCTCGTCGCTCCTCGAAGACAAGGGTGCCCAGGTGTACTGGACGCGCACACCGTGGTCGTGGAGCCAGGCGGTCTCGCGGTGCCGGAGTTCGTGCGCGGACTCCGGGGCGATGGCGCTGGGCCAGCGGACGAGTACCGCGGTGACGTGGCCTGTCTGTGCCAGCTGCCTCACACGCCGCCACCCTCGGCGCTGGGCCGGGTCGGGCTCACCGTACGTGTCGGTGACAACCTCGGCGATCGCCAGCCCGCGCTCCTGTGCGAACGCGCGGCCTTCTGTCTGCGCGCACTGCGTGGCTGAGCCGGGCGCGCCCCGGGCTCGGTCGGCGCATACGTACAGCACGACAGGAGGAGCGGCTTCGCTGTGGGGGGTCATGGGCGCCTTCTGTAGGTGGATCGAGGAGAACGGGTTCCTCGCCGCGTGAAGGGGACGTAGCGGGGCCGTCCCGTGCCGACTGCGGTCTCTGCCGTTGGACGGGGGTACTGGTCAGGTGCGCAGCAGCCCGGGTCTGGCCGCGCTGCATCCGGACTGTCGCTGCCGGGACGGGCGCCGCATTCGGTGACGGCCGGTGCCGATGGCGTCAGGGGTGAGCCGTCAACTCCGCCCAGACGACCTTGCCTTCGGACCGCGTCGAGCGTGCGGAGCCCCAGCGGTCCGCGAGTTGCTGGACGAGGAACAGGCCTCGCCCGCACTCCTCGCCCGGGCCGGCGCGGTGCTCGGGCGGGCTGACCGGGGTGCGGCCGTCGTCGTGGAGTTCGATACGCAGGCGCCGCTCGTCGCCGGTCAGCGTGAGGCCGCACAGGACGTGACCGCTGTCGGTGTGGAGTACAGCATTGGTGGTCAGCTCGGAGACCAGCAGCACCGCGTCGCACAAGGCGTCGCCGGGCACCTTCCAGGCACGGAGCCGGTCGCGCACGGTGTCGCGGGCGGATCTCGCGCTGGTACGCAGGGCCGGCAGGCCGAACCAGTACTCCCGACGAGGCGCGATCGTGGCTAAGGCGGGGGTCATAGCCGGGGCTGAGGGGGTGGGCAGGGTCACGGATGTCGCCTTCCAGTGCCCTCCGGGGGGCGGGCGCGGTGTGGGGATGCGGGCTGCAGCTCGAGCGGTGTGAGGCGTGTGCCGAGGCAGGCGCCCTGGGGTGGGGTGCCGACGACGGCATCAGCATCACGCCTCCCGTCCGGGCCGGATGCTGCGTCAGAGCTGTGACTTGACCGCTCACATGTCAACTATGCGCGTGATCACGCTCACGCTGCAACCGACTCGCTGATAATTTCAGCAGGGGGGTATCACCCTGGCGTCGTCATCAAGTCACTGTAAGAATGGTGCTGTTGATGAACCCTCAGGAGGTTTGGGCGTGAGCGAAGCCCGTTCCGGCACCAGCGCGCCGACGGTCCTGCGCATGATCCTCGGCCGTCGGCTGCAGGACATGCGGCTCGGCGCCGGTGCCTCGCTGGAGGACGCGGCGAGGGCTCTGCGCGTGAAGACCCTGACGATCCGCCGGCTGGAAAAGGCCGAGGTCGCGCTGAAGCCTCTCTACGTGGAGAAGCTCCTGGAGACCTACGGCGCGGACCGTCAGGAGATCGACGAGTTCGTCGACCTGGCCGAGCAGGCCAACGAACCCGGATGGTGGCACTCCTACCGCGACGCCGTCCCCAGCTGGTTCACCGCCTACGTCAGCCTGGAGACCGGCGCCAAGACCCTGCGCACCTACGAACCCCAGTACGTCACCGGCCTTCTGCAGACGCCCGACTACGCGCGCGCCGTACTGCGCGGCGGGTTGCCGAACGGCAGCGAGGAGGAGCTCGCACGCCGCGTGGAACTGCGGCTGCACCGCCAGAGCCTGCTGGAACGGGAGGACGCCCCCACGTTGTGGGTGGTCATGGAGGAAGCCGTCCTGCACCGGACGGTGGGCAGTCCTGACGTGATGCGGGAGCAGATCGAGCGACTCCTGGACGTGTCCGAGCTCGCGCACATCAGCCTCGACATCGTGCCCTTCACCGCGGGTGCGCATGTAGGGGCATGCGCGCCGTTCACGTATTTCCGGTTCGAGGAACCCGAGCTGCCCGACATCGTCTACAGCGAACTATTGTCCGCTTCCGTCTACTTGGACCAGCGCGTGGACGTCGTCGCCCATCTCGAGGCTCATTCCCGTATGGCGCTGCTGACGTCGTCCGAGGACAGCAGGGCGCTCTTGAACCGCATGCGCAAGGAGTACTCGTGACGATCACCGACGAGGGCGTATACAACGGGATGCCGGCCCGAGACCTGGGAGAACAGGGCTGGGAGCGTCCCTGGAGCGGGCCGAACGGCGGCCAGTGCGTCGAGACGAAACTACTCGCCGACGGCCGCGTGGCCATGCGGCAGTCGACCGACCCGGCCGGGCCGGCGCTGATCTACACGCCGGAGGAGATCGGCGCGTTCGTCCGCGGGGTCAAAGAGGGCCTGGCCGATCACTTGGCCGCCGGGTGAACCGGCGGGCAGTAGGAAGGACGACGACACCGGTCCCGTCCTTGGCCTGCGGGCCGACAGACACACACCTGAAGGGGAGAGCATGACCACCAGGCAGGCCGGCCGGGATCTCGACACGAGCAAGGCGCACTCGGCCCGGATGTACGACTACTTCCTCGGCGGCAAGGACCACTTCGAGATCGACAAGGAGGCGGCGCTGGTCGCCGCCCAGGCCCACCCCGGCATCTACGTGACCGCCCGCGAGAACCGGGCGTTCATGCACCGGGCCACCCGTGTGCTGGCACAGGAGCACGGCATCCGCCAGTGGCTGGACATCGGCACCGGCATCCCGACCGAGCCCAACCTGCACCAGGTCGCCCAGTCCGTCGCGGTCGACGCCCGCGTCGTGTACGCCGACAACGACCCCCTCGTCCTCAAGTACGCCGAACGCCTCATGCGCAGCACGACGCAGGGACGCACGGCCTACATCGAGGCGAACGTCACCGACCCCGATGCGCTGATGAGCGCCGTGGAGGCCTCGGAGGTCCTGGACTTCGACCAGCCCATCGCCCTCTCCCTCAACGCGCTCATGCACTTCATCACCGACCCGCACGACCCGTACGCCATCATCCGCCGGCTGCTCGACCCGCTCCCGGCGGGCAGCGCCCTCGCCATGAACCACTGCACGCCCGACTTCGACCCCGTCACCTGGAACAAGGTCGCGGAGGTGTACACCAAGTCCGGTTCTCCGGTGCAGTTCCGTTCGCACGACGACGTCCGCCGCTTCTTCGACGGGCTGGACCTGATCGAGCCCGGCATCGTCTGCTGCCACCGCTGGCGTCCCGCGGGTCCCGCCGACGGAACGGAGCCCGAGGACGCCCAGATCAGCCTGTTGGCGGGCGTGGGCATCAAGCGCTGACCGTGGTCAGGCCGACGGTCCGTTCGCCTGGGCACCTGCGTCGCAGCGCAGTTGCCCAGGCGGAGCTGCGAGAGCTGTGAGAGCTGGGGAGCTCAACGCTCCCAGGGCTGTCCTCGAGAACGGCGCACAGTTCCTCGCGCCGCTCGCTGTGCCGACTGCTCCCACACGCCTACCGCGGAAGTGCCACGATTTTTCGAGACCGCGACTCCACGGCGCGGTGCGCCGGGCCCGCGGGTCACACCTCCTGCCGCGCCGGCTCCCCCACCGTCAGGTCGGCGTCCGCGCGCCGCGGTATGAGCAGCAGCGCCACGAAGGAGAGCACACAGCAGCCCACGATGTAGACGCTGATGCCGACGCTCGACCCGGTGTCCTCAAGGATCGCCGCGGCGATCAGCGGTGCCGGTCCGCCCGCGACGACCGAGGCGAGCTGGTAACCGAGGCCGGCGCCGCTGTAGCGGACCTGTGTGCCGAAGCCCTCCGCGATGAGCGCGGCCTGAGGACCGTACTGCACATCGTGGAAGACGAGGGACAGCACGATCGCCAACAGCACCAGCCCCGACGAACCGGTGTTCAGCAGCGCGAAGTACGGGAACGCGAACGCGGCGACGCAGGCGATCCCGATCCCGTACACGAGGCGGCGCCCGATCCGGTCGGAGAGATGGCCGAAGAGCGGGATGGAGACGAGCCCGACGGCGGCCGCGACGAGCGTGTCGTCGAGCAGGTCGCTGCGGGCGAGGCCGAGGTGTTCGGTCCCGTAGGCGAGCACGAAGGTGATGAAGAGGTAGAACGGGGCCTGCTCGGAGAGGCGTACGAACGCCGCAGTGAGAACCTCACGCCACTGGTGACGCAGCACCTCCCAACCCGGCATCCGGACCACGGCCCGCGCGTTCTTGACCGCGCTGAAGTCGGGGCTCTCCACGACCCGCAGCCGTACGTACAGGCCGATCGCGATGAGGACGGCGCTGGCCAGGAAGGGGATCCGCCAGCCCCAGCTCTCGAAGTCGCCGCCGGTCGCCGAGGTCATCCAGCGGACCATGCCGGTCGAGGCGAGCAGGCCGAGCGGCACGCCCATCTGCGGCCAACTGGCCATCAGCCCACGGCGTTTCCTCGGACCCCACTCCATGGCGAGCAGCACCGAGCCGCCCCACTCGCCGCCGACGCCGATGCCCTGCACGACGCGCAGGACGACGAGCAGGATCGGCGCGGCGAGGCCGATCGAGTCGTACGTGGGCAGGCAGCCGATGAGAACGGTGCTCGCGCCCATCAGCAGGAGTGTGATGACGAGCGTGGACTTGCGGCCGACCCGGTCGCCGAAGTGTCCGAAGATCGCGGCGCCGACCGGGCGGGCGGCGAAGCCGACGAACTGCGTGGCGAAGGAGGCGAGGACGCCGGTGTAGTCGGACTGGCCCGGGAAGAACAGGTGCGGGAAGACGAGCGCCGCGGCCGTCCCGTAGAGGAAGAAGTCGTACCACTCGATGGCGGTGCCCACTGTGCTGGCGACGACGGCGCGGTTGCGGTGGCTGCGCGTGGCAGCTGTCTGTCCGGTGCTCGTGCCCACGGCAGATCCCCTGTCTTGTGCGGTCGAGCCGACTTGTGCGGGGCGGGGGGGCTTCCGCGAGAGTGCTCTTAAGTCAGGGACATGTCAAGGAACCCCCCTAGAACGGCACCGAGAGGCTTCCGTCAGACGCACGGCACCGGGGGTCCCTGAGTCACCGTCGTCGGTCGACGTACGCGAACTTCCAGTTGCCGTCGAACGACCTGTCTACGGCCGGGCCCACCGGAGTTGTCCGCGAACCTTCCCGGAGTTGTCCGTGATCGGTAACGGACGCATCCGGGGGTCCTCGCGACTCGTCCTGTCCAGTGATCGCAAGGTGATCGGGACCGGCGAGGCACTGCGTGAAGGGGACGGACATGGCGCGGCGGAGCAACGGGCGAGGCTGGAACAGCAAATTGGTCGGGGCCGCGCTCGGGGTGACGTTGCTCGCCACCGGTGCCTCGGTGTGGAGCGCGCAGGCCGGTACCGCGGACGGCTCGTCACCGGAGGCGACCGCCCCGGCCGCACCGGGCAGTGATGTGAGACCGACCGCGGTGACCATCGCACACGCCTCGGACGCGGGAACCCGCGGCATCAACATCACCATCGACGACGGCCCCGACCCCGAGTGGACCCCTCAAGTGCTCGACGTGCTGCGGGAGTACGGGGTGAAGGCCACGTTCTGCATGGTGGGCCCGCAGGCCCAGGCGCACCCCGACCTCGTGAAGAAGGTCGTCGCGGCCGGGCACCGGCTGTGCGACCACTCGGTGTCGCACGACACCGCCATGGACAAGAAGTCCGAGGCCTACCAGTCGCGGCAGATCCTCGTCGCCGAACGCATGATCACCAAGGCCTCCGGGGGTGTACGGCCGATGTACTACCGGGCACCCGGTGGAGCCTTCACCCCCTACAGCCGCAAGCTCGCCGCTTCCCGGGGCATGCGCCCGCTGGGCTGGAACGTGGACAGCAAGGACTTCGAGCGTCCGGGTACGGACACTGTCGTCGCCACTGTCGAGCGGGAGCTGCCCAACGGACCGACGGTCCTCTTCCACGACGCGGGCGGCGACCGCGCCCAGACCGTCGAAGCCCTGCGCCGCCTTCTCCCCCAACTCGAGGAACAGGGCTACTCCTTCGGCTTCCCGGTGCGCTGAGCCTCGCCCTTGGCTCGGCGCTTCTCTGTGGAAGTACGAGGACAAGCCCGCCGATCCGGCTGTCGGGGTCGTCGCCCGGCTGTTTGACCCAGTACAGGTACTCACCGTTGTCCGTGGTTGCCCAGCAGATGAGGCGAGCGCCGTCGGGTTCCAGCTCGGGATGAGACTTCCCGCTGTCCACACACCGATTCTGCCCCGCACGCGCTTTGATGGATTGGCCGCCAGGAGCGCCGAGGCCCAACTGACCGTTTCAGAGAGGCTTTCAGAGAGGCCCCTCAGCGGATTGCTCCCCCTCGAGCCGCTGCCGACGTATTCGATTCCTTGCCCGAGGGGGGTGCGCCCCGGCCACGCACCCCTGAACGGCCGACGAGGGTCCCCCTCCCGTACACGATCGACGAACTGTGGACGACGCCCGCGGTTGCCGGGCATCGGACAGATCACTGGGATATCGGCGGCGTTCAGGCATGGTCCGGGACTACCCGCCAGCCCCTGGCACGCGTTTCGGCGCTCGAAGCACGCCGCGCCCGATCCGGCGCCTCGTGATGAAACAGGAGCAGCCAGGCCGACATGCCAGTGCGGTCATCACCCCTGAACCAAACGCCCTACCGGACCCGGTAGCCCGCTAAGGCCGAACTCAATACCTGGATGAAGAATCCAAAGTACGGAGTAAGGACCCTCTCGACAGCTGTCCCGAAAGCGTTGAATCGCGTACGGGGATACCACGACCGCCACCGTCGTACAGAGACCGATGCGATCAGCCAGTACCGGCGGGCCCATCGGATGTGCGCGCCCACGGACCTTGCCTCCCCGGGAGGTCCCTGGCGAAACCGAGAGGTCCAGGGCCGGGGCGCCACGCCGGCCGGGCCATTCGCCTCGGCCCCGAGCCCATGGGCCGGCACAGCAGTCTCCGCCGCCTCGCTCGCCCTGTCAGGAATGCACCGGCGGCACGGGCCGGTCACCCTCGCGCATTCGGCGGTCCCCCGTATGCCGCATCCGGCGTAACCACCTCAGTCCATGGACCGTTTTCATGCAATACATCGCTGACGACCCATGGAACTGCATTGCCACGGTTCAGTGTGATTGTCCCCGTTTATAAAGTGCAGGCATATCTTCACGAATGCCTTGAATCCGTCCTGGAGCAGCCGTTCACAGATCTGGAGCTGATCGCGATCGACGACTGTTCACCGGATGCCAGTGGAACAATTGTCGACGAGTTCGCAGCCCGCGATCCCCGCGTGCGCGCCGTACATCTGACGGAGAACGTGGGTCTCGGCCGAGCCCGCAACGCCGGTCTCGAACGCGCCATCGGCGATTATGTGATCTTCCTGGACAGCGACGACTCCCTCACCCCCGACGCGTTGCACGCGATCTCGGACCGGCTCAAGAACACCGACGGCCCTGACGTCCTGGTCTACGACTACGTACGGTCGTACTGGACAGGCAGGACGGCGCCCAATCCCGTCACCGCCCACCTCGCCGAGGAGGGCCCGGCGTCGTTCACCCTCGACGACCGACCGGGCCTGCTGAGGGTCCTGCACGTCGTCTGGAACAAGGCCTACCGCCGCGAGTTCCTGGAGCGTGCGGGCTTCACCTTCGCTCCCGGCTACTACGAGGACGTCTCCTGGACCTATCCGGTACTGGTGGCCGCGGAGTCGATCGCGGTGTTCGACCGTGTCTGCGTGCGTTACCGACAGCGCAGAAAGGGAGCGATCACCTGCTCTCCCGGACACCGGCACTTCGAGATCTTCAGCCAGTACGACCGGGTCTTCGCCTACCTGAACGCACACCCCGACACGGCACGCTGGCGGCCCCTCGTCTTCCGCCGGATGCTCGACCACTTCAGCACGGTGTTCACGGCGCCCGACCGGGTGCCGCGCGGCAGCCGCGCGGCGTTTCTGCGCCAGGCCCGGACCTACTGCCGCCGTTATCGCACCCCGGGCGCGACTCCCCCCGTGCGCACCAGGATCCGGCACGCCCTGGTACGTCTGGGCGCGCACCGCTGCTACCGGGCCCTGCACTCGGCGCGGGGCCTTCAGCGACGTGTCCGCAGCGCCGCCGTCGCCGCACAGCGTGCCGTCAGGGGGGCCGTCCTCCAGATCCATTACCGCATCCAGCGGCTTCTTCCGCTGCGCGAGAATGACGCCGTGTTCTCCGCCTACTGGGGCCGCGGCTACGGCTGCAATCCGGCAGGCGTCGAGGCGAAGGTCCGCGAACTGGCGCCCCATATCCGCACCGCCTGGATCGCCGACCCGGCGCACCACCACACGATCCCGCCGGCCACCCGCCGCCTCACCCCCGGCACGGCCGCGTACTGGACGGCGCTGGCCCGCTCCAAGTACCTGGTCAACAACGTCAACTTCGACCGCAGACTCGTCAAGGGCCAGGGTCAGGTGTTTCTGCAGACCCAGCACGGCACCCCGCTCAAGCACATGGGCCTCGATCTCCTCGACCGACCGGCCGCCGTCGGCGAAACCGACGTCCGGCGCATGCTCGCCAACTGCGACAAGTGGGACTACGTCCTGTCCGCGAACCGCCATTCCACGTTGGTCTGGGAGCGGGTCTACCCCGCCGACTACACCACTCTCGAGTACGGCTATCCGCGCAACGACATCTATCAGAACGCCACCGGCAAGGACGTGGCCCGACTGCGTGAAACCCTGGGCATCCCCCAGGATTCGGTCGCGATCCTGTACGCCCCCACGCACCGGGACTACTGCGGCGCCCAGCGCCACGCCATCGATCTGGAACGCATGCTGCGCTCACTCGGTCCCCGCTTCGTGGTGCTCACCCGCGCCCACCATTTGTCCACGGTTCCGCCGGTGGGCAAGGACTCGTCCCAGCTCGTCGACGTCTCGGACCACCCCTGCGTCGAATCCCTCTGTCTGGCGAGCGACGCCCTGGTCACGGACTACTCCTCGCTGATGTTCGACTACGCCAACCTGGACCGCCCGATCGTCGTGTACACCGACGACTGGGAGGCCTACGAGGCGACCCGTGGCACCTACTTCGACCTCCGGAAGTTCCCGCCCGGCGCGGTCGCCACCGGCGAGGACGAACTCATCGGCATCTTCGCGACCGGCGAGTGGCGCGGCCCGCGCTCCGCCCGGCGGCGGGCCGCGTTCCGCGAGCGATTCTGCCCGCACGACGACGGGGGCGCCGCCGAGCGGGTCGTGCGGCATGTCCTTCTCGGGGAGACAGCCGGTCTGCCGTCCGCGGTGCCGTTGGACGAGCGGCGACCCGCGGCGGCATCCGGTCCACGGTAGGAGCCGGGGACCACCGTGACTCAGCCCACCACCGCCGCTTGAAAGCCCGTCGAAGGAGAGTGTGTTGCCCCGCTTCAGTGTTGTTGTTCCGACCCACGACGCGCCGGGGCGGCTGCCCGACTGTCTCGATTCGATCTCCGGCCAGGCCTTCGCCGACGTCGAGCTGATCGCCGTCGTCAGCTCCCCGGAGGGACTGTGTGCCTCGATCGTGGCCGCACACGCGGACCGCGATCCACGGATCAAGGTGGTGCACTCTCCGGCGGGCGACGGCCTCCCGGGCGCGCGGAATGCCGGGATCGCGGGCGCGCAGGGCGAGTACCTCCTCTTCCTCGACGGCGACGACACGCTGGTACCCGGCGCACTGGGAATCCTCGACGCCCGGCTCGCCGAGTCCGGCGAGCCCGATCTGCTGCTCTTCGACCATGAGCGGGTGCACTGGTTCAACGGCGGCATGGGGGCAACGCTCGGGCGGCTGTGGCAGGACGCTCCGACCGGGGCCTTTCCGGTGGAACAGCACCCCGCGCTGCCCGACGTACGGGTGCCCGCGTGGAGCGGGGTCTATCGCCGCGACTTCCTGGACCGGCACGAACTGGCCTTCGTGCCCGGCATGTTCACCGACACAGTGTGGAGCGTACTGACCACGCTTCAGGCCGAACGGATCGCGCTGCTCGACCGGATCTGCGTACGCCATCTGCTGCGCCGCCAGGGCAGCCGGAACCACCTGCCAGGACTCCACCACATGGACCTGCTCGACCAGTTCGACCTGGTGATGCGCCGGACGGCCGAGCTGAAGCCTGACCCGGCGGTGCTCGACAGGGTCTTCCACCAGCTGGTGAGCGGAGTGCTCAAGACCGCGGCATCCCCCCGGCGGTTGCCGGGCACGGCGGCGCGGCGGCAGTACTTCCGGCGGGCCACCCGCCTCTACCGTCAGCACCGCCCGGCAGGGTACCGACGGCCAGGTGGCAGCGTGGGGCTGCAACATACGCTGCTGGCTTCCGGCTCCTACGCGTCATTCAGCGCGCTGCGCGGCACAAAGCGGCAGCTGGGCAGGGTGGCCCGGTCCGTCGGACGGTGCCTGAGGCGGCTACGGAAGCGCAGCGGCAACCCGTACAGGGCTTTCCTCAGGCGGCCGGTCGACGAGAATCTCGCGGTCTTCTCCTCGTACTGGGGCCGCGGCTACACCTGCAACCCCGCCGCCATCCACGCGGCGGCACGGCGCCTGGCTCCGCACATCAAGACGGTCTTTCTGGTGACCGAGGCCCACGCGGAGCAGATGCCCGACGATGTGGACAGCGTCGTGATCGGAAGCGCCCGCTACTGGGAGGTCATGGCCACCGCCAAATACACCTTCAACAACGTCAACTTCGAGATGTCGGTCAAGAAGCGACCCGACACCGTCCACGTGCAGACCCAGCACGGCACCCCGCTCAAGCGCATGGGCGTGGACCTGATGGAGTACCCGGCGGCGGCGGCCGCGGTCGGCCCTCTCGGCAAGCTGCTCCAGCGCGTGGACCGTTGGGACTTCAACATCTCCTCGAACCATCACTCCACCGAGGTCTGGGAGCGGGCCTACCCGGGTGCGTACGAGAGTCTGGACGTCGGCTATCCGCGCAACGACGCGTTCTACACGTCGACGGCCGAGGACGTCGCGGCGATCCGGCGCCGCCTCGGTGTCCCCGAGGACCGTGTCGCCGTGCTGTACGCGCCGACCCACCGCGACTACCGCACGGACTTCCTCCCCCAGCTGGATCTCGTCGCGTTCTGCCGGGCGCTCGGCGACGAGTTCGTCGTGCTGCTGCGGGCCCACCATTCCTACGAGGGGTCCGCGGGCCTCGAAGGGATGCTGCGCTCCGGCGCGTTGATCGACGTGACGGCGCACCGCTCGCCCGAGGAGGTGTGCCTCGCCGCGGACGCTCTGATCACGGACTACTCGTCGGTCATGTTCGACTACGCCAACCTCGACCGCCCGGTCGTCGTGCACGCCGACGACTGGGACATCTACCGGGAGACACGGGGCGTCTACTTCGATCTGCTCGCCACGCCGCCGGGTCCGGTGGCCCGTACCCAGGACGAGCTGACGAGGATCTTCCGCAGCGGTGAGTGGCAGGGCGAGACCGCGGCCCGGCTGCGCGACGCGTTTCGTCAGCGATTCTGCGAATTCGACGACGGGCTGGCCGCGGAGCGCGTGGTGCGCCGGGTGCTGCTCGGTGAGCCGGCCGAGGCCCTGCCGCCGGTCGTTCCGCTGCGCGAGCGCGTTCCTGCCCCGGCCGCCGCCCGCGTCCTCCACCGCTGACCTGTCCCCTTCGCACGTCCACCCACCTCCCCCACGACAATGGAAGAGCCCGTGCCTCGTTTCAGCGTCATCGTCCCCGTCTACAAGGTCCAGGGCTACCTGCGCGAGTGCCTCGACTCGATCCTGACCCAGTCCTGCACCGACATCGAGGTCATCGCGGTCGACGACTGCTCACCCGACAACTGCGGCTCGATCATCGACGAGTACGCGGCGCTCGACAGCCGGGTCACGGCGGTCCACCTGCCTCAGAACGTCGGCCTCGGCCGGGCACGCAACGCGGGGGTCCGTCACGCGACGGGTGACTACCTGCTCTTCCTCGACAGCGACGACAGCTACACGCCCGGGGCGCTGCTGGCCATCGACGAGCGGCTGACCGCCACCGACGGCCCTGACATCCTCGTGTTCGACCATGTGCGCACGCACTGGTGGGGCCGTGGCGACAGGAGCATGACGGCGGATCTGCTCGCCTCCGCGGGTACGGACACGTTCGACATCGTGAGCAGTCCCCAGTATCTGCATCTGTTCCTGGTGGCCTGGAACAAGGCGTACCGCCGCGACTTCTTCACGGGCCACGGATTCACCTACCAGCAAGGTCTCTACGAGGACGCCCCGGTCACCTATCAGGCGCTGATGTGCGCCCGCCGCATCGCGTGTCTCGACCGGGTGTGCGTCGAGTATCTGCAGCGCAGACGTGGTGCGATCACCCGCACGCCGGGACGCAGGCACTTCGACATCTTCGCCCAGTACTCGGGGTTGTTCGCGTTTCTCGACAGCCACCCGGAACTGCGCGAGTCGAGGCCGCACCTCTTCGAGCGGATGATCAACCACTTCCTGGCGACGCTGCCGCTCAGCGAGCGAGTGCTGCCCGAGGACCGGTCCGCCTTCTACCGAGAGACGGTGGCCTTCCACCGGCGCTACAAGCCGGACGGTTTCACTCCGCCGGACGATGCCTACCGCGCCCAGTGGCGCCTGATCGCCCACAGCCCCTACCCCGTGTTCCAGGCATACGCGCTGGCCGAGCGGCTGGGGCGCGCGTCCCTCCGCAAGAAGCGCAAACTGTGCGCGGCGACCACCCGGCAGGTCCGGCGCACCTACGCCGGGACCCAGCGCCGGTTCCGTCTTGATCCGAACCTCGCCGTGTACTCGGCCTCCTGGCATCGCGGTGTTCTCGGCGATCCGGCGGCCATCCATGAGGCGGCCCGGATGCTGGCCCCGCACATCGACGCGGTGTGGGTGGTGCGGCCGGACGCGGTGGCGCAGTTGCCGAGCGGCATCGACTACGTCACCCCGGACACACCGGGCTACCACCGGGTGACGAGCCGCGCCACATACTTCGTCAACAACGTCGACTGGACACTCGGCCTGGTGAAGCGCCCTGGGCAGATCCACGTCCACACCCATGAGGGGACACCTCTGGGGCACGTGGGCGTCGACCTGCTCGGCCGTCCGGCCGCCAAGTATCGCGTCGATGTCCGCGCCCAGCTACGGCGCGCGGACCGCTGGGACTTCAGCCTGGTCTCCAGTCCGTACGCGCAGCAGATCTCGGACCGCGCCTGTCCCTGTCACTTCACCTCACTGCCGACCGGCGCCCCGCGCAACGACGTGCTGGTGACGGGTGACCGGATGCGGACGGTCGCCCTGCGCAAACGGCTCGGAATCCCGGACGGCAACACCGTCGTGCTCTACGCCCCGACCCGGCGCGACCACCGCAAGTCGTACGTCCCGCGGCTCGACTTCGAACAGCTGCTGCGGGGGCTCGGGCCGACGGTCACCCTGCTCGTCCGGTTGCACCCGAAGGACGCACGGGCCCCGTTCCGCGGTCTGCAGCTGCGCGACCTCCAGCGGCGCGGGCTGCTCCTCGACGTCACCGACGAGCCCTCGGCTGTGGACATGATGCTCGTCTCCGACGCCCTCGTGACCGACTACTCGTCCCTGATGTTCGACTACGCCAACACCGACCGCCCGATCATCGTCCACGGCGACGACTGGGAGGCGTACCGGGCGGCCCGCGGCGCCTACTTCGATGTGCTCGCCGACCCGCCGGGCCATGTCACCACCAGCACCGACGAGTTGGCGGATCTGTTCGCCTCCGGGGCATGGCAGGATGCGCGCTCCGCGGCTCTGCGCGCCGACTTCCGCCGGCGGTTCTGCACCTACGACGACGGGCACGCGGCTGCCCGGGTGGTCTCCCTGGTCATGCTCGGCCGGGACCACCCCTCGTCGGTCATTCCCCAGCAGGACGCGCGACAGCTCCGACAGGCCACGCGCTCCGCTCTTCCGGACGGCACACGCTGACCGTGCGACCTCAAGCGTCACCTCCCGCCGGCCGCTCCGGTCCGAACACCCAGGAGATCCTCGCCATGCCAGACGCTCCGCACGGGTCCGGGCCTCGGGCCGCGACCGCGAAGGCCCGGGCCATGTGGACGCGCGTGCCGCCGGCGGTGCGTTTGCCGCTCGTCGTCTTCCTTTCCTGCCAGGCCTGCTACCTGCTCTGGTGGATGGCCTTCTACCCGGGATTGATCGACTACGACGCGCTCGCGTACACCTGGCAGGTCACCACCGACCACTGGATCTCCAACCACTCGGTCCTCTACAACTCTCTGCTCTGGCTGAGCCTCAACACCACGGGCGGCTTCGGAGCCCTGACGTTGTGTCAGTCAATCGCGATGTCCGCCGTGCTCGCCTACGCGTGCGCGAGCCTGCGCACCATCGGCGTACGCGGGCGATGGAGCGCACCGGCCGCGCTGGCGTGCGCCCTGGCCCCGCCGCTCGCCTCGTTCACCGTCTACGTGGGGAAGGACGTACCGTTCACGATCTGCGCGTTGGCGGTGTTCGCCGTCACGGCACGACTGACGGGCAGGAGGCTGCGGGGAACCTGGAACGGCCGTCTGCGCCGCTCCGAACTCCTGCTGCTGTGCGTCGGCTTCTTCGGCATCAGCCTCTTCCGCAACAACGGCTTCCCTGTCGCCGTGATCGCCGCGCTGTGCCTTCTTGTGGTGCTGCCCGGTGCGCGGCGCGTGATCGCCGCGCTGGTCACCGTCACCACTGCCGTGACCTTGACGCTGATGTTCGTGGTCTACGGAGCGGTCGGCATCCAGAAGCCGCCCAGAACGCTCGTCTACAACCTCCACTACGCCGACCTGTCGGTCACCTACGCGCAGGCACCCGAGCTGTTCACCAAGGACGATCTGCGGCTGATGGCCAAGACGGCGCCGCTCTCGGACTGGCGCACGACGGGAACCACGTGCTTTGCCTCCGACCCCCTGTACCGCAAGCTCAACCGGCACGTCACCGACCAACTCACCGAGCCACTCGTCCAGTTGTGGTGGCGCACTCTGCGTAAGGCCCCCCAGAGGGTGCTGGGCGCACGGATCTGCCGCGGACACATCGCCTGGGCCGTCTTCCCCGGGCCGCAGGCTCAAGGCGGCAGGACGTACAACGCGCTCAACCGGGTGGATCCGGCGTTCTACAAGTGGTACGCGGAGATGAGGACGAGCCCGTACAACAGGGCGGCCCAGCCGCGGCCCCTGTCCGAAGACCTCCACCACGTCGGCTCCTTCGCCTACTCCGCCGCCCACGTCCCCCAGCTGGAGTGGCTCCTCTGGCGTGGCGCGATCTGGTCCTACGCCACCTATGCGCTCGTCACCCGGCTCGCCCGGTCGCGCCGCTGCCGCCCCCTGTTCGCACTGGCGGGCGTCACCTTCGGCACTCAGCTCACCGTATTGGTCGCGACCCCCTCACCGTGCTTCCGCTACATGGCGGCCCCCATGTTCATCGGCGTGCTCTGCCTGTCACTCCTGCCCGCCCTGCGCGGTGCGGTGGGTCCCGTCACCCCGCCCCGGGCGCCCCGAGCTACACCGGCCACCACCACCCCACCGAAGAACGTGGAGTACGCCCCATAAGAAGGCCTCGCACCAGCTCACACCACTCGCCGCTCCAGTCCCGATCGCCCAGGAGAACTCCGCCGTGTCAGACGCCCGGCTCCCTTCCCCAGCCCGAGCCGGTGGATCCGGGGTGCCGGCGGCCTCGAGGCTGCGGGCCCTGCGGTCGCACGTACCGCCGGCGCTGCGTTTGCCCCTGGCCGTCTTCGTCTCGTGCCAGGCCTGTTACCTGTTGTGGTGGGCGGCCTTCTATCCAGGCCTGATGAGCGTGGACTCGGTGGTCTACACATGGCAGGTATCCACCGGCCACTGGCGCTCGGACCATTCGGTGCTCTACAACGCGCTGGTCTGGCTGACCCTCCACATCACGGGGGACTTCTCGGCCCTGACGCTGCTGCAGACCATCGCGATGTCCGCCGTGCTCGCCCATGCCTGCGCGGGCCTGCGGACTCTGGGGGTACGGGGGCGGTGGAGCGCACCGGCCGCGGTGGCCTGCGCGGCGACCCCACCGCTCGGGTCCTTCGTCGTCTTCGTGTGGAAGGACGTGCCGTTCACGATCTGTGCGGTGCTGGTGTTTGCCGTGTCCGTACGGCTGATCGGCAGGCGTACGAACGGCGCGTGGAACGGCCGTCTGCGGCGTTCGGAGCTCATGCTGCTGTGCGCCGGGCTGCTGGGTGTCGACCTCTTCCGCAACAACGGCTTCCCGGTGTCAGTGATCGCCTCGCTGGCCCTTCTCCTGGCGCTGCCCGGGGCCCGGCTCCTGATCGCCGGGCTGGCAGCCGCCACCACCACCCTGACCCTGCTGCTCGCCCTCGTGATCTATCCGGCGGTCGGCATCGAGCAGCCGAGCAAGGCGTTCCTCTACAACCTGCACTACGCCGACCTCGCCGTGACGTACGCGCGTACACCCGCACAGTTCAGCCCGGTCGATCTCCGGCTGATGGCCCGGGTGGCACCGCTCTCGACCTGGCACGACGCCGGCACCAACTGCTACGTGTCCGACGTGCTCTACTACAACCCCTCGCTGAACCGGACCACGGCCGGCCGTCTCACCGAACCGCTGGTGCGGTTGTGGTGGCGCACCCTGCGCGAGTCCCCGCAGCAGATCCTCGGCGCACGCCTGTGCCGGGCCCACATCGCCTGGGCCGTCTTCCCCGGACCGGAAAGCAAGGACGCCAGGACCTGGACGTACGGCACATCGATTCCCGCCGACCTATGGGGTTTCGGCCCGATCGAGGACAGCCCCTACCGGTTGCTGATCAAGGCCCGACCGCTGTCCCACGCCCTCAACCACGCCGCCACTTTCGGCCGCTCCGCCTTCGGTGTCCCCCAGCTGGAGTGGCTCCTGTGGCGCGGTGCCACCTGGTGTTACGCCACCTATGCGCTGGTCGCCCTGCTCACCCGGGCGCGCCGCCGACGTGCCCTGCTCGCCCTCGCGGGCGTCTCTCTCGGCGTGCAGCTCACCGTGCTCGCCGCCAACCCCGCGCCGTGCTTCCGCTACATGGCAGCACCCATGTTCATCGGCGTGCTCTGCCTGTCGCTGATCCCGGCCCTCCGGGCCGAACCCGTCGAACGCTCCAGGAGCGGAGGCCGTGGCGACTTGATTCGCCCGGTTGTGCCATCTAAATGACCCTCGCCCCGATCAGATCGTGTCGATTCTTGCGCATGGACAAATGACACACAATCATCCCTGCTCACGACTGTTCATTCGGAAGGGCACCGAAAGACATGGCTTACGACCCTCAACAACGGTTCTTGAACTTGGTGCCCGGCGGCAACGGAATTATTTACGCGATTCAGGCCGACGGAAATCTTTATTGGTATCGGCATATCAACTGGACAACCGGCACTCCCGCATCCTGGGCAAACGCCGGCTCGGGCCGGCTGATCGGGACCGCCTGGCACAAATTCCGTTTCGTCCTGGCCGCAGCCGACGGACAGATCTTCGCATTCATGCCCAACGGGGACCTTCTCTGGTACCGATACATGCTGTCCGACATCAACACCGGCGCCGGCAGCTGGCACTCGGCAAGCGGCACCCGAATCGGTACCCAATGGAACTTCCCGCGGGTGATCGGCGGATGGAACAACGTCCTCTACGCGGAGGACGGCAACGGAGACCTCCGCTGGTACAAATACACCGGCACCAACGGCTCCTTCAGCTGGGCGGCGAATTCAGGTTCCAAGATCGGTTCGCAATGGCAGACATACACCCAACTGTTCGCCGATCCGAACGGGGTTATTTTCGGAACACGGCACGGCAGCGCGCTCAGCTGGTTCCGCTACCTCGGGACAAACGGAACGTTCAACTGGGCGAACGGTGGCGCGCCTATTGACACCACCATTTTGGGGCCGTTCGAGAGGGCGCTTTTCTCCAACGGCTCCGGTGCCGTGTACAAGATCAAGACGAACACCGCCAACCCTCCGGGCCCCGACAACCAACTCCAGTGGTATCGCCTGCTCAACTCCGAGACCGTGAACACCAGCGGTGTCCAATGGGCCGGCGGGTCCGGCGCCGTGGTCGGTTCGGGGTTCACCCGCGAGGATTCCGCGGCACTGCAGGGATATCCGACCTCGGTGTCCACTCGGCAGGGCACGAGTCTGGGCATCCACGTCTCCACCACCTTCCCTTCGTACACGTCCTCCACCCTTCGCCTCGCTCCCACCGCGGGGTCCCCCGTCGTAGTCACCCAGCCCACCAGTCGCACCGGGCAGTTCCAGCTGCTGCAGGACGGTTACCACAGCGCGGGCTGCGGGTGGAGCCAGTCCTTTTCCGTCTCCGTGGGGACGGGGACAAGCTGGCCTTCGGGTGTCTACGCCTCACAATTGAAATCACCCCAGGGCAAAGAACACAGCGTGATGTTCGTCGTGCGGCCCTCATCACCACAGCGGCAGATCGCCGTCCTGGTGCCCACCAATACGTATAATGCCTACAATTTCTGGGGCGGGCACAACCAATACACGACCGGCCAAGCCGGCGCCCAGCGCACAGTCACCATGCAGCGCCCCAATACGGGAACCTCGTGGGACAACTTCTACACGACCGCGACCGGCATCATCGACCATCTGCTCTACAGCGACCTGCAGCTGTTTCGATGGATGAGCTCAAAGAACATCCCCTACGACTGCTACGCCGACACCGACCTGCACGCGACGGGCGCCAACTGGCTGCGGACACCCGCGCAGGGCGGAAATTACAAGGCGCTGGTGCTGACCACGCATCCCGAGTATTTCTCACAAACCGCGCGTGACAACGTCGTGGCCTTCCAGAACAACGGCGGGCGCATCATTTACCTGGGCGGCAACGGCATCTACGAACGGATGCAGTACACGGCGGACGGTACTGCGATCATTTTCCGGCGGCCCGACGGCAGCCGAGATGTCTACGCGGACTCCGGGCAGCCCGAATCGCAAATCCTGGGCGTATCGCACTACCAGCCGACGTATATGAGCTTCGCCCCGTACCAGGTACGCGACACCACCAGCAATCCCTTTACAGCGGGTACCGGCCTGAGCGTGGGAGACACCTTCGGCAGCGTCTCCTACGACATCGCCGCCAGCGGCTGGGAAGTCGACCGCCGGCAGGTTGCCGTCCCCGGTTCCGTGCTCATCGCGGAGGGTCTCAACAAGACGGGCGGAGCCGAAATGCTGTACGTGCCCCCCATCGCCACCAAAGGCTGGGTGTTCTCGGTCGGCTCCCTGTCCTTCACAGGCAGCGTTCCGATCGACACCGCGATCCAGAAACTCCTGCTGAACGTTTTCACGCAAGCGGTCGCCTAGTTCCTCCTGGTCCGACCTCACTGACGGAGAGAAGAGAACATGAAGGAGATCTCGCGGCGCACCGTACTGGTCGGCGCAACGGTGTCGACGATCGCGCTGGGCGTTCCCGTCCCGACCGCCGACGCGGAGCCCGCGCGAGAGGCACCGCCGGTCGCCAGTGCCTGCGGAGATCTGGGCAGCACACAGGTCTGCGTCACGGCCCGAGAGGTCCAGGACGTGACCGGCCTCCAGTACGTCATCACCAACCGCGGCGCTCGGCCGATGACTTACACCGTGTGGTACGTGGATGTGACCGGGGGTCCCGAATCAGGCAGAGTCACGGAAACGGTGGGAGCAGGAGAGACCGTCGTCGGATACTTCTACGGCGCGATCCAACACTGTTTCACGCTGCACATGTGTCATGAGGCAGAGAGCGAATGCGTCGTCCTCGGGCCCGTCTGCGGCGAGTACCCGTCAAGCTGGTAGGAGAACGGGCCGGTAGGAACACCCGAACACCGTCCTCGTCAGCAGGCCGCGCAGCCACCTGAGCGGGAGCGAGGCGGCGAACGGACCAAGTCGCCGCACCCAGACGCCCGTTGGGTCGTTCCACAGCACATGAAACAGAACAGTGAAGTGTCCCTTGCCCCGGTCCGGATGGCGGCCGGGGCCCAGGTCGACGCGTCGGCCGCACTGGGTCCCGGCACCGCCGTGTGGGAACTCGCCCAGATCCGTGAGCAGGCCGTGCTCGGCGATGACTGCGTCGTGGGGAGGGGCGCCTATGTCGGCCCCGGTGTCCGGATCGGCGACGGGGTCAAGATTCAGAACCTCGCCCTGGTCTACGAGCCGGCGGAGCTCGGCAACGGCGTCTTCGTCGGCCCCGCGGTCGTACTCACGAACGACCACAACCCGCGCTCGGTCGACCCCGCAGGTCGCCCCAAGGGACGCGGCGACTGGGAGCCGGTGGGGGTCACGGTCGCCGAGGGTGCATCGCTCGGCGCGCGCTCGGTCTGCGTGGCCCCGGTCCGCGTCGGCCGCTGGGCGATGGTCGCCGCCGGCGCCGTGGTGACGCGGGACGTGCCGGACTTCGCTCTCGTCGCCGGCGTCCCGGCCCGTCGCATCGGCTGGGTGGGCCGCGCGGGGCAGCGGCTCCGTGCGCTCCCCGGCTCGCCCGGCATGTGGGAGTGCCCGCACACCGGCGTGCTGCACACCGAGAAGGACGGTGTTCTCACGGAGGCCTGATTCAAGAAGTCGCCGTCCGGTATCCGCAGCCGCCGGTCAGGTGCCTCCGATTCCGACAGTGGCGGCCCGGCGGTCCGGACTCTCCTGGATATCGAGCATGAGGGCGCCGATGAGAAAGTGAATCCCGGTGAGGATCGGCAGGGACGCGAGCAGGACACTTCCTGCGCTGGCACTCGCAGGCCCGAGCGTGTGGATCAATACCCAGGTGCTCGCCGCGCCGCCGAAGGCGATAAGACACAGGCCCGCCAGGAGCAGGAGAGCGATCGGCGAGAAGGAGAAGACAACATATTTCAGGACGACACGTCGGCCGGTCCCGCGTGCCAGCTGAGCGATCAGTGCCGGAATGACCTTGTGCATCCGCATGGTGGACACCTCACTCCCGTAGACCGCGGGGACAGGGACGTCGCAGGCGGGGATCCGGAGGATGTTCAGATTGATCAGAAGGTCGTTCTCGAACGAGTAGTCCTTGGCCACGCGGTCGAGATTCAGCCGTTCCAGTGCCGTCCTGTGAATCGCGGTGTACCCGTTCTGCGGGTCGAACAGGTGCCAATACCCGGACGCCAGCTTGGTCATGAAAGAAAGAATGATGTTGCCGAGAATCCGGTATTTCGGCATGCCCCGGTAGGAGTCGCGAGAGTAGAAACGGTTGGCCTTCGTGAAGAGGGCGGTCCCGTCACAGATCGGAGCGAGCAGGGCTGGAAGATAGTCCGGGTCCATCTGTCCGTCGCCGGCCATGACCACCGAGACGTCGCAGCCCAGCCGCAATGCCTCCTGGTGCCCGTCGCACACCGCTCCACCGACTCCGGTGTTGTTCTCGTGCCGGATGAGCACCATCCGCGGGTCGCCGGCGTCGATCGCCTCGGACGCCGTCTCGTCACTGCTGGCGTCGTCGATCACCACGATATGGTCGACGAAATCGGGCATGGTGCTGATCGTCCGGGCGATCAGCTTTTCCTCGTTGTACGCCGGCACCACGACGGCGACTTTCATGTTCTGATACACGAAGAAAAACCCTCTCACGGTTCTTTTCCTGGAACCCGCCGGCGACGACGGCCTTGAGCACGGAGGAAGGTACCAGAAATCATTCAGAGAATGTGGAACTCTGCTTGCCGCTTTGCGTCGGCCGATACGACAAGATTCCTCCTTGTGGGAGGGCTGTGCTACATCATCGACGTAGGGACGCTGGTCCTGCTGCACGGTGTACTTCATATGCCATTGGCCGGGGCCACCTCACTGTCGTTCGTCACCGTACTGGCGGTCAACTTCGGCCTCAACAGATCCTTCGTCTTCCGAAGCGGAGCGATGGCCGGCCCGGCCTTTGCCAAATACCTTGTGCTCGTCGTACTGAATTACTGTGCAACCGTGGCGACGGTCACCGGGTTGACCGCTCTGGGCCTAGCGTACGTAGCGGCCAAGACGACGTCGACCATCATTAATGCGGTGGCGAATTACGGTGCGTTTCGATGGTGGGTCTTCAGATCTCCCGCCGCGGGAAATCCACAAAGTCCGGGCAGGCCCGAACCGATCCGAGAGCCGTGACCGCACACCGCGTTGCGATGGCCATGCCCCTGGCCCTGTGTGTTCGTTCCGCGCGGACAACGAACACTGAGCCCTCGCCAACCTGGCAGTGGGGGCTGGCGGTTGGTAGGGCAGGGCCGTACGCACTGGTGAAGCTCCTGGAGGACGGGTTCACGACCAAGATCATCGGAACCTGGCGGTGCACCGCCGCGCTCTCGTGTCCCGTAAGACCGGCTCCGAATACCGTGAAGTGCCCCGCACGAGGTATCGCGCAACCGTAGGATCGCGTGTCTCCAAGGATCGACGATCCCTGACATGTGCGGAGGGAATGCGGTGTCGAAAGGCGTGCCAGGGCTGCTGTCGCTTCGCCCCTTGCGGGAGGAAGACCTGCCACGGCTGTTCGAGATCCAACTCGACGAAGAAGCCCGCCACCTCGCCGCCTTCGTCACCGAGGAGGCCAAGGACCGTGAGGCGTACCTCGCCAGACACCGGAAGATCCTGGCGGACCCGGAGATCACCAACCGGGGCGTGGAGGTCGACGGGAAACTGGTGGGCAGCGTGGCGGTGTTCCCGATCGAGGGAAACATCGAGCTGACGTACTGGATCCGCCGGGACCTGTGGGGGCGAGGAGTGGCGACCGCTGCCGTCGCGGGGCTCCTCGAGGAGGTCGCGGTGCGACCGATCCACGCCCGAGTCATCGAGGACAACACCGGCTCGGTGCGGGTCCTGGAACGCAACGGGTTCGTGCGGATCGGCAGCGAGGACGCGTTCGCCGACGCGCGTCGAGCCACGGTCACCGAGCTGATCTACAAGCTCGACTGACCAGGACGGCTCACTGGGGTGGCCGACCTCTCGATGAGAGGGCTGCCCAGTGAATTGAGACCGTGTTCTAGGTGGTGAGGCGGTCGTTGGGCTCACCGTGGCTCCTCCCCCTCATAGATGAGGGGGCTCCTCGCGAAGGTGCCCGGTACGAGCGGCAGCCCCGCAACCACCTGGCCGCCTTCGTCGGCTCCGCAGCAGCCGTCTGCGGCTACAAGCGACTCGTCCGCCTCACCACGTAGGACGCGGTCCAAGAGCCACGGGGACTCAAGACCGCTGGGTGACCGCCGCCAGATTCCGGTGATGGTGGTTCTGCAGAGGCAGGGACGCCTTCCGCCGTGCCGAGTCCAGGACCACCTCGGCGACCTCCACCGTCCTCAGCCCTTGGTCGAGGGTGACGATGTCCATCGTCCTGCCTTCGACGGCGTCGCGGAACCGCTCGTGCTCGACGAACAGCGGCTCGCGCTTGGGAATCGCGTACCGGACCATGTCGCCCTCGGTGGCTCCGCGGAAGGTGCTCAACGCTTCCCACTCCGTGGCGAAGGCGCCGTTGGCGTGGAAGGTGAGATCTGCGGTGAGGGTGTCCGCGATGAAGCAGCCGCGCTCGCCGGTCACGGCCGTGAAGCGCTCCTTGAGCGGGCTGAGCCAGTTCACGAGATGGCTGACCATGGTGCCGTCGGTGAGCTCACCGACGACCGCGACCATGTCCTCGTGCAGGCGGCCGCTCTTGGACATGGTGCGGGCCGCCACGGAGGCGTAGCGGCAACCCGTCACCCAGCTGGTGAGATCGATGTCGTGGGTCGCCAGGTCCTTGACGACACCCACGTCCGCGATGCGCTGCGGGAAGGGTCCCTGACGTCGCGTGACCACCTGGAACATCTCTCCGAGCTCGCCCGCCTCCAGACGCGAACGCAGGCTCTGCAAAGCCGGGTTGAATCGCTCGATGTGCCCGACGCCGGCGGTCAGTCCGGCGCCGTCGAAGGCGTCGACCAGTCGCCGGGCCGCGGCCGCGGAGTGGGCGAGCGGCTTCTCGATCAGTGCGCACACGCCGCTGGCGGCCAGGGCGAGGCCGATCTCCTCGTGCAGCACCGTGGGGCAGGCGACCACGGCGTAGTCGAGGCCGAGCGCGAGCAGTTCGGACAGGGCGGCGACGACCGGGGCGCCGTGGGCGGCACCCGTGGGGTCTCCCGCCGGGTCCATGACGCCGACGAGTTCGACGCCGTCGAGTGACGACAGCACCCGGGCGTGGTTGCGTCCCATCGCGCCCAGACCGACAAGCCCCGCACGCAGCGTCTGCTTGCTCACCGGACACCTCCGGCGACGCTGACGGCGCGGGCGATGCGCTCAAGGTCGCCCTGCCCGAGGGTGGGATGGACCGGCAGAGAGAGCACCTCGGCGGCAGCGCGGTCGGTCTCGGGCAGCGGAGGTCCGGCCGGATCACGGAACGGCGCGAGACGGTGGATCGGCGTCGGGTAGTACACCGCGCTGCCGATGCCCTGCCCCGCCAGTTCCTGCTGTACGGCA
The DNA here is from genome assembly GCF_020616555.1 of Streptomyces longhuiensis. Classification (NCBI taxonomy): domain Bacteria; kingdom Bacillati; phylum Actinomycetota; class Actinomycetes; order Kitasatosporales; family Streptomycetaceae; genus Streptomyces; species Streptomyces longhuiensis. The sequence goes on along the minus strand of NZ_CP085173.1, from coordinate 8,074,370 downwards.
TCCCTGCGGCCGTCAGGGATGGCGACGGTGTACTGGTGGTAGACGTGCCGGGCGCCGTCGGCCACGTGCGGCACCGTCAGCCCCTCGATACGGGAGTCGAGCACCTTGGCGTTGGCCCGCCGCTGCTCGGTCCACGCAGGCAGTTGCTTCAGCTGCACACGCCCCACGGCCGCCGCGACGTCGGTCATGCGCAGGTTGGCGCCGACGATCTCGTGCTCGTACCGCCGCTCCATGCCCTGATTCCTGAGCAGCCTCAGAGTGCGGGCCAGTTCGCGATCGCCGGTGGTGATCATGCCGCCTTCGAGTGCGTGCATGTTCTTCGTCGGATAGAAGCTGAAGCATCCGGCCTGGCCGAACGTTCCCACGGGCCGTCCGTGCAGCGTGGCGCCGTGCGCTTGGCAGGCGTCCTCGACGACGGCGAGGCCGTGGCGGGCTGCGAGCGGCATCAGATGGTCCATGTCGGCCGGATGCCCGTACAGATGTACGGGCATCAGTGCCGCTGTGCGCGGACCGATCACCGCCGACGCGGCGGCCGGATCGAGGCAGTAGGTGCCGGGCGTGATGTCGGCGAAGACCGGTTCGGCGCCCACCAGACGTACCGCGTTGGCGGTGGCGGCGAACGAGAAGGAGGGCACCACCACTTCATCGCCCGCTCCGATGCCGAGCGCCATAAGGCTCAGCTGCAGCGCGGAAGTGCCGGAGTTGACGGCGACACAGGTACGTTCGCCGACCAGCTCCGAGAACTCCTCCTCGAACGCGGCCACCTCCGGTCCCTGGATGACATGGCCACTACGCAGGACGCGAACGGCGGCTTCGATCTCGGCTTCGCCGATCACGGGCCGGGCAGCGGGAATTGGCAGGTTGGACCCAGACACGAGCAGTCTCCGTTAGAGAGCGAGGGAGTCGGCCTGCGTTTAACACCAGTTCACACCGGAAGGTTCCGGTTTGCACCATTTATCAACCCATAAGCACTATGCGTAGGATGAATTGTCTGGACGCACAGATAGGCATTCTCGCGACGGCGTGCTCAATCCCAGCGCGTACATCCCTCGTACGAGCCGCGAACAAGTCGGCCCGCGGCATCATCACTCACAACAAGGGCGAGGCGATATCCCGCCCTCGACGACCCGTACTGGCGCCGCTACTACTACGACGGCCACGGCTGGCTCCAGGACATGTCGGACCACCCGCAAGGGCTTGGCGTTCGACTACGTGCACTCCGCCGTCGACGACCACACCCGTCTCGCCTACAGCGAGATCCACGCCGACGAAAAGGACGCCACCTGCGCCGACTTCCTGCGCCGGGCAGCCGTCTTCTTCACCACCCCTCGGCATCACCAGGACCGAACGCGTGCTGACCGACCATGCCTGGTCCTACCGCAAGAGCCTCGCCCGGCGTCAGACCCTGGACGAACTCGGCACCACGGGCAGACCCACCCGCCCCTACCGACCACAGGCTTTGGGATGTCATTGTGCGAGCAAGTCTGCCTCCGGCTTCCTGGATGGCGTCCCCACGGCCTGATAGCCGCTTCGCCCCAGACCACCGACGCGAGCACGCGCATCCCATGGGCCCACGCTCCCGAGCGGTGCGGGCATCGACGGCCGGAATAAGATCGCGTCGATCGGCCAGAAGGGCCGGATCTTCTGGGGCCTGTGGGGGGCGTCGTGGGTGTCATCGTGGGTGCGGTTGTTGCGGTGTTTGTCGTCGTGGCCGGGTGGTGGGTCGTTCGGACCTACAACCGGCTCGTTCGGCTGCGGAATCAGACGCAGGCTTCGTGGGCGCAGATCGATGTGCAGTTGAAGCGGCGACATGAGCTGATACCGAATCTCGTCGAGGCGGCGCGCGGCTACGCCGCTCACGAGCGCGGCACTTTCGAAGCGGTCACTGCCGCACGCGGGGCGGCCGGAAGCGGAGGGCTCGGTGTTGCGGACCGGGCGGCCGCCGAGGACGCGCTCACCGCGACACTGGGGAGGCTGTTCGCGCTGGGGGAGAGCTATCCGGAACTCAAGGCGGATCAGCACTTCAGTACGGTGCAGGCCGAGTTGAGGTCGGCGGAGGACAGGATCGCGTACGCGCGGCAGTTCTACAACAGCGCTGTGCAGAGCTATCACACCGCCCTTGAGAGCTTCCCGGGGAACGTCGTGGCGGGGCTGGGCGGAGCGCATGGGCGGCGGGAGTACTTCGAGACCGCCGGCGTGGCGCAGGATGCCGTGCAGGTGAGATTCGCGTGACGCTCATCGAACAGCTCTACTGGGGCGGCGCCGGCCTGATCGCGCTCTGGCTCGTCGCCTTCGGGCTTGCGCTGGTCTCCACCCGGAACGGCGTGGTCACGCCGGGGCCCGCGACCCAGGAATTCGGGACCGACCCCGAACCGCCGGGAGTCGTCAGCCTGCTCGGCAACAACTGGCGGAGCGTGGAGCATGCCGCCGCGGCCACCCTGCTGGATCTCGCGGCCCGTGGGCTCGTGGAGCTGCGGCAGCCGGGCGACGACCCGGCCCGTAGCACCGTTCACCTCACCGAGGGAGGCCGGACAGCGGCGGGGCTGAGGCCGTACGAGCAGCGGGTACTGGACCGCGTCGCCGCCCGGGCGGCGCACGGCGGCGCGCCTATCGGTGCGATCGCCTTCCGTGACGACGAGCGCGCCGCCTCCTGGAACACGGCGCTGCGCCGGGAGGTCATCGCCGAGGCCCGGCTGCGCGGCCTGTCCCGGTACCGGTTCGCACCCTTGCTCGTCAGCGCTTTGCTGGTCTGTGCCTTCGTGCCCGGTGCGCTGTTCACCGTGGCCGCGATCATGGGACACCACGGTGTACGCGGCGCGCTCTTCGTCGGTGTGGCCCCGGGCGCCGCGCTGGCCTTCCTGCTCGGCAAGACGCTGGGCGAGCGGGCGACACCGAAGGGCCTTGAACGCGCCGGGCATTGGGCCGGACTGCGAGCGTGGCTGACGGCGCACGAGGACTTCGCCCGACTGCCACCCGCATCCGTGACGGTCTGGGACCGCTATCTCGCGTACGGCACCGCGCTCGGTGTCACCAGCCTGACCGGCCGGCTCCTCGGCTTCGACTCCGGCGACCGGCGACACGTCTGGTCCTCGTACGGAGGAACCTGGCGCCAGGTGCGGATCCGCTACCCGCGGCTGCGCCCCGGCTTCGGCGGGTCGACAGGCCGGCTTTTGCAGTTGGCGGCCGCGGCGGGCGTGGTCGCGGGGGCGCTGTGTGCCTTCGCGATCCTGCGGCAGCCCGACTGGGCGGTCGCGGTCGACGCGCACGACGGCGGCTCGCTGCGCCGGCCGGGACTGGTGCTGAGCGCCGGCTGGGTGGGCAGCGCGCTGCTCGGCCTTGTGGTGGCCGGCAAGTTCAGCCGCTGGACGCTGTTCGTGGCGTTCCTCGCGATGATGCCCGGCAACTTCGCGAGCGGCAGCCACGGCTGGTTCCTCGACGCGATGGGCCACGAGGGGCCTCTGCTGGGCGAGTTGGTGGCGATCGCGGCGTTCGGCGCGCTGGCGGCGTATCTTCTGGCACTCGCCTGCCTGGAGCGACGGGAGCCCGACACGATCACCGGCGAGGTGCTGCGGATGGAGTCGCGCAAGGGCAAAGAGGTGGCCCGTTTCGTGGCCCTGGACGAAGGGGACACGGACCTGACCACCGCTTGGGCGCTGCCCGCGGCCTCGCAGGAGATCGCGACCGGTGCCCAGGTGCGGCTCAGGGTCTCGCGGGGCACCCGCACGATCCGCTCCGTGGAGCTGGTGAGGGTCGCGACACCGGAAGGCGACCGGGCGAAGGCCCCCAAGCAGGCCGCCTCCTAAGGAAGAAGATGGTCCGGAGCGCCTCTGCGGTGGGACGCTCCGGACGCCTGCCTACCGGCCGCCTCGGGAGGGGATCACGCCGTCGGGCCCGAAGGGCTGAGCAACCGTGCAGAGCTACTTGGCGTCCTGAAGGGCGGCCTGCCAGACAGGGCTGTCGACGTAGTGGTTGTCGTACAGCTCCGAAGAGTTCTTGATCTCCTCGAAACCGGCCTCGCCACGCATCACACGGCCCAGCAGGCGCAGGTAGTCGAAGCGCGGCATGCCCGGGCTGAAGACGAACAGCACATCCGCCTCGCGGCCCGGGGCCGCAGCGAAAGCGTGCGGAGTATGCGGCGGGACCAGCAGGAAGTCGCCCTTCTCCAAAACCTTGACCTCGTCGTCGATCAGCACCCGCAAGGCGCCGTCCAAGACGAAGAACAGCTCGGACGCCTTGGTGTGAAAGTGCGCGGGAGCACCGACCGCGCCCTTCGCGAAGGTGGAGCGGTAGCTGGTGAGGGCGCTGCCGTCCGTGCCGTGGTCCGCGAGCAGTGTCATCACGCTGCTGGGGTCCGCAGTGGTCTCGGCGGTGGCGGCACGGGTGAGGACGGCCTTGGGTGCGGTCTGCGCGTTCATGATGGTTGTTCCTACCTATGAGCTGCGGCTTCGGGCTCTCCCGGCGCCTTGTGAACACAACTCTATGGAGCAGATAGACCTGTCAGGGGGTGCATTTTGTGGCTCAATTCATGGGTCAATTAGCGGGCGTTCATGGGCTGGGCAGTGCTCACCGGGCGTCTCTCCCTCGCCGGTCGACACCGGCGTGGCTATGGCCGCACTCTCCTGCCGGGTCACGCGCCTATAGCCCGGTTCGACAGGTACTTGCGGATCGGGAGTGGGCAGGGTCAGCACGATGGACGCGGCGAAGAGGATCCGCGCGTCCACGGCGCGTGCCACGGTGCCGCCCCGCGCCAATCAGGGCATCCCGTACGTCAGCAACCGAGAGACGCCGCTCGCCTGGCCGAAGTCGCCCCGGCTCGACTGATCTGACGCATCATCATCAACTCGACCAACCACTGACGGCGGGTCTTCAGGTTATGAGTGCCACAGGGCACGCCACAGTCACCGACACCCGAGCACGCCGAGCACCGCCCGCCCTCTGGTATCACCATGCCGCTTGACCAGCGGCGATGACTCTTCAGGCGGCAGACGCCTTCGCCCTCTCGCCTGATCAGGACTGAAGGCATGCCTAGGTGCGATCCCCTACAACATCCCGTCATCACAGAGCAGTTGCTCCGGGTCGCACCAGGGGTGGAGCCCTCCTCACCGACGATCCGCAGGTATCCGCGCAGCCGCAGGATGATCACATCGATCGTCCACACCAGGAGCAGCAGATGCAGACGCGCAGCCGTACCCTCACCGCCGTGGCCGCAGCCCTCGTCCTCGGCCTGACGGCCGGACCGCTCGCCGCCCCCGCCTTCGCCTCCCCCGCCGGGTCCGCCACGGCCGCTCACGCCACCACCGGCCCGGACGCCGAGGCCCTGCGCGCCGCGCTCGCCGGGCTGCCGGACTCCGACGCGACGGCCGCGCTCGTACGGGTCGGCGGCAGCGACGGGACATGGCGCGGGAGCTCCGGGGTGCACGATCTCGCGAGCAGCCGGAAGGCGGACCCGAACGCGCTCTTCCGTGCCGGTTCGACCACGAAGGTGGTCACGGCGGCGGTGGTGCTGCAACTCGCGGCGGAGGACAAGGTCGAACTGGACGCCCCGGTGCAGCACTATCTCCCCGGGCTCCTGTCGTCCGCCTTCAAGCTCGTCACCGTACGGGAGTTGCTGAACCACACCAGCGGGATCCAGGCGGGCGACGGCTTCGGCGACTCCTTCGAGGACGCGTACGCACACCGCTTCGACACGCTCACGCCGAAGCAGGTCGTCGCCTCGGCGGTGGCGAAGGGCCCGGAGTTCGACCCGGGCGAGCAGCAGGACTACCTGAACATCAACTACACGGTCCTCGGCATGCTGATCGAGAAGGTCACGGCACACTCGTACGCCGCCGAGGCCACCCGGCGCGTACTCCGCCCCGCCGGAATGCACCACACGTACTTCCCCGGCACCGACCCCCGCATCCACGGACCGCACAACCACGGCTACCAGGCGGTGAAGCGCGCGGACGGCACGACGAAGTTCGTCGACGTCACCGAGTGGAACCAGGCGGACCGCTGGGCGGCGGGCGACATGATCTCCACGACGGCGGACCTGGAGCGGCTGATCACTCACCTCTTCCGGGGCGAGATCGTCCCGAAGCCGCAGCTGGAGGAAATGTTCACCGTCCCCTCGAACATCGAGGGTGCCGACATGAGCGCCGGGCTCCAGCGCTTCGAGTACGGCGGCAAGGTGTACTGGCTCAAGTCCGGCGCCCGCTACGGCTACAGCGCGGTCGTCGCCGCCACCAGCGACCTCTCCCGCACCCTCGTCTACTCGGTCGACTCCACGGACGCGAAGGGCGAGTCGATGAACCCGGTGGCGCAACGGATCGCGCTGGCGGCGCTCAAGTAGCCATGGCAAGCGGCACAGGCGAAGTGAGCGCCTCCAGCCGCTTGATCTTCCTGCGGACGACGTACAGCGGGATCGCCCCGAAGACCCCGAAGGACATGTCGATGACCGACCACCAGAAGGGGATGCCGCGGAGCGGTCCGCAGATCAGGGCGAGCGGAACGATGCCGGCGCAGGCGATCAACGCGAACTCGACGACCCAGATGTTGCGGACCGGGTCGCGGTAGGGCCCGTAGAAGGCGACGGCGATCACGAGGTGCGCGAACGCCAGCCAGTCCGTGCCGTACAGCAGGAAGGGGTAGTCCTCGTCGACGACATCGAGCCCCTGCCGTACGCGCTCGATCCAGTCCATGAGTGCGGGCAGGTGCTCCCGGACGGACAAGGACCTCAACAGATCCTCGGTCCAGTGCAGTTCGTGCACCAGAGGGAAGGCCGTCGCCCCGCTCAGCACCAGGCAGACGACGAAGAGGACCAGCCACACACGGATGCCCTTGAGAAGGGCGACTCTGTCACCACTGTCGCTCATGGCAGGAGCGTACGCCCTTCTTGAACATGTTCAAAACTTGCCCTCGTACGACCAGGATCGATAGCTGGCATCAGGCGACATTCGTGACCTGCGCTGACGCCAACCAGGTTCGCCGACTGGAAGCACGGTCCTTGGAGAGGCTGCTGGAGATCGAAGTCGAGGCCGCATCGGGCCGCCCGGGTCGGCAAGACCGTGCTGTCCGTCGCGCTCGGCCGCCGCGGTCGATGCCGGACACCGTGCCTGCTTCACCACCGCCCCGGAACTCACCGCCAAGTGCCACCGGGCCGCCGCGAAGGCCGCTGGAAGCTCTGTACGCGATTCTTCGCAGACCCGAAGCTTTTGATCATTGACTAGCTCGGCTGTTCCCCGCCGCCCAAGGACGGCGCGTCCGCCGCCCCGTTCCAGGTGATCAACGAGAGGTCGGCTCTCACACTCCGCTACCCGTTCGGCACGTGCGACATGGCGAGCGGCCGGCCTCCACGCAGCGCGCCGAACCACCGCCATCGGCCACGGCCAGACATCAATACGACTCCCCCGTCACAACTTCTGCCTCATGACAACCGCACGCGTATCGACAAGCGCGTGCGGTTGTCACCACTTCCGCAGGCCACACGATCAGTGGGACGGCTTCTTGCCTGCGCGGGCCACCGTTGGCGATGACCACGCAGCGCGGTCATCGTTACGCGCGCCCGCGCGGCATCGCCTCCCGGCCTGTTTCCGCAGGCCGCGGCCTCCATCTCCACCGCCACGGGCAGGAGCGGCCGGGCACGCAGACCAGGCGACGCCACCGCTGGGCGATGACGCTGGAACGGGTTTCCGTCCAACGACCAGTCCAGCTCACAGTCCAGCTCACCTGGCCGGGTACCAGCGGCGCGGATGCTGTTCAGCCGGATGAGTGACAGACTGAATCTCCGGATTCGGCGGTCCGCCGAGTGCACCTGGCGCGTGCCCTGGCCGTCCACTCCGTCTTGCATCCCAGCAGCGATCGATCGGTTCGCTGACCAGATGGGAACCGACCATGACTTCTGAAGCGCGATACGCACCGGACGAAACCGCTCTTCTGATCGTCGACCCGTACAACGACTTCCTTTCCGAGGGCGGCAAGCTGTGGCCCCGAGCAAAGGAAGTGGCGGAAGGCGTCGGGCTGCTCGACCACATGGGCACCATGCTCGCGACGGCCCGCAGCCGGGGCTTTCGCGTCTTCATCGTGCCCCACCACCAGACGACGCCCAGCGACTACCTCACATGGGACCACCTGTCCCCGACCCAGCAGCGCATCGTGACGCAGCAGACCTTTGCCAAGGGCAGCTGGGGAGCCGAGTGGCACCCCGACTTCCAGCCTCGCGAGGACGAGCTCGTCATGCGCCAGCACTGGGCCTCGAGCGGTTTCGCGAACACCGACCTCGACTTCATGCTCAAGCAGCATCACATCCGGAAGATCCTGCTGATCGGTATGCGGGCCAACACCTGTGTGGACACCACCGCACGCTTCGGCCAGGAGCTGGGCTACCACGTGACCCTCATCCGCGACGCCATCGCCTCCTTCAGCTGGGAGGAGATGACAGCGACATTCGAGCTCAACGCTCCCCTGTACGCCCACGCCATCCTCACAACAGCCGAGTTCGTCGACATCGTGAACGGCGGGGCAGGCAAGGGTTCCCCGTAGTGCCGAATCCCCGGCAGCCAGATTTTGGTCGCCCGGGTGCTGAGTTGGACGGACTCAGCGGCTCACCTACCCGCACATCCCCGACGCGCGTCGGAGCGGGACACGAATTCCGCAACCACGAGTCTGAAGGTGGTGACCCCTGGTGAATGGGACCGATGGAGGAGCCGGCGGAGCGCACGGAGGGCTGGCCGGGCAGATGGTCGTGGTGGTGGGAGGGAGCGCGGGCATCGGTCTGGAGACCGCGCGACAGGTGCGTGCGGCCGGCGGCGAGCTGGTGCTCGTGGCGCGCGATGCCGAACGCCTCAAGCGGGCGGCGGACGAATTGAACCCCCTGAGCACGGCCGCGTTCGACGCCCAGGACACCGACCGCCTGGAGCGCTTTCTCGGAGAGGTGCCCGGACCGGTCGACCATGTCATGGTCACGGCCGGCAGCCCGTCGTACACCCCCCTCGCCGAACTCGACCTGGCCGAGGCCGGGTGTGACTTCGGCAGGCGTATCGCGATGATGCTGGCGGTGGCGCGGGCCGGCCGGGGCAAGGTCAAGGCCGGGGGAACGCTGCTGTTCATCGGTGGCACCGGAGGCCGGCGCCCCGCGCCCGGGATGGCCGTGATGGGCGCCCTCACCGCGGCACTGCCGGCGCTGACCGCCAACCTGGCGCTGGAGGTCGCTCCGGTCCGGGTCAACCTGATCGCGGCCGGGTTCGTGGACACGCCGCTGTCAGCCTCCCTCCTCGGTGACCAACTTGAGGCGCGGCGCGAGGAGTTGAGGAAGACGCTGCCCATCGGCCGGGTCGTCGGACCGGCGGATGTCGCCGCCCTCGCGGTGCACATCATGGCCAACGGCGCTCTCACTGGTGCCACGTACGACATCGACGGGGGCCAGCAGCTCATCGCACACTGACCGCCCTGCCCTCGGCCCGGTCGGCCGTCGACCGCGCGGACTCCCGCAGGCGGCACCACCTCGTACGGAGCCTTACGTGATCCGCCGCCGGCGAAGTGGGCGAGCGTCCACATGCGGCCTGATCGAACGCCTGTCTACGCTGGAACACGGCACAGCCCGTAGGGCTTCAGGGCGTCGCCGCGCCGGGCGTGGACCCAGGGGCTCACAACGTGTTTCGAGTGCCGTGGGATGCGCCCTCCAAGCCCGGCGCCATCGCGGATCCCGTCGTCGCCGGTATCCCCTTCGAGACAGGAGGCGCAAGCCATGGACATGAAACTCGAGGTAATCGTAGTGCCGGTGTCCGACGTCGACCGGGCCAAGGACTTCTATACGGCGCTGGGCTGGAGGCTCGACGCGGACATCGCCCCTGACGGGGACTTCCGGGTGGTGCAGGTGACCCCTCCAGGCTCCCCGGCGTCGGTCATCTTCGGCACATCCGTCACCGAGCAGGCCCCGGGTTCGGCTCGAGGCCTGCACCTGGTCGTCGACGACATCGAGGCGGCCCACGATGAGCTGAGACGGCGCGGCGCAGACCCGAGCGATGTGTTTCACGACGCCGGCGGCGTCTTCCACCACGCCGGCGCTGACGCCCGGGTTCCTGGCCCTGATCCACAACGCGGCAGCTATGGCTCCTTCCTGTCGTTCAGCGACCCGGACGGCAACGGCTGGCTCCTGCAAGAGGTCACCGCACGGGCTCCGGGACGGCTGGATCCCGCGGCCACATCGTTCGCCTCGGCCGAGGACCTGGCGGGCGCCCTACGGCGGACCGCAGCGGCTCACGGCGAGCACGAGGCGCGCATCGGTGCGGAGGACCCGGACTGGCCGGACTGGTACGCGCGGTACCTGGTGAGCGAGCAGGCCGGGACGGAGCCGCCGTCGTGAGCGGTGCTCTGTAGGCGGCCGCATTCAGGTTGCCGCCGGTGCGGGCGGACGGTTTGGATCGGCGTGATCCGGTCTGCCAAACGGTGCGCCATCATCGAAGGGCTGATGCTGGACGCCGAGCGCGCGCGCCGTCTCACGTCCGCCTGGGTCCGATCCGCTTGGCCCGCTGATTGAGTCGACTGCGCAGGCGTACGTTCACGACGAACCCGACGAGGAGGACGAGCACGGCGAGGCTGACCGCCTGCCAGACCACGCTCTTGAGTACCGTCACCACGCCGATGAACGCGATACCCAGGAGAAACACCATCTCACGCAGTTCCTTCTTGAGCTGGTAGGAGCGGCTGCACCGTATGCGTACGGTGGCCAGCCACTGACCGTCCAGCCCGAGCCCCGACCACAGGCGACGGTCCAGGAACACCCACGGCAGGTCCGGGAAGGTCCCCAGGGCGTCCAGGGAACTCGGATAGCGGCTCGTCATGTCGCCGCCGTGCAACTCCTTGCGGCGCTCCTGGACTTCCTCACTGGTACGGATCGCCTTGAGCTGGAGCACAGGCACGATGCCGTCCTCGTGGGGGAAGCCTTCCAGCACCACCTCGTCGCCGCTGGAGACGCCGAGAAGTTCGAGCGTCAGCGTGTCCAGCAGGCACACCTCCTGCTCCGCGCTGGCCCGATCGCCGTCCTGCACGCGGCAGGTCAGATAATTGGCGTGGCCGAAGAACCTGTCCTTCCATCCGCGCCGGGCGTGGGGAAGATGCGCGGCACGAACCGTGACGGCCTCCCCCGGTTCGAGGCCCATTCCGACGCGCAGCGAATGATCGACTTCGACCCTGCGCGTCTCCTGGGCCGGTATGTCCGGGGCCACGATCACCGTGGCCAGCGCGCCGAGCCGCTCGTGGCGGGCCGGGGGGATCTGGGCGTTCTGGACGATGGCGAGCTGGGGGTCACCCAGGGCGGCTGAGACCGCGCTCGATAAGCGGACGACGCCGGCGCCGCGCTGGTCGAAGGTGTCCGGGGTGCGCCCGGCGCGATAGGCCCCGGTGGGGACGGAGTTGGCCGGGTGGATGTCGTCGTAGACCGTGGTGGCCGGCTCGGCGGTGACGTACTGGCGCAGTCCCGAGTCGGTCAGCCGCCCCTCGTCGGAGAACAGGCGGGTGCCCTTCTCGCAGAGCTGCCCATTCCCACGGGCCCGTGAGCTGAACTCCTCGGGTGTGTCCCCGAACCACTCTCTGAGCTGACGAGATTCCGAGAGGAGTTCGGTGAGGAGCTGGTGCTCGCCAGGATGTGAACGGGGGTTCCCGGAGCCGTCATGGAGGACTCCGTAGCGGTGCACGTAGAGGTAGGCGCCGCCGAGCAGTTCACCTGAATCCAGAACCATCGGAAAGTCTTCGGGCGGCAGGAGGACCCGGTCGTACTCGCCGTCGGGATCGGAGATTCCCTCGCTGGCGTCGACGATCTCCAACTGGGCGGCGTCGAGCCAGGTGATGAACAGGTCCATGCTGAGACCTGGCGTGTGGAACGGCGACGCGGAGACGTAGCCCAGCGGGCTGACGTACGCCGAGACTCCGACACCGATCCCTGTCACCCGCGCCTTCACGATGGGGATCGTGGACGAGACCCCAAGTCCCTCCATTTTGTGCCGCAGTTGGGCGGGGCAGGCGTTGGAACCCACCGAGATGACGGGGAAGCGGTCGCCGACCAGGGTCTGGTTGGCACTCATCAGGGCGTAGTTGAGGGGCACCGGGCCGTCGCCCGTCTTGCCCGCGCCGAAGCCGCCGGGAGGTTGCTCCACCATCCACTTGGCAAGCCGCCGGTTCTCCACGGCCTTCAGGCGCAGGAACCGGTTCTGATGCAGGAGACCGGATTCCGTCGGCCAGGCACCGGGGTAGGTGAGGGGGTGCTCGCGTGGGGCTTCGGAGAGACCGAGTGCTTCGAGCGTACGATCGTCCACTGTGCCGTCAGGCCTTTCGCCGTCGGTTGGCTGCCCTGGGATAACGAGTGCGCGGTCATCGTGAGTTCTACGCGGTCATCGTAAGGAACCGAAGGCCGTCCTCATAGAGGGCCCGATCCCGGCGTGTTCAGTCCACCGGCGGCAGTTCCCCCAAGCCGCGGTGATCAGGCGCGTCGGGAGTTCGATGCGCTCAAGATGCGCTCAAGGGGAGACGAGGCTGCCGTCGAGCTGGCGGAAGAAGCGCTCGCGGCCGTGCGGCCGAGGGCGACGGCGTCCTTGGCAACGCCGGTGACACCGGTGACGCCGGGCTAGAGGGGGCGGTGAGTTGGATGTCGTCGTGGTCCGTCCCGTGACCCAGCGCATGGCATCAGCAGAGTGGGCTTGATCCACTCAGCCAGACATCCGAGATCAGGGGCTCTGTCTCCGGGGGGATTGGTTCGCTGTCTTCGGCCACGCCCTCGGCGGCCTCCAGGACGGCGTCCCAGGACTGCCCCTCGTCTCGGCTCAGAAAGTAGATGTCGTAGCTCATCGCGGGATCGCAGAGCCGGCGGCTATCGCTGTAAGCGGCAGGGTCCCGGGCTCACGTGCCGGGGGAGCGGAAGGCGACTTGCCGACGGGCGGCCTCGTCGATCTCGTCGAGGGTGAGGAGAGGGGTGGCCCGGGTGTGGAGGGCTCCGCTGGCCTTGACGGTGAGGCTGACGGCGGCCATGGAGACCGGGTCGGGGAAGTCGACGATCAGCACGATGTCGTCCTCCCCGAAGGCGAAGTACATGGCCTCGACGTGCCCGCCGAGGCTGGTGACGACAGAGTCGACGGCGGCGCGACGGCTACTCGCGCCTTCCTTGAGCAGACCCTTGGTGCCCTCGGGCGTGTAGGTGGCCTGGATGAGGAACTTCGGCATAGGGATGCTTCCTGCCCATCATTTGTCCGGTGTGGCATGGCCTTCCCGCTGACACATCGACCACTACGCGCGGAAAGGCTGGGTTCACTCGTTAGAACCTGAACTTTTCCGCTGACGCGGCATCATGAATTGCAGTGGTGGTTCTGTCTGCTGATGGCGGGGTGTCAACCGACGGTCGGTCAAGCAGCGGCGAAGAGACCTTCGCCTTCCAACGGCACATCGTCCACCCACCTCTCTCCCCAGCTTCCATCCCGTCCGCCGTCGACCCACACGCTGTGGAGCGGGCGTGATTCATGGCATCCAGGCGGAGCGCGCCACTGTAAGAACGACCTGGACGCCATGGGCCGCGTCTGCTCAGCTTTGCCTGAGTCGATGGTGGACGGGACGGGAGCCCACCACGCTCACCACGAACCGGCCGGCACTCGCGCACGGCGCCCCCTCCATCCCAGAGTCTGAGCGCCCCCGCCGGAGGCACATCTTTGGCCCACGGGTGACTTCCTACCTCCGCCAGCATGCACGGAGCGCGCCGCCGGGCGCGGCCAGCCGGGGCGCAGACAGGAAGCAGGCTGCGCCGCAGGGGCGGCGCGCGCCCACGCCGTGCGCGGGGCTTGATGGAGTAGGGAAACTCTGTCCGCGTCACCGGGTTTTGATCGGTGTCCTGACTCGGCTGGTACTTAACCCAGTGGCTTCACTTGCTGCATGACCCGACATTGCGGGGTTCGGCGTCGATTGTCGACTAGAGATCGTGTGACGCGTGCGCGGAACAGATCATGACGCGGCTCTGTCTGCACCCCAACACCGGTGCGGTGGTGCTCGTCGCGCTCTGCTGCGAATCCTTCGACCGAGTCGCTCTCGCGAACCACATCCGCGAGAGCGGACGTCCGGTGCGGGCCCTGGTCATCCAGGAGACCGGCGTACCCGCGCCACCATCGAGGCGGGCCGCGCGGCCGTCCGGGGCGCCCCTCGACGTACTCAAGGACATGCTGCGCGCGCGGTCAGCCTGGTCGGACCTGACCGTGGGCACTATCTGCGGCGGTTCGGACGGCACCAGCGACTCACCGCCAACCCTGCCGTCGGTTGCGCCTTCGACCGCCTCACCGCGCGTGGTGCCTGGTGCATGTTCAAGGAGACCGGCGAGCTGATCGGGTGCGAGCACCACATGGAGGCGGGCAGTCACCCCACAACTCGGCGCGGAGATCGTCCGGACCGTACGCGGCGAACCGGCCAAGTCGGAGGCGCTCGGCCACCAGGAGTTCCAACTGGGGTACAAGTCGTTCGAACCGAGCGGTCCGGCGTGCCTGCCGGTCTGAGACGGAGCCGCCGCCGCTGGTTCAGGCCGGGACCGCCAGTGCCGTCATGCCGGTCATGTCTCTGAGCCGGTCGTGCTCTATGGGCGCTCTGCCGTGGCTGTGTCCGGGCGCGGGAGCGCCTCGGTACGAGAGCGCCTCGGTGCGGTTGCCCTGCCAGCAGGCGCCCGGAACGACCGCAGACCCGTGCACTCGGTTCGCGCTGGCGCATGCACCTTGCACGAGAAGATCCCAGCTGGGGCTACAGAGCCCTGTACCGCGAACTGATCGTACTGGGAGTGGAAGTGGCCGCCTCCACGGTTTGGGAGATCCTCAAGGAGGCCGGCATGAACCCGACGCCCAAACGCGCCTCCAGCACCTGGGCGACCTTCCTACGCTCCCAGGCCGACGCCCTGCTCGCCTGCGACCTTGTGGTCCCGGCTGGTGTCGTCTCCAGTCGGTGGAATCTCGGTGCGTGACGCGAGAACCGGTGGCGAGGACGTGTCCCACGTGGGCGTCAGCAGTGCGTATTGCGATGTGCAGGAGCGTGGCGATCTGGCGGTTGGACCATTCCTGGCCGTCAAGGTCCGCGATCTCGCGTTCGCAGACCGCGAGTGGGCAGTGCGCAGCCGCTTCTTGCGTGACCTGCCGCGTGAGCGGTGCAGGTTCGCGGACCCGTAGTCGGGGTGTTCGAGGGCGTCGGCTGAGGGCGCGTGCCCTTCGTCTCCGCTGGTGTGCGGCATGGGCGCTGCCCTCCGTTCGAGGGTTGAGATGTGCCGTGGATCAGTTACCGCGTGCGGTCACGACGGCTCAGTACGCGGAGTTGACGTTGTCGATGGAGCCGTAGCGGTCGGCGGCGTAGTTGGCGGCCGCGGTGATGTTGGCGACCGGGTCCGTCAGACTCTTGGAGGTGCCGGCGACGTGGTAGGCGTCGAAGGTCGGCTGGATGACCTGGAGCAGGCCCTTGGACGGGGTGCCCTTGACCGCGTTGACGTCGTAGCCGTTCACGGCGTTCGGGTTGCCGGAGGACTCACGCATGATGTTGCGGTGCAGACCCTCGTAGGTACCGGGGATGCCCTTGGCCTTCATGATCGCGAGGGCCTCGTTGATCCAGCCGTCGACGTTGTTCCCGTCGGTGGCCTTCTTCGTCGAGACCGAGTGAGCGACCTTCGGCGCCGCGGTGGGCTCGGCGGCCTGCGCGGGGGACGGAGCGAAGGTCAGCGCTGCACCCGCGAGACCGGCGGCGGCCAGGACCGTGACGGTGGCGCGCTTGAAGCGGGTGGGGCAGGCGGCAGCGGTGATCGGGGCGGAGAAGGTCATACGGGGATTACCTCTTCATGTTCGGGGACATCGTGCGGCGCCGGCCTGTGTGGTGGCGCCCGGGGCGGAGTCGAGATCCGCGCCCTGACCCGGGGGTCCGGAGCGAGCGACTTCGCTCGTGCTCCGACCCGCTCTCCGGGACGACAGCCATAGTTAGCGATGCCCGAGAGGGGGCGCAAGGATGTGACGTACTACCCCACTACGGAGGAATGTCTGAAATGACCGGATAGAGGGCCTTATGTACGCCTACGGGCGGCCGCATCCGCTACTACCGCCTCTAGTATGTGATCTGGCCCCTATGGGGTGCTTCACAGGCTCACCCCCCTCCGCGTTACCCAGGTCACGCGGTCGGCCCGGTTCGGAGGCCGACGCCCGCACCCCCCGATCGCTCCGCTCCGCCCTCCCCCAGCCACTCGAACCCGAGCGAATCGCCAGCCTCCCCATACGCCGACACGACCGCCTCGGCGGCGTCCTCCACAAGTACCGACATGCTGCGTGACCTGCATGGACCTACTTTCCGGCATCCACAAGGTCGGCCAAAGCCCAATCCGTCGCAGGCCGGCGGACACCCGTAGGGCAACCACGACCGGCCCAACGGGCGGAGCCCAGGCCCAGTCCCACCTACTCCACAGGGGCGCTCTCCGACGGCTGATCGATGCGTCGCGTCATGGGCGTGGCACAGGTCAGCAGTCAGCTTCGTCGTCTGGTGCACGCAGCCGTGGCGCCGGGTCCGTCCCGGACGGCAACTTCACCCTCGGCGTCGACGGGTCACCTGTCCGAAACGGCGCCCGGTCGGCATGGCCCCGCGACGGAGGACGGCGTCCGGCTCACTGTCCGGCCCAGCGTGACAGCGGCCCGGGCGAACCTCGTAGCGTCGATGACGGCCGCACCGCCCAGGTCGTTGTTGAAGTACACGTACACGTCGTCACGGTCCGGCCAGGCGTCGGCGATGCGTCCGGCCCAGGACTTCAACGCCTGCCGGCCATAGCGGGGCGGCGGCTGGGCGATGCCGCCGTGGAAGCGCACGTACCCCCAGGACGCGGTGCGCCACAGCGGTGTCACCGGCCGTGATCCCCGGTCCGCCCAGCACAGCGCGCTGCCGTGCCGCTCGAGTACCGCCCGAAGCTCCCGCCCCGCGTCCCACCACGAGGTGTGCCGCAGTTCAACGGCTACCCGAACCGTGCAGGGAAAGCAGCCCAGGCACATATCCAGCGCCCCGACGTCCTCCCGGAGGTGCGGCGGCAATTGCAGCAGTACGGGCCCCAGACGGTCACCAAGGCCCTCGGCACGGTCCAGCAGACGGTGCACCGGCCCCTCGGGGTCACGCAGCCGCTTCATGTGGGTCAGATAGCGGCTGGCCTTGACCGCCATGACGAACCCCTCAGGCGTCCGCTCCCGCCAAGACCCGAAGATCTCCTTCGTCGGGAGCCGGTAGAAGGCGTTGTTGTTCTCGACGGTCGCGAATCGACGGGCGTACTCCTCCAGCCACAACCGCTGCGGCAGGCCGGGCGGGTAGAGACCGCCGCGCCAGTCCTCGTACTGCCACCCCGAGGTTCCGACGAGCATGGGCATGCCCGACCTCTACCCGTGAGAAATGGGTATATCCATAACGAAACGGGATGAAATCTCCGAATGAGCCCGCACGGAGGGATTCTGGAAACTACTGGAATCAGAGGGACCGGAGCGAGCCTGAGGAGGCACGTCATGACACACGCCGAAGAGTGGAAGGTCGGCGTCTACCTGACCGAGGAGGACGGCGTCACCAAAGCCCGGGCAGTGCTCGCCAACGGGAAGACGCAAATGGTCGGACGCGGCAAGGCGCGCTGCAGTCCCCAGGACGTGGAAATCCCCGCGATAGGGGACGAGCTCGCGGCGAGCCGGGCGATGCGCGACCTGGCCGGTCAGCTGATGCACGCCGCCGACCGGGACCTGGCGGCGGTGGGCGCCGTACCCGATCCGCCGCGCACCGCCTACGGCTGGCCGGATGACGCGGGCCTGGCGAGGTAGGCAGCCCCACTGCAACGGCTGAGCGTCGTACAGGGCGAAGGCGTGCGCGGCCCCGGCAAACATCCCGTACAGCGCCGACGGCAACGTCACCGCCGTCAACGACCAGCTCGACGGCACCCGCTCCTTCGGCCTCGACGCCGTCGGCCGCGTCACCGCCGTCCGCGCCGCCACGTGACCGCCGCCGGTCTCGGCCAGGCTGCCTGAGCCGTGAGGGAACTAGCTGGTGACGCCCTTCACGGGAGCGGGCCGGTACACCCCAGAATCCTGCTGCTCTTCAGTGAAGATCCGACTGGACCTCGGTCAGTCGATGCCTTCGACGATGCGGAAGTCGCGCTCGACGCCGTCGGAGAGGGCGACCAGCGCCTCCTGGTAGGCCGCACTCTCGTGCGCCGCGACGGCCTGCTCGAAGCTGTCGAACTCGATCAGGACGGTGCGCTCGGCGATTCCGGCATCATGCGCCACGACCCGACCGCCACGGACGAGGACCCGGCCGCCCCCGGCCTTGACGGCCGGACCGGCCAGCTTGTTGTAAGCAGCCAGCTTCTCAGGGTCTGAAATGGTGCGGTAGGCGCTGACCCAGTAGCCCTTGGGCATGGAACCTCCAGTGTTGGGATGAGTGCATCTGACTTACGGGACTTACGAGTTGGTCTCGGACGAGCGTCGGCGGGCGAGAGCGAGGCTTGTCAGCGTCGTGATCGCCATGGCGCCGATGCCGACCAGCGCCGCGGTGGTGTAGGCGCTGTCGTCGGGGAAGAGCCGGCCGGGGCCGGTGCCCGCGGCGAGGATCAGGCCGCCGATGGCGCTGCCCACGGAGTACCCGACGCTGCGGACGACGTAGTTGAAGCTCATGGCGCTCGACGTCTCGCTCTTGGGGGTGACGGCCAGGATGACGCCGGGCATCGCGGCCGAGAAGCCGCCGACGCCGAAGCCGAGCACGCCCATCGCCGCGAACAGTTCGGCCAGGTCCGACCGGGCCGCCGCGAACACGGCGAACCCGCCGCCGACCACGACGGCGCTGCCTGCCAGGAGCAGGGGGTCGGCGATCCGCGTCCGGACCCGCGGCGTGAGCTTGCCGGCGACGAACCCCAGCACGGAGAACGGGATGAGGACCAGCCCGGCGACGAAGGTCGTCAGCCCGAAGCCGTAGCCGGCGCCGTGCGGCGTCTGCGCGTACCGGGTGATGAGCGTGAGCAGGAGGTACATGCCGATCCCACCGACGAACATGGCGAGGTTCGCCCCGGCGACCGCCGGGTGCCGCACCGCCCGCACATCGACCAGGGGCGTCGTGCTGCGCAGCTCGATGACGGCCCAGACGCAGAGCAGCACCACCGCGACGACGGCGAGGCCCGCCGCCACGGCGAGGTGCCGGCTCCACAGATTCCGTTCACCGGCGAGGAACAGCACCAGGAGCAGCGCAGCGGCCAGGACCACCGCGCCTGCCACGTCCACGTGGGCGGAGCGGCCTTCGGGGGCTTCGGGCATGGAGCGCCACGCGGTCAGGAGGGCGGCGGCGGTGACGACCAGGCCGAGACCGTACGCGGCCCGTACCCCGCCGAGCTCGGCGAGCAGCGCGGCCAGCGGGTAGCCGACGCCGGCCCCGATGATCGAGACCACCGAGATCAGGGCGATCACGGCCGCGCTGCGCTCCTCGGGGAGGTGGTCCCGGGCCACGCCCATCATCAGCGCCGTCAGCCCGAGCCCGACGCCCTGAGCCGCCCTGCCGGCCAGCAGCCACGCGAACGGCAGCGGCAGCACGGTGAGCACGCTTCCGGCGACGACGACCGCCAGCGTGGCGAGGATCGTGGCCCGCCGGTGCCGGCCTGCTCCGAGCCGGCCCAGGACCGGGGTGGCGACGGCGCCGCTGAGCAGCGCGATGGTCAGCGTCCACTGCGCGCTGCCGAGCGAGACGTGGAACGAGGTCGCCACGCTGGTGATGAGCGGCGTCCCGAGGCTGCCGACCGCCGCCACGACCAGAGCGATGAACATCAGGGCGGGGACCAGCAGCCCCGCCTCGGAACGCGCCACCGGGAACGCCTTCACCGCGCCCCCGCCGACCGGCTGCCCGGTCACTGCTTCGGCCCTTCGCGGTCCTGGCTTTCGAGCTCTGCCAGATGCTTCAGCGCCGGAAGGGCCGCCACCAGCGCCTCGACCTCGTCGCCGGTGAGCTCGCCGATCAGCCGCTCGAACGCGTGGACGCCCGCCTGGCGCCGCGTCCGGACATAGGAGGCGCCGGCCTCGGTCAGGCACACCAGCGTGACCCGCTTGTCGGACGCGTCGCCCCGCCGCTCGACCAGGCCGGACTCCTCCATCACGCGGACCAGGGCGGTCATCGCGGGCTGGGTGACGCCCTCGACCGCGGCCAGATCGGTGATGCGCCGCGGGCCGGTCCGGTCCAGGGTGGCCAGGGTGGCGGCGGACGTCAGGCTCATGTCCCGGGGCAGGCGTCTCGCGGCCCTGGTGGCCAGGCCGTAGAGGACTGCCCCGATGGCGGCGGACGCGCCAGGAGTGGTGTCTTGACGACTCATGCCCGAAGCATAGCAATTTTATATTCATAGTCTATGTAAATGGCGACTGCCGCGGGCGGCACGCTCCTCGAGCAGGCCGGCCCGCCGGATCCGGGTCGGTGCCAGACCCGGCAGCCGGTCGGCGCGGTCGCCCTCGGCGAGCCGGTCGCGGAAGTCGGACAGCACGCTGTGGTGGAAGCCGAGGTCTTCCAGCTCCAGGCCGAGGGCGTACTTGAAGTCGATGCGGCAGCGCACCGCCTCGGAGGCCTGGCGGTCCGACAGGTTCAGCGCGTACTGCAGCGCGCAGACGGTGGCCGGCTGCGCGGGCGAGAGCCTGGGGCGGCCGTCGCGCGCGCTACCCCCGAATCCTGCTGCGAGGGTCAGCCTCCAACACCGTGGCCCGGGCAGGTGATCCGATAGCGCTGCCGTGGGGGCGGGGTCTGTGACGGTTCTTGTGGGCCCTCGCCATATTTCAGAGGGATACCCGCGCTGTTCTGCCAGCGACAGAACACCGGCCGGACCGGGCTCGACGATCACTACAGTCCAGTCTCATGACGACGATTACGACGCGTACGGTCGAGTATCCGGCCGACGGTTTGACGATGATCGGGCACCTCGCGCTCCCGGCCGGTGTCGGCCGCCGGCCCGCGGTGCTGCTCGGACCAGAGGGCATGGGGCTCAGCGACGTCGAGCGCCGCCGGGCCGATGCTCTCGCCGAGCTGGGATATACAGCGCTGGCCTTCGACCTTCATGGCGGGCGCTATTTGGGCGACCCCGAGGAGATGCTGGCCCGTTGCCTGCCGCTGCTCGCTGATCCCGAGCGGATGCGAGGCATCGGCCATGCGGCGCTCGATGTGTTGCGCACCGAACCGCGGACCGACCCCGACCGGATCGCCGCCGTCGGCTACGGCACGGGGGGCGCCATCGGGCTGGAACTCGGACGCGACGGCGTCAACCTGCGCGCCATCGGGACAGTCAACGCACTGACCACGGGCCGACCGGGCGAGGCGGCGCGCATTCGCTGCCCGGTGTGGGCCGGGGTCGGGTCGGAAGACCCGATCATGCCGCCCGCGCAACGGAACGCGTTCACCGCTGAGATGCAGGCCGCGGGCGTCGACTGGCGCCTCACGGTCTACGGCGGCGCCTTGCACGCCTTCCACCACCCGACGGTCGACCACCCCGTGGTCCCCGGCGTCGGCTACCACCCACTGCACGCGCAGCGAGCCTGGCGCGACGTCGTCGACCTGCTCGCCGAGTGCCTGCCCGTGACGGAGGATCTGGGGCATGACCCAGGTAAGCACGGTGGCCCCGGGCACTGACAGTCCACTCCCCTCAAGTCCGCACAGCAGAAACACATTCGGGCGGTTACTCGATCGCGGAGACGTATTCACAACTACCGCAGTAAATACCGGATTTACTGTGGCAGAGCCCCGGAATCTGATCAAGGTGCCGCCTGCCGTACTCCGCAGCCGCGTGGCCAAGGACGCAGAGGTCCTCGCGTTACGGCATGAGAACGCGGTGCTACGCCGTCAAGATCGCCCGCGTCCGCCACAAGCCCGCAGACCGGATCTGGCTCGCCTCGCTCGCGGTTCGTCCCACGCGAGCGCTGGCGCCAGACCTTCACAGTCACCCCACCACACTCCTGACCTGGCACCGCCAACTCATCGCCAGGAAATGGACGTTCACCCAGCACCGCCGCCCCAGCAGACCCTCCACCGCGCCCGCCGATAAACAGCTCATCCTGCGCCTGGCCCGGGAGAACAGCAGCTGGGGCCACCGCCGGATACAGGGCGAACTCGCCCGCCTCGGCTGCCCGATCGCCCCGTCCACAGTCCGGGAGATCCTCCACACAGCCGGCCTCGACCCCGCCCCGCAGCGCTCCGGACCCACCTGGCGCCAGTTCCTCACCACCCAGGCCCATGGCATCATCGCCGCCGACTTTCTGCACCTGGACACCACCTGTGGTCTTGCCCGCGAGCGTCGGCCGGGCGGGGCCCCGGTGGAAAATCGCCTGGTCAGAACAACTCGTCCGACTGCGGCTCGGAGTAGTCTGAAGGTACCGGGAGTAACCCGAACACCCGCTCCCACGCGGACGTCGTTTCCGGCGATCAAGACACTGGGCCGCCCTGCAGGGCGGCCCGGAGACGGGTCCGCATCATGACCACGAATGTCGAGCGCGGCGTGGCACGGGGGCTTGATTCCGCGCTCCCGACGCGCTTTTCCCTGACGCCGAAGACCACCCTCGCCGGCCAGTTGGACGGTGCTTGGTGGCCGTATTCGCGCGACCTGCTCACGGAACTTCCGTCCCTGGTGGAAGCGCTGGAAGGGCGTTTGGGTCGCATTACGCGCGCCATGGTGAACCCCACCCGCTGGCCCGTCGTCCCACACAAGGTTTCCGTCGCCGGGCACACGGTGCACGTGGGCTGGTTCACCGAACTGGATCCCGACAAGATGATCCTTCTCTCCTACACGGTCGGCCGCTTCGACCTGCTGGTGATTCCGCCCGGGACCGAACCCGACGCAGCCGTCCGGCTTCTGACTGCCGCCGCAATCCCCGGCAGTGTCCTCACTGCCGGGGTGCTGATGTCCGACGAAGCCGCGACCGGCCGCCGTATTCGGGACACCCGAAGCAGCGAGGAGACCTGGGAGAACGACGGCGGGTCCGCCCTGCCGCCGCCCCTCCGGCGCCCGGTCGTGGGCGCGCGGATGATCTTCCTGCCGGGGAACACGCGGAGATGACGACATGGAGGCCCTGATCACGTTCGCGGCGAGCGCTCTCATGATTGTGCTCGGCCTGAGCCTGCTCCACCGACTCAACGCCCAGCACGACGCACGTATCGCGGCCTACCACTTCAGCGAGCCCTTCCCGGCCATCACAGCCGGCTACCCGGCCGTAGCGACCCCAGGTCGACGGGGGCAAGCCTCCAGCCGCGGGCTCACGGGCACCTGGCCCTGACCTCAGCCCACTCCTCCGACCGAAGGCGCCGCGGGTGGGGTACCAGACACCTGGGCCGCCCCACCCGCCGGCCCCGCGCTCGCTCTTGAAGGGAGCAGGTACCTTGCATCCCACCGACACCGCGACCCTGCCCTCGGCCGGACTCGCCGAGATCCGCATCGTTGCCGCCACCCCCGAAGCCGCCCGTACGGTCGCCGAATTGCTCCGCCATGCCTTCGCCGGTACGGAACAGCGCAGCTACCCCGTTCCCGAGGGCGGTTACCCGGCTCCACCTCACCGTCGACACCGAAGCCGCCGCAGCACCGGCCCTCGCCTGGCTCACCACCAGCAGACCGTCCACGCGCACCGGCGCCTACGGCGACGAAGTCTGAGAAGCATCGGACCTTCACATGAACGAAAGGACTCGGTCATGGCGACCCTCCGCGAGCGGCAGGTCTACCGCGATCAGGTCCTGACCGCCCTCTACGAAGCCACCGAAGGCAACCGTCTCCTCGGAGTCCCGGGGCGGACGCTGCGGAACGACCTGCGCATCCCGGAGGCAGACCTGGCGGCCGCCTGCACCTACCTGGCCGGCGAGGGCCTGATCACAGTGGACTGGGAACCGGGCAACACACCCGCGATGGTCTCCCTCACCCACCAGGGAATCCGCCGCATGGAGGCCGAAGAAGAACAACGCGACTGAGCCGGCCTGTCCGAGGGCCGCCCGCCCGCCGCTCAGTCCGGCATTTACGGCCTGCACGGCCCCACTTGCACACAGAACGAGCGGGACGGGGCCTGCCCGATGGTGCGCTCGTCCTCCCGGCCTGTCTGGCCCGCAGTCGTACAATTGAAACTGGATCGAGCACTCTCACGTGTGACGATCCGGAAGGGCGGCCCTGGCGGAGTGAATGCGCTGGGGCCGTTGGCCGTTACAACGACCCCCGTCGTCTGGCCCACGCGCCCGACGCCACGTCGCGGCCCGGTGCTGGTGACCCACTTCGCGCGCGAGGTTCATTCTGAGGACGCGGCCGAAAAGGGCGAACGTCTCAAACTTGACACACGCCGGTACGTCGGCGCGCGGCGCCACGGTGACCAGCTTGTCAAGGACAGCGGGGATGCCGAGATCATCAGCCAGCACGGCATGGGCGTGTCTCAGCACATCGGCAGGGATCGGCCTGGACGGCTCCTGTGCCCGGTCGGCCACCAGCTGCCGCCAGTGCCCCAGCGTCCGCATGGTGTCCTCGAGTGGAGTACTGGTGAAGTGACCGGCGTGCGGTAACAGCCTGGGGAGCGAATACCAGTGACGGCTGGTCGGTCAGGGCCACGAGACGTTGAGGGCGGGAAACTCATGCTGTCCAGTGAAAGCGGGCCTTGAGCGTGTGCCATCACATTGCGAGTGGCCAGCATTGCTGGTCCTTCTGAGTCGCGTGCCTACATCGCAGGAGCGTGAGTCGTTTCTGTGACGGCTGCGGCACCAAGGGGAAGGAGTGAGGGAGATCAGGGAGGCTGATGTGGTGGTTGATCGGATCGGGCTGGCTGAGGTACTGGCGGCGGCGGAGGGTGCCTCGCCGGTAGCTTCTCTCGATGTTGTGGCGCGGAATCTGCGGGACCGATTCGGTGCGCGACACGTGTCGTTTCTGTTCGTGGATGTGATCGGCCGGAAGGTGGTGCGAGTCAGTCAGGAGACGGCCTCCCAGCAAGGCCGCCAGGCAGATCAGATGCCCCTGGCGGGCAGCGCCTACGACGAAGTTCTGCGCCGACAGGAGCTGGTGCAAACCCAGGACGGCGGGCAAGGCCGGCGGGTGCTTGCCCCGGTCACCAACCGCGGGGACACCATCGGCGTCCTGGAGCTGTTCCTGCCCGAGGTCAGCAAGGACGTACTGGAGCAGGTGGAGGAGGCCGCGCACGCGCTCGCCTACATCATCGTCGCCGACCGACGCTTCACCGACCTCTACCACTGGGGCGAGCGCACCACACCGATGAGCCTGGCCGCGGAGATCCAGCGTCAGCTCCTGCCCTCGGCCCCCTCGTGCGAGGGAGCCGAGTTCGCACTCGCGGGCGCCCTGGCGTCCGCAGACAGCATCGCCGGCGACACCTACGACTACACCCTCGACTACAACACCCTGCACCTGTCGATCACAGACGCCATGGGCCACGACGTCGACGCCGCCCTCATGGCCACCCTCCTCGTCAACGCCTCCCGCAGAGCCCGCCGCACCGGCACCGACCTGGCCGAACAGGCCACCCAAATCGATCAGGCCCTCCTCGACCACGGCCGCCGCGCCTTCGCCACCGGCCAGCTGCTGCGCATCGCCCTCGACAACAACCGCGCCCAGCTCGTCAACGCCGGCCACCCGTGGCCACTGCGCCTGCGCGACGGCACGGTCGACGAGATCACCCTCGCCGTCGACCTGCCCTTCGGCATGGCCGCGCAGATCCCTTACCGGGTGCAGAACCTCGACCTGCGCCCCGGCGACCGCCTCATCCTCCACACCGACGGCATGCAGGACCGCCAAGCGCAAGCCGTCGACCTGCCCGGCCTGATCCGCGACACCGCCGGCGAACACCCGCGCGAGGTCGTGCGCGTCCTGACCGCCGCGGTCACCGACTCCTGCGACGGCCATCTCGGGGACGACGCCACGGTGCTATGCCTGGACTGGCACGGCGCCCACGTCGGAGGGCACCACGCCCATGCCGACGCCGGCGCCTGAACCCAGCCCGCAGACGTAGAGATCCGCACTGCTGCGACTGGCCCTCACCGTCGGAACATGTAGGTTGCCCGCAACTTCCGCTTCACGGAGGGGCGGGGAGGGAGAACCGCATCATGCGAGCGATGCAGTACGACCGGTTCGGCGGCCCGGACGTCTTGAAGGAGGTCGAGTTACCGGACCCCGTGGCGGGGCCGGAAGAGACCTTGGTCGAAGTGGTGGAGGCCGCCGGCGTCAACTTCGGTGACATCAAGGAGATCGCCGGTGAGCTTCGCGAGGGTCCGTACGCCATGAAGGGACCTCTGCCGCGCGTCCCCGGCATGGAGGTCGCCGGCCGGACCGGTGACGGCCGGCGGGTCGTCGGCTACCTCCGCCAGGGCGGATACGCGACGAAGGCCATCGTCGCCGAACGCGATCTGGCACTGCTGCCGCGGGACGTGAGTGCAGGCCAGGCGCTGGCTCTGCTGGTACAGGGGCTGACGGCGTGGCACCTCCTGCGGTCGGTGGCCCGCGTGCGGCCCGGGGAAAGCGTCGTGGTGCACTCCGGCGCCGGCGGGACCGGCAGTCTCGCCGTGCAGCTCGCGCGCGAGTTCGGCGCGGGACGTGTCATCGCGACGGCCTCGTCCGAGGAGAAGCGCGCGTTCACTCTCGGGCTCGGCGCCGACGTGGCCATCGACGGCGAGGCGGACGGCTACCGGGAGCGGGTCCTCGACGCCAATCACGGAAAGCCGGTCGACGTCATCCTGGACGCTGTCGGCGGACCCCTTCTCGACGCCTCTTTGGACGCGATCGGACTTCTCGGCCGACTGGTGACCTACGGAGCCTCGTCCCGACAGACCGCCACCGCCATCGCGCCGGGCCGCCTGGCGGTGGCGAGTTCGGCGATAGCCGGGTTCTGGCTCACTCCACTCATCACCCGTGACGGGGCGGGCGGCCAGGCACTCGAGGAACTGCTCGACCTCACCGCACGCGGACGGCTTCGCCCGCTGGTCGGCAGCGAGTACGACCTCGCGCGTGCCCCCGAGGCACACGCGGACCTCCTCGGCCGCCATACCAAGGGCAAGCTGGTCCTCCTGCCTTGAAATGGCCCGGCGGGACGGTGTCTGTTGCGCCGCTCGACACCGTGGGGCCGTCGCCCGCTTGTCCGTCCTGACCGTAGGACCTGTCGCCCATATCCGTCCGCCGGCTATGTCACCCGAGTTGGCGCGTCGTTGCAGGTTCACAAGGGCCCTCGGCCGCTCGCCGCGGGGCGGACGTCGTGGAACCGCGGCGCCCCGGGCTCGGGAGAGAGCCTGGTGGCCCGGGCGGTGTAGCTGATGGCGTGGTACCAGCCGCACAGCATGAATAAGTCCAGTAGCTGTTCGGGGGTGAACTCCGTGCCGAGACGCGTCCAGAGCGCGGCGTCTATGTCGTGGTGGTCGTGGAGCGCGTCCGTGGCGTCGAGCAGCAGGCGATCGCGTTCCGCTGTCCAGCACGGATCTGCGCTCGTGCCATGGGTCAAGGATGCGACCTGGGCATCGGTGAGTCCGGCGCGTGGTGCGAAGCGTGCGATGTGCACACCCCATTCGTACTCGCAGCCGCAGCGGGCACAGGTGCGGTCGATGACGAGTTCCCGATCGCGCAGACCCAGACTGATGCGGCGACTGAGCTGATAGGAACCCCAGCCGTGCAGGGCCTCGGCAAGTTGCTGGTGGTGTGCGTACAGGCGGAACAGGGCGATGGGGTCCTCGTCGGTCGCCATCATCCGGCGTAGCAGCCCCGCAGTCTCCGGCGCGTAGGGCGCCTCCAATGGGGTGATGCGTTCGGGCATGGAACCTCCCAGTGCTTCTCTTTTCAAAGCGTTGCCGGGGAGCGTAGTGTTTCTGAAATCGAAGCGCCAGGTTTCATGAAGAGAGGACCGGACGATGCCTTCGCCCCCGAAGCCGGGACGCCGAGTGCGTGGCTCGGCCACAGGTCGCCCGCTGATGGCAGCACTCGACCTGTTCGGTCGCCGCTGGACCCTGCGGGTTCTGTGGGAGCTGCGTGACGGGCCGCTGGGTTTCCGGGCGCTCCAGCAGCGATGTGACGACATGTCCTCAAGTGTGTTGCGCCAGCGATTGCTTGAGTTGCTGGAAGCCCGCCTCGTGGAGCGCGGCAGCGAGGAGAGCTACTGCCTCACGACGCTGGGGCGAGAGGCGTGCGACGAGCTGATCGGCCTGCACACGTGGGCGGAGCGATGGGCCGCCGCACTCGAAGCACCCGACCTCACGGGCCAGGAGCGGTGAGGTCCACCGTGGGGGCGCCGCCTGCCCGGCCGCCGGCTACGTCGTTCCCGAAGGCCTATGACGGCCTTCCATGACAGGTGAGGAACTTATGGACTTCCCCGTTTCAGCAGTACGCCAAGCCGTCACCCGGGCACTTGCGGAGGACCATGCGCACGATGACATCACCACCCGCTGGTGCGTCTCCGCGCACCTGCACAACGAAGCCGAGATCATCGCCAAGCAGCCCGGCACGGCCTGCGGCCTGCCCGTCGTTTCCGAGGTGTTTCGCCAGATCGACACCGAGGTTGTCGTGGAGGAACTCATATCAGAAGGAGGCTTCGCGCACCAGGGCCAGGCAGTGGTCCGGCTCAGGGGCAGAACGCGCAGTCTGCTGACGGGCGAACGCACCGTCCTCAACTTTCTGCAACGCATGTGCGGCATCGCCACTCTCGCCAAGACGTATGTCGACATGGTGGCCGACCTGGGCGTGCAGGTGCTCGACACTCGCAAGACAGCCCCCGGTCTGCGTGCCATCGACAAATACGCGGCGGCATCGGGAGGTGTGAGCAGTCACCGGCTCGACCTGTCGGCCATGGCGCTGCTGAAGGAGAACCACATCGCAGCCGCCGGAGGCATCACCGCGGCGATCAACGCCGTCCGCGCAGGAATGGCTGCTGAAGGCCGGGAGACGCTCATCGATGTCGAGGTCGAGAACGTGACACAAGCGGTCGAAGCCCTCCACGCGGGTGCTTCCTGGATCATGCTCGACGACATGACGGTCACCGAGATTGGGCAGGTCGTCAAATTCCGGGATGGCATCGCACCAGGTCGGCGAGTCGTCCTGGAGGCGTCCGGAGGTATCACTCTCAGGCAGCTGAGGCGGGTCGCCGAAGCGGGAGTCGACAAGATCTCAGTAGGCACCCTCACCCACAGTGCGCCGGCGCTCGACCTCAGCATGCTGCTGACCAAGGCGACGGGCACATGAAGTCACCTGCCCACGTGATGTCTTCCGCTGTCCCGTGAGAGGGCAGCCGGCCTTCGGACCCGGCACGGCTGTCGCCGTTGGTGAACGGATGCCCCGGGGGCGTCACCGGACCTCAGACGCTGGCAGACCACTGGTCAGGTCAGGGTCGCGGCCACCGATGTCAATGCGGGTCGTGAGGTTCGTCGACACGTGGAGGTGGCGAGCAGCGCCGTGGCAGGGCCGGACGCCGACGGCTGATCAGGCTGGTCCACCAAAGCCCCCAGGTTTCGGAACGTCTGATCGGTGAGGTCTTCACCGCGCTGGACGCGCAGACCGACTGTCCGCATCAGGATCTGACCCCACATCCTCATCCTCATCCTCATCGGCATCGGCTTCGGCTTCGCCATCGCCATCGCCATCGCCATCGGGGGCAGTCAGCGACTTCCTGCCCGCATCGCCACCTCCAACGACAGCAAGATCCCCCAAGAACACCAGCACAACCGAGCATTCCTTGCCTCGCCAGGCAATGCGTCGATGTCTCTGCGCGGCAGTGCCTTTGGCCAAGTGCCAACACCGATCACCCCGTAACCAGAGTCATAGGGGCCCCGCACCCAGAGATGAGGAAACCCCGCATGACCGCGCACCTCCCCTCACTCACCACCCCCTTGTGCCGCCGACTCGGCGTCGAGGTACCGATCTTCCAAGCACCGATCGGTTCCGCGGTCTCCCCTGAGCTGGTCGCCGGCGTCTCCAACGCGGGTGGACTCGGGATGCTGGCGCTGACTTGGACTCCGGTCGAGAAAATCGCTACGGTCCTCGGCCAGGTCCGCGAGCTGACCGAACGCCCCTTCGGCGCCAACCTGGTGCTCGACTTCCCCATCGCCGACAGGCTGGACGCCTGCCTGGAAGGCGGAGTTCCGGTCATCTCGACCTTCTGGGGAGACCCGGCCACCTGCACCGCCCGTATTCATGCCGCGGACGCCTTCCACGTCCACGCCGTCGGATCGCCGGACGAAGCCCGACATGCCGCCGATGCCGGAGTCGACGCGGTCGTGGCACAGGGATGGGAAGCCGGCGGACACGTCCACGGCCTTACGGCCACCTTCCCCCTGGTACCGGCAGTGGTCGATGCAGTGTCCCCGCTCCCCGTGATCGCCGCCGGAGGGATCGCCGACGGTCGGGGGCTTGCCGCGGCGCTCACCCTCGGAGCTCAGGCCGGATGGATGGGTACACGGTTCCTCGCCGCCGCCGAAGCGCGTACCCACGACATCTACCGGCGCCGTGTCGTCGACGCACGAGCCGAAGAGGCCCAGTACACCGGCTGCTTCGACGACGGCTGGCCGAACGCCCCACACCGGTCCCTGCGCAACAGCACACTGTCCTCCTGGGAAGCAGCCGGCTCCCCGCCTTCGGCTAGGCCGGGCGAGGGCGACATCATTGCGTGGGACGCCGAAGACACCCAGTACCTGCGTTACCAAGACGCCGTACCGCTGGCCGGCATGACAGGCGACGTAGACGCGATGGCACTCTACGCCGGGCAGTCCGCCGGTCTGGTCCGTGACATTCTGCCGGCGGCAACGATCGTCGCTCGGACCATGGCCGAGGCGAAGGGCGCAATGCTGCCCGAGTTTTGAGCCCACACGGCCCGCGCCACTCGTGCCGCGGACGCCGTCCATGCCTGACGAAGTCTCGGTGCGTCTCGGTGCGTCTCGGTGCGTCTCGGTGCCAGTGTCTGCTGGACGGCACCGTCTATCGGCACCAGCACTCTGCGGGTGCCGATAAATCATCCGCGCAGGTCAAGGCCTTGATTACCTATCGGCGAGCCGCGCACACCGACCTTTGATCGTCTTCCCGCGGACCAATGCGGTCGGCATCGTGATCTCTCGTGCTGCTGCGCCTGGCCTACCTCGCCGCCACCAACGCCTTCGCCTCGCTACGTCTGCTGCCAATGAGCGAGCGGGACAAGGACATTGAGATCCCCGCCCTGCGGCACCAGCTGATGAACGATCTTGTGGTGGCTGATGTGATTACGGCGTCGGAGCCGTCTTGGATGGCTGCGCGTGCCGAAAAACCTCTTCGAGTCCGCACGGCATGATGATCACTCATGCTCCTGCGCCTCGCCTGTCTGCCTGCCTGACCGTGACGAATGCCTGCGCCACACTGCGACTGCTCCCGACGAGTGGCCGCGCCAAGGACGCCGAGCCCCTCTCGTGCAGCACTCGCGCTCACGGTGTGGCAGTCGTTGGGGCGCCAGGCCGGCGTAGCCCCGGACCCGGACGACGCACGGGCCGGGCGACAGATACACGCCAATCTCCCGGCCCCCTCCCGCCACAGGTCAAGTGGCCCCCTGACTTCCCTGACACAGTGGCGAGTTGCAGCTACATTGCCGTTGCTCCACATCGCTCCCATCCCCCACGCCTGCACACCCCGTCCTCATGGAAAGGGCCGCCAGCCGTGATCGATCACGCTGTTCCTTCGCCCCGCCGGAGCCGTCCCAGACGCTTACGTATCGCCGCGGTCACCGCTGCCGTCGCCGCCGCCCTCACCCCGGGCCTCGGCCTGACGGGCGCGGCTGACGCCCACGCGGCCCCCAGCTCCGTCACTGTTGCCGCCGGCCCTTCGGCCCCCACCGGCACGGATGTCACGTACGAACCGGACTCCTCCACTGCCACGATCACCTGGTCCGGCAATGCCCGGAAAAACGTGGCCGGTTACCGCGTCTTCCGCCGGCCGGCAGGCGAAGGGGCACCCCCTGCCGAAGTCATCAGCGGTGACGCACCACTGGCTGTGACCTCCTTCACGGATCACCCGCCCGCCGACGGCGCCACCTACGCCTATTGGGTACGTGCCGTCGACCGGGCCGGCCGTGAGTCGTCCGACAGCTCAGCCGTGTACGTGAGCACGGCCGACGCGACCGCGCCCGAAGCACCGACGAGTCTCACCGCGCAAGGCACGACCGCGGGGAACACCCTGCGGTGGACAGCTCCCCCGGGTGACTGGGACCACTTCGAGATCTCGTCGGATCCCGATACACGGCCGTATCCGGACGAGGGGGCCACCACCACGTCCTTTACGGCCCACACGGACCTGTCGGCCCCCACGGGCGTCTCCGTCTCGTACCGCGTCCGGGCCGTCGACGCCGCGGGGAACGCGTCCGCGTACAGCGAAGCCGTGACCGTGACCCGGCCCGAGCCGGTCGGCCCCACGCCCGCCTTGGTCGAAAGCCAGGTCATCGACGGCGCCGCCCACCTCTGGTGGGACGTCAACTCGGAAATGACGAACTACTACCACGTCTACCGCCGCAGCCCCGGCGAGCAGGCCTGGACCCTCGTCGGCACCCCCTACGCCTCCTCCGGCTCCTGGGTCGACCCCCAGCCCCTGTTCGGATACACGAACTACTACATCGTCAACGTCGACGAGGCGGGCAGAGAGTCGGCACCCGCCAGAACCAGCGTTCAACCGTAGGCATGGCCGGGGCTGACATAACGTCAGCTCCGCACCTCGGCCGTCGGTTCGTGCGGTCGGGGCCGAACACCGTGACTGCGAACAGCTGAACCAGCCGGCCCGGCGCCGGCGCTGGTACGCCAGGGCCGGCCGTCAGGCCAGGTCGAGCAACTGCTCGTAGAAGCCGCCGAATCCGCGGCGGCGGTCCACGAAATGCAGTTCCAGGATCCAGTGGCAGACCCGGCCGAGCCGGTCCGCACGGCGCAACGGAGTGTCGTTGTCCGGCGTGATGTACGACTCCGCCTTCATCCCATCGATGGTCTCGTGAGGGAACTCCCCGACCAGATGACCCGCGTGCCAGATACCGATCTCCCAGCCTGCCTCCGCCGCGAGCTTCTCCACCGCGCGGTACAACTCACGACCGGTGATCTCCTGATCCGCGGCAAAGACTTCCCGCCCCGCGTCGAAGACGCGCGGCAAATCGGTCAGCAACCGATGCTTGTCCGGATCGTCACCGAAGACATACGTCCGGCCGAAGTCCGCCTCGTACTCCTCGAAGATCGGTCCGAAGTCCGCGAAGGCGACGTCGTCCGCCTCGATGACACGGTCCGGCGGGTTCTCCCGATACGGCGCAAGCGTGTTCGCCCCGGAGCGAATAATGCGCTTATGCCAGTGCTTGGTCGTACCGAACATCTCGTTCGCCAGATCCCTGATGCGGTCACTGGCTTCCCGCTCCCCGACCCCCGGCACGACGATTCCACGCGCCTCGACCTCTGCGAAGAGCTCGATGGCCTTCTCCTGCGCAGCCACGAGCCCCGCCACCCGCTCGGCCTCCGGTACCTCTCCACGGCTTGCTTCCACCGACACAGCTCCCCCTGTCCATGCGGCACGCCCCAGTCCGGCATGCGTACCAGTCATGCTAGCGACGGGTCTCATACGTGATCGGGTGACATCTGAACTGGCTCGCCCTGCGGGGCGGGCGAGAACGATGCCGTTGTGCCGAAGCCGCATTTGGCGGAGTTCCGCGAGGCTGAGGTGCGGGTCGCGAGGAACCGCGGTGCGGAGGAGACCCTGGAGCAGCCGCCCGCCGGCTACCGCTGCGGGTCGTCAGGCGAGGACATTGACGGCTCGAGCGACGACGAGCCCGAGGATGAGCAGCGAGACGATGGACTGCACAGCCATGACGATCTTGGCCCAAGGCGCCAGCGGCATGACGTCGGTGGGGCTGAAGGCGGTGGCGTTGGTGAAGCCGAGGTAGAGGTAGTCGATGTAACGGGGGCGCCACTGCGTGGCGTTCAGTTCGGGGGCCAGGTGTTGGGGAAAGGCGAGAGCGGGGGTCGGCGACATGGAGTGAGCCCGGGCGGCGGCTCCGCCACTGTCGAGTTCGAAGTACAGGAGGGAGAACGCGAGGACGGTGAGGACCCACACGCTGCCGCTGGCCTGCAGGAGGGCGTCGGCGGAGTTGGTCTCGCTACCACCGTGCATGAGGTCGTCGACCAACCGGATGGTTGACCAGATGGCACCGCATGCCAGCACGCTGACCAGGGCGATCGATACCGCACGCATGGCAGCCGAGCGGCGGCTGATTCGAACCGGGTCGCCCACGATCAGCACCACCAGGAACAGTCCTTCGACAAGGGGGAGCGTCCAGCGGGGTCCCAGGCGCAGGTCGTCGGGCAGCAGCAGAGTCAGCACCGCGGCGGCGATGACGGCTCCGGCCATCGGCCATCTGGCCTCGCCGTACGGCGCTTGCTGTGGCTCGCGCAGATTGCCCGCATCAGAAGGGCGCTGTCCGGTCATGTTCGGCTGCCGTCCGAGTTCAGGTCGGCGAGACTGGTGTAGCCCGGACCGGCCACGGTCGTGTCCTTTCGAGTGTCATCGCCTCATTGTGCGGACGGGCAGCCGCGCCGGTGTCCTGTGACACGCGGAGCACATCACTGCTCGTCAGGATTGCGGGCCTGCGGGCTGACCTTGTCGGTCAGGGACGGCAGCGCCGCGGCAAGAAGATCAGCCGCTTGTTCTGCCGTCATGCCAGTGGCTTCGGCGAAGGGCGAAGGGAGCGAAGACATCAGCAGCCAGGGCCGAATGCAGCTGTTCTCCGGAGACGGGAAAGTGTGGAATTCCGGCGCGCCCCGTCCAAACTCTCGAAAGTCGTATGCCGCCGTCGCGGGACTTCGACACCAATGGCACGGTAACTTGCGCAACTACGGACCTGGAGCGCGCAGTTCGAGGCTACTGACAGAATCCCGCTGCCGCTCCCGACCGTACGCACACGACGAGGACCTCAATTCCCCGTCCCGGCACCACAGTTGCCAACACCACCCAGCTCCCCCGGCGCACGCTCACTTCCACTACGAGAACCTCAGCCACCCTCGCGTGTTGCTCGTGGCAGTCACGCTCTCGTAGCGGGCGCCGGCCTCTTCTCGGCTGTCAGAACTCTGCCGCAGCGGGCCTGGCGCTCCCCCCGGTGGTCAGGGACCTGAGCGGCCGGGTCAGGGGCTGGCGCGATGGATACTGACGGCGTAGCCACCGCCGTCGTAGGCGTCGGCGTCCCAGGTGGCAAAGCGGTCGACGAGGGCGAGGCCCGCCGCAGTGCAACTCGCGTCGTACTCCGGCAGCGTGATGCCGGGCGGCACGGGCAGGTGGGCGGCGTCCAGGCCGAAGCCCGCGACCAGCAGCCCGCCCGGACGCAAAGCCCCGGCCAGGCGCTTGACCACCGCGGCCTCGGTACCGGCGGCCAGCAGTGGGAAGACATTGCCGGCAGCGAGGACCAGGTCGAAGTCCGCCGCGATGCCGAGCAGGGCCGGATCGAACTCGGCGAGATCGGCCCGGAACCACGGCAGCTCCGGCGCGTGATTCCGCGCCACGTCCAGCATCGAGTCGTCGAGGTCAATCCCGACGCAGTCGTACCCCAGCTCCGCCAGCCGGATCGCGCCCCGTCCGGTACCGCACCCGGCGTCAAGCACCCGTGCCCCGGCGGGCACCAGGGCCGCACAGAACCGCGCCTCACCATGCACATCCTTGCCGTTGCGGGCCAGCGCGGCGAAGCGCGCGGCGTACTCGTGTCCGGATGTGCCACCGGTCAGTTCCTGCCAACGACTCATGAGATCGACTATAGGCCGCTATAGGCCGCCCTCCAGCTCCCGGTGCCTTCACTCCTCCTCGCGCTGCTGCCAGGTCGGGCCGGAGCGTTGCGTGGCGGGGTCGATGCCGGCTGCGTGGAGGATCTCCCAGACTGTGGACGGGGCGATCGGGTAGCCGAGGCGGGCGAGTTCGCCCTGTATCCGGCGGTGGCCCCAGGTGCTGTTCTCTCGGGTCAGGCGCAGGACGAGGGCTCGGATGGAGCGGACGGTGCGGGGGCGCTCGGACTGCTTGTTGCAGAGGGTTGTGCCTGCGAAGTCCCATGTTCGGTCGACATGTTTCGCAATGTGCCGACAGCCGTCTGCACCTCGTCTCGTTCTGGCGATTACTGCGTGACCTGTGCGTGCCGGTCGCGTTCACCGGCAGTGCAAAAGATCATCACGTGTGGCCGCTGGATCCGGTGTGCTCCGGGGACCGGCATTCTCGGTAGCGTGACCATCTGCTGCATGGAGTGTCCATGTGTCCGGCTGATCCGTGCGACGGCTTCCGACGGAGAGTGATGAGGCGGCAATGAGTGAACTGACGAAGCCCGAGGTCGACGTTCCGGAGGGTGACGCTCCTACCGAGCTGACCATCCGGGACCTGGTCGTCGGGGACGGGGCTGAGGTGAAGCCGGGCATGGTGGTCAGGGTCCACTATGTCGGGGTGACCTTCGAGTCCGGGAAGGAGTTCGACGCCTCCTGGGACCGGGGCCAGCCGTTCAAGTTCGCCCTGGGCAGTGGCAAGGTCATCAAGGGCTGGGACCGGGGGGTGAGGGGGATGAAGGTCGGCGGTCGGCGCGAGATCATCGTTCCCCCGCGTCTTGGCTACGGCAAGCAGTCGCCCTCGCCGTCGATCCCGGCGGGCTCGACCCTGGTCTTCGTGGTGGACCTGCTGGACTCGTATTCCAGCACAACCGGGTGGAGCAGCGCCTGGTGACCTTGGCGGCTCCTCCCCTGCGACGAGCCGCCTCACGTCGGTCGTCGGCCCTTTCGGCCACTCCAGCGCGGTCGAGTGCGACCGCACCGGGCTGCCCATCCGGATAACCAACCCCCGCGGCGTCGTGACCCGCTACCGTCGCGACCCCCTCGGCCACCCGGTGGAGGTCACCGAGCCGAGCGGCGCCACCACACTCCTGGAATGGACGGTCGAGGGCCTGCTCACCCGCCGGACCGCCGCTGACGGCGCGGCCGAGTCGTGGACCTACGACGGGGAGGGCAACCGGACCAGCCACACGGACCGTCTCGGCGGCACGACCCGCTACGAGTACACCCACTTCGACGTGCTCGTCGGCCGCACGGGACCTGATGGCGGCCGTCACGAGTTCACATACGACGAGGAACTCCGGCTCACAGAAGTCACCAACCCCCAAGGAACGAGCTGGAGCTACTCCTACGATCCGGCAGGCCGGCCGCAGGCGCCCAAAGCGAACGCGATCTGCGAGAGAGTCATGGGCACCCTCCGCCGCCGGCTCCTCGACCGCATGCTGATCTACAACGAGGCCCACGCTCGCGCAGTCCTGGGCCGAATACATCAGGCGCTACAACGGGACCGTCCCCACCAGTCCCGGCAGCAACTACCCCCGGACAGCGCCGAACCAGCCACTCCGGCCACCGTCACCAACCTCCAGGCCCACCGGATCCGGCGTCAACGCCTCCTCCGAGGCCTGATCAATCAGTACGAGGGAACCGCCTGACCATACGCCCTCACCGCAGCTCACAGCACCGAATCGTATTTTCGAGCGGCACAGGCACCGCCGGATCTGATCCACGGTGAGCTAGCGGCGCTGGGCATCAAGGCCGGCGCCTCCACCGTCTGGGAGATCCTCAAGGAGCACGGCATCCCGCCCGCGCCCGAACGGCAGAGCGCGACCTGGGCGGACTTTCTGTGCAGCCAGACCGACGCACTGATCGCCTGCGATCTCTTCGAGGTCCGCACCCTGGCTGGGGCGCGGCTGTACGTCTTCGCCGTCATCGAGCACTCGACAAGGCGCATCCGGGGCCTGGGCGCCACCGCGCACCCGACCGCGCAGTGGATCGTGCAGCTCGGGCGTAACCTCCTCATGGACCTCGATGACGTCGGCAGCAAGGCCAGACTCCTGATCCGCGACCGCGACTCGAAGTTCACGACCGCCTTCGACGCCCTTGTGGCCGACGCCGGCCGGAAGGTGATCACCACAGGCATCCAGATGCCCCGGATGAACTCCCTCATGAAGCGCTGGATACAGACCTGTCGACGCGAGCTCCTGGACCGCACCTTGATCTGGAACCAGAGCCATCTCCTCTACGCGTTACCTGAGTTCGAGACCCATTACAACGAGCACCGACCCCACCACTCCGCCCGCTCCCCCAACCGGTCAACGGCCCACCGCAGCTCGGGGACTTGAAGGTCCGCCGACGAGACCGACTCGGCGGAACCCTCCGCGAGTACCGACACACCGCTTGACCAGACCGGATGATTTTTCGGCACCCGCACGGTCGGGCACTGCGAAGCCCCGGGCCGCAAGCAACGGCCGCACCTGCCGAATCGCCGTCGAGACGGTCGAGCGGTCGACGCCGTACAGCTCGGCCAGGACCTCCTGCGGCAGTTGATGGCGCAGGTGCACCAGGGCAAGAAGCAGCCGGTCGCAGAGGACCAGCTTCGGCTTGCGCATGGCGCCGGCCGCCCTGCGGCGTTCCCCACCTCGGGCTTCGCGAAGTCCGGGCTGCCGCGCGGCCTCCCACGGGGCGGCGAGTTCGGCGAACAACTCGCCCAAGTGTGCGCGGGAGACACCAGACAGGGCAGGATGGGAGCAGGCCGCGCGGGCCGAGGTCAGCTTCACAACTCGCCTAACCCCCATGGCCCTTGCTACGGCCGACCAAATCAGCCGGAACGTCGCTGCGAGGGGCAACCGCTTCACATGGGCTCAACCAGAGCCGCCCGCCACTCCGGGCGCGGATCAGCCCCCACACTCGTCCAGTACTCCCGGCCACGCACGATCCGTCCCTTCTGGATGGTCCAGAACGAGGCCACGCGGAACACGCCGAACTCGTCATGCGGCACCTCGACTTCGGAGACCACCTCGCTGCCGTCAGCCACGATCCGCAGCACCCGAATCGACCAGCCCCCCGGGTATTCGCTGTTCACCGCGACGAAGTTCTTGTTGCCAACGATGCGCTCCGCGCTGACCGGCCACTCGACCACGACGTCCTCCGCGACCAAGTCGGCGACACCTGACCAATCGCGCGCCTGGATCCGATCCCACAATGCCTCGATCACTCCCGAAGGTTCCATGGGGGCACCCTTGCATGAACCACTGACACCCCGGCCCTGGGAGCCCAGAGGCGACCCGGCACATCGCCCCTCAAGCAGCCGCTCTGCCGCTGATAGATCCCAATGCCGTCAGGGCTTGCAGATCATTGACACGTCGTCTTGATCTTGTTGCGGGTCTCGCCGGTTTGACTGAGGACCCGAGCCTGGAGGGCCGCAAGGACGACGGGTGGCGTGGTCGCGGGTGGGATGACGATGCCGTATGACTCGAACAGTTCCTGTTCTTCAGACGAGTGCGGTGCGCTACGAGCGTGACCGGAGCGTCGACGCCACAACACGGCTGGCTCCCCTCCCGGCCGTGTTCATTCGTGCTCGCGGACATCCATCCACCACTATGAAAGGAAACATCCGATTTGCCTGGAGGCCTTGCATGCACGGTGACGGTTTTCCTGCCCCGGATTCCGGGCTCCTCCTCACTCACTTTCTGACGGTGGCCGACGTAGCCCGATCTCGTGCCTTTTACGCCGACGTTCTCGGCGGTGAGGTGGTGCTCGAGGAGAACCCCTGCACCATCAAGCTCGCCAATGGATGGATCATCATGAATCCGGGAGGCGGCCCCACCCCAGACAAGCCAGACGTCATCCTGCGCCCGCCCACCGACCCGAGCACGGTCAGCAGCTTCCTCAACCTCCGTGTCGCCGACATCGAGGCATGTCACCGAGAGTGGAGCGCGAAGGGCGCCGAGTTCCTCACGCCACCCATCGATCGCAAGGCCGAGCTGAGGTGCTACTTGCGCGATCCGGACGGCTATCTCATCGAAGTCGGGCAGGCCACCGGCATGCTGCAGGGCGTCTACGCCGACCCGCCCGCCGGCACAAGCTAGTGGCCCGTCACGCAGCCTCGGCCAATGAGCTCCTCGGTTCCCCTCCAGGCGCCAACTGGCCGCATCGCCAGGTGACCAGGCCCAACTTCCGGGCGTGAGTAGTGTCAGCGCAGCTGGCAGGCTCGGCCGGGCTGCAGAACAGCAGGCGCCCGCCAGAGTCCGTGACAACCACCGACTTCACGGCGTTCTGCTTGTTCTTCCCGGAGATGAACTTGTCCCGGTCCTTACGTCCGGCTGCCGGACGACGCCCCCGGGTGCTTCCCGCGGCCCTCCCCGGCGAGCGGCGGATCGAGACCGCCCCCAACTACGCCACCGGCCAGGCGCAGGCCGTGCTTGCTTCAGCCCTGGCCGCGCACCCGGCACTGCGCCTCAGATCGCTTCGGCCTCGGGGCGGACGACCTGCTCGGCAAAGGTGCCCAGTCGCGTGGCCAACTGCTCGAGCGCGGGCGCCGCGTAGTGGTCGGGGCTCCAGCATGCGTGGATGGGGAGCTGGACGGGAGCGCCATCGGTGTCGAGGACGAGTACGGGACGAGTACCGAATCGCGGCAACTCGGTCCCGATCGCGACGCCACGCCGCCCTGCCGCCAGGGCGTGGCGCATCTGTTCCCACGGGACCTCGGTGTGGCGTTGATACCGGAGTCGGGCCGCGATGACAGCTGCGTCGAGAACGGTGCGCGTCGGGTCCGTTCGGCCCGGAAGGAGGAGAGGCTGCTTCATCAGCTCGTCCAGCGTGACGCTGGTGTCGCGGCCCCAGGGGTGGCCCGGGTTGACGTAAGCGTGGAGCGGCACGCGGGTGAGGCGTTGCCAGGCAAGGCCGCCCGCGGGGGGCACGTTCGCGGCGATGCCGAAGTCGTGTCCGGCGGCGACCGCCTCGTGCACCTCGTCGCCGAGGACCGAGACGACGGCGATGAACGGGTCGTCGTCGTCGAGGGTGGCGACGAACGGAGCGAGGACGTAGTCCAGCGTGGTGGGGGCGGCCACGCAGGAGATCCGGGTCAGCTGTCCGTCGGCCAGCTGTCCCGCGACCGTCGTCAGCCGGTCGGCCCGGGTGAGTAGGTCGTGCGCGACGTCGAGCGTGTGGCGGCCCGCGTCCGTGAGGGATAGCCGATGGCCGTTGCGGCGGAAGAGCGTGACGCCGAGGTCGCGCTCCAGGCGCTGGATCTGGCGGGACACCGCGGGCTGAGCGATGTGTAGCTGGTTGGCGGCGGCCGTGACGGTACCGAGTTGCGCGACAGTCAGAAAGCACCGTAGGTGTCGTAGCTCCATGCCTCATCATGCCGAAACGGCATCATGATGGGTAGTAGTTAGGTCTTGGACAGGAGTAGGTGACCGGGATCACCATCTCCTCCATGGCCTCCTCAGACATCTCGTTCAGCAACTGGCTCACCCCACCTCACCACCGACTCGGTCTGCACCGGGTCGAGGACGTGGTTCCCTGCACGACCATCGCTCGCGGTGAGGCGTCGGCACGCATGCTGGTGCCCGCGAGTGAGCCCTTGGACTGGGAGCTTCTGACCGTGCCGGGCCCCCAAGGGGGGCCGATCAGCGCAGAGGAGTTCCTCGCTCGCACGCACACCGACGGCATCCTCGTGCTGCGCGGCGACACGATCCTCGCAGAGCGCTACTTCGGTGAGTTCACCTCCACGTCTCACCACATCGTGATGTCCATCTCGAAGTCGTTCGCCGGCATGCTGGCCGGGGTGCTGGCCGGCGCCGACCTCCTCGACCTCGAGGCGACCGTCCCGACGTACGTCCCGGAGCTGGCGGCGGGTTCGTACGCCGGTGCCACCGTGGGGCAGCTGCTCGACATGACCGCGGCGCCGCACTACGACATGTCGTACCTGGAGCCCACCGCCGAGGTTCACGCGGGCGACCGCGCTGCCGGATGGCGGCCGCGCCAGCCCGAGGACGTGGTCGGCACCCGGCCGTTCCTGGCCCAGTTGCGCGGCGCCGGCCGGCACGGCGCCGACTTCCAGTACTGCTCGGGGACCACCGACGTCCTCGCGTGGGTGCTCGAACGCGCCGGCGGCGCGGGCTACGGCGAGCTGATGCGGCGACATCTGTGGTCGTGGATCGGCGCCGAGGACGACGCCTTCGTTACGGTCGACGACCACGGAACGCCCTATGCGTGTGCCGGGATGGGGATGCGACTGCGCGATCTCGCGCGATTCGGGCACCTGGTTCTCGACGACGGGTGGCGCGAGGGCACACCCGTGGTGCCGGCTGACTGGATCGCGCGGACGCGCCGCGGGGGGCACTTCGCGACCACGGCGGAGTCCGACTCGGCGGCGGGTGGCACCTACAAGAACCAGTGGTGGATTCCGGGCGACGACCACGGGTCCTTCTACGGTGTCGGCATATTCGGCCAGTACCTCTGGCTCGACCCGCAGAGCGACGTCGTCATCGCGAAGTTCTCCGCCGCCGACCAGCCGGTAGCCGACACACCCGCTCACCTGGACGCGCTGGGCGCCATCGCCCGTGCGGCCGCCCTGACCCGGCAGGAGGCATGAGATGGACCGCAACCGATCACACCGCGAGTCGATAGAGCAGCACTCGATCGACTACGTCCCGCCCGAGGAGCGCCACGGCAAGCCGTGGCACCTGTTCACGGTCTGGTTCTCCAGCAACGTTCAGATCACCGGGTTCGTCACCGGCATCCTGGCGGTCACCCTCGGACTCGACCTTCCCTGGGCGGTCGCCACCATCCTGATCGGCAACCTCGTCGGTGCCGTGTTCATGGCCTACCACTCGATCCAGGGTCCCCGTCTGGGCGTGCCGCAGATGATCCAGAGCCGTGCGCAGTTCGGATTCCTCGGCACGCTGCTGCCGGTCGTGATCGTCCTGTGCATGTACATGGGATTCGGTATCGAGGGTGGCGTCATCACCGGGCAGGCCTTCGCGAACTGGGCCCACATCTCGTTCACTTGGTCGGTGATCATCCAGGGCGCGGTCCCGGCGGTCATCGCGATCGTCGGGTACAAGGTCATCCACCTGTCGACCCGGGTGGTCAGCGTGGTCTCGGGGCTGCTGTTCCTCGCCCTCACGATCGCGTTGGCCGGTCACTTGCCGGAACACCTGCCGAGCGGCCCGGCTCCGTCGTTCGGCACCGTCCTGCTCGTCATATCGATCTTCGTCTCGTGGCAGCTGACCTGGGCGCCGTACGTCTCGGACTACTCTCGCTACCTCCCCGAGGACACCCCGTCGCGGACCACGTTCCTGTGGACCTACGCCGGCTCGGCTCTCGGCTCCTCGTGGGTGATGATCCTCGGCGCGTTCGCCGCCACGATCAGTGCCGAGGCGGTGGGCAACGATGCCATCGGCATGCTCAGCCAGCAGATCCCGGCGCTGAGCTCGGCCATCCTGCTCGCCATCGTCATCGGCATCGTCCCTGCCGGCGTGTACGGCTACTACGGTATGTACCTCACCGCGATCAGCGCCTTCTCGGCCAAGGGCCACGGCTCGGCGACGCCGCTGGTGCGCGCCGTCTTCATCGTGGTGAGCGCCGCGCTCACGATCGCAGCCACTTTGATGGCAAGCGGCCACATCCTGAGCACTGTCGAGAACATCACGTTGTTCCTGCTGTACCTGCTGGTGCCGTGGACCGCCATCAACCTCACCGACTACTACGTCGTACGGCGCGGCCACTACGACGTCGGCGAGCTCTTCCGGCCTCGGGGCGAGTACGGCTTGGTGAACTGGCCGGCCGTCGTTGTCTACCTGGTCGCCATTGCGGCGCAGATCCCCTTCATCAGCAGCAGCCTCTACACCGGGCCGCTGGTCGACTACCTGGGCGGCGCCGACATCTCCTGGATCGTCGGCCTGCTCGTG
This sequence comes from Streptomyces longhuiensis, assembly GCF_020616555.1. Classification (NCBI taxonomy): domain Bacteria; kingdom Bacillati; phylum Actinomycetota; class Actinomycetes; order Kitasatosporales; family Streptomycetaceae; genus Streptomyces; species Streptomyces longhuiensis. Next base: position 8,030,688 of record NZ_CP085173.1, on the reverse strand, counting down.
GCGACGGTGCTGTACCTGGCCTATACGCGGCGTACCCGAAAGGTCGCACAACCCGTCGGCGCGCGGGCATCGGCACCCGGCTCGGACGCGCCGCTTCCGGTCGACTGAGCATCCAAGGTCTGCGCAAGCCTCGACGGGGGATGCTCGCCGACGAGGTCGGGCGAAAGGGATCCCGATGGGCGTCGATGGGGGCCGTCGCGTGCTGGATGCTCCGGATCGTCGTCACCGTGCGATCAGGACGGCGATGTGAAGCTGGTCAGATCTCGGCAGTGCGTAGTGCCGAGGACAGGAGCGGGGCCGACGTCACCTCGGTCGGGGTCGCCAGGTCGATCACTACGGCCGGCACGATCACGCCGGCGGGAATCCACTGGGCCTTGTTCTGCTGCACCACTCACCACGCTGGCGGCAGCCGGCATGCGCCGCATCCCGGCGGGCGCGGCGGAGCGCTCATGCGACGAGAACGCCGGGGTGCGGGGCGGCGTCGAGCCGGATGCGATGGTTCGTCACCGCATCCGGCTCGTCGGACCGTCGAGACCATCGCGTCGAGGGTGGAGAACGCCGGCAACTCCAGCCCCGGCCCCGACGACTCTCTCCAGCGCGATGTTGATCAGGTCGGCCGGGCGGTTCTTCGCCGCGGCCTCCTTGCTGATCGACGCCTCGGCAATCCGGCGGGCCTCGGCCTGGTCGTACGTCGCCCCACCAGGTGGCGCACCTCCGTGCGCTGCCGCTCCGCCTTCCGGCCCGTCGCCCACAACGGCACGGTGCCCTCCGGCAGCTCCACCGCGCGGCGGACGAAGTCGACCACCATCTCCGGGTATTCGTCCGGCTTCGGGAACCGACCCATCCGCTCCGTTCCACGGACCGCTCGCTCACCCGCAGTGCGGCAGCGATCTTCCTGTTCTTCTGCCCGTCTCCGAAGCGTTCCCCGGCCGGCCTGCAGCTTCGAGCGAACAGACCCTCATGATCGAGAACTTCCCGGAAGGAACGTTCCCCCACTCACCCACTGACCTGGGGATTCACGGAACTCCGGACAGAGCCAGATTCGCCATCAGGAGGACGATCCGGGTGCCTTGCCGGGGCCTCTGGAGCAAGCTCCCAGCTGGGAAGAGGGCGGTGAACTCCTCCAACGCCAGGTTCCAAACCGTCGGCGAGCAGGCCAACGCCACCCTGAAGAGTTGGCGGCTCCTGCGCAAACTCCGTTGCAGCACTGCCCGTATCACCGACATCGTCAAGGCCGTGCTGGTCTTGCACCTCGCCACGGCAGCCTGAGGTCGCTGCGGCCAGAGGCAGGACAAGACAGCGCCGCCATCAACGACAGCAAGGGTGCCCGCTCGCCGTGGCAGACGTCAGAGTCACCTACGACAAGACCGTGGACGCAGCGTACATTTACCTCGCCGAACCGCAGGCCCGCGTGAAGTCCGCGCGCATGTATCCCTGCGATCCGGTGGACGTCGCCGGCATGATCAACCTCGACTTCGACGAGCAGTGCCGCCTCATCGGAATCGAGGTGTTGGGGGCCAGTTCAAAACTGCCCGAGTACCTGCTCCAGGCCACGGAGCGACTGGATACCGAAGGTGCATGAAGCAGTCGAGCACCACGCTCGCGGCGACCGCGGTACGCCTTGCAGCAGGTTGGAAAGGGCTAGTGCCGCCACTGCCGCTGCCACTGCCAAGGCAGTAGAGGCCACCCGGTCCAAGCACAACGAGCTGCCGGCTGAAAACTGTGAGAGCCCGCCCCTACCCAGTTCCGTCAGCCCAGTATCTGGGTCGCACCCTCCACCGACTGCACAAACCTGATCATCTCCGTGTGATAAGCGCTCTTGGACGGGTCCGGGAAACGGTCTGGCATTTTCACCAGCACCTCTTCCCCCGCTACCCAGGCGACGATCTCTACGCTACGGCGCCGGAGCCTGACCGGCTCCCCGCCGAGCTACGTCGTGCCTACGCGGAGCGTTTGCGCACCGCACTCATCTCCTAGGGCCGCATGCCGTATGGAAGGGTCGGTGGCACACGAGGGTTGGGGGCAATTCTGCCGGTTACGGTTGGTGCTGGCTCGTCAGAGGTGCGCCGTCCGCGAGCCTTCGGGGGCCTGCAGAGCCGGATTTGAACCCCAGTTGGAAGAAGCCCGGTTGTTTCTATGCTTCTCCCATAGTCACCCACGGGAGAAGCGGGAGGCCCCTCGGCACGTTCGAGATCCCCTTACGGAACTGTTGGTGCGTCGCCTCGGGGAGCAGCACCGCCGTTCCGTGACGCCGCGCAATCAGCACGGCTCGACGGCAGGTCTGAGGGTCGCCCTCCTGGCCGTCGGCGACTCCATGGATGAGGCCGTTGTGCGCGCGCCCGTGGGCGTGCATCGACCTCCAGCTCTGCACGGCCGCGCGGTGCGAATCGGTTGCATTCGACGCCCCGGCGATCCTGCCTGCTTCCGCGACAAGGGCACAGGAGTATGGACTTCCCGCCGACGTCGCAGAGAGTACTCAGCTTCCGGAGACGTACTCGAACGGTGCGCAGGTGCCCCAAGTGTCGTCCATATCGCGGCATGTGAGCGCGCCGGTGGAGCTGATGGACATGGTAGGCGAATACACGTTCCTGCCGTTATTCATGCTCGTCGTCCCGTCGGGGTTCTCGACCGCGGTCGAGACGGCCTGGAACTGGTGGGTTCCAAGGTTGGGCACGGAGCAGTTCGCCAAGCTGCTGTACCAGATGTCGCCGGGGTTGATGACAATCCCGGCGGCCGGGTACCGACTGAGCGGGCAATCCTTCGGATCGCCCCCGTACAGGTACTGCACCAGTACGGATGCCGTGACTTGATCCTTGCTGTCGTTCCTCACAGCCACGCCGAACGCGGCGTCATGGCCGGTGACACGCACACAACCGCGCGCCTTGAGGACCTCGGATCCTTCGGGTGTCGATCTCCACCCCGAGCAGTAGGTGTTCGTCTCCGCGAACTCCACGGTCGGCGACGCAGGCTTCTTCGCGGCCGTCGGTTTGGCGCTGGTGCCCTGTGCCGCACCTGTGGCCACCGCCGGGGCGGACGGTGACGATGCGCTCTTCGATGTGCGAGGTGGCATGGAGCGCGCTGGCGTGGCAGATCGGGAGTCCGCGGCCAACCCGGCGCTGTTGTCGCCGTCCGGTTTGTTGATCAACGCGAGGGCAACGGCGGTCAGCAGGCCGGCGACCGCCACCACCGCCACGACAGTGAACGCCGCGCGGTGGGCGCCAAAGGTCATGTGCTTTGCCTGGTATGCGTCGCCGCCCACCCGAGAGCCGTCGGAAATCTCGTTGCTGGTGCGGTCGGTGGAATCTGACGCTGCGGGCGCGGGGACGGCAGGGGACGGAGAGTCGGAAGTGGACCTGGAGTTCGACCTGTGTGATGCCACCGAACTATCGCCCTTGGCCTCGAGAGCCGCGGAACGAGAAGCGCCCCTTGAGGTTCACGTTCTGCCCCTGGATGACGGACCCGTGCACCGTGCCGGAGACCTGATTGGAGATCTCACGGGCGGAGCCAGGGTCGGCTGCGTTCAGCCAGTCACGCAGGTCCGCAGCGAAGTCCGGATCGCTCTCGATATACCGAGCCAGCGCCGTGGCGAGAGCCGTGGGGTCCGAGGCGGCGTGGTCGATGGTCGCTGTGGCCTCGGAGTCGCGCCGGAAGCGGTGCCGGATCATCTCCAGTGCGTTGTCCACAGCGCGGGTGCCGACGCTGTTCAACGCACCCTGTCCGACGGCTGTGGCGACCGCCACCGCAAGCGATGATGCGTCCATGTACCCCTCCGACAACTGGCCTGCGCGCACGACTGGCGGCCGGGCGGCTCACTCGCCCGGGCCGGCGCAGGGTTAGATGATGCCAGAGGGATCCCTTGAGTGGCGACTCAACTCATGCTGTGCGCACGGTTGTTGAGACGAAGGAAAGGGTTCGCGTGCACATGGTGTCGGGCCCTCGTCGGGTCGGTCCGCTGAGGCACCTTGATCAAGCTCAAGGCTCGTCACACCACTCGGTGAGAGGTCACCTCCCGAGTGCCGCTGCTACCTCACATCCGTCCCGACCGTGCTGCCCTGCACGGCAGCAGCTGCACCGATACTCGCCACCTCCTGCGAGGCGTCACTGATCGGATACCCGGCGTCCATCGACATCTGCTCCGCTGTCTCCAGCGAACTCACCCCAGCCCCGTACGCGGACACCACCTCCTCCAGGACCGCGTCCAGCCCTCCGCGCGCCCGGCCATGTACAACCGCTGCACGAACTTCAACAGCGATCGGCTCGGTGTGTGTAGTAACGGCGCCTCCATGCGCGTCATGCTTCTCCGTCCCAGGCAGGACGCGTCCCGCACGGCTCAGCCTTCCCGACCCGTGGACACCGTCTTCACCTGCGTGAACTCTTCTGCCAGGGTGATCACTTCATCCTGCAACCATTGTGCCGAGGAGTCGCGATGAGCCGCCGTGCGTCCAGACAACGTGCTGCCATCCTGTCCGCCCTGACCTGCCTGCTGGCCGTGACCGCCGCCGCGCCCGCCGAGCCGTCGGGGGTGGATCGCCCCACGAAGAGGCAGCAGGAGAGCCTGCTGGACGTCGTGCCGAAGTCCAAGGTGCTGCGCGTGTGCACCACGGGCGACTACCGCCCGTTCACGTACAAGGAGCCGAAGGACGGCTCGTACAGCGGCATCGATATCGACATGGCCCAAGACCTCGCGAAGAGCCTGGGCGCCAAGGCCCGTTTCGTCGACACCACATGGGCGAATCTCACGAAGGACCTGGCGGGCGGGAAGTGCGAAATCGGCGTCGGCGGCGTCTCGATCACGCTTCCCCGCGCCCGCCAGGTGTACTTCAGCGAGCCGACCCGCGAGGACGGCAAGACGCCGATCGTGCGCTGCGCGGACAAGGACAAGTACCAGACGCTCAAGGACATCGACCAGGCCGGGACGACCGTGGTCGTCAACCCGGGCGGCACGAACGAGCAGTTCGCCCGCGCGAACATCAAGCAGGCCACCATCAAGGTCCACCCGGACAACACCACGATCTTCGACGAGATCGTGGCGGGCCGGGCGGACGTGATGATGACCGACGCGAGCGAAACGCTCTACCAGGCGAAGCTCCACCCCGAGCTGTGCTCGGTCCACCCCGACAAGCCGTTCACGTACGCCGAGAAGGCGTACGCGACGCCGCGCGGCGACCGCGACTTCCAGGAGTACGTGACCCAGTTCGTGCATCTGGCGACGCACGACGGGACGTACGCCAAGTACGAGGCGGAATGGATGAGTTGAGCCGAAGCGCGCTCTGCAGGGCACCATCACAGTCACCCGGCTCGACCGGCTCTTCTAGTCCGTCCAGAACCTCATCATCGTGGGCATCGAACTGCGAGGCTGCGGTATCCGCATCCAGGCCGTCGAGCAGAACGTCGGCAGCAACACTCTCGAAGGACGCGACTTGATGCCGCCATGGCAGATAAGTCAAGACGTCCCCTCAGCGAGCTTCGCCAAGGCGAGACAGTCCAAGCAATGATCACTAATCACGAGCCATGGGCCTCACAGCAGAGCTCAACGGATACGAGCCCGTGGACGCCTCGCTAGATTTCAATCGCCGTGGCAGCGAGCCGGGAGAGAAGCGACTCGCGCAGGAACTTGCCCCTGTGAGCGCGACCGCCGGCCTCGTCATAGGCAAGCTGCGGGCGTGGGACCACAAGCCGGGGATATGGGGTGGACCTCACGGCGTCCAGTCACGGCGCAGGCTGATCGTGCCCCCTGCATGCCCGATCAAGCGGGAACCCTCTGGGAACAAGGCTCATACTCAGTGAGTGGACATACGGGTGAAGACCTTCGTGGCTGAGGCCAGAAGCCGATTCGGTGTCGCCTTGGAGGGGCTGGGGTTCGCCAGCCCGGAAGTGGATCAGAGCCAGGAAACGTATCCACTGGTGATGCATGTCCGGTACCACCGGGGTGATGTCACCGTCGACACATCCTTGGTCTTGGCGTATGCCGGTGAGGAGTACGTGCACACGTCGCTGCTGTGGGCCGGGGCTTCCCCGAGCCGCGCTCGCAGTGTCACGGTAGGCGAGGACACCGCTCATACGGGTTATCAGATGCGACGGGCTCTTGATAAGCATGCTCAAGCCGCCCCCGACCTGATCACCCGTCGGGATTGCCGCGACTGAAGCGACGTCTGGAGCCATGACACATAGTCACTACCGAGGCCAGCATGTGCTGTCAGGCAAGCTGGTTGGTGGGGCGTCGACTTCTACTGCTGCTCGTGCGCAGACTCAGCTGAAGCTGCCGCGCGAGACCTCACAGACGGTTCAGGCGCCGTGGACCATTCGTGGACGCGACCTCTGGAAACAGCTTGGTTGTAGCGCCGTGACCAGGGCGAACACAGCGAGTTGAAGACGCACAGACGGTGTCCATCTGGACCACCAGCGGACGCCTCCGGGGTATCCAGTTCGCCTGCTCCACCGACGCGCTCATGACGCTCCAGGACCACCGGCGGGGCGAGTCGGACCTGATCGAACGAGACGGCGTCTTCTATCTGATCGCCACCTGCGACGTGCCCGAAGCCGAACCCTACGAGCCGGACGGGTTCGTCGGCGTGGACCTGGGCATCGTCAACATCGCCACCACCTCCACCGGCTACCAGGCCTCTGGACGCGGCCTCAACCGCTACCGCAAGCGGCAACTTGCCTTGCGGGCCAAGCTCCAGAGGAAGCGCACCAAGTCCGCCAAACGAAGGCTCAAGGAACGCTCCCGCCGCGAGCAGCGGCATGTGAAGAACACCAACCACGTCATCGCAAAGACGATCGTGACCGAGGCTGAACGCACCTCGGCCGGGATCTCCCTGGAAGAACTCAAGGGAATCCGGCAGAGGGTACGGCTCCGCAAGCCCCAACGGGTCGCTCTCCACTCCTGGGCCTTTGCCCAGCTCGGGGAATTCATCGTCTACAAGGCCCGCCGGGCGGGCGTCCCGCTGGTGTACGTCGATCCGGCGTACACGTCGCAGATGTGCTGCGAGTGCGAGCACGTCGACCGGCGTAACCGAGTGGACCAGGGCCTGTTCATCTGCCGGGGCTGCGGCGTCGTTGCGCACGCGGACCGCAGTGCTTCCCACAACATCGCCTCCCGTGGTGTAGCTGTGTGGAATGCGGGGCGTGAGTCACGCGCCCCTGCCACCCCATAAGGGGTGTCTGGACGGAGGACCCGACCCGGCAGCCAGTCGGGCGCCACCTCCAAGCCCGGCCTTGACGGCCGGGTCAAGTTGACTCGGCCCCCTTTGCGCCTACGCGCGATGCCGCCGGATCGCGGAGTCGGGTCGGCACACGCGACGGCGCTCCCCTCGCGTCCAGCTCGATGGCCAGTGGCGTGGCCGTGAACATCGAGGAGTACGTGCCGACGACGATGCCGATGAGCAGGGCGAGTGCGAAGTCCGTCAGTGAGTCCCCTCCCAGGACGGCGAGGGCGGTGAGGATGAACAGAGCGCCCATTCCGGTGTTGACGGTGCGCGGAACCGTCTGGAGGATCGCCGCGTTGGTGATGTGCACGAAGCCCTTCTTGCGGTGTGCGGGCAGCGCGGACAGTTCCCGTACGCGGTCGAAAACGACGACCGAATCGTTCACGGAGTAGCCGATGACAGTGAGCAGCGCGGCGAGGAAGATCCCGTCGACGGGCTTGCCGAGCCAGGCGAACACGCCGGTGAGGATCAGTACGTCGTGTGCCATCGCGGCGACCGCGGACGCGCCGAGCGTCCAGCGGAACCGTACGGCGAGATAGAGCAGTTGGGCGCCCAGGGCCACGGCGAGTGCGATGAGCGCGCCGCGGCGGAGTTCGTCGCCGAGGCTCGGGCCGATCAATTCGTCGCGGCGCTTGTCCGCCGTCCCACCGAGGTCTTCGACGGCGGCGGTGACTTTGGTCTCCTGTGCGGGGGTGAGCTGGTCGGTGCGGACGGTAAGGTCGCGGTCCCCGGAGGTCTGGACGACGGCTCGCGGGAATCCGGCGTCGGCGAGCGCCTCGCGCGCGCGGTCGGCGTCCACGGGTTTCGTGGTGGCGTACTCGATGAGCCGGCCGCCGGTGAACTCGACGCCGAAGTTGAGTCCTCGTACGACGATGCCGGATGCGGCCAGGACGAGGGCGACGGCGGATACGGCGAGCCAGCGGCGTGGGTGGCGCATCAGGTCGGGTGAGCGGCGGGTGAGGCGGTCGCGGACGCGGCCGGTGGACGCGATTCCGGTGATCTGCGGGCGCAGCCGGACGGGCTTGCCTGCGACGGCGAACTCGGCGAGGACGCGGGTGATGACGAGCGCGCTGAGCATCGACGCGAGGACACCGATGCCGAGCGTGACGCCGAAGCCGCGCACGGGTCCTGAGGCGAGGAAGAAGAGGAGTCCGGCGGCGATGAGGGTGGTGATGTTGGAGTCGGCGATGGCGCTGAACGCGTTGCGGAAGCCTTCCCTCAGGGAGGAGCGGAGGCTCTTGACCTTGCGGGCCGCGTACTCCTCCCTGGCTCGTTCGAAGACGAGGACGTTGGCGTCCACGGCCATGCCGATCGCGAGGACGAACCCGGCGAGGCCCGGCAGGGTGAGGGTCGCGCCCAGTGCGGCCAGGGCGGCGTACGAGAGGAGTCCGTAGCAGGCCAGGGCGACGGTCGCGAGGCCGCCGAGGAGGCGGTACACGACGGTGATGAAGAGTGCGGTGAGTGCTGTGCCGATGACGGCGGCCCAGGCGCTGGCCCGGATGGCTTCGGCGCCGAGGGTGGGGCCGACGGTGCGTTGTTCGACGGTCTCGACGGGTACGGGGAGGGCGCCGCCGTTGACGAGCAGGGCCAGTTCGCGGGCCTCTTCGGCGGTGAAGTTCCCCGTGATCTGCGTGGATCCGCCGGTGATGCCGGTGCGGCAGGCCACGCTCGGGTCGACCTGGGGCGACGAGATGACCTTGTCGTCGAGGACGATCGCGACGCGGCGGGTGAGGTCGCCGGCCGGGGCGCACGCGGCCTTCCCGGTCAGGCCTCTCCACAGGTCCTTGCCCTTGCCCTTGAGGTCGACGATCACGAACCATCCGTGGGCGGTCTGCTGGTCGAGGGCCGCCTCCGCGCCCTCGACGTCTGCGCCCGTGAGTGTGGATGGGCCGAGGCGCAGGTGCTGTCCCGACTCGTCAGGCAGGACGAGTTCCCTGGGGCGTTTCGGCAGCGGCTTGGGTTGGGGTGCGTCCTTGTCGGCGATGCCGAGGACGGGGTGGAAGGTGAGCTGGGCGGTGCGGCCGAGGACGGCGGCGGCTTCGCGCGGGTCCTGGACGCCAGGCAGTTCGACGATGATGCGGTTCTCGCCGGAGCGGGCGATCGTGGGTTCGGCGACGCCGAGGGCGTCCACGCGGCGGCGCAGCACCTCCAGGGTGCGTTCGGTGGCCTCGGCGTCAGCCGTGGCGTCGAGTGAGTCCTTGGTCTCGAGGACGATCTGGGTGCCGCCGCGCAGATCGAGTCCGAGGCGGACGGGAACGGTCAGGGCGATGTAGAGCGACAGGGCGATGACGGCAAGGGCGAACAGCGCCCGCAGCCGGGTTGCGCGCGTCAACGGTGCCTCCAACAGGCATGCTGCGGCCGCGAGTTGGCTCTCAGGTGTAGGTGTACGCGTACGGCGCGGCCGGGATCGACGGGTGAGGTGTCAGGTGCCCGGGGAGGCCGGTGGTGCCCGCTCGCCGTGATGGGTGGGGCAGTGGGGACGTACGACGGTGTCGTTGGTGTGTCCGGGGCGCCGGACATCGGGCCGGGGCAGGGCCGGGCGCGACCGTGGCGCGGTGGCGGTGCAGTGCGGGGTGGTCGCGCGCTCGCGGTGTTCCTCACGGCAGGCGCGCGGGGCCGTGCCGTCCGGGGTCGCGCATTCGGGGTCGCCGCTGGAGGCGATCGCCGTGACGGCGTGGAGGGGCGCGGACCACGTAACCGCTTCGGCGCCTGGACCCGAGGCACCGCCCACGACGCACAGCGCGGCGAGTACGGCGACGATCAATCTCGCCAGACGGAGGCGGACATGTACGTGGGAACTGGGTGTCGGGCCTCCACGTGCGCGGCGGATCGCCATCGTCAGGGTTCGATCAGTCCGGCGCGGATCGCGTAGCGCGTCAGGTCGAGGCGGTCACGCAGGCCGAGTTTGTGGAGCAGGTTCGCCCGGTGGCGCTGCACGGTCTTGATGCTGATGAAGAGCGTCTCGGCGATCTCCTTGGAGGAGTGGCCCTCGGCGATCAGCTTGAGGACCTCCTCCTCGCGGGCGGTGAGGATGCTGTCGGGCACCTCGTCTCCCTGCCGGACCCGGTCGAGGTAGTTGCGGATCAGGGCCGTGACCGCGCCGGGGTAGAGGAAGGGTTCGCCCCGCATCGCCGCGCGGCACGCGGCGACCAAGTCGCGGTCGGCGACGGATTTCAACACGTATCCACACGCGCCGGACTTGAGGGCCTGGAAGAAGTACTGCTCGTTGTCGTACATCGTCAGCATGAGGATGCGCAGGCCCGGGTGGCGCGCGGAGAGTTCGCGCGCCGCTTGGAGGCCGGTCATGCGCGGCATGGCGACGTCCAGGACGGCCAGGTCGACGGTGTGGGTGCGGGCCATCTCGATGGCCTCCGCCCCGTCCCCGGCCTCGGCGACGACCTCGAGGTCGGGTTCGCCGTCGAGGATGAGGCGTACCCCGCGCCGGACCAGCGCGTGGTCGTCGGCGAGGAGGACGCGGATCGGGGCGGTGTCGGGCATGGTCATGCGTCCTTCGCGGGCCTGGGTACGGACAGGGACACGCGGGTGCCGCCCCCGGGTCCTTCGTCGATGTCGAGTGCGGCGCTGATGAGCAGAGCGCGTTCGCGCATGCCGCGGATACCGGCTCCCTCGCCGGCAGCGCCGATGCCGCGGCCGTCGTCGGTGATGTGCAGGACGACGGCGGCCGGGGTGTGGTGGAGGTCCACCTCGACGCGTGCAGCCTCCGCGTGGCGGGCGGTGTTGGTGAGGCTCTCCTGGGCGACGCGGTAGAGGACGAGTTCCCTGTCGTGGTCGAGGGGCGGCAGGTCCGGGGTGAACCGGCGCCGCACGTCCAGTCCGGTGTGGGTGGCGAAGTCGGTGGTCAGCGAGGTGAGCGCGCTGACGAGGCCGAGGTCTTCCAGGACGCCGGGGCGTAGGCGGCGGGCGAGACGGCGTACCTCGTCGAGGCTCTCGCGGGTGATCTCCTGGGCCTGCTGCAACTCGGCCCGCAGCGGTTCCGGGGCACGGTCGGCGGCCCGCTTCAGGCCGAGCAGGACCGCGGTCATGCTCTGTCCGACCTCGTCGTGCAGCTCCTGGGCGATGCGGCGCCGCTCGGCCTCCTGGGCGGACAGGGCGCGGGCGCTGCTGGTGGCCCGCTCGGTCTCCAGGCGGTCGAGCATCGCGTTGAACGTGCTGATCAGCTCGGCGAATCCGCCGTGCCCGGGGACCGGCAGCCGTTGCCCAGGGCGGAGCAGGTCGACGGTCGTCATCCGGCGCGTGAGCCGCCCCAGGGGCGCGAGACCGATCCGGAGCAGCGCGGCGTTGGCAACCAGCATGACGGCGAGTCCGCCGACCAGGATGACGGCCTCGGTGAGCAGCACGGGCACCGACACGGTCACCGGTGCCCACAACAGCAGCGCCGTCGCGGCGCCGAGCACCACGGCGTTCAGCCCGAAGATCCGCCAGAACAACGACACGGTGTGCAGAGCCTCCCCTTTTTCCGCCCTCTTGTTTACTTCTGTCCCTCTCACTATCGGCCATGCCGCCGGCCGCCCCGCCACCGGGCCGCAGCCCGTGACGCTGGCCGGCCCCGGACTCCTGCGCCGCTGGTCAGCATGGCGGCGCCGCACGCTCCGGGTCGATGGGGTGCGACAGCCATATCGGCCGGGGCGCGCACCCCATTCCCCCTGTCGCCTACACCCCGGACTCCCCCGGAAATGGGTGCCAGGGCCGATGGCCGCGGGCGGCGCGGCCGACCACGCTTGCGGTCATGAAGCACGTGGCCCGTCCACCGCTCCCCGAAGGAAGGAATCCACCGATGTCCCTCGACACGGCACACCCCGACCCGCAGCCCGGGCGTCTCGCGGCGCGCGAGGTCCGCCGGCGCCTTCAGCACGAGCGCGCGTCACGTCTCGCCCAGCTCACGGCGTTCGCCGACGCGGGTCACGACCCGGGTGACGCGCTGGTGGTCGCGCAGAAGGCCTCCATCGACCGAGTCCTCGAGGACATCACCGCCGCTGTCGAGCGCCTCGACCAGGGCGGGTACGGCGTATGCCAGGTATGCGGCCGCCCCATCCCCCTCGAACGCCTGGAGATCCTGCCGTACGCGCGCTGCTGCGTCGGCTGCCAGCGGCGTACGGCCTGACGCGACGCGAGGCCGCCACAGCGCGGCCGAAGAGGACGTACGGGAACCATGACGTGCACGCACGGAGGGATGTCGTGAACAGCCATACCACCGGGGTCGACAACGCGGGCCTCACCCCCGAGGACCTCGCCGCGCTGCGTCAGGGGCTGCTGGAGCAGCGGGCGTTCCGCCAGGAGCAACTACGGGAGTTCGACCGCGCCTCGCCCGCCCGCGCGGGCCGGGTCGCCCACCGGCGGGCGGCCTCCCAGCTCGAGGTCCACGTGAAGCTGGCGGCCTCGGCCCGGATGGTCCTCGCCGATGTCGAGGCGGCGCTGGAACGCCTGGAGACCGGCCAGTACGGCGGCTGCGAACTGTGCCGGTGGCCCATCCCCCTCCAGCGCCTGAGGATCGTGCCGCAGGCGCGGTACTGCGCGCGCTGCCAGCAGGTGAAGGAAGTCGGGCGATGACACTCTCCAAACCCCACCGGATCATGACGCACCGTCATATACCGTGGCTCGCGGACCGGTTGGCGGGAGGTATCGCCATCGACCTGGGCAGCGCCCGCACCAGGGCGTGGATGCCCGGCCGCGGCGTGATCCTCGATGTGCCCTCGGTGACGTTTCCCGGCGCCGGCCCCGCCACGTACCCGATCCAGCGCGGCACCATCGTCGACCCCGACGGCACGGCCCGCATGCTCGACTGACTGCTCGCGCGTCGCGTTCCCCGCCGGGGCAGGCCCTTGATCGTTCTCACCACTCCGGTGCCGAGCGGCCCAGGACACCGGGCGGCGGCGCTCACCGCGCTGGAGGTGTTGCGGCCACGCGCCGTGCTGACCGTGCCCACCGCGAAGGCCATCGCCCTCGCCGTACGCGCCGACCTGGGCCGCCCTCTGCTCGTCGTGGACGTCGGGGCCCATCTCACGGAGGTCGCGCTGCTGACCGACGGTGCGGTGACCGACGCGTACCGGACCGCGCTGGGCACCACCGACCTCGACGCCACCACCACGGTCCACGAACTCACCGAGGCGGTGGTGTCGATGCTGACGTCGATGGTTCGCCTGGACCGCACGACGCAGGCGCGGGGCGCGTTGAAACGCGGTGTGCTCGTGGCGGGCGGTGGCGCGCTGCGTCCGGAACTCACCGATCACCTCGCCCACCGGCTGCACACCTCCGTACAGCCGGTGCCCGCGCCCCAGACCGCGGCGCTGCGGGGAGCCGCCGAGTTCCTCAGGTCGGCACAACGCCACCCGGCGGTGCGGGGGTAGCCGACCGTGACGCCCTCCACGCTCCGCAGGTGGCGGCGGAAACCCGCCACGCCGCCGGTCGGCACTGTCACCTTGCCTGGCGGTGTGGGACTCCCTTCGGGCCCGTGACAAGTGGCACCTCGAAAAGGTCTCCATCACGATCAACGGCGAGCAGAAGTACCTCTGGCGCGCGGTCGACCGGTACGGCAACCTGCTGGACATCCTCGTCCAGAACCGGCCCGCGCCGGTGCGCTGACTCCCCGTTCAGTCCGGCAGTCCCCAGGGGTGCCGCGCCGACAGTGCGGGCACGTCCCGCGGTGCGGGACCGGTGATCCCCTTGCCGGCAGGGGTCACCAACACCACGGTGCCCGCCGGGAGTTGGATCACAGCGCGCCCGACACCCGTCGTGCGGTACGGCAAACGTCGCCCCTGCTCGTCCCGTACGTCGATGTCCCCGCTGATCCCGTGCTCCAGGTCGAGCGGCGCGCCGGCCTCGGCACCCGTACCCATCGGGTGGCGCCGTCGGCCCGGTCGGCGTCGATGAGGAAGGCGCCCTGGGCGCGCAGGCCCTGGACGCTGGCGTCGGGCCAGCTCGCCGACGCACCGGGGAAGACCCGCACCGGCCCGGAGTGGCTCTGGATCATCATGTCGAGCACGGACTGGCCTGCGGTGAGCGGGGATTCGACGGTGAGGTTGCCGCCCTCGACGTACATGGTGTTCTCGGTCATCCGGGAGTTGCGGAACACGTTGCCATCGGTGAAGTACGTCAGCAGGTCGAGGGCCTGCTCGGGACGGCACCCGGCACCTGTCCCGCTCGAAAATACGATTCGCGGCTGTGGCCGGCACGTTTGCTGATCCTGGCGAAGCCAGCTCTGTGGGCGCCGAATAATCATCCGTCCTGGTCAGGCCGCTGATCAGCGATCAACCCTCTGCGGCCCGTTACCCTATAGCGCTCCCAAAACTCGGCCACGGGCCCGGAGCTGCCATGATGGTGGACCGTGCTGATTCGGCTGATCTACCGGTTCGCCGTCGCGGTGCTGTCCTGGCTGGTGCTGCTGGCCAGATCGTCGGCGTCGAAGAACGCCGAGATACTGGTACTGCGCCAAGGGTCGCGGTCTTGCTGCGTGCCAGTCCGAAGCCGCGGCTCGAATGGACCGACCGGGCTGTGTTCGCGTTGTCCCGGATGCTGCCGAAAGCCCTGCGGCTGCACCGGATCGCCACCCCAAGCACGCTGCTGCGGTGGCACCGCCGCATGGTCGTCAAGAAGTGGACCCAGCCTCGGCCACCGGGACGTCCACCGCTGCATGACGAACTCGTACAGCTGATCGTCCGGCTCGCCACCGAGAACCGGACCTGGGGCGTGGTCCGGATCCAGGGCGAGTTGCGCCGCCTGGGGCATCGTGTCGGGGCGGGCACGATCCGCAGAATCCTGCGCGGCCGCCGTATCCCGCCGACCACACGCGACGACCAGTGGCGCACGTTTCTTCAAGCCCACGCCGAGTCGATCCTCGACGTCCGCGAGGGAGGGGAAGTGCCGACGGCGCCAAGGTCGTCACGTCGCGCGGAACCGCCCCTGCTCCACCTCCGCGACCAGCCCTCCGCTCCACCCACACCGGCTCAGCCCGCAACACCCCAGCGCCGCTGACTCCAGCGCCGCGATCAGGCTGAGGTACACCCGAGTCCATGGCGAGGTCGGCCACGACGCCGTCTCCCTGAACCGGGTTGACCAGGCTGGCGGCACGTCCGTGATCATGCCCGCGCTCGACCTGCCGGCGCTGCCGGAGGCGCGGCCTGCTGAACTACGCCGAGCCCTTCGCCGAGGCCGGTGGTGTCGGGATGCCCGCCCGTTCTCCGATCGCCTTGAGGGTGTGCCTTGAAGCGCGTCGCCGCCGGCTGTCGGGCGGCGTCACCTCCATCGTCTTCGGCGTCCTCGCCTGCACCCAGCTGATGGGCGACGATGCGGCCTTCGTTGCCAACGTGTCCCTGGACTGCTGACCTCCGAGATCCTTGACCGGGACGACCGGCGGGCCTGAGAGGGCATCCGTAGAAGGCGGGCGCGTCCTGGCGACAGCGGGTACTTTCCGCGCTGCAACCTGCGCACGCCGGTGCCGATCGTGTTGCGCGCGTCACTGACGCCGGGCAACGTGTGTCTGGCCATCCCTCCTCGCTCTGTGGCGCGAGAAGGACCGCCGTCCCGCCCGCAGCCCCTGGCGACGTCCGTACATCGAGGGTGGCTGTGTCGCGCGAACGCTCCACCGGGGTAGCGCACAGGCGCGACCACGTGCTTGCTGGGAGTGACCTACGTGCGATGTGGGAGTCCCAGGAGTGGAGAGGTAATGCGGTCTCGGTTCAAGCTGCCCGAACTGGCCACTGCCGTCGTTGTTGTCATCGCCCTCCTGGTCGGTGGCTGTTCCGGCGAGCAGCCGCCGGAGCGGGAACCGGCGCAGGCGCAGCCGGTGGCTGTCCCCCTGCAGTCGCCGGCGGTTGCGCAGGGCGCGCCACTGAAGGAGCCTGCGCAGATCGTGAGCCACAACGGGGTCCTGCGGGTGGAACTCGTCGTGGAGAGGCGAAAGGTCGAGGTGGGCGGCCGCAAGCTGTGGGCCCTCACCTACAACGGCAGTTACATGCCTCCCACGCTGCGCATCCGGCCGGGGGACAAGGTGGACCTGTCGATGAAGAACTCGCTGAACGAGTTCACCAATCTGCATGTTCATGGGCTTCATGTGTCGCCGAGCGGCAACTCCGACAACATCTTCGTCCATATCCATCCCGGCCAGACGTTTCACTACGCATACCAGTTTCCGAACACCCTGCGGCCCGGCACCTACTGGTACCACTCGCATGCACACTCGCTCTCGGCACCGCAGGTCGCCGGGGGCATGTCGGGCGTCCTGATCGTCGACGGGCTGCAGGAGTACCTGCCGGCGAAGCTGCGACACATCACCGAGCACGTCATCGGGCTCAAGGACTTCCAGGTCCAGGGTGATGCGGTCCGGACCCAGAACCTGCACATCGGCGCGTCCACCAATCGCACCGTCAACGGTCAGCTGAACCCGACCATCCGCATCCGGCCGGGTGAGACCCAGCTGTGGCGGCTGGCCAACATCAGCGCCAACATCTACTACAAGATCCGCCTGCAGGGTCAGCGGTTCCATGTGATCGCCCACGACGGCACCCCCGTCGACCGGATCTGGACGGCCGACTCGCTCCTACTCGCGGCAGGCGCACGCTTCGACGTGCTCGTACAGGGCGGCCCGACCGGCCGTACCCAGCTGCAGACGCTCGCCTACAACACCGGACCGGCCGGCAACACGTTCCCGCAGGCAACCCTGGCAACCCTGGTCTCCGAAGGACCTTCCGCGCACCCGGCGGCCCTGCCCACCTCAGCCTTCGCGCCGGTCACGGACCTGAGCCACTCGGCGATCGCCGCCCGGCGCACCCTCGTGTTCTCCGAGAACAAGGACGGCAGCAAGTTCTACATCAACGGCAAGCAGTTCGATCCGAACCGAGTGGACGTCCGGTCCAAGCTGAACACGGTCGAGGAGTGGATCGTGCGCAACGACAGCAACGAGGAACACTCGTTCCACGTGCACGTCAACAAATTCCAGTTGATGAGCATCAACGGCCGACCGCACCACGGCCACGGCTTGCAGGACACGGCGAGCGTGCCCGCCAAGGGGAAGATCGTCGTCCGGACCCACTTCAAGAACTACACCGGCAAGACCGTGCTTCACTGCCACATCCTCAACCATGAGGACGCGGGCATGATGGCGGTGCTGGAGATCGTCAAGTAACGTGCCGACGCCCGTCGCGCCGGGGCCAAGCGGTCAGCATCGGCGCCGGCGTCGGAGGGGCGAGATCTCCGTGACGACGGCCCGCCACAACGTCAGGCGCGTGCCCGTCATCTACGGGCTCGCCTCGTCCCGCATCGCGGGTTCGGTGCCCTCGGACCGTACGCATCGTGCGCCGTTCGGAAACTCATCACCCATGGTCAGGCGGCATATCTGTACTCGTTGATCACGCCGCCGAGTATTCGGGTGCGTAGAACCCGGTGAGCGGACGGGGCGACATGGGTGTCGGGTGCTCCCGGGCCAGGGCTCCCGGGCCAGGGGAGGGAGCTGCCGGCGAGCCTGGCGGGGGCGATGACCGTGGTAATGCCGGGTTACTCATCGAGGACATGCCGGGCGTGGAACTCGTTCCAGATCAAGAGGTGGTCGAGGCCCACGGGCCGCAGGGTGCCGATACCCCGTTCACAGTGGGCATTCATCCGAGGAGCCGCGGCGCGGTCCTCACAGTCTGGATGTCGCCGGCCGCGAAGACCGCGTCGAAAGACTCGGTGTACTTCGCGCCCCGGTCTCGGAGCAAGAAACGCAGCGAGTCCGCCCGGATACCCCACTCAACGGCAAGGTTTCTCGCCCCTTGCACCATCCAGGGCCCGCTGTGACGGGCAGTCACTCCCGCGATGTGCAGCCGACGTGTGCCGTGCTCGAGGAACACGAGCACGTACACCCGGCGCAGATCAACCAGGTCGATGTGGACGAAGTCGCGGGCGATGATGCCTTCGGCTTGCGCGGTCAGGAACTCGCGCCAGGTCGGGCCGCTGCGGCGTGGAGCTGGATCGATGCCCTCTGCCAAGGGCATCAGCCGCCCGAGGACGACTCCTCAACGGTGAGGGCAGCGCCTGCGCCCACACTGATCTGCACAACGGCGGGCGCGGGGGCACAGCAGCCTCCGCCCTCGCTCTGCTCTGCGGCGGGGTCGTCGAAGAGTCCGGCGCCGCCACACACCCCGGTCTCGGGCAGGGTGAGTTCGACGTGGTCGGCGGACTCTGTGTCCCCGGCGATGGCGGCGACGACGGAACGGACCTGCTCGTAGCCGGTCATGGCCAGGAAGGTGGGGGCACGGCCGTAGGACTTCATGCCGACCAGGTAGATGTCCTGCTCGGGGTGGGAGAGCTCGCGGTGCCCGTGGGGGTAGACGGTGCCGCAGGAGTGCTGGTTGGGGTCGATCAGCGGGGCCAGCTCGACCGGGGCCTGAAGGCGCTCGTCCAGGCCCAGGCGCAGCTCGGACAGGAACGACAGGTCCGGGCGCAGGCCGGTCAGGACGATGACCTCGTCGACCGGGTCCAGGCGGCGGCCGTCCTCACCGACGAGGATCAGCCGGCCGTCCGCATCGCGCTCGACCGCCTCGGTGCGGAAGCCGATGACCGCGTCCGCGTAGCCGTTGTCCACGGCGGCCTTCGCGGCCAGGCCGAGTGCGCCGCGGGCCGGGAGCTGGTCGGCGCTGCCACCGCCGAAGGTGGACCCGCTGATGCCGCGCCGCAGGATCCACACCGCGTGCGCGCCGGCGTCGTCCTTGGCGAGCTCGGCCAGGGAGGCCAGGGCCGTGAACGCGGACGCGCCGGAACCGATCACGGCGGTGCGCTTACCCGCGTAACGAGCCCGCACGGCCGGGTCCTTCAAGTCGGGAACGCGGTAGGTGATCCGGTCGGCCGCGGTCGTTTCCCCGAGGGCCGGCAGGCCGCTCGCGCCGGCGGGGCTGGGCGTGGTCCAGGTGCCGGAGGCGTCGATGACGGCGCTGGCGAAGGCGCGTTCCTCGCCTGCGGGGGTGGTGAAGTGGACGACGAACGGCTGACTCTCACGGTCGGCGTCGACGATGCGGTCACGCCCCGCGCGGGAGACACCGGTGACCGCGGCCTCGTAGCGGACCTGCTCGCCCAAGGCGTCGGCGAGCGGCTGGAGGTACTCGTCGGCCCAGTCGCCTCCCGTGGGATAGGCGGCGGCGTCGGGCTTGGTCCAGCCGGTCGGCTCGAGGAGCTTCTCGGCCGCCGGGTCGACGAGTTCACCCCAGGTGGAGAACAGCCGCACGTGCGACCATTCGCGCACGGCGGACGCGGCGGCAGGACCGGATTCCAGAACCAAGTGCCCGATACCGCGCTCGTGGAGATGGGCTGCCGCGGCGAGCCCGGCGGGTCCGGCTCCGATGACGACGACGGGGAGCTGCTGCTCACTCATGACGGTCGGTCTCCTGAAGTGGGTGGGAGGAATCAGCGGGCGAAGGAGAGCGCGGACATCTGGGCGCGCCGCTGGTGGGCCGTGGCGTGGCGGGAGCTGTCGCAGACCTGAGCACGGCTGTCGCAGAAGGTGACGCCGGCCAGATGACGAACCGTGCGGCGGGCCCGGGCGGCGTTGAGGGCGGTGCGGATCAGCGCGGTCACGACCATCCCTTGTTTCGATGTCTGTCTATGTCTGGAGCTTGGCACTCGCATCGACGAGTGTCAACATAGACGTATGTCGAATTCAAAGGTTGTCGAGCTGACGGTGCTGGACGGCGAGGCTGTGGTGCCGTGCTGCCCGCCGATCACCGCCGGGGAGCTGTCGCAGGCGGACGCGGAGAAGATGGCCATGATGTTCAAGGCCCTGTCCGATCCCGTGCGGCTGCGGCTGTTTTCCAAGGTCGCCTCGCACGCGGGCGGCGAGGCGTGCGTGTGCGACATCTCCGACGTCGGCGTCTCCCAGCCGACCGTCTCCCACCACCTGAAGAAGCTGAAGGACGCCGGACTGCTCACGTCCGAACGGCGCGGCACCTGGGTGTACTACCGCGTCGCACCCTCGGTCGTGGCAGCGATGTCGGCCATGCTCGATCTGCGCAACCAAGCTTGCAGCCCAGGCAGTTGAGTTCCGTCAGCACGGCCATGGACGGCCGCGGGCCGGCCCGGGACGATACGTGCATGCCTACTTGGACTATCGGAGCCGAACCAGTTCTCCGCGCGGGCGTCGACGAGGTGATGCACGAATACTTCACCGAGATGGGGCGGCGGGTACTGGGCCGTGCCGCCACCGATGCAGAACTTCATGCTGTGCTGGCAACGGACCCGCACCTCAATCTCAGCCCGCCCGGCGGCGCGTTCCTCGTCGCACGAAATGAACGAGGAGATTTCCTGGGCTGCGCAGGGGTGCGGATACTGGACTCGCCCACGGCCACCGCGGAGCTCAAGCGCATGTACGTGCGCCCTGCCGGACGCGGATTGGGACTGGGGCGCGGCCTGCTGAGGGCTGTCGAGGAGACAGCCAGGCGACTGGGTGCGACCCGGATCGTCTGCGAGACCAACAGCCAGCTCATCGAGGCTCGGACGTTGTACTCCCGGCACGGCTATCAGGAGACCGAGCCGTACGAGGGCCACGGCAAGGCGGATCACTGGTTCAGCAAGGACCTTCCAGCGGCAGCACCTGACTGACCCTCGCCTTGCGCGCGTTCACCCCGCAAAGAGCCTCTGACGCCGCAGACGCAGGCAGGGCCCGGGCGCGGAAATGGCGGAGCCCCGACCCGGCAGCACGGGCGGTGGCCGACGGCAAGCCGCCCGGGCCCGTGGGCCACCGCACCTCGATGTGCTCCAGAGTCATACAGGTGTACTGATCGCGGACGCGGTGAACTTCTTGCGCCATGCCAAAGCGACGTACACGAGGCCGATCAGTACCGGTACCTCGATGAGTGGGCCGACGACGCCCGACAGTGCCTGCCCACTTGTCACCCCGAAAGTGGCGATGGCGACCGCGATGGCCAGCTCGAAGTTGTTGCCGGCCGCCGTGAAGGCGAGGGTCGCCGTGCGTTCGTAGGCCAGGCCGAGGCCCTTGCCCAGAAGGAACGTTCCGAAGAACATGACGGCGAAGTAGACCAGCAGCGGCAGCGCGATCCGCACGACGTCCACCGGCTGCGAAGTGATCGTCTTCCCCTGCAGGGCGAAGAGGATGACGATCGTGAAGAGCAGGCCGTAGAGGGCCCAAGGGCCGATCTTCGGAAGGAAGTCGGACTCGTACTTCTGGCGGCCGAGCTTCTTCTCACCGACGCGGCGCGTCAGGAAGCCCGCGACCAGCGGGATGCCGAGGAAGATGACCACGTTCAGTGCGATCTTCCACATGGAGATGTCCAGGCTCTGCCCGTCGCCCAGGCCCAGCCACTTCGGCAGCAGGTCGAGGTAGAACCAGCCCAGCAGGCCGAAGGCGATGACCTGGAAGACCGAGTTCAGGGCGACCAGGACCGCGGCTGCTTCACGATCACCACAGGCCAGGTCGTTCCAGATGATGACCATGGCGATGCAGCGGGCCAGGCCGACGATGATCAGGCCGGTGCGGTACTCAGGCAGGTCCGGCAGGAAGATCCACGCCAGGGCGAACATCACCGCCGGGCCGACAATCCAGTTGATGACCAGCGACGACACCATCAGCCTTTTGTCGCCGGTGACCGTGTCGAACTTGTCGTAGCGCACCTTCGCGAGGACCGGGTACATCATCACGAGCAGGCCGAGCGCGATCGGCAGCGAGACGCCGCCGATCTCGACCTTCACCAGGGCGTCGTTCAGACCCGGGATCAGGCGCCCCAGACCCAGCCCGACACCCATCGCGATGAGGATCCACACCGCGAGGTAGCGGTCGAGAGTGGAGAGCTTGGCGACTATGCCGGCGCCGGACGCCGCACCCTGGCCGGTCTGCGGGGTCGTGTCGGTGCGGCTCATCAGCAGGCCCTCTTGTTGCCGGCGGCGGTACGGGCCGACGCGGCGAGCTCGGCGAACTGCTCTGACAAGCCGGCCAGGACCTCGGGGCACAGCTTGTAGTAAGTGAAGCGGCCGCACGGCTCCGTCTCCACCAGGCCGGCCTCGCGCAGCACCTTCAGGTGGTTGGAGAGGTTGGTCTGCTTGGCTCCGGTCTCCTCCACCAGGTGCGTCGTACAGAGCGTCTCTTGGGCGAGC
This sequence comes from Streptomyces longhuiensis, assembly GCF_020616555.1. Classification (NCBI taxonomy): domain Bacteria; kingdom Bacillati; phylum Actinomycetota; class Actinomycetes; order Kitasatosporales; family Streptomycetaceae; genus Streptomyces; species Streptomyces longhuiensis. Next base: position 8,008,390 of record NZ_CP085173.1, on the reverse strand, counting down.
AGAGTGACGATTTTCAGGCGGAGCGGGTCGCCCAGGACCCGGATCACATCAGTGTCGACTGAAGTCAGCATGGACTGATACTCTCACATCACTCTGCACTGATACCAGTCGGTGCTGATCTCCTGGGACTCGCCGAAGGGGGTTCTCATGTCCCCGTCCCGCGTCCTGCCCGATGAGCGTCTCGCCACAGGCGCCGCACGCCTGGTCACCTCGCACCGCGGCCGCTTCTCCACGGAGACCGTGCAGAAGGTCATCACCGACTCCTACGAGCGCCTGGCCGCGACCGCCCGCGTCACCACGCACCTGGTCGTCCTGACAGAGCGCCTGACGGCCGAACGCCTGGACGCACTCGCACACACCGAGGGATCGCCGGACAGCGGACTGCCCCGGGTGCTGTTCGTCTGCAGCCGCAACGCCGGACGCTCACAGCTCGCCGCGGCCCTGCTCGCCCACCGCGCCCAGGGACATGTGACGGTGTCGTCCGCCGGCACCCATCCCGCCGCGGCCATCGAGCCGGCGGTGGCCCAGGTCCTCACCGAAGCAGGCGTCCCGTCCGGGGAGACCGCCTTCCCCAAGCCGCTGACCGACGAGGTGGTCCAAGCCGCCGACATCGTGATCACGATGGGCTGCGGCGACGCCTGCCCTGTCGTGGACGGCCGCCGCTACCTGGACTGGCCCGTCGCCGCCCTCGAAGGCGCCCCGATCGCCGTCGTACGCACCATTCACGACGCGATCGACGCGCACATCACCGAACTGCTCGACTCGCTGCCGATCACCGCCTGAGATCTCCCGTCATCCCCTGTCGTCACCGCCTGTGGAGCTACTCGCCCCACGTTACGAAGGAAGAGCCCATGCCCTCCTCCCCGCTCGCCTCCGTCCTGTTCGTCTGCGTCCACAACGCCGGACGCTCGCAGATGGCCGCCGGATTCCTCACCGACCTCGCGGGCGACCGGATCGAGGTCCGCTCCGCCGGCTCGATCCCCGGCGACCAGGTCAACCCCGCCGCGGTCGAGGCCATGAAGGAGGTCGGCGTCGACATCTCCGACCAGAAGCCGAAGATCCTCACCACCGAGGCCGTCCAGGCATCCGACTACGTCATCACCATGGGCTGCGGCGACGCCTGCCCGATCTTCCCCGGCAAGAAATACCTCGACTGGGCCCTCGAGGACCCGGCGGGCAAGGGCGTCGACTCCGTGCGCCCGATCCGCGATCAGATCAAGACCCACATCGAGGGCCTGATCGCCGAGATCGACGCGAAGCAGGAGGCATGAGCGGCGTGACGGAGCCCGGCATACGCGACGTCATCGTCATCGGCTCCGGCCCCGCCGGATACACCGCCGCCCTCTACACCGCCCGCGCCCAGCTCAAGCCCCTGCTGTTCGGCAGCTCCATCTTCGTGGGCGGCTCACTGACCACCACGACCGAGGTGGAGAACTTCCCCGGCTTCCCCGACGGCATCGACGGTCCGGCCCTCATGGAGAACATGCGGGCCCAGGCCGAACGCTTCGGTGCCGAGATGATCGACGACATCGTCGAGGTCGACCTCACCGGCGACATCAGCTGCTCACCGACTCGTCCGGCACCGTGCACCGCGCGAAGACAGTGATCGTCGCGACCGGTTCCGGCAGCCGACGACGTCAACCGCCGGTGCGCGCCACCCGCATCGGTCAGGCGTTGGCCGCTGCCGCGGCGACGATCCAGTTCCTGAACTCGACGGCGTAGTGCCGCAGGTGGTGGTCCAGGACGTCCTTCGGGCAGGACGTGGGGAAGTAGACCGTCAGGTTCGCGGTGAACCCGTCGGCGGTGTCGCCGAACTGGATCAGCGCCCGCCCGACCACGGTGCCGTCCTCCAGGAAAAGGTTGGAGGACATCTTGCGCGGAAACTCCGACTCCGGGAGGAGCTCGGCCGCGTCCTCGGCCCAGGCCAACGCGGCCGTGCCCCAGCCGCCCATGTAGAAGGAACACACGTGGGGGCCGATGCTCTCCACCACACGCGCCCCGATGTCGTCGGTGCCCATCGCGTAGTGCTCGGGGTGCGCCGCGAGAAGCGGGCGCTCGTCGCTGCTCGCGAAGGCCCCGTCCATCCAGGTCAGGAACTCGGCCGAGGTCAGGCCACGTGCCTTGAGCACCGTCGTGCCCGCGTTGAAGGCACCGTCGGAGGTGCGCGCGCACTCCCGCAGGAAGGCGTTGCCTTCCTCGATGTCCGCGGCCAGCAGATCGAGCAGGCCCTGGCGGCCCAGTCGCGTCCTGAAGCGGTCCAGGGCACGGCGGGCGTAGAACAGCTCGAAGTCGTCGATGCTCCCGGAGCCGACGGGCCCCGACTCGAGCGTCACGGTCACAGCCGGGGAAGTCTGCTTGTCGGTCATGGTCGAACCTCCAGTATGATGCGAATGTAAATTCACATTCGCGTTACGAGGTTACGCAGAGAGGCCCACCATTTGTCAACCGTTCGTGCGGGGACCCCCGCCGATACGATGCGGGACATGACCGACCAGCACGACCGCCCGGCGCCGTACAAGGAGCCCCAGCAGGCGCGCAGCGCCGCGACGCTGGCCCGCGTACTGCGCGCGGCTGAGGAAATCGCCTCCTCAGCCGGCCTGGAGGAGATGACGATCTCCGGCGTCGCGGAACGCGCCGGCGTCTCGGTCGGCACGATCTACCGCCGCTTCGAGGACAAAGAGCAGCTGATCAACGCCCTCACGGAGCGGATGCTGGACCGGCGCGAGGAGTACATGGCCGAGCAACTCCGCAAGGCACAGCCGTCGCTCTCCGGCGTCATGGACGCCTACGCGCACACCCTGTTGCAGTCCTTCGCCGACAGCAGCAACCTCTTCCCCGAACTACTGCGCGCGCGAGGTGCCAAGCCCTCGGACCGTGGGGGTCGCACCATCACCGAGATCCACCGACTCCTGCTCGAAGCCGCAGCCCCTTACGCGGACGAGATCCGTCGCTCCGATCCGGAGGCAGCGCTGGACACTGCGGCCCGAGCCGTCCTCGGCGCCTGCTTCCACAACTCCGTACGCCCCGACCCGGCCACCGGCGAGGCGGCACAAAGTCGCTACGCGGACGAGCTCAGCGACATGGCCATCGCCTACCTCCTCACACCCGACCGACGGGACACCAGCCGCGCCTGAGCGGCCTGTCTCGCTTCCTTCCGGAACAGCCGCTCACAGCCAGCGGCGCCATTTGAAGACGCCCCAGAGACCAACGCCGAAACCGATCATCAGCGCGACGGCGAGCGGGTATCCCCACGTCCAGTGCAGTTCCGGCGCGCCCGGCCAAGCGACCGGAGGTCACTGCAGCACAATTCCCCTTCCTGGAAGCTGAGTTGCTGAAGGAGAGAGTGGCGCACGGATAGCCGGACGAGAGATGGACCCTGGCCTGGCTGGCGATGCTGATCCAGCAGGAACTCGGTCTGTCGTTGTCAGTGCGTGGGAACTGCTGCGGCGGCACGGCTGGTCCTGCGAGCAGCCGGCCCGGCGGGCGGCCGAGCAGACCGGGCGGCGGTGGCCGGATGGGTGAAGGAGACCCGGCCCGCGGCAAAGCCACCGCGGCGGCGCTCGGGGCATGGCTCGCCTTCGAGGACGAGGCCGCCGTCTCGATGGCACCGCACCGGGCCCGCACCTGGGCTCCTCGCGCATGCACGCCGGGCCGTGCGGGTCCGTGGCGCCTCCCGCGGCCGGATCTCTCTGGCGTCAGCGGCCTGCTACAAGCCCTGTAGGTGCCAGTAACCTCGTCCGTGCTGGTCATGCTGCGTGTGAGTGCTGTCGTGAGTCCCTGCCAGTCGGGAGTGACGGCAGGGGCCTGCTGGCTGATTGCCAGCTGGTTCCGGCCGCCGCCAGGATGGTCCGGTGCTGCTGCGACTGCCGTACACGGCCCTGACGAGTATGTTCACCCTGATACGGCTCCTGCCGATGGGCGACCGCGACAAGGACGCCGAAATCCTGGCACTGCGCCATCGACTGGCCGTTCTGCAGCGGCAGATCGACCGCGGCATTGCCCGCCTGCACAACCTCAACCTCGCGTGACAGGCGAGCGGTCACCACCGCCACCGAGCACACCCCGACCGCACCGGAGATCATTTACGAGACAGCCCTTGGCCTTCACACTCCACTCACCCTCCCGGTGACGAGGTGACGAGGTGACGAGGTGGCGAGCGAAGGCCAGGGATCGGTTGAAGATTTCCTCGACTTGGGCATCAGGCAGCCGGTGCCAGCCGTGGTCGGCGCCCGTGACCTTCCACAGCCGGGCCGGCACCCCGGCCTGCTCCAGCGCCCCGGCGAGGGATTCGCTGTGGGAGCAGGCCACCAAGGTGTCCTCGTCGCCGTGAACGAGAAGGAACGGTGGCGCACCGGGGCGGACCTGGGCGAGAGGGCTGGCCGCGCGGGCGCGCTGCGGGACCGTGGCCGGGGCCGCGCCGAGCATCAGGGCCTCGGGCGTGGCGGCGTCTTCGGGAGCGAAGCAGCCCCGTGCAGTGGTCAGGTCGCTCGGGGCGTACCAGATCACCGCACCGGCCGGTGACGGGTCGGTGTGTGTCAGGGCGAGGAGTGAGGCGAGGTGTCCGCCGGCGGACTCTCCCCACACCACCGTCCGTTCAGTGTCGATGTCCAGTTCCGCGGAGCGCAGGGTGAGCCAGCGCAGCGCGGCGCGCAGGTCGTCGAGCGCGCCCGGGAACGTGGCCTCGCCGCTGAGCCGGTAGTCGGCACAGGCCACGGCGAAGCCCGCAGACGCGATGCGCGCGAAAGGCCCCGGGATCCAGGAACGCATGCACGGGCCCATGTCATCGCGTCGTCCCCGGCGCCAGGCGCCGCCGTGCACGAACAGCACCAGCGGAACAGGCCCCGCCTGGTCGGCCTTTGGCAACCACAGGTCCAGCTCCAGCGGACGGCTGCCCTCGACGACGCCGTAGGGCACGCCGCGCATCTCGCGTACGCCGGGCTCCCTCTCATCGGCGGGCGGCAAGGGGGAGCGGTCCGGGTGGGGCGCGACGATCCGTTCCCGCACCGAGGTTTCGGCTGCCGTCATCGGATCCGCCACTGGTGGTCCGGCAGGAAACGCACGTCGTACTGCTCGGGGATGCTCACGAACTTGCCGGGTTCCGGGATGACCGGCTCGGTGGGCAGGCCGAGTTGCTCGGCGGGGGCGCCGAGGTTTTCGAAGAACCGCTCGAAAGTGCCCCCGGGGCCGGCGGCGACGCCGACGACCTGGCTGTGGTGGCGCTCCATACGGTAGGAGTGCGGGCAGTTCTTGGGCACGAAGCCGAAGTCGCCGGGGGTGAGCAGCTTCTCCTGCTGGTTGCCCTCCGTGTCCTCGACGAACAGCCGGACCGCGCCGGCGGCGATGTAGAAGACCTCATGGGTGTCCGAGTGCAGGTGGGCCGGGATGAGGTCGCCCTTGGGGCCTTCGACGGTGAAGAAGTTGAAGGTGTTCTCGGTCTGCTCACCGCCCGCGTAGATGGTGACCAGGTCGCCGAACAGGTGGGCGCGGTCGCCCTCGCCCTTCTCGATGAAGTAGGGCTTGCCCACCTCGGCGGATATGCGCGAGGCCCGCCGGTATCGGGTGGCGTACTCGATGGTCATGGGTCTCCTCCGATCGGCTGCCGCCAGGAATGTCAGGTAGCCTGACATGGAAAATGTCGGTGGGCAACCCTGAGGCGAGCCCGGCCCCCGCCCCCTGTCGCCGTGAGGAACACATGCAATCCACCCACCGCAACCTCCCCCAACTGCTCGGTGACGCCCGGCGCTGGTTCGAAGAAGGGCTGCTGGCGGCCATGGAAGCGGGCGGCGCCACGCCGGTGTCCCCGACACAGGCGCAGCTCTTCGCCGTACTGGACGACGAGGGCACCACGGTCTCGGAGCTGGCGCGGCGCATGGGCGTGACCCGGCAGACCGCACACCAGGCCGTGCACGGCCTGATCGCCGCCGGACTGCTCGAACAGGTTCCCGACCCCGCCTCCGCCCGGCAGCGCCTGATCCGGCGTACCCCGGATGGGGAACGCGCGCACCGCCAGGCCGGCGTCATCCTTGAACGGCTGGAAGAGCAGCTCGCCGAACGGATCGGCCGGGGGGCGGTCGATGCCCTGCGGACGGCGCTGGAGGCGCAGTGGGGCCAGCCACCCTCCCCCGGATCAGATTGAGGCCGCTGCCGCGCGGCCGTCCGCGGTCAACGGCGCATTGAGGTCGCCCTCGGACAATGGGCCGGTTGCACCGACTGGCGGCGTTGCTGATCACTGAACCGTTCCGGGTTCGAAAGGGCGAGCCCCACAAGGACAAGTGGAAGAGCTGGGCAGACCAGCCCACCCCATGCCGGAATCCGCGACGCGCTCCCGACACGTCCCTCACAACCTCGAAATTCCCACCCCCAGATCAGCCGGTGGATCCGGGCTCAGGCGCGGACGAAATCCAGCGGAACGGAACGGGTACCCCACTCGGCCCATATGGCCATTTCGGGAGATCCGGCGAGTTGGAAGCCGGCGCAGCGAGTGAGGGCCTCTTCCAGTGTCGTGATCATCATCATCCGGGCGAGGGGCGCTCCGGGGCAGCTGTGCGTGCCTCGGCCGAAAGAGATGTGCCTGGCGATGTTGGGCCGGTGCAGGACGAAGGCGTCCCCGTCGGGGAACACTCGGTGGTCCCGGTTCGCCGAGGTGTAGACGAGCGCCACGGGGTCGTCCTTGCGAATGAGCTGCCCGCCCAGCCTCACGTCCTCACGCGCTGTGCGGGCCATGCCCCGGTAGGGCGAATAGAGCCGAAGGAACTCCTCCACCGCGGCGGGAATGTCCTCCGGCCGGTCGCGCAGGTGATCCTGCAGCTCCTGGTCTTGGCTCAGGTGCACGAACATGTTGCCGATGAAGACACTGGGCGCCACCATCCCGGTGACGATGAGCTGCCGGACGCAGCCGAGCACCATGTCGGCGGGCAGTGGCGCGCCCTGGTATTCGGCGGCGAGCAGCGCAGCGGTGAGATCCTCTTCGGGATCGTGCGGATGGGCCCGTCGCTCGTCGATGACTGACTGGGCGATCTCGTACAGCCGTCGGCTGAGCTTCTTCACCGTCTCGTGGTCGAGGACCTGGATGGCGTCGACGTAGGTGCCGCTGACTTGCTTGATCAGGGTCGAGGTCTCGACGGACAGGTTGAAGAAGTGGGCGAAGACGTGGGCGGGGAACTGGTGCGCGTAGTCCTTGCACACGTCCGTCCAGCCCCGGTCGATGAGCGGGGCGAGGAGTTCGACTGCTGCGGAGCGGACCTTGGGGGCAAGGTCACGCATCTTCGGCGGGGTGAAGAACTTGTTGATGACGCGCCGGTACGCCATGTGGTCCGGCGGGTCGAGATGCAGCGGTGGCCGCACCCCGGTGAACGCGAACTTCGGTATTGCGTTCTGTTGTGACGTCGTGAAGTGCTCGATGTCCGTGATCACCGAGAGCACGTCGTCGTAGCCCAGCAGCGCCCAGAACCCGCCGTACTCCTGGCTGCGGGCGATCGGGCAGCGGGCCCGCAGTCCGGCGAACTCCTCGTGGGCGCTGGTGAAGGTCTCGCCTGGCCGCACGGGATCGAAGTCGTGGGCGTCGCGGCGGCTCTCGTCGGCGCTTGAACGGTTGTTGCGGGGGCTGTGGTTCACGGTCCTCCTTGAGGACAGGTTGGTGCGGAATCAGACGGGTCGGGGCAGGGCTCCGACCCGACACGCGGCACGGCAGTCCCGGCTGAGGGGCCGAGCCGTCGGGTGTCCCGGAGTGCGCGGCGCTGTCGGACGCACGGCGGTGGATCAGGCCGCACTCCATCGAACGTCATCCGTGGAGCCGGTTCGGGGACTCGCGGGCCAGCAGCGGCTCAGGTCGCCGGTGGTACGGGAAGGGGACAGGTCATTCGGACGCCGCGCGACGACGGAGCAGTGCCGGCACCTCCCCGGCACTGCAGATGGCCGTGCCATGCCTGCACGTCACGGTGCCAGCAGGCGAAGCAAGTGCTCCCGAGCCTCCTCTGCGGCGGGTTCCTCGGCCACCAGGCGGCCGAGCTTCATGACCGCGACCCGGTCGCACACTCCCAGGGTCGCGTCGATGTTCTGCTCGACGAGCAGGATGCCGGTGCCGCGTTCCTGGCGTTCCCAGCGCAGGGCGCTGACCACGGTGTCCACCATCGACGGCTGCAGGCCCGCGGTGATCTCGTCCAGGACGATGAGCGTGGGGTCGGCAAGCAGGGCGCGGGCAAGAACGAGCATCTTCTGCTCGCCCCCGGACAGGGTGCCGGCGCGCTGACGCAGACGGGTGCCCAGGACAGGGAAGAGTTCGAGGACGGTCGATCGCCGCTTGAGGTCGATGCGCCCGGCCTTGGCGGCGACGATGTTCTCCTCGACGCTCAGCGCCGCGAACACCGGCTCGTCCTGCGGGCCATAGGCCACGCCTCGGCCCACGGTCCGTTCCGGCAGCCGGCCGGTGATGTCCTCCCCGCCGAGATGCACGGTGCCCGCGGTCGGCCGGATGAAGCCGAGGAGCGTCTCGAGCAGCGTTGTCTTGCCCATGCCGTTGCGGCCGACGACTCCGACGGCCTCGCCGTCACCCACGGTGAGGTCCACCCCCCTCAGGACGGTGGCGGATCCGTAGCCGGATTCGATGCCCTGTGCCGTCAGCTTCATCACGCCACCGTCCCGAGGTAGGCCTCACGGACCACATCGGAGTTGCTGACCTCGGCGGGAGTGCCGTCCTCGATGATCCGGCCCTCGTGCAGGACGACAACACGGTCGGCGATCCGGTTGACGAAGTCCAGGTCGTGCTCGATGAGGATGATCGTCATACCTCCCCTTGCGAGGCGTTGCAACACCGTTCCCACGACGGCCCGTTCGTTGTGGGTGAGCCCGGCGGTGGGTTCGTCGAGCAGCAGCACCTGGGGGCGGGAGGCAACCGAGGCTGCGATCTCCAGTCCCTGTTTGAGCCCGTGTGCCAGCGACGTGCTCTTCTCGTGGTCCCGCCCCTGCAGGCCCATGGCCTCAAGAACGTCGAGCACCGCTGGAGAGGTGGGGATGCGTCGGCTCCGTCGCCAGAAGGAAGGCAGTCTGCCTGCCTTGCGGGCGAGCAGGACCGTCTCGGCCGCCGAAAGGCTTTCGAACAGCTGCGGCGACTGGAACTTGCGGCTCACTCCCCGGCGCGCGAGGCGGTGGGCCGGGGGACGGCGGTCCACAGTGTGTGCGCCGAGGTCGTAGTGCACGGTGCCCCTGGCGGACAGGTTGCCATCGGCGAGCACGGACACCAGCGTCGACTTGCCGGCTCCGTTCGGGCCGACGACACAGAGCAGTTCGCCCCGCTGCACTTTCAGGTCCACACCACGCAGCACCTGAAGGCTCCCGTATCCGAACTCCAGACCGGAAACCGAGATGACGGGTGACTTGTCCGGGAGCGGTGGGGGTGCGGTGGTCTCGGGGACGATCTCGCGCTCGTCGGCCCGGGCATCTCGTCTCAGCAGCCGACCGAACGCGCGGGTGAGCGGCGGCAGGATGCCGCTGGGCGTGAACACCACGACGAGCACGAACAGCAGGCCCTGGATCAGCGACCACTGCGTGGGGAAGCTCCCCGACAGGCGCGCTCCGAGCAGTTGCAGGCCGATGGCACCGATCACCGGGCCGATGATGGTGGCGCGTCCGCCGACCGCCACCCACACCATCATCTGCGTGGCGAACAGGAAGGTGAAGAGGTCGGCGGCCACCAGTCCGGTGGCGAGCGCCATCAGCCCACCCGCGAAGGCGGCCAGGCCCGCGCCGCCCATGAACGTCACGGTCTTGACGTTCTCCACGCTGTAGCCGAGGTAGCGGGTGCGAACCTCGTTGTCTCTGACTGCCCGGAGCAGCAGGCCGACATCGCTGCGGACCAGGATGAGCGCACCCGCGGTGACCAGCACGAGCGCCGCCAGGGTGAGGTAGTACCAGGCGCGGGTGGTGATCGTGAGGGGGTTGAAGCCGAACAGTCCGTTCTCGCCACCGGTGACGGTGGGGAATTGTGAGTAGAGCGTGGTGGCAGCGGTGGTCAGGGCCAGGGTGACGACCGCGATGTAGAACGGGGATCCCTTGGCCGAGAAGGCGAAGCGCCCCACCACGCCGGCGACCGCGGCGGCGATGGCGATGCCGAGGAGCAGGGAAACGGCGTAGCGCCAGGGCTCGTCCTGTACCGAGATGACTAGACCGGTGCTGTCGGTCGTCGTGGTCATGGCACCCACCGTGAGGGCGCCGATGCCGAACCACAGGCCGTGTCCTAGGTCGGGCGCGCCGACGTAACCCCAGACGAGGTCGAGGCTGACGGCGGATATGCCGTAGATGAAGGCGACGGTGAGCAGGCTGACGTCGTATTCACCGACGACCTGGCCGAGCACCACGAACACGAGCACGGCGACAAGTGCGCCGGTGGCCGAGAGTCGGCCGTTGAAGGTCAGGCGTGACGCCATGTCAACCCCTCGGGTCGGATACGCAGGAGAACGACGGCGACCGCGATGACCGCCGTGGAGCTGTAGACGGGGCTGGCCCAATGCGCAAAGAGAATCTGCACCACCCCGAGGACGAGGCAGCTGGTCACGACACCGGACAGCCTTCCGCCGGCAAGCAGCACCGCAAGGAACCCGGTGGCCACCAGGGAGAGCGCGTAGTTGGGGGTGACTGCCTGGGTGGGGCCCAGGGCGGCGCCGGCGAAGCCGGAGAGCGCGCAGCCGACGACGAACGTGACGGCTCGGATGAGCGCGACCCGGATACCGAGCGCACGGGCGAGGTGCTGGTTGGACTGCACCATGCGAATAGTCAGGCCGACCCTGGTGAAACGCATCAGCAGTGCCAGCGCCACGACCAGCGCGGCTGCCAGCAGGATCAGCAGGAGCCGGTAGGTCGGGTACGGCGTTCCGGCGACGGACGTCGCCGTGGCCATCGGCTGGCCGACCGCCTGGTTGTCATGTCCGAATCCCAGCGTCAGGGCCTGAATGACGATCAGAGAGATGCCCCAGGTGGCGAGAATCGTCTCCAGGGGGCGGTCGTAGAGGCGTCGGATGACCAGGCCTTCAACGACGAGCCCGGTGACCGCCGCGGCGGCGGCACCGGTCAGGATGCCGGTCCAGAACGGCCAACCCGCCCGGTGAGTGATCACTGAGGCATAGACGCCGACCGCCATGAAGCCGGTGTGCGCGAGATTGATGACATCCAGTACGCCCAGCACGATGGCCAGGCCCAGGACGACGATGGTGAGGATCCCGACTGCTGTCAGGACGTCGAGCAAGAGCGTCACTTGACTCTCCTTGAGGTCGTTGCCGAGTCGTCCGTCAGCCCTGGCAGGCAAGCTTCGGGGGGATCGGGTCGGACTTCTTGCGGATGGTGAAGGTGCCGTCGGACCGTGCCTGCGCCAGGTACACCGGCTGGTAGCTGAAGGAGTTCATGGACTTGAGGGCGCCGACCGGGCCGTCAATGTCTGTGTGCCGGAGCGCCTTGATGACGTCCCGCCCATCGGCCCCGGACTGCTTGACCGCGGCGGCGAGTGCCTGCACCTGCATGTACGACACGTATGCGTTGACGTCCGGGGCGCCCTTGAGACCGCTTCGCTCGGCCAGATCCTTGAAGGCGTCGTTGCCGTTTCCCTTGATGGCGGCGAAGTAGATGCTGGACGACCAGATTCCCTCGGCGGCGGCGCCCAAGGCCTTGGCGGTGCCCTCGCCGAGCAGCACGTCCACCCGCGTGATGCCCTTGGTACGCGGGTCGGCCGCCCACTGCTTCTGAAGGGCGACGTCGTCGTCACCGATCACGTTGAGGAAGGCGACGTCGGGGCGGGCCTTGACGATGTTGGCGATGTCCTGGGAGAAGTCGGCGGTGCCGCTGGGCTCGTAAGCGGTACCGACGACGGTGCCGCCCAGCTTGGTCAGATGCTCCTTGGCCGTCTCGATGGAGGCCTTCGGCGTGGAGTAGTTGGCGCCGAGGAAGTACCACCTCTTCTTGCCCTCGGCGACGAGTTCGTCGATGGCGGGCAGTGTCTGCTGGTTGGGCACCAGCCCGAGGCTCGTGAGGTTCCAGGCGCAGATGTTGCCTGCACCGGACGACAGGCTCACCAGCGGGATGTCGAGCCGCTTCGCGAGGGCGTTGCAGGCCAGCAGTTGCGGGCCCGGTATGAAGGCGACGATCGCCTGTGCCTTCTGCTGCTGGATGAGCCGGCTGCAGGCGGTGTTGGCGCTGCGTGCGTCCGCACCTGCGTCGGCCACCATGGAGGTGAACCGGACGCCGGCCTTGTTGTGCTTGTTGACATCTTCGAAGCCGGCCTTGCTGCCGGCTTGGGCGTGGTCCGCGTAGACGGAACCCGCTCCGGACAGTTGCAGGATGAAGCCGACCTTGTACGAGTCGGCGGAGCCGCTCGGCGAACCGGCCGACGGGTGCGTTCCGCAGGCGGACAGGACGAGCGCCATGGCGCTCGACATGGCAAGCACGGCGATCGGTCGCCGTCCGTGTCGGATGAGTCGGGCCATCGGCTGTCTCCTCGGGGGATTGCTGGATGCCGTTGCCATGTCGGCCTCGGCGGACAGGTCGTGCGGTGTGCACGAGAGGCGACCGCGGCGAACAACGGAAGCCCGGGCAGGTAGGGGTGGCCTGGGCCTGACCACAGGAGATGGCGCACTCCGTCGTAGCGCTGGAACGTGACGTGAAACATAGAAAGTACGTTGCCGAGTGTCAATGAATGTGTCTCATATTGCTGCACAACTCTTCGGTCACTGACACGGCACAGGAGTGTGCATTGAACCTCAAAACGCCCATACATACGCGGCGTTGAGCGGGATCTAACCTCGACACAAGATACTTGCCTTCCAGATCGTCGCTGCATATGTTGCTCATTGCGACCGGCTGAATTCGCCGGAAGTAGTACACGAGAGGTGGCGGACGTTGAGATCACTGCAGCATCTCCTCACGGTCTACGAGTCCCGGAACGACGCGTTGCCCGCCGAGGTGCAAAGCCGCCCCGTGGTCGCCTGCGTCGGTGCGGACGTGCCCGCCGAGGTGCTCACCGCCGCGGGATTCGTCCCGTTCCGGCTGGCCGGCCGCCCGGATCGGCACGAGGCAGCCGAGCCGTACTGCGGTCCCGGAATCGACCGGCTTGCGGTGTCGCAACTCGCCCGTCTCCTCGAGGGCGACGCCGCAAGGACCGCTGGTCTGGTGATGTCCGCCGACACCGAAGGGTCCGTGCGGCTCTTTCTGTACCTGCGGGAGATCCAGCGTCTTCAGCCCCGCGTCACGGTGCCCCGGTTCACGTTCTTCGACCTCGTCCACCTCCCGCAGCGAACCTCGGCCGCCTACAACCGGACGCGCCTTGACCAGCTGGTCGAGGAGATCAGCAGCTGGGCCGGCCGGCCCGTCACCGACGACCGGCTGCGGACCGCCGCCGAACTCCACGACCGTGTGCGGGAGCTGATACGGACGGTCGGCACCCGGCTGCGCAGCGGCCCCGGTGGCCCGCGCCTGACCGGAGCCCAGGCCCTGGCGGTGATCGGAGCGGCTTTCCTCACGACGCCCGAGCACTGGTGCGAGGCCGTGGAGCGGCTGCTCGACGACGCCGGCCGGCTGCCGGCGCTGCCGGGCACTCGCGTATTCCTGACCGGCTGCGATCACGACCATCCGGATGCCTACGAGGCCATCGAGTCGCTGGGCTGCGTGATCGTCGGCGAGGACCACAGCTGGGGAGCCCTCGCCGGCGAGGCAAGCGTCGGACCCGCGTACGACATCCGCAGTGCTCTCGTCCGGGCCGGGGCCCTGCAAGCGCCCGCCGCCGCGGGTCACAGCGCCGCTGTACGCGCCGCGCAGACGGCGCGCATGGCCGCCGCGTGCGGCGCGGACCTGGTGGTGGCTTGGGCCCGCTGCCATGACGACGCGCCGCCGTGGGACGTCCCGGCCCAGCGCGCGGCCCTGCAAGCCGTCGGGATCCCGATGCTCGCCGTCCCTGCTCAGAGGTACGGCGAAGAAAGGAACGAGAACGTGCGCTCACTGCTGGAACCGGCGCTGCGCCGACCGGCCCGCGCCGCTGGGGTGACCCGGTGACGGCCGATGCCATCGGCCGGCGCAACCGGATGGTGCTGCCCTCCGCAAGCGCGGCCACGGCCTATCAACGGCAGTGGTTCGCCGACCTGAAACAGCGTGCCGCGGACGGCGACCCGGTCGCACTCGTCAACGCCGACGCCCCGCAGGAGATCCTGCGCGCGCTCGACATTCCGTACGTGGTCAACCAGTGGTGGGCGTCGGTCTGCGCGGCCAAGCAGAAATCCGGCCGCTACCTGCGTCTGCTTGCGGACCGCGGATACCCCGCCGACCAGGAGGCGTACAACACCCTGGCGCTGGCGAGCACCTTCGACGAGGACCCCCCGTGGGGTGGTCTGCCCCCCATCTCTCTGGTGCTCGCCGAGACGACGGGGGACGCCCTGCGCAAGGTCTTCGAGGTCTGGGAACGCGAACACGGCGCCGTCTTCCTGCCCTTCGAGCGCACCGTCGCGAACCACCAGGACCCCCGTTGGTGGGAGCGGATCGAGGACGACTGGGAAGCGTTGATCGGCACCGCGCGCATCGACCTGATGACCGCAGAACTGACCGGTGCGGTCAAGCATCTGGAGATGGTCACCGGTCGTGTCTTCGACGAGGAGCGTTTCCGTGAGGTGATGGCCCTGGTCAACGAGCAGCAACTGTGGAACCGGGCAGCTCGCGACCTCATCGCCCGCACCAGCCCGGCCCCCATCACGATCAGTGACAGCATCCCCAGCGTCATGATCCCCCAGTGGCACCGCGGGACGGTGTGGGCACGTGACGCGGCCCGTACCTTCTACCACGAGGTACGCGACCGGGTGGATACGGGAGCGGCCCCCTGCCCCGACGAGCGCATCCGGCTCATGTGGGTGGGGACCGGCCTCTGGTTCGACATGGGCTTCTACACCTGGTTCCAGGAGGTGTACGGCGCGGTCTTCGTGTGGTCGATGTACCTCGCGATCGCGGCCGACGGCTACATCCGCCACGGCGACGATCCGCTGCGCACCCTGGCTGGCAGGTTCGCAGCGTTCCCCGACATGATCAACGCACCGCCGTGGGCGGCGGAGTGGTACGCCAAGGAGGCGGTGCACAACCGCATCGACGGCGCGGTCCATATGGCGGGCACCGATCGCCGGGGGACCTACTTCGTCAACCGCGCCCTGGAGGCGGCCGGCGTGCCGGTGCTTCAGATCGGCGGCGACAGTGGCGACTCCCGGGGCTGGGATGCCCAAGCCGTGCAGGCAGAGGTCTCGGAGTTCATCCAAACCCGGGTGGAACCGGTCGCCGCTCGCCGTCGCGCCCAGGAGAAGGGCACCGACTGAACGTGCCCCTCCGCACCTCGCCGCAACGGCCTCCCAACGGTGCTCCCGCCCCTGCAGCGACACGCTCCTGCTCTGCGGGCGAACTGACGCCGCGGGCTCGGCCCGGAGGGCGGCGAGCACGCGCATCGCCACGGCCGGGTGTCGGTGCCGCGTGCCGGTCGCGGCGTTCCCTGGCACGGCCCTGCCCGTGATTGCGCAGTCGAACCATCAGTCCGACCATCTGCTGTCCCCGCATACCGTCGAGGTACTCATGTCCGCACAGACCCCCGAACTTCCCCGACCGCTCGAAGGCATCACCGTCATCGACCTGACCATCGCGCTGGCCGGTCCCTATGCAACCCTCCTGCTGTCCGGGCTTGGGGCACGGGTCATCAAGGTCGAGAACCCACGAGGCGGTGACCGGGTCCGCAACAACGCGCCCTACTTCGGCCGCGACGGGCTCACGATGCAGCGCCGCCACGACGACGACATTTCCCTGGGGACCCTCGAACGCACCCGGGGCAAGGAGAGCGTGACGCTCGATCTGAAGCACCCGGCCGGCCGCGAGGTCTTCGCGGACCTGGTACGGCAGGCGGACGTCGTCGTCGAGAACTACAGCCGTGGCACTGCCGATCGGCTCGGCGTCGGCTACGCGGCCGCCACCGAGATCAACCCCCGCATCGTGTACTGCTCGATCAGCGGCTTCGGGCAGGCCGGCGAGCCGGGGACCGGCAAGGCGATGGACGCGATCGTGCAGGCGCTGTCCGGAACGATGATGACGTCCGGCAGCCCGGGTGACCCGCCGGTCCGCGTGGGGTTTCCCATCGGCGACCTGTCCGCACCGCTCTACGCGGTCATCGGTGTCCTGGGCGCTCTGCGGCAGGCGGAGGCAACCGGGATCGGCCAGCATGTCGACGTCTCCATGCTCGGCTCGCTCACCGCGCTGGTCGCCGGCGAGCAGTCGCACCTGCTGACCCGGCTCGGCCTGTCCGGCCGCAACGGCAGGTTCATGCCGCGGCTGGCGCCGTTCGGGGTGTTCGAGACCGCCGACGGCTGGGTGGCCGTCTGCGCACCGGAGGACAAGTTCGCGCGGGGAGTGCTGACGGCGCTGGGGCGCCCCGAGCTCCTGGCCGACGGGCGGTTCACCACCCGTGACGCGAGGGTGGCTCATGCCGACGAGTTCCATGCCCTGATCGAGGAGTGGTCACGCAAGCACCCACAGGACCGAGTGATCGCCGCTCTGGAGGCCCACGGTGTCCCATGCGCCCCGGTCAGGGAACCCGCCGAGGCCGTCAGCGACGCGTCGCTGCTCAGCCGCGGCGACACCGTTGCGCTCCACCATCCCGCCTACGGCACTGCGGACGGATTGATCGGCAGCGGCATGCCCGTTCACATGTCCCGCTCCCGTACCGATTTCGCCGACGGTGTCCCCCACCTCGGTGAAGACAGCCGGCTCGTCTACCGCGAGCTGCTGGGCTACTCCGCGGAGCAGATCGACGGGCTCGTCGCTGATGGAGCCATCTGATGACGTCTGCTGCCCTTGGACCCACCGGCTCGGCACAGTCGGGCGACGTGGTTCCGACCGCCGGGGCCCCTGGCCCGCATCTGCCCCGTCCCCAGGCGGGCTCGTCGTCTCAGCACCTGTTGACGACCCTGCTGGGCGACTACTGGGCGGGGCGCACTGAGCACCTGCCGTCGGCGGCGCTCGTGGCTCTGCTCGGCGAGTTCGACATCGGTCCCGCCGCCGCCCGCGCGGCGCTGAACCGGCTGGCCCGTCGCGGCGTGCTCGCCTCGACCAGAGTGGGGCGCTACACCTATTACGGCTTCGCGCCGGGCGCCGCGGAAGTACTCATGGCCGGCGCATACGAATTCGTGTCCTTCGGACAAGGCGACCGATCGTGGGACGGGCAGTGGACCCTCGCCCTCTTCTCGCTCAACGAGAGGGAACGGGATCTGCGCCACGCGGTGCGCTCGAAACTGCGCTGGCTGGGTTTCGCCCCGCTCTACGACGGCACGTGGGTGTCGTCCCGCCCGGTAGCCGCCCAGGCCCGGCACGAGCTGGACCGCCTCGGGATCCGGGACGTCACCGTCTTCCGCGCGGCGGAGCAGCCGGGGTCGCCCCGTCGACCGGTCGACGCCTGGGATCTCGACGAGGTCGAGGCGACCTACGCACGTTTCGTGACGGCCTACGGCCCGCTGCGCGACCAGGTCCGTGAGGGAGAAGTGAGTGCTGCCCAGGCGCTGCTCGCCCGCACGAGGATCATGGACAGCTGGCGCACGTTCCCCGGTATCGACCCGGATCTCCCCGCCAACCTGCTGCCACGCGAATGGCCCCGGAAAGACGCCCGCACCATCTATGTCGAGGTCTACGACGCCCTCGGCCCCCTGGCTGCGCTCCGGGTCCGGCAGATCGTGGGCCGGTACACGCCGGAACTCGCCGAGTACATCGAGTACCGCTCCACAGATCAGCTGCTCGGGTTGGGCAGCCAGGCGATGCAGCGTCGCCGCTCCCCCCGACTCCTTCCCGGCCGGCCAACCAGCGATCGGACCCACCCATGACTGCCGTGGACCCCTGCCCCGACAGGCCGGACGACTTCGACCCGACGGCCGACAACGCACCGGACCGCGTGCACGCCATGTACCGCCGGCTGAGGGCCGAATGCCCCGTCGCGCACAGCAGTTCCTACGGTGGTTTCTGGGCCTTGACGCGGTACCGGGAGGTTCGTGCGGCGGCGCTCGACGACCGTACCTTCATCTCGTCGGTCAAAGCCGTCGTCCCCAGTGATCCTCGCGGGCTGCGCAGACCTCCGCTGAACTTCGATGCACCCGCGCACACTCCGTACCGCCGGGCGCTGGAGAGGACGCTGCAGCGTGACCGGCTGCAGCGGTTGATGCCGCGGCTGCGCCGGCACGCCGGCAAGGAACTCCAGCCGCTGCTCGACCGTGGCCACGGTGACATTGCGCAGGAGTTCGGCACCCGTTTTCCTGCGTGGACCACGACCGAGTGGCTCAACCTCACGCCGGACGTGGCTCCGCTGCTCGCCGAGACGTCGGCCCGGTGGGTGCAGGCCTGGCGCAGCCAGAACAAGGACATCGTCAACTCGACGAGTCAGAAGCTGTACGACATGGCGCGCGAGCTGGTTGCCGATCGGCGGCGCAATCCCCTTCCTGTCGACGAGGATCCCGCGAGTTCTCTTCTGTCGGAACGCATCGACGGCGTGCCGCTGGACCCGGAGCACGTGGTCGGGGCGCTCCGTCAGTCGCTCGTGGTCGGGATGGTGGCACCACCGATCATCCTCGGGTCGATCGCCGTCCATCTTGCGGACGACCCGGAATTGCAGCAACGGCTGCGTTCACGTCCCGAGCTGATTCCGGACGCCCTGGAGGAGTTTCTGCGGCTCTATGCGCCTTATCGGGGGTTCGCACGCACCCCGTCCGCGCCCGTGGAGATTCTGGGTCGCACCATCCGCCCGGAGGAGCCCGTCACGCTCGCGTACGCGTCAGCGAACCGGGACGCCGCGGTCTTCGACGATCCCGACACGTTCCGGATCGATCGGGCGAACATCGCTGGGCATCTCGCTTTCGGCCGGGGACGGCACCGCTGCCCCGGGGCACCCATGGCGCGGACGATGCTGAGGATCGCGCTTGAGGAACTCCTGTCCCGTACAACGTCGTTCACCGCCGTCGGTGAGCGCGAGGGCGCCAGGATGCCTGAACTGGGCATTGTCTCGGCCGAGTTGCAGCTCACTCCTGCCTAACAGTGGGTGCTGACCGCCTCACCGCGCGCCGCTCCGTTCCTATCCGGCCGCCCAGTCGGCGGTAGTTCGGTGGCCGGCTTGTTCGGCCACCGCACCGTCGTGGACGGCGACGAGCTGCCGGAACCGCAGCTCTGCGAGAGGCGCGAGCCCGTCGTACAGGGACACGAACAGCGACCGCGCCGTTGTCCGGGGCCAGTCGGGGGAAAGCAGTTCGTCCGGTAGGTCCGGGTCGATTCCCGGAAAGGTACGCCAGGCGTCCAAGACCTGGAGCCGGCCGGCCAGGGCGGCGCTGGGGCTCACGTCTCCCGCCGTCAGCCGTACCGCCAGTTGCTGGTGGTCGGCGACGAAGGTCCGGTAAGCCGCGGCTACGTCGCTCAGGTTCCACGCCGCCAGCGGCAGGGTCTCCCCTGCCTCCTCGGCCCTGAAGATCGTCAAGTTGTCCACTCCCGCGGCCCGGAAGATCGGCTCGAGAGCCGCCGGATCGGCGTGCGCCGAAACCCACAGCCCGTCGAACAGCGGCGCGAACCCGAGCCACCTCAGATAGCTGCGTACCCGGTGGCGGACGTGGCGCTGCTGTTCCGGAATGCTGAAGGCAGCCAGCGTCCACAGGCCGTCCCAGTCCGGCTGCAACGAGCCGAAACGCACGATGCTCGCGGTCTTGTGCCGGGTGTCCTCGCAGCCGATCGCGCTCAGCCGCAAGTAGGACTGGCGCCCGGACCGCTCGGTCTCCAGCACTCCCCGCTTGACGAGCCGGTTCGCGGTCGCGCGTGCGCTCGTCTCGCTGATACCGAACTCCGCCAGCAGGGTGATGACCGTACTCATCGACAGAGCCGCCGGGGCGTCCAGCCAGTGCTCGCCCAGCAACGTGGTCAGCAGCCGTTGCGGAGACGCCCCGGTCTGCTGGCGTGGGAGGACGGACCCCTCCTGTGCGCGGCGCAGCACAAGCGCCTCGATCGACGGGTTCTTCTCCGGCATCGCTCCAGCTTAGTACCCCGCCCCTCGCGGCCTGGCGACGGTGGAGACAGGGCTGGTGGCAGATCGGCGGACGGGGTGGGAGGAGCCCCGGGCCGGTCGTCGCCTCCCGCCCGCGGCCCCGGGGCACGCTCCTCCCACCGGCAGGGTGCTACGCGTAGTGACGGTAGATGGCCTGTGCGACGCAGGCCGGCTTGTCCGCACCGTCGATCTCGATGGTGAAGGTCAGGCGCATTTCCACGCCGTTGCCCTTGACGTCCTCGACCGAGTCGACCACGCCGTGCAGACGCACCTTGGCGCCCACCTTCACGGGGTGCGGAAAACGCACCTTGTCGAGGCCGTAGTTGATGCTCATCGAGGTGCCCTGGATGGTCAGCAACTGGTTGAAAAGGGGAATGATCAGGGACAGGGTCAGGTAGCCGTGAGCGATGGTGCCACCGAAGGGGCCGTCGGCGGCACGAGCGGGATCGGTGTGAATCCACTGGTGGTCACCGGTGGCGTCGGCGAAGGTGTTCACCCTTTCCTGGGTGATCTCAAGCCACTCGGTACGGTCGAGGCCGGTGCCCGCCAGGGCCTTGATCTCGTCGAGTCCGGTGGCGGTGCGCAGGGCGGTCATGATGGGGAGCTCCTTCAGTTGGATGTGCCGAATTGTTCGTGGATACGGCGCTTGAGTAGTTTTCCGGCGCCGCTGCGGGGCAGTGCATCGGCGAAGACGACGGACTTGGGGATCTTGTATCGGGCCAAGCGCCCGTCGAGAGAGGCGATGATGTCGTCGGCCGTCGCCTCGGAGGCCGGGGCGAGGACGACGACCGCGCGGGGCACTTCGCCCCATGTCTTGTCCGGGACACCGATGACGGCGCAGTCAACGACGGCCGGGTGGTCGTAGAGAACCTTTTCGACCTCGGCGGGATAGATGTTCTCCCCGCCCGAAATGATCAGATCCTTCACGCGGTCGACGATGGTGACGTACCCGTCCTCGTCGGTGGCCACGACATCACCGGAGCGGAACCAGCCGTCGTGAAAGGCAGCAGCGGTCTCGGCGGGCAGATTCCAGTACCCACTCATCACGTTGGGTCCCTCGACCAGCAGTTCACCGCGTGCGGCATCGTTGCCGTCGGCATCGACGACACGGATGTCACTGAAGAAGTGCGGCAGACCTGCCGTACCGGTCTTGTCCAGGGCGTGCTCGGCGTCGAGCAAGCAGACGCCGGGCGAGGACTCCGTCATGCCGTAGCCCTGGATGAAACCGAGACCGCGTTGCTGGTAGACGCGGACCAAGCCTTCGGGAACCGGCGCGCCGCCGCACAGCAGCATGCGCAACGACGACAGGTCGGCCTCGGCGAACCGGGGTTCGGCGGCGATCTGCTGGAACATGGCCGGCACCCCGAACAACACGGAGACCCGGTGCCTTTCGACGAGGTCGAGGGTACGGCTCGCTGAGAATTGTTCCTCGATGACCAGGGTGCCGCCCTTCAGGACGGTGGGCAGACTGGTCATGTTCAGTGCCGCGGTGTGGAACAGCGGAGCGGACAGCAGGGTCACGTCCCCGGTGACGAAGTCGCCGTCGACCAGGGTGTTGAAGCTGTTCCAGATGAGGTTTCCGTGGGTCAGCACGGCCCCTTTGGCGCGGCCGGTGGTGCCCGACGTGTAGAGGATCATCGCGTTGTCCTCAAGGCCGACCACGAGATCGAGCGGCGCGTCCGAGGAGCGGGCGAGGGCCTCCTCCAGGTCTTCGTCCACGCTGACGGTCTGCCGAACACCGCTGGAAGCCGCGAACGCCTCGTAGGAAGGCGAATACACCAGGACACTGGCCCCGGAGTCTGTCAGACAGTGCCGCAACTCCGGCTGCGCCAGCCGGGTGTTGAGGGGCAAGAAGACGGCACCGAGTTGGCCGCTGGCGAAGAGCGTCTCGAGGAAGGCGGGGTGGTTGGGTCCCAGGAACGCGACGCGATCGCCGGGGCGCACACCAAGACTGCGCAAGTGGTGAGCCAGGCGCGTGGTGCGGTCGTGGAGTTGTGCGTAGGTGCGCCGGGTGGCGCCGTGGACGAGAGCCAGGCGGTCCGGAGACTTACGGGCGCGTCGCGCGGTCCAGGATCCGATGCCGTGGTTGCGCATGCGAGTGCCGTGCCTTTCGGATGTGATCGGACGAGCCGGCCAAGAAGGGAGTGGAGAAGACGGACGGCTCGGGAGTGTCGGATAAACCTTTGGCCCGGGAGCCGGTGGCCACGGTTCCCGGCGGGGCTCCGCAGGGCAGCCCGTCGCCTGCTACGCCGGGCATGACACGGCCGGTCACGCCACGCCTCGACGTTGCCGAGGAATTCCTGCCGTCGCCTCAACACGTGCGGCGAGACCTACGGAGCCCCCGCTCGCGAACCGGTCGGACAGCGGCCCGTACCGCGACAGGGTTCCGGCACGGTGCGCCGGAGACAACAGACGGCGGTCAGTCCTGAACCAGACCGAGCAGTCGCGCCGCATTGTCCTTGAGGATGCGCGGCCGTACCTCAGGCTTGATATCGAGCTTGTCGAAGTCGCTCAACCACCGGTCCGGAGTGATCACCGGATAGTCCGATCCGAAGAGCACCTTGTCCTTCAGCAGGGTGTTGGCGTACCGGACGAGCTGTGGCGGGAAGTACTTCGGGGACCAGCCGGACAGGTCGATGAAGACGTTCGGCTTGTGCGTCGCAACGGCCAGAGCCTCGTCCTGCCACGGAAAGGACGGATGGGCCAGGATGATGCGCAGGCCCGGGAAGTCGGCCGCCACGTCGTCGATGAGCATGGGATTGGAGTACTTCAGGCGAATACCGCCTCCTCCCGGCACACCAGCGCCGATACCGGTCTGACCGGTATGGAAGAGGGCGGGCACGCCCAGTTCCTCGATGGCCTCGTACAGGGGGTAGGCCAGCCGGTCGTCCGGCGAGAAGCCCTGCAGACTCGGGTGGAACTTGAACCCCCGTACGCCGTGCTCGTGAACGAGACGCCGGGCCTGGCGCACCCCCGCACTGCCCCGCCACGGGTCGATCGAGGCGAACGGGATGAGAACGTCCGCATGGTCCGCGCAGCTCTCGGCTACTTCTTCGTTCGGGATCGGCGGGTGCCCCAGCGCGTGCTCGGCGTCGACCGTGAAGACGACGGCAGCCATCCGGCGCTGCCGGTAGTACTCCGCCATCTCGTCGATGGTGGGCTGGCGGTGTCCGTGTGCCGCGAAGTACTTCTCGGAGGCGGCCATGAGTTCAGGACTGAGCGAGGGATGCCCCGTCCGCGACACCTCCGCATGCGTGTGCACGTCGATCGCGGTGAGCTGCTCCGGGTCGATTGCGGTGGACGAAGGCATGTCAGGCGCCCGTCGGCGGCTGGGGGGCGGGGATGCCGCAGCTCTCCGGTTCCGCCCCGATGCCGCCGGCCCAGTCATGGGCGATCTCCTCGGCGGACCAGCCGCCGTCACGCAGCATCACCGCCTTCTCGTTGGGATGGGACCACAGTGCGAGGCGGTCTCCGCCGACGCCGATGGCCTGGCCGGTCACACCGCTGGAGGCGTCGGAGGCGAGGAAGGTGACGAGCCCGGTGACATCGTCGACCGTGCCGAGTCCTTCGTCCTTGCGCATCCAGTCCGGCAGGGGCGCACCGGTACGTTCAGCCTCTTCGATGGCGGGCGCGAAGACCGGAATGGTCTTGGTCATCTCGGTGGCAGCGACCGGGACGACGGCGTTTACGGTGATCTGGGCCCGGGCCAGTTCCATGGCCCACGTGCGCGCCATGGCCACGATGCCCGCCTTGGCCGCCGCATAGTTGGTCTGTCCGAAGTTCCCGCGCTGCCCCGCAGGCGAGCCGATCAGAATGATGCGTCCGCCCTCACCCTGCTCACGCATCCGCACAGCTGCTGCTCGGGCACAGGTGAAGGTGCCGCGCATATGAACACGCACGACGTCGTCGAAGTCGTCGTCGGTCATCTTCCACAACACCCGGTCGCGCAAGATGCCGGCATTGGTGACGAGGACGTCCAGCCGCCCGAAATGCTCCACCGCCGCGGAGACCAGCTGTTCGGCCGCGCCGGTGTCACCGACGGCAGCCGTCACACCGACAGCCTTGCCGCCGGCCGCTTCCACGGCCTTGACCGCAGCCTCGACCGCCTCCTCTTCCACGTCGTTGACGACAACGGAGGCTCCTGACGCGGCGAGCGCCCGAGCATATGCGAGACCCAGCCCGCGTCCACTGCCGGTGACGACGGCGACCTTCCCGATCAAGTCCATGACTACCAACCCTTCATTGACAGAATTCCTGGCAAGCGCCAGTTTTTCGATCAACAGGAATCCTGTCAATGGGCTAGGGTGACTCTTCTACACGGGGCATGCCACGCGCATCCCTCAAAGCAGCAACACCGGGAGGACGCCGTGCCGAAAGCAGTCACACCGACGGCCCGCCAAGGGGAGAAGGACCTTCCTTCTCTCCTCTACCTGGTCAAACGCACCGAACTTGTCGTCCGGGCCCGGCTGGACGAAGCGCTCAAGCCGTCGGGCGTGACCGCGCTGCAGTACACGGCACTGACCGTGCTCCATCGGCACGACGGACTGACGGCCGCCCAGCTCGCGCGCAGCTCATTCGTCACCGCCCAGTCCATGGCGGACATGGTCCGCACCCTGGAAGCCTGCGGGTACGTCGTCCGCCGCGCCAATCCCACCAACCGGCGGGAACTCCTCATCGGCTTGACCGAGCTCGGCCGCCAGCTCCTTGCGGACCACGAGGAACCTGTACGCGAACTGGAGCGGCGAATGACGGACGGCCTCACCCCGACGGAAACCGCCCAACTACGCAACGCACTCACCCACGCCTGGCGTCAACTGTCCTGACCCCGCTCCTGCATGTGCGCGAGGTCCTGCAGCACCGCAGGACCTCGAAGCCGCAGGCCCCTTCGCAGAGAACGGCCACTGCCTCACCCGTCTTCCACGCGGCCCGCACCGGACGATGGAGCGGAGCGAGGTCGGCGCGAACAGCGCTTCTTCGCTTTCCTGCCGAGCCGTTCACCCCTGACGGCAAAGCCGTCGGCCCCAGCCAAGCGACCTCGGGGCTGACCATTCCCTGCGTGTCGATGACGCGACCCGCATGGGTGGCTGTTGAAAGTCATCGAGCTGCTGTCGGCCCGCTCTCCGCGCCTGGACCGCGCTCTGAAGGAAATCGCCGGGAACGGTGGCGCCGTCATGCTGCTCGACAGCACCCTCGTGCGCACGCGCAGACACATCGGGAACGAAAGCCGGCCGAACTACCCGGGCAAGCACCACCGCTGTCCCTCGCCCTGACCGACAAGCGCTGCAACCTGGGGCGTTCGGCGGCGAAGCCGGGACGCTCCAGCTAGATCACCGCCGCCCGCCACAAATAGGATCAGCGCCCAACCACGGAAGGTCGGCCTCAGGGCCAGACCTCGGCTTCACCGGCCTGGACGACGACACCGACGCCCCAGTCATCATCACCGGCCGCAGCCACCCGAGGCCCGTAGCGCTCCCGAGGAGCAATCCGTTAAGAGGACTGGGAGGGAGCGGGCCCGGGAACAGAAAAAGGGCCGTTATGAAAACGGCCCTTCACCTGCGACGTTCGATACGTTCGAACTGTCGGGACGACAGGATTTGAACCTGCGACCCCTTGACCCCCAGCGGTGCGGTCGATCCCTGCACGAGCCCGCAAATCCCGAAGCGTCACATTGAACAACTGCCAGCACCAGCGCTACGCAGTTATTGGAACTGCCGTACTGAAAAAGGCAGTTCGGGCTCTTCCGGGAAAAGTTCATGTCCTCTACCTGCTGTACGCGCGCATCGCAGGCCCCGCGGGTCTTCGCCTCCAAACCAGCGCTGTTCAATCGCCTGGAGCCCTCGACGCCCGCTGTGAGTCACTACGGCATGTACGCCACCCGAAGAGAATGTTGGCGTTGGAGACACCGCGCGAAGCATCGAGGCGGAGGGTCGCGGGAGCAGGGGTCGTCGCCGGCGAAGCCCAGCCACTCCCACCACATCCCCCCGTCCGCGTGCCCTGCGGAATCTTGAACGGAACTTTGCTGTCGCTTGACGGCGATCTCGAGTGCGAACCCTGCAAGCCATTTAAGGTCTTTGCGCTGGTGAGCCAACGGAGGGGACTGGGCGCGACACCATGAGTGATCAGGGTAGCGGCGGCGACGCCGAGATACTCGACATCAAGATTGCCGACCTGAAGGCGACGGCTCCGCATTTCCACACGCACAGCGCCGACCTCACAAAGGCACTGACCAAGCTCAAGACGGGCCTGGCGGCAGCTGGTTCACCGTGGGGGGACGACAAGCAGGGCAAGCAGTTCCACGGGCACTACGGCCCGAACGTGAAGAAGATGGAGCACGCCGCCGAGATCCTGGCCCTCGGCCTGGCCAGCATCCACGACGCCATGAAGGACATGGCGGACGGCCACATCGACAACGAAGAGCTTGTCCGCTCGATGTTCAGCAAGATCAAGGCCACACCGCACAACAGCCACGGAACCGACCAGTGAGCATCGCCGACAAGGCGAAGAAGATCGTCCAGGACATGACCGGCATGTGGTGGCCAGATGCCGATGAGGACGGTCTGCGCCACGCAGCCAAGGCCTGGCGGGACTTCGCCGATGACCTCGAAGACATCACGGCCGCCGCGAACAAGTCGGCGCGCGGCATCATCACGCACAACAAGGGCGAGGCGATATCCGCCTTCGACGACCCATACTGGCGCCGCTACTACCACGACGGGCATGGCTGGCTCCAGGACATGATCGACGGCGCCCGCGACATGGCGAAATCGCTCGACCAGTACGCCGATGCCGTCCACCACGCCGTCAAGCGTCTGGAACACGAGCTGGAGATCGTCGGCGCGACCATCGCCGCCGGAACCCTGCTGGCTGTCTTCACCGCCGGCATCTCCGAAGCCGCCGCGGCCGCGGCCACCGCGACGATCGTCGACCTGGCCGCCACCCTCGGCGTGGCCGTCTCAACTGAGATCGCCACCATCGCGGGCACCACTCTGGCCACCGCGGCCATGGCGGGCATCGAATCGATCACCGTCGACCTGGCCGTCACCCAGCCCGCCGCAATGGCTACTGGAGAGAGTAAGGGCCTCAACCTCGACGAGGCCCATCAGGCACTGCTCTACGGCGCCATCACCGGCGGAGCTCTCGGCGGCGCGGGCGCCACGTACCGCGCCGCGCAGAATGCTGGCGGAATGACCGAACTTCTCGGCGGCATTCGCATGCCCACCTTCGAACCCGCCCTCGCGTTTCCTGGGGGCGGGTCGACGAGCCTGGAGGACCTCGGCCTTCTCATCAAGGGGGACGGGGAGCCCAACGCCTGGCCTCGCAGCAAGCGCAAGGGCGCGTATAGGCCGAAGTACGGAGCGGATCTGGCAGGCGACGAAGGCAAGGGGACCGCCACGAGCCACGCCCACACTCTGGAGCGGCATGTCGAGGTCAGCACACAGGATCTCCGGGCCCGCCTTCGCGGGGATGCGAACCTGGACGATGCTTCACGCTATGTCGACCAGGCCTCTGCCCAGAAGCACACCCACGCCGTTGTTCTCAAGCACCAGAAGGAAATCGAGGAGTGGCTGAACAACGGGAAGCCCGCAGGCAAGAAGGACTTCACCGTCGACCTTGGCGAGCCCACGGGGTTGAGCTTGTCGCGTAGCAACTTCAGAAACGGCCTGCCCCCAGAATGGGTCACCGGCGCAACCGTGGTTCTGAAGAAGGATCCGACCGCTGCGCTGGGCTACCGAGTCCTGACCTCCTACCCCACCACCCCATGAACACCACACCGGACAGGCATCCCATGACGCCGACGCCAACCGACCGTTTCCGCGAACTGCGCGACCTGCTCCGCGCTTACGAATCGACTGGGCACACCTTCGACGACACTCTGGAGACACCCGGCACCGCGCTGAGTTCCTATTTGCGTACTGCAGCGTTCGCACCCGAGCGCGCGGAAGCCGCCGCGCGAGAGATCGACGACCTCCTCGCCACCGGTCTGTTCAGCGACGAGATCGCCGACGACGTTGACCTCCTGCCTCACATCGAGCCCCCCAAGGGCGTCGGCGTTGAGGAGTGTCTGCGTGCCGTACGGCACCATCTGAGCATCTTCCTGGCGAAGCGCCCCGCGCCCAAGGCCGGCTTCCGCCCGCAGACTTCGTGGGAATGGCGGCACCGCTTTCCAGCTCTCTCTCACCTGCTGACGTCCTACTTCCATCAGGACTTCTCGCTTGAGTACCAGTCCCGGGGAGAGGCGATCGACGACTACCTCTCGATCGAGTCGCGGGAAGACCATGAGGCCGTTGATCAGGAAGTTGACGGATTTCTCGCTGTCAACACGAGCGACGACGACCTGCAGGAAGCCACTCACATTCTCGGCCTGCGGATTACTCCACCCGGTGATGTGACGTTGCGTCAATGGCTCCTCGACATTGAAGGCATCCTCCGTCACCACGGTCAATAACCTGACAGGCCGTGAGTGGGATGCAGGCTGTGAGTGCCCGAAGCTCAGCCACCGCTGCTGACCTAGGCCTTGTGGTCGAGGCCAGGCAGGCCGAGATCCTGAAGTATGGCTCTGCGACTGCTGTACCTGATCTTCCTGGAGGTCCTGGGGCGGATTGCGTTGCTGGCGCGATCGGAGGCGACGAAGAACGCGGAGATTCTCGCACTTCGGCACCAACTCGCCGTCCTCCGCTGTCAGATCGCCCGAAGGGCGGCCCTGATCCGAAGCGGAAGCGCCCGTGTCACTCCAGCTGTAGCGGCAGTCCAAATGAACGGCGCATCTCAACTACGCCAAGCCGTCATTGACCGTGGTTGACCGCACGATGTGGCACGGCAGTGGCACGCGGCCTGGGGCCGTGCGGCGAAGGACGTCGAACTCCTGGTACTGCGGCATAGCTTGCGGTGTTGCGACGACAGGTCGGCCGACCTGAGTTGGAGCCGGGTGTTGCTCGCGGCGTTGTCGCGGCTGCTGCCCAAGGAGCCCAGCACGACACGGATCCGCGGCAGCGCTTCACTCACCCAGCGATCGTAGGACGCGGCCGCCACCCGCCAGGTCACCTGCCAGGGGGCCGCGACGCAAGGCCCGCTCGTCCTCCACGATCCGCGGCCTCAACTCCTGCGCCTGGAAGGCCACGCTGTGACGAACCTCCCCTCGACCATGCTCAGTGACCGCGCCGCCCGCCGGATCGGGTGCGCCGCCGTCGGCGTCCTGGTGGTCGGCCTGGTCCTCCTGTTCGTGCTCCTGGCCCTCCACGCCGACGGCGACGACACGGCTCCGGCCAGAGCTGCCCCGGGTACGCCGCGGGCACCGTGAACCCCGCGACGTGCCTTGCGTACGGGCACGGGCAGGGGGCGGCCGCCGGGACCGGTAACGCCGGGAGCAGTGCCCGTAATCCCGTCCCGCAGCAGCCCAAGGCACCCGCGGCGAAGGCACCGGCGCCCGCGCTGAAGGTCCCCGCGCCGCCGGTCCGGATGGACAAGTGAGCGGCCGGCACGCGACGCAAGGCGCGCGGGACCGCCACTGTCCGGCGACTCATCCCCGTATGGAAGGAACTCGATCCTCATGACCGACACGAGCCCCTCGAAGGCGCACGGTGGCCCTGGTCGTCGGCGCCGTCCTGGTCGACGTTGACGTCGTCATCGCCGCGTTCGCTGTGTTCGGCGGCAGTGGCAGCTCCGGGCCGACGAGTCCCCCGGCGACGTCCCGCCCGCCGACGAGCCAGCCGCCGATATCCCGTCCGCCGACGACCGAGCCGCCGACGTCGCCTCCGTCCTGCTTCCGAGCGGGCATGCGCTCCGAGGGCGACACGAACTATCCCGGCATGCCGACCGAGGTGCCGACCGAGTCCAGCGCGCCGCCCGTGGAGCAGCCGACGGATTCGCCTTGCGGCGGCACCGGGGGCAGCAACGTCGCAGGAACCGACGGCTGACCGGCCCGGCCCCCGATAGGGTGAACAGGCCTGCCTCACCCGAACCTTGGGCGGGGCAGGTGGGGGCGCCGGACCTTACGCGCCCCCACTGGGCATCGCTACTTGCCCCAGCGGATGCAGCCCCGAAGCAGCGTCGCAATCGTGGCCGCAGCCACGGTCCAGCCAGCTGCGGGGGTGTGGGGTACGACGCCACTCAGTTCAGGCCCCGGCGACCGAGTCGTCCTCGCCGCGCTCTTGGCTCCGCTGCCCCGTGCGGTGCTGCGCCGGCTGCGGCTGCCCGTCCGTCCGGACACCTTCTTGCGACGGCATCGCGACCTGCTCCGCGGCGCCACGCGAGAGCCTCCTGCAACAAGCAGCCTGGGCGCCCCCGCACCGTCCGCTCCATCCTAGCCCTCGTCCTGCGCCTGGCCCGCGAGAACAGCAACTGGGGCTACCGGCGCATCCACGGCGAACTCGCCACCCTCGGCATCAAGATCGCCGCCTCCACCGTCTGGGAGATCCTCCGCCACGAGGCCATCGACCCGGCACCGCAGCGGACCACCCTCACCTGGGCACCTTCCTCCGCTCTCCAAGACGGCGATCTGATGGCGGAGGGCAAGAATCTCAAAGGGCACTTCGTCGTCGCGGATGAGACATCACGCGCCTATACCACCGGGCACCCACAATCCCCGGCGCCCCGACCCGATTCCGGCCGATTCCCCCCGAGCGCCTCGACTCCCACCGCTCCCGCTTGCACACGGTGACGTGTCCGGAGCCGTGCCCACGACGCCGTCGGGAATGGCCGGATCTCATCAGCGACCGATACGCCCTTGGCCGCTCCTCGGCACCATCTCCCCACCAAGCCGCCGGGTGAGCGGCAGCCCAGGGGGACACGTCCGTGCATGACGACACCATCATTGCGCTCACGAAGCGCCGTATCGAGCTGGCCCGGCAGGCGGGGGCCGACTGGCAGTTCGCGGAGAGCCTCAAAGAGTTGAGCGAGGGCATGGCCCAGGAGTACGCGGGCCGCGCCCTCGTGGAGCTGATCCAAAACGGGCACGACGCGCTGGGCCCCGGCGGGCGAGGCCGGATCCAGGTCGTGCTCGACCTGCGTGGGTCGTCCCATGGCCAGGCATCGGGGCAGGAGGGGCACGCGACGCTGTACGTGGCAAACGAAGGCGCCGGATTCACCGAGGACAACTTCCGCCGGATCATCGAGGTCGGGCTCTCCGGGAAGGGCCCGGGAGAGGGCATCGGCAACAAAGGACTGGGCTTCCGCAGCGTTCTCCAGCTCACCGACTGGCCGGAGATCCACTCGGTCTCGGTGCCCGGCTCGGGAGTCTTCGACGGGTTCAGTTTTCGCTTCGCGACACCGGACGACGTACACGACCTTGTCGATGACACAGAGACCGCCGCGTGGGTAAGTGCCAAGGTGTCTCCGCTCGCGCTGCCGGTCCCGGCCGCCGCCACGGACCCGGTCCTGGGCGAGTTCGCAGCCCAGGGGTTCTCGACGGTGGTCCGGCTCCCCCTGTACAAGGAGGGAGCCGTGGCCGCGGCGCGCGCCCAGGTCGAGCAGTTGGTGCACACGCAGGCGCCGCTGCTGCTCTTCCTCGACCGGATCACGGCCCTGACGGTGGAGGTCAGGGCGGATCGGGAGGAGGCCGACGGGGCAGAAACCATCGAGCGCCATGTGCTGAGCCGCACCGAGCGCCAGCCCGACTGGGGTCCCGCTGTCGCCGGAGACTGGGTCACCGAGGTCAACCTGGCCGACGGGGGTCGCTATCTGCTGGCGCGCCGCACCGTCGCTGCGGACGCCCTTCATACCGCGATCGAACGCAGCGTCTCGGCCGACGAGATCCACACGAAGTGGCAAGGCTGGCAGGGGGACACCTGGGTCGGTGTCGCACTCCGCCTCGACGAGGATCTCACCGATGGTCAGATGTACACGTTCCTACCCATGGGCACCGAGTCCGGGTCGCAGTTCCCGGGACACGCGCACGCACCCTTCTTCACGAAGATGGCCCGGACGCACCTCAACGAGGCGGTGGCCCTGAACGCCTTCCTCCTCGACGAACTGGCGGTGCTATGTATCGACACCGCCCGGCATCTGCGCACGTTCGCGCCCCGTGCGCTGGCCGTCCGTCTGGTGCCCGACGTGGTTTGCTGGGCCGATCCCGGCAGGCTCGACGCTGCAGCCTCGGGCGCGTTGGCCGACGAACCCGTCGTACCACTGGCCGGCGCCGACAACCGGAGCGGGACGCCTGCCGCCGCCTGGGGCTCACTGCGTGAGTCCTTCGCCTGGCCCGACGAGGGCGTCCCGTGGAAGGCGATGACCGCCACGGCTCTGGCCGGGACCGGCGCTCCAATCGCGGACCCCGCGGTCGGGGTGGTGCGCCAGCGGCGGATCGACGATCTGCACAAGCGTCTACTGGGGAGGGCGATGCGCGCACCTGCGGATGCCAAGGCAGTCTGGGCCGAGCGACTGGCGGCCGCGCTGCGCCCCGACACGACGGCTCCCGTAGGCGGTGAATGGGCCGATTTCTACGACGACCTCGCGCAAGCCTTCCCTTACGGGCAGGCCCTCGCGCTGCGCGGCCACAGAATCGTCCTGAACCACAACGGGGAACTGTGCAGAGCGCTGGACGGTGAATCAGACACCCGCGCGACGGCATCTGGCGTCAAGGCACCCGAGACGGTCTTCTTCGCTCCGCAGGAATCCGGAACCGGTGCCACAGCCGGTGTTCCCAGCGATCTGCGCGCTCTGCGTCGCCGTATCGTCTTCACCCACCCCGACATTCCCTGGCGGCACGCCGGACGGGACTGCCTGCAGCTCAACCGGCTGGTCCGGGCCTACGAGCCAGCCCGCGTCCTGGACGCCCTGCGGGAACTGCTCACGCAGAAACCCACCAACGCCCTGTGCCGGGACGCGCTCGCGTACGTGTTCCGCCAGTACCCGTCCCTCGATCAGGCCCAACGCGACCGACTGCCGTCCATAGGTTTCCAAGTACCCCTGCGGGACGGTGGCTGGGCCCGGGCGAGCGACGCCCTGATGTCACCGGCCTGGGGCACCGAGGGTGCCGGCCTCCTTGCACAGTTCCTCGAGGCGGGCGCCACGACCGTGCCTGAACTGAATGCCCTCACAAAGCGGTTCGTCGCCGCGCCCGAGGACTGGGCGTCGCAGGTGGCCGACCAGTCCACGTACAGCGAGTTCCTGCTGGCCATCGGTGTACGGGACGGGATCCCGCTGAACACGGTCGGGCTGCTGGCCTGCAACGGCCACGAGCTGCAACCGCATCGCCTGGCCCGCCGCTTCCCCCTCGCCGAAGGGGTCAGGGACGCCTGGGTCCGCGATGTGCGCGCACGAGGATGGCGGGCGGGTGGATACCCGAACACCCCGTACTCCTTCGACCGCGAGCTGTCCCACCTGCCGGGGATCGCCGCGGTGGTCGAATTGGGCGCCACGGCACGGCGTATGTTCACGGAGCTGGTCCTCCATGGGCTGCGAACCTGGCCGGAAGACGCGCTGCAGGTGCGTGCACGTCGTCACCTCGAACGTCATCGCAGGGACCCGGACCCGCACACCTGGCCCACTCCCGTCGCCTCCTTCCTGCGCCACATGCCCTGGCTTCCGGTTGAGCACGGCGCGGCGGACGGCCCCGATTTCGTCGCCCCGGACCGCGCCTGGTTCAACGCCGCCGGGGACCTGCCCGGTTTCGTGCCCCAACTCTCCCTCGCCGTAAGGCGGCGGCTCGACGAGAAGCCCACCCTGGGCCGCCTGCGGAGCCTGGGCCTGCGTCTGTGGGAGGAGCCGGCGGACGCCGCCGCAGCCGTGCGCGACCTGGGCACACTGCTGGCCGACGGCCACGTACAGGACCGGCATGTCGGCCGCTTCAAGCGGCACTACCAACAGGCATGGCACCACGTGGCCGCCTCCGAGAAGTGGCCCTGGGAGAAGGACGAGTCGGTGCGCCTCGCCGTTGTACACGCCGGCACGCTGCGTGCATGGAGCGCGGACGCCAACGAGGACGCCGAGAGCGAAGAGGCAGGCGCCCGCACCGGCACCGACGACGACGTCTGTGTGATCGACGAGGACACCCCGCTGAAGGCGACCCTGGCTGAGCTGGCTGGCTATCCGGTCCTCGTCACGGCCCCCGAGCACGGCCGGGACGTGGCACGCCTGCTCACGGTGCGCGGCGGGCTCACCGTACGGCGGCTCTCAGCCACCGACATCCAGATCCGCGACCAGGAAGGCGAGTTGATCGAGGCGTCGCACTCCGGTCGCCCGCTCCTGACGGACGACCGGCCGTGGCTTTTCACCCTGGTCGCACTCATCCTGGAGCTCAAGTCGGGGGCGTTCGCGCGCCAGGGGGAAGCGCGGCTCCACGGGCTGCTCGACGTGCTCGGTGCCGTCCGTGTCGCGCGCACCGAGCACGTCGACATCCTGGTCTCCGACGCTCCGGCGCCTCCCCCACCATCGACACGCTCGCTCGCTCTGCCGCACCCTCAGTGCCCCACAGTGGTGGTGTGGGCGGGCGACGACGGCCGCACCGAACTACAGGCCTGCGCCCCCGCCCTCGCCCAGCTGCTGGGTCGACCGGGGCTGCGTGACCCGCTCGAGCTGGCGCTCATGAAGATGCAGCAGCACTTGGGCGGCACCCCGCCGGACGACCTGGTGGAGGTAGACGACGAAACGCTCGCGTACGCCCTGGACATCACGGCGGACAAGGTCGCGGAGGGACGACGCGGTCTTGCCGGTGAACTCACGCCCCTCGTCGGTCTGTTGCGGCCGGTCCTGGTCTGCATGGCGGGCCCAGACCAGGCCGCGGCCGTGGACGAAGCACTGCGCCGGGCGCGCTCCGAGGAGGCGCTGCTGAACGTCGTCGACCGCTATCGGTCGCCTTCGACCGTCCCCGCGGCCGAAGTTCTCGCCCTGGCGCACGCGCATCGCTCATTGAGCGAACTGCGGGACGCTCTCGCTCTGGACTTTCGGGCGTTCAACGAGGCGCTGACAGCGATCGGGCCGCCGTACCGGCTTCTCACCCACCCCGACCTTCACGAGCATGCCTTCGCCGACTTCGTCCGCACCCACAGGCCGACCATGATCGAGCGTCTGCGCGAGCACTATGCTCCGGTGGCCGCCGCTGGTGCGGATGTGTCCGGATACGTACGAGCCCGCCGGCTCGACGAACTGGCCCCGGAACAGGGCTGGTTGACGCTGCACCGAAGTCCGCCGGAGGAGGCCATGCGCACGCATGTCGCCGCATGGCTGGGCACGCACGGGGCGCACGGCGATCTGTCGGACGCACTGCCCCAACAGGGCCCGGCCCTCAAGCCGTTGGACGAACTTCGCGCGGCCAACTCCGCCGCCCTCACGGCCCTGGTCCCGGCGCTCGTGCCGCTGGTGCAGGCATGGTGCCACGCGCGCTCGGTCCCGCTCCCCCCGGTGTGGCTGCGGGGGCCGTTGATGCACGCCAAGGACGGCCTCGATCAATCCGGGCTGGCCGACCTGCTGCTCCTCACCGAGGCCCAGCTGCTCGGCTCCGTCTCCAGGAGTCTGGACTGGCCGACGGGCATGCCGGTCACCACCGATCCGGCCCGCCTAGGTGTGACCCCGAAGCTCCTGGCCACGGTCGCGTCACCACACAGGCCTTCCGGCCAAGCGGCGGTCCCAGCTGCCACGATCACCATCGGCAGATCCGAAGTCCACGTGGGCCCTGACCGGTTGGCCGAAGTCGCGGAGCTCGCCCATCGCTCCATCGACGAGGTGTTCCTGGACAGGCCGGCGCAGACCCGGTTGGCCCTCGTGGCACCGGCTGCCGGTGTCCCCGCACCTCGGTCGCCCGATCAGGGCTTCGTCGTCTCCCGCACACCCCGCGCGACGGACGAGGAACGGGAGGCGATCGGCGTGGTCGGGGAGGTCTTGGCGCGGGCCTGGCTGCAGCGCAAGTACGGCACCGTCCACTGGCGCTCGGGGTATGCCGCGCTGCTCGGCACCCCGGCGGACGCAGCGGCCGCTTCCGACTCCCACGGGTACGACTTCGAGGTCCCGTGGCGCAACACCACACTGTTCTACGAGGTGAAGGCGTTGTCCGGGTCTTGGTCAGGCTCGCCGGACGGCGCAGAACGCACCTACGAGTTCGACCTCGGTCCCTCGGAACACCGCACGGCAAGCGCGCACGCCACCACGACGCGGTATCGCATCCTGCTGGTGGCCTCGGCCCTCGACCCCACTGCCCGGTGCCTGTACGAGCTTCCCAACCCGCTATCCCCGAAGGGCAGGGACCACTTCCGCATCGTGGGCCACGGGCTGCGCCTACGGTGTACGCCATGCTGACGGCGCCGTGGACCAACACGTCGTGTCCGGCATTGGGTTCGGCCTCGTATTTCCCTGCTTTCAAGGGCCGGCGCGGTCGGCAAGTGCCGCTACCCTGTTCGAACGACGACGAGAACGAGAGGTTCAGTTGCATACGGGGCGCATATGGCGGTGATCGACACACGGCTGATCCAGACGGCCGTGATCGGCGGCCGGGTGGAAGCACCTCGACAGACACCGGACTTGCATCGAGTGTCTCCCTGCGTTCCGGCCACGCCGGCTCTTCGACATCGATCAGCTGGCTCAGCTCACGTATGCCCGCATCGTCGCACCACACCGTGCGTGCCAACCAGCGGGGCGGTTCGACGAATCACCGCGCCAATCGAGATGACCCATAGCTGGCCCCCAAGGCAGGGGGCGGGGGTCCAGCGTGGCTACGACGCCGGCCCGATAGTCCGCCTGCAGGAACTCCTTGAGACGAGCAGCCAGTTCGCCAGCGTTCTGAAGGCCGTGCAGGGCCGCCAGATCGCCGCCCGCCTCTCAGCGCTGGGCTGGCAGATCGAGTTCCTCGTCCGAGAAGTCGAAGAGGCGGCCGAGGACCTCGGCGCGACCGTCGCCGTCTTGCCCCTGCACCGCACCCCCGTGCTGCGTGCCCGCCCGCGCCCGGCCGTGACCACCACACCGCCCACGCCGCCACCCCGCTCCAGCACGACCGCCCGCTGCCGCCAGACCCCGAGAAAGCACCCGTTGTCCCCGACTGCACCCCCGGCCCCGCGCATCACCTACGGCGCGGTGCTGGGCAGCCCGTACGTCGCCCGCCTCCTCGGCGGCACCCTCACCGCCGCCTCCCCAACGGGGTTGCCCCGTCCCTCTCTTGCGAACCCTCAACGTGTCGGAGCGGCGTGCCGATCATCCGCCAACCAAGCCCCAGGCCAACACGCCTGACGGTGCATTCTTCCAACATCGTAAGATCTCGGCATCACGATCCTGGGGGGGCCTTGTCCAACACTGAGCAGCACGAAGAGTTGTCGCCGGACCGCCTGCCGTTCGATTCGGTGTTCAGTACGGTCTTCAACGGATGGGCATTTGACCGTCGGGCCGCAGACGGCACCTGCGGCCCGGCCGACTCGGACGCTGTCCGCCTCATCTGGCTGAAAAACATTGGGCGAGATGGTGTTATCGCGGAACCGGATCCGGAAGTCGACGACTGGCGTAAGGATGCGCCGGAGCGCTTTCATCTCCGCGCCGGCGACATCTTGCTGTCCTCGGTGATCTCCGGTCGGCCGAAGGCTGCTCTAGTACAGGAATCCGATCTACCGGCCGTTGCTGTGCGTAGTCTCTTCGTGCTCCGCCCGGCCAAGTCCTTGTCGCCGGAGCACGCCCGTCTGATCCTCGCGTTCCTGCGCTCCGATACCGTCGGAGATCTCGCAGCCGGATCATCAGGGCAACAGCACCTTAGGCTCTCCCAGCTCAAGGCGCTGGACCTACCAAATGAAGACCAAGCGCTGTCCGCAGCTCTGGCCGATCTCGCAGCCGCTGGACAGCGGCTGCGTGCAATGGCGGCCGAAGCCGGCGCGCTCGCGGAGTCGGTCTTCGATAGGAGCGGGAGCCCGGAGGAGGCCAGGCGGCTCATCATCACTACCGGCCAGCTCACCCGACTCCGATCTGTGGCTGCTGCCCAACTCGACGATCCGGACTTCATCGTCCGCACGCGATACCCCTATCCGATCGCTCTGCGTTGGCGGAATGTCGAGGCGCAGAGGAGCGCGGAAGGCCAGGACGATGCCCAGGCGAAGGAGTACGCGGCCGTCCTCAAGGCCGCGGAGACCCTGCTTGGATACAGCGCGCTTCTCACGACCGCTCTGGCGCACGAGGCTGGCATCACCTGCAAAGCCATCAGAGCGTTCAAAACGAAGATCGCAACCGGGCCTGGCGGCCCGGGCTTCGGAGACTGGCAGCGCATACTCCAGCAGATTGCAACAGCGGAGGGAATGTCCCGCCTTCCCCTTGAGCACCCCCTTCATGAGCTCGCAGTCTTCCTTGCGGATGACGAGGCCGAGGCAGCGTGTCGAAGCCTCGGCACCAAGCGCAACAGCAGGGCCCACGGGCGTGAAGACCTCCCCGCTGTCTCGGCCGCTAAGTTGAAGGAGGCTCAAGACGGCCTGCGCTTCCTCCTCGACCGAGCACGGTTCCTCGCTGACCTGCAGCTGCTCGATGTGACCAAGGTGGTCTGGGATCCCCACGAGCAGTCGGACACCGTCACCTTTCGGCGGCTGATGGGCGACCACCCGATCGTTCCCACGGAGAACCTGCGTTACGCAGGACCGGAACGCATCGGCCACATCCTGTACCTGGCTGACCGCGACCAAGGACTCCACCCGCTGAGCCCGTTCCTAACCTGCGAGAAGTGCAAGGGCTGCGCCGCTCTTTCGCTGTTTCATGCCGACAAGGAAGAGGGGGTCCTGCTCCAGACGAGCCTCGACCACGGCCACTTCTACCCGTATGAGGGGGACGAGCGTGCGCTCCGAGCAGTCGGGCTCCAGTAGCTCCCCACGCTGAAGGCGCAGCAACAAAACCGCACCACACCGCAGATCCGAGCCCGACGGTTGAGCGGAAGGACTTGACAGGGAAAGGCATCCGTCGCAATCCCACTGCGGGCCACCGTGAGCGGAGGCAGCATCGCCTTCGGCGGGCTGCACAGCGCCCAGTCTAGGCGGTCGTCCGCGTTGGCTCAGCCGGTCAGGGGATGCCTTATGGACCACTACGGCCAGACGGCGGTGCATCTTCCGTCCGCCCTGCTCAAATCGGCCCTCCTGGTGGCCCTGCCGTTGGCCGGACCGTACGGCGAACCGGGCCTCGCCACGGCCATCGGCGTCGCCAGTGGGCTGACCACCCCGTCCCTGGAGGCCGGGCTGCGGGTCCTGTGGCCGAGCGTGCTGCCCGACGCGCGTCTTCGGCACGCGGCCCTCGCCCTCTACACCAGCACCGGCACCGGCACACAGGGCCCTGTACATCGTCGGCCCGCTACTCGTCGCTGCCCTCGCCTCCGCGTACAACCCCACCGTCGCACTCGCCGTCACCGCGCCCTCGGCCTGGCCAGCACCGTCGTGCTGTGCTCGCTCCCCCGTCGCGGCGCTGGCAACCGACACTGTCAACAGGAGCCCACTATGGTGCCGTTGATTGGATGACCAGCCCCGGCCTGCTGCTCCTGTTCGTCTCGGTCACCGGCATCGGGTTCGCGATCGGGGCCATGAACGTGTGGTCGATCGCCATGGCCGAGCGCCATGAACACGACAGCTCTCGGGGATCATCCCCGCCGCGTTCTCCACCAGCAGCTTCCTGGGCGGCCTCGTCTACGGGTGCCGCACCTGGAGTGGGGCACCCGCCGACCGGCTGATCATCGCCAGTTCCACGTTCCTCGCCGGGTGGCTCCCGCTCACCACCCTGCCCGTGCCCTTCGCGGCCACCGTCCCGCGGTCGCCGTGCCCGGCGCGTTCCTGACCGTCGTGGTCGCTTTCGCCTACGTGACCAGCGAGGCGCACGCGTGGCTGATCCTCTCGATCGGTGTCGGACCGTCCGCGGGTACCGCTCTGGCCTGATGCCTCGCCGAGCAGCCGCTGGCCAGCGCGGCGCTGCCCGCCGCTGGCGCGGCCTTCACCTTTGCCGTCCTTCTCGCCGCGCGCCGACTACTCCGCCCTGCAGGGATGCCAGACGCACGGCCGACACAAGACGCCCTGATCAGGGCGCAACCCCCACTATTTCCAATCCCTTTGAGGAGATCGAATTATGGCCGTGCGTACGCACTGGACCGTGAAGCACGCCTGCTCCCACAGCGTGGATCATGACCTTTCCAATCGCCCTGCCGACAAGCGGGTGCGCTGTGGTTCGCAGGGCAGCAGAAGCAGTGCACAGGCCATGGCCCGGAAGTAATCCTCGTCGATGCCTGGGTGCGGCATGAGGCGGACGGTCCAGCCCGGCCAGAGCACTTGGGGAACATGCCGGAGGCGGTCTATTGACAGGGGGGAGCCGACCGCGGGGTGTCCGGCGTGAGGGGTGGCCGACCGCAGGCGGAGCCGGTCCAAAGAGCGCATGTCTGAGTCGGCGACTGGCTCTCCCGCCGGGGCCGGTGGCTGTCGTATTCCGTCGGAATGACCATCACCGACGCGAGCGACCAGGCCGTGCTGAAGATCCCGAAGAAGGCATGGACGCCGGCCTACGACGCCGGCGGCACCGAGCGGCCCGGCGCCTGGGTCGCGGAGATCACCGATATGCCCGACCTGAGCACCTGGCCCAGGGGGATGCGGCGGCCTCACCCCGACGCCCAACTGCGCTTCACCGACCTCGACGGACTGCGGCTGACTTGCTTTGCGACCAACACCAAAGGCGGCCAGCTCGCTGACCTTGAACTGCGTCACCGACGGCGGACCCGCTGCGAGGACCCCATCCGGGGCGCCCGTGACACCGGCCTGCGCAACCTGCCCCACTCCCGGAAAAGCCGCACCCCACACGCACGGAGTCCCCGTCAGCGAACTGACGAGGACTCGTGAACGATCGAGGCTAACCTCCATTCCATGCAGTTCACCCTCGATGGCGAATCCTTCGAGCTGACACCCACGCTTGTTCGTGGGCGTCTTGCTGGTCACGTGCCCAAGGAGATCCACGAGTACTGGGTCGAAGTAGATGGTGTGCGTTGGCCGGTCAAGCAGGTCATCTCCCTTGCGACAGGTGCCAAGCGCAGCCGGTTTCAGTCGCATGACTCTCGACGGTGGCTGCAGAACCTCGGGTTCTTGATCGGTGCCGGATCCTCGGCCACCGAGAGCGGCTCGGTCCCGCGGCTGACCGGCGCGTCTCGTCGTGGGTCTTTCGACGCGTCCCAGCTCAAGGAACTGGAGGCGCTCGACGTCCGTGTTGCGTTCTCGTGGCTGAGCGCCGGCCCGATCACGCT
Organism: Streptomyces longhuiensis; assembly: GCF_020616555.1. Taxonomy (NCBI): domain Bacteria; kingdom Bacillati; phylum Actinomycetota; class Actinomycetes; order Kitasatosporales; family Streptomycetaceae; genus Streptomyces; species Streptomyces longhuiensis. The sequence goes on along the minus strand of NZ_CP085173.1, from coordinate 7,967,183 downwards.
TGACGAAGCCAGCCTGCCGAGGTTTCCCGGACTCCCGCGAGTGCCAGGGCTCTACCGCTACGATTTCGGTGTGGACGACGACGGCATCCGCGTGCTCTACATCGGGGAGTCCGTGGAGCTGGCCAGGCGAGCCAGCAACTACCGCAACGCCAAGACGGATCGCTCTCGTCCGCGCACCAGCCGCCGCATCCACAAGGAGATCGTCGGCCACTTGGAGTCCGGTGGTTCGATCGAATTCGCCATCGCAACGTCAGTCCGCTGGGGTGACGATGTCGAGCTGGACCTGCGGCTCAAGTCCGCCCGTCGCCTTGCCGAGAACGCTGGGGTGCTCCTTGCGCAGTCGCAGTCCGGGATCCGCGTGCTCAACATCGACGCGGAGCTGGGAGAGGACAGCGAGTGAGCAACCTCCCGGACCTTCGCTTCCTGCTCTCGATCAACAGCGAGAACGCGTGGAGCGATCTGCTCGCCACCCTCATGAATGCCGACCAGGCGATCACCCGCTCCGTGCTCGGGATCGAGGCTGTTGGCCCGCTCCAGATTCGTCGGGAGGTCTCGAAGTCGCGGGGCCGGAAGGCATCGGATCGACCCGACCTGGTGGTGGAGGCGAACGGTCAGGTTGTCGCTGTCGTCGAAGTGAAGCTGCTTGCTGGCCTCGGAATTGAACAGCTGGAGCGGTACTACAAATACGTCGCCGAGGAGGACCGAGACGACTGCCGGTTCGTGGCGGTCTCGCTTCAGCGCATCCGCCTTGATACCACCCATGCCCAGGACTGGCAGAATCTCACCTGGGAGGAGCTCATCGCTCCCTTCGCCTCGTCCCCGGTGCCGTGGGCCGCGACGACCGCCACAGCCTGGACGAGCCACATCGAGTCCCAGGTGCCGGAGGTGGATGGCGACACCGTCTGGAATCAGATCGACGGTATCGACCTGTACCTCGCCCTCCGGCTTCGTGCCGCCTACATGTACGACAACGTCGCCTTGCCCGGCGGCTCATTGAAGTCGATCCAGGAGATTGGCTCCGGTGGCCTGTACGTCGCGATCGTGGACGCCCCGATTCCGGGTAGCGGTTACGCCGTCCGCTGGGAAGCCACCGAGAGCTTGCCGACTCAGGGCGTTGGCAAGCTCGCCGGGGGCAGCGGGCTTCGTGGGGTCGAATTCCGCTTTTCCCTCGTGCAGCAGCAAGTCACCTCTTCCAAGGCCTACGACTGGGATCACCTGGCGCTGCTCTGGCAGGAGTACCTCACCCAAGAGGACTGGATTCCGTGGAGACCCCATCCGCCGCGCAAGACGTTGCAATGGGAGAAGGATGGCGTGGCTCGACTCAAGGAACTCGGCGCTCCGGCGTTCCTCGGCAGTGGCTATGGCGAGGGGCAGGCCAAGCTCAGCGGTGAGGTCGAGTTTGGCGCGCGCTTCGTGCTGTCGCCCTCAATCGCACTCAAGGAAGCCACCGAGGTGCTCAGCAGGGTGGCCGTGATCGGATCCCGGATGGCACAGCACGCGACTCAGCCGCAGGGGAGACTGTGATCGCGTTGATCGACGGAGAATGTGATACCGGCGATGCAGGGGTGGACGGATAGACTCACGACTTGGCCGCCGCCGTGGGCGGGCTGACGTGTGCCTGGAGCTCCGGTGTTGTCGAGGACCATGCCACCACGGTGAAGACCTCCAGAGGGCCATGTACGGACGGGCCTCGTCCGCCCCTCTCGGCACCCGCATCCTCGCCCAGCCATGAGCTTCGCGGAGTTCGGCCAGCGCTGCAATTTTCAGGGGTTCGAGTCAAGGAACAGGGCGGCCAGGCGGGGAAGCCGACGACTCATCTCACTGTCGTCATCGAAGTCGAAATCCTCGCCCATATCAACCGCCTTGTCACCCTCTGGATCAGCCCTGCGGAAGCTGCGCCAGGCTTCGTAGAAGGCGTCTGCATCACCCGTGATCCGTTCAAATGCCCCGCTGGCTGCATAGTTCACGTCCTCGTAGAACAACACCTCGGAACGGCCCTGGACGTCAGTAGCCTGAACCACATCAGGGTGCCCAGCGAGGCTGTCGGGGTCAGTGGCGACGCGCTGGTACCACTGACGACCCATGGCGATCACACCAGCGCGGAAGTCCATGAAACTGTCGTCGGAGCACCCGCCCCCGATGAGGTAAGCAGCCGCCCACACATCCCAGCGATACAGGGCGTCGTGCAGCTCATCGAAGCGTTCTGCATACTCCAAGATCTCGTGACGCGGTCTATCCGCGAGCTGGTTGACGAGAACCTCGTCAAACGGCTCGCCCGTCGAGGTCGCCCCGGCCTGGGCTGCTTCGACGACGTGCCAGAAGGCGTCGATGTCCATGACCGCGCACTCTGCCACGCCCCAACGGCAATGGATCGTGGCCGCCCCAGCCAGCACGGGCCGTTTCACAGAACTCCGGTCAGAACCGTCTTCAAAGATCCCCATCAGCAACGGCTCAGCGCTCAACAGCGCACGCATACGTGTGAAATGCCCGCGCCTGCACTGGGCACCGCAAGATGCCTACCTCACCGACCCCAAGCAGGCTCCTCACTGGGCAGCCCTCACGTTCAGGGCGTAGCAGCTCCCCTCGCTATTACCCTCCCGCTCCGGATTCATGGAATAGCTGATCGTTTTCGACGCGTGTGCAGCGAGGGTGAACGTGCCCGAGCCGCCATTCCCCAGGACCAGCTTCACACCATCAACCTGTGCCGAGAAAGTCTCTTCCTCGTTCCCGTTGTTCACGAACCGGATCACCGCGACCCGAGCCGGCAACAAGGCATTGCCGTTCTCAGGCTTGTAGAGCTGGGTCTGGGAGCAGTCGACAACCGTGGCCGCCACCTGGCTGCCTTGCTCTTCGCCAGCGAAGACGTACACGCCGACCGCGATGGCCAGTCCCAGGCTCGCTCCGATTGCGGCCATCAGCCAGTCATGCCGCCGCCAGTTTGACGGGTTCGCGCGCATCTGCCAGGCCGGGCGTGGAGAGGACGGCGGATAAGCGGGCATGGGGGGTGCGTCCGCCGGCAGGCCATGCTGCGCTGCGGCCCAACCCTCAATGTAGGTGTCGATGCACTCCGTGCAGGTTGCCTGCTCCGGTTCGGTGGCTCGGGGCGCCAAACGATCGATTGATGCGTCGCACATCGCGACTACGTCGCCCTTCAGAGCGATGTGAATGACGTCCCCCACCCCCATGGGCCTCATGGCTCCTTCACTCAGTGGTCGAACCGCGGAGCCCTACAAGACTGCATGACCCCATCGACGCACCTTCACGGCATCTAAACGAAAAATACACCAGATTAACGACAGGGGAACCAGCGATCCACGAACCATCGACGAACTGAAGGGATGCCTGCCTCGGTTGGGAACGCGATGGGCCCTCACAGCTGCATCTGCGCGCCGCCGAAGCGGCGCCCGGTCGCATAACCGGCGCGGTCCAGGCGGGTAGCCCTGCCGCTTCCAGCCTCAGGGGCGGTAGGACGGAACGGTGCATCTCCTGATCATGGAGGTGCACCCGACGACGAGTAACAGCTCACCTGCGGAGGAGAGCTCGAAGATCGCAGCCCAGTAACTGATGGTTTCAGAATGAAGTTCATTGTGGGGCTTGGCGGTTGGGTGGTGTGTCGGCAGGATTTGGTAGGTGTCTGCTGACCTTGTGCCTGATGATCTGTGGGATCGCGTCGTGCCGCTGTTGCCGGCTCGTCCGGCTCGGCGGCACCGGTATCCCGGGCGGTTGCCGGTGGATGACCGGTCTGCGTTGCGGGGCATCGTTTACGTGCTGTGCAAAGGCGTGAGCTGGCGGGACGTTCCCGCGGAGCAGGTCGGCTGCAGCGGGGTGACGGCCTGGCGACGTCTGCGGGACTGGACCGAGGCGGGTGTCTGGCCCCGGCTGCACGAGGTGCTGCTGGCCGAGTTACGGGCTGCCGGGTTGCTGGAGATGGACGACGCGGCGATCGACGGATCGCACGTGCGTGCCCTCAAAGGGGGGCTCACACCGGACCTTCGCCGGTCGACCGGGCCCGGCCCGGAAGCAAGCACCACCTGATCGTCGACCGGCAGGGCACCCCGCTCGCCGTCTCTTTGACCAGTGGAAACCGTCACGATGTCACCCAGCTCATGCCGCTGCTGGACGCAGTACCCCGCATCCGTGGCCTACGTGGCCGACCCCGCCACCGGCCACGGCGGCTCTTCGCCGACCGCGGCTACGACTACGACAAGTACCGGCGTCTCGTCCGGGCCCGCGGGATCACACCCAAGATCGCCCGCCGCGGAGTCCCGCACGGTTCCGGCCTGGGCAAGACCCGCTGGGTCGTCGAGCGCCCCTTCGCATGGCTCCATCAGTTCAAGCGGCTTCGGATTCGCTACGAGATACGTACCGACCTCCACCTGGGCCTGCTTCAACTCGCCTGCAGCATCATCTGCTTGAGACGACTCCGAACCTCATTCTGAAACCATCAGTTAGTGGGCCGCTTCGAGCACTACTCGAAAGCCTTCCCCGCCATACAGGGATTCGTAGTCGATGACGATACCGAGACGGCGAGAGAAGATTCCTGCGATATCGGTGTGGAGACGGGGATCGTAGCTGGGGAGCGACAGCAGGTACTCGTCATATCCGGTTTGCAGTACATCGGCTTGGCCAAACGTGACCGCGTTGAGGTGCTCTGACAGGCCATTGCGCACTCTGTCCGCACAAGCCTTGTTCCAGCGGCCCACGACCTCTCCGTCGAGAGTCACACGCGTGGACACTACGACGGCCGGCCCGAGACCTACGTTCAAGAGCCTGATCCCGGACCGGGCTCCTTCGTAGCTCTCGCGTTGGAGCTGTAGAACAGGACGAACGGAGTGTCGGTTGTGCTCCCTCGCGACGTGCGCTTGCCACACCGACACTCCCAAGGAGGCCAGGGCGATGACTACGGCACATATAGCGACGACAGAGTCTGCGCTCAAGTAGTCTCCCCCGAACCAGCATTCGACGCGTGTCCTATCACATGCCAACACAAGACTAGACGCCGATGGTCGGCCGTGCCTCGCTGACGGTTGAAACGACGCTTCGGCGCAGTGAGCCCCGCTACGTGCGCTGGGGGTGTGCGCATCTGCTGGCAACTGGGCCTGTTCACGGCGGTTGAAGTCAGCATTGGATGTCAGCGGGGCTCTCGCCACACCGTGTCACGTCACCGCCGGGCGAGCCCCGTGACGTGCGTACAGCCGCTTCATTTGCTTGATCCAGAAGCTGAACTTTTCGTCCCTCGTTGCACTCATGGGCAGAAGCTGGAGCTCCTTGGCCAGCTGGTAGAAGCCCGGGCCAGCGTCGTTGGCGTCCAAATAGTTCACCAGGGCCGAGAGCATGAGGGGAGGGTCGGAGGGTGCGTTCGCTTGATCTCGCTCCACGATCAGCCCCAGTAAGTGACCCATGGCCGCTCGCTCGTCAGCACGCTCAAAATTGAAGGCTCTGCAGCCTGTTCGTCTGGCCAACGTTACGTTGAGCTCGGTGTACGAGGTGACCTTGCCAAGCTTCGCTCGCTCAATAAGGAAGTCTCGCCCCGCGCCTACCAGCAAGTCCCACTCACTATCTGCGCGGCCGTATCCAGGCATCCCGCCCCCTCTGAGCCGAACCGACCCGTACGTACGCGGGAACTTACAGTGCGGCAGAGGGCCCCACAATCGCTCAATGGGGGGAGATGACTGCGTTGTAAGGGCGGACGTGATCCGAAGCGGAAGTGCCCAGGTCACTCCTGCAGTAGCGGCAGCCCAGGTGAACAGTGCATCTCGACTGCACCGAGCCGTCATTGACCGTGGTTGCCCGCACGATGTGGCACTCGCGCACGGCGCCCCTCCATCCCAGAGTCTGAGCGCCGCCGCCGGAGGCATGAGTTTGGGCCGCGGATGACGCTCTTGCTTCTGCCCACATGCACGCAGCGCGCCGCTCGGCGCGGCCAGCCGGGGCGAAGACAGGAGGCAGGCCGCGCCGTACGCGGGCCTTGATTGAGTAGGGAAACTCTGTCCGCGCCACCGGGTTTTGATCGGTGTCTCGACTCGGCTAATGCTTAACGCAGTGGCTTCACTTGATGCATGACCCGACATGGCGGTGTTTGGCGTCGACTAGAGATCGTTTGAACGTTCCAGGTCAGCCAGCAGGCTGGCAAGGCTGCTGCGGCTGATCAAGGTGTGCGGGTGTTCGGGGCCCAGCACCCGGGTGCGGGCATCCAACACTGCACGGTGCTCCGCCTCCGCCTCCTCCAGACGCCCCAGATGCCCGAGCACGATGGAGAGGTTGTGGTGGCTGGTCAGGGTGTGCGGGTGTTCAGGGCCTAGCACCCGGATGCGGGCATCCAACACTGCACGGTGCTCCGCCTCCGCCTCCTCCAGACGCCCCAGATCCCCGAGCACGCTGGCAAGGCTGCTGCGGCTGATCAAGGTGTGCGGGTGTTCAGGGCCCAATATCCGAGTGCGGGCATCCAACACTGCACGGTGCTCCGCCTCCGCCTCCTCCAGACGCCCCAGATCCCGGAGCGCGACGGAGACGTTGCTGCGGCTGATCAGGGTCTTCGGATGTTCAGGGCCTAGCACCCGGATGCGGGCATCCAACACTGCACGGTGCTCCGCCTCCGCCTCCTCCAGACGCCCCAGATCCCGGAGCGCGACGGCGAGGTTGTGGCGGCTGGTCAGGGTGTCTGTGTGCTCCGGGCCCAGGGTCGTATCTCTGGCCCCATAAGCTGCGCGCCAACCGATCTCCGCGAGTTGATATCGGCCTTGGGCGTACGCGGTCGCGGCGATGTTGGTGGCATCTTGCGGGGCACAGTCGGCCAGCACGGTTTGGATGACGCCCGCGGGGACATGCTCGCCGGGGGCGCTGTGCCGTTGGACGGTGTCGGTCAGGTAATCGAAGACCTGGACGTGGTCGTCGTCTTCCGGCTGGAGCAGCGCGGTGGTGGCCCGCCGCGGCTTGGTGACCCATTCCCACGCAGTCGGCAACGGTTCTGGCTGCAGTCGGCGGCCGCCGCGCTGGGTGAGGTAGTGCTCGTGGGTGGCCTCCAGCAGGTGACGCGACAGAGGCGCAGTGTGGCCGGCCCGGCGGATGTCGGTGGCGGCGGCGATCAGGGCGGCGGCGCGTGGATACGTTGGTGCGGCAGGATCGGTGTTCGGGCTCCAGGCATCGTGCCAGTCACGCAGCAGCTCGGGCCCGGCGGCCAGGTATTCAGCGAGGCCGTAGACGTCGGCATGGGCGAGTGCGTCCGCAATCCTCGGATCCCATTCGCTGGTTCGGGCCCGCTGCTGCTCGGCCGCGCTGAACACCCGCTGCATGCGTAGCAGGTGGGCTTGTTCCAGGGCCTCGCGGGCCTCGTGGTGGGCCGTACGACCGGCTTCATCCTGGGTGGTCGGGCCGCCGGTGAGGCGGGCCTGCTCGGTTGCGCGCAGAGTCGCCAAGATGATGCGGTGGTGGCCGTTTCCACTCAGCACCCGCGCGATGCCGGTTCGGGTCAACCCGTCGGCGCCCAGATAGTGTTCCAGGTCGCTCAGCCACAGCACGCACCGCCGAGTGCTAGCCGCTTGGGCCAGCGCCGCCGGTAGGGCATCACGATTCTGGGGCGCGATCAGCAGATGATTAGGCAAGGTGGTGCGCATTGCCTCGTAGGCCGCGCGGGACTTGCCTGCGGTGGAATCCCCCACCAGTAGCACGAAGCCGCCGCGCGCCAATCGCTCGCGCAGATCCGCATCGATGTCGCGCGGTACGTAAACCGGCACCCGCTCTGCCGCCGCGGCAGCGGACTGCTGTGCCGGCTTGACGGCGCTGATCGGGGCAGGATGCACGCCCAGCCGGAGCGGGTCGGTCGTCTGCGCCACGGTTGGCAGTCGGCCGCTCGGCAGCACCAGGCAACCGCTCTCGATCTTGAGGGCATGCTCGTCCCGTTGCTGCGCGGCGCGCTTGTAGCGCTCCTGCCACACCCCGGCCACCACCGCCAGCACGGCCGCGCCGCCGACCGCGGCGCCTACCGCCCACCGGTTGGTTACCTCAAACGTCGCCAACACGGCCGGGGCGGTCGCCAACAGCGCCAACCCAGCCACGATCAGCAACAGCCGACTCTCACGCCACCCACCCGGACTCATCAGAACCCACCCCCCGACCCGGAATAGCGGGTTGATACGAGCTCGCGCAAGAGGGCCACCGGGCTCCTACCCAACCACCACGCGCATTGGCGTCGGCGGCGGAGGCGTGGCCTGCCGCAGGAGCGACCGCCCGGTGGGCAGGCACGCGCGCGGCACAGGCGTGGGCGGCGCCGGGGATATGGCGGGATGAGACGAGCCAGATACCCCAGGCGGCAGCGTCGAGCCTGAAGCGTGCCATTATTCGGCGCATCGTCTTGACCTGCTGGCTCTCGCGCTCCTCAGGTGAGCCGTGATCCCTTCTCATGACGTTGAGACTGCTGTACTGGATCTTCCGGCGACTACTCGGCGGGCTTGCCCTCCTGCTGCGCCGCTCGGCCTCGAAGGAGGCGGAGATACTCTCATTCGCCACGAACTCGCGGTACTGCGACGACAGATAAAGCGACCAGGACTGTCGTGGGCGGACCGAGCGGTGATCGCCGCTCTACCCCAGCGACTCCCCCGTGAGTTGCGTCGGCACCTGCGGCAACGCTCCTGGGCTCGCCGGAACCGGAGCGGGCGCACAACCCGCCGAAGATGCAGCCGTGGCTCGGCTGGGAACTTCCAGCCGAGCCACAGCTCTTCTCACCCCGGTACCGCAACCGGGGGCAGGCACCCCGGGTGTGTGGCTCAGGATTCTCTAGCCTCGAGCCTGGTAGTGGTGACGGCCCCAGGAAGCGTCGTCGACGTAGCGATCGTGGTCGTTGCGCAGGGTGGCGGTGTCGGAACGGTTGTCCCACACGTAGGCCCGGCGGTCCTGGTAGACGTCGTGGCGGGCGTCGTAGCCGATACCGGTGTGGACGCGGACCGTGGCACGGCCGGCGAGGCGGTAGTGGTCGAAGGTGTAGGTGTGGCCGTCCTCGTCCGCCAGCGTCCATCCATCAAGGTTCACGCTGCGGCGCGTGTTGTTGGTGATCTCCACCCACTCCTGGTTCAGGGAGCGGTTGGAACGGTTGTCCCATCCCGGGGAGTCGTACTGCACGCGGCTGATCTCGACGCTCCGCCACTGCGCGCCGTGATCGGCGGCGGACGCGGGCACCGCGATCACCGCGGTGACGGCAGCGGCGGTCAGCGCGGCAGCGGTCAGACGGCGAGCGGACGTGGATACGGTCACAGGTACTCCCTGCATCATGCGGGCACCAGCCCGACTGACCCCGATGAGCAGCCGGGTAGTGCGGTGTACGGGTGGCGGCCGGGCGGCCGCACACGCACACCCTGCTCACCCCACCGGAACGCCGCGGACTCAACGCGGCACGTGTTGCCGATTGCCCACACCACCGTGACACTCGGCTGCAACATCCAATTATATCCGCTATGTGCGGAATTGACGGTCCGGCAGCATCGCGAACCCTTGCCGTGACCGGCCGGCGCGCTGCATCCGCCGAGCCCGGCGGCTCGGCGAGCGGTCAGGCGTCACCTGAAAGTGAGTAACAGCGCCGCCGCCCGAACTCCACGGCAGCTGGACCGGTCCGCACAGGCCCACGGCGGGCAGCAGACGTGAAGAGACCCCGTGCCATAGATCTTGGTACGGGGTCTTCACAGAGCGCTGGGCAGGCCTTGCACCTGCATCTCCCCGCAGGAAGCGGGACGTCTTTCCTTGGACCACCAACGCACAGCGTGCCAGCGTGAATTCCGCCGGCCAGCTCAAGATCAACAGTACCAGGCACGGCACGTCGGCCTCGTTAGTCAAGGCACGGATGGCATGCCCGGAGCAGAAACGGCGGAGCCGTGTTGGCGTAGCAGCTCCAACATGGCCACCAACAGAGCGGCGGCGTCCCTGAATGGCAAGTCACTGCCGCAACGTCCACTTTGCGGCCAACACGGCCGATAAACGACGTTGACCATCTTCGATCAGAAATGATCAACTTCCTCCTACGCTCTGACCAAGCGATCAAATAAACAGGGGGCCACGTGTACGTCAGACCCAGGACGCTCCGTAAGGCGAAGAAAGCCAGCGTCGCGCTAGCGCTCTCAGCGCTGCTGCTTCAGCTCAACATGTCGGCGGCTGAGGCGGACAACACTCCTTCCGACCTTCGTGTCATCTCCACCATGGGGCCGCTCGGAGCCAAGCCGCCCAGCCTGGAAGATCTCAGGCGCGACTACGCACATCAGCGACGCTCCGACACGCTTGCCTCCCCCAGTCCGGATGGAATGCGCGGGAAAACCGCGTTCGAGACGGTAGGACCGGCGTCCTCGTGGGCTAGGCGCGCTGGTGAGCCATCCGCCGTATCAGTGGCGGCGCGATCGCGCAGTGTGGCCCGTACCTCTGCTGCAGCACCTCCTCTGTACCCGGAGCCGTCGCACACCATGACGGCCAAGGAGTGCCGCGATGGTCTGGGGACGGACAAGAAGTTCTTCATCAAGTCCCGGTTCGCGGTGTGCTCGGGTGCGAGCTTCACGCAGGAGTGGGTCCAGAACAACAGGCCTGTCGGTGCGAGCACGTTCGGCTTTCTCGCCATCGGGACGATCGCCAAGGGCAGCCGGACGATGAACGTCCACTTCCGGTACGTCGGGATGGAGGCGACCGGCGAGACCGGCGTCGCGACCTTCATGGTCACCCCTGATGTGACCATCCCTCAGAAGTGGCCGGCCACGGCCGCGACCCAGACTGGCGGCAGCCTCCCGGCGGCACAGAGCTTCGCAGCGCTCAAAGCGCAGGCGGAACCCGGTTTTCAGCACAACGTCACGGTCAGCCGCGGCCAGGGCGACAAACCCGATGACACGGTCTTCGCCGTGTATCAGCCCTCGCTGAAGATGCGCGTCGGCGGCGGATGGAAGATGAGCGGCGCGCTGTCCGGGAAGCCGTTCTTCCTTGCGCCTCGCTGGGATGCGGCCCAGTACGTGTCCCGGAACGGGGGCGCTGCAGCGTTTAGTTACGTGGTGGCGATGCCGTTCAGCACGAAGGCCGGAGCGCCGGAGCGGCTCGCGGCCCAGCACATCAAGGACGCGTACGCGAGCCCGGTAAGCACGAAACCGGTCAACAGCAGCAAGAACATTCCCGGCCTCAGTGCCGACCGCCCTCTGACTCGTCTGTATGCCAAGCCGCGGCGCGATGCGAATCGCAGCGAGGCCGTCAAGGTGTGCAAGAAGTACTGGGGCGCCAACTACGCCCAGGGCGGCAAGGAGTGCGACGAGTTTCCCTTCTCCACCACGTATGAAGGGGCGGCTCAGGCGCTGACGACGTACGACCCGCAGCACAAGGCGCCCAAGAACAACTTCTCAGCGCGGCCTATCCCCAAGGCGGACAACGGCGCCGGTGGTCGCCTCATGGCGGACTTCTACCGCGTCAACCGGATCCTGGACGGCGCCAACGACGGTTTCACCATAAAGGTCTCCTGACCGCTGGTTCACACTCTCTGGCCGGCCCGGCTCCTGCAGGCTGGGTCTGGCCGGAGAGCCCGGCGCTCACATCGGCCAGAACTGCGCCAGGTACCGTTCCACACCCTTGGGGGTCTCCCCCTGCTGCGCCAGCTCATGGACCCGCTGCTGACCGGTGACATAGATCCGCACATGCCAGTTCCGGCCGGGCGAGCCTAGTTCGATCTCCCCTTGGCTCGGTCCGCCGTAGGTCCACAGGACCACCTCGCCCGACGGCGCACGAAGTTCTGCCTCACCCTGGTCCTCCCAGGGTCCCGGATCGGGCTGCGGCATCTGGTCCCAGACCTCGACCGCGAAGTCGGCCGTATGCGTGTGGCCACCGCTTCGGATGTAGACGCGCCCGTCGCAGGAGGAGACGAAAGGCACCTCGCCGTCAGGCTCGGAGCCGTTACTCGTCTCTGAGGCGTCCTCGAGCCACAGAACGTAGAAGTCCACATCGGCATCCAAGTGCTGCCTGCTGACAAGGCCCATCGAACAACCTCTCTCTTCTGGCTCCCCCGGACCGTACAACGCGCACCCTGACCACGTGGATGCCACCGCCTGAACTTCGGTCAGAGGCGTGTTCCCGCAACCGCGAACAGCGCCGGCTGCGCGGCTGCCCGGAACTGCGCAGTCTGTCGGTCGACCGGCGCAGGGCCCAACTTCCACACGTCGCGCCGACAGCTCGTGGCAGTAGCGCTCCCACGGGCAGCGGGCAGCGGGCAGCGGGCAGCGGGCAACGGGCAACGGGCAACCACGGCACGGGCCGTCTCAGGAGATGGCAACACGTCGATCCAGAGCCAATATTCACGTGGCCGACGGTGATCCCGCCGGAACCGGAATTACGATGGCCTTCTTCCCCCACCGACGCAGTCTCTTCGTCGGATCCTCTAGCAGAAGCCTGCCCGACACGGGGTGGACTTCATGGACACAGAGCATTCGGCCAGAACCTTCTCCTACGGTGACGTCGACAGGCACGGCGCGTCCGCGCGGAGACCTGCGGTGACACCTCGCATGCAGCGCCTGCCTCGTCATCCAGCAGAACGGAGACCCAACCAATGCCCGCCCCCGCGCCGAAGCACAGCGAGCAGGCCGCGGACACCGACCAGACCCCCATGCAGCGTCTCCGTGCGCTGGACCACCTCACACCTCGCGAAGCTGCCAAGCGCTGGGGCGTACCAAAGGACGCGATCACCTCAGCCGCACGGCAGATCGGCTACATCCGTGAGGGGCTCTGGGGACAGCTCGCCCCGGACCGTGAACGGTGCCCCGTACCTGTCGCATCGTTCCACGGCTTCCCCTGCAAGAATCCAGTCGAAGAGGGCCGCGCCTCCTGCGCCATGCACCGCCAGGCAGCAAAACACCCAGGCCCCACGCTGTCCGAAGAAGCTCTCGCCGTCGTGCAGTCCCGTCCCGGCTGGGAGGAACTACGCGAGCGGATCTGGAAGCTGGACAAGCGGGCCCTCCAGAGCGAACGACTCCGACTGGCCAAGGCCCTGCACTCCAACGTGTCCCTTCCCGAGGAGGACTACCGGCTGGCCGCACTGCTGCTGCCGTCCGACGATCCGGCCACGCAGGGCCGGCGAGCCATGGGCCTGCCCGGTCCCAACGACGGACTCGGCGACACAGCTCGCCTCCGTGGGCTCGGCGTGCTCCTGGCCGCAATGGACGCGGCCGTCCTCGACCTACCGGTTTCCTCATCGACCCCACAAGCCCCGTTCGCTCGCCCGCGAGGAAAGCGAACCACCGCACCGGCAGATGGCGCCACTCCGAGGGCGAAGAAGGAAGGGCCCCTCCTCTACAACGTCCAAGAGGCCGCGAAACGCCTCGGCATTTCTGCCGCCTGGCTCCGCGACGAGTCCGCCCGCGGCAACGTCCCCTACCGGGCGATCGGTTCGCGACGGATGTTCAGTGAGGAAGACTTGGAGCAGATCGTCAAGGATGCCTACCGAGCGCCCGACCAGCGACGACGACGCTGGTGAGCGTCACTCCCTCGCCCTCAAACGGCTACAACAGGCCGCGACAGCACAGGTGCAGGCTGCTCTTCAGCTGACCTCCATCGGCGCCGGCGGCTTCAGCCTCTCCGACAACCGGGCCAATGCACACGGCCACTTCGGAGCCGACATCGAGTCCATCGTCGTCCACACCCTGCGCACCCTGGTGTCCCGCAGCAAGGTCAAACCGGATGCCGCGGAGCGGTACGGCCTGGGCTGACGCCGCAGGGCGGTCGCGCCCGCCCGTCTCACCGCAACGGGGTCGGCCCAGGGATGAGCGAGGGTGCTTGGCCCGCTCCAGGATCGTGACGGGCGGACGCGGGCGCGCCGATGTACTGGCCAAGGGCCGAAGCCGGACAGGACACGAATAATTCGCTATGCACTTTCCCGAAATTGACGACAGCACTACGCTGCGCGGCGGAGGTTGTTCAGACCCTAGGAGGATGACGCGGGTGCCAGCACCATGTACCGGATGGATACGTGAACTCCGTGGGCACACAACCATGTTCACCGGAAAGACCCTGGTGGATGGCGAATGGGTGTTCCGCAAGGACTGCCGATCCAGATCTCAAGCATTAGGAGCCATCTGCCAGGACAGCTTCTCCCGGAAGGTAACACTCGTCGTCCACGGCGAGTTGGCAGGAAACGTCAAGGACGCAGACCGCGGGTTGAGCCAAAAGCTATTGAAAGTAATCGAGTCACGCAGACTCGGACAGCACATACACGTGGTCGATGCCGCCGGCTTCTCCGATCTTCTGTTCGGAGCACCTGCTCGATGCCGACAACTGAAGATGCAAGGCAGCCAGGTTGCAGTGTTGCCCGAGGTCGGCGACGGAGTCCTCGGCGGACCGTTCAACCGACTCAACCTGCGCAACCGCAGGGTCAGCCAGCTTGAAACTCGCGCGTTCGGACGCGGAACGACTCGACATCAGGAGCTTCTGACACGTCTGATCGATCAGACGACTAAGCGCATTTCGCTCGAAGTTCGATCCCCCGCCCGGCGTGGTCCAGAGTTCGACCTCGGCTGGGTCGACGGACACACCGCCTACGGGGCCTGGGTAGCGAGCCCCGAACCCCAACCCGGTGAAGGCTCGGACCAACTCAGAGAGGCGGCTCGGCACATCGCCCGGTCGGTTCGATCCATCCCCTCACACACTCGATTTCAGCCCCTCATGGTGCTGGAAAATGATACGAACATGGGTCCTAGCCTCCGTCAGGTGGCCGAATCGACCGGCATCCGCATGAGCAGAATTCAGGATCTCCCCGGCTGAGATCGCCTTGTCAGGTTCCAGAACTCGGCCTGGCTCTATGACCAATAGCGACGGGTGGAGCACTACCTCCAGGGAATGATCTCGGGGTGTCGCTACGTCTGCTCTATTTGATCTTCAGCCGGCTGCTCGGCTGGTTCGCATCGCTCGCCCGTTCCTCCGCGTCCAAGGACGTCGAGCTGCTGGTCCTACGTCATGAGGTCACCGTGCTGCGCCGCGCGAACCCCAAGCCGCGCTTCGACTCGGCCGACCACGCGTACCTCGCCGCTCTGATCCGACAGCTGCCCCGGCAACTGCGACGGCACCGTCTGGTCACCCCCGACACGATGCTGCGTTGGCACCGCCGGCTGGTGACGAAAAAAGTGGAAGTACCCGAACCACACGGGCCGCCCACCGATCGACCAGGCGATCGCCACGCTCATTGAGCAGCTCGCCCTGGAAAACGCATCGTGGGGATACCAGCGCATCCAGGCGAGCTGCTCAAGCTCGGCCACCACGTGGGCGCTTCCACTATCCGCAGAGTCCTGAGGCGCCGGAAGATACCCCGACACCCCAGCGGCAGACCGACACCACGTGGCGACAGTTCCTGCGCACTCAGTCCTCGACCATGCTCGCCGTCGACTTCTTTCACGTCGACTGCGCGGTCACCCTGCGGCGGCTGTATGTGTTCTTCGCGATGGAAATCGGCAGCCGCTACGTGCATATCCTCGGCGTGACCAGCCATCCTGACGGGCCGTGGACCACGCAACAGGCCGGAATCTCATGGCCGACCTCGGCGACCGGGCGTCCAAGTTCACGTTTCTCGTGCGGGATCGGGCAGGTCAGTTCAGTGCGTCGTTCGACGCTGTCCTGGCGGACGCGGGCATCGCCGTGGTGAAGATCCCTCCACATAGTCCACGGGCGGATGCGTACGCGGAGAGGTTCGTGCTCACCGTCCGCTCGGAGGTTACCGACCGGATGCTCATCTTCGGCCAGCAGCGTCTACGGGCTGTCTTGGACGAGTACGCCAAGCACTACAACGGACGCCGGCTCCACCGTGGACAACAACTGCATCCGCCACGGCCCGACCACCCCATCGCCAGCCCTTCCCACGAACGGATCAAGCGCCGACAACACCTCGGCGGCCTCATCAACGAATACGAGCGGGCGGCATAGAGACGCAGCTCAGCGCAGTTGACCCTGTTCTGGAACCCCGCAGGTCACCGAGCCCGGGGCCGTCCAGCATGTGCTCGCCCTGCATCCGGACCGGTACGTGAAGCGCTCCCACCGTGCCCGCCTGCTGATCGGCGACGGCGTCCTCGCCACCACCGGCGAGGCCTGAAAGCGCCAACGGCGCCTACTGCAGTTCCAGTTCACCAGGACCGGGATGCGCCGCTACGAGCAGCGGATCACCGAGGCGGCCCGCACCACCGCCGAGCGCTGGGCCGGCTACGCACGTACGGGGCGGACCTTCGACGTCGGCGAGGAGATACGCCCGCTTCGCCCTGGACACCATCTGGCGCTCGCTCACCGGACACCCCTCGACGCCGCCACCACGCACGAACTGACCGCCGTCGAGGCCGTGGTGGCCGCGCTGCCGACCTTGCCGGCCGACGCATCCGACGCCGGGACGCCGGGACGCCGTCGCCGCCGACTCACAGGCCTCGAACAACGTCTGAGGCGTAAGCCCCAGCTGGACATGCTGACCGGGGCACCCCTTGGCCTCGATTCGTCTGCGGCCTGACGACCTGTGGTTGATGTGGCGGGATTTGTCCGAATGATCGTCGGTTCGCCGGCAGACAGCGCCCGTAAACGAATGCACGGGGTTCATGCCGTTCTTGTCCGATGTAAGCCATAGGCTGTTGTGGGGAAAGAGGGGGAGACGATGACTGACGACCGCAGGGCACTCGTTCCGGTGTGGACGCTGGCGACCGGTGACGTCCGGGTGCCCGCATTGGCCGGAGACGAGCCGATGACAGCTGAGCGCCTGGCTGAACTGCGCGGTGTGCTGGCCGCCCTGGCCGACGCGCCGATTGCCACGCTGGAGGTGCATCCGCTGCCCGCCAAGCTCGACCGCAGCCGAGGCATCCCGCTCGATGCCGCGAGTCCCCTGGCGCAGCACCTGTCACAGTTCATCACGCAATCGACGCGAAGTTCCCTTACGGCGGCCAGGGCGACCGCTGCCGGCGAAAACCTGTATCGCATGGTGGTTCCGGCGAAGGTTGCTGCCCAGTTCGGTCAGGGCATGGTTCGTCCGATGGCGGCGAGGGCGGTGGCCGGTGGCATCCGAGGCCCACTCGTGAACTCAACGGGCGGCATCGTCGCCGGCGCGACGTTCGTGCCAGTCGGCAAAGTGGCCGCAGCAGGCGCAGTCGGCGGAGCCGGTGCGACAGCCGGAGTCGCGGCCGCCGGCAGCGCGGCGCTCACCGTGGCCGCGCCGCTCGTACTCATGGCCCTAGCGGTGGGGGTAAGCGCGCATGCCGACTACAAGCGCCAGCAGGCTATCGAACACATCACAGAACTGCTGGAGCAACTGCACGAGCAGAAGCTCGAAGACGAGCACAGCGAACTCGACGGCTGCCGCGATGCCATCGACAAAGCCACCGCCATTCTGCTCGACCAGGGCAAACTCGGTATCTCGCTAGGACTGGACTCGGCGGTACATGCCATCAACACGGCTCTGGGCGCCGCTGACCGCCGCCTTGCCCGGTGGCAGACCGCACTCGACAAGCTTCCCGACGACAAGCCCGTCGAGATCAGCACGCTGACCAAGTCGTTCCCCGGCGTCGACGAACATGGCGGCACGTTCCGCGCCCACCTCGAACTCGCCGCCTTGGCCATTGCGCTGAAGCGGCGGGTCGTCGTCCTGCAGGCGGTCGAGCATGCCCAGGACAATCCTGACAACATGTTCGATAACTTCACCCGCGAGCTCAAGCGCGACCAGCAGCGCCTCGACGAGCTGGAATCGAGCATCGCCGGTGTGCTGGTGCACCTTTCGGCGCTGGAGCTGGCAGGCCCGCAAGGTTTGCGGCCCGTCTTCACGACCGGTGAAGTCGATCGCCTGATGCGCGCGGCAGACCGCATTCGCAAGCTGGGCGACGGCATCCTGGTCAACAGCCGCTCGCCAGAAGTGGCGATCGAGATTGCCCGCAACAAGGACGGCTCGGTGATCGTGTTCCCCGCGCTGCCCATGCAAGTGTAGGCGCACTAGCCTCAGCAAGGACGGCCCCGCATTCCGATCCTGTCCCGCTCGGAAATACGCTGCCGGCTCTGACCTGCAGCTTCTCCACGCGGGCCAACAGCCTCAATGGCGCCTGGGATGATCCGTCGATGTCGCTGTCGATCGTCACCACGCTGGTCCGGAATCTGATCAAGGTGCCCTCTGCCGTACTCCGCAGCCGCGTGGCCAAGGACGCAGAGGTCCTCGCGTTACGGCATGAGAACGCGGCGCTGCGCCGTCAGATCGCCCGCTTCCGCTACGAACCCGCAGACCGAATCTGGCTCGCCCCGCTCTCGCGGTTCGTCCCGCGCGAGCGCTGGCGCCAGACCTTCAGGGTCACCTCCAGCACACACTGCTCACGCGGCACCGCCTGTGCCGTTCGGAAACTCATCGCTACTGCTCGGAGGCGGTCTGGCACGGCATCACTGTCTGCTGGAACCCTGTCCGGGTGTTCGTTTCACTGGTGCACCAGGTGGCGCGGAAGCTGCTCGCAGTCCGGTGGTGCTGCTACACCGGGACATGGCCAAGGACGGGAAATTGCTGGTGCTGCGGCACGAGAACGCGGTGCTTCGCAGGCAGCTCACGAAGCCGGTTCGCTACGAGCTGGCGGATCGTGTGTGTGCCGATAATTACGTCCGAGCAGGTCACCGCAGCCATGGAGCCGATCGCGCGCCGCGGCAGGAGGTCACTCGTGCTGCTCCGTCTCACCTACCTGACCGCTGCTCACCTCTTCCCCGCCCTGCACCTGCTGCGCACAGGTGCGTCGAGGATGTGGCCGGCCGAGAAATAGAACTCTTTTAATGATCGTGAACATCTGACGACTCTCGTCTACTACTCCCCCGTCTGGGAATCACGCTGGTCAGGAACTGTATCCAGGTCGGCGCGCAAGACTGCGGCGGAGTCGGGGAACAGGTCGTGGTTGAGGGGCACACCGGTCAGGAAGCGGTGCCGGTCTACTGCGCTGCGCAAGCTCGCGGCCTTGCGGAGCACCACGGCACGGGCGCGCTGCACAAGTGCATCGGCTTCTTGCGTTCGTCCCACGGCCCGCAGAGCAGCGGCGGCGTCGCGATAGACCTCTTCGGTGCGCAGGGCGGGCATGTCGCCCCGCCGGCCGAGGAGTTCGAGGGCAGCTCTTGCGTCAGCCACCGCAGCGTCGTGGTCGACCTCTCCGTCGCGCAGACGCAGTCGAGCGCGGAGACAGAACGCGGCGATTCTGCTGCGGTCCATGCGGCTGCGCGCGGTCTCCGCCAGCGTCTCCTCGGTCAGGCTCAGCGCGCGGTCCAGGCCGCGGCCGGTGGCGAGCAGGGTTTCGGTGTAGAGGTTGCGGACGATGGGGACGAGGTTGGCGAGCCAAGTCTGGGTGGTCTCTTCCCATGCCGCTTCGGCGCGGCGGACGGCTTCGTCCGCGCGGGCGGGGTCGCGGGCGGTCAGGAGGGCGAGCAGGGCGTTGTTGTAGGCGTGCCAGCCGCTGGCTCCACCGCGTTCCTCCTCGACCTGGAGCGCGCGGGCAAGCGTGGCTCGAGCAGCGGCGTCGGCCCCGATGGCCAGGTGGAGCTGGGCGAGGTAGTTGAGCGCGATGGGCAGTTCCACCTGGGGAATCTCCCCCTCGAGGCGTTGCACGCAGCGCTCCAGGCGGAAGCGTGCCTCGTCGAAGCATCCGCTGTCGTGGAGGTTGATGCCTATCTGCATCTCGTTGAGGTTGCGGGCGTGCTGGAGGACAGGGCTGAGGGCGGCGCCGAGTTGGGGTGCGGAGGCGTAGAGCCGTTCCGCCTGGAGCAGGACGTCGAGGCCAGCCTCCAGGTTCTTCTTGGGGAGCTGGCGGCCGTATTCAACCATGGCGACGAAGAGCGCGGGTACGCCTTCGTCTCCGCACTCTCTGGCTCGATCGACGGCTTCTTCGAGTTTGTCCAGTGAGGGGTACAGGCCTTTGACGGCCATCAAGGTCTTGCCGCGTTGCAGTGTCATGCGGGCGATCAGGAGACGGTCCCCGACACGGTGTGCCGCGGCTTCCGCCTCGGCGGCGAGGGCATCGATACTCATCGGATCCTGCTCGCTCTGGTTGCCGCGCCAGCGCACCTCAGTGAGCGAGAGCAGGAGTTCAGTGGCTTCGGCTAGCAGGCGGTCCCGCGCGGTGTCACCCTCGGGCAGCAGGCCGAGGGAGGTGATAGCTGTGCGGCAGAATTGTTCCGCCTGCACGAAGGCGAGTTCTTCGCCGGCAAGGGCGCGGGCCAGGTGGAGGTCCGCCTGGGCGCTGTCTAGGGCTCGGGCGGGGCCAGCTTCTCGTAGGTGTTCGGCGATCAGGGTGTCGAGTGCGCGAGGCAGATCGGGGCTGGGGGGTCGTGGGACGGCGCGCAGGGCATCGGCGATCAGGCCGTGGCGAAGCAGGCGTGCACCTTCGCGTTGTTCTTCTCTGATGCCGAGTTGGAGCTGGCGGTGGTCGAACTCGTACCAGTCGATGTGGAGTTGGACGGCCCAGTGGGGCATGTCGCTGCGTCGGCGTTCCCGGATGAGTCCATGGGTCTGCGCGATGCGGTGCAGGATGTCCTGGATCTGGAGCTGGGGCAGGCCGGTGACCGTGGCGAGGGTGTGGGAGAAAAAGAACCGGCCCGCCGTCGCCCCCAGGACGAGGAGGTCCTTAGCCTGGGGGTCCAGTTGCCCGAACCGTTCTTTGAAGGCGTCGGGAAGTTTGTCGGGGAACGGGATACTGGTTCCGTAACCAGGTCGCCAGAGTGTGAGTACCTGGTCGATAAACAAGGGTTGCCCACCGGTGGCGTCGGCGACCTGGCAGGCGAATTCCGTCGGCAGGTCATGTCCGGCGAGGCGGGCATGGACCAGTTGCCGGACGGCGCCCGGGGCCAGTTCACGCAGCTCCTCGACCTGCACGAGGCGGTCCGCATGCTGTTGCACCCGCTCGATCAGAGCCTGCACCTCGCGTTCGTTCCCAGACGGCGCAGTGCAGGGACCGAGACCGAGCACCAGGCCCATCGGAGCCTCGGACAGGCGTGGCAGGAGGAGGTGCAGGAGTTCAAGGGTGCCCAGATCAGCGAGTTGGACGTCGTCGATGACCACAAGGACGGGGCTGCCGTCGCGGGCCAGCTGCAGCAGGGCCCCGACAAGGTGCCGGGTGACCATTCCATCGGACAGCATGAGGCTGTCCCCCGGGATGGAACCGGTGGCCATGGTCTCCTTCGCCGCTTCCTGAAAGGCCGCGATCGCACCCCCCGCACCGGGCACCAGGACCGACGCGATGTCGGGGACTGCGGCCATGGCACTGCGACGCAGCACGCCGAGCCAGTTCCTTCTGCGCGCCGACTTCGACGTCGCGCTCAGATGCAGAAGCACGTCCAGCACTGGGCCGAACCGACTTCCCCGTCCCACCAGGGGCGTGCAGCGCACCGGCACCACACGCAGGCCCGGCTGCCAGGCTGCACGCTGGGCGATGCGCTCCAGCAGCGCCGTCTTGCCCATCCCCGAGTCGCCGAGGACCACTACACCACCGCCTTGCTGACCAGCGGCGATGGTGCGCTGTAACTGTTCAGCCTTCTCGAGCAGGGATTCCCGATTTACAAAGACCGTCGTCACACGTCCCCCTCTGCCCACGACACGAACCAGCAGGCACATCGGCCAACCGCTTCGACCCTACGGACACGGAGTCGACAACGTGAACCCTTCATCGATCTTTCCCCACGCTCAATTGAACAGGTCGCCCTGGAGAACGCGTCGTGGGATACCAGCGCATCCAGGGTGAGCTGCTCAAGCTCGGCCACCACGTGAGCGCTTCCACTATCCG
The DNA here is from genome assembly GCF_020616555.1 of Streptomyces longhuiensis. Taxonomy (NCBI): domain Bacteria; kingdom Bacillati; phylum Actinomycetota; class Actinomycetes; order Kitasatosporales; family Streptomycetaceae; genus Streptomyces; species Streptomyces longhuiensis. Next base: position 7,945,443 of record NZ_CP085173.1, on the reverse strand, counting down.
TAGGGTCCTGAGCCGCCGGAAGATACCCCCGGCACTCCAGCGGCAGACCGACACCACGTGGCGGCAGTTCCTGGCCGTTGGGTTGACCAGCGGCAGCATGCGTTCGCAGATCCGGCGCTGCACCGGCACCGGGTTCCAGCTGGACTGGTTCACGAACTGCTGCAAGTTCTGTTCGTTGCCGTCCGGCAGCCGCGAGGCCATGGCCTGGATCGACTTGCGGCGGCCGTCCAGCGTCAGTCCCCGCAGGTAGCAGTCGCCTTTGGCTCGCTGATCCTTGCGCGGCACCGACGCGAACTCGTCAGCCACGTATAACGCCAACTTCGCCCGGACACGGTTCACTTCATGTGTGTCCATCCACCCAACATGCCCAGAACGAGGCCGAGCCGAAAGACCTAACTGAGTCCCATTAGGGACTCGGACCGCCTCAACCACGCCGGCTCATTCTGGGCTTTCTCCGCAACCACCGCCTCACCAGGCGCCAAGATCCACTACCGCCGGCGCCGCGACGAGCATGGGGACTGAAACGCAGCCGCCCGGAAGAGCCTCCTCAACCCCATGCTCGGCCAGCACAGACCTCCGATGCGGCGTCAAGCCAACGACCGGCGGAGGATGAACGGTCGGTGCGGCTTGTACTCTCGATCGTCTACGCGGCTGCCGAGTTCCGTGATAATCCCTAGGGATTACGAGGTCGAGCACGATCATTGGTGAGGTCAAGTGCCCCAGAGGCGAGCGCGGTTGAGGGTTCGGCAAGTCACTCCGCGCCCTCCTATGGCTGCCGCCAACCGGATTCGTGGGGCGGGCTGCATCGCCCGCCTCAGGCGCTGGTATCAGCGCTCCGACTGGGCCAGGCACACAGCCGTGCTCGCGGCTGTCGTGGCCGCAGTCAGCCTCGCAATCACAGCCTGGGGAACCTACAAGTCCGCCCAGGTCGCAGATGATCAACTCGCTCAGTCTAAGGAGGACGGCGAGAAGGAGGCACGGAGCCAGGCCGTACGCGTATCAATGTGGGGAGATGGCAAGGTCTCGGTTGTTGCGAACCGTTCCCTGGACCCGGTGTGGGCAGCCTTCTTCCTGAACGACGAGCAACGGCGAGAGAAGCACGACGACTCGGTCACGTACGTGTTTGTTGGGGTTGTACCGCCGTGCACAGCCGTAAGCGTGCCGAAGGCTGTCACCTTCGCCAAGGCGACGAGGTTCACCGAGCCCTCCGGGCCCCGCACAGGTTGGATTTTTCAGGGACTGCACTTCATGGGGAACGACGGCCAAGCATGGGTGCGCTGGAACAACGGCGTACTGAGCAAGACCGCGGGCCCGCCCTCGAAAAGGGTCATCCGGCAACAGAAGGAGGGGGGCTTGATGGCTGACGATCGGGCGAAACAGAGTCGCCTCTCGGAGTGCGGCACGTCAGACTGAGATCCAAGATCATTTTTGCACAATTGCGCAAGCCCCGGATCTGTTCTTCGGTGGCCGCTCCCGATTCAAGCGCGAGGCCTCCACGTTCCGGGCGGAGAGATTCCCTTCGGGGTCAGAAACAGCGGTCACAGGTGCAGTGGCCGCGGAACAGCCGCTCCGTGCGTCGCTGTCGCGGCAGCTGCTGTTGCAGCCGGCCGGGCTAGGCCAGGGGTCGATGCGCGTGCCGTTCTTGCACTGCGGGCAGTCGACCGGCCGGGAGTTGCTGTCCCTCACGGACCGGACTTCGGCGCGGGTGAGTTCGGGGACTTCGTACGACTGGCTCATGCGGCGATCTCCAGGCCTCCGAGCGGCTGCCTGGCGTTGATGCGGTCGTGGAGCTGGCGCAGGCATCAACAGCTGTTCGACTCCAACCCAGGTATCGGGGAGTCTCCCGGTCTCGGCCCCGGGTGAGAAGCGTTCCCCTTTGGGCTCGTCGTGGAGGTCCTCGCATCCGGTTTCAGCGCTTTGCGCCGCGCCTACTAGGGTCAATGTCGACCGTCCCCCACCGTGAGAGGTAACCCGATGTCCGAGTCCTCCCCGGATCCGTCCGTCGCCCACTTCGGTCCCGACGGCGTGCGGTGCTTCACCGTGCCCAATGCCTACCAGAGCCGCCTGCCGGGAGAAGCGCTGCGCGTACTGGAGAATACGGGTGTGCCGCTCCATGTCTCTCCCTACTTTGCGGCGGCGAGGCAGACGGACAGCCTGACACTCAGACTCTTCGCTGGGCACCACGGGATCTCCCGCATCGGCAGCGACCTGGGTGACTGGCTCCGACTGGGGACCGACGGCCTGGCCCACCTGTGCCTGCGGCCCGACGGCGCCGTACAGGCGGTGTTCCTCGGCAATGAAGAGCCGGACATGTTCGTCAGCTCCGACGTCCCTGCTTTCAACACTGCGCTGGCCACGCTGGACCGGAGGCTGCCGGTCATCGCGGCATCGACGAGCTTGCCCGTGGCGGCCGCCGCGTTCCGTGAACTGAACGCGGAACTGCACCAGATTGATCCAGCCGCTTTCGAGGACCGGGAGAGCTGGTGGCAGCGAGTCCTCGACGACGTGCGGCACACCCTCAACTTCCCCTTCTCGGCGGCCATGGAGTACGCGGACGCGGCGGGCGAGAAGCAGATCGCCACAGAGATGACCGCGCCCGGCAGAGCGCACCCCGAGGAGCTGCTGTGGCAGCGGCTCCAGTCGGAGGGAGTGGAGGCACACCAGGTCCGGAAGGTGTACTGCGAGCTGGAACCGTGCATGATGCCCGGCCACTACTGCGCTGTGTGGATGCAAAGAGCCTTCCCGCAGGCTGAGTTCACCCACAGCTTCGACTACGGGGCAACCGCGGACTCGCGTGAACAGGGCATGAAGGACCTCATGACCTACGCCGCGCAGCAGGCCGGACAGCAGTGACAGAGGAAACCTGGGAACGCCCGACAGCAGGGCGGGAACCCGCAGGCGCGGCGCTGCTGGCCTGGCTGGCTGATCCCGATGCGCCGCGGCTGTGCGTGGTCACCGGCAGTGAAGGCTGCGGCAAGTCGGCCCTCGTGGCTTGGCTCGTTGGACATGGATCGCGTCCCGGCACGCGTTCGGAACGGCGGGTGCACGGCTTCGTTCCGCTCGCTGGCCAGAGCGCGACGACCGCAGCCTGGACGCTGGCTGAACAGCTGTCCTTGGCTGCGCGCACGCCAGGAGAACTGGTCAGCAAGTTGGGTGACGACGCGCGGCGCACCGTCTTGGTCCTGCCTGACCTGCATGATGCCAAGGGTCCTGAGGCCGTCAGCGAGTTCGTGACGCACCTCCTGCGCCTAGCTCACATCCGAATCGTGGTGGAGGTCCGCACAGGTCACCCCGAGGCCGGTCTCCTTTCGGCGCTGAAACCCGCGGTGATGGACCTCGACGATGCCCAGTGGACCGACGCTGCCCGGTACGCGGCATGGCGTGAGGCCCGCTCCCCCACATCGACGACACGTGCGGCGCAAACCGAGCGCCAGAGTCCTGCGACAGTCGATCTGAATGACGCCGCCGCGTTGTGCACGAGTGACCCGTGGGAGATATCCCGGCGCTTCGAAGAGTCCGAGGAGGAGCACGGAGGACTGCGGAGCGCATGGCTGCGTGTCGGCCCATCGCTGACCCGTGACCTGCCTCCTGCCGATCGGGCCCTGACGCTGCTGTCGGGGCTCGGGGACGATGCTGACCCCCGGCTACCGGACCAACTCCGCTCACTGGCAACGGGATCGGCATGGCGGATGGTGTGGCGCCGGGTCCGTGGGGACGTCAGGCCACCGTGGCCTGGCCCGGCCCGCGCCATGGTTGTGGGCCACTCGGCGCTCTCGGGAACGCTGGTGGTCGCCGACCACCAGGGGACAGTGAGAGTGCTCGATCTGCACGATGGCGCGTCCCGGGGACGCCTCCCGACCTTTCCAGGAGGGGCGCGGTCGGTAAGCACCTGCTCGGACGGCACCGTGATCGCCCTGAATGACCTTGGCGCCGCCCTTCACGCGCAGAGCTCATATGCCACTCCCAAGCCCACGGGAATCGCGGCGCTGCTCAACAACGGTCCACGACCGCTGGAAGCGCTCTTGGAGACTGCGAACGGCCTGCTGCAGGAACGTCACGGCACGGTCGTTGCTTCGTCCACGACCATGCTCGCTGTAGCGGACAACCGTGGATCCGTTCACGCACACGCCCTTGACGGTGCCGAGGAGCGGCATCTCACCACGAGGCTGCACGACGGCAGCGTGACCGCACTCGCAGTCCTTGAAGCCCCAATAGCCGACGGGCGGCACGCGCCACTCGTCTACAGCGGCGGAGCCGACGGGCACGTGCGGGTCTGGCAGCCCGGCGCGGACCCGCTCACTGCCCCTATCACGTCTCGGAATTGCCCGGTGACGGCCTTGGCCGCTGTCGACGTGGTGGATTCCGGCCCCGTTCTGGCCATCGGCTGGGCGGATGGGACTGCCGAGTACGTGTTCCTGGAGTCGGGCACTGTCCGTGCATTCCGCCCTGGTCCTCCGGTGCAGTCGGTGGCCTTGACCCGGGAGGGCCACCTGGCTGTGGGGACGGATGAGACGCTCGTCTGCCTGCAGCCATCGTGAGTCGTGGCACAGGTGGCTCGATCTGAGCTCTTCGATCTTGACGAGATTTTAGATTCCGGAAAGGGTAAGGGGGTTGACGTCTCACGGGGGGGATGACAAGTGGGCAAGACGCTGCCCGACGATCTCGTAAGTGTGCTGGATCTGGTCGGAGTCAACTGGCCAAACATCGACGAAGACGAAGTACGAGGCTCCGCCAAGGACTACCGCGACCTCGCTGACGGCCTCCGCGATGTCATCACCGAAGGCAACAGAGCCTGTGGCCACATTGTCAGCGGCAAGAGCAAAGGCAAAACGGTCCAAGCGATCGACCGACGCTGGGGCAAGCTCACCACCAAAGACCTGACGACCTTCATCAAAGCCCTCGACGACCTTGCCAACGCCCTCGATGACTGTGCCGGCTTCGTCGAGGGCTGCAAGATCGCCTGTATCACCGAGCTCACAGCAACGGCAGCGACCGCCACGGCCGGCGTCATCGGCATGTTCTTCACCGTGGGACTCAGCGGTCTGCTGAGCGCTGCCGCAATCGGCGCCTGCCGAATAGCCTTGCATGAAGCCATCGACTACGCGATCGGCGAGATCACCTCGGTCGTGACCGACAAGATCGAGGCGAAAATCCTCGGGAAGATCGAAGACCTCTTCACCGACCACCTCGACGCCCACGACGACAACCAGCTCGACCAGTACGCCACCGGCAGCGCGGACATGGCGCAGGACCTGGTCATTGAGTTCGACGACTTCGACAAGGCGTCAGGCGACTACGACAAGACGAAGAAGAACTTCGACAAGAAGAAGGGCCTGCACAAGGCCGGCGGGGGCAAGCGCCGCGGTTCCGTGAAGAAGGACAGCCGCTTCCACAAGCTCGCCGCTGTGATGGACAAGGCCGAGGACGCCGTCGACAAGAAGGCGGACGAGACCGTCCACGTGCTGGAGAAGCATGGCGGCAAGATTGACGCCAGCAAGAAGGAACACAAGAAGAGCGACAAGAAGACCAAGACCGATCTCGACAGCTGCGAGACCGGCAAGCCGATGTACATGGTCAACATCGACGGCTCGGTTGTCGAGCTCCACGCTGACGGCACCACGTCTGCCGTCAGCAAGGCCGACAAGTCCGGTATCAACATGCTGCTCACGGAGAACGGCGGCACACGGACCTGGCGCCCCAGAGACGGTGAGCCGAACCCTTACGGCGTCAAAGAGTCCGACAAGGACCGCGTCGAGTCCAAGCCCATCAAGCCCGGCTCAACGGAGCTCGCGCAAGCCACACAGGCAGCGCGCTATGCCCGCAAAGACTGGTCTGGCAACAACTACGCGGCCGGCAACTTCAACGACGGCAAGGGGCACGAGTTCGTACTCGTCGGCTACAGCAAGAGCGTCCATTCCGAACGCTCTGTCGGCTACCCCTTGCTCAAGGCCAAACAGCAAGACGGCCTCCAGAGTCTCTATACCGAGCGCGAGCCGTGCCAGAAGGCACCGTCGTACTGCGACCGCTGGACCGCCAAGTACTTTGACAAGGATCTTCCCGTCACGCACTCACAGTCCTACGACCAGTCACTTGAGCGGGAACCCGGCGAGAGCGACTACAAGTACAGGAAAAGAGTCGACGGCGAGCACATGCAATACCGTAAAGACCTCAAAAGCTGGTACAAGACCCACACCCCGCTCACGCCCTACCAGGGCTGAACGGACCACGGCAGGAACACATGATCTTCGACCTCTCCCACGGCGACCTGGTTCAGACCTTCGGCGCCGAACACGTACACCAGGTCCCCGAGGCAGCTGCCCAGGCCGCCGGATTCAGCGGTGAGACTCTCGCATTCCTCACCACGGTCGGGCTCCCGGAGAACGAGTTCGTCTCCTTCCCCAAGTTCACCGACGCAGCCGCTCGCTTCCGCCCCGTGGTCTCTGACGAGACCGAGACTCAGTGGGACCTGCCTCCCGCCGCAAGCCAGTGGATCACGTTGGGCAACTTCGAGATCAGTGCCATCGTCATGGCCCCCCAGTACGGGGAAGTGTACGAACTCGCCGAGGGCATCATGCGCCCCGTGCTGCTACACAAGGACTTGTCGTCGCTGGTGCACACCATCACCGAGCTGACGAAGATTGTCCAAGGGCTGCCCGAGGACTATGACGACGACGATGAGTACATGGAGCAGCTCGAAGAGACCCTGGACAGCCTCAAGGACGAGGTCGGCTCCCAGGACCCCAACCCGTTCAGCGGCGAGCACAATGAGTGGGTCGAGATCATCACCAACATCGGTGCCGGAATGTGGGGATAGCGCGCCACAGACCCACAACAGAGTCTCCCGCCTGCCCAGAACCACCCAAAGGCCACAAGCCCCGTGATCCATTGGCGCGGTGAGCCCGAGTCTGATACTCAAGACCCGAGTTGGGGGTCCTGGCCTGCGCCTGTGGCTCTCCGCCGGCTCTTCATGACGGCTGTCCAGCGTGCGCTGGACGGCGCGCCACGCGTCGCCCTCGTTGAGCCCGACCTCGGCGCCGATCGCCCGGTATGACATGCCGGTTGAGCGAAGGTCGGCGGCTCGGGCGTCGCGGGCGGCGGCGTGGTCGAGGGTGCGGATGCAGTGCCATTTGCAGTCGCGGGCTAGGCCGGGCGGTGGGGGCGGCTCGGCTGGCACCGGTGGTGCGTTGCTGGTTGGCACGGCCTGGTGGTAACGAGGGTGCGCAACTGGGCGGGATGGTGCGCGCAGGCCAGAGGCGGGCCTTCCTGATGCGCACGGGAAGGGCGGGCCTCTGGTGTGCTCAGGGTTACGCGGCGCGCGCTTTGCGGCACTCCGAGTTGACGACGTCGAGCGTCTCGTCGGTCAGTCGCTGGTCCTCAGGGGTCAGTGCTGGGATGCCGGAGGTGGTGGCCTGTTGACTGGCGAGAGCTGACATGAGGCGTTGAAGCGTGTTCATGCTGTCGGCGAGCCGGTTCCAGCGAGGGTCTTTGCTGGCCGCGGACGCGGCGGTATCTGCAATGTCGTTGAGGCCGTCCGCGACGTCTGCCCAGTCCACGGGAGCTTCGTCGTCGGTGTTTGTGTTGGGTACGGAGCCCATCCCGGCGCCCATGTCGACGCAGGCGGCGCGGGCTTGGGCGAGGCCCTCGTCGGCGCCCGAGCTGCAAGCGGTGAGGAGTGCGGCGGCAAGCAGGGTTGCTGCCATCGGTCTCAGGTCCCTGGCCCCCATGGTGAGTTGGATTGTCCGCCCGGGTGGCCCTCGCCGAGCTACAGCACGCCGTGCCGCCTCAGCCTTTCGGTTCAACGCGTTCGTCATCCGCACAGCCGCAATCGTGGCGAGGATGCCGACTGCGACGAGCAACACCTGAGTGACCACGCTGACGACCGCAATATCCTTCGTCGTGTTAACAATGATCAGCATGATCGCACTGCCCGACACCCATGCGGACCAGATGCGGAGCTTCTCGACCCGCACGGCCCTCTGTGTGTCGCTGTAGCTTGGCATGGCGGTCCCCCTACTTCACGTCACCCGTGAAGATCGCTGTCTCGGTCTCGAAGTCCGGTGACACCTCGATCTGCACCGTCCTCTCCGACTTCGGCAGCACGCACCCCCAGGTCACCGTTAGGGACCGGCCGGCGAGGAGCCGAGTGGTGGGCCCGCCGTTCACCCCGCGCTCGGAGTCGATTACGAGCTCGCCCTCCTTGCCGTCCTCGCCGTACGCGCAGCTCACGGAGAATGACGTCGTGTCGATGGTCGATGTCCCACCGTTCTTGACTCGGACCTCGAACTTCAGGTACGGCGTATTCTCCGGGGCGGCTGTGCTGCTCGACATGCGGCGGGAGAACTTCGACAGGCTGACCTCGACCTTGTTGTTGTACGTGACTATGTCGTTCAGGCCGAACACCTCCGGTCCAGTGTCCTCCGGCTCAGGCTCCTCGGTCGGCTCGTCGGCAGCAATCACGTCATCGCTGGTAGCAGAATCGGCGGCGCTCGCCGTGTCTGAACTCTTGGCGTCGTCACGGCTGTTGATGACGACGATGCCGGTGGCGACTATCGCCGCGATCACGGCGGCGGCCGATCCGATGATGGCGGCGTTCGTGCGACTCTTCTTCGCCGGCGGAGGCTGCGGCGGGAAGGCGGGCGGCGGTGGCGGCGTGGTGTTACTCATGGGTCCCCCCTGCGGTTTTGCTCTCTCTGCGCATGATGCTCCGTTGTGTGGGAGCCGTGAAGGTCACGTGTTGAATTCGTGACACGGCATCCGGTCACGAACTCATCACTCCCACACCCGACATCACGCCCGTACGCCAGATTCGCTCGCATGCCAGACACCATCACCGCGCGAGGCTGGCGGCCCTCGCGCACCATGAGAACCGTCGGAGAGATATTCGACCCGAAGGCCCCGTGTGCACCGACGAGCACCAAGGCTGACGTGCACGGTTGAGCCCACCAGTGCTGCCACCGTCGGCGTCGCCAAAGCTGTCGCGGCGACCCTCGCGAAGAAGCTCACATCCAAGTCGCCGGGACTAGACTTGGGGGGACGGGATGAGCGCAGGCATGTGTATGCCCGTTTCCAGGCGTCGCGCCCTGCGTCTCATCGGCGCCGCCGGGCGCCCGCGCCGAGGGCCGCCTACGTCAACAAGGAACCTTCGTACCCGAAGGGTTCTCGACACAGCTCCTCGCTCGCCCGTCTCTCCGTCCCCGGGACGCGCTTGTACTCGCTCAGGAACCCCGACGGTCCCCAGCCCTGGCTCGGGACTGGCTACCTCGATCGCGCGGGCGACCTCAACTCGTGTGCCTGGCATTTCAAACTCGCCGACAACCCAACCTTGTTGCCCGAGTGCGTCGCCGACCTCGCCTCCGAGTCCGTCAGCCGGTGGCGCAGCGGCATATCGTGGCGTCGGCGTCTGGCCTGCCTGCGGCGGCCCGGGCGGATCACATCCGTCCGGGCCGCCTGGGGCTCACCCCCGTTCAGGAGCGGTCACACCGGTTAGCGGTGGACCTTGAGGCACGGGTTCCCCGACGACTTGGTGGCCACCGCGCACAACCACGTCCCGTTCGGGAACTTCCGGTTGATCTTCCACGAGGCCGAGGCGAACTTCGTCATGCCGGCGCTGGTGAATTTGGCCAGCTTCCAGCGGGTCACGTTAGAGCTGCTGGCCGAGCTGCCCGTGTGCTTGTACACGCGGAACTTCTCACCGTTGCGCTGTTTGTCGGACGACACAGTGATGCGGTCAACGTGCAGTCCCTTGCCTTCGACGTAGATCGATACCGACCCGTCGGTGTCGTCCCCACTCATCGGTACTGACGCCGAGGAGGCGGGAGCGAGCAGCAGGACAACGGAAGCGGTCATCAGACCGGCCTTGATCACATTTTTTCGCATGATCGCCCTAACTCACATGCCGATCATGCAGATACGGCCCCCTCGACGATGATCACCCCGGGGAGCGATTTATATGACCGCGTCAGGTGTGCGATGTCATCTGAACCGGTGCCCCGCCCCTTGCGCCCGATCCCCTGGCTCATTGCAGCGCATCTTGGGCGGCCGCGGTGGGCGCCAAGGCGTGGTGGGTGAGAGAGCGTTGCCAGCGGGCTTCCAGGGCATCGAGGAGGCGGGCGTCGACGCTGTCCGCTACGTGGGCGTAGACGTCGGCGATGCCTTTGAGGGTGTGGCCCAGGCGGCGGGCCTGGGCTACTTCGGGGATGTTGTCCTCGATGAGCCAGGTCTTGTGGGTGTGGCGGAGGTTGTGGAAGGTGAGGCCGGGTTTGAGCGCGGGCCAGGCGGTGCCGTCGGTCAGGGTGGTGCCGCGGGAGGCGGGGGCCCACACCCGGCGGCTGAACGTGGAGCGGCGCAGGAGCTTGCCCTTGGTGCTAGTGAAGAGGTGTTCGCGGTCGTGGTGGGCGAGGTCTTGCTGGAGGAGGGTGTTGAGGAAGGGAGGGAGGGTGACGGTGCGGACGGAGGCGGCGGTTTTGGGCGGGCCGTAGCTGTGTCGGCCGTCGACTTCGAGGAGGTTGCCCGCGTTGGGGTGGATGGTCAGGGTTGCGGCCTGGGGGTTGTGGGCGGGGCGGCGCAGGGCGGCGAGTTCGCCCCAGCGCATGCCGGTGTACGCGGCAGTGATCACGAGTAGGCCCTGGTTGGCGTCGGCGAGGTGGGTGACGCGCCGGGCCAGAGTGATGACTTCGTGTTCGGCAGCCCATAGTTGGTCCTCTCCTTGGCGTTCGCGGCCGCGCTGGCGCGGGATGCGTACGGGGTTGTCGGGGAGGAGGCGTTCGATGACGGCGGCGGCCATGACCAGAGCGAAGAGCTTGCCAATAGAGGTGGTGGTGGCGCGGGCGTAGCGCTGTTGCAGGGACTTGAGCCACACGGTGACGTCGCTGGGTGCAATGAGGTGCAGGGGCATGGCACCCCAGCGGGGAAGGATGTGGTTCTTGAGGAGACTGCGGTAGTGGGAGGCAGTGTTGGGGCCGATGTCGAGCGTGAGCCACCAGCGGTGCACCCAGTCCGTGAGCAGGGTCTCCCGTGCCTCGAATTGCGGGGGCGCAGGCAGCACGGCCCCGGTGAGTGGCGGTGCGAACGGGACGGGCAGGACAGCCGATCGAGTCAGAGCCTGCGGTGACAGGACCCGCTGGCCGCCGGGTACGGCCCGGACGATCTCCGGGCGGGGCGCCCAGCCACGCGGCGGCAGAGCCGCGGCAGCGGCCCTCGGTGCGCTCCCCTGCTCCAGGGTGGAACGGTCCTCGCTGCCCGCATCGGCTCCCGCGCCCACGCCGCTGACGGGCAACTGCGGTGGCCATGGGACCACATACACCCCCTGGGTGTGCTGCGTCGGTTGGAGCAGCTGCAGAGTCGCGGGAGGAGCCGGTGGAAATGCGAGACGGACCGGGACGGCCCCAAAGACCGCTGGCGCGGAGGCCTCAACGCTCCCCGATGCGGGCGGTGTTGGGGTAGTGCGGGAGTTGGGGACAAGGGTGGCGGCGTGCGCGGCGGCGGCATCAGATGTGGGGAACACTCCGGCGCTACCAGCACGGCCGTCCGGTGTCCAGTAGCGCACTCGGTATCGGTTACCACGGCGTTCGACCCAGGCCATTGGATTCTCCTCACTGATGGTTCCGCCCTCAGCGGCACGTCATCCGCGCGAGGGTTGTGATGCGGTGGGGCGCTCGGGAGGGGGTCCCGATGCGGCACATGGGGACCCCCTCCCGGCGTTGAGGCACCCGGGTTATGTGCGCCCCGGGTGCAGGACCATCGACGCTCCATCAACAGCCGAAGGGGAAGCGGATCACGTGTGCGGGCCGTCACCCGTTCCGGGCATCAGGACCTCTCTGCCCCTGCGCGATGAGAGCGCGCAAGTCGCTTGTGCTGAAACGCAAGTGACGGCCGATCCTCGTGTGCCGGATGGAACCAGCCGCGGCCTTCTTGCGCAGCCACGATGGCGGCACTTGCAGCGCCTGCGCCGCCTGCTCAGCGGTGAACAGCCCCACCACATCGCTGCCGCTGCTGTCCGCCGCGTCGTTGGCCCCAACGGATCGAGGAGTTTGTTCTCGAGGCGAGGGACGTGAGCCGCGCTGGTCCTTACGAGAACTCACGGTTGTCCGGCGCTCAGCACAAATCACGGTTCCGACGGCTGGTGTCGGCTTGTCCGAGGAGGCAGGAGCACCGCCCGGGGGCAACGCCAACAGGGAGGTGATGTCCACCTCCGCACGGTCCGTCGGCGCCGGCACTTCGCCGGCGCCAGAGGTCATGCCGCACTCCTGAAGGCACGAGCCACGACCCGCACACAGGCGCATGTCGACGTACACCACGACACACGATGCCGGGCTCTACCGCGGTGGAGGTCGGGGGTCAAAGCGTCGCGCCCGATCATTCGGCAGCAGTCTCTAAGCGCAGGGGTAGGGGGACTGCACCCGTCATGTCGCGGTACTCGCCGACCGCACCGGCCTGGAGGTCGTGGTGCCGACTGAGCTACCCAGACTCGAGGACAAGAGAGCCCGGCGGCGGTGAGGACGCCGTACGGGGCGTCGACCCTGGGCGCCCCGGCGCACAGGCTGCTGATGCGCAGACTGGTTTCGCGACGTGCAGCGATGCAGCGGGCCATGGGTCAGGTCACCGCCCCGCCGAGGGTGAGGGACTGACTGCAGATGCGGTGTGCCGGGTGAGCGGGACCGTCGTCGGGGTGCATAGTCGGCGTGCCCTTCGCCGGGGCCGGGAGGGCCGGGCGTCGAACGACGAGGGTGTCTTCGTGCTGGATGACTGCGACGGGCAGGCCGCGGCGGCGGGCGTCGCGGACGTTCTTCATCTGGAAGAAGGAGGGGCGGGTGACGAGTTGACCGTCCCGGATGCCAGCGAGGAGGGCGACGCAGCGTTCGACGGGGGTGAGGCCGGCGCTCTCGGCGGCGGCCAGGACGGCGGTTGGCAGGTCGATGAGTTCGCCGCGTTCGCGCCAGGGTCGGGTGGTGATCACGGCGTGACCGCCCGGGCGGAGCAGGTGGCGGCACTGAGTGAGGATCTCGGTGAAGGCCTCAAGGAGGGTTTCGAGGCCGACGTGGGCGAGGTTCGCGGGGTCGTGGCTGTAGCGGTAGTCCTTCTTGACGACGCCGCGTTCGCCGCTCTCCCTGGTGGAGCGGACCTGGCCGTGGACGCTCGCCCCGTACGGGGGTGAGGTGAGCACAAGGTCTACCGTGCCGTGGAACGCGCCCGGGATCAGAGTGGTGAGGCGGCGGGCGTCGCCGCGGTAGACGGAACCGGCCCCGGGCGCGCCCTGGAGGTCTGCGTGGCGCAGGTTCCGGTCGGCGAGGTCGGCCCACTGCGGCTCGTATTCGGTGCCCAGGGCGTGGCGGCCGAGGTGGACGGCTTCGACGAGGGTGGTGCCGATGCCGCACATCGGGTCGAGGACCAGGCCGCCTGGGCGGGTGTAGGTGGTGATGGCGTGGGTGGCGATCGCTGGGAGCATCTTGGCCGGGTGGGCCGCGGAGCCAGGCACGTAGCGTCCCTTGCGCTGGGCAGGGGCGGAGGTGGGGGCGGTGTTCCACACTGAGTGCGGGCTCGGGTTCATGGCCGACTCCCTTGCGCACGCAAGACGAGCAGGTCGCTGTGGATGAGCCCGGGCGGGGCGTCGTCGGGTGGGGCGGGCACGATGCGGTCGCCGACCGGGTGGCCGTGGACGATCACGATGTGCTGGAGGTAGCGGAATCCGGCAGTGCGGGCGGCCGCGACGAGCAGGCCGAGTGGGTCGGTCAGCCGGTCGGCGTCACGGCGCTGGCGGGTGGCGAGCAGCAGGAGGCCGTTTCCGCGTAGGAGGCGGTGAGCGCGGTGGAAGAAGCCGGGCCAGGCGTCGTCGATGGCGCCTTGTTCATCGCTGCCGTACCGGCTGTGCACCTCGGCCATGGGGAGGGTGGCGGGGTGGAGTTCCGCGAGGAGCACCGGCGTGCTGTGTGATGCGTTGTGCGGGTGGACGGGGTCGGTGTCCTGCGTGCACGGGGTCCGGGCGTCCATGCCCTCGTCTGTGTCGCTGATGGCCAGGCGCAGGAGCGGGGCGGGCGTGCGTCCCGGACGACGGGTGAACTCCGTGCGGATCTTGTCGATGGCCCAAGAGGGCAGGACCGCCGGAGCCGTGGGCGAGATCTCCGAGTCGCGAGGGCCGGGCAGCCAGACAGTAGCCGGCAGCGGCGATGGGCTCGTCGTGGTGCGGGGCTGCGTCATGGGTGGACGCGCTGAGCGGGCCGGGCGGCCGAAACGTGCTGACACTCCATTAAGGAGGTTTTCGGTGGCCGATCGTGCCAGCCGCTAGGTGTATTGAGCATGAGCGTTGTTGACGTGTGGGTCTTGATGAATGGCGAAGACCTCCGATGTGGTGGAGCTGTCTAGGACCGCACCACACGGAGGCCTTCATGCCCCACCGTAACGCCCGGCTGACCCTTCACGGCAGGCGGATCCTGGTCGACCGCGTCTGCTCCGGCCGGCCGATCGCCCACGTCGCAAAGGAAATGGGCATCTCCCGCCCCACCGCCTACAAGTAGTCCTGGACGCCGACCACGAACGCGAAGTACCCGTGGTCCTACCTCGCCGTGCCGGTGCTGCGCATCGCACCCGACCCGAGCGTCGCCCGGCACATCCCCAGCAAGACGCCGGACGAGGCGTCCCGCTTCGAGTTCGATGTCCTGCACGGCACCGCTCAGCCCGCCCGGGACCCGTGACCCGACGACGCGCCGCCCGTCGTCATCGACGAAGAAGGACCGAGGGCCGCCCTCATCCAGCCGGGCCTGTTCTTCACCCTCGACCTGACCTCGCTCGCCCCGCCTGCCCGCTGACGGCCGGCACGCTGGTGCACGCATCTACGCGTCTCTCACCGTGAGACCGAGGACCTGGGCCAGTGCTGGTGCCAGGTCCAGGAGCTGATGGGTACTGATCGTCGCGCCCTTCAAGGCTTCGAGCCCGGAAGCGATACTCAGCCCGGCAGCCTCCCGCAGGTCGACCTTCGTCATCTTGGCGTTGTCGAAGTGTGCTCGGTCCAGGGTCGAGCCGGGGAAGGTGATGTTGGTGAGCACGGCTCCGCCGAAGTCGACGTCGCGCAGGAGACAGTCCACGAACGAGACATTCCTCAGCTTGGCCATACGGGCGTTCACCGAGTCGAACTTGCAGTTGTAGAAAGCGACGCGGTTCATGTGGGAGCCGGAGAGTTCCGTGCCGGCGAGGACCACGTCGCCACACTCGCTGTCCATCCAGGTGGTCTCTGCGAGGTCGGTCCCCACCATGCGCACGGTGTTCAGCCAGACGTCGTCGAACTGGGAGCGCCGGTAGCGGCCACGAGTCAAAGTCACTGCGGAGAACGCGGACTCGGTGAAGCCGGAGCTTCCGCCATCTACGTCCTCGAGAACGCAGCCGTCGAAGTGAAGCCACTCGTAGGTGCCCTCTCGTTCCATTGCCCCGGTGAACGGCGTCAGGCGGTGTGCGTACGGAAGCCTGGCGAGTTCACGGGGAGATCGGGCTCGCATCACGTTTCTCCAGGAGGCAGGGACCGGTCAACTGCCCGGGGCAGGGTGGACTCACCCAGGCGCCATTGGCATGGCGCCTGGCAAGAAGGGAGGCCCCTGTCTATCGCGGCTCGGCGCACTTTGCTCAATCGCCGAGATCCGGAATTCTGCTGCCCGCATAGGCGGCATCGCACGGAACACGGGCGGACATAAGGTGCATAGGCCGCATGAGGCGGCGGGGCTGCGTAACTGGACCCGAAGCCGGAGATGACGGTGCGTGCCCACGGAACCCCTCGCGGTGGGCAACTACCTTTGCTCAACTGGTTGTTCGGCCTCCCGTGGGAGGCGGGTGAGCGTCACTCGTCCCCGTGCAGCGACTTCCGTGAAATTGATTTTGCGCTCGGCCCACTCATCGCCCGATCCCACGAATGCAGCGACGTCCGTTCTGGACGAACCCTGTGCTGGGCTCCGGGGAACCTCTCTTCGCAGAACCCGGGAAAGCCATGCACAGCGTGCTGTAGGACTGCCTCATGGACGCAGGATTGGCCGCTGTCATCGCGGGGGCATCAGGGGCCGCTGGCGCGGCCTTGGCCGCATGGGCGACCGGGCGGGCGATGGTCCGTCAGGTCCACGTGCAGGCGCAGCAGGGCTTCGACCAGTGGCTCCGTGAGCGCCGGCAGGACGCGTACGCGGCGCTGCTCAGCGCTGGCGACGCCGTGCACGACGCGCTGGATGGTGTCATGGACCAGACGGTAGAGCCTGGGGGACCCGGTGCACGGCGGGCGGCATGGCGCGCGGTGAACGGCGCGCTCCGCACCTTTGACCGGGCTGGGCGCACGGCCGACATCGTGAGCCCTCCTGACGTCGGCTCGCAAAGGATCCTCATGCGTGAGGCCCTACAAGATGTTGTCGCTGTATGGCGCGCCCCCTCGGACCCACCGCTCGACGAGCGCCTCATCGCCCACGCCGCCGCCGATAGGGCATGGAGGGAAACCTCGGCGCGCTACCTCGCGCTGATCCAAAAGGACATGCAGAGCTTCGACGCCTAGGCCTCTACGCCCTGGCTCAGGCGTGCTCGTCGTCGTCGGGCACGGTGCGGCCGAAGACCGGCTCCAGGACCCTGGCGGCATCGCACTTCTTGCACGCCTTCGCCCCCGGCTGAGCGAGCGCGTCCAGCGCCTGCATGGCGTCGAGTTCGCTCGGGCCCCGCGGACTGTCCTCACACTCGTACTCGTGGACGATCGTGCCGGTGACGCGGCCCCGCCCGTTCGTCACCCGCTGCACGGCGAACGCCCACGTCGCCTGGGGCGGCTCGCTCGGCCGCAGGCGCCGAGTCACCACGTCCTCGGCGGGGTCGCACGGGGCCCTCTTGAGTGGGCTCAGATGCTCAGCGCCTACTCGGGTTGTGCCAGCACCTCATCCCATACGTTGCCGCCGTCTGCCCAGGTCCACAGCCACTGGCGCAACGACGGCGCCGCGTACCGCAGGCCGTCGTGAGGATCCTGGTCCCAGTCCGGTTCCCAGCCGTCGGCATCCCAGAGCAGCACCGGGTGGTCAACTGCTATCAGCGAGACGTGCCACTGCATGGTGCAGCCGCCGCCCGTCAGGAAGAACCACGATGCCGATGCCCCCCAACCTGGCTGCTCGGCGTGGATGGTTGTCGCACAAGGCCAGTCCGGCTCATACCAGTGCGGAACGCGGCGCGGCGTCAGCGATGCGAGGCCGCCCTCCGGTCCGAATCCCCCGTCACCGATCTCGGTGTAGATGCGCCGGAGCAGCTGGGGCAGCCGATATCCGAGCTTGCGTTCCGCGCGCTCGACTTCGGCCATCGCGAGCGGGGGGAACGGTTGGTCCGGGAGGCAGCCAGGTGACGGGATCACCCCCTCCGCACCCCACGCCAGGACGTGCAGCCTCTCCAGAAGCGCGTCATCATCCGCAGCAGTGCGGTGGGCAGCATCGGTCACGAGCCGTGACTGTAGTACGGGAGACGGGCACCTTCTTGGTCGAAGGCCCTGCGCAGTCTCAGACCTTAAAGAACAAGCTCAGCGTGCTCGCATCACGGAAGTTGAGCCAGAACGGTTCTTGTGGACACACCCATTGGGCATCACGCTCGCGTACCACCAGCAGATGAAGCAGGGGCAGGTCAGTACGTGATTTGCCGCGGCGGCGGCGCGCCAGACAGAGAGCGACGCGGGCCTCGAACCCGAGGTGGCGGGAGGCAGGTTCAGAGAAATTTCTCCGAGGTCCTTCTCCGGTGGCCTGATGCGGCAAAGGTGCAGGTCGGTTGCAGATCCGCCATGACGGGTCAGGGGTGTGGCGGGACCGTGGCGGGGCGGCGGCGCGCGTGCGGCTCGATGACGGCGGGGGCGTGGCGGGGGTGGCTGTCGGGATGGGTGGCGTCCGCTTCGCAGCTCGTAGGCAAGGAGCCCCGTCATGCGACGTACGAACATCCGCCCCTCTCGCCCGGTCCTGTCTGTCTCGCCGTTGGAGGAGGTCGAGTCGGCGTTTCTCGCTCTGGCTTCGCCGCCGTGGCCCCTCACGCTGCCGGGGTCGTTGCTGCCCGAGCCGGAGGTCGGGATGCTGGCGGTGACCCGGGTCCGTTCGCGGATGGCGCATCCCAGCTGCACCGCTGAGGCCCGTGCCCGTGTATGGCGGGAAGTGCTGCGCCGCCGCCAGGCGCACGGTGAGCCGTGGGGCACCGTGGCGGTCGGCTTCGCCATCCCCGGGCTGCGGCGCGCGCTGTCGCGGCTGCCCCGGCTGGCGGAGGTCGAGGCGTGCGAGCTGGAGCAGGAAGTGCTGACCGCGGTGACCACCGAGCTCACGGCCATGCCGCTGGGGACGGAGGAGGCCGGACTGCGGCTGCTGCGGGCCGGGGACCGGGCCGCGCACCGCCTGCTGTACGCCGCGCAGCGGGCGCGGCGCACGGCCCCCGTGCCGCTGGACGAGAACACGGTCGCGCGGCCGCTTCCCGTCGGCGGTCACGCGGAGGTGTTCGAGGTCCTGGAGCGGGCCGTGGGTGCTGGGGTTCTCGGGAAGGAGGAGGCCGAACTCATTGCACAGACACGGCTGGAGCGCCGGTTCATGGCGCAGGCGGCGAGCGAGGTGGGCATGAGTGTGCGCGCTGCCTTCCGGCGTAGGTCTGCGGCTGAGCAGCGTCTGGCCGCTGCGCTGGCCGTGGGGGAGTTCTGAATCCGGCCCCTGGCCCTGGCACGATCGCGTCCGGTTTTTCTCCTTAGAAGTGTGAAGGCATCTGCGGCAACTCCCGTTCCGTAGAGCTCCTTCTGCCTCATCTGTCCCTGGGGATTCGGGCACGGCGTCCCGTGCTGACACTCGGCTCCGCCCCTCCGCGTTCCAGTAGCTCGCCTTCCCCCATGAAGGAGGTGAAGCGCTGTTGCGGGCCAGCCCGAACCCCCGGGGACGAGGCACCACTTCTCCCCCGCTCCTTCCCCTGCTTTCTCCCCTTGTGCCGCTCCAGGAGGTGTGTGCACGTGCTCGTACGTCTGCGCCCACCGCGGGCCGGAGCCCGCCGACATGCCCGGCGGCGCCGCGCGGGCTTGATCGCGGCCCGGCTGCTCTTCATCGTGGCCTTCGCGCTCGTCACGCTGCTGTCCGATCCGCCGTCGTCGTGGGCGGTCGCGGACATCCCCACGGTGATCAACAATCTGCGGAACTGGATTGTCGGTCTCCTGGCCGGGCTTGCCACGCTGTTCCTCACGTTCGGCGGCCTGCGCTACCTGATGGCCGGCGGCGACCCGGGCGAAGTCGAGTCCGCCAAGCGGGCTTTGAAGGCCGCGGCGATCGGATACGGGCTGGCCGTCATGGCCCCCGTCCTGGTCACCGTGCTTCAAGGCATCGTCGGCGCCGGCGGGGGCGGACAATGACCCCTTCCCGCCGCCTCACCGGCGTCCTGCTCCTGCTCTTCGTCTCCCTGGGGTTCGCTCTCGGGCCGCTGTCTTCCCCGTACGCCCTGGCGGCCCCACGCCATGCACCGGCCACGCCGGCCGATCCGGAACCTCGTCCCGCGCCCGGGCCCGCACCCGATCCGCCTCTGACGCCCGCGCAGCCTGAACCTTCGCCCTCACCCGGCCCCTCGCCCGCCCCCGGACGACCCAACCCCAAGCCGAAGTCGCCCTCCGCCCCTGAACCTGCCCCCGGTCTGATCCCGCCGGCCTGCGAGGTGGAAGGCACCGACTGCACGCCGGGCGAAGGCTTCGGCGCTCTCCTCGATGTCCCCGCAATGATCGTGAACGCGGTCACCTCATTCCTCGGCAAGCTCGTCGAGCAGGTCATGAAACCCGTCCGCGAACTCCTGGCCGTCACCCTGCTCGCCACCCCGGACGTGACCCGGCAGGCCGACATCAAGCGCCTGTGGACCGGCTCATTGGGGATCGCGGCAGGGATCTACGTGCTCTTTGTGACCGCCGGCGGGATCACGGTCATGGGCTACGAGACCGTCCAGACCCGCTACGCCCTCAAGCAGATCGCCCCGCGGCTGCTGATCGGGATGATCGCCGCCGCCATGTCGCTGACCGTAATGGGCAAAGCAATCAGCCTTGCGAACGCCCTGTCGTACGCGGTGATGGGCACCGACCTGTCGGACGCTGGCCAGGGACTGGTGGAGCGGGTCATCCCGTTCGCGCTGTTCGGCGTCGCCGGGCTGCAGCTCTACCTGCTGATGCTCACCGTCATCATGGTCGTCCTGATCGTGGCTGTCCTCATCGGATACATCATGCGCGTGGCCGTGATCGCGCTGCTCGCCGTTTCGGCGCCGCTCGCGTTGTCCTGCCATGCGCATCCGGTCACCGATCCGCTGGCGCGCATGTGGTGGCGGGGGCTCGCGGGCTGCTTGGCGATCCAGGTGGCGCAGTCGATGACGTTCATTGTCGCGCTGAAGCTGTTCTTCGCCCCGGGTTCCAGCCTGCTGGGCTTTCCCAAGCCGAGCCAGCTGGGCACCACACTCGCCGGACTCGCCCTGTTCTGGATACTTTTCAAAATTCCCGGCTGGTGTCTGCGCTCCGTCCTGCGCTCCACCCCCGTAAGCCTCAATGCGCCTGCGCCGCTGCGGATGCTCCAGTCCGTCGCCATGTGGCGGCTGTTGAACCGTGCGGCGCCCGGACTGGGCGCTCTGCGTCCCGTCGGGGTCGGTCGAGGCGGCGGCTGGGGTGGCGGCGGCCGTGGGCGCCCTCGTGGCGGTGGCCCACCCACACGAGGGCCACGCGGTGGCGGAGGCGGCGGACGACCTGGCCGAGGTCCCGCGGCGGGCGGCCTGCCGCGGCCAGGGGGCGTCGCCGGGTTCGCCGTCCGCCGCGGTAGAGCCCTGCTGACCGGGCTCCGGGCACGCGCCACCCATGTCGCCTCCGGCTCCGGTGCGACAGCCGGAGGGCAGACCAACGCACAGACTGCTGCTCGGCGCGGCGGTGCGTCGTCCGGGCCATCGCGTCCGGCAGGAGGCCCTCGCTCCGTGATCCACCCCGCGCAGGCGCGGCATAAGCGGCAGTTGACTCTGCCCATCCCGGCGAAACGTGTCCCCGCTCGTCCCGGGCGGCCGACTCAGCTGCGTCTGCCGATCGCAGCCCAGCGTGTTCCCCGCACTGCACGCGCTCTCCCCGGCGGTGTTCCCCGCACGGGCAGTTCCGGACCAGGCCTCCAGCCCATCGTGCGGCCGGGTGGGCAGCCGAGCGTGACTGCCGCGCCTGCCGCCACGGCCAATCAGAGGCGTAGGCCGCAGCAGCTGGCCCTCCCCGTGCCTGCCGCCCGTGTCCGCAAACGCCCCGCACGCCCAGTGCAGTTGCGCCTGCCCCTGGAACCGCCCACTCCCCCAGCCTCCCGGAGATGAATCCGCTGTGACTGACCTGGATGACGAGTACGTCGCCTCGGCCCGTATCCCGGCCGACGTGAGCAAGTCGGATCAGGTGCTGGGCCCGCTCACTGCGCGGCAGACCGCCATCCTGGCCGTGGCCGGCCTCCTGCTGTACGCCGGGTACTGGGCAACGCGCCCGTTCATGGCACCGCTCGCCTACCTGGCACTCGTCGCACCCATCGCCGTCGTGGTGACCGTGGTCGCGGTGGGTCGGCGGGACGGCATCGGCATGGACCGGCTGCTGCTGGCCGCGGTCCGCTTCCACCGCACGCCGAAACGGCGTGTACCCGCCCCTGAAGGAGTCCGCCCGATGCCGGGCCTCGTCCCCGGCGCGTGGCGTGTGCAGGCCGGCCGGGAACCGGCCGCTCTGCGGATGCCGTGCCGCGAGGTCAGCGACACGGGTGTAGTGGACCTCGGTCACGAGGGCCGGTCCGCGCTCGCGGTGTGCAGCACGATCAACTTTCACCTGTGCACCGGAGGCGAACAGCAGGCGCTGACCGAGGCGTTCGCCCGCTGGCTCAACGCCCTCACCGGCCCCACCCAGATCCTGGTGCGCGCCCACCGTCTGGACGTCGCCCCACTCGTCGACGAACTGACCGACGAGGCACCGCAGCTTCCGCATCCGGCGCTCGAGCAAGCAGCACTCGCCCACGCCGACTTCCTCGATCAACTCGCCGCGGAGCGCGACTTGCTCACCCGCCAGGTCCTGCTCGTGGCCCGCGAACCGTCCTCCTCAGGCGGCGCACGGGCCGGCCACCGCCTCACCGAAGCAACGCGCGCTTTGGAAGGCGCCGAGATCACCGTCACCGCGCTGGATGCGGAGGCCACTGCCCACACGCTCCGGCTCGCCGCCGATCCCGAGGCCACCCCGATGGGAGGGGCATGATGCTCCGCTTCTCGCAACGCTCCGCTGAGCACGATGAGTTGGTAAACGCGCGCGAAGAGTTCGCTCACCTGGGCCCCGACGCCATCGAGGTACACGCCCGAACCCTCGCCGTCGGCGACTATCTCGCCGCCACGCTCGTCGTGACCGGGTACCCCGCCGAGGTGGTACCGGGGTGGCTGGACCCGTTGCTGACCTACCCCGGACGCCTCGATGTCGCCCTGCACATCGAGCCCGTCACGAGCGCGCTCGCCGCGCAGCAGCTCAAGAAGCAGCGCGCCCGTCTGGAATCCTCCCGCCGCGCCGGATCGGACCGGGGGCGGCTGGACGACCCTGACACCGAGGCAGCCGCGCAGGATGCGGCCGAACTGGCCTACCGGACCGCCCGCGGTGAGGGAAAGCTCTTCCGCCTCGGCCTGTACATGACCGTCTACGGCGAGAGCGAGGAACACCTTGCAGATGAAGTGGCGTTGGTCCGCTCGATCGCCGAGTCCCTGCTGGTGTCCACCGCTCCCGCCACCTACCGGGCGCTCCCGGGCTGGTTGGCCACGCTCCCGCTGGGCATCGACACCTTGAACGTGCGCCGCACGTTCGACACCGAGGCGTTGGCTGCCTGCTTCCCCTTCGCCTCCCCCGACCTGCCCGCTGACGTGGCGATGGCCCCGGGCGGCGTCCTATACGGCGTCAACACGGCCAGCGGCTCTCTGGTCCTTTGGGACCGCTTCGCCCAGGACAACTACAACTCGGTGCTCCTGGCCCGCTCCGGGGCCGGCAAGTCGTACCTGACCAAACTGGAGCTGCTCCGACTGCTGTTCACCGGCACGCAGGCCATGGTCATCGACCCGGAAGAGGAGTACGTCCGCCTCGCCGAAGCCGTCGGCGGCACCGTCATCCGTCTCGGCGACCCCGCGGTACGGCTCAACCCCTTCGACCTGCCGCACGAGAGCGGCACCGAGTCGGATGCCCTCACGCGCCGCGTCCTGTTCCTGCACACGTTCCTGACCGTGCTGCTCGGCGGGGAGCTGTCCACGGCGGAACGTGCGGTCCTGGACAAGGCCGTACTCGCCGCCTACGAGCTGGCGGGCATCACGTCCGATCCGGCCACGTGGTCCCGGCCCGCGCCGCTGCTCGCCGATCTGTCCGCCCAGTTGCTCGCGATGAAGGACTCCGCTGCCTCCG
Source organism: Streptomyces longhuiensis (assembly GCF_020616555.1). NCBI lineage: Bacteria > Bacillati > Actinomycetota > Actinomycetes > Kitasatosporales > Streptomycetaceae > Streptomyces > Streptomyces longhuiensis. Next base: position 7,922,057 of record NZ_CP085173.1, on the reverse strand, counting down.
AGCTGGCGACGCGTCTGGAGCCGTACATCACGGGCTCCCACCGGCAGCTGTTCGCCGGGCCGAGCACGACCCGTCCCACCGGTCACCTGGTCGTCTTCTCGCTTCGCGAGATCCCCGAGGAACTGAAGACCGCGGGCATGCTGCTCGCACTGGACGCGATCTGGCGCCAGGTCGCCCATACCGGCAACCGGCGCAGACGCCTGGTCGTCGTCGACGAAGCGTGGCGCCTGATGCGCGAAGCGCACGGTGCGCGCTTCCTGTTCCAGATGGCCAAGGCAGCCCGTAAGTACTGGGCCGGGCTCGCGGTGGTCACGCAGGACGCCGACGACGTCCTGGCGTCCGAACTCGGCCGGGCCATCGTGGCCAATGCCGCCACCCAGCTTCTGATGCGCCAGGCTCCGCAGTCGATCGACCAGATCGCCACCGCGTTCCGCCTCTCGCGCGGCGAACGGCATCACCTGCTGGCCGCGCCTCGTGGCTGTGCCCTCCTGCTGTCCGGCCGGACCAAGATCTCCTTCAGCCCGATCGCCTCCGATACGGAGCACGAGCTGATCACCACCGACCCCGTCGAACTCCACGAAGCCGAGAACGCCGAGCAGGGCGAGGCGAACGATCTCTACGGACTCCCCGATCTGACCGGGCTGGAGCTGTGAACGCCCCTTCTCCGGGCGGGCCGTTTGGCACGTTCCTGACGGATCCCAGCCACTCCTGGCCCGCTCTGGTGGCGTCCAGCGGACGCTTTCTCGCCGACGCTTGGCCGTGGCTGGCGCCCATCACGGTGCTGGCCTGCGTCGGCGTCTTCGGTCTGCGCACCTGGGTGCAGCGCGATAGGCAGCGATCGCTTGCCGCCGGGGCCCGACTGGTCACGATCCTCGCCCCGCCCGCCGTGCCCGCCAAGGGCGGCGAAGTGCTGTGGGCGCAGCTTTCCGGTCTGCTGCGCCCCTGGTATCGGCGTCTCCTGCACGGGCAGCCGCACATCGGCTTCGAGTACGCGTGGAACACTGGTGGACTGGCGGTTCGGCTGTGGCTTCCCGGCTCCATCCCCACCGCCCTTGTCCGCCGCGCTGTCGAGGCCTCATGGCCTGGGGCCCACACCACTGTCACTGATGCCGAACCACCTTTCTCTTCGGGTCACTTGACTGCGTCGGGCCGCCTCCGCTTGGCCCGGATGGAGGCGCTGCCTCTGCGCACGGACCACAAGGACGATCCGCTGCGCGCACTGCTCCAGGCGGCCACCGGCATGGCGGAGGACGAGCACGCTTTGGTGCAGTTCCTGGCCCGGCCCGCGACCGGCGCCCGGCTGCGCCGCGCCAAACGGATGGCCCGCCGGCTCAAGGCCGGGCACACCGCGCCCCGCCTCTCCTCCGTCTTCCGGCTGTTCACCCATGCCCCGCAGCGCACCTCGCCCGCAGCTACCGACCCCTCGCACGGCGTTGAGGTGCGCCAGAGCGTCGGCAAACTCAGCGGCCCGCAATGGGATGTGCAGATCCGCTACGCCATCGCCCTCCCGGCGAAAACGCAGGAGGTGCAGGCGCGGCTGCGCGGTCGCGCCCACGCCATCGCCTCCTCGTTCTCCCTTTACGCGGCACGGAACTGGCTGGCCCGCTACCGTCTGCGCGAACCACATGCGGCACTGAGTGCCCGCCGCTTCCTTCACCGCGGTGACCTCCTGTCGGTGCCCGAACTCGCCGCCCTCGCCCACCTGCCCGTGGATTCTGACGCCCCCGGTCTGGCCCGGGCCGGCGCCCGTTCCATCGCACCGCCCCCGGCGATCCCAGCCCCAGGTACTGGCGTCAAACCGCTCGGCACAGCGGACACCGGTGCTCACCGTGGGGTCGGCTTGGCCGTCCCAGATGCCCGACACCACCTCCACCTCATGGGCGCCACGGGCTCCGGCAAGTCCACTCTCGTTGCCCAGCTCGTCCTCGACGACGTGACAGCAGGCCGTGGCGCGATCGTCATCGACCCCAAGGGCGACCTGATCACCGACCTTCTGCACCGCCTCCCGCCCTCATGCGCCGACAAGCTCGTGGTCATCGACCCCGACGACACCCACACCCCGCCCTGTCTCAATGTCCTGGACGGCGCGGACATCGACGTCGTCGTCGACAACATCACCGGCATCTTCCGCCGCATCTTCAGCGCCTTCTGGGGACCGCGCACCGACGACATCATGCGCGCGGCCTGCCTCACCCTGCTGCGTCACGCCCAGGCCACCAACCGCCTGGTCACCCTCGCCGACATCCCCCGCCTCCTGGGCGAGTCCGCCTACCGGATCCGCATGATCCCCACCATCAAGGACCCCGTCCTCAAAGGCTTCTGGCTCTGGTACGAGTCCCTGTCCGAGCCATCACGCGCCGCCGTCGTCGGACCGATCATGAACAAGCTGCGTGCCTTCCTGCTGCGCTCGTTCGCCCGCCAGACCATCGCCTCCGGCGAGTCCACCTTTGACCTGGCCGACGTCCTGGACGGCGGGATCCTGCTGGCCCGCCTGCCGAAGGGCGCGCTCGGCGAGGAGACCACCCGGCTACTCGGTTCCTTCATCGTCGCCAAGACCTGGCAGGCCACCACCGCGCGCGCCCGTACCCAGGAACGTGACCGGATCGACGCCTCCCTCTACGTCGACGAGGCACACAACTTCCTGACCCTGCCCTACCCATTGGAGGACATGCTCGCCGAGGCCCGCGGCTACCGCCTCTCCATGGTCCTCGCCCATCAACATCTCGCCCAACTCCCCCGCGACCTGCGCGAGGGCATCTCCGCCAACGCCCGCAACAAGGTCTTCTTCAACGCCTCCCCCGAGGACGCCGGCGCCCTGGAACGCCACACCCTGCCCACCCTCGGCGCCCACGACCTCGCCCACCTCGGCCCCTACCAAGCCGCCGCCCACCTGTTGGCCCACGGCGCGGAATCCTCGGCCTTCACCCTCACCACCCGGCCTCTAAGTCCGCCGGTGCCGGGTCGATCGGCCGAACTGCGGGCTGCCGCTGCCGCCCGGGTCGGCGGCACCACCAGCCGCTCCCGCTATCTCCCTCTGTAACCCCACCAGAGGTCCTCCGCGCGCCGAGCTTTCGACGAGGAGAGGTCATGCCCACGACCAGTCCAAACCCTGGCTACGTCCCCCGCGCCGCCTCCCGGCGGCGCCGACCGGTCCAACCCACCCGGGCCCGCACCGACCTCTCGCAGCTCGCCACTCGCCTCACCGCACGCGACGTGTGGCTCATCGAAATGCTCTACGAGCACAAGGTGCTGACCTCGCACCACATCACCGCGCTCGCCTTCACCGGCCACCGCACCGCAAACCGCCGCCTGCGCGAGCTGTACTTCATGGGCGTCACCGACTCCTTCCGCCCCCTGCGCCAGCGCGGCTCCGCCCCCGAGCACTACACCCTCGGCCGCGCGGGTGCCGAACTCCTCGCCGCCCGCGCCGGCACCGACCTGGCCGCCACCGGCTGGCGCAAGGACAACTGCGCCCGCATCGCCTTCTCCCCCACCCTTGACCACACCCTCGGCGTCAACACCCTCCTCATCCAACTCGCCACCACAGGCCACCTGACCGAGTGGCTGTCCGAGCGCTCCGCAACACGGCTCTGGGGCGACTGGATCCGCCCCGACGCCTACGCCCACCACACCGCCCCCAGCCATCAACTCCTACCGTTCTTCCTGGAGTACGACACCGGGTCCTACAACCTCGCACGCGTCGAGGCCAAACTCCCCGGCTACGCCGCCCTCGCCTCCACCACCGCCACCCACACCCCGCTCCTCATCCACACCGCCACCGCCCGCCGTGAATCAGCCCTGCGCCACCGCATCGCCGAGAGCGCGGACCGCCTCGAAATGCCCATCGCCACCGGCAATACCCAGCTCGCTGAACCAGCCGGCGCCGCCTGGCTCCCCCTCGGCCCCGCCCCGGCCAGGCGCCTCACCCCCGCCCAGCTCGCCGGCCACTGGAAGGGCCTCATCCCCGCGCTCACGCGTGACGCGGCGCTGTCTTCGCCCGGCCGCCCCACAGCCCTTCCGTGGCATCCGGTTCCGCCTCAGCCGCCGACTCCCGGCGGCTGACCGTGAGCGCGCTCGCCAAAACGGCCGCCGGGGTGGGCTGTGCCGTCCTCGCCCTACCGCTGCTCGCAGCCCTCGTCGTCGCCGCGCTGATCAGCTCAGCGATGCCTGGCACCAGTGGCGCGGCCGCCTCGCCCAGCAAGCACGCGCTCGCCGACATTCCGCGGGTCATGCTGGCCCTATACCAGCGGGCCGCGCCCGAATGCCGGGGGCTGTCGTGGACGATCCTGGCGGCGATCGGCAAGGTCGAAACCGACCACGGCCGCCACCCCACCATGATCTCCTCGGCAGGTGCGGTGGGACCGATGCAGTTCCTGCCGTCCACCTTCAAGTCCTACGCGCACCCGGTCCCGGCCGGCGGGAAGAACCCGCCCACCCCCTGGGATTCGGTCGACGCCGTGTACGCGGCAGAGCGGATGCTCTGCGCCAATGGCGCGAAGAACGGCCGCAACCTGCGCTCCGCGATCTTCAGTTACAACCATGCCGACTGGTACGTGGACAAGGTTCTGAAGATCGCAGCCCAGTACGAGGCCGCCGCCCCCGCACCCACTGCGGCCGCCGCGAAGGCCGTCGCGTTCGCCCGCGCCCAGCTCGGCCAGCCCTACGTCTGGGGCGGCGACGGAGCTGCCGAGGGAGGCTTCGACTGCTCCGGCCTCACCCAGGCCGCCTACCGCAAGGCCGGGATCAGCATCCCGCGCGTCGCCCAGGCGCAGTACGCCGCCGGCCTCCACCTCTCGGCCAAGTCACCTCTCGCACCGGGCGACTTGCTTTTCTTCGGCAGCAGCCCTGCCCACATCACCCACGTCGGCATCTACAGCGCGCCAGGCCGCATGATCGACGCCCCCCACCCCGGAGCCGTCGTCCGCGAACGTGCCATCGATCCCGCCGCCAGAGGCGACTTCCAGGGCGCCACCCGCCCCGCCGGCCACGGAGGTCCACGGTGAGCGCTCCCGCCCCGGCCGAGGCCCAGGCGCTGCTGAGCGCGCTCACCCGGGCTCTGGCCGGAGTAGCCGTCCTCGCGCTGGTCTTCACCGCAGTGAACGTCACCCTGTTCGCCACCAGTCGCGGCGTCGCTCCCGCTATCGCCATCCTGCTCGATCCGATGGTGGCCCTGGCCCTCGCCGCGATCCTGTACGCGGACGCCCGGCTCGCCGCCTGGGGCATCCGCCCACCCCGCTGGTCGGCAGCACTGCGCTGGTTCACCGGGATCACCGCCACACTGATGAACACCTGGGACTCGATCTGGCCCGACCGACAGATCGGAACACCGATCCACGCAGATCCCGCAGGCATCGTCCTCCACGGAGTACCGACCGTCCTCCTAATCCTGCTCACCGAAACCATCGCCGCCTACCGCCGCACCGTCGCCCCACTCCTCGACCCGATCACCCCCACCGCCCCCACACCCGACCCCGATCCGAGCGGCCCAATGCGATCCGGCGAACCGGTCGCGCTCTCCCACCCGTTGCGATCACCAGGACCAGCCCCGGGTGAGGGCACCGCCGCCGGTGGGCCCCACAGCGCCGACAGTCCGCCCGCCACACCCCCCGGCTCGCCCGCAGGTCTTGATCGCCCCGTTGGGGCGATCGACGCGGCCCTGTGGGCGCATGCCGTGGCGATCGACGATGCCGTGCGCACGGCGACCGGACGGCCGGCCAGCGTGTGGCGGCTGCGCTCCGAGCTGCACCTTGGTCCGGATCGGGCCAAACAGATCCACGCCCAGCTCCTCAAGCACGGCCCCGATGGGGCGCCACCACTCTCGTGACCAGCACCGATCGTCCTTTCTTGCTGTGATCGGAGAGTAGGGCGAGCGGCTTGACTTCGTCCCGGGCCAGAGCGTCCATGGTGGTCCACCCACCGGGCCTCGGGGTTCACGTATCCCGAGACCTGGCGGGCGGATCGGCGGGAGCATTCCGCGCTGCGCACGCGGCCCGCCGAACCCGCAACCGCCCCTGCGGCTGCACCCCGGCCGGGGACCTCACCCACCCTCAAACGCACTGGAACGAGGCCCCACCATGTCCGAGACCACCACCGAAGGCCGCACCTGCCGCGCCGTCCCCACTCCCGAACCGCTCACCGGCCTGACGGGCGCACCCGCCGCGATCTACAGCGAGCTCCTCGCCTCCCCCGGCGCGACCGTCACCGAACTCGCCCTGGCCGCAGGCATCGGCCGCTCCACCGCTGGCAAGGCCCTCACCACCCTCGAAGAGCACGGCCTGGCCATCCGTGACCAGGGCGAGCGCACCGGGCCCCGCCGCACCCCCGACCGCTGGAGGTGCGCCCAGGGCGAGCCCACCGACAGCGGCGAAACGGAGGAGCCCGACGACACCGTCAGCGCCACCCCGAACGAGTCCTCTGCCACGAAGCCTGTCCGCACGGAGGAGGCCGCGAAGACCGACGCCTCGCCGACGCCGGGTGATAGCCCCGCGACCGAAGTGGCCGCGAAGGCGCCGGCACACGGCGTAGCCCATCGCGCGCCCGAGGCGAACAGCGACACCGCGACTCTGGCGCCCGACTGCGCTCCCCAGGCAGCCGGACCTGCCAAGCCCGCCGCCGATGAGCCCCGCCACGCCGAGGGAAGGACACAGGTGCCGGTTCTGGCCCCGAAGACACGGCTGGCCCCCGGTGCGCTGCGCCAGAGGGTCATCGACCACCTGCAGGCCCACCCGCAGGACGCGTTCACCGCGACCCGGATCAGCCGAGTGATCGAACGGAGCTCTGGCGCAATCGCAAACTCTCTCGTCATCCTCGCCCGGCAAGGCATCGCCGAGCAGGTATCCGACAAGCCGCGCGCCTACCGCCTGGCCAGCCCGGAAGCGGCTACCGAGTAGACGCGAGCACCAGCACGGTGGCGGTCACCCCGGGGCGGGGTGACCGCCGCCGGACCTCATGGCACTGAACAGTCAGGGCCCGGTCTGGGCCAGCTCCTCCTTGCCCCAGGCGACGAGAGAAGAGTGCACATACCCGGTAGCACCGGTGCCCTTCATCGTCACCTTGACCCACGCCCCGTCACCCCCAGCCCATCGATGCGCTGTACAGGTGTCACCCTTGTACGCCGTACCCATGGCTGAAGCATTCTTGCGCGGCTGGGCGCGGACCGTGGCCGAGGATGCGGTGATGCGGCAGAAGTCCTTCTTGGCGACCACCTGTGCGACAGGCGCTTGCCCGGCCGGGGCGGCAACTGCGGGAGACGACATGGCGATCAGCGGGGCGGCGAGCATTCCGACGGTGAGCGGCAAGACGTGGCGGCGTGACAACAGACGTTCCTTCCGGCGTGTTCAGCCCCCGTGTGGTGAGGGGCGTCGCAAATCTCTCACCTACCAGCCGCGCTTTGACCAATTTCTAGATCGATTACATCGTTTCGAGTGATTGTCCCTAGATCGCCCCGGGCGCAAGGTAGGCCAGCAGGCCAGGCAGATTGGGTCGACGGTGCGCGGTTCCCAGGACCGTCCTCGCTTGCGTCTGGCGCTGACTTCAGCGCGCCACTTCGGCTGAAGGGCGCCGGGCGCCGCAGCGCGAGGCAGTCCATCGGAGTAATACCGGGCGAGGTTGATCCTTAGGCGGACGTCCGACTTCGATGCCTAGTTGCGACTTGTCCTGCAACACGGCGGTCCCAGTCTGGCGGGAGGACGCTGATCGAAGACAGCAACAACACCTGAAACGTGTCGTCCCCGCCGACGCCGCACCGCGCAGGCGCTCGGATTCTCACTGGCGGAGATCTCACGGCACGGCGAGGAATTGCGCGACGCGCCGGATGCCGCGAAAGCACCGTCTGCGTTGCTTGAGGAAAAGGTCTAACTCATCGACACGCGCATGGCCGAGCTCGCCACCCTGCGAGCCGACCTTGAGGTGCATGTCGGCACCGGATGCCCGTGGCAGGCAACCTATTGAGAAACCCTCACTGATTGCACGAGAGGTGCGGGGTCCGTCGGGCTGCGGAGAGCAGGCTGCGCACGTGACCCTGCCCGCAGTCGCGCAGTTGGGAGCTCACAGCATGGGACGCTCCGGCATGGGCTGCTCTACGCCGTCCAGCTCCAGCGTGCATCTGGGCTTGGACGGGGCGAGGTGCGGCTCTCGTATCCGGACCCGGAACTGGCGGGTGGGCTCTTCGGGAAGTTCGCCGGTCAGCAGGCTCGTCCCGGGGCCGTGCTCCAGCTGGCATGCGACCACCTTTCCGTTGACCAGGAGCTCGATCTCTCCGTTTCTCCCGGGCCCGACGTTCACGGTGATCGAGTGATCACCCTTATCTAGGTGGAAGTGGTGGCTGTGCTCCATGACGCACCTCCCAGAGCTGGAGGTACGTCCAGCCTAGATCCGGTGCTCTCCTCACCCGTACTTGCGCAGCGAGGTGATGAACGGAGTTCACGGAACCGAGAAGCGAGCGTCCCCTGGGCCTCTCGCCGACCGCGGGGAGCGACAATGGTGGTGGGTGCCGTGCTAGTCGGTTTGCGGAGCGCAGGTTGCGAGATCTTGCCCGGTGGACCGGTTCCGGAGCCGGCAGGAGACGACGATGAACGGCTCGGTTCGTGTCGGACAGGTGGTCGGGATACCGCTGCGCATGCACTGGAGTGTGCCGGTGCTGGTGGTTGTGTTCGCGTACGGTCTCGGCCGCCAGACCCTCCCCGTATGGACTCCAGGGCGCTCGAATGCGGTGTACACCTTCGCCAGTGCCGTAGGAGCCGTACTGCTCATGGGCAGCCTGCTGCTCCATGAGACCGCGCACGCGGTGACTGCCCGCAGGAAGAAGATCGCGGTCGAGGATGTGACGCTGTGGGCGCTGGGCGGGATGACCCGGATGGGGCGCCCGCGGACCGCGGCGGTGGCGTTCGCCGTGGCGGTCAGCGGGCCGCTCACCAGCCTGGCCATTGGGGGCTCCGCGCTCGGAGCGGGAATCGGGCTGCACCAGCTGTCGGGCTGGGCGGTGCCCGCAGCCGTTCTGGTGTGGCTGGGCTGGGCGAACCTGTTCCTGGGCGCGTTCAACCTGCTGCCCGCTGCGCCGCTCGACGGCGGAAGGGTGGTGCAGGCGGCGTTGTGGTGGCACACCGGAGACCGGGAACGTGCGGATCGGGCGGCCTCCCGAAGCGGTCAGGTCGTGGGTGTGCTGCTGACGGTTGTCGGCTGGATAAGCCTCCTGCGCGGGGGGCCGGGCGGGCTGTGGCTCGTCTTCGTCGGCCTCTTCATCACGGTCGTCGCCGGTGCGGAACGGCAGCGCGCCGTGATCCACACGGCACTGAGGGGCGTGCGGGTGGACAGTGCCATGTCCAGCCCGGTGACCACCGGTGCCGACTGGCTGACCGCCCAGCGGTTCATCGACGAGGTGGCAGTGAAGTCCCGCCATTCAGCCGTGCCGCTGCTCGATTTCGAGGGCCGTCCCAGCGGGATCGTTCAGGTACGCACGCTTGCCGGGATACCAGAAACGCGCCGGGAGGATCTTCGTGTGTGCGATGTGGCGATCCCGCTCGCTCAGTGCGCGGTTGCCGCTCCCAGTGATCTTCTGAGTGAGGCTCTCGACCGGCTCCGCCCGAGTACCGGCATGCGCATCCTCGTCGTGGACGACGGCCATCTGGTGGGGATCATCACCGCGAAGGACATCTCACGGCTGATGCGGCAGCACACTCTGCGGGGCCGAGGGTCCAATTGATCGATCCATGGAAGATGCCACACGCAAGTCGGCACTGTACGACGCCGCCCTACGGCCGGTGCTCAGCGCACGACAGTGAGCGGTTACGGTCAGCGATCAGCATCGACCTCATCACCGATTGCGCCTGGTGCAGATGAGACTCCCCGGAAACCGAAGACTCATCGACGCTGCCATCGCGGGTTGGGATCCGGTCTCACCCGCGTCGAGCGTCGCCCGCGCACCGTTCGGCCGCCGCGTGGATCGCGTGGACGTAGGCGGCGTCCAGCGCCTGCACCTCACCAGAGAGTTGCTCGAAGGGAACGAGGCTCCGGTGGTCGCTGCCACGACTCAGCATCCAGGCCGTCCACGCGTCGTGGACGTCTGAGGCGGTCGTCCGGGTGCCCTTGGCCCGCATCAGCACCGCGTACCCAAGGAACAACGACTCGTCGTCGCCCGGGGGTTCGGCGGTGGGAGGTAGGAGGCTCCGGATGAGCCGGGCCGCTTCGGTGAGGTACGTGGTCATCCGCTCAGTCTGCCCACGAGAAGCAGAACATGCAGGGCCGCCAGGAGAAGGGGGATGAGACGTTCGGTCTCGCCCAGTTCGAGGTACCTGAACTGGCGTAGTCTCCGGCGCTGCTTCAGGCTCGTCCACTCGTCGGTGTAGATCTTGGCTGGCAGCTGTTCCTCCAGCTTGTTGATGACTTCGAACTTTGCCTGGTTGAGCAGCTGGTAGCTGCGGAGTTGCAGCCACCAGAAGGCGGAGAGGGTGCAGCCAGTCAGGGCGATGGTCAGTGCCGCGTACCAACTGACGCGGTGGGCGGTTGAGTCCACCAGGCCGACACCGGCCAGCAGCGTGGTCTGGATGCCCAAGAAGAAGCTGTTGGCAGCACCGCGTCGGGCCGAGACCCGGTCCGCCATTTCGACGGCCAGTGCGTAACCGGCCATGAAATCCGGATTCCTGACGGTGGGTGAGGCGGGCTGTGGGGTGGAGGCGGGGTCCGACTGCCCGGGGACGGTGGGGCCGGTCCGGCGCAGGGCTGCTCGGCGCCCCGGATCGTCAGTGGTCATTTCTGCCCCGGCATCGCCGATGAGGCGCCCGACAGGATACTTCGTAAATGGTTCATGAGTGGAGTGAGGCGACTCTTGGCGACAAAACTGTCCATCCGGAAATTTCCGCTTACTGTAGAGGTGTTCACGGAAACCAGATGAGGTTCGCAATCACTGGTGAAATAGACCATGTACTTGAACCAGAACGCCCGATCGACTGGAGAGGAAAGGTAGTCGGGCAGTTCGGGAAGGAGGGGCGTCTCCCAGGACTCGCCGTATCGGCTCTTAAGTTCGTACAGCACGCCTTCCGCCTCCGCGACACTCGAAGCCTTGAAGCGTCGGTATTCAATCGGGTCCGTCACCAGCAGGACGAGCCGTGTGGGGTGTCTGCGGCGGAGGACCTCGGCGTACTCCCAGAGCGTTCCCGGCCCGGGGCCGGTCCCCATGATGATCACACCCGCGTTCTCGATGAGCCGGCCGACGGTGCCTTTCCAGTCGTCGAGCGGTAGGTACATACGCGCCGCCCCCGCGCCGCCCGGCACCTGCTCACCGGGGCTGCCGACCGCCAGCAGCGGCCCGAATTCGGTAAACAGGGCGCTGATGCGTTCCTCGTGGCTGCGGTGGGACTGCATGATCCACGTGCCCGGGTTGTTGAAGAAGTTCAGGTTCTTGCCGAGGGGCGTTGCCGCGGAGGCACCGACATCCTGGCCGAACGGCCGGAGATATAGGACGTACGACCCGCTGGAAATATGGTCCGGGGACGTGACGATATTGGCCAGGTACCGGTTCGCCTTCATCGCCGGGACGGAGGCGAATACCAGGACCGCGGCACCGGCCGTTCCGACCAGCAGGAAAATCACGAGAAGGATGTACCAGGGGGGCCCGTGATATCCGGGCAGGTCGGGAATCGTGGATACCGATTTCATTCCCAGGGCGGCGAGGAGCAGTACGGCCGTTCCCCCAAGGCGCATCGCCCAACTCGCTGTCCGCAGGGCCCAGCCGTGGACCCGGCGGCGCCGGGGAAGAGGTGCGCCGTAGCCTGCGCCCGTCCCGAGCAATCGCTGGGCTACGCGCCAGGCGGCCAGCGCTACCCAGATGTCCCAGCCGCCGACGCACAGGCTCATGAGGTCGAGGAGAAGGGTGTGCGGTGAGGACAGGTGCGACACCGTCGCCACGAGGTCGCCCACCGCGAGACGCAGGCTCACGAGCACGACGGCGAGCCCGGCTGTTCCGGTCGCCAGGCTCGTGAGCTGGATGGAGCCCACGCGCAGCTTCCGCGTGGTCGACAGGCGCCTCGATGGGCCAGGCGTCGCCAGCCCGAAGTGCCGCCTGGCGGCATTCCCGGCGACCGTTCCGAGCCGGAAGGCGACGACACCGACGGCTGCGGCGGACACACTGAGCGCGAGAACGAGGAGGAATGCCAGGCGGTCCGCTCCCGGCCGGGCCAGGGTGACCGAGGCCGCGTACACGGAGAAGGCGACCAGTCCGGCGCCTGCCGTTCTGCAGAGCCAGTGGGCCAGGCGCAGCGTCCACCCGGTCCAGAACGCGGCCCGCGTCACAGCTCGTCCCCGTCGGTCGGCCGTGCGACGCAACTCCCGTCCTGCCAGGAACACCGGTACGGAACAGAGGGCGATTCCGAGATTGACCAGCCACGTGAACCCGCCGCGCGCGGTAAGCACGAACATCTGCCCGCCCAGGACGAGAAGCCAGGCGCTGAGCCAGAACAGGGCGCCACCAGCTGTTCGAAGCGATCTCCGTTGGGGGTGTGGGGCGGGCTCCTCGGAGGCAGGTGGGGCGAGTGCGGCGTCAGGGCCGGGCGGGGCGGCGGGAATGGCCGCCCACGCCCCCAGGCCGAATACGAGCAGGGCCAGGACGATGCATGCGTGATCGAGAAGAAAGACGGAAAGATACGTGCGCGGTACGGAGCCACTGCCGGACGCCGGCCAAACGCCTGCGGGACGGGAGAGCGGCGCCGCCACGACCGCGAGGGTGAGGAAGAGGGTCCCCAACTTGAAGCAGCCCGACGCCACCATGTCGCGCGTCCATAACCATGCCCGTTGCCGGTATCCGCGGGCTTTGCTGCTGGCTCTACTCACCGTGAGTAGCCCCCCCTGCCTCGACGAGTTCACGATAGATGGCACTCGCGAACGCGGGCAATCGTTTCCCCGTTCATCGTCCGCATCGGTCCCGCTCGCGCCCATCGCGGCGACCCGCGCCGTCTTCAGCGGGTGCCCGCTCGGCGCCTGGTCGGCCGCGGTCCGTCCGACTCCAAAGCCCGCAGCGGCGATGTTCTGCCACCTCGCAGCCGACCTGCGAGGCGGAACTCAAACGGATGTAGATCAAGGAGCCGGCACTCCGTGGAGCAATAGGTGCGCCGAGGAAGCCCGTTTGCGATGAAATCGTTGATACAGCCAGCCGAACATGAGCGACACCGCGGTCCTGGGACAGCCTCACGGCCGTGCCCGCGGGGCAAGTTCAGCCCCGTCGAAGGCGAGTTCCGCTGGGATGGCATCGTCCAAGGCCCGGATCAGCCGCTGCCCGCCGCGATACCAGGCCGGATCGACTCCGACGCTACAGCCGCACCGTCCGATCAAGTTGCGCTCAGGACCCCACCGTTCGAGCGCAACGACGTCGTCGAAGCGGAGTTCGTGGTGGGCGCCGGGTGTGCACGAGACCACTGACTCGCCGGTAAGGATCACCCTGTGCCGTTCCGCTGTGCGCCTGAGTGCGCGTTTCGCCAGCGGTGGGCGGAACACCTGTCCCCACGGAGGGATTTCGTCCCAGGTCCAGCAGGAAGTGCACCACAGCCGACGCCCGTCGGGGCCCGTGAGGTGAAGCAGTAGACCTTCCGGGACGACCAATTGGGCGCGTTCCATTGCCCGTTGCCAGGCGTCGCGTACGTCCCGCGGGGTCACGCACTCCAAGGCACGGCGTCGGCTGCCTTCGTCGAGGAAAGGGGTCCCGAACAACTCCGCACGGGCTGCGTCGTCGAGGGTGACCAGCTCTTCCCGGGCCTCTTCCGACGGGGAACGGTGCCGGGCCACCTCGGCCGGAGCAGGTTCCTTGCTGGCCAGGCTCATTGCCTCCGACCACATCGTCGCAGCCGTACCCTCAGCATCGCCCGCAAGGGTCGGGGTGAGAAGTAGACGCACCACCGTGAGGGAGTCGTGCAGCGCTGTGGCCGCCTCAGTTGAGGCGGCGGGCATTGACTGGCCAGCGACAGCGGCGGTCACCCGTTCTCGGAGAATCCGGTGGGCGACTGACGCCGCCGCGGATGCGACGGGGGTTTCAACGGTCAGCGCAACGCCGTCGATGTTCCGGTGGGTCCAGGTGGCGCGTGATTGGCGGGCCTGGGGTGGGGAACGACGTGGGCGATCGCCCGGGGGCAGTGGGAGCCGCAGGCCCGCGGGGTTCGGTCCGGTCAGGGTCAGGACGGCGTTGGCCCTTGTGAACCAGGCCGCGGCGTGCCGGAGCAGCATGTCCGGCGTGGGCAGGTAGTGCGAGCTGCGCTCGTGCCCCTCGAGGCCCGTGGCCTGAGTGCCGTACCGGGCGTTCAGCGCACCCGCGGTTCGCAGGTCCAGGGGGCTCGCGACTTGGCCGTCGAGTTTGTGCGCCACTTCGCTGAGCTGTCCGACTGGCAGGTCGGACAGTGCGGCGCAGAGTGCTTCCAGGCAGTCGGAAACTTCTTGGTGGGTACCCGAGACGGTGAACCGAGTCTCCTCGAGGGTGGTGGACACTACGGGCTCCGCCAGCTCCGGGATCTGCTGCCGCGTCGCATGCGCGGCAAGGGTGGCGACCAGGCGGCTGATGCCGAGCGTACGGTACGTCTCGTCGCGTGCACCGATCCCGAAGCGCAGGGTCGCGTGGAGTGGCCCAGGCTCGGAGAGCCGGAAGACGGCTACGCCATCGACGTGGCTACGGTGCATGTCCGCACCCTAACCAGGACGTCTAATCGCCCCACAAGCAGGCTGCCGTGCCCGTGGCCGGCCCCTGGCGGCCCAGCGGCGCGGGGCGGCCAGAGGCACGTGTTCAGCGCCGTCCTGTACAGCCAGCGTGGCCGCAGCCGCCGCAGAACCCGCCTGTGCTGCATGCGCAGGTGCAGGGGCCTGCCGAGCGGCGCCGTGCGGGCCGTTTCGGGGCCGGGGTGGGGTGCGGCAGGTGCAGGGTGGTGATGGGACGGGTTTCGGTACGGCGTGCGGCCTCGGCCACCAGCATGGTGCGCTCGGCGTACGGGAGTTGATCGAGTGCGGTGAGGTGATCGGGCAAGCCGGTGTCGGTGAGCCGGGCGGGGTGGTCGGGGTTTGCGCACAGCAGCAGGCAGCGGGCTGCCTCCTTCACCGCCCAGCATCGTGACTGCGGTACACCGTCGAAGAGTTCAGTCTCCTCGATGCCGGCGGCCGCCTGGACAAGTACGTCTACGAGGCGGGTGGTCGTCTGCTGTCCCTCGCTGGCGGTGATCAGGGCATACGCGTGAGTGAGGATCCGGTGCGCTGCGTTGCGGTGGTGGCGCGGCAGGTGGATTCGGGGCATGGGGGGCGATCCTTTCGGGAGGACGAGCGCAACACGGGGGCTCGGGATGCGCCGAAGGATCCGGTGCCGGCCGAGTCGTGCATCCCCGGTGCCCGAGGGTGGGCGCTGGGGATGCGGCGTGTGGTGGTTGTCAGGGGGTGCTCTGACGGGCGGTTCGGTAGGTGTCGAGGACGAGCCCGAGTTGGTTCAGCTGTTGGGCGCAGCGTGCTGCGAGGAGGTCGGTGCTGTGCCCGCATGGGCCGAGCAGTCCGCTGACGGGGATGAACGCTGTGGTGCGGCGGTGGTCGAGGGCTTCGGTGAGGCGGTCACGGGAGTACGCGGCTTGCAGGCGCAGTCGGTCGTAGAGCCGGTCGGCCTCTCGGGCGGTTTCCATGACCAGTTGGGCCAGGGCGGCGTGAGGGCCGTCGGCCTGGGCCTGGGTCCGCAGACGCTGGTGGGCGTCTGGGCCGAGGAGGTCGTGCACGACCTGTTCGCCGGGGCGCTGCGGGGTGGCGGGCGGAGCGGTCTGGGTGGCGCCGTGTACGCGGCTGGAGGGGTTGGTCATGGTCGGTTGCCCTTTCGTGCCGTGGGATGGGCGGGATGGCGTTAGAGGTGCTCCCCGTAGCGGCAGGTGTCGGTGTGGCCCTGGTCACGGTCGAAGGTGTCGGGGGTTCCGCCCTGCCGGTCGCAGTCCGCGATCTGGAGGGGGCCGCGCGCCAGGTAGTCGCCGAGGTCGGCGAGGTGGCGGACCGTGGCGGCCGGGACGTCGGCGAAGCACGCCGGGCAGGGCCCGAGCAGTTCGAAGGGCTCGTCGTCGTAGACGGGGTAGCGGAGCAGGAAGCGGTACGTCTCTTTGGTGTCGGGGCAGGTGGCGGTAGCCAGTACGGGTTCGCCTGGTGTGGTGCGGCGACGGAGCCAGTCCGGTTCGGTGGTGATCTGGTCGAGGCCCAGCCCGAGGAGGGCGGCCAGGCGGATCGCGGTGCGGGCGTGTTCCTCGCCCCGGTAGCGGCCGTGTGGGCTGACGGCCATGTTGTGGCGGATGAACACGGCGGCGGCGTGGGAGCGTTCGGCGATCGAGGCCATGACGGGGGTGCTCCTTCGTGTGAGTTGGTCCGGTGGGTGGTGTGGGGGCCGCCCGCCCGGCAGGCGGGCAGCCCAGGGCGCTCGGGGTGTGGCGCGGCCGCAGGTGGGGCGGCCAGGGGGTGGTCAGGTGTGGGTGGCGGCGGTCAGGGCGGCGCTCGCGGCTGTTGCGATTGCGGCGGCGGCCTGGGCGGGGTCGGTCAGTTCGAGGAAGATGGCGCCGTCCAGTGGGCGGGCGTTGGGGGCGAAGGCGAGCCAGAGGACTGCGCAGCCGGTCGCGCGCAGGGCGGTGATGCGTGCGGCGGCGTTGGCGGCTTCTTCGGGGTAGTAGTGGCCGTCGGAGGCGATCACCAGGAGGCGGCCTGCTCCGGGGTGGTCGAGGCCGAGTCCGGCGGTGAGGGCGTCGATGGCTTCGGCCAGGCGGTGGCCGCTGCCGCTCGCGTCGAACTCGGTGACCCGGGCCGGGGTGCGGCCGGGGGCGGTGATGGCGGTCAGGGCACGGTCGTAGGCGACGGTGGCGCTGCGGGAGTCGGGGTCGGTCAGGGCGGTGGCGCGGGCCAGGATCCAGGCGGCCGAGGCGATGGGTCCGGCTGCCGAGCCCATGGAGCCGGACACGTCGACCGCGATGGCGACCCTGAGGGGTGGGGTGGGGGTGTGTTTGCGCTGGGTGTGGATCCAGGGGGTGGCGGTGGGTACGGCTCCGGCGGCTTGCTGGGCGTCGCGGGCCAGGGCCTGGCGCATGTTCAACCGGCCAGGGGGCGCTGCCGAGGCGGTGATGGTGGCGGTGCGTTCGCGGTAGGCGGCCGCCCGCAGGGCGCGGGCCAGGCGTCCGGCTGCCGCCTTCTCCGGCCCGGTGGGGGTGCGGGTGCCGGTCACCGGTGAGCGCAGTTTCCTGCGCGGTTGCGGGCGCCTGCCGGGCAGAACCGGGCGGGCGCCGGGCGTGAAGACCTGGCTTGCGGTCTGGGCGGCTTGCCGCTGTTGTTGGGCCTGTTCGGCTTTGGCCCGCGCTCGTTCCTGGCGGGCGGCGTCGGCCTGCTGACGCGCCTGGGCTTGGGCTTGTTCGTTGCGGCGTACTGCGCGGACCGTCTGGCCGACCGCCTCGGCCAGGGCACCGGATGCGCCGTGTGGCGGGGCGCAGGAGCCGGGGGTCGGGGGTGGTTCGGAGGCATGGGGTTTTTGGTCGAGCGCCTGGCACCAGGCCCGGCCGTGGCCGAGCATCGCCTCGGTGTCGTCATCGGCCGTGGCATGGGCGGCCGTCCAGATCGCGGCGAGCTGGGTGAGGAGGTCGGGGCCGAGGATCGCGGTGACTGCCTGCTCGACCGGTTCGCTTTCGTCGGGGTCGAGGATTCCGGCATCTCGGCGGGCGAGCAGGAGTCCGGCGATGAAGGCGGCGTGCCATCGGTCGGCGGGAGCCTGGGCCATCATCTCGGCCATCACCACCGTGTGCACCGTGGCCCGCAAGAAGCGTCGGTCGTCGGGGCGGCGCGCGAGGTGGGCGGCCTCGGCGCGGGACTCCTCCAGCATTTCGGCCGCCGCCCGCTGAGCGGTGCCGCTGGGCACGGTTGGGGTGAGCCATCGGGAGTGGGCGGCGTGTGCGGCTTCGTGGATCATCGCGCCCCAGGCCACCGGGTAGCGTTCCTCGTCCCCTGCCCGCTGCGGGTGCAGGGTGCGGGGGCGGTGCGGGGTGAACAGGGCCGCGTCGATCTCGAGGTTGGCGGTGGCGGGGAAGAAGGCGGCCGGGGCGCCGGAAAGGGTGCCCGGGGCGCAGGTCACCAGGATGTCCTGGCGTCCGGCGAGTTCGGGCAGGCGCTCGGTCAGTTCCGCCGAGATCCGCAGCCACTCGGCCGCCTCCGGGCGCGGCGCCGTGTCATAGAGCGGGCCGCCGTCGTCCTCCCAGCGGGCGAGTGCCTCCTGCGTCTCGGTCCGGGCGGGCGGGCGGTGCACGTGGGCGGGGGCAAGCGTGGTCATCGCAGGGTCCTTTCGAAGCTGTTGCGCGCAGGGGGCGGCCGGGCCGTACCGCCGGGGCGATACGGCAACCGGCAGGTGGGGGTGGGGTGTTAGAGCTGGCGGCCCAGGGCGAGGGCGGTGACCGGGTTACCGATGGCCTTGGTGACGATCTCGGTGACCGTGTCCCGGTCTTCCAGGGGTGCGATGCCGACCAGGTTGGCGAAGGCCACTGCGGTGCCGAGTACGTCGGCGATCTTCTGGAAGGCGATCAACTCGCGCAGTTGCGGGGCCCAGCCGACTTCTCCGGCCTCCTGGCGTGTGGCGAGGTTGCGGGCGACCCTCACGGCCGTGCGGTTGATGTTCAAGGAGGCGGCCAGGTCGTAGTCGGAGCCGACCTGGATCTGCATGCTGAACCGGGAGGCCAGGGCCTCGGTGAGGACCGCGCCGTGCACGCCCGGGTTGTGTCCGGCGATCACGTAGAACCCGTCGGCTGCCGTGATCGTCTCGCCCTTGTGCGCCTTGACCTGGATCTGCCTGCGGCCGTCCATCGCCGGGTACAGGGCGGCCAGGACTTTCGGGGAGATCAGGGTCGCGTCGTCGAGGAGGAGGGCGCGGCCCTCCTGCATGGCCGTGACGAGGGGGCCGTAGATGAACTCGTAGCCGCCCTGGTCGTCCTGGGTGTACTCCCCGATCAGGTCGCCGACCGTGGTGTCCCCGTCCCCCGCGACCGTGATCAGGTCCCCGAAGGCGGCCTCGATAAGGGAGGTCTTCCCGGTGCCCGGCGGCCCGTAGAGGAGGACCGGGACGGTCGCTTCGCGCAGGCGCTGGAGCGCCTCCACATCGGGCAGGTTCGCCAGCGCCCTGGGGTGGTAGCGCTGCCCGTTGGGGCGGGTGACCGGGGCGGGGCGCCCGCTCGGCGGCGGTGCGGGTGCGGGCACCGCGCCCACCTGACGGGGCCGAGGTGCGCTCGGGGCTGAGGCGGACGGAGTGTGCTGTGCGGCGGCGGCCGTGGTCGATGTCGCCCGGTAGGTACGGGGCTTGTCACGGAGCCGCTCCGCCTCGCCCCGGGTGACGAGGGTTTCGCAGGCGTTGCCGACCGCACCGCCCGAATGCCCCAGCTGCTTGGCCAGTTCGGTCACCGTGTACCGGCCCTGCGGACTGGTCGCCAGGATCCCGGCAATCCGGGCCCGCAGTTCACCAGGGCGGGACTTCCCTGATACGGCGGGCGTGGAGGTCGAGGGGGCAGGGGTGCTTGCGGCCATGGCAAAGCCTTCCTCTCACTGTCTTAAGGAGAAATCGGTGGGGGTTCGCGCCAGCCCTCTGCTCACTCGGCGCTCACCCGGCACGGCATGCGGGGCCGCCAGGGGCGGGCGATGGGGGCGGCGTAATTTCGGCATCGAGGTGCCGAGGTGCGGACCTGGAGGTGTGGTGGCAGTGGGGGTGCCGTCGCGGGGCGGGCCAAGGGCTGGCGGGCGGCACCGCAATACGAGGTTGGTCAGGGACGCGGCGGGCCGAGGCCCAGGGTCAGTCCTCGAGGTCGGTCAGCGTGACCGTGATGTGGCTGCCGAGCACCGAGGTGATCTCGACCGGCTGGCGGGTCGCCGGGGCGGTGACGCGCACCCGGACCCGGGACCAGGCCCGGCCCCTGGTGTGACCGTTTTCGACCGCCACGAGCGTTCCGCGGAACTTCACTCGCGTCCCGAACTCGCCGAAACCGAGTTCTTCCCATTCGTCATGGCACACGAGAGTTTCGAACTCGATCCAGTTCAGCGCGTCCGCCTGACACAGCTCTACCGCATTCACCTTATAGCCGCCCACCCGAATCCCCTTTCCATATTCGGCCACCCATTCGGAGAATCTCCCGCTGGGCACTTTCGGCCTTTCCGTCCCCGCCTTTCGGGAACAATTTAAATATAGCTCGATCCGGGGGTGCAGTGAAGGTGGAATTCCGGCTTGATAATGCTGGAATTCTCGCGAATTCGCGACGCTTATTGCGGCGAATTCGGGGCCGCTCAACGCTTCCGGTCGTGCCGCCGCGATTCCACGACCGAAGTCAAGGCCTGCCAGGGCGCCGGCGGAACCGGAAAATCGAGCGCACGCTCGAACGAGCCCCGGCGGCACGGCCCCGGCGGCACGGCCCCGGCGGCACGGCCCCGGCGGCACGGCCCCGGCGGCACGGCCCCGGCGGCACGGCCCCGGCGGCACGGCGGGCGCCTCCGGCTACGCCTGGGCGCCCGCCTCTTCCGGCCCGGGGCCGGCGAACCGGCTCAAGCAGAGAAGGAGGAAAGGAAGGGAGGGGATTGGAGGAGGAAGAGCAGGTGACAGCAATGGTGAGCAGAGAGGTAGTGAGCTGTGTAGAAGGGGAGAGCAGGGGTGGGCCGCCAGTTCCGCAGATCGGGACAGGTTCTCGTACCGATATGCAGGCTGGCCCGGTCCGCGGTGGCGGATCGAGCCGTGACCTGGGCTGACGCGCCTGCGGGGTGCTCCTGTGCAAGCAGGACGGCGGGATGGATCCCCGTGACAGGACGGGGGTCGGGACGAGCGGGAGGACTTCACCGTCGGATTGACGAGCTCCTGGCTGGAGTCGAGCGCGTGGGCGGGGCCTGGTTGAGGAGTGCGAGGGTGGCGGGTTCGGGTGCCTCGTCGATGGCGGCGAGGCGGTCCGTGAGCAGGCTCAGGGTGCGGTGGGCGGCATCGTCGCGTCCCAGGGTGATCTGGAGCTGGATGATGCGCCGGTAGACGCGCTCGTTTTCGGGGTCGAGGTCGGCGGCCTGGTTGAGCAGGTCAAGGGCGGGTTCGGGGTCGGTGGAGTGCTGTGCGGTGTGTTCGGCGAGGAGCATCAGGGCGTCGAGGGCGCGGCGGTGCAAGGCGGTCCTGAGGCCCTGGGCCCACAGGTAGTCGGCGCCTTCGCAGAGCTGTCCGGTGTAGAGGGCGGTGGCGTGCTGGAGGGCTGTGGCGCGTTGGTACGGGGAGTCGGCGCGGGTGGCCTGGGTGAGGGCGTCGGTGAACGCGGTGACGTCCGTGGAGATGTATTGCGGGTCGAGGCGGTGGATGGGGCCGCTGAGGGTGATGAAGGCGACCTCTTTTTTTCCGGTGGCGCTGCGGAAGACGCGTCGGGCGGCGCGCCGTAGGTTTTCGAGTTCGGATTTCATTTCGGTCGGGTCGTCTGCGAGTTGCATCTTCTCGGCGATTTCTTCGCCTCGGAGACCGTTCGCGTGGGCGGCGAGGAGGGCGATGAATTCGCGGGTCTCTTCTTTTCTGGTGTCGGCGAGTGTGCATTCTTTGCCGTGGACGAGGAGTTTGAATCCTCCGAGGAGAGAAAGGTGCACCGGGCGGGTCGGCGGCCCGGCGGCCTTAGCGGGATCAGGGGGCTGGGGGCGCGGGCTTGGACGGGCATTGTGGGGGCGATGAGGTGCCGTGGCGGGGCGTGGTTCGGGGGTTGAGGCGTCGGCGGGGCCGAGCGGGACGGTGTGGTGTCCGTGAGCGGCCAGCAGACCTTGGGCGAGTTCGTTGGCCGTGTCGGGGGTGAGGACGAACATCGTGGCGCTGTCCAGGGCGGCGGGGGCGCCGGTGCAGGTGCCGTCCCCGGCGATGGAGAGCTGGTGCTGGGCCCTGCCGCGCGTGCCGCCGAGGGCGACGACGGCGAGTTGGCCGGCGTCGGCTCGTGCGGCCAGGGCTTGCAGGCGACCTGCGTCTGTGTCGGGGCTTTCGCCGTCCAGGAGGAGCAGATGGAGGGCGGGTGCGTCGTGTTCCAACGCCTCGGTGTCCATGCGCTGTTGGTGGCGGGCGTGCTCGAGTAGCGCGTGCTCAGCGAGTTGGATCGCTTCGGTGGGATGTTCGGTGAGGGTCCAGGCCGGGACGGCTGCCTCGATGCCGAGCAGCAGGCGGCGCACGGTCGCTGTGTCCGCGAGGAGTTGTACGCGGGGCGGGGTGGGGCGTAGTCGCTGGGCGGCACCGGCGATGGCGATGAGCAGGTGGCGGGCGGCGCCGTCGGCGCCTGGCCCGTCCAGGTGTACGCCGCCGGGTACGGCGAGGGCGTCGATGTGTACTTCCCGGCCGGTGCGTTCGGCGATGGTGACGGTGCCGGGCTGCTCGGGGTCGGCCGGGGCGGTGCGCCGGGTCATGGTGTCGGGGTTGTGGTGGCGGGTGGCTCGGCTGGCCAGGTGGGCTTGGTTGCTGCGGTGCAGGGCCTGGCCCAGCTGAAGGTCGTCGTCCTCCAGGGGCGTGGCGAGGGTGTCGAGGCTGGGGGTGCGGCGTCGTGCAGCGTGCCAGCGGGCGAAGCCGAGGGCCGCCGCGATGCCAGCAGCGGTGGTGACGCCGATGGCGGAGGCGGTGCCGAGCGGGATGGTCGCCGGGCGATCGTCCGGGTCCGTCCGGCCATCCTGTTGCTGCTGGTCCGTCTGACGGTGCTCGTTGCCGTGTTCGCTGCGGTCGGGGGGCTGGTGCTCCTCCGGCTCAGGGGTGGGCGTCGGTGTGCTGGGGGACGGCGCGGGCGTCTCGGTGGACGGCCGGGGCGGGCGTGGCGCGGGTGCGGGCGAGTTGTGGACGGGCAGGTGAAGTCTCCAGCCCGGTTGGATGTGGTCTGGGTCGGAGAGTAGTTCGCCGTCGGATTGCCGGATGGCGCAGCTGAGTTGGTAGATCTTTGGCCAGTGCAGGGGGTCGCCGAGGTGCTGTTCGGCGATGTCCCACAGTGTGTCGCCGGGTTGCACGATGTAGGTGGCGTGCTCTGGCCGAGCGGTTCGCGTGGGTGGCGCATGCAGGGGCGCTGAGGTCGCAATCGGTGCTGCGGCGGGGTTCGTGGCAGGGGCTGTGGCGTGCGCGACGGGCAGGCGCCACATGGCGATCAGGGCGATGAGGAGGGTGCCGACGAGGAGTGCGGCGGCGGCCCGGTGGGCGGGCAGCGTTGCGGTGTGTCGCCGTAGGAGCGCCGTGTCCCGTACGAGCGTGGGAAGGCGCCGTAGCAGCCAGAGCGCTTCGCGCAGCACGGTGGCCGTGAAGTACGCCCAGCAGGCCCAGCCCACGAGCGCGAGGATCTGGAGGACGAAGGGGTCGCTGATCGGTTGCCCAAGGCGCGTGGCCAGCTCGTTGAATGAGGTGACTTGGCTGGGCCAGGGCGTGCCGAGGGTGGTGAGGAGAACGTAGGGGATGCCGGCCACCGCCGCGGTGAATGCGCTGCCGGAGGCCAGGAGTCGCACGGCGGCAGTCAGCCGGTTTGGTGTGTGGGGAGCCGGGGCCGGTCTTGTCATCAGGGCGCTCCTTGGGTGCCCTGATCCCAGGGGGTGGTGGTGCCGAGTTCGATGTGGGCGGTGGCGGATGCGGTGGTTGTGAGCCGGTCCAGGCCGACCAGTGAGAGAACCTGGGTTTTCTGGATGTGGGTGACGTTGACTCGTACCTGGTCCTCGCGTACCTGCACGCGGGCGGTGTCGCCGACGGCGGCCACCCGTCCGCGTGCCACGGCAGCCGCCTGTGGTGTGTTGAGTCTGGTGCGGTGGGTGGCGCGCAGGTAGTCGAGGTCGACTTCCTGGCAGGCGGCGCGCGCGGCCTCCTGCGCGGTGTCTGCGGCGCGTACCTTCCCGGCCAGGGCGAGGCCGCCGTCGATGACGAGTCCGGCGAACAGGAATAGTCCGGCCACCGACACGACGACGACTGCGGTGACCTGTCCCGAGTCTTCGCACGCCGCGCGTCGTCGGTATTTACGTCTCATGGCTCTACTCCCCGATACAGGTCGACGACGGAAGCGGCCGAGGCTGTGACATCCACGCTGCGCATGCCTGGGACGTCGAGGGAGACATGGCACGTCACTGTCACGCGCACCACTCCCCCGGGGGCGAAGGCGCCCAGTTCGGGGGCGATCCGGGGGCTGGTGCATGAGGATCCGGCTCCGGTCAGGCTGCGGTTGGCCGCCTGGCCGGCATTGGCCCGGGCCGCGTCGGTGGAGCGTGCCAGGCAGGCGGCGCGGGCCGCCTGGTGGGCGGCTTCGTCGGCGTCCAGGCGCGCGCCGACGAGCTTGCCGAAGGCGACGGCGACCAGCGCCAGCAGGATCAACAACGGTGTCACCAGGACGAGTTCGGTCGTCGCCGACCCGGCATCCCGTGGCCTGTGTAAGTGAGTGGTCACGTGCATCCGATCACCCTGTCTGTGCCGCCCATCTCTCGGTCGGTCCCGCAGCGTTTCCTGCCACCCGCAGATGCAGTCCCGGTACCACCGCAACGACCTCGCCCTCGACATGTGTCACCACGTTCTCGGCGCCGCGGCTGACCTTCACTGTGGGATGTGTGAGGATCCGGCCGCCCAGGAGTCGCAGCGTGGCCGCGGCGCGCGCGTCTCCGGCCGCGGCGGTGGCGTGCTGGGCTCGGGCGGCCGCCAAGGCGCGGGAGGCGGCCGTCTGCGCAATGTGCTGGGCGTGGAGCGCGAGGGCGAACTGCACGATGAGTAGCAGCAGGGTCATCAGCAGCGGGACCACGAGGACCAGCTCGGCACTCACGGCCCCACGGTCCGCCGGCCGCTTCATGCGTCGTCGTTGGCTTCCTTTAGCCAAGGTCGATCCCGCCCGCTTTGGCGGTCACCTTGGAGGCGATGATGCCGATGACCGCGAGGCCCATGATGACGAGGAGGGCGGTGACGATGACGGTCTCGGTGGAGTACCCGGCATCCTGGGCCATCGCCCTTCTGGCGCGTCGCCACCAGGTGCGGGTCCGGGCTTCGATCGAGCGAAGGTTCACGGCAAGCTCCGTTTTCGTAGTGAGTGTGTGTGGCTACAGGCCGGCGAGAACGTTCTGCAGGGCCGGGTAGCCGATGAAGACGAGGAAGCCCGCGAAGAGGACGACGACGGGCAGCGACATGCGTTCGGTGGCGGACTGCGCGGCGCCGTCGGCCTCGGCGAGGCTGCGGGTGCGCATCGCGGCGGCCTTGGCCTCCAGCGACACGCGGATCTTGGCGCCTTCGCTGCCGGCGAGTGAGACCGTCGCCGCGAGTTCCGTCAGTTCCCGCACGCCGGTGCGGGCTCCCAGTTCGCCCAGCTCGTGCCAGACGTTGGTTCGCCCGACCTCCGCGGCGGTCAGGGCGCGGCGCAATTGGGCCGCGCCCCATCCGTGCGCATTGGCTCCGGCGTCCGCGAGGGACTGGTGGATGCCGGCACCGCCCGCCAGGGCGATGACGACGAGGTTGAGGAAGACGGACAGGGTGTGGCGCAGTTCCTTGCGGCGCTTGCGGGCCTCGGCGCGTACGGACAGGTCTGGGGTGAAGAACAGCACCGTGCCGGTCAGCAGTGAGCCGAGGACCGTCAGTCGCACACCGAATCCGCTGCCGGTCAGCGCCCAGAGCAGCAGTGACGCGACGCTCGGCGCGAGAAGGCCGGCGAGGAAGGCGGCCGCCTTCTCTGCCAGGAAACGCTCGACCGGCACCTCGGCGACCGTGAGGTCGTCGCGAAGGCTCCGCGTGGGCAGGCCCAGGGCCTTCAGTGTCGGCACGGCACGCCACCCGAGCCGCGTCGCCCAGCCCTCTACCTTGTCTTCCACGGCCGCCGATGGTGGTGCGGCCGGGGGGTTGCCGAGTCTCGCGAGTGTGTCGGCGAGGGAGGCGCGGGGCGGGTTGATGCCGTACACCGCAAGTGCCAGGAATCCGCCGAGACCCAGCCCGAGAAGAATCACGGTCATCGGACCCCCGCCTCCCCCGGCGCGGGACGTACGGTTTTCAGGACCCGGGGTTCCTCCTCCAGGGTGGCGATCTTCATCAGCCACCAGAAGGCGAGGGCGAACAGGCCGCCCACCAAGGCGAGGACGAGTTGTCCCTCAGCGCTCGCGTACGGAGTGAGGTAGGGGCGGTTGAGGACGACCAGTCCCCCAGCCATGCCCAGAGTGGTGCAGGTGATGACGCGCACCGAGGTCCTCACCCGCCCGCGCCCGGCCTCCGTCTTGAGCCGCATGGTCACCTGTTCCCGGGTCGCGGCCGCCAACTGTCCCAGCAGTCCGGAAAGTTGGCGGGCTTGGCGTTCGGCGGCCATGACCAGTGCGGCCGTGACCATGTCGCAGGTGGCGTCGTCGACCTCGTCGGCGAAGGTGCGCAGCGCTTCACCCAGCGGATGCCCGTCGTCGATGCGGGTCGCAAGGCGGGCCGTCTGCTCGCGCAGGGCGGGCGGGGCGATGGGGGCTGTGGCGAGGATCGCCTGTTCCAGTCCGGCCGCCGCGGACAGGGTGTCGCGCAGCATCTCTGCCCAGGTGGCGACGGCTTCCAGCCTGGTCGTGCGGGCCGCTGCTTGGCGGTCTCGTCCCAGCAGTCGCGGCAGGGTGAGTACGCCGACCATGGTGAGGAGCCCTGCAACTGGCCAGCCTGTGAGGGCCATTGTCAGGGCGGCGGTGACAGCGGCGACCAGCCACTGCCGCCCGCTCGCCTGCAGGGGCAGTCGCAACCGCCGTTGTGCGGTGCGGCGGCCGGGCGGGCTCGGCAGGGCGCCGTACACGGTCAGCCAGAGGGACAGGGCGAGCCCTGCTCCCAGCAACAGTCCGATGAGCACGTGGTGGGTCATGGAGTCCTCCGCCGCTCGGCGCGCAGGAGGTCCACGTCCAGGCCTGCGTCGACGAGCTCGTCGAAGGTTTCGGTGCGCACCGGCGCCCCTGGCGCGGCGCGCCCGTCGGGGCCGGGCTTGTAGACCTCGTTGGAGACGATCTGCGTGCCGTCGGCGTCCACGACCTCGCGGATCGAGTCGATGACGCGCCTGCCGTCCGCGTCCCAGCCCACATGCACCACGAAGTGCACGGCCGAGGCGACCAGCAGATTCGTCGCCTCCAGCGAAAGCCGCTCCGGTGACTGGGCGGCGTAGGCGGCGAGTTTCGTGAACACCCCGCGTGAGGTGGAAGCGTGGATGGTGGAGAGGGAGCCGTCGTTGCCCTGGCTCATGGCGTTGCACATCGGCACGACCTCCGGGCCGCGGATCTCCCCGACGATCACCCGGTCCGGAGACATCCGAAGCCCCCAGCGCACCAGCTCCGCCTGGTCGACGGCGCCCTCGCCCTCCAGGTTCGCTTCACGGGCCTGCAGGGCCATCACGTTGGGGTGCGCGAGCGTGTCCTCGTGCAGCCCTAGTTCGAAGGTGTCCTCGATCGTCACCAGCCGCTCGTACGGTGGGATCACCGAGGCCAGGGCGCGGGCTAGGGTGGTCTTTCCGACGTTGGTGCCGCCGCCGATGATGATGTTCTTCCGAGCCCGCACCAGCGCGGTCAGAAGCGCTGCCAGGCGCCGGTCGCACACGCCGAGGCGGTCGACCAGGTCGTCCATGGTCACGCGCTTGAAGCGATGCCGGCGGATCGTCAGCCCCACACGGTGCGAAAGTGCCATGACCGCGAACAAGCGGGACCCGTCCGGCAGGCAGACGTTCAGGCTCGGTGATCCGCGGTCGAAGCGCCGTTCCTCCAGGCCCGAGCGCGCCGCGATCTGCCGTACGAGATCGACGAGTTCACCGTCGGAGGCGGCCACGGGGGCACGCTGCTCCTCGGTTCCGTCGGCGTAGCGGACGAAGACCTGGTCCGCGCCGTTGATCTGGATGTTCTCGATTCGCCCGTCGTCCAAGAGCTCCTGTAGCGAGCCGAGGCCGAACAGGGACTCCATCACCGAGCGTTCGATGCCCTCCCTTTCCACATCACTCAGGGCAGGCTTTCCCACTCTCAGTCGGCCCTGGTTGTGGGAGGCGATCTCATCGGCGAGCAGCTTCCTCGCCAGCGTGCGACGTTCACCACCGCTCTGCACCGGCAGTCCAGCCTCACTGCGCGAATGCGCGAAGCCGGTCAGGTTCGCGGCGATGTTCTCCCGGAACTTCTCCGCGGCCACGACATGGTCCATCACTGCGCACCACCCTTCTCCAGCGACCGCAATGCCCCGGACCGGCCGAGCAGCTGGCTGGGCAGGGCGCGCGAGCCGAGCTGCGCCAACTCGCCGCACAACCCGCCACGCGCCACGCCCGCATCGGCCCCTGCCAGCCGCCGCGCCAGGACGAATGCCGCCCGGGCCAGCGGCGACCGGCGCCACCGCCCTTCGGTCACACGCGCAGTACCGGCGAACGCCTCCGCGGCCCGGACATCCCAGGGCAGCAAGTGGATCCTGTCCCGCTCCATCTCGAGCGCCTGGGCGATGTCGGACTCGGAGTAGCGGCACTTCCCGACGACGGCGAGCTCCGTCGGGATTCCTTCCAGCCATTCGGGGCGAGCGGCCACATGGGCCAGGGCGTCCGCGCTGCCCCGGGCCACCAGCACCAAGCGGTCCGCCGCCCGCGCCAGCTCCCGCGACGGGGCAGCACCAAGGTGCCCGAGATCGAGCAGCACCGTCCCCTCGCTGCCGGCATCACCGCGCAGCACGGGCAGGCATGCCGCTACCTCCGCGACGCTCGGCAGGGCCTGATCCACTCCGGTCGGCGCCACCACCACACGCAG
This sequence comes from Streptomyces longhuiensis, assembly GCF_020616555.1. Taxonomy (NCBI): domain Bacteria; kingdom Bacillati; phylum Actinomycetota; class Actinomycetes; order Kitasatosporales; family Streptomycetaceae; genus Streptomyces; species Streptomyces longhuiensis. Next base: position 7,893,374 of record NZ_CP085173.1, on the reverse strand, counting down.
ACCTCCCGCAATCTCCTGCGTACAGGCCTCAAGGTCCCGCTCCGCCCCAGGCCGCCGGGCGCCGGCCGCCAACGCGAGCAGGCCCGCCATGTCCGACAGTCCGAACCTCACTGCAAGGTCGCCCCCGGAAGCATCCGCCTCCACCACCAAGGGCGGCACCGCACCGCTGGGCGGCCACGCCGCGGCCAGTGCCAGAGCAAGCGTGCTCACCCCCGCCGCTCCCTTGAGTGACCCGAGCGCCACGATCTGCCGCATCAGGACACCGCCTTCACAGACGTGCTCAACACCGCGACCCTCGGGTCGCTCATCTGCGCCACCCGGCGCACCGCCCCGGCATCCACGAGCACCGTCACAGCGCCCTTGCCGGACGCCGACTCCGGCCGCCCCACCGCGTTCACCACACCCAGCACCGGATCCGGCACCTTCGCCTCTGCGTCAGCCGTGCCACGTCCGCCCGGCAGGGCGCCGGGCACCACAGCGATCCGCTGTCCCTGCGCCAGTCCAGCGGGCAGCATCCCCGGCTCCACACCCACGACGACGAGCGCCTGCCCATCCGGCGGGAACCCGGCCGCGTCGCCCAGCTGCCCGGGCGCGAGCAACTGCCCGGACACCAAAGGCACCACGGCCCGCCGACCGATCACCGCATCCCGATGGCCAGCGAGGACCAACTGCGTGGCATCATCGACACCAAGTCGTACGACACCCACGTCACGCGCCTCGATCACCTCACCCGCAGCCACCGGACGCACCACGGACAGCACCGGCTGCCGCTCTCCGGCATTACCTACCGTCCACGCGACACCGCCCGCGCAGGCGATGGCCCCGGCGACGCCGAGCGCGACCAGCCCCGGCCGCCACCGCCGCGGCGCCCCCACCGGCCCGCCACCTGCAGGCGGGCCCTCGGCCGGCTGCCTGGGCGGCCTGAGCCGCGCCCACGCACCGTTCGCACCCGCCGACCTGGAAGAAGACAAAGAGGTACCCACACTTCACCTAACTCGTTCTCGTTCAAGAAGATCTGGCCCAGGGCCCTCCGGCCCCGGTACTTTCGCCCTTCTCGGCAATCAGGCGGTGACCAGCGCCTGTGCCTCAGCGACCCGCAAGGGCATCTGCGCCTGGGTCTGCAGCCCCGGAATGAGGCCCTGCTGGCCCCCGCCGCGCCATTCCACGTCCCACGTGACAGTCACCGACACGGTGTAGGCGTCGTCCGGCTGGCCGGCGGAGGAGCGCACGTATGTGTGCCCACAGTCTGGAGAGCTCGAATCCGCGACGAACTTTGACGAGTACGGCGTCCCAGAGCCTTCGCACACCTCGGTTTCGCCATCGCCCATGCGCCATGTCGCCGAACGCGGTGTAGCCGTAGCCGTCACCGAAACCCCAGGCACCTTCGCGGTCTTCGCCACCGGCTTCCACATCGCCCCGTCCAACCACATCCAGGTCGGCACCCGCACCAACTGCGCGTGCTTCTCGTCCGGGCTGGTCTGGATCACCGGATCGGGCAGCACCAACTCCCGCACCACTTGCTGCGCGACCGCCGCGGGATCCGGCTTCGGCTCCACATCACGTCCCCGCGGCTTCGCCTTGTCACCGTCGAATCGAGGGAGGATCCCCATCCCATTACCGAGGTCGTACTCCCAGCCATCCGACTCGATCGTCGGTGGCCCCTTCGGACCATCACCTCCATTTCCCGCCGAAGCCCTGTGCGGCGAGGACGCCTTCGGCCTCCCCTCATTCGCCGGACGTGCCCTGCTCCTCGCGCCGACACCACACCGCCCCGGCTGGCGGCACTTCACTCCCGTTGCGACGTCCCAGGTCGAACCTCCGTCACCCGCCCAACTCGGCGTCGCTAGTGGCCAGAAGAGACACAGGGACAGCGTCACTGCAACGCCCCAGCGCGGCGCCGGGAGACCCCGCCTCACGTCATGCATGAGCCTGCCTCCGCCGAGTAGAGCTTGGAGACCTTCCACTGTCCGGAGGAGTGGCGAACAACAGTCGCTTCAGTGCGGTAGTGGCCTCCCGGCACGCCATCCGCCTGTCCGCCTGGCTTCACCTTCATCCACTTGGATCCGTCGAGGCAGTCCAGTAGCTCGACCTTGGTCCTGCTCGACTTCACCACCGTAGGCGCAGCTCTGGGCGCGCCCTGACTGGCCACCCCAGCCTTGCGGGACTGCTGCATCACGTACTGAAGGAGCCACAAAGCGTTCTTCTCTGCGTGATCGTCGAGCCGCGGATGTTTTGGATCCGAGGTCCGGGAGGCTTCGGCGGCGTCCTCCCACATAGCCTTGTAGGCAGCCACGGCCTCACCATCCGCCTCGCCGGTCGCAGAGGGGGACACCGAGACTCGAGGCTCCGAAGCTTGGGAACCTTTCCCGCTCTCCGGGCCGCGCGCACTGTGAGTGCACGCCCCCAACCCGCATGCCAGGACTACAGCGATGGACACAACCGCCCCCGTGCGCGCACTATTTGCTCTCACGTCTCCCCCGCTCCCACCTGCTACGCATCACTCAGCGTGGCCGACTCGTCACCATCACCACTGCAACCGTCATGCCCCAGGATTCTGGCGAGACAAACAAGATCCAGAAGATTCGCGTCCCGTTCACTCTTACGGTGCGAATAACCGGCGATCTCACTGCTCGCTGTCACGCCAATTCACCTGCATGGGTTCGGAGTTAGACGTGTCGATCAACCTGGAGCCGGGCAGTGGAGTCCGCCGCTGCAGCAGCGCACCTGCGGACCATGCCGTCAAACCGCTGAGCAAAGCGCCTCAAAGTCCGATGGACGGCGGCCTCCGGAGAACAGCCGCGGGTGCTTCGGAGAGGGCGCGTCTGCAGAGGCTGCGAACATCAGGGAGGCCCGAGTTCGGAGCCGGGCGACGGGGCGCCTACCTCCACGCCCGCGGGGACGGCCGGCTCGACCCGGGCCTCAGTGGGGACCGGCCTCCCGGGTCGGGCGCACACCGTGTGGATCAGCCCTCACAATCCCTCTCCGACTCTTCTGTCTCAACGATCCAGATCGTAGGCACGCTCGGCGCATTCGGATGCCTCATCGCGAGCACCGTTTTCCGGTCGCGTGACGATCTCTGTGAGGAGCGGCGGCATGTTTGCCGGGAACCGCGCCCACGCGACCTTCGTGGTGCGTGTGCACGTGAAACCCCAGGCTCCGCAGGTGAGTTCGTTCACGATGGAGAGCCCTCGGCCACGCTCGGCGAGTAGGTCCAGCAGGGCATCCAGCCCTCCTCCACGCCCTTCGGGGTCGGGAGCGAAGAGGGCACCCGAGGGAAATGCTGGAATCTCAGGGACGTGCGGATCTCTGTCCTCGATCTCACAGATGTACTCAGCCGCAGTGATCCGCAGCCTCAACTCGTACGGTCCCAGAGCGTGTTCAGTCGCGTTGGCCACGAGCTCGGACACGGCCAACACCGCATCACTGATCGCCTCACCGCTCAAACCGAGTTGGTCAAGGATGCGACGTAAGGCAGCTCTGGCCTGCGCCGACGGATTGGGGGTGCAACTCGTCCAACGCAACAAGACACAGGGGTTCGTGCTCATAGGCCGGGGGCGGGGCCGGTGCGGACGGTTCATCGCCGCCCTCCCCTCGCCGCATGCCGTCCTCGGGGGACGCGTCGGTGACGGCCAGGCCCCGGGCCCACGCGCGTACGCGCTTCGACGACGGCGAAGGGGCCCGCCAGCGCTACGGATGGCAGCATCAGAAGGGCGGTAGCCAAAAGAGGGACCACGATAGATACCTCCACGGTGATCGCGGTTGGGACGCGACCACGACACCGTGAATCTGCGAAGAGCGGACCACCCCTCACCCAGGTCTTTCAGGAACCAACAACTGGTGCCGCATCAGGTAACGTTCGCCCTCACCAGGGAGAGCCAGCCTGGGCTACCCGTAGCGGGGAGTGTCAGTAGGCAGTGCGATGCTGACGCCAACAACTCTGCTCACGGTGATCAATGGGGGACCGATGCCTGGTGAACGATCAGGATCTGACTTGTCCTCGGTCGGATTCGACTCCGCTTGGTGCGCCACCGACTTGGGTGAATACCGACCCTGCCGCTACACCTACGAGTACTACCCCTACGAGAGCCTGCCGCCGCTCGACTCCACCGAGTTCACGGGCGCCTTTCAATGGCTCGGTGGTACCGGCGAACCTGTTCCCGGACAGGTCACGACCCTGAATCGCTTGGCAGAGAACCTTGCAGCCAAGGGCTTGACGCTGCCTCGGGACTTCGTCACCTTCGAGGCCGACTCGAAGCTGCACTGCTCGCTGGATGACGTCTCGGTGACCTGCTGCTGGACCGATATCTCAGAGCCTCTGCCCAGTCCGGTCGAGCCTGGTGCCTTCCTTGTGCGATTCCTGCGGGATCAACAGGACTGTGTCATCTGGTACCTCTACCTCCGTTTTTCGGGTGAGGCGTTCGTGGTGCACTCCTATCTCGACTACGAATACGAGTACGAGGCACGGCGTGATGGGGAGGAGACGGAGACCGATCTCGACGATCCGGAGGAGCAAAGGGCTGCAATCCTCTGGTGTGCACCTACGTTCGAGGAGTTCGCCCATCGGTTCTGGATCGAGAACCGTCTCTGGCATGCCCTCAACGGCAATGAGCTGTCCGGACTCGAGCCTCAAGTGCGTGACTACCTGCGCCACTACACGCCGCCCGGGATACCCACATAACCGTGCATTGAACGAGATGGTGTGGGGGTGACAGAGCGGGTACGCGTTCCCGAGATCGATGACGACGAGGGGCAGCGCCTGCTGCGGATCATCCGTCGAGGCACCGTCCGGTGGTGACCTGGCGGCGGGCACAGATAGTGCTTGCTGCGCCGTGCCGGACGCTGGGCGATCCGGCGGGCAGGCTTGGGCAGGGCGACTGGCGTGGCCGGCTCAAGCGTGTGGCTGGCTGTCGTCCAACTCTAGGACTTGTCCGGCCGATCAGGTCACGGAGCTAGATGAAGGTGTCGGTCCGGTGCCGGTTAGCTCGGGGGTTAGAGAGGCGCCAACTCGACCCTGCCTGTGAATCGGCCGCCCACTTGATCCGCGAGCCAGTGGACGCGGGCGGTCTGTTCGCCGTTCCGGTTTCGAACGTGCACGTGGATGGTGTGGTCCTGCGACGGCTTCTCCTGATAAAGGTCCCGGGAATTCACCGTCAGGGTCAGGTACGCCCACTTCTGTGAGATCTCCTCCAGTCCCACTTCAGGAACCGCAGGCCATGCATCCAGATCCCACCGAACAGCCGCGAGGTCTGGTCCCAGAGCGGCGATGAAGGGCTCGGCGCGGTCCAGCGGACGGCACCAGTCGAATACGCGGATCGGCAGACAGTCTGCAGGGTCGTCGCCGGCCTCCGACGAGCCGTGCTCCTTGCCGGCCGATGCCCACCATTCGAGGTCGGGCAGGACGTCACGTACGTGCGCCAGGACGTCCGACGACCTGATGACGGCTTCCAAGTCGACCTCGCTCTGACGGACATCTGCGATGTCCAACAAGGTACGCACCGCACGTATCGCTTTAGCCAGGTCCTCGGTGGTGAGGATGGCAGCAGCCACAGAGTTGCTCATCCCGGAACCATAGGACAGCAGACGGCCCCTGCTCTCGCGCCTCTGACTTCACTCACGCTTGCCAGGACCGGAACCACATGGCTAGCGACGCTGCGGTGACCGTGCCGAGGAAGATGTAGCCACGCTTGTCGCCCCAACTGGCCACGGCTCTTGAGTGCTTCCGCGTGTTGACGGCCCTCGCCCTGCCAAGAGCCTGGATCCGCGCTGGACGGGCCGACCCTTGAGCAGTCGCAGGCGTACCACCGAAGTCTCTTGCGGTCCGTCGAAGTCAACTGAGCCGAGCCGGTGACGGATGCGTTCGGGGTCGTCCCACAGTCGACCGGGGGTGGAGAGTGCCAATTTCGGAGATCCTCGTCAGGATCTCGTCGCCGCGGCCCATGCTCCTGCCGCATCGCGTACGCGAGACACCCATGGCGCGTCGCTTGCCTCCGCGATGTCCTCCCACAGGGCCGTGGTCATGGCGGCGTGGGCGTGGCATGCGGCGGGGGCGGCGGCCTGGTAGGTGGGCACCCGCGAGGCCCAGGCGTGGGCGGCGCTGGGGGTATGACCGGATGCGACGAGCCAGATGCCCCAGGCTGCGGCATCGAGCCATGGGGCGCCCAGGGTGGCCCATCCCCAGTCGACGAGGTGAGCTGTGCCGTCCTTGGTGAGGAGGACGTTGTGCGGGTTCAGGTCGGTGTGGAGCAGCGTGTTGCCGGCGACGTGCCGCAGTTGGTCCTCCGTGCCGTACGCGGAGAGGCGTTGCTCGGCTCTGCGGAGGTCGACGCCCTCGGGGGTGGGAAGCCGGGCGATTTCCTGCAGAAGGTTGGCGATGGAGGCGAGGTCTACGGATTCGGGCCGGTAGTCGGCGTGGCGGGCGTCGTTGAGGTAGTCGAAAGCGACGAGATGCCAGCCTGACGTGCGGATCTGCCAGCGCGCCCGAGGCCCAAGTCCGTGCAGGTGACGGCTGATCTCGTACTCGCGGCGCTGTGTCGCGACCCTGCCCGGTGACGTGTCCGGCAGTCCCTTGACGAAGAGCGGTCCGAGGGCCGTGTCGAGGCGTACGGACAAGGGGCTGTTGTGCCCCGCAGCAATCGGGCTCATGGCCAGGACAGGGCCTGTCTGCCGTGCGACGGCGTCACGGACTGGGGCCGGCAGGCCGGCCAGAGTGACGGCTTCCATGTTCCCCATCCCTGTCTCTCTGCCCACGTAGGCTTCCTGGGTCGCAACGAGTCTGGAGCGTCTTCTTGTACACCATGCGTCTTGCCACCCTGGGCGACCACGACGCTATCGAGCGCCTGGCCGCAGACCGTTTCCAGTGGATGGCCGACCGCGGTTACGCACCTTGGCCGCAGCGTGCCGACGAGATCGCCGACAAGGCCGGCCATGCCCCCATGTGGTGCCTCCTCGACGGCGAGCGACTGTGTGGCGTCACGATCGTCGTAGACCGGCTCGGCACCGCTGCGTGGACCGAGGAGGAGCGCCAGGAGGCGAGTCGCCTATTGACCTCGACCGTCACCGACCCCGCCCGGGCCGGGCAGCGGCTCGGCACGCGCATTGCTTCGTGGGCGGTCGACTACGCCGCCCGTGAGGGAGCTCGCTGGGTTCGTCGCGTCACGACCGAGCGCCGGCTGGCCGTGTACTACCAGGAGCAGGGCTTTTCCCTGGTGCGCGAGCGCGAGTTCAACGGACGGCCGCTCTACGCCCTCCAGCGTCCGGCCCAGCGCCTCCCGAATCCCTTGGGGAACTGAGCGGACCCGGGGGCCCGCCGAGAAGCGGGCCCCCGGGTCTAGAATGCGGTGCTGCGTGGTCTGGGCGGCGGTGCCGGTCTAGTAGGGGTTGTCGTCCCCGGCGTTGCAGCTGCACTTCTCGCTCTCGACGATCGTCTCCAGGTCGTCGACGAGGGTGATCACGCTGCTCTTCACCGGGGCGATCTCGACGGGCACGGGCCCGGTCGCGGGTCGTTCGGTCGTGGTGGCGGTCATGTCGGTACCTCCAGTTTCGGGTGCTGGCAGTACATCTGCAGTGGTGCCTTCGCCTCCTGGTAGAGCTTGGCGAGCGGCCTGCACACCCGGCAGGTGCCGGACAGGGCGCAGCCGGAGCAGCCACCGGTGCGAAGCATGAGGCGATCCGCGATCTGGCCGAGGCGGCTGAGGCCGTCGACGCCCTCGGTGACGAGGTCGATCTGTTCGTCCCGGCCGACCTTGCAGATCGAGGTGCGGCCGTGCGGATCGGAGTGGAAGAAGGTGTGGCCGGCGTGGCAGCCGCCGAACGGCTTGCGTTCGCGCAGGTGGTCCTTCGACTGGGCGGGCAGTGAGTCGGCGCCGCCGTAGATCGTCGGGGACATGTTGGAGAACACGTGGTACGGCAGTCCCCACTGCTGGGCCATGCCGATCATCTGCCGCTCCTCGTGGGCGCAGCTCTCCGTGATGATCAGGTTGAGGGACAGGGCGAGCCCGGCATCCAGCGCGGCCTCGACGCCGCGCTGGAACTTGCGGAACGATCCGCGGCGCTTGGTGAGCCCGTCGAAGGATTCCTCGGACGCCCCGTAGACACTGACGGTGATCCGGTAGGGCCGCTGGCCGGTGAGCAGGGCGATGTTCTCCGGCTTCCACATCACCGAGGCGTTCGTGCTGACCGACAGCATCATGCCCAGGTCCCAGGCGTACCTGTAGGTCTGCGCCCACAGGCGGTCGATCATCGGTTCACCACCGGTCATCTGGAGCCAGACGACGCCGGCGTCACGCATCGCGATCAGCAGCTTCTCGCGGTCGGGCCAGTCCAGGCCGGCGAAGCGCTTCTGTGCCAAATAGCAGTGAGCACAGTCGAAGTTGCAGCCCAGGTTGAGCTCGTAGGAGGCGCGGCAGTAGCCGTAGCGCGATGCCTCGCGGACGAGGACCGAACCATCCATAGCCCGTCCCGCAAGGTGCACACCCCATGCCTGCTGGGCCGTGTCGGCGAGCCACTGCGGTGCTGTTCCGCCCCGATTCACGGTGTCGCGCAGCTCCTCATACATCGGCGCCGGGATCACGGCGCCTCGCTGCTGTCCGGGCCGCAGGAGTAAGTGCTTCTCCAGGAACGGCGCTACCAGAACCTCATAGGTCATCAGGGATCCTCCTGGGGGTGTAGGCGGACGAGCGACTTGGGTTGGGACCCGCGCCCCGGCCGTGCGACGGGGCGCGGCACGACCGGAGGCGGGAGTCGGGACACAGGGATCGGGCGCTTCGCGACGAAGTAGGCGCGGGCCTTGGCGGTCAGACGCTGGATGCACGGCTCGCAGGCGTAGAGCGGTGCGGCCGGGCCGTCCCACTGGACCGGGCCAAACCAGAGCACCGGGACCCGGGTGCGCTCGCACCACAGCCAACAATCGCCTGTGACCAACTCGCGTTCCACGATGGTCCCTTCGTTGCGTCAGTACTGGCTCCGGCCGCCCCCGTCAGGGCACGGGGCGAATGGCGGCCGGAGCCTCCTCGGAGACAAGGCGCATAGCCCCGAGGGGTCTTGGAAAGTCACTCACTGGCAGGGGCTGGCGACGGCAGCCGCTGCCTGTCGGTCAGGGGTCTGAGTCCGTAGCGCGCGCGGCAGGACACGCAGGCGAAGAGGGAGCCGCCCGGGCCGCTGCCGGCCTCGATGACCTGGATGAGGCGCGGGTCATCGCCGTAGTCCTGGCACCAGGTACACAGGATGCGGCCCCCACCGACGGACACGACAATGTTGGCCAGGAGCCGACAGACCGTCGCGAGGTGGTCGACATGCCACGTCGCGTCTACGAACTTCGGAGGACTGCAGGTCCGGTCGAGAAGGCGAAGCGTCCAGCCGAGGATCCGGGTGATCGCCTGCCGTTGGACGTCCAACTCTTCCGGGAGGCTGCCGAGGATGTCCCGCGTCTTCGGCAACAGGGACTGTGCCCACTCACGCAGCTGCTTGTCCCACTCGGCTGCCTCGCCTGCCGTACTGAGTGCGGGCACTCTTGCACCGAGGATGCGCAGGATCTCAACGGGTTCGGTTGCGTGGTCATTCATCGTCGGCTCTCTCCGCCGCGGCTCGCTTGAACCTGCCGTAATCGATGAGTTGCCTGACCGCGTGCGGGGAGCAGAGATCGCCAGGGCCGTCTATCGGCACGACCCAGTGGCAGCGGGCCTCACTCGGATCGTCGCGGCCAGGGCGTGGCACACCGAGGAAGGAGTTCCCACCGAGGCACTCGGCGTCAGGAACGGCGTTGTTCCGCCAGACGGGGCGCCTCGACGTGCTTGCCGGCACGAGGGCGTAGAAGCGGCGCGAGGACTGGTCAGCGAAGACGGGGCCGCGCAGCACGTGCGACAGGTAATCGCCCACCGCCGCCGGCTCGTCGGTCCCCACAGCTGCATAGACGACATCGGCATGGATGCGGACGGCCGTGAAGATGCCACCGCAACGGAGCACGGCCAGGCCGGATTGCGCCCATTCCGCTCTCGCGGCATTGGCCTTCGGGGCAGCCGCCAGGAGCCAGTGCTCGGCGGCGAGTGCTCGGTCTTCTGCCGTGTGCAGAGTGGCGCTACCGACGGTCACCGGTGTTCTCGCCGAGTTTGGGTTGCTCATGACTCTGTCCCGTCCACGCTGGAAGGAGGTCGCGCGGCCGCTCGCACTGAGGGACGGCCTACGACCAGACAACCCCCTTACGCAGTAGGCCGGTTAGGGTGAACAGAGAGACATCGGGCGGATTACCCTAGGGCGATTTGACCTTTCAATTACCTAACGCTCACGGACCCCAGCGCTACTGTGCGTGAATGGACGCCACGCAGAACGAAGCACTGACGGCGTGGATGGACGAGCACGGTTACAGCTCCAACACCCTTGCTGAGGCAGTCAACGAGGCCATCGAGCGACTTTCCGGGCGAACCGGCGGCCTGGACGGTTCATCAGTCCGGGACTGGAAGGCGGGCCGGGTCCGATGGCCAAAGTCCCTCACCCGCGCCGGCCTTGAGACCGTTACCGGCTTACCCGTCACCGACTTAGGGTTCGTGCCGCGGGGTCGGACAACGCCCACGCCTACCCCACCGCAGGAGGATCCCGACATGAAGCGCCGTACCCTCGTCGGCGGGGTGGCCGCGACTGCTGCCGCCGCAGCAGCAGCACCCGGCATTGCAGCCCCCCGCCGTATTGGCATGGGCGATGTCCAGCGACTGCAAAGCCGGTTCGCCGAAATCATTGCCAGCGACCACCGCCACGGCGGCCAGCTCGGCACCGAGGAGCGAGCCACCTCTCTCGCCAACGAAGCGCTCACCCTCCAGAACGCCGGCAGTGCCACGCAACGCGTGCGCAGCCACTTGTACGCGTCCGCGGCCGGTTTCCGTTCCTCCGCGATGTGGGCCGCTATCGACGGTCGCCGCTACAGCGAAGCCATCACGCACATGCGCGAGGCTCAGACGCTCGCCGAAATGTCGGGCGACCAGGCGATCAAGTTCCGCATCTGGAGCCACGCGGGCACCATGTACCGGCACATGGGACGCCCGGCCGACGCCCTCGCCGCAAACGACGTCGCCCGCGGGCTGCACATCACGCGCCGCGACCCACTATTCGCATCCCTCGGCCTGGCCCGTCAGGGCGCCATCCTCGGCGTAGCGCAGAACCGCACTGGCGCCCGCCTCGCGTTCGACCAGGCACAGGACGCCATGGACCGAGCGACCCCAGATGCCCACCGTCCCGTGTGGCTGGTCGCCTTCTACGACCAGGCGGAGCTGGATTCCCTCGCACTTTCCGCGTACCTCTCGCTCGGGCAACACCAGACCGCCGAGTTCCACGCACACCGCTGCCTGTCTGCTCTGCGCCCCCACATGCGCCGGTCGCGGGCCATCACCACAACCCGCCTCGCACACGCACAGCTCGCACAGGGCGACGCAGACACCGCCACGGCCACCGCCATCTCCGTCCCCGCCGACGCTGCCACCCAGCACGCCCGGGTAACCCGCATGCTCCAGGAGTTCGGAGCAGGCTTGCGCGCCACCGCTTCGAACAGCTCCACTGTTCAGATCTGGACCACGCACACTCGCGAAGCCTGGAGGACCACGGCATGACGACGGCACCCGCTATCGAACTCCGAACCACTACAACCCTCGAGCCGGTCCGCGGCGACCTGCTCAACGTGTACGCCGCCGTCCGCGCCCCACTCCTGCACCTGCCGAACTACGCCGTCACCTCGTTCGGTGAGCGCCTGGACAGGCACGGCGACGAGCCCGGGTTCGTGGCCGTACTCGCCTATGCCGGCGGCGAGCCGGTCGGATACGCCTACGGCAACACGATCGAGCACGGCGACCGGTACTGGCAGCGAACCAGCCCCGAGCCGACGGAGAAGTACACCCAGCACCCCGCCCTCGCCCTCAAGGAGATCGGCGTCGTGCCTGCATGGCGTGGAACCGGGACTGCGCTGCGCATTCATGACGCGCTCCTCTCCGCCCGAGACGAGCCTCACGTGACACTCATGGTGAACTCAGCGGCCGGCGACGGAAGGGTCCACGCTCTCTACCGGTCCTGGGGGTACGAGGACATCGGACAAAGCCAGCCATCGGCCGCTTCACCGGTACTCACGGTGATGATCCGCGCCATCCGCTGACCCTCGCACAGATTTGGCAGGAGGCAGCCCCGCCCGCCTGGGTTCACGCGGGACGGGGTTGTCAGAACGAACGCACCGTACCGCCAGGACTGACAACAGATGTGAAAGGAACTCGTTGACGCGGCCGTGATTCGGGATATCGAAGTCAACGGCGCACCGGCGGTTCCTGATCTGGTCCCGGGCAGGTGTGCGGGGCCTGCACGAGGCGATCCTGCACCGGTTCAACGACGCCAGCCTGCTCGACTTCTCCGGAGCGGTCGACTCCGCCCATGTGAGGGCGAAAGTCAGCGACCTCGTGACCAACTCCGTTGTCCACGCGTCGAGTTCGCCGGACATCTCTCCGTCCTCATCGAGTACGCCGGGGGCGTGCACATCGCCGTACGCGATACGAGCCCGGGGCTCCCCGCGCCGAGTATTGATCTGTCCGGCGACGCCGAGTGCGGCAGAGGCTTGATCCTCGTCGCCGCCCTCAGCACGGCCTGGGGTACGACCGTGTACAGCAGCGGCGACAAGGTCGTCTGGGCGAACCTGCCCCTCTGATAACAGCATCTGGAACCCGCGCGTGTCCGGTTCCTTCAAGGGCTGTTGAGATTGTCTGCCTGACCGCAGATGATGTTCTACGGGCCTCGGACATCGAAGCCGGGACGTGGTGACGGCTGAGTGGGGGCGGGAAGTGCGACGACGGCGTAGTGACCAGCATGCCGGTGTTGCATGAGAAACCGGATGCAGTTGCTGCTGCAGGTCATGCTGGTGCTCGTCGCCAGTCTGCTGGGGATCGTCACGAACTACGCGACCAACGAGGATGACGCACCGTGGATGTTGCACACGTTGCAGCGCGTTGCCATCCCCGCGATCGGTCTGTTGATCGTCACGATGGTGATCGTCCAGGTTGTGGTGTACCGCCTGGAGAACCCGGCACCGCCACCGACCTCTTGGCCACGTGATCGCGCTCCCTACCCCGGCCTGGACGCCTTCACCGAGGACGAGGCCCCGGTCTTCTTCGGCCGACGCGACCAGTCCGAGGACCTGACACGGCGTCTGCACGAGGCCCATGAGCGGCCCACCGACAGGTTCGTCGTACTCGCGGGCGCCTCTGGCAGCGGGAAGTCGTCTCTGGTGCGGGCGGGTGTGATGCCTCGGCTGCGCACCCGTCGCTGGTCGGTGCTCCCGGCCTTCTCGCCCGGCCCGAATCCCATGGGTGCCCTGGCTTCCGCACTCGCCTCCACCCGCACGGACCACGAACCGATCAGTGCCATCCTGCGCCGCCTGCGCAGCGAGCCCGGCGCGCTGCTCGCCGAGTTGGCGCGACTACGAGGCGGCAGATTCCGCCAAGTTCTCCTCGTCGTTGACCAGTTCGAGGAGGTCGTTACGCTCGCCGGGCAGCGCGAGCGCGAGGAGTTCCTCGACGCGCTGCGGGCCTGCGTCACGCACGATGCACGGGTGCGGGTCCTGGTGACGTTACGCGTGGACTTCCTAGGCCAGCTGCTCGCCGGCCGTCACGCCGGACTCTTCGAGCATCCGATCACCATCGGCGCGCTCAGCCGCAGCCAGCTTGCCCAGGCGGTGGAGCAGCCGGGCGCGCTGATGGACCTCGCGTTCGCCCCCGGCGTCGTCGATGCCATCGCCAACGAGGTCGGAACCAATGACGCGCTGCCGCTGCTCGCCTACCTGCTCCAGGAGCTGTACTTCGCCTCCGGGCCGGGCGAGACGGTCACCGAGGAGCTGTACCTCCGCCACGGCGGTGTGGCCGGCGCCCTCGCCCGTCAGGCTGACTGCACCGTGGCCGAGCTCGGCTCCGCGAACATCGGCATCGATGACATCCTGGGAGCGCTGCTGAAGTTCGTCACCGTCCAGGGACAGGAGGTAGCCCGCCGCCGCGTCCCGCTGGACGAACTGATGGCGCAGGAGCGGCACGTCGTGGACGCCTTCATTGATGCCCGCCTCCTGGTCTCCGACGCGGACACCGGTGAGTCGCCGTTCGCCCAGGTGGCCCACGAGGCGCTCTTCCGTCAGTGGGCGCCATTACGACAGGAGGTCGAAGCCCGAACCGATCAATTGCGACAGCGTGCGGAACTGGAACGCTGGGCTGAGGACTGGGAGCGATCCGGTCGCAGCAACGACTACCTCCTGACCGGCGAGCGACTCGCCCGCGCGCAGGGCTGGCTGCGCGCCCTAGAAGAGGGTGGCCAGGTCTCCCCCGCCGCGCAGTCACTGGTGGAGTCTTCGCAGCGGCGCGATCGCACGTTCCTGGAGCGTGTCTCAGAGAGCGTCGGGCAGCGTGCGCTCGACACCGTGGAGCAACACCCCGAGCAGGCATTGTTGTTGACCCTGACAGCGGTGGCGGAATGTGCATCCACGCCGACAGCCCGGCGGGCACTGATGACCGCGCTGGCATTCAGCCATCTACGTAACCAACTCGCCGTGCACACCGACACCGTCCGGCATGTCGCCTGGTCGCCGGACGCCCGCATGCTGGCCACAGCGTCACGTGATGGCACTGCGCGTCTCTTCGACGCCGACTCGGGTCGATGCATGAGGGTTCTACCTACCGAGGGCGGCGTCATGGTCGAAGGCGTGGCCTGGTCACCGGACTCCGCGCAGGTTGCCACGATCGGCCGCGACCACGTCGTACGGCTTTGGGACACCATCACCGGAGAGCCGCTACAGCTGCTGACTGGCGCTCGCGACATCGGCCGCCAAGTCGCTTGGTCTCCCAACGGGCGCTGGATCGCGGGCACCTGCCGCGACCGCACAGTGCGCGTGTGGGACGCGGCCAACGGCGCCCTTGTCCACGAACTGCACGGTCACACCGACGACGTGTGGGGCGTAGCCTGGTCTCCCAACAGCACGCGGCTGGCCACCGCCTCCCATGACCAGACCGCCCGCGTGTGGGACCTGGCCACCGCATCGGTCGCGGAGACGCTGACCGGCCACTCCGATTTCGTCGAAGGCATCGCCTGGTCCCCCGATGGCCGGCGCATCGCCACCGGCTCCGGAGATCACACCGTGCGCGTCTTCGACGCCGGCACTGGCGCCCTACAGCTCCTGCTCCGCGGCCACACAGACTACGTATGGAACGTCGCTTTCTCCCCCGACGGCCGGTACATCGCCTCGGCCTCATCCGACCGCACCATACGCATCGTCGACGCGCAGGACGCCAAGGTCATCGCGATCCTACGCGGGCACACAGACACCACCTGGGGCGTGTCCTGGTCACCGGCCGGAGACCAGCTCGCCACCAGCTCCACCGACTCCACAGCACGCGTCTGGGACCTGCGCCCCCACGGAGCCGAACACCGGCTCCTCGACGGACACCGCGGCCCCGTGAACCAGGCTGCTTGGTCCCGCGAAGGCACCCGCATCGCCACCGCCTCCGACGACCGGACCGTACGCGTCTGGAACGCCGCCACCGGCACAGCCACCGAGCTGGCAGCCGAGCAAAGGGACCGTGTCTGGAGTACGGCCTGGTCGCCATTCGACGACCGCCTGGCCCTCAGTAGCAACGACGGAACTCTCCGAGTCCTCCATGCCGATCGCACCACCGACCTCGTGCACCAAGGCTCCGTGGTGGAGTGCATGGCTTGGGCCCCGGACGGCACTCGCATCGCCACCGGTGACCACGACGGCACGGTGGCCATCTGGTCAACCCCCGCAAACGGCAGGGCACTTGCCCCGATCGCCAGCCTGACCGGACACCAGGACTGGATCAGCCGCATCGCCTGGTCCCCCAGCGGACGCCTGCTCGCCAGCGCCTCCGACGACCGCACCTGCCGCCTGTGGGACATCACAGAGAGCCGTCAACTCACCGTCCTGCGCGGCCACGACAACTACGTCGACGACGTCACCTGGTCCCCCGACGAAACCCGCGTGGCCACGGCATCCGGAGATTGGACGGCCGCAGTGTGGGACGTGACCACCGGCCGGCGCATCGATATCCTCAAAGGACACGAGGGCCGTGTGCGCGGTATCGCGTGGTCCCCCGACGGTCGTCGCATCGCCACCGCCTCGGACGACCGCACCGTACGCATCTGGTCCGCGGCCACTTTCGAGGAGGTCGCCATCGTGGGTGTCCATCAGGACAAGGTGTCCTCCGTCGCCTGGTCCCCCGACGGCACGCAGCTGCTCACCGCCTCCTTCGACGGCACTGCGCGGATCTGGCTCGTCTCCCCCGATTTCGACCACTTGGAAGCGACTGCCCGCGGCCGAGTCTTCCGCATCCTCAACGACGACGAGCGGCGTCAGCACATGCTCCCTGCCGCCCCGTGATCAGAGTTGCATGGGCTCGACCATCCGGTCATCGGTGGACACCAGATAGTCATCCGGGTCAAGGTCCATTGCCTTCCGCTTCGGCGAGGCCCAGTAGAGGGCGTTGCGCTCGGCGAACGACTCGGGACCTTCGTAGGCAATCAGCCACACGAACTGATTCCGCTCCCGGTCAACCCAGGCTCCACCGATCTCAAAGCCCAACTCCAGGCGTAGCGGCAAGATTTCTTCCCTCCACCGCGCCACCCACTCATCGAGGAGGCCCTCCTTGACCGTGTAGGTGCGCAGCTGCGTGGTCCTGGGCATGCAGGCTCCTCCAAGTCATCGACAGTGGCATCTTACGAGCGGACGACGATCAGCGATCAGTGTTGACGGAGAACCAGGCTCTGCTGGACGTCGTGCGGGACAGTCACGGTTTGTGCGTTCCTCGCCACGTCCAGCCAGCCGTAAGCACGACTTTCTGCAGCGGGTCGCGCAGGTCGTTCGAGTCGAATCTGAATTCGTCAACGCGCTGGCGACGGCCGTCAGGGCCCTTCTCGTAGTGCCCCCTCCAGGACTTCACACGGGTTCGCGGTCCTTTGCCTTTCATGCGCGCTACGACACGCTGGGGTGGGTCACCGGCCCGGGTCTCTTCCCGCACGTCGGCGCAGACCCGTACCTCGTGGGTCGCCCCGTCCAGACGCATGCGGAACTTGAATGTCCGCTCGACCTGTCGGCGTGCCATCCCGCTGCCCCAGGCCGGCTCGAGCATGTGCCACTCCGCCACCACGTCGGCCTTCTCCTCCGCGAGCGCGGTGCGCACGCGGTAGGGCTTGTTCGGGCCGTTGAGCGCGAACATGGCTGCCTCTACGTGGGAGCGCGCCAACGGCTCGACACCCTCGTCCGGGTATCTGGTTCCCGTCCGCCAATCCTGGAAGCGGCCCACTGCTGGTTCTCCTCCTGCGCGCTCGGGTGCGCGGTGCGAACGAAGTTCTCGAAGTCTTCGAGGACTTCGTGGTGCTGTTCTGTGGTGGATGTCAGCGCCGCTGTCCGCGGGCGGTTCCCCCATCGTCAGAGCCTGAACACCCCCCGCCAGGTCCACCCGGCGCGCAGCACCGTGCCCTCCAGGGGGTTTGTCATCTCTCGGGTGTCGAAACGGAACACCTCTACCCGTTGTTTACGGCCGTCGGGTCCCGTCACGGTCTCTCGCTGCGGGTACACCGCAGGCGCGTGGCCGCGTCCGTACTGCCCGTTGGCGTTACCTGCGGAACGGTTCTCCCACCGCTCGTGGATCACGCGAACCTCATGCTTCTCTGGGACCAGGCGCATGCTGGTCTTCAGCCTCACACCAACCCTCTTGATGTGGCACTCCGCCACCAGGTCCGCCTTTTCTCCCTGCTGCCCTTCACGCACGTTGTAGGGCACGTCCGGGCTGTTCAGTGCAAGCAGCGCGTCGCGCAGGTCTGCCTCAGGCTTCGGGGTGACAAGGCCATCGGGGATCCTTGTGCCGGTCCATTTACTCAAAAGGCCCATGGCTATGCTCGCGTCCCCGTGTCGGAGTGAATTGTGCGGATGAAGTCCTGGAATTCCCCCAGAACCTCGTCGTGCTGAGCCGCGGTGGCGGTCAGTACCAGCCGGATCACTACGCGGTTGGCTGGATTCTCGATGTCGGGCAGAGACAGGTACGCCTGTGTCTGGACGAGGTCGTGATGTGTGCCGTTGACGGTGGTGGAGAACGCCAGCCGCTGAGTCAGGGCGGGGGCGTCGGCGGGTCCCACCTCGCGGCGGTGTTCCACAATCACCGGCTCGATAACCTCGCGCAGGCGCTCGACCGACTCGTCCGCGATGTCCGCCAGCGTCGATGCCTCGGGAAGCACCTCGCCGGCGACGGTGATGTTCGCGGCGAATCCGGCATCCGGCTGCGGATGCACCGCCGCAAAAGCCACCTCCTCGGCCTCGGCCGTCTCCGGGCGGGCGGGAAGCCAGCCCTCCGGCAATCGGAAGTCGATCGGGATTGGCAAGGGTGTGGGCATCTCCTGCCCTCCTTCCTAAAGGGATGGATCAGTCAATCCAGCCGGTGACGGTGTCCTTGAGGGAACTGGCCCCGTCGCCGATGGCCTCTGCTCCGTCGCCCACCGCATCGGCGAGATCGCCAGCGGATTCACTGAACTTGTGCGGATCGACCGTGATCTCAAGCCCAACCGCCCCGCCGAGTATGGGGGAGGCGCCGGCCTTGCCCCCAAGATGGAACTCGCCGTTGTCGTCTTTCTTGTAACCCCACCACGCTTCGGCACCGGGACCGGCCCAGCCCTCGGCGGTCCCGCCGATGCCGATCCCGGCGACCTCGAAGCCCCCGGCTCCGGTTACCTTGCCCCCTGCGAATGCCTTCGCGCCAACAGTGAGCTCGTCTTTGGTGGCCTTGGCGTTGACGCCCGCTTCAGCACCCACGAAGCCCTCGCCCCGTGCATACCCGCCGACCCAGGGGCCGTACTCGGCGCGGCCTTCGGTCAATCCGCGTACTCCCGCGGATACCTCGGCCTTGCCGACGATGCCCTTGTTGTTGAATCCGTAGTTCGCGGTGGCCCGACCGCCGCCGTAGATGTCAGCGATCCCTGAGAGCGTCAGGTCTCCCTGTGTCAGCGTGCCCTTGGCGGTCTCGTGGAAGGCGTCGATGTACGCCTTGAGTGAGCCTTCCTTGCCGTACTTGGGGCCGGTGACCGTGAACCCCATGTGCGGCCACCCGTCAGTCTTGGTGTGGGGATCCTTCTTCTTGCCGAGGTACTGGTCGATGTCGCCGTGGGCCTGGCCGTTGAAACCGTTGGCGGTGCCGTCAAGGGGGTCGCCGTCCACCACCACCGACTGCAGGGCGGTCTGGACGTCCTTGTCGGCCGCGTCCGCGTCCTTCACGCACTGGTCAATGACCAACTGCCAGGCGCTGACAGCTTTGTGGATGCTGCTCTGGTAGTCAGGGTCGTGGACCATCGCGCTGCGCTCAGCGTCGGTCAGGTCCGTCGTGTCGAAGGACACCACCCCTTGGTCGGAGACCTTCATCCCTGCCTTGATGGCGTCGTCGCGAACCGATTCGAGTTGCTTGCGCAGGCTCGTGAACCCGGTGTGTGCGTCGCGGAGCAGAGAGGCGACGGCCTTCGCCTCCGTCTGAGCTTTCTGGAACTCCTTGAGGGTGACGTCGAAGCGCCCGTTGGCTGCCTGCGCGCTGAGCCCCGTCCAAGTGTTGCCCATGGAAATGCCGTGCACGTCACGGCGGTACGCGCTCTCCAGGTCATGGAACCTCTTAGTCGCCATGCGCTCCCACTGGTCGGCGGCCGTGGTGAGCGTGGACAGGTCGGTCGTCATGATCTCGTGGTACGTCGGCATGGGTTCCCCGTTGGATGATGCAGCGGCGTTGTCCGCCGGAACGGCTGGGATCAGAACGTGTCGAGAGAAGACGAGGAGCGCACCCCGGACCCGACCCCGACATCCGTTCCGGTCAACGTGGTGTTGCTGCCGCGCAATGCCGTCTTCTCGGAGGACAGCCGGCTCATGAGGTGCTGCACCTGGTCCCCCCACGCCTTGTGGGCCTTGCTCATCGCGTTGGACGTGAGCCACCCATGCCCGTCCTTCGGCCCGAAGGCCTTCACGACGCCTTGCGTCTCTTCGTCGGCCGCATCGCCCGCCTCCTTGGTCTCGGGCTGGATGTGGTCCTCGATAGCCCGTGCGGCCGCCTTCTTCTGCGCCGGACTCGACGCGAGATCCGGCTGTCCGCCGCGGGCGGGCCCTTCACCGGCGGGAGTCTGGTTCAGCCGCATACCGACCGCACCGTCCGGCGTGTGCTGTTCCCCGTTCGAGTCCGTCACGAAACCCGCCCCCACTCGATCCACGTCATGTCACGGCCTACCCGTGTGGTTGGTGTCCTGATACGGCCACGGCTGCCCCTGTCCCGGCTGCGGGCCTGGGTGAGGCGGCTGCGCCCATCCGTGCTGCGGCGTCGGCGGCACAGATGCGGTTAGGGCCGCGCGGCGCCTGTCGTTACGCACGGCGAGCGCCCCACCGCCAGCGCCCATCAGTACGAGCGCACCCACGCCCGCCAAGATCCACGGCAGGGCCCTCGATTCGTCACCGGAAGCCGCCGCAGGTGACGCCGACGCGCCCGTGGACGGCTTGGCGCTGGCACCTCCCTGCGCCGCTGCTGAGCCTCCCGGCTTATAGTCCGGCAGCGGGTACTCATCGGCCGGGCCCGGGTTCCCGGGGTCGGTGAGAGCGATCCGGGGACGCACGGCGCCGTATCCGATGGAGTCGGTGCGCTCCTTGCCGCTGACCGGGCCGCTCGCGGTGTTCAGCAGGACCCGCAGGACCTGGTTGTTCGTCCAGTCCGGATGCTGCGACCAGACCAGCGCAGCAGAGGCCGAGGCGAGGGCGGTGGCGTCACTGGTGCCGTGGGACTCACACAGCCCGGTCTTTCCGGTGCAGGCAGCGATCATGTCTGCCCCGGGGGCAACCAGATCGACTTGCGGTCCCTGCTGGGATTCCTTCGTCTTCTTCATGTCCTTGCCGATCGCGCCGACACCCACCACACCCGGCGTCGCGGCCGGGTACTGCAGCGGATTGGTCCCCGTTCCGAGGTTGCCCACGCCCGCGAAGATGAGCTTGTTCTTGGACAGCGCGTAGGCGACGGCCTTGTCCAGCTCCGACGAATTCCAGGTGCTGGCCTGGGAGATATTGATGACCTGAGCGTCCGAGTCGGCCGCGTAGCGGATGGCCTTGGACATGTAGGTGGGATAACTGTCCTGATTGCCGTCCTTGCGGGCGTTCTCGATGAAGTCCGGGACCCGGATCGGGAGGATCTTCGCCCCTGGAGCCAGGCCGTACGAGCCCGTCGTACTCCCCCTTGCTCCGGTACCGGCGATCAGGACTCCCATGCTCGTGCCGTGACCGTCGTAGTCCGAGTGCTCGTCGCCGGGATGACGGGAATAGTCCTTGCCCGGCAGGATCTGCCCGCGCAGATCGGCGAGATCCGCGTCGACTCCGGTATCGACGACAGCAACAGTGACGCCCTTGCCGGTGCTGGTCTTCCACATCTGCTCCGCGCGCATGGCATCCAGGTACCACTGCCGCTCACGCACGGTCTCCGCGTACGCGGGGGTGACTGCGATGCCCGCGAGCACGACGCCGGACAGGGCCGACGCCAGCCGAAGTCTGCGGACCTGCTTGGTACGGGTACCCATGGTCATCCTTCGTTGTCGTGCCTCGTCGTCGGGGGCATGCCCGGGAGACGCAGCGGGGGCTGCGGGGGCGCGGCCTGCTCGGGCTCTGCTTCCGCCCTCGCTGGTCGCTCCCCGCGTGGACGCTCCGCAGAAGTCTGTCGAGTCTCATCCTTACGGGCAGCAGTTGAGGAGCCACGAGCGGGTCCACGGCGCTGCGCCTCTGCGGCACCGCTGTCCGCTCCGCGTGCGTCTCCTGTTCCCGTGGTCGTCGCCGACGGCTGCCGCCGCGTCTTCGGCTGCTGAGCCTGTCCGCCGAGGACGCCGTCGGAATGCGCGGGCATGCGTGCTCCGGCCGATCCGCTCCCGCGCGCGCTGCTAGGGCCAGCCGCGCGACCAGGTGTCGCCTCGGTCCGTGGTTGGGTCGAGCCGCTGCCACGTAGACCAGGTGACTGCTGGGCCGGGGAACCGCCGACGACGGTGCCCCGAGGAATCGCACCTGTGGCGCGCCCCGTCTGCGGTGACGCCGGACGGCCACCTGCGATCCCGTTGGCCGGGCGTCCCGGGCTCGTGCTGCTCGGCCCCCGTACCGGCGATGCGGTGCCGCCCTGCACGCCCGGAATCCCCGGCCGTGCCGCCGCTGGAACGCCACGTCCGGGTGTACCCGTCCTCGGCGCGCCCGCTGCTCCCGGCGTGGAGCCCGCTGGTGCACTCAGCGGCCCACGTGGGCCAGAGGAGGACGGCACGCGGCCATTCCCTACCCCGCGCTGCGGAGCAGTGGAACGGCCCGCGCCTCCGAACATCGGCGACGCTCCCGGCGGCGGCGCGCCGAGGCCCGAGGTTCCCCCGGGCAGTGCAGACGGCGGCGATGTTGGCGAGGACGGCGCCGCCGTAGGACCAGTAAGGGACGGAAGGGTCCCCGCTCGGTCAAGGGAGGTACTCGTTCCGACCGAGGGCAGATCTCGAACCGGCCCTGTAACATGGGCGGTTGGGGCGGTGCTGTGCTGATGCCCGCTCGCCAACGAGGCGCCACGAGACGCTTCACCAAGCGCGGCAGCACCTACCGCGGCAACGCCCACTCCTCCTACCGCAGCCGCCGTCCCGGTGTTCGACGAGTCGCCGGTGGACATGGAGGCGTCCTCAGCGCCATGAACGTCTCTGGGCACGAACTGCTCCGGCAGCTTCGGGAACTCCGGTGCCTTCAACGCCCCGATCTGCTCCGTCGACGCCGAGTACGACTGGGCCAACTTGATCATCAACTGGGCTGCCTCGGCCCGGTCGTTGTCGTACTGCGTCTTGGCCGACTTCACGGAGGACTCCGACGGTCCGCCGTCGTGGTTCCCGACATCCGTCGCCTTGACCGCGTGCGCGTCCAGGATGGCGCTCGCCGAGGCACTGGAATTCTTCAGAGACTCCAGCTGCGGCTTGACCTCGTGCAAGGTGTCCGCCGCATGCCCCAGCCACTTCCCGGCGGACTCACTGTAGTCGCCCAGACTCAGCGTCGTCAGCGCGGCGTGGTCGATCCACTTCCGAAACGCGTCCCCGCCCTCGCCGTCCCACTCGACCGACGTGCTGTGCGTCTTCAGGTCGTCGCCGATACTCTTGATCGTCTTCGCTGCCGCCGTCAGCAGCACTCCGAGATCCGCAGCCGTCGCGCCGTCCGCCGGCTCGACCATCGCCCACAACTGCTCCGGGGTGTGCACGATGAAGCGGTACTGCTTGGCCATGCCCCACAGGTGAGAGCCCAGCTCACTCATGCCTCGTACCCCCCTTCCACGGTACTGATCTCAGTGTCGAGTGCGGCCGCGGCCTCGTCGCCAAAGCGTGACCCGTCACAGGCCACCCGCCTCGCTGTCCGTCGCCTTCGGCATGGGCTCGCCACCAGACGCGCCACCCGAACCACCATGGTCCGAACCCGGCGCCGCCTTCGTACCTGGGCCCACCAGTGCGTCTGCCTGTGTCCGGATGCGGCTCAGGCGCGCACGTATGTCATCGTCGAGATTGCCGTAACCCGCTTTCGACGCATCGACCGTCACAACCAGGCCCTCGATCTGCAAGGCCAGCATCTTGGACAGGTTCTCCAGTTGGCTGTGAACGTGCGTGTAGGCGGAGTGCAGCGCGTCCGCCTCATCGAATGCGCCCAACCGTCCGGCGGGCAAGGCCCCGTTCGCGATCGACTTCGGCGCTGCCTTCGACTTCTCCAAATTCCTCAACAGCTCATCGACCCTGCGCTTGAATGCCGAGAGCGTCTCACCCTCGACCCGCATAGCCTGCGCCACAGCCGCACCGCCGGCCGCAAGAAGCGACGCAGTCAAACTCCCCGCTGCCGCGCCGACTCCGGCCGCTGCCGACTGCGGCGCATCCCCCGTGCCGTCGGACACGATCTGACCCTCCCCGTACAACCCGCCCTCGGCAGGCGTCCAGTCCCGCCGAGGCTCTTCGTGATGTTCTCATCTGTAACAGATGCAACCTGAGCACGATATCCGGGCCCTACATCCCCTGCAGAGCCTCAACGGGTTCAGGCACGCGCAGTGGCCGAAAACGGCCGACATCTCAAGCTTCAGGAAGTCCGAGAACCACCAGCACGAGACAGCACGGCCCACGCGATTCCGCAGGCCAGCTGGATGGTAGAGGGCTCTGCACGCTGCTCTGGGTACCCATATCCCTCGCACTCACCGACATGGTCAGCGCGGGCGTCCGACGCCGTTTGGCGGCTTCTCACCGTTCGTGGAACCGCTCGTCGTTCCCACTGAACTTGCAGTCCGTAACGCCGTCTCGTCCCACTGGCTGCCACCCTACGGGCATCAACACGACGAAGCCACGAAGGGCCTACGACCAGCGGACTCGTCCGCGTCTCTCACTGGGGTGCCAGTTTGCCGTCAGTTGTGGCCCAGGGGATAGATGCGAGCCCGCCCAACGCCGACAAGGCCCGGCAACCGCCATGGGGTGCCGGGCCTCCGTACATTGGGTCTGGTGCACGATCGGGTGACATCTTCCCGTCCCGGTCCCGCAGGAAGCATCGGAACCGGTCCACCCTGTCGCGCAGGTCCATCATCAGGTTGCGGGCCTGCTGGGCCACCCCCTCCCCGTTCGGGTGGGTGGTGATGCCGAGGATGTGCACCCGGCGCGTTTCGACCTTCATCACGAACAGCACGTACAGACGCTGGCAGAAAGCGGTGTCCACATGGAGGAAATCGCAGGCCCGCAGCCCGGAGTCCTGGACGTGTAGGAAGGATGACCAGCTGTCGCGCGCCCGCTGGGGCGCGGGCGGCACCTTCGCCCGCCGCAGCACTGCCCGGACGGTGGCCGCCGACACTGCGACGCCCAACCTGGCCAACTCTCCCTGTACGCGCCGGTGCCCCCAGCGGGATCTCCCTGTCCAGGCGCAGGATCAACTCCTGTGTTTCCTGGGGGTATTGGCGGCCGTCCAGCTTTCTTGTTGGGGAAGGTCCAAGCGTCCGCGACCAACTCTCGGTGCCAGCGCAGCAGCGTCGCCGGGGTGACGAAGAAGCTCCCCCAGCGCTCCTTGGGCAGCAGCCGCGACAACGCCGCGAGCAACACCCGGTCTCCCGGCTCCAACTCAGGTCGGCCGACCTGTCGTCGCAGCACCGCAATCTGACGCCGCAGTACCAGGATTTCGACGTCCTTCGCCGCACTGCCCAGCATCCGCAGGCCCGCCAGCTCCAGCGCCCGGCGCGCCACCAGATAGATCCATGACCACCGCATGCCCCGATCATGTCCGAGCCGGCAGCCCTCCTGCAGCCGGTCATCGCAGACCAGCGGCCCAAACCCGGGTCTTCACGCGGGACAAGGCCGTGCAACAGGCCCGGAACGTCGCCACCTCGGCTAATGGGGGAGATCAAGGTGACTTCACTCCCGCCCGAAGGCCTCAGCCTCGTCCTCCCGCCTGCCGCAGCAGGAGCAGCAAGAGAACGCAGCCCTCTCGGTCAGCTTGTCTCTTGCTCACCCAATCCATCGCTCTCCATGTCTTCGAGCAATCGACGAGCGAGGTCAACGAGGGTGTCTCCGCCCTCAGTCGCCCAACGAGCCGTGCCCTGGTTGGAGACGGGACGCTCCTCCCATTCAGCGAGCTCCCACATGCGGGCGATGAGCCCGGAGGGCGAGTAGCGGTTGCCGTCGGCGGCCCACAAAAGCGGCTTGGTGTGGTGATTGACCCACGTGGCTCGCGCGCGCAGTTCGTTGGCGGCGAGCCAAGGCTCCAGGGCTTTGCGCTCGGGCTCGATGTAAGTGTGCAGGAACATCGGCGCGCCATCCTTCAACGCACCCTGACCTACGATGACGTGTACAGCATTGGGCCGACGGCGCTTGCGTTCCCGGGTCGGAAGATTGCGGTACTTCTCCGGGAGTTCACTACCGACGGTCGCCCCCGAGTCAAGGGTGTCGAGTACGTCCGTCACCAGCGCACGCACCGACCCGGCATCCGCGCACAGATACTGGATACGGGAGCGCTCGCCGATCGCATCCATGGCCATGACCAGAGCGGGGACGGCGCGAGCAAGCAGCCCCGGCACCTGACGGATGGCGTTCTGCGCCCAAGCAAGCGTGGGATCGGGTTCCTCGATGGTCCCGTCGGCCTCGTCCGCGTCACGGAGCTGCCGGAACACCAAATGGGCGATGAGGTACGTCCCGTGCTCGACGGCGGCGGCGGCCCTGCCTGAGTAGCTCTTGCGAAGTTCGGCCAATCCCGCGCGTACGGCACGCAGCACTCTCACCGCGTTCCATAGCAGGAAGACGCTCGGCTGCGGGCGGAAGAGCGCGTCGTACACGCCCTGTCCGCCCCGCTCCCAGAGAACGTCCAGGTTCGACGCGATGCGGGCCGCGTACTGGCTTCCCGGATGTGCACAGGCAAGGGCACACGCCGCCTCCACCACGGAGCAGCCGGCGTCCTGCATCGGTTCCAGCTCGCCACGCCGCACCCCGTAGGCGAGGCCGAACTCGGCCTCCATCTCCTCGATGAGGGCTGCCTGTACCGGGTCGAGGGAGATGAAGTCCCTTGCCTCCACGCTGTTTTGACGGTTGGTAGCGCGGGTTGCCTGTTTCGCGAACTCCGTCGCCCCACCGGTGACGATGACCCTGATCCCGACGTCCGCCGCGTACGCGTCGTTGCCGCCCTTGGCGACGGCATCGGCGATCGAGCGGACCGTCTGGGCGCCGTTGACGACGCTCGCTCCATGGATCTTCAGGTTGAGTGGATACCTCTCCGGCACTCCGATCTGCCGGTGCGTCGCCTCCAGGGACTCGCATAGGACAGTGATCCCGTTGTTGAAGTACCAGAAGTGATTGGGCTCTTCGACGAGCGTGGTGACGAGTTCGTTGTTGATCGAGGTCAGGCCGAGCGGGTTACGGATGTTGCGCGCGAAGAGACCATTGCCCGCCTGCGCCCATGAAGCGACCTGATCCGCTGACACCACGCCCTGATAGGACTCGTACAGGTTGGGAAGCTTGAACCAAGGGCTGAGGTCGGCTTCCAAGTCGATGGGCTCGTCCGCTATGTCGTCGCGCACCAGGGCGTAGATCTCGCGGGCGAGGATGACCTTGTGGCCAAGCCGGTCCCCGTGGTGATTGAACTCCCGTTCACCGTTTTCCAGAGCCTGGCGCAGCTCAGCCGACAGCGGATCGGTCCCCATGAGCACGATGACCTGCGTAACCGGAGCCATGCCACTGACCATCAGCTGCTTCGCCTGCTCCGCGAGGAGCCGCCCGCGCGGGTTGAACTGGGCGAACTGCTCGCTGTCGATCAGCCGCAGGCCGGCGAAGAGACCGTGGATCACAGGGAGCTTCGCCGTGGCGTTCCCCTTGTTGGACCACTTGCTCTGCACCAGGTAGACGTGCTTACGGTCGTGGTCCACCGCGATCGCGTCGATGCCCTGGTCGGCTCCACCGTCGATGACGGTGAGCGCGGCATCACTCGGGCTCCAGCCGGTGACAATCCGTACGGCGTGCGCGGCCAGCGCCCGGCTCCGGAAATTGCTGACCCGACTGTCCTCGGAGTGGTTGGCGAAGTCGCTGACGTCGATGAGGTCGGCATAGGTCTCGTCCAGGGCCCGGGCGACCTGACGGACCTGAGTGGGCACGTCCTGAGTGGATGGACGAGAGGTGCGGTGCGGTGCGGGCATGTACGCGAAATCCCCGTTCTTCCGTGCGACGACGGGCTTCGTCGACATGTTGCGGCTGTGTGCGGCTAGTACGGGCAGAGAACTACCCAGCGGTGCGACTCCCCCGGCGGACTCGACCGGCCTTACGCAAGGCTCTCCGCCACCGTGCGGAAGCGTTTTCCCGCCTCGTCAAGGTGCTCGGCAATGGACAGAGCGATCTCTCCGGGGGAGCCGAAGTCGTCGAGGGTTGCGGCGAGGCCAGCCTTCAAATCAAGGCTCACACCTGGCCCTTGGAGCAGCTCGCTCACCGGGTACGAATGAAATCGCGGGGACGTGGTGCGCCCTCTATGGTCGAGCTCGCCGGGCCGGTAGGCGGCGAGGAAGTCCGCGAAATCGGCCTCGGTGAGGGGCCTTCCCGTGTCCGTGTGGTGGTTGTCGGTCCGGGCGTCGTACACCCACAGCTCGCGGGTGGCAGGCTCACCGGTCGGCCGGGGAACGGACTTCGTGAAGAAGAGGATGTTCGACTTGGAGTTGGTGCCGTGGAAGATGCCCGTGGGGAGCCGCAGCAGAGTGTGGACGTCACAGTTCTTGAGGAGCGCTTCGCGGACGGTAGCCGCAGCACCGCTACCGAAGAGGACCCCGTCGGGAACGAACACAGCGGCCCGAGCGCCCTGCGGCAACGTGATGGCGAGGTGCTGGAGGAAGTTGGTCGGCAGGTCGGCCTTCTGCGCCCAGAAGTCGTCGCGCTGGTCGGTGTCGGGCACGACGTCGCCGCTCTTGAACGGGGGGTTGCAGATAGCCACGGTCGCGGCCACGTCTCGGTGGTACCGGCGGGTTGCGACGCCCTTTGCCTTGAGGGAGTCTGCGCGCAGGACGGGCGGCATGTCCGAAAGGACGCGTCCTGTGTTGAGCAGGATATTCATGGTGGCGAACCGGCACATCTGGGCATCGATGTCGGCCGCCGCGATAGCGGTCGAGTCGACATACGTGCCGGAGGCGGCCATCTCCCGGTGCGCAGCAATCAGCGTGCTGCCGAGGCCACCGGCCGCGTCGATCACTCTGTCTTCCCCGGTAACGGCGAGGGCCTTCGCGACGACGGCGAGGAGCGGAGGCGGGGTGAGTATCTGACCGGTCTGTCGCTTGGTGAGGAAGTCCTCTCGACACTCGGCGAGTATGGAGGAGAACGCTTCACCGAGGGCGCTCTGCGGTACGGCGGTCCACTGGTAGGGGGCGAATTCCTCGACGACGAGCCGCCTGAGCTCGGACATCCGGTCTATGTTCCAGGGCTGGGCATCGTGGAAGAGGACGCTCGCGGTAGCCCTGCGTGGATCAGTGGGGTTGGGGGCGCCGAGCTCCTCCATCAAGCGGGCGAGGAAGGCGTGCAGGTCCTCCCCGTTGAGGTCGGTGAGCGTGGGCCAGGTGCCGGCCGGGGCGATGGGCAGTTTGGCGAACCGCCCAGGGCGCTGGGTGTGTTCGTGGTCGAGCTTGAGGAAAAGCAGGTAGGCGATGTGCTCGACGAACTCAAGACGGGTCAGGGCCTTGGTGCTGGTCTTCTCCCGATAGAACTTCCACAGGCGCTCCGTGATCCGCCTGCTCGTCCATTCGGTTTCCTGCCGCTCCCCCGCCGCTCCTCGACCGATGCCCCGCCCGACCGTCATGCTTCGCCCTACCTTCCGTCGTGCTCCCGAGCGGGCCTGGGCCTCACGGCCCTGTCGACCCGCTCGGGGTGACGGCGGCTTACCGCTCTTGCGCTTCTTCGCCTTCGGTGGTGCTGTCGTCCGCGGTCTGCACACCCGTCTTGAGTGCGCGGGCCACTGTGGTGAACTGGGCCAGGGCCGTCTCCAGTTCGTCCACGATCTCCTGGGCGATCACGTCGGGAGACGCGAAGGCTGTGTCGGAGGACGAGGCGGACTGAAGGACCGACAGGTCCAGGTTGACCTTGTCGCGAGCGATCAACTCATCGTAATCGAACGCACGGAACCGTTCACTGGGCTTTCGCGACGAGTAGTCGGAACCGCCGGAGTGATAGGCCGCGACGAAGTCGTCGAGATGCTCGCGGCGCAACTGGCGCTGCTTGAGGGTGAAGCGCTGATCGGTGCGGAAGTCATAGACCCAGAGTTGGCGGGTGCCGGGGCGGCCGCCGGAACGCTGACCGGTCTTGTCAAAGAACAGGACATTGGCCTTGACGCCGTTGGCATAGAAGATGCCGGTCGGGAGCCTGAGGAGGGTGTGCACGTTGCACAGGTCGAGGAGATTGCGGCGGATCGTGGTGCCCGCGCCACCCTCGAAGAGGACGTTGTCGGGAAGGATGAGGGCGCCCCGCCCGTTCGTCTTCAGCAGGTTGTAGATGTGCTGGACGAAGTTGAGCTGCTTGTTGGTGGTGGGGGCCCAGAAGTCGGTACGAGCGGTGTACGCCTCGCCGGTCACGGAACCGACGCCGAAGGGCGGGTTGGCGAGCACGATGTCGTAGTGCTTGTGGATCGGCTTGGCCAGCGAGTCCTGAATGGTGATCAGCGGTTTGGCCTCGGAGGTTCCGATGCCGTGCAGCAGCATGTTCATCAGGGCGAGGCGGGCGGTCTCGCGGACCAGCTCGTAACCGGTGATCGAACCGGTCTGGAGCTTGCGGCCCTCGTCGCCGTACAGCTCGTCCTCGTAGTGAGTGGCGATGTGGGCGTGCGCGGCGATGAGGAAGCCGCCAGTACCGCAGGCCGGGTCGGTGATCGTCTCGCCGATCTTCGGCTGGATGCAGTCAACCATGGCGTCGATGAGCGGGCGGGGGGTGAAGTACTGGCCCGCACCCGTCTTGCGGTCTTCCGCACCACGCTGGAGGAGGCCTTCGTAGGCGTCGCCCTTGAGGTCCTGGTTCTCGGTGGTCCAGGTGTGCGGGTCGATCAGATCCTTGATCAGACGTTCCAGGACGGCCGGCTCATGGATCTTGTTCGACGCCTTGGTGAAGACCTCGCCGAGCATGGTGCCGCCGCGCTGACCGAGGTCCTTGAGGATGAACTCGTAGTGGTCGAGGAGCGCTTCGGCGGACCGGGTGGTCAGGCTCGTCCAGTCGCGGCCCTCGGGGACGAGGGGTGCCTCGGGGGCTTTGCGGCGAAACTTGGCGGGGCGCTTGGCGCGCTCGTCGGCCATCTTCAGGAAGAGGAGGTACGTGAGCTGCTCGACGTAGTCGAGAGTCGAGACGCCGGAGTGGCGGAGCAGCTCGCAGTACGACCAGAGGCGGTTGACGAGGGTGGAGGTCGAGACCGGGGCGGCCTGCTTGTCGGTACTCACGGCGGTGCTCACAGGGGAAGTTCTTCCTGGCCCGAAGAGGCCGGCTTGCTGGTGGTCTTGCGTGGGGTGCGCTTGCGTACGGGCTTGACGGCAGCCTGACGCTGGGCGCAGATGCGGTCGAGCAGAGCTGAGGCGGGCTCGTCGGCGGGGTCTTGGGGGACGAGGGTGCCGGTGAAAGCGGCGTGGAGGAGAGCGCCACGGAGCACTTTTGCCTGCACACTCGCATCCTCGATCACCGTGTGCATTGCAGCGACTTCGCTGCGACGATGTGCCAGCTCCGCCAGTATTTCCTTCTGGCGGCCCACCGGGGGAAGTGGAACGCGAATCTTTTTAATAAGACCCAGGCTCAGATTCGGCTGAACACCACCAGAGGCCAACGCCCTATTCTCCTCATACAGGGCCTCAAGGAGCGCCACCACCCACGCACGCCTCGATTCATACTCAGGATCAAGCTCGATTCCCGCACATGCCTGATTGGTGGTCGCACGAATTCCTAGCACAGCACATTTGCCACGAGTCTTCCCTTCCCCGTACATCGCCATAAGGATCGTCCCCGGAAGGTACTCCTTCACCGATGTCTCAGCTAGCGCAAGATTCGTAATGAACTTATCTGCGCGATCGACATACGTTTCGTTAAGAAGGGAACTGGTAACCCACGGCACAGACCCATTGTCATAATAGTCCGCCCTAGCCTTCAAAGGGGTAGCGCCTGATGAAACCTTGGCCATGTCACCAATCGTCAAGCACTCCCACGAGGGGGCCTCCGGATTCGCCTTCGTAGCCCGAGCGAGTAGCATCACTTCAAAGGTGCCCAACTGGCTCCGGGCTTCCGCAAGAGCCGCCTCGCCGACCTCGATGTGGGTGAGCTGTTCGTCCAGCTTGGCAACGATTCGGCGCTGCTCAGAGAGGGGCGGAACCGGGATTTCAAGGTTCGCCAGATAAGAACGCGGCACTCGGCGCTGCCCAACCGCGCCAGACATGTGCTGTTCGGCGACGCGTCGCACGTTTCGCTGAAGAAGGTAATGCATCAGATATTCAGGGAGAACTCCCCCCGCACTGCGGAGCACGTGGAACTCAGTACTCCCCAACGCCCGACCTCCAACGAGGCCTTGCGCCTTGGCAATTTTCCCATTCTCCATGCACGGCGTGATCTTCGCAAAGAGAACGTCGTTCTCCTGAAATCTGGTCAGCGATTTCTTCTTGAAGTCACCGAACCGCACTTGCGTCGAAGCATCCACCCGACCCGATTCCGCCTCAACCAAGGCCATCGGAACCTGAGAGATCAGGTCATCGTCGTCCGGTTCTTCGTCGAACGCTCGCGGATTAACCTCGCATAGTTCCCCGATTCGAGCGCGAACCCACCCCTCCGGCAGCCCCTCCCCCGGCGCGATCGCCACTGAATCCCCCACGCCCGAGTCCGTCACGCGCCCAGCTCCTTGTCCAGTTCGTCAATGATTTCTTCCGCCCGATTCGCACCGAATTCGGCGAGGAATCCGTCCGTTCCGTTGCGCGTGGTGAACGGGGCGTAGTCAAGGTCGGCGGTGTCGAAGCGTACACGCTCGATGGTCGCACCGACGATGTGGTCGAGCCACCAGCGTTCGCGCGTACTGAAGCTGACGCCGGACTGTTCCTGGCGTGCGAGCCAGGCCGAATACCGCTCCTGTACGGCCTCTTCGTGAGGGCGGGGCGCCGGGGCTCCGCGTTCTGCACCGCCGGCCAATTCGTAGCGCAGGAGGGCGAGGAGGTCGGCAGCGGTGCGCTTGGCCCGCTTGCGCACCAGTGCCTGGCCGAGGTTCTCGTACGCCTTCCAGAGGGTGTCGGGGGTCCAGGAACGCGGCGGCCTGGCTACGCTGCGGGCCACGTCCTGGAGGCGTCGTAGGGCGGCGGCGGGTGGGATGTCGGAGTCGGCGCCGAAAGCGATGGTCAAGGCCGCGATCTCGTCGCGGTTGTCGTCGATGTACTGCTTCCAGCCGCGGACGGTGGCCTGTGCGCTCTCCTCGTCGTCGACGGCCGCGCCCGCCCGGACCAGCGCGTCACGGCTGTTCTCGTCGTACAGGATGTCCTTGGCGCGGCGCATCTCCAGGAGCCTGGCGCGCAGTACCGGTGCGGCGGCAAGTGGTTTCAGAGCACGTTCGATGAGGTCGCGGACCGCACGTTCGGGGTCGCGGCCGGCGCGCTCGGCGGCCTCGCGGGCCTCCAGCTGGTCATCAGTCGAGACCGCTTTGACCATGCCGTGGACGATGTCCTTCAGCGATACGCCACCGCTGATTCGTTCGATCTCGGCGCGCTCCTCGCTCGTCATCTGGAGATCGAGTTTGGCGAGGCGCGAGGCGAGCGTGGATACCTCTTCCTCTTCAATCGTGTGCGCGGCAGTCTTACGGAGCAGCTTCTCCAGACTGATCTGCTTGTCACTGTGGCGCTCCAGGGGCGCGGCGTCGACCTTCGGCTTTCGTGTGACGCCGACCGCGTCGACCATGACGAAGCGGGTCTTGGGGCCGACGCCGGGTGTCACCCGCTCGAAATCGGTGAGGGAAAGGGTGCGCGCACCCCGGCCCTTCATCTGCTCGAAGTAGGCCCAGCTCTTGACGTCCCGCAGGAAGATCAGGCATTCGAGGGGCTTGACGTCCGTGCCTGTGGCGATCATGTCGACGGTGACCGCGATACGGAGCTGGGGAAGGTTGCGGAAGTCGGCGAGCCGTTCGGCCGGTTTCCGGGCCGCGTGCGTGATCTTGGTGCAGAAGTCGTTGCCCTTGCCGAAGACGTCCCGGATGACTTCGACGATCTCTTCGGCATGGTTGTCGTTCTTCGCGAAGACCAGGGTCTTGGGGACGTACATCTCGTCCCAGAGCAGTGCGCCGGTATCCCGGTCCCGCTTGGCGCGCTCCGGGAAGATCTCTGTAAAGAGACGGTCCCGGAAGGTCTGGATCACCGTGCGCAGCTGGTCCTTGCTGATGATGCCGACGCCGACCTCCTTCGCTCCGTACTCGATGTCCTCGGCGATGTCCTCGTAACGCTGGCGGCGGGTACGGCGGTCGCGGACCGGGACCGTGCCCTGGGCAATGACCCCGCCCTCGCCTGTTATCCGTGTCTCGATCTCGTACACGGAGAAGTCGACGTTGACTCCGTCGGCGACGGCCTCCCGGTAGGTGTACTCGCTGACCAGGTTGCCGTTGAAGTAGCCGAAGGTCTGGGCGACGGGGGTGGCAGTGAGCCCGACGATCGGGGCGTCGAAGTACTCCAGGACAGAACGCCACTTGCCGTAGATGGAGCGGTGACACTCATCAACGACGATTAGGTCGAAGGCTTCAGGAGGGATGGTGTCGTTGTAGCCGACCTCGATATCTCCAGGCACGTCGTACGGCAGATCGGCTTCGCTGCCCTCGCCTTCAGGCAGCGAATCGGGAAGACGACGGCCGGTGAGCTCCATGTAGAGGCGCTGGACGGTGGAAATGACGACCTTCGAGGAAGCCAGCATGCCTTCGGCGCCCAGCCGCTGGACGTTGAAGAGGTCGGCGAACTTCCGGTGGGTATCCGGGGTGGTGAAGTTCTCGAATTCAGCGAAGGCCTGTGCGCCCAGGTTGTTGCGGTCCACGAGGAAGAGAACGCGTTCGGCGCGAGCGTGTTTGAGCATGCGGTAGGCGAAGGTGACCGCCGTATACGTCTTGCCGGCCCCGGTGGCCATCTGAACAAGGGAGCGGGACTGGCCCATGCCGTGCTGGCCTCTGCCGAGGGCAACGGAGTTCTCCACTCCCTGGACGGCGGTGATCTGAGCCGGGCGCAGCGGGCGCTCGTCGAGTTCGGGCATCCGCAGCCGCAGCCGGGCCCGGTAGCTGGGGGCCTGGGGGTCCTCGTCGGCTTGGCGCATCCAGCGTGCCAGGGTGCGCGGTTGGTGGAAGGAGAAGATCCGGCGGGTGCGGGAATCGGGGTCGAGTGTGGAGCGGAAGCGGGTCTCGCCTCCATCGCTCACGTAGCGGAACGGCAGCGGGGTGCGCCAGGCCACCAGACGCTGCTGTGCGTCCGTGAGGTGGTCGGCATATCCATTGGCCTGGGTCTCTGCTGCCGAGAGGTCGGCGCCCTCCCTCTTGGCCTCGATGACGCCGACGAGCTTGGCCTCCACGTACAAGGCATAGTCCGCGCGGCCGCGTGCGGTGGTCACCTCACGTACGGCGACTCCGCTGCCGCGCCGGTCGCCCTGAACATGAAGGTTGAGGCCCGATGCGGCGTTCTGGACGTCCCAGCCAGCCTGCGACAGCATCTCGTCGAGCCTGGAACGGACCTGGGCCTCGGTGAGGGGCTCTCGGGAGGCCTGCTCCGCATTGTCGAGGAGGCGAGCGCGCTCCGCGACCGCGGCGGAGGCAGCGGCGGTGCTGGTGGCGTCGGCCCGGTGCCGGTGAGCACGCTCCCGGTCGGCCGCCGTCTCGATGGCCGCCAGCTGCGCCTGCATAGCGGCGACCTGGCGGGCCAGCTCCTCGCGCTCAGCCTGGGCCTGGGCGAGTTCGCGCTCGGCGGCGGTGCGCGCATCCTGCTCGACCTGGGCCTGGGATGCCTGGTCCTGGTAGCTGAGCCGGGCCTCCTCGAGTGCCTTGCGGGCAGCGGCGACATCGTCCGCCAGCCTGGCGTTCCGAGCGGCTAGAGTCCGGTCCGGACTCGGCGGTACGAAGGTGAGCTGTTCACGGGAGCCGGTGAGCAGACGGTGGTACCAGACGCCGAGCCGGAAACAGGCACGCAAAGCGCGGAAAGCATCTTCGGCACTGTCGTGGCCTTTGTGGTTGGCGTCATTGCCGAGTGTGCGGACCTCGTGGAACGCTTTGCCGACGTCTCCGTGGAGATAGCCCTCCCGGTCCAGAGCCTTGAGGCGGTCGAACTGGGCACTTCCCTCGACCCGGACCCGGCCGCGGCTCACCAAGTCCTCCGCGAGGGCTTCTCCGAACTGCCGCGACTTGATCAGCGAGGTGTTGGGATCGTCGAAGACGTGGCTCTCGGCAGCAGCCCCGTAGGCGACGAGGAGCGGAAGGTCGGGCAGAAGGAATCCAAAGTTCCTGGATTGCTGAGCGAGTCGTGCCAGCCTGGCGTCCGCCGCCGAACCGCCTGCGCTGCCTGCACTCATGTGACCCTGCCGCCTTCTCCAACTAGTCCGTGCCCACCCATTGGACCCGGGCGTGAACACGCTTCTCACCAGACGGGTGCGTGATCCTCCATCGACCCTAACGGTGCAGGTCCTCACACCGCCAAGATTTCTGGCGACACCGAACGAGGCCGCAGTTGGGCTCACGCGGCGCGAACCGCAGTGACGTCGAGGATGGCCTCCAGTTCGGACACCACCGCGGCCTGTCCGTGACGTGCATAGTGGCGATCCCCAGCTCGATCGCAGGCGGAAGATTCACCGCATGATCGTCCGCGAAGACACACCGCTCGGCAGGCAACCCGATGCACTCCAGGGCGAGCCGGTAGATCGATGGATCCGGTTTGGCCGTCCCGACCAACTCCGTTACGACATGCACGTCGAACGGGTCTCAGATGCCGACGTGCTCGTACGGGTCGAGGCCGTAGCTGTTGACAGCAGGGCGAGCCGATGACCGGCGGCACGCGCGAGCGGATCATGCGACGAGGCACAGGCACCTCGGACCAGGGCCGCCCCATCAAGTTCACCGGATCCAGATGCGCCCCGAGAGGGGCAGCCGTGCCCTCGTTCCACGAACCGCTGGGCCGCATCCATCCTCAACTTCTCGCGGAAGCCCCGCCGCTCGTCGGTCCGCCTCCTTGTGCATACCGCATGCAGTCGGCATACCGGAGGGATCACGGACCGTCGGCCCCTGCCGACACCACGCTTTAAACGTCAGCAGTACCCCGGCAAAACCGAGGATCAGGCCGCGCTGCTCACGCCCGGATCAACCATCAGCTGTGCTTGCCGTCGCCCAGATCGAGCAAGGCCGTGATGACGCTGTCGACGCTTTCGCGTCGCGACGTGGCTTCGAGCGGCAATGCCGTCGATGCGCTTCTCAGCTTCCGGCGGTGACACCCTGGGGCCCGCAACAGCTCGCCGATGCGGGGGCATGCCGACGATCGTCGCCCACCCGCGGGGGCTCCGCCCGTCGGGTGCAGCCAGTCTTCGCCCGGGCTCTCGCAGGGTCGAACACGAGTAACCCCGCTCGGCTTCACCGACTGCCTATACCGCCGGCGAAGAGTCCGCTTCTGTCGGTGGTCGCGCGGGGCGCTCGCCGGTCAAGCCCCCGGCCCGTCGAGGCCCTGGGCTCGGGCGAAGCCCGCCGTTGGCGGTGCCTCGCCCGACGGTGAGGCAATTGGCGGGGGGAAGCCCGATCTACAGCTGCAGCGAGCCCGCTCTGTTTCCCGTCTGCTGCACCTCTCACCTGCGCAGCATCTCCCAACCGCGTTCAACTTCTCGATGCTGCACGCAACGGCCCGGACAGGAATCCGGCATATGGGGTCCCTGAAATCGGACATGGGGCCAGGATTTCGCATGGCCCCATACCGTCGGTTCCAGTTATGGGGACGCCGCTCCCAGCCCCGCTCCCACTGGGAGCGAGTGTGACCTGTGCGAAGAGCACAAGCCCATACCCAAAAGGCCCCCCGAACGAAGGGGAGCCAGCCGTCACAAAACGGGCACGAATGTGAACGCATGGCCAAGAAATCGAATATGTGGCCAGCGGGCCGAGTGGGAGCAATCCGTTACGGGGACTGCGAGGGAGCGTACTCCCTCCCATCGCTCCCAGGGAGCGGGCCCGGAAACAGAAAAAGGGCCGTTATAAAAACGGCCCTTCACCTGCGACGTTCGATACGTTCGAACTGTCGGGACGACAGGATTTGAACCTGCGACCCCTTGACCCCCAGTCAAGTGCGCTACCAAGCTGCGCCACGTCCCGGTGCTCGTCTGACCTGGGCTTTCCCCTGGCCGAACGCGCACGGAAACCATACCGCACTCGGAGCCGTGGTCGCGCACCCCTTTCCTCCGAGGCCGGCGCGTGGCAGGTCGCTCTTGACCTCAAGCTGGCTTGAGGTTGCACGCTCCTGTCATGACAACGACAGCGGCACGTACAGCGGCGGCCTCCTACTCCTACGAAGACCTTCCGGCCCTCATGGCACGCATGACCGGCGACGAGAAGCACGGCCCTGCGGCGACCTCCACCCTCGATGTCCTGTGGGTGCTCTACGACCGCGTACTGCGGGTGACGCCCGACGGCGTACGGGATCCGGAACGTGACCGGTTCCTGCTGTCGAAGGGCCACGGCCCCATGGCGTACTACGCGGTGCTCGCGGCGAAGGGGTTCGTGCCGGTGGAGTGGCTGCCCGGCTTCGGGTCGTACGACTCCCCGCTCGGGCACCACCCGGACCGGGTGCTCGTCCCCGGCGTGGAGATCGCGAGCGGGTCCCTGGGGCACGGGCTGCCGATCGCCGTCGGGACTGCACTCGGGCTTCGCGCGCAGGGTTTCGCGGAGCCTGCGGTCTGGACGCTGATCGGGGACGCCGAGCTGGACGAGGGCAGCAACCACGAGGCCATCGCCTTCGCGGGGCCCGCCGCCCTCGACCGGCTGCACACCGTCGTTGTCGACAATTCCTCGGCCAGTCACGCCCGGCCCGGCGGTATCGCCGCCCGCTTCGAGGCGGCCGGCTGGTCCGCCGCGACCGTCGACGGACGCGATCACGAGGCCCTGTACGCCGCCTTCGCCGCGCCGCACCCGGGAAAGCCGCGCGTGGTCGTCGCCCGTGTCGAGCCCAAGAACGGCTGAGGCGCGGCGCCTCTCTCTGCGCCGCCCTCTCTCCTCCGCTCGCTTCTCTCTTCCCAGGAAGGACACCCACGTCATGGACACCATGCGTGATCGATTCGCCCCTGTCGTCTCCCGGCTGCTCGACGAGGACCCCCGGGTCGCCGTCGTCCTCGCGGAGATCGGCAGGGACCGCTTCGTGGAGGCGGAGCGCCGGCACCCGGACCGGGTGATCAATGTGGGCATCAGGGAGCAGCTGCTCATCGGGACGGGCGCGGGGCTCGCGCTGACCGGGATGCGGCCCGTCATGCACACCTTCGCCAGCTTCCTGGTGGAGCGCCCCTTCGAGCAGGTCAAGCTCGACCTCGGGCACCAGGACGTGGGCGGGGTCCTGGTGAGCGCCGCTGCCTCCTTCGACTGGCCGTCCGGAGGCTTCACGCACATGGCGCCGGGCGACGTGGCCCTGCTCGACACCCTCGACGGGTGGACCGTGCATGTGCCGGGGCACCCGGACGAGGCCGAGACGCTGCTCCGGCACGCGGTCGGCGCCGGTGACGACCGGGTGTACGTCCGCCTTTCGGTGCAGTCGAACAAGGACGCACTCGCCGTCGACGGGGAGCGCTTCCTGACTGTCCGCGAAGGCCGGGGCGGCGTCGTGGTCGCGGTCGGGCCGATGCTCGACGCGGTCCTGGCCGCTACGGAGGGCCTCGACGTGACCGTGCTCTACGCGACGACCGTGCGGCCCTTCGACGCTGGAGCGCTGCGCCGTGCCGCCGGTGCGGCCGACGCCTCCGACGTGGTGATCGTCGAGCCGTATCTGGCGGGCACGTCGACTGCGGCCGCCAACGACGCGCTCGCCGATCTGCCGCACCGCGTGCTGGGGCTGGGCGTGGGCCGCCGTGAGCTGCGCCGGTACGGACAGATCGAGGAGCACGTGGCCGCGCACGGCCTCGACCCCGCGTCTCTGCGGGATCGGATCAGCGGCTTCCTCGGCGGGCGGGCTCGCGGCTAGAGGCGGCCTTGTCCAGGCTCCGGCCCGGCACCGGCACGGTGCTGTCCACCCGTATCAGGCCCCTGATCGCGGGGACGGAGAGCAGGGCCGCCGCCACGAGGACGGTCGTGACGCCACCCGCGAGCAGGACGTGGCGGGTGCCGAAGACCCCGGCGGCAGGGCCCGCGAGCGCCTGGCCGACCGGTGTCATCGCGAGGGAGCCCGCGACGTCGTAGGCGTGTATGCGGTTGAGGACGTCGCGCGGGACCTGGGTCTGGATGCTGGTCGCCCACATGACGCCCCAGAACGACATGCCCGCGCCCGCGACGACCGCGCCCGCCGCCATCCACTCCACGCCGAATCCGGCGCCCACGGTCGCCGGGAACAGGCTGAAGCCGAACAGGGCGACGGCGCCGGCACGCAGCATCCGGCGGGGGCGCAGCCGCAGGGCGCAGACGCCGCCGATGACCGTGCCCAGGCCGAGCGCCGAGTTGACCAGGCCGTAGGCGCGCGGGCCGTGCTCCTGGACGACCTGCGTGGCGATGAGCGGGACGGCCGGGCCCCAGGCGGCGATCATCAACACGCACCAGATCGCAATGACTCCCCAGAGCCACGTGCGCGATCTGAACTCCCGCCAGCCCTCGACGAGATCGGCCCGGAACCCGCTGCCCCGGATCGCCTCGGTGCCGGGCTGGGCCGGAGGCAGCCGGAGCAGGAGCAGGCACAGGGCGCTCAGACCGTACGTGCCCGCGTGAGCCGCGAAGACGACTCCCGGCGAGGCGAACGCGACGAGCATGCCGGCGACGGCCGGACCCGCGAGCTGCGCCACCGACTCGGCCACGCGTATCGCGCCGTTCGCCGCCTGTACGTCGGTGGCGAGGCGCGGGACGGTGCTCGCGACGCCGGGCTGGAAGAGGGCGGCGGCCGCGCCGTTCACCGCGCCGATCACACAGATCTCCCACAGCACCACGTGCCCGGAGAAGAACATGACCGCGGCGAAGGACTGGGTGACGAGACGTGTGAGGTCGGCGCCGATCATCAGCAGCCGGGTGTTGAACCGGTCGGCGAAGACGCCGCCGAAGATGACGAGCCCCGCGAAGCAGGCCACGGAGGCGGCCATCGCGAGGCCGACGGCGCCCGCGCCGTACCCGTGCTGGAGCAAGCCCGCGGCGAGCGCCACCGGCAGCATCGTGTCCCCGAGCTTGGCCACGGCACGCGCCGAGAAGAACAGACCGAAGTCCCGCGACCAGATGCCCCCGCGCGGCCGTCTCGGTTCGCTGGGACCAGCGTTCGATCCCCCAGCCGAATCCCGCGGCCGCCCCGATTCATCAGGACCAGGAATCGCCCCCCCAGCCGAATCCCCAGCCCGCTCCCGGTCCTCCCCCGGCCCCCGTGGCCCTTCCTTCGACATTCCGCCCATGCCTGCCCGTACCCTCCCCGGCGGCGCGGCGGCCCCAGCGGCTCCGCGTCCCCCACCCCTGCCGGATCATGCCACGCGGCACTGACAGAGCCCCGCGAATATCAGCCCGTCGACTCCGGCGGGCCCAACTCCGGGTGGGCGTCCAGGAGTCGGCCCGGGGCGGCCTGGCGCCAAGAATCGGTGAGGATGTCACGCAGCTCGTCGCCGTCGTCGAGCGCTGCGAGCCTCACCCGCACCCACGCGAAGCCGGCCTCGTGGTCCGCGATCCAGAACTTCTTCGGCTCCGCGAGAACCAGTTCGTCGCGCTCCACCTTGGGGCAGCGCACCGCGATGGAGGTCTCCTCCTCGGGCATCGTGGCGAACATCTTCCCCGCGACCCGGAACGTCGGCATGCTCCAGGCGATCTTCTCCGTCACCTCCGGCAAAGCGAGTGCGATGGAACGTACGTCGTCGGCGTCTTGCATGCCAGAAACCGTAGCCAAGCCCACTGACAATCGCCGGTCGGAACGTATGCGCGGGCGGGCGGTCCACCGGTTCGGGCACGACCGGCACCGGGTCCCCAAACAACAGCCAGTCGGCCCGCCAGTTCGGGCGCCACCAGCACCAGGCCTCCACGAACGACTGCCGACCGGCCCACCAATTCGGACGCGACCATGCCCTGCGCCCCGCAAACAACGACCGGCCCGCCCTCCACTTCCGGCGCCACCGCCATCAGCCCTCCGCGAACGGCGCCCGGCCGGCCCACCAGTTCGAGCGCCACCGACACCGGGCCCCAGCCCCGCGAACAACAGCCAGTCGGCCCGCCAGTTCGGGCGCCACCAGCACCAGGCCTCCACGAACGACTGCCGACCGGCCCACCAATTCGGACGCGACCATGCCCTGGGCCCCGCGAACGGCGACCGGCTCACCACTTCCGGCGCGACCAGCGCCAGGCCCCCGTAAACAGCGACCAGCCCGCCCACCACTTCAGGCACCACCACCGCCCCACCATCGACACCCACCCCACGCCTTCGCCGGTGGCTGTCACCCGATCCTCCGCGATGGCGCCGCCCCCTCCCCACCCCCTGGCCCGTTCGGACCCATTGACCCCTCTCCGCCCGGAACCTACGCTAGCGACGCCATCGGGAAAGCGCTTTCTAGGCGCTCCGGCATTCCCGCAGCACTCACCGCACGCCCGAGTCGGCCCACCGGCCAACAGCCCAGGGAGCGCCATGAGTTCTACGAGTTCCGCCACACCCGTACCGTCCGGGAGACACGGTCCTCCCGTGCGCACCACGTCCACCGCGCGAAGCCCACTCAGGCGGCGAGGCCCGCACAGGTGCTCGCCCTGGACCGTTCTCCTCGCGCTCGTCGCCCTCGTCGTC
Organism: Streptomyces longhuiensis; assembly: GCF_020616555.1. NCBI lineage: Bacteria > Bacillati > Actinomycetota > Actinomycetes > Kitasatosporales > Streptomycetaceae > Streptomyces > Streptomyces longhuiensis. The sequence continues at coordinate 7,850,916 of NZ_CP085173.1, read as the reverse complement.
GGCCTCGGTCTGGCGGCCCCGCCGCGCGCCGAGGCCGCGGCCTCGTACCGCGTGCTCGTCTTCTCCAAGGTCACGAACTTCGCCCACGACTCGATCCCGGCGGGTATCGACGCGATCAAGAAGCTCGGCAGTGAGAACGGCTTCGAGGTCGAGGCGACCGACGACGCCGCCGCGTTCACCGACGAGAACCTCGCCCGCTTCAAGGCGATCGTCTTCAACAACACCAACTCGACGCCGGAGTCGGGCGATCTGCTCGACGCCGACCAGCGCGCGGCCCTCCAGAAGTACGTCCGTGGGGGCGGCGGCTGGGTCGGCCTGCACGCCGCTTCGGCCAGTGAGCGGGACTGGGGCTGGTACGAGGGGCTCGTCGGAGCCATCTTCGACCAGCATCCCGCCGTACAGACGGGCCGGATCAAGGTCCTCGACCACGCGCACCCGTCCACGAAGGGGCTTCCGGAGCTCTGGGAGCGTACGGAGGAGTGGTACAACTGGCGCACCAACCCCACCGGGAAGGTGCACACGCTCGCGCAGGTCAAAGTGCGCGACGGGGTCACCGGCCTCGACGAGGGCGTCGACCACCCGTGGTCGTGGTGCCAGAACTACGACGGCGGACGCTCCTGGTTCACCGCGGGCGGGCACGCCAAGTCGGCGTACGAGGAGGCCGGTTTCCTCCAGCACATCCTCGGCGGCATCCAGTGGGCGGCCGGCGACAAGCCGGGTGACTGCTCGGCGACCAGGACCGGCAGCTTCCAGCGCACTCCGCTCGCGACGGCCGACCTCGCCGACCCGTTCGAACTGGCCGTGGCGCCGGACCGGCGCGTGTTCTTCATCCAGCGGACCGGCAAACTGAAGATCATCGACCAGGAGACGCTGAAGGTCACCACGGCGCTCGACCTCGCGTACACGCCCGAGATGACGAGTCAGTCGGACGGTCTGCTGGGGCTCGCGCTCGATCCGAAGTTCGCGGACAACCACTGGATCTATCTGCTGAACTCCGACAAGACCGAGAAGCGGATCAATCTCTCGCGGTTCACCGAGTCGGGCGGCAAGGTCGACCCGGCGTCGGAGAAGCGCCTGCTGACCCTGCCGACCTGGCGGGGCGAGGGGCGCGCCAACTCCCATATGGCGGGCTCGATCGCGTTCGACAACAAGGGTGACCTCTACATCGCGACGGGCGACAACACCGACCCCTTCGCGTCGGACGGGTTCAACCCGATCGACGAGCGTGAGGGCCGGCGTGCCTGGGACGCGCAGGGCACCGCGGGCAACACGAACGACCTGCGCGGCAAGGTGCTGCGGATCACCCCGAAGGCCGACGGGACGTACGGGGTCCCCGAGGGGAACCTGTTCGCGCCCGGCACCGACAAGACCCGGCCCGAGATCTACGCGATGGGCATGCGCAACCCGTTCCGGATCACGACGGATCCGGTCAGCGGGGCGCTCCTCGTGGGTGACTACGGTCCCGACGCGCGCAACGCGGTGGCCGACCGCGGGCCCGAGGGCACGGTGGAGTTCAACCGCATCACCGAGGCGGGGAACTACGGCTGGCCGTACTGCATCGGCGACAACACCCCGTTCAACGACTACGACTTCGAGTCGAAGACGTCCGGGGCGAAGTTCGACTGCGGCCACCTCGTGAACGACTCGCCGAACAACACCGGCCTGCGCGACCTGCCACCCGCGCACGCGGCGTCGGTCTGGTACGCGTACTCCGCCTCGGAACAGTTCCCGGAGCTCGGCACCGGCGGCGGTGGCCCGATGAGCGGTCCCGTGTACGCCTACGACCCCGCGAACCCGAACAAGACCAAGTTCCCCGAGTACTTCGACGGGAAGTGGTTCAACTACGAGCTGACGAGGCAGTGGTTCAAGACCTTCTCGATCCAGGACAAGGACCAGACGTTCACGGATCCGCGGTTCAAGCCGGCGAGGGCCGGCGATCTGCAGTCCATCAACTCCGTGTTCGGCGACATGAAATGGAACCAGCCCTTCGACGCGGACTTCGGTCCCGACGGGGCGCTGTACGTCATCGACTTCGGGCTCGGCAGCGGCACGGGCCGCGGCGGGAGCAACGAGGGTGCCGGCATCTACCGGATCGACTACGTCGCCGACAGCCGCCTGCCGGACGCGCGGGCAGCAGCTGCGCCTGACAGCGGTTCGGCACCGCTGGCCGTCACGTTCTCCAGCGCGGGTTCGGGTCTGCCGGACGGCAAGCCGGTCACGTACGCCTGGGACTTCGACGGGGACGGCACCACCGATTCGACCGACGCGAACCCGAAATACACGTACACGAAGAACGGCGTGTTCACGGCGCGGCTGACGGTGACCGGGCCGACAGGGCTGACCGGACTGGCCGTGCAGGACATCACCGTGGGGAACACGCGGCCCAAGGTGACGATCCAGCAGCCGCCGAACGGCGGGACGTTCAGCTTCGGCGACACGATCCCGTTCAAGATCAAGGTGGCCGACCGGGAGGACGGGCGTCCGATCGACTGCTCGCGCGTCGTCGTCCAGTCCCAGCTCGGCCACGACTCCCATCTGCATCCGCTGGACAACTACACGGGGTGCGCCGGGGAGATCGTGACGGACGCCGGGGACAGCCACGGTCCGGGTCAGAACCTGTACTACGGCATCAGCGCCCAGTACGAGGACAAGGGCGGGGCGGGCGGCGTGCCCGCGCTGACCGGGTCGGCGTCGCTCTCGCTGCGTACCTCGTTCCGTGAGGCCGAGCACTTCACGAAGACCGGTGGCGCGCACGACGGCGTCGTGGTCGCGAGCCGCGCGGACGCCTCGGGCGGCAAGCGGCTCACCGAGATCGAGCACGGGGACTGGGTGTCCTTCGATCCCGTGCACCTGAAGGGCGTCGACTCGGTGACCGTGGGCGCCGCGTCCGGCGGGATCGGTGGCGACGTCGAGTTCCGCGTGGGCTCCCCGACCGGCGAGCTGCTCGGCAAGGTGTCGGTCCCGAACACGGGAGACTGGGGCAACGTGGTGTCCCCCACCACCCAACTGGCCGACTACGACGGCACGTTCCCGCTCTACGCCGTCTTCACCAATCCGCAGTGGAGCGCCGACAAGCCCGACCTGTTCGCGGTCGACTGGCTGCACTTCAACGGGCCCGGGGTGGAGAAGCGCGCGGGCGCCAAGGTGAAGGTGAGCGCGACCCCGGAGGCCGGTGCACCGCCGCTCACCGTCGCGCTCAAGGGCACAGTGAAGCTCCCAGAGGGCCGTACCGCGGCCTCGTACCACTGGGACTTCGGGGACAACGGCAAGCCGAGCGGTACGGAGGGCGCCGACGCCCAGCACGCGTACGCGCGCGCGGGTGCGTACACGGCGCATCTGACCGTCACCGACGACAAGGGCGACACGACCACCGGCTCGGTCCGGATCACGGTGAAGTGAGAGGTGTGGGCATGAAGAGCAGCAGAAGGGCCTTTCTCGGTACGTCGTTGGGGCTCGCGGCAGCGGTCGGTACGGCGCTGCCCGCGTCGGCCGGGCAGCGGCGGCGCATCCCGCGCGGTGGCATCGGCATGCACCTCTACACGATGCGTGACGTCCTCGCGAAGGACTTCGCCGGCACCGTGGAGCAGCTCGCGGAGATCGGGTACGCGACGGTCGGTGTGAGCGGGCGGCACGGGTACGGGGCGGCGGACATCCGGCGGATGCTCGACACGGTCGGCCTGCGCGCGGTCCTGGAGCATGTCGCGTACACGACGCTGACGGGCAGCGGGCTGCCGCAGGCGCTGGAGGATCTGCACACCCTGGGCGCCAGGTGGCCGGTGGTGCCCAGCCTGCCGGGCTCGATGCACAGTCCGGCCGGATACCGGGAAGCGGCGAGGGAGTTCAACCGGATCGGGGCCGCGTCGCGCGAGGCGGGGCTCGGCCCCGTCCTGTTCCACAACCACGACGGCGACCACGACGTGCTGGACGGGGAGAACCTGTACGACATCCTCGTCCGCGAGACCGATCCGCATCTGGTCGCCTTCGAGCTGGACGTGTACTGGGCGTCGAAGGGCGGCGCCGATCCCGCCACGTACTTCGTGCGGCACCGGCGCCGCTTCCCCGCCCTGCACGTGAAGGACATGGCGCCCGACGGCGGGTTCGCCGACGTGGGGTCGGGGACGCTCGACTTCGCTGCCATGTTCGACGACGCACAGGTCGGCGGCGTGAGGCAGTGGCTGGTGGAGCACGACACCCCGAAGGACCCGTTCGCGACGGCCCGCAACAGCTACGAGTACCTGGCGGCGCTGCGGTACTGAGGAGGCCGGTGCAGGAGACCGGAAAAGGGACCGTTCCTAGTCAGTGTGCAGGAGTGAGTCTTGGACCCACTGCCCGGCACTGCGCGCATCCCGAACGGTTTTGGATGCACTGGTCACCCGCGTCCCCTGTTGTGTACCCGCTCGGGCACGTGCATCGTGTGCACGGTCCGTGACGCGTGGGCGGGTTCCCTCACGCTCCCGGATACCCGGTCGGGCCTGGACGGTCCGATGCCCACGACGATCACTCTGGTCGTCGTGGGGCGGTGCCGTCCGTCGCCGGATCGGGTGCCCGAGGGCGCGTCGCCCGATCGCGATGCCGGCGGCATCGTGACGGGACATCGTGCGGCGGGGTGTCCGCATCGGCTTGCGCCAGTGCTGGTCGCCCCACATCGAGGTGTAGGCCGGATCAACGGCCACGATGGACAAGCCCACCTCGGCGGCCATGGAGACGAGCCGGGCCTTGAGCTTCCCGGTCGGGATCCCTGAGATCAGCTGCCGGAACCCCTTCTTGCGGCCGTGCTTCTCGCGGGTCTTCTCGGCGGTGAAGTCCAGGTTCTCGATCCCGATGGCGGCAACGCCGCAGCTTTTCGCCCAGTGCAGGAGCCGGGTGATGGCGTGCCGGATCTGCGCGTCCCGGTGGCCCGCCGTCCCGCTGAGGCCGTAGGAGAAGCAGTGCGGGTCGCCTACCGGGTTGCCGTGCGGGTCGAGCCGGTACGCGGCGAAGTGATCCGCGTTCGTGTCCACGCCGATCATGCCCTTGGCGCGTGCGCTCTCCAACGGGATCGTGTGGACCACCGGCCGCTGCCACGAGGCGGTCAGGTACCAGCGGCCACGTTCCACGTCGTAGTGGATGCGGTAGGCGACAGCCCGGTTGCCCTCGATGCGGTCGGCCCACTCCTGGCCCCGATGCGCGAAAGCGACCCTGGAGACCAGGACATACCGGCCGTGCTTGCTGTTCGCCAGGCTGGCGAGCGGGGCCGGCAGCTTGATGGACACTTCGCCGTCGGGGGTGACGCGGATCGTCTCGTTCCCGTACCGCTTCCCGGACTCGCCGTCAGCCTGGAGGAACCAGCGCTGGGCCTGCCAGCGTTCCCGCCACTGGGCCTCGGTGAGCTGCGTGGCTTCGAGGTGGTGCCGGTTGCCCAGCAGCTTGCGGCCACCACGCACCACCTGCACGACACCGGCCTCCCAGTCCGCACGCGCCACGTCGAGACGGTGTTCCAGGATCGCCAGGCGCCGCGATTTGTGGAACCACTCGCCCTTGGAGCGGTAGCCGCCCGCAGCACCCTTGGCGCCCTTGTCACCGAGCGGAAGGGACAGACGGTGCCTCAGCATGCGCACACCGGCCTCAAGGCCCTGGATGTGGGCGAGCTGGCAGCGGCGGGACAAAGCCCACTGGTCGTGCGTGGCCTTCGTGATCGCTCCGGCCCACCGCGACGACGAGGCGCCCGTCAGGTCCCGCTTACGCGCCGCCCACCTCTCGGCGCCATGGTCACCCGCGTCCCGGCAGCGGGCCTTAAGGTCGCGGGACGCGAGGCGTCCGAGGTGTTCGCCGGCCAGGCGCAACACCTTGATGTCCTCGGGCGTGAGGTGCTTGAGACGGTCGCGTATCGCAACACCGGACGGCCCCAGGGCGACGAACGGCGCATCGATGGCACGCAGCTGCTGCTTCTTTTTCGGCTCAGTCATCGGACTCCAGCCGCCTCAAGAGCCTTCTTTGCCCGGTTCTTCGCGGAACGACGCCCGTACAGGCGGGCGCAGAACGAGGTCAGTACCTCCGCCATGTCCCGCACCAGATCGTCTTCCACCTCACCCTCGTCCAGGACCACCAGACGGCGGCCCGTCGCGGATAAGGCGGCCTCGACGAGTTCCACGTTCATCCGGCCCAGGCGGTCCTTGTGCTCGACCACGACCGTCGTCACATCCGGGTCGGCCAGAAGGCGCTTCGCTCTGGACCGGCCACCGTTCATGCCCGACCCGATCTCGGACTCCACACGCACCACCCGGTGACCGGTGCTGGCCGCCCAGACGGCCAGGCGCGCCAACTGCCGCTCCAGATCACTCTTCTGGTCATGCGAGGAGACACGGGCATACAGGCCCAGACCGCCCGTCACGGACGGTGAAGAGTCTGCCTCGATGTTCACCAGGATCGTGCGCGGACCGACCCGCTGAGCAGGTACCGGCAACGTGCCCTCACGGAACCAGCGATACGCGGTATGCGGATGCACACCATTCACTATCGCCCACTCCTTGAGGTTCACACGAAAAACATAACACCCACTCAGAAGCTTTAATACACAATAGAGTTGACTCAATCACGAGCAGTTCTGAACCCCGCACCCCGTGACGCTTGCGGAACAGCGTCGCGGGGTGCGGGGTCCCTGCCGTGTGCGTAAGGCGTACGCGTGGTGCCGGTGCGGGCTCAGTCGTGCGCCGAGACCGCCCCCAGAAGTTCACGGATGCGGCCCGTCGCCGTGCGGAACTCCGGGGTGGCGAGCGTCGCCGCGTAGTCCCGCTCCGCCGGCAGGCCGACGTCGATGATCTCGGTGACGGTGCCGGGGCGCGGGCTCATGACGACGACGCGGTCCGCGAGGTAGACGGCCTCCGCGATGGAGTGGGTCACCAGGAGGACGGTGGTGCGGGTCTGGCGCCAGATGCGGTTCATCTCGACGTTGAGCTGCTCGCGGGTGAGCGCGTCGAGGGCGCCGAACGGCTCGTCCATGAGCAGGACGGGCGGCTCGTGCAGCAGGGCCCGGCACAGGGCGACCCGTTGCTGCATGCCGCCCGACAGCTCGTGCGGATAGGCGTCCTCGAAGCCGGTGAGGCCCGTCATCCGGATCAGTTCGTCGGCACGCGCGCGTGCCGCTTCGGTGGCCATGCCGCGCATCTCCGCCTGGAGCAGGATGTTGCGGCGCGCCGAGCGCCACTCCAGGAGGGCCGCGCGCTGGAACACGTACCCGATGTCGTGGCGCGGGCCGCGCACCCGCTCCCCGTAGAGGCTGACCTCACCCGACGAGGGTGCGAGGAGCCCCGCGACGAGCTTGAGGAGTGTGGACTTGCCGCAGCCGGACGGTCCGACGATGGCGACGAACTCGCCGGCCGCGACGTCGAGCGAGACGTCGGCGAGCGCGGTGACGTCCTTCTTCTTCGTACGGAAGCGGACGTCGACGTCCGCCGCGCGCACGGCGGCCCCGACGTGTGCGCTCGCTCCGTCGGCCTTCTTCAGTGTCGCGTCCTTCGGCATGGTGCAGCTCTCCTTGTGGGCTGTACGGGACGAGTGCTCAGCCCTTGATCCCGTTGGCCGAATCCCAGTAGTCCGCCACCGGCTTCGGGCTCTTGACCATGCCCGCCTGGGCGAAGACGTCGATGGTCTGCTGCCAGTCGGCCTCGGTGTTGGCGCCGGGCGCCTTGCCCTGCGTCGCGTCGGTGTGCAGGAGGGTCAGGGTCGTCTTGAACTGCTCGGACAGCACGGTCTCCGGCGGGAGTTGCTCGGACGCGCCCTTCATGGAGGCGACGGCGGGCTCGGGGCTCTTCTCCGCTGCGGCCCAGGACTCGCTGACGGCCTCGACCATGCGCTTGGCCAGATCATCCTTGCCCTGAAGGGTCTTGGGGCCCGCGATGAGCCCGTTCGAGTAGAAGTTCAGGCCGTGCTCGGAGAAGCGGAGGTACGAGACGTCCTTCTTGGCCTTGTTCTGCATGGTGGGGCCCTGGTCGCTCGCGTAGCCGAGGAGGGCGTCGGTCTTGCCCGACATGACGGCGGCGATCTTGCCGGCCGGGTCGGTGTTCTGGACCTTGACGTCCGACTCGGCGAGGCCGTTCTTCTTCAGGAAGATGGGGAACGTCTTGGAGAGCGCGTCGCCCGCCGTCCCCGCGATGGTCTTGCCCTTGAGGTCCGCCGGGGACTTGATGTTCTGGCTCGCGAACGACTGCACCGACGCGGGCGTCGTCTGGAGGAACACGCCGAGGCTCTTCACGTTGACGCCCTGGTCCACGCCCGCGAGCACGGCGGGGGTGTCGGCCCAGCCGAAGTCGGTCTGGCCCGCGCCCGTGGCCTGCACGGTCTTCTGCGAGCCCTGTCCCGCGCGGATCTCCAGGTCGATGCCGTGCTTCTCGAAGATCTTCTGCTTCTTGCCGTAGTAGAACGGCGCGTGTTCGCCGTACGGGTACCAGTTGAGCGTCAGCGTGACCTTGTCGAGCTTCTTGCCCGAGTCGCTGGTCGTCGTGGATCCGGAGTCGTCGCCGCAGGCCGTCACCGTGAGGGCGACGAGCGTCAGGGGGACGAGTCCGGTCAGGAGTCTGCGCGCGTGCATGGGGCGGCCCTTCTCGCGGCGGTCGGTGGGTGGTCCGGGGCGGTTCGGGGGGAATGCCGGCGTTCAGTACGCCGTGGTCGCCGCGACGTCGCGGCGGCTCGCGTGCCACGGCAGGAGTAGCTTCTCGGCGATCTCGACGAGGACGAAGAGCACGACGCCGATCAAGGACATGACGAGCAGGCCCGCGAAGAGCATCGGGGTGTCGAGGTTGCCGTTGGCCTGGAGGATGACGTAGCCCAACCCTTCGTTCGCGCCCACGAATTCACCGACGACGGCGCCGGTGACGGCGAGCGTGACGGCCACCTTGAGGCCGGAGAACAGGTGGGGCAGGGAGGCCGGGAAGCGGATCTTGCGGAAGGTCTGCCAGGGGCTGGCGCCCATCGTCGCGGAGAGCTGGAGCATCTCCGGGTCGACGGCCTTGAGTCCGGTCACCATCGAGATGACGACCGGGAAGAACGCGATGAGCACGGCGATGAGGATCTTGGGCGCGATGCCGAAGCCGAGCCAGACCACGAACAGCGGCGCGATCGCGATCTTCGGGACGACCTGGGCGAAGAGCAGGATCGGGTAGAGGGTCTTCTCGACGGTCGACGAGTAGACCATGATCACGGCGGAGAAGATGCCTACGCCGACGGCGATGACGAAGCCGAGCAGCGTCTCGTACGTGGTCACCCAGGTGTGCTGCCAGAGGTAGTCCGGCTTGTCGAGGATGACGTCGAGGGTCCGGCCCGGCGACGGCACCAGATACGGCTCGACCAGCTCCGTCGCGGCGATCACCCACCAGGCGACGAAACAGACGACGAGCAGCGCGACGGGGCGCCAGCTCCGCTCGGCCACGTCCGCGGCACGCCGGCGCAGCCCGGGCGTCTGCCGGTCTGCAACTCCGGCTGTTTTGACGGGAGTTGCGGGCAGTGTGCTCTGACTCACGATGAACTCCTACGGAATCGGGAGGCAGTTGAGGAGAGCCGGGGTATCGGACTCGCGAGGTCGCGGATCCATGCTCACTACGGTGACGAAGTCCAGAAATCGCTTTCAGAAAGCGCTTTCTGGTACGATGTCAGCCACGCTAATGACTCGTGGAGCACAGGGTCAATAGGCCGTTCCGAAGTTTCCTGCGACCGGTGCCGCAACCGGAATCCGAGGGGGCAGAGTGAGCGAACCGCACGGGCACCCGCAACAACCGCACGTGACCCTCGACGCGGTGGCCCGCACGGCGGGGGTCTCCCCCGCGACGGCGTCCCGCGCCCTGAACGGAACCACCCGCGTCCGCGACGACCTGTTGCGCCGGGTACGCGCCGCGGCCGACGAACTCGGCTACATCCCGAACGCGCACGCGCAGGCCCTCGCCAGCGCCTCCAACAACACCGTCGGCGTCATCTGCCACGACGTGGGCGACCCCTACTTCGCCGCGATCGCCAGCGGGATCATGGCGCGGGCCGCCGAGCGCGGGCTGTTGGTGATGCTGTCCAGCACGTTCCGCGCGCCCGAGCGCGAGATCGCGTACATCTCCATGCTGCGGGCGCAGCGGGCCCGCGCGATCCTGCTCATCGGCTCCGGCTTCCAGGACCCCGCGTGGGAGCGTTCGCTGGAGTCCGAGGTCGCTCCCTATCTGCGCGGCGGGGGCCGGGTCGCGGTCGTGAGCCGGCACCGCAGTCTGCGTGTCGACACCGTGCTGCCGGAGAACCGGGCGGGGGCGGCGGCGCTCGCCCGGGCCCTGCTCGGTCTCGGGCACCGGGAGTTCGGGGTGCTCGCCGGGCCCGCACGGCTGACGACCGTCGCGGACCGGCTGACCGGATTCCGGCAGGGGCTCGCCGAGGCGGGGGTGCCCCTCGTGGACGCGCGGGTCGTCGAAGGCGCCTTCACGCGCGACGGCGGATACGCGGCGGCTAGCGAACTGCTGCGCCGCACACCCCGGCCCACGTGCGTCTTCGCCGTCACCGACGTGATGGCCGTGGGGGCGCTCGCCGCGTTCCGCGACCACGGGCTGCGCGTCCCTCAGGACATCTCACTGGCCGGCTTCGACGACATCCCTCTGGTGCGCGAACTGACCCCGCCCCTCACGACGGTGGCCCTCCCCCTGACCGGCATGGGCCGCGCCGCTCTCGACCTCGCGTTACGTGAACCTAGGGGGCCACGCTCGCGGGTTGAGCGGATCGTGGGCGAGGTACGGATACGGGCGAGCACGGGGACGCCGGGGTGACCGAGGGGCCGGGGTGACCGAGAGGCCAGGGTGACCGAGAGGCCAGGGTGACCGAGAGGCCTGCCGGCCCCGGCTACTCGGCGGCTTCCCCGAGCGCTTCCAGGACGGGCCTGATCAGGGGGTGCTCCTCCGCTCCGCAGCGGACCGCCGCGAAGACCCGGCGGGTCGGGGCCACCCCGTCCACCGGGCGGACGACCGCGTCGGACAGGTCCATGCCGCGCAGCGCCGAGCGCGGCACCAGAGCGACGCCCGCACCCGCCGAGGCGAGGGCGACGACGGCACGGAAGTCGTCCGAGGAGTGTTCGACCCGCGGCTGGAAACCGGCGTGCTCGCAGGCCAGGACCACCACGTCGTGACACGGATTGCCGGGGAACGGGCCGATCCAGGTGTCCTTGGCCAGCTCGGCGAGCGGCACCCGGTCGGACGCCGCGAGCCGGTGCGCCGCGGGAAGCACCGCGTCGAACGGCTCGGCGTACAGCGGTACGCGGGTCAGGCGGGCGTCGTCCGCGCCCGGCGCCCCCCGGTACTCGACGGCGACCGCGACGTCGACCTGCCGGTCGAGGACCATCGGCAGGCTCGCGTCGCCCTCGGCGTCCTGGACGCGGATCCGGATGCCGGGCGCCGTCCGCGCGAGGCGGGTCAGAGCCGGGGCGACGACCAGGCCGATCCCGGTGGCGAACGCGGCGACGGTGACCGTGCCGGCCGCCCCCGAGCTGTACGCGGCGAGCTCGGCCTCCGCCCGCTCCAGCTGGGCGAGGACCGCGTTCGTGTGCGTGAGCAGGATCTCGCCCGCCGGGGTGAGCCGGACGCCCTTCGCGCCCCGCTCGACGAGCCGGTGACCGGTCTCCTGCTCCAGGGCCGTCAGCTGCTGGGAGACCGCCGACGGGGTCAGATAGAGCGCGGCGGCAGCCGCCGTCACGGTGCGGTGGTCGGCCACCGCACGGAGGATGTGCAGCCGCCGCGCTTCGATCATGCGACCGATTCTCCCAAATGTGCCGCCGATGTCCGAACCGGGGGCTTGTCCGGCGGATCAGGCCGGAACCGGGTTGCCCGTGACGGTCCGTGCCGGAGCTCCGGACCCCAGGCCCCGGCGTGATCCGCCTGACAGGCCCCAGGTCAGCCGGCCGCCACGGCGGTCTCCGCGTCGAGCTCCGCGCGCGCCGCGACGAAGGCGTCCACAGCCCGGTTCACGTCCTCGGTGGAGTGCGCCGCGGAGAGCTGGACGCGGATGCGGGCCTTGCCCTGTGGGACGACCGGGTACGAGAAGCCGATCACGTACACGCCGCGCTCCAGGAGCAGCTCGGCCATGCGGCCCGCGACGGACGCGTCGCCGATCATGACGGGCGCGATGGCGTGGTCGCCGGGCAGGATGTCGAAGCCCTCCTGCGCCATGCGGGTGCGGAAGAGCGCCGTGTTCGCGGCGAGCCGCTCGCGCAGCTCGCCCGCCGACTCCAGGAGGTCGAGGACCTTGAGGGACGCGGCCGCGATCACCGGGGCGAGGCTGTTGGAGAAGAGGTACGGGCGAGAGCGCTGACGCAGCAGCGCGACGATCTCGGCGCGGGCCGCGACATAGCCGCCGGAGGCGCCGCCGAGCGCCTTGCCGAGGGTGCCGGTGATGATGTCCACGCGGTCCATGACGCCGTGCAGCTCGGGGGTGCCGCGGCCGCCGGGGCCGACGAAGCCGACGGCGTGCGAGTCGTCGACCATGACCATGGCGTCGTAGCGGTCGGCGAGGTTGCAGATCTCGCGCAGCGGCGCCACGTAGCCGTCCATGGAGAAGACGCCGTCGGTGACGATCAGGCGGCGGCGCGCGGTCTGCGCCTCCTTCAACTGCTGCTCCAGGTCCGCGAGATCGCGGTTGGCGTAGCGGAAGCGGCGGGCCTTGGAGAGGCGGATGCCGTCGATGATCGAGGCGTGGTTCAGCGCGTCGGAGATGACGGCGTCCTCCTCGCCGAGGAGCGTCTCGAACACACCGCCGTTGGCGTCGAAGCAGGAGGAGTAGAGGATCGTGTCCTCCTGGCCGAGGAACGCGGACAGACGCGCCTCGAGCTCCTTGTGGACCTCCTGGGTGCCGCAGATGAAGCGGACGGAGGCCATGCCGTAGCCCCAGCGGTCGAGCGCCTCGTGGCCGGCGGCGATCACCTCGGGGTGGTCGGCGAGGCCGAGGTAGTTGTTCGCGCAGAAGTTGAGGACCTCGCCGGGGCGGCCGCCCGCGGTGACGGCGACCGTCGCGGACTGCGGCGTGCCGATGACGCGCTCGGGCTTGTGCAGGCCCGCGGCGGCGATCTCGTCGAGGGTGGCCTGCAGATCGTCGCGTACGGAGTCGAACATGGTGACTTCCTTTAAAGAAGAGGTCGGTCAGGAGGTCGGGGGCTCACCGAGCCGGAAATCAGCTTTCCCAGTCGAGGATGACCTTGCCGCCGCGGCCGCTGGCCGCGTCGTCGAAGGCCGCCTCGAAGTCGCGGTGGCTGTAGCGGCCCGTGATCACGGGGGCGAGGTCGAGGCCGCCCTCCAGGAGGACCGACATCGCGTACCAGGTCTCGAACATCTCGCGGCCGTAGATGCCCTTGATCGTGATCATCGAGGTGACGATCCGGGACCAGTCGACGGCGAACTCCTCGGCGGGCAGGCCGAGCATGGCGATCTTGCCGCCGTGGGTCATGTTGGCGAGCATGTCGCGCATGGCGACGGGGTTGCCCGACATCTCCAGGCCGACGTCGAAGCCCTCGCGCAGGCCCAGGGAGCGCTGGCCCTCGGCGATCGTGGACTCGGCGACGTTCAGGGCGAGGCTGACGCCGATCTTGCGGGCCAGGTCGAGCCGCTCCTCGCTGACGTCGGTGACGACGACGTTGCGGGCACCGGCGTGCCGGGCGACGGCCGCGGCCATCAGGCCGATGGGCCCGGCGCCGGTGATCAGGACGTCCTCGCCGACCAGCGGGAACGACAGGGCGGTGTGCACGGCGTTGCCGAACGGGTCGAAGATCGCGGCCACGTCGAGGTCGACGGGCACCCGGTGGACCCACACGTTGGCGGCGGGCAGGGCGACGTACTCGGCGAACGCGCCGTCGCGTCCGACGCCGAGACCGACCGTGGAACGGCACAGGTGGCGCCGCCCGGCGAGACAGTTGCGGCACTTGCCGCAGACGAGGTGGCCCTCGCCGCTGACACGGTCGCCGATGGCGATGTCGGCGACGTCACGGCCGGTCTCGACGACCTCGCCGACGAACTCGTGGCCGACGATCAGCGGCGCGCTGATCGCCTGCTGCGCCCAGCCGTCCCAGTTGCGGATGTGGAGGTCGGTGCCGCAGATCCCGGTCCTGAGGACCTTGATCAGCACATCTCCGTGGCCGATGCCCGGCTCGGGCACGTCCGTCAGCCACAGTCCCGGCTCGGACTTCTCCTTGACCAGCGCCTTCAACGCACCGCTCCCGTCGTCGCACCCCGCGTCACGGCATGCCGGGACCGGCCGCCGTGCGAGGGGAAGAGTGAAATGACAGCACGGACGGGCGCCTTGGTGCGGCTGCGGCGCGCCCTGCTGCCGACGGGGGCAAATCTGCCGTACGGCGGCGCTCTTGGTCCATCGAGGATTTCTTAAGCGCCGCCGCAGGTTTCCTTCAGGCCTCCACCGGATCTACGGGTGGACCAGGACGTGGGCGAGTGCCACGCGTCCCGTTCCCGTGAGCTTGATCCGTACGTAGCGGGCCTCGGTGCCCCTGTCGGTGTCCAGGACGGTGGGCCGCAGGGCCTTGCCCGGGACGTGGAGGGTGGTGGCGTCGGCGAAGTCCGCGGTGCGGGCCAGCTGGACGTCGAAGCCGGTCGTGGTCATCGAGGTGTTGTTCCAGACCTCGACCTGGCCGACGCGCTGTACGGACCCCAGGTCGACCTGCCACCAGGCGCCCGCCTCGGACAGGGTGCGGGTGTCGGTGGACGTGTCGCCGTCGGTCGCGGCGGCCGCGGTGGCGGTGCCGTCCGTTGAGGACTGCGAGGCGGTGCCGGTGCGGGCGAGGTCGGGGCGCAGCTGTTCCACGCGGTCGTGCCCCTGGGCGCCCGCGGAGGCGGCGACCTTCAGCGCGTCGGCGGGGAGCCGGTCGAGCTTGGTGTGATTGTCGGCCGTCGTCGAGCCGGTGCCGGCGAGGGCGGGGGCGTCGGTGTCGGTCCAGTTGCCGGTGGCGTGGTTGTCGATGCCGTAGTCGGCCCAGTTGGACACCCATTTGTAGCCGAGTCGGGTGAGGACGTTGCCCTCGACGCGGATGTGGCTGGATTGCTCGTCGAGGTAGATGCCGTTGCCGTCGCGCTCCGTGTTGCCGAAGGCGCTGCGGTTGATGTAGTTGCCGGAGATGACGGTGCCGGGCTGGGCGCCCTGGGTGTAGATGGCGCCGCCGTCGTGCTGCTCGTGCTCGACGCGCATGACGTTCGTGATCCGGTTGTTCGTGATCCGGTTGTCGCGCAGGACGGACTTCTGCGCCTCGGGCTGGTTCCAGCCCCAGCCGACGGAGATGCCCGAGTAGGGCAGGTCGTCGAGGGTGTTGTGGTCGATGACGGTGGCGGCCTCGTAGCCGGCCCAGATGCCGACGGCGTCGGTGAACTCCACGCCGGTGCGGCGGATGGTGTTGTACGCCACCGTGTTGCGCGCGCCCACGAGTTCGGCGGCGGGCATGGGTTCCGTGTCGCCGATGTAGGCGGCTCCGGAGGACAGGTCCGTGAAGCGGGACCGGGTGACCGTCGAGTCCTGTGTACCGGCCTCGAAGACCACTCCGGCGCCGCCGAGGTGGCTGAACCCGACCTGGTCGACGGCCACATGCCTGCCGCCGCGCACGGTGAGGGCGGCGGAGGGCTTGGTGTAGTAGCGGCCCGCGTGGTCGACGGGGCCGGTGGCGCCGGTGAGCACGAGTCCCGCCTGCATGCCGGCGTAGCCCTCGTCGGTGGAGGGCTGGTGCCAGGCCGCGTACCGCAGCGCGATGCCCTCGACGCGTACGTCGTGGGCGCTGTCGAGGACGAGGAGCTGCTCGGTGGCGGGGGTGACCGCCTTGGCGCGGCGCATGTCCTCGCCCTTGCGCGGCAGGTATGTGAGGGTGCGGGCGTCCGAGTTCCAGACGAACTCCCCCGGCTGGTCGAGGAGTTCGGGTGCGTTCTCGAAGTACTTGACCTGCGTGTAGCGCGATGAGTCGACTGTCGTGGTGTCCCAGGCGGGGCCGGTGCGGTTCGTGCCGGAGGCGGAGTTGGTCCAGCAGGGCTGGGCGAAGGTCAGGACGTCGCCGGTGACGGAGTCGATGCGGCAGTGGTAGTTGCGCCAGCGGACGCTGATGACGGCCTCGGCGTCGGTGGGGCGGGCCCAGGAGGAGATGCCGGTGGCTTTCGCGCCGGTCATGCCGGTCTTGGTGGCGTCGCACACGGAGGCGGCGCACGACGCGCCGCGTGCGCGCACGGCCCGTACCCCGTCGACGAAGAGCTGGCGGGGCGTGACGCCTTCGGGGACGTGCGTGGTCCAGGTCCCGTCGGCGTTGCCGGCCCAGCCCTTGAGGGTCCTGCCGCCGGAGAGTACGGGGTGGGCGCCTCGCTCGGCGGTCCAGGTGACGGTGTGCCCGTCGCGCCCGGAGTCGGCTGCGCCGAGTTCCAGCGGCCTGCTCAACGCGTAGGTTCCGTCGGCGAGTTCGACGCGTACGTCGCGGCCTTCGACGGTGCGGGCGGCGTCGCGGGCGCCGTCCAGGGAACAGGGGCGGCCGTGCGTACAGGCGGTGCCGGAGCCGTCGGGGGCGGCGTGCAGGACGCGGGCGGACGGGTCGGCATGTGCGGCGGGGGCGGTGGACAGGAGGGCGGCCGTGGCGGCGAGGGCGACGGCGATGCGGGTGCCGTTCATGGTCGGCGTCAGCTCCAGTCGGGGTGGCCGGGCATGGGCGGGTTGTCCTTGCTGAACAGCCAGTCCTCCAGGAAGGGCCGCAGCGACGGGTCGTGCGTGACCCGTACCGCGTTGTCGATGAAGTCCTGGGAGTCGGCGTTGGCGTGCCGGTGCTTCGTGAGCCAGGACTTCATGATCGCGTCGTAGTCGTCCTGTCCGACCTGCTGGTTGAGGGCGTACAGCACGACGGCGGCCCCGTCGTAGATGTTGAATCCGCCGAGTTCGGTGGGCAGTCCGGGCGGCCCGTCGGTCTTGCGGACGGCGTCGAGCTTCCCGTACGCCGTCCGCATCTTGTCCTCCATGGAGGCGGTGCCCTGCTGGTCGGCCCACAGGGCTGCGTAGTAGACGGCCGGCCCCTCGTTCAGCCAGGCGCTCTGCCACGTGGTGGGCGTGACCGAGTCACCGAACCACTGGTGGGTCATCTCGTGGACCATGACGTTCGTGTATGTCGTGGACGTGGACGCGTTCTTGAACCAGCCCGGCCCGAACAGTGACAGGGTTTGGTTTTCCAACGCGTCGCTGTAGCCGTCGCGGACGATCTGCATCCCGTAGGTGTCGAACGGGAAGCGCACGCCGAGCGTCTTCTCCAGCCACGCGATCTGGCCGCCGGTCTGCTCGACGATCGGCCGGTACGTGGCCACCTGGTCGTCGGGGACGTAGTGGCGCAGCGTCACGCCGTGCGGTCCCTTGCCGGTCAGGAGGGTCTGCTTCTCCACGGAGATGCCGAGGAGTTCGGAGGCCATGGGGGTGTTCAGGCGGAAGTCGGAAGTGGTCTTCCCCTCCCCCGCGGGGCGGGTGCCGGTCAGGGTGCCGTTGGCGCCCGGCGTCCAGCCGTCGGGGGCGGTGAGGTGGAACGTCCAGCTCGCCTTGTCCATCGTGGTGTCGTTGACGGGGGCGAACGTGTCGGCGCGGGAGGACTGCGCGGCGGAGGCGAATCCACCGTCGCTCATGTAGCGCCAGCCGGGGGCGCCGATGGGCTTCGTCCTGCCGTTGCCGTGATAGGTGACGGCGACCTCGAAGGGCGTGTTGTCGTGCAGGCCGCCGGCGGGGGTGACCGTCAGTTCCTGTCCGCTCTTGCCGAGCGACACGGCGAAGGCCGCGTCCTTGCCGTCGACCTTCACCGCGTCGATGGCGAGCGAGTCGATGTCGAGGTTGAAGGAGGAGAGGTCCTGGGTGGCCTTCGCGCTGATCTTCATGGTGCCGGTGAAGTCGTATGTCACCGGCGTGAAGTCGAACGACAGGTCGTAGTGCCGGACGTCGTAGCCGCCGTTGCCGAGCGTCGGGAAGAGCGGGTCCCCGACGCCGTCCGCGCCGGGCTTCGGGTCGAACGGGTGCGCCTGCGCGGGCGCGGCCAGGGCGAGGGCCGCGCAGGCCGCGGCGGTGGCGACGGCGGCGCGTACGGTGCGGGTCACTTGTCGGTTCCCTTCTGGGCGGCGTCCTCGAATTCGGAGCGGCACTGCTCGCCGCCCTTGGCGAGGTAGTCCTTCACCAGGGCGTCGTAGTCCTTCATGGACTTGCGGCCGGAGATGATGTCCTTGAGCCCGTCCCCCTTGAGGGTGAGCAAGCTGCCGTACCCCTTCGAGTCCCAGGTCGGGGACGTGTAGTCCAGGTAGTCGGACTTCTCCAGCATCGGGATGAGCTTCGTGTACGCCTCGTGCGCGTACGTCACCGCGTCCTTCGACGTCGGCGAGAAGAGGGCCGGGATTCCGGAGGCGAGCTTGCCCCAGGGGACGCCGATGTCCTGGCTGCCGGTGGGTGTGAGCACCGGGATGCCCTTGGCGTCGCGCTTGAAGTCGGTGCCCTCCACTCCGAAGTTGATGAGGGTGTACTCCTCGGTGCCGAAGGGCGCGGCGATGAAGTCGAGGAGGCGAAGGATCTGTTCGACACGCGCCTTGGGGGCCTTCTTCACGAAGGACTCGCTGAGCGTGGCGTTGTCGGTCCAGGTGACGGCCTTCGTCCCGACCGGCACGAAGGGCCGGACGTCGTAGCTCTTGTCGATGGCGGCCATCGCGTCGACGTATCCGCTGGAGGGCTGAAGGTAGGCGGGCATGCCGTCGTAGACGTACGCGCCCTTGCCGTTCTTGAAGAGGTCCGTGTACTGGGCCTTCTGGGCTCCGGTCATGGCGAGGGTGCCCGGGTAGTAGCAGCCCGCCTTGTAGAGCTTGGCGGCCATCTCCACGGCGGAGCGGTACTCGTCGGTCTCCAGGTCCGCGGTGAACTTGCCGGTCTTCTGGTCCATCGACCAGAAGTAGGGGGCGCCCGCCGACATGGCGAGCATGCTGGTGGCGCCCGCGATGATCGCGTACTGCTTCTTCTTCGGCTGCGTCAGCTCCTTGCAGACCTCGAAGAAGCGGTCCAGGCCGGTGATCTGGTCGAGGCTGTCGACCCCGACCTCCTTGAACAGGTCGTGCCGGTAGAAGCCGGCGCCCGAGGTGCCGTAGCGCGTGACCGGAACGCCGTAGAGCTTGTCCCCGTAGAGGGCCTGCTGCCACGCGCTCGCCGGGATCGCCGCCAGGTTCGGGTACGCCTTGACCTTGTCGCCGGACAGGAAGGGCGTCAGGTCGGCGCACTCGGCGGCGAGGAAGGCCGCCTTGTGGTCGACGCCGCCGGTCTCCGGATACATGAAGACGTCCGCGAGGTCACCGCCCGCGACCATCGTCGAGAACTTCGCCGGGTAGTCGTCGGCGGCCACGGCGGTGATGTCGACCGTGCCGCCGAGCCGCTTCTCGATCGCCTGCCAGGCGGCGTTCCTGCCGCGGGCCGGGGCGGGCGGCGCGTAGGTCTCGGTGATCGCCTTGACGGTCTTGGCGCCCTTGAGCGGAGTGCCCTCGACGGAGCGGACCGGGCTCTTCGGGTAGCTGTAGAAGGCGTTGGGCACACCGGCGGCCGTGCCGGGGAGGTCTGCCTTGACGGTGTTGGCCGTGACGGTGGACGGCAGCACCTTGCGGCTCTTCGCGGCGGACTTCTCGGCGGCGCCGCCGTCACCGCAGGCGGTCAGCAGCGGGGCCGCGGCGAGGCCGAGGCCCAGGCCGAGGGATGTCCTCAGCAGGGTTCTGCGATTGATGGGGGTGGAGCGCGGCACGGTGAACTCCTCGGTGACGGAGGGGACATGGGCGCGGGGGGGTGTGGGACGGGGCTGTGCGAGGTCAGCCCTTGATGGCGCCGGTGAGGACGCCCTTGGTGAAGTAGCGCTGGAGGAAGGGGTAGACGCACAGGATCGGCACGACGGCGATCACCAGGACGGCCATCTGCACGGCCTGCTGGGGCGCGAGCGCCTCGCCGGCCGAGGCCCCTTCCAGGGACTGGCCCTGGAGGACGAAGGTGCGCAGGACCATGGAGAGCGGCCACTTGTCGTTGTCGCTCAGGTAGAGCATCGCGTTGAAGAAGGCGTTCCAGTACGTCACCGCGTAGAACAGGCTGATCACGGCGATGACGGCCTTCGACAGCGGCAGCACGATGCGCACCAGGGTGCGCAGATCGCCCGCGCCGTCCACCTTCGCGGCGTCGTACAGCTCCTCGGGCAGGTTCATGAAGAAGGAGCGCAGGACGACCAGGTTGAACGCGCTGACCATGGTGGGCAGCACGAGTGAGGCCAGGGTGTTGTACAGGCCGAGTTCCTTGATGGTGAGGAACTTGGGGATGATGCCCGGGTCGAAGAGCATCGTGAACAGGGCCGTCATGAGGATGAAGCGGGAGCCGGTGACCTCGCGGCGCGAGAGGCCGTACGCCATCCCGATGGTGACGAGGACGCTGGTCGCGGTGCCCACGAGGGTCACGCCGACGGAGATGAGCAGCGCGTGCGTGACGACGCCGCCGCTGAAGACCGTGCGGTACGCCTCCAGCGTCGGGTGGTCGGGCCACAGGACCAGGCCGGGGCTGCGGATGATGTCGGACTGCGAGGCGAAGCTCGTGCCGATCACGCCGAGCAGCGGGTAGGCGACGGCCGCGACCACCAGGACCAGCACAAGTCCCTTGAGGAACAGGCCGGTTCGGGTGGGCTTCTCCATCCAGGGCGGGCGGCCGTCGGACACCCTGACGCCGGTTTCGGCCGGGGCGGCCGGCTTGCGTGTGCGGCGTCCGGCGGCCGCCGTCTGCGTCTCAGCGGTCAGCACCGCGGTACACCCCTTCGTGGCCGAGCCGGTGGGCGAACTTGTTGGCGCCGAGGACGAGGACGGTGCCGATGACCGCCTTGACCAGTCCTACGGCGGCCGACGTGCCCCAGTCGTTGTTCTTGATCCCGTGGAAGTACACGTAGGTGTCGAGGACTTCACCGGCGGCGGGGCCGACCGCGTCGCGCTGGAGCAGGATCTGCTCGAAGCCGACGGAGAGGATCTGCCCCAGGTTGAGGATCAGGAGCAGGATGATCACCGGGGAGATGCCGGGCAGCGTGACGTGCCACAGGCGCCGGGCGCGCCCCGCCCCGTCGATCGCCGAGGCCTCGTACAGGCCACGGTCGATGTTGAGCAGGGCGGCGAGCATGATGATCGTGCCCCAGCCCGCATCCTTCCAGGCCACCTGGAGGGTGAGGAGCCAGGGGAAGGCGGCCGGGTCGGTCGTCATGTCGTAGCGGGGCAGGCCGAGTTGGCCGAGGAGGTCGGGCAGGACGCCGGCGCCGCCGAGGATCTGCTGGAAGATCGAGACGATGATGACCCAGCCGATGAAGTGCGGCAGATAGACGACGCTCTGCACGAACCGGCGGACCTTGTCGCTGACGATGCTGTTGAGCAGCAGCGCGAGGGCGATGGGGACCGGGAAGAAGAACACCAGCTGGACGAGCGCGATCTTCAGCGTGTTGCCGGTCGCCGACCAGAACGCCGGGTCGGCGAAGGCGGACGTGAAGTTCGAGACGCCCGCCCAGGCGCTGTGCATGTAGCCCAGATACGGCTGGTAGTCCTGGAACGCCACCACGTAGCCGAGGAGCGGTACGTAGTGGAACACGCAGAAATAGAGCAGGCCCGGCAGGGTCAGCAGCAGCATGACCTTGTCCCGCTTGAGCCGCTGCCCCAGCGAGAGGCGGTGAACGGCCTGTGGCGGGGAGGGCGTTGTGTCAGCCATGGGGCGGCAAGTTAGTAATCGGTTACCCCTCACGTCAATAGGTCCGGGCAACACCTGGGTTAAGCGAGTTTTTCAACTGACCGTTCCTGACGGGTATTTGGCGCTATCTCGGGTTAAGGCGGTCAAGGGTCAGGGTCGGCATGCTTGACGCTCCCCCCTCGTGATCCCTAGCGTGCGGTGACTTCATAGAACACGTTTACTGTCCGGAGGCAGGGTGCGTACCACTGACGAGTCGCCGGTCCAGGCCGACTCCGCCGGCTCCACACGGCCCCCACGCAGGCCCCGTACCGTCCTGGCGATGGACGCGGGGCTGCTCGACGACGTCTTTCCGCCCGCCGTACGGCTCCGGCTCGAGGAGTCCGCGGACATCCGGCCGCCACAGGTGGTGGGCGAGTTCGGGAGTCCCGAGGCGGTGGCCGCGCTCGCCGAGTGCGAGGTCCTGCTGACCGGCTGGGGCTGCCCGCACATCGACACGGCCGTGCTCGACCGGGCGCCGCGGCTGCGCGCGGTGATCCACTCGGCGGGCACGGTCAAGACGTTCCTGACCCCCGAGGCGTACGGGCGCGGCATCGCGGTGTCGTCCGCCGCGGCCGCCAACGCCGTACCCGTCGCGGAGTTCACCCTCGCGGCGATCATCATGGGCGCCAAGCGGGCCTTCCCGCTCGCCCAGCTGTTCCACACCCGCCGCTCCCACCGCACTGCGGCCGACCTCGACCGCCACCACTGGCTCGGCACGCACGGCATCACCGTCGGCGTGGTCGGCGCGTCACGCACCGGACGCAGGGTCATCCAGCTGCTGCGCTCCATCGACGCCGACGTACTGCTCCACGACCCGTACGTGAGCGACGCCGAGGCGGAGCTGCTCGGGGCCACCCGCACCGACCTCGACACCCTCGTCGCGACCAGTGACGTCGTGACCCTGCACGCGCCGTCCACTCCCCTCACCCACCACCTGCTCGACGAGCGGCGCATCGCGCTGATGCGCCCGGGCGCCCTGCTGATCAACACGGCACGCGGCCCACTCGTCGACACCGAAGCCCTCACCGCGCACCTGGTCAGCGGCCGGATCGACGCCGTACTCGACGTCACGGACCCCGAGCCGCTGCCCGCCGACCACCCCCTGTGGGACCTGCCCAACGTCTTCATCACCCCGCACCTGGCGGGGGCGCAGGGCAACGAGGTGGGGCGGCTCGGCGCGCTCGCGGTCGACGAACTCGCCCGCTACGCGCGCGGGGTGCCGCTCAACCACCCGGTCCTCCTGGAGGAACTGGAGCGGATCGCGTGAGCGGGGGCTCCGTGGACGCCATAGGCTCTGCGCACAGGAGGGTCGCGGGACAGGTCGCGGGGCCCTCCGCGCAGACCGGTGACCAGGACGGTCAGGACGACCACGACGACCAGGGGGAGGTCCGGATGCCCCGGCAGGGCTCTACGGCGAACGGACGGCGCGCGACCGTCGTGGACGTGGCGCGTCTCGCGGGCGTGTCGACCGCGACCGTGTCCCGCGTGATGAACCGCAACTACCCGGTCGCGGCAGCCACCCGCGAGCGCGTCGAGGAGGCCATGGAGGAGCTGGGCTATGTGGTCAACGCCCACGCCCGCGCCCTGGCCGGTGTCTCCGGACGCACCGTCGGCATCATCATCAGCGACGTGGTCGACCCCTTCTACGCCTACATCGCGCGTGGCGTGGAACGCGAGGCGACGGCGGGCGGCCGGCTCTGCCTGGTCTGCAGCACCCAGGGCGACCCGCAGCGCGAGCTGGCCTTCATCGAGCTGATGCACGAGCGCCGCGCCGACGCGGTGATCCTCGTCGGCGGCAGCGTCGCCGACCGCGGCTACCGCACCGAACTCGAACGCCGCGCCCGCGAATTGGACGCCGGCGGCTCGAAGCTCGTGCTGTGCGGCCGCCCCTCCCTCGGCAAGGACGCGCCCACGGTCGGGGTCGAGTACGACAACGAGGGCGGCGCCTTCGCGATCACCGACCACCTCCTGACCGAGGGCCACGAACGAATCCTGTACCTGGGCGGGCCGCCGGGGCTCTCCACCACCAAGGAACGGATCGCCGGCCACCGTCGCGCCCTGGAGCAGCGTGGGCTGCCGCGCGATCCGGCGCTCGTGCAGCCCGGGGCGTTCAGCCGCCAGTTCGGCCACCGCCGGATGACGGAACTGCTGCGCGAGGGACCGGAGTTCACCGCCGTCTTCGCGGCCAACGACATCGTGGCGGCGGGCGCGGCCCAGGCCCTGGAGGAGGCCGGGATGCGGGTGCCGCAGGACGTCTCCCTGGTCGGCTACGACGACGTGCCCGTGGCACAGGAGCTGCGACCGCGCCTCACCACCGTGCACATCCCGCTCGAGGAGATGGGCCGCCAGGCCGTCCGCGTCGCCCTCGCGGGCGGCGACGAGGACGACTGGCGGGCCCCGACGACGGGCACGCTGCGCCTCGGTACGCATCTGGTGGTACGCGATTCCGTGGCGGCGCCGCGTGGGGTGCGCCGGCGCCGGGGGTGAACTGCGTCCCGGCTTGGGGTGACTCGGCACAAGGCGCCTCGGCTTGGGGTGACTCGGCTCAAGGCGCCTCGCCTTGAGGTGCTTCGCCTTGAGGCGTTCCGGTTCGGCTTGCGGCGCCGCGGCTCACGACGTCCGGGCTCACGAAGTCCGGGGCCGGCTTACGACGCTCCGGCTCACGACGTCCAGGTCCGGCTTACGACGCTCCGGCTCACGACGTCCGGGTCCGGCGGTGCCGGCCTCGCGACGTCCTGGTCCGCCTTGCGACGCCCCGGCTCACAGCATGCCGTCCGGAGCCATTCGGCGGCTCTCCGCCCACCACTGTTCACCGGTTTCCTCCCTGACGTCGTAGTAACAGACAGAAACTTGCCGGACCCTCTTGCGGCGGGATAGCAAACGCTTACATGCTGGCGCGCAGCCCGCACATCACTCCGATGCTGTTGATCCCCATGGGAGTCTCTGGATGCGCCCTGCCCGTATGTCCTCCGCCGCCTCGGCCGACGCCGCTGTCCCCGCCGACACCCCTGCCACCTCGGGCTTCTCCCGTCGTGCGGTGCTCGCCACCCTGGCCGGCGCGGGAGCCGCCACCCTCCTCGGCACCGGCACCGCAAGTGCCCACGCCCCGGGCGGTGCCACCGTCCCGCTCATCGCACGCCCCTCCGCCGAGACCGAGCGCCTCCGCCTCGGACAGGCCCTGCGCGCCACCGAGTTCCAGCCGACCGGGCAGTACGTCCCGGCCGGGACCGCGCTGCGCTTCGACGTGCTGCCTCACGACGACCTCGTGCCCACGCTCTGGATCGGGCAGTGGGACTACTACGGCACGGTGACGGAGCCGCGCAGCTATGCGCTGAAGCCCGGCGCCAACACGGTCACCGACCCGCACGGCGGTCCCGTCTACTTCTCCCTGGAAGGCCACGGCGAACGCGCCGCCGTGAAGTTCAGGGCGGGCGCCACCCCGATGCCTGTCTTCAGGCTCGGCCACACCTCCGAGGCCGACTACCAGCGGCAGTTGGACACCCTCACCGACGTGCCGGTGGTCGAGCTGCACGCGCCGCGCACCATCATGACGCTCACGCGCGACGGCGCACTCCTGTACCGCGACCAGGACCACGCGGCGCTGCTCCGGCTCGTCGAGGAGATCATCGAGGCCGAGTCGCGGATCAGCGGGCTCGACGGGTCGAAGCCGGTGCACCGGCCGAAGGCGGGCGGTTATCACTTCACCGAGGTGTCGGTGGTCCCGTCCGGCGTCGGCGCCTACGCCACGCACGGCTACAACGGCTTCCCGCGCGCCTATCTCGACCGCGCCACCACCGTCGACGGACTGCGCACCCGAGGCTGGGGCCTCTACCACGAACTCGGGCACCTGCATCAGCAGATGGCGTACAAGCCGACGGGCCTGACCGAGGTCACGGTCAACATCTACTCGCTCGCGGTGCAGCGGGCCCTGAGCCAGCCGTCGAACCTTCTGACCGTCGACCCGAAGACCGGCCTCAACCCCTTCCAGTCCGCACACGCGAAGTTCGGCACGGACGGGCTGACGTACGAGAAGTCCTTCGGCGCCTACGAGAAGCTCGTGCCGCTGCGGCAGCTGGAGCTGGCCTTCGGCGACGACTTCTGGCCGCGGTTGCACCGGCTTGTGCGCGAGGAGAACCCGCAGTCCGACTACACCGAGACCGCCAAGCGGTATCGCGCCCTGTCGACCTACGCCAGCCGGGTCTCCGGCCGCGACCTCACGGACTTCTTCGTCCGTGACTGGGCCTTCCCCATCGACGCCACGGGACTGGCCGAGATCGCCGCGCTCCAACTGCCGAAGCCGACCGTCGAACCGGCCACGCTGACCGACTGACCCGACTGACGTGACCGACCCGGAGGGGACCCACCGAACATGGACCTCACTCGCAGACAGACCCTGACCCTCGCGGGCGCGACCGCCGCGGCGGCGCTCCCCCTGACAGCGGGCGTCGCGACGGCGGCGGACGCCGTGGAAGCGGCGGACGCCCCTGCCGCCGACGCTTTCGACGTACTGCTGGCGCGCGCCGAGGAGCAGCTCACCGGCGGCGCGTTCGACACCGCCGATCCGGACTTCGCGGCGGCCGTCAAGGCCCTCGACACTCAGGCGTCCGCCTGGTGGAAGGACCTCGACCGCAGCGCGGGCAGGAAGGCGCTGTGGGCCGACCTCTCCCCCGCGTCGGACCCCGGAATGTTCGGGCAGAGCTATCCGCGCCTGCGCACCCTGGCCACCGCCTGGGCGACCCCGGGCACCTCGCTGACCGGCAGCTCCGAGGTCGCCGACGCACTCGTCGCGGCGCTGGGATTCCTGGGCAGCACCGGCTACAACCCGGCCCGCGGCGAGTCCGGCAACTGGTGGTTCTGGGAGATCGGCGCACCCCGAGCGCTGATGGACACCTGCGTGCTCCTGCGGTCGAAGCTGCCTGCCGCGGATCTGGCCGGATACGTCGCGACCGTCGCGAAGTTCTGCCCGAACCCCGACCGCCGCACCAACTCCCCCTCCCTCTCCGAGACCGGCGCGAACCGCGCCGACAAGGCCGTCATCGTGGCCCTGCGCGGACTGCTCGCCCGGGACGCGGCCACCGTCGCGCTGGCCCGCGACGGCCTGTCGGACGTGCGGGACAGCGGACGCCGCAGCCTGTTCACCTATGTCACCTCGGGCGACGGCTTCTACGAGGACGGGTCGTTCGTCCAGCACGACAGCGTCGCCTACACGGGGACGTACGGGAGTGTGCTGCTCGGCAGTGCGGGGCAGCTGATCGCGCTGCTCGCCGGGTCGGACTGGGCCGTGAACGACCCGAAGGTGTCGGTGCTCTACGAGGCGGTGGAGCGGTCCTTCTCGCCCGTCGTGTTCGACGGGCTGATGATGGACGCGCTGCGCGGGCGGGCGATCTCCCGCGAGCGGGCCCGCGACTACAACGACGGTGCCGTCACCCTGACATACATCCTTCAGCTCGCCGCGGGCGCCCCGGCCCCGTACGCCGACCGCTGGCGTGCGCTCGCCAAGGGGTGGATCAGCCGCAACAAGGTCAGTCCGTACGCGGGTCTCGTCGGCGTCCCCGCCTTGGCGCGCGCGAAGGCGGTCCTCGACGACAAGGCGATCCCGGCGGCGGAGCGTCTCACCGGTCACTTCTCGTTCGCCGACATGGACCGCGTGGTGCACCGGCGCCCCGGCTGGGCGCTCGCCCTGTCGCTCTCCTCGAAGCGCATCGCGGCGTACGAGGCGGGCAATGGTGAGAACCTGCACGGCTGGTACACCGGCGACGGCATGACGTACCTGTACGACGGTGACGACCTCGGCCAGTTCGGCGACGGGTTCTGGCCGACCGTCGACCCGTACCGGCTGCCGGGCACGACGGTGGACACGCGCGCGCGTGCGGACCTCGGCACGGGGGCCGGCACCGGAACGTACCGCCCGAAGAACGCCGTGGCGGGCGGCGCCGTCCTTCAGGACCGCTATGGCGCGGCTGCCATGGAACTCATCGCCGACGGCAGCACCCTGCGGGCGCGGAAGGCGTGGTTCTGCCTGGACAACGCGGTCGTCGCGCTCGGCGCGGGGATCACCGCGAGCGACGGCCGCACGATCGAGACGGTCGTCGAGAACCGCAGTCTGCGTACGGACGGAGCGCCGCGCCTCCTGGTGGAAGGGCGGCGGCAGCCTGGCGAGCAGGGCTGGTCCGCATCGCTGTCCGGAGCCGAATGGGCGCATCTGGAGGGCACGGGCGGCTATGTCTTTCCCGACCATCCGGGACGGAGAGCGGGCGGCGGCGTCCCGCTGAGAGCGCTGCGGGAGGAACGTACCGGCACCTGGGGCGCCCTCAACTCCGGCGCGGACACCGGCGGCGACACCGACCCGGTCACCCGCCGCTACGTCACGCTGTGGTTCGACCACGGCTCCTCCCCCACCGACTCCACGTACGCCTATGTGCTCCTGCCGGGTGCGAGCGCCGTGGCGACCGGGGTCTGGGCGCACTCGCGGCCCGTGCGGATCGTGGCGAACGACGCCACGGTCCAAGCCGTCGAGGCGCGCCGCCTCGGACTCCTCGCCGCGCACTTCTGGGGTCCCGGCAGCGTCGGCGGCCTCACGTCGTCCGGTCCCGGCACCGTCCTGGTGCGGCGGCACGGCGACACCGTCGCGGTCGCCGTGGCCGACCCCGGGCGCACCGGGTCGACGCTCACGGTCGAACTCCCCTTCCCCGTACGCAAGGTGACGCGTGCCGACGACACGATCACGCTCACCCCGGGCCGCCGGCCCGTCCTGACGGTCGACGTCGCGGGCTCACGCGGGCACAGCCACACGGCGGAGCTCGCGTGAGGTCATGTCCGTCCGTTCCGACCGTCGACGTCCGTCCCAGGCGCGCATAGGGTCACCCCCGGCCGCCCACTTCCGATCAAGGAGCGACACGCCCCGATGCCCGCACCGCACCTTTCACTGCCGCCCACCGACCGTGTCCTGTCCCCGCTCACGGGCTGGACGCGGGCCCACTGGGAGACGCTCGCCGACCGGCAGTTGGAGGCGCTCGTCCCGTACGCGACGCCTGGGTTCGCGCAGTACCGGCTGCCGGGGCGGGCCAGCTGGTCGGGCGTCGTGTCGGACGGGCTCGAAGGGTTCGCGCGGTCATTCCTGCTGGCCTCCTTCCGTATAGCGGGCGCGGGCGGGGACGTGGATCCCCGACTCGTGGAACGCTACGCGGAAGGTCTGACAACGGGCACCGACCGCGGCCGCGGCACGGGCCTCGACGGCGAGGCGTGGCCCGAACTCACCGACTGCTCCCAGCAGATGGTGGAGGCCGCGTCCATCGCGATCGGGCTGCACGAGACCCGCCCCTGGATCTGGGACAAGCTCGACTCCCGGGTCCAGGAGCGGATCGTGGACTGGTTCTCCGGCTTCGTCGGCGGCCGCACCTGGGACAACAACTGGCGCCTGTTCCAGGTGGTCTCGGAGCAGTTCCTGGCCTCGGTCGGAGCCCCGTACAGCCAGGACGACATCGACGGCGGCCTGGACCGTATAGAGGACTGGTATGTCGGCGACGGCTGGTACACCGACGGAGACGGCCGCAACTTCGACTACTACATCGGCTGGGCCATGCATCTGTACCCGCTGCTGTGGGCGCGGATGGCCGGCCCGGACGGTGACGGCGGCCGCGCGAAGGTCTACCGGGAGCGCCTGTCGCAGTTCCTCACCACCTACCCTCACTTCTTCGGCGGTGACGGCGCGCCCGTGCACCAGGGCCGCTCACTGACGTACCGTTTCGCCGCCACCGCGCCCGTGTGGATGGGCGCGCTCGCGAACTGCACCCCGCTGGAGCCGGGACTCACCCGGCGCCTCGCGTCGGGCACGGCGCGGCACTTCGTGGAGCGCGGCGTCCCCGACGAGCGGGGCCTGCTGCCGCTCGGCTGGTACGGGACGTTCCTGCCGACGACGCAGCCGTACTCGGGCCCCGCCTCGCCGTACTGGGCGAGCAAGGGGTTCCTCGGGCTGCTGCTGCCCGCCGACCATCCCGTGTGGACCGAGCGCGAGGCGCAGCTGCCCGTCGAGAGGTCCGAGCAGTACACGGCACTGCCCGCGCCCGGCTGGCTGCTGCACGGCACGCCCCACGACGGGATCGTGCGGCTGATCAACCACGGCAGCGACCACAACCCGCTCGAAGGTCCCGCCACGGACGATCCGCACTACGCGAAGCTCGCCTACTCCACGGCGACGGCGCCCGAGTCGGCCCCGCACGCCTGGCAGCGGAGCGTCGACAATCATGTGGCGCTCGTCGCGGAGGACGGCACCCCCTCACGCCGCCGCCGCATCCACCCGATCTCCTGCGAGGGGCGCGTCGCCTCGTCCCGCCATGACGCCCAGCTGCCGGGATTCGACGAGGAGTTCCCGATCGAGTCGACGACCGTGCTGCACGGGCCGTGGGAGATCCGCGTGCACCGGGTGCAGGCTCCCGGGGGCGTGACGGTGCGCGAGGGCGGCTACGCGGTCGCCGACGAGACCAGCGTCCACGCCGAGCGCGGACCGGGCTGGGCGCTGACGCGCACGGAGTCCGGGGTGACCAGCGCGGTGGTGGCGCTGCACGGCTGGGACGAGGAGGCCGGTGTCGCACGGGAGGTCGAGGCCAATGCCTACGGCCCGCACTCGGCGACGCCCTACCTCCGCTCGACGGGCCACCCCGGAGGATCCGGCGTACACGTCACGCTCGCGGTCCTGACGCGCGACGTCGTGCATCCGCAGGCCCTGCGCGAGTCGATCTCATGCGTGGCGGACCCCGAGGACGGCGGGCAGGTGCGGATCACCTTCCCCGACGGCGGGACGGTCACCGTCTGAGGCCGTCATGTGCGGGCCCCGTACGTCGGGGCGGGGGCGTGGGCGAGGAGGTGCCTGACGAGGGTGAGGAGGGTCTGGATGCCCGAGCTGGAGATCCGGGCGTCGCACCGCACGACGGGCACCTGCGGGTCGAGGTCGATGGCCGCCCGCACCTCGTCGGGGTCGTAGCGGTAGGCGCCGTCGAACTCGTTGACGGCCACGATGAACCCCATGCCGCGCTCCTCGAAGAAGTCGACGGCTGCGAAGCAGTCCTCGAGACGACGGGTGTCCGCGAGGATCACCGCGCCGAGCGCCCCCTCGGAGAGCTCGTCCCACATGAACCAGAAGCGCTCCTGCCCGGGCGTGCCGAACAGA
Source organism: Streptomyces longhuiensis (assembly GCF_020616555.1). NCBI lineage: Bacteria > Bacillati > Actinomycetota > Actinomycetes > Kitasatosporales > Streptomycetaceae > Streptomyces > Streptomyces longhuiensis. Next base: position 7,820,015 of record NZ_CP085173.1, on the reverse strand, counting down.
TACAGCACGTGCTCCGGGTCCAGGGTGATCCGCCCGAAGTCCATCGCGACCGTCGTCTCGACCTTGTTCTCGATGCCTTCGAGGTCGTCGGTCTCGGCGCTGACCGTGGTGAGCAGCTCCTCCGTGCTCAGCGGGGCGATCTCGCTGACCGCTCCGACGAAGGTCGTCTTGCCGACACCGAAGCCACCCGCGACCAGGATCTTCAGCGCGGTGGGGAAGGCGTCAGAGCTGTCGTCGTAGTCCATCGAGCACTGCCTCCAGTAGGGACCGGTCAGTGGGGTTGTCGTGGAACGTGGGGGGCTTGGTGGTGATCGCCCCGCAGTCGACGAGGTCGGACAGCAGGACCTTCGTGACGGCGGCGGGGAGTTTCAGATGGGCCGCGATCTCCGCGATCGATGTGGGGTGGGCACACAGTTTGAGCGCCTCGCTGTGTTCGGGCCCCAAGTAGCCGAGCGGGGTGGCCCCGGTCGCCATCACCAGCGACAGGAGATCCAGCACAGTGGTCGGCTGCGTCCGCCCGTTGCTCACCGTGTACGGGCGGACGAGGCGGCCGGCCGCTGCGTCGAGCCACGGCCCGTCCTGCGGGGCCGTCATGCTCAGTTCCTCATCGCCGTGGGTTCGGCCGCGTGCTGGCGGGGTGCCGTCATCAGGTACGGGCGCACGCTCTTGACCAGCATGGCCATCTCGTAGCCGAGCACCGCGGCGTCGGCCTCACGCCCGGCGAGCACGGCGAGGCACGTGCCGGAGCCCGCGGTGGAGACGAACAGGAGGGTGGAGTCCAGCTCGACGACGACCTGCCGGACCTCACCCCCGTCCCCGAAGCGGACGCCCGCGCTACGGCCGAGGGAGTACAGGCCCGACGCCAGGGCCGCCATGTGGTCGGCGCTGTCGGCGTCGAGGCCGTGGACGGACTTGACCAGCCCGTCGGACGAGAGGAGGACGGCGCTGCGGGTGTGCGGCACACGCTGGACGAGGCCGCTCATCAACCAGTCGAGATCGGACACATGACCCGTCGGCACATCGCTCGCCATGGGGGATCGACTCCTTGGTGGACTGCTGGGGGTGCGTTGACTGTGGGAAGTGCGGTACTGCTTGCGGCACTTGGCGGGCGCTCGGGGGGTGGGCGCACCGGTGGCGGGCGAACGTCATCCGGCCGTATCGCTCCCGTCGTGCGGTGCGTCCGGTTCGTAGGCGTCGAGTGACCCGGTGGCGGGGCCGCCGGTCGGCTGGGGACCGGCCTCCGGCAGGTCGCGCACCCCGAGGGTCAGGTCCCGCGCCTCGGCCGCCTCCGCGAGCCCGATGCCGCGCTGGAACGCCGCCATCAGACCCGGGTCGTGCAGTACGGGCGCCTCGTTCTCGGGGCGGTCCTGCCGCTGTGCCGGGCCACCCCTCAGCTGCGGCGCGAGGTGTTCCTGGACACGACGCTTGGGAAGTTGGGGCCGGCCCATGGTGCCGCGCACGGCGCCGATGACCGGGGTCGGCAGGGCGGACGTGCGCTCCCCGCCGGCCTGCCGGTCCTCGGACCGGATGCCGGGCAGCGCGTCGGCGGGTGTCCGTCGCTCGTCCCTGGCGGTACGCAGGGGGAGGGGCGGCGCGACGCCGTTCGCCCCGGAATGCCTGCCGTCGGAGGCACCGCCCTGAGGCTGCCGCGGGACGACGGCCACGCCGGCGTGCGGGGTCTCTCGGGGCGGCGGGGGTTGATGGGGTGCCGGGTACTGCTGGGGGTCGAACGGCTGAAGGCCGGGCTGAGCGGGGCGGTGGAGCTGGTTCTGGGGCTGGATCTGGGGCTGGATCTGGGGTTGGGGCTGGGATTGGGGCTGGGGTGGCCGGCGGTGGGACTGTGGCTGAGGCTGCTGTTCGAGCTGGTGTTGCCGTTCCTGCTGGCTCTGGTGTTGCGAGAGTCGCCGTTCATGCGCCTGGTGCCGCTGGTGCATGGTCTGGGCGCTGTCGTCCGTCGCGTCCGCGGCGCTGCGTGGCCTCGGCGCGGACTCGATCTCGTCGCCGCCGAGCAGGCTCTGCGGCACGACGAGGACCGCCTGCACACCACCGTAGATATTGCTCTGGAGCCGGACCGTGATGCCGTGTCTGCGGGCGAGCTGCGAGACGACGAAGAGGCCGATGCGCCCGTCCTGGAGGAGACTCGCGACGTTGACCTGGTCCGGGTCGGCCAGCAGCGTGTTCATCTTGTGCTGCTCGGTGACGGGCATTCCGAGGCCGCGGTCCTCGACCTCGATGGCGAGACCGGACGTGACGGTGTTGGCGCGGAGCAGGACTTGGGTGTGCGGGGCCGAGAACACGGTGGCGTTCTCGACGAGTTCGGCGAGCAGGTGGATGCAGTCGGCGACGGCGTGCCCGCGCAGGGTCCCGTCGACCGGCGGGACAAGCTTGACCCGTGAGTACTGCTCGACCTCCGCTATGGCCGACCGCATGACCTCGGTCATGGAGACCGGGCGGCTCCACTGGCGTCGGGACACCGCGCCGCCGAGCACGGCCAGGTTCTCGGCGTGCCTGCGGATCCGGGTGGCGAGGTGGTCGACGTGGAACAGGCCCTTGAGCAGGTCGGGGTCCTCGACGTCGTTCTCGAGTTCGTCGAGGATCGAGATCTCGCGGTGCACGAGGGACTGCAGGCGCCGGGCCAGATTGACGAAGACCTCGACCTTCTGTTCGCTGCCCGCGTGGCTGGAGAGCTGGGACGCCTGGACGACGGCGGTGACGGCCACGTCCTGGGCGCGCGTCATGTCCGCGGCCAGCAGTTCGAACTCGTCGGCGCCCGGACCGGCCGCGGGGGCCTGCCTGCGGGGCGGCGGCCCCTCCCCCTTACGCAACTGCTCGACGAGACCGCGCAGTTCACCCTGCCCGCGCGCACTCGCACGGCGCAGGACACCGACCCGCTCGCGTACGGTCCTGGCCGCCCGATCGGCGGCCACGGCGGCGATCACGATGCCGGCCAGGGTGACGAGGCACGCTCCGGCGAGGACGGCCCAGAGGGCGAGCCCGGGGCGGGCGCCCGTGGAGCGGACGGTGAAGAGAACGGCCGCGCTGCCGCTCAGGGCGACGGCGAGCGGGGGAAGTACGGCAAGGCGCAGAAGCTGGGGCCGTATGTGGGTCTCGGGCTGCGGGGGGACGGACCGGCCACCCGGCCTGCCGTGCCGACCGCCCTCTCGGCGGTCTGCGCGGGGGGCCGGTGGGCGAAGGTGAGACATTCGGCGTCCTCGTACGTGGGGGCTCCTGCGGGTCGGCGCGAGGCGGGCAGGCGGCATCGCGCTCCCGGCCGGGAGCGGGTGGGAATGCCGCCGCTGCGTCGCTCAGCGAGCACACACGGTAGTCGGGGACGGCTCACATGCGGTGGGCAGTTGCCAAAGTCCGGCGGCCAAGGTCCCGCTCTGGTATGAGGCTTCGTACGACAGACCGATAACAGGGCCGGGCGCCCGATCGGTCATGGGTACGGATGTTCCATCGCCGGAGAGACGTCGCAGTGGGGACGGACGCCTGTCGGGAGCAGCCGTCGAACAGCTGCGGGCGCCGGCCTGTCGATACGCTCTCCGGCGTGATCGAGGACGGCGAGACAGACCAGGGCACCGTGACGACGGTTCAGCGGGTGGGCGACACCATCAGGCGCCCTCCAGGCCGTTGGACCCCGCTGGTGCACGCGCTGCTCGCCCACCTCGAGGCGGCCGGATTCCAGGGCGCTCCGCGGGTACTGGGCTTCGACGAGGGCGGCCGCGAGGTGCTGTCCCTGCTGCGCGGCGAGCCGGGGATGAATCCGTGGGGGCCGGCCCTCAAAGGCGAGGAGGGGCTGAGGCAGTTGGGGCGGTGGGCCCGCGACTACCACGAGGCCGTTCGCGGCTTCCGGCCGCCGCGGGACACCGAGTGGTTCGCGCCGGACGCGCGGTGGCGCCCGGGCCTGATCGTGCGCCACGGCGATCTGGGGATGTGGAACTCCATCTGGAGCGGCGATCGGCTGGCGGGGTTCATCGACTGGGACTTCGCGGAGCCCGGCGAGCCGGTCGACGATCTGGCCCAACTCGCCTGGTACGCGGCGCCGCTGCGTGACGTGGGGGTGCAGGCTCGCTGCGGCTTCCCGGACGGCGCCCCGGTGCGCGAGCGGTTCCTCGGCCTCTGTGAGGCCTATGGCGGCGGCATCGGGCCGGACCGGGTGCTGGCGGCGCTGGACCGCATGCAGGTGCGCGAAGCGGCCCGCATCCGCGAGCAGGGCGGGCGCGGCAGGGCCCCGTGGGACCTGATGCTGCGGCGCGGCGACGCCGAGGAGATCGACGCGGAACGCGCATGGCTGGCCCGCAACAAGGCGGTTCTGCTGGGCGGGTGAACGCCACCGGGGGTACGGCGGCCCACCGGACTCGCGGAGGTATGTCGGCGACCCACCGGACCCGCGGTGATACGGCGGCCCACCGGCCCCGTGGACCCAAGGACCCGGCAGGAGCGGCCCGCTCCTGCCGTCCCGCTCGCTCGACGGGGCGTCGAGCGCACCGCTGACCGCCCCGGTCCGACCGTCTCAGACCGCCGGTACCGCCTCCTGCTCGCCGGAGCCGGCCCCGGCGCCCGCGCCCTTTCCAGCTGCCGCGCCGGTGTCCGGCCGGTCCGCCGGCTCCGTCTCGGGCCAGCCTTCCGCGGGCTGCGTGGCGACGCCGCGCCACCACGGCTGGACGGGGAGCGTCTCGGCCGTGGGTTCGAAGGGCTCGCCCGGGCACGGGAGCGCGACCTTGGCCCCGGCCCGCTGTCCCGCCGCGAGCGTGCCCTCGCCGGGCTCGGACCACGGGTGCGGCGCCAGATTGAACGTGCCCCAGTGGATCGGCAGCATGGGACCGCCGCCGGGCCCGCCCTGGAGGTCGAGGTGGGCACGCATGCCCTCCTCGGGACGCATGTGGATGTCGGGCCAGAAGTCGCTGTACGCACCGATCTGGATCATCGTCGCGTCGAACGGCCCGTGCTCCTCGCCGATGTCCTTGAAGCCGGGGAAATAGCCGGTGTCACCGCTGTGGTAGACGCGGTGCTCGGGACCGGCGACGACCCAGGACGCCCACAGGGTGTGCTGCTCGTTGCGCAGGCCGCGGCCGCAGAAGTGGCGCGCGGGCGTGGCGGTCAGGGTCAGCCCCGCCACCTTCGTCGACTCGTTCCAGTCGAGCTCGCGGAGGCGGTCCGCGGGGACGCCCCAGTGCTCCAGGTGCGCGCCGACGCCGAGCGGCACCGCGAACACCGTGTCCGTGTCGGCCAGCGCACGGATCGTGGGCAGGTCCAGGTGGTCGTAGTGGTCATGGGAGATCACCACGACGTCCACCGGACCGAGCGCGGCGAGCGGCAGCGGTACGGGGTGCAGCCGCTTGGGGCCCGCGAAGGAGAACGGGGAGCAGCGCTCGCCCCAGACGGGGTCGAGCAGCACGCGGCGGCCGTCGATCTCGGCGAGGACGCTGGAGTGCCCCATCCAGGTGAGGCGCAGGCCGCTCGCCGGGGGCTTGGCGAGGTCGGCGAGGGTCGTGGAGTGCACGGGGACGGTGCCGGCGGGCGCCCTGCGGACGCGCCCCTCCTTGGCGAAGAAGACCTTCGCGAACTCGATCATGGAACCCGCGGGCCGGGTGCGTGCGCCCACCGGGTTCTGGAAGCTGCCGTCCGCGAAGTTCGGCGACCTCCGGATCCGCTCGAGTCGCTCTCCCGCCGGGTCCGCGCCGAAAGCGGCAGGCCGCAGCGGGCGGAGCCCGGAGCTCAGGGAACGTGACACAGCGCCTCCCGGTGGATCGATCGGGGTTTCCCGATCAGGGATTCCATTATGGGCGGCACCGCCGACAGTGCCCGATCCGGGCCCTGGACGCACAAGGAATTCCAAGGCACGCCCCGGTTGCGTGGCGCCGATGTCACTCGGCGTCACGGTCGGCACCCGGCGCGTGTCCCGCTCGGAGCCTCCCCGCGCGCCGGACAGGCGGAAGCCGCTGCGCGTGGCGTCGAAAAAACTGATCCATCATTCAGTAGCCGTTGCGTTGACATCGGTCTTCACGGGCTCGGATACTGACTGGCGATTCAGTAATCGGGGCAGTGATCCGCGCCGGTCGCGACCCCCTCGTCGGTATCCGTCAGTTTCTGGAGGCACCGTGTCAGAGCTCCCCATCGAGCTGGTCCCCCTCACCCCGGAGCAGCGGGACATCGTGGACCTCACGAGGACGTTCGCGCGTGAGGAGATCCGCCCGCGCGGGCGCGCCGTGGACGAGGCGGACGTGGAGACGCCCTGGGATCTGTGGCGCGCGGCCGCGAAGGTCGGCATCACCGGATTCATGCTGCCCGAGGAGTACGGGGGCGGCGGGTTCACCGACGTGTTCACGCAGGTCCTCGTCCAGGAGGAGCTGTGCGTCGGTGACCTGGGCATCGGCAACCTCCTGTGCTCGAACGGCTTCTTCGCCGACCCGGTCATGGAGCTGGGCACCGAGGAGCAGAAGCGCGCGTGGCTGACGCCGCTGGCCGGGCCCGACACCCCGATGACCTCGCTGGCGACGACGGAGCCGGGCTCCGGGTCCGACGCCGCGTCGATCGTGACGACCGCGACGCGCACGGCGGGCGGCTACCTCCTGAACGGCCAGAAGGCATGGATCTCCAACGCGGGCGAGGCCGAGCAGTACGTCGTCTTCGCCAAGACCGACCCGTCGCAGCGTTCGCGCGGTGTCACGGCGTTCCTGCTGCGCAAGGGCGCGGAGGGGCTCACGTTCGGTGAGCCGATGCGCAAGATGGGCCAGCGCGCGATCGTGTGCCGCGAGGTGTTCTTCTCCGACGTGTTCGTGCCCGACGCCGACCGTCTCGGCGACGAGGGACAGGGCTTCGCAGGCCTCATGCGGACGTTCGACATCTCGCGCGCCGTTCTGGGCGCGGCGGCCACGGGTGTCGCGCGGGCCGCGTACGAGTACGCCCGTGACTACGCACGCACGCGCGTGCAGTTCGGCAAGCCGATCATCGAGCACCAGGCCGTGGCGTTCCGCCTCGCGGACATGCGGACGCGGATCGAGCAGTCCCGTCTGATGACATGGCGTGCCGCGCGGCGTCTGGACGCCGGACTCGACGCGACCGCCGAGGCGGCCATGGCCAAGCTGACCGCGTCGGAGACGGCGGCGTACTGCACCTGGGCGGCCGTGCAGACGCTCGGCGGCTGGGGCTACTCGCGGGAGTTCCCGGTCGAGCAGTGGATGCGGGACGCCAAGCTGGAGGAGATCGAGGAAGGCACCTCCGACATCATGCGCCTGGTCATATCGAGGTCGCTGTGACCGAGGAGACGGTGACGGAGCATTCGGTGACGGAGCAGACGCAGACGTCGACCGGCGGCGAGGCGCTCGTCAGGGCGCTCGCCTCCCATGGGGTCTCCACCGCGTTCGGCATTCCGGGGACCCACAACCTGGAGATCTACCGGCACTTGGCGGCGTACGGCATCACGCATGTCGCCCCGCGTCACGAGCAGGGCGCCGGGTACGCGGCCGACGCCTACGCGCGCGTGACGGGCGATCCCGGGGTGGCGATCACGACGACGGGGCCCGCTCTCCTGAACATCGCGGCCGCAGTCGGGCAGGCGTACTCGGACAGCGTGCCGCTCCTCGTGGTCTCGCCGGGCATGCCGCTGCGCCATCCGCGCCAGTCGACGGGCCTGCTGCACGAGATGCGCAGCCAGACGGAGGCACTGCGGAACGTGGCGGCCTTCAGCCATCGGGTGTCCTCGGTGGAGGAGATCGGGGCGGCGGTGGCGCGCGCGTTCAGCCTGTTCCGTACGGAGAGGCCTCGGCCCGTGCACATCGAGGTGCCGCTCGACCTGCTCGAAGCGACGGAGTCCGCCGGGCCGGTACGGCGCGCTCCCCTGGCGGCGCCCCGCGCGGCGGACGGTCCGTCGCTCGACGCGGCGGCCGCCCTCCTCGCCGGCGCGATGCGCCCCGGCCTGGTCCTGGGCGGCGGCGCCCGCGGTGCTGCCGGGCAATGCCGGGCGCTGGCCGAGCAGTTGGGCGCTCCGGTGGCGACCACCGCGAACGGCAAGGGCATCGTCGACGAACGGCATGCGCTGTCCCTCGGTGTGTCCCTGCACAGCCCCGCCGTGCAGAAGTGGCTGGCCGACTGCGACGTCGTGCTCGCCGTCGGGACGGAGCTCGCCGAGTCGGACCTGTGGTCCGCGCCGCCCGCGCTCGGCGGCAGACTGATCCGTGTCGACGTCGATCCGGCGCAGATGTACGCGGGCCTCCCCTCGGACGTCGCTCTGGTGGGCGACGCGCAGGCCACGATGCAGGCGCTCGAGGAGCGGCTCGCCAAGGTGCCGGGCCCCGCGTCCACGGACGCGGCCACGCGGACCACGTCCGCCGTGCGCGCCGCACGCGACGACGAGACACGCGCGCGTGACGCTCGTTGGGTGCCGTATCTCGAAGCGATCAGGAGCGTCCTCGCGGCCGATGCCGTGGTGACCTCCGACAGCGCCCAGTGCTGCTACTACGGCGCGCTCCCGCACCTCCCCGTCGGCCCCGAGGGGCGCTATCTGCACCCCACCGGGTTCGGCACGCTCGGCTACGCGCTGCCCGCCGCGATCGGCGCGAAGACCGCCTGCCCCGACCGGCAGGTGATCGCGATCAGCGGGGACGGCGGGCTCCAGTTCTCCGTGCAGGAGCTGGCCACGGCCGCACAGCTCCAACTGCCGCTGCCCGTCGTCGTGTTCGACAACGGTGGCTACGGCGAGATCCGCGACGAGATGGCCGCACGCGGCGACGCACCGGCCGCCGTCGACCACGCACGCGTGGACCTCGCCGGCCTCGCGCGGGCCTTCGGCGGCAGGGGTGCCCCCGCGCACTCCCCCGGCGAACTCGCCGCGCTCCTGACCCGCGCCCTGGCCACCCCCGGACCCACCCTGCTCACCGTCCCCGAGGAGACCGCATGACCGCGCCCGCCACCCCCCTGATGTCGCTCACCTGGACCGACCACGTCACCGGCAGGCACGGCTACCTCGTCGTCGACCGGCTGGTGCGCGGCGTGTCCAGCGGCGGGCTCCGGATGCGTCAGGGCTGCACCCTCGACGAGGTCGCCGGCCTCGCGCGCGGGATGACGATGAAGGAGGCCCTGCACTACAACCCGCAGGGCCGCTACATCCCGCTGGGCGGTGCCAAGGGCGGCATCGACTGCGACCCGCAGGACCCGGAGGCGTACGGCGTCCTCGTGCGCTACCTGCGGGCCATGCGGCCCTACATCGAGTCCTTCTGGACGACCGGCGAGGACCTGGGGCTCACCCAGGACCTCGTCGACAGGGCGGCCGAGGAGGCCGGGCTCGTCTCGTCCATCCAGGCCGTCTACCCGCTGCTCGACGACGAGGCGGCCGCTCGCCGGCGCCTCGCCGACGCCTTCGCGGTCGATGTCGACGGCATCGGCCTCGACGAACTCGTCGGCGGCTGCGGGGTCGCCGAGTCGGTGCTCGCGGCCCTGGACCGGGCGGGCGTCCCGTACGAGGGGACCCGGGTGTCCGTGCAGGGCCTGGGCACCATGGGCGGGGCGACCGCCCGGTTCCTGGCACGCGCGGGTCTGCGGGTGGTGGCCGTCGCGGACGTGAAGGGCACCGTCGCCAACCCCGAAGGCCTGGACGTGGACGCGCTCCTCGCCGCCCGTGACGCCTACGGGACGGTGGACCGTTCGGCGCTGCGCGAGGGTGACCGTGAACTGCCGGGCGACGCCTGGCTGTCGGCCGACGCCGAGGTCCTCGTGCCCGCCGCCGTGTCGTACGCGGTGGACGCGGCGAACCAGGAACAGATCACGGCGCGCTGGATCGTCGAGGCAGCCAACATGCCCGTGCTGCCCGAGGCGGAGGAACTGCTCGCGCGGCGCGGCATCACCGTCCTGCCCGACGTCGTCGTCAACTCCGGTACGAACGCCTGGTGGTGGTGGACCCTCTTCGGGGACATCGAGGCCAACGCGGACGAGGCGTTCGCGTACACGCGGCGCTCCATGCGCGCGCTGATCGACCAGATGCTGGCCCGGGCCGAGGCGGACGGGACGACGCCGCGTGCCGCCGCGCACGCGATCGTCGCGGACCGTCTTCCGGTGATCGCGGAGCGGTTCGGGTGGTACAGGTGACGCCCGCGCCGGACGCCGGCGTGCACGCGCGCGTGGAGCTCGACGCGCTCTTCGACCCTCGGTCGGTCGCCGTCGTCGGGGCGTCCGACAACCCGGAGAAGTGGGGCTACTGGCTGGCGTCGGGGGCCCTGTCGGGCCGTGACCGCCGGGCCGTCCACCTCGTCAACCACCGCGGCGGCGCCCTGGACGGTGAACCGTTCCTGCCGGATCTCGCGTCGCTGCCCGTGCCGGCCGAACACGTCGTCGTCGCCGTGCCGCCCCGCCATGTGCGGCCGGTGGTCACGGACGGTCTCGCGGCGGGCGCCCGGTGTTTCACCGTGATCACGTCGGGCGGCGCCACCGCCGAGGAGGAGCGGGCGCTCGCCGAGCTCGTCACCGCCCGGGGAGCGCGGCTGCTGGGCCCGAACTGCATGGGCGTGGTGGACACGACGAGCGAACTACGCCTCAGTTGGGGTGAGTTCCCCTCCGGCGGCCTCGGTCTCGTGTCCCAGAGCGGGAATCTCGCCCTGGAGATCGGCCGTCTCCTCGCGCGCTCCGGGCAGGGCTTCTCCCGGTTCGTCTCACTGGGCAACCAGCGGGACATCGACGCGGCGGACGCCCTGGAGTCGCTGATCGCGCACGGCCCCACGAGAGCGCTCGCCGCGTACATCGAGGACTTCCGCGACGGCCGGCGGCTCGCACAGGTCCTGGCGGCCGCGCACGCCGCCGGGAAGCCCGTCCTGCTCCTGACCGTGGGGCGCAGCGCCGCGTCCGGGCGCGCCGCCGCGTCCCACACCGGCGCCCTGGTGAGCGCGCGCGCCACCGTGGAGGCGGTGTGCCGCGATGCCGGCGCCCTCCTGCTCGACACGGCGGGCGAACTGGTCGACACGGCCGTGTACTTGCTGGCGCAGGGTGTACGCGACCGGAGTGCGGGGCACGCCCGGTCCGGCGCCTCGCCCCACCTCCGGAGCGTGGCCGTGGTCGGGGACAGCGGAGGCCAGGGCGCCCTCGCCGCCGACGCGTTCGCCGCTCAGGGTCTCGACGTGCCCGCCTTCGCGGAGGGCACGCGCGAGGCGGTCGCGGAGCAGTTGCCGGGCGGAGCCGGGTGCGGCAACCCGGTCGATCTGGCGGGCGCGGGTGAGGCGGATCTCGGCAACTACGCGCGCGTGGCCGGCACTCTGCTGCACTCGGGAGACACCGACGCCGTCGTCCTCACGGGCTACTTCGGCGACTACGCGACCGCCAACCCGGCCCAGACGGACCGCGAATGCGAGGTCGCACACGCCCTCGCGGACGCCGCCGCCGCATCCGGGCGCGCCCTCGTGGTCCACACGATGGCCCGCGACACCCCCGCCCTGACGGTTCTGCGGCAGCGCGGTGTGCCCGTCTACGAGCGCATCGAGCAGGCCGCGACCGCCGTCGCCGCGGCGGCCCGCCTCGCGGCCCCTCCGCTCACCCGCGAGGATCCGCCGGCCCCGGCGACGTACAGGCTGGCGGACGGCGGTTACGAGAGCGTGCGGGAGCTGCTCACTTCCTATCAACTCGCCTTTTCCGCAGCCGAGTTCGTGACCGATGCGGACGGTGCCGTGGAGGCGGCGGAGCACAGGACGGGGTATCCCGTTGTCCTCAAGGCGATGGGGCTCGCGCACAAGACCGAGGCGGGCGGGGTCGCCCTGTCCATCGCCGACGCCGACGCCTTGCGGGCCGCGTTCGCCCGTATGAAGGCGGCGACGGGCGCGGACCGCTACGCCGTGGAGGCGATGGCCACACCGCCGTACGGACACGAACTGATCGTCGGTGTGCGGCGCGACCCGTCGTTCGGGCCCGTCGTCATGGTCGGCATCGGAGGGGTGACCGCCGAACTGCTCGCCGACACGGCGCTGGCCCTCGCACCCCTCACGCCCGCACGCGCGCGTGCCCTGCTCCTGCGGCTGCGGCACGCGCCGTTGCTGACGGGCTGGCGTGGCGCGCCCGGAGCGCATCTGGACGCGGCGGCCGCCGCCGTGTGCGCGGTCGCGCGGGCCGCCGTCGACCATCCGGAGCTGACCGAACTGGAGGTCAATCCCCTGCTCGTGCACCCGGGCGGCGCGATCGCCCTGGACGCGCACGGGGTGCTCGACCAGGCCGGCACCTCACCGGCGCCCGTCCATGGCGTCGGCGAGGAGGGCGGCGGTCTCCTGGTCGAGGGGTAGGAACGCCTCCAGTTTCAGCTCGGCGAGCGTGACGTCGACCGCCGTCCCGAAGTGGGTGAGCGTGCTCAGAAGGCGCAGCTCGCCCCACTTCGTGCGCAGTCGCAGCGGGACGGCGAAGCCGAGGTAGTCCGGACCGGCCTGTCGGGGCCGGTCCGGCACCATGTCCTCCAGTTCGGCGACCAGCTCCGTGAGAGCCCGGTTGGAATTCCGTACGGACTCGTCGTGCAGTCCGTCGATGACGTGCCAGGCCCACTCGTCCAGGTTCACGATCCGCGGCGCGAGGCCGCGCGGATGCAGCAGCACGCGCGCGATGTTCACCGGCGCCGAGAGCAGCGCCGGATCGACCCCTTCGGTCAGCGCGTCGAAGGCCTCGTTGCGCGAGACGAGATCCCCGCGCCGGTCGATGATGACCGCCGGATACGGCAGATGCGCCTCCATGACGCGCTCCAGGGCCGTACGGACCGCGGACAGCTGCGGGCCCCCGAAGTGCGACTCCTGGTACGCGGGTGCGTAACCCGCCGCAAGGAGCAGGGCGTTGCGCTCCCGCAGCGGCACCTTCAGCGCCTCCGCCAGGCGTACGACCATGGCGCGGCCCGGCACCGAACGGCCGCTCTCCACGAAGCTGACATGCCGCTGCGTGGTCCCCGCGCGCGTGGCCAGCTCCAGCTGGCTGACGCGCCGCCGCACCCGCCACTCGCGCAACGCGTCACCGAGCCCGCCCTGCGCCGCCCTGCCCGAGAGCCCTGCCCCTGCCCCTGCCTCAGCCGGTTCCGCCTGCGTCGTCACCGGACCGTGTCTACCCGACGGCGGGGTCTACGGGCCATTCCCTGCGGGGAATTGTCGCGCCGCACCCCGCCGCGCAGAGTTCACCCATCACAAACAGCCATCAGGGACAGGACAGAAAGCGAGCGATTCCATGCCGCACATCGACGCACAGGAGCTGGCCGGCCGGTACGCGGCCGTCTGGAACGAGCGGGACCCCGAGCTGCGCCGCAAGGCGGTGCACGCCCTGTGGTCCCCTGACGGCGTGCACGCCCTGCTGCCGCCGCAGGAGTTGCGGGAGACGGCCGTGCGCCTCGGCTTCCCCACGGCCGCCCTGGAGGCGCGCGGTCACGACGAGCTGGAGGCGCGGGTGGCGCGGGCCCACGAGGAGTTCGTGGCGTCCGGCGAGTACACGTTCAGGGCGACGGCCGCGCACGCGCAGCAGTTGAACGACGTCGTCACGTTCCGCTGGGAGTCGGTTCTCACGCAAAGCGGCGAAGTGACGGGCGGAGGACTGGAGTTCGTCGTCGTGGCGGAGGACGGGCGCATCGTGGGCGTCTGACCCGACGAGACGTTCCGTCGGGACCCGACACACCGGAGGGCCCTCCCCGCCCCGGGGAAGGCCCTCCCATGCGCGCGAACGCGCTACTCGCCCACGCGCCTGCGCGTCCGCGCGCCCATCGCGTAGAAGACGAGCCCGATGCCGACGAAGAGCAGCAGGGGCAGCACCTGGCTGAGTGTGTACTGGGCGCGCTGGCCTGCGAACGACTCGGGCAGTGAGTCCGCCGCGCTGCCCGCCGAGCCGAACCAGCCGACCCCGAAGCCGGGCCAGATCAGCACGATCACGGTGAACGCCACGAACCCGGTGGCGAGGACGCTCACGACCCATGCGCCCACGCGTCCGCCCGGGACGGCGTACGGGCGTGGCGTGTCCGGGTACTTGCGGCGCAGCACGGCGAGGCTGGGGAAGGTGATGACGTACGAGATGAAGGTGGTGCAGATCGTCAGGCCGAGACCCGCGGCGAAGTACTTCTCGCCGTTGCCGCCCGTGAGGTTGAGGGCGACCACGAAGAGGATCGAACCGAGGACGGCGGAGAGCAGGTTCACCCGCACCGGCGTCCCGTGCTTCTCGGAGATGTGGCCGAGCCACGCGGGACCCGCGCCGTCCGCGCAGGCGACGGCCTGCGCGCGGTGGGCGCCCATGGCCCAGGTGACGCCCGAGGTCAGCAGGCCGATGATCAGGCCCGCCGCGGCGACCCCGCCGAAGACGGAGCCGAGGCCGGTGAGCGTGACCGTGCCGTCGGCCGCGATCGACCCGCCGTAGACCGTGAACACGGCCTTGCAGGCGTCGATGAAACCGCCGAGGCTGCCGATCTCCTTGCTGGGCAGCACGAAGAGGATGCCGAGGATCGGGCCGCCGTAGAGGAGCACCGCCGCGAAGCCCGAGCGCAGGATCGACAGAGGGATGTCGCGCCTCGGGTTCGTCATCTCCTCTGCCGCGGAGCTGGGCAGTTCGAAGCCGACGTAGTTGAAGATCAGGACCGGGACCAGCGCCACGAAACCGGCGTACGTCGGGACGAACTCACCGGCGGGCAGCGCGTGCACGCCGTGCTGGACGGCGAACACCACCACGGAGACGAGGAAGAACCCGAGGAGCACGATCCGGGCGACGGCGCCGGCGATGGGCACCCACTTGCCGATGCGCACGGACTGTACGACGGCCAGCGCGCCGCCCCAGATGAAGACGAGGCCGGCCGCGTACTTCCAGAATCCCGGCAGCGGGGTGAAGAACTCCTCCCACGTGGTGAGCGCGATGATGCACAGGCTGCCGCCCACCCAGACGGGGTTGGAGATCCAGTAGAGGAGCTGGTTCACACCGGCGACGAGCCGCCCGAACGCCAGGCGCGTCCAGACGTAGGGGCCACCCTGCACGGGGAAGGCCGAGCCGAGTTCGGCCACGAGCAGCCCGTACGGGAGGAAGAACGCGAGGGCGAGGATCGCCATCCAGGTCAGGCCCTGCGGACCCTGGGCGGCCACGGAGCCGATCGTGTCGAGGCCGACGAGGGTGCAGATCAGGAAGAACAGCACGTCCAGCCTGCGCAGGTCCTTCTTGAGCCGGGAGCGCTGTTCACCCCACCCCTCGGACAGGTCGGGTGCGTCCTGGGCGGACGGCTCGGTCGGCGGTATCGGCGGCGCTTGGGTCACGGGGAAACTCCTGCTGCACGGCGGGGCACGGGGCGTGACGGTTGTTCTCGGACTGGACTGCGGCTCCTCTTGCGACGGTGCCGCTACTGGCTGTCCGGTCGCCCTATTGACTGAACGGCCAGTCAGTAAGCGAGACTGTGACGGGCACCACTGGGCACTGTCAAGAGTCGTGCACGAGGCGTTCGCGCCGGGTTCGCCACTCGGCGCCCACCGCCGGTGCCCGTGTGTAGGGTTACCGCGTGGCAAGAGTGCGGTTGAGCGTGGCCGAGCGGCGTGAAGAGTTGCTGCGGGCCGCCATCGAGCAGATCGAGGCGCGGGGCGTGGCAGCCGTGCGCATCGCCGACGTCGCCGCAGCGCTCGGGGTGAGCAACGCGCTGGTTCTGTACCACTTCTCGACGAAGGAGAAGCTCGTCTCGGCCGCGTTCGCGCACGCCGCGGAGGGCGACCTCGCACATCTGCGCAAGCTGCTGGGCAAGCGCACGACGGCGCTGCGCCGGCTGCGTTCGGCCGTGCGCTGGTACGCGCCGACCGGGCAGGCCAAGGGGTGGCGGCTGTGGATCGAGGGCTGGTCCGCGGCACTGCGCGAGCCCGCGCTGCGGGAGGTCACGCGCGACCTGGACAAGCAGTGGAAGGCGGCGCTCACGGAAGTCGTCGCGGAGGGCGTGGCGGCGGGCGAGTTCCGCTGCCCGGACCCCGCGGGCGCCGCACTGCGCCTGACGGCGCTCCTCGACGGTCTCGCGGTGCAGATGACCGCGTACACCGGGACGGTCTCACGGGCCCGCATGCAGGAGTGGGTCGACGACGCGCTGGCCCGCGAGCTGGGACTCGAGCGGGCGGACCTGACGGCGTCGGGCTGACGGCGCCGCGACGTCGGGCCCCGAACGGAGCCCGACGTGACCGCGTGGAAATGACGCGGGGGAGCCGCCCCCAAGGGCAAGCTCCCCCATGACGCGCGCGGCTGCTGTCAGAGCGGCAGCAGATCCGGCCGCTTCGCCGCCACATGGTCCCCGGACGACTCACCGCGCAGCCGTCGGCCGATCCACGGGACCAGGAACTCCCGCGCCCAGTGGATGTCGTCGCGCCGCACCTCCAGCGTGCCGCGCGGCGGCTGCGCCGGCCACGGCTGGTCCGGGTCCGCCGGTACCTCGACGCCGAGCGCCTGCCCCGCCCGCAGCGCGACCCGCGTGTGCCCCTCGGGCGAGAGGTGCAGCCGGTCGTCGTCCCAAGCACGACGGTCCTGGACGGTCTTGAGGGACCACAGGTCGAGCACCGGGCAGCCGTAGCGGTCGGCGACCGCGCGCACATGTCCGTTGTACGTCGCTATCTTGCCGCGCAGATGCTTGAGGACCGGGACGTCCCGGGTGTCGAAGCCGGTGGTCACCATGACCGTGCCGACGGCGGAGGTCAGCCGGGCCACGGCCTTCTCGAAGCGCTCGGCGACGTCGTCGGGGTCGGTGCCGGGACGGATGATGTCGTTGCCGCCGGCGGCGAAGGTCACCAGGTCCGGGGCGAGTTCGACGGCCCGCGGGAGCTGGTCCTCCACGATCTGGTCGAGGAGCTTGCCGCGCACGGCGAGGTTCGCGTACCGGAAGGAGTGCTCGGGGGTCCGGTCGTCCAGGAGGACGGCGAGACGGTCGGCCCAGCCCACGAAGGCCCCGTCGGGACCGGGGTCCCCGACGCCTTCGGTGAAGCTGTCCCCCACCGCCGCGTAGGACCGAATCGTGCCGCCGCTGAGTGATCTCGATTCGTTTGCCACGACCACACATCTTTCACCCTGCGATGTGACCTACGCGACCGTAGGAAGGGGTTGACGGGTGGTGATATAGCCCACCCGGTCAGTTCCGCGATTTCAGGAATACGACGGGACACGACGGAGGGGCACGACGAAGGGGCGGGCCCGGAACCGGACCCGCCCCTTCACCTCACGCCTCGACGAGACACCCGCACGTCACACCGTCAGGGTCGGAGCGACGTCACATCGTCGGGGTCAGATCGAGACCCCGTGCGCACGGAGGTACGCGATCGGGTCCACGTCCGAGCCGTAGCTCGGGGTGGTGCGGATCTCGAAGTGCAGGTGCGGTCCCGTGACGTTGCCGGTCGCGCCGGAGAGGCCGATCTGCTGGCCCCCGGTCACGGTCTGCCCGGAGGAGACGGAGAGGGACGACATGTGGGCGTACTGCGAGTACTTGCCGTCGGCGTGCTGGATGACGACCTCGTTGCCGTACGCACCGTCAAGACCGGCCGACACGACGGTGCCCGCGGCTATGGCCTTGAGCGGGGTGCCCGTCGGGACCACGAAGTCGACACCGGTGTGGTAGCCGCTGGACCACATGCTGCCCGCGGTCTTGTACGCCGTGCCGACGGAGGCGCTCTGGACGGGCAGCGCGTAGCCGGAGCCGGTGGCGGCCTTGGGTGCGGAGGCCTGCGTGGCGGTGGCCGGGGACTTCGCGGCGGGGGCCGCGGCCTTCTGGCCGATCGTCAGCTTCAGGCCCGGGTGGATCAGGGACGGGTTGCTGCCGACGACCGAGCGGTTGTCGGAGTAGAGCTTCTTCCAGCCGCCGCTGACGTGCTGCGCGTCGGCGATCTTCGAAAGGGTGTCCCCGCTCTTGACGACGTAGGTCGTGGCGGCGGCGGGAGCGGCCGCGGCCTGGACGACCGAGTGGGCGGCCGCGGGAGTCGCGGCGTGGGCGCCGGCGGCACCCACCAGCGGCAGCGCGAGCGCGGCGCCGCCCACTCCGGCGACGACGAGCGTGCGTGCGAAGCCCTGGGACTTGGGACGGCGGTGCTTACCCTTCGCGGGCATGGGGGTTTCCTCTCCGTCGCCTGCGAGGTGAGCTGTCGGGTTCGGGCTGGAGTTGCCCGGCCGCGCCCTTTCGGGCACGGCTTCACCCCGAGCCGCTTCCGGTGTTCCGGAAACGGCGGTCCACCTGGGTCCCCCGCTCCTGCCGAGCACGGATCGATGTGCGGATTCCGGGCGGCGGCAGGATTAGGCGGTCCGTCCGGATTGCGCCGAACGTAAGCGAGCGGGGAGCGCGGGGACAAGCCGCGAATTCCCCTGGGCATTCCGGTTCTTGATCCTTGAATGATCCTTTCCGGAAAAGGCCGTCACGCTCCGTCGATTCACGATCTTTGCAACTGCGTTACCTACGGGGAATTCATTCGGCCCCACCGCCACACACGGTCACCGCTATGACCCTGCTCACCCATCGACCACCATATGGCCTCATTTCAGGCTTAGTTATTCCGTAAGGCGCGATTGCCTGCTTTCAGTCTCATTTCGGGCATTTAGCGTGAAATCATCAGCCTCCGCTCACATGGTTGCCCCTGGCAGCCATGTCGTATCGTCGAAGTCGCCCGCAGCGAGCAGCGCCGCGGCCGACCGGGAGGAGCCCCCGTGACGCAGCAGGTCCCGTCCACCGAGCCCGAGTTGGCCGGAGTGCGCAACTTCCGCGATGTCGGTGGTCTCCCGACCGTGGACGGCCGGCGGGTCAAGCAGGGCGTGCTGTTCCGCAGTGGTCACCTCGCGCACGCCACGGACGAGGACGCCGCGTTCCTCTCCTCGCTCGGGCTGCACACGATCTTCGACTTCCGCAACGCCGCCGACCAGCGGCTCGAAGGCCCCGACGTCACGCTGCCCGGCGTACGGAACGTGAATCTGCCGCTGACCGACCCGGCGGACGGCGCCGAGTTCTGGCAGATGGTGCGCGACGGCAACCTCGACGACCTGCGCGCCGCCCTCGCCGAGGGCCAGGCCGCGAACCGGATGATCACGTCGTACCGGGCGATCATCACGGAGCGCACCGCCGAGCACAGCCAGGTCCTGCACTCCCTCGCCGAGGACAGCGTGCCGGCGCTCATGCACTGCGCGGCCGGCAAGGACCGCGCGGGCCTGTCGATAGCGGTCACGCTCCTGGCCGTGGGTGTGGAGCGCGACGCCATCGAGGCGGACTACCTGGAGTCGAACGCGACGCACCGCCGCTACAAGGTGCACCGCAGCAGTGCCTCGAAGGACGCGATGTCCCCCGAGGTCATGGAGCTGCTGAGCCCGCTGTTCGACGCCCGCGCCTCGTATCTGGCGGCCGCCTTCGAGCAGGTCGCGCAGACCTGGGGCTCCACGGACCGCTACCTGGAGGAGGGCCTCAAGCTGTCCCCCGCCCGGCGCGAGCGGCTGCGCGAGCGCCTCCTCGACTGAGACTCACCGGCCACGCGCGGGGCACGTCACCCGCGCGACGCCCCCAGCGTGAACAGCAGATAGATGAAGGCCGCGACGATGTGCCCGGCGAAGACGTAGACGAGCAGCCGCACCCAGATGCCGCGCGGAAGCTTGTCCTCCACGTCACGCCGGGCGGGCTGCCGCTGCGGCTCGGTCATGTCGTTCGGCTCTGCGTTCATCGAAGGCCTCCCTGGATCTGTTCGCCGCCGCTCGTCGCCGGGCCGAGACACAGCGCGGCGGACGGGCTCTGCAGCAGGGTGTGTACGAAGAGGAGCTCGGCGCCGTCGCGGTCGGCGGCGGCGATCCGGTGCGGGGTGAGCGAGTCGAAGTGCGCGCTGTCCCCCGGCGCGAGCGCGTACGCGGTGTCCCCGAGGCGCAGCCGCA
Organism: Streptomyces longhuiensis; assembly: GCF_020616555.1. Classification (NCBI taxonomy): domain Bacteria; kingdom Bacillati; phylum Actinomycetota; class Actinomycetes; order Kitasatosporales; family Streptomycetaceae; genus Streptomyces; species Streptomyces longhuiensis. The sequence continues at coordinate 7,800,197 of NZ_CP085173.1, read as the reverse complement.
GCCGCCCTTCGAGCACGTACAGCCACTCCTCACCGGGGTGGACCCGCACGATGTCGCCCTGGGCGCCGAACGGCACATGCACGCGCAGGGCCTGCATGCCGCGCCCCGGGGCGCCCGCCTGCCGGTAGATCCAGCCGCCCGCCTCGGTGGGCTCCATGTCGGCGGAGCGCACGACGGCGTCCCTGTCGGCGGGCGTCTCGCCCAGGAGCTCGGAGACCGTCGTACCGTAGGTGCGGGCGAGTGCGAGCAGCATGGGGAGCGAGGGCTGGCGGCGGCCCGTCTCCAGGCGGGAGAGGTGCGCGGGCGAGAGCCCGGCGGCGCGGGCCGCGGCCTCCAGGGTCAGGGCGGCGCGGCGGCGGAGTTCGCGCAGCTGCGGGGCGACGGCGGGCAGCTCCGTGGGTTCCGGATCCGGCTCCGGAGGGGCAGGGCTCATACCGTCGATTGAGCCAGAGCCGTACCTCTGAGGCAAATTTCTTGCCCCAGAGGCAAACGGTGTCCTGCTTGAACAAGCACCCCTACGAACGTGAACAAGCGCCCCTACGAAGCGGTCAGCGGTTGGCGACCGCCTGCTTCACCAGTGTCTTGCCGAAGTCCCACATCAGCCCGCCGCCCGAGTGAGCGTCGTCCATGACGGCGGTGAACGCCTCGACGAAGCGGTCCACCTCGCGCTCCCCGATGATCAGCGGCGGGATCAGCTTGATGACCTCCAGATGGTCGCCGGAGACCTGCGTGAGGATCCGGTGCTTCTGGAGCAGCGGCACGACGACCATCTGCGCGAAGAGACCCTTGCGCGCGGCCTGGAGCATCGTCCAGCGGCTGCGCAGCTTCAGCGACTTCGGCCGCCCGAACTCGATGCCGATCATCAGGCCTCGGCCGCGTACGTCGCTCAGCAGCTCGTAGCGGTCGACGAGCGCGGTGAGCCGGGACTTCAGGAGCTCGCCGGTCGCCCGGGCGTTCGCCACGACCTCCTCGTTCTCCATCACGGAGAGCACGGCGAGCCCTGCGGCCATGGCCTGCGCGTTCGAGCCGAAGCTGGCCGAGTGCACGAGCACGCGGTCCATGGACGAGTAGACCTTCTTGAAGATCCAGTCCTTGCCGAGGGTCGCGCCGACGGGCACGTAGCCGCCGGAGAGCGCCTTGGCCACGCATACGAGGTCGGGTTCGACGCCGTCCTCGTGCTGGTAGGCGTAGAAGTCGCCCGTCCTGCCGAGGCCCGTCTGCACCTCGTCCGCGATGAGCAGCGCCTTGTGCTGGTGGAGCAGCTCCTGGGCGGCGCTCAGATAGCCGGGCGGCGTCCCGTGGACGCCCTTGCCCTGGATGGGCTCGACGATCAGCCCGGCCACGTCGCCCTTGGCGAGCTCGGCGCGCAGGGCGTCGAGGTCGCCGAGCGGCACCGCCGTGTCCGGGAGGAGCGGCGCGAAGCCGTCCCGGAATCCGGACTCGCCGTTCACGGACAGAGACCCGGTGGTCAGCCCGTGGAAGGCGTGACCGCAGTACAGGACCCTGGGCCGGCCCGTGGCGTACCGGGCGAACTTCAGCGCCGTCTCGACGGCCTCCGTTCCGCTGTTGCCGAAGAAGACCCGGTCCAGGTGCGGGCTGTGCGCGAGGAGCCGTTCGGCGAGGAGGCCCGGCAGCGGCTGGCAGTCGAAGCGGGTGAGGTCGGCGAGCGAGGCGTCGAGGACGTCGTGCAGCGCCTTGCGGACCACGGGGTGGTGCCGGCCGAGGCCCATCACGCCGAACCCGGCGAGCATGTCCAGGTAGTCGTTGCCGTCCTCGTCCCAGAAGTAGGCGCCCTCCGCCCGCTCGTAGACCTTGTCGAAGCCGATGGTGTGCAGCATGCGCGGGAGCTGGTGGTTGAGGTACTTGGCGTGCAGCTCGTAGCGCTCGGCGCCGCGGTCGGCCAGGAGTCTTGCGAGATCGAACTCCTTGCTCATACGTCGTCGTTCTCCTTGCCGGCCACGAGGGCCGCGGTCTCGGCCTTCAGGGCCATGCTGGTGCCGATCCGTCCGGCGATCTCGACGGGCGTGAGCCCGATGTCGGCGAGCACCTCGCCGCGCTTGGCGTGCGCGAGGAACTGGTCGGGGATCCCGAACCGCCGTACGGGTACGTCGACCTCGGCCTCGCCGAGCGCGAGCGCCACGGCGGAGCCGACGCCGGCCGCCTTGCTGTTGTCCTCGACGACGGCGACGAGCCGGTGCCGTGCGGCGAGCGGCGCGAGGTCCGGGTCGACGGGTTTGACCCACCGCGGGTCCACGACCGTGCAGTTGATGCCGCGCGCCTTCAGGAGTTCCGCGACCTGGAGGCACACCGGCGCCATCACGCCGACGGAGACCAGAAGGACGTCCGGGTCATCGGCCCGGTGCAGCACGTCGAGGCCGCCGATCCGGTCCACCGCCGGGATCTCGGGGCCGACCGACTCCTTCGGGAAGCGGATCAGCGTCGGGGCGTCGTCCACCGTGACCGCTTCGCGCAGCTGCGCCCTCAGCTGCTCGGCGTCCCGGGGCGCGGCGATGCGCAGGCCGGGGACGACCTGGAGGACGGACATGTCCCACATGCCGTTGTGCGAGGCGCCGTCGACGCCGGTCACGCCGGCCCGGTCGAGGACGAAGGTGACACCGCAGTTGTGCAGTGCGACATCCATGAGGAGCTGGTCGAAGGCGCGGTTGAGGAAGGTGGCGTAGACGGCGACGACCGGGTGGAGGCCGCCGGTCGCGAGTCCGGCCGCCGAGACCGCCGCGTGCTGCTCGGCGATCCCCACGTCCCACACCCGGCCGGGGAACTCCTCGGCGAACTTGGTGAGTCCGACCGGGTGCAGCATCGCCGCGGTGATCGTCACGACGTCGTCACGCTCCCGTCCGATGCGGGCGATCTCGTCGCCGAACACCGAGGTCCAGGACGGGCCGTTGGACGGCGCGAGGGGCTCGCAGGTGAGCGGGTCCATCACGCCGACGGTGTGGAACCGGTCGGCCTCGTCCGCGAGGGCGGGCTCGTAGCCGCGGCCCTTCTCGGTGAGGCAGTGCACGAGCACCGGCCCGTGGAACCGTTTCGCGCGTCGCAGCGCCGACTCGACCGCGCCCAGGTCGTGCCCGTCGATGGGCCCCACGTACTTGAGCCCCAGGTCCTCGAACATGCCCTGCGGCGCGAAGGCGTCCTTGAACCCCTTCTTGGCGCCGTGCAGGGACTCGTACACGGTGTGTCCGATGACGGGGGTGCGCAGGAGGACGTCCTTGCCCCAGGCGAGGACCTTCTCGTAGCTGTCGGTGGTGCGCAGGGTGGCCAGGTGGTTGGCGAGGCCGCCGATGGTCGGGGCGTAGGACCGTTCGTTGTCGTTGACGACGATGATCAGCGGGCGGTCCCTGGCGGCCGCGATGTTGTTGAGCGCCTCCCAGGCCATGCCGCCGGTGAGCGCACCGTCGCCGATGACGGCGACGACGTGGCCCCGCTCCCCCAGGACCTGGTTGGCCTTGGCGAGGCCGTCCGCCCAGCCGAGCGCGGTGGACGCGTGGCTGTTCTCGATGACGTCGTGCTCGGACTCCTCGCGCGAGGGGTAGCCGGACAGGCCGCCCTTCCCGCGCAGCTTCGAGAAGTCCTGACGCCCTGTCAGTATTTTGTGCACGTAGCTCTGGTGGCCGGTGTCCCACAGGATCCGGTCGACCGGCGACTCGAAGACCCGGTGCAGGGCGATCGAGAGTTCCACCACTCCGAGGTTGGGTCCCAGGTGGCCGCCGGTCCTCGCGACCGCGTGGACCAGGAACTCCCTGATCTCCGCGGCCAGTTCGTCGAGCTGTTCCTCGCTCAGCGCCTTCAGATCGCGCGGCCCCCGGATGCTTTCCAGAATTGTCACGCTCGGGCCCCCTCTCCGGTTGTTCCTCAGCTCACGGTGACGTCAGGGGTGCCCGAGGCCACCCCGGCGTCCGTCATCTGCTCGGCGATCTTCATCGCCTCTTCGATGAGGGTCTCGACGATCTTCGACTCGGGGACGGTCTTGATGACCTCGCCCTTCACGAAGATCTGACCCTTGCCGTTGCCCGACGCGACGCCGAGATCCGCCTCGCGCGCCTCGCCGGGACCGTTCACCACACACCCCATGACGGCGACCCGAAGGGGCACCTCCATCCCGTCGAGGCCCGCGGAGACCTCGTCGGCCAGCTTGTAGACGTCGACCTGCGCCCGCCCGCACGACGGGCACGACACGATCTCCAGACGCCGCTCCCGAAGCCCCAGCGACTCCAGGATCTGGATGCCGACCTTGATCTCCTCGACCGGCGGCGCGGACAGCGAGACGCGGATCGTGTCGCCGATCCCCTCACTCAGCAGCGCCCCGAAGGCGACCGCCGACTTGATGGTGCCCTGGAAGGCCGGACCCGCCTCGGTCACGCCGAGGTGCAGCGGATAGTCACTGGCCGCGGCGAGCTGCCGGTAGGCGTTCACCATCACGACCGGGTCGTTGTGCTTGACCGAGATCTTGATGTCGCTGAACCCGTGCTCCTCGAAGAGCGACGCCTCCCACAGCGCCGACTCGACGAGCGCCTCGGGCGTCGCCTTGCCGTACTTCTTCAGCAGACGGGCGTCGAGCGAGCCCGCGTTCACGCCGATACGGATCGGGGTCCCGTGATCCTTCGCCGCCTGCGCGATCTCCTTGACCTTGTCGTCGAACTGCTTGATGTTGCCCGGGTTCACCCGGACCGCCGCGCAGCCCGCCTCGATGGCCGCGAAGACGTACTTCGGCTGGAAGTGGATGTCCGCGATGACGGGGATCTGCGACTTCCTGGCGATGGTCGCGAGCGCGTCCGCGTCGTCCTGCGTGGGGCACGCCACCCGCACGATCTGACAGCCGGACGCCGTCAGTTCGGCGATCTGCTGCAGCGTGGCCCCGATGTCCGAGGTCCGTGTCGTCGTCATCGACTGCACGGACACCGGCGCTCCGCCCCCCACCGCCACCGGTCCGACGTGGATCTGCCGACTCGTCCTGCGGTCGGCGATCGGTCGGACCGGCAGCGAAGGGAGCCCCAGTGAAACGGGCTCTCCGGAGGTCATGGCGGTGTCACCCGCGGTTTCCGGAGACGGTCTCGCGGGCCGCGCGGATCGACTCCTTGAGCGAGCCCATCGTGGCGAGGACGGCCGTCGGCTCGTAACCGCAGTGCGCCATGCAGTTGTTGCAGCGCTCGTCCTTGCCGCGCCCGTAGGCGTCCCAGTCGGTCTTCTCGATGAGGTCCTTGTACGTGGTGACGTACCCGTCCGCCATCAGGTAGCAGGGCTTCTGCCAGCCGAAGAGCGAGTAGTTCGGGATCGCCCACGCCGTGCACGGGAAGTCGACCTTGCCCTCGAGGAAGTCGAGGAACAGCGGCGAGTGGTTGAGGCGCCAGCGGCGCCTGTTGCCGCCCGCGAAGGCCTTCTTGAAGAGCTCGCGGGTCTGCTCCACGCCCAGGAAGTGCTCCTGGTCGGGCGCCTTCTCGTAGGCGTAGGCGGGCGAGAGCATCATCTCGTCGACCTCGAGGTCGTCGTTGAGGTAGTTCAGGACCTCGATGATGTTCTGCGGGGTGTCCGTGTTGAAGAAGGTGGAGTTCGTGGTGACGCGGAAGCCTCGCTTCTTGGCCTCCTTGATCGCCTCCACCGCCTCGTCGAAGACGCCTTCCTTGGCGACGGACTCGTCGTGGCGCTCCCGCATCCCGTCGATGTGCACCGTGAAGGCGAAATACGGCGAGGGCGTGAACTTGTCCATCTTCTTGCGCATGAGCAACGCGTTCGTGCAGAGGAAGACGTACTTCTTCTTCGCCACCAGCTGCCGGACGATCTCGTCGATGTGCGGGTGCATGAGCGGCTCGCCGCCGGCGATGGACACCATCGGCGCACCGGACTCCAGGACGGCGCCCACGGCCTGCGCCACGGGCATCCGCTGCTTCAGCACCCCGGCGGGATGCTGGATCTTTCCGCAGCCCTCGCACTTGAGGTTGCAGGCGTACAGCGGCTCCAGTTCGACAATGAGCGGGAACTTGTCGCGCTTGCGAACCTTCTGTTCAAAGAGGTACGTCGCGACCTTGATGGACTGACGAAGCGGCATGGCCATCTGGCTCACCTCCGGGGGAGCAGCAAAGAACGGTGCCATTCGAAAAATGCGGGAAGCACGGCACGAAGAACGCGGAAAGCCGATATTCCACCGCGCACCGTGCTGATACGGACGAGTTCATGTTCTGGAGCGTCCACGACCACTCGGACGGCCGCAACCGGACGTGGGCCCCGCGCGGCCGCCGTGCGCAGCGTGGTCGCGGACTCCATGTCCACGGCGATCGCGCCCGTGGCGAGCAGGTCGCCGCGCTCGTGACCGCGCACGACATGGTCGGATCCGGTGAGTGGACCGGTGTGCACGGTCCGTCCCGGTACCGCCCTGATCAGCTCCTTGACGAGGAGTTCCGTGCCGGTGCACGGCGTGGAGCCGTACGGGTCGCGGGTCTCCTCGGCGACGACCAGGTCGCCCGGGTGCATCCCGGGGGCGAGGCCGGCGCAGAAACCGGTCGCGACGACCGCCGCGTCCTGCAGGGCGGGGTCCTCAAGGACCTTGGCCACGGACCGTTCGGCCGCCTTGGGGCCCATGCCCGTGCGCAGCACGGTCACGGGGGCCGGTGCTCCCGTACGGGCGCCGGTGCGCAGGGCGAGGTGCTCGATGCCGAGCGCACAGGCGACCAGCAGCGGGGTGGTGTCCGGCGGGCGCGGGGCCGCCGGGGATCGGGCCATCAGCTCCCCTTGCCCGGCAGGGACGCCTGGTCGGCGAACGGCTCCCCATGGACGTACCGGCCGAGTGCCGTGAGCGGGAAGACATGGCGGTAGAGGTGGTAGTTGATCGAGAAGTCCCACGGGAAGCCGGTACCGGTGAAATACGGCTCGTCCCAGGTGCCGTCCTCCAGCTGGGTCTCGGTGAGCCAGGCGGCGCCCCGCTCGACGGCCTTGGAGTCCCGCTCCCCCGCCGACAGGAGCGCCATCAGCGCCCAGCCGGTCTGCGAGGCGGTCGAGACGCCGTGGCCCTTCCAGTCCTCGTAGCGGTAGGAGCGCAGGTCCTCGCCCCAGCCGCCGTCGTCGTTCTGGACGGATTCGAGCCAGGCGACGGCGCGGCTGACCGCGGGGTGCGAGGGGGGCAGCCCGGCGGCGGTCAGGGCGGGCAGCACCGACCCTGTCCCGTATACGTAGTTGACGCCCCAGCGGCCGAACCAGGCGCCGTTCGGCTCCTGTTCGGCGAGCAGCCACTCGATTCCGCGCCGGGTGCGCGGGTCGTGCGACATGCCCTCGACGGCGAGCATCTCCACCACGTGCCCGGTGACGTCGGCGGACGGGGGGTCGATGACCTCGCCGAAGTCGCAGAACGGCAGCCTGTTCGGGAACGGGCTGGTGTTGTCGACGTCGAAGGCGGCCCAGGCGCCGTTCCTCGACTGCATACCGAGGTTCCAGCGCACACCGCGCTCGATGGCCTTCTCCATGCGCACGCGGTCCGGGTGCCGGACGCGGCGCAGCGCGAGGACCACCTCGGCGGTGTCGTCGATGTCGGGGTAGTTGTCGTTGTGGAACTCGAACGCCCAGCCGCCGGAGGCGAGTTGGGGCCTGCGGACGGACCAGTCGCCGGGCCGGTCGATCTGCTCCCGGAGCATCCAGTCGGCGGCCTTGACCAGCCGGGGGTGGTCGGCGGGCAGGCCGGCGTCAGCGAGGGCGATCACGGCCAGGCAGGTGTCCCACACGGGCGACTGACAGGCCTCGATCATCCGGGCCCCGTCCTCGCGCCACACGGCGAACCGGTCGAGTGACTCCAACCCCGCCTTCATCACGGGGTGTTCGAGGTCGTAGCCGAGCAGGTGGAGGGCGATGACGGAGTACACCGCCGGGGGCTGGATCCCGCCCCAGCAGCCGTCGTTCTCCTGGCGCTCGATGATCCAGCGGGCGGCCGAGTTCATGGCCGCCTTGCGCAGCCTGCGCGGCGCAACCTTGCGGTACAGGTGCATCGCCTTGTCGAGCCGCTCGAATACGCCGTCCCAACTCGCCACCGGAGCAAGGGGCTTGGCCGGGTTGGGGTTCCGGGCGTCGGTGTGCAGCTCGTCGAGCGGGAAGGGCGCGGGCCGAACAGGGCGCTTCGCGGAGACGACCGTGAGCGGCACGATGGTCTGGCGGGCCCAGCAGCCGAAGTCGTAGATGTTGAGCGGCATCCACTTCGGGAAGTAGATGAGTTCCGGGGGCAGTTCGGGCAGGTCTTCCCACTTCCACCAGCCGAACAGGGCCAGCCAGATGCGGGTGAAGACGCGGCTCGCGGCGATGCCGCCCCGCTGCCGGATCCAGGCCGAGGCCTTCGCCATGTGCGGCGCGTCGGGGGCGTCCCCGGCCAGGCGCAGGGCTACGTACGCCTCGATGGTGGTGGAGAGTTCGCCGGGGCCGCCGAAGAAGGTGGCCCAGGTGCCGTCGTCGCGCTGTTCACCGCGGATGAAGAGCCCGGCGGCGCGGGTGGTCGCCTCGTCCCCGATCCCGAGGAACTGCCGCAGCAGCAGGTCCTCGGCGTCCATCGTGACGTTCGTGTCGAGGTCGCCCTTCCACCAGCCCTGGGCGTCCTGCCGAGCGAGCAGGAAGTCCGTGGCGCGCTGGACGGCGAGGGTGGCGGCGTCGTGCGTCCCGGCCGCCCCGGGGCTCGTGTCGGTCAATTGGGCAGTGGTGGCCGAGGTCGCGCCGGGAGCTGCCGCTCCGCTGCTTCCGTCGGTCGTCGCTGTCATGGCTTCCCCTTCGTGCAGTGCTCGATCTCTGCTGGGTCCGCCGTCGGCCGATGCCCTGGATGGACACCGGCCGGCGACTGCGAGTCATATACGGCCGATAGTGATCATCTCTTTCGTACGACGACGAAGTCCGCGAGCGCGACGAACTGCGCCCGCACGTGGTCCTGCATCTGGACGGAGTCCAGGGCCTCGATGGCGACGGCGTACTGCCGGCGCGCCTCCTCGGCGGTCCAGTCGCGGCCGCCGGCCTCCTCGATGAGGGCGGCGCGGGCCGCGAACTCCTCCTCGGAGAAGGTGTCGAAGTCGTTGCTCTTCGCGTCGGCGGCGAGGAGTTCACCGAGCCGCTCGGACGCGGGGCCGCCCGCGGCGAGCGCGGCGACGACGGGCAGCGACTTCTTGCGCTGGCGCAGATCGCTCCAGGTCTGCTTGCCGGTGGCCTCCGGGTCGCCCCAGATGCCGAGCAGGTCGTCGACGGCCTGGAAGGCGAGGCCGAGGTGGTAGCCGTACTTCTCCAGCTGGTCCGCCGTCCGGTCGTCGGCGCCGCCGAGCACGGCGCCGATGGAGGAGGCACAGGCCAGCAGGGCGCCGGTCTTGTTGCCCTCCATCTCCAGGCACTCCTCGACGGTGACCCGCTCGCGGTGCTCGTAGCTGATGTCCTGCGCTTGTCCGTCGATCAGGGCGCGCGAGGCGGCGGTCAGACGGCGCGTGGCGCGGCCGGCCTCGACGGTGCCGAGTTCGAGGAGCACCTCGTTGGCGAGGGCGAAGAGCGCGTCGCCGACGAGGATGGCCTGCGCCGGGCCGTGCACCTTCCAGACGGTGTCCCGGTGGCGGCGCTGTTCGTCGCCGTCCATCAGGTCGTCGTGCAGGAGCGAGAAGTTGTGCACGAGCTCGACGGCGACCGCGCCGGGCACGCCCACCTCGGGTGCCGCGCCGGGGACCTGGGCGGACAGCACGGCGAGCGCGGGGCGTACGGCCTTGCCGCCGTCGCCGTCGGCCGGGTTGCCCTGGGCGTCGATCCAGCCGAAGTGATAGGCGGCGACGGTGTCCATCGGGGGTGCGAGGCGGTCCACGGCGGCCCGCAGCACCGGGGTGGCCAGGGTCCGGCCGCGCTCGAGCAGCGCGGTCACGTCCACCGCGTCGGCAGCCGGTTCGGCCGAGGGCACAGCGGGCACAGGGTCTCCTTTTGTTGCGTCGCCGGGGGCCGGATGGTCCGCCCCCTGGAGATCGAGCTTCATGCCGCCTCCCGGAACAGATGACCGCGTGGGCGGTCGAGTGCGGCGAGAGCGGCATCGGCGGCGCTGACACCGCTGCGTACCGCGCTTTCCATGGTCGCGGGCCACCCGGTGGCGGTCCACGCGCCGGCCAGGTACAGGCCGGGGGCGTTGGTGCGGGCCGTGGGCCGCAGCGCGCCGACGCCGGGGGCCGGCGCGAAGGTCGCCGTGCGCTCCCGGGTGACGAAGAAGTCGAGTACCTTCGCGCCCCGCGCGGCGGGCAACAGCCGCTCGAACTCGGGCAGGTAGCGCTCGCGGAGCACGGCGACGGGCTCGTCGATCTCGTCCTGCGCGGCGGACTGGGACACCGCGAGGTACTGCCCCTCGGTGAGCCCGGACGCCTCCGTGCGGTCGAAGACCCACTGCACCGGCGAGCCCAGCGCGGTGAAGAAGGGCCGCTTGAGGACCTTGCGGTCGTAGACCACGTGCAGGTTGAGGATCGGCGCGGTCCCGATGGCGAGCAGCCGCTCGGCGTCGTCGAGCGCGCCGTCGGGCAGCAGGTCGTACGTCTCGCGCTGGGGCACGGCGAGGACGACGGTGTCCGCCGCGATCCGCTCCCCGGGAACCTCCACGCTCCAACGTCCGTTCTCGGTACGGGAGATGGAGGTGACGCGTGTACGGAGTTCGGTGCGTACGCCCGCGGAATCGAGCGCCTTGCGGGCGAGGGTGTCGTGGAGTTCACCGAGGGGGACGCGCGCCCAGCCGATGTCGGCCGCGCCCGGTTCGGACAGCAGCCCGGTCTTGAACACCATGGCGGCGAGCCCGAGCGAGGACTCGCCGGCGACGGCGTTCAGGGTGGCGACGCCCACCAGGTCCCACAGGGCCTCGACGGCGCGCCGCGACTGGCCGTGTTCGGCCAGCCAGCTGCCGAAGTCCCGTTCGTCCAGGGCAGGATCGCCCAGGTCGAGCCCCTTGAGGGCCAGCGCGGCACGCCCCACGTTGGCGCGCTCGGCGAGCGAGAGATGCGGATACGTGGCGAGGCTCGCGGCGAGGTGCAGCGGCACGGGCAGTGCGGTGCGGCGCAGTCTGCCGAGCCGGTTCCTGTCGGCGTCGAGGACGGGTACGTCGAGACGTTCCTGCAGGGGCGACAGGGCCGTGCCGTCGATGCGGTCGAGGAACCAGCGGTAGGCGGTGCAGCAGCGCAGGTACACGTGCTGGCCGTTGTCGACGGTGAGGTCGCCGCGCTTGAAGGAGAACGCGAGACCGCCCAGCCTCGGGCGCCCTTCGAGCAGGGTGACGTCGAGGCCCGCGTCGGCGAGCGCGAGTGCGGCCGTGGTCCCGGCGAGACCACCGCCGACCACGACCGCGGTCTGCCGTCCGGTGCCTTCGGCGGTGTCCGCGCCCGGCCCGTCGGGCCGCATGTTCCCGGTACTCATGCGCCCTCCCTTCCAGCCGTTCCGTCAGTGTGCGCGCGATGGTTGAAAGACGCACGGCAGGCCGCTGAAGTCATGGACGCGGCGTCGGCGCGGAGGGTTGCCCACCGTTTCCCGTCGGTGCGGACCGCTCTGTCGGACGTGCTCATCAGACACGCCTCCTGAGGTGCTGCCGGGAGACGCTGCGGGCGTCGAGACCGGACAGGCCGCGCACGGCGACGTAGGCCTTCTCGCGTCCGGGGAGCGAGACGCGGCCGCGCAGGACGGCCTCGGGCTCGCGCTCGATGCGGTCCAGGAGGCGCCGGTAGATGCCGGCCATGGCGGCGACACAGGCACCGCTGCGCCGGTCGAGCAGCGGAAGGAGCCGGTACCCCTCGGCGAACAGGGCGCGGGCGCGGCGCACCTCGAAGTGCACGAGACCCGCGAAGTCCGACCCCACCGGCGGTGTCGGGGCGTCGAAGCCGGCCGAGCAGCCGAACTTGGCGAGGTCGTCGGCGGGCAGGTAGGTGCGGCCGTCCGCCGCGTCCTCCCGCACGTCGCGCAGGATGTTGGTGAGCTGGAGGGCGAGCCCGAGCGTGTCCGCGTACTCGGAGGCGCGCTCGGCGCCGCGCGCGCCCGGCTCGGTCCCGAAGATGCCGAGCGAGACCCGGCCGATGGCGCCGGCGACGCAGCGGCAGTAGACCTTGAGGTCGTCCCAGGTCTCGTACGTCTCGCCGCGCAGGTCCATCAGGACCCCGTCGATGAGTTCGTCGAGGCCACCGAGAGGGATCGGGAACCGGTGCGCGGCATGCGCGAGGGCGACGCCCACCGGGTCGGTGTCGTCCTCCGCCACGTCGCCGTCGCGCACCCGGGCGAGCAGTGCCCGGGTCTCGTCGAGCCGGTCGGCCTTGACGTCCGGCGGCAGCGCGCCGTCGCCGATGTCGTCGACGCGGCGCGAGAACGCGTACACCGCCGACATGGCGCGCCGCTTGGCCGTCGGCAGCAGCCTGATGCCGTAGGCGAAGTTACGTGCCTGCTGTCCGGTCACGGTCTCGCAGTAGCTGTATGCGGCGAGCACCGCTGCCGACACGTGCTGGTCTGACTCCACGGTCCGGCTCACCCCTCTCCTCGCAGAGTCGCTCCCACCTCACGCAGCAACCGGAGCTTGGTGGGCTTGGGCGGTCCAGGAAGTACGTCGTACGAAACGGCGGCGATCGCGTCGACCGCCGCCTTCCCCCCTGCCACGAACCCGGCAAGCAGCAGCTTCAGCCTGCCGTGGACGCTACCCACGAGGGGGGTGCCTTCATTCAGGAGACCGAGGGCGCGTTCGGCCTCGAACGCGACCAGGGCGCGCACCGATGCGCCCGCCGTGGGTACGGCGAGGTCGGACTCCTGGACGTGGAACTGTTTCATGTCCTCGGCGGGCAGGTAGATGCGGCCCTGCCTCAGGTCCTCTCCGACGTCCTGAAGGTGTTCGACGATCTGCAGCCCGGTGCACACCGCGTCCGAGAGGCGGACGCGCTCCGGGGTCGCGGTGCCGGTGATCGCGAGGACGAGGCGGCCGACCGGGTTGGCGGAGAGCTCGCAGTAGGCCAGCAGGTCGTCGTACGTCTCGTAGCGCTTGACCAGTTGGTCCTGGCGGTTGGCCTGGACGAGGCCGAGGAAGGGTTCGGGGGTGAGGTCGCGGCGGTGCACGGTGGGCTGCAGGGCGCGCAGGAGGGGGTGACGGGGGGTGGAATCGAACACCCGGTGAAGGTCGGCCTCGAGGGCGTCGAGCAAAGCCAGCCGGTCCCCGTCGGCCCGTTCGGGTGACACGCCCAGGAGGCGGGCGTCGGCGCCGCCGGGAGCGAGGTCGCCGTCACCGATGTCGTCGACGAGACGGGCGAAGCCGTAGACCGCCATGAGGTCGTCGCGCCAGTCCCGGGGCAGGAAGAAGGGGGCCACCGGAAAGTTCTCGTCGGAGGCCTTGTCGAGGGTCGCCCCGGCCGGGGACCCGGCGGGCGCTCGCGATGATCCCGTCACCACGCGCTGCCCGGTACCAGGACGGCGAAAGCATCGTGGAGCTGGAGAGTTTCCATAGCCATTGCCGTCACATCTCCCGTTCTACACTGCTGACCCAAAACATCCTATTTCGGACACGCCGCCCATCCTTATGCGCGGCATACCAACCCCCGAGTCAGGATGTCGCGCTTTATCGCCCCTTTGCCGCGAATCGGCACCGGTACAGCTTACGTTGTACAACCGGCCCCACTCCGGCGGGGTTTGCTTTAGGTCACAACAACACACCGATCGGCCCCAAGATTCCCTGCGCGCAAGGAAGTTGACCTTCACTTGACCCTCGGCGGGAATCAATTGTCACCTACATGCATATCAAGGCCCCGCCGAAGAGATCCCGGCGGGGCCTTGAGACGCGAAAACGGGTGCAGAGGGTTGCCCAAGGGCCGCCCCGGCTACTTGCCCGTGAACTTCTCGTACTCCTTGAGTACCTCAGCTGTCGGTCCGTCCATACGCAGCTCGCCACGCTCCAGCCAGAGCACGCGGTCGCAGGTGTCGCGGATCGACTTGTTGTTGTGGCTGACGAGGAAGACCGTGCCGGCCTCCTTGCGCAGCTCGCGGATGCGGGCCTCGGAGCGCTTCTGGAACTTGCGGTCCCCCGTGGCCAGGGCCTCGTCGATCATGAGGACGTCGTGGTCCTTGGCCGCCGCGATGGAGAAGCGCAGCCGCGCCGCCATACCGGAGGAGTAGGTGCGCATCGGGAGCGTGATGAAGTCGCCCTTCTCGTTGATGCCCGAGAAGTCGACGATCTCCTGGTAGCGCTCCCGGATCTGCTCGCGGGACATACCCATCGCGAGCCCGCCGAGTATGACGTTCCGCTCGCCCGTCAGGTCGTTCATGAGCGCCGCGTTCACACCGAGGAGCGAGGGCTGGCCGTCGGTGAACACCTTGCCCTTCTCCGCCGGCAGGAGCCCGGCGATCGCGCGCAGCAGGGTCGACTTGCCGGACCCGTTCGAGCCGATCAGACCGATCGCCTCGCCGCGGTACGCGGTGAAGGTGACGCCCTTGACGGCGTGCACCTTGCGCACGCCGCGCTCCTCGCCGCGCTTGACGATACGGCTCAGCGCTGAGGTGGCGCTCCCCTTGCCCGTCTTGGCACCGTTGACGCGGTACACGATGTGCAGCCCGTCCGCGATGACGGTCGGGATGTGTCCCTTGCCTGCGTTCTTGCCCAGGATGTCTTCGTCAGCCACGGCCGTACCGCTCCTCTGCCTTCCAGAAGTAGACGAAGCCGCCGACGGCGACCAGCACCGCCCAGCCGGCCGCGACCGCCCACACATGCGGCGGCAGGTTCCCGGAGCCGTATCCGTCGATGAGCGCGAAGCGCATCAGGTCCATGTAGATGGCGGCCGGGTTCCACTGCAGGAGGTCGGCGACCCACGCCGGCTTGTCGGCCAGCATGATCGGGATGGAGAACATCACGCCGGACGCGTACATCCACGTACGCATCACGAACGGCATCAGCTGCGCCAGGTCCGGGGTCTTCGAGCCCAGCCTCGCCATGATCAGCGCGAGTCCGGTGTTGAAGAGGAACTGGAGCGCGAGCACCGGGATGATCAGCAGCCAGGACAGACCCGGGTAGCTGCCGAAGCCGATCGCGACGATGAACAGGACGATCATCGAGAACAGCAGCTGCTGGAGCTGCTGGAGCGCGAACGAGATCGGCAGCGAGGCCCGTGGGAAGTGCAGGGCGCGCACCAGGCCCAGGTTGCCCGAGATCGCCCTCACGCCCGCCATCACCGAGCTCTGCGTGAAGGTGAAGACGAAGACGCCCGTGACCAGGAACGGGATGTACACGTCCATCGACATGCCCCGGCTGGCGTGCAGGATGAGGCCGAAGATGAGGTAGTACACGGCCGCGTTCAGCAGCGGCGTCGCCACCTGCCAGAGCTGGCCGAGCTTGGCCTGGCTGTACTGGGCGGTGAGCTTCGCCTGCGAGAAGGCGAGGATGAAGTGACGCCGCCCCCACAGCTGGCTGACGTACTCGAACAGGCCTGGCCTGGCGCCACTGACGGTCAGACCGTACTTGGTGGCCAGGTCGGCCGGGGCGAGCCCCTCGTCGGGCGACGGACGCGCGGTCACCGCGACACCGCCGTCATGCGTTGTCTCACTCACTAGTGGAAACTTTCGTCTTCAAAGTGCGCAGCCTGGTCGGGCGTAGGCACGGGCCTGGGACCGGGGTGCGGGCCGAATGCTCTCAGACACGAGCTTGTCAGATGATGGGAGGTCGGCCCAGTCGGGTCAGGCGCCACACCGTACGCCACTTCATGGGACGCCTGGGCCCGCACGGGCTCGTCCAGCCTTCCTTGAACCCGCCGAACCAGGCCTTGAGCGCAGGTCCGGAGGGGCGGCGGGCGAGCGTGAGGAGCAGCCAGACCCCGAGGTAGACGGGGACGATGAGCGCGGGCAGATTGCGGCGGGCCAGCCAGACCCGGTTCCTGGCGACCATGCGGTGGTAGACCGCGTGCCGGGAGGGAGCCGTGGTCGGGTGGTGCAGCACCATGTCCGCGCGGTAGTCGATCATCCAGCCCGCGTCGAGGGCACGCCAGGCGAGGTCGGTCTCCTCGTGGGCGTAGAAGAACTCGTCGGGCAGGCCGCCGACCTCGGCGAGGACGCTGGTGCGCACCGCGTTGGCGCCGCCGAGGAACGTGGTGACGCGCGAGGAGCGCATCGGGTCGGCGGCGCGCAGGCGCGGGACGTGACGGCGCTGGGTGACACCGGTCTCCGGGTCGGCGATCCGGAAGCTGATGATGCCGAGCTTCGGATCGGCCTCGAAGGCCACGCGGCACAGCTGAGCGGTGTCGGTGTTCGGCAGGAGGCCGTCGTCGTCGAGGAAGAGCAGCACGTCCACGTCGGAGCCCGAGGGCCCGAAAGCCTCGATGCCGACGTTGCGGCCGCCGGGGATACCGAGGTTCTCGGGCAGTTCGACGGTGCGGACACCGGCAGGGACGTCCGGGACCGGGGAGCCGTTGCCGACCACGACCACCTCGACCCGGTCGCCGTCCTGCTTGGCGACGGAGTCGAGGAGGGCGCGCAGCTCCTCGGGGCGGTTGCCCATGGTGATGATCACCGCGCCGACCTTCATCCGCGTACTCACTTCAGCCTGCTCGACGCCAGGATGGACACCAGGTGCAGCAGGGTCTGGAGCAGCGCGATGCCGGCCAGAACCGCCACGCCGAGGCGTGTGAAGAACAGGTCGCCGCGGATCTGGTCGACGATCGCGAGGACCAGGATCAGCAGCGACGCCTCGATGCCGAGGATGAGGCGGTGGAACTTGAGCGCCGACGCCGCCCTGCGGGCGAGCGCCATGCCGGAGGCCCGGATCTCGGAGGCGGACTCCTTGACCTGCTCCTTGCCGTTCTGCGCGCGGGCCACGCCGACCAGGTCCGTCTCGGCCTTGATCAGGATGGCGCCGAGCGCGGCGAGCGTGCCGAGGAAGGCCCACAGCCAGTCGATCCGGCCCGAGCCCCACAGGTCGGCGGCGCGCAGACCGAAGCCGACGAGGACCGCGGCGTCGGTCAGGTACGCGCCGACGCGGTCCATCCAGACGCCGGCGAGCGAGTACTGCTTGCGCCAGCGGGCGATCTCGCCGTCGACGCAGTCGAGCAGCAGGTACAGCTGGACCGCGACGACGCCGAGGACGGCGCCCCAGACACCCGGGACCAGCAGCGCGGGCGCCGCGAGGACGCCGCACACGGTCATCAGGTAGGTCAGCTGGTTGGGGCTGACCTTGGTGTTCACGAGGTGGCGGTCTATGCGCAGCGAGATCTCGCGCATGTAGAGCCGCCCGCCCCAGTGCTCGCCGCTGCGCCGGTCCTTCACACCCGGAGGGTGAACGACCGGGCGCAGCTCAGCTACCGATGGCTTTTGCATAGTCGGCGTAGGCGTCCCTGATCTGGTCGGTGGACAGATTGAGGTGCTCGAGGATCGTGTACCGGCCCGGACGGGTCTGCGGCGCGAACTCCACGACCTGGACGAACTCGTCCACGGTGAAGCCGATCTCCTCGGGGGTCACGGGCAGACCGTGCCTGCGCAGGACCTCGACCATGTACAGCGACTCCTCGCGCGCTCCCCGCAGGAACATCGCGAAGGCCGCGCCCAGGCCGCACTGCTCGCCGTGGCTCGCGGCGCGCTTGGGGAAGAGGAGGTCGAAGGCGTGGTTGATCTCGTGGCAGGCGCCGGAGGCCGGACGGGAGTCGCCCGACACCGACATCGCGATACCGGTGAGGACCAGCCCCTCGGCCAGGACCTGGAGGAACGAGTCGTCCCCCACGCCGCCGGGGTGGCGCAGCACGGCCTCGCCGGCCTGGCGGGCCATGGCGGCGGCCAGGCCGTCGATGTCCTCGCCGCGCTCGCGCGCGGCCAGCTCCCAGTCCGCGATCGCGGAGATGTTGGACAGGGCGTCACCGATACCGGACCGCACGAAGCGGACCGGGGCCTCACGGATGATGTCGAGGTCGATGACGACGGCGATCGGGTTCGGCACGCCGTACGAGCCACGGCCCGCGTCGTTGTCGAGCGTCGCGACCGGCGAGCACAGGCCGTCGTGCGACAGGTTCGTCGCGACGGCGACCAGCGGCAGGCCGACGCGCGCCGCGGCGAACTTGGCGCAGTCGATGATCTTGCCGCCGCCGAGGCCCACGACCGCGTCGTAGCGGCCCTTCTTGATGGCCTCGGCGAGCTTGATCGCGTCGTCGAGCGTCCCGCCGCCGACCTCGAACCACTCCGCACGGGGCAGCTGCGGCTCGAGGCGCTTGCGCAGGACGGCGCCCGAGCCACCGCTGATCGCGATGGCCAGGCTTCCGGTGGACGACGAGATCCGCTGGTCGGCGAGAACGGTCGCCAGGTCGTCGATCGCCCCCGCCCGGATGTCGACGACAACCGGCGAGGGGATGAGCCTCGTCAGTACTGGCACGCGATCTCACGTCCCTTGGCGAGGTCGTCGTGGTTGTCGATCTCGACCCACTTCACCTCGCCGATCGGGGCGACGTCGATCCTGAAGCCGCGGTTCACGAGCTCCTGGTAGCCGTGCTCGTAGAACTGCTGCGGGTCCGTCTCGAAGACGGTCTTGAGCGCGTCGGCGAGCTCGTCGGCCGCCTCGCCCTCGATGAGCGTGACGCCGATGTACTCACCGGTCGCCTCGGCCGGGTCCATCAGCTTGGTGATCTTCGTCATGCCGCCCTCGGGGCCGACGACTACCTTCATCTCCTCGTCGGCGAGGGACTTCACCGTGTCGAGGGCGAGGATGATCTTCTTGCCGTCGCCGCGGGCGGCGAGCAGCGTCTTCTCGACGGAGACCGGGTGCACGGTGTCGCCGTTGGCGAGGATCACCGAGTGCTTGATCGCGTCACGGCCGCACCACAGGGAGTAGGCGTTGTTCCACTCCTCGGCCTTGTCGTTGTCGATCAGGGTGATCTTGACGCCGTACTTCTGCTCGAGCGCCTCGCGACGCTCGTAGACGGCCTCCTTGCGGTACCCGACGATGATCGCGACCTCGGTGAGACCGATCTCGGCGAAGTTGCCGAGGGTCAGGTCCAGAACCGTGAGGCTCTCCTCGTCACCCTCGGGGCCGACCGGCACCAGGGCCTTGGGCAGGGTGTCGGTGTAGGGACGCAGACGCCGTCCGGCGCCGGCAGCCAGCACGAGGCCGATCATGCGGGTTCTCCTTCATCGTGTACGGCGGGTGCGCCGCGCTTGTGGGCGGTCACCCAGTAGCGGATGCTCTCGACGAGCACCACCAGTGCCACGGCCACGGCGCAAACCGTGAGCGCGACTGTGAAATCTGTGTCGGTGAGCAGTGCGGCGATCACGGTGACCACCAGCGTCCTGCCCTCGTGCCCGCCGATCGCCCGGACCAGCCAGTGCGGGGGCGCGCCGGTGCCACCGCGGATGCGGTACACCGTGTCGTAGTGATGGTAGGCGACCGCGGCCACCAGCCCGAAAGCCGCCGGCAACGCTCCGTTTACGTCCGCTTTCGCTGCGATCAGCAGGATCGTGCCGTATTCGGCGGCGCGGAAGACGGGCGGGACGAGCCAGTCGAGGGGGCCCTTGAGGGGGCGCGAGACGGCCGCGGCGGAGGTCAGCGCGTAGACGGCGGCGCCGAGGACGGGCCACCAGCTGCCGTAGTCCGACAGCGCGGTGGCGAGTACGAGGACCAGGGCGCCGAGCGCGGCGATCGCGGGGGCCGTGTGACGAGGCACACCGCGCACCGCGCGCTGGAGCAGTTCGCTCAGCGGCCCGCTGTCGGAGAGCTCCGCGAGGGCCTGCGCGGCCCGGTCCGTGCGGGTGGCCCTGCGGGTCAGCGAGCGCAGGACGCGGCCGGCCGTGGTGTACGTCGCCGCGAGGGCGCAGCCGATCAGCAGGACGATGAACGTGATGCGTGGCGTCGTCAGTGCGGTGAGCACCGCGATCAGGGCCCAGCGTTCGCCGATCGGCAGCACTATCATCCGGCGCACCCAGACCGTCCACCCGACGCTGTCGAGCTTGTCCGAGAGGGCCGCGGTGGGGCTGGTGTTGGCCGTCGCGTCGTGGTTCGCCTCGTTGAAGGAGAAGTCCACGACATGGCGGCAGGTCTGCAGGACCATCGCGCCGAGCGCGAGCGCCCACACGTCGTCGCCGCCGCGGGCCGCGCCGAGCGCGAGGCCCGCGTAGTAGGCGTACTCCTTGGCGCGGTCGAAGGTCGCGTCGAGCCAGGCGCCGAGCGTCGAGTACTGCAGGGAGTAGCGGGCGAGCTGCCCGTCCGTGCAGTCCAGGACGAAGGAGAAGAGGAGCAGCAGGCCCGCGGCGACGAAGCCGACGCGGGTGCCGGTGGCCGCGCAGCCCGCCGCGATCAGCGCGGTGAACAGCGAGGCGGTCGTCACCTGGTTCGGGGTGAGACCGCGCCGGGCGCACCAGCGGGCGATGTAGCGGGAGTACGGGCTGATGCAGTAGGTCGTGAAGAAACCGTCGCGCGCCTTGACCGCCGTACGCAGCCGGATCGCCTCGTCGTCGACGGCGGCGACCGCCTGGCGGGCCTCGTTGCGGGCCTGCGGGTCGGCGGGGACGGCGGCGACGAGCTCACCGAGCTCGGGGTGGTGCACGTCGGTGCCGGTCGCGGTCAGGCGCTCGGCGACGCGGTCGGCGAGCACGCCGGCCAGGGTGTCGGCCCGCGTACCGAAGTCCGTCGCGGAAGGCCCCTGGGCGGTGTCACGCAGGGCGCCGGTCAGCGCCTCGCGGGCCGCGGGCTGTACGGAGACGGCTCCGGGGACGGCCGAGGCGGCGAAGCGGGGGTCGGTGAGGCCGAGGCGCAGGGCGTGGGTGTGGCCCACGAAACCCGCGTCGACGAGCGCGACCCGCTGTCCTGCCGGGACCGCGGCGAGCGCCGCCCCTGCCTGTGCGGCGTCCGGGGCGAGCCGCACGTCGAAGCCGAGTGCCCGCAGCTCACCCTCGAGCGACGACCCGGGTACCGGCTGACCGGTGACGATGGCGGTCGACAGACGAACTCACTCCTTGGATTGCCTGCACGCCGGCGCAGCGGGCACAGGCGTGGTGGGGGCGCCCCGGGCCGAGATCGGCCGGGCGGCACGTCGGCAGAGGCTATCGGATGATGAGAAGCGGACGTTCACCGCCCGTTTACGGCCCGATAAGAGCGGTCTGCGTGTGCGCGACCGCCCCCGTCATCATTGTCGATCAAGGCCCTGCCCCACAAACCGCAGGTCGCGGGAGGGCACATACGAGCACGGCCTAGGGTGGTCGACCATGACATGGCTGATCACAGGTGGAGCGGGTTATATCGGGGCACATGTGGCGCGGGCGATGGCTGCCGCCGGTGAGGCCGTGGTCGTCCTCGACGACTTCTCGACCGGGGTGTCCGAGCGGCTGCCGTCGGACATCGAGCTGGTCACGGGCTCGGCCCTGGACCCCGAGCTGGTGCAGCGGGTGTGCGCCGAGCACTCCGTGACCGGTGTGGTGCATCTCGCGGCCCGCAAGCAGGTCGGGCAGTCCGTGGAGCGGCCCGAGCTCTACTACCGCGACAACGTGGGCGGCCTGGCGGTACTCCTGGACACGATCGCCGCGGCCGGGGTGCGCCGCTTCGTCTTCTCCTCGTCCGCGGCCGTGTACGGCAATCCGGATGCGGACCTCATCACCGAGTCCACCCCCTGCGCGCCGATGAGCCCCTACGGCGAGACGAAGCTGGCGGGCGAGTGGCTGGTGCGGGCGGCGGGCCGCGCGCACGGCATGGCGACCGTGTGCCTGCGCTACTTCAACGTGGCGGGCGCCGCCGCCCCCGAGCTCGCGGACACCGGCGTCTTCAACGTGATCCCGATGGTCTTCGACCGGCTGAGCCGTGGCGAGGCCCCGCGGATCTTCGGCGACGACTACCCGACGCCGGACGGCACGTGTGTACGTGACTATCTGCACGTCGCCGATCTCGCCGAGGCCCATCTCGCGGCCGCGCGCCGGCTCGCGGAGCCGGGCGCGACGGGCGATCTGACGGTGAACATCGGCTCCGGCGAGGGCGTCTCCGTACGCGAACTGGTCGACCTGATCTCCGAGGTCAGCGGCGACCCGCGGGCGGCCGTGGTCGAGCCGCGCCGCGCGGGCGACTCCCCGCGTGCGGTGGCCTCCGCGGAACTCGCGGCGAAGGAGCTCGGCTGGGCGACGAGTCGCGGGGTGCGCGAAATGGTCGAGTCGGCATGGGCGGGCTGGCGGCTGGTGCACCCGGAGACCTCCGGCAACTGACCCTCGCGCCTCCTGACCTGCACCCATTTCCGCAGGTCAGGGCACATGACAACGGTGTTCAGTGCAGTGTTTGCGGATACCCCCTACCCGTAGTTCACTGTGATCGCGGGGGCGGCCGACGAGGTGCGCCGAGGAAACGGACGGAGGGCGGTTTCCATGGGGGCCGGACACGATCACGGGCACAGCCACGCGCCCACGGGCACGGCCTCGGCCGCGCATCTGGGCCGGCTGCGCATCGCGCTCGGGATCACGCTGACCGTGATGGTGGTCGAGATCGTCGGCGGGGTCCTCGCGGACTCGCTCGCCCTGGTCGCGGACGCGGCACACATGGCGACCGACGCGCTCGGCCTCGGCATGGCGCTGCTCGCCATCCACTTCGCCAACCGCCCCGCGAGCGAACAGCGCACCTTCGGCTTCGCGCGCGCCGAGATCCTGGCCGCGCTCGCCAACTGCCTGCTGCTGCTCGGCGTCGGCGGCTATGTGCTGGTCGAGGCGATCCAGCGGTTCATGGAACCCGCCGAGACCGAGGGCGGGCTCACGATCGTCTTCGGCGTGATCGGCCTCGTCGCGAACATGATCTCGCTGTCGATCCTGGTGCGCGGCCAGAAGGAGAGCCTCAATGTGCACGGCGCCTTCCTCGAGGTGGCCGCGGACGCGCTGGGCTCGGTCGCCGTGATCGTCTCGGCGACGATCATCCTGGCCACCGGCTGGCAGGCCGCCGACCCGATCGCGTCGATCGCCATCGGCCTCATGATCGTCCCGCGGACCGTGAAGCTGCTGCAGGAGACGCTGAACGTGCTGCTCGAAGCGGCTCCGAAGGGCGTCGACATGGCGGAGGTGCGCGCCCACATCGCGGGGCTCCCCGGCGTCCTGGACGTCCACGACCTGCACGCCTGGACGATCACCTCGGGCATGCCCGTCCTGTCCGCGCACGTCGTGGTGAGCTCGGAGGCCCTCAACGCCATCGGGCACGAGAAGATGCTCCACGAACTCCAGGGCTGCCTCGGCGTCCACTTCGACGTCGAGCACTGCACGTTCCAGCTGGAGCCCGTCGGACACGCGGAGCACGAGGCGAAGCTCTGCCACTGACCGCTCGGAACCCGCGGCGGGCGCGCACGCTGCGTGCTACGTTGGCCATGGATCTTTGAGGAGGTGGGTTGATGACTGTCGTCGCGGTGAGCGCTGCCCCGCGCAGCGACAGGTGCATCCCCATCTTCCGGGCCACCGGCTGACCCTCCCCCTCCCCTTTTGGGTTGTCGGGGTGTGCGTCGGCGGGGCCCACACACCCAAGGGTTCAAACCGTTGACAGACAACGTCGTACGTGACGCCTTCTTCGCCCTGCACCACGGACTTCCCCGGCAGGGCCCCGGCTCCGACTCCACCACCCTGCGACTCCTCTCCCTCGTGGGGCCGCTGCCCGAGCGCCCGCGCGTGCTCGACCTCGGCTGCGGTCCCGGCCGCTCCGCTCTGCTCCTGGCCGCCGAGACCGGCGGCGAGGTCACCGCGGTCGACCTCCACGAGCCGTTCCTCGACGAGCTGCGCGCCGCCGCGAAGGCGCGGGGCCTCGCCGACCGGATCCACCCCGTCGACGCCGACATGGGCGAACTCCCCTTTCCGGATGCCTCGTTCGACCTGATCTGGGCCGAGAGCTCGGCGTACTCCATCGGCTTCGACAACGCGCTGCGGCAGTGGAAGCGGCTGCTCGCCCCGGGAGGCTCGCTCGTGCTCACCGAGTGCGAGTGGACCGCCACCGACCCGTCCCCCGAGGCACGCGCCTTCTGGGAGCCGCACTACGCGCTGCGGACGACCGAGGGGAACGTCCGCGCCTGCACCGGCGCCGGATACTCCGTGCTCGGCGTCCATCCGCAGCCCGAGTCCGACTGGGACGAGTACTACGGCCCGCTGGCCGAGCGCGCCGACGCCGCGGACCCGCAGGCACCCGGCATGGCCGAGGCCGTCGCGGGCGCGCGCGCCGAGCTGGCGATGCGGCGTGACCACGGCCAGGAATACGGCTACACCGGCTACGCGCTGCGCCCCGCGGCGTCGTGGCCCACGCGGCCGGAGTCGGCCGCCGACGCCGCGGCCGTGTACGCCGTGAACGCCGCCGCCTTCCCGACGGAGGCGGAGGCCGACCTGGTGGACGCCCTGCGGGCGGACGCCGACGCGTGGCTGCCCGGCTTGTCGTACGTCGCCGAGGCGCCGGACGGCACCGTGGCGGCGCACGCGCTGATCACCCGCTGCCTGGTCGGCGGCGTACCCGCGGCGGCCCTGGCACCCGTCGCGGTGCTTCCGCGACACCAGCGCACGGGCGCCGGTTCGGCCGTCGTCAGGGCGGTGCTCGACGCGGCACGCGCGCGTGGGGAGCGGCTCGTACTCGTGCTCGGGCACCCGGAGTACTACCCGAGGTTCGGCTTCACGCAGGCCTCCGGGTACGGCATCCGACCAGGGTTCGAGGTGCCCGACGAGGCGATGATGGCGCTCGTCGTGGGCGCGGCGGACGGTTCCTGGCAGGTGCCGCAGGGCACGATCACCTACCCGGCCGCTTTCGGCGTCTGACCCTGTGCATGTCCCGCCCGGCCCCCGGGCGGGACATGCGGGCGCCGCCAAGTGCCAGGACTGTCTGCCCGGTACGGCAGACTTGGGGTTCGAGGACCGAAGCGAAGGATGGGTATGCCGACCACACCTGCCACCGCGGCGAACAGTTCGTCGAACGGCACCGGAGAAGCGATCTTGCTGGAACTCGTGGACGAGGACGGCAGGACGATCGGCACGGCGGAGAAGCTCTCCGCGCATCAGGCGCCCGGACAGCTGCACAGAGCGTTCTCCGTGTTCCTCTTCGACGAACAGGGCCGGCTGCTGCTCCAGCAGCGCGCGCTCGGCAAGTACCACTCCCCCGGCGTGTGGTCGAACACGTGCTGCGGGCACCCGTATCCGGGCGAGGCGCCGTTCGCCGCGGCCGCCCGCAGGACGTTCGAGGAGCTGGGCGTCTCGCCCTCGCTGCTCGCGGAGGCGGGGACGGTGCGCTACAACCACCCGGACCCGGACTCGGGCCTGGTGGAGCAGGAGTTCAACCACCTGTTCGTGGGGATGGTCCAGGCGCCGCTGCGGCCGGACGCCTCCGAGGTGGGCGAGACCTCGTACGTGACGGCGGAGGAGCTGGCCGCGCGGCACGCCCAGGGGCCGTTCTCGGCATGGTTCATGACCGTGCTGGACGCGGCGCGGCCGGCGATCCGGGAGCTGACGGGGCCGTCCGCCGGCTGGTGAGTCCGCCGCTCAGACGCCGGCGGGTTTGAGGGGCAGGGCGGCCCAGATCACCTTGCCCCCGCTCGCCGTGTGCTCGACGTCGCACACCCCGCCCGCCTCGCGGGTGACCTCGCGTACGAGGAGGAGGCCGCGCCCGCCCGTCTGCCCGTCGGTGGCTTCCAGGGCGGTCGGGCGGTAGGGGTGCTCGTCCTCCACGGAGACGCGCACCCACTCGGCGCCGACGGCGACCTCCACCGCGAGGACGGGCGAGAGCAGGGCCGCGTGCCGCACGGCGTTGGTGACCAGCTCGGAGACGATGAGCAGCAGCCCCTGGACGAGGTCGTCGGAGGCGGGTACGCCTTGGCGGACCAGCAGGTCACGTACGGCGTGCCGGGCCTGCGGAACGGACGCGTCGACGGCCTGCGCCGTGAAGCGCCAGACCCCCTCGTACGGCAGCGGACTCACCGGTACCTGCTCGGGGGGCGCTCCCCCAGTGCCTTGAGGACGCGGGCGGGACCCCCACCCCTGGTCGCTCATCGTCCGGTCGCCGCCCTTGCGCTCGATTGTCACCACGCATCGAGTGTTGGGAATCCACTGGTCCATACCGAATGACTGACCAGAAGTCAGCGAGTATCGACGCAATTTGACCGTTGGCGTATGACAGCGTCAGGTGTGCGACTGATCCTGCCGTTCTAGTTTCCTCTTCCAGGGCTATTCAGGTTGTACGCGTCGGGACTCGTCATCGGCCGTCCTGATCCCTACGACGCGTCGACCGGACGCGCCATGGCACCTCCGCGCCCGCCACCCCTTGTTGATCGCGCGTTCGGGCCCTGCGGATAGCATCCGGCGCATGTCGCACACACCGCCGCAGCTCACGCACTCGGTCACCGACGGCATCGCCACCATCGTCATCGACCACGCCGCCAAACGGAACGCCATGACGGACGGTATGTGGCACTCGCTCCCGCCGCTGCTCGCCCGGCTCGATGCCGACCCGGCCGTGCGGGTGCTGGTGCTGACCGGGGCGGGCGGGACGTTCTGCGCGGGCGCCGACATCTCCACGCTCGGCGGCTCGGGGTCGCGGGCACAGGAGCTCGCGGTCGAGGCCGAGGAGGCGCTCGCGGCCTTCGCCAAGCCGACGCTGGCCGCGGTGCGCGGGTACTGCGTGGGCGGCGGCTGCCAGCTGGCGGCGGCCTGTGACCTGCGGTTCGCTGCCGAGGACGCGCTGTTCGGAGTCACCCCGTCGAAGCTGGGGATCGTCTACCCGGCGGGCTCGACGCGCCGCCTCGCCTCCCTGGTGGGCCCGGCAACGGCCAAGTACCTGTTGTTCTCGGGCGAGTTGATCGGTACGGAGCGTGCCCTGCGGACGGGACTCGTGGACGAGGTGCTCGCCGGGGACGAACTGGACAAGCGCGTCGGTGAGTTCGCGCGGATCCTCGGTGAGCGTTCGCAGCTGACGCAGGCCGCGGCGAAGGAGTTCGCCGACGGGCGCGTGGACCGGGCCGCGCACTGGGCCGAGCAGGCGCGTGGAAGCGGCGACACCGCGGAGGGCGTCGCCGCGTTCCTGGAGCGCAGGAAGCCGCACTTCACGTGGACCACGTCAGGGTGAAGCGGGCCTCCTGGACCGCCGCGGGATGAAGCCGGTCTCCTGGACTACTTCAGGATGAAGCGGCTCTTCGCGCGGAACTCCTCGACGAGGTGCGCGGGGGCCTTCTCGGGCGAACCCGCGTCGTAGGGCGGCTGCGGGTCGTACTCGGTGAGCAGCTGTACGGCCTGCGCGTGCTCGTCGCCCGCGATCGTGCCGACGAGGGTCAGGCCCATGTCGATGCCGGAGGAGACACCGGCGGCGGTGACGTACTTGCCGTCGACGACGACGCGTTCGGCCGTCGGCTCGGCGCCGAACTCCTTGAGCATGTCGCGCGCCAGCCAGTGCGACGTCGCGCGCCGGCCGTCCAGCAGACCCGCCGCGGCGAGGAGCAGGGAACCCGTGCACACGGAGGTCGTCCAGGTGCTGGTGGTGTCGGCGGCGCGCAGCCACTCGATCAGCACCTCGTTGTCCATCTGCGCGCTCTGGCCCGGGCCGCCGGGGACGACGACGATGTCCGGGTCGGTCAGCTCCGACAGTGCCTTGTCGGCGGTGAGGGCGAGCCGCCCGGTGTCCGACCGCACGGGCCCGGTCCGCTCGGCGACGAAGGTGAGCTCCGCGTCGGGGAGTCTGCCGAGCGTCTCGTAGGGGCCGACGGCGTCGAGCGCGGTGAAGCGGTCGAAGAGGACGATGGCGATCTTCATCGGATGCCTTTCGGTCAGGATGTGAGGGATTCGGACGGGCGCCGCCCCGGAGTACGAGTGCCGGCTGCGCAGAAACGGCGGCGGTACTCGGCCGGGGACGCGCCGAGCGTTCTGGCGAAGGCGCGGCGCATCGCTTCGGGGGTGCCGTAGCCACAGGCGCGGGATATCTCCTCGACGCCGTCGGAGGTGTCCTCCAGGAGGCGGCGCGCCTGTTCGAGGCGGACCCGGTCGACGTACCGGCCCGGAGTCATGCCGGTCTCCGCCTGGAAGGCGCGGGCGAAGTGGCGTGGCGAGAGGCGGGCTCGGGAGGCGAGCGACTCGACGGAGAGGTCGTCGTCGGGGTGCTCGGTGATCCAGTGCTGGACCTCGCGCAGCGGCTCGCGCCGCGCGGTCTGGGCGGAGAGCTGGGCGCTGAACTGGGCCTGGTTTCCCGGGCGTCGCAGGAACACGACGAGGTGGCGGGCGACGGTCAGCGCGGTGTCGCGGCCGTGGTCCTCCTCGACGAGCGCGAGGGCGAGGTCGATGCCCGCGGTGACGCCGGCCGAGGTCGCCACGTTCCCGTCGCGTACGTAGATGGGGTCCGGGTCGACCTCGACGGCGGGGTGGTCGCGCGCGAGGCGGTCGCAGTACGCCCAGTGGGTGGTCACCCGGCGGCCGTCGAGCAGGCCCGCCTCGGCGAGCAGGATGGCGCCCGTGCAGACGGAGACGAGGCGCTGTGCGTGCGGGCCGTGCTCCCGCAGCCAGGCGGTCAGGCGCGGATCCGGGCGGCGCGTGCCGCGGCCGCCGGGGACGAGGAGCGTGTGCGGCTCGGGCGCGTCGGCCAGTGCGTGGTCGGGGACGAGCGTGAGCCCGCTGGACGTGCGGACGGGACCGCCGTCGAGGGAGGCGGTGCGGATGCGGTACGTGTCGGCGGGGCGCGGCCCTTGGCAGAGGGCGGCGCCGGCGAAGACCTCTGCCGGGCCGGTCACGTCCAGGCTCTGGACGTCGTCGAACAGCGGGATGAGCACGGTGCGGGCGGCCATACGGCCAGTGTTCGGGCCCGGCACGACGGCCGCAACGACGAGTACCCCACCTTTCCTGCCATCGCGGGCCGGGAGCGGTGGGAGGGGTCCGGTCAGCGGCTCGGCGAAGGCTTCGGCGCATGGTTTCGCCGCATGGTTCGCGCCCCGCACGTTCCACCCGTACCAACCAGTCGGTAACGTACTCGCATGACGACCTCCCCGGCCTCAGACCCCCGCGCCGCCCGCCGCTGCCACAACATGCTCAACCCGTTCCACTCGATGCACTACTTCTCGCCCGACCTGGGCAAGGAGCTGGGCGCCATCGGGATCACCCACCGCAGCGCTGCGTACTTCGCGGCCCGCGCGGCGGCGATGGGAGCTGTCGGCGCCGGCACCGTGACGGCGACGTTCTACAACTTCAAGCACGAGCTCGTCGCCGAACACGTCCCCGCGGTGTGGGAGACGGCCTCCCCGGAGACGGTCCTCGCGGCACGCGCGCGTGCCGTCGACTCGACGCTGCGCAGGCTCCTCGGCGACGAGACCGTGACCTCCCCGGAAATGGCCGAGGCGGCGACTCTCGCGCTGCGGGCCACGGAGGCCTGCACCCGCCACGCCCGGCCGCTCTACGCCGGCCACGCCGACCTGCCGGTGCCCGAGGAGCCGCACCTCGCGTACTGGCACGCCGCCACCCTGCTGCGTGAGCACCGCGGCGACGGGCACCTGGCCGCGCTGCTCGCCGCCGACCTCGACCCCGTCGAGGCGCTGGTGAGCCATGTGGCGACCGGCAAGGGCATGGCCCCGAAGTGGCTGCTCGCCACGCGCGGCTGGACCCGCGAGGACTTCGACGCGGCCGCCGACCGGCTCCGGGAGCGCAAGGTGCTCGACGCGCAGGGCGAGTTGACCGAGCTCGGGGTGGCGCTGCGCCGCGACCTGGAGGCGCAGACCGACCGGCTCGACCGGGAGCCGTACGCGCACCTGGGCGAGGCGGGCGTGGCCCGGCTCACGGAGCTGGCGGGCGGTTTCATGGGCACCGCGGTCGGCGCGGGCGCGTTCCCGGCCGACCTGATCGGCAAGGCCGCCTGAAAGGCCACCAGGCGCCCGCAGGCCGGTGGGCTACCCCCCGTTGTCGGCGCCACCTGCCACAATTGCCGCGCACCCTCAGTTGAGAAGGCGGTACGGCATCGTGGCAACACCCAGCGCAGGTCCCATCACGGGGTCCATCGAAGGCAGGATTGCCGAGGAGCTCGGCGTACGGGAGCGGCAGGTGAAGGCCGCCGTCGAGCTGCTCGACGGCGGTTCGACCGTCCCGTTCATCGCGCGCTACCGCAAGGAAGCGACCGAGATGCTCGACGACGCGCAGCTGCGCACGCTCGAGGAGCGGCTGCGCTACCTGCGGGAGCTGGAGGAACGGCGCGCGGCGGTCCTCGACTCGGTCAGGGAACAGGGCAAGCTGACCGACGAGTTGGCGGCGCAGATCATGGCCGCCGAGACCAAGGCGCGCCTCGAGGACATCTACCTGCCGTTCAAGCCGAAGCGCCGCACCAAGGCGCAGATCGCGCGTGAGGCGGGGCTCGAGCCGCTGGCGGACGGGCTGCTCGGGGACCCGACGGTGGAACCGGCCGCCGCGGCGGCCGCGTTCGTCGACGCCGACAAGGGCGTCGCGGACGCGCAGGCCGCGCTCGACGGCGCCCGCGCCATCCTCACCGAGCGCTTCTCCGAGGACGCCGACCTGATCGGCGAGCTGCGTGAGCGCATGTGGGGCCGGGGACAGCTGGCCGCCAAGGTCCGTGAGGGCAAGGAGGAGGCGGGCGCGAAGTTCGCCGACTACTTCGACTTCTCGGAGCCGTTCACCGCGCTGCCCTCCCACCGGATTCTCGCGATGCTCCGCGGTGAGAAGGAGGACATCCTCGACCTGACCCTGGAGCCGGAGGAGCCGGGGGACGCGGCCGGTGGCCCGTCCTCGTACGAGCCGATCGTCGCGGACCGGTTCGGGATCAGGAACCAGGGGCGGCCCGGGGACAAGTGGCTGGCCGACACGGTGCGCTGGGCCTGGCGGACCCGCATCCTGGTGCACCTCGGCCTCGACCTGCGGCTGCGGCTGCGCACGGCGGCGGAGGACGAGGCCGTGCACGTCTTCGCGGCGAACCTGCGGGACCTGCTGCTCGCCGCCCCGGCGGGCACGCGCGCGACGCTGGGCCTCGACCCCGGTTTCCGTACGGGCGTGAAGGTCGCGGTCGTCGACGCGACGGGCAAGGTCGTGGCGACGGACGTCATTCACCCGCACGTGCCCGCGAACCGGTGGGACGAGGCGCTGGCCAAGCTGGCCCGTCTCGCCCAGGAGCACAAGGTCGACCTGATCGCGATCGGGAACGGCACGGCGTCGCGCGAGACCGACAAGCTCGCCGGTGAACTGATCACCAAGCACCCGGAGTTGAACCTCACCAAGGTGATGGTGTCGGAGGCGGGCGCGTCGGTGTACTCGGCGTCGGCCTTCGCCTCGCAGGAGCTGCCCGACATGGACGTGTCGCTGCGCGGCGCCGTGTCGATCGCCCGCCGCCTCCAGGACCCGCTGGCCGAGCTGGTGAAGATCGACCCGAAGTCGATCGGCGTCGGCCAGTACCAGCACGACCTGTCCGAGGTGAAGCTGTCGCGGTCCCTGGACGCGGTCGTCGAGGACTGTGTGAACGGCGTGGGCGTGGACGTGAACACGGCGTCCGCTCCGCTGCTCGCCCGTGTGTCCGGCATCAGCTCGGGCCTCGCGGAGAACATCGTGGCGCACCGCGACGCGAACGGCCCGTTCACGTCGCGCAAGGGCCTCAAGGACGTGTCCAGGCTGGGCCCGAAGGCGTACGAGCAGTGCGCGGGCTTCCTGCGGATCCGCGGCGGCGACGACCCGCTCGACGCGTCGTCGGTGCACCCGGAGGCGTACCCCGTGGTGCGGCGGATGGTGAAGACGACGGGCGGCCAGGTCGCGTCCCTCATCGGGAACGCGGCGGCGCTGCGGTCGCTGAAGCCGGCCGAGTTCGTGGACGACACGTTCGGTCTGCCGACGGTCTCGGACATCCTGAAGGAGCTGGAGAAGCCGGGGCGCGACCCGCGTCCCGCCTTCAAGACGGCGACCTTCAAGGACGGCGTCGAGAAGATCTCCGACCTGGCGTCCGGGATGGTCCTCGAGGGCGTGGTGACGAATGTGGCGGCGTTCGGCGCGTTCGTGGACGTCGGCGTGCACCAGGACGGGCTCGTGCATGTGTCCGCGATGTCGAAGACGTTCGTGAAGGACCCGCGGGACGTCGTGAAGCCGGGTGACATCGTCAAGGTGAAGGTCCTCGACGTGGACATCCCGCGCAAGCGGATCTCGCTGACGCTGCGTCTCGACGACGAGGCGGCGACGGGCGAGCCGGGTGCCGGTGGCGGGGCAGGGGCAGGGGCCGCCGCCGGCGGCCGCCGCGAACGCGGCGGGCGCCCGCCGCAGCAGCGAGGGCAGCAGCGCCAGGGCCAGGCACAGGGCGGTCAGGGTCAGGGCGGCCAGGGCCGCCGCCAGCAAGGGCAGGGCCAGGCCCAGCGGCAGCAGTCCCAGGGGCAGCGGCGGGGTGGCGCGTCCGCGCCCCCGCCCGCGAACAGCGAGATGGCCGAGGCGCTGCGCCGCGCGGGCCTGCTCGACCCGAAGGGGCGCTGACACACCCGGGGCCGGTCACCACACAGGTGACCGGCCCCGGGCGCCACGCCGACGCGGCCGGCCTCACGTCAGCCCCGAGCCACGCCTCGGGCCGCGCGGCTCACGTCTCTCGCGTCTGCCCTCGCGGCACACGTCTCACGCCAGCCCCACACCACACATCAGCCCTCGCCGCACACGTCTCACGCCAGCCCCACACCACGCGGCACACCTCAGCCCACGCGCCACACATCGGCCCGCGCCGCACACGTCTCACGTCAGCCCGCGCCGCACACGTCTCACGTCAGCCCGCGCCGCACACGTCTCACGTCAGCCCGCGCCGCGCACCGCAGAACGTCAGACGGAGAGCTCCGTCACCTTGCCGTCGGCGACCTCGAGGCGCCGCTGCGTCCTGACGGCGTCCAGCATGCGGCGGTCATGGGTGACGAGCAGGAGCGTGCCCTCGTAGGAGTCGAGCGCCGACTCCAGCTGCTCGATGGCGGGCAGGTCGAGGTGGTTGGTCGGCTCGTCCAGGACCAGCAGGTTGACGCCGCGGCCCTGGAGCAGCGCCAGCGCGGCGCGGGTGCGCTCGCCCGGCGACAGCGTGGCCGCCGACCGCAGGACGTGACCGGCCTTCAGGCCGAACTTCGCGAGCAGCGTGCGCACGTCGGCCGGCTCGGTGTCCGGCACGGCCGCGCAGAACGCGTCGAGCAGCGACTCCGAGCCGTGGAACAGGGCCCGCGCCTGGTCGACCTCGCCGACGACGACACCGGAGCCGAGCGTCGCGTGCCCCGCGTCCAGGGGCACCCGGCCGAGGAGCGCGCCGAGCAGCGTCGACTTCCCGGCGCCGTTGGCCCCGGTGATGGCGATGCGGTCGGCCCAGTCGATCTGGAGCGAGACCGGACCGAGCGTGAAGTCGCCGCGCCGCACCTCGGCGTCGCGCAGCGTGGCGACGACGGCGCCGGATCGCGGCGCCGCCGCGATCTCCATGCGCAGCTCCCACTCCTTGCGCGGCTCGTCCACGACGTCGAGGCGCTCGATCATGCGCTGCGTCTGCCGGGCCTTGGCCGCCTGCTTCTCGCTGGCCTCGCTGCGGAACTTGCGGCCGATCTTGTCGTTGTCCGTGGCCTTGCGGCGGGCGTTCTTGACGCCCTTGTCCATCCAGCCGCGCTGCATCTGGGCGCGGCCTTCGAGGGCCGCCTTCTTGTCGGCGTACTCGTCGAACTCGTCGCGGGCGTGCCGGCGGGCGACCTCGCGCTCCTCCAGGTAGGCCTCGTATCCGCCGCCGTAGAGGTTGATCTCCTGCTGGGCGAGGTCGAGCTCCAGGACCTTGGTGACGGTGCGGGTCAGGAACTCGCGGTCGTGGCTGACGACGACCGTGCCGGCGCGCAGCCCGCGCACGAAGGACTCCAGGCGCTCCAGGCCGTCCAGGTCGAGGTCGTTGGTCGGCTCGTCCAGCAGGAACACGTCGTAGCGGGACAGCAGCAGCGAGGCGAGGCCCGCGCGCGCGGCCTGGCCGCCGGAGAGCGAGGTCATCTCCTGGTCGAGGCCCACGCCGAGGCCGAGGGAGCCGGTGATCTCCTCGGCGCGCTCGTCGAGGTCGGCGCCGCCGAGGTCGAGCCAGCGCTCCAGGCTGACGGAGTAGGCGTCGTCGGCCCCCGGGGCCCCGTCGACGAGGGCCTGGGTGGCCTCGTCCATGGCGCGCTGTGCGGCGTCGACGCCGGTGCGCCGGGCGAGGAACTCGCGCACGGTCTCGCCGGGGCGGCGCTCCGGCTCCTGGGGCAGGTGCCCCACGGTCGCGCCGGGCGGTGAGAGCCGCAGCTCGCCCTGCTCGGGGGTGTCGAGGCCGGCGAGGAGTTTGAGGAGCGTGGA
Source organism: Streptomyces longhuiensis (assembly GCF_020616555.1). NCBI lineage: Bacteria > Bacillati > Actinomycetota > Actinomycetes > Kitasatosporales > Streptomycetaceae > Streptomyces > Streptomyces longhuiensis. Next base: position 7,766,000 of record NZ_CP085173.1, on the reverse strand, counting down.
CTTCCCGGCGCCGTTGGCGCCGACGAGCCCGATCACGTCGCCGGGCGCGACCACGAGGTCGAGCCCGGAGAACAGGGACCGGTCGCCGTGCCCGGCGGCGAGGTTCTTGGCTACGAGAGTGGCAGTCATCAGACCGCCGATTTTAGCGATCGGGCGGACCGCCCACGCCCGCCGCTCCCCGTCAGCGCATGACCCCCTCACCGGGCCATGGGCGCCACCAGCACGCTCCCCGTGGTGCGGGCCACGACGAACGACTCGCCCCTGGTCGCCTTCGGGTCGAGCGCGATGCGGTGGCGGCCCGGTTCGAGTACGGCGTCGAAGACGTCCTCGGCGTGGGTGCGGTAGAGCCGGTCGAGGCGGTACGCGGTGAGGCGGACCCGGCAGGCGGACGTGACCTCCAGGCCCGCCTCCCCGTCGGCGGCGACGAGGCGGGTGAGGCGCCGCTGTGGGGCGGCGCGGCGGTCCAGGGCGCTCTCTATCTGGGCGACGAGGAGCGGGACGATCGGGGCGAGCCCGTCCACGTACGCCGCCTCGGCGCCCGCCCGCTCGAACTGTTCGCGCACCGCGGCCCGGTCGGACTCGCTGACGGCGCGCCCGAAGGCGACCGCGCCGTAGGTACGCAGTTCCTCGGGCGGCACACCGCTCGCGTCCTGGGTGATCTCGGCGCCGATGCCGATCGTGCGCAGCGCGGCGGCGAGTTTGGCGAGGACGGCGACGCGGGCCCCGATGAGCAGGACACGGCGGGCCGGGGCCGGCTCCGCGGCGCCGTCGAGCAGCGGCCTCAGCGCCTCGCGGTACGCGGCGCCGAGGAAGCGGAAGGGGCCTATGCCGTGGTAGCCGTTGAGCTCCAGGTCGGCCTGCTCCTCGGTCTGCCAGGCGAAGTCGCGCCAGATGACGTCGGGCCCGTCCGCCTCGATGACCGCGGTGACGGCCCCGCATTCGAGGCCCTCGCACTCGGGGCACCCGTAGATGACGTAGCGGTCGCCGGGCAGCGGCGCGTCCGCTTCGAGGAGCAGGCTGCGGACGTGGGCCGTGAAGATCGCCGGCGGGATGTCGGAGGCGAGCGGGGAGACGGCGTCGAGGTCGGAGAGCTGGAACAGCAGCGGCGAGCCGTTCACGATGAAGTCCAGGAACTCCCGGTGGACTTGGTAGTCCCCGTTCGTGAGAACTCCACCGGCGCGCATGGCCGGTGCCAGGCCGAAGGTCGCGTACTCGGCAGACATGTCCGGAGTATTCCCACCCACGTGCTGATGTGAGCACGGCATGACTCATTCCGCTACGGTCCGCTCGTGGACAGTGACGCGAGCAGTGATGTGATCGTGGTCGGCGGCGGGGTCATCGGCCTGACGACGGCTCTTGAACTCGTGGGTACGGGGCGGCGCGTGCGGCTCTGGACGCGGGATCCCACCGCTCTGACGACGTCGGCGGTCGCGGGCGCGCTGTGGTGGCCGTACAGGATCGACCCGGTGGCGCGGGTCACCGACTGGTCGCTGCGGTCCCTGCGCGTGTACGAGGAGCTGGCGGCGCGGCCCGGTCCGGCGGGCGTGCGCATGGCGGAGGGCGTGCACGCCGACACCGTCCTCGACGGTCTGGGGCCCTGGGCCGGCGGGGTGGCGGGGCTTCGTCCGGCGACCGCGGCGGAGTACGGGGGCGGCGCGGGCCTGTGGGCGCGGCTTCCGCTGGTCGACATGCCGGTGCACCTGGAGTGGCTGAAGGAGCGCTTCCTGGCGGCCGGCGGGCGCGTGGAGACGCGGGAGATCACGGACCTCGCGGAGGCGGGCGCGGCGGCTCCGGTCGTGGTGAACTGCTCGGGCATCGGAGCCCGGACACTCGTACCGGACGATTCGGTACGCCCCCTGCGCGGGCAGCTCGTCCTCGTGGAGAACCCGGGCGTGGACACGTGGTTCACCGGCGGCGGCGACTCCCCCGACACCTCGACGTACTTCTTTCCGCAACCCGGCCGGCTGATCCTGGGCGGCACGACACAGGAGGACGACTGGTCGCTCGAACCCGATCCCGCCGTGGCGGAGGCGATCGTGGCGCGGTGCGCGGGGGTGCGGCCCGAGATCGCGGGGGCGCGGGTCATCGGGCACCGCGTGGGGTTGCGGCCGACGCGGCCCGAGGTACGGGTGGAGCGTGAACGGGCACCGTGGGGCGGGGTGTTGGTCCACAACTACGGCCACGGCGGGGCCGGTGTGACGGTCGCGTGGGGCTGCGCCCAGGAGGCGGCCGGGCTCGCCGTCTCCTGAGTGCTTCGGCCGCACGGACCGGGGGCTAGCCGATCGGGTCGCCCTCGCGCTCCGTGCCCCGGCCCGGCCCGATCCGGATCTCGAAGTCGCCGTCGTACTGCTCGTGTCCGGCGATGACCGCCGCCTCGACGGCCTCGACACCCATGTCGCCGCGGACGATCAGCGGGTCGTGGCGCAGGTCCCGCATCAGGGCCACGCACATCCCGATCATGACGAGGGTGAAGGGCGCGGCGACGAGGATCGTCAGGTTCTGCAGTCCTGTCAACGCGTTGCCCGCGCCGTTGCCGATGAGGAGCATGACGGCGGCGACGGCTCCGGTGACGACGCCCCAGAAGATGACCACGAAGCGGCCGGGTTCGAGGGCACCCTTCTGCGAGAGCGTGCCCATCACGATGGAGGCCGCGTCGGCGCCCGACACGAAGAAGATGCCGACGAGGATCATCACGAGCAGGCTCGTCGCGGTGGCGATGGGGAACTCGTGCAGCACACCGAAGAGTTGGGCCTCGGGGGTGGCGGCATTGGCGAGTGCACCGCCCTCCTTCAGGCTCATCGCCGTGCCGCCGAAGACCGCGAACCAGATGAGACTGACGGTGCTGGGGACGAGGATGACGCCGCCGACGAACTGCCGGATCGTGCGGCCCTTGCTGATGCGGGCGATGAACATGCCGACGAACGGCGTCCAGGAGATCCACCACGCCCAGTAGAAGACCGTCCAGCTGCCCAGCCAGGCCGCGACGCCCTTGCCGCTGGACGCCTCCGTCCTGCCGATGAGCTGCGGCAGTTCACCGAGATACGCGCCCAGGGACGTGGGCACCAGGTCGAGGACCAGGATCGTCGGCCCGGCGATGAACACGAACACGACCAGGATCAGCGCGAGGACCATGTTGATGTTGGACAGCCACTGGATGCCCTTCTCCACTCCGGACACCGCCGAGGCGACGAAGGCGACGGTGAGGACCGCGATGATGGTGACGAGGAGCCCCGTGCTCGCCTTGTCCATCCAGTGGAGCACCTCGAATCCGCTGCCGATCTGCAGGGCGCCGAGGCCGAGGGACGCGGCGGAGCCGAAGAGCGTGGCGAAGATCGCGATGATGTCGATGACGCGGCCCCAGGCGCCGTGCGCGTGCCGCTCGCCGATCAGCGGGACGAAGACGGAGCTGATGGTCTGCCGGCGGCGGCGCCTGAACGTGCTGTAGGCGATGGCCAGTCCGACGACGGCGTAGATCGCCCAGGGGTGCAGCGTCCAGTGGAAGAGGGTCGTGGCCATGGAGGTCTCCATGGCCTGCGCGGAGTCGACGGGCCGGGTGCCCGGCGGGTGCGTGGTGTAGTGGGCGAGGGGCTCGCTGACTCCGTAGAACATCAGGCCGATGCCCATGCCGGCGCTGAACATCATGGCGACCCAGGAGACGGTCCTGAACTCGGGCGTCTCGCCCTCGGCGCCGAGCGTGATCTTCCCGTACCGGCTGATCGCCAGCCAGAGGGCGAAGACGACGAAGCCGGACGCGGCCAGCATGAACGCCCAACCGCCGTTGTGGATCAGCCCTTTGAGGAGGCGTGTCGAGACGTCCTCGAGGGAGTCGGTGGCGACGGAGCCCCAGATGACGAACGCCACGGTGAGTGCGGCTGTCACGCCGAACACCACCCGGTCGGTCGTCGGACTCCGTCGCCCCGTCGCCTCCGCGGCAGGTTTGATTTCGGGATTATTCACCCCTCAGGACCTACCACACATGACGAGATCGCCCCGGATTCAGCAGGTTGTGTCGGGCTCCCCCTCGATGAGGTGGTACGGAGCACGCGCGTCGAGGAGCAGGGTCACGAGCGCCCGTTCGGACTGGCGCAGCGGCACGAACGCCCCTTCCCCTGCCCGGTCCTTGCGCACGGTGATCCCGTGCAGCGCCAGCCTGTCCTTCACGGACGCGTACTGCGCCGCGTCGAGACGGTAGCCGCACGGCGGGTCCTGGATGATCTCCGCGGGTTCGGCCGGGTCGTTGTCCGCTCCTCCGACGTAGACGGGTCCGCGGTCGCGGTACCCGGCCACGCGGGCGGCGCCGGTGGCCGCCTCGATCCTGCCGCGGTGCCGGTCGGTGAACGTGAACAGGCCGCCGAGCGCGGAGAGTTGGCTCTTGACCCGGCGCCGGTTGTTGAGCGCCGGGTCGGCCTTCTCCGCGTCGGTCTGGGGGTCGACGCGGCTCTCGATGAGCAGTCCGACCGCGTGCTTCACGCCGGAGACGTTGCGCAGGATGCGCTCCTGCCCGTCCCCCGCGGTCTGCTTGACGGGCTCACCGGTCACCGGGTCGGTCCAGATGCCGTACGTGCCGGTGGAGTATCCCCCGGAGTTGGCGGCAGGACGGACGTACGCGGTGGAGAGGGTCTCCGCCTCGTCGTGGACCTGGGTGTCGGTGTTGAGATTGCGCGGCCAGAGGTCGAAGAGGTCCTTGTCGTAGTACTTGGGTGTGGCCCCGTACTCGTGGAGGTCGTAGATCACGTCGGGCTTGCGGTCGCGGATGACGGCGGCCATGGCCCGCGCCTCGGCGGTCTCCAGGGCGATGTGGTCGCGGTTGATGTCGACGCCGTCGGAGTTGCCGCGGGTGTTCGCGGCGCGGCCGTCGGGGTTGGCGGTGGGGACGACGAGCAGCGTGGTGCGGGACAGGAAGGCCTTCGTCTTCTTGTCCTTGGCGTAGGCGAGGTCGCGGATCGTGGTGAGACACGCCTCGCGGCCGGACGGTTCGTTGCCGTGCTGGCTGCAGATGAGCAACACGGTGTTCGCGGTCTGGTGCTCGCCGATGCGGACGAGCTGGACGGGCCTGCCCTGCTTGGTGGTGCCGGCTGTGTCGACGGAGACGCGGTCACTGCCCTTGTCGACCGCCGCGAGGAAGTCCTGCTCCTCGGGCTGACTGGTCCAGCCGGCTCCGTCGCGCTGCTCGAAGCCGGTCCGCGGCACCGCCGGGGACGCCTGGGCCGGGGCCGTGAGCAGGGGTGCGGCGAGGGCGGCCGCCGTCGCGGCCAGGGCGAGGGTACGGAGACGGGGTGTCACCGAGCGCGGTGTCATCGAGCGCTGCCTCCCGGGACGGGGCGGAACGGACGGGGGTCGGCCAGGCGCTCGGGAGCCGACGTGCGCGGCGCGGCGGTGTGGGTGCCGGCCGTGGCGGACGCGAACGCGTGGGCTCCGCCGACGAACGGGACGCGCGCGGACGTCCTGGCCAGGTCGAGGGTGAGCGTGGGCTTGGTGGACGGCGGGTCGATGAGGTCCTTGTCGGTGCCCGCGACGATCAGCGCGAGGCGGTGGCCCGCCGGGACGACGTGGTCGCTCGGGGCCAGGTCGAGGGTGATCGTGTAGGGCTTGCCCGGGGTGAGCGGCTTGCCCGTGCGGTCGGAGGCGTAGTTGCCGAGGTCGGCCCAGCCGCGGCTGAACACGGTCCGGTCGACGTCGGCGGTCTTGGCCTCGGTCCGCAGGAAGCAGGAGCTGTCGCCGGCCGTGCTCGCGCCCCAGCAGGTGCGGTCGGCGAGCGTGGTGATGCCCTCGCCGGAGTCGGCGTAGTCGCGGATGGTGGCGGGGCCGAGGTCGACGAGGACGGCCGAGAGGTGGGCGGTCGTGGTCGACGGGGTCGCGGTGACGGTGACCTTCGACGAGCCGGACAGGCGCAGGTCCTTGCCGAGCGGCTCGGTGATGAACCCGGCCTTGTCGGGCGTCGACCTGTCGATCTGCGCGGCCCAGTCGGTCTCGCTCAGCTTCGGGTCGTCGGTGAACACCTCGGTGCCCGAGCCCTGCTTGAGGCCGAGCTTGCCGACACCGGCCGCGCTGCCCTTGGCGGGGCTCAGGCGCACGGCGTCGGTGGTGCGGGGCGGCCAGACGCGGTCGGTGCTCCAGTGGTCGGGGGTGCGCTCGATGTCGGCCATCGGCTCGCGGTCCACGCCGTTGTCGTAGCCGAGGAGCTCATGGTCGAACCAGCGGTGGAGGGTGTCGACCCAGGCACTCCGGCGGGAGTCGAAGGGGTCGACGTGGCCGGTCTGCGCGAGCCAGATCTTGCGGTCGACGCCCGCCTTCGCGAGGGCGTCCCACCACTGGCCGAAGTGCTTGGCGCGGACGTTGAGGTCCTGCATGCCGTGCACGACGAAGACGCTGGCCTTGACCTTGCCGGCGTCGGGCACGTAGTTCCGCTCGTCCCACAGGCCGGTCCAGTCACCGGTCCTGGGCGCCTCGTCGACAAGTCGCTTCTGCACGGCGGCGCAGCGCGCGCGGGCCTCGGGGCTCTCGACGTAGTCGGACAGCCACTCGGGTCCGCTGTCGTACAGGGGCGCGCCCTGCTGGAAGTAGTAGTCGTACCAGGAGGAGATGCCGCCGATCGGGACGATCGTCTTCAGGCCCTCGACTCCGGTGGCGGCGACGCCGTTCGCGATGGTGGCGTCGTAGCTCTTGCCGATCATGCCGGTTCTGCCGTTGGTCCAGCCGGCCTTGGCGCGTTCGGTGCCCGTGCGGGTCGTGTAGCCCTTGCCGCGGCCGTTGAGCCAGTCGACGACGGCCTTGCCGGACTGGATGTCGGAGCGGCCGCCGACGTCGACACAGCCGTCGGAGCGGTTGGTTCCGGCGAGGTCGACGGCGACGAAGGCGTAGCCGCGCGGCACGAAGTAGTTGTCGTAGTACAGCGGGAACTGGACGACGTTCCCGTTCTTGTCGTACGTCTTCAGCTGGCTCTCGTTGCCGCGGCCGCAGCAGGAGTAGTACGGGCTCGCGTCCATGATCACCGGGACTTTGCGGCCCTGCTGTGCGGGTTCGCGCGGCCGGATGATGTCGACGGCGACCCGGTCGGTCTTTCCGTCGCCGTCCCCGTCGAGCCGGGTGTCGACCCAGACGGATTCGCGGATGGCCTTGTCGTACGAGTAGACGGGCTTCGACTCACGGGGCGCGGCGCTCTGGGCGGCCCCGGGAGAGACGAGGACGGCAAGGAGTGCGGCGGTGGCCGCTGTCGCAAGCGTCCTCCACAGGGGGCGCGTGCGTCTCTCAGGTATCGGCATGGGGCGGAAGCTACCCCGGTGAACTCCCTTGCAAAAGAGGGCAGTCCGTGACGAGCGAAGGTGCGATGAAAGGTCCATGGGACGATTGGCACATGTCGGCCGAATGGCGATCGTGTGACACATGAGGCCATGGACATGACCGGGGCGAGAGGGACTGAATAGGGTCGGCAACAACGTTCACGGGCCTACGACTTGGAGCTTTCGTGTACCGCAGACTCATCGCCCCGGGCGCACTGGCGGCCGCTCTCATGCTGGCGATCCCGGCATCGGCGGCGGACTTCACCCCTGGGGCTTCCGGCATCGGTGACCCCTACTACCCGGACTACGGGAACGGCGGCTACGACGTCTCCCACTACGACCTGCGGCTGAAGTACCAGCCGAAGACGGACCTCCTGGAGGGCACGGCGACGATCCTCGCCACGTCCACGCAGGACCTCTCGCGCTTCGACCTCGACTTCGGCCTCAAGGTCAGCGAGGTCCTCGTCAACGGCAAGAAGGCCAAGTTCGCCACCTCCGGCGTGGAGGAACTCGAGGTCACTCCGCCGGCGGGCCTGCCCAAGGGGTCGACGTTCACCGTCGTCGTCCGCTACGCCGGCAAGCCGTCCGAGGTGAAGCTGTACGGCTTCACGTCCTGGCAGCGCACCCCGGACGGCGGTGTCGGGGCGAACGAGCCGGAGTCCGCGGCCTGGTGGTTCCCGTCGAACGACCACCCGCGCGACAAGGCGACGTACGACGTGTCGGTGGCCGTGCCGGACGGGACGCAGGCGATCTCCAACGGCGTGCTCCAGTCGCAGTCGTCGAAGCTCGGCTGGACGCGCTTCAACTGGCGTTCCAACAAGCCGCAGGCGACGTATCTGACCACGCTCGCGGTCGGCAAGTTCGACATCACGACCGACAGGACGGCGGACGGCCTGCCGGTCGTGAACGCCTACAGCAAGGACCTGGGCGACAACTACGGCGCGGCGCGCGCCAGCGTCGAGCGGACCACCGAGGTCGCCGAGTGGCTGGAGACGAAGTTCGGGAAGTACCCGTTCAACGCGCTCGGCGGCTACGTCCCGAACGTGCCGTCCAGCTTCGCACTGGAGACGCAGACGCGGCCGTTCTACAGCCCGAAGCAGTTCGCGAACGGGTCGAACGTGTCGGTGATCGTGCACGAGCTGGCGCACCAGTGGTACGGCGACAGCGTCTCGGTCGACGGCTGGAAGGACATCTGGATCAACGAGGGCTTCGCCCGCTACAGCCAGTGGCTGTGGTCGGAGAAGGAGGGCGAGGGCACGGCGCAGGAGCTGGCGGACTACACGTACGCGCAGCACCCGGCCGACGACGCGTTCTGGCAGGTCAAGCCCGGTGACCCGGGCGCGGAGAACCAGTTCGACATCGCCGTGTACGACCGCGGGGCGCTGGCCATCCAGGCGCTGCGCAACGAGGTCGGCGAGAAGAAGTTCGCCGCGATCCTCAAGGGCTGGCCGCAGGAGCACGCGTACGGGAACGCGAAGGTCTCCGACTTCGTGAAGTTCGCCGAGAAGGTCTCGGGCAAGCCACTGGCGGGTCTCTTCGACACATGGCTCTACCAGCCGTCGAAGCCGGGCACGGCCGCGGCGCAGCGGGACCGGGTGGCGCGGGCCGGGGTGGCACCGGCGAAGCCGAAGTCGTGGAAGCAGATCGCCGCGACGAACTCGGTGCACGACCACTGACGCCTGATCGCGCCGTGGTGCAGTGGCCCTTGCTCGGGCCAGTGACCTTCGGGGGCAGCGGCCTTTAGGGGTCAGTGACCCCTCAGAGTCAGTGGCCCTTCAAGGTCAGTGGTCGCTCTGGGTCGCGGCCCTACGGGGTCGGCGGGCGCGGGTCGCTTCGGCGGCTCGCGCCCGTCTCGCCATCGGCAGATAGCGCAGGCGTTCCGGCAGGAGCGGCACCACCCGTCGTACGACCGCGCCGAACCGTCGCAGCCTGCGCTCCTGGACCGGGGTCCACGGCAGGCCGATGGCCTCCCGCGCGTCGGGCGGCATCAGCCCGATCGTGAGGAAGCGGCGGAAGCGGGCCAGCGGGGGCAGCAGCACCGGCCACAGTGCGCGCAGCACGAGCCTGACCGGCAGCGGCCCACGGTCGGGCGGCGGGACTGGCACGTCGACCGCGACGAGCTCACGGACGACGGCCGTCAGCTCGATCTCGTCGGCCAGGACCTTGCGGTAGTAGGGCCAGAACTCCTCGACGGTCTGCGGCATGTCGCGGTCGTGCAGGCCGAGGATCCGGCCGACCTGGAGCCACTCCGCGTAGAGCCGGCGCTCCTGCGCCTCGGTGAAGGGGCGGCGGCCGAGGTAACGCTGGGCCTGGCGGTAGACGGGGAAGCCGGTGGCGTGGACCCAGGCGTAATTGGCGGGGGTCAGCGCGTGGTAGCTGCGGCCCCGGGTGTCGGTGCCGCGGATGGTGCGGTGGAGCTGCCTCAGGCGGCGCCCCTCCTCCGCGGCGGCGTCACCGCCGTAGACCCACAGCATCACCGAGCGCAGCGACCGCTCGCCGCGGCCCCAGGGGTCCGTGCGGAACACGGAGTGATCGTCGACGCCGGCGCCGACGGCCGGGTGGGCGACCTGAAGGGTGAGCGCCGCCGGAAGCGCGAGCAGGGACCGCGCCTCACCTGCGATGTCCCACAGGACGCCGCCGGGCGGGGGCGGCTCCGGATCGGGCTCGTGCTGCTTCATACGGCTCCCCAGCGATTCCCGGGTGATACGTGATCCAGTATGCGACCGCGGGGCCAGGTGGTACCGGTCAGGGGTATGCCATGCCGCCCCTGCCCTGCGACTCGCTGCCCAACCGGGACGCCAGGTCGGACGCGAGCTCCGAGACACAGGTGCGCAGGTCCGCCTCGGCGGCGGCGACCGGGCCGCGCGGCACGCCGGTGAGGTCCGCACTGGGCCGGACGGGGGTGCACTGGCAAGGCTGAGGCGGTTGCTCGCACCCAGGGGCCGCCGTGCCCGGCGCTCCGGCCCACCGCCGCGCCCGGCCGAGGACACCGACCGCGAACAGGGCGACCGATGCGCCGACTTGACCCACCTTGAGGTGGAATTCCAGGGGCAGGGGTACGAGGGCCATGCCTTGGGCCTACCCGACCACCACCGCCTCGCAACGTACGGCTCGGTCCCGGTGGTCGTACACCGTCACCGCGATGCCGCGGGCCACGAGCCGGTCGGATATCAGTGGTTCGACCCGCGACCACTTCCCGCCCGCGAGACCGCATCCGATGCGCGGCATGTGCACGGAGGCGCCCAGCTCGGCCGCCTTGGCCGCGATGTCGGTGAGGCCGGCGTCCATCGCCTCGTAGCGGACGGGTACACCCTTACCGCCCGTGCGCGTGCCGCGCTGCCCGATCATGTGCGCGATCCACAGGTGGCGTTCGACCTGGACGTACTGGACTGCGCCGAGGCCGAAGTCGTTCTTCGCTCGCTCGCGGTGCCAGCGGCGGTACGCGGCCTCGGGCTCCGGCCGGCGCCGGGACAGCGCGAGGACGAAGCCCTTGCCCCGGCCACCGATGTCGTTGCAGACATGCGTGACGATGCGCGTCACCTCGCCCAACGGCAAGGTGGCGTCACCTCGGACATACGCGATCTCCGACATGACGCCACCGTAGGAGCTGCCACTGACAGTGGGGGGCGGCGTTACTCGCCGTCGGTCAGCTTGGTCAGTTCCTGGGTTGCCTCGCGCTGGATGCGGCGGCGGGCGGCGAACCAGCCGGCGACGAGCAGGACCGCGATGACCGGGATCAGCATCAGGGTCTTGCGGCCCGTGTCCGGGTCGTTCCACATGAGGCCGAGCACGAGCAGCAGGAAGACGATCGTGACGATCTCGGTGACCGGGGACCAGGGCAGGCGGAACGACGGCCGCTTGATCAGGCCCTGCTTGGCCCGCCGGACGAAGGCCAGGTGGGCGACCATGATCATGACCCAGGTGCCGATGATGCCGATCGAGGAGACCTCGATGACGATCTCGAAGGCGTCGTGCGGGAGGAGGTAGTTCAGGCCCACGCCCAGGACGCCGACACCGGCGGTGAGCAGGATGCCGCCATACGGCACCTGGCTGCGGTTCATGCGGGCGGTGAACTTCGGCGCGGAGCCCGACATCGCCATGGAGCGCAGGATGCGGCCCGTGGAGTAGAGGCCGGAGTTGAGGCTGGACATGGCCGCGGTGAGCACGACCAGGTTCATGATGTCGCCGATGCCGCCGACGCCCAGCTTGCTGAACAGCGTGACGAACGGGCTCTCGTTCGACGAGTAGACCGAGGACGGCAGCAGCAGCGCGAGGAGCAGCACCGAGCCGCAGTAGAACAGGCCGACGCGCCACATGATCGAGTTCACCGCGCGCGGGACGACCTTCTGCGGGTCGGCGGTCTCGCCCGCCGCGACACCCACCAGCTCCAGGGCGGCGTACGCGAAGACGACACCCTGCATGACGAGGACCACCGACATGGTGCCGCCCGGCATGAATCCACCGTGGTCCGTGATCATGCTCAGGCCCGGGGTCTGGCCGTCGATCGGGTGCTGGGTGGCGACCAGGAAGATGCCCACGAACAGGAAGGCGACGAGCGTGGCCACCTTGATGATCGCGAACCAGAACTCCATCTCGCCGAAGTACTTCACCGAGATCAGGTTCACGCCGAGCACGACCGCGAGGGCGATCAGTGCGAGGACCCACTGCGGGATCGTCGTGAAGGCACTCCAGTACTGGGTGTACAGGGCGATCGCGGTGATGTCCGCGATGCCTGTCATCGACCAGTTCAGGAAGTACATCCAGCCGGCGACGTAGGCGCCCTTCTCGCCGAGGAACTCGCGCGCGTACGACACGAAGGAACCGGAGGACGGCCGGTACACGACCATCTCACCGAGGGCGCGCACGACCAGGTACGCGAAGACTCCGCAGACGAGGTACGCGACGGCGAGTGCGGGGCCCGCCGAGTGGAGGCGGCCGCCCGCTCCGAGGAACAGTCCGGTACCGATCGCGCCACCGATCGCGATCATGTTGACGTGACGGGCCTTGAGGTCCTTGCTGTAGCCGGCGTCACCCGCGTCGGCGGGCGCCTGGGACGCATCTGTGCGGGATGCGTCCAGAGCCGTGTTGGCGGCTTCCTTGCTCACGTGGGGGGATCCCTCTGTGGTGCCCGGATCGCTCCGGGGTCCGGATGTGCTGCGGCCCGCGACATTCCTGACATGGCGCGGACCGACTGTGCACCTTCCCCCACGAGGCGAGCGGCACGCGGTGGCGGAGATCACATAGCGGCACTTCTCACATGATGATCAGCCTCTGTACAGCGGGTTCGGCGAGGCGTATAAGCACTCACTGATTCCTGAACGCCCCCTGCGCGTCCGCCTTTTCGGCCGAACCGCGCTTTCACAACATTGGTGTGTCAGCAATACTGTTGAACCTACCGGGCGTGGAGCCGGAGCACGGCACTACGCGGGAACCGAGAAGCGAGGCGCAGCATGACGACGGACACCGAGGAGCCGACGCTCACGGTCGACGAACTGGCCGCGCGCGCGGGCGTCACCGTCCGTACGATCCGCTTCTACAGCACGAAGGGCCTGCTCCCGCCGCCCGTGATCGGGCCGCGCCGGGTCGGCCACTACGGCCGGGACCACCTCTCCCGGCTCGCGCTGATCGAGGAGCTCCAGCACCAGGGCATGACACTCTCCGCGATCGAGCGGTATCTGGAGCAGCTGCCGACGGACCTGAGCGCCGACGATCTGGCGATCCACCGCGCCCTGGTCGCGACCTGGGCCCCGGACGCGGCGGAGGACGTCACGCGCGCCGAGCTGGAGCGCCGGGCGGGGCGGGCCCTGTCCGGGGAGGATCTGGACCGGCTCGCCGCGATGGGCGTCGTCGCGTACCTGGAGGAGAGCGACAGTTTCCGCGTGGACCCCGGTCTGCTGCGGCTCGGGGTGGAACTGCTCGGGGTGCCGATCGCGCACGAGACGATCCTCGCGGCGCGCACCGTCCTCATGAAGCACACGCGGGACGCCGCGCAGGAGCTGACACGGCTGTTCCGCGATGAGGTGTGGGGGCCCTACCGGGAGCAGGAATCGGACCCGGAGCACGTGGCGGCGATGAAGTCGCTGTCGGCCCATATGCAGCCGATGGTGGTGCAGGCCCTGGTGACCGCCTTCCAGCGGTCGCTCAAGGAGCAGCTGCGGGAGGCGTTCCGCGCCGAGGGCTGAGCCCCCGGCGCGGAACCCCGTGACGGTCAGGCGTCGGTGAAGGTCTCGCCCTTCTCGGCCTTCTCGACGAGCAGCGCGGTCGGCCGGAACCGCTCGCCGTAGCGCTCGGCGAGCTCGCGCGAGCGGGCCACGAAGCCGGGCAGGCCACCTTCGTAACCGTTGATGTACTGCAGGACTCCGCCGGTCCAGCCCGGGAAGCCGATGCCGAAGATGGAGCCGATGTTGGCGTCGGCGACCGAGGTCAGGACGCCCTCCTCCAGGAGGCGCACCGTGTCGAGCGCCTCGGAGAAGAGCATGCGCTCCTGCATGTCCTCGAACGGGATCTCGTACCCGGGCTTGGTGAAGTGCTCACGCAGGCCCGGCCACAGGCCGGCGCGCTTGCCGTCCACGTACTCGTAGAAGCCCGCGCCGCCGCTGCGCCCGGGACGGTCGAACTCCTCGACCATGCGGTCGATGACGACGTCCGAGGGGTGGCCGGCCCAAGTGCCGCCCGCCTCCTCCACGGCCCGCTTCGTCTCGTTACGGATCTTGCGGGGCAGGGTCAGCGTCAGCTCGTCCATGAGGGACAGGACCTTGGCCGGGTAGCCGGCCTGGGCCGCGGCCTGCTCGACGGAGGCGGGCTCGATGCCCTCGGCGACCATCGCGACGCCCTCGTTGATGAAGTGCCCGATCACGCGCGAGGTGAAGAACCCGCGCGAGTCGTTCACGACGATCGGGGTCTTGTTGATCTGGCGGACCAGGTCGAAGGCGCGGGCGAGCGCCTCGTCGCCGCTCTGCTCGCCCTTGATGATCTCGACGAGCGGCATCTTGTCGACGGGCGAGAAGAAGTGCAGCCCGATGAAGTCGACGGGCCGCTCGACGCCCTCGGCGAGGAGGGTGATCGGCAGGGTCGAGGTGTTGGAGCACAGCAGCGCGTCGGGCTCGACGACGTGCTGGATCTCCTTGAAGACCTTGTGCTTGAGCGCCGGGTCCTCGAAGACGGCCTCGATCACGGCGTCGCAGCCCGCGAGGTCCTGCGGTTCGGCGGTGGGCGTGATGCGGGCGAGGAGCGCGTCCGCCTTCTCCTGCGTGGTACGGCCGCGGGAGACGGCCTTGGCGCAGAGCTTCTCGGAGTAGCCCTTGCCCCGGGCGGCGGCGTCGGCGGTCACGTCCTTGAGGACGACCTCGATGCCCGCGCGGGCACACGAGTAGGCGATGCCCGCGCCCATCATGCCGGCGCCGAGGACGGCGACCTTGCGGACGGTGCGCTTCTCGATGCCCTTGGGGCGGTTCGCGCCGGAGTTGACGGCCTGGAGGTCGAAGAAGAACGCCTGGATCATGTTCTTCGCGGTCTGGCCGGTGACGAGCTCGGTGAAGTAGCGCGCCTCGATGACCAGGGCCGTCTCGAAGTCGACCTGGGAGCCCTCGACGGCCGCGGCGAGGATGTTGCGCGGGGCCGGGTAGGGGGCGCCGTTCAGCTGCTTCTTGAGGTTGGCCGGGAAGGCGGGCAGGTTCGCCGCGAACTTCGGGTTGGCCGGGGTGCCGCCCGGGATGCGGTAGCCGGGCTTGTCCCAGGGCTGCTGCGACTCGGGGTTGGCGTCGATGAAGGCGCGCGCCTGGGCGAGCATCTCCTCGGGGGTGGCCGCCACTTCGTGGACGAGGCCGTTCTCCAGGGCGCGCGTCGGGGTGTACTGGGTGCCCTGGAGGAGCACCTTCAGCAGGGCGTCGGTGATGCCCATGAGGCGTACGGTGCGGGTCACGCCGCCGCCCGCGGGGAGCAGGCCGAGCGTGACCTCCGGGAGGCCGATCTTGGAGCCGGGCGCGTCGAGGGCGATGCGGTGGTGGGAGGCCAGCGCGATCTCGTAACCGCCGCCCAGGGCCGCGCCGTTGATCGCCGCGACGACGGGCTTGCCGAGCGTCTCGATGCGGCGCAGGGAGTTCTTGATGCCGGTGCCGGTCTCGAACGCCTGCTGGGCGTTCTCGGGGCCGGCCTTCATCATGTCCTTGAGGTCACCGCCGGCGAAGAACGTCTTCTTGGCGGAGGTGTAGATGATGCCGCGGATCGAGTCCTTCTCGGCCTCGGCGCGGTCGGCGATCGCGGCGATGGAGTCCTTGAACGCCTGGTTCATCGTGTTCGCGGACTGGTTGGGGTCGTCGAGGACGAGCGTGACGATGCCGGTCTCGTCCTGTTCCCAGCGGATGGTGGTACTCGCCGAAAGTGCTGTCATTGCTGCTGCTCCGTAGATGCCAGTGCGGGAAAGGACGGTCAGAGACGCTCGACGATCGTGGCGATGCCCATGCCCCCGCCGACGCACAGCGTGGCGAGGCCGTAGCGCTTGTCCTGGCGCTCCAGTTCGTCGATGAGGGTGCCGAGGATCATCGCGCCGGTGGCGCCGAGCGGGTGGCCGAGCGCGATGGCGCCGCCGTTGACGTTGACCTTGTCGAGGGACAGGCCCATGTCCTTGACGAAACGCAGGACGACGGCCGCGAAGGCCTCGTTGATCTCGACGAGGTCGATGTCGCCGATGGTCAGACCCGCCTTGGCGAGGGCCTTGCGGGCCGCGGGCGCGGGACCGGTGAGCATGATGGTGGGCTCGGAACCGGAGACGGCCGCGGAGACGATCCGCGCGCGCGGGGTCAGACCGTGGCGCTCGCCGACCTCCTTGGTGCCGATGGCGACGAGGGACGCGCCGTCGACGATGCCGGAGGAGTTGCCCGCGTGGTGGACGTGGTCGATCTTCTCGACCCAGTGGTACTTCTGCAGCGCGACGGCGTCGAAGCCGCCGAGGTCACCGATGTCCGCGAACGACGGCTTCAGCTTGGCGAGCGAGTCGGCGGTCGTGCCGGGGCGCAGGAATTCGTCGTGGTCGAGGACGGTCAGGCCGCTGCGGTCCTTGACGGGCACGACGGAGCGGGCGAAACGGCCGTCCTTCACGGCGGCGGCCGCGCGCTCCTGCGAGAGCGCCGCGTACTCGTCGACGTCGCGCCGCGAGAAGCCCTCGATGGTGGCGATGAGGTCCGCGCCGATGCCCTGCGGCACGAAGCCCGTCTCGTAGTTGGTCATCGGGTCGGCGAACCAGGCGCCGCCGTCCGAGGCCATCGGGACGCGCGACATCGACTCGACGCCGCCGGCGAGGACGAGGTCCTCCCAGCCCGAACGGACCTTCATGGCCGCCAGGTTGACCGCTTCGAGGCCCGAGGCACAGAAGCGGTTCTCCTGCACACCGGCCACGGTGTCGGGCAGTCCGGCGGCGATGGCCGCGATCCGCGCGATGTCGGATCCCTGGTCGCCGACCGGGCCGACGACGCCGAGCACGATGTCGTCGATGGCGGCCGGATCGAGGTCCGGGAAGCGGGCCTGGATCTCGTGGATGAGGCCGACGACCAGGTCGATCGGCTTGGTCCCGTGCAGGGAGCCGGTCGCCTTGCCGCGTCCGCGCGGGGTGCGGATCGCGTCGTACACGTACGCTTCGGTGCTCACTCGCTTGCCTTTCAATGAGGGTGGGCCGGGCGACGAGGGTGGGCCGGGCCGGGAGGTCGGTGGGGGGGTCAGCCGAGCAGGGAGCGCCCGATGATCTCCTTCATGATCTCGGTCGTGCCGCCGTAGATCGTCTGGATGCGTCCGTCGGTGAAGGCCTTGGCGACGCGGTACTCCGTCATGTAGCCGTAGCCGCCGTGGAGCTGGAGGCAGCGGTCCGCCACGCGCTTCTGGAGCTCGGTGGCCCACCACTTGGCCATCGAGGCGTGCACCGCGTCGAGTTCGCCGTTCGAGTGGTCGACGATGCAGCGGTCCAGGAAGGTCCGGGTGACGGCGCACTCGGTCGCCATCTCGGCTATCTCGAACCGGATGTGCTGGAGCTTGGCGAGCGGCCGGCCGAAGGCCTCGCGCTCCTTGACGTAGGTCGTGGTGATCTCCAGGAGGTGCTCCGCGGCGGCGATCCCGGCGACGGCGATGCCCATGCGCTCCTGCGCGAGGTTCGTCATCAGGTGGACGAAGGCGCCGTTGAGCTCGCCGAGGAGATTCTCCTTCGGAACGCGTACGTCGTTGAAGAAGAGCTCGGCCGTGTCCTGGGACTTCTGGCCGATCTTGTCGAGGTTGCGGCCGCGCTCGAAGCCCTCCATACCGCGCTCGACGACCAGGAGGGACAGGCCGTGGGCGCCGCCGTCGGGCGTCGTCTTGGCGACGACGATCACGAGGTCGGCGAGGATCCCGTTCGAGATGAACGTCTTGGAGCCGTTGAGCACCCAGTGGTCGCCGCGGTCCTCGGCCGAGGTGCGGATGCCCTGGAGGTCGGATCCGGCACCCGGCTCGGTCATCGCGATGGCGGTGATCAGCGAGCCGTCGCAGAATCCGGGAAGCCAGCGGCGCTTCTGCTCGTCCGTGGCGAGTGAGGTCAGATACGGCCCGATGATGTCGTTGTGGAGACCGATCGCGAGGCCGGCGGCTCCCGCGCGCGTGAACTCCTCGGCGATGACGGCGCTGTAGCGGAAGTCGGCGTTGCCGCCGCCCCCGTACTCCTCGGGCACGGCGAGCCCGAGCAGGCCCTGGCGTCCGGCCGCGAGCCAGGCCTCGCGCGAGACGATGCCGTCCTTCTCCCACTGCTCGTAGTGCGGGGTGACCTCCTTGGCGAGGAAGGTGCGCACCGTCTCGCGGAACGCGTCGTGCTCCTCGGTGAAGATCTGCCGTTCCATTGCCATCGTGGTGCCCTCCCCTACAGCCAGTTCTTGACGGTCTCGACCAGCCGGGCGGGCTCGGGACCGACCGGGATGACGTTCAGCATGGTGACGCCCGCGGCGCGGAAGGCCTCGACACGCTCACGTACGTAGCTCTCGGGCCCGCACAGGCTCATGAGCTCGCAGAACTCGTCCGGGACGGCGGCCTCCGCCTCCTTCTTCTTCCCGGAGAGGTAGAGCTCCTGGATGAGCTTGGCCTCCTTCTCGTAGCCGTAGGCCACGGCGAGGTCGTTGTAGAAGTTCTTGCCGACGGCGCCCATGCCGCCCACGTAGAGGGCGATGTTGGGGCGGGCGAGGTCGCGCGCGGCCGCCGCGTCCTCGCCGATGGCGAGCAGGCCGCCGGCGACGACCTGGAGCGGTCCGAGCTCGGGGGCGCGCTTGGCGGCGCCCTCGGCGAGCGGGGTGCCCCACACCTGGTGGGCCTTCTCGGGGATGAAGAGGGTGGGTAGCCAGCCGTCGGCGATCTCGGCAGTCATCCGGACGTTGGCCGGACCCAACGAGGCGACGTACAGCGGGACTTCGGGGCGCACGGGCTTGGAGAGCATCTTCAGGGGCTTCCCGAGCCTGCCGCCCTTCTCCGGGGGCAGCGGCATGTCCGTGATGCCGTGGTGGTCGATGACCTCGCGGCGCAGGATGCGCCGGGTCAGCTCGATGGTCTCGCGGGTACGGCCGAGGGGCTTGTCGTACGCCTTGCCGTGCCAGCCCTCGACGACCTGCGGACCCGACGCGCCCAGACCGATGACGGCGCGGCCTCCGGAGACCGCGTCGAGTCCGGCGGCGGTCTGGGCGATGAGGGCGGGGGTGCGCGAGTAGACGTTGAGGATCGCGGCGCCGATCTTCATGCGCTCGGTGCGGGCGGCGAGATAGCCCATGATCGTGGGCGAGTCGAAGCCGTAGGCCTCCGCGACCCAGACGGCGTCGAGGCCCGCCGACTCGAGCGCGGCGGCGTCGTCGGCCGCCTGCCGGGGGTCGGCTGCGTAGGCGAGGGGGGCGGACAGCTCCATCAGTTCTCTTCCTTCGTCAGGCTCGGTACGTCCCAGTCGCGGGCCACGCCGGCGGTGTCGGCGCCCGGCTGCGCGGGGCCGCCGCGGACAGCGGTGGGGGTCGCGGAGAAGCGGGGTGCGGGGGCGGGCTGGGTGATGCCGCCGTATTCGGTGAAGGTGCCGCGCGCGGCCAGATGGGGGTGGCCGGGCGCCTCGCGCAGGGACAGGACCGGCGCCACGCACGCGTCGGATCCCTCGAACACGGTCGTCCACTCCTCGCGGGTACGGGTCTTGAAGCGGGCGGCGACGGCGTCGCGCAGCTCGCCCCAGCGGGCGAGGTCCTTGCGGGCGGGCGCCGTGTCCCCGATGCCGAGGAGCGCGATGAACTCGTCGTAGAACTGCTGCTCAAGAGCGCCGACCGCCATGTACTGGCCGTCGGAGGTCTCGTACGTCCCGTAGAAGGGGCAGCCGCCGTCGAGGAGGTTGCTGCCGCGCCGGTCCTGCCAGCCGCCGGCCGCGACCATGCCGTGGATCATCGCGGCGAGGTGCGAGGCGCCGTCGACGATCGCGGCGTCCACGACCTGGCCCGCGCCGGTGTCACGCGCGTGGTGGAGAGCGGCGAGGATGCCGACGACGAGGTAGAGCGAGCCGCCCGCGAAGTCACCGACGAGGTTCGCGGGGACGGTCGGCGGCTCGTCCGGCTTGCCGATCATGCCGAGGGTGCCGGTGAGGGCGATGTACGCGATGTCGTGCCCGGCGCGCTGCGCGAGGGGGCCTTCCTGGCCCCAGCCGGTCATGCGTCCGTAGACGAGGCGCGGGTTGCGGGCGTGACACGTGTCGGGGCCGACGCCCAGGCGCTCGGCGACCCCGGGACGGTAGCCCTCGATGAGGACGTCCGCCTTGGCGACGAGGTCGAGGACGCGCGCGGCGCCGTCCTCCGCCTTGAGGTCGATGATCACGGAGCGTTTGTTGCGGTTGGTGATGTCGTACGCGGGGTCGATCGCGAGCCCGGCGCCGCCGGGGCGGTCCACGCGCACGACATCGGCACCCAGGTCGGCGAGGAGCATCGCGGCGAACGGGCCCGGGCCGATGCCCGCCAGTTCGACCACGCGCACCCCGGCGAGCGGGCCGCTGTTCGCCATCCCTGCCACTGCCATCGAGCCCCCAGCACTGTGACACAACTGATGTAACACCAGCGATGCTAAGAACGTGTTCCACTCAGCACAACCCCTGGAGAGCAAGCGCTTAGTAATTTACGACGCGCTGCTGCGGTGTTGCCAGGAGACACGTACGGATTCGGCGGCACGGGCCTGTGACGGCATGCCGTCAGCTCCCGGGGGCGGCGCTCATCGCGCGTCCAGTTCGGCGACGAGCTTCTTCGTGGCCACCGTCCGATAGCTCTCCTCCACCCAGTCGCAGAGCAGCTCCGCGCCCGGGGCGCCCTTCACGTCCAGGGGTATCCGCACCCAGCCCGCCTTGCCGAGGCCGTACCCGGCGGGCTCGGCGCCCGGGGTCGTGAGCGCGTGCGCGTGCGCCTCCTCGTCCCTGAGCTTGACCGTGAGCCCCATCGGAAAGCTGCCGTCGTCGACACCGAGGAACACGAACACCTTCTTGTTCACCTTCGCGACCGTCTCACCCCACGGGAAGTCCTCCGTGGCCCCCGGCATCCCGAGCGCGAACTCCCGTACACGCGCCCACGTCTTGAGCGCCCGCTGCGACGGCTTCCTCGGCTCGGCCACGACGACCTCCCGCTCCAGGCGGGGCCCCTGAACCTCCGCTCACCCCTCACGCTAGCCTCGGCCACCGACAACGGCGCGGGGCGCAGGGCTGAGGGGTGTCATGACCAGGCAGGACAGCGGACACGGCAAGGATCGGGACATGCGGGACAGGCCCGGCAGAGCCGACAGGACAGGCCGCGAGTACGACATCGTGCTCTTCGGGGCGACCGGTTTCACCGGCGCGCTCACCGCCGAGTATCTGGCGGCGCACGCGCCCGAGGGACTGCGGTGGGCCGTCGCGGGGCGCGACACGGGGAAGCTGGAGCGGCTGCGCGAGCGCCTCACCGCGATCGACCCGGCGTGCGCCGTGCTGCCGCTCGTCCGCGCCGACGTCGCCGACCCGGCGTCCCTGCGCGCCCTCGCGGCCCGCACGCGCGTGGTGGCCACGACCGTCGGCCCGTACGTCACCTACGGCCAGGACCTCGTGGCCGCGTGCGCCGAGGAGGGCACCGACTACACGGACCTGTGCGGCGAGCCCGAGTTCGTCGACGTCACGTACGTGCGGCACGACGCCCGCGCGCGGGAGACCGGGGCGCGCCTCGTCCACGCGTGCGGCTTCGACTCGATCCCGCACGACCTGGGCGTGCACTTCACGGTGGGGCAGCTCCCCGAGGACGTGCCGCTGCGCATCGACGGGTTCGTGCGGTCGAACGCGACGTTCTCGGGCGGCACGTTCGCGTCGGCGCTGACGCAGTTCTCGCGGGGCCGGCAGATGCTGGCCGCCCAGCAGGACCGGCGGCGGCACCAGCCGCGCCTCGTCGGCCGCAGGGCGTACGCGCCGACGGGCGCGCCGCGCTACGCCAAGGAGGTCGACGCGTGGGCGCTGCCGCTCCCGACGATCGACCCGCAGGTCGTGCAGCGCTCCGCGCGGGCGCTGGAGCGCTACGGTCCCGACTTCCGCTACCGGCACTACGCGGCGGTGCGGCACCTGCCCGTCGCGTTCGGCGGCGTCGCGGCGACGGGCGCGCTGTTCGCCGCCGCCCAACTGCCGCCCGCACGCCGGTGGTTGTCGGGGCGGCTCAAGCCGGGTGACGGGCCGGACGAGGCTCGGCGCGCGGCGAGCTGGTTCTCGGTGCGCTTCGTCGGAGAGGGCGGCGGCCGCCGCGTGTACACGGAGGTCTCGGGCGGGGACCCCGGCTACGACGAGACGGCGAAGATGCTCGGCGAGTCCGCGATGTGCCTGGCCCTGGACGACCTGCCCGAGACCGCGGGCCAGGTCACCACGGCCGTCGCGATGGGCGACGCCCTGACGACCCGACTGCAGGACGCGGGGATCAGGTTCCGGGTGGCGGCTGAGCAGTAGGCGGCTACGCGCGCGGCAGCGACCAGGCGACAGGGGGAGGCCAGCCCGCGGGTGAGTACGCGCGCGTGGCCCTCCCCCGGCCCTCAAGCGTGCCCGATGCGAATGGCCGCGACGCGGTACCGAGTCGCTACGCGCGCGGGTGACGCGCCCTGGGGTTGCCCGCCGAGGACACGGCAGGTGGCCACGCGCGCGTGGCCCTCGCACGTGCCCGATGCGAGTGACCGCGACGCGATACCGAGTCGCCACGCGCGCGGGTGACGCGCCCTGGGCTTGCCTTGCCGAGGACACGGCAGGTGGCCACGCGCGCGGGGCCCTCCCCCGGCCCTCACGCGTGCCCGATGCGAGTGACCGCGACGCGATACCGAGTCGCTACGCGCGCGGGTGACGCGCCCTGGGCTTGTCCGCCGAGGACACGGCTGGTGGCTACGGGCGCGTCACCTTCTCCTGGGCCTCCGCCAGCGCCCGCCTGCACAGCGCGTCCGCCCTGCGGGTCGTTTCGGGCTGGCGGTAGTTCGGCGTGAGGCTCAGGGTGTGGGCGCACGCGGTGTCCAGGCTCGCGCGGTGGCCGACGGAGACGTAGACGGGTTTGACGCCGTCGCGGGTGCGCAGGGCCCGGCCGACCTCCTCGTCGCCGTCCAGCAGGGGCGCCGTGCTGCCGCGCGCAGCGTCCGGCTCCTCGTGCGTGAAGGTGAACGGGTTCTTCGCGACGCCGATCGTGGGCAGTCCCGTCAGGACACCGAGGTGGCTGGCGAGGCCGAAGCGGCGCGGGTGGGCCAGGCCGTACCCGTCGCAGACGACGAGCCCGGGGCGGGAGTTGAGCTTCTCCAGGGCGGCGACGACGGTCGGGATCTCCCGGAAGGCCAGCAGGCCCGGCACGTACGGGAAGGAGATCCGGCCGACGGTGGTGGCCTCCTCCACGACGTCGAGGGTCGCCGCGTCGAGCACGACGGCCGCCGCGGCGACGAGGTCGCGCTCGTCGTCGTAGGCCACGTCGACACCGGTGACGAATCCGGTACCGGGCGGGGGCCCCGGCTCGTCGAGGACGACGCGGGCGCGCAGTTCGTCCTGGACCGCGCGTGCGGAGCGCTCGTCGGTGGGCCAGTCGGCAGGGATCTGTTGGTGGCTCATGATGGCGACCACCATAGGTCGGGGGCGCCGGCGGGCCACGGGTAGCCTGGCGATCATGTTTGTACTTGAGCTGACCTACACGGCCCCGGTCGAGCGCGTCGACCCGCTTCTCGAAGCGCACGTCGCCTGGCTCGACGAGCAGTACGAAGCCGGTGTCTTCATCGCCTCCGGCCGCAAGAACCCGCGCGACGGCGGGATCATCCTCGCCGTCGGGGACGACCGCACGCAGATCGAGAAGATCACGGCGGCCGACCCCTTCGTCACCGGCGACGTGTGCGCGTACCGCGTCACGGAGTTCATCGCGACGAAGACGGCGCCCGAACTGGCCCGATTCCGGCAGCAGTTGGCCGGCTAGTCGGCTCCGGCCCCCGGTCACCGTTCCAGCCGGGCTACGCGTCCCTTCTCGCCCGAGGCCCAGCACGCGCCGTCGTGCGTGCAGTCCACCGTGTCGTACGAGCCCGTGTCGACGGTGCGCCAGGTGCGGCCCGCGTCGAGCGTGAGGTCGGTCCCCGTCGGGCCGACCGCCAGGGCGCTCGTGCGGCTGTGCGGGAGCCAGCTGACGCCCGAGCGGTAGGCGGGGACGGGGGCGGCGGACGCCGTCCAGGTGCGGCCGCCGTCGCGCGTCGTGGCCGAGGCCCGGGGCGACGCCTGGTCCGCGCGGTAGTCGCCGCCGACCGCGATGCCGTGCGTACGGTCGCGGAACGCGAGGCCGAAGACGCCGCGCGCCGGGTCGCCCGCCGGGATCGGGGCGTCGGTCGCCCGCCAGGTCAGGCCACGGTCCGACGAGTGCAGCACGCGCGCGCGTGCTGCACCGCCGGTGGCCAGCCACACGTCGCGCGGGCCGGAGCTGACCAGGCACTGGCCGCTCGCCGCGAACCCTGCCTCGCCCTCCTGCGCCGCGGGCATGCCGTCGCTGGGCAGGACGCGCCAGGAGCGTCCTCCGTCGCGCGTGGACAGGATCCGGTACTTGCCGTCGACGGGGTCGCTCATCGCGAGGCCGTGGCGCGCGTCGAAGAACGTCAGGCAGTCGTAGAACGCCTTCGGGTCGGGGTTGCGGAAGGACTCGGTCCAGGTGGCCCCGCCGTCGTCCGTGCGGAACACCCGTGAGGCGTCGCCCTCACCGATCGCGAGGACGACCGCACGCCGGCCGTCGAAGGCCTCGATGTCACGGAACTCCAGCTCGCCCGCGCCGGGCGGGGACACGTTCCGCCAGTGGGCGCCGCCGTCCGAGGTGCGGAGCACCGTGCCCTTGCTCCCGGCCACCCAGGCCGCGTCGCGGCTCACGGCGGCAAGCCCTCGGAACCGCGCGTCCGTGCCGGATTCCTTCAGCGCCCAATGCGGCTGCACCTGCGCGTGCCCTCCACCGGCTTTCGCGGCGTCTGCCTGTGAACCGGCGGCCTGCGCACCGTCGGCCTGCGCCGGACCCGCCGGAGCGAACGCCAGGGCGAGTGCCGCCCCGACCAGCCCCATGGACACCATGCGTCTCGTCTTCCCCATGCCCCTCATGGCGGGCGAAGCTAGCCCACTCCCCCGGCCCCGTCCAGACGGCCTGCCGACCGGAACGACGCCTGCCGGTGACCGAGGTCACTCACCTTCCTGAGCCGTCGGGTGCACGGATTCCCTCGTTCCGCCGTCTCTTCAAGTGGCGGGGAGTCCCACCCGTCGTCCGACATGCCGTCCGACTCGCCGTCCGAGCTGTTGCCCGAACCGCCGTCCGTTCAGCCGTCACAAGGGAGCAGGCGTTGTCCTCCGTCATCGAGCAAGCCGTAGAGGCCCGTCTCGTCGCCGCCGCGCCGCGGATGTCGACCATTCCCGCGACGTTGCGCTACGACATGCGGGACCCCTTCGCCGTGCGCATGTCGTTCCCCGCGCCGGCCACACTCGAGGGCGTCGACGTGAGCTGGACCTTCGCCCGCGAACTGCTCTCGGCCGGGGTGGGGGAGCCGGCCGGTGCGGGCGACGTCCGCGTACGGCCGTACGGCTTCGACCGCACGGTCCTGGAGTTCCACGCCCACGAGGGCACGGCGATCGTGCACATCCGGACGGGCGAGCTGCGCCGCTTCCTCAGCAGCACGGCGGCGATGGTGCCGATGGGCGACGAGCATCTGCACGTGGACCTGGACGGCGACCTCGCGGAACTGATGCGGGACGCGTACTGACCACCCGACCAGCCCGACCCCCCGGGGTCAACTCCCGCCGCCGAGCAAGGCGTTGAGCTCCCCGTAAGCGAGACCACCGGCGAGGCTCCCGTACGTTCCCTCCGTGAGCAGTTCCCGGGCCGCCCTGCGGACGAGGGCGTGCGCGGCCTGCGCGATACCCGCGCCGACGCTGATCCGGGCGACGCCGAGCGCGGCGAACTCGGCCACGGACGGCGCCCCGGGCCACGCCATCACGCCGAGCGGCCCCTCGACGCCGGCGACGAGCGCCTTCACGGTCACCGGGTCGACGACACCCGGCACGAAGATCCCGTCAGCACCCGCCGCGAGGTAGGCCGCGGACCGCTCCAGCGTCGCCGCGAGCCGCTCCTCCGGCTCCCCCGTGCCCATCAGATACGTGTCGGTACGGGCGTTCACGAACAGCGCCACGCCCTCCGCGTCCGCCGCGGCACGGGCCACCGCGATCCGCTCCGCCTGCGCCTCCACGGGCCGCAGCGGCGCGCTCCCGCCGTGCCAGGCGTCCTCGATGTTGACGCCGACCGCTCCGGCGTCGAGCACGGCACGCACGGTGATGGCGACGTCCCGGGCCGCGTCGGCGTAGCCGCTCTCGATGTCCGCGGTCACCGGCACGTCCACGGCGGCGGCGATACGCGCGACGGCGTCGAGCGCCTCGTCCCTGCCGAGCCGGTCCCCGTCCGCCGCCCCGAGGTCCCAGGCCAGACCGGCGCTGGTGGTGGCGACAGCGGTGGCTCCGGCGTCCGCGACGATGCGGGCACTCGCGACGTCCCAGGCATTGGGCAGGACGAGCGGGCTACCGGCGACATGCTGCGAACGGAAGGCCAGGGCCTGGTCATTCAGGTGCGTACGGTTCGTCATGCCGGACAGCAAACCATCCGGTCCCGGGGCGCGGCTGGCAGGAATCCGACACGTACGTGTGATGAGCGCTCACCCCGCGCTCAGCCCCCGCCCGCCGAGGCCCGCGCCGCCTCCGCCGCCTTGACGGCCGCGGCGAGCGCGGCGCGGATGTCGCCCAGGCTCCGGCCCAGCTCGGGAGACACGGCGCCGGCGCGGGCGGCGAGTTCGTCGAGGCGGTCCTTGTGCGTGCGCCGGGCCTTGCCGGCGATCAGCCGGCGCAGCTTGCCCGTGGCGGCGAGCACCGCGAGAACCGCGTCGTCCTCGTCCACCCGGTCGGCCGGCTCGGCCCCCTCCAGCGCGCCCAGCACCTCGGCCCGCAGCACCTCGACGTATCCGGCGCGCGCCAGGCCGTACCGGGTTACGGGGAAGAGCCCGAAGGCCCGCTTGCGCTCGGCCGACAGATAGCCCTCGGAGGCGAGTTGACGGCGCACGGTGTCGAGGCCGGCGCCTGAGCGGTAGCCGATCCAGGTACGCCATGAGCGCGGCCTCGACTCCTCGGCGAGTTCCATCAGTTCGTCGAGGACGGGGTCGCCGGTGCGCGCGTCGAAGACCGGGGTGACGACCCCGTCCACGTCGCTGATGATGCGGCGCCGGGCCAGTTCGACGAGTGCGGCGGCGCGGACGCAGAGCGCGAGGTCCGGGGCGCCGGAGACCTTGCCTTTCTCCGTGTCGAAGCCCAGCAGGCAGAGCCGGGCAGGCAGCGAGAGCGAGTCGTGGGGCACGAGGGCCTCCTCCTGGAGGGTGGGGGCGGGGGCGCGGGGGGACACGATATTTCGTTGACGGCCCGCATCCGCCTTCGTACGGTGTTGAGCGTTCCCGTTGATCCTGGTGTCGTCGATCGGAGTAGGACGTTGCTCTTCTGAGGTTCTGAGACACCGCGTCACGCGGGCGCACCCGACCGGTGCCCCACGTGTCCTGCGTGTGCGACCTCGGATGATCGAGCCGTCCTCCTGCCGGAAATCCGGCGCGGGACCGTCCTTCGCGCCTTTTGCGCTCTCGTTGCTTCCGGCTGTCGTCGCCCGCGGTGTCCCGACGCGTTGCCCACCGTTCCCACCGAGCGACCGCGAGGCCCGTATGTCTACCTCCCCCACATCCGTCACCTGCACCTCCCTCACCTACGCCTGGCCCGACGGCACTCGGGTCTTCGACGGCCTCCAGGCCGCGTTCGGCCCCGGCAGGACCGGGCTCATCGGCCTCAACGGCGCCGGAAAATCAACGCTGTTGAAGCTCATCGCCGAAGAACTCGTCCCGACCGACGGCACGGTGAAAGTGTCGGGCGAGGTCGGCTACCTGCCGCAGAACGTGACCCTCGAAACCTCGCTCCGCGTGGACGAGGCCCTCGGCATCGCACGTGCCCGGGCCGCGCTGCACGCCATCGAGGCGGGCGACGTACGCGACGAGCACTTCACCGCGGTCGGCGACGACTGGGACGTCGAGGAGCGCGCCGTCGCGACCCTGGACGGGCTCGGCCTGGGCCGCATCGGTCTCGACCGCACCGTCGGCGAGCTCTCGGGAGGCGAGTCCGTACTGATCCGCCTCGCCGCGCTGCTCCTGCGCCGCCCCGACGTCCTGCTGCTCGACGAGCCGACGAACAACCTCGACCTGACCGCGCGCAGGCGCCTGTACGCGGCCGTCGAGGCGTGGCCGGGCGTCATGGTCGTGGTCAGCCACGACCGTGAACTCCTCGAACGGGTCGACCAGATCGCCGATCTGCGCCCGGGCGGCCTCGTCCGCTACGGCGGGAACCTCTCCGCGTACGAGGAGGCGCTCGCGACCGAGCAGGAGGCGGCGGAGCGCATGGTGCGGGTCGCCGACGCCGACCTGAAGAAGCAGAAGCGCGAACTGGCTGACGCCCAGGTCAAGTTGTCCCGGCGCAAGCGCTACGGACAGAAGATGTGGGACACCAAGCGCGAGCCCAAGGCGATCATGGCCCAGCGCAAACGGCAGGCCCAGGTCTCCGCGGGCAAGCACCGCCAACTGCACGAGGGCAGGCTCGCCGAGGCGAAGGAGCGGCTCGACGAGGCGGTGGACGCCGTGCGCGACGACGACGAGATCCGCGTCGATCTGCCGCACACGGCGGTGCCGCCCGGCCGTTCCGTCTTCACGCTGAGTCAGCTGCGGATGGCCTACGGGGCGTGCGTGAAGGGCGAGTTCGAGGTGCGCGGCCCGGAGCGGATCGCGCTCGTGGGGCGCAACGGTTCGGGCAAGACGACGCTCCTGCGCACGATCGCGGGGGACCTCGGTCCCGTTGCGGGCGAGGCGGTGGCGCATGTCCCGCTGCGCTTCCTGCCGCAGCGGCTCGACGTGCTCGACGAGGGCCTGACCGTCGCCGAGAACGTGGCGCGGTTCGCTCCCGGGGCGACGAACAACCGCGTCAGGGCGCGTCTGGCCCACTTCCTGTTCAAGGGGGCGCGGGCCGATCAGGCGGCGGCGACCCTCTCGGGCGGCGAGCGGTTCAGGGCGACCCTCGCGGCCCTGATGCTCGCCGAGCCGGCACCCCAGCTGCTGATGCTCGACGAGCCGACGAACAACCTCGACCTGGCGAGCGTCCGGCAGCTGACCACGGCCCTGGAGTCCTACGAGGGCGCGCTGCTCGTGGCGAGCCACGATCTGCCGTTCCTGAAGTCCATCGGGGTCACGCGGACGCTGCTCATGGAGGGAGGCCGGCTCCGGGACATCACGAGGGGGGAGGTCGGATACGGCGGATAGCCGCGCCGGAGGGCGGGCGGCGGCGCGGGAACGGGGTGCGGGCAGGGGATTCCGTCGCCGGGGCCGGGATGTGCATGATGTCCGCGCCGGACCGTCGCGCGCCGGCCCGCCCGAAGAGCCCGCCCCGGTCCGCCCGCGAGACGTCCAAGCACCCGTGGAAGAGCGGCCCCAGCCCCGAGGAGTGCCGCCCGTGCCCAGCCAGAAGGCCTTGATCCGCCGCCCGGGACCCCGCCTCGCGGACGGGCTCGTCACGCATGTGGAGCGCACGCCCGTCGATCCCGAGCGGGCGCTCACGCAGTGGGAGGCCTACGTCGCCGTGCTGCGGGAGCACGGCTGGGAGACGGTGGAGGTCGGGGCCGCCGACGAGTGCCCCGACGCGGTCTTCGTCGAGGACGCGGTGGTCATGTACCGCAACGTCGCGCTGATCACCCGGCCCGGCGCCGCGTCCCGGCGCGGAGAGACGGCGGGCGTCGAGGAGGCCGTGGCCCGGCTCGGCTGCTCCGTCAACCAGGTGCGGGAGCCGGGCACCCTCGACGGCGGCGACGTCCTGAAGGTCGGCGACACGATCTACGTCGGACGCGGCGGGCGCACGAACGCGGACGGCGTGCGGCAGCTGCGGGCGGCGTTCGAGCCTCTCGGCGCACGGATCGTCGCCGTACCGGTCAGCAAGGTGCTGCACCTGAAGTCGGCGGTGACGGCCCTGCCCGACGGCACGGTCGTCGGGCACGAGCCGATGGTGGACGTGCCCTCCCTCTTCCCGCGTTTCCTGCCCGTCCCGGAGGAGGCCGGCGCGCATGTGGTGCTCCTGGGCGGCGGGAGGCTTCTGATGGCGGCGAGCGCGCCGAGGACCGCGGAGCTCTACTCGGGTCTCGGTCTGGAGCCGGTCCTGGTGGACATCGGCGAGTTCGAGAAGCTCGAAGGCTGTGTGACGTGCCTCTCAGTCAGGCTCCGCGAGCTGCACTCCTGAGGCGGAATAAGGCCGTAGAGGCCACTGACACCGGAGGGGCCAGTTCCGGGGGGACCTTTACAGAGGGTTTAACCTACGGCAACGTAACCTACGACACCGTAGGTACAACCGCTCGTGCCTGCGATTCGACTCCTCGCACTACTCCCGTCCCCCCCTGGAGCCCTCGTGACCATCACCTCTCCCCACCTCGGCAGCTCGTCCTCCACCTGGACCGACGCCCAGCTGCTGTACGCGCTGGAGGAAGTGGTCGAGAAGGAACTGAACCGGCACCTCAAGGTGGCCAAGGACTGGATGCCGCACGAGTACGTGCCGTGGGCCGACGCCCGTAACTTCCCCGGCTTCTTCGAGGACGGCGAGGCCTGGGCGAAGGACCAGTCCAAGGTCACCGAGATCGGCCGGATCGCGCTCGTCGTCAACCTGCTGACCGAGGACAACCTCCCCAGCTACCACCACGAGATCGCCTCCCTCTTCGGCCGCGACGGCGCCTGGGGCACCTGGGTGCACCGCTGGACCGCCGAGGAGGGCCGCCACGGCATCGTGATGCGTGACTACCTGCTGGCCTCGCGCGCCGTCGACCCGGACCAGCTCGAGCAGTTCCGCATGGCGCACATGGCCGAGGGCTTCGAGTCCGACAACCGGCACTCGATGCTGCACTCGGTCGCGTACGTCGCCTTCCAGGAGCTCGCGACCCGCGTCTCGCACCGCAACACCGGCCACCAGTCGGGCGACCCGGTCTGCGACCGCATGCTGGCGCGCATCGCCACCGACGAGAACCTGCACATGGTCTTCTACCGGAACCTGCTCGGCGCGGCCTTCGAGCTGGCCCCGGACCTCACGATGCAGGCCGTGCGCGACGTCGTCGTCAACTTCCGGATGCCCGGTCACGGCATGCCCGGCTTCGAGCGCGCCGCCGCCCAGATGGCCATCGGCGAGATCTACAACATGCGCATCCACCACGACGACGTGATCCAGCCCGTGCTGCGCTTCCTGAAGGTCCTGGACATCGACGGGCTCGGCCCGGAGGGTCTCAAGGCCCAGGAGGAGCTCGGCCTGTACATGGGCGGCCTGGACAGCGAGGCCGCCAAGTTCGACGAGAAGTTGGCTGCTCGCAAGGCCCGCATGGCGGCCCGCGCCGCCGGCTGACCCGCCCCCTGTCACGCAAGCACGCCCCGGGCCACGCGCCCGGGGCGTGCCGCGTCCCGGGCGTCTGCCCCCGCTCAGCCGCGGCGCAGTTGGTAACGCTCCTTCTCGGAGAGGCCGCCCCAGACCCCGAAGCGTTCGTCG
The DNA here is from genome assembly GCF_020616555.1 of Streptomyces longhuiensis. Classification (NCBI taxonomy): domain Bacteria; kingdom Bacillati; phylum Actinomycetota; class Actinomycetes; order Kitasatosporales; family Streptomycetaceae; genus Streptomyces; species Streptomyces longhuiensis. The sequence continues at coordinate 7,734,602 of NZ_CP085173.1, read as the reverse complement.
TTGTCGAGCGCGTACTCCAGGCAGGCGGAGCGCATCTCGCACCTGCCGCAGATGCTCTTCGCCTCGCGCACGGAGCTGCCGGGCTCGGGAAAGAAGAAGTCGGCGCCCGTCTGGGCGCACAGCGCCTCGTCCTGCCATGAGGGGACGGGGGCCACGGGGGCGCTCGTCACGGGGCGCAGCGTGTGGTTCGAGTACATGCCGAAGATCGTGCCGCGTGGCGAAAAACAGACGATCAACGCCTGATCAACGCGGCGCGCCGGGCGGATCGCGACCTGGGCCCGCCCTTCCCTGCCCGGCCCGGCTCAGGTCTGGTCCGGGTCTCCCTTGATCACCGCGAAGCGGGCGCCCTGCGGGTCGGTCAGCTTGGCGATGCGGCCGACGCCCGGCAGGCTCGTGGGCGCGAGGCGCACCTTACCGCGGAGCTCCTGGGTCCGGGCGGCGATCGCGTCGACGTCCGGCACGTGGAAGTACGGCGACCAGTGGGCCCCGATGTCGGACTCCGACGGGTCGTCGCCCAGCGTGACCATGCCGCCGAACATGTCGTCCACGCTCGTGCCGGCCGGGTTCACCGTCACATACGTGCCACCGGGGAAGGGCACGTCGAACGTGCCCCAGCCGAGCACCGAGCCGTAGAAGTCCTTGGCCGCGGCGACGTCCGGGGTGTACAGCTCGATCCAGTTGAGCGAGCCGTCGTCCGTGGCGAGATCCAGGCCCTTGTTCCGCCCTGGCTGCCAGAGGCCGAACGTCGCCCCCGCGGAGTCGGCGATGACGGCCATGCGGCCCAGGTCCAGCACGTCCATGGTCTGGAACGGCGCGGATCCGCCGGCCTGCTCGGCGGCCTTCACGGTCGCGTCCGCGTCCTGCGTCTGGAAGTAGACGGTCCAGGACGGCGGGGCCTGGTCGGGCGTGACCTTCACACCGCCGGCGACGGTCCTGCCGTCCAGCTGGAACAGGCCGTAGCCGCCGACCTCGGGGCCGCCCGACTGGAACTGCCAGCCGAAGAGTCCGCTGTAGAAGGAAACGGCGGCGTCGAGATCCGGGGTTCCGAGATCCAGCCAGTTCGGCGAGCCGTCGACGAAACGGGTGGTGAGCATGGTGCCCTCCTCGTTGAGGGTGCCCCCCTTGCAGGGGTCCCGCTGTCTGCCTCACCGAGTCTGGCACCGCGCACCGACAATGGCCGTTCCAAACGCCGTCACCGCCCCGGACGGCCACCTGGCCGATACCGAACCACCGCGCCGCCGTCGCCCGGTCACCGTCCACCCATCGCGTCGGCGATCACGTCGGCCACCGTGTCAGCCATCCCGTCAGCCACCGCCAAGAGTTGAACGATTCACAGAAGTGGGAGCGCTCCCCGTCACAAGTCTTGACCCGTCGAGCCACACTCGCAACAGTAGGGCTCCCCCACACATCAGGAGTCCTCCGTGATATCGCGCAGACTGTTCCTGACCGGCGCCGCCACGGCCGCCACCGCACTCACCTACCCGGTCTGGGGCAGCGCCCTCAGCCCGGACGCCAAGGCGGCCCCCGCCACCTGCGAACTCGCCCTGCAGAACAAGTCGTTGCCCGGAACCGTGCGCGCCTACGTCACGGGCCACGAGCAGGGCACCGACCGCTGGGTGCTGCTCAAGCCCGACGGCGGGGTCTACCACCCCGACTCACCGGCCGCCCCGCAGACCCCGCTGCCCGTCGACTGCGCCATCCCCCTGGGCGCCGCGGGCTCGGCGCCGAAGGTACTGACGCTTCCTCAGATGTACGGCGCCCGTGTCTACTTCGTGCGCGACAACACGCTCGACTTCTTCCTCAACCCGGGCCCCTCGCTCGTCGAGCCGGCCTTCGCGACCTCCACCGACGCGAACTACGGGAAGACCTGGTCGTTCTGCGAATTCACCTTCAACTCCGACCAGTTGTACGCCAACATCAGCTACGTCGACCTCGTGACCGCCCTGCCCATCGGGCTGACCCTGGAGGGTGACGCCACGCACACCGTCGCGCCGCTCCCGGACGGCGCCGTGGAGAAGATCGCCGCGGATCTCGCGGCCCAGACCGCCAAGGACGGGCAGCCCTGGGACAAGCTCGTCATCCGCGGCGGAGACGGCAAGGTCCTGCGCGTCATCTCGCCGCAGAACCTGATGGCCCCGTACTTCGACCGCCCCGACCAGATGCCCTTCAGGGATGTCTGGGACAGCTATGTCGACCAGGTCTGGGAGAAGTACCGCACGACGGACCTGAAGATCGACCTCCAGGGCGGCCGGGGCGTGTTCACCGGTCGGGTCAGCGGCGACACGCTCACCTTCAACGGCGGGCACAGCTTCCCCAAGCCCGCCTCGAAGGACATCTTCACCTGCAACCACGGCCCGTTCACCAACAACCCGGGCGACCCCGACGACAAGAAGGGCCTCCTCGCCCGCCTCGCCGCCGGGTTCAACCGGAGCATCATGCTGACCCACCCCGAGCAGCCGAACGGCACCACGACGGCCGACTACTACCAGGGCGACGTCACCAACCACTGGTCGCGGGTCGTACACGCCAACTCCCCCATCGGCTACGCCTTCCCGTACGACGACGTGCGTCCCGACGGGCAGCCGGACGTGTCCGGCGCGGCGCACGACGGGAATCCGCGGCGCTTCACCGTCAGCGTCGGATCGTAGGTCCCGGGCGTCTCATGCCCCGGCGTCCTCGCGGATGAGTTCTGCCGCCTTCTCCGCGAGGGCGACGGTCGGGGCGTGGGTGTGGCCGCGGGTGATGCGCGGCATCACCGAGGCGTCGACGACGCGCAGGGCCTCCACGCCCCTGACCCGCAGGCGCGGGTCCGTCACCGAGCCCTCGTCGGCGCCCATGCGGCACGTGCCGACAGGGTGGTAGAGCGTCTCGGCGCCCCCGCGGATCACCTGCGCGAGCTCCTCGTCGCCGACGGCTCCCGGGTACGCCCCGAGGGGCCCGTCGGTGTACGGGGCGAGCGACTTGGCCGCGAGCAGTTCCTCGGCCCGGCGCACTCCGGCCATCAGCGTGCGCAGGTCCTCGTCGTGGGCGAGATAGCCGGGGTCGATCAGCGGCCGCGCCGAGGTGTCCGCCCCGCCCGGGGTGATGCGGCCCTCGCTCGCGGGCTGGAGCAGGACGACGCCGATGGTGATGCCGTGCTCGACGGGCGGGGTGAGTCCGTGGTTGACGAACGGCACCGGCGCGTAGATCAACTCGATGTCGGGGGCGGCCAGTTCGGGGCGTGTCCTGATGAAGGCGACCGCCTCTCCGACGTTCGACGTGAGCGGTCCACGGCCGGCCAGGAGGAAGCGGCCGACATTGGCGAGGGAGTCCGCGCCGGTGAGGGTGACGGGCCGGGGGCAGCGCATCGTGACGGCGAAGGAGAGGTGGTCCTGGAGGTGGCGGCCGACGTCGGTGGACGCGACGCGGACGTCGATCCCGGCCTCGGCGAGCTGTTCGGGGTCACCGATGCCCGCCTGCTGGAGCAGGTGCGGTGAGCCGATCGCGCCCGCGCTGAGGATCACCTCGCGGCGGGCGCGCAGGATGCCGGGGACTCCTTCGGCGACGACGCCGGCCACGCGGGTGCCGTCGAAGTCGAGGCGCGTGACGCGGGCATCGGTGTGGACGTACAGGTTGGGCCTGCGCGCGGCCGGCTTCAGATAGCCGTCGGCCGCGCTCCACCGTCGGCCGCGGCGCTGATTGACCGGGGTGAGCGCGAATCCGGCGTGGTCCTCGTGGTTCAGCTCCGTCAGCTCGCGCAGACCGGCGGCGCGGCAGGCGTCGAGGAAGGCGGACGTCGTCACGTTCGGGTCGCGCGGCGGGGAGATCCACAGCGGGCCCTGGGTGCCGTGCGGGGAATCCGGGTGCGGTGTGCCCGCCCAGCGTTCGGCGCGCTGGAAGTAGCGCGCGAGCTGCTCGTACGACCACTCCTCGCCGGCCGCCTCGCCCCAAGCGTCGTAGTCGTCGCGGTGGCCGCGCACCCACATCATGGCGTTCATCGAGGAGGAGCCGCCGAGTGTGTGGCCGCGCGGCCAGTACAGCTCGCGGCCGTCGAGCGCGGACTGCTTGGACGTCGAGTAGTCCCAGTCGTACGGCGTCCTGAACAGCTTCGGGAACGCCGCCGGGATACGGATCTCGGGTTTGCGGTCGCGCGGGCCCGACTCGACGAGCGCGACGCGCACGGCCGGATCCTCCGACAGCCGCGCGGCCAGCACACAGCCGGCCGACCCGGCCCCGACGATGACGTAGTCGTACTCGCTGTCCTTGCTCAACTCGACTCCCGGGGTGGGTGGTTGGGGGCCGGGTGGTGATCCCCCTCCTCCCGGGAGGTGTACACCCGTGGCGTGCCCCTCCGAAAGACCCCTAGCCGGTGTGGCCCGCCGGGTGGTGCGGCTCGTAACCCGGGATGGTGCCGTCCTCCTTCTTCACCAGGAACAGCCCCACCATCCCCATGTCGGAGTGGCTCTGGACATGGCAGTGGTACATCCAGGCGCCCGCCCCGACGCCCTCGCCCGCGATGACCTGGAAGCCGAACGAGTCCGCGGGGCCGACGATCTTGTTGTCGACGACCTGGCTCGGGTCGTCCGGGCCGGTGAGCATGCCCGTACGGTTGTCCGCCCAGCGATGACCGTGCATGTGGAAGGTGTGGTAGTACTCGCCGTGCGTGATCATGACGATCTCGACGCGATCGCCCACCGTGGCCTCGAAGTCGGGGCCTTCGTGCGCCGGCTTGTTGTTGATGGTCATGTCGTTGAAGACGATGGTGAACGTGGTGTCCGGGAGGACGTCGCCCTTGCGCCGGACGATCACCGGTCCGTACAGGCCCTTGCGGATGCCGCCGGTGCCGTGTTCCGTGCCGACGACGTGGTCGTGGTAGTGCCAGTACCCCGCGCTGCCCGCGCGCCACGTGCCGTCCTTGCGCCGGCCCGGGGCGTGCGTGCGCCAGGTGTAGGTGCGCTTGCCGCCGGGCTCGACGTCGCTCTTGTTGAGTTTGGTGCCGTCGCTGGAGACCTCGTAGTCGAGACCGTGGACGTGCAGGCTGGCCGCCACGTCCATGGTGTTCTCGAACTCGATGTGCAGTGTGTCGCCCTCGTTGAGCTCGATGAGGGGGCCGGGTACGGACGCCTTGCCCTTCTCGAACCCGTAGCCCATCTGCCCGTCCGCGAGCTTCTCCGCGTACATCTTGATGTGCTTGACCTCACCGCCGGCCGGGGCCGTGCGTACCGGGCCGTCCGCGGGGGCGGCATCCGTCGCCGCGATGAGTGACAACGATGTCGCGGTCGCCGCGGTGGCGGCCCCGCCCATCAGCACCCGCCGGTTGAAGCTGCGTCTGTCCATGCCGAACTCCCCACCCTCGTAAGGGACTTACGCGGACGTGCCACCAGTGCCTGTCGTGACGGCCAGAGAGACGGTAACCGGCTGATCTTCGTTTATCCACACTCAGGACAAAGTTCGTGCCATTGCGGCCATACCTATTGGCGAGCCGCGAAAAGAGGTCTAGCTTCGTCCGCGCCGTACCTGTGACCGACGAGGGGTGGGTGAACTCATGCGGTCCACGCCGCATCAAAAACCCTTGGGCGTAAGAGGGTTGGACAGAGACAGACGCAGACGACGACGCGCCGTTGCCGCGGTCCTGGCGTCCGGGGCGGTCGCCGCCGGACTCCTCACCGGGCCCGCCGCGAGCGCGCGTCCGTTCCCCGAACCATCCGTGACAACGATGTCCCTGCCGTCACCTCCCGGCGGGGCGAACGTGCGCGTCCTGGTGTACTACGGCTCCGCCGCGGGCGGTGACGAGTCACCGGTGGTGAACGCGGGGATCGCGGCCATCGAGAAGATCGGCCAGAGCGGCCCCGCCGCCCAGCGCTTCAAGATCACGGCGACGGACGACGCGTCCGTGTTCACCAACGCCACCAAGCTGGGCCGTTTCAACGCGGTCGTCTTCCTGACCGGCGGCGGCGACGTGCTCGACCCGGACCAGGAGGCGGGGCTCGAGTCGTACATGGAGGCCGGCGGCGGATTCGTCGGCATCCACGACGCGGCCCGCGCCGAGCCGTACTCGGACTGGTTCACCGGCCTGATCGGCGCGCGCCCGGCGGACTCCAGCCCGGCGAACGTCCAGCGGGCCACCGTCGAGGTCGGTGACCGTCAGCATCCGGCCACCAAGGACCTTCCCGTGCAGTGGAAGCGGCCCGACCAGTGGCTGAACTGGGTGAAGAACCCGTCCGGCTCGGTGCACACCGTGGCCCGGGTCCGCGAGTCGACGTACCAGCCGGGCGCGAGCGCCAACGGCGCGGACCACCCGGTGTCCTGGTGCCGCGACTACGACGGCGGACGCTCCTTCTACACGGGCATGGGCGGCACGGCCTCCAGCTACGACGAGGTCGACTTCCAGTCGCACCTGCGCGGCGCCCTGCTGTGGACGAGCCGCATCGTGCGCGCCGACTGCAAGGCCGCGATCGACTCCAACTACAAGGCGGAGCGCCTGACCCAGCCCAACCAGGCCGGCCAGAACGACCAGATCGGCGAGCCGCACGGCCTGGTCACCGCGCCCGACGGACGCATCCTCTACATCGGCCGCGGTGGCGCCGACTCCTCGCAGCCGGTGATCACCGACTGGAACAACCCCGATGTCGGCAAGGGCAAGGGCGAGATCCACGTCTACGACCCGAAGACCAAGAAGGTCACCCAGGCCGGGGCGCTGACCGTCTTCGGCAACAAGGGCGGCGGCGACGAGCTGACCAAGGTCGAGGAGGGTCTGCTCGGCATCGAACTCGACCCGAAGTTCGAGCAGAACGGCTGGGTGTACCTGCACTACACGCCGCACTCGCAGATCGACCGTGACAAGCAGATGGCCGAGCGCCGCGTCTCGCGCTTCACGCTCGACCTGAACACCAACAAGCTGGACATGGGCAGCGAGAAGGTGCTGCTCAAGTGGCCGGTGCAGATCCACAGTTGCTGCCACGCGGGCGGCGGGATGGCCTGGGACTCCAAGGGCAACCTGTACATCGCGACCGGTGACAACAACTCCTCCGGCTTCAGCGACGGCTACTCGGGCAACAACCCGCAGCCGAACTACAAGGGCGTCTCCTTCGCGGACGCGCGCCGCACCGCCGGCAACACGAACAACCTCAACGGCAAGATCCTGCGCATCCACCCGGAGGCCGACGGCACGTACACGCTGCCGGAGGGGAACCTCTTCACGGGCAAGGAGACGGCCGAGGGCGGCGGCAAGACGCGCGGCGAGATCTATGTGATGGGCGTCCGCAACCCGGCGCGCATCTCCGTCGACAAGAAGACCGACACGCTGTACGCGGGCTGGGTCGGCCCGGACGCCGGTGAGCCGTCGACGACCTGGGGGCCGGCGAAGTACGACACGTTCGCCGTCATCACCAAGGCGTCCAACCGCGGCTGGCCGTACTGCATGGGCAACAAGCAGCCCTACCGCGACCGCAATCTGCCGGACCCGACGAAGCCGCTCGGCTGGTACGACTGCGACCACCTGAAGAACGAGTCGCCGAACAACGACGGCCTCGTGAACCTGCCGCCGATGACCGCCAACAACATCTGGTACTCGCCGCAGGGCGGTGCGCCCGACTACCCGCGCGACGCCAACGGCATCCCCTCGTACAAGAAGGAGGAGGCCAAGTACCTCCTGCCGTGGCTGAAGGGCGGCGGCCAGGCCGCGATGGACGGTCCCGTCTACCGCTACGACGCCTCCGTCCCGAACGCCGACAAGTGGCCGAGCTACTGGGACGGCAAGTGGTTCGTCGGTGACTTCTACGACGCCACGCAGCCGCGGCACGCGGTGATCACCGACCCGAAGACGGCCGGCGACGGCGGCATCCCGGTGCACGCCGAGAACCTCAAGAAGATCGTGCCGGTCGGCAACGACGGCATCAAGAACCTCATGGACTGGAAGTTCGGCCCCGACGGCGCGCTCTACGTCCTCGACTACGGCCGCGGCTTCTTCACCTCGGACGCCAAGTCAGCCCTGTGGAAGGTGACTTACACGGGCGGCGAGGCGACCCCTGCGGCCGGTGACCTGGCCAGGAAGGCGCAGTGATGAGGATGCGCAGCAAGAACCGGCGAAGACTGTGGACGGCGCTGTTCGCCGCCCTGCTGATGGCGCTCGGACTCGGCTCCCCCGTCGCATTCGGGCAGGACGCCCCGGTCGCCGCCGCGCAGCAGGTCCTGACCTGGACCGGCAGCGACGACATCACCAAGTACGCCTCGGCGCCGACGACGGCGGTGGCGGGCGCGACGACGATCGTCTTCGAGAACAGCGCGGCGACCGGCAACACCATGGGCATGCCGCACACGCTGACGTTCGACACGTCGGACCCCGAGTACAACAACGACGTGCCGGTGAACATCCTGGCCAACCCGAACGACAGTGAGGGCGGCAAGCACTCGGTCGAGGTCACGCTGACCCCGGGCCGCTACCGCTATCACTGCTCGATCCCCGGCCACGAGGCCATGCAGGGCATCCTCGTCGTGACCGAGGGCGGCGGCGAGGACACGGCAGCGCCGGAGACCTCGGCGAAGGTCGAGGGGCAGAAGAACGCCCAAGGGGAGTACGTCGGTTCGGCGTCGGTCAGTGTGACGGCGACGGACGCGGGCTCCGGTGTCGACAAGGTCGAGTACGCGGTGGGCGCCGACGGCGCCTGGCAGCCGTACACGACCGCGGTGGTCGTCGACCAGGTCGGGGCGCACAAGATCCGCTACCGGGCGTCCGACAAGGCGGGGAACGTGGCGGCGGAGAAGTCGGTCGACTTCACTGTGGTCGCGCCGCCGACGGACGACAAGACTCCGCCGGAGACCTCGGCGACGGTCAGCGGTGAGAAGAACGACAAGGGCGAGTACCTCTCGATGGCGACGGTCACGGTGACGGCCTCCGACACCGGGTCCGGCGTCAACACCATCGAATACGCGGTGGGGTCGGACGGCGCCTGGCAGCCGTACACCTCACCGGTGATGGTGCACGAGGTGGGCGCCCACACCGTGCGCTACCGGGCCGCGGACAAGGCGGGGAACGTGGCCGCCGAGAAGTCGGTCGACTTCACCGTGGTCACGCCGCCCGTGCAGGACAAGACGCCGCCCGAGGTGTCGGCGAAGGTCGACGGCGACAAGAACTCCGACGGCGCGTACCTCAAGAGCGCCAAGGTGACGGTCTCCGCGACGGACGCCGACTCGGGTGTCGACAAGATCGAGTACTCGCTCGACGCGGGCCCCTACCTCGCCTACACGGCGCCGGTCGTGGTGGACCGGGCGGGCGCGCACACGGTCGCGTACCGGGCGAGCGACAAGGCCGGCAACACGTCGGCGGCGAAGTCGGAGGCCTTCACGGTCGCCACGGGCGGCGGGGTCCCGGCGCCCAACTGCGCCGAGTTCGACGAGCGGTTGACGGTGATCGTCGGCACGGTCGACACGGGCATCCCGAACCGGGTCACCAACAACCGCTGCCGGATCAACGAGTTGATCGAGGACGAGCGGGAGTGGACCTCGCAGGCCCTCTTCCTCAAGCACGTCAAGACCGTCACCGACAAGCTCCTCAAGGAAGGCGTGATCGACCAGCGCGAGTACAACAAGATCAACCGCGCCGCCAAGCAGTCGGGAATCGGCAAGCCCGGCCAGACCGAGGGCTACCGCAAGATCTTCGACGGCACGCAGGGCTCGCTCGACAAGTGGGAGCAGGTCGGCGGCGGCAAGTTCGGCCTGAACCCGGACGGCTCGATCACGTCGAGCACCACGGTCGAGGGCATGGGCATGCTGTGGTTCCCGCAGCGCAAGTACGGCGACTTCTCGCTGAAGCTCCAGTGGCGGGACGACGCGCCGGGCACGGGCAACGCCAACGGCGGTGTCTTCGTCCGCTTCCCGTGGGTCCACGACCACCCGGAGGAGTCGCGGCCGGAGTGGGTCGCCATCAAGTACGGGCACGAGGTGCAGGTCCTCGACCGTCCTGACGGCGACATGTACAAGACCGGTTCGATCTACGGCTTCGACCGTGTGGGTCTCGCGGGCGCGGGCGTCACCCAGAAGGGCACATGGAACGACTACGAGATCCGCGTGGTCGGCCAGCACTTCTCGATCCTGCGCAACGGCGTCCTGATCAACGAGTTCGACAACACGGGCGGTCAGGTCTTCGAACCGCCGCGCGGTGACGACCCGGGCACGGACGGCCGGCGGTTCTCCTCCGGCTATGTCGGGCTCCAGGTGCACAGCACGACGGACGTCATCTCGTACCGGGACATCCGCGTCAAGGAGCTGTAACAGGCATTATTCACAAGGCAGTTGAGCAAGATGAGCCGGGTCAGTCCTCGTGTCTGGCCCGGCTCGGCTGTACCCGCTTGGGCTCGCCCGGCATCTTCGGGTACTCGGGCGGGTACGGCATGTCGCCGAGGCCGCGATCCCGTTCGTCCTGGTCGGCGAGTTCGAGGAGCGCGTCGAGCCGGAAGGCGTGCTCGTCCATGTCCTCGTGGACGTCGCCGAGTTCGGCGTAACGGGCCGGCATGGAGCCGATGTCGAAGTCGGCCGGGCGCGCATCGTCGACCTCGTCCCAGCGCAGCGGCGCGGAGACGGGGGCGTTCGGCCGTGGCCGTACCGAGTAGGCGGAGGCGATGGTGCGGTCGCGCGCGGTCTGGTTGAAGTCGACGAAGATGCGCTCGCCGCGCTCCTCCTTCCACCAGGCCGTGGTGACGCGGTCGGGCATACGGCGCTCCAGCTCGCGGCCGCAGGCGATGGCGGCGCGGCGCACCTCGACGAACGTCCAGTGCGGGGCGATCGGCACGAAGACGTGCATGCCGCGGCCGCCGGACGTCTTGGGCCAGCCGCGCAGACCGCCGAAGTCATGGAGGACGGAGCGCAGCTCGTGGGCGGCGCGGACGGCGTCGGTGTAGTCGGTGCCGGGCTGCGGGTCGAGGTCGATGCGCAGCTCGTCGGGGTGGTCGGGGTGCGCGCGCCGGACGGGCCAGGGGTGGAAGGTGAGGGTGCCGTACTGGGCCGCCCAGATGACGGCGGCGATCTCGGTCGGGCACATCTCGTCCGCATGGCGCCCGCTCGGGAAGGTGATGGTGCCGGTGGGGATCCAGTCGGGCAGGTTCTTGGCGGCGCGCTTCTGGTAGAAGGACTCGCCGTCCAGGCCCTCGGGGTAGCGCTGCAGGGTGGTGGGGCGGTCGCGCAGGGCGCGCACGATGCCGTCGCCGACGGAGAGGAAGTAGCGGGCGAGGTCGAGCTTCGTGTAGCCGGGCTCCGGGAACATGACCCGGTCGGGGCTGGACAGGCGTACCGTCCGCTCCCCCGCCTCCAGCTCCACCGCCGCGCCGTTCGACTTGCCCATGCGGGCCACGCTAGGCGCATCGACCGACTTGCGCATACCGGGCGAGTGGGGGCGTATCGCGTCAGAATCGGCTCATGGTCATGGATCTGCCGGTGATGCCACCCGTGAAGCCGATGCTCGCCAAGTCCGTCGCGAAGATCCCGCCGGGGATGAGTTACGAGGCGAAGTGGGACGGCTTCCGCGCGATCGTGTTCCGGGACGGCGACGGCCTGGAGATCGGCAGCCGCACGGGCAAACCGCTGACCCGCTACTTCCCCGAGCTGGTCGCCGCGCTCCTCGACCGGCTGCCCGAGCGCTGTGTCCTCGACGGCGAGATCGTGATCGCCAGGGACGGCCGGCTCGACTTCGACGCGCTCACCGAACGCATCCACCCGGCCGCGTCCCGGGTGAAGACGCTGGCGGAGCGGACCCCGGCGTCCTTCGTGGCGTTCGACGTACTGGCCCTCGGTGACGAGTCGCTGATGGACACGCCCATGGTGGACCGGCGGGCCCGCCTGGCCGAGGCGCTGTCCGGTGCGACGCCGCCCGTCCACCTGGCCCCGTCGACGACCGACGCCGAGCTGGCGCAGACGTGGTTCGAGCAGTACGAGGGCGCGGGCCTCGACGGGGTGATCGCCAAGCCCTTCGACCTGCGCTACCGCGAGAACGAACGCCTGATGTTCAAGATCAAGCACGAGCGGACCGCGGACTGCGTCGTGGCCGGCTACCGCTTCCACAAGAGCGGCCCGGTGGTCGGCTCCCTGCTGCTCGGCCTGTACGACGACGAAGGCGTCCTCCAGCACGTGGGCGTGTGCGCGGCGTTCACGATGAAGCGGCGTACGGAACTGATCGCGGAGCTGGAGCCGCTGCGGCTGGAGTCCGCGCAGGACCATCCGTGGGCCGCGTGGACCGAGGAGTCGGCGCACGAGAAGGCCCGGCTGCCCGGGGCGACGAGCCGCTGGACCGGCAAGAAGGACCTCTCGTGGGTGCCGCTCGAACCTCGGCTGGTCGCCGAGGTGGCGTACGAGCACATGGAGAACGGCGCGCGCTTCCGCCACACGGCCCGCTTCCGCCGCTGGCGCCCGGACCGGACGCCCGAGAGCTGCACGTACGCACAGCTGGACGAGCCGGTCCGGTACGACCTGGCGGATGTGCTGCGCTGAGGGCCGCGCCTGAGAACTGTGCCGGCCGGGGCCGCCCACCGCCGAGCACTGTTTCGAACATGTTCGACCTGAGCTGATCGATCCGCCCCCGGGCGGGTATCACCCACTCGTGCGAATACGACGGATGCGGGTGACGCGTGGGCGACGGACCGTGATCGTCGCCGCGGTGCTGGCCGCCACGGCCGCCGGGTGCACCGTGGGCGACAGGCACCCGCCGGACGGCCACTCCGCGAGCCCCACCGCCGAGGGAGCCCGTGGCCCCGTCCTCGCGGTGAAGATCGACAACGTGGGTCCGGCGCGCCCGCAGACCGGTATCGGCCGGGCGGACATCGTCTACGCCGAGCAGGTGGAGAGCGGCCTCAGCCGGCTGATGGCCGTGTACGCGACCCGGCTGCCGCCCGTGGTCGGCCCGGTGCGCAGCGCCCGCGAGACCGATATCGAACTGCTGCGGCAGTTCGACCGCCCCGCGCTCGCCTTCTCCGGCGCCCAGTCGAAGCTCCTGCCGCTGATCGCCGAGGCCCCGCTCACCGCGCTTCCGCCCGGCGAGGCGCCGGCCGCGGCGTACTTCCGCGGCGGCGACAGACCGGCGCCGCACAACCTCTACCTCCGCCCCGCCAAGCTGGGCGTGACGCCGAAGGCGGGTGCGCTGGCGTCGGCCGGGGTCACGTTCGGGGCGCCCCCGGCGGGCGGGCAGGCGAAGAACACCCTCACGGTGCGCTTCCCGGCGGCGCGCTTCACTTTCACCTGGTCTACGCAGAGCGGCAGTTGGCAGGTGTCGATGGACGGCACCCGGGCGCGCACCACGGACGGCGGGCCGTTGAACGCTTCGACCGTCGTGGTCCAGTACGTGGATGTCCGCGGTTCGCGGTTCCACGACCGGTCGGGGAACACCTCACCGTTCTCCGACACCGTGGGTACGGGCAAGGCGACGGTACTGCGGGACGGGCGGGCCTACGACGTGCGGTGGGAGCGGCGTTCGGCGGCCGACGGCACCCAGTTCACGACGGCGGCCGGCGGCAAGCGCATGACGTTCGCGCCCGGACAGGTGTGGGTCCTCTTCGCCGAGCGGTGAGAGCCCCGGCCCGCACCGGGACTCCCCGGCTCGCATCGGGGCGCCGTCGTCAGGCCTTCGCGAGCGGCTCCGTCGGGTTGCGGAGCCCCTCCGCGGCGTCCGAGACGCGCTGGATCAGGTCGAAGAAGAGGGCCTGCTCGTCGGCCGAGAGCGGCGCGAGGAAGATCTGGTTCATCCGGGCCGTGCGCACGGTCAGTTTGCGGTGGACACGCGTGCCCTCGTCGGTGAGACGCAGCAGGGAGCGGCGGCCGTCCTGCGGGTCGCGCACCTTGTCGATCAGTCCGCGGCGGCTGAGGCGGCTGATGACCTCGGCGATGGTCGAGCGGTCGAGGCCGACGCGCTCGCCCACGGTGCGCTGGTCGAGGCCGGGCTCGGCGACGAGCGCGTTCAGGACGGCGAACTGCGGCGAGGTGATCTCCTCGGAGACCATCGTGTTCCACAGCAGGTAGTGCGCCTGCTGGAGGCGCCGGGCCAGGTGCCCCGGGTGGGTGGTCAGATCCACCGCGGCCATCGCGGACCTCCGGTCTGGGTCGGCAGGGCTTCCGAGTCGCGCCGCCGCGTCGTGCGGGACGTCGATCCATGGCCTGCTTTTCGAGTGTGTACTGACCAATACTCGACCATTGGGCAGCCCGTGTCGAGTCGACTCCCCCACGCCAACCGTCTCTACCCTTGGCTATTGACGGTCCGGGCAATGCGATGGCACCGTAAGCGCCAGTCACATAAATGCTCAGTGCGCTGAGTAATTCGGTGGCGAGTGATCGATCGACGTACGTGGAGAGGCTGGCTCGGATGGACAAGGTGGTGGCGACGGCCGCGGAAGCGGTCGCCGATGTGGGGGACGGGGCGTCCCTCGCGGTCGGCGGGTTCGGTCTTGTCGGCGTCCCGAACGTGCTCATCGGCGCGCTCCACGAGCGCGGCACCACGGGCCTGAGCGTGGTCTCCAACAACTGCGGGGCGATGGACTCGGGCCTGGCCGTACTGCTCGCGGCCGGGCGGATCGCCCGGGTCACCGGGTCGTACATCGGCGCCAACAAGGAGTTCGCCCGCCAGTACCTGTCCGGCGAGGTCGAGGTCGAGATGATCCCGCAGGGCACGCTCGCCGAGCGCCTGCGGGCCGGCGGCGCCGGCATCCCCGCCTTCTACACGCCCGCCGGCGTCGGCACCCAGGTCGCCGAGGGCGGACTCCCCTGGCGCTACGACGGTCAGGGCGGTGTGGCGCTGGCGTCCCCGCCCAAGGAGGTCCGCACCTTCGACGGCACGGACTACGTCCTCGAGCACGGCATCCGCACCGACTACGCCCTCGTGCGCGCCGCCAAGGGCGACCGCCACGGGAACCTCGTGTTCAACAAGTCGACCCGCAACTTCAACCCCCTCGCCGCGGCGGCCGGACGCATCACCATCGCCGAGGTGGAGGAACTCGTCGAACCCGGCGACATCGACCCCGACGCCGTGCACCTGCCCGGCATCTTCGTCCAGCGCGTCGTCGCCCTCACCCCCGAGCAGGCCACGGACAAGCAGATCGAACGGCGCACCGTCTCCGCGCCTCCGGCACGAGGAACGGTGAGCAGCTGATGGCCTGGACCCGCGAAGAGATGGCCGCACGCGCCGCACGCGAGCTGCGCGACGGCCAGTACGTCAACCTCGGCATCGGCCTGCCGACCCTCATCCCGAACCACCTGCCGCCCGGCGTCGAGGTGATCCTCGAGTCCGAGAACGGCATCCTGGGTGTCGGCCCCTACCCGGCCGACGACGAGGTCGACCCCGACCTCATCAACGCCGGCAAGGAGACCGTCACCGTCCTGCCCGGCGCCTCCTACTTCGACTCGGCGCTCTCCTTCGGCATGATCCGCGGTGGCCACATCGACGTCGCCGTGCTGGGCGCGATGCAGGTCTCCGCCCGCGGCGACCTCGCCAACTGGGCCGTCCCCGGCAAGATGATCACCGGTATCGGCGGGGCCATGGACCTCGTCCACGGCGCGCGGACGGTCATCGTCGCCATGACCCACACCGCCAAGGACGGCACGCCCAAGATCGTCGAGGACTGCACCCTGCCCCTGACCGGCAAGGCCTGCGTCAACCGCGTCATCACCGACCTCTGCGTCCTCGACGTCACCGCCGACGGGCTCGAACTCGTCGAGCTGGCCCCCGGCGTCACCGCCGACGACGTCACCGCGAGGACCGCGGCCAAGATCCGCCTCCCGGAGGAGACCCGATGAAGGACGTCTACGTCGTCGATGCCGTCCGCACGCCGGTCGGCAGGTACAACGGCTCCCTCGCCCCGGTCCGCCCGGACGATCTCGGCGCGCACGTCATCCGTGAACTGCTCGCACGGACACCGGAGTTGGACCCGGCGCTGATCGGCGACGTGTACTTCGGCAACGCGAACGGCGCGGGCGAGGAGAACCGCAACGTCGGCCGCATGGCGGGGCTCCTCGCCGGGCTGCCCACCTCCGTGCCCGGCGTCACCGTGAACCGGCTGTGCGCCTCCGGCCTCGAAGCCGTCATCCAGGCCGCGCGGGCCATCGCGCTCGGCGACGTCTCCATCGCCCTGGCCGGCGGTGTCGAGTCGATGACCCGCGCCCCCTACGTGCTGCCCAAGAGCGACCGGCCGTTCCCCGCGGGCAACGCGGAGCTGTACTCGACGACGCTGGGCTGGCGCATGGTCAACCCGCGGATGGAGCCGCAGTGGACCGTGCCGCTCGGCGAGTCGGCCGAGCTGATCGCCGACAAGCACGCGATCACGCGTGAGCAGCAGGACGCGTACGCGCTGAGCAGTCATCAGAAGGCGTCCGCCGCACAGAAGAACGGCCTGTTCGACGCCGAGATCGTGCCGGTGGCCGTCCCGCAGCGCAAGGGCGACCCGCTCGTCGTGGCGCGCGACGAATGCGTGCGCGAGAGCGCGTCGCCGGAGGCCATGGCCACGCTCAAGCCGTCGTTCCGCACAGAAAACGGCACGGTGACGGCAGGCAACGCGTCGCCGCTCAACGACGGCGCCGCAGCCCTGCTGCTCGTCGACGAGGAGGGGCTGAGGGCCACCGGCCGCGAGCCGCTCGCCCGGGTGACGGCCTCCGGGGTCGCCGCGATCGACCCGCACTACTTCGGGCTCGGCCCCGTCGAGGCGGTCCACCGCGCGCTCGCCAGGGCGGGCAAGGGCTTCGGCGACCTGACCACGCTCGAACTGAACGAGGCGTTCGCCGCCCAGGTCCTCGGCTGTGTCGCCGAGTGGCCCGAGTTCGACCCCGCGATCCTCAACCCGCGCGGCGGCGCCATCGCGATCGGCCACCCGCTCGGCGCGTCCGGCGCGCGGCTCGCCGGATCCGTCGCGCACCAGCTCAAGGCCGCCGGTTCCGGCACCGGCGTCGCCACCCTCTGCATCGGCGTCGGACAGGGCCTCGCGCTCGTCCTCGAACGCTAAAGGACTCAGGAACCCACCATGGCACTCACCCAGTCGGACATCGACGTCGAGGTCGCTGACCTCCAGAGCGCGTACGACAAGGCGCGCGCGGGCGGCGCCCCCGCCCAGCACCACCCGCCGCGCGACTACGCGCCGTACCGCAGCTCGCTGCTGCGCCACCCGAAGCAGCCGCTCGTCGCCGTGAACGGCGGTGACCCGGAGACCGTCGAGCTGTCCGGGCCCGTCTTCGGCGCCACGGACATCACCGACATCGACCAGGACCTGACGCGTCAGCACGCGGGCGAGCCGCTCGGCGAGCGCATCACCGTGTCCGGACGGCTGCTCGACAGCGACGGCCGCCCCGTGCGCGGCCAGCTCGTGGAGATCTGGCAGGCCAACGCGTCGGGCCGGTACGCGCATCTGCGCGACCAGCACCCGGCGCCGCTCGACCCCAACTTCACCGGTGTGGGACGGACCCTGACGGACGATCAGGGCCGGTACTCCTTCACCACCGTCAAGCCGGGCGCGTACCCGTGGCGCAACCACACCAACGCGTGGCGCCCCGCGCATATCCACTTCTCCCTGTTCGGCGACGCGTTCACGCAGCGGCTCGTGACGCAGATGTACTTCCCGAACGACCCGCTGTTCCGCTACGACCCGATCCTGCGGTCGGTGACGGACGAGTCGGCCCGCGACCGCCTGGTCGCGGCGTACAACCACGACCTGTCGCAGCCCGAGTTCTCCCTCGGCTACGAGTGGGACATCGTCCTCGACGGTCCCTCCGCCACCTGGATCGAGGAAGGCCGATGACCTCCGTGCCCGAGAAGCTGCTCCCCACGCCGTCGCACACCGTCGGCCCGTTCTACGGCTACGCGCTGCCCTTCCCCGAGGGCGAGCAGGTCGCGCCGAAGGGGCATCCCGACACGATCGCCCTGCACGGCCACGTGTTCGACGGCCAGGGCGACCCGGTGCCGGACGCCATCCTGGAGTTCTGGCAGGCGGGACCCGACGGCTCGCTCGCCGGGGCGCCGGGCTCGCTGCGCCGCGACACCACGACCGGCGGCTACCTCGGCCGCAACGGTACGGACTTCACCGGGTTCGGCCGGGTCGCCACGGACGCCGACGGGCACTACGCGCTCTTCACCCTGCCGCCGGGCAACGCGGGACTGCCGTACATCAGCGTGTGCGTGTTCGCGCGCGGGCTGCTGCACCACCTGTTCACCCGCGCCTACCTCGCCGACGGCGCGGACCCTCTGCTCGACGGCCTGCCGGCGGAGCGGCGCGCGACGCTGCTCGCGCAGCCGCAGGAAGACGCGCACCGCACGTACCGTTTCGACATCCGCCTTCAGGGCGAAGGCGAAACGGTCTTCCTGGAGTTCCAGTGACACACGTCGATCCCGACGCCGGGCTGCTCTCGCCCGGCCGGGCGGGTTCCCCGGCCGAGTCGGCCACCTCGGACGCGGCGGTCCTGCGCGGCCTGCTCGACGCGGAGGCCGGGCTCACCCGGGCGCAGGCCGCCCTGGGCCTGGCGCCCGCGGCCGCGGCGGACGCGGTGACGCGGGCCGCCGCGGACGAGGGGCGCTTCGACGCCCGTGACCTCGCGCTGCGCGCCCGCTCCGGGGGCAACCCGGTGATCCCGCTCGTCGCCGACCTGACGGCCGCGGTGGCCACGGAACACGCCCCGTACGTCCACCGGGGCGCCACCAGCCAGGACATCCTGGACACGGCGCTCATGCTGGTCGCGGCCCGGACGCTGGACGGGCTGCTCGGCGACCTGGCGCGCACGGAGCGTGCGCTCGGGCGGCTCGCCGCCGCACACCGGGACACCGTCATGCCGGGCCGTACGCTCACGCAGCACGCCGTGCCGACGACGTTCGGCCTGAAGGCGGCGGGCTGGCGTTCCCTCGTGCTCGACGCGCGCGACCGACTCAGCGCCGTAAGGGCTTCGCTGCCCGTCCAACTGGGCGGCGCGGCGGGCACATTGGCGGCCTTCGGCGTGTTCGGCGCCACGAACGCCGGGGAGCTGACCGAGGCGTACGCGGCCGAACTCGGCCTGGTCGCACCCGTGTTGCCCTGGCACACCCTGCGCACTCCGGTCGCCGACCTCGCGGGCGCGCTCGCGTTCACGGCCGGCGCGCTGGGCAAGCCGGCGGCGGACGTGCTCACGCTGTCCCGTACGGAGATCGGCGAGCTGGGCGAGGGTGCGGGCGGCGGTTCCTCCGCGATGCCGCACAAGGCGAACCCGGTCAGGGCCACGCTCGTCGCGGCGGCCGCCCGCCGCGCCCCCTCGCTCGCCGCCACGCTGTACGCGTCGATGGCGGCCGAGGACGAGCGCCCCGCCGGCGCCTGGCACGCGGAGTGGGAGCCGCTGCGCGACCTCCTGCGGCTCGTGGGCGGCGCGGCACGCGACGCCGCCGAGCTCGCCGAGGGGCTTCAGGTCCACGCGGACGTGATGCGTGAACACCTCTTCGCCACCCGTGGGTTGATCGTCTCGGAGCGTCTGGCCGCCGAGCTCGCGCCCCTGCTCGGGCGTACCCGCGCGAAGTCCCTGCTCACCGAGGCGGCGCGGCGCACCCGCGCCGAAGGCAGGACACTGGCCGGGATCCTGGCCGACGAGCCCGACCTCAAGGGCGTCGACCTGGCCGACCTCGCCGACCCCGTCCGTTACACCGGCTCCGCCGGAGCCCTCACCGACCGCGCTCTGGAGCGACATTGAGCACTGCATCCCCCGACCACGGCACGCTCCTTCACCACCGCGCCGAAGGCCCCGCCACCGCTCCCCCGCTCCTCCTGGGCCCCTCGCTCGGCACCTCCACCACGCTGTGGGACGCGGTCGCGCCCGAACTGTCCGTCACCCACCGGGTGGTGCGCTGGGACCTGCCGGGTCACGGCGAGTCCCCGGCCGCGCTGATCGGCCCCGGCGCGACCGTCGCCGATCTCGCCGGGCTCGTCCTGGATCTCGCCGACTCCCTCGGCATCGAGCGCTTCGCGTACGCGGGGGTGTCGCTCGGCGGCGCGGTGGGCCTGCACCTCGCGGTCCACCACCCGGAGCGGGTGACGAGCCTCGCGGTGATCTGCTCGTCGGCGCACTTCGGCGGCTCGAAGCCCTGGGAGGAACGGGCCGCGCTGGTACGCCGCGACGGGGTCGGCCCGGTCGCCGAGACCGCCGACCGGCGCTGGTTCACCCCCGGGTTCACCGTGCCGGCCCTCGTCGAGGACCACCGCACCGCCGACTCCGAGGCGTACGCGGCCTGTTGCGACGCGCTCGCCGCGTTCGACATCCGCGAGGACCTCTCCTCGATCACGGCTCCCACGCTGCTGATCGCGGGCCGCGAGGACCCGGCGACGCCGCCCGCGCATCTGCGGGAGATCGCCGACGCGGTGGCGGGTTCGTCGCTCGTCGAGATCGCGGGCGCCTCGCACCTCGCCCCCGCCCAGTGCCCCGAACCCGTGATCACGGCGCTGCGCGCCCAGCTCGGCGGGGGCGCGAAACGCGGGATGGAGGTGCGCAGGCAGGTGCTCGGCGACGCACACGTCGACCGCGCGCAGGCCCGGCAGAGCCCCTTCACTGCCCGCTTCCAGGACTTCATCTCGCGCTACGCGTGGGGCGAGATCTGGACCGACCCGACGCTGGCGCGCCGCGAACGCTCCATGATCACGATGACGGCGCTGGTGGCCCACGGCCACTACGACGAGCTGGCCATGCACGTGCGCGCCGCGCTGCGCAACGGCCTGACACCCGACGAGATCGGCGCCGTGCTGCTGCAGACCGCGGTGTACTGCGGTGTCCCCGCGGCCAATTCGGCGTTCGCCGTGGCTCAGCGGGTCCTCACCGAGGAGAGCGGCCCGGACGCGCCGTAGGCCCCGGCCGTCGGGAACCCGGGTACGCGCCGACCGCCCGTCACCTCCTGGACAGCGGTGACGGGCGGTCGGTGTACAGGCGCACCGCCGCCTCCGTCAGCGCAGGCCGCGTCCCGTGTCGAGCACCTCGCGGGCGCGGGCTGCCAGGCCGTCGGCGCCGCACGACTTGGCCAGGGTGAGGCCGCGGGTGAGTTCCGCGACCGAGCGGGCCGCGATGCCGTACTCGACGCGGGCCACCGCGTGTTCGTACGCGCAGGGTGACGCTTCGAGGTACGTGACCGACTTGGCGTACAGGGTCAGGGAGCGCTGGCCCGTCTCCAGGGCCGCCTCGCAGCGCAGGGCCTCCCCGATCGCCGTGTCCGTACCGAAGCGCTCGGCCTGGAGCCGGGCGTCGGCGGCGAGTCCCCTGGCGCGTTCGGGGTCCTCGGTGGCGAGCGCGCGGGCCAGGTCGCAGGCCCAGGGCGCCATGATCGTGTTGTGTCCGCCGCGGGCGGTGGCCGCCTTGGCCGCCGCCTCCAGCTCGTCGACGCCCTCCTTCGTGCGGCCCGCGGCGATCAGCAGGCGGCCGCGGACGGAGTGCGCGTCGGGCAGGACGATCGTGGAGGGGTAGGGCGGACCGAAGGAGTAGCGGTCCGCGATCTCCATGGCCTCGCCGGTCCGGCCGCGGGCCACGAGCGTGTCGATGAGCATGCACGCGGCGTCCCAGTGCATGGGCAGGCCGCGGCCGACTCGGTCGGCCAGGCGCAGGCTCTCGCGCAGCACGGCCTCGGCGTCGGTGAGGCGGCCGCGCCTGCGGTGGACGTAACCGACGAAGGCGTGCGCGAGCGCCAGATGGCCGCCGCTCCAGCCGGCGGTCTCGTAGGCGCGTACGGCCTCCGTGAACAGGCTCTCCGCGCGGTCGAGCCGGTCGGAGAAGAGATACGCGCTGCCGAGCATGGCGAGAAGTTCGAAGCCCCACTCGGGGTCGGTCCAGCCGAGGCCCGGCGCGAGGCGTTCGTTGACGAGGGAACGGTCGCAGAGTTCGACCACCACCTCGGCGTTCTCGCCGCGGGTCATCGCATCGAAGGCGCGCAGGACGAGCAGGACCCGCTCGGGGTTGTCCCGGCCGGTGAGGGAGCCCGCGAGCGCGGCGAGGCTGCGGGAGCGGCCCGGGGAGTCCTCCTCGCCGGCGTGGATGCCCTCCCACATGTAGCGCGTGGCCTGGAGGCGGAGGCGAGAGGGGCCCGGGTCGAGCCGGGCGGCCTCGGAGTCGATCTCGCGCAGCGCCTCTTCCAGCTGGTTGTTGTGGACGAGGGCCTGGGACAGCCGGCACACGGCGTCCACGCGCGCGTCGCCGTCGAGTCCCGGCTTGGTGCCGAGTGCCTGGCGCAGATGGCCGATGGTGACGGCGGGCGAGGTGAGGAGGGTGGCGCAGCCCAGCTCGTAGAGCAGTTCGGACCGTACGTCGGGGAGCGGGGGTTCCAGGAGCGCGCGCTCCAGACAGCGGCGCGCGGCCTCCGGGGCGCCGACCGCGAGGTGTTCACCAGCCGCCGTGCGCAGCTGCTCGACGAGTTCGGGGTCGTCGTCCGGGTGGACCTGGAGGAGATGCCGGGAGGCTGCCGCGGCGCCGTGGCCCGAGGCCGTGACAGCCCAGGCGGCCTGCCCGTGCATGGCGGTGCGGGTGGCCGCCGGGATGGAGCGGTAGACGGCGGTGGCGATCAGCGGGTGCACGAACTCCATTCCCACGGCGCCGTCTTCGTACGTCGCGTCGGTGAGGATGCGGGCGGCGCGCAGCCGCACGGCGCAGCGGCCGGCCTCGCCGGGAGTCATCCCGGCGAGCCGCGCCGCGAGGTCGTGGGCGATCCGGGTGCCGAGGATGGCGGCGGCCCAGGCGAAGCGCGTCGCGTCGGTGCCGAGGCCTTCGAGGCGGTCGATCAGACCGCGGCCGCGCGCCGACTTGTTCAGGGCGCGCAGTTCACCGGCCGAGGCTTCCGCGGGTTCGAGTTCGCTGTCCTGGACCTTGGCGAGGAGCTCCACGGTCTCGTACGGGTTGCCGCCGGTGACGGCCCACACCTCGCGGCAGAAGGGGGCGTCGGCGTGCTCGCCGAGACTGGCGCGGGTGAGGCCCGCGGTGGCGTCGGGGGTGAGGGCGCACAGGGTGGTGCGGGGCCGGGCGGCGGCGCCGACGGCTTCGAGGTGGCCGGTGGAGGCGGCGGTGGCCTCGCCGTCGCGGTGGGCGACCACGACGAGGACGGGCAGGTCGTCGAGGCGTTCGGCGAACGCGGCGAGCCAGTGGAGGGTTTCCTCGTCGGCCCACTGCGCGTCGTCGACGAGCAGGACGAGCGGCCAGTGCAGCCGGGCGAGCCGGGACACCGCCGCGACGAGTCCGTCGCGCACGCCCTGCGGGTCGGCCTGGCGGCCGCCCGGTTCGGCTATGCCGAGGGCCGGGCCCGCGATCTCGTACCAGTCGCCGAAGTACTCGCGGGCCTCCTCCTGCGAGAGCGCAATGAGGGCGGGCTGCAGCAACTGGCGTACGACGTTGAAGGGGACGGAGGTGACGGTCTCGCCGCCGCGGGCCGACCAGACCATGGCCCGTCCCGCCGCGATGCGGCGCACCTCTTCGAGGAGGGCGGTCTTGCCGATGCCCGCCTCGCCCCTGAACACGACGAGGCTGCCCGACGACGCCGCGTCCCCGCAGAGTTCGCCGAGCGCCCGCTCGACGACCGCGATCTCCTTGTCCCGCTCCCACAGGGCGGCCGAGGCGGCTCCTTCAGGCCGACTCTGCGTCATCCCGCACCCTCCCGAAGTCGCTCAATCGACGTACAGATGTTGAGAGTAGCCGTAGCCGGGGGGTTGTGGGTGGGGGTCTGCGCAGGTCTTCGCCATAAGTGGGAGGGGGCCCTTCCGGATCGGGACCCGCCCCCTCTCATGCCTCTTTCACGCACGCCTCATACTGTGGCGCCCATGACCCAGGTGACTCCCCCCGGCTGGTACCCCGATCCCGGCCAGAAGCCCGAAGGCCCCCGCACCGAACGCTGGTGGGACGGCAGTGTGTGGACGGAGCAGACCCGTGCCGCCGAGACCGGCGCCGCGCCGGGCCCGCCCGCGTACGCGCCGGCGGCTCCCGGCGCGCATCCGCAGGCGTACGGCTATCCGCAGACCTCGCAGCCGCCGGGGCAGTTCGGCCACCCCGGGTATCCGGGCTACCCCGCCTACCCGGAGCCGAAGCCGAAGCGCGGCCTCAAGATAGCCATCGCCGCCGTTGTCGCTGTGGTGGTGGTCGGCGGCATCGTCGGCGGTGTGTACGCGCTGACGTCCGGGGGCGGCGACGGCAAGAGCGACCGGGCCGACTCGTCGTCAAGTCCCTCTGCTTCTCCGGGACTTCCCCAGGCTCCGGGTGACGGTCCTGGCGGGAGCGGTGGCAATGGTGACAGCGGCGGCTCCGGCGGCTCCGGCGGGGAGAGCGGCGCTCCGCAGGCGCCGGGCTCGGGCGACGGTTTCGCCGCCGACCTCGTCAACGGGGTGTCGATGCCCGTGCTCGACGGCTGGACCGGCGGCACGACGAAGGGCGGCAACGCGGGGGTGACGACCGGCCCGTACGCCTGCCCCGGCGACACGAAGCAGCAGTGTGTGCGCGGCGGCGCGTTCTCGGCGTCGGCCGAGGCGCTGAAGCTCAAGGCGACGGGCGCGGAGGCCGCGGCCAAGGAGGACATCTCCAAGAACGCGCAGCAGTCGTACGGCGGCGCGATCTACGGAAAGATCACCTCGCACAAGGAGCTGGCCTCCGAGGCCGTCACCGTGGCCGGCCAGAAGGGCTACCTGGTGCGCTGGCAGGTCGTCACGGCCAAGGGCGACGACGGCTACGTCGAGTCGCTGGTCTTCCCCGCGCCCGCCAACCCCAAGTCGCTCGTCGTCGTCCGCTTCGGCATCGACGTGAACGACAAGGCGCCGGACGTGACGTCGATGGACAAGATCACCAAGGGCATCAAGAAGTCCGCGATCGCCGAGGGCGGCGGCAACGGGCAGGACGTGTAGGACGCGCAGGACCCGGCAGCAGGACGTGCGGGACCCCGTGAAGCACCCGGGGGCGTCACCGGGGAGAAAGCCCAAGGGCCGGGCAGGTCCCCCTCCGCTCAAGGAGGGACCAGCCCGGCCCGGGGGTGCGCGCCGCGCCCGTCCCCACGGTGCGGCGCGGGCAGACCGCCGTCCGGTCATCCCGACAGACGGCGGTCTCCCGTTCAGGGGGCTTCGTCCAGGCCGAGTGCGGGCAGCACCACGGCGTCGACGAAGCGGGTGAGGTAGTCCGCGTCCGCGTACCGGCCTTCGAGGACCGGGCGGATGCGCTGCACCCCGAGCAGTTGGGCGGCCAGGAACTCGACGGCCGGATGGTCCGCGGCGATCTCGCCGCGCGCCACGGCCCGGTCGATCATCTCCCCGAGCGCGGCAAGTTCCGGCTCGACCAGGGCCTCGCGCAGCGCCCCCTGGAGTTCCTCGTCGCTGAGGACCGCGTGACCCAGGGCCTGGACGAGCTGGGTGTCACGTCCTGCCTGCTGCGCCGCCGCGCGGGCGGCCGAGCGCAGGTCCCCCGCGAGCGTACCCGTGTCGACACTCGCGAACTTCACGCAGCGTCCCGCCCGCAGCGCGGCGGCCACGAGCTGCGGCTTCGTCTTCCACTGCCGGTAGAGCGTGGACTTGCTGCAGCACGCCTGGGCCGCGACGCCCTCCATGGTGAGCGATTCGTAGCCGTTCTCACGGAGCTGGTCGAGGACCGCGTCGTAGAACTCCCGCTCCCGCTCTGGAGTGATCTTGGAGCGGCGCGAAGTGGTCACTGATGTGCCTGCCTGCTCCTGGGACGTCATGGCTCTTCTCCTCGCGATCTTCGCTATCGATACGCCAGTGTACCGGTACGCCGGCGTTTCGGTACACTGGCGTATCGATGAGCGCGGTTCACGCCGTGCTCACCTCCGCATCACCGCACCACCCAGTCGTCATGAAAAGGGGCCGGGGGATGAATTCCCTTACCGAGCCTGCCGAACCGGAGCCGGACACAGCCGGCCGCGAGACGGACGCCGTCGGCCACCAGCCGGACGTCGTCGCCCGCCCGCCCCTGGTCCGGGAGCTCCTGCTGGTCGTCGGACTGTTCCTCGTCTACAAGTTCGGCAGGCAATTGGCCAATGGCCACACCGGCGAGGCGTTCCACAACGCGCACCGCGTGTGGGACCTCGAACGCGCCGTCCATCTGCCGGGCGAGGGCGCGGTCCAGCATGTGCTGCTGCACAGCGAAGACCTCGTACACATCGCGAACACGTACTACGCGACGGTGCACTTCCCGGCGACTGCTGCCTTTCTGACCTGGCTGTATCTGCGCAGGCCCCGGCACTACATATGGGCGCGCCGGGTGCTGGCCGCCCTCACCGCCGCGGCCCTTGTGCTGCATCTCACCTTCCCGCTGGCGCCGCCCCGGATGCTGGCCGCCGCGCACCTCGTGGACACCGGGCAGGTGTACGGGCCGACCGTCTACGGCGCGACGCCGCAGACCGACTCGATGGCGAACCAGTTCGCCGCGATGCCGTCCCTGCACTTCGGCTGGGCCCTGATGGTCGCCGTCGGCCTCATCGCCGCGACCCGCTCCCGGCTGCGCTGGCTGTGGCTGCTGCACCCGGCGCTCACCCTGCTCGTCGTCGTCGGCACGGCGAATCACTACTGGCTGGACGCGATCGTGGCGACGGCCCTCCTGGGGATCGCGCTCGCCGTGATCCGGCTGCCCGGCACCACACCGGCCGCGAAGCCCGGACAGTCCATCGGCCGGCGCCTGCTCCCCGCCCCGCGGCCCGCGGCCTCGCTCATGGCGACGGCCGAGACCATGGGCGCGGCGCTGCCCGCCCCGTGGACCCCGGCACACCAGCGCGGCGGATCCCTCTCCGCGTCCGAAGTGCTCGCACACATCCCGGTGTCGGTGACCGCGGGCTCGTCGTCCGCCGTCGCCGCGCCGCTCACGCCGGGAGCGGCGGGTCCGGGCCGCATGGCCCTCACGGCGACGGGAGCACACCGGTGAACGCCACCCTCCTCGCCGTCGCGCTCTCCCTCGTCTCGGCGGTCGCCTACGCGGCTGCCGCCGTCGCCCAGGAGCGCCTCGCGTCACGCACCGCGGGGACCGACTCCGGCATCCTGCGCCTGCTCGGCACCGGAGCCTGGTGGGGGTCGGTCCTGCTCAACGCGTCCGCCGCACTGCTGCACGTGGCGGCCCTCAAGTACGGCCCCCTGACCCTCGTACAGCCGCTGGGAGCGCTGACGCTCGTCGCGGCGGTGCCGCTCGGGGCGCGCATGGCCGGGCGGCGCGTCCTGTCCGTCGAATGGCGCGGCACCGCGCTCACGCTCGCCGGACTCGGCGCGCTCCTGCTCACGGCCTCGGGCCCGGCCCCCGAGGACACGCTCAGCCTCGGCGAGGCGCTCGCCGTCGCCGGTGCGACGGCCGCGCTGATCGGCCTGCTGTCGCGGCGCGGCGCGAAGCCGGGACTGCGGCACGCGACGGCCTCCGGTCTCGCCTCGGGCATCGCCTCGGCGCTCGCCCAGACCGTGACCGTCGCGGTCACCGACCGGACGGGGCCGCTGCTCAGCGTCAAGGTCGTCGTCGTGGCGCTGCTGATCGCGGCGTTCGCCGCGGGCGGCCTGCTCCTGTCGCAGGTCGCCTACCGCGGTGGCCTCGGCGCCCCGCTCGCGATGGTCACCCTCTCCAACCCGGTGGCCGCGGCGATCATCGGCGTCACGCTGCTCGGCGAGCGGCTCCAGGGCGGGGTCACGGGGATCCTGCTCGCGGCGGCGGGGGCCACGCTCGCGGCCCGTGGGGTCCTGCTCCTCACGCGTACGTCGCCGGAGACACGGGAGACTCCGGAGACCCGACCGGAACCGTCGCTCATCGCGGCGGAACGGCGGCCCGAGCTGCCGTCCCGGGCGACGGAGACGGGACCGATCGCGCCCCTGCCGGACCTTCAGGGTCTTCCCCCGATGCCCGTACTGCCCGGCACGGTGGTCATCCTGCCGTCGATCCCGACGCAGCCGGAGCCGACACCGGGCGCGCTCCAGGCATCCTGAGCGCGATCCCTTCACGGGTTCCGCGTGACGAGTTCCCCATCACAGGTTCCGCGCGACGAGTTCCCCATCACGGGTTCCGCGTGACGAGATCCCCATCACGGGTCCCCGCCACGAGTTCCGCGTTCCGCGTCACGGCTTGCCGGGCGCGGGGCGCGTCCTCATCCCGTCGAGCGTGATCCCGAAGACCCGGTCGCGCTGCTCGGTGTCCACGTAGGCCGCGCCGGTGACGCCCGAGATCAGACGCAGCAGGTCGTCGAACGACATGTCCGAGCGGACCACCCCGGCGGCCTGCGCGCGCAGCAGCAGCGGTTCGCCCGCGCCGAGCATGGCGCGGCGGCAGGCGACGAAGATGTCGGACTCCCCGCTGAGGGCGTCCCTGATGGCGCGCTTCGTGACGGTGTAGTCCACGAAGCGGCGCAGCCAGGTGACGAGCCCGTCCCACGGCGGGGCGTCCGCGAGGTCGTCGGCGAGCCGGCACAGGGCGTCGACCTCTTCGGCGTAGACCGTCTCGAAGAGGTGCCTGCGCGTGGGGAAGTTGCGGTACAGGGTGCCGATGCCGACACCGGCCTGGCGGGCGATGTCCTCGAGCGACGCCTCCGCACCCTTCTCGGCGAACGCGTCGCGGGCCGCGGCCAGGAGCGCGTCGAAGTTGCGGCGCGCGTCCGCGCGGCGCGGGCGCTGTGCCGCGACGATCCCGCCGACGAGTTCCCTGTCCGTCATGGGTGCCACTCCCGGGGTGAGGCAGCGCGGGCTGCCGAGGTTGTACCGGAGGCTTCCCTCCGCTATCGTCATCCAAGTCGAGGGGTGCCTCCACTTTAACAGTCGATGCACCCGGCGCCCCGCCGCACCGTGCTGCGGGCAGACCGGCCGAAACGGCCGGATCCCACATCCTCCCAGCTCGTGCGCGCCCGCAGGCCGCGGCCCTCGCCGCAGGTCATGCCGGTGCGCCCGGCCACCTTCCGTTCAGAGAGACACCGCCTTGAACCGGAATCGCACGCCCTCTCGTCGCACGACCAGGAACCCTTTGCCCGGGAATCCCACGTCCGGGATCCCCCTGGCGCCGAACCCGGCGCCCAGAAGCTCCAACCGCCTCACCTTCGCCGTCCTCGCAACCGGTGCCGGCGTCTTCTCGATGATGCAGTCGCTGGTCGCCCCGGCCCTGCCCACCGTCCAGCACGCGCTGCACACCAGCCAGGCCACCTCGACCTGGGTGATGACCGCCTACCTGCTGTCCGCATCGATCTTCACGCCCATACTCGGCCGGGTCGGCGACCTCGTCGGCAAGAAGCGCACCATGGTCGCGGCGCTCGTCGCGCTGACCGTGGGCTGTCTGCTCGCGGCCCTCGCCCCCAGCATCACCTTGCTCATCGTCGCCCGTGTCGTCCAAGGCATCGGCGGCGCACTCTTCCCGCTGTCGTTCGGCATCATCCGCGACGAGTTCCCCGGCCACCGGGTGAGCCCCAGCATCAGTAACCTGTCCGCCGTCATCGCGGCGGGCGGCGGTGTGGGCATGGTCGCGGCCGGACCGATCGTGGGCGCGCTCGACTACCGCTGGCTGTTCTGGCTGCCCGCGGCCGTCGTCGCGGTGACGGCGCTGATCGCGTACCGCTACGTGCCCGAGTCGCCGACGCGCGGCACGGGACGCGTGAACTGGCTCGGCTCCGTGCTGCTCTCCGGCTGGCTCGTCGCCCTGCTGCTGCCCATCAGCCAGGCCACGTCCTGGGGCTGGGCATCGATCAAGGTCGTCGGCCTGCTGGCCGCCGCCGTGATCCTCTTCGCCGCGTGGGTGCTGTCCGAGGCCCGCTCCGCGAGCCCGCTGATCGACCTGCGCGTCATGCGGCTGCCCGCCGTGTGGACCACGAACACGGCCGCACTGCTCTTCGGCGCGGGGATGTACGCGGTGTGGTCGTTCCTGCCCGGCTTCGCCCAGACACCCTCGTCCGCCGGATACGGCTTCGGGGCGAGCGTGACGGGTGCGGGGCTCCTGATGCTGCCGATGCTCGTGGCGATGTTCCTCGCCGGAGTGCTCAGCGGCCGGCTCGAACCCGTCGTGGGGGCGAAGGCGTTGCTCACCACCGGCGCCACGCTCGGCGCGGTCTCCTGCGCGATGCTCGCCGCCTGGCACACCGAGCCGTGGCAAGTCGCCCTCGCCGCAGGCGTGTTCGGGCTCGGCATCGGGCTCGCGTTCGCGTCCATGGCGAACCTGATCGTGCAGAACGTCCCGGCGGCGCAGACCGGCGCGGCCACCGGCATGAACGCCAACATCCGCACCATCGGCGGCTCGATCGGCGCCGCCGTGATGAGCATCCTGGTCACGGGGCACCTCCAGGCGTCGGGACTCCCCTACGCTTCCGGGTACACCCACGGCTTCACGCTGCTCGCGGCGCTGTGCCTCGCCGCCGCGCTCGCGGCACTGCTGGTCCCGGCCGCGCGCCGGGCGGGCGGACCGCGCGTCCCGGCCTCGCACGGGACGACGGCCGGGGCGGACGAGCAGGTGGGCCTGGAGCAGCCGATGTCACGGTGAACCGGCGGGCGCCGGCCCGGTCAGCCGAAGCCGCGCGCGTCCTGCTTGAGGGCGGTGTCCACGGTGAGGGCGGTCGCCACGACGAGGCTCAGGAGCGGCTCGGGCAGCTGGTAGTGGATCTGGAGAACGTAGTTGTCCGCGGTCGTGAACATCGTCTTGGCGAGTCCCTCCCACGTCTTCGTGATGCGGGCGACCTCGTTGTCGGCGTGGTCGACGATCGAGAAGTTCCAGGCCCGCCAGTTCTCGGCCTTGATGGCGCCGATCTGCTGGCCGTTCACGTTGATCGCGAAGTTGATCTTGCCGATCATGTTCTGCTGGACGATCTCGCCGACCGGCGAGCCGTCCGGACGCTCCACGACGACACGCGACTTCATGAACTTCGCGGGCCGGGTCATGACGAGCTGCGGCTGCCCGTACGCGTCACGGATCTCCAGCTTGTGGGTCATGAACTGGTCGAGGCTGGAGACGAAGCGCGCGACCTTCTTGAGCGTGCTCTGGCCGACCTGGACGACGGAGCCGATCTGGCCGCCGTTCTGATCCATGACGGTGTACTCGTTCGTCAGCTCGATCAGCTTGGCCTTCTGGTTCACCACCAGGACCGGCTCGGTGAAGAGGCTGCCGCCGCCCTGCGCGGTGGGCGCGACACCGGCCTGGTGCTGCACCTGGCGCTGCACCTTGGCGGGGTCGACGTAACTCTGTTGCTGCTGCGGGGCCTGCTGCCCGTACGGACCGGCGGCTTGCTGCTGGTGCTGCACAGGCTGCTGGTGCTGCTGCGGCTGCTGAGGGGCGAACTGGCCCTGGGCCGCCTGCTGCACGGGCTGCTGCTGAGGCTGCTGCGCCTGGTGCGGGACCTGCTGGCCGGCGGGCTGCTGCACAGGACTGGTGTGCTCGGTCCACTGCGCACCGTCCCACCACCGCAGGGTCTGGGGCGCGCCCTGGGGGTCCGGGTACCAGCCTGCAGGGGTGTTCGATTGCGTCGTCACCCGGGCACACTATCGCGCCATCCTGTGGCGGTACCCAGTGCGGACAGATGTGACGTACGCCGCCGCCCGAACCGGTACGGAACGGGCGGCGGCGCGGATTTCGAGTGCGTTCGGGTTCGAAGCGCCTACGGGGTCAGACCGCGAGGATCCCCGGGTCGCTCACGCCGGCCTGTCCGTTCTCGACATGGCCCGCGAGGCGACGCAGGTACGTGGCGTCGCTGTCGGCGGTCACCTTCAGGTCGTACCAGCGCTTGGTCGCGCGCAGGTCGACGGTCTGCGTGACGGTGGCACCGGCCCGCACGGTGTACGTCTGCGGCGTTCCGCCGTAGGCGTTGGTGACGGTGAGGTGGACGTCGGCGCCGGTGGGGTTCGTCAGCGTGAGCTTGAGGTTGCCCGTGCTCGCGTCGTGGCGGGCCGTGAGTCCGGGCTCGGCGACGGTGTTGGTGCCCTTGAAGGCGCGCAGGAATCCGTTCGGGCCGTGCACCGTGAGGTCGTACTTCCCGGCGGAGTAGGTGGAGTTCCAGGCGTCCGAGATCGACTTGCCGGCCTCGGTGGAGTACGTCCAGGGGCCGTCGGTCCGGTTGAGGGACCTGACCTGGAAGGCCGCGCCCGCGGAGGGGCCGCCGCTGAACGTGAGCTGGAACTTGCCGGTCGACGGCGTGGAGACCCCGTCGACATACGGCGCGTACGGCAGCGGCCGCGCGGGCCGGGAGCCCGACTCCTGCTTGGGCAGCACGGGCGTGGCCGGCGGCTTCGGCACGTAGCTGGAGTGGCGGTCGTGGTCCGGCGGCACGTACCCGGCGGTGCTGGGCAGTTGCGCCGGTGCCGGGTTCGTGAGGGAGAAGTCGAACGCGGAGGAGAGGTCGCCGCAGATCGCGCGGCGCCACGGCGAGATGTTGGTCTCCTTGACGCCGAAGCGCTTCTCCATGAACCGCAGGATCGAGGTGTGGTCGAGCGTCTCGGAGCAGACGTAGCCGCCCGTGGACCACGGCGAGACGACGATCATGGGGACGCGCTGGCCGAGGCCGTAGGGGCCCGCCGCGTAGCCCGCGTTGCCCTTGAAGTAGTCGAGCGTGGTGTCGGCGGTGGACAGGCCCTGGTTCGCGGAGGCGGGGGCGTAGGGCGGCACGACGTGGTCGAAGTAGCCGTCGTTCTCGTCGTACGTGATGAACAGAGCCGTCCTGCTCCACACGTCCGGGTTGGACGTGAGCGCGTCGAGCACCTGCGAGATGTACCAAGCCCCGTAGTTCGCGGGCCAGTTGGGGTGCTCGGAGAAGGCCTCGGGCGCGGCGATCCAGGAGATCTTCGGGAGCTTCCCGGCCTTGACGTCGGCCTTCAGGACGTCGAAGTAGCCGTCGCCCGCCTTGGCGTTCGTGCCGGTGCGGGCCTTGTCGTAGAGGGGGTCGCCCGGCTTGGCGTTGCGGTAGGTGTTGAAGTAGAGGAGCGAGTTGTCGCCGTAGTTGCCGCGGTAGGCGTCGTCGATCCAGCCCCAGCTCCCGGCGGCGTCGAGGCCGTCGCCGATGTCCTGGTAGACCTTCCAGGAGACCCCGGCCTTCTCCAGGCGCTCGGCGTACGTGGTCCAGCCGTAACCCGCCTCCTGGTTGCCGAGGACGGGCCCGCCACCGGTGCCGTCGTTGCCGACGTGGCCCGACAGCATGTAGTAGCGGTTGGGGTCGGTGGCCCCCATGAACGAGCAGTGGTAGTCGTCGCACACCGTGAACTTGTCGGCGAGCGCGTAGTGGAACGGGATGTCCTGGCGCGTCAGGTACGCCATCGTGCCGGTGCCCTTGGCGGCGATCCAGTTGTCGTACTTGCCGTTGTTGAAGGCGCTGTGGCCGCCGGCCCAGTCGTGGTCGAGGCCCGCGATGAACTGCATGCCGAGGTCCGCCGCCTCGGGATGGTAGGGCAGGACCTCCTTGCCGCCGCTCGCCTGGTTCCATACGGGCTTGCCGCTGGGGAGCGTGACCGGTCGCGGGTCTCCGAAGCCGCGGACGCCCTTCATCGTGCCGAAGTAGTGGTCGAAGGACCGGTTCTCCTGCATCAGGACGACGATGTGCTCGATGTCCTGGACGGTTCCCTTGACGCGGGCGGCCGGGATGGCCGCGGCGCGGTCGATGCTGTTCGACAGGGCGGTGAAGCCCGCGGTCGCGCCCGCTATCTGCAGGAAACGCCGCCGGTTGAGTTCAGGCATGGGTGTGGGGCCTCTTGGGTGTGTGGGGACAGAAGCGAGCAGAGTGTTCCAAGAGGACCGGCCAGAGGGGAAGGGGTGATGACACTTGCATGAAAACTCGCCGTATGCGTCAGAAACAATCACCCACGCGCCGAGGCCGCGATCGGCGGGGAGGACCGAACGGATTCCAACCGGTCCTCCCCGCCGCCTGCTTCAGCCCCGCTCGCCCACAGCGAGCCGCAGCGTCACGATCTGGAACGGCCGAAGCGCCACCCGCACCGCGTCACCGCCGTCCGCCGACTGCCGTACCTGGTCCGGCTGTTCGGTGAGCGGCCGCTCCAGGAGGTCGGTGACCTGGACGCCGGCGAGCGGGAAGCCCGTGCGCAGCGTGCCCGCCGCCCGGCCGCCGAGCGACTCGTAGAGCCGTACGACGACATCGCCCGAGCCGTCGTCGGCGAGCTTCACCGCCTCCACCGTCAGACCGTCGCCGTCCACCGACACCACCGGGTCGAAGGCACCACCCGAACCGGCCACGCGCAGCGGCAGGTTGAGCGCGTACCCCTCGGCCACGGCGTCGGCGATGCTCGCGCCGGGCAGCAGGGAGTAAGTGAAGCGGTGCGCGCCCTGGTCCGCCTCCGGGTCGGGGACGCGCGGGGCGCGCACCAGGGAGAGGCGGACCGTGGTGGTCGTGCCGCCGTCGTCGCGGGTCGTGCGCGAGACGTCGTGGCCGTACGTGGAGTCGTTGAGGACCGCGACGCCGTAGCCGGGTTCACCGATGTGGACCCAGCGGTGGCCGTACACCTCGAAGCGGGCCGCCTCCCAGCTGGTGTTGGTGTGCGTGGGGCGCTTGACGTGGCCGAACTGGATCTCGGCGCTGGAGTGGTCGGCGCGGACGTCGACGGGGAACGCGGCCTTGAGGATCTTCTCGGTCTCGTGCCAGTCGATCTCGGTCTCGACGTCGACGCGCTTGCTGTCCGCGCGCAGGGTCACGGTCTGCGTGATGCGGGAGCCCTTGCCGAAGGCGCGCTCCACGCGCACGGCGGCACGCAGCGGCCCCTCCTCGGTCAGCGTCACGGACTCGGCGTCGAGGAGGTCCCGGTAGTGGTTCTTGTAGTGCTTGTCGATGTCCCAGGCGTCCCAGTAGTTGGGCAGGTCGCTGTGGAGGCGGAGCAGGTTGCCCGGACCGGCGAGGACCTCGCGTTCCGCGGTCAGGTCGTACACGGAGGCCAGCGTCCCGTCGGGGCCGATGACGACGCGCACGAGCCCGTTGTCGAGGGTGCGGCCCTCCGTGACGGTGACGGGGTGGTCGGGGGCGGTGGGGACGAGGGGCGCCGACCCGCCTGCGGGCACGTGGGTGCGGGCCGGCTCACCGGCCGGGGTGCGGATCACTTCGGTACGGGGGTACGGGCTGGTGTTGAAGACGTGCGGCACGCTCTCCCCGAGCGCGCCCTCGCCCAGCGCGGCGACTGCTTCCGCGGTGAGCCCTTCGAGTTCGCCCGCCACACGCGCGTACTCCGCCTCGGCCTCCCGGTGCACCCAGGCGATGGACGACCCGGGCAGGATGTCGTGGAACTGGTGCAGGAGCACCGTCTTCCACAGCCGGTCCAGCCTCTCGTACGGGTACGCGTACCCCGGCGCGCGCAGGGCCGCGGTCGTCGCCCACAACTCGGCCTCGCGCAGCCGGTGTTCGCTGCGGCGGTTGCCCTGCTTGGTGCGGGCCTGCGAGGTGTAGGTGGCGCGGTGCAGTTCCAGATAGAGCTCCCCCGACCACACCTGGTCCTTGGGGATCTCCTTGCTCGCCTGCGCGAAGAAGGCGTCCGGGTGCTCGACCCTGACCTTCGCGGAGCCCTCCAGGTCCGCGAGCCGGCGGGCGCGCTCCAGCATCTCGCGGGTGGGGCCGCCGCCGCCGTCGCCGTGTCCGAAGGGCGCCAGCGAGCGGGTGCCGCGTCCCTTGTCCTGGTAGTTGCGGACGGCGTGCGCCATCTCCTTGCCGGAGAACTCGACGTTGTAGGTGTCGACCGGCGGGAAGTGGGTGAAGATCCGCGTGCCGTCGATGCCCTCCCACCAGAAGGAGTGGTGGGGCAGCTTGTTGGTCTGGTTCCAGGACAGCTTCTGCGTGAGGAACCACTCGTTTCCGGCGAGCCTCGCGAGCTGCGGGTACGCGGCGTTGTAGCCGAACGAGTCGGGCAGCCACACGCCCTTGGTCTCGACGCCGAAGTGCTCGATGAAGAAGCGCTTGCCGTGGACGAGCTGGCGGGCGATGGCCTCGCCGCCGGGCAGGTTGCCGTCGGACTCGACCCACATCCCGCCGACGGGCGCCCACTGGCCCTTGGCGACGGCCTCCTTGATGCGGTCCCACACGTGCGGGTAGTTGTCCTTGACCCACTCGTACTGCTGGGCCTGCGAGCAGGCGAAGACGAACTCGTCGTACTCGTCGGCGAGCGCCGTCACGTTCGAGAAGGTGCGGGAGGTCTTGCGTTTGGTCTCGCGGATCGGCCACAGCCAGGCCGAGTCGATGTGCGCGTGGCCGACGGCGGACAGGGTGTGGGCGCCGGCGTGCGCGGGCTTCGCGAGGGCGGGGGCGAGGACGGCGCGGGCTGCGGAGGCCGTGCCGGAGACGTCGTCGAGGTCGAGGCTGTCGAGCGCCGCTTCGAGGGTGTGCGCGATCTCGTGGCGGCGTGGCTCGTGTTCGCTCAGTTCCAGCATCAGCTCGCGCAGGACCTGGAGGTCGAGCGAGAGGTGGAAGACGCCCTCGTCGAGGACCGCGAGGTCGGCGCTCCTGAAGATGTAGAGCGGCTCGTCGCCCGCCGTTCGCGGGTCGCCGAGCGCGGTGGGGTGCGCGAAGCGGTCGGCGAGGATGTCCGGGTTGGAGGCGGCCTCGATGAGGTACTCGACCTCTTCGCCGCCCTGGGCGGGGCGGGCCACCGGCACGTACTGGTTCTGCGGGTTGACGGCCTTGAGGGGGCGGCCGTCGGGGAGGTGGACGAGGGCTTCCGCCTGGTTGCCGGGCCACTCGTTGACGAAACCGAGGTCGAAGACGGCCTCGACGCGGCGGCCCGCCCACTCGGCGGGGACGGTGCCGTGCGCCGTGAACCAGGTGGTGCCCCAGGGCGGCCCCCACGGGGTGCCGACGCCGAACGGCTTGTACGCGGCCGCTTTCGCCTCGGCGAAGGTGACGGGCTCGCCGGGCGCGTGCCAGGCCTGGAGGGCGAGCGGGACCCTGGCGCTGTGGACGGCGGGCTTGACGCGCTGGTCGTGGACGCGGGCGACGCGCTGCTCGATACGGCGGAGTTCGTCGTGCATACCTGCTCCTCTGCTAGGGCCTCTCGTTCGGGGTGTCCGGCGGATCACGGCCGGGGGCGCGACGCCTGGCACGGCACCTCGCCGCGACCTACCCGACCCGGAGCCGCGGGACACCCCCTAGCGGGTCAGGTAGGCGAGGCCGGGGTGGGCTGCCGTGTATCCCTCCAGGAGGCGGCGGGCCACGGTCACGGAGTCGACGAGGGGATGCAGGGCGAACGCCTTGACGGCGGTGGCGCGTGAGCCGCCCTCCGCCGCTGCGAGCACCTCACGCTCGACGGCCTTGACGGAGGAGACGAGGCCCGTGGCATGGCCGGGCAGCGGCGCCACGCTCACGGGGTGGGCGCCGTTGGCGTCGACGAGGCAGGGGATCTCGACGACGGCGTCGTCGTCGAGGGACGGCAGGGCGCCACGCCCGCGCACGTTGAGGATCAGCGTCGCGCGCTCGTCGCGGGCGATGGCGCGCATCAGGGCGAGCGCCACCTTCTCGTAGCCGCCCGACTCCTCCAGGTCCGCGGCGTCCCGCTCACCCGCGCCGGACGCCTCGCGGTTGTGCGCCATGTACGTGGCCTCGCGCTCGGCCCGGGTGCGCTCCCAACTGGCGTACGACGGGTCGGAGTAGAAGGCGGCCTGCTGGTCGAGCAGGAACGCGCCGCGGGTGCGTTCGGCCTCCTGGTAGGCGTGCACCGTCTCGCGGTTGAAGTAGTAGTAGTGCAGGTACTCGTTGGGGATCGCGCCGAGGGAGCGGAGCCAGTCCGTGCCGAAGAGGCGGCCCTCCTCGAAGGAGCCGAGCAGCTTCTCGTCGGCGAGCAGGCGGGGCAGCTCGTCGCGGCCGTTCACCCTGAGTCCGCGCAGCCAGCCGAGGTGGTTGAGGCCGACGTAGTCGATCCAGGCCTCGCCCGGGTCGGCGCCGAGGACGCGCGCCACGCGGCGACCGAGTCCGACGGGCGAGTCGCAGATGCCGATGACGCGGTCACCGAGGTGCCGCGACATGGCCTCGGTGACCAGGCCGGCCGGGTTGGTGAAGTTGATGACCCAGGCGTCGGGGGCGAGTTGTTTCACGCGGCGCGCGATGTCGACGGCGACGGGCACGGTCCGCAGGCCGTACGCGATGCCGCCGGCGCCGACCGTCTCCTGGCCGAGCACCCCCTCGGCGAGGGCGACCCGCTCGTCCGCCGCGCGGCCCGCGAGGCCGCCGACGCGGATCGCGGAGAAGACGAAGTCGGCGCCGCGCAGCGCCTCGTCGAGGTCGGTGGTGGCGTGCACGGCGGGCGCGTCGGGGACGCCGGTGGCTTGTTCCGCCAGTACGCCGGTGACGGCCCGCAGCCGGTCCGGGTCGGTGTCGTGCAGCGTGACCTCGGTGACCCGGCCTTCGGCGTGGTCGCCGAGCAGCGCTCCGTACACCAAGGGCACTCGAAATCCGCCACCGCCGAGAATCGTCAGCCTCATGCGCCGATCGTAGGGCAGCCTGGTCCGCGACCCGATCTTCGACCGGCGGAGGCCGCATGAAACCCCCCACGCAACGACGGACGAGACGCCAACTCCTCACTCTGGCCGCGACCCTGGGCGCCCTGTCGCTCGGCGCGGGCACGGCGACGGCCGCGCCCACCTGGACCGAGACCGGCACCGCGCGGGTGAGCTCACTCACCGGCAGCCAGGGCCTGGCGAGCCGTGCCGACGGCTCCCTGGTGTACCGGGGCCTCGCTTCCGTGCCGCTCGATCTGCGCGCGGCGGGCTGGTCGCACATAGGCGACCCGGACGTGGCGCAGGGCCACACGTTCGACGCGTACCAGGGCGGCGACGGCGCGACGAAGAAGATGTTCGTGGTGACAGCTCCCGACGGGCGGCGCACCACGTACGAACACGCCCTGGACCAGGGTGAGTTGCTCAACAACTCGTTCGCGACCGTGTCGCCCGACGGGCAGTGGCTGGTGGCGGGCGAGTGGGGCACCATGAACCGGCTGCAGGTGTTCCCGGCGCCCGTGCTCAACCCGTCCGCGCCCGCGCCCGGCGCGAACCTCCCACAGGCCGGGCAGATCAGCCTCGACAAGCCGGTCGACAACATCCAGGGCTGCGACTTCACCGACGCCACGCATCTGGTGTGCTCGTCCGACGGCTCGACGAAGGAGTTCCTGGAGGTCGCCCTCGACCGCCCGCTGGACGGCTCACCGGTCGCCGGTCACGTCACGGATGCGTTCGCGATCCCGCAACGCAGCATCTGCTCGGGCACGTTCGAGGCCGAGGGCGTCGACTACGACGCGGCGCGCGGCACGCTGCGCGTGGAGATGGTGCCGCCCTCGCCGTGCCTGGTGACGACGACGGTGATCTCGTACCGCAAGGGCTGAGACGACGGTGATCCCGTACCGCAAGGGCTGAGATGACGGCGATCCCGTACCGCGAGGGCTGAGCCGGCAGCGGCCTCGGACCGCGAGGGCCGAGGTGTGGGACGGCGGGGTTCGGGGGATGGTCGCGATCATGACAGATCGCCCGTCCCCCTCCCCGTCGCCCCCGTCCGGCCCCTCGGACCCCTCCGAACCGGCGGCCGCGACCTTGACCACCGCTCCCCCGCGCCGCCCGCTGCGCCAGCTCCTCGCCGCCTCGGTCGGCAACGCCGTCGAGTGGTACGACTGGTACGCCTACACCTTTCTGGCCACGTACATCGCGGGCCAGGTCTTCCCCAAGAGCTCGGGCAACTCCCTGGTGCCGCTGCTCTCCACGTTCGCGGTGTTCGCCGTGGGGTTCTTCATGCGACCGGTCGGCGGGCTCCTCATGGGAGCGGTCGCCGACCGGCACGGCCGCCGGGCCGCGCTGACCGTGACCATCCTCCTGATGGGCGGCAGCAGCCTGCTGGTCGGGCTCACCCCGACGTACGCGGCCGTGGGCGTCCTCGCGCCCGTCGTGCTCGTCCTCGCACGACTGCTCCAGGGCCTGTCCGTCGGCGGCGAGTTCGCGGCCTCGACCACCTTCCTCGTGGAGTCGGCGGGCCCGGGACGACGCGGCCTGTTCTCGTCCTTCCAGTACGTGTCGACGTCGGCCGGGCAGCTCGCGGCGTCCGGCGTCGCGGCGGCGCTGGTGAGCACGCTCGGCGACGGGCAGATGGACGGCTGGGGCTGGCGCGTGCCGTTCGTGCTCGGCGCGCTCCTCAGCCTGGTCGGCTTCTGGATCCGGCGCGGCGCGTACGAGACGCGCAGCGCCGAGCA
Source organism: Streptomyces longhuiensis (assembly GCF_020616555.1). Lineage (NCBI taxonomy): Bacteria > Bacillati > Actinomycetota > Actinomycetes > Kitasatosporales > Streptomycetaceae > Streptomyces > Streptomyces longhuiensis. Next base: position 7,694,571 of record NZ_CP085173.1, on the reverse strand, counting down.
GCGCGCGGCCGAGCGGCCCGGACTCTTCGACGCGCTGCGCCATCACCCGCGCGAGTCGCTCCTGATCTGCGGCATCACCGCGGGCGGCACGCTCGCCTACTACACGTGGACGTCGTACCTGCCCACGTACGCGGAGCTGAACGCGGGCATCGACAAGGCCGACGCCCTGGTCGCCGGCACCGTCGCGCTGGCTTTCTTCGCCCTGCTCCAGCCGGTCGGCGGAATGCTCTCGGACCGGTTCGGGCGCAAGCCGCTGCTCCTCTTCTTCGGCCTGGGTTTCGCGCTGCTCAGCGTGCCGCTGCTGCGCTCGCTCGGCAGCTCGTTCGCCTCGCTGCTCCTGGTGCAGTGCGCCGGGATGGTGCTGCTCACCGGTTTCACGTCGATCTCGGCCGCGGTCAACGCTGAGGTGTTCCCCGCGCGGGTGCGCGCGGCGGGCATCGGCTTCCCGTACTCGCTGACCGTCGCCGTCTTCGGCGGGACGGCGCCCTATGTCGGCACGCTGTTCAAGGAGACCGGGCACGCCGGGCTCTTCCCCTGGTACGTCGCCGTGCTCTGCCTGGTGTCGTCCGCGGTGTACCTGCGGCTGCCGGAGAGCGCGCACAAGGAGCTCGACCGCTGAGGCACGTTGCGCAGAATGCAACCATGGTTGCGCCTCTTGCCAGTTGAAGGGGTGCGCACCAGGGTAGGAGCCACGTCACTCTGACACCGGAGGTACCAGGAATGAGCAGCAGCACCGGCCGCCGCCGCTTCCTCGGCGGGATCGCGGCCGTCGCGGCCGGCGGTGTCGTCACGGCGGCGGCGGGTCCCGCGCAGGCCCGGGCGCCGCGCGCGGGACGCCCCCTGTTCCTCGGCACGTACACCTCCCAGGACGGCGGTGGCGGCGGCATCGGACTCGCGACGTACGACGCGAGCACGGGCCGGATCACGGGTACCGGCACGATCGGCGGAGTGGCCGACCCCTCGTATCTGGCGGTGCACCCGCGCGGCCACACCCTGTACGCGGTCGACGAGGGGCAGGACGGCGGAGTGACGGCGGTCAGGCTCGCGGACCGGCGCGTGCTCGGCCGGCAGAGCACCGGCGGCGCGGGCCCCTGTCATCTGTCGGTGCACCCGAGCGGCCGGTGGCTGCTGAGCGCCAACTACCTCTCGGGCAGCGTCGCCGTGCACCCCATCGCCGCGTCCGGCGCGCTCGGTGAACGCACGGCGCTCGTCACCCACGCCAAGCCCGCGCCCGGCCCCGGCCAGGAGGGCCCGCACGCGCACCAGATCATCACGTCCCCGGACGGGCGGCACGTGCTCGCCGTCGACCTGGGCAACGACACCGTCTACACGTACCGCCTCGACACCGCTGCCGGGACGCTCACGCAGGTGTCGTACGCGTCGCTGCGTCCGGGCGCCGGCCCCCGTCACCTCACGTTCCACCCGGGCGGCCGCTTCGCGTACCTCGCCGACGAGGTGGACAACACGGTGGTCGTCTGCGCCTACGACCCGCCGACGGGACGCCTCACGCCCGGCGAACCGCAGCCCACCGGCACCGGGTCCGGCACCAGCTACCCGGCGCAGATCCTGGTCACCGCCGAGGGCGGCTTCGCCTATCTCGCCAACCGCGGGCACAACAGCCTGACCCGGTACGCGATCGAGGGGGACGGCGCGCGGCTGCGCCTGCTCGACACGGTCCCCGTCGGCGGCGACTTCCCGCGCCACATCGCCTTCTCGCCCGACGAGCAACTGCTGTTCGCCGCGAACCAGAAGTCGGGGTCCGTGACCGTCTTCCACGTCGACCACTGCGGCGGCGGGCTCACCCCGGCGGAAGGTCCCGCGTTCGCCGCGCCGATCGCCGTCTGCGCACTGCCGCTGTAGCGCGCGCTCCGGGAGTCGCGCGGACGGCCGTGAGAGGGGGCTGGGTCCCGGCGGCGCTCCCGGTGCAGCGGGCCCTGGACGTCGCGCGGGTGGCGCACCTCGACGCGGACGAGGGCGCGCTGTCCGTCCAGTGGCCGATGTGTCCGTGATACGGACCGTGCGGGGGCCGGCGGCGGGCTCCAGGGGACGGCCGTCAGGTCACCGCATGATCCCGGTGAGCGCGTCCCCTTCCTTCGCGCACTCCCACGCGCCGTCGCAACACGCCTGCCAGGACCGGGCGTCGGGCCCCAGCAGCACGACGCGCTGGCCGGCGGCCGCTGGCGTCACCAGGGACAGGCGCAGTCCCGCGGTCTCGACGACCAGGCCGGTGGCGGTCCGGCCCTCTCCCGCCGCCGGGTCGTCCGGCAGCCGCGTGGCCTCGGGCAGGGCCTCGGCCACCTCGCACGCCGGGTAGCCGAAGAGGTCTATGTCGTCCCAGGCGACCGGCGTCGCGGGGGCGGGGACCGTGGTGGTGACCTCGAGCCGGGACAGCCGGTCCGCCGCGCCGGGGCCGCCGCCCCGAAAGCCGAGCGTGACGCCGTCGAACTCCGCCTCGAAGGCCCAGTCAGGTTCGTGGAGAAGCCCGTTGAGCCAGGCGTCGTGCGCGTGCCGCAGCTCGGAGTACTGCTCGCGCGTCAGCGTCATGCACTGCCGCCTGCGCGTGATCGCGCCCTCGGTGAGTGTGGAGAGCACCTCGTCGGGCGTCATCCCGAACCGCACCGCGCCCGCACCGTCGGGCAGCGTCACGCCTGTGTCCTGCGACAACTCCAGCATCGCCCCATTCTTCACGGCGGGGCCCGGGAGACAACCCCCCTGCGCTCCCGCGCGCCCCTCCAGCAAACCTGCACATCGAATGCGCAGTCCGGTCACGGCGTGCTGTGAATGCGCACAACCCTCAAATGCCGACCCTGCCATAAATGCGGGAGTGTCCATTTTGCAGAATTTCAGGGAGCCCGCTCGGAAATTCGGACCTGTGGATTCTGTGAAGGGTCTGCTCCCGAGACGTGAACACTCCTGCACGCGGCGGTAATTACGTGCCCACACAGCCTCTGACCGGGGACCTTCCGATTGGATGTGCGAGGCGTCATCGTGCTTTGATCCTCCGCACTGCGGGAGTTGCGCAAGTGATTCACGCATTCTGAGAATTACCAATGAGAAGGGCAGCTCACATCATGAACTCCACCCCCCAGGTTGAGACCCTCGAGATCTCCGACGCCGACCTCGACAACGTGTCGGGCGGCCTCGTCGGCGGTCTCGCCGCCAACCTGACCGGCACGGCCGACTCGATCGTCCCCGTCTCCGGCGTCGTCGGCGGCCTGACCGGCACCGTCGAGGGCCTGACCGGCGTCAACACCGCCGCCGTCACCGGCCTGGCCACCGGCCTGACCGCCGGTCTCTGAGCCACGGCTCTGCCAGGGCCCCGGAACCTCCCCCCGGTTCCGGGGCCCTTGGGCACTCCCGGCACGTCGCCGGACCGGAAGACACGTAAGGGAAGTACGTCGTGCAGTTCCGCCAACAGGCCCTGTCCAAACTGCAGTCGCCCGAGGAACTCGACCTTCCCGTGCGGCTCGCCAGGCCCCAGGGCGTACTCGCGCTGGCCGTGACCCTCGTCGTCATGGCGGCCGCGTCCGTATGGGCGGTGACCGGGTCGCTCTCCTCGACGCTGCGGGTCCCCGGCGTCCTCACCCACGCGCAGGGCAGTTACGTCCTCCAGAGCCCCGTCACCGGTCAGGTCACGGGCGTGCTCGCCAAGGAGGGTCAGCACCTCGGCGCGAACTCCCCGCTCCTCAAGGTCAGTACACCGCAGGGCGACCGCTATGTGCGGACCGTCGACGCGGGCCGCGTCACCACCCTCGTCGCCCGGATCGGCGCGGTCGTCACGACCGGTTCCGACGTGGCGACCGTCGAGAAGACCCGCACCAAGGACCCCCTCCTCGCGATGCTGTACGTCCCCGCGGACCGCGCGGGCACCGTGCCCGTCGGAGCGGACGTGGACCTCACCGTCCAGTCGGCACCGTCCCAGCAGTACGGCATGCTGCGCGGCCGCGTGCAGGCGGTCGGGCGCGGCGCGCAGAGCAGTCAGCGGGTCGAGGCCTTCCTCGGCGACAAGGAAATGGCCACGCAGTTCACGAAGGACGGCCCGACGGTCGCGGTCCTCGTGAAGCTCGTCGCGTCGTCCTCCACCAAGTCGGGCTACGCCTGGTCGTCCAAGGGCGGCCCCCCGTACGCGCTCGACTCGATGACCCCCGCCTCCGGCGCCGTGCACCTCGCCGAGCAGCGCCCGATCGATTGGCTGCTCCCGTGAGCCCCTCCCCCGCAGTCCAGCAGCAGCTGCCCCCGGCCGGACACGGCCGCCGCCGCGCGCGCCCCGCGCCGAAGCCGCCGCGCCGCCGTCACCGCACCGTCCGCACGCCCACCGTCCTCCAGATGGAGGCCGTCGAGTGCGGCGCCGCGTCCCTCGCGATGGTCCTGGCGCACCACGGCCGCCACGTCCCGCTGGAGGAACTGCGCATCGCGTGCGGCGTCTCGCGCGACGGCTCGCGGGCCAGCAACCTTCTGAAGGCGGCCCGCAGTTACGGGATGACCGCGCGCGGCATGCAGATGGAGCCGGCCGCGCTCGCGGAGGTCGAGGCGCCCGCCATCCTGTTCTGGGAGTTCAACCACTACGTCGTCTACGACGGCATGGGCCGGCGCCTCGGGCGGCGCGGCGTGCACATCAACGACCCGGACAAGGGCCGCAGGTTCGTGCCCTCCGAGGACTTCGACACCAGTTTCACGGGCGTCGTCCTCGTCCTCGAACCCGGCGACGACTTCCGCCCGGGCGGGCGCAGGCCCGGCGTCCTGCGGGCGCTGCCCGCGCGCCTTCGCGGCACGACGGGCACGATGCTCGCGGCGCTGCTCGCCAGCCTCCTGCTCGTCGCGGTCGGCGCGGCGCTGCCCGCGCTGAGCCGCACGTACATCGACATGTTCCTCATCGGTGAGCAGACCTCGCTCCTCGGCGCGCTGTTCGCGTCGATGGGGGCGATGGTGGCGCTCACGGCCGTGCTCACGTGGCTCCAGCAGGCCAATCTGCTGCGCGGGCGCGTCATCGCGTCCACACTGAGCAGCGCCCGGTTCTTCGGCCATCTGCTGCGGCTGCCGGTGACGTTCTTCGCGCAGCGCAGTCCGGCCGATCTGGTGCAGCGCCTCCAGTCGAACGACGCGGTCTCCGAGACGCTCGCGCGTGACCTGACCGCGGCGGGCGTCGACGGTGTCGTGGTCCTCCTGTACGCGGCGCTGTTGTGGACGTACGACCCGCAGCTCACGCTGGTGGGCGTCGGCATCGCGCTCGGGAACGTCGTCGCGATGCGGATCGTGATCCGGCTGCGGGCCACCCGGACGCAGAAGCTGCGCGCGGACACGGCGCGGCTCACCAACACCTCGTACACCGGTCTTCAGCTCATCGAGACGATGAAGGCGACGGGCGGCGAGAACGGGTACTTCCGGCGCTGGGCGGGACAGCACGCGACCACGCTGGAGGAGCAGCAGCGACTCGGGGTGCCGAGCGCGTGGCTCGGCATCGTGGCGCCGACCCTGGCGACGCTCAACAGCGCCCTGATCCTGTGGATCGGCGGCATGCGCGCGGTCGAGGGGCATCTGTCGGTGGGTCTGCTCGTGGCGTTCCAGGCGCTCGTCACGCGGTTCACCGCGCCGATCACGCGCCTCAACGGTGTCGCGGGACGCATCCAGGACTTCGCCGCCGACGTGGCGCGCCTCAAGGACGTGGAGAGCTTCCCGGCGGACGCCCTGTACACGCGGCCCGACGCGGCGGCGAGCACGCGCCGCCTCAAGGGACACGTCACGCTCGACGACATCACCTTCGGGTACAGCCCGCTGGACAAGCCGCTCCTCACGGGCTTCTCGCTGGCGGTCGGCCCCGGTCAGCAGGTGGCGCTCGTCGGCGGCTCGGGCAGCGGCAAGTCGACGGTGTCCCGGCTGATCTCCGGGCTCTACAGCCCGTGGGAGGGCACGATCCGGATCGACGGGCAGCGCCTGGAGGACATCCCGCGGGGCGCCCTGTCGGCGTCGGTGTCCTTCGTCGACCAGGACGTGTTCCTCTTCGAGGGCACGGTCCGTGACAACGTCGCCCTGTGGGATCCGTCGATCCCGGACGAGGCCGTCGTCGACGCCCTCAAGGACGCGGCACTGTACGACGTCATCGCGCGCAGGCCCGGGGGCATCCAGGGCCGGGTCGAGCAGGACGGGCGGAACTTCTCCGGCGGTCAGCGTCAGCGCCTGGAGATCGCGCGGGCCCTGGTGCGCCGGCCGAGCATCCTCGTGCTCGACGAGGTCACCAGCGCGCTCGACGCCGAGACGGAACAGCTGATCATCGACAACCTGCGGCGCCGCGGCTGCGCCTGCGTCGTGATCGCGCACCGTCTCAGCACCGTGCGCGACAGCGACGAGATCGTCGTCCTCGACCACGGCCAGATCGTCGAGCGGGGCCGGCACGAGGCGCTCGTCGCCGCCGGCGGGCCGTACGCCGATCTGGTCAAGGAGCACTGACGTGACGTACGCAGATCAGGAGTACGCGGCCGGCGACCAGGTGACGGCCTCGTTCGGCTCCCTGGGCATGCCGGTGGACTGCGCCGGCATGCGCAGCCTGAACCTCGAAGGGCCGCAGGTCCTGTGGCTGGTGGTCCAGGGCGCGCTCGACCTGTTCGCGGTCGACGCGGCCGCCCAGGGGCACTGGCACTTCCTGGGCCGCCTGGAGGCGGGCACCCTGCTGCTCGGTCCGGTCGAGGGACCCCAGCACACGCTGGTGGGCCGCCCGTTGCAGGGCTGCCTGCTGCGCCGTATCGGCCTGCGCGAACTCCAGCGACCCGACTACGGCGACGCCTCGTGGTCGTACGACCAGCAGTACCTCAGCCAGTACGACACCCAGGACGCGGCCCTCAGCCTTCTCGAGCACGCCTTCGCCCTGGGTGTGGGGCGCAGCCAGCGCGTCCTGTTCGAGGCGCCGCTCGACGGCCGGACGGCCGGCGACGACTCCGTGGGCGACGACGACATCCTGTGGCTGCCGATCCTGCCGGGCAGCGTGCAGTACGGAGCGTCGTACAGCGCGGACACCGTGGGCGAGCTGCTCGTCGACGGCTCGATGTGGCAGCGCATGGTCAACCAGCAGTTCCGTCTCCTGTCGGCGCTCGACCGGTGGATCGAACGCCTGGAGAGCGCGCACGAGACCCGGACGGCGGCCGGGATCAAGGCGGGCGAGACCGTCCGCGAGGAGGCCGACAGGACGCTGCTCGCGTCCATCGGCCGCCAGGGCAAGGGGGGTTCGCGGCGCGGCTCCTCGTCGGGGAACAGCGACGACGCGACGTACGCGGCGTGCAAGCTGGTCGCGGGCGCGGCCGGAATCACGCTCACGGCGCCCGAGCGCAGCGGCGCCGTCAGTGACCGCGTCGACCCGGTCGAGCAGGTCGCCGTCGCGTCACGGATCCGTACCCGCGCGGTCCGCCTCGACGGGCGCTGGTGGCGCGAGAACGCGGGCCCCCTGGTGGGTCACCGCGCGGCCTCCGGCGCCCCGGTCGCACTGCTGTGGCGGCGTGGCGGGTACGAGGCCGTGCATCCGTCGAGCGGGCGGCGGACCCGGGTGGACGAGGACAACGCGGAGGAGTTCGAACCGCGGGCCGTCATGCTGTACCGGCCGCTGCCCGACCGGGCGCTGAGCCCGCTGCGACTGCTGCGGTTCAGCGCGCGCGGCACCCGGGCCGACGTGCGCAACCTGCTGCTCGCCGGTCTCGTGACGGTCGCGATCGGGGCCTTGGTGCCGGTCGCCACCGGGCGGGTGCTCGGCGTGTACGTGCCGAACGCCCAGACGGACCTGATCGTGCAGGTCTCCCTCGCCGTCATGGTGACGAGCATCGTGTCGGCCGCGTTCATGCTGCTGCAGAACCTGACGATCCTGCGCATGGAGGGCAGGATCGAGAGCGCGCTCCAACCCGCTGTGTGGGACCGCCTGTTGAGGCTTCCGACGCGGTTCTTCGCGTCGCGTTCCACGGGCGAGCTGGCGAGCGCCGCCATGGGCATCAGTTCGATCCGCCGCCTCATGTCCGGCGTGGGCCCGGTGGTGGTGCAGTCCGGCACGGTCGGCGCGATGAACCTCGTCCTGCTCCTCCTCTACAGCGTCCCCCTGGCACTGACCGCGCTCGCCATGCTCGCGGTGATCGCCGGCGTGTTCCTCACGCTCGGGCTGTGGGAGCTGCGCTGGCAGCGCCGTCTCGTCGTCCTCGGCAACAAGCTCAACAACCAGGCGTTCCAGACGCTGCGCGGCCTGCCGAAGCTGCGGGTCGCGGGGGCGGAGAGCTTCGCGTACGCCTCGTGGGCCGGGGAGTTCGCGCGCAGCCGCGAGCTCCAGCGGCGCGCGGGCCGCATCAAGAACCTGACGACGGTCCTCAACGCGGTCTATCTGCCGCTGTGTTCGCTCGTGATGTTCATGCTGCTCGCGGGCCCCGCGCGAGGCACCCTCTCAGCGGGCGACTTCCTCACGTTCAGCACCGCGGTGACGATGCTGCTGTCGTCGGTCACGCAGCTCACGGGCGCCCTGATCTCGGCGGCCGCCGTCCTGCCGATGTTCGAGCAGATCAAGCCCGTCCTCGACGAGGCGCCCGAGGTGCGGGCCGCCAGCACCCAGCCGGGCGAGCTGACCGGCGAGATCGAGGCGCGCGGCGTCTCCTTCCGGTACACGGACGACGGACCGCTCGTCCTCGACGACGTGAACCTGTCCATCAGGCCCGGCGAGTTCGTCGCGGTCGTCGGGCCGAGCGGCTGCGGCAAGTCCACCCTCCTGCGCCTCCTCATCGGCTTCGACAAACCGGTCTCCGGCGGCGTCCTGTATGACGGTCAGGACCTCGGCGCGCTGGATCAGGCCGCCGTGCGCCGGCAGTGCGGCGTCGTGCTCCAGAACGCGCAGCCGCTGACCGGTTCGATCCTGGACTGCATCTGCGGCGCCGAGGTGTTCACGCAGGAGGAGGCGTGGGAGGCGGCGGCGATGGCGGGGCTCGCCGAGGACATCAAGCGGATGCCGATGGGCCTGCACACGATGATCGCCGGCGGCGGCGCCATCTCCGGCGGCCAGCGCCAGCGCCTGATGATCGCGCAGGCGCTCATCCGCCGCCCGCGCATCCTGTTCTTCGACGAGGCCACGAGCGCGCTCGACAACGAGACCCAGCGCACCGTCATCGACAGCACCCGCGCCCTGAACGCCACGCGCGTCGTCATCGCGCACCGCCTGTCCACGGTGATGGACGCGGACCGGGTGATCGTCATGGCGGACGGCCGCGTCGTCCAGCAGGGACCGCCGGCTCAACTGCTCGCGGACACGAACGGACGGCTGCACGAGCTGGTACGCCGTCAGATGGCGTAGCCCGCGCAGGGACGCGGCCCGCGCAAGGGCCGCAGCCCGCCGCAAGAACGCGGCCCGCGCAAGGACATTGACAGAACCTTCGAACCCTGTGAACCTTCGTGCTCGAAGTTGCTCGAAACGGCAATAGTTCAAGCACTGGTAAACATCGACCGGCCGGGCTCCACGGGTCACTCGGGTTGAGCGGAGATGCACCTTGCACGGATTGCGAAGAATGCGGCAACGGCGGCTGAGACGGCAACGACCTTCTCGCGGCGGCACCTTGGCGGTGATCGGCACGGCCGCGCTCCTCGGCGCGACCCTCCTCGGGGCTCCCGCTCAGCAGGCGAGGGCGGCGACCCCCGGCAGCGGCGTCCTGGACGACGGCCACAAGAGCGTGACGTGGCAGAGCCCCGTGTACGCGGCGGGGACCGTGGGCGATCCCGGCAAGTGCCCGGCCGCCGCGGCCGACCCCGACAACAAGGTGTGCGACCGCTTCGACCTCAAGGTGTCGGTCCCTGACGGCTACTGGGACGACAACCCCGAGGGCGGCGTCCCTGTCTCGATCGAGTGGGCGAAGCAGCCCACCGACGACTTCGACATGTACGTCTTCGACGACGCGGGCAAGCAGGTCGCCGCCAGCGCGGGCACCGCCGACCCCGAGGCCACGGTGATCCCGAAGGCCGACGGCACGTACCACGTCGTGGTCGTCCCCTACGACGTGCACGACAACTCCTTCGTGGGCAAGGCGTATCTGCCCGAGACGACCGACGCGGGCGACCTGACCTCCTTCACGGGCAAGGACGGCAGCTACACCATCGGGGCCGGCGCCCTGAAGGCGCGTGCCGACTTCCTGACGGGTGGTCGACTGCGGCTCCAGGCCGACCCGTCCGGCACGTTCAGCGACCCGGCCGGTTCGCAGATCGTGCGCAAGCAGCCCGCTCTCGACAAGCACACGTCGTCCTTCGACGCGGGCACCTACTACGGCATCCGCTCCGCCGGCGCCGTCCTGCGCGTCTACAAGAAGCCGCTGCGCTTCGGCCTCTACAAGGCCGACAACAGGACGCGGATCTGGCAGGAGGACAAGCCCCTGCGCTGGTCCACCGGCGGCATGCGGCAGAGCCTGGAGCGCGGCAAGGACGAGCAGTTCTTCGGCGGTGGCGAGCAGAACGGCTCCTTCTCGCACCGCGACAGGACGGTCTACGTCGCGAACAACACCAACTGGAACGAGGGCGGTTACAACAACTCGCAGCCGTTCTACCTCTCTTCGGCGGGCTACGGCGTCTACCGCAACACCTTCGCCCCGGGCGTCTACGACTTCGGCCCCTCGGTCCACGCGGGCCAGCAGGAGCGCCGCCTCGACGCGTACTACTTCCTCGGTGACGCGAAGAAGGTGATCGGCGGCTACACGTCGCTGGTCGGCAAGCCGTTCATGCCGCCGGTGTACGGCCTCGAACCCGGCGACGCCGACTGCTATCTCCACAACGCCAACCAGGGCGAGCGCCACACCCTCGACTCCCTGAAGGTCGCCGACGGGTATGTCGAGAACCAGATGCCGCTCGGCTGGATGCTCGTCAACGACGGCTACGGCTGCGGCTACGAGAACCTCGCCGAGACCGCGAAGGGCCTCCAGGACCGGGGCACCGAGATGGGTCTGTGGACCCAGGACGGCATCGACAAGCTCGCCGACCAGGTGAAGGCCGGGCAGCGCGTCGCGAAGCTCGACGTCGCCTGGGTCGGCAACGGCTACGGCATGTCCCTGGACGCCTGCGACAAGGCGAAGGCCGGCATCGAGGACAACAGCGACGCGCGCGGCTTCGTCTGGATGCCCGTCTCGTGGGCGGGCGCGCAGCGCTGCGGCGTGCTGTGGAGCGGCGACCAGAAGCTGTCGTGGGACTTCGTGCGCTGGCAGATCCCGACGTACGCGGGCGCCACGATGTCCGGCATCGCGTACAACACCGGTGACGTGGGCAGCATCTACAGCCACGACGCCAAGATGTACGCGCGTGACCTCCAGGCCAAGACGTTCCTGCCGGCCATCATGACGATGGACGGCTGGGCCACGGACATGGCCACCGGCAAGAAGATCAACCAGCAGCCGTGGGTGGACGGCGAGCCCTACACGTCCGTCAACCGCAAGTACCTCCAGCTGCGCGAGCGCCTGCTGCCGTATCTGTACACGCTGTCCGCCGAGGCGGCGAAGACCGGTGTCGGCGGCGTGCGCCCGCTCTACCTGGAGTACCCGGACGACCCCGCGACGCTCGGCGCGAACGCCAAGTACGAGTACCTGGCGGGCGACGACTTCCTGGTCGCCCCGGTCTACAAGGACTCTGACACCCGCGACGGCATCTACCTGCCCAAGGGCACGTGGACGGACTACTGGACGGGCAAGACCTACCACGGTCCGACCACGATCGACGGCTACCACGCGCCCATCGACACGCTCCCCCTCTTCGTCAAGTCGGGTGCGGTCGTGCCGATGTGGCCGAAGGGGACGACGTCGTACAAGTCCCGTGACGTGCACGAGCTGGACTGGGACGTGTACCCGCAGGGCCGCTCCTCCTACACGCTGTACGAGGACGACGGGGTGACCCGCGACTTCGCCAAGGGCGCGTCGGCGACGCAGCGCGTCACCGTCGACCAGGGCAAGCACGCGACCGAGGTCAACGTCGGGGTGAGCAAGGGAAGTTACAAGAACAAGCCCGACGCCCGCGCCTACCGGTTCACGGTCCACGGCGAGAGCGCGCCGCACCGGGTGTCGACGGAGGGGCGCACGCTGCCCCGCGTCGCCTCGGCGGACGCACTCGCCGCGGCCGGGTCCGGCTGGTACTACGACGCGGACACGGGGGTGACGACGGTGAAGACCACGCGCCAGTCCCTCGACCGCGACTTCACGGTGACGCTGCGGCGCTGATCCGCGGTACGGAGTGAAGTGGGGGCGGGTCCGCTGACGCGGGCCCGCCCTCGGCCGTCACCCGGCACGTCGAGTCAACTCCCATCGGTGTTGGGGCTGTTCGCCGTGATGTGCGCCAAGGCTTCCTCCACTGCGCGTGTGTGCTGCCAGGCCGCGCGCGACGCCGTTTCCGGGTCCCGGCGGGCGATGGCGTCCGCGAGATCGTCGTGCGCGTTCGCGCCGGGCTCCTCGTGCGGCCAGCTCGGGTGGAGCGCGGCGATGCTGTCGCGGACCGCCTCCGTGATGCTCTCGTAGAGGTCGGTCATGAGCGGGTTGCCGCTAGCGGCGACGACGGCACGGTGGAACTCCAGGTCACGCTCGACCATCTCGGCCCGATCGTTCCCCTCGTCGGCCCGGCGCCGCGCCAGGAGTGCCGAGATGATCCTCGCGAGATCCTCCTCGCCGCGCTCCCTGGCCGCGGCGGGAGCGGCCTCGCGTTCGAGGGCGAGGCGCACCTGGAGGACATGGCCGAGCTCGGCCTTGCGCAGCCGCCGCTGGAGCGCCGCGTTCAGATCGCTGGCCGCGCGTACGTACGTACCGTCGCCGCGGCGCGCTTCGAGCAGCCCGGTGTGGCACAGCGCGCGAACCGCCTCCCGCACGGTGTTGCGCCCCACCCCGAGCGACTCCACGAGCTGCCCCTCGGCGGGGATCTTCCGGCCCACGGGCCAGGCGCCGCTCTCGATCGCCTGCTGGATCCTGCCGATGGTCCGCTGGACCAGGGTGGTTCCGGACGCTGCCTCGGACAAGACGGTGGGCCTTTCTTGCGCGACGGGAAGGGACGACGGACACGACGAACACGACGAACTCTCAAATATCCCATATTTGTTTGCTGCAGTACAGGTTTTTTATTACAGTATGGACGATATTGGGTGACCTTTGATGCGAAACATGGGATGTTACGTTGGGGCACATGCCCCGAAGCGACGCCGCCCCCACCACCCCTGCCGCCCCTCCCACGGCCCTCCTCGCCACCGGCGTCCTCCTCATCGCCGTGAACCTGCGTCCCGGGGTCGTCTCCGTGTCGCCGGAGCTCGACGCGATACGTCACTCCACGGGCCTGAGCGCCTCGCTCGCCGGGCTCCTCACCACGCTGCCGATCCTGTGCTTCGGCCTGCTCGCGCCGTTCGCCTCGCGCCTGTCGCTCCGGATCGGCATGAGCCGCGCGCTCGGCGCGATGATGGTCCTCCTCACGGCGGGCATCGCGCTGCGCCTCGCGCCGGGTCTACCCGCCCTGTTCGCGGGCACGGTGCTCCTCGGGGCCGCCATCTCACTCTCGAACGTGCTCGTACCGAGCGTGATCAAGCGCCACTTCCACCGGCGCACCGGCCTGATGATGGGCCTGTACTCGGTCGCCCTCTTCTGCGGCGCGGCCCTCGCGGCGGGCGTCACCGTTCCGCTCGGGCAGGCCATCGGTCTCGGCTGGCGCGGCTCCATCGGCATATGGGCCGTCCTGTCGGCGCTGGCGTTCCTGGTCTGGCTGCCGCAGTTGCGCGCCGGGCGGCAGGAGGCCCCGACATCCCTCGCGGGCACGGGAGTCGGTGCACCCGGCGCCTCGCGCCGGCCTCTGCGCCGCTCGCGCCTGGCCTGGCAGATCACCTTCCTGATGGGCCTTCAGTCGCTGGTGTACTACGCGTGCGCCGCCTGGATCCCGGCCATGCTGACGAGCGAGGGCATGTCGAGCGCGGAGGCGGGCTGGATGCTGTCGCTGATGAGCCTGGTCGGCATCGTCGGCTCGCTCACCTTCACGGCGCTCGTGGGCCGCGCCCGCAATCAGGTCCCGTTCGCACTGTGCGGCACGATCCTGTTCGGTGCGTCGCTCGTCGGCCTCGCGTTCGCTCCCGTCGGCGGCGCGTACGCGTGGATGCTCATGCAGGGCTTCGGCAGCGGCCTCCTGATCAGCACCGCCCTCGCCGTCATCGTCCTGCGCTCCCCGGACAGCACCCGCGCCGCGCAGATGTCGGGCATGGCGCAGGGCGTCGGCTACCTGCTCGCCGCCGCGGGCCCGTTCGTGCTCGGTGCCCTGCACGACGCGACCGATGGCTGGACGGCACCGATGCTGCTGCTCGCGGCGCTGTGCGTACCGATGGGCATCGCCGGTGTCGGCGCGGGCCGTGACCGCCAACTCGACGACGAGCACACGGCGGACACCCTCACCCCAGGAGCACACGCACCTTCCGGTCGCTGACCCCGCACCAGGGGGTTTGCTCCTGCGACTCGGGCTGCTCGTACGATGTCCACGAGTGGGTCCGCGCGAGCGCACGGAGGGAGGGGCGAGGATGTCCGCTACAGCCGATTCGCGGCGCCGTGTCCGCGTTGCGCCCGCCCACCCCGAAGCGGCCGCCGTTCTCAGCTCGTGGGCCCGGCAAGGCGATTCACTGCTCGACGCGGCGGAACTCGACCTGTCCCACGCCGACCTTTCCGGCCTCGACCTGGCCGTAGGACTGCTCACGGGGACCGTGTTGCGCGGCGCCCGGCTCGTCGGCACGGACCTGTATCGCGCGCACATGGAAGAGGCGGTTCTGGAGGGTGCCGATCTCTCCCGCGCGTGCCTGACGAAGGCGGTCCTCGACGAAGCCGACCTGAGGGGCGCGGTCTTCGTGGAGGCGAATCTCGGCAGCGCGGAACTCTACGGAGTCGACGCGCGGGCGGCCTCTTTCCGCGGCGCGCGGCTCAACGGTGCCTCGTTCCTCGACGCGCGCCTGGAGGGCGCCGACCTCACCGGCGCCTCGGTGCGCGAGACGTCCCTCAAGGCGGCCCTCGACGACCGCACGCGCGTCGCGGGCCTCACCGGCACCGTCTTCGGTCCCGCACGCCTCGAAGGAAGCGGTCCGTCGCGCGAACTGGCGGGCTCTGCGCTCGAAGAGTGGCTGAACCACCGCGGGGCGGCCGTCCAGGTCCTCGGTTCCCGTACCGGCGCCCGCACGGACTCACACACCGACTCGCGTACCGCCTCCCGCACCGACTCCCGCACCGACGGAGCCGCAGGGAACGTACGCAGCCGGCCGTTTCCTCCCGCCGGAACCCCGTCCACCACGCCGACCAGCACGTCTTCGGCCCGATGATAGGTTCGACCGCGTGATGTCGACGGGGCCACTGAGCCGTACGGCGCTGAGCCGAGTCACTTTGGTGGGTGCGCGCGGACGCGCCGAACTCGTCCTGCCGTCCCGGGAGCCGCTCGGCGTGCTCCTGCCGGAAGTACTGCGACTCCTCGAAGACGGCTCCCCGCACATCTCGCACCACCGCCTCATCGCCGCCGACGGATCGGCGCTCGAAGCCGACAGCACGCTGGAGTCCGCGGGCGTGGCCGACGGTGCGGTGCTGCGCCTCGCGCCCGTAGAGGACTCGGTGTCCGCGCCTGCGACTCACGCCGAGCCTGCGGCTCACGCCGGCATCGACCTGGACACCTGGTGCTGGCGACCCGCCGCGCGCAGGGTGGTGGCCGGTGCGTCCACCGTCGTCTGGGCCGTGCTCGCCGGGCTCCTCGCACGCGATGGCCTCGCGGACGCCCTGACCACCGCCGGCGGCACGTCGGTCGCCGCCGCGGCCCTCGCGGCGCTCGCCGGGGCGCTCCTCGGGCGGGCCGGGCACAAGGGACTCGCGACGACACTACTCACGACTGCCGGTGCGGTCGGTGTGCTCGGTTTCTGGACGCTCGCCGACGCGCACGACTGGCCGGGTGCGGCGCGTCTGGCGTGCGCAGGTGGGGTGTTGGCCGGGGCGCTGCTGCTGCTCGGGCTGTTCTCGCCGGTGGGCCGGAGCGGTGTGGTGGGCGCGGCGGCCGTCGCCGGGTGCGGGGTCTGCTGGGAGGCCGCTCTCGCGCTGCAGTCGGGTGGCGGCACGGCGCAGGAGTCGGCCCGCGCGGGTGCGCTCGTCGCGGTCGCGTCCGTGGTCGCGCTGGGACTGCTCCCGCGACTCTCGCTCAAGGCGTCCGGCCTGTCGGGTCTCGACGACCGCCGGTCCGGCGGGGCCTCGGTCAGCCGCTACGAGGTGTCCACGGCGCTGGCCGCCACGCATCGCGAACTCGCGCTCGCCTCCGGCGCCCTCGCGGTCTCGGCGGCCGTCGCCACCATCTGCGCGCTGCGGGCGCCAACGGTGTGGACGGTGCTGCTCGCGGTGGCCGTCGCGCTCGTTCTCGCGCTGCGCGCGCGGGCCTTCCCCCTCACCGGGGAAGTGGTCGCGCTGCTCGCCGCCGGAGCGGTGGTGGCCGTACGGCTCGCGTGGGTGTGGCTCGACGACGGCTCGGGCGCGGCGGGTCCGCCGGCCGCGCTGGCCGTGCTCGCGCTGATGTCGCTCGGAGTGCTTGCCGTGCGGCCCGCGGAACGTGTGCGGGTCCGGCTGCGCCGGGTCGGCGACGTACTCGAATCGGTCGGTGTGATCGCGCTGCTCCCGTTGGTGATCGGCGTGTTCGGTGTGTACGGGCGTCTGCTCGGCACCTTCGCGTAAGGGCTCGGGGAATGACGCAGAACGACTGGCAGAACAACGTACTGCGGGACCTGCTCAGGCAGACCCAGGCACAACTGGGCGGGGAGGGCGGCGGGATGACGGCACCCGACGTGCCCGGCTCCGGAGTACCGGGTCCCGGGGTGCCCGGTTCCGAGGTGGCCGGTTCCGAGGTGGCCGGTTCCGGTGTACCGGAGCAGGACTCCGGGGCGGGTGGCGTGGCGGAGACCGCAGTGACGCCACCACCCGCGCCCGGGCGCGCCCGGCTTCCGCGCCGACGCCCCAACACGGCCCCGTCGCCGAACGCGGGCCCCGGCCCCTCGCCCTCACCGCCGCTCGATCCGGACGCCGACGCCACGGATGAGCCGGCTCCCCTGGCGGCCACCCCGGCGCCGCCCCGGACGTCCACCCCGGCCCCGCGCCGGACGGCGTCACTGGCGGCGCGCCTGGCAGCGGGCCGAGCGGACCGACCGACTCCGCCGACGGACGCGGACGCCGCCTCTGAGACTCCCGCACCCACGCATGCCCCGGCGCAGGACGCACCGACATCTGCGCTGAAGGCGTACATCACGGACGCGGCTCCGGTCCCGGAGGCATCCGACGCCCCCACCGACGCACCGGCGGCCGCAGAGCCCCCGGCACCAGAGCCCCGCCCCATCGGCACGGGTTCGTCTCCGATACCGAACGTGTCCATCGAGATCCGGAAGACGGCCACACCGACGCCCGTACCCCCGGCCGAGATCGCGGACGCCGCGCCGCCCGTTCCGGTAGCAGCCACCCACACCCCGGCCCCCGACGCACCCACCCCCACACCCCGAGCCGACATCACGGACACCCCGCCCGTCCCGATGACGGCCGAGATCACGGACACCCCGCCGCCCGCCCCGGTAGCAGCCACCCCCAACCCCCACATCACGGACGCCCCGGCGCCCACCCCACCCCCGTACACCCAGGCCTCACCGCTGCCGGCCGCTCCGGCCCCCTCGGGACTCCCCGCCCCCTACACGCCCGCGCCCGCGCCGGCCCCCCAGCCGCACACGTCCGCGGTCGCCCCCCATTCCCGCTCGCGGAACTCCCGCCTTCCCGCCATCACCCCCGAATCCGTCCCGACCGTCGACCCGCGGCTCGCGGGGGCGCTCGGGCGGGCTCAGCACGGGGACACCGTGGCGCGGCGTACCGGGCGCTCGCTGCGCAGGCTCGCCTCGTCCGCCGCGCAGGAGGTGTCCGAAGAGACGCGTCTCGCGCGGGAGTTGCAGCAGCCGGTGGCCAACGGCCGGGTGGTCGCCGTGACGTCCATCCGCGGGGGCGTGGGCAAGACCACCGTGTCCGCCCTCCTCGCCCGCACCCTCAACCACTACCGTCACGACCCGGTGCTCGCCCTGGAGGCGGACGCCGCACTCGGCACGTTGCCGGTGCGGCTGGGCGCCGAGTCGGTGCGCTGGTCGTGCCCGGACCTCGCGCAGATCCTCAAGCCGTCGATGCAGCTCACCGACGTCACCGGCTATCTCGTGCCGGTCACCGACGGCGGCTGGCTGCTGCCGGCGAGCCAGGGCCGCGTCGGTGCTCCGCTGGACGTGCGCACGTACAGGACCCTGTCGCTCGCGCTGCGGCGCTACTTCGCGATGACGGTCGTGGACTGCGAGACGCTGCCGGGCGAGGTGGCGCGTACGGCGATGGACACGGCGCACGCGCGCGTGGTGGTCGCCCCGATGACGGTGGAGGGTGTGGGCGGCACGCGCGTGGTGCTCGACTGGCTGGCGCAGCTGCCGAAGGCGGCCCTGGCCGCCACCGTCGTCGCGCTCACGTCGAGCGCGCCCGACATGACGCTCGACCTGAAGGCGGCGACGGCGCATCTGCGGGAGACGGGCGTCGCGGTCGTGCACCTGCCCTACGACCGTCATCTGGCCGCCGGAGGCCCGATCAGGACGGCGCTCCTGTCGGAGGCGACGCGCCGCGCGGCCACGGTTCTGGCCGCCGAGGCGGTGCAGCGGGCGGCCGCGGCCAGGTAGCGGCGGCGCGGCGGTCGGCGCACCGCCCGGCCCGGCCGGTACCCCGCGAGCCCGGCATGATCCGGACGGAAAGCCCTAGGCACAACCCGCGCGGCGGGGTAGCTTGCGCTGCCAATGGTTTAGTCCTGGTCCGCCGCCACGGAAGGGGACCCGTGCACGAGTTCACCGTCCAGCGCCTCGTCGAGCCACTGCGTTCGGGCGGGCTCGCCGACTCCGTGTTCGAGACCGCCGAGCGCGACCCGCGGCGCCTCCAGTTCTCCCGCCCGGGCGACCACGGCAGGGTCGGCGGCGCCCGCCGCGACATCCCCTGGATTCCCGTCACCGCGGCCGAGTTCCGCGACGACGTGCTCGCGGCCGCACGCGGTTTCCTCGCGAACGGGATCCGGCTCGGTGACCGCGTGGCCCTCATGTCCCGTACCCGCTACGAGTGGACGCTCCTCGCGTACGCACTGTGGACCGTCGGCGCCGAGGTCGTCCCCGTGTACCCCACGTCGTCCGTGGAGCAGGTCCGGTGGATCCTCCAGGACACCGGCGCCACGGGGATCGTCGTGGAGAACGAGAACCACGCGATGACCGTGGCCGCCGCGTACGGCTCGCAGACGGCGCTCACCCGGATCTGGCAGCTCGACAGCGGCTGCGTGGCGGCGCTCGAGGACGACGGGATGAGCGTGGCCGACGAGGACGTGCACCGGCAGCGCGCGGCCGTCGCCCCGGGGAACCCGGCGGCCATCTGCTACACGTCCGGCACGACGGGCCGCCCCAAGGGCTGTGTCATCACGCACGCGAACCTCGCGTCCGAGTGCGACAACCTGCTGGCCGGCTGGAGCAGTCTCCTGGAGGTTCCCGGCGAACCCCCGTCGCTGCTCGCGTTCCTGCCGCTGTCCCACTGCTACGGCCTGATGGTCGTCGTCGGTTCGGTGCGGGGCGGTGTGCACGTGGCGCACCAGCCCGACCTCTCCCCCGAGAGCCTCCTGCCCGCGCTCGCGTCGTTCCGGCCCACGTTCCTGTTCGGGGTCCCGTACATCTTCGAGACGGTCCTCGCCAGGTCCCGTGCGGCCGCGCAGGAGGCGGGCCACGGCACGCTGTTCCGCAGGGCGGCGCAGGTCGCGGCGCGGTACGCGGAGGCGGCGGAGCGGCAGTCGCTCGGCCGCGGCCAGGGACCGGGGCCGCGGCTCAGGCTGCGGCACGCGGTGTACGAGCGGCTGGTGTACGCGAAGCTGCGCGCGGTCCTCGGCGGGCGGGTGCGGCACGCGGTGTCGGGCGGTTCGCCGCTGTCCCGCCAGACGGGTCTGTTCTTCGCGGGCGCCGGCATCACGGTCTACGACGGTTACGGCCTGACGGAGACCACGGCGGCGGTGACAGCGCAGCCGGTCGGCGCGGTCCGCTTCGGCACGGTCGGCCGGCCGCTTCCCGGGTGTTCCGTGCACATCGCGCGCGACGGCGAGATCTGGGTGCGCGGCGACGTCGTGTTCAGCGGCTATCTCAACAACCCCCAGGCGACCGGGACGGCGCTGCAGGGCGACTGGTTCGCGACCGGCGACCTCGGGCATCTCGACGACGGCTATCTCGTCATCACCGGCCGCAAGAAGGACGTCATCATCACCAGCGGCGGCAAAAGCATGTCGCCGCTGGTCCTGGAGGAGGAGCTGCGCGGCCACCCGCTGATCTCGCAGTGCGTGGTCGTCGGCGACAACAGGCCGTACGTGGCCGCGCTCATCACCCTCGACCCGCAGGCCCTGCACCACTGGCAGCGTCTCAAGGGCAGGACCCCCGCCGAGCCGGGCACGCTGACCGACGACGAGGAGCTGCGCGCCCAGATCCAGCGTGCCGTCTCGCGGGCGAACACCCGGGTCTCGCGGGCGGAGTCGATCCGTGAATTCCGCATCCTGCCGGGCGAGTTCACCCCGGACACGGGCCTGCTCACACCGTCGCTGAAGCTGCGCAGGAGCGCGATCCTCGCCGCGTACGCGCAGGACGTGGAGCGGCTGTACACGCCCCGCGCGGCGGCGTCCTTCGCGCGGGAGCCGTTCGGACGCCGCTGACCTTGCCCGCGTCACGCGTCGACCACGGCTCGATCGCCCCACCCTCACCCGGGTATGGCGTGTGTCGGATACGTCAGTTGAGGGCTTCGGCGGTGCCGAGCAGCGCGGTGACCTGGCTGGAGAGCACGCCTCCGTTGCCGTGGGCGAGGGCGACGCGGGCCCCGTCGACCTGGCGTTCGTCGCAGGCGCCACGCAGTTGGCGTACGGCCTCGATGACGGTGAAGATGCCGTACATGCCGGGGTGGCCGTACGACAGGCCGCCGCCGTTGGTGTTGACGGGGAGCCTGCCGCCGGGCGCGATGCCGCCGTCGGCGACGAAGGGACCGCCCTCCCCCTTGGCGCAGAACCCGAGGTCCTCCAGGAACAGGACGGGGTTGATGGTGAACGCGTCGTACAGCTCGACGACGTCCACGTCGCCCGGGGTGAGTCCAGCCATCTCGAAGGCGCGGCGTCCGGACTCGGTCGCCGCCGTCACCGTGAGGTCGGGCATCCGCGAGATGTTGCGGTGCCAGGTGGCCTCGCCCCCGCCGAGCAGATAGGCGGGCTCGGCGGCCAGGTCGCGGGCCCGCTCGGCCGAGGTGACGACGAGGGCGCCGCCGCCGTCGGTGACGAGGCAGCAGTCCCGTACGGTCAGCGGGTCGCTGATCATGCGGGAGCCGAGGACGTCCTCGCGGGTGAGCGGCTTGCGTTCGAAGGCGGCCGGGTTGAGCTGCGCCCACGCCCGCGCCGCGACGGCCACATCGGCCAGTTGCTCGCGCGTGGTCCCGTACTCGTACATGTGCCGCGAGGTCGCGAGCGCGTACATGCTCAGCGGGTAGCGGGGGCCGTACGGCTCCTCGTACGGGTCCGGCCTGGTCGGGGAGACGAGTCGGCCGCCGTCGGAGCGCTGCGTGCTGCCGTACACGATCAGCGCGGTCGCGCACAGGCCCTGTTCGATCGCGGCGGACGCGTGCAGGAGGTGGGAGACGAAGGAGCTGCCGCCGATGTTGGTGCCGTCGAGGTGGCGGGGGCGGATGCCGAGGTACTCGGCGGTGTCCATGGCGGCCATCGGCAGGTACGACGAGGCGGTGAACAGGCCGTCGACCTCCGACTTGGCGATGCCCGCGTCCTCGAGGGCGCGGGCGGTGGCCTGGCCGACGAGGTCGAGGTGGGTCAGACCGGGGGCGACCTCACCGAGGTCGGACTCGGCCACGCCGACGACGGCGGCGCTGCCACGCAGCGACTGTGTCATCGGGCGTCCTCCTTCGGCTCGAAGACGGCGGTCTCGCCGTCCGCTGTCGTACGGAACCGGACACGGTCGCCGATCGCGACGTCCTCCGGAGCGGGCCCCTCGACCCGCGACATCATGCGGAAGCCGTCGTCGAGGTCGACGAGCACGACGTTGTGCGCGCCGTCGCGGCCGCGCACGACGGTGGTCGCGTACACGGTGCCGTGACCGGTGCTGCGTTCCCAGCTCAGCTTCTGCGTGCCGCAGTCGGGGCAGAGGGTGCGGGGCGGGAAGACGGCTGCCGCGCAGTGCGCGCAGCGCTGGTAGCGCAGTTCGCCGCGGCTGAGGCCGGCGCGGTGGGCGAGGGCCGGAGACCGGTGTTCCGGTGTCACGGTGTCTTCACGGGGGGCGAGTGGGTTCATCGTGCGTCCTGTTCCGAAGGGGCGCTCAGCAGGGCGAGGCAGTCCACGGCGACGGCGCCGTCGCCGGCCGGGCCGCACAGCAGCGGGTTCACGTCGAGTTCGAGGAGGTCGTCGGCGAGGTCGGTGGCGAGCCAGGACAGGCGGACGAGCGCGTCCGCCACGGCGTCGACGTCGCGCGGGGGCGCGCCGCGCACCCCGTCGAGGACCCGCGCCGCGCGCAGCGAGCGCAGCATGCGCACCGCCCCCGCGTGGTCGACGGGGGCCACGGCGACCTGGCTGTCGTCGAGTACGTCGACGAGGACGCCGCCGAACCCGGCGACCACGACGGGCCCGAACGCGGCGTCGCGCTGGATGCCGAGGATCAGCTCGGTGCGGTCGCCGCCCGCCATGCGCTGCACGAGGAGCCGCGCGTCGCCGACGCCCTCGCGGGCCGCGGCGGCGAGGACGTCCCGCGCGGCGTCGCGCACGCCGTCCGGCGTGGTCAGGCCGAGCCGCACGCCCCCCATGTCGCTCTTGTGGGCGACGTCGGCCGACAGCAGTTTGACGGCCAGGGGCCCTTCGAGGTCCGCCGCCGCGCGTACGGCTTCCTCGGGGTCGCGCGCGGTGCGAGCCTGCGCGGAGTGGAGTCCGTAGGCGGCGATGAGCCGGGCGGACTCGTGCTCGTCGAGCCGGGTACGGCCCTGCGCGCGGGCCTCGTCGATGATCGCGCGGGCGGCCCGCGGGTCGGTGCCCGTGGGGCGTGCGCCCGTCGGAAGGGGCGGGCGGAGGCTGAAGTCGGCGAGGTGCCCGAGGGCCGCGGCGGCCCGGCCCGGGTCGCTGTAGCAGGGCACGCCCAGCTCGCGGAGCCGTTGCCGCGCCCTGCCGTTGCCGCCGGTCCAGACGACGACGAGCGGCTGGTCGGTGGAGCCGTGCGCCTTCGCGATGGCGTCGGTCAGCTCGTCGATGTCGCCGTCGGCGTTGCCGAGCAGCACGCCGATCATGTCGGTTCCGGGGTGTTCGAGGGCGACGTCGAGGGCGCGGCGCAGCATGTCGGGTTCGCTGACCAGTGCGGCGGTCAGGTCGACGGGGTTGCGGGGCGAGCCGAACGGGGGGATGACGTCGGCCATGCGCCGCTGCCACTCCTCGTCCCAGGTGTCGACGGCGATGCCGTGGGTGACGGCCTCGTCGGCCATGAGGACTCCGGCGCCGCCCGACAGGGAGAGGGTGGTGAGGCGGCGGCCCCTGGTGCGGCGGCCGGTGGCGAAGATCTGGGCGGCGTCCAGCATGGGTTCGACGCCGCTCACGCGCGTGAGGCCGAACTGCCGTGCCGCGCCGTCGAAGACGCGGTCCTCGCCGGCCAGTGACGCGGTGTGCGACCGGGCGGCGCGGGCACCGGCGGCGGAGCGGCCCACCTTCACGGCGATGACGGGTTTGTCGGCCGCGTGCGCGGCGCGGGCCGCGTCGAGGAGTCCTGGGCCGTCGCTGACGCCTTCGAGGTAGGCGAGCAGGACCTTCGACTCGTCGGTCGCGGCGAACGCGCCGAGGAGTTCGGACACCGAGATGTCGACCTCGTTGCCGGTGTTGACGTAGTGGGCGAGGCCGATGCCGTACTGGCGGGCCTCACTGAAGATGAACGAGCCGAAGGCGCCGCTCTGGCTGACGAACGCGACGGGGCCCGGGCGCAGTTCGATGTTCTCGTCGAGCGCCGACGTGAAGGTGGGCACGGCCCGGTCGTGGACGCTGATGAGGCCGAGGCAGTTGGGCCCGAGCACGCGGACGCCGCTCTCCTCCGCTGCGGCCTTCAACTCCCCTTGCAGCAAGGCGCCTTGTTCGCCGGTCTCGGCGTATCCGGCGGCGGCGACGATCGCCACCTTGATGCCGCGGCGGCCGCACGCCCGGATGCCGTCGGCCGCGTGGGCGGCGTCGAGCATGACCATCGCGAGGTCGATGTCGCCGTCGATCGCGTCGAGGGTCGGGTGGGCGGGCAGGCCCTGGACCGTGGCGCGGCGGGAGTTCACGGGCAGGATGCGTCCCGCGTATCCGAAGCGCTTGAGGTAGTCGATGGGGCGCCCCGACAGCTTTCGGGGGTTGTCGGAGGCGCCGAGGACGGCGATCGAGCGGGGGTGGAGCAGGGTGTCGACGAGGTCCGTGCGGGACGGTCGCGCGCTCATGCCCCGGCCTCCCGCAGCAGCCCCTTGCCGATGATGAGTTTCTGGATCTCGCTGGTGCCCTCGTAGATCCGGAAGAGGCGCGCGTCACGGTAGAGGCGCTCGACGGTCGAGTCGCTCATGTAGCCGCTGCCGCCGTGCACCTGGACGGCGCGGTCGACGACCCTGCACACCATCTCGCTGCAGAACAGCTTGGCGCTGGAGGGTCCCATGCGGGTGTCGGTGCCCGCGTCGAACGCCTCGGCGGCGGCGAGCACCAGAGAGCGGCCCGCGAGGAGTTCGGCGTGCGACTCGGCGAGGAGTTCCTGGACGAGCTGGAAGCGGCCGATGGACTCGCCGCCCTGCTCGGCGGTGGCGGCGTAGCGCACGGCTTCGTCGAGCGCGCGGGCCGCGAGGCCGACGCACAGGGCCGCGATGTGCAGGCGGCCGCGAGTGAGGGAGGCCATCGCGGCGCGGAATCCGGTGCCGGGCTCGCCGCCGAGCACGGCGTCGGCGGGGACCCGCGCGTCGTCGAAGTAGACCGGTGCGGTGTGGGCGCCGCGCTGGCCCATCTTGCGGTCCGGCGGTCCGACCCGTACGCCCGGTGCCGTGCTCTCCACGAGGAAGGCGGAGATCCCTCGGTGGGCCTCGGCGTCGGGGTCGGTCCGCGCGAAGACGACGAACAGGTCGGCGTGGTCGGCGTTGGTGATGAACCGCTTGGCGCCGGACAGGACCCAGCCGTCGCCCTCGCGGACGGCGCGGGTGCGTACACCGCTGGGGTCGGAGCCCGCGCCGTCCTCGGTGAGGGCGAACGAGGCGACGGCGGAGCCGGCGGCGAGCGCGGGCAGCCAGCGCTTCTGCTGCTCGGGCGTGCCGAAGTTGACCAGGGCCTTGCCCGCGATGCCGTTGTTGGTGCCGAGCATGGACCGGAACGCCGGTGTGGTCCAGCCGAGTTCGATGGCGAGGCGCACGTCCTGGCGCATGTCGAGGCCGAGCCCGCCGTACTCCTCGGGCAGCGCCCAGCCGAACAGGCCCATGTCGGCGGCGCCGCGCCGCAGCCGCTCGGGTATGGCGTCGCTCTGCTCGATCTCCTCCTCCAGCGGCACGACTTCACCGCGGACGAAGCCCTTCACGGTGCGCAGGATGTCCTCGAAGACATCGGAGTCCATGGCTGTCTCCCTTGTGTCGGGGGGTGTGTCGGGGGGTGTCGGGGGTTGTCGGGATCGATATTTGACTGACCATCAAAATCTTGACCGTCAGAGCGCAGATCGTCAGAGCGCAGACCGTCAGATCCGGCCGGCTGTTGCGTATCGTCCACCGTCACGGCGTCCCACTCCTCGGCTCCCGCGGCGTGCGAGCAGGGCGCGGGCACCGAAGAGCGAGAGCAGCACCATCAGGACGGCGAAGGCCACGACGGACACAAGAGTTTCCCGAGAACAATCGCCGAGGGTGGTACGGCTCCCGCTGCCGGACGCCGGGCTGCGGGTGCGGGAGCTGCTGCGGCATCCGCTGGTCGCGGCCGTGCCCTCCGAACACCCGCTCGCCGCACGGGAGTCGCTGACCCTCGCCGATCGGCGGGGCGTGCCCTTCGTCAGCTATCCGGCCGGCCGGGGGTCGATCGTGCGGGACCTCGTGCTGTCGGCGTTCCTGGCGCAGGGCGCTACCCCGCGCATCGTCCAGGACGCGCCCGACACGCACACCCTGCTCTCCCTGGTGGCGGCGAGCGTCGGGAGCGGGCTCACTCCGGACTCCGCCGGGCATCTGGCGGTGCCGGGGGTGACGCTGGTCCCGGTGCTCGACGCCCCGGCGCTCCCGCTGGGCCTCGCGTCGCGGGCGGACGACACCGATCCGGCGGTGGCGGCGCTCGTCGACCTGGTCGACGGGTTCGCCGACGGGCTCCGGGACTTGCCGGCGACGTGACATCGCCGCGCGCGTCCCGTTCCTCCGTTCTACGCGGACGCGGACGCGCCCGCAGGGCCGGTGGTGAGCTCCACCCCGAGCAGCCGCCGCGCCCGCTCCTGCACCGGCTTGTCGACCATCACCCCGTCGACGGCCGACACCGCTTCGCCCACGTCGAGCACCTTCCTGGCCCAGGCCAGCTCCTCGTCCGAGGGCGCGAACCCCTCGGCGACCGCCTGGAGTTGCCTCGGATGGATGCACAGTTTGCCTCCGAAGCCGAGCCGTCGGGCGTGCCGGATGTCCTGCGCGAGGGCGTCGGCGTCGTCGAGCGCGGTGGTCACGCCGTCCAGCGGGGGCGCGACACCGGCGGCGGCGCACGCCATGACCAGCCGGGACCGCGCATACGCCAGCGCCAGGGTGTCGTCGTGACGCACGCCCAGCTCGGTGGCGAGGTCGACGCTGCCGAAGGCCGCGCGGACGACGCCGGGCGCGCAGCACACGTCGAGGGCGCGCTCGATCCCCGCCGCCGTCTCGACGAGCGGGATCACGGCGCAGACCTCCGCGATCCGTGCGATCACGTCGGGGTCCTCGGCCTTGGGCAGCATCACCGGACAGCCGAACGCGGTGACGAGGTCCAGGTCGGCGTCCCACCAGGGCGTGCCGGGCGCGTTGATCCGCACCACCACGTCCCTGCCCCGCGCGAGCCGGTCGGCGGCGTGCCGGCGGGCCGCGTCCTTGTCGTCGGGCGCGACGGCGTCCTCCAGATCGATGATCACGGCATCGGCCCCGGCCGCGGCCGCCTTCTCGAACCGGTCAGGGCGGTGCCCCGGGACGAAGAGCAGGGTGCGGGCGGCGGCGAGGCGGGTGCGGTCCCGGCCGAGGCGCGCGGGGTCGGCGAGTTCGGGACGCGCGAGGTCGGCACTCGCAGGGTCGACAGTGGTGCGCTCGGCGCTCACTTGAAAGTCACCTCCGCCGTCGCATGCCGCTCGTCCCGGCGCGTGGCGATCCGCAGCGCGGCCGACCTTCCGTCGTCCGCCACGTCGCCGAGCGCGCACACCTGCTCGCCCGCGAACACGGGCTTTCGGAGCCGGTAGGAGAGCGTGTGGATCTCCCGCTCCGGAGCCTCGCGGCGGGCGAGTTCCAGCATCAGCTGGACGAGGAGCGGCCCGTGGACGACGAGACCCGGGTAGCCCTCGACGTCGCGCACGTACGGTGCGTCGTAGTGAATGCGGTGGGCGTTCGCGGTGAGCGCGCTGTAGCGGAACAGCAGCGTCGGCGAGGGGCGCAGGGCCAACCGCCAGTCCGCGTCGGACGGTTCGGCCTCACCGAGGTCGAGGCCGAAGCCCCCGCTCCGCCCCTCGTCCTCGCCCACGCGGTAGACGAGGTCCTGCTCCTCGGTGACCCGCGTCTCCCCCTCCTGCGTGATCTCATGACGGACCGTCACGAAGGCCATCTCGCCGGTGCGGCCGCGCTTGATCTCGACCTTGGCGAGGGAACTCGTGCGCCGGGCGGGCACGCCGACCCGCAGCGCCGCGGTGAACTCCGCGCGGCCGCCGGCGAACATGCGCCTGCGGTCCGGGAGGGGCGGCAGGAAGTGGCCGTGCGCGGGGTGCCCGTCGGTCCCCAGCTCTCGCTGTGCGGGCCATTCGAGGAAGTGCAGCCAGTGCCACAGCGGCGGCAACGGCTCTCCCTCGCCGGCCACGGCCGCCTCCTGGTCGAGCACCTGGCTCAGCGCGGCGACGGGCCCGGCGGCGACGGGATCGTCCAGGGTCACGGGCGCCGGGGCCCAGGCGTCCAGATACCGCGCGAGCGCGAACTCGCCCTGGGCTGCGTCTGGTTGGGGCATGGCTCTCATTCTCCGATGCGTTGCGAAACGGGTGCCGCGGAAGCCACCGGGGCCGCCGCCGCGTCGTGCAGGGTCTCCAGGGAACGGCCGCGGGTGTCGACGCCGAAGAAGAACACGGTGGCCGTGGCGACCAGCCAGCATCCCGCGATGAACACGAACACGGCGACGTAGCCGAGCCCCGGCGCCGTGTAGATCGCCGCGACGACCAGCGGCGCGATGACGTTGCCGATCCGCCCGACGCCGTTGCCGAGCCCGGCGCCCGCCGTACGCAGGC
This sequence comes from Streptomyces longhuiensis, assembly GCF_020616555.1. Taxonomy (NCBI): domain Bacteria; kingdom Bacillati; phylum Actinomycetota; class Actinomycetes; order Kitasatosporales; family Streptomycetaceae; genus Streptomyces; species Streptomyces longhuiensis. The sequence continues at coordinate 7,666,073 of NZ_CP085173.1, read as the reverse complement.
GGGTGGGGAAGACCTCGGGGGTGTACGAGTAGAGCACCGCGATGAAGGTCTGGCTGAGCGCGGCGACGAGCGTGCCGAACACGACGACGGCCACGGTGGACGAGCTGAGCCCGTATCCGATGCCGAGGACCGCGACCACGAGACCGAGCACCACCGCGAGGTGCTTGCGCGGGTAGCGGTCGATGAACGGCCAGGCGAGGAACGCGCCGGGCACCGCCCCGACGGTGGTGACCGCGGACATGGTCATGCTCTTCGCGAAGTCCTGGCCGTGGTCGGCGAGCAGCGTCGGCACCCAGGACTGGAACCCGTAGAAACCGACGAGCCCGAAGAGCCACAGGACCATCAGGGCGACGGTGTTGCGCCGCTGGCCCGCGGCGAAGAGTTCGGTGAACCGGGGCCGGTCCGCTGCCGCGGGCGGCGCGGCCAGCGCGTCGGCGGACGGCTCCCAGTCGGGCACGAAGGCGCGTGTGACCTGCACGGCTTCGGCGTTGCGGCCGCGCGCGAGGAGCCAGCGCGGCGACTCGGGCAGGCGCATCAGGAGCGGTACGAGCAGGACGCCGAGCGCGCCGATGACGAAGAGGGCGCGCCAGCCGCCGGGGTCGTCGGCGGTCAGGCCGCGGGCCGTGAACGCCACGACGGGGATGCCGATCAGCCCGGTGCCGAGCGCCGTCGCCTGGGCGCGGCCGCGGCGTGCGGCCGGGGTGACCTCGGAGAGGTAGGTGATCGCGACGGAGGTCATGGCGCCGAGGCCGAACCCGGTCGCGAAGCGGGCCGCGGCCATCGCGCCCACCCCGCTGACCAGCGCGTTGACCACGGAGGCCGCGGAGAAGAGCACCACGGACCCCGCCATGACCCGGCGCCGGCCCACGTGGTCGGCGAACCGGCCGCCGAGGATCGCGCCGGCCGCCATACCGGCGAAGGCCAGGGCCGTGACGAACGCGATGTCGTCGACGGTGAAGAGATGCGCCCGGCGGATGGCGGGCGCGGCGAACGCGAACGTGTTCAGGTCGGCGAGGTCGAAGAAGAACATGGCGCTGACGGTGAGCAGCACCCGCCGGTGCAGGGCACCGTGCCGGGCGCCGCTGAGCGCGGCGAGCAGGGGATGCGCATCGCCCATGCGAGACCTCCGGGGACAGTCGGCCGGACAGCCGGCGGCCAGGTGGATTGCCGGGTACCTGGACGGGTGGCTGGACAGACCGAACGATGTGGCCGCCTCAATGGCGGATTGTGCCGTACAAAACGCGGCCCAGCGTCCGCCCCGACGGGCGTCCCGTCAACCCCCCTGAAGAGAAGTCGCATGTGAAGGCTTTAAGTTGCCCTGCCGGTGGCACCATTGACGGTCCCGCCATTTGGCCGTACAAAGTAACCACGCAGTGCAGGACATGTATGAAGGGAAGCCATGCCGGCCATCGCGGAATCGCTCGCCGAGTGGGCGTACGGATACGAACCCGACGCCGAGGACCTGGCGCTCGCCCGCCGCTCCCTCCTGGACACGGTCGCGGTCACGCTCGCCGCGCGCGACCACCCGGTGAGCGCGCTGGCAGCCGAGCTGCCGGACGCGGCGCGCTGGGCCGCGGTCGGTCACGTCCTCGACTTCGACGACCTGCACATCGAGTCCACGACACACATCAGCGTCGTGATCGTCCCCGCGGTCCTCGCGGCGGGCGGCGACGCGCGCGCCTATCTCGCCGGAGCGGGCGTGATGGCCCGGCTCGGCACGCTGCTCGGCTGGTCGCACTACGCGGCCGGCTGGCACGCCACCTGCACGGCGGGCGCCCCCGCGGCGGCCGTCGCGGCGGGCGTCGCCTGGGGCCTCACGCCCGAGCGGCTGGCGACGGCCATGGCGCTCGCGGTGCCCGGCGCGAGCGGAGTCCAGGCCGCGTTCGGCACCCACAGCAAGTCGCTCCAGGTCGGTTTCGCGGCGGAGGCGGGGGTGCGGGCGGCGCGCCTGGCCCGGGCCGGTGCCACGGCCGATCCGCGGGCGGTCGACGCGTGGCTGAAGCTGGTGGGCGCGCAAGGAGCGGACGGCGCCGCGGACGGTGCGCCCCACAGCGGCGGTCCCGCCGTACCCGGTGGCCTCGCCATCAAGATGTTCCCCTGCTGCTACGCGATGCAGCGCCCGATCGCGGCGCTGCGCGATCTGCGCGCCGAGTGCGGCCCCGACGACGTCACGGCCGTCCGCGTCACCACCCCGGGGGCCACCGTCCACCCCCTCATCCACGACGACCCGGACACCGGGCTCGAAGGCAAGTTCAGCCTCCCGTACGCGGTGGCGACGGCCCTGCTCGACGGGTTCCCCGGCTTCGGGGCCTTCACGGACGAATCGGTGCGCCGGCCCGAGGCACGGCGCCTGATGGCCACCGTCGAGACGGAGCGCACCGAGGGCGGTGCCGGGCTCCTCGACGGCGAGGTCGGCCTCGCAGTGACGCTCACCGACGGCCGGGTCCTGCGCTCCACCCTCTGCCACCCGCCGGGCTCACCTCAACGCCCGCCCACGGACGGAGAGTTGGTGGAGAAATTCGTCGCGTGCGGCAGCGACGTACCCGCCCTGCTCAAGGACACGACCTGGGAGTCGGCCCGCGCGCTGCTCCTCACCGAACTTCCCGGGAAGGACCCCGCATGACCGAGCCGCTCCCCCTCGAAGGCATCACGGTCGTCAGCCTGGAACAGGCCGTCGCCGCGCCCTTCGCCACCCGCCAGCTCGCCGACCTCGGCGCCCGCGTCATCAAGGTCGAGCGTCCCGGCGGCGGTGACTTCGCCCGCCGCTACGACACCACGGTGCACGGGCAGGCCAGCTATTTCGTGTGGCTCAACCGCTCCAAGGAGTCCCTCACCCTGGACCTCAAGTCCCAGGAGGGCCGGGACATCCTGGAGGAACTCCTCGCGGACGCCGACGTGTTCGTCCAGAACCTCGCCCCGGGCGCAGCCGACCGCATGGACCTCGGCCCCGCCGCGCTCCAGGCCCGCCACCCCCGCCTGATCCCCTGCACCATCAGCGGGTACGGCACCAGCGGCTCCTGGTCGCAGCGCAAGGCGTACGACCTGCTCGTGCAGTGCCAGACCGGACTGCTCTCCATCACGGGCTCGCCCGACGAGCCCGCCCGCGTGGGCATCTCCGTCGCCGACATCTCGGCCGGCATGTACGCGTACAGCGGCGTCCTCTCCGCCCTCTACACGCGGGCCACCACCGGGCGGGCGCCCGCCGTCGAGGTCTCCCTGTTCGAGGCGCTCGCCGAGTGGATGAGCCAGCCCGCCTACTACACGCGATACGGCGGCACGCAGCCGCCGCGCATCGGCGCCCAGCACGCCACGATCGCGCCCTACGGCCCCTTCACCGCCTCCGACGGGAAGGAGGTGCTGCTCTCCATCCAGAACGAGCGGGAGTGGCAGGCCCTGTGCTCCACGGTCCTCGGCCGTCCCGAACTCACCGACGACCCCCGCATGGCCACCGGCGCCGACCGCGTCGCCCACCGCGACGAGGTCAACGCGGCCGTCTCCGCCCGGTTCGCCGAGCTCGGCAGCGAGGACGCCATGGCGCTCCTCGACAAGGCCGGCATCGCCAACGCGGGTGTGAACTCCATCGCCGAGTTCCTCGCCCACCCGGCCCTCGCCGAGCGCGACCGCTGGCGCGACATCGCGGTGCCGGGGGCGCAGGGGCCCGTACAGGCACTGCTTCCCCCGGCGGACCTCTCCGGCGTCACCCCCCGGATGGACCCCGTGCCCGCCGCGGGAGAGCACACCGAACAGATCCTCACCGCCCTGGGCCGCAGCGCCGCCGACATCGAGCGGCTGCGGACGCAGGGCGTCATCGACACCACGCACGACCACGAACAAGGAGCGTCCGCGAAGTGAGCACCCTCGACACCCTCTCCTCCGACGAGCAGCTGATCGTCGAGACCGTGCGGAACTTCGTGGATCGCGAAGTGAAGCCGGTCGTACGGGAGTTGGAGCACGCCAACACCTATCCCGAGGCGCTCATCGAGCAGATGAAGGACCTCGGCATCTTCGGCCTCGCGATCCCCGAGGAGTACGGCGGCACGCCCGTCTCCACGCCCTGCTACGTGCTGATCACGGAGGAGCTGGCGCGCGGCTGGATGAGCCTCGCCGGCGCCATGGGCGGCCACACCGTCGTCTCCAAGCTGCTGCTGCACTTCGGCACCGAGGAGCAGAAGAACCGCTACCTGCCGAAGATGGCGACCGGCGAGATCCGCTCGACGATGGCCCTCACCGAGCCGGGCGGCGGCTCCGACCTCCAGGCGATGCGCACGGTCGCGCGGCGCGACGGGGACTCGTACGTCGTCAACGGCGGCAAGACCTGGATCACCAACTCCCGGCGCTCGCAGCTGATCGCGCTGCTGTGCAAGACGGACCCGGCGGCCGAACCGAAGCACCGCGGCATCTCCATCCTGCTCGCCGAGCACGGCCCGGGGCTCACCGTCTCGCGCGACCTGCCGAAGCTCGGCTACAAGGGCGTCGAGAGCTGTGAGCTGACCTTCGACGACTACCGCGTCCCGGCCGACGCGCTGCTCGGCGGCGTCGAGGGCAAGGGCTTCGGTCAGATGATGAAGGGCCTGGAGACGGGCCGCCTCCAGGTCGCCTCGCGCGCGCTCGGCGTCGGCAGGGCCGCGTTCGAGGACGCCCTGCGCTACGCGCAGGAGCGCGAGACGTTCGGCGAGCCCATCTACAAGCACCAGTCGATCGGCAACTACCTCGCCGACATGGCCACTTCGCTCACCGCGGCGCGCCAGCTCACGCTGTACGCCGCCCGCGAGGCGGACGCGGGCCGCCGCGTCGACATGGAGGCGGGCATGGCCAAGCTCTTCGCGTCGGAGACGGCCATGGAGATCACCCTGAACGCGGTCCGTATCCACGGCGGCTACGGCTACTCGACCGAGTTCGACGTCGAGCGCTACTTCCGCGACGCGCCCCTGATGATCGTCGGCGAGGGCACCAACGAGATCCAGCGCAACGTCATCGTGCGCCAGCTGGTCTCCCGCGGCGGTCTGGACGTCTGACCTGCGCACCGTCTTGTACGGCCATTAGACTCACGGCACAGGCAGGACGGTGAACGGCAGACATGACGCGTACGACACGCACAGAGCGGACGAGGGGGACACAGATGGCGGCCCCCGGGCGTGACAGCGCCTATGTACGCCTCGCGCGCGAGCTGCGCGAGGCGATCCTGCGGCACGACTACCCCGAAGGGGTGCGGCTGCCCACGGAGGCGGAGCTCGCCGCCTCGCACGGTCTCAGCCGGCAGACCGTGCGGCGCGCCTTCCAGGACCTGGTCACGGAGGGCCTCGTGCACCGGGTCCCGGGGCGCGGCACGTTCGCCGCGCCCCGCGAGGAGCAGTATCTGCGGCAGTTCGGCTCGGTCGAGGACCTCATGGCGCTGTCCCTCGACACGACGATGCGCCTGGTGTCGCCGCTGCGCCGCCGGGTCGACGTGGACGCGGCGGGCAGGCTGCGCGTCGGCTCCGACCGCGTGGACCACCTCTCGTTCCTGCGGCTGCACGAGGACACCCCGTTCTGTCTGACGACGGTGCATCTGCCGCCGGACGTGGGCGCGCTCGTCGCGGACCGCCCGGAGCTGACGGAGGCGGGCACGGACAGCCGCGTCACCATCATCGGCCTCCTCGACGGCCGGCTGCCCGAGCCGATCGCGGAGGCGGAGCAGTCCGTCACGGTCGCCCTCGCCTCGGCCGAGGTGGCGGCGCAGCTGGAGTGCCCGCCGCAGCATCCGCTGCTCCGGATCGACCGCCTCTACCTGTCGGCGTCGGGCCGCCCGGTCGAGCTGGCCGTCAGCCACTTCCTTCCGGAGCACTACTCGTACCGGGTGCGGCTGCGCCGCCATCCGCGCTGAGGCACGCACGGCGGCGCGGCGACCGGACATGTCCGCGTGGCTGCGCGGCTCAGAGGGACGACGCCACCGTCAGGCCCTCCAGTACGGCCTCCTCCACGGTTCGCGGTGACACGCAGTCCCCCGCCATCAGGACCTCACCCACCCGTCCGTCCGCCAGGCCGGCGAGTTCGCCCACCGGGTCGTGTCCCTGGGCGAGGACGAGGGCCGCGACCCCTTCGATGATCACCGGCTCCTCGGTGAGGGTGTGCTGGAAGTACGCCGTGTCGGCGTCGGCGCCGTAGGGACGCACCGTCGGCACGGTCTCGACCCCGGCCCGCGCGGCCTCGGCCAGCATCGACGCGCGCACGTACTGCTGAAGGTGTTCGCCCGCCCCGAAGCCGGTTGTACACAGCGTCACTTTCCGCCCCTGGCCCGCGAGTTGGACGGCCACGCCGATCCCGATCCAGTCACCGCGCCAGTCCGCGACGACGATCCGGCCCTTGGGCACGTCGACGGTGCCGCGGACGACGTCCCAGGCGTCCAGGACGACGGGGTCGTCGAGGAGTTCGAGCGCCGGCCGACGTGGCACCGCACCCGTGGCGACGATGAGCGTGTCCGCCTCCTCGCGGTCGAGCAGCTCGGCGTCGACACGGGACCCGGTGACGATCCGCGCCCCCGCCCGCCGCGCCTCGCCCTCCAGGTTCGTGATCGCACCGCCGAACTCGGCGCGCCCCGGCAGGAGTTGGGCGAGCAGCACCTGGCCACCGACGCGCCGGCCCGCCTCGTGCAGCGTGACGTCGTGCCCGCGGGACGCGGCCACGGCGGCGGCCTTGAGCCCCGCGGGACCGCCACCGGCGACGAGGACCTTCCGGCGCCTGGTGGGCAGGGGCAGCCGCGTGAACCGGCGCTCCCTGCCGGTCTCGGGGTGCTGGATGCAGGAGATCGGGTAGCCGCGCTGGAAGTGGCCGATGCAGGCCTGGTTGCAGCCGATGCAGGCCCGGATCTCCTCCGTGCGGCCGTCGCTCGCCTTGCCCGGCATGTCGGGGTCGCAGATCAGGGCGCGGGTCATGGCGCAGGCGTCGGCCTGGCCCTCCTTGATGATCTGCTCCGCCTCCTGAGGCTGGTTGACGCGCCCGGCGACCATGACCGGCACCTCGACCGCCGCCCGCACGCGCGCGGCGATGGGGGCGGTGTATCCCGCGGGCTGCGTCATCGGGGGTGCGATGTGCACGGCGCCGGAGATCGTCGCCGACGAGCCGGCGCAGACGCTCACATAGTCGACGAGACCCTCGCGGTCCAGCCGGGCGGCCGCCTCGACGGCGAGCTCGGCGGTGAGGCCGTCATGGCTCAACTCGTCGCCGGAGATCCGCAGTCCGGCCACGAAGTCGGGTCCGGTGTGCGCCCGCACCGACGCGAGGGCCTCGCGCAGGAACCGCAGCCGGCCGTCCACGTCACCCCCGTACTCGTCGGTGCGTACGTTGACCTGCGGGTTGAGGAACTGGGCCGGGAGGTAGCCGTGACTCGCGACCACTTCCACGCCGTCGAGCCCCGCGGCGCGCAGCCTGCGGGCGGCCTCTCCGTACCCGTCGACGACTTCACGTATCTCGGTCCCGGTCATGGCGCGCGGCATCACATGGAAGCGCTCGCTGGGCGTCGCCGACGCCGACCAGGCGACGGGCGCGGAGCCGTCGCGCGACTCCAGGATCTCGCGTCCCGGGTGGAAGAGCTGTCCGAAGACCTTGGCACCGTGCCGGTGCGCGGCCTCGGCGAGCCGCCGGTACCCCTCGACGCACGAGTCGTCGGTGGCCATGAGGACATGCGTCGTGTACCGCGCCGTCTCGTGAACTCCCGCCACCTGTACGACGATGAGCCCGACCCCACCCTCGGCGCGCGCCTCGTGATAGGCGACCAGATCGTCGGTGACCTGCCCGCCCTCGACGAGGACCGTGTCGTGACCGGAGGACAGGACGCGGTTCTTCAGGGTCACGCCGCCGATGACGAGCGGGCTGAACAGATGCGGGAATGCGGTCGACGTCATGGCGCGGTGCCTCCTGTGAACTGCGGCTCTGATGGAGTGGTGTGAGAGGGAAAGCAGCTCAGTCGCGTACGCCGAGGACCGAGCGGGCGGTGGCGAGGATGACGGCGGCGTAGCCCTCGGCCCCCATGCCGCTGCCCGACGCCACGGCCATGTCGCAGCCGTCGACGGCGGCGAGCACGGAGCGCACCGCGACGTCGGTGGGCACGACGGGCACGAATTTCCCGGCGGCGACGCCCGATTCGGCGATGCCGAGGACGAGCTCGCGCCAGTCCTGGTGCGCGCGGCGCACCCCGTCGCGCAGCTCGGGCCTGCGGGCGGCGCTCGCGCAGAACTCGGTCCAGGTCGCGCACCGGCGCTGAAGGTCGGGGTCGTCGGCCAGTTCGCGTACGAGGAGTTCGAAGCGGCGCCACGGATCGGGCTCGGCGGACGCGCCCTTGCGCCAGCGGGCGATGAGTTCGCCGATCGACCACTCGAAGGCCTCGCGGAACAGCAGGTCGCGGGTGTCGAAGTAGTGCTGGAGCAGGCCGATGGACACGCCGGCGCCGCGCGCCACGTCCCTCATGCGCGCCGCGTCGAAGCCGCGTTCGGCCATGACCAGGGCGGCCGCCCGCAGGATCCGCTCGCGCTGCACCTCGCCCGCGTCGCCACCGTTCTCCTTCTCCCCCATGCCCGCCCCTCGTTTCCCCGTCGGTCTCTCTGGAATTGGCCACTGCCGGACCCCTATCCCGGCCAACAATAACGAATTATTGTGACCGCCGACACACCCCGACGGCACCCACTTTCCGCCGCACGGAACCTTCTCCCGTCAGTCCCCCGACCGAGACAGGTGGCCCCCTTGAGCCAACAGCTGCACAAGTCCCTGACCTGGCGCGACGGCCTCGCCATCGCCATGGTGATCCCCAACGGCCTGCTCCTGACGGTGGGTTACACCGTGGGCGCGATCGGAGGCTGGACGGCGATCACCATCTGGTGCGTCGGGGCGCTCGTCGCGTTCGCGCAGAACATGCTGTTCGCCGAGACCGCCGCGATGTTCCCCGGCATGTCCGGCGGCATCAGCAGATACGCCACGGAGGGCTGGAAGCGCTACTTCGCCCCGCTGGGCGCCGTGGCGTCGTACGGGTACTGGATCGGCTGGTCGTTCAGCATCGCGGTCAACGGCGCGGCGATCGGCCACCTCATCACGGCCCAGTGGTTCCCGCACGCCCCGTCGCTCCCCTTCCCCGGCCATCGCATCGGCCTCCCGGAAGCGCTCGCGGTCCTGGCGATCGCCGGCGGCTGGGCCTGCAACTACTTCGGCGCACGGCTGGCCGCGAGCGTCTCCAAGGCCGTCGCGGCCCTGGTGATGTGCGGCCTCGCGGTGGTCGTCATCGCCCCGTTCCTGCGCCCGGGCAGCTGGGACGCGTCCCGTCTGACCTGGTACCACGGCGGCAGCTGGATGACGCTGATCGTGTGGTTCTACGTCACGGCCTGGACGACGTACGGCACGGAGATCTGCGCGTCGTTCGCCCCCGAGTACCGCGACACGGCCCGCGACACGGCGAAGGCCCTGCGGCTGACGTCCCTCATCTCGCTCGGCGTCTTCTTCGTCGTCCCGCTCGCGACGGTCGGCAGCGTCGGCGAGGAGACGCTGCGCTCGGACCCGGTCGGCGCGTTCGCCACGGCGTTCACCCAGGCGCTCGGCGGCTTCTCCGACGTCGGCGTCCTCATCCTGATCGTCTCGATGTTCTTCGGCATGGTGTCGTGCACGGCCGACGGGGGCCGGGCGCTGTACGGCCTGGCACGCGAGGGCATGACCGTACGGCAGCTCGACAAGGTGAACCGCTGGGGCGTGCCGGGCCGTGCCCTCACCCTGGACGCGCTCGTCAACGCGGCGATCGTGGTCCTGCTCGGCGAGCCCCTGAGCATCCTCATCGCCAGCAACTTCGGCTATCTGGTGGCCATGACACTCGCGGTCGCCGGCTTCCTGCTCCTGCGCAAGGACCGTCCCGACTGGCCCCGCCCGATCCGCCGCGCCCGCGCCTGGATCCCGGTCGCCTGGGTCATCCTGGCCTTCAACGTCGTGATCGTCTCGGTGGGCGTCACGCACCCGTCCCTCGCGGGCTACGGGGGCGCGACGGAGTCCTTCCTCGCGGTCGGCATCCTGCTGATCTCGGTGGTGCTGTACGCGTACCGCAGGGTGGTCCAGGACGGGGAACGGATCGCCTGGCGCATCGAACCGCCACTGATGCCGGAAGGCGAGGCAGCCCCTCAGCCCCCGAACTCGGCGACCGCACGCCCCACGATCCCCTCCAACCGGTCGTGATGGGCACCCCGCCAGTACACGCGCCCGCACGCGCGGCACTGGGCGAACACGTCGTACGTGCCACGCGTCCCGCCTTCGAGCAGGTCGGCGACGTCTTCCTTACGGGCTTCCTTCAGCAGCCCGTTGCAGGCGGTGCACCGGGTCCAGGGGCGCAGCTCGGGCGCGAACCGGCCCAGTACGTCGCGTAGTTGCTCGTCGGGCCGGTCGCTGTAGACATACGCGCCGGCCCACAGCTCACGCCGCCGCAGCAGCCCGCGGTCCCGGCTGAGCATGACACGCCGCTCGGCGGCGGAGCGGGTCGCCAGCGCGGGGTCGCCGATGTCCGTGGACTCGTACGCGGAGTCGACCCCGAGCAGCCTCAACCGCCGTGCCAGCGTGCCGAGATGGACGTCGAGCAGGAACCGCAGCGGTGCGCCCTCGACGCGCTGCGGCCGGACGACGGCCCGGACCTCGATCCGCTCCCCGGCCACGGGAATGTGCCCGACGGCCACCTCGCGCCCGTCCACGACCAGCGCCCCGACCTCCGTCAGCGGCACGCCGAGCGACTCGATCACATGCCCCAGCGTGGACACGCCGTCGGTGACGAGCGCAACGGCCGCTCCCCCGCGCCGCGCATGCGGAACGAAAAGCTCCAACTCGGGCACGACACTGACGAGGATCTCCGGTCCGTTCATCGGCTCAGGATGCCATGCGCGCGGGGGCGGGGACCTGGGGTTTTTCCCTCGCACGAAGCCAGGGCCGCCGCACGCCGAACCGCCTTACGAGTGACACTCGTTCGGCCCACCGAAGCCATTCCGGAATTATTACTTCCGCTTCTGAGCTGCGCGGATGCGGCCGGACAGCCGTTCTCTGGGATTTCGTTCGAAGGGGCCTTCTGTTTGTGAAGATCCTTTCTGTGCTTACAGTTTTCCCGGTTCGTACGGGAATCAACCTGCCCGTGCGGGGCGCAGCCTGCTTCGTACGGGAGTAGCACGCCTCGTGAGCAGCGGTTTCGTACGGGAATCGGCACGCAGGATCGAGACGTGGAACGAGGATCGGGTGACTTCGGCTGACGCGCACAGGCCCGCCGGCCCGTCCGGCGCGGTCCTGGAGGGGCTGGCGGGCTGGGTGCCACCGCGCCGGGTCACCAACGACGAACTCCCCGCCGCGTGGGACGTCGACGACACGTGGGTGCGGCGGCGGACCGGGATCGCGGCCCGGCACTGGGCCGGCCCCGGCGTCCGTACCGGCGAACTCGCCCTGGAGGCCGCCGTCCGCGCGCTGGCCGTCGCCGGCAACCCCGTCCCCGACACCGTGCTCGTCGCGACCTCCACCCCCGACGTGCCCATGCCCGCCATGGCCCCGCTCCTCGCCACCCGCCTCGGCCTCGAACGGGCCGCCGCCTGGGACATCTCGGCCGCCTGCAGCGGATTCGGCTACGGACTCGCGACGGCCGTGGGCGTCATCGCCTCCGGCGCCGCCGAACGCGTCCTGCTCGTGGGCGCGGAGGTCTACTCGACCCTGGTCGACCCCGCCGACCGCAGCGCGGGGACCGTCTTCGCGGACGGCGCGGGCGCGGTGGTCCTGCGCCGCGGCGCCCATGGCGGGCCGGGCAGCGTCCTCGCCTTCGACCTCGGCAGCGACGGCTCCGGACACGAACTGATCCAGGTGCCCGGAGGCGGCGCCGCCGAGCGCGCGGACCCGGCCGCCCACACCCCGGCCGACCGACACTTCCGCATGCGCGGGCGCGAGGTGTTCCGGCACGCGGTGACCCGCATGACCGAGTCGTCCCGCGCCGTGCTCGACCGCACCGCGTGGACCACCGAAGACGTGGACCGGTTCGTCGCCCACCAGGCCAACGCCCGGATCCTCAAAGCGGTCGCCGAACGTCTCCGGCTCCCCGCGCAGAGACAGGTGTCCAACATCGAGCACGTCGGCAACACCGGCGCCGCCTCCATCCCCCTGGCGCTCGCCGACGCCGCGTCCCGCGGCCTGCTGGCCCCCGGCCAGCGCGTCCTGCTGACCTCGTTCGGCGCGGGCCTCACCTGGGCCTCGGCCACGCTCCTGTGGCCCGAACTGCCGGCGGTCCCGCCGGTGCGTACGCCGCCCCAAGCCTCATAACCCTCCCCGTATCCCGACACACCGCACACCGCACACCACCGGAACCCCACGCACGCACGACCTGAAAGGACCGCTCATGTCCTCGTCGTCCCCCACCCCCCTCGCCTCCCCCTCGACCCGGGTGGCTTCCGCGTCCCGGGCCCGCGCCGCCGTCGCCGCCGTCCTCACGGAGAAATTCGAGGTCGGTGCCGACAGCATCCGCCCCGACGCCACCCTGGCGAGTCTCGACCTCGACTCCCTCGCCCTCGCGGAACTCGCCCTGGCGCTCCAGGACCGGCTCGGCGTACGCGTGGACGAGTCGGAGGCCACCAAGCGCACCACCGTCGCCGAGCTGACCGCCACCCTCGCCACCCGGCAGATCACGGCAGGGGTCCGGTGACGACGCCTTCCGACCGTACGATCTCCGTCACCGGCCTGGGCCTCATCACCCCGGCCGGCATCGGCCGCGAGGCGACGTGGGCGGGGGTGCTGCGAGGCCGGTCCACGGCCACCCAGGACCCCGAACTCAAGGAACTCCCGGTCGACTTCTCCTGCCGTATCCCCCTCATGACCCCCGAACAGGCGCGGATCGGCGGGGGCAAGTCCTGGCGGATGGGGCAGTTCACCCGGCTCGCGGTGCTCGCCGCCAGGGAGGCCGTCGCGGATGCGGGAATCGCTCCCGGCGAAGACTGGGGCGGAGCGCGGGTCGCCGTGGTCATCGGCTCGGGCCTGGCCGGCGCCGCGCATCTGGAGGAACAGTCGGAGCGGTTCCTCAAGTGCGGGCCCGACCTGGTCGCACCCGCCCTCATCCCCATGCTCATCTCCAACATGGCGGCGGGCGAGGTGGCTCTCGACCTGGGCGCACACGGCCCCTCCCTCGCCACGGAGAGCGCCTGCGCCTCGGGCGCGAGCGCCCTCGCCGTCGCCCGCGATCTGCTCCTGGCCGGCGCCTGCGACATCGCCGTCGCGGGCGGTACGGAAGCTGCCGTCACGCCGGTCATCACCACGGGGTTCCAGCGGATGGGCGCGCTGTCCGCGCGCAGCGACGAACCCGAGGCCGCCTCAAGGCCGTTCGCCGTCGACCGCGACGGTTTCGTGATCGCCGAAGGGGCGGCCGTCTGCGTACTGGAACGGTCGGCGGACGCACGGGCCCGCGGCCACCGCGTGTACGCGCATCTCGCCGGGGTGGGCCAGTCGACCGACGCCCACCACCCGACGGCGCCCGCACCCGGGGGCGCGGTCGCCGAGAGCGCGCTGCGCACCGCCGTCGCCGACGCGGGGCTCGCCCCGGGCGACATCGACCATGTCAACGCCCACGGCACCTCCACTCCCCTCAACGACCGCGCGGAGGCCGAGCTCATCGCCCGTGTCCTGCCGCACGCCCCGAGTGTCACCGCCCCCAAGGGCGTACTGGGCCACAGTCTGGGCGCGGCGGGAGCGATCGAGGCCGCGCTCACTGCTCTGACGATCCATCATGGCACGGTCCCACCGGTCGCGAACCTCACGCCCGGGACGCTCGGCTTCCCCCTCGACTGCGTGACCGGGGCACCACGCCCGCAACGCGTACGGGCCGCCGTCACCCACTCCTTCGGCTTCGGCGGGCACAACGTGGTGCTGACGCTGACGTCGGCGACGTGAGCTCGCCTCCGAGATCACGGACTCCCCAGCTCCCTTTTACTCCCAGCTCTCCGTCACGCCCCGCCCCCTCTGCCCCCGAGAGAAAACACCCCCCGTTGACCGTGTACAGCAGCATCCTTCACGCGGCGGTCCATGTGCCGCCCGGCCGACAGTCCGTAGCCGAGGCGGAGGAACGCTTCCGTAGCCATAATCCCCACGTCTCCCTGTCGCCGGGCGTCCTGGCGCACATGTACGGGCTCTCCGAGCGGACCGTCGCCCCCGCCCACGAGCAGCCCTCCGACCTCGCGGCCCACGCGGCACGCCGCCTGTTCGAGGCGCGCGAGATCACCGACCCCTCGGACGTCGACCTGCTGATCTTCGCCGGGATCCTCGCCGACCTGGAGGAACCCGCCACCGCACACGTGGTCGCCGACAAACTCGGCCTGAACTGCCCGGTGTTCGACCTCAAGAACGCCTGCAACGGCGTACTCAACGCCATCGAGGTGGCCGACGCCCTCATCAGGTCGGGCCAGTACCGCCGCATCCTCGTCACCACCGGAGAGGTGTCCACGCGCGCGAGCCGCTGGTCGGTCGACGACCCCGCCGACGTACTGACCGCGCTGCCCAGCCTCAGCACGGGCGACATGGGATCCGCGCTGCTGCTCGAAGCCTCGGAGCGCCCCGGCATCATCGGCTCCCGCTTCTTCGCCAATTCCTGGGGCTGGCGGGCCGCCACGCTGACCAACCCCTACTCCCATCACCGCGCACTGGGTCAACTGCGCATCGATTCGGAGCAGTTGGTGAAGTCGTTCACCGGTATGCCCGAAAGGGTGAGGGACGCGGTCACCGACCTGGGGGTCAAGGTCGACGAGCTGGACCTCGTGTGCGTGCACCAGCCGTCGGTCGCGTTCACCAAGGTGGCGTGCGCGTGGGTGGGCGTGGACCCCGACCGCGTACTCACCACGTTCCCCGCGCACGGCAACGTGGCCACGAACACGATCCCGCTGCAACTGGCCACGGCACTGGAGACAGGGCGACTCCGACGTGGGGACTTGGTGGGCATGTTCGGGTTCGCGAGCGGGGCCAGCGCGGGAGTGATGGTGTGCGAGTGGTGACACCCGAACACGGTGGGCGCACCCCCGAGCACCACGCCACTCCCGACCGAGACAGCCTGGGCATGGAGACCCCCGAACACCACGCCGGTCCCGGCGGCCGGGACGGTGCACGCACGGTGACCCCGCGCATCCCTCCGTTGCCGGCCGAGGAGTGGCCGCCCGTCCTGCGCGACCTGCTCGGCGCGTCGAGCCAGGACGGGCCGGGGCGCGTGAACCTCTTCGGCACGCTCGCCCACCACCCTCCGCTCGCCGAGGCATGGCTGCGCCTCGCCCAAGTCCTCACCCACCAAGGCACGTTGGCGTTGCGGGACCGGGAGCTGGCCATCCTGCGTACGTCTCACCGGCTGGGCTGCGACTTCGTACGCGCGCGGCACGAGGAGCACGCGCGGCTGGCCGGCCTCACCACCGCCGACGTAGCCGCGACGGCCTCCCCCGCCCTCTCTCCCCACCGCTGGCACCCGGCCGACCTGGCCGTCCTGCGTACGGCCGACCTCCTCGCCGACCACGCGGAGCTCCCCGAGGCCCTCTGGCAGGAGCTCGCGGAACGACTCCGCGCGGAGCAACTGGTCGAGCTGCTTCTGGTGATCGGCCAGTGCGCGATGGCCTGCACGACGCTGAACACGCTGGGTACGCCCCCCGACGCGACAAGCCCCGTCCCCTCCCTCGCCTCCCCGAAAGGGCGTCTCCCCGCATGACCGTCGTGCTCCCCCAGCTCGCGCCTCTCCGCCTACCCGCCCCCTACGGGGAATGTCCGTTCACCCCGCCGCCCGCCTACGCGGAGGCGGCGCGCGGGGGCCCGGTCACGCGCGCCGTTCTGCCGGACGGCTCACCGTGCTGGCTGATCTCGGGCTACCAGGAGGTGCGTTCGGTGCTCGCCGACGCCCGCTTCAGCGCCGACGCCCGTACACCCGGATTCCCGTTCCTCTCCCCCGCCCAGCGCCAACTGGCCACGGATCGCCCGAGTTTCATCCGCCTGGACGACCCGGAACACGCGAGGCTGCGCCGCATGGTCACCAGGGACTTCCTGGTGAGACGGGTGGAGGAGCTGCGCCCGGGGATCCAGCGGATCGTGGACGAGGCGATCGACACTCTCGACACGGCAACCGCAAGGGACCAACCAGCAGACCTCGTAAGGGACTTCGCCCTCCCGGTCCCGTCCCTCGTGATCTGCTTGATGCTGGGGGTCCCGTACGAGGACCACGACCTGTTCCAGTCGCTCAGCCGCACGCTGCTCGACAACACCGCGACCGAGGCGGAGGTCGCGAGGGCGCACCGCGGCTTGATGGGCCATCTCGCCGGGCTGGCCACGCGGAAGGCGCGGGAGCCCGGCGACGACATCCTGAGCAGGCTGGCCGTGCGCGACGACCTCACCCCCGAGCAGGTCGCCTCACTCGGTTTCATGCTCCTGGTCACGGGCCACGAGTCCACGGCCTGCATGTCGGCGATGTGCGTACTGGCCCTGCTCAGGAACCCCGCGCTCGCGGGACGGCTCCGCGACGACCCCGGCCTGATGCCCATGGCCGTCGAGGAGTTGCTGCGGAGCCTGACGATCATCCACCTCGGCCTGGCGCGCGCGGCGAAGGAGGAGGTGAAGGTGGGCGGGGTCACGATCGCGGCGGGCGAGGGCGTGATCTGCATGCTGTCGTCGGCCAACCGTGACGAGGACGTCTTCGGCCGCACCGCACCCGGACTCGACCCGACCCGACCCGACGCCCGCCGCCACCTGGCGTTCGGCTTCGGCGTCCACCAGTGCCTGGGCCAGACGCTGGCCAGGGTGGAACTCCAGATCATCCTGACCACCCTGCTACGCCGCCTGCCGAACCTACGCCTGGCGGTTCCGGAGTCGACCCTCACCTACCACACGGAGAACATCGTCTACGGGCTGAAGGCGCTGCCCGTCACCTGGTGAACCGGCGAGCCCGCCCGCTCAGCAGCCGCGCGCACGCGGCTCGAACTTCACGCGCGCGTGCTCGTCCTTGCCGTGGACCTCGCTGTAGGTGGCGGGGCTGACCCGGAACCAGAGGTCGTCCTTTTTGGCCTTCCCGTTCACGTCGTCGAGCCGCACACACCACCGCTCCGTCCGCACGACGCGCGTGTACGTCTCACTGCCCTTGCGGACCTTGTGGCACTGCTCGTAGCGCTCGGTGGTGTACCAGGTACGGGTCCTCTTACGCTTGCCACTGCCGCTGCGCGAAGTGTGCTTGACCTTCCGGGTGGCCGGATCACACTCCTTGACCATGTGCGCACGGGTGCCCTTGACGGTCTTGCGCGGAAGATGCCGCACGGCGTCGTAGAGCCCGCGCACCTGATCGGAGTGCGGCTTGGAGTACGCACCGCCGCCCATGCCGCCACCCTTGCCGCCACCGTGGGCGTCACCCTTGTCCGCACCACCGCCGCACGCACTGAGAACGGCCACGAGCATCAATGTCAGGCCGGCGAGTACCGGGCGCTGCTTCACGGACAGTTCTCCTCTTCAGGGGGCTCACACACCAGCGGTGTACACGTCATACATCGCGCCGCAGCGTATCCGATCACGCGTAGTGCTCAGCGCGCTGCCTACCCGGCGATCACCGTCCTGTCGGACGGGCGGGTCAAGAACATCCCGTTCTCGCCGACGCAGCGGGACTTCAACGTCGGGTCCCGCGGAGGCTGAGTGCCCTGCCCCTGCCCCCTGTCCTCGTCCCTGCCGGAGAACGTGCCCGGCACGATGCGTTGCATTCGCCACAATTTGCCCATTTTCGGTCGAATGAATGCATAAATGGTTCACTCGGGGCTGGTCGCTCTCCACTGGCGACCGGCCCCAGGCATTCGACGACCAGTGGACGGGAGACGGTTTGATCACGGTACGTAAGCGGACCACCGCTCTGACGGCTACAGCCGGCGTGCTCGGCGGCGTACTCGCACTCACGGCCCTCGGCGGGACGAGCCAGGCCGCCACCGGAGGAAACGGCCATGGTGATCACCCTCACTCGCAGGCGGGGGGACAGCAGGCCGGCGCGCAGGACGCTTCCGACGCCCGAATAAGGATCACGCCCGGGCAAGGTGCCCACCAGGTCGGGATCGACGAACCCGTCAAGGTCACCGTCAGCAACGGCAAGCTCACCAAGGTGACCATGGCCGCCGTCGCGACCGGTACCGAGATTCCGGGCACCCTGGCCGCGGACGGCACGTCCTGGCAGCCGGACAAGCCGCTGGAGCGAGCCACCAGGTATCAGATCGCCGCGGAGGCCGCGGACGCCAAGGGCCGCTCCGCCACCGAGAACGCCTCGATCACCACGGTCTCCCCGGCGGGCGACTTCATCGGGCACGTCTCCCCCGAGGACGGCTCGACCGTCGGTGTGGGCATGCCGGTGACGGTCACCTTCGACAGGGCGATCAGCGACAAGGCCGCCATGGCGTCGAAGATCCAGGTGAGCTCCAGCAGCGGCCAGCGCGTCGCCGGTCACTGGCTCAACGACGGCCGCCTGGACTTCCGCCCCCAGAATTACTGGAAGGCTGGCTCCACCGTCACCGTCAAGCTCACCGACCACGGCATCCAGAAGACGGTCACGTTCAAGGTCGGCCGGAGCCAGGTCAGCACGGTCGACGCCAAAACGAAGCAGATGACCGTTGTACAGGACGGCAAGACGATCAAGACGATCCCGATCTCGTCCGGCAGCGATGAGCACCCGACGTACAACGGCCGGATGGTCATCTCCGAGAAGTACCGGCAGATCCACATGAACGGTGCGAGCGTCGGCCTCACGGAGAAGGACGGCAAGCCCTCGTACGACATCGAGGCCGTACCGCACGCCATGCGCCTGACCGACTCGGGCACGTTCATCCACGGCAACTACTGGGGTGCCGACTCGGTCTTCGGCAAGGTCAACACCAGCCACGGGTGCGTGGGCCTGAAGGACGCCAGGGCCGGCGACGACGGCACGCAGCCGGCCGCATGGTTCTTCGACCACTCGATGACCGGCGACGTCGTGATCATCAAGAACTCCACGGACCACACCAAGCTGGCCCCGGGCAACGGCCTCAGCGACTGGAACATGCCGTGGAGCGAGTGGGTCGCGGGAGGCGCGACCGGCTGACGCGGCGTCACTCCGCTCGCATCCGCACAAACGAGGGCCCCGACCGTCTGGTCGGGGCCCTCGCTTGCGATATTACTTCTCGTGTCCGAGGGGGGACTTGAACCCCCACGCCCGATAAAGGGCACTAGCACCTCAAGCTAGCGCGTCTGCCATTCCGCCACCCGGACAAGGTGTCTGTCGCCAGGCCGGGGTGTTCCCCGCGGCGACATGGACAACAATACCAAGCTTTCGGAGTGCCTTTCACCTGCGTATCTGTCGTGGGCACACACGTGAGCGCACACGTGAGCGGCACACCACCCGCTGTCACGGAGGTGTGCCGCTCGGTGATGCCGGGTCGCCTACGGCATCAGATGGTGGTCCGGGAAGTTCCCCGGCAGGCGTTCTCCCTCCGGGCCCTTGGTCACCGCCCGCACCAGCAGCTCGCCGCCGACGAACGCTCCGCGCCACGACGCTCCGAAGCCCCCGAACAGCTCGTCCCGGTCGCCGCGCGAGCGCGGCTTGCCGCGGCCCGTCTTGAAGGCGCGGATCTGTGGGGCGAGGCGGTCGTACGTCGCGTCGTCGTCCGTGGAGAGGGTGGCGACCAGCGCGCCGTTGGAGGCGTTCATCGCGGCGAGCAGCTCCGCCTCGGTGTCGACCAGGACGATCGTGTCGACGGGGCCGAACGGTTCGGCGTGGTGGAGGGGCGAGGAGCGGGGTGGGCTCAGGAGCGTGACCGGGTGGACGTACGCGCTCGTGTCCTGGCCGGGCAGGAAGCGGGCGGGGTCCGGGGCGCCCCGGTGCAGTGGCACGGCACCGCGGTCGATGGCTTCCGCGACCTGGTCGGCGAGCTCCTTCGCCTTGGCCGCGTTGACGAGCGGGCCGAAGTCGAGCTGCGGGTAGGGGTCCTGGGGGTTCGCCACTGCCAGGGGGTGGCCGATGCGCAGCGTGCGTACGGCCGGGAGGTAGGCGGCGAGGAAGTCGTCGAAGAGGCTGCGCTGGACGACGAAGCGCGGGTAGGCGGTGCAGCGCTGCTTTCCGTAGTCGAAGAGCTTGGGGATCACGGCCGCGAGCTTGTCCCAGTCGGAGTAGTTCCAGATGCCCCAGGTGTTGAGGCCCTCCTGTTCGAGGATGTGGCGCTTGCCGAGGTCGGCGACGGCCGTGGCGACGGCGGCGCCGGTGTCGCGGCCGCCGACGAACGAGACGCAGCCGATCTCGGGGGCCCGCACCAGCGCCTCGGAGAGTTCGCCTCCGCTGCCGCTGACGAGGGTGACGGGGATGCCCTCGCGGGCGGCGAGCGCGCAGGCCAGGGTGAGGCAGGCGACGCCACCGTCGGTGGGGGTCTTGGCGATGACCGCGTTGCCGGCGAGTGCCTGGACCAGGACCGCGTGCACGAGGACGCTCATCGGGTAGTTCCAGCTGGCGATGTTCGAGACGGGGCCGTCGAGCGGGGCACGGCCCTCGACCATGGGCTCGATGCCGTCGACGTACCAGCGCACCCCGTCGATGGCGCGGTCGACGTCGGCCTGGGCGAGGCGCCAGGGCTTGCCGATCTCCCAGACGAGGAGGAGCGCGAGGAGTTCGCGGTGCTGGGTGAGGGCGTCGAGGGTGGCGCCGACGCGGGCGCGGCGCTCGTCGAGCGGGATGTGCCGCCAGGCGCGGTGCTGGTCGAGGGAGGCGCGCACCGCCCGGTGGGCGGTGGCGGCGTCGAGGCGGGGCGGTCCGGCGATGGGGCTGCCGTCGATGGGGGTACTGGCGGGCAGGGCGCGGCCGTCGGCCTGCCAGGTGCCGTTCCACAGGTTGAGTACGCGGTCGTCGCGGAACGCCTCGGGGGCGACGGCGAGGCAGCGCTGCCAGGCGTCGTGCCAGGAGGTGCCGGCCTTGAGGGTGGTCGCCACGGGGGTGTCCGGGCCGGTGACGTCGGCGCCGGGGGTGTGGTGCGTGAGATTGCTCGGGTTGTCTGCCATTTCGGGTTCTCCGCTCACGGTGCACAGTCGGGGCGGGGGGTGCATGGCTGGTGTGCGGTGGAGTGGGGAGGTTTCCCGGTGGGCTCCCTCCCCACTCCCGCTGTACGGCGTTACTGCGCCAAGCGGTCGAGGACCAGTCGGGCCGTCTCCGTCGGGGTGGAGCCGACACGGACCCCGGCCGCTTCCAGGGCCTCCTTCTTGGCCTGCGCCGTGCCGGAGGAGCCCGAGACGATCGCGCCCGCGTGCCCCATGGTCTTGCCCTCGGGGGCGGTGAACCCGGCGATGTAGGCGACGACGGGCTTGGTGACGTGGTCGCGTACGTAGGCCGCGGCGCGTTCCTCCGCGTCGCCGCCGATCTCCCCGATGAGGACGATCAGGTCGGTGTCCGGGTCGTCCTGGAACGCGGCGAGGCAGTCGATGTGTGTCGTGCCGATGACGGGGTCGCCGCCGATGCCGACGCAGGTGGAGAAGCCGATGTCACGCAGTTCGTACATGAGCTGGTAGGTGAGGGTGCCGGACTTGGAGACGAGGCCGATGCGGCCCGCCTTGGTGATGTCGGCGGGGATGATGCCGGCATTGGACTGGCCGGGGGTGATCAGGCCGGGGCAGTTGGGGCCGATGATGCGGGTGCCCTTCGCGGCGGCGTACGCGTGGAAGGTCACCGCGTCGTGGACGGGGATGCCCTCGGTGATGACGACGGCGAGGGGGATGCCCGCGTCGGCGGCCTCCGTGACGGCGGCCTTGGCGAAGACGGGCGGTACGAAGACGACGGTGACGTCGGCGCCGGTGGCCGCGATGCCCTCGGCCACCGAGCCGAAGACGGGGACGCTGGGGGCACCTCCCAGGTCCTTAAGACTCTGGGGGACGTCGAAGTCGACGCTGCGGCCGGCCTTGCGCGGGTTGACGCCGCCGACGACGTTCGTGCCGGCGGCGAGCATGCGCCGGGTGTGCTTCATGCCCTCGGCGCCGGTCATGCCCTGGACGAGGACCTTGCTCTCCTTGGTCAGATAGATCGCCATGTCCCGCTCTCCTTGGTCAGGTGGATGGCCATGTCCCGGCTCCTCAGTGCGCGTGGGCGAGTTCGGCGGCCCGGCGCGCGGCGCCGTCCATGGTGGTGGCCTGTTCGACGAGGGGGTGGGCGCGGCCGTCGAGGATGGCGCGGCCCTCCACGGCGCTGTTCCCGTCGAGGCGGACGACGAGCGGTTTGGTCAGCCGGACGGACTCCAGGGCCTGGACGATGCCGTCGGCGACGGCGTCGCAGGCGGTGATGCCGCCGAAGACGTTCACGAAGACGGACTTCACCGCCGGGTCGGAGAGGATGACGGAGAGGCCGTCGGCCATGATCTGCGCGGAGGCGCCGCCGCCGATGTCGAGGAAGTTGGCGGGGCGGGCGCCGCAGCCCGCGACCACGTCGAGGGTCGACATGACGAGTCCGGCGCCGTTGCCGATGATGCCGACCTCGCCGTCGAGCTTCACGTAGTTGAGGCCCTTGGCCGCGGCGGCCGCTTCGAGGGCGTCGTCGTGGGCGGCCTCCTGGGTTCCCCAACGCTCTTGGCGGAAGCGGGCGTTGTCGTCGAGGGTGACCTTGCCGTCGAGGGCGAGGATCTGGCCGCCGCTCGTGCGGACGAGGGGGTTCACCTCGACGAGTACGGCGTCCTCGCGGATGAGGACGTCCCAGAGGCGGACCAGGACGTCGACGGTCCGGTCGGGGAGGCCGGCGGCCTGGGCGATCTGTGCGGCCTTCGCCGTGGTGACGCCCTCGGCCGGGTCGACCGGGATGCGGGCGACGGCCTCGGGCCGGGTCGCCGCGACCTCCTCGATGTCCATGCCGCCCTCGGCGGAGGCGATGGCGAGGAAGCGTCCGGCCGCGCGGTCGAGGACGTAGGAGACGTAGAACTCGCTCTCTATGTCGACCGGTTGGGCCAGCATCACCTTGCCGACGGTGTGGCCCTTGATGCCCATGCCGAGAATCTGGCGTGCCGTCAGTTCGGCGGCGGCCGGGTCGGCGGCGAGTTTCACGCCGCCCGCCTTGCCGCGGCCCCCGGTCTTCACCTGTGCCTTGACGACGACGCGGCCGCCCAGCCTGCGCGCGATCTCGCGGGCCTCCTTGGGTGACTGTGTGACCTCGGCTTTCGGCACCAAGATGCCGTGTTCTTCGAAGAGTTCCCTTGCCTGGTGCTCGTACAGGTCCATCTCGGCTCCTGCCGTAAAAGTGCCGCACGCCCCCTGGACACCACCCACCGGATGCGGGATAACAAGCTTCATACAGTATTCGTCGACTGTATGCAATGTACTGCGACAGCGCACGACTCCCCTACGAAGGGACAGGACTTCGCCATGCCCGACGACAGCCAGGAACTCATCTCCGGTGGTCATCTGGTCGCCAAGGCGCTCAAGGCAGAAGGTGTGGAGGTCATCTACACCCTGTGCGGCGGTCACATCATCGACATCTACGACGGCTGCGTCGACGAAGGCATTGAAGTCGTCGACGTCCGTCACGAGCAGGTCGCCGCCCACGCGGCGGACGGGTACGCGCGCATCACCGGCAAGCCCGGCTGCGCCGTCGTCACCGCGGGCCCGGGCACCACCGACGCCGTCACCGGCGTCGCGAACGCGTTCCGCGCGGAGTCACCCATGCTCCTCATCGGCGGCCAGGGCGCGCACACCCAGCACAAGAT
Source organism: Streptomyces longhuiensis (assembly GCF_020616555.1). NCBI lineage: Bacteria > Bacillati > Actinomycetota > Actinomycetes > Kitasatosporales > Streptomycetaceae > Streptomyces > Streptomyces longhuiensis. The sequence goes on along the minus strand of NZ_CP085173.1, from coordinate 7,642,383 downwards.
GGGCTCGCTCCAGGACCTGCCGCACGTCGACATGATGACGCCCATCACCAAGTTCGCCGCGACGGTGCCGGACACCGCGCGCGCCGCCGACATGGTGTCGATGGCGTTCCGCGAGTGCTACCACGGCGCCCCCGGCCCGTCCTTCCTGGAGATCCCGCGCGATGTCCTCGACGCCAAGGTGCCGGTGGACAAGGCCCGCGTGCCCCAGGCCGGCCAGTACCGGGCCTCGACCCGCTCGGCCGGTGACCCCGAGGCGATCGAGAAGCTCGCCGACCTCCTCGTGCACGCCGAGAAGCCGGCGATCCTGCTCGGCAGCCAGGTGTGGACGACCCGTGCCACCGAGGACGCCATCGAGCTCGTACGCGCCCTCAACGTGCCCGCCTACATGAACGGCGCGGGCCGCGGCACCCTGCCGCCCGGCGACCCGCACCACTTCCAGCTCTCGCGGCGCTACGCCTTCTCCAACGCCGATCTCATCATCATCGTCGGCACGCCCTTCGACTTCCGCATGGGCTACGGCAAGCGCCTCTCCCCCGACGCGACCGTCGTGCAGATCGACCTCGACTACCGCACCGTCGGCAAGAACCGCGACATCGACCTCGGCATCGTCGGCGACGCGGGCCTCGTCCTGAAGTCGGTCACCGAGGCCGCCTCCGGACGGCTGAACGGCGGGGGCGCCAGGCGCAAGGAGTGGCTCGACGAGCTGCGGGCCGCCGAGCAGACCGCCATCGACAAGCGCCTGCCGAGCCTGCGTTCCGACGCCTCGCCGATCCACCCGTACCGCCTGGTCAGCGAGATCAACGACTTCCTCACCGAGGACTCGATCTACATCGGCGACGGTGGCGACATCGTCACCTTCTCCGGGCAGGTCGTGCAGCCCAAGTCGCCCGGCCACTGGATGGACCCGGGGCCGCTGGGCACGCTCGGTGTCGGCATCCCCTTCGTCCTCGCCGCCAAGCAGGCGCGGCCCGACAAGGAGGTCGTCGCACTCTTCGGCGACGGCGCGTTCTCGCTGACGGGCTGGGACTTCGAGACCCTCGTCCGCTACAACCTGCCCTTCGTCGGGATCGTCGGCAACAACTCGTCGATGAACCAGATCCGTTACGGCCAGAAGGCCAAGTACGGCGACGAGCGCGAGCGCGTCGGCAACACCCTCGGCGACGTCCACTACGACAAGTTCGCGCAGATGCTGGGGGGTTACGGCGAAGAGGTCCGCGACCCCGCCGACATCGCGCCAGCGCTCCAACGGGCCCGCGAGTCCGGTAAGCCCTCGCTGATCAACGTGTGGGTCGACCCGGACGCGTACGCCCCCGGAACCATGAACCAGACCATGTACAAGTGAGGAGCCCTGCCATGACGACCAAGGCTCTTGAGGGCGTCCGTGTCCTCGACATGACCCATGTGCAGTCCGGGCCCTCCGCGACCCAGCTCCTCGCCTGGCTCGGCGCGGACGTGGTGAAGCTGGAGGCGCCGACCGGGGACATCACGCGCAAGCAGCTGCGTGACCTGCCGGACGTCGACTCGCTCTACTTCACGATGCTCAACTGCAACAAGCGGAGCATCACCCTCAACACGAAGACCGAGCGCGGCAAGGAGCTCCTCACCGAGCTGATCCGGCGCTCCGACGTCATGGTCGAGAACTTCGGCCCGGGCGCCGTCGACCGGATGGGCTTCACCTGGGAGCGCATCCAGGAGATCAACCCGCGTATCGTCTATGCCTCCATCAAGGGTTTCGGCGACGGCCCGTACACCAACTTCAAGGCGTACGAGGTCGTGGCACAGGCCATGGGCGGCTCGATGGCGACCACCGGATTCGAGGACGGTCCGCCGCTGGCCACCGGCGCGCAGATCGGCGACTCCGGCACCGGTATCCACGCCGTCGCCGGCATCCTCGCGGCGCTGTTCCAGCGCGAGAACACCGGGCGCGGCCAGCGCGTGAACGTCGCCATGCAGCACGCGGTGCTCAATCTGTGCCGGGTCAAGCTGCGCGACCAACAGCGCCTGGCGCACGGCCCGTTGGCCGAGTACCCGAACGCCAAGAACACGGCCTTCGCCGACGAGGTGCCGCGTTCGGGCAACGCGTCCGGCGGCGGACAGCCCGGCTGGGCGGTCAAGTGCGCGCCCGGCGGCCCGAACGACTACGTGTACGTCATCGTGCAGCCCGTCGGCTGGCAGCCGCTGAGCGAGCTGATCGGGCGGCCCGAGCTGGCCGGCGACCCCGAGTGGGCGACGCCCGAGGCGCGCCTGCCCAAGCTCAACAAGATGTTCCAGCTCATCGAGGAATGGTCCTCGACCCTGCCCAAGTGGGAGGTGCTCGAGCGGCTCAACGCGCACAACATCCCGTGCGGGCCGATCCTGTCCACCAAGGAGATCATCGAGGACGAGTCGCTCGTCGCGAACGAGATGGTCGTCGAGGTGGCCCACCCGGAGCGCGGCACGTTCACCACCGTCGGCTCCCCCCTCAAGCTCTCCGACTCCCCCGTGGAAGTGGTCAGTTCACCCCTGCTCGGCGAGCACAACGCCGAGGTGTTCGTCGGGGAGCTGGGGCTCGGGGACGAGGAACTGCGCCTGCTCAAGTCGAACGGAGTGATCTGATTGATGGCCGAGGACCGTGAGCTCACGGTACGGGCGCTGCTCGCATCCGTGCGCGCGGAGGGCCGCAGCGCTCTCACCGCCCCCGAGGGCAAGGTGATCGCCGACGCGTACGGGATCTCCGTGCCCGGCGAGGAGCTGGCGACGGACGTGGACGAGGCGGTCGCGTACGCGGCGCGCTTCGGCGGACCCGTCGTGATGAAGATCGTCTCCCCCGACATCCTGCACAAGACGGACGCGGGTGGCGTGATCGTGGGCGTGGAGGGCGCCGCCGACGTACGGGCCGCGTTCTGCACGATCGTGAAGAACGCGCGGGCCTACGCGCCGGACGCCCGGATCGAGGGCGTCCAGGTGCAGGAGCTGCTGCCGACCGGGCCCTCCTCGCAGGAGGTCATCGTCGGGGCCGTCACCGATCCGACGTTCGGGAAGGTCGTCGCCTTCGGGCTCGGCGGTGTGCTGGTCGAGGTGCTCAAGGACGTGACGTTCCGGCTCGCGCCGGTCGGTGCGGACGAGGCCGTGTCGATGCTGGACTCGATCCGGGCGGCCGAGGTGCTGCGCGGGGTGCGCGGCGCGCGGCCGGTCGACCGGTGGGCGCTCGCCGAGCAGATCCGCCGGGTGTCCCAACTGGTCACCGACTTCCCGGAGATAGCCGAGGTCGACCTCAACCCGGTGATCGCGACACCGGAGGGCGCGGTCGCCGCCGACATCCGCGTGATCCTCGCCGACGGGGCACCGAAGCAGCGGCGTACGTACTCTCGCGAGGAGATCCTCAGGTCGATGCGCCGGCTGATGCAGCCGCGCTCGGTCGCCGTGATCGGCGCGTCCAGCGAACAGGGCAAGATCGGCAATTCGGTCATGCGCAACCTCATCGACGGCGGCTTCTCCGGGGAGATCCATCCGGTGAACCCCAAGGCCGATGACATCCTGGGCCGCAAGGCGTACAAGAGTGTCACGGACGTCCCGGGTGAGGTGGATGTGGCGGTCTTCGCGATCCCCGCCAAGTTCGTGGCCTCGGCCCTCGAAGAGGTGGGACGCAAGGGGATCCCGAACGCCGTCCTGATCCCCTCCGGGTTCGCGGAGACCGGTGAACAGGCCCTCCAGGACGAGATCGTGGCGATCGGCGAGCGGTACGGGGTACGCCTGCTCGGGCCGAACATCTACGGCTACTACTCGACGTGGCAGGACCTGTGCGCCACGTTCTGCACGCCGTACGACGTGAAGGGCGGGGTGGCGCTGACCTCGCAGTCCGGGGGCATCGGCATGGCGATCCTCGGCTTCGCGCGCACGACGAAGACCGGTGTCTCCGCGATCGTCGGGCTCGGCAACAAGTCGGACCTGGACGAGGACGACCTGCTCACATGGTTCGGTGAGGACCCCAACACCCAGTGCATCGCGATGCACCTGGAGGACCTGAAGGACGGGCGGGCCTTCGTGGAGGCCGCGCGGGCGACGGTGCCGAAGAAGCCGGTCGTGGTCCTCAAGGCGGGGCGCACCAGCGCCGGCGCGAAGGCGGCCGGTTCGCACACGGGGGCCCTCGCGGGCGACGACGCGGTGTACGACGACATCCTCAGGCAGGCCGGTGTCATCAGGGCGCCGGGCCTGAATGAGATGCTCGAGTACGCGCGGGCGCTTCCCGTGCTGCCCACGCCCAAGGGCGACAACGTCGTCATCATCACCGGCGCGGGCGGCTCGGGCGTGCTGCTCTCGGACGCCATCGTCGACAACGGTCTGACCCTGATGGAGATCCCCGAGGATCTGGACGCCGCCTTCAAGGCGTTCATCCCGCCCTTCGGCGCCGCGGGCAACCCGATCGACATCACGGGCGGTGAGCCGCCGTCGACGTACGAGGCGACCATCAGGCTCGGCCTGGAGGACCCGCGGATCCACTCCCTCGTCCTCGGCTACTGGCACACGATCGTCACCCCGCCGATGGTCTTCGCGGAGCTGACGGCGCGGGTGGTCGAGGAGTTCCGCGCGCGAGGCATCGAGAAGCCCGTGGTGGCGTCGCTCGCGGGCGACGTCGAGGTCGAGGAGGCCTGCCAGTACCTCTACGAGCGTGGGGTCGTGGCGTACCCGTACACGACCGAGAGGCCGGTGGCCGCACTCGGTGCGAAGTACCGGTGGGCCCGTGCGGCGGGGCTGTTGGGGGGCGCTTCATGAGGTGACCGGAGTGGGGGCCGGCCGGCGGTGCGCGCAGGCCGGCCCCGGGACCCATGCGCACGCGAAAGGAATTTGGACAGGGGGCGCTGGCCAGATCTTTCGACGCAAGGGGTGCGACCGTCATGACCGCAACCGATCTATCAACCTCCGTCCCTTACAGGGAGGTGACGGACGCCAACGGCCGTGTGTACCGGGTTGGCGAGACCGATATCGACATCTTGGGCCGCAAGCGCAAGTGGATGGTGATCCTGCCCTGGGTGGGCATGATGGGGATCTCCTCCGCCGAGTACGCGTTCGCGTCCGCCGAGGACACTCTGCACACCGCGCACGACTGGAACAGCCTGCACATCTTCTGGATGATGACCGTCTGGGTGTTCTTCCAGGCCGCGGTCGCCTTCCCCGCGGGCAGGCTGCGTGAGAGCGGCAGACTGCCGGCCCGCTGGGCGATGATGATCGGCGCGTCGGGCACCTTCATGGGCTATCTGTCGCTGGCCCTGGCACCACACGTCGTCTTCGCCTACATCGGCTTCAGCGTGCTGAGCGGCATGGGCGCGGGCATGGTGTACGCCACCTGCGTCAACATGGTGGGCAAGTGGTACCCGGAGCGCAGGGGCGGCAAGACCGGCTTCGTCAACGGCGGATTCGCCTACGGTTCGGTGCCGTTCGTCTTCCTGTTCACCGGCTACATGGACCTGACCAACTACCGCTGGGTGCTGCTGACGGTGGGCGTTCTGCTCGCCGCGATGGTCGCGTTCGCCGGTTCCTTCTTCAGGGATCCGCCGAAGAACTGGTGGCCCGCGAGCGTCGATCCGCTCAATCCGCCGGAGGACCCGCGCGCCCGGCGTTCCCTGGAGAAGAACCCGCCGGCCGTCAAGCAGTACACCCCGCTGGAGGCCTGGCGGACCGGCCGGGTGGCCCTGATGTGGTTCTGTCTGGCCTGCACTTCCGGCGTGAACATCTTCGGCATCGCCTTCCAGGTGGACATCGGCGAGGAGGCCGGCTTCGCCGGCGGAATCGTCGCCGCCGCGATGTCCTTGAAGGCGCTCGTCAACGGCACCGGGCGCGGCGTCATCGGCTGGCTCTCCGACCGCTACGGCCGCAAGCAGTGTCTGCTCGCCGTGTGCGCCATCCTCGGGTGCGCCCAGTTCGGCATCCTCTGGTCGGCCGAGGCCAAGAACCTGCCGCTGTTCCTGATCTTCTCCGCGATCTCCGGCTTCGGCGGCGGCGCCATCTTCCCGATGTTCGCGGCGCTCACCGCGGACTACTTCGGCGAGAACAACAACGCCACCAACTACGGCATGGTCTACAGCTCCAAGCTCGTCTCCGGACTGGGCGCGGGGATGGGCGCCGTGGTCGTCGGGGCCTGGGGACACTCCGGTGCCTTCGTCCTGGCGGGCTGCATCTCCTTCTTCGCCGGCTTCATCGCGCTCTTCCTGTCGCAACCCGGCAGGTCCAAGTCCCGTGACATTCAACCCAACCCGCAACCGCTCGGTGAGGAGATGGCTTGATATGACGGCTGAGCCCATCGCCGCAGGCAACTCAGCGACGACCACTGGTAGCAGGTACCGAGAAATCACCGACGAGAACGGCCGCGTCTATCGCGTAGGCGAGACGGACCGCGACATCCTCGGCCATTCCCGTAAGTTCATGGTGTATCTGCCATGGGTAGCGATGATGGCCATCAGCGTTTCCGAGTACGCGTACGGTTCGGCGGAGGACACGCTTTCCAGCGCACATGGCTGGACGCAGTCGAACACCTTCTGGATCCTGAGCGTCTGGGTGTTCTTCCAGGCGGGCATCGCCTTCCCGGCCGGATGGATGCGGGAGAAGGGCATCCTGACCGCCAAGGGCGCCACCATGCTCGGTGCCTTCCTCTGCCTGTTCGGATTCCTCGCGCTGTCCCACTTCGACAACGTGTGGCTGGCGATCCTGGGATTCGGTGTCATCGGCGGGCTGGGCTCCGGCCTCGTCTACTCGACCTGTATCAACATGGTCGGCAAATGGTTCCCGGAGCGAAAAGGCGGCAGGACCGGTTTCGTCAACGGCGGGTTCGCGTACGGGTCCCTTCCGTTCATCTTCATCTTCAACTACGCGTTCGACACGTCGAACTACCACCGTGTGCTCGACATGATCGGTGTCTATGTGCTGGTGGTCGTGCTCGCCTGTGCGTTCTTCTTCCGGGACCCGCCGAAGAACTGGTGGCCGCACGAGGTCGACCCGCTGAAGAAGTCGGGCTCGGACAAGGGCGCCAGGTCCCTCGCCAAGAACCCGCCCGCCGTACGCCAGTTCACGCCCATGGAGGCCGTCAGGACCGGCATGCTGCCGCTCATGTGGTTCAGCCTCGTGCTGACGGCCGGTGTGTCGATCTTCGGCATCTCGTTCCAGGTGGACTTCGCGAAGGAGGTCGGCTTCGGGCCGCTGGTCGCCGCGTCGTCGATGGGTGTGATGGCGGTCATCAACGGCGTCGGCCGTGCGGTCGTCGGCTGGCTCTCCGACATCTGGGGCCGCAAGGTCAGCCTGGTGTTCGTCATCGTCGTCCTCGGTCTCGCCCAGTTCGGCGTCATCTGGGCGGGTGACATCCACAGTGAGTGGCTGTTCCTGTTCTTCGCGTTCCTGTCGGGCTTCGGCGGCGGCGCGTTCTACCCGATGTTCGCGGCGCTCACGCCGGACTACTTCGGTGAGAACTACAACGCCACCAACTACGGCCTGGTGTACAGCGGCAAGCTGGTCAGCGGCCTGTTCGGCGGCGGGCTCGGCTCCATGGTGGTCGCCGCGTGGGGCTACAACGGTGCGTACGCGCTCGCCGGCGGTGTATCGATGGTGGCGGCGGCCGTGGCGCTGCTGCTGCGGCAGCCCGGGAGCGAGAAGGCGGAGAAGGTGGTGGCCACCGCGTAGGGAGCAGCCACTGGAAGTGCTCATGGGAGTGGGGCCCGGCCTTGTGGCCGGGCCCCACTCCTGTGGGCCCTGACGTCAGTGCTTCTTGCGCAGTCCGGCCAGGTTGTCGTAGCCGATCTTCGCGTACTTCAGGGACTGGCCGAGGTCGGTGTCGCTGGGCGCGTTGTCCTGCTCCACCATCGGGTTGTGGTAGTTCATCGCCCCGACACGGGTGAAGAACTTCTCGTAGTCGATGACTCCGGTGCCGAACGGCACCATGTCGTAGCCCATGCCGTTCGTCGTGTTGACCGTGCCGTCCTTGGCGTGGAACAGCGGGTAGCGCTTGTTGTTGCGGCGTACGAGCGCCGCCGGGTCGAAGACGTTCTCCCGCTGGGAGCCGTCGTGGGCGGTGTAGGTGTGGAACTTGTACTGGGCCACGTGCGCCCAGAAGATGTCCATCTCCAGCCAGACCGTCTTCGGGTCGGTCACCTTGAGGAAGTACTCCAGCTTGCGGATGCCGGAGCTACGGGTCGGCTTGCCCTGCGCGTCCAGGGGCCCGCCGTCGAGCAGGAAGCCGTACGCCGCGTCGTGGTTGTGCGTGTACAGCTTGAGTCCCGCGCTGTGGGCGATCTTGCCGAGCGCGTTCCACTTGTCGGCGGCGGCGTCCCAGTCGGACCGGTAGGCGCTGCCGGTGGGGTCGCCACCGGTGCCCATGTGGTCCATGCCGAGGATGTTGGCTATCTCCAGGTGCTTCTTGAACGTGTCGAGGTCGGGCTGGCTGAGCGGCCACGACCCCGGGATGAAGCCGTGGTTGCCCTGGGCGCGCAGGCCGTACTCGTCGAGCCAGGAGCGCAGCAGCTTGGCGCCCTCGACGGTTTCGAGGTTGGCGCCGCCGGGCGCGTTGGCGTGCTGGCCGTAGCCGGCGAACTCGACCTGCTTGTAGCCGTGGCGGGCGAGCTCCTTGAAGACCTCGCGGAACCCGGACGGCAGGTTCGAGGCGAGCGGGTCCCTGCCCGTGGCGTCGCGCACGGTGTAGAGGATGATGCCGCGCTTGGACGCCGGGACGAGGGCGTGGCCGCCGCCTCCGCCGCCGTTGTGCGCGCTCTGGGCGAGGGCGGGCGATGCGCCGAAGACGGGTGCGGCGATGGCGGCGGCCCCCGCCGCGGTGCAGGTGCTCAGAAAGCTGCGGCGGCTGACGCCGAGAGCGCGGCGAAGGGCGTCGCCGGGTCCGGATTCATCGTTGAACGCGGTCACGGTCTCTCTCTTTCTCGGGTGGGTGCGGGGAGTGTGCGGATGCGCACCGGGCTCATGCGAGACCGGCCAGGTCGAGCAACAGCGATTTCACGTCGGTGGCCGCGACACGGCCGGTGACGGCGCGGGGGGTGGAACACAGGATGAGCGGACCGTCGGGACTGTCGTCGCTCAAAGGGAGGCGGCCGTGGCTGCCGCGGATGGGTGAGGGATCGAGGGGCACGACCGCCATGCGGTAGCGCATGCCGAGCTTCTTGCGGGCCAGGGCACCGGCGGCCTTCACCTTGACGTAGGGGTCCTGGGGGTCCATGAACAGCTCGACGGGGTCGTAGCCGGGCTTGCGGTGGATCTCGACGAGCTGTGCGAAGTCGGGCGCGCGGTCGTCGTCGAGCCAGTAGTAGTACGTGAACCACGCGTCGGGCTCGGCGACGGCGACGAGTTCCCCGGAGCGCGGGTGGTCGAGATGGTGGGCCTTCTTGCCCTCGTCGTCGAGGAGTTGTTCGATGCCGGGCACGTCCTTCAGCGCCTCGCGGACCATGTCGAGGTCCTCCGGGCGGCGCACGTAGATGTGCGCGATCTGGTGGTCGGCGACCGCGAACGCCCGCGACGTCATCGGGTCGAGGTACTCCATGCCGTCCTGCGTGTGCACTTCGAGGAGTCCGGCCCGGCGCAGGACGCGGTTGATGTCGACGGGCCGCTCGACACGGGTGATGCCGTACTCGGAGAGGGCGACGACGGTGCGGCCCTCGGCCTTCGCGTCGTCGAGGAGTGGCGCGAGGGTGGCGTCGAGGTCGGCCGCCGCCCGGTGCGAGCGCGGGTCGTCGGGGCCGAAGCGCTGGAGGTCGTAGTCGAGGTGGGGGACGTAGGCCAGCGCCAGGTCGGGGTGGCGGGTGGCCATGATGTGGCGGGTCGCGTCGACGATCCACCGGCTGGAGACGAGGTCGGCGCCCGGGCCCCAGAAGTGGAAGAGGGGGAACGTGCCGAGTTTCTCGGTGAGTTCGTCGTGCAGGGCCGGCGGCCTGGTGTAGCAGTCGGGTTCCTTGCGGCCGTCGGCGTAGTACACCGGCCGGGGTGTGACGGTGATGTCGGTGTCGGCGCCCATGGCGTACCACCAGCAGATGTTGGCGACCGTGTACCCGGGGTGGCTGCGGCGGGCCGCGTCCCAGAGCTTGTCGCCGGCGACGAGTCCGTTGTGCTGACGCCACAGGAGTACGTCGCCCAGCTCGCGGAAGTACCAGCCGTTGGCGACGATGCCGTGCTCGGACGGCATGGTGCCGGTGAGGAACGTCGACTGGGCGGCGCAGGTGACGGCGGGCAGGACCGTGCCGAGGTGGGCCTGGGAACCCGTCCGGCCCAGCGATTTGAGGTGGGGCATGTGGTCGAGGAGGCGCGGGGTGAGGCCCACGACGTCCAGGACGAGCAGCGGGTTGGGGCCCGTCTCCGTCCGGTCGGCTGTCGTGTCCGTGTCGGGAGTTGTCATGGGAGTTCCTTCAGGCCGAGGTCCGTCAGGAGATCGCGGGCCAGGGTGAGTTCGGCGGCGATGCCGTCGGCGAGCTGGGTACGGGCGCGGGGGCGCAGCTCGGGCGGGAGCGCCTGCCAGGTGTACGTCTCGACCTCCAGGTGCCGGGTGAGCGGATGCGCGCCGCCGACCAGACGCGTGAGCGTGTCCTTGAGCACCGGGAGCGTGGAGGTGAGGGGGGCCGCGGGCGCCGCGTGCAGCGGTACGTGGAAGTGGGCGCGCCAGGGCGCGGTGTCGGGGAGCGCTCCGCCGGCGAGCGCCTCGCCGAGGTCGTCGGTGCCGCGCAGCCCTTCGGGGGTGAGGGTGCGGGTCTGGTGCAGGAAGCGGGGTTCGTCGAAGGCGGCGAGCGCCTCGCGGACCTCGGCCCTTTCGGGGTGCTCGGCGTGCAGTGCCGCGGAGAGCTGGGACTTGACGACGGGGATCGCGGCGGCGGCGAGGGCGGCGAGCGCGGTGGCCGGGTCCTCGAAGGACGTGGCGAGATGGCAGGTGTCGACGCAGACACCGATACGGTCGCGGGCCACGGCCATGAGCGGGGCGATCGCGTCGCCGGTCGTCTCGACGGTGCAGCCCGGCTCGGGTTCGAGGCCGATGCGGATGGAGCGGCCCGTCAGCTCCTCCAGGGCGTCGAGCCGCTCGGCGAGGGTGGTGAGCGCGGCGTACGCGACGTCCCGGCGGGCCGGGTCGATGGCGGTGCGCCATGCGAGGGGCAGCGTGGAGACGGTGCCCTCGGTGACGTCGGAGGGGAGCAGCGCGGCGAGGAGACGGGCCAGGTCGGCGGTGTGCGCGAGGCGCTCCGGGTCGGCCCAGTCGGGCTTGTACACGCGGTACTTGACCTCTTCGGCGCCGAACCCCTCGTACGGGAAGCCGTTGAGGGTGACGACCTCGAGGCCGCGCCGGTCGAGTTCGGTGCGCAGGCCGCGCAGGGCGACGGGGTCGGTGGTGAGGGCTCGGGCGGCGTCCTTGGCGAGCCACAGGCCGATGCCGAGCCGGTCGCGGCCGAGGCGCTTGCGGACGGGTTCGCAGTGGTCGCGCAGCTGGGCCAGCACGCCGTCGAGGGTCTCGGCGGGATGGACGTTGGTGCAGTACGCGAGGTGGACGGTGGACCCGTCGGGGTGGCGGAAGCGCATCGCTCACGCCCCGCCGCGCAGGATGGAGTTCCCCTCGTGGGTGGCGTCGGTCCCCGCGACGTCGAGATCGAGCCGGCCGCTGAGGCCGTAGAACGTGACGGGGTTGCGCCACAGGACGCGGTCGACGTCGTCCTCGGTGAAGCCGGCCTTCAGCATCGCGTCGGCGACCTTGCGGGTCTTGAGCGGATCGCTCTTGCCCCAGTCGGCGGCCGAGTTGACGAGGACCTGCTCGGGTCCGTACTCGGTGAGGATCGCGACCATCCGCTCCTCGTCCATCTTGGTGTCGGGGTAGACGGAGAACCCGAGCCAGCAGCCCGCGTTCTTGGCCTCCTTCACCGTGGTCTCGTTGAGGTGGTCGATCAGGACGCGGTCGAGCGGGAGGGCCGACTCGCGCACGACGTCCAGGGTGCGGCGCAGTCCGGCGAGCTTGTCGCGGTGCGGGGTGTGCACGAGCGCGGGGAGTTCGTGGTCGGCGGCGAGCTGGAGCTGGGCGGCGAGCGCGGTGTCCTCGGCGGGGGTCATGGAGTCGTAGCCGATCTCGCCGACGGCGACGACGTTGTCCTTGACGAGGTAGCGGGGCAGCGCGTCGAGGACGGGCGTGCAGCGCGGGTCGTTCGCCTCCTTGGGGTTGAGGGCGAGCGTGCAGTGGTGGGCGATCCCGTACTGCGCGGCGCGGAAGGGCTCCCAGCCGAGGAGTGCGTCGAAGTAGTCGAAGAACGAGGCGGGCGAGGTGCGGGGCTGGCCGAGCCAGAAGGACGGCTCGACGATCGCCCGTACGCCGGCGGCGTACATGGCCTCGTAGTCGTCGGTGGTGCGCGACGTCATGTGGATGTGCGGGTCGAAGATGCGCATCAGGACTCCTCGGCCTTGTGGGGAGGTGGCGTGGTCAGGGCCAGTACGCGGTGCAGGTCGTCGGGGACGGGACGGCCCGCGGCGGTGCGCTCGTTCGCGTAGTCGCCGAGCATGCGGGCGAGTTCGGCGTCGCCGCGGGCGCGTTCGGCGAGCTCGGCGACGGCGGACACCGGTACGCCGGTGAAGAGGCACTTCAGGACGGCGTGCCGCCAGTGGTGCGCGGTGAGGTGCTCGGCGGCGTAGGGACCGACGGCGGCGGCGACGAGCCGGGTGTCGTTCGTGCGCAGCGCGTCCTCGACGAGGGGCAGCGCTTCGGGTCCCGCGACGAGGTGGGGAAGGGCCGCGAGGACGGCGCGGCGTTCGGCGGCGGCGCCCTGTTCGTAGAGCCGGGTGAGGGTGGCGGTGTCGGCGCGGGCCGCGTGCAGCAGGACGATGCGGGCGCTGTCGGCGTGCTCGGCACCGCAACGGCGCCCGGCTTCGGCGAACCGCACCTCCCATGTTGGATAAGCCTGTTGACCGTCCGCGTCATCTGCGGCGGCCTCTGCCGCGGCCTTGTCGAGCCATGTGCGGGCCGTCTCACCGAGGGAGGCGTCGGTGCGGGCGCGGAGGGCGGCGATGCCGGGAGGTGTGCCGGTCATGGGGTGCCTCCTTCGGCGGCGACGCGGAGGAACCGCAGCGATTCCTCGGCGAGCTGGGGTCCCGCGTGGGAGTGGCGGGGCAGTTCCACGACCGCCAGTCCCTGGTAGCCGGTGGCTTCGAGGGCTTCGAGCACCGGCGGGAAGTCGATCTCGCCGTCGCCGAACGGGAGGTGCTCGTGGACGCCCCGTCGCATGTCCTCGATCTGTACATGCTTCAGCCAGGGGGCGGCTTCGCGCACACAGTCGGCGGGCGGCAACGGCTCCAGGCACTGGCAGTGGCCGATGTCCAGGGTGAGACCGAGCGCCTCGGGGCCGCCGAACTCCTCGCGGAGGTAGTGGAAGTCGGCGAGCGTGGCCAGGAGGTGGCCGGGCTCGGGCTCGATGGCCAGCGGGACACCGGCGGCGGAGGCCGCGTCGAGGACGGGGGCCAGCGCGTCGGCGAGCCGCTTCCACGCGGTGCCGTCGTCCGTGCCGTCCGGGGTGATGCCGCTGAAGCAGTGCACGGCGTGGGCGCCGAGGTCTGCGGCGACCTGCACGGCCCTGATGAGCAGCCTGGTACGGGAGGCTCTCGCGTCCGGGTCGGGGTCGAGGAGCGAGGGGCCGTGCTTGCGGCGCGGGTCGAGGACGTAGCGGGCGCCCGTCTCGACGGTGACGCTCAGGCCGTGCCGGTCGAGGACGCGGGCCACCTGCCGGGTGCGGGTGGGCAGGTCGGGGACCAGGGGGTCCAGGTGCATGTGGTCGAGGGTGAGGCCGACGCCGTCGTAGCCCAGGTCGGCGAGGACCGCGAGGGCGTCCTCCAGGCGGAGGTCGGTCAGGCCGTTGGTGCCGTATCCCCAGCGGATGGTCATGTGACGCTCACCTTCGGGGCGATGCGCTGCGCGAGCGGCGCGAGGGCGGCGGTGATCAGGGCGGTCCTGGGGGCGCCGGCCCTGGCGGCCAGGGCCGCCTGGAGGGGGATCAGGGAACGGATGCCCGCGCCCACTGCGCGTTGGGTGAGGGGTGGGGAGGGGTTGAGGGCCGCGTGGAAGTAGGGGCGGGCCGTCGCCCCCGCGTAGGCGGCCGCCAGGGCCGTGGTGATGGAGCCCGACAGGCCGGGGGCGGCTGCTACCCGCCGGCCTGCCGGGAGTTCGTGGGTACGGCCCGTCCACCGGGCCAGGGTGAGGGACGCGGCCAGGGCGGCCAGGGGGGCTGCGGTGTTGCCTCCCTGGGTCTCGTTGCGGGACACCGTGGTGACAGCGAGGATGTGGGCGGCGATCGTTGTCGCCGTGGGGAGAGCGGCCCCCAGGCCGTGTTCCGGGTCCCCGGCGTCCGGGGCTGTGCCCACCCGTCCCGCCTTGCGGAACGCCTGCCCGCGGCGGGGGGCTGTGGCGGCCGCCCCGAGCAGGACGTCCAGCCCTCTCGCCGCTGCCATGGCCACCGGACCCGCCTGGGTCCTCTTCAGGCCGAGGTCGTACGCCCAGACCGTGCCGGCCAGAGCGGTTGCCAGCAGTGTCGCCGGGCGGCCCGCCCGGTGAGCCAGGGCCAGACCTCCCGCCGTGAAGGCGCCCGCTGCCGCGAGGGCCGCTGCGGGGCGGATTCGCCCTGACGGCAGCGGGCGGTGCGGGCGGTCCACGGCGTCCTCGGCGCGGTCCGCCCAGTCGTTGAGGGCCATCCCCGCCTCGTAGAGGCACAGGGACGACCCGATGGCGAGGAAGGTGCCCCGGCCGGGGCGCAGGCCCACCGCGGACGCGCCCGCGAGCGCGTCGCCGGGGACCGTGAACAGGGCGGGCAGACGCAGGAGTTCGGCCCAGGCCCGCAGGTGCTGCGCGCGGCCGGTCACCGCAGGCGTCCAGCGAAACCGAGCAGGGTCGCGTACTGCTCGGCGAGCGCGGGGGACGCGTCGCCGTCGGGGTCCTTGAAGTAGAAGCCGAGTTCGGGCAGGGGCCCCTCGACACCCTTCTCGTGGGCGCGCAGGAGGAGGCGGGCCAGATCGAGGACGAGGGGGGCGGCGAGCGCGGAGTCGCAGCCCTGCCAGATCGTCTGGAGGATCATGCGGGAGCCGAGGAACCCGTCGAAGGCGATGTGGTCCCAGGCCGTCTTCCAGTCGCCGAGCGCGGGCACGTCGTCGATGTGGACCTCGCCCTCGGGCGCGGCCCCGAGCGCGTCGGCGAGGACGCGTTCCTTGCCCGCGTTCTTCGCCGCTGCGGCACCGGGGTCGGCGAGCGCGGCGCCGTCGCCGCCGCCGAGGAGGTTGGTGCCGGACCAGGCCCGCACGGACAGGGAGCGCTGGAGGAACATCGGCGCGAGCACGGACCGCAGGAGGGTCTGGCCGGTCTTGCCGTCGCGCCCCGCGTGGGGCAGGCCGCTGGTGGCGGCGAGATCGGCGAGCGAGGGGTGGTGCAGGCCGGTGGAGGGGGTGAAGTTGACGTACGGGCAGCCCGCGCGCAGGGCGGCCGCCGCGTAGAGGGAGCTGGCGGGCAGCCGGCTGCTGTCGGGGGCGGGTTCCGTGGACGCCACGTTCACGACGACGGCGCCGGCGAGTCCGCCGCGGTCGACGAAGTCACGGATGTCGGCGGCGAAGTCGGCGACGAGTTCGTCGTCGGAGCGGGAGTCCCCCGGCTGGGGGCCTCCGGGGCGTATCTCCCGGTCGGCGGCGGCGAGTTCGGCGCCGACCGCGGCCGGCAGGCCGTACGGCAGGACGCCTCCGGCGGCGAGGTGTTCGGCGCGTTTGGGCAGGGGGCAGTCGACCGTGTCGTGCCCGCCGAAGACGAGCGACGACAACGTTGGCAGACCGGCGCCCGCGAAGGGTTCGGTCTCGGTGACCATGCCGGTCGGGGGGTGCAGGCCCGCGCCGACGGCGGCGCAGCCCGCGACCGCGGTGGTGGCGACGGAGCCACGGGCCCCGATGAGCCAGACTCCGAAGCGGGCGGTGGGGGACGTGGGTTCGGCGGACATGGGCAGCCTCCTTGTCGTACGCGAACCGGGAACCGGAGTTGCGGTGGTGGTGCGGGACGACGGGCGGGGGTCCGGCGTCCCCCGCCCGCCGTCGTCTAGTGGCCGGACCCGGCGCCCGGCTTCGCGGGCAGGTCCTTGACCCGGATGTCACGGAAGGACACCTGGTCGTCGTTGCCGTGGTTCTGGATCCCGACGTACCCGTCGCGCAGGCTCCGGGCGGGGTCGGTGTTGGTGAAGTCGTTGACCTTCACGCCGTTGAGCCAGATCCGCAGGTGCTCGCCCTCGACCCGGATCTCGTACGTGTTCCACTCCCCCGGCGGGTTCAGCGCGCGGTCGCGCTTCTTCACGTCGGCCGACTGGAAGCTGTAGACGGACCCGGTGGTGCGGTCGGGTGCGTCGGTCGCGTCGATCTGGACCTCGTAGCCGTTGTTCACGGCCGACCAGGGGTCGTCGGACTCCGGGAAGCCCACGAAGACACCGGAGTTGTCGTCCCCGGCCATCTTCCAGTCGAGCTTCAGGGAGTACGAGCCGAGTGAGCGGCCCGCGTACCAGAGCATGCCCATGCCGCCGGACGAGGTGAGCGTGCCGTCGTCCGAGAGCTCGAAGGAGCCGGGTCCGGCCTGCTTCCAGTCCTTGAGCGACTCGGCGGTCCCGTCGAACAGGGACGTGTAGCCGCTCTCGGGCCGACAGTCGGCCTGCGCGGCGCCACTCGCCCAGCGGATCCCGCCGAGCAGGTGCTGCCGGAAGGCCGGGTCGGCGTACGACTCCTTGGTGTGGCCCGCGCCGGTGTAGAAGGAGCGGCCGCCCTGGTAGTTCTGGCACCAGGAGATGGGGTGGTCGCCCGCCATCGTGCCGCCGGTGTACGACGACTCGTCGAGCGAGGCGAGGACGTGGGCGTGTTCGCGCGGGTTGGAGCGGTAGTTGTACCACTCGTCCGTGCGGTTCCACGTCGGGGCGAGGTGGGCGGTGGCCGGGTTGCCCCGGTCCTCGACCTTGACCGTGGCGGGCTGGATCGCCGGGTGGTTCTGGAAGTAGGCGCCGGCGAGGCCGCCGTAGAACGGCCAGTCGTACTCGGTGTCGGCGGCCGCGTGGACGCCGACGTAGCCGCCGCCCTTCTTGATGTAGTGCTCGAAGGCGGTCTGCTGGTCGGGGCCGAGCACGTCACCGGTGGTGGAGAGGAAGACGACGGCGTCGTAGCGGCGCAGATTGGCGTCGGTGAAGGCGCCGGCGTCCTCGGTGGCGTCGACGGCGAAGCCGTTGGCCGCGCCCAGGTCCTTCACGGCGGCGATCCCCTCGGGGATCGAGTCGTGGCGGAAGCCCGCGGTCTTGGAGAAGACCAGGACCCGGCCCCCCGCCCCCGCGTCCCCCGGTGAGGAGGACGCGGGAGCGGAGGCACAGCCGATGAGCAGGGCGGCCGCGGAGGCCGCGAGGGCGATACGGGTGGAGGTGCGCACAGTCCTGCTCCTTCCTCAGCCGGTGGTGAAGGTGAAGTCGTCCACGTCGAAGAGGGCGTCGGTGCCCGAACCCTTGAAGACCAGGAAGAGCGTCGTGGTCTTGGCGGGTGCCTTGCTGATGGTGCCGGTGACGTCCTTGTACGTCTCCCAGGACCCGGTGGGTTCGACCTTGGCGCTGCCGAGGAGGCGTCCGGTGGCGGAGCCGCTGCGGATCTCCAGCGTGCCGCCGCTGCCGGCGGAGGCGACGCTCGCGCTGAACGACTTGACGTTGCTCAGGACGTACGGCTTGAAGGAGATCCAGTCACCGTTGTTGATGTCGCCGACCGTCTTGCCGCCCTCCGCCGGGGTGTGGGCGGTGATGCTGACGCCCTTGGAGTCGCCGTAGTGCTCGGCCTGGCGGTGCTTCTGCTGGGTGACGTTCTGGTCGTGGGTGGTCAGCGCGGGCTGGCCGTTGGCGCCCTGGTCGGTGTACTCGGCGTCGAAGACCCCGAAGATGTTGGCATTCGGGTCGTGCTCGCTGTCCGCGGAGGTCTTGATGGTGCCGGAGCAGCCGTTGGCCGAGGTGATCGGGTGGCCGTGGCTGTCGTGGCCGAGGATGTGCGTGACCTTGACCTTGGAGCAGTCGATCGTCCCGTCCTCGGGGTCGGTGACCGTCACCTTGAAGGGCACCTCGTCACCGAAGGTGAACAGCTGCCCGTCCGCGGGGAGCTCGAGTGTCACCTTGGGCGCGGTGTTGCCGACGACGAGGTGGGTGTCGGCACTGCCGGTGCGGCCCGTCGCGTCCTTGGCGGTGACGGTCGCGGTGTACGTGCCGTTCTTCTTGTACGTGTGGCTGGGCGCGGCGCCGGTGCCGGTGGTGCCGTCACCGAAGTTCCAGGAGTACGTCAGCGCGTCGCTGTCGGCGTCGGTCGCGGTCGAGGAGAAGCGGGCCTTCAGCGGGGCCTGGCCGGAGGTCTTGTCGACCTTGGCGTCGACGACGGGCGAGTGGCCGTCGGTGGCGTTCTCGATGCGGTAGAGGCCGGAGTTCTCGTCGCCGCCGAACCACGACAGGCCGTAGTCCAGGACGTACAGCGCGCCGTCCGGTCCGAAGGCCATGTCCATCACCTGCGTGCCGGTCCAGGGGAACGGGTTGATCGAGGTGACCTTGCCGTCCCCGTCCTGCTCGATCCGCTTGATCCACTGGCGGCCGAACTCACCGGCGAAGAAGTCACCGTCGTAGGCCTCGGGGAACTTCACGGGCGAGGTGTTCGCCGCGTCGTAGCGGTAGACCGGGCCGCCCATCGGGGACTCGGAGCCGGTGCCGAACTCGGGCACGGAGCCGCCGTCGTAGGGGATCCAGGCCGGCTGGGCGGGCGGCAGGTCGACGATGCCCGTGTTGTGGGGCGAGGTGTTCTTCGGCGCGGCACAGTCGAAGGCGGCGCCGGACGTCTTGGTGGCGAAGTCGTAGTCGATGTACGCGTCGTTGTCGCCGGTGCAGTACGGCCAGCCGAAGTTGCCGGCCTTGGTGATGCGGTTGAACTCGACCTGGCCGGCGGGGCCGCGCTTCGGGTCGGCGGTGCCGGCGTCGGGTCCGTAGTCACCGACGTAGACGATGCCGGTCGGCTTGTCGACGCTGATCCGGAACGGGTTGCGGAAGCCCATCGCGTAGATCTCGGGGCGGGTCTTGTCCGTGCCCGGGGCGAAGAGGTTGCCGTCGGGTATGGAGTACGTGGCGTCGTCGTTGACCTTGATGCGCAGGACCTTGCCGCGCAGGTCGTTGCTGTTGCCGGCCGAACGCCGCGCGTCGTAGGCCGGGTTGCGGGTGGGCTGCTCGTCGATCGGCGTGTAGCCGTCGGAGGAGAAGGGGTTGGAGTCGTCGCCCGTCGACAGGTAGAGGTTGCCGTCCTTGTCGAAGTCGATGTCTCCGCCGACGTGGCAGCAGATGCCGCGCGAGGTGGGGATCTCCAGGATCTTCTTCTCGCTGGCGTTGTCGAGCGTGCCGTCCGCGTTGAGCACGAAGCGCGAGAGCTGGTTGTAGCCGTCGAAGGGCTTGAAGTCCGCGGCCGTGCCGTCGTTCGGGGCGTCGCCCGCGGGGGTGTCGAGCGGCGGCGCGTAGTAGAGGTAGATGAAGTGGTTGTCGCTGAACTTCGGGTCCACGCCGACGCCTTGGAGGCCCTCTTCGTCGTGGGAGTAGACGTCGAGCTTGCCGGCGACCTTGGTGGTGCCGTTCTCGTCGGTCAGGCGCAGCACGCCGTCGCGCGAGGTGTGCAGGACCTTGCGGTCCGGCAGGACGGCGAGCGACATGGGCTCGCCGACCTCTTCGGCGCCCTTGGCGAGGGTGACCTGCTGGAAGTCCTCCGCGGCGGCGACCGCGGCGTCGGGGGCGGGCGCCGCGCCGGCGTGCGGGGCGCCGATCGCGAGTGAGGCTCCGGCGAGAAGTGAGCCGGTGAGGAGTGCGAGTGCCTTGCGGAATCTCGGGCGTTTCCTGTGCACGGAGTTCCTCCGGAAAAGGGCGTGCGTACGGACGGGGGCGTGTCGCGCATGCGCTCTGCGGGTGCGATCGGTACGCCGGGGTGCGCCGTCACCCCGGAACTGTGCATGTCCTGTACAACATTGGACCGTAGCCACGTTTGTCCGGGACGGAAAGCCCTTGCACAGCAAAGGAGTTGACTTTCTCCCCGCGCAGGACAAACGTGGCCGCCTTGCGGCTAGTCGGAGCCGCCGAAGGCCGCGTCGAAGGACGCCGTGGGCGGCTCGAAGTCGAAGGCCTTGAGGTGCTTGAGCGCCTCCGGGGCACCCTGGAGCCGGTCCATCCCGGCGTCCTCCCACTCGACCGAGACGGGCCCCTCGTAGTCGATGGAGCGCAGCATCCGGAAGACGTCCTCCCAGGGCACGTCGCCGTGGCCCGCGGAGACGAAGTCCCAGCCGCGGCGCGGGTCGCCCCAGGGCAGGTGCGAGCCGAGGCGGCCGTTGCGGCCGTCCAGGCGGCGCCGGGCCTCCTTGCAGTCGACGTGGTAGATCCGGTCACGGAAGTCCCACAGGAAGCCGACCGGGTCGAGGTCCTGCCACACGAAGTGGCTGGGGTCGAAGTTCAGGCCGAAGGCGGCCCGGTGGTCGACGGCGTCGAGGGCGCGCTGCGTGGTCCAGTAGTCGTACGCGATCTCCGACGGGTGGACCTCGTGCGCGAACAGGACACCGTTCTCGTCGAAGACGTCGAGGATGGGGTTCCAGCGGTCGGCGAAGTCCTGGTAGCCGCGCTCGATCATCGACTCGGGCGCGGGCGGGAACATGGCGACCAGGTGCCAGATGGACGAGCCGGTGAAGCCGATGACGGTGTCGACGCCGAAGGCCGCCGCGGCCCGTGCGGTGTCCTCCATCTCGGCCGCGGCCCGCCGTCGCACGCCCTCGGCCTCGCCGTCGCCCCAGATGCGGGCCGGCAGGATCGCCCGGTGGCGCTCGTCGATGATCGCGTCGCACACCGCCTGCCCCACCAGGTGGTTGGAGATCGCCCAGCACTTGAGGCCGTACTTGTCGAGCAGGGCGCGGCGCGAGTCGAGGTAGCCGGGGTCCGCGAGGGCCTTGTCGACCTCGAAGTGGTCGCCCCAGCAGGCGAGTTCGAGGCCGTCGTAGCCGAAGTCGCGGGCCAGCCTGCACACCTCTTCGAGCGGCAGGTCGGCCCACTGTCCGGTGAACAGGGTGAACTGGCGTGGCATGAGCCGTGCCTCCTCAGACCGGGATGGGGGTGTAGACGGAGTTCTTGAGCGCGCTCTCCTCCACGGCGGCGAGCACGCGCTGCACGCGCAGGCCCTCGGCGAAGGACGGTTCGGGCTGCCGGCCGGCGGCGATGGCATGGACCAGATCGCGGGCCTGGTGCACGAAGGTGTGCTCGTAGCCGAGGCCGTGGCCCGGCGGCCACCAGGCCTCCAGGTAGGGGTGACCGGGCTCGGTGACGAGGATGCGGCGGAAGCCGGCGCTGACCCCGGGTTCGGTGTGGTCGTGGAACGAGAGCTCGTTGAGACGTTCCAGGTCGAAGGCCAACGATCCCTTCTCGCCGTTGAGTTCGATGCGCAGGGCGTTCTTGCGGCCGGAGGCGAAGCGGGTCGCCTCGAAGGAGCCGAGCGCCCCGGAGGCGAAGCGGGCCGTGAAGAGCGCCGCGTCGTCCACGGTCACGGGGCCGCGCCCGGTCCCGCCGCCGCCCGCCGCGAGCCCGGCCGACGCCCCCTCCAGGATCGGCCGTTCCCGTACGAACGTCTCGGTGAGCGCGGAGACCCCGACGAGGGACTCCCCCGCCAGGTACTGCGCGAGGTCGACGGCGTGCGCGCCCAGGTCGCCGAGGGCACCCGAGCCCGCGTACTCCTTCTTCAGCCGCCAGGTGAGCGGGAAGTCGGGGTCGACGAGCCAGTCCTGGAGGTAGGAGACGCGGACGTGGCGCAGGGCACCGAGGCGGCCCTCCTCGACCATGCGGCGGGCGAGCGCGGTGGCGGGGACGCGCCGGTAGTTGAAGCCGGTCATCGCCAACTGACCCCGTGCAGCGGCTCGTTCGGCGGCCTCGACCATCGCCTCGGCCTCGTCCACCGTGTTGGCGAGCGGCTTCTCGCACAGCACGTGCTTGCCCGCCTCCAGGGCCGCGACGGCGATCTCCGCATGGCTGTCGCCCGGGGTGCAGATGTCGACGACGTCGACGTCGTCCCGGGCGATCAGCGCCCGCCAGTCCGTCTCGGCCGCGGCCCAGCCGAGCCGGTCGGCCGCGGCTCGGACGGCCTGCCCGTCCCTGCCGCAGACGGCCGCGAGGACCGGTCGCAGCGGCAGATCGAAGACGCGGCCCACGGTGCGCCAGCCCTGGGAGTGGGCGGCACCCATGAAGGCGTAGCCGACCATGCCGACACCCAGGGGGCGCGGTCCGGCCCCGGGCTCCTCAGTCGTGCCCATGCAGTAGTCCTCCTCGTCGACGCCGGTCCCGCGAGATGCGCTGTGGGGCATCCATCACTTGAAGCCGGTCGGCATGTACTGGGCGACGTTGTCCTTGTCGACGACCGCCGAGAAGAGCGTCACGTGGGCCGGGATCTCGAACTCGGCCATGCCGCTGACGCCCTTGTTCTGGCCGAGGGCGCGCGCGAGGTCGATCGCGGAGGCGGCCATGGTCGGCGGGTAGAGGACGGTCGCCTTGAGCACGCTGTTGCCGGCCTCGATGGCCTGCATGGCGGAGAGCGCTCCGGCGCCGCCGACCATCAGGAAGTCGTCGCGGCCTGCCTGCTTGATGGCGCGCAGGGCGCCGACGCCCTGGTCGTCGTCGTGGTTCCACACGGCGTCGAAGTTCTTCTGCGCCTGGAGGAGCTGCGACATCTTCGCCTGGCCCGACTCGACGGTGAACTCGGCGGCCTGGCGGGCGACCTTCTTGATGTTCGGGAAGTTCTTCAGGGCGTCGTCGAAGCCCTGGGTGCGCTGCTTGGTCAGCTCCAGGTTGTCGAGGCCCGCGAGCTCGACGACCTTGGCGTTCTTCTTGTCCTTGAGCTGCTCGCCGATGTAGTTGCCGGCGCTCAGGCCCATGCCGTAGTTGTCGCCGCCGATCCAGCAGCGGTACGCCTGCGGGGTGTTGAAGATCCGGTCGAGGTTGACGACGGGGATCCCGGCGCGCATCGCCTTCAGGCCGACCTGGGTGAGGGCCTTGCCGTCGGCCGGCAGGATCACCAGGACGTCGACCTTCTTGTTGATGAGCGTCTCGACCTGCCCGATCTGCGCGGCGGTGTCGTTCGAGCCCTCCGTCGCCTCCAGGGTGACGTCGGAGTACTTCTTGGCGCGTTCCGTGGCGTTGTCGTTGATCGCGTTCAGCCAGCCGTGGTCGGCCTGCGGTCCCGCGAACCCGATGGTGACGTGCTTGCCCGGCTTGTCGTCCGCGGCGGGCTTGTCGTTCGCCGCGGGCTTCGCGTCCTTGGGCTCGTTGCTCGTGCAGGCGGTCAGCAGTCCGCCCGTGGTGACGGCGGCTGCCGCCCCGAAGAGCAGTCCTCTGCGGCTCGTGGTCTCTGGCATGTCGGTGGGCCCTTCCCGAGTCAAGAAGTGGTGGTGGAGGTACGTCGCTGGACCAGGACCGCGGCGACGATGATCGCCCCCTTGGCGATCTCCTGGACGTCGCTCTGCAGATTGTTGAGCGCGAAGATGTTGGTGATCGTGGTGAAGATCAGTACGCCGAGCACGGAGCCGGTGATGGTGCCCCGGCCGCCGGTCAGCAGGGTGCCGCCGATGATCGCGGCGGCGATGGCGTCGAGTTCGTAGAGGTTGCCGTTGGTGTTCTGTCCGGAGCCGGCGAGGACGATCAGGAGGAAGGCCGCGATGCCGCAGCACAGGCCCGACAGGAGGTAGAGGTAGAGGCGCTGGCGGCGTACGTCGATGCCGGCGAGCCGCGCGGCCTCGGCGTTGCCGCCGACGGCGACGGAGCGGCGGCCGAACGTCGTACGGTTCAGGACCAGCCAGCCGACGACCGTGACGGCGGCGAAGACGAGGACGAGCGGCGGGATGCCGAGGATGTAGGCGTCGCGCTCGCCGAGCTTGAGGACGCTTTCCACGGACACGGTCTGCGTCTTGCCGTCGGTGATCTGGAGGGCGAGACCGCGGCCCGAGGCGAGCATCGCGAGGGTGGCGATGAAGGGGACCATGCCGCCGTACGCGATCAGCAGCCCGTTGACCAGCCCGCAGGCGACGCCCACGACGACGGCGGTGAACAGGATTCCGGCGAAGCCGTAGTCCTGCGTCGCGACGGTGGTCGCCCAGACGCTCGCGAGGGCGACGATCGCGCCGACCGACAGGTCGATGCCGCCGGAGATGATCACGAAGGTCATGCCGACGGTGACGACACCGATGACGGACGCCTGGGTGAGGATCAGCTGGACGTTGTTCGTGTCGAGGAACGAGTCGGGCTGGGTGATGCCGCCGATCAGGATCAGCGCGGCGAGCACGCCCACCAGGGAGAGGGTCCGCATGTCCGGGCGGAACCCTTTCGGGCGGGGGCCGGCGGGCGTGGTCTTCGAGGTGGCGGGCCGGGCGGGGGATGCGGGCTGGGTCATGGTGCCGGGCTCCCTTCGGGTGCGGGTTGTCTGTGGGTGAGCGCGCCCACGTGGCGGAGCCGCGCCTGCGGCGGCCCCGCGCCCCTTCAGGGGCGCTCCTGATCAGGCGTCTCGTGGGCTCCGGCGAGGACCAGGTCGAGCACCCGGTGTTCGTCGAGTTCCGTCGCCGGCGACTCGTGGACCACCGCGCCCTCCCTCAGCACCAGGACCCGGTCCGCGAGGCCGAGGACCTCGGGTACCTCGCTGGAGACCATGAGGACCGCGAGGCCGTCGTCGGCGAGGCGGCGGATGACGGCGTAGAGCTCGGCGCGGGCGCCGACGTCCACGCCCCGGGTCGGCTCGTCGAGAAGCAGGACACGGCAGCCGCGCAGGAGCCAGCGGGCGAGGACGGCCTTTTGCTGGTTGCCCCCGGACAGGGTGCGCACCGGCACGGACGGGTTGTCGGGGCGCAGGGACAGCTCGCGGGTCGCGGCCCGCGCGGCGTCGAGTTCCTTGCCGCGGTCCAGCCAACCCCCGTAGGAGAAGCGGGACATGGAGGAGACGGAGACGTTGCGGGTGACGGACTCCAGCATGAGGAGGGCTTGCGCCTTGCGTTCCTCGGGGGCGAGGCCGAGCCCGGCGCGGACGGCGGCACGTACGCTGCCGGGCCGCAACACCTGTCCGTCGACGACGACTTGTCCGGTACTGGCCTTGCGCGCGCCGTAGATCGTCTCCAGGATCTCGGAGCGCCCCGAGCCGACGAGACCCGCGAGGCCGACGATCTCGCCGGGGCGAAGTTCCAGGTCGAGCGGCGCGAACTCCCCATGCCGGGAGAGGTTCCTGACCGTGAGGACGGGTTCGGTGAGCAGGGGTCCCGTGGGGCGCTCGGGGAACACGTACTCGACGTTCCGGCCGGTCATGAGGGCGACCACGTCCCGGGTCGGCGTCTCCTTGGCCGGCAGTCCGCCCGCGACCGCCCGGCCGTCCTTGAGGACGGTGACGCGGTCGCCGATCCGGCGGATCTCCTCCAGGCGGTGCGAGATGTAGACGACGGCGACGCCGTCGGCGGTGAGGGAGTCGACGATGCGGAAGAGGTTGTCGACCTCGTCCGGGTCGAGGGCCGCCGAGGGTTCGTCCATGACGATGAGACGGACGTCGTGGGAGAGCGCGCGAGCCATGGAAACGATCTGCTGCTGGGCCGCCGAGAGGTCGCCGACGAGTGTCCCCGGATCGATCTCACCGTGCCCAAGTCGCTTCAGCAGTGCGGCAGTGGTGGTACGGGCATCGCGTCCGCGGACCACGAAGCCGGCGGTGGTCGGCTCGTGTCCGAGGTAGACGTTCTCGGCGACGGACAGCCCCTCCACCAGGTCGAGTTCCTGGTAGATGGTGGCGATGCCGAGGCGCATCGCGGCGATGGGCGACTTGAGCACCGTGCGCTCGCCGCGCCAGGTGATCGCGCCGTCGTCGGGCTGGTGGGCGCCGGCGAGGACCTTGATGAGGGTGGACTTCCCCGCGCCGTTCTGGCCGAGGAGGCAGTGCACCTCACCGGCCAGGACCTCCAGGTCCACGCCGTCGAGGGCGCGGACGCCGGGGAACGACTTGGTGATGCCGGACATGGTGAGCAGGGGTGGTTCCGGTGGCATGAGTGATCCCCTCGGCGGATGCGGGCCGGTGCCAGGGCAGGGCGGAGCTGAACGCCGTACTGGTGTGGTGATCGCGTGCGGTGTCGTGCCGGGCGGTGTTACGCCGGTGAGAACAGGTGGTCGCTGATCAGGCGGGCCGCGCCGATGACTCCGGCGGTGGGGCCGAGCTCGCCCAGGACGATGGGGAGATTGCCGGTCGCCAGGGGCAGCGACTGGCGGTAGACCTGGGTGCGCAGGGCGGCGAGCAGTGTGTGGCCGAGGCCGGTCACGCCACCCCCGATCACCACGAGGCCCGGATTGAAGAAGCTGACGAGTGAGGCGATGACCTGCCCGGTGCGGTTGCCGCCCTCGCGGATGAGATCGAGTGCGGTGGCGTCACCGGCAGCCGCCGCGACGGCCACGTCGGCCGCGCTGAGTTTCCCGGCCCCTTCGAGCAGGGCCGCGAGTTCGCCGGAACGGCCCTCGCGGGCGGCCTCCTCGGCGTCGCGGGCGAGTGCCGCGCCGCTGAAGTAGGCCTCCAGGCAGCCCTTGTTGCCGCAGGCGCACTGGCGTCCGTCGGGCTCGACCTGGATGTGGCCGATGTCGCCGGCGCTGCCCGTCGTACCGCGGTAGACCTCTCCGCCGACGACGATGCCGCAGCCGATGCCCGTGCCGATCTTGACGCAGAGGAAGTCGCGCGCGGAGCGGGCGACGCCCGCGTGCTGCTCCCCCATCGCCATCAGGTTCACGTCGTTGTCGACCATGACCGGGCAGCCGAGTTCCTGGCTGAGGGCCTCGCGGACGGGGAACCCGTCCCAGCCCGGCATGATCGGCGGCGCGACCGGCACGCCCTCGGGGAACCGGACGGGTCCGGGGACGCCGATCCCGGCTCCGTCGAACCCCTCGGCGAGCCCGGAGGCCCTCAACTTGGCCGCCATCGCGAGCACTTGCTCGAAGACGGCGACCGGTCCCTCGCGGACGTCCAGGGGCTGGTTGATGTGCCCGAGGACTTCCAGTTCGGCGTTGGTGACGGCGACGTCGACCGAGGTCGCGCCGATGTCGACGCCGAGGAAACGCAGTTCGGGGGCGAGCCGGATGTTGTGGGAGCGGCGCCCGCCGCGCGAGGCGGCGAGTCCGTCGGCCACGACGAGGCCCGTCTCCAGGAGCCGGTCCACCTCGACGGCCAGCTTCGACCGCGAGAGGTCGATCTGATCGCCCAGCTGGGCACGGGAGTTGGGTCCGCCGTCGCGCAGCAGACGCAACAGGCGCGCCTGGTGCGCGTTCGCGGGTCGAGCCGTCATGCGTCTCACGTGCCCCTCACCGCCTCACCGGGCCGCCTGTCGTCCCGTCTTCGGGCTTTCGAGGGGAACGTAGCAGTGCTTGCCGGGAGTGGGAAGAAGTTGCGCAGCAATTACCCATGACTTTCTCCAGTGACAGGACAAAGAGTCCGGAGGGAGGTTCCGCGTACCCTGTCGCTCGCGCAACTGATGGACGTCACAAGGGGGTTGGAATGACGGAGAGCACGCGGGCGCCGGCGGGGCGGGGAGAGGAACGGCCCGCCGCGCGGGAAACGGAGCAGCCCGCCGCGGAACTGCGGGTCAGCACGCTGGAGCTCTTCTTCGACCTCGTCTTCGTCTTCACCCTGACGCAGATCACCGTGCTGCTGGCGCACGACCTGTCCTTCGCCACGGCGGGGCGGGTCGTCCTCATCTTCGTCGTGCTGTTCTGGATGTACGGCGCCTACGCCTACCTCACCAACCAGGTGCCGCCCGACCGGCCCTCACGCCGGCTGCTGCTCATCGTCGGGATGGGCGCGTTCCTCGTGTGCGCGCTCGCCATCCCGCGCGCCTTCACCGACGGCGGCGTGGTCTTCGGCCTCGGTTTCCTGCTCGTCGTCGTGGTGCACAGCGCGCTGTACACGCGCAGCCACGGCCGTGACGTGATCTGGTACGCGGTGCCGAACGCGCTGGCCGCGCTCGCCGTGACGACGGGCGGGTTCTTCCACGGGCTCGCCGCCGACGCGTGGTGGGTCCTCGCGATCGTGCTCCAGATCGTGACGCCGTTCCTCGCCCAGATCGGCCCCCGCGGCCGGGGCGGGCGCACGACGGACGACCTCAGGGGTCAGCTCGGCGGACTGGAGCCGGGGCACTTCGTGGAGCGCCACGGCCTGCTCCTGATCATCGCGTTCGGCGAGTCCGTCATCGCGATCGGCATCGGCATCGGCGACCAGCCGCTGACGGTGGGCCTGTTCGGGGGCGCGTTCCTGGCGCTGGCGGTCGCGGTCGCGCTGTGGTGGACGTATTTCGTACGGGACGAGGGCGCGGCCGAGGAGACGTTCCGGGCGACGTCGCCGGCGCGCCGGTTCCGCCTCGCGATGAACGCGTACTACTACGCCTTCCTGCCGATGCTGCTCGGCGTCGCGTTCCTCGCGGCGGGCGTGAAGAAGTCGCTCGGGCACCTCGGTGACCATCTGCACACCGGGCCCGCGCTCGCGCTCGCGGGCGGTGTCGCGCTGTTCCTGGCCGGCGATGTCGCGTTCAGGGCCGCGATGCGGCTCTCCCCCCTGGCCCTCAGGGCGGCGGCCGTGCCGGTGGTGCTCGGCGCGGCGCTGCTCGGGACGCACGTGGCCGCCGTGGCGGAACTCGTCGCGCTCGTCGTGATCCTCGTGGCGATGCTGGCCGCGGAGGCGCGGGCCTGTCGGGGCGTTCCTTCGGGCGACGGGTCGTCTGCGGCTGGTCGCGCCCACGCGGCGGAGCCGCACATGTAGCGGTCCCGCGCCCCCTTCAGGGGCGCGCCCCGACCGTGATCCGTGGGCGGGCGCGGCCCTACGACCGGTCGCGCCGGTGGTACGTCTCGCGGGTGTGCTCGGTGTGGGCCCGCATGACCGCCGTCGCGCGTGCCTCGTCCCGCTGCGCGATCGCCGCGATCAGCTCGCGGTGCTCGATCCAGGACTGCTTGCCGCGCTGGCGGGCCACCGGCTGGTAGTACCAGCGCACGCGGCGGTCGACCTGTCCGGCGAGCTCGCCCAGGACGACGTTCCCCGCGAGTTCCATGACCTTGGCGTGGAAGGCCGCGTTCGTGGCGACGACGAGTTCGACGTCGCCGTCGGCGACGGCCTGCTCGCCTCTGGCGCACAGCTCTTCGAGCGCGGTGATCCCGGGCTTGCCGGCGTTCGCTGCGGCAAGGCGGGCCGCCTCGGCCTCCAGGAGCGTACGGACCGTGAGGAGCTGGTCCGCCTCGTCCTCGGTCGGCTCGTGCACGAAGGCGCCCTGCGCGGGACGGAGATCGACCCAGCCCTCCGTGTTCAGCCGCTGGAGCGCCTCGCGCACGGGCTGCCTCGACACCCCGAGGTGCCCGGCGAGTTCGCTCTCGACCAGGTGCTGGCCGGGCTGAAGTGCGCGCGTCGTGATCAGTTCGAGCAGCGCCTCGTAGACCCGCTCGCGCAGCGGTCCGGGGCGCTCGAGCTTGGGCACCGCCCCCTGCGGCAGTCCTGTGGACAACATCGCGGTCCCCCTCCTGTGCAACGGAGAAGCCAGTATGAATTGGCTTTCGTCTACAGTCTACCGAGCACAATGGCCAGTAGGGGCGGGAGTTGGGCTCGTCACACCCGTGAACGCCGCGAAATCACGCCTGCTCAAGGGCAGTGGACGACCTGGCCCGCGTACGACAGGTTGCCGCCGAATCCGAAGAGCAGCACCGGCTGGCCGCTGCGGATCTCGCCGCGCTCGACGAGCTTGGAGAAGGCGAGCGGGATGCTGGCGGCGGATGTGTTGCCCGAGTCGACGACGTCACGCGCGACGACGGCGTTCACCGCGCCGATCTTCCCGGCGAGCGGCTCGATGATCCGCAGGTTCGCCTGGTGCAGGACGACCGCGGCCAGATCCGCGGGCGTGTACCCGGCCCGCTCGCACGCCGCGCGGGCCAGCGGCGGCAGCTGCTGTGTCGCCCAGCGGTAGACGCTCTGGCCCTCCTGCGCGAAGCGCGCGGGCTCGCCCTCGATGCGCACGGCGTTGCCCATCTCGGGCACGGAACCCCACAGGACGGGCCCGATGCCCGGCTCGTCGCCGGGCGGGCAGGCCTCGACCACGACGGCGCCCGCGCCGTCGCCGACGAGGACGCAGGTGGTGCGGTCCGTCCAGTCGGTGACGGCGGACATCTTGTCGGCGCCGATCACCAGGGCGCGCGTCGCGGCGCCCGCCCGTACCGCGTGGTCGGCGGTGGCGAGCGCGTGCGTGAAGCCGGCGCACACCACATTGACGTCGAGCGCGGCGGGCGAGGGCACCCCGATGCGGTGCGCGACGCGTGCGGCCATGTTCGGCGAGCGGTCGACGGCGGTGGAGGTGGCGACCACGACGAGGTCGATGTCGCTCGCCGTCAGTCCCGCCGCCGCGAGGGCCTTCGCCGCGGCGTGCGCGGCCAGCTCGTCGACCGGCTCGTCGGGACCCGCGATGTGACGCGTGCGGATGCCCACGCGGCTGCGGATCCACGCGTCGTCGGTGTCCACCATGGCCGCCAGGTCCTCGTTGGTGAGGACCCTGGCGGGCTGGTAGTGGCCTACGGCGGTGATGCGCGAACCGGTCATGGGTGGAGTCCCCTCGGTGTTCGAGATGCGGATCCACCAGTCTGGTGAGCGACTCACCGGTACGAGGGCACGTAAAGCGACAGGATTGGGGTGCCCTGGTTGGAGGGTGCCCCACATCACCCTGCGGCGTCCGGGCTCCGCCCCGGTCTACCCCGTGAAGAGCTGCCTCGCCTTCTGCACGAGTTCGTACAGGCCGTACACGAGCGGCACCCCGACCCACAGCCAGGCGCACAGGGTGAGCGCGCGGCGGCTAGGCGGACTGCCGGCGCTCTGCGGCTGCGTCATCGGTGGCCTCCCTCGGGGCGGGGATGTGGTGGCGGGCGTGGACGGGACGGATCAGCTCGTTGGCGACGAATCCGACGACGAGCAGCCCGATCATGATCGTGAAGGACAGGCCGTAGAGGTCCTGGCCGTGCTTGCCGGCCTCTTCCTGGCTGTCGGCGACCCGGTTGACGATCAGCGGGCCGAGTACTCCGGCGGTGGACCACGCGGTGAGCAGCCGGCCGTGGATCGCGCCGACCTGGTAGGTGCCGAAGAGATCCTTGAGGTACGCGGGGACGGTGGCGAAGCCGCCGCCGTAGAAGGAGAGGATCACCAGCGCGCAGCCGATGAACAGGGGCTTGGAGGAGTCGCCGAAGCGGGCGATCAGCAGGTACATGACGGCACCCACGCCCAGGTAGAGGCGGTAGACGTTCTTGCGGCCGACCAGGTCGGAGGCGGAGGACCAGCCGATGCGGCCCGCCATGTTCGCCGCCGACAGGAGCGCGACGAAGCCGGCGGCCGCGGAGACGCTGACGGGGGTGCCGCTGTCCTTGAAGAAGTCCGTGATCATCGGGGCGGCCTTCTCCAGGATGCCGATGCCCGCTGTCACGTTCATGCAGAGCACGAGCCACAGGCACCAGAACTGGGGGGTGCGCACGGCGCCGCGGGCCGAGACCTGCACCCCTTCGAGCGGCGCGGGCGCCCCTGGCCTGGGTGCCCCCTCGGTACGGGGCACCCGCACGAGCAGCACCCCGAGCGACATGAACACGGCGTACGCGAGTCCGTGCACGAGGAAGGCGAGGGCGATGCCCGAGGAGTCGGCGCCGAAGGACTCCAGCATCTGCGCGGACCACGGCGAGGCGATCAGCGCGCCGCCGCCGAAGCCCATGATCGCGATGCCGGTGGCCATGCCGGGCCGGTCGGGGAACCACTTGATCAGGGTCGACACGGGCGAGATGTAGCCGATGCCGAGGCCGATCCCGCCGACGAAGCCGTAGCCGAAGACGATCAGCCAGAACTGGCCGGTGGCGGCGCCGAGGGCGGAGAGCAGGAAGCCGGAGGAGAAGCAGATGAGGGCGACGGTCATCGCCCAGCGCGGACCGTTGCGCTCGACGAGCGTGCCGCCGAAGGCCGCGGAGAGGCCGAGCATCACGATGCCGAGCTGGAAGGGGAGGGCGCTCTCGGTGCCGCTGAGGTGCATGGCGGACTCGAGCGGGGGCTTGAAGACGCTCCAGGCATAGGCCTGGCCGATGGAGAGATGGACGGACAGAGCGGCGGGCGGAACGAGCCAGCGGCTCCAGCCGGTTGGCGCGACGGGGGGCCTCATGATCCCGAACGTTAGGGAGCCGTACGGGAGTTGGGAAGAGCATGCACCGGAATCCGTACACGGTATGCGATGCGCCACCTCTTGTCGGCCCATCTTCCATACTGTAGACAATATTCCATCGACAGTCCGACGGTCCTCCGCACTCTCCTCCCGTGAGAGCAGGAGCCCTCGACCGAACGGAGCTCGCCATCGTGAAAGTCGCAGTCCTCGGCGCCGGTGCGATCGGCGCCTACGTCGGAGCCGCGCTGCACCGCGCCGGCGCCGACGTGCATCTCGTAGCCCGTGGACCGCACCTCGCGGCCATGAGGCAGCACGGCGTCCAAGTACGCAGCCCCCGCGGTGACTTCACCGCCCGCGTCCACGCGACCGACGACCCCTCGGGGATCGGCCCGGTCGACTATGTCTTCCTCGGCCTCAAGGCCAACTCGTACGCGGCGTGCGGGCCGCTCATCGAGCCACTGCTGCACAGCTCGACGGCCGTGATCGCGGCCCAGAACGGCATCCCCTGGTGGTACTTCCACCGGCACGGCGGCCCGCACGACGGGCAGCGCGTCGAGAGCGTGGACCCGGGCGGCGCGGTCAGTGCGGTGCTCGCGCCCGAGCGGGCCATCGGCTGTGTCGTCTACGCGGCGACGGAGCTCGAGGGCCCCGGCGTCGTACGCCACCTCGAAGGAACCAGGTTCTCCATCGGGGAGCCCGACCGCTCGGTGTCGGACCGCTGCCTCGCGTTCAGTCGGGCGATGCAGGCCGGGGGCCTCAAGTGCCCGGTCGAGCCCGAGCTGCGCGGTGACATCTGGATCAAGCTGCTCGGCAACATCTCGTTCAACCCCATCAGTGCGCTGTCCCGGGCGACCATGCGGCAGATGTGCCTGCACGGCGGCACGCGCCGGGTCATCGAGATCATGATGACCGAGACGCTCGCCGTCGCCGGGGCGCTGGGCTGCCGGCCGGACATCTCCGTCGAGCGGCGCCTGGCCGGGGCCGAGCGCGTCGGCGACCACCGCACCTCGACACTCCAGGACCTGGAGCGCGGCAAACCGCTCGAACTCGACGTGCTGCTCGCGGCCGTCGTGGAACTGGCGGAGATCACCGGCGTCCCGGTCCCGACGCTCCGCACCGTCCACGCCATCTCGGATCTGCTCGCCGACCGCATGAGGAGCGCGGCATGAAGAAGCGGGACCGCACCCCGAAGACGTACACCCGCCTCACCCATCCCCTCGTCCGGGACGCACGCGACGAGCCGTTCCGCCGTGCCACCTGGGACGAGGCGCTCGCCAGGGCGGCTGACGGGTTCCGGCGCACCAGGGAGGCGCACGGCCCGGACGCGTTCGCGATGCTGTCCTGCGCGCGCGCCACGAACGAGATGAACTACGTGGCGCAGAAGTTCACCCGCGTCGTGATGGGCACCAACAACGTCGACTCGTGCAACCGCACCTGTCACGCACCGAGCGTCGCGGGCCTGTCCGCGGCGTTCGGCTCGGGCGGCGGCACCTCCTCGTACGAGGAGGTCGAGCACACCGACCTCGTCGTGATGTGGGGCTCCAACGCCCGCTTCGCGCACCCGATCTTCTTCCAGCACGTCCTGAAGGGGATCAGGAACGGGGCGCGGATGTACGCCGTCGATCCGCGCCGCACGTCGACCGCCGAGTGGGCGGAGAGCTGGCTCGGCCTGAACGTCGGCACGGACATCCCGCTCGCCCACGCCGTGGGGCGCGAGATCATCCACGCGGGCCTGCACAACAAGGCGTTCATCGAGCGGGCCACGACCGGCTTCGACGAGTACGCCGAGCTGGTCGAGCCCTGGACCCTCTCCCTCGCCGAGAAGGTCACGGGCGTCCCCGCCGCCGCCATCCGCGACCTCGCGCACGCCTACGCCACCGCCGAGCGCGCCCAGCTGTGCTGGACCCTCGGCATCACGGAGCACCACAACGGCACGGACAACGTACGGGCGTTGATCAATCTGTCGTTGCTCACCGGGCACGTCGGCCGCTACGGCTCCGGCGTCCAGCCCCTGCGCGGGCAGAACAACGTCCAGGGCGGCGGCGACATGGGCGCCATCCCCAACCGCCTGCCCGGCTTCCAGGACATCCTCGACGCCGCGCACCGCGTCAAGTTCGAGCGGGCGTGGGGCGCGGCCATCCAGCCGCGGTACGGGATGACGCTCACGGACATGTTCGAGGCGATGGAGCACGGTGAGCTGCGCGCCGTGTACTGCATCGGCGAGAACCCCGCGCAGTCCGAGGCCGACAGCGAGCAGGCGATACGCCGTCTCGCGGCCCTCGATCACCTGGTCGTGCAGGACATCTTCCTGACGAAGACGGCCGAGATGGCCGACGTCGTACTGCCCGCGACCGCCGCGTGGGCGGAGACGGACGGCACGACGACCAACAGCGAACGCCGGGTCCAGCGCGTGCGTGCCGCGCTCACCCCGCCCGGCGAGGCCCGCGAGGACATCGACATCATCTGCGAGGTCGCCGCGCGGCTCGGCCACGACTGGAAGTTCGCCGACTCCGAGGCCGTGTGGAACGAGCTGCGTGCCCTGTCGCCGGACCACTTCGGCATGACGTACGACCGTCTGGAGGAGCATCAGGGCCTTCAGTGGCCGTGCCCCGACCTGGAGGTCCTGCCGTCGAGCTTCCTGCACGGGAGGCTGTGGGAGTCGGACCCGGCGCTGCGCGGTCCCGCGGCGCCCTTCGGGCTCGTCGCGCACGACCCGCCGGTGGACCTGACGGACGAGTCGTTCCCGATCCGCCTGACGACGGGCCGCCGCCTCGACTCGTACAACACCGGTGTGCAGAGCGGGGGTTACGCCTCTCCGCTGCGGCGCGGCGAGTACATCGAGCTGTGCCCGGAGGACGCGGAGCGGTACGGCGTCGTGGTGGGCGAGGAGGTGCGGGTGTCGTCGCGGCGCGGCGTCGTGGTGGCGCCCGTGTGGGTCGACCCGGCGCTGCGGCCCGGCCTCGCCTTCATGACCATGCACTTTCCCGACGAGGTGGACACCAACCAGCTGACGATCGAGGCGAACTGCCCGATCGCGGGGACCGCGGAGTTCAAGGCCTCGGCGATCCGCATCGAGAAACTGCCGGTCGCGGCCGTGAGGAGCTGAGGCAGGACATGGATCTGCACTTCGGTGACAGCAAGCCCACCGACGAGGAACGCGAGGCGGTGGACGCGCTGCTCGGGCCGCCCGGGTCGGCGTGGGAAACGGCCTTCGGTGACGCGGCGGTCCGTTCGGACGCCGATCTGCGCTGGGCACGCGGCGGCCGTGCGGCGCGGGAGCGGCGGGACCTGCTGTTGCCGGGGCTGCACGCGGTCAACGACCGGGTCGGCTGGATCAGCGAGGGCGCCCTCGACTACCTGTGCCGGCGGCTGACGGTGCCGCCGGCGGAGGCGTACGGGGTGGCGACGTTCTACTCGATGTTCTCGGTGAAACCACGCCCGGCGACCGTATTGCACGTGTGCACGGACGTGGCGTGCGCGGCGAAGGGATCGGCGGAGCTGTGCGCGGGGGTGGAGGGGCGCCTCGGGCCGGGGAGCGGGGTGTCCGTGGAGCGGAGCCCGTGCCTCGGGTTGTGCGAACGGGCGCCCGCGGCACTGGTGGTGCGGGCGGGGGCCGCTTCGGGTCCGGATGCGGCGGCGGGTGGGGGTTCGGGTGCGGCGGTCGGTGGGGGTTCGGGTGCGGCGGTCGGTGCGGGTCATGGATCCGTGGCCGAGAAGCCGTACGCGACCGCCGTCATAGCCCCCGCCACCCCCGAGGCCGCCGTCCTCGCCGCCTCCGCCCCCGAGGCCGCCGAGCCCGAACCGGCCGCCTCCCTCGCCGTCCCGCAGGCCGGGCAGCCCGGCCTCACCCTGCTGCGCCGCATCGGCGTCGTGGACCCCGCCTCGCTCGACGACTACCGGTCCCACGGCGGATACACCGCCCTGCGCCGGGCGTTCGAGCTCGGGCCCGCCGGGGTCATCCGTGAGGTGACCGACGCGGGCCTCGTCGGGCGCGGCGGGGCGGCCTTCCCCACCGGTGTGAAGTGGAAGGCCACCGCCTCGCAGCCCGACCATCCGCACCATCTGGTGTGCAACGCCGACGAGTCCGAGCCCGGCACCTTCAAGGACCGGGTCCTGATGGAAGGGGACCCGTACTCCCTCATCGAGGCCATGACGATCGCCGGGTACGCGGTCGGCGCTCACAAGGGGTACCTGTATCTGCGGGGTGAATATCCGCGCGCGCTGCAGCTGTTGGGCAACGCGATCGAGCAGGCACGCGCCCGCGGGCTGCTCGGTGACGACGTGCTCGGTCAGGGCTACGCCTTCGACATCGAGATCCGGCGGGGCGCGGGCGCGTACATCTGCGGCGAGGAGACCGCGCTCTTCAACTCCATCGAGGGCTATCGCGGCGAGCCCCGCTCCAAACCTCCCTTCCCCGTGGAGAAGGGCCTGTTCGGGAAGCCGACGGCCGAGAACAACGTCGAGACGCTCGTGAACGTGCTGCCGATCCTGACCATGGGCGCCGAGGCGTACGCGGCGATCGGCACGGAGAAGTCGACCGGACCGAAGCTGTTCTGCGTGTCCGGGAGCGTCGAGCGGCCCGGTATCTACGAGCTGCCGTTCGGCGCGACGCTCGGCGAACTGCTCGGCCTGGCGGGGAAGCCGGAGAATCTGCGGGCCGTGCTGCTCGGCGGCGCCGCGGGTGGTTTCGTGCGCGCCGACGAGATGGACATCCCGCTCACGTTCGAGGGGACGCGCGCGGCCGGCACGACGCTCGGCTCGGGTGTCGTCCTCGCCATCGACGACACCGTGCCGTTGCCGCGCATCCTGCTGCGCATCGCCGAGTTCTTCCGGGACGAGTCGTGCGGGCAGTGTGTGCCGTGCCGGGTGGGCACGGTGCGGCAGGAGGAGGCGCTGCACCGGATCGCCGAACGGACGGGCGCGGCGGCCGCCGGTGACATCGCGCTGCTCAGGGAGGTGGGGCGGGCCATGCGGGACGCCTCGATCTGCGGTCTGGGGCAGACCGCGTGGAACGCCGTGGAATCCGCCATCGACCGCCTGGGGGCGTACGAATGACCGCCATACCGCTGGGAGTGCCGCGCCGCCTCGTCGAGTTCACGCTGGACGGGCAGGAGGCGCGGGTGCCCGAGGGGGCGACGATCCTGGACGCCTGCCGGGCCGCGGGCAAGGACATCCCGACGCTGTGCCAGGGCGACACCCTCACCCCGAAGAACGCGTGCCGGGTCTGCGTCGTCGAGGTCGAGGGCGCCCGCACCCTCGCCCCGGCCTGCTCGCGCAAGGCCGAGGCGGGGATGGAGGTGCGCACGGACACGGAGCGGGCCCGGCACAGCCGCAAGGTCGTCCTCGAACTGCTCGCCTCGTCGGTGAACCTGTCGACGACGCCGCGCGCCGCCGAGTGGATCAAGGAGTACGAGGCGAAGCCCGACCGGTTCGGACCGGACGCGGCGCGGGTGGACGAGGAGCCCCGCGTCGACAACGACCTCTACGTCCGGGACTACGACAAGTGCATCCTCTGCTACAAGTGCGTCGACGCGTGCGGTGACCAGTGGCAGAACACGTTCGCCATCTCGGTCGTGGGGCGCGGCTTCGACGCGAGGATCGCCGTGGAGCACGACGCGCCGCTGACGGACTCGGCGTGCGTGTACTGCGGCAACTGCGTCGAGGTGTGCCCGACGGGCGCGCTGTCCTTCAAGTCGGAGTTCGACATGCGGGCGGCGGGGACCTGGAACGAGGCGGAGCAGACGGAGACGACGACGGTGTGCGCGTACTGCGGAGTGGGCTGCAACCTCACGCTCCATGTGCAGGACAACGAGATCGTCAAGGTCACCTCGCCGCACGACAACCCGGTGACCCACGGCAACCTCTGCATCAAGGGCCGCTTCGGCTATCAGCACGTACAGAACCGGGACTGATCGACACATGGGACGAGTCACGGAACGACGCAAGGTGCTCCGCATCCGGGACGAGCAGGTCTCCAGCAGGCCCGACACGCTCGTCGCCGAGGAGCCCCTGGAGATCCGGCTCAACGGCAAGCCCCTCGCCATCACGATGCGCACCCCGGGCGACGACTTCGCGCTCGCGGCGGGGTTCCTGGTCAGCGAGGGTGTCCTCGGCGCGACGGAGGAACTCCAGAGCATCGTGTACTGCGCGGGGGCGACGATGGGGGTCCCCCCAGGCCCTTCAGGCTCCGGGGGAGGATCCAACACCTACAACGTCGTCGACGTGCGCACCGCTCCCGGTGTGGTGATCCCCGACATCACGCTCGAACGCAACGTGTACACGACCTCGTCGTGCGGCCTGTGCGGGAAGGCGAGCCTGGACGCGGTCCGTACGACGACGCGGTTCGCGATCGACGACACTCCCCCGGTCCGGATCGAGCCCTCGCTCCTGGCGAGCCTCCCCGACCGGCTGCGCGAGGCCCAGCGGGTCTTCGACCGGACCGGGGGTCTGCACGCCGCGGCGCTGTTCTCGGAGGCCGGGGAACTGCTCGACATCCGTGAGGACGTGGGCCGGCACAACGCGGTGGACAAGCTCGTCGGGCGCGCCCTGCAGAACGGCGGCCTTCCGCTGTCGCGGGCGATCCTGCTCGTCTCGGGCCGCGCCTCCTTCGAGCTCGCGCAGAAGGCGGTGATGGCGGGCATCCCGGTCCTCGCGGCCGTGTCCGCGCCGTCGTCGCTCGCGGTCGACCTGGCCGCCGAGACCGGCCTCACGCTGGTCGGCTTCCTGCGCGGGCCCAACATGAACGTGTACGCGGGAGAACACCGCATCGCCCTGCGGGCCGCGGCCGCCCAGGGCTGACCGGTTTCCCCGCGGCACGGCGACGGGGCCCGGATCCGGCGGGGAGCGCCCCCTGCGCCGGCCGGGCCCCACGCGCCGCCGCACCGATGCCCCTCTTCGCTACGTGCCCGGCTCGCCGGATATCCGCCCCAGCATGTCCAGGAACGCGGCGCGCTCCCTGGCCGAAAGCGGCGCCAGGAGCGCGGCGTTGGCGTCCTCGGCGGCGGCGGCGCACCGCCGTAGCGTCGCGCTGCCCTTGTCCGTGACCGTGACGGCGTTCTTGCGGCGGTCCTTCGGGTCGGGGGTGCGGACGACGAGCCCCGCGTCCTGGAGGTCGTTCAGGACGCCGACCATGTCCTTGGGGTCGAGCGAGACACTGCGCACCAGGTCGGCCTGGGCCACGGGTTGCAGGTCCGTCACCGCGCACAGGACCACGTGGTGCCACATCTTCAGGCCCTCGCGGGCGAGCGCTTCGGCGACGAGGCCGCGCCCGCGCTCCGCGGCGCGGCCGAGGCGCCAGCTGGGGAGGGTGCGGATGGCGCCCAGGGCGGGCGGGTTCTCGGGCATGGCGGCAGTTTAGCCAATAACCGTTGGACTTCCCAATGAATCTCCGTATCATTGGTGCTCCCAACGACTCCACTCCGGTAAGGCGGTGTGCCGATGCGGCGCGTCCGGTACGAACACAGCGGTGGCCCCGACGTCCTGTTCCTGGAAGACGCGCCCGTCCCCGAGCCGGGACCCGGTGAACTCCTCGTCCGCACCGAGGCGATCGGCGTCACGCTGCCCGTCGTCCGCAAGGTGCGGGAGCCGCGCGAACCCATCGCTCTGGGCGGCGAGATCGCCGGTACGGTGGCGGCCTCGGGTCCCGGCGTGACGGAGTACACCCCTGGCGACCGCGTCACCGGCCTCGTCTTCGGGCACGGCTACGCCGACTACGCGCTCCTGCACGTCGCCATGGCGTCACCCGTGCCCGACGGCGCGGGCGCCACCGACGCGGTGGCCCTGGTCCGCAGCGGGCTCGTGGCGTACGGAGCGTTGCAGGCCGCACGTCCCGAGCCGGGCGAGGCGGCGCTCGTCACGGCGGCGGCGAGCGGGGTCGGCCATCTGGCCCTGCAACTCGCGGCATCGAGCGGGGCATCCCGGGTCACAGGTGCGGTGTCGGGGCCCGGCAAGGCGGAGTTCGTCCGCGGACTCGGCGCCGACGACGTGGTGCTCTACGGCGACGAGACCTGGGGCGAGCCGGTCGACTATGTCCTGGACGCGGTGGGCGGCGGGCTGCTGACGCCGGGCCTGAAGGCGCTCGCGCCGCACGGGCGGCTCGTGGCGTACAGCTCGGGCGGCGGCACCGTCGAGGCGTACGACCTGCTCGTGGGCGCCA
Organism: Streptomyces longhuiensis; assembly: GCF_020616555.1. NCBI lineage: Bacteria > Bacillati > Actinomycetota > Actinomycetes > Kitasatosporales > Streptomycetaceae > Streptomyces > Streptomyces longhuiensis. The sequence goes on along the minus strand of NZ_CP085173.1, from coordinate 7,602,019 downwards.
AGTCCGTGATCGGTTTCCAGATGGCGCTCATCGCGCGCGGGAAGCCCGAGACGTACGAACGGTGGCGCAAAGAGCTGTGGCGGCTGTTCTTCGAGGGGACTCTGCGGCCCGTGGTGCACGCGGAGTTCGCCCTGGAGGACGCGGCACGGGCCCACGAGGCCATCGAGGGGCGAGCCAATCTCGGCAAGGTCGTCCTGATCCCCTGATGCACGGTGCTTGTGGCGTGCCGAGCGTCCCAAGTAGCGTCTGTGACCCGGACATTGGACGTGGGATGTCTTGATGTCCAGACGCATGAGCCGTGACATCAGCCTTGACATGAGCCGTTGAAGGGTGGCCGCACCATGTCGTCAAGTCTCCGCGTACGTCTGAGATCCCTGGGCACATCCGTCGTCGCGCTGCTCGCCGTCGCCGCCGGAGCCGTACTGCCCGCGCACGCCGCCGAACCGGCCGGCGCGGCGCGGGCGGCCCGGGCGGCCGCGCCGCAGCCGCCGTTCGAGCAGCAGATCCTCTTCAAGGCTTCCCAGGATCCCGGGTACGCCTGCTACCGCATTCCCGCCGTGGTGAAGACGAAGCAGGGGACACTGCTCGCCTTCGCCGAGGGGCGGACGAACGACTGTTCCGACGCGGGCGACATAGACATCGTCGTCAAGCGGTCCGAGGACGGCGGCCGCACCTGGAGCCCGCTCCAGGTCGTCAACGAGGGCGCCGGTGACACACACGGCAACCCCGCCCCCGTGGTCGACCTCAGGACGGGCCGCATCCTGCTCGCGGAGACGTACAACACCGGCCGCACGGACGGGAAGAACTGCGACGTGCCGTGCGACCGCACCCCGCACCTCCAGTACAGCGACGACGACGGCCGCACCTGGTCGGCGCCGCGCGACCTGAGCGAGGAGATCCTGCCGAAGGACTGGAACTCCTGGTACGCGACCGGGCCCGTGCACGGCATCCAGCTCACCCAGGGGCGCCACCGCGGACGGCTCGTCTTCACCGTCAACGCCGAGACCTGGAACGGCAGCCGCGTCACCGCGAACCACGCCGCGCTCATGGTCAGCGACGACGGCGGCAGGCACTGGCGGGTCGGCGCGAAGGACTCCTGGCCGATCGCGGACGACGGCACCTTCCGGCAGAAGCCGTCCGAGATGACGGTGGCCGAACTGCCCGGCGGCGCCCTGTACGTGTCCGGGCGCGAGCAGGACGGCACCGACCTCGGCCACCGCACGCACACGTGGAGCCGGGACGGCGGCGACTCGTTCACGCGGCGCTTCACGGCGCTCCCCGACCTCTACACCCCGCAGGTGCAGGGTTCGGTCCTGCGCACCGGCAACCGGCTCCTGCTGGCCTGCCCCGGCGACCCCGACCGGCGCCGGACCATGACCGTCCGTTCCTCGTACGACGGCGGGCGGACCTGGGACAGCTTCGACCGCTCGACCGTGGTGACGACCGACTGGTCCGGCTACTCGGACCTCGTGCAGGCGACCCGCGACCGGGTGGGCCTCATGTACGAGGGCGGCGCGGTCGACGCCCGCGACGAGATCCGCTTCGCGCGCTTCACCGAGGACTGGCTGACGCCGCGCCGCGGCGCCGACCCGACGACGGAGGACCGGGCCCGCCACGCGCGGGACGCGGCCGTGCTCGGCGGCGCCTCCCCGACCGCCGGCCGCTTCGGCGGGGCGCTCTCCTTCGACGGCAAGGACGACGCCGTACGGCTCCCGTACAGCGACCGGCTGCCGCTCGGCACGAAGGACTTCACCGTGTCGCTGTGGTTCCGCTACTCCGCCACGACCGGCGAGCAGCCCCTGCTGTGGATGGGCGGCATCGGCACCACGCAGCCGCAGGTGTGGCTGCGCGCCGAGCCGGCGAGCAACCGCATCACGGGCCTGATCACCACGCGGGACGGAGCCGCGGCCCCGCGAACGGCCTCGGTGCGCACCACCGCCGCGTACAACGACGGCCAGTGGCACCGTGTCGTACTGCGGCGCGGCGGCGGACAGCTGACGCTCACCGTCGACGGCACCTCGGTCGGTACGCCCGACGTCCCGGGCTCCGTCAGCCGTAACTCGCCGTTCGGCGTGCACGTGGGCGAGCGGATGGACAGCCGGGCGCACTTCACCGGCGCGATCGACGAAGTCCGCGTCCAGGACCGGGCGTTGAGCGACGAGGAGCTCAGCACCCCGCTCACCACTGTGACCCCGGACACCGTCGTGTGGCTGCCCATGGACCGCGTGCGCGGCGGCCACTAGCGTCCGAACGGTGCCCGCGGACACGGAGGCGGTGCGCCGCAGGAGCGTGGGAGCGGGTCTCGGCCTGCTGCTGGCCCTGGTGTGCGCCGCCGCCCTGCTGACCGCTCTCCCGGACGACGACCGGGAGGGCGGTCGCCCGTGCGCGGCGCGCAGCGTCGCCTCGTGGTCCGCCGACTCCGGCCTCACGGGGGCGTTCGCACGCTACGGCGACGACGCGTCGCGAGGCGACGACTGGACGGGCGGCGACGGCACGCACTCGGTGCGGCTCCCGGACGGGCGGGTCCTGTGGCTGTTCTCCGACACCTATCTCGGGCAGGTGCACGCGCCGCCCAACCCGGCGGGCCAGCCGCACGCCTGGCGGGACATCTCGGCTCCGTTCGTGCGCAACTCGGCCGTGGTGATGGGCCGTTCCGGCACCCTGGAGCGCACGCTCCCCGCGCCCCTGTTCCCCGACCCGGTGCCGCAGCAGTGGCGCTGGCCCGTCGCGGCCCGCGTAGAGCCCCGCTCCCCCGGCTCCGCCGAGCGGGTCGTCCGCGTCCTGCTGTGGACCCGTACGACGGGGACGGGTCCCTGGATCTACGGCATGCCCGCCGCCACCGAGGTCGCCACGCTCTCGCTGCCCGGCCTGCGCGTGGAGAGCGTCGCCACGGTCCTCGACCAGCGGGGCGTGCCGGACCCGGCGCGACGTGTCCTGTTCGGCACGACGGCCGTCGACCGGGGCGGCTGGACGTACGTGTTCGGCGGTGACGACGGGCCGGGGGCCACGCGCCGCGCCTATGTCGCGCGGGTGCCGCGCGGCCGGCTCGCCGAGCCGGGGGCGTGGCGCTACTGGGACGGCTCGCGCTGGACGCGGACTCCACGGCCACGGCCGGTCCTCGGCGACGGTGAACGGCGCGGGGTCGGCAGCGCGTTCACCGTCGTGCGCGACGGCGGTACGTACGTCCTGTTCACGATGGCCGCCGGGACCGCGGGCCTGACCCGCGTCACCTCTTACTGGGCCTGCACGCCGACCGGGCCCTGGCACGGTCCCGCGAAGGGCTTCGAGGCGCCGCTGCCGCGGGACGGCGCGCTCCCGCAGGACACGGCCGCGTACAACCCGCAGGCGCACCCCGCGCTCGGCGGTGGTGACGGGCGCGTGCTGCTCAGCTACGACGTCAACTGGCTGGACGCGGCGCCCGCCACCGCGCAGGCGCAGGTCAGCCGGAACGTGTCGCTGTACCGGCCGCGGTTCGTGGCTCTGCGGCTCGCTCCTCCGCCGCGCTGACCTGCTCCAGCGGGTCGCGCGCCCGGCGCTTGGCGATCACGGCGCACACCATCAGCTGCATCTGGTGGAACAGCATCAGCGGCAGTACGGCGAGGGACGCGTGCGCCCCGAACAGGACGCTCGCCATGGGCAGTCCGGCCGCCAGGGACTTCTTCGACCCGGCGAACTGGATCGCGATACTGTCCTCGCGCCCGAAGCCGAGCGCCTTGCCGCCGTACCAGGTGACCGCCAGCATCACGGTGAGCAGTACCGCCTCGACGACGAGGAGCCCGCCCAGGCGCACCGCGCTGACCTGGTGCCAGATGCCCTGGACCATGCCCTCGCTGAACGCGGTGTAGACGACGAGCAGGATCGAGCCGCGGTCGACGTAGCCCAGGACCTTCTTGTGCCGCGTGATGAAGGGGCCGACCCAGCGGCGCAGGAACTGCCCGGCGAGGAACGGCACGAGCAGTTGCAGCACGATCTTGACGAGGGAGTCCGCGGAGAACCCGCCGCCGCTGTTGCCGAGCAGGCCCGCCGCGAGCAGCGGGGTGACGACGATGCCGGCCAGCGAGGAGAAGGAGCCCGCGCAGATCGCCGCGGGCACGTTGCCGCGGGCCATGGAGGTGAAGGCGATCGACGACTGGATCGTCGAAGGCACGAGGGTGAGGAAGAGCAGGCCGTCGTAGAGGGACGGCGTGAGGACCACGGGGACGAGGCCACGGGCCGCGAGGCCGAGGAGCGGGAAGACGACGAACGTGGCGGCGAGGACGGTCACATGGAGCCGCCAGTGCCTGAGTCCGTCGAGCGCCTCGCGGGTCGACAGGCGCGCCCCGTAGAGGAAGAAGAGGAACGCGACGGCGGTGGTCGAGGCGCCGGACGCGACGTCGGCCGCACCACCGCGCGCGGGCAGGAGCGCCGCGAGGCCCACCGTCCCTATGAGCGCCAGGATGTAGGGGTCGACCGGCATCCAGGACGGCCAAGTCAGGCGTTTCACGGGTTCCATGTTCCTTGCTGTCGGTTCAGGTCGTGCCCTCTCCATCGTCCTCCTGATCACCGCGATCGGGAATCCTGCATACCGCACTGACTGTCATCACGTTCCGCGATGGCCGCGGGTAGGGTCGGGGGCATGTACGACCCCTCGCAGCTGCGCACGTTTCTCGCGGTGGCCCAGACGCTGAGCTTCACGCAGGCCGCCCGGCGCCTCGGCCTGCGCCAGTCCACGGTCAGCCAGCATGTGCGCCGCCTGGAGGACGCCACGGGCCGGACCCTGTTCACCCGGGACACGCACACCGTCGAGCTCACGGAGGACGGTGAGGCGATGCTCGGCTTCGCGCGCCGGATCCTGGAGGTGCACGAGCAGGCGTCGGCGTTCTTCACGGGTACGCGACTGCGCGGCCGGCTGCGCTTCGGGGCCTCGGAGGACTTCGTCCTGACCCGGCTGACCGAGATCCTGGAGGCGTTCCGGCACGACCACCCCGAGGTGGACCTGGAACTGACGGTCGAGCTGTCCGGGACGCTGCACGAGCAGCTCGACGCGGGCAAGCTCGACCTGGTCCTCGCCAAGCGGCGGCCGGAGGATCCGCGCGGCGAGTCCGTGTGGCACGACCGGCTGGTGTGGATCGGCGCGGAGCGGCTGCGCCTGGATCCGGACCGTCCGGTGCCGCTCATCGTGTACCCGCCGCCGGGCATCTCGCGGGCCCTCGCCCTCGAAGCCCTGGAGCGGCACGGCCGCGCCTGGCGCGTGGCCTGCACCAGCGGCAGCCTCAACGGCCTGATCGCGGCGGCCAGGGCGGGCCTCGGCGTGATGGCGCACGCGCGCGGCCTGATCCCGCCCGGCCTGGTCCGCGTACCGGAGCGGGCCGGGCTGCCGGAGCTGGGCGAGGTGGACTTCGTGCTGCTGCACGGGCCGCGGCACGGCCGCGCGCAGGGCGAGGCGGCGCAGGCGCTGGCCCAGGCGATCCTCGACGGGGGCGACCGGCTGCACCGCAACCGCTAGCAGGGGCGCCGGCGAACGGGCGGCTGGTACGTCAGCTGCTTGTCCTTCCGCATGAACGGCGACGTCTCCGCGTGCCGGACGCCTTCGAGCCGGCCGAGCTTGCCGCTGATGTACGCGTGCAGGTCGGCTGTGTCCCGGGTCACGACGGTGGCGACCAGGTTCGAGGACCGGGTTCGCCTCGCCGGGGATCGCGGGCGCCGCGCTCGCCGCGGTGGAGCCCGAGCGCGCGGGCGTGGCGGGCGGCGCGGTGAACACGTTCCGGCAGCTCGGCCACGCGCTCGCGGTGGCCGTCCTCGGCACCGTGCTGACGTCGACGATGCGGGACTCCCTGTCGCACGGCGCCGCGCACACGCTCGCGGGCTGCGGGGCGCGGGCCCTGGACGGGGTGGTCCCGGAGCACACGCTGCGGGTGGCCTTCGCGTCGGGGCTGAACACGGCGTCCGTGGTCGCGGGCTGTGCGGCGCTCGTCGCGGGGGTGCTGGTCCTCGCGCTGGTGAGGGCGCCGCGGGCCGCCCACCGCCCCCCGGGAGCGACCGCCGCCGCGGTCACCGGGGACAGTCGTGGACCGTCCGTGGAGAAATCGGAAGCGACCAGTCCGCCCAAAAACCCCGCAGCGGACCCCCGGTAAGCGCTCCGTACAGATTCCGTGGAGATTACGCCACCGAAACTTACTGAACCGTAAGAATTCTGTCCCGCCCTTCCCCTTGTGGCCGTATTTCACCGGCTGACCAGTGCATATTCCACGCGCTCCGGCCCATTTGGACCCCTCCCGCCGGGGCGCGCGGTGGGGTACCGTCACCGGCGCTGTGCGGAGCGCCACAAGGAGCAACATTGCGCGAGTTCACCAATCCTCCTCTGGCGTCGGCGCCGCCGGTGGGCGGCCTGGCCGACGCCGTGTTCGACCACGCCCTAGAGGATCCGCTGCGCGTCGCGCTCGGCCGCAAGGACGACGCGGGCCGCTGGTACGACGTGACCGCCGCCGAATTCCGCGACGAAGTGCTCGGGCTCGCCAAAGGGCTGCTCGCGCAGGGCGTCCGCTTCGGCGACCGCGTCGCGATCATGTCGAGGACCCGCTACGAGTGGACCCTCTTCGACTTCGCGCTGTGGACGATCGGCGCCCAGGTCGTGCCCATCTACCCCACGGCATCCGCCGAGCAGGTCTTCTGGACCCTGCACGACGCGCAGGTGTCGGCAGCGATGGTGGAGCACGAGGACCACGCGATGACGATCGCCACCGTCATCGACCGCCTGCCCACGCTCGGCCGGATGTGGCAGCTGGACACCGATCCCGTGCCCCGTCTCATCGAGGCCGGCGCCCACATCGACGACGAGGTGGTGCACCGCCATCGGCGCGCCGTCACCCCCGACTCCATCGCCACCATCATCTACACCTCGGGCACCACGGGCCGCCCCAAGGGCTGCGTCATCAGCCACGCGAACTTCATGTTCGAGTCGGACACGATGGTCAGCCGCTGGGAGCCGGTGTTCCACTCCAAGCGGGGCGACGAGGCCTCGACCCTGCTGTTCCTGCCGCTCGCGCACGTCTTCGGGCGCATGGTGCAGATCGCCACGATCCGCGGCGGCGTGAAGGTCGGCCACCAGCCGCAGCTCAACGCGGCGGCCCTGCTGCCGGACCTGCAGGCGTTCCGCCCGACGTTCATCCTCGCCGTGCCGTACATCTTCGAGAAGGTCTTCAACGCGGCCCGCCGCAAGGCCGAGAAGGACGGCAAGTCGGGGCCGTTCGACAAGGCCGTCGAGTGTGCCGTCAAGTACGCGGATGCGCAGGAGGCCAAGGCGTTCGGCACCGGACCCGGGCCGTCCGCGTCGCTGCGCATGCAGCACTCGCTCTTCGACAAGCTCGTCTACTCCAAGGTCCGCGAGGCGATGGGCGGCCGGGTGCGGCACGCCATGTCGGGCGGCTCGGGCATGGACCGCCGCCTGGGCCTGTTCTTCGCGGGCGCCGGCGTCACGATCTACGAGGGCTACGGGCTCACCGAGTCCACGGCGGCGGCGACCGCGAACCCGCCGGAGCAGACCCGCTACGGCACGGTCGGCCAGGCCATCCCCGGCACGACGGTCCATATCGCCGACGACGGCGAGGTCTGGCTGTACGGCGGCAATGTGTTCCAGGGGTACCTCAACGACCCGAAGGCCACCGACGCCACGCTGCACGACGGCTGGCTGGCCACCGGCGACCTCGGCGCGCTCGACGACGACGGCTACCTGACGATCACCGGCCGCAAGAAGGAGATCCTCGTGACCTCCGGCGGCAAGAGCGTGTCGCCGCAGCAGCTGGAGGAGCGGGTGCGCGACCATCCGCTGATCGCCCAGTGCATCGTCGTCGGCAACGACCGCCCGTACATCGCCGCGCTCGTCACGCTGGAGGCCGAGGCCGTCGAGCACTGGCTGAACATGCGGGGCAAGCCGCCGCTGAAGCCCGCCCAGCTGGTCCACGACCCGGACCTGGAGACCGAGGTGCGCAGGGCCGTCGTGGCGGCCAACACCCTGGTCTCGCAGGCCGAGTCGATCCGTACGTTCCGGATACTGGCCTACCAGTTCACCGAGGAACACGGGCTGCTCACGCCGTCCCTGAAGCTCAAGCGGAAGGCGATCGAGACGGCGTACGCGGAGGAGGTCGAGGCGCTGTACCGGGGCTGATCGCGCGCCGGTACGTTCCCGACGGTAACCCCGCCACAAGGCCCTGACCCGGTCGCGAACCGTTTCTGACGGTTCATCAATTACCGATGCGTCAGTTATTGACGGTTCATCAGGTCGCACACAGAATCACCCTCACCCGACGGAGGGGGCCCATCGTGTCGCGAACTGTCCGCGCCATCACCGCCACTGTGGCGGCACTGCTGCTCGCCACCGCCTGCAACTCCGCGGCAACCGGCAACTCCCCTGACAGCAAGGGGAGTTCGGTACGCGGAGTGACGGATGACGCCATCAAGGTCGGCGGCATCGTCTCCATGACGACCGCCAGCGGCTACAGCAAGAAGGACACCGACCTCGGCGCGCGGGCCCGCTTCGCCCGCGCCAACGCCGAGGGCGGGATCAACGGCAGGAAGATCGACTACCTGGGCGCGGAGGACGACGGCCAGGACCCGGCCAAGAACCTCGCCGCGGCCCGCAAACTCGTCCAGCAGGACAAGGTGTTCGCGATCTCGCCGATGAGTTCGGTCACCTTCTCCGGCGCCGACTTCCTCCAGAAGCAGAAGGTCCCCACGTTCGGCTGGGGCACGATCCCGTCCTTCTGCGGACCCACCTACATCTACGGCTTCGGCGGCTGCATGGTCCCGATGCCCGGCGGCACCATCTCGCAGACCTGGCCCGAGGGCCTCAAGCAGGTCACGCACGGCGCCAAGGGCAAGACCGTCGCCATCCTCGCCAACGACAACGACGCGGGCACCTTCGCCATCCGCACCTACAAGCAGAGCTTCGCGTCCGCCGGATACAAGGTCACCTTCGCCAAGTCGTCGGTGCCCGCGACCTCGGTGCCGAGCGACTGGTCGGCGTACACCAAGGAGATCCTGCGCAGCGACGGCGGCAAGGCGCCCGACATCGTCGTCTCCGTCATGCAGACCCCGTACAACATCGGCCTGTTCACCGCCGCCAAGCGCTCCGGGTACCGCGGCGTCCTCACCGACCCGACCGACTACGACCCGGGGCTGCTCGCCAAGAGCGCGACGAAGGAAGCGCTCGACGGGGTGCACATCCTGCTGACCTTCGAGCCCTTCGAGACGCGCTCGGCGGCGATGAAGCAGTTCAAGGCGGACATCAAGAAGGCGTCGGGCGGGAAGGACGTGCCGCTCAACATGCACATGATGACCGGCTACATGTCCGCCGACCTGTTCCTCTCCATCGCGCAGAAGGCCGGCCGGAACCTCACCGTCGCCTCCTTCCAGAAGGCCGCGAACGGGTTCTCCGACACCGGCACGATGGTCGGCGACCGCGCCCTGCCCAAGGGGCAGAAGGAGTCGTTCGGCTGCGGCGCACTCGTCCAGCTCAAGAACGGCGCGTACCGCGTCTCGTCACCCTTCAAGTGCTACGAGCCCATCCCGTTCAAGTAGGGGGCGACCCGCATGTCCGACCTGCTGGCCTTCGTGCTGAGCGGGCTCGTGTCAGGTGCGCTGTACGCGCTCCTCGCCACCGGCCTCGTCCTTTCCTACTCGGCCTCCGGCCTCTTCAACTTCGCCCACGGCGCCACCGCCTACCTGTGCGCGCTCGCCTTCTACGAACTGCACTCCGGTCTCGGCTGGCCCGCCGTACCGACCGCGCTCCTCCTCACCTGTGTCGCATCCCCCGTGCTGGGCTGGGGACTTGACCGGCTGATGTTCCGCAAGCTGGCGCGCGTCGGCGAGACCGCGCAGATCGTCGCGACCATCGGCCTGCTCGTCGCGCTGCCCGCGCTCGGCCTGTGGGTGGTGGAACTGCTCGATGACGCGGGCGTCTCCGTCAAGCCCGCCGAGAACCAGTTCGGGCTGCCGGGCGTGGGCCCGAGCCCCGCGAAGAACTGGCAGCTCATGGACGGAGTCGGCATCGACTCCGACCAGCTGATCACCTGGGTGGCGACCGCCGCCGTCGCGCTCGGCCTGTGGATCCTGATGCGCCACACCACCCTCGGCCTGCGCCTGCGGGCCGCCGTCGACAACCGCTCACTCGTCGAACTGCGCGGCATGAGCGCCGACCGGCTCTCCACCGTGGCGTGGATGCTGTCGTCCGGGCTCGCGGGCCTCGCCGGCGTCCTCGCCACCCCGCTGCTCGGTCTGTCCGCGCACGACTTCACCCTGTTCCTGTTCGTGTCGGCGACCGCCGCCGTCCTCGGGCGCTTCGCCTCCGTACCCCTCGCCTTCGCGGGCGGACTCGGCCTCGGCGTCCTGCAGAACCTCGTCGCCGGCTACTCCTCCTTCGCCGAACGCATCACGGGGTTCCGCACCGCCGTCCCCTTCCTGATCCTCTTCGCCGGACTGCTGCTGCTCACCCGGCGACAGCGCACGGCGGGAACGGCCGCCGCCGACGCCCCGCCCGTCGACTACCTCGCGGGCCGCCCCTGGGCACGGAAGTGGGGGCCGTGGGCGGTGGCCGCCGTGCTGCTCGCCGCCGCCTTCTACACGGTGACGACCCCGTTCTGGAGCGGCATCCTCGCCCAGGGCCTCGCCCTCTCGCTCGTCTTCGTCTCCTTCACCGTCGTGACGGGGCTCGGCGCGATGGTGTCCCTCGCGCAGGCCACCTTCGTCACCGGCGCGGCGCTCGTGGCCGGGCTCCTGATGAGCCACGGCTGGCCGTTCATCGCGGCGGCCCTCGTGGGCACCTGTGTCGCGGCCGTCCTCGGAGCGCTCGTGGCACTGCCCGCGCTGCGCCTCGGCGGCCGCACCCTCGCCCTCGCCACGCTCGCCCTCGCCTTCCTCGCCGACCAAGTCCTCTTCCAGATGGGCTGGTTGAGGAACGGCGACACCGGCTGGGAGATCCCGCGCCCCGTCTTCGGACCGGTCGACCTGAGCGACGACCGGGCGATGGGCGTCGCCATGGTCGTCCTGTGCGCGGCCGCCGTGGCCGCCCTCGGCGCACTGCGCAACTCCCCTTCGGGCCGCGCGATGCTCGCCGTGCGCTCGGCCCCCGCCGCCGCGATGGCCTCCGGCGTCTCCGTCATCCGCACCAAACTTCTCCTCTTCACCCTCTCGGCCGGCCTCGCGGGCTTCGGAGGCGTGATGTACGCGTCGTACAACACCCGGATCACCGCCACCGACTTCACCGCGATGACGGGCCTGATCTGGCTCGCGGTGGTCGTCGCGGCAGGCGTACGGCGCCCGCAGTTCGCGGTCGTCGCGGGCCTCGTCTACGCGATCGTGCCGCACCTCGTATCGGACTACGTCACGGACTCCGTCCATCTGCCGGTCGTCCTGTTCGGCCTGGCGGGCCTCGCGCTCGCCAACGACCCGGACGGGTACTGCGCGGCGATCTCCGTACGACGGCACAGGCGCAGGAGCACGAAGACGGGGGCGACGGGCATCGGTCCGTCCGAAGCGACAGGTCCGCTGCCCGCTCCCCCTCAAGAAAGCGGCGCCCCACCGGCCCTCGAACTGCGCGGCCTGCACGCCGGATACGACGGCGCGCCGGTCCTGCACGGCGTCGGCATCACGGTCCGCCCCGGCGAGATCGTCGCCCTCCTCGGCCCCAACGGCGCCGGGAAGTCCACGACGTGCCGTACCGCCGCCGGACTTCTCACACCCCTGCGGGGGCAGGTGTACGTCGCCGGGCGGGACGTCACACGCGAGGGCCCCGTCCGCCGGGCGCGGGCCGGCGTGCTCCTCGCCCCCGAAGGGCGCGGCATCTTCCCCGCCCTCACCATCGACGAGAACCTCACCCTGCACCTCCCCGACAAGCACGCGCGCGAGGCCGTGTACGAGCGCTTCGCCGGGCTCGCCGCCCGCCGCAACGTCACCGCGGGCGCACTCTCCGGCGGTGAACAGCAGCTGCTCGCCCTCGCCCCGCTCCTCCAGGAGCCGCCCCGGGTCCTCATCGCCGACGAGCCGTCCCTCGGTCTCGCGCCACGCATCGTCGAGGACGTGTTCCGGCTGCTCACCGAACTCCGCGACGCCGGAACGGGGTTGCTCCTCGTCGAGGAGAAGGCCACCGAGATCCTCGGCGTCGCCGACACCGTCGCCTATCTCGACCGGGGCCGCGTCTCGTGGTGCGGCCCGCGCGCCGAGGTGCGGGCCGACCGGCTCACCGAGGCCTACCTGGGGCTCGCCGCGAGCGGACCGGGCACGGCGCAGAAAGCGGAAGAAGAAGAGGAAGGGGCGGTGCGGCCATGAGCGGGACCACCGGGGGGCCCGTGCTCGAAGCGTCCGGGATCGGCGTCCGGTTCGGCGGGATCCGTGCGCTCGACGGGGTCGGCGTGACCCTGCGCGCCGGCGAGGTGTGCGGCCTCATCGGCCCGAACGGCGCGGGCAAGACCACGTTCTTCGACGCCGTCTCCGGGATCCGGCGCCCCGACGAGGGCCGCGTCCTCCTGGACGGCGAGGACATCACGCGCCGCTCCCCCGTGTGGCGGGCCCGCCACGGGATGCGCCGCACGTTCCAGCGCCAGCAGCTCTTCGGCCAGCTCACGGTCGCGGACAACCTGCTGGTGGCGCAGGAGTGGCGGGGCGGCGGGGGCGGGCTCGCCGCCGATCTGCTGGCGGCGCCGACCAGACGGACGTACGAGCGCCGGCGCCGCGAGCGGGCGTCGACGATGCTGCGCGCGTGCGGCCTCGACGCGCTGGCCGGGGAGTACGCGGGGGCGCTGCCCGTGGGCCAGGCACGCATGGTGGAACTGGCCCGGGCGGGGGTGGAGGGGGCGCGGGTGGTGCTGCTCGACGAGCCTGCGTCAGGAATGACAGATGATGAAATCTGTCAGCTGAAATCTGTCATCCGTCATCTGTCGGACCAACAGGGCTGCGCCGTGCTCCTCGTCGAGCACAACGTCGCCTTCGTCATGGACCTCTGTTCCCGCATAGTCGTCCTCGACCTCGGGACCGTGCTGGCCGAGGGCACCCCGGCGGCGGTTCGTGCCGACCCGGCCGTGCGGGACGCCTATCTCGGTTCGGCCGGGTGAGCGGAGCCCTGGGCACCCCGGGTTCCGCCGGGTGAGCGGAGCCCGGGGTGCCCCCGTGAACACGTCGTGAACGGGAATGCGTCCCGGGTCGTGATCGTTGACGATGGGAGTACCAACCGACAACGCGAAGGATCGAGAGCTCGTGAGCAAGGTCCCCCCGATCATCCTGAACAACGGCGTCGAGATGCCCCAGCTCGGTTTCGGCGTCTGGCAGGTGCCGGACGCCGAGGCCGAGAAGGCTGTCGCGACGGCCCTGGAGGCCGGGTACCGCAGCATCGACACCGCCGCGATCTACGGCAACGAGGAGGGCACCGGCAAGGCCATCGCCGCCTCCGGCATCGCCCGCGAGAAGCTCTTCGTCACCACGAAGCTGTGGAACGCCGACCAGGGCTACGACGCGACGCTGCGCGCCTTCGACGCCTCCCTCGACAAGCTGGGCCTCGACTACCTCGATCTGTATCTGATCCACTGGCCGCTGCCCTCGAAGGACAGCTACGTCGACACGTACAAGGCCTTCGAGAAGATCCACGCGGACGGTCGGGCCAAGGCCATCGGTGTCTCCAATTTCCTTCCGGAGCACCTGGAGCGCCTCATCGGCGAGACGTCGATCATCCCGGCGGTCAACCAGATCGAGCTGCACCCGCACCTCCAGCAGCGCGCCGCGCGTGAGTTCCACGCCGAGCAGGGCATCGCCACCGAGGCCTGGTCGCCGCTGGGCCAGGGCAAGGGCCTTCTCGAGGTCCCGGCGATCGTCGCCATCGCCCAGAAGCACGGGCGCACGCCGGCTCAGATCGTGCTGCGCTGGCACGTGCAGCTCGGCAATGTCGTGATCCCCAAGTCCGTGACGCCGTCGCGGATCGTGGAGAACATCGACGTGTTCGACTTCGAGCTGGACGTCGAGGACATCGCGGCGATCAGCGCGCTGAACGAGGACCGTCGCCTGGGTCCCGACCCGGCGACGTTCGACGTGGCCTGACCGCTCCACGCGTACAGCTTCGTGTGCCCCGTCTCCATCCGGAGGCGGGGCACACGTGTGTGACTTCAATGCCTTCAATGCCCCAAAGCCCCAAAGCCCCAAAGGCTTCAGCCGTAGAGGTCGGCGAGGGCTTCGACCGTGGCCCGGATGCGGTGGCGCAGCTCGGCGGGTTCCAGGACCTCGATGTCGGCGCCGAGGCGCAGGAACTCGGCGTGGGCGTGGTCGGCGGACTCGATGGGGAGGACCGCTCTGGTCCAGCCGTCGGGTTCCGGACGGGCGGTGGTGCGCGCCGCTTCGCGCAGGGCGGGGCCCGGGAGGCGGTCGGCGGCGCCCGGGGCCAGGCGTACGACGGCGTCGCCGCTGTGGAGGCGGCCCTGGAAGTCTTCCTGGTAGGCGCGCCAGTACGCGGCGAGGTCGAAGTCCGCCGGCGGCTCGAACTGCTCGTCGTCGAGGTGGAGTTGGAGGATCTGGTCGACGCGGTAGGTGCGGGGGTCTCCCGTTCCGGCGGAGGCGATCACGTACCAGCGGCCCGCCTTCAGTACGAGTCCGTACGGTTCGAGGCGGCGTTCGACGTCTGTGGGTGCGCGCCAGCGCCGGTAGCGGACGTGCAGGACGCGGCTGTTCCAGACGGCGGTGGCGACGGCCGGGAGGTGGGGGACGTCGTCCTCGTCGGCGTACCAGCCGGGGGCGTCGAGGTGGAAGCGGGCGCTGATGCGTTCGGAGTGGGCGCGCAGTTCGGCGGGGAGCGCCGCGCGGACCTTGAGCTGGGCGGCGGCGAGTACGGGGCCGAGGCCGAGTTCGGCGGCGGGTCCCGGGGCGCCGGCGAGGAAGAGGGCTTCGGCCTCTTCGGTGGTGAGCCCGGTGAGGCGGGTGCGGTAGCCGTCGATGAGCCGGTATCCGCCGGCGTGCCCGGCGTCGCCGTAGAGGGGTACGCCCGCTGCGTGCAGGGAGTCGATGTCGCGGTACACGGTGCGTACGGAGACGTCGAGTGCGGTGGCGAGCTGGGCGGCGGTCATCCGGCCGCGGGTCTGGAGCAGCAGCAGGATGGACACCAGTCGGCTGGACTTCACTGACACAGGATGTCAGTGAAGCGGTCGTACCTTCCAGCCATGGCTTTCGAGGAGAAACTGTTGTGGGCGCTGCCGCCCGTCGAGGTGGCGGGCCGGCGCGTCAAGCGCTATCACGTGAGCGCGGATCCGGCGGGGATCGCGCCGGAGGTGGAGAAGGCGGCGTACACGATGCTGCCGGAGCTGCTGCCGGAGCCGGACGGGACGCCTCCGGCGACGTTCGTCGTCCTGCACCGCGGCGGTGACGACGGGGCGTACATCAACGCGTACAGCTGGGTGTGGGACAACGTCCTGCACTTCCGGGGTGCGGCGGCGGGGGCCGGTGATCGGCTGCCCCGACAGTGATCCGACGCGGTTCGTGATCCTCGACCTGCCGTGGATCGGCTGTGTGTGGGAGCTGCCGCCGGTGCTGCACGAACGCGATGCGTGGGTGCGGCACATGCTGGCCCCGGACGCCCCGGACCTCGACGGATATCTGGCCGATTCACTCACCGACGGCACTACGGGAGACCGCTGATGAGCACCGCGCACGACTTCGACTTCTTCTTCGGCGACTGGGACGTGGTCCACCGCAGGCGCACGGACTTCCTCGACGCGCACAGCGGCCGGGAGGAGTTCGCGGCGACGAACCGCTGCTGGAGCCTGTTCGACGGGGCGGCGAACATCGACGAGATGGACTGCCCCACGGAAGGTTTCAAGGGGCTCACGCTGCGGCTCTTCGACCATGCGGCCCGTACGTGGTCGCTGAACTGGTCGTCCAGCCGTACGGGCATCCTGTTCCCGCCGGTGATCGGCCGTTTCGACGGGGACGGGCGGGGCGTGTTCGAAGGGGATGACACGCATGACGGCAAGGACGTCCGGGTGCGGTTCGTCTGGTCGGGGATCTCGGCGACGACGGCGCACTGGGAGCAGTTCTTCTCGGTGGACGGCGGGGACACGTGGCTGTCGAACTGGACGATGGCGTTCACCCGTCGCGCCTGAAGCGGCCCTGCGCCACGCCTTGACCTCGCGTGCGCTTCAACGCCGAGACTCCCTCCCGTGGCCCGGCATCCGCGCCGGGCACGGGAGGGACCCGTCATGAAGTTCCGTACGATCGGCGCCGATCCGGCCACCCGCCGCGAGGTCAGCGTGCTGAGTCTCGGCGCGATGCTGTTCGGCACGCTGACCGACGAGGAGACGTCGTACGCGATCCTCGACCGGTACGTGGCGGCGGGCGGCACGTTCGTCGACACGTCGGACAACTACGCGTTCTGGCACACCGGCAGCCGGGGCGGGGAGAGCGAGGGCGTGCTCGGGCGGTGGCGGCGCAGCCGGGGCGTAGGCGGCGAGATCGTCGTCGCGACGAAGCTCGGGGCGAGCCCGCTGACTCCCGGCACGGGGTACGTCGACAACCCCGAGGGCCTGTCCGCCGGTGCGATCCGGCGGGCCGTGGAGGGCAGCAAGGAGCGGCTCGGGATGGAGCGGCTCGACCTGCTCTACGCGCACATCGAGGACCCGAAGGTCGAACTCCTGGAAACCGTCGAGGCGTTCGCGGGGCTGGTCGCCGAGGGCAGCGTCGGACTGCTCGGGGTCAGCAACCACTGGGCGTGGAAGGTGGAGCGGGCGCGGGGGATCGCCGAGCGGGCGGGGCTGCCCGGTTACGAGGTGCTGCAGTACCGGCACAGCTATCTGCGGCCGCGCACCGACCTGCCGGCGGACCTGTCGCCGGACGGCAGCCAGGGCCTGGTCGACGGTCAACTCCTGAGCTACGTACGGGCCGAGGGCGGGAGGCTCGCGCTCGTGGCGTACTCGCCGCTGCTCGCGGGCGCGTATGTGCGGGGCGACAAGCCGCTGGGCGCGGAGTACGACCATCCGGGCACGCCGGCGCGGCTGGCCGCGCTGCGCGACGTGGCGAAGGAGGCCGGCGCCACGGTGAACCAGGTGGTCCTGGCCTGGCTCATCGGCGGCGAGGTTCCGGTGATCCCCCTGGTGGGCGCGTCATCGGTGGCCCAGCTCGACGAGAGCCTGGCGGCGGTCGACCTGGAGTTGACGGCGGATCAGCGGGCTCGACTCGACGCGGCCCACTGATGCTGCGTCAGGTGTGCTGAGGCAGGTGCACTGGGTCAGGTGTACCGAGACAGGTGTGCGGGATCAGGTGTGCCGGGTCAGGTGTGCCGCGTGAAGGCGTGCACGGTGAACTGTGGGTCCGCACGCCGGACTTCGGGGTCGGGGAGCGCGGCGAGACGGTCGGCGAGCGCGGCGCCCCCGGCCGCGTAGACCCTGCCGCGGCGCACGTCTTCGGCGAGGCGCCTCGGGGTGCGGCCCTGGCCGTGTCCGGGGAAGCGGGCCTCGCCGCTCCGCCGCAGCCCGTGGCCGGCGGCGTGGGCGGCGACCTCTGCGGCCGCGTCGGAGGGGAGGCGGCCACGATAGGGGGCCACGAGAGCGTCGATGTCACTGCCCACGTCGTGGGCGGCGGCCTTGTCGACGGTGGTCACCAGGACCCCGCCGGGCCGCAGGACGCGGGCGGCCTCGGCTATGACGGGGCGCGCGTCGGGCAGCAGATGCAGCAGCCAGATCACGCTCACGACGTCCACGGAGGCGCTGCGGAACGGGAGTTGGCGGCTGTCTCCGCGGACGGCGGCGCCGTCGAGGCGGGGCGCCGCGGCCCGCAGCATGCCCGGGGCGAGATCGATGCCGACGGGGCGCAGGCCCGGCCGGGTGAGCCGCATGGTGACGAGTCCGGTGCCGCAGGCCAGGTCGAGGAGGGTGCGGGCGGTGGGCGGCACGAGGCCGAGCACCGCCTCGGCGGCGGACCGGGCGCGGGGTATGCCGCCGCGCGTCGCGTCGTAGACCGCGGCTTCCTTGTCGTAGTCCAGCACCGGCGTTCAGCTCGCGCCGTGGGTGGGGGCGATCTCCTGGACGCGCTGGGCGAGGCCGAAGTCGAGGTGGGTGAGGAGGCCGCCCACGCTGTGGGTGTTGACGGAGAATTCGACCGTGTTGTAGCCGAGGGTCAGGTCGGAGTGGTGGTCGAGCTCGTCCTGGATCTGCGCGATGTGCACGACGAGGGCGGTGGCCGCGAAGTGGTTGGCCAGGCGGTAGGTGCGGGTGAGACTGTCATCGGCCACGCTCCATCCGGGCAGCTCGGCGAGACGGTCCTCGATCTCCTTCTGGGACAGCGGCTCCACGGGCATGACCAGGTCCTTTCCCTGTGATGTGCGAGGAGATCCAGCGTCCCACAGGGATGGCGCCGCGCGCCCCTCGGCTACGGTCGTGGCATGTCGACTGCCACGCGTGCTCGCCAGTCCGGAATCGGTCCTCTGCTGCGGGAGTGGCGGGAACGGCGGCGGGTGAGCCAGCTCGAGCTCGCCCTGCGCGCCGATTCGTCCGCCCGGCATCTCAGCTTCGTGGAGACGGGCAGGTCGCGGCCGAGCGAGGAGCTCGTCCTGCGGCTCGCGGAGCACCTGGACGTGCCGGTGCGGGAGCGCAACGCACTGCTGCTCGCGGCGGGTTACGCACCGCGCTTCGCGGAGACCCCGCTCGACGACCCGTCGATGGGAGCGCTGCGGGAGGGCCTGGACCGGCTCCTGCACGGCTACGAGCCGTATCCGGCGCTGGTCGTCGACGCGACGTACACGGTGGTCGCCGCCAATCGGGGCATCGCGATGCTGATGGAGGGGATTCCCGAGTCGCTGCTGACCCCGCCCCTCAACGCGATGCGGCTCACCCTGCACCCCGAGGGCCTCGCGCCACGGATCCGGAACCTGCGCGAGTGGCGGGGGCATCTCCTGGCGCAGATGGAGCGGCAGATCGCGCTGGACCGCTCGGAGGCGCTGCGCGCGGTGTACGACGAGGTCAAGGCGTATCCGGTGGCGGACAGAGACAGGGACGGGGGCGACAACCACGGGGAGAGCGGCGGGGCGGTGCCGTACTTCGCGCTGCCGATGGTGATCGAGCACGACGGGCAGGTCCTGTCGTTCGTGTCGTCGATCTCGACGTTCAACACCCCGATGGACGTGACGGTGGCCGAGCTGGCGATCGAGACGTTTCTGCCCGCCGACCCGGCGACGGTGAAGTATCTGCGGTCGCTGACGCCGTAGTCGGGGAGGCTCCCGGCCGGAACTGCACGGTAGTGGGCAGGCCATTGATCGCACTGGTACCGTTCACGCGGCTCGCGCACATGTTCAGTGCGCGCAGTGCCGCGGCTGGGAGCGCACCGGCTCCCGAATCCGCTCGCCGCCCGGCACGTGGGGAGACGTGACGTGAGTGAACGGCGGCCCGCGCCGACCGTGGGTCAGGTGGTTCTGGGCAGACGCCTGCGGGAGCTGCGGGAGTCGGCCGGACTCAATCGCGACGAGGCCGCCCGCGCGCTGCGCGTCACCGGCGCGACGATACGCCGCATGGAGACCGCGGAGGTCGCCCTCAAGATCCCGTACGTGCAGATGCTCCTGGAGCTGTACGGGGTGCCGGAGCCGGAGGCCGAGGCCTTCGTCGGGCTCGCCGAGGAGGCGAATCTGCCGGGCTGGTGGCAGCGGTTCCACGACATCCTGCCCGACTGGTTCAGCCTGTACGTGAGCCTGGAGAGCGCGGCCGGGCTCATCAGGTCGTACGAGCCGCACTTCGTGCCGGGGCTGCTGCAGACGGAGGAGTACGCGCGGGCCGTCCTGGACGCGGGCACCGTCGGCCGCACGCAGCCCGGTGACCTCGAACGCCATGTGACGCTGCGGATGGCCCGGCAGGCACTGCTGACCCGTGAGGACGCGCCTCATCTGTGGGTCGTGATGGACGAGACGGTGCTGCGCCGGCCGCCGGGCGGCCCCAAGGTGCTGCGCAAGCAGCTCGACCGGCTCATCGAGGCGGCCGAGATGCCTCAAGTGACGCTCCAGATAGCCGAGTTCGCGGCGGGCCCGCACCCGGGGACGTTCGGCCCGTTCACGCTGTTCCGGTTCCCGGTGCGCGAGCTGCCCGACATGGTCTTCAGCGAGTACGTCACGGGCGCGCTCTATCTGGACGGCCGGGCCGAGGTGGGCACGCATCTGGAGGTGCTCGACCACATCGCGGCGCAGGCGGCGTCCGCGGAGCGCACGGTGGAGCTGCTGCGGAAGGAGCGCGACGCGCTCTGACACATGACGTGTGGCGACGGCCGACGTGTGGTGACCGCGACGCGTGGTGACCGCGAGATGTGGTGACCGCCGACGCCTGACGACAGCAGTGCCGCGGCCCCGTCGTCACGGGACCGCGGCACATGAAGGCTGCGTGTGCGCCCTCAGACGAGCTTTGCCGTGAGGGTGATCGTGGTGCCGGTGAGCGCCTGGCTCACCGGGCAGTTCTTCTTGGCGTCCTCGGCCGCCGCGGCGAATCCGGCCTCGTCGAGCCCGGGCACCGTGCCCTCCACCGTGAGGTGGATGCCGGTGATGCCCTCACCCGGCTGGAACGTGACGTCCGCGGACGTGACGAGCTTGGTGGGCGGGTTGCCGCCGGTCGTCAGGCCGTTGGACAGGGCCATCGAGAAGCAGCTGGAGTGCGCGGCGGCGATCAGCTCCTCCGGGCTGGTCTTGCCGTTGGCCTGCTCGGCGCGGGAGGGCCAGGACACGGCCTGCCGGCCGATGCCGGACGAGTCGAAGGTGACGACGCCGCTCCCCTTGAGCAGATCGCCTTCCCACACGGTGTGCGCGGAGCGCGTGGTAGCCACGGTGATTCCCTTCAGTCGGGTGCCGGTTGGGGCGTTGGGCACCATCCGACCACACCCGGACCGCTTATGGCCGGAATGCGCACGGGGCACGGATCAGTCGGTGGTGTCCCCGGCGACGCGCTTCTTGCGGGCCGCCATCCACGCGTAGACGAGGACTCCGGCGAAGAGGAACAGGACGCCCTGGTACACGGCCGCGTATCCGGCGCCGCCGACCAGCCACAGGGAGAAGCCGAACGCGGCGAGGGCGAGCACCATGTCGCGGGCCAGGCGCGGGCCGCTGACGCGGTGGCCCTGCCCGGACAGCAGGAAGTAGATCTGGGCGGCGGTCGCGAGCAGGTAGGGGACGGTCGCGGTGAACGTGGTGACCAGGACGAGGGTCTCGAAGACCCCGGCCGAGCCCGCCGTGTAGTTGTAGACCGTCAGGAGCGAGGCGAGGATGACGGCGACGAGGACGCCGACGGTCGGGGTGCCGCGCTTCTTCTTGGTGAACACCGCGGGGAACAGGCCGTCCTTGGCGGCGGCGTACGGGGTCTGGGCGCTCAGGAGCGTCCAGCCGTTCAGGGCGCCGAGCATGGAGACGATCGCGGCGATCGCCACGGCGGTGCCGCCCCAGGTGCCGCCGAACATGGCGTTGACGGAGTCGGAGAGAGGCGCGCTGGAGTCGACGAGCCGGTCGTGGGCGACGGTCCCGAACACGGCGACCGTGCACAGCAGGTAGAGGAGGGCGGCGAGGCCCGTGCCGAGGACGGTGGCGCGGCCCACGTTGCGCTCGGGGTCGCGGACCTCGCCGGCGCTGACCGAGGCGGACTCGACGCCGAGGTAGCTGAAGAGGAGGATCGCGGCGGACGCGGAGACGGCACCCAGCGAGGAGTCGCCGCCGGCCCGGAACGGTCCGAGGTTGTCGGCGTGGAAGAAGAACAGGCCGCCGACGGCGACGAGGAGCAGCGGCGCGAACTTCAGGACCGTCGACACGAGCTGCACCGCGCCGACGTAGCGGGTGCCCGCGAGGTTGGCGAGGGCGGGCAGCCACTGGACGGTGAGCGCGGCGACGATGGTCCAGAGCCTGGAGCCGTGGATCGGCAGGAGCACGTCGAGGTAGCCGACGGCGGCCACGGCGAGGGCCGCGTTCGACACCCAGGTGGTGATCCAGTACGACCAGGAGGCCAGGAATCCGGCGAAGTCGCCGAACGCCTCGCGCGCGTAGACGTACGGTCCGCCGGTCTGGGGGTGGCGGCGGGCCAGGCGGCCGAAGACGAGCGCGAGCGCGATGGCCCCGACGGTCAGCACACCGAACGCGACGAGGCTGATGGTGCCGTAGGGGGCGACGGAGGCCGGGAGCAGGAAGATGCCGCCGCCGATGATGTTGCCCATCACGAGGGCGGTGGCGACGGGGAGCCCGAAGCGGCGGGCGTGCTTGCTGGGGAGCTCTTCGTGCTGCGGGGCCGGAGCCGGCTTCGTCACGGTTCCGGTGTGGGGCATGGGGTGCTGCGCCTCTCTCGTGCGGGCGCCGACCGGGATCGCCGGGCGACGTCCCATGGTCGACCCCCGGCACACATCGTTCAAAATCAGGCGGAATTGTCCTGTGGAGTGACCGTCGCGGCCGTAAATGATGCGTCGGGGGCGGGCTCGTGCCGGGATTCGTCCAGCGGGACCTGAGGGCCGCTGCCCTCGCGCAGCCAGCGGCGGAGCACGTGGTGGACCTGCTGGGCGCCCACCAGTTCCGCGCCCTTCGCGACCGGCGGCGAGAAGACCTCCGGAGCGAGCAGGAACGGGTGGCCCTGGGCGCCGCCGAGTCCTCCGTGGGAGCCGATCTGCTCCTCGAAGGCGAGCACCTCGCCCTCGGCCGGGTCGTACCAGGAGTTCACCATGATGTCGGCGGTGTGCGGGAAGGAGTCGGTGCGGCGGACGGCGTCGGCGGCGTGCGCGCCGAAGTCGGCCAGCGGGCCAGGGCGCTCGTCGAGGTCGGCCAGGGGGATCTCGGCGCCGCGCGCGCCGAGGACGACGGCGCCGTGTGCCTCGCTGCGCACCAGCAGGAAGCCGATGCCGGGGTGGTTGGCGAGGGTGGGCAGGAGTGCCGGGTGGCGGGCGTCGATCTCCTCCTTGCTCATGCGGTGCGGCACGTCCGGGAAGGAGACCAGGCCGAGGTTGCCGGAGGCGAGCACGATCGGCTCGGAGCGGCGCGACGCCGGGCGGTGCTTCTCGTCGCCCTCCTCGACGGGCCTGCGCAGCGCGGCCCTGACGGCGGCGCGGGCCTCGGCGCCACTGTGGGTGCGCCGGGCACGGCGCGGCACGGGCAGGCCGCAGCCCGCCCGGACGAGGTCCTGCAGCCCGAGACCGTAGCGGGCGCGGAACGTCTCGCCGGGGCTCTGCCCGTGATCGGACAGGACGACGATCCGGTACGGGCGCGGGGCGTGCTCGGCGACCTTCGCGATCAGCGCGAGGGAGCGGTCGAGACGCGCGAGGACCTTCTCGGCGTCGCGGCTGACGGGCCCGGAGTGGTGGGCGACCTCGTCGTACGCGACGAGGTCGGCGTAGACCGCGCTGCGGCCCGCGAGCATGTCGCCGATGACCGCGGCGACGACGACGTCCCGCTCCACGACGGTCGCGAACGCGCGGATGAACGGGTAGAGACCGCCGCGGCCGACACGGGGGCGCTGCCGGGTCAGGCGGGCCCGGGTGGACTGGCCGATCTCGCGGCCGACCTCGGCGACGAAGGACAGGGCGGTGCGCACGGCGTTCGCCGGGTCGCTGAAGTAGGCGAAGTAGCCGGCCCGCGAGCGGTTCTCCTTGCCGCGGCGGGCCGCGACGGACAGCACGAGGGCGACCTGTTCGGCGCCTCCGCTGAAGAGGTTGCCCCGGCTGGCGCCGTCCAGGGTGAGCAGGCCGCCGTCGCCGGTGTGCTCGATGGCGCGGCGCTGGAGTTCGGCGGCGCTGGTGGGCCGGTTGGAGACCTGGATCTCGCGGGTGTCCTTCTCGTACCAGCGGAACGCGGGCACGTCGTAGTTGCTGCCGTGCAGGATGCCGAGCTGGCTGGCGCCCGTCTGGCTGGACCAGTCGGTGCGCCAGGGGGTGAGGCGGTGGGTGCCTGCGCCGAGCCAGGCGCCGACGGTGGGCATCACGCCCAGGTCCACGGCGTCGCGCAGGACGTCGTGGCCGACGCCGTCGAGCTGGAGGAAGACGGTGCCGGGGGTGGACGGTCCCGCTCCGGCGCTCCCTCTGCGGCGGCGCCGGTCGGCGAGGCGGTACAGGCGGCGGCGGTAGGCGTCGTCGTCGCGTACGGCGAGGGCTCCCCCGGTGGCGGACGCGACCGCGGACATCACGGCGGCGACGACGACGGCGGTCTCGGGGTTGGCCTCGCCCCGGCCGTCGGGGACGAGGGCCAGGGCGAAGATCAGCAGGCCGCCGTTGAGGAAGAAGACGACGAGGCCGAGGACGAGCGCGGGCACGAGGAGCAGGGCGCGCACGAGGAGCGGCCACACCAGCGCGGACAGGATGCCGAAGGCACCGGCGCCGAGCGCGGCGGTGAGGGCGATGCGGGTGGCGCTGTCGCCGTTGTCCGACTGGAGCTGGAAGTCCGGCAGGATCCCGGCGAGCACGAGCATCGTGACGGTGCTGACCGCCCACACGGCGATCGACCGCCACCACATGCCGGCGAACCTCCGCCAACGCCCCACGCCCACGCCCCGCTCACCCTCTCGCCGTCTCGTCGTCCCCGGGCCAAGCGTGTCATATGGGCGCGATACGTCCGGGTTTTCCCCTGACTGCGAACACACGTGCCCGGCACGGGACGCGCGGGTGCCGGCTCAGCAGCCGTCGTAGCCGGCCGTCGGCATCGACATGCGGCGGTGGACGCGCTTCTTCATCTCCGCGTCGTACGACGGCTCGGCGAGACCCGCGGTCTCCAGGCGGACGCCGCGGCGCTCGCACTCGGCCGTGAACTCGTCGACCGAGCGCAGCGCGGCCCGCAGGACCCGGTCGCTCGGGGCGACGAACAGGTCGACGAGGCCGGCGTCGACGTCCGCCCACAGGACGTCGTGGTCGGAGCGCAGCGAGTGGACGAGGAGTTCTCTGGTCACGACGTAGCCCCGGTCGGCGGCCCAGCGGGCGCACATCGCGTGCTGGCTGCGCGAGTCCACGAGGAAGGGGTCGGCGTCCAGCTCCTCCAGCGGTGTCAGACTGGCGATCGCCGTGACGCGGACCGCGCCGGCCGCCGTCTCTTCCGCCGGTTCACCCATGGTGTCCCCCTCACCTCCGGTTTCCCCGACGACCCTACTCCTGCCCGTAGGCTCGGGGGGAGTCGCACGGAGGAGGTCCTGGAGGTGCCGGTGGAGATCACCTGGTGGGGTCACGCCACCTGCACGGTCGAGGACTCGGGGATCCGGGTGCTCACCGACCCGCTCTTCACGCGCCGCCTCGCCCATCTGCGCCGGCGCCGCGGGGCGCCCCCGCCGCCCGAGGCCGCCGTCGCCGACGTCGCCCTCGTCTCGCATCTGCACGCCGACCATCTGCACGTCCCGTCCCTGGCCCGGCTCGCCCCGGGCACCCTGGTCGTGCTCCCGCGAGGGGCCCGGCGCGCGGTGCCCGGCCTGCGCAAGCTCACGCATCTGCGGCTCACGGAGGTCGAGCCGGGCACGCGGCTGAAGGTGGGCGGCCTCGTCGTACGGGCCGTGCCCGCGTCGCACGACGGGCGGCGCATCCCCGTGGGACCGCACCGCTCCCCCGCGCTGGGGTTCGTGGTGAGCGGCGAGGCCCGCACGTACTTCGCCGGTGACACCGGGCTTTTCGACTCCATGGCGGAGGCGGTGGGGGAGGTGGATGTGGCGCTGCTCCCGGTCGGGGGGTGGGGGCCCTGTCTCGGGCCGCACCATCTGGACGCGGGCCGGGCCGCCGAGGCGCTCGCGCGGATCGCGCCGCGCAGCGCCGTGCCGGTGCACTACGGGACGTACTGGCCGATCGGCATGGACGCGGTGCGGCCGCACGAATTCCACACGCCGGGCGACGAGTTCGTGCGGCGCTCCGCCGAGCTGGCGCCCGAGGTGACGGTGCATCTGCTCGGTCACGGCGAGAGCGTGCGGCCGGAGGTCGCCAGGTGAACCCCGCCGCTCGCGCGGGCCACGAGCTGTTCGCCGCCGCGGTGACGCACACGCCGCCCGAGTCCACCCAACAGGCGGTCGGATACCCGTCGCTGTTCCTGCTGGTCGTGATCGGGGCGCTCGTGCCGGTCATCCCCACGGGGGCGCTCGTCAGCTCGGCGGCCGTGGTCGCCTTCCACCAGGCGGCGCCGTTCTCGCTGCTCCTGGTGTTCGGTGTCTCCGCGCTCGCGGCGTTCCTCGGCGATGTGGCGCTGTACTGGCTGGGGCAGCGCGGGATGGGTTCCAAGAACGGCTCGAAGTGGCTGGCCGCGATCCGTGACCGGGCCCCCGAGGAGCGGCTCGCGCAGGCGCAGGACAAGCTCGCCGACCACGGGGTGATGGTGCTCGTCCTGTCCCGGCTCGTGCCCGCCGGGCGCATCCCCGTGATGCTGGCGTGCCTGATCGCGAGGATGCCGCTGCGGCAGTTCGCCCGCGGGGATGTCCCGGCGTGCCTGGCCTGGGCCTTGACGTATCAGCTCATCGGCATCCTCGGTGGCTCGCTGTTCAGCGAGCCGTGGGAGGGCGTCGTGGCGGCGGTCGGCCTGACGCTGCTGATCAGCGCGGCGCCCGCCGTGTGGCGCCGGCTGCGCGGGGGCCGCTCAGACGGACAGCACGCGTGAGGCGCCCACCGGCAGGTCCCACAGGTCCTTGCGCGCCAGGCCGGCCTTCTGCCATGCGGCCCGTACGCGCGTGAGGGGTTCGAGGACCGGCTCGGCCGAGAGCAGGAACGTCGCCCAGTGCATGGGCGCCATCCGGCGCGCTCCCACGTCCTGCGCCGCCCTGACCGCTTCCTCCGGGTCGCAGTGGACGTCCCGCAGCCACCAGCGCGGCTCGTACGCGCCGATGGGCAGGAGCGCCAGGTCGATGCCGGGGTAGCGGCTGCCGATCTCCGAGAACCAGTGCCCGAATCCGGTGTCCCCCGCGAAGTAGACCCGCTGTCCCTCCAGGTCGGTGAGGACCCAACCGCCCCACAGGGTGCGGCAGGTGTCGACGAGGCTGCGCTTGGACCAGTGGTGGGCCGGGACGAAGTCGAAGCGCACGCCGTCCAGTTCGGCCGCCTCCCACCAGTCGAGCTCCGTGACGCGGGTGAAGCGGCGGCGCGTGAACCACCGGCCGAGTCCGGCGGGCACGAACACGGGGGTGTCCCTCGGGAGCCTTTTGAGGGTGGGGGCGTCCAGGTGGTCGTAGTGGTTGTGGCTGATGACGACGGCGTCGACGCGCGGCAGGGCGCTCCAGGCTACGCCCGGGGGTGTGACGCGGGCCGGGGTGCCGAGGATCTTGCGGGACCAGACGGGGTCGGTGAGCACGGTGAGGCCGCCTATGCGCAGCACCCAACTGGCGTGTCCCGCCCAGCTGACGGCGACGGTACGGGCGTCCACGTCCGGCAGCGGGCCCGGCTCGAACGGCAGGGCGGCGATCTTGGTCAGGGCCTCGGGGGGCGGCCGCAGCGCGCCCTCCCTGGCGAACCGGGCGAAGGCGCGCAGTCCGGGCAGTGGCGCCGTCAGGCGGTCGGCGAACGACTTGGGCCAGGTGCGTCCCCCGCCGAGCGGCTTCGGCTCGGCGAGGGGTACGAAGGACGCGGGGGCATCAGCTCGCTGTGCCGTCGACTCGGACTGCTGCGTCATCGAGGACTCTCCCATCCCTTGACGTCGGCCCTGAGATCGTCGAGTGCCGACTCCAACATGCTCAACGCGCGCTGTACGTGCGGCAATTCCAGAGGTTCCGGTGTGGTGAGAGACGTCATGCGCTCCTGCGGGGTTGAGCCGAGGAAGGGGCCGGTGGACAGGCGTACGCGCAGTGCGGCGAGGTCGTCGCCGAAGCGGTGGCCGCCGGGGGTGGGCATGCCGAGCCGCTCGGAGAGACGGTCCTCCAGGTCCTGGGCGTCGCCGACGCCGCGGGCGGCGAGTGCGGGGCGCAGCCGGTCCAGGTCCGCGTACAGGTGACGGCCGGCCTCGGGCGGCCGGGCGAGTCCGCCGGAGACGAGCAACGCGCGGTGCACGGCGGCGGCCACGCGCGCGTGGACGGCGGTCGTGGCGCGCAGGCGCGCGGTGACTTCGGCGGGTTCGCCGAGCGCGTACGCGGCGGCCGCCGCGGCGGGGACGGAGAGGACCGCGCCGAGCGCCGTGAGGACGTCCAGGACGCGGGCGCGCAGGACGGCCCCGCGCGCCGTGGCGGGGAGGCGGGCGACGGCCGCGGGCAGTCCGGGCGGCAGGTAGGCGCCGGTGAGGTCGGTGACGACGGTGACGTGCTCGGGCAGCATCTCGGCGGGGCCGATCAGGACGGTGGCGCGGTCCGGGTCGTGGTGCAGGGTGTCGCGCCAGGTCTCGTCGCTGACGATGTGCAGGCCCTCGGCCACGGCGGCCTCGACGGCCTCGTGCAGGATCTCGGGCGGCGGCACCGTCCCGGTGGGGTCGTCGGCGACGGACAGGACGAGGAGCCGCGGGTCGCCGCCCTCGGCGCGGACCCGGCGCACGGTTTCGAGGAGGGCGTACGGATCGGGGACGCCGCCGCACTCGGCGGGCGTCGCCACGTGGAAGACCGACCGGCCCAGCAGCCGCGCCTGGGGCTCCCACCAGGCCGGGCAGGGCCGGGGCAGCAGCACGTCGCCGCCGATCGCGGCGGTCAGCGCGAGGAGCAGGGGTACGCCGCCGGGCGCGGCCGCGGTGCTGCCCGGCTCGGTGGGAAGGCCGCGGCGCAGCCAGTAGCCGCAGGCGGCGTCGAGGAGTGAGGGGGCGCCGCCGGGCGGTTCCGGGACGGCCGGGTCCGCGGTGGCGGCAGCGGCGGCCAGCTCGGGCAGGACGGGAAGGCCGTCGTCCGGCAGCGGCGGCCCGTACCGGACGGGCCCGTGACCCTCCAGGATCCCGTGGTCGTCGCCCCGCATGTGCCACCTCCACGCGCTGCCCGTCCGCCCTGCCGGGACCTCCTGGGCACCTCATACCCTCCCCAGCCTCTCCCGAGCCGCACACTCCCGCGCGGTCTGCGCGGGAGGGCCGGTGCCGGTCGCCGGGGAGCGGGAGCACGGGGGATGGCGGTGAGGGGAGGGTGCCGCGGGCCTGGGCCGAGTGGGTGACGGGACGGCAGCGGGGCGCCGCGGTGGCGGTTACCCGCGCGCCCGCTCCACCCTGCGCTCGTCCCAGACGGGTTCGTCGGACTCCCGCAGGCGGCCGTCGCTGCCGAAGACGAGGTAGCGGTCGAAGGAGCGGGCGAACCAGCGGTCGTGCGTGACGGCGAGGACCGTGCCGTCGAACGCCTCCAGGCCCTCCTGGAGCGCCTCGGCGGACTCCAGGTCGAGGTTGTCCGTCGGCTCGTCGAGGAGGAGCGCCGTCACTCCGGCCAGTTCGAGCAGCAGGATCTGGAAGCGGGCCTGCTGGCCGCCCGACAGACGCTCGAACTTCTGCTCGGCCTGGGCCGTCAGCTCGTAGCGCCGCAACCTCCCCATCGCAGCGCCACGGTCCTTGGCGTGGTCGAGCCAGAGGATGTCGAGCAGGGTGCGGCCCTGGAGCTCGGGGTGGGCGTGGGTCTGCGCGAAGTGACCGGGCACGACGCGCGCGCCGAGCTTCCACTCCCCCGTGTGCGCGACCTCGTCGTCGGGGTTCCCGGCGAGCAGCCGCAAGAAGTGCGACTTGCCGGAGCCGTTCGAGCCGAGGACGGCGACCCGCTCGCCGTAGAAGACCTCCAGGTCGAAGGGTTGCATCAGGCCGGTCAGCTCCAGGCCCTTGCAGGTGATGGCCCGCACCCCGGTGCGGCCGCCGTGCAGGCGCATGGTGATGTCCTGCTCGCGCGGCGGCTCGGGCGGGGGTCCCGCCTCCTCGAACTTGCGCAGGCGGGTCTGCGCCGCCGCGTAGCGGGACGCCATCTCGTGGCTGACGGCGGCCGCCTGCCGCAGGTTGAGGACGAGCTTCTTCAGCTGGGCGTGCTTCTCGTCCCAGCGCCTGCGCAGCTCCTCGAAGCGCGCGAACCGCTCGCGCCGCGCCTCGTGGTACGTCGCGAAGCCGGCACCGTGGACCCAGGCGTCGGCGCCGGCGGGTCCCGGCTCGACGCTGACGATCTTCTCGGCGGAGCGGGCGAGGAGCTCCCGGTCGTGGGAGACGAACAGGACCGTCTTACGGGTCTCGCGCAGCTTCTCCTCCAGCCAGCGCTTGCCGGGCACGTCGAGATAGTTGTCCGGCTCGTCGAGGAGGAGGACCTCGTCGGTGCCGCGCAGCAGCGCTTCGAGGACGAGTCGTTTCTGCTCGCCGCCGGAGAGGGTGCGGACCTCGCGGAACTGCGCCGTCTCGTACGGGATGCCGAGGGCGGCCGTGGTGCACATGTCCCAGACCGTCTCGGCCTCGTAGCCGCGTACCTCGGCCCAGTCGGACAGGGCCTGCGCGTATTGGAGCTGCGCCGCCTCGTCGTCGACGGTCATGATCAGGTGCTCGGCCTCGTCGACGGCCTTCGCCACCTCCCTGAGCCGCGGGGTCGCGACCGACACGAGCAGGTCGCGCACGGTCGTCTCGTCGCGCACCGAGCCGACGAACTGCGACATCACGCCGAGCCCGCCGCCGACGGTGACGGTGCCGCCGTGCGGCTTCAGCTCGCCGGAGATCAGCTTGAGGAGCGTCGTCTTTCCCGCGCCGTTCGGCCCGACGAGGGCGACGACGGAGCCCTCCCCGACCCGGAAGGAGACATCACCGAGCAGCGCCCGCCCGTCCGGCAAGTAGTACTCGAGGTGCGCGGCTTCCAGATGTCCCATGGTCCGCATTGTGGGCGCCCGGCCGGGTGAGGAGCAAAACGATTTCGGCACGCCTTGGGGGTGCGGCGGCCCGGTGCGGGTACACGTGCGCAATGTGCGCTGACCTCGACCCTTTGACGACCTGGCGGAACACGCCCCCTGCCGGGCCCGGCCTGCGCGGCCGCCTCGCCGCCCTTGACCTGCGCGTTTTCGAGTACGCGGCGCGCCGGCACTGGCCGGGCGGCGACCGTGTCCTGCCCCGGCTGAGCCGCAGCGCGAACCATGGGGTGCTGTGGTTCGCGGTGGCGGGCGCGCTGGCGGTGGGCGGCTCGCCGAAGGCCCGCCGCGCGGCCGTGCGCGGTGTCGCCTCGCTCGCCGTGGCGTCCGTGACGATCAACACACTCGGCAAGCATTCGGTGCGCAGGCCGCGGCCCGTGCTCGACCCGGTTCCGCTGGTGCGGCGGCTGAAGCGGCAGCCGGTCACCACGTCGTTCCCGTCCGGGCACGCGGCGTCGGCGGCCGCGTTCGCGGCGGGCGTCGCGCTGGAGTCCCGTCCGCTGGGCGCACTGGTGGCGCCCCTCGCGCTCTCCGTCGCCGCGTCCCGTGTCTACACGGGCGCGCACTTCCCGGGCGATGTCCTCGCGGGCGCCGCGCTCGGGGCGGGCGCGGCGTTCGCGGTACGGGGGCTCGTGCCCACCCGCGACCAGATGCCCTCGCCGGGCCGCCCGCTGGTGGACGACGTGCCGAAGCTGCCCGGCGGTGAGGGCCTGGTGATGGTGGTCAACACGGGCGCGGGCAGCCCGGACCAGGCGCGGACGCTGCGTGGGCTGCTGCCGCAGGCCGAGATCGTCGAGGCCTCCGGGTCAGATCTGCCGGCCGCGCTGGAGAAGGCGGCGACCCGGGCGCGGGCACTCGGGGTGTGCGGCGGGGACGGCACCGTGAACACGGCGGCGGGCGTCGCCCTGCGCCACGGCCTGCCGCTCGCCGTGCTCCCCGGCGGCACGCTCAACCACTTCGCGTACGACCTGGGGATAGAGGACCCGGGCGACCTGTCGCGGGCCGTCGAGGCGGGCGACGCCGTCGCGGTCGACGTCGGCCGCTTCCGGTCGTCGGCCACCTCCGGAATCTTCCTCAACACTTTCAGCCTGGGCGTGTACCCGGAGCTGGTGAAAGAGCGCGAGCGCTGGTCGCGGCGGATCGGCGGACGGCTCGCCGACGTGGTCGCCGCCACGCACGTGCTGCGCCGCGACCACCCGTTGCAGGCCGAACTGGACGGCGCGCGGCGGCCGTTGTGGATGGTGTTCGCCGGGAACTGCACGTACCGCCGGATGGGGCTCACGGCGGGGCGGCGCGCGGATCTCGCGGACGGCCTGCTCGACGTGCGCGTGGTGCACGGCGGCCGGCTGCCGGGCCTGCGACTGCTGGCGGCGGCGTTCGCGGGGCCGCTCTCCCGCTCCCCGTTCCACGCCGCGATCCGGCGCACGAGGCTGCGTATGGACCGCATCAGCCCCGGCACGCCCCTGGCCTTCGACGGTGAAGTCGGGCCGTGCGGACCGGAGTTGATCATCGACAAGCAGCACGAGGCACTGCGGGTCTACCGGCCGATGACCCTACTGTGACACCAGACATGCGGTCCGCATCATGAGATGCCCATCTCAATATTCGGAGGAGCGGCGTACGGTGATCCCACTGGGTTCACCGCTCACCGATCTTGCGAAGGGGTCCGCCATGCCGAAGGAGACCGCTGTCTACACGCACGGCCATCACGAGTCCGTGCTGCGCTCCCACACCTGGCGCACCGCCGCCAACTCGGCGGCGTATCTGCTCGGTTCACTGAAGCCGCACATGAAGATCCTGGACATCGGGTGCGGCCCGGGGACCATCACCGCCGACCTGGCGGCGCTGGTCCCCGAGGGGCATGTCACCGGCGTGGACCAGGCCGCGGGGATCCTCGACCAGGCCCGGGCGACCGCGGCCGAACGCGGCCTGGCCAACGTCGACTTCGCGACCGCGGACGTCCACGCACTGGACTACCCGGACGACACGTTCTGCGTCGTGCACGCCCACCAGGTGCTCCAGCACGTCGGTGACCCGGTGCAGGCCCTGCGCGAGATGCGCCGCGTCACCAAGCCCACCGGGTTCATCGCCGTCCGCGATTCGGACTACGCGGCCATGACCTGGTACCCGAACGCGCCGGCCATGGACGACTGGCTGGACCTGTACCGGCGGGTCGCCCGCGCCAACGGCGGCGAGCCGGACGCGGGCCGGCGTCTCAAGTCCTGGGCGCTGGAGGCGGGTTTCGCCCCGGCCGACATCAACGCGTCCTCCTCCACCTGGTGTTACTCCGCACCGGACGAGACCGACTGGTGGAGCGGCCTGTGGGCCGACCGCACCGTCGCCTCCGCGTACGCCGACCGCGCGACGGAGGCCGGCCACGCCACGGCCGGTCAGCTGGAGAAGATCTCCGAGGCGTGGCGGACGTGGGGCAAGCAGCCGGACGCCTGGTTCTCGGTGCTGCACGGCGAGATCCTGTGCCGCAAGACCGATCGCGAGGGCGCCACGAGCTGAGCCGAACGATGCGGGGCCCGTGCCGCCGGCCTCCCGGCGGCACGGGCCCCGCCGCCCGCTCATGGCCGATCCCCGGAAACGATCACGCGTCCGCGCGTGGCCAACTACGCTCACCGCTATGGAGATCCTGGGAACCACGCTGCGTATCTGCGTCGAGGACCTGGAGTCCTCGGTCGCGTTCTACGAACGGCTCGCGGGCAGCCGGGCCCTGCGCTTCGAGCGCGGCGGGGTCTCCGTCGCGGCGGTCGGCTGCTTCCTCCTGATGAGCGGTCCGAAGGAGGAGATCGACGTCCTGCGCAAGGTCGCGGCGACGATCGCCGTCCCGGACGTCGACGAGGCGCACGCCGTCCTCAGCGCGTCCGGCGCCCACGTCCTCGCGGGGCCGGTCCCGACACCTGCGGGCCGCAACCTCATCGCGATGCACCCGGACGGCTCGGTCTTCGAGTACGCCGACCGGCAGGGCCAGGCCCCGGCTTAGCACGAGGTCGCGGGCCCGTCCCCGCATCCTCGCCCGGGGCACGCGGGAGCGAGCACGGTGGACGTGGCGGGCAACGTCGGCGGCTGTGCCCGGGAGGCCGGGGAATCCACGAAGAGCGGCGGGGCCCGGCCACCGCTCGGCACGCGCGCGGGACGCGATCCTGGAGCGCATCGTCGACCGGCGCCACCCGCGGGGGTCCCGGCTCGTGGAGCGCGAGGTCGCCGAAGAACTCCGGATGTCGCGCGTCCCCGTGCGGGAGGCGCCGCGTTCGCTCGTCACCTAGGGCCTGCTCGAACTCCTGCCGCACAACGGCGTACGCGTACGGCGGCCGGCCCGGGCCGACGTGGAGCACCTCTACGAGGTGTGGGAGCCGCTGGCCGTACAGGGGTCCCGGCTCGCGGCCCGGCGGGTCGCGCGGGACGCGCGGGCCGCGCCACGGAAGCCGGAGGGGCTCGGCGCGCTGCGCGGGACGCTGGACGTGGCGGAGCGGGCGGCCGCGGCCGGCGAGGGCGCGCGTGAGGTGGCCGCGCACACCGCGTTCCACGAGGGCATCGTGATCCTGTCCGGGAACCCTCTGCCGGCGCGCACCATGGAGCAGCTCGGCTCGCAGCTCCAGCTGCTGTTCGGCCTGCGCGAGGAAACCCGCCCACCTGCGGGCGCAGCATGCGGTGATCTTCCGGCACATCGTCGCGGGCGGCGAGGAGACGGCCGCCGCGAGCACGCAGGTGCACGTGCGTGACAGCCGGTCGGTGGCGCTGCGCTCGCTCTGCGGTGACGAGGGCGATGACATCCGGGGTGGCGGCCACGAAGACGCCAGTTTGTATACCAGCCTCTATTGGATCCCTCTTTGGCTGACCAGAATCTGGGCAGAATGCGCAGGTCAGAACCGAGCGGAACCATTTCCTCCTTGCTCGCTCCCTCATCTTGGTATACAAAATGTCGACCAGCCGATCCCTCCCGCCATCCGCCGAGGAGCCCCGCATGTGCGTCGAGAACTGCCCCCCGCCGTCGAACCGGCTGACCCGCCGAGGCGTACTCGCGGGTGCCGCCGCACTGGCGGGCACCACCGCCGCCCTCGCCGCCGCGCCCGGCGCGTCCGCCGCCGCCCCGATGACCCGCACGTCCGCCGCCCGTTCCGGGAGCGCCCCCCGCGGCGGTGACCTCGTCATCGACGGCGGCACGCTCCTCGACCCCGCGACGGGGGACGTCACCGAGGACGCGGTCGTCGTCATCCGTGACGGCGTCGTCCGCGCGGCCGGCAAGCGCAAGAACGTCGACGTGCCCACCGGCGCCACCGTCCTCGACGCGCACGGCCAGTGGGTCCTGCCCGGTCTCGTCGACTCGCACATCCACCTGAACACCGCCGCCGAGGCCGCCAGGACCCTCGCCCTCGGCGCCACCACCGCGCGCAGCGGTTCGACGAACTTCTACCAGGACATCGCCGTCCGCGAGCTCTCCCGGCAGGCTCCGGGTCTGGCCCCCGGGCTGCGCGCGGCCGGCATCTTCGTCACGCCCGACCTCGGTGACACGATCCTCGCGGACCCCGACCTCACCCCGCTCGCCCGCCTCAAGGGCGGCGTCACCTCGACCGAGGCGCTGCGCCGCGTCGTCGAGGTCAACCTGGCCCGTGGTGTCGACACCGTCAAGACGCGCGTGAACCCGCGCGCCGGCCTGGCCGAGCAGGACCCGCTGGAGCAGGTCTACAGCCGCGAGCAGCTCTCCACGATCGTCGCCACCGCTCGCCGCGGCGGCAAGGACGTGCTCTGCCACAGCTACAGCGAGCGGGGCTGCCACGACGCCGTCATGGCCGGCGTCAAGTCCGTCGAGCACGGCGCGTTCATCAGTGAGCGGACCCTGCGCGAGATGCGCCGCCGTGGAACGTACTTCACGCCCACGATGGTCGCGATCGGTGGCATGATCGGCGACCCCGACCCGGTTCTCGACGAGCGCGGTCGCACCTACCTGCCGAAGCTCAAGGCCGCCGCGAAGCTCGCCCACGAGCTGGGTGTGGGCCTGGTGTCCGGCACGGACTCGTCGGGCGGCTCGGTCGAGCCGATCGGCGCCGAGATCGAGATGATGCACTCGGCAGGTCTGTCCGCGCTCGACGCGATCCGCACCGCGACCACCAACGCGGCCCGTCTTCTCGGCTTCGAGGGCAAGGTGGGCCGTCTCGCGCGCGGTTACGCGGGCGACGCGATCCTGTTGTCCGGCGACCCGCTGGCCGACATCTCGGTCCTGAAGAAGCCGGTGCGCGTGGTGCGCTCGGGTGTTGCCGTATGAGCGCCGTCGTCTTCGGGAACGTACGCCCGCTCGGTGCGACGGAGGCCGTGGACCTCACGGTCGTCGACGGGGTGATCGTCGACGGTCCGGCGCCCGAGGGTGCCGAGCTCGTCGACTGCGGCGGCCGGATCGCGCTGCCGACCCTGGTGGACGCGCACATCCACCCGGACAAGACCGCGTGGGGCGAGCCCTGGGTGTCGCGCAAGCCCGCGTCGGGGATCGCCGAATTCGCCGCCGCGGACGCCGAGTTGTACCGCTCGCAGACCACGCCCCTCAAGGACCGCGCACGGCGTCTGATGGCGCACGCGGTCACCCGGGGCACCCGGGCGATGCGGGCCCATGTCGATGTCGCGCCCGCCTTCGGCCTTGCCGGTGTCGAGGGTGTCGGCGCCGCGCGTGAGGCGCTGCGGGACGCCGTCGACGTGCAGATCGTCGCGTTCCCGCAGCACGGCGTCCTGCGGGCGCCCGGGACCGCGGAGCTCCTGGAGGAGGCGGCCCGCTCCGGTGGCATCGACATCGTGGGCGGCATCGACCCGATCGGCTTCGACGAGGCGCTCGACGCCCAGCTCGACCTGGTCTTCGGGATCGCCGACCGGCACGGGGTGGGCGTCGACATCCACCTCCACGACCGGTCCGTCCCCGGTCTGACTGCGGTGCACGCGATCATCGACCGGACCAGGGCGCTGTCCCTCCAGGGCAAGGTCAGCATCAGTCACGCGTTCTGCGTCCCCGGCCTCGAAGGGGTCGAACTCGACCGCATGGGCGCCGAGTTGGCGGACGCGGGCATCTCCCTGACGACCGTGGCGCCCTCGCGGCCGCTGGCCCTGCCCACGCGCCGGCTCCGCGAGCTCGGGGTGCGGGTCGGGCTCGGTTCGGACGGGGTGCGTGACTCGTGGAGCCCGTTCGGCAACGCGGACATGCTGCACCGGGCGCAGTTGCTCGCCCGGGCCCAAGGGGCGCGTCTGGACGAGGAGTTGGCCGACGCCTTCCGTGTCGCCGCCGATGACGGCGCCCGCGTGGTCGGCCTCCCCCACCTGGATCTGTCCGCCGGTTCACCGGCCGACTTCTTCCTGGTGCGCGGCGAGTGCCTGCCCCAGGTCGTGGTGGACCTGCCCGCGCGTGACCTGGTGGTCAGGGCGGGCCGGATCGTGGCCAGGGACGGCGAGCTGCTGCCCTGACCACCCGCGCCGTGCGCGCGCCGGGTCAGGACTCCCGGGGCCGCATGCTGAAGTCGTACTGGGCGGGCAGCCGTTCGCCCGGTGCGGCCAGGTGCGCCCACAGCTCGGCGATGACCTCCGAGCCCTCCCGCAGGTCGGCGACCTCGAAGCCCTCGTCGAACACGGCCCGCGCCGCCTCCTTGTCGCCCTCGGCTATCAGGAGGCGGGCCTCGACGAGCCGGAAGCGGCCGCGGGCGCGGGTCGCGGCGTGCAGCCGCTCCCAGACGGCGCGGGCCGGTCCGGGGCGGCGGGCCGCGAGCAGCGCGTCGATGGCCTCGCGGCCCAGTGCCGCGGTGGCCGCCGTCCAGGCCTCGCCGTCGTCGCGCCGCTCCTGGCACAGGTCGTCGAAGGCTTCGGCGTAGCGGTCGGCGGCGCGTTCACGATGGCCGGCCTCCTGGTCGGCGACGGCCAGGCAGCGCAGCAACGGCCAGAGGGACGGGGAGAGTTCGAGGCCCCGCTCCCAGCTGCGTACGGCCTGTGCCAGGTCGCCCGCGTGCCATTGGGCGACGCCGAGGTGGTACTCGGTGAGCGGCTGTGCGGGCGCCGTCTCCAGCATGTCCCGCCAGTGCGGCGCGACGAGGGTGGGCCCGGGCGGTCCGACGCGGCGCGGCTCGGGGATGGAGCCGGTACGCAGGAGGTCGAGCCAGGGTGTCTGCGCCGGGCCGAGGGTCGACTCGTCGAAGGGGGTGCCGGGGAGCTTGAAGTCGCCACGCAGCACTTCGAGGGCGCCCCAGCCGGAGCCGGCCGCGAGCAACTCCCCCGGTTCGGTGTCGGCGTGCGGGCGCCAGGCCTCGTAGGCGGAGTCGACGTCGGCCCTCGACAGCGCGGCTTCGAGGCACTCCTCGACCTCGCCCCGCGCGGCCGCCCAGTCCTCGGCCGAGTGCACGGCGTCGGGCGCCGCGGACAGCGGTCCGTACGACTCCAGCCACGCGAACTCGCCCTCGGCGTCCAGGCGTACGTGCTCCAGCTGGGTGCGGGCGAGGCCCGCCTGGATCTCGGCGTAGCCGCCCGTGCCCGGCTCGGTCAGCCACTCCTGCCAGCGCCGGCCGCCCGCGCCGTGGCCCCAGAGGAACAGCTTGCGACCGCGCAGCAGGTCGGTCGAGGTCTGTACGAGTCCGTGGCCGTCGTCGTCGAGGGCGGCGATCCAGCGGCGCTGTCCGTCGGGGACCTCGTAGAAGTAGTCGGCCGGGTATTCGCCGCTGAGAGGGTAGGTGCGGTCGACGCCGTCGAACTCCGGGACGGGGACGCGGCGCAGGCTGCGCTCGTAGCCGAAGTGCCAGGCCTCGTCGGCGGGGGCGAGGACGCGGTGTTCCTCGGGGACGGCGATGTTCGACCACCAGTAGACGGGCGCGGGCCGCTCGTGGGGGTTGCGTATCCGCACGCCCACGTGGAGGAAGTCGGATCCGGCGGGCAGCCACAGGTCCACCTGGAACGGCAGGTCGCGCAGCCGCTCCCACTCCCACAGGCGCAGCATGTCCCCGCCGTCGGGCGCGGTGACGCGGGCGGCGTGCAGGGGTGCGCAGGACAGGGTGGTGTGCCCGGTCGCGCCGATGTTCCACTCGATGCCGCCGGAGAACCAGGCGCCGTTGAGCGCGAAGTCGGCGGGCTGGAACACCGGGTTGCGGTAGAGGAGTTCACGGCCGGTGGGCTTGTGGAACATCGAGTGGATGCGTCCGCCGAGTGCGGGCAGGACCGTGACGCGCAGCCGGTCGTTCTCGATCACGAGCGTGTCGAGGGTGAGGGGGGCCCGCTCGCGCCCGTAGCTGTTCTTGAGCCGCTCCGGCAGTACGCTGCGCAGCTTCTCGTAGCCGATCTGGCGGGCCATGTCGCGCGGCATGCCCTGCTTGGAGCGGTCGTCGAGTTCGTGGAGTTCGTCGAGGGGCCGCAGCGGCGGCAGCGGGTCGGGGGCGCCCACCGCCACGCCGGGCAGGGTCAGTACGTCGCGTCGAAGGGTCGTCCGCTCGGCCTGCGAGTCCGTCAAGTCCGCCTCCCGGTTCGCGGGGCCCGCCGTCCGCACGCGGTGTGCCCCGACGACCATGGAACAGGCTCGCCCCTGAGCTGACCAGGGGTGACCCGGGTCAGAATTAAGCAAAGGCGCATTTCGGCCCGCCGGGTTACTCTCCGCGGATGGGAACGCAGCACACCTATCGGGTCATCGTCCGCGGCACATGGGACGGTCTGGCGGACGGCGCGCGCGAGCGGCTGCTCGCCGAGGTCGACGAGCACGGGCTCGCGTCGATGAGGTTCACGCCGGAGGGATCGCTCACGTACGACCGGGTGCTGAAGCACTTCTCGTACCGGTTCGTCGTGGAGTCGGATGCCGAGGACGGCGAGGAGATGGCGGAGGCGCTCGCCGAGGAGCGGGCCGAGGCGTCGCTCAGGGCGCTCGGTGAGGGGTACGGCTTCGGGGCGCTGAAGTCGTCGGCGACCGACATGGACACGATGAAGGTCAACCGGAAGCACCGGGCATCTCGGCCGTGAGCGCCCAGCGCTCGTGGTCGCGCCAGGCGCCGTCCATGAAGATGAAGTCGGGCGAGTAGCCCTCGAGGCGGAACCCGGCGCGGCGGGCGAGCGCGATGGACGCCTCGTTGCCCGGCTGCACGTTGATCTCCAGGCGGTGCAGTGCGAGGGGGCCGAAGGCGTACCGGACGACGAGGCCGAGGCCCTCGCTCATGAGGCCGCGGCCCGCCGCGTGCGCGAACGCGCCGTAGCCGAGGGCGCCGCAGCGGAAGCCGCCGCGGACGATGTTGTTGATGTTGATGAAGCCGGCGATGCCGCCGCCCGCCCGCTCGTACACCAGGCAGCCGAACCGCGTCGGGTCGTCGATGAGGGCGCCCGCGTAGGCGGCGTAGGTGTCGGCGGCGGTCGGCGGGTAGAGCCAGGGGTGGTGCAGGTCCTCGCTCTCCCGCGCCCGCGCCGTGAACTCGTCGCCGTCCGTGAGGGCGAAGGGGCGTATGCCCACGCGGGGTCCTTCAGCGAGGTGACGGTGGCCGGTGGCAGACATCCGGCCAGCCTACGCGGCGACCGTGGGCCGGTGACGTGTCCTCGGGGCTCATCGGTGGACCCTTCCGTCGGGGCGGCCCGTGCCTTCCCCGCCCAGCCTGTGCGGCCGGGCGGGGTTCGGGCACGGCGGGGTGTCCCTCCGGGGTGAGGTGTGGGCCGTACGGGTGACGGCGCCGCCGGCCGGACCCGGGGCGGGCCTACTGTCCGACGACGGGCAGTTCCAGGACGCCGGTGTCCTCGGGCGCGCTGACGACGGTGACGGGCTTGATGCCCTTGTTGCCGCCGTACGCGTCGTCGCTCGCCGCGATGACGAACTGGAGCCGGTGCCCCTTCTCGTAGCGGTGGACGATGCCGGGCAGCGACACGGTGAAGGGGCGGGTCACGTCCGGCACGCGGACCGGTGCGACCAGGCGGTGCACGAGTGTCTTGCCGCCGTCCGGCGCGATGTCGTACAGCTTCGCGAAGAGGACGAGCTTGTCGGCGGCGTCGTCGGAGTTCTGGACCCGCTCGGTCTTCGGCGAGACGACCTTGAGGGTGGCCTTCGGGGAGCCCACGACGTCGGTCGTGCGGGTCAGCGGCTCGCTGGTCCAGCCGAGGTAGGTGCCCGCGGTGTCGCGCGGGGCGGGGTCGGGGAGGCCGATCAGGCCGGCGAGGGAGGACTCGGAGTGGCTGGTGGGGATCAGCCAGTTCCGGTACTCGCGGCTGCCGC
The DNA here is from genome assembly GCF_020616555.1 of Streptomyces longhuiensis. Taxonomy (NCBI): domain Bacteria; kingdom Bacillati; phylum Actinomycetota; class Actinomycetes; order Kitasatosporales; family Streptomycetaceae; genus Streptomyces; species Streptomyces longhuiensis. The sequence continues at coordinate 7,561,128 of NZ_CP085173.1, read as the reverse complement.
GCGCGACCTTCGACCGGTTGTCGACGAGCTTGCCGTCGCCGGAGAGGTACAGCTTCCGGTTCAGCGCCGGGACGCTCCGCGCGGTGGCGTAGGTCCGGCCGGGGTCCGTGATCCAGTCGCGGTAGTAGGCGAAGGCGGGCCCGGTGTCGACGTTCTTCTTGTGCTGGAGGTAGCGGTCGAACCAGGCGAGGATCCGCTTGCCGACGTACGAGGTCTCCAGGTTGCCCTGCGCGAGGTTGAGTTCACCGCTCGCCGGATCGGTGAGGCCGCCGCTGTGGCCCCACGACTGCCAGATCATCTTCGTGGTGGTGCCCTGTGCCTTGAGGGTCCCGTACGTGGCCTGCGCCTCGTTCAGGTTGAAGAGGCTGTCGGACTGGCCCTGCACGAGCAGCGTCGGCGCCTTGACCTGCTTCAGATACGAGACCGGGGAGACGCTGCGCGCGTAGTCGAGCATCGGTCCCGTCTTGCCGGACGGGTAGCGGCCGGAGTTCAGGGTGCTGATCGTCTCGCAGGCGTCGGTGACGAAGTGCAGGCAGGTGAGCTTGTTGATCCGGGACGGGTCGAGGGACGGTTCGAGGAGGGGCTGGCCCTCGCCGATCAGGTAGAAGCCGTTGGTCCACTGCCATTTGAAGGCGCCGGGGACGGAGCGGTCGGCGGCGTTGTTCGGGTCGAGGGAGTACGCCAGGTCGTTCCACGTGATCATCGGGACGAGCGCGTCGACACGGTGGTCGACCGCCGCGGTGGCCAGCTGGATCGCCCCGCCGTAGGAGCCGCCGATCATGCCGACGCGGGGGTCGCCCTTGCCGTCCTTGGTGACGTAGTCGGCCTTCGTGCCGTCGTCGGCCGCGCGGGTCCCGGCGAGGAAGTCGACGAGTCCGGAGGCCGCGGCGCCGTCGATGCGGGGGTCGTCGAGCGAGACGAGGCACCCCGACTTGCCGAAGCCGAGGCCGGAGTAGACGAGTCCGACGTAGCCACGCGCGGCGAAGGCCTTGCCGATGGCGTCGGTCGAGCCGTCGGACTTGCTGCCGCCGAAGCCGTTGGTGGCGAGGACGGCGGGCGCGGTGCGGGTGGCGTCGACGCCCGCGGGGCGGTAGAGGTCGGCGTCGACGACGCAGCTGCGGCCGCCGGACCGGATCGTGAACTTCAGTGCGGTGACGGTGTATTCGCCCGTCTGCTGCGTCTGCGGCGCGGCGTTCGCGGGCGCGGCGAGGGCGAGCGGCGCGGCGACCATGGCGCCGAGGGCGAGGGCCGGCGCCAGTGGAGATCGCGGTCGGGATCGGGGCACGGCACGGGACACGGCTACCTCCACGCTGAGGAAGACCCACCGGCTACCGACCGGTAAGTCTGGGCGTGGTCATGTTGTGACACGTGTCATACACGGGTCAATCACCGCGACGCGTGTTTCTTGACGAAGATTCAGTAACCGAACGATTCAGGCCAGCGCGGGCACATCCAGGGTCAACGTCCGTGCGTCCGCGTCGAGTTCACCGGGAATGCCGAACGGGATCGTCAGCGCCCCCTCGCAGTGACCGAAGCCGAACTCCTCGACGACGGGCACCCCCAGCCCGCCGAGCCGGTCGACGAGCAGCGCGCGCAGCCCGTCGTACGCGTCGCACTCGGCCCAGGACCCGAGCAGGATCCCCGAGACACCGTCCAGCCAGCCGGCACGCAGGAGTTGGGTGAAGTAGCGGTCGATGCGGTACGTCTCCTCGCCGGTGTCCTCCAGACACAGCAGCCCGCCCGCGGCCGACGGACGGGCGTACGGGGCACCCAGGTCGGCGGCGAGCAGACAGAGGCAGCCGCCGAGCGTGACGCCGCGCGCGGTGCCGCCCACGAGCGGCCGCCCGCCGTCCGCGGCCGTGATCGTCCGTACGGTCTCCGGCTCGAAGAGCGTGGCCCTCAAGTGCTCCTGCGCGCGGGCGCTCTTGAGGAAGTCGGCCGCCGCGACCATCGGCCCGTGCAGGGTCGCGAGACCGAGCCGGGCGGCGAACGCCTCGTGCAGCGCCGTGATGTCGCTGTACCCGACGAACACCTTGGGCCCGGCGGCCCGCATCGCGTCCCAGTCGAGCAGGTCGGCCATGCGCTGCGCGCCGTATCCGCCCCGCGCGCACAGGACGGCGTCGACGGACGGGTCGCACCAGGCCCGCTGGAGACCGGCGGCGCGCTCGGCGTCAGTGCCCGCGAGGTAGTCGAACCGGTCGTGCACGGCGCGGACCTGGGGCTCGACGACGGGCTCCAGGTCCCAGCCGCGCAGGATGTCGAGCCCTGCCTCGAGCCGGTCCTCGGGCACAGGCCCGCTGGGCGCGACGACGGCGACGCGGGCCCCGGGGGCGAGGCGTGCGGGGCGGGTGAGCGGTGTCGGTGACGTCACTTGGACAGCTCCAGCGTGGGAATCCCGGTCGGATGGAGGCCGAACACCTGGGCGTACAGGGAGAGTTCGGACTCCAGGACGCGGATCATGGTGTCCGCGCGCCGGAACCCGTGGCTCTCGCCCTCGAAGGCGATGTACGCGTGCGGGACGCGCCGGCCGTCCAGGCGGGCGAGGAACCGCTCGCACTGCGCGGGCGGGCAGATCACGTCGTCGAGCCCCTGGAGCAGCAGGAACGGCGCGGTGAGCCGCTCCGCGTGCTCGGCCGGCGAGCGCTCGACGTACCGCGCGGGCACCTCGGCGAGCGGCCCGACGAGCGACTCCAGGTACTGGGACTCGAAGTCGTGCGTCTCGCCGGAGCCCCAGGCCGTGAGGTCGAGGATGGGGTAGAGGATCGTGCCGCAGGCGTAGACGTCGGTGCTGGTCAGGGAGGCGGCCGTGGTCCAGCCCCCGGCGCTGCCGCCGCGGATCGCGAGCCGGTCGCGGTCGGCGGTTCCCTCGGCGGCGAGCGCGAGCGCCACGGCGGCGCAGTCCTCGACGTCGACGACGCCCCACTGTTCGCGCAGGCGGTTGCGGTACTCACGGCCGTAGCCGGTGGAGCCGCCGTAGTTGACCTCGGCGACGCCGATGCCGCGCGAGGTGAAGTAGGCGATCTCCAGGTCGAGTACGAGGGGCGAGTGCCCGGTGGGGCCGCCGTGTGCCCACACGACGTAGGGCGGCAGCTCGTCGTCGGGCGCGGCGTGAGTGGGACTGTGCGGCGGGTAGATGTGGGCGTGGATGTCCCTGCCCTCGGGGCCCGCGAAGGTGCGGATCTGGGGCTCCGGGCAGTAGGCGGGGTCGACGGCGTCGGAGTGCGCGGCGCCGACGACGCGCGCCCGGCCCGTACACGTGTCGAGCTCCACGACCTCGTGGCCGGTGCGCGGGCTGGCCGCTATGCCGACGACGCGGGTGCCGTGCACCGCGAGCGAGGGGCTCCACTCGGTCCAGGGTCCGGCGGCGTCCACGACCTCGCCGGTCGCCGGGTCGAGGACGCCGAGCGCGGTGGCGCCGACGCCGTGGACGACGGCGATCAGGCCGCTCTCCAGCGGGGCGAACCAGCGGTGGCCGATCTTCCAGAGCGGTCCGCCGAACTCCTCCTCGCGCGGGCACAGGGGCCGCGGCGCGCCGTCCGGGCCGACGCGGTAGAGGTTCCACCAGCCGCTGCGGTCGCTGGAGTAGACGAGGGCGCCGTCCGGCGCCCACTCCACCTGCGCGACGGACTCGTCGGGCCCGCCGAACGCCGTCCTCGCCCCGCTGAACGTGCCGTCGGCGGACACGTCGGCGACGACCAGCTCCGTGCCGTCCCACGGCATGCGCGGGTGGTCCCAGGCGAGCCAGGCGGCGCGGCGGCCGTCGGGCGAGAGGCGGGGGCCCGTGACGAACCGGTGGCGACCGTCGGAGAGTTCGCGCACGGATCCGCGGTCCTCGGCCGCGCTCCCGTCGAGCGGCACCGCGGCGGCGACGCGGCGCACGTCGGTCGGCCCGTCCCCGGTGAACTCCTCCAGGACGCACCAGACTTCGCCCCGGTCGAGGTGGATCTGCGGATCGGCCCAGCGCAGCCCGTCCCCCACCGCGGAGACGGGCGTGAGGGGGCGGGGCACGGCGCCGGGGGCGTCGGGCTCGTAGGCGTAGAGCCGCTGGTCCGCGAAGTCGACGAACACCACCAGCGGACCGTGCGGGCCTTCGGGGCGCCCGGCTCCGGCCCACGGCTGTCCGCCGTACTCGATGACGCGGCTGCGCACGTTCCACGGCGCGGGCAGCACGGTGTGCTCCGTGCCGTCCGCGTGCCGCCTGATCAGGGCCCGCCGGCCGCCCTCGGCCGGGCGGGGTTCGGTCCACCACGCCTCGTCGCCGACGAAGCCGACGTACTCCGGCTTCCCGTCGTGCGCCGCGGCGAGCGCGGCCGTGATCGGCGACGGCCACGAACCGTAACTCTGGATCAGCACCAACTTGTCCACGTCCCCCATGACTTCAGAGGCCCCCATGTTCTCCACGTGTGACGCCATTTCCTAGACCGTCTCCCCAACCGCTTGCCGAAACCCTCCCGGCGGCGCCTACGCGGACCGCAGGAAGCGGTCGAGCACGCGGACTCCGAAGTGCAGCGCCTCGACCGGGACCCGCTCGTCCACACCGTGGAAGAGCGCCTGGTAGTCGAAGCCCTCGGGGAGCTTCAGCGGCGCGAAGCCGTAGCCCGTGATGCCGAGCCGCGAGAACTGCTTGGCGTCGGTGCCGCCCGACATGCAGTACGGCACGACGTGCCCCTCTGGCGCGAACTCCTCCACCGCCGAGCGCATCCTCGCGAACGTCGGCGAGTCGACCGGCGCCTGGAGCGCGACCTCGCGGTGCTCGAACTCCCACTCCACATCGGGTCCGGTGAGCCGGTCGAGGGTCTCGCGGAACTCGTCCTCGCCGCCCGGCAGATACCGGCCGTCGATGTGCGCGGTCGCCTCGCCGGGGATCACGTTGATCTTGTATCCGGCGGTCAGCATCGTCGGGTTGGCGCTGTTGCGGACGGTCGGCGCGACGAGCGCCGCGGCCGGGCCGAGCTTGGCGAGGAGCTCGTCGGCCGAGAAGTCCGGGGAGTCCACGCCGGCGTCGATGCCGTACAGGGCCGCCAGTTCGGTCAGCGCGGCGGACACGGTCGGCGTGAGCCGCACCGGCCACTCGTGCTCGCCGATCCGCGCGACGGCGGCGGCGAGCCTGGTGACGGCGTTGGCGTGGTTCACCTTCGAGCCGTGGCCCGCCTTGCCGCGGGCGGTGAGCCGGAGCCAGCCCGTGCCGCGTTCGCCCGCCGCGATCGGGTAGATCTGCTTGCCGTAGCCGTCGTGGAAGGTGAAGGCTCCCGATTCGCTGATGCCCTCGGTGCAGCCCTCGAAGAGGCCGGCGTGCCGGTCGGCGAGGAAGCCGGAACCGTCCTCGGCGCTCGCCTCCTCGTCGGCCGTGAAGGCCACGACGATGTCGCGGCGCGGGCGCACACCGGCGCGGGCCCACTGCCGGACGACGGCGAGGATCATCGCGTCCATGTTCTTCATGTCGACGGCGCCGCGGCCCCACACGACCCCGTCGCGGATCTCCCCGGAGAACGGGTGCACGCTCCAGTCGGCGGCCTCCGCGGGAACGACGTCGAGGTGGCCGTGGACGAGCATCGCGTCGGCGGACGGGTCCGTACCGGCGATGCGCGCGACGACGTTCGTGCGCCCCTTGGTGCGTTCGAGGAGGGTCGGCTCCAGGCCCGCTTCGGCGAGCTTCGCGGCAGCGTACTCGGCGGCCGGGCGCTCCTGGCAGTCGCCGCCGCCGCGGTTGGTGGTGTCGATACGGATGAGCTCGGACGTGAAGGTCACGACCTCGTCGAGCGCCTGCTCGTCCACCTGAAATGCCTGCTCAGCCATACTGTTCCTCCACCGCGGCCGAGACGATCGTGGTGACCGCCTTGAAGGCGCGGATGCCGTCGTACATGTTGTCGTTCGTGTAGGAGATCCTGCGTTCGCCGGTGCGCCGGACGCCGGGCACCACCGTCGCGGCCATCGAAAGATGCTCGGCGTCGAACTCGAGCTCGATGGTGAACGGGCCGCCCTGGACGGGCTCGTGGCGCACGGCGAGTGCCGCCGCCTCCTTCGCCGCGGCCCGGATGTCGGCGGCGGTCCGCTTCGGCGTACGGCAGACAGCCGCATACCGGGACACATAGTCCTTGACCGCGACCTTGCGGGCCTCGGGCGCGTAGCCGAGCGCGTCGTCGCAGGTGAGGTCGTCGCCGGTGACGAGGACGACGGGTACGCCGTACTCGGCGACGACGTGCGCGTTGAGCAGGCCCTCGCTCGCCCGTACGCCGTTGATCCAGACGCCGGTGATGGAGTTGGCGAGGTACGTGTGGGCGAGGACGCCCTCCGTGCCGGCGCCCGTGTGGTAGCCGATGAACGCGATGCCGTCGACGTCACCGTGCTGGACGCCCTCGACCATGGAGAGCGTCTTGTGGCGGCCCGTGATCATCTCCGCGCGCTCGTCGAGTTGCTCCAGGAGCAGGTTGCGCATCGACCAGTGGGCCTCGTTGATGAGCACCTCGTCGGCGCCCCCGTCGAAGAAGCCGAGCACGGCGGCGTTGACGTCCGAGGTGAACAGGGACCGGCAGCGCTCCCACTGCGGGGTGCCGGGCAGCACGTCCCCCGGCCAGGTCACGCCGGTGGCGCCCTCCATGTCGGCGCTGATGAGGATCTTCATGGCGCATCACGGTACGCGTCGGAGAACGCGCAGGCCAGAGCCACCCTGAGAGCCAGAGGTCCAGTCCACCGAAAGGCGGCGGGCGCCCCTCCGGTCGGAGGGGGATCCATGACGTCAGGACGCGGCTGTGTCCCGGCGCTCCTCGACCTCGTCGGTCTTCATCGCCGCGGTCTCGCTCTTGAGGATCCGCAGCGATTTGCCGAGCGCACGTGCCGTGTCGGGGAGTTTCTTCGAGCCGAACAAAACGATGACCACGATCGCCACAATGAGCAGGTGCCAGGGCTCCAGACCGTTGCGGAACATTTTCGCCCCACCCTTCGTCTCTTCGGATGAGGTGTGCGCCACGGACGGCACCCACCAAGAAGCTTGCTAGATTGCGCAACTGTACAACCCCGGATCCGAGTGAGGGCGCACCCCATGGCAGGCACCCGTGAGCAGTTGTCACCCCCGCGCCGAGGAGGCAGCGCCAGGACCGCCCCACGCTCGCGGCGACCGAGGCGCAGCCGCGTGCGCTTCACGCTCGCGATAGCCCTGTCCCTGCTCGTCCTCCTGACCGGCGGCGCGGGCTGGGTGTACCTGAAACTCGGCGGCGACATCAACACGTTCAGCTCGGACGGCATCTCCGGCGACCGCCCGGACGCCGACGCGTCGAAGGGTGAGAACGTCCTCGTCATCGGCTCCGACGCGCGCACCGGCGGCAACGAGGCGCTGGGCGGCGGCGACAAGGGCGACATCGGCCGCTCGGACACGGCGTTCCTGCTGCACGTCTACGCCGACCATCGCAACGCCGTCGCGGTGTCGGTCCCGCGCGACACCCTCGTCACGATCCCGCCCTGCAAACTGCCCGACGGCAGCTGGACCAGGACGCGGCCCGACACGATGTTCAACGCCGCGTACTCGACCGGCGAGACCGCCCGCGGCAACCCCGCCTGCACGCAGAACACGGTGGAGAAGCTGACGGGCCTGCGCGTCGACCACACCGTCGTCGTGGACTTCAAGGGCTTCGCCGCCCTGACCGACGTCGTCGGCGGCGTGGAGGTGTGCCTCCCGCAGCCCATCCACCAGCGCGATCTCAACCCCCATCGCACGACCCCCGGCAAGCTCCTGTTCCCGCGCGGCGAACAGAAGGTCTCCGGGCAGAAGGCCCTCGACTACGTCCGCCTGCGTCACGGCATCGGCGACGGCTCCGACATCGGCCGCATCAAGCGACAGCAGGCCTTCGTCGGCAGCCTCATCAAGAAGGTCAAGAGCGACGGCCTGACACCCACGAAGCTCCTGCCGCTCGCGAACGCGGCCACGCGGTCGATGACCGTCGACCCCGGCCTCGGCTCCGCCGACAAGCTCCTCTCCTTCGCGATGTCCCTCAAGAACATCGACCTGCACAACACCAAGTTCGTCACCATCCCCTGGCGCTACGAGGGAAGCCGCGTCGCGGTCGTCGAACCGGACGCCGACGCCCTGTGGGCCTCGCTCAGGGACGACCGGACCATCGACGGGAAGGACGCCAGCGGCAAGAAGGACGCCCGGTCGAGCGCCTCCCCCGCGCCCTCCGCCGCACCGAGTCCGGGGGACGGTATCCGCGTCGCCGTCTACAACGGAACGACCGTCATGGGACTGGCCGCCCAGGCCGCGCGCACCCTGGAGGACGACGGGTTCACCGTCACGGGCACGGCGACGGCGTCCACCCAGGACCAGGCCACCACGCTGATCCAGTACGGCCCGGGCGAGAAGGCGCGAGCGGGCACGCTCGCCCAGCGGTTCCCGGGCGCCCGCCTGGAAGAGAGCTCGACCGCGGGCATCAAGGCGATCCTCGGGCAGGACTACGCGGACCATCCGTCGGCCGCCGCGACGGCGTCGCCGGCACCCCCCGCCATACCGTCCGAGGTCTCCGACGACGCCCGCTCCGCCGACGACAACCTGTGCTCGAACCTGTCCTACGGCTGACCTGGTGCAACCGACCGGGGCGGTATCGCGTCTTCATCTCTGTCTGTACAGTTGCGCAAATTCGCAACGCACGAGCTCAGCCGGAAACACAGGCGAAGCACAGGCGCAAGGCACCACCCATCACCGAGGGGAACGACGCACACGTGGGCATCATCAGCTGGATCATCCTCGGCCTCGTCGCCGGAGTCATCGCCAAGGTCCTGCTCCCCGGCCGCGACCCGGGCGGCCTGATCGGCACGACCCTCATCGGCGTCGCCGGCGCGTTCGTCGGCGGCTGGGTCTCGTCGCGGTTCTTCGACCGCCCGATCGACAACCAGTTCTTCGACGGGCCCACCTGGATCGCGGCCATCGGCGGCTCGCTCGTCCTGCTCATCGGCTACCGAGTCCTCTTCGGCAACTCGCGCGACTGACGGGCGGGTCGATCCCTCATGGGCTCCGGCCCGCCGGCGTCACCGTCCGGGCCGGTGCGCCTCACGAGCATCCCTCCCCGCACGGCGCGCGGCGCCGGTGAGGTGCTGCTCCACGACGAGAGCGGCGCGCTCGTCGGCCAGGTCCGCTTCCGGCTGTGCGCGCCGTGCCGCGCGGGCCGGCTCCTCGGCATCTGGATCCTGGAGTCACGCCGCCAGGAGGGGCTCGGCCGGCGGGTGGTGCGGGTCGCGCTGGCCCACGGCCACGGTTACCGCTGGAACACCACGCTCCAGACCCGGCTCGGCCGCGGCTTCTTCCTCGCGGTCACCGCACACGATGGCGTCCCGCTCCGGCACGGCCGGCCGCTCTGCCCGCATCTCCTGGGCCCTTTCGGCAACGCCCTGAGGCGCCTGGGCCTGCGGCGCCTAGTGTGCCCGCCCCACGACGAGCCATCGTGACGGGAGCTCGATGCGGGTGCCGTCGGGTGTGTACTCGGTGGTGGTGAGCGGGAGTTCGCCGCTCGCGAGCACATCGAGACCCGCGGTCCGTACGTGGTCGGGGACCGCCGCGTCGGACACCTCGCCGGGCGCGATGCCGTGGGCGAAGACCGGTGCCAGCTTCGCGGGCGGGCCCGCGGGGCTCTGCGCGAGAGACATCAGGACGGGCCGGGCCGCCTCGGCGAGCTCCACGACGAAGGCCCGGCCGCGCTCGCCGACGAGCGCCGCGATGCCGTCGACCAGCGGCTGACGGTCATCGGACTCGCACTGGTGCAGCACGCCCCGCATGTACACGTTCGCGTCGCCGAGTTCGGCGTGCAGCCGGTGTGCCTCGGTCTGCTCGGTGGCGTCGATCTGCCGGAAGTCGGCCCGTCCCGCGGGGTCGGCGTGCCGGGCGTGGTCCAGGGCGGCGACGGAGAGGTCGGCGCCGACGACACGCGGGTAGCGGTCGGCGAGGAAGCGGGTCTGGGTGCCGTTCCCGCAGCCGAGGTCGACGACGGGCAGGCCCTTCGTCAAGTGCGGCTCGAACAGGGCGAGGTGGACAGCCGCGGTGAGGTCGGGCTCGGCGTCCCAGAAGACCCCGCCGGGTTCGCCGGGAGCCTCGCGCCAGAAGCTCTCCCAGGCGTCCTTGTACCGACTCGTCACGCTCATCTGCAGCTCCCGGGGTGCGGTGGCACGGCAAGATCGGTCTACCGCTCCCCGGGCCCGCCCACAAGCACCCGGCGCATACCTTCACGCCGCATTCGATGCATGTCCGCCGAGCGCCCCGCGCCGCCAACTACGTTCGTGGCAACGCCAGTTCGAACCACACGGTCTTCCCGGAACCCGTACGGCTCGTCCCCCACTCCCTGGCGAGGGCGCTCACGACGCGCAGGCCACGGCCGAACTCGTCGCCCGGGCCCGCGTTGAGCAGCGTGGGCAGCCTCTGGTCGTCGTCCTCGACCTCGCACACGAGGGTCCCCGAGCGCACCAGGCGTACCCCGACGCTGCGGGTGCGGGCGTGCCGCACGGCGTTGGTGACGAGCTCCCCCACCATGAGTTCGGCGGGGGCGGTGAGCGCGCCGAGACCCCAGGCCGTGAGCTGGTCGCGGACGAGGGCGCGTGTGCGGGACACCTCGGCGGGCTCGGGAGCCACGTTCCGGTGGGCGACGTCCTCGGGCGCGATGCCGTTGAGCCGGGCCATGAGGAGGGCGACGTCGTCCTTGCGGCCGCCGCGGGTGTTCAGGGCTCTGATGATGGTGTCGCAGGCCGCGTCCATGGAGGCCGCCGGGTGGGCGGCGGACTCGCACAGGGTGGCGAGGCCGACACCGATGTCCTCGCCCCGCACCTCGACGAGGCCGTCGGTGCACATCACGAGCCGGTCGCCGGGCGCCATCGGGACGCGGACCGATTCGAAGGGGACGCCGCCGACGCCGATGGGCGCGCCGGTGGGCAGTTCCAGCAGTTCACTGCGGCCGTCCTCGGCGCGGACGAGGACCGGCGGGATGTGCCCGGCGTTGGCGAGCTCCAGCTCGTTCGCGATGGGGTCGTAGACCGCGTACAGGCAGGTCGCGAGGTAGTGCTCGCCGAGGCGCTGGGCGAGGTCGTCCAGGTTGCGCAGGAGCTGGGCCGGTGGCAGGTCGAGGGCGGCCATGGTCTGGACGGCGGTGCGCAACTGGCCCATCATCGCCGCCGAGTTGAGGCCGTGGCCCATGACGTCGCCGACGACGAGCGCCGTGCGCGAGCCCGGGAGTTTGATCGAGTCGAACCAGTCGCCGCCGACGCGGCCGAGCAGGGTGCCGGGCAGGTAGCGGGTGGCGAGGTCGCAGCCGGGCATGCGGGGCTCGATGTGCGGCAGCATGCTGTCCTGGAGGGTCTCGGCGACGCTCTCCTGGTACGTGTACATGCGGGCGTTGTCGAGGACGAGGCCCGCGCGGGCGGCGAGCTCGGCGCCGGTGACGCGGTCCATGTCGTTGAAGACCGGGCGTTCCCGGTGGCGCAGCAGGATCATGAACCCGAGGACGACGTTGCGCGCCTTCAGGGGCACCACCAGCATCGAACGGTCGGTGATGAGGGGCCTGATGTCGCGCTTCTCGAACTGCGACGCGATCGCGTTGCCCATCTCCTCGGTGATGCGCGGGACGAGGACGGGCTGCCCGGAGGTCATGCACTGGAAGAACGGCGTGTGCGCGGGGAACGGCATCGACTCGCCGACGGGTACGATGTCGTCCCAGCGGCCCGGCTCGTCCGTGTGCTCCAGGGCGACGCGGTGCCACATCGTGGTCGCGTCGGGCGGGCCGTCGGGGAACCCCTCGCCCGCGACGACCTGTTCGCGCAGATACGTGCCCGCGACGTCCGTGAAGCGCGGCACGACGGCCCGGCTGACCTCGATGATCGTGCGGGACAGGTCGAGGGACGAACCTATGCGTCCACTCACCTCGTTGAGGAACTCCAGGTGTTCGCGCACGGCCGCGTACTCGAGGTCGCCGGCGTCGTCGTCCGCCTCGTCGTCGGGCGCGCGGCGCGGTGCGGGCAGTCCGGCGGCGGCCGCGCGGGCGGCCTCCTCCCTGCGGGCCTTGCGCTCGGCGCGCCGGGGCACGCCCCAGTCGGCGGTGACGGGCACGCGGTCGTGGAGGCTGAACTCCAGGACGGGATAGCCGAGTTCGAGCACCTGGGAGACGATGCGGGCGCTCTCGCCGACGCTCATGCTGGGCAGGATGGCGGGGAGTCCGCGGGCCAGCTCGTCGGCTCCGGGGAAGTCGGTGTGCAGCGCGAAGCCGGGCGCGATGCGCTCCAGCGGCTGCCCGTCGGGCACGTCGTCGGCGTGCAGCCGGCCGGCGTCGGCGGCGAGTACGAGGAGCTTCTCGGGCCCGGGGCCGACGAGCGGGTAGGCCCACCACAGGACGTCGATGCGCTCATGGCCGGGGGCTTCGAGGCGGGCGCGGCCCGCGGCGGGATAGGAGGCCCGCCCGTCGAGCGAGGACTCCAGGTCCGGGCCGAGCCCGTCGTACGCGCTCTCGTCCTCGTACGCCCGTGAGTCGAGCCCTTCGGGCAGTGCGCCGGAGACGGGCAGCAGGTCGGTGGCGGGGCGGCCGACGGCATCCTCGCGCGCGGGGCCGAAGAGGCGGCGCGCGCCGGTGCTCCAGTGCGAGACGCGTCCTGACGCGTCGACCACGACGACCGCCAGGGGTACCCGGCCGGGCACGGGGCTCTGCGGGGCCGTCCCGGTGCCACTGTGCATGGCCTGCGCTCCCTTCCCCGCGCGGCGACCGAGCGTCATTGGTTCGGCCCTTTCCCGTTCCACGGTACGCGGTACGGGGATACAGGGGGCTGCATCGGCCGAATTGAACGGGCGCGGCGGGCCGGGGCCGGGCGCCCTGCCCGGCCCCCAACGCTCAGTCCTCGTGGCCCAGTTGCAGGTCACGCTCCGTGCGGCCGCCGCCCGCCATGTGCAGCACCGTGGCGACCGGCGGGTAACCGGCGGCGATCACGGTGTACTCGCCCGACGACAGGTCGACGAAGCGGAACGTGCCGTCGATACCGGTCGTGAGGGTGTCGACGACGTTGCCCGCCGCGTCGAGGAGCGTCACGCGCGCGTCCTCGACGGGGCGGCCGCCGCCGGCCCTGACCGTGCCGCGCAGCACGGCGCCGCCCGCGAGTTCGACGTCCTGGCGGGTCTCGCGCGCGGCCATCACGGTGACGGGGAGCGCGGCGGGGCGGAACGCGGGCGCGCTCCCGGCGAGCGTGTACTCGCCGGCCACCAGTTCCGTGATGACGTAGCTGCCTTCGCGTCCGCTGCGGGTCGTGGCGACGACCTCGCCGTGGACGTTGGTCAGGGTCACGGTGGCGTCGCGCACGGGCGCGCCGTCGGCGGTCAGCACGCTTCCGGCGAGCCGCCCGGCGCCGCCAAGGACGACGTCGAGGTCGACGGGCCGCTCCCCCACGGTGACGGTCACGGCCTGGGGCTGGTGTCCGCCCGCGGCCGCGATCAGGACGTAACTTCCGGAGCCGGGTGTCGACAGGGCGTACCGGCCGTCGTCACCGCTCGCGCCGCGCCCGATCTGCTGGCCGCCGACGTCGATGAGGGTGAGCGCGGCGCGCGGCACCGCGGTCCCGTCGGAGTGCTGGACGATGCCGCAGACGGGGACGCCGGCGCCGTACGGGGGCCGGGGCTGGGAGGGGACGGAGGTGGTCTCGCCGCTCGGGGCGCTGTGGGGGGCGGCACTGGACAACAGGGGTGTCTCCTTGAGGAAGAAGGCGATCACGAGGCCGAGGACGAGCACCGGGACGAGGTAGAGGAAGATCCGGGGCATCGCGTCGGCGTACGCCTGGATGTAGCCGTCGCGCAGCGCGGGCGGCAGGGCGTGGACGAGCTGCGGGGTGATGGACTCCGGGTCGGGCAGGCCCGCCCCCTTGGGCAGCCGGTCCGCGAGTGCGTCGGCGAGCCGGTCGGCGAAGAGGGTGCCGAAGATCGCGGCGCCGACGCTGCCGCCGATCTGCCGGAAGTAGTTGTTGGCGCTGGTCGCGGTGCCGATGTCGGCGGGGCGTACGGCGTTCTGCACGGCGAGGATCAGGACCGGCATGATCAGGCCGATGCCCGCGCCGAGCACGGCCATGAAGAGGCTGTAGTGCAGCCGCGGGGTGTCCACTTCGAGGCGGGAAAGGAGCCACATGCCCAGCGTCGAGAGGGCCCCGCCGAGGATCGGGTAGACCTTGTAGTGCCCGGTGTGGCTGATGAGCTGGCCCGAGACGATCGAGGCGATGACGATGCCGCCCATCATCGGGAGCATGAGCAGCCCGGACTCGGTGGCGCTCGCGCCGTCGACCATCTGGAGGAAGGTCGGCAGGTAACTGGCCGCTCCGAAGAGGGCGATGCCGATGACCATGCCGACCAGGCCGGTGATGTTGAAGACGGGGTCGCGGAACAGCCGCAGCGGGATGATGGGTTCGGCGGCGAAGCGCTCGGCGACGACGAACAGCACGGCCGTCACGGCCGCTCCGGCGGCGAGCCCCAGGATGACGCGCGAACCCCAGGCGTACTCGGTGCCGCCCCAACTGGTCAGCAGCACGAGGCAGGTCGATGCCGCCGCGAGCAGCAGGGCCCCGAGGACGTCGAGCCTGGCCTTGGTCGTCGGGCGGGGCAGTTTGAGGACGACGGTGACGACGGCGAGCGTGACCAGGCCGAAGGGCACGTTGATGTAGAAGCACCAGCGCCAGGTGAGGTGGTCGGTGAAGTAGCCGCCGAGCAGCGGGCCCGCGACGGAGGCGAGGCCGAACGCGGCGCCGATGAGGCCCATGTAGCGGCCGCGTTCGCGGGGCGGCACGATGTCCGCGATGATCGCCTGCACGCCGATCATGAGACCGCCGGCGCCGATGCCCTGGACGGCGCGGAACGCGATGAGTTCGTCCATGGTGCGAGACCAGCCGGCCAGCGCGGAGCCGACGACGAAGACGGCGATGGCGAACTGGAAGACGCCCTTGCGGCCGAAGAGGTCGCCGAGCTTGCCGTAGATCGGCAGGCCGATGGTGGCGGTCAGGAGATAGGCGGTGATCGCCCAGGACATCTTGTCGAGGCCGTGCAGCTCGCCGACGACCTTCGGGAGCGCGGTGGCGACGATCATCTGGTCGAGCGCGGCCAGCAGCAGCGCCAGCATGAGTCCGAAGAAGACCATCCGGACCCGGCTCGGGCTGAGGCCGTGGTCGGGGAACTGCCGCTGCTCCGCGGCCGGTTGGGGCTCGGGGTGCGGGGTCGGTTCCGTCGCCGGCACCGGCCCCGGCTCACTCGTCACCAGCGTCGTCGTGCCCACCTGTCGCTCCCCTCGTCGCGCCTGCGCCGCATATTTCTCGCATTACGCGACAACTGCGGGCAAGCGCGACGAGGGGCGGCTCCGGCGGGTTCCGGGCGCGAATGCGCCGGTGGGAGCCCTACGGCGTACAACCGCGCGCGAGCGGAAAACCACTCGAAACGGTGAGCACTACATCGGGGTCACTTCTCCACCTCGGCGGCGAGCTTCGTGAGGATCTCGTCGTAGATGCGGCCGAGGCCCTTGGGGGCGAAGGTCTTCTCGAAGAAGCCGCCGATGCCGCCCGCGCCGTTCCACACGGTGGTGACGACGACACGGGAGGCGCCCTCGCCGGAGGGGGTCACGCGCCAGGTGGTGACCATCGAGGAGTTGCGGTCCTTCTCGACGAGCTCGCCGTCGGTGGGCTCGCCGACCTCGAGGAGGCAGTCGCGGATCCGCTTGCTGGTGGCCTGGAGCTTCCAGTGGACGAGCGTGCCCTCGCCGTCGCCGCCCTCGCGGACCTCGTACTCGCTGAAGTGCTCGGGCAGCAGCTTCGCGCGCGTGCCGCTGTAGTCGGCGAGCGCGTCGAATACGTCGTCCGGCTTGGCGGCGATGACCCGCTCCGTGATGGCCTCGACCTGCGCCATGGCACTTCCTCCAGCAGTCGGTGTTCTCAATGTTCGAGAGGGAGCCCAAGCCAACCACCCTCCGCATCGGCCGCCAAAATCGGGGTCGCACGATCAAGGGAACATGTGTTCTATTCTGTGCCCAGTGCTAGCTAGGAGGCGTCATGCGCTGGGAGAACCTCACGGAGAATCCGGCCGATATCCCGACAGGGAGGGTCGCGGACGCCGCGCTGTTCGGCGCGGACACCGTCACGACCCGCACGTTCGACACACCCGAATTCGCGGGCGTGACCTTCCACGAGATCCGGGCCAGGTCGATCGTGAACCGCGTGCCCGGCGCCTCCCGCATGCCGTTCGAGTGGACGGTCAACCCGTACCGGGGATGCACGCACGCGTGCGTCTACTGCTTCGCCCGCAAGACCCACAGCTACCTGGACCTCGACACGGGCCTCGGCTTCGACAGCCAGATCGTCGTGAAGGTGAACGCGCCGGAGCTGCTGCGCCGCCACCTCGCCTCACGCCGCTGGCACGGCGAGCACATCGCGATGGGCACGAACGTGGACTGCTACCAGCGCGCGGAGGGGCGATACCGGCTGATGCCGGGGATCATCGAGGCGCTCAGGGACTACGCGAACCCGTTCTCGATCCTCACGAAGGGCACGCTGATCCTGCGCGACCTCGACCTGCTGCGGCAGGCCGCCGAGGTCACCGACGTCGGCGTCTCGGTGTCCGTCGGCTTCGTCGACCGCGAGCTGTGGCGCACCGTCGAGCCGGGCACGCCCGCGCCGGAGCGCCGCCTCGACGTCGTCCGCGCCCTGGGCGAGGCCGGCATCGGCTGCGGGGTCCTCATGGCCCCCGTGATCCCGTTCCTGGGCGACCACCCCGGACAGCTGCGGGAGACCGTACGGGCCGTAGCGGCGGCCGGGGCGACCTCCGTGACCCCGCTCGTGCTGCATCTGCGGCCCGGGGCACGCGAGTGGTTCATGTCCTGGCTCGGGCAGCACCACCCGCACCTGGTGCGGCGCTACGAGCGGCTGTACGCGGAGGGCGCCTACGCGCCGAAGTGGTACCAGCGTCGGATCACCCGTCAGGTGCACGAGCTGGCGGCGGAGTTCGGCATCGGACCCTCGCGCGCGCAGAGCCCGCGGCGGCTGCGCGCACGCCATGAGCCGGAGCCCGCCCCCGCGGCCACCCAGCTCACGCTTCTCTGATCGCGCGACTCCCGGACACGTACACGCCAATCGGGTCAACTCTGCGCAGAACAGGACGTTCTAGGCCTGGATTCGGGGACCATGCCGCGGGGGCCGCGCGCTCGCGGCCCCGAACCCTCCGTCCTGGGAGGCCCGATGAAGAAAAGCGCAGCCGCCGTGTGCGGCGCCGCCACCATGGTGGCCGGCATGCTCGCCGTGGCACCGGCCGCCGCGGCCCCGACCCTTTCCGTCCAGCGCGCAGCCCTCACCTGGAAGGACTGCGGCACCAAGAACTACCCGAAGCTCCAGTGCTCCTCGGTGCGGGTGCCGCTCGATCACGACCGGCCGGGCGGTGAGCAGATCACGCTCGCCCTGTCCCGGGTCCGGCACACCGCGAAGACGTCACAGGGCCCGCTCCTGGTGAACCCCGGCGGCCCCGGCGGCAGCGGCCTGTCACTGGCGGGCTTCGTGGCACGCGAGCTGCCGAAGAACGTCGCCGCCCAGTACGACGTCGTGGGCTTCGACCCGCGCGGCGTCGGCAAGAGCAAACCGGCCCTGAACTGCCGGCCCGGGCACTTCGCCGCCGTGCGCCCGCCCAGCGTGCCGTCCACCCCCGCGATCGAGCGCGCCAACCTCGACCGCGCGCAGGCGTTCGCGAAGGCGTGCACCACGAAGTACGCGGACGTACTCCCGTACTTCGACACCGTGAGCACCGTCAGGGACATGGACGCGATCCGCTCGGCGCTCGGCGCGCGGCAGATCAACTACTTCGGCTACTCGTACGGCACCTACCTGGGCGCCGTCTACGCCAAGCTCTACCCGCAGCGCGTGCGGCGCCTGGTGCTCGACTCGATCGTCGACCCGGGCGGGGTCTGGTACGACGACAACCTGGGCCAGGACCATGCGTTCAACGCCCGCCATCAGGCGTTCCTCGCCTGGGTCGCACGGCACGACGCGACGTACAAGCTCGGCAAGGACCCGGCGAAGGTCGAGGCCGAGTGGTACGCGATGCGCGACGCCGTGCAGAAGAAGCCGGCGGGCAAGAAGGTCGGTGCCGCCGAGCTGGAGGACACCTTCCTGCCGGGCGGCTACTACAACGGCTACTGGCCCTATCTGGCCGAGGCGTTCGCGGCGTACGTGAAGGACAAGAAGCCGGCCCCGCTGGTCGCGGCGTACAAGAAGTTGGGCGCCGTCGACGCCGCGGGCGACAACGGCTACAGCGTCTACACGGCCGTGCAGTGCCGCGACGCCCGCTGGCCGCGCGACTGGAACCAGTGGCGCGACGACAACTGGCAGGCGGCCGAGAAGGCCCCCTTCTCCACCTGGAACAACGCCTGGTACAACGCGCCGTGCGCGTTCTGGCCGACGAGCCCGCTGGACGTGCCGGACGTGTCCAACGACGACCTGCCGCCGACGCTGCTCTTCCAGGCCACCGAGGACGGGGCCACGCCGTACGAGGGCGGGGTCGCCGTCCACCGCGAGCTGCGCGGCTCCAGCCTGGTGGTCGAGCAGGGCGGCGAGAACCACGGCGTCAGCCTGAGCGGGAACGCCTGCCTGGACCGGTACCTGGCCGACTACCTGCGCACCGGCAAGGTGCCGCGCGGCAGCGGCGAGGCCGACGCGACGTGCAAGAAGCAGCCGGAGCCCAAGCCGCTCACGAAGAAGGGTGCCGTCAGCCCGCATCCGTCACGCGGCGTGCGCCTGCACGGGCTGATGGGCTTCCGCGGCTGAGCACTCCCCTTTGATGCATACCCTGGCCGGGGCGGTGTCCGCCGGGTCACGATGGGCGCATGAGCACCCCTCGGGCCCACGACACCGCCCCAGCTTCGGTCCCGGCGGCGAAGATCCGCGTCCGGGACATGACCGACGCCGACTGCGAGGCGGTGGCCGGGATCCGGATCCGCGGCTGGCGGACGGCGTACGCGGGCCTGATGCCCGCGCCCTTCCTCGCCGCGCTGAGCATCGAGGAGGACGCGGCACGCCGCCGCGAGCGTCTCGCGCGGGCCGGTTCGTCCGTGGTGAACGTGGTCGCCGAACGCGCCGGCGACATCGTCGGCTGGGCCTGTCACGGCCCGTCCCGCGACGACGATCTCCCGCCCGGGGAAGCCGAGTTGTACGCGATCTACGTGCACGACGGCCAGCTGTCCACGGGCGTGGGCCGCACCCTCCTGCACAGCTGCCTGGACCGCTGCGCCGTCGCCGGTTACGAGCGGATACGCCTGTGGGTGGTCAAGGGCAACACCCGCGCCCGCAGGTTCTACGAACGCTCCGGGTTCGCCCCCGACGGCGCCGAGGAGCCGTACGAGGCGGGCGGGGAACTCGTACCGGAAGTGCGCTACGCGCGGGCTGTCAGTCTCTGACGCCGCTCGGGCTCTCACGCTGCTCGGGCAGTCGCGCGAGCGCGCGCACCGCGGCCTCCGCGAGCGCCGGGTGGGCGAGGGCCTCGGTCAGGACCGGCCGGGCGCGGGCGTCCCCGAGGCCGCCGAGCCCCTCCACGCACGCGAGCGCGACCGCGCGGTAGGGATCGCGGGGGCCGAGGCGCCGCTCCAGGGTGGTGATCAGCGCCGGCGCGGACTCGGGCGCGCGCAGCGCGGCCAGGAGCCGCACCGGGTGCAGCGCGTACGCGACCCGCAGCTCGTTCGTGGCGAGCGCCGCGGCCGCGCGTGCGGTGCGCGGGTCGCCGAGCGCGGCCAGAGCGTGCGCGGCGGTGGCACAGCGTGCCGGGTCGCGGTGGTTGAGGAGCAGGACGAGCGCCTCGAAAGCCCGGCGGTCCCCGGCCACTCCCAGGCGGTACGCCGCCAGCTCCCGCGCCCACAGCTGCCGACCGGGCTCGGTCAGCACGGCCGCGAGCTCGTCCACGTCGCCGGTCGCCGCGAGGCGGTCGAGGAGAGGGGAGGCCCCCGACTCGGCCCGTAAGCGCTCCGTGACCGATCGCAACTCTTCGTCCATGCGGTCCAGCGTAGACAGGCCCGGGGCCCCGGCGACGTAGATCACAGAGACTGATGAACGCCGAGGACTGGCGCGCTCGTTACTCGCCGGTTAACCTCAATTGAGCGGGGCACACTCCCCGCACCCCACTCCTGGCGGCCTGGTGACGCAGCCGCCGAGAGTGTCAGTCGGTTCGGTGCCTCAGGTACCGCAGTACGGCGCGGCCCCGGGACAGGGCCCGCCGAATCTTCCTCTCACCGATTCACCGGACGCCTGCGTGCGTCGCGTCCGGGCTCGAATTCCCGCACTCCGTGCGCCCGTCGGCGTATCCGCGTGTGCCCCTCAGTCGTCACTCCTCCCTCCTGGAGTCCCAGATGGACGCTCCTCTGTCCCCCGCATCCCCGGCCACCCTCCCGACCGTCGCGGTCGTCGGCCTCGGCACGATGGGCACCGGCATCGCCGAGGTGCTCGCCCGCGCCGGGCGTGAGGTCATCGGTATCGACGTCAGCGAGGCCGCGGCCAAGCAGGCCGTCGCCGCGCTCGAGGCCTCGACGGCGCGTGCGGTGCGCCGCGAGCGCCTCACCGAGGACGAGCGGCGGGACGTCCTCGCCCGCTTCCGCACGTTCACGGACCTCCAGGCCGCGGCCGACGCCGACCTCGTCATCGAGGTGGCTCCGGAGTCGTACGAGATCAAGCAGCAGATCTTCCGGGAGCTCGACACCGTCGTGCGGCCCGAGACGATCCTCGCGACCGGTACGAACGCCCTGTCCGTGACGCGGCTCGCCGCCGACTCGGCCCGCCCCGAGCGCGTCCTCGGGCTGCACTTCTTCAACCCGGCGCCCGCGATGAAGCTCGTCGAGGTGGTCTCGTCGGTGCTGACCGCGCCCACGGCCGTCGCGGCGGTCACAGATCTCGCCCTCGAACTGGGCAAGGAGCCCGTCGCGGTGGGCGACCGGCCCGGCTTCGTCGCCGACGGCCTGCTCTTCGGCTACCTGAACCAGGCCGCCGCGATGTACGAGGCCAAGTACGCCTCCCGCGAGGACATCGACGCCGCCATGAAGCTGGGCTGCGGCCTGCCCATGGGTCCCCTCGCGCTGCTCGACCTCATCGGCATCGACACCGCGCGCACGGTCCTCGACGCCATGTACGCCGAGTCCCGCGACCGCCTGCACGCGCCGGCGCCCGTCCTCAAGCAGCTCAGCGAGGCGGGTCTGACCGGCCGCAAGTCGGGGCGCGGCTTCTACACCTACACGGAGCCGGGCAGCTCCGAGGTGGTGCGGGACGCGCTCACCCCGCTCGCCGGCGAGGCCGTGGCCGGCGCGCGCACGATCCGCTCGGTCGGCGTCGCGGGCTCCGGGACCATGGCGTCCGGCATCGCGGAGGTCTTCGCGAAGGCGGGCTACGACGTGGTGCTCGCCGCGCGCAGCGAGGAGAAGGCCGAGAAGGCCAAGTCCCGTATCGGCAAGTCTCTTTCGCGCTCTGTCGACAAGGGCCGCATGACCCCCGAGGCGGCGGCGCAGACCCTGGACCGGATCACTCCGGCGGGTTCGTACGACGCCTTCTCGGACGTCGACCTGGCCCTGGAAGCGGTCGCCGAGGACCTGGAGATCAAGCAGCAGCTCTTCGGGACGTTCGACAAGGTGTGCAAGCCGGGCGCGGTCCTGGCCACCACGACCTCGTCGCTGCCCGTCGTGGCCTGCGCCCGCGCGACCTCGCGCCCGCAGGACGTGATCGGCATGCACTTCTTCAACCCGGCCCCTGCGATGAAGCTCGTCGAGGTCGTGCGGACCGTGCTGACCGGTGACGACGTGCACGCCACCGTTCGCGAGGTGTGCGCGAAGATCCGCAAGCACCCGGTGGACTGCGGTGACCGCGCGGGCTTCATCGTGAACGCGCTGCTGTTCCCGTACCTGAACAACGCGATCAAGATGGTGGAGGAGCACTACGCGACGCTCGACGACATCGACGCCGCGATGAAGCTCGGCGGCGGCTACCCGATGGGTCCCTTCGAGCTCCTCGACGTGGTCGGCCTCGATGTCTCGCTGGCCATCGAGAAGGTCCTGCACCGCGAGTTCCGCGACCCGGGCCTGGCCCCCGCGCCACTGCTCGAGCACCTGGTGGCCGCGGGCTGCCTCGGCCGCAAGACCGGCCGCGGCTTCCGCGAATATGCCCGGCGCTGACCGGCCCACGGGCAACGGCACCGCCCGCCCCACGGACTGGGGCGGGCTGCTGCGGCCGCCCGGCCTCACACCCCCCGCCCTGGTCCCGGGCGGGGGGAACCCCGCTCGGGCGCACGCCACCGCGCATATGCAGTACGTTCATGGCATGTCCAAGGCCGCCAAGTCCTCCCGTACGACGCCCACGCCCGACGCTCCGGAGAGCGCCGCGGGGTCCCGCGCCGCCGCCCAGCGGCTCAAGATGCGCCGGGAGCTGGCGGCCGCGGCGATGGAACTCTTCGCGACGAAGGGCTACGAGGCCACGACGGTCGACGAGATCGCGGCCGCGGCGGGCGTAGCACGGCGGACCTTCTTCCGCCACTTCCGCTCCAAGGAAGAGGCGATCTTCCCGGACCACGACGACACCCTGATCCGGGCGGAGGCGGTCCTCAACGCGGCGCCCGCGCACGAGCATCCGCTCGACACGGTGTGCCGCGGCATCAAGGAAGTCATGAAGATGTACGCGGCGTCGCCCGCCGTGTCGGTGGAGCGCTACCGCCTCACGCGCGAGGTACCCACCCTGCGCGAGCGCGAGATCGCCTCGGTGGCCCGCTACGAGCGGCTGTTCACCCGCTATCTCCTCGGCCACTTCGACGAGCACGCCCACCAGCACGGCAATGACGACCCGCTGCTCGCCGAGGTCGCCGCGTCCGCCGTCGTCACCGCCCACAACCACGTGCTGCGGCGCTGGCTGCGGGCCGGCGGCCAGGGCGACGTCGAGAACCAGCTCGACCACGCCTTCGCGATCGTCCGCAAGACGTTCGGTACGGGCATCGGCGCGGGCCGGGACACCACCACCGCCGGCACCCCGGCCGCCTCGGTGAGCACCGGAGGCGACGTCCTGGTCACCGTGGCGCGTACGGACGCGCCGCTGGACGAGATCATGGGGACGATCGAGAAGGCGCTGCGGGACCGCGGCTAGCCTCGTCGGAGATTTCCTCAACTCCTCGGCGAACAGGGGCTGTTGAGGCCTCTCTCGGAGAACCGCACACCCGGCGCTCCCCCGGCCCTCCGCCCTCCCCCTGCGCTCCCGGCGCGGACCCCCGGACACCCCCGGCGTGGGCCCGCTCGGCGACCACCGCCGCCCCCAGCAGGCCGTCCGGCGCGATCGGCGCGCCCGGCCCGCGGAGGGCGGCGGCTGCGCTCCACCGGTGCCGGCCGGCCAAGCGCCAGGACCGAGGTGCCGCCCGGCCACAAGACGCGCGACCCGCGAGCCGCCCTCTCGCCGCATCCCACCCCCGCGCAGCCCCGGCCACCCGGAGGCCCCCAAAGGCCCCCATGGACCCCCTCCAGGGCTTCTGAGACGCAGCTCAGGGCCGCCGATGACCTCCGGTGCCATCGAGCCACACCACCCCTGACCTGCACTGATCGATCATCGCTCAAAAACTTGTGGCACCCAGTGTCTTGCCGACTGGCACGCGGTGCCATACGTTGAATGTGTCCGGGCGGCCGGCGTACAGAGAACTTCCGTACGTCGGCTGTCCCCACAAGCCACCCCAAACCGTGGCGAGTGCGCCCGGACGCCTGCGTCACAGGCAAACTTCTCGCGCCGACCAAGCGCTGCCGTAGCAACACCCCCGCCGAACCGACGGCACCTCTTCACCCACACAGCAGCTCTCCACCCCGACGTACCCCTCAACGTCCCCCTGGGACGCATCGCCGGAGGCAATACCGTGAAGGAAATCCTGGACGCGATTCAGTCGCCGGAGTCGACCTCCGCCGACTTCGCCGCTCTGCCGCTCCCCGAGTCGTACCGCGCCATCACCGTGCACAAGGACGAGGCGGAGATGTTCGCCGGCCTCGACACCCGGGACAAGGACCCCCGCAAGTCGATCCACCTGGACGACGTGCCGGTCCCCGAACTCGGCCCGGGCGAGGCGCTCGTGGCCGTCATGGCCAGCTCCGTGAACTACAACTCGGTCTGGACCTCGATCTTCGAACCCGTGTCCACCTTCAGCTTCCTGGAGCGCTACGGACGCCTGTCGGAGCTCACCAAGCGCCACGACCTGCCGTACCACATCATCGGTTCCGACCTCGCGGGCGTCGTGCTGCGCACCGGTCCCGGCGTCAACGCCTGGAACCCCGGCGACGAGGTCGTCGCGCACTGCCTCTCCGTCGAGCTGGAGTCCTCGGACGGCCACAACGACACGATGCTCGACCCCGAGCAGCGCATCTGGGGCTTCGAGACGAACTTCGGCGGCCTCGCCGAGATCGCGCTCGTCAAGTCCAACCAGCTGATGCCGAAGCCGGACCACCTGAGCTGGGAAGAGGCCGCGGCCCCCGGCCTGGTGAACTCCACCGCGTACCGCCAGCTCGTCTCACGCAACGGCGCCGGCATGAAGCAGGGCGACAACGTCCTGATCTGGGGCGCCAGCGGCGGACTCGGTTCATACGCCACGCAGTTCGCGCTGGCCGGTGGCGCCAACCCGATCTGCGTCGTCTCCAGCCCGGAGAAGGCCGCCATCTGCGAGGCCATGGGCGCCGAGGCGGTCATCGACCGCAACGCCGAGGGCTACAAGTTCTGGAAGGACGAACACACGCAGGACCCCAAGGAGTGGAAGCGCTTCGGCAAGCGCATCCGCGAGCTGACCGGCGGCGAGGACGTCGACATCGTCTTCGAGCACCCGGGCCGCGAGACCTTCGGCGCCTCCGTGTACGTCACCCGCAAGGGCGGCACGATCGTCACCTGCGCCTCGACCTCCGGCTACAACCACGAGTACGACAACCGCTACCTGTGGATGTCCCTCAAGAGGATCGTGGGCTCGCACTTCGCCAACTACCGCGAGGCGTGGGAGGCGAACCGCCTGGTCGCCAAGGGCAAGATCCACCCGACACTGTCGAAGGTGTACTCGCTCGAGGACACCGGCCAGGCCGCCTACGACGTGCACCGCAACCTCCACCAGGGCAAGGTCGGCGTCCTCGCGCTGGCCCCGAAGGAGGGCCTGGGCGTCCGCGACCAGGAACTGCGCGCCCAGCACATCGACGCCATCAACCGCTTCCGCAACATCT
The DNA here is from genome assembly GCF_020616555.1 of Streptomyces longhuiensis. Classification (NCBI taxonomy): domain Bacteria; kingdom Bacillati; phylum Actinomycetota; class Actinomycetes; order Kitasatosporales; family Streptomycetaceae; genus Streptomyces; species Streptomyces longhuiensis. The sequence continues at coordinate 7,535,926 of NZ_CP085173.1, read as the reverse complement.
GAACCCCTGAGGAGTAGCGGAACATGACTGAGCGCCAGAAGGACCGGCCGTGGCTGATGCGCACGTACGCCGGTCACTCCACGGCTGAGGCGTCCAACGAGCTGTACCGGCGCAATCTCGCCAAGGGCCAGACGGGTCTGTCGGTCGCCTTCGACCTGCCGACGCAGACCGGCTACGACCCGGACCACATCCTCGCCCGCGGCGAGGTCGGCCGGGTCGGGGTGCCGGTCTCGCACCTCGGTGACATGCGCCGGCTGTTCCAGGACATCCCCCTGGAGCAGATGAACACCTCGATGACCATCAACGCCACCGCCATGTGGCTCCTGGCGCTCTACCAGGTCGTCGCCGAGGAGCAGGGCGCGGACATCACCCAGCTCCAGGGCACGACGCAGAACGACATCGTCAAGGAGTACCTGTCGCGGGGCACGCACGTGTTCCCGCCGGGTCCCTCCCTGCGGCTGACGACGGACATGATCGCGTACACGGTCCGGCACATGCCGAAGTGGAACCCGATCAACATCTGCAGCTACCACCTCCAGGAGGCGGGGGCCACACCGGTCCAGGAGATCGCGTACGCGATGTCCACCGCCATCGCCGTTCTCGATGCCGTACGCGACTCAGGGCAGGTCCCCGCCGAGAAGTTCGGGGACGTCGTGGCCCGCATCTCCTTCTTCGTGAACGCGGGTGTCCGCTTCATCGAGGAGATGTGCAAGATGCGGGCGTTCGGGCGGATCTGGGACCAGATCACACGCGAGCGATACGGCATCGAGAACGCGAAGCAACGCCGCTTCCGCTACGGCGTCCAGGTCAACTCCCTGGGCCTGACCGAGGCCCAGCCGGAGAACAACGTCCAGCGCATCGTCCTGGAGATGCTGGCCGTGACGCTGTCCAAGGACGCCCGCGCCCGCGCCGTCCAGCTCCCCGCCTGGAACGAGGCGCTCGGCCTGCCCCGCCCCTGGGACCAGCAGTGGTCCCTGCGCATCCAGCAGGTCCTCGCACACGAGAGCGACCTGCTGGAGTACGAGGACATCTTCGCGGGATCGCACGTCATCGAGAAGAAGGTCGACGAGCTCGTCGCCGACTCGTTCGCCGAGATCGAGCGGATCCAGGAGATGGGCGGCGCGATGGCCGCCGTCGAGTCCGGCTACCTCAAGTCGCAGCTCGTCTCCTCGCACGCCGAGCGGCGGGCGCGGATCGAGGGCGGCGAGGAGAAGATCGTCGGCGTGAACATCCACGAGTCGACCGAGCCGAACCCGCTCACCGCCGACCTGGACGCCGCGATCATGACGGTGGATCACCAGGTCGAGGCACGGGTCGTGCGGGCCATCGACGAGTGGCGCACCACGCGCCAGGAGTCGAGCGAGCGGCAGGGCATGGGCGACCCGTTCCACTACCCGACCACCCAGCAGGCCGTGGAGCGTCTGAAGGAGGCCGCGGCCGGCAACGAGAACCTCATGGAAGCCACGCTCGAATGCGCCCGAGCGGGTGTCACCACCGGCGAGTGGTCACACGCACTGCGCGAGGTGTTCGGCGAGTTCCGCGCCCCCACGGGCGTCTCGTCGGCGCCGGTCGCCGTCACGGCCGAGGCGGGCACGCCGCTCGCCCTCGTCCGCGAGAAGGTCCGCCGCACCGGCGACGAACTCGGCGGCAAGCTGCGCCTGCTGGTCGGCAAGCCGGGCCTCGACGGGCACTCGAACGGCGCCGAGCAGATCGCCGTCCGGGCCCGTGACGCGGGCTTCGAGGTGGTCTACCAGGGCATCAGGCTCACACCCGAACAGATCGTGTCCGCCGCGCTCGCCGAGGACGTGCACTGCGTCGGCCTGTCGATCCTCTCCGGGTCGCACTCCGCGCTGGTGCCCGACGTCCTCGACCGGCTGCGCGAGGCGGGCGCCACCGAGATCCCGGTGATCGTCGGCGGCATCATTCCCAACGGCGATGCCGAGGACCTGAAGCGCGCGGGCGTGGCCGCCGTCTTCACCCCCAAGGACTTCGGCATCACGGAGATCATCGGACGTATCGTCGACGAGATCCGGCAAGCGAACAAGCTCGACCCTCTGGAGGTCCCCGCATGACCGCGCCCATCAACCGTCTTCGTCCCCGCCGCTCGTGTCTCGCGGTCCCGGGATCGAACCCCCGCTTCCTGGAGAAGGCCCAGGGTCTGCCCGCGGACCAGGTGTTCCTGGACCTGGAGGACGCCTGCGCGCCGCTCGCCAAGCCGGAGGCGCGGCACACCATCGTCAAGTTCCTGAACGAGGGTGACTGGACGGGCAAGACGCGCGTGGTGCGCGTGAACGACTGGACGACCGAGTGGACGTACCGCGACGTCGTCACGGTCGTCGAGGGCGCGGGCCAGAACCTCGACTGCATCATGCTGCCGAAGGTCCAGGACGCGCAGCAGATCGTCGCGCTGGACCTGCTGCTCACGCAGATCGAGAAGACGATGGGCTTCGAGGTCGGCAAGATCGGTATCGAGGCGCAGATCGAGAACGCGCAGGGCCTCAACAACGTCAACGCGATCGCGACGGCCTCCCAGCGTGTCGAGACGATCATCTTCGGCCCGGCCGACTTCATGGCCTCCATCAACATGAAGTCCCTGGTCGTCGGCGAGCAGCCGCCCGGCTACGACGCCGACGCCTACCACTACATCCTGATGAAGATCCTGATGGCCGCCCGCGCCAACAACCTCCAGGCGATCGACGGTCCCTACCTGCAGATCCGCAACCAGGAGGGCTACAAGGCGGTCGCCAAGCGCGCCGCGGCCCTCGGTTTCGACGGCAAGTGGGTGCTGCACCCGGACCAGGTCGCCGCGGCGAACGAGATCTTCTCGCCCTCGCAGGAGGACTACGACCACGCCGAGCTGATCCTGGACGCGTACGACTTCTGCACGTCGGAGGCCGGCGGCAAGAAGGGCTCGGCGATGCTGGGCGACGAGATGATCGACGAGGCCAGCCGCAAGATGGCCCTGGTCATCTCCGGCAAGGGACGCGCCGCGGGCATGCAGCGCACCTCCAAGTTCGAAGCCCCGGAGGCCTGAGCACCATGCAGTTCGGACGCACCTACGAAGAGTTCGAGGTCGGCGCGGTCTACAAGCACTGGCCCGGAAAGACCGTCACGGAGTACGACGACCACCTCTTCTGCCTCCTGACGATGAACCACCACCCCCTCCACATGGACACCAACTATGCGGAGAACACGACGGACTTCGGCAAGAACGTCGTCGTCGGGAACTACATCTACTCGCTGCTCCTCGGCATGTCCGTCCCGGACGTGTCGGGCAAGGCGATCGCGAACCTCGAGATCGAGTCGCTGCGCCATGTCGCGCCGACCTTCCACGGCGACACGATCTACGGCGAGACGACGGTCCTCGACAAGACGCCCTCCCGCTCGAAGAACGACCGCGGGATCGTCTACGTGGAGACCAAGGGCTACAAGCAGGACGGCACCCTGGTCTGCGTGTTCCGCCGCAAGGTCATGGTCCCCACCGAGACGTACATCAAGGAGCGCGGCGGCGAGCAGCCCGGCCGCCCGGAACTCAAGTCGCAGGAGAAGTAGCCATGGCGCGACTCGCCCAGACCGCCGGTCTCACCGACGTCCAGCAGGAGATCCTCTCCACCGTCCGCGACTTCGTGGACAAGGAGATCATCCCGGTCGCGACCGAGCTGGAGCACCGCGACGAGTACCCGCAGCAGATCGTCGACGGCCTCAAGGAATTGGGCCTGTTCGGCCTGATGATCCCCGAGGAGTACGGGGGCCTGGGCGAGTCCCTTCTCACGTACGCGCTGTGCGTCGAGGAGATCGCCCGCGGCTGGATGTCGGTCTCCGGCATCATCAACACCCACTTCATCGTGGCGTACATGCTCAAGCAGCACGGCACGCAGGAGCAGAAGGACCACTTCCTGCCGCGCATGGCGCTGGGCGAGACGCGCGGCGCGTTCTCGATGTCGGAGCCGGCGCTCGGCTCGGACGTGTCGGCGATCTCGTCGAAGGCGGTGAAGGACGGGGACGAGTACGTCCTGAACGGCCAGAAGATGTGGCTGACGAACGGCGGCTCGTCGTCTCTGGTGGCCGTTCTGGTCAAGAGTGACGAAGGACACCCCGAGGGTACGGCGCCCCACAAGTCGATGACGACCTTCCTCGTCGAGAAGGAGCCCGGCTTCGGAGAGGTCCGCCCCGGCCTCACGATCCCGGGGAAGATCGACAAGATGGGTTACAAGGGCGTCGACACGACCGAACTCATCATGGACGGACTACGCATTCCGGCCAATCGGGTGCTCGGCGGCGAGACCGGCCGAGGGTTTTACCAAATGATGGACGGAGTCGAAGTCGGCCGCGTGAATGTCGCGGCACGTGGCTGCGGTGTCGCGCAGCGTGCGTTTGAGCTGGGGGTTTCGTACGCCCAGCAACGCCACACCTTCGGCAAGCCGATCGCTCAGCACCAGGCCATCCAGTTCAAGCTCGCGGAGATGGCTACCAAGGTCGAGGCCGCCCATGCGATGATGGTCAATGCAGCACGCAAAAAGGACTCCGGGGAACGAAACGACCTCGAAGCAGGAATGGCGAAGTATCTCGCCTCCGAATACTGCAAGGAAGTGGTCGAGGACGCCTTCCGGATCCACGGCGGCTACGGCTTCTCCAAGGAGTACGAGATCGAGCGTCTCTACCGCGAGGCACCGATGCTCCTGATCGGTGAAGGTACCGCCGAGATCCAGAAAATGATCATTGGCCGCCGCCTGCTCGAGGAGTATCGATTCCAGGGCTGAATGTCCGCTACAGGGTGTTTTGTTCGAGAAGAAGATCACACCCTGTCAGCACTCTTCAGCCGCCGACTCAGCTTCCTGGCTTGCCCAGTTGTGGCCCGCAACCGATAGCATCCCGGAAAAGCCGCCGTCCCCCCGTACAGAGCGCGGCATCATCCGCTACGAAGGTCATCCATGCCCCACAGCCAAACCTCTGCACCACGCGACGGCGTCCTCGGTGGACGCATTGCGCGCGGAGCATCGCCGTGGCTCCTGCCGACCGTCGCCACAGCCGCCCTGAGCCTGGCCCGTTCGCGTCGCTCCAAGAAGGCCGCCGCAGTAGCCGTACCCGCCACCGCTCTGGCGGCCGGCATGCTGTGGTTCTTCCGCGACCCCGAGCGTGAGATCGCCCCCGGCCGGGTCATCTCCCCGGCCGACGGCGTGGTGCAGAGCATCATGCCGTGGAAGGACGGGCGGACCCGGGTCGCGATCTTCATGAGCCCGCTGAACGTCCACGTCAACCGCGCGCCCCTCGCGGGCACGGTGACGTCCGTGGAGCACATCCCCGGCGGGTTCGTCCCGGCGTTCAACAAGGAGAGCGAGAACAACGAGCGCGTTGTCTGGCACTTCGACACCGAGCTCGGCGACATCGAGATGGTGCAGATCGCCGGCGCGGTCGCCCGCCGGATCGTCCCGTACGTCCCGCAGGGCACCAAGCTCGAGCAGGGCGAGCGCATCGGTCTGATCCGCTTCGGGTCGCGCGTCGACATCTACCTCCCCGAGGGTGTCGAGGTCGCGGTCGAGGTCGGTCAGAAGACCGTGGCTGGGGTGACTCGCATTGACCGTGACTGATCCAGAGACGCAGGCCGGGTGGGTGCCCGAGGCCGAGGAGGCGGACGAAGCGGAGGAAATGCCGCTTTCACTGCGCCTGTCGATAGCGGACACCCTCACGCTCGGTAACGCCACGTGCGGCTTCATGGCGGTGTACTTCACCACCACCGGCATCCTGATCCCGCACCTCCAGGGCAGCCAGGAGTCGGGCATGGCCCGGCACAGCGCGGCCACGGCCGTGATCCTGATGCTGGCCGCGGCGATCTTCGACCTGTTCGACGGCCTGGTGGCGCGCAAGCTCCGCTCGTCGCCGATGGGCGCCGAGCTGGACAACCTCTCGGACCTCATCAGCTTCGGCCTCGCGCCCGCCTACTTCGTCCTCGTGTACGGCATGGTCGCGGACGACGCGCATCAGCGGGTCGCGGCGGTGGGCGCCATCGTGGTGCTCCTGGCCGTCGTGCTGAGGCTCGCGAGATTCTCGTGCGTCACGGTGAAGGACGGCACCTTCCAGGGCATGCCGAGCCCCTTCGGGGCGCTCACGGTCGTGTCGATCGTGCTCCTCGAGCTGCCGTTCGTGGCCACGGTCCTCGCGATCATCGGGACGGCCTGGCTGATGGTGAGCCGCGTCGAGTACCCGAAGCCGCGCGGTCCGCTCGCGGTCGCGATGCTGGGGTGGATCGTGGCGGCGATGGGGCTCCTGGCGGCCTGGGCGTTCGACGCCCCCGGCGGCCAGCTGCTGCTCCAGACCGGCTGCGCGCTCCAGCTGGTCCTCGGCGCCGTGATCCCGCTGTTCGCCACGGCCCGGAGGGTGAACAACTTCCGGGACAACCGCCGCGAGGCACGCGCCGCACAGCTGCCGTAACCCGCACCTGTACGTCCGAAGGGCCCCGAACCGCTTGGTTCGGGGCCCTTCGCCTGTCTCAGGGCGCCGGATGCAGGCCGGTGCCGGGCAGCCCGGGGCGCACCAGGACCTTCACGTGCTCGTCCGGCTGCCGCAGTGTCTCCAGCGCCGCCGACACCCCGCCCAGGCCCACCTGTCCCGTGACGAGCGCGGCCGCGTCGATCGTGCCGTCCGCGACGCGCTCCAGGGTCCTGCCGAACTCCTCCGGCGGGTACGCCATGCACATGGTCACGGTGATGTCCTTGTAGAGGCCCACGACGGGGGTGAAGACGTCCTCCGTCATGCAGGCCCCGATGAGGAGCACCCGCGTCCTGCGCGGCGCCCTGTGCAGGATCTCGTCGAACATGCCGGCGCGGCCCGAGCACTCCAGGACCGTGAGCGGCGTGTCCGCGGGCGCGGCCGCCCGCCACGCGTCGAAGGGGTCCTGCGCCGCCGGGTCGACGCACACGTGCGCGCCGAAGCGCTCGGCGAGGGCGCGTCGCCGCGGGGACGGCTCCGACACGACGACGGGTGCCACGCCCCGCTCCACGAGCGCGGCGACGGCCCCGAGGCCGATGGGCCCCGCCCCGATGACGACGGCGCCGGAGCCGGGCTCGGGCGCGGCCCGCGCGACGTTCCCGAAGCCGACGGCGAGCGGCTCGGTGAGCGCGGCGACATGCGGCGGCACGTGGTCGGGCACGGGGATCAGCGCGGCCTCCTGCAGCACGACGCGCTGCCCGAAGCCGCCCGGGAAGGCGGTGGCGTATCCGACGGTGCGCAGGGTGCCGCCCCCGTCGAGCACCCATGGCAGCCCGACGACGACCTTGCCCTGCCACTCCCCTGGGCTGAGCACCCGCGCGCACAGCTCGTGCCCCATGACCAGATCGGCGTCCGGGTCGAACAGGAACGCCTCGGTGCCGGAGTCGCGGGAAGCGCGCAGGAAGGCGTCGGTGTGGCGGGCGGCGGACAGGTCGGAGCCGCAGATGCCGGTGGCGAGCGGCTCGGCGAGGACCTGGCCCGGGCCTGCCACGGGCTCGGGCACCTCGTCCTCGACGAACCGGCCGCGGCGCAGGACGGCGGCCCTCATCGGACCTCTCCCCCGCCGCGCACGGCCGCCTCGACGGCGCTGCGCATCGCCCCGACGAACCGCTCGCTGTTCTCGTGGGCCCAGGCGGCCGACGCGGTGCGGCGCCGGTTCGCGCCGGTGCAGTGCGGGACCACGTGCTCGGCGAACAGCTCGTAGCTGCGGCGCTTGGCGGCGGGGGTGCCGGTCGGCAGGTCGAGCAGGAGGAGCGTACCGAAGCCGCCGCAGGCCTCGGCGAGCGCCTCGATACGGGCCAGCGCGTCGTCCGGGGTGCCGATGGTGGCCACCCCGAAGACCGGGAAGCCCTCGGTCGTCCACCGGTCGAGCGCGTCCTTCGCGGTGCGGCCCCAGGGCAGCTCCGTGCCGGACAGGCCCTCGATGTAGCGCACCAGGTGCAGCACCCCGTGCGCCGCCTGCTCCCGGGCCGCATCGCGGGTCTCGGCGAGGTGCATCGGCACAACGAGGCGCCAGGCGGCGCGGTCGGCGGTGTGGCCGTGCCGGGCGCAGGACTTCTCGTACGCCGTCCAGTTCCCGTTCAGGGCCGCGAGCCCGGCCGGGTCCGCGGCGGCGAGGGACAGCAGGCCGATGCCGTGCCGGCCCGCCTGGACGGAGCCGGAGGGGGAGACGGTGGAGGCGACGGCCATGTCGAGGCCCTCGGGCCGGTAGGGGCCGAGCTGGAGGCGCGCGTCGGCGAGCTCGTACCAGTCCGTGCGCTCGGTCACCGTCTCGCCGCGCACCAGGCGCACGATCGCGTCGAGCGCCTCGGCCATCATGGCGCGCTGGCGCAGCGGGTCGATGCCCATCATGAACGCGTCGGAGGCCAGCTGGCCCGGGCCCGCGCCGAACATCACCCGCCCCATCGTCTGGTGGTCGAGCTGGAGCAGCCGGTCGGCGAGGATCAGGGGGTGGTGGTACGGCAGGGAGTTCACGCCGGTGCCGAGCCTGATCCGCCGCGTGAGCTCGGCGGCCGCCGCGATGAACACCTCGGGCGACGCGACGGTCTCGTACCCGGCGGAGTGGTGCTCGCCGATCCACGCCTCGTCGTAGCCGAGGGTGTCGAGATGACGGACCAGGTCGAGGTCGCCGCGGATCTGGAGGGCGGGGCTGCCGTCGGTTCCGTGGTACGGGGCGATGAACGCGCCGAAGCGTGTGGGCAGTCGATGCGCTGGAGAGTGCACGCGTACGCCTTTCGTCGGCCAGGACATGAGACACAAGGTCGGGCATCGTGCTTCTTACGTCCTATAGCGACGCGGCGTATAAATCAACAGACGCACACGGCAACAGCGGCAGAGGGAGCGGGAGTTGGAAGAGCCACGGACCCGGCGGCGGGGCGACGGTTCGCCCAGTGCGCGCACGCTCGCGCTCACCGTTCTCGGCGAGTACGTGCGCTATCCCGGCGACGGGAAGGTGTGGTCGGGGGCCGTCGTGGGCGCGCTCGGCGCCTGCGGCATCGGCGAGGCGGCGACGCGCCGCGCCCTGACGCGGCTCGCGCGGGAGGGCTGGGTGCGCACGGAGCCGGCCGGGCGCCGGACCCGCCTCGTCCTGGAGCCGCGCCTGGTGACGCTGCTCACCGCGTGGACGCATCGGCTGGAGCGCGCGGTCGACGAGACGGCGTGGGGCGGCGCGTGGCAGCAGCTGCTGCTGCGGGTTCCGGCCGGCGCGTGGCGTGAACGGGCGCTGGTGGAGCAGCAGTTGGCGTTCGAGGGGTTCGGACCGCTCGGGCAGGGGGTGTGGGTGGCGGCTGACGCCGGTGGTGTGCCGGTGCTGCGTGAGCTGCTGCGCGAGCAGGGCCTCGACGCGTACGCGCTGTGGCTGACGTCCCGTACGCCGGACGACGCGCGGCTCATCGAGCGGGCCTGGGACCTGGCCGCGGTCCGCGAGAGCCACGAGCGGTTCGTGGCGCGTTTCGCCGACCTCCGCGCAGCGGAGAACGCGTCCGGCGACGCGGCCGCGTTCGTGGCCAGGACCCGGCTGGTGCACGCCTGGCGCGGGACGTTCGAGCGGGATCCGCGACTGCCCGGCGCGCTGCTGCCGGACGACTGGCCGGGCCGCGCCGCGACCCGGCTGTTCGTCGACGCGTGGCGGGCGCTGCGGGAGCCCGCCGACCGCTACTGGCACGGCCTCACCGGGGATCAGGCCACGGACGGCGTGTAGCCCTTGGCGACCTCCGACTCCTGTGCCTGGCGCACGACCTTCATGCCGCCGGTCACCGACTTGTCTGGCTGAAGGATCACCGACCGGTTGGAGGAGGGGCAACGCGGGCTATCCGGTGTGGGACGCGCTCCTCTAGAGCCCGTCCTGCTGGAGACGCTCGACGCGTGGCTGTCCTGCGAGGGCTCGGCGGGCCGGGCGGCGGGCCGCCTCTGCTGCCACCGCAACACGTCTTCAACCGCCTGCGGCGCCTCGAACAGCTGACGTCCAGGTCGCTGTCCCGGCCGCGCGACCTGATGGAGATGACCCTGGCCCTCGGCGCGTACCGGCTCTCGCCGGGATGAGGGTCACCCCTCACCCCGGCGCGCGTCAGGCGTCAGGCGCCACACAATTCACGCGAGGAAATCGCGGGCGATCCGCTCCGCCACCGTCTCCAGGATCGGGCCCGCCTCGGCGATGCAGCGGGCCACGTCCGGCTCCACGTCCGTGAGGGCGTAGGCGCGGCGGATGCCCGCGCGGCCCAGGGCCTCCGGCTGGAGGGCGAGACGGCCGCAGACCGCCACGACCTCGATGCCCGCCGCGCGGGCCGCCGCGGCGACGCCCGCCGGGGCCTTGCCGTGCAGCGTCTGCTCGTCGAGGGAGCCCTCGCCGGTGATGACGAGGGTGGCGCGGGCGAGCGCGGGCGCGAAGCCGAGGACGTCGAGCATGACCTCGATCCCGGCCCGAAAGCTCGCTCCGAGGCCGACGAGGGCCCCGTAGCCGATGCCGCCGGCGGCTCCGGCGCCGGGCGAGTCGGCGTACTCGAGTGCCTTCGGGCCGATCGCCTTGGCCAGGACCCGAGCGAAGTGGGCCAGCGCCGCGTCCAGGGTGGCGACGTCGTCTGTCGTCGCGCCCTTCTGCGGGCCGTACACCGCGGGCGCGCCCTTCGGGCCGGTCAGCGGGTTGTCGACGTCGCTGGCGAGGACGATCTCCACGTCCGCCAGGCGCGGGTCGAGCCCCGAGAGGTCGGCCGTGGCCAGGTCGGCGAGGGGCCCGCCGCCCGGGCCGACGGGCTTGCCGTCCGCGTCCAGGAAGCGCGCGCCGAGCGCGGCCAGCATTCCGGCGCCGCCGTCGGTCGTGGCGCTGCCGCCCACGCCGAACACGATGGAGCGGGCGCCCGCGTCGAGCGCCGCGGCGAGCAGTTCGCCGGATCCGTACGTGGTCGAGGTCAGCGGCGCGAAGACGCCTTCGGGCAGCAGCTGGAGCCCGGACGCCTCGGCCATCTCGACGACGGCGGTGCCGTCGCGCAGGGCGTACGCCGCCGTGACCTCGTCACCGAGCGGCCCGGTCACCCGCACCTCGCGGCGCTCGAAACCGGCCGCCACGGCCGCGGCCACCGTGCCGTCCCCGCCGTCCGCGACGGGCACGGACTCGACCGTCACCCCGGGCGCGATCCGCCGCAGGCCGGCCGTGACCCGCTCCGCGACCTGCACGGCCGTGAGCGAGCCCTTGAACTTGTCCGCGGCGATGAGCACGTGCTCCGCCGTCACTCCAGCGTCCGCCACCTTGCATTCCCCTTGCTTTCGCGCCTTGCTCCCGCAAGGCAGTCGCGCCGCTGCGACCTTAACCGGAGGTGGGGGCCGCTGCCCATGGCTGTCCGGTCCGCGAAACGGCGCACCCGGACGATAAGTCCTTACATTCCCGCTCATAGCGGGGCGCCCCGAGCGCGGAAATGATCGATCAGCCGGGCGCGGTGCGGCCGGTCCGGCGCCCGGTTCGGGACGCCTCGCCCCGCCGCGCCCCCTCATCGGGTACACCAAGGACATGACCCCAGTGGGCAGCGACCTTCAGGACCGGGTGCTCGGCGGCTGGCTCGGCCGGATCGCCGGCAACATGCTCGGCAAGCCGGTGGAACAGGGCGAGTACTGGACCCGGGCGCGCATCGACGGCTATCTGCGGCGGGCCGCCGCCCTGCCTCTCACGGACTATCTGCCCGAACCCGCCGACGAGTCGGACGGCCTCGCGCTGCGTCCGGAGTGGCGCCGGTGCGTGCGCGGGCGGATCCATGGCAGCTGCCGGGACGACGACGTGGACTACGCGATCCTCGGCCTGCACCTCCTGGAGACGTACGGCTTCGCCTTCTCCACGGAACAGGTGGGTGATCTGTGGCTGCTGAGGCTGCCGTATCTGCAGACGTTCACCGCGGAGCGGGTGGCGTACCGCAATCTCGCGAACGGGCTGAAGCCGCCGCTCACGGCGACGTACGACAACCCGTACCAGGAGTGGATCGGCGCGCTGATCCGGGCCGACGTCTTCGGCTGGACCTGCCCGGGCGACCCGCGCCGCGCCGCCTCCCTGGCCCGCCGCGACGCGGTCCTGTCCCATACGGGCAACGGCGTGTACGGGGCGATGTGGGCGGCGGCGCTCGTCGCGGCGGCGTTCACGGCGCCGGGCCCGCGCGCCGCGCTGGAGACCGCGCTCACCGTGATCCCGGCGAGCAGCCGACTGGCCCGCACGGTGCGCCGCACGGCGACGCTCCACGCGTCGCGGCTGAGCTGGGAGGAGACGCTGGCCACGCTGGAGGAGGAGACGGCCGGGCTCGGCTGGATCCACACGGTCCCGAACGCGGCCGTCATCACGGCCGGACTCCTGTACGGCGACGGGGACTTCACCCGCACCCTCGCGCTCACGGTGCGCGGCGGCCTGGACACCGACTCGAACGGCGCGACGGCCGGGTCCGTGGCCGGTGTGCTGTGCGGGGCGGCGGCGATCCCGGCGCGGTGGAAGGACCCGTTGGAGGACCGGGTGCGCAGCGCGGTGTTCGGGTTCGACGGCGCGCGGATCAGCGAACTCGCGGCGCGTACGGTCGAGTTGGCCGAGGCGTAGTCCGGCGGGCGCGGGCCCCGGCTCACGGTCGTTAGGCTTCCCGCATGACTGCCTCCGCCGAGTTCGCCGCGTACATCGCGGGTCTCCCCCGCGTCCTGTGCGGCGCCGCCGCGCTCTTCCGTGACTCCGAGGGGCGCGTGCTGCTCGTCGAGCCGAACTACCGCGACGGGTGGGCGCTGCCCGGCGGCACCGTCGAGTCCGACACCGGGGAGACCCCGCGCCAGGGGGCCCGGCGCGAGACCGCCGAGGAGATCGGCCTCGACGTGGAGCTCGGCCGGCTGCTCGCGGTCGACTGGGTGTCCGGCACGGCCGCGCGGCCGCCGCTCGTGGCGTACCTGTACGACGGCGGGGTCCTGGACGAGGACCGCTTCAAGGCGATCAGGCTCCAGGAGGAGGAACTGCTCTCCTGGCGCCTGGTGGACCGCGCCGACCTGCCGGAGCACCTGCCGGGCTCGCTCGGCCGCCGCGTCCTCACGGCGCTCGACGTGCTCACGGGGGGCGAGGGCACGGCCGAGCTGGAGGACGGCAACCGCGTGGGCTGACGCGGCCTCGCGCGGCATCCGCCGATATCGCCTCGCGGTTCCCGCGGCGGGGCGCCTACCCTCGGCGGCATGAGCACGCAGCCCCTCGTCGCGATTCTCAGTGGTGCAGGCATCTCCACGGACTCCGGGATCCCGGACTACCGCGGGCCGAACGGCCTGTGGCGACGGGATCCGGAGGCGGAGAAGCTCGTCACGTACGAGTACTACATGGCTGATCCGGAGATCCGGCGCCGGTCGTGGCAGATGCGGCGGAAGAACCGGACCCTTGCCGCCGAACCGAACGGCGCGCACCGGGCCGTCGCCGAGCTGGAGCGGGCCGGTGTGCCCGTGCGGGTGATCACGCAGAACGTGGACGGGCTGCACCAGCTCGCCGGGATGCCCGCCCGCAAGGTCCTCGAACTGCACGGCTCCGCACGGAGTTTCGTGTGCACCGGCTGTCATGCGCGCGGGCCCATGCAGGACGCCCTCGCCCGGGTCGAGGCCGGCGAGGACGACCCGCCGTGCCTGGAGTGCGGGGGGATCCTCAAGTCGGCGACCGTGATGTTCGGGGAGCGGCTCGATCCGGTGGTGCTGGGTGAGGCCGTCGCGATCACCAAGGCGTGCCAGGTGTTCGTCGCCGTGGGGAGCACTCTTCAGGTGCAGCCCGCCGCCGGGCTCGCCGGTGTTGCCGCGGACAACGGGGCACGGCTCGTCATCGTCAACGCCGAGGCGACGCCGTACGACGAACTGGCCGACGAAGTCATCCGCGAACCCATCGGCACCGCGCTGCCGAAGCTGCTGCGCCAACTCGGCACGGCGCACCCCTGAGGCCGGACAGGCCCCAAGGGCGGACGGGCCCTAAGGGCGGATCCCGTCGCAAGCGATGGACAGATGCCGCGGCCCGCGCAGCACGGCGTTCTGCCGGTACGGCGGCGGATCCTCCAGCAGCCGTGGGTTCTCCAGCCTCCGGGCCAGTTCCGACAGGGCGAACTGGGCCTCCAGCCGGGCGAGTGGTGCGCCGAAGCAGCTGTGGATGCCGCTGCCCAGGCCGAGGTGCTGGATGTCGCGGCGGTCGGGGTCGAAGCGGTCGGGGTCCTCGAAGCGCTGGGGGTCGCGGTTGCCGGAGGCCAGGACCAGCCACAGCGAGGCGCCCTTGGGAATGGTGACGCCGCGAACCTCGATGTCGGTGAGGGTGGTGCGCTGCGGCACCAGTTGTACCGGCGGCTCGAAGCGCAGCAGCTCCTCGACGATGGGCACGGCCAGCCGAGGATCCGCCCGCAGCCGCTCCAGGACATCGGGATTGCGCAGCAGGGTCAGCATTCCGTTGGTGACCAGATTGACGGTGGTCTCGTGCCCCGCGATCAGCAGCAGCGCTGCCGTGCTGAGCAGTTCCATGGTGGTCATCGCCCCGTCCTCGCCCGTGGCGGTCGCCAGTTCGGAGAGCATGTCCTCCCCGGGATTCTTGCGGCGCTCCTCGACCAGGCCGGCCAGGTACATGCCCAACTGCATACGGGCCTCCTGCGAGACCTTGCCCCGCTCGGCCGGATCCGCGTCCGGGTCGGGATCCAGGCCGGCGGCGATGGTGTCCGCCCAGGTGTGGAAACGTGCCTCGTCCTCGCGCGGCACCCCCAGCAGCCGGCAGATCACGGTCACCGGGAAGGGGTACGAGAACTGGTCCACCAGGTCGATCCGGCCCGGGTCGCCGATGTCGTCGATGAGGCCGGACACGATGCCGTGCAGCTCTTGGCGCATCCCGTCGACCCGGCGGGGGGAGTGCGGCGGGCCGAAAGGCCGGTTCGTCATGCGTCGCAGCCGGTCGTGTTCCGGCGGGTCGAGCCGGAGGAAGCTCGGCGGCAGGGCACCTTCCCCCTGGGCCCCCTCGGCCAGCGGGTCGTGGGTGGTCGAGGACAGATTGCGGGCGTCGGAACTGATCCGAGGATCGTGCAGGAGGCTGCGGATCTCGTAGTACGTGCTGATGACGTACGGCCCGTCGGCTTCGTGATGGATCGGCGTCTTCCGCAGCTCTTCGTAGATCGGGTACGGATCGGCGCGGTTGGCGTAGTCCAGGACCTGGTGCAGCAGGGATGGCGTCATGGCGAGTCCTCGTGGCCGTGCGCGTCAGTGCGCGGGGGTGAACGTCATCCGGCGGTCGGCCGGCGAGTAACCGCTGAGGGTCACGGTGGGGCCGTGGGTGGGGACCGACGGATCGGGGAAGTCCGCGTCGATCGGCCGCTGCCCGTCCGGGCGCCGGTCGACCGTGTCGAAGGGCGGCGGGAACGACGCGGTGGTCTCGATCAGCTCCTGGTAGAACGGCAGCCACTTGGCCTGGTCGAAGGCGACCGCGCCGATGACGCGCCCCTGATACCCGTAGACACCGACGAACCGCTGGTCCTGGAGCGAGCCCTGCGAGATGAGGATCTCCGTCCCCAGCGACGGCACCCCGACGGACTTGATGTTGACTCCGAACTGCGCGGACCAGAAGGCCGGCACCTCCATGTGAGGGAGGCGGTCGGTGCTCTCGCTGAGCATGTTGTGCGCCGCGATCCGGGCCTGTGAGACGGCGTTGCCCCAGTGCTCCAGGGACAGGAACTGGTAGCTGAACAGGGCGTGAGGGGAGCGGGCGACGTCGCCCGCCGCATAGATGTCGTCGGTGACGATTCCGCGGATGTCGAAGGCGCGGCAGCCGGCGTCGCAGGCGATGCCGCGGGGGCCCGCCCCGAGTCCGGACCCGGAGAGCCATTCGGTGTTGCGGATGGCCCCGAGCGAGACGATCACCACGTCGGCCTCCACGGTGGAGCCGTCGGACAAGTGCGCGACGCGTACCCGGCCCGAGGTGTCGCCCTCCAGAGCGGTGACCATGACCCCGCATCGCAGGTCGACACCGTGCTGGCGCTGGAGCTCGGCGGCGACCGCGCCGACCACCCCGCCGAGGGCGCCGACCAGGGGCGCCGCGCCGCGCTCGGCGACGGTGACGGGGAGGCCGCGTTCGCGGCAGGCGGAGGCGATCTCCGAGCCGGTGAACCCGGCCCCGATGACGAGGACCCGCTGGGGTCCCGCGTCGAGCCGCCGCGCGAGCGCGGCACTGTCGTCGCGGGTCCGCAGGACGAAGACGCCGTCGAGTTCCGCCTCGGCCGCACGCGGCCAGGGCCGCGCCCGGACCCCGGTGGCGATCAGCAGCCGGTCGTACGGCACCTCGTCGCCGTCGGCCAGCCGCACCCGCCTCGCGGCCCTGTCCAGGCCGGTGGCCGGGACACCCAGCCGCCAGGTGGCGTCCACCGATCGGAGCCTGGGCAGTGCGGTGCGGTCGGCGCCGGCCCTGCCCAGCAGCACCTGCTTGGAGAGCGGGGGCCGGTCGTACGGCTCGTGGGGCTCGTCGCCGATGATGGTCAGGGAGCCCGCGAAGCCCTCGCTCCGCAGGGTCTCGGCAGCGCGCAGGCCGGCCAGTGAGGCGCCCACGACGACGATGCGGCCCTCGCGTTTGAGCTGTTCCAGGTATCCGTCACCGAGCACCGGACACCGCCTCGGCCGGTACGTCCACCGCGTCGACGAGGATGGCCTGAACCGGGCAGGCAGCGGCGGCCTGGGCCAGCTTCGCGCGCTGCGCCTCGTCGGCCTCCGGGTCGTACAGCAGTGCCTCCTCGCCGTGCATGGCGAAGATCTCCGGCGCGAGGAACGCGCACTGCGCGTATCCCTGACAACGGTTCAGGTCGACGGCAATCCTCACCACGGGATCGGTCCTCTCCAACAGCCCTGTCAGCCCCCTGTGACCACCCTCGGGGTCCGGACGGGATGCGGCGACGAGAAGGCAACCGTTCGAGTGAGCGGTGCGATCGGCTCAGGTCGGTGTGACCGGCTGCGGCCGGGCGGGACGCCGACCCCGCAGGATGTTCAGGCTGAGGAGCAACGCCCAGGCCGGGAAGACCAGTTCGGACCAGGGCACGTTCGCTCCCACCACGAGCAGCGTGAGGCCCGCCAGATAGCCGAAAACGATGAGCGGGCGCGGAAGGACGCCGAGACGACGGCCGATGGTCGACGTCGTGATGATGAACACGGCCGCCATCCGCATGGAGTACGTGGTCATCAGGACGTAGGCGAAGTGCCGGCCGAAGGGAGGGTGCTGCTGACTCTCGGCGAGCACGGTTCCCGCTGCCGCGGCAGCGCCGAACAGGGTGGCGACGAAGACCAGGCCACTGCCCAGGAACACGGTGGACAAGAACCGGTCCTCGCCCTCTCCGGCATGCTCGCGCACGGCGCCCATGAACCACAGGAAGGCGATCCCGGCGAACGGGAGCAGCTCCAGCGCCGTCCGCAGGGCGCTGCGCTGTCCGGCACCGACGGTTACGTGGCCCCCGCCGGTGCCGTCGGGCAAGGCGATGCGCATCAGGACGATCGCCGCGGCCATCAGGATCGCGAACACCACCCCGGCCACCCCGGCGGCCCAGGGTGTCGCGAGGCGCTCGTGCTTTCGCTCCATGGTCTCCCGCTCTCTGCCCGGTCCTCCTTCGTACAGACACCAGCGATCCAGGGACTCGCGCCACCGGAGTCACCCGCGAGGGAGACCGCGGTGCGCCATACAGGCGCCTCGGCGGATCCAGCGCCACCGGCCCGGGCTCTTCATCGCCGGCCGGCCGCGCGAAGGCGCTTGCCCCTGTTCCCCGTCACGGCTTTGACAGGGATCAGTACCACCCACCACCACTTCGCGCCCGCCGGGGACACGAAGGCGAGGGGCACGGCGACGGCGAAGACCAGCACGACCGATGCCAGATCGGCCACATCGTTGCGCGCGACGGGATCGGGAAGTGCCTCGCGACCGAGCCACGGGCGCTTCCACAACACGACTGCCAGCGCGAGCTGTGCGGCCCCCATGGCCGCGACGGCGCCGGAGTAGAGGGCCACCGCCTGCGGCTGGTCCCCGTACTCGGCCAGCAGGGTGGTGGGGAACGGCATCAGGGCGATCAGTCCCAGGCCCAGCAGCCCGATCCGGATGACCGTCCCATCGACTTCCCGTGTGGACCGGAACATCTCGTGGTGGCCCCGCCAGAACGCCGCGATCACCAGAAAGCTGATGGCGTACGCCCACAGGTTGGGCACCACATCTCCCAGCGCCCGCTCGAAACCGGCGGGGTCCAGCCCGGCGGGCAGCGTGATGTCCAGCGCCAGCAGCGTCATCGCGATCGCGAACACGCCGTCCGACAGCGCGAGGAATCGCGCCGCGCTCCCCTCGTCGTCCCGTGGTCGCTGATGGCCGTTCACAACCCCTCACCCTAGGGTCAAATGCCCTGAACTGCCCTGATAGATCCTTGAAGATGCTGCGACCGTTCGGAGGACCGTCGGGAGTGGCGGGCCGCTCCCGCGCAAGGCCTGCTCCTACGTTCGGTCTCATGACGAACGCAGACACAGACCGCGCGCAGGCGCCCACCCGACGGGGCGCGCTCGCCGGGCTCGCCGTCGGCGCGGGGGCCGTCGTGCTGTCCGCGGCGTCGGCCTGCTCTGCGAGCCCGGACCCGGCGTTCGTGACGAGGCGTGGAGCCGACGCCTCGGCCCCGGCCTCGGCACCTGCGGCGTCGCCGACGCCCGGTGCCATGCGGTTGTTCAAGGACCCCGGGCTCAACTTCAACGCGCTGCTCGCGCTCGGCGGCGCCGGGTTCGGCGCGGCCGAGGTCGGCGAGGTGCTGACCGCCGTCAACGCCATCAACGCCGCCGGGGCGAACGAGCAGACCTACACCGCCGAGTTCCGCCGCTGGGGCGACCGGCTGACCGCCGACGCCTCGCCCCACCGCCAGACGCGCCGCGCCCACGCACTGCGCGCCGCCCAGTACTACGGGCAGGCGCTGTTCTTCGTCCTCGGCTCGGACGCCCCGGGGGACGAGAAGAAGCTCTACCTCGCGGGGCGCCGTTCGTGGGACACGTTCGCCCGGCTGTGCGCACCGGCGGCCGTCACCGACCAGGTCCCCTACCGGGGCGGGGTCAAGATCCCCGTCTGGTTCTTCCGCCCCGACGACTCGGGCCGGGCCCGGCCGACCGTCATCCTCACCAACGGCAGCGACGGCCCGAACGTCGACATGTGGACCTACGGCGTCTCCGCCGCGCTCGCCCGCGGCTGGAACGCGCTCGTCTACGACGGCCCCGGCCAGGGCCGGCTGCTCTACGTCGACGAGCAGGTCTTCAGCCCGCGCTGGGAGCAGGTGGTCTCGCCGCTCGTGGACTGGCTGGAGCGGCGCAAGGACGTCGACGCCCGCCGGATCGCGCTGACCGGCCTGTCCATGGGCGGTGACCTCGCACCGCGCGCCGCGGCCTTCGAGCACCGGATCGCCGCCCTGGCCGCGCTGCCGGGCTGCCTCGCCCCGTGGCTGGGCTTCCCGCAGGAGCTCCGGGACATCGTGACCCCCGACAAGGCGGAGACCAACCGCATCTGGAACGAGGAGGTCGCGCCCGAGCTGAAGCCGTCCGAGCGGTTCGTCATCACGAAGCGGATCGAGCCCTTCTCGATCCCGGCGATGCTCGCCGCCCGGCGAGGCCGGCTCTTCACCGACTTCTGGACACCGGCCCAGCGGATCAGGGCGCTCGACATCACCCGGGTCGTGCGCCGCATCGCGTGCCCCACGCTGGTGCTCGACTACGACGACGAGCTGTTCTACCCGGGGCAGCCGCGCAAGTTCTTCGACCTGCTGCGCACGCGCAAGGAGTACCGGCTCATGCGGGCGGCCACCGGCGCCCAGCTGCACTGCTCGCCGATGGCGCCGCAACAGCACTGCGAGGTCGTCTTCGACTGGCTGGAGGACACCCTGGGTCGGGGCGATCGCCCGTAGCGCCGCGAGGGATCCCGCACGAGGGATCCCTCGAAAGGGATCCCTCGAAAGGGATCCCTCGAAAGGGATCCCTCGAAAGGGATCCCTCGAAAGGGGCGCCTCGTAAGGGGTGCCGCTAGAACAGCGCCGCGCCCCGTTCGAAGTCGAGCAGGCGCTGCTTGCGCTCCAGGCCGCCGCCGTAGCCGGTCAGGCCGCCGTTCGCGCCGATGACGCGGTGGCAGGGGACGATGACGCCGACGGGGTTCTTGCCGTTGGCGAGACCCACCGCGCGGGACGCGTTCGCGTTGCCGAGGGCCTCGGCGAGCTCCCCGTAGGTGCGGGTCTCCCCGTACGGGATGCGCTGGAGCTGCTCCCAGACGCCGCGCTGGAACGGGGTGCCTTCGAGGCGCAGCGGCAGGTCGAACTCTTTCAACTCGCCCCGGAAATAGGCTTCCAGCTGATCGACGACCGCCCCGAAGGGCCGGCCGTCGCGCTCCCCGAAGGTCTCCTCGGCGGGGCGGTGGCGCTGGTCGGTCATGTAGAGGCCGCTGAGCGTGCCGTCGGTGGCGACGAGCGTGAGCGGCCCGTAGGGGCTGTCGATGACGTGGTGCTGCTTGCCGGTCATGGTGCTGAATCCCTTACGCGGGGAGGAAGTTGATCGGGTGGTCGTCGGTGGCCCACAGGTACTGGACGGCGTACGCGCGCCAAGGGCGCCAGGAAGCGGCGCGCGCGGTGAGCGCGGCCGGGGTGTGGGGCAGCCCCAACTCCTGTGCGGCGCGCCGCATTCCGAGGTCGGTGGGCAGGAAGGCGTCCGGGTCGCCGAGGGCGCGCATCGCGATGACCTCGACCGTCCAGGGGCCGAAGCCGGGCAGCGCCATGAGCCGGTCGCGGGCCTCGTCCCAGTCGCTCTCGGGGCCGAGGACGAGGGTGCCCTCCGCGAGTTCGCGCACCAGCGTCGTCAGGGTGGTGCGGCGGCTGCGCGGCAGGGCGAGCGCCTCGGGGTCGAGGGCCGCCAGGGCCGCCGGTGAGGGGAAGAGGTGGGTGAGGCCGCCCTCGGGGTCGTCGACGGGCTCGCCGTGCGCGGTGACGAGGCGGGCGGCGTGGGTGCGGGCGGCGGCCGTGGACACCTGCTGGCCGAGCACGGCGCGCACCGCGAACTCGGGCTCGTCGACGGTGCGCGGCACCCGGCGGCCCGGCGCCTTGTCGACTAGCGGCGCGAGCAGCGGGTCGGCGCGCAGCTGCTCGTCGACGGCGACGGGGTCGGCGTCGAGGTCGAGCATGCGGCGGCAGCGGCTGATCGCGACGGTCAGATCGCGCTGGTCGGTGAGGACGAGGCGGCAGCCGATGTGGTCGGGGGCGGGTGTGAGGGTCACGATGCCGTGCCCGTAGGGGAGGCGCAGCGTGCGCCGGTACGCGCCGTCGCGCCATTCCTCGACGCCGGGTACGGCGGTCGCGGCGAGGTGGCCGAAGAGGTTGTCGGGGTTGAGCGGGGCGCGGAACGGGAGGCGCAGCGTGATCGCGCCGGGTGCCGACGCGCCGTTCCTGGGCGCGCGGGTGCGCAGCTCGCTCGGGGAGAGCGCGAAGACCTCACGGACCGTGTCGTTGAAGGTGCGGATCGAGGAGAAGCCCGCGGCGAACGCGATGTCGGCCATCGGCAGCTCGGTCGTCTCGACGAGGATGCGCGCGGTCTGGGCGCGCTGGGCCCGGGCCAGGGCGAGGGGACCCGCGCCCAGCTCGGCGAGGAGCTGGCGCTCGACCTGCCGGGTGCTGTAGCCGAGGCGTCCGGCGAGGCCGGGGACGCCCTCGCGGTCGACGACGCCGTCGCCGATGAGGCGCATGGCGCGGGCCACCAGGTCGGCGCGCTGGTTCCACTCGGGGGAGCCGGGGCTCGTGTCGGGGCGGCAGCGCTTGCAGGCCCGGAATCCGGCCTGCTGGCAGGCCGCGGCGCTGGGCAGGAAGGTCATGTTCTCGGGCTTCGGAGGCACTACCGGGCAGCTGGGCCTGCAGTAGATCCGGGTCGTCAGGACGGCGGTGAAGAACCAGCCGTCGAAGCGGGCGTCCTTGGACTGGACGGCCCGGACGCATCGGTCGGTGTCGGTGTGCATGAAGCAAGCATGGCCGAAGGCCGCCGCCCCCGGCTGGCGAGAATCCGACATCAAGGTGTGTGCCGGTCCGGCTCCCGAAGAGGAGCTGTCAGTCGGCGAGGGCCTCGGCGAAGGCGGCGTACGCCCTGTCGTCGAAGAGGACGAACCGCACCTCTTCGACCGGCGGCCCGGCGACCTCCCGCACGGTGCGGACCGCGATGCGCGCCCCGTCGTCCAGCGGCCAGCCGTAGATCCCGGTCGAGATCGCGGGGAAGGCCACGGTCCGGGCGCCGAGCCCGGACGCCACGCGCAGCGACTCGCGGTAGCAGGAGGCGAGCAGCTCGGATCGGTCCAGGGAAGCGGACCACACCGGGCCGACGGTGTGGATCACATGTCCGGCGTCGAGGTTCCCGGCCGTCGTGGCGACCGCCTGCCCGGTGGCCAGGCCCTTGCCGTAGTGCGAGGCGCGGAGCCTGCGGCACTCGGCGAGGATCTCGGGGCCGCCGCGCCGGTGGATCGCGCCGTCGACCCCGCCGCCACCGAGCAGCGAGGAGTTCGCCGCGTTCACGATCGCGTCGGCGGTCTCGGCGGTGATGTCGCCCTTGACCAGGGTGATTCGGGTCATGACGCGCGGATCCTCCTCCACACGGCCTTGGCCGCGTTGTGCCCGGACATGCCGTGGACTCCCGGCCCCGGCGGGCTCGCGGACGAGCAGATGAAGACGGCGGGATGCGGCGTCGTGTACGGCGACAGGGACAGCTTCGGCCGCAGCAGCAGCTGGAGCCCGCTCACCGCGCCGCAGGCGATGTCACCGCCCACATAGTTCGCGTTCCGCGCGGCCAGCTCGGGCGGTCCGGCCGTGGCCCGCGCCAGGATCCGGTCGCGGAACCCGGGTGCGAAGCGCTCCAGCTGCCGCTCGACGGCGTCGGTGAGATCGCCGTCCCAGCCGCTCGGGACATGCCCGTACGCCCAGAAGACGTGCTTGCCCGCCGGGGCCCTGGAAGGGTCCATGACACTGGGCTGGACGGTGATGAGGAAGGGCTTGTCCGGGGCGCGGCCCTCGCGGGACGCGGCGTGCAGGGCGGCCGCGATGTCGCGGCTGCCGGGCCCGACCTGGACGGTGCCCGCGCTCCTGGCCTCCTTCGCCGTCCACGGCACGGGTCCGTCGAGCGCGTAGTCGAGCTTGAAGACGCTCGCGCCGTACCGGAAGCGCTCGTAGTAGCTGCCGAGCCCGGCGATGCGGGCGAGCGCCGTGGGCGAGGTGTCGAAGATGTAGGCGCGGGCGGGCGGCAGGTCGTCGAGGCGCTTGATCTCGTAGTTCGTGTGGACGGCTCCGCCGAGGTCCTCGAGGTACGCGGTGAGCGCGTCGGAGATCGACTGCGAGCCGCCGCGGGCGACGGGCCAGCCGCGGGCGTGACCGGCGAGCGCGAAGACGAGGCCGACGGCTCCCGTGCCGAGGCCGCCGAGCGGGGCGATCGCATGGGCGACGAGGCCGGAGAACAGGGCGCGCGCCCGGTCGTCGCGGAAGCGGCGCATCAGCCATGTGGACGGCGGGAGCCCCGCGAGCCCGAAGCGGGCCAGGGTGAGCGGGTCGCGCGGCAGGGTGGTCAGCGGCAGCGCCATGAAGTCGCGCGCGAGGGCGTCCCACTTGGGCAGGAAGGGGGCGACGAGCCGGCGGTAGGTGCCCGCGTCGTGCGGCCCGAACGAGGCGGCCGTCTCGGCGACGGAGCGTGACAGCACGGCCGCGCTGCCGTCGGGGAAGGGGTGCGCCATGGGGAGCTCGGCGTGCAGCCACTCCAGGCCGTACCGCTCCAGCGGCATGTCCCTGAACGCGGGTGAGTTGATCCCCAGAGGGTGAGCGGCCGAGCACGGGTCGTGACGGAATCCTGGGAGGGTGAGCTCCTCGGTGCGCGCGCCTCCGCCGACGGTGTCCCTGGCCTCGAAGACGGCCACGGAGAGGCCTCGGCGGGCCAGCTCCACGGCAGCGGTCAGGCCGTTCGGTCCCGCACCCACGACGACGGCATCGAGCATCGACGGCACCTTCGGACTCCTTTGTCAGCCGAGGCCACTGGCCGCCAGGATATGCCGGATGGCTGACAGAGCCGGGGCGCGGGGCGTTCCCGGACGGACTGCGCGAGGGTGCGCCGAGGGTCGGTGCAGGTCATGGGCGCGGGCGCCCGCCGGGGCGCCCGGCCGCCGGGTCACTCGCCGCCGAGCAGGCCCACCACGCGCCGGGCGGTGGCCTTGTCCCGGGCCGCCGTGAACGGCAGTGCGTTCCCCCCGGTGATCCGGAAGGGCTCGCCCGCCTTCGTCAGGTGCGTGCCGCCCGCCTCCTCGACGAGCAGCACCCCCGCGGCGTGGTCCCAGGCGGCTTCCCACGAGAAGGCGGTGGCGTCCAACTCACCGCGGGCGACGGCCAGATACTCGAGGCCGGCCGAGCCGCACGGGCGCGGGCGCACCCCGTCGGCCCACAGGCCCAGGAGGTCGCGCTTCTGCGCGTCCGTCGTGTAGTCGGGGTGCGACGTCGCCACGTCGATGGACTCGTCCGCACCGGGCGAACCCGCGTGCAGCGCCTCGCCGTTGAGCCAGGCTCCCTTGCCGCGGACCGCCACGGCGAACTCGCCGAGCGCGGGTGCGAACGTCCAGGAGGCGTGGACCGTGCCGTGCTGGGCGAGCGCGACGAGCATGCAGAACCCGGGGTCTCCGTGGACGAACTGGCGGGTGCCGTCGACCGGGTCGACGATCCACACCGGGGCGTCCTCACCTATCGCGTCGTAGACCGCGTAGTCGGCGTGCACCGCCTCCTCGCCGACCACCACGGAGCCGGGCAGCAGGGCGCCCAGCTCTCGGGTCAGATATTCCTCGGCCAGCCGGTCGGCCGTGGTCACGAGGTCGTGCGGGCCGCTCTTCTGGGAGACGTCACCCTCGGCGAGCTGCCGGAAGCGGGGCATCACCTCTGCTGCGGCGGCGGCGCGCACGGCGCGCTCCACCTCGGTGACCCCGTGTGCGAGAAAGTCGTCGATGCTTTCCGTCGTTTCCTGTGCTTCGATCATGCGTCCATGAGAGCACGCTCCACTGACAATTCGTACCCGCCCGGTGTACGAGGGGTGGAATCCCCGTGAAATCCGCGGAACCCCACCCCTGATCCGTCCGTACACCGCCCGATCGGTCAGCGGCCGACGGCGTACCCCTGCATCCCGCGCGGGTTGGCCGCGGCCGACAGGACACCGGTCTCCGGGTCACGGGCGACGGCGCACAGACGGCCCTCCGACCAGGGCTCGCCGACCGTCACGTCGTGGCCGCGGCGGCGCAGCTCCTCGATGACGTCCTCGCCGACGCGGGACTCGACGGTGACGCTGCCGGGCCGCATGCCGCGCGGGAAGAAGGAGCCGGGGAAGGAGTCGTTGTGCCAGTTCGGGGCGTCGACCGCGCCCTGGAGGTCGAGCCCGCCGCGCACGGCCGCGCGCAGGGCGACGGCGAGGAAGAAGTGGACCTGCCACTGGTCCTGCTGGTCGCCTCCGGGTGTGCCGAACGCGAGGACCGGCACCCCGTCCTTCAGGGCGAGCGAGGGCGTCAGCGTCGTACGGGGACGGCGTCCCGGCGTGAGGGAGTTCGGCAGACCCTCTTCCAGCCAGGCCATCTGGAGACGGGTGCCGAGCGGGAAGCCGAGCTCGGGCACGACGGGGTTCGACTGGAGCCAGCCGCCGGAGGGCGTCGCGGCGACCATGTTGCCCCAGCGGTCGACGATGTCGAGGTGGCAGGTGTCGCCACGGGTCGCGCCGTCCGCGGCGACCTCCTGATCACCGCTCTTGGCGACGGTGGGCTCACCGGCTCCGGCGCCCGCGATCCCCATGGCGTCGAACCCGTCCTCCCCCGCGGCCACGGCGTGCGCGTGCGCGGAGATCCGGGGCTCGGCGCCGAGCGGGCTGCCCGGCCGCAGCTCGTGGGACGCCTTGTCGCCGATGAGGGCGCGGCGCGCGGCGTTGTACTCGTCGGACAGGAGCTCGGCGACGGGCACGTCCCCGGGGCCGGCGTCCCCGTACCAGGCCTCGCGGTCGGCCATGGCGAGCTTGCAGCCCTCGATGAGCAGGTGGACGTACTCGGCGGAGCCGTAGGCGGGCAGCTCGGCGGGGAGGAGGGCGAGCTGCTGGAGGAAGGCGGGGCCCTGGCTCCAGCCGCCGGCCTTGCACAGGGTCCAGCCGTTCCAGTCGTACGTGGCGGGCGCCTCGTAGGTCGCGGACCAGCCGGCCAGGTCGGCGGCGGTGAGCGTGCCGGTGTGGTGGGTGCCGCTGGTGTCCATGGTGGGCCGGCCGGCCTGCCGGACGAGGGCCTCGGCGATGAAGCCCTCGCGCCAGATCGCGCGGGCGGCCTCGATCTCGGCGACCCGCTTGTCGCCGGCGTCGCCCGCGATCTCCCGGGCCTCCTCGATGACGCGCCGCCACGTCGCGGCGAGCTGCGGGTTGCGGAAGAGCTCGCCGGGCTTCGGGGAGGCGCCGTCCTTGAGGTAGACCTCGGCCGAGGAGGGCCACTCGTCCTCGAAGAGGGCGCGCACGGTCTCGACGGTCTCGCCGACGCGCTCCACGGGCGCGTGCCCGTCCTCCGCGTACCCGATCGCGTAACTCAGGACCTCCGCCAGGGACTTGGTGCCGTGGTCCTTCAGGAGGAGCATCCAGGCGTCGAACGCGCCGGGCACGGCGGCGGCCAGGGGGCCGGTGCCGGGGACGAGGTCCAGACCGAGGGCGCGGTAGTGGGCGACGGTGGCCCCGGCGGGCGCGACGCCCTGCCCGCACAGGACGCGGACGTCCTCGCCGACGGGGGCGAGGATGATCGGGACCTCACCGGCGGGGCCGTTCAGGTGGGGTTCGACGACGTGCAGGACGAAGCCCGCGGCGACGGCGGCGTCGTAGGCGTTGCCACCGCTCTCC
The DNA here is from genome assembly GCF_020616555.1 of Streptomyces longhuiensis. Lineage (NCBI taxonomy): Bacteria > Bacillati > Actinomycetota > Actinomycetes > Kitasatosporales > Streptomycetaceae > Streptomyces > Streptomyces longhuiensis. Next base: position 7,509,061 of record NZ_CP085173.1, on the reverse strand, counting down.
AGGACGGCCATGGCCGACTGGGAGGCGAGCCAGTGGGTGGACGAGACCATGCCGAAGGTGCCTTGCAGGGTCGGCCGGGTGGTGAACAAGGGTGGAGCTCCTCGGGCGTCAGGCGGATGCGGGGCGGCTGTGAGGGATCGTACGAAGTGAGGTGTCGGCGTCCGCGGGACGGGGTGCCGCGGCGTCGGGGGCGGTGCCGTCGTCGGCGACGAGGTGGCAGGACACCTCACGGCCGCTGTCCAGGGTGCGCAGGGCCGGGACCTCGGTGCGGCAGCGGTCGACGGCGAGCGGGCAGCGCGTGTGGAAGCGGCAGCCGGGCGGGGGCGCCAGCGGGCTGGGGAGTTCGCCGCTGAGGACGATCCGTTCGCGGGTGCGCTGGGTGACCGGGTCGGGCACGGGCGCCGCGGACAGGAGGGCCTGCGTGTAGGGGTGCTTGGGGTCGGCGAACAGCTCGGCGGTGGGGGCCTGTTCGACGATCTGGCCGAGGTACATGACCGCGATCCGGTCGGCGAGGTACTCGACGGCGGCGAGGTCGTGGGTGATGAACAGGCAGCCGAAGCCGCGGTCGCGCTGGAGGTCGGCGAGCAGGTTGAGGACGGACGCCTGGACGGACACGTCGAGGGCGGAGGTCGGCTCGTCGGCGACGAGGAGCGCCGGGTCGACCGACAGGGCGCGGGCGATGGAGATGCGCTGGCGCTGGCCGCCGGACAGCTCGTGCGGGTGCCGCTCGGCGTGCTCGGGGCGAAGGCCCACCTGGGCGAGGAGTTCCGCCACGCGCGCGCGTGCCGCCTCGCCCTTCGCGATGCCGTGCAGCCGCAGCGGCTCGGCGACGATCTGCCCGACGGTCATGCGCGGGTCGAGGGACGACGAGGGATCCTGGAAGACGAGGTGGAAGTCCTTGCGCAGGGGGCGCAGGGCGCGCCGGGACATGGCCGTCACGTCGGTGCCGTTGATGTGTACGGTGCCGCCGGTGGGATCGTCGAGGCGTACGGCGCAGCGTCCGACGGTGGACTTGCCGCTGCCCGACTCCCCGACGAGGCCGACGACTTCGCCGCGGCCGACGGTCAGGGTGACGCCGTCGGCGGCGCGTACGGTGCCGCCGGGTGCGGTGAAGTGCCGCTCCAGGGCGTCGAGTTGCAGGACCGGGGTGCTCACTGTGCGGCCTCCTGGAGGGTGTTCGGGTGCCAGCAGGCGGTCAGGTGCGGGGCGCCGTCTCCGGCGCCGTCTCCGGCGTCGTCGGTGACGGACTTGAAGCCGGGCCTCGTCGTCGTGCACCGCTCGTCGGCGCGGGCGCAGCGCGGGGCGAAGGTGCAGGCGTCGGGCTGGGAGTCGAGGCTCGGCACGAGGCCGGGGATCTCGGGCAGGCGCCGCTTGCCGCCACCGTCCGCGGCCGCCGAGGCGCCGGGCCGCAGGACCGCCGAGAGGAGTCCGCGGGTGTACGGGTGGCGGGGCGTCGCGAACAGCTCGTCCACGGGGGCCTGTTCGACGGGCCGGCCCGCGTACATGACGAGGACGCGGTCGGCGATGTCGGCGACGACGCCGAGGTCGTGCGTGATGAGGACGATCGCCGTGCCGAGGCGTTCACGCAGCGACTGGAGGACCTCCAGGATGCCCGCCTGCACGGTGACGTCGAGGGCGGTGGTCGGCTCGTCGGCGATGAGGACGGCCGGGTCGCAGGCGACCGCGATGGCGATCATCACGCGCTGGCGCATACCGCCGGAGAGCTGGTGCGGGTACTCGTCGACGCGCTGGGCCGGGGCGGGGATGCCCACGAGGTCGAGGAGTTCGACGGCACGCGCGCGTGCCTCCTTCTTGCTCAGGCCCTGGTGGCGGCGGAGCACCTCGCCGATCTGCCGGCCGATGGTGAGGACCGGGTTCAGGGAGGTCATCGGCTCCTGGAAGATCATCGCGATGTCCTTGCCGCGGATCTTCCCGTACGCCTTGTCGTCGCCGCCCGCGAGTTCGCGTCCGCCGAGCCTGATCGACCCGGTGATGTGCGCGGTGGGCGGGAGCAGGCCCATGACGGCCATGGAGGTGACGGACTTGCCGCAGCCCGACTCGCCCACCACGGCGAGGACTTCACCGGCCGCGAGGTCGTACGAGACGTGGTCGACGGCGTGGACGGTGCGGGTGTCCGAACGGAAGGACACCGAGAGGTCGCGGACACTCAGCACGGGGTCGGGGCTCATCGGGTCGCTCCACGGGGGTCGAGGACGTCGCGCAGGCCGTCGCCGAGCAGGTTGAACGCCAGGGTCGCGGCGACGACGGCGAGGCCGGGGAAGACCGCCATCCAGGGCGCGGGCGCGAGGAAGGACTGGGCGGACGACAGCATCACGCCCAGGGACGGCTCGGGCGGCTGGACGCCGAGGCCGAGGAAGCTGAGCAGGGCCTCGCCGATGATCGCGGCGGGGATGCCGACGGTGGCCTGGACGACGAGCGCGGAGGTCGCGTTGGGCAGGATGTGCCGGAACAGGACGGTGCCGTCCCCTCCCCCGTTGGCGACGGCCGCGGCGACGTAGTCGACGTGCTTGAGCCGCAGGGTCTCCGCGCGGGTGATGCGGATGACGGCCGGGATCTGCGAGATGCCGATCGCGATCGTCGCGTTGGTGAGGGACGGGCCGAGGACGGCGGCGAGACCGACGGCCAGGACCAGGAAGGGGAACGCGAGCATCGTGTCGGTGACGCGCGAGACGACGCTGTCGGCGAGCTTGCCGTAGTAGCCGGCGAGCAGTCCGAGGGGGACGCCGATGATGAAGGCGAACACGACGGCGAGCACGCCCACCTGCATCGAGGCCCGGGCCCCGTAGACGACGCGGGACAGCTGGTCGCGGCCGAGGTCGTCGGTGCCGAGCCAGTGGCTCCAGCCGGGCGCCGCGAGAACGTTGTCGAAGTTCGGCTGCGCGGGGTCGTAGGGCGCGACGAGCGGTGCGAACAGCGCGGCGAGCACGAAGACCGCGGCGATGACGGCGCCCGTCATGGCGAGCTTGTTCCTGCGCAGGGCGCGCAGTTTGCCGCTCTTGGTCGCGCGGACCCGTATTCCTGTGAGGGCGAGCGTGGTCACCGGGCACCTCCGAGCCGGATGCGCGGGTCGATGACCGAGTACGCCACGTCGACCAGCAGGTTGATGAAGATGTACGCGGCCGACGTGCACAGCACCACGCCTTGCAGGGTCGCGTAGTCACGTGTGAAGACGGCGTCGATGGTGAGCTTGCCGAAGCCGGGGAGCACGAAGATCTGCTCGGTGACGACCGCGCCGGAGATCAGGTGGCCGAGCTGCAGACCGAGCACGGTGACGACCGTGACCAGGGAGTTCCGCAGGGCGTGGCCACCGACGACCTCGCGCCGGGACAGGCCCTTGGCGCGGGCGGTGCGGACGTAGTCGGCCGACAGGGAGTCGAGCATCGCGGCGCGCGTCTGACGCATGACGACGGCGGCGAGCCCGGATCCGAGGACGATCGCGGGCAGCACCATGCGGCGCAGGTTGTCGATCGGGTCGGTGCCGAAGGGGACGAAGCCGGAGGCCGCGAAGACGGGGACGACGATCGCGAAGGCGAGCACGAGCACGATGCCGAGCCAGAACGTGGGGACCGAGAGGCCGAGCAGGGCGAGGCCGTTGGCGATCCACTCCGCGGGCCTGCCGCGCCGCACGGCCGCGACGACACCGGCGCCGATTCCGAGGACGATCGCCAGCAGCAGGGAGAGCGCGGCGAGTTCGAGCGTGACGGGCAGCGCCTGCCCGATGGCGTCGGCGACCGGGAGGCCGGTGCGCGAGGACGTGCCCAGGTCACCCTGCAGGGCGTGGCCGATGAAACGCCCGTACTGGATCACGATGTTGTCGTCGAGCCCGTACTCGGCGCGGATCGCGGCGAGCGCGGCGGGGCTGCGCTCCTCACCCGCGAGGGCGAGGGCCGGGTCGCCCGGCAGGGCGCGGATCCCCGCGAAGACGACGATCGAGACGAGGATGAGCGTGATGACCGACTGCCGGACGCGGGTCAGGACGTACTTGGCCATGGGGTGCCCGGCGAGCAGCCCCTGCCCTTTCGCTGAGGCCTTCTTCGGCGTGGCCTGCTCTTCGGTGAGGTGAGCGGTCGTCACTTGGCGTACCCCGCATTCTTCACGCGGATCAGGCCGTCGCCGTAGACGCGTACGCCCGCGACGTCCTGCCCTGCGACGACGTAGTTCTTCTGGCGGTAGAGGTAGATGAGCGCGTGGGCGTCGTTGGCGCGGCGGGTCAGCTCGCCGTAGATCTTGGCGCGTTCGGCGGGGTCGGCCTCGGCGCGGCCGCGCTCGATGAGGGCGTCGATCTTGTCGTCCGAGAGGCCGTACGCGTTCATGGCGCCCTTCGTCTGCAGGAAGCTGGCGATGTTGCCGTCCGGGTCGAGGCGTCCGGACCAGCCGCTGTTGAACGCCTGGTAGTGACCGTCGTCGGTCTCCTCGAGCATGGTGGCGTACTCGGTGGGGCGCAGCGTGACCGCGAACCCGGCGTCCTTGGCCATGGCCTGGATGACCTGGCCGATGCGGCTCCACTCGGGCGTCGTGGAGGTCTTCAGCTCGACGTGCACCGGGGTCTTGACGCCCGCCTGCTTCAGCAGCCGCTTGGCCTTGGCCACATCGCGCCCGGGGCACTGCGACGCCTTGACGCCGGGCGCGAGCGCGGACTCCGGGGAGATCGGGCCGCACGCGGGCTCGTACATGCCCTGGAAGACGACCTTGTTGATGAGTGCGCGGTCGATGGAGAGCTCGAAGGCCTCGCGGACACGGACGTCGTTCGCCAGCGGGCTGTCGACGTGGCCCGGCGCCTGGCCGAGGCCCTTCACGTTGCCGACGTTGATGCCGATGCCCTGGTAGCCGAGCGACGGCGAGTTGAAGAGCTGGAGCTTGTTGTCGGTGAGGGCGCTCTTCACGTCCACGGGCACCATCTGGTCGCCGACCTGGATGTCGCCGGAGCGCAGGTTGGCGAGGCGGACGCTGCCGTCGGGTATCGGCTTGTAGATCACCTTGTCGAGGTGGACGTCGCGCGCGTCGTAGTAGTTCGGGTCCTTGGCGAGCACGATGCGGTCGCCGCCGACGCGCTCGACGAACTTGAACGGGCCGACGCAGGAGGGGTGGTTCGTGAAGTTCTTCCCGTACTTCTTGAGCGCGGCCGGGGACATCACCATGCCGGAGCGGTCGGCGAGCACGGCGGTGAGCGGGACGTAAGCCTGCTTGAGGGTGAGCTTCACCGCGTACGCGCCGGTGGCCTCGGCACTCTTGAGCGGGGTGAGTTCGGTGGCGCGGGCCGATCCCGGCAGGTCGCGGTGGCGCAGCAGCGAGGTGACGACGGCGGCCGCGTCGAGGGAGGTGCCGTCGCTGAACTTCAGGCCCTTGCGGACGGAGAAGGTGACGGTGCGGCCGTCCGCCGAGGTCTTCGGCAGCGCGGTGGCGAGCTGCGGGACGACCTTGCCCGCCTCGTCGACGTCGTAGAGCTTCTCGCACATGCCGGCGAAGACCGTGCGGCCTACGAGGGTCTGGGCGAGCGAGGGGTCGAGTTTGTCCGGGTCCGCGTTGAGAGCGACGGTGAGCGTGCCGCCGTCCCGTACGGGCCGGTCGTCGGTCATGCGCTCCCCGCCGACCTCGGTGGCCGAGGACTGGAGGGAGCCGCAGCCCGCGGTTGTGGACAACACCAGGGCAACTGCCGTGCAGGCAACCGCTGTTCGGCGCACGAGGAGATACCTCCGCCAGGGGACGAGTGTGCGGGACATCCTGTGGATGATCCGTGTGTGATCAAGGAATACCGCAGAACGTATTTCGCATACAGTCCACAGGCAAGAGGGTTGTCCGCATGGCGGAACACATTTGATGAAGATTGAATAACCGACCCCGACAAAGAAGGTCACAAAGCCCCTACCGGCCGGAACGGGCACGCCCGACCGGAACGGGCACAGGATGTCGGGTCCGCGACCATGGGCCCTCCCTAGCGTGAGCGATGTCAACAGGAAGGAGCCCGGGGTGCTTGACCGGCTCAACGAAGCCATGGACCACATCGAGCGCCACCTCGACCAGCGGATCGAGATCACCGAACTGGCCCGGATCGCGGCGACGTCGGAGTACCACTTCCGGCGGATGTTCTCCGCGCTCGCGGGGCTGCCGCTCTCCGAGTACATCCGGCGCAGGCGGCTGACCGTCGCCGGCGCGGAGGTGCTCTCCGGGGAGCGGACGCTCCTCGAGATCGCGGTGCGTCACGGCTACGGCTCGGGCGAGGCGTTCGCGCGGGCCTTCCGGGCCCTGCACGGTGTGGGCCCCGGCGAGGCCCGGCGGACCGGTGCGGCCCTGCGGTCCCAGCCCCGGATGTCCTTCCGGCTCATCGTCGAAGGGAACAGCACCATGCGATACCGAGTGATGGAGAAGCCCGAGTTCCACGTGGTCGGCAGGAAGGCGCGGGTCCCCCTCGTCCACGAGGGCATGAATCCGGCGATCGCCGACTTCATCCGGGGCATCGACAAGGAGACCGTGCGCCGGATCCACGCGCTGTCCGACCAGGAGCCCGAGGGGACCGTCTCGGTGAGCGACGATCTCGATCCGAGCCGCGCGGAGGGCACCGAACTCGACTACTACCACGCGGCGGTGTCCTCCGCCGCCGGTCCCGACGACCTGGACACCCTCACCGTCCCGGCGGGCACCTGGGCCGTCTTCGACAGCTCGGGCCCGTTCCCGCAGACGCTCCAGCACCTGTGGCGGGACGTGTTCACCCAGTGGTTCCCGTCCAACCCGTACCGGAGCCGTCCGGGCCCGGAAATCCTCAGCACGCGCCTGTCGTCCGACGCTTCGCAGGCGGACGCGCAGCTGTGGATCCCGGTCGAGCGGGAGTAGTTCCCTGACGGGCTCGCACCGCGGGCGCCCGCGTGTCAGCGTGTGCGCGCCGCGACCAGGCCCGACTCGTAGGCGAACACGACGAGTTGGGCCCGGTCGCGGGCCCCGAGCTTCGTCATCGCGCGGCTGACATGGGTCTTGGCGGTGAACGGGCTGACGACCATGTGCGCGGCGATCTCCTCGTTCGTCAGGCCGCGCGCCGCGAGCGCGGTCACCTCGCGTTCGCGGCGCGTGAGGCACTCCAGGCCCGGCGGCGTGGAGCGGTCCGGTGGCCGGGACACGAACTCGCCGATGAGGCGGCGCGTCACGGCCGGCGACAGCAGTGCGTCCCCGCGGGCCACGACCTCGATCCCGGCCAGCAGGTCCTCGGGCTCGGTGTCCTTGAGCAGAAAACCGGACGCCCCGGCGCGCAGCGCGTCGAAGACGTACTCGTCCAGGCCGTAGTTGGTGAGGATGACGACGCGTACGCCGCTCAGGCGCGGGTCGGCGGCGATCCGGCGGGTCGCCTCGATGCCGCTCATCACGGGCATCTGGACGTCCACGAGGGCGATGTCGGGCACGTGCTTGCTCACGAGGGCGACCCCTTGCTCCCCGTCGGCCGCCTCGCCGACCACTTCGATGCCGTCCTCGGCCTCCAGGAGGGCGCGGAACCCGGCCCGCATGAGCGCCTGGTCGTCGACGAGCACGACCCGGATCACCGGACTGCTGCGACCGCTCATGGGGCCGCCCTCTCCGCCATGTCCCTTACGTTTTCCACTTCTCCTTCTGCAAGCTGGGCCGACCCGTCCACCGGCAGGCGGGCCCGCACCGCGAAGCCGCCCTCGGGGCGTGGCGCGGCGTCGAGGCTTCCGCCGAGCGCGGCGACGCGTTCGGCCATGCCCTTCAGCCCGTTGCCCGAGACCGGCGGGCGCGCGGGGTCGGCGGCGCCACCGTCCTCGACGCAGATCACCAACTCGGTCTCTTCATAGGCGAGTTGTACGGTCACCGCCGCCGGTCCCGCGTGCCGGGCGACGTTCGTCAGGGACTCCTGGACGATGCGGTACGCGGCACGGTCCAGGGCCGTCGGAAGCAGCCGCTCGCGGCCCGTCACCACCAGCTCGACGTCGAGGCCGGCCGAGCGGGCGCGCTCGACGAGGAGCGCCGGGCTTCCCGTGGGCTCGTCGGCCCGCAGCACGTCCAGGGTGGAGCGCAGCTCGCGCATCGCCTCGCCACTGGCCTCCTGGATCGCGAGCAGCGCGGGCGGCACCTCCTCGCCGCGCTTGCGCGCCAGATGCACGGCGACGCCCGCCTGGAGCTTGACGATCGAGATGCTGTGCGTGAGCGAGTCGTGCAGCTCGCGGGCGATGCGCAGACGCTCCTCCCCGGCCCGGCGCAGCGCGGCCTCCTCACGGGTGCGCTCCGCCTCCAGGGCGCGCTGTTCGGTCTGGCGCAGATATGCCTGCCAGTTCTTGTCGGCGAGCCCGGTGACCACGGCGCACAGGAACCAGCCGGCGAGGAGCAGACAGCTCTCCAGGGGGCGTCCCGCCACACCGCACACGACGAGGAACGCGGCGCCCGCCAGCGCGGCGAGCAGGCGGTGCCCCGCACGGGACGCCGTGTGCACGGCCGCCAGGACGGGCAGCGCGGCGAGGGCGCCCGGCTCCGCGTGGAGCACGTAGCCCGCGGTGCACGCCGTGGCGAGCGCGAGGACCGTGCGCGGCGCCCGCCGGTAGGCGGCGAGCGTGAGCGAGCCCGCGGCGATCAGGACGGCATCGAGCGCCGTCACTCCCCCGTCGGCCACCGCGGCGGCCACGACGAGCGCCCCGATGACGACGGCCAGCGTGACGTCGCCGATCAGGGCCTTGCGGTCCACGCCGACCGGACCTGTGCGGCGCCTGCGGTCCCCCTCCATGCCAGCACCATAGACCGGGCCGCCGACAAGGGCGTCACCCCTGGGGACCGCCCCTGGACTACTCCCCGTGCAGTAGTGGGCGGCGCGTTCGGCCTCGGGGGCGCAGTGCCAACTCACCTCCGGCGTACGACGCGTGAAGGTGCGGCGTCCGGCCACTGTGGGGTGTGCCGGAAGCAACCCGCAGCCACCAGGAGGACCCGATGTCACGGACGTTCCGCTACACCAGCCCGCCGCCCCCGCAGTCGGCCACCGGTCGCGTGGCCGAGGTCTACCGGCAGCTCGGCGAGGACTTCGGGATCGAGCGCGCCGCCACCTTCGTGGTCCTGGCGTCGGCCCCCGAACTCCTGGCCCCCGCCTGGGCGTTGATGCGGGAGTCGCTGATCGCGGGCGCGGGGACCCGTACCGACAGGGAGCTGGTCGCCGCCGGGGTGTCGCTCGCGAACCGGTGCCCGTTCTGCGTGGACGCGCACACCATGCTGCTGCACGCCACCGGCGACCACGCGCTCGCCGAGTCCCTGGCACGCGGCGAGGCACCGTCCGACGAGCGGCACGCGCGCGTGCTCGAATGGGGCCGCGCGACCCGCACGCCCGGCTCCCCCGGACTCACCCCGCTCCCCTTCCCGAGTGCCGAGGTCCCCGCGCAGCTCGGGACCGCGTTCGCCTTCCACTTCATCAACCGCGTCGTGTCCGCCCTGCTCACCGAGAACCTGCTGCCCTGCAACGCCCAGCGCCTGCGCCCCGTGCGCAGCCTCGGGGGCCGGAGCCTGGCGCGGACGGTGCGCCGGGACCACGTGCCGGGCGCGAGCCTCGCCCTGCTCGACGATCCGGGCCCCGGCCCCGCCTGGGCGGCCGGCACCCCCGTGGGCCCGGCGTACGCCGCGCTGCTCGACGCGGCGTCCACGGGCGCGGGACTGCTCGACGACGTCGACATCGCCCTCGTCGAGGAAGCCGTCGCCGCCTGGGACGGCTCGCATCCACCGCTCGTCTGGGACGAGCTGCCCGACCGCGAACGGCGGCCCGGGGCGCGCCTCGCGGTGCTGGCCGCCGTCGCCCCGTACCGCATCACCGACGAGGACGTGGCGGCCTGGCTGAAGCCGCCCTTCACCGATCACTGTCTCGTCCATCTGATCGCGTACGGCGCCTTCGCCGCGATCGACCGCATCGAGTCCGCCCTGCCCCTGTCCGCTCTCATGGAGAGGCCCTGACCGCGTACGCGGAGGACCCCTATGGGGTGAAGGGGCAGCGGTGCGGGGGTCCTGAACTGCGCGTGAGACGCATGAGGGGCAAGGGGGCGGTGTTGTCACGGGGCAACTCGTGTGACACTGGCGTCCCCTCCCCCTCGCACAAGGGGCGTACGCCGTGCGTTCTCTCCCTCTCCCCCTCGCGCTGACCGTGCGGGTCCTGCCGGTCGTGGTGCTCGCGTGCGCCGGCTGGGCCTGGACCTCGGGCCCGATGGCGGACTCGTCCGAGCAGCCCGCCGCTGCCCCGCAGCCCTCGCCGAAGCGTGCCGCGCAGTCAACGGGGTCCGCGACGAGCCGCGCCTACGACAAGCCGCCCGAGCCCTGCTCGGCCGTCACGGCGAAAACGGTCGCGGACCTGGTGCCGAAGGCCGACCCGTCGGGCAAGGAACTGGCCGCCGCCGACCGCTCGTTGCGCCGCGGCTGCTCGTGGAGCGCGCTGAAGGACTACGACTACCGCTGGCTCGACGTCTCCTTCGAGATCAAGGAGTCGGCCGCCGCGGCGGACACCTCCTTCGCCGCGCGCGGCAAGGGCGAGGCGGCGCCCGGCCTCGGTGACGAGGCCAGGATCGCCGTCGCCCTCACGACGCACGACAAGCAGAACACCCGGGAGGCCGTGGTGACGGTCAGGGCCGGCAACGCCCTGGTGACCGTCACCTACAACGGCAGCGACTTCGAGTCCCACGGCGCGCCCCCGGCGGACGGCATCCACAAGGGCGCCCTGAAGGCGGCCGGGGACGCGGTGGCGGCGCTGACCGGCAAGGAATCCAGCTGAGACGTGTGGGGACGGGTCAGACCCGGGCCCCGCGCGCCTTGGTCAGCGCCACGTAAAGGATCAGCGAGGACCCGAGCCCGACCGCCCAGCCGTAGTCCGCGAGCGGCTTGAGGAACGGGATCAGGCCGTCGACCGGGAACGGGCCCTGCTTGGCGCCCTTCGCGTCGACCGTCGAGTACGAGCCGCCGACCGCGAGGACGCCGCCCACGGCGAAGGCGATCACCGCGTTCCAGTTCCAGCCGCCCGAGTACCAGTACCGGCCGTTCGGCAGATACAGGTCGGCGAGGTGGAGCACCGTGCGGCGGATGATCCAGTAGTCGGCGATGAGGATGCCGGCGACGGTGCCGAGCAGTCCGCCGACGACGCCGAGCCAGGTGAAGATGTACAGCTCGGGCGTGGACGTCAGCTTCCACGGCATGACGAGGACGCCGATGACCCCGGTGATCAGGGCGCCGGTGCGGAAGTTGATGAGCTTGGGCGCGAGGTTCGCCAGGTCGTACGCGGGTGACACGACGTTCGCCGCGATGTTCACGGAGATGGTGGCGACGAAGACCGTGATGAGCGCGAACAGCAGGCCGAAGACGTTGTCGGTCTTGCCGGCGAGCGCGACCGGGTCCCAGATCGCGGCGCCGTAGACCTTCTCGGACCCGGACGTCACCAGGACGGACATCAGGGCGAACAGCGTCATGGTCGTCGGCAGGCCGAGGGTCTGCCCCCAGACCTGGGCGCGCTGTCCTTTGCCGAAGCGCGTGAAGTCCGGGATGTTGAGGCTGAGTGTGCTCCAGAAGCCGATCATGCCCATGAGGCCGGGGAAGAAGATCTTCCAGAAGTCGGCGCCCCAGCCGACCCGGGACGGCTCGTCGAGGAGCGTGCCGAAGCCGCCCGCCTTGTTCGCGATCCACACGAGCAGGACGACCGCGCCGACGAGGACGAACGGCGCCGCCCAGTTCTCGAAGCGGCGCAGGGTGTCCATGCCCCGGTAGATGATGGCGAGTTCGAGGACCCAGAAGAGCACGAAGCACAGCCACAGGGTCCACGGGTAGCCGCCGACCTTCGACACGTCGGCCCAGCCGCCGAAGACCTTCCCCAGCAGGACGAACACGCCCTGCCCGCCGATCCAGGTCTGGATGCCGAACCAGCAGCAGGCCACCGCCGCCCGGATCAGCGCGGGCAGATTGGCGCCCCGCAGGCCGAACGAGGCCCGGGCGAGGACGGGGAAGGGTATGCCGTACTTGGGTCCCGCGTGCCCGGTGAGCAGCATCGGCAGGAGCACGATGACGTTGGCGAGGGCGATGGTGAGGACGGCCTGCTTCCAGTCCATGCCCAGCGCGACGAGGCCCGAGGCGAGGGTCCAGGACGGGATGCAGTGGGCCATGCCGATCCACAGGGCCACGAAGTTGTAGGTGGTCCAGCGGCGTTCGGCGAGGGGGACGGGGCGCAGGTCGTCGTTGGCGTAGCGGCTGTCGGAGGGGTAGGCGTCGGCACTGAGGTCGATGCCGCCGCCCGCGGGCAGCGTGGGTGGCGCGGTGTCGGTCATGAGCAGGCCATTCGTTCGGGAGCCGGGGGGCTCGGACAGCGGGGAGGTGCGAACGGGCCGTGCGGGTGCGGGCGGTGGGGACCCTGGCGGGGAGGACGGGGGTCACGGGGTGGACCGAGATGGGGCTCAGGTGTTCACCACGGGAACGCCTCAGGCGTTCACCGCCGCAATGATGTGCTCCCCGTACGCGTCGATCACCTCCTCCTTCGCGTCGTGCATCGCGTAGACCGCGAACTGGTCGACGCCGAGGTCCCGCAGGGCGCGCAGCTTCTCGACGTGGTCCTGTGCGGTCCCGATGACGCAGAACCGGTCGACGATCTCGTCCGGCACGAACGCCGTGTCGGGGTTCCCGGTCCTGCCGTGGTGGGCGTAGTCGTAGCCCTGGCGGGCCTTGATGTAGTCGGTGAGTTCGTCGGGGACCATCGACGAGTGCTCGCCGTACTTGGTGACGAGGTCGGCGACGTGGTTGCCGACCATGCCGCCGAACCAGCGGCACTCCTCGCGCGCGTGGGCGAGGGACTCGGGCGAGTCGTCGGCGGTGACGTACGCGGGCGCCGCCACACAGATCTTCACCTCGGAAGGGTCGCGGCCCGCGCCGGCGGCCGCGTCCCGCACGGCCTTGATCATGTACTGGGTCAGATACGGGTCGGCGAGCTGGAGGATGAACCCGTCGGCCTCCTCGCCGGCCATCTTCAGGGCCTTGGGCCCGTACGCGGCCATCCAGACGGGCAGTTGGGCGCCGTCCCGCACCCACGGGAAGCGGATCACCGTGCCGCCGAGGTCGGCCTCGTCGCCGCGGCCGAGCGACCTGATGACCTCCATGGCCTCGCTGATCCGGGCGAGCGTGTTCGGCTTGCGTCCGGCGACGCGCATCGCGGAGTCGCCGCGGCCGATGCCGCAGATGGTGCGGTTGCCGTACATGTCGTTGAGGGTGGCGAAGGTGGAGGCGGTGACCTCCCAGGTGCGGGTGCCCGGGTTGGTGACCATCGGGCCGACGGTCAGGTGCGACGTCTCGGCCAGGATCCGGCTGTAGATGACGAAGGGTTCCTGCCACAGCACGGCCGAGTCGAAGGTCCACCCGTGGGTGAAGCCCTCACGCTCGGCACGCTGCATGAGGGAGACGACGCCGGAGGCCGGGGGGTCGGTCTGGAGGACGAGTCCGAAGTCCATGTGATCCGCCAATTTTTCTAGTTCAGGTACTGGCAGGTGGAGCGCGCGGTGTACACGCCGTGACCGGCGCGGCCCGTGAACTCCCGCTGATCGATGACGAGTTCACCGCGCGAGAGCACCGTCTCGACGCGGCCGGTGATCCGTTTGCCCTCGTACGCCGAGTAGTCGACGTTCATGTGGTGGGTCTCGGCGGAGACGACCTGCTCGGCGTGCGGGTCGTAGATGACGACGTCGGCGTCGGCGCCGGGCGCGATGGTGCCCTTCTTCGGGTAGAGGCCGAACATGCGGGCCGGGGTCGCGCAGGCGATCTCGATCCACCGGCGGCGCGAGATGTGTCCGTCGACGACGGCCTGGTGCAGGAGGTCCATGCGGTTCTCGACGCCGGGCATGCCGTTGGGGATCTTCGAGAAGTCGCCGCGGCCCAGCTCCTTCTGTCCGGTGAAGCAGAACGGGCAGTGGTCGGTGGACACGACCTGGAGGTCGTTCGTGCGCAGGCCCCGCCACAGGGCCGCCTGGTGGTCCTTGGGCCGCAGGGGTGTGCTGCACACGTACTTGGCGCCCTCGAAGTCCGGCTCTGCGAGGTTGTCCGTGGACAGGAAGAGGTACTGCGGGCAGGTCTCGCCGAAGACGTTCAGGCCCTCGTCGCGGGCGCGGGCGATCTCGGCGAGCGCCTCCTGCGCCGAGACGTGCACCACGTACAGGGGCGCGCCCGCGACCTGGGCGAGCTTGATGGCGCGGTGCGTCGCCTCGGCTTCGAGGAGCGCCTTCCTGACCTCGCCGTGGAAGCGTGGGTCGGTCTCGCCGCGCTCCAGGGCCTGCTGCACGAGGACGTCGATCGCGATGCCGTTCTCGGCGTGCATCATGATGAGGCCGCCGTTCTCGCCGGCCCGCTGCATGGCCCGCAGGATCTGCCCGTCGTCGGAGTAGAAGACGCCGGGGTACGCCATGAACTGCTTGAACGACGTGACCCCTTCGGCGACGAGCAGGTCCATCTCCTTGAGCGTCTCGTCGTGCACGTCGGAGACGATCATGTGGAAGCCGTAGTCGATCGCGCAGTTCCCGTCGGCCTTGGCGTGCCAGGCGTCCAGCCCCTCGCGCAGGGTGTGCCCGACGGACTGGATGGCGAAGTCGACGATGGTGGTCGTGCCGCCCCAGGCCGCCGCCCGGGTGCCCGTCTCGAAGGTGTCGGCGGCGAAGGTGCCGCCGAACGGCATCTCCATGTGGGTGTGCGCGTCGACACCGCCCGGGATGACGTACTTCTGGCGTGCGTCGATCGTCCGGTCCGCGGTCCAGGATTCCGCGGCGTCGGTGCCCGCCGCGGCGAGGGCGGCGATGCGCCCGTCCTCGATGAGTACGTCGGCGTGGATCTCGTCGGCGGCGGTGACGACGAGTCCGCCGCGGATGACGGTACGGCTGCTGCTCATGCTCCCTCTTCCGTGTCTACGCTGCCTACGGGTTGGTCAGCGGCGTGTACGCGCCCGGCGCGCGGTCGCGGTAGAACTGCCAGCGGTCGCGGACCTCGCGCAGTTTGGCCATGTCGAGGTCCCGTACGACGAGTTCGGGTTCCTTGTCCCCGGCGACCTCCCCGACGAACTGGCCCTCCGGGTCGACGAAGTAGCTCGTCCCGTAGAAGTCGTTGTCGCCGTACTCCTCCTGGCCGACGCGGTTGATCGCGCCGACGAAGTACTCGTTCGCGACGGCGGACGCCGGCTGTTCCAGCTGCCACAGGTAGCCGGAGAGGCCGCGCGAGGTCGCCGACGGGTTGAAGACGATCTGCGCGCCTTCCAGGCCGAGCGCGCGCCAGCCCTCGGGGAAGTGCCGGTCGTAGCAGATGTAGACGCCGATCTTCCCGACGGCCGTGTCGAAGACGGGCCAGCCGGAGTTGCCCGGACGGAAGTAGAACTTCTCCCAGAATCCCCTCACTTGCGGGATGTGGGTCTTGCGGTACTTGCCGAGGTAGGTGCCGTCGGCGTCGATCACGGCGGCCGTGTTGTAGAGGACGCCGGGCTGCTCCTCCTCGTACATCGGCAGCACGAGGACGATGCCGTGCTCGGCGGCGAGCGCCTGGAAGCGCCGGACGGTGGGGCCGTCGGGGATCGCCTCGGCGTACTCGTAGAACTTCGCGTCCTGCACCTGGCAGAAGTACGGGCCGTAGAACAGCTCCTGGAAGCAGAGGACCTTCGCCCCCTGCGCGGCGGCGTCGCGGACGGCCTGCTCATGGACCTGGATCATGGACTCTTTGTCGCCCGTCCAGGCGGTCTGGAAGATCGCGGCGCGGATCACGGTGCTCATCGGGGACCTCCGGTCGCTCGGTGTGCCGTGAGCCTAGGAAGTCCGCGCCGCGTACCGGAGTTGCACCGTGTCACGTCTGGAGCCGTGAGGCGTTCCACGCTGTCACCCTCTCTGCGCGTCGTGGGCGAGGAGGGCGATGTGGACGGACGCGGCCTGCTCGAAGTCGTCGAGGTCGAGACCGAGGAGCGACTCGATGGCCTCCAGCCTGCGGTAGAGGGCGGGGCGGCTCATGTGGTGGAGCTGCGCCGTGCGCGACTTGTTGCGCCCGGTCGCGAGATAGGTCCGCAGCACGGGCAGCAGGCCCGGGTCGTCGGCGTACAGGAGCCCGTCCAGCTCGCGTTCGGCGAAGGCCTGGACGTGCGGGTCGTCGCGCAGGAGCCGTACGAGGCCCCGCAGGCGGACGTCGCGCAGGCGCACGACGGGCGGGACGTCCGGGGTGCCGGCCGCGGCCTGCGCGATGTGCAGCGCCTCGCGCAGCCCGGCGGGCACGTCGTCCCAGCCGGTGCACGGCTCGGCGGCCGCCACGACGACCTGCTCCCCCGCCCCGGTGCGCAGGCGGGTCGCGAAGTGCTCGGTGAGCGGTCCCGCGGCCTGGTCGCGGGCGAGGCTGAGCAGGACGGCGGTGGCGCCGTCCGCGAGTTCGGCGGCAAGTCCGGAGAGCCCCAACAGGCGTAGTACGCGGTCGAGTTCGGCCGGGTCGCCGTCACGGACGACGAGCGGGACGAAGGTGCGGCGGTTGACGGGGAGCCCGGCGGCCCTGGCCCGGGGCAGGAGCTGGCGGGCCGGTACGACGCCGGAGACGAGGTCGGTGAGGATGCTCTGCGCCGACTGTTCCTCCCAGGTGTGGGCGGCGCCGCCGAGCATGCGGTGCAGGACGAGGGCCTCGGCGGCGCGTTCGGCGAGGAGCCGTCCGGTGGGGCCGTCGCCCCGGTAGCCGCACAGCACGACGCTGCCCCAGCGTTCGCCGCGCCCGTCGAGGTCGGCGCGGTACCAGTCGGCGCCGTCGGCGCAGCCCGCCCGGCGCGCGATGCGTTCCCAGTCGCGCAGCACGTCGTCCACGGCGGACCGCTCACCGGCGGTGGCGAGGACACGGTGGGCGAGGTTGGCGACGACGACGGGGCAGCCGCTGTGCGCGGCGATCTCGTCGAGGAGCCGCTGGAGCGGGGCGCCCGCCGTGATGAGTCCGGTCAGCGCGGTGCGGATCCCCTCGGAGAGGCTGACGGCGGCGAACTTCCGCCTCACCAGCCTCGATTGGACCTCCTCCGTGAGTTCGGCGAAGGGGAACGGGCGGTGCAGGACGACCATCGGCAGCCCGTACCGCTCGGCCGCGCGCCGCATGTCCTCGGGCGGCGACGGGAAGGCACGGCCGAGCCCGAGGACGACGGCCGCCGCCTCCGCGCGGTGCAGGGACTTGATGTACTCGGTCCTGGCCCGGGTGTTCCCGGCCAGGAGGACGCCGGTGGTGAGGACCATCTCGCCGCCGCTGAGCATCACCCCGACGTCGGCGGCCTCGGCGACGTGCACCCAGCGCACGGGCCGGTCGAGGTGACCGGCCCCCGCGATCACCTCGGGGTCCCCCGCCGCGATCCGCTCCAGGGCGAGTATCTGCCGTACGGACAGGGCGTGTTCGGCGGCGGTGACGGTCATCGGGGCCCCTTCTTCTACACTGCCTTCGGCTGGCAGACCCGCTGCCTCGGCTAACAGGCGCTGTGCAGGGCCCGCTCCAGGACGGCCGCGCCCTCTTCCGCCTCGGCGACGGTGAGCGTCAGGGGTGGCGCGATGCGCAGCACGCTGGTGTTGTGCCCGCCGCCCTTGCCGACGAGGAGTCCGCCCTCGCGGGCCGCCTCGATCACGCGTGCCGCCGCGTCCGGGTCGGCCTCGTCCGTGCCGGGTTTCACCAGTTCGATGCCGATCATCAGGCCCCTGCCGCGCACTTCCCGTACGCACTCCGTGGTGGCGCCGATGGCCCGCAGCCGCTCGATGAGGAGGCCGCCGACGCGGCGGGCGTTGCCCTGGAGGTCGTGTTCGAGGAGGTAGATGAGGTTGGCGAGGCCGGCTGCCATCGTCACCGGCGAGCCGCCGAACGTCGAGATGGAGTTGGAGTCGAGGCAGTTCATGACCTCGGCGCGCGCGACGACACCGCCGATGGACATGCCGTTCCCGATGCCCTTGGCGAAGGTCAGGATGTCGGGGGGACCGTTCTGCCCGTGCGCCTGCCAGCCCCAGAAGTGGTCGCCGGTGCGTCCCCAGCCCGTCTGGACCTCGTCGGCGATCCACAGGATGCCGTGCTCCCGCAGCACCTCGCGGAACGCCGCGTACAGGCCGTCGGGCGGCGAGGTGAACCCGCCGACGCCCTGGATGGGTTCGGCGATGAGCGCGGCGACCCCCCGGGTCTGGCCGAGGATGTCCCGCAGGTCGTCGACGCACGCCTCGATGAACTGGGCGTCGGTCAGATGGGAGTACGGGCCCCGGCTGCGTACCCCGCCGTGGACGTACAGCGTCTGGAGGGGGGAGAGGCTGGTCGGGGACCAGCCGCGGTTGCCGGTGATGCCGACGGCGGAGAAGGACCGGCCGTGGTAGCTGTTGCGCATCGCGAGGATCTGGTTCGAGCGGCGGTACGCGGTGGCGAGCAGCAGCGCCGTGTCGTTGGCCTCGGTGCCGGAGGTGGTGAAGAAGACGCGGGCGTCCGGAATGCCGGACAACGAGGCGACGCGCTCGGCGAGTTCGACCATCTGCCGGTTGAGGTAGAGGGTCGAGGTGTGGATGATGCGTCCGGCCTGCTCGCTGACCGCCTTGGTCACCTCCGGCAGGGCGTGCGCGGTCATCGTCGTCAGGATGCCGCCGAAGAAGTCGAGGTACTTGTTCCCGGCGGCGTCCCAGACGTGGCGGCCCTCGCCGTGGGTGATCTCGATGGGGCGGTCGTAGTACAGGGCGAGCCAGTCCGGCAGGACGGCGCGGTGACGAGCGTGGAGGTCGGGGGTCATCAAGGTCGCACGGGTCCCTTCGTCGGCTCCGTCACGAGTGACAGTGGTCATGGCTGCACCAGCCCTTCGTATGCGTCGGGCCGGCGGTCCCGGTAGAACGCCCACTGCTGGCGTACCTCGTCGATGAGGCCGAAGTCGAGGTCCCGTACGAGGAGTTCCTCGTCCTTGTCGCTCGCGGCGTCGCCCACGGTCCGCCCACGGGGGTCGACGAAGTAGCTCGTGCCGTAGAAGTCGTTGTCGCCGTACTCCTCCACGCCGACGCGGTTGATCGCGGCGATGAAGTACTCGTTCGCGACGGCGGCGGCCGGCTGCTCCAGCTGCCACAGGTACGCCGAGAGGCCGCGGCTCGTGGCGGACGGGTTGTACACGAGCTGGGCGCCGTTGAGGCCGAGCTGGCGCCAGCCCTCCGGGAAGTGCCGGTCGTAGCAGATGTAGACGCCGACGCGGCCGACGGCGGTCTCGAAGACCGGCCAGCCCAGGTTTCCCGGCTTGAAGTAGTACTTCTCCCAGAAGCCCTTCACCTGCGGGATGTGGTGCTTGCGGTACTTGCCGAGGTACGTGCCGTCGGCGTTGATCACGGCCGCGGTGTTGAAGTAGAACCCGGACTGCTCGACCTCGAAGACCGGTACGACGACGACCATCCCGGTCTCGCGGGCCAGCGCCTGCATCCTGGTCACGGTCGGCCCGTCCGGCACGGGCTCGGCCCAGCGGTAGTGCTCGGCCTCCTGCACCTGGCAGAAGTAGGGGGCGTTGAAGACCTCCTGGAAGCCGATGATCCGGGCGCCCTGCCGGGCCGCCTCCCGCGCATGTTCCTCATGCTTGGTGATCATGGATTCGGTGTCGCCCGTCCAGGTCGCCTGGACCAGCGCGGCGCGTACGACGTGGGCCATGTGCCGCTCCTTTGCCTGTTGCCCCCGCCGGGGGACGTCAGAGAGCCTCTACGCCCGTAGACACAGGCCGTAGAGGGACGAACGTAAGCCTCACCGGCGGCCTTGCCAAGACCATCGCCGTTAACCGGCGGAATCGATCATGTTTCGCACCCGTGCGGGTGAGAAGCGACCGGACTACGCGTGGAACCCGGCGACTCTGAGCGCGTGCACGACGTCCCAGTACCGCTCGTCGGACACGCCGCGCGCCGCCTCGACGAGCAGCGGGACGAGGCGCCCCGGGTCGTCGCGCACGCTGCGGGCGGCTTCTTCGGGGGTGCGTACGCGGACGTACGCGTCGAGGAGCGCGCGCGTCTCGCGGTGGCGGCCCTCGCCGGCGAGGCGGAGCACGGACGTGCCGATCTCGGTGGCGGGTCGGGCCACTCCCTGGCGCAGGATCTGCTGCGCGTCGGCGGTGCGTCCCGCGGCGGCGAGCGCGTCGGCGGCGGCCACGAGGAGGTCGGCCGGGAGCGAGGCCGTCTCCCAGAGCAGGGTCGCCCAGTCGGCGCCGAGGCCCGCGCGGTTCAACTCGGCGGCGAGCAGCGGGAATCGGGCGGCCGGCCAGTGGGCGGCCTCGACGAGCACGCCGTGCGCCTCCCCGCCGCGGCCCTCGGTGCGCAGCCGCAGCAGGGTGCCGGCGCAGGCGGCGACGGCGGCGCGCGCCTCGCTGTCGAGGCGCTGCGGGGCGGGCGGTTCCGCCGCCTCCCCTTCGGCGGCTCCGGCGAACCGGGCGCCGCGGGGGCTCGCGGTGGAGTCCCGTGACGGGCCCTGAACGGCGAGGGCCGTGGGCAGGGCCGTGTCGTCGGCGGGCGCGGCCTCGTCGAGCATCCCGGCGAATCGGGCGCTGCCGCGGGGGCGACGTCTGCGCTCCTTGGGCGCTTTGGAGCGTTCCGGGGGTTCGGGTTCGGGAGGCGCCGGCCGCGGACGCCGCTGCGGTACGGGCACGGGTGGTGGCGGCGGCTGGCGATCCAGGTCCGCGATCCTCCGGTGGAGCTCCGCGCAGCGGGCCGTAGCGCGTTCGTGGTCGTCCCGCGCCCAGGCCAGGTCGAGGCGCGTCGCCTCCGCCTGCTCGCGCGTGGCGGCCGTGCGCAGATGCCGGGCCAGCTCCACCTGGCGCTCGGCGGCGTACCGCTGCTCACGGAGCATCACGTCGAGCCGGTCACCGAGCAGGTCACGGCCGCCGGGCCGCGCGTCGAAGGCGGTGAGCGAGGCGCGGTGCAGGACCCGGGCCCGTACCGACTCGGCCTCGACCTCGGCCTCGCAGGACCCCCCGCCCACGCCCAGATCCTGGAGCAGGGCTTCCACGACATCCCAGGGAGGCACCTCGGCGCCGGTGAGGCAGACCCTCATCCCGTCGGGGTCACGCTGCCAGAAGATGCCGCACCAGCCGGAGTCCTGGTCGAGCCGGGCCAGCAGGTCCCGCAGGTACACCGCGAACTCCCGGACCTGGTCAGGGAGTTGTTCCACTTCCATCACACGCCGCCCGATCCCTCCGCAGAGTGGAGTCTTCCGGTTCGGAAGAAAACACCCTCCGTGTTTCGAGGACGCTACGGGCGGTTTTCCGGAGTGGCACCGTCCTCACTCGCCGCAGCTAGACGGTCACCGGTGAGCAGCTCGCCACGATCTCGTCCATGGACAGGCCGAGGGTCCGGGCGAGGGCCGCGACCGTGAAGAAGGCGGGGGTGGGCGCACGGCCGGTCTCGATCTTGCGGAGCGTCTCGGCGGACAGACCCGCGCTCGCGGCGACCTCGACCATGCTCCGCCCGCGCCGGGCCTCGCGCAGCAGCAGGCCGAGCCGCTCACCGCGCTCGCGCTCTTCGGGGGTCAGGGGGGTTCGGACCATGCGTCCAGTCTACTGGCAGAACCCCCATTCAAATACCGGTATTGTAATTGGCATGGTGGAACTCAAGACAGACACATCGATCGACGAGATGCGGGAAGCGGGCCGGGTCGTGGCCCAGGCGCTCGCGGCGGTCCGCGAGAAGGCGGCCGTAGGGGTCTCGCTCCTGGAGCTGGACTCGGTGGCGCACGGCGTGCTGCGCGCGGCCGACGCGAGCTCCCCCTTCCTCGGCTACCGCCCCTCGTTCGCGCCCACGCCCTTCCCGGCGGTCCTGTGCGCGTCGGTGAACGACGCGATCGTGCACGGCATCCCCGACGGGTACCGGCTGCGCGACGGCGACCTGCTCTCGGCCGACTTCGGCGCCCAACTGGGCGGCTGGGCCGGGGACTCGGCGATCAGCTTCACGGTCGGCACGGCGCGCCCCGAGGACGTACGCCTCATCGAGACGGCGGAGCGCGCGCTCGCGGCGGGCATCGCGGCGGCGGTCGTCGGCAACAGGATCGGGGACATCGCCCACGCCATCGGCAAGGTGTGCCGGGCGGAGGGTTACGGCATCCCGGACGGCTTCGGCGGGCACGGCATCGGCCGCAAGATGCACGAGGACCCGCCCGTCCCGAACGAGGGACGGGCGGGCCGGGGCATGCGCCTCAAGCACGGCATGGTGATCGCGATCGAGCCGATGGTGATCGCCGGAGGCATGGACGACTACTACGCGGCCCCGGACGGCTGGACCCTGCGCACGGGCGACGGCACCCGCGCCGCCCACGCCGAACACACGGTGGCCGTCACGGACGCGGGGCCACGGATCCTGACGGCGCTGTGAGGAGGAGGCCCTTGCGGCGGGTGCGTCGCCTGCGTCCTCAGTTGTCCTGGAGGAACTTCCTCGCCAGGGAGTCGCCGAGGGTCACCGCCGCGCTGTGGCTCTCGATCGGGGACGTCTGGTTGTTCTTGAACACGATGTACGTGACGCCGGAGCCCGTGCCGCCGGTCGCCGGGTTCGGGTCGATGCCGAGGGCCTTCGCGGTGGCGTAGGACGCCTCACCGATGATCTTGTCCGGGCCGGTGTCGCCGACCACCGCGTACTCGACCTTGTTGTTGTAGATGACGGCCACGACGCCGCCGCCCTTGATGCCGGCTCCGGCGTAGTTCCAGATGCTGCCGGCGCTGGGCACGACGACGTAGGGGAGTTTCTCGGCGCTCAGCGCCTTGCCGTCGGACTGGTGGAAGGCCGTGTCGTCCTGGAACCAGGGGTCGGTGCCGGCGTTGCACTGCGTGGTGATCTGGCCGTCGCAGTCGATGTCCATGTCGGCCTTCCAGAACACCGCGCCGTTCTTGCCGCAGACCGGCACGGTCGCCGAGGTCTCCTCGTCGGTGCGGTACTTGCCGTTGGATATCTGCGAGCAGGACGTGACTTTGGCGAGCAGGTCGGCCGCGCCGACCGTGCCCTCCTGGGCGCGCTGGGGGCCGCTCTCGCGGGCGGTGGCGTTCGTGGGGAGCAGAGCCGTCGCGAGCAGCGCGGCCCCGGCGGAGGCAGTGAGGGCGAGCGTTCGGGTACGCACGTGGGGAGACCCTTCTGTTAGGAAAGTTTCCTTACCTTCGGAGGCCAAATCTCGTGCCACCGCAGGTACCTGTCAACCCCTCGAATGCGTCAAGGGGCCCGCGGCTCCCGCCAGTTGACGTCGATCGCACATCAACCGGCGGGACCCACGGGCCCCTCACCGCACGTTCGGTCAGCCGCCGGAAGCCGGCCTCACCACCATCGCCGAGCCGCCGCCGCGCCGCACCTTTTCGGCCGCCGCGAGCCACTGGCCGTTCTTCAGGCGCTGCACGCCCGTGGCCGCGCCGATCTCCGGGTTCTGCTTGAAGACGTGGCCGAGCGCCTCAAGACGCGCCCTCGACGGCGAGTCCCACAGGCCCGGTTCGAGCTCCGTCGCCGCCGCGTTGCGCTGGCTGGCGCGGGGTGCTGCGATCGCGTCCACCAGGGGCAGCCCGCGGTCGACGAAGCCGGTCAGCGTCTGCAGGACGGTCGTGATGATCGTCGCGCCGCCGGGCGAGCCGAGGGCCACGACCGGCCGGTCGTGCCGGTCGAGCACGATCGTCGGGGAGATCGACGAGCGCGGGCGCTTGCCCGGCCCCGGCAGGTTCGGGTCATGGACCGCCGGGTTGGCCGGCGCGAACGAGAAGTCCGTGAGCTCGTTGTTGAGCAGGAATCCCCGCCCCGGGACCGTGATGCCGCTGCCGCCCGTCGACTCGATCGTCAGCGTGTACGCGACGACGTTGCCCCACTTGTCGGCGACCGTCAGATGGGTCGTGTTCTCGCCCTCGAACGTCGTCGGGGCGGCCTTGTCGCCCGGCTCACCGCACTTGCCGGGGTGCCGCGGGTCGCCCGGCGCCAGCGGGCTCGTCAGGACCGCGTCGTCCTTGATGAGGCACTCCCGCGAGTCGGCGAACCGCTGCGAGAGCAGTTCCTTCGCCGGGACATCCTCGAAGCCGGGGTCGCCGACCCACCGCCCGCGGTCCGCGAACGCGATCCGGCTCGCCTCGATGTAGCGGTGCAGGTACTGCTCCTGCGTGGCCTTCGACAGGTCCGTCCGCTCAAGGATGTTGAGCGCCTCGCCAACCGTCGTGCCGCCCGAGGACGACGGCGCCATCGAGTAGACACCGAGCCCGCGGTACGAGGTTCGCGTCGGGGCCTGGAGCTTCGCCCCGTACGCCTTGAGGTCCTTGACGGACAGCTTGCCGGGCCGCGCCACCCGGCCCGACGCCGGGTCCACGGGCGGCTTGTTCACGGTGCGTACGACGTCCTCGCCTATGTCGCCCCGGTAGATGGCGCCGACGCCCTTGTGCGCCAACTCCTCGTAGGTGCGCGCGAGATCGGGGTTCTTGAACGTGGAGCCGACGACGGGGAGCGCGCCGCCCGGCAGGAACAGCTCGGCCGTGGCGGGGAAGTCCTTGAACCGCGCCTGGTTCGCCTCGGTCTGGGAGCGGAACGTTGCGTCGACCGTGAACCCGTCCCGCGCCAGCTTCTGCGCGGGCCGCAGCACCGAGCCGAGGCGCTCGCTGCCCCAGGTGTCGAGCGCGGTCTGCCAGGTGGCGGGCGTGCCCGGCGTCCCGACGCTCAGTCCGCTCGTCACCGCGTCGTTGAAGTCGAGCGGCTTGCCGTTCTCCAGGAACAGCCCCGAGTCCGCGGTGAGCGGGGCCGTCTCGCGGCCGTCGATCGTGTGCACCTTGCGGGTCTTCGCGTCGTAGTAGACGAAGTAGCCGCCTCCACCGACACCCGCGGAGTACGGCTCGGTGACGCCGAGCGCCGCGGCGGTGGCGACGGCGGCGTCGACCGCGTTGCCGCCCTTGCGCAGGACCTCGATGCCGGCGGCGGACGCGTCCGCGTCGACGCTGGAGACCGCGCCGCCGTAGCCGACGGCCAGCGGCACCTTCGTCGCGTTCGCGTCGTGAGCCTCGGACGCGGGGGAAGCCGGGGGTGCGGCGGCCCCCACCGTCACCAGCGTGGCCGCGACGGCCAGTCCCGAGAGATTCCGCAGGTTTCGCAGACCTCGCCGATTCCGCTGATTCCGCAGATTCCGCGCAACAGGACGTCTCATCCGTACCTCCAGTCAACAGCCGTCCGCGCAGCGTAACTTCACTTCCGCGAGCCGTCATGACCCCCTCGAACAAGGATCCGTCCGCCCGCTACCATGCGCCCCCATGACGGAAGACGTGCGCAACATCGTCCTCGGCGTGATCGCAGCCGGGATCAGCGCCGCCCTTGGCTGGCTCGCCCGCTCCTACCTGTGGAGGCGCAAACTCCGCCGCAGGCAGGCCTTCTTCGGGCTGCCCGACAACTCCGAGTCGCTCCTCGTGGTCAACCGCGACGCGGGCGGCCCCGAGCTGACGGTGAAGCGTCACGACGTCTTCGCCCTGCTCGAACTCTCGGCGATCATCAAGGACTGCGGGGCGCACGCGCAGGTCGTCGCGCACGACACGGCCCAGCAGGGCTTCGGGGAGCGCACGGAGTTCTGTGTGGGCGGACCGGCGTCGAACCGCCGGATGGCCGCCCATATGCACAGCCTTCTGCCGGGCGTCCGCGTCAACACGGACCCGGAGCCCGGCCCCGACCGCGGCGCGTTCCAGATAGGCAGCGAGCGCTACCGCCTGGAGCCGGGGATCACGGAGTACGTGCTGCTCGCCCGGCTGACGGCGGGCCAGGGGCACGGCTCGCGCCCGGTCTTCCTCTTCTGCGGCCAGCTGCCGGTCACGAACCAGGCGGCCACCCGCTATCTCGCCCGCCACCACGAGCGCCTGGCCCGCAAGCACGGCGGCAACGCGTTCGCGCTTCTCCTGAAGGTCGTCAACTCCCAGGCGTACGGCCCCGATGTGGTCGAGCTGGTCGGTGACGTCACCCGCGCCGCCCAGGCACCGGCCCCGGCTGCGACGCCCCGCGCCTCCTCGCACCGGGCGAAGTGACCCGCCCCTGACCTGGGGCGCGACCGACGCCGTTGAACAACAAAACATCGTTACCCGTACGTAACTTACCGACGGGTTACCTACGGTAAGACGCCACGGTTACCGTCGGGTCACTTTGCACTGACACGAGTGAGGAGTGACCCGTGGGACACCCGCGACACCCGCGCAGAGCGCTGCGTACGACCACTGTTGGTGCCGTGTCCGCGACCCTGATCGCCGGGGCGGCACTCGGCCTGGCCCCCGCCGCGCAGGCGGCGCCGGGGCCGGGCGTGCGCTTCGTCGACATCAGCGGCGCCGGCGGAACGGTCCTCAAGGCCAACGTCGTAGCCCCCTCCGACACCTCGCGCAGATACCCGGTCGTCGTGCTCCCCACGAGCTGGGCCGTGCCGCAGATCGAGTACCTCGCCCAGGCCAAGCAGCTCGCCGACTCCGGCTATGTCGTGGTGAGTTACAACTCGCGCGGCTTCTGGCAGTCCGGCGGCCAGATCGAGGTCGGCGGCCCCGAGGACATCGAGGACGCTTCGAAGGTCATCGACTGGGCCCTCGCGAACACCCAGGCCGACCCGGACAAGGTCGGCATGGCGGGCGTCTCCTACGGCGCGGGCATCAGCCTGCTCGCCGCGGGGCACGACAAGCGCATCAAGGCCGTGGCGGCGCTCAGCGGCTGGGGCGACCTGATCGACTCGATCTACTCGGGCCGCACCCAGCACTTCCAGGCCGCCGCCCTGCTCTCCGGCGCCGGCTATCTCACGGGCCGCCCGAGCCCCGAACTCCAGCAGGTCATGAAGGACTTCCTCGGCTCGAACCTGGCCAAGGAGGACGACATGATCGCGTGGGGCAGGAAGCGCTCCCCCGAGACGTACCTCGACAGCATCAACAAGAACGGCGCCGCCATCCTCCTCGGCAACGCCTGGGGCGACACCATCTTCCCGCCCAACCAGTACGCGGACTTCTACGAGAAGCTGACCACTCCCAAGCGCCTGGAGTTCCGCCCCGGCGACCACGCCACGGCCGAGGCGACCGGACTGCTCGGGCTGCCCAACGACACGTGGCAGGACACGCACCGCTGGTTCGACCACTACCTCAAGGGCGACGACAACGGCGTCGACCGCGAGCTCCCCGTCCGCATCAAGTCCCGGTCCACCGGCGCGTACGAGAGCTACCCCGACTGGAAGTCGGTCGGCGCGACGAAGAGGAAGATCGCCCTCGCGGGCACGACCACGATCCACACGAACGTCGACTCGGGCGCCAACGGCGGGCTCCTGGAACTCTCGAACATCCTCGACCAGTTCCTGCGGCTGCCCCCGACGGCCTCGGTGCCGCTGCTGCCGCGCCGCTGGGCGGGCGTGTGGCAGTCGGAGAAGTACACGTCCGAACAGCATGTGCGCGGGACGGCGAAGCTGCACACGACGCTCACCCCGACCAAGGAGAGCGGAACCCTCGTCGCGTACCTCTACGACGTGGGCCCGCTCGGCCTCGGCAAGCTGGTCAGCAACGCGCCGTACACCTTCCACGGCAAGACACCCGGTGCTCCGTTCGGCGTGGACCTGGAGTTGTTCTCCACGGCCTACGACGTCCCGGCAGGGCACCGGCTCGCCCTGGTCGTCGACACGGTCGACCCGCTCTATATCGAGCACAACCCGACCGGCGCGCAGCTGACCTTCTCCTCGCCGAAGGACGACCCGTCATACGTGTCGATCCCCCTGCGCGAGCAGTGATCTCCGGCTGCTGCCGGGCGGGCATGGCCCTGTGGTCTCTGCAAGGAGCCCCTGCTACTGCACCCCCGGCAGCAGCGTCCCCGGTTCGGCCGGGGCGACTTCGGCCGCCTCGACCTTGGGGTTGCGCCGCTGGCGTTTGGACACCCACTGGGCGAACCACGAAAGCAGCATGCACATCCCGATGTAGATCGGAGAGATCACCATCACCACGGGGATGAAGGGCAAATCGTAGTCGAGGTTCGAGGCGATGAGTTTCCCGGCGTGGAGGAACTCCTCGTAGGTGATGAGATAGCCGAGCGAGGTGTCCTTCAGGGCGACGACCAGCTGACTGATGATGGCGGGCAGCATGGCGCGTACGGCCTGAGGCACGAGGACGTGCGTCATGACCTGGGTCTTGCGCATGCCGAGCGCGAACGCGGCCTCGCCCTGGCCGCGTTCGACGGAGTTGACGCCGGAGCGGAAGACCTCGGCGAGCACCGAACCGTTGTAGAGGGCGAGCCCGGCGACGAGGGCGGGCAGCGGCTGGACCTTCAGCGCCACGAAGATGAAGAAGATCATCACCAGGACGGGCATCGCGCGGAAGAACTCCACGACGAGCGTGGCGAGCCAGCGCACCGGCCGGTGGTCGGACAGGCGCCCCACCGCGAGGACGGTCCCGAGCACGAGCGAGAGCACGGCGGCGAGGGCGAAGGCCTTCAGTGTGTTGCCGAGCCCGCGCAGGAGCAGCTCCTGGATGCCCTTGTACTCGAACGGCATCCACTTCGTGTACGTGAACTGGTCGGTGTCGAACAGGAGGTAGAAGATCCAGGCGAGCAGGCCGAGCACGATCAGCGTGGACAGCACCCCGTACAGCCGGTGCCGGCGCTCGGTCTTCGGTCCCGGTACGTCGTAGAGGGCCGTCGCGTCGTGGGCAAGAGCTTTCATCGGGGAACTCCCCAGCGCTTCTCGAGCACGTTGAAGATCGCGCTGATGGTGAGGGTGATGATCAGGTAGCCGACGGCGATCCAGAAGAAGGTCCAGATGATGTTGTAGCCCAGCTCGCTGAGGGTCTTGTAGGTGCCGAGCAGCTCGTTGACGCTGAACGCGCCGGCGATCGCCGAGTTCTTGGCGAGGGCGATGAGGGTCGAGCCGACGGGCGGGATGACGGACCGGAAGGCCTGCGGGAGCACCACCATCGACAGCGTCTGGCTGAACGTCATACCGAGGCTGCGGGCCGCCTCGCCCTGTCCCCTCGGGACGGTGTTGATGCCGGAGCGCAGGGCCTCGCAGATGAACGCGGAGGTGTAGCAGCCGAGCGCGAGGATCGCGAACACCTTGAAGGGCAGCACGAGTCCGAAGCGCGGCAGGCCGAGCAGCACGGCGAAGAACAGCAGCGTCAGCGGGGTGTTGCGCAGGACGGTGACCCACACCGTGCCGAAGGCCCGGAAGGATCCGACGGGCGCGACCCGGAACGACGCCATCACGAAGCCGAGGACGAGCGCGAGGATCGAGGCGTAGACGGTCAGTTCGACCGTCCCGAGGAACCCCTTGGCGAAGGTGGAGAAATTGCTGGTCAGTACGTCCACGGAGCCTCCTCAGCTCGCCGGGTAGCGGTCGATGGGGGGCGGCTTGGGCGCGGGCACTCCGGAGAGGCCGAGCGTCGCGTCGTACGCCTTCTTCCAGTCGCCGTCGTTCTCGCGGGTCTGGAGCGCGGTGTCGATCGCGAACCGCAGCGCGTTGTCGCTCTTCGGTACGCCGATGCCGTAGGGCTCCTTGGAGAACGGCTTGCCGACCAGCTTGAGTTCGTCGGGCACCTTGGCCGCGTAGCCGAGCAGGATCGCGTCGTCGGTGGTGACGGCGTCGACCTGGTAGGTGAGCAGGTTGTCGACGCAGACCGAGTACGTGTCGTACGCGACGAGCACCGCCTTCGGGTAGTCCTTCTGGATGCGCTGGTAGGGGGTCGAGCCGGCCGCGGAGCAGACGCGTTTGCCGTCCAGGTCCTGCGGTCCGTTGATGTCGTGCTCGTCGGTGCGGACGAGGAGCGACTGGCCGGCCATGTAGTAGGGGCCGCCGAAGCCGACGAGCTTCTTGCGGTTGTCGTTGATCGTGTAGGTGCCCACGTAGTAGTCGATCTGCCCGTTCTGCAGGGCGGTCTCACGGTTGGCCGAGGCGATCGTCCTGAAGGAGATCGACGAGGGCGCGAAGCCGAGGGACGCCGAGATCATCTTGGCGATCTCGATGTCGAAACCGGAGTAGACACCGGTGGCCGGGTCCTTCTCGCCGAGGTAGGGCTGGTCCTCCTTGGCTCCCACGACGAAGTGCCCGCGCTTCTTGGCCTTGAGCCACGTCTTGGAGTCGGGCAGCTCGAACCCTTGCGCCACCTGGTACTTGGGCAGTTGCGCGTCCGACGGGCCCTTGGTCGGCGGGCTGCCCTCCTTGCCGCAGGCCGCGGCGGCCAGGGCGGTGAGCGCGAGGGCGGCGACGGCGCGGAACACACGTGTCTTGCGCGGCATGGTTCGGTCCACCCCCGTCAGTGCTTGAGGATCTTGGAGAGGAAGTCCTTGGCCCGCTCGCTGCGCGGGTTGGTGAAGAAGTCCTCGGGGGTGCGGTCCTCGACGATGCGGCCGTCGGCCATGAAGACGACGCGGTTGGCGGCGGAGCGGGCGAAGCCCATCTCGTGGGTGACCACGACCATGGTCATGCCCTCGCGGGCGAGCTGCTGCATCACCTCGAGGACCTCGTTGATCATCTCCGGGTCGAGGGCCGAGGTCGGCTCGTCGAAGAGGAGGGCCTTGGGGTCCATGGCGAGGGCGCGGGCGATGGCCACGCGCTGCTGCTGACCGCCGGAGAGCTGGGCGGGGAACTTGGCCGCCTGCGAGGCGAGCCCGACCCGGTCCAGGAGTTCACGGGAGCGCTTGTCGGCCTCGTCCCTCTTGCGGCCCCTGACCTTCATCTGGGCGAGGGAGACGTTCTGCAGGACCGTCTTGTGCGCGAAGAGGTTGAAGGACTGGAAGACCATCCCCACCTCGGCCCTCAGGTGGGCGAGGGCCTTGCCCTCCTCCGGAAGCGGCTGTCCGTCGAGCCGGATGTTCCCCGACTGGATCGTCTCGAGCCTGTTGATCGTCCGGCAGAGCGTCGACTTTCCCGACCCCGAGGGGCCGATGACCACCACCACCTCCCCCTTGCCGACGGTGAGGTTGATGTCCTGCAGGACATGCAGCTCCCCGTAGTACTTGTTGACGTCACGCAGCTCGATCAACGGATCGACGGCCATGGCAAGACCTGCCCACTCTCAGCTGTGTCGGTCCGCGCAAACTATCCACGTCAATTTTGGACGTGACCGACGACACGCACGTATGGGCATTAACCGTATTTGCGGTGCTACGTCTCCGAAGTCTCGGCGTAGAACTGCGACAGCTCGGGAGCCCCGCTCGTCGCCCACTCGTGGCCCGCGGCGACGACGTCGACCTCGCGGCCGGAGCGCAGCCGCACCACCGGCTGCCCGTTGGGCCAGATCACCCACCTCGCGCCCGGCACCCGGCGGACGAGGACCGTACCGAGGTAAAGGCCCGCGTCGTTGCCGAGCCACGGCAGCGCTTCCTCGTCCTCGCGCCAGCGCGGCACCAGTTGGTCGAGCGCCTCCAACGACGCGACGGTGTCGTCCAGTTCGACCCCCGCCTCGTGCGCCTGCGAGCGCAGCAGTTCGCACTCGGAGAGAAGCTCCGCGACGCCCTCGGCCCCGCCGTCGCCCTCGCTGAAGACGGCCACGCCGAAGGCGGAGCCGTGCTTCTTGCGCCAGTTGTCCAAGAAAGGGATGTTCATACCACTCACCCTGACATCCCCGCAGGCCGTCGCACCACAGGGCGCGCGGAGCCCCGTTGTGGAGAGTTCGGGCCACGTTCGCACGTGGCTCATTGACGCGAACCTGTCTCGTCTTTAGCTTCATGGCGCACCTGTCACGTCTCACCCACAAGTGGAGGGAGTCGGTCGTGCGCCGACGCGTCTGGGGAACGGCAGCTGTACTGGCGCTCTTTACGGGCATCGCCCCAACCGCCGTCGCACAGGCGGCCCCGCACAGACCTGAGCCGCTCCCCTTGGAGCGGCTCTTCGACAACAGGGCGGTCAGCGCCGACGACCGGGCCGGTGAGGCCGACTTCGACGGTTCGGGCAGCTCGCTGTCCGCCGGGGATCTGACAGCGGCCGGCTGGACTCCCGGGCGCGCCTTGGGTGTTGAGGGCGCCCGCCTCACCTGGCCGCGCACGGCGTCGAAGGGGCCCGACAACGTACGTGCCGACGGCCAGCGCGTCCGCGTGCACGGCCGGGGCGACGCGCTCGCCTTCCTGGTGGCCGGAACCGGCGGCGACGCGGCCGGTTCGGGCACCGTCCGTTACCGGGACGGCTCGCGCTCCACGTACCGCCTCACCGCGCCCGACTGGCGCACGGGGCCGCTCGCGACCAAGTCCGTGGCACTGCCCCACCGCAACACGCCCGACGGCCAACTCGCCGACAAGACACGTCTGTTCGTCGCCACCGTGCCCGTGGCCAAGGGCCGCGAGATCGCCTCCGTGGATCTGCCCCGGGACCCCGGCGCCGCCGATCTGCACGTCTTCGCCCTGTCGGTGCGCTCGCCCGCGCCGGGATGGACCGGCACCTGGTCGGCGTCCACCGCCGGGTACACGGCCGTCGGGCCCTGGGCGGACCGTACGGTGCGCCTGGTCGTGCACACCAGCGTGGGCGGGCCGCGCGTGCGGATCCGGCTCGACAACACGTTCGCGTCGGCGCCGGTGCGGGTCGGGAGCGCGACGGTGGCCGTGCAGGACGCGGGCGCCGGGGCCAAGGCCGATCCGGTGCCGCTGACGTTCCGGGGCGCGGCGGGCACGCAGCTCCCCGCGGGGGCGCAGGCGTTCAGCGACCCGGTGGGCTTCGACGTGCCGGCGGGCGCGAATCTGCTGGTCAGCTTCCACCTCCCGGAGGCGGTCGCCACGGCGCCGGTGCACAGCCAGGCGATCCAGCGCTCGTACGTGAGCCTGCCGGGCGATCACGCGGCGGAGGCCTCGGCGGACTCGTACACGTCGACGATCGCGTACTGGCCGCTGCTCACGGGTGTCGACGTGAGCGGCGGGCCCGGGTCGGTCGTCCTGCTCGGCGACTCCATCACGGACGGCGTGAAGTCGACGCCGGACGCGAACCACCGCTGGCCCGACGTCCTCGCCACCCGGCTGCGCGAGCAGGACGCGGTGCCGCACTACGGGGTCCTGAACCAGGGGATCTCGGCGAACCGGGTGACGGGCGACCGCTATCCGGGGGACGGCGTCTCCACGGACACGGGCGGCGTGAGCGCGCTGCACCGCCTCGACCGTGACGTGCTGTCCCAGACGTCGGTCCGCACGGTCGTCGTGTTCCAGGGCGTCAACGACGTACGGGCCGGATTCTCCGGGGCCCAGGTCGTCGCCGGGCTGAAGGAGATCGCCGCCCGCGCCCACGCGCGGGGCCTGCGCGTGGTCGGGGCGACGGTCACCCCCTGCGAGGGCGAGGCCCTGTGCACGACCACGGCGGACCGGGAGCGGGAGATCGTCAACGCGTACGTGCGCGACAGCGGGGGCGACTTCGACGCGGTGGTCGACTTCGACGCCGTGGTGCGGGATCCGGCGCATCCCGCGCGGATCCGGCCCGAGTACGACAGCGGGGACCATCTGCACCCCGGGGACGCGGGGCTCGACGCGATGGCCCGGGCGGTGGATCTGAGGGCGCTGAAGCCCTAGGGTCGCGGCCCTCTCGGATCACGGGCCGTTCGGACCTTCGCCTCCGGCCCCCCGGATCACGGAGTGACCTCGCCCTACACGTCCAGGTCCACGACCACCGGCGCGTGGTCCGAGGCGCCCTTGCCCTTGCGCTCCTCGCGGTCCACGTACGAGTCCTTCACGGCCTTGGCGAACGGCTCGTTCCCGTAGACGAGGTCGATGCGCATGCCTCGGTTCTTGGGGAATCCGAGCTGGCGGTAGTCCCAGTACGTGAAGGGGTGGTCGTACTTCAGGGGGCGCGGGACCACGTCGGACAGGCCCGTCTCACGGAGCGCGGCGAGCGCGGCGCGCTCCGCGGGGGTGACGTGCGTGGCGCCGTCGAAGAGGGAGATGTCCCAGACGTCGTCGTCCGTCGGGGCGACGTTGTAGTCGCCCATCACGGCGAACGGGCGGGAGCCCCCCGCGTCGCCCGCGACGGCCGCCTTGAGCGCCTCGAACCACTGGAGCTTGTACGCGTAGTGCGGGTGGTCCACCTCGCGGCCGTTCGGCACGTACACCGACCACACGCGCGCGGGGCCGCACGTGGCGGAGATCGCGCGGGGCTCGTGGACACCTTCGTAACCGGGGTCGCCGGGCAGGCCGGTGACGACGTCCTCCAGGCCTACGCGGGAGATCAGCGCCACGCCGTTCCACCGCCCGGTCGCGTTCACCGCGGACTCGTAGCCGAGCTCGCGCAGCTCGTCCGCGGGGAACTGCTCGGCCGTGCACTTGGTCTCCTGGACGCACAGCACGTCCGTCCCGGTGTTCTCCAGCCAGGCGAGGAGCCTGGGCAGCCGGGCGGTGATCGAGTTCACATTCCAGGTAGCAATCCGCATGCCCACAACCTACCGGGCGGGTACGACAACGCCCGCCGGACCCGGGGGCAC
Source organism: Streptomyces longhuiensis (assembly GCF_020616555.1). Classification (NCBI taxonomy): domain Bacteria; kingdom Bacillati; phylum Actinomycetota; class Actinomycetes; order Kitasatosporales; family Streptomycetaceae; genus Streptomyces; species Streptomyces longhuiensis. The sequence goes on along the minus strand of NZ_CP085173.1, from coordinate 7,474,734 downwards.
CCGCACGGCACCCGCGCACAGGGTGCGATAGGCAGGCTACCTTGCAAGTTTCCCTGCTCGAAAGTTAGCCTGTCGAAGCATCTCCCCCGGATCCGCAAGGAGCACCCCCATGCCCGCCACCACCCTCGACGAGCGCACCGCCCTCGTCCTCATCGACCTCCAGAACGGCATCCTCGGCCTGCCCACCGTGCACCCCGCCGACGCCGTCCTGAAGAACGGGGCCGCGCTGGCGGACGCCTTCCGCGCCAAGGGCCTGCCCGTCGTGCGGGTCCGCGTCGCCTGGTCCCCCGACGGCGGCGACCTGCCGGTGAGCCGGTCGGCCGCCCCGGGGCTCACCCAGGCGCCGCCCGCCGCGTTCTCCGAGTTCCCTGACGAGCTCGGCCCGCTCGGCGACGACATCGTGATCACCAAGCGCCACTGGGGCGCCTTCACCGGGACGGAGCTGGACCTCCAGCTGCGCCGCCGCGGAGTGACGCAGATCGTGCTCGCGGGGATCTCGACCTCGATCGGCGTCGAGTCCACCGCCCGCTCCGCGTTCGAGCTGAGCTACCACCTCACGGTGGTCGAGGACGCGACGACGGACACGGACGCCGCGTCCCACGAGCACAGCTTCGGCAAGATCTTCCCGCGGATCGCGGAGCTCGCGACGACCGACGAGGTCGTCGAACTCCTCGGCCACTGACGGGAGTTCACCTCCAGGGAGCGCTCAGAGCGTCGCGTACTCCTCCGGCGTCAGCCGCAGGTTGTCCGTGCCGCCGAGCGCCCCGATCTGCCCTTCGTAGATGGGCCACGCCAGGTCGGTCAGCAGCGCGTCGTGGATGTCGTACGCGCGCTGCGGACCGACCTCGCGGAGGTAGTCGATGACCTCCGAGATCTTGTTCCAGGGGGCCATCACGGGCACGAGGAGCGTCTCGACGGGCTGGTCGGGGACGGTGAAGGCGTCGCCGGGGTGGAAGACCCGGCCGTGGTCGATCAGATAGCCGACGTTCGTGATGCGCGGGATGTCCGGGTGGATGACGGCGTGCAGTTCGCCGTGGACCTGGATGTCGAAACCGGCCGCCTCGAACGTGTCACCGTGCCCGACCGTGTGCACCCGACCCGGGAACGCCGACGAGATCTTGTCGGCCACCGACTTCAGCGTCCAGATCTCGGTGGCCGGGTCGGCGTCGAGAGCCGCCCGCAGCCGGGCCTCGTTGAAGTGGTCGGCGTGCTCGTGCGTGACGAGGATCGCCTCGGCGCCGACAGCCGCGTCCTCCTCGCAGAAGCCGCCCGGGTCGATGACGAGCGTCCGCCCGTCCTTCTCCAGGCGGACGCAGGCATGGATCTTCTTCGTGAGCTTCATACGACCCATCCTGCGCTCCCCGCCCGCGTCCGGCCCGCCCCGGCACCCGACTTCCACTCCCGCGGCTGCTACTCCTGCGGAGTGGTCTCCTCCCGGATCACGGCCTGGGCCACCTTGAACGCCGAGTTCGCCGCGGGCACACCGCAGTAGACGGCGGCCTGGAGCAGCACTTCCTTGATCTCGTCGGCGGTGAGGCCGTTGCGCAGGGCGGCCCGGGTGTGGAAGGCCAGCTCGTCGAGGTGGCCGCCGGCCACGAGCGCGGTGAGCGTCACGCAGCTGCGCATGCGGCGGTCGAGGCCGGGCCGGCTCCAGATCTCGCCCCACGCGTAGCGGGTGATGAACTCCTGGAAGTCACCGGAGAAGGCGTCCGCGGAGGCCAGGGCTCGGTCGACGTGCGCGTCGCCGAGCACCTCGCGGCGCACCTTGAGACCCATGTCGTGCCGGTCGGGCCGGATGGCGGCCTCGGGCTGGGCCTCCGTGGGGCCGATCTCCGCGACGGGGGCGACCGGCGGGGGCGGCGGCGCGAGGACGGGCTTGACGGGGGCGGCGGGGATCGCGTGCTGCCCGGTCTCGTACGCGGGCTGCCAGGCGGTGGAGAAGTGCCGGACGAGGAGGTCGGTGACGGCGGCGGGCTGCTCGACCGGGGCGAGGTGCGAGGCGGCGGGCACCACGGCGAGCCGGGCGTCCGGTATGCCCGCGACGAGCGTGCGCGCCTGGGCGGGGCCCGTCACCTGGTCGTCGGAGCCGACGAGGACGAGCGTGGGAGCCCCGATGGAGCCGAGCTCGGCCCGTACGTCGAAGGACGCGAGCGCCTCGCAGGCCGCGATGTAGCAGCCCGGGTCGGTGGTGCGCACCATCTGCACGGCCCAGTCGGTGATGGCGGGCTGGGCGGCCGCGAAGCCGCTGGTGAACCAGTGCTCGGGGGACGTGCGCGCGATGGGGTCGAGGCCGTTGCTGCGGACGATCACGCCGCGCTGGCGGAACTCGTCGGCGGTGCCGAAGCGGGGCGAGGCCGCGATCAGCGCGAGGGAGGCCACGCGCTGGGGGTGGCGCAGCGCCAGCTCCGCGCCGATGGCGCCGCCCAGGGAGCAGCCCGCGTAGCCGAAGCGCTGCACGCCGAGTGCGTCGAGCGTGGCCAGGAGCCGCGTGGCGAGGTCGGCTACGGAACCGGCCGGGTGGGCGGGGGCGCCGCCGTGCCCGGGAAGGTCGAAACGGAACACCCGCCACTGCCGGGCGAGCTCGGGTACCTGCCGGTCCCACATGTGCCAGGTGGTGCCGAGCGAGGGTCCGAGGATGAGCACGGGGGCGTCGTCCGGGCCGTCGAGGCGGTACTGGAGGGCAGGTGTCTTCGTCTCACTCACTTGCTCCACGCTATCCAGTCGCTCTGTGAGGGTTCGGGGCGGGGCCCGTGAGTGCGCACGGAGTGAATGCCTGGGGTTGGTGGTGTACGTGGTTCGGGGAGGCCGCGTGAAGGCCTCCTACCGCGAGGAGCGGCGAGCGGCGAGCGGCACCGGAGCGCCATATGCGGGCAATTCGACGCGGGATCGCCGGCGCGGTGGATCGCCCGGCCGCGGCGGCGGCCGGGCGCGCCGGTGCTACGGCGTCGTCGTCGACACCACGTACACGAAGGGCTTCGCCGGGTTCGCGCGGTTCACCACGATGTCCAGGGTCGGCTCGGGGTTCTTCTGCTTGTGGGTGAGGCCCCAGTACGGGCCGGGGCCGTTGAAGACCCAGCCCACGACCTTCTGGTTGCGCGCGCTGACGGCGATCTCGTCCTTCTTCAGCTTGGACGAGCTGGTCCCGACGGTCTTCAGGAACTTGTCGAGGCCCGCGTCCGTCGTGCGGAAGCGGACGTAGAGGCGGCTCGTCCTGAGGTTGTTCGTCTCGTAGTACGCGACGCCCTTGGCGGTGGAGACCGGGACCGGCACCTGGTACAGCCGGCGCTGGACCTTGGAGGGCCAGCCGATGGTGAGGCCCGTCGCGGAGTACTTGGCCTCCTTGTCCTTGCCGCTGCTACGGCTCTGGTCCGCGGAGATCACCAGATAGCCGGCGGGCACGCCGATGAGCAGCACGATCGTGAGCAGCGTGAGCGCGCGGCGGCGGATGACCCTCCGGCGGTTCTCAGGGGGGTGCTGCCCTTCGTCGGGGGACGAGGGCTGGCGTGGCACGGTCATTACTTCGGTCCCTGATTCTCGCCGGCGGCGCTCGCCGGGCTTTGCGGGTCGAGGCCGAAGCCCTTGCCCTGGTGGTAACGCTCGTAGCGCTCGTACCGTTCCACGCGACGGCGCTTGGCGCGGCGGAAACGGCGGGCGACGAGCCGGGCGAGGTCCGCGGCGCCGACCATACCGGCCTCGGGGCCGAGCTGGGCACGGGCGATGCGGGCCTCGGGGCGGTAGCCGCGGCCGGTGAGGTGGCGCTTGAAGGCGTCGCGGGCCGGGCCGATCAGCAGGTCGTCGGCCGCGGAGACGCCGCCGCCGATGACGAAGCAGGACGGGTCGAGGGCGGCCGCGAGGTTCGCGATGCCGACGCCGAGCCACTGGCCGATGTCCTGGAGCAGCTCGATGCACATGGCGTCGCCCTCGCGGGCGAGCTCGGTGATGAGGGGGCCCGTGATGTCGGGGACGTTGCCCTTGACGCGCTCGATGAGCCCGTAGGCGACCGGGGAGTCCGCGGCTGCGAGCTCGCGGGCCTCGCGCACGAGCGCGTTGCCGGAGCTGTACTGCTCCCAGCAGCCGCGGTTGCCGCACGGGCAGCGGTGGCCGCCGGGGACGACCTGCATGTGGCCGAATTCGCCGGCGACGCCGAACTTGCCGCGCTTGACCTGGCCGTCCTCCAGGATCGCGCCGCCGATGCCGGTGCCCAGCGTGATCATGACCAGGTGGTCCTCGCCACGGCCCGCGCCGAACCGCCACTCGGCCCAGGCGGCCGTGTTCGCGTCGTTGTCGACGAGTACGGGGACGGAGAGGCGGCCGGCGAGCCGGTCGCGCAGCGGCTCGTTGCGCCAGGACAGGTGCGGGGCGAAGAGCACCCGGTTGCGGTCGGCGTCGACCCAGCCGGCCGCGCCGATGCCGACGGCGTGGACGTCGTGCCGGTCGGAGAGATCGAGCACCAGCTCCGTGATGGTGTCCTCGACGACCTTGGGGCTCTTGGACTTGTCCGGCGTCTCGGTGCGCAGGGTCTCCAGGATGTTGCCGTCGGCGTCGACCACGCCCGCCATCACCTTCGTACCGCCGATGTCGATGCCGACGGTCGGGACGCGGGGCGCCGTCAGGTGGGAACGGCGCTCACGCGTGCCGACGGTCCGCAGGACGGTGGCTCGTGCGGAGCCGCGGTGCGCGAGGTCGCGGTAGGTGCTCATCGCGCCGATTGTGCCATTTCGCTGCCGCGGGGGCGTATCCGAGCGGTGGCGGTCACTCGGGAGCGACGGGGCGCCACCGCAGGTCCCGCTTCGTCTGCGGGTTGTTCGTGGCTGGTCGCGCCCCGCGGCGGAAGCCGTGAATGTCACAGTCCGGCGCCCCTTTCAGGGGCGCCGTGCCTACGGGGCGTCCCGGCCCTCCAGCTCGTGGCGCAGGTCGTCCAGTTCGCTGCCACCTGCCATTTGGCGGGTCAGTTCGTCGAGGGTGATCTCGTCGCGCGCGTAGCTGCCGAACATCGTGCCCCTCTTCAGGAGGACGAAGCGGTTGCCGACGAGGTAGGCGTGGTGCGGGTTGTGCGTGATCAGGACCACGCCGAGGCCCGCGTCGCGCGCGGCGGCGACGTACTTGAGGACGACGCCGGACTGCTTGACGCCGAGGGCCGCGGTCGGCTCGTCGAGGACGAGGACCTTGGCGCCGAAGTAGACGGCGCGGGCGATCGCCACGCACTGGCGCTCGCCGCCGGAGAGGGTGCCGATGGGCTGGTCGACGTCGCGCAGGTCGATGCCCATGCGGAGCAGCTCCGCGTGGGTCGTCCGGCGCATCAGGTCGACGTCCAGCCGCTTGAAGGGGCCGGAGCCCTTCGTCGGCTCGGAGCCGAGGAAGAAGTTCCGCCAGACCGGCATCAGCGGGACGACGGCGAGGTCCTGGTAGACCGTGGCGATACCGCGGTCGAGGGACTCGCGCGGGTTGGCGAGCCGCGTCTCCTCGCCCTCGATGCTGAAGGTCCCGGAGTCGTGCTTGTGCAGACCCGCGATGATCTTGATGAGGGTCGACTTACCCGCGCCGTTGTCGCCGAGGACGCAGGAGATCTCGCCCGCGTGCACGACGAGGGAGACGTCCTCCAGCGCCCGGATGTTGCCGTAGTACTTACTGACGCCGTCGAGCTCCACCAGCGCCGTACGTTCTGCGGTCTCGGTCATTTCGTCGCCTCCGCGCGCTTGCGGACCCACGCGTTGAGCAGGGTCGCGAGGAGCAGCATCGCCCCGAGGAAGAACTTGAACCAGTCCGGGTTCCACTCGGCGAACACGATGCCCTTGCTCGTCATGCCGAAGATCAGGGCGCCGATGGCCGCGCCGACGGCGGACCCGTAGCCGCCGGTGATCAGGCAGCCGCCGATGACGGCCGCGATGATGTAGATCAGCTCGTTGCCGACGCCCTCGCCGGACTGCACGACGTCGAACGAGAACAGCAGGTGCTGCCCCGAGATCCAGGCGCCGAAGGCGACGCCCATGTAGAGGCCGATCTTGGTCTTGTTGACCGGGACACCGACGGCGCGGGCCGCGTCCTCGCCGCCGCCGACCGCGTAGATCCAGTTGCCGACGCGGGTGCGCAGCAGGATCCAGGTGGCGACGACGATCAGGGCGAGCCACCACAGGATGGTGATCTTGAAGTCGACACCGCCGATGGTGAGCGTGGAGGCGAAGACGTCCTTCGCGGAGGAGAAGCCCTCCATGTCGGAGATCGACTTGGTGGAGACGGTGCCGCTGATCAGCTTGGTGAAGCCGAGGTTCATACCGGTCAGCATCAGGAACGTGCCGAGCGTGATGATGAAGCTCGGTGGGTCGGTGCGGGTCAGCATGACGCCGTTGAAGACGCCGATGGCGAGCGTGACCAGGAGCGAGACGCCCACGCCGACCCAGACGTTCGCCGTCATCTGGTAGCTGAACATCGACGAGATCAGCGCGGACGTGGTGACCATGACGCCGGCGGAGAGGTCGAACTCGCCGCCGATCATCAGCAGGGCCACGGGTACGGCCATGATGCCGATCGTCGACGACGCGTACAGGACCGTGGCGAGGCTGGAGGCCCGCAGGAAGCTGTCCGCGAAGATCGCGAAGAAGAGGAAGACGGCGACGGCGCCGACGACCGAGCCGAGTTCGGGCCGGCCCATGAGCTTGCGCAGCGGCGATGTCTTCAGGAGCCGCTCGTCCGTCAGCGGCGGGGTCTTCGGTGCGGCGGCGCTCATCGGGTCCCCCGCTTCGTGTACTCCTCGAGCTTGGCCGCCTGGTCCTTGGTGATGATCTGCGGTCCGGTGAGGACCGGCTTTCCGCCGCCGAGGACGTCCGCGTTGTAGCGGTAGAGCCAGAGCAGGTCCACGGCCTCGTAGCCCTGGAGGTAGGGCTGCTGGTCGACGGCGAAGCCGAGCGTGCCGTCCTTCAGCTCGGCGGCGACCTTCTCGTTGAGGTCGAAGGTGTCGATCTCGGCCTTGCTGCCCGCGTCCTGCTTGGCCTTCACGGCGGTGGCGGCGAAGGGCGCGCCGAGCGTGACGACGGAGTCGATGGACTTGTCGGCCTGGAGCTTGGCGCCGATGGAGGACTGGACGTCGGGCATGTTGGTGCCCTCGACGTACAGGTTCTGCATCTGGCCCTTGAAGGTCTCCTTGGCGCCGGCGCAGCGCTGCTCGTGGCCGACGTTGCCCTGCTCGTGCAGGACGCACAGGGCCTTCTTGCGGCCGCGCTTGTTCAGCTCCTCGCCGACGGCCCGGCCCGCGATCGTCTCGTCCTGGCCGATGTGCGTGAGCGCGCCGAACTTCTTGGACTCCTCGGAGCCGGAGTTCACGGTGATCACGGGGATGCCGGCCTTCTCGGCGCGGGCGACGGCGGCCTTCATGGCGTCGGGCTTGGCGAGCGTGACGATCAGGCCGTCGACCTTCTTGTCCACGGCCGCGTCGACGAGCTGGGCCTGCTGCTGCGCCTCGTCGCTGTGCGAGTACAGGAAGTTGATGTTGTCCTTGACGGCGGCCTGCTTGGCGCCGCTCTGGACGATGTCCCAGAAGGTGTCGCCGTCGCCCGAATGGGTCACCATCGCGACGGTCCAGCGCGGGGTGTTCACCGCGGCCTTGCCCTGGGCCGAGGCCGCCTTCCTGGCGTCCTCCGCCCGCTTGCCGCCGGTGCTGCTGCACCCCGCGAGGGTGAGACCGACTGCCCCTGCGAGGGCGATGCTCACCCAGCTCCGAAACCGTGCCACGAGGCCTTGCCCTTCTTCTTCTGGTGCCTGGATCTGCGGGACCGGCGGACCTGCCCCGGGGGCTCGACGACCGGCCCCAAACGTCCAAGTATCAGGCACCGGGATCACGCATCCGTTCACCGGGTACCGCGCGCGGTGTACTTCTCGAGCTTCGGCACGTCCTGCTCGGTGACGATCGCCGGGCCTGTCAGGACGGGCTTTCCGCCGCCGATGACGTTGGCGTTGGTCTTGTAGAGCCACAGTTCGTCGACGGCGAGATAGCCCTGGAGGTAGGGCTGCTGGTCGACGGCGAAGCCGACGTCCTTGGCCTTGAGGCTCTTGACCACGGCCGCGTTCAGATCGAAGGTGTCGACCTCCGCCTCGCTGCCCGCGTCCTGCTTCGCCTTGACGGCGACGGCCGCGGTGGGGGCGCCGAGCGCGACGACCGCGTCGATGTCCTTGGACGCCTGGAGCTTCGCCTCGATGGACGACTGGGACGAGGGGGCGTTGGTGCCCTCGACGTTGAGGTTCTCGACGGTGCCCTTGAAGGTCTTCTTGACGCCGGCGCAGCGCTGCTCCAGGGAGACGTTGCCCTGTTCGTGGATGACGCAGAGCACCTTCTTCCGGCCGCGCTCGGTGAGTTCGCTGCCGACGGCCTCGCCGGCCACGGACTCGTCCTGCCCGATGTGGGTGAGCGCGCCGAACCGCTGCGAGAACTCGCCGCCCGAGTTGATCGTGACGACCGGGATCCCGGCGTCCTCCGCCTTGGCGAGTACGGCCTTCATGGCCTCGGGCTTGGCGAGGGTGACGACGATCCCGTCGACCTTCTTGTCGATCGCCGACTGGACCAGCTCGGCCTGGCCCTTGGCCTCTTTGTCGTTCGAGTAGAGGAACTGGACGTTGTCCTTGGCCGCGGCCTGCTCGGCGCCGCTCTGGACGATGTCCCAGAAGGTGTCGCCCTCGCCGGAGTGGGTGATCATCGCGATCTTCAGGCGGGGCGTGCCGGCGGGCTTGCCGCCCGTGGAGCCGTCGGCCTTGTCCTCGGAGGTCTTGCCTCCGGAGCTGCTGCATCCGGCCGCGAGTGCGACGACCGCCATGAGGGTTGCTGCCGTGCGGGCTGTGCGCATGGTGTGCCACCTCTCTCCTCGCCGCCCGTGTGCGGCTGGAGGAGTTCTAGCGGTGGGTGCCCGGCACCGTCAATGACTTTGTCATAACATTCTTACGGCCGGTCTTCCGCGCCATGCCCACGGCGCTTCCAGGACGCTTCTACGGCCGCACGAGGAGCTGGAACTCGAAGGAGTAGCGGGACGCCCGGTACGTGTGCGACCCGAACTCGACGGGTCTGCCGGTGTCGTCGAACGTGGTCCGCTGCATCGTCAGGAGCGGGGCGCCCGCGGGCTCGGTGAGCCGCTCGCCCTCCTCGGCGGCGGCGGCGCGGGCGCCGACGGACTGGCGGGCGCTGTGCAGGGTTATCCCGGCGGCGCGCATCAGCCGGTAGAGCCCCGTCGCCTCCAGCCGCTCCGTGTCGAGCGGGAGCAGCCCGGTGGGCAGGTGGTTGCAGAGGTACGCGACCGGGTCGCCGTGGGTCAGCCGCAGCCGCTCGACCCGGTGCACCTCGTCGCCCTCCCCCACCCCGAGCGCGGCCGCGACCTCGGCGGACGCCGGCACGAGCGTGTTGGCCAGGACGCGCGTCTCGGGCTTCTGGCCCGCCGCCTCAAGGTCGTCGTAGAGGCTGCTCAGCTCCAGGGGGCGCTTGACCTGGCTGTGGACGACCTGGGTGCCGACCCCGCGGCGGCGGACGAGGAGGCCCTTGTCGACGAGGGACTGGATGGCCTGGCGCACGGTGGGCCGGGACAGACCGAGCCGGCCCGCGAGCTCGATCTCGTTGCCGAGCAGGCTGCCGGGGGTCAGGGAGCCGCGCTCGATCGCCGCCTCCAGCTGCTGGGAGAGCTGGAAATAGAGCGGGACCGGACTGCTGCGGTCCACGCTGAGCTGGAGCGACACGGTCGGGTCGACTACTGGTTTGGCCACGGGCCGAGCGTAGTCGCAAGGAATGTTGACGGGAAGTCGTGAAGTTCGGTTGTCAGGACAAACCGTTGACAGCGGGTTCCCCGGGCGGCACCTTGACTGCATGCGCATCGGACTTATCGGGACGGGCCGTATCGGCACCTTTCACGCAGCAGTTCTGGAGCGGTACCGCGAGGTCGGCTCGCTCGTGGTCACGGACGCGGACCCGGAGCGGGCCGTCGCACTCGCGGACCGGATCGGCGCGACGGCGGCGCCCACGGTGGACGAGATCTTCTCGTGGGGCGTGGACGCGGTGGTCATCACGGCGGCGACGTCCGCGCACGGCGAGCTGATCGGGCGGGCGGCGCGGGCCGGGCTCCCGGTGTTCTGCGAGAAGCCCATCGCCCTCGACCTGCCGGGCACACTGACCGCGCTCGCCGAGGTCGAGCGGGCCGGGACGGTGCTCCAGCTGGGCTTCCAGCGCCGCTTCGACGCGGGGTACACGGCGGCGCGCGAGGCGGTCCGCTCGGGCCGTCTCGGCCGGCTGCACACCGTACGGGCCATGACGAGCGACCCGGCCCCGCCGCCGGCCGCGTATCTGCCGCTGTCCGGCGGCCTCTACCGGGACTGCCTGGTCCATGACTTCGACATCCTGCGCTGGGTGACCGGCCACGAGGTGACGCAGGTGTACGCGACCGGGTCCGACGCCGGACCCGCGATGTTCCGCGAGGCCGGGGACGTCGACACGGCGGCCGCCGTCCTCACGCTGGACGACGGCACGCTGGTCACGGCGACGGCGACGCGCTGCAACGGCGCGGGCTACGACGTGCGCATGGAACTCTCCGGCGAGCTGGACACCGTCGTCGTCGGCCTCGACGACCGCACGCCCGTCGCCTCCACCGAGCCCAAGGGCCCGCCCGCCGCGTCCAAGCCCTGGCCCGGCTTCCTGGAACGCTTCGCCCCCGCGTACGAGGCGGAGCTCGTCGCGTTCGTCGACGTGGTGCGCGGCGAACGCGAGAACCCGTGCGACGGCCGCGAGGCGCTGCACGCGCTGCGGATCGCGGAGGCCTGTGAACTGTCCCGCCGGGAAAAGCGGTTGGTCCGGATGGAGGAGATCCCCGGGGGCTGATCCCCAGGACCTCGCGGCGAGCCCGGCTCAGGCCTCCCCGCGCGCCGTGGCGATCAGCCGGTCGAGGACCGCGGGATCCGCCTTCACCCCGTCGTGGGCGTGCGCGTCCGAGACCCAGGCACGCAGCCCCCGTACGAGCTTCGCCGTCTCCAGGGACTGCTCGCGGTCGACGAACATGTCGTCCTGGTAGACGGCCGCGGCGACCGGCACGTCGTTCGCGGCGAGCCGGTCGAGGTCGTAGAGGGCGGGCCAGTCCGTGCGGCGGGCGAGGCGCTCGGCCGTGTCCTTGAGGGGGACGAGGGCCGGGTCCTCGTCGAACTGCCAGGGGTAGATCATCTCGCCGGTGAAGCGGAGGGGGGCCGTGGCTGTGCCGGGGGCGTCGAACTCCGGGAACTCGTCGCGGATCCGGTGGGCCGACCAGTCGGTGGCGCGGCCGCCCTGGGCGTAGATCGGCTCGTGCAGGACGGCGTAGAGGGGGCGCGGCGCGAAGGAGACCGTGGCGTCGACGCCGCGCAGGAACGGGTCGGACAGGGCGGGCCCGTGGGCGCCGTCGACGAACGCGCTCTCCAGGAGGTAGTGGAGTGCGTCGAAGCCGGCCGAGGTGCCGAAGTTGATGCCCATGGTCTGGAAGCGGCGCACGGTCAGGCGCTCCCCGCCGGGCATCCGGACGTCGTGGTCCGCCAGGTGCGCGGCGACCGCGTCGGCGAGCCGCTGGTCGCCCGGGTAGCGCGCGAAGTAGCGGTCGTTGTGCGCGAGGGTGCGGCGGTACGCGGCACGGTAGACGTCGTCCGCGTGGCCGGTGAGCGTGGGCAGGCCCCCCGTGATGAACACCTGGCCGAGGCCCTCGGGCGCCAGGCTCAGATAGGTCAGGGCGCAGAACCCGCCGAAGCTCTGGCCGAGGACGGTCCAGGGGCGGTCGCCCTGGAGGTGGCGGCGCAGGAGTTCGGCGTCGCGCACGATCGAGTCGGCGCGGAAGTGGGCGAGGTGGGCGGCCGGGTCCTCGACGGCGGCGAGCGTGGTGCGGTCGGCCGGTGCGGAGCGGCCCGTGCCGCGCTGGTCGAGGAGGACCACCCGGTAGTCCTTGAGGGCGCGGCGCAGCCAGGCGCCGGCCGCGTTCGGCCGCTCGGCGCGGCCCCCGGGTCCGCCCTGGAGCCACAGGAGGCGGGGCAGGTCGCGGTGTTCGTGCTCCTCTGCGACGACCTCGCGGGCGAACAGGGAGATCGCCGGGCCGTCGGGGCGCGCGTGGTCGAGCGGCACGTCGAGGGTGTGGTCGTGGCAGACGAGACCGCTGTGGCGGTAGGTGGTCATGGCTGGCTCCAGGAGGTCGTACTTGGAGGCGGGGCGCCCCTCGCGAAGGGCGCCCCGGTGGGGTCGGTCAGTAGCCCTCGACGCCCAACTCCTTGCAGATCTTGACCAGTTCGGGGTGCACGTACACGCCGTCGCGCTCGATGCACTCGCCGTCGAGGTAGATCGACGGGCCGAGGACCGAGCCGTCGGTGTGGGCGGCGGACACCCAGGGCTCGCCGCCGATCCAGGCGCCCTTGGTCCCGATGCCGAGCTCGACGCAGCCGAAGACGCGCTCGTCCTCGACGATGCGGCCGGTCGGCGCGAGCACGCCCGGGTTGAAGCCGAGCGACCAGTGGGCGACGCGGTACATGTTCGGGTCGTCCCAGGACTCCATCCAGCGGCGGAAGACGTCCGCGTCCTGGCCGCCCTCGATCTTGGTGACGACGCCCTTCTCGACGGTGCAGCGCACCGGGGAGCGCAGCAGGCCGAGCTGGTCCGGCGGCCACAGCGCGCCGTCGAACACGAGGACGCCGTCCTGGGTCTCCTCCAAGGGGTTCCAGGAGATCTGCCCCGAGAGCATGACCGTCTCGCCGGGCTTCTCGGCGGGCTTGCCGCGCAGGTTGATGGGCCGGTCCCCGTTGCGGCCGGTGATGTCGGTGCCGTTCGCGGAGGTGATGCGGACCTCGTCGGCCTGCTCCAGGAGGCGTACGAGGGCCTTGCCCAGGCGGATGACGCCGTCGAAGTCGGGGCGTCCCACGGTCGCCACGAGCATGTGGACGTCCATGGCCGTGAGGTTGGTGTAGCGGCAGCCGTTCGCCATGGCCGTACGGAAGGCGTCCGAATGCATGACGTAGGAGACCGCGAACTCGATCCACACGTCGGCGTCCGCGATGGCACCGGCGACCGGGCGCGGCGGCTCCATGGAGGAGCTGGGCATCGTCTCGTACCAGACGACGACGGGGTGGGCGCCCGCCGCGGCGACGGCCTGCGCGGTCGCGTCGACGACGCGGCGGTCGCTGCTGGTGTCGCCGGTCAGGACGACGTGCTCACCGGGCTTGACCAGCATGACCTGCTCGACCAGCTTGCGGGCGGCGAGGGCGAGTTCGAAGCTCAGGTACTCGCCGCGGGGTTCGAGGCGGCTGAACATCTCCATGGGGGTATTTCTCCTTGCACTTGCGGTACAGCGTGAACTGCTGTGGTGGGAAAGGGCGTTCAGCCGGCCTTGACGATCTGGGCCGAGTCGCCGAGTGAGCTGCCCGCGATGAGGCCGGCGCCGACGAGGTTGAGCTCCTCGTCCGCGCGGGGTCCGCGGATCCTGCGGTAGACGACGCGCACGGCGAGCGCGGCGAGGACCAGCCAGCAGGCGTTCGGGGTGAGGATCAGGAGGCCGGTCGCCAGCATCACGCCCATCTGCCGGCGAGGGCCGCCGAGCAGCTGGATCAGGGCTCCGGGGATCGCCCAGAGCAGCATGGTGCGCAGGACGCCCGGGTCGCCCAGGCCGTGCTTGACCGTGTCCGCGTACACCTTGGCGACGGGCGGGATCAGGCCCTGGCGGAAGTACGACTGCCACAGGACGGCGACCACGACGAGGGCGGCGGCGAAGCCGATGAGCGCGGCGCGGAACTGCTCGCGGCGGCCCTCGCGCTCGTAGGGGTCCCAGGGGCTGTGGTCGCGGCGCAGGAGCCAGCCGGCCTTGAGGTCGTAGCCCATGTCGGCGAAGGCGGGACCGGTGGCGGACACGTAGCCGACGAGGAGGGCGAGCGGCACGGACGGGATGCCGATGAGCAGGCCGAACACGAGGAAGATCAGAGTGACGGCGAAGGACGGGAACCAGCCCGACTGCATCGCGGCGAGGCCGACGATCAGCTCGTGCACGAGGGCGGCGAACGCGGCGAACAGGACCCAGCCGACGAGGCCGAGGGGGCTCATGTCACCGATCAGTCCGCCCGCGACGGCGAGGACGACGGCTCCGCCGGTGAACAGGGCGTAGCCCCGCAGAAGGGTGCGGCGCAGCGTGCTCTCGTCGACGGTGAACGCGGTCGTGGGATCCGCGGCGGGGCCGGCGGGCACCTGGGGCGCGATGGGGGCGGTCGTCCGCGAGGGGCGGCGGCGCATGAGCAGCCGGACGGCCTGGCCGAGGGCGACGACACCCGCCCCGACCATCACGCCGTGCGGTACGTAGCCCGCGCCGAGGTCCGTGTGGAAGAGGTCGGGGCTGAACTCCCGCAGTCCCAGGCCGACGCCGAACATCAGCAGGGCCCAGACGTTGCCGAGGAAGGCGACACCGGCGGCGGACAGGGGCAGGTTCAGGAGGGTGCCGCCGAGCCCGACGAGGGTGCCCGCGCCCAGGACGAGGGCGCGCTTGCCGCCCTTGTCTCCGGCCTTGATGGTCTCGGCCGCGGCGGTGCCGGGCGGCCAGGCCGCGTCGGCGGGCAGGAGCCGGGAGCCGAACGCGCGGTAGAGCACCCAGGTGTCGATGAGCAGGCCGATGAACGCGCCCGCCAGCATCGGCCACACCAGGTCCTTGCGGCCGAAGACGTACGGCACCGCCACCGAGGTGAGCAGGGCGTTGGCCGAGGCGAAGGTCGCGGCGGAGATGGCGCTCTGGGCGAGGTTCTGCCGGTGCACCGAGCGCATCTTGCGCAGCCCGGCGACGGGTATGCGGCCGACCAGCATGGCGATGAGGGCGCCGACCACGGAGGTGTTGGCGGAGATGCCGAGCTTGGCGACGAGGTCGGCGCCGATGAGCGCGCCGACGACGGACAGCGCGGCGAGCACGACGAGGACGACGGGTTCACGGACGCGGGGGTGTCCGGAGCCGGGGCTGTCCCCCGGTGGTGGTTCGGCGTGGGCGGTGGTGACTGAGGTGTGGTGCGACACGGGACACCCCTTTGCGGGCAGGCGGGACCGGGCGGCGTGCGCGGGGCGGCGCACGACGCGGGGACAGGTATGCGGGTATGGGGGACTGATGCGGCGGGTGTGGCGATTGTGGTTCGGGGCCGGACCTGCCGGGGACAGCGGTCCGGGCCGGCCGGGAGCGGCGGGAGGGCGTCAGGGGCCGAAGGCGGCCGTGGCCTCGCGCGCTCCCTCGACGACGAGCCGGGTGATGCGGTCGGCGGCGCGCACGATGCGGTGCGAGGGGCCGATGACCGTGAGCGACGCGGCGACGGTGCCGGCCTGGAACACCGGTGCCGCGATGGCCGCGACCGCCTCGTCGTACTCGCCGAGGCTGACGCTGTGGCCCTTCTCCCGTACGTCGCCATAGACGCGGAGCAGGTCGTCGAAGTCGGTGACGGTGTGGTCGTTGAAGCGCTGGAGCGGGGTCGCGCCGAAGATCTGCCGGATCTCCGCCTCGGGGTAGTGGGCGAAGATCGCGTGTCCGGAGGCTCCGGCGTGGCCGGGCATGAGGGCGCCGACTATCGCCGTGTAGCGGACGGGACCGGTGCCGTCGACGGCGGCGGCACAACGGTAGCCGCTGCCGTTGGGCACGTTCAGGACGACGCTCTCGCCCGTCTCGCGCAGCAGGCCGGCGAGGACGGGCCGGACCAGGGACGGCAGGACGCCGCTGTGCTCCCCGACGCGGGCCAGCCGGGACACGGCGGGCCCGAGCCGGTAGCGCCGTGTCGTACTGTCACAGGTCAGGAACGCGCGCGCGGTGAGTGTGGTGAGAATGCGCTGGGCGACGGCCTTGTCCCAGTCGTGTTCCCTCGCGATCTCGCTCACGCCCCACTCGGGGCGGCGCTCCGTGAAGGAGAGCAGCGCGAGCAGGGCGCGATCGGCGCCCTGGAGGACTCCGGGTCCACCGGTCTTCGGGCCGTTCTCGGTCATCGCCCGCTCCTCCTGACGCCTGGTTCTCACTCCGGTTCGGTGCGCTGAGCGCAACGTCGTTGCGCTCAGCGGCGAGAACTATGGGTGTGCGGCAACGCAGGTGTCAAGGGTTTCCAGCCCTCGAACAAAACTCCCGGGAGCGCCGTCGGCTCAGCCGGTCAGCCGTGCGCGACCGACAGGCGCAGCTCCGTGCGACCGGCAGGCTCAGCCCCGCGCCACCGGCAGGATCGTGCCCTGGGCGACGGCGCACAGCTTCTCCGTGCCGTCCTCGTCCACGGTCGACAGGTCGCAGCGGACGACGGCCTGGCGCCGGCCGCCGTGCACGACCTGGGCGCGGGCGATCAGGGTGCGGCCCGTGGCCGGGCGGACGTACTGGATGGAGAAGCCGCCGGTGAGCACGGCCGCGCCGAGGACCGTGCCGCCCGCGAACGTCAGCGCGTTGTCGGCGGCGTAGGACAGGACCCCGCCGTGCAGGAACCCGTTCTGCTGGTGCAGCTCCGGCCTGATGTCGACCTCGATGGTGGCCGCGCCGTCGCCGAACGCGGTGAGCCGGGCGCCCACGAGACGGCTGAACGGCTGGGCGTCAAGGAGCTTCGCGGCCAGGGCGAGGTCCAGCTCCTGGGGGCTGTCGTTGTCGTGTGGTGCGGTCATGGAGACCTCCGGGCAGGTCGGCGGGGGCGGGTACGCCCGGCCTGCCGTGCCGAGCGCGGGGGCGTCGGTCACCACCGGACCGGCAGGCTTCGCACGCCGCGGATCAGCATGCCGGGCAGCCAGTCGTCCGCCGGGCCGTCGAGTGCGAGCGCGGGGGCGCGGTCGAGAAGTGAGCGCAGGGCGATCTGTCCTTCGAGGCGGGCCAGGGGTGCGCCGAGGCAGTGGTGGAGGCCGTGCCCGAAGGCGACGTGGCCCCGGGCGTCGCGCCGGATGTCGAAGCGGTCCGGCTCCGGGAAGCGCTCCGGGTCGTGGTCGGCGGCGGCCAGGCCGACGAGGACGGCGGAGCCGCCGGGGATGACCGTGCCGCCGACCTCGGTGTCCTCGACGGTGAAGCGGTACGTCGCGTTCTCCACGGGACCCTCGTACCGCAGCATCTCCTCGACGGCGCCGCCGAGGAGGGTCATGTCGGCGCGGAGGGCGGCGAGTTGGTCGGGGTGGGTCAGCAGGGCGCGTACGCCGCCCGCGATCAGGTTCACCGTCGTCTCGTGGCCCGCGATGAGGAGGATGAAGGCCATGGCGCACAGCTCGTCGGGCGAGAGCCGGTCGCCGTCCTCCGCGGTCGTGCGGATCAGGGCGCTGAGCAGGTCGTCCGCGGGGGCCGACGCCCGCTTGTCCTCGATCAGGTCGCGCAGGTACGCGGCGAGTTCGACGAACGTCGCGTACTCGCCGTCGCGGTCGCTCGGCGCGACCACCTCGTTCGACATGCGCCGGAAGTCGGCGCGGTCGATGTCCGGGACGCCGAGGAGCTCGCAGATGACCGTGAGCGGCAGCGGGAAGGCGAACGACTCGACGAGGTCGGCGCGGCCGTGCGGGAGCATCGCGTCGAGCAGGTCGTCGGTGATGCGCTGGATGCGCGGGCGCAGCGATTCGACGCGGCGTGCGGTGAAGGCGCGGGTGACGAGGGAGCGCAGGCGCGTGTGGTGCGGCGGGTCGGTGATCAGCAGATGGGCGCCGATCAGCTCTTCGTCGAGGCCTGAGAAGCCCAGCTCGGCGGGGGACTTGACCAGGCGTGGGTCGGTGAGCGCGGCGCGCGCCTCCTCGTGCCCGACGATCAGCCATGCCTCGCCGTCGTCGGCGGGCTTGGGCAGCCGCACCCGGTGCACCGGGCCGCGGGCGCGCAGTTCCTCGTAGACGGGATACGGGTCGGCCGTGAACCCCGCGTAGTCGCCCAGATCGGTCGCTTCCCCCATGACGCCGCCCCTCGCTGTGACTCTGGCCCTCGGCTTCTGCCGAATCTAACTCGCGCCGTCGGCGATCGGTTCCCGTGAGGTGATCGCCGCGCCGCCCTCGGCGAGGAAACGCGCGAGCGGCAGGGTCGCCGCGCCGACCGTCACCGCGTCGGGTCCCAGGCGCCCGAGTTCGATCGTGGTCTGCGCGAACGGGTGGCGCAGGGCGTACGCGGCGGCCGCCTGCCGCACCGGTGAGAGGAGGCGGGGACCGAGGAGGAGCCCGGCCCAGCCGCCGACGACGATGCGCTCCGGGTTGAAGAGATTCACGAGGTCGGCGATGCCCGCACCGAGGAACTCGGCTGTCTCGTCGAGGAGTTCACCGGCTGCGGGGTCGGCGAGGAGTTCGGCGAGCGCCCCCTCCTCGTCGGTCGAGGTCCAGTGGCCGCCGCTCTCGCGCCATCGTTCGAGCAGCGCCTCGGCGCCCACGTACGCCTCCAGGCAGCCGCGCGCCCCGCACCGGCAACGGCGCCCGCCGACCTGGAGCGTGGTGTGGCCCCACTCCCCCGCACTGCCGGACGAGCCCTGGTAGGGGACGCCGTCGGCGATGACGCACGCGCCGACGCCGGAGCCGATGAGGGTGACGACGGCGGTGCGGGCGCCGCGGCCCGCGCCGAACCACATCTCGGCGAGACCCAGCGTCTTGGCGCCGTTGTCGACGAACAGGGGCAGTTCCGATGGGAGTTCGCCGCAGTCGCGGAGCATCGCTTCGAGGGGGACGGCGTCCCAGCCGATGGCCTGACCGTGCACGACGGCTCCGACGGCGCCGCCCGCATCGGAGGCGTCGACGATGCCGGGCACGCCGATGCCGACGCCGATGAGGGCGTCCGGGGCGACCTTCGCCTCGCCGAGCACCTGGGCGAGGCCGGCCGCGACGATCCGCACGACGTCCTGCGCGTCATGGTGTCCGTCGGGCAACGGGGCGTCCACGCGCGCGAGTTCGTTCAGGGTGAGGTCGAACAGCTCCACGCGTACGCGTGTCTCGCCGATGTCGACGCCGGCCAGGTGGCCACAGCGCGGGGTGACGCGCAGGAGCGTGCGCGGCCTGCCGCCGTCGGAGTCGACCGACCCGGCCTCCTCCAGGAGGCCGTCGGCGACGAGTTCGGAGACGACGTTGCTGATCGACCCCGAGCTGAGTGCGGTGAGGGGTCCCAGCTCCTGTCTGCTGAGCGGCCCGTCGAAGTAGAGCTTGCGCAGCACCGTGGCGCGGTTGTTGCGTCTGAGATCACGCACCGTGCGCCGGCGTGGTCCGGCCATCGTCTTCCTCCCCCGTGCGGCGGACCCTGGGCGCTGTTCGCCCGCGCCCGGATCACGCTGTGAATTTACCCGTGCCGCACGGGTCAGTCGTCCAGGAGTCCCGCGTCGTGTGTGAGGAGGGCGATCTGGACGCGGTTGTTCAGGCCGAGCTTCGCGAGGATGCGGGAGACGTGAGCCTTGACGGTGGCGACGCTCATGTAGAGCTCGGCGGCGATCTCCGCGTTGGCGGCGCCGCGGCCCACGGCGACGGCCACCTCCCGCTCGCGGTCGGCGAGTTCGGCGAGCCGTTCACGCGCGCGTGCCCTGCGGTCCTGCTGCGGGTCGGGGTCGGTGGCCCGCGTGATGAGCTGCCGGGTCACGGTCGGCGACAGGACGGGCGCTCCGGAGGCGACCCGGCGGACCGCCTCGACGATCTCGGCGGGCGCGGTGTCCTTGAGGACGAATCCCGCGGCCCCGGCGCGCAGCGCGCGCAGTACCTGTTCGTCGGCGTGGAACGTGGTGAGGACGATGACCTCGGGTGCGTCGGGCCGTGTCCGCAGCGTCTCGGTCGCGGCGAGCCCGTCCACGTCCGGCATGCGGATGTCCATGAGGACGACGTCGGGACGGGTCTCGGCGACGAGGGCGGGGACCTCCGAGCCGTCGCCGGCCTGGCCGACGATCTCGATGCCGGGCGCGCCCCCGAGCATGAACGAGAGGCCCGCGCGCACGAGCGGGTCGTCGTCGACGAGGAGCACCCTGATCGGTTCCACCGAGTTCATCCCGTTCCGCCTTCGCGCCGTCGTACCGCAGCCGTCACCGTCGCCATCGCCATCGCCATCGCCATCGCCATCGCCATCGCCATCGCCATCGCCATCGCCATCGCCATCGCCATCGCCATCGCCATCGCCATCGGGGCCACCGTAGCGAGGCGTTGATCACCTGGTCCACGGGCGCCCACCGCGGGCAGGGGTCACCCGGGCCACGGCAGCCACGCCTCGATCGCGAAGCCTCCGTCGTCGGCGGCGCCGTGGCCGAGGCTGCCGCCAGCCAGGGTCGCTCGTTCCGTCAGGCCGATCAGGCCCTGGCCCGAGCCGGGCACGTGCGGGACCTCGCCGGGGGGCGGCGGGTTGCGGACCGAGACGGTGACGCCGTCGCCCGGCGCACCCGAGACGACCACCCCTACCTCGGCGCCGGGGGCGTGCTTGCGGGCGTTGGTCAGGCCCTCCTGGACGATCCGGTAGGCGGTGCGACCGACGGACGCGGGGACGGCGTCCGGGGCGGTGACCTGCTGGTCGAGGACGATCTTCATGCCCGCCTCGCGCGACTCGGCGACGAGGGCGTCCAGTGCGGCCAGGGTCGGCTGGGGCCGCCCCGACTCCTCGCCGTGGTCGTCGGCCCGCAGGACCCCGATGATCTCGCGCAGGTCCTGGAGCGCCTCGTGGGCACTCTCGCGGATGACGCCGGCCGCGCGGGCGACCTCTGCCTGCGGGGCGTCGGGCCGGAACTCCAGGGCGCCCGCGTGGACGCTGAGCAGCGTGAGCCGGTGGGCGAGCACGTCGTGCATCTCACGGGCGATGGCCTCGCGGGCGAGGCGCTGCGCCTGCTCGGCCCGCAGTCCGGCCTCGGTCTCGGCGCGCCGCGCCCGGTCGCGCAGCGACAGCAGGAGCTGGCGCCGGGAGCGTACGAACATGCCCCAGCCGACGACGGTGATCGTCAGGACGATCGTGAAGGCGACGGAGAAGAGGTACGGCGAGTCCGGGTCCGGCCGGATCCAGAAGAAGAACGGGATCAGCGCGCAGGAGGCGCCGGCGACCCAGGCGACGTAGCGGAAGGGGCGGTGCACGGCGAGGGTGAAGATGGCGACCAGGGTGGCGCCGCCCGCGCTGTTCGACACCATGCTGACGGCCGACAGCGCGACGGCCAGGCCCATGGGCCACCGCCTGCGCAGCCACACGGAGGCGCAGGCGAGTGCGCCGAGCCACTGGTCGAGGTCGGCGAGGCCCTCGGAGGTGTTCGGGTCGTTCGAGACGGAGTGGGCGCCGAGCAGGCCGATGCCGACGGCGACGCCGAAGCAGGTGAAGTCGACGACCCAGTCGCGCAGGGTGCGGCGCCTGCGGCCGGGGCGGCCGTCCGGGTCCAGGTCGAGCTCGTCGGCGACGGCCGAGGGCAGCATCCTGCGCCGCCACCGGTACCGCTCCCCCGGTGGGGTCGTCCCTGTCCGCTCCTGAACCTCCATGGTCGACAAATCTACGCACCCGGGGCGTCCGGGACCGGCTCGTGGAGCGGACCGTGGACGAAAGTCGCGGCGGCCGCTACTTCGGTAGGCGCGCTCCGCCGGAAGTCGCGTCGTGTGGCGGGACGCGCCTCGCCCCGCGGCCGATGTGCGTGGGAGGTCCGCGGGGCGAGGTTGTCACCTATGAAGAAGGTTCTGGAGTTCATCGGCGCGATCGCGCTCATTCAGGGCGCGGTCGGCCTGCTGCACGAGTTCACCGGATGGCTGAGCTGGGGCGTCATCCAGCACCTCGGCTTCCTCGACGGCTACGAGGTGTACGGGAGCATCGCGTTGATCGTGCTCGCGTTCGCCCTGTTCGCCGCGTCGGAGAGCATCAAGAGCTGACGGCGCCGGTCACCGGGGGCGTCTCAGCAGCCGTAGTCGACGAGGTCGAACGTCGCGTAGTGGTCGCCGGTGTAGTAGTCCTCCTGGGACTGCTCACCGGTGACGATGCGACGGGCGCCGCGGGTCGGGGAGCCGGGGGTGATGACCGTGTACTCGTGGTAGTAGCCGGTGGACTGCGAGGGCAGGACGCCTTCCCGGTTCTGGAAGACGACGCCGTCCTGGTCGTACGGGTAGGGGCCACCCTGCTCGATGAGGTCGAGGGTGTCGTGGGCCTGGGAGGGCAGCGCCGAGTAGCAGATGTCGCCGACGGCGGTCACGGAGTACGTGACGGGGGCCGGGGCCGCGGTGGCCGAGCCGGCGAGGACGGGGCCGCCGATGAGCAGGGCGGCGGCGAGGGCAGTGACACTGGCGATTCGTGGGGGGATTCGCATGGCCCCTAGTGTGACGCGCGTAGAGCGTGTCGTGTCAATGTCAAGTCGGGGGAGTTTTCCGGAAGTTAACCAATCGGAGGCGCCGATTCAGGCGTGCCCGGGGCGCGCTCGGGGCCCGTTCAGGGTGCGTCGCGGGCGGTGGCTCGATGATGTCTCAGACGGTGGCGCGGCGCCCCCACGCCGTCCCTGCCAGCACGAACGCGGCCCCCAACAGGCCCAGCAGCCCCAGGCGTTCGCCGCCGATGACGATGCCGGCCGCCGCGGCCCACAGCGGCTCCGTACCGAGGAGCAGGCTCACCCGGGACGGTGACGTCCGGCGCACCGCCCACATCTGCACGAAGAAGGCGAAGAGCGTACAGAAGACGGACAGGAAGACGAGCCCCGCCCACTCGCGCGCGCCGAAGTCCGCGGCCGCCTCCCACGGTGCGGCGCCGGTCCCCGGCACTCCGCACAGAAGCGCGAACACGACGACGGACGAGCCCAGTTGGACCGTCGTCAAGGGCAGCGCGTCGGCGCCCCGCACGGACTTCATCCGGGCCATGACGAGGACGTGGACGGTGCGGGCGAGGGCCGCGAGCAGCATCAGGAGGTCGCCGGCGGACGGGGCCGTGAAGCCGCCGCTCTGGGTGAGCAGGACGACGCCCGCCACGGAGACGGCTGCCGCGGCGAGGAACGTCCGGGACGGCCTGGTCCGGGTCACCGCGGCCTCGGCGAGGGGCGTGAAGATCATGGTGAGGCTGATGATGAGGCCCGCGTTCGTCGCGGAGGTGTGGACGACGCCGTAGGTCTCCAGGAGGAAGATCCCGCCGAGGATCAGCCCGAGGAGTCCCGCCCCGCGCCACTGCGCGGCGCTCAGGCCGCGCAGCGCGCCCCGTCCGGCCACGGCGAGCGCCGGAAGGACGGCGCCGAAACGGAGCACGAGCACCGCGAGGACGGTGGTCTGTGTGGTGATGCCCTTGGCCGCGAGATAGCTGGCTCCCCAGACGACGGCCACGAGGAGAACGGGCAGGTCGGTGAGCCAGGCGCGGCGGGGCGCGGTGACGGTGAGCGTGGTCAAGGTGCGGTCTCCGGCGGCGTACGGCGGACGTGGAGACGGCGGCGGCTCGCACGGGGGCGGCTCACCGTACCCGCGGCAAGATCGTCCGGGCCAGCGCTTTCCGCCCAGCGCGACGGCTCGGGCTTCCGGCCCGGTCCGCATGAGAGGTCCTGGCCCCCGCACCCGGAATGCATCGCTCTGTCGCGTGGCCGGGGGCGGCGGCATAGGTGTCCGTTTGCCGCCAGCACCAGGGGCCGCCCCGTCCATTTACTTGAAGTCATAACAACCGATGACTTCAGGAGGACCCATGAACGGCAAGGCGGCACTCGTCACCGGTGGCAGCCGTGGGATCGGCGCGGCGACCGCGCTGCGGCTCGCCCGTGAGGGCGCGGATGTGGCGGTCACCTACGTGAACGGCAAGGAGGCGGCCGAGGGGGTCGTGCGCCGCATCGAGGCACTGGGCCGGCGCGGCCTCGCCCTGCGCGCCGACTCGGCGGACGCCCACGAGGCGGCCGGTGCCGTGGAGCGGGCGGCGGAGGCGTTCGGCAGGCTCGACGTGCTGGTGAACAACGTGGGCCTGGGGGTGCTCGGACCGCTGGAGGGCTTCTCCCTCGCCGAGATCGACCACGCGCTCGCGGTGAACGTGCGCGGTGTCCTGCTGGCCTCGCAGGCCGCCGCGGGACGGCTGTCCGACGGCGGCAGGATCGTCACCGTCGGCACCTGCATGACCAAGCGCGTACCGGGGCCCGGCGGGACGGTGTACGCGACGACCAAGGCGGCCCTGATCGGCCTGACGAAGGCGCTGGCGCGCGAGTTGGGCGGCCGTGGCATCACGGCGAACATCGTCCACCCGGGCCCGATCGACACGGACATGAACCCGGCGGACGGCCCTTACGCCTCGGGCCAGACGGCTTCCGTCGCGCTGGACCGGTTCGGCACGGCCGACGAGGTGGCGTCGATGGTCGCCTATCTCGCGGGCCCCGAGGCCACGTACGTCACGGGCGCGGAGTTCGCCGTGGACGGCGGGCACGCGGCGTGACGTGATGCGCGCGGGGGCGTACCGGTGCTGTCGGGCCGGTGCGCCCCCGCGCGGGTCTGCGGGAGGGACGGGATCAGCCGCCGAGCTCCTGGTGGCGGGCCGTCAGGCGGGCCGTGCCCTCGTCGGTCAGCGAGCCGAACAGGCGCAGGCGGGAGATGCCGCCGTCCGGGTAGATGTCCACGCGCGCGTGGGTGCCGACGGCGGGGGTGTCGAGCACGAAGCGGTGGTTGGTGTCGGGCTGGAGGCGGGTGCGGGGCAGGACCTCGACCCACGCAGCTTCGTCGGTGGACTCGCCGTCGCGCACCGAGACCGAAGCCCAGCCCGCCGAGTTGCCCTTGAGGTAGGCGGTGTCGATCTCCAGGGCGCGGATCTGCGACTGGGCGACCAGGCGGTAGCTGATCCAGTCGTTGCCCTGGTCGCGGCGGCGGCGGGTCTCCCAGCCGTCGTCCATCTTGCGGGAGCGGCCCGGCTGGATGGTGTTGCTCGCGGGCGAGTAGAAGAGGTTGGAGGCGTCCTCGGCGCTGCCGCCGTTCTCCAGGGCGACGACGTCGAAGGTGCCGAGCGTGGCGAGCCACTTGGGGTCGGGCACGACCTCGCCGTGGACGCGCAGGCGGGCGATGCCGCCGTCGGGGTGCTGGTTGACGCGCAGGTGCGTGAAGCGCTGCTCCACGTCGACGGCGAAGCCGTTGGCCGCGTGGCCGCCGACCGCCGTGCGCGGTACGAGCGTCGTCCACTTGACGTCGCCCGACAGCAGCTCCTCCGGGGTGGGCGCGCCCTCGACGGACGCGGCCTCCACGGATACGGCCTGCGGGTAGTTGCCGCGGAAGTGGGCGGTGTCGACGACGATGCCGCGGATCACGCCGGGGGCGCCGAGCCGGACGAGCGCCCAGTCGTGGTCCTCGGCGGTCGGCCACGGGTGGTCCGCGCCGGTGCCGCGGCGACGGCGGGTCTCCCAGCCGTCCATGATCTTGCCCTTGTGGCCGAAGTGCTCGGGGTCGAACTCGGCGCGCTCGGGCACGAGGAGGTTCTCGCGCTGGGCGAAGAACTCGTCGTTGGCGGCGATGACACCGGCGCCGAGCTGCCGCGCGGCGAGGTCGGCGTACTGCGTGAACGGGAAGTCGGCGGTGCGGTAGTCGGCGTAGGGGTCTCCGCCGCCGTAGGGGTTCGCGTCGCCGGTGAAGCTGGGAATCGCCGTCACAGTGATCAGTTGTTCCTTTCGAGGAGCTTGCCGGCGGGAGCGGTGAACTCGCCTTCGGCGACGATGCGCTCACCGCGCAGCCAGGTCGACTTCACGACGCCGTGCAGCGTCTTGCCCGCGTAGGCGGTGACGCGGTTGCGGTGCTGCAGCTCGGCCGGGTCGACGGTGAACGTCTCCTCGGGGGCGAGGACCGCGAAGTCGGCGTCGCGGCCGGCGGCGATGGCGCCCTTGCGGTCGTCGAGGCCGACCAGCTCCGAGGTGCGCGAGGACATCCAGCGCACCACGTCGTCGAGGGAGTGGCCGCGCTCGCGGGCCTCGGTCCAGATGGCGGAGAGGCTCAGCTGGAGGCCGGAGATGCCGCCCCACGCGGTGGCGAAGTCGTCGGTCTTCAGGTCGGCGGTCGACGGCGAGTGGTCGGTGACGACGCAGTCGATGGTCCCGTCGGCGAGCGCCTGCCACAGGAGGTCCTGGTTGGCGGCCTCGCGGATGGGCGGGCAGCACTTGAACTCGCTCGCGCCGTCCGGGACTTCCTCGGCGGTGAGCGTGAGGTAGTGCGGGCACGTCTCGACGGTGAGCTTGACGCCCGCGGCCTTGGCCTCGGCGATCAGCGGCAGCGCGTCGGAGGAGGACAGGTGCAGGATGTGGACGCGGGCGCCGATCCGCTTGGCGGCGTCGATGAGCCCCTTGATCGCGACGTCCTCGGAGATCCGCGGTCGGGTCGCGAGGTAGTCGTCGTACTTGGGGCCGCTGTTGTGCGGGGCGACGTCCAGCTCGTGCGGGTCCTCGGCGTGCACGATGAGCAGGCCGCCGAACCCGGCGATCTCGGCCATGGAGGCGGTGAGCTGGTCACCGTTCAGGTGCGGGAACTCGTCCACGCCGGACGGCGAGAGGAAGCACTTGAAGCCGAAGACGCCGGCGTCGTGCAGCGGACGCAGGTCCTTGACGTTGTCGGGCAGCGCGCCGCCCCAGAAGCCGACGTCGATGTGCGCCTTGGCGGCGGCGACGTCCTGCTTGGTGCGGAGGTTGGCCGCGGTCGTCGTCGGCGGCAGCGAGTTGAGCGGCATGTCGACGATCGTGGTGATGCCGCCGGCCGCCGCGGCGCGGGTGGCCGTCCAGAAGCCCTCCCACTCCGTGCGCCCCGGGTCGTTCACGTGGACATGGGTGTCCACGAGGCCGGGCATGAGGACATCGTCACCGAAGTCCTCGAGCCGGGCGCCGGCCGGTACGTCCGCGTCGTGCGGAAGGACGGCGGCGATCTTTCCCCCGGCGACGGCGACCGACGCGGGCCGCGTGCCTTCGGGGGTGATGACGCGGGTCGAGCGCAGCACCAGTTCGACGTCGGACACCCGAGCCCCTCTCAGTAAATTCAACGTTCTGTTGAAGGAGTTTTCACTCCGGTCCAGGGTCCGTCAAGACCCGTCTCGTACGGGACGACGCCGTCCTGGACGTTTCCACAAAGTGGAATTAGAATTCCGTAAGCCAGAACGTAGCTATCTACGACGACACCGTCAAGAGAGCACAGGTATGGCCCGGCGACACCCGGACAAAGGCTCCCTGACCGGCCGGAACAACCCAGGCCGCGCCACACCCTCCGCGGTGACCGCCGGGTAGGCTGCAGCCTTGCCCTTCCGCCCCGAAAGGAACGCGCCCGTGCCGACGTCAAGCGCCAGCACCAAGTCCTCTGGCCCTTCCGCCCCGACCGGCGGAGTCCAGTCCCTCGAGCGCGCCTTCGACCTCCTGGAGCGGATGGCCGACGCCGGGGGCGAGGTGGGCCTCAGCGAGCTCTCCGCGAGCAGTGGACTTCCCCTGCCGACGATCCACCGCCTGATGCGCACCCTGGTCGCCTGCGGCTACGTGCGCCAGCAGACCAACAGGCGCTACTCGCTCGGCCCCCGTCTGATCCGGCTCGGCGAGTCCGCCTCCCGCCTGCTCGGCACCTGGGCCCGCCCCTATCTCGCCCGCCTCGTCGAGGTGACCGGCGAGACGGCGAACATGGCGCTGCTCGACGGGGACGAGATCGTGTACGTCGCGCAGGTGCCGTCCAAGCACTCGATGCGGATGTTCACCGAGGTGGGCCGCCGCGTTCTGCCGCACTCGACGGGCGTGGGCAAGGCCCTGCTCGCCGACACCCCGGCCGACGAGGTGCGCGCGCTGCTCGCGCGGACCGGCATGCCGGCCGCCACGGAGAAGACGATCACGACGCCCGAAGGCTTCCTCGACGCGCTCGCCGAGGTGCGCACCGCCGGGTACGCGGTCGACGACAACGAGCAGGAGATCGGCGTGCGTTGCCTCGCCGTCTCCGTGCCCAACTCCCCCACGGCCGCCGCGATCTCGATCTCGGGTCCGGCGGGACGCGTCACCGACGCGGCGACCGAGAAGATCGTTCCGGTGCTTCAGCAGGTCGCCGAGGAGCTGTCGGTGGCGCTGTCGAGCTCCGGGGTCGGGGTGTAAGGCCTGTCGGTCTTGGGGTCGTCGTGCAGGGCCTGTCGGTCTTGGGGTCGGCGTGCAGGGCTTGTCGGCCTTGGGGTCGGCGTGCAGGGCCTGTCGGCCTCGGGGTCGGCGTGCAGGGCCTGTCGTCGAATTCCCGTCGTCCGCCCGAGGGGCGGGCCCGGCGGCGTCCGGTGCGTGCGATCACAAGGCGCCGGAGAGTCCTTGCAGCGGGGCTACCGGGGCTTTTCGGCAACGCCACGAGCTTGCGTGCCGGACGCCGCCGGACCCGCGGGAATGCGACGCCAGGCCCTGGCATCGCCCGCAGCGTCACGGGACGGGACGGCCGTCGTGAGCCGCCCGTCCACCATTTCGCACACCGCGTCCGCCACCGCCAGATGCGCCCGGTCGTGCGTGACCAGGACCGTCGCGGTGCCGCGCTCCCTCGTGAGGCGGGCGAGCAGATCCAGTACGGCCGCCCCGCGCTCGTGGTCGAGGGCGCTCGTCGGCTCGTCCACGAGCAGGACCGACGGCTCGTTCATCAGGGCGCGGGCGATGTTGACGCGCTGGCGCTGACCGCCGGACAGCTGATGGGGGCGGCGCCGCGCCTGGTCCGTGAGCCCGACCGCGGCCAGCAACTCCCCCGCCCGCTCCCGTACTTCGCGCGGTTTGCGGCCGTCCAGATGTGCCATGACCTGGAGCTGTTCGAGGGCGGTCAGGGACGGCAGCAGGTTGGGCTGCTGGAAGACGATGCCGAGGGAACGGCGGCGCAGCTCGGCGCGTTCGGCGGGACCGATCGAGTCCGTCGGCGTACCACCCACGGTCACGGTGCCGCTGTCGGGCGTGACCAGCGTCGCCGCGACCGCGAGGAGGCTGGACTTGCCCGAGCCGGACGGGCCGACGACGGCGGTGACCGTGCCGGCCGGCACATGCAGCGTGACCCTGTCGAGCGCCGTGATGCGGCCGTCGCCGTCCGGGTAGGTCAGGGTGATCTCGTCGAGGTCGAGGCTCATCGGGCGCTCCCGAGTGCGGTGAGGGGGTCGACGGCGGTGATGCGCCGGATGGACAGGGCGGCGCCTGCCGCGCCGAGGACGGTCATGACGGCGGCCGGACCGAGCGTGGTGAGCGGCTCCATGACGAACGGCACGCTGTCGGGCACGAACGCGGCGATGAGCGCCGCGAGGGCTGTCCCGAGGGCCGTACCGCCGACGAGCATCACCACGGCCTGCCCGAGCGCGTCCTTGAGCAGATAGGGCGTCGAGGAGCCGAGGGCCTTGAGGACCGCGATGTCGCCGCTGCGCTGGATCGTCCACACGGTGAAGAACGCGCCGATGACCATCGCCGAGATGACGAAGAGGAAGCCCCGCATCAGCTGGAGCGAGCCGTTCTCGGCCTGGTAGGACCCTATGGCCTCCAGCGCCCCTTCGACGGTCCGCGTCTCGGTGCCCGCCGCACGGTCCGCGGCGCCGAGGTCGGCGCCGTCCCCGGTGCGCAGGGCGATCACGGTGGCCTGTTCCCCGGAGCCCTGCCCGCCCGGCGCCACGCTCTGCCAGTCGCCGAGATCGATCCAGACGACGGGCGTGTGGCTGTACGAGGCGTCGCCCGCGACCGCGCTCACCGTGAGGGACGTACCCGACAGGGCGATACGGTCACCGGCCCGCGCGCCCAGATCGTCCGCCGCCTGCTGGGACAGGACGGCCGTGCCGGGTGCCGTCGTGTCGGGCGCGAGCCCCGAGCGGGGCCGCACGCCGAACGCGGACACGGCCGCCGTGTGGTGGCCCGCCTCGGCGTTGACGGTGCTGATGCCGAGCGGCTGAGCACTGTCGACCCCCGGGCGCGCGGCGAGGGCGCGCCACTGCTCGGCCCCCACCGTCGACCCGGTGAACGACACCGCCTGGCCGTCCGGGGGCCGGGCGAAGGCCAGGTGGTCGGCGGACAGCCCGGTCAGAGCCGAGGTGTTGTCCCGGGCCAGGCCCGCGGTCAGGCCGGACAGCAGGCCGACGAGCAGCGTGATCAGCACGACCACGCTTCCCATCAGCGCGAACCGGCCCTTGGCGAACCGTAGATCTCTCCATGCGACGAACATGGTCCCCAGCCTGCTGCCGGGGCCCCGTCCCGGGCATCGCGCCACAGCACGCTTCACCCGAATCGAAGGAAGGAGCCACCTTTCGAACTTTCGGTTGACCGCGGACCGGGATCTTCTGCCTACGCTGGTATCGGTATGGATCCACGTTCTCTGACCCCCGTTCTGCGCGTCCTGCGCCTGTGCCTGCATCTGCTGATGGCCGGGCTGCTCATGCTGGTCGCCGGCCGGGCGCTGGCCGGGGACTCCACGGGGGCGGGCGCAGTGGTGGCCGCCGCGGTCGTGATGGCCGTCGTGTACGGCGCGGGCCCGCTGATCCCTGCCGTACGGACCACGCGAGCCGGGGCCGCGCTGTGGCTCGGGGCGCTGTGCGCGGTGTGGCTGGTGCTCCTCGCCCTCACCCCCGACGGCCTGTGGCTGGCGTTCCCGCTGTACTTCCTCCAGCTGCATCTGCTGCCCGCCCGCTGGGGCGTACCCGCCGTGACACTCACCGCGGGCGCGGCCATCGCCTCGTACGTACGTCATGGGCAGCCGCTCAACCCGGGGGCCTTCATAGGGCCGCTCCTCGGCGCGGCCGTGGCCGTGGCGACGGTCATCGGCTACCAGACGCTGTACCGCGAGAGCGAGCGCAGACGGCACCTGATCGAGGAGCTGATCGCGACGCGCGCCGAACTCGCCGCCGCGGAGCGCACGGCGGGCACCCTCGCCGAGCGGGAGCGCCTGGCCCGCGAGATCCACGACACCCTCGCCCAGGGCCTGTCCTCGATCCAGCTCCTGCTGCGCGCGGCCCAGCGCGCCCTGCCACCGCGGTCCCCGGCCGCCCCCCACATCGAACAGGCGCGCGCGGCCGCCCAGGACAACCTCGCGGAGGCCCGCCGTTTCGTACGGGCCCTGTCCCCGCCGGACCTGGAGAACGGGTCACTCGCCGGGGCCCTGGAGCGGCTGTGCGCGACGGCTCCCGGGCTCACCGTCCGCTTCCAGGAGAGCGGCACGCCGGCCGGGCTGCCGACGCCGTACGAGGTCGCGCTGCTGCGGATCGCGCAATCGGCGCTCGCGAACACCGTGCGGCACGCGGGTGCGCGCCGCGCCGAGATCACCCTCAGCTTCATGGACACGGCCGTGGCCCTCGACATCGTGGACGACGGCCGCGGCTTCGACCCCGCGTCGGCCCCGTCCGGTGACGGCGGGTTCGGCCTGCCCGCGATGCGCTCACGCGCCGAGTCCCTCGGGGGCACGTTCACGGTGGAGTCGGCGCCGGGGCAGGGCACGGCGGTCGCGATCACGCTGCCGCTCCCTCTTCCGGTGGGAGGCGCGGCATGACCATCCGGCTCCTGCTCGCCGACGACCACCCCGTCGTACGCGCCGGACTCCGCGCGGTCCTCGACGCCGAACCCGACTTCGAGATCGCCGCGGAGGCCGCCACGGCGGAGCGGGCCGTGGAGCTCGCCGCGGCCGGAGGGGTCGACGTCGTCCTCATGGACCTCCAGTTCGGCGCGGGGATGCACGGCTCCGAGGCGACCGCGGCCATCGCGGCGAGGCCCGGTGCGCCGCGTGTCCTCGTCCTGACCACGTACGACACGGACGCGGACATCCTGGCCGCGGTGGAGGCGGGCGCGTCCGGCTATCTGCTGAAGGACGCGCCGCCGGAGGAACTCGCGGCGGCGGTCCGCACGGCCGCCTCCGGCCAGTCCGCGCTCGCCCCCGCGATCGCCCACCGCCTGATGGACCGCATGCGGGCCCCGGCCGAAGCGCTCAGCCGCCGCGAGCTGGAAGTCCTCCAGCTCGTCAGGGACGGCCTGTCGAACCAGCGGATCAGCAAGGAACTGTTCCTCAGCCAGGCGACGGTGAAGTCCCATCTGGTGCACATCTACGCCAAGTTGGGCGTCGATTCACGCACGGCGGCGGTCGCTGCCGCCACCGCACGCGGCCTGATGCGCCGCTGACCCACCGTCCGGCCTGCCGGACCCGCCGCGAAGTCACCTGCGGTCACCCGCCGCAGCCCGTGCCGGGCAGCCGACGGCGCGGGCACGGTCAGGACCGGGCAGCCGTCGGCGCGCGCCACGACCGGGCCGAAGATCCGCCCCGCGCTCAGCGGCAGCCGCCGCACGCGGGCTCATGCGGCGGCTGCCGCCCGTTCACCCGGCCGGACCCGCCGCCGCGAAGTCATGTGGGCTCGCCCGGCGCAGCGCGCGCAGTTCGTGCCGTGGCAGGGGCGGCGCGGGCACGGTCAGGACCGGGCAGCCGGCGTGTGCGACGACGTAGCGGTGGGTCCGTCCGCGCCACATGCGGCGTGGGTGGACGCCGATGACGAGCAGGTCGTCCGGGCCCGCCACCGCGTCCCGCAGGGCCCGGCCCGGCCTGGCCCTGACCACGCGGCGTACCAGCTCCACGTCCTGGGGCGGCCCGCCGAGCGCTTCGGCGAAGGCGCGGTCGAGGCGCTCGCGGGCCTCGCCGTGCCAGTGCCGGGCCCACCGCCGGTCGGGGCGGCGGGCGTACAGGCCCTCGCCCTCGGGCGGCTCCCAGGCGAGGACGGCGACGAGGACCCGGCCCGAGCGACGCGCCTGCTCGGCGGCCGCGCGCAGCGCCGCGAGCCCGCCCAGCGAGTCGCTCACCCCGACGACGACCTGCCCGGCCACTCCCTCGGTGCGCCGAGCCCCGACCCTGGTCACGACTTCCTCCCCTTGCGCCGCCTCCCGTTCACGAGCGCCCGGACCCAGGCACCCGCCGGCCGCGTCGTGCGCGCTTCCGCGCGGCGCTGCATCTCCCGTTCGAAACGGTCCGTGACACAGCCCGCCCCGTACCCGTCCATGGCATGCCTCCTCAGCCGCTCCCCAGGCCAAAGCCTCTGACCTCTGTCGAGTCTGTACGCTGATTGGCCTGGACAGCAGGGCCAATAACGGAGAGTTGGCATGGCAGGCAATCGAGTGGTCCACGCCTTGAACACCCCGGGCACGGACAGCATGAACAGATCCCTGGGCAGCCGCCGCCTCGCCGGCCTCCTGACGGTGACCGCCGGGGAGAAGCCCGGCTACCGCGCCCTCGCCCAGGGCGTGCGCACCCTGCTGCTCGACGGTCGTATCCCGCTGCACACCCGGCTGCCCGCAGAGCGCGAGCTGGCCACGGCACTCGGTGTCAGCCGCGCCACGGTCACCGCCGCCTACGACCTGCTGCGCGAGGGCGGCTACGCACGCAGCAGGCGCGGCGCGGGGACCTGGACCGAGCTGCCCGAGGGGCAGCGGCCCGCCAGCGTGGCCGTCTTCCCCACGGGCGACGACGTGATCGACCTCGCCGTCGCGGCGCCCGGCGCGCCCGAGGCGGAACTCGCCGACGCCCTCGCCGCCGCGAGCGCACTGCTGCCCCGGCACGCGTCGACGCCCGGCTACCACCCGTACGGGCTTCCCGAGCTGCGGGCCGCGGTCGCCGAGCGGTTCACGCGGCGCGGCCTGCCGACGCTCCCCGAGCAGATCCTCATCACCTCGGGCGCCCAGCAGGCGGTGTCGCTCACCCTGGGGCTCCTCGCGAGGGCGGGCGACCGCGTCCTGGTCGAGAACCCGTCGTACCCGAACGCCCTGGACGCGC
Organism: Streptomyces longhuiensis; assembly: GCF_020616555.1. Taxonomy (NCBI): domain Bacteria; kingdom Bacillati; phylum Actinomycetota; class Actinomycetes; order Kitasatosporales; family Streptomycetaceae; genus Streptomyces; species Streptomyces longhuiensis. The sequence continues at coordinate 7,441,196 of NZ_CP085173.1, read as the reverse complement.
TGAACAGGGGCGGGATGCGGGCCACGCCGGTGCCGGTCACGGACGGCGGCTGGGACACGGACCTGTTCGAGTCGGCGCTGCGCCAGACCGCGCCGCGGCTCGCCTATCTGATCCCGGACTTCCACAACCCGACCGGGCGGCTGATGCCGCGCGAGCAGCGGGTGCGGCTCCTGGAGGCGGCGCGGGCGACCGGTACCTGGCTGGTCGTGGACGAGACGGTCGCCGACATCGCGCTGGACGTGCCCGCCCCCGCGCCGTTCGCCTCGCTCGCGGCGCACGGCGCGGGCGAACAGGTCGTCACCGTGGGCTCGCTGAGCAAGACGCACTGGGGCGGGCTGCGCATCGGCTGGGTGCGGGCCGGGTCGCGGCTCATCACCGAACTGGCCACGGCACGCGTGCCGTTCGACATGTCGGGTTCCGTGCTCGACCAGCTCGTCGCGCTGCGGCTGCTCGAGCGGATGGACGAGGTCCTGAGCGAGCGCCTGCCGCGGATGCGGGCCCAGCGGGACGCGCTCGCCGAGGATCTGGCACGTGAACTGCCGGAGTGGCACTGGCAGTTGCCGCCCGGCGGCCTGTCGCTCTGGATCGACCTGGGCCGCCCGATCGCCTCGGCCCTCGCCCGTGCCGCGCTGCGGCACGGTGTGCGCATCGAGGGCGGCTCCCGCTTCGGCGCGGACCCGGGCACGCACGAGCACCGGCTGCGCTTCCCGTACACCCAGCCGCAGGAGGTCGCCAGGGAGGCGGTGCGCCGCCTGGCACAGACCCTCGCGGACGGCCTCGGCACGACGGGCGAGGAGCCGGGACGGCCGCACTGGGTGGCGTGACGCCGGATCGAGGGGACGTCAACTCGCGCACGAGGTCAGCGCAGTGGCGGCCCGCCGAAGAGCTCCACCGCGTTCCGCACGTCCCCGAGGCCCTTCGCCAGGGCACTGACCGAGCCGATCGCGCCCGCGATGAGCAGCAGGGAGCGGCGCAGGCGCGGGATCTCGGGGAGGCCCCCGGCCGCCATCGCGTCCAGGGCCGCCAGTTCGTCCTCGGCGACCGCCCGGTCGGGGAACTCGGCCGGATGGGCGGCCAGTTCACGGCGCAGCCTGGACACCGCGGTGCGTAACTCCGTCACCCGCGGATCCTCTTCGCTGACCGCCACCAGCTTCTGCCCCACGCTCCGCAACACCGCTCTCCCCCCTCGCACGCCTTTGTGCGACCGCAGACGTGCGCGTTCCGCACGCTGTACGCCTTCCGCGGCCCCGACGGGGCGTTGTCCGGACTCGCCGCATCGGGGTCGCCGGCCAGTAAACGCCACATTCTGCCGCGCCCGCCACCGTGCCGACCGAATTCCGGCCTCACGAGTGTCCCGACGGTCGGCGCGCGGGGCGCCCGGTGAGGTATCCAGGCTCCATGACACACGCAACGGATGACGCTCCGGTGACGGGACTGCTGCTGGCGGCGGGCGGCGGGCGCAGGCTCGGCGGGCGGCCGAAGGCACTCCTGACGCACCGCGGGCGGCCCCTGGTGGAGCACGCGGTGGCGGTGCTGCGCGCGGCCGGCTGCGAGCGCGTCCACGTCGTGCTCGGAGCTGCCGCCGACGACGTACGGGCGCGGGCGGACCTCACGGGGTGCGTGCTCGTGGAGAACCCGGCGTGGGAGGAGGGCATGGGGTCGTCGCTGCGGGCGGGCCTCGGCTCGCTCGCCGGGACGGGGGCGTCGGCCGCGCTCGTACTCCTGGTGGACCAACCGGGCATCGGCGCGCCCGCGGTGGCTCGGGTCCGGGCCGCGTACCGGTCGGCGGGGTCGCTCGCGGCGGCCGCGTACGACGGGGAACGCGGGCATCCGGTCCTGTTCGGGGCGGAGCACTGGCCGGGGATCGCGGCGAGCGCGGCCGGGGACCGCGGGGCGCGGGCGTACTTGAAGGAGCACGCGTCGGAACTCGCGCTCGTGGAGTGCGGCGATGTGGCCGATGACTACGACATCGACACCGAGGCCGACCTCAAGCACCTTGAATGAGTGGCGAGCGAGGTACATGAACGGGGCGTGAGGAGCCTGGCACCGAGCGCCACGTTATGTCGTCCCGAAGAATCTCGACATCAACAAACCATTGAACTTCCACAATGAGGAAACTAGTATCCACTGTTCAGAAGGGCCGGTCCCCCCGCGCGGGGTCCGTAGTCGTATCCCGGCGCCCACGGCACTCGGTGCCGCCCGCGCCCGTTCGCTGAAGGAAGTGACAGCTCATGTCCGCACCAGCGCCGTCCCCGCTGGCCATCGTCGACGCAGAGCCCCTGCCCAGGCAGGAAGAGGTGCTCACGGACGCGGCCCTCGCCTTCGTGGCCGAGCTGCACCGGCTGTTCACGCCCCGGCGTGACGAGCTCCTCACCCGCCGCGCGGAGCGTCGCGCCGAGATCGCCCGCACCTCCACGCTCGACTTCCTCCCGGAGACCGCTCATATCCGCGAGGACACCACCTGGCGCGTCGCGCCCGCGCCGGCCGCGCTGAACGACCGCCGCGTCGAGATCACCGGTCCCACCGACCGCAAGATGACCATCAACGCCCTCAACTCGGGCGCCAAGGTCTGGCTCGCGGACTTCGAGGACGCCTCGGCCCCCACCTGGGAGAACGTCGTCCTGGGCCAGGTCAACCTGGTCGACGCCTACACCCGCAACATCGACTTCACGGACGAGCGCACCGGCAAGTCGTACGCCCTCAAGGGCAACGACGAGCTCGCGACCGTCGTGATGCGCCCGCGCGGCTGGCACCTGGACGAGCGTCACCTGACGGACGAGGCCGGCCGCCCCGTTCCCGGCGCGCTCGTCGACTTCGGCCTGTACTTCTTCCACAACGCCAAGCGCCTGATCGAGCTCGGCAAGGGCCCGTACTTCTACCTCCCGAAGACGGAGTCGCACCTGGAGGCCCGCCTCTGGAACGAGATCTTCGTCTTCGCGCAGGACTACGTCGGGATCCCGCAGGGCACCGTCCGCGCGACCGTCCTGATCGAGACGATCACGGCCGCGTACGAGATGGAAGAGATCCTCTACGAGCTCCGCGACCACGCCGCCGGCCTGAACGCGGGCCGCTGGGACTACCTGTTCTCCATCGTCAAGAACTTCCGTGACGGCGGCGCCAAGTTCGTCCTGCCGGACCGCAACCTGGTCACGATGACGGCCCCGTTCATGCGCGCGTACACCGAACTCCTCGTCCGCACCTGCCACAAGCGGGGCGCGCACGCGATCGGCGGCATGGCGGCGTTCATCCCGTCGCGGCGCGACGCCGAGGTCAACAAGGTCGCGTTCGAGAAGGTCAAGAACGACAAGGACCGGGAGGCCGGCGACGGCTTCGACGGCTCGTGGGTCGCCCACCCCGACCTGGTCCCGATCGCGATGGCGTCCTTCGACGCGGTCCTCGGCGACAAGCCGAACCAGAAGGAGCGCCTGCGCGAGGACGTGTCCGTGGCGCCCGGCGACCTGATCGCGATCGACTCCCTCGACGCCAGGCCCACCTACGACGGCCTGGTCAACGCCGTCCAGGTCGGCATCCGCTACATCGAGGCGTGGCTGCGCGGCCTCGGCGCCGTCGCCATCTTCAACCTGATGGAGGACGCGGCCACCGCCGAGATCTCCCGCTCGCAGATCTGGCAGTGGATCAACGCCGGTGTCGTCTTCGAGGGCGGCGAGCACTCCGGCACGACCGTCACGGCCGACCTGGCCCGCGAGGTCGCGGCCCAGGAGCTCGCGAACATCAAGGCCGAGATCGGCGAGGAGGCCTTCGCGGCCGGCAAGTGGCAGCAGGCCCACGACCTCCTCCTCCAGGTCTCCCTGGACGCGGACTACGCGGACTTCCTGACGCTGCCCGCGTACGAGCAGCTCGCCGGCTGAGTCCTGCCCCGCACCACCCGAGCCCTCGGCACCGCACAGCGCCGGGGGTTCGGTCGTGTCCGGGCGGGTTTCCCCGAGCGGCCGAGGTCAGCCGAGGTGGACGGACCAGTCCTGTTCGGCGGCCGGTCTGCCGTGCAGGTCGGGGACGCGCTTGAGCCAGTCGGGGCGGCCCTTCTCCGTGTCGGCGGCGCGGCGCGCGTCGGCGGCCGCGAGCTGGTCGCTCGACGGGAAGTCCGTCGGCAGCCAGGCGGCGGAGGTGCGGGCGCGGGCCGCGAGGTAGGAGACGTATGCCTCGCGGACCTCGTCCGGCGTGGCGAAGCCCGGCTCGTCGATCAGCCACGCGTCGGGGACGAGGGCGGTGATCTCGCGGAGCATCTCCTCGGTGACGAGGGGGGCCAGCTCCGCGTCGGCGGCCGCCGTGTCGGGCCCGTAGGCGCCGAGGGCGTGATGGCGGAAGTCGTACGCCTTGTCGGGCGCGGACGCGTCCCAGCGGTGGTGGAAGATCAGGGCCGCGCCGTGGTCGATCAGCCACAGCTTCGGCTCCTGGATGCCGAAGGTGGGCCAGATCATCAGGTTCGAACTGTGGATCGTGCGGTCCACGTTGACCGTGAGGGCGTCGAGCCACACGACCTTCCCGGCCTCCAGCGGGTCGACCGTGAAGGCGGCGGCGACCTCGGGCGTGAAGTCCTTCGCGCCCGGCAGGAAGTCCATCCCGAGGTTGAGCCCGTCGCTCGCGCGCAGCAGGTCCTGGACCTCCTGGTGCGGCTCGTGGGCGGCCACCTCGGGGTCGAAGTGTGTGAGGACCAGCTCGGGGAAGCGCAGCCCGAGCCGACGCGCGAGCTCACCGACGACGATCTCCGCGACGAGCGCCTTCCGGCCCTGCGCGGAGCCGGTGAACTTCACGACGTAGGTCCCCAGGTCGTCGGCCTCGACGACCCCCGGCACGGAGCCGCCGGTCCGCAGGGGGGTCAGGTACCGGACAGCCGTCACTTCTCGCAGCACACCGGCCAGCCTAACCGGCGGCGCCCACGACCGAGGGGTGGCCGGGATCGCACCGTCCGGGCTCCGGTTCCGCGCGGCGCCCGGCGGCTGCCGGTAGCGTCGTCCCGACTGCGGAGATCTTCCTGCGCCATCTCCCTTGCGCGGGACCGAGGACGGGGACGGGGACGCATGGTGGACGGTGGCCGGGTCGCGGTCGTGGGCGGGAGCATCGCCGGGTGCGCGGCGGCTCTCGCGGCCCATCGCGGGGGCGCGGACGAGATCGTCGTGTACGAGCGGGCCGCGGGCTCCCTCGCGGAACGCGGCGTGGGGCTCGCGGTGCACGACGCACGGTACGCCGAGCTGGAGTCGGCCGGGTACATGGACGCGGGCATGCCGTGGGTGGGCCTGGTGCGCCGCCGCTGGTACGTGCGCGCCGGGGACGGCGGGTCCGCGAGGGACACAGTGCTCGGCCGCGAGATCGCCACCATGCCGTTCCCGTTCCGTACGTACAACTGGGGGCCGCTCTGGCGCGAGCTGCGCCGGGCGGTGCCGGCGGGCGTCGAGTTCCGGACGGGTGCGGCCGTGGCACGGGTCGAGGCGACGGCGGGCGGGGCCCGCGTGCACTGCGCGGACGGCGGCGCCGAGGAGTTCGGCCTCGTCATCGGCGCGGACGGCTATCGCTCGGCGGTCAGGGCCAGCGCGTTCCCCGACGTACAGCCGCGGTACGCGGGATATCTGGCGTGGCGGGGCGCGTTCCCCGCGCAGCGCCTCGCCGAGCCCGGGCTGTGGGCCGAGGAGGACTGCGCGTACGTCGTGTTCCCCGGCGGGCACCTCATCGTCTACCGGATCCCGGACGGCGGCCCGGCCGGCGGTCGGCGCGTGAACTGGGTTCTCTACACGGCTCCCCCGCCGGGCGTCGACGCGGCGCTGCGCGTCGACCTGCCGACGAGCCTGCCGCCCGGCACCCTCACCGACGCGCTGCGCTCCCACCTCGCCCACGTGGCCGAGGAGTTGCTTCCGCCGTACTGGGGCGACCTGGTCCGCCTCACCGCCCCGGACGAGCTCTCGCTCCAGCCCATGTACGACTTCACGGCCCCGCGGTACGCGACGGGCCGGTTCATGCTGACCGGCGACGCGGCGACGGTCGCGCGTCCGCACACGGGGGCGGGCGCGGTGAAAGCCCTCCAGGACGGCGCCGCTCTCGAATCGGCGTTCCGCGCCGCGTCCTCCTGGGACGAGGCGCTCGCCGCGTACGACGGCTCCCGCACGGCGGCCGGCGGGGCGCTGGTCGGGCTCGGGCGGAGCCTGGGCCGGGCGCTCGTTCAGGAGACCCCGGACTGGCGGGAGTTGGACCAGGCCGGGCTCGAGGCATGGTGGGCACAGGCGGACGGAACCGGCGTGTTCGGCGGGAAACAGCTGGATTCCGGCACCGGCCCGCATCCCCGCTGAGCACTCGTTTTGTTGTGTGCGTACGTTGATCCATAAGATCCGGCGATGATCATAAGAAAACGGCTGGCGGCGGGAACCTGTGTCCTGTTCGCCGCCCTGACCATGGGGCTGACGCCCGTCGGCGCCTCCGCGGCGGACAACCCTGACGGGCAGCCCACGGCCGCCCCCAAGGTCGAGCTCGTGCTCGACGTGAGCGGTTCCATGCGGGCGCGCGACATCGACGGCGGGTCCCGGATGGCCGCCGCGAAGCAGGCGTTCAACGAGGTGCTCGACGCGACGCCGAAGGAGGTCGAGCTCGGCATCCGCACGCTGGGCGCCAACTACCGCGGCGAGGACCGGAAGGTGGGCTGCAAGGACACCGCCCAGCTCTACCCGGTCGGGCCGCTCGACCGCACTGAGGCGAAGACCGCCGTCGCCACCCTCTCGCCGACCGGCTGGACGCCGATCGGACCGGCGCTCCTGAAGGCGGCCGAGGACATCGACGTCGGCTCCGGCGGCGACGGATCGCGCCGCATCGTCCTCATCAGCGACGGCGAGGACACGTGCCAGCCGCTCGACCCGTGCGAGGTCGCGCGCGACATCGCCGCCAAGGGCATCAACCTCACCATCGACACGCTCGGCCTGGTCCCGGACGCCAAGACGCGTGACCAGCTCAGCTGCATCGCCGAGGCCACCGGCGGCACGTACACCTCCGTACGGCACACCGACGAACTCACCGACCGCGTAGGCCAGTTGGTGGACCGGGCGGCCGATCCCGTGGTCAACCCCGTGGCCGTCGAGGGCGCAAAGGAGTGCACCGGAGCGCCGGAGATCAAGCCCGGTCTGTACACGGACCGCGAGACGTTCGGCGAGCACCGCTTCTATCGCGTGTCCGTCGCTCCCGGGCAGGAGCTGCGCGCCTCGGTGAGCGTCGCCGCGGACCGCGCCGTCAACAAGGACTACGGTGTGCTGCTGCGCGCCGTCACCGAGCACGGCCGTGAGATCGTCCGGGGCTCGGAGGCGGGCGACGGGCGTACGGACGTGATCTCGACGGGTCTGCGCTACCCGAAGCCCGAGCAGGGCGACGACGAGGCGGCGGCCGAGACCGTGTGCCTCCAGGTGTCGAACTCCTACTCGGCCCCCGCGTCGGTCAAGACGACGCCGGGCCTCCCGGTCGAGCTGACCGTCGATGTCGTGGACGCGCCGAGCGCGGCGTCCGACGTGGCCGCGTTCGGCCTCGGCCGCGGTTGGTGGCTGCTCGGCGCCCTGGTGCTCACCGGCTTCGCCGCGGGTGTGCTGTGGGGCTGGATCTCGCGCTGGCGGGTCGCGGTCTGGAGGACCAACTGATGCGTACGACGAAGCTGTTGGCGACGGCGGGACTCCTCGGCGCGAGCGCGCTGACCGCACTGCTCGGGGCCGGTACGGCGTTCGCCGACTCCGGTGACTCCGGCTCCTCCGGTGACGACAAGGCCCCCACGGAAGCGGGTACGTCGTTCCGCACCGCGCAGGAGGTGGAGCAGGGCCAGCGGGCCACCGCGGGCGCTTCCACGGGCGACTACCTGTACTGGTCGTTCCCGGCGGACGCCGGGCAGCGGCCCACGGTCAAGGCGACGGTGAAGTTGCCGGACTCGGCCGCGCGACCCTCGGGCGCGACATGGCGGATCGACGTGTACGACGGGCTGAGGCGCCGTCAGTCCTGCATGTACGGGACGCAGTCGAGGGCCGCGGCGGCGGACGCGACGTCGGTCGACCTGTCCTGCACGCTGCGTACGGTGCGGGCCTGGTCGGAGCAGTGGGCGAACGACCCGCTGCCCGGCACGTACTACGTCCGGCTCACGGCGGCCACGCTGACGCCCTCGGACCAGGGGCTGCCCGTCTCGGCCGAGGTCGAGGTGACCTCCAAGGAGGTCGGCGGCTCCTCGGCGGTGGACGGCTCGCTCGCGGCCCCGCTCGTGCCGGGCTCGACGACGGAGGAGGCCGCTGCCGCCTCCGACGACACCTCTGACGAGGAGAACGGCTCGTCGGCGGACCAGGCCCTCGCCAAGGGTGAGCCCGAGGACGGCTGGTCCTCCGGCTGGTGGTCGGACCGCTGGGTCTGGACGGCGGCGGGCGGCGTCCTGGCGGCGCTCGCCGGTATCGGCGGCTACGCCCTGACGCGCGGCACGGGCCGCCCGTCCCGGGTACCGCCGGGCATGTGACACCACCCCCGCCGATGGCGCCCGCGCACACCAAATGCCGGGCGCCATCGGCGAGTTGAATGCCCGCGTCACGCCACGCGCAGCGCCTTCGCCAAGGCGCCGTCTCCCGACACGGCGACATGGCCCGCGCGCGCCGCCTCCTCCAGTGTCAGTTCACCCCGCACCACGGCGACGCAGGTCTCCGTGCCGAGGACGAGCCGCGCGTCGGGCTCGCCGGCCACGGGTCCCTCGCCGTAGACGGGCCCGTCCGCGCCCGAGCCGCCGACCCGCACATGGAACTCCCCCTCGTCGAGGCGCACTTCCACCACGCCCTCACCACCGAGCCGCTCCAGATGGCTCAGGAGCGGCAGGGCGAACCAGTGCGCGCGCACCGCGTCCGTGGCCCTGCGCTCGCCCAGGGCGGGTGCGCCCCACTCCCCCAGCGCCTGGAGCACCGGCAGCAACTGCCGCCCGCGCGACGTCAGTTCATAGACGTACGCCGAGACCGGCGCGGGCAGCCTGCGGCGCTCCGCGAGGCCCTCGCGCTCCATGTCCTTCAGCCGTGAGGCGAGTACGTCCGTGCTGACGCCGGGCAGGTCGGCGTGCAGGTCGGTGTAGCGGCGCGGCCCCGCGAGGAGCTCACGGACGATCAGGAGCGTCCAGCGGTCTCCGACGGCGTCGAGGGCGCGGGCGGCGGCGCAGTACTGGTCGTAGCTTCGGCGTGGCATGGCTCGCAGTCTATGCAACTTGTTGGACTTTCCAAGCGGTCACTTGGTAAAACCAAGTCACACACGTCACAGGCAGTCCGGGGAGGGCACCACATGGAGTTCCGGCAGTCGAGCAAGCTCAGCGAGGTCTGCTACGAGATCCGCGGCCCGGTGATCGAGCACGCCAACGCCCTCGAGGAGGCGGGCCACAGCGTTCTGCGCCTCAACACCGGCAACCCCGCGCTCTTCGGCTTCGAGGCGCCCGAGGAGATCGTCCAGGACATGATCCGGATGCTCCCCCAGGCCCATGGCTACACCGACTCACGGGGTGTCCTGTCCGCCCGCCGCGCCGTCGCCCAGCGCTACCAGGCGCTCGGCCTGGAGGTCGGCGTCGACGACGTGTTCCTCGGCAACGGCGTGTCCGAGCTGGTCTCCATGGCCGTACAGGCGCTCCTGGAGGACGGTGACGAAGTCCTCATCCCCGCCCCGGACTTCCCGCTGTGGACGGCCGTCACGACACTCTCCGGCGGCAAGGCCGTGCACTACGTCTGCGACGAGTCGGCCGACTGGTACCCCGACCTCGACGACATGGCCGCGAAGATCACCGACCGCACCAAGGCCGTCGTCATCATCAACCCCAACAACCCCACGGGCGCCGTCTACCCGAAGGAGATCATCGAGGACATCCTCGACCTCGCCCGCCGGCACGGCCTGATGGTGCTCGCCGACGAGATCTACGACCAGATCCTGTACGACGACGCGGTCCACCACAGCGCCGCCGCCCTCGCCCCCGACCTGGTCGTCCTCACCTTCTGCGGCCTCTCCAAGACCTACCGCGTCGCGGGCTTCCGCTCCGGCTGGCTGGTCGTCACGGGACCACGGCAGCACGCCCGCAACTATCTGGAGGGCCTGACGATGCTCGCCTCCATGCGGCTGTGCGCCAACGCCCCCGCCCAGTACGCCATCCAGGCCGCGCTCGGCGGCCGCCAGTCCATCCGCGAACTCACCGCGCCGGGCGGACGCCTCCTCGAACAGCGCGACAAGGCCTGGGAGAAGCTCAACGAGATCCCGGGCGTCTCCTGCGTGAAGCCCAAGGGTGCCCTGTACGCGTTCCCGCGCATCGACCCCAAGGTCCACCCCATCGTCGACGACGAGAAGTTCGTCCTCGACCTGCTGCTGCGCGAAAAGATCCAGGTCGTCCAGGGCACCGGCTTCAACTGGCCGCGCCCGGACCACTTCCGCATCCTCACCCTCCCGTACGCTGACGATCTAGACGCCGCGATCAGCCGGATCGGCCGCTTCCTGAGTGGGTACCGCCAGTGACGTTCTGCACCACCTGCGCCCTGCCGAGCCTGACGCAGTTCGCCTCGCCCGAACTCGTCGAGGCCATCGTGGAGGGCGGCCACGACCGCGCCGACGACCCCGCCTGGGAGACCTCGGGCGCGGCCACGGTGGAGGAGTACGCGCTGTGGTGCGGCCATCTGTGCGGCCTGACCTGCCTGCGCATGGCGCTCGGCCCGGACGCGCCCAGCCTGTTCGACCTGCGCGACGGAGCGCTCAAGTACGGCGCGTACACCGTGGACGCGGACGGCGGCATCCACGGTCTGATCTACGCCCCGTTCGCCGAGTACGCCCGCGAGGAACTCGACCTGGACGCGACCGTCCACCGCACACTGACGGTCGGCGAGATCGCGGGGCTGCTCGACGAGGGCCGTACGGTCATGGCCTCGGTCCACTACGGAGTCCGTCGCCCGGAGCGGCCCGCGCCCGGCAAGGGCGGACACCTGGTCCTGCTCACGGCACGCGACGGTGACCGCTTCCACTTCCACAACCCGTCGGGGATCAGCCCCGAAACCCGTTGCGCCGAGCTGCCGTCGGCGACGTTCGAGACGTTCTTCGCGGGGCGGGGGGTCTCGTTGGGCGCAGGACGTGGAGCGGGTCCGAGGGCGTAGCCGGCCCCCGGACCCATGAATGCCACTCACATCACACGCCGACACGCTTGAGGACCCGGGTCAGTGTCAATGCCCTGCGTCCTGCCTTTGGACTACCGCCCATCGAGCTGGGCGGGCCGGATTCGAACCGGCAATTCGGGGCCTGGGGCCCGGGTCCGATCGATTCGGCGATGAGCGGCGAATACTGAGTCTGGAGCAAGAGTCTGAGATTGATGGCGGTCCGCGTGTGCTGTGCGGACCGCACCGTCACGACAAGCTTCAGCTTCAGCTTTGCGCTCCTCGCGCACCCCGGCCGCCGGCTGAGCGGCGCCCGGGGAGTCTTGAATGTGCCCCTGGATCAGCCGAAGAGATAGCTGAACACGGGGTCACCCGCCCGCTGGTCGGCGACCTCCGCCGCGTTCGCCTCCTCGCGGGCGAACTTGACAGCCTGCTGGAGCCTCTCGATCCGCTCGAGAAGCTCGTTCACCCTGCGCGCGGGCAGCGCGCCGGAGAACTTCACGGTCGTCCAGTACCCGACGGGCACGTCCTCGTAGTACACCTCGACCTGCGCCGGGTGCTTCTCGGTCGCCTCGGCCTTCACGTGGTTGCGCGGCACCTTCTTGGTGCGCAGCGTCCGCACCGGCTCCGTCTTCCAGTCGTCGGTCGACGGGTCCTGCGTCCATGCCTCGGAGGCGTCGAGCACGGGCAGCTTGCGCACGAAGGTGTTGAGGTCGACGAGCTGCTTCTCCAGGAAGAGCAGATAGGCGACCGGCACCTGGCTCAGGACGGCCCGTCCGTCGACGGTGACATCGGCGCGCGCCTCGCAGTTCGCCCAGTCCTTGGTGGCGGTCACATCGAACAGGCGGGTGAGCGTCTTCGCGGTGTCCCGCAGCACGTGCTCGGCCCTCACCTGGACCCGCGTCGACTCGGGCGGCAGCTGCTCGCCCTCCTCGTCCTTGGGCTGGTAGGTGCGCGAGATCCCGGCCAGGAGCGCCGGCTTCTGAAGCCCGTGATGGGCCGCCGTCAGGTCCTGGTGTGCCTTGGACTTGACGCCTTTCTCGACTGCGATGATCTGATTGAGTTTCGTTGCCACGCGAGAACGGTAGTCAGGCACCGCACTCCGAATCGAATGGTTTTTCCCCGGCCCACGAGGAGCAACTCACCATGGATGCGGCGCTGATAGCCGTGCTCGGCACCCTGCTCGGTTCCGTCGTCACCCACTTCTTCCAGGCGCGGTCCACGGAGCGGGTCGCCGGGCTCGCCCGTGCCGAGCAGCTGCGTCAGGAGCGGATCTCCAGCTACAGCGCGTTCGCCGGGGCCTTGTTCGACTACCGGCGCAGTCAGAACGACCGGTGGTTCCGGGCGCAGGAGGTGCCGGGTTCCACGCAGGCGGAAGAGGCCCGCTTCGCGTCGTACGAGGCGCGGATCAGCGCGCGACAGGCCCTGGCGCGGCTCCAGTTGGTGTGCGACCAGGCGGATACGCGTCAACTGGCCGAGGCTGCCTTCGAGTTGGCGAACTGTCTGCACGAGTCGGTGGACGAGGAGGACCGGGACCGGCGGTCGCGACGGTGCAAGGACGCCCTGACGAGGTTCATCGAGTCGGCGGCCCCGAGCGTGCGCTGACCGTGTGTCCGCCGCCGCGATGAGCGATCACCGTCCTCGGTGGGCAACACCTCTGCATGACAGACAGGCCACTGCTCCTCCTCGACGTCGACGGGCCCCTGAACCCGTACGCCGCCCGTCTCCCCCGCCTGCGCGGATACGCCGCTCACCGCTTCCATCCGGCGAACTGGCTCGCGCGCCAGACCCCCGGCTCGCGCCGCCACCGCCGTGGGCTACGGGTCGTGCTCCATCCGTCCCACGGTCGGCGCCTGGTGGGGCTGCCGTTCGAACTGGCCTGGGCGACCACGTGGATGCACGAGGCGAACGAGATGATCGGTCCGGCGATCGGACTGCCCGCCGCGCTGCCCGTGATCGAGTGGCCCGAGCTGTTCGCCCGGGATCCCGACGGCCTCTACTGGAAGACGCGCCCGCTGCTCGACTGGGCGGCCGGCCGGCCCTTCGCCTGGGTCGACGACATGATCACGGACCTGGACTCCCGCCATGTGACGGCGCACCACGACGCCCCGGCGCTGCTTCTGCGTATCCACCCGCGCCATGGGCTGCGCGAGAGGGACTTCACGACGCTGACGCGGTGGGCCGAGGCGTTGTGAGTCGACGTGCTCGGCCGTCGCAGGCCCGGCCCGTCAGCGGCCGAGCAGTGCCGTGAGGGCGCCGACCGGGTCCGTGTCGGGGGTGCCTCTCGGCCACCAGTCCTCACGGCCGGGGTCCGACTCGTAGCCGTACCAGAGGCCTTCGCGGCCGAGGCGTAGCTGGAGGTTGTCGGTCGAGAGCCTGTTGCGGTGGGGGCGGAAGTGGGGGAAGTCCGCGGCGATGAGGGCCGGGCGGGCGCGGTCGAAGGGACCGGCCGGCGGGTCCCACTCCCCTTCGAGGACGTCCAGGCCCGCGAGTCCGCCCTGGCGCCAGGCGGCGACGGCGCGGGCCAGATCGGTGGCCGTGCGTCCGGTGCCCTGGGCGAGGGACTTGTACAGCGCGCGCGTGGACGCCGCGAGGCCGGAGCCGGGGTGGGCGGCGGCGAGCCGGACCGCGTCCTGCCAAGGGGTGAGTCCGGCGATGGGGTCGATACCCCGGGTGAGGAACGTGTGGGCGCGGGCCGCGGCCTCCGTGGCGAGGAGGTCGAGGGCGAGCGGGTCGGGGGCGCCGGACGCGTGCGGGTAGACGGGCGGGCGGCCCGGGTGCGCCGGGGCCGGGAACGGCGGGGGCAGGAGCGGCAGGGTGCGGGGGACGAGGGCTTCGCGGGCCTCGACCGAGGGCAGCGCGGGGGCCGTGGCGGAGCGCTCGCCCGCGGCATGCGCCGCGTTGCGCCGGGTCAGGTCGGCGAGGAGCTCCTGTTCGCCGCGGCCGCGCAGCAGGAACAGGACGAACGGGTCCTCGTCGAGCAGTCGTGCCGTCTGGTAGCAGAGCGCGGCCGCGTGCTTGCAGGGGTGACCGTCGTCCGGGCAGGAGCAGTCGGGGATCAGGTCGCCGGCGGCGGGCAGGAGGTCGGCGACGGCGGCCAGCGCGTGCGGCACGTCCTTGTCGAGGAGCGCGGCCATGTGGTCGGGGCGGGCGGCCGCCGTGTCGAGGACGCGCTCCCAGTCGTCGTCGTGGAGGGTGCGCAGACGGATCTCGGTGCGGTACGGCCGGGGGCGTGAGCCGTGGACGTAGGCCATGACGCGGCCGGGGGTCGCGGTGATGGCGTCGACGTGTCCTCGGTCGGCGTAGGCGCGTCCGCGGGTGAGGCGGGCCGGGTCGAGCGCCGTGTCCACGAGGGCGTCCACCCACGCGTTCCCCCACCACGTCAGCGCGAAGTCGTCGGCCGTGCGGGTGCGGGGCGGCAGGGGCGGGAAGGTGCGGCGGCGGTCGTCGACGCGGGCGCGGGCCTGGGCGTGCGCGCCGGCGCGGCCCGGCGTGTGGGGGGTCATGCCGTCCTCCTCAGGGAGACGAGGTCGGCGAGCTCCCGGTCGGTCAGCTCGGTCAGGGCGGCTTCGCCGGAGCCGAGCACGGCGTCCGCGAGGGCCTTCTTGGCGGCGAGCATCTCGGCGATGCGGTCCTCGACGGTGCCCTCGGTGATGAGGCGGTGGACCTGGACGGGCTGGGTCTGGCCGATGCGGTAGGCGCGGTCGGTGGCCTGCTCCTCGACGGCCGGGTTCCACCAGCGGTCGAAGTGGACGACGTGGCCCGCGCGGGTGAGGTTGAGGCCGGTGCCGGCTGCCTTCAGGGAGAGCAGGAAGACGGGGACCTCGCCGGACTGGAAGCGGTCGACCATGCGCTCGCGCTCGGCCACGGGCGTTCCACCGTGCAGGAGTTGGGAGGGGATCGCGCGGGCCGCCAGGTGGGTCGCGAGGAGTCGGGCCATCGACACGTACTGCGTGAAGACGAGGACGGAGCCGTCCTCCGCGATGATCGTGTCGAGGAGTTCGTCGAGCAGGGCGAGCTTGCCCGAGCGGCCGGTGAGGCGGGCGCGCGAGCCGTCCGCCTCCTTGAGGAACTGCGCCGGGTGGTTGCAGATCTGCTTGAGCGACGTCAGGAGTTTCATGATCAGGCCGCGGCGTGCGATGCCTTCGGCGGCCTCGATCTCGGCCATCGCCTCGCGGACGACCGCCTCGTAGAGCGAGGCCTGTTCGCGGGTGAGGGGGGCCGGGTGGTCCGACTCGGTCTTGGGCGGCAGCTCGGGGACGATGCCGGGGTCGGACTTCTTGCGGCGGAGCAGGAACGGCCGCACGAGGCGGGCCAGGCGCTCGACGGCCTCGGCGTCCTCACCGGTCTCCACGGCGCGCGCGTGCCGTGCGCGGAAGGACTTGAGCGGGCCGAGCAGCCCGGGCGTCGTCCAGTCGAGCAGGGCCCACAGCTCGGAGAGATTGTTCTCCACGGGCGTGCCGGTGAGGGCGACGCGGGCAGGGGACGGGATCGTGCGCAGCGCCTTGGCGGTGGCGGAGAAGGGGTTCTTGATGTGCTGCGCCTCGTCGGCGACGACCATGCCCCAGGTGCGCCCGGCGAGTTCGGCGGCGCGGGTGCGCAGGGTGCCGTACGTGGTGAGGACGAAGCCGCCGTCGAGGCCGTCGAGGGTGCGGTCGGTGCCGTGGAAGCGGCGGACGGGGACGCCGGGGGCGAAGCGGGTGATCTCCCGCTGCCAGTTCCCGAGGAGGGACGCCGGGCAGACGACGAGGGTGGGCGCCTCCCTGTTCCTGCGCAGGTGGAGCGCGATGAGGGTGACCGTCTTGCCGAGGCCCATGTCGTCGGCGAGGCAGCCGCCGAGGCCGAGCGAGGTCATGAGGTCGAGCCAGGCGAGGCCGCGCAGCTGGTAGTCGCGGAGCGTGGCGTGCAGGCCCGGGGGCTGGGTGGCGGCGGAGGGGCCTTCGACGAGGCGGTCGCGCAGGTGGGCGAGGACTCCGGTGGGGACGGCCTCGACGCGCTCGCCGTCGATCTCGGCCTCGCCGGTGAGGGCCACGGCGAGGGCGTCGACGGGCTGGAGCAGCCCCAGTTCGCGCTTGCGGGCCTTGCGTACGAGGTCGGGGTCGACGACGACCCACTGGTCGCGCAGCCGGACCACGGGCCGGTGGGCCTCGGCGAGTTCGTCCATCTCCCGCTCGGTGAGCGGGTCGCCGTCGAGCGCCAACTGCCAGTTGAACTTGAGGAGTTCCTCCCCGTCGAAGAACGGGGTGCCGTCGGTGGCGGAGCCGGGCGCGGCGGCGCGCACGACGGCGGTGGCGGTGAGGGCGCGGGCCAGGTCCCTGGGCCAGTGGACCTCGACGCCCGCGTCGGCGAGGCGGGCCGCGGCCGGGCCGAGGAGGTCGAGGAGCTCGCCCTCGGAGAGCGCGAGGACGTCGGGCACGTCGCGCTCCAGGACGCGGCCGAGCGGGGGCCAGACGCGGGCGGCCCGGCGCAGGGCGAGGACGGCGTCGATCCTGGCACGCGACCCGAAGTGCGCCTCGCCGTCGCCGGCCCAGAGGCGGGCCGCGTCGACGACCTGGGTGGGGTCGGCGAGGCTGTGCACCTGGACGAGCGCGGCCCCGGCCCGCCGCCGCTCCTCGGCACCGGCGCTCGGCGGACCGTCCTCACCGGCGGAGGTGTCGGCGGGGTCGGGGGCGTCGTCCGTGTCGAAGAGCGTGAAGTTCGACAGGTCGAGGCGCAGGGAGACCCGCACGCCCGCGTCCATGCCGGCAGCCGCCTCGACCGCCCACGCACGCGCGCGGGGCAGGTGCTGCGGCGCGAAGGAGGCGAAGGGCGCCCCGGCCGCGAAGGGGGCGGCGGGGCTGCGCGGCAGGGAGTCGGCGACCGCGTCGAGGAACGCGCGCACGAGAGCTTCGGGCTCGGGCAGCCGCAGCGGCTTGGATCCCTCCACGGGCGCGGCATGGGCCTCGTACGGCATGGCGGCGGCGATGGCGCGCAGCTGTGCGATGTCGTCCGCGTCGAGCGGACCCGCGCGCCACGCGTCGTGATCGGAGGCGGTGAGGCCGGGCAGGAGGCGGCCGCGGCCCACGAGGTGCAGGGCGTGCAGGGCGGCGGCGCCCCAGCAGGCCGCGGCGGGATGGGCGCCGGGCGTGTGCCGGGCCCGCACGAGCAGGGGCAGGGCGTCGGTGACGGGCAGCCGGACGGCGGGCACGGTCCTGGTGCGGGCGCCCGCGCCGTGCGGCCGGACGACGGTGAGCGGGGTGGCGCCGGGCAGGTCCGTGCCGTCCGGGTGCCAGAACGCGACCGTGCTGTCGCGCGGCAGGGGCGCGGGGAGGAACACGGCGGCCGCGGAGACGGTGACGCCCCTGTGGTCGGTCTGCTCCGTCATGGCCGGGCTCCTTTCCCTGATCCGCACGGCATGCGTCCGCCCTGGTCGGTGCGGCGCGCGTCGCCCTCGTCCGGTGGGACCGGCGACGTCTACGACCTTACGGGCGGGGTCTGACAATCAAGGCCGGGCGTCCCTCCCGCACCGCGTGTACGGTTCGAACGACGGGCCGGGCAAGATCGCCGGGCCCGACCGACGGCAGCCTCGGAGAGAACAGGACAGTCGCATGGGTGACCTGCTGCTGGTCCGGCACGGCGAGACCGAGTGGGCCCTGTCCGGGCAGCACACGAGCTGGACCGACATCCCGCTGACGGAGAACGGCCGCGAGCAGGCCCGCAAGCTCGCCCCGCTCGTCCACAGCTACCACGTGGGTGCCGTCTTCTCGAGCCCGATGGTGCGTGCGCACGAGACCGCGAAACTCGCCGGTCTCGGGAACGTGCGGGTCGACGCCGACCTCTGCGAGTGGGACTACGGCGCGTACGAGGGCGTCACCACGCTCGAGATCCAGCGCACCCGGCCCGGCTGGTTCCTCTTCACGGACGGGGTCGCGCCGGGACCTCCGGAGCACCCCGGCGAGAGCCCCGAAGAGGTCGGGGCGCGGGCCGACCGGATGCTCGCCAAGGTGGACGCCGCGCTCTCGGAGAACGAGGGCAGCGTCGTCCTCGTCGGCCACGGCCACTTCCTGCGGGTCCTCACGGCGCGCAGGCTCGGCCTGACCCCGGCGGACGGCGCGCACTTCCTGCTGGCGACGGGCACGGTCAGCAGGCTGAGCACGGAGCACGGCCGCCCGGTCGTCGCCGGGTGGAACCTGCGTCCCTGATACGCCGGCGGACCGGCCGTTGTCAGACCCTTGCTGCGCCAGTTGTCAGACCCTTGCTGCACCATCGGAACGTACGGAGCACGTACGGCCGAGGGACGGAATCAGGGGGTGGCTCCATGACCAGGCCGCTGTCCGCCGCGCAGCGGCGCATCGTCGAGGAGGCCGACCCGGTCACCGGGCGGCTGAAGGGCGGTGACGCCCAGCTCGCCCGCCTCGTCCTGATGAAGCTCGCGTTCCGGCACCCGCGCCCGCCGCACGACCACTTCCTGACGCCGGCCGGACACCGGATACGGGAGGCGGGGGACGAACCGGAGCGCGCCGAGCAGCCCCCGCCGCCGGACGCTTCGGGCGGCGGCCCGTTCGCGGCACGGGTGGGCGGAGAGACACCGGGTCCCCGCGGTCCGGCGCGGGCGCGCGAGGTGCGCAGCGCCTGGCAAGGGCTCGTGGAGATGCGCCGCATGACCAATCCGGACGGCGCCACCGACCGGCCGTGCGCCTGGGAGCGCGCGCATCTCGTGCAGGCCGCCGCCCTCGCCCTGGAGGCGGCGGGCTGCCCACCGGCAGAGGGCACCAACGGGGACGGCTACAGGGTCGGCGGCACACCACAGCCGGAGGCCGTGGCCGTGAGGGGGCGTGGGCCGGAGGGAATCGCGGGCTGCGCCGCCGCGTTGGAGCGGGCGGGGTGGCAGGTCAGCGAGCACGCGGAACCCCGCACCGGGGGCCGGTACTTGCTGGCGTCACCGAGAAGATCATGACGAACGAGCACCAGCCGTAGCGACCGAAGCAGCAGACCCAGTAGCCGACGAAGGGGACATCGTGGCCGAGCCGTTCACCGTGCACGTTCAAGTGCGCGGGTACGAGACCGACTCGCAGGGGCACCTCAATCAGAGCGTGTATCTGCAGTACGCGGAGCATGCGCGATGGGCGCTGCTCCAGCACGGCGGGATCCGGCAGGCCGACCTGCTGGCGAAGGGGGTCGGCCCGGTCACCCTGGAGACGACCATCCGCTACCGCCGCGAGCTGCGCGCGGGCGACGAGGTGGACGTGAGCTGTGCGTTCGTGTGGACGGAGGGCAAGACGTTCCGGATCGAGCAGTCGGTGCGCAAGACCGACGGCACGCTCGCGGCCGAGGTGACCGGGGTGGGAGGTCTGATGGACCTCAAGGAGCGCAGGCTCGTGGCGGATCCGCGCGAGTACTTCCGGGCACTCGCGTCGGATCCACGCGCCTTCGGTCTCTGATTCCGGAAGGACCACGCGCTTCCCGGGTCGGCGCGGCGAGCGACGGCGGGCAGGACCTTCCGCCCAACAGCCCTACACGAACGCCTCCTTGTGCTCCTCGGCCCACATGGCGAAGGTGCGGGGCGGGCGTCCGAGGATGCGCTCGACGTCGTCCGTGACGATCGCGTTGCGGCCGGCGCGGACGTACGCGAAGCCTTCGAGGACGCTGTCCACGGACTCCTCGGCGATTCCCGCGGCGAGCACGTACTCGCGAGCGGACTCCAGGGGCAGTTCGACGGTCTCGACGGGCCGGCCGGCCGCCGCGGCGACGGCGGCCGCCTGGTCGGGCACGGTGAGGAGTTCGGGCCCGGTGAGGGTGTGGACGCGGCCGTTGTGCCCGTCGGCGAGGAGGGCCTCCACGGCCGCTTCGGCGATGTCGCGCGGGTCGATCACGCCTTGGGCGCCGTCCCCGAACTGGTTGGGGACGGGCCGCCCCGCGCGGATCTCCGGCGCCGACCACAGGAAGTTCGACGCGAACGTCGTGGGGCGCAGCACGGTCCACTCCAAGCCGCTTGCCCGGAGCGCCTCTTCACCTGGGACGTGCCACATGCCGAAGCCTCCGGCGCCCGGCTCGCCCGTGCCGATCGCCGAGAGCTTCACGACCCGGCGCACACCCGCCGCCCCGGCCGCGTCCAGCAGGGCCTTGTCCTGGACGCCGGGCCCGGAGCCCGAGCCGGGCAGGGTCACCATGAAGACGGCCGTGGCGCCGGCCACCGCCGCGTCGAGGGTCCCGGGGTCGTCGAGGTCCCCGCGGACGACCTCGGTGGCGGGTCCGAAGGCGGCGCGGGCCGGATCGCGGGTCAGGGCGCGGTGCGGAACGCCGCGCACGGCGAGGAGACGGGTCACTTCACTGCCGATGGTGCCGGTGGCACCGGTGATGAGAATCATGACGTCGACGCTGCCGGTCAACGGGCCGCCGCAGCTAGGAAATTCCGGCACAGCCGGCGGTCTCCGGACGGCCCACCCCCCGGTTAACGTGGAGGGGTGACCATGCTGCGGGACAGGACGGCTGAACAGCCGGGGACGCCGGACCACACCGGCACCCCCGGGCGCTACAGCACCCCCGGGCGCTACGGCACCCCTGTCGCGCCGCCCGAGGCGCTGCGGCCCTGGATCACCGAGATCGACTCGGTCAACTCCGTCGACTCCCCGGACTTCGGCCAGGGGGACACCGGGGCGATCACCCATGTCCCGGACGCGGCGACGCGGCTCGTGTTCCGCGTGCTGCCGGACGGCGGCACCGACGTGGTCGCCATCGGGCCGCGCACCAAGGCGTCGTACTACGAGGAAAAGCGGCTCCCGCTGTGCCTGCAGCTGCGGTTCCGGCCCGGGGCCGCGCGCCCGCTGCTCGGGGTGTCCGTACGCGAACTCGTGGGCCGCGCCGAGCCGTTGGAGTCGCTGCCGGGCGAGGCGGGCCGGCGGATCGCGCGCGGGCTCGCCGCCCTCGGGCCCGCACCGGACCCGGACGCCGTGCTCGCGCGCATGGCGGAGCTGCTGCCGGCCGGTCTCACCCCCCGCGACCGGGGCGAGCGTGCCCGCGAAGGCCTGGTGCGGGCGGCGGTCGAGGCGCTGTCGACGGCCCCGGGGCGCGACCGGCCGGGGACAGTCACGGAAGTGGCCCGGCAACTCGCCGTGAGCGAGCGCCAGTTGCGCAATCTCTTCGCGGACGGCGTCGGCCTGTCCCCCAAGCATTTCGCGCGGATCGACCGAGTGCGCCAGGTGCTCGCCGGGGCGGGCGCCGAGGGGAACCCGCGGTGGGCGGGGCTCGCGCACGCCACCGGTTACTACGACCAGTCGCACATGACGGCGGAGTTCCACGCGCTGTTCGGTGTACCGCCGACGGCGTTCGTCTCGGGACGCCTCCCGGCCACGCGCCCCTGCGGCCCGGGTCACTGACCCCACCCGACATCTCCCCCTCTCCCCCACCACATACAAACCCGCCGTTCACGTGCAGGAACACCTGCGCAAGCGCGGCGACCCCCGCCCCGGACCCTCAACTCCCCTCCGCTTGACGGGTATACGTCACCCGCATTCTCTGGTAGGAAACCTTCCTAACAGTTCGCGGAAGAACGAGCTCCCCCATGGAGGTCCCGTGCACACCCCCCACATCCGCACGTCGCGTCGCACCCTGCTCGCCCTGATCGGCGCCTCGGTCGTCGCGGCCCCGCTCCTCACGACCCAGCTCGCGACGGCCACACCCGTCTCCGCGGGCGGGCTCGACAACCCGGCGAAGAAGGAGATCGCCATGAAGCTGGTGTCGAGCGCGGAGAACTCCTCGCTCGACTGGAAGGCCCAGTACGGCTACATCGAGGACATCGGCGACGGCCGCGGCTACACCGCCGGGATCATCGGTTTCTGTTCCGGCACCGGCGACATGCTCGACCTCGTGGAGCTCTACACCCAGCGCAGGCCCGGCAACGTCCTGGCGAAGTACCTGCCCGCCCTGCGCGAGGTGGACGGCACCGACTCGCACGACGGCCTCGATCCCGATTACCCACGCGACTGGGAGAAGGCGGCCGAGGACTCCGCGTTCCAGCAGGCCCAGAACGACGAGCGCGACCGCGTGTACTTCAACCCGGCGGTCGCACAGGGCAAGGCCGACGGCATCGGCACACTCGGGCAGTTCGCGTACTACGACGCCATCGTGATGCACGGTGACGGAGGCGACGCGACCAGCTTCCGCAACATCCGCAAGCGCGCTCTCGCCCAGGCGAAGCCGCCGGCGCAGGGCGGCGACGAGGTCGCGTACCTGAACGCCTTCCTCGACGCGCGGGTGTGGGCCATGAAGCAGGAGGAGGCCCACAGCGACACGAGCCGCGTCGACACCGCGCAGCGCGTCTTCCTGAAGAACGGCAACCTGAACCTGGACCCGCCGCTCGACTGGAAGGTGTACGGGGACAGCTTCCACATCGGCTGACAACTCCCCATGCGGGGCGGCGCGTTCGGCACTGATCCGTGCCGAACGCGCCGCATTCGTGGACGCCGAACAGCCACCCGCACGACGCGGTGCCCACCGCGGACAGCCGAAGGACTCACAACACACGACCCCTAGCGCCGGCTGTGCTCCCCCGGCGTGCAGCCGAACGCGCGGCGGAACACGTCGATGAACGCGCTGGTGGAGGACCAGCCGCAGCGGTGCGCGACCGCGGTGACCGCGTCGCCCTCGGCCAGCATCCGCAGCGCGTGGTAGAGCCGGAGCTGGGTGCGCCACTGGGGGAAGGTCATCCCCAGTTCGCGGCGGAAGAGGCGGCTCAGCGTGCGTTCACCGGCTCCGGACTCCCTCCCGAGCGCGGCCAGGGGGCGGGCGTCGGCCGGGTCCTCGTACAGGAGGTCGCAGACCGCTTTCAGGCGCGGGTCGGTGGGGGCGGGGAGTTGGAGGGGCTGCTGTGGGGACGCCCGCAGCTGGTCGAGGAGGACGGCGCGCAGGCGCCTGCTCTCGGGGCTGTCGTCGGAGGGGCCGCGCGTGGCGGCGAGGAGCAGTTCGCGCAGGAGCGGGCCGACGGTCAGGACGGTGGGCGCTTCCAGGCCGAGCGGGTTGACGCGGGCGGGCAGGCCGAGCGTGTGGAGGTCCAGGTGACCGTGGGCGCGGTGGGCGTGGACGCAGCCGGCCGGTACCCAGATGGCGCGGGTGCCGGGCGCGAACCAGGTGCCGGCGTCGGTGGTGACGGCGAGGACCCCTGAGCCCGCGTAGACGATCTGGTGCTCGTCGTGCCGGTGCGGGTCGATCCGCCCGCCCGCCGCCAGTGTCTGGGTGCGGGTGGGCGCCTGCGGGGTGTGGCGGATATCCGGCATACATTGACACTTTATCGGAAGCGCGCCAGCGTGGCCCGTACGGACGATGGGCGGGTGTCAGACAACCGGACCTCCGTTCCCCCTCCACCCACGACCGGGCCCACGACCGCACCGACATCGGTCCCCGGACCGCCGGCTTCCCGGCGCGGGTCCATCACCCTGCTCGCCCTGGGGCACGCCTGTGTGGACGTCTATCAGGGCGCGGTGGCGGCTCTGGTGCCGTTCTTCGTCTCCGAGCGGGCCTACACGTATGCCGCCGCCTCCGGGATCGTCCTGGCCGCGTCCCTGCTGTCGTCGGTGGTACAGCCCCTGTTCGGCGCGCTGACGGACCGGTGGGCGATGCCGTGGCTGCTGCCGGTGAGCTGCGTGGTGGGCGGGGCCGGTGTGGCGCTGGCCGGCGTCGGGGACTCGTACGCCCTCACCCTCTTGGTGGTCGCGGTGTCCGGGATCGGGGTCGCCGCCTACCATCCGGAGGCCGCGCGCGTGGCCCGCGTCGCGAGCCGTGGCAGCCACACGGCGATGGGCTGGTTCTCACTGGGCGGCAACCTCGGATTCGCCACCGCGCCCCTGCTGGTCGCCGCCGTCGTCGCGACCGGCGGGCTGCACGCCTCGCCGCTCCTCGTCGTCCCGGGCCTCGCCGGAGCGGCCCTGTGCGTGGCCGCCCTGCGCTCGGGCCGCAGAGTCGCCCCGGCGACGGGCGGGCCCGCGCTCGCGGCGGACGGCAGGGACGACTGGGCGTCGTTCCTCAAGCTGACGGGCGCCATCATGTGCCGCTCGGTCGTCTTCGTCGGCCTGAGCGCGTTCATCTCCCTGTACGCGCGCCAGCGGGCGGGCGGAGGTGAAGTGGCCGGGACGGCAGCGCTGTTCG
Organism: Streptomyces longhuiensis; assembly: GCF_020616555.1. Classification (NCBI taxonomy): domain Bacteria; kingdom Bacillati; phylum Actinomycetota; class Actinomycetes; order Kitasatosporales; family Streptomycetaceae; genus Streptomyces; species Streptomyces longhuiensis. The sequence goes on along the minus strand of NZ_CP085173.1, from coordinate 7,416,966 downwards.
TGCTCTACATCGGCGGCGCGGTGGGCACCGTGGCGGGCGGCAGGCTCGCGACCCGCTTCGGCCGCGTGCCGGTGCTCCGCTGGTCGTACGCCCTGACGGTCCTCGCCGTGGCCGGGGTCGTCTTCGTCCCCGGTCCCGCGCTCTACGGGTGCGTGGCGCTGACGTCGGCCGGTCTGTACGTGCCGTTCTCTCTGCACATCACGCTCGGCCAGGACTATCTGCCGAGGCGCGTGGGCACCGCGAGCGGCGTCACGCTGGGCCTTGCGGTCAGCGTCGGCGGCATCGCGAGCCCCGCGATCGGCGCCCTGGCTGACGCCACCTCCCTGCGGACCGCGCTCGCGCCTCTGACCGTTCTGCCGGCGCTCGGCTGGCTGCTCGTACGGACGCTGCGCGAGCCCGGCGGAAAGGCGGCGAAGAAGGAGACGAAGAAGGAGACGAAGGACGAGGCGAAGGAGACGAAGTAAGGGTCAGTGCGGGAGAGCCGGTTCGGGTGCGGTGGCCGAACTCGTCCTCCTGCCCAAGTGGTTGAAGAGAAGGTTCAGGCTGACCGCGAGGATGCAGCCCGTCGAGATGCCCGAGCCGAGGACGATCTGCGCCCAATCGGGGAAGGACGCGTAGAAGGAGCCGTTCACCGCCGGGATGAGGCCGACGCCGATGGTGACGACGGCGATCAGCGTGTTGTCACCGCGCTGCAGGTCGGCGCGGAGCAGCATCTGGATGCCCGAGAGGGCGATCGAGCCGAACAGGAAGAGGGAGACGGCGGCGAGGACCGGCATCGGGACCACCGCGATCAGCGCGCCCGCGGCGGGGCTGAGGCCGATGAGGATGAGGATCGCGCCGGACAGGGCGACGACGAAGCGGCTGCGGACGCCGGAGATCACGACCAGGCCGATGTTCTGCGCGAACGCCGAGTTGTGGAACCCGTTGAAGAAGGGGCTGACGGCCGAGCCGAGTGCGTCGGCCCGCAGGCCGCGGGCGATCGTCTTCTCGTCGACCGGCCGGTCCACGATCTTGCCGAGCGCGATCATGTCGGCGGTCGACTCGGTGAGGATCACCAGCATCACGACGCACATGGAGAGGATCGGCGCGAGGGAGAAGGACGGCGCGCCCCAGTGCAGCAGGCTCGGGAGGCCGAAGGCGTCCGCTTCCTTGAGGGCCGAGAAGTCGGCGAGGCCCATCGGGATCGCGAGGAGCGTGCCGAAGACCAGCGCGATGAGCATGGCGATCTGCTTGAGGAAGCCGGTGGTGAACTTCTGCAGGAGCAGCATGACCAGGACGGTCGCCGCCGTCAGGGCGATGTTCTTCGGGTCGTTGCGATGCGAGTGGGCGGTCGGGTCGACGATCCAGCCGTAGGCGACGGGGAACAGCGAGACGCCGATGAGAGTGATCACCGAGCCGGTGACGACCGGCGGGAAGAACTTCACCAGCCGCGAGAAGTACGTGGAGACGAGAAAGCCGAAGAGGCTGGACACCAGGATCGCGCCGAAGACGACCGGCATACCGGCCTGTACGCCGCCCTCGGTGGCGAGGATCGTCAGCATGACGCCCACGCCGGCGAACGAGACCCCGTTGACGAACGGGAGGCGCGAGCCGATGAAGTTGCCGATGCCGAGCGTCTGGAGGAGCGTCGCGAGGCCCGCCATCAGGAGGCTGCCGGCCATGAGTACGGCGGTGTCCCCCGCCGGCATCTTCGAGGCGACCGCGATGACGATCGGCACGGAGACCGCGCCCGCGTACATGGAGGCGACGTGCTGGAAACTCGCGACCAGCATCCGGCCGGGCGGCAGGATCTCGTCCACCGGATGCACGTCGGGCACGACGACCGCGTCGGACCCTTCGGACTCGGCGTGCGCGTCGAGGACGCCGGAACGGTGGCGCTCGCCGGGCACTTCGCGCCCGTCCCGTACGGCCTCCACGTCAGGGGTGTCATTCATGAGTGGCGCTTCTTCCGTGCTGTGACGCCGGGGCCGGTCCCGTCGCGCTGCGGCTCACGCGGGACCGGCAATCCGGGTTAACTGGAAAGTAACTTCCGCCATACGAACGGCGGCGTCACGCACGTTACGTCAGTGCACCCCTGCTGCGGAAGACCCTGCCGAGGTGGAGGACCCGGCGGCCGTACGCGTCTGAGCGATCTCACCGCCCGGCTCCATCGGGGCCGTCACGTCGTCCGCGCCTTCGCCGCGGCCGATGTGGTTGAACAGCAGGTTGAGGATCACCGCGGCCACACAGCCGGTGGAGATACCCGAATCCAGGATGATCTTCGCGGTCTCCGGGAACGCGTGGTAGAACTCCGGCGCCGCGATCGGGATGAGCCCGACGGCCAGCGAAACGGCCACGATCAGCACGTTGTTGTCCCGCTCCAGGTTCGCCTTGACGAGGGTCTGGATGCCGCTCGCCGCGACCGAGCCGAAGAGCACGACGCCCGCGCCGCCGAGGACGGGCCGGGGCACGACCGCGATCAGCGAGGCGGCCATCGGGCACAGGCCCATCAGAACGAGGAAGCCACCGCCCGTGGCGACGACGTACCGGCTGCGGATCTTCGTCATCGCGACGAGGCCGATGTTCTGGGCGAACGCGCTGCACATGAAGCCGTTGAAGAACGGGCTGAGCGCCGAGCCGAGCGTGTCGGCCCGCAGACCGGCCGCGATGGTCTTCTCGTCGGCGGGACGCTCCACGATCTCGCCGAGCGCCAGCATGTCGGCCGTGGACTCGGTCATCGAGACGACCATGACGACGCACAGGGAGACGATCGCCGCGGCGGCGAACTGCGGGGCGCCGAAGTGGAACGGCATCGGGAAGCCGATGACGTCCGCGTCGCCGATCGGGCTGAAGTCCGTGACGCCGAAGGGGATCGCGACGAGGGTGCCGATGATCAGGCCGAGGAGTACGGCGATCTGCTTCACGAAGCCCGTGGTGAACCTGCGCAGCAGCAGGACGATGACCAGGGTGATGCCCGCCAGCGTGAGATAGGTGGTCGAACCGTAGTCCTTCGCCGCGGGATTGGGTCCCTGGGCCCAGCCGAACGCGACGGGCATCAGCGAGACGCCGATGAGGGTGATGACCGTGCCGGTCACGACCGGCGGGAAGAACCGCACCAGCTTGCTGAAGAAGGGGGCGGCGATGAAGCCGAGAATGCCGGCGACGATCACGGCCCCGAAGATGATCGGTAGCGCGTCCTTCTTGTCGTCCGTCGAGTTGACGACCGCGATCATGGGCGCGACGCCGGCGAAGGTGACGCCGTTGACGAACGGCAGACGGGCGCCGATCTTCCAGAAGCCGAGCGTCTGGAGGAAGGTGGCGAGCCCCGCGGTGAACAGGCAGGCACCCGTCAGGAAGGTGAGTTCCTTCGGCGACAGGCCCACGGCGGCGCCCACGATGAGCGGCGGCGCGACGACGCCCGCGTACATGGCGGCGACGTGCTGAAGTCCGGTCGTCGCCATCTTCAGCGGCGGCAGCTTCTCGTCCACCGGGTGCTTGCCCGCCGGATGTTCGGTGTGCCCCTCGGATATCTCGTCGGGGGTGGTGCCTTGCTTGGTGAACCTGGGCTTGATGGCCACAGCGGCTCCTCCGTTTGTTTTCCAGTGCCTGGGCGGCACTCGCTTCTGGGAGGTGGTACGACGTGCAAGGACTTGCCGGTATTCGGTTGTGGGTACTGCGCCCAGGTAGTGCTGACCGCCCCGGGATCGTGAAGTGTTGGGCCACGATCCGGGGCGGCACTTGAGCAGCCCGCTCGGCAGCTCAAGTCCGGTCGGGGGCCGTCCCCCCCGACCGGAGTTCTAGGGTTGTCAGGCCTCGGCGGTGATCCGCGCGAGGCGCTGTGCCTCCTGACGCGCATCGCGGGCGATGGCGTCCTCGTCGGCGTGCAGCAGGCGTCCGCCCTCGACGACCGGCTTTCCGTTGACGAGGGAGAGGGTGACCGGGGCCGCCGCGCCGAAGACGATGGCGGTGACCGGGTCGGCGATCGAGGAGTGCCCGATGCCGTCGATCTTCCACAGGACCAGGTCGGCGAGCTTGCCCGCCTCCAGGGAACCGATCTCGCCGGCGCGGCCCAGGACCCGGGCACCGCCGGCGGTGCCGAGCCTGAGCGCCTGACGGGCGTTCAGGGCGGCCTCGCGGTGGGCGCCGAGCCGGTTGATGAGGAGCGCGTTGCGCAGCTCGGTGTGCAGCTCGCCGGACTCGTTGGACGCGGTGCCGTCGACGCCGAGACCGACGGGGACGCCGGCCTTGAGCATGTCGGGGACGCGGGCGATGCCGGCCGCCAGACGGGCGTTGGACGACGGGCAGTGCGCGACACCCGTGCCCGTACGGGCGAAGGCGGCGATGTCCGAGTCGTTCATGTGGACGCAGTGCGCCATCCACACGTCCTCACCGAGCCAGCCCGTCGACTCGAAGTAGTCGGTCGGGCCCATGCCGAAGAGCTCGTGGCAGAACTTCTCCTCCTCGACCGTCTCGCTGCCGTGAGTGTGCAGCCGTACCCCCAGGCGGCGCGCCAACTCGGCGCCCTGCTTCATGAGTTCGGTGGATACCGAGAACGGCGAGCAGGGCGCGACGGCCACCTGGGTCATCGCGCCGAAGGAGGCGTCGTGGTGCTTGTCGACGGTCTCCTCGGTGGCCGCGAGCGCGCCCTCAAGGGTCTCGACCGCGAAGTCCGGCGGCAGGCCGCCGTCCTTCTCGGAGCGGTCCATGGAGCCGCGGGCGAGCGTGAAGCGGACGCCCATGTCGGAGGCGGCGCCGATGATGGCGCCGGACAGGTCGCCGGAGCCCTTCGGGTACACGTAGTGGTGGTCCATCGCGGTGGTGACACCGCCGCGGGCCATCATCGCGAGGGAGCCCTGTGCGGCGACGCGGGCCATCTGCTCGTCGATGCGCGCCCACGTCGGGTACAGCGCGACCAGCCAGTTGAACAGGTTGTGGTCCGTGGCCAGGCCACGGGTGATCCACTGGTAGAAGTGGTGGTGCGTGTTGATCAGGCCCGGCGTGACGAGGTGGCCGGTGCCGTCGACGCGGCGCACGACGTTCTCCAGGCCCGCGGGGGCCTGACCTGCGCCGATGGACTCGATCTTGTTGTCGGCGACGACCACGTAGCCGGAGGCGTACTCGGTGTCGTCGGCGTCGACGGTCGCGATGGCCGCGTTCTCGATGACGATGCGGGAAGGGGCTGCCGAAGGCGCCATGGTGCTTCCTTCATGGGTGATTGGCGAGTGGGGCACGGCAGGACCCTAGGAGGATTTGAGTGCCGCGGCGGCGGTGGCGCGGCCGCGGGTGCCGAGATGGTGGAAGAACAGGTTCAGCGATACGGCGACCAGGGCGCCCGCGCTGATGCCGGAGCCGAGCACGGTCTGCGCCCAGGCCGGGAATTCGGCGTAGAAGGTGGGCGCGGCGAGCGGGATGATGCCCGCGCCGAGCGAGACGGCGACCAGGATGATGTTCGAGCTGTCGTCGAGGCCGGCCTCCGACAGCGTGCGGATGCCGCTGACGGCGATGGAGCCGAAGAGGACGATGCCCGCGCCGCCGAGTACCGGCATCGGCACCGTGGAGACCACCGCGCCGAGCACCGGGAAGGCGCCGAGGACCAGGAGCGCGCCTCCCGCGGCGGCGACCACGTAGCGGCTGCGCACCTTCGTCAGCGAGACGACGCCGACGTTCTGGGCGAAGGCCGAGGTGGGGAAGCCGCCGAAGACGGGGCCGAGGAGCGTGGCGAGGCCGTCGGTGCGCAGGCCGCGGGTGATGGTCCTGCCGCTGGTCTCGCGGTCGCAGATCTCGCCGATGGCGAGCATTCCGGCGCTGGACTCCGTCATCAGGACGAGCATCACCAGGCAGAGCGAGATGATCGCGGCGGGCTGGAACTCGGGCGTGCCGAACGCGAACGGCGTGGGCAGCGCGGCGACCGGCGCCGACCTGAGGGCGCCGAAGTCCGCCATGCCGAACGGGATCGCGGCCAGCGTGCCGATCAACAGGCCCAGAAGCAGGGCGACTTGCTTGACGAAGCCGCGCCCGAAGCGCTGGATCATCAGGATGACGACGAGCGTGAAGGCGGCGAGTCCCAGGTGCTTCATGTCGCCGAAGTCGGCGGCGGTCCTGTCGCCGCCCTGTGCCCAGGCCACCGGGACCGGCATCAGGGTCACCCCGATGAGGGTGATGACGACGCCCGTGACGAGCGGCGGGAAGAAGCGCAGGAGTCTGCCGAAGAACGGGCCGATCGCGAGGCAGAAGACGCCGGCGACCATCACCGCGCCGTAGATGGCGGGGAGTTGGTCACCCCGGGCGTTGGTCTCGGCGATGGCGAGCATCGGCGCGATGCCGGCCGAGGAGGCGGCGTTGACGAAGGGCAGCCGGTTGCCGACGAGTCCCTTGACGCCGAGGGTCTGCAGGAGGGTGGCCACGCCCGCGATGAGCAGGCTGGCGGCGATGAGCCGGGTCTGGCCCGCCGTGTCGAGGTGGACGGCCTGACCGATGATGAGCGGGGGCGTGACCACGCCCGCGTACATCGCGGCGATGTGCTGGAGTGCCGCGGGGACGAGCCGCGAGGGGTGGAGCTTCTCGTCCACCGGGTGGACCTCAAGTCCTGCCGGTGGGGTGGAACACGGGCCTTCAGCCGGCCCTTTTGCAGGCGTTGCCATTGCTGGTCCCTCCGGTGTGGCGCACCCCCCGTCCGACTGCGGGCGGGCGGGGGGTGCGCGCCCCGCGTCAGAGGTTGGTCATGTCGACCGGGATGTGCGGCTCGCAGCCGTCGCGCAGGATGGTGGCCTCGATCAGGCCGTAGGGGCGGTCGGCCGCGTAGTACACGGCGCCGTCCTTGGCTTCGTTCTCCAGACCGAAGGCGGAGAGGTCCTGCCGGAAGTGGTGCTTGTTGGGCGCGGAGAAGCGGATCTCGTCGATCTCGCTGCGGTTGTTGATGACCCGCGAACCCATTTGGTACAGCGTCTGCTGGAGCGAGAGCGAGTACGTCTCCACGAACGCCTGGAGGATGTGCTTCTTGGACTGCTCGTAGGACTTCTCCCACTGCGGCATGCGCTGCTCGTCGGAGGTCCAGTTGTGCCGCCACCACGTCGACAGGGACGTGGCGAGGATACGGTCGTAGTCCTCCTGGAGCGTCGTGTACTTGTCCTTGATGTAGCCCCAGAACTCGGAGTTCGTGGAGTTCATCACGGTCAGGTCCTTGAGCCCGGACAGGACTTCGAACTTCTCGCCGTCGTACGTGATCTGCGCGAGGCGGGTCTCCTGGCCCTTACGGACGAAGGAGTGCTTGACCTCGTCGGCGCCGATGAACTTGGAGTTGCCGTCGGAGCCGGCGATGCGCTCCCAGGAGTACTCCTCGATGCGGATGCGCGCGCGGTGGATGGACGGCTGGCTGTCCACGAAGTGCCGGGCGAGGTGGATGCCGTACTGCTCGGCCGACTCGATGCCGTATTCCTTGGCGAACGCGAAGCAGGTGTTCTTCGTCGTGTCCGTCGGAAGGCAGTTGGCGTTCGAGCCGTTGTAGTGGACGTCGTCGAGGTCGCCGGAGAGGGCGACGGAGACGTTCAGGTCCTTGATGTGGTGGGTGTCGCCGTCCCGCGTGATCTTGACGACGCGGTTCTCTGCTTTGCCGTACTGGTTCTGGCCGAGAATCGTGGGCATGTCTGCTAGCTCCCTCGGTAAACGGAGTAGCCGAACGGGTTGAGCAGCAGCGGTACGTGATAGTGCTCGCCCGGCTTGACGGCGAACGTGATCGCCACCTCCGGGAAGAACGCACCGCTGTCCCTTACGCGGGGGGCGTCCTGCTGCGCCTCGGCTTGCTTCTTTTCGAAGTACGTCTCGACGGCGAAGTCGAGGCGTACGTGGGTGGTGCCCTCCGGCAGCGCCGGCAGGTCCTTGCAGCGCCCGTCCGCGTCGGTCGCGGAGCCGCCGAGCGCCACCCACTCGGCGTCGCTGCCCGAGCGGGCGGCGAGCGAGATGGCGACGCCCTCGGCGGGGCGTCCGATGCTGGTGTCGAGAATGTGCGTCGACACCGACGCGGTGGTCGCGGTGCTCATCAGTCCTTGTCCTCTTCCACTTCTACGTCTTCTTCGGCGAGGCGGGTCAGGCGGATACGGTTGATCTTCCCCAGTTCGGTGCGCACGATCTCGCGCTCCGTCCCGGTGTCGTTCCCGATCCTGGCCTTCATCGCGTCGCGCATCTGCTCGCCGGTCGCCCCGGTGGCGCAGATCAGGAAGACATGACCGAACCGCTCCTGGTACGCCAGGTTCAGTTCGAGCATCTCGGCCTTGAGCTCCTCGGAGGCGCCGGCCATGCCCCGCTGCTCGCGGGACGAGGTCGGGTCGCCCGGCTTCGGGCGGCCGATCGGGGGGTGCCCCGCCATCGCCTCGGCGAGATCCTCCGCCTGGAGCTCGGCCATGGCGGCGTCGCTCGCGGCGAAGAGTTCCTCCGTGGTGGTGAAGGGGCGCTGGGCGAGGAGCTTGCTCCCCCACGCCGAGCTGGCACACACCTCGTGGAGCGTGGCGGCGGCCGCGTTCTCCTGAAGCGCGTTGAACCGGGAAAGCCCCGGCATCGGACGTGAAGTCACGGGAAGCCTCCGTGGCCTTGTGCTGAACGGGCTGCGGATAGCTAACGCCCTCCGAAACACCACGTCAACACTTTGTTGAAAACTCGGAGTTACAAAAACCGCCGCCCGGTATCCGGACGGCGGCTGGTTCGACACCTTGGCGTGCTAGAGGGCGACCTACTCCCCCTTGGCCGCGTTTTCCCTGTTCAGGTAGTTGTAGACGGTGAACCGGGACACTCCGAGCGCACCGGCCACGGTCTCCACTCCGTGCCGCACGGAGAAGGCACCTCGTGCCTCCAGTATGCGCACGACCTCCTGCTTGGCCTTGCGGTCGAGCGCGGACAGGGGCATGCCCTGTCCGCGCTCCATGGCCACCAGGATGTGATCCAGGGAGTCGGCCAGCTGGGGCAGCCGTACGGCGATGACCTCGCGGCCCTCCCAGTGCAGGACGACATCGTCCTTGCCCGCCTCCTGCGGCGGCAGCATCTCGCCCCCCATGGCGTCCACCAGCGGCTTCACCGCGTTGACGAAGGGGACGTCTCCTGTAGCGGTCACTTATCGCCCTCCCCCATCACATTGACCTGGAGCGAGACGCGGGTGGCGCCGGCCGCCAGGGCCTGGCGCAGCAGCGCGTCCACCGCGCCGAGCACGGCGTCCGCCTCCCCTTCGGCGGTGTTGCCGAAGGGTCCGACATCCACCGCGTCCAGTTCGGCCTTCTGGATGACGTCGCGGGCGACGACCGCATGGGGCGGCGCCTCGTCGAGGTCGAAGGGCTCGGTCGTGAACTCCACTCTCAATCGCACGGGGTCAACCTACTGCCGCGAGCTGTTTTTCCGGCAGCCCCTCTTGACAAGAGCGAAGCATCCCCGGCAGTCTTCCATCAAGCAGAAACGAACTTCCGCAATACGGAACTCGACACCGAGTGCCGTACGGATCTCGATACGGAAGGGAGCGCCGACCCCCATGGGATTCGCAGACCAGCGCTTCAACGTCAACCTGTCGATCCTCTTCACGGAACTCCCGCTCCTGGAGCGCCCCGCGGCAGCCGCCGCGGCGGGCTTCACCGCGGTCGAGCTGTGGTGGCCCTGGGTCGACGCCCCCACCCCCGAGCAGTCCGAGCTCGACGCCCTCAAGAAGGCGATCGAGGACGCGGGCGTACAGCTCACCGGGCTCAACTTCTACGCCGGACAGCTGCCGGGCCCCGATCGCGGCGCCCTGTCGGTCCCCGGCGAGGAGAGCGACAAGTTCCGCGCGAACATCGACATCGCGGCGGACTTCGCACAGTCCCTCGGCTGCACGGCGCTCAACGCGCTGTACGGCAACCGCGTCGACGGCGTCGACCCGGCCGTCCAGGACGAGCTCGCCCTGGAGAACCTGGCGCTCGCGGCCCGCGCCGCCGACCGCGTCGGCGCGATCCTCCTGATCGAGGCGCTGAACAAGCCCGAGTCGCCGCTGTGCCCGATCGTGAGCGCCCCCAAGGCGATCGAGGTCGTGGACAAGGTGAACGCGGCCACGGGCCTCGGCAACGCCAAGTTCCTGATGGACCTGTACCACCTGTCGATGAACGGCGAGGACCTGCCCGCGGTGATCGAGCAGTACACCGCGAAGACCGGCCACGTGCAGATCGCCGACAACCCGGGCCGCGGCGCCCCCGGCACCGGTTCGCTGCCGCTCGAGGAACTGCTCGACCAGCTGGCGAAGACGGGCTACGAGGGCTACGTCGGCCTGGAGTACAAGCCCGGCGACAAGCCGAGCGCCGAGGCCTTCGACTGGCTGCCCGCCGCGGCCCGCGCCGCGCGCTGAGCGCCCCGACGCGCGCCAACTCACTTACGTACGACCGCAGTTAGAGAGGCACCCTCATGAGCAACCTCCCCAAGATCGCGTGGATCGGACTCGGCATCATGGGCTCCCCCATGTCCGAGAACCTGATCAAGGCTGGTTACTCGGTGACCGGCTTCACCCTCGAGAAGGACAAGCTGGAGCGGCTCGCGGCCGCTGGCGGCACCGCGGCCGGCTCCATCGCCGAGGCCGTCAAGGACGCCGACGTCATCGTCACGATGGTGCCCGCCTCTCCGCAGGTCGAGGCCATCGCGTACGGCGAGAACGGCATCCTCGAGAACGCGAAGTCCGGCGCGCTGATCGTCGACATGTCGTCGATCACCCCGCAGACCTCGGTGGACCTCGCGAAGGCAGCCAAGAGCAAGGGCATCCGTGTCATCGACGCCCCCGTCTCCGGTGGCGAGGCCGGCGCGATCGAGGCCGTTCTGTCGATCATGGTCGGCGGTGAGCAGGCCGACTTCGACGAGGCCAAGCCGCTCCTCGACGCCCTCGGCAAGACCATCGTGCTGTGCGGTCCGCACGGCTCGGGCCAGACCGTGAAGGCCGCCAACCAGCTGATCGTCGCCGTGAACATCCAGGCGTGCGCCGAGGCCGTGGTCTTCCTGGAGAAGTCCGGCGTGGACCTGACGGCCGCGCTCGACGTCCTCAACGGCGGCCTGGCCGGCTCGACCGTCCTGACCCGCAAGAAGGACAACTTCCTGAACCGGGACTTCAAGCCCGGCTTCCGGATCGACCTGCACCACAAGGACATGGGCATCGTCACCGACGCCGCCCGCAACGTGGGCGCCGCCCTGCCCGTCGGCGGTGTGGTCGCCCAGCTCGTCGCCTCCCTGCGCGCCCAGGGCGACGGCGGCCTCGACCACTCCGCGCTGCTGCGCGGCGTCGAGCGCCTCTCCGGTCAGCAGGTCTGACCCCCCGGACTTCCGGGCCGTGGCGGCGCTGACACCTGTCCTGTCGCGCCCAGGCGTCGCCACGGCCCGGAACCATGCCTTTCAATTCAACAAACTGTTGACCACAACTTCAACAAACTGTTGACGTAGCTGTTCAGAGCCTCCTACGCTCCGGTTCACCGTCAGCAGTCCCAGCAGTTCCGTACGGAAGGTCACCCTCGCCACCATGTCGAAGCGTGTGCTCACGACCGAGTCCGGCGCTCCTGTCGCCGACAACCAGAATTCCGCCACCGCCGGCGTCGGTGGCCCGCTTCTCCTCCAGGACCAGCACCTCCTCGAGAAGCTCGCTCGCTTCAACCGCGAGCGCATCCCGGAGCGTGTCGTCCACGCGCGCGGTTCCGGCGCGTACGGCTACTTCGAGGTGACGGACGACGTCACCGGCTTCACCCACGCCGACTTCCTCAGCACGGTCGGCAAGCGCACCGAGACGTTCATCCGCTTCTCCACCGTCGCGGACAACCTCGGCGGCGCGGACGCGGTCCGCGACCCGCGCGGCTTCGCGCTGAAGTTCTACACCGAAGAGGGCAACTACGACCTCGTCGGCAACAACACCCCGGTGTTCTTCATCAAGGACCCGATCAAGTTCCCCGACTTCATCCACTCCCAGAAGCGCGACCCCTTCACGGGCAAGCAGGAGGCGGACAACGTCTGGGACTTCTGGGCGCACGCCCCCGAGGCCACGCACCAGATCACCTGGCTCATGGGCGACCGCGGCATCCCCGCCTCGTACCGCCACATGAACGGCTACGGCTCGCACACCTACCAGTGGACGAACGCCGAGGGCGAGGCCTTCTTCGTCAAGTACCACTTCAAGACGAACCAGGGCATCCGTTCCCTGTCCAGCGAGCAGGCCGCCGAGATCGCGGGCAAGGACCCCAACTCGCACCAGACGGACCTGCTCCAGGCCATCGAGCGCGGCGTGAACCCGTCCTGGACCCTGTACGTGCAGCTCATGCCGGTCGCCGAGGCGGACGACTACCGCTTCAACCCCTTCGACCTCACGAAGGTGTGGCCGCACAAGGACTACCCGCTGCAGCGCGTGGGCCGCCTGGTCCTCGACCGCAACCCGGACAACGTCTTCGCCGAGGTCGAGCAGGCCGCGTTCTCCCCGAACAACTTCGTGCCCGGCATCGGCCCCTCCCCGGACAAGATGCTCCAGGGCCGCCTGTTCGCCTACGCGGACGCGCACCGTTACCGCCTGGGCGTCAACCACACGCAGCTCGCGGTGAACGCGCCGAAGGCGACCAACGCCGACAACTACGGCCGCGACGGCCTGATGGCGTCGAACGCGTACGGCCGCGACCGCAAGAACTACGAGCCCAACTCGTACGACGGGCCCGCCGAGACCGGCCGCCCGCTGTCGGCCCCGCTCGCCGTCGCCGGCTACACCGGCACGCACGAGGCGCCCGCCCACACCAAGGACGACGACTTCTTCCAGGCGGGCGAGCTGTTCCGCCTGATGTCCGAGGACGAGAAGTCCCGTCTGATCGCCAACATCGCCGGCGGCCTCTCGCAGGTCTCGCGCGACGACGTGATCGAGAAGAACCTGGCTCACTTCCACGCCGCCGACGCCGAGTACGGCAAGCGCGTGGAGGAAGCGGTCCGCGCCCTGCGCGAGGACTAGCACCCGAGCCGCGTCCGGGGTCTGACGGGAGGTCAGGCCCCGGACGCGAAGCCCGCGCCACTGTGCAGACCCGGATGAGGGGTGGTCACACGGCGGTGCGGGCGGTCCGCCCCAGGCGGACAGGTACGGTCCGCGGCGGCTCTGCGAGCCAGTGCGGTGGTCAAGATCCTGGCGGCTCCTTCTCGACCTGAGGGAAAGGCAGCCGCCGGGGTTCATCTCAGGCCGCCGCGGTACCGTCCACACCACAGAATCCGCCCGGCGGCACGCATGCATGTCTCGCCAGTCGCGTGCCTTCGGGCGGCACCAACGTCAATGTTCATCTGACGTCAGGCCAGAGTGCCGGTACGGACGGTCCCGTACCGGCACTCTTCTGCGTGCCGAGCGCACGGTGCGCGTTGTCCAGGAGTTCCTTGTAGGTCAGGACCTCGACGCGGTTCACATGCGTGTTGAACGTGCGCAGTGCCTCGCTGATCTCGGTCTCCGGCACGTCGGCCTGAAGGGCGGGATGCCCGATCAGGACGATGGCACTCGCACGGCGTGCCTCGATGCGAAATTCCTCGCGGATGCGATGACGGTTCTCGTCAAGGCCCACGAGGTAGTTGACGGCCTGTCCCACGGCGTCGTGCACCTGGGCCGTCGGCACCCATGCGTCGCGGTACCTCTTGACCAGCGCTCCCTTCAGGCTCATCGCACGCTTGAGTTCCACGACGTGCAAAGCGCCGTCACCACGGATCAAAGGGATGTCCACCTCGTCGCCCGGCACCAGCCTTCGCCGAACGGCCTCGCCCACGTAGCGACCGCCGAAAATCCAGGGCTGGCCCTGGAGAGCCCGTTGCAGATCGTGCTCGGACGCCTCAGGGTTCTCGACGACCTTGCGCAACGCCTCCAGGCCGGCGGCTCTGCGCTGCAGCTCCACGGCCTGGAGCAGCAATTGCCCCTCGCCATCCGCCGCGAGCAGCGCCAGCATCTCCGGCCGCTTCACGATCTTCCGGGACGCCTCGACGGGGTCCTCCATGTCGATGCGGCTCTCGCGCAGTACGCGCTCCACCCACACCGCGGTTTCGGCCTGGCCGCGAGGGATGACGTAACGTCCTGGGCGGCTGTCGGGAGCTTCAAGGAACCTGGCGTCCTCGCCCTGGGCCCGGAAGTACTCCACCAGTTCCCCCGCAGTGGCGTCAGGACGGTCCTTCATGAACTCCCGGGCGGCAGACACCATCCAGTGGTGCGTCGCCCACAGGGTGCGCGCGAGGAAGTCACGGTTGCCCTCGTTGCGCGCCCCATCCTGGAAGAGCCGATAGCGCTCCTCGAAGTCGTGCCGGAGGATGTTCCCCTCCGCGTAGGCGATGGAATCGTGGAGCTGCCGCACGGCCTCCCACTCCCCCACTTGAGCGGCTGTCCGGCGCGCCAGGACGAGCAGGCGCACGAGCTCCTTGCCGCCGCGGCGTTTGCGGCCGCTCCCGCTGTTCATGTGCGTCACCACGGCGGAAATCGCCGCGCGCACCCCTTCGCCGGCGATCTGCTCCCCGATTTTGCGGAGCTGCCGCTCCAGCGACATGTCAACCCGTATCGGCATGCGCCGCATTCTGTCGCGCGGCACCGACAACGGCCCCGAGCACGCCGAAGGGGCGGCCCACCCCCCAACGGGTGGACCGCCCCCGGTCGGACCGGCAGGCGCCCGATCAGGCCGTCAGCGGCCGGATCGCGGTCGGCGCGTGGCCGGGCTCGGTGGCGAGCTCCTCGAACTCCTTGACGGCGCTGATGTCGGCCGTCGGGCTCATCGAGATGTTCGTGATGCGCTCCAGGATCGCCTCGACGACGACCGGCACGCGGTACTGCGCGGCGAGCTTCTTGGCCTCCTCGAAGGCCGGCAGGAGCTGGTCGGGCTCGGTGACGCGGATCGCCTTGCAGCCGAGGCCCTCGGCGACCTTGACGTGGTCGACGCCGTAGACGCCGAGCTCGGGGCTGTTCTGGTTCTCGAACTCCAGGTTGACCTGGAAGTTGATGTCGAGACCGATCTGCGCCTGGCGGATCAGGCCCAGGTAGGCGTTGTTGACCAGGACGTGGACGTACGGGATGCGGTGCTGCGCACCGACCGCCAGCTCCTCGATCATGAACTGGAAGTCGTAGTCGCCGGAGAGCGCGACGACCTGGGTGTCCGGGTCGGCGGTGGCGACACCGAGCGCGGCCGGGATGGTCCAGCCGAGCGGGCCGGCCTGGCCGCAGTTGATCCAGTGGCGCGGCTTGTAGACGTGCAGCATCTGCGCGCCGGCGATCTGGGAGAGGCCGATGGTGGTGACGTAGCGGGTGTCGGGCCCGAACGCCTTGTTCATCTCCTCGTAGACGCGCTGGGGCTTCATCGGCACGTTGTCGAAGTGCGTGCGGCGGTGCAGCGTGCCCTTGCGCTCCAGGTGGGAGGCGACCCACGCGGAGCGGTCGGGGAGCTTGCCCGCGGCCTTGAGCTCGCGCGCGACCTCGACGAACAGTTCGAGCGCGGCCTTGGCGTCGGAGGCGATCCCGTAGTCCGGGGCGAAGATCTTGCCGATCTGGGTCGGCTCGATGTCGACGTGGACGAACTTGCGGCCCTCGCGGTACACGTCCAGCTTGTAGCCGGTGTGACGGTTGGCCCAGCGGTTGCCGATGCCGAGGACGAAGTCCGACTCCAGGAACGTGGCGTTGCCGTAGCGGTGGCCGGTCTGCTGGCCGACCATGCCCGCGTTCAGGTCGTGGTCGTCCGGGATGGTGCCCCAGCCCATGAGGGTCGGGACGACCGGCGTGTTGGTGATCTCGGCGAACTCGACCAGGAGGTCGGAGGCGTCCGCGTTGATGATGCCGCCGCCGGCGACGATCAGCGGGCGCTCGGACTCCAGGAGGAAGGAGATCGCCTTCTCGATCTGGGCGCGGGTCGCGGCCGGCTTGTAGACGGGCAGCGGCTCGTACGTCTCCGGGTCGAAGTCGATCTCGGTCTGCTGGACGTCGATCGGCAGGTCGATGAGGACCGGGCCGGGGCGGCCGGAGCGCATCAGGTGGAACGCCTGCTGGAAGACGCCGGGGACCTGGGCCGCTTCGAGGACCGTGACGGCCATCTTGGTGACGGGCTTGGCGATCGAGGCGATGTCGACGGCCTGGAAGTCCTCCTTGTGCAGGAGGTGGCTGGGCGCCTGGCCCGTGATGCACAGGATCGGGATGGAGTCACCGGTGGCCGAGTAGAGACCGGTGATCATGTCGGTGCCAGCCGGGCCGGACGTACCGACGCAGACCCCGATGTTGCCCGGGTTCGTACGGGTGTAGCCCTCGGCCATGTGCGAGGCGCCCTCGACGTGGCGGGCCAGCGTGTGGCTGATGCCGCCGACCTCCTTGAGGGACTTGTAGAAGGGGTTGATGGCGGCACCCGGCACGCCGAACGCGTTCGTGACGCCTTCGCGCTTGAGGATCTCAACTGCCGCGCTGGCAGCGGTCATACGAGCCATTGAGTTCTCCTGCTTCGGCTGTCGGATTCGCGCTCCCGTCGCGCCCCGCGGCGAGCTGTGAGTCCGTGTCGTCTTCGTATCTGTCTTCAGCTTCTAATTTCCACATTGCGGAAACTAGGTTCTGCTATATGGAAGCAATGTAGGCGGCGGCCCCCCGACCGTCAAGGGACGGCCTTTCGCCGACGGGATCCGGAGGGATCTCGCCCGACTGCCTGCCGCGGCCGGGGAGTTTGGAGGACTATGGGCGCCGAGGGCGGCAAGCCATCGCGTGAGCCCGGGTGCGGAGCCCCGGGCGGATGCCGGGAGTGGGTCATGGCTCAGAACGTGCCGGTGCGGTGCCCCGCCTGCTGGCGTGAACAGGTGTATGCGCCACCGGTCTATCCGTGCTCGTGCGGCGCGCCCGTCGTGGCGCCGCTGCGGCGCGGAGCGCCCGCGGAGCCGGTCACGCACCGCACCTGGCTCGACGACTGGGTGACCGTGCGGTGCTCTGCCTGCGGGCGCCGGGACAGGTGGCCACGCCCGGAGCTCGGCTGCGCGTGCGGCACGGTGCTGCGGATCCCGGTCGAGGGCGATCCGGCGCCGAGCCATGACGCGTCGCCGGACACCGACGCGGTGGGCGGCGCGACGTGGCCGGGGCCCGCGCATCCCCCCACGGCGGACGGTCCGCATCCGGCCGATGCGGCGCGGCCGGGGCCCGCCCACATTCCGCTGCCGCCCACGGCTCCCGTCCCGCGCCCCGCGTTCCAGCCGGTGGCGATCCGCACGGCGCGCGACGCCGTGACCGCTGTCGCCCTCTATCTGCGCTGGCTCGGCTACCGGGACGTCCGCCGCGCCGATCAGCGCCCCTCGTCCGGCATCGGCCTCGCGGCCCGCGGAGTCGTCGCCCAGGTCGAGCCGTCGGTACGCCCCGCCACCCTGCGGGACGTGGAATGCCTGTGGCTGACCGGCATGACGGAGTCGGCGGTCTGCGTCTACTTCTCACTCGCGGGCTACGACGAGGACGCCCGCACCCGCGCCGACGAACTCGACGTCCCGCTCTTCGTCCTCGACCTGGCGGGGGTGCCCCAGCCGGTCAACAATCCGGCGGACGAACTCATAGCTGCCGGGGCGTAGGCCCTGCCGGGTCCCGTCTCCGGGACGGACAAGGGGGGCCGGGTACGCGCACGGGGGCGGGGCCCCACCCGCGCTGAACGCGCCCGGGTGAGGCCCCGCAGACATCCGTACGCCTCAGCCGGCGTCGCCGCCGTACCCCTCCCGCAGTTCGATCTTGCGGACCTTGCCGCTCACCGTCATCGGGAACGCGTCCAGGACGCGCAGCCGGCTCGGGGTCTTGTAGTGGGCCAGCCGGTCGCGGCAGTACGCGCGCAGTTCCTCCAGCGTGAGCATGTCCCCGGGGTCGCGGAGGATGACGCAGGCCAGGACCTCCTCCCCGTACCGCTCGTCGGGCACGCCCACGACCTGGACGTCCGCGATCTTCGGGTGGGCGTAGAGGAACTCCTCGATCTCGCGCGGGTAGACGTTCTCGCCGCCCCTGATGATCATGTCCTTGATGCGGCCGACGATCTGGACGTAGCCGTCCTCGCGCAGAACCGCCAGGTCACCGGTGTGCATCCACCGACCCGGGTCGATGACCTCGGCCGTCTTCTCCGGCTCGTCCCAGTAGCCGAGCATCACGCTGTAACCGCGCGTGCACAGCTCCCCCGGCTCGCCGCGCGGCAGCGTCACGCCGCTGACCGGGTCGACGACCTTGACCTCGATGTGCGGCAGGACGCGGCCGACCGTGCCGGTGCGGCGCTCCAGGTCGTCGTCGCGGCGCGTCTGCGTGGAGACGGGCGAGGTCTCGGTCATGCCGTAGCAGATGGACACCTCCGCCATGTGCATCTCGGCGACGACCCGCTTCATGACCTCGACGGGGCACGGCGAGCCCGCCATGATGCCGGTCCGCAGCGTCGACAGGTCGTACGTCGCGAAGTCGGCGAGGTTCAGCTCGGCGATGAACATGGTCGGGACGCCGTACAGCGACGTGCACCGTTCGCGCTCGACCGCGTGGAGTGTGGCGACGGGGTCGAAGGACGGGGCGGGGATGACGATGCAGGCGCCGTGCGACGTGGCGCCGAGGTTTCCCATCACCATGCCGAAGCAGTGGTAGAAGGGCACGGGCAGACAGACCCGGTCCTGCTCGGTGTAGCCGACCGTCTCGCCCACCCAGAAGCCGTTGTTCAGGATGTTGTGGTGGGAGAGCGTGGCGCCCTTCGGGAAGCCGGTCGTGCCCGAGGTGTACTGGATGTTGATCGGGTCGTCACAGCTCAGCTCGGCCTGTCTGGCGTCGAGTTGCTCGACCGTGACCGCTGCCGCGCCCGCCGTCAGGGCGTCCCATCCGTGGTCGCCGATGAAGACCGTCTCGCGCAGCTCGGGGCACCGCTCCCGCACCAGCCGGACAAGGGCCCGGTAGTCGCTGCCCTTGTGTTCGGTCGAGGCGACGAGGATCGAGACGCCCGCCTGCTTGAGCACGAACTCCAGCTCGTGGGCGCGGTAGGCAGGGTTGATGTTCACCATGACCGCGCCGATGCGCGCGGTCGCGTACTGCACGAGGACCCACTCGGGGCAGTTGACCGCCCAGATCCCGATCCGGTCACCCTTGAGCACGCCTCTGGCGAGCAGCCCACGCGCCAACTCGTCCACGTCCGCGCCGAACTGGGCGTAGGTCCAGCGCCGTCCTGACGGCACGTCGACCAGTGCGTCACGATCGGGGTGGGCGGCCACGGCCCGGTCGAGGTTGCGGCCGATCGTGTCGCCGAGGAGCGGCGCCGGGTCCGTCCCGTGCGTGTACGAGAGGGGCGGGGGCTGGGGTGTCGTGAGAGGTTCGCTCGTCATCGGAAGTCCTCCTCGCGGTACTCGGCCGTGGAACCCTGCGCCGTGCGCTCGCGCAGCTCGATCCGCCGGATCTTGCCGGAGACCGTCTTGGGCAGCTCGGCGAACTCCAGGCGCCGGACGCGCTTGTACGGTGCGAGGACGTCCCGCGAGTGCTCGAACAGCAGCTTCGCCGTGTCGGGCCCGGGTTCGTACCCCTCGGCGAGGACGACGTACGCCTTGGGGACGGCGAGCCGCAGCTCGTCGGGGGCGGGCACGACCGCCGCCTCGGCGACCGCCTCGTGCTCCAGGAGCGCGCTCTCCAGCTCGAACGGGCTGATCTTGTAGTCGGAGGCCTTGAACACGTCGTCCGACCGGCCGACGTACGTGAGATAGCCGTCGGCGTCACGCGAGCCGATGTCGCCGGTGCGGTAGTAGCCGCCCGCCATCGCCTCGGCCGAGCGCTCGGGGTCTCCGTGATACCCGACCATGAGGCCGACGGGACGTTCGGACAGGTCGAGGCTGATCTCGCCCTCCTGCACGCCGGGTTCGCCGGTGACCGGGTCGAGCAGCTCCACCTTGTAGCCGGGGCTGGGGCGCCCCATCGAGCCGGTCTTCAGCTCCTGACCAGGGCTGTTGGAGACCTGCACGGCCGTCTCCGTCTGCCCGAACCCGTCCCGGATGGTGACGCCCCAGGTCCGCCGCACCTGCTCGATGACCTCGGGGTTCAGCGGCTCCCCCGCGGCGACGACCGCGCGCGGCGGCGTCGCGAGCTGCGTCAGGTCGGCCTGGATGAGCATGCGCCACACCGTGGGCGGGGCACAGAAGGACGTGACGCCCGCGCGCTCCATGACCTCCATGAGCCGGCCCGCGTCGAAGCGCGTGTAGTTGTAGAGGAAGACGGTCGCCTCCGCGTTCCACGGCGCGAAGAAGTTCGACCAGGCGTGCTTGGCCCAGCCGGGCGACGAGATGTTGAGATGGACGTCGCCGGGACGCAGACCGATCCAGAACATGGTCGCCAAGTGCCCCACGGGATACGACACATGGGTGTGCTCGACGAGCTTGGGCCGCGCGGTCGTACCCGAGGTGAAGTACAGGAGGAGCGGGTCCTCGGCGAAGGTGACGCCGTCGGGCTCGAACGTCTCGGAGGCGTCGTCGGCGTCCTCGTACGAAAGCCAGCCGTTCGTGGCGCCCGCGCCGCTCGCGCCGACCACGGTTCGGGTGAAGTCGCCGGGGACCTCGGTGAACTTCTCGACGTCCTCGGGTCGCACGATGACGTGCCGGGCCCGGCCGCGGTCGACGCGGTCGCGCAGGTCGGCGGGGCCGAGCAGCGGCGTCGCGGGGATGACGACGGCCCGCAGCTTCATCGCGGCGAGCATGATCTCCCACAGCTCCACCTGGTTGCCCAGCATCAGCAGGACCCGGTCGCCCGCGTGAACGCCCTGGCCGCGCAGCCAGTTCGCGACGCGGTTCGAGCGGCGGCGCAGCTCGTCGAAGGTGAAGCGGCCCTCACGGCCGTCCTCCTCGACGATGTGCAAGGCCGTGTTCCCGTTGCCGTCGGCGATGGCGTCGAACCAGTCGAGGGCCCAGTTGAACCGCTCGGGGCGCGGCCAGGCGAAGCCCGCGTACGCGGTGGTGTAGTCGTCCGCGTTCCGCAGCAGGAAGTCCCTCGCCGCGCGGAACTGCTCGGTCGGGCTCGGATCCGTACCGCTGGTCGCCGTCGTCATGTGTCCTCCTCATTGCGGACCGTGCATGCCATCGTGTAATCCGTGACGCAGATCTCACCACCCCCGGACGGGGGTGGTGTACGACCCGCTCTCTGGAGGGACACGGCGAGTGAGCGCAGACGGAGCCGACGCGGTGGAGATACGTGCCGCTCTGGTGCGGCTGCGGCGGGGCACGGGACTGCCCGTCGCGTTCGGCGGACTCATGACGGGCGGCCCCGTGACGGGCGGCACCGGCTCGGTGCGCATCGGCGAGCTGAGCGGCGCGGTGACGGGCGCCCTCCGCGGCCTCGCCATCGCGACCGGCAACGGCCTGGGCGGCAAGGCTCTCGCCCTGTCCCGGCCGTGCGCCGTCACGGACTACCCGGTGTCGCGGCACATCAGCCACGAGTACGACGCGGCGGTCGCGGCCGAGGGCCTGCTCTCGGTCCTCGCGGTCCCCGTCGTCGTACGCCGCCGGGTCCGGGGCGTCCTCTACGGTGCCCTGCGCACCGCCCAGCCACTGGGCGACCGCACGCTCGGCGAGGCGGTCGCGGCCGCGCGCGACGTGGAACAGGCGCTGGTCGTACGGGACCAGGCGCGGGCGCTGCTGGCGGCGGTGACGGGAGCGGGGGCCGCCGGCTCGGTGGCCGGTGAGGCGGCCGCTCGCGGAGTGGCTCGTGGGGTGGCCGGGTCGGTTGCCGGCGCGGGTGGGGCGGGGGCCGGATCGGGGGCCGGCGCCGAGGTCGGTTCGGCGGCGTGGGAGGAGGTGCGGGAGGCGCACGGCGCGCTGCGGGCGCTCGCGCCTCGCGTGGTGGATCCGGCGCTGCGCGAGGAACTGCTCGCGGTGTGCGGGCGGCTGGCCTCGGCGACGGCTCCGCCACGGGTACGCGACGTGGGCCTCACGCCACGCGAGGTGGACGTCCTCGCGTGCGTGGCCACGGGCGCGACCAACGCGGTCACGGCCGAGCGGCTCGGCCTCCGGCCCGAGACGGTCAAGGGCTATCTGCGCTCGGCGATGCGGAAACTGGGCGCGCGCACGCGCCTGGAGGCGGTGGTGGCGGCGCGGAGGGCGGGGCTGCTGCCTTAGCCGACGCCGCGGGGGCTGCCACCTTGGTCGATGTCCTTGGGCGACCCCGCCCTCTCGCGTCCTGGGTGCGCCTCACGAGCAACTTGCTTCAGGGCGATGGCCTCGGGAGAGCCGGGAACACTGCCCTCAAGTGTCCCGTGGACGGGCCCCGTGCACGGGGCCCGTGCACGGGCTCCATGGACCGGCTTCATGAACGGGCTCTCCGGACGGGCTCCATGGACGGGAAAGGGGGGTGCGGGACATGCTGGGAACCATGGTGTCCACCGACCGGTATCTCGCCTTCGCGGCGATGTCGCTCCTCGTGATCGTGATCCCTGGGCCGAGCGTGCTGTTCGTGATCGGGCGGGCGCTCGCGCACGGCCGGCGGACGGCGGTCGCGACGGCGTTCGGCAATGTCATCGGTTCGTACGTGCTCGTGGTGGCCGTGGCGCTCGGGATCGGTTCCCTCGTGGAGCGCTCGGCAGCGGTGTTCATGGCGGTGAAACTGGCGGGAGCCGCGTATCTGGTCTTCCTCGGCGTGCAGGCTTTCCGGCACCGCAAGACGATGCGGGCCGGGGACATCCGAGGGCCGCAGGGCCCGCCGCGCGGCGATCTGCGAACGGTGGCGGACGGCGCGCTCGTCGGGGTCACGAACCCCAAGGGCATCGTCTTCTTCGCGGCGGTCCTGCCGCAGTTCGTGGACCACTCTGCCGGTCAAGTGCCCGTGCAGATGCTCCTGTTGGGGCTGCTGCCGATCTCGATCGGCCTGGTCACGGACACACTGTGGGGCCTGACGGCGTCCGCCGCGCGTACGTGGTTCGCCCGCTCCGACCGGCGCCTGTCACTGATCGGCGGCACGGGAGGCTTCGCGATGATCGGCCTGGGCGTGACGGTCGCGGCGACGGGCCGCGCGGACTGATCCCCGACGGTCGGCCCAGCGCTTCGGGTGCCACTACTCGGGCCGTACGGTCCCGAATCGGATGTCGCACGCGCCCATGCCCCCCAGCGTGCGCGCGGTGGTCTCGGCCTCGTCCCCCCGACGGGGCCGCGCTCCGCTTCGTGGTCATGCTCAGCACGCTAGCGGGAATTGCGGACAACCTCTGGCCTCAAGCCACTGGCCCGCCGACAGGGGATGGGCCCGGGGATGGGCCCGTCTTCGTACCCGTCCTCCCCCGACGATCACCCCGCACCGGCCGTATTTGGGCCATATATCCTGCACAGTGGCCGAAGTGACAGCCGTTTCGACACGCAAGGCGGAGACATGGCAGAGCGGCGAGCCCGCCCCGGAGCGGAACCGAAGAAGTACATGTGGCGCCGCACCGCCGGACAGCCGCCGGTGAACCCTCCCGAGCCCCACACCACCCCGCCCCCACCCGCCACACCCACCAACCCGGCGTCGGAGACGGCCAGCGTGGTGCAGGCGGCGCTGTACCGGGACGGGGTGCGAGTGTCGTCGCCCACGACGCTCGCCGAGACGTTCCGCGAACTGCGCGAGCAGCCGGACGGCATGGCATGGATCGGCCTGGCCCGACCGACCGAGTCCGAACTCGTCTCCCTGGCAGCCGAGTTCGACCTGCACCCGCTCGCGGTCGAGGACGCGCTGGAGGCACATCAGCGGCCGAAGCTGGAGCGGTACGGGGACACGCTGTTCGTCGTCCTGCGCGCCGCCCGCTACCTGGACGCGCCGGAGGAGGTCGAGTTCGGGGAGCTGCACGTGTTCGTCGGAGCGGACTTCGTCATCACGGTCCGCCACGGCGCGGCGCCCGACCTGTCCGGCGTGCGCCGCCGCATGGAGGACTCCCCCGAGCTGCTGAAACTCGGCCCCGAGGCGGTGCTCTACGCGATCCTCGACGCGGTCGTGGACGGCTACGCCCCCGTCGTCGCCGGCGTCCAGACCGACATCGACGAGATCGAGACGGAGGTGTTCACCGGCGCGCCCGAGGTGTCCCGGCGCATCTACGAACTCTCGCGCGAGATGGTCGAGTTCCAGCGCGCGACCCGCCCCCTGGTCGGCATGCTGCACGGCCTGATGGCGGGCTTCGCCAAGTACGGCACGGACGAGGAACTCCAGCGCTACCTGCGGGACGTGGCCGACCACGTCACGCACACCAGCGAACGGGTCGACGGCTTCCGCCAGGCCCTCGCGGACATCCTGACGGTGAACGCGACGCAGGTGACCCAGCAGCAGAACGCGGAGATGCGGGCACTGGCTGAGGCCGGCTTCGAGCAGAACGAGGAGATCAAGAAGATCTCGTCCTGGGCGGCCATCCTCTTCGCCCCGACCCTGGTCGGCACGATCTACGGCATGAACTTCGAGAACATGCCCGAGCTGGGCTGGGGGTACGGCTACCCGTTCGCGATCCTGCTCATGGCGGTGGTGTGCGTGAGCCTGTACTTCATCTTCAAGCGGCGGGACTGGCTCTGAGGGGTGGTGGCCGCGCATCAGGTCACTCCCACTGTCGCTCTCACATATTCCGGGAACGGAGCGGTGCCGCGCCCTGGGGAGAATCTGGGGAGAGTCGAGTGGCAGCCCAGGCCGCGCAGCGAGCCCGACAGCGTCCTCGTAGAGCCGCGGCGCTGCCGATATGAACCTCACCGACCCCTCCAGACAGGGCTACGGATCAGATGCCCCCCGTGCCACAACCGTGCCAGAACGAGCGGGGACTCACGGACAACAGCAGGCGTCAGCGGGCCGCGTGCCCCACGTCCGCCCCGTGCTCCTTTCACAGGCCAGCCGCAGGGTCGCCCAACCTCGCCCCTGAAGCGGGTGTCACAGGTTCGAATCCTGCCGGGGGCACAACGAGGCGGCCCCGCTCAGGAGGGGTTTCTCCCGGGCCGGCCCTTCGGCGTGCGAGAAGGACCCTGCGGGTCGTCCGTGACCCGGCCTTCACCGCGACCGCGGGTCAGGTGGCCACCCCAGTGCGCCGCCGCCTCAGGCGGGGGCGCAGGCTCACCAGAACCGCGGCGATCAATGCCCACAGTGCGAGGGTGGCCAGTGGTTGCACCGCCTGCGCGCCGTGGAAGTAGCTCAGGTCGGTCACGGCGCGGACGGCCGCGCCCGGCGGCAGCAGGGCGGAGACGGCGCGAGCGGCGGAGGGCAGGAGGTCCGGGCCGATGGTGGCTCCGCTCGTGGAGTTGCCGACCGTGAGCAGCAAAAGGGTGGCGACCGGCACGCCGACCGGGCCGAGGTAGGTGCCCAGCAGCTTGGTGGTGAACGCGGCTGCCGCGGCAAGCAGGGTCAGGCCGAAGGCCAGCGGCATCACCGGCGCGGGAACCGCCCCGAGGATGGGTCCGGCTATGACGGTGGCGACGATGCCGATGGCCACAGAGGCGCCGGACAGCAGCCAGAACCGGTGGCGCAGGCGCAGATGGTTCGCGAGCCCGAGGGCGTTCTGGGCGAGGACGAAGCCGGCCAGCGTGACGCCGAACGCCATGTAGAACCCAGCCAGTCCACGGGAGTCGAAACGGGCGAACGGGACGACGTCCACCGTGGTCAGGCGCCGGCTCGACCCGTGGGCATAGGCGCCGATCAGGCTCTTGACGGCCGACGTCGTCGACTGTCCGTTGGCCCCGCCGACCTCCAGGCGCAACCGGTCGGAGTCCGCGCCGCCGCTGAGCGCGGCCACGACATCGCGGCGCTCCAGCTCAGCGCGCCCCGTGGCGGCGTCGGCGACAGGATGGACGTCGACGCTGTCACCAAGGCCCTGGCGTATCTCGCCCGAAAGCTCCTGCCCGGCGACAGCCACCGGCACTCGGTGCGGCTGGGGGTTGCGCTGCAGACCGACGTAGCAGCCGACGAAGGCCGCCACGACGACCAGCGCGATCACGGCCGGCTGGAGCCAGAGCCGGACCGGCGGCGCGGTCGAGGAGGGAGCGGTGGTCAGGTCGGCTTCGGTGGCCGGGCCGAGGCGAGTGGCCATGAAATGTCTCCCGTGAAGGGGCGCGCCCTTGGATGAGGGGACGGGGGCACCCGCAATAGATTATGCATGCAATCTAAACAACATCGTACGATAGATGTCGTCCGACATCCAAAAGGAGGTGTCCTATGGGTCGCGTCTCACACGCACAGGCACAGGCGAACCGCCGGCGGGTCGTGGAGCGGGCCTCGCAGCTGTTCCGCGAGCAGGGCACGGGCGCGAGCGTCGCGGACCTGATGAAGGCGGCCGGACTGCTCCTCATGTTCCTGCGTCCCTGAGGGAGCGCGTTTTCGGCGTCAGCGGTGTCCGGTCCGCTCGGTGCGGCCGAGCGCGAGAGCGATGATCAGTCGCCAGTTCATGGCCGGCGCGGGTGCGACGACGCCCGGACGATCGCGTGGTACGCGGACCCGCAGCGCGCCCCGGCGCAGCGTGCACACGACCGGGGTGGGCATCTGCAGCGCCTCGCCGTCCACCGCGACGGGGATCTCGTCCGTGCCCGCGGTCACCTCGACCCGCTGCGCGGTCATGACGGTCAGCCCAGTGGACCCCGTCCCCCGTACGGCCAGGTCGGCGGCCTGCGCCGCGTCCTCCACCCGGATCCCGAGCACCCCCAGCTCGCCGTCGTCGAGCCTGGGCCGGCGGCCTCCGGCGCTGAGTTCGTCAGGTGAGACGTACGGGTTGTTGCTGACCAGCAGTGCCTGCTGGGCGGAGAGCACGGTGCCGTCGACCTGCGCGTCGAGTCGTCTCACTCCGTCGCCGAGCAGCAGGTCAGGCATGAGGGACAGCGCCGTGCCCGCCTTGTCGTCGCGGTACTCGGGCCGTTGCACGACGTCGGCGTACACCCCGAAGGACACGGTGTTGACGAAGGCCCGGCCCCCGACGTCGCCGAGATCGACCCGGAGCTCCTCCCCGTCGGTCAGCGCGTCGAGGCAGCGAGACGGGTCGGAGCGGTCGAGGCCCAGGTCCATGGCGAAGTGGTTACGGGTGCCGGCGGAGACGACGAGGAACGGCAGGTCGTGCTCGGCCGCGACCGCCGCGACCAATGCCTGGGTGCCGTCGCCGCCCGCGACGCCGAGCAGGTCCGCGCCGTCTGTCACGGCCTGCCGGGCCAGCGCGGCGACGTCGGCCGGGGCGGACGGGTCGAGCAGGATCACCCCGGCGCCGAGTTCCTCCGCGCGCTCGACCAGCCCGAAGCGGCCGACCTTGCCGCCCCCGGACTTCGGATTCATGATCAGGACCGGCCGGTTCGGCGGGGGCACGGCGATCGCCCGCCACGGGCGTTCGGGGCGCGACCTGCGCAACGCCGCCCGGGCGAAGGCCGCCGCCGCACCCCAGCACAGGCACAGCCCCAGAGCCGTCAGCCACAGACCGTCGTGCGCGAAGAGCACCAGGACGGCGACGGGTGCGACGACCGCGAGGAGCGCACCGAGCAGCCGCACCGCGCCGCGGTGCGCCACGAACCACCAGACGCCCACCGCGCAGGCGACCAGCCCGAGGAGTCCGGCCCCGACGATGACGAGCCCGCCCTCCCCCAGCGCCAGCGCGAGCACGGCCACCGAACCGATCGCCGCGAGCACGGCCAGACGCGCCAGCAGCCGCGCCGCCCCACTGTCTTCGGGGCCCTTCGCACGCATCCTGCCCATGGTGTCCTCTCCGTGCCGTTGCCGACCGCGAGCCCAGTCCGAGGCACCGGCCTGCACACTTCCGTACCGAACAGCATCCCAGCGGGCGGTGAGGCGGCCGCGCGCACCGCGCTGAGATGAGCCAGAACGAATCGATGCGCTCTGGATCGTCCACGACCGGGGAAGCGTCCTTCGGCGGCGAGCCGCTGCGCTGCGCGACGGTGGCGCCGATGCCCGCCCCTGCTCCGGTGACCACACCTGTCTGACCTCGGCCGCGCGCCGGCACAAATGCCGTGGCCGACTACCCACCTTCGTTCAGCGCCGTCGCATCTTCCGGGGATCTCGTCTCTGTCGCCGAGGGGCTTCGTGACGTCTGCGCGGTACCCACACCAACCGTGTCGACCCTCAATCCCAGTCCTCGATCACATCGTTGCTCCTGCGTCGAGGCTGTCGACGGGCAGGGAACCGGAGTTCTGCGCGTGGCGGTTCGAAACCCTCTCCACGCGACACCCCGGTACTCCACCTCACGTGTGCGAAAGGGGTGTTGGGGCGTCAGGGTCACCGTTTGCGGACTGCCCAGGTCACGCCAGGTCGAGGAGCCCCTTGTGCGAGCCGCCGAAGCCCCCGTGCTCGTCGAGCAGGTTGATCTCCAGCAGCCAGTGGGCCTGCCGGGCGATCGTCGGCCGGGGTGATGTACGCCTCGGGTGGGGCGTCATCGGCGTCCGTTCCCACTGTGTGGCCGGCGTTCCGTCCCGCCAGTGTCCAGCCCGCCTTGGTGGCCAGGGTCTGGATCTCGGCGTGCAGGTGGCTGCCGGTCAGGGTGCGGTCCGTGTGGAACACCTCGCGGGCCGCCGTGAACAGTCTCGGGAGGTCCTCGGCGAGGCGGCGCTTGTGCGGGTCCCGGCCTGTGGCGACCGTACGTACGAAGCCCGACTCGTAACCGGCGAGGAGCGGGCCGAGATCGACGATCACCATGTCGTCCTCCGTGATGATCCGGTCCTCCGGTGGCTCCTGGGCGGCGGGCAGGGCGGAGTGCGGGCCCGATCGCACGACCCACCAGGAGCCGCACCTGCCCCAGGCGGGTGCTTCCCGCGCCAGGGCGCCGATGCGGTCGCTCACCTCGCGTTCGCTGCGGCCCGGGACGATCAGGCCCCGGGCGGCGACCTCGGCGAACAGCGCCTGGGCCATCCGCTGGCCCTCCACGAGGCCCAGGGCACGCAGCCGTTCGTCCATCCGGTCGGGTGCTGCCATGGTGCCGTTCCTCTTCCGTTCCACCCAAGCTCGTTCCGCCCAAGCTCCGTTCCACCCGAACTCCGTTCCACCCGCACTGCGTTCAGACCGAGTTCCGTTCAGACCGAGATCCGTTCACCCCAAGACCCGCTCAGCCCGAGTCAGGCACCCGGAACGGACTTGTGCCGGTCGAGGGCGAGCCAGACGCGGTCCCGGGTGACCGGCATCTCGGTGAACCGGATGCCGGTGGCGTCGCGCAGCGCGTTGGCGAAGGCGGGGGCGACCGGGTTGAAGGGGCTCTCGCTCATCGACTTGGCGCCTAGCGGGCCGATGGCGTCGGTGGTCTCCATGAAGTGGACCTCGGTGCGCGGGACGTCGGCGTACTGCGGGAGGCGGTAGCGGCGGAAAGCGGCGGTCGTGACCTCGCCGCGGTCGTCGACGCGTACCGTCTCGAAGAGCGTCGCTCCGAGCGCCTGCGCGACGCCTCCCTCGACCTGGCCGCGGCACTGCATCGGGTTCATGACCTTGCCCGCGTCGGCGGCGTGGACGCTGCGCAGGATGCGGATCTCGCCGGTGCCGGGGTCGACGGCGAGGCGGAACCACTGGGCGTTGAAGGCGACGGAGCGGGGTGAGCCGCCCCAGTGGCCGTCGGCGGCGATCTCGTCCATCGCGCCGCCGGCCTTGGCTGCCTCGTACATCTCCTTCAGGGTCACCACACGGCCCGCGCAGTCGAACGCCTCGGCGCCGAGCACGCACAGGTGGCGGGCGACGCCCGTGTGCCGGGCGGCGAAGGTCCGCAGCCGTTCGGCGAGCGAGCCGGCGGCGAGGAGGACGGCCTTGCCGGCGACCACCGTGCCCGCGGAGCCGAAGGCGCCGGTGTCGTGGCGGACGACGTCGGTGTCGGACTGCCTGACGGTGAGGCGGTCCTCGGTGGTGTTCAGGGCGCCGGCGGTGATCTGTTTGTGGACGGTGGTGGTGCCGTTGCCGAACTCGGCCGTGCCGACGGCGATGTCGTACGTCCCGTCGGCCAGGAGGGACACGCGGGCGTCGGCGTAGTGCCCACCGGGCGGGCCGGTCGCGATCATCGCCATGGCGGTGCCCTGTCCGACCAGCCAGCCCTCGGGGGCCTGCTCGGCGCTGGTGTCCTCGGCGATCGCCTTGCGCACGACGCCCAGGCACTGGTCGAGGCCGTACGAGGCGATGTGGAGGTCCTCCTCCTCGCCGATCGGGCTGAGCATGTGTTCGCCGGGGCCGATGATGTTCTTCTCCCGGAAGACCAGCGGGTCCATGCCGAGGCGGCGGGCCAGCTCGTCCATGACCGATTCGACGGCGAAGGTGACCTGGCCGAGGCCGTAACCGCGGAAGGCGCCCGCCGGGACGACGTTGGTGTAGACGGAGAACGCGTCGACCTTCTTGTGCGGGGCGCGGTAGACGGCGAAGGACTCGCCGACGCTGTGGAACATGACGGCGGGGCCGTGGTTGCCGTAGGCGCCGGTGTTGGAGACGACGCGCATCTGGATCGCGGTCAGAGTGCCGTCGGTGCGGGCGCCGACCTTGATGCCGATGGTGAAGGGGTGGCGGGTGGTCGCTCCGTAGAACTGCTCGGCGCGCGTGTACTCCAGCTTCACCGGCCTCCGCAGTTCCAGGGCCGCCAGCGTGACGATGTCCTCGGTCAGCATCTCCTGCTTGCCGCCGAAGCCGCCGCCCACGCGCCCGGCGACGACGCGCACCTCGTCCTCGGGCAGCCCGTACAGGGCGCACAGGGCGCGGCGCGTCAGGAAAGGGGTCTGGGTGGAGGAGCGGACGGTGAGGCGTTCGCCGGTGCCGTCCTCCTTGGGCTCGAAGTAGGCGACGCAGCCGTGGGTCTCCAGACTGGCGTGCTGGACGCGCTGCGTGCGGAAGGTCTCCTCGTAGACGACGTCTGCGTCGGCGAAGCCGTCCGCGACGGAGCCGATCTCGCCGTGCACTTCGCCGGCGACGTTGTTCTCCACGCGGGAGATCCGCACCTCGGGGCCCTTGCCCTCGTGGATGACGGGGGCGCCGGGGGCCATCGCCTTCTCGGGGTCGGTGACGTAAGGCAGCTGCTCGTAGACGACTTCCACCCGTCGGCAGCCTTCTTCGGCGGCCTGTTCGCTGTCGGCGACCACGGCGGCGACGCGCTGGCCGACGTAGCGGACGGTGTCGTCGAGGACGCGGGTGTCGTCGGGGTCCTCGGTGGGGTGTTCGTGACGGGCCGAGGAGTACAGGGTCTCGGGGGCGTCCTCGTGGGTGAGGACAGCGTGCACGCCGGGCACGCGCAGGGCGTCCGCGGTGTCGATGGAGACGATGCGGGCGTGGGGGTGCGGGGAGCGCAGCAGCTTCATGTGGAGGAGCCCGGGCACCTCGACGTCGAAGGTGTAGCGGGCGGTGCCGGTGACGACCTGGGGGCCGGCGGGCGCGCCGAGGCTCTTGCCGACCGCCTTTCCCGCACAGGGGCGTTCGGTGTGCCGCACGCCCCGCACGGAGTCCTCGATGGCGCGGTATCCGGTGCACCGGCAGATGTTGCCCTTGAAGGCGCGGGGCAGGTCCGACAGCTTGCCGTCGTCGTGTTCGGTGCCCTGCTCGGCTTCGAGGGCGGCCGTCGTCATCAGGAATCCGGCGGTGCAGAAGCCGCACTGGAATCCCTGGGCGCCGAGGAACTTCTGCTGGACGGGGTGGAGTTCGCCCTCGGGGGACGCGAGGCCCTCGACGGTCGTCACGGAGCGGCCCTGTGCGCGTACGGCCGGGTACAGGCAGCTGTGGACCGGCTCCCCGTCCACATGGACGGTGCAGGCGCCGCAGTCGCCCGCGTCACAGCCCTTCTTCACCCCGAACCAGCCGCGCTCGCGCAGGTACGTGCGCAGACACTGGCCCGCCCGTGGCTCGGTGTCGAAGTGCTGGGCGTTGACCTCGATGTCGAAGCTCATCGTGCACCGTCCTGGGAGAGCTGGGTCAGTTCATGGCGGACTTCCTCGGCGAGGCGGAATCCCATGTGCCGCCGCCACTCGGGCAGTCCGTGGATGTCGTCGAACCAGTCGTCCTCGCCCACGGCCGCCTCGATCGCCCGCCTGAGTTCGCCCTTGTCGGGCGGCAGCGGGAACCAGAGGCGGAACGGCCGTACGGTCGCCGCGCTGATCGTCACCGCCATCGACCCGTCGACCGGATCGAGCGTCCCGATGACCAGCGCTCCCGAGCGGCCGAGCCCGTACAGCGACGCCTGGCGGAAGGCCGTACGGCAGCCGAGTGCCCGCGCGGGCACGGTGACCGAGCGGAGCAGCTCGCCGTCGCCGAGGTCCTTGCGGCCGGCGCCGGTGATGAAGTCGGCGACCTTCACGGTCCGCCTCATTCCTGCCTGCGACTGGAGCAGACAGGTGCCGTCGAGTGCGGCGGTCAGCGAGATCATGGGTCCGGCCGGCAGCCCGTTGCACAGGTTCCCGCCCACGGTCGCCATGTTCCAGATCTTGAACGAGGCCAGAAAGGCACGGCAGCACTGCTCGATCAAGGGAGCTGCCTGGGCCCCGAACTTCCGCCCGAAACGGGAGAGTTGGGCGATGGTGCACGTCGCCGCGATCTCCAGCGAGCCGTCCTCACCAAGGGTGAGCGACTCCCAGCCCATGCGGCTCAGATCCACCAGGCGCCGCAGATGGGGCTGCGGCTCGGAGAACAGGTACGTGCCCCCGCCCAGCCATGCGTCGCCCGGTTGCCAAGGCTCGCGCAGCCGCGCGTCACGCACTTCCTTCACCGTGTTCAGATCCATGTCTTCAACGCCCCTCAGCTGCTGCCTCACAGCCAGTGAAGCCGGGAGCAGGGCCGGAAACGACTGGTGCCCAACACGGAAATCGTCACCCCGGCGCCGTGGGCCTTGGTTGAACGACCAAGCAGCTTCCGGCGCCGGCACACCGGGATCGCGGACCATTTATGTCCGCAAGAGGTGTCAGGGTGGCTTCAGGGACGCGGACGCACCGTCCTGCGGACCTCTTGCCCGCACACACGCACCCCGTGACGAACGGAGCACCCCGTGAGCCGCCACATCCAGGTCACCTTCGACGCCCACGACCCGAGGGCGCTGTCGTCGTTCTGGCGCGACGCGCTGGGCTACGTCCACCCCGGACCGCCCGGCGTCGAGGTGCCCGAGGGCGCCGACCCGCTGGCCGCGTGGGACGACTTCCTCGCGCGGATCGGCGTACCGGAGGAGCAGCGCAACACGCGGTCGGCCATCGAGGACCCGGAGGGACGGGGCCCGCGGGTGTTCTTCCAGCAGGTGCCGGAGGGCAAGACCGCCAAGAACCGCGTCCATCTCGACGTCCGCGCGGCCCCCGGACTTGAGGGGGAGGAGCGGATGACGGCGCTCGAAGCCGAGTGCGCCCGGCTCGTCGCGCTCGGCGCCGTGCGGGTACGCCGCGACGAGCCCGCGCCCCCGCTGAGCACGGGCTACATCGTGATGGCCGACCCGGAGGGGAACGAGTTCTGCCTGGACTGACGCGTCGCGGCGGTACGGGGGGCGGCGGGGGCCTACCTGCGTCCGGGGCGCAGCGCGTGCTGGGCGGCGAGGCGGACGGGGGCGTTCTGGGCTCCGTAACCGCGGTATCCGCCGTCGCGCTGGACCACTTCGAAGAAGACCCGGCCGACCGTCTCCGTATAGAAGTGCCGGAAGGTGCCGTGCTCGTCGCGGTCGTAGAGGATGCCGAGCTCCCGGTACGTCTCCGCCTCGCCCGGGGCGAACTCGAAGCGCGCCGCCAGGTCGTCGTAGTAGTTGGGCGGTACGGGCAGCGGGCGCCCGCCCGCGTCGTGAAAGGCGCGCGCGGCGGCGACCACGTCGTCCGTCGCCAGGGCGATGTGCTGGGCGCGGCCGGCGTCGTCGGCGGGGCCGGGGCCGATGCCGAGGGCGATCCGCACCCGGCCGTCGTCGTTCGTGACGGCGCGGCTGCGCAGCAGCCCGTAGGGGTCGGCGACGTCGACGCTTTCCTGGGGCCTGAGTCCGAGGACCGTGCGGTGGAAGAGCGCGGCCTCGTCGAACTGGTGCCAGGGCTGGGTCAGGGCGAGGTGGTCGATACGCAGGACGGCGCCCCGCGGGTCCCGGCCCCCGTCTCCGTCTCCGTCCCGGTCTCCGTCCCGGTCTCCGTCCCCGTCGTCGGAGCCGGTCAGGGGCGGGAAGTCCTCCCGCCAGTTCGGCAGGCCCTCCCGGTCCGTCGCGCAGAAGAAGATCTCCACGCCGTCGGGCGCCGCCACCGCGTCGAGCGAGGCGTCCTCCGGTGCGCGGTGACGCGGCAGTACGGGGGCGAGGAGCGACTCGGCGCGGGCCGCCGCGCCCGCCGGGTCGGGGGATTCCAGGCCGAGCGCGGCGAGGGCGAGCCCGTCGCGGTGACGGACCGGATCCGTGGTGACGAGGATGCGGGCGTCGCCGCGCTGCCACAGTTCGACGGGCTTGCTGCGGTGCCTGGCGGTCCTGGCCAGGCCGAGCGCGCCGAGGAGCGAGGACACGGCACCGGCGTCCGGGGTGGTGAGTTCCGCGAAGGCGAAGCCGGTGGGCTGGACCGGTGCGGGCGGCGCCGCGATCCCGGCGGCCTCCTGGAGGAGCATCAGGGAGCGCCGGGCGTCGACGGCGGTGGGGCCCGCGTCGGCCTGCCGGAAGACGTCGTTGAACACCTCCAGCGAGAGCGGGCCCGTGTAACCGGCGTTGATCACGTGTCGGACGAGTCCGGTCACGTCCAGGCCGCCCTGCCCGGGGAAGCAGCGGTAGTGGCGGCTCCACTGGAGCACGTCGAGCGCCATCAGCGGGGCGTCGGCGAGCTGGAGGAAGAAGATCTTCTCGCCGGGGATGTCTTCGATGCCCTTGGGGTCGGAGCCGCGGGCGAGGATGTGGAAGCTGTCCAGGCAGGTGCCGAGCGCGGGGTGATCCGCCGCCTCGACGATGCGCCAGGCGTGGTCGTACGTGCTGACGTGGCGGCCCCAGGCGAGCGCTTCGTAGGCGACGCGGACGCCGTGCTCCTGCGCCGACTCCGCGAGCCGGTGGAGGTGTTCGGCGGCGAGGGCGTCGTCGTCGACGGCATGGGGCGAGACGCTGGAGCACACCAGGACGGTGTCCGTGCCGAGCCGGTTCATCAGCCGGAACTTGTGCTCGGCGCGGCGCAGGTTCCGCTCGAACTCCTGCGGCGGCACGGCCTCGATGTCCCGCATCGGCTGGTAGAGGTCGACGGTCAGGCCGAGGTCGGCGGTGCGGGCCTTGATCTCCTCGGGGGTCAGGGGACTGGCGAGGAGGTCGTTCTCGAAGATCTCCACCCCGTCGAATCCGGCGGAGGCGGCGGCGGTGAGTTTCTCGGTCAGGGATCCGCTGAGCGAGACGGTGGCGATCGAGGTGCGCACGGCGATGCTCCTTGGGAGGGGGACGGGGTGGGGGTGGACGAGTCGGCTGTGGTGGGCGGGGTCAGCCCCGTGCGGCCGCCGTGCCCGCCAGTTCGGCGATGTCCGCGAGCATCCGCGTGCTGTCCGGCTCGTGGCGCGTGAAGAGCCGGAACGCGTCGGCGGCCTGGAACACCGCCATGCCTCCGCCGTCGAGCGTGGCGCATCCCAACTCCCGCGCGGTGAGCAGCAGTTCTGTTTCCAGCGGCCGGTAGACGACTTCTGCGACCCACAGGGACGGGCGCAGCAGCCGGGCGGGGAGCGGGAGTCCGGGGTGGGCGGCCATGCCGGTGGGTGTGGCGTGGACGAGGCCGTCGGCGCGGGCGAGGTGCTCCTCGATACGGTCCGGGGTCCCGGCGGACGCGCGGCCCTCGCCGAAGTGCCGGTTCAGCGAAGCGGCCAGGTCCGCGGCGCGTTCGGACATCGCGTCCACGATGGTGAGGTGACCGCCGCCCAGGGTGAGCACGGCGTGCGCGACGGCCGCACCCGCGCCGCCCGCGCCGAGCTGCACGACCCGGTCGAGCGGGGCGTCGGGCAGGCCACGGGCGAAGGACGCCGCGAATCCGGTGACGTCGGTGTTGTGGCCGACGGCGCGCCCACCCTCGAACACGACGGTGTTGACGGCGCCGAGCGCCTCGGCCTGCGGGGCGAGCTCGTCGAGGTGCGGGATGACGAGCTGCTTGCAGGGGTGGGTGATGTTCAGGCCGTCGTAGCCCACGGCCCGGGCCGCCCTCACCAGGTCGCCGACCTGGTCGGGGGTGGCCCCCAGGGCGTCGATGTCGATCAGCCGGTAGAGATAGCGCAGGCCCTGGCGGTCGGCCTCCCGCTCATGGAGCGCGGGGCTCAGCGAGGGGCCGATGCCCGAACCGATCAGACCGACGAGGCAGGAGTCCTGAGGCACCGTTTCTCCTAATGTACGAACTGGTTCGTTAGTAATACCAGGAAGGAGGCATCCTGGAAAGGGCAGCCGCTCGCCGGCCCCGGCGCTGCTTCTACAATCACCAGCACCGAACCGACCCGGAGGAACGCATGGCCACAGTCGAAGAGCCGACGCGACCCGCCGGACGGATCCGTGACGCCGCCCGCACCAAGGCCGAGATCCTCGACGTCGCCACTCAGGAGTTCGCCCGCGCCGGTTACACGGGCGCCCGCGTCGACGAGATCGCGGCCCGCACCCGCACCACGAAGCGGATGATCTACTACTACTTCGGCGGCAAGGAACAGCTGTTCACGGCGGTCCTGGAGCACGCGTACTCGGCGATCCGGCAGGCCGAGCAGGAGGTCGACGTCGACCACCTGGACCCGGTCGCGGCCATCCGCCGGCTGGCCGAGCTCACCTTCGACCACCACGAGGCGCACCCCGACTTCATCCGCCTGGTCGCGATCGAGAACATCCACGAGGCGGAGCACATCGCCGCTTCCGAACAGCTCGGCGCGCTCAATTCGCCCGCGATCGAGGTGATCCGGCGCATCCTCGACGCCGGGCGCGCGTCGGGCCTGTTCACGGCCGAGATCGACGCCGTCGACCTGCACGCGATGATCAGCTCGTTCTGCTTCTTCCGGGTCTCCAACCGGCACACGTTCGGCGCCCTCTTCGGCCGCGACCTGGTGGCGACGGAGCAGCGCGAGCACTACCGGACCATGCTCGGCGACATGGTCATCGCCTACCTGACGGCGGACCGCGCCGAGGGCTGAGGCCGGGCGCCGGACGGGCACCCGGTACGGAAGTTTTCGCGGCCCACCTCTTGACACGCGGGTAACGCCAGCGCAACATCCGTAGCCATCCGCTACTAACTACCCAGTGGGTTAATTAGCCGCACCGCCCCACCCCAGGGCCGGCGAAAGACAACACGACACCACCCCGCACCCCTCCGCTCGCTTCATCGCCGAAGCGTCCCCCTAGGAGTACGCCGTGACCGTCCCCTCCCCCGGCGCCGCCGCGCCGCCCCAGGCCCCCGAGGGCCAGCCACGCAAGGCAGCGCTCGCGGCCTGGACCGGCAGCGCCCTGGAGTACTACGACTTCTTCATCTACGGCAGCGCCGCCGCGCTGATCTTCCCCAAGGTCTTCTTCGACGAGTCCGACCCGGCGAACGCGACACTGCTCTCCCTCGCCACCTTCGGCGTCGCCTACGCCGCCCGCCCCGTCGGCGCGCTCTTCCTCGGCCACATCGGCGACCGGCTCGGCCGCAAGAAGATCATGGTCTTCACGCTGATCCTCATGGGGCTGTCGACTTTCCTCATCGGCTGTCTGCCCAGCCGCGCGCAGGTCGGCTCCCTCGCCCCCCTCCTGCTCGTGCTGTGCCGAGTGCTCCAGGGCATCTCCGCCGCGGGCGAGCAGGCGAGCGCGAGCTCGATGACGCTGGAACACGCGCCACCGGGCCGCCGCGGCTTCTTCACCAGCTTCACCCTCAGCGGCACCCAGGCCGGCCAGCTCATCGCCACCCTCGTCTTCATCCCGGTCGCGGCCCTGCCCGAGGACCAGCTGCTCTCGTGGGGCTGGCGCGTCCCGTTCTGGCTGAGCGTCGCCGTCGCCGTCGTCGGGTACGCGATCCGGCGCTCCCTGGAGGAGACCCCGGCCTTCGCCCAGCAGGCCGTGACCGAGGGCGTCGTGAAGCTGCCGCTGGCCGTCCTGCTGCGCGACCACTGGGCCGACGTCCTGCGCGTCGTCGCCGGCTCCCTCATCGCCTCCGTCAGCACGATCTTCACCGTGTGGGCCCTGTCGTACGCGACGAGCGACTCGGTGGGCATGGACCGGACCGGGATGCTGTGGGTGGGCGCCCTCGCCAACGTCGCGGCCCTCGGCGCGATCCCGCTCTGGGCGAAGCTCTCGGACCGTATCGGCCGCAGGCCGGTCTACCTCGTCGGCGCCGTCGGCAGCGCCGTGCTGATGGCCTGCTATCTGTGGGCGATCAGCACGGGCTCGTACCCGCTGGTCCTCGTCCTCGGCATCCTCACCTTCGGCGTCGTGTACAGCGCGGCCAACGGCATCTGGCCGTCCTTCTACGGCGAGATGTTCTCGACCCGGGTGCGGCTCTCCGGTGTGGCGATCGGCACGCAGATCGGCTTCGCGGTGGCCGGGTTCGCGGTGACGTTCGCCGCGCAGACAGCGGGTCCCGACGGAGACGACTGGTCCGCGGTCGCCCTGTTCACCGCGGCGCTGTGCGTCCCGCCGGTCATCGCGGCCCTCACCGCGCGCGAGACACACCGGGTGCCGTCGGAGCAGCTCGGCCTGAGCCGGGAGGCCGTGGCCGCCGGCCGCGTACCGACCAAGGTCTGACCCGGCCATCTACCGCCGGAGTCCGAACTGCCCTGCGCCGCCCCGCACTTCACCGCCGGAATTCATACCGCGCCGAAGCGGTCCCGGTGCGGCGGCGGCGCCGTAGGGTTGATCTCCCGGCCACAGATGGGGGATGGCATGCAGCGCTACGAACGACTCCGGCAGATCCGGCGGCTCGACCCGGACCGGGACTGGCTGACGATCTACCGGCTGACCGCCACCTACGAGTTCCCGTGGGACCTCACGCGGGCCCTGGAGCTGGCGCTCTACCGCACCTACGCGGTACCGAGCATCGGCCAACTGCTGGACCGGACAGCCGAACTGACGGAGCGTACGCAGAAGCGGTACGACGACACCTCGCTGCTGCTCGACACCGTCGTCGAGCACGGCTTCGACAGCATTCAGGGGCGCACGGCGATCCGCCGCATCAACCAGATGCACCGCAGCTACGACATCAGCAACGACGACATGCGGTACGTCCTGTGCACGTTCGTCGTCGTGCCCAGGCGCTGGATCGACACCTACGGCTGGCGCCGCCTCTCGCGCCACGAGGTGATCGCCTCGGCGCACTACTACCGCGCGCTGGGCCGGCACATGGGAATCCAGGGCATCCCGGAGTCCTACGAGGAGTTCGAGACCTGCCTCGACACCTACGAGGCCGAGCACTTCGGCCGGGACGAGGCCGGGCGGCGGGTGTCGGACGCGACGCTCACCCTCATGGCGTCCTGGTATCCGGGCGTCCTGGAACCGGTACTGAAGAAGGCGACGGTCGCCCTCCTCGACGAGCCGCTCCTGCGCGCCTTCGACTACGAGCCGCCGAGCCCACTCACGCGCACGCTCGTGCGGGGCGCCGTCCGCCTGCGCGGCCGTGCGGTACGACTGCTGCCGCCCCGCCGCGCGCCGCACCAGGCCCGCCAGAACTGGGAGATCAAGAGCTACCCGAAGGGCTACCGGGTCGATGAACTCGGCACGTTCCCCACGCCGGGCCTGCGCGGCTGCCCCGTCCCGCACGCGGCGCCGCCCGGCGAGGGGTCAGCCGATCACAGGCCGCCGCCGCGCACGACGTAACTGCACTGCGTGTACGAGTATCCCGGCCTGATCTCGCTCCCGGCGGCGCGGTCGGAGACGGCCGCCGTCGTGTCCGCGCTGTGCTTGTGGAGGAAGTGGTAGCTCCCGGCGGGCAGCCTGATCGTGGCCTTCGGGTACTTCCTGTCCGCCTTGCAGGCCTTGCTCCTGCCCGCCGACTCGCTCGAGTACATCGCGCAGGAGCCGCAGGCGGCCAGCTTGACGCTGCCGGTGACCGGACCTGTGTAGAGGACCTCGACGGGGCCGGGACCGTCGTTGCTGACGACGAGCGTCATCCGGGCGCCGCCCGGACTCCCGGCGGGCGGCAGGTGATTGCCGGCGGCAGGCAGCAGCCCGGCGATCTCGGCGGCGATCGCGATGTCCTCGGCCCTGGCCCGGTGCTTGCTGTTCTTGTACGTGTCCGCGAAGTCGGCCAGCGTCTTGCGGGCGTCGCCGAACTTCTTGTCCTCGAACTCGTCGACCCCGCAGGCGTAGACGCCCTTCTCGACGGCCTTGTCGACGTCGTCCGCCACGCCCGCCCCCGCATCGTCAGGGAGCGCCTCGGCCGTCCGACCGATGCTGCGCACTTCGTCGGTGGCGGTGCAGGGTTCGGCGCCGCCCAGGCTGCGGCCGCGTGCGGCGACAGCGTCGCGCAGGGCGCCTCCCACCCGTCCCGCCTGCTCCGACTTCGGGAACGTACGCAGGAGTTGGCCGAGTTCACCACCGTCGGCCGTGGCGGTCTCGGCGCCCAGCCTGCCGGTGCCGCACGCGTACAGGGAGGCGGCGAGTGGCTTGTCGGGCCAGGTGGCGAGGGAGCCGAGCACGTCGCGGTCCATGTGCTCGCCGGGCACGGTCCGCAGATAGGTGAGCGGCTCGATCGCCTCGCAGTCCTTCTTGTCCGTGTACGGCTTGGCGACGGCCTTGTAGTACGCGTCCAGCCGGTCGGGGACGAGTCCGGCGGCCTTGGATCCGGCGTGGTCGTGGGCGAGTTCGCGGTAGCGGGCGAGCGCGGTCGTGTAGTCGGCGCGGCCCTCGGCGAACGAGGTGCGGGCTGCGGCCTTCGCGACGAGCGCGTCGGCGTCGTCGAGGCGGCCGAGCAGCATCTCCTCCACGGCGTCGTCGCGCGCCGCGCCGTACGCGACGACGCCTCCGGCGGGCACGGCGAGCAGCACGATTCCGAGAGCCATCGCCATAACTGGACTACGCAGTGGGCTGGTCGAGGCCCTCCGTGCGCCGTCCAGGGCGGCGACGAGCAGCAGGAGCCCGTACCCGACGAGCAGTCCGGCCGGTACGCCGTCGGGTTCTGCGGGCAGCGCGATCACGAGCAGCGCGGCGGTCGCGGCGAGGCAGACGGCGGCCAGGATCCAGCGTCGCAGGAGAAGGTATCCGGCCCCGAGTCCGGTGAGGTTGA
Source organism: Streptomyces longhuiensis (assembly GCF_020616555.1). NCBI lineage: Bacteria > Bacillati > Actinomycetota > Actinomycetes > Kitasatosporales > Streptomycetaceae > Streptomyces > Streptomyces longhuiensis. The sequence continues at coordinate 7,376,001 of NZ_CP085173.1, read as the reverse complement.
GCAGGCCGGCGGCCACGGCTCGCACGGGATCGGCGGGAGCCCTGGGTGTGGGGGCCGTCGGTGGTTGTGGCGGTGGCGGCGGTGGTCCGAATGTCGGCGGACGGGCGGGCGGGGGCGGTGCGGCGGGGTACGCCTGCGGCCCTGGAGGGTTTGGCGGTTGGGGTGCGGCCGGTCCGGACGCCGACCCCGTCGTGACGGGCGCCCCCGACCCGGGAGGCCCGAAGCTCGGCGCGGCGGGTGCCCCTGGCCCGGGAGGTCCGAAACTCGGCGCGGCACCTGGGCCCGGATCTGCGCCGGCGCCAGGGCCAGTGGCGGCCGAGCCACTCCGGCCGGTCTCGTGATCATGATCCGACTCCGGCCCCGCCTTCACCGCATCCCGAGGAACCGCGTCCGCCGGCACCGCGTCCCGCGGCTCCCGCTCCCCCGGTCCCGAAGGCGCCCCGGACCTCGATTCCGCGTCCGACCCGGATACCGACCCCGCCTGCCCGTCCCCCACACCCATCTCGGTCCCCCAACCGTCAGGCGTCGCGCCAGGAGGACACCATCCGCAACGGCGCACGCGCTGTCAATCGTGCGCGCACACCCCGGTCGGGCCCTCCCCGCCGCGACCATCGGGAGGATCAGCACCCGCCCAACGGCATCGCAGCAGGCCGGACGGCTATGCACCCCGGCTATACATCGTGCGTATACACGCTATGTATAGTCCTCGCATGCCTACCGCGATTCAGAAGACGAGGAAATCCAGGGCCGCGTTGCGCGCCGCCGCCGCGCTCTGCACCGCAGCCGCCCTGGCCTACGGCCTGAGCGGCTGCACGTCGTACGACACGACCTCCCCGAGCGGGGCCAGGGCCGACAGGAGCCAGGCGGACGCCAAGAACGCGGGGGTCTCGCTGGGGACCGTCGACTGCCGCAAGGTGAAGTGTGTGGCGCTCACGTTCGACGCGGGACCGAGCGAGCACAGCGCGCGGCTGCTCGACATCCTGAAGGAGAAACACGTCCCCGCGACGTTCTTCCTGCTCGGCAAGAACCACATCGCGAAGTACCCGGAGCTGGTCAGACGCATGGAGCGCGAGGGTCACGAGGTCGCGAGCCACACCTGGGACCACAAGATCCTCACCGACATCGACGACGCGCAGATACGGGAGGAGTTCGTGCGGCCGGACGACGCGATAGAGAAGCTGACGGGGAAGCGGCCGACGCTGATGCGGCCGCCGCAGGGCCGCACGAACAACCACGTCAGCGAGCTCGCCGAGAAGGAGGGGCTCGCCCAGATCCTGTGGAGCGTGACGGCCAAGGACTACACGACGAACGACTCGGCGCTGATCAGGAAGCGCGTCGTCGACCAGACGAAGCGCGACGGCATCATCCTGCTGCACGACATCTACCAGGGCACCGTGCCCGCGGTGCCCGGCGTCATCGACGAACTCAAGGCGAAGGGCTACGTGTTCGTGACCGTGCCGCAGCTCTTCGCGCCGGGGAAGGCCGAGCCGGGCAAGATCTACCGGCCCTGACCCGCCTCCCCCTCATCACACAGGCCCTACAGGGTGACCCTCAACTCGCTGTAGCCGTAGCCGATGAAGGACTCCACGTGCGGGGCCGCGCCCTCACTCACGTCGAGGGCCAGGCCGGGGAAGCGCGCGAACAGAGCGGGCAGCGCGATCTCCGCCTCGAGCCGGGCGAGCGGCGCACCGACGCAGAAGTGGACGCCGTACCCGAAGGCGAGGTGCTCCTTGTCCACGCGCGTGACGTCGAAGGATCCCGCGTCGTCGCCGTGGCGGAGCGGGTCGCGCCCGGCCGAGGCGTACGTCGCGAGGATCGGGTCGCCCTGGGGGATCTTGACGCCGTCGGGCAGTTCGATGTCCTCGACGGCGTACCGAAGCGGCAGGTTGGCGATCGAGGGGGCCCAGCGCAGGGTCTCCTCGATCACGTCGCTCCAGGGGATCTCGCCCGCGAGGACGCGGGCCAGCTGATCGGGGTGGCTGAGCAGGGCCTGCACGGCGTTGCCGATGAGGTTGACGGTCGTCTCGTGGCCGGCGCCGATGACGAGCAGCAGCGTGTCGATGAGCTCCTGCTCGGTGAGGCCCGAGCCGTCCTCGTCGTCGCGGGTGGCGATCAGGACGCTGGTGAGGTCGTCGGCGGGCGTCTCGCGCTTGAGGGCGACCAGGCCCCCGAGGAGCTCCTGCACCTCCTGCCAGACGGCCATGGCCTGCTCGGGCGTGACGGTGGTGTCCATGATGCCGGCGATGAGGCGGGCGGCATCGGCCTGCCGGTCCTCGGGCAGCCCGAACAGCTCGCAGATGACCTGCATGGGCAGCGGGTGCGCGTATGCGGCGCGCAGGTCGACGCGGCCGTCGGGTGACCCGGCCATCCGGTCGAGGAGGCCGGCGGTCAGCTCCTCGATGCGGGGGCGCAGGCCGTCGGTTCGGCGCTTGGTGAACGCGGGCGAGATCAGTTTGCGCAGGCGGCGGTGGTTGCTGCCGTAGGCGGTGAACATGTTGGTCACGCCCACCCAGGAGTTGACCCAGGTCTCGCGGAACTCGCCGTTCATCCAGGCGGGCCAGTGCTGGTTGGGGTCCTTGGACACGCGGTCGTCGGCGAGGAGCTGCTTGAGGACCGTGTACTGGGTCGGGGCCCAGGCCCGTATGCCGCCCGGGAGTTCGACGAGTGCGGCGGAGCCGCGCGTGCGCAGCAGCTCGGCCTCCTCGTGGAGGCCGCGGCCCGCGGGGTCGATGACGTGGGGGTCGTGTGCCATGTGGCGCTCCAACCGGCGTGGGGGGATCATGATCAAATCGGCACAACAGATCGTAGGGTCTTAGGAGTTAGGAAGCACGGAGATCCGGCGCGCGCCGGGCAGCACCGGGAAGGGCGCCCGCGGTTCTAGGATCCGGGCGTGGCCTTCTTCCGAATCACCCGTGAATCGCCGCTTTCCGCCGCCGAGGCGTGGCGCCGCATGACGGACTGGGAGCGGCACGGGGACGTCGTCCCCCTCACCCGCGTCAGGCTCGCGACCCCGCCCCCGACCGGCGAGGGCACCGTCTTCGTGCCGCGGACCGGCGTCGGTCGTCTCACCTTCGACGACCCGATGGAGGTCGTCGACTGGGCACCCCCGTACGGCGATTCGGCCGGCCGGTGCCGCCTGGAGAAGCGCGGAACCTTCGTCACGGGCTGGGCCGAGATCGAGGTGGCGCCGTACGGCGCCGGATCCCTCGTCGCGTGGCGCGAGGAGATCCGCGTGGGCCCGCTGCCGCGCTGGTGCGACCCGCTGCTCGCGAGGGCGGGCCGCATGATGTTCGGCCACGCCGTCAAGAAGCTTCTTCAGTACGGAACTTGAGACCCTCCGACCGATCACTCACCCTCTCCCGATGACGCGCCTGGCGCCCGCGAGGACCGCCGTCGCCAGTGTCCAGCCGGAGACCACGAGGAAGACGGCGACGGCCTTGCCCACGCCCTGCGGATCCCACGACCCGCGGTAGCCGAGGCTCGCCACGGGAATGAGCAGGTCCACGCTGTACAGGACCGGGTCCCAAGCCCGCTGCCCGGAGCCGCCGACCGCGCGCGGCTCGTGGTAAGCGAACCACAGGGAACCCGCCGCGGCCAGGGAGAGCAGCCAGACGAGCGCCCTGCGCGGGGCGTAGCCGTAGCCGAACAGGAGGTCCTGGACCAGGCCCCAGGCGCGCCCCGACAGCCGGTCGAGGCGGCGCACATGACGCTCCCTGGCGTGCCGCACGATGCGTGCGGACCGCTCGTCGCCCGCGCTCTCGTACGACGTCGCCAGCTGCTCGAAGGAGCCCGCGCCCGCGTTGGGGTCGCGGGTCAGCCAGCCGATGCGAGTGCGGACGTCGACGGGTCCGGCGGTTTCGAGGCGCTTGTACGTGAAGCCCTCGAGGTTGAGCCGGCCCGGGGCGGGCCAGGTGGCGGCCGAGTCCACGAGTACGTCGACGGCCGCGTCCTGGAGGACCACCGCGCCCGCCGGTGCGTCGCGCAGATCGAGGCGGAGCCGTGGCACCCGGAGCCGGCTCAGAAGCAGCGCGCCCGCGGGCCCGTCGATGACACTGTCGTGGAACGTGACCACGCCCTCGATCGTGGCGGCGCGCAGCAGGACCTGCCCGGCGCTGCGGAAGCCCCAGTCGGCGTACAGGCCGCGGCCGCAGGCGAGTCCGGTGCCGTCCAGGCCCCCGACGTCCGCGCCGTTGAGGTTGAGGGCGTAGGTGATCTGGGCGTCCCTCAGATAGAGGGCGCCGGAGGCGGTGAGGCCGCGTGCGTGGACCGAGCCCGACACGTTGAGGCGAGGGGCGAGCAGGGACCAGGGGCCCGAGTCGGCGACGGTCAGCTGTTCGACGACGAGGTTGCCGTCTATGCGCGCGTCGGCCAGTTCGACAACGGCCGAGGTGGAGTCCTCCGGCAGCCGGCGCGGCACTCGCGGGCCGTCCCCTGCCGCGGGCGGGCCGGTCAGCGGCTGCGGTACGGGCGTTCCGCTGCCGAGCGTGGCCCCGGACAACCGCAGGTCGCCGTCGACGGTGATCCGGTTCGCGTGCAGGGCAGGCGCTCTCGACCCGGACAAGTCCAGGGCGCTGACGGTGAGTTCGGCGAAGCGCAGTGGCTCGTCGAAGACGCAGTCGACCAGTTCGAGGACGGCGTCGACGCGGCAGCGGGACAGATCCAGCCGGCCGCGTACGCGCAGCCCCTCGAATCTGAGCGGGCCGCCGGTGCTGTCCTCGTGCCCGGTGATCTCCTCGCGCAGCCGTGCCGCGTCGACCGTGTCACCCGGCGCCGGGCGCCACCTCGGGCGCCTGCTCCCCCTGAGACGTGCCATCGTCGCCTCCCCCTTCTCGTCCTCCTCGCAGGAGATATCACGCGAGGGCGAACACGCGCGCGGTCCTTGCGGTGATACTGAATTGATGGACCGCTCAACCCAGTTCGCCAAGTTCGGGGCACGCGCTGCCGCGTTGCTCGACCAGTGGCAGCAGCAGAACCACCGCCCGCTGACCGCCCCGGCCTGGCTCGACACCGGGGGCAGCGGCGCGTCCCTGGCCTCCGTGTTCGTCCGGGACAGCGATCCGGGACGCACCACACGCCGGATGATCATCAAACTCTGCTCCCCGGACGGCGACTCCTCGATGGAACCGGGGCGGCTGATCGCCGCGAGGCGGTCCCTGCCGAACGGCGAGTCCTCGTTCCCCCGCGCCCATCTCGTGGAGCAGCTCTACGATCCGATGCCGGTGGACGACGCCTGGCTGATGTTCCAGGGCTTCGCGGGCAACGACGAGACCATGGTGACGCTCAGCACGATCCTGCGGCAGCGGCGCATGCCCGGCGTCGCGGGGCAGATCACGCGGTCCCTGCTGGCTGACTGGAATCCGGACGAGAAGTGGGACGGCGAGATGACGGCCGCCGCTTTCGTCTCCGAACTCCTCGACCGGCGCCTCGAACCGGAGGAGCCACTGGCCGTATGGGTCCGCGACAAGCTGGGCCTCGACCTCGAAACCGCCTGGATCAGACCGGGCCGCACCAACGCCGGCCCCTTGCCCAACCCCGTACATCTGACGGGCAGTTGCCCGCTCGCGGAGCACACCCTCGACTATCCGATGCGCGGCCGCGCCCACGGCGATCTGCACCCGGGCAACATCATGGTGCCCAAGGAGCCCGACGCGGACATCGGCCGCTACGTCCTGATCGACCTGTCGCGCTTCGACGAGCAGGCCCTGCTCGCCCGCGACCCGATGCATCTGCTGCTCTGCCTGGTGGCCGACTTTCTGCCGCATCTGTCCGACGACGCCCGCGCAGAACTCCTCGAACTGCTCGTCGGCCGGGACACCCCCGGGCTACTGATCCCGCAGGGCCTCGCCCGGACGGTCGACGAGGTGCGCAAGGCGCCGGACGACTGGCTGCGCCAGCGCACCATCTCCGGCCAGTGGCCCGGTCAGTGGCTCCTGTCGATGCAGGCGAGCGCGCTCATGTTCACGGCCCGCGCCCGGTACGACGCGAGGGACCGGTGGTGGTTCTTCCGGCTCGCGGCGGAGGCGGCCGGCGCGTACCTGCGGTCGGTCGACGCGTACGAGCCCGGCGAGGCGGTGCTCGTGCCGGGGCCACGTGAGGCCGAACCGGCGGTGGTGGAGGCGGTGGTGGCCGCGGTGAAGCTGCCGCAGCAGGCGGCACCGCCCGACGCGAAGCGCGAAACGAAGCCCGAGTCGACGCCCGCGCCCGACCCCGTACGCATCCCCGCCCCCGCCCCCACACCCGTACAGGAGTCCGTCGCGTCCGGCCTCGCAGCCGCAGCCGCCGACGAGTCACTCCCGGACGCCGCCCCCTCGACTCCCGCGCAAGCGCTGCCGGACGCCCTCCCGGCACTCCTCATCGACCTCCGCAACACCTTCGCGGACCGACAGGGAGAAGTCAGGGAGTACCACGCGGGGTCGGTCGCCGCCAGGACTCTCGGGCTCATCAGGGAGCAGTCCGAGCGGGGACAGGCCGACCTCAAGGCGCTCCTGACCTCGCGCCACGACGCCCTCGACGAGGAGGCCCGCAACCGTCTCGACGCGGTCCTCGGCCGGCTCGCCCATGTCACCGAGGCGGCGAACGCCCCGGGCTTTTCGTACGAACAGCCGCTGTTTTTAAGGGATTTGGCCCATCGGGCTCTCGTCGTGGCCCTCGACACGCTGCTCGAATCCACGCGGCAGGCGGCGCTCGACCATGAGGCCGGTGAAGCCGATGGGGCCGGTCAGGCCACGGACCCGATCCGCCCGGAGGGCGCCCGCACTCCGTCGGGGTGAATCGGCGTGTGGGCGCCCGTCAGCGCGACACCGCTGCCGCCGCGCCGGTTGGCGACGATCTCCGAGGCGATGGACAGGGCCGTCTCCTCGGGGGTGCGGGCGCCGAGGTCGAGGCCGATCGGCGAGCGCAGGCGCGCCAGTTCGAGCTCGGTGACACCGACGTCACGCAGGCGTTCGTTGCGGTCGAGGTGGGTGCGGCGGGAGCCCATCGCGCCGACGTAGGCGACGGGCAGGCGCAGCGCCAGCTGGAGGAGCGGGACGTCGAACTTGGCGTCGTGGGTGAGGACGCACAGGACGGTGCGTCCGTCGGTCCGCGTGCGCTCCAGGTATTTGTGGGGCCATTCCACGACGATGTCGTCGGCGTCGGGGAAGCGGGCCGGCGTCGCGAAGACGGGGCGCGCGTCGCACACCGTCACGTGGTAGCCGAGGAACTTGCCGATCCTGACGAGCGCCGCTGCGAAGTCGATGGCCCCGAAGACGATCATGCGGGGCGGGGGGACCGACGACTCGACCAGGAGGGTGAGGGGCTGTCCGCAGCGCGAGCCGCTCTCGCCGATCTCCACCGTGCCGGTGCGTCCGGCGTCGAGGAGCGCGCGGGCCTCGCCGGCCGCGGTGCGGTCCAGTTCGGGGTGGCCGCCGAGGCTGCCCTCGTAGTCACCTGCGAAGCCGCCGTCGGAGTCGCTGTCGTCGCGTACGAGGATGGCGCGGCCCATGAGTTCGGCCGGTCCCTGGGTGATGCGCGCGACCGCCGCCGCCCTTCCTCGGGCGGCGGCGGACAGCGCCGCCGCGAGCACCTCCCGTCCCGGGGTGTCCGCGCGAACCGGGGTGACCAGGATGTCGATGATTCCGCCGCAGGTGAGCCCCACGGCGAAGGCGTCGTCGTCGCTGTAGCCGAAGCGTTCGAGGACGGTCTCGCCGTCCTGGAGCGCCTGCTGGCACAGTTCGTAGACGGCGCCCTCCACGCAGCCGCCGGAGACCGAGCCGATCGCTGTGCCGTCGCTGTCGACGGCGAGTGCGGCTCCCGGCTGCCGGGGCGCGCTCCCGCCGACGGCCACCACGGTGGCCACGGCGAAGTCGCGTCCCTGCTCGACCCACCGGTGCAGCTCTTCGGCGATGTCCAGCATCTCTAGGTCTCCTTCTCGGTTGCGTGGAGGGCGCGGGGCCCTCTCGGGCCGGGCGTCAGTGGACGCCCAGCCATCCTTCGATCGGGTTGAGGGCGAAGTACACGAGGAAGATCGCCGTGAGGCCCCACATGAAGGCCCCGATCTCCCGTGCCTTGCCCTGGGCGATCTTGATGGCGACCCAGGAGATGACGCCCGCGGCCACACCGGTGGTGATGGTGTACGTGAAGGGCATCAGGACCACGGTCAGGAAGACCGGGATCGCGGTGGCCCGGTCCGCCCAGTCGACGTGCCGGGCGTTCATCATCATCATCGCGCCGATGACGACGAGCGCGGCGGACGCGACCTCCTGGGGCACGATCGCGGTGAGCGGGGTGAAGAACAGACAGGCCGCGAAGAACAGGCCGGTGACGGCGGACGCGAGTCCTGTGCGGGCTCCCTCGCCGACGCCGGTCGCGGACTCGACGAACACCGTCTGGCCCGAGCCGCCGGCGACGCCGCCGATGGCACCGCCCGCACCGTCGATGAACAGGGCCTTGGACAGGCCCGGCATGCGGCCCTTGTCGTCGGCCAGCTTGGCCTCGGTGCCGACGCCGATGATGGTGGCCATCGCGTCGAAGAAGCCGGCGAGCACCAGGGTGAAGACGATCATGCCGACGGTCATCGCGCCGACCTTGCCCCAGCCACCGAACTCGACGTGGCCGAAAAGCGAGAAGTCGGGCGTGGAGACCGCGCTGCCGTGCAGCTCGGGGGCTCCGTTGGCCCACTGCTTGGGGTTGATCACGTCGAGCGCGTTGAGGATCATCGCGACGACGGTGCCGGTGATGATGCCGATGAGGATGGCGCCGGGGGTGTTGCGGGCCTGGAGCATGAAGATCAGGAGCAGGGTGCCCGCGAAGAGCAGGACGGGCCAGCCGGCGAGTTCCCCGGCGGGGCCGAGCGTGAGCGGGGTGGCCTTGCCGACCTGCACGAAGCCGGACTTGTAGAGGCCGATCAGGGCGATGAAGAGGCCGATGCCCATCGTGATGCCGTGCTTGAGCGCGAGCGGAATCGCGTTCATGATCATCTCGCGGAGGCCGGTGACCACCAGGAGCATGATCACCACGCCGTACATCACGCACATGCCCATGGCCTGCGGCCACGTCATCTGGGGAGCGACCTGCGAGGAGATCACACCTGAGACGGAGAGGCCGGCGGCGAGCGCGAGCGGCACCTTGCCGACGAAGCCCATGAGGAGCGTGGTGAACGCCGCGGCGAAGGCGGTGGCGGTGATGAGGGCCTTCTGGCCCATCATGTCGCCCGCCACGTCCTTGCCGGACAGGATCAGGGGGTTGAGCAGCAGGATGTACGCCATGGCCATGAAGGTCGTGACGCCACCACGCACCTCACGCGCGACGGTGGATCCTCGTTCGGATATGTGGAAGTACCGGTCGAGCCAAGACCTGCCGGCCGACGGACGCGAGCCTGCGCCCGCGTCTTCGGCGGTGGTCTTCGGCTCCAGAGACTGCTGGGTCATGGTGCCTACTCCCAAGGTTCACAGGGACACCCGCACGAACGTGGTTGGAGATCGCGGGATTTGGGATGGTGCGTGGGCTGCACGACCCGGGGGACGGCCCGAGACGAACGGGGTGATGCGTAGCTGTGTTACGCAAGAAACCGTGCTGCTGGTGGTGAGTCGATGCCTGTGGTGCTGGTACTGCCGGTGGTACCTGAACTGCCGGTGGTGCTGAAAGGACCGCGAGCGGTGCGGTACTTGAAGGCTCCGGACGGTGCGGGCTGGGAAGTGTGACGTTCCTGGGAGGCACGCACCGTCCGGAGAGCTGTTACGCCGGGCCCGTTCCCGTGAGGTGCTCGGGGCGTACCGGGGTCCGGTCGAGCTCCAGGCCCGTCGCGTTGCGGATCGCCGCGAGGACGGCCGGCGTGGACGACAGGGTCGGGGCCTCGCCGATGCCGCGCAGCCCGTACGGGGCGTGGTCGTCGGCGAGTTCGAGCACGTCGACGGGGATGGTCGGCGTGTCGAGGATGGTGGGGATCAGATAGTCCGTGAAGGAGGGGTTGCGCACCTTCGCGGTCTTCGGGTCGACGATGATCTCCTCCATGACCGCGACGCCGAGGCCCTGGGTGGTGCCACCCTGGATCTGGCCGATCACGGACAGCGGGTTGAGCGCCTTGCCGACGTCCTGCGCGCAGGCCAGTTCGATGACCTTGACGAGACCGAGCTCGGTGTCGACCTCGACGACGGCGCGGTGCGCGGCGAAGCTGTACTGGACGTGGCCGTTGCCCTGCCCGGTGACGAGGTCGAACGCCACGGTCGGGCGGTGGCGCCACTCCTCCTCCAGCTCGACGACGTCGTTCTCCAGCACGTCGACGATGTCGGCGAGGACCTCGCCGCCGTCGGTGACGACCTTGCCGCCCTCCAGGAGGAGCTCGGCCGTGGCCCACGCCGGGTGGTAGGTGCCCTTCTTGCGGCGCCCGATCTCCAGGACCTTCTCGCGCACCAGCTCACAGGCGTTCTTGACGGCGCCGCCGGTGACGTACGTCTGACGGGACGCGGACGTCGAACCCGCGGAGCCGACCTGGGTGTCGGCCGGGTGGATGGTCACCTGCGCGACGCCCAGCTCGGTGCGGGCGATCTGCGCGTGGACGGTGACGCCGCCCTGGCCGACCTCGGCCATGGCCGTGTGGACCGTGGCGACGGGCTCGCCGTTGATGACCTCCATGCGCACCTTGGCGGTGGAGTAGTCGTCGAAGCCCTCGGAGAAGCCGACGTTCTTGATGCCGACCGCGTAGCCCACACCGCGTACGACGCCTTCGCCGTGCGTGGTGTTGGACAGACCGCCGGGCAGCTGGCGCACGTCGGAGCCCTCGGAGGACTCCCACTGGCGCTCGGGCGGCATCGGCATCGCCTTGATGCGGCGCAGGAGTTCGGCGACGGGGGCCGGCGAGTCGACCGGCTGGCCGGTCGGCAGCAGGGTGCCCTGCTCCATCGCGTTGAGCTGGCGGAACGCGACCCGGTCCATGCCCACCTTGTCGGCGAGCTTGTCCATCTGGGCCTCGTAGGCGAAGCACGCCTGGACCGCGCCGAAGCCGCGCATGGCGCCGCAGGGCGGGTTGTTGCTGTAGAGCGCGATCGCCTCGATGTCGACGTCCTCGATGACGTACGGGCCGACCGAGAGGGACGAGGCGTTGCCGACGACCGCCGGGGAGGCGGACGCGTAGGCGCCGCCGTCCAGGACGATCTTGCACTTCATGTGCGTGAGCTTGCCGTCCTTCGTCGCCCCGTGCTCGTAGTAGAGCTTCGCGGGGTGCCGGTGGACGTGGCCGAAGAACGACTCGAACCGGTTGTAGACGATCTTGACGGGCTTGCCCGTGCGCAGCGCGAGGAGGCAGGCGTGGATCTGCATCGACAGGTCCTCGCGGCCGCCGAAGGCACCACCGACGCCGGAGAGCGTCATGCGGACCTTGTCCTCGGGCAGGCCGAGTACGGGGGCGATCTGCTTGAGGTCCGAGTGCAGCCACTGGGTGGCGACGTACAGCTCGACGCCGCCGTCCTCGGAGGGCACGGCGAGGCCGGACTCCGGGCCGAGGAAGGCCTGGTCCTGCATGCCGAAGGTGTACTCGCCCTTGACGACGAAGTCGGCCTTCTTGGCGGCCTCGTCGGCGTTGCCGCGGATGATCGGCTGGCGGTGCACGATGTTCGGGTGCGGGACGTGGCCGATGTGGTGGTCGTCGCGGTTCTCGTGGATGAGGATCGCGTCGGGCGCGGTCGCGGACGCCTCGTCCGTGATGACCGGCAGTTCGCGGTACTCCACCTTGATCTTGGCGGCGGCGCGGCGCGCGGTCTCCGGGTGGTCGGCGGCCACGATGGCGACGGGCTCGCCGTGGTGGCGGACCTTGCCGTGCGCGAGGACCGGGGTGTCCTGGATCTCCAGGCCGTAGTTCTTCACGGCCGTGGGCAGGTCGTCGTAGGTCAGGACGGCGTAGACGCCGGACTGGGCCAGGGCCTCGGAGGTGTCGATGGAGACGATCTCCGCGTGGGCGACCGTGGAGCGCAGGATCTGGCCCCACAGCATGTCCTCGTGCCACATGTCGGACGAGTACGCGAACTCGCCGGTGACCTTGAGGGTGCCGTCCGGGCGGAGCGTGGACTCGCCGATGCCGCCCTTGGTCTTGGAACCCTGCGTGATGTTCGTGGGTGTACCGGTGGTTCCCATGGTCAGACCGCCTCAGACTGACGGGCGGCCGCGAGGCGGACCGCGTCCATGATCTTCTCGTAGCCGGTGCAGCGGCAGAGGTTGCCGGAGAGCGCCTCGCGGATGTCCGCGTCGGTCGGGCTCGGGTTGTGCTCCAGCATCTCGTCGGCCGCGACGAGCAGACCGGGGGTGCAGAAGCCGCACTGGACGGCTCCGGCGTCGATGAACGCCTGCTGGATCGGCGAGAGCTCGTCGCCCTCGCCCGTCTGCGAGTCGCTCGGCTTGGACTGCCACTGCTGGGCGTCCTGGAGGGAGGTGCCCGCCTTGCCCGCGTCGTCGCCGCAGGCGCCGCTCGCGCAGCCCCCGTGCTGGGCGCGCTGCTTGGCGAAGTCGGCGAGGCCCTCGACGGTGACGACGTCGCGGCCCTCGACCTGGCCGGCCGCGACCAGGCACGAACAGACCGGCACGCCGTCGAGGCGGACGGTGCAGGAACCGCACTCGCCCTGCTCGCAGGCATTCTTGGAGCCTGGCAGCCCCATGCGCTCACGCAGGACGTACAGGAGGCTCTCGCCCTCCCACACGTCGTCGGCTTCCTGCTGACGGCCGTTGACCGTGAAATTGACGCGCATTACGCGACTCCCTCCGTGCTGGCGGCGGTGCCGCGGTACGACTCCCAGGTCCACGTCAGGGTGCGACGGGCCATGATGCCGACGGCGTGCCGGCGGTAGCTCGCGGTGCCCCGGACGTCGTCGATCGGGTTGCAGGCGGCCGAGCAGAGATCCGCGAACTGCTTGGCGACCGAAGGAGTGATGATCTTGCCGTTGTCCCAGAAGCCGCCCTCTTCGAGCGCCGCGTTGAGGAACTCCTCGGCGGCCTTGGCACGGACCGGGGTCGGCGCGGCCGAGCCGATGCCGGTGCGGACCGTACGGGTCTCGGGGTGCAGCGCCAGGCCGAAGGCGCACACGGCGATGACCATCGCGTTGCGGGTGCCGACCTTGGAGTACTGCTGCGGGCCGTCGGCCTTCTTGATGTGGACGGCCCTGATCAGCTCGTCGGGGGCGAGCGCGTTGCGCTTCACGCCGGTGTAGAACGCGTCGATCGGGATACGGCGCGAACCGCGTACGGACTCCACCTCGACCTCGCAGTCGGCGGCGAGGAGCGCGGGGTGGGCGTCACCGGCGGGCGACGCGGTGCCGAGGTTGCCCCCGACTCCGCCGCGGTTGCGGATCTGCGGCGAGGCCACCGTGTGCGAGGCCAGGGCCAGGCCCGGCAGCTCGGCGCGCAGATTCTGCATGATCTTGGTGTAGGGGACGGAGGCGCCGAGACGGACGGTGTCCTGCCCGACCTCCCATTCGCCGAGCTCCCCGATGCGGTTCAGGTCAAGGAGGTACTCGGGGCGCCGGTGGTCGAAGTTGATCTCGACCATCACATCGGTGCCACCCGCGAGCGGCACAGCGGTGGGGTGCTCGGCCTTGGCGGCGAGCGCCTCCTCCCAGCTGGCGGGGCGAAGGAAGTCCATGAGCGGCTCTCTTCTTCGTGATCTCGTGGTCGGTCGTTCGAACGGATCGAGCCACGGGATGTGCGGACCTCGAAGGCTCGTTCATGTGCTGTTTACGTGGAGTGGGCTCAGTACACAGCGCGGCACTCCGCCGTGGTCAGTCACGGAAACCATGAAGGAGTTGGCTGGCCAACCTGGACGTCTTGTAGATTCATATAAACGGCGGTCACCGGAAACCTCACCGCTTTCCCCTGGAAACGCAGAACCACGCGCAACACGGACGCGGCACCCGGGGAGCGGCCCCGGCCGCCTCACCTTCAGACAAGCACAATCTTCGAGACAGATCGGCGGCAACGAGATGCGGCTGCGCGCCCTACTTGATACAGACGCGCTGGGCCTCAGGCTGCTCGGCGGCGAGGACGAACTGGACCGCACCGTGCGCGGTGTGATGACCACGGACCTGCGGGACCCCAGCCGCTACCTCTCCGGCGGCGAGCTGGTCCTCACCGGACTCGCGTGGCGCCGCGACGCGGCGGACTCCGAACCGTTCGTCCGCATCCTCGCGACGGCCGGCGTGGCCGGGCTCGCGGCCGGTGAGGCCGAGCTCGGGGCGATCCCCGACGACATCGTCGAGGCCTGCGCGCGCCACCGGCTCCCGCTGTTCGCGGTGAACGAGTCCGTCGCCTTCGCGACGGTCACCGAGCACGTCGTGCGCCAGGTCTCGGGCGAGCGGGCCGGCGACCTGGCCGCCGTCGTCGACCGGCACCGGCGCCTCATGACGTCCGGCCCGGCGGGCGGCGGCCCCGACGTGGTCCTCGACCTCCTGGGCACCGACCTCGACCTGCGCGCCTGGGTGCTCTCCCCCGCGGGCCGGGCCATCGCCGGGTCGAGCGCGGCGGGCCCCGAGCTGCCCGCCGCCCTGTGCGCCCGCCTCGCGGCCGAGCACCTGGCGGCCACCCGCACCGGGCGGCGCGGGCCGCACCGGGTGACGGTCGAGGGGGGCGGCGCGAAGCGTCTCGACGAGGGGCGGCGGCCGGGCGACGGGTCGGGAGGCACGACGTACTCGCTCTTCCCGATCCGCAGCGCGGGCCGCGGCGCGACGCCCGCCTCCCGCGACGTGCGTGAGACGGTCCTGTCCGACTGGCTGCTGGCCGTCGAGGCGGACGCGAGCGACTGGCCCGAGGAGCGGCTCGACCTGCTCCAGGGAGTGACCCAGCTGATCGCCGTCGAGCGCGACCGCCGCGACGCGGCCCGCACCGTGCGGCGCCGGCTCGCGCAGGAGGTCCTCGAACTGGTCCAGACGGGGGCCGCCCCCGCCGAGATCGCCGCGCGCCTGCGCGTCGCCGCACCCGTGCTGCTCCCCGGCCTCGGCGCCGCCCCGCACTGGCAGGTCATCGTGGCGAAGGTCGAGTGGGACGGCGGCGACATCGAGGGCGGCCCGGTCGCCCAGTCGCTCCTGGAGGAGATCCTCGTCGACCCCCTGTCGGCCGGGCCCGAGCCCTCCGACCGCATCGCCGTCGCCCACAACGGCGACGAGGCCATCGCCCTCGTGCCGCTGCCCGCCGTGCCGGACGAGCACGACGGGGCGGAGACGGGGCTGCACGCCGACGCGCTCCTGGACTCCGTACGCGACCCGCTGACGGCGGGCCTCGCGGACGACGGCCGGCTCACGCTGGGCGTCAGCGCCGCCGTGCACTCGGCGGAGGGGCTGCGCGGGGCCCTGGAGGAGGCCCGGCACGCCCGGCGCGTCGCCGCGGCCCGCACGGGGCGCGTGTGCGCCGCGGGCCACCAGGAACTCGCCTCGCACGTCCTGCTGCTGCCGTTCGTCCCGGACGACGTGCGCCGCGCCTTCACGGCCCGCCTCCTCGACCCGCTGCGCGACTACGACCGCAAGCACCGCGCCGAGCTCATTCCGACCCTGGAGGCGTTCCTCGACTGCGACGGTTCGTGGACGCGCTGCGCGAGCCGTCTGCACCTCCACGTCAACACGCTGCGCTACCGCGTCGGGCGGATCGAACAGCTCACCAACCGCGATCTCTCGCGGCTCGAGGACAAGCTGGACTTCTTCCTGGCCCTGCGTATGAGCTGAACTCGGGCCCCTCGATGGGGGTTTCGAACCCCGTCCGCCACCCCATGCGTTTGTGAAATCTTTCACCTACCCCCTTGGCCGAGTGCGCACATCCATGCTGAGATGCGCGCACGACAGCTCGGCTCAATGGTGTGCTCGGGGAGGGCAACGTGGCGCATACCGCCATGTCTGGTTCCGGAACGACTGCAGGGGACGATCCACTCCAGACCGCGGTATGGCGGCTGCGCTCGCGCGCCTGCTGGACCGACGCGGCCGCGCTGCTCGAGCGGCTCGCCGCGACGGACGCGCGGGCCGCGCTCCAGCGGGCGGCGCTGCTCGGGGAGCGCTGCCTCTACACCGAGCAGGGCTGGGCCGCCGCGGAGGACGCGCTGCGCGCCGCCGAGGCCCTGGCCCACGACGACGGCGAACGCGGCGCCGCGGCCTGCGAGCGCGGTCAACTCGCCTACTCGGCAACACTGTTGGGGGTACGCGACCGGGCCGACGAGGCGCGCTCCGCGCTCGGCAGGGCCGCCGCGCTGCTTCCCCCCGGCGCCCCTGGACGCGCCCTGCTCGACTTCCGGCGCGGCCTGATGGCGGAGAACCTGTCCGACTCACCGCAGGCGGCCAGGGCCGCGTACCGCAGGGCCCACGCGGGCGCGACGGCGCACCCCGATCCGCTGCTGCTCTCCTTCACCTGGCGCCACCTGGCCGGACTCGCCCTGCGCGACGGGGAGTTGGCGGAGGCGCGGCACGGCTTCGCCGAGTCGCTGCGCATCCGTGAGGAGCTCGGCTACCTGGTCGGCACGGCCCCCGCGCTCGCGTCCCTGGCGGAGGCGGAGCCCGATCCGCAGGAGGCGGCGCGGCTGCGCACGGAGGCGTCCCGCCTGTTCCGCCTCCTGGGCGGCGTCCCGACGTGGCTGGCGGAGCACTTGCCGACGGCGGCGTGACGGTCCCCGAGGGGTGACTGTCCGGCGGCCTGACGGTCCAGGGGGCGCGACGACCCGGGGCCGGACGGTCCGGGGGCCGACGGCCCGAGGGCGCGACGACCCAACAGCGTGACAGTCCGGGACGCCCAACACAGTCCAGGGACCTAACCAACCAGGGGCCCGAACGACCCGGGAGCCAGACGGCCCGAGGGCGCGACGACCCAACAGCGTGACAGTCCGGGACGCCCGACAGAGTGCGGGGCCGAACGATCCGGGGCCGGCGGTCCGGGCGGCGTGACGATCCGGGCGCCTGATGGAGGCCCTAGTCCGCCGCCCCGGCGAAGTGCTCCCGCACCAGCGCCTGCACCACCGTGAGGTCCTGGGCCTCCAGTGCCGCGAGGAGCGCCATGTGTTCCGCGGCGTCGGCCACCAGGTCGGCGCGGCGGGACAGCGGTCCGCCTCCGGGCAGGGGCCACTGCGAGCGGCGGTGCAGGTCGTCGGCGACCCGGACGAGCTGTTCGTTGCCGCCGAGGGCGAGCATCGCGCGGTGGAAGGCGCGGTCCGTCTCCGCGTAGTGCGCGCGGTCGCCGCCGGCGGCCGCGACGGCCGTCGCGTCGGCCAGGGGCCGCAGCTCGGCCCAGCGCGCCACCGGCACCGTACGGGCGAGCCGCAGCACCACCGGCACCTCGATCAGCGCCCGCACCTCGGCCAGCTCGGCGAGCTCGCGTGCGCTGCGCTCGGTGACGCGGAAGCCGCGGTTGGGCACGACCTCGACGGCACCTTCGCGGGCCAGCTGCTGCATCGCCTCGCGGACGGGAGTGGCCGAGACGCCGAGACCGTCCCCGAGGGCGGGCGCGGAGTAGACCTCGCCGGGCACGAGCTCGCCGTCGACGAGCGCGGTGCGCAGCGCGTCGAGCACCTGCCCGCGCACGGAGGTCCGCTCGACGCGGGGGCGCGGCGGCAGCGGCGTCTCGCTGTGGGTGTGCTCGCCCCGGGTCTGCTCGGGCACCTGGTGCCACCCGGCGGCGCCCCGCTGCTCGGGAACGCCCGCGGGCAGCCCTGAGGCGGCGCTGTCGGCGCGCGTTCTGGCCTGCTCCACCCAGGTCCTCCCCGGTCGTCGGTATTCCGTGGAATTCGTCCAACGCAGAACCATAGGCCGCCGGGCCCCCAGTTCAAACCCCCGATCGTTCGGGTAAGGTAAGGCTTACCTGCAAACGATCGCGATTCGGTGGTCCCCTGCATGCCTTTTCCCGCATCGGCCCCCGTGGCCACCAGCGCGCTCACCCCCGCGTACACCCGGCTGACCGAGGTGTTCACGGGCCTGCGGATCACAGAGCTCGCCGAGACCGAGCAGCCCCCTCAGGGCAGCGGCTGGGTCGCCGCCGCCCAGCTCGCGGAGGGCGGACCCGCCCTCGACGCGTTCCTCGCGTGGGACAACGCGCAGGTGCTCAAGGACTACGGGCAGCAGGCCCGCCCGGACGTCGTCGCCAGCTTCGGCCTGCACCGCTATGCCTGGCCCGCCTGCCTGCTGGTCACGGTGCCGTGGTTCCTGGACCGCCGCGTCCCGCGCTTCCCCGTGACGAACGTCGCCTTCCAGCGCACGCTGGGGCGGATGGCCGTACGCGTCACCGACTTCGCCTGTCTGCCGGGAGACCCGGCCGCCGCGTTGCCCGGCGCCCATGTCGTGCCGGACGAGGAGGCGCTGCGGGCCGAGGTGCGCGCGGCCGTCGCCGACCACCTGGGCCCGGTGCTCACCGGATTCGGACCGCGGATGCGGCGCGGCCCGCGCGCCCTGTGGGGCATGGCGACGGACGAGATCGTCGAGAGCCTCTGGTACATCGCCCATCTGCTCGGCGAGGAGCGCCGGGCGATGCGGGAGCTCGACCTGCTGCTGCCCGGCACGGCGAAGCCGTACGTCGGCAAGCCCGCGTTCCGTGAACTCACCGGCCCCGAGGGGCAGTCGCTGCCGACCCGCGACCGGGCGAGCTGCTGCCTCTTCTACACGCTGCGCCCCGAGGACACCTGTGTGACGTGCCCCCGCACCTGCGACGCGGACCGTGTGGCGAGGCTGAGCGCAACCGCCTGAACGCGACGACGGCAACCCTCTCGTCATGAACCACCCTTTCGGGTGACGTGATTCGAACTCAACTTCCCTCATTCTCAAGGGAGTTCGAGCGCATGACCGCTTCGTACGCCCCCTCGCACTCCAATGGCGTTCTCTTGTCCCGAAACTCCTTGCGCACGGGTGGCCTTGAGTCAATATGGCGGCCGAAAAGCCCTACCGCGACGCAAGGGACCCCAGATGAGACTGACCGACATATCGCTGGACTGGCTGCTTCCCGGCGCCGTGCTGCTCCTGGGCCTGCTGGCGGCGGTGGCGGTCCTCGCGCGCAGCAAGCGCGCCGGGGAGAGGGCGGCCGCATCGTCCGACGACTCGTGGGAACGCAGCGAGGAGCGCCGCAGGCGCAAGGAGGCCGTCTACGGCACCGCGTCCTACCTGCTGCTGTTCTGCTGCGCCGCCGTGGCCGCCGCGCTCTCCTTCCACGGGCTTGTCGGCTTCGGCCAGCAGAACCTGAACCTGTCCGGGGGCTGGGAGTACCTCGTCCCGTTCGGCCTCGACGGCGCGGCCATGTTCTGCTCCGTGCTGGCGGTGCGCGAAGCGAGCCACGGCGACGCGGCGCTCGGCTCCCGGATACTCGTGTGGACCTTCGCGGGCGCCGCCGCCTGGTTCAACTGGGTGCACGCGCCGCGCGGCATCAGCCACGCGGGCGCCCCGCACTTCTTCGCCGGCATGTCCCTGTCGGCCGCGGTCCTCTTCGACCGCGCGCTGAAGCAGACGCGCCGCGCGGCCCTGCGTGAACAGGGCCTGGTGCCAAGGCCGTTGCCGCAGATCCGGATCGTGCGGTGGCTGCGCGCGCCCCGCGAGACGTACGGCGCTTGGTCGCTGATGCTGCTCGAGGGTGTGCGCACCCTGGACGAGGCGGTGGACGAGGTGCGGGAGGACAAGCGCGAGAAGGAGCAGACCCGGCTGCGCAGGCGCGAGCACGAGAAGCTGGAGCGGGCCCAGCTCAAGGCGATCAGCCGGGGCCACCCCACGCTCGGCGGGCGCGGAGGGCGCCAGGTGGACATGCAGACCGCCGTCTCCGCGGGGGCAGGCACGGGGCAGGCGGGCGCGGACCCTGCCATATCGGAGGACCCGCCGCCCTCATCCCCGGAACAGCTCCCGCTGCGCCCGCGTCCCTCTCTCCAGGCCGTCAGAGGCGGCCCTGAAGCCGGCAAGCCCGTCACGGTCGACCTCACGGCGGAGGACGACACCCAGGCCCTGCCGCGGCTCGACTCACTGGAGCGGAAGCTCAAGGACCTCGAGCAGCAATTCGGCTAGGGGGCGTCCGAAGGGAGTTCGGCCGGGCGGGCGTGCCGTTCCTGGCGGCGGTCCCGCGGTGTCACGCGGGGCCGCCGTCCAGTTCGAACCAGACCACCTTGCCCACGCCCAGCGCCCGTACGCCCCAGGCGTCCGCGAGGGCCTGCACCAGGACGAGGCCCCGGCCGTTCGTACCGTCGTCGGCGACCGGTACGCGCAGCTTCGGCCTGCGCCCCACGAAGTCCCTGACCTCCACCCGCAGCCGCTTCGGCCCGACGGTGGCCGTGAGGACGGCGTCGTGGTCGGTGTGCACCAGGGCGTTCGTCACCAGTTCGCTGGTGAGCAGCTCCGCGGTCTCCGACCTCTCCGGTGGGCCCCACTCGTCCAGGAGTTCGCGCAGTGCGCGCCTCGCCTCGGGCACCGCCCGCAGATCGGACCGCCCCAGCGTGCGCCTCAGCAGCCCGCCTCCGCCGTCGTCCGTCGTGCCGTCGTCCGTCGTGCCGTCGTCCGTCGTGCCGTCGTCCGTCGTGCCGTCGTCCGTCGTGCTGTCGTCCGTCATGTTGTCGTCGGTTGTGCCGTCGTTCGCCGCCCCGTTGCTCCCTGGCGCTTCCTCCGTCGGGGAGCGTCCGGCCACCGTGGTGGGAACGCGCCCTCGTACCAGCCGTTTCATGACCCCCGCCCGCACGCCGATGACCTTGCCCCTTCTCCTGCGACCACGCTCGAACGCGTACACGGGAATGCATGCCCCGCCCGCATGTCCGCACTCCTGTGGATTCATCCACCAACGAACTCGTGGCCCGGCGGTGCTAGGGGCGCGGCATGTTGCGGATGTTGGAGCGGGCCATCTGGACCATGCGGCCGACGCCACCGTCCAGGACGATCTTGGATGCGGAGAGGGCGAAGCCCGTCACCATCTCGGCGCTGATCCTGGGCGGGATCGACAGGGCGTTGGGGTCGGTGACGACGTCGACGAGGGCGGGGCCCTTGTGCTTGAAGGCGTCTTTCAGGGCTCCGGCGAGCTGTTTCGGCTTCTCCACGCGCACCCCGTACGCTCCGCACGCGCGGGCGACGGCCGCGAAGTCGGGGTTCTTGTTCGTCGTCCCGTACGACGGGAGCCCGGCCACGAGCATCTCCAACTCGACCATCCCGAGGGAGGAGTTGTTGAACAGGACGACCTTGACCGGCAGGTCGTACTGGACGAGGGTCAGGAAGTCGCCCATCAGCATGGAGAACCCGCCGTCGCCCGACATCGAGACGACCTGGCGGTTCCGGTCGACGAACTGGGCGCCGATGGCCATCGGCAGCGCGTTGGCCATGGAGCCGTGCGAGAACGAACCGATCACGCGGCGGCGGCCGTTGGGCGAGATGTAGCGCGCCGCCCACACGTTGCACATGCCCGTGTCGACCGTGAACACGGCGTCTTCGGCGGCGAGTTCGTCCAATACGGAGGCGACGTACTCGGGGTGGATCGGGACGTGCTTCTCGACCTTCTTCGTGTACGCCTTGATGACGCCTTCGAGGGTGTCCGCGTGCTTCTTCAGCATCTTGTCGAGGAAGCGCCGGTTCGTCTTCTGCTGCACCCGCGGGATCAGACAGCGCAGCGTCTCGCGCACGTCGCCCCACACGGCGAGGTCCAGCTTCGAGCGCCGGCCGAGGTGCTCGGGCCTGACGTCGACCTGGACGATCTTCACGTCCTTCTGCGGCAGGAACGCGTTGTACGGGAAGTCCGTGCCGAGCAGAATGAGCAGATCGCACTCGTGCGTCGCCTCGTACGCGGCGCCGTACCCGAGCAACCCGCTCATGCCGACGTCGAACGGGTTGTCGTACTGAATCCATTCCTTGCCGCGCAGGGCGTGTCCGACCGGTGACTTGATCTTCTCGGCGAAGTCCATGACCTCGGTGTGCGCGCCGGCGGTGCCGCTGCCGCAGAAGAGGGTGACCTTGGAGGCGTCGTCGATCATCTCGACGAGCCGGTCGATCTCGGTGTCGCCGGGGCGGATGGTCGGCCGGGACGTGACGATCGCCGTCTCGATCGACTTCTCGGGGGCGGGCCGGTCGGCGACGTCGCCGGGCAGCGTGACGACGCTGACGCCCGACTGGCCGACCGCGTGCTGGATCGCCGTCTGCAGCACGCGCGGCATCTGCTGCGGGTCGGAGATCATCTCGCTGTAGTGCGAGCACTCCTGGAAGAGCCGGTCGGGGTGGGTCTCCTGGAAGTAGCCGAGGCCGATCTCGCTCGACGGGATGTGCGAGGCGAGGGCGAGGACCGGGGCCATGGAGCGGTGGGCGTCGTAGAGCCCGTTGATGAGGTGCAGATTGCCGGGCCCGCAGGAGCCGGCGCAGGACGTCATCTTCCCGGTGATCTGCGCCTCCGCCCCGGCGGCGAACGCGGCGGTCTCCTCGTGCCGTACGTGGATCCAGTCGATCGCGGAGTTGCGGCGGATCGCGTCGACGACCGGGTTCAGGCTGTCGCCGACGACGCCGTACATGCGCTTGACGCCCGCGCGGACGAGGATGTCGACGAACTGCTCGGCGACGTTCTGCTTGGCCATGACTCACGCGCCCCTTCACGAACCGGGTCCTGAGGACACTCTGGACACTCGTGGTCCCATGAATCCACAGCGGGCGCGGTTACGCCTCCCAAACGGCGGCGGCCGTGCGGTCGTCCGCATACCCCTTGACCCGTACCTGGGTGTCCGCGAGGAAGGCGGCGAGGCCGGGCGGGCCGCTCCCGTCCCAGCGGCGCGTGAGGTGTCCGGACAGCTCCGGCTCGCCGCGCAGCGGCTCGGCGAGGCCCGCCGTGCACAGCAGGAGCGTGTCACCCGGGCGGGCGACGGAGGCGCGGAAGCGGAACGGGTCGCGAGGCTGCTCGGGCGCCGGCTCGTAAGGGCTCGGGGGCGTGGTGATCCCTAGGTCCATGGTCAGGCGGTCGCCGTCGGGGGTCTCCGGCGGCGGCGAACCGTAGCCGACGACGGGGGCGCCCGACACCTCGGAGACCTGCGGCTCGATGTCCTGCCACTCGCCGTCGCGCAGCCGGAACAGGCCGCCCCCGCCGACGCCGAAGAACACGCGGGTGCGGCAGCCGGGGTCGGCGGGCAGCAGCAGGCAGCGCAGGCTCGCCGTGTACTCCTCCGGTTCGAGGCCCTGCTCGGCGGCG
Organism: Streptomyces longhuiensis; assembly: GCF_020616555.1. NCBI lineage: Bacteria > Bacillati > Actinomycetota > Actinomycetes > Kitasatosporales > Streptomycetaceae > Streptomyces > Streptomyces longhuiensis. The sequence continues at coordinate 7,352,907 of NZ_CP085173.1, read as the reverse complement.
CTCGCCCTGAGCTTGCCGAGGCTGCGGTCGGTCAGGCGGTGCAGGCCCGATTTGAGGTCGCCCCGGTGGGCGGCGCGGATGTCCTCGGCGAGGCGGGCGTGGCTGCGGCCTACTGCGCGGCCGATCCAGTCGCAGGCCTCGGCCGCCGCGCGGTGCGCCCCGGGTGCGGCGCGGGCGCCGGTGGCCATGGCGACCAGGATGAGGGCGCCGGATCCCGTGCCGAACCGGGCGGTGAGCAGGCAGTCGCGGCGGGGCTCGCCCCGGTAGCGCGCGGAGTCGCCGCGCACGGACACCGCGCGCAGCGTGGAGGTGCCGTACCTGGCGCCGTCCAGGACGGTGTCGGCGACGAGGTCGTCGAGGGTGTCGGGGTCGGCGGCCGGAAGCGCGGTGGGTTCGGCGTCGTAGGTGGGCGGGCCGTCGCCCACGTAGGGGATGAACGGGGGTTCGGGGCGGGCCGCGGGCTCTTCGGTGACGGGCGCGTCCTGACCGGGGCAGGCGTCGGGGGCCGTGTCAGAGGCGGGCGCATCGGCGTCGGGCGCGCGGACGTCCGGCGCGGCGGTGGGAGGGGGCGGTGGTGGCCGGTGGCCGGGCGGCGGTGGCCCGGGCGGAAAACTCTGGGGGCGCCCCGGAGCGTGTGCCGGGGGTTCCCACGGGGCGCGCGGGGCGCCCGGATCCGGCGGCGGGTCCACGGGGCGGGCAGGCGCGGGCGGCGGTGGCGACTGGGTCGGCGGTGGTGTCGGTGGTGTCGGTGGTGTCGGTGGTGTCGGTGGCGGCACCATCCGCTGCTCCGGGACCGGCGCACGCCCGGTGACCTGCTCCGGGACAGGATCCCGCTCCGGGACCTGTTCCGGGACCGGCGCCCGCTCCGCGACCGGCACCTGCTCATCGCCGCGTTCAGGCCCCGCCGCCGACACCGTCCCCGATGCCGAGGCGAAGCGGTCGTCGAGGCTGTCCGGGGCCGGGGCCGGACCCGTGTCGTCGGTGGAGTCGTCGTACAACTGCCCCCACCAGTCGTCGCCTTGACCGCGTCGGCCGGAGTTCCTCTCCCCCTGCTGGCTCATGCCCTTATTGTCCACCGCACGGGCCGTACGAAAACGGGACACTCGAAAACGACCAGAAATGGCCCGGAACGACCCGGCTTGAAGCGAAAGAGGTCCGCCGGACGACCCCACCCCCCACGGGAAGGACGCCCGGCGGACCGGCTCGTTCGGTGATCAGCGCACGTCGTACGCGCGCGTCACCGTCTGCTCGACCGAGTTGCCGTTGGCGTCGGTCAGTTGGGCCTTCAGGGTGACCGGCTTGCCGGAGGCGCCCGCGTGGTTCACGGTCGCGCTCCACTTGCCGTCACGCTCGGCGGTCGGCGCCTCGGTCCAGGTGGCGCCGCCGTCGTAGGAGTACGACAGCTTGGCCGAGGTGAGCTTGCCGGGCGTGTAGCCGGCGTGGCCGGTCGCGGTGAGCGTGATCCGCTGGCCGTCCGTGGCGGGCAGCGTCTTGAGGTCGTCCTGCGGCAGGGCGTACTGCGGGAAGAGCAGCGGGATGCCCTGCGAGTAGACGTTCTCCTCCAGGTGCGAGCGGAACGACCAGGTCGTCTGCGTCTCCGGGGAGCGGTTCCAGGCGCCGAAGCTCTGCTTGAAGGTGTGCAGCGACAGGTCGTACGAGGCGTCGTCGGCCGGGACGTCGAAGACACCGAACGGGTAAGGGCTGTGGCTGACGACCTCACCGTCTCGCTTCAGGTCCATGGAGCCGAAGTCACCGAAGCTTCCCTGGACGCCCTGGTGCTCGCTGTCGCCCCAGAAGCCGGGCGCGACGCCGATCAGGTTGCCCTGGCGTTCGGCGGCGAGGGCCGGCTTGCCCGCCTCGTCGAGAGGTGTGGTGGGCGCGAGCACTCCGCCGTACCACTCCTCGGTGCGGTGCTCACCCCTCTTGTAGGTGCGCACCGGATCGATCATGAACTCGCCCCAGGGGAAGCTGCTGGAGACCTGGTGGCCGAAGCCGGTGGTGCCGGGCGAGTAGAGCTCGGTGCGCCGTGAGGGCGCCGCGACCGTCTCGAAGTCGCCGAAGTAGGCCGACAGTCCGCTGGGGCGCGTGACGTCGGGGATGTCCATGTAGTCGGTGGGCGTGCCCATCGCGCGGTACGTCGCCTTGTTCTCGGCGAGGTCACGGTCGCGGACGGTGTAGGTGCGCGCGCTCTGTACCGGGCCGGTCTCGGGGAAGGCCAGGTTGTACATGTACGGGCTCTTCGCCGTGGCCTTCCAGTGAAGGGTCACCTCGCCGCCCGCGATGCGGGCCAGCAGGTCGGCGGCCTCGTCGGACGGGATGCCGATGACGGCCAAGGGGCCGCCGATGAAGCCGACGGACGGGTAGAAGCGGCCCGGGACCGAGCGGTATGCGAGGACGGCGGTGGCTCCGGCGTCCTTGGCCGCCTTGGACACGGCCGCGGCCGCGCCGCTGTCGGCGAGCTTGACCAGGGCGATCTTGCCCTTGACCCCGGCCGCTGCGAGCTCGGCCGCCGTACCGGACTTGGCGTCGACGACCTGCGCCTTGCCGGTGCCGTCGAGGTTCGCCGAGTTGGTCGAGCCGGTGAGCCCGTGCAGCGCGGGGCCGCCGACGACGCCGAACTCCGCGAGCTGCGGGGCCGCCGCGCGCCAGAAGGAGTCGAACTCGAAGGTGCCGTCGGTGGCGCGGCCCTCGATGTCGGCGTAGTACCCGGCGATGGAACGGCCACCGGCCGCGGTGGCCGCGTGCAGCCAGGTGTCGTCCCAGCTGCGGGCGAACCCGAGGGTGGCGCCCCGCACTTCGGACGCCTTGTCGGTCTTCACCTTGAGGCGGCCTGCCGTGCGCGCGTCGAGGACGACGGTGGTGTCCTTCTTCACGTCGACCTGCGGACGGGCCAGGTAGGAAAGGGAGTTGATGAGGTTGCCCTCGGTGTCGGGCGTGGTGACGAAGCTGGAGAGGAAGTAGCGGCCCGGACGCACCTGGTACGTCTGGTCGGCCGCTCCCTCGTTGAAGCGGCGCTCCCCGCTGGCGTCGTCGGTGCCGATCAGGTCGACGGACGACTGCCCGGCCGCGGGCTTGCCGGACCGGTCGACGAGCTTGACGCGCAGGGTGACCGTCTCGGGCTGCACGTACAGCGAGAAGGGCGTGGAGACGCCGACGCCGTCGGCGGTGGCGAGCACGCGGCCGGTGACGTCGCCGTACTGGGCGGCCTTGAGCGAGGCCGTGGGGTCGAGCTTCAAGGGGACCTTGACGGTCGCGCCCGCCGGGACGGTGACCGTACGCTCACCGAGCTTCGCCACCGAGGAACGGACGGCGGAGCCGTCGTTTCCGGTGACGCCCTTGACGTCCAGGCTCAACCGCACCGGCTTGTCGGTGGTGTTGGTGTAAGGCACGTCGACGGTGGTGCGGTCGCTGCTGTCCTGCGGCCAGTTGAAACTGCCGCCCTGGACGGCGCTCGCGCCGAGCACCTTCTCGTCGATCGCGGCCTTCACGTCGAGGCGCCCGCCGCCGGTCTCGCGCACGTCGCCGGGGATGGCCGCGTCCGCGGAGGACACGAGGGCCGCCTTGATCTGCTGGGCGCTCCAGTCGGGGTGGCGCTGCTTGACGATGGCGGCGGCGCCCGCGACGTGCGGGGTCGCCATCGACGTACCGCTCATCGACTGGTACGCGTAGATGCCACGGCCGCCGGCGGCGGCGGCCGAGATGGCGACGCCGGGCGCGGTGATCTCGGGCTTGAGGGTGTGCGAGCCGTAGGCCGGGCCGCGGCTGGAGAAGCTCGCGGTGGAGTCGTCGCGGTCGACGGCGCCGACGGTCAGGACGCTCGGGGCGCAGCCGGGCGAGGAGACGGTGTTGTTGCCGGGGCCGGTGTTGCCCGCCGCGATGACGAAGAGGGTGTTCTTCGAGGACCGCGCGAGTTCTTCGGTGGCGGTGGCCATCGGGTCGGTGCAGTCGGTCTGCGCGGGGTTGCCGAGGCTCATGGAGACGACGTCGGCGCCCTGGTCGACGGCCCACTGCATACCGGCGATGATCCACGAAGTGGCGCCGGAGCCCGAGTCGTTGAGGACCTTGCCGTTGAGGAGCGTGGCGCCGGGGGCGACGCCGCGCTTCTTGCCGTCGCTCGCCGCGCCGGTGCCGCCGACGGTGGACGTGGTGTGGGTGCCGTGGCCCTGGTGGTCGCCCGCGTCCTCGGAGTCGGTGAAGTTCTCCGACTCGGCGACGCGCCCCTTGAGGTCGGGGTGGTCGGTGTCGACACCGGTGTCGAGGACGGCGACCTTGGTGCCCTTGCCGTCGTAGCCCGCCGCCCACGCCTCGGGGGCGTGCACCTGCTTCGTCGACCGGTCGAGGCTGGCCTCCACCTTCTCGTCGAGCCACAGCTTCTTGAGGGAGCCGGCGGCGCGGGAGCGCTTGTCGGTGACGTCGGCCCAGAAGTCGGCCGCCTTCTTCTTGTCGGCCTTCAGCGCCACGCCGTCGACGGGGTCGAGCACGAGGCCGCGCTCGGCGCCGCGCGGGGCGGCGGGCGCGCTGCGGGCGACGTCGACGGACTTGTCGTAGACCGCGATGAGCGGCAGCGACTTGGTGTGCGCGTCGTCGTAGCCCTGGCGGACGAGGCCGGTGACGTTGAAGAGTTCCTCGTCGACGCGGCCGTCGGCGATCGCCTCGACGGCGCCGGCGGGGTAGACGTAGAGGTTCTGGCCCGAGGTTCGCGTCTGCACGAGCGGGGCGGTGCCGTCCTCGCCGGGGAGCGCGGTGGCCGTGCTGTGGCCCGAGCCGTCCTTGGTCACCAGGATCCGGTCGCCCGTGACGAGCGTGACGACGGATCCCGCCCCCTCCTTCGCGGCCGCCTCGCTGCCGACGAGCGGTCTCTTGGCGTCCTCCCGTGGTGCGGCCACGGTAGGCAGGGCCGCGGTGACGGCCAGGACGACGGCGGTCGCCGCCACCGAGGCCGTACGCGATATCGCGCGCATCGCTCTCCCTCTCCCCAGGTGAAAGCGCAGGTGAATACGGCGCAAAGGCCCTATTCCCGGCGGATGTTGGTGCTGCGGTGGCGCCACATTGGCAGAGAGAGCGGTGGTACGGGGAAGATGGGGCGCGGCGGGTTTGCGCCGTGGCCGTTTCCCGCCACGGTGCCGCCGGAACCGAGGCTCGGGGAGGGGCATCGCCGCATGCTGGGTGCGATAGGTCTGGACGAGATGCACGAGAGCGCCTACCGCGCGCTCGTGTCGCTGGGCGCGGCCGACGTGCCCGATCTCGCGGGGCGGCTGGCCCTAGCCGAGTACGAGACCGAGCACGCGCTGCGCCGGCTGGAGCGGCACGGGCTCGCGGCGCAGTCGTCCGCGCGGCCGGGGCGCTGGGTCGCGGCCCCGCCGGGCGTCGCGCTCGGCGCGCTCCTGACGCAACAGCGGCACGAGCTGGAGAAGGCGGAGCTGGCGGCGGCGCTGCTCGCGGAGGAGTACCGGGCGCAGGCCGATGAGCCCGCCGTGCACGATCTGGTCGAGGTGGTCACGGGCGCCGCGGCCGTCGCACAGCGGTTCCTCCAGCTGCAGCTGGGCGCGACGGACGAGGTGTGCGCGCTGGTCACCGGCAATCCGATCGCCGTCTCGGGGATGGACAACGAGGCGGAGGAGCAGGCCACCAGCCGGGGCGTCGCGTACCGGGTCGTGGTGGAGCGCGAGGTGCTCTCGATGCCGACGGGGCTGACGGAGCTGTCGGCCGCGATCGGGCGGGACGAGCAGGTACGGGTCGTGGACCGGGTGCCGACGAAGCTGGTGATCGCCGACGGGGCGCTCGCGATGGTGCCGCTGACCTCGCGCACGGCCGAGCCCGCGGCGCTCGTCGTCCACGCGAGCGGGCTCCTGGAGTCGCTGTCCGGTCTGTTCGAGGCGGTCTGGCGGGACGCCCTGCCGCTGCGGCTCGGCGAGAGCAGCCGCGCCATCACCGAGCAGGAGCCGGACGGCCCCGACAGCACGGACCTGGAGGTCCTCTCCCTTCTTCTGGCCGGACTCACGGACGCGAGCGTCGCCAAGCAGCTCGACCTGGGGCTTCGAACGGTCCAGCGCAGGGTGAAGCGCCTGATGGAACTGGCCGGTGTGACGACGCGGCTCCAGCTGGGCTGGCACGCGTACGAACGGGGCTGGGTGTCCCGGGACGTGCCGACGCAGCCGCGCGGGGAGCACGTCGCGGAGGGCTGAGTTCCGCGGCCGGAAGCCGTCGGTGGTGGCGGAGAGTGAAGCTCTGCGATCTGCGGGTTCCGTCGTTGTCCGGCACTCTTGGCAGATGGGCGTGTGGGAACTCCTGCTGGTGGGAGTGGTGATGCTGCTCGGCCTGTGCGGGGTGCTCGTGCCCGGGGTGCCCGGGTCGTGGCTCGTGTGGGCCGCGGTCCTCGTATGGTCGCTCCAGGACCCGAACGGGCTGGCCTGGGGCGTTCTGGTCGGCGCGACCGCCGTCCTGCTCGCCGCCCAGGTGCTTCGCTGGCAGCTCCCGCAGCGCCGGCTGCGCGAGAGCGGGGCCACGCGCCGCACCGCGATCTGGGCGGGGACCGGAGCCCTCGTCGGTTTCTGCGTGATCCCGGTGATCGGATCGATCCCGGGGTTCATCGGAGGTATCTACCTCTGCGAGCGCCTGCGCCTCGGCCGGCACGGCGACGCCGTTGCCTCCACACGGACCGCGATGCGCGCCGGTGGCTCCAGCGTCCTGGCCGAACTCTTCGCCTGCCTGCTCATCGTGGGCGCCTGGATCGGGGCTGTGATCTGGGGCTAGGCGCTCCTGTTCACGTACACGGACAGCATCCACGTAGCGCGAGTTACATCGGATCTCTCCCGGCATATTGACGGGCTCTCGTCACCTCTCTAGCTTGCCGCAGGGGATAGCTCCGATGAATCGACGTCTGCTTCGACACGTGGAGGCCGCGCCATGCCAAGACCGTCCAGAAGGACCGTGCTCGCCACCGGATCCACCCTCGCCGGGGCCGCACTGGCGGGCGGGCTGTCGTCACAGGCGACCGCCGCCACCCCCGTCGCGACTCCCGCCGCAACGGCGAGCGCCCCCTCCGAAGACGCCTGGCGCACCGTCCTCGACGACGCCGACCTCGTCTGGCAGAAGATGCCGAAGACCTGGTACGAGGGCCCGTACCTGGGCAACGGCCTGCTCGGCTCAGGGATCTACCAGGAGCCCGGGAAGAACGCGATCCGCTTCAACGTCCAGCACTCCGAGGTCCAGGACCACCGCCCGGAGTTCGGCTCCCTGTTCGGTCTGGCGCGGCTGCCCATCGGCTACTTCACGCTCGAACCCGTCGGCGCCGTCACCGGCCTCGACTGGCGCCTGCGCCTTCGCGACGCGGAGCTGACCGGCACCCTCACCACCGACAAGGGCACGCTCACCATCCGCGCCCAGGTCACCAACGCCCTCTCCGTCCTCGCCGTCGAGGTCACCCCGTCCGAGGGCGAGCGCGGCTTCGCCTGGGTCTTCCACCCCGCGCCGTCCATCAGCCCGCGCGCCGCGTTCCAGCCGATCCCGGCCGGCTACGAGGGCAATCCGCCCGCCGAGACCGGTGAGGACGACGGCGTCTCCGTCTCCGTCCAGCCGCTCCTGTCCGGCGGCCAGTACGTCACCGCCTGGCGCGAGCGCACCCGCGGCGAGCGGCGGACGCTGTACGTGAACGTGGCGCACTCCTTCCCGAAGTCCACCGCCCGCGACCGGGCCGTCTCGACCGTGCGGGCCGCGGCCCGGCTCCCGTACGACGCCCTCGCCGTGCCCCATCGCGCCTGGTGGCACGCGTACTACCGCAAGAGCTTCCTGTCCGTCCCCGACGCGCGGATCCAGCGCTTCTACTGGATCCAGCTCTACAAGACGGCGTCCGCCGCCCGCCGGGACGCCCCCGTGATGGCGACCAGCGGCCCCTGGCTGGAGCCGACACCGTGGCCCGCTACCTGGTGGAACCTCAACGTGCAGCTGGAGTACTGGCTGATCCACGGCTCGAACCACCTCGAACTCGACGCCGTCACACGGGCGCTCGGCGAGTTCCGGGACAACCTCACCGCCGAGATGGCCGCCCCGTACCGAGCCGACTCGCTCGGCATACCGCGCACCACGGACATGCACCTCGTGAACGGTGGCGCGACGAGCAACGCGCAGGGTTACGGCGTCGGCATCCCCGGCCAGGACACCCCGACCCCCGAGGTCGGCAACCTCACCTGGGCGCTCCACAACGTGTGGCTGAGCTACCGCCACACCATGGACGAGAAGATCCTGCGCGACGTCCTCTTCCCTCTGCTGCGCAAGGCGATCAACTACTACCTGCACTTCCTGGAGCCGGGCGCCGACGGCAAGCTGCACCTGCCCGCGACGTTCTCGCCCGAGTACGGCGGCAACACCCGCGACTGCAACTACGACCTGATGCTCCTGACGTGGGGCTGCCGGACCCTCCTGGAATCGGCCGAACTCCTCGGCGTCGAAGACGAGTTGGCGCCACGCTGGCGCGAGGTGCTCACCAGGCGGGTGGCCTACCCGACGGACACGAACGGCTTCATGATCGGCGCGGACATCCCCTTCGCGAAGTCCCACCGCCACTACTCGCACATGCTCGCGGTGTACCCGCTGTACGAGCTGACCGGCCGCACCCCCGACGAACTCGCCCTGATCGAGAAGTCGTTGGCACACTGGGTCGGCTTCGAAGGGGCCCTCCAGGGCTACACGTTCACGGGCGCGGCCTCGATGTCGGCGCTGCTCGGCAAGGGCGAGGACGCGCTCAAGTACCTGGGCCAGCTGATGTCCCGCTTCATCCAGGCCAACACCATGTACAAGGAGTCGGGCCCCGTCATCGAGACGCCGCTGTCGGCCGCCCAGTCCCTGCACGACATGGTGTGCCAGTCCTGGGGCGGCGTGATCCGCGTCTTTCCGGCCCTGCCCGCCGCCTGGCAGGACCTCACCGTCCACAACTTCCGTACGCAGGGCGCCTTTCTGCTGAGCGCGGTGCGCAAGGGCGGCACGACGCGCTGGGTGCGACTGGCGAGCGAGGCGGGCGCGCCGTGCGTGGTGCGGCACGGCATCGCGGGCGCGGTCGACGTACGCGACGGGCGGGGCAGGCCACTTCACCACGAGGACGCGGGCGACGGGGCGATCCGGATCACCCTGCGCAAGGGTGACTCGGCGCTCGTCACGGCGCGGGGCGACCGCCCCGACCTGAGCGTCGGGCCGGTCACGGCCAACGCGCCGGCCACGCGCTGGGGACTGCCCGCCTGATGTGAACCCACGGCCGGGGTCCCGGTCCTGCCCGGCTCCGGGCAGGACCGGGACCCACGCTCCCGCCATAACGGGATCACAAATCCTTGTCCCACCCCTAGGAGATACCGACTGGACGGTATTAGCCTCCCCGACCATGCACGCGCTGGCGTGTGTCTCGACAGCAGGGAGGCATGATGTCGGTTTCGTCACCGGCGGACACGGCGGGGCGCACCAGCCGGCCGTTCCCGTCGACACTGAACGGCCTCGGCGGCAGACGGCTCGACCGCTACCCCGAGAGCGGTCCCCGGTACTGGTACCTGGCGATCGTCGTGCTCGCGACGATCGTTCTCTACTACCAGCTGTACATCCAGTACGCGGTGTCGACCGCCATCATCAGCCACTACCACATGACGTTCCTGTACTTCGTGTACATATCGGTGGCCGCCAACGCGGTGGGCGCCTTCTCGTCCCTGGTGGCCGGTCTCGCCGACCGCTGGGGCCGGGCGAACATCGTGGTCTACGGCCTGCTCCTGGTCGGCCTGCTCACCACCTTCGTCCTGCCCAACGCGCCGGGCAAGGCGAGCTATCTGGTCGTCTACTCACTCGTGTCACTCGTCGAGGGCATGATCCTGGTCGCCACCCCGGCACTCATCAGAGACTTCTCGCCGCAGCTCGGCCGGGCCTCGGCCATGGGCTACTGGACCATGGGGCCGATCATCGGCAGCCTCGTGGTCACCGCCGTCACCTCCCGCACCTTCAGCGGCGCCACCACCTGGCAGGACGAGATCCGCTACGCGGGCATCAGCGGCCTCGTCGTGTTCGTCGTCGCGCTGTTCGGGCTGCGTGAGCTCGCCCCGGCGCTGCGCGACCAGATCATGGTGAGCCTGCGCGACCGCGCGCTGGTCGAGGCGCGGGCCAAGGGGATGGACACCGAGGCGGCACTGCGTGGTCAGTGGCGCCAGATGCTCCGCCTCGACGTCATCGGCTCCGCCGTCGCCATCAGCGTCTACCTCCTGCTGTACTTCGCCGCCGTCGGCAACTTCGTGCTCTACTTCGCCACCACCTTCGGGTACACCCCCCAGCGCGCCAACGCCCTGCTGAACTGGTATTGGGGAGCGAACGCGATCTCCCTGGTCCTGGCCGGCCTCTTCTCCGACCGCCTGCGCGTGCGCAAGCCCTTCATGCTGCTCGGCGCGCTCGGGTCCATCGGCTTCACGCTGGCCTTCACCCTGCACGCCACCCAACCGCACACCGGCTACTACACGTTCGCGTTCATCGTGGCGGGCATCGGCGTCACCAGCGGCATCGCGTACTCGCCGTGGATGGCGAGCTTCACGGAGACGGTCGAGCGGCACAACCCGGCGGCCACCGCCACGGGTCTCGCCGTGTGGGGCTGGATCGTGCGGATCACCGTCGCCCTGTCCGCCGCCTTCGTGCCGCTCGTGGTGAGCACCGTGACCCCGCTGATCGAGCACGGCGCCGAGGTCAAGGCCGCGTCGGTGCAGGCGGCTCCGGCCCTCGCCATCACGAAGGCCCACCCGAAGCTCTTCGCCGAACTCGGCACCTACGCACCGGGCAAGGTGCCCGCCCCCCTGCTCGCCCAGGCACAGAAGGAGGTCGGCGCCGAAGGGCTGACGACCGTGCAGAAGGCGGCGCCGCAACTGAAGATCCTGCGCGAGCACGGACCCGAGGTACAGCGGGCGAGCGCGGACAACGCGCACGCGTGGCAGACCTGGTGGTGGGTGTGCCTCGGCGGACAGGTGCTGTTCCTTCCGTTCATCTTCGTGATGACGGGCAGGTGGCGGCCGCGCGACGCCCGCCGCGACGTCGAGGAGCACGAGGAACTGGTGGCCCGGCAGGTCGCCGAACTGAAGGAGAGCACCGCATGACCGCCCCGACCCAGCTGCACGCACTCGGCGCGCTCGAACAGGCAGCCGCCGTCCGCAAGGGCGAGGTCGGCCCGGTGGAACTCGTACGGCATCACCTGGACCGGGTGGAGCGCTACGACGAGCGGTTCGGCGCCTTCGTGACGGTGACGTCCGACGCCGCTCTGGCCGGGGCGGCGGCCGCGCAGGAGCGGCGCGCGGACGGGGACCTGCCACCGCTTTTCGGCGTACCGACGGCGGTGAAGGACCTGGTCGACACGGCCGGCGTACGCACGACGTACGGGTCCAAGGCCTTCGCCGGCCATGTGCCGCAGGCCGACGCCTACAGCGTGACTCGGCTCCGCGAGGCAGGCACGATCAGCCTCGGCAAGACCAACACCCCCGAGTTCGGCTGCTGTTGCTACACCGACAACGACGTGACCGGCCCGGCCCGCAACCCGTGGGACCCGGCCCTGTCCGCCGGGGGATCCAGCGGCGGGGCCGCGGTGGCCGTGGCGCTCGGCCTCGTACCGGTCGCCCACGCCAGCGACGGGGGCGGCTCCATCCGGATCCCGGCAAGCGTCTGCGGCCTGTTCGGCATCAAGCCGTCGCGGGGCCGGGTCAGCTCGGGACCCGCCGGCATCGAGGTCAACGGCCTCTCCGTACAAGGCCCGTTGGCGCGCAGCGTGCGCGACGCGGCGGCACTGCTCGACGCGCTGGCGGGGCCCGAGCAGGGCGACCCGCACTGGGCGCCGCCGCTCCCGCCGGGCGAGACGTTCCTCTCCCACGCCGAGCGCTCCCCCGGGCGGCTGCGCATCGGCCGGTACGCGCGGCCCGCCGCCGAAGGCGTGACGGTGGACCCGGTGTGCGTGGCGGCCTGGGAGCACGCCTCGCGGCTGCTCGAGGATCTCGGCCACATCGTGGAGGACATCCCGACGCCGTTCGGCCCCGAGATCAGCGGCCACTTCGTGACGGCGTGGGGGGTGCAGTCGCTCGGCCACGCCCTCGACGCCGGGGCGGAGGAGCTGTTGCGGCCGGTGACCCGGGCCTGGCGCGCGTTCGGGCGCGGGGTCAGCGGCGAGCAGCTCGCGGCCGCGATCACCGGCATGCAGCGCGCCGCACGCCACGCGGTACGGGCGACGTCCGGTTACGACGCCGTACTCACCCCGACCCTGGCGACGCTGCCGCAGCCGCTCGAGTTCTTCGACGAGTCCGGCGACCCGCTCGACAACCTGCGTCGCCAGAGCGCGTTCAGCGCGTTCACCAGCCCGTACAACATGACGGGCCAGCCGGCGGTCAACGTCCCCCTGTACTGGACCCCGCAGGGCGGCATCCCGGTGGGCGTCTCCCTGGTGGGCCGCCCCGCCGACGAGGCCACCCTGATCGCCCTGAGCGCACAGCTGGAGGAGGCGCACCCCTGGCACGACAGGTACGCACGCCTCTTCGCGTAGCCGTCGGGCATCGGGCAACGGCCCTAGGACCGGGGCCCGATGCATGGCGGGGGCGATCGTGTTTGGCTGAGGCCATGACCGAATTCAGCGAGGCCGAGATCACGTATCTGAAGTCCCAGCGCCTGGGACGGCTGGCCACCGTCGACCCGAAGGGCCAGCCGCAGGCCAACCCGGTGGGGTTCTTCCCGCAGGACGACGGGACGATCCTGGTCGGCGGATACGCGCTCGGGACGACGAAGAAGTGGCGCAACCTCCAGGCGAACCCGAAGGTCGCGCTCGTCGTCGACGACATCCTCAGCCTCGATCCGTGGAAGGTGCGGGGCGTCGACATCCGTGGTGAGGCGGAGCTCCTCACCGGCCCGCACCACCTGGGCGCGCACTTCAGCGAGGAACTCATCCGCATCCACCCGCGCAAGATCCACAGCTGGGGGCTCGACGACTAGGCGCCTCGGCGGCTAGTGGTCCTGGAGGACTCCCTCCACTCCCTCCAGGGACAGCAGCTGCTGCTTGCGCTCCAGGCCGCCCGCGTAGCCGGTGAGCGAGCCGTCCGCGCCGATGACGCGGTGGCAGGGGCGGACGATGAGGAGGGGGTTGGCCCCGATCGCGCCGCCGATGGCACGGACCGCGGCGCGTGAGGCGCCGATGCTCGCGGCCACCGCGCCGTACGTGGTCGTCGCGCCGTACGGCACGGCGTCGAGCGCCGCCCACACCTTCTCGCGGAACTCGGTGCCCTCCGTGCTGAACTCCAGGTGGAATTCCTTGAGTTCACCGGCGAAGTAGGCGGCGAGCTGCTTCTCGGCGTCGGCGAAGCGCTCGGGGGCGCGCCGCCATCCGGGCTGCACCGTGCGGCCGCCCTTCTGCCCGGGTACGGACAGTGAGGTGAGGGCGCCCGACTCGTCGCCGGTGAGCAGGAGTTCACCGACGGGGCTGTCCAGCACGGTGTAGTAGACGGTCATGACTGCTGCTCCAACTGTCGCTGTGTCCAAAGGTGTTGCTGTGCGTACGTGCGCCAGGGGCGCCAGGTGTCCGGTACGGGTTCCTGCCCCGGCCCGTCGGGCAGGGCCACGTCCGGGTCGGCCAGGGACCGCATGCGGATGAGGGCGGCGGTGCGGGCGTCGACGCCGGGGAGGGCGCGCAGGGTGGCCTCGGCGTCGTCGCGGTCGGCGCCCGGGTCGAGGCGCAGGGCGCCGTCGGCGAGGGCCGTGGCGAGCGCGCCGACGGGTCCCGGTTCCCCGGCGAGGTCGTCGGGTGAGGGGAAGACATGGGTGAGGGTGCCGCAGGGCGCGTCGACGGCCTTCGCGTACCGCTCGACGAGCCGCGCCGACTCCGCCCGCCCGGCGAGGATCCGCACGGCCAGCTCGTCGGGGTCGGCGGCGCCCGGTGCCCGCAGCCCGGGCCGCGCGGCGACGAGCGGCGCGAGGCGCGGGTCGGCGCCGAGGCGCTCGTCGATCGCGTACGGGTCGCTGTCCAGGTCGAACAGGCGTCGCAGGCGCCCCACGGCCGTCGTCAGGTCGCGCAGGTCGGTGAGGTGGATGCGGGCGTCGAGCCAGCCGCCGTGGTGCGCGGCGCGGCTCGCGGGCGTGGACCTGGTGCGCTCGTCGACGGAGACGACGCCGGTGCCGTAAGGCAGGCGCAGGGTACGCCGGTAGGTGCGGGCGCCCGGCGTTCCGGTCATCTCCTCGACGCCGTCGAGGGCCTCGCGGGCGAGGGTGTCGAAGAGGGGGCGGGCCTGGTAGGGGCCGCGGTGGGCGAGGCGCAGGGGGATGCCGGCTGCTGTGGCGGTGGCGCGGGTGGCGGGGGCCTCGGCGCGCAGTTCCGTGGGCGTGCGGGCGTAGACCGCGCGGATGGTGTCGTTGAACTGGCGCACGCTCGCGAAGCCCGCGGCGAACGCGATCTCCGTGATCGGCAGGCCGGTCGTCTGGAGCAGGACGCGCGCGGTGTGGGCGCGCTGGGCGCGGGCCAGGGCGACGGGTCCGGCGCCCAGCTCGGTGGTGAGCTGGCGTTGCACCTGGCGGGCGCTGTACCCGAGGCGCACGGCGAGCCCGGCGACGCCCTCGCGGTCGACGACGCCGTCGCCGATCATCCGCATGGCGCGGCCCACCACGTCGGCGCGTACGTTCCAGTCGGCCGAGCCCGGCACGGCGTCGGGGCGGCAGCGCCGGCAGGCGCGGAATCCGGAGCCCTGCGCCGCCGCGGCCGTGGCGTAGTAGCGGACGTTCTTTCGCTTGGGGGTGACCGCGGGGCAGCTGGGGCGGCAGTAGATGCCGGTCGTCTCGACGGCGAAGAAGAACTCCCCGTCGAAGCGCGCGTCGCGGCTGCGCACCGCTTCGTACCGCGTGTCCTCATCGATCATCACGCCCTCCAGTGTGCGCCTGCGCGCCGCCGGGGGCTGGCGGAATTCGGACATGGCGCTGGGGCGCGGGGTGTGCCGCGGCCCCCGCGCCCCGTGAGGGACGGCGGGGGCCGCGCGCGAGGCCGGCTCAGCCGAGGCGCCCCCGCTTGGCCTCCATCGCGGCGCGGCCCTGGGCGCCGCGCATCTTCCAGACGCGTCGCATCTCGTCCCGCAGGCGGGCGTCGGTGCGGGCGGCGAGCCGCTGGTTCTCGCGCAGCAGCTTGCGGTAGCTGTCGAGGCGGCGCGGGGGCAGCGTCCCGTCGTCGAGCGCGGCCAGCACGGCGCATCCCGGCTCGGCGTCGTGGGCGCAGTCGTGGAACCTGCACCCCTCCGCCAGGGCCTCGATCTCCGAGAAGACCTGACCGACGCCGGCCTCGGCGTCGAAAAGCCCGACGCCCCGCAGCCCGGGGGTGTCGATCAGGACGCCGCCGGTCGGCAGGACCAGCAGGTTGCGGGTGGTCGTGGTGTGCCGGCCCTTGCCGTCGACGTCGCGCACGGCGTGCACGTCCATGACGTCGGCGCCGAGCAGCGCGTTGGCGAGCGTCGACTTGCCCGCTCCGGACTGGCCGAGGAGTACCGACGTCCCGTCGAGGAGCGCGCCGAGCACGTCGATGCCGTGGCCCTGCTCGGCGCTGACCGCGAGGACCTGCACGCCGGGCGCCGCCGTCTCCACGTCGGAGACGAGGTGCGCGGTGGTCGCGGCGTCCGGCACGAGGTCGGCCTTGGTGAGGACGACGACGGGCTGGGCGCCGGACTCCCACGCCAGGGCGAGGAACCGCTCGATACGGCCGAGGTCCAGCTCGGCGGCGAGCGACACGGCGATCACGGCGTGGTCGACGTTGGCCGCCAGGATCTGGCCCTCCGACCGCTTCGACGAGGTCGACCGCACGAAGGACGTGCGGCGCGGCAGATACGTACGGACGTAGCGGGGATCGCCGCCGTCCGCGTCGACCACCGCCCAGTCACCGGTGCAGATGACCCGCAGCGGGTCGTGCGGGGTGACGAACTCGGTGTCGGCACGCACGGGTCCTTCGGGCGTGACGAGGTCGCACTGACCGCGGTCGACACGGACGACGCGACCGGGTACGAAGCCCTGCGCGGCGTACGGGGCGAACCCGGCCGCCCAGTCGTCGTCCCAGCCGAAGTCGGCGAGAGGATGCCGGGAAATGTCAGTGGAGAAAGGGGAGTTCAAGGGGTGACCCTTCACAAGGGTGGCCCCGGCGCGCGCTCACAGGCGCGGGAGAAGTGGTCGGTCAGCCGGAGGCCACGGAGGTGGGATGAACGGGCTTCTGGACGCGGGCAGCGCCCTGCGTGACGGCATTCATCGAAGTCCACCTCCTGGCTTCTCGCATGTGTGCGCACACCACTGCGTGGCGGGCGTCGCCGAGCGTACGGGACGGAACGGCCCGCGCGCCAAGCATTTATTCCGGCGACCCTTCCGGCCGCCTACGCCCCGTCGTGCCCCCGCCCCTCGCGCCCCAGAAGTCGGCCAGGAGGGCGAGCAGCGCCGACCGGTCGAGGTTCGGGTGGAGGCTGTACATGACCTGGCCGAGGCGCAGCGCCACCGCCACCTGTTCGCCCGGCTGGAGCCGCAGGCGCTCCATGACGTCCGCGGCCGTGATCGGCAGGCGCCTGCCGATCTCCGCGAGGAGCGCCGTCTCCATGTGGCGGCTGGTCTCCTCTTCCAGGTCGGCCGCCGCGGGGACCAGGGACAGCGCGTCCGACCAGCGCTTGCGGTAGCGGTCGCGGATCTGGACGAGGTCGAGGCCCTCGCACCCCAGGTCGCCGGCCGCCCGCTGAAGGGCTTCCAGGTAGTCGACGACGACGTCCGTGCGGCTGAGGCGGTCCCGCCACTGGTTGGCCAGGCTCACGCTGTCGGGGTGTTGCTCGACGGCCCGCGCTATGTCGATGGCGACTTCGAGGTGGGCGAGCGCGGATTCGAGCAGCTTCGCCAGGCACGGTTCCCACTGGGTGGGCCCCGGGACCCGCGATCCGCAGGCCTCCTTGAACCAGGTGTAGCAGGTGTCCCGGGTCGCACGGTCGCGCGTCGAGCCCGGGTCGAGGTTGTGCGCGAAGAACGTACGCAGCCGGCCGAGCGCGTGCTTGAAGCGCCCCGCCTCCTCGGCGTCCACGCCCACCCGCCCGGCCTGTGCCAGGAGGTACTTCAGGCTGGCCCCCCACGCCTCGTCCAGCCACGAGCTGAGCCAGATGGTCGTGGTGACGAAGCCGTGCTGCGGGCTGGACAGGTCGGGCCGTGGCGCCGTGACCGGGTTACCGACCCGGCAGGACGTCAGCGCGTCACACAGGAGCTCCAACTCGGCTTTGCGGGAGTCCAGTGCGGAGAGGGTGACGAGCAGCCCGGGGGGCGCGACGGTCAGTTGCCGGCCGGCTCCGCTCACTTTTGCACCGGTCCGGCGGGGGTCCGCCTCGCCTGTGCCGGGATGCCGGTGACGATGGTGGGCCCTCGCCGGTCACCGGGCCTGCGAGCGGGCTCGAGGAGGAGGCCGCGCAGGTTGAACGCCACGTAGGCGTCGGGCAGCGCCTGCCCCTGGGCCGGGTCGCTGATGCCGAAGTCGTAGGGCTGGAAGGCCACTTCGCGCCCGAGCTCCTCGACCCAGCACAGCCCCTTGCGCTGGTCGGGGTCGACGCGGCGCACGACGGGGTGGTACGTGCGCGGATTCCCGCCTGGCTCACTGGCCAGGTACATCACGACGACGCGTCGGCGATAGGCGTACGACTGCTGGTCCGCCCTGCGGAACGAGTCGAAGGCGGACGACACCTGACCAAGGTGGAAGAGCGCGAGGGCACGCATGAACTCGACGCGCAGCAGGGACAGTTCGTCCGCGGCCTGGAGCCGGCCCGCGAGTTCCAGGCACTCGGACCAGTCCCGCTGGGTGAGCGGCAGCGTCAGACGTTCCCCTCCCATGAACCGGTGGCCGGTCTTGGCCAGCCAGAACAGGTCGACGAGGAGGCGGATGCAGCGCTTGTCGTTCACGGCCTCGGCGTGGGTGCGCAGGTGCTCCAGCGCGACGAGGATGCCCTCGGGGTCCGGTTCGTTGCGGATGAGGCCGCTCACCCTGAGCGCGTACAGATAGGCGGCGAGGGGCGCGTCGTGCCGCGCGAGCTCCTGGAGCCGCTCGTCGGCGACCCGGTCGTCGCCCGCGATGGTCGCGATGTCGGCGAAGCGCGCGTTGTACTTGGCCTCCTGCTTCGGGCTGAGCTCACCGACGTCGATGAGCAGCAGCCGTGACAGGCATTCGGCGAGCAGCATGGTGGCCTCGCGCTGAGGCAGGGCCTTCTTGTCGAAGACGTCGGCGGTGACCCAGCACAGGACGTCGACCGGATAGTACTTGTCGGTCGCCTGGCTCATCGAGTCGGTCGTGATGCGCAGCACCCGCAGGACGAGTTCGACGACTTCGGTCTCCGGCATCGGCGAGGGCACGGAACCGTTCGGTCCGCTGCGCAGCAGCTCGTATATCTTCGCTCCGGCGACGCTGGCCTGTTCCACCATCAGGTTGGCGCGGACACCGGTGCGCGACGAGGGCGACAGGGTGGTGAGGGCCGCCTCGACGACCAGCTCGGCGCGCTCCAGTACCTCCGCGCGCTGGTCCACGTTGGGCTGCCGGTTGCGCTGCGCGAACTTGACCCACTCGCGGCACAGGTTCGTCTCCAGCAGGGCAAGCCGCGGATTGGCGATCACACTGGCCCCGTTGGCCTGCGCGATGGCGTCCGCCATGCGCAGGAAGTGCTGGGCGTAGCGCGCCTCCTGCTCCCCCTGCGGGCCGATGCGGTTGAGGAGGTCGACCGCGAACTGGACCTCGGGGCCGCCGACGTACGTGCTGTCCGGGCGGATCGCGGAGAGGACCTCGGCGATGGCCTTGATCTCGGACTCTCCGCTGGTCTGCTCGGCCGTCACGAGGATCTGCGCCTCCAGCTCGTTGCGGGCGGACAGCAGGTAGTTCCCGTGCCGGTCCTCGAGCCAGCGGATGAGGTCGACCTTCCCCAGGAGCTGGGGAAGGTTGCGCACGCCGTCGCGTCCGACGACACGCAGGGCGAGTTCGAGGGGGATGGACTGGCCGTGGCGGGAGGCCACGAGGACGACGTTGACGAGCCGCTCGTACGGGCCGCGGAAGGCCTCCGACCCCGAGGAGTCGTCCATCTCGCTGAGTGCGGCCTCCAGGTTGTCGACCAGACCTGCCTTCTCCAGGGCCGCGGCCATCGCGGTCGGCGGCACGTACTCGGACGACGCGCTGATCGCGGAGGCCAGGGCCGACTCGGTGTGCCGCAGTTCGAGCACGAGGCCGCCGCTGACGGTGCCCCGGCTCTCCGGGAGCAGCCGGTAGAGGGCCGACAGGAAGGTCTTGTCCTTCTGGATCAGGTTCTTGTCGCGGTCGGCGATGGTGATCCCGAGGGATTCGAGGTGCTGCGAGAAGCGGGTCATCTCGGCGCCGCTCAGCGACGCGGGGGCCTGGACGACGTGCCGGGTCGCCTTGCCGGTGTCGTCGGTCCGGTAGCAGCTGCCCACCAGCACCGCGCGGCGGCCCCTCGAGTCGAGGTACTTGGCGAGCCGGAAGTACTCGTCGGGGTCGACCATGCCGTCCCAGACGAGGAGCGTGGTCGGGATGGACACCTTCTCGGCCCACTCGCAGAACGAGTCGATCGCCTCGAAGGAGGGACGGTTCGCCCGGCGCGGGATGTGTACGACCGCGTGCTGCCCCTCCCGTGCGATGGCGTGCGCCAGCGACGCAAGGGCGATCGTCTTGCCGCTGCCCGTCTGCCCGCGCAGCAGCAGCGGTCGTTCCAGGAAGCCGCGGCTGGCGAGCGCCGCGTCGACCCGGTCGCGCAGCACGGTCTCGTAGTCCCGGCGGAACGGCAGGCCACCGGCGACCGCCGACCAGATGTTGGACGACTCCGTCGCGCCGAGGAACTCCCGGAACTTCAGATAGCGCAGCTCGTGCGACTGGGCGGGCGGTGCGGTGAGGAGGTCCACGTCGAGCGGCTGCCCGAAGGAGGCGACCGTGTTCCAGATCTCGCGGGGCACCTCGTGCAGTTCGCGGCCGTGCCGGATCTGGTGGCCGCCCGTGTCGAAGCGCTGGAGGTCGGTGAGGCGTCCGCGGCGCCTGGCGTCCTCGACGTAGCTCGCGAAGTCCTCGGCGTGGGTGACGAGGGTGCCCTCCTCGACCGCCGCCGCGATGTACTCGTCCTCCAGCTCCGCGGACGTCGCCGAGAACAGGTGCGCCTGCTCGTGGCCGAGGCGGTGCAGGACCCCGTACAGGTCCTCGGGGCTGAACCAGTCGTCGACGCCCCACGCCTCGATGACCAGCACGCCGCGTGGGGTGATGAGTTCGTCGGGCAGGCGCTGGGCGAGGGCGCGCGCCTCCGACTTGCGGGCGCCGAGTTCGAGCTTGCCGGTCGGCGGCCGGCTCTCGGGCGGCTGGTCGGCGCCGCCGAAGAGGAGTACGGCCTGCACCTGGCTCGTGCTGCGGGGCGCGGACGGGCGGAACGCGGACGAGGCCACGGGCTGCACCTGACGCCACTCGTTGCGCAGGGCCCGCAGAAACATCGAGTCGACCGCGGTGCTGAACACGCCGTTCCACGGCAGGCCGGCCACCATGCCGAGCCAGGCGGGCGCGGTGAGTCCGGAGGCCGCCGAGGCCAGTGCGGACAGGACCGCTTCCTTGCGGTCCTTCTTGACGCTCAACAGGAG
This sequence comes from Streptomyces longhuiensis, assembly GCF_020616555.1. Classification (NCBI taxonomy): domain Bacteria; kingdom Bacillati; phylum Actinomycetota; class Actinomycetes; order Kitasatosporales; family Streptomycetaceae; genus Streptomyces; species Streptomyces longhuiensis. The sequence goes on along the minus strand of NZ_CP085173.1, from coordinate 7,332,276 downwards.
CTGATACAGGTCGAGTTGTCCGGTGACGTCGTCCGCCGCGCGCGAGACGGGTCCGACGAGCGGATCCTCACCGCTCTCCAGGCTCAGGTATTTCTGACCCAGGAGGAGGAAGTTGGGACCCTGCTCAAGACGGTTGACCAGGTCCTCGTAGTGAGCGCTCATCGCTCTCCTCACGAACGGCGTGCCCGACCCGCCCAGCATAGAGATCGCCGGATCGGAGCGGCGCGAGTCGGCGGAATCGGAATCGCTCCCGACAGCGCTTCCCGTGAATACTTACCGACCAGTAATGTTGCGGGCGTCAGGCTCCCGCTCTCCCCTGGAGGCCCCGTGCCCCGATCACCTGCCGGACCCGACGCCGATACCGGCTCCCGATCCGGCCCGGCGACCTGTTCCCAGGCCCGTGCCTCATCCACGCGCAAGTCACTCGCGCTCGCCGGGCTGCTCGCCGGCGCCGGGGTGACGCACTTCGTCGCCCCGAAGCCCTTCGACGCCACGGTGCCCCGCGCGCTGCCGGGCTCCGCGCGCGCCTGGACGTACGCGAGCGGCGCCGTCGAGCTCGCGCTCGCGGCCGGTATCGCGCTGCCGTGGACGCGCCGCAGGGCCGCGCAGGCCACGGCCGCGTTCTTCGTGGGCGTCTTCCCCGCCAATGTGCAGATGGCGGTCGACTGGCGCGACAAGCCGGCGCCGCTGCGGACCGCGGCCCTCGTACGGCTTCCCCTTCAGGTGCCGCTCGTCCTGTGGGCGCGCGGTGTGGCCAAGGCCCAGGAGGCCGGATCATGAGCAAGCGCGTCGAAGCGGGCGACACCGTCGAGGACTTCACCCTGCCGGACGAGAGCGGCACCCCGACGCGGCTGTCGGAGCTGCTGAGCGAGGGCCCCGTCGTCCTGTTCTTCTACCCGGCGGCCATGACGCCCGGATGCACGGCCGAGGCCTGTCACTTCCGGGATCTCGCGGCCGAGTTCGCGGCCGTCGGCGCGCGGCCCGTGGGCGTCAGCGCCGATCCGGTCGAGCGCCAGGCGGAGTTCGCCGGGAAGCACACGCTCGGCTTCCCGCTGCTCTCGGACGCGCAGGGCGAGGTGCGCGAGCGGTTCGGGGTCGCCCGCGGCTTCTCGATCGCGCCGACGAAGCGGGCCACGTTCGTCCTCGGACAGGACCGCGTCGTCCTCGAAGTGGTCCGCAGCGAGTTCCGGATGAGCGCCCACGCCGACCGGGCCCTCGCGGTGCTGCGCGAGCGAGCGGCCTGACCACGGCCGGACCGGGCGGGCGTCCGGTCGGCACCGCACCACTGCGACAACCGGGACGGCCCGCCGGTCAGCTCCGGGCCCGGCTCCATCGCTCGCTGCGGGTGAAGTACGTGTCGTAGAGCTCCTGGACGTCCAGAAGCGACTCCGGCGGCACCTTCCCGTACGCGATGCGCTCCAGGTGGCGGAAGTACTCGAAGCGTTCGACACCGGGAGTGATGACGATGAGGATGTCGGCGTTCTCGCCCGGCGCGGCGGCGAAGGCGTGGGCCAGGCCGGGCGGGACGACGACCAGGTCTCCGCGCTCCGCGGTCACCACCTGCTCGCCCGAGAGCAGTTGCGCCGTGCCGTCGAGCAGGTAGAACAGCTCGGCGGACCGGGAGTGGTGGTGGGGTGCCGCTCCGTCCGCGCCGTCCAGCAGCGTCACGCGCTGGGTGGACAGCGCGCCGCCGGTGGAACTGCTGTCGGCGAGCAGACGGAGGGTGGTGGGGCCGCCGCCGATGGTCTCGGCATCGGCCGAGCGCACGATCACGGACTCGTCGAACGCGTCGGCGTCACCGGAGGAAGGAACGATCAGAGACACGGCATCTCCTTGAAGAGGCAGGGGCAGAGGCAGAGGCAGGGGCAGAGGTGGGGATGTGGCCGGTGGTCAGCCGGTGACACGTTCGGCCTCGGGTCGCGCGGCGGTCACCGTACGCTCGCGAAGGAGCAGCACGGCGGTCAGCGCGACGCACACGGCGGTGGCGCCGTGGACCCCGTAGGCGGTGGCGGCCGATCCGCCGTTGCTCAGGACGATCACCATGTCGCCGATCGGCACGAAGGTGATCGCGGCCATCGCCCATCCCAGCGCCCGGCGCTGCCCGGTCAGCAGGAGAACGAGGAGGACCAGGCCGCTCGCGACGTCGCGCACCCCCTTGACGGCGAGGAAGGCCGTGCCGTCGTGCCGGGGCCAGGTCGGTACGCCGAAGTCCGGCGCGGTGTCCTGCGGTGCGATGAGGTAGCTCAGGCCTACGTAGATGATGAACGCCGCACCGAGGGCGGCCAGAGCACTGGCGAAGTGCTTGACGGTCATGGCGGATCTCCTGGGGTGAGATGGTGCCGGGCGGGGTGAGGCGGTGCCGGGCGCGGGGAGTCGTCAGCGCGGCGGGCGGCGGATGGTGCGCACCGTGCGGGCGTACGCGGGCCGGCCGATGACGTGCCAGAGCACACGGGCCGGGAAGGGGAGGCCGGCGAGCATCGACCTGCGCTCCGCCCGATCGGCCTCCTCCAGCGCCATGCCGAGGAAGAACAGGAGCTTGGGCTTGGGCGCACTCGCCGCGAAGTGCTCGCCCATGGCGTTCCACTCGGCGCCGGTCAAGTGCCGTGCGGCGAGCGGGAGCAGCGACTGCTCCTCCTCGTCGAGGTGCTCCACCAGGACCGTGCGGTGTTCACAGAGCACCGCCGTGAGCGCGTCCCGCTCCGCCTCGCCGGCCGTGCGCTCCCAGGCGGGCAGTGCCTCATCGACGCCTCTGAGGGTCTCGGCCACCCGGTCGTGCTGCGCCTCCATGCGCAGCACCACATCGGCTTCGAGGTCGACGCGGGCCAGCAGGAGCGGCCAGAGATGCTCGTCCTCGCCGGTGTGGTGGTTGTGCAGGCCGAGACGGTAGGTGCGGATGTGCTCCGCGAGGAACCGGGCCCGTGCGGTGTCTCCGGGGGCAACCGCTGCGACCAGTTCGACCAGCAGGCGGGCCTCGCGGCGCAGACCGCGGTGAATGACGACCATCTCGTGGGTGTTCGGGACCTCGGTGACCGTGTGTGCGTTCGTCGTCTCCATGGCAAGAGCGTCGCCAACTGGACGTGGAGGGCGCTTGGAAGGCACTTGGAGGGGTCGCGCGAGCGCCTCGGGCGGGTGGTCCGTAAGCAGCTCGGGCGGGTGGTCCGCAGGCCGTTCAGGCGTGTGGTCAGCAGGCGGTTCGGGTCGGGTGCTCCGCAGACGGCTCGGGCGGGTGGTCCGCAGGCCGTTCAGGCGGGTGGTCAACAGGCGGTTCGGGTCGAGTGCTCCGCAGACGGCTCGGGCGGGTGGTCCACAGGCCGTTCAGGCGAGTGGTCAACAGGCGGTTCATGCCGGGCGCTCCGCAGACGGCTCGGACGGGTGGTCCACAGGCCGTTCAGGCGAGTGGTCAACAGGCGGTTCATGCCGGGCGCTCCGCAGACGGCTCGGGCGGGTGATCCGCAGGCGGTTCAGGCGAGTGGTCAACAGGCGGTTCGGGTCGGGTGATCCGCAGGCGGTTCAGGCGAGTGGTCAGCAGGCGGTTCATGCCGGGTGCTCCGCAGACGGCTCGGACGGGTGATCCGCAGGCGTCTCGGGCGGGGTGGTCCACAAGCACCTCGGCCTTGGTGGCCTGCAGGCGGCTCAGGCGACGACCTCCGCAAGCGCCTCAGGAGTGCAACAGGCCGCAGCCCCGGCCAGGTTCGCGCCAGGCCGTCGTTCGGTGTCGTCCGGCCGTCGTCCGGTCTCGTCCGGCCGTCATTCGGTTTTGACCGGGCGGAAGCCGCTCGGACCCGTCTACGTTGTACGGCGTCATGGTCTACATACGCGTGCTCGGGTCCTTCGCGGCCGAACGGGACGGCGAGGCGATCCCGCTCGGCGGCCACCGGCAGCGTTCCGTCCTGGCCCTGCTGGTGTCCGCGCGTGGCGGGGTCGTCTCCGTCGACCGGATGATCGAGGAACTCTGGCAAGGGGCCGCCCCGACCCGGGCGGTGGCCTCGCTCCAGGCGTACGTGTCCAACCTCCGCCGCCTCCTCGAACCGGGCCGTGCCCCACGCGCGGCGGCACGCCTGCTGGTGAGTTCCCCGCCGGGGTACGCGCTGCGGCTGCCCGGGGACGCGGTCGACGCATGGCGCTTCGAGCGACTCCTGGAGGAGGCGCGCAGCCATGCCGCCGCCGAGCCCGGGACCTCCAGGAAGCTGCTCAGGGAAGCACTCGCGCTGTGGCAGGGCCCGGCCTACGCGGAGACCGCCGACGAACCGTGGAGCCACGCGGAGATCACGCGGCTGAGCGAACTGCGCCTGGCTGCACGGGAGATGACCCTGGCCATCGGGCTGCGGGGGCAGGACGTCGCCGGTGTCGTCTCCGAGGCTGCGCTGCTCACCCGCGACGAGCCCCTGCGCGAGGAGGCCTGGCGTCTGCACGCGCTGGCGCTGTGGGCCGCCGGACGGCAGGCCGACGCGCTGGCCGCGCTGCGCCGAGCGCGTCACGTGCTGGCCGAGGAAGTGGGGTTGGACCCCGGCGCCGCCCTGGTCGCGCTGGAGAGCGCGATCCTCACCCAGGACGAAAGGGTCCTGCGCGAGGCCACGTCCCCGGTGCCGGAAGCAGCACCCGCACCGCCTGCGAAGCCGGCCCGTACGTCATCGGCTCCCCGCCCGGGCCACCCGGCCGCGCTTCGCGGGGTGGACGACGAACCGGCGTCCGGGCACGGCGACGCGGGCGAACCGGACCTGTTCGTGGGACGGGACGAAGAGCTGGCGCTGCTGACGGCGGCGGCGGAGCGGGCGCTCCCCCTCGGACCGCGGATCGCCCTGGTCACCGGCGAGGCGGGACTCGGCAAGTCGGCGCTGCTGGACCGCCTCGGCGACCGGCTGCGCCGTGCCGGGTGGCGCGTCGCCTTCGGCCGCACCACCGACGCGGAAGGTGCGCCGCCGGCGTGGGCCTGGGTCGAGGCGCTGCGCGGCGTCGCCGCGGGCGCACCGCCCCGGCGCGAGACGGCCGCCGCCCTCGCACCGCTGCTCTCCGACGAGCAGCAGCACGGCGCCGAACCGCCCGCGTCGGGCGGCGAGTCGGAGGCCGGGCGGTTCCGACTGCACCGCGCGGTGTGGCAGTGGCTCGGGGCGACCGCTCTGGAACGGCCCGTCTGCATCGTGCTGGACGACCTGCACTGGGCGGACGCCGAGACACTCGCGCTGCTGGCGGGGGCGGCGGACGTGCCGTCGGGGACACCCCTCCTGGTGGTCTGCGCGTACCGGCCCGACGAGGTGGCGGGCCGTCTCGCCGACACCCTCGCGGCCCTGGCCCGGCGCTCTCCCGCGCGGGTGGCGCTGCGCGGCCTCGCCGAACCGGCCGTCGCCGAGGTCGTCCGTGCGCTGGGCGGCCCGCAGCCGGACCCCGAGACGGTGGCCGCGCTCACCGAACGCACCGGCGGCAACCCCTTCTACGTTCGTGAAAGCGCCAGACTCCTCGTCAGCGAGGGCACCCTCGTGGCGCTGTCCGACGTGCCCGAAGGTGTACGGGACGTGCTGCGCCGCCGGCTCGGCCGGCTCCCCGAGGAGGCGGTGGCCGTACTGCGCCTCGCCGCGGTGGCCGGACGGGAAGCAGGCGTCGAGGTCCTGGTCGCGGCGGCGGAGAGCGCCGAGGACGGGGTGCTGGCGGCGCTGGAGGCCGGGCTGGTCGCCGGGCTGCTCGTCGAACCCGCGCCAGGCCGCGTCCGCTTCGCGCACGCGCTGGTGCGCGACACACTGCTGGCCGATCTGAGCCTGCTCCGCTCCACCCGGATGCACGCGCGGATCGGGGCATCCCTGGAAGGGCTCGCCCCGGACGACGTGTCCGGCCTCGCCCACCACTTCGTACGGGCCGCCTCCTCGGCGACCGCGGCGAAGGCCGTGGCCTACTGCCTGCGCGCGGCCGACCTCGCCGAGGGGCGCTACGCGCACGACGCCGCCGCCTCGCTGCTCGCCGACGCCGTGGAGAGCTTCGGGCGCATCCCGGTGGCGTCCGGGGAAGCCGGGACAGACAGGGACGCGGAACTGACCGGGCTGCTCGGCCGCCTGGTGCGGGCCCAGGTGCGCGCAGGTGCGGTGGCGGCTGCCCGCACGACGCGCCGTACCGCGATCGACCACGCCGTCGGCGCGGGGCGTGACGATCTGCTGATCCGCGCGTTCACGGCCTGGTCCGAGCCGACACCGTGGCAGACGCGGCCCTACGGCATGGTCGACGAGCCGGTCGTGGCGCATCTGGAACGCCTGCTGGAGCGGCCCGGTCTGGAACCGGCGTTGCGGTGCCGCCTGTTGGTCGCCCACACGGCCGAGCTCTCCGACGCCCGGCTGCCGCGGGTGCGGGACGCGGCGCGCGAGGCCGTGGCACTGGCGGACGACCTGGGCGACCCGGTGCTGCGGGCGATGGCCGGCGCGGCGCTGGTCCGCGAGCTCGACGCGGATCTGGAATGGCGTGAACGGGCTCGCCTCGGCCGCGAACTTGAGGTGCTCGGCACCGCGCACGACCTGCCCGTCCACCGCTGGTACGGGCTGTTCATCCGCTCCACCGCCGTGGCGGCCCAGGGTGACGCGGCCGGGGTGCAACAACTCGTCGAGGAGTACGTGGAGTTCGCCAGGGCCTACCGGATGCCCGGGGCGTCGGCCGTGGGCGCGTGCGTCGAGGCGACGCTCGCGCACATCGAGGGCCGCACCGACGAGGCCGAGGTCATGTACGAGCGGGCTGCCGCCCTGATGGCCCGGCAGGGTTCACCGCACGCGCGGGGCTACCACGCGCTCGCCGTCGCGACGCTCCGGGCGAACCAGGGGCGGCTGGGCCGGTCCCTGCCGTGGGCCCGGCAGCTGTACGCCGAGTTCGGCCCGATGACCGCGGACATCCTGGCGGCCGCGCTCGCCGAGGCGGGAGAGGCAGCGGAGGCCCGCGCGGTCCTGGCGCAGGCCGGACCGCTGCCGGCGAACTACTTCTTCAAGGTCTTCGGCACGTTCCGCGCGATGACCTTGGTGGCGCTCGGGGAGACGCGGGGCGCCGAGGAGTTGTACGCGTCCCTGCTGCCCTACCGGGACGCCCCGCCGCCCTCCTCGGGCTTCACGGTGGCGACCCGGCCGGTCGCGTACACACTCGGTGAACTGGCCCTGCTCCTGGGCCGGAAGGGCGATGCCGCCGCCCATTTCGCGCGGGCGACGGCCGTCGCCGACCAGTGGCACAGCCCGTGGGGACGCAGCCGCGGCTAGCCGGCCGGGGTGGTCTCCGGCGCGAGGCTGTCCATGAACGAGCTGACGGAGAACACGGCGCGGCCGGCGCCCGCGGGGCCGTAGCCGGGGGGCGAGGAGAGGCCGTACTCCTCCATCGTGTTGCGGTAGGCCTCCAGGAGCCGGATGTGGTACTCCAGCGGCGCGCCCTGCGGATTGGCCTTGCCGAGCGGGGTGGTCGGCTCGGGGCACCACGTGGTGAAGCGGGGCGTGATGCCGTGCGACATGAAGAAGCGCAGGCCCTCGGTGGTGGAGGCGATGGCCTCGTCGACGGTGGTGAAGCCGGAGGGCTCGGCCATCTCGACGCCGGCCACGAAGTTCGGGATCACGTTGCGCGCGCCGAAGACGTCCGCCGAGTCGAGGATGCGCTTGTGCCACTCGTCGCGGCCGACGTAGCGCTCCTTGCCGGGGCAGTACAGCTCGAACAGGCGGCGGTCCCACACCTCGTAGTTGGGGTGGTAGATCTGCACGCCGTAGTCCTTGAAGCGCTGCACGTCGTCCTTGGGCAGCGCCTGGGCGACGACCTTGCCGATCCAGCGGCCGGGGAAGTGCTCCTCGATGGCCTTGGCGTACAGGCCGTAGAAGTCGGCCTCGTCGCGGCCCTGGAGCTTGGAGGTGATCGCGCCGCCGGTGAGCGTGTAGGCGGTGGACGCCTTCGTGGTGTCGTACTTGTCGATGATCTCGAGGGCTTCGAGAACCTCGTCGACGTCCTTGACGCCGGTGTACGGGCGGCCGGCCGCCTTGTGCTGGCGCCAGTTGTGGTTGATGTCGCAGTACTGGCACTCCTCCTTGGCGCCGAAGTACTGGCAGACGCGGAAGACGGTCAGATAGATCAGGTAGCCCCACTGGATCGTGGGGGCCACCTCCATGACCGACTTCCCGTTGGAGAGCTTGTGCCGGTAGTACTCCGGCATCGGCGGGACGCCGACGTCCGAGATCCGCTTCCCGTCCAGGTAGAGGCCGAGCATCCCGTCCTCGTCGGCCGCGACCCGGTAGGGCGACGACGGGTTCACGCGGACCGAGACGACCGTGCGCCGCAGGTCGTACGGGCCGCCGGTGAGGATGATCTCCTCCGGCGGGCGACGCAGCGCGGCCTCGCCGAGCTCGGGGAGTGTGCCGTGGTCGAAGGAGAAGATGAAGTACGACTTCGGCTTGACGTCACCGGACTCGTTGTCGCTGAGCGCGGACTTGTCGAACGCCACGCCGCCGCGCAGCAGGTCCTCCTTGAACACCGCTTCCCGCGGTACGTGCGGGAAGCGCTCCATCAGGTCCTCGACCAGCGCCGTGCGGCTCTGCATCCCGTACTCCTCGCTCCCAGAATCAGTGCTCGAGAACTCACGGTATGCCCCCGCTTGCCGGTCAGCCCTGCCGGGTCCCCGCGCGCGCCACGATGTGGGCCGGCGCGGTGATGCCGGGCGGCAGCAGCGGGTCGGCGGTGGGGGCGCCCCAGCGGGAGGTCAGGGGCAGGGTGCCGGCCCACAGGCCGAGGGCGGCGTCGGGCCCGTCGCCGTCGTCGGGTGCGCCCGAACGGATCTTGACGGAGGCCTCGTCGAGGGGCAGCACCAGGAGGGTGGTGGCGGCCAGTTCCTTGCGGCTGGGCCGGCGGGCGTAGGTCCACTGGCCGGGGGTGGCGTGCTCGGTGAGGCGGCGCAGGCCCGCGAGTTTCTCGTCGGGGTCGGTGACCGTGCGCGGTACGCCGTGGATCATCGCGCTGCGGTAGTTCACGCCGTGCTCGAAGACGGAGCGGGCGAGGACCAGGCCGTCGACGTGGGTGACGGTCACGCATATCGGCGCGTCGGGTTCGGCGGCCAGGCTGCGGCTGGCCACCGATCCGTGCAGGTAGAGCCGGGTGTCGTCGCGGCCGTAGACGGTGGGGACGACGACAGGGCGGCCGTCGACGAGGACGCCGAGGTGGCAGACGAACCCCGCGTCGAGGATCGCCTCGAGGTCGGAGCGTTCGAGGCTGCCCTGCTCGCGGAGCCTGCTGTGGCGGGTGCGGTCGGTCTGCGGGAGCGTGCGCGACAGCGTTGTCGCGTTCTCGGTCTGGGTCATGCGGTCGGACGCTACTCCGTGGTGATCACCTCCTCGCGGGCGGGGACTTTTGACAACCCCTTTTCAAACCCCTTGTCGAAAGAGAGCGGGCGGCCGTAGCGTCGAAGCGGGCCGCGAGGGCCGCAGGGAGGGGACACGGTGAAGCGCACATCCCGCGACATCAGGACGGCGAACCGGTACGCGGTGCTGCGCCACCTCATCGCCAAGTCCCCCGCTTCCCGGGGCGAGTTGGCGGAGGCGACCGGGCTCAGCCAGGCGACGGTCGCCACGCTCGTGGGGGAGCTCACCGCGCTCGGCCTGCTCGTCGAGGTCGGCTTCGAGGAGTCCGCGGGCGGGCGTCCGCGCTCGCTGGTGGCGGTGGACGCGGCGGGCGGCGCGCTCGTCGGCGTCGACGTGGCGGAGACGTACGTACACGTGGAGCTCTTCGATCTCGCGCTGGGTGTCGTGGCGCGCGCCGAACAGGAACTGCGGCCCGGCGAGTCCGCCCCGGAGGACGTCGTCGGCCGGATCGCGGCGGCGGTGGGGGCCGTGGTCGCCGCCGCGGACGCGCGCCGCCCGCCGCGGGTGCTCGGGGTGGGCGTCACGATGCCGGGGCAGGTCGACCGCGAGCGCGGCGTCGCGGTCCGCGCGTCGAACTGGGGCTGGCACGACGTGCCGCTGGCCGCGCTGCTCGGCAAGCGGCTCCCCTACCCGGTCCACCTCGACAACCCGCTGCGGGCGGCGACGGTCGCGGAGCTGTGGTTCGGTGCCGCGCGCGGCCGCGACGACGCCGTAGTGATCAACCTCGGTACGGGCGTCGGCGCGGGCCTCGCGCTCGGCGGCACCCTGCACCGCGGCGTCACGAACAGCGCCGGCGAGTGGGGTCACACCACGCTCGTGCTCGACGGGCGGCCATGCCGCTGCGGCGGCGCCGGGTGCGTGGAGACGTACGTGGGCGCGCCCGCCATCATGCGGACCCTGCGTGAACTCGCCCCGGACAGTGCGCTGTTGACCGACGAGGACCAGACCACCACGATCGGCGCGCTCGGCCGCGCGGCCGCCGACGGCGACCCGCTGGCGCTGCGGGTCGTCCGGGAGACCGCCCGCCATCTCGGCGCCGCCGTCGCGGACCTGGTGAACCTGCTCAACCCCGAAGTGATCGTGCTCGGCAGCTGGGTGGCGGCCGCGCTCGGTACGCCCCTGCTGACCGAAGTGCGCGAGGCCGTCGCGCGGAACGCGCTGGGCAGCCCGTTCGCGGCCACCGAGATCGTCCTGTCCCCGATACCGACCGACTCCGTGAGCCTGGGCGCGGCGACCTTCGCCCTGGAAGGCGTGCTGTCGTCGCCGGGCCTGACCGGCACCACCCTCACCCCGCACACGACCTGACCGCCAAGGAGAACGATGTCCCTCCCCGAGGTGTCCCTCCCTGAGGACTCCGCACTCCCCTACTACGAGCAGGTGTCCCCCGGGACCGGCGGTGTCGCGCCGCGCTCCTGGTACGCCGCCTCCGACGCCAAGTTCCTTTCCCTGGACGGCCCGTGGCGCTTCCGCCTCTCGGCGACGGTCGACGCGCACGACGAGTCCTTCGCGCTACCCGGCCACGACGCGTCCGCCTGGACGGATGTGACGGTGCCGGGGCACTGGGTGCTCCAGGGCGAGGGGGCCCACGGGTCACCGGCGTACACGAACACCGTCTACCCGTTCCCCGTCGACCCGCCGCGTGTCCCGACCGAGAACCCGACCGGTGACCATCTGCGCGTCTTCGACCTGCCGGACGACTGGCCCGCGTCGGGGGCGGCCGTGCTGCGCTTCGAGGGGGTCGAGTCATGTGCGCGGGTCTGGCTGAACGGCGAGGAGCTCGGCGAGTTCAAGGGCTCGCGACTGCCGCACGAGTTCGCGGTCGAGGGGCTGCTGCGCGCGGAGGGCAACGTCCTGGCCGTACGCGTCCATCAATGGTCGTCCGGCTCGTACCTGGAGGACCAGGACCAGTGGTGGCTGCCCGGCATCTTCCGTGGGGTCACGCTGCTGCACCGGCCCGACGGCGCGGACGCCGACTTCTTCGTCCACACCGCGTACGACCACCGCACCGGGAAGGGCACGCTGCGGGTCGAGGCGAGCGCGGGAGGGCGTGTGACCGTGCCCGAACTCGGCGTGGAGGTCGGGGCGGGTGAGCCGGTGACGCTGCCGGTGGAGCCGTGGACGGCCGAGACGCCGCGCCTGTACGCCGGTGAACTGGCCACGCCGGGCGGGGAGATCATCCCCTTCCGCGCCGGATTCCGTACCGTCGCCGTGGAGGACGGCGTCCTCAAGGTCAACGGGAGGCGGATCCTCTTCCGCGGCGTCAACCGGCACGAGTTCCACCCGGAGCGCGGCCGCGCCGTGGACGAGGAGACGATGCGCCACGACGTCCTCCTCATGAAGCGGCACAACATCAACGCCGTGCGGACCTCCCACTACCCGCCCCACCCCGCCTTCCTCGACCTGTGCGACGAGTTCGGCCTGTGGGTGATCGACGAGTGCGACCTGGAGACGCACGGCTTCACCCACGAGCGGTGGCGGCGCAATCCGGTGGACGACGAGCGCTGGACCCCGGCGCTCCTCGACCGGGCGGCCCGCATGGTGGAGCGCGACAAGAACCACGCGTCGGTGATCATCTGGTCGCTCGGCAACGAGTGCGGCACGGGCGCGGGCCTGAGCGCGATGGCCGGCCTGATCCGCGACCGCGACCCGTCCCGCCCGCTGCACTACGAGGGCGATCCGTCGTGCGCCGACACCGACGTCTACTCACGGATGTACGCGGACCACGCCGAGGTCGAACGCATCGGCCGGTACGAGGACGAGGGCCCCGAGGCGCGCCGCGCACTCCCCTTCATCCTGTGCGAGTACGCGCACGCGATGGGCAACGGACCCGGCGGACTCTCCGAGTACCAGCGCCTGTTCGAGACGCACGACCGGCTCCAGGGCGGGTTCGTCTGGGAGTGGATCGACCACGGCCTCGCACACGGGCGGTACGGGTACGCGTACGGCGGTGACTTCGGCGAGGAGCTGCACGACGGCAACTTCGTGTGCGACGGGCTCCTCTTCCCCGACCGCACCCCCTCGCCCGGACTCGTGGAGTACAAGAAGGTGATCGAGCCGGTCCTGATCGAGGGCGACGGCACGGCCGGCACGGTCCGCGTCACGAACCGCCACGACTTCGCGGACCTCGCCGCGCTCACCTTCACATGGTCCTACGAGGTGAACGGCGCGCCGGTGGAGTCGGGCCCGCTTCCCGTGCCCGCGCTCGCGCCCGGCGAGAGCGCGGACGTCAAGCTGCCCGCCCCGCCGGACGCGGCGCGGGGCGCGGAGACGCAGTGGACGGTACGGGCCGCGCTCGCCGACGACACCGCGTGGGCGGACCGGGGCCATGTGGTCGCATGGGGCCAACTCCCCGTCTCGGGCCGGCAGTCGGTGGTTCCCGCGGGCGGGGTGTCGCCGGTGCGGGACGCGGAGGTCATCACGCTCGGCCCGGCCGTCTTCGACGCGCGTACGGGCGAACTGCGGAGCGTCGGACGGGTGCCGGTCACCGGGGTGCGCCTGGACGTGTGGCGGGCGCCGACGGACAACGACAACGGCGCCGACTGGCAGGCGGACCGGCGGTTCAGCCTCCTGTGGCGCGCGGCCGGGCTGCACCGCATGCGGCACCGACTCGACCAAGTCACCCTGGAATCAGGCGCGTTGACGGTACAAACCCGGGTGGCCCCCGCGGCCGGGCAGTTCGCGCTCGGCACGGAGTACCGCTGGACGGCCGACGAGGCGGGCCGTCTGACCCTGACGGTCTCGGTGACCCCCGAGGGCGACTGGACGGTGCCGCTCCCCCGCCTGGGAGTCCGCCTCGGCCTGCCGTCGTCCGCGACGCAGGCGCGCTGGTTCGGCGGCGGCCCCGGCGAGGCCTACCCGGACACGCGTGCCGCGTCGCGGCTCGGCCTGTGGGAGGCGTCCGTCGACGAGCTCCAGACCCCGTACGTGCGCCCGCAGGAGAACGGTGCGCGCGCGGATGTCCGACGGGCGGAGATCGGCGGCCTGCGGATCGACGGCGAGCCGGAGTTCTGGTTCACGGCCCGCCGCTGGACGAGCGAACACCTCGACGCTGCCGGGCACCGCACGGACCTGGTGCCCGGTGACATGGTGTGGGTGAACCTGGACCACGCCCAGCACGGCATCGGCTCCCAGTCCTGCGGCCCGGGCCCGCTCCCGCAGTACGTGCACGAGGTGGCCCCGGCCACGTTCGCCTTCACGTTCTCGGCGGCGGGCTGAGCCGGGGGCGAACACCGGAAGGTCCGGCTCCGCGCTCGGTTCGATCACGTCTGGGACACGAGGGGTCCGCAGGAGCCGGCGGCGCCTCAGCCTGACGGTGTGGAGAGACAGCGCGGTGGATGCCTGCTCAACGGCTGTGTGACGTTGCTCGTCCTGGCCCTGGCCCTGGTCGCGTACGGCTGGTGGCGGCTCGAAACCGCCCCGGGGCGTACCCGGGCCAGGGCCGAGGACGACGTCACGCGGGCCGCCGCCTCGACGCGGACCCAGCTGTCGGCGGCGGCCGCCGGAGGCACACTGTTCGAGACGGAGCTGGACCGCGTGTTCCGCAAGAGCCCGGACGACGGCTGGGCCGAGAAGCGCGAGGGCGGGCACGTCACCGTCACCGCGCTCCTCACCGGCAGCACGGGCGTATGGATGGGGACCGTGACCGCCCACGGCTGCTACGAGTTCACCGTCACCCCGGCCGCCGCACCGCCCCCGGTCCGCGAGCACGAAGTCCCGGACGAGCGGTGCGAACGGCTGCCCTCGCGCCCCGTCCGCGAACCCGCCGACGTCGCCCGCGACCTGACCGCCGAGCTCCGCGCGACGGCGTCGAAGGGGACCGCCGGCGACTCCGCGCGCTGGACGATCCTGACGTCGACCCCCGGGGTGCGGCTCCAAGACCGCGCGTACGAGGGCAGCGGGGCGGCGCAGGTCACCGTGGCGCTCGTCTGGCTGGACGGCGGGAGCGGGCCGCGGGGCTGGGACTGCTACGAGTTCCGCGTGCGGGCCCCGCGCACCGCCACCTTCAAGTCGCTGAAGCCCGACGGCTGTCACCGGATTCAGCGAGAGCGGGACGCGCAGTCGGAGGCGGCCCGACGGGACCAGCTCGACGAGGTGGCCGGAAGGATCCGGCGGGCGCTCGCAGGCGCGGTGGCGGGGGACGGCAGGCTCACCGACGCCGAGACACGGCGGGTGTTCGCGCTCCGGCAGGAGGACGCGGTCACGTCGGGGCAGGTCCTGGCGAACCTGACGCACACGGACCGCTCGGCGGACGGGTCCCGGATGACCCTGACCGCCCGCGTGAACGGGTTGCGCAGCATGCCCTGGTACGAGGGCTGCTACGCGTTCCGGGTCGACCTGCGCGCCCGCTCGGTCACGGCCCGTACGACGACCAAGACCTGTCCTGTGCCCGGGAGTTGACGGTACGGGCAGGCCGGAGTCGATCACGAGCCCATGCTCGCAGGGGCTAGGTTGTTGTCCCTACAACCACCAGCTACGAGGGATGGCCTCATGGGCGACGACGCTCCCCAGCACGACTCCGCCGAGCAGCTGCACCAGCGGATCGACAGCTCCAGGGCGCACCCGGCGCGGGTGTACGACGTCTTCCTCGGCGGCAAGGACAACTACGCGGCCGACCGGGAAGCGGCGGCCGCCGCCCTCGCGGCGAACCCGCGCGGCTACCTCGACGTGCGGCACAACCGCGACTTCATGCGGCGCTCGGTGAACTACCTGACGCGCGAGGCGGGCCTGCGCCAGTTCCTCGACATCGGCACGGGCCTGCCGACGCAGGAGAACGTGCACCAGGTCGCCCAGCGCATCGCCCCCGAGGCGCGGATCGTCTACGTCGACAACGACCCCGTCGTCCTCGCGCACGCCCGCGCCCTCCTGGCGAGCGGCCCTCAGGGCGCGACGGCCTACATCGACGCGGACCTGCGCGACCCGGCGAAGATCCTCCAGGACGCCGCGAGCACCATCGACCTGGACGCGCCGATCGCGCTCGGTCTCGTGGCGATCCTGCACTTCATCGAGGACGCGGAGGCGTACGACATCGTGCGCGCGCTCGTGGACGCGCTGCCGGTGGGCAGTGCCCTGTTCCTGAGCCACCTCACCTCCGACCTGAACGCCGAGAAGATCGCCAAGGTGGCCGAGACGTACCACGAGCGCGGCTTCACGTTCGTGCTCCGCTCGGCGGACGAGGTGCGCCGGTTCTTCACGGAGAACGGCCTGGAGATCGTCGAGCCGGGCATCGTGCCCGCCCATCACTGGCGGCCCGACCACGTCGCCGACCATGACACCGACCACGCCGCCGCCGGCCGCGACGAGGCGTACGTGGCGAGCCTCGACCCGATCGAGCGGACGATGTACCGCGACATCAACGACGTCACCGACGACGACATCAACGTGTACGCGGCGGTGGCCTTCAAGCGCTGATCCCGTACGGGATCCGACAGGGTCGGCGTCGTTCGGGGTTAGCGTCGTCGTATGACGTCACCTCCTCTTGCCGAAGCCCTCGCCGCGGGGCCTGTCGTCCTGGACGGCGGGCTGTCCAACCAGCTGGAGTCCGCCGGGTACGACCTGAGCGACGAGTTGTGGTCGGCGCGGCTGCTCGCCGAGCGGCCCGAGGCGATCGTGGCCGCGCATCTCGCGTACTACGAGGCGGGGGCCTCGGTGGCGATCACGGCGAGCTACCAGGCGACGTTCGAGGGGTTCGCGCGGCGCGGGGTCTCCCGTGAGCGAGCCGCCGAACTGCTCGCCCTGAGCGTCGAGTCGGCGCGCGAGGCGGCCCGGCGCGCGGAGGCGAAGGGGGTGCGGGGTCCGCTGTGGGTGGCCGCGTCGGTGGGCCCGTACGGGGCGATGGCGGCCGACGGTTCGGAGTACCGGGGCCGCTACGGCCTGACGGTGGCCGAGCTGGAGGCCTTCCACCGGCCTAGGCTCGACGCCCTCGCCGCGGCCGGGCCGGACATCCTCGCCCTGGAGACCGTGCCGGACACCGACGAGGCGCGGGCGCTGCTGCGGGCCGTGCGGGGGCTCGGCGTCCCTGCGTGGTTGTCGTACAGCGTCGCCGGTGACCGCACCCGCGCCGGGCAGCCCCTGGAGGAGGCGTTCGCGCTCGCCGCCGACGCGGACGAGATCGTGGCGGTGGGCGTCAACTGCTGCGCCCCCGAGGACGTCGAACCCGCGGTGGCGCTGGCCGCGCGCGTCACGGGGAAGCCGGTGGTGGCCTATCCGAACAGCGGCGAGTCCTGGGACGCGCGGGCGCGCGGCTGGCGGGGCGCGGCCACGTTCACCGCGGACCGCGTGGCCGGCTGGGAGCGGGCCGGGGCGCGGCTGATCGGAGGATGCTGCCGGGTGGGCCCTGACCGGATCGCGGCGCTGGCTGACGCCGTACGTCACTGAGCGGCGCGGGTGGCCTCCCGGGCGGCCCGCGCGTAGTCGCGTACGAGCGGCCGCAGGTCGCCGTCGCGCCAGGCAAGCGCCAGTCGGGAGGGTGAGATGCCGCGTACGGGGCGGGTCACGACGCCGCCGAGCGTGATGAGCGCCGCGTTGCCCGCCGCGACCAGGCACACCCCGAGCCCGCCCACGAGCGCCTCGTACGTCTCGTCGGTACCGGCGATCTCGGCGCCGACGCGTGGCGGCGTGCCGTCGCGGGCATCCGTGGCGAGCCAGTGGTCCCGCAGCGCTCCGGCGCTGCGCGGCAGCGCGAGGAACGGTTCGTCCGCGAGGTCCGCGAAGTCGATCTCGTCCAGGGCCGCGAGGCGGTGGGTCTGCGGGAGGGCGACATGCCGGGGCTCCTCGGCGACGACGACCCACCGGTAGCGGTCGGCGTCCTGGAGCGGCAGCCACACGAACGCGACGTCGGCGGTGCCGTCGGCGAGCCCCGCGGTCGCGTCGTCCCAGCCGAACTGGCGCAGCCGGATCCTGGCGCTGGAGTGGGCCTCGGTGAAGCGTGACCGGACCGCGGGGAGCAGCCCGCCGCGGCCGGGGCTCGTGCTCATTCCGACGACCAGCGTGGCCAGTTGCTCGGCCTTGGCGCGTTCCACCGCCGCGGCGCCGGTCTCCCACGCGGCGAGGACGGCGCGCGCGTGCGGCAGGAGCGCGGTGCCGGCGGGGGTGAGCCGCACGCCCTGCCGGTCCCGGTCGAACAGTTCGGTGCCGAGCTGCCGCTCCAGCATCCGGATCTGCTTGCTCAGCGCGGGCTGAGAGACGTAGAGCCGCTCGGCCGCGCGGGTGAAGTGCAGCTCCTCGGCCACCGCCACGAAGTAGCGCAGATCTCTGCCGTGTACGTCCATAACCATCAGTTATCACGCCGGGTCTTGGACCGGCCACCGGTTCCGGCGCCATGGTTGATCCAGAACAGCACGGCACGGCACGGCACGGCAGCGGGAAACCATTCTTTTCACAGGGAGTTCGAGATGGCGAAGGTATGGCTGGTCACCGGGGCGAACAGCGGCTTCGGGCGGGCGATCACCGAGGCGGCGGTCGCCGCCGGTGATGTCGTCGTGGCCACCGCGCGCAACGCGTCGGCTCTGGACGACCTGGTCGCGGCCCACCCCGACCAGGTCGAGGCGCTCACTCTGGACGTGACGGACACGGCCGGCATCGGCACGGCGGTGACGGACGTCGTCACCCGGCACGGCCGGATCGACGTCCTGGTCAACAACGCGGGCCGCAGCCACGTCGGCGCCGCCGAGGAGACCACGGACGCGGAGCTGCGCGGCCTGTTCGACGTGCACTTCTTCGGGCCTGCGGCGCTGGTCCGCGCGGTCCTGCCACACATGCGGGCGCGCCGCTCGGGGGCCATCGTGCAGATGAGCAGCATGGGCGGGCAGATGTCGTTCGCCGGGTTCTCCGCGTACAGCGGGACGAAGTTCGCGCTCGAGGGCTTCTCGGAGGCGCTCGCGGCCGAGGTGGGGCCGCTCGGCATCAAGGTCCTCGTCGTGGAGCCGGGCGCGTTCCGCACGAGCCTGTTCGGCAACACCAGCGTCTCCGAGGAGCTCGACGACTACGCGGCCACCGTCGGACCGACCCGGCGCATGGTCGGCGGCGGCGACGGCGAGCAGCCCGGCGACCCGGCGAAGGCCGCCGCCGCGATCGTGACCGCGCTCGATGCGGGCGTGACGCCGCTGCGGCTGCCGCTCGGCGACGACGCGGTGGAAGCGGTCGTGGGCCACCTCGACGGCGTGCGCGCCGAGATCGGTGCCTGGGAGAAGGTGGCGCGGGCCACCGCGTTCAGCGACTGAGCGGGACGCGGCGGAGCGGTGTCCGATTCGTTCAAGACCGGCGCGGGGCGCGTGCCTACGGTGGGGCCATGACCGAGATCACCGCACGTCTCGACGCCGTGGGCGTCGTCGTCTCCGACATGGCCGCAGCCGTCACGTTCTACCGCCGCCTCGGCCTCGCGTTCCCCGAAGGGGCCGAGGAACAGCCGCACGCGGAGGCCGTCCTGCCCGGTGGCCTGCGCGTCCTGCTCGACACCGAGGAGACCGTGAAGTCGTTCCACCCGTCCTGGCGGGCGCCGGCACGTGGAGCCTCCCGGCACGGGCTGGCCTTCGACTGCGGCGACGCGGCCGGGGTGGACGCCGTCTACGAGGGGCTGCTGGCCGCCGGGTACGACGGAGAGCTCAAGCCGTGGGACGCGTTCTGGGGCCAGCGGTACGCCGTGGTCCTCGACCCGGACGGGAACGGGGTCGACCTGTTCGCACCGCTGGCCACCACCTCCTCGTAGACGGCGCCCGCCCGGCTAGGAGGCGTTCGCCCGGCGCTTGCGCACCCCGTCGAGCAGCCGGGCGCGCTGTGCCTCGGACGTCGCGAGGTCGACGCCGACGAGGGCGAGGGCCGTGGCCCCGTCGAGCACCGCGAGGTCGGCGCCCGGGGTCTTGCCGTGGGCGGTGAACTCGGGGGTGTGCTGCTTGGCACCGCCCGTGTCGTAGCCGACCGTCGGGTGGATCGAGGGGATGCGCTGCGAGACGTTGCCCATGTCGGTCGACGCCATCGTCTCGCCGTGCAGCGAGGTGACCGTACGGCCCAGATCAGCGGCGGCCCTCGCGTAGGACCGGGTCATCTCCTCGTCCTGGCGCAGGTCGGCGAAGTCCCTTCCGTGCGCGCTCACTTCGAGCTCGGCGCCGGTGGCGAGCGCGCCCGCCTCGAAGCACGCCCTGACCCGCTGCCAGGCCTCGGCGAGCTGCTCCACGGTGCGTGCCCTGACCTCGTAGCGGGCGGCGGTGCGGGCCGGGATGACGTTCACGGCCTGGCCGCCGTCGGTGACGATGCCGTGCACGACGACGCCGGGCGGCAGCTGCTGGCGCAGGAGGCCGACGGCGGTCTGGGCGACGGTCATGGCGTCGAGCGCGTTGACGCCCTCCCAGGGGGCGAGCGCGGCGTGCGAGGGCCTGCCGCGGTAGGCGAGGTCCCAGGCGCCGATGGCCAGTGAGGAGGCGCCGACGGTGTCGTCGGAGGCGGCGTGCACCATCATCGCGGCGGCGACGTCGTCGAAGATCCCGGCGTCCATGAGAAGCACCTTGCCGCCGATGTCCTCCTCGGCGGGCGTGCCGATCAGCTTCACCGTGACGCCGAGTTCGTCGGCGACGGCGGCGAGGCCGAGGGCGGCGCCGACGGACGCGGCGCCGTTGACGTTGTGCCCGCAGGCGTGGCCGATGCCGGGCAGGGCGTCGTACTCGGCGCAGAACGCGATGACGAGGTCGCCGATGCCGTAGGTGGCGAGCACCGCCGTGGGGAGGTCGCCGGCGCCGCGGGTGACGGTGAATCCGGCGCTCTCCATGAGGTCGGCGATCCGGGCCGCGGCGCGGTGTTCCTGCAGGGCGGTCTCGGGGTCGTCGTGCAGGGCGTGGCTGAGGGCGACGACCGGCTCGCGCCAGTTCCGTACGGCGCCGGTCACGGTCTTGTGCGCGGTCGGGGTGTCGGTCATGCGAGGTCTCCGGTCGGGGCGAGGTGCGGTACGGGGGTGGCGGCGTCGGCGCGGGGGGCGCGGTAGCGCAGGGCGAGGGCCGTGCCGACGACGGCGGC
Organism: Streptomyces longhuiensis; assembly: GCF_020616555.1. Lineage (NCBI taxonomy): Bacteria > Bacillati > Actinomycetota > Actinomycetes > Kitasatosporales > Streptomycetaceae > Streptomyces > Streptomyces longhuiensis. Next base: position 7,311,928 of record NZ_CP085173.1, on the reverse strand, counting down.
GCACGCGCACGCGCCCCAGCCCCACAGGTAGCCGGACTCCGCGATGCGCGTGGTGCCGCGCACGGCGTGGGCGGTGAAGAAGCCGCCGATCACGGCGGCGCCGATGGCCGCGCCCAGGGAGAGGGCGAGTTCGTTGAGGCCGACGGCGAGCGCGGTCTCGTGCTCCTCGACGACCTCCGCCGACAGGGTCCGCGTGATCGACTCGAAGAGCCCGGTGGCCAGGCCCACGACAAGGGCGGAGGTCACGTACTGGGCGAGGCTGTCGTGGAAGAGGGCCATGCCCAGGAAGCCGAGCGCGACGAGGACACCGCCCGTGGCGAGCACGGCGCGGTCGCCGATGCTCCGGGCGAGACGCGGCGTCAGCGTGGATCCGGCGAATCCGGCGACGACCATGGCGAGCGAGATCGTGGCGATGGCCTGCGGGCCCATGTCCATGCCGTAGCCGTTCTCGGAGCGTGAGGAGCCGAGGAAGAGGGCGTTGGCGCCGAGGAAGCCGATCGTGCCGAACGAGGCGCAGAACGTGTAGCCGCTGACCACCGCGAGCCGCGGGTTGGCCAGCATGCGGACGCTGACCAGCGGGTTCTCGGACCGGCGCTCGACAGCCACCCAGGCCGCCAGGACGGCGACGGCCACGGCGGCGAGCCCGATCGTGCGCGCCGATCCCCAGCCCCACGAGCTGCCCTGAGCGAGGACGAGGACGAGCGCGACGAGGCCCGCGGTGAGCAGCGTCGCCGCGCCGTAGTGGAAGCGGCCGCCACGCGGGATGTCGCTGTCCGGCAGGACGAGACCGGCGACGACGGCGAGCAGGGCGACGGGGACCGCGGTCCACAGGCCCGCCTCCGCGTGGCCCTCGCTGAGCGCGCCGGCCACGAGCCCGCCGACGCCGATCGCGATGAGCAGGACGCCCACGAGCAGCGAGATGCCGGTGCGGTTCTGCTCGGGGGCGCGGGAGCGGAGGATGCCCACGAGGAGCGGGAAGAAGCCGACGAGGGCGCCCTGGAGGGTGACGCCGACGGCGAGGGTCACGGCGGACGGCCACGCGGCGATCAGGAGGGAGCCGCCCGCCACCATCGCGAGCGCCACCCGCAGCAGCCTGCGGTGTCCGTGCAGGTCACCGAGCCGGGACAGCAGCGGCGTCAGTACGGCGCAGGCGAGCTGGAAGAGCAGGTAGATGTTGTTCTGCCCGACGGTGCCGATGTGCAGGCTCCGGCCGACCTCGGGGAGGAGCGGGGTCAGATAGCCCTGGACGATGCCGCTGAACAGGACGACGACGGCCATCGTCGCGACCATGGCCGGGCCGGAGCCCACCGCTCTGGGGTCGCGCCCCGTTCCCGTTGTGTGCGTGGACACAGCTTCACCTCTGCATCTTCTGGTGGCCGGAACCGAATGTGGTCGCTACTGTGCGGGCCGAGGCACGGACGGCCCCGAATATTCATGGATTCGTACGTACGGAGTGCTTGTGATGCGAGAAACGGTCACGGCCAGCGAGCTGGACCTGGCTCTGGTGAACGCCCTCCAGCTGCGGCCCAGGGCGTCCTGGTCGGAGCTCTCGCCACTGCTCGGCGTGACGGCGGGCACGCTGGCGCGGCGCTGGGACCGGCTGACGCGGGCGGGGCTCGCCTGGGTGTACGCGGCACCGGGCCGCGAGTTCAGCCGCAACCGCTGCACGGCGTTCGTGCTGCTGCGCTGCCTGCCTCAGGAGCGGTCGAGGCTGCTCGCCCGGCTGAGCGCGCTCCCGGAGGCGGTGACGATCGAGGTGACCGCCCCCGGCAGCTCCGACCTGCTCCTCGACGTGCTCTCCCCCGACCTGCCCTCGCTCAGCCGCTTCCTCACGCAGGAGCTGGACCAGCTGCCGGGGATCGTGTCGGTCAGCGCCCTGTTCGCCACGTCGCTCTACGTCGAGGGCAGTCGCTGGCGGCTGCGCTCCCTCGACCCCTCGCAGATGACGGCGCTCGGCAGCGTCACGGCGGCGCAGGAGCCGGCGCGCGGGCTCGAACTCGACCCCGTGGACCGGGCCCTGCTCGGAGAACTCGTCCGCGACGGGCGGCTCGGCCTCGCCGAACTCGCCGAGCGCACCGACACCAGCCCGCCCACCGTCCGCCGCAGGCTGCGCCGCCTCACGGACTCGGCGGTCCTGACGTTCCGCTGCGACATCGCGTCCGCGCTCGCCGGGCACCCGGTCCCGGTGTCACTGCTCGGCCGGGTCCCCGCGCGGGACATCGGCACCGTCCACCGCACGCTCGCCGCGCTCCCGGAGTGCCGGCTCGTCGCGGCCGTCACGGGGCCCGCGAACATCTTCGCCACGCTGTGGGTGCACGACCTGGGTGACATCCAGCGCCGCGAGACCGCGTTGTGCGCCCGCCTGCCCACGCTCACGGTGACGGACCGCATCGTCGGCCTGCACACCGTCAAGCGCATGGGGCATCTGCTCGACGAGGAGGGGCGCCGGGTCGGGATCGAGCCGATCTCGCCCTGGTAGGCGCGGCGGCCCCGTCAGACGAGGCGGGTCAGCGGAACGCCCGCCAACCCCCTGACGTCGCGTGCCAGATGGGCCTGGTCGGCGTACCCCGCCCGCGCGGCCGTCTCGGCGAGCGGCACTCCTGCGCGGGCCAGCGCGAGGGCGCGTTGCAGACGCAGGACGCGGGCCAGGGTCTTGGGTCCGTAGCCGAACGCGGCGAGGGAGCGCCGGTGCAGGCTGCGGGCGCCGAGCCCCGCGCTGTCGGCGGTCTCGGCGACGGTGCGGCCCGCGTCCAGCGACGCCACGATGTGCGCCAGGACGGCGTCGGGCGGCGCGGCTCCCCGTTCGAGGGCCACGGCTTCGAGGGCGGCCGCCGGGTCGGGTGCCGCGTCGACGCGTTCGGTCAGGCGCCGCACCTGGTCCGACGGCCACAGGTCGGCGAGGTCGACGCGCCGGTCGCGCAGTTCCTGGGCCGGGACGCCGAGGACGGCGGGCGCGGTGCCGGGGAAGAAGCGGATGCCGGCGAACCGGGTGGCACCGCTGATGCCGGGCCGGTACGCGCGCGTGTCGGGTCCGGCGACGAAGAGGCGCCCCTCGGTCCACAGCAGGTCCATGCAGCCGTCGGGCAGAACGTCCGGTTCGGTGCTTGGGCCGTCGACGTCCGGGGTGACGGTACGGGTCCACAGGACCGCGCCCGCCACGCTCGGCGCCGCCCGCTCCCGGTACACGTCAGCCACGTCTTCGAGGCTACGCCGCGTGCGCGGGGTGGCGTCGGCCGGTCAGTTGTGGTCGTGGTCGTCGTGGTCACGCGGGTTGGGGCCCTGCGCATGGTCGCCGTTCTTGCGCACGTGCGCGCGCAGGCGGGACGACACGTCGTCCGGGGGCAGGAACTTCGACCAGCGCTCGGGGAACTCGGACGGCATGTCGGGGTCGTCCGCGTCGTCGATGCCGCCGTGCGCCTCGCGGGCGGCGGAGCGGGCGACGTACTCCGCGGCCTGCTTGGTCCGCCACCGCTCGTTGGCGGCGCGGGCGACCGAAGTCGCGACGGACGGCCAGACCCGGTCGATCGCCGCGTTCACCGCGGCGCCGACGAGCACCGCGAACGCCGATACGCCGATCCACAGGAGCACCGCGACGGGCGCGGCCAGGGACCCGTAGATGGTGGGGCCCTCGATGGTGCTGGTGATGTAGAGGCGGAGCAGGAAGCTGCCCGGCACCCACATCGCGAGGGCCACGAGCGCACCGGGGACGTCCTCGATCCACGGCGAGCGCACCGGCACGGACACGTGGTAGAGCGTCGTCAGGAAGACCACGGACAGCAGGAGGACGACGGGCCAGTACAGGACCTGGACCACGGTCTCCGACCACGGGACCAGGGCGATCACCGCGTCCGGGCCCGCGATCATCAGCGGCAGCGCGACCGAGCCGACGATCAGCGCGACGAGGAACAGCAGGAAGGCGAGCAGCCGGGTCTTGACGATGCCGCGCACACCGTCGAGCCCGTACATGACCGTCACCGTGTCGACGAACGTGGACACCGCGCGCGAGCCCGACCACAGCGAGAACAGGAAGCCGATGGAGATGACGTCCGGACGGCCCTTCATCGCGTCGTCGAGGATGGGCCGGGCGATCTCCTTCACGCCCTCGTCGGTCAGGACGGTGCGCGACGCCTCCAGGATGTTGTCGCGCACGCCCGCGATCGTGTGGGCGCCGGTCCACGTGTCGACGTAGGCGAGCAGCCCGATCAGGGAGAGGAGCAGCGGGGGCACGGACAGGAGCGTGAAGAACGCCGCCTCGGCCGCGAGCCCCAGGATGCGGTACTCCATGCACGAGTTGACGGTGTCCTTGAGCAGCAGCCAGGCGGTCCTGCGCTTCGAGACGTTGCGATAAAGGGCGCGGGCCCGGTGGAGTCGGCCTCTGCGTGGCCGATCGGGTGTTTCTTTTGCCTGGTGCACGTCCTTACCGTATCTGTCATGGCAGCCACCACCCACGCAGTGACCAACCAGGCTCCGCCCCTGGTGGGATATGACGTTTTTGCCGCGGACAGGGTCCTCACCGAGGGGGTCGAACGGCATCTGGAGCCCTCGCTCACGGCCGAGGTCCGCGAGGAACTCGGCGGCCTCGGCCGCGCCGCCGGTTCCGCCCAGGCGCAGGAGTGGGGCGTGCTCGCGAACGAGAATCCGCCGACGCTGCACACCCACGACCGCTACGGCCACCGCGTCGACGAGGTCGCCTTCCATCCGGCCTGGCACCGGCTCATGGCCAAGGGCGTCTCGGCCGGACTCACGTCGGCCTGGTCGCGGCCCGGCGGCCATCTGCGGCGCGCGGCCGCGTTCCTGGTGTGGAGCCAGGTCGAGGCGGGCCACACCTGCCCCCTGTCGATGACGCACGCGGCGGTGCCCGCGCTGCGGGCCGACCCCGCGCTGGCCGCCGAGTGGGAGCCCCGGCTGACGTCGACGGTGTACGACGCGGGGCTGCGGCCCGCCGCCGCGAAGGCGGGCGTCGTGTTCGGGATGGGCATGACGGAGAAGCAGGGCGGCTCCGACGTCCGCGCGAACACGACGCGGGCGACGCCGCTCGCCGAGGACGGCACGTACGAACTGACCGGGCACAAGTGGTTCTGTTCGGCGCCCATGTCGGACGGGTTCCTCGTCCTGGCGCAGGCGCCCGAGGGACTCACGTGTTTCCTGCTGCCGCGCGTCCTGGAGGACGGCACGCGCAACCCGTTCGCGATCCAGCGGCTCAAGGACAAGCTGGGCAACCGCTCGAACGCGTCGGCCGAGGTCGAGTTCGACGGGACGTGGGCGCGCCGGGTCGGCGACGAGGGGCGCGGGGTGCGCACCATCATCGAGATGGTCGCCGCCACGCGCCTGGACTGTGTGCTCGGTTCGGCCGCCATCATGCGCCAGGCCGTCGCGCAGGCGATCCACCACTGCACCTACCGCGAGGCGTTCGGCGGCCGGCTCGTCGACAAGCCGCTGATGCGCAACGTGCTGGCCGACCTGGCGCTGGAGTCGGAGGCCGCGACGACGCTGGCGCTGCGGCTCGCGGCGGCCCAGGACGCCGTGCAGGACACCGGGTCGGAGCAGGAGCGGGCGTTCCTGCGGATCGCGGTGCCGGCCGCCAAGTACTGGGTGACGAAGCGGTGTACGCCCGTGGCGGCGGAGGCCCTGGAGTGCCTGGGCGGGAACGGTTACGTGGAGGAGTCCGGCATGCCGCGGCTGCTGCGCGAGTCGCCGCTCAACTCGATCTGGGAAGGGTCCGGCAATGTGCAGGCGCTCGACGTGCTGCGGGCGTTGCAGCGCGAGCCGCAGGCGCTCGACGCGTTCCTCCAGGAGGTCGGCAGGGCACGCGGCGCCGATCACCGCCTCGACGGGGCGATCAAGGACCTGCTGACCGAACTCGCCGACCTGGAAGGCATCGAGGCACGGGCGCGCCGGGTCGTGGAACGGATCGCTCTCGTGCTCCAGGGTTCGCTGCTGGTGCGTCACGCGCCGCCGGAGGTCGCGGACGCGTTCTGCGCCTCGCGGCTCGGCGGGGACTGGGGTGCGGCGTTCGGCACGCTGCCGCACAGCCTGGACCTGCGGTCGGTCGTCGAGCGGGCGCGCCCTGTGAGCTGAGCGCCCGGCCGGGCAAAGGTCAGGGGGTGACGACTGGGGTCACGGGCCTTGACCCTTGAGGTCACGGGGGTGATGCTGCGCCGACACGGCATCACCCCCGCCCTTCAGGCCCCTTGAGGAGCTCCCGCGCCGCCGGAGCGGCACCGTTTCAGCTTCGACCGACGTACGGCTGTTCGCCAGAGTTGCAGAGGGTTGCAACTGTCGCGCCCGCCTTTCCGCCCCCACAAGGGCCGGTGAAGCGGCACGATATGCACACGTCCCCACGCACTGGTCTGTTCCAGGAGGACCCGTGACGCAGAAGAACTCGACCGTCGATCTCGGCCGGCTGTCCACCATGGACTGCTCCCTGGCCGCGCGGCTCCTGAAGGGTGTCCGCGCCGCGACCCTGTCGGGGCAGCGGCCGCAGATCCTGCCGCGCCCGGTGATCGGCGAGTCCTGGAACCGCATGCTCCGCAGTGGGGTCGACCCGGACCGTGACGTGCGCTCGGGTCTGCTGAGCGTGGAGGAGGTGGAGGAGCGCCGCCAGTCCTCCGGGCTCCTGGAGGTCCTGCCGGTGCTGCGCGAGGCGCTGGTCACCGTCGCGGACGCGGCGCAGCACATCATGGTCGTGTCCGACGCCGAGGGGCGCGTCCTGTGGCGCGAGGGCAACGCGGCGGTGCTGCACAAGGCCGACCGGCTCGGCTTCGAACTGGGCGCGGACTGGGCCGAGGAGACCGTCGGGACGAACGGGGTGGGCACACCGCTCGTGACGCGGCGCCCGGTGCAGGTCTTCTCCGCCGAGCACTTCGTGGGGTCGCTGCACACCTGGACGTGCACGGGGGCACCGATCACGGACCCGCGCGACGGGCAGGTGATCGGCGTCGTCGATGTGAGCGGCCCCCTGGAGACGATGCACCCGGCGACGCTCTCGCTCGTCGGGACGGTCGCGCAGCTCGCGGAGGCGCGGCTGCGGGAGCGGCACGCGACGGCGCTCGACCGGTTGCGGGCCGTCGCGGCGCCGGTCCTCGCGCGGATCGGCGGCCGGGCGGTCGCGGTGGACGTCCAGGGCTGGACGGCGGCGGTGACCGGCATGCAGCCGGTGGACCGCATCGTGCTGCCCAAGTCGCTGTCCGAGCTTTCGGAGCTCTCGGACGGGCGGGCGTGGGTACCGACGCTGGGCATGTGCGCGGTGGCGCCGCTGCCGGGCGGCTGGCTGCTGCGGCCCGACGGCCCGGAGGGGGCGGCCGAACCGCTCGGCGGCACCCGCGTCGTCCTGGACGTGAGCAGGCCCCGGCGCTGGTCGGTGACGGTGACGGACGGCACGCGGTCCTGGACGCACGAGCTGAGCCCGCGCCACGCCGAACTCCTCTATCTGCTGGCCCTGCACCGCGGCGGGCGCAGCGCGTCGGGTCTCGCGGAGGACATGTTCGGCGACCCGACGCGCACGGTGACCGTGCGCGCCGAGATGTCGCGCGTGCGCCGCTATCTCGGCAGCCTGCTCGGGCACCGCCCGTACCGCTTCCACGAGGAGGCGGAGCTGGAGGTGGTGCTCCCGCAGAGCCCGGCGGACCTGCTGCCGCACTCGGTGGCGCCCGGCGTGCTGGGATCACGGTCGGCGCCGCCGCGCTGACCCCGCCCCACAACAGCGGTTCACCCAGGCGGAGTCGACCCCTCAGACCCGGGCGAGGATCACCGAGCGCGTGAGGTGGCGGGGCCGGTCCGGGTTGCGGCCGCCGGCCACCGCGAACGCCACCGCGAGGCGCTGTGTCCGTACCAGTTCGGCCAGCGGGTCGAGGCCGCCGGCCACCCACATGCCGCCGGTGGCGTGCACCTCGTCGGCGAGACCGGCGGGCGCCTCGCCGAGCATCCACGTGACCGTGCCGCGCGTCGAGACACTGATCGGGCCGTGCCGGTACTCCAGGGCCGGATGGGCGCTGGTCCAGGGGAGTTGGCTCTCGCGCATCTTGTGGGCCGCCTCGCCGGCGAGCCCCACGGTCCAGCCCCGGCCCAGGAACGTGAACTGTGTGCAGCCGACGAGCCACGGGGGCAGCGGCTCGGCGAGCGCGTCGTGCGCGTCGTCCACGACATCCTGCGAGTGCAGCCCGAAGTGGGTGCGCAGCAGGGTGAGGGCCGAGGTCGGGAAGCGGGTCTGCACGACGGACTTCTCGTCGGCGAAGCCGAGTGCGAGCACGTCGTCGGCGGCCGCGGCCACCGGGGTCGCGGCGTCCGTGGTGATCACGGTGGTCCTGACGTGTCCGCGCAGCCCGGCGAGGAGGCGGAGCACCTCGGTGGTGGCGCCCGAGCGGGTCAGGGCGACGACCCGGTCGTAGTGGCGTCCGGCCGGGAACTCCGAGGCCGCGTGGGCGTGGGTCTCGCCGTGGCCGGCGTCCTCGCGCAGCGCGGCGGCGGCCTGCGCCATGAAGAGCGAGGTGCCGCAGCCCACGACGGCGACCCGCTCGCCCGGCTCGGGGAGCAACGCTCCCTGACTCAGGGCCAGTTCGGCCGCCCGGTCCCAGCACTCGGGCTGGCTGTACAGCTCGTTCTCGATATGGCTCATGGCGCACCCTCACATCCCAGCGCATGCTTGGTTGTGCAAGTTATAGCGCGTTTTCGAGCATTTGAGATCAGCCAATCCCATCGAACCTCGCCGAGAGTCCATGTGCGCGCTCCAGAAGTCCATGCCCTTGCCCACCCGCCGCGGCCACTCTCTTGTCGAGCACGAGCACGAGGACAAGCGCATATCCGCAAGCACCTCCCTCCCCCACCGTTCAGGAGGAACCTGTGCGTCGCTTCAGATCGATCAGATCCGTCTGTGTGACCGCCGTCGTCGCGGTCGCCGCCACTCTGGGACTGTCCGCGCCGGCCCAGGCCGCGGGGCAGACGCCCGGCACCTACACCGACTACGGCTTCCCGTCCGGCACGACGGCCCTCACCGAGGCCACGTGGGGCACGACGGTCGAGGCGGACCCGGGCCGCGGAAACGTCTACTGGGCCCACCAGTTCGACTTCACCAACGGCGTCGGCGGCTACGTCGGCCAGCAGCGCTGGCGCACCGGCACCGGCATGTTCCTGTTCTCCCTGTGGGGCTCGACGGCGGCGAAGGCGGGCTCGGCCGGTACGTACTGCCAGACCTTCGACGAGTCGGGCACCGGGTACACCTGTCGCTACAACCAGGCGTTCACGGCGGGACACCACTACACGTACCGCGTCTCCCCCGACACGACCGACGGCTGGTACAAGGCGACGATCTCCGACGTCACGGCCGGCACGTCCTTCGTCCTGGGCAGCCTCCAGGTCGGCTCGGGCGCCCGGATCGGCGCGGGCGGCATGGTCGACTGGGTCGAGTACTTCGACTGGAACAGCAACTCGGCGACCTGCGAGGACGAGCCCTATTCACGGGCCCGCTTCGACCTCCCCAAGGGCACGTCGACGGGCGGCTCCGCCGTCACCGCCTCCGTCAGCGCGACGTCCACGAGCAGCACCTGCACCCAGTACGCCCAGGTCACCCAGGTCTCCGGCGGCAGCGTGCACGACGACGCGACCGGCAACTCCGCCTCGGGCGACATCACGGGCAACGGCGGCAAGTGCGTCGACATCACGGGTGGCAGCAGTACCGACGGCACCCCACTCGAACTGTGGACGTGCGGCGGCGGCAACCACCAGAACTGGGTCCTGTCGCACGACGGCACCGTGCGCGCGCTCTACAAGTGCATGACGGTGAGCGGGAGTTCGGTGCAGCTGTCCACGTGCAACGGCTCGGCCGCGCAGCAGTGGCAGCACTCCGGGGACACCCTCGTCAACCAGGGCAAGTGCCTGGACGCCCAGGGCGGCGCGAGCGCGGACGGTACGAAGCTGATCACCTACGCATGCTCGGGCGGTGCCAACCAGCGCTGGACGACGCCTGGTTGATGCGGACGTGAGACGTGACCGGGCGCCGCCACGACACGCGCCACAGGCGCCCGGTCACACGCAGATGACGTCGATGCCCTGTGCCGTGATGTCCTCGACGAGGGCCTCGGGGGCGTCCTTGTCCGTCACCAGGATCGACACCGCGTTCAGCGCGCACACCTGGGCGAACGCCCGGCGGCCCAGCTTCGAGGAGTCGGCCACCACGATGACCGTGCCCGCGCGTTCGGCGAGCGAGCGGTTCGCGCTGGCCTCCGACTCGTCGTGGGTGGCCGCGCCGAAGTGCGGGTGGACCGCGTCCACGCCGAGGATCGTGTAGTCGAGGGCGAGGCTCTGCAGCACGGACGTGACGAGCGGGCCGACGAGTTCGTACGAGCTCGGCCGGGCCACGCCGCCCGTGACGACGATCTTCACATGGGGGCGGATCGCCAGCTCGTTGGCGATGTTGATGGCGTTGGTGACGACGGTGAGCGCGACACCGCCGGACGTGCCGCCCGGGTCGGTGCGGACGGCCAGTTCCCTGGCCACCTCGGAGGTCGTGGTGCCGCCGTTGATGCCGACGACGGAGCCCGACGGGACGAGTTCGGCGACCGCCTTCGCGATGCGCTGCTTCTCGTCCGCCTTGCGGGCCGTCTTGTAGCGCAGCGGCAGGTCGTAGGCGACGGAGCTCACCACGGCCCCGCCGCGCGTGCGGGTCAGCAGGGACTGCCGGGCCAGTTCGTCCATGTCGCGCCGAATGGTGGCGGAGGAACAGCCCAGTCGCTCGGCCGCCTCCGTTACATCGAGATGACCCTCATTGCCGAGTATTTCCAGCAGTTGGGTCCATCGGGCATGTGCGCCCACTTGTTCCTCCTCGCAACGCGCGTAGCGTAACCCGCGCCGTTCTTCGCATCCAGACGTGATCGTCCGCGCACCTACACGTGACCGTCTGTGTGCGCACGCAGGCGTGGGCGGGTCCGCCCCCTCCGACGGGCCCGCCCACGCCTGCGCCGTGGCTGCTACTCCCCCGCTTCGCGCGGCAGTTGCCCGCCGTCGAAGTACGCGAGAAGCTCCGGCTCGAGCTCCGGGACGTCGTACGGCACGCCCCCCTCGCGCAGCGAGCGGGTGGCGAGCGCACCGGCGGCGACGCTCATCCGGGCCGCGACGGGCGACGTGTCGGTGACGCCGCCCTCGCGCACGAAGCGGCAGAACTCGCCGATGATGCGTTCGTCGGCACCGCCGTGCGAGCCCGTCGCCTCGGGCACGCGGTACACGATGTCGGCGTCCTTGCGGTAGCCGGTCGGCCCCGTGTTCCAGACCCGGACCTCGTCGCCGGGGCTGTCCCCGAAGTTCTCGAGGCGGCCCTCGGTGCCGATGACCGTGTAGTTGCGGAAGTAGTCGGGGCTGAAGTGGCACTGCTGGTAGGCGGCGATGACGCCGTTGTCCAGCTGCATGTTCATCACCGACACGTCCTCGACGTCCACGACGTGGTGCAGGTCGTGACGCGCCGTCGGCGGCCAGTCGAACTCCTTCAGCCAGCCGTCGGGGCGCGGAGTGTCCGGCTCGCGGCGCGGCAGGTCCCCGTAGACCATGAGGTCGCCCAGGGCGTTGACGCGCTTGGTGTAGCCGCCGGCCAGCCAGTGCACCACGTCGAGGTCGTGCGCGGCCTTCTGGAGAAGGAGGCCCGTGGTGCGGGTGCGGTCGGCGTGCCAGTCCTTGAAGTAGTAGTCGCCGCCGTACGAGACGAAGTGCCGTACCCACACGGTCTTCGGCTCGCCGATCTCGCCGCGCGCGATGATGTCGCGCATGAGGCGCACGACGCCCATGTGGCGCATGTTGTGGCCGACGTAGAGGCGGGTGCCGGTCTTGTACGCGGTGCGCAGGATGGTGTCGCACTGCTCGACCGAGATGCCGAGCGGCTTCTCGACGTAGGCCGGCTTGCCCGCTTCGAGCGCCTCGCAGGCGATGGCCTCATGGGTGTCGTCGGGGGTGGCGACGATGACGGCGTCGATCGAGGGGTCCTCGAGGAGCTTTCGGTAGTCGTCGACGGCGACCGCGCCCTCGTACAACTCCGGTACCTTCGCCCGGATCTGCGGGTCGAGGTCGGCCACCGCCGCCACGACCGATCCCCTGCCGGGGCGGTGCGCGGCGGTGGCCAGATTCCGTCGCAGTCCGAGCCCGATGACGGCGATGCGCAGGTCTTCCACGTGCGGGTGTCCTGTTCTGCGTGCGGGACGCATAGGGGTGCTGTGCGGTGCTTGCCGTGCCGGGCGCGCTACTTGCTGTCGGCGATGGCCTTCTCGAACTCGTCGCGTATCGCGTTGCCCGCCTCGCGCTGCCAGGTCGGCAGGATGTCCTTCTTGAAGGAGGACAGCGGGGTGCGGCCGGCGACGATGTCCTTGACGGCCTGGTACACGGTGTCCGTCGAGGAGGCGCCCTTGTTGGCGTTGGTGTCCGAGAAGAAGCCCGTGGTCGGGTTGATCTTCGCGAGCTTCATCAGCTCGACCTGGGCCCCGTGGATGCCGCGCGTGATGTCGGGCTTGCCCGGGAGGTACAGCGTCTCGGGCGCGTTGCCGAAGAAGTTGATGGCCTGGCGGGTGGTGATGACCTCGGCGTTGCCCTTCTTGTTGAGGAGCACGTCACCGTCCTTGGAGCGGGTGTGGTGCGTGCCCTCGATGCCGTTGTCGAGGAAGAGCCGCTCCTCGGTGCCGAAGGGGGCGCTGAGGTAGTTCATGACCTGGAGCAGCGTGTCGATACGGTCCTTGCTCACGGCCTTGTTGATGGCCGTGAAGCCGACCGAGCCGTAGCCGTAGCCCCAGCTGGGGGTCATCCCCTTCTCCGCGGCGAACGGGATGACGACCTTCTCCGGCCAGTCGTACTGGTTGCTGTCGCTGAGGAAACCGGGGAAGGACTGGACGTGCAGTCCGAGGAACCCGCCCTCCATCTTCTCCAGGGTCGTCGGCAGGTTCGGGTCCGGCCAGAACAGCTGCGCCTTCTGGCACTTGAGGGCGAACTCCAGGCCGGCGTGGAACTCGTCGGTCTCGAAGTAGTGGGTGAGCTTCCCGCCGTCCATGCGCCAGCCGTTGGGCGCGCCGTGCCAGTAGGCGAACTGCAGGATGTGGTTCACGTACGCCGGCTCCAGGACGTACTTCTTGCGCTTGACGTCGAGGAGTTCCTTCGCCTTGTCGAAGAAGTCCTGGGCGCTGTCGAACTGGACGCCGCCGACCGGCTTCCAGAAGTCCTCGTTCGCGACGTAGACCTGGCCCATGCGGCCGTACGGGACCGCCATGCCCCAGATCTTGCCGTTGAAGACGGCCGTCTTCCAGGCGAAACCGGGGATGTTGGCGAGGTTGGGGTACTTCTTGACCGCGTCGCCCGACAGGTACTCGGTGAGGTCGTGGAACTTCGCCTCGAGGAGGGCGGGGACGTTCTTGAGGCCCTGGTTCGGCGGGAACCACATGAGGTCGGGCATGTCGCCGCCGGCGATGGTGGCGTTGAACTTCGCGCGGTAGACGTCGTCGGCGCCGAGGCCGTTGACGATCGTCATCTTCAGGTCGGAACCCAGGCGCTTGTTGAGCTCCTGCCAGTACTGGTTGCGGTTCATCGCGGGGGCCGCGGTCGTGAAGGTCTCGGTCAGGGCCGTGACCGGCTTGCCGTCGCCCGGCTTCTTGGTGACGCTGCGGGTCAGGTTCTTGGGGTAGCGCAGGTACGCCGGGTCGAGGCCCGCCGCGTTGCCCGGCAGGTCGGGCGCGGGGACGTTCGCGGGGACGTACGTCGGCAGCTTCAGCTTGGCCGACGCCTTGGCGCCGCCACCACCCGAGGCCGCGCCGGAACCACAGGCCGTGAGGGAACCGGCACCGGCGACGGTGAGGCCGGCGACGGTCGCGGCACCGAGGAACCCGCGGCGGTTGAAGTCTCTGGACATGACTCTCCTAAGGGGCGAGGAGCGGTTGAGGGTGGTGGCTCAGGCCTTGATGGCGCCGGTGAGAACGCCCTTGACGAAGTACTTCTGGAGGAACGGGTAGACCGCGATGATCGGCAGGACCGCGAGGATGAGCACGGCCATCGACAGGGCCGTGCTGGCGGGCAGCACGCTCACGCCGAGCGCCTTCGCGTTGAAGGTGTCGCCCTGGAGGACATAGCTGCGCAGCACCACCTGGAGCGGCAGCTTGTCCGGGTCGTTGATGTAGAGCATCGCGTTGAAGAAGCTGTTCCAGTACGTCACCGCGTAGAACATGCCGACCACGGCGATGACGGCCTTCGACAGGGGAAGCACGATCCGGCACAGGATGGTGAGTTCACCGGCGCCGTCGAGGCGGGCCGCCTCGTGCAGCTCGTCGGGAATGCCCTGGAAGAACGCCCGGACCACGATGATGTTGAACGCGTTGAGCAGGATCGGCGCGATCATCGCCCCGTAGGTGTCGAGCAGTCCCAGCTCCTGCACCACCAGGTAGTTGGGGATGATGCCGGGCGTGAACAGGAACGTGCCGACGACGATCAGGAGCAGCGGCTTGCCCGCGAAGGTCCGCGGCCGGGACAGGCCGTAGGCGAGCGCGATCGTGCAGAGCAGGCTGAGCGCCGTGCCGATGACGGTGACTCCGACGCTCACTATGGCGGCGCGGGTGATGACGCCGCCGGACAGGACCACCCGGTACGCCTCGAGCGTGGGGTGCGTCGGGAACAGCACGTAGCCGCCGTTCGCGGCGAGTTCGGCCTTGGAGGAGAGGCTGGTGCCGATGGCGAGCAGGAACGGGTAGCCGACCGCCACGATCATCGCGACGATGACGATGAACTTCAGCGTCTGGGCCGCCGGGTTGGGCTGTTCCATCCAGGCGGGCCGCTCGGCGGAGCCGCGGCGCTTCCTGCTGCCGGTGCGGCCCTTTCGGAGCTCCTGGCTCTCCTGGCTCTCGGGCCGCAGGGTGGTGGATATGGGCGCGGTGCTCACTGGTAGACCCCCTGCTCGCCGAGGCGGTGCGCGAACTTGTTGGCGAGGACGATCATGACGAAGCCGATGACGCCCTTCATCAGGCCGGCGGCGGTGGACATGCCCCAGTCGCCGTCGACGACGCCGTGGAAGTAGACGTAGGTGTCGAGGACTTCGGAGGCGTCCCGGCCGACGTTGTCGCGCTGGAGGAGGATCTGCTCGAAGCCGACCGACAGGATGTCGCCGAGGCGCAGGATGAGCAGCATGATCATCACGGGCCTGATGCCGGGCAGCGTGATGTGCCACATGCGGCGCAGCCAGCCCGCTCCGTCCATCGCCGCCGACTCGTAGAGCGAGGTGTCGATGGAGGCCATCGCGGCGAGGAAGATGATCGCTCCCCAGCCGGCGTCCTTCCAGACGCTCTGGGAGGTGATCAGGTAGATGAACGTGTCGGGGTTGTTCATGATGTTGCCGACGTGCACGCCGTGGTCGTTCAGGTAGCTGGTGACCGTGCCCGCGCCGCCGAAGACCTGCTGGAACATGCCGACGACGACGACCCACGACAGGAAATGCGGCAGGTAGACGACCGTCTGCATGAGGCGGCGGGTCTTGTTGCTGATCAGCGAGTTGAGGAAGAGCGCGAGGGCGATCGGCGCGGGGAAGTAGAGGATCAGCTGGACGGCGCTGATCTTCAGCGTGTTCCAGACGGCCGTCCAGAACTCCGGCTGTTCCAGCAGGGCCTTGAAGTTGTCCCAGCCGACCAGCGGGCTGCCCTTGAAGCCGAGGTAGGGCTGGTAGTCCTGGAAGGCGATGCTGTTGCCCGCGAGCGGGAGGTAGAAGAACACCGCGAAGTAGAGGATGCCCGGCACACACAGCAGGAGCAGGGTGCGGTCCTGCCTCAGACGCTCGCGCAGGCTCCGCCGGTCGGCGGGCTTGCGCCCCTTCCTGCCCGGCGTCCCCTTCGTGCCGGACGCCTTCTTCCTGCCCGACGTTCCGGGTGCCTCGTGCGGTAGGTCGGGGGGGTTTTGCGATGTGGGCGTGGGCGATGCGGACGCAGCGGCCGACACATTCACCTCCTGCGTCGAGTGGCGAGCGAGGGTTGGTTTCACAGGGCCCTCGCGGGGGCTGCGGCCCGGCTCGCGAGGTACCGGAATCTTGCGTCAGCCTGCCGACGGATGACAAGACTTGATTGGTAACTATTTAGATCTTGCAGCTTCACGCATGAAACGCGCAGGCAACGAACACGGTCATCGCAGTCGCGCGCACCGCCCCCGACCTGGGCGAAGCTGCCCTTCTGTGTTCGGACCCACGACCGCTGGTGTTTGGACTTTGGTGGAAATTGCTCCCTAGAGCCCTGGACAGCCCACTGGACAGTGCGTGTTCGCACCGTCGCAGCAGGGAGAGACACGTCCAGATCCCCCGCCAGACGCCGCCTCTCGGGCGCCGTCGGTGTCACCCTCCCGCCGACCCTGGCGGGTGGTGCCGTCCCGGCCCTCGCCGACTCCGCGCGCACCTTCGCGGACGCGTCCTCCGCGGACACCTCTTCCACCGGAGCCGACGCGGCCGGGGACGACGTGGCGATCACGTCCGGCGCCCTTTCCGTGAGCGTCGCCGAGGACTTCCGGCGCGCCGTGCGCGGTCCAGGGCGTCGGCGCCATGTTCCGGATCGTGTTCTCGGCGGACGGCGCTCCGACCCGCCACCACCGCGATCTTTCGCCGCCGATCCGGACCGCTACGAGCGCTTCCACCACGAGCTGCTGGTGCGCGGCATCCACGTCAACGTGTGCGGCCTCGCCTGCCGGTTCGTCCCCGCCGCACTCGAGGAGGACGACATCCGGCGCACCTGCGAGGCCGTGAACGAGGCGTTCGCGGTGCTGTGGCGGACCTGCGCGCCCCCTCTTGCCCCACGCCGCCCGATGGCGCAAGATGTGCCGGCGCGCGCGATCATGCTCTAAGTCGCACGCTTTCAATCACCTTCGCGCACGATGTCGCGCAGTGCGGCCCGCCGCACTCCCTTCACGCATCCGCCTCTCACGCATCCACCTCCATCACAGGCAGGGTTTTCGATGACTGGACGCTTCACCCGTTCCCTCAAGCGGCGGTCCGTGCCGCTCCTCGCAGCGCTCGGCCTCGCCGCCGGAGCCGGCCTGGCCTCCGCCCCCGCGGCGAACGCGGACGACACCATCGGCACCACCCCGGGGACGTACACCTATTACTCGTTCCCGTCGGCGGCCGACGGGCTCAGCGAGGTCACCTGGTCCACGACGGTCGAGAAGGACCCCGGCTACAACGCGAACACCTTCTGGAGCCACCAGTTCGGCTTCAACGTCGGCAACGGCGCCTACATCGGGATGCAGCGCAACGGCGGCGACAAGCCGACGTTCCTGTTCTCGGTGTGGGACAGCTTCGAGCGCAAGCCCGGCTCGGAGGGCAGCTACTGCCTGCAGTTCGGTGGCGAGGGCGAGGGCTCCAGCTGTCGCATGAACCACGACTGGGAGGAGGGGCACACCTACACCTCCACGGTCGCCTACGAGGGCGACGGCTGGTTCGGCGCCACCATCCACGACAAGACCACGGGCGAGTCGTTCAAGCTCGGCAGCGTGCAGACGCCGGCCACCGCCATCAAGTCCACGGGCCTGATCGACTGGGTCGAGTACTTCGAGTGGAACGACCCGCGGGCCACCTGTTACGACCAGCCGTACTCGGACGCCCACTTCGGCCTGCCCACCGGCACCGCCGTCGGCGCCGGCGCGGCCGTCAGCTCGGTGACCAAGACGAAGAGCAACCCGCCGTGCGCCGCCGCCGTGGACGCGCGTCCCGACGGAAGCACCGACCAGCGTCTGGCGCTGGGCAATTCGAAGCGCGCCGAGATCTCCGCACCCGGCGACAAGTGCCTCGCCCCGAGCGGCGCCGCCGAGGACGGCGCCAAGCTCACGCTCGCCGCGTGCAAGGACAACGGCCCCGGCGCCTTCGAGCAGTCCTGGGTCCTCGCGGCCGACGGCACCGTCCGGCTGCCGTCGAACTACTGCCTGACCGCGAGCGACAAGAAGAGCGTGCGCATCACCGACTGCGCGGGCGACATCGCGATCGGCGGCAAGGTCACCGACCCGGCCAAGCTGTGGACGTACAACCTGGGCAAGAAGACCCTCGTGAACCAGGCGACCGGGCGCTACCTCGCCCGCGCCGGCTCCGGCGTGAAGCTCGCGCCGGCCGGACCGGACACGCAGGGCTGGCACGCGCCGGTGCCGGTCAGCGCCCCGTAGGGCGCCCCGACCAGGATCAGGGCGCCCCGCCGACCGTCACCGGCCGGACGAACTCCCGTTCCACGCGCCGATGTTGGGCGCCGCTCCCGGCACCACCGGGTTGCCCGCGAAGTCGCGGGTGCCCGCGTCGGCGAGCGGCGCCCCCGCGCCGAGTGCGGGCGATCCGGCACGCAGGGCGTAGGCGGCCCCGGCATCCCCGTAGCCCGTGGCGGTGCCGGGACGGGTGAGCAGCGGGTCGGCGGTGGTGCCGCCGGGGTCGGAGGGCGTCGCCCCGATCCCGTACAGGACGTTGTGGGACGCGGTGACGCCGCCGGAACGCAGAGCGAAGGTCGCCGTACCGGCGCCCTCCTTCACCACGATGTTGTCGTCGAAGGCGATCTCGTGCCGGCTGGTGGTGTTCTCGTTGACGACGGTCTGGCTGACGCCGTCACCGACGTAGACGGTGTTGTGCAGGAAGCGGACCCCGGAGAACGATCCGCGACAGGTCTCGATGCCTCTGAAATGGTCGTTCTGGCTGATGTTGAAGCGGATCACGGCGTCGCCGAGGGTTCCGTCGGCGCTGCAGACGAGGAAGAAGCCGCCCGCGTTGTCGTGGCTGTAGTTGTACTGGAAGACGGTCCCGAAGGAGCCCTCGTCGACGTCGTACGCCATGCCGTCGCGGGTCGTCTCGCCGCCGGACGTCTCGTTGTACTGGAAGACGGTGCCGTCCGCGTTCCACGGCCACATGCCCGCGTTGTATCCGGCCGAGCGCCGCTGGAAGCCGTGCAGGGTGTTGCGCTCGACCAGGGCGTTCTTGGTGGCGGTCATGACGATGCCGTCACCTCCGAGGTCGTCGAGGGTGTTGCCGCGCACGACGACGCCGGTGGACGGGACCCAGTGCGGGCCGTTCGGGTCGTAGCCGCTGATCGCGGGCCGCTGGTTCCAGCTGGAGGCGAAGAAGATGCCCTCGCGGTCGACCGTCCTGAGGGTGTTGTTCTCGACGCGTACGTCGTCGTAGCGCGTCTCCTTCGCCGACCCGGTGACGGAGAAGAGGATGCCCGCGGAGCCGTCGTTGTCCTTGGTGTCGTCGCCGCGGATGTCATGGATGTCGAGGCCGGTGAGGCGGTAGTGCCTGCCGGTGCCGTAGTCGCTGAGGACGACGCGCACGCCGCGTCGCTTGGTGCCCGGGTTCGCCGCGTTGGTGATCTCCAGGTCGGAGACCTCGATCCACTGCGTGTTGCGCAGGAGGACGGTGTCGGGGGCGCCCGCGCCGTCGATCACCGGCTTCGCCCCGCTGCCGTACGGAGCGATGCGGACGGGCCTGCCGGGGGCGCCCGCGCCGTTCGGGGCGAGGGTGCCCGTGCAGCGGGTGCCGCGCTTGAGAAGTACCTGGTCGCCGGGGCCGAGACGCTGGGCGTTGACGGCGGCGAGCGTGCGCCACGGCGCAGTCCGGGTGCCGCGTTCCGGGCCGGTGCCGGACCGGCAGTCGACGTAGTGGGCGCGGGCTCTGTGCGGGGCGGCGGCCGTGGCGGCGGGTGCGGTGGCCAGGGCCGTGACGCCGGCTGTCGCGGCGGCGCAGAAGGCGACGAGCGCGGTACCGACGCTGCGTCTCATGAGGACCTCCGTGAGTGGTGGCGGGTGCCGGAGGGACAAAGCCCTCGCGGGTGGCTCAGAGCGTGCCGCCCGGCCGCGCCCGACTCCATGGACTTACGGAGGGGGTTCCTGGACATCCGCCGCCGGCCGGTGCCCCTGGTCTCTTCTTTCGCGTGCGCGCGGGGCGGCGGATGCCCGGCCGCCGCCCCGCGCCGGCTCACACCCCGGGGATGCCGCGGGCCTGGAACGCCTCACGCACGGCGTCCGCCGCGCTCTTGCCGTACATCTTCTGCGCCGTCGCGACCGTCGTCAGCGCCGCGTCCTTGAAGCTGGTGTCGGGCGCGAAGCCGAACTGCGCGTTGACGATGACACGGTCCGCCGTCCGCGCGCCGAGCGCACCCCTGATGTCGAAGAGCGCCTGGGACCAGATCTCACCGTCCGCGTGCACCTCTCCCACCTTGTCGGCGTACGTCTTGCCGGTGTCGAGGCGGCGCAGGCAGTGCGGCGCGGTGGCCGTGTACGAGACGGAGTCCCAGTCCGCGATACAGGCGAGGTCGGTCTTGTGCGGCCAGCCGTACTTGGCGTCCGCGTAGGCGCCGACGGAGGCCGCGAGGTAGTCGCCCCACGCCTCGCCGATGGACCCGGCCTCCTCGGAGGTGCCGAACCCGGGGACCTGCGCGTTGTGCACGGCGTGCCCGTACTCGTGGACGACGACCTCGGCGTCCTCGGCGTCGTCGACGCCGCCCTTGCCGAAGCGGATCTCGGCCTTCTTGTCGGTGAAGAAGGAGTTATCGGCGCCCCACTGGTCGATGCGGACCGGCTGCGCGCGGTCGTTGGCGCCGGGCAGCTCGCTGCCGAAGCCGAGGCTCTGCAGGTACTCCTGTGCCTCGTTGACCCAGAAGTAGGCCATGACCTGCTCGAACTGGTCGTCCTGACGGTCGTACGTGCCGGCGTCGGCGACCGAGGCGGCGCCGCCGGTGTTCGATCTCACGGTGACCCACTTGCCCGAGAGGCCGCCGCTCGCGTCGAGGTTCCTCAGCGCGGCGAGGGTGTAGGCGGAGGCGGGCACCGCGGTCGGCGAGTCCTTGGTGTCGGTGAGGGTCTGGTCGCCGGACGACTGGACGGGGTTGACCATGAAGATCCGGCCCTGTGGGCCGACGGCGGCCTGCGGAGCGGTCGTGGCGGAGGCCGGGGCGGCGAGGGTCGCGAGGGCCACGGTGGTGATGGCCGTGGCGAGGAGACCGCGGGGTGTGCGGCGCGTTGTCCTGCGGGGCATGAACATCCTCCAGGTGCGTCGTGCGGGGGGTGGCATGGCGCGGGCGGATCTTCCCGTATCGCGGACGGCTTTGGCCAGGGTGCGGAGCCCGTGATTGCCTGACGCGTATGAGCAACATCGCTGTGACCACCTGGTCCCTGGAGCAGACCGCTCCCTCCGACCTCCGGCCGGCCGCCGCACCCGAGGGCGGCGACCTCCGCGTCGTCCGCGCCGAGGTGCCCTCGCCGGAGTTCAGCCGCTTCCTGTACGCCTCCGTCGGGGGCGACATCCTCTGGACCGACCGGCTGAGCTGGACATACGCGCGCTGGCAGGAAGTCCTGGGACGTCCGGGCACCGAGACATGGGTGGCGTACGAGAAGGGGACTCCGGCCGGTTACGTCGAGCTGGAGGCGCAGGACGACGGCGTCGTCGAGATCGTCTACTTCGGCCTGATCCCCGCCTTCCGGGGCCGCCGCATCGGCGGCCACCTCCTCTCTTACGGAGTGGCCCGCGCCTGGGACCTGGCCGAGCGGTGGCCGGACCGCACGCCGACGAAGCGGGTCTGGCTGCACACGTGCAGCAAGGACGGTGAGCATGCGATGGCCAACTACGAGCGGCGCGGGTTCCGCCTCTTCGACACGAAGGTCGAGGAGGAGCCCGAGGTGGCCACGCCGGGGCCGTGGCCCGGGGCGTAGCCGGGGCATAAAAGCAGGGACAAGAACCTGAGGGGCGCCGCGGGACACCGCGGCGCCCCTTCCCATACCCTCCCTTCTCTCCGGTCCATTCCCGTCCGCTCCAGTGACCCGCGACACACCTGTCCACGATGCGAGACAGTCTTGTCCATCTTGTGGACAGTGGTGGACTGGGCCGAAAGTCCCATGACACGCTTCCGTCATGGATCGAGCTGGAATTGCCTTGGTGAGTCGGCGGCACGTCGATCTCTGCCGCATGTCCAGCGCCATGTGTCCGGTGAGCTGACTCCACCAGCACCGCCGCACTTTCTCCCCGCACAGCACCCTGCGCACCGCCGCGCCCTCGCGCGAAGTGTGCCGGTCAAAGCTGTCAGAGCCTCCGCCCGCCCGAAGGACGTACACCCATGGCTGCCACCCCTGAAAAGCCCACGACCGCCGCGCCGCGCCGCAAGGTGAGCCGTCACCGCGGCGAGGGCCAGTGGGCCGTGGGTCACTTCACTCCGCTCAACGGCAACGAGCAGTTCAAGAAGGACGACGACGGTCTCAATGTGCGGACACGCATTGAGACGATCTACTCGAAGCGCGGCTTCGACTCCATCGACCCCAACGACCTCCGGGGCCGCATGCGCTGGTGGGGGCTCTACACCCAGCGCAAGCCCGGGATCGACGGCGGCAAGACCGCGATCCTGGAGCCGGAGGAGCTGGACGACGAGTACTTCATGCTCCGCGTCCGCATCGACGGCGGCCGGCTGACCACCGAGCAGCTGCGCGTCATCGGCGAGATCTCGCAGGAGTTCGCCCGCGGGACCGCCGACATCACCGACCGGCAGAACATCCAGTACCACTGGATCCGCATCGAGGACGTGCCGGAGATCTGGCGGCGCCTCGAAGCGGTCGGGCTCTCCACCACCGAGGCCTGCGGTGACACGCCCCGCGTCATCCTCGGCTCGCCCGTCGCCGGGGTCGCCGCAGACGAGATCATCGACGGCACGCCCGCCATCGACGAGATCCAGCGGCGCTTCATCGGCAACCCCGAGTTCTCGAACCTGCCGCGCAAGTTCAAGACCGCGATCTCCGGCTCCCCGCAGCTCGACGTCGCGCACGAGATCAACGACATCGCGTTCGTCGGCGTGAACCACCCCGAGCACGGCCCCGGCTTCGACCTCTGGGTCGGCGGCGGTCTGTCCACCAACCCCAAGCTGGGCCAGCGCCTCGGCGCCTGGGTGCCGCTCGACGAAGTGCCGGACGTGTACGGCGGCGTCATCGGCATCTTCCGCGACTACGGCTACCGCCGCCTGCGCACCCGCGCCCGTCTGAAGTTCCTGCTCGCCGACTGGGGCACCGAGAAGTTCCGCCAGGTCCTGGAGGACGAGTACCTGCAGCGCAAGCTGGTCGACGGCCCCGCGCCCGAGCAGCCCGCCGGCACCTGGCGCGACCACCTCGGCGTGCACCCCCAGAAGGACGGCCTCTTCTACGTCGGCTTCGCGCCCCGCGTCGGCCGTGTGGACGGCACGACCCTCACCAAGATCGCCGAGATCGCGGGCGCCCACGGCTCCGGCCGGCTGCGCACCACCGCCGAGCAGAAGATGATCGTGCTCGACGTGGCCGAGGACCAGGTCGAGTCGCTGGTGACCGCGCTGGAGGCGCTGGACCTGAAGGTCAACGCGTCCCCCTTCCGGCGCGGCACGATGGCCTGCACCGGCATCGAGTTCTGCAAGCTCGCGATCGTCGAGACGAAGGCGCGCGGCGCCTCGCTGATCGACGAACTGGAGCGCCGCGTCCCCGAGTTCGACGAGCCCCTCACGATCAACATCAACGGCTGCCCGAACGCCTGCGCCCGCATCCAGGTCGCGGACATCGGCCTCAAGGGCCAGCTGATGCTCGACCAGGACGGCAACCAGGTCGAGGGCTACCAGGTGCACCTGGGCGGCGCGCTCGGCCTGGAGGCCGGGTTCGGCCGCAAGGTCCGCGGCCTGAAGGTCACCGCGGCCGAGCTCCCCGACTACGTCGAGCGGGTCCTCAAGCGCTTCCAGGCGGAGCGCGAGGACGGCGAGCGCTTCGCGACGTGGACTTCCCGCGCTTCCGAGGAGGCCCTGTCGTGAGCTCGGCGAGTGAGCCGAAGGGGCGCGCCGGAGTCGAGATGCCGAGCGCGCGGAGGCCCGAAGGGTTGAGCACGGTCGGTATCTCGACACCGGCCACAGGCGCCCCGGAGGCGGACCGAGCCTCCGACCAGAGGGAGGCTCTGTCATGAGCGAGCGGGCCGCCCCCTTCTACTGCCCCTACTGCGGTGACGAGGATCTGCGTCCGAACGAGACCGGGCACGGTGCGTGGGAATGCGCGGCGTGCAATCGGGCCTTCCAGTTGAAGTTCCTCGGTCTGCTGACCCGGGGAGTTCAGCGCAACGACGGTGGAGGGGAAGACATATGACGACCACTCAGGCCACTGGGGCGGCCGACCGGACCGAGCCCGACCTGCGGGAGCTCGCGGAGCGGGCCGGACGCGACCTGGAGGACGCGTCCGCCCTGGAGATCCTTGACTGGGCGGTCGACACGTTCGGCAAGCGCTTCTGCGTGACCTCCTCCATGGAGGACGCGGTCGTCGCCCATCTCGCCTCGCGCGCCAGGCCCGGCGTGGACGTCGTCTTCCTCGACACCGGCTACCACTTCGAGGAGACCATCGGCACCCGGGACGCCGTCGAGGCCGTGATGGACGTGAACGTCATCACGCTCACGCCCCGGCAGACCGTCGCCGAGCAGGACGCCGAGTTCGGGCCGAAGCTGCACGACGTCGACCCCGACCTGTGCTGCGCCATGCGGAAGGTCAAGCCCCTTGAGGACGGCCTGAGTTCGTACACGGCGTGGGCCACGGGACTGCGCCGCGACGAGTCCCCGACGCGGGCGAACACCCCGGTCGTCGGCTGGGACGAGAAGCGCCGCAAGGTGAAGGTCTCGCCGATCGCCCGCTGGACGCAGGACGACGTCGAGGCGTACGTCGCCGAGCACGGCGTGCTGACCAACCCCCTGCTCATGGACGGCTACGGGTCTGTGGGCTGCGCCCCCTGCACCCGGCGCCTGCTCGAGGGCGAGGACGCGCGGGCCGGCCGCTGGGCGGGACGCAACAAGACCGAGTGCGGGATCCACGGCTGATGCCCGGAACCACAGAGACTTTGGAGAAGCAAGTGACCGGAGCCACCGTCTGGCTCACGGGTCTGCCGAGCGCGGGCAAGACCACCATCGCCAACGAGCTCGCCGAGCGGCTGCGCACCGACGGCCGCCGCGTCGAGGTGCTCGACGGCGACGAGATCCGCGAGTTCCTCTCGGCGGGCCTCGGCTTCAGCCGCGCGGACCGCGACACGAACGTGCAGCGCATCGGCTTCCTCGCCGAACTCCTCGCCCGTAACGGCGTGTTGACGCTCGTACCGGTGATCGCGCCGTTCGCGGACAGCCGCGAGGCGGTGCGCAAGCGCCACCAGGCCGGCGGCACCGGCTACCTGGAGGTGCACGTGGCCACGCCCGTCGAGGTGTGCTCCGTGCGCGATGTGAAGGGCCTGTACGCGAAGCAGGCGGCGGGCGAGATCTCCGGGCTGACCGGGGTCGACGACCCGTACGAGGCGCCCGAATCGCCCGACCTGCGCATCGAGTCGCACACCCAGACCGTGCAGGAGTCCGCGGCCGCGCTCCACGCGCTGCTCACCGAGCGGGGTGTCCTGTGAGCGACGCCTGCGCGGCCACTCCGCGACAGACGACGCCGATGCCCGCACCTCTGCGCCGCGCAGGCGGAGAAGCGAACGAAAGGGAGTCAGCATGACGACCGTCGCACCCACCACCGGCGAAGCGACCGACAGCCCGTACGCGCTCTCGCACCTGGACGCTCTCGAGTCCGAGGCCGTGCACATCTTCCGTGAGGTCGCGGGCGAGTTCGAGCGGCCGGTGATCCTCTTCTCCGGTGGCAAGGACTCCATCGTGATGCTGCACCTGGCGCTCAAGGCGTTCGCGCCGGCGCCGGTGCCGTTCACGCTGCTGCACGTCGACACCGGGCACAACTTCCCCGAGGTCCTGGAGTACCGCGACCGGGTCGTGGCCGAGCACGGCCTTCGGCTGCACGTCGCGTCCGTGCAGGAGTACATCGACCGCGGCGCACTCAAGGAGCGCCCGGACGGTACGCGCAACCCCCTGCAGACGGTGCCGCTGACGGAGAAGATCCAGGCGGAGCGGTTCGACGCCGTCTTCGGCGGCGGGCGCCGCGACGAGGAGAAGGCCCGCGCCAAGGAGCGCGTGTTCTCCCTGCGCGACGAGTTCTCCCAGTGGGACCCTCGCCGCCAGCGCCCCGAGCTGTGGCAGCTCTACAACGGCCGCCACGCCCCGGGCGAGCACGTGCGCGTCTTCCCGCTGTCCAACTGGACCGAGCTCGACGTGTGGCAGTACATAGCCCGCGAGGGCATCGAGCTGCCGCAGATCTACTTCGCGCACGAGCGGGACGTCTTCAAGCGCTCCGGCATGTGGCTGACCGCCGGTGAGTGGGGCGGCCCCAAGGAGGGCGAGACCGTCGAGAAGCGCCTCGTCCGCTACCGCACGGTCGGCGACATGTCGTGCACCGGCGCCGTCGACTCCGACGCGACGACGCTGGACGCCGTGATCACCGAGATCGCCGCCTCCCGGCTCACCGAGCGGGGCGCGACCCGTGCCGACGACAAGATGTCCGAGGCCGCGATGGAAGACCGCAAGCGCGAGGGGTATTTCTAAATGAGCACCACCACAGAGCAGTTGGCCGACCTGTCGGCCACCACCCTGCTGCGGTTCGCCACCGCCGGTTCCGTCGACGACGGCAAGTCCACCCTCGTGGGCCGCCTGCTGCACGACTCCAAGTCGGTCCTCACGGACCAGCTGGAGGCCGTCGAGCACGCGTCCCGCAACCGCGGTCAGGAGGCGCCCGACCTGGCACTGCTCACCGACGGCCTGCGCGCCGAGCGCGAGCAGGGCATCACCATCGACGTCGCCTACCGCTACTTCGCCACGCCCCGGCGCCGGTTCATCCTGGCCGACACCCCGGGCCATGTGCAGTACACCCGGAACATGGTGACCGGCGCGTCCACCGCCGACCTCGCCGTCGTCCTCGTCGACGCCCGCAACGGCGTCATCGAGCAGACCCGCCGGCACGCCGCCGTCGCCGCGCTCCTGCGCGTCCCGCACGTGGTGCTCGCGGTGAACAAGATGGACCTCGTCGACTACGCGGAGCCCGTCTTCGCGAAGATCGCCGAGGAGTTCACGGCGTACGCGTCCGACCTGGGCGTTCCCGAGATCACCGCGATCCCGATCTCCGCGCTCGCCGGTGACAACGTCGTGGAG
The DNA here is from genome assembly GCF_020616555.1 of Streptomyces longhuiensis. Lineage (NCBI taxonomy): Bacteria > Bacillati > Actinomycetota > Actinomycetes > Kitasatosporales > Streptomycetaceae > Streptomyces > Streptomyces longhuiensis. Next base: position 7,284,935 of record NZ_CP085173.1, on the reverse strand, counting down.
CCGTCCGCGAACATGGACTGGTACGGCGGCCCGACCGTCCTCGAGCACCTGGAGACGGTCCCGGTCAGCCACGACCTGACGAGCTGCCACGCGCGGCTGCCCGTCCAGGTCGTCATCCGCCCGCAGACCGCCGAGCACCCCGACTACCGCGGTTACGCGGGCCAGATCGCGGCCGGCACGTTCCGCGTCGGCGAGTCCGTCACGGTGCTGCCGTCGGGCCGCACGTCGAAGGTCTCCGGGATCGACCTGCTGGGCACGTCGGTCGACGTGGCGTGGACGCCGCAGTCGGTGACCCTCCTCCTGGAGGACGACATCGACATCTCGCGCGGCGACCTGATCGTGCCGAGCGGCGACGCGCCCGCCACGTCGCAGGACGTCGAGGCGACCGTCTGCCACGTGGCCGACCAGCCTCTCGTCGTCGGCCAGCGCGTGCTGCTCAAGCACACGACGCGTACGGTCAAGGCGATCGTCAAGGAGATCCCCTCGCGGCTCACCCTGGACGACCTGTCCCAGCACCCCGAGCCGGGCCGGCTGGTCGCCAACGACATCGGCCGCGTGAAGGTCCGCACCGCCGAACCGATCGCGCTCGACGACTACGCCGACTCGCGCCGCACCGGTTCGTTCCTCCTCATCGACCCGTCCGACGGGACGACGCTCGCCGCCGGCATGGCGGGCGAGGCGTTCGGCGGCAAGCCGCAGGCGGTCCACGCGGAAGAGTCCGCGCAGGCCACCGACGACGACGGCTGGGACTTCTAGCCATGACGTCCATCGACATCTATGCGACGTTCGCGAAAGAGGGCGGCCGTGTCGGCAGCGGCGCCCTCGGCGCGGGCCAGGGCGGGGTCGGGCGATGTGCGTGATGACGTACGCGCACTGCCTGCGCGCCCACACCCCCCGCGACCTGTTCGTACGAAGACGAAACCCTGCCGACCTCCCGGCCACGCCCTGAGAGCGTGACCGCCGGGCCAACGAGAGGACCACCTCCCGTGCCTGCCAACTCCGTCTCCTGGCGCCGCGGCCTCGCCGCCGTCGCCGCTCTGCCGCTCCTCGCGCTCGCCGCGACGGCCTGCGGCTACGGCTCCTCGGCCAAGGACGACACGTCCGACAAGACGAACGTCGCCGCCAAGGGCAAGAAGCTCTCCGCCGACACCGTGAAGATCGGCTACTTCGGCAACCTCACGCACGGCACCGCCCTCGTGGGCAACCAGAAGGGCTTCTTCCAGAAGGAGCTCAAGGGCACTCAGGCCAAGTACCAGATCTTCAACGCGGGCCCGTCCGAGATCGAGGCGCTCAACGGCGGCTCCATCGACATCGGCTGGATCGGCCCCTCCCCGTCGATCAACGGCTTCACCAAGTCCCAGGGCAAGAGCCTGCGCATCATCGGCGGTTCGGCGTCCGGCGGTGTGAAGCTGGTGGTGAACCCGAAGAAGATCAAGTCCCTGGACGACGTCAAGGGCAAGAAGATCGCCACCCCGCAGCTCGGCAACACGCAGGACGTCGCGTTCCTCAACTGGATCGCCGAGAAGGGCTGGAAGGTCGACGCCAACAGCGGCAAGGGCGACGTCTCCGTGGTCCGCACGGACAACAAGATCACCCCGGACGCCTACAAGTCCGGCTCCATCGACGGCGCCTGGGTGCCGGAGCCGACCGCTTCCAAGCTCGTGGCCGAGGGCGGCAAGGTCCTCCTCGACGAGTCCGACCTGTGGCCCGACAAGAAGTTCGTGATCACGAACATCATCGTGTCGCAGAAGTTCCTCAAGGAGCACCCGGACGTCGTCGAGGCCGTGCTGCGCGGCTCGGTGAAGACGAACACGTGGATCAACGCCAACCCGGACGAGGCGAAGGCCGCGGCCAACAAGCAGCTGGCGGCCGACTCCGGCAAGGCGCTGCCCACGGACGTGCTCGACCCGGCGTGGAAGTCGATCCAGTTCACCGATGACCCGCTGGCCTCGACCCTCGACACCGAGGCGGCACACGCGGTGAAGGCGGGCCTGCTGGAGAAGCCCGACCTCAAGGGCATCTACGACCTCGCACCGCTGAACAAGGTCCTCAAGGCCGAGGGCAAGAGCGCGGTGGCCGACGCCGGCCTCGGCGTCAAGTAACCGCGTCAGGCAATCCCGTAATCGCTTGAGTTCCCAGGAGGTGACGACCATGGCAACGACCCTCGCCAAGGCCGTGGACGGCACGGAGACCACCGGCCACGCCGCGCGGATCGAGCACGTCTCGAAGTCCTTCGCCACGCCCACCGGGCAGCAGCTCGTCCTGGACGACATCACGCTCGATGTCGCTCCGGGCGAGTTCGTCACCCTCCTGGGAGCCTCGGGCTGCGGGAAGTCGACGCTGCTCAACCTGGTCGCGGGCCTCGACCGGCCCTCGTCCGGCGAGATCAGCACGCAGGGCCGGCCGGCCCTGATGTTCCAGGAGCACGCCCTCTTCCCGTGGCTGACCGCGGGCAAGAACATCGAACTGGCCCTGAAGCTGCGCGGCGTCGCGAAGGCCGACCGCCGCACGCGGGCGGAGGAGCTCCTGGAGCTCGTCCGGCTGAACGGCGCGTACAGCAAACGGGTGCACGAGCTGTCCGGCGGTATGCGCCAGCGCGTGGCGATGGCCCGGGCGCTCGCGCAGGACAGCCAACTGCTGCTGATGGACGAGCCGTTCGCCGCGCTCGACGCCATCACGCGCGACGTGCTGCACGACGAGCTGACCCGTATCTGGCGCGAGACGAACGTCTCCGTCCTGTTCGTCACGCACAACGTCCGCGAGGCGGTGCGGCTCGCCGAGCGGGTCGTGCTGCTCTCGTCGCGTCCGGGCCGGGTGGCGCACGAGTGGCGGGTCGGCATTCCGCAGCCGCGCCGCATCGAGGACACCGCCGTGGCGGAACTGTCCGTCGAGATCACCGAACAACTGCGTGGGGAGATCCGCCGCCATGGCCAGCACTGAGACGACGACCGCGCGCAAGGACACGGGCGCCGTCAAGGACACGGGCGCCGCACAGGACCTGGCCGGTCTCGAAGCGGGGCTCGACGCCCTGGAGACCGTGCAGACCGCCCGTACCCCGCTGCGCCAGACACTGGTCCAGAAGGTGCTGCCGCCGCTGACGGCGGTGCTCCTGGTCCTGGTGGTGTGGCAGGGACTGGTGTCGTTCAAGATCGTCGACGACCCGAGCAAGCTGCCCTCGCCGTCCGCGGTGTGGGGCGAGGTGTCCGACGCGTGGCTGCAGGGGACGCTTCTCGACTACATCTGGACGAGTGTGTCGCGCGGCCTGCTCGGCTTCCTGCTGGCGCTGGTGATCGGCACCCCGCTCGGCCTGGTCGTCGCCCGGGTCCGGTTCATCCGGTCCGCGATCGGCCCGATCCTGTCCGGCCTCCAGTCGCTGCCCTCGGTCGCCTGGGTCCCGCCGGCCGTGATCTGGCTGGGCCTCGACAACAAGATGATGTACGCCGTGATCCTGCTCGGCGCGGTCCCCTCGATCGCCAACGGCCTGGTGTCGGGCGTCGACCAGGTGCCGCCGCTGTTCCTGCGGGCCGGCCGCACCCTCGGCGCGACGGGCCTGCGGCACACCTGGCACATCGTGCTCCCGGCCGCGCTGCCCGGCTATCTCGCGGGCCTGAAGCAGGGCTGGGCGTTCTCGTGGCGCTCGCTGATGGCCGCGGAGATCATCGCCTCGTCGCCGGACCTGGGCATCGGCCTCGGACAGCTCCTGGAGAACGGCCGCAACGCCAGCTCCATGTCGATGGTCTTCCTCGCCATCTTCCTGATCCTGATCGTCGGTATCGCCATCGACCTGCTGATCTTCAGCCCTCTGGAGCGGCGCGTCCTGCGCAGCCGCGGCCTCCTGGTGAGGAGCTGACCCGCCATGCACCAGCTCCCCGCCCGCCCGGTCCTGCTCGTGATCGCTCACGGCAGCCGCGATCCGCGGCATGCCGCGACGGTCCACGCGCTCGTACGCGAAGTACGGGCGCTGCGGCCAGGGCTGCGTGTGGAGACGGGGTTCCTGGACTTCAACGTCCCCTCGGTGAACGGCGTCCTGGAGTCCCTGGCGGCGGAGGGCGTGCGCGACGTGGTCGCGCTCCCGCTGCTCCTGACGCGCGCGTTCCATGCGAAGGCGGACATCCCGGCGGTCCTGCGGCAGGCCCCGGCCCGTCTGCGGATCCGCCAGGCGGAGGTGCTCGGCCCCTCGCCGCTCCTGACGACGGCGCTCGAACGCCGTCTGTACGAGGCCGGGCTCACCCCGGCCGACAAGCCCACGACCGGGGTCGTCCTGGCCTCGGCGGGCTCCACCGACCCGGAGGCGATCGCAGTGATCGCTGAAATCGCGCGGGAGTGGCGGCACACCGGTTGGTGCGCCGTGCGACCTGCGTTCGCCTCCGCATCTCTGCCCCGCACGGAGGACGCCGTGGCGCAACTGCGCGCCGAGGGCGTCCGCCGGGTGGCGGTCGCTCCCTACGTCCTGGCCCCCGGCTTCCTCCCGGACCGCATCGCCCGTGGCGCCGCCGAAGCGGACGTCCTCGCGGACGTACTGGGCCCGGCCCCGGAGGTGGCACGACTGCTCGTGCGCCGCTATGAGGCGGCGACGGTAAGGGAGTTGGTGGCGGTGGGCGCCTGACGCGACGCGTCAGGAGACCGCCGTCCCCTCATCCCGTCCTCTCCGGGACCTTCAGTCCTCTGAGACATCCGGTTCCTCCGAGGCATTCGGTTTCTCTCAGCCGTTCAGCGCGGATCCCGCCCGCTCAGCGCGACCGCCCGGTGGAACAAGGGCGCGTCGGCCGGCACCGGGACCGCGTCGGCGAAGCCCTCGTAGCGGCGGTACTCCTCCGCGTTCGCCTCGACCACGTCGAGCAGGAGTCGGGCCGCGGCGTCCGGGAGCTGGAAGTTCTGGCCGGTGGCGTGGGCCACGTCCCAGCCATGGAGGGCCAGTTCGGCGACGAGCAGGCGGGCGATCTCGGGCGCCGGCGACTTCGCGAAGCCCAGGTCGATCTCGCCCTCCCAGACCCGCGGGTCGGACCAGGCGGCGACGGCCCGTTCGAGCTGTGCCGCGTAGGCCTCGGCCCAGTCGGTGTCGGCGGTGAAGTCGCGGGCCGTGAGCTCGTCGGGGAGCTGCTTGCGCAGGGCCCGGTGCTCCAGGCCGTGCGCGGAGTAGAGGACCCAGTGGTTGACGAGGGTGCGGACGTCCCAGTCGCCGCACCCGCTCGGCTCGGGCAGGCGCGCCGCGTCGACCCCGCGCGCGACCCTGGCGGCCTCCGCGGCGCATTCCTTCATCGACGTGTACTCGATCATGGACGTGTACTCGGTTTCCATGCGGAAAGCGTCTCGCGCGGGGGCCGCCGGCGGCTTGAAGAAATGCGACAGCTACCGCGTCGCCGCGTCGATCTCCGCCACGAGGTCCGTGATCGTCATGGACCCGGCCCGCCTGCGTTCGCGGGCGAAGCGGTCGGCGACCGACTGCAGGGCGTCGTTGACCGGGGTCGGCACGCCGTGCAGCCGTCCGAGCAGGCCCATCTCGCCGTTGAGGTAGTCGGACTCGATGGTGCCCGTGCCCCGGCTGAGCGACTGCCACGACGAGCCGCCGCTGCGCTCCGAGCCGTCGAAGGGCTCGAACCTGATCTTGTCGCCGCGGGACTCCTTCTCCTCCTCCTTGGAGGCGAACGCGATGCCGGCCGCGGCGAGGACGGCCTCGCCCTCCGCGCGGGCACGCCCGTGGAGGGCGAGCCCCACGTCGCTGGTGATCACCCCGGAGACTGCCTCGATCGCGTTGGCCAGGTTGCCGAGGAGCTTGGCGTACTTCCAGCGCATCGCGTCGGGCGCGACGGGTGCCTCGAAGCAGGACTTCTCCAGGTCGGCGGAGATGCGGTGGGCGGTCTCGTCGGTGCCTCCCGGGTACCGGCCGATGTGCAGGATGCCGGTGAGCGGGGTGCCCGCGGCGGACACGACGCCGGGCTCGACGAACGTGGCGGGCAGCCACACGCACATGCCGTAGACGCGCCGGAAGTGCCGCAGCGCGAGGCGCTCGCTCTCCACTCCGTTCTGTGCGCAGACCAGCGGCAGCCGCTCGGCGGCGGTGCCGCCTCCGGCGACCGGCCGCCCGGCCCACGCTTCGAGCGCCGCGACGCTGTCCTGGGTCTTCACGGCGAGCACGAGGACGTCGTCCGGGCTCAGCTCGCCGAGCTCCTCGGGCCCGGCGACGACCGGGAGGCGGTGGGTGTGCGGGCCGTCGGGGGTGACGAGGCGCAGCCCGTGGTCCCGCAGTGCCTCGTACTGCTTGCCGCGGGCGACGAGGACGACGTCGTGCCCGGCCTGTGCGAGCCGGCCGCCGATGGCGCCGCCGACCGCTCCTGCTCCGATGATGAGGTAGCGCATGTCAACGAGCCTGTCACAGAAGGCTGTAGAGGCCACTCACGATCGGGCAAACTCTCGCGCTCCGCGCACTGAGGTGTGCGAGCCTGCTCCCCGTGCGTACACGCTTGGGCCTCTGGGGGGCCGGACTCCTCTGCCTTCTCGTGGCGGTTCTCGGCGGCTGCTCGGCCTCCCGGCAGTGGTGGCAGGCGGAGCGGATCGACGCGGCTCCGGTCCGCGTCACCGGCGTCGTCACCGCCGTCGAGCACGTGCCGAAGGGCGGCTACGAGCAGGTGATCGCGTACGAGGTACGGGGTCACCGGCACACCGTCAGGAAATCGCTGGGCACGGGCCCGGGCAGTCCCGGGGCCGGTCACCGGGTGTGTCTGGAGGCCGACCGCGACCGCCCCGGCGTGGTGCGGCTCTGCGGTGAGCGGTACCCGTCGGGCGACGACATGTATCCCACGTACGTCCTGGTCGCGGTCGCCGGAGCCATCGGGGTGTGCGTCGTCGCGGGCGTCGCCGTCGGGGTCCGCCGCAGCTCCCGCCCGGAACCGGCGCGCTGACGTCACCGCGCCGCACTCAGTCCCGGGTGAACGGCGTCCCCTGGTGGAAGTACAGCAGCCAGGCGCCTTCGACGCCCTGCCGCCAGAGTGAACTGCGGTGTGCGCAGACGCCGTTGCGGTCGGTGTCGAAGGTCAGATGGACGAGGCCGGAGCCGAGTCGCACGCCTTTCATCCGCGAGACGGTGAGGGGCCGCACACCCTGCTCGCCCGTGGCGCAGAGCTCGGCGATGATCGAGGCGCGGTCCCAGCGGCGGCCCGACGCGCCGAACTCGAAGTAGTCGGGGTGCAGCAGCGCGCCGAGCAGCTCCGGGGAGCGGCGCACGGCCGGGTCGAGCAGCCGCAGTTCACCCTCGATGGCGGCCTCGACAGCGGAGTCGAGCTCAGGCACCGGTCATCTCCACGAGCTTGACGACGGTGTTCCAGTTACGGGTGGTGGCGATGAGGCCCTTGTTCAGAGCCGGCCGGGCGAGCGCGACGGCGAGCTTCGAGCTGCCGAGGCCCTCGGGGGCGCAGAGGTACAGCTCGCGCGGGCCGAGCCGGAAGTCCTCGGGGGCGAACGCGGCCGGGTCGACGGGGGCGAACCGCTCGGGGTCGACGGGCCCGGAGAAGTAGGTGACGTGCAGTTGCTTGCCTTCGAGGGAGTCGGCGTCGAAGGGGCACGCGTCCGCGACCTTCGCGAGGTAGGCGTGGTCGCGCACGATCACGTCGACGGTGAAGCCGAACTCCTTCTCGACGGCCGCGCTCAGCTCGGCCGCGAGGGCCTCCTCGTCGCCGCGGTCGCTGCTGAACGTGGCGTTGCCGCTCTGGAGATACGTCCGTACGTCGCCGTGCCCGAGCCCTTCGATCAGGGGGCGAAGCCGCACCATCGGGACCTTCTTGCTGCCGCCCACATTGATGCCGCGGAGCAGCGCCGCGTACGCCTTTGTCGCCATGGGGACACGATAGGCGGCCGCCGCGCCCCGTGGGGGAGGGCACGGCGACCGCCGGTCAGGGGTGCTGCCGGTGCTACTCGACGATCTTGAGGAGCTTGTTCGGCGTACCCTCGCTCGCGTTGGAGATCTTGTCGGGGGTGGCGCCGTCGGTCAGTGCCTTGGAGACGTCCGCGGGGGTCGCGTCCGGGTGACCGCTCAGGTAGACGGCGGCGGCGCCCACGACGTGGGGGGTCGCCATCGACGTACCGGAGATGGTGTTGGTGGCGTCGTCGCCGGTGTTCCAGTCGGAGGTGATGTCCGAGCCGGGGGCGTAGATGTCCACGGCGGAGCCGTAGTTGGAGAAGTCGGACTGCTCGTCGTCCTTGGTGGAGGAGGCGACGGTGATGGCCTCCTTGACGCGGGCCGGGGAGCCGCCGGACGCGTCGGTCGACTCGTTGCCCGCGGCGACCGCGAAGGTGACGCCGGAGGCGATGGCCTTCTGGACGGCCGCGTCGAGCGCCTCGTCGGCGCCGCCGCCCAGCGACATGTTGGCGACGGACGGGCCCTGGTGGTTCTTGGTGACCCAGTCGATGCCCGCGACGACCTGCTCGGTGGTGCCCGAGCCCTCGTTGTCGAGGACGCGGACGGCGACGATCTTCGCCTTCTTGGCGACGCCGTGCGCCTCACCGGCGATGGTCCCGGCGACGTGCGTGCCGTGGCCGTTGCCGTCGTCGGCGTTGTCGTCGTTGTCGATGGCGTCGAAGCCGGAGGTGGCGCGGCCGCCGAAGTCCTTGTGGCTGACGCGGACCCCGGTGTCGATGACGTACGCGGTCACACCCTCACCGGCGCTGTCCGGGTAGGTGTACTTCTTGTCGCCCGCGGTGTCCGCCTGGTCGATGCGGTCGAGGCCCCACGACGGCGGGTTGTCCTGGGTCGCGTCGATGTGGAATTTCTTGTTCTGGACGACCTTGGCGACCGACGAGTCGGCGGCGAGGCGCTTGGCCTCGGTCTCCGAGAGGCCGTTCGCGGAGAATCCGTTGACGGCGGAGGAGTAGGCGCGCTTCAGCTTGCCGCCGTACTCCTTGGCGAGGTCCTGCTTGGCGTCCGTGTTCGCCTTCTGGTCCAGCAGCACGATGTAGCTGCCGGAGACGGCGCCCTTCGCGTCGAGCCCGTAGACCTTGCCCTCGGCCGGGGTCGAGGCGCCGGCCAGGGAGCCCGCGAAGACGGTCACTCCGACCGCGGTGGCAGCGGTGGCTATCGCCGCGGTGAGCTTCATCGTGTTGCGGGCACGCTTGTGAGTTGCCATGAAGAGGGGTCTCCTCGTGGTTTCTGTGGGGGGTTTTGTGGGGGGTTAACTGATGGATCTCACGCATCCCCCGGCAATCTCCGGAAGATCTCCGGGGGTTGGCACGAAACCCTGTCCGATTGACGCGACCAGATCAAGACCTACATACAGCTGTGACTTGTTCAACAAGCCTTCGTAATAACAATTCGGGCTTCGGCCGACACTTCGGACTGCGGGAATTCCCTATAGATGTAGGGGCCTTGAGTCCTCCTGAGTGGGGAGCGCACCCCGCCCGCAAGGAGGAGCCGGGCCTCCGCCGGCTCACCGGGCAGCACGACGAGACGCACTTATCGGGCCCATACCTTCGATACGGAGGTGACGGCACGGTGCTGTCACCGCACACAAGGGGGCAGCCGGTCATGGGGAACCGAGACACGCGGGTACGGGGCCTGGCGGCCCGCGCCGGCGGCTGGAGCGTGCGGCACCGATGGGCCGCCGTGGGGATCTGGGTGCTGTTCGTGGTCCTGGCCATGGGGATCGGCTCGGCCGCCGGCCGCGTCGACGTGTCGGACAGCGATCAGCTCCAGGGCGAGACCACACAGGCGGCGCGCATCATCGACGACGCCGGTATCGAGGAGCCCGCGGGCGAGACCGTGCTCGTCCAGGGCAGGGACGGTGCAGCGCGGGCGACGGACGCCGACTTCCGGCGGGCCGTCGACGAGGTCGTGAAGGCGGTGCAGGGCACCGGCGCCGTCACGAACGTGAAGTCGCCCTACGACCCGCGGGCGAAGACGATCTCCAAGGACGGCCGCAGCGCGCTCGTCCAGTTCGACATGCGCGGCGACCCCGGCACGGCGAGCGACCGCGTCGAACCGGTGCTCAAGGCCGTCGAGAAGGTCCAGCGGACCCATGGCTCGCTGCGGATCGAGGAGATCGGCGGCGCGAGCATGGGCAAGACGTTCGAGGACGCCTTCGGCAACGACTTCCAGCGGGCCGAGTACTCGGCGGTCCCGGTCGCGCTCGGCATCCTCCTCATCGCGTTCGGCGCGCTGGTCGCCGCCCTCCTCCCGGTCGCCCTGGCCGTCACCGCGATCATGGCGACGATGGGCCTGATGGGCATCGTCAGCCACCTCCAGCCGATGAGCGACACCGCCAACTCCGTGATGCTGCTGGTGGGTCTCGCGGTCGGCGTCGACTACTGCCTCTTCTATCTGCGGCGCGAGCGCGAGGAGCGGATGAAGGGCCACGACCCGCAGACCGCGCTACGGGTGGCGGCGGCGACGAGCGGCCGGGCCATCATCGTCTCGGGCGTCACGGTCTGCGTGGCGATGGCGGGCATGCTGTTCACGGGGCTCGCCGAGTTCCAGGCGATGGGCCTCGCCTCGCTGATGGTCGTGGCGGTCGCCATGGTGGGCTCGGTGACGGTGCTGCCGGCGCTGCTCTCGCTGCTCGGCGAGCGCGTCGAGAAGGGGCGGCTGCCGTTCCTGAACCGCGGCAGGCGACGTAACGGGAACGGGGCGCCGGAGGGCAGCCGGTTCTGGCAGGCGGTGCTGCGCGTCGTCCTCGCCCGGCCCGCCGTGTCCGTGGTCGTCGCGATCGGCGCCCTGCTGGCGGTGACCGCCCCGGCGCTCGGCATGAAGACCCAGAACCTCACCCTGGACCAGGAGTTCGGCGACTCGCTGCCGATCGTGGCCACGTACGACCGGCTCAACGACGCGTTCCCCGGCGGCTCCGAGCCGGCCGAGGTGGTCGTCAGGGCCGCCGACATCAACGCGCCCGAGGTGCGGAGCGCGATCGCCGACTTCCGTGCGGCAGCTGTCAGTTCGGGCGCCTCGCGCGGCCCGGTCGACCTCACCGTGCACGGCCGCGAGAACGTGGCGTTCATCAGCGTCCCGCTGGTGGGCGGCTCCGACCAGGACAGGGCGGAGAAGAGCCTCGCGCTGATCAGGGACCGGGTGCGCCCGGACACGCTCGGCAAGGTCGACGGGGTCGAGGCACCCGTCACCGGTCAGGTCGCGGGATCGAAGGACTTCAACGACCAGATCGTCGGCTCGGTGGTCCCGGTGTTCGCGTTCGTCGTGATCTTCGCGTTCCTGCTGATGCTGCTGTCGTTCCGCTCACTGACGGTGGCGATCACCTCGATCGCCCTCAACCTGCTGTCGGTGGGCGCCGCCTACGGCATCCTGGTCGCCGTCTTCCAGAACGGCTGGGGCGCGTCCCTGGTCGGCGCGGAGGGCGTGGGCGCGATCATCTCCTGGCTGCCGCTGTTCCTCTTCGTGATCCTCTTCGGGCTCTCGATGGACTACCACGTGTTCGTGGTGTCGCGGATCCGGGAGGCTCGGCTTCAGGGACGTACGAACAAGGACGCCATCACCCACGGCGTGGTGACGACCGCGGGCGTGGTCACCAGCGCGGCGGTCATCATGGTGGCCGTCTTCGCGATCTTCGGGACGCTGTCCATGCAGTCGTTCAAGCAGATGGGCGTGGGCCTGGCGGCCGCGGTGCTCATCGACGCGACGGTCATCCGCGGCATCCTGCTCCCGGCCGTGATGGCGCTGCTCGGCGAGCGGAACTGGTATCTGCCGAAGTGGCTGCACCGGCTGCCCGACCTGACGCACGACGAGGTGGCAGCTCCCCCGCCGCCGGCCGTGACGGACGAGAGGGTGGGCGTGTGACGACGGCGTACGGCTGAGGTACGCGTCGGGGGTGCCCCGCGGGACCGTCGGGTCCGGCGGGGCACCCTCACGTTCAGGCCGCCGCGGTCTGACGACTGCGTTCCGCGAACGCGTCGATCGTGCGCGTGAAGTCGCGGGTCGACAGCAACAGCTTGTAGACGATGGCGAGTTCGAAGAGGAGCAGGAGCGCTCCGGAGACGACCGTCGCCCACAGGACCTGGTCGATCAGCGGGCCGATCATGAAGACGCCCATCTGGAACTCGATCCCGCTGATCAGATGGGTGCGGATGCGGTGACGGAGCAGGAACGAGCGCATCCGCAGGTACACGGGGAAGCGGCTCCTGAACTCCTGGTGCAGGTCGACCACTCGGGGCGCGGGCTGCGGGGCGGCCTGCGCGATCCCCTGGGCCGAGTGGGCCTTCTGGAGGTCCTGCTCGATGTCCGCCTCGGGGTTGTCGCGCAGAAGGTCCTCCATGAAGGCGAGCTCGGCCTCGTTCTCGGCGCGCCGCGCCTCCTTGACCCGCTCCTTGATCTGCTTGCGCATGGAGTGGCGGATCTTGAAGATCTCCAGGGAGTTGATGTACCGCAGGGTGTCGAGGCCGACGACGGCCAGGGCGAGCCAGATGTAGAGCTCGTCACCGGTGCGTTCGTACTGGCCCGCCATGAGCGCGACCCCGCAGACCATGACGCGGATGCGGTCGAAGACGAAGTCCAGCCAGGCGCCGAAGACCGACCCCTGGCCGGTGAGCCGGGCGACCTTGCCGTCCATGCAGTCGAGGATGAACGACAGGTGGTAGACGACGGCGCCGGCGACGAGCCAGCGCCAGTCGCCCAGCCAGAAGAAGAAGGCGGAGCCGAGGCCCAGGACGAAGGCGCCCCACGTGATCTGGTTCGGGGTGATCCTCGTACGCATCGCCGTCAGCCGCACCAGCGGCGTGGCGACCGGGTCGACGAGGAGCACGGTCCACCACGCGTCCCGTTTCTTCTGGGTGATGCGGCGCACCTCGTCGAGGGGCGGTATGTCTCGGCGCATGGCTGGTCAACTTCCTGGCGTTCGACGTGAGTTCATCTCACGCTAGAAAGCCCTTCACACGAGGTTCAAGTAGCGCAGCGTGCAACCTTTGGCCGGGGGTAACGGTCGAACCCCATGACCAAGTCGATGACTTCGCCAGGAGCCACCTGCGTTACCCGAGCGTTATGGAATGACCTGACCGTTACCCAAAACACGCGATCACTTCACGCCGCCCGTGGAACCAGGACGCAAGGCCCGCTCGACGAGGTCGGCCGCGCGCCGGGTACCGCCCTCGCCCGCCATCTCCGCCCCGATCTCCTGGAGGCGGCGCGCCACCTCGGGGTCGGACACCAGGGCGAGCACGGTCTCCCTCAGCTTGTCGGGCGTGGCCTCCTCCATCGGTACGTGGCGTGCGACGCCGAGCCCCTGGAGCATGTCGGCGTTGCCGAACTGGTCGACGGCCTGCGGGACCGCGACCATCGGCGTCGCGGTGGCGAGGCCCTCCTGGCTGCCGCCCGCGCCCGCGTGCGTGATGAAGGCGTCGGCCTCCCTGAGAATCGCCAGCTGCGGCACCCAGTGGTGCACCTCGACGTTCGCGGGGATCGCGCCGAGTTCCTCCTCGTCGACGAACTTGCCGATCTGGAGCACCACGTGCCAGCCGGGCAGGTCACCGAAGGCCTCGATGCAGGCACGGTAGAAGGCGGGCTGCTTGGTGAAGCTCGATCCGAGCGAGACGAGGAGGACGTTCTCCGCGCCGGCCGGGCGCTGCCACTCGCCCTGCGCCGCCCGCTCGCCCTGGCAGGCGCCGACGAAGGTGTAGCGGCTCTCGTCGACCCGGTCGGCGTTCGGCTGGAGCGCCTTGGGGATGAGGACGAGGCAGCGGTCGGGGCGGCCCATGAAGTCCTCGACGGAACGGTCGATCCCGTTCGACCGGATCCAGTCTTCGAAGTTCTCGTAGAACGCCTTGCCGCGCGGCGTCTGCTTGAGCGGTTCGAACATCGGCTTGCCGACCTCTTCGTCGTAGCCCTCCCAGGCCACGAGGTTCGGCGAGAACTGCACGATCGGGACGTTCCAGCGGTGGGCCAGGACGCGGGCGGGGTAGGCGGTGATGTCGTAGAGGACGAGATCCGGCTCGTCGCCCTCATAGAGGTCGATGAGCTGCGGCAGCGCCTGGATCGCGTCGGTGAGGAAGGGTTCGAGGTTGTCGATCAGCTCCGTGCCCCACGCGTCCGGGTCGTCGTCCGTGGGCAGCGTCGAGTGCCAGATCTTCGGCTCGGCCCCGGCCTCGGCAACCTTCTCGGCGAACTGCGGCGGGATCGCGTACGTCACGCGGTGCCCGCGGGCGACGAGCTCCCTGATCACCTCGATGCTCGGGTTCACGTGCCCGTGGGCGGCGATGGAGAACATGGCGATATGGGCGTTCCTGGGGACGGTCATGACGTCACCGTAAGTGAGACGAGACGTCTCGTGCAATCTGTTTGCGCCGCCCTGCGCCGAGACCTGTGAGCCGGGCCCACGCGCGAAGGCCTACGCGGGAGAAGGCGGCCGAGGAGACCCGATCCGCTCCGTCCGACCGGCCGACGAGAAGGGCCGTACGACCAGTCACTGTTGTCGTCCATAGTTGCCGGAAGCCTTCGAGCCCTTCATTCTGGAGCGGATCTCACGCACCCCCGTGCCCGCAGGGACGAGCACCCCGGAGCCCGACATCGCTGACGAAGAGGCGCCCTGGATGCGCGCGCCGCACGCCGACCCGGTACGGCCCCCTGGGAACGACCGGGTTCGTGCGGCCGGGAGCAGGCGGCCGGTCTACTGCGCCGGACTCTCGGAACCCCGTCGGCCCGGGGCCAGCAGGACGGCCGTGTCCCCCGGCCGGGGCAGTGGCGTGCTGCCTCCCGTGACCGGATCGAGGCGGCCGTCCCGCCGTACGAGGAACAGCAGAGCGCTGCCGGGCAGGAGGGCGTCCCCGGCGGGCTGCCCGAGAACCGATGCCCCCTCCTCGTACCTGCGCGCGAACGTCTGCCGGGTCAGATCCGGGTCGAACAGAACCTCGCCTCCGATGAACGGCGCCACCACTCCGTGGCTGTCGGCCGGTGCGTTGAGGCGGTGGACCGTACCCTCCACGCTGCCGCGCAGAAGCACCGCGGCCAGCGCGTTGAAGTCGTCCTCCGCGGTCAGGAAGTACACCGCCGTAATGCCTTCCAGCTCGGCGGCGCCCCCCGTGGCGGCGCCCAGCAGCTCACCCGGCGCAAGGTCGACCCCGGCCCGCCGGATCCGTTCGCGCTGTTCCTCTTCCCCCGCCCACATCAGCACCTCGAGCCCCGCTGCCTTCAGAGCCACCCCCAGGTCGACCACCCAGGGGTCACCGCCGACCAGCAGGGGCCGCGAGCGGGACGGGCGCACGACGCCCAGGCGCCGGGCGACGGGCGAGGCGGTCAGGCCGTAGAGCGTCACGGTCGCGACGATGACCACGAAGGTGGCCGGAAGGATCTTCGCCGCTCCGCCGATCCCCTTGGCCACCAGGCCCGCCGAGAACGTCGACGCCGTGGCGGCAGCCACGATTCCGCGCGGCGCCATCCAGCCGATGAAGGCCCGCTCGCCGCGCGTCAGGTCAGTGCCGAGGGTGGACACGACGGCGACCAGCGGCCTGACGACCAGCACCAGAAAGGCGGAGAGCCCGAGTGCCGGGAGCCACACATGGCGCAGCGAGTGCGGGGTGACGGTGGCCGAGATCGAGATGAAGAGCACGCCGAGGATCAGGCTGACCAGGGCCTCGAAGAACGGCCGACGCGCGGGTACGTCGATGCCGGGGAGGTTGGCGACGGCCAGGCCCATCACCACTGCGGCGATGAGTCCGGTGTCCTCGCGCAGGACATCGCAGAGCGCCGCCACACCGATCACCGCGGCGAGTTGTGCCGTCGTACCGAGGACCTCGCCGAGCCGCAGCACCCGGAACAGCACCCACAGCAGAGCCGCCCCGACCACTCCTCCGGCCGCTCCGATGCCCACGCTGGCCAGGAATCGCGCCGTCCCACCGACGAGGTGGTGACCCGAGCTCGCCACGACCCCGTGGTAGACCAGTGCGCCCACCACACCGCCGACCGGGTCGATGAGCGAGCCTTCCCAGATCAGGATGCGCTGGAGCCGGTCCTTCGGTCGCACGAAGCCGAGCAGAGGTCCGACGACCGTCGGCCCCGAGACCACGAGGATCGCGCCGATCATGACGGCCGCCTGTCGGGACATGCCCAACAGCGGCGCGGCGAGGAGCGTGCCGAACAGCCCGGTGACCAGGACACCGATCCAGATCAGCCGGACGACGACCCTGCGGGTGTGGCCCTTGAGCCTCGCCAGGTCCAGCCCCAGGCCCGCGTCGTAGAGGATGACGGCGACGGCCAGCGACACCAGCGGTGAGAACGCCGCCCCCAGCAGTTGCTCGGGGTCGACGTCGTCGATCAGCACGCCGGCGGCGAAGCCGACCGGGAGCAGCACGATGAGGGCGGGAATGCGCAGGCGACCGGCCAAGACCTGCGATCCGACGGCCAGGACAAGGATCAAGCCCACGCCGGCGAGCACCTGATTCGTCGTCACAAGTGGCCCTTTCGACGCGTGGTGGGACGGGTCGGTGCTCTGGCCGGCCGGCGGCGCGGCCGGCCGGGTCCGACCTGCGCCGTGGCCCGGTGAGGATCAGGTCGGGGGCCGCGACGGCGCCGTCACCGTTCCCACGGCGTGATCCCCCAGCGGACGGTGTGCTGCTCGCCGGGGCCGAGGCCGACGAGCCCGGTGCCGCTGCGGAAGGCGTCCGGGGGGCAGGTCATCGGCTCGACGGCGACCGCTCGACGGCGCTCCTGCGGCGGCAGTGTGTCGCCGGTGTAGAGCTGCACGTAATCGGCGCCCTCACCCAGCCACACGTCCGTACCGAACGCACCCGACGGATGGGCCAGGCGCACCACGGCCCGGCCGTCCGCGTCCCGGTCGAGGTCACCGAACGGGGTGTCCAGCCGGAGCGCCCCGACAGCTCGTGGCGTTCGCAGGTCGTACTCGGTCCCGGCGACCGGCTCGGCGGCCACCGGAAGTCCGCGCTCATCGGTGCGCAGCCATGTCCGTGCGGGGACGGTCAGCACCGCCTGGTCGACGAGCGCGGTGCCCGGGGTGAGGTAGGGATGCTGGCCGAAGCCGTAGGGTGCGGCGCTCGTGTCGAGGTTGCGCGCGGTGACGGCGACTTCGAGCCCGCTCTCGCCCAGGGTGTACTCGGCGCGGACGTGGAGGTGGAACGGATAGCCCGGCTGCGGCCACAGCGGAACCTCCAGGACTGCTCGGCTGCCGCTCGCCTCCACGACCTGCCACGCGACCCACCGGAGCAGCCCGTGGATGGCGTTGCCGCCGGCCGGCTCGGTGAGCGGCAGCTGCAGCTCCTGCCCGTCCCAGGGGTACCGGCCGTCGCGGATCCGGTTGGGCCACGGCACCAGGATCTGGCCGCGCCCGCCGGTGATCCCGTCCTGTTCGGCGAATCCGTCGATGACTGTGCGTCCACCGACCGCGTAGGACCGAAGGGCCGCTCCCAGCTCCACGACGACGGCCTTGTGCGTGCCGCGGCAGAGGGTCAGTTGCCGTCCAGTGCGGCTTTGCTGCACGCGTGGCCTCCTCGGTCCGCCCTGTCGGTGCCGTCGGGCGCCGACGTGGTGGTGGCCTGCGGCTCCGACCCTCCCCTCGGGAGCGTGCGGCCCCGCATCGACCCGGTCAAGCGCAACACGTTCCTGCCGGTGAAATCGCCGGGCCCGTTCGCCTGGTGGGGCCACAGGCACTACACCAGGCGGCTCACCAGCCGGACGGGGATCATTTCCATCCACCGTCTCCGTCGCCCGTCCGACGGACCCACCGAGGTGTCACGGGGCTCCAGCACCGGACCTTCTCCCCCGTGATCGACCGGCTCCGGCCCGCGACTCCCGACGGGGCTCCGACGGGCAAGCGCCACCCGAGTGGCCGATAGTGGGAGCAGGGGGCTCTGTCGAGACTTCGGAGCAGCCATGGACCGCTACCCTCCCATCGCCGAACACGGCCTGGTGGGTGACCTGCAGACTGCGGCGCTCGTCTCGTCGCAGGGCGTCGTGGACTGGTTCGCCGCTCCCCGGTTCGACTCGCCCAGCATCTTCGCCGCCCTGCTCGACCACGACGGCGGTGGGTACATGCGGCTGGCCCCCGAGCATCCCGACGCGACCTGCAAGCAGCTCTACTACCCCGACACGGCCATTCTGGTGACCCGGTTCATGTCACCGGACGGGGTGGGCGAGGTGGTCGACTTCATGCCTCCGGACCGGACCGGCACCGCCACCGACCGTCACACCCTGATACGCATCGTGCGGGCCGTGCGGGGGACCGTCGACTTCACGCTGGAGTGCCGGCCGCGCTTCGACTACGGCCGGGCCGAGCACCAGCTGGAGCTCGGCGAGAAGACCAGCCTGTTCCGGTCCCCGGGGATGGACGCGCATCTGCAGGCCTCCTTCCCGCTGGAGCGGGACGGCCAGGACGTGCGCGGCAGGGTGACGCTGAGCGCCGGCGAGTCGGGCGGCGTCGTGTTCACCGTCTGCGCGTCCGGCGGCGAGGCACCCGCGCCCCTCACGGTCGACGGGCTCGCCGCACAGGACTACGAGACCGCCCGTTTCTGGCAGGGCTGGTTGCGCCAGTCCCGCTACCGGGGCCGCTGGCCCGAACTGGTGCACCGTTCGGTCATCACCCTCAAACTCCTCACCTACGCCCCCACCGGCGCCCTCGTCGCGGCGGCCACCATGGGCCTTCCCGAGCAGGTCGGCGGAGAACGCAACTGGGACTACCGGTTCACCTGGGTACGCGACAGCTCGCTGTCCGTGCGCGCCATGCTGGACCTCGGTTTCGCCGAGGAGGCCACCGCCTTCCTCCACTGGCTGGTCGACAGACTGCAGGAGCGCGAGGGCAAGGAGGAAGAGCCGCTCCAGACGATGTACCGGGTCGACGGCAACCCCGACCTGCCCGAGGAGACACTCGAGCACTTCGAGGGCTACCGCGGCTCCTCCCCCGTCCGCATCGGCAACGGAGCCGCCGACCAGCTCCAGCTGGACATCTACGGTGAGGCCCTCTACGCGTTGTCCCAGGGCCGTGAGGTCGCGCAACAGGCCACCTACCGGGGCTGGAAGACCCTGGCCAGGACGCTGGACTGGTTCGCCGAGGCATGGGACCGGCCGGACGAGGGCATCTGGGAGACCCGCGGCGGCCGCCAGGACTTCACCTACAGCCGGGTGATGTCCTGGGCCGCCTTCGACCAAGGGCTGCGCCTGGCCGAGCACTTCCGCAGGCCCGCCGACGTGCAGAAGTGGCGCAGCGCGAGGGACACCATCCTGGAGCAGGTCATGGAACGCGGCTGGAGCGAGCAGGAGGGCGCCTTCGTCCAGCACTACGGCGGCGACGTCCTGGACGCCTCCCTGCTGCTCATGCCGAGGGTCCAGTTCATCGCCCCCCGGGACCCGACCTGGCTGGCCACCCTCGACGCGATGGACCGCAAACTCGTCTCCGACAGCCTCGTCTACCGCTACGACCCGGCGGCATCGCCGGACGGGCTGCGCGGCTCGGAGGGCACCTTCAGTCTGTGCACCTTCCTCTACGTCGACGCGCTGGCCCGGGCGGGACGGCTGCCCCAGGCCCGCTACACGTTCGAGAAGATGCAGACCCACGCCAACCACGTCGGGCTCTTCGCCGAGGAGATCGGCCCGAGCGGGGAGCAACTGGGCAACTTCCCGCAGGCGTTCACGCATCTGTCGCTCATCATGGCGGCCACCACCCTCGACGAGGCGCTCGACGCGGAGAGCGGGCGCTGACCCATGGTCACGCACGCCCGTCCGGCAGGACCGCCACGGCTGACCGACGACGAGTTCGGCGCGCTGTACCGCCAGCTGCGCTCGCGCACCGCCTGGGCCGCCGGTGACCGGGGTGCTCTGGTCGCGCTGACTCCTGCCCGGGTGCTCGCCGCGGCCCGCGAGGTGCGGACAGGCCGGACGGTCACGCTCGCCGCGCCGGTGGACACGGTGCCCGGCCCGGACAATCCGGAGCCCGCCGAGCACCGGATGATCGGGCAGCCGGAGGAAGACACCTCCCGCGGGCTCCACTTCGCGATGGACAGCTTCGCGATGAACGTGCACGGCGACGCCGACAGCCACATCGACGCCCTCTGCCACGTGATCTACGACGGCACACTGCACGGCGGCGTGCCCGCGAGCAGCATCACAGCGGGCGGGGCGACGGCGCTCTCCATCGATGCGGCGCGCGACGGGATCGTCGGACGCGGCGTGCTGTTGGACATCCCGCGGCTGCGCGGCGTGCCCTGGCTCGAACCGGGTGATCACGTGACCGCCGACGACCTCGCCGCGGCCGAGACCGCCCAGCACCTCCGCGTCACAGAAGGCGACCTGCTCTTCGTCCGCGTCGGCCACCGCCGGCGCCGCGCCGAACTCGGACCGTGGGACGCGGCACACGCGCGCGCCGGGCTCCACCCGTCCGCGCTGGAGTTCCTCGCAGACCGGAGGGTCGCCGTGCTCGGCGGCGACGGGAACAACGACACCGCCCCGAGCTCCACCGAGGGCGTCGACTTCCCCGTGCATGTGCTGGCGGTCCACGCCATGGGCCTCCAGTTGCTGGACTACCTGCAGTTCGAGGACCTGGTACCGATCTGCGAGGCCGAGGGGCGCTGGTCGTTCCTCTGCGTGATCGCCCCGCTGAGACTGCCGGACGCCACCGGCTCGCCGGTCAACCCGGTCGCCGTCCTGTGACCCCGGTGCCGGCGGCCGTGGCGGCCGACCCGCACACCATCGACGACTCCTGGAACGGGGACCCTCTCATGGCCGACGATCAGCACTACGACGTCATCGTCATCGGTACGGGAGCGGGCGGCGGTACGCTCGCCCACCGGCTGGCCCCTACCGGCAAACGGATCCTGATCCTGGAACGCGGCGGCTACCTGCCACGGGAGCGGGACAACTGGGACTCCACCGCCGTCTTCGTCCAGGGCAAGTACCGTGCCCCGGAGTTCTGGTACGACAAGCACGGCAACCGGTTCCCCCCGGAGGTCAACTACTACGTCGGCGGCAACACCAAGTTCTACGGCGCCGCGCTCTTCCGGCTCCGGCCCGAGGACTTCGGCGAACTCCGCCACCACGACGGCGTCTCTCCTGCGTGGCCGATCCGCTACGAGGACCTGGAGCCCTACTACACCCAGGCCGAACATCTCTACCTGGTGCACGGGCGGCACGGCGAGGACCCCACCGAAGGGCCGACCGGCGCGCAGTACGCCTACCCGCCGGTCGAGCACGAGGCGCGCATCCAGCAGCTCAGCGACGATCTGGGGAAGGCTGGCCTGCACCCGTTCCACCTGCCGATCGGCGTGAACCTCACCCAGGACGAGAACGGCCGGGCCACCCATGACAGCGTCTGCATCCGCTGCGACCGGGTCGACGGCTTCCCCTGCCTGATGGGCGCGAAGTCCGACGCGCAGGTGATCTGCGTCGACCCGGCACTGACGTACGACAACGTCACGATGGTGACCGGGGCCGATGTGAGGCGCCTGGAGACCGACCCGACCGGACGCACCGTCACCAGGGTCGTCGCCGAGCTCGAGAGCGGAGCGACCGAGGAATTCAGCGCCGACATCGTGGTGGTCGCCGCCGGCGCGGTCAACTCCGCCGTCCTGTTGCTGCGTTCGGCCGACGACAGGCACCCCGGCGGGCTCGCCAACAGCTCGGACGTGGTGGGACGCCACTACATGCGTCACAACAACCTGGCGCTGATGGCGGTGTCGAAGGAACCGAACCCGACCAGATTCCAGAAGACCCTGGCGCTGAACGACTGGTACCTGGGCGCGGACGACTGGGAGTATCCGCTCGGCGGCATCCAGATGCTCGGCAAGTCGGACGCCGACCAGATCCATGGTGAGGCACCACGCTGGGCCGGTGCCGTCATGCCCGACATGCCCTTCGAGGTGCTGGCGCACCATGCCGTCGACTTCTGGCTGTGCGGAGAGGACCTTCCGCTGCCCGAGAGCAGGGTCACCCTCGACCAGGACGACGCCATCCACCTGGCTCTCGACGAGAAGAACAACATCGCCGGGCTGAAGCGACTCCAGCACAAGCTGCAGGGGATGCTCGGGCACCTGGGCATGCACGAGCACCACCTGTTGGATCACAGCATCTACCTGCACAAGGGCATGCCGATCGGCGCCACCGCGCACCAGGCCGGCACCGTACGGTTCGGCGACGACCCGCAGAGTTCGGCCCTCGACGTCAACTGCAAGGCCCACGACCTCGACAACCTCTACGTCGTGGACACCAGCTTCTTCCCGAGCATCGGCGCCGTGAACCCGTCGCTGACCGCCATCGCCAACGCCCTGCGAGTCGGCGATCACATCGCCGCCCGCCTCCGCTGACGGGGGCTCCGTCGCGCCGTGAACGGGCTGAGCACCGCTACAGGTTGTCGCCGGGCGCTCTGGCGGCCCGTGTGTCGGCGTCGGTGAGCTCCTCCAGCTCACCCATCGTGTCCAGCCGGTACAGCACCACCAGCGCCGGACCGACCAGCAGGATCGCGATGACGGTGACGATCACCAGCCAGCGCAGGGTGTGATCGGCACCGGCCGCTTCGGCCACCGTCAGCGAGGTGGGCAGCACGTACGGCCGCTGCGCGAAGCCCCAGGCGCCGACGACCAGGGCGACACTCGCCACCGAGGTGTGACGGGACCAGCCGAAGGAGCGGCGCCAGACGAGCAGGACCGTGGCCAGACCACAGACCGCGGCCAGGACGATCAGGAGCAGGCCGGGCCCGCGGGTGAGGCCGTCCCAGACGTACGGAGCGTCGTCGTGGGTGACGGGCAGGCCGATGAGTGCGAGGACGACGACCGCCGCGAAGGCGATCAGCGCCCGCAGGCGGAAGTGGTCGACGAGGTCGTCGGCGCCGAACCGCAGGGCGTCGGAGCAGAGGAAGACCGCGCCGAGGAACGCGGTGGCGGCGATGGCCAGCAGTCCCACGAGGACGGAGGTTCCATTGGCCCAGGCGTCCGCGGAGGCGGGCGTGCCGACCTCGACGCGACCGGAGGCGATGCCGCCGAGCACCGCGCCGAGGAAGAACGGCGTGAGCAACGACGAGATGGCGAACGCGGCGCCGTAGATCCGCTGTCGGGACAGGCGACGGGTCGGCTTGCGCAGGGCGAACCCGGCGCCGCGGAGCACCAGACCGACAGCGGCGAGGGCGAGCGGCAGCCACATCGCGGAGAAGACGGCCTGGAACATCGTCGGGAAGCCGGTCCACATGATGACCAGAATGAAGATCAACCAGACGTTGTTGACCTCCCAGACCGGTGCCATGGCGTGGTCGATCAGCCATCGGGGCCGCTTGCCGCGCTCCGCGCCGCCGGCCAGGAGGTCCCAGAAGCCCGCGCCGTAGTCGGTACCTCCGGCGCAGGCGTAGGCGGCGATCGCGAGCACCATCACCCATGCGATGAGGTCGGCCATCACGACGCACCGCCGGAGGTGCGGTCGGAGCCGCCGGACTCGGCCCCGGTGGTGGTGGGTTCGGGCTCGCTTCTGGGCCCGTAGGGGGTGTCGGTCTCCGGCGGCTGTTCGGCGCGGGCGGTGGCGAGGCCCTCGTCGGCGATGCGCCAGCGGGTGCGCATCTTCAGGACGACCGCGAGGAACGAGCCGAAGACAGCCACGTACACGACCATGACGATGCCGAGCATCGCCCACAGCGATCCGGCACGGGTACCGGTCACCGCCTCCGAGACCCTCATGTGCTGGTAGACGATCCAGGGCTGGCGGCCGACCTCCGTGGTGATCCACCCGCACTCGACGGTGACCAGGCACGCGACTCCCGCGATCGCGGCGCAGCGGAAGAACCAGCGGCTGCGCGGGAGGTCCCGGCGCCGCAGCCAGCACCAGCCGTACCAGAGCGCGAGCAGGATCAGCACGCTGCCGATGGTGACCATGATGTCGAAGGCCCAGTGGGCGATGGTGGCCTGAGTGGCCGTCGGGCGGTCGCTCGCCGCGACCGACGACAGGCCCGTCACCTTGGTGTCCGGGCTGAATCCGGCGAGGATCGAGTCCAGCTGGGGAATCCTGATGCCGCCGGAGATCGTCCCGTCGGGATGCAGGCGCCCGAACATGTACTCCGGTACGTGGGTGTCGGTCTTCCAGACGATCTCCGTGGCGGCGAACTTGATCGGCTGCTTGTGGAAGACGGCGCGAGCGGCGGAGTCACCGAGCATGAACTGGACCGGAGTGAGGATCGCGGCAACAGTGAACGGCACGGTGAAGCCGAGCCGGTGGTAGCGGTCCCGGCGCCCGCGCAGCCAGCCGACCGCGTACACACCGGCGACCACGTAGCCGGCGGTCAGGAGCATCGCGACCACGAAGTGCCAGTACTCCGGGCCGAACATCGGCGTGAAGATCGCCTGCCGCACGTCGACGGCGACGGGACTGCCCTGGGCGTCCAGGCGGAACCCCCGCGGGGTGTTCATCCAGGAGTTGGCCGCGATGATGCCGAACGCCCCCATCAGGGCGGCCAGCGGCAGCGGTACGGCGAGCCAGAAGTGGGTCCAGGGCTTGAGCCGGCGCCAGCCGTAGAGGTAGATCGCGATCAGGACGGCCTCCAGGAAGAACGCCCACGCCTCGATGCCGAAGCCGAGGCCGAAGACGTCGCCCCAGCGACCCATCATGCCGGGCCACAGCAGACCGAACTCGAAGGACAGCACGGTGCCGGTGACCACGCCGACGGCGAACTGGACG
Source organism: Streptomyces longhuiensis (assembly GCF_020616555.1). Classification (NCBI taxonomy): domain Bacteria; kingdom Bacillati; phylum Actinomycetota; class Actinomycetes; order Kitasatosporales; family Streptomycetaceae; genus Streptomyces; species Streptomyces longhuiensis. The sequence goes on along the minus strand of NZ_CP085173.1, from coordinate 7,260,364 downwards.
GCCATCACCGCCGACCAGCGCCGGGCGAGCGTGAGGGCGACGGGGTCGTTGCGGCGAAGCGCCCGGTGGTGCATGAGCAACGTGATGAACGGCAGTGCCACGCCGAACGGCACCAGCAGGATGTGCGAGGCCAGGGTGAAGGCCATCAACTCTCGCGCCGGCAGGAGTTGGGCCGGTGTGCTGTTCGCCAGCAGGGCAGCGGTGCTGAGCATGTGAGCCTCGATGGTCTGCCCTGCTGCGGTGGCGGGGCTGCGGAGGGACAGGACGCGGAGGGGTGCCCGTGGAGGGTCGGCCGGGGCAGCCCTCAGGGAGGCTCAGGCGCCCTCGGCCCGGCCGCACGGGCCGCCGGCACGTCGGTGTCGGGCAGGGTGAAGGCGCGTTCGCGACGCGAGCCGGTGGCAAAGACGACGGACCAGCTGAGCACCGCTCCCAGTCTGCTGCGGAAGCCGGTGAGAAAGGCCAGGTGGATGAAGAGCCAGGCCAGCCAGCCGGTGAAGCCCGACAGGTGCAGCGGGCCGGCCTTGACGACAGCCCGGCCGCGGGCGATGTAGGCGGCGGTGCCGAGATCCACGTACGTGAAGGGCTTCGGCTCCTTCGTCCTGCCTTCGACGGCGTGGCGCACGCTCCGGCCCGCGTACGCACCCGACTGCATGGCGACCTCGGCCAGTCCCGGCAGCCGGTTCAGACCCATCACGTCGCCCGTGACGCGGATCTCCGGATGGCCGGGGACGGTGAGGTCGGGTTCGACGAGGATGCGTCCGGCCCGGTCCTGTTCGGCACCGGTCGCGCGGGCCAGCGCGGCCGCGATCGGCGGCGCCTCGACGCCCGCCGTCCACAGCACGGTGCGTGCGTCGAAACGGGTCGTCCTGCCGTCATGGTCCTGTACCGTCAGGCCGTCAGCGCCGACGTCGGTGACCCTGGTGTCCAGGTGGAGCTCCACTCCGAGACCCCGCAAAGTCCGGGCCGCACGGTGGGCCAGCTTCGGACCGAACGCACCCAGCACCGCGTCGGACCCCTCGAAAAGCAGCACCCGGGCCTTGGCGGAATCGATCTTCTGAAACTCCCGGTCGAGCGTGTGACCGGCGATCTCCCGAATCTGTCCCGCGAGTTCGACACCGGTCGGCCCGCCGCCCACCAGGGCGAAGGTGAGCCATTGCTGCCGTTCGCGGTCGTCCGCCGCCGTTTCGGCCATCTCGAACGCCCGGTAGATCCGTCGGCGGATCTCGAGCGCGTCGTTCAGGGTCTTCATGCCGGGAGCGTGCGCGGCGAACTCGTCGTGCCCGAAGTAGGACTGACGCATGCCCACCGCGACGATCAGGTCGTCGTACGGAAGCTCGACGTCTCCGCCCTCGGGCCGCCGGGCGTGGACCAGCCGGGCACCGGCATCCACGTCGGTGGCTTCGGCGAGCACACAGCGCACGTTGGGGTGGCGCCGCAGGACCCCGCGGAGCGGTTGTGCGATCTGCCCCTCGGACAGGATCCCCGAGGCGCACTGGTACAGCAGCGGCTGGAAGAGGTGGTGGGCCCGGCGGTCGACCACGGTCACCGCGACCGGTGACTTCCGCAGGGCACGGGCGGCGAACAGCCCCGCGAACCCTCCGCCGAGGATCACCACCCGGCGGGGCGTGACGTGATCCCGCATCGGAGATCAGCCTCCGGTGGCGAAGCCGGGAAAGAGCGTCATTCCGCCGTCGACGTAGAGGGTGGTGCCGACGACGTAGTCGAGCAGGTCGGACGCCACGGCGACGACGGCGTTGGCGATGTCGTCCGGGTCGCCCACGCGGCGGTACGGGATCAGGCGCAGGAGGTCGGCCTCGGCCTCGGGGGTGGACCAGGCGTCGCGGTTGATCGGCGTGCGGATGGCTCCGGGTGCGACCGCGTTGACCCTGATCCGCTTGGGCGCGAGCTCCTGGGCGAGGGTCTGCATCAGCATGCCCACACCGCCCTTGGAGGAGGCGTAGTTCACGTGCCCCGCCCACGGGACGATCTGGTGGACCGAACTCATGCAGATGATCTTTCCCGCCGAACGGGAGACCTCCTCCACCACGCCGCGCCGGATGAACTCCTTGGCGGCCTCCCGCGCGCACAGGAACTGGCCGGTCAGGTTGACGTCGATGACCTTCTCCCACTGGGCGAGTGTCATCTCCGTCACGGCCGCGTCCCGCTGGAGGCCCGCGTTGGCCACCATGATGTCGATGGTGCCGAACTCCTCGACCATCCGCGCGACCATGGCGGTCACCTGGTCCTCGTCGGACACGTCGGCCTCGTGGGCGTAGGCGCGGACACCGAAGCCCTCGATCTCCTTCACGACCTTGTCCGCCGCGTCCGCACCGACGACGTAGTTCACCACCACGTCCGCTCCGGCCCGGCCCAGGGCGATGGCGGTCGCCAGACCGATGCCCGAGTTGGCACCGGTCACGAGCGCCTTCTGGCCCTTGAGAAGCTGCGCGGACACCACCCCGCGGCTCTCGTCGGAGGTTCCTGCCACCACGTTGTCTCCTTCTGCCTTTTCGACGGACGCCCTCGATGACCGGACGACGCGAGAAGGGAAACGGAACGTCGGCCGGCCCGTCAGGCAGACACAGGAGCCGTCGCACACCCGGCCCCCAGACGAAAGCACCCAGCGCCGCGGTGGGGCAGACCGGCGCGCAAGACAGCCGTACTTCGGCCGAACGCGTCACACAGTCGGGCTACCGGCCACACCCGAACCCCGCGCAGGCCGGCGTCACCCGGGCCACCGAGGGGCCGAGGGATACGCCGAGCACCCCTCAGAACGGTCGCTCGAGCAGCATTTCGATGTGGTTCCTGGAGCCGAGCACTGCTCTGACCAGGCCCTGTACCCAGGCTCTTCCGCGAGGCGGAAGCAGCATTGCCTCTCCTTGACGCTCTCCCGGAGCGGGCGGCGGGCGAGACGCCGATGATCTGCGTCTCGCGCTGCCTGGGCCCGCGCCTCGTCCTCGACATGTGACCCCTTTGTGGCGTCCCGCCCTACCTCTGATACCTCGCGAGCACCAGATTTCCGTCCTTCACCAGGCGTTTGCGCAGTTCACCGAGGCCGATCGAGCCGCTGTAGTACTCCTGGAGGGCGGGCGTCGCGACCTTGTCCTTCCACTCCGCGTAGCCGCGCACCGACTGTGCCGGGGCCGAGCGGAGGTCACCGGCGAGGGCCGTGCCGGTCGCCCAGTCGTTCTTCTCCGTGTGCAGGGTCGGGTCCTTCAGCGCCTCGGTGCCGGTGGGCAGCATCCAGTCGCCGAGTGCCAGGCGCACCATGTTCCGGGGCCGCAGCAGGAAGTCGATGAACTGCGCCGCCTCCTTCTTGTGCGGGCTGTCCTCGGCGACGGACAGGGTCTGCGGGGAGACGCCCTGGGCGAGCCCGTCACGGCCCGCGGGCGCCGGGAGCACCTGCCAGTCGAAACCCTTGGGCGCCTGCTGGACGATCTGCTGGCGGTACGAGAAGCCGAGCGGGACCATCGCGTACTTGCCCGCGAAGAAGCCGGGAAGCGTGTCCGAGCCGCCCATGCCGAGCGTCGCGCCCGAGGCGCTGCCGTCGGTGTTGACCTGGTCGTGGACCGTGCGGGGCGCGACCTGGTCGGCGGCGTCGAAGCGGACCGTCACCTTGCCGTCGGCGCCGCGGTGGAACATGCGTCCGCCGGCCGAGAGGGAGAGGTTGAGGGTCGCCGAGACGGGCTCCTTCAGCGGCCACGCGACGCCGAACTTCTTGTCGCCGCTCAGCTTCTTCGTGACGGCCCTGAACTCCTCCCAGGACCAGGGCCTCTCGGGCGTCGGGATGCGCACACCCGCCGCTTCGAGGATCTTCGCGTTGGCGATGAGGACGCGCGGCTCCTGGAGGAAGGGGACGCCGTAGACGCCGTCGCCGAAGGTCGCGGTCTCCCAACTGTGCTGCGGGATGTCGGACTTGAGGCGGGCGGGCAGCAGGTCCCGCAGATCGGCGAGGTAGCCGCCGTAGGCGAAGTCCGCGAGGTCGTCGGAGGCGTCGTGGATGACGTCGGGCGCCTCCCCTCCCTCGAAGGAGGTGAGCAGCTGGTCGTGGACGCTGTCCCAGCTGCCCTGGACGTACTTGACCTGGATGTCGGGGTGCGCCGCGTTCCACTCCTCGACGAGCTGCTTGTTGGCGTCGACGGACTCCTTCTGCCAGGCGAGGGACTGGAACTCGAGAGTGATCCTGCCGTCGTCGGCCGTCCCGCCGGACGAACAGCCGGTGAGCAGCAGGGCCACGGCCGCGGCGACGGCGGCCAGGCGGGACACGCGCCTCATGACTTCACCGCCCCGGTCAGCATCCCGCCGGTGAGTCTGCGCTGGATGAGCGCGAAGATCACCAGTGAGGGCAGGGTCGCGAGGAACGCGGCGGCGGCCAGCGGCCCGAGGTCGGCGACGCCCTCCGCGCCGAGGAAGTGCGTCAGGATCACCGGCAGGGTCTGCCTCTCCGGGGTCTTCATCAGGACCAGCGCGAAGAAGAACTCGTTCCACGCGGTGATGAACGCGAACAGGGCCGTCGCCACCAGGCCCGGCGCGAGCAGCGGCGCCGTGACGGAGACGAGCGTGCGCAGCTTTCCGGCTCCGTCGACGGCGGCCGCCTCCTCCAGCTCGGGCGGCACTGCCCGGACGTAGCCGACCAGCATCCACAGGGCGAAGGGCAGCGACCACACGACGTAGACCATGGTCAGGCCGGGCAGCGAGTTGATCAGGTGCAGGTTCTTCAGGATCAGGAAGAGCGGGATGATCAGCAGGACGAACGGGAACGCCTGGCTGACCACCACCCAGCCCGTCGCCGCGCGGGACAGCGCGGAGCGGTGGCGGGCCATCACGTACGCCATCGGGGTCGCGATGACGACGGCGATCAGGGCCGCGCAGACCGCCACGAGCACGGAGTTGGCGGCGGCCCTCAGGAGCGGCTGCTCGTCGAAGGCCTGGCGGAAGTTGGCGAGTGTGGGGTCCTTGGGTATCCATGTGGGATGCAGGCTCGCGAGTTCGCGGGGCGGTTTGAATGCCGTGGAGATCAGCCAGAGGAACGGGAACGCGAGGAAGACGAGATAGGCGAGCAGCGCGAGGTACTGGCCCGCGCGCGCCGGCCTGCTGGGCCGGATGCCTGTCCGCGTACGGCTCACTGCTCGTCGCCTCCCTTGAGCCGGCCCACGAGGTAGAAGGCGAGGATGACCGAGATGACCGCGACCATCACGCAGCCCATCGCCGCCGCGTAGCCGAACTGGCCGTAGCGGAAGGCCTCTTCGTAGGCGAAGAGCATGGGCAGGCGGGTGCGGCCGCCCGGGCCGCCGTTGGTCAGGACGTAGACCAGGGCGAACGAGTTGAAGTTCCAGATGAAGTTGAGCGCGGTGATGGCGAGGGCGACCGGCCTGAGCGCGGGCCACGTCACCGCGCGGAAGCGGCCCCAGGCGCCGGCGCCGTCGAGCGCGGCGGCCTCGTGGAGTTCGGGCGAGGTGTTCTGGAGTCCGGCGAGCAGGGCGACGGTGGTCTGCGGCATGCCCGCCCAGATGCCGACGACGATCACGGCGGGCAGCGCGGTCGCCAGACCGGTGAGCCAGTCGCGCCCGTCACCGAGGCCGAGGTCGCGGAGGGTCTCGTTGAGGATGCCCGCGTCCGGGTTGTAGACGAGGCGCCACATGATGCCGACGACCACCTCGGGCATCGCCCAGGGAATGATCGCGAGCGCCCGCGCCAGCCAGCGGAAGCGGAGGTTCTGGTTGAGCAGGAGCGCGAGGCCGAGCGCGAGCAGGAACTGCGGGACGGTCACCCCGACCGCCCACAGCAGGCCGATCCGGAACGAGTCCCAGAACAGCGTGTCGTGCAGCAGGTCCTGGAAGTTGAGCGCCCCGACCCACTGGGTCGGCGCCGTGCGGCCGGCCTGCGAGTCGGTGAACGCCAGCGCGATGCCGTAGAGGAGGGGCCCGACGCTGAGCACGAGGATCGGGATGAGGGCGGGCAGGACCAGGAACCAGGCGCCGCGGTCCGCCGGGCGCCGCGGTCCGGGCGGCCCGGACGCACGCTTCAGCGGCCGCGTCGTCGCGGTCGTCAAGGTCACGGATTCGGCTCCTTCGGGCGGCGGGTGGGGGTCCGGCCGCCCCAGGGCCTGTCCGGCGGGTCGCGCCGGGGCCTCGGGTCCGGCACGCCGGCACTGCACGAGCGCGGCCACTCAGCTTCGGCATGTCCCGAACAAAAGGCCCTGACGGCCCCCGTCATCGTGCTGAGGGACCCGTGCCTCGTCAACCCGCTGCGCACGACGTTGTCCGTTACGGCGCCGACCGGGGCGTATGCGCACGTGAGACGGGTGCGAGACTGGGCCCGGAACAAGGGATCGGCGGGAGGCAAGTGATGGACGAGGCGCTGGCACGGAAGGTGCTCGCGGCGGCGGGGCTCCCCGGCGGGCAGCGGGGCGGCGGGCAGGAGGCCGAGCTGCTGGCGCTCGGCGAGAACGCCGTGTTCGCGCACGGTGACCTCGTGGTCAAGGTGGGCCGCGACCCCGAACTCCTGGAGCGGGCGCGGCACGAGCTCGCCGTCGCGGGCTGGCTCGCCGGCCAGGGCGTACCGGCCGTGCGCGCCGCCGAGCCGGAGCCGCTCCTCGTGGACGGCCACCCGGTGACGCTGTGGCACCGCGTTCCGGCCGCGCTGCGCCCCGCCGAGCCGCGCGACCTGGCCGAGCTGCTCCGCCTCGTGCACGCGCTGCCCACGCCGCCCTTCGCGCTGCCGCGCCGCGAGCTGCTCGGCGGCGTCGAGCGGTGGCTGCGGCTCGCGGGCGACGCGATCGACCCCGCCGACGCCGCGTATCTGCGTGAACGGCGCGACGGCTTCGCGGACGCGGCGGCAGCGCTCGTCCCGCGTCTGACGCCGGGCCCGATCCACGGGGACGCGCTGCCGCGCAACGTGCACATCGGTCCCGACGGCCCCATCCTCGTCGACCTGGAGACGTTCTCCGCCGACCTGCGCGAGCACGACCTGGTCGTCATGGCGCTCTCCCGCGACCGGTACGGCCTCGACCCCGAGGCGTACGACGCGTTCACGCGGACGTACGGCTGGGACGTGCGGGAGTGGGACGGGTGCGCCGTGCTGCGTGGCGCGCGCGAGACGGCGAGCTGCGCGTGGGTCGCCCAGCACGCGCCGGCCAACCCCAAGGCGCTCGCGGAGTTCGAGCGCAGGGTGGCGTCGTTGCGGGACGGGGATCCGGCGGTGCGCTGGTACCCGTTCTGACGGGGCCGTTCCCGGCGGGTGGCTGAACCTCCGCTCGGGCGTGGGCGGCTGAACTTCCGCTCGCGGGAGGGTGGTTGGACTCCCGCGCAGGAGTTGTTGGACTTTCGCGCTGAATTCATCCGATCTCTTTCCCGCGGTGGGGTCCTGGAGCAAGGTACGGCGGAGTTGGCCGACCCTTGCTTGGAGGACCTCATGTCCGCGCGCCCTGAACCCGGCTCCGCCGTCTCCCGCCGCTCCGTTCTCAAATACGGCTCAGCCATCGGATCTCTCCTGGCCCTGAGTCAAGTCCCCGCCTTCACGGCACAGGCGGCGCCGAGACCCGGCGGGCGCCCGGCCGCGCCACGCCTCGTCCCCGAGGCGGACGCGCTCGCCCTGCGGTACGGGTCCCCGGCCGCCGAGGACCAGCTCATGCGGGAGGGGTTGCCCATCGGCAACGGCCGCCTCGGGGCCGTCGTCTCCGGGCACCCGTCCCGCGAGGTCCTGTCCGTCTCGGACGTCACCCTGTGGACGGGCGGGGCGAACGACGCACTGGAGTCGGACGGCCAGTTCCCTTACGACACCGCCCACTTCGGCTCGTACGGCGTCCTCGTCAAGGCGTATCTGGAGGTGCCGGGGCACGACCCGTCCGCCGTGAGCGGCTACCGGCGCCGCCTCGACCTCAGCAACGGCCTGACGACGGTGGAGTACGAACTCGGTGGCACCCGCTACCGGCGGGAGACCTACTGCAGCCACCCTGACGACGTGATCGTCGTCCGGCTCACCCGCGTAGGGGGTGGCACCTGGAGCGGACGCCTCACGCTGACCGGGACACGCGGCGAGCCGATCGCCGTGGCCCCCGCCACCGCCTCGGCCGGCTTCGCCGCGAAGCTCGACAACGGCCTCGCTTACGCCGCCGTCGCGCGGGCCGCGACGCACCGCGGCGGCACGGTCGGCGCGAGCGGCTCCTCGATCACCTTCGAGGGCTGCGACGAGGTGCTCCTCGTCCTGAGCGGCGGCACCTCCTACTCCCCCGACGCCGACGGGTTCATCGACCGCGACGCCGACCCGCACGCCACCGCCGTCGCGCGGACCGCCGCCGCGGCGAAGGCCGGCGCGACCCGTCTCCTCGCCGCCCATGTCGCCGACCACCGCACCCTGTTCGACACCATGAGCGTCGACCTGGGCGCGTCCACCGACGCGCAGCGGGCCCTGGACACCGACGAGCGACTCCTGGCCCGGCAGGCTTCCGGTGGCCGCCCCGACCCCGAACTCGAGGCGTCGTACGTGCAGTTCGGCCGCTACCTCACCGTGTGCGGCTCGCGCTCCTCCCTGCCGCTCAACCTCCAGGGCCTGTGGATCGACCGGAACGACCCGGCGTGGATGGCGGACTACCACACCGACATCAACCTCCAGATGAACTACTGGCCCACCGACAGGACCGGCCTGCCCGACTGCTTCGACGCGCTCGCCGACTACTGCCTCGCCCAGGTCCCGCACTGGGAGAAGCGCACCCGCGCGCTGTTCAACGACCCGCGCAACGGCTTCCGCAACACGAGCGGCGAGATCGCCGGCTGGACCACGGCGATCTCCACCAACACCATGGGCGGCCCTGGCTGGTGGTGGCATCCGGCGGGCAACGCCTGGCTGTGCAACTCCCTCTTCGAGCACTACGAGTTCACCCTCGACCGGGGCTACCTGGCGAAGATCCTGCCGCTCCTGGAGGGGGCCTGCGCGTTCTGGGAGAAGCGGCTCGTCACGACGACGGTGAAGGACCCGGGGACCGGGGCGGACGTCGAGGTGCTCGTCGACGACCACGACTGGTCGCCGGAGCACGGCCCGACCGACGCGCGCGGCATCACGTACGCCCAGGAGCTGGTCTGGCAGCTCTTCGAGAACTTCCGCACCGCCACGGCGGCCCTCGGCAGCTCCAAGGCGTACGCCCGCCGCGTCGCCGCCCTCCAGGACAGGCTGTACCTGCCGCGCGTCAGCCCCACCACGGGCTGGCTGGAGGAGTGGATGGGCGGCGCGAACCTCGGAGAGACGCAGCACCGGCACCTCTCCCACCTCGTCGGCCTGTTCCCCGGCGACCGCGTCAGCCGCGACCGCAGCCCGCACGACGTCCTCGTCGCCGTCGACAAGGGCCTGACGGCCCGCGGCATGGACACCTACGGCTGGGGCTGCGCGTGGCGCGCCCTGTGCTGGGCGCGGATGAAGGACGCGGAGAAGGCGTACCAGCTCGTCGGCACGGTGCTGCGGCCCTCCGTGAACCACGGCAACGGCACCGCGCCGAACTTCTTCGACATGTACCAACTGGGCAGCACCAGCTCGGTGTTCCAGATCGACGCCAATTTCGGCACGACGGCCGCCGTGATCGAGATGCTCCTCTACTCCCGCCCCGGCCTCGTCGAACTCCTGCCCGCCCTGCCGGTCGCATGGGGCGCGTCGGGCAGGGTCACCGGCATCGGAGTGCGCGGCGGATTCACGGCCGATCTGGAGTGGAAGGACGGCGTGGCGACGAAGCTCCGGCTCACCTCGACCGGCGGCCGCACCACCCGCGTACGGGCCGGCTCCTGGACGAAGGACGTCAGCCTGAAGCCGGGCGCGAGCATCACCCTGGCCCCCTCGTACACGTCGCGGCGCTACATCCTCGTCAACCGGGCCGACAGCGGCATGGCGATCGAGGTGTCGGGGACCGCCGAGTCCGCGCCGCTGGTCCTGGGCGCGCGCACGGGCGGCGCGTCGCAGCAGTGGAAGTTCGCGGAGTCCCTGGACGGCGGCCACCGCCTGACCAACGTGCACTCCGGCCTGACGGCGGACGTCAGCGGCGGCCAGGCCACGGAGAACGCCCCGATCGTCCAGTACCGGGCCACCGGCGCGGACAACCAGCACTGGCGCACGGAGTCCACGGACGGCGGCCACGTCCGCCTGGTGTGCGTCCGCACGGGCAAGTCCCTCGGCACGGCCGGAGGTTCCACGGCGACGGGCACGGCGGTCGTCCAGCAGACGTACACGGGTGCGGCGTCGCAGCAGTGGAGGCGGGTGGCCGTGTAGGGCGGCCCCGTGGCGGGGGGATCTTCACGGCTTCACCGGCCCCGGCCGGTGGCTCCGTGAAGCCCCCGCCTCACCGCTCAGACCCCGGGCCCCGTCAGCTCCCGCATCGGCCACGTCCCCTCGACCACCGCCTGCGCGTCGCCCTTGCGGCGCAGGAAGGACTGGAAGTCCGCCGCCCACTGCGCGTACCACTCGATCTGGGATTCGTGGAGACGGGCCGGTCCGAGGGAGGCGACCTTCGGGTGACGGTCGGCTATCGCGGAGGCCAGGCGCGCGGCGGCGAGGGCGTCGGCGGAGGCGTCGTGCGCGGATTCGAGCGTCACGCCGTACTCCGCGCACACCGCCTCGAGGTTCCGCTTGCCCTTGCGGTAGCGGTCCACCGAGCGGTCGATCGTGTACGGGTCGATGACGGGCGCCGGGTCCACACCGCCCAGCCGCTCCCGCAGCGACGGCAGGCCGTGGCGGTGCAGCTCGGCGGAGAGCAGGGTCAGGTCGAACGCGGCGTTGTACGCGACGACGGGCACGCCCGTGCGCCAGTACCCGACGAGCGTCTCCGCTATGGAGTCCGCGACCCGGTCGGCCGGCTCACCGTCGGACGCCGCTCTCTCGTTGCTGATCCCGTGCACGGCGACCGCGTCGGCCGGGATCTCGACCCCCGGGTCCGCGAGCCACTGCCGGTGACCCAGCGGCCTCGCGTCCTTGACCTCTATCACCGCGCCCGTGACGATGCGCGCCTCGCGCGGATCCGTCCCCGTGGTCTCCAGGTCGAAGCCGACCAGCAGCTCCTGGTGCCATCCCATCGCGGCCCCCTTCTTCATGGTGCGTCCCCGTGTCTCCCCAGTGGCCACCACGATGACATGGGGCACTGACAACGGGCCGGGGGCATTCCGCTTCCCCCGACGCGGCGGGGTCAGGACACCGGCCGGGCGTCCGCCCACGCCAGCTCGAATTCTTCGCGATACGTCGGGAAAAGTCCGGCTTCCTCCCCGTCCCGGGCGTGGGCCTTCACCACGCGCCCGGGCCCGCGCAGCACGAGGACCGGCGCCTCCATACCCCTGGCCCGGCGCAGATACGACTGGACGACCCCGACCCCGTCCGACCCGTCGCCGTCGACGAGATACGCGGTGAACCGCGGCGTCTCGTCGTAGACCTGGATCTCGAAGGCGCCCGGGTCGCGCAGCCGGGCCCGCACCCGGCGCATGTGCAGGATGTTCATCTCGACGGCGCGGCTCAGCTCGCCCCGCTTGAGGCCCAGCTCGCGCTCCCTGCGCTTGACGGCGCTGGAGGCGGGGTTGAGGAAGAGCAGCCGCACCCGGCAGCCGGACTCGGCGAGCCGGACGAGGCGGCGGCCCGAGAAGTTCTGCACCAGCATGTTCAGGCCTATGCCGATGGCGTCGAGGCGGCGCGCGCCGCCGAAGATGTCCTCGGCCGGGAACTGGCGCAGGAGCCGCACCCGGTCCGGGTGCACGCCCACGACGTCGGCGTACCGGTCGCCGACGAGTTCCTCGACGGCGTCCACCGGGAGCCTGCGGGCGGACGGTACGTCCGAGCCCGCGCCGAGCATCTCCAGGAGCCGCCCGGAGGCGCGCTCGGCCTGGGCGAGGACGGCCTCGGACAGGGCGCGGTTGCGCGAGACGACGTTCCGCGTCACCTCGAGCTCGTCGAGGGCGAGCTCGACGTCACGGCGGTCGTCGAAGTACGGCTCGAAGCAGGGCCAGTGCTGCACCATCAGCTCGCGCAGCTGCGGCAGGGTGAGGAAGCTGAGGACGTTGTCGTCGGCCGGGTCGAGCAGATAGCCCTTGCGGCGGCTCACCTCGCGCACGGCGACGGCCCGCTGGACCCACTCCTGCCCGGCGGGCCCGGCCGCCGCCACGACCCAGTCGTCCCCGTGGACGGGTTCGTAGATGGGGCGCAGCACGGCGGCCACCACGGCCCGCAGCCGCTGTTCGACCAGGTTCAGCCAGATGTAGGCGCGGCCGGCCCGCTGCGCGCGCGTACGGACCTCGCTCCAGGCGTCGGCACCCCAGGCGAACTCCGACTCCGGCCCGATCTGGGATCCCATGTCCATGGGCCGCGCCAAGGACACCGCTCCGGGCGGGACGTCAGCGGAGCTCCCCTCGTGACCTGCGTCACCAGGGGGCAGCTCCAGCCCACCCGAGCTCACCCACGCACCGCCTTCCGCTCCCCCGAGCAACCCCAGCAACGATCAAGGAAGGGTACTCCGGGAGCGGTCGGCGGTGCAGCCGGATGGGCAGGGTAGTTTCTCAACTACCGTTTCTGGGCACGCCGTTCTGGTCCGCGAGGTCCGCCGGAGTGAGCGGATTCATAGCGGTCACGTCCCTGGGGGCCAGTGAGAAGCCCTGCCAGTGGACCGGCATCGGCTGCTGGTCCTCGTCCCGGGCGATGTGGTGGAACCCGATGTTGACCCAGGTGATCGGGTGCGTGAGTGTCTGCCCGCCGACCCACTTGTCGACGCTGGCGCCGCCGCAGTGCCCGGCCGGGTTGTCGCTCGCGTACTGCTCGCACTTCTTGTACTCGGTGAAGTACACGTCGTGCTTGGTGAACGAACGGCCGGGGAACTTGCTGGTGCGGCCGGGCACGAACTCGTAGGACCTGGGGTGGCCGTCCTTGTTCTTGCCCGCGGTGCTGACGACCCGCCACCAGCGCATGTCCTTCGCGTCACCGGCGAGTTCCTTGGTGACGGGGGTGCGGGTGGTCTTCGTGGTGGGGCTGCCGCCGCCGCTCGGCGCGGTGACCTTGGAGTCGTACTGCTCGACCTTGCTCTTGGGCGAGCCGTCGAGGCCGAAGTTGAGCCGCCAGAAGACGTTGTGGGCGTGGCTCTCGGCGTAGGCGCGGGCGCCCTTGCCGATGGGCCAGCCCTTGCCGTCCGTGCCGTTGTAGTCGTACGGGGAGAGGCTGCCGGTCGCTCCGACGTTCGACGTGATCGTCCCGTCGGAGGAGAACCGCCACTCGGTGATGTACTCGTACCAGGACGCCTTGTTGACCGTGTAGACGAGGAGGTCCTTGCCCTGTGCGGTGTAGACCTTGCCGCTGCCGCCGGTGCTCGCGTCGTCGTTGAGCCGGTACGCGTGCCCACGCGCGCGCGTGGTGGTGCACAGTCCCTGCACATCGCCCCGGTCGGGCACCTTGACGGTCTTGATGGTGCCGCCGGGGCACTCGCCGGGCTTCAGGTTCTGCAGGGCGTACCCGAAGTCCGTGCCGGTGATGTCGTCGTACTCGTTCTCGCCGTCGTCGTAGGGGACGTGCACCTGCGCGAGGCGGGCGCTGGTGAGGACGGCGATCGGCTCGGGCTCGTCCTTGGGCTGGTAGCTGACGTTGTCGAGGACGAGCCCGGACAGCGTGTTGTAGTGCCAGCACATGCGCCAGGTCGTGCCCCCGTCGAGGACCTGCTCGATCTTGTACGCGGTGCTGCAGGCCGGGGCCGCGGCGGCGGGCGCCTGCGGGGCGGCGGTGGCGGGGCCCGCGGCGCTGACGGCGGTGCCGAGCAGCGCGAGGGACGTGAGGGCGACGGCGGCCCGGGCGCGGGCGCGCCGAAGTCTGTTGACGTGCATACGGAATGACTCCTTCGAACAGGAGGAGAAGAGGGCGTGAGGGCTCAGCCGAGGCGGCCGACGGTGCGCGCGCTGAGGTCGACGACCAGGGCGCGGGTGTCGATCCACGGCCCGTTCCTGACCTTGGTGACGACGCGCAGGCACCGGTGCTCGCCGCAGGCGGTGAGGCCCGACGGGACGTGGGCGACGGTCTCCTTGCGGAAGACCATGCCGCTCAGTTCGAGCTGGTCCGTGCTCGTGAGTGGCTTGCCGGTGGCGTCCTTGTAGTCCTTCTTCAGGCCGGCGCCGAGCGGGTCCGCGATGAGGAGCTGGGTGGCTTCCCGCAGCTCGCCGGGGCTCGGCGGCGGCTGCACGCCGTGCGCCGTGTCGGTGTTCTCGACCTTGCCGCTGTCGAGGTTCACGGTCCTGGTCACGACCGTGTCGGCCTTGTAGTCGTAGTAGACGACCTCGGCGCGCCGTTCTGCCGCCTGCGCGCCGCTCTGCGTGGGGTCCACCTCGCTGAGGTTCGTGGACAGGTGCTGCGGCCCCCGGTCGCCCTCGACGTCCCGCGCGCTCATGCGCAGTCCGTTGCTCGCGACCGCGATCTGTTCGGCGCGCTTGATCTCGTCGTCGGTCAGCGGGTCCCTGCCGACGCCCTTGTCGCCCTCCTTCGGCGCGGCCTCCACCACGCCGTCCTTCGGGATCGCGTCCTGCTGGGCGGAACCGACCTCGGCCTGGTCACCCGCGCCCGCCTCCCCCGGCAGGGTCACGCCCAGCAGCACGGCGGTCGCCGCGGCCGCGACGGCCGCTCCCGCCATCATTTTCCCCAGATGGCGTCTTGCGAGCTCTCGCACATCTTCCCCCTGTTGTCCCCGCGGCCCCACCTGTGGGCGAACGGGTATGCGTGGTCTTCCTGTAAGAGGGGCCCAATTCCTAGGTGGTTCCGTCACTTTCGGGAAGACTCTGGCGGAAGTCGCCCGGGGCATCCGGGCCGGGAGTGGAAGAGTCGTACCCATGCAGGTCTGGCCTGGACAGGCGTATCCACTCGGTGCCACTTACGACGGCGCCGGCACCAACTTCGCGGTCTTCTCGGAGGCCGCCCGGCGCATAGAGCTGTGTCTGCTGCACGACGACGGGTCGGAGACCGCGGTGGAGCTGCGGGAGACCGACGCCTTTGTGCGGCACGCGTATCTGCCCGGCATCATGCCGGGCCAGCGGTACGGCTTCCGCGCGCACGGCCCGTACACCCCGGAGCGGGGGCAGCGGTGCAACTCGTCGAAGCTGCTCCTCGACCCGTACGCGCGTGCGATCAGCGGCCGGATCGACTGGGGCGAGGCGGTGTACGGGTATCCCTTCGGGGCGCCCGACAAGCGCAACGACCTGGACTCGGCGCCGCACACGATGACGTCGGTCGTGGTCAACCCGTACTTCGACTGGGGCGACGACCGTTCGCCGCGCACCGAGTACCACCACACGGTGATCTACGAGGCCCATGTGAAGGGCCTCACGATGACGCACCCGGCGCTCCCGGAGGAACTGCGCGGCACCTACGCGGCGCTCGCGCACCCGGCGATCCTGGAGCACCTCACGGAGCTGGGCGTGACGGCGCTCGAACTGATGCCGGTCCATCAGTTCGTCAACGACCACCGGCTGGTGGAGATGGGCCTGAACAACTACTGGGGCTACAACACCATCGGCTTCTTCGCGCCCCACAACGCCTACGCGTCCTGGGGCGACCGCGGGCAGCAGGTCCTGGAGTTCAAGTCGGCCGTACGGGCGCTGCACGAGGCCGGGATCG
Source organism: Streptomyces longhuiensis (assembly GCF_020616555.1). Lineage (NCBI taxonomy): Bacteria > Bacillati > Actinomycetota > Actinomycetes > Kitasatosporales > Streptomycetaceae > Streptomyces > Streptomyces longhuiensis. The sequence goes on along the minus strand of NZ_CP085173.1, from coordinate 7,244,764 downwards.
AGGTCATCCTCGACGTCGTCTACAACCACACGGCCGAGGGCAACCACCTGGGCCCGACGCTGTCCTTCAGGGGCCTCGACAACGCCTCGTACTACCGCCTCGCGGACGACCGCCGCTACTACATGGACACCACGGGCACCGGGAACTCGCTGCTCATGCGCTCGCCGCACGTCCTCCAGATGATCATGGACTCGCTGCGCTACTGGGTCACCGAGATGCACGTCGACGGGTTCCGCTTCGACCTGGCGGCCACACTGGCACGGCAGTTCCACGAGGTGGACCGGCTGTCGTCGTTCTTCGACCTCGTGCAGCAGGACCCGGTGGTCTCCCAGGTGAAGCTGATCGCCGAGCCGTGGGACGTCGGTGAGGGCGGCTACCAGGTGGGCAACTTCCCGCCGCTGTGGACGGAGTGGAACGGCAAGTACCGGGACACCGTCCGGGATCTGTGGCGGGGCGAGCCGCGCACCCTCGCCGAATTCGCCGGACGGCTGACCGGCTCGTCCGACCTCTACCAGGACGACGGCCGCCGCCCGCTCGCCTCCATCAACTTCGTCACGTGCCACGACGGTTTCACCCTGCGCGACCTGGTCTCGTACAACGAGAAGCACAACGAGGCGAACGGCGAGGGCAACCGCGACGGGGAGAGCCACAACCGGTCGTGGAACTGCGGCGCGGAGGGCGACAGCGACGACCCCGGGGTGCTCGAACTGCGGGACCGTCAGGTCCGCAACTTCATCGCGACGCTGATGCTCTCCCAGGGCGTGCCGATGCTCAGCCACGGGGACGAGCTGGGGCGCACGCAGAACGGCAACAACAACGCCTACTGCCTGGACAGCGAGCTGGCCTGGGTGCGCTGGCCCGAGGACGGCGAGCAGGACGCCCTGCTGGGCTTCACGCGCGCGATGGCGCGGCTCCGGCGCGACCACCCGGTGTTCCGCAGGCGCCGCTTCTTCCACGGGCGGCCGGTCGAGGGCACCCACGACGAGCTGAGCGACATCGCCTGGTTCACTCCGGAGGGCGAGGAGATGACGCGGGACGACTGGGGCGCGGCGCAGGCGCGCGCCCTGTCGGTGTTCCTCAACGGGCACGCGATCTCGGAGCCGGGCCCCCGGGGCGAGCGCATCTCGGACGACTCGTTCCTGCTGCTGTTCAACGCGTCGCCCGACGCGCTGGAGTTCCTCGTGCCGGTCAACCACGGCCGGCAGTGGGAGGTCGTCGTGGACACGGCGCTGCCCGAAGGCGTGCCCCTCGGGACCGGCGCGAAGGTGCAGGCCGGTGACCGCCTCACGCTCCTCGACCGGAGCCTGACGGTGTTGCAGCGACCGGCGTGACCCCTGGTCCCGCCGGGGCCTTGACGAGGAGTGCGACACCGAACGCGAGGGCCGCGGCCACGCTGCCGACGGTGAACGCCGCGGCGGGGCCGTGGGACTCGGCGAGGCGGCCCGCCACGGCGAGCGTGACCGCCTGCCCGCCGACGAAGGCGCTCGCGGCGAACGTCATGCCTTCGGCGAGACGTTCGCGCGGCACGGCGCGTTCGGTGAGTCCGAAGCCGGTGATCAGGTTCGGCGCGAAGACGGCGCCGAACACGGTCACCGCCCCGTAGAGGCCCGGCATGCTCTGCGTGCCGATCAGCAGGAGGGACAGGAGCGCGGCGGCGGCCGTGGCGACCCGCCAGCGCAGCGCGAGCCCGAAGCGCTCGGGCACGGCGGCCATGGACAGGCCGACGACCGCGCTCATGACGCCCATGGCGGCGTAGACGAGGCCCGCCTGGTCCTCCTGGCCGAGCTTCTGGGTCAGCGCCGTGATCCCGGCCCCGCAGCCGCCCAGGAGGACGCCGAGGAGGACGAGGCCGAGGCGCACGAGTCGGACCTCGCGCGGCATGCGGGGGCGCCGGGCCCGCGGCCCCTTGAGGGCGGGCGGCCCCTCGAGGACGGGCGCCGTCGCGGGCCGGACCGCCGTCGCCGTCGCCGTCGGGTGCAGCGCGAACGCCGTGCCGCAGCCGGCGACCAGGAGAGCGGCGGCTCCGAACGCGTACGCGGGGTGGCCGACGAAGGCCGCGACGCCGATCAGCGCGGGCCCGAGGACGAACGACAGCTCGTCCATCGTGCTCTCCAGTGACAGCACCGTGTTCACGACGCGCTCGTCCGCACCCCCGCGGCGGACGAGCGCGACGCCCCGCGCCCTGGCCAGCGGGCCGATGCCCGGCACCGTGGCCCCGGCGAGCACGCCGAGCGCCACCAGGAGCGGCGTGGGGAGTCCCGCGAGGGCGCCGAGCGTGTACCAGGCGATCGCGAGGGCGTTCAGGAGCGAGCAGCACAGGACGACGCTCCGCTGCCCGCGCCGGTCGGCGAGCCGGCCGACGACGGGCCCCATGGCCACCTGTCCGAGCGCGAGCGCGCAGGCCACGGTCCCTCCGGTCGCGAGGGAACCGCTCGTCCTGGTGATCAGCAGAACGCTGCCGAACTGGATCACCGCCACCGGCAGCCGCCCGAAGAACGAGATCACCGGGAGCAGCGCCCCGGTCGCCCCGAGCACCTCGCGGTATGTCGCCGACGTTCCCCCCGCTGCCTGTGCCATCGTTCGAAGCTATCGACGGCGCCGGTGACACATGCATGCGGCGATGACACGAAAGACTCCGGGGCGGGTACGTAGATTCGCATGACGCGCATGACACCGGACCATCAAGAGGGCGGGGTCCCCGCCCCGCCCACGGCCACGTACCGGATGCAGCTCCAGCCGGCGTTCCCGTTCGCCGCGGCCGCCGGAGCCGTCCCGTATCTGGCCTCGCTGGGTGTCTCGCACCTGCATCTGTCGCCGGTCCTGGAGGCCGTACCGGGTTCCACGCACGGGTACGACGTCGTGGACCACGCGCGCGTGCGGGACGAGCTGGGCGGTGAGGCCGGGCTGCGGGCGCTCGCGCGGACGGCGCGGAAGCACGGGCTCGGTCTGATCGCCGACATCGTGCCCAACCACATGGCGTCGGCGGCCGGGCTCAACCAGCCCCTCCAGGAGGTCCTGCGGGACGGGCCGCACTCCCCTTACGCGCACTGGTTCGACATCGACTGGGAGGCGCAGGGCGGGCGGGTCCTGCTGCCCGTGCTCGGCCACCGGCTGAGCCACGAGCTGGACCACCTGGAGGTGGACGGGCGTGTGCTGCGCTACTACGAGCACGCGTTCCCGCTGCGCGAGGGCACGGAGACGCTGCCGCTTCCCGAGCTGCTCGACGCGCAGTGGTACCGGCTCGGCTGGTGGCGCCTGGCCCGCACCGAGCTCAACTACCGGCGTTTCTTCACCATTTCGGACCTCATCGGGGTCCGCGTGGAGAACCGGGAGGTGTTCGACGCCACCCACGAGAAGATCGTCCAGCTGTTGCGCGAGGGCGTACTCGACGGGCTGCGCGTCGACCACCCCGACGGCCTCGCGGACCCCGGTGCCTATCTGAAGGACCTCGCCGACGCGGCCGCCGGGCGCTGGACCGTCGTCGAGAAGATTCTCGGCGAGGACGAACAGCTGCCCGCCGCCTGGCCGGTGGCCGGCACCACGGGATACGACGCGCTGCGCCGGATCGACGGCCTGTTCACCGATCCGTCGGGCGCGGACGAACTGCTCGGCCTGTTCCGCCGTTTCACGGCGGCCGCCGCCGACCGGGGCGGCGACTGGAACGCCACGGCGCGCCGCGCCGCGTACAAGGTCGTCACGCACGAGCTGGCGGCCGAGGTGGACCGCCTCACGCGCGACGCGGGGCGGCTGTGCGCCGCCGACGCCGCCCTGCGCGACCACGCCCCGTGGGCCCTGCGCGCCGCCGTACGGGAACTCCTGGTGCGCCTCGACGTGTACCGGCCGTACGTGACCGGGGGCGCGGACCCCGAGACCGTCCTCACGCCCGGTGACGCCGAGGACGCCAAGCGGGTGTTCACCGTCGCCGAGGAGGCCGAGGCGGTGGACACCGTGCGGGCCCTGGCGCTCGGGAAGCGCGGGTCGGGGCCCGAACACGAGGCGTTCCGGGCACGGTTCGCGCAGACGGCGTCCGCACTGCGGGCCAAGGCGGTCGAGGACACGGCGTTCTACCGGCACGCGCCCCTCCTGTCGGCGACGGAGGTCGGCGGGACGCCCCAGAGCCCGGCCGTGGACCCGGAGTCGTTCCACGCGTACTGCGCGCGCGTGCAGCGCGACTGGCCGTATACGGGAACCGTCCTTTCGACCCACGACACCAAGCGCAGCGCCGACGTGCGGGCCGGGATCTCCGTGCTCACGCAGTGTCCCGGGCGCTGGGCCGATCTGCTCGCGGACGTCACCGAGCGGACCGCGCGCGAGGGCCGCGCGAGCGCGCCCGATCCCCAACTGGCCTGGGCGGCCTGGCAGACGGCGGTCGGCTTCGGCGACCAGGACGGCGAGCGGCTCCAGGGCGCGATGCTCAAGCACGTGCGCGAGGCGGGGCTGCACACGAGCTGGACCGAACCGGACGCGGACTACGAGAAGGCGGTGCGCGACTTCGTGACGGCGGGCCCGTGCGGGCCGCCCAGGGAGGCCGTCGCCGCGTTCGCGGACTCGTTGCGGCCCCATGTCCGGGCGAACGTCCTGGGGGCCGCTCTCGCCCATCTGACAATGCCGGGGGTGCCGGACGTCTACCAGGGCACGGAGCGCGCGTACCGGGCGCTGGTGGACCCGGACAACCGTGCGCCGGCCACCTTCGACCTGGATCTGCTGGATCGGCTCGACTCCGATGAGGGGTCCGTCCCCGGCGATCTGTCCGACGAGAAGCTGGCGCTCACGGTCGCCGCGCTGCGGCTGCGCCGGGCGCATCCGGAGTGGTTCGGCGGCGGGTCGACGTACGAACCGGTCGCCGCGCGGGGGGCGGGGGCCGCGCACTGTGTGGCGTTCGCACGCTCCGGGGAGGTCGTCGCCGCCGCGACCCGCCTCTCGCTGCGCCTCGCGGAGGCGGGCGGCTGGCGCGACACCGAGCTGTCACTCCCGGAGGGCCAGTGGGTCGACCTGCTCGCCCCGGGAAACGAGTTCACCGGCCACGCGCGCGTGGAGAAACTGTTCGACCGGCATCCGGTGGCGCTCCTCGTACGCGCACCAATCAACTGACCTGCACCAGGGACGTCTTGGAGCGGCGCCACTGGATCGAACTGCACCCCCAGCACGGGAACTCACCCGCCACGCGCACGCGGAGCCTGATCGACCGGCATCCGGTTGCACTCGCCATTCGCGCGCCCGTCAACTGACCTGGACCGGGGGCTTCGAGCGGTGTCGCCGGATTGACGTCGCCGGTTCGACCTGCCCCCGACCCGCCAGTCACCGGCCACGCGCGCGGAGGACCTGATCGGCCGGCATCCGGTGGCACTCCTCGTACGACGCCGGTCAACCGGCTTCCACCGGAGGCGTCTGGAGCGGCGCCACTGGATCGAACTGCACCTCCCAGCACGGGAACTCACACGCCACGCGCGCGTGGAAGGACCTGTTCGACCAGCGTTCGGTGGCACTCCTCGTACGCGCGCCCGTCAGCCGAGGAGCACCGGAAGCGTCTTCGGGCCGCGCGTGACGAGGCCGGTGGAGGCGGGGCGGCCGCCGGGGGCCCAGCGCAGGTGCGGGAGTGCCTCCAGGAGGGCTCGCAGCGCGCACTCGGCGGTGAGGCGTGCCAGCTGCACGCCGAGGCAGCGGTGGTGGCCCGCGCCGAAGGCCAGCTGTCCGGGCGCCGGGCGGAGGATGTCGTAGCGGTCCGGGACGGCGAAGCGCGTCGGGTCGCGTCCCGCGGCTCCCACGAGACAGGCGACGTCGGCGCCCGCGGGTATCGTCCCGGCGCCGGTGACGACGGGCACGAGGGCACGGCGCAGCACGATGTGCACGGCGGGGTCGCGGCGCAGGGACTCCGCCCAGGCCGCCGGTATCAGCACGGGACGTTCCCGTACGAGCCTCAACTGGGCAGGGTGGTCGAGCAGGTTGGCGAGGAACGAGGCGAGCGCGAGATGCGTGGCCTCGCCTCCGGCGCCGAGCAGCGTCCCGGCGAGGCCGACGACGGTCTCGTCAGGGAGATGACTGCCGTCCGCCCGTGCGGCGCTGAGGACGGACAGCAGGTCGCCGCCGGGACGCGCGCGGCGGCGTGCGACATGGGGGCGCAGAAAGGCGTCCAGGTCCCGGTGGCCGTCGCCGAGGTGCGTGAGGCCCTCGCGGCACCACTGGCGCACGCGCGCGGTGTCCTCGTGCGGCAGCCCGAGCACGGTCACCGCCGCCACGGCCGGCAGCCACTGGCAGAACTCCGCCACAAGAGCGGCTTCCTGACGTTCTGACAGACGACGTGCGAGCACGTACGCGGCACGTTCCACACCGGCCCGCAGAACGGACAGGGCTCGGCCGCGCAGCGCCGGCTGGAGCAGGGCGCGGTGCGCGGCGTGGGTGCGGTCTTCCAGGTGCGCCAGGGTCCGTCCCGGCGGCGGGGCGACGAGCCGCGGATCGGCGAGCGCGGCGCGCACGTCCCCGTAGCGGCTGACGAGCCACGCCCCGAAGGCCTCGTCGTGGACGAGCGGGTACGACGTCCTGAGCGTCCGGTACAGGGGGTAGGGGTCGCGGTCGACCCCTGGTGCGCGGAGGCTGGGCGGGGGCGGGCCGTCGGGGCCGCGGTGTCCGGGTGCGGGGCGGAGCCCACCGGCGCCGGGCGCCTCCGCGACCTCGGACGGCACGAAAGGGCGCGTGGCGGGGCCTTCCGCCGATGGGCCGGTGATCCCGGCCGGGTCCTGGGCTCCCGGAACCGCGCGCATCGCCGAGCCCCCAGCCTTGTGCCGGTGCGCGCCGGGAGACGCGCGAGTCTTCTCAGCGGACCACCGAGGGCTCCTCGCCGCAGCCCTCGTACGCCCGTACGGGTGAGGCGGGCGTCCGAGCGTCTCGGGGCGCATCTCGCCGGGCCGAACGTCTCCGGGATGATCGCGGAGAGCCGGCCGGGAGCCTCCACGCCCACCCCACGCGCCCCGAGGCCGCTGGCGAGACGTTCCTCGGACTGGCACGCCGAGGGCTGCGCCAGCGGCGCGGCACCGGCATACGGCCTTCTTGACAGGTGTCGCGGAGCGTGGGGTACTGCGGGATGCGACGCGTGGAGCACCAACGGGGGTGAGTCACCTGACGGAGCACCGCTACCCGAATGTGGCCGAACTGGTCCAGTCAGCACGGGAGCTGGCGACTCACCGACCCGACCTGTGCGTTCTACGCCAGGTCGGGACCTCACGCGCGGGCCGGCCGCTGCACCTGTTGTCGGTGGGGCACGACCACCGCGCGGTGCTCGTGGTCGCGGGAGCCCACGCGAACGAGCCGGCCGGTGGCTCGACTCTCCTGCGCCTCGCCGAACGCGCCCTGCTGGAAAGGGAGTTGCGCACCGACTGCTCCTGGCACTTCTTGTTGTGCGCCGACCCGGACGGCGCGGATCTGCACCGCACCCCCGCGCCGCGCACCCTGCTCGACTACCACCGGCACTTCTTCCGCCCCGCCGGCCCCGAGCAGCCCGAGTGGTCGCCCTCCGTGCTGCCGCCGGACCGGCTGCCGCCCGAGACGCGCACGCTGACCGGGGTCATCGACGAGCTGCGCCCCTTTCTCCAGGTGTCGCTGCACGGCACCGATCTGGGCGGCAGCTGGGTGCAGTTGACGCGGGACATCCCGGGGCTCGCGGAGCCGTTCGCCAAGTCGGCGGCGGAGCTGCACATCCCGGTGGAGACGGGGGCCTCGGACGCGGCGGGCTGGCCCGCGACGGGCCCAGGCGTCCATGTGATGCCGGAGCCCGGCGCGGAGGCCGCGTTCCCGAGCCTGCCGGACGACGCCCGGCACAGCACCTGGCACCACGCCCACCGCTACGGGGGCCGCACGGCGATCGTCGAGGTCCCGATGTGGGCGAGCGACCTCGTGGACGACCCGGCGCCGCACCCCGCTCCCGACCGGGCGCTGCGGCGCCTGGCGCAGCGGCTGAGCCGGGACACGCTCCTGGTGGAGGAGATCCTCCAGTCGGCGCTGCCGCGGCTTCCCGAGGTGGACGGGCCCCTGATGCGGGCGACGCGCTGGGCCGTCGCGCTGGTGCCGGGCCTCGCGGGCGACTGGCTGCAACCTCCGCCGCAGGACGCCACGATGGCGTACGTGGGGAGCATCGACGCGTTCTCCAGACGGCTGCCGTTGCGGGCCGCCGCGATGCTCCTGCGGGTCCTGAAGGAGGCGGACGACCCGGACGCGGAGCGTCTTGAGCAGTTGGTGGCGCACTGGTGCGACGCGTTCGCCGAGCGGTTCAGGGCGCGCTGGGTGCCACTGGAGCACCAGGTCGAGCACCAGTCACGGACGACCGTCGCGGCCGTGCGGCACACGCTCGCGGCGGGCGACTGACCGCGAACGCCCCCTGGAACGAACGGTGTTACAACGCCTCGCGTCAGGCGGAGTCGGCGGAGAGCCGGAACGACATCCGTCCGAAGCCGACCTGGTCGCCGTCCTGGACGACCGCCGCGCCGACCACCCGCCGCCCGTTGACGGACGTGCCGTTGGTGGAGCCGAGGTCACGCAGCACCCACATGCCGCCCTGCCTGCTCAGTTCGGCGTGCACCCGGGAGACGGTCTCGTGGCTGAGCCGCAGTCCGTTCGCCGGGTCGCGCCCGATGCGCAGCGGGTACGGGTTGTTCGGCGACGGCAGCTGCAGCTTCGGGAGCCGCTCGCGCTGCCAGGCCCCGCGCAGCCGCACGGTGAAGCCCGAGACCGCCGCAACGGTGCCGAAGACCGCGCGGGCCAAGCGGCCCTCGGTGTGCAGATCGGCGGTGAGCGCGGCGAGTTCGTCGGACCGGCGGGCGGCGAGTGCGAGCTCCATGCGCCGTACGAACGTGTCGTGCGACAGCCTGCCGAGTGCGGCGCCCTCGCGGAGCTCCCGCAACGCCCTGTCGCGCTCGGCGTCGGACAGCCGCGCGGGGTACGTATGGTGCTCGAACGAGGAGGTCACGTACGTGATTGTCCGGCAGCGCGGCCGGGGTGTCCAGAAAACGACGAACTTCAGGCCGCCCTCGTACGCCCTTGACCAGCAAGGACAGTGGTTTGACGGAGTGTGCGGAAAACCGGGCGCGCCCGGCACGGGCCCGCTGCTACGTTCGGCAGCCCGGACCGCCATCGGGCGCGTCCGCCTGGACCAGGAGATTTCTTGACTGCTGCACCGCACGGAAGCCCGCACCCGACGCACGACGACGCCCGTCCGGTCGTCCGCGCACTGACCGAGGAAGACGTTCCGCTTTTCCGTACGTTCGATGATCCGGGCCTCGTGGGCCGCGTCATCACCGGCGTCGGATATCGCACCGTCGCCGAGGGCGGCGACTACCGCCCCGAGTGGACCTGGGTCGCCCTGCGCGAGGGACGCGTGGTCGCGCGGGCCGCCTGGTGGGGCGGCAAGGACGACACGGAACCGGTGAACCTGAACTGGTTCGACGTCCTGGAGGACGACATCGAGGCGGGCGCCGAACTGCTGCGGCAGGCCCCGTTCGACGTCGAGTACGAGCTGATCCTGCCCGCGGGCTGGAGTGAGGATCCGCGGACGCGGGCGGCCGCCGAGGCGCGGATGGAGGCGGTCACGCGGGCCGGCAAGAAGTTCCTCGTGGAGCGGCTGCGCTACCGGTGGACGCCGGACAACGGCCTGCCGGAGCGCCCCGGCCGCCTGGAGTTCCGGGCCGAACCCGACGACGAGGTGATCCTCGACGTGCTGCGCCGGGTCCACTCGGCGACGCTCGACGCGCACGCGCGGCACGCCATCGAGGAGTCGGGCCTCGACACGGCCGCGCAGGAGGAGCTGGACTTCTTCCACTGGTGTCCGTCGCCGCGCGAGTGGTGGCAGCTGGCGTACACGCCGCAGGGCGAGCTGGTCGGCCTGCACATCCCCGCCCACAACCCCGGCGGGCCGTGCATCGGGTTCATCGGCGTGGTGCCGGAGCAGCGCGGCCACGGATACGCGTACGACCTGCTGGTCGAGTCGACGCACTTCCTGGTGGAGCAGGGCGCCGAGTTCATCGCCGGGGCGACGGACGACGGGAACTTCCCGATGGCGGCGAATTTCACGAAGGCCGGGTACCCGGTCACGGAGAAGCGCATCAACTTCGTCTGAGGTTCACCGGCCGGTTCGGCCGACGGGTCCGTTCCGGCGAGGAATGCGCGGAACCCGTCGCGAATCCCAGCGGATCGATCTCCGCTGACGCAGGATGGACGGGTCGTCACTGTCGGCAGACAAGGGGGAACCGTCCGTGCAGTTCGAGGTGTGGGCACCACAGGCAGAGCGGGTCACGTTCCACTGCGAGGGCACCACGCGCGCGTTGGAGCGCGACCCGGACCGCGAGGGGTGGTGGACGGGCGAGGCGGACGCGCAGGACGGCACGCGCTACGGGTTCGCGCTCGACGACGGGCCGGTGCTGCCCGACCCCCGCTCACGCCGCCAACCGGACGGGCCCGACGGCCTGAGCGCGGTCGTCGACCACGCGCAGTACACGTGGCGCTCACCCTCGGGGCCGGAGCGCGGCCTGCCGGGCGCGGTCCTGTACGAACTGCACGTGGGGACCTTCACGCGCGAGGGCACGCTCGACGCCGCGGCCGAACAGCTGGGGCATCTCGTCGAGTTGGGCATCACCCATGTCGAGCTGATGCCGCTGTGCCCGTTTCCCGGGCGGCACGGCTGGGGCTACGAGGGCGTCAGCCCCTGGGCGGTCCACGAGCCGTACGGGGGGCCTGAGGCGCTGAAGCGTTTTGTCGACATGGCGCACGGGCTCGGGCTCGGCGTCGTCCTCGACGTGGTCCAGAACCACCTGGGCCCTTCGGGCAACCATCTGCCCGCGTTCGGGCCGTACTTCACCGACACCCACCACACGCCCTGGGGCGCCGCGGTCAACCTCGACGCCCCCGGTTCCGACGAGGTGCGCGCGTACCTCGTCGGCAGCGCGCTGGCCTGGCTGCGCGACTACCGGATCGACGGGCTGCGCCTCGACGCGGTGCACGCGCTGTGCGACACGCGCGCGATCCACTTCCTGGAGGAGCTGTCCACGGCCGTCGACGCCCTGGCCGAGGAGCAGGACAGGCCTCTGTTCCTGGTCGGCGAGTCCGACCTCGGCGACCCGCGCGTGATCACCCCGCGCCACCACGGCGGCCTCGGCCTGCAGGCGCAGTGGAGCGACGACTTCCACCACGCTCTGCACACGGCGGTGACGGGCGAGTCCCAGGGCTACTACGCGGACTTCGCGAAGGCGCCGATGGCCGCGCTCGCCAAGACCCTGACCCGGGGCTACTTCCACGACGGCACGTACTCGACGTTCCGGGGCCGGCATCACGGGCGCCCCGTCGACCGCACCCGCACCCCCGCGCACCGGCTGCTCGGCTACGCCCAGACCCACGACCAGATCGGCAACCGCGCGCAGGGCGACCGCCTCTCCGCGGGCCTGTCCCCCGGGCTCCTCGCGTGCGCGGCCACCCTCGTGCTGACCGGGCCCTTCACGCCGATGCTGTTCATGGGCGAGGAGTGGGCCGCGGGCACGCCGTGGCAGTTCTTCACCGACCACACCGACCCGGCGCTCGCGGACGCCGTACGCAAGGGCAGGCGGCGGGAGTTCGCGTCGCACGGGTGGGCCGAGGAGGACATCCCCGATCCGCAGGACCCGGCGACCCGTGAGCGTTCCTGCCTGGACTGGTCGGAGCCGGCCGGCGATCCGCACGCGCGCGTGCTGGCCTGGTACCGCGAGCTGATCGCGCTGCGCCACGCCCGGGCCGACCTGACGGACTCCGACCTCGCGGCCGTGCGGGTGGCGTACGACGAGGAGTCCCGCTGGATCGCCTACCGGCGCGGCGATCTGCGGGTGGCGGTGAACCTGTCGGACGAGCCGGTGGCGGTGCCGGTCGGGCGGAACGGTTACCGGGTGCTCGCCGCGTGGGAGCCGGTGGGCCTGCCGGGCGAGGACGGTCTGCTCACCGTCCCGCCGCAGTCGAGCGCGGTGCTCGTCAGCCCGTAGAGGGCTTCAGCCGGTCTCCGGGTCCTTGTCGGCGAGCTCCGTCACGAGTTCGAGGAGGATCGCCTCCCACGCGCGCTCCAGCTGGACGCGCAGCAGCGGCACGGGACTGTCGTCCGTGCCGTGGAGGCGCTCGCCGAGGCGTACGAGCGTGTCGCAGCGGGCCAGCCACAGGCCGCGCAGACTGGCGCGGGCGCCGTAACCGGCGAGGGTCGCCGCTCGGACGGCCGCGCGGGCGCCGACCGCGATGCACAGGCCCGCGATGTCCTCGGCCGGGTCGCCGATGTCGGCCTCGGACCAGTCGAGGACGCCGCGCACCCGGCCGTCGGGGGTCACGGTGAGGTGCTCGCCCTTGAGGTCGTGGTGGATGACGACGGCGCCGGGCTGCGGGGCGAGCTGAGCGGCGGCCTGCGCGGTCAGCTGCCCGAGCCGCGCGGGTTCGAACTCGCCGTCACCGCCGAGGAGTTCGGCGGCCCGTGCCGCCTCCCTGCGCAGCACGTCCAGGGAGCGCGGCGCCGTCCTCGCGAGTCCGAGCGCCTCGGCCCGCGCCGCCGGCACCTCCCGCAGTCCGCCGAGCAGCCCCGCGAGATCCTCCTCGCCGGCCGCGGTCACGTCGACGGCCTCGCCCGACGCGCCCTGCAGCCGCGTGTCGAGGGAGTACGTGCGCCCCGCCGCCCACTCGCCGGACGCGAGCGAGGCGGGCACGGCGATGCCGACGTGCTGGCGCACGAGGTCGCGGAGCCTGATCTCGCGGCGCTGGCGCACGGACGCCGGCGCGTCGAGGGCGAGGCGCAGCACATAGCGGGTGCCGACCCACCAGGTGGAGTGCTCATCGCCCTCGGGCACGGCACTGACGTCGAGCTGCCCGGCGTCCGGGAGGAGGGCGCCCAGCAGTCTTCGTACGGTGTCCTGGGTGGGACGCGCGGCGTCGGACATGGCGTCTAGCTCACGATCGCCATGTCCCGCGACGTGCTGTTCAGCCGTCGTACACCGTCCTCGGTGACCGTCACGATGTCCTCGATCCGCACCCCGAAGCGGCCCGGCAGGTAGATGCCCGGCTCCACGGAGAAGCACATTCCGGGGACGAGGCGCTGTTCCTCACCCTCGATCATGTAGGGCGGCTCGTGGGTGGTGACGCCGATGCCGTGGCCGGTGCGGTGGATGAAGTACTGGCCGTAGCCGAACTCGGTGATCACGGCGCGGGCGGCGCGGTCGACGTCCTGGCAGGCGGCGCCCGGCTCGACCGCCGCGCAGCCCGCCGCCTGCGCCTCACGCACGACGTCGTGGACGCGCTGCTCCTCGGCGGTCGGCTCGCCGACGTGCACGGTGCGGGAGGTGTCGGAGCCGTAGCCGTGCTTGAGGCCGCCGAAGTCGAGGACGACCATGTCGCCGTTCTCGATGACGCGCTCGCCCGCCTCGTGGTGCGGGTTGGCGCCGTTCGGACCCGATCCGACGACGGTGAAGTCCACCTGGGAGTGCCCGAACTGCCGCAGCAGATCGGCGAGATCGCCCGCGACGTCGGTCTCCCTGCGGCCCGCGAAGGGCACCTTCTTGATCTCCTCGTACGTGGCGTCGGCCGCCTCGCCGGCCGCCGTGAGCCGTTCGAGTTCGGCCGCGTCCTTGACGGCGCGCAGCATCGGCAGGGCCTCCGTGAGGGAGGCGTACGAGGTGTCGGGCAGCGCCTTCTGCAGCCCGATGAGGTGCATCGCCCAGGCGTTGTCGCTGATGCCGAAGCGCCCGGCGACGTCGAGGAGGGGCGCGGTCACCGCGTACGGGTCCTTGCCGTCGGTCCAGTCCCGCAGGGTGAGGGCGTCCGCCCCCACCGCCTTCGCGGCGTCCGGTGCCTCCAGGGTCGGCACGACGAGGACGGGATCCTGGCCCGGGGCGAGGACGAGCATCGTGAGGCGCTCGGTGTCGGCCGTGGGCGAGTAGCCGGTGAGCCAGACCATGTCGGGGCCGGGGGCGACGAGGACGCCGGCGAGCCCCGCGTCGGCCGCGGACCGGGCGGCGCGCTCCATGCGGGCCTTGTAGTCGTCGGCCGTGAACGGCGCGGGCGTGGCGGTCATCCGGTCCTCCGGGTACTCCGAGCTGAACATCGCTTCTACAAAAAGGACGTACGGGCAGCATCCTGCCCGTCCGCCGGGCCTGACGCGAGTCCGTTCCCGCATGCGCGCGCCGCCCGGCCGGACCGCCATCTAACGCCAACCCATTGTTCAACCATTAAGACTAATGGTTAGATCGAGCTCATCCGTTAAGCCCCTTCTCCGGAGGACATACGACGATGCTTGTGCTGGCCCAGATCAGTGACCTGCACCTCGACGGCACCCCGCGCGCCACGGAGCGCGCCCGGCGCGTGATCGACCACCTCCGGGCACTGCCCGGCCCGGTGGACGCCCTCCTCGTCACCGGCGACATCGCGGACCACGGCGCGGAGTCCGAGTACGAGGAGGCGGCGGAGCTTCTCGGGCTGCACAAGGACGGCCCGAACGACGCCCGCCCGCCGTCCCCCGACCTGCCCTTCCCCGTCCTGCCCTGTCCCGGCAACCACGACAGCCGGGCGCCCTACCGCAAGGCGCTGCTCCGCGAACCCGCCGCCGAGGGGCCGGTGAACCGCGCCCACCGCGTGGGCGGCGCCATGGTCCTCATGTGCGACTCCAGCATTCCCGGCGCCGACGAGGGCCGGCTCGACGAGGAGACGTACGGCTGGCTGGAGGACACCCTCGACGGGCTCGACGGCGAGACTCCCGTCCTGCTCGCGTTCCACCACCCGCCGGTGGCGCTGCACCACCCGCTGCCCGACGCGTACCAGCTGACCCAACCGCGGACGCTGGCGGCCCTGTTGGAGCGGCGGCCGGAGATCGCCGGGATCATCGCGGGGCACGCGCACACCCCGGCCGCCACGGTGTTCGCGGGCCGCCCCCTGGTGATCGGCCCGGGTGTGACGTGGACGCTGCGGCTGCCCTGGGAGGGCGAGGGCGTGGCGGACCGGGACGCTCCGGTGGGCCTGGCCTTCCACATCCTCGACGACGAGCGGCGGCTGACGACGCACTTCCGGGTCGTGTGACCTCCTTCGGAGCGAGAGCGATCCCCTGCCCCCCAGCGACCCCCTGGCGACCCGCCGCCGATCCCCTAGGTCACCACCCCAGGAGTCACCGCCAGCACCTGGCGCGCGCCCGACTCGTGCCGGACCGTCAGCGTGACCTGCTGCCCCGGGCGCGCGGCCGCCACCGCCTGCGCGAGTACGCCCGCCGAGCCGATCCGGGTCCCGCCGAAGGCGATCAGGACATCACCCCGGACGAGACCGGCCGTGTAGCCGGGACCGGGCATGTGCACACCCACGAGCAGCGCACCCGCCCCCTTGGGGGCGTCCACCGCCTCGACGCCGAGCGCCGCCCGCACGGGGCGGACGGAAGGCGACGGGGAGGTGGACGCGGTCGGCGGTCGGGACGGCGCGAGCACGGGAGGCCGCGGCGCCGCCCCCGCCTGCTGCTGCATCTCGGCCAGCTTGCTCATGCCGATGACGGCCGCGCCGACCGTCCCGAGGCCGACGCCCGACAGCACGAGCACGGCCCCGAACAGCAGGCCGAACAGCAGGGTGACGAGGCGCTTGCCGCGGCGCCGCGCCGCGTGCGGGCGGCGGCCTCCCGCACCGTTCCCCCGGGCGGCCACCCCCTCACGACGCGGAGCTCCGGGCATCGACTTGGGGCGCAACGCGGTCTGTTCCATGGCCCACCTCCGGCCAAAGCTCTACCCGTCCGCGTCCGGCGCGACGATTCCCGAACGAGTGAGACTGAACCGGGCATTTCTGGCGTCCGGTCAGCCGCCGTGCCCTCCGTGTCCCCCATGTCCGCCGTGGCCCGCGCCGTGGTCGAACTTCATCGCCTCGGCGGGCATCACCACGAACGGCCGCATCATGCCCATGTCCTCGTGCTCCAGCAGATGGCAGTGGTACATGAAGCGCCCGTAGGCGCCGTCGAACCGTCCCATGACGCGCAGCATCTGGCCTGGCAGCGCCCTGAAGACGTCCTTGTAGCCGCGCTCGTTCGGCGGGAGCGGGACCGGCGTGGCCGGGTCGGGCGCGAGCGGCGCGCGCGTGCCGCCGGCCGTCACGTCGAACCCCGACACGTCGTACGTGTCACGGCCGAGGATCTGGAAGTCGGCGAGATGGATGTGCATGGGGTGCACGACGGGCGGGTTCACGGCGAGGTTCAAGAAGCCCCACTGCTCGTAACTGCCCTCCGCGACGGTGAAGCCGAGGCCGTCGTTGAAGGTGCGTGAGGTGCGGCGGTACGTCTTCAACGCGCCGTCGGAGCTCATGAGTTGGATGACCCCGTCCGCGGGCAGCTCGACCTGTTCGGCGTCCTCGACCTCGGTCATCTCCCAGATCTCGGGGTGGCCGCCGCCGCCCTTCGTGGCCGGCGGGGTCAGCACGATGAGGCGGTGCCCGTGCTCGATGTCGTGCGTCAGCCGGCGGAAGGAGCCCGAGAGGACCTCGGGCAGCTCGAACGGGTCGTCCGTGCCGCACTCACCGATGCGGAACTCCATGACGTGCGGATAGCGCACGTTGTTCGCCGGGTCGGGCACGCCGGGCGCCTGGCCCGCGCCCTTGTTGACGAGGCGTAGGCGGCGTCCGGCGAGCGCGCGGAAGTCGATGAGCAGGTCCATGCGCTCGGCCGGGGCGACGGTCAGTGTGGGCAGCGCCTCGTCGAAGTCGACCGGCACCGGGCGCGGGAGAAGGCCGCCGTCGCTGCCGATCTGATGCAGGACGCCCGGCACCGGGTTGTCGTCCTCGTCGATCAGGACGAGGTCGTAGATCCTGGCGTTCGACGCGTTGACCAGGCGGAAGCGGTGCCAGGCCGCGTCCACCTCGGCGTAGGGCCAGATACGGCCGTTGACCGTGGTGTACGGGCCCGCGAAGGGCACGGAGACCGGCTTGCCCGTCTCCGGGTTCTTCTCCTGGACGATCACGGTCTTGTGCAGCAGCCGGCCGTTGAGCGCGCCGTCCTCGTCCGTGTCGAGGTTGCGGTCGGCGATGAGGAGCGGGATCTCCCTTTTCCCGGAGGGGAGTTGGAGCGCGTCCTCCTCGTCGTCGCGGACGAGATAGGTGCCGTAGAGGCCCGTGTGGACGTTCCACCGCGTCACGTTCATGGCATGGTCGTGGTACCACCACTGGACCGCCTGGTGGTCGTTCGGGTACTCGGAGAGCTGGGCGTCGCCGTAGCCCACCGCGTTGTCCGCCCAGCCGTCGTTGCCGCCGCCCGTCTGCGCGCCGTGCAGGTGGGTGACGGTCCAGGCGGGCAGGGCGGCGACGTCCGCGATGGGCGGGACGCCGCCGCGGCCCGGTTCGGTGCTCGGGTTGGGGTTCGCCGCCGGCACCTCGACGGCGGTGACCGGGTACTCGCTGCCCTTCGGGATGCGGTTGGTCCAGGCGATGCGGACGCGCTGCCCGCGCCGGACCTCGACGGTCGGCCCCGGCACCGATCCGCCGTACCCCCACATGAGTGTCGGCGGGAGCTGCGGGTGCAGCCGCACCCACGTCGGCCGCAGTGCGATCTCGGTCTCCCGCAGGACGTCCGTGGAGTCGGGACGCAGGACGGGAGGAACGGTCAACGGCGCCGCGTACGGCGTCAGTTCACCGTCCGCCGCGGCGGGCGCGGCATCCCGCGCCGCGCCCGCCAGGCCGTCCGTGATCCTCTCGATGATGTCGGTCATGGTGAGAACACCCCCGTGTTCCGTGTTGCGTCCCCCGTGGTGCGGCCGGTCAGTGGCCGCCTTCACCCCACAGGACTCACCACGCCCCACGCGGGTTCCACGAATCCCCTATTCCGGCTGAAAAGGTTCGGCAACTGCCCCGGCACGAAGCCATGCGCGCGCCGGGCCAGATCGGCGGCTCCGTAACGTCGGCAGTCCCGGTGCCAGTTGAGGATTCCGGCCGTCCAGTTCTGGAGCTCCACCACATAGCCGTCCATGGTCGCCCGGGCTTCCCGTGACAGCTTGAAGTCGTCGTAGAGGAAGGGGAATTCATGGGTGGCGACGTGCTCGAACTGCTGCATGCGCTGCGTCATCAGGTCGTGCACGACGCCGAGGGCGGTCGGGTAGTCGCAGCCGAAGAAGTTCTGCACGACGAGGATGCCGTTGTGGATCTCGCCCTCGTACTCGATCTCCTTCTGATACGAGAACACGTCGTTGAGGAGCATCGCGTAGTCGACGGCCGCGTTCTCCAGGGAGCGGACGGGACCGCTGCGGTAGACCTCGGGGGGCACGGCGGGGCCGTGGCCGAGGCGGCACAGGCTCATGGTGAGGTCGGCGCCGAACGTGGCGCGGCGCATCTCCAGGTAGTCGACGGGGTCCGGGATGCGGTTCTGGAGCTGGTTGGACAGCTCCCACACCCAGCTCTCCGTCATGACGTCGACGGACGCCTTCAGAGTGCGCCGCTGCGCGGCCGTCATCCCTGCGGCGGTGCGCGCCCACAGGTCGGCGAGGCCGCGCTCCATCGCGTTCACCGGCGGCGGGATCTCGCCGCCGTCGACGGGCATGCACGCGGAGAGCCGCTCGGTGCACAGCTTCGCCGCGGCGAGGTCACGCCGGCGCCCGAAGACGAGCGGGTAGTAGTCGTCCCCGTACGTCCCCCAGGCCAGCCAGTGCGCGCTCAGGTCGAGGGCGTCCTGGTCCCCGTCCGGGTCGATGCCGGCCGAGCACAGGGGCAGGTCGTAGGCGGCGAGCTTGTCCTCGTCCCAGACGCCCTCCTCCAGGATGCCCATGGCGTGCGCCCACGGCGTGATGCGCCGGCGGGCCTCCTCCAGGCCGGGATTCAGCCGGAGCCGGAACGGCATGTGGAAGTCGGGGAGCAGTGACGGGCCCACCTTCTGGTACGGCACATGCGTGTAGGCGCGCAGCCGTTCGGCGCCGGCCGCCGCGAGCAGCGCCCCGACGTCCGCACCGGACGTGCCGATCCCGGTGGGACCCGCCAGGGGGTTGCTCCCGGTCGCCCCCTCGTTCATGTACCGGCTGGAGCGCAGATGCCATTCGTGGCCGCCGGACTGCCAGTCCTGGAGGCCCCGCGTGTAGGCGGCGACCGCGGCGACCTCGGGCGGCGTGAGCCCCTTCTCGACGGCGAGGGCGGGCACTTCGGTGAGAGCGGTGTGCTCGAACTGGTGGAGGCGTGAGGTGAGGATGTCGTTGACGGTCCGCGCCGCCTCCTGCGTCGTACAGCCGAAGAAGGTCTCCAGGACGAGCACGCCGTTGCTCAGCTCACCCTCGTCCTCGACCTCCCGCTGGTACGAGAAGAGGTCGTTGCGCAGGTGCACGGCGTCGGAGAACGTCTCCATCAGCACGCGCAGCGGCCTCGACCCGGCGACGGACGCGGGCACCTCGGAGGTCGCGTACTCGACGAGCCCCGCCGACCAGGGCGCGCCGCCGACCTTGCGGCGCATCTCGATGTACTCGACGGGGTTGGAGATCCGCCCCTCGTTGATGTTGGACAGCTCCCACATCGACTCGTTGAGGAGGTGTTCGGTCGACTCGGCGAACCTTCTGCGCCAGTCCACGGACATGGCGGGCACGGTGCGCGCCCAGAGGTCGGCGAGGCCCGCCTCGACGGGGTTCCGCGGCTCGGGCACGGGGGTCGACAGGTCCATCGGCATGAACAAGGGCAGGCGGTCCAGATAGGCCTTGCCGCCCTCGCGGTCCATGGTCCGCTTGAACGTCTCCAGGAAGTGGTCGTCGAAGAAGAAGACCCACACGTACCAGTCGGTGACGAGCGACAGGGCGGGCCCGTCGCAGTCGGGGTGGGTGTACGCGCACAGCAGTCCGTAGTCGTGCGCGTCGAGGTCGCTCTGCTCCCAGATGCCGGACCCCTCCAGCATGCCCATCTCGCGGGCCCACTGTGTGGAGTGCGCCCGCGCCTCGTCGAGGTGTGGATTGAGCCGCGCCTGGTACGGCATGTAGAAGTGCGGCAGTTCGAACGGCTGCGTCATGGCCCGGCCCTACCCGTGGTCCTCGGAGGGCATCCGGACGGCGGCACATGATCGCACCATCGCGTGAACCCGCGACTGAGGGGCGCCCCGACGGGGAAAAGGGCGGTACCCAAGTCCACGCGATCCCCATTTGAGGAGTCTTCGGTGAGCCAGGCCACGGAGCCGTTGATCGTCGTAGGTGTCGACGGTTCGAAGCACTCGAAGGAAGCCCTCCGCTGGGCCGTGCGGCAGGCCACGCTCGTCGGCGGCCGGGTGCACGCCATCATGAGCTGGGAGTGGTCCACGAACCCCTTCAACCTCGGCGGGCCCGCCGACGGGACCACGGTGGTGGGCGGCCGCGAGCTGCTCTCCCCCGGGGAGACCTCGCGCGTGCAGCTCGTCGACGTCGTCACGGAGACGGTCGGCGAGAACCCGCCCGTCCCGGTGCACAGCCGCATCGTGCAGGGGCCCGCGGCGAAGGTCCTCGTCGAGGCGTCCGGAGCCGCCGACCTCCTGGTCGTGGGCACCCGCGGCTACGGCGGCTTCAAGGGGGCGCTGCTCGGCTCGGTGAGCCACCAGGTGGCGCAGCACGCACACTGTTCGGTCGTGGTGGTGCGGGAGAAGAAGTCCGACAGCTGACGCGAACAACGGCCCGCTCCGTCGCCCACCCGACGGGGCGTCAGCGGGGCATGCCAGAGTGCCCTCATGGACGATGCCCGAGAGTTCCCGCGCCAGTACGCCCGCACCCGCCGCTTCGCCCTGGGCGCCCCGAGCCGGTTCACGGTCTCGGCGGACGGCGGGCGCGTCCTGTTCCTGCGCACGGGCGGCGGCGCCGATCCCGTGAGCGCCCTGTGGCTCCACGAGGACGGCGCGGAGCGCGTCCTCGTGGACGTCTCGCGCACCCCGCGCGCGGGAGACGTGCCGGCCGCCGAGCGGGTCCGCAGGGAGCGGGCGCGCGAGAGCGCGGTGGGGCTCGTCTCGTACTCGGCCGACGCCGAGTGCCGCACCGTCGTGTACGCCCTGTCGGGAGCGCTCTGGGCCGTCCGTGTCGCGGACGGCGTCCCGTTCCCCGTGTCGGCGGCGGGCCCGGTCGTGGACCCGCGTCTGTCCCCCGACGGCCGGTTCGTCGCGTACGTCACCGGCGGCGCGTTGCACGTCGTCACACTCGACGGGGAGGACCGGCTCCTCGCGGCGCCCGAAGGCCCCGACATCACCTACGGGTTGACCGACCACGCGTCCTCGGAGTCGATGGGCCGGTCGCGCGGTCACTGGTGGGCGCCCGACGGCAGTGCGCTGCTCGCCGCGCGCGTGGACACGTCGCGCGTGCAGCGCTGGTACCTCTCCGACCCGGCCGACCCTTCGGCGCCGCCGCGTGCCGTGCGCTACCCGGCGGCGGGTACCGCCAACGCCGACGTGTCGCTCCATGTGCTGCACCTGGACGGCGCGCGGACCGAAGTGGACTGGGACCGTGGGGCGTTCGAGTACGTGCCCGTGGCCGGGTGGGACGCGCACGGCCCGTTCGCCGCGGTGCAGAGCCGCGACCAGCGGACACTGCGCACTCTGGCCGTGGACCCGGCGTCGGGCGCCACCCGCCTCCTGGACGAGCAGCGCGACGCGGCCTGGGTCGAGCTGGTCCCCGGCGCCCCGTGCCGCACGGCGCCCGGCGCGCTGGTGACGACCCGCGACGAGCAGGACACCCGCCGCCTCGTCGTGGCCGGGGAGCCGGTGACCCCGGTGGGCCTCCAGGTCCGTCAAGTACTCGGCGTCCAGGATGAGTCGGTGCTTTTCGAGGGCGGTGACGAACCCGCTGAGACCCATGTGTGGACCTGGGCGCCCGACGCGGGCTGCGTCAGGCTCACGGACGCGCCGGGCGTGCACACGGCGGTCTCCGCGGGCGGCACCACGGTGCTGGTGAGCCGCCGGGAGGACGCCGTGACCGTGGAGGTGACGAAGAAGGGCAGCCCCGACGGGGAGATCGCCTCGCTCGCCGAGCGCCCCGTCGTACCCACGCGCCCCGTCCATCTGCGGCTCGGCGAGCGGGAGTTGCGCAGCCAGCTGTTCCTGCCGTCGTGGCACACACCGGGCAGCGCCAAGCTCCCCGTCCTGGTGAACCCGTACGGGGGCCAGCACCTGCTGGTGGCCACGCGCGGCCTCGGCTGGCCCGCGCATCTGTCGCAGTGGTTCGCCGAGCAGGGCTTCGCGGTCCTGGTCACGGACGGACGCGGCTCCCCGGGGCGCGGTCCCGCGTGGGAGAAGGAGATCCGCGGCGACATCCTGACCCACGCGCTGGACGACCAGGTCGCCGCCGTGCACGCGGCCGGGGCGGAGTTCCCCGACCTCGACCTGACGCGGGTCGCGATCCGTGGCTGGTCGTTCGGCGGGTTCCTGGCCGCGGGCGCCGTGCTGCGCAGGCCCGACGTCTTCCACGCGGCGGTGGCTGGCGCGCCGCCCACCGACCAGCGGCTGTACGACACGCACTGGAAGGAGCGCTATCTCGGCCATCCCGACGAGGAGCCCGAGAACTACGAGCGCTGCTCCCTGATCGCCGACGCGCCGCTGCTGCGCCGCCCGCTCCTGCTGGTGCACGGGCTCGCCGACGACAATGTGACGGTCGCCCACACGCTGCGCCTGTCGGCGGCGCTGCTCGCGGCGGGCCGCAGCCACCAGGTGCTTCCCCTGCCGGGCGCGACGCACATGGTCACGCAGGAGGACGTCGCGGAGAACCTGCTGCTGTTCCAGCTCGACTTCCTGAAGAAGTCCCTGGGGATCTGACGGCTCGCAGGTATCTACCAGTGCGCGGGACGGCTCAAGGAGGCCGGGATCTTCGTCGAGTCGTCCCCGCGGGCCGCGTTGACCTGCGCCTGCGTGAGGAAGATGCTGCCGGTCAGATCGGCGCCCTGAAGGCGCGCGTCGCGGAGGTCGGCCCCTATGAGGTCGGCCTCACGCAGGTCGGCGCCGGTGAGGTCGGCCGCTATCAGGTAGGCGCCGCGCAGGTTGGCGCCCCGCAGGTCGGCGCCCTTGAGGCGGGCGCCCATCAGGTCGGCGCCCCGGTGGTTCTTCCTGCGGCCGGGCACGGCCGCCCGGACGAGTTCGCTGACCTTCAGGAGCGTCTCGCTGACCTCGCCGCGGAGGGTGGGGACGTCGGCCGCGGCGAGGGTGGCGGCGTCGGCGCGGGTGAGCTCCTCGATCCCGTCGAGGGCGCGCCGCACCTCCTGGTGCGCCGGGCGGGCCCGCTCCAGCTCCAGCGCCTCGGTCAAGTACCAGAGGAGTTCGTGCAGTTGGCGCATGACGGGGAAGACGTCGAACATCGCGCGCGCGGTCCCGCGCGACGTACGCCAGTCCTCACCGCCGAACGTGCCCTGTGACACCTGCTGGCCGGCGCCGAAGCAGTCGAAGACCGTGCAGCCCGAGTAGCCCTCGTCCCGGAGCGTGGCGTGGATGCCGCAGCGGAAGTCGTCCTGGAGGTTGCGGCACGGTTGGCCGGCGGGCTTGTTCGCGGCGAAGTCGGAGGACTTGGCGAAGGGCAGGGCGACACAGCACAGCCCGAAGCAGTTCCCGCAGTCGGCGCGCAGGTCGAGCCGGCGGCGGCGCCCGGCCTCCGGAACGGCGCCGGTGCCGGTGCCGGTGCCCGAGACGGTGGCGGTGCCCCGGACGGTTGCGGCGCCCGGAACGGCCCCGTCGGACGCCACGGCCTCAGGACGGTTTTCGCGCTTCTGGGACAACGGGCCCGGTCTCCTACATGGTGTCTGCTCGATACGTGATGTCTGCTCGACGGGTACGGCGTCGCCGCCCGCGCCCGGTCGAAGCCTTCATTCTCCCCGATGCCGCCGCGCGCCCTTGTGCGCCCCTGGGGTCGCGGGCCACGGTGGTGCGGCGCAGGCAGGGACCGCTCGTCCCCCTCACCGACCGTCAGGAGTCACCGTGGCCTCCTTCGTCCTCCCGCACGAGCTGCACGGCACAGGACCGCACAAAGTGGTCGCCGTGCACGGCTGGTTCGCCGACCGCGGCGCCTACGCCCCGCTGCTCGCCGACCTCGACCGCTCCGCCTTCGAGTACGCCTTTGTGGACCTGCGGGGCTACGGCGAGGCCAGGGACGCGGGCGGCTCCTACACCACGGCGGAGGCCGCCGCCGACGTGATCGAACTGGCGGACCGGCTCGGCTGGCAGCGGTTCTCGGTGATCGGCCACTCGATGGGCGGGAGCGTCGCCCAGCGGATCCTGGCCGCCGCGCCCCACCGGCTGCGCAGGATGGTCGGCGTCTCTCCCGTCCCGGCGTGCGGGCTGCCGCTGCCGCCCGAGCAGTGGGAGCTCTTCTCCGGCGCGGCCCACACCCCGCAGAACCGCCGCGCCATCCTCGACATCACGACCGGCGGCACCCGCCCCGCCGCCTGGCTCGACCGGATGGTGGAGCGGTCGCTGGAGGTCAGCGACGCAAAGGCGTTCCGGGCCTGGCTGGACTCCTGGGCCGGCGAGGACTTCCACACCCGGGTGGAGGGCACCACGGTCCCCGCGCTCGCCGTCACCGGGGCACTCGACCCGGCGCTCTCGGCCGACCTGATGCGGGCCACGTGGATGAGCTGGTACGCCCGCGCCGAACTGACCGAACTCCCCGCGTGCGGCCACTACGCGATGGACGAGACACCGCTCGCCCTGATCCGGACGGTGGAGGACTTCCTGAGGGCGGACGGCCCGGGCGACGAGGCGCACGTATGACAGATCCGAACAGCGCACCGCCCACTACGGACGCCCCGGACACCCCGGATGTCCCGGATGTCTTCGACCCGCGCCGGTACGCGCGGGGCGTCCCCCACGACAGCTACCGCACGCTCCGCGACCACCACCCCGTCGCCTGGCAGGAGGAGCCGGAGGTGCTGGGCTGGCCCGCGGGCCCCGGGTTCTGGGCGGTCACGCGCCATGCCGACGTGGTCCGCGTCCTCAAGGACGGGTCGACGTACTCGTCGTGTCTGGGTGCCACGCAGATCCGCGACCCGGACCCGGCCGACCTGCCGTTCATCCGCTCCATGATGCTCAACCAGGACCCGCCGGACCACGGCCGGCTGCGCCGCCTCGTGAGCCGCGCGTTCACCCCGCGGCGCGTGGACCGCTTCGCCGCGCTCGCCCGCGACCGGGCCCGCGCCCTGCTCACGGCGGCCGTCGCGGCCCCCGGCCCCACCACCGACCTGGTCTCGGCCGTCACGGACGACTACGCCCTCCTGAACCTCGCCGACCTCCTGGGCGTCCCGGACTCCGACCGCGGCCTTCTCCTGCACTGGACGCAGCGCGTCATCGGCTATCAGGACCCGGACGAGGCGCACGAGCCCGTCCTCGACGCCGACGGCAGACCGGTCGACCCGCGCTCCCCCGCGATGCTGCGCGACATGTTCGCCTACGCGCGCTCGCTCGCCGCGCACAAGCGGACCCACCCGGCGGACGACGTCATGACGGTCCTGGCCACCGACCCCGACCTGACCGCGGCCGAGCTCGAGATGTTCTTCTTCCTGCTCACGGTCGCCGGCAACGACACGGTGCGCAGCGCGGCTCCCGGCGGCCTGCTGGAGCTGGCCCGGGCTCCGGAGGCCTACGGTCTGCTGCGCGACGGGAAGGCCGACCCGGGGACGGCGGTCGACGAGCTCCTGCGCCGCCATCCGCCGGTCCTCACGTTCCGCCGCACCGCCGCCCGCGACACGATCCTGGCGGGCCGCCGTGTCCGCGCGGGCGACAAGGTCGTCGTCTTCCACGCCTCGGCCAACCACGACGAACGCGTCTTCACCGACCCGCACCGCCTCGACCTGTCCCGCAGCCCCAACCCGCACGTCTCGTTCGGGGACGGCCCGCACGTCTGCCTGGGCGCGCACTTCGCGCGCCTGCAGCTGCGGGTGCTGTACGAGGAGACCTGCCGGGCTCTGCCGGTGCTCCAGCCGGCGGGCCCGCCACGGCGTCTGCTGTCGAACTTCATCAACGGTGTGAAGGAGCTCCCGGTCGCCACGGCCCCCGGCTGACGCCTCCCCCGGTCTCTCGTGGCCCGGCGCACCCGCCGGGCCCGGTACCGTGGGGGAGGAACGATCTCGTGGGCCTCCTGGCGGGCTGCGTGAACCCAGGAGGAACCAGATGACGACGAACCGCGGACGCAAGCACGTGATCCGGAACCGGATGACGTCGACCGGAGAGTCGTACGTCGTCGCCGCCAAGAACCTCAAGGCGATGAAGGACATGGGCGCCACCGCGGAGGCCGTGCGCACCCAGCGCTGGCGGCCCGCGGACACCCTCGACGTCCCGTGCCCCTGCGGCGGCACGTGCGAGCCCGGCGAGAAGTGCGACCGCTGCCACGCCCGCCACCGCCACGTGGGCCGCGCCCCCGGCAGCCTCACGGACGTCGAGACGTGGAGGGACAAGTACGACTGCATGGGCTGCGCGTCGACGTACACGCTGACCGTCGTCCTGCCCGGCCGCCCGTGGGGCATCGCCGAGACGGTCGTGCGGGGCGGCTCCGCGGAGCCGGTGGTCCGGGCCCGCGTCTTCCCGGGTGTCGTCCACCCGATGATGCGCCCGGAGACGCCGGCGGAGGACTGAGCCTCCGCCGGAGCCCCGGCCCGGCTCAGCCCGCTTCCGGCGCCAGCCGCAGCGAGATCGAGTTGATGCAGTACCGCTGATCCGTCGGGGTGGGGTAGCCCTCGCCCTCGAAGACGTGGCCGAGGTGCGAGCCGCAGCGGGCACAGCGCACCTCGGTGCGGACCATGCCGTGCGAGCGGTCCGCGATCAGCTCGACGGCGTCCGTGTCCTTCGGGTCGAAGAAGGACGGCCAGCCGCAGTGCGACTCGAACTTCTCTCCCGAGGTGAAGAGCTCCGCGCCGCACGCGCGACAGGAGTAGACACCCTCGGTCTTGGTGTCCGTGTACTCACCGACGAAGGCGGGCTCGGTGCCGGCCTGGCGCAGTACCGCGTACTCCGCCGGGGTCAGCTCCGCGCGCCACTCCTCGTCCGGCTTTTCGACGTCGTACGACATTCAGCTCAGTCCTTCACTTGGCAAGGCGATCGAGGATCTGCGGGCCGAGCTCCGTGACGTCACCCGCGCCCATGGTGAGAACAAGGTCGCCGGGCTTGGCCATTCCCGCGATCACGTCGGGCACGGTCGCTTTGTCGTGGACGGCGTCCACGTCGGCGCCCGCGGCGCGGGCCGCGTCGATGATGAGGCCGCTGGTGATGCCGGGGATCGGGTCCTCGCGGGCCGGATAGATGTCCAGGACCACGGACGCGTCGGCGAGGGCGAGGGCGTCGCCCATCTCCTTGCCGAGCTCCTGGGTGCGGGAGAAGAGGTGGGGCTGGAAGACGACGAGGATCCGGGAGTCGCCCGCGGCCGAGCGCATCGCCTCGAGGTCGGCGGACATCTCGGTGGGGTGGTGCGCGTACGAGTCGATGACCTGTACGCCGTTCTCCTCGCCCTTGAGCTGGAGGCGGCGCTTGACGCCGGTGTACGACTTCAGCGCCGCGGCCAGGTTGCGGGAGGGGATGCCGAGCGCGACGCCGGCGGCGAGCGCCGCGACCGCGTTGTGCGCGTAGTGGCGGCCGGGGACCGAGACCGTGAACGTGAGCAGCTTGCCGTCGAGGAGGACGGTGACCTCGCTGGTCAGGCCGCGTGGGGTGACCTTGTGGATGCGGACGTCGGCCGCCTCCGACTCGCCGTACGTGACGACCTTCAGGGACGTCGTGTCCCGCAGCCGGCGGGTCAGCTCGACCGCGCCGGACTGGTCCGCGGCGATGACGAGCGTGCCACCGGGGACGATCCTGGAGGCGAAGGTCTCGAAGGACTCGTAGATCTCGTCCATCGACGCGTAGTTGGCGTGGTGGTCGAGCTCGACGTTGAGGACGATGGCGACCTCGGGCGCGTACTTGTGGAAGCTGCGGTCCGACTCGTCGGCCTCGGCGACGAAGATCTCGCCCGCGCCGTGCAGCGCGTTCGAGCCGGGGGCGTCGAGGTCGCCGCCGATGGCGTACGAGGGGTCGAGGCCCAGGGAGGACAGGGAGACCGCCAGCATCGACGTGGTCGTCGTCTTGCCGTGCGTGCCGGCGACCGCGATGGGGCGCAGGCCGTCCATGAGCGAGGCGAGGGCGTCGGAGCGGTGGACGACCGGGATGCCGAGCTCGGCGGCGCGGGCCAGCTCGGGGTTGTCGGCGCGGATCGCGGAGGAGACGACGACGCAGGTGGCGTCCGGCGCGAGGTGCGCGGCGTCATGGCCGATGTGGACCGTGGCGCCGAGCGAGCGCAGCGCCCCGGCCGTGGCGGACTCCCTGGAGTCGCTGCCGGCGACCTGGGCGCCGCGCTGCGCGAGGATCTTCGCGATGCCCGACATTCCGGCGCCGCCGATGCCGATGAAGTGCGGTCGGTCCATGGCGGTGGGCAGGCCGGGTGCCATTGGTTTCTCCCTGGGACGGTGTGCTGCTGCGTGCCCACTGTGCGGGCAGGCTCAGCCTACTTTCTCCGTGCACCCCGCCTGCGCAACCCCGTACCGCCCCGGCGGCTACGCCTTGCTGTACGAGAAGAGCTTCAGGACCGGAACGCCCACCTTGTGCCGCGCGCGCGAGGCCCAGTCGCGATGGAAGAACTCCTCCACGTAGTGCGGGTCGGTCAGGACGATGACCTCGTCGGCACCGATCTCGTCGACCAGGGACTTCAGTGCGTCCAGGGGGTGGTCCTCGACGAGGCGGCCCTCCGCCTCGCAGCCGGCCTGGTGGAGTGCGGTGAGGGAGACCTGGAGCGCTTGTTCGCCGGGTTCCGTGGCGTCCTGGCCCTCGGGGACGTCCTTCTCCCTCGCCGCGTCGTCGAGCTCCCCCATGGCGACGTCGTCGATGGCCCGCAGCAGGCGGTCGGCCTGGTCACCGCGGGGCTGGAGCAGCACATGGAACGCGACTTCCTCGTCACCGTGCAAGGTGGTGACGAACTCCACGTCGGCGGACGTCAGGGCCTTCTCGATCATCAATACGCTCGTGAACACGACAGGCGCCCTTCTTCTCTCCTCCGTGGGCCGTCGACTCTCGACCGGTCCCTGCGGAAACCATCCTGCCCCGTGGCCGTACGGGGTCTGCGAGATTTAGTGTGCCCAGCGGAACGTAAACGGAACG
This sequence comes from Streptomyces longhuiensis, assembly GCF_020616555.1. Lineage (NCBI taxonomy): Bacteria > Bacillati > Actinomycetota > Actinomycetes > Kitasatosporales > Streptomycetaceae > Streptomyces > Streptomyces longhuiensis. The sequence continues at coordinate 7,215,708 of NZ_CP085173.1, read as the reverse complement.
GCACATTCCGCTGATTGTCAGCTCCGACGGTATCGGGTGAACAGGAACCCGGCCTCTTCCAGCACCGAAGCCATCTCGAAACGCTCGGGGACGGTCAGGGACGGTCCCCCGGCGATGCGCTGGGCGTCTCCGGCGGTGAGCATCGGCGACAGCGTCAGACAGAGTTCGTCGAGCACCTGCGCTGCCACGAACTGACCGAGCAGGCGGGGTCCGCCCTCCGTGAGCAGCCGGGTGAGCCCGCGCTCCGCGAGCGCCCGGACCGCGCGCTCCGGCTCGACCGTGGAGCCCTCGCCGGCGATCAGCACCTCGGCGCCGGCCTTGCGGGCGGCCTCCACACGGTCGGACGGGGCCCCGGCGCCGGTGACCACGAAGGTGGGAACGAGGGGCGAGGTGAAGAGGGGCAGGGAGAAGTCGAGGTTCAGGCTCGCGGTGATCACCGCGATGGCCGGGGCGGGGCCCTGTCCGGCCGCCTGCCTGCGCGCGGCGAAGGCCTCACGCGCGCGTGCCGGGCGGTAGCCCTCAAGACGGACCGTTTCCGCGCCGACCAGGACGGCGTCCGCGAGACCGCGCAGGGTGCCGAAGATCCGCATGTCGGCGGCGCACGAGATGCCCTGCGAGCGGCCGTCGTGGTGAGCGGCACCGTCGAGCGTGGAGACCATGTTGGCCCGCAGCCATACGTCCTGCCCGGAGGGGTAGGCATAGGCGTCCGCGAGCTCGTCGAGACTCCATTCACGAGGTTCGTGGGCCGCGTGATCTGCTGTTTCGTACGTCACAGGGAACAGGCGTCGCATGTCACGCAGTCTCCCACGGCGTCTAGAGTTGGGTGCTGTGTCGTCCTCCACCACCGCCCCGGCTCAGAGTCCGATAGCCGACGCGTCCCCGCTGTCCCTGTGCGCCCGTGAGCCGCTCGTCCCCGCGGACCGCCTGGTCGCCGAGATGGTGCCCCCGCCGCGCTTCGACTCGGTCCGCTTCGAGACGTACATCCCGGACCCCGGCCAGCCCAGCCAGACCGAGGCGGTGCGGGTCCTGAGCGGCTTCGCGGCCGGGCTCGGCGGCGCCCACGCGAGCGGCGCGGGCAAGCGGCGGTGGTTCGCCAAGAAGCCCGCGGCGCCCACCGGACCCCGCGGCGTCTACCTGGACGGCGGCTACGGCGTCGGCAAGACCCACCTGCTCGCCTCGCTCTGGCACGCCACCCCGGCGGCCCCCGAGCAGAAGGCGTTCGGCACGTTCGTCGAGCTCACGAACCTGGTGGGCGCGCTCGGCTTCCAGCAGACGGTGCGCACGCTCGGCGAGCACCGGCTGCTGTGCATCGACGAGTTCGAGCTGGACGACCCGGGCGACACGGTCCTGGTGTCGACCCTGCTGGGCAAGCTCGTCGACGCGGGCGTCGCGCTCGCCGCGACCTCGAACACGCTGCCGGGCAAGCTCGGCGAGGGCCGGTTCGCCTCCGCCGACTTCCTGCGCGAGATCCAGGGCCTGTCCGCCCACTTCCACCCCCTGCGCATCGACGGCGAGGACTACCGCCACCGCGGCCTGCCCGAAGCGCCCGCCCCGTTCTCCGACGAACAGGTGACGAAGGCGGCGTACGCGATGCAGGGCGCCTCCCTCGACGACTTCCCGCATCTGCTCGACCACCTCGCGCGCGTGCACCCCAGCCGCTACGGCGCCCTCACGGACGACCTGAAGGCCGTCTGCCTCACGGACGTGCAACCCGTCCCCGACCAGTCGACGGCGCTGCGCCTCGTCGTGCTCGCCGACCGGCTCTACGACCGCGAGATCCCCGTGCTCGCCTCGGGACTCCCCTTCGACCAGCTGTTCAGCGAGGAGATGCTGAACGGCGGCTACCGCAAGAAGTACTTCCGCGCGATCTCCCGCCTGACCGCACTCGCGCGGGACGCGAAGGGGCTGGTGAGGGCGTAAGGAGCGGGGGCTCACGCGCGCGTGAAGGGTGGCGCGTGACGGCCGGGACATGAGCGACAGGCCGTCACACGCGTGGTTCCCGTGAACCATGCCGCGTGATACACACGACCGGGTCACAGTTCCTGTCCGCCAGCAGGAGGTTGCCCCATGTCTGAAGCACGTACCGCACGTACCGCTCAGTCCTCCGCAACACGACGTCAGGTCCTCGCGCGCAGCGGCGCTTCCGTCGCCGCCATCGCCTTCGCCGGAAGCCTCTCCGAGCTCTTCGCGGGCACGGCCGCCGCGCAGAGCCTCGGACAGAAGGGCTACGGCCCGCTGGTGCCCGACCCCGCCGGGCTGCTCGACCTGCCCGCGGGGTTCCGCTACAAGGTCCTCTCGCGCGAGGGCGACCCGCTGCGCTCCGGCGAGGGCAAGGTGCCCAGCAACCACGACGGCATGACGGCCCTGAAGGGCAGACACGGCCAGGTCCACCTGGTCCGCAACCACGAGAACCGCGTCACCGCGAAGATCGCCGTGCCGACCGTCGAGGGCCTCACCTACGACCCGATGGGCAAGGGCGGCTGTACGGCGCTCACGCTCGACCATCGGGGCAATGTCCTGTCGGAGCGTGTGGCCATCGCCGGCACGGCCGTCAACTGCGCGGGCGGGCACACGCCTTGGGGCACCTGGCTGACCTGCGAGGAGACCGAGGACAAGGCCGGCACGAACGGCTACACCAAGGACCACGGCTTCATCTTCGAGGTCGACCCGGGCGACCCGCACCGCTCGGGCGCCGTGCCGCTGACCGCGATGGGCCGCTTCCAGCACGAGGCGATCGCGATCGACCCGAAGCGGGGCGTCGTCTACGAGACGGAGGACGCCTTCCAGAAGCCGTTCGGCCTCTTCTACCGCTTCCTGCCCAAGAAGCCCGAGGGCGGCCTCGGTTCCCTGCGGGCGGGCGGAACGCTCCAGGCGATGCGGGTGCCCGGGGTGCCCGACCTGTCCTCGATCCAGGAGACGGGCGCGACCTTCGACGGCATCGAGTGGGTCGACGTACCCGACCCGCTGGCCGCGCAGACCCCCATCCGCCTCCAGGACTTCGGCCCGAAGGGCATCACGCACGCCCAGAAGCTGGAGGGCTGCTACTGGGGCGGCTCGTCCGTCTACTTCGTCTCCTCCTTCGCCCACAGCGCGGAGGGCTCGGCGGCCGACCACTTCGGGCAGATCTGGCGCTACGACCCGAACAAGCGCCGGCTCACGCTGGTGATCGTGTTCGGCCCGAGCACCGACGTCCAGCTGCCGGGCGAGGAGCCCGACAACATCTGCCTCGCGCCCAGCGGCGGCCTGATGGTGTGCGAGGACGGCGAGGGCGCGCAGCACGTCTTCGGTGTGACCCGCCGCGGCGACGTGTACGCGATGGCGCGCGGGCGCCAGAACATCGGCACGGCGCAGGAACCGGCGTGGGGCGAGTTCGCGGGCGTCACGTTCTCCCCGGACGGCGACACGATGTACGTCAACTGCTACACGCCCGGGACGACCTTCGCCGTGACGGGGCCCTGGCAGCGGTAGCGCAGCTGCCCGGTCCGTCGCACGATCGAGGGACCTGACGGGAAGGGGTGCGCGGTGGCCAAGGCCGACAAGGACACGAAGCGGAAGGGCAAGGGCAAGCCGGCCAAGGGCGCCGGGAAGTCCCGGGCCAGGGCCGGACAGGCCCCCGGGACGTCCGGGAAGTCTTCCGGCGCGAAAGCGCCCGCCGCGCTTCGTGAGCTGCTGCGCATCCCCGCGGGCAAGCCCGTGGATCTCGCCTCCTACGACGCGCGGGCGACGCCCGCGGGCCCCACCGGCAAGGCCGCCGGCGTGGAGGCGACCGCCCGTATGGGTGAACGCCTGGCGGACCTCCAGGAGCGCCTGTGGGCCTCCGGCACGGCAGGCGACCGGCGCCGGATCCTGCTGATCCTCCAGGGCATGGACACCAGCGGCAAGGGCGGCACGGTCAAGCACGTCATCGGCCTCTTCAACCCCTCCGGCTGCCGCATCAAGGCCTTCAAGGCGCCGACCGCCGAGGAGCGCGGCCATCCGTTCCTGTGGCGCATCATGCGAGCGCTCCCCGAGCCCGGCGAGATCGGCATCTTCGACCGCTCGCAGTACGAGGACGTCCTCGCCGCCCGGGTCCGCGGCCTCGTCCCGCACCGCCAACTGGGCGGCCGCTACGGCCAGATCAACCGCTTCGAGCAGTCGCTGGCGGAGGACGGCGTGACGGTCGTCAAGTGCTTCCTCCACATCTCGTACGAGGAACAGCGCGAGCGGCTCCTCCAACGGCTCGACAACCCGGACAAGTACTGGAAGTTCAGCATGGGCGACATCGAGGACCGCGCCCTGTGGCCCGCGTACCAGAAGGCGTACGAGATCGCGCTGGAGCGCTGTTCGACGGATGACGCGCCCTGGTACGTGGTGCCGGCCGACCGCAAGTGGTACCGGAACTGGGCCGTCAGCAAGCTGCTCCTGGAACATCTGGAGGCGCTGGACCCGAAGTTCCCGAAGGCGGACTTCGACGTGGCCGGGGCGAGGGAGCAGTTGCTCGCACAGGGGTGAGGCGGGGTGCCGGGCCCCACCGGCGCCGTCCACAAGTGCGGCTGATTCACCGAGCGTGCCGATCCCGCCCCCTGGGCAGGGTCTTAGGGGTCCTGCCGGGCCCGTAGGCCCTTCAGGACGTCGCCCCCTAGGGACAAGGACACGGACACATGGAACGACACGCAGTCTGGGAGTTCACCGACGACCGCGGGCATGTGGCGGCCGCGGGGGACGTGCCGTTACGGGTGGTGGCCTACATACAGGCCGGCGCCACCCTGTGGGACCACGGGATACGGCCGGTGGGGATCTTCGGTTCGTTCCACGACGGGGACACCGCCGACCCGGCCAAGGCGGGGACGCTGCCGCTCGGCGAGGTCCGCTACCTCGGCGCGGGCGCGGGGCTCGGCCTGGAGGCCGTGCTCGCGGCCGAGCCCGACCTCGTCGTCGCCGTCACCTACGGCGGCGGCCAGGTGTACGGCGTCGAGCCCGACGTGGCGAAGCACCTGGAGGAGCACGTCCCGGTCGTCGTGGTCGACGTCGGGCAGGGCCGCTCGCTCACCGCGGTCAGGGAGCGCTTCGCCGGGCTGGCGCGTTCGCTCGGGGCGCGGGACCGGTCCGGGACCGAACTGGAGCGCGCCATGCGGGAGTTGGAGCAGGCGGCGCAGGACAGTCGAGGGCGGGTGCTGGCTCTTTCGCCGGGCGGCCCGGACAGTGTCCATCTGGCCCGTCCCGCCAAGTGGCCCGACCTGAGCGCGCTGACGGCCCTCGGTGTACACACCGTCGAGCCCCCGCAGGGGCCGGGCGCCAACTGGAACACGGCCGGGTGGGCTCAGGCCGCCGCGCTCACGCCCGACATCGTGCTCGTCGACTCCCGCGCGAACGCGGCCGCACGCGAGCAGTACGCGGCGGACCCGCACTGGCGGCAGGTCGCGGCCGGGGCGCGTCTGCTCCCCTGGAACCCCGAGCTCCCGGCGAGCGAGTCCGCCCACGCACGGTTCTTCGACCAGGTGACCGGGGCGCTGCGGGACACCTGAGCCCCACGGCCCCACCCTTCGCCCACCTGGCCCGACGCCGCACCGCACACGCGACATGATGCGCAATTAATCCTATTAGTGCGTTTATGGTCGCCGCGTGATGACCTACGTACGGAGATTCGCGCTGGTCTGCGCCCTGGGCGCACTGGGGGTCGGAGCTGCCGCGTGCAGCGGGGGCGGCGGGTCCGCCGGGCACCCGGGGCGAGGGACGGTGAGCGCGTCCGTGTCCGCCGCGCCCTCGCGCCCGCCCACACTCGCACCGGGCCCCGCCGGTCTCACCCCCGTGTTCAAGAGCGCCCCCCACCCGCGGGACCGGACCGTCGCCCTCACCTTCGACGCCGACATGACCGCCGACCAGGGCCCCCGCGCCGCCGCCGGTGAGCACTTCGACAACCCGGCCCTGATCGCGACCCTGCGCCGGCTGAAGGTCCCCGCGACGGTGTTCATGACCGGGCGGTGGGCCGAGGAGTACCCGGCCGAGGCGAGGTCGATCGGGAGCGATCCGCTCTTCGAGGTCGCCAACCACTCGTACAGCCACCACGCCTTCACCGGCGCGTGCTACGGCCTGCCCACCATGCCGCCCGCGCAGATGCGGTCGGACGTGGAGCGCGCCTTCGCCGCGTTCCGCAAGGCCGGGGTGAAGCGCACGGTGCCGTACTTCCGCTTCCCGGGCGGGTGTTACGACAAGGAGGTGCTGCGGAAGCTGACCCCGGCGGGCGTCACGGCCGTGCAGTGGGACGTGGTGAGCGGTGACGCGTTCGCGACGGACTCGGACGCGGTGGCGCAGCAGGTGCTCGACGGGGTGCGGCCCGGTTCGGTCGTCGTCATGCACTGCACCCGCAGCGCGGCGCCCGCCACGGAAGCCGCGGTGCGCGCCGTCGTGCCGAAGCTGCGGGAGCGCGGGTACCGGTTCGTGCGGGTGTCGGAGCTGATCAGGTCGGCGGCCGGGAACTAGGAGCTGTCCGGCCGATCATGGTGGTGAGGTGTCAGGCATGATGCCGTGGTGACCAGCTTTGAGATCGAGAACCCGTGGACGCCGGCCCACCAGGCGGTGGAGTCCAGCGAGCATGCCACGCTCACACGTCTTCTCGACGAAGGAGCGAATGTCAACGAGGTCTGCTGCGGGATGACCCTGCTGATGCACGCCATCGAACTGGAAGGGGATTCGGCGCTTCAGTCGGGGCAACCGATCGACAGCGCACTGACCGCGATCGTCCTCGCCTACGGCGCCGATCCTGCCGCAGAGATCGACGGCACAACCGCCCGCGGTCTGGCCCACTTCTACGACCACAGCATGGCGATCCGGCTGCTGGGTCGGTTCACCGCCCGCCAGGATCGGACCGCGAAGCCCGATACGGAAGGTCTCTCGGCACCAGCCTCCCTGGATGATCGACCGGACAGGTCCTAGGGCCTGTCCCGGTGGCCCGGACTACGGTGGGAGTCATGGCTGACTACTGCGACGGGCCGGGGCCGCGTACGGACCCGGACGTGTCCGAACCGGCCGGTGCGACCACGGAGCCGTTCGCCGAGTGCGTGCTGTGCCGCAAGCCCACCGAGTACCCGGAGTCCCGCAAGGGCGTGACGCTGTGCCCCGTGTGCGAGTGGCAGGAGGCACAGCGCACGTCCTGCTCGGGGTGACCGCGGCCGTCGCACGACGCCGCGAAGAACCGATCTTCGGCCTGGCAGACTGGTCCGGTGAGCAGTGACGACCAGACCCTCCAGAACGACGCCACCGACGCCACCGACGCCTTTGCCGGTGTGCCGCAGGACAGCCCCTTCCGGTCCGAGCGGACCGTACGCGACGAGGCTCAGCAGTTCGTGCTGCCTCTCGTGGTGCGTATCGAGCGGGCCGCTCCCCCGGCCCGCACCGACGCCCTGGAGACGGCGGCCCGCGCGGTCCTCGTGATCCTCTCGGATCCGCGCGCGACCGGCGACGGCGAGTGGGCGCAGGTCATGCGCGACTGGCAGGACGCCCGGATCCGCAAGGTGGTGCGGCGGGCGCGCGGCGCCGAGTGGCGCAGGGCTGAGGCGCTCGACGGCATCACGGTGACGGGGAAGTCGGCCGAGGTACGGGTGTTCCCGCCGGTCCCGCTCGACGGCTGGCCCAAGGACCTGGCCCGGCTCCAGGTGTCGGGAACGGAGCTGGACGACCCGGAGCCCCCGGCGGCCCCGGACCTCACGGCACCCGTCCTGTGGCTGAGCCCCGACCTCGACATGACGGCGGGCAAGTCGATGGCCCAGGCGGGCCACGGCGCGCAGCTGGCCTGGTGGGAACTGACGGACGAGCAGCGCGCACAGTGGCGCGACGCCGGTTTCCCGCTCTCCGTACGCACCGCGGACGCGGACCGCTGGGCCGAGCTGACCACGAGCGGCCTGCCGGTGGTCCGGGACGCGGGATTCACGGAGATCGCCCCCGGGAACACGGTCGTGACCGAGGGGGGAAGCCACTTCTGCCCTCTCCCGCGCGCACGACGGCCGTAGGCGGGCTGCTCGGCGTCCGAGGCAGCCCGCCCGCTCACGGCTGTCAGGAAGCCGGGACCTTCAGCTTGTCCCAGCTGGTCTTGCCCGGAATGCCGTCCGCGTCCTTGCCCTTGAAGCCGAGCTTCTGCTGCCAGGCCTTGTAGGACTTGCGGTCGGCGTCGGTCCACTCGGGGCTGGGCCCCTCCTCGTAGTGGTCGCAGCCCTCGGCGACCAGGCGGCGCCCCATGGCCGTGATGAGTGCGGACTTCTGGCCGTTGTGGAAGAAGCCGCTGCCCGGAAACGGCGCATGAGACGGCTTGGACGGCGTGGGCGGATCGGGCTTGGGGTCGGAACCCTGGGACTTCCCGGCGAGCCGGTCGGCGATCCGCTTGCGCATGCCGTCCATCGTGAAGCCGCGCGGGTCCTGCTTGCCCGGCTGCCACTCCTTGTGGCCGATGACCGACCGCTCGCTCCAGCCGTAGTGGCGGCAGATCGCGGCGGACACCTTCTCGATGGCCTCCTTCTGCGCCTCGGGCCAGGGGTCCTTGCCGTCGCCGAGGTTGATGCACTCGAAGCCGTAGAAGTGACGGTTGCCGTCGGTGTCGGCCTCGTTGTCGTGCGGCAGCCTCGACTCGTCGACCACGGCGCGCAGGACGTCGCTGTCGCCCAGCCCCGCGTGATTGGCGCGGCCGTTGCCGACGAGGTGGATCTCGCCCTTCTTGTCGATGACGCCGTGGCACAGCGGCCCCGGCAGGCCCGAGTAGCCGTTGTAACAGATGTTCACGGAGGCGTCCGTGCCCGAGGTGACGGTGTGGTGGATCATCACGCCGTTCACCGGGCCCCAGGGACCCTTCGTATTGCGGTTGTGCGTACGCCAGTTGCGCACCTCGTGGACCGTCAGGCCCTCCTTACGCAGGATCTCCACCAGCTTGGACGCGCTCAGAGGTGTGGCCATCACTCGTCTCCTTCCACGGCGGACTCCGCTTCTGCGGTGGTCTGCGACCTCCCGTGCGAGGGACCCTCGGCCGCGAGTTCCTCACGGTGTGCCTGTTCCTCCGCCGCAAGGGTCGCCTCGTCCGCGGCCGGGATGCTGATCGCGAGCGGCCCGAAGGCGAGGCGCAGGTCGACGGCGCTCTCCTCGCCCTTGACCAGGGCCAGGGGGGCGAAGTGGCGGGCGACACCGGCGGGCCCCTGGAGCAGCGGGCGCCGCGCCGGGTCCGTCGGCCATTCGACGCTGCCGGTTGCGGTGCGGGCGGGGACGAGCCAGTGGTCGCCGGTCCGGTAGGTGCCGTCCTTGGCGAAGTACACCTCGACACCGTCCTCCAAGGGCAGCCACTCCCCCTCCGCGACGGGGACGGCGCCGCCCTTCAGGGCTGCGGTACGGCCCTTGCGCTTCGGGCCCTCGTGGTGGTCCCAGCGGCGCACGAACGGGTGCAGGTGGGGCAGCCGGCCGACGCCCGGCTCGGGCTCGGCGGACAGGCGGACTCGGCGGCCCGGCAGGTCGAGCTCCTCGACGCGCAGCAGGGGCAGGGCTTCCAGGCGGGAGGCGTAGGCGGTGTCCGTGACCTCGACGAAGTCGCCGACGTCCAGGTCGAGCTTGTCGTCGTGGCCGAGGGACGCCAGCTGCGCCCAGGTGCCGTCGAGCGCGTCGACCGGGAAGACGACCGAGCCGTTCTCGCGGGACCACTTGAAGGTGGCGTCCTTCGCCTCGCCGCCGGCATGGACCTCGACCCGGTACAGCTGGTTCTCCGGACCGCGGTAGCGGGCGTCGGGCCTGACCAGGCACGGGTCCTCGTCGGCGTGGTCGGGCCGCTCGCTGCGGGCGGCCAGCCGGGCGGTGGCCGCCCCCTGGCGCTGCGCCCACTTGTCGAAGGCCGCGCGGACGACCTCCTTCGACGGGTCGGCATCCTCGATCGCCAGGGCCGCGAGGGACAGCGGCAGGACCTGCCAGACCACCTTGACGCGGGCCGCGGTGTCCGGCATCGCCGCGCCGAGGGCGACCTCGCGCAGCGCCGGGTCCTCGGCGGCGTTCACCGACCGCTCCCACACGTTCAGGTAGACCACGAACGGCGACTGCGCGGGCGAGGGCAGCCGGTCGCCGGGCTTCTCCGGGTCGCGGAAGGCGTCGGGCTGGTCCCAGTAGGTCCAGTAGGAGGGCGGGGTGGCGCTGTCCGCCGCGTCCTCGGCGTCCTCGTCCGGCACGGGCGTGCCGGGCGCCGGGCGGTCCGCGTCGAGCAGGATGCCGTCGACGTAGTAACGGCCGCCGTGGATGTAGAGGGTGTCGATGTCGTGCGTGCCGCCCACGTACTCGATGCGGAAGCCCGCCGCGTCGCGCGGCCCGCCGTAGCGGCCGATCAGGTCCGCGGCGAGGGTGCGGGCCCGGTGGAGCTGGATCGCGGTCTGCTCGTTGGCGTCGGCGTCGAGCTGGACGCGGCCCTGCTGGGCGACGACCGCGGAGTAGTGCCGCTCCGGGTGGAAGGTGAGACGGGAGAGATCAGCGTGCATGAAGGGGGTCCCCCTGGTTCAGGAAAGTGCGGGTGGGTCGTACGGCGGCACTGCTCATGTCACGAAGAAGATTCCGGCGTCCGTGCCCGCGGGCGTGTACTCCGCGAGCCGTGCGCGCAGACCGTCCTCGCGCTGCGGCCGGTACAGGTCGTGGAAGGCGCCCGTCTCGGCGCCGTCGTCCGCGCCGCGCCGGAGCTCCTCGGGGCAGCCGTCGGCCAACTGCCCGTACCAGGGCGTCCCGTAGCGCACGGCGGCGAACAACGGCCGTACGCCGGGCGTGAGATCGGGCTGGCAGCGGTGCCGTCGTGGCGTGCGCGAGCCGGTGGGGACGTACGAGTACCGCAGGCAGCCGGTGCCGCGCCGGGCCACCTGCAGCTTGCCCGTGAAGACCGAGTTCTCGGCGATCTCCACCGCGTGCGTGTGGACTTCGCCGATGACGGTCGTGCGATGCGCGTGCAGTACGGCGTGGGCGAGGCGGCAGTCCGGGGCGGACAGTGCCTCGCGGTCGTGGCCGGTGGCGTCCAGGATGCTGTCGCGGAGGTGGATGTCGAGGGGGTCCTCGCCGACCTCGTCGCCGATGACCTCGATGGTGCCGAGGACGCTGTGCTCGACCTGGAGGCAGGCGGTGGTGCGCTCCAGGACGATGCTCGGCTCGTCGGGCGAGTGCGGCTCGCACTCGGGCTCCAGTGACCAGCCGGGTACGAGGGTGGTGTGCCGTACGACGACGGCTCCCATCGGTCCGGTCACGTTGATGCCGCGCCCGGCGACCAGCAGCCCGTCGAGGACGATGCGCGGCCGCTCGTGCGGGGCGCAGTCGTCCGCCACGGCACGGATGTTGAGGGCGTCGGGCCGGTTGCTGTACCAGTCGAGCAGGCGCATCACCGGCCGCGTGCCCTCGGCCGCCCGGAGCTCCAGACGGTCGCCGGGGTCGAGGTCGAAGTCCAGTTGCTCCTGGTAGGCGCCGCTGTGCGTGATCTCGATGATGCCGTCGGGGCCGGTGCGCTCCGCGCGGCGGTCGTGCCGCCAGGCCCGGTACGCGTCCATGATCTGCCGGTACGGCTGTCCGGGGCCGACCCGGTAGAAGGCGGCGTCGGGCCGGTCCACGCGGTCGGGTCGCTCGTACTCGCCGCCGCCCATGTCGGCGCCGGACGCGTAGTGGTAGTCCACCCACACGCCCTGCCGGGGCGCCGAGCGCGCACCGAACGCGATGCGCCCGAGTTCCGGGTCGACGGCGATCTGACCGCGCTTCGGCCGGTAGCGCCAGTCGGACAGGTCGGCGACCACGATGTCGGACGGCGGTACGGGCTTGTCCTCGCCGTCGCGCCGGATGACGAAGCTCTTGCCGGGGCCGTAGTAGTCGAGGAGACGGTCGTGGAGCAGTCGGCGGGTGATGAACGCGGGGACGTTGTCGACCGTGGCGATGTGGGTCGGCGACGGCTCCGGGACCGGCTCGGTGACCAGCGGGCTGTCGTTGCCGAGGATCGAGAACGTGTAGAGGTTGCGGGCGCGGTCGATGCAGTACGCCGGTGAGGACGTCAGCGCGTACGCCTTGAGCCGCCAGACGAAGAGGGCGACTCCCGCCGGGGTCCAACCGCCCTGCTTCCTGGACGAGTTGGCGCGGCGGATGTCGACGGTGCGGGCAGTGGTGTCGAAGGGGCCGCCGGCCAGCGCGAGCGCCGAGCCGTCCCGGAGGTCGAGGAGGCGCCCCCTCTCCGCGGCCGCGTCCCGGTACAGCTTCACCGACTGGCTGTGAGCGACCAGCCGCGACAGTTCGACAGCCCGCGCGGGCAGGCCCGCGACCTGCTCGGAGATCTCCTCCAGCAGGTGCAGCGTCCCCTTGCGGCGGCGGGCCGCGACCGTGGCCGCCACGTCCGCGCGCGGCGCGACGGCCTCGGCCAGCGCGGCACGCCCGCCCTCGTGCAGGCCCGCGGTGAGGACGCGTTCGTAGCCCGGCAGGGTGCGGTATCCGACCAGGTCACCGAGGTACGGCAGCACCCAGGGGGCCGCCGTCTCGACGAACAGGTCGTCGTAGCCCTGCTCGACGCCGTCGCGGACCCGGTCGAGCTGCTCGGCGACGACCGCGAGCAGCGCGCGCAGCGGCTCGCCCTCCTCGGCGTCGCGCAGGAGGTGCCAGCGGGGCAGCAGGGCGGCGAGGCCGTCGGGGTCCCGGTTCGTGGTGAGGGCCGTCGAGTCGTACTGGACGTCCGTCGAGTTCGCAGACATCACTTGACCTCCGTCAGAATCAGGGTGTCCGCGGCTCGTGGGGACAGCAGGGCGAGCTGCGCGGGGCGGATGCCGCGGAAGACGAACACCGACCGGCCCTTCGCCAGGCGCCGGGTGTCGGTGATGTCGGGGTTGAGGCGCAGGAGTTCGGCGAGCGGAATGCCGTGGCGCGCGCAGACCGCCGACAGGGTCTCGCCGTCGGCGTCGCGGACGGTGTGGATCTTCTCGTCGTACGTCGCCTCGTGCGCGGGAACACTCGACCTCGGTGCGCCGGGGTCGGTGAGCAGCTCGGCGAGCTCTTCCGGGGTGGCGGACGCCGGGACGCCGTTGAAGACGTCGACGTCGACGTAGTCGACCCCCGGCACGGTGTGGGCCGCCGCGAGAAGGTCGGAGAGCCGGGCCGGCTGCCCCAACTCACTTCCCTCGTAGCCGAGTCGGCGGAGCAACACCTGTCGCAGCCGCGGTTCGACGAATTCCCAGGCGTGGTCCGGTGCGACCTTCACCCTGGCGGCGACGAGCAGCAGGACCGGCTCGCGCACGTCCACGCGGACGGGCAGATCGGCGTCGCCGTACTCGGTGAGCGCCCCGCGCAGGGCGCGCAGGGTGTCCGAGTCGCCGTCCAGGGGCACGTCGTCGGTGCCCGCGACCGTCACGTGCAGCACACGCCGTCGCCCGTCGAAGAGTTCGCGTGCGGCGGCCCGGCCGATGCCTGCCCGGGAGCGGGCGAAGTCCTCGTAGTCGGCCGCCGAGACGAGCCGGTCGAGGGCGGAGACGGCCAGCGGGACCGTCCGGCGGGTCAGGCCCGGACCGTCCGCGTCGGCGCCGCCCGTCGCCGGGCGGGGGTTGGTGACGGCGGTGACGCCGAGCGGGCGGGTGAGGGGCTGGGTGAGGCGGTCGGCGGGGACGTTGGCGGCCTTGCCGGTGCCGAAGCGGTAGCGGGCGTGGACGTTCTCGTGGCCGCTGGGCAGCCGGGCCCCGTGCACCCCGTCACCGAAGGTGACCGTCGTCCGGCCGTCGGAGGCGGTGCCGGTGATGTAGATCCGCTCGCGCGGGCCGCGTCCGGCGAGACTGTCGACCTCGTGCCACAGGACGCCGTCGACCCGGATGTCGAGCACCGGTGTGGCGCCGAGGGGGTTGTCGTCGGCGAGCCAGGTGAGCGGCGACTGCCAGAGTGCAAACGTCTGGTTGACGCGGTCCGAGTCGCCGCTGCCGATGGCCTCCTCCCGGCTCTCGCCGTGGGTGGCCTCGACGACGTTTCCGAGGATGCGGACCGTCTCTCGGTGGTAGCGGTGGGCGAGGTCGGTGGTCAGGGTGAGGTGGGTGTGGACGCGGTCCCCCGGCAGTCGCGGGTCCACGGTCGCGTCGGCGGCGGCGATCGTGACGACCTCGGTGGCGGTGACGCCGGTCGTCCCGGGGATGTCGCTGCGCTCGCCGGTCACGACGAGGGCGCGTCCGGCGCCCAACCCGTCGTACAGCTCGGCGAGTTCGATCCCGTTGCCGTGGACCTCCTCGCCGAGCGGCTCGTCGGCCAGGCGCAGGGGCGCGCCCGCCGCGTGCACGGTGGTGTCGCGGATGTGCGACAGCAGGACGTCGAACTCGTCCAGCCAGGGGTCGGCCAGGGTGAGCTCGGTGCCGCGACCGGTGATCCCGTAGTTGGTGTACGCCGCCGTACGCACGGCCACGACCTGGGTGGTGACGAACGCGAGGTCGGCGTCGCCGGGTATGCCGTCCTCGGCGCCCTTGGCGGGGCGCTGGATCGCGACCCAGCTGCCGACCGTGATGCCGGTGTGCACGGTGTCGAGCTGCAGCACGCGCCGGTTGACGGGCGCGGGCTTGCCGGCGATGACGATCTCGACCTTGGGCTCGCTGCTGCCCACCCCGTAGCGCACGCTCACCTCGTACGCGCCATGGGTGAACTGCTCGGTGGCGCCCGGGCGCAGGGAGATCTCCTGCGTGGTCCCGTTGTTGATGCCGACGTGGATCAGGCCGTCCTCGTCGGGACGGGACACGAACAGGGTGCATTCGGGCAGACCGTCGCGAAGGCGCGCGGTGACGCCGGGCTCCTGGGAGTCGGTGGGTACGGGGGTCCCCCCGCTCGAACGAGTCCGGGAGTGGGGGAGGGTGAGCCAGCTCAGGTCGCGGTCCTGGGCGGAGCGCGTCGACAGGTCGACCTGGCCGGGGCCCAGCGCGAAGGTGATCTGCCCGGTGACGGGCAGCGGCACCGCCCGCTGGTCGGAGCCGTTGCCCTCGACATACTGGAACTCCGCCCGGATCGGCGCCTTGCCCGCGGTGTCGTGGACGACCCGCAGGCTGGTCAGCACGGCCCCGGTGAGCGGCCAGTCCGCACTGCGGATGACCCGGCCCTTGTCGTCCTGGACGGGCTTGAGCGGGGCCGTGGCGCCGAAGGGGGCCGCGGTGACTCGCATCGCGAGCAGGGCGCGCAGGAGCTGGGTGGTGCCTGGGGCGGCGGCCGCCGCCCTGCGCCAGGCCGGGTAGAGGCCGGGGTTGAGGGCCGCCAGGACCGCGGCGGGGTCGGTACTGGGACGTGGAGCACCTGTTTGCGGGGCCGGCCCGGCAGCACGCAGGGCCGGGAGCACGGCGGACAGCGCCTGGTAAGCGGCGGTGCGCGGGTCGCCCTTCAGAGGCGCGGGCCGTGTCGACATGCGGCTCCGCCGCACGGGCGCGGCCGGTCCAGATGGCGCCGCGGACAGGAGGCCGCCCTTCGCGGCACTCTCGTCAGTCCGAGCAGGAGCCAACTCCATTGCGCGCTCACCGAGTTCGTGCAGCACCGCCTGCAGCTGCTCGAACCAGCCCGCGACGTCCTCCCACGGAGTGGCCAGCACCTGCGCCTCACCGAGGCGGGCGACGGGCTCCGCGAGGCAGGCCGCGAAGCTCTCGGGTGTCTTCACGTCGTCCAGAGCCGCACGGAGCGGGGCCAGCACCTGGTCCTCGAAGTCCTCGATCAACCGGCTCACCGGCCGCGGGTTCGGGACCTGCGGCGTAGGCGGTTCCTCCCCCGGCTCACCGGGCGCCGCGGGCTCGGCGGTCCACCGCCGCACCTCGTCGACCAGCTCCTTCAGCGTGGGCGGTGCGGACTGCTGCAGGGAGATCGCCGTGACGTCGTCGTCCCGGTCGACGCGTACGCCCGCGACGGGCAGCAACTTGCGCTCCCCGCCCGCCGGTTCGCCGAAGACGAAGAGCAACTGGTCTCCGGTCTGGAGGGAGTTCGCGGTGCCCTCCACGAAGAGTTCGGAGCGCCGCTCCAGATCCTCCGGGGTGACCAGGGACGGCCGCCGCCTGCGCACCTTCAGCTCGTTCCAGTCCCAGCGAGCCGTGAGGTCCCGGCTGGTCTCGAAGGTCACGGACTCCTCGTCGGCGGAGGCGGGCACGCCGTGGGTGCGCGCGCCGCGCGGGATCAGTACGGGCAGCGCCTCGGCCCGCGGGTCGCGTTCGAGGGTGTACGCGAGGTGGGTGGTGGCGGCGACGCCCGGCCGCGGGCGGTGGCCGACGAGCCGGCCCAGCAGGACCAGCGACCGATGCTCCCCCGCCGTACGCAGGTAGGCCTCGTCGGCGATCCGCTCGGAGTGGAACGTGAGCAGGTCGCCGAGGACGGCGGTGGCGTCGAGGAGGCCGATCGCCGGGTCGTCGGGGGTACGGACGGTCAGGCCACCGAGTGCCGGGTACGCCGGTGAGGCGAGCCGGTCGAGCAGGGCGGCCAGGAACGAGCCGTACTCGCCGACGCGGTAGTCGAGCGCGGTGCGGCCGGGCGGGTTGTGCAGCGGCGCGGGCGCGAGACGCTCGTCGTGGCCGCCGCGGCAGCCGCAGGCGCACTCTTCAGAGGCGGTCATCGGGGGCACCTCCCAGGGATATCGCCAGGCGGCCGTTCTCCGGCCGGTCCGGGTCGTTGTCGCACGTGGCGATCTCCAGCGGGCCGAGCCGCAGCACGCCGTCCTCCTTCTCTCCTCGGTCCTGCTCGAACAGCCGCCGCAGACGGTCGACCTGGACGTTCAGCACGCCCGGTACGGCCGCGGCGACGGCGACCAGACGGCTCAGGCGGACGGGTTCGCCGAAGGTGAGCGCGTCCGGGTGGAAGAAGCCGAGCCGTCCGCCGGAGAGGCGGCCGCTGCCGAGGACTCGGTACAGCTCGGCCAGCACCTGCCCCTGCTGATGACCGGGCGCGGCGCACACGCTCAGGGCGATCTCCAGCGGCACCAGGCGGGCGGGGCCGACCACGAGGTCGTGGCCGATGCGCCGGTACGCCTCCAGGGACTGCTCGACCCGGGCGAGCAGCTCGGCCTGCGGCTGCGCGCCGCCGTACGCGTCGATCGCGACGTGGGCCTCCTGGACACTGCCGGTCCAGCGGATCTCCGCCGCGGCCCGCTGCACGCCCGGCAGGGCGCGGGCGAGGTCCGCGTAGTCCTCGGCGGTGATCGCGCGCAGGCGGGTGCGACGCAGGTCGAGCGGGGCCAACTGGCGGGCCTGATCGACGGGTTCGGGCTCAATTCCGCCGGTGGCGGGCAGCGGGTTGCGGACCACGGTGACCCGCGGCTGTTCGCAGTCGCTCTGGACGACGAGGTGGTTGATGGCTTCCGCGCCGACGTTGCCGGCGACACCGCCGCCGAGCCGGTGGTGCAGGGCGAGCCGACTGCCCGGCGTCGGCCTGGCGCCGTGCCGGCCGTCGCCGAAGCGCAGGGCGACGCGGCCGTCGTCCTCCAGCTCCCCGACGAAGTGCCGGTCGCGGGGCCCGCTGTGGAGCAGGTCACGACGGGGCACCCAGGTCAGATCGCCGTCCTGCACGCGTACGGCGGGCAGCGCCCTGCGCGGGTCCTGGCCGAGCGCGGCGGCCGCGGACCCCCGCAGCACGGGCTCGTCGGGGTGCAGTCCTGCCGCGTAGGCCGGGCCCCAGCTGTGCGCGATCTCCCAGGCGATGTGCCCGTCGAGGACCGCGCCCGCACGGGCCCGGGACGCGAGGATCTCCGTGCGGCGCAACTTCGTGGCGAGCAACTCGTCGCTTCTGTAAAGGAGTTCGCGCAGGGCGCGGACGGGATGCGTACGGAGTTCGAGCCGCTCCAGGACCTTCAGGCCGTAGATCACGGCGAGTTCTGCGATCTCCTCGTCCCCGAGCCCGTCGCGGTCACGGGCGCTGCGCCACAGCTCGACGAGCCGCTGTCGCACCCGCCCCCCGATCGCGGCGATCCGCTCGGCCTGCCCGGCGGCCACGACCTGCGTGTCCGGGAACGGCACCGCCTGTACGACCGGGAATCGGCCGAGAACGGGGCGGAAGCGTGGCACGATGCCCGGGTAGACGGATTGCGCGAGCAGGGTGCGCAGGGCAGCCGTCTGGGCGTACGCCGTGCCGGGCACCACACGCTCGTGCCGCTGCCCGGCGCGCTCCAGACCGAGTCCGGCGCGGACGGTCGCCGCCTCACCCACCACCTCGAACAGCTCACGGACGTCGTCGGGTACGAGTGCCTGCCCGTTCTCCGCCCGGTCCGTGAGGGAGTTGATGAGCCGGGCCGGTGCGTTGCCCTCGTTCCGGTCGCCGCAGCCGAAGGCGGGCGGGTCGCAGGGGGCGACGACGGCCGGACCGGGCGGCACGGTGGCCGTCTGCGGGAGTCCGGTGAGGGTTCGGCCGTGGTCGACGAGGACGACGTTGCCGCGGGCGAGGCTCACGTCCTCGACGGGCAGGCAGTCGCGGCCGCCGCGCGTGGTGAGGCAGAGCGGGAAGCGCAGGGCGTCCTCGGCGGCCCAGGTGACCTCAAGGACCGGCTGGTCCTCGATGCGGTCGACGCCCGGGGTGACGGACGTGAGGCGTACGGCCTGGCGGTGGCGGGGATCGGCGTCGCCGGGGGTGCCGGTGCGCGGGCCCTTCACCTCCTCCAGGACGAGCACGTCTCCGGGACTGAGGGCGAGCCGGCGCTCCCGGCAGGTCTCCGGGTCGTCCCATTCGTCGCGCAGGGTGGCGGAGGTGGCGCCCGTCGGCAGGGTGCACACCTCGCCGCCCCACGTCCACAGGCGGATCCTGTTGTGCGCGACCTTCAGTTCCAGCGGGTCGGCGGCGACGACCGGTTCGAAGACCTCCACCGAGCCGCGCTCGCCCAGGTCGCCGACGTCGCTCTCGTCGATCACCGGGCCCGGTTCGGGCCGGTCGTGCGGGTCGAGGGTGCGCACGTCGACGGAGGCGAAGCGGAAAGTGCCCGGAGCGAGGACGGTGTCACCGGCGCTCTGCACGGTGACGTACGCCCGTGCGGTGCAGCCGTCGTTCATGGCGTAGTCGATGAGCCGGACGTGCCGTCGCACGGAGACCCGGCGGCGCGCGGTGTCCAGGTAGGCCTCGGTGGCCACCGCGTCCTGCTGGTAGCTGATCCGGTCGCCGGTGTACGCGAGCAGCTCCACGAGCGTGACGCCCAGGTCGGCGGGGTTGCGCTCGGTCCGATCGGGGGTGGTGAGCGCGAGCCGGTCCAGGAGCAGTTTACGGATGGTGTCGTAGTCGCGGACCGTGTAGTCGACGACGGGCGCGTCCGGGAAGTCCGCCTCCTGGGGCTCGACCTCCCTGCAGTCGAAGGGGGTCGGGCAGTTCGGCCGGAAGGAGAAGGACGCGCGGTGGTAGCGCTGGTCGAAACCGCGGAAGGGCTCGGTGCCGGGCCGCCCGTACGGGTCGGTCTCGACGAGCGAGAACACGTACTCCGAGGTGTCTCCGGTCTGGTCGAGGGTGACGTGGAGCCGGTCGTCGAGCTCCGGGTCCTCCTCGCGCTCGACGCTGACGTCGACGGCGGTGACGCCGGTGATCCGGCGGCCGCCGTCGATCCGGACGTTCTCCGGTCCGAGTCCGTGCGGCGCCTTGCCGAGGAACATGACGGTGAGCAGCAGCCCGTCGTCACTGACCTCGACGGAGTCAACTCCGTTGAGCTGAGCGGCTCTTACCTTGACGCGGCGGGAGGTGGTGGTACCGGTGGTCACGCCGCCCTCCCTTCGAAGACGTCGTCCGCGCGGGTTCCGGTGGCGCGCAGGACGTACGACAGGTGGACCCGTACGGCGTCGTCGGCGCTCTCCACGTCGAGGGCCACCACGTCGATGAGGTCGCCGAGCCAGCGCTGGAGCGAGGCCTGCACGGACAGTTCGAGCGTGCTGACGAGTTCGGGGCTGTTCGGGGCGAAGACCAGGTCGAGGAGCCCGCAGCCGAAGTCGGGGCGCATCACCCGCTCGCCGGGGCTGGTGAACAGCAGTTGCTCGATCAGGTCGTGGACGTGCTCGCCGTGGGCGGCGTGCGCGGTGCGTCCCCGGCGGTCGGCGCGGAAGGGGAACGCGATGTCGCTGCGCGGGCGGGTTCCCCGGCTCGTCGGACTCATCGGACGGTCACCTTTCGCTGTGCGGCCTGGACGACGGGCGGCCCCTGCGGCACGAACGCCGCGGTGAAGCACTGGGCCGCGGAGGTGTCGAGCAGCACGGGCGCGCCGTCGACCGTGATGCCGGCGCCGTCGGCGGTCCAGCGGACCGAGACGCAGGGCTTGTGCACACCGTCCTGGGTGTGCGGGCAGCCGGTGACGACGTACGCGTGAGCGGCCGTCGCGACGGCCGCGCCCCCGATGCGTACGCCGCCGGAGGGTGTGGTGGCGGCGGTGACCCGGCCGCCGTGCGGGCAGCCGATCACGGCGCCGGCGTCGAGCAGACTCCCGGACACTTGGTGCTTCCCCCGTCTTCTATCGCTTCGAGAGCACGGTCAACTGGCCCTCGTTGATGGTTACTTCGTTGCCGCGGAGCACGACTTCGGCGCCTGCGCCGGTCGCGATGACCACGGCCTCCTTGGTGATGCGGATGTACGCGCCGCCCTGGGCCTGGAGCAGAATCCCCTGCTCGGCACCGGCGGTGTCGTTCATGACGAGCTTGTGCGCGGCCGGTGTCTGTACGACGACCGGCTTGCTGGGCGAGTTCGCCGCCAGCTCACGCCGCGCGTCGGGCGGCAGTTCCTCGGCCGCGCCGTACCAACAGCCGGTCCACACGGGGAAGCTGGGGTCCCCCTGCTCGAACTCGACCCACACGCCCGCGCCCGGCGGCGGCACCACGAACTGCCCGGCCTCGGGCCCGGTGAACGGCAGGCACGGAAGCGCCCAGGTGGACGCCTCGCCACCGAGGACGTCCGGGACCTCGACGGTGATACGGCCGATGCGCAGCGGATCGTCGTTGTCCACGACCCGGCCGCGGAACTTGCCGAGGTAGCGATTGCCGTCTGCCGCCATGCTGAACTGCTCCTGGTCTGTGCGGAGTTACGAGGTCCTGCGAGCTCTGCGAGGTGCTGTGGGCCTTGCGAGGTGCTGTGAGCTGTACGCGGTGCTGTGGGCTCTACGAGGTGCTGTGGCTGTTACGAGGCCCTGTGGCCTTTACGAGGTGGGGGTCAGGGCCGGACGTAGTCGCTGCGCGCCTCCAGTCCCTCCCTGGAGAGGGTGAAGTTCTGCTGGAAGGACCCCGGCCGCAGGTTGTGCGTGACGGACTTGACGTAGTAGTCGCCGTCGTACGCCCGCCCCGAGCCGCGCACACCGACCAGCTGGCGCGGCTGCAGGATGTACCCGTGCCGGTTCACGTCGAGCGAGCCGGACCCGGAGACGACGTCGGCGGAGACGGCGGCACGGGCGAGGAGTTCGGCCTCGGCCTGCTCGCGTTGCTGCTTGGCCGTCCCGGAGAGGGTCCTGCGCCTGAGCGCCGGGGTCGGGCGGCGGCCGAGGGGCGGGCGCAGGGGGCTGATCGGCGGCTGCGGAAGAAGAGTGGACTGCCGGGTCCCCGGATCCTGCCACCGCGCCTGCGGCTCTTCCCGCGCCGTCCCGTCGTAGGCGAACGTCAGCTGATCCACGGTCGTATTGGCGTCCATGTTGACGTTGAGTGCGTGCTGACGGATGCCGAGCCGGACCTCGGGCCCCCAACGTGCGGAGGATTGCCCGGGGTTGGGCCCGGGTTCGAGATAGAAGGTGTAGCCGTTGGCGCGCGCGAGATCGGTGACGTACTGCAGGTCCGTCCCGGTCTGGTAGTGGACGCGGAGATCCTGGTGCGGGGGCTGGGCGATCTTCTCGGCGTAGACGTCGGGCCGGATGCCGTAGTCCGAGTACCGGCGCAGGATGGCCAGCACCCGCTCGGAGGGCGGGAGATTGGGATACCGGGCCGTGCGCTCCTCCAGGTCCATCAGCAGCGTCAGGTCCTCGCCGGTGACGGTGAGCGTGGAGTGCCCGGGCTGATTGCTGGCGCCGACCTCCTGCCGCACGACGAGTCCGTCGAAGAGCACGTCGGGGGTACCCCGGACGCTGACGGTGACGATGATCCGCGTCTTGGGATCGAAGAACCCCTCGGGCAGGAGCCGCTGGTTGATGATCCCGGTCTTGGTGAGGTCGAAGGCGATCTGAAAGCCGCTGCGCTCCCCCGCGGTGGCCGTGATCTGAGCCGACAGCAACGCCTCGGTCACCTCGGCCGGCACCGGCCGGGCGAGCTTCGGCCCCATGAGGAGCGTGATGTGGACGGGGCCCTGCCCCACGGGCTGCTCAGACACGCCGGTCCCCCCGAGGCATCCCACCAGCCGACGGGATGTCGACGACGCGCCCTGCCTCGTCCGTCAACTCCTCTGGATCGAGCACGGGATTGGCGTCGGCTATGCGCCACCACTGGCCGGGGTCGCCGAAGAAGCGCTGGGCGAGCAGATCGGGGCGCTCGCCGGCGCCGACGACGTGTTCCTGCGTCTCCTGTGCGTCGAGCGGGGGCAGTAACCGGCGCTTGGTGTAGCGGACCTCGGTGCCGTCCTCCTGACGGTGAATACCGATCTCGGCGTCGTGGTACCGGCTCGTCCGCGGATACGGATGGGAGCCCGGTATCGCCCCCAGCGCACTCTCATAGGACTCGATGTCAGCCATGGCGGTGCTCCTCAGCCCCTTCCGCTCAGTACGTCTGCTCCCGGCAGCCCGAGGGCCCCGAGACTCCCGCCCCGCGCGGCCGCGGCCAGTCGCTCCTTCTGGGCGAGGTGGGCCATGTAGAGGTCGGCGCCGCGGTGCCCTGCGGGCAGGTCGCTGACGGTGAGGATCTTCATGCCGATGCCGAGGGAGGCCCGGATCGGGTTGAGGTTGACGTCGAAGGCCGACTCGTTGACGGACAGTTCGGTGAGCCGCACGGGCATGACCCGCTTGCTCCCCCAGGTGAACAGCGTCAACGGCATCTCGATCGGGCTGATCTCGATGGTGCCCCTCTGCGACAGGCGGCTTGCGGCGCGGAGCTGCGCGGTGGTGGGCTGCACCAGCATTTCCAGCGTGGCGAGCTGCGGATGAATCCCGTCGGGCGCCGCGATCTCCAGCTGATCGGTGGCATCGATCTCGGCGGTGAACTTCCAGGTCTCCTGGGCGGGCCCTTTGAGACGCAGCGCCTCGTTCCTGTCTCCCCCACCGCTGCCTCCGCCGCCACCGTCACCGCTGTCGCCGGCGGACTGAGGGGCGATGCTGCGTTCCAGGGTGTCGGGGTTGAACTGGAGCACGATGACGCGCTGGGGGGTGCCGCGGTCGGGGTCGACGACGACTATGCCGGAGCGGATGGGCTTGGGGATGTCTGCGTAGCGGGTCACTCGTTCTCCACGGAATCGTCGCTTTCAGCCAGGGCGTCTCTCACGTCGGAAGCTGGATAAGGCGCGTCCGCCGGCCACGTCGCGACCTTTTCCTCAATGAGGCTCCGGTGGGCCGCCAGGTCATGCTTGGCGATTGCACGTGCCGCAGTTGCCTGAAGTTCGAGATCGTCCAGCTCCATGGCTCTTTTGAAATCCGTGAGAGTGCGCGGCGCCGAACTCTTGGCGAGCGCCTGAAGTGCTTCAAGGCGGTCATCGATGTCCCTGCCCTCGTCGAAAACCACTCGGGCCAACGCCGTCACCAGTCTTTCGTTTGCACCGGAAGACAGTTGGAGGATTCTACCCGCCGACCTGAACGCCGCTGATTCGGAATCGTAGTTCGGCGGTGCGTCAAGTACACGGGCGATCAACTCGACGTCTTCCTCCTCCGCCCTGTTGATCATTACGAGGAGTGCGCTCGCATAATCCGCACCGTACATCCCCGCACCCGATTCCGAAGCGGGAGAAGGAGCCTCGCGAAGGATCTGCCGCGCACGCTGCATTACCTCGTGACCGTATCCCTTCAGTACGCTGCCGAATCCGTACCGCTCTGCGGAGATCGCATGGTGATAGTGGTCGAGAGCGATCCCCATTGCTGCCGTGTCTCCGCTTCGCAGGAGGTGGACGAAAGCACGCAGGGCCGCATCCTCGTCGGACGGGCTTGCGAGCTCGGACCGTGCGGCTTCGAGAGCGGGGTCGCCAAGAGTCACCCCCTGCCAGTGGTACGTCCCGAACCGACTCATCCCGGCCAGTCCTCCTTTCAGTCCTGCTAGAGCATCTTGATGGCACCTTGCGGAATGATCCCCCTGATCAGTACTTCCTGCGTTCGTATGACATCCCGCAAGGCCTGCTGCATGACGGCGGTGCCCGGTGAGTCCAGCTTCCATTCGCGCTGCCCGACAGTAGTCGTGAGGTCGAAGATGTTCTTCGGGTTGATATGGGAGAGGTCTATACGAGCCATACCGTGGAATTTCTGCCCCTTGGCCGTGCTCCAGGGCAGGCCCTGCGGATCCTGGATGGATTGGCTCTCCAGCTTGGTGGTCGAGATGAACTGGGACGCCTCCGTACCCGTCACATGTTCCCAGGCCTCGTTGTCCGCCCGCTGTTTGTCCGCCTTCATCTTCAGCTTTTCGTCCCTGTAGCCCCTCGGGACAATCCCCTGGCCACGCTTGTGGGTCACCTTGTCCTCTGCCGCTATGTTCCTGGTGACATAGCGAGGGACGTACTGATTCTTCGCGTCGCGGACGAGTTGCTTGTCGTTGACGTCCTTGTAGATCGGCTGCGCCTTCCCCATCTCGACCATTTGATACATATTGGGTTCACGGAACATACCCACGGGCTTTATTGCGGCGCCTGGGTGGTGCAGTGAAAGCAGCCAGTACGACGGCATCTGCTTCCAGTCCAGCTGCCCGCGGTTGATCCCCTTCGTCTGGTCCGCGACCCCACCACAGAGTTCCATTACGTCGGATATGGAAGCGTTGTCTTCCAGACCACGGAGGCGAGACCGCACGGCTGCGCGAAACGCCGCGACGTTCGGATCGTCCTCCTTCTTCTCCTTGTCCTTCTTGTTGGATTTCCGATGCCGGTCCTCCACGTCGAAGGCATCGAAGTAGGCGGTCTCCTCCTCCCACTCTCCCGGCAGGACCGGTTCGCTCGGATTCAGCGTGGCGAGGATTCGGAAATTGGGCCGGCCCGCCGAGCGGAGCTCGGTAAGCCGGTACCAGGTCTTCAGCCCCTGCAGCAGGGCGTAGTACACGGGGCCCTGGATCCCTCGCTTGAGCAGCGGAGTGAGTGCACGCCGGATGCGGGGCACGATCTGCCTCAGGCGAGCGTCCTTGGACTCTCTCGAGTTCTTCTTTCTCTTGTGGTCCTGGCGGTTCTTCCTCCTGTGCTCCGTCTGCCTCTTCCTGTTCTCCCACAGGCGGTCGCGCTTGTTCTTGTACGCGTTCCGCAACTTCGACGCACTGCTCTTGATGGCCTTGCCGACCCTGGACTTCTTCAGCTTCCTGCCGAGGGTCTTCGCCGCGTTGCCGACCTTCTTCAGGGCGGACTTGACCGCCCCCTTGGCCCTCGCCAACGCCTTGGCAGCAGGGGACTTGGCCTTCCTGGGCTTGGTCGGTTTGGGGCCATCGACCTCTTTCTTCCTGGTCGGCTTCTCCGGGGCGGCATCTTTCCTGGCGCTCGGAGTCCGGTCGCCGGCCCCGTCCCTGTGCGGCCTCTCCGTCTCCGGTTTCTGGCCCTTCGGCTTCTCCGGGCCGGCGTCCGCCTTGGCCGGCCCCTTGGGCGTAGCCGCATCCTTCGGTTTCACAGGTGACTTGGGATCGGGCGAAGCCTCCCCCTTCGGCCTGCGGGACACAGCCGGCTCGGCGATCCGTTGCCTGGCCCTCCGCATCGCCCCCCGAGCCGAATTGACCGCCGCCCCCGCCGCCTTCTTCGCCCCGCCCCCCACCTTCTTCAGGCCGTCCATGATCTTCTGGGCCATGCCCTTGAGCCGCTTGCCCACGCCCTTTGTCGCCGAAGACAGCTTCTGCAGAAGGAAGTTGGTGATGAAGTCGAGCAGAGCGACGACACCTGCCGCGACCGCCTCCGCGAACAGGCACGCCGCCGGGCCCGCCTTCACCGCCTTCAGGTAGGCCCAGAACTTCGAGAACGCCGACAGGATCGAGCTGACGGTCGACCACGCCGCCATCAGGCCCTGGACGATCGTCAGGATCGCCCCCGCCGCCGGCACGATCATCGAGACGACCTTCTCGATGACCAGGGTCGCGATCATCATCGGCAGGGAGGCGATGATCGCGTCCCAGGCCATCTTGCCGATCTGTTTGATCGAGACACAGCCCTTGACCAGGACGTCGATGACGGCCTTGCCCAGGCCGAGGATGCCTTCGACCTTGGTGTCGAACCATCCCTTGACCGCCACCTTGATGGCGCCCCAGAGGTGGTCGGTGATGCCGGTCTTCGCGGAGCTGCCGGCCTTCGAGATCCAGCCGCCCGGGTCCGGCGCGATGTCGGCGACCAGCGCCGCGAACTTCCCGAGCGCCTCGATCGCCGCCTGCGCGAACTTGATCGCGCCCATGATGACGGCCTGGTAGGCCTTGATGACCGCCTTGACGCCTGCTTCCAGGACGTCCAGCAACTTGTTCAAGCCGGCCGCGAGTGCGTCCAGCAGGCTGTTGACCGCCTTCTTCAGGCTGTCCGCCAGCTGGTTGACCTTCGCGATCGCCGCGTCCCGCAGGCCCTCGATCGCCTTGCGGAAGCGGTCCCGCAGCTCCGGGAAGGCCGCGAGGAGCACATCCCCGATCGCGATCAGGACGTCGGCGAGCGCGTTGATCGCGTTGATCGCCAGATCGCGTACGAAGTCGATGGCCTGGTTGGCCCACTCCTTGAACTTGTCGATGATCCCGTTGACGGCCTTGCGGGCCGCGTCGAAGACCGCGGTGACCGCCGCGAGCAGGCCCTTGAAGAAGTCGGCGACCTTGTCGGCGATCCAGCCGAACAGGCCTCCGGAGGGCTTCTTCTCCTCCTTCTTCTTCTTGGCCTCCTTCTCGGCGTTCTCGCGCTCGGTGTCGATCTGCGAGTTGTCCTTGTCCTTGCGCGCGCCGACCTCCTTGTCCTTGTCGTCGCGCGCCTTGACGATCTCCTTGTTCTTCTTGCCGTGTTCGTCGTCGGACTTCTTGTCCGCGTCCTCGACCTTCTTGTCCTGCTCGCCGCGCCAGTCCTCGCGCTGCTTCTGCGTCTCGCGCGCGACACCCCCGCGTTCGGCGGTCTGCTGCTGGGTGTTGCGGTCGACCTCTCGGTCGATCTCGGTCTGCTTGTCCTGCTTGGCCTGCTGCTCGCTCTGCTGGTGTTCCTTCTCCCTGGTGCCGAGGTCACCCTGCGCCTTGCCGGCGGCACCGGTGATCTCGGAGCCCTTCTCCTGTTTGGCCACCGCCCCTACGCCGGCCTTGGGCGCGGGTGTGGCCTCCAGGGCGCTGCCCTTGCCGCCGCCGGAGCCTCCGGACGCCTTGCCGGTCAGCTGCTCCCGCGGCGCGTTCGGGAAGATCTGGTCCTCGCCGAGCGGCTTGGCCGCGTCCTCGCGGCCGGTCGTCTGCAGGTCGGACTGCTTGTCCTTGAGCGCCTTGGCCTGGTCGTCGGTGCGCTGGGGGTCGCTGGCGCCCTCCAGACGGATCTTGGGAGCCGGTCCGACGGTCTTGTTCTCGAGTTCCGGGTCGGTGGTCGGGACGGCGTCGGCCGCGGCCTCGACGTTCTTCGCCTCGGCCTCGCTGAGCCCCTTGTCGGGCGCGGCGGGGGCCGGCGGCGGAGGCACGTTGTCCGTGGGCTGCTTGCCCTCGGCCTTCACACCGCCCTTGGCCTTCTGCTTGTCTCCCTGGTCCTCCGGGCCGACCCGATCCACCTTGCCGGTGACCTGGGCCGCCGCGGGAGCCGCCTCGGGCGGTGCCGAACGCGTCTGCGGCGCGCCCGAGGGACGTTCCCGCGTCGGCGGGGCAGCGTCGAGCCGCCTCTGCTCCTCGCCGATCTTCTTGTCCGCGGCCCTGTCGACCCCGGGCATGGCGGCGGCCGCCTGGTCGGGCGCCAGCTTGCTCACTGTCTGAACGGCGACCTTGGGGTCCTGCCCCGAGACGTCCGGCGGTTCCTCCTGCTTCTGCTCGGGCGCGGCCTCGCCACCGCCCCCTCCGCAACTGCCCTGCCCGCCGTCGTCCTTCTCGGGCGCGGGCGCGGGCGGCGCGCAGCCACCGCCGTCCTTCTCCAGGGACGCCTCGGGCCGGGGCGCGGCCGTGTCGGAAGCGGACTGGCCGGGCGCGTCGGTCTGCTCCGCCGCCGGGCTGACCGCCGCCTGAGCGACGGAGGGCGCGGCACCCGGTCCGGCGGCGACGTTCGGCCCCGTCTTCTCGGCAGCACCCACCGGTCCGCGCGGCGCGGCGCCGGGCCCGGTCTCCTTGGGCACCCGGCTCCTGGCCGCCGGCGCCTCGCGCTCGGACCGGGGCGGTTCGGCACCGCGCCGGGCGGCGGGCGAGGGGTCACGGTCCTCGACCGGGGTCTTGGGCGTCTGCGCGCCGGCGGGCCGGGACACCGCCGCCGCCACGGGACTCACCACGGTGGGGGCGGGGCCCGCGGACGACCGGGACTCCACGGTCGTACGGTCCTGCTGGTCCCTCTTCTCCTCCTGAGTGTCCTTGGCGTCCGGCTGGTCGTCGTCGCCGTCCGCCTCGGTGCCCTCGTCCTCAGGTCCCTCGGTCTGCTCCTTCTCCTGCTGCCGCTCCGGGTCGGGCTTCTCGGCCTCGGGCTCGGGCCGGTCCTTGTCCTGGGTCGCGAGATCCGGGCCGACCTCCTGGTCGAGCGGCTTGTCGGTCTCCTGAAGGTCCTTGGTGTTGCGGTCCTGGACCTGCGCGGCGGGCCCGTTCTCGGGCTGCGGGGCCTCGCCCTCGACGGGGCCCTCGTCCTGGCCGGGGGCTTTCGCCTCGGGCCCGGCGTCGTCCTCGTCCTGCTCCTGTTCGTTCTTCTCCCGCTCCTGCTCGATCTTCTCGGCCTTGGTCGGCGGCGGGGTGGGGAAGGAGGGCAGCGACGGTTCGGCGGCTCCCGGCCCGAGCTTGTCCGCGGTGGGTACGGCGGACAGGTCGAGGTCGGTCTCGGGCAGGTGGTCCTCGGGCTTGATCGCGGGCTCGCCCCGCTCGCCCTGCGCCCGGCCGCCCTCGTCCTCGCCGCCCGCGATCTCCTGGTCGGCGCCCGCTTCGAGGCCGAGCGGCCGCTCCTCCTCCCGCGGCTCGGCCTCGGCGCCGCCGTCCTCGTCCTTCTCGTTCAGGCCGTGTTCGGACAGCGCGGAGTCGGACCGCTCGGCCCGCTCGTCGACCTTCTCCGGGCGTACGGGGCCGGGCTGGGCCTTCTGCTTCGGATCCGGCTCCTCGTTCTTCGACCCGGCGCCCGGCTGGGTCTGGTCGTCGCGCTGCTTGCGCTTGTCGGCGCCCGGCGCGCTCGCCTGCTGCGGGTCGGCCTCCTCGCGTTCGCGCTGTTCCTTGCGCTGCTCCTTGGCCTGTTCGGTGCCCTCCTGCTGCCCTTGGGCGCGCTCGTCGGAGGCCTGGTCGGTGCGCTCGCGGTCGGTGGCGGCCTGCTCGCCGTCCTGCTGCTCCTCCTCGCGCGCCTGCTGCCGGGAGGCGTTGCGCTCGTCCTCCCGTTCCGTGCGCCGGGCGGCGTCCTGCTCCTCGGTGGCGGCGTCCGAGCGGGCCCGGCTGCGGTCGCTGCCGCTCTTCTGGTCACGGGCCTCGGCGTCCCGCGATTCCTCGCGGGCGTCGGCGGCGCGCTTCTCGTTCGCGCCCCGGTCGGACTCCTGCTTCTTCTGCCACTGGGTGCGTTCGACGCCGAGCTCTTCGAAGAGGTCGATCTCGGGCAACGGCGTCTCGGCGGGCTGGAGTTCGACCGGGCCGGGGCGGGCCTGGTCGGCGATCTCCAGGAGACGGTCGTACTCGGGTGTCAGCAGACGGTTCTCGAGGCGGTCGACGACCGCGTCCTCCAGCTCCTCCGACATTCGCGCCAGTTGGAGCCGTACGCGGCCGGAGGCGTCGGTCGGGTCGCCACGCAGGGAGCGCAGCACGTTGCCCGCGAGCCGGTCCACGAGGGTCGCCGGGTCGACGGCCTCGGCGCGCATCCGGTCGGCGTCGACCGTGGCGTAGCGCAGCCAGCCGGGTGTGGCCTGCCCCTCCTCGACCTGCGGAACTTCCGAAGAGACATCAGGCTGCACGAGGGCCTGGGCGGCCGCCTCCGCTTCCCGCTCGATGGCCTGCTGCGGCAGGCTCACCGCACCGAGTTCGCGGCCGGCCCGCAGCGCGCCGAGGCCGTGCGGGTTCTGCACCGTGTGCTGCAGCTCGTGGGTGAGCAGCCGGCGGCCCTCGTCGGTGCCGGGCCGGTAGGCGCCCTCGCGGAAGAAGACGTCCTGGCCGACCGCGACCGCGTCAGCCCCGAGCAGCTCGGTCAGCTGCCCGGCGTCCCGGCCGGTGTGCAGCCGTACCCGGCCCAGATCGTGACCGAGCTGCTCCTCCAACTCCCGCCGCAGCCCCGGGTCGAGGGGCTGTCCGGCGCCGCTGACGATGTTCTTCGGCTCGGGCGCACGGGACTTGGCGGCCCGCTCCTTGCGCTTGCGGCGCCGCTGCTCGGCGGACTGCTCCGCACGGGAGTCCTGGGTCTGCGAGCTCACCGGCTCACCTCCCCGTGACCGCTCAGCCCTTCGTGCACGGCACGTGCCAGCTCCTGCCCGAGGCGTCGCGCGGACAGTCCGGCGTGCAGGGGCGGCAGTCCGGACAGCGCGTCGACCGCGAGCGGACCGTCCGCGGCCAGGGGCACGCCGTGCAGCCGTACCAACCGGATCAGTTCGCTCTCGAAGGCGGCCGAGACGCGCTCCGGATCCGCCCGGAAGCCGTCGAGCACCAGCTCCCCGATCTCCACACGGATCGCCGAGGGCTCCTGGTCCCGCGACTGCTTCCGCGAGTGGTCCCGCGGGAGACTCACACCCATCCGCGCACCTCCGAGGGCGTCAGCGAGCGCTCCAGCTTCAGGTACTCGGTGCGGGCGGCGGCGAGCATGTGCCGCATCTGCAGCCGGTCGCCCTCCTCGGCGGCCAGGAAGGCCCCGGACAGGGCGATGTTGCGGATCGAGCCGCCGGCGACGGTGAGCTGGGCGAGAAGCGCCGCGTCGATGTCCTTCACCGGGGCCTGCGGCGGCAGCACGCGGCGCCAGATCTCGGCGCGCTCGTGCTCGGCCGGGAAGGGGAAGTCGACGACGAAGCGGATGCGCCGCAGGAAGGCCGTGTCGAGGGCGTTCTTCATGTTGGTGGTGAGGATCGCCAGGCCCCGGTAGGCCTCCATCCGCATCAGCAGATAGCTGACCTCGAGGTTGGCGTACCGGTCGTGGCTGTCCTTGACCTCGCTGCGCTTGCCGAACAGCGCGTCGGCCTCGTCGAACAGGAGGAGCGCGCCGCCGCGTTCGGCGGCGTCGAAGACCCGGCGGAGGTTCTTCTCGGTCTCGCCGATGTACTTGCTGACCACCTGCGACAGATCGATGACGAACAGGTCGAGGCCGAGTTCCTTCGCCATGACCTCGGCGGCCAGCGTCTTGCCGGTGCCGGAGCCGCCCGCGAACATCGCGGTCACGCCGAGGCCGCGGCGCAGGGTGGCCGCGAACCCCCACTCCTGGTGCACGGTTGCCCGCTGCCGCACGTGCGCGACGATCTCGCGCAGCACGCTCGTCTGCCGCTCGTGCAGCACCAGGTCGCCCCAGCCGGCCTGCGGCGTGATCCGCCGCCCCAGCTCGTCCATGCCGGTCCGCGCCTCGTCGAGCCCGGCGCGCCAGGCGAGTTCGGCGGCGTCCAGTTCGTCCTCGTGCGGCAGCCGGCGGTGTACGGCGGCTGCCGCGGAGCGTACGACATGCGGCGGCAGCTGGAACTGGGCCACCAGGGAGCGGAGTTCGCCCTCGTCCAGGTCCACCCCCTCGAACGCGCCGGTCCACAGTCCGAGCTGCTCCTCGTCGTCCAGCCGCGGTACGACCACCCGGGCCGCGTACGACCGTTCCGAGCGCAGCGGATCCTCGCTGGACACCAACACCGGTACAGCGGCCCCGGCCAGGAACGACTCGGTCGCCGCCCGTTGGTCGCGGTCCAGTTCGCCCACCTCGACGAGCAGCGCCGAGGGCAGCAGAACCGCCTCACGCTGCCACAGCCGGGCGAGCCGGTCGCGCTCGGCCGGGTCGGACGGCACGTCCTCGGCGCTCATCGAGTAGAGCCCGAGTCCCGAGCGTGCGGCCGCCGCGGCGGCGAGGTCGGCCCGGCTGCGCAGGTCCCCGCCGGTCACCTCGACGAGCGGCGCGTCGGAGTCCGCCGCCGTCGCCCAGCCCTCGGCGAGCCGGCTCGCGGCCAGGTCGTACGACGGCGTCAGCTCCTGAGGCGCCGGCGTGCGGCGCAACTGGCCGTGCAGCCGTGCGTCCAGGTAGGGCGAGCCCAGCAGGAAGTGCAGGATGCGCTCGTCGAGGCGCAGCCGGGAGGTCGTCAGCCGCGACTCGTCGTCCAGCTCGACGATCCGCCAGCGCCTGAGCGGAGCCACGGGCGTCAGGGCGCTCCAGTGCGGCTCGGCCAGCGCGGCCAGCGCGAGCGAGAAGGTGGGGTACGTCCGCTCGGGGTCACCGCAGGCGGCGGCGCATCGGGCGGCGGTCGTGGGCTCCAACTCGTGGGCGGCGGCGAGGAGTACGAGGTCACGCTCGAAGGGCGTGATGCTGAAGCAGGAGACGAGGGCGTCGAGCGGGGCGGTGCCGGGTCCGCCGGGCGCGGTGGCGAGGTCGGCACCGGGGGCACCGCCGCTCTCCTCCGTGACGCGTGCCGCGTGCGCGTCGACGCGGGCCAGGACGCGCCGGATCTCCGCCGTCAGCGTCGCACCGCCCGGGCCGGCGTCCGCCGTGCTCTGTTCGTACGTCCCCATGTCCTCACCTGCCCCCGTCGTCTCCATGCCGTGTCACTCCTGCGCGGGCTTGGCGGCCCGGGGCGCTGTCTTGCGCGTGCGCGCCGGGGCCTTGGCCGGGGATTTCGCGACGGCCTTCGCAGGGGCCTTGGCCGCCTTCTTGGCGCTCGGACGGGCCGGGGGCTCGGGCTCCTGCTTCACGACGTCGCCTGGAGAAGGCTCGTTCGATGTCACGTCAGGAGCGGTCTCCGCTCCAGGAGGGACCGGCGCGCCCGGCGCCCCGAACGGCAGCACTCGTACTTCCGGCCGCTTCACCGGCTTGCCCACCACCGGAGTCTCCCGGCCGTCGATGAGGACGAGGGCCGCCTGGTAGACCACCGACAGGGTGTAGGGCGTCTGGTAGAGCATCCCCCACAGCTTCGACGTCTCGTCGACGTCCATGACCGTCGGCGTGAACCGCACGCGCTGCGCCGACTCGGCGAGATCGCTGCCCGCCAAGTACGGCCGTTCTCCGGCGAGTTCGATGATGTCCTTCGGCAGGACCGGTATCTCGTGCAGCGCGCGCACCACGGAACCGATCAGCCGCTGCCCGACCAGCTCCGTCTCGTCGCCGTACGCGGTGATCAGGAAGTGCAGGTCGAGTGCCGCGACGGGCCGCTTGACCAGCGTGCCGTCGGCCGCACGCGTCGGCAGGTCGTTGTTGCGCTGCGAGGTGTCGGGCGTGACCTGGTAGAGGAACACGGAGATGGTGGGCTCGGTCGGCGGGTCGGCCGGCGGCTTGCGCGGCTCGACCTTGACGGCCATGTCGATCTCGGGACCCAGGTTGGACTCGAGCAGCAGGGCGAGGGCCTGGGTGACATGCGCGAGGGCAAGTGCGTTGCTCATGGCGTCAGTTCCTCGGTTCCTCTCGGCCTGCTGGTCGTCGTACTGATCCGTGTTCGCGGTTCACTCGCGCCCCCGCGCCAGGTATTCGGCGAGGCTCAAGGTGGCCCCGGCTCTCCCCGCGGCGGGCGTCCGGGGCCGTCCGGCGCCGGGCGCCTCGCCCGCCGTCACTTCGAGCCGTCCGATCTGCACCTGCACCACCTGCTCGGTGGCGCGTGCGGGTCGCCGGGCCGCGGCCTGCCGTACGGCGTCGCGCGTCGCCGCCGGGCCGGCGGCGCTGGGGGGCAGCGCCGCCGGCACGGCGTGGGGAGCGGCGTCCCTGCCCGGGGGGACGGGCACGGAAGCCGCGGTCTGTGCCGGTTGCCGGTCCCCGCGCACCGCCGCACGCCGCCCGGTGTCGGGCAGCGGTCGCGGCGCCGGCGCAACGGAGGTGGCGGGACGCAGCAACGGCGCCTCGGTGCGGGCCGGAGCAGCCGGACGCGGCCCTTGCGCCTCAGCCGCCCGCTCCGTGCGTTCGACGGTCCGCTCCCGTTCCGTGTGTGTCCGTGCCGCCACGACCGTCGGCGACGGCACGTCCGGCAGCGGGACGGCCGGCGGCGTGGCCGCGGGCCACAGCAGCGCGTCCCCGTCCGGTGCCGGCGCGGCGGCCCGTACCGCCTCGACCCGCTCGAACGGGCCGGGCAGCCGGGGCCGTACCCGCGCCGCGGCCGGCCGCGGGGCGGTGTGCCGCGCGAGCAGCCGATCGAAGAAGTCGGCGCAGTCCGGCGAGCCCCCAGGGGCCTCGGAGTCAGACATCCGCACACAGCTCCAGGTAGTAGCGGCGCCGCGTCGGGCTGAGCGCCAGGATCTCCGGCTCGCTCCAGCCGTAGGCGGTGGCGAGCAGATGGACGTCGAGCAGCACGTCCCGCGCCCAGGCGTCGAGTTCGGTCCACAGGTAGGAGGCGATGTCGAGCTCGGCCCGGGTGGCCCGCCCGCACTCGGGGCAGGCCACGTTGAGCGCCAGGTCGGCGCCGGGGTCGGCCGCCTCGACGGCGTCGACGATCCGGCGCTGCACCTGCGCGGGCAACTCCCCCGCCGTCACCGCCGTCCCGTCGTGCACCGCCGAGACCAGGCATCGCGCGAGCAGTGCCGTACGCGGGTCCGCCGCCCGGGCCGCCGCCGTCAGGTCGGCGACGCCGGGCAGCCTGAACTCGACGTCCCAGCCGTCCTGTTGCACCCGCACGGCCGACTCGCCGCGCCCGCCCAGTGACCCGGCGAGCTCCCCGGCGTCCAGGTCGAACTCCATGTCCTCCCCGCACGCCCCGCACGCCAGGCGCACCTGCATCCGCTCGCCGAACAGCGCCCGGCGCAACGCGAACAGGTCCGCCTCGCGCTGGCCCACCGGCAGTGCCGGCAGCCGTTCCGCCCCGACGTCCGGTCGTGCCGAGCGGTGCAGCAGCAGCGCACGCCCGACCGGAGCCTCGCCGAGGCCTGCCTCCCAGGCAGCCAGCAGTTCGGCCGCCCCGGTGTTCACCATGTCCACCCCGATTCCCTCGGCCAAGCGGGTCGCGGCGGTTCAGCGGCGCCCTCGGGGGCGCGGAGAACCGTGACGACCGGCCACGACGAAGCCGCACACGAACGACGACCCGTCGCGGCACTTCCGGCGAGCGCTCAGGCCGGGTTGAGGAACGAGGGTTCCTCCGGCTCGGGCACCTCGTAGTCCCGCTCCCAGCCCTCGCACTCGAGCTTCAGCGACTGGATGGCCACCGCGTTGGCGTTGGCGTCCAGTTCGCCGAGGACCTGGTACTCGCTGGGCCAGGTCCGGTACAGCTTGTGCGAGACGGCGACCTGGCCCGCCTCGTTGAGGACCTGGATGACGAGGTCCTTGCGGAAGTCCGCGAGGGACACCTCCGAGCCGAGGCCCGCGCCGACCTGCCAGACCTTGTTGGCCCAGCGGTCGAACTCGGGGTCGTGGGTCACCCCGCGTTCGAGGGTGATGCCCTCGAACTCCGAGCGCCCCGGCGACTTGCGCGGGGAGGAGGGGTCACCGCCGTTGCGGTGCTTGACGACCTCCGTGGTCCGCTTCAGCGGACTGATCTTGCTGATGCCGGCGACCGTACGTCCGTCCCACAGGACCAGGAACTTGAAGTTCTTGTACGGGTCGAAGCGATGGGCGTTGACCGTGAACTCAGCCATCGATTTCCTTCAGCTCTCCCTGGATCCCGGGCCGCTAGAGAGCGAACTGCCCGGACGTCTGCTGGATCTTGACGACCACGAACTCGGCCGGACGGACCGGCGCGATACCGACGAGCACGTTGACGATCCCGTTCGCCACGTCCTCGTCCGTCGTGGTCTCGCTGTCGCACTTGACGAAGTACGCCTCCCGCGGGGTGCTGCCCTTGAAGGCGCCCTGGCGGAAGAGCGTGTGCAGGTACGAGGAGGCGGACAGCCGGATCTGCTGCCACAGGCTCTCGTCGTTGGGCTCGAACACGACCCACTGCAACCCGCGTTGGAGGCTCTCCTCCACGTGCAGTGCGAGCCTGCGCACGGGCACGTACTTCCACGCGCTGTCGAGGGCGTCGGAGCCCTCCAGCGTGCGCGCGCCCCACACCAGCGGACCGGCCAGCGGGAACGTGCGCAGGCAGTTCACCCCGAGCGGGTTGAGCAGTCCTGTCTCGCGGTCCGTCAGATCGACGGTCAGGGAGCGCACTCCGACGAGCTGGGCCTCCGTACCGGCCGGAGCCTTCCAGACACCGCGCTCGGCGTCGGTGCGCGCGATGACGCCGGCGACCGCGCCGGACGGCGGGAAGGCGCGCAGCCGCCCGGTGAGCGGGTCGGTGAGCTGCAGGTGCGGGAAGTACAGGCCCGCATGGTTGCCAC
This sequence comes from Streptomyces longhuiensis, assembly GCF_020616555.1. NCBI lineage: Bacteria > Bacillati > Actinomycetota > Actinomycetes > Kitasatosporales > Streptomycetaceae > Streptomyces > Streptomyces longhuiensis. Next base: position 7,179,217 of record NZ_CP085173.1, on the reverse strand, counting down.
GCACGGCGTCGAAGGCGGACAGGCCCGCCCGCGCCGAGTCCACGCTCACCCACGTGGCGGGCGCGTCGACCAGCAGGAAGATCCGCCGCTCCTCGCACAGCCGCTGAGCGGCGGACAGGACGGTGAGCGCGTCCTCGGTCTTCTCGTACGACGCCAGCTCGGGCAGGGAGAGCAGGTTGACGTCGGCCACCCCGCGCAGCGCCTGGATGCCGGTCTTGTCGGCCTCCGAGCCGATGAGGTCGCGCGGGCCGGGGGCCTCGCCGTCCTCGCCGCCCTCCAGCGGGAACACCGGCGGGTTGACCGAGGCCTCCAGGCCCAGGTCGTTGGCGCACTCGCCCAGGAAGCGGACGACGTCCTCGGGGTCGGTGGAGCCCGCGACGACCTGGAGGCGCCGGCCGAACGCGGTGACCTCGACACCCGCGAAGGCGTGCCGGCCCGGCGCGTCGGGCAGCGCCCGCAGCTTGCGCTCCAGAAGCAGGGCCAACTCGGCCACGGAGGAAGGGGCCTCGCCGTCGCAGTCGGCGTCGTAGAGCGTGAACTCGCGCTCCACGTCACCGATCTTCACCGTCACGTCGACGGCCGGATCGGGCAGTTCGTGGCCGAACGGCTTGGAGACGGTGCCGGACGGGTCGGGGCGCCCCTCGCCCACGGCGTCGACGCGGATGAGGCGCGACCCGGCGTTGATCACGGTGGGCGCGTAGGTTCCGCTGCCGGCATCCATGGACAGGCCGGTGAAGCTCTCGCGGGCGTCGCCCCTGGCGTCGTGGACCCGCAGGTTGAAGGTCTCGTCGGGGCACGCCGTGTCGTAGTCGACGGCAACCCGCAGGCTGTTGCCCCACACGCCGGGTTCCTTGGCGTGGACCTCGAGCACCTGGCTCTCGCTGCGGCCGTCGGTGGACTCCAGGACGACGCAGGCGGTCTTGCCGCTGCCCGCCTTGGCGACCCGGACGATCACGGCGACGGAGCCGCCGTTGCCGAAGAACTGGTGCACCGCGTAGGCGAGCGGGCTCTGCGCGCTCAGCCCTCCGAAGCGCCGCTCGAACTCGGCGAATCCGCTGACGCGCACCGGCTCGTTCAGCGGGCCGCGCCGGGTGTGCCCCACGAACGCGGTCACCGAAGTGGTCACGGCGGAGATGGCGCGGGTGGTGCTGGGAAGCTCTTCGACGTAGACGCCCGGGTAAGTCGGCCTCGCGGCACTCACGGCATTCGTCGGCATTCCCCCTCCTATCCCTTCTCGGGCACCGGGTGAAAGGCACCAAGAGGCGACAGAGGGGGAGGTGTGGCAAAAGGGGGCGCGCGGCGGTCTCCGGACGCGTCATGCCGCGCCGGTCCGCACACCCCGTATCAGTTTCCCCCGTCGATGCCCCGGACGGACGGCCGCCCGGGTCAAGCACGCGTGCTTGTGACTCCTGATGCTCAAGTGCCCACCCACCTTGGGGAGTTGGGGGTGACGGGAGCAAGGCATGTTTACGCCAGCCCGAAAGTCGGTTCGATGAAGAGGGACGTGTTCTACCTGCACACGATGCGCACGTGTCGGAACAGGTAGTTCACGAATTCCACACAGTGGATGGTGCAGCGGGAGGGAACCCATGCCCTGACGTACCTCGCAATTCCGGCAGCGGCGTGGCTCCGCTCGGGCCCGCGAGGCCCTCCCGCCCTCGTGGCCTCACGGAGACACGCGAAGAGCGCCGTGGCCGATTCCACCGGGGTGAGGCGGCAAGGCCGCGGCGCCGGGCGCCCGGCCCTGCGCGCAGGCGTCGCACGGAACCTCAAATGAACCTCTGAACGTCCCCCCTCCTGGGTTCGGCGGTGTCCACCGGGGTCATGACACCGGCATCGCACGGCACACGGCCGGGGTGGAGGAGGGGAACCATGCAGCGGATCGAGCGTCTGGGTACGGGCATCGGCTGGCGTCCGGAGATCGCGGAGGCCGTGGAGGCGATGCCCGGCATCGACTGGGTCGAGGCCGTCGCGGAGAACGTGTGCCCCGGGCACGTCCCCGACTCCCTGCTGCGGCTGCGCGAGCGCGGCGTCACCGTCGTGCCGCACGGCGTCTCGCTCGGCCTCGGCGGCGCCGACCGGCCCGACGAGGGCAGGCTCGCCGACCTCGCGGCCCGCGCCGAGACCCTCGGTTCCCCGCTCGTCACCGAGCACATCGCGTTCGTACGGGCGGGCGGCGCGCTCACGGCGTCGCAGCCGCTGGAGGCCGGCCATCTGCTGCCGGTCCCGCGCACCAGGGACGCCCTCGACGTGCTCTGCGAGAACATCCGCATCGCCCAGGACGCGCTCCCCGTCCCCCTCGCCGTGGAGAACATCGCGGCCCTTTTCTCCTGGCCCGGCGAGGAGATGACGGAGGGTCAGTTCCTCTACGAGCTGGTGGAGCGCACCGGCGTGCACCTCCTGATCGACGTGGCGAACCTGCACACGAACCACGTCAACCGCGGCGAGGACCCGGCGAAGGCGCTCGGTGAACTGCCGGTCGAGGCCATCGCGTACGTGCATGTGGCGGGGGGCTTCGAGCGCGACGGCGTGTGGCACGACAGCCACGCGCACCCCGTGCCGCGCCCCGTCCTCGACATCCTCGCGGACCTGGCGTCCCGGGTCTCGCCGCCCGGAGTCCTCCTGGAGCGCGACGAGAACTTCCCGGCGCCGCAGGAGCTGGAGCGTGAACTCGACGAGATCAGGGGGACGTTGACGACCGCGCCCGCCGAGGGGCGCACCGTGCGGCCCTCCTCGGACACGGCCTCGCGGGACGCCGGCGCTCCGCAGGGCACCGACCCCGCCCGTCAGCGGCTCGCGCTCGCGCAGGCCGCGCTCCTGTCCGCCCTCGTCGCGGGGACGCCCGCACCGGAAGGGTTCGACCGGGTGCGGCTCAAGGTCCAGAGCCGGGCGCTGTGCGCCAAGCGGGCGGACGTCGTGGCGAAGGTGGCACCCGAACTGCCGGAGATCCTCGGCCCGGCCGCGTACCGCCCGGCGTTCCTGTCGTACGCGCAGTGCCGGCCCATGACGGGTGGCTACCGCCGGGACGCCCTCGACTTCGCCGAGCATCTGCTCGACTCCGGCGGGCCCGGGGACGCGGGGGCGCGGCGGGAGCTGGAGCGGTGGTGGCGGGAGCGGTCGGGGCCCACCCCGCCGGCCGCGCGCCCGGGGGCACGTCTGGCGCGCGCGGCGCGGTCCGCCCTGCACCGGGGCCGTCCGGCTCTCCGGTCGGCCTGAGCGCCACCACCTCGCGCCCGTACCGCAGTTGACGTATTCCCAGGGTTACCCGAGCCCACGTCCGTGGAGCGGACTAGCGTGCGGTGCCGCACCAGGAGGCACCATGCGCACCCGATTCGTCAACGGCACCGGACTCATCGTCGCCGGGCTCGTCACCACGCTCGCGGCTCTCGTGTTCCCGGTCTGGTCGTACGCCGACCGCTCCGGCACGGGCGTGGACCTGCTCGACGAGGGGACCGTGTCGACCAGATTCGGCCCCCTGTCGGCCCTGGACCGCGAGTTCGTCACGAAGGTGCGACTCGCGGGCCTGTGGGAGCTGCCCGCGGGCCAGCAGGCCGAGGCGAGAGGGACCGGCACGGCGGTGCGGACCGCGGGTGAGCACCTCGTCGAGGGGCACACCTTCCTGGACGCGCGCGTGCGCGAGGTCGCCGCGCGGCTCGGCCTCGAACTCCCCAACCAGCCCAACAGCCAGCAGCAGCACTGGCTGTCCGAGCTGAGCGCGGCGCACGGCGACGACTACGAGCGGAAGTTCGCCAACATCCTGCGCCGGGCCCACGGGAAGGTCTTCTCACTGGTCGCCCAGGTCCGCGCGACGACACGCAACTCGCTCGTACGGGACCTGGCGGACGACGCGAACAAGACCGTCCTCGACCACATCAAGGTCCTGGAGTCCACGGGCCTGGTCGACTTCGACGCCCTCGCGCGGGACGCCGCCGGCGCGAGTACGCCACCGGAGACCCGCTCCCCCGCCCCGCCGGGCCCGGTGGCGTCCCCGGCTCCCCCGACGCCCCTCACCCCGTCCCCCTCCTTCCCGCTGCCCCCTGCGGCCTCCCGGCCCAAGCCCTGACACGACAGGGGGAGGCGAGGGAAACGGAACGTCACATGCAGACAACGCTCTGTCCATATGGTGAACAACCCGTGGCGCCGCCCGAACAGGTGACATAGAAAAACGCCATGTTCTGGCTTCTGTTCCTGCTCATGGCCTGCGCCGCGGCCTTTCTGTCCTGCGCGCGCCTCTGCCTCGCCGCGGCACACGCCGCACACAGCGAGCCGGCCGGGGGCGGGGCGCACGAGCTGACGCTGTACGAGGCCGCGTTCCTGTCGGGCGGCCCGTTCCGGGTCGCCGATCTGACCCTCGTGTCGATGGCGCGCAGCCGGCGGCTGCTGCTCGCGCACACCGGCTGGGCCACCGTGGTCGACCCGGTCGGCGGCGACGACATCGAGCGCTCGGTGATCGGCGCCATCGGGCCGGACGGACAGTCCCGGATAGGGGCGGTGCGCCGGGCGACGGCGGCCGCGGACGCGGTACGGACGCTGGCCGACCGGCTCGTCGCGGCGGGCCTCGCCGTCCCTGACGGGGCGCGCGGCGGGGTCGCGGGCGCGGTCCGCCAGGTGCGGGCCGCCGCGCTCGCGGTCGTGGTCCTGGCCGGCGTGTCGCTCACGATGCCGGGCGGGGAACCGGGCGACGGCGTGCTGGTCGCCGCGTGGTTCGCGCTGCCCCTCATCCTCACGCTGTCCTGTCTGGCGATCGCCCGCTTCGAGGTCCACCCCTACACGCGCTGGGCCTCCCCCACGGGGCAGCGGCTGATCGGCGCCCTGCCGAGGGGCGTACGCGACGGAGTCGGTGAGGCCGCCCTGCTGACCGCCGTCGCCGTGCACGGCGTCCGCGCGGTGTCCGACCCGGCTCTGCGTGAGGCCTTCGGGACGGCGCAACGGGGTCATTGAGCCGACACCGGCGGGCCGGTGCTTTACTTCGTCAACTGCCGCACGAAGTATCCCCTTTGTTCGCGTCTGCTCCCGGCAGACGGGTGACAGCCCCGAGAGGCCGCGCGAAACGGCCGTACGAGGGCCGGACGAAAGGGACCCACAAGAGCGATGAGAGCAGCCCCCGCCGTCTACGCGGCCGCCGGATCCCTGGTCCTGACCGCCCTCGTCGCCGCCCCTGGCCGCGCCGACACCCAGGCCCCGCCCGACACGACCGAACTGCGCGGCACGGCCGTGGCCGCCGCCCGCGCCGCGGCCACCGGCATCACCTTCGGCACCTGCGCCGCCGCGGAGCACCTCCCGGCCCACATCAAGTGCGGCACCGTCTCCGTCCCCCTCGACTACGCCCACCCCGACGGCAAGCAGATCAAACTCACCGTCAGCCGGATGAAGGCCACCGGCACCACGGCGCCGAAGGGCGGCAGGGCGGTCCGCAGGCAGGGCTCCCTCGTCTTCAACCCCGGCGGACCCGGCGCGTCCGGCATGTACTTCCCGCTCGTCGCCCTGATGCCGGAGTGGAAGCGCATCGCCTCCGCGTACGACCTCGTCGGCTACGCCCCGCGCGGGGTGGGCCGCTCGGCCCCGCTGTCCTGCGAGGACCCCAAGCGGTTCACGAAGGCCCCCACCCAGGCGCCGACCCAGCCCTCCGCCTCGTACAAGCTGGAGCGGATCGCTCAGGCCAAGGCCTACGCGCGGGGCTGCGCGAAGAACGCCGGGGACGCGCTGCGGCACTACACGACGCTCAACAACGCCCGCGACCTGGACGTGCTGCGCGCCGGGCTCGGCGAGCAGAAGCTGAACTTCATGGGGTCGTCCTACGGCACCTACTTCGGGGCCGTGTACGCGACGCTCTTCCCCTCGCATGTGCGCCGCATGGTCTTCGACTCGGCGGTGAACCCCGACCCGAAGCAGATCTGGTACACCAACAACCTCGTGCAGTCGGTGGCCTTCGAGCGGCGCTGGGCGGACTTCCGCAAATGGGTGGCCAAGCACGACAAGACGTACCACCTGGGCGCGACCGCCGCCGATGTGCAGCAGAGCTACGAGAAGGTCCGGGCGCGGCTCGCGAACGAACCCGCGGGCGGCACCGTCGGCCCCGGCCAGCTCCAGGCCGCGTACCTTCAGGCCGGGTACTACGACGACTACTGGGCGATGCGGGCGAGCGCGCTGTCGGAGTATCTGAAGGGCAATCCGAAGCCGCTCGCCGAGCAGGCCGCGCCGCGGACCGCGGCGGCCGCCGAGAACGAGAACAGCACGGCCGTCTACACGGCCGTCGAGTGCAACGACGCCGCGTGGCCCACCGACTTCCGCGTCTGGGACCGCGACAACACCCAGCTGGCGCGCCGCGCCCCGTTCGAGACGTGGGACAACGCCTGGACGAACCTGCCCTGCGCGTACTGGCCCGCCCCGCGCCGGCGTCCCGTCGACGTACGGACCGCGCCCGGCGCGCTGCCCGCGACGCTGATCCTGGCCGCGGAGCGCGACGCTGCCACCCCCTACGAGGGCGCCCGTGAGCTGTGGCGCAGGCTTCCGGGGTCGGTCCTGGTCACGGAGCGCGGCGCGGGCACCCATGGCATCGCCGCCGGCCCCAACAAGTGCGTGAACAGCCACCTCGACGCGTATCTGATGGAGGGTCGGATCCCGGTGACCCGCACCGCTGCCTGCGCCCCGCGCCCCGAACCGGCGCCGCTCGCCGTGGACTGACGGCGCGCACACGCGCGAAGGGGCCGACCGGTTCGACGACCGGTCGGCCCCTTCGCGTACGGACTCGGGAACTACCTGAACTACGCGAGACCCGCGACGAGTTCGGCGACGCTCTTGCGGCGGCCCGTGTAGAACGGGACCTCCTCGCGGACGTGCATACGGGCCTCGGAGGCGCGCAGGTGACGCATCAGGTCGACGATGCGGTACAGCTCGTCGGCCTCGAAGGCGAGGAGCCACTCGTAGTCGCCCAGCGAGAACGAGGCGACCGTGTTGGCGCGGACGTCCGGGTAGCCACGGGCCATCTTGCCGTGGTCCGCGAGCATGCGGCGGCGGTCCTCGTCGGGCAGCAGGTACCAGTCGTAGGAACGCACGAACGGGTACACGCTCACGTAGTTGCGCGGCGTCTCGTCGGCGAGGAACGCCGGGATGTGCGAGCGGTTGAACTCGGCGGGCCGGTGCAGCGCCATGTTCGACCAGACCGGCTCGAGGGCGCGCCCCAGCTTCGTACGGCGGAAGAGGTTGTACGCCTCCTGGAGCTGGTCCGCGGTCTCCGCGTGCCACCAGATCATGACGTCGGCGTCGGCGCGCAGACCGGACACGTCGTACGTGCCGCGGACCGTCACGTCCTTCGCGGCGAGCTGGTCGAAGAGCTCCTGGACCTCGTCGGCGTAGCCGGCCCGGTCCTCGGGGAGGACGTCTCGGAGCTTGAAGACGGACCACAGGGTGTAGCGAATGACCTCATTGAGGTCTTTGGCCTTCTTGCCTGCGTTCGGGATCCTGGCGGGGGCGTCGTCACTCATGGGGCTATTCTCCCGCGCCGCCGTGCAGACTCTGCACCGGGTGCGCGGTGAGCTCCTCCACGCCGGTCAGGTCACCGTCCAGCTGGTCGACGGCGGCGTAGGCGCTCGCGATGCAGGCCGGGATGCCCACGCCGTCGTACGCCGCCCCGCACACGGCGAGTCCGGGGATCTTGGCGACGTGGCCGCGGATGCGGGCCACGCGCGCGTGGTGGCCGACGGGGTACTGGGGCAGGCCCTCGTGCCAGCGCGTGACGCGTGTGGCGACGGGCGTGGCGCTCAGGCCGGTGGCCTCCCGCAGGTCGTGGCGCGACACCTCGACGAGCCCGTCGTCGTCACGCGCGAGGTCCTTCTCGTCTTGGTAGCGGCCCACGGACGTGCGGACGACGACCAGGCCGGGGTCCTCGGCCGCGATCCAGCCCCACTTGTTCGAGGCGAACGTGGACGCCTTGATCGTGTGGCCGTCGACCGGCGGCACGAGGAAGCCGGAGCCCTCGGGCAGGTTCGCCTCGTCGCGCCGGAACGCGAGGGTGATCAGGGCCATCGAGGCGTACTCGACGGCGCGCAGCTCCGCGGCGGCGGCCGGCGACTCGGTGTCGAGGAGCCAGGCCGCCTTCTGCGCGGGCACGGCGAGGACGACGGCGTCGGCCTCGATGACGTGGTCGTCGACCCTGACCTCCCAGCCCTCGGGAGTGCGGCGCAGTCCGTGGGCGGGGCTGTCGAGGAGGATCTCGCCGCCCCGCGCGCGCACCGACTCGGCGACGGCGAGCGGGAGCTGTCCGATGCCGCCCTCGATGCCCATGAAGACGGGGCCCGTCTGCTGGTTCCGCGCCGCGCGCTCCTGGATGGCGCGGACGGCCTCGGTCAGGGAGCGGTGGGCGCGGGCCGCCTCGAAGAGCTGGGGGACGGCGCTGCGCATCGAGATGCGGTACGCGTCGCCCGCGTACACGCCGCCGAGCAGCGGCTCCACGAGCCGGTCGACGACCTCGCGGCCGAGGCGCTCGGCGACGTACGCGCCGACGGCGACGTCGTCGCCGAACTCGGTGGCGGGCAGGTCGCGGTCCTGCTCGATGCGGGCCAGGCCCTCGTCGGACAGGACCCCGGCGAGTGCGGCGGCCGTGCCGGGGACGCCCATCACATGGCCCTTGGGCATCGGGCGCAGCTCGCCCCTGTTCCAGAGCGAGGCCGTGGCCGTGCCGGGCGGCTGGAGCCGGTCCCCGAGCCCCACCTCACGGGCGAGGTCGACCGCCTCGGGGCGCCGGGCGAGCATCGACTCGGCGCCGAGGTCGACCCGTACACCCGCGATCTCCCCGGCGCGCAGCTTGCCTCCGAGGCGGCCCGACGCCTCCAGAACGGTGACCTGCGCGCCGACCGCGAGCAGCCGGTGGGCCGCGGCGAGCCCCGCGATGCCACCGCCGATGACGACCGCCCTGGGGGCCTGTCCCGTTCCCGTGCCTGTGTCCGCTTCGCGCATGCCCCCACTGTCTCAGACCGGCGAGTCCCGACCGTGACCGCATCGGGACCGCCCGGCAACCACCGAAAGGGGTCGCCGGACCGTCAAAGGAGGCGGCCGGGGTCGGTCCGTGGGACCGGCCGTCGCACTCAGCCTCCGGGGGTACGTCGATGCGGACATCAGGCACCACAGGAAAGCGGCCGGGGCACCGCGGCATACGGGCGGCCGGCGCCGTCCTGCTCGGGGCGGCGCTGGCGCTGACGGGGTGCAGCGCCGGTGCCTCGGACAGTGGGGACGCCTCCAAGGCCGCGGGCGGCGAGGCGGCCGCCGCGGACCGGGGCGCCGCGAAGGGGGCGGACGGGGGAGAGTCGGACGCGAAGTCGTCCCGGCGTGAGCCGCCGAAGCTGACCGGCGTCCACATCATTCGTACGGCGACGCTCACCGTGCAGGTCAAGGACGTCCCGCAGGCGCTCGACATGGCGCGCACCGCGGCCGAGGACGCGGGCGGCATCGTGGGCAACGAGTCGACCGACCGCGACGGCAGGGGGCACGAGCGTTCCCGTGTCGTCCTGCGCGTGCCGCAGGAGCGCTACGAGCAGGTCCTCGCGGACCTCGCGGGCGCGGGCCGGCTCATCGAGCGGAACGTGAAGGCGCAGGACGTCACCGATCAGGTCGTCGACGTGGAGAGCCGCGTCAAGTCGCAGCGGGCGAGCGTGGCCCGGGTCCGCGAGCTGATGGACAAGGCGACGAAGCTGAGTGATGTCGTGGCCCTGGAAGGGGAGTTGAGCACCCGCGAGTCCGATCTGGAGGCCCTGCTCGCGCAGCAGGCGTCCCTCAAGGACCGGACGAGCCTGGCGACGATCACACTGTCGCTGACCGAGACGCCGGTGAAGCCGGCCGGGCACAAGGACGAGGACCCGGGGTTCACCGACGCGGTCGCGGGCGGCTGGGGCGCGTTCGTGACGATGCTCCGCTGGATCGCGGTGGCCGTCGGCGCGGTGCTGCCGTTCGCCGTGGTGGGCGGCCTGCTGGTCTTCGTGTGGCTGCGTCTCGTGCGGCCGCGGCTGCCGCGCAGGGCCACCGCCGCACGGCCGTTGACGACGGCGCTCGGCCCGCTGCCCGCGCATCCGCCGGCCGGGGAGCGGGGCGAAGGGGAGTGACGGGGGCACGGACGTAGTTTGGTGGGCATGAGCCCTACACGTGAGCGACTGGTGGTCATCGGCGGCGACGCGGCGGGCATGTCCGCCGCGTCGCAGGCCCGCAGGATGCGCGGCCCCGACGAGCTGGAGATCGTGGCCTTCGAGCGGGGGCACTTCTCCTCCTACTCGGCGTGCGGCATCCCCTACTGGGTCGGCGGCGAGGTGACCGGGCGCGACGAACTGATCGCGCGCACGCCCGAGGAGCACCGGGAGCGGTCCATCGACCTGCGCATGCGCACGGAGGTGACCGAACTCGACGTCGAGGGCGGGCGGGTGCGCTCGCGTGAGCTGGACACGGGGACGGAGGCCTGGACCTCGTACGACAAACTCGTGATCGCCACGGGTGCCCGGCCGGTGCGGCCGCGGATTCCCGGGATCGACGCGCCGGGGGTGCACGGCGTGCAGACCCTCGACGACGGCCAGGCGCTGCTCGACTCGCTCGCCGCGACACCGGGGCGGCGGGCCGTCGTCGTCGGCGCGGGCTACATCGGCGTCGAGATGGCGGAGGCGCTGATCCGCCGCGGATACGAGGTCACGGTCGTCAACCGCGGGCCGGAGCCGATGTCGACGCTCGACCCCGACATGGGCCGCCTGGTGCACGAGGCGATGACCGGCATGGGCATCACCATGGTCGACGACGCCGAGGTCACCAAGATCCTCACGGGCGACGACGGGCGGGCGCGGGCGGTCGCGACGACGTCCGACGAGTATCCGGCGGACGTCGTCGTCCTCGGTATCGGCGTCCGCCCGGAGACCTCGCTGGCGCGCGCCGCGGGGCTCCCCCTGGGCGAGCACGGCGGACTCCTCACCGATCTCGCGATGCGGGTGCGCGGCCACGAGAACATCTGGGCGGGCGGCGACTGCGTGGAGGTCCTCGACCTGGTCTCGGGACGCGAGCGCCACATCGCGCTCGGCACGCACGCCAACAAGCACGGGCAGGTCATCGGCACGAACGCGGGCGGCGGTTACGCGACGTTCCCGGGCGTCGTCGGGACGGCCGTGAGCAAGGTGTGCGACCTGGAGATCGCGCGCACGGGCCTGCGCGAGAAGGACGCGCGGCGGGCCGGTCTGCAGTACGTGTCCGCCACGATCGAGTCGACGAGCCGTGCGGGCTACTACCCGGGCGCGGCCCCGATGACGGTGAAGATGATCGCCGAGCGCCGTACGGGCCGCCTGCTCGGCGTGCAGATCGTCGGCCGCGAGGGCGCGGCGAAGCGGGTCGACGTCGCGGCGGTCGCGCTGACCGCGGGCATGACGGTGGACCAGATGACGGCCCTCGACCTCGGCTACGCACCGCCGTTCTCACCGGTGTGGGACCCGGTCCTGGTCGCGGCCCGCAAGTCGAGCGCGGCGGTGCGCAGGGGCTAGGGGATCCGCCGGACACCCCTAGGGCGTGTCCGGGCCCGAGCGGGGTGGCATCGGGGTGGACGTGCCTTTGATCTGCTCTATGGCCTGGCGCGCCTGGTCGCCGGGCGTGCGGGACGCGGCCGCGCTCAGGGCGGAAGCGGCCGTGGGCTGCGGGGGCTTGGCGTGGGAGGCGGGCAGGCGGGTGCGCAGGCGGTGGCTGACGGCCTCGTCGAGCGTGACCGGGCGGTGCGTGCGGGCGGCGATACGGCCCGCCTCCTGACCGAGCGCGGCCAGGTCCTCCCAGGTGAGGCGCAGCACGACGGCGAGCTGGGCCTCACCGTCCGGCAGGGCGGTGAGGGGCGGGACGGGGGCACCCGGCTGATGGTCGGTCATGGGCTGGTCTCCTCGCTTGGGGCGGCGGGACACTGCTCGGCATGACGTACGCGCGGCGGGCGGCTTTCGTTCAGGCGGGCGCTGTTCGGTCAGCGGGACGGGGGCGGGCACGAGCCCGCCCCCACCACCCCTAGCGGGCGGTCTGCGTGTGGACGTACTCGACGAGACGCGTCAGGGAGTCCGGGTCGGTGGTGGGCGGCACACCGTGCCCGAGGTTGAAGACGTGGCCCTCCAGGTCGGCCGCCGCGTCGAGCACCTCGCGGGCCTTGGTCTCCACCGCCTCCGGCGTGGAGAAGAGGACCGCCGGGTCGAGGTTGCCCTGGAGCGCCTTGCCGGGGCCGACGCGGCGCGCGGCCTCGTCGAGCGGGACGCGCCAGTCGACGCCGACCACGTCGGCGCCGGCCTCGCCCATGAGACCGAGGAGCTCACCGGTGCCGACGCCGAAGTGGATGCGCGGCACGCCGTACTCCTCGACGGCCTTGAACACCTTGGACGACGCGGGCATCACGGAGCGCCGGTAGTCGGCGGGGGCGAGCGCGCCGACCCACGAGTCGAAGAGCTGGACGGCGGAGGCGCCGGCCTCGATCTGCACCTTGAGGAACGCGGAGGTGATCTCGGCGAGGCGGTCGAGGAGGTCGGCCCACAGCTGCGGGTCGCCGTACATGAGCGCCTTGGTGTGCTCGTGGCTCTTGGACGGACCGCCCTCCACGAGGTAGCTCGCGAGGGTGAAAGGCGCGCCGGCGAAACCGATGAGCGGGGTGGAGCCGAGCTCGGCCGTCAGGAGGCCGATCGCCTCGGTGACGTACCAGACGTCCTCGGGCGTGAGGTCGCGCAGCCGCGCGAGGTCGGCGCGCGAGCGGATCGGCTGCTCGACGACGGGACCGACGCCCGGCTTGATGTCCAGGTCGATGCCGATGGCCTTGAGCGGTACGACGATGTCGCTGAAGTAGATGGCCGCGTCGACGTGGTGGCGGCGCACGGGCTGCATCGTGATCTCGGCGACGAGCTCGGGCATCATGCAGGAGTCGAGCATCGGAATGCCCTCGCGCACCTTGAGGTACTCGGGCAGTGAGCGACCGGCCTGCCGCATGAACCACACCGGGGTGTGCGGCACCGGCTCACGCCGGCACGCCTTGAGGAAGGCGGATTCGTACGTCGCTGTCGGCTGCTGGCCCGTGGGGCGGAGGTTGGCACTCACGTCGGAAAGTCTCGCACGGGCGCGAACCCCGCCGGGCGCGGGGACATCGAGGTGGGGGTGCCGGGTGTCTCTCCCTGCGCGAAGGCCGCGTTCCCCTTAATCTTCCCCGCATGGCTGCGGCTGAGGGACGACTGTCGGACGGCGCTGAGGGAATGAGTGAATCGGAGCGGGAGGGGAGCAAGACGAAGGATCCGGTGGACTCGGCTCCACCGCCGTTCCGGGCGGCGGTCGAGGCCTTGCGGGGAACGCGGCTGCGCCCGGAGATCGAGGTGGACCCGACCAAGCCGCCGCAGCGCCTCGCGCCCTACGCGTACGCGCTGGAGGCCGCGGTGGTGGACGGCGACGACGACCTCGCGGACGGCCGCCTCGTCCTGCTGCACGACCCGGCGGGGCACGACGCGTGGCGCGGGACGTTCCGCCTGGTGACGCTGGTGCGGGCGGAGCTGGAGCCGGAGATGGCGGCGGACCCGCTGCTCCCCGAGGTCTGCTGGTCGTGGCTGACGGGCGCGCTCCAGGGGCGGGGCCTGTCGTTCGGGGAGGCGAGCGGCACGGTGACGCGGGCGAGTTCGCACTACTTCGGCGGGCTCGGTGAGCGTGCCCCGGCGTCGCAGATCGAGATCCGTGCCTCGTGGACACCGCGTGAGGGGCTCGGCGGGGTGCCGGACACGGCCTCCCACCTGGCGGCCTGGTGCGATCTGCTCAGCCAGATCGCGGGCCTGCCGCCGGCCGGTCCCGGGGACGCCTCCGTGGTGACGCTGCCTCAGCGCCGGGGCCCGCAGACGTCCTGACGGCGGTGCAGAAGTCCCGAACAGCGACGCGAGAGCCATGAACGGCGACGTGGAAGTCCTGACGGACGACGAGGAACAGCCATCGACAGGCGATTTTCGGCCTTCCGCCGCCGGTGACGAGGGGCAGCGACCGTACGGATCGGGACCGGACCTCGAAGAGTTCCGGTCCCGTTGTGATTCGGTTCGATCTTCGGATGATCGATCGCGTGTCCGAATTGCACGAATTGTTACTCACTAAATCGTGATCTTTCTCTAAAGGCGAGCGGGTTTACTGCCGAAGAGGTCTGTGACCTTGAAAGCACGGTTCGCCCCGGCTTCATCCCCGAGCCGGTCCCGTCCCGCACCCCAGGAGGCCTGGTGTCCGTTCTCCTCGAGCAGCCCGCAAGCCTGGTCGCCTACCGCCCGAACAAGCCGACCGCCATGGTGGTCGTGGCCGACCCCCGCGTCCGTTCCACCGTCACCCGCCACCTGTGGGCGCTCGGTGTACGTGACGTCATCGAGGCCTCGTCCGTCGCGGAGGCTCGTCCCCGCATCGGCAACCCCCGCGACATCTGCGTCGCCGACGTCCACCTTCCCGACGGCTCCGGCCTGACCCTTCTGTCCGAAACCCGTGCCGCGGGCTGGCCCAACGGGCTCGCGCTTTCCGCAGCCGACGACATCGGCGCCGTACGCAACGCCCTCGCGGGCGGTGTCAAGGGCTACGTCGTCACCGGCACCCGTACCAACGTCGGGCTCCCCTCCCGCCCCGGCGCCGCCCCCATCGGGTCCGCCGCGGCCCGTATGCACCGCCGCCCCCCGGGTGCTCCGAGCCACCCGGGCGGCTACCGCGAACTGTCAGGCCGCGAGGTCGAGGTGCTCCGGCTCGTCGCCGAGGGCCAGTCGAACAAGGCCATCGGAGTCTCGATGGGCCTGTCCGCTCTGACCGTCAAGAGCCACCTCGCCCGCATCGCGCGCAAGCTCGGCACGGGAGACCGCGCCGGAATGGTGGCCGTGGCCCTGCGCACCGGAATCATCCACTGACCCTGACTGGTTTACGTACCTTCATCGCCCGTCGACGGAACGTTCCGTCGACGGGCGCTGTACATACACAGATACCCTTGACAGGTGACCGACGCCCAAGAGACCGCAGCAGACAGTTCACTGCGAACCACCGGGGGCGCACCCCCGGACGACGGCGGCTCTGTTGCGGAGGTGCCGATCCCCCTGCTCGAGCCGCGCGAGGGCATCCCGCCGGTGATCGCCGACGAGGCCTCCCTGGCCGAGGTGGTCGCGGCCTTCGCCGCGGGCACCGGGCCCGTGGCCGTCGACGCCGAGCGCGCCTCCGGCTACCGCTACGGGCAGCGCGCCTACCTGGTGCAGCTGCGCCGCGAGGGCGCGGGCTCCGCGCTCGTCGACCCCGTCGCGTGCCCCGACCTGTCCGCCCTCGGCGACGCGATCGCCGACGCCGAGTGGGTACTGCACGCCGCGACGCAGGACCTGCCGTGCCTGCGCGAAATAGGTATGGTCCCCAGCCGCCTCTTCGACACCGAGCTCGCCGGGCGCCTGGCCGGTTTCCCGCGTGTGGGGCTCGGCGCGATGGTGGAGAACGTCCTCGGCTACGTCCTGGAGAAGGGCCACTCCGCCGTCGACTGGTCGACGCGGCCCCTGCCCGACCCGTGGCTGCGCTACGCGGCGCTGGACGTGGAGCTCCTCGTGGACCTGCGGGACGCGCTGGAGAAGGAGCTCGACCGGCAGGGCAAGCTGGACTGGGCGCACCAGGAGTTCGACGCCATCGCCTCGGCGCCGCCCGCGCCGCCCCGCAAGGACCCGTGGCGGCGCACGTCCGGAATGCACAAGGTGCGGCGGCGCCGGCAGATGGCCGTCGTACGGGAGCTGTGGACCGCGCGGGACCGGATCGCGCAGCGGCGCGACGTGTCGCCGGGCAAGGTGCTCGGGGACGGCGCGATCGTCGAGGCGGCGCTCTCGCTTCCCGCGAATGTGCACGCGCTGGCCGCGCTGCCCGGCTTCGGGCACCGTACGGGCCGGCGTCAGCTGGAGCAGTGGCAGGCGGCCGTGGACCGGGCGAAGGAGCTGCCCGACGCGGAGCTGCCGCAGCCCGGAGCCCCGCTCGCCGGGCCTCCTCCCCCGCGTGCCTGGGCCGACAAGGACCCGGTCGCCGCGGCTCGGCTCTCCGCCGCGCGGGCCGCGGTGTCGGCGCTGGCCGAGACGCTGAACATGCCACAGGAGAACCTGATCACGCCGGACACGGTCCGCCGGGTGTGCTGGGAGCCCCCGGGCGACCGCTCCGAGGCGGCGGTGGCCGAGGCGCTGCGCGGGTACGGGGCGCGGCCCTGGCAGGTCGAGCAGGTCACTCCGCTGCTCGCCGAGGCCCTGAAGCAGACCGCCTGACCCGCGGGGCGCCGCGCGGCGCCCCGCGTTCGTAGCGGTTTCGTACCGGTGGCCCCTCCTCGCTCGCCGCGGCGGGGAGGGCTGTCTACGGTCACTCCCATGATCACCAGGGGGTACGGGGCATGGGTGCGGGACTTCGAGGACGAACGGGAGCGCCGGGCCGCGTCACCCGAGCCCGCCTGGGAGCGGGGCGCGCGGGTGCATCCCGCGATCTGGCGGAGCGTGCGGCGCTTCCAGGTCGGCGAGAGCGGTGACGGGGCGAACCTGATCGCCAAGGCCGACCGGGCGGGCGACGCCGCGTACGCGCGTGCCGTGCGGCTCTTCGTGGCCGAGGAGCAGAACCACGCCCGGCTGCTCGGGCTGCTGCTCGGCGCCGGCGGGGTGCCGCCGCTCCCCTCGCACTGGAGCGACACCGTCTTCGTCCGGCTGCGCCGGCTTCTCGGGCTGCGGCTCGAACTCCTGGTCCTGATGGTCGCCGAGGTCGTGGCGCTGCGTTACTACCGCGCGCTGCGCGACGGCACCGACGACGCGCTCACGACACGGGTGGCCGGGGCGATCCTCGCCGACGAGGAGCGGCATGTGCCGTTCCACTGCGAGCGGCTGCGCGAGGCCTTCGCGCGGATGCCGCGCCCGGTGGGGCTCCTGGTACTCCTGGGGTGGCGGGCGCTGCTCCTCGCCGCGGCGCTCGTCGTCGCCTGCGACCACGGCCCGGCGCTGCGCGGACTCGGGCTGGGACGGGCGCGGTTCGTCCGTGACGTGATGGCTTCGGCGGGGCCCGTGGTGCGCTCGATCCTCGATCGCGCGGTGTGACCTTCGCCGCTCCGGCCGGGGGGACTACACGTCTTGGTTACCCGCAAGTAGCATGACGGTATTCGCAGCGCGCTTCCCGCATCCCGGGTGCGTGCCGCGCGGCAGTGCCATCCCGCATCTGGAGGAGAGCCATCGTGCCTCGTACCGTCAGGGACGTCGTCTTCGTCGACGGCGTCCGCACCCCGTTCGGCAAGGCGGGCCCGAAGGGCATCTACCACGAGACCCGCGCCGACGATCTCGTCGTGAAGGCCATCAGGGAGCTGCTGCGCCGCAACCCGGCCCTGGACCCCGCGAAGATCGACGAGGTCGCGATCGCCGCGACCACGCAGATCGGCGACCAGGGCCTGACCCTCGGCCGCACCGCCGGCATCCTCGCGGGCCTCCCGCAGTCCGTGCCCGGCTACTCCATCGACCGCATGTGCGCCGGCGCGCTGACCGCCGTCACCGCCACCGCGGGCTCCATCGCCTTCGGCGCGTACGACGCCGTCATCGCCGGCGGTGTCGAGCACATGGGCCGCCACCCGATGGGCGAGGGCGTCGACCCGAACCCGCGTTTCGTGTCGGAGAAGCTCGTCGACGAGTCCGCCCTGTTCATGGGCATGACCGCCGAGAACCTGCACGACCGCTACCCGCAGATCACCAAGCAGCGCGCCGACGAGTACGCCGTGCGCTCGCAGGAGAAGGCGGCGAAGGCGTACGCGAACGGGAAGATCCAGCAGGACCTGGTCCCGATCTCCGTGCGCAACACCAACCCGGACGTCGGCGAGACCGGCTGGGGCCTGGTCACCGCCGACGAGCCGATGCGCCCGGGCACCACGCTGGAGAACCTCTCCGGCCTCAAGACGCCGTTCCGCGTGCACGGCCGCGTCACCGCGGGCAACGCCGCCGGTCTGAACGACGGTGCGACCGCGTCGATCATCGCGTCCGAGGACTTCGCCCGCGAGCACAACCTGCCGGTCAAGATGCGCCTGGTCTCCTACGCCTTCACCGGCGTCGAGCCCGAGGTCATGGGCTACGGCCCGATCCCGGCGACGGAGAAGGCACTCGCCAAGGCCGGTCTGTCGATCGAGGACATCAACCTCTTCGAGATCAACGAGGCCTTCGCCGTCCAGGTCCTCGCCTTCCTGGACCACTACGGCATCGCCGACGACGACGCGCGCGTCAACCAGTACGGCGGCGCCATCGCGTTCGGTCACCCGCTGGCCTCCTCCGGCGTGCGCCTGATGACGCAGCTTGCCCGCCAGTTCGAGGAGCAGCCCGAGGTCCGCTACGGCCTGACGACGATGTGCGTCGGCTTCGGCATGGGCGCCACGGTCATCTGGGAGAACCCGCACCACAAGGACGCCGGAGGCGACAAGTGAGCACCACCACCGCTGAGCTCCTGAAGGGCGCCGCCGAGCTGTTCCCGGACGAGGTCGTCACGTCGGCGAACGTACGCCACCTCGACCTGCCGTTCGGCGCGGGCCGGTTCGCGCTGATCACGCTCGACAACGGCTTCGACCACACCAAGCCGACCACCTTCGGCCCGGCCTCGCTCGCGAACCTGAACGCCGCGATCGACCAGGTCGAGAAGGAGGCGGCCGAGGGCACGATCGTCGGCGCCGGCATCACCGGCAAGCCGTTCATCTTCGCCGTCGGCGCCGACCTCAAGGGCGTCGAGCTCCTCAAGAAGCACGACGACGCGCTGGCCATCGGCAAGGGCGGCCACGAGGTCTTCAAGCGCCTCTCGGGCCTCGCCGTGCCGACGTTCGCGTACTACAACGGCGCGGCCATGGGCGGCGGTGTCGAGGTCGGTCTGCACTGCACCTACCGCACCGTCTCCAAGGCGCTGCCCGCGTTCTCGCTCCCCGAGGTCTTCCTCGGTCTGGTCCCGGGCTGGGGCGGCTGCGCGCTGCTGCCGAACCTGATCGGCGCCGACAAGGCCGTCTCGGTCATCATCGAGAACTCGCTCAACCAGAACCGCCAGCTCAAGGGCAAGCAGGTCTTCGAACTCGGCATCGCCGACGCGATCTTCGAGGGCGCCGACTTCCTGGAGCAGTCGCTGATCTGGACGGCGAACGTCCTCAAGGGCGACGTGGCCGTCGAGCGTGCCGAGGTCGACCGCGGCGACGCGTGGGACGAGGCCGTCGCGCGCGGCAAGTTCATCGCCGACAGCAAGGTGCACGGGGCGGCCCCGGCCGCGTACCGCGCCCTCGACATCATCGCCGCCGCCAAGGACGGGAACCTGCAGGCCGGGTTCGACGCCGAGGACAAGGCGCTCGCCGACCTGATCATGGGTGGCGAACTGCGCGCGGGTATCTACTCGTTCAGCCTCGTCCAGAAGCGCGGCAAGCGCCCGGCGGGTGCGCCGGACAAGTCGCTCGCGCGTCCGGTCACCAAGGTCGGCGTCGTGGGTGCGGGCCTGATGGCCTCGCAGCTCGCGCTGCTCTTCCTGCGCCGCCTCGAGGTGCCGGTCGTCCTGACCGACATCGACCAGGAGCGCGTCGACAAGGGTGTGGGCTACGTCCACGCCGAGATCGAGAAGCTGCTCGGCAAGGGCCGTGTCAACCAGGACAAGGCCAACCGCCTCAAGGCGCTGGTGAGCGGCGTCCTGGACAAGGCCGAGGGCTTCTCCGACGCGGACTTCATCATCGAGGCCGTCTTCGAGGAGATCGGCGTCAAGCAGCAGGTGTTCGCGGAGGTCGAGGCGGTCGCCCCGGCGCACGCGATCCTCGCCACCAACACCTCGTCCCTCTCGGTCACCGAGATGGCGTCGAAGCTGAAGCACCCCGAGCGGGTCGTCGGCTTCCACTTCTTCAACCCGGTCGCGATCCTCCCGCTCCTGGAGATCGTCCGCGGCGAGCGGACCGACGACGCCTCGCTGGCCACCGCCTTCGGTGTCGCCAAGAAGCTGAAGAAGACCGCGGTGCTGGTGAAGGACGCCCCGGCGTTCGTCGTGAACCGCATCCTCACCCGCTTCATGGGCGAGATCCAGAACGTCATCGACGAGGGCACCCCGGTCGAGGTCGCCGAGAAGGCCGTCGAGCCGCTCGGCCTGCCGATGTCCCCGCTGGTGCTCCTGGAGCTGGTCGGTCCCGCGATCGGTCTGCACGTCTCGGAGACCCTGAACCGCGCCTTCCCGGAGCGCTTCACGGTGTCCCCGAACCTCGCGGCGGTCGTCAAGGCCGGCAAGCGCGGCTTCTACGTCTACGACTCCGGGAAGCCGGAGCTGGACCCCGAGGTCGCCGCCCTCCTCAAGCAGGGCGACGTCGTCCTGACGGAGGAGCAGGTCCGCGACCGCGTGCTCGACGCGGTGGCGCAGGAGATCGGCCTCATGCTCGACGAGGGTGTCGTCGCCGAGGCCCAGGACATCGACCTGTGCCTGATCACCGGCGCCGGCTGGCCCTTCCACCTGGGCGGCATCACGCCGTACCTGGACCGTGAGGGCGTCAGCGAGCGGGTGACCGGCAAGCGGTTCCTGGCGCAGGGCGTGGCGAGCGTTCCGGCGTAACTCCCCCGCACGAACCGGTGCCCGGCATGCCAACTGGCGTGCCGGGCACCGGTGTTTGCGCGGTCTGGGTACGCTCGTGCGGGAGAAGGGCGGGACCTCATGACCATGCTGCTGATCGTCGACGGCGCCAATGTCGTCGGTTCGGTCCCCGACGGGTGGTGGCGCGACCGGCGGGGCGCGGCCGAACGCCTGCGGGACAGCCTGGTGGCCCACGCCGAGCGCGAGGACGTCGACATCGTGCTCGTCGTCGAGGGCGCCGCACGCGGTGTGGAGTCGGTGCCGGGCGTACGGGTCGAATCGGCGACGGGAAGCGGCGACGACCACATCGTGGACCTGGTCGCCGCCGCCGAAAGGCCGTGCACCGTGGTGACCGCCGACCGTGAACTGCGCCGCCGCGTGGGCGAGTTGGGCGCCGCCTGCGTGGGACCGCGGACGGTGCGGCCCGCGTGAGGCACGCGCGCCGCGACGCGCCCTATCTGTCCGACGCCGCGAGCTCCGCGATCGCGGCCGTCGCGCGGGCGCAGTTGTCGCGGTCCTCGAAGGCGAAGAACGCCCGCGCCCTGCGGTCGTACTCCGGCTCGCGCGCGCACCCGTTGCCGAGGTAGCGGATCACTTCGGTCACGACCTCGTCGACGTTGCCGCACACCGGCCCGAACCCGTCGTGCTCCGCCTCGAAGTAGCCCTTCCTGGCGTGCTTCGCCCAGTACTCGTCGGGGTCGAACCGGGCGTAGACGAGCGGCGTGCCGAGGTAGGCCATGTCGAAGTGGACCGAGGACCAGTCGGTGATGAACAGGTCGCACTGGCGCAGGGCCGTCTGGACGCTGACCTTCGTCTGGTCCAGGCGCTGCACCCGAGGGTGGTCCGGAACGACTCCGTCGATCATGTTCCGCATCTCGTAGTGCGGCAGGAAGTCGAGCGTGTAGTCGTAGTACTCCAGCGCTTCCATGAGCTTCGGGTCGCGCAGCAGCCGTACCACGAAGTCCCGGTAGGCCGACTCACGGAAGATCTCGTTGACGGCGTCCTGGTCGGCGCCCTCCTGCTGGAGGTAGGAGGGGATCGTCAGGTACTTGCGCCAGGTGGGCATGAGGAGGACGCGGCGGCCGCCGCGGTCCGGCTGGAGCGCGTCGAAGCGCGGGAAGCCGAGCGCCTTGGCCTGCTCGCCGTAGTGCATGTGCTCGGAGAAGTACTGGGCTTCCCGGTCGCTGGTGGCGAACACCAGATCCACGCCGGTCCTGTTGCGGTGCAGGGCCTTGCTGCCGTCCTCGTCGGTGACACCGTGCTGGAGGAAGACCCGCTTGGCGCCCACACGCCAGTTGAGGTGCTTGAGGTACTGCCCGCGGTCCCAGCCGTCGGGGAGCATGTACGAGTCGATGTCATAGGCGTTGATCAGCAGGGACGCGTGCAGCATCAGCAGCTTGTGCTTCCACGAGCTGTGGGCCACCACGTTCCCCAGGCGCTTCAGCTTGGCCCGGTCCGCGCTTCCCTTGTCGATGACGTAGTACGCCTTGCGGCGGCGCTCGTGCGTACGCAGGTACCTGAACAGGTGCAGGCTGTTGTCCTGGGCGGTGTCCTTGCGCTCGGCGATCAGCCAGATCTCCTTGCGGCGGAAGAACCTGAGCGTGGCGCGCCGGATGGCGCGGGCCCGCCAGAAGGGCGCCTTGCGCTTCTTCTGGTCCTCGTCCATGCCCTGGAGGAACTCCTCCCAGTCCTTGTCAGCTCCCCTTCCCCTGCCCTGCGCCTCCCGGACGAGCAGCACGGCGTTGTCCTTGCCCTTCGACATCGGCAGGACCCAGCGGCCCCCGACGTTCATGCCGCGGGCGCTGCGCAGCATCGCGGTGGTGGTCATGCACGGGCGTGAGACGTCGCGGCCGGAGGTGCAGAACACCAGCTTCAGCGGGAACTCGCCGTCCTTGATGGCCCCTACGGGGACCACGGCCTCGAATCCGCCCCATTCGAGATCGTCACGGGTGGCCTTCAGGTCGCTGCGCCACACCTGCCGCGCGGTCACCATCTGGCCGCTCGTCTCCGGCCACAGCTGCATGGGGTTGCGCATGGGCCGGTTCATCGGCAGGCCGTTGAGCACGAAGCGGCCGGCCACGACGATCCCGTCGGACTCGGGGTCCTCCTGGATGCGTTCCACGTGCACGCTGGTGGAGGAGACCTTGGTCAGCGGGAGCAGCGCGCTCGGCACCGAGATGTCGAGGTAGAGGTCGCCGGCCCGCCCGTACACACCGGTGAGCGCCTGCTCCGGGCGCGCGAACAGCTCGAACCAGTTCATGTACATCGCGAGGAACGGAACGCGGTGGCGGGTGTCGTGGGTGGACGTCATGACCGCGTCGGGCGTCAGCTGGGTGTAGACGGCGCGGGCCCGCGTGAAGAGCTGGAACAGCTCCTGCTCCTCCATGACCTGCGGCGCACGCAGGGCGAATCCCTGGTAGCTGCGCACCAGGAACCGGTTGAGGACTTCCTGCCGGTGGCCGGAGAGGCGGGGGCGGAGCGTCATCAGGTACTCCTCCAGCAGGAGGTGGTCCCAGTAGTTCGCCTTGCGCTCCCACAGCTTGTCCATCGTGGAGTCCTCGGCGGCGCGCTTGCGGTACTGGTAGACCGTGCTGGGCACCATCGCGATGCGGTCCGCGAGCAGCATGGCGGGAACCGAGAAGAACGCGTCCTCGAAGTGCACGCCTTCGCGGAACCGGATGTTGTTCGCGCGGATGAACTCGACGTCGAAGAGTTTGTGGCAGGCGCTTCCGCCGTGAATCATCTCCGGAATGTTCTCGATCCCGGGATGCACCTGGACACCCGTCCCGAAGTAGCGGAGCCACGGCCAGTTGGTCGCCTCCGGGAACGTCTCCATGCGCCCGATGGTGAGCGGCACGCGCTCCTTCACCGCGGTCCGCCACATGACCTCGAGGGCGTCCTCGGGCAGTACGTCGTCGGAGTCGCAGAACGTGATGTACCGGGAACTGACCAGGTCCATTCCCGCGTTACGGGCGCCGCCGGCCTTCCCCGTGGGGTGGACGAAAGCCCATACGTTCTGGTGCTGGGCGGCGAATCCCGCGGCGATGGCAGGCGAGCTGTCGCTGCTGCCGTTGTCGACGAGAATCACCTGGCAGCGGTCGAATATCGTCTGGCGCGCCAGCGAGTCCAGGCACTCCTGGAGATATCTCTCCACATTGAAGATGGGGACGACGACGGCGACGTCGTAGACGGGATCGAACACTTATGACTCCTGTTTTCTGCCGAATACCCCATCTCTGGAGCGGATGTTGATCAGGCTTGCGTGGACTCGACGACGAGCCGGGCGTCCGAGCCCTCGGCGGCGATGCGCGTGAGGCCGTGGAAACCGGTCACCGGGGGCTGCTGGACGACGCCGGGGGACACACCGCACGGCCGCGAGACGTTCCTGCCCCGGGTGCACAGCACGAGCCGTACGGGGAAGGCGCCGGCCGGGAACTCCCGGGGGTCGAGGGTGACGCTGAAGGCGGCTCCGCCCTGACCCGCCTGGTCGTGGACCTGTCCGTGGTTCACCGCCGGAAGGGTCTTGCCGCTCCGCTCGAACCAGACCTGCAGTTCGATCTTCTCCAGCAGTTCGTCGGGAATACCGTTCACCGAGAACCGCCCGTGGACGACCGCGTTTCCGCCGTCAGCGGCGGAGATCCCCTCGATGCGGGCCGGAACCGACGTGACCTTCGTGAGCGGCAGCGCCCAGGACGTGCCCGGGTAGTCGACGTAAAGGTCCGCCTCACGGCCGAAGACTGCGCCGAGGACGGCGGCCGGGCGGTGGAAGAGGTCGAAGTCCCCGAAGTGCAGCGCGAGATAGGGCAGCCGGTGCCGGGTGTCGTTCGTGCTGCGGACGAAGGACTCCGAGGTGATGCCCCAGTAGAGGGCGCGGCACCGCTCGAAGAGCTGCCGGCACTCGGATTCGCTGAGCACCCGCGGGGCCCTCAGCAGGAATCCCTGCATGCTGCGGATGAGGAACCGCTCCAGCGTCTCCTGCTGGTACGGCGTCAGCTGCTCACGCATCGCCGCGAGGTACTCCAGCATCACCAGCTGGTCGGCGTAGTTCTGCGGGAGATCCCAGAGGGTGTCCATGACGGACGTGCCGTCGCCGCGCCTGCGGTACTCGTAGACGGGGGCGTCGACCAGCGAGATGCGCTCGGCCAGGAGCAGCGCGGGGATCGAGACGTAGGCGTCCTCGAAGGCCGTGGCGGTGCCGAACCGGATGCCCTGGGAGCGCAGCAGGTCGAGGTCGAAGATCTTGTTCCAGCAGGACGCCGAGTGGATCAGGTCGGGGATGTCGACGACGCTGTCCACCGTCTTGACGTTCTTGCCGAAGTACTTGTGCCACGGCGCCTTGACCGGCTTCGGGAACTGCTTCTCGCGGCCCACGACGACGGTGGCCCTGGTCTTGATGATGGTGTTCCGCAGAACTTCCAGGGACCGCTCGGGCACGATGTCGTCGGCGTCCCAGAAGACGATGTACGGTGTCGCGGCCATGTCCATACCCGTGTTCCGCGCGTCGCCGGCTCTTCCGTGCGGCTGCGAGACCAGGTCGACGTTGGGATACAGACCGGCGAACTCACTCGCGATACCCACCGAGTGATCGGTGCTGCCGTTGTCGACGAGTATCACGTGCGCACGCGAGAAAGCCGTCTGTGCCGCCACCGAGGCCAGGAATTCGGAGAAGAAATTCTGGACATCGCGGAACGGCACGACGACGGTCACGTCACGGCTGGATTGGGACATACTTCCTCCTGACACGCCACATCAATGGTTCGACCCCCGAATGAGACGTTCGATCGCTTCCGACGCCCTCACGTTGTTCTGCTGGTCATGGTGCTCGAAGAACTTCTCGACCCTGCGCAGGTATTCAGGTTCTCTTTCGCAGCCGCGCTGCACGTAGCGGATCACTTCGCCCACCACGTCCTCGACGGTTTCCCCGACCGGGCCGAAGCCGTCACGGTGGGCGTCGAAATAGCCTTTTCGGTAATGCCCGTCCCAGTACTCCTCGGCGTCGAACTGCGCGTAGACGAGGGGAGTTCCGAGGTAGGCGACGTCGAAGGCGGTGGAGGACCAGTCGGTGATGAAGAGGTCGCAGCCGCGCATCGCGTCCTGCACGCTGATCTCGTTCTGGTCGATGATGCGGACCCGCTCGTGGTCCGGCGCCATCTCGCCCACCACCGCGCGCATTTCGTAGTGCGGCAGGAAGTCCAGGGTGTAGTCGTACCGTTCCAGGGCGGCCAGGAGGCTCGGGTCGTTGAGGAATCGGGCCATGAAGTCCCGGTAGGTGGAGGCGAGGAACCGGTCCCGCATGGCTTGCTTCGCCTCGCCACCGCCGTCACGGCTGTACGAGGGGACGGTCAGGTAGGCGCGCCACGTCGGCATGAACAGGATGCGGCGCCCGCCGCGGTCGGGTACCAGCGCGTCGAAGCGCGGGAAGCCGGTGACCGCCACCTGTCCCTCGTAGCCGAGTTCGGCCGACAGGAACTCCCCCTCGTGGCGGCTCACCGCGAGGATGAGGTCGACGCCCGTGCGGTTGCGGTGCAGGCCCTTGCTCACGTCCTTGTCCGTCACACCGTGCTGGAGGAACACCCGGCGGGCGCCCACCCGCCAGTTCAGGTGCTTGAGATAGCGGGTCCGGTCCCAGCCGTCGGGGAGCATGTAGGTGTCGATGTCGTACGCGTTGATCAGCGCGGACGCGTGGAGCATCAGCAGCTTGTGCTTCCAGGAGCTGTGCGCGACGACATGCCCGAGGCCCGCCAGGTGCGTACGGTCGGGGCTGCCGGCCCGGATGACGTAGTACGCCCCGCGGCGCTTCCCGGCGGTGCGCTCATGACGGAAGAGGTGCCAGCCGTTGTCCTGCGCGGTGTCTCCGCGCTCGCCGAACAGCCGGATGTCCCTGCCGAGGAACAGGGGTTTCGTGAGCAGGCGCGCAAGGCGCTGCTTCCAGAACGGCCGTCTGCGCAGCACGTGCTTGGCGTCCTTGGCGAGCAGGCCGCCGCGGATGCGCCGGGTGAGCCCGCGCGAGGTGCCGACGACCATGAGGATCGCCCGGTTGCTCCCCCGCCAGTGCGGCACCACCCGCGTCCCCCGGTGCCGCACGACGCGTGCCCCGCGCAGGAAGCCCGCGGCGACCAGGCACGGGGTGACCGTCTGGCCGCCCTCGACGTCCAGGACGAATTCGAGATCGTGCGCGCCCGGCCGCAGGGCGTCGAGGGGCAGGTCGGCGGTGAAGCCGCCCCACTCCGTGTCGGGCCGGAGGTTCTTCATGTCGCGCCGGCGGACCTGCGTGGCGGGCGCGCTGAGGCGGCTCCCCCGCACGCGCAGGCCGAGCCGTCCGGGCAGCGGCCGGACCAACGGCATCCCGCAGACCTCGAAACGGCCGGAGATGCGCAGCATCCTGGTGCCGGGCAGACGGCGGACGTGCTCCACATGGGCGGTGAAGGGCGTTGCTTCGACCAGTGACGACAGCCCGTCCGGCGCCGCGTCGACGAAGTAGGGCCGGCCGTCGCGCACGGACAGCCGGTGCAGCCTGGCCGCCCGGTCGGCGAAGAGGCCGAAGTCCCCGGTGAGGAACGCGTGGTAGGCCACCCGGTGGCGACCGTCGGCCGTGGCCGCGACGATCACGTCGGGAGAGACGTTCCAGTAGACGGCGCGGCACCGAGCGTAGATCTCCTCCAGCTCCGCCCCCTGGAAGAGGTCGGGCGCCCGCAGCGCGAAGCCCTGATAGCTCCGTACGAGGAAGAGGTCGAGCACGGCCCGGGACGGCGCGGGGACGGACGCTCCCAGCCCGTGCAGGTACTCCACCAGCTGGAGGTGGTCCCAGTAGTTCTGCCGCCGGGTCCAGATGGCGTCCATGGTCGAGTTCCCCGCGGCGCGCTTGCGGTACTTGTAGACGCACGCGTCGACCAGGGCGAGACGGGTGGCGAGAACGAGGGCGGTGACGCCGACGTAGGCATCCTCGAAGTGGACGCCCTCCGCGAAGCGGATGCGGTGAGCACGCAGATAGGACAGGTCGAAGAGCTTGTTGCAAGCGCTCGCGCTGTGCACCAGTTCGGGCGCCTCGGCGATGCTCGCGAACGTCCGGTCGCCCTTTCCGAAGTGGTCCTTCCAGGCCCAGCGGGTCGGCTTGGGGAACGTCTCCATCGCGCCCACGACGACCTGTGCGCCGGTGGTGAGCGAGGCGTCCAGCATGCGTTCGAGGGCAGTGGGCGGCAGCACGTCGTCGGAGTCGCAGAAGGTGATGCGCGCACCGGTCGCACGGTCCATCCCGAGGTTGCGCGCCGCTCCGGCGCCGCCCCCGTGGCGCACGAGCACCGTCGCGTTGGCATGCCGCAGGGCGAAGTCCGCGCAGAGCCGGTACGAACCGTCGCTGCTGCCGTTGTCGACGAGGATGACCTCGCAGCGCTCGAAGACGGTCTGCGCCGCGATGGAGTCCAGGCACTCCTGGAGGTACTGCTCCACGTTGTAGACCGGCACGACCAGCGTGACGTCATAGGAATTCATGCGCGGCGGGACCCACTCGCGGACGGTGCGACGGGGGACGGTGATCTCATCGGTCGGCGGCCTTCACGAGTTCGTCGAGATCCGCGCTCTGTTCGAGAATGTTCACGTGTTCCGGCACTTCGTAAGGGCTGGGCACCGGGAAGTACGCGTCGAGGAAACTCGCCAGCATTTCCTTCTGCCGCTCCGGATCGGCGGATTCGACCGTGTCGTTGAGGCAGAAGGTGTCCATGTTCCGGTTGGCGAGGAGTGTGTTCAGGCGCCGCTCGGCGAGGTCGGCCGAGAGGTCGATGTACCGGTACTGGATGTCGCCCACGGTCGCCCGCGCGGAGTGGTAGGCGAAGTAGTGGTGCAGCGACGAGGCGATCGGGACGTCACCGGGAGAGCGGAAGCGCGAGTGCTGCGTCGCGGCGTGCTCCTCCGTGAAGGTCTCCTCGATCTCCTGGAGCACGCTCCCGCGCAGCGCGTGCGGTGTGTGCTTCATCTTCTGGGAAATGGCGGTGCCGAATTTCTGCGCGATGAGCCAGCGGCTGTTCTTCCCGGCGGCGTTGACGGGAAGATCGGTCGAGGCGATTCCGCCGCCGGGTATCAGTGCGGGCGACGTGAAGAACTTGGTGATGCCGTTCGGGTGGAAGAAATGTGCGGGCGTCACCGGCCGCCCGAAGAACACGTCGTCGTTCAGATAGAGGAAGCACTCCGAGAGCCCGGGGATGTGGTGCAGCTGGCTCTCGATGGCATGGGAGTTGAACGTGGGCAGGGCGGCGGGGTCGGAGAAGATCTCCCGGTGGTCCACCACCCGGAGGTTCGGGTGCCGCACGTTGAGCCAGGACGGGACCTGCCCCGCCGTCACGAGGTAGACGTTGCGCACCCAGGGCGCGTTCTGATGGAGCGACCGCAGCGAATAGCGCAGCTCGTCACGGCTGGTGTAGCGCGCGTCGTTCGCCGCCTGCTCGTGCAGCTCGTCCCCGGAGAACCCCTGGCGCATCCGGTCGCGCTGCGCCCGCCAGACGGGGTCCGAGTCGTCGACCCAGGTGTAGACGACGTCGATGGGGAACTGGTGGTCCTCGGGGAGCTGCACGGAGAACTCGGGCAGCGTGCGGGCATCGCCCGTGTGGTACGCGGGAGGTATGGGGCTGAAGAGTCGCTGGGGCGCCGACTTGCGGGGGGCGTCCACCGGGACGGCGTCGATGACCCGGTTGGCGCGGGGAGCCTTCAGCTCCCCGTCACGCTCGGCCCACACTTCGAGGTCGCAGCCGGCGGCCGCGCCGAAGACGAGCTGCTGGGTCGGGTCGCACACGTACCACGCGACCCGCAGCACCTTGTTCTTGCGCAGCGCCCGCCACGACCGCTCCTCGTCGCCGGGCTCCATCCGTGCCTCGTCGCCGCCGGCCGGACCGACATAGCCGGGTGCCTGCGCGAAGGCCAGCTGGAGCACTTCCTCGGCGGCCGGGCGGGACGTGGCGGGGATGGCCACGGCCGGCAGCCCGTTGGCCGTACCCCGCACGCAGAAGTAGTCGATGCCCGCGGCGTCCAGGACCGAGACGACGATGTTCAGGTTGCGGGCCCTGGCCGCCCAGTCCGTGGCGCCGGCGACCGTCAGCGCGCGCATGTGGCGGCGCCCGACACGGACGACGCGCTGGCTGTAGGCGGCGCTGTGGCGGGGCGCCCTGCGCTTGCCCCCCATGGCCCAGACGACTGTCGCGGAACGGACGGTGTCGGCCACGTTGAGCGAGGACTTCACGGCCTTGCGGACCGGGGTCGGTACACCGCGGACGATGCGCTGCCTGGCGCCGACCGGGACCGCGGACCGGTACGCCGAAACCAGCGCACCGGACTCAGGGTTGTCCGACCCACCCACGAGGCAACCACCGTCCCCACCTTGCAGCCCCGGGCTCGTGGCACTTGCGCCACCGCGACGACCCGCTTACCGGGCATTCACCGGACTCTCACACGACCTTTACCCAAATTACAGGTCAAGGCTTCAACTAAGCGTCACGAGGAGGGGTGAGGATCATCACTTTCGGCCAGTACAACCTTTTTTAGGTCTAGCCATGCCGTGGAGTTTGGTGTAGAGGAAGGCTCAATTGCCGGGCAGGCGGTCCCAGTCGGACAGAGTGAGCCCGGGCTCCGGACGCTGCCGGCTCACCAGAACGCTGCCGTCCGTGGCGACCGTCGCCATGACGACCCGCCCCCGCCCGTCCAATGCCAGAGCGGGAGTGCCGGCACAGGCCACCCCCGTGTCGGTCCACCACAGTCCGGCGGATTCACCACCGGTGCCGCAGACGCCCAGCACGGCCGTTCCCGTGTGCCCCTGGTGGGCCAGGACCGTGCAGTCATAACCGTCGACGAGGGCGCGCAGCGTGGAATGGGGTCCCTCCCCCGGGGCTCCGCCCACGGGGAAAGCCCATTCGCCGGGCCGCTGCGCGTAGACGCCGGTCCCGCTCTGCTCACTCCAGTACGCGGTGAAGATCCCGGGGCCGGTCTCCAGGAGCGCCGCCGAACCGGGCACCGGGGCAGGCACGAGGTCCTGCGCACGGCGCAGGTCCCCGCCCTGCTCCATCTGCACCCAGCGCATCACCGACCTGCGCCCCGGCGCGAGGAGTTCGACCGGTCCGGCAGAGGTCGCCGCGGCGGCGAGCCCGCCCACGACCTCACCACCGCGCAGGTCCTGCCACGCCTCCCACGCCCCGCTCTTGGACTCCCGGCGCACCATGACGCCGCCGGCGCCGCCCGAGACGAAGACATGGACCGTGCCCTGTCCGTCGACGGCCGCGGCCGGGTCGCCGAGCGTCGCCGCGTCCCTCGCGTCGCGGTACGGGTTGCCCAGGGAACGCCATTCCCCCAGCGTCCGTCCCGACTGGTACTGCACGGCGTAGACCAGGTCGACCTTCGCGGCGCCGCCACTCGGCCGCTTCTCCCTGCGTCCGAGGAAGTGCGCATAGCGGTTCGCGCCCTGGACGACGGTGAGGGAGGTCAGTCCTGCGACGGGGAAGAAGTCCGGCCGGGTCCAGCGCCCGCTGCCGACGGCGGTCTCCGTCCAGCGGTTGACGCCACCGTCGACGAGCGCGTACACCGTGAGGCGGTCGTCGTTCCCCCGCAGCAGCCACGACCCCGTGGCCGCCGCCGCCGCGGATGCCGCCCGGGGCCGCTCCTCGACGTCGACGCCGGATCGGGTCCGCCGGTCCACCGTCTGCGCACCTCTACCGCGCATGTGTGCCGTCCCCTCCCGCGCCGAGCCCGGCGTTCACAGATCATTCCAGAATTCGACACATCATATGCCTGTACGAACGCCCGTACCCCTGTTCCATCGGCACAGGAAAAGTCACAGGTGGCAGCCATTCCGGCGGGCTCGGGAGGGTGCCGGGACGGCCCCGCGCGGCCCCAGCTCCCCTGACCAACCGGGCACTTCACTCATAAGAGTTTTCGAGTACATGTCTATAGTTCAGTCCCAACCAAGCGTCAGCCGCGCGGCACAGACCCGGTTCTCCGCGGTCTGTCTGCTGCCCCTGCCCACCGGGCACTAGTTGCGAGGACACCCCGCGATGAGCCATGACCTGAGCACCGCTGTGCCGCCGTCCCGCCGGAGCTCGCCCGGCAAGCGCAGCCGCAAGGCTCCGAAGAAGCGCCGCACCGGCAGGATCGTGCTCCTGTCCCTGCTCGTCCTCGCGCTCGTCGTCGGCGGCACGGGTTACTGGCTCTACAGCGATCTCAACGGCAACATCAGCGGGGTCGACCTCGACAAGGCGATCGGCGACGACCGTCCCGAGAAGCTTCCGACCAGCGGTCAGAACATCCTGGTCCTCGGCTCGGACTCGCGCGCCGGGGACAACGCGGACCTGGGCACCGGCAAGGTCGCGGGCGCCCGCTCCGACACCGCGCTGGTGATGCACATACCCGAGGGCCGCACGCGGGCCACCGCCGTCAGCATCCCCCGGGACACCCTGGTGACCCGCCCCGAGTGCACCAAGTCGGACGGCTCCGAGATCCCCTCGGCGAAGCGCGTGATGTTCAACTCCGTGTACTCGCTCGCCGGTCCGGCCTGTGTGGTCAAGACCGTCGAGGCCATGTCCGGGGTGCGCATGGACCACTTCATGGAGATCGACTTCTCCGGGTTCAAGGGACTCGTCGACGCGATAGGCGGCGTCACCGTGACCGTCGACAAGCCGATCCACGACAAGTCCAGCGGCCTCGAACTGAGCGCGGGCACCCACAAGTTGAACGGCACCCAGTCGCTGGCCTTCGTGCGGACCCGGCACGGCATCGGCGACGGCAGCGACCTCGGACGCATCGGCCTCCAGCAGCAGTTCATGATCGCGCTGCTCGGCGAGGTCAAGAAGCAGGATCTGCTGGGCAGCCCGACGAAGACGTTCAAGATCGCGGACAGCCTCACCTCGTCGCTGACCACCGACTCCGACCTCGCGTCACTGAAGTCCCTGGCCGAGTTCAGCCGCAGCATGCACGGCGTCGACCCGGCCACCATGGAGACGATCATGCTGCCGGTGCGGTACGACACCGCGGACCCCAACCGCGTCGTGGCCGCCGAGCCCCAGGCCACGCAGCTGTGGAAGGCGATCCGCACGGGCGGCGAGATCCCCGAGTCCGCCAAGAAGTCCCCGGCGCAGGGCGGCTGACCCGGCGTCAGACACGACCCGGACCCGGCGGCCCCTACTGCAGGCCCGCCTCCTCCTGCCGCCCCAGCCGGCTGTGCGAGTGCCCGTACGCGAGGTACACGATGCAGCCGATCAGCATCCAGACGGCGAAGCGGATCCAGGTCTCCGCGGGCAGGTTCAGCATCAGCCACAGGGACGCGATCACCGACAGGATCGGGAGGAACGGCACCAGGGGGGTGCGGAAGGCGCGGGGCAGGTCGGGGCGGGTGCGGCGCAGGATGATGACGCCCAGCGCCACGACGACGAACGCGAAGAGCGTGCCGATGTTCACCAGTTCCGCGAGCTCGCTGAGGCTGGTGAACCCGGCCAGGATCGCGATGATCACGCCGAGCAGGATGGTCGGCCGGTACGGGGTCTTGAACTTCGGGTGGACGACCGAGAAGAAGCGCGGCAGCAGCCCGTCACGGCTCATCGCGAAGAACACCCGGGTCTGGCCGAGGAGGAGGATCAGGCAGACCGTCGTCAGGCCGACCGCGGCGCCGAAGCTGATGACACCCGCGTACCAGGGGTGCCCGGTCGCCTTGAAGGCGTCCGCGAGCGGGGCGTCGATGGACAGCTCGCTGTACCTCTGCATGCCGGTGACGACGATCGACACCGCCACGTAGAGCGTGGTGCAGATGATCAGGGAGCCGATGATGCCGCGCGGCATGTCCCGCTGCGGGTTCTTCGTCTCCTCGGCGGCGGTGGCCACGACGTCGAAGCCGATGAAGGCGAAGAAGACGACGGAGGCGGCGGTGAAGATGCCCATGACGCCGAAGTTGGTCGGCTCGTAGCCGAACATCAGCTGCACGAGCGGGGACTGGATGCTGGCACCCTCCACCTGCTTCTGCGCCTCCGGGATGAAGGGCTTGTAGTTGTCGGCCGTGACGAAGAAGGCCCCCGCGATGATCACGATGAGGACGACGGCCACCTTGATGGCGACGACGACCGAGGTGACGCGGGCGGAGAGCTTCATCCCCAGGACGAGGATGACGGTGAGCACCAGGACCAGGGCGGCGGCGAGGATGTCGAAGCCGAACCCCGTGGCCCCGTCCCGCCCGCTCAGCGACATGGGCAGATGCCAGCCGGCGTTGTCCAGCAGCGAGCGCACGTAGCCCGACCAGCCGACGGCCACCACCGCCGTGCCGAGCGCGAACTCGAGGACCAGGTCCCAGCCGATGATCCAGGCGGGGAGTTCGCCCAGTGACGCGTACGAGAAGGTGTACGCGGATCCGGCGACCGGGACAGTGGACGCGAACTCCGCGTAGCACAGCGCGGCCAGGCCGCAGACGACGCCGGCCACGATGAAGGCCAGGGCCACCGAGGGCCCCGCGTTCTCCTTGGCGACCTTGCCGGTGAGGACGAAGATGCCGGTGCCGATGATGACACCGACACCGAACACGGTGAGATCCAGAGCGGACAGCGACTTCTTGAGTGCGTGCTCCGGCTCCTCAGTGTCCAAGATCGACTGTTCGACCTTCTTCGTCCTGAAGAGGGTGCTGCTCACGGTCGTACCTCCCACGCATCGTCGTCCTCGACATGATCGAGGGGGCTATGTCTCCGTATGCCACGGCGCGGGCGCATTCACGCGAATGGGCCGGTCCCACCACCCTTGCGGGGTGGTGGGACCGGCCCATGGAGCAGTCTGTGCGGGTCAGTCGCGCGCGGGCTCCACCGCGTCGGTGGCCGTCGCGCGCTCGAAGCGGCCGTCCAGCTTGGCGACGAGACCGGTGACCTGACGCGCGATGTCGGGGGCCGTGAGGCCGATCTCGGCCATGACCTCCTTGCGCGAGGCGTGGTCGAGGAAGCGCGGCGGGATGCCGAAGTCACGCAGCGGTACGTCGACGCCCGCGTCGCGCAGGGCCTGCGCGACGGCCGAACCGACGCCTCCCACGCGGGAGTTGTCCTCGACGGTGACGACGACGCGGTGCTGCTCGGCGAGCGGCGCGAGCGCCTCGTCGACCGGCTTGACCCAGCGCGGGTCGACGACGGTCGTGGTGATGCCCTGCTTGTCGAGGAGTCCGGCGATCTCCAGGCACATCGGGGCGAGCGCCCCGACGGAGACCAGCAGCACGTCCGGCTTGGCCGCGGACGGCCTGCGCAGCACGTCCATGGCGCCGACCTTGCCGACGGCCGGGACCGCGGGTCCGACGACGCCCTTCGAGTAGCGGACGACGGTCGGCGCGTCGTCGACCTCGACGGCCTCGCGCAGCTGGGCGCGCAGCTGCTCGGCGTCGCGCGGGGCGGCCAGGCGCAGGCCGGGGACGACCTGGAGCATGGACATGTCCCACATGCCGTTGTGCGAGGCGCCGTCGTCGCCCGTGACGCCGGCCCGGTCCAGGACGAAGGTGACACCGCACTTGTGCAGCGCGACGTCCATGAGGACCTGGTCGAAGGCGCGGTTGAGGAACGTCGCGTAGACCGCGAAGACCGGGTGCACCCCGCCGGTCGCCAGACCCGCGGCCGAGGTGGCGGCGTGCTGCTCCGCGATGCCGACGTCGTAGATGCGGTCCGGGAACGCGTCGGCGAACTTCTTCAGGCCGACGGGCTGGAGCATCGCGGCGGTGATCGCGACGATGTCCTCGCGGTCGTGGCCGAGCTTGACCATCTCGTCGCCGAAGACGGACGTCCAGCTGGCGGCCGAGGCCTTGATGGGCAGGCCGGTGTCCGGGTGGATCGGGCCGATGCCGTGGAAGCGGTCGGCCTCGTCCTGCTCGGCGGGCTTGTAGCCGCGGCCCTTCTCGGTGAGGCAGTGCACGATGACCGGTCCGCCGAACCGCTTGGCGCGGGCCAGGGCCGACTCCAGGGCCTCGATGTCGTGGCCGTCGATGGGGCCGACGTACTTCAGGCCGAGGTCCTCGAACATGCCCTGCGGGGCGATGAAGTCCTTGAGGCCCTTCTTGGCGCCGTGCAGGGTCTCGTAGAGCGGCCTGCCGACGACCGGCGTGCGCTCCAGGAGGTCCTTGCCGCGGGCCAGGAAGCGCTCGTAGCCGTCCGTGGTGCGCAGGGTGGCCAGGTGGTTGGCGAGGCCGCCGATGGTGGGGGCGTACGAGCGCTCGTTGTCGTTGACGACGATCACGAGGGGGCGGTCCTTGGCGGCCGCGATGTTGTTCAGGGCCTCCCAGGCCATGCCGCCCGTGAGCGCTCCGTCGCCGATCACGGCGACGACGTGGTCGTCCTTGCCGCGCACCTCGTTCGCCTTGGCGAGGCCGTCGGCCCAGCCCAGGACCGTGGAGGCGTGCGAGTTCTCGATCACGTCGTGGTCGGACTCGGCGCGCGAGGGGTAGCCGGACAGGCCGCCCTTGGTGCGCAGCTTGCCGAAGTCCTGGCGGCCGGTGAGCAGCTTGTGCACGTAGGACTGGTGACCGGTGTCGAAGAGCACTCGGTCCTTCGGCGAGTCGAACACGCGGTGCAGCGCGATGGTGAGCTCGACGACGCCGAGGTTGGGGCCGAGGTGGCCGCCGGTCTTGGATACCGCGTCGACCAGGAAGGTCCGGATCTCGCCGGCCAGCTGGTCCAGCTGTTCCTGGCTGAGCCGGTCCAGATCGCGCGGTCCCGTGATGCGGGTCAGCAGCGGCACCCGTGCCTCCTTGCGATAGAGCTGTTCGAGCTTTTGCCGGGCCTGTCGAGTCTAATGTTCCGCCTTGGCGCGCCGCGCCCGGGCTGTGCGTTGTACATCACGCGATCGGCCGCATCCAAGGGGTACGCACGTTCGGTAACGCCCTCATGACATGACTGTGCCCGGCGTCGTCATTGGCGCCGGGCACAGGATCAGGGAGGTACGGGGCCGCAGGGGCGAAAACCCCTAGGCGCGGCCCGCCGACTTCTGCGTCTTGCGGGTGACCGAGTCGATGACGACCGTGGCGAGGAGCACGCCGCCGGTGATCATGTACTGGATCGGGGTGGCGATGCCCTGGAGGGCCAGGCCGTACTGGATCGACGTGATCACGAGGACACCGAGCAGGGCGTTCCAGGTGCGGCCCCGGCCGCCGAAGAGGCTGGTGCCGCCGATGACGGCCGCCGCGATGACGTTCATCAGGAGGTCGCCGGAACCGGCGCTCTGGTTGGCCGCCGCGATCTTGGAGGCCCAGAAGAGGCCGCCGACCGCCGCGAACAGACCCGCGACGGCGAAGACCGAGACGCGGATCGCCGTGACGTTGATACCGGCGCGGCGCGACGCCTCGACGCTGCCGCCGAGCGCGAAGATCTTGCGGCCGTACGAGGTGCGGCGCAGCACGAAGTCGCTGGCGACCAGGACGATCGCGAACAGCAGCACGGCGAGCGGCAGGCCCTTGTACTGGTTGAACATGATCGCCACGGCGAAGGCCGCGATCGCGAGGAGCACCGTGCGCAGCACGAGCTCGCTCAGCGGGCGGGACGGGATCCCGGCGGCCTCACGGCGCCGGTTGCCGAGGAAGGCCGACAGGAAGTAGCCGGCGACCGCGACGACCGCGAGCCCGTAGGCGGCGGCGACATCGGAGAAGTAGTACGTGGTGAGCTTGCCGACCACGCCGTCGCCGTCGATGTTGATCGTGCCGTTGGAGCCCAGGATCTGGAGCATGAAGCCGTTCCAGAACAGCAGGCCCGCCAGGGTCACGGCGAACGCGGGAGCGCCGATCCGGGCGAAGAAGAAGCCGTGCAGGGCGCCGATGACGGCACCGGCCGCGAGGGCGGTGAGGACCGCGACCCACTCGTTGACGCCGTGGGTGACGCTCATCACGGCCGTGATCGCCGCGGAGACACCGGAGACGGAGCCGACCGAGAGGTCGATCTCACCGAGCAGCAGCACGAAGATGATGCCGACCGACATCATGCCCGTCGCGACCATGGCGACGAAGATGTTGTTCAGGTTCTCCGCGCCCAGGAACGCCGAGTTGAGGCTCTGGAAGATCGCGCAGATGACGATCAGGCCGATGACGA
The DNA here is from genome assembly GCF_020616555.1 of Streptomyces longhuiensis. Taxonomy (NCBI): domain Bacteria; kingdom Bacillati; phylum Actinomycetota; class Actinomycetes; order Kitasatosporales; family Streptomycetaceae; genus Streptomyces; species Streptomyces longhuiensis. Next base: position 7,141,598 of record NZ_CP085173.1, on the reverse strand, counting down.
CCGGGGTGGCGCCGAGGTCACCGGCGCGCATCTTGCGCTTGAACTCGCTTATGTAGCCCGCGAATCCCTGCTCGCGCACGAGGAGGCGGGGGTCGATGGCGACACTCGCGTCGCCGGCGACAGCCGGGGCGTCCACGGGAGCCTGCGGCTTGTCGGTCTTTTCGATGCTCACTTCTGAGCCTCCGCGTTGGTGCGCGCCGCACGACGGGTCACGGCGTTGTCCGTGGCGCCGGTGATGGCGGAGATGATCTCTTCCTGCGAGGTGGTCTTGACCTCGAAAACGCCGTTGTTGCGGCCGAGCCGCAGGACGGCGACCTTGTCGGCGACGGCCTTCACATCGGCCATGTTGTGGCTGATGAGGATGACCGCGTGGCCGCGCTCGCGCAGCCGCTCGACGAGGTCGAGGACCTGCGCCGTCTGCTCGACACCGAGGGCGGCCGTCGGCTCGTCGAGGATGACCAGCTTGGGCTCGCCGAGCATGGAGCGGGCGATGGCCACGACCTGGCGCTGACCGCCGGAGAGCGAGGCGATCGGGATGCGCACGCTCGGGATGCGGATCGACAGCGTGTCGAGCAGCTCCCTGGAGCGGCGCTCCATCTCGACCTCGTCGAGGACACCGCGGCGCTTGAGCTCACGGCCCAGGAAGAGGTTGCCGACGACGTCGATGTTGTCGCACAGCGCGAGGTCCTGGTAGACGGTCGCGATGCCCAGGTTCTGGGCGTCGTGCGGCTTGTTGACCGCGACCGCCTTGCCGTCCCACTCGATGACACCTTCATCGATGGGGTGCACACCGGCGATCGTCTTGACAAGGGTGGACTTTCCGGCACCGTTGTCGCCGACCAGGGCGACCACCTCACCGGCGTGGACCTCAAGCTCTACATCGGTGAGCGCCTGGACGGCACCGAATCGCTTGGAGACTCCGCGCAACGCCAGCACGGGCGTAGCGGACACGTGAACCATCTCCTTCGCCGCCAAAGGCCTGACCCGGCGGGAGGTTGAACAGAAAGACTGAGAGGGGGGTGCGTACGTGCGGGGATGGTGCTGTCGTACGTCACTGCGTCCGGCGCCCCGCCGTTGAGCTTGCGGGGCTGTCGGCGGCGGGGCGCCGGACGTGCACACACGGGGCGCTCCTTCAAGGTGCGCTCGAGTCCCGTGCAGGACAAGGGAGTTGCCGAGGCGACTCCGGCCTGGTTACTTCAGGCCGATCTTGTCGCAGGCGGCCTTGTACTTGGCCGTGCAGATGTCGTCGAGGGTGTAGTAACCCTCCTTGACGACGGTGTCCTTGATGTTGTCCTGGGTCAGGGAGACCACCGGGACGATCACGGACGGGACACCCTTCTCGGTGCCGCTGTCGACCGTGCCGGTCTTGATGGAGTCGAGGCTCTCGCCCTTGGCGACGGCGACGGCCATCTTGGCGACGGTCTCGGCCTCCTGCGGGTACGACTTGAAGACGCTCATGTTCTGGTCGCCCGTGACGATCCGCTGCACACCCGCGAGCTCGGCGTCCTGGCCGGTGACCGGCGGGAGCTTGCTCAGACCCGCGCCCTTGAGCGCGGTGATGATGCCGCCCGCCATGCCGTCGTTGGCGGAGTAGACACCGGCGATCTTGTCCTTGCCGATCGCGGAGATGGCGCCTTCCATGTTCTGGTTGGCGTTCTCCGGCTTCCACTCCTTGGTGTCGTAGGACTTGGCGATGTTCACCTTGCCCTTGAGCACCGAGAGCGCGCCGTCCTTGAACTGCTTCGCGTTCGGGTCGGTGATCGCGCCGTTCATCATGACGATCTTGGAGCTGGGCTTGGCCTTGTCGCCCATGGCCTTCAGCAGCGCCTCGCCCTGCGTCTTGCCGACCTCGGTGTTGTCGAACGAGGTGTACGCCTCGATCGGGCCCTCGGCCAGGCGGTCGTACGCGACGACGGGGATGCCCGCGTCCTTGGCCTTCTTCACCCCGCCGGCGACGGCCTTGTAGTCGACCGCGTCCAGGATCAGCACGTCGACCTTCTTGGTGATCATCGTGTCGATCTGCTGCGACTGGACGGTCGCGTCCTGCTTGGCGTTCAGGTACTCGACCTTGCCCTTGCCATTGGTCAGCGTCGATATCTGCTTCTCAATGATCGGCTTGTCGAACTTCTCGTAGCGCGCGGTCTGGTTCTCCGGCAGCAGCAGGCCGACGGTGATGGCGTCGCCCTTCTTGGAGCTCGCCTTGTCGCCGCTGTCCTTGTCGCCGGACTCCTTGGCGCTGCCGCAAGCGGCGAGAGAGACGGCCATACCAGTGGCACAGAACGCAACGGCGGCACGACGCATACGCGTGTTCACTTCAGAAACCTCCCTGACGAGGCCGCGACGTTGCGGCCGAGGTAGCGGGAAGTCAACTCGGCCGCAACCCCGGCGTCAAGGAGTAAATCCTTAACGAGATGGCAACGGTGTCATGCGTTCTCTAAGTGAAGGCAGGTGCGGCCACGGACAGAGATCCGTCCAAAAGGGTCGAATCGCCCATCTCGCTGAGCGCCAGGGCCAGCGCCCCGAGCACCTCCGCGCGTCCGCCCAACGCCCCTGGGAGAACGGACAGTTGGCGGGCCGCGCTGGGGATCGCGTAGCGCCCCACGGACTCCCTGATGGGCCCCAGGACCAGCTCTCCGGCCTCCGCCAGATCACCACCGAGGACGACCCGGCTCGGGTTGAGCAGGTTGCAGAGATTCGCGACCCCACTGCCGATGTGACGGCCCACATCGGCGATCACCCGCCGGCACCCCGGGTCGCCGTCCCGCGCGAGCCGCACGACGGACTCCATGGTCAGTCCGGTGCCGTGGCTGGACTCCAGGAGCGGCAGCACGTAGCGGGCGGCGGTGAAGGTCTCCAGGCAGCCGCGGTTGCCGCAGCGGCAGACAGGGCCGGACTCGTCGAGCGTGATGTGCCCGATCTCGCCCGCGGTCCCGCCGGGCCCCCGGTAGATCTTCCCGTCGATCACGAGCCCGGCGCCGACACCGCTGGCGACCTTGATGTACGCGAGGTCCTTCACGCCGCGCCCGCTGCCCCAGACCAGCTCGCCGAGGGCGCCCAGATTGGCGTCGTTGTCGACGTGCACGGGCACGCCCAGGCGCCTGCTCATCTCCTCGGCGGGCTTGGTGCCGGTCCAGCCCGGCAGGATCGACGTGGAGCCCAGCGTGCCGCTCTCCACGTCGATGGGGCCCGGCACGCCGAGCCCGACGCCCGCGACCTTCGTGCGGTCCACGCCGGTGGCCGCCACGAGCCGCTCGACGAGCTCCTCGGCCCGGTCGAAGCCCTGCGCCGCGGAGGCGTCCACGTCGAGGGGCTCGGCCTCCTCGGCGAGCACCTGGTGGGCGAGGTTGCCGATCGCCACGCGCAGGTGGGTGTGGCCGAAGTCGACGCCGATGACGATGCCCGCGTCCCCGCTCAGCGAGACGCTGCGGGCACGCCGGCCGCCCGCCGAGGTGGGGGTGACCTCGACCGTGCCGCCGTCCTTCAGCTCACGGACGATGTTGGAGACCGTGGCCGCGGACAGGCCGGTCGTCCTCGCGATCTCCGCCTGCGTGAGCGATCCGGCGAGCCGCACGGCGCGTACGACCCGCTCGAGATTGGCCCGATGCAGCGACGACTGCGACCCCGGAGTCTCCATTGACTCATCCCACCCTTAGCCCGTTGACGGGCGGCCCCCCTGAGTGAGCCGTCCGTGGCCCGCGTCACACAGAGAGTGCCCGGGCCTTGTACAAGTTATGAACTCCAAGCTCCGCTGAAGGGGCCCATGTCGTCAAGCCCTTGACAGAAATCGGTTCCATCGGCCGCGCACAAGGGTCCGGCCCCGGAGAGACAGCTCTCCGGGGCCGGACCCCTGTGCGCAACGGGTGAAGCAGCGGTCACGTGATGGCGTCGGCCTTGCGGCGCGACGGTGGGCGTCAGCGGAAGGTGCCCTGCGACACCGAACCGGCGATCCGGCGCTGGAAGATGATGTACACGATCAGTACGGGCACCACCGTGACCACGATCGCCGCGAACAGCGCACCGTAGTCGATGCCGTAGGCCTGCGAGGACGCGTAGGCGGCCATCCCCTGGGTCAGCACCCACTTGTTCTGGTCGGTGTTGAGCGCCACCGGCAGCAGGAACTGGTTCCAAAGGCCCAGGAAGTTGAAGATCGCCACCGCCGCCATGCCCGGCCGCGCCATGGGCAGCATCACCTGGAAGAACGCCCGCCAGTCACCGGCACCGTCGATCAGCGCGGCCTCGTACACGTCATGCGGCAGAGACCGGAAGAACGCGTAGAGGAAGAACATCGTGAACGGCAGCGCGAACGCGACGTAGGTGAGGATCAGTCCAGGGCGCGTGTTGAGCAGCCCGAAGTTCTGCAGCTGGAAGAAGAGCGGCACGATCGCCAGGAAGACGGGGAAAGTCAGCCCGGCGAGCATCACGTAGTAGATCAGCCGACGTCCCGGGAACTGGAACCGGGCCAGGATGTAGGCGCACATCGCGCCCAGCAGCATCACCAGGACCAATGCGCAGACCACGACGATCACCGAGTTCAGGAAGTACTTCCCGATGCTCGCGTCGCTCCAGGCGCGTGTGTAGTTGTCGAACTGCCAGTGATCCGGCAGCGCGAACGGCGACGACAGGATCTCCTTGGTCGTCTTGAACGACGACACCAGTACCCACAGCATGGGCAGGATCACGATCACGGACCACAGGATCAGCAGGCCGTGCGCGATCACCGCGAACCTGCGGTCGCTGCCCGCGACGGCTCTCGTCAGCTTCTGGTCGCTCGCCCGCTTCTGCTCACTGGCCTGCTTCCGGTCGGCGGCTATGACGCTCACTGGGCACCTCCCATGGCTCCCGCACGCCGAGCCTTGGACCCACGCGCTTTCTTACCGCCCTCGCTCTCGCCACCGCCGGTCAGGCGGTTGATGGCGAACACCAGAGCCGCGAACACCAGAGTGACGACGGCGAGGACGACCCCCATCGCGGTGGCGAGTCCGAACTGCTGCTTCGCGAAAGCGATGTTGAACAGCCGCTGGCTGATCGTCAGGGTCGAGTTGTTCGGCCCACCGTTCGGCAGCATGGCTTGTACGTAGACGAACGCGTCGAGGGCGGCGATACCCAGATAGACGTACGCCGTCTGCACGCTGTCCCGAATCGCCGGCAGAGTGACCGAGATCGTCATCCGGAACCGGCCGGCTCCGTCGATCCTGGCCGCCTCGTACAGTTCGGCGGGAACTCCCTTGATGGCGGCGATGAAGAGCACCGCGTAGAACCCGACGAGCCCCCAGACGATGACGAACATCAGGGCCGGCATCGCGGTGGCCTGCTCGCCCAGCCAGGCGAACTCCTTGAAGTGGTCCAGGCCGAGCGACGTGAGGATGCCATTGACCAGGCCGGCGTTCGGGTCGTACATCTGCGCCCAGATCAGACCGACGATGATCGCCGGAACGACGTAGGGGAAGAACGAGACAATCCGGTAGAACGACGCGCCCTTGATCCCCCGGACGGGCCCTTTGCTCGGCCCGCCCAACGTGATGGCCACCGCGACCCCGAGGGCGAGCGTCAACGTCACCAAGGGCACGAAGGCCGCCAGCAGGGCGACGTTGCGCAGCGCCTTCAGGAAGACGTCGTCCTGGAACATCTTGGTGAAGTTGTCGAGGCCGACAAAATCGTAGTTCGGGCTGAAACCGCGCCAGTTGGTCATCGCCCAGAAGATCGCCTGACCGAAGGGGTACAGGACGAAGACCACGAAGATGGCCAGCGGGAGACCGAGGAACGCGAGGAAGAACGTCACCCGGTCGAAGGTGAGCTTGCGGCGTCGGGGCCGCCCGCCGCGAGCGGCCGGCGTGGGCCGGCTGCTCGCGGTGTCGGAGGTGGTGGTCTTGTCTTTCATCGCGCTGCTAGCTGACCTTGATCTTGTCGATGGAGTCGTCTTCCCTGACCTTGTCGGAGATCTTCTGCAGCGCCGAGGTCAGGCCCTTGGCGTCGAGGTCACCGGAGAGGAACGAGTTCCACGGCACCAGCTGGTCGGTGTTCATGCCGTAGGCCTCGACGAAGTTGTAGGTGAAGATGTTGGTGCCCGCGGCCTCCAGCATCTTCGTCTGCGAGACGAGGGCGGACGATCCGTAACCGTCGGCGGGCACGGTGCCCTTGACGATCGTCGGGGCCAGCTTCGTCTTGGAGAAGTTGGCGGCCGCGTCCTTGGACAGCATCGCCCGCAGCACTTCCTTGCCGCCGGCCGGGTTCTTGCCCTGCTTGGGCACGATGAACGGCTCGCCCGCGGCCGCGCGCAGCGACTCGTAGGGCATCTTCGGCTTGTCGGTGAGCGTCATCGACGGGAAGCCGGTCATCTGGAAGTCGGCCTTGGTGGCCTTCTTCATCTCGTTCTCGATCCAGCCACCGGACGGGTAGAGCAGCGCCTTCTGGTCGTTGCTCCAGATCGCCTGCGCCTTCTGGAACTGGGTGCCGGAGCCGCCGGGGACGAACATCTTCTCCTTGACCATGGTCTCCATGGCCTTGATCACTCCCTGGATGGCCGGGTGCGACCAGCAGCCCTTCTCCAGGTTCTCCAGCGCGAGCCGGACCTCGTCGCCGCCCTCCTTGATCGCCGAGTCGATGAGGAGCGTGCGGTAGTAGGTCGCCGCCTCCTTGCCGTGGACGAAGAGGTACTTGCCCTTCTTCTTCGCCTTCGCGCCGAGGTCGAGCGCCTCGTTCCAGGTCTTCGGCGGGGTCCAGCCGTTCGCCTCGAACAGCGTCTTGGAGTACCAGACGCCGTACACGGTCATCACGTAGTTCAGAGCGACGAACTTGTCCTTGAACGTGCCGGGGTCCTTGACGCCGGGGTAGACGGTGTCGGCGATCTTCTTGCCCTCGTAGTTGTTGGCCTCGAGGACGTCGTCGAGCTCCTCGAGCTGGTCGAGGATGCCGAGGAAGCCGATCTGGTCCTCGCCGGAGTTGTCGATGAGGTCCGGCGGGTTGCCGCCGACGAAGCGGGGCTGGAGTTCGGGGGCGATGTCGACGACCGGCTTGACGACGACTTTGGCGCCCTTGATCTGCTTGCCCAAGACCTGGTTGACGTAGTCGACATAGTCGGTGCCGTAGCCACCGTTGAAGATGGCCGCATCGACCTTGGAGTTCGCGGCGACACCGAACGGGTTCTTGGCCCCCTTCGTGCCCTTCGGGCCGCCACCGCCATCACCGTTGTCCTTGCTGGAGGGAGAGCCACACGCAACCGCGAACGAACCCATGGCTGCAGTTGCGATCGCCCCGCGCAGGAGCGTCCGCCTGTCAAGAGAGCCGGCACGAATGGTCATCTCTGCATCCTCACTGATCGATTGGATCTATACGGGTTTGCTGCGAGTTCGGCTGCCGGGCCAGGTTGGCCATGCGCTTGCCGCACTTCTCTCTCTTTAGCGCGTCCTGGTGTGGGTCTCCGCCTGAGTTGTTGGCGGAGATGCACATCGGGGCGTTTCGCCGTCGTCTCGGAGCCGCTCGGCGGCACCGATGGTGATCAGCTGAGTGATGTCGGAAAAGCAGTCGCCGGGGCCGCGGCCGGAGCGGCAGTCTCGCTCCGCTTGATCAGATCGCGATGGCCTACGCCAGGGGTGGATCCCATGCTCAAGTCCTCGCCTTCTCCAGGACTCAGGCGGTGAACCGGATCCTCCCCGGCACCGCGGTGATGTGCTGTGTTGTGCCCCTGCTGAGGGGGAACGCAGATGGAGCTGGGTGGTGCGTGAGGACCGGGGTGCGCGGGGGGAGACACGGATACGGGGACGCTTGAGCCACCCCCTGCCGTTTCCCCCCGTCCCCCCGGGCCCGGCCTCGGTCTGTGTACGGTCCGGGCCAGACGCCGACAGGTATAGTCCACTTCACGTTAACTGGGCAAGATCAAATGCAGGTTTGGAGGGCGTTCTTTCCCGAGTTGAGACCTCTCGGATATATGAGGCACCCATGAGTGGCCCATGCGCGCTCCGAACGATGGATGACCTCGCTTAATGGATGGTCGAGCCAGTCTTCTCGTCCCACCCGCCCAGCCCGTCGATCCCAACACCCTTGACACCGCAGGCGACTTACCTCCCTACTGGACCTTGCGCTGCGAATTGACAACGTTGTCTCGCTCCGGGAGGGTGCTCGCGCATGCATGGCAGATCCAGACACAGACTCACCACCACGGCCGCCCTGGGGGCGGCCTCACTCGCGCTCGTCGCCGCCGGCCAGGGAGCGTCCGCCGCGTCGCCCGGCCAACAGCCGCACGCCGACCGCGAGTTCAGCTCCTCGTTCGAAACGGGCGATCCCGCGCCGACCTGGCTGAACACCGTGGATACCACCGCAGACGGGACGAAGCGGTCGTCCGGTGTCGACGGCGGTGACAGCGGCGGGCTGCCGGGCAATGTCAACAGCCACGTCACGGACGTCCGCGCCAGCGACGAGAACGCGGGCGGCGGTGAGACCAAGGAGAACCTCCTCGACGGGGAGTCGAGCACCAAGTGGCTCTCCTTCGAGCCCACGGCCTGGGTCGAGTACGACCTGGACGCGCCGGCCAAGATCACGACGTACGCCCTGACGTCGGCCAACGACCACGCCGAGCGCGACCCGAAGGACTGGACCCTCAAGGGCTCCACCGACGGCAAGGAGTGGACGACGCTCGACACCCGCACCGGGGAGAGCTTCGCCGACCGCTTCCAGACCAAGAAGTACGACCTCCAGAATCCGGCCGAGTACCAGCACTTCCGGATCGAGTTCACCAAGAACAACGGCGCGAACGACGCCACGCAGCTCGCCGACCTGCAGCTGGCCACCGCCGACACCGGCTCGCCCACGACGCCCGACGACATGCTGTCCCTGGTCGACAAGGGTCCCAGCGGCTCCCCCACCGCCAAGGCCGGCGCGGGCTTCACCGGCAAGAAGGCCCTGCGCTACGCGGGCACGCACAAGGCCGACGCGCGCGCCTACTCGTACAACAAGGTCTTCGACGTCGACGTGGCCGTCGCCCGTGACACGGAGCTCTCGTACAAGATCTTCCCGTCGATGGCGGACGGCGACCGCGACTACGACGCCACGAACGTCTCCGTGGACCTCGCCTTCACCGACGGCACCTATCTGAGCGACCTGAAGGCCACCGACAGCAACGGCGGGCTGCTGACGCCGCAGGGCCAGGGCGCGGCCAAGCGGCTCTACGTCAACCAGTGGAACGCCGTCGCGTCCTCCATCGGCTCGGTCGCGGCCGGCAAGACCGTCGACCGGATCCTGGTGGCGTACGACTCGCCGAAGGGCCCGGCGAAGTTCCGCGGCTGGGTCGACGACATCGCGTTGAAGGCCGCGAAGCCCGAGCCGCCGAAGGCGCATCTGTCGGACTACGCGGTCACGACGCGCGGCACGAACTCCAGCGGCGGCTTCTCGCGTGGCAACACGTTCCCGGCCACCGCGGTGCCCCATGGCTTCAACTTCTGGACGCCGGTGACCAACGCCGGCTCGCTCAGCTGGCTCTACGACTACAGTCGAGACAACAACGCGGACAACCTCCCGACGATGGAGGCGTTCAGCGCCAGCCATGAGCCGAGCCCCTGGATGGGCGACCGGCAGACGTTCCAGATGATGCCGTCGGCGGCGTCCGGCACCCCGGACACCTCCCGCACCGGCCGCGCGCTGCCGTTCAAGCACGAGAACGAGACGGCCCGCCCCTATTACTACGGGGTGCGCTTCGAGAACGGCCTCAAGGCCGAGATGACGCCGACCGACCACGCGGCGATGCTGCGGTTCACCTACCCCGGTGACGACGCGAGCGTGATCTTCGACAACGTCTCCGACCAGGCGGGCCTCACGCTCGACAAGGACAAGGGCATCGTCACCGGCTACTCGGACGTGAAGTCCGGGCTCTCCGCGGGCGCGACCCGGCTCTTCGTCTACGGCGTCTTCGACACCCCGGTCACCGGCGGCGACTCCACCGGCCCCAAGGGCTACCTCCGCTTCAAGCCGGGCGCCGACAAGGCGGTCACCCTGCGCCTCGCGACGTCCCTGATCGGCATCGACCAGGCCAAGGCGAACCTCGCGCAGGAGCTGCCGTCCGGGTCGTCGTTCTCCTCCGTGCGGGACAGCGCCCGCGCGCAGTGGGACAAGCTCCTCGACAAGGTCGAGGTGGAGGGCGCCACGGCCGACCAGCGCACCACCCTCTACTCGTCCCTGTACCGGCTGTACCTGTACCCCAACTCCGGCTTCGAGAAGGTCGGTTCGAAGTACCAGTACGCCTCGCCGTTCTCGCCGATGCCGGGTCCGGACACCCCGACCCACACCGGCGCGAAGATCGTCGACGGCAAGCCGTACGTCAACAACGGCTTCTGGGACACCTACCGCACGACCTGGCCCGCGTACTCGCTCCTGACGCCGAAGAAGGCGGGCGAGCTCGTCGACGGGTTCGTGCAGCAGTACAAGGACGGCGGCTGGATCTCGCGCTGGTCCTCGCCGGGTTACGCGGACCTGATGACCGGCACGTCGTCGGACGTCGCGTTCGCCGACGCGTACGTCAAGGGCGTCAAGTTCGACGCGGAGGCCGCGTACAAGGCGGCTCTGAAGAACGCGAGCGTAGTGCCGCCCGCGGCCGGCGTGGGCCGCAAGGGAATGCAGACCTCGCCGTTCCTCGGCTACACGAGCACGGACACCCACGAGGGTCTGTCCTGGGCGCTCGAGGGCTACCTCAACGACTACGGCATCGCGCAGATGGGCCAGGCCCTCTACAAGAAGACCGGCGAGAAGCACTACAAGGAGGAGTCGGAGTACTTCCTCAACCGGGCCCGCGACTACGTGAACATGTTCGACCCGAAGGCGGGCTTCTTCCAGGGCAAGAGCGAGAAGGGCGACTGGCGCGTCGAGTCGTCGAAGTTCGACCCGCGCATCTGGGGCTACGACTACACGGAGACCAACGCCTGGGGCTACGCCTTCACCGCCCCGCAGGACTCGCGCGGGCTCGCCAACCTCTACGGCGGCCGCGACGGTCTCGCCAAGAAGCTCGACACGTTCTTCGCCACCCCGGAGACGGCGACGAACGAGGTCGCGGGCTCGTACGGCGGAGTCATCCACGAGATGACGGAGGCGCGTGACGTCCGGATGGGCATGTACGGCCACTCCAACCAGGTGGGGCACCACATCACGTACATGTACGACGCGGCGGGCCAGCCGTACAAGACGCAGGAGAAGGTCCGCGAGGTCATGTCGCGGCTCTACACGGGCAGCGAGATCGGCCAGGGCTACCACGGCGACGAGGACAACGGCGAGCAGTCGGCCTGGTACCTCTTCTCCTCGCTCGGCTTCTACCCGCTGGTCATGGGCAGCGGTGAATACGCCATCGGCTCCCCGCAGTTCACGAAGATGACGCTGCACCTGGAGAACGGCAAGGACCTCGTCGTCAAGGCTCCCAAGAACAGCGCGAAGAACATCTACGTGCAGGGGCTGAAGGTCAACGGCAAGAACTGGACGTCGACGTCGCTGCCGCACTCGGTCGTCGCGAAGGGCGGGGTCCTGGAGTTCGCGATGGGCCCGAAGCCGTCGAAGTGGGGCACCGGCAAGAACGCGGCGCCGGTCTCCATCACGCAGGACGACAAGGTGCCGTCGCCGCGCAAGGACGCCATCACGGGTTCTGGTCCGCTGTTCGACAACTCCTCGGCGACGAGCGCGAGTTCGGAGTCGGTGGAGCTGCCCGTCGGCACGGACGGCGCGAAGGCCGTGCAGTACACGCTGACGTCGGACGACAAGGCGAAGGCCCCGGCTGGCTGGAAGCTGGAGGCCTCGGCCGACGGCTCGTCGTGGAAGACGCTGGACCAGCGGTCCGGCGAGTCCTTCTCCTGGGACAAGCAGACGCGGGCGTTCTCGGTGAGCAAGCCGGGCACGTACAAGCACTACCGGCTGGTGTTCACCGGTGGGGCGGCGACGGTGGCGGAGGTGGAGCTGCTGGGCTAGCCCCGTACGCCGGGCAGCGCCGCTGAGCCTTACAGCTCAGCGGCGCTGCCGTTTTAATTCCGTGGACACCCCAACGTGAGCTCGCCTAATGTCTGGCCCGAACCGTGACGCAGCCCGAGGAGGTGAGACCCATGAACGCAGTACGTATGTGGGTGCTCCTCTCGTCCCCCACGGTCGGTCGGCTGACATAGGTCGCCCGGGAGCGCCTGGACAAGGCACTCCCGAAAGGCAGAGACCTATGGATACAACAGTGATCACACGCGTCGCCGACACGCAGTGGCACGCACTCGAGGACGACCAGGTGGTCGGTCGCGGTGAGGCCTGGCCGCGGCTCGACGGACGACTCTTCCTCAGCATCGACTCCTGGCACGACTCGGCGTTCGGCCTGCTCGCCGATGCCATGCTCGCGGACCTGCCGAGGCCCCTGTACACGATGGTCGACGAGGCCGACGTGGACCTCAGGTCCCGGTGGGAGCGCGCCGGTTTCACGATCCGGCGCCGCGAGTGGGTGTATTTCCTGCCCACCGACCCACAGGTCACCGGACTCGGCTCGGCGCAGCCGCCGTCGGGCGTGACGATCCTCCCCCTCGGCGAGGCGGAGAAGGACCCCCTGCGCGCACTCGACCGCGCGATCCGGGACGAGGTCGAGGCCTCCGTCGGATGGCAGGAGATGCCGGCGGAGGTGCTGCCACGCCTGGACGACGCGGCCGTGGTGGACCCGACGAAGTACGCGGTGGCCATGGAGGTGGAGTCCGGCGAGTACGTGGGACTGCTCCGGGTGGCGCCAGTGCCGCGTCAGCCACGGATCGGCCTCATCGCGGTCCGGGCCGACCGGCAGCGGCGCGGCATCGCGCGGGCGCTCCTCGCCGAAGTGCTCGGCTCCCTGCACCGGTCCGGGGTCCGGACGGCTTCGGCGGAAGTCGGCGAACGCAACAGGGCCGCCACGACCCTCTTCGACACGATCGGCGCCGAGCACGCCGGCAGCAATGTGGAGGTCGTACTTCACCGATGACGAAGACGAATCGCGGTATCGAGATCGAGGGCACGGTCGTCGAGTGCCTGCGCAACGCCACCTTCCAGGTGGAACTGAAGAGCGGGCACAAGGTGCTCGCGCACATCAGCGGCAAGATCCGGAAGAACTACATCAAGATCCTGCCGTTCGACCGGGTGCTCGTGGAGGTCAGCCCGTACGACCTGACGCGCGGCCGGATCATCTTCCGGTACCGGAGCTGACGCCGGGCGGCTGAACGGGTGAAATGGAAGGCGGGCGTGAGGAGTTCACGCCCGCCTGGTCCCGTATTGCTTCCCCTCATTTCCGCCAGAAAAGGTGGTGCGTCACGCTGCCGCCCGGGCTGGGCACGACGTCCACGTGGAACCGGTCACGCAGCTCGTCGGGCGATTCCCACAGCCGCGAGCCCGACCCGAGTTTCACTGGCGAGACCGCCACGTGCAGGGTGTCGACGAGGCCGGCGCCGAGGAACTGGCGGATTGCGTTCGCCCCGCCGCCGAGCCGGACGTCCTTGCCCTGGGCCACTTCCTTCGCCTGGGCGAGGACGGTGACGGGGTCGCCGTCCACGAAGTGGAACGTGGTGTCGGAGAGGCAGATCGAGGGCCGGAGGTGGTGGGTCATGACGAACACCGGCGTGTGGAACGGCGGTTCGTCGCCCCACCAGCCCTGCCACTCCAGGTTCTCCCAAGGCCCCTTCTGCGGCCCGAACTTGCCTCGGCCCATGATCTCGGCGCCGATGTTGTGATGGAAATCGCGGGTGAGGTAGTCGTCCAGGCCCCGGCTGCCGCCGGGGTCGGTGCGGTTGGGCCAACTCGCCGTGGCACCGCACCACGCGAACATCTCCCCCGGATCGGCGTGCCCGAAGGGCCGCTCCAGGCTCTGCCCCTCGCCCGCGCCGAACCCGTCACTGGAGACGTTGAAGTTCTGGACCCTCAGCAACTGCTGCGTCACGTGTTCCTCCTGCGGTTGCGGTGACATGGGTGGGACTCTCGCCGTCGCGAGAGCAATGAGCACCGCACTGAACTGGTTCAAGTCGAGCTACAGCGGCGACGAAGGCGGCCAGTGCCTCGAAGTCGCCTACGACTGGCGCAAGGCGACTTACAGCGGCAGCGAGGGCGGCGAGGTAGCCACCCACCCCGCCGCCATCCACATCCGCGACTCCAAGAACCCCGAAGACCCCCACTTCACCGTCACCCCGGACGCCTGGACCGCGTTCCTGGCCGGCGGCGCCTGAGCTCAGTCCCGGTCGAGCAGCTTGAGGCCTCCGACAGGGTAGAGCCACGGGCTACTGGCACCGGCCTCAAGCGCGTCGAGACCGATCAGCGCGTCGGACGCGTTCTTGCAGCGGGGGTGCCGCGCGGCGAACGCCTCGATGCGGGGGCGCAGGCTGGGGAGCCAGCGGGCGATGTGCTGCGGATCGCCGTCGTACCACCAGATGAAGTCCATCTCGCCCCAGAGGAGTTCGAGGGCCCAGCCCCTCGCGAGGCGCACCACTCCGGCGTCGGCTTCGGGGCCGGCGAGGCCGTGTATGTGGTCCAGCCAGGGGTCCAGGCCCCCCGTCGCATGGGCGATCCCCTCGATCAGTTCGGTGCACCAGTCATGGGGGCGGCCGCTGGTCACCGCGACGGTCAGCAGCGCCCGGAAGGCACCCTCGACCGCGGCGCGCTCGGCCACGGGCCAGTCCGCGAGGCGGGCGCCTCCGCTTCCGAGGCGTCCTATCTCGTACGACGGGTCGGCGCCGTCCCCGTCCGGGCCCCACAGGCGCAGCGCTCGGGGGATGAAGCGGCGCCACAGGACGGGGTACTGGTCCTCCGCCCAGTGGCTCGCCACCTCGCGTATGAAGTGGCCGAGGAGGTCGTCCGACACCAGGGCCGGGTCGCCTCCGAGCAGGCGCAGCTCGGACTCGGGGGTGCAGTGCGTACAGCCCCAGACGGGACGGTCGAGCGCGGGTGGCGTGGTGAAGGCGCCGTCCACTTCGGCGAGGGCGTCGCGCCACATCGCGTACGGGTCGAGCACGAGAGCTTCGGGCATGCCGTGGCCTACCAGGGAACTCCGCGCGGCCGACACCGGCGAAGAGCGTGACCTTACCGGCAGCCGCGATCAACATCAAACGCGCAAAGGGCCGCATCCCCGTCGCCGGGGATGCGGCCCTCAACTGCCCTGCCGTACCGCTTACTTGCGGATCAGGCTGCGCAGCACGTACTGCATGATGCCGCCGTTGCGGTAGTAGTCCGCCTCACCGGGGGTGTCGATGCGGACGACCGCGTCGAACTCCACACCGGTGTCGGTGGTGACCTTGACCGTGCGCGGCGTGGTGCCGTTGTTGAGCTCCTCGACGCCGGTGAAGGAGAAGGTCTCCTCGCCGGTCAGGCCGAGGGACTCGGCCGAGGCGCCCTCCGGGAACTGGAGCGGCAGGACGCCCATGCCGATGAGGTTCGAGCGGTGGATGCGCTCGTACGACTCGGCGATGACGGCCTTGACGCCGAGGAGCGCGGTGCCCTTGGCGGCCCAGTCACGGGACGAACCCGAGCCGTACTCCTTGCCGGCCAGGATGGCCAGCGGGGTGCCCTGCTCGATGTAGTTGCGCGAGGCGTCGTAGATGAACGACACGGGGCCGTCCGCCTGCGTGAAGTCGCGGGTGTAGCCGCCCTCGGTGCCCGGCGCGATCTGGTTGCGCAGGCGGATGTTGGCGAACGTGCCGCGGATCATGACCTCGTGGTTACCACGGCGCGAGCCGTAGGAGTTGAAGTCACGGCGCTGGACGCCGTGCTCCGTGAGGTACTGGCCGGCCGGGGTGTCGGCCTTGATCGCACCGGCCGGGGAGATGTGGTCGGTGGTGACCGAGTCGCCCAGCTTGGCGAGGACGCGCGCGCCCGTGATGTCGGAGACCGGGGTGGTCTCCATCGTCATGCCCTCGAAGTAAGGGGGCTTGCGGACGTAGGTGGACTCGGAGTCCCACTCGAAGGTGTTGCCGGTCGGGATCGACAGCGCCTGCCACTGGGCGTCACCCGCGAAGACGTCCTGGTAGGACTTGTTGAACATGTCCTCGCCGATGGAGTTGGCGACGACGTCGTTGACCTCGGCCTCCGTCGGCCAGATGTCCGCGAGGTAGACCGGCTTGCCGTCCTGGTCGGTGCCCAGGGCGTCCTTGGTGATGTCGACCTTCATCGAACCGGCGATGGCGTACGCGACGACCAGCGGCGGGGACGCCAGGTAGTTCATCTTGACGTCGGGGTTGATGCGGCCCTCGAAGTTGCGGTTGCCGGAGAGGACCGACGTGACCGCCAGGTCGTGCTCGTTGACCGCCTTCGAGACCTCCTCGGGCAGCGGGCCCGAGTTGCCGATGCAGGTGGTGCAGCCGTAGCCGACGAGGTTGAAGCCGACCTTGTCCAGGTACGGCGTCAGACCGGCCTTGTCGAAGTAGTCGGTGACGACCTTCGAGCCCGGGGCGAGCGTGGTCTTGACCCACGGCTTGCGGGTCAGGCCCTTCTCGACGGCCTTCTTCGCGACGAGCGCGGCGGCGACCATCACGTACGGGTTCGACGTGTTGGTGCAGGACGTGATCGCGGCGACGGTGACGGCGCCGTGGTCGATCTCGTACGTCGAGCCGTCGGGGGCCGTGACCAGGGTCGGGCGCGACGGGACACCGTTGGCGGTGGCCGGGGAGTCGGAGGCCGGGAAGGACTCCTTGCCCGCCTCGTCGTCGTCCTCGACGTAGTTGCGCACGTCGAGCGCGAACTGCTGCGCGGCGTTCGCGAGGACGATGCGGTCCTGCGGGCGCTTCGGGCCGGCGATGGAGGGGACGACCGTGGAGAGGTCGAGCTCCAGCTTCTCGGAGAAGTCGGGCTCGGCGGCCGGGTCGAGCCAGAGGCCCTGCTCCTTGGCGTACGCCTCGACGAGCGCGACCTGCTGCTCGTCACGGCCCGTCAGCTTCAGGTACTTCAGCGTCTCGTCGTCGATCGGGAAGATCGCGGCGGTGGAGCCGAACTCCGGCGACATGTTGCCGATGGTGGCGCGGTTCGCCAGGGAGGTGGCGGCGACGCCCTCACCGTAGAACTCGACGAACTTGCCGACGACGCCGTGCTTGCGCAGCATCTCGGTGATCGTGAGCACGAGGTCCGTGGCGGTGGTGCCGGGCTTGAGCTCACCGGTGAGCTTGAAGCCGACGACGCGCGGGATGAGCATGGAGACCGGCTGACCGAGCATCGCGGCCTCGGCCTCGATGCCGCCGACGCCCCAGCCCAGGACGCCCAGGCCGTTGACCATCGTGGTGTGCGAGTCGGTGCCGACGAGGGTGTCGGGGTAGGCCTGGCCGCCCCGGACCATGACCGTACGAGCGAGGTGCTCGATGTTCACCTGGTGCACGATGCCGGTGCCCGGGGGGACGACCTTGAACTCGTCGAAGGCGGTCTGGCCCCAGCGCAGGAACTGGTAGCGCTCCTTGTTGCGGCCGTACTCCAGCTCGACGTTCTGGCCGAAGGCGTCGGCGGTGCCGAACTTGTCGGCGATGACGGAGTGGTCGATGACCAGCTCGGCCGGGGCCAGCGGGTTGATCTTGGCCGGGTCGCCGCCGAGCTCCTTCACGGCCTCACGCATGGTGGCGAGGTCCACGACACAGGGCACACCGGTGAAGTCCTGCATGATCACGCGGGCGGGCGTGAACTGGATCTCCTGGGACGGCTGGGCCTGGGAGTCCCAGCTGCCGAGCGCACGGATGTGGTCGGCGGTGATGTTCGCGCCGTCCTCGGTGCGGAGCAGGTTCTCAAGGAGAACCTTCAGGCTGTAAGGGAGGCGCGCGGAGCCCTCGACCTTGTCCAGCTTGAAGATCTCGTACGACTCGTCGCCCACGCGCAGCGTGCTGCGGGCGTCGAAGCTGTTCGCCGACACGACAGTCTCCTTCATATATGTGCGCGTTCCACCGCATCCTGCCGCCACGACGGGTTCGCCGATCCGCTAAGGTAAGGCTAAGTTAGGTAACCCTTACCGAGCATGGCGGCTGCGGTGTGCCTCTGTAGATATCTCGATGTCGAGATAACTCTAGTACATGAGGCCGGACTGGTCATGCCCGGGCTTCGCCGAGCCACCCCGCCGTGCCACCGGCGGACCGTCCTCCTCATCGTCCCGCACACCCGCCGGCGCGCCACCAGGGCCGGTTGACGGCCCGTCACTCCAATGGACCCGCCGGAATGCGGCATCTCATATCTGAGATAGCCTGCGGCCATGGCAGACGACTACCTCGTACGTATCGGCAAGCTCATCCGTGACGCCCGTCAGCACCGGGGCTGGACACAGTCGCAGCTCGCCGAGGCGCTCGGTACCAGCCAGAGCGCCGTCAACCGCATCGAGCGCGGCAACCAGAACATCAGCCTTGAGATGATCGCCCGAATAGGCGAGGCGCTCGACAGTGAAATCGTCTCGCTGGGCTACTCGGGTCCGATGCACCTGCGCGTGGTCGGCGGCCGCCGCCTGTCCGGGTCGATCGACGTGAAGACGAGCAAGAACGCCTGCGTGGCGCTGCTGTGCGCCTCGCTCCTCAACAGGGGTCGCACGGTCCTGCGCCGCGTCGCCCGCATCGAGGAGGTCTACCGCCTCCTCGAGGTCCTGAACTCCATCGGTGTCCGCACCCGGTGGATCAACGACGGCGTGGACCTGGAGATCGTGCCGCCGGCCGCCCTCGACATGGACGCCATCGACGCGGTCGCCGCCCGCCGCACGCGCTCGATCATCATGTTCCTCGGCCCGCTCCTGCACCGCCTCGACCACTTCAAGCTGCCGTACGCGGGCGGCTGCGACCTCGGCACCCGCACCATCGAGCCGCACATGATCGCGCTGCGCCGGTTCGGCCTGGACATCACGGCGACCGAGGGGCTCTACCACGCGCAGGTCGAGGCGGGCGTCTCCCCCAGCCGCCCGATCGTGCTGACCGAGCGCGGCGACACCGTGACCGAGAACGCGCTGCTCGCGGCCGCCCGCCACGACGGCGTCACCGTCATCCGCAACGCGTCCTCGAACTACATGGTCCAGGACCTCTGCTTCTTCCTCGAGGCCCTGGGCATACGCGTCGAGGGCATCGGCACGACCACCCTCACCGTGCACGGCGTGCCGCAGATCGACGTCGACGTCGACTACTCGCCGTCCGAGGACCCGGTCGAGGCGATGAGCCTGCTGGCCGCCGCGGTGGTCACCGAGTCCGAACTGACGGTGAAGCGGGTGCCGATCGAGTTCCTGGAGATCGAGCTCGCGGTCCTGGAGGAGATGGGCCTCGACCACGACCGCTCGGCCGAGTACTTCGCGGACAACGGCCGTACGCGCCTGTTGGACCTCACCGTCCGGCCCTCCAAACTGGAGGCGCCGATCGACAAGATCCACCCGATGCCCTTCCCCGGCCTCAACATCGACAACGTGCCCTTCTTCGCGGCCATCGCGGCGGCGGCCCAGGGCAAGACCCTCATCCACGACTGGGTCTACGACAACCGCGCGATCTACCTCACGGACCTGAACCGGCTCGGCGGGCGCCTCCAGCTGCTCGACCCGCACCGCGTCCTCGTCGAGGGCCCGACGCGCTGGCGCGCCGCCGAGATGATGTGCCCGCCCGCACTGCGCCCCGCCGTCGTCGTGCTCCTCGCGATGATGGCCGCCGAGGGCACGTCCGTACTGCGCAACGTCTACGTGATCAACCGCGGCTACGAGGACCTGGCCGAGCGGCTCAACTCCGTTGGCGCACAGATCGAGACGTTCCGGGACATCTGACGCGATCGGCGTCGTTCAGGGCCGCGGGAAGGGGTTGAGCAGTTCCTCTTCCGCGGCCCATCGGCGTATCTGCTCCACGATCAGGCGCTCGGCGCGCGGGCGGAAGGCCGCCGAGCCGCCGGCCACGTGCGGGGTGATGAGGACGCCGGGGGCGTGACGCAGCGCGTGGTCCGCCGGGAGGGGCTCAGGGTCGGTGACGTCGAGGGCGGCGCGCAGCCGGCCCGTGACGGTCTCGGCGAGCAGAGCTTCGGTGTCGAGGGTGCGGCCGCGGCCGACGTTGACGACGAGGGCGCCGTCCGGCAGTGCGGCCATTTCCTTCGGGCCGAACAGGCCGACCGTGGCCGGGTTCTCGGGCAGGACGAGGACCACGATGTCGAGGCCGGGGAGCAGTGCGGGCAGGTCGGCGATCGCGTGGACCCGCTCGTCGGGGCGGGCGCGCCGGGCGACGCGGACGACCTCGGCCTCGCAGGCGAGGAGCCGGGTCTCCAGGGCCGAGCCGATCGAGCCGTGGCCGACGATCGCGACGCGGCTGTCGGCGAGCGAGCGCGTGAAGTGCGGGTCCCAGCGGCCGGCCACCTGGTCGGCGGCCCAGCGGGGCAGTTCGCGCTGGGCCGCGAGGATGAGGCCGAGGGCGTGCTCCGCGGTGGAGGCGTCGTGCAGGCCGCGGCCGTTGTGCAGGGTGACGTCCTCGGGCAGCCGCGGCTGGAGCTTCTCGACTCCGGCGCTGAGGCACTGGACGGCGCGCAGGCGCGGGAGCCGGGGCAGCAGCCGGTCCGCGTCGGGGACCGCGTAGGGCATGACCCAGAACTCCACGGCGTCCAGGACGTCTTGCGGGAGTTCGGACGCGGGCGTCACGCCGTCCCACACGTGGACGCGGACGCCGTCGGGCCAGGGGCCGTGGCGCTGGTCGAGCTGCGACCAGGGGACGAGCACGTCGGTATCGGTCATCGCGGATCTCTCCTTCGGCTTGCTTGCCGTCGTGGCATGCGGCGACCCATTGACCCGGCCACCGCTCCCTCGTAACGTCTTCCCGCCCAGTGAAACACTTTCCACCTCACGGAAAACAGGGGGTCAAGGGATGACAGCGCCGTCGCCCTCCCGGCCGTCCACCGGCGGCTTCTGGAGCTCGACCCGCGCCCGGCACCTGATACCGGTCGCGTTCATCACGTACTCGCTCGCCTATCTCGACAAGTCGAACTACGCGATCGCCTCCGCCGGCGGCATGGCCGACGAGCTGCATCTGTCCGCGGGCCTCGACTCGCTGATCGCCGCGTCGTTCTTCCTCGGCTACTTCTTCTTCCAGATCCCCGGCACGATCTACGCCGAGCAGCGCAGCGCGCGCCGGCTCGTCGCCTGGTCGACGGTGCTGTGGGGGCTGCTCGCCGTGGTACAGGGCCTGTTGAGCAGCCCCGGGCAGCTGATCGCCGTGCGGTTCGCGCTCGGTGTCGTCGAGGGCGCGGTGCTGCCGTCGATGGTGATGCTGCTCAGCCGCTGGTTCACGCACGGCGAGCGCGGCCGCGCCAACACCCTGCTCATCCTGGGCAATCCGGTCACCGTGATGTGGCTGTCCGCCCTGTCGGGCTGGCTGGTGTCGGTGACGGACTGGCGCGTGATGTTCATCGTCGAGGGTGTGCCCTCGGTCGTCTGGGGCCTGTTCTGTCTGCGGCTCATCAAGGACCGCCCCGAGGACGCCGGGTGGGTCGCCCCGGCCGAGCTGGAAGTCCTGCGCGAGGACCGCGCCTCCGTGCCCGCCGCCTCCGGGAACCTGCGCGAGGAGTACGGCAGGGTCCTGCGCTCGCGCCCCGTGCTGCTGATGGCCGTGCAGTACTTCTTCTGGTCGTTCGGCATGTACGGCTTCATCTTCTGGCTGCCGTCGATCGTGAAGAAGGGCTCGGGCGAGGGCATCGGCGCCACCGGTCTGCTGACCGCCGTGCCGTACGCCTTCGCGGTCGTCGCGATGCTGCTCAACTCGCGCCTGTCCGACCGCAGCGGGCGGCGCAAGGCGGCCGTGTGGCCCTGGCTCGGCGTCGGCGGCCTCGCCCTGTTCGGCTCGTACGCGGCCGGGTCCCACTTCCCCGTGGCGCTCGCGCTGCTCGTGGTGGCGGGCCTGTGTCTGTACGCGCCCTACGGCCCGTACTTCGCGCTCGTCTCCACGCTCGCCCCGGCGGGCGTCTCGGGCGCGGCGGTGGCGCTCGTCAACTCGTTCGGCGCGCTCGGCTCGTTCGCCGGGACGTATCTCGTGGGCTGGGTACGCGGCACCTCGCTCGGGGACGCGGGGGCCTTCGCGTTCATGGCGGCGGGCGCGCTGGTCTCGGCCGCGCTGATGCTGGCGGTGCGCGAGCCCCGTCCGTCCGGTCCCCGCCCGGGTACGGTGAACCGGCAGCCCACCGCTGCCACCACCGCCTGAGTGCGCCGGGGACCGGTCCCGGCGTACGGGCGCAGCACACGGGAGACGAGCAGCGTGACCACGACGTCCGGCGACGACATGCTCGGCCGGGGCCTGCGACTCCTCACCGTGCTGGCCGACCATCCCGCGGGCCTGGGGGTGAGTGCCGCGGCCCGCGCCGCGGCGCTCCCGGTCAGCAGCGCCCACCGGCTCCTCGGCCGGCTCGCCGCCGAACGGTTCGTGGCGTACGACGAGGACACCCGGCGCTACGCGCTGGGGGCCAGGGTGCTCGAACTGTCGCGGGGCTTCCAGCGCTCACCGGCCGGCTACTCCGCGGCGGCGGCGCCGATGCGCAGGCTCGCCGACCGCACGGGCCTGCCCGCCATCGCGGGCATCCTCCACGACACGGACGTGCTGCTCGTCCTCACTGCGCAGGGCACGCAGCACCTTCAGCTGCGCAGCGCGGAGGGCACCCGTAACGCCTGGCACGCGACCTCGCTCGGCAAGGTCCTCGTCGCGGGCCTGCCCGAGCGGGAGCGCGACGAGTTGCTCGCGGCCGACCTGAGCGCGGTCACCGCCCGCACGGTGACCGATCCGGCGGCGGTCCGCGAGGAGCTCGACGCCGTGCGCGAGCGCGGCTGGGCCGAGGTCGACGAGGAGAACGAGGTCGGTGTCCGGTCGATCGCCGTCGCCGTGCCCCCGCCGCACGGACAGGCGCCGCGTCTGGCCGTCTCGCTCGGCGCGGCCGTCGCCCTGACCGGCGCCGACGAGCTGCGCGCGCACGTCCCGGCCCTGCGCGCGTGCGCGGAGGACATCGCGGCGCACATGGACCACTGAGCCGGTCTGCGGGTGTGACGGCCGCCGCCCGGTGACATGGATCCCGGGGAGGGCGGCCGCCGGGCCCCCGCACCGCTCCCGGGAGGAACGCACGATGACCGAGCTGATGAAGGCCGTCCAGTACCGCACGGTGGGTGCCGCTCCCGAAGTCGTGCAGATCCCCGTACCCGCCGCCGGTCCCGGCCAGGTGCTGCTGCGGATGACTGCGGCCGGTGTCTGCCACTCCGACATCGCCGTGATGAGCTGGCCCGCCGAGCAGCTGGGCTTCCCCCTGCCGCTCACGCTGGGCCACGAGGGCGTCGGCACGGTCGCGGCGGTGGGTGACGGGGTGACGGCCGTCGAGGCCGGCGACGAGGTCGCCGTCTACGGGCCGTGGGGCTGCGGCACCTGCGCCAAGTGCGCGGAGGGCAAAGAGAATTACTGTCTGCGCGCCAAGGAACTCGGCATCTACCCGCCCGGCCTCGGCGCGCCCGGCGCCATGGCCGAGTACATGGTCGTGGACAGCCCCCGCCATCTCGTCCCGCTCGGCGGCCTCGACCCGGTGCAGGCGGTGCCGCTGACCGACGCCGGTCTGACGCCGTACCACGCGATCAAGCGGTCGCTGCCGAAGCTGGTGCCGGGGTCGGCGGCCGTCGTGATCGGCACGGGCGGGCTCGGGCACGTCGCGATCCAGCTCCTGCGCGCGCTGTCCCCGGCCTGGGTGATCGCGCTCGACGTGAACGAGGAGAAGCTGGCGCTCGCCCGTGAGGTGGGCGCCCATGAGGCGATCCTGTCGGACGCCGAGTCCGTGTCCGTCGTCAGGGAGTTGACCGGCGGCAGGGGCGCCGAGGCGGTCTTCGACTTCGTCGGGGCCGCGCCCACGGTGGCCACGGCGGGCGGCTGCGTGGCGGTCGAGGGCGATGTCACCATCGTCGGCCTCGGCGGCGGCAGCCTCGCGGTCGGCTTCGGCACCACACCGTACGAGGCGTCGGTGACCGCGCCGTACTGGGGCAGCCGCAGCGAGCTGATGGAGGTGCTCGACCTGGCGCGGGCCGGGGTCGTCTCCGTGCACGTGGAGACGTACGGCATCGACAGCGCGCCCACCGCCTACCGGCGGCTGCACGACGGGACCGTGCGTGGACGCGCGGTGATCCTGCCGCAGGAGTAGCCGGCCGGCCCCTCACATCGGGTGCGGGCGTGCTGTGTGGGCCCGACGCCGGGGTCGGTCGGCCCCCGGGCCGATGGACTCCGGCCTAGTCCGGCAGGACCGCCAGGCCGTCCAGTTCCACCAGAGCCTGCTCGTCCCACAGCCGGGTCGTGCCGATCACCGCCATCGCCGGGTAGTCGCGGCCCGCCGACTCACGCCAGATTCGGCCGAGTTCGCGGGCGTGGGTGCGGTAGTCGGCGATGTCGGTGGCGTAGACGGTGACGCGGGCGAGCGTGTCGGGGGTGCCTCCCGCGTGGCGCAGGGCGGTGAGGAGGTTGGTCAGGGCGCGCGCGAACTGCTCCGGGAGCGTGTCACCGGTGATCTTGCCGTCCGCGTCGAGGGCGGTCTGGCCGGCGAGGAAGACGAGGCGGCCGCCGGTGGCGGTGACGGCGTGCGAGAAACCGGTGGGCGGGGAGAGTTCGGGTGGGTTGATCCGCTCGATGCCGCTCACGCGTACAACTCCTTTGCGATGATGGCGCGTTGGACCTCGCTCGCCCCTTCGTAGATGCGGGGGGCCCGCACCTCGCGGTAGAGGTGTTCGAGGAGGTGGCCGCGTTGCAGGGCGCGGGCGCCGTGCAGCTGGACGGCGGTGTCGACGACGTGCTGGGCGGTCTCGGTGGCGAGGAGCTTCGCCATCGCGGCGCGCTGCGGCACGTCGGGGGCGCCCGCGTCGTACGCCGCCGCGGCCGCGTAGACCATGAGGCGGGCCGCCTCGGTGCGCAGGGCGAGATCGGCCACCTGGTGCGCGACGGTCTGGAGGTCCTTCAGCTTGCCGCCGAACGCGTCGCGCCGGGCGGTGTGGGCGAGCGTCGCGTCGAGCGCGGCCTGCGCCATGCCGACGGCGAAGGCGCCGACGCTCGGGCGGAAGAGGTTCAGGGTGGTCATGGCGACGCGGAAGCCGCGGTCCGGTTCGCCGAGCACGTCGTCGGCGGTGACCGGGACCGCGTCGAAGTCGAGGGAGCCGATGGGGTGCGGGGACAGCATGTCGAGGGGGGTGCCGGTGAGTCCGGGGCGGTCGGCGGGGACCAGGAACGCGGTGACTCCGCGCGCTCCGGCGTCCGGGGCCGTACGGGCGAAGACGGTGTAGAAGTCGGCCTCGGGGGCGTTCGAGATCCAGGTCTTCTCGCCGATGAGGCACCAGCCTCCGGTGCCGTCGGGCTCCGCGCGCAGGGCGAGGGCCGCGGCGTCGGAGCCCGCGCCCGGCTCGCTCAGCGCGAAGGCCGCGACGGCGGTGCCGTCACTGACGCGCGGCAGCCAGTGTGCGCGCTGGGCGTCGGTGCCGTAGGCGTGCACGGGGTGCGCGCCCAGCCCCTGGAGGGCGAGCGCGGTCTCGGCCTCCGTGCAGGCGCGGGCGAGGGACTCACGCATCAGGCACAGGTCGAGGGCGCCGGAGCGGAACAGCCGCTCCAGGAGGCCGAGGCGGCCGAGCTCGGCGACGAGCGGCCGGTTCACCTTCCCCGGCTCGCCCTTCTCGGCGAGGGGCGCGAGCCGTTCGGCGGCGAGCGCGCGCAGTTCGGCACACCAGGCGGTCTGCGCCGGGTCGAGCGAGAATGACGGAGCTGCGGACTTTGCGGTCATCTGTCGGCGCCTCCCGGTTCGCCGGCGGCTCGGGCCGGCTCCGTCACGGTATCGCGGACCGTTGACTGTCGTCACCATCACGATACGCTCGTTCCGCGAGCCCACCACCAAGCAGGGTCTTTCGTTCCTAGGGGGCGCACGGCCATGACAGACGCTCCGCCACAGCACACGTCGGCCCACGTCGACACCTTCGCGCGCGACCATCTCCCGCCGCCCGAACTCTGGCCCGACCTCGTCTTCGACCTCCCGGAACTGCGCTATCCGCGGCAACTGAACTGCGGGGCCGAGCTGCTCGACCGCACCGTCGAACGGTTCGGCCCCGACCGGCCCGCGTTCCGCACGGGCGACGGGGCGGTGTGGACCTACGGGGAGCTGCTGCTCCGCGTCGACCGGATCGCGCATCTGCTCAGCGGCGAGCTGGGCGTGCGGCCGGGGAACCGGGTGCTCCTGCGCGGCCCCACCACGCCCTGGCTCGCCGCCTGTTGGCTGGCCGTGATGAAGGCGGGCGCGGTCGCCGTCACCGTGCTCGCGCAGGCGCGCACGCAGGAGCTGGCGACGGTCTGCTCCATCGCCCGGGTCACGCACGCGCTGTGCGACGCCAGGGTCCTGGACGACCTGGTGAAGGCCGAGGTGCCCGGGCTGCGCGTCACGCCGTTCGGCGGCGAAGGCCCCGACGACCTCCTCGGGCGCGGCTCCGGGCTGCCCGAGACGTACGAGGCCGTGGCGACCGCCGCCGACGACGTCGCCCTGATCGCGTTCACGTCGGGCACGACCGGGCGCCCCAAGGGCTGCATGCACTTCCACCGGGACGTCCTCGCCATCGCGGACACGTTCGCGCGCCATGTCCTGCGGCCGACGCCGGACGACGTGTTCGCGGGGAGCCCGCCGCTCGGCTTCACGTTCGGGCTCGGCGGGCTCGTCGTCTTCCCGCTGCGGGCCGGCGCCTCGTCGCTGCTGCTCGAACAGGCGGGGCCGAGGCAGCTGCTGCCCGCGATCGCCGAGCACGGGGTGTCCGTCCTGTTCACCGCGCCGACCGCGTACCGAGCGCTCCTCGACGGCGCCGAGGGGCACACCCTCTCGTCGCTGCGGCGATGCGTCTCCGCGGGCGAGAACCTGCCGGCCGCGACCTGGCGGGCCTGGCACGAGGCGACGGGGATCCGCATCATCAACGGCATCGGCGCCACGGAACTCCTGCACATCTTCATCTCCGCCGCCGACGACGCGATCCGCCCCGGGACGACGGGCGTGCCCGTGCCCGGCTGGCAGGCGCGCGTGATCGACGACGCGGGGTCCGAAGTGCCGGACGGGGAACCGGGGTTGCTCGCCGTGCGCGGCCCGGTCGGCTGCCGCTATCTCGCCGACGAGCGGCAGACGACGTACGTCCGCGGCGGCTGGAACGTCACCGGGGACACGTACGTCCGCGAGCCCGACGGCTACTTCCGGTACGTCGCCCGCGCCGACGACATGATCATTTCGGCGGGGTACAACATCGCGGGCCCCGAGGTCGAGGACGCGCTGCTGCGCCACCCGGACGTCGCGGAGACCGCGGTGGTGGGCCGCCCCGACGACGAGCGCGGGCAGATAGCGGTCGCCTACGTCGTACTGCGCGAGGGCGCCCGCCGGGACCCGGACGCGCTGCGGGCGTTCGTGAAGGCCGAGCTGGTGCCGTACAAGTGCCCGCGCGAGATCGTTTTCCTGGACGCCCTGCCCCGCACGGCGACCGGGAAGCTCCAGCGGTTCCGGCTGCGCTCCGCCGGCGATCTAGAGTGACCACGTGTCCGAGCTGCACACTCCCCGGTCCCTGATCGTCACCCTCTACGGCGCCTACGGGCGCGGCTTTCCCGGCCCCGTGCCCGTCGCCGAGCTGATCCGTCTCCTCGGCACGGTCGGCGTCGACGCGCCCGCCGTGCGGTCCTGTGTGTCCCGCCTCAAGCGGCGCGGGCTGCTCCTGCCGGAGCGCACGGGGTCGGGCGCCGCCGGGTACGCGCTGTCGCCGGCCGCGCGCCAGCTCCTGGACGACGGCGACCGGCGCATCTACGGGGCACCGGCCGGCGAGACGGACGGCTGGGTGCTCGCGGTGTTCTCCGTGCCGGAGGCCGAGCGAGCCAAGCGGCACGTCCTGCGCTCACGGCTGGCCGGGCTCGGCTTCGGCTCGGCGGCGCCCGGCGTGTGGATCGCCCCGGCGGGCCTGCACGAGGAGACCCGGCACACCCTGGAACGCCTCGGGCTCTCCCCGTACGTCGATCTGTTCCGCGGCGAGCACCTGGGGTACGCGGCAACGGCCGACGCGGTGGCGCGCTGGTGGGACCTGGACCGTCTCGCCGCGCTGCACGAGGCGTTCCTCGACGAGCACGCGCCGGTGCTCGCCGCCTGGCAGGCCCGCTCCCCCGGCGACGCCGCGCCGGAGGAGGCGTACCGGGACTACCTCCTCGCCCTCGACTCCTGGCGGCATCTGCCCTACGCGGACCCGGGGCTGCCCGCCGGACTGCTGCCGGCACGGTGGCCGGGCACGCGGTCGGCGAGCGTGTTCCGGGCGCTGCACGAGCGACTGCGGGACGCGGGGGCGGCGTTCACCACCCTCAACCACCCAGCGTGAGGCGGGGCTTGGGAGCGTCGAGCCGCCCGGTCTGGGGCGGCCGGCTGCCCGCCTCGTACGGCTTCGGCCAGGCGACACCGGGACCCGCGTAGCCCTGTTCGGCCGCCGCGTGCAGGGTCCAGTGCGGGTCGTAGAGGTGGGGGCGGGCCAGGGCGCACAGGTCGGTGCGCCCGGCCAGGATCAGCGAGTTGACGTCGTCCCACGAGGAGATCGCGCCGACCGAGATCACCGGGATGCCGGTCTCGTTGCGGATCCGGTCCGCGAACGGCACTTGGTAGGAGCGTCCGTACGCGGGTTTCTCGTCGGCGACGACCTGTCCGGTCGACACGTCGATCGCGTCGGCGCCGTGCGCGGCGAACGCGCGGGCGATCTCCACGGCGTCGTGCGCGTCCGTGCCGCCGTCCGCCCAGTCGGTGGCGGAGATCCGGACGGTCATGGGGCGGTCGCCGGGCCACACGTCGCGTACGGCGTCGAAGACTTCGAGGGGGAAGCGCAGCCGGTTCGGGAGCGAGCCGCCGTACGCGTCCGTCCGGTGATTGCTCAGCGGCGAGAGGAAGCCGGACAGCAGATAGCCGTGGGCGCAGTGCAGTTCGAGGAGGTCGAAGCCGGCGTCGGCGGCGCGCAGGGCGGCGGACGTGAACTGCTCTCGGACATCGGCGAGTTCGCCGGTCGTCAGCTCGTGCGGAGTCTGACTGCCCGGCTTGTACGGGAGCGGGGAAGCGGCGACCAGCGGCCAGTTCCCCTCCGGGAGCGGGTCGTCGATGCCTTCCCACATCAGCTTCGTGGAGCCCTTGCGTCCGGAGTGCCCGAGCTGGACGCCGACCGCCGTGCCGGGGGCCTGGGTGTGCGCGAACTCGGTGATGCGGCGCCAGGCCGCGGCCTGCTCAGGCGTGTAGAGACCGGTGCAGCCCGGGGTGATGCGGCCCTCGGGGCTGACGCACACCATCTCCGTCATGACGAGTCCGGCGCCGCCGAGGGCCCGCGCGCCGAGGTGGACGAGGTGGAAGTCGCCGGGGACGCCGGACTGGGCCGAGTACATGTCCATGGGTGAGACGACGACGCGGTTGCGCAGGGTCAGATCGCGCAGGCGCAGCGGCGTGAACATGGGGGGTGTGCCGGGCGGGCAGCCGAAGTCGCGTTCGACGGCCTCGGTGAAGTGCGGGTCACGCAGGCGCAGGTTGTCGTGCGTGACGCGGCGGCTGCGGGTGAGAAGGTTGAACGCGAACTGGTGTGCCGGCTGGTCGAGATAGAGGCCGAGGTTCTCGAACCACTCCAGGCTGGCGCGGGCCGCGCGCTGGGTGGAGGCGACGACGGGCCGCCGCTCCGCCTCGTACGCCGCGAGCGCCTCGGCCGTGGTGGGCTGTTCCTGGAGGCAGGCGGCGAGCGCGAGGGCGTCCTCGACGGCGAGCTTGGTGCCGGAGCCGATGGAGAAGTGTGCGGTGTGCGCGCTGTCGCCGACGAGGACGACGTTCCCGTGCGACCACTTCTCGTTCACGACCGTGCGGAAGGCGGTCCAGGCGGAGTTGTTCGACCTGAGACCACGGCCGCCCAGGGCGTCGGCGAAGATCTTGGCGCACCTTTCGACGGACTCGCCCACGTCGAGCTCGTCGAATCCGGCCGCCCGCCACACCTCCTCGCGCATCTCGACGATGACGGTGCTGGCGCCGACGGGCAGGTGCGGCCCGGAGGGTCCCGTCGAGGGGTGGTGGTCGGGAGACGGGCGGGCGTACGGGTATCCGTGCAGCTGCATGACGCCGTGCTCGGTCTCGGCGGTCTCGAAGCGGAACGCGTCGAAGGCGAAGTCGGCGGCGAGCCAGATGTAGCGGCAGCGGTGCTGCTCGACGCGCGGCCGGAACGCGTCGGCGTGAGCCTCGCGGGTCGCGCTGTGCACTCCGTCGGCGGCGACGACCAGGTCGTGGTCGCGGGTGAGGTCCGCCGCCGATGGCGCCTCCGAACGGAAGCGGAGGTTCACGCCGAGCTGCCGGCAGCGCTCGTGGAGGATTTCGAGGAGCCTGCGGCGGCCGAGCGCGGCGAAGCCGTGGCCGCCCGAGGTGTGGCGGGTGCCGCGGTGCACGACGTCGATGTCGTCCCAGCGCACGAACTCCGCCTGGAGCGCGGCGTGGACGACGGGGTCGGCGTGCTCGATGCCGCCGAGCGTCTCGTCGGAGAGGACGACGCCGAAGCCGAAGGTGTCGTCGGGGGCGTTGCGCTCCCAGAGCGTGATGTCGCGGCGCGGGTCGAGCCGCTTGAGGAGGGCGGCGGCGTACAGGCCGCCGGGTCCGCCGCCGATGACCGCCACTCGCAGGGGTTCCATGGTCACCGCCCCTGCCACTTGGGCGCGCGCTTCTCCGTGAAGGCCGCGTGGAACTCGGCGTAGTCCTCGCCGTTCATGAGGAGGGCCTGGGTCGCGGCGTCCATTTCCACGGCGGCGGCCAGCGGCATGTCGAGTTCGGCGGTGAGCAGGGCCTTGGTCTGGGCGTACGCGAGGGCGGGCCCCTCGGCGAGGCGGCGGGCCAGGGTCTGCGCGGCCTCGTCGACCTGGCCCTCGTCGGTCAGCTCGCTGATCAGGCCGATGCGCTCGGCCTCGGGGGCGCGCACCGGATCGCCCAGCATGAGCAGGCGTGTCGCGTGGCCGAGGCCGACGACGCGGGGCAGCAGATACGCGGCGCCCATGTCGCCGCCGGACAGGCCGACGCGGGTGAACAGGAACGCGAAGCGGGCGCTCGGGTCGGCGACGCGGAAGTCGGCGGCGAGTGCGAGGACGGCGCCCGCGCCCGCGGCGACCCCGTGCACGGCGGCGATCACCGGGAAGGGGCACTCGCGCACGGCCCGTACGACCTGGCCGGTCATCCGGTTGAAGTCGAGGAGCTGGGCGGTGTCCATGGCGAGGGTGGCGCCGATGATCTCGTCCACGTCACCGCCGGAGCAGAATCCGCGGCCCTCGCCGGCCAGCACAAGGGCGCGTACGGAGCGCTCGCGGGACAGCTCGGCGAGCAGGTCGCGCAGGTCGGCGTAGGCGCCGAAGGTGAGCGCGTTGAGCTTGTCGGGGCGGGCCAGGGTGACGGTCGCGACCCCGTCGTCGACGGCGTACCTCAGATGCCGCCAGTCGTCGGTGCGGGGCGCGGAGCCGGTGAAGGGACTCATGGCGGTGCGGCCTCCTCGGGCGGGGGCGGCGGACGGTTCGGCGCACCTGCGTCAGGCACGTCGCTCCCTGAAGTTATCACCGCTTCGTGACTTCCGTCACGAGTACGCGATACGCAATCCTGGTGACAGGCGTTCAGCCCGGGTAGGGAGCGCCTATGAGACAAGTGACGAACGTCCCGCGGAAAGAGCGTCGGGCGGCTCTGTCCAGCGACGCCTTACCATTCGTATGGTTGAAAGCAGGACAGCTCCCCCGCTGTCAGCCCCTGTCACCCGCTGTCAGGACACCTGCACCCTGAACGGACCCACCGTGACCACACCGCCCGCCCCCACCTCCTGGCGTATCGCGCTGCCGCACACCGCCGCCGCGGTGCCGGTCGCGCGCGCCCTGGTGCGCACGGCCCTGGCGGAGATCGAGTCGCCCGTCGCCGACAGCGACACGGCGGAGCTGCTCACGGCCGAGCTGGTGGCGAACGCCGTCGAGCACACGGCGGGAGCCGGCCCCATCGAGCTGGTGGTGGAGCTGCTGGCGTCGGGCTGTCAGGTCGAGGTGCACGACGGCGACCCGGCGCCGCCCGGCGATCTGACCCTCCCGGGTCCGGCCGAGGAGCCGGACCCGTGGCAGGAGCACGGGCGCGGGCTGCTGCTCATCCGCACCCTGAGCTCGTCCTGCGGACATCGCCCCACCGCGTCCGGCAAGGCGGTCTGGTTCACCCTTCCCGCGGTGCCGGCGCAGCGGAGAAGCCCGGAGTAGGACGCGCCTCCCCTGCCGGGGCGGGGGTCAGGCCAGCGTGGCGACCATGATCGCCTTGATGGTGTGCAGCCGGTTCTCGGCCTCGTCAAAGACGACCGAGTGCGCCGACTCGAAGACCTCGTCCGTGACCTCCAGGGAGTCCAGGCCGTACGCCTCGTGGATCTCGCGCCCGACCTTGGTGCCCAGGTCGTGGAAGGCCGGCAGGCAGTGCAGGAACTTGACGTCCGCGTTCCCCGTGGCGCGCAGGACGTCCATGGTCACGGCGTACGGCGCCAGAGCGGCTATGCGCTCGGCCCACACCTCCTTGGGCTCCCCCATGGAGACCCAGACGTCGGTGACCACGAAGTCGGCACCCGCGACGCCCTCGGGGATGTCCTCGGTGAGCGTGATCCGGGCGCCGCTCGTCTCGGCGAGCTTGCGGGCCTGCACCACGATCTCGTCGGCCGGCCAGTACTCACGCGGCGCCACGATGCGGACGTCCATGCCGAGCAGCGCGCCGGTCACCAGGTACGAGTTGCCCATGTTGAAGCGGGCGTCACCGAGGTAGGAGAAGGCGATCCGCTCCAGCGGCCTGTCGCAGTGCTCGACCATCGTGAGCACGTCGGCGAGCATCTGCGTGGGGTGCCAGTCGTCGGTCAGGCCGTTGTAGACCGGCACGCCCGCGTACGCGGCGAGCTCCTCGACGCCGGACTGGCTGTCCCCGCGGTACTCGATGGCGTCGAACATCCGACCGAGGACGCGGGCGGTGTCCCGTACGGACTCCTTGTGGCCGATCTGCGAGCCGGACGGGTCCAGGTAGGTCGTGGAAGCACCCTGGTCGGCCGCGGCGACCTCGAAGGCGCAGCGCGTACGGGTGGAGGTCTTCTCGAAGATCAGCGCGATGTTCCGGCCCGCGAGATGGCGCGTCTCCGTCCCGGCCTTCTTGGCCGCCTTCAGCTCGGCGGCGAGGTCGATCAGGCCGCGGAACTCCTCGGCGGTGAAGTCCACCTCCTTGAGGAAGTGGCGGCCGGTGAGGTCGGGACGGACTGTCGCCATGGGGCGCTCCTGGGGTACGCGTAAAGGGCTAGGGCATCAGAGATGCTGGAAGTCTATACGATGCTCCACATTTCTATACAGTGCCAGGTTCCGGAGACCACCGCTCCAGATGTTCCGGGTACCACATGTTCCGGGGATCACCGCTCTACACAGGGTCCCTCTCGACCGGGCAGCTCATGCAGCGCGGGCCGCCCCTCCCCCGCCCCAGCTCACTGCCCAGGATCTCTATGACCTCGATGCCCTGCTTGCGCAGATAGGTGTTCGTCGTCGCGTTGCGCTCGTAGGCGACGACGACGCCCGGCTCCACCGCCAGCACGTTGCACCCGTCGTCCCACTGCTCCCGCTCGGCCGCGTGCACGTCCTGCGTGGCGGTCAGGACCCGGATCTCGCTGAGGCCGAGCGCGGCCGCGATGGCCCGGTGCATGTGCTCCGGCGGATGGTCGGTGACCTTCAAGTCCCGCTCGCCCACGCCCGGTTCGATGGTGTACGAGCGCAGCATGCCGAGCCCCGCGTACTGCGTGAACGTGTCGCCGTCGACCATCGTCATCACGGTGTCGAGGTGCATGAACGCCCGCCGCTTCGGCATGTCGAGGGCCACGATCGTCTGCGCGGAGCCCTCCGCGAACAGCTTGTGCGCCAGCATCTCGACGGCCTGCGGGGTGGTGCGCTCGCTCATGCCGATGAGTACGGCGCCCTGCCCGATCACCAGGACGTCGCCGCCCTCGATCGTGGACGGGTAGTCGGCCTGCCCCTCCGACCACAGGTGGAAGCCCGCGTCGCGGAACAGCGGATGGTGCCGGTAGATCGCCTCGAAGTGGACGGTCTCGCGCTGCCGGGCGGGCCAGCGCATCGCGTTGATGGAGACGCCGTCGTAGATCCAGGCCGAGGTGTCGCGGGTGAACAGGTGGTTGGGCAGCGGGCCGAGCAGGAAGTCGTCGAGGTCCATCGCGTGGAAGCGGACCGACGTCGGCTCGGGGTGCCGGTCGAGGAACTCCCGCTTGGTC
The DNA here is from genome assembly GCF_020616555.1 of Streptomyces longhuiensis. NCBI lineage: Bacteria > Bacillati > Actinomycetota > Actinomycetes > Kitasatosporales > Streptomycetaceae > Streptomyces > Streptomyces longhuiensis. The sequence continues at coordinate 7,107,388 of NZ_CP085173.1, read as the reverse complement.
ATGCCGCCGACCAGCGCCTCGGCCAGGTCCGTGGCCGGCATCGTCTCGAAGGCGGCCCTGAGGTGGTCGGTGGCGAGCGGACCGTACTCCTTCTCGTCGAAGACCCGGTCGAGGACGAGGGATCTGGCGTCCCCGATGGCGAGCGCCTCGGTGAGCAGGTCGCCGAAGAGGTGCACGGTCACGCCGCGGTCGCGCAGCACGTCGGCGAACCCGTCGTGCTCCTGCCGCGCGCGGCGCACCCACAGCACGTCGTCGAAGAGCAACGCGTCCTTGTTGCTCGGCGTGAGCCGCTTGAGCTCCAGATCGGGGCGGTGCAGGATGACGCGGCGCAGGCGCCCGGCCTCGGAGTCGACGTGGAATCCCATGGATCCATCTTTCCCCGGCCGGACAGCCCGTGCCCGTGCAATCAAGGAGCTGGGTGGCGGCTCACATCAGCACCCTCACAGCCTCGGGTCGACCGGCTCCGACTCGAGCGCGAGGACCGCGAACACCGCCTCGTGGACCCGCCACAGCGGCTCCCCGGCCGCCAGCCGGTCCAGCGCCTCGAGACCGAGCGCGTACTCGCGGATCGCGAGCGAGCGCTTGTGCCCGAGGAAGCGGCCGCGCAGGCGCTCCAGGTGGTCGGGGCGGGTGTACTCGGGACCGTAGATGATCCGCAGGTACTCGCGGCCACGGCACTTGATGCCGGGCTGTACGAGCCGGCCCTTGCCGTCGCGCGTGAGCGCCTCGACCGGCTTGACGACCATGCCCTCGCCGCCGCGCCCGGTCATCTCCAGCCACCAGTCGACACCGGCGCTCACGGACGCCTCGTCACCGGTGTCCACGAAGAGCCGCCGGGTGGTCTGCAGGAGGCCGGACCCGTCGTGCTCGACCATGCGGTCGATGAGGGCGAGCTGCTCGTCGTGCGGCAGCGCGGCCAGCGACCTGCCCTGCACGGCCAGGATCTGGAACGGCGCGAGCCGCACCCCGTCGAGCCCGTCCGTCGTCCAGCAGTAGCGCCGGTAGGCGTCCGTGAACGCGGCCGCGTCGGCGGCCCGTTCACGCTGTCTGCCGAGCAGTTCGCCCACGTCGACGCCGCGTGCCGCCGCCGCTTCCAGACCGGCGATGACGTCCGGGAACACGGCACCCGACGCGGCGCCCACGGCGGCGTACTGCGAGCGCAGCAGGCCCGACGCCTTGAGCGACCAGGGCATCAGCTCGGTGTCGAGCAGCAGCCAGTCCGTGTCGAGCTCGTCCCACAGGCCCGCGTCGGTGGCGGCGGCGCGCACCCGGCCGAGGATCTCCTCGGTGACCTGCTCGTCGGCGAAGAAGGACCGTCCCGTACGGGTGTAGAGCGCGCCGGTGGGACCTTCCGGGACGCCGAAGCGCTCACGCGCCACCTGCGCGTCCCGGCACACCAGGGCCACGGCCCGCGAGCCCATGTGCTTCTCCTCGCACACGACGCGCCCGACTCCGTCGGCGGCGTACTGGGCGAAGGCCTCGGCGGGGTGCTCCAGGAAGTGTTCATCAGCGGCTCCGCCGCGGGCTCCCGCGCCGGCGCTCGCCGTGGGCGCCATGGTCGGCGGCAGGTACGGGACCAGGCGCGGGTCGACGGCGAAGCGGCTCATGACCTCCAGGGCCGCCGCCGCGTTCTCCTCGCGCACGGCGACGCGTCCGGCGTGGCGCGTCTCGACGGACCGCCGCCCGTGCACGTCGGCGAGGTCGAGCGGCCGCCCGTCCTGCCCGCCGGGCGCCTCGGTCCGCAGCGGCCTCGACGGCTCGTACCAGACCTTCTCGGCGGGTACGTCGACCAGTTCGCGCTCCGGCCAGCGCAGCGCGGTCAGCTTGCCGCCGAACACGGCGCCGGTGTCGAGGCAGACGGTGTTGTTGAGCCAGGTGGCCTGCGGGACCGGCGTGTGGCCGTAGACGACGGCCGCGCTGCCGCGGTACTCCTCGGCCCACGGGTAGCGCACCGGCAGGCCGAACTCGTCGGTCTCGCCGGTCGTGTCCCCGTACAGCGCGTGCGAGCGCACCCGCCCGGACGTGCGCCCGTGGTACTTCTCGGGCAGGCCCGCGTGGCACACGACGAGCTTGCCCCCGTCGAGGACGTAGTGGCTGACGAGGCCGTCGACGAACTCGGCGACCTCCTGCGTGAACTCCTCGCTCTCGCCCGCGAACTGCTCGACGGTCTCGGCGAGGCCGTGCGTGTGCTGGACCTTTCTGCCCTTGAGGTAACGGCCGAACTTGTTCTCATGGTTCCCGGGCACGCACAGCGCGTGGCCCGACTTGACCATCGCCATGACGCGGCGCAGGACGCCCGGGGAGTCGGGCCCCCGGTCGACGAGGTCACCGACGAACACCGCCGTACGGCCCTCGGGGTGCACACCGTCCACGTAGCCGAGCCGGGTGAGCAGCGTCTCCAGCTCGGAGGCGCAGCCGTGGATGTCGCCGATGATGTCGAAGGGACCCGTGAGGTGCGTGAGGTCGTTGTAGCGCTTCTCGCGTACGACCTCGGCGCTGTCGGCCTCCTCGACGCCGCGCAGGATGTGCACCTTGCGGAAGCCCTCGCGCTCCAAGTGACGCAGGGAGCGCCGCAGTTCGCGGGTGTGCCGGGTGATGACGCGGCGCGCCATGCCGGCCCGGTCGGCGCGCTCCGCGTTGCGCGCGGCGCAGACCTCCTCGGGGATGTCGAGGACGATGGCGATGGGCAGCACGTCGTACTGCCGCGCCAGGTCGACCAGCTGCTTGCGGCTCTCCTGCTGGACGTTGGTCGCGTCGACGACGGTGAGCCGTCCGGCCGCGAGGCGCTTGCCCGCGATGTAGTGGAGCACGTCGAAGGCGTCGCGGCTGGCGCTCTGGTCGTTCTCGTCGTCGGCGACGAGCCCTCGGCAGAAGTCGCTGGAGATGATCTCGGTGGGCTTGAAGTGCCGCCGCGCGAAGGTCGACTTGCCGGACCCCGAGGCGCCGACAAGGACGACGAGGGACAGGTCGGTGACGGGGAGCGTACGAGCGTGGGAACCGGTGGTGGTCATGCGGCCTTCGCCTCCTTCGGGCCCGGGTCGGTCAGGGTCTGGTCGGTGAGGGTGAAGACGGCCATCTGCGTGGGCGGGCCGACCTCCGGGTCGTCGGGTCCGACGGGCTCGAACTCCACGCCGTAGCCGTGCCGTTCGGCCACCGCGCCCGCCCAGGTACGGAACTCCTCGCGGGTCCACTCGAAGCGGTGGTCGCCGTGCCGGACGTGTCCGGCGGGCAGGGTCTCCCAGCGGACGTTGTACTCGGCGTTCGGTGTCGTCACGAGGACCGTCCTCGGCCGCGCGGAACCGAACACCGCGTACTCCAGCGCGGGCAGCCGCGGCAGGTCGAGATGCTCGATGACCTCACTGAGTACCGCCGCGTCGTATCCCTTGAGCCGCTTGTCGGTGTACGCGAGCGAGCCCTGGAGGAGCGTGACGCGGGAGGCCTGGCGCTCTCCCATCCGGTCGATCCTGAGGCGCCGGGCGGCGATCGTCAGGGCCCGCATCGACACGTCGACACCCACGACCTCGGTGAACCGGGCGTCCTTGAGCAGCTCGTGCACCAACTGGCCCTGTCCGCAGCCCAGGTCGAGCACGCGCCCGGCCCCGGCGGCCCTGAGCGCGGCGGCGATGGCTTCGCGCCGCTGAACGGCCAGCGGTACGGGCTGCTCCTCGGTGTCCGTCGCCTCGTCGACCGCGTTGTCGATGTCCTCCACGTCGGTGTCGTCCGCGTCGGCGAGCCGCACCAGCTCCAGGCGCTCCATGGCGCTGCGGGTGAGCGCCCAGCGCCGCGAGAGGTAGCGGCTGGTGATCAGCTTCTGCTCGGGGTGCGTGGGCAGCCAGCCCTCACCCGCCCGGAGCAGCTTGTCGACCTCGTCGGCCGAGACCCAGTAGTGCTTGGCGTCGTCGAGCACGGGCAGCAGCACATACAGATGCCGCAGCGCCTCGGCGAGCCGCAGCTCGCCCTCCAGGACGAGACGCACATAACGCGAGTCGCCCCACTCGGGGAACTGCTCGTCGAGCGCGACCGGGTCGGCCGTCACCGTGGCCCAGCCGAGCGGCTCGAAGAGCCGGCGCACCAGCGCCGCCCCGCCGCGCGCGGGCACCGCCGGCACCTCGATACGCAGCGGCATCGGCTGCTCGGCCCGCTCGGGCATGGCCTTGCACTGTCCGCGCAGGGCGCTGGAGAACACCGCGCCGATCGCCACGGCGAGCAGGGACGACGCGGCGTACGGCCGGTCGTTCACATACTGCGCGAGCGCCGCGTCGGGGGCGCCTCCGCGGCCTTTGCCCTTGCCGCGGCGCACGAGCGCGACCGGATCCACCTCCAGGAGCAGCGCCGCGGTGCAGCGCTCCGCGGACGCCTCCGGGTAGAGGACGTGCGCGGTTCCGTGCGAGGTGGAGAACGCCTGCGCATTGCCGGGATGCTTGTGCAGCAGAAACCCGAGGTCGGTCGCGGGGCGTTCAGGGGTGCCGGTCGTGCTGATCGTCAGGAACACGTGTCCGAGTATGGTCCGCCGGTAGCGCCCCCGACCACGCATTTCTCCCGGGGACGCTGCGGTTCTAAGAGGTCACCAGAAGTGACCGGTGCATGATGGCTGAATGGATCTTCGAGTATTCACAGAACCGCAGCAAGGCGCGACCTACGAGACGCTTCTCCGCGTGGCGAAGGCCGCCGAAGACCTCGATTACGGAGCGTTTTTCCGGTCCGACCACTACTTGCACATGGGCTCCACCGACGGGCTCCCCGGCCCCACCGATGCCTGGATCACGCTGGCCGGCCTCGCCCGCGAGACCAGGCGGATCCGCCTGGGCACACTGATGACCGCCGGCACCTTCCGCCTCCCGGGCGTCCTCGCGATCCAGGTGGCGCAGGTCGACCAGATGTCGGGCGGACGTGTGGAGTTGGGTCTCGGCTCCGGCTGGTACGGAGCCGAGCACGAGGCTTACGGCATTCCCTTCCCGAAGGAGAAGTTCGGCCGTCTTGAGGAGCAACTCGCCATCGTCACGGGCCTGTGGAGCACGCTCGTCGGCGAGCGCTTCGACTTCAACGGCACGTACTACCAGCTGAAGGACTCCCCCGCGCTTCCCAAGCCGGCACAGAACAAGGTGCCGGTCCTGATCGGCGGGCACGGCGCCAAGCGGACCCCGGCGCTCGCCGCGCAGTACGCCGACGAGTTCAACATCCCGTTCGCGTCGCTCGCCGACACGGAGCAGCAGTTCAAGCGGGTCCGTGCGGCGGCGGAGCAGCGCGGCCGCAGCGCCGACAGCCTCGTCTACTCCAACGCCCTGGTGGCGTGCGTGGGCAAGACCGACGCCGACGTCAGGCGCCGCGCCGCCACGATCGGCCGTGATGTGGACGAGCTGAAGGCGAACGGGCTCGCCGGTTCGCCGGCCGAGGTCGTGGAGCGCATCGCCGCGTACCAGTCCGTCGGCTCGCAGCGGATGTATCTCCAGATGCTCGACCTGGACGACCTGGACCACTTGGAGCTGATCGCCACCGAGGTGATGCCCCAGCTCTCCTAGACCACGGACCTCCTGGCTCCCTGGGCCGCTTCACGGCTCACCGCTGACGGCTCACCGCTGCCGGCTGACGGCTGACGGCTGACGGCTGACGGCTGACGGCTGAGCGTCAACTCCGCTGGTCACGCCGCTCCGGCCCCGCCCCCGTCGGGTGAACATCCGTCAACCGGGCACGTGGCCGGGGCGCGCGCCAGTGACCCGTCCGGCGAGTGATCGTTGGCTCGGGCGGAGCCGGACCGCCCGGCACCCGCACCGGTGGCTGCTGCCGCTGCCGGGCGACGCTTGCGTCACCTGCTCTCCCCCGCGGGAGGGCGAGGGCCGAGGAGGCCGTCATGTCCCAGGAAGCCATGTCCGAGCAGGTCGTGCACGAACCGGCCGCGCCGGATCAGAAGGGCGCGCCCAAGGGGCTGCTCCAGCAGATGGAAGAGCTGATGGCCGCGCTCAACGCGGATCTGTCGCAACTCGACGCCGACCTTCAGCAGTCCACCGGACCCGGCGCCCCGTCCGCCGACGAGGGCCACCGCCTCTGACCCCGCCGGGGGCGCGTCGCACCGATGCCGGTGCGCCCCCGAAGCCCGCTGCCACAGCCACAGGCGTCCTACGCTGCCGAGTCCGGCTCGGATTCCGACATGGTGTCGCGGCGCAGCCCGAGCCGGCGGATTATCTCGAGGACCCTGTCCCGTGATTCGTCGGCGGCGTCGATGGCGTCCATGCAGTGCCAGTAGGCCCCTTCCTCCTCTGCCTCGCTGGCTATGCCCACCAGGGCGATCCCCACTTCTCCGAGCAGCGCGGCCAGACCGATCAGCGCCTTGTGCGCCTCCGCCAGCTCCGTGAGCTGAGCCGCCCGTATGCCGCCCGACCCGATGACCGGGATCGCCGAGCCCGAGCAGCCTCTGCCTCCTGCCTCGCTCAGTCCGAGCGCCTCGCCCCTCAGCTCCGGCGGACCCTCTCTCGCCAGTCTGTTCCCCATGGCCTGTGCGAGGGCCTGGGCCTGCCATGCCTCCCGCGTGATGGCCGGCGCGTCCTGGCTCTCCGCCAGGGCCCGTCGGCTCGCCCTGATGAGTCGCACCGCGTCCATGCGCCGCCCCCGTCCCGAACTCCCTTGTCCACTACCCAGAGTGAGGGTCCGAATGGCGAAAAGCCAGAGGACGACCGAAATCTGTGGACACGGAATCGAATGTTGATAATTCCGTGACTCCATAGAGTGACAAGACCGGTCATGCGGGCCCTCCAGCCGGTCTCAGCCCTCCCCAGGAACCGGAAAACGGTCCTCGTTGCGGTCGATCTTCGCCGACAGGGCCGCCAGCGCGTCGATCCCCAGCACCTCGCACAGTTGCAGCAGATACGCGAGGACGTCCGCGACCTCGTCGCGCACGCGGTGCGCCGTGTCCGGGTCCGTCATCACGCCGGCCGACTCCTCCGGGGTCAACCACTGGAAGATCTCGACCAGTTCGGACGCCTCCACACTCAGCGCGGCCACCAGGTTCTTCGGCGTGTGGTACTGCTCCCAGTTCCTGGCCGCCGCGAATCGGGCCAGCCGGCGCTGCAGCCCCGCCACATCAAGTTCTGTCACGGCCCCAGGTCTACCACTGCGGCGCCGTGCTCCCGCGCCGCCCACGTCCCGTCGCCGACCGCCCCCGCGAGCCGGATGTGCCCGCGCCCGCACATCCGCACCGCGAGCGCCGTCAGCTCCCGCAGTTGCCGCGGGTCGAGGCTGCGGTCGAGGCCGTCGGCGAGGACGGTGAGCGTCTGGTACGCCTCGGGGACCTCCGCCGCCGGGTCGACCGCGAGCACCCTGGGGCCGGTGAGCAGGACCAGGGCGAGCGCCAAGTACCTCAACTCGCCGTCCCCGAGCCGGTCGACGGGGGTACGCAGCCCGTCGCCGCGGTCGAGCACGGCCCGTACCGTGCCGTTGCCGAGGTCCTCCGACAGGACGTCGGCGACGGGTCCCGCACAGCCGGCGCGGGCCGCGGCGACGAGCAGCGCGTGCCGGGTGCCGCACTCGGAGCGTGTGCGCCACAGGACGGCGGCGAGGTTGTCGCAGCCGCTCAGGAGACGGTCGGCGGTGGCCGGGGCGGGGCGGCGCATGCGGTCGGGCCGGGGGTCGCAGGAGAAGACGGAGCGCAGGGCGACCACGACCTGTTCCGCGGCGGCGATGACGAGCCGCTGGCCTTCCGTCTTGCCCGCGACACGCAGCGGCAGGAGCGCCGTGCCGAGCAGGTCGTCCGGCAGGGGGGCGCGGGTCACGGGAGTGGCCCCGGCCGTGTGCCAGGCGGCCTGGACGACGCGGCGTCCGGGGTCGCGCAGGGCGGTCTCCAGGAGAGTGCGTCCGTCGCGGGTCAACCGCGCGCCGACGATGCGCAGTTCGGGCTCGGCCTGGACCGCGAGGTCGAGGCGGACCGGGCCGACGGGCCCGGTGACGGTGCAGCCGATGCGGAAGCCGCGGCGTCGCTGTGCGTCGGGGCGGGCCCGGTCGGGGACATAGGCGGACGGGTCGGGGAACACCTCGTCGAGGGCCGCGCCGCCGCCGAGCCGGGCCAGGCCCTCGTAGGCCTTCAGAGCGCTGGACTTGCCGCTGCCGCTCGGTCCCGCGAAGAGGGTCAGCGGGCCGAGCGGGAAGCCGACGCCTCGGTGGGCGGCGAACGCGGAGAGCCGCAGTTCGGTGAGGCTCGGCCGGTCCTGGGGGGCCGGGGGTGCGCCGCCGTCCCGCGCGAGCAAGGTCATGTCCCGGACGGTAGGCGGCACTCCGCCCGGAGAACCGTTCTTCCGGGCGGACCTTCCTTCGATCGGGGGACCGGAGGGCCTGGGCCGGCTGACCAGGCCCTCTCGTCCGGATCATGCCGGGCTCGGCCGGGCCCGGCACCGCTCCCTGATCCGGCCTGACCCGAACGAAAAGCCCTAGACCCGGGGAACGGCCCCCGCCACGAAGTCCTGCACCTCGGTGCCGGGAGGGGCGAGGAGGAAGACATTGCGGTCGACACGGTGCATTCCGCAGCCGAGGCCGAGGACCACGCCGCTGCTGAAGTCCAGGACGCGCTTGGCGACATCGGACTCGGCGCCGCTCAGGTCGAGCAGCACGGGAATGCCCGTCATCACGGTCTCGGCGACCTCGCGGGCGTCCGCGAACACGTTGACCCGCAGCACGACGAACCGTCGCCGCGCCTCGGTCTCCGCTTCGGGAACGGCCCTGTGGTCGACCGCCGACGGCCATGCGTTACGGCCGCGCAGAGGTACGACCTGGGCGAGCCCTTCCCACTGTTCGTCAGTGACGTCGTGGCTGTTCACTGCCCCCACCCCGTCCGGGCTCGTACTTTTGTCTGCACCCGCCATTCTTACGCCAAGTCACCCGTTCAGCCCAACAGCGACACGGTCCGCATCCGCCGTGGTGGCGGGCGCGGACCGTGCCGGGCGGGCGGATCCGGGGTCAGGAGGCGATCGCGACGGCGTCCACGGCCCTGACGCGCAGGGTCCTGCGGGCCGTGCCCAGACTGGTCACGAACGTCGCCGTGGCCGCCGACGCCACGACCGCGAGCCAGATCCCGAGGCCCTGGCCGGGCAGGAGCGAGTCGCTGCGGACGGCGGTGAAGGGCACGATTCCCGCGAGGCCCGCGACCGTGCCGAAGAACACCCCCGTCACCGTGAGCACGAGGCTCTCGACCGCGACCGTCCCGAGGACCTGCCCCGGCGTGGCCCCGGCCAGACGCTGCTGCCCGAACTCGCGGACCCGGTAGGAGGTCGCCGCGTACAGGGTGTTGACGAGCATCACGCAGGCGAAGACGACGATGATGCCGACGACCACGAAGTTGAGGGTCTCCAGGTTCTTGTCCTCGACGGACTTGGCGAGACCGGACACCTTGATCGCGTCGTTCTCGACGGCCTGCATGTAGAGGGTGGCCGTGGCCATGCCGGTGAAGAGGATCAGCGGCATCAGGACGCCGGAGAGCTGCTCGGCTCGCTGTCGCATGTTCCGTACCGTCAGATGTCCGCTCGCGCCGGTGAGTGCGGTGAGCAGGGGTTCGGCGTGGCCTACGAGTGCGCGCAGCAGGGCCGGGGACAGGAGCGCGAAGCCTACGGAGAGCAGGATCGCGCCGTAGGCGGGCGCCGCCATGAGGGCCGCGTCGGTGGCCTTCATCGCGAAGGTGCTCAGGACACCGGCGGCGCCGACGGCGAGCGCGCCCCAGGCCGCGAACCTCCGTGCCCTGCCCCGCCCTTGGCGCACTCCGGCGGCGGCCCTCGTGGCGCGGCGCACCGCGAGGAAGGCGGCGCCCGCCGAGGCGAGCAGGGTGACGGCGAGGCCGGACATGAGGGCGACGGGGCCGAAGACGTGGTCGACGCCGTCGGCGACCTGGCCGCTGTCCTTGAACACGTCGAGCAGGGCGTGGCCGCCGAGCATCGCGGGCCCGACGGCGAGCACCCAGCCGGCGAGGGCGACGATCACGGACTCGCCGACGATCAGGCGCTTGATCTGGGCGGGGGTGGCTCCGGTGTGGCGCAGAAGGCCGATCTCGTCCGTGCGTTGGCGGACGTTGACGGTCAGGGTGGAGGCGACGGCGAAGAACACGAGGAGGGTTCCGTAGCCGCCGACGACACTCGCCGCGGTGGTCAGGGTCTCCGCGCTGACGTGGTCGACGCCGGGGACGCCCGCCGTGTCGTGCAGCGAGTTGAACGTCATGATGATCGCCGCGCCGAGGAAGGCGGACAGGAGCGTCGCCAGGAGGCGGCCGGGGCGCAGCCGGACGGAGCGCAGGGCGAGTGCGAACACGGCTCACACCCCCGCCGGCGTGGTGTCGCCGAGGTGCGCCAGGCGTTCGGCCACGGCGTCGGCGGTGGGTGCGGTCATCTCGCCGGCGAGGCGGCCGTCCGCGAGGAAGAGCACGGAGTCCGCGTACGCGGCGGCGACCGGGTCGTGCGTCACCATGACGACGGTCCTGCCGTGCAGGCGCACGGCTTCCTGGAGGAGGCGCAGGACGTCGCGCGCGCTGCGGGTGTCGAGGGCGCCGGTCGGTTCGTCCGCGAAGATCACGCTCGGTTCGGTGACGAGGGCGCGGGCGATGGCGACACGCTGGCGCTGGCCTCCGGAGAGCTGGTCGGGGCGATGGCCGAGGCGGTCGCCGAGCCCGACCTGGGTGAGGATCTCCTGCGCGCGGGCCCGGTTGACGCGCCGCCCGGCGAGCCGGAGCGGCAGGGTGGTGTTCTGGGCGACGGTCAGCGTCGGCAGCAGGTTGTACTGCTGGAAGACGAAGCCGATCCGGCGGCGGCGGAACCTGGTGAGGGCCGCCTCGGTGCCGCCCGTCATCTCCTCGCCGTCGACCATCACGATGCCGCTGTCGGGCCGGTCCAGTCCGGCCGCGCACTGCAGGAGCGTGGACTTGCCGGAGCCGGAGGGCCCCATCACGGCGGTGAACGTCCCGCTCCGCAGACTCAGGGTCACGTCGTCGAGTGCGGTCACGGCGTTGTCGGCGCCCTCACCGGCCCCGTACGTCTTGCTGACCTTGACGAGGCGCAGGGCCTCGCCGCCGTGCCCTGCCGGTCCGCTGCCGCCCGCCCGGCCCGTACGTCGGAACATGGTCTCTCCCCGTCCACCGTCGTCGTCACGGCGCTGTCTGCGCCATGACCACGACGTTAGGGACGGCGGCTTTCCGGCACATGGGGCGTACAGCCCGGACCTCGGGTGTTGCTACGTACACCCCGCGCATGCGGGTGCCCGGGGGCCGGGTCAGGTGAGGTCGATGTGCACGTTGGTCGACTTCACGCGGGCGATGGCCTGCATGCCCACTTCGAGGCCGAGCTCCTCGACGGCCTCGCGGGTCAGGAGCGAGACGAGCCGGTGCGGGCCCGCCTGGATCTCGACCTGGGCCGCCACGTCGCCGAGCTTCACGCCGGTGACGATGCCGGGGAAGGCGTTGCGCGCGGAGGTGTACGAGGCGTCTTCTCCGTCGGGTCCCGACTGGCCGACCTCGATGGAGAAGGCGGCCAGGTCCTGGCCGCGGATCAGGCGGCGGCCGCCCTCGTCGCGGTGGGTGGCGACGCGGCCCGCGTCGGCCCAGCGACGTGCCGTGTCGGGGCTGACGCCGAGCAGACGCGCCGCCTGACCGATGGTGTAGGACTGCATGCGCGGAACACTAGACGGCGGCCGATGCCCCGTCACATCCCTGGTCGCACCGCCGAGAGCACAGCGCGAAGTGACACCTGGGAAGCCCTCCCCGCAGACGCACCACGAAGTCCCCCCGGAAGCCCCCCTCAGACACACCACGAAGCCCTCCCGAAAGCCCCCCGCAGACGCACCACGAAGCCCTCCCGAAAGCCCCCCGCAGACACACCACGAAGCCCTCCCGAAAGCCCCCCGCAGACACACCACGAAGCCCTCCCGAAAGCCCCCCGCAGACACACCACGGACTCACCCCCGCGACGTCACGACCCCGTTGGCACGCCCCGGAGGTCACACCCCCGAAGGCACCACGCTGCGTCCCGTCTCATGGGCGTACAGCGTCGTCCGGTCGCGCAGGGCGGCGTGCACCGCCATCTGCGCGTCGCGGCGGCGCTGGGCCGGGCCGTCGGGCAGGTGCAGCACGCCGGCGTTGCCGCGGGAGCCGCGCTGGATCTCGGCCGTGCGCGGGATGCGCAGGGACTCGTAGCGGGCGAGTCGCGTGCCGGTGGGCTCGTCGGTCGGGGCGGCGAGGCAGGCCGCCAGGTCCATCGCGTCCTCGATGGCCTGATTGGCGCCCTGTGCCATGAACGGCAGCATCGGGTGCGCCGCGTCGCCGAGAAGCGTGATGTGGCGGCTCGACCACTGCCGCAGCGGCGGCCGGTCGTGGAGCGCCCACTGATGGGTCACGTCGACGGCCTCGACGATGTCGGAGACCAGGCCGGTCCAGGAGCCGAACGCGCGGCGCAGTTCCTCCGGGTCGCCGGGCGCCGACCACGACTCGGGCGGCGCGTCCGTCATGGGGACGGTCGCGGCGAAGCTGAGGTGGCGGCCGCCGGAGACCGGATAGCAGACGAAGTGCCCGCCGGGGCCGAGCCAGAGCCGCACGAGCGCGGCGCGGGCCTCGTCGGGGAGCCGGTCCACGGGGACCAGGCCCCGGTAGATGCCGAGCCCCGCGAAGACCGGCTCGTCGCGCAGGAACGTCTCACGCACGGTCGAGTGGATGCCGTCGGCGCCGACGACGACCTCCGCGTCGCGGACGGTGCCGTCCTCGAAGGTGAGCCGGGCGCCGTCGTCGCCCAACTCTGCGGCATCGCGCAGGCGTTGGCCGAGCCGGAGGCTGTCCCGGTCGACCAGAGAGAGCAGCACCTCGTGCAGATGGGCGCGGTGGATCGCGTAGTACGGCGCCCCGAACATCCGCTCGCAGTCCTCGCCGAGCGGTGTACGGGCGATGGGGCGGCCGGTCCAGCCGCGCACCTCCATCGCCTCGATGCGCACGGCGTGCTCGCGCAGCGCCGGGCCGAGGCCGAGGCGCAGCAGCGGCCTGATCGCGTTCGGCGAGAGTTGGACGCCCGCCCCCACCTCCGCGAGACGCCTGGTCTGCTCGAAGACCACGTACGGCAGGTCGTGCGCGGCCAGCGCGCCGGCCAGTGCCAGGCCTCCGATGCCCGCGCCGACCACAGTGATCCGCGGCCGTTCCCCTTCGCCCACTTCCCCGAACCGCACGTCTGGGACCGCCTTCCGCGTCGCTGTCTACCGGCCATGTGCGCGGCGGTGCGAGGAGCCCGGTGGCCCGGGGTCCCGCCCTTCGCCGCTCCCAGAGCATCGGCGGCACCCGGCCCGCGCGGCAACGGCCGTCACCCCCTGACCTGACAACTGTCGCCGCTTGCGTGACGTCCGTCATCGGAACCGGGCCACGGCGGCTCAAGGGCCCCTGGCCGGGCCTAACTTCCAGGTGACAGCGAGATCTGACGACGCCGGGAGGCACACAGTGACGGAAGCGGAGGGACCGCGGTGACCGCGGTGGCCGTGGAGGGCCTGCGCAAGCGCTACGGGGACCACGAGGCCGTACGCGGCGTCGACTTCACCGTCTCGGACGGGGAGATCTTCGCCCTGCTCGGACCGAACGGCGCGGGCAAGACCACCACACTGGAGATCCTCGAGGGCTTCCGCGGCCGGGACGGCGGGAGTGTCGAGGTGCTCGGGCGCGACCCGGGCAAGAAGGCGGACGGCAAGTGGCTGCGCGGGCAGATCGGGCTCGTGCTCCAGGACATCGCCGTCGAGCCGTATCTGTCGGTGCGCGAGACGATCGCGCGCAACGCCGGCTACTACCCCGCGCCCCGCGGCATCGACGAGGTCATCGACCTGGTCGGGCTCGACGAGAAGCGCGGCGCGAAGGTGAAGGACCTGTCCGGCGGGCAGAAGCGGCGGCTCGACCTGGCGCTCGGCGTCGTCGGCAACCCGCAGCTCCTCTTCCTCGACGAGCCGACGACGGGCTTCGACCCGAACGCGCGGCGCGGCGCCTGGGAGGTCGTCAAGAACCTGCGGGACGCGGGCACCACCATCGTCCTGACCACGCACTACATGGACGAGGCGCAGGCGCTCGCCGACTCGGTCGCCGTGATCGCGGGCGGCGAGATCGTCGCCGCGGGCACGCCCGACACGCTGGGCGGCCGGGACAGCGCGCTGGCCCGGATCCGCTTCCTGCTGCCGCACGGCGCGACCCTCACCGATGTGCCGCTGCAGGTGAGTGATGTGCAGGAGGGCCTGGTCACGGCGGAGTCGGACGAGCCGACGGCCGCGCTGCACCGGCTCACCGAGTGGGCGCTGCGGCGCGGCACCCCGCTGGAGCGCCTGACCGTGGAGCAGCCCACGCTCGAGGACATCTATCTGGGTCTGACCAGCAAGTACGCGGAACAGGAAGCATCCTCACCGTCCTCCGAACGCGGGCGCGAGCCGTCCTCGCGGCGAGGGCGCCGACCCGGACGGAGCCGCTCATGACCACCCTGACCCCGACCACGGCCGCCGCGGCCGGGCGCACCGCCCGCACCGAGCGGAGCCCGCTGGCGCTGCTCGGCCACCAGATCCGTTACGAGCAGCTGTCGTTCTGGCGCAACCCGCAGTCGATGGTGTTCACGTTCGTGCTGCCGATCGTGATCATCGCGATCTTCGGCGCGGTGTTCAGCGGCAGCGCCGACGACAAGTTCTTCTTCGGCCTGTCCGGCATGCAGTACTACACGCCGACGATCGCCGCGGTGTCCGTACTGGGCGCCTGTTACGGGCAGTTGGCGATCGTCCTCGCGATGCGCCGGCAGACCGGGGTGCTCAAGCGGCTGCACGCGACGCCGCTGCCGGCCTGGGTCTACTTCACGGGCCTGCTCGTGCACTGCATCGTCGTGAGCGTCGTCGACGTCGCGCTCGTCATCGGGATCGGCTCGCTGTACGACGTGCCGTTGCCGACGCACTGGGGCGCGATCATGCTCACCCTCGTGCTGGGCGCGGCGAGCTTCTGCGCCCTGGGCGTGGGTGTCGCCTCGCTCATCAAGAACTCGGAAGCGGCGCCCGCCGTGGTGCAGTTCATCCAGTTCCCGCTGGTGTTCATCTCGGGCAGCTACTTCCCGATCCACTCCGAGGTCCTCAACAACATCGCCGGGCTGCTCCCGGTGAAGCCGTTCAACGACGCGATGCTGGCGCCCTTCGCGCAGAACTCCGGCTACCAGTGGCGCGACCTCGCCGTCCTCGCGGCCTGGGGTGTCGTCGGCGCCCTGATCGCGGTGCGCAGCTTCCGCTGGGACCCGCGGCCGGAGTAGGCCACGCCCCTACCCCGCGTACTTCTTGGGGGCCTCCTCGGAGGCCCCCTCGGCACTCCGCCCCACCCCCCACTTCCCGAAGGGAACCCCCTCGCATGTCCCTCACCGAACCGCACACACGCCCCGGGCCCGCCGATCTCGCCGGCGCCTGGACCCTCGAACCCTCCGCCAGTTCCGTCGAGTTCACCGGCCGGCACTTTCTCCTCCTCCCGGTGACCGGGTCGATGCCGGTGCGCTCCGGCGCCGCGGAACTCGACGGGGACGGCCGGCTCGGCCACCTCGACGTCGCGCTCGACGCGGCCGGCTTCACGACCGGGAACCCGCGCCGGGACGACGCCGTCCGTGGCCCCGCCTTCCTCGACACGGAGCGCCACCCGCTCCTGCGTTTCGACGGTGAGACCCTCGCCGTGGACGAGCCCTGGACCGTCTCCGGCCTGCTGTCCGTCAAGGGCCGCGCGGTGCCGCTGGTCCTCACGGTCGACGAGGTCGTCCCGGAGGGCGCCCGCACGGTCGTCCGCGCGTCGGCGACCGTCGACCGGCACGCGTGCGGCGTGAGCGCGATGCGGGCGATGGTGGGTCCCCGGCTGCGGGTGCGGGTGACGGCGGTGTTCGTGCGCGCCTGATCCATGTGCGGCACCGCACGAAGGCCCGGCCGGTGATGCACCGGCCGGGCCTCGTCGTGCGTGCTCCCGGGTCAGGCGAGGGCACCCTCGGTGACCGGGAAGACATGCGCCAGCCAGGCGTAGTTGCGCAGCTCCTCCAGGAGGCTGAGGCCCAGGCGGTTGTGGAGCATGTGCGCGTGCGAGAAGAGGATCATGCCGGGGTGGGTCGGGGACTTCTCCCGGATGTCGCCGGTGAGGGTGGCGAGCCTGTCGTGCCAGTGGGCGAACGGGCCGTGGGCGAGCGGGTCCACGGGCTTGGCCCCGGCGTCCCGAGTGATCGTCGTCAGCGAGTCGAGGAGCTCGTCCGGGTAGCCGGCCTCCCCGGCCCAGGCCCGCCAGGCGCCCAGGCCGTGTGCGTAGAAGTAGCCGCGTTCGGCGGTGTCTCCGAGGGCCGCGGCGGCGGCCATGGTGCCGCGCAGGGCGAGCAGGGAGCGCTGTGCCTGCGCAGGAGCCTTCGGCGCGAGGCGCAGGACGAGCTCGCTGGAGAGGCGGAACAGGTCCTCGGTGGCGGGCATCAGGGCGGGTCCGCCGTAGCGGTCGAACTCGGGGTCGTAGTCGGCGCGGTGGACGCCGGGCGCCAGCATGGCCCGTACGTGCCGGTCGTCGCCCTGCTCGCCCGCGGAGGCGAGCGCTCCCGCGCCTTCGAGGTAGGCGTCGGGGTCGAGCGGCTCCTCGCCGGGCCCGAGCGTGCCGGCGTCGGCGAGCCGGACGCGCAGCGCCTCCTCGACACGGTCGTACGCGGCCGTGTCCAAGCCCTTGATCCGCAGCCGCAGATGGGGCCCGGCCTGCCAGTAGCGGATGAAGAACCAGGGGGTGCCGGGGGCGAGTTCGCCGATCGTGGGGCCGATCACGTCGGTGAGGACGCGGTCGTGCGCGGACCGGGCGGTGGTGGCGAGGTGGAGGTGCCACGAGCTCCATGTCATGAGGTCTCCCTGAGTGGTCGGGGCGTGGGCGGTCACAGCCGCAGGTCCAGGAGGGCGCCGCCCGAGTCCTGCGGGGCGCCGACGACGACGGAGAGGACGATCGTCTCGTCCGGTTCGAGGCCGAGGACGCGCTGGGTCGGGATCTCCTTGAACGCGCGGACGGGCCGGGCGAAGAGGCCGGAGGCCGCCGCCGAGAGGCACAGGCCGTGGGCGGCCCAGCCGACGGCGTGCTGTGCGGCGCCCCACCCGGCCGGGCCCGAGCGGGCGAACAGGTCGCGGGGGCGCACGGAGAAGAACACGGTCATGGGCGCGTGCCGGATGCGGCAGCCGTTGACGGGCGAGACGCCGTACCCGTAGTGCTCCTCCAGACGGGCGGGCGCTTCCGCGTCGGCGCGCAGCAGACGGGCGCCGCCCGGGACCGCGCGGTGGACCCCGTCCTCGTGGCCGTCGACGCCCTGGACGACGGCGGTGACGTTCACCGCGTCGAAGGCCGCCGCGAGGTCGGGCCCCGGGGGCGGGACGGCGAGCCACCGCAGGGCGCTGTCGAACGCCTCGGCGGGGAGCCGGGCGCGACGGCCGCTCATGCCGTGCAGGGCGCGGGGCATGCGCCCCGAGTGCCGCTGCCACAGAAGCTCCGCCCAGTTCGGGACGGTGCGCGAGAGGGGCAGGTCCCCCGGGATCGCGCGCCCGACCGGGACGGGTGAACTGTCGTACGTCTGCTGCCGGTTGACGCGCACGAGGTCGGCGAGGGACGGGTCGCGCAGGTCAGGGACGGCGGCCCGACGCCGTACGGGCAGGACCGGGGCCGGGTCGCCGACATCGAGGGTGAGAGGCAGCGACCACTGCCAGGCCGGGTCGAGCCCGAGGTCCCCGAGGAGTTCATGCCCGTCGGGCCCGGGCAGCGAAAGCCGCGCGGGTACGTCGAACAGGTCGAAGCCCACGCCCAACGCCCGCAGCACCATGCCGAGTTCGAGTGCGACCAGCGAGCCCCTGAACCACTTGTAGGCGGCGGGGATCGACGTGTAGCGGCCGGTGAGGGCGATCCGGCTCGGCGCGCCCCCGGCCGGCTCACCGGTCAGCGCGTGCCGGCCGGGATCGAGGACACGCCAGGGCGCCCCGCCACCGCCCCCGGTCACGAAGGCGTGCACGGGGAAGAGGCAGCGCGGGGAGGCGTAGGGGCGGTGGTCGTTGTACGGGTTCTCGGGCTCGCGGCGCTGCGGGCCGAACGCGGTGACCAGCGCGCGGGCCAGGCGGTCCGGCACATCGCGCGGCGGCGGGAGCGCGGGGTAGGGCATGGCCTCCAGCAGGTCGACGGTGCCGAGCGGGAGGGTCTCGCGCGGGGCGCCCGCGCGCGGAGGCTCGGGCGGGACGTGTGTGTCCGGGGGCGGTTCGGGCGTCCAGGTCCACGGGGGCGGCTCGGGCCGGTCGGCGCCGGCGCCGTACGCGTACCAGAGAGGTTCGCGCGCGATGCTGTTGTCGCCTTCGGGGCCCGGCAGTTCCACGGGGGAACGCCGGGCCGGCGCGGGCGCGGTCACGGGAACGGGTGGGGGTCGTAGGGGGACGTCCGGTGCTCCTGGGCGGTGCCGCGGAGGGCCGCCTCCAGCCGGGGCAGGCCCGCCAGGCGCTGCTGTGCGTGGCCGAAGCACATCGGCAGGATGCCGGGGACGACCGCGCGCGCGACGTGGATGCCCGCGTCGGCGTGCTCGCGGCTCGTCTGGTCGACGAGGACGATCCGGTCGAGGCCCGCGTCGGCGAACAGGGAGCGCACGAAGTCCAGGGCGCCCCGCACATCACCGCCCGACGCGTCGGCGAGGCGGCGCGGCCAGTCGGGGAACGCCTCGTCCAGGGTGACGCCCGGACCGCCGAGCGCGGCCGTGGCCCGCTCGCGCGTCTCGGGGATCGAGGAGAACCGCACGTGGTCCTCCAACTCCTGTACCAGCCAGGGGTCTTCGGCCATGGCCTCGACCTGTTCCCTGGTCCAGTCGACCGGGTTGGTGACGAGCTGGGCGACCTCGCGCAGGGCGCCTCGGATCGCGGACTGCGGGTCCGCACCGGACCCGGCCGAGGAGAACGTCGCGGGGAACGGGTTGAGCCGGTTGACGGCGAGGACCCAGACCACGGGCAGCGCGATGTCCCGGGTGGCGACCAGGAGATGGATGTCGAAGCCGCGCGCCTGGATCAGCTCGATCATGGCGCGGCTCGTCGGGTCGGTGATCGAGCTCTCCGGGATGTGCGGCAGCGGCGCGGCCCGGTACCAGGAGGTCAGGAACGCGTCGCGCTCGGCCAGCTCGAACAGCGAGTGCAGCGCCGCCTCTTCGAGGTTCGCTCCGACGGCGCAGCCGCTGGACGACTCGTAGAAGTAGTGCTTGCGCTCGTGCGGCCCGACGGCCCTCGCGGCGCGCCGGTCCCTGCGGAACGCGTACTCGTACTGGTAGAAGGCGTGGTCGGCGGGGACGAGCAGGGCCCGCCCGTCGTCGAGGTCGTGGCCCCACACCCAGTCCATCGGGGTGTCGGCCGTGTGCGGGGTCACCCGGCTCGTCGGGTGGGCCAGCTGCTCGTCCGTGTACCGGCCGAGGGTCGCCGGGTCCACGGCGTGCTCGGCGACGTCCGCGTACGCGCGGTCCGTGAGGACCGGGATGTCGTACGGGAATCCGCCGAGCCGCTCGTACGCCTCCAGGACGGCGACCGGCTCGGTCTCGGCGAACGTCCTGGCGCGGCCGTGACCCATCGCCGGCGCGTCTGGCACGACGGCCATGCTCATCGCGAACGGGGTGCGGGACTCGCGCAGGATGGCGCGGACCGGGCCGAAGCGGTCGTCGACCAGGCGCTCGCGCAGCAGGCCGCGCTCGACGAGACGGCTGTCGCCGGATCGCGTCGGGTCGCCCGGTGAGGCCGGCCGATTCCGCAGCGCGAGTGGCAACGGCTGCTCCGCGGCCGCGAGTTCACCCTTCTCAGGGCCGCACAGCGGGCAGTGGAAACTGCGAGCGACGCGGTGGCGGCGCAGGCCGCGCACCGAGACCGCGTAGAGCTCGCCGGGGCCGAGGGGCCGCCGCGCCAGATGCTCCAGGGACGCCCGGAGCAGTTCGGGCAGCAGCGCCTCGGACGGTGCGGGGCCGGCGGCGGCGTGGGTGAGGTCGCCGACCAGGGGGTGGTCGACGACGGTGCGCTCGCGCACCTCGGCGCAGCCCGCGCACCCGGCATCGGTGCCCGGCGCCCACAGCGGTCCGACCAGGACCTCGTCGCCGTGGACGCGCACGGACAGATGCGGTCGGCCCGACTCCCTGGCGGCGTCGAGGTGTTGACGTTCCCAGCCGAGGTCCCAGCCGCGCCGGACGGAGACGCTCGCGCCGCCCCCGACGAGCGGGGCGTCGAGCCCGGCACAGACGTCCCGCCAGATCCCGTCGTCGTACGCGTCGGGAGCGCGCCGCGCGGTGATGGTGTCCGCCGTGTCACTGTGCATCGTGGGTCTCCCGCGTGCGCTCTGCGGCCTCGACCGGCCCGTACCAGAAGGGGATCTCGCCGAGCACCGGGTCCGCGGTGACGGCGTGGCCGACGAAGGCGATGCCGAGGGTGTCGGCGTGGGCGATGAGCTGGGCGCGCAGGGCGCCGATGGCGGCCGGGTCGGCGAACAGCAGTGCGTCCGCGGAGAGTTGGCCGGGCCGTTCCGTCTGCGCGTGGGCGACGGCCTCGCACAGGGCGGTGCGCAGCGCCTCCTGCGGAGTGGATCCCCAGCCCGCGCCGAGGAGTTCACCGGCCGCCGTGGTGACCTCGGCGAGACGCCAGTCGACGCCGGGGACGTGACGCAGCGCGAGCAGGGGTTCGCCCTCCATGAGCTGCCGGAGGGCGGACAGGATGCGCCGTCCTTCGGCGTCGGGCGTCGCGTCGGCCCCGGCACACTCCACCGCGCGTGGGGCCAGCATCCTCAACGTGCCGTCGAGCAGCCAGTGTTCCTCGGTCAGTCCGGCGGCCGCTCCCGGGACGCGGTCCCGCAGGGCGAGCAGCGCGGCGGCGACGGTCGCGGCCTCCTGGTGCGGTCCCCAGGCGACGACCGTGCCCTCGCGCTCCCCGCGCTGCTCCACGGCGCGCAGGGCGAGCGGCATCTGCGGCAGGTCCTCGTCGGCGGTGTAGGCGAACAGGCCGGTCCAGCGTCCGGCGAGGGCCACGGCCGACTCGCGCGCGTCCTCGGGTTCGGGCATCGGCGTCGAGGGCACGTCGGCGAGGAGGGAGCCCGGCCGGCCGGTCGCGGCCGCCATGCGGGCTCCCCCGACGGTCACCCGGTCGGAGACCAGGTCCGCCCCGTGCACGACGTGGGCCTCGCCCGCGTCCGCCGTCCCGGTCAGCGTGTCGATGAGCAGCTGCCCCGCGAGGGCCCCGGCGACGGCGTCGGCCATCGGGCGCGGCACGGGTCCGTCGCCCTCGTCCGTCCAGGACAGGACCCGCTCACGGAAGGTCTCGGCGCCCTCGGGACCGCCCGCGAGAACGGGGCCCACGAC
This sequence comes from Streptomyces longhuiensis, assembly GCF_020616555.1. Classification (NCBI taxonomy): domain Bacteria; kingdom Bacillati; phylum Actinomycetota; class Actinomycetes; order Kitasatosporales; family Streptomycetaceae; genus Streptomyces; species Streptomyces longhuiensis. The sequence continues at coordinate 7,086,059 of NZ_CP085173.1, read as the reverse complement.
ATGAACCGTGTCACCGAGGAGGACGGTCAAGTGGTGCTCGACAGAGGGGAGTTCGTACCCCGCACCCTCGGCTGCGGTACGGATCTCCAGTACGGCGTCCGCGCCTTCGTCCACGTGGCCGGACGAACCGGGCGCCTCGACGACCGTCACCTCCCCCACCCCGGCCCGGCGCAGCCCGCGCGCCGCCGGCCCTGTCGCCTGGGGCGGGCCCGTGACGAGGACCCGGGCGGCACGCAGCCGGGCGAACGCGGCGTAGGGGTCGTCGAGTCGGGCTTCGAGGCGGGCGACGGACTCGGCGTGCGGCGCGCGCTCCTCGGCGGACGGCTCGGAGGCGGTGAACGCGTCGGGGTCGAGCAGGAGCCCCGCCTCGCGCAGCTTGCCGACGAGGTGGCGCACGGCGGGCCGGGAGCGCTCGGTGCCGAGTTCGGCGACGAGTTCGTCCTCGGTCGCGCCGTTCTCCAGGAGGGGGACGCAGCCCTCGGCCACGGCGTGCAGGACGTCGGAGCCGCGCAGGACGACCTGGCCGCGCGTGCCGCTGAGGTAGACGCCGCCGGGCACGGGCGCGAAGTGCAGGTCCGGGCGGGCCTTGAGCTTGGCGTTCGTCATGCCGGTCCCCCTCGGTAGGTGAAGCGGCCGCCGGCGTCGCGGCCGACCTCGACGACCCACTCGGTGGCGTGCGTGCCGTCGACGACGGACGGCAGCGCCTCTTCCAGGTAGCAGCCGTCGGCGCCGCGCCGGTCGAGCATGCGCGGCAGGACGCGGGCGCTCAGGGCGCTGGTCAGGTCGACGTACTGCGGCTTCTGCTGGAGCCGCTTGGACTGCACGTCGGGGGCGCCCACCGAGAGGGGTCCCTCGTCCTCGGGCGCGTTCTTGATGACGACCTCTTCGGCGACGCCGTGCCGGGCGCGCCACGCGTTGAGCGCGAGGAGCCGGTCGTGCTCGTCGGGTCCCGCGGAGACCGCGGTGGTGAGTTCGTCGCCGCCGTACCAGCGGCGGCGCCCGATGAGGACGTCGCCGACGGCCATGCGGGGCGCGGTCCTGGTGGTGGCGCGGTCCCACGGCGTCGCCGCGTGCCAGCTGTTGGGCAGGCTGTTGAAGAGGCGGCCGCTGATGGCGAGGCCCGAGGCGACGGACAGGGGCGGCGGGAACAGGCCGGGGTGGCCCGTGCCGAGCGGCAGGACGCGCAGGGGCGCGCCGTCGGCGTCCTCGACGCGCAGCGTGTCGGTGTCCGGGTCGTGCGCGAGGCGCAGCGTGAACCAGTCCTCGGGGGTGAGGCCGCCGGGCAGGATCGGAGCGTGGGCGTTGACGTTGAGGCGGTGCAGGCCGAGGTCCTCGGTGACGCGGGCGCCGTCGAAGCCGTACTCCCGCTGGAGGTGTCCGGCGAGGCGGGGCAGGGCGCGGCCTCCCATGCGGCGGTCGGCGTCGAGGAAGCGGGCGTAGAGCATGCCGTGGCCCGGCAGTCCGTCGTTGAGGACGAGCCTGCCGTCGCCCTCCTGGAGGAGGACGCCGTAGATGAGGGGGTCCTGGCGGAACCGGTCGGGCAGGGACGCGGTCAGGCCCGCCACGTCGTCGGGGGTGAGGACGAGGGTGTCGTCGCCGGCGTCGACGGTCTTGGACAGGCGCGCGTGGACGGCCTCGGTGAGCTCGCGGCGCAGCAGGTACATGCGCTCGAGGGAGCCGTCGGCGGGGCCGATGCCGGCGAGGGCGGACGGGTCGCCGGTGCCGTGCGGCCCGTACACGGCGTCCATGGCGGCGGCGCGCCGGGACACCTCGCCGACGACGAACGCGGCGTTCGCGGCGAGCGGGATGTTGGCCCCGGCTCCGAACCGCTCGACGAACGCGGCCGTCATCAGGACGCGTACGTCGTGCAGCCAGTCGAAGACGGACAGGAGCTCGACGGCCGGGCCGAGGTCGGCGAGCGGCTTGTGCCACTGCCGGGTCGCCACCTTCAGCGGCGGCATGACGTAGTCCTCCTCGACGGTGATCTGGGCGGGCCGCCCGGCGAGGTGGCTCAGCTTGCCCAGGTCGCCGCGCAACTCGGCCAGCACACCGCCCCGTTCGGGCGCCGGGGCGTCGGCGAGGCGAGGCAGTCCGGCGCGGATCCCGGCGGCGAGGGTGGTGGCGCGCGGGTCGTCGGGGGTGAGGAGGTCGTCGTAGTCGGCGGAGCCGTCCTCGGCCTCGTGGAAGGTGCACAGCAGGCCCTGGCCCACGGCCTGCCGTACGCGCTTGTCGGCGGCCTCGGCCGGGATGCCGGCGCGTTCGGCGACGTGGGCGACGACGGCGGGGAAGAGGCGCGGCCCCATGGACACCGCGTCGAGCAGGTCACCGACGGGCCCGTCCAGGGGTACGGCGAGGCGGCGCATCCCCGCGTCGGTGAGCCGCAGGAAGAACAGCTTGCCGGACTCGGGGTCGGGCGCCGAGGTGGGCGGGATGCCCACCCACAGGTTGGTGAGGTCGGCGGTGTCGGCGGCGGGAAGCCCTCCGAGCACGTAGCCGAGCATGACGCGGTCGAGCCCGGGGAAGGCGGTGGCGCCCTCGAACGGGACGTCGCCGGGGTCGACCCCGGCCGGGTCGGGCTCCGCGATGCCGACGGCGGTGAACCGGGACAGCGGGCTCGTGCGGACCATGGCCCGGGTGACGTACTGGATGAGGCCGCGCTCGGACTTGCGGGTGCGGGCGGAGACCTTGCCGGGGCCGAGGACGGCGGCACGGTAGCGCTCGGCCTCCTGGTGGACCTCGGGTGCCACCAGGGCGAGCGAGCGCAGCAGGTCGTCGTCACCCAACAGGGCCGCCAGGCCTGCCCGTTCGCGGTCGGCGGCCTCGGTGTAGCCCTCGACGACGGCCTCGCGCAGCCGCTCCCTGGCGTCCCGCGCGGCCAGCCACTCGGTGACGGCGGGCGTGGGGGCCGGCGGCTTCTTGGGTGCGCGGCCGTTGTGGATGGAGCGGCGCAGCGCGATGAGGTCGCGGCGCTCGGCGTCGTCGGCGGCGGCGCCGATGCGGTGGTACAGCTCGTCGGAGCACGCGTCGGCGGCGCGCCTCAACACCTCCTCCGCGGCGGCGAGTTCGGCGAGAGTGCGGCGCTGGGCCGGGTCAGCGAGGCGGGTGCGGCGCAGCGGGTTGACCCGCAGGAACCAGAGGGACTCGGGTGTGGTCGAGCCGGTCATCGCGTGACTCCCGTCGGGTCGGCCGCCGCACCGGCCATGCGGTCCCGGCGGTCGTTGAGGCGGTCCTGCCAGGACACGCCGAGGACGTCGTCGACGGTCTCGGCGATGGCGAAGCACATGTAGTAGCGCTGCATCGGCGAGACGGTCAGGAGCGGCAGCTGCTCGTAGAAGAGGTTCGTCAGGAGGCGGAAGGCGGCGAACCAGCGGGAGGGGTCGGCGACCACTCCGGACTCGCCGACGGCACGGTGGAAGTCGCTGTCGGGCTGGTCGCCCTGCGGGACGACGCGGGTCGCTCCGGGCGGGCCCATCTCGCTGCGGTCCACGCCGTCGGTGACGGAGTCGAGCAGGTCGAGGGTGAGCGTCCCGGCGGCGACGGCGCTCTCCAGGGCGCCGGAGCTGTACGCGAACGCGGTCCGCCACTCGGCGGCACCGGCCGACACCTCGCCGGACAGGCGCTGTTCGACGACGGTACGCAGCCGGGGCGCGTCCTTGGCGAGCCGTTCCTGGAAGAGGGGCCTGACGTCCTTGGTGGGCGCGGCCCAGGCCAGGAACGCCTCGACGTGGGAGCGGGGCGAGAACACCCCGTAGGCGGGGCCGAGGAAGTGGGTGTCGACGAGGGCGGCGAACGCCTCGGCGAGCCGCACGGTGGCGGTGGCGGGTTCGGCCGCGATGCCGTCGATCATGCGCAGCAGGGGCTTGTTGAGAGCGCCGAGCACGACGGCGCGGAACTGGTCGAGGCGCGGCTCGCGGGACGCCGTGTCGGCGGGGCTCACCCGTGAGACGGCGCCGTGCTCGTGCAGCGGGAGGTAGGGCGGCTGCACCGCTTCGAGCCGGCCGAACTCGCGGGCCTGCTCCAGGTAGGCCTCCTCGGTCAGGGCGCGCGGCGGGTCGAGCGGACCGGCGTCGAGGAGGTCCGCGATCTCGGTCCAGTCGGGGCCGCCCGGCACCGCGAGGGCGAGGACGTCGACGTGCGGGCCGTGCAGCCAGCCGCGCCTCAACTGGACGGCGGGAGTGCCCCGTTCGGTCAGGGCGCGGGCGACCGGCACGACGTGCCGGGCGAGCCACGCCGGTGTCACCGGCATCCGTGTGTGGAGCCGCACTCCCGTCAGGCCGGCGGAGTCCGGCTTCACGGCAGTGCGCTCCGGCGCTTCAACCCCCATGTTTTTCGCACCTTCCAGGAAATCTTCAACAGATCTTGCGGAATGTTTTGACTGGAATTCTGTGGCGGCGACTTGCGCCCGGAAAGGGAATGCGGGGCGGCCGCTTACATACGTCACCGCTTTCGTGACACGGGTGCCCGTCGAGTCACGGACGGGTTGGCCGAAAACTGCCGGGCAGGCGCCAAGATCGCTGTACCCTCCGGCCATGACTACGGACACGGAGTGCCTCGCACTCACGCAGAATCTGCGCCGCCGCGGGGCCATCGTCCTCGCGGTTTTTGCCCTGGTGTGGGCTTTTGCGGGCGGCTCCGGCATAAGTGCCGTGGGTGTTTCGGTGACGGTCGGCGTGCTCGCCGCCGCGGTGACCGTCGTGGCGGTCATCCTGGCCTTCCGCGGCGGGGCCGGTCCGGCCTCGCGCATGGTGCGGCTCCCGGAGAAGTGGAACCGCGGGGTCGGCATGGTGAACATGGCCGAGCTGGTGGCGATCTTCGTGGTGATCGCGGCGTCGAACGCGAGCGGCCACCCGGAGCTGATCCCGCCCGGCATCTGCCTGGTCGTGGGCCTGCACTTCTTCCCGCTCGCCCGCCTCTTCGACCAGTGGCAGTACAAGTGGACGGCCGTGTTCCTGACCGCGGTCGCAGTGGCCGGCCTGGTGGTTGCCGCGACCGGCACGACGATGGAGACCGTGCGTGTCGTGGTCGGCCTGGGCGCCGCGCTGGTGCTGTGGGCCTCGTCGTTCCACGTCGCCGTACGGGGCTGACGCAGGGACGCCGACGGCCCGACAAGGGGCCCGCGAAAGGGCCCCACAAAAGGATGTACCCATCCAGCTCCCGGCTGGATGGGCGCATCCTTTGGAACGGTGGATCAGCAGGCGGAGCAGGTGCTGGACGAGGACGACGAGGTGCCGATCGAACCGCTGGAGGCGCCCATCTCCGGGAGGGCCACGCCCTGGGCGACCTCAAGGGTCTCCAGCTCGTCGACGTCGAAGCTGTCGAACGCCTTCTCCGCGTCGTCACCGTTCTTGATGTCGTTGATGCTCATGTGATGAATTCCTTCCGGTGTTCCGCGAAGTGGCTTCGCGGGGTGGATGAGCGGTGGGTGAGGGGAAGTCAGCAGGCGGAGCAGGTGCTGGACGAGGACGACGAGGTGCCGATCGAACCGCTGGAGGCACCCATCTCCGGGAGGGCCACGCCCTGGGCGACCTCAAGGGTCTCCAGCTCGTCGACGTCGAAGCTGTCGAACGCCTTCTCCGCGTCGTCACCGTTCTTGATGTCGTTGATGCTCATGTGATGAATTCCTTTCAGGAGTTCCCGGGAATTTCCCGGCGTGACCTTCCCGGAGATTTCCGGGGGGTCTTTTTCTTTCCGCAACCGGTAGCTGCGCAATTAATAATGCTCGGCCGGTCATTCGGTGGCCAGCCTTTGCGCCCCCTCGCTGACATTTATCACGGGGGAATCAACCGGCAGCGACCATTCCGGGCTGTTGAGCATGGCCCAGCCCGCCTCGGGATCGCCGGCCACGGAGTCGTCGGGGCTACGGCTGCCCAGCAGGAAGTCGCCCACGGACGACTCCTTCAGATAGTCGAGGCCGAGGACACGGGCCGACATGTCGGCGTCGCCGTTGCCCAGGCCGCACGGGGCCAGGCCGAGGGCCGTCGCCACCAGGTACATGGTCTGGTAGAGCACACCGGTGTGCCGCAGCGTCGTGGCGTAGGCGATGGCGCGGTACTTCCACGCCATGCGCTGGAAGCGCGCCGTGACGGTGATGAGCACGTCCGGGCGCGTCTCCATCCCGGTGGCGCGTGACGCCACATGGAAGAGGGACTCACGGTCCGTCTCCGCGTCGTTGACGAGGACGAGGCGGTGCGCGACGGGGTCGTAGTAGTAGATGCCGGCATCGAGCCCCGCGCAGCGCCGCACGGTCACGTACAGCTCGAGTTCATAGCCCTGGCCGCCGCTGGGATAGGGCCGGGAGACGACCTCGTCGCGGTCGCTGCCGTCCTCGGGGGTGTAGTGGGCGCGGACGCGGGCCACCCGGTAGAGGAACTCGCCCAGCTGCTCGGCCGTCAACTCCCCTGCTCCGTAGGAGCGGATGGAGCGGCGCGTCTCCAGGGCGGTGGTGAGGGACGGGTCGCGCCCGGCGATCTCCTCCCGTGTGGGCCGGTACAGGTCCACGGCCGGTCCGTCCGGGGCGGGCTTCACCGCGGGCTGGGGGTCGATCTCCCCGCGGTACGGGTAGACGGCGCCGAACACGTCGTCGTAGCGCCCGGAGCGGATGCGGGAGTGGAACAGCAGGTCGTGGAAGTCCCACTGGCGCAGCGTCGGCTCCGTGTCGGAGGCGAACGTGCCGTCCTCGTCGGCGGGTTCGACGAAGCCGGCGCCCACGAGATGGGCGAGCGCGTCGAGGGCGTCGTCCTCGCGCAGGCCGGTGCCGAGCACGCCGGCCGCGACGGGTTCGCCCAGGGCGGCGACCAGTTCTCGGGCCGCGCGGTCCACGAGCACCGCGCGGAACTTCACGAGCGGCGACTCCAGAACCAGGACGCCCTCGCGGGTACGGCAGAACGCGAACCGGGACAGGCGCAGGGTCGTGCCCGGCGCCACCACGGCGATCCGGTGCTCGGCGTCACGCGCGGTGGGCTCGACGCGCAGGAGCTCCCTGCGGTCGGCGGGTCCGCCCCGGGTGAGGACGCTGCGCGCGACGAGATGGCCCGCGCGGTCGAGGAGCCGTTCCACCTGGACGGCCTCGGCGTCCCGCAGCCCTTCCAGCAACTCGCCCATGGGGCGCGGCCCTTCGGCGAGCCGGCCCAGCGCGGTGCGGATGCCGCCGCGCACCGGTCGCAGGGTGAGCGAGGTGGCGGGGCCCGCGAGGGTCGCCGACTCCCCGTCGAAGAGCACCCGGACGTCGGCGCGGAACGCGGGCGCGGTGCGCGGCGGTGATTTCGCCGTCTTCTCGGTCTGCATGCTGATCTCCGGTTCCTTTGAGGCGACTTGCCCAGTCCGCGTGCGGGCGAGGGCGTACTCCGGAAATCACTCTCACGCCGAACGGGAACCCCTCCCCCTGTCCCGCGTGAAATCGGTGACGTACACCATCGGCGGCCATGACACCCGTCACCGCGACGGGTCGATCGCTCGGAATTCCGCGCCCTTGTCCGCATGCTCGGAAGACGAATTCACCATCCGGCCGGGCAAGTCGGCCGAGCGACCTCAGTTAAGGAATCCCCGCCGTGCTTACACGTCGTCATGCAATACGCCTCGGTCTCACCACCGGTGCCGTCGGCGCAGTGGGCGCCGCGGGAGGGCTCTTCCAGACACTGACGTCGGGCGGATCCGCGAACGCGGCAACGGCGGCCGGCGCCCCGGCCGTCACGCCGTTCGCGGTCCCGCTGCCCATACCCAAGGTCCTCGCCCCGTACCGGAGAACGAGCACCGCCGACTACTACGCGGTCACCATGAGCCGCACCAGCCGCCAGATCCTGCCCGGCACCCGCACGGACGTGCTGACCTACAACGGCACGTTCCCCGGCCCCACCATCCGGGCCCGCAAGGGCCGCACCGCGGTGGTCCGGCAGATCAACGCCCTGGACATGCCGACCTCCGTCCACCTGCACGGCGGCAACAATCCCGTGGAGCACGACGGCGGCATGATGGACACGATCGCGCCGGGCCGCTCCAGGACGTACGTCTACGCCAACGACCAGGTCGGGGCCACGCTGTGGACCCACGACCACGCCCACCACATGGAGTCCGAGCACGTCTACCGGGGCCTTTCCGGTCTCTATCTGCTCGGCGACAAGGCGGAGGACGCGCTCGGCCTGCCGTCCGGCCGCTACGAGGTACCGCTCATCCTGCGCGACGCGCAGTTCGACGCGGCGGGCCAGATGGTCTACACGATGGACGACGCGGAGAACCGGACGACGATCCTGGTCAACGGCGCCCCGTGGCCGTACATGAAGGTCGAGGCGCGCAAGTACCGCTTCCGGATGCTCAATTCATGCAACCTGCGCATCTTCATCCTCTGCCTGAACGACGGCAGCCAGATCACCCAGGTCGGTTCGGACGGCGGCCTGCTCCCGGCACCCGCCCCCACCCCGGTCCTCGTCCTGTCCCCCGGTGAACGGGCGGATTTCGTCGTCGACTTCTCGAAGTACGCGCCCGGCACCCAGCTCACGCTCCAGAACATGCTGGGCCCGGGGCCGACCGAACTGGTCGGCCAGATCATGCGGTTCGACGTCGGCGAGAAGACGCCCGACACCAGCCGCGTGCCCGACGTCCTCACCACCCTGCCCGCCCTGCCGAAGCCGACCGTCGAGCGCAGCTTCGAGCTGCGGATGGACGAGCCCGGCACCGGCGACAAGGCCTACATCAACGGAAAGACCTTCGACGCCGGCCGCATCGACACGAACATCAAATGGGGCGACACCGAGGTCTGGACGGTCACGAACACCAGCACCACGATTCCGCACAACTTCCATACGCATCTCGTGCAGTTCCGCATTCTCGAACGCGACGGGCAGCCGGTCTATCCGGCGGAGGCCGGCCTCAAGGACACCGTGCTGCTCTTTCCGGGGCAGACGGCCAGACTCCAGCTCACCTTCGACACGCACAAGGGCGTGTATCCCTACCACTGCCACATGATCGACCACAGCGCCATGGGAATGATGGCGCAGATGAAGATCTCTTGAACTGCCCATTCCACACATCGAATTGCTGGAGAAAGGGGGGAACATGACCGCACGATCAAGCCCGTACGTCCGCCGTATTCTCGACGCGCTCGAACGGGATCCGTCCCGCGCGGTCCTGCACCGGCCGGACGGCACCGTCACCGCCGGTGAGCTGAGCGACTCCGTCCACGGCACCGCGGCCCTGCTGTACGACCACGGGGTCGGCCGGGGCGACACCGTGGCCGTCCTGACCGGGCCGAACCATCCGCTGATGCTCAGCGCCCGGTACGCCGTGCATCTCCTGGGGGCCACCTCCGTCTACGTACGGTCGATGAACCCGAGGACCGACACGGAGACGTTCTCGCTCGGCACACAGACCCGACTCCTGCGCGATCTGGGCGCGTTGCTCCTGCTGGTGGACGAGGAGAGTGCCGAGCGGGGGCGCTGGCTGTCCCACCGTCTGCCGGGGCTCACCGTGCTGCCGATCCCGCGCGGGGCTCCCGCCCGGGCCCTCGATCCGGGCCGGCTGCCGCCGCCGCGGGCCGACGCGCTCGCCGTCGTCGACTTCACCAGCGGCAGCACGGGCCGGCCCAAGATGGTCGCCCAGCAGTTCGGCACCCGTGAGGAGCTCGTCGATCGCCTCGCCCATGGCCTCGATCCCCGGGGACCCGCGACGCTCCTGTCCGTCACACCGATCAGCCACACGACGGCGCCGATGGCCGACGCCGTCCTGTCCAGCGGCGGAACGGTGGTCCTCCACGACGGCTTCGACCCCGACGACGTACTACGTGCCTTCGCCCAACAGCGCGTCACCGACGTGTACTTGGCGGTCCCTCACCTCTACCGGCTGCTCGACCATCCGGGCATCGACACGACCGACCTGTCCTCGCTGCGGCGCATCACCTACAGCGGCACACCTGCGGCCCCGGGCCGCGTGGAGCGGGCCGTCCGCCTCTTCGGGGACGTCCTCATCCAGGTGTACGGCACCACGGAGGCCGGCGGCATCAGCAGCCTCAACCCGCTCGACCACCGGGAGCCGGAACTGCTCGGCTCGGTCGGCCGGCCCTTCCCGTGGGTGCGGCTGGAGATCAGGGCGCCCGGCGGCGGACCGCAGGTCGAGCGGGGCGTCACGGGAGAGCTGTGGGTCAACTCCCCGACGGTGACAGCCGGTTACCTGGACGACGACGAGCTGACCGGCGCCACCCTAAGAGACGGCTGGCTGCGCACCGGTGACCTCGGGCACTGGGACCGCTACGGCTATCTGCGGCTCGACGGACGCGTCGGCGACGTGATCAAGCACGGCGGTCTGAAGCTGGACCCCACGGCGATCGAGGACGCGCTCCTCCAGCATCCGCAGGTACGTCAGGCCACGGTCTTCGGCGTGCGGGACGACGACTACGTGGAGCAGGTGCACGCTGCCGTCGAACTGCACTCGGGCGCCGCCCGCACCTCGTGCGACCTGCGTGGATACGTGGCCGCGACGCTGACTCCGGAGCACACCCCGGTCAGGATCTCCGTCTGGCCGCAGCTGCCGCTGACCCCGTCGGGCAAGCCGGACCGCGCGTATCTGCGCCGGGTGTCGTCCACACCCGAGCGCTCAGGGACGGCGCCGGCGCCCGCCACCAGCTCCCCGCGCGGAGCCACCGCGCGGGACGGCCCCGTCCGCGTACGCGGCACGGGCGCCCCGCCCGATCACGCCATCCCGCGAACCAGAAAGGGCGTCTCATGACCGCATACGGCCACTTCGCCCGGTCGCTGCGGCTGCGGCGGCTCTACCGCCACAGCACGGCCGGCCTGATGATCACCCCTCTCGACCATTCGATCAGTGACGGTCCCGTGGTGTCCAAGGGCATGTCACTCGACCATCTCGCGGGCCGCCTCGCGGCCGGCGGTTCGGACGCCGTCGTCGTGCACAAGGGCAGTGTGCGGCACATCAGTCCGGAGCGGTTCGCCGCGATGTCCCTGATCATCCACCTCAACGCGAGCACCAGCCAGGCGCTCGACCCCAACGCCAAGTACGTCGTCGCCGGCGTCGAGGAGGCCCTGCGCCTCGGCGCGGACGCCGTCAGCGTCCACGTCAACCTCGGCTCCGACGACGAGCGGCAGCAGATCGGCGACCTCGGCCGGATCGCCGACGCCTGCGACCGCTGGAACCTGCCGCTGCTCGCCATGGTGTACCCGCGCGGCCCGCGGATCACCGACCCCCGGGACCCGGAGCTCGTCGCGCACGCCGTGACGATCGCCGCCGACCTGGGCGCCGACCTGGTCAAGACCGTCTTCCTCGGCTCCACCGCGGAGATGCTCGACCTGACGGCGGCGTGCCCGGTGCCGGTGCTCGTCGCGGGCGGCCCCGCCCTCGCCGAGGAGGAGGACGTCCTCGCGTACGTGCGCGACGCCCTGGCCGGCGGCGCGGGCGGCGTGGCGATGGGCCGCAACATCTTCCAGGCCGCCGACCCCAGACGGCTCGCCGCCAAGGTCGCCCGGCTCGTCCACCACTTCCCCGAACAGCACTTCGGGCCGGGCCCCTTCACCGCGTCCGCCGACACGGACAGCGACGCCCGGCTCACCCCGGACCACCTCGACGCACCGACCACCGCCCCGCTCTCCCACGATCTGACAGGAGGTCCGCATCATGACGGACGCAAAACTGTGCTGGCTTGACATCCGCGACGCCGGCACCGCCACCGCCGCCATCCTCGAAGAGGCCGTCCACCAGCGGATCGACGGCGTCGTCGCCGCCGACCCGGCCGCCTTCACCGGCCTGCCCCCGACCATCCGCAAGATCCTCCTGTTCGAGGACGGGGCGGCCTCGGTCCCCGCCGACCTCGGCGAGGCCGACCTGGTGATCGTGCCCGGCGGCAAGGACGAGCGGGCCCCGCTCGTCGCGGCGCACCCCGACGTCGAGTTCGGCCGCTACGTCGAGATCGTCGACGCCGACACCCTGGAGGACGCCTGCCTGGCGGCGCGTCTGGAGGCGTGGAGCGTCCTCGACTTCCGCGACCCGACCAAGATCCCGCTGGAGATCGTCATCGCGGCGGCCACCGGCGCCCCGGGCTCCATCGTCACGACCGCGGCCGACAACGAGGAGGCCGAGATCGTCTACGGCGTGCTCGAACTGGGCTCGGACGGCGTCCTGATGCGCGGCCGCACCGTGGGCGACGCCACCGCCCTGCGCACGGCGGCGACCTCGCGCGGCGGGGAGATCCCGCTGGTGGAGCTGACGGTCACGGGTGCCACGCACATCGGGATGGGCGAGCGTGCCTGCGTCGACACGACGACCCACTTCCGCAAGGACGAGGGCATCCTCGTCGGCTCGCACTCCAAGGGCATGGTGCTGTGCGTCAGCGAGACCCACCCGCTGCCGTACATGCCGACGCGTCCCTTCCGGGTCAACGCCGGCGCGCTCCACTCGTACACCGTGGCGCAGCACGGACGCACCCACTACCTGAGCGAACTGCACGCCGGCAGCTCGGTGCTGGCCGTCGACGTGAAGGGCCGCACGCGTCCCGTCAGCGTCGGCCGGGTGAAGATCGAGACGCGTCCGCTGATCTCCATCGACGCGGTCGCGCCCAACGGCCAGACGGTCAACCTGATCCTCCAGGACGACTGGCACGTCCGCGTCCTCGGCCCCGGCGCCTCGGTCCTCAACAGCACCGAACTCAAGCCAGGCGACACGATCCTGGGCCACCTGCCCACGGCCGACCGCCATGTCGGCTACCCGATCAACGAGTTCTGCCTGGAGAAGTAGCAGCGCCCGTACGCGCGTGAGCAGCGCCCGTACGCCTCGCACCAGGACGCCCCGCCCCGGCACACCCCGTGCCGGGGCCGGCGCGCGTCCGGCCCCGGGCCGCCCCGGTCTCACAGCCATCCGTGCTCGCTCGCGATGCGCGCCGCGTCGAACCGGTTGCGGCCGCCGAGCTTCTTGATGGCCGCCGAGGTGAGGTTCCGTACGGTCCCCGCGGCGAGATACAGCTCGCCCGCTATCTCCTTCACCGTGGCGCCGCCGGCGGTGAGGCGCAGCACGTCCATCTCCCTTACGCTGAGCGCCGATTCACCGGCTGTGGGCGGCCGCAACAGCGCCGGGTCGACGGTGAGACAGCCGCCCGCGACGCCCATGAGGGTGGTGATCAGCTGCGGCAGGCGCGCGTTCTTGGGGACGATGCCGAGCGCGCCCGCGGCGACGGCCCGGTCGACCACCGCGGGGGTGGCCGCTCCGACCATGAGGGCGACGCCGCACTTGGGGTGCCGGGCGCGCACATCGGTCGCGGCCCGCAGCGCCTTGCCGCCCATGGTGGGCTCCCCGAGGAGCAGCACGGTCGGCCGGTGCCGTTCGACGGCGGGCAGCACGGCCTCGTAGGTCGTGGCGAGCCCCACGACGTCCAGCCCGTTGGTGCCGTTGAGCGTCTCGGCGAACGCTTCGAGGACCAGCTGGTGATCACCTGCTACGACCACGCGTACGGACATCTCTCTACCCCCGTATCGATGTACTGGACTCAGGTGCGGAATCGCGATCGGAACCGGAACCGGACGTGCCGAGCAGCCGGTCGACCACCGACCTGGCCAGTTCCTCGGCGCGGGCCTCCTGGTCGATCTCGATGTGCACGGCGTGGACGGGCAGGCCCGCCTCGACGGCGGCCGACACCGCGCGGAACGTGTCCGCGAGGCCGTACGGAGCGTCCTCGGCCGGGACGATCACGACGGCGGCCGTGGGCGGACCGATGTCGGCGGCTATCTGCGCCGGCAACGCGAGAACCGCCTCGGTGTCCTCGGCGTCCACCTGGTACGGCAGCGCCACGAGACCGATGTCGGCCAGCTCCTTGCACAGGAAGGCGGCGTTGGTGGCCGCGTCGTCCCCGCGCCCCCGATGGCCCGCGCCGACGACGGCGACGGCGGCCCCGGCGGCACAGAGCCGCGCGGTGACGACCCGTCCGGTACCGGTGGTGGCGTCGACGACGAGGACGACGCAGCCGTCGAGCGGCGGGGGTGCGTAGGACGCTGCGTGGGACACGAGGACTCCCTGTTCGCGGAATACGATGAGCAGGTAACGTGCGGAATCTGTGGACAGCTTGAAACGTGCGCGTCGCCGGGAATGCGGCGCGCCCTGATGAAGTGGAGTTCAGGCGCCTTCGCCTGGCGCTGAATAAACGTTCAACCGTGGTTCAAGGGGGAAACACCACGTGGACGAAGTCTCGTCACTGGATCAGCAGACGCTCGGCGTCTACCGCGCGATTCTGTTCCACAAGGAACACGATCCGAAGCGCCTCGCCGCTTTACTCGACTGCACACCGGAGGCGGTGGAGGCGGCCCTGGAGAGGCTGTCCGAACTCTCCCTCCTCGCACCTTCGACGGACTCACCCGGCCGGCTGCGGGCGGTGAACCCGTCGCTCGGCCTGAAGGTCCTCCTCCAGCGGGAGCAGAACGAACTGGCCTGGCGCCAGCAGCGCATCGAGCAGAACCGCGCCGCGCTGGCCGCGCTCGCCGCCGAGTACACGGCGTCCGGCTGGTCGAACACCCTGGACGGTACGGAACACCTCGACAACGTCGACGACATCCGTATCCGTCTGGAGGCGCTCGCCGAGTCCTGCGTGCGCGAGTCCCTCGCGTTCCACCCGGTCAACGCGCTGACCCAGGAGTCGATCGAGGCCGGCCGGCCCCTCAACGAGCGGGCGCTCGCGCGGGGGGTGCGCTTCCGGTCGATCTACCTCGACAGCGTCGCCAACGACCGTGTCACCAAGGCGCACGCGCAGTGGATGGCGGAGCGGCACAGCGAGATCCGGACCTCGCCCACGCTGCCGATGCGGCTGCTCATCGTCGACAACACCGCGGCGATCGTGGCCGGTCTGCCGGGTCAGGCCCAGCCGTCCGCGCTGCTGTTCAGCAGCCAGCCGGTGGTCCTCGCGATGCGGGCCCTGTTCGAGGCGTACTGGGAGCACGCCTGCCCTCTCGACCGGCCGGGCGACGCCCTGCCCGGCGGGCTGACCCCGCAGGAGCGCAAGCTCCTCCAGCTCCTCGCGACGGGTCTCACCGACGAGGCCGTGGCCCGTGCGCTCGGTATCGGGGTCCGCACCGAGCGCCGCATCATGGCCGAGCTGATGGAGCGCCTCGGTGCGTCGAGCCGCTTCGAGGCCGGCGTGCAGGCCACGCGCAGGGAGTGGATCTGACGGGGCGTCGTCGTCCGCATCGCACTCACCGCTGAGGGGTGACGGGCCAGACGAAGTCGTCGGGCGAAGAGGGTATGCCGGGCAGGCCGGGCAGGTTCTGCGGAAGGCTCGGCCACACGAAGTCGAGGGGCCGGGCCGGCGGGGTCGGCCACACGAAGTCGTCGGCGGAGGCGGGGGCCGCCTTCGGGACGCCGGCTCCGTGCCCGGTGGCCCCGGAGGGGAGGGCCTGCGCGGGCACGGCCCACAGGATCCCGCCGAGTACGGCGGCGGCGAGGACGGTACAGCGGGTGGTGGCACGGGACATGAGAGGTCTCCATTCGCGAGTACGGTGCGGCGTACGTTCGATGCGTTGACCTGCGCCGGTCCGGTCCGTCTCGGCCGTTCCGACTGCGTGCCTAGAGATAATCACCGCGCCACCCCCACTGTCCGCATCCGGCCACGCCAGGAAGCTGCATGGCAGGGAGTTGCCTGAGGGGCGGGGACTTCGGGTGGGGCCTATCGGCCCTCGGCCCCGGCGTCCGGTCCGGCCGCCGCGCGGCGGAACTCCGCGTTGATGCGCAGGGCCTCCTCGAGCTGGTCCTCGAGGATGATGATGCGGCAGGCGGCCTCGACGGGGGTGCCCCGGTCGACGAGCTCGCGGGCCCGTGCCGCGATACGCAGCTGGTAGCGGGAGTAGCGGCGGTGTCCGCCGGCCGACCGCAGCGGAGTGATCAGGCGTGCTTCTCCGATGGCCCGCAGGAACGCGGGCGTGGTGCCGATCATCTCGGCGGCCCGGCCCATCGTGAAGGCGGGGTAGTCGTCGTCGTCGAGACGGCCGAGCGGTCCTTCTGCTGTCATTTCACCTCGTCGAGGGGCGCATGGAGGGGCCCCGGCGCCGTCGCGGCGACCGCGCCCCGGGCAAATTGAACACCATGCGTCCGCGAGGCCACGCCGCCGCCGGGCCGCGCGCACGCAGAAGGGCCCCGACCGGTTCCCAGGTCGGGGCCCCTCTGTCGCCGGGCCTCGGTGGCCGGCGGCGGCGTGTCTACGCGGAGGCGGGCGAACCCATCAGAGCCGACGCGACCTGCAGCGGCGTGAGTTCAGCCCTGCCGGAGCCGCCCGCGGAGACCTCGGTGCAGGCGAAGCCGAGCGCGGTGAGCGCCCTGACCACCTCACCGGAGGTGAAGTCGCGCCGGTCCTGCCGGGTGATGACGGCCCCGACCTGCTTGACGGGGTAGCGGCGCCGCCCGATGAGCACGGAATCGCCGGTGACGGGTTCGGGTTTGACGCCCTTCATCGCCTCCAGCACGTCACTGCTGAAGAGTTCGAAGGGGAATCTGGCGATGACACAGCGCATGGAGGGCCTCACAGGGAGAGGGACGGACCGGAGCTGTGGACGATGTCCCGCAGCTGGATGCGATCGGTGTAGCGGGCGCTGTCGCGCACGGCGTCCAGCTCGGCGCGGCTGACCGTACCGGTGCAGCGGCCGTCCTCGTCGCAGAGGAGAAGCCGGCCGGCACGGGAGCTGTCGAGGACGGACAGAGCGACCTCGACGGTCATGTCGGCCCAGACGCGAGCTCCCGACGGCCTCGGGGACGCACCCTCCGCAGAGGGGCGGGCCGTCTCGCGCGGATGTGTCTCTACCAGTGTCAAAGTGCCTCCTGTGGGATGACGAATGGGGCTTCGGGTCTTGAGGGAGCAGGTCAGGACGCCGCGGCGACCGGGGACACGGACTGCCGGAAAGTTCCCGCGCCCTGCCCCGTGCGCGGCTGGTCGACGGCGCGCCTCGGATCGGCGGCGCGCCGGGCCTCGGCGGAACGGCTGCGGCGGCCACGGGTGCTCGCCCCGCTGCGCCGAGGGCGTTCCGCCACCGGCGCGGTGATGACGACCGGCACACCGGACGGCGTCCGTGCCCCGGTGATGCGGCTCAACTCGGCTTCGCCCGAACGGACTTGGGCGACCTGCGGGGTGATCCCGGCGTCGCGCATCAGCCGGCTCATGTCGCGGCGCTGGTGGGGCAGGACCAGGGTGACGACGCTGCCGGACTCCCCGGCACGGGCCGTACGGCCGCCGCGGTGCAGGTAGTCCTTGTGGTCGCTCGGCGGGTCGACGTTGACCACGAGGTCGAGGCTGTCGACGTGGATGCCGCGGGCGGCGACGTTGGTCGCGACCAGGACGGTGACGTGGCCGCTCTTGAACTGGGCGAGGGTGCGGGTGCGCTGCGGCTGGGACTTGCCACCGTGCAGGGCGGCGGCCCGCACACCGACGCCGAGCAGGTCCCGGGTCAGCCGGTCCACCGCGTGCTTGGTGTCGAGGAACATGATGACCCGGCCGTCGCGGGCGGCGATCTCGGTGGTGGCCGCGTGCTTGTCGACGGCGTGCACGTGCAGGACGTGGTGCTCCATCGTGGTCACCGCGCCGGCCGAAGGGTCGACGGAGTGGACCACGGGGTCGTGCAGGTAGCGGCGCACGAGGAGGTCGACGTTGCGGTCGAGCGTGGCGGAGAACAGCATCCGCTGCCCCTCCGGCCGCACCTGGTCGAGCAGGGCCGTGACCTGGGGCATGAAGCCCATGTCGGCCATCTGGTCGGCCTCGTCGAGCACGGTGACTGCCACCTCGTCGAGCCGGCAGTCGCCTCGGTCGATGAGGTCCTTGAGCCGCCCCGGGGTGGCGACGACGATCTCGACGCCGCCGCGCAGCGCTCCGGCCTGGCGTCCGATGGACATGCCGCCGACGACGGTGGCCAGGCGCAGCTTCAGCGACCGCGCGTACGGGGTGAGCGCCTCGGTGACCTGCTGGGCGAGCTCGCGGGTGGGGACGAGGACCAGGGCGAGCGGACTGCGGGGCTCGGCGCGCCGCCCGGCGGTACGGGCGAGGAGGGCGAGCCCGAACGCGAGGGTCTTGCCGGACCCGGTACGGCCGCGGCCGAGCACGTCACGCCCGGCGAGGGAGTTGGGCAGCGTCGCGGCCTGGATGGGGAACGGCTCGTTCATGCCGAGGCTGGTGAGCATCCGCAGGAGCTCGTCCGGCAGCGCGAGTTCCCCGAAGGAAGCGACGGCGGGGAGGCCCGGCCGAACGGTCTTCGGCAACGCGAACTCCCCGGAAACCACACTCCGGCTCGATCGCCCGGCTCGACTCTCTCGACCTGTCCCATACGTACGTTTCATGATGGGCAAAACCTTCCTGGACGCGGCGAAAATTCACGGCACGCGTCAGGGAATTCCCGCGACATTTGAACAGCAGGGAATCGCAGGACCGAGCCGAATAATGGGATGCCAAAAGGATGAACGGCACCCGGAAAAGCAACGAGCTGGGGCCCGCACCCCAAGGTGCGGGCCCCAGCTACGGTCTACGCGTCAGCGACGACGTCAGGCGGTGACGATGTTCTCCGCCGTCGGGCCCTTCTGGCCCTGACCGATGTCGAAGCTCACCTTCTGGCCTTCCTGCAGCTCACGGAAGCCCTGGGCGGCGATGTTCGAGTAGTGGGCGAAGACGTCGGGGCCGCCACCGTCCTGCTCGATGAAGCCGAAACCCTTTTCCGCGTTGAACCACTTCACGGTGCCAGTAGCCATGTCATATCTCCTTCGGGGCAGTGCCCGGAGCCCGCACTGTGCGAACTCCTGTCGCTGCGATCATCGCCCCGCCCGGAAAAGACACCGGAAACAGAGAAGCGCTCCCGCCGGAACGAATATTCCGGCGGAGGCACTCGAAGTTTTTGGGAACCACAACTGCAACTAAATCCAACAGTAGCACGCCGCCCCGAAATCACGCAGAACTCCAATTTCCCAGCCGTGCCGCCGGGAAAAACTTCAGCCTCCCGCCCGCAATTTCTGCACTCGCCGGAACAGATATCGCTCACTGTCCGGAAGCCGACCCCCAGGTCACGAGCCGTTGTTCATGACTCCCCTCCGATCGGGTGTTCCGCTCAGTTGTGCGCCTCGTCGGCGACGCGGACGGCACGGGCCAGGAAGTACTCGGACGTGTCCTCGTAGCAGACGAGCCGCCAGCCGTTGCCGTCCAGCATGGGCCGCAGATTCGGCTCGCCCAGCGGGTCGTCGGGGCTCAGGGGGCGGCCGTGGCGCCCACCTGAGAGCCGGAACCCGTACGGGCCACGCCGCCCGCCGCGACGGCGAGAAGCCGGGCCCCCAGCCCCACCCCGAGCACCGGCACCTCGGCGGCCAACGCCTCGCGCAGCAGAGCGAGTTCGGCACCACGTGTGGGAAAGCCGTCATCGCTGTACGCGGCCATGGGGCCGCCCATCACGACCAGCGCCTCGACGCCGGCCAGGCTCTCCGGCAGCGGATCCCCCGCCCACACCCGGCAGACCCGCAGCCGCAGCCCGGCCGCCACCAATGCCTCGCCGAGCGCGTAGGGCCCCTCGGCCCCCACATGCTGCACCACCAGTACAGCCGTCCGGGGGCGGCCAGCAGGTCGGCCGTGGTCGCGCCCTTGGTGCACAGCCGCCCGAAGTTGGCGGGATGGGCCTTGTCACCCGACGCCTTGAGAATCTTCCGGCGCCCGTCGGCCCCGGTGGCGACGTCGAGCACCATCCCGCAGCCCACCCCGCAGTACGAGCACACGGTCCGCACCTGCTCGGCACGGCCCCGCGGGTCCTGAGTGGCCACCGTGCGCCCTCTTTCGTACGGCCGGACGAGACCACCCGACCGTACGAAATGCCCGTTACCCCGACGTCAACCCGAGTGATCACGACCGGTTACGCCCGCCACACACCCACCGACCCGCGGCTGTGACAAGCGGGGCGCCCGCCACGCTGCCGTCCCCTGTTCAGGAAGCCTGCCTCGGCCGTTCCGGCTGCAGACGCAGCTGCCTGCGGCTGCGCTGTTCGGCGACGTCCGCCACGGGGGCCGACAGGAGCAGGGTTCGGGTGTAGGGGTGGTCGGGGGTGCGTGTGATGTGGTCGGCTTCGCCCGTTTCCACGATCTCGCCGTGATGGATCACGGCGACCCGGTGGCTCATGCAGCGGACCACCGACAGGTCGTGGGAGACGAAGAGGTACGACACCCCGGTCTCCTGCTGGATCTCCAGGAGGAGGTCGAGCACGGTCCGTTGCGTGGTGAGGTCGAGCGCGGACACCGGTTCGTCGCAGACGACGAGGCGCGGGCGGAGCGCGAGGGCGCGGGCGATGGCGACGCGCTGGCGCTGGCCGCCGGAGAACTCGCGCGGCAGGCGTCGCGCCGCGTCGGGCGGCAGGTGGACCCGGTCGAGGAGGCCGCCGACCCGGCCGCGCGCCTCGCGGGCGTCGACGCCCTGCGCGAGGAGCGGTTCGGCGAGGGTGTCGCCGATGGTGAGGGACGGGTTCAGCGATGTGTACGGGTCCTGGAAGATGACCTGGAGGTCACGGCTGAGGGCCCGGCGGCGTGCCGTGGTCGCCGTGTCGATGCGTTCGCCGTCGAGGGTGATGGCGCCCGAGGCGACCGGCACCAGACCGAGGATCGCGCGGCCGATGGTCGTCTTGCCCGAGCCCGACTCGCCGACCAGGCCGAGGGTTTCGCCGGGCCGGATGTAGAGGTCCACCCCCTTGAGCACCTCGGAGCGGGGCGCGCGCCACCCCTTGCCGGGGAACGACACCCGCACGTCCTCGACGGTCAGCAGGGCTTCGGACGCCGATGGGCTGGTCATACGGTGGTGCTCCTTGCCTCGCGGGGCTGCCAGGGCTCCCGTGCGGGGGCGGTGTCGAGAACGGCGTCGAGCAGGGTGCGGGTGTAGCCGTCCTGCGGGTCGTGGAGCACCTGCTCGGTGGTGCCGGTCTCCACGATGCGCCCCTTGTTCATGACGGCGACCCGGTCGCAGAGGTCCGCGACGACGCCGAGGTTGTGGGTGACGAGCAGGACGCCCAGGTTCCGCTCCTGCTGGAGGCGACGCAGCAGGTCGAGTACCTCGGCCTGGACGCGGACGTCGAGGGCGGTGGTGGGTTCGTCGGCGATGAGGAGTGCGGGGTCGCAGGACATGGCGCCGGCGATGAGCACGCGTTGGGCCATGCCGCCGGATATCTCGTGCGGGTAGCGGCGCATGACCTGCTCGGGGTTCGGGATCTCCACCGTGCGGAGCAGGTCGACGGCGCGCTCGGCGGCCTCCTTGCGGGACAGGCCGAGGACGTGGCGCATCGGTTCGATGAGCTGGCTGCCGATGGTGAAGGCCGGGTCGAGGTTGCTCATCGGTTCCTGCGGGATGTACGCGACGGTCGCGCCGCGCAGGGCGCGGTGGTCCCGCTCGGGCATCCCCACGACTTCCCGGCCCGCGACGAGGACGCTGCCGCGGGAGATCCGGCCGCCCTCGGGGAAGATGCCGAGCACGGAGAACGCGGTCTGCGTCTTGCCGGAGCCCGACTCGCCGACCAGGCCGACGATCTCGCCGGGCCGCACATCGAGGTCGACCTCGTGCACGACCTCCTGGTCACCGCCCTGGGCTCCGGGGTAGGCGACGGCGAGCGAGCGGATCGACAGAAGCTCGGCCCGCTCCTCGCCGGAGTCCGCGGAGGCCACGGCATCGGCCGTACGGGCGGGAGTTCGCGTACGACGGGACGCTTGTCCCGCGCGGTTCTCGAGGGAGTCCCGCAGGGCCGTGGCGATCAGGACGAGCGCGGCGTTGGTCAGGCCGAGGGCGAGCCCGGGCCACAGCAGCAGGATCGGCCGGCGCTGGATGTTCTGGAACGCCTCGTTGAGCATGGCGCCCCAGGTGGCGGAGTCGCCGCTGCCGACACCGAGGAATTCGAGGCCGGCCTGGAGGGCGATGGCGAGGCCGGACACGAGGGCGATCTGGATGATGATGGGGCCGCGGACCACGGCCAGGACGTGCCGGGCCACGATGCGGGTGTCGGAGAGCCCGGAGACGCGCGCGGCGTCGACGTACAGCTCGCCCCGGACGTTCGCGACGATGCCCCTCACCAGGCGGAAGAAGCTGGGGGACGACAGGAATCCGAGGACGACCATCAGGACCCAGACGTTGGGGCCGAGGATGGCGCGGGAGGCGAGGAGCACGACCATGGCGGGCAGCGCCATGACGAGGTTCACGAGCCAGTTGGCGACGGAGTCGAAGCGGCTTCCGTAGTAGCCGGCGTACAGGCCGGCGGGGACACCGAGCAGGAGCGCGATACCGAGGGCGATGACGGCGCCGCCGAGGGTGTTGCGCCCGCCGTACAGGATCCGCGAGAGGATGTCGCGGCCCGCCGAGTCCATGCCCAGGGGGTGGCCGGAGCTCGGACCGGCGAACGCGTCGGCGAGCGAGGCGGCCCCGGGGGCCTGGGGTGCGAGGAGCGGGGCGAGCAGCATCGCCGTGACCAGGAGCAGAAGCACCGCCAGGGCGACGGCGCCCAGCGGATTGCGGACGAGCTGCCGGAGGGTGCCGCGAGAGCGGTCGGCGTCCGCCGGTGTCTTCGCGATCGGTGCCGGATCGGCAGGGAGGTTCTCGCTCACGCGATCCTCGCCTTCGGGTTGAGCCAGCCGATCATGATGTCGACCAGGAGGTTGATCAGGACGACGCCGATGACGGTGAGCATGACGAGCGCCATGATCACGGGGATGTCGCCGCGGGTGGTGTAGGTGACGGTCATGCTGCCGAGGCCGGGCAGGCCGAAGATCTGCTCGACGAGGACGGCGCCGCCGAGCAGGCCGACGAACTGCATGCCGAGGACGGACAGGGCGGGCGCGGAGGCGTTGCGCAGGACGTGCTTGAGCACGATGCGGGACGGGGGCAGTCCGCGGGCCCGCAGCGTGCGGACGTAGTCCTGGCGCAGGACGTCGATGACGGCGCCGCGCACCTGCTGGGAGACGCCCGCCACGGAGGCGACCGACAGCGAGATCACCGGCAGCGTGACGGTGGAGAGCCAGCCGCCCGGCGACTCGGTGAACGGGGTGTATCCGATGGCGGGGAACCAGTTCAGCCGGACCGCGAAGACCAGTACGAGGATCAGCGTCACCAGGAATCCGGGGAGCGCGTAGCCGAGGACGCCGAGGATCTGGACGCCTCGGTCGACGGCGCCGCCGCGGCGCATCCCGGCCCACGCGCCGAGCAGGAACGAGACGAGGGCGGTCACGAGCGTGACACCGAGCATGAGACTCACGGTGACGGGCAGCCGGTTGGCGATGGCCTGGGAGACGTCCTCACTGGAGAACCAGGACGTGCCGAAGTCCCCGCGCACGGCGTGGGAGAGCCAGTCCGCGTACTGCGCGAGGACCGGCCGGTCGAGTCCCAGCTGGGCGTTCTTGGCGTCGACGACGTTCTGCGACGCTCCCTCGCCGAGGAGTTGGCGCCCCACGTCCATGTCCGGGATCGACAGAAGCACGTAGGAGAGGAACGAGATGACGAGCAGGAGCACCGCTCCCGCGGCGATCCTGCGGGTGATGAAGGTCAGCATGTGTCTCGGTATCCGTGACCGGCGGCCGAATCGGCCGGGCGTGAACCGCGGACGCGGTGGCCCCGCTCCGGGGCGGGGCCACGCGCGGCGCGTGGGACGTCTCGCACCGCATCGGCGGACGAGATCGTGAGGCGACCCTACCTGCGGTTTTTACCGCCGAGCAGGTGTGCCGGGAGGAGTTTGACCACCTGGTGAGTGAGGGACGGCCTGCGGAGACAGTGGCTGTTCGGGCCCGACGCGGTGCCGGTGGAAGCGCCGGTACGCGACTCCCTCGGCCGGTACGGCCCTCACGTGAGCGACTCCGCCGGGGATCCGGTCACGGGCTGACCCTCGCGAGCACCTCGGCGGCCATGCTGCGGTGGCCCGCGGCGTTGGGGTGGAAGCCGGCGGCCTCCGGTGTCTCCTTCGGCTCGATCCAGCGCACCCCCTCGGCCTTGCAGGCGTCGTGCCCCACCGACGGCGTGTAGGTGTTGACGTAGGTCGCGCCGTAGGCGGAGGCCTGCTGGGCGAGCATGGAATCGAGTTCCTTCTCCTTGTCGCGGAACCAGGCGAAGTCGCCCGCCGCGAAGGGGATGGCGTCCCGGCACGCGGAACCGTCGTCGGGCATGATCACCGGATAGCCGACCAGGAGCACCCGCGCCTGCGGTGAGCGGGCGTGGATCTCCTGGAGGATCGCGTCGATCTTGGGCGCGGTGGCATCGATGCGCGAGCGGATCTCGTCGGTGCCGAGCAGGGTGTAACTCGTCTTGCAGGGAGACCCGCTCGGGGCGAGATACGCGACCAGGACACAGCGGGTGCCGACTTCCTGGAGGCCCAGGTCGTTGCCGCCGATCCCCAGGGTGACCAGGGTCGTGTCCGGGCTCAGCGCGTCCAGTTGGGGAGGCGCCGAGTCCTGCGGCTGGGTCATGTGGCTCGTGTCGGCGCCGGCGCAGGTCACGTCGGTCACGCTGGTGGCGTGCAGGGCCCCGGCGACCAGCGAGGGGTAGTTGCTGTCGGAGCGGCCGCAGGTCGAGTCGGCCTCGTCGGGGATGCCGAGCCCGGAGCTGTACGAGTCCCCCAGCGCCACGTAACGCACCGGGGCGGCTTGCTGCCTGGCGTGCGCGGGAGGCTGCTGGTCGCTCGGGCGGGCCGCCGCGGGCTGGACGAGGGACAGACCCACCAGCCCGGCGGTGCCCACGAAGACGGCGGCGCGGAGCAGAGGGCGCCGGGCGCCTTCTGCGGATGATGGCTCAGCGGAGGAACGGTGCGAACGGTGCAGCTGCACTGCTGTACCTCTTCTCATCTGCGGCATGGGCGCACGAGGGACCTCACTCGGACGAGGACGACCGAGCTCGAAAACCGTACGGTGATCGGTTTCTGGTCGTCAAGACGTCTGCGCGCGACAACTTGGACACCCCCGCCCGGCGCGCCGCACCACTTGCCGGGACACCCCGGGAGACCTTGACAGCAAAAACCGATCACCTTACGTTTTTTGATCGGCTGAGTCTCCAGCCGTCGACATATCTCACCGGGCAGGCCGAATGACCCACCAGCACCACTCCCCCGCACCCGGCGCACCCACAGCGGGCGGCGAACTGTCACTCGCCCAGAAGGCATCGCTGACCAGCGGCGCGGGCGACTTCGTCACCCAGGCGGCAGGGGACGTCCCGGCCGTGTCGATGTCCGACGGGCCGCACGGGCTGCGGCTGCCCAAGGAGCAGGGCGACGGCGGCCAGGTCGACCTGCACAGCGCGGCGCCCGCCACCTGCTTCCCCCCGGCCGTCGCGCTCGGCAGCAGCTGGGATCCGCAGCTCGCGGGCCGGGTCGCCGCCGCCATCGCCGCCGAGGCACGGGCGCACGGCGTCCACGTCGTGCTCGGTCCCGGCATCAACATCAAGCGGTCACCGCTGTGCGGACGCAACTTCGAGTACTTCTCCGAAGACCCGCTCGTCACCGCCGAGGTGGGCGGCGCGATGGTGCGCGGGCTGCAGGAGGCGGGTGTGGGCGCCGCGCTGAAGCACTACGCGGCGAACAATCAGGAGACCGACCGCATGCGCGTCAGCGCCGACATCGACGAGCGGCCGCTCCGTGAGATCTACCTCCGCGCCTTCGAGCGCATCGTCCGCCGGGACCGCCCCTGGTCGGTGATGTCGGCCTACAACGCGGTCAACGGCGTACCCCTGAGCGAGAACCACCGCCTCCTGACCGACATCCTGCGCGCCGAGTGGGGCTTCGACGGTGTCGTGATGTCCGACTGGGGAGCGGTACGCGACCGTGTACCCGCGCTGCGCGCCGGGCTCGACCTGCAGATGCCGGGGACGGGCGGACGGACCGACGCCGAGGTCGTCGCGGCCGTCGAGAGCGGCGCGCTGGACGCCGGGGCGCTCGACCGGTCGGTCGCCCGGCTCGCGCTCTTCGCCCGTCGCGCCACCGCGGCCGACGGTGCCGGGGCCGGAGAGGTGTCGTACGAGGCACACCACGAGCTGGCCCGGACGGCCGCCGAGCGGTGCGTCGTCCTGCTCAAGAACGACGGCGAACTGCTGCCCCTGGCCCCGGACTCCGGGACCGTCGCCGTGATCGGCGAGCTGGCCCGCACCCCGCGCTTCCAGGGCGCCGGCAGTTCACAGGTCACCCCGACCCGGCTGGACGTACCGCTGGACTGCCTGAACGCGGCAGCGGACGGCGCGAGCGTCACGTTCGCGGCCGGCTACGCCCTGCCGGGCTCCGACGCGGACACGGACACGGCGGAGGATCTCGTCGAAGAGGCCGAACGGCTCGCCGCGGGCAGCGACACCGTGCTGCTTTTCCTCGGGCTGCCCGCGCAGGACGAGTCGGAGGGCTTCGACCGCGATCACATCGACCTGCCCGAAGCGCAGGTACGGCTCCTGGAACGCGTCGTCGCCGTCAACCCGCGGGTCGTCGTGGTCCTGTCCAACGGCGGTGTGGTCCGCACCGCTCCCTGGCACGACCGGGTGCCGGCGCTCGTCGAGGGCTGGCTCCTCGGCCAGGGCGGCGGCGCGGCGCTCGCCGGCGTCCTGTTCGGCTCGGTCAACCCGTCGGGCCGGCTCGCCGAGACGATCCCGCTGCGTCTGGAGGACTCCCCGTCACACCTGTCCTTCCCGGGCGAGGAGGGCCATGTCCGTTACGGGGAGGGCGTGTTCGTCGGCTACCGCGGTTACGACAGACGCCGCACCGAGGTCGCCTTCCCGTTCGGGCACGGACTGTCGTACACGACGTTCACGTACTCCGCCCTGACAGTGCTGCCGGCGGCCGACGGCGCACGTCTGGATGTGCGCGTACGGGTGGCCAACACCGGGCAGTGGGCCGGGCGCGAGGTCGTACAGATCTACAGTCGCGGACCGGCGGGCAGCCGAGTGGCCCGCCCGGAGCGCGAGTTGCGCGGGTTCGCGTCCCTGGAACTGGCGCCGGGCGAGGAGGGAGAGGTGTGCGTGAGCGTGGACCGGGCCGACCTCGCCCACTACAGCGAGCGCGAGGCGAAGTGGCGTGTGGCGGGCGGTGTCCACCACTTCGAGGCGGCGGCCTCGTCCCGGGACATCAGGCTCACCGTTCCGGTGACGCTCGACGGAGACCCGTCCGGAATTCTGCTGACAGGGCGCCACACCCTGGCGGAGTGGCTCGAACACCCCGTCGGCGGGCCGCTCCTCGCGGAGGCGTTCGCCCGCGGCCGCACGGACGAGAGCGTGGGCGCCATGGCCGATCCGGTGATGCGGCGCTTCCTCGCGGGGATTCCGCTCGACGTCATCGCCGACTTCCCGCAGAGCAGTGTCGGCCCCGAGGACGTGATCACGCTGTCGGCCAAGGTGGCGGCGGAGGCGGCCGGAGGGGAACCCCCGACCGACGACGAGTGAGGGTGCGGCGGTGACCGACGATGACGAGTGAGGGTGCCGCGGTGATCGAGGGCGAGGCCGCGGCCGGCTGGGAGCCGGTGCTCGACGCGTTCGCCGACGCCCAGGCGCGGGACCCCGGTTCGGCGCAGCTCGCGGTCTACCGGCACGGCCGTCTCGTCGTGGACGCCTGGACGGCCGCCGGACCTGCGGGCACCCGCCCTTACGGACCCGAGTCGGTGGGCGTGCTGATGTCGGTCACCAAGGGGTTGGCGGCCGTCTGCGTCCAGATGCTCACCCAGAACGGCGAGCTCGACGTGTCGGACCCGGTCGCCCGCTATTGGCCGGAGTACGCCCGCAACGGCAAGGCCGCGACGACGGTCGCCGACCTCCTCACCCACAGCGCGGGGCTGCCCGCTTTCACCCGCGACCCGGCCGATGCCGCCGCCCTCGACCTGCTCGACTGGGACGGGTGCGTGGCCCGGCTCGCGGACGCGCGGCCGATGTGGCGGCCCGGCAGCGCCGTCCACTACCACCCGCTCACCTACGGCCACTTGGTCGGTGAGGTGGTGCGCAGGGTCACCGGCACCAGCGTCGGGTCGTTCTTCGCGGCCGAGGTCGCCGGCCCTCTGGGGCTCGACCTGTGGATCGGACTGCCCCCGCACGAAGAGCACAGGTTCGTGCACCAGCACCGGCCCGGCGCGGCGCCCACGTCCGAGGAGATCACCGCGGCGCTGCACTCCGTCGGCCTCACACCGGACGACCGGCTCGCCCGCACGATCCTGGCGTCCATGGCCGAACTCGCCGCCGTCACCGACGCGTTCCGCTCCCGGCAGGGCCGCGCCGCCGAGATTCCCGCGGCGGGCGGCATCGGCAACGCCCGCGGCCTGGCACGGCTCTACGCGGCTCTCATCAGACACGTCGACGGTGTGCGGCTGCTGTCGCCGCTGACCGTGGAGCGGGCACGGGCACCCCGCACCGACCATCTGCCCGCGCCGACGCCGCTGCGCCGCCCCGCGCACACGCACCCGGCACGCTTCGGCCTCGGCTTCGAACTCCCGCGCCCCGGCCTGCCGATGCTCGGCGAGGGCTCCTTCGGCCACGCCGGGGCGGGCGGCCGCCTGGGCATGGCACATCCGGAGAGCGGGCTCGCCGTGGGCTACGCCTGCACGGAGATGACGTGGGACGCGTCCCAGGGCCCCGACCCGCGCTGGATTCCGTGGACCCGGGCCATCCACCGGGCCGCGGGGCCGGCCACCGGTTTGTGGTGAGCGACCGAGGCCACGCGGCACCGCGCAGGGGGCCGGGCACACCCATACACAGAGGGCAGGCCACTCGCCGGCACACAGAGGGCGGAGAACGCACCACCACGCAGAGCCCCGGCCACGCGTCGACGCACCGAGGGCTGGAGGCGGACACCGCCTCCAGCCCTCTTCACCTCTCTCGCGGCAGAAGCGTCACTCCTCATCCGGTTTCGCCGCCAGCAGGCTCATCACGTCCTCGATGGGCTGCTCCATGTCGGTGGACCGGTCGATCAGCCACTGCAGCTGGATTCCGTCGGCCAGCGCGATGAACAGGACCGCGAGCCGCTCCGGCGGGATGTCCGAACGCAGCGTGCCCTCGTCCATCCGCCTGCGCAAATAGTCCGCCGTGCGCTCGCGCACCGTCGGATAGCGCTCGGCGAAGTGCGCGTGCGCCGGGTGACTCGGATCGCTCGCGGCCGCCGCCATGGACACGAACAGTTCGACGAGTCCGGGCGTGCTCGTACTCTCCCGGATGAGTTCGCGATAGCTCTCCGGGTCGGTCCGCTCCGCGTGCCGGATCCTGGCCGTCTCGTCACGCATCCGCAGGACCTGCGTCAGCAGATCCTCCTTCGAGTCGAAGTAGTGCATGAGACCCGGAAGGCTCAGATTGCACTTGGCCGCCACCTTGCGCAGCGAGGTACCGCGGTACCCCTCACTCGCGAAGATCTCCAACGCCGCGCGGAGGATCTCGGCGCGCTTCGCCTCGCCCTTCTCGTACGGGCCCCGTTTCGCCATGTCAGCCAGCCTAGCGTGCGCTGAGAGCGCCGGCCGGGGCGTGCGGGATCCGGCCCGAGCGGGCGAGCGCGCCGAGTCGGCGGGCCGACTCCTTGGGGGTGCGGGCGAAGGTGTCCGGGTCGACGGCGATCAGCCCGAACGTCGGCTGGTAGGTGCCCCATTCGTAGTTGTCCAGGGCGCTCCAGTGGAGGTAGCCGCGTACGTCGATGCCGTCGGCCATGGCCGACGCGAGGCTCTCCAGGGCGCGGGTGGTGTAGTCGATGCGGCGTTCGTCGTCGCCCGTCGCGATGCCGTTCTCCGTGACCATGACGGGTACACCGGGGCCGACCACGTCGACGGTGTGCCGTACCGCCTCGCCCAGCGCCTCGGGGTAGTACTCCCAGCCGGTCAGCGTGGTCTCGGCGCCCTCGGGAACGGGCAGCGGCCCGTCCGCGCCGATGAGGTGGCGTGTGTAGGCCTGTACGCCGATCCAGTCGTCGTCACGCGCG
The DNA here is from genome assembly GCF_020616555.1 of Streptomyces longhuiensis. Taxonomy (NCBI): domain Bacteria; kingdom Bacillati; phylum Actinomycetota; class Actinomycetes; order Kitasatosporales; family Streptomycetaceae; genus Streptomyces; species Streptomyces longhuiensis. The sequence goes on along the minus strand of NZ_CP085173.1, from coordinate 7,056,210 downwards.
GCCTCGAGGAACACGTCCTCACGCGGAAACGCGTACGCCGCCGCCACGTCCTCGGCGCCAAGTTCGGCCTGGTACACCTGGTTGGCGACGGTCCAGCCGACCTGGAGCCCCAGTCCGGCGTCCCGCAGGACCTCGGTCGCGGCGTGATGGGCGCGGATGAGGGCCTCGGTGACGTCCGCGGCCGGCTCGACGGAAGCGAAGCCCGCGGCGGCGCCCGTGTGGCCCGCGCCCTTCTCGTTGGCGCGGCTCTCGGTGGTACGGCTCTCGGTTGCACGGCGGTACAGGGCGGACATCAGGGCCACCATGTTGGGCTCGTTGATCGTGGCCACGTACGTCACTCCGGCCCGCAGGACCTCGAGCACCGTCCGGGTGTACCGCGCGAACACCTCGGCGGAGTCCGGCGCCGCCCAGCCTCCCCGCGCGTGGAACCACTGGGGGCAGGTGAAGTGATGCAGGGTCACGACGGGCGTGAGACCGCGCTCGATCGCCCCGCGGACCATGTCCCGGTAGTGCGCGAGGGCGGCGCGCGAGACACGTCCCTGCACCGGCTCGACACGCGCCCACTCGATACTGAACCGGTAGGAGTTGAATCCGAGTTCACGCAGGAGATCCATGTCCTCGGGCCAGCGGTGAAAACTGTCGGCGGCGTCCCCGCTCGGCTCGCTCACGAAGGTGTCGGGCCGGTTCTCGAAGGCCCACCAGTCGCTTCCCGTGTTGTTGCCCTCGACCTGGTGGGCGGAGGTGGCCGCACCCATCAGGAAGCCATCCGGGAGGACGAGTTCGGACTGCGCTGACGACGTCATACGGCCACCCCTGAAAAGCGTTCGTTGATCGGTTTTCGTGTTAGCGTACAGGTGGGGCCGGTCGGAGAGGAAGTGGCGCCGGGACGAACGCGCGGCCCGGCCGGTCCGCCAGCCCGGGGGCGCCGCAACGCCGTACCTGACGAACCGGCGGCCGGACCCCCGGGCCTTCGGACCTGCCGGTGGAGGACTTCATGAACGCCGTCATCCCCAGCCCGACCGGACAAGCCGCCCAGGGCGGCGCCGGATCCCTCGCGGCCGCAGGCCCCTGGCGCGTCCGGGCCGACCGCTCCTTGGGCGAGGTCGCCGACACCGTACGGTCCCTGCTGGCACCGCACCTCGGCGCGCGGCTGCTGCCCGACGGCGACCCGCGGGAACACAGCAGCGAGATCGTCCTGACCCTCGACACGACCGGCGTCCCGCTCGCCAGGACCGTCGGAGTCGCACCGTCCGGCACGGCGGAACCTGCCGACGAGGCCTACGCCCTCACCATCGGGGCCGACGGGATCACCTGCCGGGCGCGCACGCCCGAAGGCGTCTTCCGCGCGGCGACGAGCGCCGCCCAACTGCTCCTGACGACACCGCCCGACGGCGCGATCGAGGCCCTGCAACTGCGGGACGCGCCCCACTACGCGTGGCGCGGCCTCATGATCGACCCGGCGCGCAGCTTCGTCACGCCCGACGAGGTGCGCCGGGTCATCGACCTCGCCGCCCTCTACAAGCTGAACGTGCTACATCTGCACCTCACCGACAACGAGGGCTGGCGCCTCGCGGTGCCGTCGCTCCCCGCGCTGACGGCCGGTGCGGACGCGTCCGGTCCGGACGTGTCCGATCCAGATGCGTCCGATTCGGATGTGTCCGCACCGGGTGTGTCCGATCCGGATGCCTCCACGGCACCGGCCTTCTACTCGGCCGACGAGTACCGTGCCCTCCAGGCGTACGCGGCGCGGCGCTTCGTCACGATCGTTCCGGAGATCGACCTCCCGGGTCACTGCGCGACACTGCGGGCAGCACTGCCGGACCTCCCGCCCGCTCCCGCCCCCGAAGGGCTGGCGGACCGCTTCCCCTTCGTCCCCCCACTCGACCTCGCCGACGCGGCCACGCACTCCGCGGTCTCCGCCGTTCTCGCCGAGGTGTGCGCCCTCACGGACGGCCCGTTCGTGCACATCGGGTGCGACGAAGCCGTAGGCATCACGGCCGACGCCTTCAAGGTCGCTGTGCGCGAACTACGCGGCATCACAAGGAAGTTCGGGAAGCGTCCGGTGGCGTGGCAGGAGTCGTCGCGGGCCGGCTCCGGGCCCGAGGACATCGCGCAGTTCTGGGTCGACGTGCCGATGATGGATCTCCCGGCCTCCGCCGAGGAATTCGCCGCCCGGCCCGAACTGGCCGCGTCCGGTATGACGATGGAGATCGCCTCGGCGCTCAGGACCTTCTTCGCCCCGTCCGACCACGACGTCGAGCGCGTCCTCGCGGGCGGCGGCCGGCTGCTGCTCTCCCCGCAGTCCCACCTGTACCTCGACCGGCGCTACTCGGCCGAGGTGACGCCTCCCGGCCAGACGGAGGCGGCGGCCCGCCTCGGCTTCCCCCACTACCTCCCGCGCGATGTCCGGCACACGGCCTCCTGGGACCCGGCCTCGCACGGCATCCCCGACGAGTCCGTCGCGGGCGTCGAGGCGACCCTGTTCGGCGAGACCCTGCGGGGCATCGACGACCTCACGACGCTGCTCCTGCCGCGGCTCGGCTCGGTCGCCGAGACGGCCTGGTCGGGCCGGCCTCCCCTGTGGGCCGAGTACCGCGGGCGCATCGCGCGCCACGCGCCGTTCTGGCGCGAGCGCGGGCTCGTCCACTTCGCCGCCGAGGACGTTCCCTGGGCGTGATCGCACAGAAGAAGGGGGCGCCTCCACCGCGGTCCACGGTGGAGGCGCCCCCTTCTAGGTCGCTCGGTTCAGGACGTGGCGGGCGTGTAGTCGTAGATCGACGGCACGGCCATCCCGGACTGCGGCACGACCTTCACGTCCTTGCTCGACACGATCAGGAAGCTCGTCCGGTAGAAGGGGGCGAACCAGCCCTCCTCGACCAGGTGCTTGTTGAGCGCGCGCGAGGCGTCGTCACCGGCCTTGGTGCCACTGCCCGCCTGGACCTGCGGAAGCAGCTTCTTCACGGTCGGGTCGCTGGTGGCGAAGGGGTTGAACGCCCCCGGCACCACGAGGTCGTTCATCGTCACCCAGTCGATGGGGGACTGACCGATGTTCATGACCATGCCGGAGTAGGCCCGCTCCCGGAAGATCTTCTGCAGGGCGGTGGCGGCGTCGAGCTGGTCCCACTCGACCTTGACGCCCACGGCCTTGAAGTCGGCCTCTATCGACGACGCCAGCGCGTCGTTGACGATGGCGGAGATCCGCGGCAGCTTCAGCGTGAAGCCCTTCGCGTAACCGGCCTGCGCGAGCAGCTTCCTGGCCTTGGCCGGGTCGTGGTCGTAGTACGTGTCCAGGCTCTTGTCGTACGCCTTCGTCTCGGCACCGAAGACCTGGTCCGTGGTCTCGCCACGGCCGCCGCGGATCTTCTCGAGCATCGTCTTGCGGTCCAGGGCGTAGTTGAGCGCCTGCCGCACCCGCACATCCTTGAGCTGCGGTGTCAGCACGCCGCCACGGTCGAAGAGCAGCAGCCCCTGGAAGTCGAAGCTGGACTTGATCTTGGTGAGGTCGGTGTCGGGCTCGACGGACGTCTGCTGGTTGGCGTCCTGGAGGACGGCACTGTCGAGCTGACCCGTCTTGAGGCCGTTGACGACGGCCGTCTCGTTGTCGAAGACGCTGATCGTCAGGGTCTTGTAAGGGAGTTCGTCGCCCCAGTAGTCCTTCTTGCGGTCGAAGACGTACTTGGAGCCGATCGCCGTTCTGCCCTTGTCGAGGATGTAGGGGCCGGTCCCGACCGGCTTCGTCTTGAGGGAGCCGTCGGCCAGCTTCTTCGGGCTCGCCATCAGACCGGGCCCGTCGCTCAGATAGAAGAGCATCCCCGGCTCGGGGCTCGCCAGCTCCAGCATGAGGTGCGTCGCGTCGGTCACCTTGACGTTCTTGAGCGTGGCGAGGTACTTCGCCCCGCCGCCTCCGCCGCCCTTGAAGTGCTCCAGGTTGGCCTTGACCGCCTGCGCGTCGAAGGCGGTCCCGTCACTGAACTTCACCCCTTCCCGCAGGGTGAGGGAGAGCTTGGTCCGGCTCTTGTCGTACGACCACTTGGTGGCGAGCATCGGCTTGTACGAGCCGTCGGGCGCCCGCTTGATCAGGGTGTCGTAGACCGCCTGGAAGTACGGCAGGGCGCCGCCGAGCGCGGTGGCCGGGTCCAGGCTCTGGGCGTTCGTGAGGGTGGCGATGTCGAGTTCCGCCGTGCCGGCGGTGGCGGAACCACCGTCCGCGCCACAGCCCGTGAGTACCAGGGACAGAGCCGTGGCACCAGCCGTCAATGCCCCTATGCGGGCGGAAATCCTCATGCTGTTCTCTCCGTCTGGAGGGCCGGGCGGCAGACGTCTCCCGGCAAGGTGTCATGCGGCAGCCGGACGGCACGCTCCGCCGGCAGGCTCTTCAACGCTCGAAAACCATATTGTGATCGGTTTCTGGGCGTCAATGCGCCAACCGAAGAACGTCAATGCGCCAAGCGGCGAACCCGCGACCGTCGACGCACACCCCCTTGCGCCCAAAAACCGCTCACCGTATGGTTTTGACGGTCGGATGACGCGAAGGAGCGCGACCCATGTCCCGCAAGCGGCCGAGTTCTGTCTTCTTCATCCCGGACCAGCTGCGCGTTCATCCCGGACCAGCTGCGTGCCGACGCGCGCGGGGCCTTCGGCAACAAGCACGTCGGCACGCCCCACCTGGACGCGCCGGCCGCGCGCGGCACCCGCTGCGACAACGCCTTCGTGCAGCACCTCGTCTGCTCGCCGAGCCGCGCGTCGTTCCTCACCGGCCGGCCCGCACACGTACCGGCCAGATTGATCTGCAGCACCTGGTTGAAGTCGGCACCAACGGTCACCGCGCTGCTCTCACCCACCTGCTCAAGCCCTGGGAGCCGAACCTCCTGCGCAGCCTCAAGGAGGGCGGCTACCACGTCACTTGGCCCGGCATGCGCGGTGACACGTTCGCGCCGGGCGCCACGGAGCTGAGCGTGGACGAGTACGGATTCGGGGTGTCACCGACCACCTTCGGCTCGGGCGGCGGCGGTCTCGACGCCTGGCCCGGCGGCGAGAGCCGGGCACGCCTGTACCACCGCGGGCGCAGGCCCGAGGACAGCGAGCGGTCACGTCGACGAGGACCCCCACTACCCCAGCGTCGACCTCCCGGTCCCGGCGGGCCACCCGGGCCCCGACGGCGAGGTGGAGACCTCCTCGCAACAGCTCACGCGGGCGTTCGTGCGATGGCAGGAGTCGAGGCGCTGACCGGGCCCCGGGCAACGCCTCGACTCCTGCAGGTTTCCCTCCGCGTCACTCACACGCGTGAGGTGCGCCCTAGAACCAGTCGGACTCGTCCTTCCGGACCACACACAGCGCCCAGATGACGAAGCCCGAGATCGCGATCAGCACGACCGACCAAACCGGGTAGTACGGCAGGGAGAGGAAGTTGGCGATGATGACGAGTCCGGCGATGACCACCCCGCCGACGCGTGCCCACGTCGCGGTCCGGATCAGCCCGAAGCTGATGATCACCGCGAGTACGCCCAGGATGAGGTGGACCCAGCCCCAGCTGGTCAGGTCGAACTGGAAGACGTAGTTGCGGGTGGTGACGAAGATGTCGTCCTTGGCGATCCCCATGATGCCCCGGCAGATGCCGAGCACACCGACGAGCATGAGCATGATGCCGGCGAAGATCGTCAGGCCGCCTGCCCACGCCTGCTTCGTCGTGTCGGCCGGCTGCGAGTGTGTCGCGGTCATGGTGGTGCCTCGTTTCGTGTTCGTCCGGCACGCGCTCAGCGTGCGGAGCTGGAGGAGCCCGAGGAGCCGGAGGCGGTGTCGGTACCAGGGCCTTCGGCCGGACCGTGCCCGGCGAGCACCATTTGCTTCGCCTTGCTGAACTCCTCGTCCGTGATGTCGCCGCGGGCGCGGATCTCGGACAGCCTGGCCAGCTCGTCGACGCTGCTGGGCCGGTCCGTACCGCTCGCGGTCTTCCTGATGTAGCTGTCGAAGGCCTTCTGCTGCTCACGGGCCTGCGCGATCTCCCGGCGGCCCATATTCTTGCCACGGGCGATCATGTAGACGAAGACGCCGAGGAAGGGCAGGAAGATGGTGAACACCAGCCAGCCGGCCTTCCCCCAGCCGCTCATGTCGTCGTCGCGGAAGATGTCGCCGATGATGCGGAAGAGCAGGACGAACCACATGATCCAGAGGAAGAACCAGAGCATGCTCCAGAAGACGCTCATCAGGGGATAGTCGTACGCCAGGTACGTCTGCGCGTTCATGTCTCTTCTCCGTCCCGGGCGCTCGCCCAGCCGCCTTTGCCTGCCGTCTTCAGCGTGGGCCGACGGGGGCCGGCCGGCCTCACCCGACGGGGGTGAGCTCGGTGGGTGGGTGTCAGTCCGCCGGAGCCTGGTCGGGCGAGCCCGTGACGCCCGCTTTCCGGAGCGCGGACCGCCAGGCGAACGCGACCGCCGCCTCGGCCAGACCGAGCAGGACGAGCCACAGGCCGAGCAGCCGGGTCAGGGCCTGTGCCGACTCGGCGGGCAGGGCCAGTACGACGATCCCCGCGACGATGCCGAGCACCGCGACGCCCAGGAGCACACCGCGGTACGGCAGGTCCTTGGCGGCGATGGCGGTGTAGAGGGTGAGGACGCCGGACACGAGCCAGACGATGCCGACGATCAGGGAGAGCGCGGTGATGGTCTGCAGCGGGTTCCGCAGGCACAGCACCCCGGCCAGGAGGAACAGCACGGCCAGGAGCAGCCCCGACAGCCGCTCGCCGTGCCCCTCCCGCGCGAAGACGGCCACGAACCGGAACACCCCCATGACCAGCAGGTACAGGCCGATGAGGACCGCCAGGACGTGCAGTGTCTCCGCCGGCCAGACCAGGATCAGGATGCCGGGCACGAGTGTGACGACCGCCGAGCCCAGGATCCAGGTCCATGAGCGGCCCAGTCGCGCCAGTGCGTCGGCGGGATCGTCGGCCGGCCGGGGGGCCGCCCCGCCGGCGGGGGGTTCCGGTCCGGTCTGCGGCGCCGGACCACGCGGCATGGTCATGACTCCTCCTCGCCTGATCGAGCGGGTCGTTCCCGTACCGCCGAAGGGACCGGCGGTGCGCGGGGACCTGACCGTTTCAGCGTCCCGCGCGCCGGAGCCCGCCGGGTCACCCACGGCGGGTGATCCCTCGGCGCCGCCCGGGCGATGAGGTGAATCCGAAGGCGTTCGCACGCCCCGTGGCTGGACGTGCGGCGGACGGGAACGAAGAGCGACGAACGAGCGGTCCCACAGTCGCGCTGACCGGTGCGGACCGACCCGGGTCCTGCGCCGACCGGAACGAGCGGGACTTCGAGGCGCTGGGAGCGGCCTGCCGTGCCGGCGGATCAAGGCGGAGCGCCTCTGATCAGTCGGCCCGGCCCTCCGGCAACTGCCGCATCTCCAGCACCCGTAGTCCCAGTGACTGGAGCCGGGCGAGCAGCCCGTACAGGTGCGCATCGTCCACGACGGGGCCGAACAGAACCGTCTGGCCGGCCATCATCACGTGGCCCAGCTCCGGGAAGGCCTTGGTCAGCGTTTCCGACATGTGTCCCTCGACGCGGATCTCGTAACGCATGGGCTTTTCTCCCGCGAGCAGCGTGGGGCAGGTGGGCGACACCCTTCCCTGCGAGGGTCCGCCTCTGCGCCCGGCCGGGCCTCACCCGGTACAGGTGACCCGCTTTGCCGGGCGTACGACGATCCGGCTCGGCAGCCGAGTCAGTACCCGGCTCAGTGCTTCAGGACGATCTTGAAGGTGATGATCAGCAGGCCGAGCACCAGGTTGACCAAGGCGGTGCCGGCCATCAGGCGCCGGGGGGCACCGACCCGGCGTGCCGCGGCCACCGACCAGCCCACCTGCCCGGCCACGGCGACCGACAGCGCCAGCCAGACCGCGCCCTTCACGTCCAGCCCGAGGAGAGGGCTGAGGGCCACCGCGGCGGCGGGCGGGACGGCCGCGTTGACGATCGGCCACTCGTCGCGGCACACCCGCAGCACGGTCCCGCGGTCCAGTGCCGTCCGCCGCGCCAGCCGCGCTCCGAACAGCTGCGCGTGCACGTGCGCGATCCAGAACACCACCCCGGTGAGCAACAGCAGCAGCACCAGCTCCGCGCGGGGGAAGGAGCCCAGCGAGCCGGCGCCGACGACCACGGAGGCCGCGAGCAGGGATCCGTAGACGCCGCCGGTGTAGTCGGCATGTGCTCGGCGCCCGGCTCTGTCCGCTCGGCCCGTGACGGGTCCGGGTCCGGTGGTTCGGGACACTTGTGCCTCCTCGGGCTCGGCTCGGGCCATGACCGGCGCGTACAGCGCGATGACGGCCTGGATCGTGGTGACCTCGGTGTCGAAGTCCTCGACCGGCCGGCTGATGGAGACGTTCATGACGCAGGTGTCCGGGACCATCAGGAACCGGCCGGTCCCCACGACGATCGGAGCGCACCGGTCGCTCAAGGTGTCCACCTCGCCGAGTCTGCCCGGAGCCCACCGATTCCGCCGGGCGGCAGCCGGCGGGTGCGCGGTCGCCCTTCCCATCGCAGCCGAGGTGCTCGCACCGCGCCTCACCCGCCATGGGGGGAGGGACCGCGTGCGTGGCAGGGCCGGCGTGTTCGGTCCCGGCCGCCGTGAGCCCGTTCACACCAGTCCGAGTTCGCGCGCGCGGCGCACCGCTTCGTTGCGCCGGTTCACCCCCAGCTTCCGGTAGACGCTCTTGAGGTGGGTCTTCACCGTGTTCACCGACACGTAGAGGTCGGCGGCGATCTCCTCGGTCGACATCATCCGGGCCAGCCGCTCCAGCACGTCCCGCTCGCGTCCGCTCAGCTCCTCCGCGACGAGCGCGGCGGGCCGCGCGTCGACCGTGGCCGGGTCGCCAGGACGGGACGGAGCGGGCGTCAGCCAGTCCGCGGCCAGCTCCTGGAGCGGCGCGGTGGACAGCAGCGGCCGGATCCACGGCCGCGCGTCGAGGAAGGGCCTGCGAAGCCGCTCGCGCCGTGCGCCGAGGAGCGCCTGCTCGACGAGCCTGCGTGCGGTGGCCTCGTCTCCCGCCCCCAGAGCGGCCTGAGCCCTGACCAGCGCTGCCCGAACGGTCACCGCCGGCCCGATCCGGCCCGCCGTGTCGATGCTGTCGAGCAGACCGACGGCCTCTTCCGGGCGGCCCGCGGCGAGCAGCATCCGCGCGGCTTCCACAGCGCAGGCCGGCTGGTCGCCGGAGACGTCCTGGAGCACCTCGGCGGCCATCCGATGCCGTCCCTCGGCCAGGTGCGCGGCCGAGGCGACCAGCGCCTCCTGGCCCGCCGCCCAGGGCGAGGCCGCCACGGTGCGGACGCCTGGGTCCGCCGCCTCGACGGCGGCCCGAGCATGGCCCTGGACCAACAGGAGACGCGCCGCGGTGACGGCCCGGACCGCGGCGATCACCGGATCGTGCGTCGCGGAGGGGAGCTGGGCCGTCTCGTCGAGCAGGGACTGCGCCTGGCTCAGCTCGTCGCGGTCCACGGCCACGGCGGCCAGCACCAGCAACCCGATGCCCGTGCCCGCGCCGGAGACGCCCGGCTCGGCCACACGGAACCTCTCCGCCTCGGACGCACCCGCGAGAGCCTTCCGCTCCGCCCTGTCGATCCAGCCGTTCAGGTAGTCGATCAGCGCCAGGTGCCCCAGCGACGCCTCACGGGGCAGCACGGTGGACGGTCCGCCATGGGTGCCCGCCACGGTGGTCAGGACGGCACGCGCGTCCTCGAAGCGCCCGGCCCACAGGCGGGTGGAGCCGAGATGGGTCATGAGGAGCGCGTGGAGTTCGGGATGCCTGTCCAGGAGGTGCTCCGGAACCTCCCGCCGGAGTCGGGCGGCCGCCTGAGCGGCCTCCTCGGCCTGCTCCGGAGAACCGGTCAGCCGGGCGGCCAGCGCCTCCAGCACCGCACAGCTCAGCTGCGCGGCCGCCCCGGCGTGCGGGTCGGCACCAAGGTGCTCCTCGGCGCGGCGCAGATGGGACAGAGCGCGCTCGACGTCGCATCGGGACAGGTCGCGGGCCGCCCGGACGAGCTCCGGCCCGGGGCCGGTGGCCTCGGGGTCCATCCCGGAGAACAACTGGTCGAGGTCGCCCGATCGCAGGCCGGTGAAGAGCTGCCCGATCGCCAGGTCGTCGACGAGGGCGCCGGCGGTGAAACCCCAGTCGCCCGAGGCGGCGCCGTGAGCGAGTGTCTCCGGCAGGGATCCGGAACGGCGCAGCCACAGCGCGGCACGTCGGTGGAGCTCGGGCTCCAGCCCGGGCAGGCGGACCCGCAGGTGGGCCCGGAGTATCTCCCCGAACAGCGGGTGGAGCCGGTACCACGAGTGCCCGAGGTCCTCGACGAACGCGTTCGCGCGGTGCAGCTCGACGAGCAAGGGCTCGGCGTCGGTCCGCCCGGTCAGCGCGTTCGCCAGAGCGGGACTGAAACGCTGGAGGACGCTGACGCGCAGCAGGAGATCCTGTGTCTCCTCCGGCTGCCGCTTGAGCACCTCGGCCAGCAGGAAGTCCGCGACCGCGCTCCGGTCCGCCTCGAACTCCTTCAGATAGAGCTCCGGGGCCGTACTCTCCCGCGCGGCCAGGGCGCACAGGCACAGGCCGGCGGCCCAGCCCCGGGTGCGGTCCACCAGGCCGCGCGCGGCGTCGACCGGCAGGCACAGACCGTGCAGTTCGAGCAGCGAGACGGCCTCCTCGGGGGTGAAGGCCAGCTCGGCGCCGCGCAGCTCCGTCAGCTCGCCGGCCGCCCGGTAACGGTGCAACGGCAGCAGGGGTTCGGTGCGGGTGACGAGGACCAGGCGCATGCCCTGCCCGGCATGGTGCAGGACGAACTCCAGCTGCTCCGCGACCTCGGGGGTGGTCACGCGGTCGAACTCGTCGATCACGACGGTCACCGGCTGCTCACGTGCGTCCAGATCGGCGGCGAGCGCGGCCAGCAGCTTGCGGTCCACCCGGGCCGCCTCCGTCGGGACCCCGACCGCGCCGGACACCGGCGCACCGCACGCGCGCAGAGCCTCCAGCACGTACGCCCAGAACACGCCGGGCTGCCGGTCCTCGTCCTCGGCGGTGAGCCAGGCGACCGGCTGTGGCAGGCCGGCGGCCCAGTCGGCGGCCAGCAGGGTCTTGCCCGCGCCCGCCGCTCCGTTGATCAGGGTCAGCCGCGTCCGGAGAGCCTCGTCGAGGTGCCGGTCGAGCCGCTGCCGCCGCAGGTAGACGGCGGGGCGCGTGGGCAAGGCGATCCGCGTGCGAAGAAACGAGTCCCCCAGAGGATCCACACCCGGACCACCGGGGCCACGCGGCTCACCCGGACCGGCCGGACCAGCAGCATCCTCGTGGATCTCCGCCACAGCGCTCACCACCGCTGCCCTGTCAGGGGTCGATGCATGGGCCACGTGGGCCCTCTCACCCACAGGATCCCAGCGTTTCCGGCCGTGCGCGCGGGGACGGAGTCGCCATGGGTCAGGAGGCGATCTCGACTCGTGGGCCTGAGAATCGGGTGAGGGACCGATCCCCTACACGCGGCCGGCCACCGGATCCGCCGCCACCCGGCCCGCCGGAGCAAGTCCGCGCGGTACGGGGCACGGTGGCACGGCCGAGACGCGCACCGCCCGGGATCGCCGAGTCCGTCGCACGGCCCGGGATCGCCGAGTCCGTCGTCGAGGCCACGGTGGCGGTCCGCGTACGACTCGTTCCGCCACAGCCCGGCGTCAGGACCTACGTTCCGAGCCTGGTCGGACGCCGGGCCCGGAGGGTGCTCGGGGCGGCCGCCGCCGTCACCACCCGGCGCCGAAAGGACAGGCCGTGACCGACGAGCAGGGCCGGTACGGCCGACACGGCAGTCGCGCGGTGCTGTCCCGGCTCCGGGCGGTTCCCGGGATCGGCGCCGTGTCGTCGTACCACCGCGCGTGGCTGGTCAAGGACCTGATCGCGGGGATCGTCCTGACGACGCTGCTGGTGCCACAGGGCATGGCGTACGCCGAGTTGGCGGGTCTGCCGGCCATCACCGGCCTGTACACGACCGTCCTCTGCCTGCTCGGCTACGCCGTGTGCGGGCCTTCCCGCATTCTGGTGCTGGGCCCGGATTCCTCGCTGGGGCCGATGATCGCCGCCACCGTGCTGCCCCTCGTGGCGGCGGACGGGGATCCCGACCGGGCGGTCGCCCTGGCCTCGGTGCTCGCGCTGATGGTGGCGGCGATCATGATCCTGGCCTCGGTGGCGAAGCTCGGCTTCATCGCCGACCTGATCTCCAAACCGACGATGATCGGCTACATGAACGGCCTGGCCCTCACCATCCTGATCGGCCAGCTGCCCAAACTGCTCGGCTTCAAGGTCGACGCCGACAACCTGATCGGGGAGTGCGTCGGCCTCGTGCAGAAGGTCGCCGACGGGGCGACGGTGCCCGCTGCCGCTGCGGTCGGCATCGGCGGGATCCTGCTGATCCTGGTGCTGCAGCGGTGGCTGCCGAAGGTCCCCGCGGTGCTGGTGATGGTGGTCCTGGCGATCGCGGCGGCAGCACTGTTCGAGCTCGGCAACCATGGCGTCGACCTGGTCGGCGAACTGCCCGACGGCTTTCCGCCGTTCACCGTCCCCGACGTCCGGGTGTCCGACCTCGCGCCGCTGTTCGCGGGTGCGCTGGGCATCGCGCTGGTGTCCCTGGCCGACACGATCTCGAACGCGTCGGCGTTCGCGGCCCGTAGCGGTCAGGAGGTCCGCGGCAACCAGGAAATGGCCGCGATCGGTGCGGCGAACCTGGCCGCCGGCCTCTTCCAGGGCTTCCCGGTCAGCACGAGCGGATCCCGCACGGCGGTGGCGGAGCGGGCGGGCGCCAGGAGCCAGCTCACCGGAGTCGTCGGGGCCGCGCTCATCGTCCTCATGCTCGTCCTCGCGCCGGGCATGTTCCGCGATCTTCCCCAGCCCGCCCTGGCCGCCGTGGTCATCACCGCCTCGCTGTCCCTGGCCGACGTGCGAGGAACGGTACGGCTCTGGCAGCAACGCAGGACGGAGTGCCTGCTGGCGGTCGCCGCGTTCCTCGGGGTGGCCCTGCTCGGTGTCCTGGAGGGGATCGCCATCGCCGTGGCCCTGTCCGTCCTCAACGTCTTCCGGCGCGCCTGGTGGCCGTACAACACCGTGCTGGGACGGGTGGAGGGCCTGGAGGGTTACCACGACATCCGCTCCTACCCGCACGCCGAACAGCTGCCGGGCCTGGTGATCCTCCGGTTCGACGCCCCGCTCTTCTTCGCCAACGCCAGGGCCTTCCGTGACGAGGTCAGACGACTGGCACACACGGATCCGGGGCCGCGCTGGATCGTCATCGCGGCGGAGCCGATGACCGACGTGGACACCACCGCCGCTGACGTCCTGGAGGGTCTCGACAGGGAACTCAACGCCGAACACGTCCACCTCGTGTTCGCCGAACTCAAGGACCCCGTACGCCACAAGATCGAACGCTACGAACTCACCCGCACCATCGACCCGCGCCATTTCTTCCCCACCGTGGAGGCCGCCGTCGCCGCCTTCCGACGGACCACGGACGCGGACGGGACCGCGAATCCCCCGGGCGCCGAGGAGCAGTGAGCGCCGTCCTCACACCGGAAGCCGGTGGTGCCCCGGACGTCGTCGAGCCCGGCCTCGACGAGGTGAGCGTTCGGCGCCCGATGGACCGCCGCACCGTCAGATGCCCTGCCTGCTACGGGCGTTCGCCTGGGCGACCAGGGCGCGCGGCGACGCGTCCTGGGTCAGGAGCCGGAGGTGGCCCGGATCGTCGTCCCATTCACGCCCACCGACCGGCTGACGGATCCGGAGGTACGGCCCCCTCATGGCCCATGACCCGCCCGAACCGGTCCCGCACGGTGTCGTGGACGGCGTCCCCCACCTCCGGGAAACGAGGGTGGGGCCGCCGCACTCTCACGAGACCTCAGGTCAGGCGTCCTTCTTCACCGGCTCCAGAATCGCCACGCACTCCACGTGATGCGTCATCGGGAACAGGTCGAACGCGCGCAGCATGCGGACCTTGTAGCCGCCGTCACGGAAGTACGCCAGGTCGCGGGCCAGGGCGGCCGGGTCGCAGGCCACGTAGGCGATGCGGCGGGCGCCGAGCGACGCCAGGTGCTCCACCGTCTTCTTGCCCGCGCCCGCGCGCGGCGGGTCCAGGACGATCAGGTCGACCTCGGTGATGCCCGTGCGCGGGAGGACCGATTCGACCTTGCCCTGTTCGATGCGGACGCGGTCGAACGCGGCCAGGTTGTGGCGGGCGTCCTCGACCGCGCGCTTGCCGGACTCGATGCCGAGCACCGCGCCCTGGTCGCCGATGCGGTCCGCGATCGCGCCGGCGAAGAGGCCGACGCCGCAGTACAGGTCGAGTGCCATCTCGCCCTTGCGGGGCAGCAGGCCCTGCATGACGGCCTTGACCAGCGTGTCCGCCGCCTGCGGATGCACCTGCCAGAAGCCGCCGCTGCCGACGCGGTGCGTGCGGCCGTCGGCGCGCTCGCGGACGAACCCGCGGCCGTGGACCCGGTGGATGCCGCCGTCCTTCTCGTCGACGCGCAGCACGGAGACCGGCTTGTCGAGTTCGACCAGGGGCAGGCGCGCGCCGGGGCGCGGGGTCAGGATGACCTGGCGGTCCTGGGAGCCGGTCGCCGCGATCGCCTCGATGGACTCCATGCCCGTCCAGTCGCGCTTCTCGATGCCGAGCTCGGAGACGCCCGGCGCCGCGATCATGCAGTGCTCGACCGGCTCGACCTCGTGCGAGCGGTGGCGGCGCAGGCCGGCCTTCCCGGTGTCGGGGTCGACCGCGTACTGCACGCGCGTGCGCCACTGCGGGACCTCGCCCGACGGGAGCTTGTCGCCCTCGGCCGGCATGACCGTGCCGTCCCAGCCGGCCTCCTCGGGCGTGAGGCCCGCGAGGCGCTGGAGCTGCTCGGCGATGACCTCGCCCTTGAGGCGGCGCTGCGCGCCCGGCTTGGCGTGCTGCCAGTCGCAGCCGCCGCAGCGGCCGGGGCCGGCGTACGGGCAGGGCGCCTCGACGCGGTCCTTGGACGCCTCGATGACGGTGACCGCGTCGGCACGCAGGAAGCGGGCGCCTTCCTCGCCGTCCGTGACGCGGGCCACGACCTTCTCGCCGGGCAGCGCGTGCCGGACGAACAGGACCTGGCCCTCGTCCGTGCGGGCGATGCAGTGGCCACCGTGGGCGACGGGGCCGATCTCGACCTCGTACTCCTCCCCGACCAGCGACTTCTTCGGTTCTGCCTGCATGGCGGGGGACTCCACAACGTAAGAAAGCAAGGGACACGGCGAACGGCCGGACAACAGCCCACCAGTCTACGTGGGTGTTGTCCGGCCGCTCGCCACACGACAGCCGAGGGGGTCAGCCCTTGTTCGAGGGCTCCTTCGGGCGCTTCTCGACGGGGCCGCGGCGCACGGCACCCGGCGCGTTCCAGTCCTGGCGCCTGCGGGCCCGCTTCTTGGCGGCCTCGGAGGACTCCAGCTGGTAGGGCACCGAGGTGACCATGATGCCGGGGGTGAACAGGAGGCGGCCCTTGAGGCGCAGGGCGGACTGGTTGTGGAGCAGGTGCTCGTACCAGTGGCCGACCACGTACTCGGGGATGATCACGCTGACCGCGTCGCGGGGCGACTCGCGTCGCAGGCCCTTGACGTACTCGATGATCGGCCGGGTGATCTCGCGGTAGGGCGAGTCGAGGACCTTGAGCGGTACGTCGATGCCGCGCCGCTCCCACTCCTCGCGCAGGGCCTTCGTCTCGGCCGGGTCGACGTTCACGCTGAGCGCCTCGAGGGTGTCGCTGCGCATGAGCTTGGCGTAGGCGAGGGCGCGCAGCGTCGGGCGGTGGATCTTGGAGACGAGGACGATCGAGTGGACGCGGGACGGCCGGACGCTGTCGTCGGTCGGCGTCTCGGGGGCCTGGATCTCCTCGGCCACGCGGTCGTAGTGCTTACGGATCGCCGTCATCGTCGCGTAGAAGATGCACATGCCGAGGAGGGCGACCCAGGCGCCGTGGGTGAACTTCGTGACGAGGACCACGACGAGCACGAGGCCGGTGAAGAACGCGCCGAAGGTGTTGATGGCGCGCGAGCGGACCATGTGGCGGCGCTTGGCCTGGTCCTTCTCGGTGCGCAGATGGCGGTTCCAGTGCCGGACCATGCCGGTCTGGCTCAGCGTGAACGAGACGAACACGCCGACGATGTACAGCTGGATCAGGCGCGTCGAGTCGGCGCCGTAGATGACGACGAGGAGCGCCGCGGCGCCGGCGAGGAGCACGATGCCGTTCGAGAACGCGAGGCGGTCGCCGCGGGTGTGCAGCTGGCGCGGCAGGTAGCGGTCCTGGGCGAGGATCGAGCCGAGGAGCGGGAAGCCGTTGTACGCGGTGTTGGCCGCGAGGAAGAGGACCAGCGCGGTGGCCGCGGCCAGGATGATGAAGAGGAAGCTGCCCTTGCCGAAGACGGCCTCGGCGACCTGGGAGATCACCGGGTTCTGGACGTAGCTCTCGCCGACCGCGACGCCGTTGTGGATCAGGTCGGTCGCCGGGTTCTCGGCCATGCGGACGTTGGTCGACATGGCCAGGGCGATGATGCCGCAGAACATGGTGACGGCCAGCAGGCCCATCGCCGCGAGCGTGGTCGCCGCGTTCTTCGACTTCGGCTTGCGGAACGCCGGTACGCCGTTGCTGATCGCCTCGACACCGGTGAGCGCGGCACAGCCCGAGGAGAACGCGCGCAGCAGCAGGAAGACGAGGGCGAAGCCCGCGAGGCCCTGGTGTTCGGCCTTGATGTGGAAGTCGGCGGTGGGCGCCTCCATGGTGTCGCCGAGGACGAGCCCGCGGAACGCGCCCCACGCGATCATGATGAAGACACCGGCCACGAAGACGTAGGTCGGGATGGCGAAGAGCTTCCCGGACTCCTTCACGCCGCGCAGGTTCATCAGCGTGAGCAGGACGATGACCAGGACCGCGCACAGGACCTTGTGCTCGACGACGAACGGGATCGCCGAGCCGAGGTTCTCGATGCCGGAGGCGATCGACACGGCGACGGTCAGGACGTAGTCGACGAGGAGGGCGCTCGCCACGGTGAGGCCGGCCTTGGGGCCGAGGTTCGTGGTCGCGACCTCGTAGTCGCCGCCGCCGCTCGGGTACGCGTGGACGTTCTGACGGTAGGAGGCGACCACGGTGAACATCAGCACCACGACCGCGACGGCGATCCAGGGGCTGAAGTGGTACGCCGACACGCCCGCGATGGAGAGGACCAGCAGCACCTCTCCCGGCGCGTAGGCCACGGAGGACAGCGGGTCGGAGGCGAAAACGGGGAGGGCGATGCGCTTCGGCAGGAGCGTTTCTCCGAGCCGGTCGCTGCGCAGAGCGCGCCCGATCAAGATCCGTTTGGGCACGTCGGTCAGTTTGGACACGCAGAGGATCGTAAGCGTTCGAACGGGGGGCCGCCCACCCACCACCCCCCAAGTGCACCGGAACCTCACATCGGGCCTCACGCCGGGCGGTCCTGGCGAGGCGTTACTTCCTCAGTTGCCGCCCGCGCGGGCGACGACTTGCCCCGCCTTGCCCCAGTTCGAACGCAGCCGGGTCAGATAGTCGGCGGCCTGGCTGCCGGGCGTCGCGCCGCGTGCGAAGGCCCGCATGTTCCCCGCGCCCGTGTTGTAGCCGAGGGCCAGCAACTCGTCCCTGCCGTACGGGCCCGAGGGATGCGCGGGCAGTTGCCGCGCCAGGTCGTGGAGGTACCAGGCGGCCGCGCGCACGGCCAGGTCCCGGTCGTCGGGCAGTTCCTCCCACCGGCGCCCCGCGAAGGCCCGGCCCCGCTTGGTCTCGTCGAACGCGGCGCGGTGCATGTTGGCGATGCCGAACGCGGCGCCCGGCTTGTAGCGCTGCCAGGCGCGTTCCAGGGCGGGGTCGTGGGGTTTGTACGACTCGTTGTAGAGGATCGCCATGAGGAGCCGCGGGCTGACGCCGGCCTCGGCGGCGCGGGCGCGGACCTGCGGGGCATAGGCCGCCGGGTCGTACGTGCCCGAGGGGGTGGCGTGGGCGGAAGGGCCGCTGGGACTCGGCTTCGGCGTAGCAGTCGTGGGCGAGGGGTGGGCGGGCACATCCGGCTTCCTCGTGGACCCCGCTGCCCCCGTGGCGCCACCGGTGCCGTCTGTGTCCGTGTCCCCCGACCGCCCGCACGCCCAGGCCACCAGGAGGACGAGCAGCACCGCGCCCCAGAGCCAGGGCCTGCGCCTGGCCTGCCCGCCCCGCTCCGCCATCCCCGGCCTCCTCTGCGACCTTTCGTTCCCTAGGCCCCGGCCCCGCGGAGCCGGCGGGCCGGGTTCGGGTCGGCGCGCTCGGCGAGCCGGCCGACCAGCAGCCGCACCACGGCCACGATGTCCGGGTCGTCCACGAAGTAGACCTGGCGGCGCCCTTCGCGCCGGGACCGGACGAGCCCGGCGAGCTTCAGCTTGGTCAGGTGCTGGCTCACGGCGGGCAGCGCGCCACCGACGCGGTCGGCGAGGCCTGTGACGTCGCTCTCACCCTGCGCGAGGGCCCACACGATGTGCAGCCGGGCCGAGGAGGCGAGCAGTCCGAACGCGCCGGCCGCCTCCGCGATGACCTCGGCGGGCGGGTCGTCGAAGGCGGGCCGGTCATCGAAGTCGCGTACGCGCGTCACCACCGTCGTCGTCCTCTTCCACATCCGCTTCGGCTCACCGGGCCAAGGAGGACCCCAGTCTAGGTGGGCACTGTGACGCCCGTAACGCCGCTGTGGTCCGGGTTTACGCGGGAGTGGCGGGGTGACTACGGTGCTCGGGATGTCCCGCAGCCACCTCCCCGCGCAACGGCCGGTCGCACCTCAGGGTGATCACGCCGCACCGTTGCCGGAACCCGCGTCCGAGCCCGCTGCGACCCCGCCGGAGAAGCCGCCGGCGACGCACGGGCGGACCGCGGACAAGCCGGACGGGCAGCGCGCGGCCACGGGGAATCCGGACCGGCGGCAGGTGGCCGCGGTGAAGCCGGACGGGCCGAACGGGCAGCAGCCGGTCGCGGTGAAGCCGGACGGGCCGAACGGGCAGCAGCCGGTCGCGGGGAAGCCGGACGGGCCGGACAAGCGGCAACGGGTCGCGGGGAAGCCGGACAAGCAGCCCGCCAAGGTGCGCGACGCGTTCTTCGACAACGCCAAGTACCTGGCCATCGTCCTCGTCGCGATGGGTCACGCCTGGGAGCCCCTGCGCGGCGACAGCCGGGCGGCGGCCGCCCTCTACATCACCGTCTACACCTTCCACATGCCGGCGTTCATCGTCATCTCCGGCTACTTCTCGCGCAGCTTCGACGCGAGCCCCGGACGCCTCAAGCGCCTGGTGACCGGGGTCGCCGTGCCGTACGTGATCTTCGAGGTCACGTACACCTTCTTCAAGCGCTGGGCGAACGACGACCCGACGTACCCGATCAGCCTCCTCGATCCCTGGTACCTCACCTGGTTCCTGATCGCGCTGTTCATCTGGCGGCTCACCACCCCGCTGTGGAAGGTCGTCCGCCGGCCCGTGCCGCTCGCGCTGGCCATCGCGGTGCTCGCCTCCGTCTCCCCCGACATCGGCGACGACCTCGACCTCCAGCGCGTCCTGCAGTTCCTTCCCTTCTTCGTGTTCGGCCTCGTCCTCAAGCCGGAGCACTTCCAGCTCGTACGCCGTCGCGAGGCGCGGATCCTGGCCGTCCCCGTCTTCGCGGCCGCCCTGCTGTTCGCGTACTGGGCGGCCCCGCGCATGAACGCCGCCTGGTTCTACCGCCGTGACAGCGCCCAGGAACTCGGCGCCCCCGGCTGGTCGGGCGCCGTCATGACACTCGCCATGTTCGGCTGCTCCGTCATCCTCGTCGCGTGCTTCTTCGCCTGGGTCCCGCGCCGCAGGACGTGGTTCACGGCGCTCGGCGCAGGCACCCTGTACGGCTATCTGCTGCACGGGTTCGTCGCCAAGGGCTCCCGCTTCTGGGACTGGTACGACCTCGGGTGGCTGCACACCCCGCTCGGCGAGATCACCGTCACGCTGGCGGCCGCCGCTCTCATCACCAGCCTGTGCACCCCACCCGTGCAACGCCTCTTCCGCTTCGCGATGGAACCGGAGATGAAGTGGGCGTTCAGGCGGGACGCGGCCGAGATCGCGGGCAGGGGCGGCGCGCGGCGAAGCTGATCAAGCTTCCGGCTACGCGGATGCTGGCAACGGAGGCCATGCGGCTTAAGCTCGTCTCCTGGCAACGCGGCACGCGATTGCCTCTAGTTGCCCGGCAGACTGAGAGAGAAGAGTGAGCGAGATGTTTTCGCAGGTCATCGGGGCGACCGGGAGTGCGGGGTAGCGGCCGGTGCACATCGTCATCATGGGGTGCGGCCGGGTGGGTTCGGCCCTGGCCCAGAACCTTGAGCAACAGGGGCACACGGTAGCGGTCATCGACCAGGACCCCACGGCGTTCCGCCGCCTGGGCTCCGGCTTCGGCGGCCGCCGCGTCACCGGGGTCGGCTTCGACCAGGACACCCTGCGCGAGGCGGGGATCGAGGAGGCCGGCGCGTTCGCGGCCGTCTCCAGCGGAGACAACTCCAACATCATCGCCGCCCGCGTGGCCCGCGAGATGTTCGGCATCGAGAACGTCGCGGCCCGTATCTACGACCCGCGTCGCGCCGAGGTCTACCAGCGCCTGGGCATCCCGACCGTCGCGACCGTGCGGTGGACCGCGGACCAGATGCTCCGCAGGCTTCTGCCGTCCGGCGCCGAGCCGCTGTGGCGCGACCCCACCGGGGGCGTCCAGCTCGCCGAGGTGCACGCCTCGGTGGCGTGGGTGGGCCACAAGATCAGCCGGCTCCAGGAGGAGACCGGTGTCCGGGTCGCGTTCGTCACCCGGCTCGGCGAGGCGATCCTGCCCACGTCGCAGACGGTCCTGCAGGAGGGCGACCTGGTGCACGTGATGATGCGCACCGACGACGTCGAGAAGGTCGAAGCGGCGTTCGCCGAGGGTCCTGAAGAGGAGGGCGGTCACTGATGAGGGTCGCCATTGCCGGAGCGGGCGCGGTGGGCAGGTCCATCGCCGGTGAGCTCCTGGAGAACGGGCACGAGGTCCTTCTCATCGACAAGGCGCCGACCGCCATCTCGGTCGAGCGCGTCCCGCAGGCGGAGTGGCTGCTCGCCGACGCCTGTGAGATCACGTCCCTGGACGAGGCGGCGCTGCAGCGCTGCAACGTGGTCATCGCGGCCACCGGCGACGACAAGGTCAACCTCGTGGTCTCGCTGCTCGCGAAGACCGAGTACGGGGTCCCGCGGGTCGTCGCCCGCGTGAACAACCCGAAGAACGAGTGGCTCTTCAACGAGTCGTGGGGCGTCGACGTCGCGGTCTCCACGCCGCGTCTGATGTCCGCGCTCGTCGAGGAGGCGGTGAGCGTGGGCGACCTGGTCCGCCTGCTGCGCTTCAGCCACGGTGACGCGAACCTGGTGGAGCTGACGCTGCCGCCCGAGTCGGCACTGGCCGGCACGCGGGTGGGCGACGTCCAGTGGCCCGAGGACACGTCCCTGGTGACGATCATCCGCGGGACCCGCGTCCTGGCCCCGTCCCAGGAGGACTCGCTGGAGGCGGGCGACGAGCTGCTGTTCGTGGCGGCTCAGGCCCGCGAGGAACAGCTCGAGGACCTGCTGTCGGTGCGCCGCGAGGACGTCGCGGGCTGACGGTTCTTCCGCAGGTACGAAGAGGGGCCCCGGAGTTCGCACTCCGGGGCCCCTCTTCGTAACGTCTCAGCCGGCGGCGCTCACGCCTGCCGGCGACGCATCAGACCTCGCGGCGGTGACGCGCGGCCCCCGAGTCCTTGCGGGCGGCCTTCGCCTCCTTCTCGGCCTGCTCCTCCGCCTCCATCTCCGCGAACACGTCGATGGGCGCGGGCGCCTTCGCCAGGAAGACCCAGGTCAGCCAGACGGCGAGCAGGAACGGCGGGATCTTCAGGGCGATCAGGACCCAGCCGAACTTCGTGGTGTCGGCCCACCAGTACATCGGGAAGAGGATCGCGCACTTGGCGAGCAGGATCAGGCCCCAGGCCCAACTGGCCTTCGCGTAGGCCTTCTTGCGGCCGGGGTTGCGCGTGCGCCAGGAGAGGTTCTCCTTGAAGACCGGTCCCAGGATCAGGCCGATCAGCGGCACCCCGCACAGCGTGGTGACGATGTAGGCGACGGCCAGGCCCAGCGTGTAGAGCATGCCGGGCAGGTAGAAGTCCTTGGCGTTGCCCGTCATCATCGCGAAGACGACGCCGAAGGCCACACCGAAGACGCCGCTGAAGGCGTGCTTGACGGTGCCCTTCATGACGAGGCGGACCACGACCAGGACCAGGGACACCGCGAGGGCCGCGATGGCCGACATGTGCAGGTCCTTGTTGATCGTGAAGATGGTCACGAAGAGGAGACCGGGAACCACGGTCTCCACCAAGCCCCGCACGCCGCCGAAGGCCTCGAAGAGGGCGGCCTCGGTCACCGCCTTCGAGTCGGATTCCTGATCCGCGGTCGGCTTGTCGAGGGACGTCACCGGCTACTCCCGTCCGAGCGGTCTGAGTTCGTACTTCGGGTTGAAGAGCACCCTACGGCCCCGGCTCATCGAGACCCGTCCGGAAGCGATCAGCTTGCGGCCCGGTTCGATGCCGACGATGGACCGGCGGCCGAGCCAGACGACGTCCAGAGCCGCGGAGCCGTCGAACAGCTCCGCCTCCAGGGCCGGGACTCCGGCGCGTGGTCGGAGGGTGACCGTGCGCAAGGTACCAGTAACGGTGACTATCTGCCGGTCGTGGCAGTCCCCGATGCGGGTACAGCCCGTGGTCTGCGAGTCCTCGCGCAGCTCTTCCGACTCCAGGTCCTCCTGGGAGGAGGACAGCCGGTCGAGCATGCGCCGGAAGCGGCCTGCCGGCTTCTCGGACGGCGTATCGGAACGAGGGACAGCACTCATAAATCAAGCGTACCGGGGGGCGGGAACAACGGATGAGCGGGTCAGCGCTCGAAGCGATACCCCATGCCGGGCTCCGTGATGAAGTGCCGCGGGTGGGAGGGGTCCGACTCCAGTTTGCGGCGGAGCTGGGCCATGTAGACGCGCAGATAGTTCGTCTCGGTGCCGTAGGAGGGGCCCCAGACCTCCTGGAGGAGCTGCTTCTGGCTGACGAGACGGCCCGTGTTGCGTACCAGGACCTCCAGGAGGTGCCACTCGGTGGGGGTCAGGCGCACGTCGCGGCCGTCGCGGTTGACCTTCTTCGCGGCCAGGTCGACGGTGAAGTCGGCGGTCTCGACGATGCCCTCGTCCTCGCCGCCGCCGGTGGGCTCGGCCCGGCGGACCGCGGCGCGCAGGCGGGCCAGGAGCTCGTCCATGCCGAACGGCTTGGTGACGTAGTCGTCGGCGCCCGCGTCGAGCGCCTCGACCTTCTCGTCGGAGGAGTGCCGCGCGGACAGCACCAGGATCGGTACACGGGTCCAGCCGCGCAGGCCCTTGATCACCTCGACGCCGTCCATGTCGGGCAGACCCAGGTCGAGCACGACCACGTCGGGGTGGAACGCGGCGGCGAGCTGGAGCGCGCCCGCGCCGTCGGCCGCGGCCTCCACCTCGTACTTGCGCGCCTTCAGGTTGATGACGAGGGCGCGCACGATCTGCGGCTCGTCGTCGACCACGAGCACCCGGGTCATGCGTACCTGCCTCTCTGAGCAATGGCTGAGCTGATGGGGCCGGCCGGCGGGTGGCCGGTCGCGGCGGTGAGCGTGAGGACCATGGTCAGGCCCCCGCCGGGGGTGTCCTCGGCCGTGAGCGTGCCGTTCATCGCCTCGACGAAGCCGCGCGCGACGGCGAGGCCGAGGCCCACTCCGGAGCCGCGCGGTGCGTCACCGTAGCGCTGGAACGGGGCGAAGATGCGGTCCTTCGCGGTGTCGGGGACGCCGGGGCCGCGGTCCACGACACGCACCTCGACGCGGTCGCCCAGCGTGCTGGCGGAGACCAGCACGACGCCGTCCGTCTCGTCCTCGGGGCTGTACTTGACCGCGTTCTCGACGATATTGGCGACGGCGCGCTCCAGGAGCCCCTTGTCCACGGTGACCATGGGCAGGCTCTCCGGAATGTCGAGGTCGACGCTGCCGTCGGGGACGCCCACCAGCGCCATCGGGACCACCTCATCGAGATCGATCTCGCGCATCAGCGGGGTGACGGTGCCGGTCTGGAGGCGGGACATGTCGAGGAGGTTGCCGACGAGGTGGTCGAGGCGGTCGGCGCCCTCCTCGATGCCGGCGAGGAGTTCCGCCTGGTCCTCCTCGGACCAGGCGACGTCGTCGGAGCGCAGGGAGGAGACGGATGCCTTGATGCCGGCGAGCGGGGTCCGCAGGTCGTGGCTGACGGCGGCGAGCAGGGCGGTGCGGATGCGGTTGCCCTCGGCGAGGGTGCGGGCCTGGTCCGCCTCGGACTGAAGGCGCTGGCGGTCGAGGACGACGGCGGCCTGGGCCGCGAAGGCGGCGAGGACGCGGCGGTCCTCGGCGGGCAGCACCCGGCCGGACAGGGCGAGCGCCATGTGGTCGCCGACCGGCATGTCGACGTCCGCGTCCTCGGGGCGTTCCAGGGGGTGCGGGCCGACGCTGGCGGCGCGGGTCCACGGCTCGACGTCGCTCGCGCGTTCGAGGAGGGCGACGGAGTCCATGGCGAAGGTCTCGCGGACCCGGTCGAGCAGCGCGTCGAGGCTGTTCTCGCCGCGCAGGACGCTGCCGGCGAGGAAGGAGAGGATCTCGGACTCGGCTCGCAGCCTTGCGGCCTGGTGGGTGCGCCGGGCCGCGAGGTCGACGACGGAGGCGACCGACACCGCGACCCCTACGAAGATCACGATGGCGACGATGTTCTTGGGGTCGGCGACGGTGAACAGGTGCAGCGGCGGCGTGAAGTAGTAGTTCAGGAGGAGCGAGCCGACGGCGGCCGAGGCCAGCGCCGGCAGGAGACCGCCGACGAGGGCGGCGGCCACCGTCACGGACAGGAAGAGGAGCATGTCGTTCGCGAGGCCGAGGTCGGTGGCGACATGGGTGAGCGCGAGGGACAGCAGGGCGGGCCCGCCGACGCCGACGAGCCAGCCCCAGATGATGCGGGAGCGGCCGAGGCGCGCGCCGCGTGTGACGGGGAGGCCGCGCCCCTTGGCCACTTCCTCGTGCGTGACGATGTGCACGTCGAGGTCGGGGCCCGACTCACGGGCGACGGTCATGCCGACGCCGGGTCCGAAGATGTACTGCCACGTCTTGCGGCGCGAGGAGCCGAGCACGATCTGGGTCGCGTTGACGCCGCGCGCGAACTCGAGGAGCGCGGCCGGTATGTCGTCCCCTATGACGTGGTGGAACGTCCCGCCCAGGTCCTCGACGAGGGTGCGCTGGAGCGCGAGCTCCTTGGGGGAGGCGGCGGTGAGGCCGTCGCTGCGGGCGATGTAGACGGCGAGGATCTCGCTGCCCGAGCCCTTGGCGGCCATCCGCGCCGCGCGCCTGACGAGGGTGCGGCCCTCGGGTCCGCCGGTCAGGCCGACGACGATGCGCTCGCGGGCCTGCCAGGTGGAGCGGATGTTGTGTTCGCCGCGGTACTGCTGGAGGTACTCGTCGACACGGTCGGCCACCCACAGGAGGGCCAGTTCGCGCAGGGCGGTGAGGTTGCCGGGGCGGAAGTAGTTGGAGAGGGAGGCGTCGATGCGGTCCGGCTTGTAGATGTTGCCGTGCGCCATGCGGCGGCGCAGCGCCTCGGGCGACATGTCGACCAGTTCGATCTGGTCGGCGCGGCGCACGACCTCGTCGGGGACGGTCTCGCGCTGGCGCACGCCGGTGATCGACTCGACGACGTCGCCGAGTGACTCCAGGTGCTGGATGTTGACGGTGGACACGACGTCGATGCCGGCCGCGAGGAGTTCCTCGACGTCCTGCCAGCGCTTGGCGTTGCGCGAGCCGGGCACGTTCGTGTGGGCGAGTTCGTCCACCAGGGCGACTTCGGGGCGGCGGGTGAGCACGGCGTCGACGTCCATCTCGGTGAAGACGGCGCCGCGATAGGTGAGCTC
Source organism: Streptomyces longhuiensis (assembly GCF_020616555.1). Classification (NCBI taxonomy): domain Bacteria; kingdom Bacillati; phylum Actinomycetota; class Actinomycetes; order Kitasatosporales; family Streptomycetaceae; genus Streptomyces; species Streptomyces longhuiensis. The sequence continues at coordinate 7,030,181 of NZ_CP085173.1, read as the reverse complement.
CTTGCGGGCGATCTGTTCGAGGCCGTGGAGCATCACCTCCGTACGGGGCCTGCCGTGGTGCTCGACGAAGCCGACGGCGCAGTCCGTGCCCCGCTCGATACGGCGGTGGCCCTCGGAGAGCATCGCGTAGGTCTTGCCGACGCCCGGTGCCGCACCGAGGTAGATCCGAAGCTTGCCGCGTCCCATGGCCCCATTGTCTTCCCGCTGCACGTGTTGTACGCAGCGTCGACCCTACGGCCACCAATTGCGGCAAATGGGGCGAGCGGGCCGCGGACGTGCGTCTTTGACGCAACTCTGATGCGGGCCACGCCGCACCGGCGGCGTTTCGGTCAGCGCTGCCCCGACGTCGCCCCCGACGCCGTGATTTCCGTGATCTCGCCGTCGCGCAGTTCGAGGACCCGGTCGGCGAGGTCGAGCAGCGTCGCGTCGTGGGTGGCGACGAGCGCGGTGACGTGTTCGCTGCGGACGACGGCGCGCAGCAGCTCCATGACGGCGAGGCCGGTCTCGGCGTCGAGCTGGCCCGTGGGTTCGTCGGCGATGAGGAGGGCGGGCCGGTTGGCGAGCGCGCGGGCGATGGCGACGCGCTGCTGCTGGCCGCCGGACAGTTCGCCGGGGCGCTGCTTGGCGTGGTCGGCGAGGCCCACGAGGGCGAGGAGCAGCTCGACGCGCTCCTCGCGTTCGCGGGGGTCGGCCTTGCGCAGCCGCATCGGCACCCCGACGTTCTCGGCGGCGGACAGGATCGGGATCAGGCCGAAGGACTGGAAGATGAAGCCGATGCGGTCCCTGCGCAGTTCCAGGAGGCCGTTCTCGCCGAGCCCGGAGAGGTCCTGTCCGTCGACGGTGATGCGCCCGCCGTCGGGCTCGTCGAGCCCTCCGACGAGGTTGAGGAGTGTTGTCTTGCCTGATCCAGAGCGGCCCTTGAGGGCGACGAGTTCGCCGCGCGGCACCTCGAAGGAGACGCCGCGCAGGGCGTGCACGGCCGCGGCCCCGGTGCCGTAGGAGCGGTGCAGGTCCTCGATGACGACCATCGGGCCGCCGCCGTCCTGGTCGAGGACGGCGGTCCCCGCTTCCGTGCTCTCACTCATGTGCGCTCCCCCGTGCGTTCCCCGGCCGGGCGCCAGTATGGTCACGCGGCGCCCGGCCGGGCAATGGCCCGGATCAGTTGGGGTTCTCGGCGTGGGTCAGGGTCTCCCAGGCGACGAACAGGTTGTTGGAGCCCGCCGGGCGGTTCTGCTCGGTGAGCTTCTGGGTGTTCGTCATCGCGTTGCCGAGGCGGGTGTGCATCGCGTTGTAGCCGACCTCGGTGACGGGCCCGAGCCCGCGCGTGACGGACCCGCCGCACAGCCAGCTCGGCGGCGCCTCGCCCAGCTCGTACTTGGCCTGGAAGCCGAGGGCCTGCTGGAGGCGCTGCCCGACGTCGGTGCCGTACAGGTCCTGGCCCTGGATGCGGCTGGTCTCGGCGATGTGGGAGATGGCGGAGATGCCGTATCCGGTGTGCGTGAAGTCGCGGCAGGTCTCCTGGGTGAGGCCGGTGACGAAGGTGGACTGCCCCTGCCAGTAGCTGACGATCTTGGCCTTGGTGTCGAGGTTCTGGCTCGGCACGGTCTTCGGCAGGTCGCCGTCGGAGGCGAGGTAGACGTAGGCGGCCGTGCGCGTACGGAACTTGGCCATGGCCTTGTCGTACGACGTCTTGTCCTCCAGGAAGACGGAGATGCCGACGGCGGCCTCCATCATCGACAGCTCCCAATTGCCGTTGGAGTTGGAGCCGTTGATGACCTTGGGGAGATAGACGTCGCGCAGCATCGTCCGGAAACGGCCCTCGTTCGCCCAGCCGCCGGTGTAGGTGTACTTGATGATCTCGGCGGCCTTGGGCCAGGAGGAGCCGGCCCAGCCGGTCTGGAGCGGCGCGTTGCTGTTGGTGTGCTCCTTGATGGTGGCCGACCAGGCGTCCATCAGCTCGATGGACTTCTTCGCGTAGCGGTCGTCGCGTGTGATGTACCAGGCCAGCGCGTCGGTGTACGCGGCTATCGCGTCCTCGCGCTCGTCGGTGCAGCCGTAGTTGGGGTTGGAGTAGGAGCCGCACTCGACGGTGGCGCGGGGCTTGGCGGTGCGGGTGAGCGAGGCGTACTTGCTCGCCAGCATCTGGTCGTACGCGCCCTTCCAGGGCTGGGCGCCGGCGTTGACCTTGTCGCGGGCGAAGTCGAGCTGGCTCTTGGAGACGGTGACGCCCGGGTGGGCGAAGGTGGCGGGCGCGGCGTCGGCGCGGTCGGCGCCGGGCCAGGCGAGGAGGGTGGCGACGAGTGCGGTGGCGGTCGTCGCGAGGGTGGCGAGGAGGGCGGCGCGTCGTCTGCGCCGGTGGCGGGCGGGGGCCGGTGTGTTCGGCATGTGGGGGGCCATCCGTTCTTCTATGTGAACGTGAAGTACCTTTATGAACACGGGTGTTGGCCGCAGACCCTAGGTACGTACCAGCCCTCCGTCAAGAGGTGAAGAAAGAGCCGCAGTTCAGCCGTCGGAGCGGTCGTCGCGATCCGGCCATACGCCCACGTGGCCCGCCTCACCCGTGAGCCGAACCCGGCCGCGCGGCCCGTACCGCTCCACGTGGTCCCACGGCAGCTGGAACCTGCCCGCCCGGTCCAGAACCGTGAACTCCTCTCCCTCTCCCCCGCGTTCGCGCAAGGTCTCCGTCGACGTGCGGCCGCCACGGATACGGACCGTGCGGCGGACCTGGCCCGACACGAGCGGGGCGTGCGTGACGACGAGAACCGTCGCGCCCGAACCCGCCGAACACCGCTCCCGCGAGCGTCAGGACGAGGACGAGCAGGGCGAGCGCCCGCGCGGGTGCCTCCTTCGCGGCGCGGGTCAGCGCGATCAGGACCACGGCACCGCGCCGCCGCGCCGACCAGCGCGCGACGAGCCGCAGGGGACGCGGGTAACGGCGCACGAGAACGCCCACGGTGACGAGCCCGAGCAGCGCGAGCACCACCGCGACCAGCGGGTTCCGCGCTCGCGAGGCCCTCGGTTCCGCGCGAGCGCAACGCCGCCACTCCCGCCACTCCCGCCACGGCGCAGCAGCACGACGGCCTCGGCGGTGAGCCGGCACACCGCGCGGCGCGGGACCGGCGCATGGCCGTCGTGCGGCGCCAGGTCGCGCAGGGCCCGCCAGGTCAGCGCGGGCAGCAGCAGCCAGACGAGCAGCGCGACCAGCAGGCCCGCCCCTTACGCGGGCGAGCCCGGCGTCCGGCACCCCGAGCCACAGCTCGCTCGCACCCCGGGGAGAGCCCGGCGCTGTCCCTGATCACCTCGCGCGGGACGAGGGCGATGGTGTCGGGCGTTCCGAAAGGGGAGGCGACGCTCGTCCACAGGGCGGGGCTGCGGTCGCCGATGCGGTAGAGCCCGCCGATCCGCACGCGGAGCCGTTTCCTGTCGGCGGCGCGCACGGTGAAACTGCCACCGGCGCGGACGCCCGGTTCGGCGGCGAGCACCTCGTTCAGGGCGGGGCGCCTCCGCCACGCGGCCAGCGCCCGGACACGAGTTCGGGGTGCTGTCCAGCCCCTTCGAGGGCGACGACGGCTACGGTTGCGTCGGCGCGCGGCCACCCGGCGACCTCGACGACGGGCAGTTCGGTGAAACGGGCCGACGGCGCACGCGGCACGGACCAGATGTGGTGCGACACGCGGCCGTACGCGCGGTCGTGCGCGGACCGCACCTCGGGGTCCAACTCCCGTCCGCCTGCGGCACGGTAGCCCCCAGACACCTCGACGACGGCAGCTGGGTCGCCAGCTGGCCGGCGCTGCGCCCCGCCCTCGACGGCCTGCTCTGTGAGAGCGGCGAGCGCGGCGAGCACCATGGCCGCGAGAAGGACCGCGTGCCCGGCGGCACACAGCCAGCCGATAGTGCCCGCTCCCCCGCACCACGGGCAGGCACCCGCCGTACGCCTACGAGCCGCCCTCCCCTCTGTGGGCGGCGCATCGCGGCACATCAGGGGGTGCGCAAAGACCTCGCGATGGTCTGGGCAACCTTCAACTGCCGAGCCGCGCAACGCCGATGGGCCGCACACTCCGGTGGAGTGTGCGGCCCATCGATGGCCGTAAGAGTGCGGCTCAGCGCACCTCGGTGATCTCGGGGCCGCGCGCCAGCTGCCCCATGCCGCCGGCGAACCGGGAGCCTTCCTGCGGCTCCTGCTGCACGCCCTCGGCGACCATCTGCGCGTCGTCCGGCAGCTTCAGGACGATCGGGTCGCGCGGAGCCATCGGGCCCTCACCGCGGACCACGACGGTGTCCCGGAAGATCTGCTCGAGGAGCCCGGCGGCCTGCGGCTGCACCGCGCCCTGTCCGGAGATCACTCCGCGCAGGAACCAGCGGGGGCCGTCGACACCGATGAACCGGACGACCTGGAAGCCGCCCGTGCCGTCCGGCAGCTGCACCGGCACCTGGGCCCGCAGCTCCCAGCCGAGCGGACCCTCGACCTCGTCGATCACGCCACCCTGCTGAGTGATGCCCGAGGCGATCTCCTCGCGGACCTCGCCCCAGATGCCCTCCTTCTTGGGGGCGGCGAAGCCCTGGAGCTGCACGGCGCTGTCCTGGAGGACGACGGTGGCCGCGACGATCGCGTCGCCCGCGACCTCGACCCGCAGCTCCATGCCCTCGACTCCGGGGACGAAGAGTCCGCCCAGGTCCACGCGGCCCTCGCCGGGCTCGCGGACCTCGGAGGCGTCCCAGGGGCCGTCGGGACGCGGCTCGGGCTCGAGCCGCACGCGCTGCGGCTCGCCCTCGTCCGCGTCGCTGTCGCCGGCTACGCCGTCGACGACCTGCTCGGCCTCGCCCGCCGCGTCATCGGCGGCGCCGTTCTTCTTGCGACGTCCGAACACGTCACTGTCCTTCCCGGTCGGATACGACCGATGCGTATCGATTCCCACCCTGATGCCCACCCGGGCCCGGCCCCACGGCGGCATGACCACCGGTGGACCCGAAGCCCCCCTCGGCCCGCGCCGAGTCGGGAAGCTCCGCCACCTCCTGGAAGCGCACCTTCTCGACCTGCTGGACGACCAGTTGGGCAATCCGGTCGAAGCGCTCGAACCGCACGCTGTCGCGCGGGTCGAGATTCACCACGATCACCTTGATCTCTCCACGGTACCCGGCATCCACCGTCCCTGGGGCATTCACCAGGGCGACACCGCAACGGGCGGCGAGTCCGGATCGCGGGTGCACGAAGGCGGCGTACCCGTCGGGCAGCGCGATCGACACCCCCGTGGGAAGTACGACCCGCTCGCCCGGCGCTAGCTCGCACGCCTCGGTGGTCCGCAGGTCCGCGCCCGCGTCGCCGGGGTGCTCGTACGAGGGCAGCGGTACATCGGGGTCGACGCGCCTGATCAGCACGTCGAGAGGAGCTCGGGTCACGGGTTCACCTCGAAGGCACGGGTCCGCCGGACCTGGTCCGGGTCGCTCATGGCCGCCTGGATCTCCTCCGGGCGGCCGTTGTCGATGAAGTGGTCGACCTTGACCTCGATGAAGAGGGCGTCGGCGCGGACCGCGACGGGCCCGTCGGGGCCGCCGATCCGGCCGGTGGCGGTCGAGTAGATCTTGCGGCCGGCGACGGCGGTGACCTCGGCGTCGAGGTACAGCACGGTGTCCACGGGCACGGGCCGTACGAAGTCCGTCTCGAGCCGGCCGGTCACCGCGATGACGCGCAGCAGCCAGTTCAGCGAGCCGAGCGTCTCGTCGAGGGCGGTGGCCAGGATTCCGCCGTGCGCGAGGCCGGGGGCGCCCTGGTGGGCGGGGCGCACCGTGAACTCGGCGGTGACGCGGACGCCGTCCTGCGCGCGAGCCGCCAGATGCAGCCCGTGGGGCTGTTCGTCGCCGCATCCGAAACAGTGTCCGTAGTGCGCGCCGAGGAGCTCGCCGGGTGCGGGGGCATCGGGGTGCCGCACGGGCGCTATGGCGTCGGCGGGGGGCGTCAGAGCTGCAGAAGTACCACTCACAGGCGCAGACCTTACCCGCGCGTCCTGGGAGAAAGCGCACCGTGCCAAGCTTGACGGCATGGAGCTCTCCACCGCACCGTTCGAAGAACGCCTCACCGCCCCCCGCTCGTGGTGGCTCGTCTCACTCCTGCTCGGCATCGCGTGCGCCCTGATCATGCTGCCGTTCGGCACGCTGCCGCTGCTCGGAGGGCTGGTCGGCGGGACGGCCGCGGCCGCGGTGGTGACGAGTTCGTACGGCTCCGTGCGCATCCGCGTCGTGGCGGGCTCCCTGGTCGCCGGGGACGCGAAGATCCCTCTGTCGGCGCTGGGTGACGCGGAGATCCTCGACGCCGAGGGGGCGCGCGCCTGGCGCACGCACAAGGCCGACCCGCGCGCCTTCATGCTGCTGCGCAGCTATGTCCCGACGGCCCTGCGCGTGGACGTCATCGACCCGCAGGACCCGACCCCGTACGTGTATCTGTCGACGCGGGACCCGAAGGGGCTGGCGAAGGCGCTCGGCAAGTAGCGCCGGTCAGCTTCCGAGCTCCTCGGGCCCGGGTGCGTCGCCCGGGATCAGCGGATGCGGGTCGCTGGGGCGCTCCAGGGGCGGCAGCTCCGGCAGCGCGTCCCAGGGAACCTGGATCTTGCGCAGGTCCTTGCGGATCCGCCCCGCGAGCTTCTTGGTGTCGCGGCGGTTCATGACCGCCCCGACCGCGGCGCCGACCATGAACGGCATCAGGTTCGGCAGGTTGCGCACCATGCGCTTCATGATCTGCTGGCGCAGCTCGCGCTTCATCTGGCCGCCGAGCGCCGCGTTGATCGTCGAGGGCTTCGTCACCTCGATGCCGCGCTCCTCGGTCCACGAGGACAGATACGCAGTGCTGCGGTCCTTGAGGGTGCCGGGCGGGCGCACGCCGTAGACCTCGTGCAGTTCGGCGACGAGCTTCATCTCGATGGCCGCGACGCCGGTGATCTCGGCCGCCAGCTCGGCGGGCATCGCGGGAGGTACGGGCATCATCGCGGCGGCGCCGATCCCCGCACCCACGGTGGAGGTGGCGTTGGCGGCGCCCGCGACGAGCTTGTCGGCGAGCTGTTCGGCACTCAGGCCGGGGAACTGTTTGCGCAGGGTCGCCAGATCGCGCACCGGCACACGCGGCGCGTTCTCGATGATCCGGTCGGCGAGATAGCCGAGTCCTGCTTTGGCGGCGGTGCCGCTCTTGCGGACGCCGTCCTTGACAGCGGCCACACGTCCCCTGGCGACCTGTACACGGCCGCCGATGGGCGCTTGGTCACCCGCGGTGGAGACGGCGGGCACATCGCTGTATCCCGCCGCCGCGAGGTCGCCCGCCACCTCTTGGTCGTCCGCGTCCTCGAGCGAGGCTGCTCCTGTGGGGGAAGAGCCTCGCTCGTCGTCACGCACGCCGTCGTCGGACGGGCCACCGTCCGCTTCCCTGTCCTTCCGGGAGCGGCGCTTCCAGGGCGGGGTCGAGCCAGTCACGGCCGACCCTGCCTCAGTCGCAGTCGCGGCAGATCGGCTGGCCGTTCTTCTCGCGGGCCAGCTGGCTCCTGTGGTGCACCAGGAAGCAGCTCATGCAGGTGAACTCGTCCTGCTGCTTGGGCAGGACCCGGACGGCCAGCTCCTCGTTCGAGAGGTCGGCGCCCGGGAGCTCCAGGCCTTCGGCGGCCTCGAACTCGTCGACGTCGACCGACGAGGTCGACTTGTCGTTCCGCCGAGCCTTGAGCTCCTCGATGCTGTCCTCGTTGACGTCATCGTCGGTCTTGCGTGGGGTGTCGTAATCCGTTGCCATGTGTCGCTCTCCCCCTCTGGGTGTATGCGGTGTCTCCAGCGCACAACGCGCGGGAGGCCGGACTTTGTGCCCGACCTGAGGCGGAGATTTTGCCTCACATCAAGGTCTGTTACTCAATCGACACCCAACCGGATCTCTCACGAGTGATCGGGTTGGATGGCGATCGGGACCGTACACGGTCCGAAGGTCGCGCTTCACGGGCGCCACCCCGTGTACTTCCCGTGATCAGGACCCCTGAAAACCCGGATTTTCCAGGCTTTCCGGGGGCTTTTGCGATCACGGAGAGTAGATGGCCGGAAATTCGCTCTTGTGATCGATCACACACGGTCTTCGCGGGACCAGGTCCCGAAAATTCCGCTAAAAGCGAACTCCCCCGGCACGTCGGCGGAAGCATCTCAGATCGGTCGCCGACCCGCATCTCGGAACGCTCAGATCGGGAGGTGACACGCGTCTCGGAGGCCTCAGATCGGCAGGGTGACCCGCATGACGAGCCCACCCCCTTCACGCGGCTCCGCGATGATACGGCCCCCATGAGCGCGCGCCACCGAGCGGGCGATCGACAGACCGAGCCCCACTCCCTTGTCGCTCCCGGTGCGCTCGGTGCGCAGCCGCCGGAACGGCTCGAAGAGGTTGTCGATCTCGTACGCCGGCACCACGGGCCCCGTATTGGACACCACGAGGACCGCCTGGCCGTGCTGGGCCTCGGTGGCGACCTCGACCCAGCCGCCCTCCGGGACGTTGTACCGGACGGCGTTCTGGACGAGGTTCAGGGCGATGCGCTCCAGGAGCACGCCGTTGCCCTGGACGACGGCCTCCTTGCGCTCGCCGCGGATCTCGACGCCCTTCGCGTCGGCCTCCGAGCGGGCCTGGTCGATGGCCTGCGAGGCGACCTCGGCGAGGTCGACCGGCTTGCGCTCCACGATCTGGTTGTCGCTACGGGCGAGCAGGAGCAGTCCCTCGACGAGCTGCTCGCTGCGCTCGTTCGTCGCCAGCAGCGTCTTGCCGAGCTGCTGGAGTTCCATCGGCGCCCCGGGATCGGAGAGGTGAACCTCCAGGAGCGTGCGGTTGATCGCGAGCGGGGTGCGCAGCTCGTGCGACGCGTTGCCGACGAACCGCTGCTGCGCGGTGAAGGCTCTCTCCAGGCGGTCGAGCATGTCGTCGAAGGTGTCGGCCAGCTCCTTCAGCTCGTCGTCCGGGCCGTCCAGTTCGATGCGCCTCGACAGGTCCGTGCCGGCCACCCGGCGCGCGGTGCGCGTGATGCGGCCCAGCGGGGACAGGACGCGGCCCGCCATCGCGTACCCGAAGGCGAACGCGATCACGGCGAGGCCGAGCAGGGCGAGGAGCGAGCGGCTGAGGAGGTTGTCGAGTGCGTGCTGACGCATCTCGTTGACGCACTCGTTCAGCGCGGAGTTGAGCTGGCCCGTCGTGGGGTGGTCGGGGAGACCCGAGAAGTTACGGCAGGTACCGCTGCTCACCGAGCCGTTCGTGACGGTGAACGGCAGGTCACTGCCGACGTTCAGCGCCTGCGCGGCGAGCAGATAGATGATCGACAGCAGCACGATGCCGGCGATCAGGAACATGCCGCCGTACAGCAGGGTGAGGCGTATACGAATGGTCGGGCGCAGCCACGGGTAGGGCGGCTCGGCTTTTCTGGGGTCCCATGTGGGTTTCGGAGGCGCGGCCGGTGGCGCCGGTGTCGAGGCCACAGGGGATCAGATCCGGTATCCGGAGCCGGGCACGGTCACGATGACGGCGGGCTCTCCGAGCTTGCGGCGCAGGGTCATGACGGTGACCCGGACGACGTTCGTGAAGGGGTCCGTGTTCTCGTCCCAGGCCTTCTCCAGGAGCTGCTCGGCCGAGACGACGGCGCCCTCGCTGCGCAGCAGCACCTCGAGGACGGCGAACTCCTTGGGTGCCAGCTGGATCTCCTTGCCGTCGCGGAAGACCTCGCGGCGGTTCGGGTCGAGCTTGATGCCCGCGCGCTCCAGGACGGGCGGCAGCGGCACGCTCGTACGGCGTCCGAGCGCCCGCACGCGGGCTGTCAGCTCGCTGAACGCGAACGGCTTGGGCAGGTAGTCGTCGGCTCCGATCTCGAGGCCCTCGACGCGGTCGCTGACGTCGCCGGAGGCGGTCAGCATCAGGACGCGGGTCGGCATGCCCAGTTCGACGATCTTGCGGCAGACGTCGTCGCCGTGCACGAGCGGGAGGTCCCGGTCGAGGACGACCACGTCGTAGTCGTTCACGCCGATGCGCTCGAGGGCGGCCGCACCGTCGTACACGACGTCGACGGCCATGGCCTCCCGGCGCAGTCCGGTGGCCACCGCATCGGCGAGCAGCTGCTCGTCCTCGACGACGAGTACGCGCACGTCGCTGTCCTTCCTGTGTGACCTGCGGGCAGGTTCTGATGCACCTGTGAGCAGGTCCGGGTCGTGGAGTGTGGGCTCCATCCTGCCCCTTTCGGCCATAAACCGGCTGTAAGGCGATGGGGCGCCCCGGGAATGCGGGATTTTCTGGGCGGCCGAGGTTTCTGCGTAAGTGAGCGCGGGGAGGACGGATTTACACCCGCGATCACGCTTTGTATGTGGCGTACCACGACCCGCTTTCCGCAGGGCGGTGAGAGACGTGATCGCCCCTTCCGAGGGCACACCCCCGTGCCACCGACCCACGACCCAGGACGAGGGGGCGCAACCATGGACGCATTCACCGCAGGACTTCTGCAGCGCATCAAGGCGACCGAGTCCGATCTGAGCCGGGCTCGCGCGACGGGCGACGAATTCCTCGTCGAGATCGAGCAGGACGAGCTGGACGACCTGCATCGCCTCGCCGCCGAACATGGCGTGGAACTCGGCGTCGCGCGCGTCTGACGCAGTACGGAAGGGCCCCGGCGCCTGGTCGATCCAGGCAGGCGCCGGGGCCCTTTCTCATGCCCGTTCCCGTGCTTCCTGCGCGCTCGGGAGGCCGCTGTCCGTCAGTCGTGCCAGGCCCCGAGCTCCTCGAGGCGGTTCTGGAGCTGCTCGAAGAGTCCGGGCGGCGCCGCGATCGTCAGCTCGCCGGACGGCACCTCACCGGGGCGGCCGCCGGTGAGCGCGCCCGCCTCCCTGGCGATGAGGTCTCCGGCCGCCAGGTCCCATGGGTTCAGGCCTCGCTCGTAGTACGCGTCGAGGCGTCCGACGGCGACGTCACACAGGTCGATGGCGGCCGAACCACCACGCCGGATGTCGCGCACATGGGGCACCAACTCCCGTACGACATCGGCCTGGTGGGCTCGGCGGGCGGCGAGATAGCCGAATCCCGTGCCGACGAGCGCCTGCTCGAAGGGGGGTGCCACGCGCGCGCGTGCCGGGCGGTCGTTCACGAACGCGCCCTGGCCGAGGACCGCGCGGTAGGTCTCGCCGCGCAGGGGCGCCGCGACAACCCCGACGAGGGTCTCGTCGCCCTGGCGGGCGGCGATCGAGACCGACCATTCGGGGCGCCCGTACAGGTAGTTGACCGTGCCGTCGATGGGGTCGATCACCCAGGTGATCCCGCTGCTGCCCTCGGTGCTCGCGCCCTCCTCGCCCAGGACGCCGTCGTCCGGCCTGCGCTCGGCGAGGAAGCCGGTGATCAGCTTCTCGGAGGCGATGTCCATCTCCGTGACGACGTCCACGGCGCTGGTCTTGGTGGCGGCGACTCCGAGGTCGGCGGGGCGGCCGTCGCACAGGAAGGTCCCGGCGCGGGCGGCGGCCTCCAGGGCGACCTCGAGGAGTTCGGCCTTCAGGTCTGTCACGTCGAGCATCCTTACGCGTACGGGCTGTCGGCGCCCGCGGCCGCGGGCTTGGGAGCACGGGAGGGGCAGCAGCCCACCGGGCAGAGGTTGTGGCTCGCGCCGAGCGCGCCCAGGGCACACGGCGTGACGGCCCGGCCGCGCTCGGCGGCGGAGCGCTCGAGGACGAGGTCGCGGACCGCGGCGGCGAAGCGGGCGTCCGCGCCGACCGTGGCGGAGCGGCGCACCGGGAGGCCGAGCTCGGCGGCCTTGGCCGTGGCCTCGGTGTCGAGGTCGTAGAGGACCTCCATGTGGTCGGAGACGAACCCGATGGGCGCCATCACGACGGCCGGCACACCGGCGCCGTGCCGCTCCTCGAGGTGGTCGCAGATGTCGGGCTCCAGCCACGGGATGTGCGGGGCGCCGGACCGCGACTGGTAGACGAGCTGCCAGGGGTGGTCGACCCCGGTCTCCTCGCGGACCGCGTCGGCGATCACGCGCGCGACGTCCAGGTGCTCCTTCACGTAGGTACCGCCGTCGCCGTGGTCGTCGACCGGCCCGGAGACGTCGGCGGCCGCGGTCGGGATGGAGTGCGTCGTGAACGCGATGTGGGCGCCGTCCCGCACGTCGTCGGGGAGGTCGGCGAGGGACCTCAGGACACCGTCGATCATGGGGCGCACGAAGCCCGGGTGGTTGAAGTAGTGCCGCAGCTTGTCGACGCGCGGCACTTCCAGCCCCTCCGCTTCCAGGGCGGCGAGGGACTCCGCGAGATTCTCGCGGTACTGACGGCAGCCCGAGTACGACGCGTACGCGCTGGTCGCGAGGACGAGGATGCGCCGGTGGCCGTCCATGACCATCTCGCGGAGGGTGTCCGTCAGGTACGGCGCCCAGTTCCGGTTGCCCCAGTGGACGGGCAGGTCGAGACCGTGGTCCGCGAAGTCCTTGCGGAGCGCGTCCAGCAGGGAGCGGTTCTGCTCGTTGATGGGGCTGACCCCGCCGAACAGGAAGTAGTGCTGCCCCACCTCCTTGAGCCGCTCCTTGGGGATTCCCCGGCCACGCGTCACGTTCTCCAGGAACGGGACCACGTCGTCCGGGCCTTCGGGGCCTCCGAACGAGAGCAGCAGCAGGGCGTCGTAGCCGTCGAAGGGCGTGGGATCGAGCACATCGGACATGCCTTTGATCCTGCCACCCGTCACTGACAGGCGGAAAACGGCCATGCCAGTGAGCCCCGGGACCCGTAAGCTGTCTTGGCCACCTACGCGCCTTACCGGAGTCGACTTGCCCAGCCCCTACCGCGCCATATTCGCCCTGCCCGGCACCAAGAGCTTCTCGGTCGCCGGGTTCCTGGGCCGGATGCCCCTGTCGATGATGGGCATCGGGATCGTCACGATGGTCTCCCAGCTGACCGGCCGATACGGGCTCGCGGGTGGTCTGTCCGCCACCGTGGCGCTCTCGGCGGCGGCCATCGGCCCGCAGATCTCACGCCTCGTCGACCGGCACGGGCAGCGCCGTGTGCTGCGGCCCGCCGCCCTGGTCTCGCTCGTCGCGGTCGCCGGTCTGCTGCTGTGCGCGAAGTTCGCGGCGCCGGACTGGACACTGTTCGTCTTCGCCGCCCTGATCGGCTGTGTGCCGAGCGTCGGATCGATGGTCCGGGCGCGCTGGGCGGCCCTCTACAGGGACACCCCTCAGCTGCACACCGCGTACTCCTTCGAGTCGGTCATCGACGAGGTGTGCTTCATCTTCGGGCCGATCATCTCGATCGGTCTGTCGACCGCATGGTTCCCGGAGGCGGGGCCCCTTCTGGCGGGCTGTTTCCTCGCGGCCGGTGTCTTCTGGCTGACCGCGCAGCGCGCGACCGAGCCGGTGCCGCATCCGCGCGGACAGCACTCCGGGGGGTCCGCCCTGAGGTCGCGCGGTCTTCAGGTCCTGGTGGCCACGTTCGTGGCGACGGGCACGATCTTCGGCGCGGTGGACGTGGTGACGGTCGCGTTCGCCGAGGACGAGGGCCACAAGGCGGCGGCCAGTCTCGTGCTCGCGGTGTACGCGGCGGGTTCCTGCGCCGCGGGAGCGGTCTTCGGGCTGCTGCACTTCAAGGGGGCACCCGCACGCCGGTGGCTGGTCGGTGTCTGCACGACGGCCGTGAGTATGATCCCCCTCCTACTGGTCGGGAACCTTCCGTTTCTGGCCGTGGCGCTCTTTGTCGCGGGCCTGTCCATCGCACCGACGATGATCACGACGATGGCCCTCGTCGAGCAGCACGTACCACGCGCGAAACTGACCGAGGGCATGACCTGGGTGAGCACCGGACTCGCGGTCGGTGTCGCGCTCGGCTCCTCCGCGGCCGGCTGGGTGATCGACGCCGCCGGCGCGAAGGCCGGGTACGGGGTTCCGGCCGTGGCCGGCGCCGTCGCGGTGGCGGTCGGGTTCCTGGGGTACCGCCGGCTGAAGCAGCCGGTGCCGCAGCGGGGAGGAACCAATGAGCACGGGGAACTCGGGCAGCGAGACGACGCAAGCCCGGCAGGCCAGGACACGGAACGAACCGTGGCGTAACTGGGCGGGGAACGTCACCGTCCGGCCGGTCCGCGAGGTGACGCCCGCGTCGGTGGAGGAACTCTCGGCGGCCGTCCGCGCGGCCGCCGACGACGGCCTGAAGGTGAAGGCCGTCGGTACGGGGCACTCGTTCACCGCGGCCGCGGCGACCGACGGTGTATTGATCCGCCCTCAACTCTTGACCGGCATCCGCAACATTGACCGCGAAGCCGGCACCGTCACGGTGGAGGCCGGCACCCCGCTCAAGCGACTCAACCTCGCCCTGGCCCGCGAGGGCCTGTCGCTCACGAACATGGGCGACATCATGGAGCAGACGGTGTCGGGTGCCACCAGCACCGGCACGCACGGCACGGGCCGCGAATCGGCGTCGATATCCGCGCAGATCAAGGGCCTCGAACTGGTCACCGCCGACGGCTCGGTCCTCACGTGCTCCGAGAAGGGGACCGCAGAAGAACGCGCGGTCTTCGCAGCCGCGCGGATCGGACTCGGCGCCCTCGGCGTCATCACGGCGATCACGTTCGCCGTGGAGCCGATCTTCCTGCTCACCGCCCGCGAGGAGCCGATGACCTTCGACAGGGTCACGAGCGACTTCGATGCCCTGTACGCGGAGAACGAGCACTTCGAGTTCTACTGGTTCCCGCACACCGGAAACTGCAACACCAAGCGCAACAACCGCAGCGCCGGGCCGGAAGCCCCCGTCAGCAGGTTCAGCAGCTTCCTCGAGGACGAGCTGCTGTCGAACGGCCTCTTCCAGGCGGTCAATTCACTCGGCCGCGTGGTCCCCTCGACGATCCCGTCGATCGCGAAGATCTCCAGCCGCGCGCTCTCCGCCCGCACCTACACGGACATCCCTTACAAGGTCTTCACGTCCCCGCGCCGCGTCCGCTTCGTGGAGATGGAGTACGCCGTTCCGCGCGCGGCCCTCGTCGAGACGCTGCGCGAACTGAAGTCCATGGTCGATCGCTCGAACCTGCGCATCAGCTTCCCCGTCGAGGTCCGCACGGCCCCCGCGGACGACATCACGCTCTCCACGGCGTCCGGCCGGGAGAGCGCGTACATCGCCGTCCACATGTACAAGGGCGCCCCGTACCAGGCCTACTTCACGGCGGCCGAGCGCATCTTCACCGCGCACGAGGGCCGGCCGCACTGGGGCAAGGTGCACACGCGCGACGCGGACTACTTCTCGACGGTCTACCCGCGCTTCGGCGAGTTCACGGAGCTGCGCGACCGCCTCGACCCGGACCGCCTGTTCGCCAACGACTATCTGCGGCGGGTCATCGGCGACTGACCGCGCTCACTGCGCGGGCGTCTCGCCCTGCTGCTGCGGCACGTCGGCTCCGTCGCTGCTCTGCGAGGTGCTCGGAGTGGGCGTCGGGGTCGGCGTGGGCGTGGACTTGTCCCCGCCGGTCCCGGAACCGCTGCCCGAGCCGTTGTCGTGCCCGCTTTGCGAGTCCTCGCTCGCGCTGGGCGTGGGACTCTCGGTGCCGCCCTTAGGTGCCCCACTGCCGTCCTGCGGTGTGCCGCTCTGGGTCCCGGAGCTGCTGCTGTCCGAGGGCTCCTGCGAGGTGCTCGGCACGGGGGTGTCGTCGTTGCGGGGCGAGGGGGCGCCTCCGCCGGTGAAGGCCTCGCGGAGCGTGGTCCGCTGGCCGTCACCGCTGAAACTCTGCCCGGAGGCGAGCTCGTACGTCGTGATGCCGCCCATGGTCACTCCGAAGACCACGGCAGCGGCGACGAGGGGCCGCTTCCAGCTCCGCACGCGCGCGCGGTGCGTGGTCCCTTCGGTGAACTCGTCGGGGAGTCCGTCGATGGGCCCACCGGTGAACCAGTCGGTGGACCCGTCGCCCAAGTCGCCCGGCGGAAGCGGCAGTTCCGGACCACCGGCCCCTGCCCCAGCCCCGGCCCTGAGCAACCGGGTCTTCTCCGGATCGCCACCGCCGACGCCTGCGTTCATGAGCTGGGTCCGGTCCGGATCGCCACCGCCGGCCTTCAGGAGCTGCGTCCGTTCAGGATCACCTCGGCCTGCC
The DNA here is from genome assembly GCF_020616555.1 of Streptomyces longhuiensis. Classification (NCBI taxonomy): domain Bacteria; kingdom Bacillati; phylum Actinomycetota; class Actinomycetes; order Kitasatosporales; family Streptomycetaceae; genus Streptomyces; species Streptomyces longhuiensis. The sequence goes on along the minus strand of NZ_CP085173.1, from coordinate 7,014,100 downwards.
GTGAGGAGCTGCGTCCGATCCGGGTCACCCCCGTCGGCCATGAGGAGCTGCGTCCGATCCGGATCGCCGCCACCCGCCTTGAGGACCCGCGTCCGCTCTGCGTCCAGCGCCGACAGGACAGTCGTCGCGTCGGCGTCCTGTGCCGGTGCGCCGCCCATCCCCCAGGTCGTCGTCCTCGGGAGCACGTCCGTCCGCATCGCCGTCGTGGCCGCGGGCGGCGTCACGGAAGCGGCGGCCACGTCGGACCGGAAGGTCTCCGGTACCGGGCGCCCGTCCTCCGTCACCGGGACCTGCCGGCCCTTCGGTATCGCCTGACCCGCGACATCACGTATCTGCTCGCCCGTGCGCCGGAAGAAGTGCTGGAAGAGCGAGCCGCCGCAGGTGGCCAGCACGCTCACCACTCCCGCGCCCACGATCGTCCCGTACACACCGAGCCCGGCGGCCAGCTTGGCCGCCACCACGGCGGCCACGGCGCTGCCCGCCACCTGGGGCAGACTCAGGTCGAGCCGCTTCCCCTTGGGCTTTTCTTGTGCATCCTGGGAGGTTTCCGGCTTCTCACCCATCTCCGGCCCTTGCCTGCCTTTCTCGACTTACTTCACGAGATAGGGACGGATGCACGAAGTGATTAGTTCCGTTTCGGGGGATTCCGTGAAACACGCCACGCTCATGAACCCCGAACGAGGGATGCCCCGTACCCAACTCCCGTCCCCCATGAGAACTTCGATGGCGTGCCGGTCCACCCGAGTGGCCCGAATGGAGTACCGTTGCGAGCCCTGGGTCCGGTCTCCCGTCAGGGTGCCCGGGGCCTTCCAGGACCGCCGGGAGGGGGTTCGTTGCACAGGGTGACGGGCTCGGTCACTTAGCGTTGCGAACAGGTAACCGTGCCATAACGGCGATCCAGGGCCAAGGCCCGACACGCCGGGCAACTCGGCAAGGTTGTGGCAGGCTGCACCCGGGCAGGCCACACTCGACTAGCGGAAGCAGCGACGCACGTGACGTCGGCAGGCACCACCCGGGAGGTCCCCATGCCCGAACTGCGTGTCGTGGCCGTCTCTAACGACGGCACACGGCTGGTGCTGAAGGCTGCGGACAGCACGGAGTACACGCTTCCGATCGATGAGCGCCTCCGGGCCGCCGTGCGCGGCGACCGTCCGCGCCTCGGCCAGATCGAGATCGAGGTGGAGAGCCATCTCCGCCCCCGTGACATCCAGGCGCGTATACGTGCCGGTGCCTCCGCCGAGGAGGTGGCCCAGCTCGCCGGCATCCCCGTCGACCGTGTGCGCCGCTTCGAGGGCCCTGTCCTCGCGGAGCGCGCCTTCATGGCCGAGCGGGCCAGGAAGACCCCCGTACGCCGCCCCGGCGAGAACGCGGGCCCCCAGCTGGGCGAGGCGGTGCAGGAGCGTCTGGTGCTGCGCGGCGCCGACAGGGAGACCATCCAGTGGGACTCCTGGCGTCGCGACGACGGCACCTGGGAAGTCCTGCTCGTCTACCTGGTCGCGGGTGAGCCGCACTCGGCGAGCTGGACGTACGACCCGCCCCGGCGGCTCGTCCAGGCCGTCGACGACGAGGCGCGCTCGCTCATCGGCGAGACCGACGACATCGCCGCGCCGGAACCCAGCTTTCCGTTCGTGCCGCGCATCGCGAGGCTGCCCCGCGACCGCCCGCTCGACCGGGCCCTCGACCGGCAGTTGGAGCGTCCCGCGCCGCCGGCCCCCGCACCGGAGATCACCGACGAGAGCCCGACGGCTGTCTCCGCCGCCGAGCGTGACTCGCTGACCAGCCTTCTGGAAGCCGTACCCAGCTACCGCGGCGACATCGTGGTCCCCGAGCGACCCGCGTTGCCCGCACCCGAGCCCGTCACGGACGAGCCGGAGCCCGTCGAGGCGGAGGAGCCCCCGGCTCCCGCCGCGTCCGCGGGAGCCGGTTCCGCCTACGCGGACGTCCTCATGCCCCGCAGCGTCGCGGGACACCGGGACCGTCTCACCGGCACCACCGACCGCCAGGCCGAGGCCGACGGGGTCCGTCCCGGGCGGCGCGCGGCCGTGCCGAGCTGGGACGAGATCGTCTTCGGCACCCGCCGCAAGAAGCAGGACTGACCAGCCGCGAGCCGTACGGAGAAGCCGAGGCTCACGCAGAACACGAGCCGTACGCAGAAGAGGCCCGCACCACATCGGCGCGGGCCTCTCGCGTCCTCAACTCCCAAGGCCCTACTGAGGATCGGGGCCGGTCGCCACGGGGCGCGACTCGTCCGAGGACCACTCGGACCACGAACCGACGTACAGCGCCGCGTCGATGCCCGCCACCGCGAGGGCGAGCACCTCGTGGGCGCCCGAGACGCCGGAGCCGCAGTACACGCCCACCTCTCCCGAATCCCCGGACGCGCCAAGGGACTTGAAGCGGGAGGCGAGGGCGTCGGCGGGCAGGAAGCGGCCGTCCTGTGCCACGTTCTCCGACGTCGGGGCGGACACCGCGCCCGGGATGTGGCCGCCGACGCGGTCGATCGGCTCCACGTCGCCCCGGTAGCGCTCGGCGGCGCGGGCGTCGAGCAGGACCCCCGAGCGGGCCAGCGCGGCCGCCCCGTCGGCGTCCAGGAGCCCCACGGCGCCCGGCGCGGGATCGAAGGTGCCCGGCACGGGCGACGGCACCGCGGTCTCCAGCGGGCCCTCCCACGCGCCGAGACCGCCGTCGAGCACTCGCACGGACGGGTGACCCGTCCAGCGCAGCATCCACCAGGTGCGCGCGGCGGCCCAGCCCTGCCCGCCGTCGTACACGACCACGTCCCGGTCGGCCGACACACCGGTACGCCGCATCACGGCGCCGAAGGACGCGACGTCCGGCAGCGGATGCCGGCCGGACGCTCCGGCCGGTCCCGCGAGGTCGGCGTCGAGATCGACGTAGACCGCGCCGGGGATGTGTCCGGCCTCGTACGCGGCCCGCCCGTCGAAGGCCGGGGCCCCCGCGGCCTTGGCCACGCTCAGCTGCCAGCGGACGTCGAGGATGACCGGCGGGTTTTCGCCCGCCGACTCGCTCGCGAGTTCGGTTGCGGAGATGATGGCATTCATGAGGGCCATCCTTGCTCATGCTCTGGCCCGAGCGCCGTCGGTCGGCTAGCGTGCACGATCGACTACCGAGCGTTGACCGACCGGACATCGCGAGGCCATGGCGCGGCATTGGATACGGACATCTCACCGGGCATCCTCGTGCGAGGAGTCCGTCCGTGGCGGCGCGGCCGACGAGCGTCGCGCGGCACGGAATGCCAGCATCAGCTCGGGCGCGTTGCGACACGTGATTTTGTTCCGAGGAGAGAGTGACGATGACCGAGGCAGCAGCCAGGCGCGCGCCGGGCACCCCCTGCTGGGTGAGTCTCATGGTGCACGGCATGGCGGCGACCCAGGAGTTCTACGCGGCTTTGTTCGGCTGGGAGTTCCGGCCGGGACCGCAGCAGCTCGGCCCCTACGTGCGGGCCCTGCTCGACGGTCATGAGGTGGCCGGGATCGGGCAGATGCCGCCCGACCGCCACCTGCCCGTCGCCTGGACCCCGTACCTCGCCTCGGACGACGTGGACGCCACGTCCGAGAGCATCCGCCACTGCGGCGGCACCGTCGGCGTCGGCCCGCTCGACGCCGGGGAGGCGGGCCGGATGGCCATCGCGTCGGACCCGGCGGGCGCGGTGTTCGGCATCTGGCAGGCGGCCGAGCATCTGGGGATGGCGCTCACCGGAGTGCCGGGGGCGCCCGCGTGGAACGAGCTGGTGACCCAGGAGACCGCCAGCGTCGCCAAGTTCTACGAGGTGACCTTCGGCTACGAGGAAGAGGCCGTCGTCTCCGCCGACTTCGACTATCTGACGCTGCATCTGAACGGCAGCCCGGTGGCGTCGGTGCACGGAGTGGGCCAGGCGCTCCCGCGCGACCGGGGCGCGCACTGGATGACGTACTTCGAGGTGGCGGACGTCGACGAGTCGGTGGCCCTGGTCGAGGAGCTCGGCGGCCACGTCCTGAAGCCCGCGCGCGACGACTCCCAGGGCCGCCTGGCGACGGTCGCGGACCCGGAGGGCGCGGTGTTCACCCTCGTACGGTCGGCGCCGCGCGAGGAGGACCAGAGGCCCTAGGGCCTGGCGGACGTCAGCGGCGAGTCAGGCCGAAGCGACCGGCAGCACTTCGGGAGACAGGGCCGCCGCGTGGGCCGTGGCGCTTGTCAGCTGCTTGCGGTGGTGGCGGCGGCACAGGACCTCGTAGCCGACCTCGTCGTCGCTGCGGTCGACGTCCCCGACGACGACCTGGGCGCCCTCGACGACCATCCGGCCGCCGACCGTGCGGGCGTTGTGCGTGGCGCGGGCGCCGCACCAGCACAGGGCCTCGACCTGGAGGACCTCTACGCGGTCGGCGAGTTCGACCAGGCGCTGGGAGCCGGGGAACAGCTTGGACCGGAAGTCGGTCGTGATGCCGAAGGCGTAGACGTCGAGGCCCAGGTCGTCGACGACGCGGGCGAGCTGGTCGATCTGGGCGGGCGCGAGGAACTGCGCCTCGTCCGCGATGACGTAGTCCACGCGGCCGCCCTGGGACAGCTGGTCGACGACGTACGCGTACACGTCGAGCTCGTCGGCGACCTCGACGGCGTCGGTGACGAGGCCGAGGCGCGAGGAGAGCTTGCCCTCACCGGCCCGGTCGTCGCGCGTGAGGATCATTCCCTTGAGGCCGCGCGACGAGCGGTTGTGCTCTATCTGGAGAGCCAAGGTGCTCTTTCCGCAGTCCATCGTTCCGGAGAAGAACACGAGCTCGGGCATGGGGAGTTGAGGACCTTTCCGCGGTGGTGGGGACGATCAGGAGCGTACTTCGAGCAGCGGTACGAGCTGCTCGGCGGGGGTCATCGAGCCGTGGTTGCCGACCATGGCCGACTCCTTGGGCTCCCGCTCCGAGGCGATGATCACCACGTCGTCGTGGGCGGCCGCGATGACGTCGCCCAGGCGCGCGTAGACCCGTTCGTCGATGTGCGGGCCGAACCAGCCGGCCTCGATCGCCTCGTCCCGGCTCGCGATCCAGAACTGCTCGCCGAGCACCTCGCGCCACACGGTCAGGACGTCGGACTCGGCACCCGGCACCGCGTAGACGTGGCGGGCGCGGCCCTCGCCGCCGAGGAGGGCCACGCCGGCGCGCAGCTCCCAGTCCTCGTCGAAGTCGATGCGCGACTCCTCGTCGAACGGGATGTCGATCATGCCGTGGTCGGCCGTGATGTAGAGGGCGCTGCGCGGCGGGAGCTGCTCGGCGAGGCGCTGGGCGAGGCGGTCCACGTACATGAGCTGGCCGCGCCACGGGTCGGAGTCGACGCCGAAGCGGTGGCCCTTGCCGTCGACCTCGCTGTAGTACGTGTACACCAACGACCGGTCACCCGCCGCCAGTTGCTCGGCGGCCAGGTCCATGCGGTCCTCGCCGGAGAGGCGCCCGCGGAAGGTGCCGCCGCTGAGGGCGATCTTCGTGAGAGGCGTCGACTCGAACGCAGGGGCGGAGACCTGTGCGGTGTGCACACCGGCCTCGTGGGCGCGCTGGAAGATCGTCGGGTAGGGCTGCCAGACGTGCGGCTGGGTCCAGGGGATCCAGCGGAGCTGGTTCATCAGCTCGCCGGTGTCCGGATTGCGGACCGTGTAGCCGGGAAGGCCGTGCGCGCCGGGCGGCAGGCCCGTGCCGACGGAGGCGAGCGAGGTCGCGGTGGTCGCCGGGTAGCCCGCGGTGATCGGGCGGCCCGTGCCGCCGCGGGAGGAGGCGAGGAGCGAGGTCAGGAACGGGGCCTCGTCCGGGTGGGCCTGGAGCTGCTGCCAGCCGAGCCCGTCGATCAGAAACACGCACGCGCGGTCGGCGGGCGCGAGCTCGGGTATCGCCGCAGCGCAGTCGGGGACGCCCAGGTGGGAGCCGAGGGTGGGCAGCAGGTCGGCGAGGGAGCCGGCGCCGTACTCGGGCACGGGGGCGGACCGGACGGCGAGAGGCTCCACGTCGTCCCAGGCGGGCGTGGCCATCAGCGCGCTGTCGCCGCGGTCGCCTCGGACAGGGACTGGGCGAAGGCGAGGGTCTGACGGACGGTGTCGGGGCCGTCCCCGGTCTCGCTGACACGCAGGCTCAGGTCGTCGGCGGTCGAGCTGCCCGTGTATCCGTGGTCCGCCTCGCAGTTGGGGTCGCCGCAGGCCGCGGGCTCCAGGTCGATGCGGGCGACGGCGCCCCAGCCGATGGTCAGGACGACCTCGCGGGGCAGGGTGCCCGGGACGTACTTCTCCGGGTTGGCGACGACGCGGCTGAGCACGACCGACGAGATCCGGCCGAGCTTCACGGATTCGGTGGACGTCGTGGCGTACGGCGTCGGCGACGTGGTGTCGGCGGCCTGCTCGTCGGTGTGGCTGACGATGAAGCGGGTGCCGGTGAGGACGAGCACGGTGACGTGCCTGCGCACCTCGTTCGAGTCGAAGGTGGTCTCCTGGTGGACCAGATACGACCCGATGGGTTCGCCGCCGACCGCGGCCTCCACCGCCTCGGCCACGAGGGCCGGGTAGTAGCCGCTGCGCTCGATCGCCGCGCGGAGCCCTTGGGTCGTCGTACTGGTCTTGGCCATGAGGTCCATCCTAGAGCCTGCCGTCACACTGGCGGCCTTCGCCCGGATGGCGGGCCGGGCCGGCTCCGGTGCGTGCGATCGCGAAGCGGAGGAGGGAATCGGCGCGGGGCGTCGGTGACCGACGACAACGCCGTGGGCGTGCGTGCCGGAGCCCGCCCGGCGGACGCCGCTGTGACGGCAGGCTCGTCAGCCCGGTGGAGGGCTCGCGGTGCGCCTGTGGAAGGGCATGGGAAACACCCGTATGTGGGGCTCGTCTCACCCGGCCCGCTCAGTACGCGGGCAGGGTGCGCGGGCCGAGGTCGTCACGGGCGGGCGGCGGGGCGAGCCGTATCGAGGCGCCGAGGACCGAGAGGCCGCTCTGGGCGACGACGACGGGCTCCAGGGAGACGGCGACGACCTCGGGATGATCGTCCACGAGCCGCGAGACCCGCTGCAGCACCTCTTCGAGCGCGGCCGTGTCGACCGGTGCGGAGCCGCGCCAGCCGAAGAGCAGGGGCGCTGTCTTGATGCCCCTGACGATCGACTGGGCGTCCCGGTCGGTGACCGGAATCAGCCGGTGCGCGGTGTCGCCGAGCAGCTCGGACGCGGCGCCCGCGAGCCCGAAGGAGAGGACCGCGCCGGCTGCCGGATCGATGACCGCGCGGACGACGGTGTCGACGCCGCGGGGTGCCATGGCCTGGACCACGGGCCGCAGCTCCTCGGGCTTGCCGAGCGTCTCGGACAGCTCTTCGTAGGCGCGGCGCAGCTCCCCCTCGTTCGCCAGGTCGAGGCGTACTCCCCCGAGGTCGGCTCGGTGGCGCAGGTGCGGGGCGGTCGTCTTGAGGGCGACGGGGTAGCCGAGGGTGCGCGCGGCGGCGGCCGCCTCGTCGGCTCCGGGGGCGGGCAGGGTCTGCCGTACGTCGATGCCGTAGCGGGCGAGGAGGGCGCGGGCGTCCTCGGGGGCGAGCTCGGCGCCGCGCGGGTCGTCGTCCTTGGCGAGGAGCGCGGTGATGACCTCGGCGGCGCCCGTCTCGTCGATGCCGTCGTACTCGGGGACCTTGCCGGGCTCCGCCGCGTCGCGCCGCCACTGGGCGTACTTGACGGCTTCGGAGAGGGCGCGGACGGCGCGCTCGGCTGCGGGGTAGGCGGGGATGAGCGCGGGCGTCGGGGCGGGCTCGTCCGTGGGCGGGCGTCCGGCCGGGGGGCCGCCGGGGGTCCTGGCGAGCGCGCGGGGGCCGGTGCTGGTGGCCGCGGAGAGCGCCTCGGCGAGGCCGCCGAGCTCCACGTGCACGACCAGGACGGGCTTGGTGGGGGTACCGGCGGCGGCCGAACTCAGGGCCTCGGCGAGCGCCGCGTCCTCGGCGGTCGACTCCCCCACCGCCGGCATCGCCGTGACGACGACCGCGTCGCACTTGTCGTCCGCGAGCGCCTCGGTCAGCGCTGCGTGGAAGTCCTCGGCGGACGCCGCGGTCGTCAGGTCCCGCGGCGGCTTCGGCCGCAGGCCCTCGGAGAGGCAGACGTCGTACGTGAGGAGGCCCAGCGACTCCGAGTTCCCGAGGATCGCCACGCGGGGGCCCGGCGGGAGGGGCTGGCGGGCCAGCAGCAGGCCGGTGTCGACGAGTTCGGTGATGGTGTCCACGCGGATGACACCCGCCTGGCGCAGCAGGGCGGAGACGGTGGCGTACGGCAGGCGCGTGGCGTTGACCGCGTGGCCGAGGGGCGCGATGCCGCTGTGCCGGGCGCCCTGCACCACGACGAGGGGCTTCGCGGCCGCCGTGCGGCGGGCGAGGCGGGTGAACTTGCGCGGGTTTCCGATGGATTCGAGGTACATCAGGGCGACGTCCGTGTCGGGGTCGTCGTACCAGTACTGGAGTACGTCGTTCCCGGACACGTCCGCGCGGTTGCCGGCGGAGACGAACGTCGACACACCCGTCACTCCGGTCACGCCGCCGCCGCGCCGCTGGAGGCGGGCGAGCAGTGCGATGCCGATGGCCCCGGACTGGGCGAACAGGCCCATGCGGCCGGCGCGCGGCATCTCGGGCGCGAGCGACGCGTTGAGCCGCACCTCGGGCGAGGTGTTGATGAGGCCGAAGGCGTTCGGCCCGATGAGGCGCATGCCGTACGAGCGGGCCTGGCGCACCAGTTCGCGCTGGCGGGCGCGGCCCTCGCTGCCGGTCTCGGCGTATCCGGCGGAGACCACGACGATCCCCTGCACGCCGCGCTCCCCGCACTCGGCGACGACTTCGGGGACGTACCGCGCGGGGACGGCGACGACGGCGAGGTCGACGGGCTCGGCGGAGTCGATGCCGTGGACGGAGCGGTGGGCGGGGACCCCGTCCAGGTCGCGCAGGTCGTCGGGGAACGCCCTGTTCACGGCGTGGAGACGGCCGGTGAAGCCGGCGTCGCGGAGGTTGTCGAGGACGCTGCGGCCCACTCCCCCGGGCGTGCGGCCCACGCCGATGACGGCGACGGATCCGGGAGCGAGGAGCCGGTGCACCGAGCGCGCCTCGGCGCGCTGCTCGCGGGCGCGCTGCACGGCGAGCGAGGCCTCGGTGGGTTCGAGGTCGAACTCCAGGCGGACGACGCCGTCCTCGAAGTGGCGCTTCTGGGTGTATCCGGCGTCCGTGAACACCTTGATCATCTTGGTGTTGGCGGGCAGGACCTCGGCGGCGAAGCGGCGGATCTCCCGCTCGCGGGCGACGGCGGCGATGTGCTCCAGGAGCGCGGACGCGACGCCTCTGCCCTGGTGGGCGTCCTGCACGAGGAAGGCGACCTCGGCCTCGTCGGCGGGGGCGGAGGCGGGCATTCCCTGGGCGTTGATGCGGTCGTAGCGGACGGTCGCGATGAACTCGCCGCCCACGGTGGCCGCGAGGCCCACCCGGTCCACGTAGTCGTGATGGGTGAAGCGGTGGACGTCCTTGGCGGACAGGCGCGGGTACGGCGCGAAGAAGCGGTAGTACTTCGACTCGTCGGAGACCTGCTCGTAGAAGTTCGTGAGCCGCTCGGCGTCGTCGGTGGTGATGGGCCTGATGCGCGCGGTGCCGCCGTCGCGCAGCACCACGTCTGCTTCCCAGTGGGCGGGGTATGCGTGCCGGTCCGACGGGGTCTGCATGGGGCAAGCGTACGGCTCGGCGGTGACAGTCGTACGGGTCGCGGCGCGAGCGGGCCGAAGGCACGCTATGAGGGCCGACGGGCGTGTGCGGACGGCACGTAGGACCCACATCGGGCACGTCCACCGATGTGGGAGACTGGTCTAGACAACCGTGAGAATCCTGAAGGGCAGCATCACATGGCTGAGCGCCGCGTCAACGTCGGCTGGGCCGAGGGCCTTCACGCCCGCCCCGCCTCCATCTTCGTCCGCGCGGCCACGGCTGCCGGCGTCCCCGTGACGATCGCCAAGATCGACGGCACCCCCGTCAACGCCGCCTCCATGCTCGCGGTGCTCGGCCTGGGTGCCGGCGGCGGCGAGGAGATCGTCCTGTCCTCCGACGCCGAGGGTGCGGACATCGCGCTCGACCGTCTGGCCAAGCTGGTCGCCGAGGGGCTCGAGGAGCTTCCCGAGACCGTCTAGTACGGGCCGGTGCGGGGTCGCTCAATGCTGACCCGTGCCGGGTCTCTGGATTCTTGGGCGCCGTTTACCGCTCGCAGGAGATCGCGCCACATAAAGGGTCTGTTCGGATTTTCCGAGCAGACCCTTTTGCTTTCCACGAACCTGTCCCCGTAATTTCGGGGCAGCGGAAATAGAGCCCCTCCAAATGGGCCGCCCTCTTTGTATACGGCGCCTCTGTTAATGCTGGAGCCCCGCCGTGTTGACGGGATGTTGCGAAGTCCTCACACGGCCACCCGTACGAGGGGCGCGCAGGCGGTGAGCGGCCATTGCGCGCTCCGTGTGCTGCGCCGTGAGCGCCCGCGCGCGCTCCACGTCACCGCGCGCCACGGCGTCCACGATCACCCCGTGCTCGGCCCAGGAGTCGGCGGGGTGCTCGGGCTGCTCGACGGTGTACATCCACGCGATCTTGTGGCGGAGCTGCGTGAGCATCGTGATCAGCCCCGGGCTGGCGGACGCCTGCGCCAGCGTCTCGTGGAACCAGCCGCCGAGCGAGCGCAGATCCTCGCTCCGACCTCGCCTGGAGCGCTCCTGGCCCAGCCTGACCAGGCCCCGCAGCACCTTCAGGTGCGCCTCGGTGCGGCGCTGCGCGGCGCGGGCCGCGGCGAGCGGTTCGAGGAGCATCCGGATCTCCAGCTGGTCCGCCGCCTCCTGCGTGGTGGGTTCGGCGACGCACGCGCCCGCGTGCCGGCGAGTGACGACGAAGCCCTCGGCCTCCAGGGTGCGCAGCGCCTCGCGCACGGGCACGCGGGAGACGCCGTAGCGGCGGGCGAGGACCTCCTCGGTGAGTCTGCCGCCGCGCTCGTAGACACCGGAGACGATGTCGTCGCGGATCGCCGTGCATACCGAGTGCGCCGGAATGCGCATGAACCGACCTCCGCCTTAATCCCCGCGAAACGCGGTAGACAGTCGCTCTACAGCGCGATTGCAATCCGTTCAGCGCGCTTGCCCAGCGACTCTATTCCAGCGGGCGCGAATTTCCGACGGCAGGCCGTAATCCATGGATATTTTTTGGACAGCGCCGCCGGGAACGAACGAGCCGGTCCGGTGACGAGCGCGGCCGGTGACGCCGAAAGCCCCGGCTCGGCGAGCCGGGGCTTTCGATGTGTTGTCGCGAGTACGCGGCGAGGGTCAGACGTTGACGCCGTGCGCGCGCAGGTACGCGACGGGGTCGATGTCCGAGCCGTACTCGGGGCTCGTGCGCGCCTCGAAGTGGAGGTGCGGGCCCGTGACGTTGCCGGTCGCCCCGGAGAGGCCTATCTGCTGGCCCGGGGTGACCGTCTGGCCGACGGAGACGCCGATGGACGACAGGTGGCCGTACTGCGTGTACGTGCCGTCGTTCATCTTGATGACGATGTTGTTGCCGTAGGCGCCGCCCCAGCCGGCCTCCACGACCGTGCCCGCGCCCACGGCGTGGACCGAGGTGCCGCTGGCGGCGTGGAAGTCGATGCCGGTGTGGCTGCCGGAGGACCACAGGCCGCTGCTGGCCTTGTACGCGGTCGACACGTACGAGCCGGTGACGGGCATGACGAAGGCGTTCAGGCGCTTGCGCTCGGCCGCACGGGCGGCGCGCTCCTTGGCCTCGCGCTCGGCCTTGGCCTTGGCGGCGGCCTCACGCCGGTCCTCCTCGGCCTTCTTCTTGGCCGCGGCCTCGGCCTTCTTCTTCGCGGCGGCCTTGTCGGCGGCCTGCTGCTGGGCGGCGGCCTGCGCGTCGATCTGCTCCGCGAGGGAGTCACCGATGGAGATGGCCTTGGTCAGGCCGGTCTGCTCGAGAGACGCGTCGTCAGCGGCGAGGGCGGGGGCGGCGAGGCCTCCGATGACACCGGTCGTGGTGAGCGCGGCGACGCCGGCGACCTGCGCGGTGGTACGCGTGAGACGGCTCGGGCGACGGTGCTTCCCGGTGGCACGGGTGAACGCCATGGAGTGGCTGATCCTTTCCTTCCTTCTCGCCTACCGGGTTAGCTGACGGGTTCGGAGCAGGAAGGTCTCCTACGGACCCCCTTCGGGGAAGGGCGTCCGATTCACCCCAGGGACGGTGGGTCCCCGGCTCCCCCGGCTCGCGCCTTGGGGGACTCGGCGATGACTGTCCGGCGCCGCGGGCGCGGCGTACATCTGGCGGACAGCCGGACCGACGCTAAGCGGGGCATCTTTCAATCAACAAACGGAACCGGGCTTTTGTAGCGCATGCCACAGGGCAGACAGGCAACCACTGGTTCAATTCGGACATAAAGGGGCCCCGGTGGTCATCTCGCCCACCGGGGCCCCTCGTTGCACACCGGTCACGGTCAGCCCGTGACGACGGTCACCTCTCCGATACCGAGCGCCCTGACGGGCTCCTCGATCTGCGCGGCGTCACCGACGAGCACCGTCACCAGACGGTCCATCGGGAAGGCGCTCACGACGGCCGCGGTGGCCTCCACGGTGCCCGTCGCGGCGAGCCGCCGGTACATCTGCGCCTGGAAGTCGTCCGGCAGGTGCTGCTCGACCTGGTCGGCGAGCGTCCCCGCGACGGCCGCGGCGGTCTCGAACTTGAGCGGGGCGACGCCCACCAAGTTCTGTACGGCCACGTCCCGTTCGGCGTCGGTGAGGCCCTCGGCGGCGAGCGTGCGCAGCACCTTCCAGAGGTCGTCCAGCGCCGGACCCGTGTTCGGCGTGTCCACGGAGCCGCTGATGGCGAGCATCGCGGCGCCCGTCCCGTCCGGCGCCGAGCGCAACACCTGGCCGAACGCCCGTACGCCGTAGGTGTATCCCTTCTCCTCTCGCAGGACGCGGTCCAGGCGGGAGGTGAGGGTGCCGCCCAGGCAGTACGTGCCGAGCACCTGCGCCGGCCACACCCGGTCGTGCTTGTCGGCGCCGACGCGACCGATCAGGATCTGCGTCTGCACCGCGCCCGGCCGGTCGACGATGACGACCCGGCCGGTGTCGTCGGCCGTCACGGGCGGTACGGGGCGCGGCTCGGCCGTGTTCCCCGTCCAGGCGCCCAGCGTGTCCGCGAGCAGCGCGTCGAGGTCGAGGCCCGCGAGGTCGCCCACCACGACCGCGGTGGCCGTGGCCGGGCGCACGTGCCGGTCGTAGAAGGCGCGTACGGCCGCCGCGTCGATGGCCGCGACGGTCTCCTCGGAGCCCTGGCGCGGGCGGGACATGCGCGCGGTGGCCGGGAAGAGCTGCTTCGAGAGCTCCTTGGCGGCGCGGCGGCCGGGGTTCGCCGTCTCGTGCGGGATCTCGTCGAGCCGGTTGCGCACGAGACGTTCGATCTCGCTGTCCGCGAAGGCGGGTGCCCTGAGGGCGTCGGCGAGCAGGCCGAGCGCCTTCGGCAGTCGGGAGACGGGGACCTCCAGGGAGACCCGTACGCCGGGGTGGTCGGCGTGCGCGTCGAGGGTGGCGCCGCAGCGCTCCAGCTCGGCGGCGAACTCCTCGGCGGCGAGCTTGTCGGTGCCCTCGGAGAAGGCCCTCGCCATGATGGTGGCGACGCCGTCGAGCCCGGCGGGCTCGGCCTCCAGGGGAGCTTCGAGGTTGATCTCGATGGCGACGACCTGCTGGCCCGGGCGGTGGCAGCGCAGCACCGTCAGGCCGTTGTCGAGGGTGCCGCGCTCGGGCGCGGGGAACGCCCACGGCCGCGCCGTGCCGGCCTGGGGCTGCGGGTGGAAGTCCATGGTCGCGAGCTCGGTCACTTGCCGGCCTCCTCGTCTGCGGTCTCGTCCGTGGTCGCTGCGGCGGTCTCGTCGGCCTCTTCGGGGGCCGTGGGCTCGTAGACGAGCACCGCGCGGTTGTCGGGGCGCAGATGGGCCTGGGCCACCTCCTGGACCTCCTCGGCGGTGATGTCGAGGACGCGCTGGACGGCGGTCAGGGCGAGCTGCGGGTCGCCGAACAGGACGGCGAACCTGCACAGTTCGTCGGCGCGGCCCGAGACCGTGCCGAGCCGGTCGAGCCACTCGCGCTCCAACTGGGCCTGCGCGCGCTCCATTTCCTCCGGAGTGGGACCGTCGGCGGCGAACCGCGCGAGCTCCTCGTCGACGGCCTCCTCGATCACCGGGACCTCGACGTCGCCGGACGTCTTCACGTCCAGCCACCCCACGGAGGGCGCCCCCGCGAGCCTCAGGAGACCGAACCCGGCGGCGACGGCGGTCTGGTCGCGGCGGACGAGACGGTTGTAGATCCGGGACGACTCGCCGCCGCCGAGGACCGTCAGGGCCAGGTCGGCCGCGTCGCACGCGCGCGAGCCGTCCTGCGGCAGCCGGTAGGCGGCCATCAGCGCGCGGGCCGGGACCTCCTCCTCGACGACCTCGCGCACGCCCTCGCCGATCCGGTCGGGCAGGGCGCCGTCGCGCGGGGGCTGCTTGCCGTCGTGGCGCGGGATGGAGCCGAAGTACTTCTCGACCCAGGCCAGCGTCTGCTCGGGGTCGATGTCCCCGACGACCGAGAGGACGGCGTTGTTCGGGGCGTAGTACGTACGGAAGAAGTTCCGCGCGTCCTCCAGGGTGGCCGCGTCCAGGTCGGCCATGGAGCCGATGGGCGTGTGGTGGTACGGGTGGCCCTCCGGGTACACGAGGGCGGTCAGCTTCTCGAACGCGGTCCCGTACGGAACGTTGTCGTAGCGCTGGCGGCGCTCGTTCTTGACGACGTCGCGCTGGTTCTCCATCGACTCCTCGTCGAGCGCGGCGAGGAGGGAGCCCATCCGGTCGGCCTCCAGCCAGAGCGCGAGCTCCAGCTGGTGGGTCGGCATGGTCTCGAAGTAGTTGGTGCGCTCGAAACTCGTCGTCCCGTTCAGCGAGCCGCCGGCGCCCTGCACCAGCTCGAAGTGCCCGTTCCCGTGGACCTGCTTCGAGCCCTGGAACATCAGGTGCTCGAAGAGGTGAGCCAGGCCCGTGCGGCCCTTGACCTCGTGGCGCGAGCCGACGTCGTACCAGAGGCAGACGGCTGCGACCGGGGTGAGGTGGTCCTCGGAGAGCACCACGCGCAGCCCGTTGTCGAGGCGGTGCTCGGTCGCTGTCAGGCCGCCGGAGCCGGCCTCGGCGGTGGCCGTGTGACCCATGGGCATGTACGTCCCTTCGATCGCGGAACTATCGCGGAAACTGCAGATGTGCTGCCAGTTCTGCCACTGTATGCAAGCGTTCTGACGCCTGGCGAAGTTCCCGCACTGGGTACGCCGAGAGCGAGCACCGAACGCCGTACGGACGGGTCGCGGTCGGCGTTGTCAGTGGGGCGGTCCACAATGGTGCGCGTCAGATTCTCGTACATGCCCCGGCAGCATCTGTGAAGGAGCCGCAGCAGCGATGGCCCGCCGCAGCACGAAGACCCCGCCTCCCGACGACTTCGAGGAGCGGATCCTCGACATTGACGTTGTCGACGAAATGCAGGGCTCCTTCCTCGAGTACGCCTACTCGGTGATCTACTCCCGGGCCCTGCCGGACGCCCGTGACGGCATGAAGCCCGTCCACCGGCGCATCGTCTACCAGATGAACGAGATGGGCCTGCGCCCCGACCGCGGCTATGTGAAGTGCGCCCGGGTCGTCGGCGAGGTCATGGGTAAGTTGCACCCGCACGGAGACGCGTCGATCTACGACGCCCTGGTGCGGCTCGCCCAGCCCTTCTCGATGCGCCTCCCCCTGGTCGACGGCCACGGGAACTTCGGCTCCCTGGGGAACGACGACCCGCCGGCCGCCATGCGGTACACCGAGTGCCGGATGGCCCCCGCGACGTCGCTGATGACGGAGTCGATCGACGAGAACACGGTCGACTTCGGGCCGAACTACGACGGCCAGGAGCAGGAGCCCGCAGTCCTGCCGGCCGCCTACCCGAACCTCCTGGTCAACGGCGCGTCCGGCATCGCCGTCGGCATGGCGACGAACATGCCGCCGCACAATCTCGGCGAGGTCATCGCCGCCGCCCGCCACCTGATCAGGCACCCGGGCGCCGACCTCGAGACGCTCATGAAGTTCGTCCCGGGACCCGACCTGCCGACCGGCGGCCGGATCGTCGGCCTGTCCGGCATCAAGGACGCCTACGAGTCGGGCCGCGGCACCTTCAAGATCCGCGCCACGGTCTCCGTGGAGGACGTGACGGCGCGCCGCAAGGGCCTCGTCGTCACCGAACTGCCCTTCGCGGTGGGCCCCGAGAAGGTCATCGCGAAGATCAAGGACCTGGTCGGCTCGAAGAAGCTCCAGGGCATCGCGGACGTCAAGGACCTCACCGACCGCCAGCACGGCCTGCGCCTGGTCATCGAGATCAAGAACGGCTTCGTGCCGGAGGCCGTCCTGGAGCAGCTCTACAAGCTGACGCCGATGGAGGAGTCCTTCGGCATCAACAACGTGGCGCTGGTCGACGGCCAGCCCCTGACGCTCGGCCTCAAGGAGCTCCTGGAGGTCTATCTCGACCACCGCTTCGAGGTCGTGCGCCGCCGCAGCGAGTTCCGCCGCACGAAGAAGCAGGACCGGCTGCATCTGGTCGAGGGCCTCCTCGTCGCGCTGGTGGACATCGACGAGGTCATCCGCCTCATCCGCTCCAGCGACAACTCCGCGCAGGCGAAGGAGCGCCTGATGGAGCGCTTCTCGCTGAGCGAGATCCAGACGCAGTACATCCTGGACACGCCGCTGCGCCGCCTCACCAGGTTCGACCGCATCGAGCTGGAGACGGAGCGCGACCGGCTCAACGGCGAGATCGACGAGCTGACCGGGATCCTCGACTCCGACGCCGAGCTGCGCAAGCTCGTTTCGGCCGAACTGGCAGCGGTCGCGAAGAAGTTCGGCACCGAGCGCCGCACCGTGCTCCTGGAGTCGGCGGGCACGGCGGTCACCGCGGTGCCGCTCCAGGTCGCCGACGACCCGTGCCGCGTACTCCTGTCGTCCACGGGCCTCCTGGCGCGCACGGCGACCGCCGACCCGTTCGGGGACGACGAGGACGCCCGGCGCACCAAGCACGATGTGATCGTCTCCGCGGTCCCGGCGACGGCGCGCGGCGAGATCGGCGCGATCACGTCCACGGGCCGCCTGTTGCGGCTCAACGTCATCGACCTGCCGCAGCTTCCGGAGACGGCCTCGGCGCCGAACCTCTCCGGAGGCGCGCCCGTCACGGAGTTCCTGTCGTCGCTGGAGGCGGACGAGAAGGTGGTCTGCCTGACCACCCTCGACGAGTCGTCCCCCGGCCTGGCGATCGGCACCGAGCAGGGCGTGGTCAAGCGCGTCGTGCCCGACTACCCGACGAACAAGGACGAGTTGGAGGTCATCGGCCTCAAGGACGGTGACCGCATCGTCGGTGCCGTGGAGCTGCGCACCGGCGAGGAGGACCTGGTCTTCATCACGGACGACGCGCAGTTGCTCCGCTACCAGGCCTCGCAGGTACGTCCGCAGGGCCGGGCCGCGGGCGGTATGGCGGGCATCAAGCTGGCCGACGGCGCCAAGGTGATCTCGTTCACCGCCGTCGATCCGGCGGTGGACGCGATCGTCTTCACGGTGGCGGGGTCGCGCGGCACGCTCGACGACTCCGTCCAGACGACGGCGAAGCTCACCCCGTTCGACCAGTACCCGCGCAAGGGCCGGGCCACGGGCGGCGTGCGCTGCCAGCGCTTCCTGAAGGGCGAGGACTGCCTGAGCCTGGGCTGGGCGGGCCCGACACCGGCCCGCGCGGCGCAGAAGAACGGCACCCCGGCCGAGCTGCCCGAGGTCGACCCGCGCCGCGACGGCTCGGGCGTCTCCCTCGCGAAGACGGTCTCGGTGGTGGCCGGGCCGGTCTAGAGCCTTTCGTTGTCCTGCGGTTCCTGTACGTATCTCAGGACGCCCCACATGCTGTGCTCGTCGGCATAGGTGTGCGGGGCGTCCTGGGCGCAGGCGGTCAGTTCCTTGCTCAGCCGCGGGGCGTCGATCCCGGCCCCGATGAGGACGAGCCCACTGAGGCGCGGCTCCCCGGGCGCCCAGGGCTCCGGCGAGAACCGCAGGAACCGACCGACGGCATGCACGGTGTACTTGTTGCGCGTGTCGGCCGCGCCGAAGTCGACGTACCCCTTGATGCGGTAGAGCCCCTCGGGCCTGCTGTCGAGGAACGCCATCAACCGGCGTGGATCGAGCGGCACTTCGGACTCGACGGAGACACTGTCGTAGGCGGAGTGCAGATGGCCGTCGTGCTCGTCATGCACGTCGTGCTCGTCTCCGCCCGCACTGTCGCCGTCGTGCCGATGGAGGTCGTCGAACGACAACTGGCCGATCCGCTCGCGCGTCGGCCGGCAGTCGAAGAGAAACTCGGGGTCCACGCGCGCGTACGTCGCGGGAACGACCGCTGCGCCTCCGGCCAGCCCGCGCACGCGCTCCAGGACACGCTGGTACTCGCTCTCCGGGACCCGGTCGGCCTTGTTGACCACCACGAGGTCGGCGATGACCAGATGCCGGTCGAGCTCGGGGTGTTGCTCCCGCGTCGTGTCGAACTCGACGGCGTCGACGACCTCGACCAGACCGCCGTACACGATCCGCGGATTCTCGCTGGCGAGCACCATGCGCACGAGCTCCTGCGGTTCGGCGAGCCCGCTCGCCTCGATCACGATCACATCGATGCCGTTGCGGGCCGACGGCCGGGTGAGCCGGTCCAGGTACTCGTCGAGCTCGCTCGCGTCGACGGCGCAGCACAGGCACCCGTTGCCGAGGGAGACGGTGGAGTCGCCGAGCTGCCCGGCGACGGCCATGGCGTCGATCTCGATGGAGCCGAAGTCATTGACGATCGCGCCGATCCGCGTGCCGCCACTGTGGTGCAGCAGATGGTTCAGCAGGGTGGTCTTGCCGGAGCCCAGGAACCCGGCGAGGACGACGACCGGGATCTGCTGCGGAAGCTCCTGCCTCGGCTGACTCAACGCGCGACCTCTCTCACACACCGACGCGTCCACGGACGCGCAGACCGGCGTTCTTACGACGAATGAATGCCGCCCCAGGATACGAGCGCGTAGAAACACCGCGAAGTGAACGATTGTTAGCGTCGCGGGCTGGGCACACGACAGGCATGGCGCCCGGACGAGCGACCCTGCTTCCCTCCGTGTGCCTCCTCTCCGCCTCCCCGCCGACCAGCGCCGCTCGGCACCCCGGGGGGGCGGCAAGCGCGCCGCCCACCGCTCGCCGGTCCTTTCCCGTCGCCCCGCACCCGACGACCGGCGGACGGTCGCCTGAACCGGGGGTTGACATGGCCACACAGAGTTTTGGGGTACGAGGGATCGGGTCCGCCGTCATTGCCGGGGCGGCTCTCATCGGAGCCGCCCTCGCACTCGCCGCGCAGCGGCGTCGCCTTGAGGAGGCGCGTCTGCGTATCGAGGAGCTGGAGCAGGAAGAGTTGTCGCAACAGCGCAGCGCTCGGGCACGTCAGCAGCGCGTGCACTGGGAACTGTCGCTCAAGGCGATCGACGACCCCTCGCTCGCAGCCGTGATCAACACGTACGACGCCGAGATCCCACCGGCGAAGGTGCGGCAGTTCTTCTTCGCGAATGCCTGGTACGTCAACCTCTTCCACTTGGACCAGGCGGGCATCATCGACCAGCAAGAGATGTACGGCCGTCTTCGCGAACTGTTCCAGAGTCCGGTCTTCCGCGAGTACTGGCGGGCCAGTCGACCTAACCGGGCGACCTTGATTCACTCCTCCGCCGAAGCTCGGCTCGGCCGCCTCGCCGACCGTCTCCTCGAGGAGCTCGAGGAAGCGGACACAGAGGAGTGGTGGGTGGTCGGCGATCCACCGACGTCCTGACTTCTCGGTCGTCAACAGGCTGACATCACTCGCACGAGCGAGTCCTCCGAGAAATTCCGCGGCGTCGTTACGCATGAGTCCCAAGGGGCGCATTAGCCTGTCGGCATCCTGCCGGAAGTAAGCCTCCTCTAAGGATCGGTACCCCTTGAAGATCGTGCGCCGCATCGGTGTGCCTCCGCACGCCCGTGGCAGTACCTCGGGCGCGAACTGCCCTGACGTGTTCGAGCTGAGTGACGGCAACTTCGCCGTCATCGGCACAGAGGCCACAGCGGAGCTAGGCAAAGAGCTCCCGGACGACGCCTCACTGGCCGACTACGAGCGCATCGTGATCGTCAGCCGTGAGACGCTCGTGCGCGCGAAGGCCGATATCCCGGACGCCTAGCCCGCCGCTTCCCGGAGCCCGGTCCCCACGAAGGACCGGGCTCCGGCGCGTTCAGGACACGACCGGTACCGGCGCCGGAGCCGTCGGGCCCACATACCGGGCCGCCGGGCGGATGATCTTCGAATCCCGGGCCTGCTCAAGGATGTTGGCACTCCACCCCACCACCCGCGCAGCGGCGAACGTCGGGGTGAACATCGCGCGCGGCAACCCGCACAGCTCCATGACCACGCCCGCGTAGAACTCCACGTTCGTGTGAAGTTCCCGGCCCGGCTTCAGCTCGGCGAGGATCGACTCCACGTGGCGCTCGACCTCGACGGCGAACTCCACCATCGGCCCGCCGAACCTCTCGGCGATGCCCCGCAGCATCCGCGAACGAGGGTCCTCCGTGCGGTAGACGGGGTGGCCGAAGCCCATGATCCGGTCGCCCGCGAGGACCCGCTCGCGGATCCACCCGTCGATCCGGTCCGGCGCGCCGATCGCGTCGAGGGTGTCGAGCGCGCGGCTCGGGGCGCCGCCGTGCAGCGGCCCGGAGAGCGCCCCCACGGCGCCGACCAGACAGGCCGCGACATCGGCACCGGTCGACGTGATGACCCTCGCCGTGAACGTTGACGCATTGAACCCGTGATCAATGGTTGAGATCAGGTACTGCTCGATGGCGCGGGCGTGAGCAGGCTCCGGCTCCGAACCCGTCAGCATGTAGAGGTAGTTCGCGGCGTACGACAGGTCGTCGCGCGGTTCGACCGGTTCGAGGCCGTCGCCGAGCCGGTGCAGCGCCGTGAGCAGCGTCGGCACGACCGCCGCGGCGGCCAGGGTGTCGTCGCGCCGCCGCTCGTCGTCGATGTCGTACACAGGGCGGAAACCCTGTGAGGCACCGAAGAGCGACAGGGCGCTGCGCAGCCCGGCGAGCGGGCCGGAGAGCGCACCGGCGCGGGCGATCACCGGCAGCGCCGCCCGCACGTCGTCGGGCAGTCGGCGCAGGGCAGCCGTGCGCGCGGCGAAGGCCGCGGACTGCTCGGCGTCCGGCAGCTCGCCGTGGATCATCAGGTGCCATACGTCCTCGAAGCTGCGGGTCTGCGCGAGCTCGACGGCCGAGTACTGGCGGTAGTGGTAGAAGCCCTCACGCCCTCTGACGTCACCCAATTCGGTGTCGGTGACGACGACGCCCGCGAGTCCCCGCGGTACGTCGACAGGGGTGGACGTGGTCCCGTTGATCGGCATGTTTCCTCCCTGGACTTGATTTGACTGTCCACGCTTGACTCAATGTCTGTCAATATTGATTGAATCAATACAAGCGATGCGGATATACGGTGGCGCGCATGACGGATCACGAACCTGCATCCGCGCAGGGAGCCCGGCGGCTCAGCACCAGGGAGACGGCCGAACTTCTGGGTGTGAAGCCCGAGACCGTGTACGCGTACGTGAGCCGCGGTCAGCTCAGCAGCCGCCGGGCGGCGCCGGGCTCGCGCGGCAGCACGTTCGACGCGGCCGAGGTGGAGGCGCTCGCGCAGCGCAACAAGCGGGAGCCCGCAGCCGGTTCGGCCCCGGGCGAGCTCTCCGTACGCACGCGCATCACGTTGATCGACAAGGACCGCTACTACTTCCGCGGGGTGGACGCCGCCGAACTCGCCGCGCGTCACTCCTACGAAGAGGTCGCCGAGTGGCTGTGGACCGGGGCGCTGCGGCCGGGGGTCAGGTTCACCGCCCCCCGGCCGTCCCTCGCCGCGGCCCGGCGCGCCGTGGGGGCCCTGCCGGAGCACAGCGGCCCCGTCGACCGTCTGCGCGTCGCCGCGGTCGCCGCCGCCGTCACCGACCCGCTGCGCTTCGACCTCTCCGAGGAGGCCGTACTCGGCACGGCCCGCACCCTCATCCCGACGCTGGTGGCCGCCCTGCCACCCGTACGGCACACGCATCGCGACGGCGGACCGCTCGCCCAGCGCCTGTGGGGCCGCCTCTCCGGACGCGAACCCGACGATCCGTCACTGCACGTCCTGGACACGGCACTTGGGCTCCTCGTCGACCACGACCTCGCCGCGTCGACGCTCGCCGTCAGGGTCGCCGCGTCGGCGCGCGCGCACGCGTACGCGGCGGTGTCAGCCGGCCTCGGCGTCCTGGAGGGACCGCTCCACGGCGCCGCCAGCGGTCTCGCGCACCGCATGCTCCTCGAAGTCCTCGACCGCGGCAGCGCGGCCCCTGTGGTGGCGGACGAACTGCGTGCCGGGCGCCGCGTCCCGGGCCTCGGCCACCGCCTGTACAAGGGCGAGGACCCACGCGCCCAGGCCCTGTTCGCCCTCCTGGAAGAGATTCCGCAGGTCCACCCGGCGCTCGCCGCGGCCCGCGACGTCGTGGCGACGACCGCCCGCCACACCGACCTGCACGCGAACGTGGACCTCGCACTCGCGGTCTTCACCGTCTCGTGCGGCATGCCCGCCGAGGCCGGCGAGACCGTCTTCGCGGTGGCCCGGACGGCGGGCTGGATCGCGCACGCCCTGGAGGAGTACGGCGAGCGCCCGCTGCGGATGCGGCCGAGCGGACAGTACGTGGGACTGCGCCCGCCTCAGCCGTTGCCCGCGCCCGACGCCCCGCTGCCGACCGAGTGAGGTTAGGCTCCCCTACGTGAGTACGTGTACGACCGCCTCGCAGGATCTGAACGAGCCCCTCGCGGGGACCGCCGCCACCGCGAGTACCTGGCTGCTGATCGAGCAGCCGGGGCCCTGGGGCGTGAAGGCGCTGACGTCCAGCCATCTGGACCCGGAGCTCGGCAGGGCCCTGGAGGCGGCCGCGGAGGGGACCGGCGTACGCGTCGCCCTCATCAGGCGCCCGGGCCGGCACGCGGACTTCCACGCCACCACCCGGCGTCATGTGTATGTGGCCCACACCATCCCGGGAAACACATGGCTGCGCGGCACCATGACCGAGTCCCCGCAGGACTTGCTCGCACTCGACTTCGCCGCCCTGGGAGCGGGTGATCACCGCGGCTTCGGCACCCCGCACGAGGGCGCGCCGCTCGCGCTCGTCTGCACCAACGGCAAGCGCGACCGCTGCTGCGCCCTCCTGGGCCGGCCGCTCGCCGCCGACCTCGCCGCGTCCGGACAGGACGGCATCTGGGAGGTCACCCACCTCGGCGGCCACCGCTTCTCCCCCACACTGCTCGTACTGCCCTACGGCTACGCGTACGGCCGTGCCGACGCCGCCCACGTCAAGGACACCCTCGACGCGGTACGGGCCGGCCGGATCGTCACCGACGGGTGCCGCGGGAACTCCGCATGGGAGCGGCCCGGCCAGGCCGCCGAGCTCGCCGTGCGCACGTCCGCCGGGATCGATGACGCCGGAGTGCTGACCGTCGTCGGCACGGAGGCAACGGCGCCGGGGCATGGGGCTCTCTGGGAGGTCACCGTCACCCACGCGGACGGCCGCCGCTGGCACGTCACGGTCGCGCAGAGCGCTTCGCTGCCGCCCCGCCCCGAGAGCTGCGGTGCCGCACTGGGGACTCCTGCGCGCATGGACGTACTCGCGGTGGACGAGATCGCGCCCGCCGTCACAGGCCCCCTCGGCGCGAGCGGCTGACCCGGCCGGCTCGCGCCCCGCACCGGCGCGCACACGGCACCCCATCACTCCTTACGAGGCGCATCCCAGCCCGCGAGATACCCGCCACATCCGCTACGGAGTACCCCGCTCGCCCCCTTACCGTTCTTCGTATGAGCCCCACTCCCCCCACACGCCGGCTGCGCTTCGGCCTGCCGCGGCGCGTCTTTGCGCAGGTGCTGCTGATGCAGGTGGCGATCGCCGCCGGGGTGGCCGTGCTCGCGACGGGGCTCTTCCTCGCGCCGCTCAGCGACCAGCTCGACGACCAGGCGATGCGCCGCGCGCTGGCGATCGCGCAGACCACCGCGGCCCAGCCGAGCATCGCCGAGGACCTGCGGCGTTCTCGTCCCACGGTCGACGGTCCCGTCCAGCGGGAGGCCGAGCGGATCCGCCGGGCCAGTGGCGCCGAGTACGTAGTGATCATGAACAAGGAAGGCGTCCGCTGGTCCCACACCGATCCGGGCGAGGTCGGCAGGATCGTCTCCACGGACCCCAGCGAGGCGCTCGCGGGCCACGAGGTCATGGAGATCGACAGCGGCACCCTGGGACGCTCGGCGCGCGGGAAGGTGCCCCTGCGCGACGCACAGGGCGACATCGTCGGGGCCGTCTCCGTGGGCATCGAGTACGACAGCGTCAGGGCGCGGCTCATCCACGCCATTCCGGGCTTGTTCGCCTACGCGGGCGGCGCCCTGGCCGTCGGTGCGTTGGCCGCCTACCTGATCTCGCGCCGGGTCCAGCGGCAGACCCGTGACCTGGCGTTCTCCGATATTTCGGGGCTGCTCTCGGAGCGCGAGGCCATGTTGCACGGCATTCGGGAAGGCGTCGTCGCGCTGGACCGGAGCGGCCGGATCCGGCTGCTCAACGACGAGGCGCACCGGCTCCTGGGCATCGGCGACGAGGTGATCGGGCAGTCGCTCGACGACGCGCTGGGCCCAGGTCGTACGACCGATGTGCTGGCGGGCCGGGCCACGGGCACGGATCTGGTGACGGTCCGCGGCCAGCGCGTCCTGATCGCCAATCGCATGCCCACGGACGACGGCGGCGCCGTCGCCACCCTCCGGGACCGCACCGAACTGGAGCAACTGGGGCGCGAGCTCGACTCGACGCGCGGCCTGATCGACGCCCTGCGCGCCCAGGACCACGAGCACGCCAACCGCATGCACACGCTGCTCGGCCTGCTCGAACTGGAGATGTTCGACGACGCCGTCGAGTTCGTCGGCGAGGTGGTGGGCGACCACAGGGCGACCGCGGAGCAGGTGACCGAGAAGGTCCACGATCCACTGCTCGCGGCTCTCCTGGTCGGCAAGGCGACGGTGGCGGCGGAGCGCGGAGTCGCCCTGTGGATCTCCGACAGGACGCTCCTCCCCGACCGGTTGATCGACCCACGGGGGCTCGTCACGATCGTCGGGAATCTGGTCGACAACGCGGTGGACGCGGTCGCGGGCACCCCCCACGCGCGCGTGGAGGTCGATGCACGGGCGGCCGACGACCGCGCGGTGGAGTTGCGGGTGCGCGACACGGGGCCCGGCATCCCCGCCGCCCGGCGGGAGTTGGTCTTCACGGAGGGGTGGTCCACCAAGAAGCCTCCCTCCCACGGGAAGCGCGGTATCGGTCTGCCCCTCGTGCGCCGGCTCGCGGAACGGCAGGGCGGCAGCGTCCACGTGGGGGAACCGGACGGCGGGGGCGCGGAGTTCACCGTCGTCCTGCCCGAGGCGCTCACGGATCCGGGCCTCGCGCAGGAGGCCACCGAGGCACCCATGACCACCACGGCCGACATCGCCGCCGATGCCATGGCCGCCCCCACAAAGGAGGACCCGCGATGATCGAAGTGCTGGTCGTGGACGACGACATCCGCGTCGCGCGCGTGAACGCGGCCTACGTGCAGAAGGTGGCGGGCTTCCGCGTGGTGGCCGAGGCACACAGTTCGGCCGAGGCCCTGCGCGAGGTGGAGTCCCAGCCGCAGATCGACCTGATCCTCATGGACCACTACCTGCCGGACGAGACGGGTCTGGCGACCGTTCAGGAGATCCGGCGCCGCGGCCACCAGACCGACGTGATCATGGTGACGGCGGCGCGTGACGTCTCCACGGTGCAGGCCGCCATGCGGCTCGGGGCGCTGCAGTACCTGGTCAAGCCGTTCGCGTTCGCGGGGCTGCGCGCCAAGCTGGAGGCGTACGCGGGACTGCGCCGCACGCTGGACGGCGGCGGCGAGGCCGAACAGGCCCAGGTCGACCGGATCTTCGGCGCCCTCTCCGCAGACACGGAGCCGGACCTTCCGAAGGGACACTCCCTCAGCACGGCGGAGCTCGTCCGCAGGGCTCTGGTGGACGCGGAGGGCCCGCTCTCGGCGCAGGAGGTCGGGGACCGTACGGGACTGAGCCGGCAGACGGCCCAGCGCTATCTGAAGCTCCTGGAACGCACCGGCCGCGCCGGCCTGACCCTCAAGTACGGCGACGCGGGCCGCCCTGAACACCGTTATGTCTGGGCGACCCGCACCTGAGCGACCTACGAGGAGTCGACGTGGTCAGCCGGCGGCCTTGTCGACGAACTCGGTGGTGTACGTCTTGCTCAGGTCGACCTTGGCGTTCTTGATGTTCGGGTTGAATGCCTTGAGCACACTTTCAACAGTCTCGGGGCCGTTCTTGGGCATCACGCCGTCCGTCGTGAACATCGGCAGTGTGGCCTTGATCGCCTCGGCGTACAGCTTCTTGTCGCCCTGGGAGTAGTCGGCCGGCATCTTGGCCGCGATCTCGTCGGCGCTGTGCGTGGACATCCACTTGAGCGTCTTCACGAAGGCGTTGGCGAGCTTCTGGACCGTCGGCTTGTGGCTGTTGACCCAGTCCGTCTGCATGTAGAGGCTCGACGACGGGTACGGGCCGCCGAGCGCCTCCTGGGAGCCCTCCGGGGTCCGCATGTCGACGAGGACCTTGCCGAGCTTCTTGTCCAGGATCGTGGCGACGGTGGGGTCCGTCGTCATGCCGCCGTCGATGGCGCCCTTCTGGAGCGCGGAGACGAACGTCGGGCCCGCGCCGACGGCCACCGGCGAGAACTGGCTCGGCTGGACGCCGTTCTTGACCGCCAGGTACTTCGTGAGGAAGTCCGTCGAGGAGCCGAGGCCCGTGATGCCGAGCTTCTTGCCCTTGAAGTCCTTGGGCGAGGAGATGTCGCCGGACGCCTTGTTGGAGACGATCTCCACCTCTCCCGGGGCCCGCGAGAACTGCACCACGGACTCCACGGCCTTGCCCTTCACCTGCAGGTCGAGCGTGTGGTCGTAGAAGCCGACGGCCCCCTGGACCTGGCCGGAGACGAGCGCCGTCTCGGCCTGGACACCCGCGGGCTCGCTCAGGAGTTGGACATTCAAACCCTCATCCTTGAAGTAGCCGAGCCGGTCCGTGAGCATCGCCGGCATGTAGATGACCTTGTCCAGGCCGCCGACCATGATCTTGACGTGCTCGCCCTTGCCGTCCGCCTTCTTGCCGGAGCCGGAACTCGTACTGGCGGCGTCGTTGGCACACGCCGTGAGCGAGGAGAGGGCGAGCAGGCCGGTCGCTGCGAGGGCACAGAGGCGCGCGGTCTTGCGCATGGTGGTTCACGTCCTTGTGAAGAGGCTGAAGAATCTGAAACGGGTGGGGAGAGCGGTGCGGGGAAGCGCTGTTGGCGCGCGCCGAAGGGCAGCCGTCAGCTGTCCGAGTCCTTCGGCTTCCAGCGGAAGATGCGGCGCTCGGCGAAGGTGAGGAGCCCCTCGGCCAGCAGGGCCACGACGGCGAGGATGACCATCGCCGCGTACACACCCGCCGCGTTGAACGTGCCCTGCGACTGCGCGACGAGCAGGCCGACGCCCTTGGTCGCGCCGATGTACTCGCCGACGATCGCGCCGATCAGCGCGAAGCCGAAGCTCACATGGAGGCTGGTGAAGATCCATGACGTGGCGGACGGGATGACGACCTGAAGCGTCACGCGGCGGTCGCTGGCGCCGAGGATGCGCGCGTTGGCGACCAGGTTCCGGTCGACCTCCCGGGCTCCCTGGAAGGCGTTGAAGAACACCGGGAAGAACACCAGGACGACGGCGGAGGCCACCTTGGAGGCCGGGCCGAGTCCGAACCAGATCACGAAGATCGGGGCGAGCACGATCCTCGGGATGGAGTTGAGGACCTTGATGTACGGGCCGAGGACGTCGGCGAGGAAGGTGATGCGCCCCAGTGCGATACCGAAGACGACACCGGCGATCACACCGATGATCCAGCCGACGAGCGCTTCGTAGAGCGTGTACCAGACCTGTTCGCCCAGGGAGCCGAGCGCCGTGCCATGGGTGGTCCAGGTCCAGATCTGGTCCCAGATCTTCGACGGCATCGAGAAGTTGAACGGGTCGATGATCGCGGCGCGCGCGAGCACCTCCCAGAGGCCGAGGACGGCGACGAGGAGCAGGACCCGGGCGCCGCCGATCAGCACCTTGCGCCGGCGGGCGGCGCGGGCCTTGGTGACGGCGCGTCCCGGCTTGGCGGTGTCGGTGGCGGGCGCGGCGGTGACGGTGTCAGGCGACATCGGCGGCACCTCTCTCGCGCGTGATGCGGACCTCTTCGCCGAGGGACTCCCAGATCTCGCGGTAGATGTCGATGAACTCGGGCAGCAGGCGCACCGATTCGACCTTGCGGGGGCGCGGCAGGTCGATGTCGAAGACCTGCTTCACGGTGGCCGGACCCGCGGTCATGACGACGACCTTGTCGGCCAGCGCGATCGACTCCTCCAGGTCGTGGGTGACGAAGACGACCGAGGCGCCCGTGCCCTCCCACAGCTCCAGGAGCTCGTCCGACATCAGGGCCCTGGTCTGCACGTCGAGCGCCGAGAACGGCTCGTCCATGAGCAGGATCTCGGGGTCGTTGACGAACGTGGCGGCGAGCGCGACGCGCTTGCGCTGGCCTCCGGAGAGCTGGTGCGGGTAGCGGTCCTCGAAGGACGCGAGGCCGACGCGGGCCAGCCATTCGCGGGCCTTGGCCTTCGCCTCGGCCTTCGGTACGCCGCGGAAGCGCGGGCCCGCCATGACGTTGGACAGCACCGTTCGCCAGGGGAACGTCGCGTCCTGCTGGAACACGAATCCGACCTTGTCGCCGACTCCCTCGACGGGTTGGCCGGCCACCAGGACCTCTCCCTCGGTGGGTTCCTCCAGGCCGCTGACGAGGGTGAGGGTGGTCGACTTGCCGCAGCCGGTGGGGCCGACGACGGCCACGAACTCGCCACGTGCGACGGTCAGATCGAGCTCCCTGACCGCGGTGTGCAGGCCGCCCGAAGGCGTCCTGAAGATTTTGCTCGCGCCCCGCAGTTCGATGGCGGGGCCGGTGTCTGTGCTCATGGCCGGAAGGTAGGTGTGACCTGGGACACCGCATCAGTCTTCTGGGCGCAAGGCGGACTTCTGCTCGCAAGAGGCTGTTGTGCTCTTTTTGCTCGCGCTACAACAGCTGAGCCGAAACACGGGCTTAACAGCTCGCCTGGGCTTGAGGGAGAGAGGCCCGATGATTGACGTCCTGGTCGTGGACGACGACTTCCGTGTCGCCGAGATCAACGCGAAGTACGTGGGAAAGGTTCCCGGCTTCCGAGTGGTGGCCCGCGCCCACAATGCCGCGCAGGCACTGGCCTTCGTGGAGCGCCAGCGCATCGACCTCGTGCTGCTCGACCACTACCTGCCCGACATGACGGGCCTCGAAATAGCCCACCGGATGCGGGAGAACGGCCACAACACCGACGTCATCATGATCACGGCGGCGAGCGACGTCCTGACGGTGCAGGCGGCGATGCGCCAGGGCGCGCTGCACTACCTGGTCAAACCGTTCACGTTCGCCGCGCTGCGCTCCAGGCTCGACTCGTACGCGGCGCTGCGGCGCACCGTGGACCGGGTCAGCGGCCGCGGCGCTGCGGGCCAGGAGCAGGTCGACCGGATCTTCGGTGCGCTACGGGCGCTGCCCATGCCCGCGTCGCCCGGCCTGCCGAGCGGGCAGTCGGAGCCGACCACGGATCTGATCTGCGGCGTGCTGCACCGCGCCGACCATCCGCTGTCCGCCCACGAGGTGGCGGCGGAGACGGGCCTGAGCCGCTCCACGGCGCAGCGGTATCTGCGGCACATGGAACAGGCTGGCCGGCTCCGCCTCACGCTCAAGTACGGGGACACCGGGCGTCCGGAGCACCGCTATGTCTGGGTGGCGCCCTGAGGGGCCGAGGTGACCTGAGCATTCCGGGGTCAGCCGCGCGAGGGCTCGGGCCGCATGTGTGGGGCGCGGCCCTCAGACGGCTCCCGCCCCGGTCAGCGCACGCACCTCCGTCTCCGCGTGCTTGGCCTCGTCCGGTGGCTCGGGCGAGGTGACCGTGCCGAGCCAGCCCGCCAGGAATCCGAGGGGAATGGAGACGAGGCCGGGGTTCTCCAGCGGGAAGAACTGGAAGTCCGCGCCGGGGAACAGCGAGGTCTCGCTGCCGGACACGACGGGTGACAGGACCACCAGGATGAGGGCGGGCACGAGCCCTCCGTAGACGGACCACACGGCGCCGCGCGTGGTGAAATTCCGCCAGAACAGCGAGTACAGCAGTACGGGCAGATTCGCGGAGGCCGCCACGGCGAAGGCGAGGCCCACGAGGAACGCCACATTGAGGTCGCGGGCGAGCAGCCCCAGAGCGATCGCGACCACGCCGATTCCGGCCGCGGCGACGCGGGCCACGGCGACCTCGCTGCGCGGCTTGGCATGGGGCCGTCGCAGGGACGCGTACAGGTCGTGGGCCACGGACGCCGAGGAGGCGAGCGTGATCCCGGCGACGACGGCGAGGATCGTGGCGAAGGCGACGGCCGCGACCACCGCGAACAGAACCGTTCCACCTGTGGAGTCCGGACCGCCGCCCAGGTCGAGGGCGAGCAGCGGAACCGCGGTGTTCCCCGCCGCGTTCGAACCGCGCACGGTGTCGGAGCCCACGATCGCCGCCGCACCGAAACCGAGCACGATGGTCATCAGGTAGAAGCTGCCGATGAGTCCGATGGACCAGATGACCGAGCGGCGCGCGGCCCGTGCCGTCGGAACGGTGTAGAAGCGCGACAGGATGTGCGGCAGCCCGGCAGTGCCGAGCACGAGCGCAAGCCCCAGGCTGATGAAGTCGAGCCGCGCGGTCCAGTCGCCGCCGTACTTGAGTCCGGGCGCGAGGAACGCGGCTCCGTGCCCGCTGCGCTGCGCCGCCGTACGCAGCAGCTGGTCGAAGTCCCCGTGGAAACGCACCAGGACGAGCACGGTCAGGGTGATCGCCCCGCCCATGAGCAGGACCGCCTTGACGATCTGGATCCAGGTGGTGGCGCGCATCCCTCCCAGCGACACATAGATGACCATGAGCCCGCCGACACCGACGACGGTCCATGCCTGTACGGCTCCGCCGGTGCTGCCGAGCAGCAGCGCGACCAGGCTGCCCGCACCCACCATCTGCGCCACCAGATAGAGAACGGACACCGTCACCGAGGAAGTTCCCGCCGCGATCCGCACGGGACGCTCCCGCATCCTGGCGGCGATGACGTCGGCGAGCGTGAACCGCCCGCAGTTGCGCACGAGTTCGGCGACCAGCAGCAGCACGACGAGCCAGGCGACGAGGAACCCGACCGAGTAGAGCAGACCGTCGTAGCCGAAGAGTGCGATCAGGCCCGAGATACCGAGGAAGGAGGCGGCCGACATGTAGTCGCCCGCGATGGCGAAACCGTTCTCCATGGGCGAGAAGAGCCGCCCGCCCGCGTAGAACTCTTCCGCCGAGCCGTGCCTGTTGCGGCTCACCCAGGTGGTGATCGCCAGGGTGACGGCGACGAACACGCTGAACAGCAGCAGCGCCAGCGTCTGATGGTTCCCGGTCACCGCTGTCCACCCTCGATCACTCGCGTCATCTCCTGGGTGTCCCAGCGCAGTTCGAGCGCCGCGCGGTCCCTTCGCAACCGTGCATGGCGCGAGTACAGCCACGTCAGAAGGAAGGTGCTCAGGAACTGCCCCAGCCCTGCCAGCATCGCCACGTTCACCGCGCCCGCGACGGGCCTGCCCATCAGACCTGGGGCCGTCGTCGCCGCCAGGATGTACGCGAGATACCAGGCGAAGAAGGCCGCGGCGGCCGGAATGACGAACCTCCGGTAGCGGCTGCGCACTTCCTGGAAGGCGGCGCTGCGCTGCACCTCCAGATAGATCGCGGCCGCGCTCCGCTCCGGGGGCGCGGCCTGGGGAGGTACGGCCGGGGCCGGGGCCCCCGTGCCGTCCAACTCGCCCCACCCGGAGGCCAGCGCGTCGTACCAGGGATCGCCGAGAACACCGCGATCACCGGCCCGGGTCTGCGCCACCTCGCGCCCGTCGTGCTTCTCCACCGAACTCTCCTTGTCCGCGGGCCACTTAGGCCGCGAGCCCAAGGATGGGCAGAACGGGAAGATCCCGGACTCTTCTCACATCCCCCTTCACCCCATTAGGTGATGGACGACCCCGGTGGCTGAACAAGGCCGTGTCGATAGGCATACCGCACCGCCTGCGCCCGGTCCTTGAGGCCGGTCTTGGCGAAGAGATTGTTGATGTGTGTCTTCACCGTCGCGGTGGAGACATGCAGGGCGCGGGCGATCTCCTGATTGGTGAGCCCCTCGGCGATGAGCCTCAGAACTTCGGCCTCGCGCGCGGTGATCCCGTCGGGCGGATCCACCGGCGCGGGGGCCGGTGCGGGTTCCGAGAGGCGCTCCAGGAGGCGGCGCTGGATCTTCGGGGAAAGGCCCGCGTCACCGGAGAGCACGTCCTCGACGGCCCGCACGATCTCGTCGCCGCCCGCGTCCTTGGTGAGATAGCCGCGGGCTCCGGCCTTGAGCGCGGGGAACAGCGACTCGTCGTCCGCGTAGGTGGTCAGGATGACGACCTGGGTCCCGGGGTACTCCGAGCGGATCCGCCGCGTCGCCTCCACCCCGTCACAGCGTGGCATGCGCAGGTCCATGAGGACGACGTCCGGAGCGAGTTGGGCGACGAGCGCGACGGCCTCGTCCCCGTCACCGGCCGCTCCGACCACCTCGATGCCCGGCAGCAGCCCGAGCAACATCACGATGCCCTCGCGCACGACGGTCTGGTCATCGGCGACCACCACTCTGGCGTCCCTGCGCGCCGCACCACTTGCCAGCGAACCGGCCGAGTCCGCGGCGCCTGCCTGCGAACCTGTCGCCGCGTCTGCCGCGCCTGCCTGTGAACCTGCCGACACATCTGCCGCGCCTGTCTGCGAACCTGCCGCGTCCGCCGCGCGATCCGCCCCGTTCGCCCCCGCGCCCGTCCCGCTCATGCGGGTACCTTCAGCTTCACTACGAAACCCTCCTCGCACGGCCCTGCCACGAGCGTGCCGCCGAGAAGCTCCGCACGCTCCCTCATCCCCAACAGACCGTAGCCGGAGCCACTGACAGTGAGCTCTCCCGCCGGCGCGGCCGAACCCGAATCCCTTACCTCAAGGGTCACTTCGGCGGCGCCGTACTCCAGTCTCACCTGCGCCTTCGCACCCGACGCGTGTTTGCGTACGTTCGTCAGGGCCTCCTGGGCGACCCTGCGTACGGTCTGTGACGCCTCCACGGACAGCGGGCGCCGCACACCCTCCACCGAGACCGTCGCACCGTCCGTGGCGACGAGCTCGCGCAGGAAGTCCTCCAGCGGGGTCATCTCACCGCGCAGCGCCGAGAGTGCCTGGCGCGTCTCCGTGAGCCCGTCACGTGCCATGCCCCGGGCGGCGACGACCCGCTCGTGGATCTGGTCGAGATCCGCGCCCCGCTCGATGAGCAGACGGGCCGCTTCGAGGTGGACGAGCTGGGCGGAGAGGCTGTGCGCCAGCACGTCATGGATCTCCCGCGCGATCCGAGCCCGCTCGGCCAGCGCGGCGGATTCCGCCTCCGCGGCCCTCGCGGCCCGCTCCTGACGGAGCAGCCGCTGGGCGCTTCCTCTCGCCTCCGCGTCGAGGCGCAGGACGTATCCCGCGAGGCAGAGCCCGATGGTGGTGACCGCCGTGGTGAACCATGCGTCGTTGTTCAGGACCGCGAACCCGGTGAGCGCGCCGGCCGTGAGAGGAATGGCCGCGACCAGGGGCAGCCGCTCCAGAGCTGTGACGGCGCAGCCGCACCACAGGACGAGCGCCGGCCCTCTGAACCCTGCCTGCTCCGCCGCGAATGCCGCGCCCAGCAGGAGGGCAAGCAGTCCCACGGAGGGCCACAGCAGGTGTTCCAGCGTGGTCCGGAAGAACCCCCAGGCCGCGGCGCCGCAAGCGATGAGCGCGACCGGCGCCAGGGCGACGGCCCAGCCGTGCACGCCACGCTCCGCTGCCGCGGTCCACACGAGAGCCGTGAGCGCGACCCCTCGCACGACGCGGGCCAGGACCCGCCGCGCCCGCGTGAGCCCTTCGCGGGAGAGCGCCTCCCGCGAGGGCCAGCTGGTCCAGGCTCCGGGCGTCACACACGGTCCTTCCACGACGGCGCGGGCACGCCGTCACCGTACGCCCCGGCCCCCTGGTGTGCAGTCTGCAGGGACTGCGCACGCCAGATGAGGACTCCGGAGCGGACGAGCAGGGTGGCGGCCAGGGCGAGCATGAGGGCGGCGCTGCCCTGCTTGATGCCGAAGGCCGCGCCTGCGGCGTAGAGACCTGCCCGTACGGCCACACCCACGATCCAGACGGCGCCGCTGGCCTTGGTGCTCCTGCTCCACACGGTGCCGTCCTGCGCGGTCCACAGACGGGTCGTCCAGGCCCAGCCGGCGCCGATGGCGAGACCGACGAGCAGCTCGACGCCCATGAGCGAGGCCGAGAGTGCCTGGTGGTGGGGGTCGAGGAGGTCCGGCTTGCGCACGGCCATGAAGACGAGCACGGCGGGCACGACCCACCAGCGCTTGTCCATGGTGATCGGCTGCGCCTTGAACTGACGGACGACCACCAGCACGACGACGGCGATGATCACCAGCACATTGGTGAGCCCGGACATGGCGGCCTCCGACTTTCCGTGACTTCGAGGATTTCGAGGATTTCGAGAACTTCGCCGGACGACGCCGAGCGGCGACGTCGAGCAACATCTTCGAAGTTACGGAAAAGCCCAGCTCACGAGATCGGAGCTGGGGTGGATCGTGGGTGGATCAGCCGGCTCCACCCGTGGGTGGAGCCGGCGTCCGGGTCGGCCCTGGGTCGGCTAGGCGTCGATGCGCGAGCGGTCGAGCGTCGCGGCCGAGCTGCTGATGAACTCCTTGCGCGGCGCCACGTCCGTGCCCATGAGCAGATCGAAGACCTGCTCCGCGGCGTCCAGCTCGCCGATGTTGATCCGGCGCAGCGTGCGGTGGCGCGGGTCCATCGTGGTCTCGGCCAGCTGGTCGGCGTCCATCTCTCCGAGACCCTTGTAACGCTGGATCGAGTCCTTGTAGCGCACGCCCTTGCGCTGGTACTCGAGGAGCGTCTCGCGCAGCTCGCGGTCCGAGTACGTGTAGACGTACTTGTCCTGG
Organism: Streptomyces longhuiensis; assembly: GCF_020616555.1. NCBI lineage: Bacteria > Bacillati > Actinomycetota > Actinomycetes > Kitasatosporales > Streptomycetaceae > Streptomyces > Streptomyces longhuiensis. Next base: position 6,978,765 of record NZ_CP085173.1, on the reverse strand, counting down.
CCCTTCTTCGGCTGGACGAGCTCGATGCGGTGCAGCGGCGGCACCGCGGCGAACACGCGGCCCGCCTCGATCATCGGCCGCATGTAGCGCTGGAAGAGGGTCAGGAGCAGGGTCCGGATGTGTGCGCCGTCGACGTCGGCGTCGACGAGCAGGATGATCTTTCCGTAGCGCGCGGCGTCGATGTCGAAGGTCCGCCCCGACCCGGCTCCTATGACCTGGATGATCGCGCCGCACTCGGCGTTCTTCAGCATGTCCGACACGGACGACTTCTGAACGTTGAGGATCTTGCCGCGGATCGGCAGGAGCGCCTGGAACTCGGAGTTCCGGGCCAGCTTGGCGGTGCCGAGCGCGGAGTCACCCTCGACGATGAAGAGCTCGCTGCGCTCCACGTCGTCGCTGCGGCAGTCGGCGAGCTTGGCCGGCAGCGACGACGACTCGAGGGCCGTCTTCCTGCGCTGCGCGTCCTTGTGCTGCCGGGCCGCGATCCGCGTACGGGCGGCGGCGACGGCCTTCTCCATGACGGCGCGGGCCTGGGCCTTCGCGTCGCGCTTGGTGGAGGTCAGGAACGCCTTGAGCTCCTTGGCCACGACGTTCGCGACGATCCTGTTGGCCGCCGAGGTGCCGAGCACCTCCTTGGTCTGGCCCTCGAACTGCGGCTCGGCGAGACGCACCGTGACGACGGCCGTCAGGCCCTCGAGGGCGTCGTCCTTGACGACGTCGTCCTCGGCGACGCGCAGCAGCTTCTGGGCGCGCAGCACCTCGTTCATCGTCTTGGTGAGCGAGCGCTCGAAGCCGGTCACGTGGGTGCCGCCCTTGGGGGTGGCGATGATGTTGACGAACGACCTCAGTGTCGTGTCGTAACCGGTGCCCCAGCGCAGCGCGATGTCCACGCCGAGCTCGCGGGTGACCTCGGTCGGCGTCATCTGACCGTGGTCGTCGAGGACGGGGACGGTCTCCTTGAAGGTGCCCTGCCCGGAGAAGCGGACGACGTCGCAGACCGGCTTGTCGGCGGCGAGGTACTCGCAGAACTCGCTGATGCCGCCGTCGAAGCGGAAGGATTCCTCGCCCTTGCTGCCGCCGTCACCGAGCCCGTACTCGTCGCGCACGACGATGGTCAGGCCGGGCACGAGGAACGCGGTCTGGCGGGCGCGCTGGTGCAGGTTCTCCAGGGACAGCTTGGCGTCCTTGAGGAAGATCTGGCGGTCGGCCCAGTAGCGCACGCGCGTGCCGGTGCGATTCTTCGGCACCCGCTTGACCTTGCTGAGGCGCGCGGAGGAGTCGAAGGCCGCGTCGGGCCCCTGCTTGGCGAAGGCGCCGGGGACGCCGCGACGGAAGCTGATGGCGTGCGTGTTCCCGCCGCGGTCGACCTCGACGTCGAGCCGCGCGGAGAGCGCGTTCACCACGGATGCACCCACGCCGTGCAGGCCGCCGGAGGCCGCGTAGGACCCTCCGCCGAACTTGCCGCCCGCGTGCAGCTTGGTCATGACGACCTCGACCCCGGAGAGTCCGGTCTTGGGCTCGACGTCCACGGGGATACCGCGGCCGTTGTCCCGCACCTCTACGGAGGCGTCGTCGTGGAGGATGACCTCGATGTAGTCGCAATAACCGCCGAGGGCCTCATCGACGGAGTTGTCGATGATTTCCCAGAGGCAGTGCATCAGGCCACGGCTGTCCGTCGACCCGATGTACATGCCTGGGCGCTTGCGTACGGCCTCGAGTCCCTCAAGGACGAGCAGGTGCCGCGCGGTGTAGTTGGAACTGTCCTTGTCCACGATGCCGCCTGCTCCGGTCAGCAGCGCTGTGGACGGCACGGACGTTTCGGCGGTCACGCAGTTCGCTCCTCGCTGAATTTCAGTTGGAACCCTTTTGGGTAAGGGGTCGGCTTCGGTCGCCGCTCAGAGGGTACCGAGGCCTGGTAGAGCCGTTGTAACGCAACCCTCGCCTCTGCCCAGACTAGTCCAGCATCGTATGCGTGTTCGATCCCTCGATGGGGTGAAGCACACATCACGTTCCCTTCGGCGCATGAACCATTTAGGCTCCGGGCACGTCCTCATGAACAAACCGACAAGCCAGTCGGCGAGGACCGACCCTGACGGAACGCGCGAACCCGTAAGACACGTAAGAGACGCAATACGGCACATTCGCCGCCAACCGGCAGCAGACAGCCCCTCGGAAAGATTTTTCGAGGAAAAGCCACGAGCGGGAACGTTTTCGGCCTGGTTGGATGTTGACCCTGGTACGACAGCTCGTCGAGCTAGAGAAGAGGCGACGTGACTACTGTTCTGACCCCCGCGAGCCCACTGACGGCCGCTGACCGCTGTGACCGTTGCGGCGCCCAGGCATATCTGCGCGTCGTGCTCATCAGCGGTGGTGAACTGCTCTTCTGCGCCCACCATGGCCGCAAGTTCGAGCCGGAACTCAAGAAGATCGCCGCTGAGATACAGGACGAGACGGAGCGCCTGACCGCCGCTCCGGCAAGCGCCGAGACCGAGGAACGCTGACACCTCGCACAACGACGAGCCAGCTCCGGCCCAGGCCGGTGATCGGGCGGCCATCCCTGCACCACAGGGTGGCCGCCCGTCCTCGCATCAGCCCGGCATATGCCCGTAGGCGCCCTGAGGGCGTCAGATGGGCTCCGGCATGACACGCATGGCCTCCGACACCCGGGCGTAGACGCCAGGGCTCCCAGGGCGCCCACAGCCGTTCCCCCAGGACACGAGCCCGATCAGACGCCCGTGCGCCACGAGAGGGCCACCGCTGTCCCCCTGGCAGGCATCCCGCCCGCCCTGCGACACCCCCGCGCACAGCATCGTGCGAGCGCGGAACGTCCCCTCGGAGCTGCCCGGATAGGCCGCCTTGCACGCGGAGTCACTGAGCACCTGCACGTCCCCGGCCCGCAGCGTGTTCGCGTAATCACCGGCCCCCGTGGTGTCGCCCCAGCCGTAGACCGCGGCGGCGGTCCCGGACACGTACGCGGAGTCCCCCGCCCCCGCCATCGGGATAACGTATCCCTCGGGCAGCGGCGCCTTCAGCGTGACGACCGCCACATCTCCGGAGTTGGTTTCGGGGTCGTAGTCGGGGTTGACCCAGGTACGGCGTACCGGGATCTCAGCGCCCGAATCGGTCCGCAGGTCGTCACGCCCCGCGATGACCTTGAGATCGCCCACGGCCCGGAGCGCGGTGCCCAGGACCTCAGGACTCAGACAGTGGGCGGCAGTCATGACGGTCGACCGACCGACCACGACACCCCCGCAGAACTGACCGGATCGGGTACCCCCGAACCGGTCACGACTGGAGAGCGCCACCATCCACGGACTGTCGGCCACCCGGACCGACCGGCCCCCGATGACGACACTGTCCGCCGCCGAAGGGGCGGGGCAAGCCAGGGGCAGCAAGGCCGCCGCCGCCAGCAGGACAGGCGCCCGGAACGGCGTTCGGGCGAAGGGACGACGCATGCGGTGTCCTCACTCTGGGTTGTATCGACACACCCAGCGTGAGCGAACTTCGTGCGTCATGCATACGAGCACATCGAAGGGCCCGGCCCCCTCGGGGGGCCGGGCCCTTCGATGACGCACACACCGCCCGGATCCGGTCCGGACGGTCGCGCTTCTAGTCCAGGTAGTCGCGCAGAACCTGCGAACGCGACGGGTGGCGCAGCTTCGACATCGTCTTGGACTCGATCTGACGGATCCGCTCACGCGTGACGCCGTAGACCTTGCCGATCTCGTCGAGGGTCTTCGGCTGACCGTCGGTGAGACCGAAACGCATCGAGACGACGCCCGCCTCGCGCTCCGAAAGGGTGTCGAGGACCGAGTGCAGCTGCTCCTGGAGGAGCGTGAAGCTGACCGCGTCGGCCGGCACGACCGCCTCGGAGTCCTCGATGAGGTCACCGAACTCGCTGTCGCCGTCCTCACCCAGGGGGGTGTGGAGGGAGATCGGCTCGCGACCGTACTTCTGGACCTCGATGACCTTCTCCGGGGTCATGTCGAGTTCCTTGGCCAGCTCCTCCGGGGTGGGCTCGCGGCCCAGGTCCTGGAGCATCTGGCGCTGCACGCGCGCGAGCTTGTTGATGACCTCGACCATGTGCACCGGGATACGGATGGTGCGGGCCTGGTCGGCCATGGCGCGGGTGATGGCCTGACGGATCCACCAGGTGGCATACGTGGAGAACTTGTAGCCCTTGGTGTAGTCGAACTTCTCGACCGCGCGGATCAGACCGAGGTTGCCCTCCTGGATCAGGTCCAGGAAGAGCATGCCGCGGCCGGTGTAACGCTTGGCCAGGGAGACCACCAGACGGAGGTTGGCCTCCAGGAGGTGGTTCTTGGCGCGGCGGCCGTCCTCGGCGATGATCTCCAGCTCGCGCTTGAGCTTCGGCGCGAGCTTGTCGGCGTTGGCGAGCTTGTCCTCCGCGAACAGGCCGGCCTCGATGCGCTTGGCGAGCTCGACCTCCTGCTCGGCGTTGAGCAGCGGGACCTTACCGATCTGCTTCAGGTAGTCCTTGACGGGGTCGGCGGTGGCACCGGCCGCGGCGACCTGCTGCGCGGGCGCGTCGTCCTCGTCCTCGTCGGACAGGACGAAGCCCTGCGCGCCCTCCTCGCCGGGCTCGCCTTCGGCCTTGGCCGTACCGGGGGTCTCCTCGGTGGCCTCGTCGTCGACCTCGTCGTCCTTCTTGCCGGACGTCTTCTTCGCCGCCGCCTTCTTGGCGACGGTCTTCTTCGCGGCGGCCTTCTTGGCCGTCGTCTTCTTGGCTGCGACCTTCTTGGGTTCGGCGTCCTCAGCCTCGGCCTCGGCGGCCGGGGACTCGGGGGTGGCCGTGGCAGCGACCTTCTTCGCCGTGACCGTCTTGGCTGCGACGGTCTTGGTGGCGGTGCGCTTGACCGGGCTCTTAGCTGCGACGCTCTTGCGGGGGCGTTTCGGCTCCGCGGCACTGACCATCAGCGTCACACCCTCTTCCTCGAGGATCTGGTTGAGGCTGCGCAGAACGTTCTTCCACTGAGTGGCCGGAATCTGGTCGGCCTCGAAGGCACGGCGCACATCGTCGCCGGCGATCTGGCCATCAGCCTTTCCCCGCTCAATGAGCGCCATGACAGAGACGGACTCGGCGATCTCCGGCGGGAGCGTACGGGATGTGCTGGCCGACACGAACAACCTCTCGGAACGTTGGAAAACGGCTTCCGGCCCCGTCCTGTGAGGACCGGAGCCGACGACCGCCGACTTGGGGATGGGCCGACGGCGCGGGCGGGGCCGGGGAGATGCACAGCGCCGAACGCGGCTGCTGTATTCCCTCCTCGGCTGTCACCTCTTAGGTCATCGCGCTGTTCCGAGGAGCGTTACGCCCAATCTGCGTGGCCCGAGTCACACCCCGTAAGCGGTCAAAAAGTAATGGATACGGTCAAACATGGCCACTCTTCTGGTACCCAGCTCGAACCGACGGAACCCATGGTCCACACATATGTCGCCGGATCGCGCCGGGTCCCAGGGGGATCAGGCGCGATCCGGCGACACATGGGGAACAAATGGTGGGCGCGTCCGGACGGGGCAGTGCTCGAGCATCGAGGGCCTGCACCGAGGCGCCGGATCACCGGATCGCCGAGAGACGCGTCAGTGCTCGCGGGGCGCGGGGACCACACGTTCGACATCGGGGTGGACGGTGAGCAGCTGGCGCATGGCCGCCTCCGCGCCCGTGCCGTCGCCCGCGGCGAGGGCGTCGGCGATCCGGCCGTGGTGCGCGACGGCCGCCTCGTTCGGGCGGTCACAGCCCGTGACGGGCCCCCCGGAGACCTGGAGGGCGGCGGAGACGATGCCGGACAGGTGCTCGAGCATGCGGTTGCCCGCGAGCTGGATGAGCAGGGAGTGGAACTCGGCGTCGGCGCGGGCGAACGTGATCGGGTCGCCCTGCCCCAGGGCGTGCCCCATGATCTCGACCATGTCGGTGAGCCGCTGCTGGACGTCCTCACGGCCGTGTCCGGCCGCGAGCCGCGCGGCGAGGGGCTCGATCGTCCAGCGCAGCTCGTTCAGCTCGCGGCGCTGATCGTCGCGCTGCGGGCCGAAGGCGCGCCATTCGATGATGTCCGGGTCGAGCAGGTTCCAGTCACTGACGGGGCGGACGCGGGTGCCGACATTGGGGCGGGCGCTGACCAGGCCCTTCGCCTCGAGGACGCGGAGCGACTCGCGGACGACGGTGCGGGACACCTCGAATCGCTGGCCGATCTCCTCGGGCACGAGCGGACGGTCCGCACCGAGGTCCCCGGAAACGATCATCTGGCCCAGCTGCTGGACGAGTTGGCCGTGCAGGCCGCGTCCGCGGCTGCCGGCGGCGCGCCGCCCCATCCGGCCGAGATCCTGGTCCGCGACATCCCAAACGGGGGCGCCCACACGGTCGGCGCCATTTACCTCCCCATAGGGGTAACGGTCGAGTTCGCCCGGACCGGTCATGCCGGAGTCGGCGGAGCGGGCGGCGGTCATCATGGTGTGCGCAAGGGTACTCACGGATCTGTTGTCGGCGCCGCTCCCAAGTCCCTTGAGGTCTTTGGTGAAAAGCACACGAAAGGGTGATCGCTTACCGCGTCGCAATTGACGCCTTATCGGACGGAAATGAGCGCTCGTCGGGGAGTTGCGCGCGAGGCCGGACCAGATGGCGGCGGACGGTCGTCATCGAGCCCTGGGACGCAGCACTGTGAGCAGATAAGCGCAGAGCAGAGCGGTCAGCGACAACATCAGCGCACCGCCCACAGGTTGGACGATCATCCGTAGTCCCGCGGCCAGAAGACGCTCCGCCCCGAACGGCCAGTGCACGAGCGCCAGATCGCGAAGCCTCGACGGAAGTCCCGCCGCCGTTCGCACAGATGGCCCCTCCAAGGCCTTTTGTACGAGGGGTACGACGAGGATCGGAACGGCGAGTACGGCGGCCAGCCCGGCCGTCGTGGACCTGAAGACACCGGCAGCAAGCACCCCTGCCCAGGCGCAGCCCACGACGAGCGCCAGCCAACTCGCGCTCGCCGAAAGCCAGTCGGCGGGAACCTTGGTGAACTCTTCTCCGTATACAAGGTGGAGCAACACCGCGTCGGAGGCGACGACGAGGAAGGCCAGCGACAGGGCGATGGCCGCTGCGACAACGAGTTTCGCGCAGAGAAGCCCCAGGCGACGGGGGACGGTGCCACGGTCGGCGGCGAGCGCGGGGTGACGGAATTCGTCACCGAAGGCGAAGGCCCCGAGCAGCCCCGCACCGAGGGCAGCCGGCGGAAGCGGTAGTTCCTGGGGCCAGGCGGCCAGCAGGTGCGCCTGCGGGGTGTGCCCGGTCCGCGCGAGCAGTACGGCGACGATCGCCGAAGCGACGAGGACGGCGGCAGCGGTGAGGTAGCCGGTGGCGATACCGGTCGCCCGGCGGACCTCGTAACGCAACGGGCGGAGCGGGCTGGGTGCGGGGTGGATCGTGATGGGGGGTGGGAGGGGGGAGAGGGAGGCGGGGGGCGGGGCGGGGGCGGGGATTGAGGGAGATCTGGGCGCCTTGGGACCCCGTTGGCCGGACAGCGGCGCCGGGGCAGAGGAGGAGGCCAGGGAAGAAGCACCACCAAGGTCCGCGTCGGCGGGGAGCGGCACGAAGGTGCCCGTGGAGCGCCTGGGTTCCTGAGCGGGGGAAGCGTGTGCCTGCGCCTGCGCCGACGGTTCGGCGGTTTCCTCCGACGGCTCCGCGGCCGAAAGAGACGTGTCCGCTACGGACGACGCGTCCGCGACTGTCGTCTGGGGCGCGGTCGGCTCCGCCTCCCGGACTTCTTCAGTGCGCGCCCGCGCCGGGACGCTCACGGCAGGCCCCGCATCCCCGACCTCGTCTGCGAGTTGGTGGACCAGGATGCTGTGGCGGAACGCTGTTTCGCCGATGTCCGCGCAGTTGCTGCCGTACACGGAGAGCCGGTTGCCGTCCTCGTTCACGACCTCGACGGAACGCTGCGTCGCGCGCGCCTCCTTGGCCAACAGGACACCGAGCCGGGCCGCATGTGGGCTGCGGACGGCGACGCGGGGGCGCAGCCTCGTCCGGGAGAAGTCCGCGACGCCCTGGTCCGCGATGACACGTCCCGTCTCCAGGGTGACCACGCGGTCAGCCGTCCGTGCCGCTTCCTTGGCATCGTCGGTGGTGAAGAGCACGGTGCCGCCGAGCGACGCGTGGGCCCTCAGGATGCCGTGCAGCCACTTTCCCTCACGCGCCGAGAGGCCGTCCGCGGGCCCGTCGAGGACGAGCGTGTGCGGGTCCGCGAGTAGCGCGCAGGCGAGTCCGAGGCGCCGGTCCATGCCGCGCGAGAGTGTGCCGAGGCGTTGCTCACGGAGGCTGACGATGCCGACGACTTCGAGGACCTCGTCCGCACGTTGCACCGGCACACCTGCGGCCGCGCACAACATACGCAGCTGTCCGCGTACGGTGCGGGACGGATGACCCTGGACCTCGCCGAGCAACACGCCCACTTCTCGGGAGGGGTGGGGGATGCGGTGCAGGGGGCGGCCTCTGAAATGCGTGATTCCGCGGCCTTGTTGGAGTTCGAGCATCAGCCGGACCGCCGTCGTCTTGCCGGACGCGCGGGCGCCGAGCAGCGCCGTGACACGGCCCGTCGGCGCCTCGAAGGACACGTCGTCGACAGCGGGCGGGAGCTCCTGGCGGGGATTGCTGGTCAGTCCGAAGGCCTGGATCATCGCTTCTCTCGCAGGATGTGCGACCGCTCGGCGGCCGAGGCCCGTCCGCCGAGCGGGGACGGACGAACCCCGTGGGTACCCCAGCAAGATAACGCGACATTTCCTACTTTTCGGGCAGGGTGAGGCCTCGGGTGTCCTCTGCGCGGCGCGGGCGGGCAGGGTGCGGAGGTCAGGCCCGGTCAGCTCCGGGTCACACCTCGGGGCGCAGCATCGGCGGGTTGAGCAGGGTCGCGCCACCCGCCCGGAAGAGCTGGGCCGGCCTGCCGCCCTGACGGGTGGTCGTCCCGCCGGTGGGCACGAGGAAGCCCGGGGTACCCGTCACCTTGCGGTGGAAGTTGCGCGGGTCGAGCGCGACGGCCCAGACCGCCTCGTACACGCGCCGCAGCTCACCGACCGTGAACTCGGGCGGGCAGAAGGCCGTGGCGAGTGACGAGTACTCGATCTTCGAGCGGGCGCGCTCCACGCCGTCCGCGAGGATCTGCGCATGGTCGAAAGCCAGGGGTGCCGCCTGCTCACCCTCGCGCCCGTACCCGCCCTGATTCAGCAGGTCCTCCACAGGTGCCCAGCGCGCACTGTGCGCGTCGCCCCCCGCCCGCGGTGCCGGCAGATCGGGCGCCAAGGCCAGATGAGCGACGCTGACCACGCGCATACGAGGGTCACGCTTGGGGTCGCCGTAGGTGGCCAGCTGCTCCAGATGCGCGCCGTTGACCTGGTCCGGGTCCGCGGGATCATGGGCACAGAGCCCGGTCTCCTCGATCAATTCGCGGGCCGCGGCCGACGACAGGTCCTCATCGTCCCGGACGAAGCCGCCGGGGAGTGCCCAACGCCCCTGGAACGGCGGCTCGCCTCGCCGCACCGCGAGCGCACAGAGCGCGTGGCGGCGCACGGTCAGCACGACCAGGTCGACGGTGACTGCGAAGGGCGGGAAGGCCGACGGGTCGTAGGGCGACATGCCGCGATCATAGTCGTCTTCCTGACGATAAACACTCCCTTCGCGATCGTTGATCAAGCCCTTCTTCGAAGTCCCCGGAGTGGAACCCCGCCGATCTTCCGAGCTCACGTCCGCGCCGGTCACACCCCCAATTGCAGCCCGTCGGCCGCCTCCTCGACCATGGCGAGACCGAGCCTGCCGACCCGCACCGAGAACGGGGCGCCCGCGACCCGCAACCCGGCCAGTCCGATCTCCCCCAGAGGTGCGCTGCGCATCGGTCTCAGCGTCACCGTCCCGGCGGGCGCGTCCGGCCGGATCCCGACGAGGGCGGCGAGGAGCTGCACCCCTGACGCCGCGGCGGTGGCCGCGGGCCTGCACGCGGCCGGATGCGGAAGCGGGGCGCCCCCTTCGGAACGCTGCTCCCCCGCGTACATCTCGGGCAGCCGGAACCCGAAGGCCTCGGCCGCGGACAGGACGCCCCGCAGCAGCGAGCCCGACTCCTTCTCGTAGCCCGCTGCGGCCAGGCCGCCCACGGCCAGCGCCGTCTCCTGCACCCGCACGGCTCCGCCACGGTGCCCGAACGGGTTGTACGACGTCTCCCGCACGCCCAGACTGCGCAGACCCCATCCCGAGTCGAGCGCCGGACCGCCCAGGAGTCGCGCGAGCTGCTCGGTCTGCACCTTGTCGAGGAGGCCCGGCGCCATCAGACCGCCGCCGAGCAGCCCTGTGTCGAGGAGGTGGGCCGCGGCGCTGCCGAGGTGGGGCAGGAGCCGCCCGTCCGGCGTGCGGGCGGCGGCGGGCCGGCCGCCTCCACGGTCCTCAGCCCAGAAGTCCTCTCTGAACCTCGTTCGCAGCGCTTCAGCCCACTGACGCAGCTCCACGGCACCGGGTCGGCCATGGGCGTCGAGGAGATCCGCGCCGAGCAGGGCGGCCCGGTGGGCGTGCGCCTGGGTCTCGCAGCGCAACGGCCCTCCGGGGCCGGGGTCCGCCAGATACGCCCCGTCGCCGACTGCGGTCCGCAGCCACTGCAGGCAGCGCTCCGCCGTGGGCAGCAGCTCTGCGACCTCCTGCTCGGGCAGGCCCCAGCGTCTCGCCTCCGCGAGAAGCGCCGGAAACAGGAGCGTCGCTTCGGTTCCGGTGCAGCCGGGCGGCAGATGCGGGCCTGCGTCCCTCAGCGGGCCGGGGATCATCCCCGACTCCCGCCCGGTTCCCGGGAGTTGGGTTCGAGCGAGGGCCCTGAGCGTGCCCGCGGCCAACCGCGTCCCCAGAGGGAGCGCCATCCGCGCGGCCGCCAACGCCTCGGCCGGCGCCAGACCGCAGCGCCAGGGCGCGCCGGCGGCGAGGTAGAGGTCTGTCGGGTGCGCCGGGTCGCGCAGCAGCAGCGCGTGCAGGTCCTCTGCGCAGGTTCTCAGCAGCGGTCCCACTCGTGCGTCGTCCCCGGTCGATTCCGCCGTGGCGAGCGGGCGTACGGCGCCTTGCCCGACCGACCTGCTCGCCGCCCCGCCGTCGGCCCGTACCCGGAGTTCGACACTCCAGATGCCGCCCGGAGGCAGATCGAACTCCCAGCGCAGCAGCCCGGCGGAGGCGAGGGCGTCGCGGGGAGGCGGGTCGGCGGTGACGACGGCGTGGCCTGCCGACGACGACCACCGCATGCCGGAGTCGTGGACAGTGGCGGACACTTCACGCCCCGGCTGTCCGGCCGCCACCGCGCCCAGCTCCGCCAGATCCGTACCGAGGGCGACCTCGACCGGCAGTCGCAGCGGTCGGGTGGCAGAGCTGCGCAGCGTGATCCGCTCCGTGCCGTCGGCATGCCGGATCCGTTCGACCATGATGTCCGGGTCGGGGCCGCTGTCCACGACAGGTCTCAGCGTCGCCACGAACCGGGCCCGGTCGGCGGCGATCATGCGGGCCTGCACCGCGATCGGCTCGCGCCCCGCCACGCGGAGCAGGCAGCGCGACAACAACCGGCGCCCCGCGCGGTAGAACCCTTCCAGTCCGTCGCCCGTCAACTGCCCTTGCTGCGAGGAGATCGCGAGCGAGGGCAGCGCCACGCAGACCAGCGTCGTGTGTGCCGGCGGCAGCTCCGTGGAGCGCCGGGGAGTGGGGGTGTTCGCACGACCGGCGTGCGCAGGTGGCGGCGGAGCGTTGCGGATTGCGGGGGGAACCGGAGCTGCATCTTTGCTGCGGGCCGGGGAGATCGCCGACGTCACTGCTCGAGCGGATGGCGCCTCTGTGACGACGGTTGGCGGTCCCGCCATGACGGTTGACGGCGCTGCCACGACGGCCGACGGCACCGGAGTCTCGGATGGCGCTCCCAGCCCCAACGCCGCAGACACCGCGGACGACACTCCAACGGGCGCGGTCGATACCCCAGCCGGTGGAGGAGATGAGCCCGCCACGGCGATCCCACGGGGCTGGGCCGCGCCGCCGACGAGGCGGTCGACGAGCGAGTCCTCCAAGGGGCTCTCGAAGGAGCCCTTGAACGAGTCTTCGGGCTCCGGCGCGCGTGCGCCTGAAGGCATCACCGCCGCCTCGCCCCCGGACGACCGGCGGAACCGGTCTCGCGGGACGGACCGCCGGCACCCGGTGGGCCGTCCTCCTCCGAGGCGAGCACCACGAGTACGGCGCTGGTCAAGACGGCGGACACGGTCGACGACGCGAGGGGCGGCATGGGGTGGCTCCTTCCGTGCTGGGCGCGCGCGAGGCGCCGATGGCGCTCCGAAGGGTCGGCGGGGAGACGGCGGCTCGGCCCGGTCAGAGGCCGTGCCACAGAGGTGAACGGGCCTGCCCCACCCCAAGTCACGCCTGCGACGCAGGAAGCCGAGCAGCCGACGCCCCATGCCCGCCTCTGACTCCCCCACCCCGGTCGGTGTCCGCTCGGCCACGGAGACGGGCCCACGGGACCTGCGCCACGAGTCGGCACTCATCCGTCCCGCCTCGTCCCCTGCCTGCTCACGCGGCGACGTCCCTGCGGTCGCCGCGGTGCGTGCGCCCCAGCCTGGGAAGGTCGCTTGCCCGCACCTGCACGTCGCGATCCGCGCCGACGCAGAGCGGCCTCCAGGGCCCGCGTCACCCGATCCTCAGTCGGTTCCCGAGAGTCCTCGGCACTCGGCCGCCCAGGGGAACCTGCATCCTTACGGCCGGCGACGCCTTCGCCATTGACACCGGCATCGGCACCGGTTCCCGCACCTACCGCCACTCCTGCCCCGCCTCCGTCAAAGGCCCCCTTCGAATTCGCCTCGGACGGCGTCACGTTCCGCTCGTCCCGTGTCTTGCGCAGGCTGCGCCGCACCGGCTCCGGATCCAGGTCCGCGCTGCACGCCTCCATGAGGAGCCGGGCGAAGACGTACCGCGGATCCGCGGCCAGAGCCATGTCCAACGCCTCGCCGGCCTCCACGCGGTCGCCCAGAGACCACGCGACCCAGCCGGCGAGCGTCAGCGGCGCCGCAGCGTGCTCGCCGTACGGGCCCACGCAGCGCCGGGCCAGAGCTCGCCAAAGGCGCAGAGCCAGCGGCGCCTCGTCGCCCTCCATCCACTCGGCCGCGTGATCCCGGGTAAGCCGGTCCTGGAGGCCGAGGATCAACCTGGCCGCCTCGTCGTGCGCGAGCTGCTCGTCGTCCCTGAGATCGGTTTCCAGCGTGTCGTCACCGGTCGGCAGGTGCCCGAAACGGCTCCAGACCCGCCGAGCGAGATCGAGCGTCTCGTCCGCGACCTCGGCGCGCGGGACTCCGGCGAGAATCCTGGGGACGAGAGTCATGGCCGCGGCGTCCAGCGCGTGCTCCTGTTCTGGCGCGGCTGCCGTCTGCCTTGGCGTGAGGCGGGCCCTCATCTCCCTTAGCGAGCCCCTCACTTGGACGCCCGCATAAGTCATCGCGGCTGCCATGACGGACGTACCGGACGCGGCCAGCGGTGTGCCGTCGGGCGGGCAGCACTCCTCGATCGGGCAGCTGTACGACCAGAAGTGATCGTCGGAGATGCAGAGGGTCTCGACCACGGGCACGTCGAGGCGGCCGCACGCCAAACGCAGCATCTGTGCCAGCGGTTGGAGGCGTTCCATGATCTGCCGCCCGGTCTCGGCGGTCTTCGGATCCCGGCAGAGGAACGCGACGATGCCGTCCGGCGTCCCGTCCTTGTGCTCGCATCCGTTGATCAGGCACTTGGCCATCTCGTCCGCGACGGATGGCCAGTCACCGGGGCGCTCGGGGATTCCGAGTCGCACGCGACCGCCGAAGCGTCCGCGGTGCAGGGCGACGAGCACGATGCTGTCCTCGGGCTTGAACCCGAGCAAGTACGGGAGCGCTTCGGCCAGTTCGGACGGGTTGCGCAGGGTGATCTGTTCCGTGCCGGGTGCGCCGGCTGCTTCGCTGTGATTCGTCATGTGACGACCATGCCGCGAATCTCAAGAATCCGTTTTGGCCTGTGGATAACCCGGATCAGGGACACGACAGGAGTTGTCCACAGGCCAGGAGGACCACTCGCGCACTGCCGACCCATCAGGTCATGCTTGTCCCGGGCGAGTTGACTGTTCGCGACGGGAGGGGCCGGTGCCCGGCCCCTCAGGCCGAGTAATCAAGTGCCTCAGCCAGCCGCGGCCAGGACCAACGGCAGGACCTGCTCGCTCCCCGCCTTCCGGAGCAGCCGCGCAGCGACCGCGAGGGTCCAGCCGGAGTCCGTGTAGTCGTCCACGAGCAGGACGGGACCGGGAGCGCCGGCCAGGGCGGCGGCCAGGTCGTCTGGAACGGTGAAGGTGCCTGACAGAGCCCTGAGGCGCTGGGCGGAGTTGCTGCGGCGTACCGGGTGTACGTCCCCAGGCCCCGTGTACGACAGCGCACCCAGGAACGGGAGGCGTCCGATGGTCGCGATTCCCTGGGCGAGTGAACCGACCAGTTGCGGCCGGGTCAGGGACGGCACGGCGACGACTCCCACCGGCCGTGCAGAGGCGTCCGGAACAGTCGGCGCCCAGCCCCCGGGCGAGCGCGCCCAGTCGGCGATGACCGCCACCGCGGCCTTCAGGACGTCGTCGGGGACAGGCCCGTCGGGCGCGTTCTCGGCCAGCAGCGGGCGGAGCCGGTTGCCCCATCCGATGTCCGAGAGCCGTCCCAGGGCGCGCCCGGTGGAGCACTGTTCCTTGACCGGGATGCGCCCCTTGAGGTCGATGCCCAGTGCGGGCATCCCCGTCGGCCACATGCGGCGCGGCTCGACCTCCACCCCCGGGCGGTCGAGCTCCCTGGCCGCCCCCGTCAGCACCTCCGCCGACACCGAGGAATCGGCCCAGGCCCCCGCGCAGTTGTCGCAGCGGCCGCACGGAACCGCACCCTCGTCGTCCAACTGCTCACGCAGGAACTCCATCCGGCACTGAGACGTACTCGCGTAATCGCGCATGGCCTGCTGCTCGGTCGACCGCTGCTTGGCAACCCACGCGTAGCGCTCGGAGTCGTACACCCAGTCGGCTCCCGTGGCCGTCCAGCCGCCCTTGACGCGCTTGACCGCGCCGTCCACGTCCAGCACCTTCAACATCGACTCCAGGCGGCTGCGCCGAAGATCGACTGCCGCCTCCAGGGCGGGCACGGACAGCGGACGTCCCGCACTCTCGAGAGCCGAGAGGGTCTGCCGTACCTGCGCCTCGGGCGGGAAGGCCGTATCGGCGAAGTAGCGCCAGATGGCCTCGTCCTCCTTGCCCGGCAGCAGCAGCACATCGGCGTGGGCCACACCACGGCCCGCACGCCCCACCTGCTGGTAGTAGGCGATCGGCGAGGACGGCGAGCCGAGATGGATCACGAATCCCAGGTCCGGCTTGTCGAAGCCCATCCCCAGCGCCGAGGTCGCGACCAGCGCCTTGACCCGGTTCTCCTGAAGGTCGATCTCGGCCTGGAGCCGGTCGGCGTTCTCCGTCTTGCCCGTGTACGAGGCCACGTTGAAGCCGCGCTGGCGCAGGAAGGCGGTGGCCTCCTCGGCCGCGGCCACCGTCAGCGTGTAGATGATGCCGGAGCCCTGGAGCTCGTCCAGATGCTCGGCGAGCCAGCCCAGACGGTGCGCAGCGTCCGGCAACCGGACGACGCCCAGGCGCAGGCTCTCCCGGTCCAGGGGGCCGCGGAGCACCAGCGCCTCGCCGGCTCCCGTACCCAGCTGATCCGCGACGTCCGCCGTGACCCGCGCGTTCGCCGTCGCGGTGGTGGCCAGTACCGGCACACCGGCGGGAAGCTCGGCCAGCATGGCCCGCAGTCGGCGGTAGTCCGGCCGGAAATCATGACCCCAGTCGGAGATGCAGTGCGCCTCGTCGACGACGAGCAGTCCCGTCGTGGCCGCGAGCTTGGGCAGGACCTGATCACGGAAATCAACGGAATTGAGGCGTTCCGGACTCACGAGGAGGACGTCGGTCTCCCCGCGCTCGACCTCCTGGTAGATCGTGTCCCATTCCTCGGGGTTGGCCGAGTTGATGGTGCGCGCCTGGATGCCGGCGCGCGCCGCCGACTCGACCTGGTTACGCATGAGCGCCAGCAACGGCGAGATGATCACCGTGGGACCGGAGCCACGCCGCCGCAGCAAGGCCGTGGCCACGAAGTACACCGCCGACTTGCCCCAGCCGGTGCGCTGCACGACAAGAGCACGGCGACGCTGCTCGACCAGGGCCGCCACCGCCTGCCACTGATCCTCCCGAAGGCGTGCCGAACCCCCCGGATCGCCGACCAGCTCAGCGAGGATGGCGTCGGCTTCGGCACGCAGCTCCTGGTTACTCATGCCCCCATGCAACCCCACACCACTGACAACGGCCCAATCCCCCGCCGTGATGATCACCGCCGACCCCGCCCACCTCGCCGCCCGGAGGGTGTCCCACCAGGCGCCCAGCCCCTCTTGATTCCATTCCCGAGGCATCCGGATCAACGAGGTCGGACGGTGTTACCGCTGGTCCTGGCCGTAAAGGCGTGATCCTGGCGTCACAGGCGGCGGCGTTGGGCAGGGATATAGCCGACGCTTCCCCAGATACCGGCTCCCGGCCTCAATTGCTCGTTGCCGCAAGCCAGTGCGAAGGGAAGAATTGGAATCGCTCCCGCGCGGCTCGATCGTGGTCCGGTAGGGCTGTGCCGCGGTGCGCTCCCGCAGTCCGACCTCGCCCGCAGTGTGGGCGCGTAGCCGAAGGGAGGACCGTGACCTTCGGATTCGCTCCGTCCTCGGCGGCATCGTTGTCGACGTCATCGACGCGTGCCGACCTGTCCGCCGACTCCGCCAACCAACTCGCCAGGATGCTCGAACCCGCGGAATGGGCCGCGGCGGGGATACCGCTGCTGCGCAATCCGCGCGAGGTCGTCAGCGGCCTGCATGCCCGGCACCGCCCCAAGCCCCAGACGGCCGTCGTAGCCGTTCTCGATACGGAGGAGCGGCTCAACGCCAGCGCGTCGTTCACCCGGCGCGCGAGCGCGGCGGACGGCTGGGTCTTCCGCAACGCACTGCTCACGCACCTGCGCCGGGTGATCCCGCACGACCTCCGACGCCGTACGCCGGTGCGAACGGCCGTGCTGCTCTACTGCCGTGAAGGCGACGCGCATTGGACGGAGGAGGACGGTGCGTGGATGTGGGGGCTGCGGGATGCGTGCACACTTCACGGGCTGCGCTGCGGGGCGTACATCACCATGACGCGGGACGGCTGGCAGGTACTCGGCGAAGGGCGCGGCGGCAGGCGACCGGGCCTCGGATCGACGCCCGAGGCGTACGAGGGCAGCAGCGAGCCGCCACTGCCGCGCGCAGGAGGAGCCGCGTCGGAGGTACTGCGCCGCGCGGCTGCCCGCTGAGAGCTGCCGCGGAAACGAGCCGCCGGCACGAGCCCTGCCGACACGTGCCCGCGTCGACACGTGCCCGCGTCGACACGGGCCGCAGGCACACGGCGCCGCCGGCCGCCCGTGGAACCGTCGAGCGGTTCGGGCAGCCGGCGCGCGGCGTGTCAGACTCCGGCGCCCAGCAGGGAGTTGATCCGCTGCGGGTCGCCGCACACGATCAGCAGGGCGCCCGCCCGGCCGAGGGCGAGAGGCAGAGCGGTGGCGGCCGCCTCGTCGGCACCGCCGTTCAGCGCGACGACGACCACAGGCCGCTTCGAAGCGCGCTCGGCGGCCCCGGCGTCGGCGTAGAAGACGTCGTCACCCGCGTCGTGCTGCGCCCAGTAGGCGGTGTCGCCGAAGGACAGCTCGTGCGTGGCCCACGGGTGCGGGTCACCGGTGGTGATCACCAGCACCTCGCCGGGCGCGCGGCCCGAGTCGAGGAGCAGGTCGACGGCTTCCTCCGCGGCGTCCAGGGCACCCTCGACCGAAGCCGGGATCAGCTGGATCTGCGGCTGCGCGGTCGCGTCCGCCGAGGCGGGAGCGGTCGGCACGGCGGCGGGGGCGGCCGGAGCCGAAGGCCCCGGCTTGGCGGCGGACACCGACTCGCGCGACGTGCGCTGCGCGGGCGGCATCGGCCGTGCGGGACCCGGGCGTCCGGGTCGCGGCGGCGCCGCGGGACGCGGGCCGGGTACGGGGCGGGGGGTCGGCGCGTTGCGGCCGCTGGGGGCCGAAGTGGCGCGGGGACCCTGGGCACTCTCGTGAATCTGAGGCTCCTCGGGAAGGAGAGGCATGAGCTGATGTCTATCAAACGCCGGTGCGAGTGGCCTCGGCGGGTGGCACATGAGTGCGAACGGAAGATCAGAAGTCGAAGCCGAGCTGGCCTTCGATCTCCGGAACGTTTCCGTCCGCCCAGATGCGGGCCTTCTTGAGGTGCCGCCACTGGGGCAGCGCATCAAGATACGCCCACGTGAGCCGGTGGTACGGGGTGGGCCCCCGCTCCTCCAGCGCGGCCTTGTGGACCGGCGACGGATATCCGGCGTTGTCCGCAAAACCGAAGTCTGCATGTTCGATGCCCAGTTCGGCCATCATTTTGTCGCGGCGAACCTTGGCGATCACCGATGCCGCGGCGACGGCCACACAGGACCGGTCACCCTTGATCACCGTACGGACCTGCCAGGGAGCGCCGAGGTAGTTGTGCTTGCCGTCGAGGATGACCGCGTCCGGACGGACCGGAAGGGCCCCGAGGGCGCGCACCGCAGCGAGCCGCAGAGCTGCCGTCATCCCCAGCTCGTCGATCTCCTCGTGCGAGGCGTGTCCGAGAGCATGTGCCGTCACCCAGCTCTCCAGCGTCTCGGCGAGCACTTCGCGCCGCTTCGGGCTGATCAGCTTGGAGTCGGTGAGACCTTCGGGCGGTCGGCGCAGCCCGGTGACGGCGGCGCACACGGTGACCGGTCCCGCCCACGCACCGCGACCGACCTCGTCCACACCGGCGACGATCTTGGCTCCGGTGGTGGCGCGCAGTGAGCGCTCGACGCTGTGAGTGGGTGGTTCGTACGGCATGGCGCCAGATAGCGTACGCCGCCTCGACCCCTCAGCGACACCCCGGTACGACCAGCCCGGCCTCCGCAGGTGAGACCGGTGGGGCAGGAACCTGCGGTTCACGGCCGGCCGGACGGAGGTGCGGCCCCGACGCCGGGCCCGAATCCACATCTCGCGAGCCGCCGGCGCCGCCCCTCGTCACGCCCCCAGTGGCCGCAGCAGCGGAACCATCACCTGATCGATCATCTCCGTGAGGTCACGCTCGCCCCATTCGCTCGCGCACACCTTCGACCGGTACATCATCATCGCCGGGATCACATCGCAGACGTATGCGTCCGTGGCGCCGGGGCGCACCTCCCCCCGCTCGATCCCACGGCGTACGACCTCCTTGATCAGCTCGACGCTCGGCTGGACGACCCCCTCGAAGATCACTTCATGGAAGCGCTGAGCCGTCGCAGAGTCGCATTCGTGAAGCACCGAACGCAGAGCGAAGCCGGGGCGCGAGTACATGGCCTCACGCATCAGGCGGCACAGCTCGATCAGGTCCTCCCGGACGCTGCCGCGGTCCGGCGCTCCGTCGAGTCTGGGCAGCGCCGCCTGGAGGGCGTCCGCGACGAGATCCTCCTTCGAGGGCCAGCGGCGGTAGACGGCGGCCTTGCCCGTCTGCGCCCCGGCGGCGACGCCCTCCATCGTGAGGGCGTTCCAGCCGACCGTACTGAGCTGCTCCAGCGCGGCTTCCAGGATGGCCCGCTCCAGGACAGGGCCACGCCGGCGCAGGGTGGCCGTCCGAGCGGGGGCGGCCGTCCAGCGCGAAGTATCCATCGTCTTCTCTCCGTTGGGGATCCGGGTGTTCGAGGCAGCTTCTTCAGTGAACGGTTGCGTTCACTGATGGGGAGTCACTACCGTTCGACACGACAGTGAACGGTTGCGTTCACTAACGCACTTGTGGGGGATCCATAGTGTCAACCTCTCAGTTAACTCAAGATCAGAAGCCGGACAAGGCAAGGAAGCCGGGTACAGCACGGCGGGCGGGGCACCCCGGCATAGCCCTGGCGGTCATCGCGGCCTGCCAACTCATGGTGGTACTGGACGCGACGATTGTGAACATCGCGCTCCCGCACATTCAGGACGCGCTCAAGTTCTCCACCACGGACCTCACTTGGGTCGTCAGCGCGTACACGCTCACCTTCGGTGGCCTGCTGCTTCTCGGTGGCCGCGCGGGAGACATCCTCGGTCGCCGCCGGGTCTTCATGTCCGGCATCCTGCTCTTCACGCTGGCCTCCCTGCTCGGCGGACTCGCCCAGGAACCCTGGCAGTTGCTGGCGGCCCGGGCCCTGCAGGGCGTCGGTGGCGCGATCGCGTCGCCCACCTCGCTCGCCCTCATCACCACGACGTTCCCCGAAGGCCCTGAGCGGAACCGCGCGTTCGGCGTGTTCGCGGCCGTCTCCGCGGGCGGCGGCGCCGTCGGCCTCCTCGCCGGCGGCATGCTCACCGAATGGCTCGACTGGCGCTGGGTGCTGTTCGTGAACGTACCCATCGGCATCCTCATCGCGGTACTCGCGCCGATGTACATCAACGAATCCGAACGACACCCGGGACGCTTCGACATCGCGGGCGCGCTCACCTCCACGGCGGGCATGGCCTCGCTCGTGTACGGCTTCATCCGCGCGTCGGAGGAGGGCTGGCGGGACAGCGTCAGCGTGGGATCGTTCGTCGCCGCGGTGGTGCTGCTGCTCGCCTTCGCGTTCATCGAGAACCGGGCGAAGGAGCCCATCACTCCGCTCAGGATGTTCGCCGACCGCAACCGCTCGGGCACCTACGTGATCATGCTGAGCCTGGCCGCGGCGATGTTCGGCATGTTCTTCTTCATCGTCCTGTTCGCACAGAACGTACTCGGCTACTCGCCGATCGAGGCAGGCCTCGCCTTCCTCCCCGTGACGGCCGCGATCATCGTCGGCGCCGGCCTGTCCCAGCGACTCCTTCCGGTACTCGGCCCCAAGCCGTTCATGATGACCGGCGCGACACTCGTCCTGCTCGGCCTCGGCTGGCAGACGTTCATCTCCCCCGACAGCTCGTACGTGGGTGGGGTGCTCGGCCCGATGCTGCTGTTCGGTCTCGGCATGGGGCTCAACTTCGTGACGCTCACCCTGACCGCCGTCTCCGGAGTCGCCCAGCACGAGGCCGGCGCGGCATCCGGGCTGCTCAACGCGACGCAGCAGGTGGGAGGTTCACTCGGCCTCTCGATCCTGACCACGGTCTTCGGCACGGCCAGCCGGAACGAGGCCACGGACCAGATCCCGTCCTTCATGGCGCAGGCCACGCCCGAGCAGAAGGCGGAGTTCGCCAGGACTCATCAGCTCCCGGCTCCCTGGGGTCACCAGGTCCTGGCCGAGGGCATCTCGACCGCGTTCATCCCGGCCGCGGCGATGGCACTGCTCGCCCTCGTCGTAGCCACTGTGGTGATCCGGGTGCGCAAGAGCGACCTGGAAGCGCTCGCGGGTACCGCGGGTGCGGCCGGGCCGGCGGGTGGTTGACCGGAGGGAGCCGCCCGCCACATGAAGTGGATGCCGGGCCGTCCAGGTACCGAGGGCGGCCCGGCATCCGCCACGCCAAGTGAGGCAGTGGGCGAGCCGCAGGTCAGACCGGCAGGCCCGGCGCCCAGTCCGGCAGCGGCTCGGTCCGCTGCGCCCACTGGTCCGCCGGAGCGCCACCCGGGCCGGAAGCGACCACTCCGCCCACGATCGCGCACGTCGTGTCCATGTCGCCGCCGACCTGCGCCGTGTCCCAGAACGCGCGCTCGAAGTCGCCGAGCCCACGCGCCGCCGACCACAGGGCGAACGGCACGGTGTCGTGCGCCGTGGTGCGCCGGCCGCAGCCGAGGACCGCCGCCACCGTCCCCGCGTCGCCGTAGTCGAGCATGTCCCTGGCCCGCCGGAGCCCCGCGCCCACCGCACTGCGCGGCACGAGCGCGATCACACCGTCGAGGAGCGCCTGCGGCGTCGGAGGTCCTGCCGGATCGGCCACGATGGCGGCAGCTGCGGCCACGGCCATGGCCCCGACCACGGCCTCCCGGTGCTGATGCGTCGGGTAGGCGGAGATCTCGGCCTGATGCGTGGCCTGCTCCGGATCGTCCGCGTACCAGGCACCGAGAGGGGCGATCCGCATCGCCGCGCCGTTGCCCCAGGAGCCCTGGCCCTTGAAGAGCGCGGAGGACAGGGAGCGCCAGTCACCGCCCTCGCGGATCTGCCGGAGCAGCCGGTTCACCGCGGGGCCGTAGCCCCGGTCGAAGTCGTGGTGCTCCGCGAAGGACCGGGCGAGCACGTCCTGCTCGATCCGGTTCTCGGCGGCCAGGACCGCCACCACGGAGCACGCCATTTCGGTGTCGTCGGTCCACTGCCAGATGCCGTCGGGCAGCTCGCGGCGCTTGAGCAGCGGGTAGTTGGCGGGCACGAAGAACTGGGAGCCCAGCGCATCCCCCACAGCCAGGCCGCGCAGGCTGGACAGGGCGCGGTCGAGCCGCACATGAGGAGAGGAATCAGCGATCATCGCCCTGCCACTCTAACCGGTGACTCCGTACGGCTCGGGATCACGCCATCGTTCGAACGGCCGGTCCAAGCTGTATTTGCCGTTCTCCCCGAGAACGAGTGCCCGCGTCTCACCGTTCCCGGGATTCGACAGACATTCGAAGTCGGCGACGGACCAGTGGAACCAGCGCATGCAGAACAGCCGCATGGTGAGCCCATGGGTGACGAGGAGGACGTTCGACGGGTGGTCGTGCGCCTCGAAGCTCCGGTACAAGCTCTCCAGAAAAGCACCCACACGGTCGTACACGTCGGCCCCGGACTCGCCCTGGGCGAAGCGGTAGAAGAAGTGGCCGTACGCGTCGCGGTACGCCTTTTGAAGACGGACGTCGTCCCGGTCCTGCCAGTTTCCCCAGTCCTGCTCCCGCAGCCGAGGCTCCTCGCGCACCCGTACGAGCTCGGGGTCGAGCCGGAAGGCGCGGAACGTCTGGTGCGTGCGGCGGTAGGGCGACACGTACACGCTCACCCGCTCATCACCGAAGAGCTCGCGCAGGTACTTCCCTGTCTCGTCCGCCTGCCGGTGCCCCGCCTCCGTGAGGGCCAGGGCGTGGTCGGGCTCGCGTTCGTAGACGGTGTCGTCGGCGTTGCCCTCCGACTCGCCGTGCCTGACAAGGACAATGCGCCGCGGTCGTGCCATGCGGAAACCCTAGATCGGAAGGGCCGGGTTCGAGCACCCGTACGGGCTCCATCCGGCGTATGTCACACCGCGCGGCCCCTGCGCGTGGGCGATCCGGCTCACACCGTCCAGGAGGGTTCCAGCTGAACGATGTCTCCCGTGATCCCGGCGATGTCGGTCTCCGTCTGGGCGCGGGTCGAGAGCCGCTCCACGCGTTCGGCCTGGTACTTACCGTGCTCGGCCACGGAGTGCCACATCGAAAGGATCAGGAACTCGTTGCCCGGCGCCTCACCGAACAGTCCGCGCACCATCCCCGGGGAGCCGGCCATCGCGGGGTTCCAGACCTTCTCCTGCATGAGCGCGAAGTGCTCCTCGCGGTCCGCGTGCACCCGGCAGTGCGCGAGGCGCACCGTGTCCGCGTCCGTGAAACGCGGCTCGAAGCCCGTCTTCACGTCGAACCGGTGGTCGAAGAGCTTCACTTGGATGTCTTTGTACGTGCCCGACTGGGCGGCGGCGAGCCGGTCGTGCGAGCGCGCCATGAAGGAGTCGTAGAAGGCGCGGCTCTCCCAGAAACCGAGGACATGGGCCACCCCCGGCCGATTTCTGCTCCAGCCCCCGCCCTGTCCCCGGAACCCCGGCTCCCCCAGAAGCCCCGCCCACTTTCGCTGCGCCCGCTCGAACCCGCGTCGATCGGTCACGGTGCAGCGAATCCACTTGACCAGCACCGCGCCATCGTACGGCCCACGACGTGGGTTCGGTCACGCTCCGGCGTCGTGCATCCAGATCAGTCGTGCCGCGTCCTCGTCACTCAGTTCGATCCCGAACTCATGGGCGAGCAGATCCATCAACTCGCCTTCCCGTACGTCCCGTTCGTCCCGAGTGCCGTCAGGGAACTCGACCGACATCCGCATGTCGATGAGTGAGCGCTGGGTGTCGACGGCGGCACGCTGGACGACAGGGCGGTGGGTGAAGGCGGACCGCGGATGCGTCGACGTGTAGTGGTTCATCACCACGTAGTCGACGGGATGGCGCTCCTCCAGGGTGAAGGCGTAGATCTCCTCCCAGCCGCCCGGGCGCAGGCTCCGCAGGACCAGAACGCCGCTGTCCTCCGGCACGAGGCCGAAGGTCCACGGCCCCTGGCGTATCTCGATCCCGGCCCTCAGGGGGATCGGTTCGCGCAGCCCCTGGGCGCCGAAGCCCACGTCGCACAGCCACTCCTGACCGTCCTCCACGGTGACGCGGGTCAGCATGTGGGTGACGGCGCGAATCGACGTGGCACCCACCCGGACGCGCGCCCCAAGTCCCTTCACCGGGTAGCCGATTCGCTCCAGGACCGCCGCGAAGAGCAGGTTCTGCTCGTAGCAGTAGCCACCGCGGCGCTGCCGCACGAGCTTCGCCTGGAGGGCGGCGAGATCCAGGTCCACCGGCCGCCCGAGCATGATCTCCAGGTTCTCGAACGGAATCGACGCGATATGCGCGCGGTGCAGCGCGCGCAGCGTCTCCAGGTCCGGTTTCACGTCTCCCGTGAAGCCTGTTCTCGCCAAGTAGGCGTCGAGATCCAGCTCTTCCCCGTTCCAGTTCATGGTCGCAATCGTAGGACGTAGCGTGTCCGTAGCAGTCATGAACAGTCATGAGCGGACAGTCATCGACAGCCGTAACCAGCAGCCGAGGAGGGGGAGTTCGGTGAGCAGCTTCAACAAAGGGCTCAAGAAGGTCGAGGTCGCGCTGAAATGGGATCCGAGCCCGATCGGCACGCCGCCCCATGATCTCGACATCATCGCGGCGACCTACACGTCCGACGATCCGGGCGGGGCGCCGGCCTACGTCGTGCACTTCGACAGCCGCTCCCCCGACGGAACCATCACCCTCAATCGCGACAGCACGACCGGCCAGGGCTTCGGGTTCGACGAAGTCATGACACTGGAGCTGGAGCGCCTGTCACCCTCCTACGCGCGCGTGGTCGTCGGCATCGCCATACAACAGGGGGAACGGGCAACGGTGTTCGGAGCGGTGGCGAACACGGCGGTGCGGATCCGCGAGGGATACACCGACCTCGCGCAGAACGACTTCTCCGAGGTGGCCGATTCCACGGCGGCCGTGATCGCAGAGTTCACGAGGGACGACTCCGGAGAGTGGGTCTTCCGCGAGGTCCTCCAGGGCTTCGACAGCGACCCGACCTCGTTCGCCGCCGCGATGGGCCGCGCGCACTGAGTACCCCGGGGACGCGGAACGGGTGAGGGGCGGCGGGCCTGGTGGCCCGCCGCCCCTCACCTCACTGCGTCAGCGGATCAGCTGCAACCGCTGGTCGAGCCGCAGCCCTCGCAGATGTAGCAGGAGCCGGCGCGCTGCATCTTCGTGCCGCAGGAGAAGCACAGCGGAGCGTCCGCCTGGATGCCCAGCTGCATCTCCACGAGCTCGGCGCTGGTGTGCGCCTGCTGCGGAGCCGGCGCCACGGCCTGGGCCTTGGGGGCCTCGACGACGGCCTTCAGGGTCTCGGTCTGCAGCGGGGCGGACTGGGCCAGACCCTCGACGTCGACCTCGACCTCGTCGATGGACGGCTCGTACGAGCCCGTCTCCAAGTGACGCTGACGCTCCTCGGCCGAGTGGATGCCGAGCGCGGAGCGCGTCTCGAAGGGCAGGAAGTCGAGCGCCAGGCGGCGGAAGATGTAGTCGACGATCGACTGCGCCATCCGCACGTCCGGGTCGTCCGTCATGCCGGCCGGCTCGAAGCGCATGTTCGTGAACTTCGAGACGTACGTCTCCAGCGGGACGCCGTACTGCAGGCCCACCGAGACGGCGATCGAGAAGGCGTCCATCATGCCGGCGAGGGTGGAGCCCTGCTTCGACATCTTCAGGAAGACCTCGCCGAGACCGTCGTCCGGGTAGGAGTTGGCGGTCATGTAGCCCTCGGCACCACCGACGGTGAAGGAGGTGGTGATCCCCGGGCGGCCCTTGGGCAGACGCTTGCGGACCGGGCGGTACTCGACGACCTTCTCGACCGCGGTACGGATGGTCTCCTCGGCCTTGGCGGTGACCGCCGTCTTCTCCGTCTCCTTGGTCTTGGCGGAGAGGGGCTGGCCGACCTTGCAGTTGTCGCGGTAGATGGCGAGCGCCTTGACGCCCATCTTCCACGCCTCGAAGTAGACCTCTTCGACGTCCTCGACCGAGGCGGTCTCGGGCAGGTTGACCGTCTTGGACAGCGCGCCGGAGATCCAGGGCTGGATGGCGGCCATCATGCGTACGTGGCCCATCGCGGAGATGGAACGCTCGCCCATCGCGCAGTCGAAGACCTCGTAGTGCTCGGTCTTCAGGCCGGGGGCGTCGATCACGTTGCCGTTGTCGGCGATGTGGGCGACGATCGCCTCGATCTGCTCCTCCTGGTAACCCAGGCGGCGCAGGGCCTGCGGGACGGTGCCGTTGACGATCTGCATCGAGCCGCCGCCGACCAGCTTCTTGAACTTGACCAGGGCGAGGTCGGGCTCGAGGCCGGTGGTGTCGCAGGACATCGCGAGACCGATGGTGCCGGTCGGGGCGATGACCGAGGCCTGCGCGTTGCGGAAACCGTTCTTCTCACCGAGGCGGACGACGTCCTGCCAGGCCTCCGTGGCGGCGGCCCAGATCGGCGAGTCCAGGTCGTCCATGCGGACGGCCTTGGTGTTCGCGTCGGCGTGCTGCTTCATGACGCGCTGGTGCGGCTCGGCGTTACGGGCGTAGCCGTCGTACGGGCCGACGACCGCGGCGAGCTCGGCGGAACGCCTGTACGAGGTACCGGTCATCAGCGACGTGATGGAACCGGCCAGGGCGCGGCCGCCGTCGGAGTCGTACGCGTGACCCGTGGCCATCAGCAGGGCGCCGAGGTTGGCGTAGCCGATGCCCAGCTGACGGAAGGCGCGGGTGTTCTCGCCGATCTTCTGCGTCGGGAAGTCCGCGAAGCAGATCGAGATGTCCATCGCGGTGATGACCAGCTCGACGACCTTGGAGAAGCGGTCGACGTCGAAGGACTGGTGGCCCTTGCCGTCGTCCTTCAGGAACTTCATCAGGTTCAGCGACGCGAGGTTGCAGGACGTGTTGTCCAGGTGCATGTACTCGCTGCACGGGTTCGAGCCGTTGATCCGGCCGGACTCCGGGCAGGTGTGCCACTGGTTGATGGTGTCGTCGTACTGGATGCCGGGGTCGGCACACGCCCACGCGGCCTCTGCCATCTTGCGGAAGAGCGACTTGGCGTCGACCTCCTCGATGACGTCACCGGTCATCCGGGCGCGCAGACCGAACTTGCCGCCGGTCTCCACGGCCTTCATGAACTCGTCGTTCACGCGGACCGAGTTGTTGGCGTTCTGGTACTGGACGGACGTGATGTCGTCGCCGCCCAGGTCCATGTCGAAGCCCGCGTCACGCAGCGCGCGGATCTTCTCCTCTTCCTTCACCTTGGTCTCGATGAAGTTCTCGATGTCGGGGTGGTCGACGTCGAGGATGACCATCTTGGCCGCGCGGCGCGTGGCGCCACCCGACTTGATCGTTCCTGCGGAGGCGTCGGCACCGCGCATGAAGGAGACGGGACCCGAGGCGTTGCCGCCCGAGGACAGCAGTTCCTTGGAGGAACGGATCCGCGAGAGGTTCAGGCCGGCGCCGGAGCCGCCCTTGAAGATCATGCCCTCTTCCTTGTACCAGTCGAGGATCGACTCCATGGAGTCGTCGACGGCCAGGATGAAGCAGGCGGAGACCTGCTGGGGCTGCGGCGTACCGACGTTGAACCACACCGGAGAGTTGAAGCTGAAGATCTGGTGCAGGAGGGCGTACGCCAGCTCGTGCTCGAAGATCTCGGCGTCGGCGGGCGAGGAGAAGTACTTGTAGTCCTCTCCGGCCTTCCGGTACGTCTTCACGATCCGGTCGATGAGCTGCCTGAGGCTCACCTCGCGCTGCGGGGTGCCGACCGCGCCGCGGAAGTACTTGCTGGTGACGATGTTGACCGCGTTCACCGACCAGAAGCCGGGGAACTCGACGCCACGCTGCTCGAAGTTGATCGAGCCGTCGCGCCAATTGGTCATGACGACGTCACGGCGCTCCCACTCCACCTCGTCGTACGGATGCACGCCGGGAGTGGTGTGGATGCGCTCGATACGCAGCCCCTTGTTGGCCTTGGCTCCCTTGGCGCGGGAACCTCGTGCCGGGCCACTCGTCGTCTCTGTCATGCCGCCTCCCTATACCGGGCTAAAACGCCCCGAAGTGCCTCGATCTTCCCGTGGCACGGTGTGTGTCTTGTATTGCGGACGCCGCTCTTGCCGCCCGCAACAGGTCTGAATGGCCGCCGACCGACCCCTGGGCCGGTCAGTCGGCAGCGGTGGCGGGCACGGGGACTTCGACAGTCCCTCCGGGCCCGCAGTCACATGGTTCGCGCTCTCCGCCCGCGTCACCCCGACTCGCACCGGGCAGCTGTTCCCTCAGCTCCGCGATGGCCGAGTCGAAGTCCTCCAGCGAGTTGAACGCCCGGTACACGGACGCGAAGCGCAGGTAGGCGACGAGGTCGAGTTCCTGAAGCGGGCCGAGTATGGCCAGGCCCACGTCATGAGTGGTCAGCTCCGCGCTGCCGGTGGCACGCACCGCCTCTTCGACCCGCTGGCCGAGCTGGGCGAGGGCGTCCTCGGTGACGGGGCGACCCTGGCATGCCTTGCGGACGCCGTTGATCACCTTCGTACGACTGAAGGGTTCGGTCACCCCGCTCCGCTTGACCACCATGAGCGAGCACGTCTCCACGGTCGTGAAACGACGGGAGCAGTCGGGGCACTGGCGGCGCCTGCGGATCGACGTGCCGTCGTCGGTGGTGCGACTGTCGACGACACGGCTGTCGGGGTGCCTGCAGAAGGGGCAGTGCATGGAACTCCAACCCTCCTTCACAGCACGACTCAATGGCTTCGGGAGACCCTTCAGGCCCCTCGAAGCAGCCCCAAGCATAGGCGATGACGGAGACCTCGAAGGACCGGGGACCACAACTTCTGGGCTGCTGATGCAATCCAACCACTAGATCTGGGGTTTGGTCGCAAATTCGCCCCCAAGCGTGTCGCTTTCACCTCGCGAACACCGGGGCGGGGGCGCGCCCATGACGGATGTGCGCAGATCACTGGCGGCGGCGCACGGAGAGGGGGCCGGTTCCGGGTTGACGGACCACCGGATGGCACACTGGGAGCCCCACGGAGTGGGTCACGGCCTCGGCGGTGAAGCGTACCGTAATGAGCCGAATTGCCACTCCGGCGAAGCGCAAGGCATACACCCATGCACATGATCGCGACAAGCAATCTGCGATTTTTCACTCGAACGTGTGTTTGGCGCAACCTTTCGAAAGCAACTACCGTTGGCTAGCTAGGGAGAACTTCTCGAGAGGGGCCGACCGACGTGACCACCACCGCAGACAGCGCCACCATCACTGCCCAGGACCGTTCCCAGGGCCGACTCGAGCCGGTGCATGCCATGAATGACGCATCCATGAGCGCGGAGGGGCCAAAGCCCGCGCGCTCCCTGCCGGGCCGACCTCCCGGAATCCGGGCGGACAGCTCGGGGCTCACGGACAGGCAGCGCCGCGTCATCGAGGTGATCAGGGACTCCGTGCAGCGGCGTGGTTACCCGCCGTCGATGCGGGAGATCGGCCAGGCGGTGGGCCTGTCGAGCACGTCGTCGGTCGCACACCAGCTGATGGCCCTCGAGCGCAAGGGCTTCCTGCGCCGGGACCCGCACCGCCCCCGCGCCTACGAGGTCCGTGGCTCCGACCAGCCGAGCGCGCAGCCCACGGACACCGCGGGCAAGCCGGCCGCGTCGTACGTCCCGCTCGTCGGCCGCATCGCTGCCGGTGGCCCGATCCTCGCGGAAGAGTCCGTCGAGGACGTGTTCCCCCTCCCTCGGCAGCTGGTCGGTGACGGCGAGCTGTTCGTCCTGAAGGTCGTCGGTGACTCGATGATCGAGGCCGCGATCTGTGACGGCGACTGGGTCACGGTCCGCCGCCAGCCCGTCGCGGAGAACGGCGACATCGTCGCCGCGATGCTCGAGGGCGAGGCCACCGTCAAGCGTTTCAAGCGCGAGGACGGCCATGTGTGGCTGCTGCCGCACAACTCCGCGTACCAGCCGATCCCCGGTGACGAGGCGACGATCCTCGGCAAGGTGGTGGCCGTCCTGCGGCGGGTGTGACGCCGCGCCCCTTGACCGGGCCCCGGAACCAACTGCGCCGGTTCCGGGGCCCTGCTGTGTCCTAGGCCTGCCGAGTTCTTGTCTGCCGTGTCCTGGGCCTGCCGTTTGCAGGCCAGATGCGTGGGCGGGGCGGATCCCCGGGCGCCCGGGGATCCGCCCACGCCTCCGCGCGGCCCGCGCGGCTACGCGGTCTCCTCGGCTTCGGCCGTCGCCTTCGCGTCGATCGCGGCCAGCGAGCGCCGCACCTGGTTCTGGTCCGTCGTGTACCAGAAGTCCGGCATCGAGGCCCGCAGATAGCTGCCGTACCGGGCCGTGGCCAGCCGCGGGTCCAAGACCGCTACGACGCCGCGGTCCCCCGTCGCCCGTACGAGACGGCCCGCGCCCTGGGCCATCAGCAGGGCCGCGTGCGTCGCCGCCACGGCCATGAAGCCATTGCCGCCGGCGTCCTCCACGGCCTTCTGCCGGGCACTCATCAGCGGGTCGTCGGGCCGCGGGAACGGGATCTTGTCCATGACAACGAGCTGACAGCTGGCGCCGGGAACGTCCACTCCCTGCCACAGGGAGAGCGTGCCGAACAGACACGTCTTCGGGTCGGCCGCGAACCCCTTGATCAGCTCGCCGAGCGTCTCCTCGCCCTGGAGCAGGATCGGGTACTCGGGGAGCCGGGTCCGCAGTTCCTCCGCCGCGGCCTGGGCGGCGCGCATCGACGAGAAGAGTCCCAGCGTCCGGCCACCGGCGGCCTGCATCAGCTCGGCCAGCTCGTCCATCATGTCGCTGCGGGTGCCCTCACGCGCGGGGCGTGCCAGGTGCTTCGCGACGTAGAGAATGCCCTGCTTGCGGTACTCGAACGGCGATCCGACATCGACGCCCTTCCACTGCGGCAGGCCCTCGCCCTCCTGGCCCTCGGGGGCCAGGCCCAGAGAAGCGCCCACCCCGTTGAAATCGCCACCCAGCTTGAGTGTCGCCGAGGTCAGCACGACGGACCGCTCCGCGAAGAGCTTCTCCCGCAGCAGGCCGGACACCGACATGGGGGCCACTCTGAGGGACGCGCCGAAGCGGTCGTGGCGCTCGTACCAGACGACGTCGTACTCGGAGCCGTTCGTGATGCGCTCGGCCACGTCGTGGATGTTCTCCACGGAGGCCAGGGCCTGCTTGCGTACCGCGTCCTCGTCCTGGACGGACTTGTCGCGCGTGGTGCCCAGGGCCGAGATGACCGTCCGGGAGGCGTCCCGCAGCGCCATCAGCGCGTAGCCGAGGTCCTCCGGGACCTCCTCCAGGCGGCCGGGCAGCGCCAGCTCCATGAGCCGCTCGAAGCCCTCGGCCGCGGTCTGGAGCTGATCGGCCGCCTTCTCGTTGACGAGCTTGGCGGAACGGCGCACCGCGCGGTTCACCTGCCCCGGAGTGAGCTCGCCGGTCGCCACACCCGTGACCCGGGAGACGAGCTCGTGCGCCTCGTCCACGATCAGTACCTCGTGGGACGGCAGGACAGGCGCCCCTTCGATGGCGTCGATCGCCAGGAGCGCGTGATTCGTGACGATCACGTCGGCGAGCTTGGCCCGCTCTCGCGCCGCCTCGGCGAAGCACTCCTGCCCGTACGCGCACTTGGTGGCGCCCAGGCATTCCCTCGAGGAGACCGACACCTGCGACCAGGCACGATCGGAGACTCCAGGGGTCAGATCGTCCCGGTCGCCCGTCTCCGTCTCGTCGGCCCAGTCCCGCATCCGCAGCAGATCCTGGCCGAGCTTGCTGGTCGGAGCGGCCGCTTCGAACTGGTCGAAGAGCCCCTCCTCTTCGTCCTGCGGCGCTCCTTCATGGAGGCGGTGCAGGCACAGATAGTTCGACCGGCCCTTGAGCATGGCGAACTGGGGGCGCCGGCGCAGCAGGGGGTGCAGCGCGTCGACCGTGCGCGGCAGATCCCGCTCGACAAGCTGGCGCTGGAGGGCCAGCGTGGCCGTCGCGACCACGACCCGCTCCCCGTGCGCCAGGGCAGGGACCAGGTATCCGAGGGACTTACCGGTACCCGTGCCTGCCTGTGCGAGCAGGTGGGAACCGCCGTCGATCGCCTCGGCGACGGTCTCGGCCATGGTCACCTGGCCAGGTCGTTCCGTACCGCCGACGGCGGCGACGGCGGCGTGCAGGAGCTCGGGGAGGGAGGGCTTCGTCATAGCTCGACCACCCTACGGGGCACCACTGACAATCCCGCGATCAAGGCTGGTGCAGTGGATTGGGCACCGTGCCGTGCACGGCCGCGTGGGGGCGCTGCGACCGGTCGCGGTAACCGTCCAGATGCAGTCGGTTGCGATTGAGGCAGAGCCGCTCGATACGGGGAGTGAGGAGGTCGAACATCTCGTACCGCTCCTTGAGCTCGGGGAAGCGCGCCTGATGCCGCACGATCTCCGCGCGCACCAAGGACCAGAACTTCTCTTCAGTGACCCCCAGCTGTTTCTCGCACAGGGGCGCCAGATACCGGAAGACGCCGACGAAGAGCCCTGAGTGGATGAACTGGGTCAGGAAGGCGGGCGGCTCGGTGAGCAGGGTCTCGCGTACGTCCTGCGGCATGCGGTCATGCTCGGGCAGCGGCTCTGCGCTCACGTTCACGTCGTCGACGAAGTCCTTCACCGCGAGCCGCACCGGCACGTCGTGGTCGTCGAAGACGACGATGGCGTTCTCCCCGTGCGGGGAGAACACGGTGCCGTAACGGTAGAGGAAGTGCAGGAGCGGGGGCAGCAGGGCCGCGAAGAGCCGGCGCATCCACACCTCGGCGGTCAGCCCGGATCGGCCGACGAGCTCCGCGGTGAAGGCACGGCCGTGCGGGTCTACGTGGAGCAGAGAGGCCAGGGTGCGGGCCCGCTCGCCGGGGGCGAGATACCGGGAGACCGGTTCGCGCCAGATGGCGCCCAGCAACTCCTTGTACTGATACGGGACTTCTTCGAGGCCGTCGTATGCAGGGTGCTCGACGGCGACCGAGGCCACCTCCCCCAGGAGGATGACTCCGCAATCGTCCTTCAAGAAGGGGTCTGTTTCGCGGAGGGAGTGCATCCACGCGGTGACCGACGGTGCCGCGAGCGTGCGCTCGGTGGGCAGGCCGCGCCACACAAGGGTGTTGAGTACGGACAGCGGGAGCTTCACCGTGTGGCGGTCGGGGCGCGAGATGTTGAGGAACGTACGGATGGACTGCTGGGGCAGGCGCACGTCGCCGTCGGTGGGGAGCGGCACGATGGCGTCCGTCGCTACGGGGCCGGCGAAGAGGGGCAGCACGATATTGCTCCACTGCCACGGGTGTACCGGTAGGTACAGGTAGGCCCGCGGGTCCAGGCCGCGCTCCCGGAGGGCCTCGGCGAAGGAATCCCGCGCCGCCGGGGAGAGCTCACGGTCGTACAGCCGATCGGCTGTCGCGAGGTCCGCGACGCCTCTGTAGGCGGCGATCCTCGTGTGGACGGCGATCCACGGGAGCCTCCCGGGGATACGGGCCTCGGGGGCCCAGCGGGCGGTGTCGGAGGCCGAGAAGCCCAGGCGGCCCTTGTTGAGGACGAGCCAGGGGTGGCCGGTCTGGTGGCCTTCCAGTTCGGCGTATCCGAGCTCGGCGAGCTGGGCCGCGGTGAGCGCGGTGTGGTCGAGACGGGCGTCGGCGGCGAGGGTGACGGTGAGCTCGCGGATGAGATGCCCGAGCGTGGCGCCGTCGAGGCCGAGGACGTGCTTGGCGCGGAGGAGGAAGACGAGAGGGTCGGTGAAGCGTTCCGGCGGGTTCGTTGCGGGGGGCGAGGGCTTGGGCTCGGCGGCGTCCGCACCCTTGTCAGTCCGTGCGGCGCGGCCGGCGGTCTCGTCCGGGCTGCCGGCGATCCATTGGATGCTGCCGGGGTCCACGAGCCAGCTGCCGTAGGCGCCCCGGCGGGCCCTGAACCGGAACGCGCTGCCCGGCGGCATGTGGGCGCCCTCGACGGGGAGGATGTAGAGGTCTGTCCGCCCTGGCGCCGGACCCGGCCCGCCTTCCGCCTCCGGCCCCCGCTCCCGCTCCCGCTCCCGCTCCCGCTCCGGCTCCGGCTCCGGCTCACGTTTCGGTTCGATGATCTCCTCGTACGCGAACTCGCCGATCATCTTTGCCAGCAGCCGGGCTGCGGCGCGCTCCCAGTTCTCGGGGGTCAGCTCCGCTGGGTCGTACAGAGCGGAGGACGCTGCGGAAGTCTGGGGCTCGGACGGATTCGGCACGGGGACTCCTCGGGAGGGAACCGGATCGGGGTGAGCGGTGTACTAAGAGTGACGGGCTCACAGCAGAGCGCGCAGGGCCCGGTCTCGGATCATCAGTGCGGCCCGTTTGTCGGGAAGGTCCACCTCGGCGGAGAAGCGGAAACCAGCACTCAAGAACGCAGATACGGAGGGGGTGTTGCGGAGGTCCGGCTCTGCGACGACACGAGCGCAGGGCGGACGGTGGTCGAGTACGAGGTCGGCGACGGCCTTGAGCAGGCCCGTGCCGAGTCCTCGGCCGCGGTTGGCGACACCACCGATGAGGAGGTGAACACCGGTGTCGTGCGGGCGGGCGGGGTAGTGGCGGGCCAGTGGGTCGAGGTCGGCGCGGTAGATCTCCCAGTAGCTCATCGGGGTGCCGTCCAGTACGCCGAGGCAGGGGACGCTGCGCCCGTCGCCGTCCAGTTGGGAGCGGAGATGGTTCTCCGTGACGCTCTCCGGACCTTCAAGTTCCCAGAAGGCGGCTACGGCTGGGTCGTTCATCCAGCGGCTGATCAGCGGTAGGTCGCGTTCCATACGGACGGGAACCAGTTGGAAGACGCCGGAACGTGTGGTGACCGGTCCCCACGCTCCGACGTCGTCGAGCAGGTCGTCGTCCGCCAGGGCCGTCGAGGTGCCGCCCGGTACGTGCGCTCGCGTTCCGTCGCCCGCGCGCCCGTACCCGGAAAAGCCTGCGCCGGCCCCCTGGCCCACGCTGCCGTTGCTCTGTCCGCCGGTTCCACCCTGTCCGGCGATCAGGTCGATGAGTTCGTCGGGCAGACGCAGGTCCAGGGTGTCGGCGACGTCCGTGCCGCCGCCGGGGTCGGAACCTGTGAGCTCGTCGGCGCCGGATCCCGTGTCGGCGATCTCGTCGGTGACGGCATCGGTTTGGGCGGTGGCGGGCGTGGCTCCGCCGTCGGTGCGCGCGTCGGTGGATGACACGGCGACGTTCCTCTCAGGGGATGGGGTGGGGCATGTTCCTCAGGAATGAAGGGGGTTGGCGATGGTGACGTAGACGGACTGGGTGTCGACGGGACCGACCAGTTCGTCGAGTCCGTGCAGGCGGGTGAGGAGGTTGGCCTTGCAGCGCAGGGCCGGGGAGTCGAGGAGGTATCCGGGCAGCGGGGTGCGGAGCTTGTCCGGGCCCGACGCGACATCGGAGAGGAACCCGCGGAAGGCGGCGAGCAACAGCCCTTCGTCCGCCAGCTGTTGGGAGCCGAAGGCGCCGATGAGACCGAAGACGTTGTTGATCCCGAGGTAGTAGGCGAACCTCTCATCGGTGACGTCGTCGGAGACGAAGGTGTCACTGTGGCTGCCGATGCCGGGCAGCCGGCCGTCCAGCTCGGCGCGCCGGGACTCGCGGAAGTAGTAGCCCTGGTTGTCGCGGTAGCGTCCGCCGACGGGCCAGCCTTCGGGGTCGAGCAGCAGCAGCGTGTTCTGCTGATGGGCCTCCAGGGCCACGCCTGCGGTGCTGTCGAGCCAGAGCACGGGGCGTACGACGCGCTCGAGGTAGCGCAGGAACCACTCGGCGGCGACGGCGCCACGGGGGCGTCCGGTGCGGCCGGCGAGGCGGGTGATCGTCTCGGCGAGGCGGGAGCGCATGAGATGGCGGTCCCGTTGCCCGTGGGGCATGGCCGGGGGTCTGGGTGACACGAGGCCGGCGATGCAGGCTGCGTCGTCTCCGGGTGCGAACGGGTTGTTCCGGATCATCACGTCCAGGCCGGCCACCGGTTCGCCGTCCGGGCCGTTGACGGCGAGCCAGGCCGGGTCGCGGACGATGTCGAATCCAGGGTGGGCCGCCTGCCACTGCTCGAAGAGCCCCGTGCGCAGCAGTCGGTGGACCTCGACTCCGCGGTGGAGTTCCTTACGGAGATTCTCCCGACGGGAGTTGGTGATGCGCAGGCCGAGCGAGAGCTTCAGCATGGCCGACGCATCGGGCCGGTAGAGGGTACGAACGGAGGAGGTGGGGTACCAGGGGGCGCCGTGCGGACCGAGGTCACGAAGAAGGCCGGCGTCGAGGAGGGCCGCAGTCTGGGGGCGATGCTTGAGCTCGCGAACCTGCCAGGGGTGCAAGGGCAGGGCGGCGTGGCCGTCGGGCAGAGGCAGTTCCGTCCCGGCGAGTTGGAGGATGAGCTGGTCTGCCGGGAGCGGGCGGCCCCGCTGGGTCCAGGCCGAGTCCATCGCGAGCACCGAGCGGTTCACCGCCATCCAGTGCACGGGGAAGGATCCCTGCAACTCGGGTGAGTAGAGCCGGGATTCGGCCTCGGACAGGCCCTCGCGACTCTTCGGCGTCGGGTGCAGAGGGTGGCCGAGCAGGAGGGACTGTTCGGCGGCCAGAAAGAGGTCGGTCGTGTCGCGGGGGTTGATGCGGCGGTGGGCGATGAAGTCGGCGGTGCGGCGAATCGAGTCGGCCACGCGCCCCACTAGGTCGGCCCCGTCGCCTGAGGGGGTGGAGTGGGAGGAGTGAGGGGTGACGTGGGGAGACGGCTCGGGGCGAGCGGACTCGAGGTGGAGGGACTCGGGGCGAGCGGACTCCGAGCGGGGGACTTCGGGGCGGGGAGCCTGCGCCTCCGGGTAGGAGGACTCGCCACTGACGTCGGGCTGCGCAACGGGGTCGACGTGCGGACGCGGCGCCGCGGGTGCGGTGGTAGCGGCGGCGAACTGGGAGGTGTCCGGGACGGTCGGCGTGGGCGGCGCGAAGACGCTCGGGGTCTGCGCCGAAACGGTCTGGGCCGGTGCCGAGGCGGTCGGAATCGGCGCCCCGCCGGTCGGCGACTCCGGCCCGCCCGGAGCCCTGGGAGCGGTGTCCGGCGTGCCCCGCGACCACGGAACGGCGTCCTCCCGCCGGGGCGCGTCACCGGCGCTTCCGCCGCCGCCCCTCACTCGGACACCGACACCGTCACCCACCTCGGTCGCGCTTCCCGGGCCCGATGCCTCGCGGCTCAGGAGAGCGGCAACGGTGACCGCGTCGACGCGCGGGGCGTCGAGCGGGCCGCCCTGGAGATGGGGCATGCCGAACCGGTGCCAGCCGGTCGCGGACCAGTAATGGACAGGGATGAGGAGGGCGGTGCCACTTGCGGGCAGAGGAATTCGCAGAGTGCCGTGCGGGGGTTCGGCCAGATCGTTCTCCCGCGCCCAGCAGCGGAGCAGGTTCTCGACGGCCGCGGCCTGGGCCGCGGTGGCGGGGTCGGGATGCTCCAGCAGGTCGGCGGTGGAGCCGTGCAGATGCTCGGCCTCCTGGCTGCCGTCCTTCTGCCGGGGGACCGTCCCGCGTTCCGGGGCGAGTTGGGGCTGCGTGTCGCAGGCTCCGGTCGCCTGGGGGCTGTGTCGGTCGTCGGGGGCGGGATTGGCGTTCAACGGGGCTTCCTTGTGGGGTAGTTGACTCCGTGATGCGGTGGTCCGGACTGTCCGGTGTTCCGCTGCTGTCCGTGGTGGTCCGTGTCGTGGTGGCCCTGGCCTGGCGGGTGTGGGGCTCCAGGACGGGGCCGGTCCCGGCTCGGCTATCCGCGATGCGTGCGGGCCGCCTCGGCCAGGGCGTCCGCGAGACGCTCGACGACGGCGGCAGCCTGTTCATCGGTGATCGTGAGGGGCGGCAGAAGGCGTACGACGCTGGAGTGGCGGCCGCCGAGCTCGACGATGAGTCCACGGCGGAGGCATTCGCGCTGCACGGAGGCGGCGAGTTCGGGCGCGGGAGGATGTGGGCCCACGTCGGGTGCGGCCGGCCGGTCCGGGTCCTGGACGGCGCCTACGTCGACCAGCTCGACGCCGATCATCAGGCCGCGGCCTCGCACGTCCCCGATGCAGGGGTGTTCGGCGGCGAGGCCCTGGAGCTGGCCCACCATGCGGGCACCCAGGAGGGCGGCGCGTTCGGCGAGACGGTTCTCCCGGACATAGGCGAGGGTCGCGGCGCCGGCGGCCATGGCGAGCTGGTTCCCGCGGAACGTGCCGGCGTGGGCCCCGGGTTGCCACACGTCGAGGTCGTCGCGATAGACGACGACGGCCAGGGGAAGGCTGCCGCCGATCGCCTTGGAAAGGACCATGACGTCGGGCACCACGCCGCTGTGTTCGACCGCCCAGAAGGCGCCGGTCCTGCCCACGCCGGTCTGGACCTCGTCGGCGATCAGCGGGATGGAGCGCGCCGCCGTGAGTTCGCGCATCCGGCGCATCCAGGCGTCGGGCGCGGGAATCACCCCGCCTTCCCCCTGGACGGGTTCGAGGATCATGCCGGCGGGGTGCGGCACCCCCGACTTGGGATCGTCGATGAGGGATTCGGTCCAGCGCGCGGAGAGTTCGGCGCCGCGCTCACCGCCGACGCCGAAGGGACAGCGGTAGTCCTGCGGAAAGGGCAGCCGCGCGACCCTGACGTCCTGCGCCCCGCCGGACGCTTCGAGCGCCCCCGCGGTCATCCCGTGATAGGCGCCGGTGAAGGCGAGCATTCCGCTGCGACCGGTGGCCGTGCGGACGAGTTTCAGGGCGGCCTCCACCGCGTCGGTGCCGGCCGGTCCACAGAACTGGATCCGTGCCCGCTCGGCGAGCCCGGCGGGCAGCGTTCGGAAGAGTTCCGTCGTGAAGGCGTCCTTCACGGGGGTGGCCAGGTCGAGCACATGCAGGGGGGCGCCGGAGTCGAGTACGCGCCTGATCGCTTCGAGCACGACAGGGTGGTTGTGGCCGAGGGCCAGCGTGCCCGCGCCGGAGAGGCAGTCGAGGTACCGGCGTCCGTCGGCGCCCTCGATCGTCAGGCCGCGCGCCCGCACGGGCACGATCGGCAGGGCGCGCGCATAGGTGCGGGCCGCCGACTCCCGCGCGGACTGCCGCCGCAGGATTCCCTCTTGGGCAACGCCCTCACGGGCGGCGCCCCCCTCGTACCCCGCGGGCACCGCCGCGGGCGCAGGCTCGGTGACGGCCACTGCTGCTGGTCCTCCCCCTGGATCCCGCTGGATCCGGTCGAATTCTCGCTATGGGGGGATCAGTTGACGTACGGGTGTCCGGGGCGGAACCCCAAGGACCGAACGACGACGGCGAATCCCCCGTACGTACTAACGACGGTGACTGCGCGGGATCACGGGTCGGCGGAAAATCCTTGCCTCTTGGAAGATCCATGCCGTGACGGAACCGTTGCCGTTCCGTGGGTAGTCCCCCACAGGGCGCGCATAGGGTGGGTTGCCGTTCGACGGAGGGCGGAGGGTTCGGTCGCGGGGCGAGGCACATCAAGTGCCGAGCGTGGCGCGACGGGTTCACGACCGCCGGCGGCCGGCACTGCACAGTTCTCGAAGCCCAGGGGGATTCACGACATGCGACCCATACGTCCGCTCTTGACCGTTCAGCGCGGGAGGAGCACGCGCCGCAGAACCTCCCCCGTGGCGGCCGCTCTCGCCATGGGTGCGGCGCTCGCGCTCACCGCCACCGCGTGCGGTCCGGGCGACGACAACGCGGACGCGAAGCCGACCGCGTCCGCGGCGCAGGACGGCAACGACAAGCTCCAGATCCCGGACGACATCAAGGACCGGCTCAAGGAGCACGGTATTGATCTGGACAAGTGGAAGAACGGCGAGTGGAAGAACTGGGACAAGGACAAGTGGCTGCGTGAGGCGCAGGACTACGTCAACCCCATCATCGACGGCCTGTGGGACCGGGACCGGATGCGTGACGCCGACAAGAACCCGGACAACGAGGTCGACGACAACGACATCTCGGGCGACCAGGGCGTGACGGACCCGACGCCGCAGCCGGTGAAGGCCGCGGCCGTCGGCACGCCGTACCACGAGAGCGCGCCGTACGCCGGAAAGCTCTTCTTCGACGGCCCCGAGGGCTCGATGGTCTGCTCGGCGACGGTCGTCACGGACCCCGCGCACCCGGGCAAGTCGAACATGGTGTGGACCGCGGGCCACTGCGTGCACGCCGGCAAGAACGGCGGCTGGTACCGCAACATCGCCTTCGTGCCCTCGTACAACAACGCGGGCCTGTCGGACGAGCAGCTCAAGACCGCCACCAAGGAAGAGGTCGCTCCGTACGGCGTCTGGTGGGGCGCGTGGGCGCAGACGTCCGACCAGTGGATCGAGCAGGGCGGTCCGACGGGCGGGCAGGGCGCGCCGTACGACTTCGCGGTCATCCAGGTCACTCCGGAGAAGGGCAGCGAGGGCAAGTCCCTCGAAGAGGCGGTCGGCACGGCCGTGCCGGTCGACTTCAACGCGCCCGCGGTGCCGAAGATCGCGACGATGACGGCGAAGGGCTACCCGGCCGCGCCGCCGTACGACGGCCAGACGCTGTACCAGTGCGCCGACAAGCCGGGCCGGCTCTCGCTCGCGAAGGCCGAGCCGACGATGTACCGCATCGGGTGCACCATGACCGGCGGTTCCTCCGGTGGCGGCTGGATCGCGCAGGGCTCCAGCGGCAAGCCGTCGCTGGTGTCGAACACGTCGATCGGCCCGGTGACGGCCGGCTGGCTCGCAGGCCCGCGCCTCGGCAAGGAGGCCAAGGGGATCTACGACGCGGTCAGCAAGAAGTACGCCGACAAGTAGGTCAGTTGACTCCGGCAGTGCGGACAACGCCGGCCAGCGGGCGACGCCAGTAGGCGGGCAACGGGCGGCGGCGGGGTGACGAAACCTTCACCACCCCGCCGCTGTTCGTCCTCAACTCCACAGGCATAGTGGGGTGCTGTGTCCGCGATCTCCGCACGGGGCTCACATCGGACCTGACAAGCTCATGACATATTCGCTTCATCGGGGGTAACAGCACCATGCGTTCCACACGTCCGTCATCCACGCGGAGCCGGGGCCGTCGCAACGTCCTCGCCGCTACGGGGCTCGCCGCGGCCCTGGCGCTCACCGCCACGGCCTGCGGCCCGAGCGACGACAAGGCGAGTGACAAGTCGGGCGCCTCGGCTTCGCAGGGAGCCGACAAGGGATCCGACGGCCAGCTGCCCGGGGGCATAGCCGACCAGCTCAAGAAGCACGGCATCGACCCGGACAAGTGGAAGAACGGCGCCTGGAAGAACTGGGACAAGGACGACTGGCTGCGCGAGGCCAAGGACTTCGTCAACCCGGTCATCAAGGACCACTGGAAGCCCGAGCGGATGAAGTCCGCCAAGGACCCGGACAAGACGATCGCCGCGAAGGACGCGTCGGCCGACCAGGGCACCACGGACCCTGAGCCGCAGCCCGTCAAGGCCGTGCCCGAGAAGACCCCGTACCACGAGAACGCCGCCCCGGTCGGCAAGGTCTTCTTCGACTCGCCCGAGGGTTCGATGGTCTGCTCCGGCACCGTCGTGAAGGACCCGCGCAACCCGGGCAAGTCCAACCTCGTCTGGACCGCGGGCCACTGCGTGCACGCGGGTGCGGCGGGCGGCTGGTACCGCAACATCGCCTTCGTCCCGGCCTACAACGACCTGGGCAAGTCCGAGGCGCAGCTGCAGAACGCCGCCCAGCAGGAGGTCGCCCCGTACGGCACCTTCTGGGCCGACTGGGCCTCGACCTCCAACGAGTGGATCGACACGGGCGCCGAGTCGGGTGGTGCGGGCGCTCCGTACGACTACGCGGTGCTGCACGTGAAGCCGGAGCAGGGCTCCAAGTCCCTTGAGGAGACTGTCGGCAACGCGCTGCCCGTCGACTTCTCCGAGCCCTCCGTCCAGTCCGTGGCCAGCATGGGCGCCTGGGGCTACCCGGCCGCGCCGCCGTTCAACGGCCAGCTGATGCACAAGTGCATCGACCGTCCGGGCCGCCTGTCCCTCAGCCCCGACATGCCGACGATGTACCGCATCGGCTGCACCATGACCGGCGGTTCCTCCGGTGGCGGCTGGTTCCGGATGGTCGACGGGAAGAC
Organism: Streptomyces longhuiensis; assembly: GCF_020616555.1. Taxonomy (NCBI): domain Bacteria; kingdom Bacillati; phylum Actinomycetota; class Actinomycetes; order Kitasatosporales; family Streptomycetaceae; genus Streptomyces; species Streptomyces longhuiensis. The sequence continues at coordinate 6,936,393 of NZ_CP085173.1, read as the reverse complement.
GGAGCTGGTGTCGAACACGTCGATCGGCCCGGCCGAGAACACCTGGCTGGCCGGACCGCAGCTGGGCAAGGGCGCCCAGCAGGTCTTCGACACGATGAGCGAGAAGTACGGCAGCCAGTAACCGCCGGCTTCACCGAACGAACGAGGGCCCGCCCCCAGGAAGTTGGGGGCGGGCCCTCGCCGTCGGCACGATGCCTGGCTGCTGCCGGAGCGTCAGCTCGCGGCCGCCGCCAGGAGGTACGGCGCGAACTCGGCGGCGAGTTCCTCGTGCACCCGCGCCTTGAGCAGGGTGCCGTCCGCGGTGTGCTCCTCGGAGATCACCTCGCCATCGGCGTGCGCACGCGCGACCAGCTGGCCGTGCGTGTACGGAACGAGCGCGTCGATCTCGACCTCGGGACGCGGCAGCTCGTCGTCGATGATCGCGAGCAGCTTGTCGAGGCCGAGCCCGGTGCGGGCCGACACCGCGATCGCGCGCTTCTCGACGCGCAGCAGCTGCTGGAGGACGAGGGGGTCGGCCGCGTCCGCCTTGTTGATCACCACGATCTCGGGCACCTGGGTGGCGCCCACGTCCCGGATGACCTCGCGCACGGCGGCCAACTGCTCCTCCGGCGCCGGGTGCGATCCGTCCACCACGTGCAGGATCAGGTCGGCGTCACCGACCTCCTCCATCGTGGAGCGGAACGCCTCGACGAGGTGGTGCGGCAGGTGCCGTACAAAACCGACCGTGTCGGCCAGTGTGTAGAGACGGCCGCTGGGCGTCTCGGCCCTGCGGACGGTCGGGTCGAGGGTGGCGAACAGGGCGTTCTCCACCAGGACACCGGCGCCCGTCAGGCGGTTGAGCAGGGAAGACTTGCCCGCGTTGGTGTATCCGGCGATGGCCACCGAAGGCACCTTGTTGCGGCGCCGCTCCTGGCGCTTGATCTCGCGGCCCGTCTTCATGTCCGCGATTTCCCGGCGCATCTTCGCCATCTTCTCGCGGATCCGTCGCCGGTCCGTCTCGATCTTGGTCTCACCGGGACCACGGGTGGCCATGCCGCCACCGCCGCCGCCACCCATCTGCCGGGAGAGCGACTGACCCCAGCCGCGCAGCCGCGGCAGCATGTACTGCATCTGCGCGAGGGCGACCTGGGCCTTGCCCTCTCGGGACTTGGCGTGCTGGGCGAAGATGTCGAGGATCAGGGCGGTCCTGTCGACCACCTTGACCTTGACGACGTCTTCGAGGTGGATGAGCTGGCCGGGGCTGAGCTCACCGTCACACACGACGGTGTCGGCTCCGGTCTCGAGGACGATGTCGCGCAGCTCCAGTGCCTTGCCCGAGCCGATGTACGTCGCGGCGTCGGGCTTGTCGCGGCGCTGGATGACGCCGTCGAGCACAAGGGCGCCGGCGGTCTCGGCGAGAGCGGCCAGCTCCGCGAGGGAGTTCTCCGCGTCATTGACCGTTCCCGAGGTCCACACGCCGACGAGCACGACCCGCTCCAGGCGGAGCTGTCGGTACTCGACTTCGGTGACGTCCTCGAGCTCGGTGGAGAGGCCCGCGACACGGCGCAGGGCCGCACGCTCGGAGCGGTCGAACTGGTCGCCGTCCCGCTCTCCGTCGATCTCGTGGCTCCAGGCGACGTCCTCTTCCATCAGGGCATCGGCCCGAAGACCTTCGGGGTTGTTCTGCGCGAAGCTCTGCGCGTCCTGGGAAGGGGAAGAAGAGGAGGTCATTGGATCCTTACGTCGAGGTGTTCGGAATGTCTGACGGCCCGCGCATGACAGCGTGGTCCTTCGACTGACACAACGTCCCGGGCCGTCCGTAGATTCCCGGGCCGGCCGCGCCGCCGACCTGAAGATGGTCGCACGGCACGGCCCGTCTCGTCACCCGACTTAATGCCCGCCGGCGCGGGCCCCGAAGCGTGTCCCGCCTGGGCTGTTCGCCGCCGGTCGACGGCCTATCCCTTGACCGGCTTCGCCTTCTCCACCGGCGCCGACTTCCAGTCCGGGTGCCCCGGCATCGGCGGCGTCTTCTTGCCGTACAGCCAGGCCCGGAAGAAGCCCTGGAGATCGCGGCCGGAGGTCTGCGAGGCGAGGCTGATGAAGTCCGCCGTGCTCGCCGTGCCGTCACGGTGTGTGCGCACCCAGTCGCGCTCCAGCCGTTCGAAGGCCGGGGTGCCGATCTCCTGGCGGAGCGCGTAGAGCACGAGGGAGCTGCCGTCGTAGACCACGGGCCGGAAGAGGCTGATCTTCTGGCCCGGCCTCGGGCCCTTGGGGGCGGCGGGCGGGCCACCCGCGGCGCGCCAGCCGTCCGAGGCCCGGTAGGCCTCGCGCATGCGCTTGGCCATGGACTGGTGCCCCTTCTCCTGGGCGTAAAGGGCCTCGTACCAGCTGGCGTGGCCCTCGTTCAGCCACAGGTCGGACCAGGTGCGCGGGCTGACGCTGTCGCCGAACCACTGGTGCGCCATCTCGTGGACCATGATCGAGTCGATGTACCAGGCGGGGTACGCGGGCTCCGTGAAGATGTCCTTCTCGAAGAGGGAGAGCGTCTGGGTCTCCAGCTCGAAGCCGGTCCGGGCCTGGGCGATCAGGAGGCCGTAGTTCTCGAAGGGGTAGCGGCCGACCTTCCCTTCCATCCAGGCGAGCTGGGCGGGTGTCTTCTTGAGCCACGGTTCGAGGACCTTGCGGTCCTTGGCGGGCACCACGTCACGGACGGGCAGCCCGTGCGGCCCCTCGCGGTGCAGCACCGTGGAGCGACCGATCGAGACCTGCGCCAGCTCGGTGGCCATGGGGTGGAGGGTGCGGTACGACCAGCTGGTATCCGCGCCGCGGCGCATCTTCAGGAAGGGCACCCCGTTGGCGACGACCGTGAGCGCCTTGGGGGCGGTGACCCGGAACGTGAACCGGGCCTTGTCCGAAGGGTGGTCGTTGCTCGGGAACACCCGGTGCGCGGCGTCGGCCTGATTGGCCATGGCGAGACCGTCCTTGGTCTGCACCCAGCCGCCCTCCTCCTTGCCGGGTACCGGGTTGCTGGTGTGCCGCACGGTGATCTCCAGCGGGGCACCTTCCGGCACGGCGCTCTCGGGCGTGACGACCAGGTCCTCGTCGCTGGTGTCGAACCGCGCGGGCCTGCCGTTGACCTCCACGGAGCGGACGGTTCCGTGCGAGAAGTCGAGATTCACCTGCTCGAGGCGGGCGGTCGCCGTGGCGTCGATCTTGGTGACGGCGTCGAGCGGCTTCTTGTTGTCGCCGTGGTACGTGAACGCGATGTCGTACGACTCCACGTCGTAGCCCGGATTGCCGAGGTGCGGGAAGAGCCGGTCGCCGATGCCCAGCGGGACGGCCGCCGGCGGAGCGCTCGCGGCGAGGAGTGCGGTGGAGGCGGCCGCGGCGACGAGCGCGGTGCCCATGCGGATGGTGCGGGGGGTGAGCAGCATGAACTACGGCTACCAGCGTCCGCGTCCGGACTCCGGCGGGACGCGCCACACCCACCCGAATGAGGCCCTACGAGGTGGTCTGGGCGGGGTGCTGTGCGCGGCTGACGTCGTACACCCCTGCGATGTTGCGCATGGCGCGCATGAGTCCGGGGAGCGTTGTCGCGTCGGGGAGTTGGAGCGTGTAGGTGTGGCGTACGCGGCCCTGGGTGGGCGGTTCCACGGTCGCCGAGATCACGGCGACGCTCTCCAGGGCGATGGCTTCGGTGAGATCGGCCAGCAGATGCGGCCGGCTGAACGATTCGGCGATCAGGGACACCCGGCACTCCGTGGTGTCGCCCCAGTGCACGCCGACCTCGGCGCGTCCCGTGCTCTTCATGCGCGCCACACCATGACACTCCGCGCGGTGCACGGTCACGACACCGCCGCGTACGGCGAAGGCGGTCACCTCGTCGGGCGGTACGGGCGTACAGCAGCCCGCGAGGCGGACTGAGGCGCCCGGCTGGTCCACGACGGCGTTCGCCTCGGCGAGGCGGCCCGCGGGCGCGCCCTGAGGCGTCCTGGGAGCCGACTCCGGGGCGCGCCTGTCCTCGGGCTCGGGCTGGGGCGTGGCCGGGTGGGTCGCGAGCCAGCGCCGGATGGCGATTTGCGCGGCGGGTGTGCGGGCGTGGTCGAGCCAGTCCCTGGAGGGCTCGGAGGCGGGGTCCTGGCCCATGAGGAGCTGGACGGTGTCCCCGTCACTCAGGACCGTGCTGAGCGTCGCCAGCCGGCCGTTGACCCGGGCTCCGATGCAGGCGTGCGCGTCCTCGCCGTACTGGGCGTACGCGGCGTCGACGCAGCTGGCGCCCGCGGGCAGGCCGAGCGTGCCGCCGTCCGGCCGGAAGACGGTGATCTCGCGGTCCTGGGCGAGGTCTTCGCGCAGCGTCGACCAGAAGGTGTCCGCGTCCGGGGCGGCCTGCTGCCAGTCGAGGAGGCGGGAGAGCCAGCCGGGCCTGGTCGGGTCGGCACGCTCCCCCATTCGGTCCGTCTGCTCGTCCGCGGGAGGAGCGTAGGGATTGCCGAGCGCGACGACTCCGGCCTCGGCGACCTTGTGCATCTGGTGGGTACGGATGAGGACTTCGGCGACTTCGCCGTCACCGCGCGACACGGCTGTGTGCAGCGACTGGTACAGGTTGAACTTCGGTACGGCGATGAAGTCCTTGAACTCCGAGACGACGGGCGTGAAGCACGTGTGCAGCTCGCCGAGCACCCCGTAGCAGTCGGCGTCCTCACCGACGAGTACCAGCAGGCGCCCGAAGTCCGCTCCGCGCAGCGTTCCCCGCTTGCGTCTCGCGCGGTGCACGGAGACGAAGTGGCGTGGCCTGATCAGCACTTCGGCCGCGATCCCGGCGTCCTTCAGGACAGCACGCGCGTCGTCGGCGATCTCCGTGAGCGGATCGGTGCCCCGCGCGTCGTTGGCCGCGATGAGCTCGCGGGTCTCCGCGTACTCGTCGGGGTGCAGGATCGCGAAGACGAGGTCCTCGAGCTCGGTCTTGAGTGCCTGGACGCCGAGGCGTTCGGCGAGCGGGATGAGGACGTCGCGGGTGACCTTGGCGATGCGCTCCTGTTTCTCGGGGCGCATCACGCCGAGGGTGCGCATGTTGTGCAGCCGGTCGGCGAGTTTGATCGACATGACGCGCACGTCGTTGCCGGTGGCGACGAGCATCTTGCGGAAGGTCTCGGGTTCGGCGGCCGCTCCGTAGTCGACCTTCTCGAGCTTGGTCACGCCGTCGACGAGATAGGCGACCTCTTCGCCGAACTCCGCACGCACCTGATCGAGCGTCACCTCGGTGTCCTCGACGGTGTCGTGGAGGAGGGACGCGGTCAGGGTCGTCGTCTCGGCGCCCAGCTCGGCGAGGATCAGCGTCACGGCGAGCGGGTGTGTGATGTAGGGCTCGCCGCTCTTGCGCATCTGTCCCCGGTGGGAGGACTCGGCCAGGACGTACGCCCGGCGCAGCGGCTCCAGGGGCGCTTCGGGGTGGTGGGCACGGTGGGCCTCGACCACGTGGCCGATCGCGTCGGGCAGCCGGTTGCCGTCGGCGGGGCCGAGGAGCGCGGCCCAGCCGATGCGGCGCAGGTCGATCCGGGGACGGCCGCGCCGACGGTGCGCGCCCGGTGTGATCGGGCCCGGCGTAGCGGGATTGGTCGCCTCCGCACTCATGAGCACCTCCGGCTGCGTCGACCGGCGGCGGTCTGCGGGGTTCCCGCCCGGGCCGGTGCTTGATGCTACCGAGCCCATCACGTGGAGCAGTCCCCCTCTCGCCCAGCGTGAAACGGATCACCCATTCGAGCGAACGTTCAGGGGTTTACGGTTTCGAGACCCGCCAGCCAGTCCGTGTCGATCTCTCCCTCGGCGACGATCACCGCGGGTCCCGTCATCTCGATCTCGCCGTCGGCACGCTCCGTGATCACGAGCTGTCCGCCGGGCAGGTCCACGGCGTACGTCACCGGCGATCCGGTGACCGCCGGGTCCAGGCCGTCCCTGCGGGCCGCCGCGACAGCCACGGCGCACGCGCCCGTGCCGCACGAGCGGGTCTCGCCCACGCCGCGCTCGTGGACCCTCATGGCGACGTGGCGGGGGCCGCGGTCGACGACGAACTCGACGTTCACCCCGTCCGGGTAGGCCGTGGCCGGGGTGAAGGGCGGGGCCGTGAAGAGGTTGCCGGCCTGGGCGAGGTCGTCCACGAAGGCGACGGCGTGGGGGTTGCCCATGTTCACGTTGCGCGCGGGCCAACTGTGGTCGGCGACACTGACGGTGACATCCCCTTCGGGGAGGAGGGCCTTGCCCATGCCGACCGTGATGTCGCCCTCCTTGTCGATGTGCACGCTCTTCACGCCTCCGCGCGTGGCCACCGCGAGGTCGCCCTCGCCGACATGGCCGGCGTGCTGGAGGTAGTGGGCGAACACCCGCACGCCGTTGCCGCACATCTCGGCGATCGAGCCGTCGCCGTTGCGGTAGTCCATGAACCACTCGGCTTCGGAAGCCAGGTGCCGCGCGTCGGGGTGGGCGGCGGAGCGCACCACGTGCAGCAGGCCGTCGCCGCCGATTCCGGCGCGACGGTCGCACAGGGCCGCGACGGCCGTCGGGGGCAGCTCCAGGGCGTTCTCCGGGTCGGGGACGATCACGAAGTCGTTCTCGGTCCCGTGACCCTTGAGGAAGGCGATCCGCGTGCTCATTCCTCGATCGTACGGGGTGGCGCCGACAGCCCGTCGGGACGGCCCGGTACGTGGACGCCGACGCCGCAGATGCGCGTGCCGGCCCCCGCGAGTCCAGCCTGATCCGAGCGAAAGGCCCTAGCGCAGGCGGGCGACGCGCCACACGGCGAGGACGGCGACGGCGGCGACCACGACCGCGTACGCGCCGACGACCCGCCAGTCCGGGCGCCGGCCCGATCCGCGGGCCGGGAAGCCGGGCCAGGTGTAGCCCACGCGGCGCGCGGCCATCATTCCCCAGCCGGCGGCGCAGGAGCTGATCAACAGCCCCAGCATGGCCACTACGGCCCCGCCGTCCCCGAATTCGAAGAAGAGCGGGAACGCGAACATCAGGGAGCCGATCGCGGAGAGGATCACGATGGGCGCGAGCTGCCACAGGCGCAGGCGGCGCTGCGGGCGCAGCTCCACCTCGACCTCGGCGCCCCCGGCCTGCGATGCGAGCTCCTCGGCCGTGGGGCCGTCGGCGATCACACCGTCCGGGGTCGCGTCCGGTCCGTCAGGGCTCAGCTGTTCCCCGCCGGGTGCGGTGTCACGAGGGCCGGCCTCCATCGCCACGCGCCCTCCCACTTCGGACTCCACTGGTCGATCGATGGTCGATGATGGCACGCTCCCAGGGGCCACGATGACGGCCGGAGCGTCCCGATGCCATCACGTGATCAGGCTGTGACCGGTCGTTCGATCAACGTCATTGCCCGGGCCGGGAGTTCCCCGCGTTCGGCCGCCGCGCCGCTGAGCCAATGGACGCGCGGATCGCGCCGGAACCAGGAGTCCTGACGGCGCGCGAAGCGCTTGGTGGCGCGGACGGTCTCGGCGCGCGCCTCGTCCTCGGTGCATTCCCCCGCCAGCGCGGCGAGCACCTGCTGGTAGCCGAGCGCACGCGACGCCGTACGCCCTTCCCGCAGGCCTCGCGCCTCCAGGGTGCGCACCTCGTCCACGAGCCCGGCGTCCCACATGCGGTCGACGCGGGTCGCGATGCGCTCGTCGAGTTCCGGGCGCGCCACGTCGACGCCGATCTGGACGGTGTCGTAGACGGACTCGTGGCCCGGCAGATTGGCCGTGAAGGGCTTGCCCGTGATCTCGATCACTTCGAGGGCGCGGACGATGCGGCGGCCGTTGCTCGGCAGGATCGCCTGGGCGGCCCCGGGGTCGGAGACGGCGAGGCGGGCGTGCAGGGCGCCGGAGCCGCGCAGGGCGAGCTCCTCCTCCAGGCGGGCGCGCACCTCGGGGTCGGTGCCCGGGAACTCCAGGTGGTCCACCGCCCCGCGGACGTAGAGGCCGGAGCCGCCGACCAGGACGGGCCAGCGCCCCTCGGCGAGCAGCCGGTCGATCTCGGCACGGGCGAGCTTCTGGTACTCCGCGACGCTGGCGGCCTCGGTGACGTCCCAGATGTCCAGGAGGTGGTGCGGGACGCCGCCGCGTTCCTCGGGCGTCAGTTTGGCGGTGCCGATGTCCATCCCCCGGTAGAGCTGCATGGAGTCGGCGTTGACGACCTCGCCGCCGAGTTCCCTGGCGAGAAAAACGCCCAGATCGGACTTTCCGGCCGCAGTGGGTCCGACGACGGCGATGACCCGCGGAGCGGGAGCTGCACTACTCACCGCCCCAGTCTCGCAAACGTCGGAACCTGTTCCCGAACGAGCTACGTGACGCCGCAGGTCCGGGGTCGTTCCCTGTTGCGAGGTTCCGACCGCCGGTTTCGAGTGCCTCAGGCCCGGGCGACGCAATCGGACGCACCGGGCGGCGCGGGATTTCGCCCGCACGAGTAACGTATGGAGTTGAAATGGGTGTTTTCGCCATGTTTCGCCGGAAGTCGAAGGGCGCGGAGAAGGCCACGGAGGAGGCCTCAGCCCCTGAGGCGCAGGCCACCGCTCTGAAGGCCGAGCCCGAGGCCGAGCACTCCTCCCCCGGGACTTCCGGGGCTGCCGACACCTCCTCGGCCTCCGATGCCGCGGCGCCGGAGGCGTCCACGGAGGCTGCCGACACCCCCGAGCCCGCCGCCGCTGAGCCCGTGGAGATTCCCAAGCAGCAGTCCGCGGAGCAGGTGGCCGACAGCGAGGCCGGTGAGGGCGCCCGCAAGTAGTCATCCGCGAGTGAAGGTGAACCCATGGGCATCCTGGACACGTTGAAATCCAAGCTCCACAAGGACAAGGCCTCTGACCTCGCGCGGCAGCACGGGGACAAGATCGACCAGGGTATGGACAAGGCCTCGAAGACGGCCGACGAGAAGACCCAGGGCAAGTACAGCGACCAGATCCAGACAGGCACCAGCAAGGCCAAGGACTCCATGGACCGCTTCGGGCAGCGGGGTCAGGACAAGGGCGGCGGCGCACCGCCGCCTCCCCCCGCCTCCTGAGGCGCGCTACCAGCACATTGCGGACGGCCGCGGAGCCTTTTGTGGCTCCGCGGCCGTCGCCGTTCGTGCGTGGTGCCGCCGTTCGCCGGCAGGCGCCGGCCCGCTTAGAGCAGGCTCTCCCCCGACTGTGTGTGCGCTCGTGTCTACGACCAGCCGGCGACGAAGTAGCCCACTCCGTAGGGGGCCTCCTCGTACAGGACCTGCCAGTTGCGGTCCTCGTCGCAGGCTGCCGTGGCTGCCGTGAGGACCTGCCACGGGGAGCGGCCGGAGACCTTGAGTTCGCGGGCGAGGTCGGCGTCGAGGCTCGCGAGGAATCCGTCGCGGTCGCCGTTGCCCAGGGCCTGGGCGATCGACGCGTCGACCCCTTCGGCACGGTCGTCCAGGTAGCCGGGGGCCTTGACGCTGCGGCAGGCCGTCCCGTCGCCCATGACCAGGAATCCCACGCGGTCGGCCCGCGCCGCGAGGTGCACGCCTTCCTCGCCGTTGGCGGGCCAGGACCTGTCGCCCTCGGCCTCGTAGCCCTCCACAGGGCCGGTCCACCCGGCGCGGTCGAGCAGCCAGGCGCCCACCGTGAGCGACAGGGGCAGCCGGTCCGCCGGCGCCTCGGAACCCTCGGGAGCCACGCCCAGACGGAATTCACGGTCCAAGCCGAACGGCTGGAAACCGCCCGTGGCGCCCTGCTCGTGCGTGCGGGTCACCGGCCCTTCGCCGACGACCACGATCAGGTCGGGCCGGGCGGCCAGGACCGCGCGGACCGCCTGGTCACAGGCCGCGCGCGCGGCGTCCAGCTCGGGGGCCGCACCCGCGGCGACCTCGGGCACGAGCAGGGGCGGGCAGGGGCAGACGGCGGCGGCGACAAGCATGATCGGCAGCCTACTGCGCCTCGTGGTGCACCCAGGGAGTGGTGCCGTCAGTTGACGGCACCACTCCCTGGGTGTGGTGCCGTCAGTTGACGGCGCAGCCGCCCGTGGCCGCCGGCAGCGGGGCCGGGACGCCCACCGAGGGCAGGCCGAGCATGACGCCCTGCTTCTGCTCGGGCTCCGCGTTCCGCTTCTCCCAGGCGTCACCCGCGCGCGTGCGGCGCACTTCGAGGACGTCGCCCTCGGCGAGCAGGTGGTGCGGGGCCGCGTAGGTGATCTCGACGGTGACCACGTCACCGGGGCGCACCTCGGTGTCCGGCTTGGTGAAGTGCACCAGGCGGTTGTCGGGGGCGCGGCCGGACAGGCGGTGCGTGGCACCGTCCTTGCGGCCCTCGCCCTCGGCGACCATCAGCTCCAGGGTGCGGCCGACCTGCTTCTTGTTCTCGTCCCAGGAGATCTCCTCCTGGAGTTCGACCAGGCGCATGTAGCGCTCCTGGACGACCTCCTTGGGGATCTGGCCCTCCATGGTCGCCGCCGGAGTCCCGGGCCGCTTGGAGTACTGGAACGTGAAGGCGTTCGCGAAGCGGGCCTCGCGGACCGCGTGCATCGTCTGCTCGAAGTCCTCCTCGGTCTCGCCGGGGAAGCCCACGATGATGTCCGTGGAGATGGCGGCGTGCGGGATCGCGGCGCGCACCTTCTCGATGATCCCGAGGTAGCGCTCCTGACGGTAGGACCGGCGCATCGCCTTCAGGACGGTGTCCGAGCCGGACTGCATCGGCATGTGCAGCTGGGGCATCACGTTCGGCGTCTCGGCCATGGCGGCGATCACGTCGTCGGTGAAGTCGCGCGGGTGCGGGGACGTGAAGCGCACCCGCTCCAGGCCCTCGATCTTCCCGCAGGCGCGCAGCAGCTTGCTGAAGGCCTCGCGGTCACCGATGTCCGAGCCGTACGCGTTCACGTTCTGGCCGAGCAGGGTGATCTCGCTGACGCCCTCGCCGACGAGCGCCTCGATCTCGGCGAGGATGTCGCCGGTCCTGCGGTCCTTCTCCTTGCCCCGCAGGGCGGGCACGATGCAGAAGGTGCAGGTGTTGTTGCAGCCGACGGAGATGGAGACCCAGGCCGCGTACGCGCTCTCGCGGCGGGTCGGCAGCGTGGAGGGGAAGGCCTCCAGGGACTCGGCGATCTCGACCTGCGCCTCCTCCTGGATGCGGGCGCGCTCCAGGAGGACGGGCAGCTTGCCGATGTTGTGCGTGCCGAAGACGACGTCCACCCACGGGGCCCGCTGCACGATGGTGTCGCGGTCCTTCTGCGCGAGGCAGCCGCCGACGGCGATCTGCATACCGGGCCGCTTCGTCTTCATCGGCGCCAGGCGGCCGAGATTGCCGTACAGCTTGTTGTCCGCGTTCTCGCGGACGGCGCACGTGTTGAAGACGACGACGTCGGCGTCACCGTCGGCGCCCTCGGGCGCACGGACGTATCCGGCGTCCTCAAGGAGGCCGGAGAGCCGCTCGGAGTCGTGGACGTTCATCTGGCACCCGTAGGTGCGCACCTCGTACGTCTTGAATTCTTGAACGTCCACTGCCTGGCTCCGGTCGCTGCTGGTCATGCACTCCAGGGTAGGCGGTGCCGGGAGCCACTTTGCTCCTGCCGCCCGACCCCGGGATTCATCCCACAACGGTCCAGGTGTCACCTCCGGCCAGCAGCTCGCTCAGCTCGCCCTTTCCGTTCTGTTCGATGGCTTCGTCGAGCTGGTCGGACATCTGGACGTCGTAGACGGGCCGCTCGGTGGAGCGGAAGACGCCGATGGGTGTGTGGTGCAGGGTGTGGGGGTCGGCCAGGCGGGACAGGGCGAACGCGGTGGTGGGCGAGGCCGCGTGTGCGTCGTGGACGAGGATCTGTGACTGGTTGTCCTCGTTCACGTCGACGACCTCCAGGTCACCGGTCAGCGGGTCCCGCACGACGCCCTTGGCGAGGTCGGTGCCGAAGCGGATCGGCTGCCCGTGTTCGAGGCGGATGACCGCCTCCTCGGCCTGCTGCTTGTCCTTGAGGACTTCGAAGGCGCCGTCGTTGAAGATGTTGCAGTTCTGGTAGATCTCCACCAGCGCCGTGCCGGGATGGGCTGCCGCCTGGCGCAGGACGTCGGTGAGGTGTCTGCGGTCGGAGTCGACGGTGCGGGCCACGAAGGAGGCCTCCGCGCCGAGTGCGAGGGACACCGGGTTGAAGGGGGCGTCGAGGGAGCCCATCGGCGTCGACTTGGTGATCTTGCCGACCTCGGAGGTGGGCGAGTACTGGCCCTTGGTGAGCCCGTAGATCCGGTTGTTGAACAGGAGGATCTTCAGGTTCACGTTGCGGCGCAGGGCGTGGATGAGGTGGTTGCCGCCGATGGACAGGGCGTCGCCGTCACCGGTGACCACCCACACCGACAGGTCCCGGCGGCTGGAGGCCAGGCCGGTCGCGATGGCCGGGGCACGGCCGTGGATGGAGTGCATCCCGTAGGTGTTCATGTAGTACGGGAAGCGGGACGAGCAGCCGATGCCCGAGACGAAGACGATGTTCTCCTTCGCCAGCCCCAGCTCCGGCATGAAGCCCTGCACGGCGGCCAGGATCGCGTAGTCACCGCAGCCCGGGCACCAGCGCACCTCCTGATCCGACTTGAAGTCCTTTGCCTCCAGGGCGACTTCGCTCTTGGGAACGAGGCTGAGCATCTCAGCCATGGATGGCCTCCTCGAGAGCCGTGGCGAGCTGCTCAGCCTTGAACGGCATGCCGTTGACCTGGTTGTAGGAGCGGGCGTCCACCAGATATGTGGCCCGGATCAACGTGGCGAGCTGACCGAGGTTCATCTCCGGGACCACCACCTTGTCGTAACGGCTCAGGACCTCGCCCAGATTGCCCGGGAACGGGTTCAGGTGCCGCAGATGCGCCTGCGCGATACGCTCACCGGCCGCACGCAGCCGGCGCACGGCGGCGGTGATGGGTCCGTATGTCGACCCCCAGCCCAACACCAGGGTGCCGGCATCACCCGACACGTCGTCGACCTCGATGTCCGCCACCTCGATACCGTCGATCTTCGCCTGACGGGTACGGACCATGAACTCGTGGTTGGCCGGATCGTAGGAGATGTTGCCCGTGCCGTCCTGCTTCTCGATCCCGCCGATACGGTGCTCAAGGCCCGGCGTGCCCGGGATCGCCCACGGACGGGCCAGCGTCTTCGCATCACGCTTGTACGGCCAGAACACCTCCGTACCGTCCGCCTCCGTGTGATTCGGACCCGACGCGAACTGCGTACGCAGATCCGGGAGTTCATCGATCTCCGGGATCCGCCACGGCTCCGACCCGTTCGCCAGATAACCGTCCGACAGCAAGAACACCGGCGTGCGGTAGGTGACCGCGATCCGGGCCGCCTCGATCGCCGCGTCGAAACAGTCGGCCGGCGTCCGCGGCGCGACCACCGGAACCGGCGCCTCACCATTGCGCCCGTACATCGCCTGCAGCAGGTCCGCCTGCTCCGTCTTCGTCGGCAGACCCGTCGAGGGACCACCACGCTGGATGTCCACCACCAGCAACGGCAGTTCGAGGGAGACCGCGAGCCCGATCGTCTCGGACTTCAGCGCCACGCCCGGGCCCGACGTCGTCGTCACCGCCAAAGAACCACCGAACGCCGCGCCCAGCGCCGCACCGATCCCCGCGATCTCGTCCTCCGCCTGGAACGTACGCACACCGAAATTCTTGTGCTTCGACAACTCGTGCAGGATGTCCGACGCCGGAGTGATCGGATACGAGCCCAGATACAACGGCAGATCCGCCTGCCTCGACGCCGCGATCAGCCCGTAGGACAGGGCCAGGTTCCCCGAAATATTGCGGTACGTACCGGTCGGGAACGCGGACGCGGCCGGCGCGACCTCGTAGGAGACCGCGAAGTCCTCCGTCGTCTCACCGAAGTTCCAGCCCGCATGAAAAGCCGCGATGTTCGCCGCGGCGATCTGCGGCCTCTTCGCGAACTTCGACCTGAGGAACCTCTCCGTGCCCTCCGTCGGCCGGTGATACATCCACGACAGCAGCCCCAGCGCGAACATGTTCTTCGAACGGCCCGCGTCCTTGCGCGACAGCTCGAACTCCTTGAGCGCCTCCACCGTCAGCGTCGTCAAAGGCACCGGATGCACATGAAAGCCGTCCAGCGAACCGTCCTCCAGCGGCGACGTGTCGTAACCGACCTTGGCCATCGCCCGCTTGGTGAACTCGTCCGTATTGACAATGATCTCCGCACCACGCGGCACATCCGCGATGTTCGCCTTCAACGCCGCCGGATTCATCGCCACCAGCACATTCGGCGCGTCACCCGGCGTGAGGATGTCATGGTCCGCGAAATGCAACTGGAACGAAGAAACGCCCGGCACAGTCCCTGCGGGCGCCCGGATCTCGGCGGGAAAGTTCGGCAGCGTCGACAGATCATTCCCGAACGACGCAGTCTCCGAAGTGAACCGGTCACCCGTCAGCTGCATACCATCGCCCGAGTCACCCGCAAACCGGATGATCACCCGGTCCAGACGCCGTACGTCCTTCACGTTCACCGCTGCTCCCTGATCGGCTCCATGAGCTGTCTCTGCAACGCCAGTTCGGTCGAAGTCAGCGCGATGTCCGGACGGAGCCGCTCGGGGTGCCCCTGGGGCGGCTCGTCCAGACCCGGCTCGGGCCCGACCGGCGGTGGGCCCAGGGTGGACATCCCCAGCCAGATCCATCCCGCGGCGGTCAGCCAGTGGTAGATCTCGCGCAGGGCCTTGGAGACGATTCTCATGCGACCAGAGCCTCTGCCGGTAGGAGCGGCGTCCTGGTGCCGGCCGCCGCCGATGCGTCGTCGTCGCTCCACGTCCACAGCCGGGCGATCGCGTTCAGGTCCAGGTCGTGGCCCTCGGTCCACAGGCGGGCGGCCGCGTTGAGCACGGACTGCCGGTCGGCCTCCTGGGTGCCCGGACGGGCCGGGAGGAGCGGGCAGACCGCGCCGGCGCCGAGGCGGACCGAGCGGTGCCTGCGGGCGAAGGCGGTGAGCGTCTGGCGCGGGCCGGCCTCGATGAGGAGGACGTCGTCGGCCGCGAGGAGCTCGTCCAGGGCGTTGCGGAAGTGGACGGTGTCGGTGATCTGGTCGGCCCAGAAGCGGGGGCTGCGCGCGGCCTCGGGGCTCATCAGGGTGCCGGTGTAGCCGGAGTAGAGGGGCAGCTTCGGCTCGCGCAGCGGGATGTCGCGGTAGTCGATCTCGATCGCGTCGGAGGCGGGTGCCATCGCCGGGGAGTGGAAGGGGCTGGTGGCGGGGACCGTGACGACCGTGAGTCCGTCCGCGCGCAGGCGGTCGGCGACCTCGCCGAGGGGCTGGTCCGCACCGGCCAGCATCACTTGCTGGTTGGCGTTGACGGCCGCGATGCCCACCCCGTCCGTCAGGTAGGGGCGCAGCCTCTCCTCGCTCGCGGCGACGGCGAGCATGCCGCCGGCCGGGATCTTCACGGCCTCCCTGACGCGGGCCTGGACCATGGCGACGGCGTCGCGCAGGGAGACCACGCCGGCGAAGGTGGCTGCCACGAGTTCGCCCGCGCTGTGGCCGAGGAACGCCGTGGGGCGTACACCCCAGCTGAGGATCATGCGGCCCAGCGCGTAGTCGATCGCGAACAGCAGCGGCTGGGCGCGGCGTACGTCGTCGATGCCGATGGCGGCGCTCTGCGGGTTCAGCCAGTCGGCGCGTACCCGGGAGCCTTCCTCGCCCATGTGGGCCAGGGCCGCGTCGACGGCCGCGGTGAAGACCGGCTCGCGGCGGTAGAGACCGGCCGCCATGCCGGCGTGCTGCGAGCCCTGGCCGGGGAAGAGCAGGACGACGGGACGGCTGCGGGACACGTCGACGGCGCGGGCCTGGTGGACGGCGCGGGCGGCGAGCGTGGACACGGCGACGGCCGCGCCGCGTATCGGGCCGGGCTGTGTGCCGCAGGGCACGGCGGTCGGCAGCGCGGGGTACGCCTCGCGGTGGATTCCGCCGAGCATCGGCAGGAGTTCGGCGCGTACCCGGACCTCGTCGTCCGCGGTCCGGCCGGACCAGAGGATCAGACGGTGGCGGTCGGGGTCGGTGCCGCGGGGGTTCTGCCGTACGGGCCGCAGGGGCGGTGCGGCCTGCGGACTGTGGGGGGCCGTCACATCGAGTACGCCGAGGACGGCGTCCCCTTCGGCCACCGCTTCCGCGGCGCGCTTCACCGCGTACACGGTGATGGTCTGGGAGTCGGGTTCGCCGAAGCCCGCGACGAGGACCAGGTCGGCGGTGCCCTCGTGGAGTTCGTGGTGGGCGCGGCGCAGGGCCAGGCCGGCGGTGGCCGCCGTCCGGACGGTGAAGCCCTCGTGCTCGGCCCCGAGTCCGGGGTCGACGGCGGAGGATCCGATGAGGACGACGGTCCGGGCCGGCAGGTCCTCGGGGGAACGGCCGAAGGCGCGCAGTACCGCCGAGACGGCGGTGGCCGAGGCCACGACCGGAGCCTGCTCCTGCGGAGCCGGGCCGGGGCTGACGATCAGCCGGCGGACCACCGCACTGTGAGACGTGAGTGACATGTTCCCTCCTCGTGGACCGTGGCTCGGCCGCATGGATGTCAAGGGATCGGGGCACGGAGCGGCCGCCCTGCCTGCCGGGGGAACGAAGGCAGGGCGGCCGCGGGGTGTCCGGCTCAGGCGGCGGGCGTCCGGCCGGAGTTGATGAGGGCGAGGAGCGCGCCCGGGGTCTCCGCGTCGACGACGGCGTCGTCGGGGATGCTGATGCCGTAGTCGCGCTGGATCTCGCCGATGACCTGGAGCAGGGCGAGGGAGTCGTAGCCGAGTTCTATGAACGGCGTGTCGATGACATCGCCGTCGAGGTCGACGCCCTCTTCCTCACCCGCGCTCTCGCGGAGCATGCGGGTCAGGTCGGCCAGGGTCACGGTGGCGGTGGAGATGGTCATGGTTGGTGCCGTCCTCTCGGTTGGGCTCGCTGATGCGGCGGGGTGTGGCGACTGCGAAACGGTTCAGGCGGTGCGGCGCACCACGAGTGCGGCGTTGAAGCCGCCGTGGCCGCGGGCGAGGACGAGTGCGGTGCGCAGATCGGCCTCGCGTGCTTCGGTGACCAGGTCGATGGTGTGCTCCGGTGCCGGAGCGGTGACGTGGACGGTGGGCGGGACGACTCCGTCGCGCAGGGCGAGCAGCGCGGTCGCCGCGTCGAGGGCGGCGCCCCCGGCGAGGAGGCGGCCGGTCATCGTCTTGGGGGCCGTGACGGGGACGCCGGCCGGCCCGAACAGCTCGGTCAGCGCCTGGGCTTCGGCCCGGTCCAGGTCCGGTACGCCGGCGGCGTCCGCGAAGACGACGTCGATGTCGCCGGGGGTGATCCCGGCGTCGGCGAGGGCGTTCTCGGCGGCCCTGCGCAGTCCGGGCGGGCGGCCGGTGCCGGGGGCCGGGTCGAGGGTCGCCGCGTATCCGGCGATCTCGCCGTAGACGTGCCCGGCGCCGCGCGCGGCGGCCGAGCCGGCCTCTTCGACGAGCAGGATGGCGCCGCCCTCTCCCGGGACGTATCCGCCGGCCTCGGCGGCGAACGGGAGGTAGGCCCGGGTGGGGTCGTCGACGGTGCTCATCAGGCCTGAGGCGATCTGCGGCACCCAGCCCCAGGGGCAGATGGCCGCGTCGACGCCGCCCGCGATGACGGCGGGGAAGCCCTTGCGGATGTGCCGCCGGGCGTGGCCGATGGCGTCGATGCCGCCGGCCTGCTCGGTGAGCAGGACGCCGCTGGGGCCGCGCAGCTTGTGCCGGATGGAGATCTGTCCGGTGTTGACCGCGTAGAACCAGGCGAAGGACTGGTAGGCGCTGACGTACTCCTTGCCCTTGCTCCACAGGTTCTGGAGTTCGCGCTGGCCGAACTCGACGGCTCCGCCGGACGCGGCCGTGACCACGCCGATGCCGTACTCGGGGAGTTCGTCGGTGTCGATCCCCGCGTCCTTCAGCGCCCAGTCCGCCGCGGTCAGCGCGAGGCGCGTCATGTGGTCGGTCTGCGGCATCAGCCGGCTGGGGATGTGCTCCTCGGCGACGTACCCGGTCACCTCGCCGGCGATGCGGGACGGGTACTGGGCGGCGTCGAAGCGGGTGACGGGTCCGAGGCCCGACTCGCCGGCCAGGGTGGCCTTCCAGAACTCCTCGGTGCCGAGGCCGTTGGGGGCGGTGATCCCCAGGCCGGTCACGACGGCGGTCATACGGTCCTCCTGTCCGGGCGGGCCAGCACCATGGCGCTCTGGAATCCGCCGAACCCGCTGCCCACGCTGAGCACCACGTCGGTCTGCTGCTCGCGGGCGACGAGCGGGATGTAGTCGAGGTCGAGCTCGGGGTCCGGCTCGTGGAGGTTCGCGGTGGGCGGCAGGACGCCGTGTTTCATCGCGAGGGCGCAGGCGGCGATCTCCAGGGAGCCGATGGCTCCGAGCGAGTGGCCGATCATCGATTTGATGGAGCTCACGGGAGTGCGGTAGGCGTGCTCGCCGAGGCTGCGCTTGAAGGCGCCGGTCTCGTGGCGGTCGTTCATCTTGGTGCCGGAGCCGTGGGCGTTGATGTAGTCGACCGAGTCCGGGGCGAGCTGCGACTCGGCCAGGGCGGCGTCGATGGCCTCCGCCATTTCGAGGCCGTCCGGCTTGAGGCCGGTCATGTGGTACGCGTTGCAGCGGGAGGCGAACCCGGAGATCTCGGCGTAGATGTGGGCACCGCGACGCTTGGCGCTCTCCAGTTCCTCCAGGACCAGGATGGCGGCGCCCTCGCCGAGGACGAGGCCGCTGCGGGTCTTGTCGAAGGGCCGGCAGGCGCTCTCCGGGGTGTCGTTGCGGGGTGTGGTGGCGAGGATGGCGTCGAAGCAGGCCGAGGTGATCGGCGAGATGGGCGCCTCGGTGGCACCGGCGATCATGACGTCGGCCGTGCCCTCGCGGATGAGTTCCACGGCGTGGCCGAGGGAGTCGAGACCGGAGGTGCATCCGGTGGACACGACCGCGGCCGGCCCCTCCGCCCCGGCGGCCCTGCCGACCTCGGCGGCCAGCGAGCTGGGCACGAAATGCCGGTACAGCTCGGGTACCGCGTACTCGTGGTCGACGTTCCACTTGCGGCCGCCGTCGCTGACGACGGCGTACTCGCGCTCCAGGCTCGTGGTGCAGCCGACCGCGCTGCCGACCGCCGTGCCGACACGGCCGGGGTCGAGGGCGGAGATCTCCAAGCCGCTGTCGGCGAGGGCCTCACGGGTGGAGACGACCGCGAACTGCGCGGCCCGGTCGAGACGGCGGGTCTCCTGCTGGGAGAGCCCGGCGGCGAAGGGGTCGAAGTCGACCTCGGCGGCTACCTGCGAGCGGAACGGTGAGGGATCGTAGAAGGAGATCCGGCGGGTGGCGGTACGGCCCGCGGTGAGCAGTTCCCAGTACTCCTTGACACCGACCCCACCCGGGGCCACGACGCCCAGGCCGGTGATGGCGACTCTGCGCATGGTCTACCTGGCCTTCGACGGGGCCTGGGGCGTCGCCGCGCACCAGCCGGTTGGCACTCTGGGGGTCACTGTCGATCCCTTCATCCGTGCTGATCATGAGTCGGAGACGGCGGCCGGAGGGGGTTCGGGGTGGGAACCCCCTCGGCCGGCCTGAGCCGGTCGGCGACTCGCTCGTAGCGTGCTGCCCTGACCGGTGAAGCCATGGAACGTCCGTGCCCTAGAACCGGACTCGTGTGCGCGTGGACCTGTCGAACTGCCCACTTATGTCGGGACATTGCCGTGCTTACGCGACGGCACTTCGGCGCGTTTCGAGCGCAGCATCGCGAGTGAGCTGATGAGGATGCGGCGGGTGTCCCCGGGATCGATGACGTCGTCCACCAGGCCGCGCTCCGCCGCGAAGTAGGGGTGCATGAGCTCGGTCCTGTACTCGTCGACGCGTCGGGCGCGTACCGCCGCGGGGTCGTCCGACGCGGCGATCTCGCGGCGGAAGATGACGTTGGCGGCGCCCTCCGCGCCCATCACGGCGATCTCGTTGGTGGGCCAGGCGAAGGCGAGATCGGCCCCGATGGAGCGGGAGTCCATGACGATGTACGCGCCGCCGTACGCCTTGCGCAGGACGAGGGAGATCCGGGGCACGGTCGCGTTGCAGTACGCGTGCAGGAGCTTGGCGCCGTGCCGGATGATGCCGTTGTGCTCCTGGTCGACGCCGGGCAGGAAGCCGGGGACGTCCACCAGGGTGACGAGCGGGATGTTGAAGGAGTCGCACGTGGAGACGAACCGCGCGGCCTTCTCGCTCGCGTGGATGTCCAGCACGCCGGCGAGAGCCGCGGGCTGGTTGGCGACGATGCCGACCGTGCGGCCGTCGAGGCGGGCCAGGGTGCACACGACGTTGGGCGCCCAGGCCTCGTGGACCTCGAAGGTCTCGCCGTCGTCGACGATCTCCTCGATCACCGCGCGGATGTCGTAGCTGCGCCCGGGGTCGGCCGGCACGAGGTCGACGAGCCGGTCGGTGCGCCGGTCGGCGGGGTCGTCGCAGGGCACCGCGGGCGGCATCTCACGGTTGTGGGACGGCAGGAGCGCGACGAGGAAGCGCACGTCCTCCAGGCAGTCGGCCTCGTCGTCGTAGGCGAAGTGGCAGACACCCGAGGTCGTGGCGTGCACGTCGGCGCCGCCGAGACCGTTGTGGGTGATCTTCTCGCCGGTCACCGCCTGCACCACGTCAGGTCCGGTGATGAACATCTGCGCGGTGTCACGGACCATGAAGACGTAGTCCGTGAGGGCCGGCGAATAGGCGGCTCCCCCGGCGCAGGGGCCGAGCATCACGCTGATCTGCGGGATGACCCCCGAGGAGGCGACGTTGCGGCGGAAGATGCCGCCGTAGCCCGCGAGCGCGGTGACGCCCTCCTGGATACGCGCTCCCGCCCCGTCGTTGAGGCTGACGAGCGGTGCGCCCGCGTCCGCCGCGAGGTCCATCACCTTGTGCACCTTCGCGGCATGCGCCTCACCGAGTGCTCCGGCGAAGATCCGGAAGTCGTGTGCGTAGGCGAAGACCGTCCGGCCGTGGACCAGACCCCAGCCGATCACGACCCCGTCGCCGTGCGGCTTGCGGTCCTCCAGGCCGAAACCGGAGGCGCGGTGCCTGCGCAGCGGCTCTATCTCGGTGAACGTGCCCTCGTCGAAGAGGAGTTCAAGGCGCTCGTGCGCGGTGAGCTTGTTCTTCTCGTGCTGCCGCAAGGTGGCCGCAGGATCGGGCCCGCGACTCACCTCCTCCTTGAGCCGCCTCAGTTCGGCGGTGGCACGGCGTAGGTCGGGGGCTGCCTGAGTGACGGTGAGGTCGTCGAGGATCGTCATCGGCCGAACGTAGGAACGCCGGCTAGAGACGTACTGGAGAGGAACGCCAGGACCGCCGGGACCGCCGACCGGTCAGCCGGTCAGCCGGTCACGGGCACCTGGGCGTCCAGGGCCGGGTCGGCGGACAGCACCGCCTGATGGAGCTGCTGCAACCGGGACGAGGGCTCGAGTCCCAGCTCGTCGACGAGGGTCACCCGCAGCCGCTGGTAGGCCTCGAGCGCACGCCAGGCGCTGCCCGACCGGTGCAGGGCGGTCATCAGCTGGGCACAGAAGTTCTCGTGCATCGGGTGCCGGGCGACCAGGACCCGGAGTTCCGGCACGATCTCGCTGTGCCGGCCGAGCTTCAGATCGGAGTCGATCCGCCGCTCCAGAGCAGCCATACGGTCCTCCTCCAGACGGAGCACCTCCAGCTCCAGCGCGGTGCCGACGCGTACGTCGACGAGGGCGGAGCCGCGCCACATCTTCAGGGCCTGGCCGAGGAGTTCGGAGGCCGCGAGGTGGTCCCCCGCCTCGTGCGCGGCCCGTCCCGACGCGGTGACGCGCAGGAACTCGTGCGCGTCGACCTGGCCCGGCTGCACCTGGAGCAGATAGCCGCCGTGCTGCGTGACGAGGACGTCCTTGGCCTGGCGGGCCGGGTCTCCGTCGAGCGCCGCGGCGATCTTGCGGCGCAGCTGGAGGATGTACGTCTGCAAGGTGGTGGCCGCGCTGCGCGGGATGTCCTCTCCCCAGATCTCCTCCATGAGCGTTGCCACGGTCACGACCCGGTCGGACTGCAGAGCGAGCAGGGACAGTATCTGGCGCGGCTTGGCGGCCGTGGGTACGACCGACACCCCGTTCTCACGGGCCGTCAACGGCCCCAGGACATTGATCTCCATGATGGCGCCCTCCCCTTCGTGCGCTGGTTCGGCAGGTCCGTCGGCGGGCCTGCACGGATTTCGCGGAGTCTGCACCGACCCTCGCACCAGCGGCATCGCGGTCCCAGTGAGGTGGTCACGTGACCGGGCATGAAAATGTCATGTCCCGATGGTGACAGTGGCACTGTGCCGTTCGACGTGGTGGGACACAGAATCCAGGCATTCGGCAAGCGAACAACGTCTCGCACGATCGACTCAGCAGGGGGCTCTCCATGGACACCGCTACGGTTCAGCTGACTTCGGATCACCAGTTCGCACTCCTCACCGCCCGGGCCGGCCTCGAGCCCGACCTGGCCCAGCGCTACACGAGCGACCCCGTCTCCGTACTCGTCGAGTTCGGCCTCCCCGCCGTGGAACCGGTGTACGGCGACGACGTCGCGGACCTCTTCGGGGAGGTGTACAAGGGCGGGAGCGCCGACCGGGGTCTGGTCATCGACCACCTGGACCGGCCCGGCACCGTCATGCTCTACGGCTGCGCCACCGGCATGGCGCCCCTGCCCGGCGAAGAGGCCGAAGCGGCGCGTGCATGAACATATCCGGGGGGGTACCCACCGAACTTCCGGTGGGGTTCAAGAGACATCTGCGGGTGGAGGCGATCGAAGGGGACGCCGTCTACCTGCTGTCGGAGCGGGAGACAACTGCCCTGCAGGGCCGTGAGGTTCAGCACCTCGCGGCCCTGCTCGACGGGACCCGCACACTGGCGGGCGTGCTGCGGGACGCGGCGGCGACCCTGCCGCCGGCGACCGCGGCCCGCATGATCGCCGAACTGGCCCGCGCCGATCTGGTCGGCTATCACGACCCGGCCACCGACGCCTCGACGGAGGCGTACTGGGAGATCGCCGGTCTGCACGGGCCCAGCGCCTCCGCCGCGTTCCGGGAGACCCGGGTGGCGCTCGTGCACCTGGGGAGGGGGGATCCCGCGGCGGTGCGGGCCGAGTGCCTGGCCGCGGGCATGCGGATGGCCGGCCCCGGCGACGAGGACGAGGCCGAACTGTCCCTCGTCCTGTGCGACGACTACCTGGACCCCCGGCTGGCCGAGGTCGACGCCCGGCACCGGACCTCGGGCCGCTCCTGGCTGCTCGCCAAGCCGAGCGGGGCGGAGCCCTGGGTGGGGCCGGTGTACGGGGGCGGGGACAGCGCGTGCTGGGAGTGTCTGGCGCACCGCCTGCGCGGGCACCGGTCGTCGACGGCCCCGGTCCGGCAGGCCCTGGGGCTGGGGGGCGTGCTGCCCGTCCCGGAGGCCTCGTTCGCCACCGTGCGCGCCCTGGGGCTGCACACCGCGGTGCTGGAGGCGACGAAGTGGGTGGCCGGCATGCGATACGAGGGCCAGGGCGCCGTCTGCACGCTGGACACCCGCACCCTCGCCACCCGCCGCCACCCGGTGATCCGTCGTCCGCAGTGCTCCACGTGCGGGGATCCGGAGCTCGTCGCACGACAGGTACGTGCGCCCTTCACTCCGCGCTCCAGCCCCAAGGCCCGTACGGTGGGCGGCAATCACCGGTCGCAGAGCGCGGAGGCGGTGCTGTCCCGCTACCGGCATCTGGCCGACCCGGTCACCGGCGTCGTGTCCGAGCTCCGTCCCGCCCCGGGGGCGCCGGACGGACTGAACCGGTACGTCGCCGGGCGCAATCTGGCACTCGGCGACAGCCGGTCCTTGGCCGGGCTGCGCGGTGGCCTGCGCGGCCAGAGCGGAGGCAAGGGAACCACTCCGCAGGAGGCCGAGGTCAGCGCGCTGTGCGAGGCGCTGGAGCGCTACTGCGGAACCCGGCAGGGCGACGAGCCCACCGTGCGGGACACCCTGGCGGGGCTTGGCGACGCCGCCCTGCACCCCAATCTCTGCCAGCTGTTCGCCGACCGGCAGTTCCGGGAGCGGGACCGGTGGAATCCGCGGCACTCCCGCTTCCAGCAGGTCCCGCCGCCGTTCGACCCGCAGGCACCGGCCGACTGGACGCCGGTGTGGTCCCTCACGTCGGGCACGCAGCGGCTGCTGCCCACGTCGATGCTGTACTTCGGCCCCGGTCCCGGCGGCGTGCAGGCCACGCCGTGGGCCGACTCCAACGGCAACGCGGCGGGCAGCAGCCCGGAGGACGCCGTCGTGCAGGGCTTCCTGGAACTGGTGGAACGGGACGCGGTGGCGCTGTGGTGGTACAACCGCACGCGCCGGCCCGCGGTGGACCTCGACGCCTTCGACGAGCCGTGGCTGGCCCGCACCCGGCAGACGTTCGAACGGCTCCATCGCCACGTCTGGGCGCTCGACCTCACATCGGACTTCGGCATTCCGGTTGTGGTGGCCATGTCCCGGCGCACCGACGGGCCGGCCCAGGCGATCTCGTTCGGGTTCGGGGCTCATTTCGATCCCCGGCTCGCTCTGCGGCGGGCCGTCACGGAAATGGCCCAACTCCTTCCTCCGGAGGGGGACTCGGTTGAATTCCGGACCGCAGACCGTGATCTTTCCGCCTGGTGGCAAGGGGCAACGGTGGAGAATCAGCCATACGTTCGCGCGGATCCAGCCGAAGCTCCACGGACCCCGGAGTCCTATTCCTTTCCGGTCCACAACGACCTGCTGGACGACATCGAGTTGGCCGAAACCCTTGTACGTGGCCGTGGCATGGAATTGTTGATCCTTGACCAAACACGCCCCGACGTGGGACTTCCTGTTGTGAAGGTGATCATTCCGGGAATGCGTCACTTCTGGGCACGGTTCGCCCCGGGCCGTCTCTTCGATATACCGGTGGAGCTCGGACACCGAACACGCCCTCTTCCATACGAGGAAATCAACCCGATTCCCCTGTTCGTCTGAGTTCGGCCGTCGGTTCGATTCGCTGGCTCGGAGCCAGCGAATCGACATAGCATGCGTCCGCCAACACTGATCCTTCGCAAGGAGGCGGCAATGCCGACGAGGGACGTCGCTCCGTTTTCACCACGGTCCCAGGCGCCGGCCCCGCGGCCGGCGCACGCGATCATCGTCGCAGCCCTGGCCTGCTACGCCACGATGACCGTACTGAACGTGGTGCGGACACGGCCGGCAATGGGAGAGCTCGTCCTGTGCGTCGTTCTCGTACTGGCGCTGTTCGGCACGCAGTTGGCGGTCTCCTCGCCGCAGGCCCGCCGGTGGCCCACCCGGCAGAAGGCGCTCGTCCTGCTTCTCCAGGCGGTGCTCACCTTCGCGCCTCTCGCCTGGTTCAGCGTCAGCTGGGGCAGCATGCAGGGCCCGTTGGCCGCCTCGCTGCTGCTGACCCTGCCGGCCCGGTTCGCCTGGCCGAGCTACGGGGTGCTGATCGCCTTCATCCCGGTCTACAACGTGCTGGCGGGGGCCTCGGTCGACCTGGTCCTCTACTTCACCATCGCCAGCACCCTCACCGGCCTCGTCATCTACGGCCTGACCCGGCTCACCGACCTGGTCAGTGAGGTGCACGAGAACCGTGAGGAACTGGCCCGGATGGCCGTCGCGCAGGAACGCCTGAGGTTCGCCCGGGATCTGCACGACCTGCTCGGTTACAGCCTGTCCGCGATCGCGCTCAAGGGGGAGCTGATCCAGCGGCTGATCAACACCCGCCCGGACAAGGCCCGTCAGGAGACCCTCTCGGTTCTCCAGGTGGCACGGCAGGCCCTGGCCGACGTACGGCTGGTGTCCAGCGGGTACCGCAACATGTCTCTGATCGAGGAGGCGGAGTCGACGGGGACGGTGCTCTCCGCCGCCGACATCCGCGCGGAGGTCGAGGTGGAGTGCGGGCGGCTGCATCCGGTGGTCGACACCGTGCTCGCCACGGCACTGCGGGAAGGGGTCACCAACATCCTCCGGCACAGTCAGGTGCGCGTGTGCACCATCAAGGCGGAGGTGGAGGAAGAAACGGTCCGGCTCGGTCTGACGAACGACAATCCGCATACTCCGAGCGACCTCGTCTCGGCCCGCTCGGGCGGCACCGGTCTGGACAATCTGCGGTGCCGGTTCGCCGCCATCGGCGGGGGGCTCTCCGCGGGGCTGCGGGAGGACGGCCGATTCCATCTCGAGGTCTGGGCACCGCTCAGACCCACAGGTCATGACGAGAACGAGCTGCTGGTGTTCGAGCCGACGCGCCCGGAGAGAACCGCCGTAGCCTGACACATCTCACCGGGGGTAAAGATGTTGTCCGTCAGGATCCTCCTCGCCGAGGATGTTCATATGATCCAGGGCGCACTCGTGGCGCTGCTCCAACTGGAGCCGGATCTGCACGTGGTGTCCACCGTCGACCGGGGCGACACGATCGTCGCGGCCGCACTCGAGTCCAAGCCCGATGTCGCCGTGATCGACATCGATCTGCCCGGCATCGACGGGCTGACCGCGGCGGCCGAGCTCCATGAACGGCTGCCCAGCTGCCGCACGCTGATCCTCACCTCGCTCGGACGTCCGGGCACCCTGCGACGCGCCCTGTCCGCCCAGGTCTCCGGCTTCCTCCTCAAGGACTCGCCACCGAGCCAACTCGCCCTCGCCGTGCGGTCGGTGGCGACGGGGCGCCGGGTCGTGGACCCCCAGCTCGCGCTGTCCGCCTGGGACTCGCCGGAGAATCCGCTGTCGCCGCGCGAGCTGGAGGTCCTGCGCCTAGCCGCCCGCGGCGCCGAGGCCGCCGAGATCGCCGGCTGCCTCTATCTCTCCAAGGGCACGGTCCGCAACTACCTCACGGCCATCGTCGGCAAGCTGGGCGCGCGCAACCGCATCGACGCCATCCGCATCGCCGAGGAGGCCGGCTGGCTGCCCTGACGGAGCCAGGCCGCGGGCCTGACCGGGCGCGCCGAGCAACGCGTCGAACATGCCGTCGTCCAGCGTCGTCCCGACCGACAGGTCGGCGAGCTCACCGAAGCCCGCGTCACACACGGCGACGCTCAGCACGTACCCCGCCCCGGCGGGGTACGTGCCGAACTGCCACTCGCCGCCGGGTACCCGGGAGCCGTCCGGTCTGGTCAGCCGGGGCTCCCCGTCGTCCAGCGCGAAGCCGAACTCGGTGAAGCGGAACCGCAGTCCCTGTCCCACCGCCTTGCTGTAGGCCTCTTTGAGCGTCCACAGCTGCACCATGGTGTCGTTGCGCACCTCGTCGCCACCCGCGTCCAGGCGCGCCTTCTCATAGGGCGTGCACGCCTGGCGTTCCGAGCCGGTGTGGGCGAGCCGGCGGTCCGCCCGTTCCACGTCCACGCCGATCCGGCCCCGCCGGGTGATCCCGACGACCATCATCTCGTCGGTGTGGCTCAGGCTCACATCGATCTGGTCGCAGCCCCGGACGTACGGGCGCCCGCCCGGCTGGTAGGCCAGGTCGACCAGGTCGGGGGCGGTGCGCAGAACTGCGGCCGCCGAATAGCGCAGCAGCAGCCTGGAGGCAACGAACCGGTCCCGGGTGCGGGGCTGGGCCAGGCTCTCGTAGCGCCGCCAGTCGCGGCCGAGGAGGCGGCGCAGCTCCCCTTCCGTCCCGTCGGCCGGCAGCCAGTCGGGCATCGCCGCGTAGAGCACGACGCTGCCGGTGCGCCGCAGTTCACCGTGGATGTCGTCCCAGGGTGCGCCGGGTCCTGGCGCGGGCAACGGGCGTCCCACCCGTTCGCCCACCTCAGGCTCCGGGCAGGGCCGCGGCCAGCGGTCCGGCGTCGAGGGCGGAGATCACACCGGCCAGGTCGACGGCGTCGCTCGCCGGCCCCTGGCACACCGGGATGCAGGCGGGCCCGCGCAGGCCGCCGCCCATCCGCCGCAGATACGGCGTGAGGACGGCCTGCGGGCCGATCTCCACGACGTGGGTGGGCGCCTGCTGGGCGAGCAGGCTCCGCGCGGCGTCGGCGAACCGGACCGGGGCGGTGATCTGTTCGGCCCAGTACGGGGCGTAGAGCGGCTCGGTGGTGAGGCGGCCGTACACCGTCGAGTAGAACGGCACCTGGGCGGTGCCGCCGGGCATCTTGCGCATCACGGCCTCGAACTTGGGGACCACCGGCGCCATCAGCGGCGAGTGGAAGGCGTGCGAGACAGCGAGGTGGCGGCAGCGGATGCCGCGTTCGGCGAGGCGGGCCTCGATGCGGTTCAGCGCGGTGCGGTCGCCGGAGAGCACGATCGCCTTGGCCGCGTTGATGGCGCTGATGCCCACGGCCGGTTCGGCACTGACCAGTTCGGCGGCCTCGTACGGGGTGATGCAGACGGCCATCATGCCGCCGCCCGGCGGCAGGTACTGCATGAAGGCGCCGCGCATGGACACCAGCTTCGCGGCGTCGGCCAGCGTCAGCGCGCCCGCGATCGTCGCGGCGGCGAACTCCCCCACTCCGTGGCCCAGGACGGCCGCCGGGCGCACCCCGGCCTCCTCCAGTGTCCGGGCCAGGGCGTATTCGACGGCGAACAGGGCGGGCTGGGTGAGCGCCGTGCGGTGGACGCGGGGGTCACCGGACAGGATCAGCTTGACCATGGACTCCTTGGTCCACGGGCGGATCGCCGCGTCGGCCTCGTCCAGGTAGGTGCGGTACCCGGTGGAGTTCAGATAGAGGCCGGAGGTCATCCCGGGATGCTGGGAGCCCTGGCCCGTGAAGACGAACGCGGCCCTGACCTGGCCGGCGCCCCGGCCTGCGTCCCGCATCGCCAGCACGTTCGCGAGCTGACGCACGGTGGGGAACGTCCAGATGTCCTCGGGTTCGATCAGCGAGCCGAACTCCTCCTCGATGTCTCCGTAGAGGCTGAGGGCCGCCACCGAGTCGAGGCCTTCCTCGGTCAGCGGCACGGTGTCCTCCACCGGGTGGCCGAGGTAGTGGGCGACCCTCTCGGTCAGCCATTCGCGGTGGGCGACAGCGAAGTCTTCCTCGGCGCCGCGGAATTGCTCCTGCATGGGTGTGCTCCCTGTCGGGCGGGGGGGGTGGGGGCGAGGTCAGGCGAGCGGCGAGGCGTAGAGGTCGTAGCTGCGGTGGTCGTGCAGCCGTGCGACGACCTCTTCGAGCACCAGCCGTTGCGATGCGACGGGCCGGTCGGGCAGCGGCAGCCCGAGCCGTGCGACCAGCCGGTAGAGGACGGCGGTGACCCAGGCGGGGGCGGCGAGGAAGGCATCCGCCCGGCCGGCGGGCGCGGAGCGTTGTTCGCGCCACACGCCGAGGCAGGCCGCCGCCGCGAGGACCAGGGTGTACCGGTCGGCGAGGCCGAAGCTCTGCGGGCTGGACAGGGCCTCGCGGTCGCCCTCCGCGACATTCTCGAACGCCTTCTTCAGCTCGGCGAGTTCACCGGTGAGGACGCGGGCCAGGAAGCGCAGGGCCGGCCCGCCCAAGCCGGTCTCGTCCGGCGGTTGCGCGGCTTCGAGGAGGTCGGTGCAGGCGACGAGGGTCGCGGCGAGCGGGTCGCCGTCACCGAGCAGCACGGGCTGGGACAGGTCCAGCGGCGGCAGCTCCCGGTCCGGCCGGAACAGGTCCGGCGGCGGCTCGGGGTCGGCGAACCAGGCGTGCCGTGCGAAGTACGGCAGTTGGGGCAGGATGCTGACCTGCCGCCCCGCGCTGCCCGCGTGCCCCAGCGAGGTGACCGGCAGGTCGCGCCGCTGCTTCTGGAACATCGCGTACGCGCCGTCCTGGGCGAACGTCTCCTCCCCGAGCACCGACGACATCTCGTCCATGCTCTCGGCCACGAGCTTCGGGGCGAGGTAGGCGGCGGCCGCCGCGTAGGCGCTCATCTGCCGGGGCAGCAGATGCAGGGCCCGGGTCGCGACCAGGGCGAGGCAGTCGATGATCAGCAGATCGAGGAAGCCGCCGGTGAGCACGTCCCGCACATGGCGCACGTCCAGCGACGAACGGCCGTCCGCCCGGCTGCGGCCCGCGAACCGGGCCACGGTGCGCAGGGCGGTGTCGGCGCCCGCGAGCACGATGGACGGGATGAGGCCCCGGATGAGCAGGGAGGAGCGCAGCGACAGCTCGTAGCCGTCGCCGACCTCCCCGAGTACGGCGCTGCGCGGGACGAGGCAGTCGGTGATCCGCAGTCCGCCGAACTCCGCGC
Source organism: Streptomyces longhuiensis (assembly GCF_020616555.1). Lineage (NCBI taxonomy): Bacteria > Bacillati > Actinomycetota > Actinomycetes > Kitasatosporales > Streptomycetaceae > Streptomyces > Streptomyces longhuiensis. Next base: position 6,906,290 of record NZ_CP085173.1, on the reverse strand, counting down.
TGCGCATGCCGGTCGTCGTGCGGCGGGCCAGGTTCTCCACGGCACCGGCCGGCAGCTCGTCACGGTCGAGCAGCAGGACGGTGTGGCTGCGCCCGCGCGCGGCTCCCTCCGTGCGGGCGAAGACGACCAGGCCGGTGGCGCGTGAGGCGTTGGCGACGGCGGACTTGCTGCCGTCGACGACGAGACCGTCCGGGACCGTCCTGGCGGTGAACTCGTCGCGGACGAAGTCGTTCCCGTGGGCGACCTCGTGGCGGGCCACGGCGAGGCGCCGGCCGCTCAGGAGCAGCCGGGCGGCGAGGCGGCGCTGCGCGTCGTCGCCCGCGGTCCACACCGGGGTGGCGGCGAAGAAGCAGTTGAGTCCGTAGCCGAAGCCGAGGGAGGCGTCCCGGCGGAAGACCGGGCGCAGGAGCCGGCCGAGCAGGTCCATCCGCTCCAGCCTGCCCCCTACGTCGGCGGGCACGAACTCGGCGTTGAGGCCGAAGTCGTCGAGGACCTTCTCGGCCTCCGGCAGCACCGTGCCTGCCGCGTCGGCGGCGAGCAGGGCAGCGGCGCCGAGCGGGTTGCCGGGATCGTCGAGGGAGCCGAACGCATGCTCCAGGGCATCGATCCGGTCCTCCGCCGTCGTCATCGCCGGCTCCCGGTCGCCATCAGCTGTTCGACCCCGGGTTCCATCCGCTGGTGCAGCGGGGTGAGCTCGCCGCGCAGGAAGAGCCGTCGCATGGCCGCCCGCTCCACCTTGCCGCTCGTGGTCCGGCGGACCGTGCCCGGCCTGACGAGCACGACACCGGCGGTCCGTACCTCGTACTGCTCGCTGATCCTCTGCTGGACGGCGGCCGCGAGCCCGGCGAGATCGATGTCGTAGCGGCTGCCGGAGCGCAGTTCCTGAATGATGACGATGCGCTCCCTGACGCCGGGCAGCGCGAAGGCGGTGGACGCGCCGAAGAGGCCGCTGACCTGCTGCGCCGTGCGCTCCAGGTCCTGCGGGTAGAGGTTGCGTCCGGCGATGACGATCATGTCCTTGAGCCGGCCGGTGACATGGAGCAGGCCGTCCTGGAGGGCGCCGAGGTCGCCGGTGCGCAGGTAGCCGCTGCCGCCGCCGCTGATCCGGCAGTCGAAGGCCGCGGCGGTCTCGGCGGGGCGGGCCCAGTAGCCGGGTCCGACGCTCTCGCCGCGGACCCAGATCTCCCCGATCCGACCGTCCGGTACCTCGGCGCACGTGTCCGGGTCGACGATGCGTACGTCGACGGAGGCGGGCGGGCCGCAGTGCGTCACGGTGCGGCCCGGGCCCACGGGGTCGGTCAGACGGCCCTTCTCCAGGGCGGCGGCGTCAACGGCGCGCCCGGCCGGGGCCGTTCGCGTGCCCGAGACGATGAGGGTCGCCTCGGCCAGGCCGTAGCAGGGCGCCAGGGCGCCGGGGCGGAGCCCCGCGGGGGCGAACCGTTCGGCGAACGCGTCCAGCGTCGCGGCGTCTATGGGCTCGCCGCCGTTGACCGCGGTCTCCCAGCCGGACAGGTCGAGTCCCGCGAGCTGCGTGTCGTTGACGCGGCGCACGCACATCTCGTACGCGAAGTCGGGGGCGGCGCTGACGGTCAGGCCGTACCGCGAGACGGTCTCCAGCCAGTTCGCCGGACGCTTGACGAACGCGGTCGGGGTGAGCAGGACGGCGGTGCCGCCGAGCCACAGCGCGTGCAGCAACTGGCCGACGAGGCCCATGTCGTGGTGCAGCGGAAGCCAGCCGCCGAGCCGCGTGCCGGGGCGGGTGCCGAGTGCCTGCTGGATGGCCCGCTGGTTGGCGAGCAGGCTGCGGTGGGTGACGATCACGCCGCGCGGGTCGCGGGTCGAGCCGGAGGTGTACTGGAGGTAGGCGACCGTGTCGGGGCCGGGCGTGAAGGGCTCCCACGGTCCGGCGTCGGTGAGCGCGGCGGGGCCGTCGGCCGGCAGACAGACGACGTCGCCGTGTCCGGTGCGGGCGAGCAGCTGGGAGACGTCGGCCGCTTCCGTGGTGGACGTGAGCACGCATGCCACGGCGGCTTCCTTGAGGATGCCGGCGAAGCGCTCGTCATGGTGGCCGTGCCCGCCGGTCGGGGCGACGGGGACAGCGATCGCTCCCGAGTACAGGCAGGCGAGGAAGCTGGTGACGAACAGCGCGCGGGAGCGGTGCGCGAGGAGCACCCGGTCCCCCGGGCCGACGTGCCGGCCGAGCACGGCCGCCAAGTGGCGTGCCTGGCTGTCCAGTTGGCCGTACGTGATCGTTTCGGGCCGCAAGGTGCCCTCGTGCTCGGTGAGGAGGATCAACGCCTCCTGGTCCGGCGTCTCGGCCGCCTGGGCCTGGATGTGCTCCGTAAAGGTCTGGTGACCGCTCACGCCTCCCCCTCCCGTGCCGTGGCACCGTCCCCGGGGACGGCCGACGGCAGGCTCTGCTGTCGGCGAGGCGGCGGTGTGCCCCTGGATGGGGTCTGCGCCTCGCCGGTGGATGTACGGCGAACTCGCGTTCACGGCGTGTCCCCGATGGCGCGGGGCGCGTGTCCGCCGCCCTTGACGGTCCAGCCCGCGTAGGCGGCCTTGGTCTCGTCGTCGGGCTCACCCGCGCGCCGCACGAGGGCGAGCAGCACAGCGGTCACGGCCGCCAGCTCGGCCTCGTCGGGCAGGCCGCGGACCACAGTGATACGCATCTGGTTCACCATGAGGACACTGTGCGCGCACGCGCTAGAAGCGGGCTCGTGCCCCGGACGCACCGGAGCCGAGGGCCATCTGGTCCTCGGCTCCGGTGCGGGTGGAACGTCGGGCGCGTCAGGCGACGACGCGCTCGTACGCCACGTGCCGGGTCCGCTCCACCTCGATGTCGGCCACCCGGCGCAGTTGTTCGGCCTGCGCACGGTGGCCCGGGTCGGCCAGGGCCCGCTCGCAGTCCGCGGTGTCCCGCCACCACTGGACACCCGTATAGGTGTCGGGTCGGAGCGTCGAGCGCAGCAGGTCACTGCCGCCGAAGCCGCCGAGCCGGCCGAAGTGCTCACTGGTCTCGGCGAAGAGCCGCTCGAACGAGGACGACGTGGCGCCGAGGGTTCTGGCCCGGGTCAGGATGACGTTCTCGGCTCCCACGACGGCGTTCTCCTTGAGTACCCGCCTGACGCTCACGGCCTGGTCCACCTCGGTGTTGACGAGCGGGCCGAGTTTCTTGACGTGGGCCTGGAAGGTGTCGTCATGGACCGTGTCGAGGAAGCCCCGCATGGTCCGCCAGTGCCCGAGGTGGATGTACACGTTGGGCCGTTCGACCAGCTGGACGGTCACCAGGAAGTCGAAGCCCTCGCGTCGGCGCAGGTACTGGGAGTGATCCCGGAACTCGCGCTCGAACCAGGCGGTGTCGCTCTTGACCTCGAACCGGTTGACCACCGTGAGCGGTGTGTCCTGACTACGACTGTGCACGTGCTTGTTCCTCCGCGAACTGCTTGGCATGGCGCAAGGTGGTGGAGCTGTTGGTCCCGAGCGCCTTGCGCACCAGGGCGCGGGCCTCGGCGAGCGTGGCCTGCGGGCCCAGCGCGGTGCGTACGCCGCCCGGGTCCAGGGTCACGGTGTGCCACGACGTGGCGCGGACGCTGCCGTCACCCAGCGATTCGATCACCCAGCGTCCGGTGTGGCCGCTCATCGCGACGGGCACCCTGAGCTGCTTGTAGACGATGACCTTGCGGTCCTCGAAGCAGACGCGGACGGAGGTGGTGTTGTGCGTCGAGCCGTCCGGGCTCGCGGTGTCCATGTCCATGTGCTGGATGCCGTCCTCGTCCTCGGTGAGGTCGAGGCGGGCCACGTGCGGCAGCCGCCGCGGCCACAGGTCGGCGCGGTCCAGGAAGGCGAAGACGTCGCCGGCCGCGCCGAAGACGGTCTCGGAGTCGCTGAAGGTGAAGTGGAGTTCCTCGCGCGCGTCACCGAGTTCGGCGGTGTTCTTCAGGGCGAGGAGCTCGGCGCGGCTGTTGCGGTCGACCGCCTGCTCGATGAGTTCCTCGGCGGCCGGGTCGCCGTTCACGGCACGGTAGTCGTGCAGGAGCGTCACGCGGGTGGTGCCGTCCTCCAGCTCCTGGACGCGCCACTCACCGCCCATCTCGGCGACGGGGTCGGCCGTCACCACCTGACGGAAGGTGATGGTGCGGGCCGCCGGGTCGAGCACGCGGCGCGAGGTCCAGGTGCGCACCTTGTCGCCGGCGACGGCCCAGATGCGCAGGAGCTGCTCGCCGCCTTCTGCGGGGGCCTCCTCGAGCACCTCGACATGCACCGTGGGGCCGAACACCTGCGGCCACTCGGCGACATCGGCCACCAGCGCGTACACGGCGGCGGGGGACGCGGCCACGGTGATGGAGTGCTCCGTGACGTGGAGCGCTGCGGTCTCGGAAGTGGAGGTGGTCGGCGCCACGGCAATTCCCTTCGGACTGTCCGCTGCAGGGCGGATCACAAGGTTGGCATGGTGTGCTCAAGCAAAACTGGAGAACCGGTGGAACGTTGGCCGATGTCCGGCGGAGGTAGGCGCAGTTGGGCGCCACTCGGGACAACTCCTAAGCCGAATAGGGGCGTTCGAGCATGTCGATCACGGCGCAGCCCCAGCTGTATCCGGCGCCGACGCTGACCAGGACGATCCGGTCGCCCGGCGCCGCGCGCCCGGAGACGGTCAGATGGTCCAGGCCGGCGAACTGGTCACCCGCGCCGAGATGCCCGACGGTGCGGCTGTAGTCCCAGGTGGTGCGCGCGGGGTCGATGCCGAACGGCTTGTAGTAGATCGACGTCAGGCGCCGTCGGCCGAAGTGCGGCAGTACCACCCAGTCGGCCTCCGCGAGTTCGGATCCGGCGTCGGCCAGGGCCTGTTTGATCACCGTCTGCTGGCCGTTGTGTGCCCGGGAGATGGCGTACGACATTCCGGCGCGGCCCACGAAGGCGCGCTTGGCCGCCTCGAAGTCGACGGGGATGCGGTGGCCGAACGGCGCCTTGGTGAAGGGGTCGTCGCCGCGGTGCAGCGGCTCGAGGTCGGGGTCCGCGTGCAGGGCGAGCGAGACGAGACGGGCGTAGCCGCCGCGCCGGGAGAGCACCAGCGAGGTGGCTCCGTCGGCGTAGGGCGTGCCGGGGTCGGTCTTCCAGCGGTCGATGCCCGGAGCGCAGAAGCGGTCGGCGGTGGTGAGGAGGGCGTCACGGTGTCCATGGCCCGCGGTGAGGTAGGCGGCCGCCAGGTCGAGCGCGGCGAGCCCTCCGTTGGACATCTGCCGTATCTCGATGGCCTGGCAGGTGTTGCCGAGCGCCTCGCGCTGGATGTACGAGGCGACCGGCCAGAGGTCCTGGCCCTGGTGATAGGTGTCGGCGTGCAGCAGCAGGTCCACGTCGCCGCCGTCGCTGCCGGCCCGGCTCAGAGCGGTCCGCGCGGCGGCCGCGGCCATTTCGGCGGCTGACTCGTCGGGCGAGAACGCCACCGACTCCATGCCGGTGGCCGCGGCCGTCCCCGGCGGGCAGGCCCCGGAGGCGACCGCGTCGGCGATCGGGAGGCGAGCGGGAAGCCGTGTGGCGGTCCCCCGTATGTAGACGTCTTCCAGACGCACTGTCTCTCCAAGTCGGGTCGGGGCTCGGCCGGTGGCTTCGCCGGGGCCTGTCCGGCGGGTCAGAGGCGGAACGTTTCGAGCGGCTCGGTGACGCCGAGTGCGGTGGGCCGCTCACGGCCGGGCGGCTCGTCGAGCAGGACGTAATGCACGGCGTCGAGCAGCGCGTGCCAGCTGGCCGCGGTGGTGTTGGCGTCGACACCGACGGTGCCCCAGCGGCGGGCGCCGTCCTGGTACGAGATGAGGACGCGGGCGCTGGCACTGCTGCCGGTCTCTCCGCTGAGCACGCGGACCCGGTAGTCGACGAGCCGGAGCCTGGCCAGGGCCGGGAAGCAGGGGTCGAGGGCGGCATGCAGCGCGGTGTCCAGGGCGTTGACCGGGCCGTTGCCGTGTCCGGTCGCGGTGATGGACCGGCCCTGGACGGACAGGCGCACGGTGGCATCGGTGCGGACCTCGCCGTCGGGTACGCCCGGGACGCTGAAGACACTGACGGACCAGGACTCGACGTCGAACGGGTGGGACCGCGGGGCCCCCGCCAGCTCTTCGCGCAGCAGCAGCTCGAAGGAGGCGTCTGCGGACTCGAAGCTGTACCCGGCGCTCTCCAGCTCCTTCACGCGGGTGGCGGCGCGGGCCACTTCGTCGGAGCCCGCTTCGACGTCGTAGCCCAGCTCGCGGGCCTTCAGCTCGATCGAGGAGCGGCCGCCCATGTCGGAGACGAGCGTACGCATCGTGTTGCCCACCAGCGCCGGGCGGGTGTGCTGGTAGAGGTCGGGGTCCACGCGCAGGGCCGAGGCGTGCAGTCCGGCCTTGTGCGTGAACGCCGACTCGCCGATGTAGGGCGCGGCGGTACTGCCGGGGAGCTGGGTCAGCTCGGCGACCGCCCGGCCGGTGTCGGCCAGGCGCGCGAGCCGTTCCAGCGGCACGACCTCGCGGCCGCGCTTGAGCACGAGGTTCGCGATGACGGTGAACAGGTCCGCGTTGCCGCACCGTTCGCCGTAGCCGTGGGCGGTGCCCTGGGCCTGGACGGCGCCGGCGTCGACAGCCGCCATGGTGTTGGCGACGGCGCAGCCGGTGTCGTTGTGACAGTGGATGCCGAGCTGTACGCCGGTCAGGGCGCGGGTCTCGGCGACGACGGCCGCGACCTCGTCGGGCAGGGAGCCGCCGTTGGTGTCGCACAGGACGACGGTCTCCGCGCCGGCCTCGGCCGCGGTGCGGACGACGGCGAGGGCGTACTCGCGGTTGAGCTGATAGCCGTCGAAGTAGTGTTCCGCGTCGACGAAGACCCGCCGCCCCGCGTGCACCAGGTGGCGCACCGTGCCGCCGATCATGGAGAGGTTCTCCGCGAGGGTGGTGCGCAGCGCGTCGCGCACATGGCCCGTGTGGCTCTTGGCGACGAGGGTCACCACGGGGGTCTCGGCCGCGAGCAGGGCCCTCACCTGCGGGTCTACGGGGGCCGGGACGCCGGGCCTGCGGGTGGCTCCGAACGCGGCGAGGACGGCGTGCTTCAGGTCGAGTTCGGTGCGGGCCCGGCGGAAGAACTCGGTGTCCCTCGGTACGGCCCCGGGCCAGCCGCCCTCGATGAAGCCGACTCCCAGTCCGTCGAGCTCACGTGCGACGGCGAGCTTGTCCTCGACCGTCAGCACCATGCCTTCCTGCTGGGCGCCGTCGCGCAGGGTCGTGTCGTAGAGCTGGAAGCTCTGCTCGGCCATCGCCCCTCCCTTGTCCTGTATGCGCCGGTGGTACCGGCCTCCGGATGCTGAACCCACCGTCAGACGGTGGCCCGGAGAACGGCTCGAGCGGTGATGGACCGGGTGGGCCGGCGCCGGGGTCAGGGCAGTTGCGCCGGAGTGCGGCCGAAGCGCGGGGCCACCGCGGCGGGTCCGCTGCCGCGTGCCTGGTGGTGCGGATGCGAGGCGGCCTCGGCGGCGCTCAGCACCGGCGTCACGCACGCCTCGGTTTCCTCGAACAGCCGTGCCCAGTGGTCCCGGCTCCGGCCGACGAAGCGGTTCGCGAACGTCCGTCGCAGAGCGGGCCAGTTCCGCGGGTCGTCACGGTCGGGCAGCGCTGCCGCGTCGAGTTCGAGGCCGTCGAGCAGCGCCGCGTAGAAGCGCGCCTCCAGGGCCCCGACCGCGACGTATCCGCCGTCGGCGCACGCGTAACAGGTGTAGAACGGGGCCCCGCCGTCGAGCAGGTTCGTGCCGCGCTCGTGCCGCCACTGTCCGGCCGACCGCATGCCGACGAGCATGCCGAGCATCGCGCCGACGCCGTCCACGATCGCCGCGTCGACGACCCGGCCGGCGCCGGTCGACCCGCGTTCGTACAGGGCCGCGAGGACACCGGCGAGCAGGAACATGGAGCCGCCCCCGAAGTCCCCCAGGAAATTGACCGGGACGACGGGCGGGCCGCCGGACTCGCCGATCGCGTCCAGGGCACCTGTCAGGGCGAGGTAGTTGATGTCGTGTCCGGGGGCCGCGGCGAGCGGCCCGTCCTGGCCCCAGCCCGTCATCCGGGCGTACACCAGCGCCGGGTTGCGCTCCAGGCACACCTCGGGCCCGATGCCGAGCCGCTCCGCCACTCCCGGCCGGAAGCCCTCGACCAGGACGTCGGAACTCTCCAGCAGACTCAGGAGTTCGGCGACGCCGTCCGGATTCTTCAGGTCCAGGGCGATGTGGCGGCGGCCCCGGTCGAGCTCGCGGTGCCACTCCTCGAAGGAGCGCCGGCCATCGGCCCGGTCCACCCGGATCACCTCGGCGCCGAGATCGGCGAGAACCATGCAGGCGAAGGGCACCGGCCCTATCGCCGCCAGTTCGACCACCCGCAGCCCGCTCAACGGTCCGGTCCCGCGGAGCCGGCTCTCTGTCGTCGCTATGCCCATCCCGCGAGGCTAGGGAGCCGCGCCAGGGCCCTGCTCGAGCGCTCCTCGACGGCGGTCGGCGGCGACTCCACCTGTGCCCGAGGGCGCGCTGGCACCGTCTTCCGGGAACTGCTGTCTGTCCGGTTCTTCATGAGGTAACTCCCCCAGGAGGAAGGATTCACTGTGACCACCAGTGCCACGGACCAGGGCGCCGCAGAGGCGGAGACAAAGACCTTTCCCTACGCCCGGCAGTGCCCGTTCACACCCCCGAAGGAGTACGGGGAGATCGTCGAGAAGGACGTCTCCCAGGTCACGCTGAAGGGATCCGGCCTGCGGATCTGGACGGTCGCCGGTTACGAGACGATCCGCCGGCTGCTCACCGACCCGCGGGTCAGCGCGTCCCGCAAGCACGACAACTTCCCCTTCTACTTCATCGCTCCGCCCGAGTACCGCACCGAGACGTCGTTCATCGGATACGACGGCAAGGAGCACAGCGACACCCGCCGCAAGGCCGCCCTGACGTTCACCAGCCGGCAGGTGCGCAGGCTGCGGCCGCGGATCGAGGAGATCGTCGACGACCACCTCGACAAGCTCCTCGCGATGACGCCCGTCGTGGACTTCCACCACGCGTTCTCCCTGCCGGTGCCGATGACGGTCATCTGCGAGCTCCTCGGGATCCCGCAGGACCGGCACGAGTTCTTCATCAAGCACGGCACCGCGCTGCTCGGCGGCCACAGCTCCACCGAGGAGCGGCAGGCCGCGATCGTCGAGGTGAACTCGTACGTCAGCGACCTCATCCAGCTGAAGAAGCGCGAGCCGGGCGAGGACCTGCTGAGCCGGGCGATGGCCGATTACGAGGCGTCCGGCGAGTCGTACACCGACCGCGATCTGTTCAACATGGTGCGGCTGCTGATGAACGGCGGCCACGAGACCACCGCCAGCCAGATCTCGCTGGGTACCGCCTGCCTCCTGGAGAACCCCGACCAGCTGCAACTCCTGCTCTCCGACCCGTCGTTGGTCAAGCCCGCCGTCGAGGAGCTGGTCCGGTTCGCGACGATCGGTGACACCGCCGTGCCGCGGGTCGCCCTGGAGGACATCGAGATCGGCGGCCAGACCATCCGCAAGGGCGACGGCATCCTCTGCCTCGGTCTCGCCGCCAACCGCGACCCGGAGGTCTTCCCCGAGCCGGAGAAGCTCGACATCACCCGCGGCAGCCGCAAGCACCTCGGCTTCGGGCACGGAGTGCACCACTGCATCGGCGCGGACCTCGCCCGCCTGGAGCTGGAGATCGTGTGGAGCAAGCTGTTCCAGCGCATTCCCACCCTCGAACTCGCCAAGCCCTTCCTGGAGATACCCCGGAAGGAGGGGGCCGTGATCTACGGGCTGTGGGAACTGCCCGTGAAGTGGTGAGGCCGACCGGCGTTCGAGCCACCGTACACAGCGTGACGCCCGACGCCGCGGTCCCGGCCTCGGCAGCCCAGGAGGAGGACGTATGAGCACCGAAGTGACACCGTTCCGCGTCGAGTTCGCCGAGACGGACCTCGCCGATCTGCGGGAGCGGCTGTCCCGGACCCGCTGGCCGGAGAAGGAGACCGTCGACGACTGGTCGCAGGGGGTGCCCGCGGGCTACCTCCAGGATCTCGCCGCGTACTGGCAGAGCACGTACGACTGGCGCGCCACCGAGGCCCGGCTGAACGCACTGCCGCAGTTCCGCACCGAGATCGACGGGCTCGGCATCCACTTCCTGCATGTCCGGTCCGTGCACCCGCAGGCCAGGCCGCTGCTGCTCAGCCACGGCTGGCCGGGCTCCGTCGTCGAGTTCCTGGACATCATCGGCCCGCTCACGGACCCCGAGGACCCCGCCGACGCCTTCCACGTGGTCTGCCCGTCGCTGCCGGGCTTCGGGTTCAGCGACAAGCCGCGGACCACCGGCTGGACCGTGGAGCGCACCGCCGCCGCCTGGTCCGAGCTGATGCGCCGGCTCGGCTACGAACGGTTCGCGGCCCACGGCACCGACTGGGGCTCCTTCCTCACCGCCATCCTGGGCGAGACCGAGGCCGAGCGGCTGATCGGCATCCATCTGGCGATGCCCTTCGCCAGGCCGCCGCAGCAGCAGGTGGAGCTCGACGAGCGGGATCTCGCCGGCCTCGCCGCGCTCAAGGACTTCCAGGCCAACGAGGGCGCGTACTCCGTTCTCCAGGCCACCCGCCCGCAGACACTCGGGTACGGTCTGGCGGACTCGCCCGTCGGACAGCTGGCCTGGATGATCGAGAAGTACTGGGCCTGGAGCGACCACGCCGGTGACGTGGAGAAGGTCATCCCCCGCGACCGACTGCTCGACGCGGTGACGCTCGCCTGGCTCGCCGGGACCGGCGCCTCGTCGGCCCGGATCTACTGGGAGAGCCACAACAAGATGGCCCTCGGACGCGTCGACGTGCCGACGGCCTGTGCCGTCTTCCCCAAGGACGCCCGGATGCCACGCGCCTGGTGCGAGCACCGCTTCACCGATCTGCGCCGCTGGACCGACCACGAGCACGGCGGTCACTTCCCCGCGCTGGAGCAGCCCGAGCTGCTCGTCGGCGAACTGCGTTCGTTCTTCGGTACCTTGCGCTGAGGGGCACACTTCGAGTCCGCGCGAGCCGATGAACAGGGAGAGCAGGAGCATGGCCGCACCGGAGCCGCAGACTCTGGACCGCAGGGCACTCAACCGCGCGCTGATTGCCCGTCAACTGCTCATGAAACGCGCGCCGTTGACGGCGGTCGAGGCGGTGGAGCATCTGGTCGGACTCCAGGCGCAGGCGCCCAATCCGCCGTACATCGGGCTGTGGACCCGCCTCGCGAGGGTCACGATCGCGGAGCTCGCGGACGCGGTGCGGACCAGGCAGGTGGTCAGGATCGTCCTCATGCGCGGCACGATCCATCTCGTGTCCGCGCGGGACTGTCTGCGGCTGCGGCCCGTGCTGCGTGAGTCGCTGGAGCGCTCGCTGATCAGCACCTTCGGGCGGAAGCTGGCGGGCGCGGACCTCGATGCGGTGACCGCGCTCGGCCGCAAGCTGGTGGAGCACGAGCCGCTGACGCTGGGCGCCCTGGGGACCGCCCTGGCCGGGCGATGGCCGGAGCACGACCCCTTCGCGCTCGCCAACGCCGTGCGCAACCGGGTGCCCCTCGTCCAGGTGCCGCCGCGTGGGCTGTGGGGCGAGAGCGGCCAGGCCCGGCACACGACGGCCGAGTCGTGGCTGGGCGCGGCGGCCGATCCTGCCGCCGACCCGGCCGCGCTGGTGGAGCGCTACCTGGCGGCGTTCGGGCCTGCCACGGTGAAGGACATGCAGACCTGGTCGGGGATGACCCGCCTCGCCGCCGTGGTCAGGCAACTCGGGCCCCGGCTCAGGGTGTTCCGGGACGAGCAGGGGCAACAGCTGTACGACCTTCCGGGCGCGCCCCGCCCCCCGGGCGACACCCCGGTGCCGGTGCGGTTCCTGCCGGAGTTCGACAACATCCTGCTCTCCCACGCCGACCGGTCCAGAATCCTCACCGAGGAGCAGCGCCGCCTCGTGTTCACCAGGAACGGGATCATCCGGTCCACGTTCCTGGTCGACGGTTTCGTCCACGGGCTGTGGCGTATCGAGCGGGAGCGGGACGCGGCCCGTCTGGTCGTCGAACCCTGGTCCCCGCTCGGCCGCACCGCACGGACGGAGCTGAAGGCGGAGGGCGCCCGGCTGCTCTCCTTCGCCGCGGCCGACTGCGCGCGGACCGAGGTGACGATCGAGGCCGTCGCCTAGGGTGTATCGCTGCCCGGGTCACCCGAGTGGCCGGCCAGTTTGGGCGCCGTCGCGCCGTCGATGGACTCACGGATGATGTCGGCGTGGCCGGCGTGCCGAGCCGCTTCCACGAGCAGGTCCAGCAGGATCGCCCGCACCGGGCGCGGGGGCGCGGTCGGCCCCCAGGGAGTCACGGGCATGGGGACCGTCCGGTCCAGGTCCGGCAGGGCCCGTACGACGTCGTCGGTGCGCGCGGCGACTTCCGCGTGGGCGCGCAGCAGCTCGTCCAGGGTTTCCTCGGGGCCGACCTCGAACTCCGCCGCGCCGTCGCGGGCGCTCCAGTCCGCCCCCTCGCCGTGCAGCACGGGGGTCCACGGGGGTTCCCCGAGGGCGGCGTGCTTGAGGAGGGACGCCAGAGACAGTTCGCTGGCGCTGGGGGTATCGCGCGCCTGTTGGTCGGTCAGGCCGTCGACCGCGCGCCGCAGCGCCTGTCGCTGGGCGCCCCACGCCGCCACCAGCAGGTCCCGTTCGTCCACTTCTCCGGCCACCGGCCTCACCACGGGTCCGCCTTTCCCTTCGCGCTCGTGCGTCGCCGTTCGACGCCGGCGAACAGAACAACGCTCCGCTCCGGAGCAAGGACACGCCGCCCGTCTCCGCGACCCGGCGGTGTAGTGCCTCTCCAGGGCACTTCCAGTCGCGTTCGGCACGCTGGCAGCGCCGCTGGCATCACCGGGCGAGGTGGTGCGTAATGACCGGAAGAGGATGAGATGTCGCAAATACTGCCGGAGGTCCGGGAAGGTGTCGGTGCGGAGCTCTACGTGGAGGTCCAGCAGTTCTACGCACGGCAGATGCCGCTCCTCGAGGAGCGCAGGCTGGAGGAGTTCCTCGAGACCATGACCGAGGACGGCTCGATCGAGCACCGTCCCAACGGCTGGAAGCTGGAGGGCCGCACACAGCTTCTGACGGAGATGCAGGCCCGCCGGGGCGATCCGGACCGGCCGCTCGCCGAGGAGACCTCCGCGCGGAACGCGCGGGAGGAGAACATTCCGTACTACGACGGACTGGTGTACCGCTACTGGTTCGACCGGATGCGCATCACGACGGCCGGCGAGGACACCCTGCACGTCAGGTACCAGGCGATCGTGAGCATGACCGACCGGCGGGGCAAGGTGAGCTTCGAGCCGACCACCGTCGTCGAGGACGTGCTCGTCCGCCGCGCCGGGCAGCTCCTCACCCGTTCCCGGGTCGTCACCCATGACGCGGCCGACTGGGCGGACAAGATTCACAACCCGTCCTGACGAAGGCCCCGCAACTGCCGCGCACACGTCGGCGGCCGTCCGCGAACCACGGTTCACGGACGGCCGCCGAGGCGCATGACGTAGGTGTCAGAGTCGGGCGCCCTTGTCCTCGGCGTGCACCACCCGGTCGAGCCTGTCGTCCGCGTCGTACTGCCTGGACTCGCCGATGCTGGTGAACGTGTCACCGGTCTGGACGGCACGCTGAGAGACGTCGACCCGGCCCAAGTAGTGGCCCTGGGAGTCCCAGATCGGCTCGGCGATCCGGAAGGTGAAGCGGTTGCCCCCGGTACGGGACCAGGTCCCCGCTCCGCCCTTGACGAGGAAGGCCCGGCCGTTCCTGGTGAACTGCACCGTGCTGTCGAACGTCTGTCCGTTGAAGCTCACCTTGAGACTCCACTTGCCGACGGGGCTCTGCGCCACCCGGTCGTGCTGAGGCCGGGCGCTCGCCGTGCCCGTCGCGGGGACGGCTGCCAGCGCGGCGGCCGCGGCGACGAGCAGCAGCCTGGCCGCCGGTCCGACGCCTTCGGTACCCGATCGGTTCATGTGTTCCTCCCGCGCATCGCGCGTCTCGCCGGGGCAACTGACGCGTACACCCTGGACGGAGGGGCTCAATGCTCGCTTGACCGCGTGTACAGCCCGCTCCCTACAGCGCGGCCCGGGACGCTCCGTGTCCACTCGACCGGGGCCCCAGCCGCTTTCGCTGTACTGGCCGCCCGGCCCCCGGGCCTGCCCCAGCCACCCCGCCTTCACCCGCCGAGAGAGGGAACTCCCATGTCGGACCAGCCTTTTGCCGATCGGACCGTCGTCGTCACCGGAGGGGGCACCGGCATCGGCCGCGCCTCCGCGCTGGCCTTCGCCCGGCTCGGCGCAGCCACCGTCGTCATCACGGGCCGCCGCAAGGAGCGGCTCGAAGAAGTCGCCACGGAACATCCGGCGATCGTCCCCGTCGCCGCCGACGTGACCACGGAGACGGGAGCGGAGACGGTCGTCTCGGCGGTGCGCGAGCACGGAGGCACCCTGGACGTCCTGGTGCACAACGCCGGCATCTTCCGTTTCAGCCCGCTCGCGTCCGTCGACACCGCCGTCGCCCGCGAGGTGCTGGAGACCAACGTCCTGGGCCCGGTCGTGCTGACCCGCCATCTGCTCCCGCTGCTTCGCACGCCCGGCGGGAACATCGTGCTGATCTCCAGCCGCGGCGGCCACAACCCCGGCCCGGAGAGTTCCCTGTACTCCGCCAGCAAGGCCGCGCTGCACAGCTTCACCCGCAGCTGGGCCGCCGAACTCGCCGCGCAGGGCATCCGGGTCAACGCCGTCGCCCCCGGTTTCGTACGGACCGAGGCCTATGTCGCCAACGGCCTGACGCCCGAGCAGGCTGAGGGCCTCTTCGCCGGGGTCGCGCAGTCGGTGCCGCTCGGCCGGATCGCGGAGGCCGGCGAAGTCGCGCGGTGGGTGACCGAGCTGACCCGGGACACCGAGTCGCTCGTCACCGGCCAGATCCTCACCCTCGACGGCGGCATGGACGTGGCCGCCCGCTGACATCCGGGCGATCACCTGCCCACGGACAACCGCCCGGCCGGAGATCTCGCCGGGCGGTTGTCGGATGTGCGGGCTCAGGCGGTGTCCGCCGCGATGTCGGGGCGGGGGGTGCGTCCCGGGACCGAGGAGCGGGCGGGCGGCAGTTCGCCGTCCACGAGATAGCGGTGGACAACGGCGTCCACATGCGGGTTGCCGCCGAGTACGTACACCTCGTGCTCGCCCGAGTCCTCCACGGTGAGCAGGTGATGGCCGAGCCGCTCGGCCATGGCCACGCCGCCCGCGTAGTGGTCCATCGGGTCGCCGTCGGCCTGCACGATCAGGCCGGCGCCGTAGCCGTCCCTGGTGAGCGCCACCGGCTTCTCCGGGGCCTCGAACGCCCGGAAGGCGCCGACCCACGGCTGCGCGCGCAGCACGCCGTAGCCGTACGGGAACCGCTTCCTGAACTCCCTCATGTCCCGGTAGTAGACCTCCAGGTCGGACGGCCAGGCGTGCTCCAGCGTGATGGCCTCCAGGACGCCGACGCGCAGATCGCCCTCGCTGTCCGCGGGCCGCCAGGTGCCCTGCGCGGCGAGCAGTTCGCGGCAGCCGTCGAGGTCGCCCGCCACGGCCTTCTCGTGCAGGCCGGCGACCACGACCGCGAGTCCGTCCCACTGGCCGCGGTCGCTCGCGCGGTTGCCGACGGCGCCGTCGAACAGGGTCCGCAGCCGTACCGCGTCCTCGGGCAGTTTCTCCAGTGCCGCGACCACTTCCTCGACGGTGGTGAGCACCGCTTCGGCGGACGCGCCGATCCCGAAGTGGCCGTGCCGCTCGCCGGCCCAACGGGCCCACAGGTCGACATTGCGCTGCACGGCGTCGCCCTGCCACAGGAACTGTTCGCGCCAGGTCCAGTCGGGACCGACGCAGGAGTCCAGTACGAGCCGGTCGAGAGCGGCCGGGAAGAGGCTGCCGTAGACGGCTCCCACGTAGGCGCCGTACGCGTACCCGACGAAGCTGATCCGGTCCTCGCCGAGAACCGCCCGGATCACGTCCAGGTCCCGGGCGGTGTTACGAGTGCTGATGTGCGGGCGCAGTTCACCGCCGCCCCGGGCGCACGCCTCCTCCCGAAGCCGCATGTCCTCGGCCAGTTCGGCGAAGGCGCCGTCCGGTGGCCGGGAGTCGAACTGCGCGGTGGGGACCGCCACTTCGGCGTACAGCCGGGTGGACTCCCCGGTGCCGCGCGGGTCGAAGCCGATGAGGTCGTACACCTCGTTCAGCGGGGTGCCGGCGAATTTCGCGGGCAGGTCGCGGCCGTGTCCCCAGTCACCGCCGGGGCCGCCGTTGACGGCCAGCAGGATGCCGCGCCGTCGCGCCGGGTCGGTGGCGCGGCGGCGGCTCAGGGCGAGCGTGATGCGTTCACCCCCGGGGTCGGCGTAGTCGCGGGGGACCTCGATCGTCGCGTACTCGGCCTGGTCGTCGCCCGGTGCGAGCGACCATGTGGGCCGCTGTGTGTGGAACTCGCTCACCACGGCGAACCTCCGTTCTCGTCAGACGGCCAGCGTCCCGCTGTCTCCTCGAGCAGCACTGGAACGTTCCCGGACCGCGGCGAGCGCCTCCTCACGAGCTCTCAGGCGAAGGCGACGTCGCCGGCCTTCCCGTCCTCGCCGACGAACGCGGCCAGCTTCCCGGCCTCCTCGACGACGTCCCGGGTGTCCTCGTCGGACAGCTGCCGGAACGGGCTCAGCAGCAGCGTCGAGCCGTTGAGCGCCCAGGTGCCCTCGACGAAGCCGTCGACCAGGAACGTGGGCTTGACCTGCGACATCCCCGGCATGACCTGCTTGCGGTCGTCGTCGTCGATCACCCGGCTGCGGTCGCTGTGTCCGAGGACGGCGTTGTCGAAGGGCGGCAGGAACCGCACCGGGGCGGGCAGGCCGGGATCGGCGAGCACCGCGTCGGGGAGGTCGAAGAGTTCCCGGCCCCGCTCGTCGCGGTAGGTCCTCAGCCGTGGCCGCATCCGGTCGAGCACCTCCCCGAGCCGGGTGAGTCCGCACCACGCCTGTACGTCCATGACCCCGGCCGGCCCGAAGGCCGCGAGATAGCGGAGCACCATGGTCTCCACCTGGGGTGACGTCGACAGGGCCTGACCGGTCCACTCGTCGGCCAGCACGCAGGGTACGGCTTTGCGGTTGCCCCACTTGCCCCAGGTGCCACTGGGCGGCGGATGGAGCAGGGCCAGCAGGAAGTGGGCCGTCCCGCCGAGAGCCTGGGGACTGCGGCCGGGAAACCGTTCCGCGAGCAACCGGCCCAACTGGGGCCGGGTGAGGGTCTGTCCGGCCAGCAGCTCCCGGCCGGCCGCGGCGAGGGCGGCGAGATCGAGTCCGGCGATCTCCTTGCCGAATCCCTGCCGCGGCGAGCGGTCGAGCACCGGCTGGACCAGGGGCCGCAGCAGCCCGAAGTCCTCGGCAGCCGTGAGGTGTTGGGTGGTGCGCAGCAGCGCTCCCCGGACCACGCTGCGATCGTGCAGCAGGGCCGTCAGGTCCTCGTGCGCGAAGCCGGCCACACGGGCCCACAGGCCCACGTACGGCGCGTTGCACTCCTGTCCCTGCATCGCGACCAGGTGCCTGATCGCTTCGAGGGCGGTGCCGTCGGTGCGGCGCAGGAGCAACTGCCGTTGCAGGAGCGTCCGGTTGAGCACCAGGTTGGAGAGCGCGGACATGCCAGCCCTTTCTCGTGTCGCGGCCGGTCGGTGTGCCTCAGTGGGCGACTCGGCTAGTCGGCGTCGGTCGGTGCGCCGTCCGGGGCCGCCACGTCCCGGCGGACCACACGCGAGCGGGTGAACAGCCGGCCGTCACGGCGGACCAGCACGTCCTCCACCGTCGAACTGGGCTCCAGGACCACGGCGCCGCTCTCGTCCGTCACGCTGACCAGCGAGCGGAAGACGACGCTGATCTCGTCCTCGGCCACCTGCTCGATCACGAACTTGTCGAACCAGTGCCGGAAGATCTTGTTGCCGTAATAGGGGATCGCCTGGGACATCGCGGCCAGCAGATTCTCCCGGCCGGCCAGCTCCCAGCCGTCCTTGACCTGAGCATAACTTCCGTCCTCGGTGAACGTGAGCACGAACTCCTCCAGCTTCCGGTCCTCCAGGAGCGGGAGCTGGAACGCGTAGAACGCCTGGACCTCCACGTGGAGTTCGGCCGAGATCCGGGCAGGAGCGGAGCTTGATCGGTGCGGCACGGTGCATCCCCTTCGTCGGTGCGCGCGTCACGAGCGCGGGCGCACCACTTTCGGCCGCGCCCCTCGACCGCGGATCGCGCACGGCTGGAACGGCACCGCGTCGTTCTCCAGCGGGAGTCGAGCACGGCACGGGACAATCCGGCAGATCATCACGACCGGACGGAGCGCATTTCCATGACCGACCGCACCACCGACGAACTACGGATGACCTGGGCCGAGGCGTGCGCCCGCCGCGTGAGCCGGCACTTCCTGGCGGGGACGGCGCCGGACGGGGGGATCACGGAGGCCGCGAGCGCCATGTGCGGCGCCCATGCACAGGTCATGTCCGGTGCCGAGATGTCGCTCGGGCTGCGTGTCCCGGGCACGACGCGCACCGATGTGCAGTCGGCGCTCTGGAAGGACCGCAGCCTCGTGAAGAGCTACGGGCCCCGCGGCACCGTGCACCTGCTCGCGGCCGAGGAGCTCCCCATGTGGGTCGGCGCCCTGTCCTGCATCCCGAAACCCCCGAGCGCCCTGCCCCACGCATTACTGACAGATCATCAGGTGGAAGAGGTGCTGGAAGCGATCGAGTCCGCCCTCGAGGACGGCGAGCTCACCGTCGAGGAACTGGGCGACGAGGTCGTCGGGCGCACCGGCCCCTGGGCGGCCGACCTGGCGCTGCCCGCCTTCTCCGGTGCCTGGCCCCGGTGGCGGGCCGCCCTGCAGACCGCCGCGAACCGGGGTGTCCTGTGCTTCGGGCCGAACCGGGGGCGCAAGGTCACGTACACCAGTCCACGCCGGTGGGTGCCGGGCTTTCGCCCGACGGACGGCGCCGCCGCCTCGGCCGAGGTCCTGCGCCGCTATCTGCACGCGTACGGACCGGCGACCTCCCAGCAGTTCGCGCAGTGGCTGGGCGCCCCGAGAAAGTGGTCGGCGGATCTCTTCGGCACGATCACGGACGAGTTGATCCCGGTCGACCTGGACGGCGCGTCGGCCTGGACGACCGAACCGGCCGCCCCCACGACACCCAGCCCCCGCAGCGGCCTGAGGCTGCTGCCGTACTTCGACCCCTACGTCATCGGCTGCCACCCGCGCGACGCGGTGTTCCCCGGCCCGGCCGCCGGCCGGGCACTCTCCGGCGGCCAGGCCGGGAACGTACCTGTGGTCCTGATCGACGGAGTGGTCGCCGGCGTGTGGCACCAACGGCGGTCCGGGCGCCGCCTCGACATCCGGGTGGAGCCCTTCGCCCCGCTCTCCGCCGCCCGGCGCTCCGAACTGACCGCCCAGGTGGACCGGATCGGCGAGATCCTGGAGGGCACCCCGACGCTCACCGTCGGCGTCGTCGACGCCGGCAAGCACCTGTAGCCGGCCGTGCGGGGGGGCGCGGTCAGCCCGAGACGGTGAGGGAGACGTTGCCCCGGTACGCGCCGTCCAGCAGGGACAGCAGCGTCTGGGGGGCCTCCTTGATGCCACCCTCGACCACGGTGTGCGGGAAGACGAAGCGCCCCTCGCCCAGCCAGGTCCCGAAGTGCTCCGCCCAGGCCCAGATCTGCTCCGGCGTGTGGTAGCAGGCGAACGGACGCAGCTCCAGGTGCTTGGTGATCGCGGTCATCAGGTCCAGCCTCGGCCGGCCGGCCTCGGTGTCACCGATCTGGCCGGACAGCGCACCGCAGAGCGCGAACCTGGCGTGCGGGGCCGCCACCTCGATGGCCGCCTCGAACTGCTCGCCGCCGACGTTGTCGAAGAAGACGTTGATGCCGTCGGGTGCCAGCTCGCGCAGGCGGTCGACGACGGGACCGTCGTGGTAGTCGAAGGCGGCGTCGAAGCCCAGCTCGTCGACCAGGTAGTCGACCTTGGCCTTGCTTCCGGCGCTGCCGATCACGCGCGCGGCACCACGGCACTTGGCGATCTGGCCGGCCAGCGCGCCCACCCCGCCCGCCGCACCGGAGACGAACACCACGTCGTCCTTGCCCGCCTTGGCGATCTCGGCCATCCCGTAGTACGCGGTCGGCCCCTGGCTGAGGAAGTACACCGGGCTCGGGAAGGCGCCGACGGGCAGCTTGAAGTAGCCCTGGGCCGGACCGACCGAGTACTCGCACCAGCCGCTCATGCCCTGGACGACGTCGCCGACGGCCAGGTCGGGGCTGTTGGAACGCACCACGGTACCGACCGCGCCGCCGCCGAGACGCTCGCCCACCTTCCACGGCGGGAGCGGCAGCTTGCAGTCGGCCTTCATCAAGTCCGCGTAGGCCGCGGCGAGGCTCAGGTGATCCGTCCTGACGACGACCTCTCCCTCGCCCGGCTCGGGCACCTCCACCTCGACGAGGTCGAAGTTGCCGAGGACCGGCCGCCCCTGCACGTGCGAGGCCATACGGACTTCCCGGGCCGTCTTCGGAATGGTGGTCATCTCTCTCCTCATGATCGTTCCTGAGCGCCGACGCGGCGGCCCCCTGTCTCCCTCATGGGTAGTGCACGCCGCTCGAGGGGCGCTGGAGCGGAAGCCACTGCTCCAGCGCGCCGACGGCCCGTGTCCAGGAGCGCTCCAGATCCGCACGAGGAACCGGCGAAAGGCTCGTGACTCTCCAGACAGCTCAGCCCTGATCCCCTGAGGAGCTCACGATGCGCGTCCTGTTCACCGTGTGGCCGATGTCGGCGCATCTGTATCCCGTCGTTCCGCTCGCCTGGGCCCTGCAGGGTGCGGGGCACGAGGTGCGCGTCGCCTCCCACCCCGCGCTGACGGAGTCGGTCACCGCCGCGGGTCTGACCGCGGTGCCGTTGTCCGACGCGGACACCATGCCTGCGCTCTCGGCGGTCGGCCGCTTCATGATCGACGACGAGGAGCGTGGCCGGCTCGCCGCGGCCCTGGCCGTCGGGCCCGGCGACCAGGACGCGTGGCAGATGTTCAGCGACTACGCCCTGGCGGCCCTACGCATCTTCCACACCCCCGAGGGTTCTTCGGCTCTCGCCCCGGGTGTGGAACATCTGGTCGACGTGGCCCGCAGCTGGCAGCCGGACCTGGTGCTCTGGGACCAGTGGCCGGCCGCGGCGGTGGCGGCCCGGCTCTGCGGCGCCGCTCAGGCCCGCACGCTCTGGGGGCCGGACTACTGCGGCTGGGCCCGTACCCGGTTCCTCGAACGCGGCGGGGCCCCCGCGCTGGGCCTGGAGGACCCGCTGGTCGACGTCGTACGGCCCGTCGCCGAGCACTACGGCCTGGACGTCGACGAGGAGTTGCTCCTCGGTCAGTGGAGCGTCGACCCCACGCCGGCGGCGATGCGGCTGCGCACCGGGACCCGCACGGTCGCGGTGCGCAGGGTGCCGTACACGGGCGTCGGTGCCGTGCCCGGGTGGCTGCACCGCGCGCCGGAGCGGCCGCGAGTGGCGCTGTCCCTGGGGATGTCCGGACGGCTGTTCCACAACAACGCGGCCATGATCTCCGACATGCTGGAGACGGTCGGCGGTCTCGACGCCGAGGTGGTGGCCACGCTGAACGAAGCGCAGCTGGCCGGTCAGCGCGTACCGGACAACGTCCGTACGGTCGACTACCTGCCGCTCAACCAGCTGTTGCCCACCTGCTCGGCGATCATCCACCACGGCGGCGGCGGCACGCTGTCGGCGGCCGTGGCCCACCGGGTGCCGCAACTCGTCCTGCGCGACGAAGGGGTGGAGGGGCCGGCCTACGCCAGGTATCTCACCGACCGCGGCGCGGGCCTGACCCTCGACCACAAGGAGCAGTCCCATCAGGAGATGCGCGCCAGGATCCAGCGGGTCCTGCGGGAGCCGCAGTTCCGGGCCGGCGCGGACACGCTGCACGCCGACTGGCTCTCCACTCCGAGCCCGCACGACATCGTCCCGGTCCTGGAGGGGCTGACGGCACGATATCGCCGCCGGTAAGGACCAGAAACCCGACGCGGCCCGTCGCCATGCACACCGGCGGCGGGCGGCGTCTTGGCCATGCCCGGGGCCATGCCCGGGGCCATGCCCGGGGCCGAATGCCGAAATCGACTGTCGGGCTTTCGGCTCCCTGCTCCCGGCAACAACGCCGGCGCCGCCCGGATGCAGGTCCGAGCGGCGCCGACAGCACTTCGGGCGGGAGCGGTCCCGCCGTCCGGCTCTAGGGCCGTGCCGCGATGAACTCCTTGACCGAGGAGATCACGTAGTCGAGCATCTCGTCGGTCAGCCCCGGGTAGACGCCGACCCAGAAGGAACCCAGGGTGACGATGTCGCTGTTGGTCAACTCCCCGACCACGCGGTGCGGTTGGTTCGCGTAGGCGGGGTGCCGGGTCAGGTTGCCGGCGAACAGCCGGCGGGTGCCGATCTTCCGTTCCTCCAGGAAGGCCACGAGCTCGGCCGCGCCGAAGGGCGCCTCGGGATCGACGGTGAGCACGAAGCCGAACCAGCTCGGGTCACTGCGCGGCGTGGCCTCGGGAAGGATCAGGTGCGGAAGCCCGTCCAGCCCTTCGCGCAGCCGTCGCCAGTTGCGCCGGCGCGCTTCCACGAAGCGGTCCAGCTTGTCGAGCTGAGTGAGCCCGAGCGCCGCCTGCAGGTCGGTGGCCTTGAGGTTGTAGCCGACGTGGGAGTAGATGTACTTGTGGTCGTAGCCGGCGGGCAGCGTGCCCAGCTGGTACTTGAATCGCTTGAGGCAGGTGTCGCTCACCCCGGGCTCGCACCAGCAGTCACGGCCCCAGTCACGCAGCGACTCCACCACCCGGGCCAGCACCAGGTTGGAGGTGAGGACGCAGCCGCCCTCCCCCATCGCGAGGTGATGCGCGGGGTAGAAGCTGACGGTGGACAGGTCACCGAAGGTGCCCGTGGGCCTTCCGTCATAGGTGGCGCCGACCGCGTCGCAGTTGTCCTCGATCAGGAACAGGTCGTGCTGGGTGGCCAGTTCGGCGAGTTCCGCGACGGCGTAGGGATTCCCCAGGGTGTGGGCGATGATGATCGCGCGGGTCCGGGGACCTATGGCCTCGGCCACCCGCTCCACTGTCGTGTTGTACGTGCCGAGCTCGATGTCGACGAAGACCGGGACCAGGCCGTTCTGCAGGATCGGGTTCACCGTGGTGGGGAAGCCCGCGGCCACGGTGATCACCTCGTCGCCGGGCCGGAGCCGGCGGTCCTCCAGGAGGTGCGAGGTCAGCGCCGAGACCGCCAGGAGATTCGCGGAGGACCCGGAGTTCACCAGGTGCGCCTTGCGGCGTTTCAGCTTCTTGGCGAACGACGACTCGAACCTGCGTGAGCTCGGGCCCGCCGCGATCCGCATCTCCAGCGCGGCCTCGACCAGCCCCAGCCGGTCCTCCTCCTCGAGCACCGCGCCGGACGGCCAGATCTCCGTCACACCGGGCGTGAACGGCTCGGCCGAGCCGGCTGCCCGGTGGTATGCCCGCACCGCGTCCAGGACCAATGCCTTGTGATCGCTCATGTCTGTGCCTCTTCCCTCTCTTCTCCACGTACTGGTACGCATGCCGTGTCGAGCAGGTCTCGCAGCGATCGGTCCAGATCACGGTGTGGGTGCCAGCCGAGCAGGCGCCGGGCCTTGGAGACATCCAGCCGCTGCCACTGCGCGTCCTCACGCAGTGAGCAGCCGTCCGCGTCCTCCACGACCTCGACGGGCAGACCGCTCAGGGCGACCATGCGAGCGACCAGGTGCCGCATCCGCACCGCCTCGTCCCGGCCGATGTTGACGATCTGTCCGTTCACCGAGGACAGCGGAGCGGCCGCCGCCGCCAGTACCGCGTCGGCCACGTCCCGGGCGTCCACGAAGTCACGCCGGACGGCCAGCGTCCGGAACCTCAGCGCCGCGGGGGTCTCCCCCCGGTCCTGTGCCCGCGCCGCCTCCACGAGGTGGTCGGCCACCTGCCGGAGCAGGCTGCCCCGGGGGGTGCCGGGCCCGGACACATTGGCGAGACGCAGCACGACCCCGTCGGCCTCGCCCGTCGCGACAGCGCGCAGAACGGAGCGGGTGCCGAGCAGCTTGGTCCGTCCGTACGGTGTGGTCGGGGCGGCCGGATACTCCTCCGCCGTGCTCGTCCCGGCGTGACCGGGCCCGTACTCGTGGACGCTGCCCAGATGGATCAGTCGCGGCCTGTGGTGCTGTGCGGCGAGCACGCCGATGAGCCGGTCGACCAGCTCGGCGTTTCCCTCCGCCATCTGCCGTTCGTCGGCCTGCCAGGCCCGTCCCGCGGCGTTGACGACCGCGTGGGGCCGGATACGCCCCAGCAGTTCGGCGAGGCTGCGCAGCCCGGAGTCCTTGGTGAGGTCGGTGTGGGTGGCGTCGGACCGCGACACCGGCACCACCCGCGCCCCGGCGTCCTGGAACGCGGCGTGGATGTGGCGGCCCAGGAAGCCGGTTCCGCCGAGGACCACCGCTTTCATCGTGCGGCCTCCGCGGACTTCGCCGCCTTCCACCAGTGCGGGTTGTCCCGGTACCAGTCGACGGTGTCGGAGAGCCCCTGTTCGAAGGGGGTCATCGGCAGGTAGCCCAACTGCTCCCTGATCTTGGTGTCGTCCAGCGAGTAGCGCCGGTCGTGCCCCTTCCGGTCGGCGACCCGGCGCAGCGCGGAGCGGTCGGCGCCGAGCAGCTCGAGGAGGCGTCCGGCGACCTCGGTGTTGGTCCGCTCGTTGCCGCCGCCCACGTTGTAGACCTCGCCGGCCCGGCCCCGGGTGAGGACCAGCTGGATCGCCCGGCAGTGATCGTCGACGTGCAGCCACTCGCGGACATGGGCGCCGTCGCCGTACAGCGGGACGGGGCGGCCCTCCAGGAGGTTGGTGACGGCGAGCGGAATGAGCTTCTCGGGGTGCTGGTGGGGGCCGTAGTTGTTGGAGCACCGGGTGATCGACACATCGAGGCCGTGCGTGCGCCAGAAGGAGCGGGCGATGAGGTCGGATCCCGCTTTGGACGCGGCGTAAGGGGTGTTGGGCTCCAGCGGCCATTCCTCCGTCCAGGAGCCCTCCTCGATGGAGCCGTACACCTCGTCCGTGGAGACGTGGACCACCCGGCCGACGCCGGTGCGCAGGCAGGCCGCGAGAAGGTTCTCGGTCCCTGCCACATTGGTCCGCACGAAGTCGGCCCCCGAGTCGATGGAACGGTCGACATGCGATTCGGCGGCGAAGTGGACCACGGCGTCGTGACCCGGCAGCAGGTCGAGGAGGAGCGGCAGGTCGCAGATGTCCCCCCGGACGAAGTCGAGGCGGGGGTGGGTACCGGGAAGGTTGTCGCGGTTTCCGGCGTAGGTGAGCTTGTCCACGACGGTGATCCGGGCGTCCTCGTACTGCGGGTACCCACCCGCCAGCATGGTGCGGACGTAGTGGGAGCCGATGAAGCCGGCGGCGCCGGTGACCAGGATCCTCATGCGCCCACCCCGGCCGGGACGCGTCCGTCGCGGTGCCACGGCGTGAGGATTCCGGCGGCGCGGACCTCGGCCAGGGTGGGCGCGCCCGCGTCCTTCGCGGACATCACCGGTGGTTCCGAGAACCCCCATGGCAGAGCCAGTTCCGGGTCGAGCGGCTGGATGTGCACCTGGGTGCCGGGCACGTAGGCGCTGGACACGACGTAGCTGATGCAGGTGTCGTCGGCGAGCGCCAGGAATCCGTGGCCGACGCCCTCGGGGACGTAGACGCACCGCCCCGACTCGGCGTCCAGTTCGACCACCGCGTGCCGGCCGAACGCCGGCGAGCCCACCCGCAGGTCCACCACGATGTCGCGCAGGGCGCCGCGCACGCAGGTGACGTACTTCGCCTGCCCGGGCGGCGTGCTCACGCTGTGGATGCCGCGCAGCGTGCCGCGGCGGGAGACCGAGTAGTTGATCTGGCGCGGCACGAACGGGTACCCCAGCACCCGTTCCAGCTCGTCCGCGCGCAGGGACTCGTAGAAGTTGCCTCGCTCGTCCCTGATCTGTTCCGGGGTGATGACGTACGCCCCGGGGACTGCTGTCTCTTCGACACGCACGGGTCCGGTCACCTGTCCTTTCCTGCTCTGTCGGTGGGCCGCGCCGGCGCACCGGTGGTCGCGTGGGCCTCGCTCATGCTGGCCGGATCCGCTGGACGCTTCCTCGAGAGACGGTGCATCCCCGGGGCGTCCGCCCGTACGGCCGAGACGTCGACCGTGGCGCTGTGCGTCCTGACGTCGTCGAGGTCGTAGACGACGGTCACGCCCGTGCTGGTGAAGGTGTCTCCCGAGCGGACGGCCTGCTGGTCGATGTCCACCCAGCCGATCCGGGCGCCGCTCCCGTCGAGCAGCAGCTCGGAGATCCGGTACGAGAACCGGTCGGGCCCGGTGGCGGTCCAGGTTCCCGCGCCGACACCGCCACAGACGAGGAAGGCCCGGCCGCCCGGGGTGAAGTGGAACGTGCTCGACGCCGTCCCGGAAGGTCGTGCGACCTGTGCCGTCCAGGCACCGGCCACCGTTTCGGACACCGGTATGTCTGCCATCCGCCGGCCCCTTCCGCTCCGCGCGTGCCCGAGTCGAGGGACTCAGGGTGCGAGGGCCGCCTCGACCGGCGCTGGAGTACGCGGTGTGTGCAGCGGGGCTCAAGAGTGCGTCTAGCCCGCTGTCGCAGGGTGCTCCCACAGAGAATCCGCACGGCACCCAACGGAGGAATTCAATGAGTCGCACAGGTATCAAGGGCAGCAGGTCCCGGGCGCTGGCTGCCGCAACCGCCGCGGCCCTGCTGGTACTCCCCCTCGTCGGCGCGACGACCGCACAGGCCCAGGGCGAGACCTCGAGATCCGCCACCACGCAGGCCGTGGCCAGCGTGGCCGGCACCTGGGCGGTGCACGTCCACATACCGGGCAGCCCGGACGTCGTGACCAACATTCACTTCACCCCGGGCGGGATCGCGTTCGCCGCCTCGTCAGGTGGTTCGGGCCCCTGGATCAAGACCAGCACCAACCACTACTCGTACCGCCTCGCGGAGCCGATGTTCGACGCGAACGGGACCTACCTCGGGCGTCTGGACGTCAAGCAGAACATCGTCGTCAGCGGCGACACCTTCACCGGTTCCGGCGAGACCAAGGTCTACGACGTGAACGACACCCTGACGGCCACGGTGCCCGTCACGGAGGACGCCACCCGGGCCTGAACCCCGGCCGGGAACGGCCCCGCCCGCGCCCCCTACGGGAGGCGCGGGCGGGGCCGTTCCGCTGTCCGCACACCCCGCGCGACATGCGGAGGACCCGGCCACGCGTCCCGAGGGACGCGCGACCGGGTCCTGGCCCGCTCGGTCAGTTGACGCTCGCCCCCTGCGGCGCGGCCTCCTGTCCCGGCGCGTCCGGCGTCACCGGCACGGCCGCCGAAGCGGCGGGGCGGCTCCACCGGCGCATGAGCGGCCGCTCGACGAGGCCGTGCAGCGCCCAGGCGAGAACCAGACTGATCGCGATCGTGAGACCGACATCCAGCAGCGCTTGTGGACCACTCCACTTCTCCATCCAGAACTCGGGATACGCGGTTCCGATCGGCCCGTAGGTGACCACCAGGAAATGAACGATGTAGAAGGCGTACGACACTTCGCCCAGCCAGACCATGACCCGGCCGCCGAACGGAGTGCGCCGGCCCCGCTGGTCCGCGGTGGCGGCGGAGGCGATCAGCAGCGCCAGCGGCAGCGCGGTCGGCGCCACCCGGCCGTACTCGCCCGGCAGTTGGGACGCGAGCGCGAACGCGGCGACGGTGAGGAGCAGCGACCAGCGGAGGCCGAGGTTGATCCAGCGTCGGGTCAGCACGACGCGGGCGATCAGCATGCCCAGCACGAACTCGAGGAGCCGGGTGAGGGGGAAGTAGTAGACGAACCAGTACTTCCACCAGGGGATGGGATCGAACTGCATGCGCGGGGCGTTGGGAAGCAGTTCGGCGAGGAACGGCACCGCGATGATCGCCAGTGTGACGGCGCCCACCCAGCGCCACAGGCGGGCCGGCTCGATGCGCCGGATGAGCAGCAGCAACCAGGGGAACGCCAGATAGAAGAGCACCTCACAGGCGAGCGACCAGCTGGGGGTGTTGGTGCCCGGGCCCTGGATGACGTCGAAGTCCGGTATCCAGCTCTGCACCAGGAACATGGTGGGTACGGTGTTGGCGACCGTGACGGCTATGCCCGCGTACAGCATCAGAAGCACCGTGGCCGTCAGCGCGACCAGGTGATTGGGGAAGATCTTCACCAGCCGGCGGCGCCAGAACCGCATGCGGGTGTCTCCGGGCCGGGCCACCCAGGTGAGCACGAAGCCACTGAGGATGAAGAAGAAGGAGACTCCCTTGTTGCCGGCGCCGAACAGGTACTGCGAATAGCTCTCCCCGGAGCCCCCCATGCGTACGAGCAGGAATCCGCCCGCGTGCGACAGCACCACCAGGAGCGCGGCGACGAAACGGAGACCGGTGAGCGAGGGGAGCCGGGACTGTTCTCCGGCCCCGGTGGACGGGACATGTGACGCTGACATGGAGCGCCTCCTTCACTGCCGAGCGTCGTTGGGTTGGCCGGCGTCCGACATGGTGGGCGGAAAGCCGGAGCCACAACGTCCCCCAGCACTGTGGATAGCTGCTCGAATATCTGTGGAGTCGCCCGGCCGGACCCCTGCGCCTCCCGGCGCACACGCCGGAGGCCGCCCACCAGGTCGGTGGGCGGCCGCGGGTCCGGCCGTTCAGACGGCGAGCTCCTCCACTCCGGCGGCCGGCGCCGTCTCTCCCCGGTTCACCGACCTGGGCAGCGCGAACATCAACGCGAAGACCAGCGCCAGGCCACCGGCCACCCACCACAGGGCGTGGGTGAAGGCGTCGGAGAAGACGTCGCCGACGGGCCGGCGGGCCTCCCGGCCGGAGTCGACGACGGAGAAGAACACCACGGCGACGAGGCCGAGGCCCAGTGCCAGTCCGAGCTGGTTGATGGTGTTGATGAGCCCGGAGGCCGAGCCCGCGTGTTCCGTGGGCACCTCCGACAGCACGGCGTCCGTGATGGGGGCGATGATCAGGCCCATGCCGAGCCCCATCACCACCAGCGGCGGCAGCATCTGCCAGGAGGTGATGGCGCTGCCGTGCTGATCGGCCGCCCAGATGTACAGCAGCACGCCGACGAGCTTGACGAGAGCTCCGGCCTGCAACACCTTCCGCCCGAACCGCGGCACGAGCATCTGCACGGACACACCCGCGGAGACCGAGGCGGCGACCGAGAAGGGCACACCGGTGAGACCGGCGTGCAGCGGGGACCAGCCGAGGCCGAGCTGCATGTACAGGGTCCAGATCAGGAAGAAGATCCCGGAGATCACCCCGTACGTGAGCTGGACGCCGATGCCGGCCGCGAAGCTCTTCACCTTGAACAGCGACAGCTCGACCAGCGGTGAGCCGTCCCGCGTCTTCTTGTCACGCTCGTACCAGACGAAGACGACGAACACGAGCACGGCGGCGCCCATCGAGAGGAAGCCCCACAGCGGCCAGCCCAGCTCCCTGCCCTGCATCAGCGGGTAGAGGAGCAGCAGCAGTCCGACGCTGGCCAGCGCCACGCCGACCAGGTCGAGGCGGAGCGCCTGCGGTGCCCGGGACTCGCTGATGTAGCGCCGTCCGAGCACGAGGCCGGCGATGCCGACCGGCAGGTTGACCAGGAAGATCGGACGCCATTCCAGGCCGAAGAGGTTCCACTCGGTGAGCAGCGCGCCGATCATGGGACCGGCGACGGCGCCGAGGCCGATCATCGCGCCGAACATGCCGAAGACCTTGCCGCGCTCCTCCGCGGGGAAGGTGACGTGAATGATCGACAGCACCTGCGGCACCATCAGGGCGGCCATCGCCCCTTGCAGGAAGCGTGCGACGACCAGGGTCTCCGGCCCGGGCGCGAGACCGCAGACGGCGGAGACGACCGTGAAGCCGGCCATCCCGATGAGGAACAGCCGCTTGCGGCCGTAGATGTCACCGAGCCTGCCGCCCGTGATCAGGCCGATGGCGAAGGCCAGGGCATACCCGGCGGTGATCCACTGGATCGAACTGAACGAGGCACCCAGGTCCTCCTCGATGCGTGGCACGGCGACGTTGACGATCGTTACGTCCACCAGGTCCAGGAAGGACGCGGTCATCACCACGGCCAGAGCCAACCACCTTCGGCGGTCGGCCACTGGGCCGACAGATTCGTCGGAAGCGGAATCCATGAGGCCTCTTCCCCTAGGAATGCAGAGACAGATATCAGGACGGAAGCGTTCCGCACTGCCCTCGACTCCGGCTCGGCGCAGCGTGGAGCAGGCCTTCGCGGGCGCCGTTCCGGCGGCGCCACCTGGTGGGGGGCCTCGGCCCATCAGGGATTGAGCGATCCGCGACCACGCCCCCACAAGCTGCGTGCGCGGTGCGGCTCCGCCCTCGCGGCAACGCCGAGCCACCGGGACGCACGGCACGGTGGTCGTCGCTCCCGCGACGGCCCCGCGAGGCTCTGAGGAGGGCTCTGATGAAAGCACTCGTGTTGGCCGGAGGCCTGGGCAGCCGGCTGCGCCCGTTCAGTCACTCCATGCCGAAGCAACTCATCCCGATCGCCAACAAACCGGTGCTCGCCCATGTGATGGACCAGCTGCGGGACATGGGCGTCACCCAGGTCGGGATCGTGGTGGGCAACCGAAGCGAGGACATCGTCTCGGCGCTCGGCGACGGCTCGGCGCTGGGCGTCCGGATCACCTACATCCCGCAGGACGAACCCCTGGGGCTGGCCCACTGCGTCCGCATCGCCCGTGGCTTCCTCGGCGAGGACGACGACTTCGTGATGGTCCTCGGCGACAACATGCTCGCCGACGGCGCGGCCGACCTGGCGGAGGACTTCCGCACCCGCCGCCCGGCGGCCCAGGTCGTGGTGCGCAAGGTCGCCGATCCGCGGGAGTTCGGCGTCGCGGAGGTCGATGAGAACGGCCGTGTACTGCGGCTCGTGGAGAAGCCCGAGTTCCCCCGGAGCGATCTGGCGGTGATCGGCCTCTACTTCTTCACCCCGGCCATCCACGAGGCGGTGGCCGCCATCGAGCCGAGCGCGCGGGGCGAACTGGAGATCACCGACGCGCTGCAGTGGCTGATCACCTCGGGGGCCGACGTCCAGGCCCGGGTCTACCCGGGTTTCTGGAAGGACACCGGCCGGGTCGAGGACGTCCTGGACTGCAACCGCAATCTCCTGGACCGCCTCGACCGGTCGGTGCTGGGCGAGGTCGACGAGAGCAGCGAACTGATCGGGGCGGTCGTGGTCGAGCCCGGCGCGCGTGTGGTGCGTTCACGCGTCGTCGGGCCGGCGATCATCGGCGCCGGTTCCGTGGTGGCGGACAGCTATGTCGGCCCGCACACCTCCATCGGCCGTGACTGCCGGCTCAGCGCGGCGGGGGTGGAGTACTCGATCATGCTGGACGGCGCCGCCGTCGACCGGGTGAGCGGCGTCAAGGGTTCCCTGATCGGCCGCGACGCCACCGTGAGCTCGGCCGTGCTCGACGACCACTACCGGCTGGTGGTCGGCGACCACTCCAGCGTGGAGGTCGCCGCCTGACGCATGCCGGACGGCCGGTCACCGCTTCGCGGCTGACCGGCCGTCCGGCATGTTCGGGTGCGGGCCGCGTGCCGTGCTCAGGCGCGCGGGCGCTCCCTGACCGGGACCCACAGGGCGGCCGCCAGGCCGGCGAGGGCGCAGAGCCCGGCGCCGGTGAGCGCGAGGCCGTAGCCGGAGGCGAGGGCGACGGCGTGCGGGGTGCCGGCGGCGGCCTCGCTGTCGATGCGGGCGGCGGAGAGCGCCGCCAGGGTCACCAGGCCTGCCGCGCTGCCGAGTTGGCGGGTGGTGTTGAGCAGCCCCGAGGCGAGGCCCGCCTGTTCCGGAGGCAGTCCGGCGGTGGCGGCGTTGGTGGTCGCGTTGAGGACCGCGCCCATACCGAGGCCGAGCAGGATCTCCGGGGCCAGTACGTCGCTCACGTAGCCGGCGCCGACGGCCAGCCGCGACAGCCAGAGCAGTCCGACGGCGGACAGGGCGAGCCCCGCGAGGAGGACCGGCCGCGGCCCGGTGCGGGGCACGAGGCGCGCGATGCCCCAGCCACCGAGCGCGATCCCGACGGACAGGGGCAGATAGCTCAGGCCGGTGCGCAACGGGCTGTAGTCGAGCACCTGTTGGAGCATCAGCGTGAAGAAGTAGAAGGTACTGAAGAGGGCCGCGATCCCGAAGAAGGCGACCAGGTTGGCGGCGGCCACCGAGCGGTTGCGGAAGACACCGAGGGGCACCAGCGGCTCGGGGGCGAACTTCGCCTGGATCACCAGGAACGTTCCGAGGAGCACGGTCCCGGCGAACATCGGGCCGAGGACGTGTCCCGAACCCCAGCCGTGCCCGGGGGACTCGGACGTCCCGTACACGACGGCCATGAGACCGAGGGTGACGGTGACGGCGCCCGGCAGGTCGAGCCGACGGCGGATTCCGGGGCGCCGGGTCTCGGGGACCGCCCAGCGGACCAGTGCGCACAGGGCCAGTCCTATGGGGACGTTGATCAGCAGGATCCAGCGCCAGGAGAACCACTGGGTGATCACTCCTCCGGCCAGCACGCCGACCGCGCCCGCCGTCCCCGAGACGGCGCTCCACCAGCCGAACGCCTTGGCCCGCGCGGCCGGTTCGGTGAAGGTCGTGCCGAGCACGGTGAGCGTGGCGGGTGCCATGACCGCGGCACCGAGCCCTTGGAGGGCGCGGGCCAGGATCAGGGTCGTCGGACTGTCGGCCGCCCCGCCGACCAGGCTGGCGAGGGTGAACAGGCCCACCCCGCCCAGAAAGATCCGGCGTTGCCCGAACAGGTCCGCGAGGCGCCCGCCGAGCAACAGGAAGCCGCAGACCACCACGGTGTAGGCGTTGTTGACGAGCTGGAGGTTGTGCGGGTCGAAGCCGAGGTCGTCGGAGATGACGGGCAGCGCCACATTCACCACCGACGCGTCGAGCACGTTCATGAACTGCCCGAGGCAGCAGGCGAACAGCACAAGTCCGAGTCGGGGAGCGGCCCTCGGCGAAGGTCCCGGTGTGCGGTGCGTGCGCGTAGTCATGGTCATACGGGCACGCTGCGCCGGTGCGGCGGACCGCGCGTCGAGGGCGCACGGAGCCCCGCTCGACCCGGGGCGTCGAGAGGCACTCCACCGCCGCTGCAGGACCTCTCGCCACAGTCCCAAGGCGTGTCTCCGCACGGCCGGCCGACATTCCCCGAGGAGAGCCCACGATGGCCAAGATCACCTACCAGCATCCGAACGGAACCGTCACCGTCGTCGACGTAGAAGCGCCCAACACGGTCATGCGCGGCGCGAAACTCAACAACGTCGACGGCATCGAGGCCCAGTGCGGCGGTTCCGCCCAGTGCGGCACCTGCCATGTCTACGTGGACGAGGCGAGCACCGTCGTACTGCCCGAGATGGACCCCGTCGAGGACGACGTCCTCTACGGCACGGCGTGCGAACGTACCGAGCACAGCAGGCTGAGCTGCCAGCTGCCGGTCACCGAGGCCCTCGACGGGCTGCTGGTGCACCTGCCCGAGGCGCAGAGCTGATGGCCGCGCCCGCCGTGGTCGTGGTCGGCGCCGGTCAGGCCGGGGTGGAGACGGCGGCCGCCCTGCGCGGCCGGGGCTTCACCGGCCGCATCACTCTGATCGGCGACGAACCCCCGTGGGCCGGCTACCGGCCACCGCTGTCGAAGGGGTACCTCGCCGGCGCGGCGCCCGCCGAGGACATGGCCCTGCGTCCCGCCTCGTTCTTCGCCGAGCGGGACATCGAGATCAGGGTCGGGGACCGCGCGACCTCCGTCGACCCGGAGCGCCGCACCGTGACGCTGAGGTCGGGACTGCGGGTGCCGTACGACCGTCTGGTCCTCGCCACCGGCTCCCGGCCCCGCCAACTCCCCGTACCAGGCGCGTCGTTGGGCGGCGTGCTCACCCTGCGCTCGCGGGCCGACGCCGACGAGCTGCGCGCGCGGCTGAGCGATCCGCCACGCCGGCTGGTGGTGGTCGGCGCCGGGTTCATCGGCCTGGAGGTCGCCGCCACCGCGCGCGGTCTCGGCCACGAGGTGACGGTGGTGGACGTCCAGCGGCGGGCCCTGGCCAGGGCCCTCACCCCGGTGCTGTCGTCGAGGGTCGTCGCCGAGCACCGCGCCCACGGGGTGCGGGTGCTGCTCGGCCGCGAGGTCACGGCCCTGCACGGCGACACCGAAGGACAGGTCCAGATCATGGAGCTGGACGGCGGTGAACGCATCGCCGCCGATCTGGCCGTGATCGGGGTCGGGGTGCTGCCCCACACCGACCTGGCCCTGACCGCCGACCTGATGGTCGGCGACGGGATCGTGGTGGACGAGCGGCTGCGCACCAGCGACCCCGACATCTACGCACTCGGCGACTGCGCCCGCTTCCCCAGCCCGCGCGCCGGGCGCCACCTGCGCATCGAGTCGGTGCAGAACGCGTCCGACCAGGCGAAGTGCGTGGCCGCCGGGATCTGCGACGAGCCGTTCGCCTACACCTCCGTGCCCTGGTTCTGGTCCGAGCAGTACGGGCTGCGGATGCAGCTGGCGGGACTCACGGCGGGCCACGACGAGGTGGTCACGAGCGGCGACGTGGAGGGCGGACGGTTCTCCGTCTTCTCCTTCCGCGCCGGCCGGCTGATCGGCGTGGAGTCGGTGAACCGGCCCGCGGACCACGGCATCTCACGTCGGCTCCTCGCCTCGGACACCACCCTGACCCCGGACGAGGTACGCGCGCCCGGATTCGACCTGAAGAAGCTCCCCCGTACGTCCCCCACGGAGAGGGTCGCCGTCCGCACCTGAGACCAGATCCGCGCCCGCGCGTGGGGAACACACCCGGGATCCCGCCGCCGCACTCACCGCCTCGCGCGGGGTGCGGCGGCTTCACTCTGCTCCCCCCCACACACACAGACCTCGGTACGCCTGCGGTCCCGTCCCCTTCCGAGAGGGGACGGGACCGCGCGGGGCCGGCGGACTCACTGCCCCCGGACGACCGGCAGGCTGGTCAGGGTGTGGTTGATCTCCCCCTTGTGCCACGGCAGTTCGCTCTCGGGGACCGCGAGCCGCAGATCCGGGAAGCGGCGCACCAGGCCCTCGATGGCGATCTCCATCTCCATCCGCCCCAGGTGCTTGCCGAGGCAGTAGTGCATCCCGTGGCCGAAGGAGATGTGCGGGTTGCGCTCCCGAGTCAGGTCGAGCCGGTCGGGGTCGGGGAAGACCTCCGCGTCCCGGTTGGCCGACGCGAGCGAGAGGAGCACGGCGTCACCCTTGGCTATCGTCACGCCGCCGACCTCGATGTCCTCGGCCGCGATACGCGGGAATCCGGAGGTGTCGGTCGCGAACAGGTTGACGTGGCGCAGGAGTTCCTCGACGGCCCTCGGGATCCGGGAGCGGTCCTCGACGAGGTGGCGCCACTGGTCCTGGTGGTCCACGAGGAGGGCCAGGACGGAGTTGGCCAGCTGGTTGGCGGTGGTGTCGAAGCCGGCGCCGATCAGCGTGAACCCGAAGGTGACCAGCTCGGGCTCGCTGAGCCGGTCGTTGTCGTCGCGGGCCGCGATCAGCTCGGACAGCATGTCGTCGGCGGGATTGGCGCGCTTGTCGGCGATGAGCCCGACGATGTACTCGCTGAGCTTGCCGAGCGCGTGCAGCGACTCCTCGCCGCCGGCCCGGTCGTCGACCGTGGCGAAGGCGCGCGCCCACTGCTCGAACTCCCGCAGGTCCTGAGCCGGTACGCCCAGGAGCTCCCCGATGACGGTCAGCGGGAGCGGCACCGCGAGCTGCTGCACGAGGTCCACGACCCCGTCCTTGGCCGCCATGTCGTCGAGGAGTTCGTCGGTGACCTTCTGGACGTTCTCCCGCATCCGCTCGACCCGCCGCATGGTGAACGCGCCGGCCACCAGTTTCCGCAGCCGGGAGTGCTCCGGCGCGTCGAGCGAGATGATCATCTCCGGCGTGGTGTGCATCGTGCCGCCCACGCGGGGGGCGCCTTCGCCACAGGCCTGCGCCCGGCTGAGCCGGGGGTCGGCGGAGAGTCGCCGCACGTCCTCGTAACGGGTGATCAGCCAGGCGTCCACACCTCCCGCGGTGGGCACCTTCACCACCGGCTGCTCGGCGCGCAGGGCGGCGTACGCCGGGGCGGGGCCACGGTAACTGGAACCGCTGAAGGGGAACACGCCCGCCACCGGGCAGCCGGCGCCCTGGGGCGCCGTCTCCTGGCTGGCTGTCTCCTGGGTGACTGTCACGATAGATCCTCCGCTTGGGACGTTACGGGTCGGAGCTCACCGTACGGAGGACCGATCGAGGCCAAGTCGCCCTGAACTAGAGCAAGTTGAGGCGCCACGCCGCACATGGCGAAGGGGGCGTCCATGGTGCCGGACGCCCCCTTCGCCGAGCGGTGCGGATCATCCCTCCGGGCCGAGCAGCACCGCGGAGTAGTTCTTGCGGGCGGCGGTGTCGTACTGCAGCGCCACATGGCTCGTCGCCGATGTGATGTCCCGCCAGAAGCGCTGGAGCGTGTGCCCCTCACCGAGGCCGCCGGTCCCGGCCGCGCCCACGAGGAGGGCCACGGCCTCGCGCAGGATCTCGGCGGCGAAGGTGGCGTTCCGTTCGTTGCGCGCCATGGGCTCGGGGGTGAAGAGGCGCTGGTCGAGGACCTGGGCGTTCTCCATGACGAGGTGGCGCGCGGCGTCGATGCGGCCGGAGGCACGTACGACGGTCAGCTCGGCGGTCTGGTTGCGCCGGCGCCCCTGGATCGATCCCGTACAGGCGGCCAGCGCGCCGGTGGCGGCGCCGACGACGGGGGCGATGAAGGTCAGTCCACCCACCGCCTGGAAGGGCACGTTGTGCGCGGACACGCGCGAGGCGCCGTTGCGGCCGGTGAGCATGTCGGTACGGTCGAAGGTCAGATGCGCCGGCACGAACACGTCGTCGACCACGACCGTGTGGCTGCCGGTGGCCCGCATCCCGATGCTGTCCCAGGTCTCGCGCACGGTGTACGTGCCCCGTGGCAGGGTGAAGAAGCGCAGTTGCGGCGGTCCCTCACCGCCCGCGACCGCCGCGCAGACCATCACCCAGTCGGCGAAGTCGACGGCGCTGACGTAGGACCACTCACCGGTGACCCGCCAGCCGCCGTCGGCCGGCCTGGCCCGCCCGGCGGGCATCAGACCGGTCGCGACGACGGTGTCGGGCCCCGCGCCCCACAGCTCCTGGTGCCCCTGCTCGGGCAGGTGCGAGGCGAAGCGGGCCGAGTACGCGGCGAGCGAGGCACACCAGGCCGAGGCGGCACAGCCCTCGCCGACGGACATGACGGCCCGGGTCAGGTCCGCGAACGAGCCCTCCGTGCCGCCGAACCGCGCGGCCACGAAATGCCGGGCGAACCCGGCCTCCCGTATCGCGTCGGTGACCTCGCGGGACAGGCTGCGGCCCGTGTCCGCGTCCGCCGCGTGGCGGGCCGCGAGCGGGCGTATTCCGTCGGCGGCGGCGACGAGCCCGGTGGCGGGGACCACCGGGGCGGCGTCGGGAGCGGCGAGGACGCCGAGGTCGACGCTCACGATCCGGAGCCGTTCGTGAGGGCGCGGGCGAAGCGCTCCAGCGTCTCGCCGGGGCTCGGCCCGTCGAGCGCCTTGAAGATGCGCTCGGCGCCGGGACCGTGCCGGTCCAGCTTGACGTGGGCGAGCGAGACACGGGTGTGTCCCGCGTCGACGGCCTCGAAGTCGACCTCGATCTCGCTGGCGCCGTCGTCGGTGGGGATGGACTGCCAGTTGGGGTCGATCCGCCAGGTCATGACGACGCGGCGGCCCGGCACCCACTCCAGTACGCGGCCCCAGGCGATCTCGGTGCCTTCCACGTCCCACTCGTAGTAGCGCCCGCCGACGCCCGCCTCGAAGGCGAGGCCGGCCCGCTCCTTGCGCACCAGGATGTGGCTCGGCGGCCACCAGTCCGCCGGGCGTTCGGTGAAGACCTTGAAGCACTCGTCGGGCGTCGCCGCCACGGTCACCGACTTCCTGACGTCGGGCAGGGTCTGCGTCTGCTCGGGCACGGGGCCTCCTCGCTCCGGCCAGGTATCCGCCCGGCCACGGCATCGAATGCACCCAAGCTGACGGCCCTCGCTAGGCCCCGTGTCGAGTACGGCTCGAACAGCCGGCCTCCACCGCGGCTCCACCCGGGGGCGAGAAACCCGCAAGGTCACGGGCCCACCGTCGAGCCGACGTGGACCGGATCGACACGAGCGATGGGGAGAGCACGATGACAGACGCGGGACGACGAGTGGCCTTCGTCACCGGGGCGACCAGCGGGATCGGCCTGGCCGTGACCGAGCTGCTGGCCCGGCAGGGCGTCGCGGTGTTCGGTGTGGCGCGGGACGCGGAGAACGTCGCCGCCATGGTCAAGGCGCAGCGCGAGCAGGGCCACGAGGTGGCCGGCACGGTGTGCGACGTGACGTCCGTGACGCAGATCCAGCAGGCCGTGGCCGCCGCGGTGGCCGAGTACGGCCGCATCGACATCCTCGTCAACAACGCGGGCCGCGGCGGCGGCGGGGTGACCGCGGAGCTGCCCGACGCGCTCTGGGACGACGTGATCGAGACCAACCTGAACGGCACCTTCCGTGTCACCCGGGAAGTGCTCAGCACGGGCCTGATGCGCGAGGGCTCCTGGGGACGGATC
The DNA here is from genome assembly GCF_020616555.1 of Streptomyces longhuiensis. Classification (NCBI taxonomy): domain Bacteria; kingdom Bacillati; phylum Actinomycetota; class Actinomycetes; order Kitasatosporales; family Streptomycetaceae; genus Streptomyces; species Streptomyces longhuiensis. The sequence continues at coordinate 6,867,479 of NZ_CP085173.1, read as the reverse complement.
ATCAACATCGCCTCCACCGGCGGCAAGCAGGGCGTCGAGCTCGCCGCGCCCTACTCCGCCTCCAAACACGGAGTGATCGGCTTCACCAAGGCCGTCGGCAAGGAGCTCGCCGCGACCGGCATCACCGTGAACGCCGTCTGCCCCGGATACGTCGAGACGCCCATGGCCCAGCGCGTGCGGCAGGGCTACGCGGGCCACTACGGAGTGAGCGAGCAGGAGATCCAGGAGAAGTTCAACGCCAAGATCCCGCTCGGCCGCTATTCCACACCCGAGGAGGTCGCCGGGCTCGTCGGCTACCTCGCGTCGGACCCGGCCGGATCCATCACCGCCCAGGCCATGAACGTCTGCGGTGGGCTCGGCAACTACTGATGGCCCCGGTGCCGCGGATCCCGACGACGCCCGCGACGGCCCTGACGACGAGCAGAAACGGAGTACCTGACATGACTGCTGTGACCTCCGGCGCAACTCTGGCCGAACCCGACGTGGCCGCCTTCCGGGCCGCGATGGGCCGATTCCCGACGGGCGTCACCCTGCTCACCCAGGGAAGCGGCGACGAGACCATCGTGATGACCCTGAACAGCCTCACCTCGGTCTCGCTCGACCCGCTGCTGATCCTCGTGTCCGTCAAGGCCTCCGGCCGGATGCGCCCGCGGATATCGCAGGCGGGCAGCTTCGCCGTGAACGTGCTCGCCGAGTCCCAGCTGGATCTGGCGCTGGAGTTCTGCCGGCCCGACCGGCCGGAGGGCCGCGCCGCGATGCTGCGCCTCGGTGCCGAGGAGGGCCTCACCGGCAACGCCGTGCTGCCCGCGTCGGAGACGTACGTCGAGTGCGTGCTGGACGCGGAGTACACGGCCGGCGACCACACGCTGCTGATCGGCCGGGTCGTCGCTCTGTCCGGCGGAGCGTCCGAGCCGGACCCGCTCCTGTTCCACCAGGGCAAGTTCGGCCGTCTGTCACCCGCCTCGTCCACCGAGCAGCGGGAGGCGGCCGCGTGAGTGCGACAACCGCGTCCTCGGTGGCGGCGCCGGGCACCCTGCACCAGGTCGCCGACGGGGTGTACGCGTTCGTCCAGCCTGAGGGCGGCTGGTGCCTGAACAACGCCGGCCTCGTCGCCGGCGGCGGCCAGGCGGCCCTGGTCGACACGGCGGCGACCGAATCCCGCACCCGTCGGCTGCGGGAGGAGGTGGAGCGCGTCGTGCCGGGCGGCCCGGACTATGTCGTGAACACCCACTTCCACGGCGACCACACCTTCGGCAACGGACAGTTCGCGCCGCGCGCGGCCGTTGTGGCGCACGCGGGCACGCGGTCCGACACGCAGGAGGCGGGCCTCGGCCTGCGCCACCTGTGGCCGGACGTCGAGTGGGGCGAGACCCCACTGACCCTGCCCACGCTCACCTTCCGGGACGAGCTGACCCTGCACGCGGACGGTGGTCTGCGCACCGAGCTCCTCCACGTGGGCCCCGCCCACACCGCGAACGACGTGATCGCGTGGGTGCCGGAGCGCGGCGTGCTGTTCACCGGTGACGTGGTGTGGTCGGGGGTGACCCCGTACATCCTGATGGGCTCGGTCACCGGCTCGCTGCGGGCCCTGGAGCGGATGCGGGCGCTCGGTGCCTCCGTGGTCGTCCCCGGGCACGGCCCGGTCGGCGGACCTGAGCTCCTCGACGCGACGGAGTCCTACGTCCGCCGGCTCCAGGACCTCGCGCGGGACGGCCTGCGGCGCGGCGTGGGCCCGCTCCAGGCGGCCCGGGAAGCGGACCTCGGCGCGTTCGCCGGGCTCCTGGACTCCGAGCGCCTGGTCGGAAACCTGCATCGCGCGTACGCCGAACTCGAGGGCCTGGCACCGGGCGCCCGTATCGATGTCGCGGCGTCCTTCAAGGAGATGGTCGCCTTCCACGGCGCCCTGCCCTCCTGCCACGCCTGACCCCACAGCCGCCACCTCACAGACCGGAGGCCGAGACCCCGCACCGAAGAAACCGCCGTACTGAAAGGAGTCGTCGATGGAGACGATTCTGCTGGACCGCGAGACGCACGTGACAGCCCCGACGCACCTGGAGTTCCACGGGGTGCCGTGCCGGATACCTCTGCTGCTGGCCGGGGACCTCGACGACGACGGGAGCGAACCCCACATCTTCCGGAGCATCGACTGAGCCGCCGCCCAGAACGTGTCATCGGCCGGCACATGGCCGAGGGGCCCCTCGACAGGGGCCCCTCGGCCATGTGCCGGATCTCCGTGCTCGGGCCGGTTCCGTGTACGGGCCGGTCAGGAGGCCGCGGGAGCGGCGGGGCTGTCGCGGTGGATGACGCGGGAGCGGGTCAGCAGCCCGCCGTCGCGGCGCACGAGCACGTCGTCGACGGTGAACGTCGGCTGGAAGGAGACCTTCCCTTCGCGGTCGGTCTGGGTGACCAGCGTGTAGTACGAGACCCGGATGGTGTCCTCGTCCTGGGGGTCGGCCTCTATGAGGAGGTGGCCGAACCAGTGGCGCACGGCGATGTCCTTGTAGCGCGGCAGGTTGGCGCGCATCCCGGCGATCATCTCCGCACGGCCGCTCTGGCGCTGACCGCCCGCGTGGACGACCTCCCCGTCGTCGGTGAACGTGTCGGCGAAGCCCTCGATGTCCAGGGCGTCGACCCGTCGCATCTGCTGGGCGTAGAACGTCTGCACCTCGGCGTACAGGTCACCCGTGACCTGCTGACGGAGGGTCCCGACGGACTGAGACATGGCGAACTCCCTTCGGGGCGGCCCTTCCGGCCGCCCGTCGTCGGCATCAGCCTGCCGGGCGCGGCTGCAGCGTCACTGGAGAGGCGCTCGCGGTGACCGGCCGGCGCCCCTGGCCAGCACGGTGAGTGAAATGGCAGGATCGCCCGCATGTCCAAGGCCCTCCCCCATATCAGCAGGCGCCGAGCCCTGGAGGGCTCGGCCGCCACACTCGTGGTCCTCGGGCTGCTCCTGTGGTGGCTGCTGCCGCTGGACGACGGGAGGCCAGGGGGCAGCGTGACCTTCAGTACGGGCCAGCGGACCGGGGTGTACGAGCGCTACGGCAACCTCCTCAAGACCGCGCTCGGCCACGACCTGCCGGACCTCGACGTGCGCCTGACGAACAGCGAGGGGTCCCAGGAGAACGTCGAGCGGGTCGCCACGGGGAAGGCCGATTTCACGATCGCGGCCGCCGACGCCGTGGAGAAGTACAAGCTTCAGGGCGGCGCCGGAGGGGACCGGCTGCGCGGCTGCGCCCGCCTCTACGACGACTACGTGCAGCTGGTCGTGCCCCGCTCGTCGTCGATCAGGTCGGTCGAGGACCTGCGCGGCCTCCGGGTCGCCGTGGGCGGCAGGGGCTCCGGGGTACGGCTCATCGCGGAGCGTGTGGCCGAGGCCGCCGGTCTCGACCTGGACAAGGACATGAAGCCGGTCTCCACGGGGATCGACGGCATGCCCCAGGCGCTCAAGGCCGGTGAGATCGACGCCTTCTTCTGGTCGGGCGGCCTGCCGACGACCCATGTGCGCAAGCTGTCGGAGAACTACCCCATCCGTCTCGTCGAGCTCGGCAACCTCGTCGACGCGCTGCACAAGCAGGGCGGCGCGTCCCGCTACTACCGGGCCGCAGTGATGCCCGCGGACGCCTATCCGGACGCGCAGCAGGGTGTCTCGGTGCCCACACTGGCCGTGGCGAACCTGCTGGTCACCACGGACCGTGCGGACCCCCGCCTCACGGAGGCGCTGACGCGCACGGTGATAGACAGCCGCGACCGCATCGGCACGCAGGTGCACGCGGCGCAGCTCGTGGACCTGCGGACGGCGCTCTACACGGATCCGCTGGCGCTGCACGAGGGCGCCCGCCGCTACTACCGCTCGGTGAAGCCGTAGGGCCCTGGCCCGCCGCCTCAGCCTTCCCGATGGGTCCGGGGCACCGCCACCGTCACGCGCAGCCCGTGCGGTTCGTGGAGGGCGTACGTGATGGAGCCGCCGCCCGCCGCGAGCAGCGTCCGTGAGATGGACAGGCCGAGGCCCGAGCCCTTGACGTTCTGGTGGCCGGCGCTGCGCCAGAACCGGTCGCCGATCCGGGCGAGTTCGTCCTCGCGCAGGCCCGGACCGCGGTCCGCGACCACGATCTCCGTGGACTCTCCGTTACGGGCGACGCGGACCTTCACCTCCTCGCCGGAGGGGGTGAACTTCAGAGCGTTGTCGATCACCGCGTCCAGGGCGCTCGACAGCGTCACGGGATCCGCCCAGCCGGTGACCGCGGGGCAGTCCTCGATCAGTGTGACGCCCTTCTCGTCGGCGACCGGCCGCCAGGCACCCACCCGTTCGGTCACCAGCTCGCCGATGTCCGTGAGTCGCAGGTCCGCTTCGGTGTGTTCGGCGAGGGCCAGGTCGAGGAGGTCGTCGAGGACCGAGGCGAGCCGCTTGCCCTCCGTGCGCACGGAGGCGATCTCCTCGTTCCCCTCGGGCAGTTCGAACGCCAGGAGCTCGATGCGCAGGAGCAGGGCGGCGAGCGGATTGCGCAGCTGGTGCGAGGCGTCGGCGACGAAGGCGCGCTGCTGCTCCAGGACGTCCTCGACGTTGTCGGCCATCTCGTTGAACGAGCGGGCCAGGCGCCGGAGTTCCGGCGGTCCGCCGGCCGAGGCGACGCGGGACTTCAGGCGTCCGGTGGCGATGTCGTGGGTGGTCGCGTCGAGGACGCGCACGGGCCGCAGGACCCAGCCCGTCAGCCGCAGCGCCGCGCCGACGGCCAGGAGCATCGCGGCCACCTCGCCCGCCGCGATGAGCAGCCATCCCTGGAGCGTCTGGGAGCGCATCTTGCCGGTGGGCGATTCGGTGACGACGACCGCCACGACGTCGCCGTCGCTGATGACGGGTGACGCGACGACGAGCCTGCCGCGCTGCCATGGCCACACCTGCCGGGGGTCGTGGCTGCCGCGCGAGAACAGGGCCTCGTCGAAGGCCTCGCGCACGGCTCCGTCGCGGGGCAGCTGCCAGCTGTCCGGGGCGTGCCCCATGGGATCACTGTTGCGGTAGAAGACGCCCGCGCGAATCCCGTACACCTCGTAGTAGCGGGTGAGTTCGTTCTGCAGGGTCTGCTGGCGCTCGTCCGTGACGTGTACGCGGGAACCCGTCGAGCGCTTGGTGACGAACTGGGCCAGCGCGGCAAAGCGTGCCGTGTCGTCGATGCGGTCGACGACGACCTTCTGCTGCTGGGCGGCCGCCACGCTCACGGCGAGCGGGAAGCCGAGCGCGAGCAGCACGCCCGCCATGAGGACGATGAGCAGCGGGAGGAGGCGAGCGCGCACCCGCGGCCTCTAGGCGGCCGGCGCGACGAGCCGGTACCCGACGCCGCGCACGGTCTCGATGAGGGCGGGCATGCGCAGCTTGGAGCGCAGGGACGCGACATGCACCTCCAGGGTGCGGCCCGTCCCCTCCCAACTGGTGCGCCAGACCTCGCTGATGATCTGTTCCCGGCGGAACACCACCCCGGGGCGCTGCGCGAGAAGCGCCAGGAGGTCGAACTCCTTGCGGGTCAGTTGGACAACCGAACCGTCCACGCTGACCTGGCGGGTGGGCAGTTCGATGTGCACGGACCCGAGCCGCAGACCGTCCTCGGCCGACGCGGAGGTGTCGTCCGGCACACTGCGCCGGCTGACCGCGTGGATACGGGCGAGCAGCTCCCCGGTGTCGTACGGCTTCACCACGTAGTCGTCGGCGCCGAGGTTGAGGCCGTGGATGCGGGAACGTACGTCCGCGCGCGCGGTCACCATGATCACCGGTGTCGACGTGCGCTTGCGGATCTTGCCGCACACCTCGTAGCCGTCCTGGTCGGGCAGGCCGAGATCGAGGAGTACGACTCCGAAGGCGTCCGCGTCGGGGACGAGCGCCCGGAGCGCTTCCTCGCCGCTGCGGGCGTGCCTCACGTCGAAGCCGTGCCGGGCGAGGACCGCCGACAGAGCGGCGGCGACATGGTCGTCGTCCTCGACGAGAAGCAGTCTCATCACGGCCCCCTTCGGTTCATCGGTCGTTCGGTCCCGGCACGCGGGCAGGCGCTGTCCCGTGCACGCGCGTGCGGCTCACCAGGGCATCCACTCCGAAACATAAGGACGCCGTCAAGAGCGTTCCGGTTACCGACGCCTTCCGTTATCCAGCCGGTACGCAGGGGAGCACCCTCTTCACGCATCGTGGCCGGTTGAAGCCGGATCGTTATGCTCAAGTTCCGCTCAGATGTAATGACGCTGGTTGTACGGCATTACTACTGTCCTCCCAACCGAGGAGGATGGAGCAAGACCCCGATGACCGATGTATCGGTGACCAAGGACGCCATTCCCGCGGCCGACGAGCTGGTCGTGCTGAACCAAGTCAACAAGCACTTCGGCGCGCTGCACGTGCTCCAGGACATCGACCTGACCATCGCGCGTGGTGAGGTCGTCGTCGTCATCGGACCCTCGGGCTCCGGCAAGTCGACGCTGTGCCGCACGATCAACCGCCTGGAGACCGTCGACACGGGTGCCATCACGATCGACGGCAAGCCGCTGCCCCAGGAGGGCAAGGAGCTGGCCCGCCTCCGCGCGGACGTGGGCATGGTCTTCCAGTCCTTCAACCTCTTCGCGCACAAGACCGTGCTCGAGAACGTGATGCTGGGGCAGATCAAGGTCCGCAAGGCGGACAAGAAGGCGGCCGAGGCCAAGGCTCGCACCCTGCTCGACCGGGTGGGCGTCGGCACGCAGGCGGACAAGTACCCCGCACAGCTCTCCGGCGGGCAGCAGCAACGCGTCGCGATCGCACGGGCGTTGGCGATGGACCCCAAGATCATGCTCTTCGACGAGCCGACGTCGGCCCTCGACCCGGAGATGATCAACGAGGTCCTCGAGGTCATGCAGCAGCTCGCCCGTGACGGCATGACGATGATCGTCGTGACGCACGAGATGGGCTTCGCGCGCTCGGCGGCCAACCGCGTGGTCTTCATGGCGGACGGACGGATCGTCGAAGAGGCCACCCCCGACCAGTTCTTCAGCAACCCGCGCAGCGACCGGGCCAAGGACTTCCTGTCGAAGATCCTGCACCACTGACGCAGACGCATGAGCGTCCGACTTTCCCACGGCCGAATCTGCCGACACGAAGGATATTCACCATGAAGCTCCGCAAGTCCGCCGCCGCGGCGGCCACTGTCGCCGTGCTCGCCCTCGCCGCCACCGCGTGCGGCGGAGACTCCGGCAACGCCGGTGACAAGCCCGCCGGCGGCGCCGGCGGCAAGGACCAGCCGAAGCTGCCCACGTACACGGTCGCCTCGGGCGTGAAGCTGGACTCCGCGACGCTGAAGCGCGCGCAGAAGGCCGGAAAGATCGTCATCGGCGCCAAGAACGACCAGCCGTTCCTCGGCTTCCAGGACACCGACGGCAAGCGCTCCGGCTTCGACATCGAGATCGCCAAGATGGTCGCCGCCGACCTCGGCTTCAAGCCGTCGCAGATCGAGTTCAAGACGATCGACTCGAACGTCCGTGAGACGACCATCTCCAAGGGCGAGGTCGACCTCTACGTGGGCACGTACACGATCAACGACGAGCGCAAGAAGCAGGTCGGTTTCGCCGGCCCGTACTTCATGGCCGGCGCCGACCTCCTCGTCCGCGGTGACGAGAAGGGCATCACGGGCCCCGACTCCGTCAAGGGCAAGACCGTCTGCTCCATCAAGGGCTCGACCCCGCTCCAGGAGATCAAGAAGCCCAAGTACGGCGCCAAGACCGTCGAGCTGTCCAAGTACTCCGAGTGCGTGCAGCAGCTGCTCAACAACGAGGTCGACGCCGTCACCACCGACGACGCGATCCTCAAGGGCTACGCCGCCCAGCGCCCGGGCAAGCTGAAGGTCGTCGGCAAGCCGTTCACCGAGGAGCCGTACGGCGTCGGCATGAACAAGGACGACAAGGCGCTGCGCGAGGCGGTCTCGAAGGCCCTCGAGGCGCACGAGAAGAACGGCGACTACAAGAAGGCGTACGACGCGACGCTCGGCCTGTCCAAGTCCGCGTACACCGCGCCGCCGGCGCTCGAGCGCTACTGACGCGCTGACGGTGCGGGCCCCGGCCCGCACCGTACGACCCCCCGGCAGTGACCGGCCCGCCACGGGCGCAACCGCACAGTGCGCCCGTGGCCCGGCCCTCGCTGCCTGTCCGCCGCCGCCCACGAGGACATCCCCGTGAACGTATTGCTCGACCATCTCGCGGAATTCCGCGAGGGGTTCATAGGCACCGTCCTGCTGACCCTGGCCAGCGGGCTCCTCGCGATGATCCTGGGTGTCATCATCGCCGGGTTCCGTGTCTCACCCGTGCCCCCGCTGCGCTTCTTCGGCACCGCCTGGGTCACGCTCTTCAGGAACACCCCGCTGACCCTGCTCTTCCTTGTGGCGTGGTTCGTCGTTCCGGTCATCTTCATGCCGGGCCTCAGCCCGTGGGCCAAGGCCCTCATGGCGCTGGGCTTCTACACCTCGGCGTTCGTGTGCGAGGCCGTCCGGTCCGGCATCAGCACGGTGCCGCTGGGACAGGCGGAGGCCGCCCGGTCCATCGGAATGACCTTCTTCCAGACGCTGCGCCTGATCATCCTTCCGCAGGCCACCCGCACCGTCCTGCCGCCGCTCAGCTCGATCTTCATCGCGCTGACGAAGAACTCGGCGATCGCGGGCGCGTTCAGTGTCACCGAGCTGTTCGGCGTGCAGAAGCTGCTCAGCGACCAGGGCTTCGCCATCGCCTGGATCTTCCTCTGGGTGGCCCTCGGCTACCTGGTCATCACCTTCACCATCAGCGGTCTCTTCCGGCTGCTCGAGCGGCGCATGGGGGTCGCACGATGAGTTCGAGCGTCCTGTACGACGCACCGGGCCCCAAGGCCCGGGTGCGCAACCGCATCTACACGGTCGCCGGCTCCCTGGCCGTCCTCGGCCTGATCGCGTTCACCCTCTACCGGATGAACGTCAAGGGGCAGCTGGAGCCCGAGGTCTGGAACATCTTCAACAACGCCGGTGTGCGGACCAGCATCCGCGACGGCGTGGTCACCACGCTGAAGGTGTTCGCCGTCGCCGGCGTGCTCTCCCTGGTGCTCGGCCTGCTCCTGGCCGTCGCGCGCCTGTCCGAGCACAAGACGGTCCGCTGGGCGGCCACGGGCTTCATCGAACTGTTCCGCGCGATCCCGCTGCTGATCACGATCTACGCCCTGTGGTTCCTGTTCCTGACCTACAAGAACGACCTCGGCGTCGTCGGCGACAACACCGCCTTCTGGGCGCTCGTCATCGGCCTGACCGTCTACAACGGCTGTGTGCAGGCCGAGGTGATCCGGGCGGGCGTCAACGCCGTGCCGCGCGGACAGGTGGAAGCCGCGTACGCACTGGGGCTGCGCAAGTCGCAGGTCATGACGATGCTGCTGCTGCCGCAGGCCGTGCGCGCCATGCTGCCGACGATGATCAGCCAGCTCGTGGTGACCCTCAAGGACACCTCGCTCGGCTACATCATCACGTACAGCGAACTGCTCTTCGCGGCCCGCACGATGGCCAGCAACATCATCGTCAACGGCGAGAACCCCATCACCGCGGTGGTCATCGTCGTCGGCGCGATCTACGTGGCACTGTGTCTGGCCCTGGCCGGGCTCGCCACCTGGATCGAGCGGCGCGGCCGTCGCGCGAAGACGGGCATCGCGGTGGCTGCCGCCACCGAGCCCTCCGTCGTGGACGGGACCGACTGAACCACTCTGCAGAAGAACTGACGAGATGTGAGCAAACGGAGGCAGTGGCATGATCGCCACTGCCTCCGTCACTTGACGCAAGCACCCGCAATGGGTTGCATACGTTCTGTGATCGCGCACCCCGCTCCAACTGCCCTTTCTTGTACGCCTCCCACAGCACTCCCCGGGGCAGGAGGAGCCGCGCCGTGGACCCGGTGATCGTCGTCGGAGCCGGCCCCGTCGGGCTCACGCTCTCCCTCGCTCTCGCCCGCCACGGCGTGCCCTCCGTCGTGCTCGACGAGGGTCCCGGCAAGGACGAACAGCGCCCCGCACGGACCGTGATCCTCCGCGAGGACACCGCCGCCCTCATGGAGCGGCTCGCCCGGACGTCGTTCGACGCGACGGGCGCGCGGTGGACCGGCTGGCGTTCCCTGCGGCGCAAACAGGTGATGCGGGAACTCGCCTTCGGTGAGCAGATGCCCTCGCCCCTGCATCTGGCCCAGCACGAACTGACGGGCGCCCTGCGCGAGGCCGCCGCCGGCGAGCGGCTCATCAAGGTCGCCGTGAACAGCCGCCTCGACTCGATCGAGCAGGAGAGCGGCGCACTGACCGCGCACACCCGCGGCCCGAAGGGCACCTGGTGGCGCGGGAGCTTCCTGGTGGGCTGCGACGGCCCGCGCTCCACGGTCCGCAAGCTGCTCGACATCCGCTTCCCCGGCCGCACGTCCGTCGAGCGACACGCCGTCGCCGCGCTGCGCACGGAACTTCCCTGGCCCGGCGAGGCGTTGCTTCATCGGAGCCTTCCCTGGCGGACGTCGGGCCCGACCGGCGGGGAGGTCGTCGGCCGCCCCCTCGCCGACGGCGTCTGGCGCCTCGACTGGCTGCTGCCGCCCCGCAGCGAGCTCGTCACGCCCGACATCCTGGTGACCCGCATCCGGGAGACGCTGGCCGGCTGGTGCGCCGGCTCGACACCGCCGTACGAGCTGCTGGACACAGGGGTGCACACGGTTCACCACCGCCTGGCCCGGCGGTGGCGGGTCGGCCGGGTCTTCCTCGCCGGTGACGCGGCGCACCTGCTCGGCGCGCTCGGCACCCAGGGCCTCGACGAGGGGCTGAGGGACGCGGACAACCTCGCCTGGAAGCTGGCCGTCGCCTGGCACGACGGCCCGCACGAGGCGCTCCTCGACAGCTATCAGGCCGAGCGCCGCGCCGTCGTCGCGGGGCGGCTGCGCGCCGCCGACCAGGCGCTGCCGATACTGCGGGGCGGCAAGGGACTGCGCTCGTACGTCGCCGGATCCGCGCGCGGCCATGACGTGCTGCTCACGGACGGTCACCTGGGACACGGAGCGCTGGGGGCTCCGGGGACGTACGCCGAATCACCTCTCGCGCCGGAGCCCTCCGAAGCGGCGGTCGCCGTGGGTACGGCTCCGGGCGCGCCCGTCCGGGACGTGCGGGTCACGGCCCCCGACGGGTCCTTCGTCCGGCTGCGGGACCGGCTCGGCCTCGGTCACCTGCTCGTCGTCCTGATCGCGCCCGGCACGGGTGTGTGGGAGCGGCGGCACTGGGTCTCGGCCGGTGTCATGCCACGGCTCGCGGCCGCCGTCACCGCGCTCCCGTACGAGGCGGAGCTGCTGGTCGCGGAGAGTTACCCGGGCGCCCCGGCACACTCCGTACTCCTTGTGCGCCCGGACGGCCACCTGGTCACGGCCCTGAGCGGGGTGCATCCCGCTCAGCTGCACGCGGCCGCGCAAGCCGCGCTCGGGGGGCCCGTGGAGGACGGCGCGAAGGCCGGGAGCGCCGCCCGAACAAGTTGACCGACCCCCTCCGCCATGGTGTACTCCGGAGCGTGACCGACACCGATGTGCGCCTGTGGCGGAGGGTCCATATGGACCTCGTCCGCTATGCGGGCTGCGTGTGTCGCCCGTCCTGCTGAATTCGCCTCTCCCCTCTGCGCGCCCCCTTTTCCCGGGTTCACGGGCTCTTCCGGGCCTTCTCGCGCGCTTTCCGCGAACCTTCAGGACGGTGTCCGTGTCTGCCTCAGCCTCCCCTTCCCTGGTGACCGCCGCGCCCACGCAGCGTGACCTTCTCGACTTCGTACGCCGTACCGCCGAGGACCACGAACTCATCGCCTCGCTCCCGCTGGACCCCGAGGGCCGCACATGGGTGCGGCTCGAAGGGCCCGGCGGCAGCGAGGCCTGGCTCATCGGCTGGCCGCCCGGCACCGGCACCGGCTGGCACGACCACGCCGAATCCGTCGGCGCCTTCCTCACGGCGTCGGGCGAGCTCAAGGAGAACTCACTCACGGCCCGGCTGCCCGCCGACGGCTGGAAGACGCTCGAACTGTCCGAAGGAGTCGACCGCGAACGGACGTTGACCGCGGGCAAGGGCAGGGCCTTCGGGCAGCACCACGTGCACGAGGTTCTCAACGAGTCCACGAGCGAGCACGCGGTCTCCGTGCACGCCTACTACCCGCCGCTCCCGCAGATCCGCCGCTACAGCCGCACGGGCGCGGTGCTGCGACTCGAGACGGTGGAGCGGCCGGAGGACTGGCAGTGAGCGGAGGGGGCAGGGTGGGAGACGTGACTGCTGGGGTGGGAGACGTGAGCGGCTCGGGTGGTGAACGGCCCGAGGGCATCGACGAGTTGCTCGACCGGGTGCGCCTCGGCCTGGACCGGGTCGAGGCCGACGAGGCGCATGCGGCCGCCACGGCGGGCGACGCGCTCCTCGTCGACATCCGCTACGCGGCGCTGCGCGAGCGGGACGGGCTGATCCCCGGGGCACTCGTGGTGGAGCGCAACGAACTGGAGTGGCGGCTCGATCCGCAGGGCAGCCATCGCGCGGCCGAGGCCACGAGCCACGATCTGCGTGTCGTGGTCGTCTGCAACGAGGGCTACGCGTCGAGCCTCGCCGCCGTCTCCCTGCGGCAGTTGGGGCTGCACCGGGCCACGGATCTGGTCGGGGGCTTCCAGGCGTGGAAGGCGGCAGGACTGCCGGTGTCCGAGTGACGGTCGCGCGCGGCTGCAGGAGTACGTGAGGGTGGGCGCCCCGGCGTAAGGGGCGCCCACCATTGCGTACTGCCCCTTACTCCTTGGCTGTTGCCACCTCCACCGGTCGGGGCTTCAGGGCGGCGCGGCCGGGCAGGGCGGTCGCGGTGAGCGCGAGGAGTCCGGCGGCGGCGACCACGGCCACGTAGACGAGGGGTGTGACGGCGGGGGCGGCGCTGCCGGTCATCCCGACGCTGAACGCCGTCAGGACGGCCAGTGCGATTCCGCTGCCCAGGGTCGTGCCGATGAGCAACACGGCGAGGGCCTCGGTGCGCAGCATCCTCAAGACCTGACGGCGGGTGGCGCCGGCGAGGCGGAGCATCGCGAACTCCCGGATGCGTTCGGAGACCGACATCGCGAGGGTGTTGACGACGGCGATCGCGGTGAACGCGAGGATCAGGCCCATGGCGAGGAGGTTGACCTCGGCGTTTTCCTGCTGGCGTTCGGCCTGGAGGTCGTCGGCCGCCTCGGGGGCGAGAACGCGCAGACCGGGGAACTCCCTGACGGTGCTCACGAGTTGTTCCTCCGTACGGCTGGTCCTGACGAGCACGGAGGAGGCGAGGGGATTGTCGACGTGCCGGGCCACCAGGTCATGGGCCAGGGTCAGATCGCCGAAGCCGAGACCCTTCGCGTAGACGGCCGCCACGGTGAGGGTGGCCGGTGTGCCGTCCCCGAGTGTCAGCTTGAGCCTGCTGCCGGGCTGCAAGTGGAGCTGATCTGCGGCGAGTTCGCTGACGGCGACGCCGTCCCGCCGGAAGCCCTTCAGCGATCCCGCGGTGACGTCCGGGTCCCACGTACGCGTGAGGCCTTCGCGGGTGACGCCCTGAGCCGGGTACTTGGCGAGTCCTACGCGCACGGTGGTGCGGACGACCTCGGTCGCGACGACGCCCTTGGCGGCGCGTAGCTTGCGTGCGGCCTCGGCGGGGACGCCGGGCCCCTGGGCCGCGACGATCCAGTCGGCCCGGATGCCTTCGCGCGCCTGGGCTCGTGCCGCGTCGCCCAGGGTCGGCTGGGTGAAGAGGACGGTGCAGGTCATGCCGATGAGGAGGGCGAGCGGTGTGACGGCGGCGGCCATGCGGGCTGCGTTGCCGCGGAGGTTGGCGGTGGCGAGTTTGCCGCCGGGCCCGGTGAGGCGCAGCGGTCCGGCCAGGAGGGCCGCGGCACCCTTCACGAGGAGCGGGCCGAGCAGTGCGACGGAGGAGGCGAGGACGACGACGGCCAGGAAGGTCACGGGAGTTGACGCCGGTTCGGTGCGCAGCGCGCTGAGTACGGCGACGAGGACAGCGCCGCCCGCGAGAAGCGCGATCCCGGCTGCGACGCGCCCCCAGGCCGGTCGGGCACGCTCGACCCTGGCCTCCGTGAGCGCTTCGGCCGGGCGGATACGGGCGATGCGGCGGGCCGAGATCCGGGCGGCGGCCCAGGCACCGAGGAGCGTGGCGCCGACGGCCGCGAACAACGGGAAGACGCTGACGGTCCGTTCGAGGGTCGGCGGCACCGCTCCGAGTTCGACGAAGCGGTGATACAGCCACCCTCCGAGCGGAAGCCCGGCGAGGGAGCCCAGGACGCCCGCGGCGGCGCCGACGATGAGCGCCTCACGGCCCAGGAGCTTGCGGATCTGCCGGGGCGTGGCCGCGATGGCGCGCAACAGGGCGAGTTCGCGGTGGCGTTGCTGAACGGAGAGCGCGAAGGTGCCGACGACGACAAGGACCGCGACGAGAAGGGAGGTGCCGCCCATCGCGCCACCCATGCTGACGAGCTTGATGCGGGCACCCGCCGCGTCGAGGAACTCGACGGGGCCACGGGCGTCGCCGGTGGTGACCTGGGCGGTCGTGCCGTCGAGTGCCTCGGCGACGGCACGCGCCAGCTCTGCCGGCTTCTGACCGGGGGCGGGGATGACGCCGAGGGCGGTGACCTGGCCGGGGTGGCCGGCGAGGCGGCGGGCCTCCGAGGTGGTGAAGAACAGGGAGGTCTGGTGGGTCACTGACGCATGCCCGGCGGGCGCGGCGATCCCGGTGACGCGGTAGGTGCGCGGAGCTCGGGTGGACTGGACGGTGAGGCTGTCCCCGGGTGTCAGGTGGGCGCGGTCGGCCAGGTACCGGTCCACGACGAGGTCTTGGGACTTGGCGGGTGGTGTCCCGGCTGTCAGGGCATAGGGGGTCAGCGCGGCGGAGTCCCAGGCGTGCCCGTACGCGGGCCGGTCGGGGGCGGCGGCTCCCGGCGCCAAGGGCTGTGCCAGGAAGGTGAGTTCGGGGACGACCCGCTCGACGCCCGGGAGGTCGCGGACCCGTCTCGCGGCGTCCTCGGGCAACCAGGCCCGCTCGGCGACGGGTTTGGCCTTGTGCTTGACCTTGGTCTTGCCCTTCTTGTGCTTGACCGTCGTCTTGTGGACGTTCTGGTCGGCGGAGACGACTACGGGCGCGGCCGCGTACCGCTCGGTGCGGATGGTGCCGCGCAGACCGGTCTCCAGAAGGGTGCCGCAGGCCGTGATGAGGGCGGCAGCGCACATGAGGGCGAGAAAAGCACCGAGGAACCCCCCTTTACGGTCCCGGACGGTGTGCAGTGCGTAGCGCAGCATCATGGCGTGTCCGTCTCTGTGGTGGTGTGGAGGGCCGGGATTTCGTCGACAGGGGCCTGATTTCCGTCGGCGGGGGCGTGGTGCGCATGGGCCTGGTGCGGCGGGACGCCGTCGGCGGGAGGCCGGTGCGGCGGAGCTTGGTGCACCGGGGCGCCATCGGCGGGAGCCTGGTGCGACGGGGCGCAGGCGGCGGGAGGCCGGTGCGCATGGGCCTGGTGCGCCGGGGCGCAGGCGGCGGGAGCCCGGTGCGCAGAGGCATCGTCGGCAGGAGGCCGGTGCGGCGGAGCTTGGTGCACCAGGGTGCCGTCGGCGGGAGCCGGGTGCGACGGGGCGCAGGCGGCGGGAGGCCGGTGCGCATGGGCCTGGTGCGCCGGGGCGCCGTCGGCGGGAGCCCGGTGCAGCGGGACGCCGTCGGCAGGAGCCCGGTGCGCCGGGACGCCGTCGGCAGGAGCCTGGTGTGACGGGGCGTCGTCGGCGCGGGTGTCATCGACGTGGGCGCCGTCAGGGCGTGTGCCGTCGACGCGTGTGCCATCGGGGTGGGCCGGTGCCGGGAAGGCGAGCAGGCGGGTCAGGACGGTGCGTGCGCCGTCCGGGGTCTCGCTGTCGGGGCGCTTGTAACGGTTGAGAAGAGCGATGAACTCCTCGAAGAACGAACGGAGTTCGGGCAGCGTGAGCCGGATCGTGCCGCGCGAGTAGGGGAAGGCGTCGGCCCACTCTCCCAGGTCCTGCCCCTGCCGCTGGAGCCGCTCGAAGAGTTCGAGGTCGGCGGCGTACGAGAGGTGGTTCAACTCGTCCATGACGAGCCGGGTTTCGGGGTTCTGGCGGCTGCGGGGCGGAAAGCGGCGGTCACCCGGGACGGCTCGCCACCAGCGCTCACGCCCGCCCACGCTCGGTCCCTGGGCCGAGCTCTCCTCGGTGAATCCGTAGCGGGCCAGCTCACGCAGGTGGTAGCTGGTGGCGCCGGTGTTGAGCCCGAGGCCGCGGGCCAGCATCGCGGAGGTCGCGGGGCCGTGGAGGGCGAGGTGCTGGAGGATCTGCTGGCGGCGGGGCTGAGCCAGCGCCTTCAGAGCGCTGAGATCGCTCAGCTCCTGGCCGCCGGCGGGAGCGGCGGAGCCGGGTTCCGGTGTCATGCGTACACACTCGCCTGTGCACACATCCCTGTGCACTGCGGCGACCAGGCGTCATGACCCGGGGGTTAACCCCACCTGAGTGAGGGCGAGTTCGGCGTCGGACCCCCGTACCGACGCCGCCCTCTCCCTCACCCGGCAGATCTCAGGAGCCCCCTCACCCGGCGGAAAGCAGAAATCCACTCACCCGACGGAGCTCGAAAGCCCCTCACCAGGCGGACACGGCCACGTTCGCCGCGTCGGCCCGAAAACCTCACCCGGCCGAGTTCGAAAGCCCTCACCAGGGGAAGCTCAGAAATCCCCCCACCCAGGGGCTCAGAAATCCCCCGACTCGGCGGAGCTCAGAAGTCCCCCAGCCCGAGGTCCTCGGTCTCCTCGCCCTCTTCCTCCAGGGCCTGGCGGACCACCCTGAGCGCCATGCCCTCCGGGTATCCCTTGCGGGCGAGCATGCCCGCGAGGCGGCGCAGGCGCTTGTCGCGGTCGAGGCCGCGTGTGGAGCGGAGCTTGCGGGCCACGAGCTCGCGGGCGGTCTCCTCCTCCTGCTCGGAGTCGAGCTGCCCGACGGCTTCGTCGATCACCGCCGAGTCCACCCCCTTGGTCCGCAGCTCCCGGGCGAGTGCCCGCCGGGCCAGCCCCCGGCCGTGATGGCGCGACTCCACCCAGGCGTCCGCGAAGGCGCCGTCGTTGATCAGGCCGACCTCCTCGAAGCGGGACAGCACTTCCTCCGCCACCTCATCGGGGATGTCCCGCTTCGCCAGCGCGTCGGCGAGCTGCTTGCGCGTGCGCGGTTGTCCGGTGAGCAGGCGCAGGCAGATGCCTCGCGCCCGCTCCGCCGGGTCCGCGGGCGGCTCCCCCTTCTCGGCCCTCGACGAGGACGGGGAGCCGCTGTCCTGTTCCCCTCCGGCCGCTTCGCCGAAGCCGCCGCGCCGCCGACGGCCACGGCTGCGCCCGCCGCCACGGGTACCGCCACCGCCCCGTGCCCCGTCGCTCGGTCCGTCGCCGTCACGCGGCGCCCCGTGCCCGTCCGGGTCACCCGGGCCCCCGTCGCCCAGGTCCGTCGGGGAGGCGGGGTAGGCGTGATCGGCCCAGTCGGTTCGTCGCGTCACGGACTAGCTCTTGGCCGCCGCGGCCTTGGACTTGGTGGCCTTGCTCGCGGGCGCGGGAACCGTCTTGGCCGCGTCCTCGGCGGGGGCGGCACCCGCCGCGTCGGTACCGGGCTCGGCTGTGGGCGCCTCCGGCTTCACACCGACGCCCAGCTTCTCCTTGATCTTCTTCTCGATCTCGTTGGCCAGGTCGGGGTTGTCCTTCAGGAAGTTGCGCGCGTTCTCCTTGCCCTGACCGAGCTGGTCGCCCTCGTACGTGTACCAGGCGCCGGCCTTGCGCACGAAGCCGTTCTCCACGCCCATGTCGATCAGGCCGCCCTCGCGGCTGATGCCCTGGCCGTAGAGGATGTCGAACTCGGCCTGCTTGAAGGGCGGCGCGACCTTGTTCTTGACGACCTTGACGCGGGTGCGGTTACCGACCGCGTCGGTGCCGTCCTTCAGCGTCTCGATGCGGCGGATGTCGAGTCGCACCGAGGCGTAGAACTTCAGCGCACGGCCACCGGTCGTCGTCTCCGGAGAGCCGAACATGACGCCGATCTTCTCGCGCAGCTGGTTGATGAAGATCGCGGTGGTCTTCGACTGGTTGAGCGCACTGGTGATCTTCCGGAGCGCCTGGCTCATCAGGCGGGCCTGCAGACCCACGTGCGAGTCGCCCATCTCGCCCTCGATCTCCGCGCGCGGCACCAGGGCGGCGACGGAGTCGATGACGATCAGGTCGAGCGCGCCGGAGCGGACCAGCATGTCGACGATCTCGAGCGCCTGCTCACCGTTGTCCGGCTGGGACAGGATGAGGTTGTCGATGTCGACGCCGAGCTTCTTCGCGTACTCCGGGTCGAGGGCGTGCTCGGCGTCCACGAACGCCACGGCGCCACCGGCCCGCTGCGCGTTGGCCACGGCGTGCAGCGTCAGGGTCGTCTTACCGGAGGACTCCGGCCCGTACACCTCCACCACGCGGCCGCGCGGCAGGCCGCCGACGCCGAGGGCCACGTCGAGCGCGGTCGACCCGGTGGGGATGACCTCGATGGGCTCATTCGGCCGCTCGCCCATGCGCATCACTGCGCCCTTGCCGAATTGCCGTTCAATCTGTGCGAGCGCGGCGTCGAGCGCCTTCTCGCGGTCAGTACCTGCCATGGGTTCCACCCGATTTGCTTGAGTCGATCGCTTCACGTCAAAGACGCTAACGCCTGCCACTGACAATCGGCCTCGACGCCCGTCCGCCTGTGGATAACTCGAGGCTCACAGCCCTGCCACTCTCACCGAAATCCCCGAAAACACTGGGGAGAGAGCCGCCGGACACTCCATAAGAATGGATGTTCGATTTTGGTGTCAAGCGCACCACGCGCACCACGCGCCCTGCGATGCGGGGCTCGTGGACTCCGGCGCTCCCCGAGGCGACTCCGGGGCTCCCCGAGGCCTGGAGGTCCGCAGATGCCCTTGGTCCCGCGCCGCAGGACCACCGTGCTGTCCGTCCTCCTCATCCTCTCTCTGACGGGGTGCGGGCGGGATACGAGCGACTCCGGGAAGGCATCGTCCAGGCCCGCCTCGCCCACCCAGACCTCGCCTCCGCCGTCCTGCCGGAGGGGGAGAGCCGGCGCAGCGCGTACGTCAGCGAGTCCGGCGACGCCGAGTTCATGGACGTCGCCGCCGCCTCCGCCACCGACGGCTGGGCGATCGGTCGTGACAGAGCCAGGTGAGCACCGCCACCGAGAAGGCAGGCGGGTGCTCGACCTTCTTCCTCCACCACGACGGAAAGGCGTGGCAGGAACACGACGCCGCGGGCGGTGCCGGCGCGGAGAACTTCTTCCACCACGTGGTGGTGACCTACGGCTCGCCCTGAGAGCCCGACCTCCACCCGCCCGCCTTCTTGAGCCCGGCCCACACCTCGCAGTCTTCTTGAGACCGGCCCACACCCCAGCAGTCTTCCTGAGCCCGGCACGGCAGCCCTCCGAAGCCCGGCCCATCACCGGAAGCCCCACGGATATCTGGCTGCCACCCAGTGGCTACTCCCCCCGGCGTACGAGCGGTGCCTTCGGCCGGGGGACGACGGCGCGGCCCCCGATCGCGAGGCTTGTGCCATGGAGAACGCGCAGAACCACCGCCCGGGGATCCCTCCGGACCAGTTCCCGGAGCACCCGCGGGACCGCCGCCCGGTCCGGCGCCCCGGCGTCGTCGTCACGCTCGCCTCCCTGGCGCTGCTCGCGCTGTCGATCGTCGGCCAGATCGCGGCCGGCGCCGACTACCCCGCCGTGCCGCCCGGCATCGTCATCCCGGTGGTGGCCGCCGCGCTGTTGGCCTGGCGGCCGAACCGCTGGACCGCCGGGCTCGTCCTGGCCGTCGGCGCGTTCATCGGCGTCGGCGCCGTCGTCACCCCCAACACCGGCGACCACCTCTCATCGGGCGACTCGCTCCTCGTCGCCTCCGCTGCGGCCGAGCTCCTCGCGCTTGCCGGCACGGTCGTGGCCGGTGCCGTGTCCGTGCTCCGGTTCAGCCGCCCCAAGGAGGTGCGCGTCTGATGTCCTCACCCACCACAGCCGCTCCCCTGCCGGGCCCGGCGCGCCCCGCCCTGACCGGCGCGGTACGCGACCTGTGGCGCGCCGCCCGCCCCTCCGAGCGCCTCTGCTACGCCACCGGCGCGGTCCTGACCCTTTCCGGCCTCGCCCACCTGTTGGTCTTCGCGGTCGACGGAGGACCGTGGGACGGACCTGTCTCGTGGCGCAAGCCGGTCACGTTCGGCGTCTCCTTCGGCCTGACGCTGATCGCGCTCACCTGGGTGACGTCGTATCTGCGGATCGGCGCCCGCACCAGGAACGTCCTGCTCGTCGTGTTCGCCGCCGACTGTGTCCTGGAGGTCGGCGGGATCACCCTCCAGGCATGGCGGCGGGTGCCGTCGCATCTCAACATGGAGACCGGCTTCGACACGGCCGTGTCCATGTCCCTCGCGGTGGGCGGCGGGATCCTGGTCGTGCTGCTCTCGGTGTTCGCGGTCGCCTCGTTCCGGCGCCGGCCGTCGGGGCCCACGGGGATGCCGCTCGCGCTGCGGTCCGGGTGCGCGATTCTGCTCGTCGCGCTGGCGTCCGGCGCCGCGATGATCGCGCGCGGGGTGATCCTCACCAAGACCGGCCACCAGGAGGCGGCCTACCACTCGACCGCGCCCCTCAAGCCGCTGCACGGCGTCAGCCTGCACGCCGTGCTCGTCCTGCCCGCGCTGGCCTGGCTGATGTCCCGTACGGCATGGAGCGAGAGGACCAGGAACGGCGTGATGCGCGGTGCGGTCGCCTGCTACGCGGCCGCCGTCGCCGCCGCCGGAATCTGGGCGGCGATCACCTACTGAGCGCGCTCTGTCGGTAGCCGTCTACCGGGAGTCGTCCCGCGTATCGTCCCCGTCCCCGTCCCCGTCTGCTTCCGGCCTCGGCCTCACTTCGGCCCGCGGATCGTCCGGCTTGCGCAGGACGTCCCGCATGCGCGCGAAGAGGGACGCGCCGGATCTGGTGCGGTGGCCGTGCACCCGGGGGTCGTCCGTGACGGCGTAGCGCTTCACGTACGCCCCGAGGAAGGCTTGCAACGTCGCCACCGCGGGGATGGCGATCAGCGCGCCGACCGCGCCGAGGAGCGCCGTGCCCGCGATGACGGAGCCGAAGGCGACCGCCGGGTGGATGTCCACGGTCTTCGCCGTCAGCTTGGGCTGGAGCACATAGTTCTCGAACTGCTGGTAGACGACCACGAAGATCAGCACCCACAGCGCGTACCAGGGGTCGACCGTGAAGGCGATCAGCATCGGCAGGGCGCCCGCCAGATACGTGCCGATGGTCGGGATGAACTGGGACACCAGGCCGACCCAGACGGCGAGCACGGGCGCGTAGGGCACGCCCAGGGCCTCGAGCAGGATGTAGTGCGCGATCCCGGAGATCAGTGCCATCAGGCCGCGCGAGTAGAGGTAGCCGCCGGTCTTGTCGACCGCGATCTCCCAGGCGCGCAGCACCTCCGCCTGCTTGGCGGGCGGCAGCACCGAGCACAGCGCGCGCCGGAGCCGGGGGCCGTCGGCGGCGAAGTAGAACGAGAACAGCAGTATCGTCAGCAGCCGGAACAGGCCTCCTAGGACCTGCCCCGACACGTCGAGGACGCCGCTCGCGCTGTTCTGCACGTACTTCTGGAGCCAGTCGGAGTGGAGCAGGCTGTCCTGGACGGCGACCCTGTTCAGGTCCGTGTGGAACGTCTGGTTGATCCAGTTGATCACCGAGTCGAGGTACTCGGGAAAGTCCTCGACCATGCTGACGATCTGGCCCGCGAGCATCGAGCCGAGCAGGACCACGAAACCCGCGCCGGCGATCGTGACGCCCAGGAAGACGACCCCGGTGGCCATCCCCCGGCGTAGGCCGCGCCCGGCCATCCAGCTGACGGCAGGCTCCACGGCGAGCGCCAGGAAGAACGCGATCAATACGTTGATCAACAGCCCGGTGAGTTGGTGGAACGCCCAACTGCCCAGCTGGAAACAGGCGATGAGGGCCAGGGCGAGCACCATGGCGCGCGGCAGCCAGCCCGGCATCCGCGCACGCGCACGCGCGGCGCCTCCCCCAGGGGGCGTCCGGCCGGGCGGAGAGGCGTCGGATGCCGCCTGCAAGGTCTCGTCTGTGGCTGCCACGGAGCCAGTCTCGCCCACGCCACCGACAGCCGGTCACCGCCCCCGCTCGTTCGAGCAGGTCAGCGGTTCTCCGACGGAACATTCATCGTGCCGCACACGGCACGCCACACGTCCTTCGCCTCCCAGCCGGCGTCGAGCGCCTCGTGCACGGTGCGCCCACCGAGTTCCGTCATCACATGATCACGCGCGAATGTGTCGGCGTAGCCAGGACCGAAGTGATCCGCCATCCGCTGCCAGAAGACCGTCAACCGCATGACACCAGTATCCCGCCCCTGAGAGTGCAGCCCGGCACGGAAGGCTCACCGAGAACGCTTTCCGTCCTACGGTTCGGTGCATGGCCGAAAACGGAGCATCCCCACTCCCTCAGACCAGCTCGGCGCCCTCCCCGCTCTCCCGTGCCGAGCACTTCGTCTGGCTGACCGCGCGCGTGCTGGAACAGCGACGCTTCGCGTACCACTTCCTCGGCGCGGGCCGGGCGGGCGCAGACGCCGTCGAGACCGCCCTCTCCGCCTACCGCAACGAGGACGAGGGCTACGGCCACGCCCTCGAACCCGATCTCCGCGGCCCGGTGAGCCAGCCCCTGCACACCGGGCAGGCGCTGCGTGTCCTCGACTCGATCGGCCGCTGCAGTGGCCAGCGGGTGGAGCGCGTGTGCCGCTACCTGACCTCCGTGTCGACCGCCGACGGCGCTCTCCCGGCGATCCATCCCAGCCAGCGCGGCTACCCGAGCGCGCCCTTCGTGCCGGTGGTGGACGACCCGCCGAGCGAGCTGCTGGCCACGGGCCCCGTCGTCGGCCTGCTGCACCGTAACCAGGTGTGGCACGCGTGGCTGTTCCGGGCGACCGACTTCTGCTGGGCCGCGGTCGAGTCCCTGAAGAAGTCCCATCCCTATGAGATCGAGGCGGCCGTGGCCTTCCTGGACGGCGCCCCCGACCGCCCGCGCGCGGAGGCTGCCGCCGACCGGCTCGGCCGGCTCGTACGGGAGCAGCGGCTCGCCCTGCTCGATCCCGGGCGGCCTGAGGCGTACCCCGTGGCGCCCGGGTACGCGCCGGGTGAGCACCACCTTCCGCACGACTACGCGAAGGCTCCGGAGTCGCTGGCACGCGCGTGGTTCACGGATGAGGAGATGGCGCGCTCGCTGGACTTCCTCGCGGGCGAGCAGCAGGACGACGGCGGGTGGCCGATCCGGTGGCGCCAGTGGGCTCCGGTGGTCGCGCTGGAGGCGCGCCCCGTGGTGACGATCGAGGCGCTGCGCACGCTGCGGGCGTACGGGCGGCCGATCGGCTGACGCCTTCGTGGGCGACGCCTCAGGTGACGTCGACCGCGTCCCTCAGTAGAAGCGCGGCGATGGCGAGCGCCGTCCCCCGCGGAGCCGACAGGTCGATGCCCGTCTGCTCGCCGATGCGGGCGAGCCGGTTGTCGACCGTGTTGGGGTGCAGGCCGAGCGCGGCTGCTGTCGCCCTGCGGTCCTGTTGGTGGGCGAGGTGGGTGCGCAGTGTCTCCAGGAGTTCGGGCCGGCCGGCCACGGGGTCCAGGAGGGCCGCTATCCGGTGGCTCGTCTCGCTGGGACGGGACAGGTGGTACTCCAGCAGCACGTCGTCCAGGCGGTGCAGTCCGGGCGGGATGCCGCACGCGCGCGTGATGCGCAGGATCTCGGTGGCTGTGCGGGCCGCCCCGGTCACCTCCTCGGGGCCTGCCGCCTGCACGGCGGCCACCCGGACCTCGAACCCGCCGGCCTTGGCGAGACGGCCGGCCAGATCGTCCGGGGCCGAGCAGTCCTTGGGCACGATGACACGCCCGCCGTCGGCCTCCAGGAGCGCGAGCACCTCCACTCCGAAGGTGTGGTCCAGGGCGGTCTGCAGCCGACGCAGCCTGCGCCGCACGGCGACCGGTCCGTCAGCGGGATCCGCGTCGAGGCCGAGGGCGAGTACGAGAGCGGGCCCTTCGAGGCCGAGCTGGTCCAGGAGGACGTGCCCGGGCGGGACCATCCCGTCGAGCAGGCCGCGCACCAGGGAACGGACCTGGGCCCGCTGCTCGGCCTCCAGGGCGGACCGCTCGTCGAGATACGTCTCGGCCACGGCGCCCACGATCCCCGGGTGCGACTGCAGCAGTACGTCGACGAGCTCGACCAGCGCGCCTTCGTCTCCGGGGCCCGCGACGTCGCGCAGGGCCTGCCACAGGGCGTACAGGCCATGCGCGTAGGTGCGCAGGAGGAGGTGCAGCGGCATGCCCTCCTCGGCCCGCTGGGCGGCGCGCTCGCGGAACAGCCGGTTGCTGCCGGGCTGTACCAGGTCCGGCTCGCTGACACGTCGCAGGAAGAGCCGTACGCCGTGCCGGACGGTCGCGGCGACCTCCAAGTCCTTCACGTCATCCGGGAGTTCGGCGTACCCGGGCAGTTCCTCGAACGCCTCGCGAGCCATGCGGCGGGCGAGTTCGTTGACTCTCGGTTCGCAGCGCGCGGCCAGGGAGCGGGCTTCGGGCGACAGGGCCACTGTTCCTCCATTCCCCCATGGACATGGACGGGGCACTGCGTTTGTGACGCGTCACATTACCCACGGGTGGGACGTGTGACGCGAGGCGGTGTTCGATCTCACATCGGGGGCCGAAACTCGTGGCCGACGGCGGTCGACCGCACTGCACACGAGGAGCCGAGGACATGACCGGACACAAAGAGCAGGACCACGCCCAGCACTCCGCGTACGGCTCGTACGGCGACTACATCGACCGGGTCTGGCAGGGCACCGAGACGCTGCTGCCTCATCTGACGGGCGCGTACTCCGGGAGCGAACTGGTGCGCCTGCGTGACCGCGTGGGCTTCTTCCCCGCGTTCGCCAACGTGGCCGCCTTCGACACGGGCGACGGCGTGGTCCTCGTCGACTCGGGCGACTTCCGTACGGCGGCCCGACTGCACGAGGCGGTTTCCGGGTTCGGGGCGGGACCGGTGCGCTCCGTGGTGTACACCCACGGTCACCTGGACCACGTCTTCGGGGTGACCCCCTTCGACCAGGAGGCCGACGAGAGCGGCGGCCCGCGACCCGAGGTGATCGCCCACGAGGCCGTCCCCGCGCGGTTCGACCGCTACATCAGGACGGCGGGTTACAACTCCTGGATCAATCGCAGGCAGTTCGGAGTGCCCTCCCTGGAGTGGCCCACCACGTACCGCTATCCGGACGTCGTCTACAGGGACCGTCTGACGGTGCGGCGCGGTGAGCTGACGTTCGAGCTCGTGCACGCGCGCGGGGAGACCGACGACCACACCTACGTATGGATCCCGGAACTCAGGACGTTGTGCACGGGCGACCTGTTCATCTGGAACACCCCGAACGCGGGCAACCCCCAGAAGGTGCAGCGCTATCCGGAGGACTGGGCGCGCGCCCTGCGCGCGATGCAGGAGCTCGGCGCCGAACTCCTCCTGCCCGGACACGGCGTCCCCATCGTCGGCTCCCGCCGGGTGCACCAGGCCCTCGACGACACCGCGCGCCTCCTGGAATCGCTGTGCGAACAGACCAGGGAGCTGATGAACGCGGGCCACCGCCTCGACGCGGTCATCCACGGGGTGAAGGTCCCCGAAGAGCTGCTGGCGAAGCCGTATCTCCACCCGGCCTACGACGAGCCGGAGTTCGTCGTACGCAACCTGTGGCGCCTGTGGGGCGGCTGGTACGACCAGAACCCCGCGCACCTCAAGCCCGCCCCGGAGGCGGACGTCGCGGCCGAGTTCGCACGCGCCGCGGGCGGGGCGTCCGCGCTGGCGCTCCGTGCCTCCGAGCTGCTCGCCGCCGGGGAGCTGCGCCTCGCCTCGCATCTGGCGGAGACCGCGGCCCTCGCGGCGCCCGCCGACCGGGAGGTGGCACGCGTGCGTGCCGATGTGTTCGCGCGGCGCGCCCTCCAGGAGACGTCGACCATGGCGCGGGGTGTCTTCCACTGGGCCGCCGCCGAATCGGCCGCCGTGGCCGCCGGCACCGACGTGCAGACGGAGTTGACGCGCTCCCCTGAGGGACGCAGGCGGGCCGAAGGGGCGATCAGCGTCGGTGTGGTCGACGACGAAGACGGCTGCTGCTGATGAGCAGGGCGTGGCGCACCACGTGGCTGCTGCTCGCCTTCATGCTCGTGAACTTCGCGGACAAGGCCGTGCTCGGGCTCGCGGGCCCGGAGATCCGGGCGGACTTCGGCATCACGCGGCAGGAGTTCGGCACGGCGCAGTCTGCGTTCTTCGCCCTGTTCTCACTGGCCGCGCTCGGCGTCTCGGCCCTCACACGGCGCGTGCGGACGACGACCCTCCTGCTGGTGCTCGCGCTGCTGTGGTCGGTGGCGCAACTGCCGATGCTGTGGGGAGCGGCGGGATTCGGCACGCTCTTGGCCACGCGCGTGCTCCTCGGTGCGGCGGAGGGGCCCGCCTCCCCCGTCGCCATGCACCACGTCCACGGCTGGTTCCCGCAGCATGAGCGCGCCCTGCCCACCGCGGTCCTGCTGGTCGGCGCGGCGGCCGGGGTGGCCGTCGCCTCGCCGGTGCTCACGTGGGTGATCACGCACTGGGGCTGGCGCTGGTCGTTCGGGGTCGTCGGTCTGGCGGGCCTTCTGTGGGCCATCTGCTGGCGGCTGTGGGGCGCGGACGGGCCGCTGGCGCCACCGCTCACCAGGAAGCCGTCCGAGGCCGCGGAGCGGACGCCCACGACGGACACAGTGCCGTTGCGCGCCATCCTGCTCTCCGGCACGTTCCTGACCGCCGCGTTCGGCTCGTTCGCCGCCTACTGGTCGATGAGCACCATGCTGACGTGGGCGCCCGACTACCTGGAGAGCGTCGTCGGCTGGGACCTTCACCAGGCGGGCACGATGGTCGGCCTGGGCGCCCTCGCCAACGGGGCGGTCATCCTCGGCCACGGCCTGATCGCCCGGCGCTCCGCCCGCAAGGGCACACCCCGGCGCCTGCCCCCAGGGTCCGGTGCGGGTCTCCTCGTCACCGTCGCGGGCTGCGCCACCGCCGTGTACGGCACGACGGACTCCCTGGCGGTCAAGGTGCCCCTGATGCTCGGCCCCATGGCGCTCGCCATGGTGATGCTGACCGTGGCATCCACGGCCTGTGCCCGCATCGCTCCTCCGGCCCAACGCGGCGTCGCCCTCGGCGCCTTGACCTTCGTCTACGCGCTGGGCGGCATCCTGTCGCCCCTCGTGCTCGGCGGCATGGTGGACCGTGCCCGGACGGTGTCGGCCGGCTACGAAGAGGGGTGGCTCCTCACCGCCGGGCTGCTGGTGACGGCGGGGGGCCTGGCGGCGCTCTTCTGCCGCCCGGAGACAACGGCCCGGCGACTCGGCCTACCGGAACCCGCGGCAGGGTCGGTGCCGCAGGTGCCGGTGGCGCACTGAGTGGGGGCGGCAGGTGCGCAAGGGGTCCACGCGCGGGGGGGGCGCATCCCGCATCCCGGGGTGACGCTGGCGGGCCGCCGGGGTCCGCGTGCCCGCGTGGGACGCATCCCGCATCACGGGTGACGCTGATGGAGGCCACCCGGATCCACGCGCGCGTGAGGGCTCATCCCGTGACGGCGCGCAGCCCGGCCGTGACCACGACGGCCGCCGCGACGACGACCAGGAACGGCGCGCGAAGGATCAGCGCGACCGCCGCCGCGGCCAGCCCGGCCGCCTTCGCGTCGAGAACGAGCGTGGTGCCGTCGGCGAAGGTCTGCTGGGCCGTGAGCGCGGCCAGCAGGGCCACGGGGAGCAATGCCGCCAGTCGTCGGACCAGCGGCCGTTCCAGGACACCGGCGGGCACGAGGAGCCCGATGAGCTTGACGGCGTAGCAGCCGACTGCGGTCACCGCGACCGCGATCCAGATGTTCATCGGCCCTCTCCCTGTCGGCCGTCGGCCTTCCGCGGGTCCTCTTGTGGGTTCTTTCCGGTCGCTCGCCGTGCCGCCCGGCGCCCCTCCGCGTAGAGCACGGCCGGCGCCGCGAGCGCGGCCACCAGGACCGGCACACCGGCCGGCAGAACAGGCAGCAGCCCGAGGCCGAGGATGACGGCGATCCCGGCCACGGCCCGTTCCGTGGCTGTCCGCAGCATCGGCGCGAGCAGCGCCAGGAAGACCGCGGGTCCGGCCGCGTCGAGCCCCCAGGCGTCGGTGTCGCCGATGGCCTCCGCGCCGAGCGCCCCGAGCAGGGTCGTGAGGTTCCACAGCACGTACAGGGTCAGCCCCGTGACGGTGAAACCGATACGGGCGCTGCGACGCGTCGGCTGGGCGAGCGAGACGGCGGTGGTCTCGTCGATGACCCAGTGCGCGGCGAAGGGGCGCACCACGCGCGGGAGGGCGAGCAACTGGGACAGGCGCAGCCCGTAGAACGAGTTGCGCACGCCGAGGAAGAAGGCGCCCGCAGCGGCGGTGAGCGGGTTGCCACCGGCCGCGATCGCGCCCACCAGGGCGAACTGCGAGGCCCCGGTGAACACGAGCAGGCTGAGCGCGCAGGTCTGGAGCACGCTGAGGCCGCTGCCGGCCGAGGTCACGCCGAAGGCGAACCCGGAGAGTCCGACGGCGACGCCGACGCCGAGCGCGTCCCGGACGACGGCGGAATCGGCCTTCTCGGGCCTTCCGTCGCCGGGCCGCCCTGCTTGCCCGTCCCGTGCTGATCCGGCGCGTATCGCCGTGGATGTTGTCTGTTCTGCCACGCCTGTGACGGTACGAGGGAGCGCGCGGCCGGGTCTTGTACGTTCTTGCGCTCCCGCTGGTAGGCGCCGGGCGGCACGCCGACGATCCGCGTGAAGTGCCGGTTGAGGTGCGGCTGGTCCGTGAAGCCGACCGTCACGGCGGCGTCGGCCGGTGCCGTGCCGCCGTCCAGGAGGCGGCGGGCGGCCCGCACGCGCGCGTCGGTGAGCCAGGTGTGCGGCGGCATCCCGTACGCGTCCCTGAAGGCGCGCAGCAGGGCGAACGGGCTGGTGCCGAGTTCGGTGGCGAGGGCCTCCAGGGACGGCGGCTGCGCCATCCGCTCGGCGAGCACGGCACGCGCGCGTGCCGCGATCGTGGCGCCGGCGGACCGCATCGGGCGGGCGGCCATGGGCTGTCCGTGATCGCGCAGCAGCCGGGCGACCACGATGCGCAGCAGGCTGTCGGCGGCGAGCGCGTTGCCCTCCTCCGCCGCGCGGTGCACCTCGCGGATGAGGTGGGCCGCGTGCGGGTCGCTGACGATCGGCTCGGCGAACGCGGCCGTCCCGCGGACCGACGTGGTCTCGCCGGCGATCTCCGCTATGACATCGGCCGACGGATAGAGCGTGTGGTACGCCCAGCCGTCGGGCTCACCCGCCCGCGCGGTGTGCGCCACCTCGGGGTTGATCATGACGACGGTGCCGGGTCCCGCGTGGACCGTGCCGGTCGGCAGTCCCACGTCCTCGATGCCGCTGGTGACCGCGCCGAAGACGTACCCGTCGTGGCTGTGGCGGGGGAACGTGTGGCGGACGTAGCGAGCCCGCAGCAGGTCGAGGCCCGGCAGCTGTTCGTAGCGCCAGTGCCTGGCCCATTCCTTCGTTCCCGACCCCGCCATGTGTTCCATTCTGCGCCAAGAGCGGGCTGCGCCGCCCGGCGCCCGGGTCCGGGCGCGGAGCGTTTGCGCAGGTCCGGGCCATTGTCAGTGGAGAGGTGCACGATGGGGGCATGGTCAGGTCCGCACGCAGCCCGCTCGACGGTTTCTCCCCCGCGACCCGCAGTTGGTTCACGGGGGCGTTCTCCGCGCCCACGTCCGCGCAGGCCGGGGCGTGGCAGGCCATCGACGAGGGCTCGGACGTGCTGGTCGTCGCACCGACGGGTTCCGGCAAGACCCTGGCCGCGTTCCTGGCCGCCCTGGACCAGCTGGCGTCGACGCCGCCACCGGCCGACCCGAAGAAGCGCTGCCGCGTCCTGTACGTCTCGCCCCTCAAGGCCCTCGCGGTCGACGTGGAGCGCAATCTGCGCAGCCCGCTGACCGGTATCCGGCAGGAGTCGGTGCGCCTGGGACTGCCCGAGCCCGAGTTGAAGGTCGGCATTCGCTCCGGGGACACTCCCCCGGCCGAGCGCCGCGCCCTGTCGACCCGGCCGCCGGACATCTTGATCACGACGCCCGAGTCGCTGTTCCTGATGCTCACGTCCGCCGCGCGTGACGCGCTCACGGGTATCGAGACGGTGATTCTCGACGAGGTGCACGCGGTCGCGGGCACCAAGCGCGGCGCCCATCTCGCGCTGTCCCTGGAGCGGCTCGACGAGCTGCTGCCCCGGCCCGCCCGCCGGATCGGCCTGTCGGCGACGGTCCGTCCTGTCGACGAGGTGGCGCGCTATCTGTCGCCGCAGCGCAAGGTGGAGATCGTCCAGCCGCGCTCCGGCAAGGAGTTCGACCTCTCGGTGGTCGTCCCCGTGGAGGACCTGGGCGAGCTCGGCGGCTCGCCCGTCGCCGACTCCGATCAGGCGGCGGAGCGGCCGTCCATCTGGCCGCACGTCGAGGAGCGCATCGCCGACCTGGTCCAGTCGCACCGCTCGACGATCGTCTTCGCCAACTCCCGCCGCCTGGCCGAGCGCCTGTGCAACCGGCTGAACGAGATCGCGTACGAGCGGGCGACGGGCGAGGCCCTCCCCGAGGACCACGCACCGGCCGAGCTGATGGGCGGCTCGGGCGCGGCGAACGGAGCGCCGGCGGTCATCGCCCGCGCCCACCACGGATCGGTCTCCAAGGAGCAGCGCGCCCTCGTCGAGGAGGACCTGAAGGCGGGCCGGCTGCCCGCCGTGGTCGCCACGTCCAGCCTCGAGCTGGGCATCGACATGGGCGCGGTGGACCTCGTCGTCCAAGTCGAGTCCCCGCCGTCCGTGGCGTCCGGCCTCCAGCGCGTGGGCCGCGCGGGACACCAGGTGGGCGCGGTCTCCACAGGCGTCGTCTTCCCGAAGTACCGGGGCGACCTCGTCCAGGCGGCGGTGGTCACCGAGCGGATGCGCACGGGCTCCATCGAGTCCCTCCGCATCCCCGCCAACCCCCTGGACGTGCTGGCCCAGCAGCTCGTCGCGATCACGGCGCTCGACACGTGGCAGGTGGACGACCTGCTCGCGCTCGTCCGCCGCGCGGCCCCCTTCGCATCGCTGCCGGAGTCCGCGTTCACCGGCGTCCTCGACATGCTCGCCGGGCGCTATCCCTCCGACGCGTTCGCCGAGCTGCGTCCACGCGTGGTGTGGGACCGCATCGCAGGCACGATCACCGGACGCCCCGGTGCACAGCGCCTCGCCGTCACCTCCGGGGGCACGATCCCGGACCGCGGCCTCTTCGGGGTGTTCCTCGCCGGATCCGACCCCAAGAAGGGCGGTGGCCGGGTGGGCGAGCTCGACGAGGAGATGGTCTACGAGTCCCGGGTGGGCGACGTGTTCACCCTCGGTACGAGTTCCTGGCGCATCGAGGACATCACGCGCGACCGCGTACTGGTCTCCCCGGCGCCCGGCGTCCCGGGCCGACTCCCGTTCTGGAAGGGCGACCAGCTCGGCCGGCCGCTCGAACTGGGCCGCGCGGTGGGCGCGTTCCTGCGCGAGGTCGGCTCCCTGTCCCCGGAGGACGCCCGGCTCCGGCTGCTCACGGCGGGCCTCGACGCGTGGGCCGCGGACAACGTCCTGGCGTATCTGTCCGAGCAGCGCGAGGCCTGCGGCCACATCCCGGACGACCGCACCATCGTGGTCGAGCGATTCCGTGACGAGCTGGGCGACTGGCGGGTCGTCGTGCACTCCCCCTTCGGCGCGCAGGTGCACGCTCCTTGGGCGCTCGCCCTCGGGGCCAGGCTCGGCGAGAAGTACGGCATGGACGCCCAGGTCATGCATGCCGACGACGGCATCGTGCTGCGCCTTCCCGATGCCGATCTCATGAGCCTCGACCTCCTGGACCAGGAGCCCTCCAGGGCCGGTTCGGAGTACGACGCCGACCAGGCCCCCCTAGGGGCCGCCGACGTCGCCTTCGACAAGGGCGACGTCAGCCAGATCGTCACCGACCAGGTCGGCGGCTCGGCGCTGTTCGCCGCCCGCTTCCGCGAATGCGCGGCCCGCGCCCTGCTGCTGCCCCGCCGCAACCCCGGCAAGCGCACCCCCCTGTGGCAGCAGCGGCAGCGCGCCTCCCAACTCCTCCAGGTGGCAAGCGAGTTCGGCTCGTTCCCGATCGTCCTCGAAGCCGTACGGGAGTGCCTCCAGGACGTCTTCGACGTGCCCGGCCTCGCAGAGCTGATGGGTGACATCGAGTCCCGCAAGGTCCGCCTCGTCGAGGTGACCACCCCCGAGGCCTCCCCGTTCGCCCGCTCGCTCCTGTTCGGCTACGTCGCCCAGTTTCTGTACGAGGGCGACTCCCCGCTCGCCGAGCGGCGTGCCGCGGCTCTGTCGCTGGACTCGCGGCTGCTCGCCGAACTGCTCGGCCAGGCCGAGCTGCGCGAGCTCCTCGACGCGGACGTGCTCGCCGAGCTGGAGCAGGAGCTCCAGTGGCGCACCGACGACCGCCGCATCAAGGACGTCGAGGGCGTCGCCGACCTGTTGCGCGTCCTCGGGCCGCTCACGGACGCCGAGTTGGCGGAGCGGGGCGCCGAGCCGGGGTGGGCCCCGGAGCTGGCGTCCGCCCGCCGCGCCATCCGGGTCCGTATCGCGGGAGCCGACCACTGGGCGGCGATCGAGGACGCGGGCCGACTGCGGGACGCTCTCGGCACAGCGCTGCCGGTCGGCGTGCCCGAGGCCTTCACGGAGCCCGTCAAGGATCCCCTGGGCGACCTTCTCGCCCGGTACGCGCGCACACACGGCCCGTTCACCTCCGCCTCGGCCGCCACCCGCTTCGGCCTCGGCGCGGCGGTCACGGACGGCGCCCTGCAACGCCTGGCGGCGAACGGGCGCGTGGTGCAAGGCGAGTTCCATCCGGCAGGCATCGGCC
This sequence comes from Streptomyces longhuiensis, assembly GCF_020616555.1. NCBI lineage: Bacteria > Bacillati > Actinomycetota > Actinomycetes > Kitasatosporales > Streptomycetaceae > Streptomyces > Streptomyces longhuiensis. Next base: position 6,834,423 of record NZ_CP085173.1, on the reverse strand, counting down.
AGGAGTGGTGCGACGCGACGGTCCTCCGCCGTCTGCGCCGGCGTTCGCTCGCGGCCCTGCGGCACGAGCTGGAGCCGGTACCACCGGCCGCCCTCGCCCAATTCCTGCCCCAGTGGCAGCACTTGGGCGGCCACGGACTGCGCGGTGTGGACGGTCTGGTGCGTGCGGTCGAGCAGTTGCAAGGCGCGTCCGTACCGGCGTCCGCCCTGGAGAAGCTCGTCCTGCCGTCCCGGGTCTCGGGTTACGCGCCCGCGATGCTCGACGAACTCACGTCGTCGGGCGAGGTCGTGTGGGCGGGCGCGGGTTCCCTGCCCGGCAAGGACGGCTGGGTCTCCCTGTACCTGGCCGACACGGCACCCCTCCTGCTCCCCGCGCCGCACCCGCTGGAGCTCACCGCTCTCCACCAGTCCGTCCTGGACACGCTCTCCGGTGGCTACGGCTTGTTCTTCCGTCAGATCGCCGACCAGGTCCGCGCGACGACGCACCCTGAATCCACCGATCCCCAACTGGCGGACGCGCTCTGGGATCTGGCCTGGTCCGGGCGGCTCACCAACGACACACTGGCCCCGATGCGCTCGCTCCTGGGGTCGGGCCGCACCGCGGGATCCACGGCTCATCGCGCCCGCCGCGCGATCCCGCGCGGGCGCTACGGAGGCCTCACCGCCGCCGCGCGGACCGCCTCCCGATCCGGCCCGCCGACCGTCGCGGGCCGCTGGTCGCTGCTGCCCACGGTCGACCCCGACCCGACGGTGCGCGCCCACGCCCTGGCCCGCACGCTCCTCGACCGGCACGGCGTGGTGACCCGGGGCGCCGTCGCCGCGGAGGGCGTGGAGGGCGGCTTCTCCGCGGTGTACCGCATCCTGTCCGCCTTCGAGGAGAGCGGCCAGGCTCGGCGGGGGTACGTCGTCGAGGGCCTCGGCGCCGCGCAATTCGCGATGGACGGCGCGGTGGACCGCCTGCGCGCGGCCGCGAACGCCCGCGACCGCGGCGACGCCCCGCCCGACCCCTACGCAGGCCCGCCCGCGAACCCAGCCACCGACCCGTCGGCGGCCTGGGACCCCTCATGGCCCTCGGCCACAGGACCACAGGCCGTCCCGGGCTTCCCCCCGGACCTTCCCCCGAGCGCCGTCCCGGACTTCCCCCCGGACTTCGCGGAACACGACGCCTGGCCCGCATCCGGTCACCCCAGCCCCGGACCCGGACCCGGCTACAGTCCCGGCGCCGGTCGCGCCCCGAGCGGCCGCAAAGCCGCGTCCAGAGCCGTCGTCCTGGCCGCCGCCGACCCGGCGAACGCCTATGGGGCGGCCCTGCCCTGGCCCGACTCCCCCACCGGCGCCGGACACAAGCCGGGCCGCAAGGCGGGCTCCCTGGTCGTGCTCGTCGACGGCGAGCTGACCCTCTACATGGAGCGCGGCGGCAAGACCCTGCTCGCCTGGCCGGCATCCGAAGGCGACGCCGGCGCGCTCACCGCCGTCGACGTGGCCGAGGACTCCCGGCTGCCCGCCGCGGCGGAGGCACTGGCCGACGCCGCAAAGGCAGGCTCCCTCGGCACGATCACCGTGGAGCGGATCAACGGCTCAGCCGCTCTGACCTCCCCGTTCTCGTCCCTCCTGGAAGCAGCGGGCTTCCACGCAACCCCGCGGGGCCTACGCCTGCGCGCGTAACCCCGACCCGTCGCCGAACACGCCCACCCCAACCACCGCATGCCCCAGCCCGCACCGCCCCCTTCCCACACCCCCGCACATCACCCCGAGCCCGCACCGCCCCCTCCCCACCACATCCCACCGAACCGGCACCGGCCCACCCCTCGCCGCCTCCCCGCCATGCCACCCCACGCCGACCGCCCCACCGCAGCGCCCCGTGCCACCCTTGACCCATGCCCGAAGGAGACACCGTCCTGCAGACCGCGCGGCGTCTGCACACCGCCCTCGCGGGCCAGGTGCTCATCCGCTCCGACCTGCGCGTCCCCCGCTTCGCCACGGCCGACCTGACCGGCCGCACCGTCTTGGACGTCACCCCGCGTGGCAAGCACCTGCTCACCCGCATCGAGGGCGGCCTCACCCTGCACTCGCACCTCCGCATGGACGGGTCCTGGAAGGTGTACGCACCGGGCGAGCGGTGGACCGGTGGCCCCGGCCACCAGATCCGCGCGGTCCTCGGCAACGCCACCCGCACCGCCGTGGGCTACCGCCTCCCCGTCCTCGAACTCCTGCGCACGGCCGACGAGAACAAGGTGGTCGGTCACCTCGGACCCGACCTGCTCGGCCCGGACTGGGACGCCGTCACCGCCCTCCGCAACCTCCTCCGCGACCCGGCCCGCCCCCTTGGCGAGGCGCTCCTCGACCAGCGCAATCTCGCGGGCATCGGCAACGTCTACAAGTCCGAACTGTGCTTCCTCCTCCAGGTCACCCCCTGGCTGCCTGTCGGCGACCTCCCCGACACCACCGCCGCCCGCCTCCCCGAGCTCGCCAAGAAGCTCCTCGAAGCCAATCGCGACCGCCCCGCGCGCGTCACCACCGGCAGCGGCCGCCCCGGCCAGCGGCTCTACGTCTACGGACGGGCGCCCCGCCCCTGCCTGCGCTGCCGCACCCCGATCCGCGTGGCGGACCAGGGCGACGGCTCCCGCGAACGACCCACCTACTGGTGCCCCTCCTGCCAACACGGCCCGACCCCGCGCCCGTACGTCAAGCAGCCCCCGCCCACCAGATGACACAGCCTCACCAGATAGGCCGTACAAGCTAATTGACGATCCGTCAGAAATGCTCGTACCGTCCCCTCATGCCCGTCACCGCGTACGACCTCACCGGACGCACCGCATTCGTCACCGGCGCCGCGAGCGGCATCGGACGCGCCTCCGCCCTGCTCCTGGCCGACGCCGGAGCCACCGTGCACTGCGCCGACCGCGACGCGCAGGGCCTGCACGAGACGGCGACGCTGATCAAGGCAAGGGGAGGCACGGCCCGTACACACCCCCTCGACGTCGCGGACCGCACCCAGCTCGCCGAGGCGGTGGCGGCGGCCGTCGACGCGACGGGCCGCCTCGACGTCATGGCCGCGATCGCCGGGGTCATGCACAGCAGCCCCGTCCTGGAGACCCGCGACGAGGACCTCGACCGCGTCCTCGGCATCAATTTCAAGGGCGTGCTGTACGCCTGCCAGGAGGCCGCCCGCGCCATGATCGCGACGGGCACACACGGCAGCATCGTCACGATGGCGTCGGGGGCCGTGGACACCGGCGGCCCCGGACTGCTCTGCTACGGCGTCTCGAAGGCCGCCGTCGTCCAGCTGACGAAGACCCTGGCGACCGAGGTCGGCCCGCAGGGCATCCGCGTCAACGCGGTCGCGCCCGGCTGGATCCGTACGCCCATGACCGGCCGGCACGACGCGTCGGAGCAGTCGCACACCGAGGCCCTGATGGTCCGGATGTCCCCCCTGGGCCGCGTGGGCGAGGCGGACGACATCGCGCACGCCGTCCTGCACCTGGCATCGGACGCGTCATCGTTCACGACGGGCCAGATCCTCCGCCCGAACGGCGGCGTCGCCATGCCCTGGTGAGCCACCCGCCCCCGGCCCTCTCGGGCCGCGTCTCCCCCGCAGTAGTCCCGCCCCCTCTCGCGCCCTCCACAGGCGCCCCACCGGCCCCCGCCGCTCCCGCAGACGCTCCAGGGGGCCGAGTCGCCCCCGCGGAAGTCCCACCCGGCCGCAGGGATCCCACCGCCCCCGCCGCCCGCGACTTGGGCACCGTGTGCACCGGCAGCAGGCTCAGCCCCCACCCACCGGCCGCCACGGCCCCCTCGAAGGCACCCGCGTCCGGCGAGAAGGCCAGACGCAGCAGGCCCCACCACCACAGCGCCCCGAAGGCCACAGCCGGTATCCAGCGGGCGGTCCGCCACACCCCGGCCGGTATTCCGCGCACGGTCCGCCACGCCACGGCCGCCACCTCCTGCCCGATGCCGGATCGGATCGAACCCGAACGCCGGCGCCACCCGGCGGCAGGGCGTCCCGGAGGCGTTCCCGCACACCGAAGGCGCTCCCGCGCACGTCGAAATCCCCTTCACCATGGCACGAATGCCCTGATGCGGGCATGTCGAGCCCCACCCGGCCGCCGCCCTAGGCCCCCACTTCAGGCGCCCCTCCCAGCTCCGCCCCGCCCTCCGGCCGCCCCGCCCAGCGCGCCACTCGACCTGTCACCGCCTCGACGTGCGAGTGCCGCGACATGCAAAAGCCCCGGCCGATCTCCCGGCCGGGGCTTTCACACACTTTTGAGTGACACCTGCACGAGGCGTCACGCCGCGTGGGATCACGCAGCGACGACGTCCACCGCTTCCGCAGGCGCCTTGATGGTCACCCGTTCCGGTGGGACACCGGCCACGGAGACAGAATTGAGCCGCGGGCGAACCGGTGCGGGCACCGGATCAGTAGCCGCTGCCGACTCGGCCAGCTCGGCGAGAGCGAGCTCGTCGCTCACCTCGCGCATGAGCTCGGACATCCGTACGTCAAGCGCGTCGCAAATAGCGGACAGCAGCTCGGAGGATGCCTCCTTCTGCCCCCGCTCCACCTCGGAGAGATAGCCGAGCGAGACTCGGGCGGACGAGGAGACTTCGCGCAGAGTACGGCCCTGGCGCTGGCGCTGCCGACGCAGCACGTCACCCAGCAGGCGACGGAGCAGAATCATCGGTGGCTCCCTCCTCGGACCGCGTAGCCGCATCCTTCACGCCCCACCGTACCGCCTTGCGCCGCGGCCGTGCGGGGAGCGATGTCGTGTTCACTCAGGGCTGTAAACATCAAAACCCCCCGTTCTGTTCCGTATCCTGTGCCCGCTCATTCTCTGCGCGTTCGCTCAAGACCTGCTCAAGGAGCAGCTCAAGCACACTCCGTACACTCTCCATACGGATTTCCGAACGGTCGCCGTTCAACCGCAACGCGGCTACTTTCCGGCTACGAGCGAAACTGCCCGCATGAGCCCCGGACCGCTCAACCCCGGCGCCGGCTCCCGCGTCAGCCCCTCCGGAACCCGCCTCGAACGCCGTGGAATCCCCCGGACCGGCGACGGCCACGAAGACCGTCCCCACCGGCTGCCCGTCCTGCTCGTCGGGCCCGGCGACGCCAGTGGTCGCGATCCCCCAGTCCGCGCCGAGGACCCTGCGCACCCCGGTCGCCATCTGCAGGGCGACCTCGGGATCCACCGCCCCACGCTCGGCCAGGAGAGTGCCGTCGACGCCCAGGACGTCTCGTTTCAGCTCGGTCGCGTACGAGGTCACGGATCCGCGGAAGACGCGCGAGGCGCCCGGCACCGAGGTGATGTCGGCGGCCACGAGGCCGCCGGTGAGCGACTCGGCGACCGCGAGGGTCTCGCCGCGCTCGGCGAGCAGCCGGAGCACCACGGCGGCGGTGGCGAGGCCGTCCGCCCCGCCACCGCCGACCGCCCCGGACGTCACTGCTCCGCCGCCGCCTCACGTTCGTCGCGGGCGGCACGCTCGGCCGCCATGCCCTGCCGGCGCAGCACCACGGCCTGCTTCACGTAGTCGAGGCCGGTGAGCACGGTCAGCGCGACCGCCACCGCCATCACCCAGAAGCGGAAGGTGGCCAGCGGCCCGGTCAGCGCCAGCACGTACATCCCGACCGCCGTGCCCTGCGCGAGGGTCTTCATCTTGCCGCCGCGGCTGGCCGGGATCACCCCGTACCGGATGACCCAGAAGCGCAGCAGGGTGATCCCGAGCTCACGCCCGAGGATCACTCCGGTCACCCACCAGGGCAGGTCGCCGAGGCTCGAGAGACAGATGAGCGCCGCCCCCATGATCGCCTTGTCGGCGATGGGGTCGGCGATCTTCCCGAAGTCCGTGACCAGGTTGTACGTGCGCGCCAGATGTCCGTCGAAGACGTCCGTGATCATGGCGACGGCGAAGGCCGCCCAGGCCCACGCGCGCCAGACGGGGTCGTAGCCGCCATCGGCGAGCAAGAGCGCCACGAAGCCCGGCACGAGGACGAGCCGGAGCATGGTCAGGATGTTCGCGATGTTCCACAGGCTGGCCTGGTTGACGGCCGCAGCGCCCAACTTGCCGCCGGGCGCCGGCCTACCGGAACCGCCCGTAGCGGATGCCGGGACTCCGGTCATCTGCCCGCCTCCTCAGAACACTCGAGCGGCTCGGCGACCAGGTCGACGCCCTGGGTGCCGATCACCTTTGCCTCGACGATACGACCCACGCTGAGGCCCTCGCTGCTGGTGAGCAGCACCTGTCCGTCCGTCTCGGGAGCCTGGTGCTCTCCGCGCCCGACGGCACCGTCCTCGTCGTCGATGGACTCGACGAGCACGTGAACCGCCTCGCCGACGCGCTCGTCCGCGCGCTGCGAGACCAGCTCCTCGGCGAGCCGCGACACCCGCGCGAGGCGCTCGGCGACGACGTCCTCGTCGAGCTTGTGCTCGTACGTCGCCGCTTCCGTGCCCTCCTCGTCGGAGTAGCCGAAGACGCCGATCGCGTCGAGACGGGCGCCGGTGAGGAATCGCTCCAGCTCGGCCAGGTCGGCCTCGCTCTCGCCGGGGAAGCCGACGATGAAGTTCGACCGGACACCGGCCTGCGGCGCCCTGTCGCGGATCGTGGAGAGCAGATCGAGGAAGCGGTCGGTGTCACCGAAGCGCCGCATGGACCGCAGCACGGCGGGCGCCGAGTGCTGGAACGAGAGATCGAAGTAGGGAACGACCTTGTCGGTGCCCGTGAGGACGTCGATGAGGCCGGGGCGCATCTCGGCGGGCTGCAGATAGCTGACGCGCACCCGCTCGATCCCGTCGACGGCGGCCAGCTCGGGCAGCAGCGTCTCCAGGAGTCGGATGTCGCCGAGGTCCTTGCCGTACGAGGTGTTGTTCTCCGAGACGAGCATGACCTCCTTGACGCCCTGCTCGGCGAGCCAGCGCGTCTCACCGAGGACGTCGCTGGGCCGGCGCGAGATGAAGGAGCCGCGGAAGGACGGGATGGCGCAGAACGAGCAGCGGCGGTCGCAGCCGGACGCCAGCTTCACCGAGGCGACGGGGTTGGATCCGAGGCGGCGGCGCAGCGGGGCACGGGGGCCGGACGCGGGCGCGAGACCCTCGGGCAGGTCCACGGGGGCGTGTCCGGGGAGCGCCACCTCGGCGCCCGCGTCCTGCCGCTCGGCAGGGCTGATCGGCAGCAGCTTGCGCCGGTCGCGCGGGGTGTGCGAGGCGTGGATGCCGCCGTTGAGGATGGTCTGGAGCCGGTCGGAGATGTCGGCGTAGTCGTCGAAGCCGAGCACGCCGTCGGCCTCGGGGAGGGCTTCCGCCAGATCCTTGCCGTAGCGCTCGGCCATGCAGCCGACGGCCACGACGGCCTGGGTTCTGCCATGGCCCTTGAGGTCATTGGCTTCGAGAAGGGCGTCGACGGAGTCCTTCTTGGCGGCTTCGACGAAGCCACAGGTGTTGACGACAGCGACGTCTGCGGCCTCGGCGTCCTCGACGAGCTCCCAGCCGTCCGCCTCCAAGCGGCCTGCGAGCTCCTCCGAGTCCACCTCGTTACGGGCGCAGCCAAGAGTGACAAGGGCGACGGTACGGCGTTCGGGCATGGGCTCAAGACTACTTCGTCCCACCGACAGCACCGCCCGCGAGGGTTACCCGGAGATCATCGCCGGGCAACCCCCCGCTCATCCGACCTCGGGATCGCCCTTGGTGTAGGTGAGGCGCTCGACCTGTCCGGGCTCGAACTCGTTGTCCACCTGCTTGCCGTTCACGTACAGCTGGATCGCGCCCGCGTCGCCGAGGACGAGGTCGACCTTCTGGTTGTCCTGGAAGGTCTTCGACTCACCCTGTTCGAGGAGGCCGTCGAACATGATCCGTCCGTTGTGATCCTTCGCGGAGATCCAGCTGCGCCCGTCCGCCGCGTTGATCTTGACGGTGACCTTGTCACGCGGCGCGGCCGCGATCGCGCTGTCGGTCGGGTCGGGCTTGGGGTCGGTGGGCTTGGTGGCCTTGGGGGTCTGCGTGGGCTTGGGCTTGCCGGTGGCCGGTGTCGCACCTTCGGCCGCCTGCTGCTTGGCACCGTCGTCGCTTCCGCCGAACGCGGTGAACCCGACGAAGCCGATCACCGCGACGATGGCGGCGACCATGGCCGCCGTCCAGTTCGGCCGGCGTGGCTCGGACCTGATCCGCTCGGCCTCGAAGAGCGGAGCGGCCGGGGTCGGCGCGGGCCGCCCACCGTGCTCGTCGGCGAACTGGGCGAGAAGGGGTTCGGGATCCACGCCCACGGCGCGCGCCAGGGTCCGGATGTGACCGCGGGCGTAGACATCGCCGCCGCACCGCGAGAAGTCGTCCTCCTCGATCGCGTGCACGATCGGGATGCGCACCCGGGTGGACGTACTGACTTCGTCGACGGTCATCCCGGCGTCTTCGCGCGCCTGACGGAGGACGCGTCCGATCGAGGGGCGGTCGTCCGAGGGCGTGGGCGCCTGCTCGACGGCCGGCGGGGTCGTCGCGCGAACGTCATCCGAAGGACGGTCGTCTTCAGGGGAGTTGCCGATGGACACGGGGGCGCCTTTCGAGCGTGTAACCACCTGCTGGAGGTTCAGTCTAGGGGGGGTACGAAAGGGTGGGGCAACCGGGCGGTCAGACCTTTACGCCATCGGAATGGCCGGACAGGGAGGCCGGTCACCCCGATACTGGGACACCTACCCGTTCCCTCCCCCAACTTGACGTACGCGGAGGGGAAACGGTTGCCTCACTCTCTCTTACGAGTGAGCGTCGATCGCGAGTGTGAGCCATCCGGCGGTGTTGCGGGGCGTGCGCTGTCCCGTTGACGCGCGCCTCAGGGTTGAGCCTCCCCGCGGATCACGGCGAGCACTCCATCCAGTTCATCAGGCTTCACAAGAACATCACGTGCCTTCGAACCCTCGCTCGGCCCCACGACGTTCCGCGACTCCATGAGGTCCATGAGCCGCCCGGCCTTCGCGAAGCCGACGCGCAGCTTGCGCTGGAGCATCGACGTGGAGCCGAACTGCGTGGAAACGACCAGCTCAGCGGCCTGGCACAGCAGGTCGAGGTCATCGCCGATGTCCTCGTCGATCTCCTTCTTCTGCTTGGTCCCGACGGTGACGTCGTCCCTGAAGACGGGCGCCATCTGGTCCTTGCAGTGCTGGACGACGGCGTGGATCTCGTCCTCGGTGACGAAGGCGCCCTGCATACGGGTGGGCTTGTTCTGGCCCATCGGCAGGTACAGCCCGTCGCCCTTGCCGATCAGCTTCTCGGCGCCGGGCTGGTCGAGGATGACGCGGCTGTCGGCGAGCGAGGAGGTGGCGAAGGCGAGCCGGGAGGGGACGTTGGCCTTGATGAGGCCGGTGACGACGTCGACCGACGGGCGCTGGGTGGCGAGCACCAGGTGGATGCCGGCCGCGCGCGCGAGCTGCGTGATGCGCACGATCGAGTCCTCGACGTCGCGCGGCGCGACCATCATCAGGTCCGCGAGCTCGTCGACGATGACCAGCAGATACGGATACGTCTTCAGCTCGCGCTCGCTGCCCTCGGGCGTCTTGAGCTTGCCGTCGCGAATCGCCTGGTTGAAGTCGTCGATGTGCCGGTATCCGAACGCCGCGAGGTCGTCGTAGCGCAGGTCCATCTCGCGCACGACCCACTGCAGCGCTTCGGCGGCCCGCTTGGGGTTGGTGATGATCGGCGTGATCAGGTGCGGGATGCCCTCGTACGCGGTGAGCTCGACGCGCTTGGGGTCCACGAGGACCATGCGCACGTCCTCGGGGGTCGCCCGGCACATGATCGAGGTGATCAGGCCGTTGATGCAGGAGGACTTTCCGGAGCCGGTGGCTCCGGCGACGAGGATGTGCGGCATCTTGGCCATGTTGGCCATGACGTATCCGCCCTCGACGTCCTTGCCGAGCGCGACGAGCATCGGGTGGTCGTCCTCGGCCGCGTCGGCGAGGCGCAGCACGTCGCCCACGTTGACCATTTCGCGGTCGGTGTTCGGGATCTCGATGCCCACGGCGGACTTGCCGGGGATGGGCGAGATGATCCGGACGTCCGGGGACGCGACGGCGTAGGCGATGTTCTTGGCCAGCGCCGTGATCTTCTCGACCTTCACGGCGGGGCCGAGCTCGATCTCGTAGCGGGTGACCGTCGGGCCGCGTGTGAAGCCGGTGACGTTGGCGTCGACCTTGAACTCGGAGAAGACGTTCGACAGCGAGTCGACGACGGCGTCGTTGGCCGCGCTGCGTGACTTGCCGGGGCCGCCGCGCTCCAGGAGGTCGAGCGACGGCAGCGAGTAGGTGATGTCGCCGGACAACTGGAGCTGCTCGGCGCGCGGCGGGAGGTCGCGCAGCGCGTCGGGGGCGGACTTCGTCAGGTCGGGCACGCCGGCCTTGGCCGCCACGGGCGCGGCCGCGGGCTCAGGTGCCGGCTCCTCGGTCTCCTTCGCCGGCGCCTGCGCCCGCGCGGTGGGCACCGGCGCCGTGCGCTCCGGCGCGCTCTCCCGCTCCGTACCGACCCCCTGCGTCAGATCGGCGACCAACGGCGACGGAGGCATGCCGTGCAGCACGGCCCCGTCGAGCGCGGCAGCGGCCGCAGCGGCCACGTCGACCGCGTCCATGGGCCGGGTCACGACGGGCTGCACAGGAGTGCGCCGGGGCCTGCGCCGCTTGGAGAGCGCCTCCTGCTCCGCCTGGTCGGGGTCGTACGTCTCGGGGTCCGCCGGGCGCCGCCTGGAGCGCGCGGGCAGGGATTCGCGCCACTGGTCGTCGTAGCGCTCGTCGTCGTCCGCCGCAAAGAACGCTTCGTCCTCGGGTTCCGGATGGACGACGCCGAGCTTCACGCCGAGCAGCCGTAGTCGCTGCGGAATCGCGTTCACGGGCGTCGCGGTGACCACGAGCAGTCCGAAGACGGTGAGCAGGACGAGGAGCGGCACCGCGAGCACCTCGCCCATGGTGAAGCTCAACGGGGTGGAGGCTCCCCAGCCGATGAGCCCTCCGGCGTCCCTTATGGCCTGCATCCCGTCGGTGCGGGCGGGCGAGCCGCAGGCGATGTGGACCTGGCCGAGTACGCCGATGACGAGCGCGGACAGGCCGATCACGATGCGCCCGTTGGCCTCGGGCTTCTCGGGGTGCCGGATGAGGCGCACGGCGATGCCGCCGAGCAGCAGCGGTACGAGCAGGTCGAGACGGCCGAACGCGCCCGTGACGAGCATCTCGACGAGGTCGCCGACAGGTCCGCGCAGATTCGACCAGGTGCCCGCCGCGACGATCAGTGCCAGACCGAGGAGCAGGAGTGCGAGGCCGTCCTTGCGGTGCGCCGGGTCGAGCCCCTTGGCGCCACGGCCTATGCCGCGGAACATCGCGCCCACGCTGTGCGCGACGCCCAGCCAGAGCGCGCGCGCGAGCCGGTACACGCCCCCCGTGGGGCTGGGCACCGGCTTGGGCGCGGGCTTCTTCGCCGCGGCTTTCCTCGGGGGCGCCTTCTTGGCCGCGGGCTTCTTCGCGGCCGCCTTCTTGGCAGGGGCCTTCTTCGCCGGAGCCTTGGTCGGCGCGGCCGCCTTCTTCGCGGGCGTCTTCTTGGCTGCGGGACGTGAGGCCATGAGTGCGAGGTTACCGGTGGAGACCACTGCGGACACGTGTGCCCACTGCTTCACCCGTCCGTGTCGCGGATCGGTGTGCCCTGAGGTGACGCTTCCTCAAATCGTGGGCTGCTGCTCAGTTCTGCGAAGGAAGTGACGGTGCGCCGCTTCCCGTACCGGGCTCCAGGGCGTCAAGAGCACGGCGCAGCCCGGTGAGTTTGCGTTCGAGATGCGCGGCCGTGGCGACCGCGGCAGCGTCCGCCGACTCGTCGTCGAGCTGCTTCGAGAGCGCCTCGGCCTGCTCCTCAACGGCCGCGAGCCGCGCGGAGAGTTCGGCCAGCAGCCCGGCCGGCTCCTTGGAGTCGCCGACATCGGACTTCCCGCCGCCCTCGAGCTGGAGCCGCAGCAGGGCCGCCTGCTCCCGCAGTTGGCAGTTCTTCATGTACAGCTCGACGAAGACCGAGACCTTCGCGCGCAGGACCCACGGGTCGAACGGCTTCGAGATGTAGTCCACCGCACCGGCCGCGTACCCACGGAACGTGTGGTGCGGTCCGTGGTTGATGGCTGTGAGGAAGATGATCGGGATGTCACGTGTCCGCTCCCGACGCTTGATGTGCGCCGCGGTTTCGAAACCGTCCATTCCTGGCATCTGGACATCCAGCAGAATGACCGCGAAATCGTCCGTGAGCAGCGCTTTGAGTGCTTCCTCCCCGGACGATGCCCGCACCAGTGTCTGATCGAGCGCGGAGAGGATGGCCTCCAGCGCCAGCAGATTCTCCGGCCGGTCATCGACCAGGAGGATCTTGGCCTTCTGCACCATGGCCCGCCCTCCTCGCCCCGGCATGGGGCCGCCCCTGTCCGCAGGACTTGGGGCGACTCCGGAAGCCGCCCCAGAGGGCGACTCCCTTGCGTCGCCCGTCCTTGTGCCGGTCATGGTAGCCGCACCCCGCCCGTCGCCACACCCTGTCACCGCGATGTCACTGTGCACGTAGCACAAACGCAGTGGGAGACCAGAAGGTTCCCCGAATACCGCAGTTCTACACGGCTTCGGCCACACTCGGTCAACAACTGCTCAGCAACGCACACCTACTCTGTCACTCCCCGCGCATCCACTGCTCCATCACCGTCAGCAGATGATCCGGATCGACCGGCTTCGTGACGTAGTCGGAGGCCCCGGACTCGATGGCCTTCTCCCTGTCGCCCTTCATGGCCTTCGCCGTGAGCGCGATGATCGGCAGCCCGGCGAACTGCGGCATCCTGCGGATCGCCGTCGTCGTCGCGTAGCCGTCCATCTCCGGCATCATGATGTCCATCAGGACGACCGTCACGTCGTCGTGCTGTTCGAGGACCTCGATCCCCTCCCGGCCGTTCTCGGCGTACAGCACGGACAGGCCGTGCTGCTCCAGGACGCTGGTGAGCGCGAAGACGTTACGGATGTCGTCGTCGACGATGAGCACCTTCTCGCCACCGAAGAGGAACGTGCGTCGCTCCTGCGGCGCCCCTTCCTGACCGGTGCCCGCCCATTGCTCCTGGGCACGCTCCTGCGCGGGCGCCGGCGGCACCTGCTGCCCGGGCTGTCCCGGCAGCGCCGGCCGCTGTTCGGGCGCGGCCACCTGCCTGCGGCGCCGCCTGAAGAGCGCGGCGGGACCGTGCTGGGTGTCCTGGTACGACCTGACCTCCGGCGGCATCGACGCCTCGGGCGGCATGACCTCCATCGGCACTGCGTGCATACCCGGCTCGATGGTGGGCGCGAGCTGCGGGTAGCCCTGCGGCGGCAGTTCGCTCGCGTGCAGCGGCATGTACAGCGTGAACGTGGAGCCACGCCCGGGCTCGCTCTGCGCGTGGATCTCACCGCCGAGCAGCCGCGCGATCTCACGGCTGATGGACAGGCCGAGGCCCGTACCGCCGTACTTGCGGCTCGTCGTCCCGTCGGCCTGCTTGAACGCCTCGAAGATCACCCGCATCTTGCTGGCCGCGATGCCGATACCGGTGTCGGTCACGGAGAAGGCGATCAGGTCGCCGTCCGCCTCCCGCAGGGAGCCCGCCTCCAGGAGCTGCTCACGGATGGCGTCGGGCACGTCCGCGCCCGCCGGCCTGATGACCAGTTCGACGGCTCCGGAGTCGGTGAACTTCACCGCGTTGGACAGCAGGTTGCGCAGCACCTGGAGCAGGCGCTGTTCGTCCGTGTGGAGCGTCGCGGGCAGTTCGGGCGAGACCCGTACGGAGAAATCGAGGCCCTTCTCCGCGGTCAGCGGGCGGAAGGTGGCCTCCACGTAGTCGACGAGCTGCACCAGAGCGATGCGGGTCGGCGACACGTCCATCTTGCCCGCCTCGACCTTGGACAGGTCGAGGATGTCGTTGATCAACTGGAGCAGGTCGGAACCGGCACCATGGATCGTCTCGGCGAACTCGACCTGCTTCGGGGTCAGGTTCGAGTCCGCGTTGTCGGCGAGCAACTTGGCCAGAATCAGCAGGGAGTTGAGCGGCGTACGCAGCTCGTGCGACATGTTCGCCAGGAACTCGGACTTGTACCGCATGGAGACCGCGAGCTGCTCGGCGCGCTCCTCCAGGACCTGCCTGGCCTCTTCGATCTCCGTGTTCTTGACCTCGATGTCGCGGTTCTGCTGGGCGAGCAGCTCCGCCTTGTCCTCCAGCTCCGCGTTGGACTCCTGGAGCGCCTTCTGCCGGTTCTCCAACTCCGCCGACCGCTCGCGCAGTTGCTCGGTGAGCTCCTGCGACTGCTTGAGCAGCACCTCCGTCTTCGTGTTGACGGAGATGGTGTTCACGCTCGTCGCGATCATCTCGGCGATCTGGTTCAGGAAGTCCTTCTGGATCTGCGTGAACGGCTGGAACGTCGCCAGTTCGATCACACCGAGGACCGTCCCCTCGAAGAGCACCGGCAGCACGATGACGTGTGCGGGCGGCGCCTCCCCGAGCCCGGAAGCGATCTTCAGATAACCCTGCGGCACGTTCTCCACGAGGATCGCGCGCTTCTCCTGGGCCGCCGTCCCGATGAGCGTCTCACCGGGCCGGAACGAGGTCGGCATGGACCCCATCGAGTAGCCGTAACTGCCGAGCATGCGCAGCTCGTACGCGTCCTCGGGCGCGGAACCGGCCTCGGCCTCGTCCGTCGGCAGCGCCAGGAAGAACGCGCCGTGCTGGGCGGAGACGACCGGCGTCAGCTCGCTCATGATCAGCGAGGCCACGTCCTCCAGGTCGCGGCGGCCCTGCATGAGGCCGGAGATACGGGCCAGGTTGCCCTTCAGCCAGTCCTGCTCCTCGTTGGCGATCGTGGTGTCGCGCAGGTTGGAGATCATCTTGTTGATGTTGTCCTGGAGGACCTGGATCTCGCCCGCCGCGTCGACGTCGATCTTGAGGTTCAGGTCGCCGCGGGTCACCGCCGTGGCGACGGCCGCGATGGCGCGCACCTGACGGGTCAGGTTCCCGGCCATCTCGTTCACGGACTCGGTCAGGTCGCGCCAGGTGCCGTCGACGTCGCGCACGCGGGCCTGGCCGCCCAGCTGGCCCTCCGTACCCACCTCACGGGCGACCCGGGTCACCTGCTCGGCGAACGAGGACAACTGGTCGACCATCGTGTTGATGGTCGTCTTGAGTTCGAGGATCTCGCCCCGGGCGTCGATGTCGATCTTCTTGGTCAGGTCGCCCTTGGCGATGGCGGTCGTGACCATCGCGATGTTGCGGACCTGTCCGGTGAGGTTCGACGCCATGCCGTTCACGGACTCGGTGAGGTCCTTCCACGTACCGGAGACTCCCGGTACGCGGGCCTGCCCGCCGAGGATGCCGTCGGTGCCCACCTCGCGGGCCACGCGGGTCACCTGGTCGGCGAACGAACTCAGCGTCGTCACCATGGTGTTGACCGTGTCGGCGAGCTGCGCGACCTCTCCGCGCGCCTCGACGGTGACCTTCTTGGTGAGGTCGCCGTTGGCGACGGCCGCCGCGACCTGCGAGATGTTGCGCACCTGGCTGGTCAGGTTGTTGGCCATCAGGTTGACGTTGTCGCTGAGGTCCTTCCAGATGCCCGTGACGCCCCGCACGCGCGCCTGGCCGCCCAGCTGGCCCTCCGTACCCACCTCGCGGGCCACGCGGGTCACCTGCTCGGCGAACGACGACAGCTGGTCCACCATCGTGTTCACGGTCGTGACGAGTTCGAGGATCTCGCCCTTCGCGTCGACGGTGATCTTCTTGGACAGGTCGCCGCGGGCGACTGCCGTGGTGACCTCGGCGATGTTGCGCACCTGAAGGGTCAGGTTGTTGGCCATGCCGTTCACGGACTGCGTGAGGTCCTTCCAGGTGCCGGAGACGCCCTGGACCTCGGCCTGGCCGCCGAGGATGCCCTCCGTACCCACCTCGCGGGAGACCCGCGTGACCTGCTCGGCGAAGTTCGAGAGCTGGTCCACCATCGTGTTGAGGGTGTTCTTCAGCTCCAGGATCTCGCCGCGCGCGTCCACGTCGATCTTCTGCGACAGGTCACCCCGTGCCACCGCCGTGGCGACCTGCGCGATGTTGCGCACCTGGGCGGTGAGGTTGCCGGCCATGCCGTTCACGGAGTCGGTCAGGTCGCGCCACACACCGGCGACGCCGGGCACCTGCGCCTGACCGCCGAGCCGGCCTTCCGTACCCACCTCGCGGGCCACCCGCGTCACCTGGTCGGCGAACGCGGAGAGCTGGTCGACCATCGTGTTGATGGTGTTCTTGAGTTCGAGGATCTCGCCGCGCGCGTCCACGTCGATCTTCTGCGACAGGTCACCGCGCGCCACCGCCGTGGTCACCTGCGCGATCTGGCGCACCTGCGAAGTCAGGTTCCCCGCCATGAAGTTGACGGAGTCGGTGAGTTCCTTCCAGGTGCCGGACACGCCGTCGACCCGCGCCTGACCGCCGAGCCGGCCCTCCGTGCCCACGTCACGCGCCATGCGCGTCACCTGGTCGGCGAAGGAGGACAGCTGGTCCACCATCGTGTTCACGGTGTTCTTCAGCTGGAGCATCTCGCCGGACACGTCCACGGTGACCTTCTGCGACAGGTCGCCGTTGGCCACCGCCGTCGTCACCTGCGCGATGTTGCGGACCTGGCCCGTCAGGTTGCGGAAGGCCGTGTTGACGGAGTCCGTCAGGTCCTTCCACGTACCGGCCGCGCCCTGCACATGCGCCTGGCCGCCCAGCTCACCCTCGACACCGATCTCCCGCGCCACGCGGGTGACTTCGGAGCCGAACGCGGACAGCTGGTCCACCATCGTGTTGACGGTGTTCTTCAACTCGAGCATCTCGCCGGCGACGTCGACGGTCACCTTCTGCGAGAGATCACCGTTCGCCACCGCCGTCGTGACGGTCGCGATGTCGCGCACCTGCGTGGTCAGGTTCCGGAAGACCGTGTTCACCGAATCGGTGAGGTCCTTCCACGTCCCGGCCGCACCCGGCACGTTCGCCTGCCCGCCGAGCTGCCCTTCGGCACCGACCTCGTTGGCCACACGCGTGACCTCGTCGGCGAACGTGCGCAGCGTCTCGGTCATCTGATTGATGGTCTCGGCGAGTTGGGCGACCTCGCCGCGTGCCGACACCGTCACCTTCTGCGACAGATCACCGTTGGCGACCGCCGTCGTGACCTGCGCGATCCCGCGCACCTGGGCCGTCAGGTTGCCGGCCATAAGATTTACGGAATCGGTGAGGTCCTTCCACACACCCGCCACACCAGGCACCTGCGCCTGGCCGCCGAGCTCGCCCTCCGTGCCGACCTCGCGGGCCACGCGGGTCACCTCGGAGGAGAAGGACGACAGCTGGTCCACCATCGTGTTGACGGTGTTCTTCAGCTCGAGCATCTCGCCCGCGACGTGAACCGTGACCTTCCGGGACAGATCACCCTTGGCCACCGCGGTCGTCACGAGAGCAATGTCACGCACCTGAGCGGTCAGCCGGTACGCCATGGTGTTGACCGAATCCGTGAGATCCTTCCACGAACCGGACATACCGCGCACCCGGGCCTGACCGCCCAGCTTGCCCTCGGTGCCCACCTCACTGGCCACCCGCGTGACCTCGTCGGTGAACGTCGACAGCTGGTCCACCAGGTTGTTGACGGTGCGCCCGACCTTGAGGAACTCGCCCCGCAGAGGATGACCGTTGCCGTCCGGCACCTGCGAACGCAGCTCCATGCGCGGCGACAGATCGCCCTCCGCGACCGCCGTGAGCACCCGTCCGACCTCGGAGACCGGGCGTACGAGGTCGTCCACCAGGGCGTTCGAGGCATTGATCGCCGCAGCCCAGGAGCCCTCACAGGCGCCCGTCTCCAGCCGCTCGGTGAGCTTTCCCTCCCGCCCGACCATCCGCCGCACCCGCGACAGCTCGCCGGTGAGGTGCAGATTCCGGTCCGCGACCTCGTTGAAGACCGCCGCGATCTCGGCCATGAGGCCGTCGCCCGACACCGTGAGGCGCTTGCGGAAGTTGCCGTCCCGCATCGCCACAAGACCGGCGAGCAGTCTGTTCAGGGCAGCGGTGTCCACCGCTGTGGTCCCATTGCGCGGTTTACGCTGTTTCGCCAGGGACTGTCCGCCCTTTGCGCGCGTATTCGTGCCTCGCGACGCTGCGCCAGACTCCACTGTGTCCCTCCCGCAAGGGTCGGCCGTACTGCTCGGATTGCTCGGGTTCTCTTCGGAAGCCTGCCCAGTGTTTCACCATGGCTGAACCAGGCCATAACAGTTCGGCAGCTTCGCACACCGTCCGCACACCCTCCGGACGGAAACACAGGCGACCGGCATCCGTATGGACGGCGAAGGTAAGTAACCTTGCATGCGGCTGTCCACCCACCCCGGTCCGCCCGGCCAGGGCGGTGGCACGAGGACGACGGGCACCGGAGGGGGCGGCCGCGCCATGAGTTCGGGAGACATGGGCGTCGAGACTTGTACGACTGATACAGGGAGTTCTGTGATCACCGCGCGCGCGGCTGCCACCTTCGACCCCGTCGGGCGGTCCGTCGCGACCGCCCGCGCCTTTGTGCGCGACACCCTCCAGGGGTGGGGCTTCCCCGACATCATCGACGACGCGGTCGTCCTCACCAGTGAACTCGTGACGAACGCCGTCGTGCACGCCGGTACCTCCGCCGAGGTCCTGTGCCTGCGCACCGAGGACGGCGTACGCGTCGAGGTCGCCGACCGCTATCCGGAGCGCGAGATCCCGCTCCAGCAGTCCGCGATCAACATGGGCAACCCCGACCGGGAGGGCGGCCGCGGCCTCCAGCTCTGCGCGGCCATCGCCACCCGCTGGGGCGTCGACTACACGCCGACGCACAAACTCGTCTGGTTCCAACTCGCCCTTCCCCAGCGCTCGGTGGGCACCCGCACCGCGGGCCCCGCGCTCCCCACGGACCTCCTCCCGCTGGCCGACGGCAGAGTGCGGGTCGCCGTCGTCCAGATCGACCGCACCGGAGCCGTCGCCGCCTGGAGCGAGGACGCGGAACACCTCTTCGGATACGTCGCCGAACAGGTCATCGGTAAACCCCTCACCGACTTCGCAGCCTGGCCGCACACTCCTGGCACGAGCACGGGAATCGCCGACGCGCTGCAGTTCTCGCGCTGGGAGGGCAGCTACGGCATCCGCGGCGCCAATGGCCGCGTGACGCCCGTCTACGCCTCCCACCTGCGCGTCCGCGACGCCGGCGGCGATCCCTCCACGGTCTGCCTCCTCGTACGCGACCACGAGCGCGCCGTCCTCCAGACCCCGCTGCGCGGCCAGACCACCTCGGAGAGCGGCACGCTGTCCGAGGGCAACGCGTCCGACCCGTTCCAGGTATTCATCGGCTCACCCGCCCCTGACGACCTCGACGGCCTGCTCCAGCGCACGGTCGAACGCGCCCGCGACATGCTCGACGGCGACTCCGCCTTCCTACTCCTCGCGACCGACGACGAGACCGAGCTGGAGGTCCGCGCCTCCACGGGCCTTCCGTCGGCCCGTCAGCGCTTCGCCCGCGTCCCCGTGGAGGTGGGCCCCGGCCGCTACGGCTCGGCCCGCATGCCGGCCGTCCACGAGGACCTCACGGTCGTCCCCGGCGCCGTCCCGCTCCTCAACGGCACGGGCATGCGCTCGGTCGTCACGGTCCCGCTCAAGGTCGAGGGCCGTCTCACCGGCTCCCTCGGCGTCGCGGCCGAAGCACCCGACCGCTACTCGAACGAGGAAGCCCTCCGCCTCCAGTTCGCCGCCGACCGCATCGCCCTGGCCGTCGAGTCGGCCCGCCTCGGCGAGCTCGAAAAGCTCCGCCGCGGCTCCCTCAGCTTCCTCGTCGAGGCATCCGACCTCCTCGCCGGCACCCTCGACCGCGACCAGACCCTGGCGCTCATGGCCCAGATGACGGTCCCGACGCTCGCCACCTGGTGCGCCGTCTACACGATCGCCGACCAGTCCTCGGAGCCCTACCTCTCGTACGTGCTGCACGAGGACGAGGAGCGCATCGACGGCCTCAAGGCGCTCCTCTCCAAGATCGCCCCGCCCGACCCCGTCCCCACCCCCGGAGCCCGCGTCTGGGCGGCACCCGCCGAAGCGGCCCACCAGGCGGCTCTGCGGACGTCCAAGCGCAGCCTCGGCCTCGGCGCACCGGCGAGCGTCAGCTCGGGCATCGGCACGACCCTCGCCACGGCCTCCGCGGTCGGTGGCGAGACGGTCGTTCTCCCCCTGGTCGCCCGCAACCGCGTCATCGGCATGCTCACCCTCGGCAAGCCGTCCGACGAGCACTTCCGCCAGGAAATCCTGGAACTGGCCGAGGACTTGAGCCGCCGAGCCGCGCTCGCCCTGGACAACGCGCGCCTGTACTCGGAGCGCATGGCCATCAGCCAGTCCCTCCAGCGAAGCCTGCTCCCACCGGAGCTCCCGCACATCCCGGGCGTCGAGGTCGAGGTCATCTACCGCGCGGCCGGCGAGGGAAACGAGGTGGGCGGCGACTTCTACGACCTCTTCCCGATCCGCGACGGCGCCTACGGCTTCGCCATCGGCGACGTCTGCGGCACGGGACCGGAGGCCGCGGCGGTCACCGGCCTGGCCCGGCACGCCCTGCGCCTCCTGGCCCGCGAGGGCTTCGGCGGCCCGGCGGTCCTGGAGCGCCTGAACGCCGCGATCCTCGACGAGGGCGCCCGAAGCCGCTTCCTGACCCTCCTCTACGGCGAGTTGTGGCCACAGGAGGACGGCTCGGCGGTCCTGAAGATGGTCTGCGCCGGCCACCCGCTCCCCCTGCGCCTGCGCCAGGACGGCACGGTCGAGCCGTACGCGGAGCCGCAGCCGCTCCTCGGCGTCATGGAGGACCTGGAGCTCTATGAGCAGACGATGACGCTCGACCCGGGCGATGTCCTCCTCTGTGTCACGGACGGCATCACCGAACGCCGCGAAGGCACCCGCATGCTGGGCGACGACGGCCTGGCGGACGTCCTGACGACCTGTACGGGTCTGACGGCCGGCGCGGTGGCGGCCCGCATCATGCGCGCGGTCGAGCGTTTCGCGTCTGACGCCCCGTCGGACGACATGGCCATCCTGACCATGCGCGTCCCGGAACTCCAGAAGGACTGACATCCCCAACGCAAAAGGCCTCCGCCCGAAAGGGCGGAGGCCTTTATGTCTGAGCCCCCAAGCGGAATCGAACCGCTGACCTTCTCCTTACCATGGAGACGCTCTACCGACTGAGCTATAGGGGCCTGTTGCTTTCCCGGGGTTTCCCCCGCAGCAACGGAATTAAGCATACCCGAACTTCAGCTCGGTTCGAACCGCCCCGCCCGCGCGTCAGAAAGCGGGCTGCAGCAGCCCACCGAGCGCATTGCACGCGGAGACGACCTTGTGGAGCTCGCGTCGCGACAGCGTGGCACTGACGGGCAGCGCCAGCGTCTCGTCGGCGGCCCGCTCCGTCTCCGGCAGCGCGACGTCACGCCGGAACTGCGGCAGCCGGTGCACGGGCGTCTTCACCGGCACGCGGCAGTCAATTCCCCGGGCCCGTATGGCATGTGCGAAGGCGTCCCGGTCGGGCCGCCCGTTGCCGGGCACCCGGACGACGTACTGCTGATAGGTGTGCCGCTCGCTCCCGGCGGGCGTCCGTACGCCACTGAGCCGCGCGTTCAGATAGCCGGCGTGCGCCCGCCGCTCGGCGAGCCCGTCGTGCGGCTGCTCCGACTCGCCCTGCTCCAGGACGAGCAGCCCACGCTGCCCACCGATCTCACGGAGCCGCGCCACATCGGCCGGCTGCCCGAATCGGTGAACGGCGATGATCGCCGCGGTGTGCGCGCCGACGCCGGCCTCGACGGAGGCGGGCGCGAGGCAGTAAGTGTCCGGGTCTATGTCCGCGAACACCGGCCTGGCACCGGCCAGTTCGACGGCCTCCGCGACCTCGACGTTCCCGTAGGCGGGCACGATGACCTCGTCACCGGTTCCGATACCGGCGGCCCTCAGCATTCCAACTGTCCCCATGACACGGGATGTTGGCCGCGCAACGTGAACGACAAGTGACGCAAAACAAAAAAGAGCTGGTCCCTGAACCGAAGTTCAGGGACCAGCTCTATAAAAGGAGTTCGGCGGCGTCCTACTCTCCCACAGGGTCCCCCCTGCAGTACCATCGGCGCTGTGAGGCTTAGCTTCCGGGTTCGGAATGTAACCGGGCGTTTCCCTCACGCTATGACCACCGAAACACTATGAAACTGTCAACCGCACCACGCTCTGTGACAAACGTGGGGTTGTTCGTGGTTTCAGAACCAACACAGTGGACGCGAGCAACTGAGGACAAGCCCTCGGCCTATTAGTACCAGTCACCTCCACCCGTTACCGGGCTTCCAGATCTGGCCTATCAACCCAGTCGTCTACTGGGAGCCTTAACCCCTCAAGGGGGTGGGAATACTCATCTCGAAGCAGGCTTCCCGCTTAGATGCTTTCAGCGGTTATCCTTTCCGAACGTAGCCAACCAGCCATGCCCTTGGCAGGACAACTGGCACACCAGAGGTTCGTCCGTCCCGGTCCTCTCGTACTAGGGACAGCCCTTCTCAATATTCCTACGCGCACAGCGGATAGGGACCGAACTGTCTCACGACGTTCTAAACCCAGCTCGCGTACCGCTTTAATGGGCGAACAGCCCAACCCTTGGGACCGACTCCAGCCCCAGGATGCGACGAGCCGACATCGAGGTGCCAAACCATCCCGTCGATATGGACTCTTGGGGAAGATCAGCCTGTTATCCCCGGGGTACCTTTTATCCGTTGAGCGACGGCGCTTCCACAAGCCACCGCCGGATCACTAGTCCCGACTTTCGTCCCTGCTCGACCCGTCGGTCTCACAGTCAAGCTCCCTTGTGCACTTACACTCAACACCTGATTACCAACCAGGCTGAGGGAACCTTTGGGCGCCTCCGTTACTCTTTAGGAGGCAACCGCCCCAGTTAAACTACCCATCAGACACTGTCCCTGATCCGGATCACGGACCCAGGTTAGACATCCAGCACGACCAGAGTGGTATTTCAACGACGACTCCCCCTGAACTGGCGTCCAGAGTTCAAAGTCTCCCACCTATCCTACACAAGCCGAACCGAACACCAATATCAAACTGTAGTAAAGGTCCCGGGGTCTTTCCGTCCTGCTGCGCGAAACGAGCATCTTTACTCGTAGTGCAATTTCACCGGGCCTATGGTTGAGACAGTCGAGAAGTCGTTACGCCATTCGTGCAGGTCGGAACTTACCCGACAAGGAATTTCGCTACCTTAGGATGGTTATAGTTACCACCGCCGTTTACTGGCGCTTAAGTTCTCAGCTTCGCACACCCGAAAGTGCACTAACCGGTCCCCTTAACGTTCCAGCACCGGGCAGGCGTCAGTCCGTATACATCGCCTTACGGCTTCGCACGGACCTGTGTTTTTAGTAAACAGTCGCTTCTCGCTGGTCTCTGCGGCCACCCCCAGCTCGAGGAGCAAGTCCTCTCACCAGTGATGGCCCCCCTTCTCCCGAAGTTACGGGGGCATTTTGCCGAGTTCCTTAACCATAGTTCACCCGAACGCCTCGGTATTCTCTACCTGACCACCTGAGTCGGTTTAGGGTACGGGCCGCCATGAAACTCGCTAGAGGCTTTTCTCGACAGCATAGGATCATCCACTTCACCACAATCGGCTCGGCATCAGGTCTCAGCCTTATGTGTGACGGATTTACCTATCACACGGCCTACACCCTTACCCCGGGACAACCACCGCCCGGGCTGGACTACCTTCCTGCGTCACCCCATCACTCACCTACTACAAGTCTGGTCCGTCGGCTCCACCACTTTCCTTTCCCCGAAGGGTCCGGAACGGCTTCACGGACTTAGCATCGCCTGATTCAATGTTTGACGCTTCACAGCGGGTACCGGAATATCAACCGGTTATCCATCGACTACGCCTGTCGGCCTCGCCTTAGGTCCCGACTTACCCTGGGCAGATCAGCTTGACCCAGGAACCCTTAGTCAATCGGCGCACACGTTTCTCACGTGTGTATCGCTACTCATGCCTGCATTCTCACTCGTGAACCGTCCACAACTCGCTTCCGCGGCTGCTTCACCCGGCACACGACGCTCCCCTACCCATCCCAGCGGGCGTTGGCCCTATATGCTGGAATGACACGACTTCGGCGGTACGCTTGAGCCCCGCTACATTGTCGGCGCGGAATCACTAGACCAGTGAGCTATTACGCACTCTTTCAAGGGTGGCTGCTTCTAAGCCAACCTCCTGGTTGTCTGTGCGACTCCACATCCTTTCCCACTTAGCGTACGCTTAGGGGCCTTAGTCGATGCTCTGGGCTGTTTCCCTCTCGACCATGGAGCTTATCCCCCACAGTCTCACTGCCGTGCTCTCACTTACCGGCATTCGGAGTTTGGCTAAGGTCAGTAACCCGGTAGGGCCCATCGCCTATCCAGTGCTCTACCTCCGGCAAGAAACACACGACGCTGCACCTAAATGCATTTCGGGGAGAACCAGCTATCACGGAGTTTGATTGGCCTTTCACCCCTAACCACAGGTCATCCCCCAGGTTTTCAACCCTGGTGGGTTCGGTCCTCCACGAAGTCTTACCTCCGCTTCAACCTGCCCATGGCTAGATCACTCCGCTTCGGGTCTTGAGCGCGCTACTGAATCGCCCTATTCGGACTCGCTTTCGCTACGGCTTCCCCACACGGGTTAACCTCGCAACGCACCGCAAACTCGCAGGCTCATTCTTCAAAAGGCACGCAGTCACGACGCAAGGAACAAGTTCCTTGCGCGACGCTCCCACGGCTTGTAGGCACACGGTTTCAGGTACTATTTCACTCCGCTCCCGCGGTACTTTTCACCATTCCCTCACGGTACTATCCGCTATCGGTCACCAGGGAATATTTAGGCTTAGCGGGTGGTCCCGCCAGATTCACACGGGATTTCTCGGGCCCCGTGCTACTTGGGTGTCTCTCAAACGAGCCGCTGATGTTTCGACTACGGGGGTCTTACCCTCTACGCCGGACCTTTCGCATGTCCTTCGCCTACATCAACGGTTTCTGACTCGTCTCACAGCCGGCAGACTGTGAAAGAGAGATCCCACAACCCCACATGCGCAACCCCTGCCGGGTATCACACGCATATGGTTTGGCCTCATCCAGTTTCGCTCGCCACTACTCCCGGAATCACGGTTGTTTTCTCTTCCTGCGGGTACTGAGATGTTTCACTTCCCCGCGTTCCCTCCACATACCCTATGTGTTCAGGTATGGGTGACAGCCCATGACGACTGCCGGGTTTCCCCATTCGGAAACCCCCGGATCAAAGCCTGGTTGACGGCTCCCCGGGGACTATCGTGGCCTCCCACGTCCTTCATCGGTTCCTGGTGCCAAGGCATCCACCGTGCGCCCTTAAAAACTTGGCCACAGATGCTCGCGTCCACTGTGCAGTTCTCAAACAACGACCAACCACCCATCACCCCGAACCAGCAGATTCGAGTGCACTGGGGTCGGCACTGAAGGCGACCAATCGGCCGTACCTTCAGACACCCAACAGCGTGCCCGACCCGCTTCCGCCCGGAGATCATGCTTTCCACGCTCCGAAGAGCAGTACTCACAGCCTCCGACCCGAGAACCCGGTCGAATAGTCAACGTTCCACCCTTGAGCAACCACCGTCGGACATTTGCCGACGAAATGGCTCTTGGACCACCAGGTGAAACCTGGCAGCCAAAGTGCTCCTTAGAAAGGAGGTGATCCAGCCGCACCTTCCGGTACGGCTACCTTGTTACGACTTCGTCCCAATCGCCAGTCCCACCTTCGACAGCTCCCTCCCCACAAGGGGGTTGGGCCACCGGCTTCGGGTGTTACCGACTTTCGTGACGTGACGGGCGGTGTGTACAAGGCCCGGGAACGTATTCACCGCAGCAATGCTGATCTGCGATTACTAGCAACTCCGACTTCATGGGGTCGAGTTGCAGACCCCAATCCGAACTGAGACAGGCTTTTTGAGATTCGCTCCGCCTCGCGGCATCGCAGCTCATTGTACCTGCCATTGTAGCACGTGTGCAGCCCAAGACATAAGGGGCATGATGACTTGACGTCGTCCCCACCTTCCTCCGAGTTGACCCCGGCAGTCTCCTGTGAGTCCCCATCACCCCGAAGGGCATGCTGGCAACACAGAACAAGGGTTGCGCTCGTTGCGGGACTTAACCCAACATCTCACGACACGAGCTGACGACAGCCATGCACCACCTGTATACCGACCACAAGGGGGGCACCATCTCTGATGCTTTCCGGTATATGTCAAGCCTTGGTAAGGTTCTTCGCGTTGCGTCGAATTAAGCCACATGCTCCGCTGCTTGTGCGGGCCCCCGTCAATTCCTTTGAGTTTTAGCCTTGCGGCCGTACTCCCCAGGCGGGGAACTTAATGCGTTAGCTGCGGCACCGACGACGTGGAATGTCGCCAACACCTAGTTCCCACCGTTTACGGCGTGGACTACCAGGGTATCTAATCCTGTTCGCTCCCCACGCTTTCGCTCCTCAGCGTCAGTAATGGCCCAGAGATCCGCCTTCGCCACCGGTGTTCCTCCTGATATCTGCGCATTTCACCGCTACACCAGGAATTCCGATCTCCCCTACCACACTCTAGCCTGCCCGTATCGACTGCAGACCCGGGGTTAAGCCCCGGGCTTTCACAACCGACGTGACAAGCCGCCTACGAGCTCTTTACGCCCAATAATTCCGGACAACGCTTGCGCCCTACGTATTACCGCGGCTGCTGGCACGTAGTTAGCCGGCGCTTCTTCTGCAGGTACCGTCACTTTCGCTTCTTCCCTGCTGAAAGAGGTTTACAACCCGAAGGCCGTCATCCCTCACGCGGCGTCGCTGCATCAGGCTTTCGCCCATTGTGCAATATTCCCCACTGCTGCCTCCCGTAGGAGTCTGGGCCGTGTCTCAGTCCCAGTGTGGCCGGTCGCCCTCTCAGGCCGGCTACCCGTCGTCGCCTTGGTGAGCTTCTACCTCACCAACAAGCTGATAGGCCGCGGGCTCATCCTGCACCGCCGGAGCTTTCAACCCCCTCCCATGCGAGAGGGGGTGTTATCCGGTATTAGACCCCGTTTCCAGGGCTTGTCCCAGAGTGCAGGGCAGATTGCCCACGTGTTACTCACCCGTTCGCCACTAATCCACCCCGAAGGGCTTCATCGTTCGACTTGCATGTGTTAAGCACGCCGCCAGCGTTCGTCCTGAGCCAGGATCAAACTCTCCGTGAATGTTTCCGGGATATCCCGGTGAACACCACGAGAGCGGAATCGTCGGGAGGAATAATCCCCACGATTCACTGCGTCCTCGCTAGTGCGCCTCACCCCGGTGTGGGAGTGAGGACTTTTTCAAAGGAACCTCCAACCCACAAAGTGGGCCGGGGTTGTCAATCTGGCGTTGACTTTTGGCACGCTGTTGAGTTCTCAAGGAACGGACGCTTCCTTTGTACTCACCCGAGAGACTCTCTCAGGCTTTCCTCCGGGCAGTTTCCCTTCGGTCTTGCGTTTCCGACTCTATCAGACTCTTTCGTGTCCGATTTCCTCGGTGCCTTTCAGGTTTCCGCTCCGGCCTTTCGGCTTTTCGCGTTTCCCTTTCCGGTGGTTCCGACTTTATCAGAGATTCTGAGTCGGAATTTCCGGCCCACGCGGGGAGATTGGATCGGGCACGTGAGTGCGCCGGTTTCCCCTCGGGCGGAGCCGTAAACCTACTGGAGCGGGGCGCCCCGATGCAAATCGAGACGCCCCGCTCCTCAGGTGCTTCAGACCTCTACGACGACCGGGAGGATCATCGGGCGCCGACGGTAGGTGTCGGAGACCCACTTGCCCAGCGTGCGGCGGATGAGCTGCTGCAGCTGGTGGGGTTCGACGACACCGTCCTGGGCCGACTTGTCCAGGACTTCCTGGATCCGCGGCATGACGGCGCTGAACGCCGAATCGTCGATGCCGGACCCACGTGCCTGGATGGTCGGACCGCTGGTGATCTTGCCGGTGCTGGAGTCCACCACCACGAAGACCGAGATGATGCCCTCGTCGCCGAGGATCTTGCGGTCCTTGAGCGCGGGTTCGCCGACATCGCCGACCGAGAGGCCGTCCACATAGACGTAGCCGGCCTGGACCTTGCCGACGATCTTGGCCTTGCCCTCGACGAGGTCGACGACGACGCCGTCCTCGGCGATCACGATGCGGTCGTGCGGGACGCCGGTGAGGGCGCCGAGCTCGGCGTTGGCGCGCAGGTGGCGCCATTCGCCGTGGACCGGCATCAGGTTCTTCGGCTTGCAGATGTTGTAGAAGTACAGCAGCTCGCCGGCCGAGGCGTGGCCCGAGACGTGGACCTTGGCGTTGCCCTTGTGGACGACGTTCGCGCCCCAGCGGGTCAGGCCGTTGATGACGCGGTAGACCGCGTTCTCGTTGCCCGGGATCAGGGACGACGCCAGGATCACCGTGTCGCCGGAGACGATCCGGATCTGGTGGTCGCGGTTGGCCATGCGGGACAGCGCGGCCATCGGCTCGCCCTGCGAGCCGGTGCAGACGAGGACGATCTCGTTGTCCGGGAGGTCGTCGAGCGTCTTGACGTCCACGACCAGGCCCGGCGGGACCTTCAGGTAGCCGAGGTCACGTGCGATGCCCATGTTGCGCACCATCGAGCGGCCGACGAAGGCGACCCGGCGGCCGTACTCGTGGGCGGCGTCCAGGATCTGCTGGATGCGGTGCACGTGGCTGGCGAAGGAGGCGACGATGATGCGCTTCTGCGCGCCGGCGAAGACACCGCGGATCACGTTCGAGATGTCGCGCTCGGGCGGGACGAAGCCCGGGACCTCGGCGTTCGTCGAGTCGGTGAGGAGAAGGTCGATGCCTTCCTCGCCGAGCTTGGCGAACGTGGGGAGGTCGGTGAGGCGGCGGTCCAGCGGGAGCTGGTCCATCTTGAAGTCGCCCGTGTGGACGACCATGCCGGCCGGCGTGCGGATCGCGACCGCGAGCGCGTCCGGGATGGAGTGGTTGACCGCCACGAACTGGCAGTCGAAGGGGCCCAGGCGTTCGCGGTCGCCCTCGGCGACCTCGAGCGTGTACGGGCGGATGCGGTGCTCCTGGAGCTTCGCCTCGATGAGGGCGAGCGTCAGCTTGGAGCCGATCAGCGGGATGTCCGGCTTCTCGCGCAGGAGGTACGGAACGCCGCCGATGTGGTCCTCGTGGCCGTGCGTGAGCACGATGCCGTCGAT
Organism: Streptomyces longhuiensis; assembly: GCF_020616555.1. Lineage (NCBI taxonomy): Bacteria > Bacillati > Actinomycetota > Actinomycetes > Kitasatosporales > Streptomycetaceae > Streptomyces > Streptomyces longhuiensis. Next base: position 6,805,166 of record NZ_CP085173.1, on the reverse strand, counting down.
GTCGTCGAGGCGGTCCCTGATGGACGTGAAGTCCGGCAGGATCAGGTCGATGCCGGGCTGCTCCTCCTCGGGGAAGAGCACACCGCAGTCGACGATGAGCAGACGGCCGTCGAACTCGAAGACCGTCATGTTGCGGCCGATCTCACCGAGGCCGCCGAGCGGGGTGACGCGCAGGCCACCCTTCGGAAGCTTCGGCGGGGCGCCGAGTTCAGGATGCGGATGACTCAAAAGACTCTCCTGACCACGCGCGCCACGTACCTGTAAGGCACGTGGCGCGCGTGACGTTCGTGCAGTAGCAGTTGTCTTGTGTGGGTGCAGGAGCCGTGTCCTGCGGTCGTGCTTATTCAGTTGTGAAGTCTGTGTTCAGAGCTGTACCCCGCCGGCGGCGAGATCGATCTTGAGCTGGGCGGTCTCGTCGGGCGTCAGCTCCACGAGGGGCAGGCGCAGCGGACCGGCGGGCTGACCCTGGAGGGCGAGTGCGGCCTTGGTCGTGATGACGCCCTGCGTGCGGAACATGCCGGTGAAGACCGGGAGCAGCTTCTGGTGGATCTCGGTGGCCTTCTGCACGTCGCCACTGACAAACGCGTCGAGCATGGCGCGCAGCTCGGGGGTGACGACGTGGCCGACGACGGAGACGAAGCCGACCGCGCCCACGGAGAGCAGGGGCAGGTTGAGCATGTCGTCGCCGGAGTACCAGGCGAGGCCGGAGCGGGCGATGGCCCAGCTGGCGCGGCCGAGGTCGCCCTTGGCGTCCTTGTTGGCGACGATGCGCGGGTGCTCGGCGAGGCGGACGATCGTCTCGGTGTTGATGGGTACGCCGCTGCGGCCCGGGATGTCGTACAGCATCACCGGCAGTTCGGTGGCGTCGGCGATCGCGGTGAAGTGTCGCAGGAGGCCTTCCTGCGGGGGCTTGTTGTAGTACGGCGTCACCGTGAGCAGGCCGTGCGCGCCGGCCTTTTCGGCGGCGCGGGCGAGCTCGATGCTGTGGCGGGTGTCGTTCGTACCGACGCCGGCGATGACGTGGGCGCGGTCGCCGACCGCCTGTCGTACGGCTCGTACGAGATCCGATTTCTCCGCGTCGCTGGTGGTCGGGGACTCGCCGGTGGTGCCGTTGACGACGAGTCCGTCGTTGCCTGCGTCCACCAGATGGGCGGCGAGTCGCTGCGCGCCGTCGAGGTCAAGTGCGCCGTCCGCCGTGAACGGCGTGACCATTGCGGTGAGGACCCGCCCGAAGGGGGTCTGCGGAGTGGAGGTCGGAGCCATGGGTAATACGCTACTCGCTGCTCAGCGCGCGGTCCCCCCTCGGGGGATGTCAGGGGGTGTGGCGGGATGGATCCCGGCACTGCCTGCTCGGGGGTTCAAGCAGTGCCGGGTCCGTTTGATCAGGCTAGATGAACTTTCCGAAATGCCGCAATCCGGACACTTCGCACGGCTGAACCGTACATCTGTGCCGCATCCATGCTTCTCCGGCTACGGAGCGACGCGGCCGTTCCCGTTGAACGCGGCGTAGGTGAGCGGCATGAGCTTGGCCCACTCCGCCTCCATCTTCTCGCCGACCATCTCGATCTCCCGCTGCGGGAAGGACGGGACCTTGGCCAGCTCGTGCTGGGTGCGCAGGCCGAGGAAGTGCATCAGGGAGCGTGCGTTGCACGTCGCGTACATCGAGGAGAAGAGGCCGACCGGGAGGACCGAACGGGCCACCTCGCGGGCGACGCCCGCGGCGAGCATCTCCTGGTACGCCTCGTACGCCTGGCGGTACGAGTCCTCCATCACGCGCCCGGTGAGCTCCTGCTGGCCCTGCGTGCCCTCGACGAACTGGTACTTGCCGGGGCGGCCCTGCTGCACCAGCTTGCGAGAGGCCTCCGGGACGTAGAAGACCGGCTGGAGCTCCCTGTAGCGGCCCGACTCCTCGTTGTACGACCAGCCCGCGCGGTGACGCATGAACTCGCGGAAGACGAAGATCGGGGCGTTGATGAAGAACGTCATCGAGTTGTGCTCGAAGGGGCTGCCGTGACGGTCCCGCATCAGGAAGTTGATCAGGCCCTTGGAGCGCTCCGGGTCCTTGGTCAGCTCGTCGAGGGACTGCTCTCCCGCGGTGGAGACGCGGGCGGCGAACAGCACGTCGGTGTCGCTCGCGGTGTGCTTGACCAGCTCGACCGTCACGTCGCCGCGGAAGGTCGGCTTGAGGTCGTCAGCAGGGGTTTCGGTCACGGTTCGAGGGGTCCTTCCATCACTTCGCTCGGGCGGCGCCCACTCTACGGGCAGGCACTGACAACAGGGCATTCGGTCGCGCCTCGCGACATTCCGCTCCGAACATCGCCGAACTTCTGTGAATTCGGCGAAACAGGGCACCTTTTGGTGCATCCGTGCGTCTGTATGGGTAACGGGGCGGTTCGTTCGCCGCCCTCCGCGCTCTCAGCGCTTCGATGACCTGAACGTTCGATCTTGACGAGGAGAAGCAGCACCCATGTTCCGTCGGCGCGAGCCAGTTCCGTTCGCCTTCATCGCCGAAGCCGACAAGTTCCGCAGTAACGTCACTCCACCCCCGCGCGAACGCGCGTCGGCCGGCCAGATCGCCGGTCGCTCGCTCGTCGGTCTCACCGTCGTCGCCGGCCTCGTGGGCGCCCTGCTCCTGGGGATGCCCGCCCTGTCGTCCGGTCAGGCACCGGCCCACACGCAGCAGTCCGAAGCGTCCGACGGCCGCTGACGCCTCTGCTCCGTCCGGCCCCCAGGGGTGGAAGGCAGGCGCACGCCTGGGTAGCCTCACCGGGCACAGCCCGAATACAGCGTGGATTGAGTGAGGACCAGTCGTGCCCCTGCCCTTCCTGACGGCCGACCGCGCTTTCGACGAGGTGGCAGACGACGTCGCGCTGCCTTTCGACGATCGCGACCAGTGGCGGCGTCCCTACCGGCCGGGGCCGTGGCGCGTGGGATTCGCCGCGCTGCTCCTGCTGCTCGCCTCGTACGTCATGTTCGCCGCGGTGATCATCGCCTTCACGGGTGGTCTCGGCAGCGGCTCGGTGTGCGGCCTCATCGCCCTGCTCATCATCGGGGCGGCCCTGCGCCTGCTGCGGGTGGGTACGTGGGTGAGCGCGCAGGGCCTGCGCCGTGTGGCCTTCTTCCAGACCCAGACCGTCCCGTGGGCCCAGGTCGTGACGGTACGCACCGTCCAGCAGCCGGTCCGCTGGCTCGGACTCCCCCGCACCGTCCAGGGGCAGGCGCTGCTCCTCGTACGGCGGGACAAGGCCGATGAGAGGTGCGCCCTGGTCACCAGTCACGGTGCGGACTTCCTCGCGCGGAGCGAGGCCTTCGACCGGGCGTCGGACACCATCGAGGTGTGGGCCGAGGAGTACCGGCCGCAGCAGGCCTGAACCAGGCATACGTGAAGGGCCGCGCCGGATCACCGGCGCGGCCCTTCACGCGTACTCCGACGCACGCGTCCTCAGGCGCTGACCGTCCTGCCCTCCTGGAGGGCGATGGCGCGCTGCATCGCCTTGCGGGCGCGCGGGGTGTCTCGGGCGTCGCGGTAGGCCACGGCGAGGCGGAACCAGCAGCGCCAGTCCCCCGGCGTGTCCTCGGTCTCCTCCTTGCGCCGGGCGAAGACCTCGTCGGCGGAATCGCGGTCGATGCGGCCGTACTGGTCACGGCGCAGCTCGTCCACGGGCAGGCCGCCCTCGGCCTCCAGGAGCTCGGCGAGACGATTCGCCTTGCGGACGAACTGGGTGTTGGCCCAGAGGAACCAGAGGCCGATCACCGGAAGGATCAGCACGGCCACGCCGAACGTGACGGTGAGCAGGGTGCCCTGCTCGATGAGGAGCAGGCCACGGCTGCCGACCAGGACGAAGTAGAAGACCAGGACGAGGGCGGTGACGAGATAGGTGAGCTTTGCGCGCATGAGGTCCGTCAGACGTTCAGGTCGAGGAAGTGTTCCAGGCCGAAGGTGAGGCCGGGAGTGGTCACGACGCGGCGGGTGCCGAGCAGGATGCCCGGCATGAAGCTGCTGTGGTGCAGCGAGTCGTGCCGGATGGTCAGGGTCTCGCCCTCGCCGCCCAGGAGGACCTCCTGGTGGGCGAGGAGGCCGCGCATGCGCACGGAGTGGACCGGGACGCCGTCGACGTCCGCGCCGCGGGCGCCGTCGAGCGCGGTGGCCGTGGCGTCCGGCTGGGGGGCGCTGCCGGCCTTCTCGCGGGCCGCCGCGATGAGCTGCGCCGTACGGGCGGCCGTACCGCTGGGCGCGTCCACCTTCTTCGGGTGGTGCAGCTCGATCACCTCGACGGACTCGAAGTACGGCGCCGCCGCCTCGGCGAACTTCATGGTGAGGACGGCCCCGATGGAGAAGTTCGGGGCGATGAGCACACCGGTCTGCGGGGAGTCCGCGAGCCAGGTGGTGAGCTTGGCGAGGCGGTCGTCGGTCCAGCCGGTGGTGCCGACGACGGCGTGGATGCCGTGGCGTACGCAGAAGTCGAGGTTGTCCATCACCGAGTCGGGCGTGGTCAGTTCGACCGCGACCTGGGCGCCGGACTCCGTGAGGGTCTCCAGCTTGTCGCCCCGGCCGAGGGCCGCGACCAGTTCCATGTCGTCGGCGGCCTCGACGGCCCGTACGGCCTCGGAGCCGATGCGGCCCCCGGCGCCGAGGACCGCCACGCGCAGCTTGCTCATCTTCTTCGTTCCTTACGCGAGTTGCGAACGGGTGGCTACGCCACCGCTTCGTGCAGGCGCGCCGCCTGCTTGTCCTTGAGCGGGCCGATGACCGACAGCGAGGGGCGCTGCCCCAGGATGTCGCGGGCCACCGCGCGCACCTCGTCGGGGGTGACCGAGGCGATCTCCTCCAGCATGTCGCTGACGGACATCTGCTCGCCCCAGCAGAGCTCGCTCTTGCCGATGCGGTTCATGAGTGCGCCGGTGTCCTCGAGGCCGAGGACGGTGGAGCCGGAGAGCTGGCCGATGGCGCGGCTGATCTCGTCGTCGGACAGGCCGTGCTCCGCGACGTGGGCGAGCTCGTCGCGGCAGATCTTGAGCACGTCGTGGACCTGGCTCGGCCGGCAGCCCGCGTAGACCCCGAAGAGGCCGCAGTCCGCGAAGCCCGAGGTGTACGAGTACACGCTGTAGGCGAGGCCGCGCTTCTCCCTGACCTCCTGGAAGAGGCGGGACGACATGCCACCGCCCAGGGCGGTGTTGAGGACGCCCATGGCCCAGCGGCGCTCGTCGGTGCGGGCGAGGCCCGGCATGCCGAGGATGACGTGGGCCTGCTCGGTCTTGCGGCCGAGGAGTTCCATGCGGCCCGCCGCGCGCACGGGCTTACGGCCATCGCGCGGGGCCATGGGGACGGCGTCGGTGCGGGTGAGCGCGCCGGCCTTCTCGAAGGCTGCACGCACCTGTCGTACGACCTTGTTGTGGTCGACGTTGCCCGCGGCCGCGACGACGAGGTGCGTCGGGTCGTAGTGCTTCTTGTAGAAGCGGGCGATCTGGCCGCGGCTCAGCGCGTTGATCGTGTCGACCGTGCCGAGGACCGGGCGGCCGAGCGGGGTGTCGCCGAGCATGGTGTGCGCGAACAGGTCGTGCACGCAGTCGCCCGGGTCGTCCTCCGTCATGGCGATCTCTTCGAGGATCACGCCGCGCTCGGCGTCGACGTCCGCCTCCTCGATGAGGGAGCCGGTCAGCATGTCGCAGACGACGTCGATCGCGAGAGGGAGGTCGGTGTCGAGCACGCGCGCGTAGTAGCACGTGTACTCCTTCGCCGTGAAGGCGTTCATCTCGCCGCCGACCGCGTCGATCGTCGAGGAGATGTCGAGGGCGCTCCGGCGGGAGGTGCCCTTGAAGAGGAGGTGCTCGAGGTAGTGCGTCGCGCCGTTCAGGGTGGGCGTCTCGTCGCGGGAGCCGACGTTCGCCCAGATCCCGAAGGTCGCGGAGCGTACGGAGGGCAGCGTCTCGGTGACGATGCGCAGGCCGCCGGGGAGGGTGGTCCTGCGGACCGTACCGATGCCGTTCTCGCCCTTGATCAGGGTTTGGGTACGGGCGACGGCCCGCGCCTCCGAGGAGGTGCGGGCCGTCGCCTTGGAGCTACGGGACGTCACTTGTCGGTGTCGTCCTTCGTCTCGTCGCCCTCTTCGCCCTCGACGACGGGGATGAGGGAGAGCTTGCCGCGGGAGTCGATCTCGGCGATCTCGACCTGGACCTTGGCGCCCACGCCGAGAACGTCCTCGACGTTCTCCACGCGCTTGCCGCCGGCCAGCTTGCGGATCTGCGAGATGTGCAGCAGGCCGTCCTTGCCCGGGAGCAGGGACACGAACGCACCGAAGGTCGTCGTCTTCACGACGGTGCCCAGGTAGCGCTCGCCGACCTCCGGCATGGTCGGGTTGGCGATCGAGTTGATCGTGGCGCGCGCGGCCTCGGCCTGCGAGCCCTGCTGGGCACCGATGTAGATGGTGCCGTCGTCCTCGATCGTGATGTCGGCGCCGGTGTCCTCCTGGATCTGGTTGATCATCTTGCCCTTCGGGCCGATGACCTCACCGATCTTGTCCACGGGGATCTTGACCGTGATGATCCGCGGGGCGTTCGGGGACATCTCGTCCGGCGTGTCGATCGCTTCCATCATCACGTCGAGGATGTGGAGGCGGGCGTCGCGGGCCTGCTTGAGGGCCGCGGCCAGGACGGAGGCCGGGATGCCGTCCAGCTTGGTGTCGAGCTGGAGAGCGGTGACGAAGTCCTTGGTGCCGGCGACCTTGAAGTCCATGTCACCGAAGGCGTCCTCCGCACCGAGGATGTCGGTGAGGGCGACGTAGTGCGTCTCGCCCTTGATCTCCTGGGAGATCAGGCCCATGGCGATACCGGCGACGGGGGCCTTCAGCGGCACACCGGCGTTCAGCAGCGACATGGTGGAGGCGCAGACCGAGCCCATGGACGTCGAGCCGTTGGAACCGAGGGCCTCGGAGACCTGACGGATCGCGTACGGGAACTCCTCGCGCGTCGGCAGGACCGGCACGATGGCGCGCTCGGCGAGCGCGCCGTGGCCGATCTCGCGGCGCTTCGGGGCGCCGACGCGGCCCGTCTCGCCGACCGAGTAGGGCGGGAAGTTGTAGTTGTGCATGTAACGCTTGCGGGTCACCGGGGAAAGGGTGTCCAGCTGCTGCTCCATGCGGAGCATGTTGAGGGTGGTGACGCCCAGGATCTGGGTCTCGCCACGCTCGAAGAGGGCCGAGCCGTGCACGCGCGGGATGGCCTCGACCTCGGCGGCGAGCGTACGGATGTCCGTGACGCCACGGCCGTCGATGCGGACCTTGTCCTTGATGACGCGCTCGCGGACCAGGGACTTCGTCAGCGCGCGGTACGCGGCCGAGATCTCCTTCTCGCGACCCTCGAACTGCGGGAGCAGCTTCTCGGCGGCCAGACCCTTGACGCGGTCCAGCTCGGCCTCGCGGTCCTGCTTGCCGGCGATGGTGAGCGCCTGGGCGAGCTCGGTCTTGACGGCGGCCGTGAGGGCCTCGAGCACGTCGTCCTCGAAGTCGAGGAAGATCGGGAACTCACCGGTCGGCTTGGCGGCCTTGGCGGCCAGCTCCGACTGGGCCTTGCAGAGCACCTTGATGAAGGGCTTCGAGGCCTCGAGACCGGCGGCGACGACCTCTTCGGTCGGCGCCTGGGCGCCGCCCTTGACGAGCTCGATGGTCTTCTCGGTGGCCTCGGCCTCGACCATCATGATCGCGACGTCGCCGTCCTCGAGGACGCGACCGGCGACGACCATGTCGAAGACGGCGTCCTCGAGCTCGGTGTGCGTCGGGAACGCGACCCACTGGCCCTTGATCAGCGCGACACGGGTGCCGCCGACCGGACCGGAGAAGGGCAGGCCGGCCAGCTGCGTGGAGCAGGAGGCGGCGTTGATGGCGACCACGTCGTACAGGTGGTCGGGGTTGAGCGCCATGACCGTCTCGACGACCTGGATCTCGTTGCGAAGGCCCTTCTTGAAGGACGGACGCAGCGGGCGGTCGATAAGGCGGCAGGTCAGGACCGCGTCCTCGGAGGGACGGCCTTCACGGCGGAAGAAGGAGCCGGGGATCTTGCCGGCCGAGTACATCCGCTCCTCGACGTCCACCGTGAGGGGGAAGAAGTCGAGCTGGTCCTTGGGCTTCTTGGAAGCGCTCGTGGCCGACAGCACCATGGTGTCGTCGTCCAGGTACGCCACGGCGGAGCCGGCGGCCTGACGGGCCAGACGGCCCGTCTCGAAGCGGATGGTGCGGGTGCCGAAGGTGCCGTTGTCAATGACGGCCTCGGCGTAGTGGGTCTCGTTCTCCACTAGCGTTTTCTCCGTTACTTTTCGTCTTTTGTCCCGTTCCGCCCGTGTGGCGGAGGGACGGGGCCGGAGAAGCGCGCCTTGTGTGCGGGCCGGTCTTCGATCGAAGCACCCGGGGTGGACGGGATCCGTCTCCCGGGGGCCACTACCGAGGACCGGCGGCGGCGAGGGTGCGCTTCTCCTCGTGCGGCGATGCGTCGCCGTGATGCGGTGCAACTGGGTGCGGTGCATCGAAGCGGTGCATGCATGTGGTGATGCGTGCGTGGTGCGTGCGGTGGTGCTTTTGTCGTGCGTCCAGACTACAAAGCGTCTGTGACACTTCGCACGTACAGCAAAGGGAGCGGCCCCCTGTCGGTGGGAACCGCTCCCTTCACGGCGTCTTAGCGGGCGCCGGCCGCACCGCGGCGGATGCCCAGGCGCTCGACCAGCGTACGGAAGCGCTGGATGTCCTTCTTGGCCAGGTACTGCAGAAGGCGGCGACGCTGGCCAACCAGGATGAGCAGACCACGACGGGAGTGGTGGTCGTGCTTGTGCGTCTTGAGGTGCTCGGTCAGGTCCGAGATCCGGCGGGAGAGCATGGCGACCTGGACCTCGGGGGAGCCGGTGTCGCCCTCCTTCTGGCCGAACTCGGTGATGATCTGCTTCTTCGTAGCGGCGTCGAGCGACACGCGTACTCCTCGTAGTCTTTTCGTGGCCACCGAGTGCCCCTGGTCCACATCTCAGGGGAGCTTCCGTTACTCGGGAGGCGAGGTCCGCTGGGCGCAGTCTTCAGATTCCGGGGAAAACCGGAGACCTGAGGGCGCGTACACAAACGGCCGTCACACAGCGTACCAGCCGCTCCGTGTGCACCCGACCGTCCGCTCAGCCGGTCATCGCGCGGGCCTGTGCGTACACGTCGAAGACGGCGAGCGTCAGCGGGACCAGCGTGAGCAGGACGAACGTCTCCGCGATCTCCATGAAGCGTCCCCAGAAGGGGCTGACTCCGCGGCGGGGCGTGATCAGGCCGATCGACGTGATCAGCGCCGTGGCCGCCGCGATCACCGCGACGAGCCAGACCGTGCGGATGTCGAGGGCGGTGCTGTCGCCCTTGCGGAAGAAGTCGTCCAGGTAGTCCAGCGGCGGGTGGAGGGAGAGGCCGAGGCCCAGCAGGACGAGGGAGGCAAGGCCGGCGGCGAGGAGGGAGGCGACCTGCGCGGTGTAGCGGAAGAGCTGGGCGCGCATCAGCATCGCGACGCCGGTGGCGAAGGCGAGGAGCTGGCCCCACACGTCGTGCGAGAAGCCGAGGACGGCCGCGGCGCCGACGGACACCAGGGCGCAGCCGCCGACCAGGCCGACGAGCAGTTCGTGGCCGCGGCGGGCCTGGGCCGCGATGCGGTCGGCCTCGACGGGCTCCTGGTTCGCGGCGTCGTTGCCGTACTCGCCGCGGGCCATGCTCGGGGGCTCGAAGCCGATGGGGAGACGGGCGAAGCGCATGGAGAGGCCCGGCAGGAAGGCGAGGGCCCCTACGGAGAGCGGCGCGCACAGGCCGGCGGTCTCCACGGCCGTCAGGTCCGTGAGGATGGCGATGAACGTCGTGAGCACCCCGACGGCCGACGCGAAGACGAAGGCCACGAAGGGACCGTCGCCGCCCGGCGAGACCAGGGTGAGGATCACGGAGGCGAGCAGTACGGCCGTGCACGCCAGCAGGAACTGGAGCCGTCCGATCCCCTGGTGGTCGGCGAGGGGCAGCAGACCGGAGCCCGCCACCGCCACGTTCGGCAGGGCGCCGAGCCCCAGGGCGACGGCCGAGCCGCGGTCGTCGTAGACCCTGGCGCGCACGCACGCGAGGACGACGAGGAGGAGGCCGGCCACCGCGGCGAGGACGCCCTGGAGGCTGTTCATGTCGTGGTGCGGCTCGGCCGTCCACGCGACGAAGGCCAGAAGGGCGGGCAGGACGCCGCCGCCGATGAGTCCGGCGCCGCGGGTCAGGTCGCCGTTCCACAGGGTGCGGTCGCGGGTGACGGCCGAGGCGACGGCTTCGGAGACGTCGTCGAAGACGGCCGGCGGCAGCGACTCGGAGAACGGGCGCAGGGTGAGCAGCTCGCCGTCGAGGATGCGCTGCGCGGCGAAGGACCGGGCGCTGTCGAGGACGGTGCCGTCGCGGCGTACGAGGTGGTAGCCGACCGGCGCGCCCTCGGCGGGGCTCTGCTGGGAGAGCCGCAGGATCTCCGGGTTGAGGTCGGCGACCGGGACGTCGTCGGGCAGTGCGACATCGATCCGGCTGTCGGGCGCGACGATGGTGACGCGGCAGAAGCCGAGGCCCGTGCCGGCCCCCGAAGGGGCTCCGGTGCCCGCTCCGCCGGTCGCGCCGGCCGTCGCGGAAGCGGAAGCCGTCATGCTCACCTGCTGTTCCCCCTCGGTTGGTGTGTCCGGTGATGCAGCCGGATGTGGAGGTGTTGTGCACGTCGCCCGCGCACGCCCCCGCCGCCTGTCAACGAGGCTTCCAGGACCGGCATTCGCGGCCGCTCTCGCTCCCGACCGCGTGAAATGCCCTGTTTCCCCGGGCGGATCCGCGGTGCTCGACTGCACCTCCGGCACCCTACCGCCCACCGTTGTCAGTGACCGTCAGTAGGATCGCAAATCACGATCGACGTCCGCCTGACACGGGGCGGCGGACGGAACACCTCGGTCCGGCAAGGGAATTGGTGCGAAGTGAGTCACATCGTCGTGAAGCGCCCGCCTCGGGCGCTGCCGTCCGAAGTGCCCACGGAAGAGGTGGTCCTGCAGCCTCCGCCCGAGCTGCCGCGCGGGCAGCAGGAAGGCGCGATGATGCAGCTCCTGCCGATGCTCGGCATGGGCGGATCCGTCGTGTTCTTCTTCAATCCCAGCGCGCAGCCGTTCATGAAGATCATGGGCATGGTGATGATCGCGTCGACCCTGGGCATGGGCATCGCGATGCTGGTGCGCTACCGGCGCGGTTCGCAGGGCCAGATGTCGGACATGCGTCGCGACTATCTGCGTTATCTGTCGCAAACCCGGCGCGATGCCACGAAGACCGCGAGGAAGCAGCGCGACGCGCAGTACTACCTGCACCCCTCCCCCGAGCAGCTGTGGGCGCTCGTCGCCGAGGGCAGCCGCGTCTGGGAGCGGCGCACGGGCGACGAGGACTTCGGGCAGGTGCGCGTCGGCCTCGGCCCGCAGGGGCTCGCCACTCCGCTGGTACCCCCGCAGACCGCGCCCGTGGACGAGTTGGAGCCGCTGACGGCGGGCGCCATGCAGCGCTTCCTCGCCGCGCACGGCACGCTCGAGGACCTGCCGATGGCGGTCTCGCTGCGGGCCTTCTACCACGTGACGGTCAGCGGTGAGCCGCAGACGGTGCGCGGCACGGCCCGCGCCGTCGTCGCCTCGCTCGCGTCGCTGCACTCCCCCGAGGACCTGGTGATCGCCGTGGCGACGGGCCGGGAGGCCGCGCCGCAGTGGGAGTGGGCCAAGTGGCTGCCGCACAGCCAGGCCGCAGGCCAGACGGACGGCGCCGGCAGCCGCCGTCTGATCACCACCGACCCGATGGAGCTGGAGGCGATGCTGACCACGCGCCTCCAGGGCCGTCCGCGCTTCCACCCCGGTGGGGCGCCCGTCCCCGAGCAGCCGCACCTCGTCGTCGTGCTCGACGGCGTGTCCCTGCCGCCGGTTTCGATGCTGGCCAGCCCCGAGGGCCTGCAGGGCGTGTCCGTCGTCGAGGTCGTGCCCGGCGAGCTGACGACGGGTCGCGGCGACCTCTCGATCGTCGTGCAGCCCCGCTCCCTGACGCTGGAGTCGGCGCACGGCGTGGTCTACGAGGGCACACCCGACCTGCTCTCCTACGAGGCCGCGGACGCGCTGGCGCGGCAGTTGGCGCCGCTGCGCATGGCCTCGGGCGGCGACGACGACGAACCTCTGCTGGCGAACCTGGACTTCACGGATCTGCTGAGCCTCGGCGACGCCGCGTCCGTGGACACCAAGCGCACCTGGCGCCCGCGCTCGCAGGCGGAGCGGCTGCGCGTGCCGATCGGCGTCGGCGAGGACGGCCGACCCGTCATGCTCGACCTCAAGGAAGCGGCCCAGGAGGGCATGGGCCCGCACGGTCTGTGTGTCGGTGCGACGGGTTCCGGAAAGTCGGAGCTCCTGCGCACCCTCGTCCTCGGCCTCGCGGTCACGCACTCCTCCGAGACGCTGAACTTCGTACTCGCCGACTTCAAGGGCGGTGCGACGTTCGCGGGCATGGCCCAGATGCCGCACGTCGCGGCCGTCATCACGAACCTCGCGGACGACCTGACGCTCGTCGACCGCATGGGTGACTCCATCCGCGGTGAGCTCAACCGCCGCCAGGAGATGCTCCGCGACGCGGGCAACTACGCGAACATCCACGACTACGAGAAGGCGCGCGCGGCCGGCGCCCCGCTCCAGCCGATCCCGTCGCTCGTCCTGGTGATCGACGAGTTCAGCGAGCTGTTGACCGCCAAGCCCGACTTCATCGAGATGTTCGTGCAGATCGGCCGTATCGGCCGTTCGCTGGGCGTGCATCTGCTTCTCGCCTCGCAGCGCCTCGAAGAGGGCCGGCTGCGCGGCCTGGAGACCTACCTCTCGTACCGGATCGGTCTGCGGACGTTCTCCGCCGCCGAGTCCCGCGCGGCGCTCGGCGTGCCCGACGCGTACGAGCTGCCGAACGTGCCGGGTTCCGGCTTCCTGAAATACGGCACGGACGAGATGGTCCGCTTCAAGGCGGCGTACGTGTCCGGGACCTACCGCTCCGGTTCCGCGCAGACGGCGGTGGCGGGCGGGCCGCTTCCGATGGACCGGCGGCCGGTGCTGTTCACGGCGGCCGAGGTGCCGGTGCAGTACGTGGCCGTGCCCCAGCAGCGCTCCGAGGCCGCGCCCGCGACCGATGACGCGCTCTCGGACACCGTGCTCGACGTGATCGTGCGCCGCCTGGAGGCCCAGGGCCCGGCGGCCCACCAGGTGTGGCTGCCGCCCCTGGACAGCCCGCCGTCGCTCGACAGTCTCCTTCCCGGCCTCGCCGCCGTGCAGGGCCGCGGCCTCACGCAGCCCGGCTACGAGGGCGCGGGACGCCTCATCGTCCCGGCGGGCCTCGTCGACAAGCCGTACGAGCAGCGGCGCGACCCCCTGTGGTGCGACTTCTCGGGTGCGGCCGGCCACATGCAGATCCTGGGCGGCCCGCAGTCCGGCAAGTCGACGCTGCTGCGTTCGCTCATCGCCTCGTTCGCCCTGACGCACACCCCGTACGAAGTGCAGTTCTACGGGCTCGACTTCGGTGGTGGCGGTCTGTCGGCCGTCGCCGGGCTGCCGCACGTCGGCGGGGTGGCCTCGCGCCTCGACCCCGAGAAGGTGCGACGCACGGTCGCCGAGGTCTACGGCGTGATGATGCGCCGCGAGGAGTACTTCCGCTCCTCCGGCATCGCCTCGATCGGTGACTTCCGCGCCCGCAGGGCCCGCGGCGACATCTCGGTCACCGACCAGCCGTGGGGTGACGTCTTCCTCGTCATCGACGGCTGGGGCAACTTCCGTACGGACTACGAGGGTCTGGAGCCTGCGGTGCTCGACATCGCGGCCCGCGGCCTGGGCTACGGCATCCACCTGGTGCTCACGGCCTCGCGGTCCATGGAGGTCAGGGCGAACATGAAGGACCACCTCATGAACCGCCTCGAGCTGCGGCTCGGCGACACGATGGACTCCGAGTTCGACCGCAAGGTCGCGGCGAACGTGCCGACGGGCGTGCCCGGCCGCGGCCAGTCGCCGCAGAAGCAGCACTTCATGGCGGCGGTCCCGCGGATCGACGGCCTCTCGTCGGACACGGACCTGGCCGAGGCCACGGCGGCGCTGACCGCCGAGGTGACCCGGCACTGGACGGCGCCCGGCGCCCCCGAAGTGCGGCTGCTTCCGCGCGAGTTCGCGGCGGACCGGCTGCCCCCGGGCAACCTGTTCCCGGACCGCGGTGTGTCCTTCGCGCTCGACGAGGACAACCTGGAGCCGGTGTTCCTCGACTTCGAACAGGACCCGTTCTTCCTCATCTTCGGAGAGAGCGAGTCCGGCAAGTCGAACCTGCTGCGCCTGCTCATCAAGCGCCTCACCGAGCGCTACGACGGCGACTCGTGCAAGCTCTTCGTGGTCGACAACCGCCGCGCCCTGCTGGACGTGACCCCGCCCTCGCACCTGGCGGAGTACATCCCCATGTCGAACTCCATGGGGCACCACATGGACGCCCTCGCCGACCTGATGCAGCGGCGTACGCCGACGGCGGAGGTGACGGCGCAGCAGCTGCGGGACCGCAGCTGGTGGCGCGGCCCGAACGTCTTCGTGATCATCGACGACTACGACCTGGTGTCCACGTCGAGCGGCAACCCGCTGTCGGGCCTGACCGAACTGCTCCCGTTCGCGCGGGACGTCGGCGTCCGCTTCATCATCGCCCGCTCCTCGGCGGGCGGCGGCCGGGCCGCGTACGAGCCGTTCATCCAGCGTATGAAGGAGCTCGGCGCCCAGGGCCTCGTCCTGGCCGGCGACCCGGGCGAGGGCGAGCTGCTCGGCGGCGTGCGGCCACGGCCGATGCCGGCGGGCCGTGGCGTCTTCGTCTCGCGCAAGCGGGGGAAGCCGTTGGTCCAGACGGGACTGATCCCTTCCGACCAGTGACGTATAAGGATCGTCATGATTCGGCAAGGTCGCTTGAACTGGCCGAATCTCTCTGGTGAGTTGGATGTGCTGTGAGCTGCCCGTCGCCCTGCATGAGGGCGACGGGCAGCACGGGAGCACATCAGTCACACGGGGGAAGGCGTCATTCGGTGGCCTGGGACGAGTGGGAACAGCTCAAGGCGGAAGCCCTGCACAAGGGGAACGCCAAGATGCAGTTGAACCAGCTTGCCGACCCGGGCGGAGGTGGCGGGGGGAACCCTCAGGGCGACCTGACGGTCAACTTCCCTGATCTGGCCGCAATCGGTGATGCGGCGTTCCGGCTGCGCACCCGCATGGACCGGGAGAGCGACCATGCGCGGATCTCCTCGATGAAGGCCGCCGGGGGCCTCAAGGCGGAGTTCGCCGTGGGCAAGGCCCTGGACCATGTGGCGGAGCGCTGGGTGGACCAGGTGCAGTCCCTCCTCGACGCCTGCGCCCACATCTCGAACCACCTGGATTACACCAAGGGCGCGCACAAGGGCGACGAGGAACACATCTACGGCGTCATCAGCAGCATCTCCACGCTGGACAAGGGCTTTGACGAGAAGCGAGGTGCCTGATGGACCTCGATGCGCTGCGCTACGGCAACTTTTCTGCACTGGGAGAGGCCGTCGGCGACTGGGAGGAGATGGTCGTCAACCTCAAGTCCCTCCAGGACGACGCCGAGCGTGATCTCAAGGCCAAGGCCGACAGAGCGAACTGGCACGGAGCCAACGCCACGGTCTCCCGTGAGTTCGTGGACAAGACCGCCGGGGAGTTCGCCGATGCGCATACGCAGGCCAACTCCATAGCCAAAATACTCGGCGACACCCGTAGCGAACTGATCGACTACCGGCAGCAGCTGAACGACGCGATCGACCGAGGGCTCAAGAAGAACCTCACGGTGATGGACACCGGGAGTGGCGGGTTCACCGTCACGATGAACATCCACCCCGACCGCGCCGCCAAAGGCACGGAGGTTCCCGATCACAGCCCACAGGACGTCACCGACTTCCGCGACGAGGTGCAGCGGATCCTGAGCGGGGCCACCGAGAGCGACACGACGGCCGCCAAGGCGCTCAATCTCATCGTGGACCAGGCCACATACGGCTTCTCAGGGGCTGACTACAGCGACCGGGACGCAGCCGCGAAGGCCATCAAGGAGGCCGATGACCTGGCCGACCTGATGAAGAACAAGGGGGACGACATGACCCCCGAGGAGTTCGACCGGCTCAACAGCTCCATGGCCAAGTACAAGAACGACCCTCTGTTCCAGGAGGAGTTCGCCAAGACGCTTGGACCTAAGGGCACCCTCGACTTCTGGGCCGATCTCTCCGACCCCTCGGACGGTGGTGACCTGCAGCGAGCGCGCCGCGACCAGCTCGGCGACTTCCAGAAGAATCTCGGTATGACGCTCGCCGGCGCCACGCAGTCCGACTCGCCCGACATGCAGGCCTGGAAGGACCGCATGATCGACCTCGGCGACGACAAGATCCAGACGAGGGGCAGCAGCGTCTACGGGTTCCAGTTGATGAGCAACATCATGCGAACCGGTGACTACGACGACAGCTTCATGAACAAGTACGGCAACGCGCTGGTCGCCACCGAGAAGAAGATGAAGCTCCCCGACCACTACTGGCAGGGAGCCGGCGGGCCGCCGATGCCGAAGATGAACTTCATCGGTGACGACTTCGGACGCGATCCGATGACGGGCTTCATGACCGGCCTCTCCAACAGTCCGGACGCTGCGACCGAGTTCTTCAACGAGACGAATCCGCAGGACAACGCGGAATGGGTACTGAAGGACAGGCCCACGTTCGACGACACCCCGCTCGACGACGGTGACGGCAACCAGTCACGGGACGCGACCGGCAAGGCACTCGTGGCGGCCACCACCGGCATGAACCCGAACGACCCCAACGCCACCTACGTCGAGCACACTCCGGAGAACCGTCACGCCCTCGACCGGTCGCTCAAGTACCTGTCGGAGACGGGCGACGACTTCCCGCCCGAGATGCGCGACGACATGACGACGGCGCTGGTGAACTACGGGGACGAAACGCACCACAGCATGAGTTCCCAGGCCGACCACCCCGAGGACCCGAGGCAACTCGACCGGCACCAGCTTCTTGAAGTGACCAAGCAGATCTCCCGCGACCAGGACGCCTACGGAAAACTGAACGACGGCCTGAACCGCGAGATCGTCCGCGACATCAACACCGATCACCCGAGCGACCCCAAAGAGACGCTGCAGCGGGCCGGTGCGACCGTCGGATTCCTGGAGGAGGCGCGCTATCAAGCGCTGGACACCGACAAGGAAGACCCGTCCTGGAAGGCGAAGTGGGCCTACCACGGCCTCGGCGGCGCGGCCAACTTCATCCCGGTGGTCGGCGATGCCGCGCAGCGTGGCATCGATGCTCTGACCTACCAGTGGCAACAGGACGAGCAAGGTCGCATCGACGATCAGAATCACCAGCAGAACGGGAAGACGTTCACGGGCCGAGAAGGACAGTTGGAGTCTCTGGCGAAGATCTGGGCCGCCGCCAACCCTGGCCAGACGGAGAACAACTCCTACACGCTGACCAACGAGATCAACGCGGCTGCCTTTGACGGCAACGCACGGGCTCGAGGACTGGCAGGCGATCAGTGAGGCGGAGCGCACTGTCGAAACCGTTGGGTGCCGCGGCGATCTTGGCGATGCTGACAGCCACGGCATGCACCGGCTCATCGGGGAAGGACTATGACGTACCGAAGGCGGCATGCGGAGTCCAAGTGGGATCCGAGCTGCTGTCCCCTCTCCTCCCCGACGGCGAGAAGCTGACGCAGCGCGACTACAACTTCGGTGCCACACAGCCCCGTTGCGAGCTGAAGGTCGACGGGAATCTTGTCGTCCACCTCTCCGGCGACGTGGTTCCGGCCGGCACCGATGTCATCGCGGTGAACGAACGCGGCATGCGGGGACTGGGTCATCCGGCGGCTGCGAACATCGGTCAGGAAGCCCGCATCGCAGACCGCGGAGTCCTGGCTGTGGACAGCTGTACGTATGGCGGGAAGCAGCAGAAGTTCGTCGCGGAGATCGAGTTGAAACAACAGGCGATCCAGGATGTGTCCGAGCGGCGCGATGCCCTGCGCTCACTCCTGAAGGCCTATCTTCCGGCGGCGATGAAGGACGTGGGCTGCAGTTGAGCACCCCGGTGCAGCCCGGCGCCGGGCTGCACCGGGGTGCCTCGCCGGATCAGACGGGTGCAAGTCGTCCGACGCCCCGCGCACCTTCGGCGGTCCCAAGTACGCTGGCCACACTGCATGTACGTACATCGGGAAGGGGCCCGGATCATGGCCGAGGCTGCACAGGGCGCCGCGCAGGGCGTGGGAAGCGATGCCGCCGGGGAGTCCCCCGAGGAGATCAAGGCGCGCAAGGAGCGGGAGAAGAACGAGCTCTACGCCCTCGACATCTCCGACGCCGAATGGCACAGCGCCCCCGGCACCGAGGACCACGAGGAGCGCGTCGAGATCGCGTACCTGCCGGCCGGTGCCGTGGCGATGCGCTCCTCGATGGAACCCGAGACCGTGCTCCGCTACACAGAGGCGGAGTGGACGGCGTTCGTGCTGGGGGCTCGGGACGGGGAGTTCGATCTGGAGGACGCGCCGAGGTCGGACGCGGGGTAGAGGAGGCCTACGACTAAAGCGGGGCCGAGGAGTCCGGGCTACGGGGTCCGCTCTGCCGGTTCTCTGCTCGCCCTGCGCGCTTGATCTCCCACATCTCCCTACACCCAGCGTTGGGAGATGACAGCTGAGTACCCGGCTCCTAGCCGGCGCTTTCGTAGCCAACAACGCCTGGAATAAGACCCGAATCGTCGGCCTTGGAGGGCGCCTGAATCTCCTTGAGCGTGAAGAAGACCCGCCCGTGGCTTACTGTCATGTCTGCCGACTCCGGCTCTCCCAGCCGTATCGGCTCGGAAGGCATCTCGAACAGGAGAAAGGGACGTTCTGCGCCCGTCTTCGGGTCGATACTCACGACCGCCGCCGGCGCTCGGTCGTCGTTACTTGCTCTGAACGCCAGGACCTTGTCGCCAATCATCTGGATGGGATACATGGGACGGCGAGCCTTGGACTTGAACTTGCGCGCGGGCTTCCCTGAATCCAAGTCAAAAGCAGTAATCGAGTTCGCGGGACGGTCGGTGAAGAGGTCTTCAATGGCACCCTTTCCGCCCACGAATACCTGACGGCTCCCCACGATCACCGAGTCGCAGGACTCTATTGTCCCGAAAAGTGAGCCGCCACAGTCCGTGACGTAACGGTCAACTCCCAGCGCCATCGTCGATCTGTGCTTGCCGTGCGCGTCAAGAGCGATGAGGTCCGTCACCGTGTCCGCGCCTGCGGCGACAGCGATTACCGGTGGATTCGACGACACCAAGTAGGTTACCCCGACACCGCGAGACACCTGGTACGTCCACTCGGGCTTTCCTGTACGCCGGTCAATCTTCTGGACGCGGTATGAGATGTCGTCGCCAGCGCTTCCACAGGTCTGTAGCGCCAGCAAGTCACGTCCGCCCGCGAAGCCGCTGTCGTTGCAGGCTTCCCTGCCTGGAGTCTCCCAGAGCTTCTTGCCCTGCCGCAGGTCGTACGCTGCCGAGCCCGATCCCCATGCCGCCACGGCGACGCCCCGCGTCAGCGTCACATTCATATTGGTCGCGTAAGCATTGTCGGAGTGCGGCAGCGTCACTTCCCACATCTTCTTGCCGGTGTTCACATTGAATACCACGAGCAAGTTGCATGCGGACTTGGCGTTTACCTTGCCCCCACGACCGGACTGAGCAACGACGGCAGTTCGACCATCGACTGTCACATGCCGCGTCGTCGAGCAGATGGCGCCACCCAACCTGGTGCTCCAGGCGGGGTCCCATTGCCTGAATCGGTACCCCGTGAGCGTACTTCCCTGTGCCATGGCGAAAGTCTTGGCTGTAGCCCAACTGCCCGGCAGGTAAGAGCTATCGCCCGGCTTCAGCTTCTTGTCGTTGTACTCGACTGCCATGCGGGCTTCGGGGGTGACCGGAAATTTCCCATCAGCCTCGCTCACCTCATCCGGGGCTTGCCGGGCAGCACTGGGCGCGTTGCTCGACTTAGCGTCATTCGCCGCCGGGTTTCCACCCCACATGAACCATGAGCCAACGCCGGTCACAACAATGAGAACGCCGCAGATGGACAACCAACGCTTCACGCGCTGCTTTTTGCGATCCTTAGCCGCACGCAGAGACTGCGTGAACGGAGAGGGCGCCGGCCCGAATGACATGAACTGCTTTCCCTTCAACGACGAGCGTGAACCGATGCTTCATGTTCCACCCGTCGCACCAATAGGAAGGGGTGGGCGCCTCCCGCGCGCGCCCACCCCGAATCCGTACTTCTAGCTCTACTGGAAGAAGCTGGCGGCCTTCTTGTCGCCGCCCATGTAGTCACCGCCGGCCAGGTGCACCACGTGACCGATACTCTGCAGAGCGTTGTGAATGTCGCGGGCTTCCTTGTCCCACTTCTGCTGCTCTTCGCCGTACTTGCTCTGGGCTTCGCCTTCCCAGTAGGCGACCGTGCCGGCGACCAGCTGCTTGATCTCCTCCAGGTCGGCATCGAGCTGCTTGGCCATGTTTCCGATCTCCGTGGCCGCGGTGTCGAGAGCGCCGTACTTGACGACCATCTCGTCGTGGTTCAGAGCCATGATCTACTTCTCCATCTCCCGTGGTTTCGTTAACTACTGACGCGTGACAACCGAGCGTTTAGTAGCCGCTGAGCGTGGACTTCGGAGCGCCGTCGTACACGTTGATCTTGTTTACCTGCTGGCGCACGTGGTCCTCGGAGTCGTCCTTGATCTTCCGAGTACCGGTCATCGCGTCGATGAACTTCACGAGGATGTTGCCGATGTTCTTCATCGACTCGTTGATCTCGTACTGCTTCGTATTGAAGGCGTTGGCGCCGATGCCCTTCCAGTTGCCTTCCAGGCTGTCGATCGTCCCCTGGAGGCGGTGCACCGTGGACTTGATGTTGTCGAACTTATGGGCGATCTTGCGCTCGAGCGCAATCATCTGATCGTCTGAGAGCCGCTGTCCGTCTGCCATGTTCGGGCTTCCTCTCCTGAGTTACTACTGGAACTTTCCGGATGCTGTCTCGCAGGGAATGGACCTTCCCCACTCGACAAACGTCGTGTAACTGCGCTCAGCCGGAGCGCCGAGCCCGCATCACCGCGAACACCCCGCCCCCGATCACCACCACCGCAGCTGCGACTCCGAGGACGATCCACAGTTGGTCGTTGCCGTCCGAAGAAGACTTCGAAGTCGATCCTGCCGCCGAGGTCTCGCCACCTGAAGTGGATTTCGAGGGCTGTGACGAGGCTGGTACGGAGGCGGAGGGGGTAGCGCCGGTATCAGAACTGGCCGTAGAGGTGCGCTCATTGGAGACGGGGTCAACGTCGGCGGCCCCCGGCTTGCCCTCTCCGTGCAAGAGACTGCGCGATGGCCGGATCAGCCCGTAGCCGAGATATTTGCTAGGCGCGCTCTTCGGCCAGTCTCGACCCGCGGTGTCGAGCAGGACTCGGGACACCTGGTTCGCAGTCCAGTCGGGGTGAGCCGACCAGATGAGCGCAGCGGAGGCGGAGGCGATGGCGGAGGCGGCACTCGTGCCCTCCGCTCCGCCGCAGTACGAACGGAATGCCGTGTCACACCAGCGGGGCACGTCAAGACCGGGTGCCGCGAGGTCCACACCCCGGCCGTACGCCGAGAAGTCCCCGACTGAGCCCGACTTGTCGGACGCGGCCACACCGACGACGTATGGATAGGCCGCCGGATACTCCACCGCGCTCCTCTTCTGCTGCGCGTTGTTTCCGACGCCGGCGAACATCAACTTGCCCTTGGAGGCAGCGTACTCAATGGCTTCTTGCTCGCCTGGAGAAATCGTGTCTCCGGCGAAGGACATGTTGATGATCTGGGCATCGCTGTCCGCGGCCGCTCGGATCGCCTGAACCGGATCAGGGGTTCTCTTCCTTTCAGAGGCGCCCTTCAATCCCGCAAGGTTCACACGATAAGGAACGATCTTCGAACCGGGGGCCAGTCCCTTCAACCCGCCGCCCGCGCCGGTGCCGGCGATCAGTTCTGCGATGGTGGTCCCGTGCCCCGAGTAGTCCTTCGTCGCATGGAAGGCCACGGACTTAGGTACCTCGGCTGTCAGTACCTGTCCCTTCAAGGACGGGGTCGCGGGATTGACTCCCGTATCCACCACCGCAACCTTGATCCCCTTGCCGGTACTGACCTTCCACAACTGGTCGGCATCCATTGCGTCCAGGTACCACTGCTTCGGCTGGACGCCGTCTGCAACCGCGTTCGGAGCCAGCCCTGCGGACAGGGCAGTGAGGGCTCCGAGCGCCGCACCCATGGCAGCCGCTCGTCTCCCGGCGCGCCCGGCGAAGGGCGCAGACCATCTGCCGCGTCGGCTGGTCCCTGACTTCATGCTTCGTTCGTCCTCGCTCGTGACTTAGTCGATCACCGGCGGCACATCGCGCCGCGGCTTGTCCGGCAGGTGGGTCTGCTCATCCTCGACGAGATAGTCGGGCCGCTGCATGCCCTCCTCCTCGTCTCGCTCGGCGGGTCCATTGCCTCCCGGACCGCGCACCAGGCCGGAGCCTCCGCTCGTGAATCCGGCCCGTCCTGCCCGGGCCGCCGAGTTGCGTCCCTGTGGGGTGCCGGTCACACCATCAGAGTTGCCGCCGCCCAGACTGCGCCCCGCCCCGGTGCCCTTGGTGGTACTGGACGCTCCGATGACTCCGCGCTGACCGATCCGCCCCGTGGAATTGCGCGCCCCGGCCGCGTCCTCTCCACCGATGACCGTGCCGCGCGGAACCTTGGGGCCGGTCTTTCCGGACGCTCCACCCGCAGCCGCAGGCTTTCCGCCCACAACACCATTGCTGCGGCCTGCACCCGTCTGACCCGTGCCAGTGGGCCGACCGCCCGCCGTGCCGCCGCCTCTCGGCGTTCCGCCGGAGATCCCTCGGCCTGTGGCTGTCGGCCTGCCGGCAGGCATTCCACCCTTGGTGCCGGCCTGACCGGTTGATGTAGCGCGCCCCATCGGGTTCGACGTGCCCTGCCCCGGGCCCCGGACGGAACCCTGACCACCGGGCCGTCCCTGCGCTGTGAGTGGAGCCCTTGTTCCGCTCCCCGTCGAGAGACCTCGGCCGCCGGGTCCAGAAGGCATGGGCTTCACGAAGCCGGTGGCGAAGGGGCCAGGTGGCTGCCCTCCCCCAGGGACGCTCGGACCCGTGGTGGTCGGAGGCGTTCCGGTCACCGGGGTGGTCGTCTGCGGCGGAAGCGTGTCGACGCTGTCGATCTCCGTACCCACGGGCTGGTGGGGAAGGGTGGTGAAGTCATGAGTGTCGTTCACTGGCGGCGTGATGCCGTCCGTACGACCGCGAACTGCTGAAGCGTCGGCCTGGTGGTGACTCGGAGTACCTGACTCGGGCCTGGCCGACGTCGATCGGTCCGCCGTATCCACCCCGGGGTGGAAAACTTGGCGCCTGGGCGCTGGCTTCGGCACCCCCACATCAGGCATCGTCCCGAAGGTCGGCGGCTGCTGGCCCTGCAGGAACTCGCCCGACACCGCGTAGAACGACGACAGGCGATTCATCTGGTTGATCGCCTCTTGCCGGTGCTTCTCGGCCTGCACAGCCGCGGTGTAATCGTGGTTGGTCTCTACCCGCGCCGGCGTCGGAATGTCGTCGACGGCCTTGGGATTGATCCGGGTGTCACGTGGCGGCATTGAGCTGCGGACCGACGCCAGGCCGGCGCCCGCCGCGGTGATCTGGGTGCCGGCTGCATCAGCGAAGTCGCCCAGCTGGTGCGTGTTCTTGACCAGGTCCCGCCCCCATGTGCGGAACGCGTCGCCGGACTCACCCACCCGCTGGACGCGGTCGATGTGGCCGCTCAGCTCCGAGGCGGCAGCCTTGATGGCATCACGCGCATCCCAGAGAGCCTTACCTGCGTTCTCCAGGTCCTCGGGCTTCGTTCGCTGAACCAGGTCCACCATGTCGTTGAGGCGGTGGTCCTCGAAGTTCGTGCGCCCCCGAAGGGCGTCCCCCACGACCGGGACGCCCAGAAGGACGGACCGGAAGGTATCGGTGACGAAGTTCCCCTTGGGCGCGTGCGAGACCGAGTTGGCGATGTCGGTGAAGCCGTTCTGGTCCTGCACTCGCTCCTGGTCAGCCTGGTGAGGCTGGTTCTTCGGCTTGTCGCCGGACATCAGTTGTACCCCGCCGTGGACTTGGTGTTGTCGGACTGCTTCGGGGCGGCCTTGCCGTCCTTCTCAGCCTGCGCGGCTTCGCGCTGCTGGTTCTGCTGCTCCGAGAGCTGGGTCTGGATCTCCCAGAAGCGATGCCTCAAGTCCTCGTCCAGATTGGCGAAGCCGTTCTTCGCGCCCAGCACGGCAATCCCCGTCGCCTCGATCTGAAGACTGAGCGACTTGGAGAGCGCAGTGAGGTGCCCATGCACGCGGTTGTACTGGTTGTAGAGGTGATCGGCCTCGTGGAAGGCGCCGCTTCCATCGCTGAAGGACGCCCGCGAGATCGTCTGGGAGCCCACCTTGGTCGCGTTGCCGGCAGAGCCCTCGAAGTCCGCCAGCAGAGCGTCCACTCGCTTCTGGAAGTCCTTCAGCAGCTCGCCGCTGACCTCCAGATTCGCGGCAGCCGCAGCCGAGACCCCGCCCATCGCCATGTCCGCAGGCAGCATGACGTGTCCCCTTCCCCGTTCCCCGTCGGTCCTTCAGTCCGCGCCCGGAGCGCGGTGGCGCGAGCGTCCCTCATCGCGCCTTTACCACTGTAGTCACCCTGTACAACCGAACCAACTGGCCTATGTGTTAAGTCAGTTACGAAGCGCTCTTCCCGAATCGCGCTTTCGGGTGCAATCTTCTCATCTCACCTACGCGCGCTCGACGCCCGGTCCGAGGTCGCGACGCTCGCGTGCAGGCACTGCCCCGCACGAGGGCCCGGAGCGCTCCCCCGCAGGCGAACATTTCCTCCATGAAATCTTCACCGTCGTGACTACGGGAAGGCAGAGGAAGTGGCGTTCAACAATTCAGTCCGATTTCGCTTCGCAAGGCGAAGACTTCTTCAGCTCCGCCATGCATTCCGAGATCAAGTCCTTGAGCGCCGATTCATCCTTGTGTCCCGGCTCGAAGACCCTGATGACCGTGGAGATGTCCTCCTTGACCACGTCCTGGGCGGTGCACGGGTATGGATCCGGCGGCCGAGTCCGTGTACGCGATCGTGCGGGCCGCCGCGGATTCGGTCTCGTGGGTGGGGAGTTGGTTCACGGCGATGTCACGCGCCGTCGCGCCCGGTTCGCGCCGCTCGCGTTCGACGGACAGCACGACCTGCCGGTCCACCGCGACCTCGTAGGTCGCAATGGCGTCGGGGACGGGGTGTCCGGGTTCACGGCGATGCGCTTCCCGGGCGGCAGCAAAGGCGTAAGCGTCTCCGCCTTGATGCGAATGCCGCACAGCGAGGACGGCACGAGGACGGCACGACGTCCTCACGCTCGGCGCCGCCGCCTCCCGACGAGGCGATCGCGATCAAGCTCGCTGACGACTCCGCGCAAAGACGGCACCGATCGCCATGGCCACGGTGGTGTTGGCGGCGGTCCAGAACACGAGCTTGGCATTCGGCCCATTGACCGTCCGCAACTCCCCCTCTGCGTGGAGGCAGAACGAGTCGGGCGGGAAGTACCGCGAGACAGGAGTGCTGCGCGTGCCGTGGCAGGGCGACGTATCGGGAAAGAGGAACGGCTGCGCGCGCTGCGAGAGGACCCAGCCGTCGAGCACTGTCAGCCACCCGGCCACCAAGAAGGCGATCAGCATCCAGCCAGGGACCCTCGCCCGCCGCCCCAGCAGCCAAACCAGGGAGGTTGGCATGACGAAAACGACAAACGCGGCGAACAGCAGGATCAGAGCCTTCATGCTCCATGACCGTACTGATCAAAGATCCGCCGGACAGGCCGTAGAGGGCTTGTCGGTCGGCGAGTGGGCCCCGGGGAATCTTCACCATCGTTGCGGGGGAGGGAAGAATGGACACATCGAGATCAGCCGAACAAGCGGTCCGGTTTCACCTCGCGAGCGGCGCGATGCAGCCGAAAGAGTCAGACCTCAGCTCGCAGCCGGCGAAGGCGTCTCGTCGGCCTTGATGTCGAAGTTGACGTTGCCGCCGTCGACCGAGGACACCTTGACCGTCACGCCCAACGTGCTGCCGTCACTCGCCGTGAGCGTGCAGCGGCCGGTGTTGCCGACCTTCCCGACGAGGTCCTCGGGGCAGGTGACGTCCGGCTTCGGCTGGCCCGTGGTGGCGGCGAGCTTTTCGGCGACAGTGTCGGCCAGCTTGGCCTTGGACACCTTCGGGTCGGACTTCCCCACACTCACCGACCCCGAGCAGCCGACGAGCAGCGCGCCTGCAGCTACGGCCGACAGGGCCCACGTTGCGGCGGAGAGGCGGGACTTGAGCATGGGGTGGAATCCGTTCCGGTGGTGAGAGAAGCAGGTCACAAAAATCCGAAGGGTCCGGCCCCTTCGGCGCGCCCAGCATATGGCGCACAGGAGACAGCCACTTTGCACACTTCGCTGGAATCCAGGCAAAACGGATCACTTCACCGACTCTTCGCCTCACCGGCAAACGATCTCCACTCGCGCAATCTCAGGTTGAGGTCGCGGGGCCGACCTCGGTTCACAGGAGCACACTGCGTCCGCAATAATCTCCGCCCATGGAACAGCTGGTTGGGATCTTGGTGAAGGTCCTCGTGTACGGGGTCATTCTGGGACTTGTCGCGTTCGCCATCAGAGCGCTCATCCGCACGAACCGAAAGGGCGAGCGGATCCAGGAGGACTGGCAGGCCCTCGAAGGGGTAGCCGCTGCCCGTGGCTGGACCTACGAACGGCGCGCGCCCGGACGTGCCACCGAGTATTGCGGCGTGGGCCCGATGCCGGGCAAAGGCTCGAACCTGACCGCCTGGCACCACATCACAGGGGAGTTCCGCGGCCGCTCCTTCAAATGCTTCGAGTACCGCTACGTGAATCCCCTGTCGAGCACGACTCAGGCCGGGAACAAGAAACTCACGTACGAGTCCGTGTTCCTCGTCTCGGCGCCCGGCATGGGCACGTCGGTCATGCACGTGGGACGACCGAGCAAGATCGACAGGATGATGGGCCGAGGGCCCAGGATGCTGCTAGGTGCACCGGAGTTCGACAAAAGGTTCCGAGTCGACACCCGTGACGAAGCTTTCGTGCGCAGTGTCCTGACCGATGACATGAGAGCGTTCCTCCTCTCGGATCAGCGTGCCGAGACGCACCCCCTTCGCCTTCGCGACGACGAACTGTTCACGTGGTACACGGGCTACCTGAATCAGCAGGAGATCGAGAACCGGTTGAACTATCTGTGCGACGTCATGGACCGGATTCCCGCGCATGTATGGACATCCGCCTGAAAAAGCGGAGTGCCCCAAGACCCGGATCGAAATGCACCGGGCCAAGGGGCACTTTGTGCGCGCGCCGGCTAGTCGGCACCGGCAGCGGAGTCATCGGCCTGCCGCACCGTCCGCAGGAATTCCTTGTAGTCCTCGATGACTTGACCGAGTTGGTTCTGCGTCGCGGTGAGGACGATTTCGATCACCGCGCGCTGGGCCGGGTTCCGCACGTCCTCCATTCCGAGGTGCACCTGGCTCTGGCACAGCTCAATGGGCTCCCCTCGCAGCGTGGTGGAGAGAACGAGGTTCTGCACGATTCCCGGCGAATCCGTGAGACCGGGGAGGTCCGGCGTCCCGATCTCGGTCTTCTTGAGGACGCGCACGGGTCCGCCCTGCTCAAGCCGAGGTACCGACTCGTCGGCGATCTGCGAGATGGTGGCGCCATCGTTGCGCATCTCGCCAGAGATGGTGATGTTCGCAGTGAATCCGCCGTCGACGGAGGCCGCGTGGAGCGCGACGAACGCGACGTTCGGCGCCCCGACCTCGTCCGGCGGTGCCGCCTGCCAGCCGTCCGGCAGCGAAAAGGAAATCTTGACCGGCAACGTGGCCGCCATGCTGGATCCAATCCTTGAGTGAACTTCGGCTCGGGCTAGAACCAGCCGCCGACTGTGTCGTCCCAGGCATCGCCCACGGCATCGGCGCCATCGCTGAGCGCGCCGGTCAACTTGCCGGTATCAACGGTGACATTGAATCCGACCTTGCCGCCAAGGCCCAAACCCAATCCGGCGTCGCCGCCGACGGTGAACTTGCCGTCCTTCATGCCGACATCGGCATGTGCTTCGGCGCCCACGCCGGCCCATGCCTCGCCGTTCACACCAGCGCCCACACCGGCGACGTCGGCAGAGGCGGACCCTGTCGCCTTGGCTCCCGCGAACGCCTCCGCGCCGCCGTGCACTCCGTCCTTGCCTGCGGACACGTTCGCCGACGCATCGGCACCCACGAAAGCCTTCGCTTCACCCTCGACCGCGGCGAGGCCGTACTCCACACCGCCATTCGCGGACGCCTGGGCGAGATACGCGGTTCCCGAAACACCGGCCTTGAAGCGTCCGTCGGTGACACTCAAACCGGCCGAACCGTCTACGCCCAGTGCCTGGGCACCTGCCGCGTACTTGTACTTGGCGTCGCCCCATTTCCCGTCACCGTCGATGCCGTCCGACCACACGCCGGCCTTGCCCGACCACTCGGCGAGTTTGATGCTCACCTCGGTCTTCTTGGGGGGCGTGGTCGCATCGTCGCCGTCGGCTGCATCGGCCTTGTCCCGGAAGTACCACTTGCCGTCCTCGCCCTTGCCCCACTCCTTTTCCCTGTGGCGTGGGTTGTCGGTGGTGCCGAACCACCGCTTGTTCTCCTTGGACCACGCCTCAGGCGCGATGGCGCTCTTGCCGACGCCGTGGTCCTCCAACCACTTCTTGGCGTCCACGCCACTTCGGATCGCGGTGAGCCAGTCAGGGCTGTCCTTGGAATCGCCCGCGAGGTCGTGGAGCTTTTTGGTGAGCTTCTCGGCCTCTTCCTTGAGCTGCTTCTGCGCACCCTTCAGGAGGGTTTCGGCGCCCTCGTGGTCCCCGGCCTTCCACTTGTCGATCGCGGTTCCGGCCTGCCCCTGCGCCCACGTCAACGTGGAGGAGTACGAGTGGACGGCCTTGGAAGCCCCCGACATCGCGTCGCTCGCGAAGTACCAGTTGGTCTTTTCCTTGCCCAAGGTGGGCCAAAAGGCGTCACTGGCCTGACCGACCCAGCCCTTGATGCGCAGGTCGCGCAAGCCGTCGCCGATCTTCTCGAACTTGTCCGACCAGCTGTTGAAAGCGGTCTCGACGTCGCCGAGCTTGCCGGCATCCCCCGGAATGAGATCCTTCGGGTCGTCGGTCGACCCGAGCGTCGCTGCCATGAGTGCGGAATCCCTGTTCTTGTTCTTGAGTTTGCGTCTGCGCCGGGCTCGACACCGTCAGGAAAGCGCGGTCTTCACGGACTTCACGGCGTCGCGGATGGCCTCGTCCGTGTCCCGGTAGTTACCGTCGGCCTGATCCAGTCCGTCCGCCAGAGTCGCCGCGCAGTCGGCCAGGAACTCGCCCCCCGACTCCCACGTCGCGCAGAAAGTCACCAGTGACGCGGCCGCGTCATCGTTCCCCACCTTGGTGGCCACATCCGCCGCGTCCCCAAGGTCCACCTTCTTGACCGGCTTGAGGATTTCCACGATGTCCTTCGCGCCCTGCTTCAAGACGCCTGGGCCGACTCCGAGATCCGCAGCCATGGCGACTCCCCCTTTTTTCAACTGCCACTGCACGCACACCCGACAGCACCGGGCAAAGGCACGCTACCAGCGGAAACGCGCCTCGAAGTGAACCCTCACCGCCCCTTCACCACTCCACTCCACAGCCCTTTCCGGCACCCGACGAGCGTCCCGTGCGCGCTGCGCCAGAAGGTCAACCCGAGGGCGAACTCAAGTGGGAAATCGACTGGTTCGCCCAACACGGCCGGAGCAGGTGAGCAACTCGTTCTCGACAGCTGCGCGTTCGGTAACTCCCGTGTGACCGAACGCTGTTGGTGCGGCATGATCAAGCGCCCCCGTCCCCGCCGATCGCCGTCACCATCTCCTTGCCCTCGACGGACACCCCGCTCCTGTCGATAGGGACCTCACGGGCCGTAATGGCCCCGAGGGCCGAGGTGTCCGACCTGGCGGACAACTTGCACTGGCACACGGGGCAAAGGGCTCACCCAACGCGCGGAAGACTATGAGAAACGTGGAAGACACGATGCAAGGACTCCCGCCCATCAAGGCCCGTTGGGCCTGTGCCGCAGCACTCAGTGCCGCGCTCCTGGTCGCGTCGGCGTCCGCCTGTGCCTCGCCCGCCCCCGAGCACGCATACGCCACCCCCGAGGATCTGTGCGGTACGAAGGTGTCCGCCGCCTTTCTCGAGCCGTTGTTGCCGCCAGGGAAGACGATTGCGGCTCGGCCCGCGTCAGCGGTGGGTGTCGAGCGGTGTCGGCTGCTGGTCGACGGGAAGGTCGTGTTCTCCAGCAGTGTGGAGAAGCGGGCCGCCGGTGCCTCCGCGCGGGACGTGGCCGAGTCGGCCATCGGCGTCGAGCCCACCGACACCAGGACCGGAGACGGGCGGTTCATCTACTCCAAGGCCGGTGCCGTCGGCCGGGTGGAGTGCTCGGGTCGACCGGACAGTTCGCTCTGGGTGACGGCGCGGACCACGCGCCCCGCCACGGCGGCGGACATGCTCAAGCTCGTCAAGGAGTACGCGAACTCCGCTGCCGGGTCGGGCGTCTGCGACGAGCTGTGACGTCGGGGGAGGGTGCCTTCAGCAGGCTCCCTCCCTCGAAGTCACCGCCAATGCGTACGCGCGCTGGGTGAGGGTTCCCTCGCCGCCCGTGACGCCCGGCGGTGTGTAGTCGTCCTGCACCCGCCGGCTGCGCTGGATGTGCGTGCAGAACGCCGCGTCCGCTCCGTCCGCGCGCACTGTGAAGTAGGCGTCGGTGTCCGTGTTCGTGGCGGCCGGGTCGGCGTCCACGCCGGATTCCGGCGCGCCCCCGCCGCCGTACTGGACCACCTTGTCCTCGAACAGCGACTCGTAGGTGTCGAAGTAGGCGGAGTCGGTGCTCAAGCCGTCGTCCCGGTACATGTAGCCGTCCAGGTCGTCCGTGGCCTGCCGCACCGCGCCGGTCAGTTCGTCGTCGCTCCACACCGAGTCGGCGGCGACGGCCCGCAGTTGGAATCCGGAGAAGGCCACGACTCCCGCCAGGACCACGAAGACGACGCGTCCGACGGTGAAGGCGGCGTCAGGGAGTTCGTCCCCCGAAGGGTTGAAGGCGTGGCGCCAGGCCCGTACGCGATCGGCCTTCACACAGGCCGCCAGCAGAAGCACGGCGGCGAGCGCGAAGCTGATCATGCTCATCGCGTTCATGCCCGGCGGGCCATGTTCCGGCCCCTGCGCCGCGCGTCCCGTACCGCGACGGCCGTCCCTCCCAGGCCCGCCACCAGCACCGCGGTCCCGACGACCGTGTACGTGGCCAGGCGGGTGTTGCGCTGCTCCGCCGTCTCTCCGAAGTGGAGTTTCGCCGCCGTAGGAGCCTCCGCGCGGGTGACGCCCTCGTCGGGGGACGGGGACTCGATCGGGTGATCCGGATCCTCCGTGACCGCGCGGACGGGGTCGACGACGCCCCAGCCGACCAGGATGTCGTGGCCCGAGGTCGAGCGTTCCGCGGTCTGTTCGATCTGGGCGACGACCTCGGCCGCCGTCCAGTCGGGGTGCTTCGCCTTGACGAGGGCCGCGACTCCGGCCACATAGGGGGCGGAGAAGCTGGTTCCGTTGTCCGAGCAGTGGCCGGCGCCCGGGACCGTGGAGACCATGTCCACGCCCGGCGCGGCCACGCCCACGAAGTCGCCCGACTGGGAGAACGCGGCTCGTTCGTTGTTGCGGTCCGAGGCCGCGACCGCCAGGACGCCGGGGAACGACGCCGGGTAGGTCTTCTTCACCTTGCCGTCCAGGCCGTCGTTTCCTGCCGAGGCGACGACCACGATCTTGGCGGCGAGGGCCGAGTTGACCGCCGCCTCCAGCTGCGGGGCGGGCTTGACCGCGTTCGCCGTGTCCTGCGAGATGTTGATGACCTGGGCGCCCACGGACTTCGCGTACAGGATGGCCGATGCGAGAGTCTCGGCCGTGCCGTGGCCCTCCGCGTCGTTCTGCTGGATCGGGATGATCGTGGCCTCGGGGGCCAGGCCCACGAAACCGGTGCCCTTGGCCGGGCGCGCGGCGATGATGCCCGCGACGCGGGTGCCGTGGCCCACGGTGTCGGTGGTGCCGTTCTCCTTGCCGCGTTCGATCTTGCTGCCGTTGTCGTCCTTGAGGCCCTTGGGCAGCAGGTTCTTGCCCTTGGACGTGTCCACGGCGCGGGTGAGCTGTGCGTTCTTGACGTCAACGCCCGTGTCGATGACGGCGACCTTGACGCCCTTGCCCTTGGTCTCGCTCCACAGGTCGTCGAGCAGGACGCGCTGGAGCGACCAGGGGCGGCCCGAGTACTTGGGGTTCTTCGGGCCGAAGGTGCACTGCTCACCGTCGGCTGCCGCGGGCCCGGCGGGCAGGAGCGCGGTGGTCGTCACGGTCACGGTCAGCGCGGCTACCAGTGCCGCCCTGCGCGTCCACGTGGCTGCGGATTCCCCGGATGCGTACGCCATCGTGTCCCCCGGCCCTAGGAGCCCTGCGGCTGGCGGGCCGCTGTCGTGGACAGGCGCGGGCCCGTGGGCAGGAACTCCGACCAGGCGACCGGGATCGGCGCCGGGTCCACCTTGTCGTAGCCGAGGCTGGTCACCGCCAGTTTGGCCTGCTGGCGCTGGTCCTTGCGCTGCTTCTCCGTGGTGCCGATGCCCGCATCGTCCGCGCCGCTGTCGCTGTTGGACTGCATCGCGTAGCGGAGGCCCGTGTCGGTGACCAGGAAGACGGGGCCCACAGCGGTCTCCGTGCCCTGGAACTGGCGGTAGAGCTGGCCCGATCCGGCGGTGACGTAGGCGCTGGAGGAGCCGGTGGGAAGGGGCGCGGGGAACTTCGTGCCGGCCCAAGTGCTGAGCGTGGTGCGGCCGTTGTCGCTGTCGACCTTGTTCAGGACGTTGCAGACGGTGTTGCGGCTGCCGGTCCCGGTGGAGGCCTCGTTGACCGTCTTCGGTGCGTACTTCGGCCAGTTGCCGGGTCCGAAGCCCTGGCCGGCGACCACGGCGCCGGGGCTCACCTTGAGCGGCTCGCCACCCTGGGCGAGGGGAACCAGCGCGGGGCTGTACAGGAGCAGGTGCGCGGTGAAGTCGGTGATGGGGGCGACCTTGCCCGGCAGGACGACGTAGTACTGGTCCGGCGTCTTGAGGACCATGCCGACCCGGTTCGCGGAGTCGTCGAGTGTGCTGTTCGCGCCGGCGGGGTCGCCGGGCTTGCCCTCGAGCGTCGGGAAGGAGATCGGGGTGCCCTGGTGGAGCGTGTCGAGCCACTGCCTGGAGACGCGCTGCGGCTCCTGGGTCCCGGCGGTGATGTCGAGGGCGCGCAGGAGCTGCTGCTTGTCCTCCTTGGCCTGGGCGGCGATGCGGTAGGCCGTGCCATGGGCGTCGACGACGTACTCGGTCTTGGCCTTGTCCGGGCCGACGACGTACATCAGGTCGCCGCCGCGCAGCTTCGCGTCGCTGCCCTCGGTCTTCGTCTCGTCCCGCTTCGCGAGGACGAACGCCGCCTTCTGGATGGCGCGGCCGCCCTCGCCCGGACGCTCGCAGACGGCCCAGCGCTTCGCGGACTCCGCCTCGGAGTCCGGCGGCAGACGGTCGGGGGCGTACGGGATCCCGATCGTGGCGCCGTGCGGGATCTTGCCGCTGTCGAGCACCTTCTCCGACACTGTCACGATGGGGTTGTCGCTCGGGGCGACGAGGAGCTTGGCCGACGCCATGTTGAGGACGGGGTGCAGCTGTTTCTTGCCGTCCGTCTTCAGGACCACGTACCGCGTCGTCGACTTGCTCGCGACGATCACGTTCTTCGCCGTCTCATCCCATTTGGGCGGCGCTGTCGGCTTGAACATCCCCCATGCCCCGAAGACCGCGAGGACGACGATGCCGACGATGACGCCCGGCAGCACCGCACGCAGCGGCTTCGGTGCCCCTTCCTCCGAACCGGAGGGTGAGGGCTGGAGGAAGGACGCGAGCGTACGACGCTTCGCGAAGGTGTAGGCGTTGAGTTCGTCCCGCCGTGATGCCATCTGTGTCCGCTTCTCCCCGTGCAGCACTCGGGGGCACCTGCGTCCCCCGCCCTCCGTTGTCAGACCCGGCCCCTACTATGCCTGTTGCGTGGTTGTGCGTGTGGGACGGGTAGGGTGCTGGGGCCTTCAAAGGCCCTGTACGTCAGGGATTTTCGGGAGAGTTCGGGGGGTTTGGAGTGATGGCTTCCGCAACGCGGACCCGGTCGCGGTCGCAATCCCGGTCGCGGTCGAACGGTCGGCCGGGACCGGGAGACGGTGCGCCGGCGACAGGGTCCGGCGGTGGGGCCGGCTCTCCGGCGGCGCCCGCCGGCCCGGTCTCGCTTCATCTGAAGTCGCGCTCCGGGCGGGCCGGGTCGTTCCGGCTCCAGCAGATGGTGATGATCGAGGTCGCCGCCGCGCTGGTCGTCGGCGCCGCGGTCGTCGACAAGCTGGCCCTGGTGCCCGCGGGCGTCGTCGCCGTGATCCTCGTCCTGTTCGCCGTCGTACGCCGTCGGGGGCGGTCTCTGCCCGAGTGGCTCGGCACCGTACTGGCGCTGCGCGCGCGCAAGCGCCGTGCGGCGAGTACACCGGTCCCGCCCGGCACGGAGCCGGGCATCGCGCCCGCCGTCGAGTGCGACCCCTCGCTGCGGACGTACAGCTACAGCCGAGGTGACGACCGCGACCAGCGTCCCATCGGCATGGTCGGCGACGGCGGCTTCCTGACCGCCGTGCTCCAGGTCGAGTCGGACGCCACCGCTCTGCGGGCCGAGCGCTCCCGGCGGCCGCTGCCGATAGGGATCGTGCGGGACGCCCTCGACGTCGACGGCATCCAGCTCGAATCGGCGCAGATCGTGCTGCACACGCAGCCCGCGCCCGCGCTGCACCTGCCGCAGCAGTCCGTGGCGGTGAGCAACTACGCGCCGCTGCAGGCCCAGACCGGCTCCCCCGCCGTGCGCATCACATGGATCGCCCTGAAGCTCGACCCGGAGCTGTGCCCGGAGGCCGTGGCCGCGCGCGGTGGCGGCACCGCGGGAGCCCAGAAGTGCGTGGCCCGCGCGGCCCAGCATCTGGCGAGCCGGCTGACCGGCGCGGGCTTCCGCGCCAGCGTGCTGACGGAGGAGGAGCTCACGGCCGCCGTCGCGACGTCGGCGTGCGCCAACCCCATGGTGACGGCGCAGGCCGGGCGGAGCGAGCTGCCGCAGCGCAGGACCGAGGAGTCCGGCCGCAGCTGGCGCTGCGACAACCGCAGACACACCACGTACTGGGTGCGGCGCTGGCCGCAGCTCGGCGGATCCGGGCCCGCTCTGCACCAGTTGGTCGCACTCCTGACCACGGTGCCCGCGCTGGCCACGACGTTCAGCCTGACACTGTCCCGCGGTGACCAGCGGGACATCCAGCTCTGCGGGCACATGCGGATCACGGGGCGCAGCGACAGCGAGCTGACCACGGCCCGGCGGTCCCTGGAGACCGCCGCCCGGCAGGCCAAGACGGGTCTCGTCCGGCTCGACCGCGAACAACTCCCTGGAGTTCTCGCCACGTTGCCCCTCGGAGGTGCGCGCTGATGGCCATGACGTCATCTCCCCCGGCCGGGGCAGGATCCTGGGACGGAAACTCCTGGAACGGCAACGGGTACGGAAACGGCAACGCGGGCGCGGCTCCCGCGCCTGCCGCCACTGACAGGCCTCGCACCGGGTTCGGACTCTTCGGGCCGCGGCACCAGCGCCACACGCTCTCCGTAGAGCAGTTGGACTCGCTCGCGCTGCCCATCGGGGACGACGGTGTCGTCGTCGGCGTCGATGCCGACGGCCAGCCCGCCGTGCTCGGGGTGAACCGGCCGACGCCCTACGACATGGTGCTCATCGGTGGCCTGTGGACGGCTCAGGTGCTCGCGCTGCGGGCCGCCGCGACGGGCGCACGGGTCGCGGTGGAGACCGGGCGGGCACAGGCCTGGGCACAGTTGGTGCAGGCGGTCGGTGGCGGCCAGTCCGGGATGACGGTGCACGACGTCGGGCGGGTGCCGCCGCAGGGCGCGTCCGCCGGTGGCCCGGTGCTCGTGGTGCGGGACTGCGGAATGCGGCCGCCGCGCGGGCGGGTGGCCTCCGCGCCGTGGCAGTCCGTGCTGACGCTGCTGCCCTATCTGAGCCCGGTGGCGCCCCGGTTGATGCGCCAGGCGCGGCTCGTCGGGGTCCAGCGGGTTTCGCCGGACGAGGCTGCGGAGATCGGCCGTGTCATCGGGCTGCCGCGCGGCGAGTGGGAGTCCCTGCCGACGCTCGCTGACGGCGTCACTCTGTGGTGCACCGACCGCGACCGGCAGTACGTGATGACCCAGGCGACGGACGCCGAGACCGGATTGTTGGGTAACGCCCGCCGGATGGACTGAGGTCGGCCCGGAGCCTCCGCGGAGCGTTCCGGCGATCGAACTCGGTCCTCTTTGCGGCTTATTCGGGCAGTTTGCGGGTGACGGACTGAGGGGTGTTCGTCACTTCCGTATCGCTTGGACATCACTTGTTGGCCGGGTGTGACCTCCTGGACGGCGTCGGCGGGACGGACACGCCTGCCGTGCTCGTGGTTTTGGTGATTAGGCTGGGACCAGGACGCGCGCGCGAACCCACGCGTGGCTCGTACGCGTCCCAGGGGAAGAGCGCGGCGGATCGGACGACAGGAACGGTCGCCCCCCACCACGGCACGAGGGTGCTCGACCACACCAGGAGGCATTGTGAACAGCGATCGGGACGAGATCCGCGGGGGCTGGGACACACCCGTCGATGATCACTCCGACGCGGAGTCCGCCACTGAGACGACGGGCGAGTTCACCATCGACTACGCCCCACCGGCCTGGTACACGCAGAACGCGTCGTCCGGCACGGGCGAGACCCCCTCGGCCACGCCTCCGCCGCCGGTGCCTCCCGTCCCTGCGCCCGCGCCTGTGACGCCCCCGGCGCCGCCCGCGCCCTACACGCCGTACACGCCCGCCGCTTCGGCTCCCGAGCCGGACGCGGGTTCGGGGAACGGGGATCTGGAGAGCGGCGCGACCATGCGCTTCTCCGCGGCCGCGCTGAAGCGGGAGTTCGCCGAGCTGGCCGCGCAGGACGAGCAGAAGGCCGAGCCGACGGCCGAGGAGCAGGGCGGGGACGCCGCGTCCGCCAGCTCCGACTCGGGTGGCTCGAACGGCTCCGGTGACTCCGGCGACTTCGCTGTGGTCGCCGCGGCAGGGCCCGCCGGGGACGACGAGGTGGCGAGCGCCTCCGCGGTTTCCTCGGACTCCTCGGAGGACGGGGACACCGACACCGCTCAGGCCGCGGCCATCAGCACCGACTCCGAGGCCGTCTCTGACGACGCGTCCCAGGCGGAGGGCTCGGACGACACCGGCTCCGACACCACCGAAGCCGCTCCTACGAACGCATCGGCCGACGCGGGCGCGGACACCAATGCCCCCGCCGACGCCGACACACCCGCGACCCCGGACGCACAGGGCGCCCCCGCCGCCTGGGCCCCGCCGCCCGTGCCGCAGGACGGTATCCCGCCGCTGCCCCCGGCGTTCCAGCCCGCCGCGCCCCCGTCGGCCCCGCAGTGGCCCGCGCAGCAGCAGCCGCAGCCCGGCGCGCCGGTTCCGGCCCAGGCCGCTCCCGCCCAGCCCGCCTGGCCCGCGCAGAACACCCCGCCCGCACCGCAGGGTGGTTACGGCTTCCCGCAGCAGTCGCCCCCCGGCGACCCGCAGCAGCCCGCGCCTCCGGCACCGCCGCAGCAGGGCTACGGGTTCCCGCAGCCGACGCCGCCCGCACCCGCCACACCGAACCAGCCTGCTCCGGAGGGTGGTTACGGGTTCCCCCAGCAGCCCCAGCCGGGCACGCCCAACCCGCCCGCCCCGCAAGGCGGTTACGGATTCCCGCAGCAGCCCCAGCCCGGCACACCCAACCCGCCGGCCCCGCAAGGCGGTTACGGATTCCCGCAGCAGCCCCAGCCCGGCACGGGCTACGGGTTCCCTCAGCCGCAGCCCGGAGCCCCCGCTCACGGACACCCGGCCGGACCCAACACCCCGGCCCCGCCCGCCCCGCACCTCCCGGCGCAGCAGAACCCTCAGCAGCCGCCGGCACCGCACACACAGCAGCCGGGCCCCCAGCCCCCGGTCGCCCAGCAGCCGCAGCCGCACCAGCAGCAGCCCGCGCCGCAGGCCCCGGCCCCCCACGCCGGTCAGCCCGGCCAGCCGGAGCAGCAGGTCCAGGGTCAGCCCGGCCAGTTCCAGGGCCAGCCCGGCCAGCCCTTCCCCGGGCAGGCGCCCCCCGCCGACCCCCGTGCCGGCGGTGCCTGGCCGCAGCCCATTCAGCACGACCAGCGCACGCCCACGAACGTCGGCGGTGCGCCGCTCGGCTACACGGCGGCCGTGGAGCTGTCGGCCGACCGCCTGCTCAACAACAAGAAGCAGAAGGCGAAGAGCGCCCGCCCCGGCGGCAACAACTCACGCTTCAAGCTCGGCGGCAAGAAGGAGGAGGCCGAGCGGCAGCGGAAGCTCGACCTGATCCGTACGCCGGTCCTGTCCTGCTACCGGATCGCCGTCATCAGCCTCAAGGGCGGCGTGGGCAAGACGACCACAACGACGGCGCTCGGTTCGACGCTCGCGACGGAGCGCCAGGACAAGATCCTCGCGATCGACGCCAACCCGGACGCCGGCACGCTCGGCCGCCGCGTGCGCCGTGAGACCGGGGCGACCATCCGAGACCTGGTGCAGGCGATCCCGCACCTCAACTCGTACATGGACATCCGGCGGTTCACCTCGCAGGCGCCGTCCGGCCTGGAGATCATCGCGAACGACGTGGACCCGGCGGTCTCGACGACGTTCAACGACACGGACTACCGCAGCGCGATCGACGTGCTCGGCAAGCAGTACCCGATCATCCTGACCGACTCCGGCACCGGTCTGCTGTACTCCGCGATGCGCGGCGTCCTCGACCTCGCCGACCAGTTGATCATCATCTCGACGCCGTCCGTGGACGGCGCGAGCAGCGCCAGTACGACGCTCGACTGGCTGTCGGCGCACGGGTACGCGGATCTGGTGTCGCGTTCCATCACGGTCATCTCCGGGGTCCGCGAGACCGGCAAGATGATCAAGGTCGACGACATCGTGTCGCACTTCGAGACGCGGTGCCGCGGCGTCGTGGTGGTGCCGTTCGACGAGCACCTCGCGGCCGGCGCCGAGGTCGACCTCGACATGATGCGGCCCAAGGTGCGTGAGGCGTACTTCAACCTCTCGGCGATGGTCGCGGAGGACTTCGCGCGGGCCCAGCAGCAGCAAGGCCTGTGGACGTCGGACGGCAACCCGCCGCCCACCATGGCTCCCCCGGTGCCGGGCCACCAGCAGCAGCCGTACCCCGCGCAGCAGCCCTACCCGGGCCAGCCGTACCCGGGGCAGCCGGGCGCGCCCCAGCCGCCCGCGCCGGGTCAACAGCCCGCTCCGGGGCAGCAGTTCCCGGGCCAGCCCTACCCCGGCCAGCCGTATCCGCAGCAGCCCGGCCAGGCACAGGCCGGCGCCCCCGGCCAGCCCCAGCAGCAGCCCGGTCAGCCCCCGCAGCCTGGCCAGCAGCCGGCTCAGCAGCCGGGTCAGCCGAGCCAGTCCGGGCCCCCGCAGATGTGGCAGCAGCAGCCCCCGGCCCAGCCGGGCCAGCCCGCGCCCGGTCAGCCGCCCGCCCCCGGCCAGCCCGGCCAGCCCCTCCCCCCGTACACCGCACAGCCCCAGCCGCCTCAGCAGTAACAACGCTGATATCCCGGCCCCCCGGGCACACGAAAGGCCCGCACCGACACCACGGTGCGGGCCTTTTCCGTGTCTGCCGATATACCGTCAAACAGCCACCAGGAGCTCATTATTGAGCGCAACGGGCATCACGCCCTGGCCTGCAAAGCGTCAGAGGTCTCGACCAATGTGCGTGAAATGCACGTCAACTCGTTATTTCCGCAGGCCACATGGGGTTCATGTGCCGTTGACGTGCGCAGACTGCCGCTGATAGACACACACATCAACCAGCTGGCGTCCCATGATCAACCTGCCACTCCTGCGCGAGCAACGACGCGAGGTCACCGACCCATGGACACAAAAGATCAGCCCAAGAGAGCACACGCTCCGCTCTTCTCCCGTTCCCCACGGCGCGCGCCCCGCCGGACCCTGCGGGTCCTCCTGGCGGCCGGCGCCGCGGCGTTCACCCTGACGGCCGGCCTCGCCACGCCGCTCAACCCCGCACCCCAAGAGGCCAAGGCGGCCGACGGCGGCAAGAAGGTCCTCACCGTCGCCCTCGCCCAGAGCGTCGACTCGCTGAGCCCGTTCCTCGCCCAGCGACTGGTCAGTACGAGCATCCACCGGATGATGTACGAGTACCTGACCAACTACGACCCCAAGGACAACCACGCCGTCCCGGGCTTCGCCACCGAGTGGAAGCCGTCCGCGGACAAGCTCACCTGGACCTACACCATCAGGTCCGACTCGAAGTGGTCCGACGGCAAGCAGGCCACCGCCGCCGACGCCGCCTTCACCTTCAACAAGATGATGACGGACGAGGGCGCCGCGACCTCGAACGGCAGCTTCGTCACCAACTTCAAGAAGGTCACCGCCCCCAGCGCCACCAAGCTGGTCATCGAGCTGAAGAAGCCGCAGGCCACGATGGCCGCACTCGACGTCCCGATCGTGCCCGAGCACATCTGGAAGAACGTCAAGGACTTCTCGAAGTTCAACAACGACAAGACCTTCCCGATCGTCGGCAACGGCCCGTTCGTGCTGACCGACTACAAGGTCGACCAGTACGTGAAGCTGAAGGCCAACAAGAACTTCTGGCGCGGCGCGCCCAAGTTCGACGAGGTCGTCTTCAAGTCGTACAAGGACCAGGACGCCGCGGTCGCCGCCCTGCGCAAGGGCGAGGTCTCCTTCGTGGCCGGCTCTCCCGCCCTGACGCCTGCTCAGGCGGCTTCGCTCAAGGGCGAGTCGAACATCAAGGTCAACGAGGGCCCCGGCCGCCGCTTCTTCGCACTCGCCACCAACCCGGGCGCGCAGACCAGGGACCGCAAGAAGTTCGGCAACGGCAACAAGGCCCTTCTCGACCAGAAGGTGCGCCAGGCGCTGTTCCTGTCGATCGACCGCAAGACGATCGTCGACAAGGTCTTCCAGGGCCACGCCGTCGAGGGCGAG
This sequence comes from Streptomyces longhuiensis, assembly GCF_020616555.1. Classification (NCBI taxonomy): domain Bacteria; kingdom Bacillati; phylum Actinomycetota; class Actinomycetes; order Kitasatosporales; family Streptomycetaceae; genus Streptomyces; species Streptomyces longhuiensis. The sequence goes on along the minus strand of NZ_CP085173.1, from coordinate 6,763,795 downwards.
GGCTACATCCCGCCGCGCTTCGGCGACTACTTCTGGAAGCCGTCCGGCAGCCAGGCCCTCGGGTACGACCCCGACAAGGCGGGCAAGCTGCTCGACGAGGCCGGCTACAAGATGAAGGGCAGCGAGCGCGTCGGCAAGGACGGCAAGCCGCTGAACCTCCGCATCCTGTGCCACGCCACGGACCCGAACGACAAAGCGATCGGCAAGTACCTCAAGGAGTGGTGGGGCAAGCTCGGCATCGGCCTGAAGGTCGACTGCCTCGACGACGTCTCGGTGCCCTGGTACGCAGGCGAGTACGACCTCGCGTTCGACGGCTGGTCGGTCAACCCCGACCCGGACTTCGTCCTCGGCATCCACACCTGCGCCGCGCTGCCCGTCAAGGCCAAGGAGAGCGCCCAGACGGACAACTTCATCTGCGACAAGACGTACGACGACCTGTACAAGAAGCAGCTCGCCGAGTACGACCCGGCCAAGCGCGCGGACATCGTCAAGCAGATGGAGTCGTGGCTGTACGACTCCGGGTACATGAACGTCATCGCGTACCCGAACGCCGTCGAGGCCTACCGCACCGACCAGATCAAGTCGATCCAGACCATGCCCACCGCGGCCGGCAACATCTACGGCCAGGACGGGTACTGGAGCTGGTGGTCGGCCGTTCCGGCGGACGGCACGAGCGACGCGAAGGGCAGCGGCGGCGACGGTTCCGGCTCGACCGGCGTGATCATCGGTATCGTCGCGGCCGTCGTCGTCCTCGGCGGTGGCGGGCTGCTCCTCGCGCGGCGCCGCCGCACCTCGGCGGACGACCGCGAGTAGCAGCACCCGTCACGAGAGAACGCGTCACCTCCGTCCGCAGGCGTCGCAAGTACCGCACGAGTAACGAGAGTTCCACATGACAGCAGAGAGCACTCCGGCGCTCGTGCAGAGTGCGGACACCGACGGCCCGGCGCAAGCCGGGCCGTCGGCGGCCCGCGGTCCACGGGCGCGCAACACCAAGGCCTATCTCCAGTACGTGGCGGGCAAGATCGCGGGAGCGATCGTGTCGCTCTTCGCGGTCCTGGTCACCAGCTTCTTCCTGTTCCGCCTGATCCCCAGCGATCCGGTGAAGCAGATGACCGGCGGGCGCCGTGTCTCGGCGCAGCAGCTCGAAGCGCTCCGCCACCAGTTCGGCCTCGACCTGCCGATGTGGCAGCAGTTCACCAACTACATCGGTGACGCGCTGACCGGCGACTTCGGCACGTCGTACCAGTTCCACACCCCGGTCATCGACAAGATCACCGAGGCGCTCCCGGCGACGCTGCTCCTGACCGGCACGGCGTACGTCCTCTACACCGCGCTCGGCATCTGGCTCGGCACGCGCACCGCGTGGCGCAACGGGTCGCGCAGCGACCGCTTCAACACCGCGTTCGCCCTCACGCTCTACTCGATCCCGTCGTTCTGGCTCGGTCTGCTCCTCATCATCGTCTTCTCGGTGGGACTGGGACCGATCCCGGGTCTCTTCCCGACGGGCGGTCTGGAGTCCGGCGGCGAGAGCGGGTTCGCGTACGTCCTGGACGTCGCGCACCATCTGGTCCTGCCGGTGGTCACGCTGGTGGCGGTCGGCTACGCGCAGACGCTCCTCGTGATGCGCTCCTCGCTGCTCGACGAGATGGGCAGCGACTATCTGACGACGGCGCGCGCGAAGGGCCTGCGCGACGACGTCGTACGCCGCAAGCACGCGGTCCCGAACGCGATGCTGCCCACGTTCACGCTGATGTTCGTGAACCTCGGGCACGTCGTGGCCGGTCAGATCCTCGTCGAGACGGTCTTCTCCTGGCCCGGCCTCGGCGGCCTCTTCTACTCGGCACTCAGCGTGCCCGACCTGCCGCTCGTCCAAGGGCTGTTCTTCGTCTTCGCCACCGCGGTGATCCTGGCGAACACCCTCGCCGACGTGCTGTATCCGCTGCTCGATCCCCGGGTGGGCCGATGACTGCCGACACGAACGACCTCGACACCGCGCAGCTCCCGCCGCCGGCCGAGAAGAGCGCGCGGTCGCTGGCGCGCGCCCGCAAGCGCCGCTCCGCCGCCCGCTTCTGGCGCGAGTACCGCACCCACCGCAGCGGGCTGTGGGGTCTCGGCGGGCTGGTCCTGATCGCCCTCATCGCGATCTGCGCGCCCCTGCTCGTCGGCGCGGACTCACAGAGCGTCACCGACGCGCCAGGCGGCGCACTTGAGGCGCCCAGCGGTGAATTCCCGCTCGGCACCGACCAGTTCGGCCGCAGTGTGCTCGCGCTGCTGGTGTGGGGCGCCCGTGTGTCCCTCACCGTGGGGCTGCTGGCCGCATTCCTGTGCGTGGCGATCGGCACGGTCGTCGGCATCGTCGCCGGCCACTTCCGCGGCTGGTACTCGACGGTCCTGATGCGGGTCACCGACTGGTTCCTCGTGATGCCGACGCTGGTCCTCGCGATCGCGCTCGCCACCGTGATGTCCCGCTCCATCTGGACGGTCATCCTGGCGATCGGCGTGACGACGTGGCCGACGACGGCCCGCCTGGTGCGCGCCCAGACGCTCGCCGTGGAGTCGCGGCCGTACATCGAGCGGGCCCGCGCGCTCGGCGGCGGGCACGGGCACATCATGCTGCGCCACGTCCTGCCGAACGTGATGCCGCTCGTCCTCGCGCAGACCACGCTCGTGATCTCCAGTGCGATCCTCACCGAGGCCACGCTCGCCTTCCTCGGCCTCGGCGACCCGACGATCACGTCATGGGGCGGCATGCTCCAGGACGCGCGCGAGGCGGGCGCGGTCAGCGCGGGCGACTGGTGGTATCTCGCGCCTCCCGGACTCGCCATCGCGCTGGTCGCGCTCGCGTTCACGCTGTGCGGCCGCGCCATCGAAGCCGTCCTCAATCCGAAGCTGGGGGTGGCCAGGTGAGCCTTCTCGACGTCAGAAACCTCGAAGTGACGTACGCGGGCGGGGCACGGGCCGTCCGCGGAGTGAACCTCAGCGTCGACGCGGGCCAGAAGCTCGGCATCGCCGGCGAGTCCGGCTGCGGCAAGTCGACGCTCGCGCTCGCGCTGCTGCGTCTCCTGCCGGCCGGCACGAGGGTCTCCGGCGAGATCCTGCTCAACGGCGAGGACGTCCTCACGATGAAGTGGGGCCAGGTCAGGGCGGTGCGCTGGGCCGGCGCCTCGATCGTGTTCCAGGGCGCGATGCACTCGCTCAACGCGGTGCACCGCATCGGGGACCAGATCGCCGAGCCGATCCTGCTGCACAAGAAGGCGACGCCCGCGGGCGCGAAGAAGAAGGTCGCGGAGCTCCTGGAGCACGTCGGCCTGCCCGCCGCCCGCGCGGACGCGTATCCGCACGAGCTGTCCGGCGGCCAGCGCCAGCGCGTGATGATCGCGATGGCGCTCGCCTGCGACCCGGGCCTGATCATCGCGGACGAGCCGACGACGGCGCTCGACGTGATGATCCAGGCGCAGATCCTGCGCCTGATCGAGCAGCTCGTGTCCGATCAGGACCTCGGCCTCATCATGATCAGCCACGACCTCGCGGTCCTCTCGGACACCTGCGACCGGCTCGCGGTGATGTACGCGGGCCGCGTCGTCGAGGAGGGCCCCGCCTCCGAGGTCTACGAGAACGCGCAACACCCTTACGGGAAGGCCCTGTCGGCGGCGTTCCCGCGGATCGGCGACGCCGCGTCCCGGTTCGCGCCGCGCGGTCTGCCCGGCGACCCGCCCGACCCGTCGGCGCTGCCCACGGGCTGCACGTTCCACCCGCGCTGCCCGGTGGCGCTCGACAGCTGCATCACCGAGGACCCGGAACTACGGGCCGCGGCCACGGGCCGGCGGGCGGCCTGTGTGCACGTGGGCGGCGCCATCGATCCGGACGACGCCGCCGGCACCGAGGCAAGGAGCACCACAGCATGACCAGTACGTCCCCCCTGCTCACGGCCGGCGCGCTGCACGTCACCTTCCCCGGCCGCCGGGGCGCGGATCCCGCGCGGGCCGTGGACGGCGTCGACCTCGACATCGCGCCCGGAGAGATCGTGGCCCTGGTGGGCGAGTCGGGCTGCGGCAAGACGACGCTCGCCCGCTCCCTGCTCGGCCTGGTACCGCCGACGTCCGGCCGCGTCACGTTCGACGGGAAGCCCCTCGACTACTCCTCGCGCGCCCTCAAGGCGTACCGCAAGCGCGTGCAGCTTGTCCTCCAGGACCCCAGCGGTTCGCTGAACCCGCGGCACACGGTGTACGACGCGGTGGCCGAGGGCCTGCGCATCCACGGGTACGCGGGCGACGAGCGCGAGGCGGTGGCGAACGCCTTGTCACGAGCGGGACTTCGCCCGCCGGACCGCTTCTTCCTGCGCTACCCGCACGAGCTGTCGGGCGGCCAGCGCCAGCGCGTGGTGATCGCGGGTGCGCTGGTCCTGGACCCGGAACTGATCGTCGCGGACGAGCCGGTGGCGTCCCTGGACGCGTCGGTGCGGGGCGAAATCCTCGCCCTGCTGCTGAAGCTGCGCGACGAACTGGGCCTGTCCGCGCTCGTGGTGACGCACGACCTGGGACTCGCCTGGAACATCGCGGACCGGGTCGCGGTGATGTACCTGGGCCGGATCGTGGAGACGGGAACGGTTGAGGAGGTCCTGACGGCACCTCAACACCCGTACACGCAGGCCCTGTTGTCGGTTCTGCCGGAAGCGCCGGGCGACCCGGTGGTCCTCACGGGTGAGCCCCCGGACCCGTCCCGCATCCCGTCCGGCTGCCGCTTCCACGCCCGCTGCCAGATCCTGGCGTCGGGCGAGGCGGAACGGGCGGGGGTGGCGGACCGCTGCCGAGGGGAGGACCTGCCTGTGCTGTCGGGCGCGAGCGAGACCCAGGTGGCATGCCACTGGGCGACGGCACAAGTCAGCCCGTCCGGCGTTTGAGGACCGGGGGTCCGGGGGCAGCGGCCCCCGAGACCTCCGCCCACGCCCGGGTCACTTGCCGTCGTACGCCTCAATGAGCTCCCGCGACCGCTTCACGTCGTCCGCGATGGCGACCAGGAGCGCGTCGATCGAGTCGAACTTGGCCATCCCGCGCACATAGGCGAGGAAGTCCACGGCCACGTGCAGGCCGTACAGGTCGAGGCCCACCCGGTCGATGGCGTACGCCTCGACGGTGCGCTCGGTGCCGTCGAACTGCGGGTTGGTGCCCACGGAGATCGCGGCGGGCATCGCCTCGTCCCCGACGTGCAGCCAGCCGGCGTAGACGCCGTCCGCCGGGATCGCGGTGTGCGGGAGCGTCTCGACGTTGGCGGTCGGGAAGCCCAGCTCACGGCCGCGCTGGGCGCCGCGCACGACCACGCCCTCGACGCGGTGCGGGCGGCCGAGGATCTCGCGCGCACCCTCCATGTCGCCTTCGGCGACGAGCCGGCGGGTCAGCGTGGACGAGAAGGGCTCGCCGCCGCCCGCCGAGCCGCTCACGTACAGGTCGACGACCTCGACCTCGAAGTCGTACGTCGTGCCCTGCTCGGCGAGGAACGCGACATTGCCCGCGGCGCGGTGGCCGAAGCGGAAGTTCGGCCCCTCGACGACGAGGCGCGCGTGCAGCTTGTCGACCAGGACCTTCGCGACGAACTCGGCCGGCGACAGCTTGGAGAACTCGGTGGTGAACGGCAGGATCAGCAGGGCGTCGACGCCGAGCTCGGCCATCAGTTCCGCGCGCCGGTGGTGCGGGGCGAGCAGCGGAGGGTGGCTGCCGGGGCGCACGACCTCGCTGGGGTGCGGGTCGAAGGTGACCACGACGGCGGGCACACCGAGCTCACGGGCCCGTTCGACGGCCCGGCCGATGATCAACTGATGGCCGCGGTGCACTCCGTCGTAGGAGCCGATGGTGACGACGCTGCGCCCCCAGTCCTGGGGGATGTCCTCCAAGCCACGCCAGCGCTGCACGGTGATTGCTCCTCGCGAACCTGTGTACGACTGTTACGTCTCTTTGCCGAATACGCAGGTCTAAGAGTGCCATGCCGAGCGCCCACGCCCCGCATCGGGAGGCGCCGTACCGGCCGGGGCAGGTCAGGCGGGTACGCGTACCCCGGCCAGACCCCCGATCACGCGGCGGGCGCTCGGCCCGACGAGGGCGGCCCACTCGCGCGGCGCCCCCGCCAGCCACTGGACGAGGAGGGCGGCGAACCCGGGCACCGAGTCGGCGAACTCGACGAGGGCGCGGTCGAAGCGGGCGGCTCCCTCCGGAGTGCGGACGAGCCGCTGTCCGGTGCGCCGCACCAGGTCGCGGGTGCGGTTCGCTCCGGCGCCCCCGGCGCTGCGGGCGGCGGTCCGCAGGACGGCGTCGAGCACGTCCGGGTCGTCCTCGTGGGCGAGCAGTACGTCGAGGAGCTCGCCACGCAGGGCCCGTGAGGCGCCCGTGCCGGGCGCGGCGAGTACGGGCGCGAGCGCGGCCCGCCCGGGGGCCGGACAGGTCCGGAGCAGCCCTGTGACGAGGGGAAAGAGCACCGCCCGCCCGGCCGGCCCGTGCTCCAGGCACCGGTCGACGTACGCGGCGACGTCCTGAGCGGCGTCGGGCCGGTCCGCCGAGAGGTCCTGCACGAGGGCGGCCGCCCGCCGCGCGAGCGCGGGCGCGGTCACGCCGGCGAGCGTCCCCAGCACGTCGGCCGCACCGCCCGGCTCCCGCACACGGGCCCGGAAGGCGCCCAGAACCGGCTCCGGGTGCGTGGCAAGCGCGGCGGCCAGCGCGCTCACGGGCAACTGGGCATCGCCCTCCGCGAACCGCTCCAGGGCGCGCGTCAGATAGGCGTCGCGGGTCTGCGGGTCGCGCACGAGGAGGGCGAGCGCGGCGCCGTGCCGGGCGCTGTCGGTGGTGCGGGCGAGCAGGGCGAGCGCGGCGTAGCGCAGCAGGCCGCGATCGGCGTCGGTGGTGACGTGCGGGGCGACCCGCAGGGCGTAGGTGACGGCGGACGCGCGGCGGGCGGGGCGCTCGTCGTGGGCCCAGCGGTCGACGGCGCGACACAGCGCCGACGGCTCCTCGTCGGCGAGCACGGCGAGCAGTTCGTGGGCGTGCGGGTGCGCGCAGTCGGCGAGGGCCTCGGTGAGGTCGTCGACGGCGCGGTGCCGGTGGGTGTGCAGGAGCGCCTGGGCCGCGGTGGCGACGGTCGCGTCGGGGAGGGCGGGCAGCGGCCGCGCGTCGTCGAACCAGCGGGTGAGGTGGACCTGGACGCCGGCCGGGTCGGCGGTGAGCAGGTCGGCGACGGTGTCCAGGTGGCGGTCGTGGCTCCCGGGCGGCGGATCGTGCACGACGAGGCGGCGCAGGAGACCGAGGCGGTCGGCGTCCGTGACGGGGATCCGGCGCCAGAACGAGGGGTCGAGGCGTCCACGGTCGGCGAGCGGTTCGAGCACCCCGAGATAGGGAGTGGCGTCGGGCACGCGCAGGAGCGCCTCCTCGACGAGGTGGGCGGCCCACCAGGAGGCGTCGGCGTCGCCGGGCGTGAGAGATCTGAGCGCCAACTCAGCCAGGTGTACGCCCAGTTGGGCCGGTCCCTGCTGGCGTTCGACGAGGAGGAGGGCCTGGACGACGGGGCCCGCGCGGTGCCGGGGCACGGGCACCGTGGGCGCGGCCCGGACGGCGTCCCGGTCGCGGTGCACGAGTGCCCGCAGCGCCTCGTCCAGGTCCAGGTGCATGCCCTGGATCCAGTCGGCGACCTCCTCGTGCGCGAACCGGTAGCCGCGCCCCGCGGGGACGAGTACGCCTTCGGTGAGGACGGCCGGGGCCCACGCCGTGACGCCTCCGCCGCGGCGCCCCGGCAGCGCGCCCCAGGGGAACACCTCCTCGAACGCCTCCCGGTCCAGCTCGCCCTGCCCCGGCCCCAGGCAGCGCCGCGCCGCCTCGTGGACCTGCCCGGACACCCGGGCGGCGAGCCTGCGCACGGCCGTGCCGCGCAGCCCGTTCACATCGGCGAGGCGCACCGCCACCCGCAGGCACATGAGGTCGAGATAGGCGGCGAAGACGGCGTCCCGGTCGGCGCTCCCCGGCGGGGGCCCGGGCAGCGCGGCCCGCACCTCGGCGAGCAGCCGCAGCGCGAGCGGATGCCGCGCGTCGCGGCCGGCGAGCGCGTCCTCGGGCAGCCCGTACCGCTCCCGCGCCACGCGGGCCTGGTCCCCGGTCAGCTCCCCCAGCGGGACACAGGCGGGCAGCCGCCCGGCGCGTCCGTACAGCACATCAGGCGGGAACAGTACGCCCGCGCGCTCCCAGTACTCCCCCCGGCACGCCACGACGAGCCGCACGCCGGTCTCCCGCAGCCAGCGCGTCGTGCCCTCGGTCCACTCCGCCAGCCGGTGCGCCAGGACGGGCGGCATCTCCTCGGGCCCGTCGAGCAGCAGTACGAGGGGCCGGCCGGCGGCGCGCGCGGGCGCCGCGATCCGCTCCGGCGACACATCGCCGACACCGACGCCGCTGGGCTCCGGGCCCCCGGGCTCGCCGGTCTGTCCGGGTACGGCCCCGGGCAGTGACGCCGCGACGATGCGCCCGGCCCTGACCAGCGCCCGCCTCGCGGCGTCGGCCACGCTCCGGTCGTCGCCGTGCAGGTCCGCGCCGCGCAGCCAGAGGGTGGGGGCGGGGTGGGCCCCGCGGCCGCGTCGCGCGGCACAGGCGGCGAGCTCCGTCGTACGGCCACTGCCCGGCGCTCCCACGAGGGCCAGGACCGCCGCGCCGGACGCCTCGAACGCGGCGAACTCCCTTGCCACTTCGGGCCGTTCGACCGGCTCCGGGCCGAGGACCGCACCCGGCCCGTCGGACCCGACCGACGTGGCCGTCAGCTGGAGCGCGCCCGCCAGATTGAGATCGTCCCCGTACACCGGCACGGTGGCCGCGTTCCGCGCGAGGAGCGCGGCGAGGGGCCCCTGCGGGTCGGCCGCAGCGGCCTCCCGCAGCGGCACGGCGAATCCGGCGGCGGCCCGATGCCCGGCCTCGAGCGCGGTCCCGAGAACGGCGAGGACGGCACCCGAAGCGGCGTCGACGACAGGTCCCCCGGCCGCCCCTCCCCCGAGGCGCAGCGCGTCGCGGCCGTCCGTGCCGATGGCCAGCTCCATGGCCCCGGGAACGATGTGGAAGCGGTCGGTCGCGGTGTACGTGACGTCGGCATGACCGAGGACGCGCGCCTCGCGCCAGCCCCCGGCGGCGATCCGCACATAGGCCCCCGCTCCGGCCGGGCCCCGGACGGCCACCGGCAGCGGGCGCATCCCCAGGCCTTCCGTCGCGTCGGTGCGGATGAGCGCGAGGGCCGACTCGGGCAGCGGGACCACGTCTGCGGCGCCCACGACGCAGGTGATCCCGCCGGGCGCGCGCAGCACGACGCGGCCGAGTCCGTCGACCACTTCATGGCTGGTGACGACGGTGCCGTGGTCGTCGGCGACGAAGCCGACGCCGCGCGGGCGTCCGGCCAGATCGAAGACATGGACGAGGAGCGGCCCGGTCCCGGGACCCGTCGCGTCCCCGTCGCCGGCCCGGGGGCCACGTCCCGCCATCGTCGAACCTCCCGCCACGCCCCGTAGGACCGACGGTAGGCGCACGGTGATCAGCGGAACAGGCGCCGGAGCGAACGCGCCCCCTTCCACTCCCTCGGTTCACTCCGAGCGCCCGCCCGAAGGGGTGAACAGATCAGGGGTGATGGATAGACCCTTGGAGGGGGGATCGTGGAGCGGCACGCGACTGACTGCGCGCGCCGCTCCACGGCGGGGGCCGGCGAAGAGATCAGCCGAAGACGGCGAGGCTCTTCGCCTTGCCCTTCGACTCCTCCACGAGCGCGAGGAACACACCCTCGGGGTCGAACACCGCGACGGGCCCGGCGCCCGCGTACTCGCCGGGCACCTCCAGACGGACCCCGTTGAGCAGCAGCTTGGCGCGCTTGGCGTCCACGTCCCAGCGGGGGAACGCGGCGGTGGCGGCGTCCGCGACGGGCATCACGGTCAGCTCCTCCTGGAGCTGGTCGAGGGTGCGCGCGGAGTCCAGCTTGTAGGGGCCGACCCGCGTGCGCCGCAGCGCCGTGAGGTGACCGCCGACGCCCAGGTCCGCGCCCAGGTCCCGGGCGAGCGCCCGGATGTACGTCCCTGACGAGCAGACCACCGAGACGACCAGATCCAGGACCGGGGTGCCGTCCTCGGCGACCGCGTCCCTTATGTCGTAGACGGTGAAGGACGAGACGGTGACCGGCCGCGCCGGGATCTCGAACTCCTCGCCCTCACGGGCCCGCTTGTAGGAACGCACGCCGTTGATCTTGATGGCGCTGACCTTGGACGGCACCTGCATGATGGCGCCGGTCAGCTTGGCGACCCCGGCGTCGATCGCGTCGCGGCGCACGCCGGACGCGTCCGTGGACGACGTGAGGTCGCCCTCGGCGTCGTCGGTCAGCGTGTTCTGGCCGAGCCGGATCGTGCCCAGATACTCCTTCTCGGTCAGCGCGAGATGGCCGAGCAGCTTGGTCGCCCGCTCCACGCCGAGGACCAGGACACCGGTCGCCATGGGGTCGAGCGTGCCCGCGTGGCCGACGCGGCGGGTCTTCGCGATCCCGCGCATCTTGGCCACCACGTCGTGCGAAGTGAAGCCCGACGGCTTGTCGACAATGACAAGACCGTCGGGCGTCGGGGTGTTCTTCTGCGTCATTCCGAGGCTTCGCCGTCCTCGTCCGCGCCGTCCTCGTCCTCGGGCTTGCGGTACGGGTCCGCGCCCCCGGCGAACTCGGCACCGGCGGACGCCTCCCGGACCTTCGCGTCCGAGATCCTGGCCTTGTCGAGGAGGTCATCGATGGCCTTGGCGTTGTCCGGCAGGGCATCCGCCACGAAGGCCAGGGTCGGCGTGAACTTCACGCCGGCCGCCTGGCCCACCGCCGAACGGAGTACGCCCTTGGCGCTCTCGAGGCCGGCCGCGGCAGCGGCACGCTCCTCGTCGTCGCCGTAGACCGTGTAGAAGACGGTCGCCTCCCGCAGGTCACCCGTCACCCGGGTGTCCGTGATGGTCACATGCGTACCGAGCCGCGGGTCCTTGATCCCGCGCTGGAGCTTCTTGGCCACCACCTCTCGGATGAGGTCCGCCAGCCTTTTCGCCCGCGCGTTGTCGGCCACTGCGCCGTCTCCTTCTTCGCCTTGCTCTTAAAGTCAGTCTTCGTCGCCGTGGAGCCTGCGTCGAACGGAGAGCAGCTCCACCTCGGGACGGGCGGCGATCAGACGCTCGCACCGGTCCAGTACGTCGGTGAGGTGCCCCGTGTCCCCGGAGACCATCGCCAGGCCGATCTCGGCCCTGCGGTGAAGTTCCTGGTTCCCGGTCTCCGCCGCACTCACCGCGTACTTGCGCTGGAGTTCGGCGACGATCGGGCGGATCACGGAGCGTTTCTCCTTCAGCGAGTGGACGTCGCCGAGGAGCAGATCAAAGGACAGAGTCCCCACATACATGTGTGTCCGGATGTCCCGCCGGTTCGGGTTCGTGGCCCCGCCAACCACTTGGCAGGGACACCAGAACCGTACACGCAACGGCCGGGGCCGATCGACGGGATTTCGTCCCGCCGACCGGCCCCGACCTTCACCGTGCGCGGATCAGGCGCGCGGCTTCTCGCGCATCTCGTACGTCGCGATGACGTCGTCGATCTTGATGTCGTTGAAGTTTCCGAGGTTGATACCGCCCTCGAAGCCTTCGCGGATCTCAGTGACGTCGTCCTTGAAGCGACGCAGACCGGAGATGTTGAGGTTCTCCGCGATGACCTTGCCATCGCGCAGCAGGCGCGCCTTGGTGTTGCGCTTGACCTCGCCGGACCGGACGAGCACACCGGCGATGTTGCCCAGCTTGGACGAGCGGAAGATCTCGCGGATCTCCGCCGTGCCGAGCTCGACCTCTTCGTACTCCGGCTTGAGCATGCCCTTGAGGGCCGCCTCGATCTCCTCGATGGCCTGGTAGATCACCGAGTAGTAGCGGACGTCGACGCCCTCGCGGTCCGCCATCTGGGCCGCGCGGCCCGCAGCGCGGACGTTGAAGCCGATGACGATCGCGTCGGAGCCGGTCGCCAGGTCGATGTCCGACTCGGTGACGGCACCCACGCCGCGGTGCAGGACGCGGATGTCGACCTCTTCGCCGACGTCGAGCTGGAGCAGCGAGGACTCGAGAGCCTCCACCGAACCGGACGCGTCGCCCTTGATGATGAGGTTGAGTTCCTGCACCAGACCGGCCTTGAGGGCCTCGTCCAGGTTCTCCAGGGAGAACCGGACACCACGCCGCGCGAAGTTGGCGTTGCGCTCGCGAGCGGCACGCTTCTCGGCGATCTGACGGGCCGTACGGTCCTCGTCGACCACCAGGAAGTTGTCGCCGGCACCCGGGACGTTGGTGAGACCGAGGACGAGGACGGGGGTCGAGGGACCCGCTTCCTCGACGTTGTTCCCGTTGTCGTCGAGCATCGCGCGGACACGGCCGTACGCGTCGCCGACGACCATCGTGTCGCCGATGCGCAGCGTGCCGCGCTGGACGAGGACGGTCGACACGGCACCGCGGCCACGGTCGAGGTGGGACTCGATCGCAATACCCTGCGCGTCCTGCTCCGGGTTGGCCCGCAGGTCGAGCGAGGCGTCCGCGGTCAGGACCACGGCCTCGAGCAGGGAGTCGATGTTCAGCCCCTGCTTGGCGGAGATGTCGACGAACATCGTGTCGCCGCCGTACTCCTCGGCCACCAGACCGAACTCGGTGAGCTGACCGCGCACCTTGGTCGGGTCGGCACCCTCGACGTCGATCTTGTTGACCGCGACGACGATCGGCACGTTGGCCGCCTTCGCGTGGTTCAGCGCCTCGATCGTCTGCGGCATGACACCGTCGTTGGCCGCCACCACGAGGATCGCGATGTCGGTCGACTTGGCACCACGGGCACGCATGGCGGTGAACGCCTCGTGACCCGGGGTGTCGATGAAGGTGATGCGGCGCTCTTCTTCGTTGACCTCGGTGGAGACCTGGTACGCACCGATGTGCTGCGTGATACCGCCGGCCTCACCCGCGACGACGTTCGTCTTGCGGATGGTGTCGAGCAGTCGGGTCTTACCGTGGTCGACGTGACCCATGACGGTCACGACCGGCGGACGCGCGACGAGGAACTCCTCGCCACCCTCGTCCTCGCCGAACTCGATGTCGAAGGACTCGAGCAGCTCGCGGTCCTCCTCCTCGGGGCTGACGATCTCGAGGATGTAGTTCATCTCATCCGCGAGGAGCTTCAGCGTCTCGTCGGAGACGGACTGCGTGGCAGTGACCATCTCGCCGAGGTTCATCATCACGGCGACGAGCGACGCCGGGTTGGCGTTGATCTTCTCCGCGAAGTCGGTGAGGGAGGCACCGCGCGACAGACGGACGGACTGTCCGTTGCCGCGAGGCAGCATGACGCCGCCGACCGACGGGGCCTGCATGGCCTCGTACTCCTGGCGCCTCTGCCGCTTCGACTTACGGCCACGACGGGCGGGCCCGCCGGGACGGCCGAACGCACCCTGTGTGCCACCGCGGGCACCCGGACCACCGGGACGACCGCCACCGGGACGACCGGCGAAGCCGCCACCGCCACCGGGACGACCGGCGAAACCGCCACCGCCGCCACCGGGACCGGCCGGACGACCGGCGAAGCCGCCGCCGCCACCGGGACGACCGGCGAAACCGCCACCGCCACCGGGACGACCGCCGCCGCCACCCGGGCGACCGCCGCCGCCGGGACCACGGCCACCGCCGGGGCCACCACCGGGACGCGGGCTGCCGGCAGCGGGACGCTGCGGCATCATGCCCGGGTTCGGACGGTTACCACCGGGGGCACCACCCGGACGCGGAGCGCCGGCCTGCGGACGGGGCATGCCGCCCGGAGTCGGACGGGCGCCGCCCTGACCCTGCGGACGCGGGGCGCCACCGGGGCCACCCTGCGGGCGCGGGCCGCCGGGGCCACCCTGGCCGCCGCCGGGACGCGGGGCACCGCCGGGACGGGGCGCCTGGGGGCGCGCCATGCCGGTGGAGCCACCAGAGGTGAACGGGTTGTTACCGGGACGCGGGCCGGCGGGACGACCGCCGGGACGCTGGCCCTGACCCTGGCCGCCGGGGCGCGGGGCACCCTGACGGTCGCCGCGGTCGCCACGACCCTGACCCTGACCCTGACCACCCTGGCCGGGACCGGCCGGACGGGCGCCACCGGGCTTGGGGGCACCGGGACGGGCACCCGGGCGCGGACCGGCTGCCGGGGAGGCCGCGGGGGCCTGGGCAGCGGGAGCGGCCGGAGCCGCGGGCGGCGCCGTGAACTCGGGCGCGGCCGGGGCCGGAGCCGCGGGACGCGGTGCCGGCTTCGGGCCGGGCGTCGGACGCTGACCGGCGGCCGGGGTCACCGGGGCGGCGGCAGCGGGCTTCTCCGCGGCGGCAGGCTTGGGAGCCGGCGGGCGCGGAGCTGCAGGCTTTGCGGCCTGCGCCGGAGACGGGGTCGGACGGGCCGGCGAGGGCTTCGCGGGCGCGGCCTTGCGGGCGGCGGGCTTGCCGCCGCCACTGCCCTGCTGGAGGGCGTCAGTCAGCTTGCGTACTACAGGCGCCTCGATCGTCGAGGACGCCGAACGGACAAATTCACCGAGTTCTTGGAGCTTGGCCATGACGACCTTGCTCTCCACCCCGAACTCCTTGGCGAGTTCGTATACCCGGACCTTAGCCACTTCGCTCCTTTTAGGTCCGGGTTACGCCGGACCGTCGCTACTTCATGGGCGTACTCATCGCGTGCTCATCGAGTGCTCATCGCAATCTCGACCTACTTCCAACTCGCGGGGGTACCAGGACCGCACGGGGTCCCGTACGGCACGTTCTACGGTGTTACCTGCTCGACGCGGTGGCGCAGTGCCTCCGTATCGAACGGTCCAGGGGCTTTGAACGCCCGCTGGAACGCCCGGCGGCGGACCGCCAGGTCGAGACAGACCATGGCGGGGTGCACATACGCACCCCGGCCGGGCAGCGTACCGCGATGATCGGGGACACATTCACCCTCGATCACCACGATGCGCAGCAGATCGCTCTTGGCCGTTCGCTCCCGGCATCCCACACACGTGCGCTCTGGGCATGCACCGGCATGCGTCCGGCCAGACACGCTTAAGTCTACCTCCCCGCACCGACCTCACCCCTTTGGGGCAAAAATCGAACGGTTGTTGTCGTGATCTTTGTGGTGGCTACTCCGCCGGCTGCTGCTCGGTGTCCGGACGGATGTCGATCCGCCAGCCCGTGAGCCGTGCGGCGAGGCGGGCGTTCTGGCCCTCCTTGCCGATGGCGAGCGACAGCTGGTAGTCCGGCACGATCACCCGCGCCGAGCGGGCGGCCATGTCCACGACCTCGACCTTGGACACGCGCGCCGGGGACAGAGCGTTGGCCACCATGTCCGCCGGGTCGTCGGACCAGTCGACGATGTCGATCTTCTCGCCGTTGAGCTCGGCCATGACATTGCGCACACGGCCGCCCATCGGGCCGATGCAGGCACCCTTGGCGTTCAGGCCGGAGCGGGTCGAGCGGACCGCGATCTTCGTGCGGTGTCCGGCCTCGCGCGCGATGGCGGAGATCTCCACGGAACCGTCGGCGATCTCGGGGACCTCGAGCGCGAACAGCTTCTTCACCAGGTTCGGGTGCGTGCGCGACAGGGTCACGGAAGGACCGCGCACACCCTTCGCCACGCGCACCACGTACGAGCGAAGGCGCATGCCGTGCTGGTACTCCTCGCCCGGGACCTGCTCCTGCACCGGCAGGATGGCCTCGAGCTTGCCGATGTCGACGAGCACGTTCTTCGGGTCGCGGCCCTGCTGGACCACGCCCGTCACGATGTCGCCCTCGCGGCCGGCGTACTCGCCGAGCGTCGCGTCGTCCTCGGCGTCGCGCAGCCGCTGCAGGATGACCTGCTTCGCGGTCGTCGCGGCGATACGGCCGAAGTCGGACGGGGTGTCGTCGAACTCCCGGGCCTCCTGGCCCTCTTCGAGTTCCGCCGGGTCCTCCTTCGCCCACACCGTCACATGTCCGCTCTCACGGTCGAGGCGCACGCGCGCGTGGCGACGGCTTCCCTCGGTGCGGTGGTAGGCGATGAGGAGGGCCGACTCGATCGCTTCGACCAGCAGGTCGAAGGAGATCTCCTTCTCCCGCACCAGACCCCGCAGGGCACTCATGTCGATGTCCACGGCTACGCCTCCTCTGCATTCTCTTCGTTCTTGTTCTTACGGTTGAACTCGACCTGGACACGCGCCTTGGCGATGTCGTCGAAGGTGAGCCTGCGGGCGGTGGGCTTGCGCCCCTTCACGCCGGGCACCTCGAGGTCCAGGCCCTCGTCGTCGACCTTCAGGATCCGCGCGACGAGCTCGGTGTCGGCGCCGTCGGCCAGCTGGAACTTCACCAGACGGTCGACGGCACGCACGTAGTGCCTGTGCTCGGTCAGCGGCCGCTCGGCGCCGGGGGTGCCGACCTCGAGGTCGTACTCGCCCTCGCCCATGGCGTCCGTCTCGTCGAGCTTCGCCGAGAGCGCGCGGCTCACATCGGCGACCTGGTCCAGGTCGGCTCCGGAATCGGAGTCGACGACGACTCGCAGCACTCGCTTACGTCCGACCGATGCCACTTCGATCTCTTCGAGATCGAGGCCCTGGGAGCTCACGAGCGGTTCCAGTAGTGACCGCAGCCTCTCGCTCTGGGTGGTGCTCATCCGGGTGACTCCTCGGCCGCGTGTGCTGTTGTGGTCTCGTCGTGCGTCAGGTCAAAGGGTATCCGGTCCAGGGGGGTGTTGCCGTCCACCAGGCAGGGGCCGAAGGTACGGTGATCACCGGGCCTGCCGCCCGCCGCTCCTGCTGAATCCTTCCTGCCATCCTTCCTGCCGAGGACGTCTGCCGTGCCGTTGACCACTGGGGCCCCCGCCGGGCCGCGTAGAAGGAGCCTGCTGGCCTCGGTGGCCGGGGCCGCGCTCCTGACGGGCTGTTCCGACGCCGAGGACCCCGCGTCGGACGGTGCCAGGGGCGCCCGCAGCGCCTCCGCCACGCAGCGGATCAAGGCGCGCGCCGCCCGCGACAGCGGCGACCTGCTCGACCGTTACGAGGCCGCGCTCGCGGCCCATCCGGCCCTGGCCGCACGGCTCGGCCCGCTGCGCGACGAGGTGGCCCGGCACGCGAAGAGCTTCGGTGCGCCGGCCCGCCCGGCCGCACCGGCCTCCCCCTCGCCGTCGCCGTCCGCCTCACCGGCCTCCGAGAAGGACACGGTGAGCGCGCTGGCGAAGGCCGAGCGGGAAATCGCCGACCGCCGTGCGGCCGCCCTGGTCGAAGCCCCCGCCGAACTGGCGCGCCTGCTCGCCTCGGTGGCCGCCGCGGGCGCCGGCCACGCGTATCTGCTGACGAAGGACTGACATGGCCGACATGCGCGACAAGGACGACAGCGACAAGCAGCTCCTCACCGCGGTCCAGGCCGCACTGGCCGCCGAGCACGCGGCCGTGTACGGCTACGGCGTCGTCGGCGGCCGGATCAGCGAGGCCCGCAAGCCCGAGGCGCGCACCGCGTACGACTCCCACCGCGCGCGCCGCGACGACCTGCGGCGCACGGTCCGCGACCTCGGCGGCGACCCGGAGCCGTCCGCGGGCGCCTACGCGCTGCCCTTCCCCGTACCGAACTCGGCGGCGGCCGCGCGGCTCGCGGCGGACATCGAGGACCATGTCGCCGGGGTCTACTCGGATCTGGTGCGGGCCTCCGAGGGCGCGCGGCGCAGGGGGGCGGCGGACGCGCTGCGGGAGGCGGCGGTGCGGGCGGTGCGGTGGCGCGGCGGCAGCGTAGCCTTCCCTGGTCTCGCCGAGCGGGCCGCGGCGCCCGAAGCGTCCGCGACACCGCGGGCGTAGCCGGCACGGTCACACGTACGGTCCGCGGTCACGGGGACGGTCACGGGGAAGGGAGTTACTCACGCATGTCTTTCGAACCGCCGAAGCGGCTGGTCAACGCGCTCGGCGAGGTGCGGGACGACGGGGCGTCCGCGTGGCTGGCGAGGGTGCCGGAGATTCTTCAAGAAGCCGTGGAACGGCTTGAGTTGACGATCGAGCGCGTGCATGTGCCCGGCGGGCGCAGCAGTCTCGTCGTCCTGGTGCGACGGTCCGACGGATCGCCCGCAGTCCTCAAACTGGCGCCGGAGCGCTTCCGCCCGGAGGCCGAGCACGCGGCTCTCACGCACTGGAACGGCTTCGGGGCGGTGCAGCTCCTCGGCGACGGGGGCGACCTGCTCCTGGAGCGGCTGCACCCCGAGGTGTCGGTGCGCTCGCTGCCCGAGGCGAAGGCGCTGTTGGAGGCGGCCGGCACGCTGCGCAGGCTGTGGGTGGACCCGCCGTCCTGGCGTTCCTGCGAGACGGTCGCCGACCGGACGGGCCGTCAGGCCGAGGCGATGCGGGCCACCGCCGCCGCGGAGCCGGATGTCGTGCCCCTGGTCGACGCGGCGCTCACGGCGCGGGACGAGCTGATCGTGGCTCCGCCGGAGGTGCGGCTGCTGCACGGGACGTTCCGGCAGAGCAAGGTGCTGGCCGGGGAGCGGACGCCGTGGCTCGCGGTCGGGCCCGACCCGGTCGTCGGCGAGTGCGCCTTCGATCTCGCGCGGCTCGTCAGGGACCGGGTGGAGGACCTGATCGCGTCCCCGTCCGGTGCGGCGACGACGCGGCGGCGCGTGAAGCGGCTCGCGGAGTCCCTCGACGTGGACCAGGAGCGGCTGCGCGGCTGGACGCTGTTCCGTGCGGTGGAGTCCGGTGTACGGGCGCTGCGCGTGGGGCGTGGGCGGGACGCGGAGTTGTTGCTGGAGTTCGCGGGCTGGCTCTGACGCTGGTCGTGTGCGGGCCGGACGGGCTCGTCGCGGAACACGACTGAGGGCCGGGACATCGTGTCCCGGCCCTCAGTGCTCGCGTGTCAGGCCGTGAGGCGCGCGATGGCCTCTTCGACCGTCACTTCCTCGCGCTCACCGGTCTTGCGGTCCTTCAGTTCCACGACGCCCTCGGCCGAGCGGCGGCCGGCGACGAGGATCTGCGGGACACCGATCAGTTCGGCGTCGGTGAACTTCACGCCCGGCGAGACACCGGCGCGGTCGTCGACCAGGACGCGCACGCCGGCGGCGCCCAGCTTCTGGGAGACGTCGAGCGCCAGCTCCGTCTGGAGGGCCTTGCCTGCGGCGACCACGTGGACGTCGGCCGGGGCGATCTCCTTGGGCCAGCACAGGCCCTTGTCGTCCGCGGTCTGCTCGGCGAGGGCGGCCACCGCGCGGGAGACGCCGATGCCGTACGAGCCCATGGTCACGCGGACCGGCTTGCCCTGGTTGCCGAGGACGTCGAGCTGGAAGGCGTCGGCGTACTTGCGGCCGAGCTGGAAGATGTGGCCGATCTCGATGGCGCGGTCCAGGCGCAGGCCGGTGCCGCACTTGGGGCAGGGGTCGCCCGCCTCGACCACGACGACGTCGAGGTAGTCGTCGACCTCGAAGTCGCGGCCCGCGACGACGTTCTTCGCGTGCTTGCCGGGCTTGTTGGCGCCGGTGATCCAGGCCGTGCCGGCGGCGATGCGCGGGTCGGCGATGTAGCGGACCTTCTCCAGGCCCTGCGGGCCCACGTAGCCGCGTACGAGGTCGTCGCGGCCCTCGAAGTCCTCGGCCGTGACGAGTTCGACGACGGCCGGGGAGAGGTGCTCGCCGAGCTTGCCGAGGTCCACCTCGCGGTCGCCGGGCACGCCCACGGCGACGATCTCGCCGTCGACCTTGACCAGGAGGTTCTTCAGGGTCTCCGAGGCCTGGACGCCGAGGTGGGCGGCGAGGGTCTCGATGGTGGGGGTGTCGGGGGTGTCGAGCTCCTCGACGGCCGGGTGCTCGGCGCTCGCGGGGACCGGGGCGGCGAAGGTGACGGCCTCGGTGTTGGCGGCGTAGTCGCAGGCCGGGCAGTCGACGAAGGTGTCCTCGCCGGCCGGGGCCGGGGCGAGGAACTCCTCGGAGGCCGAGCCGCCCATCGCGCCGGAGACGGCGGAGACGATGCGGTGGTCGAGGCCGAGGCGCTCGAAGATCTTGATGTACGCGTCGCGGTGCAGGGCGTACGACTCGGCCAGGCCCTCGTCGGTGGTGTCGAAGGAGTACGAGTCCTTCATGAGGAACTCGCGGCCGCGCAGGATGCCGGCGCGCGGGCGGGCCTCGTCGCGGTACTTCGCCTGGATCTGATAGAGGATCACGGGCAGGTCCTTGTAGGACGAGCACTGGTCCTTGACCAGCTGCGTGAAGATCTCCTCGTGGGTCGGGCCGAGGAGGTACTCCGCGCCCTTGCGGTCCTTGAGGCGGAACAGCTCGGGGCCGTACTCCTCCCAGCGTCCCGTCGCCTCGTACGGCTCCTTGGGCAGCAGGGCGGGGAGCAGGACCTCCTGGCCGCCCATGTCGTCCATCTCCTCGCGGACCACGCGGGCGACGTTCTCGAGGACCTTCTTGCCCAGCGGCAGCCAGGACCAGATGCCGGCGGCCGTGCGGCGCACGTACCCGGCCCGGACGAGCAGCTTGTGGTTGAGCGTCTCGGCGTCGGCCGGGTCGTCACGCAGTGTCTTGACCATCAACTTGGACATGCGCTGGACCTGGGCCATGATTTTGACTCCTGCTGCGAAAGGTAGGGATGTTCAGGAGGTTAGCCGGGTCCGTCCCGCGCCCGGAAATCGGCTGCCTTCAGCGACGCAGCGGGAGCGGTGCGCCCATGACCGCGTAGGGCCGGGGAGCACTGGGGAAGAGCACCTGCCGGGCGAGGTCCTCGTAGCCGAGCGAGTGGTACAGGCCGCGGGCCGGGCTGTCGAAGTCGATGGCCGAGAGGATCGACCTGGGCTCGTCGGCGCTGTCCGTGATCGTCGTGATGAGGGACCGGCCGATCCCGCGGTTCTGGTAGCGCGGGTGGACGTGCAGTTCGGTGATCACGAACGAGTCGTCGAGCCATCCGTCCAGTGAGCGCGAACGCAGATAGGGCTCCACCACGGTGGACCACCAGTGGGAGCGGTCGTTCGGCATCCCGTAGACGAAGCCGACGAGTCGGCCGCCCCCGGTGTGGGCGCCGAGGGCGCGCGCTCCGGGATAGGTGAGGTGCCGCAGCACGATCTGGCGGCGCACGGCGATCTCGTCGTCGCTCAGGCCGAAGGCGTACGCCTGCACGGCCAGTGCCTCGTCCACGTGTTCCGCGAGGTCGAGAGGCCCGATGGTGACGACGTCGTCCTGGGTCATGACGGGGAGACTACAGGGCCGTCCGGCGGCCCTCACCTGATCAGACGGGCAGCCGGGGAACGCTGTCGAGCAGCCGCCGCGTGTAGGGGTGTTCGGGCGATCCGAGCACGTCACGGGTCTCGCCCTGCTCGACGACGCGTCCGCGTTCGAGCACGGCGGTCCGTTCGCACAGGGCGGCCACCACGGACAGGTCGTGGGAGACCATGACGATGGTCAGGCCCCGCTCCCGCTTGAGCTCGCCGAGCAGGTCGACGACCTTGACGCGGGTGGTGACGTCGAGCGCGCTGACGGGTTCGTCGGCGAGCAGGACGCGCGGTTCGCACACGGTGGCCCGGGCGATGGCGATGCGCTGACGCTGTCCGCCGGAGAACTCGTGCGGGTAGCGCGACGCCGCGTCCGCCGGAAGCCCGACCTGTTCGAGTGCCTCGGCGACCTTCGTCTGCGCGGCGGCGCCGGTGGCCACGCCGAGCGAGCGCAGCGGCTCGGCGACGATGCGGCTGACGCGCTGGCGCGGGTCGAGGGAGGCGTACGGGTCCTGGAAGACGCACTGCACGGAGCGCCGGAAGCGCCGCATCTGCTCGCGGTCGCCGAGCCGCAGCGGGTCCCCGTCGAAGCGGACCGTGCCGGTGCCGGGGCCGGCGAGGCCGAGCAGCAGCCGGAGCAGGGTCGTCTTGCCGGCCCCCGACTCGCCGACGAGCGCGAGGCTGTGGCCCGCGTCGACCTTGAGGGAGACGTCCTCGACGACGGGCGCCGCGCTCCCCCGGTAGGTGTGTCCGACCGAGTCGAGTTCCAGTACGGCGGTCATCGGGGCTCTCCCAGGTCGAGGGCGGATTCGAGCTTCCGCGCGCTGTCGACGAGCGCCTTCGTGTACGCCTGCCGGGGCGCGTGCACGAGGTCCCGTACCGTCCCGTCCTCGACGGCGCGCCCGTCCTTCATCACGAGGACGCGGTCGGTCACGCGCGAGACGACGGCCAGGTCGTGGCTGACGAAGAGGACGGCCATGCCGCGCTCGCCGACGAGGGTGTCGAGCAGGACGAGCATCTCGGACTGCACCGTGACGTCGAGCGCGGTGGTCGGCTCGTCGGCGATGAGCAGTCCGGGGTCGCAGGCGAGCGCCATGGCGAGGGCCACGCGCTGGCGCTGGCCGCCGGAGATCTCGTGCGGGAACGCGCGGGCGATGCGATCGGGTTCGGGCAGCCTGACCTGTTCGAGGGCTTCGGCGACGGCCTTGCGGAGCGCGTCGCCCTTGAGGCCGCGGCGGCGGCGCAGCGGTTCGGCGAGTTGCCTGCCCACGCGCATGAGCGGGTCGAGCGCGGTCAGCGGCTCCTGGAAGACGATCGCGGCGGCGCGGCCGCGTACGTCGACGAGCCGCTTCTCGCTCGCGCCGACGATCTGGGTGCCGTCGAGTTCGACGCTGCCCGTGGCGGTCATGCCGTCGGGGAGCAGGCCGAGCACGGCGAGGGTGGTGAGTGACTTGCCGGACCCGGACTCGCCGATGAGGCCGAGCCGTTCGCCCCGGTCGACGGAGAAGCTGAGGCCGGAGACGAGGTCGCGGCCGTCGCCGGTGCGGATGGTGAGGTCGCGTACGTCGAGCAGGCTCATGCCGCTGTCCTCCTGCGCCGGGCCGGGTCGAGGGTGTCGCGCAGGCCGTCGGCGACGAGGTTGACGCCGATGACGAGCAGGACGAGGAGGATGCCGGGCGCGAGGGCGCCCGCCGGAGCGGTCGTGAACGTCGCCTGGGCCTCCTGGAGCATGCGCCCCCACGAGGCGTTGGGCGGCGGGGCGCCGAGGCCGAGGTAGGACAGGCTCGCCTCCGCGAGGACGGCGAGTCCGAACTGGAGCGCCAGGTTCACCGAGAGCGTCGGCCAGATGTTGGGCAGCACATGCTCGCCGACGATCCGCGGCCAGGACGTGCCGGAGGTGCGTGAGGCGGTGATGTAGTCCTGCGCGAGGACGCGTTTGGCCAGGATCCGGGTGAGACGCGCGACGATCGCGCTCTGGGCGAGGCCGATCGCGATGATCGCCGAGGTGAGGGTCGCCGAGCGGGCGGAGACGATCAGCATGGCGAGCAGCAGCGTCGGGAACGCGATGAGGATGTCGAGCAGGGCCGAGACGGTGTCGTCGAACCAGCCCTGCGCGAACGCCGCGACGAGGCCGAGCGTGATGCCGACGACGGCCGCGATCACGACGGACCCGAGCCCGGCCGCGATCGCGATCCTGGACCCGGTCATGAGCTGCGTCAGCAGGTCGCGGCCGAGCTTGTCGGTGCCTATCAGGTGTCCGTCGCCCGGCCCGGCGAGCCGTCCGCCGGAGGTGTCCGAGGGGTCGTACGGCAGCCAGAAGAGGGAGACGAGTGCGATGAGGGCGATGAGTCCGGCGAGGACGCACCCCGTCCACAGGGTTGCGGAACGCTTCATCGGGCGCCTCCCGAGAGCCGGTCGCGCAGCCGTGGGTCGATGATCCGCTGCACGAGGTCGGCGGCGAAGCCGATGAGCAGCACGGCGAGGGTGGAGACGAACAGGACGCCCTGGATGACGGGGTAGTCGTGCTGGGCGATGCCGGTGGCGAGCAGGGAGCCGAGCCCCGGCAGCGCGAACACGGACTCGACGACGACCGCGCCGAGCAGGGTCGACGCCAGTTCGATGCCGAGGATCGAGATGACCGGCACGGAGGCGTTGCGCAGTCCGTGGCGCCACATGGCCTGACCGAAGGAGGAGCCGAGGGCGCGCGAGGTGCGCAGGAAGTCGCTGTCGAGGACGTCGAGCGTCGCCGATCTGACGTAGCGGATCAGGGACGCCGACATGACCAGGGCGATGGTGACGACGGGGAGCACGAGGGAGCGGATCGCCTGTGCGGGGTCGGACCAGCCGTCCTGCGGGAAGCCGCCGGACGGCAGCCAGCCGGCGTTCAGCGCGAACACCACGATGAGGATCATGCCGAGCCAGAACACCGGTACGGCGATGCCCAGTTGGGACACCCCGCTGAGCAGGGCGCCGTACCAGGTCCGGCGCTTGTACGCGGCGACGAAGCCGGCCGGGACCGCGATCAGCACGGCGAGGACGAACGCCGACAGGGTCAGCGGCACGGTCACGCTCAGACGCTGGACGACCTCGGGTCCGACGGGCAGCGAGCTGACGAAGGACGTGCCGAGGTCGCCGGTCGCGAGCTGGCCCATCCAGTGGGTGAACTGCTCGGGCAGCGGTCGGTCGGATCCGATGGAGTGCCGTGCCGCGGCTATCTGCTCCGGCGAAGCGCCCACGGAGGTGAGGGCGTTCGCCGGATCGCCGGGCAGCATCCTCAGGAGCACGAACAGGACGATGCTCGCGAGGACCAGGGAGACGACGAGGAAGGCGAGGCGGCGCAGGAGATAGCCGGTCATCAGCCCTTCTTGATGTCGTACGCGAAGAACTGCGAGTTCAGGCCGTTGAGCGGGTAGCCGGACAGCTTGCTGTTGGCGACGACGATCTGCGGGTACAGGTACAGCCAGTCGCTGGCGGCGTCCTCGGCGGTCTTGCGGTTGACCTTCTTGAGGATGTCGGTCTGCTGCTGGGTGGACGACGCCTTCTCGGCGTCCTCGACCCACTTGACGACCTGCTTGTTGTCGTAGCCCCAGTAGAAGTCGGGGTTGCCGTACCAGACGACGTCGCGGTCGTTCACGTGCTCCTGGAGCGTGGCCGAGAAGTCGTGGTTCTTGTAGACCTTCGTGTACCACTCGTCGGGCGTGATCGTGTTGATCTTGACGGTGATGCCGACCTTGGCGAGCTGCGACTTGATGAAGGTGGCGGCCGTCGGGTGCGGGTCGTAGTTCGGGGTGTCCAGCGTGAAGCTGAAGCCCTTCGCGTAACCGGCTTCCTCGAGCAGCTTCTTGGCCTCGGTCGGGTCGTACGCGTTGACCTTGGTCAGGTCCTCGTACCAGGGGTCGGTGGGCGGCACCATCGACCCGATCTCCTTGCCATAGCCGCCCCAGACGGACTCGAGGAGCTTCTTGTCGTCGATCGCGGACGAGACGGCCTTGCGGACCTTGACGTCCGTGAAGGGCTTGGCCTTGTCGTTGAAGGCGAGCAGGAGCTTGGTCGTCGAGTTGCCGTCGTTGACCTTGTAGCTCTGGTTGGACTTGAACTGGTCGAGGGCGTCGGGCGACTGCTCGCTGGTGACGACGTCCACGGCGTTCGTCAGCAGCGCGTTGTTCAGCGCGGTCGCGTCCTTGTAGTAGTGGAAGACGACCTGCTTGTTCGTGGCGGCGGTGCCCCAGTAGCCCGGGAAGCGGTCGAGGCCGAGCGCGGAGCCACGCGTCCACTTGCCCAGCTTGTAGGGGCCCGTGCCGTCCTCGGTCGTCTTCAGGTTCTTCGCCTGGTCGTTGATGATCCAGACGTAGGAGAGGTTGTAGACGAAGGAGATCGACTTCTGCTTCAGCGTGACCTTCACGGTCTTCGCGTCGGGGGTGTCGATCGTCTTGATGACCTCGAGGTTGCTCTTGCGCGCGGACTGCGAGTCCGGCGCGATCACCTTCTCCAGGCTGTACTTGACGTCCTTGCTGGTCAGCGCCTTGCCACTGTGGAACTTCACGCCGTCGCGCAGGGTGAAGGTGTAGGTGAGCCCGTCGCCGGAGACCTTGTGGTCCTTGGCGAGGAGGTTGTCGACCTTGCCGTCGTCGGTGAGCTTGAACAGGCCCTCGTAGACATTGCCGTTGAGCGCCTCGGTGACGCCCTGGCCGCCGCCTCCGGTGTTGTCCAGGTTCTGCGGCTCGTACAGGGAACCGATGTTGACCGTGGCGTTCTTGTCGTACGAGCCACTGCCGCCGTTGCTGTTGTTGTCGCCGGAGCCACCGCACGCGGCGAGGGTCACGGCGAGGGCGACGGTGAGCACACCGGCGGACAGGGGCTTCTTGGGGAGGTTCATGAGGCTGCCTTCGTGCGGGGCGCGGGGAGGGGGGAGCGCGGGGATCAGTGCTGGCCGGCGAAGCCGTCGCGGAAGACGGGGAGCTTCTCGCCCGCTTCCACGGGCAGATGGAAGCGGTTCTGCCGCGGCGGCATCGGACAGTTGTACTGATCGGAGAAGCCGCACGGCGGGACGAACGCGCGGTTGAAGTCGAGCCGCACCCGTCCCTCCCCCGTGTGCTCGACGAAGAGGAACCGGCCCGCGCCGTAGGTGGCCGTCCCGTTGGTCGGGTCGCCGAAGACGAGCAGCAGCGTGCCGTCGTCGTCGAAGGCGCTGAGCGTGTAGTCGGTGCCGTCGACGGTGAGCGCGATGTCGCCGGGGACGGCGAGGTCGCGGGTGCCGCCGTTGTCCCGGATGTGCTCGAAGGCGACGCGGCGGCCGTCCTCCACGGGGGTGTACGTGGCGTCCAGCACCCAGGCCGGGTCGAACGGGAACGCGTCGGTGCGCTCGAAGTTCTGGATCGCGGGGGACTCGGCGTCCCAGAAGCGCAGCGCGTACTCGGGCTCGCCGGTCACCATGTCGGTGCGCTCGACGGTGGTGACGGTCACGCTGTCGCGCTGTCCGGCGCCGGCCGTCGTGAGGTCGGGGCGCTCGCCCGCGGGCAGCCAGCGGGTCTCGACGAGGGCGAGGTTCCCGGTGGGACCGGTGACGGAGCGGTGCCGCTCGGTACGCCACTCCTCCCAGGCCTGGGAGGAGTCACTGGCACGGTCGGACATGGCGGCACTCATTCGCGTAGAAACTCATCAGCGTCCACGCCGGTGTGCACAGGGAGGTTGTTCACACTGGGTGAAGCTTGAACCAAAGGAGCTTCTTTATCTTCCATAAGGGGCGCTAATGTCAAATGGCGCCAGAAATGTGAGACAGGTGCCCCGGGGAGCGCGCCTACGCGTCAGAACAGGACGCTCATGAAGGCGCCGACTTCCTCGAATCCGACCCGGCGGTACGCGGCCCGCGCCGGGGTGTTGAAGTCGTTCACGTACAGGCTGACCAGCGGCGCGACATCCGCGAGCGCATAGCGCAGGACCGCCGCCATGCCCGGGGCGGCGAGGCCGCGGCCGCGGTGTTCGGGGGCGATCCACACGCCCTGGATCTGGCAGGCCCGCGTCGTCGCGGCGCCGATCTCGGCCTTGAAGATGACCTTGCCGTGCTCGTCGAGCCGGGCGAACGAGCGCCCCGAGCCGACCAGTTCGGCCACCCTCGCCTGGTACAGCAGGCCCCCGTCACCGGCGAGCGGCGAGATGCCGACCTCCTCCGTGAACATCGCCACGCACGCCGGCATGATCGTCTCCATCTCGTCCTTCCGGACGCGACGGACGTACGGGTCCGGAACGATGTCGTCGGGGAGCCGGTCGGTGACCATGAGGGGCTGCTGGGCGCGTACGTCCCTGGCCGGGCCCCAGTTCGGTTCGAGCAGCCGCCACAGCTGGGCGGTGGCCTCGGCGGGACCGACGATGGAGGAGCAGCGGCGCCCGGCCCTGCGGGCCCGGTCGGCGAACCCGCGCACGGCCCTCGGGGTGGCGCAGATCGGGACCAGGTTCGCGCCCGCGTAGCAGAGGGACTCGAGCATCCCGTCCTCGTACCAGCCCCACATCTCGCCGCCCAGACGCCACGGGTCGAGGCCCGCCACCTGGACGCGGGACGCCACGAAGGCATTGGCAACCGGCTCGCGGTCCAACACGGCGAGCGCGGCGTCGAGGTCACTCGGTTCGAGGACCCGGGTGGTGGTCTGAGTCAACACGTGCGGGGGCCTCACCAAAGGGTCTGCTGATCTCCGCACTGTACCTGCCGGAATTGTGCGGCGCCTCTGCCTCTGCGACGGCGGCTGTTTCGGGGGCCTGCCTGCGGCGGCCCCACGCCTTCTCGGCCGGCGGGGTGCTGTTGTCGTGCGTGTGCCGGTGCCGTCGTGGAGCCGGTCGCGCAGTGCCCCGCGCCCGCCCCTTCGGCATGCGGCTGCGCCGCTGCCTCATCGATGAGCAACCACACACCGCACGCACCCGCAGGCCACGACAGAGGCCCGTCGTCCCCGAGGGGGCGACGGGCCTCAGGTCAGGACACGGGTCAGCCGGCGACGGCCACCGTGGGCTCGCCGGAGGCGACGCCGTCCTTCTCCATCTGCTCGGCGATCTTCAGCGCCTCTTCGATGAGGGTCTCGACGATCTTCGACTCGGGGACGGTCTTGATGACCTCGCCCTTCACGAAGATCTGGCCCTTGCCGTTGCCGGAGGCGACGCCGAGGTCGGCCTCGCGGGCCTCGCCCGGTCCGTTCACGACGCAGCCCATGACGGCGACGCGCAGCGGGACCTCCATGCCGTCGAGGCCCGCGGTGACCTCTTCGGCGAGCTTGTAGACGTCGACCTGGGCGCGTCCGCAGGACGGGCAGGAGACGATCTCCAGACGGCGCGGCTTGAGGTTAAGCGACTCCAGGATCTGGTTGCCCACCTTGATCTCCTCGACCGGCGGGGCCGACAGGGAGACGCGGATGGTGTCGCCGATGCCCTCGGAGAGCAGCGCGCCGAACGCGACGGCGGACTTGATGGTGCCCTGGAAGGCCGGGCCCGCCTCGGTGACGCCGAGGTGCAGGGGGTAGTCGCACTGGGCGGCGAGCTGGCGGTAGGCGTTCACCATCACGACCGGGTCGTTGTGCTTGACCGAGATCTTGATGTCGCGGAAGCCGTGCTCCTCGAAGAGGGACGCCTCCCACAGGGCGGACTCGACGAGCGCCTCGGGGGTGGCCTTGCCGTACTTCTTCAGGAGCCGGGCGTCGAGCGAGCCCGCGTTCACGCCGATGCGGATCGGGGTGCCGTGGTCCTTGGCCGCCTGCGCGATCTCCTTGACCTTGTCGTCGAACTGCTTGATGTTGCCCGGGTTCACCCGGACCGCGGCGCAGCCCGCCTCGATGGCGGCGAAGACGTACTTCGGCTGGAAGTGGATGTCCGCGATCACGGGGATCTGCGACTTCTTCGCGATGACGGGCAGTGCGTCGGCGTCGTCCTGTGTGGGACAGGCCACACGGACGATCTGGCAGCCGGACGCGGTGAGCTCGGCGATCTGCTGGAGCGTGGCGCCGATGTCGGACGTACGGGTCGTCGTCATGGACTGCACCGACACCGGTGCGTCTCCGCCGACCGCCACGGTGCCGACCTGGATCTGCCGGCTCCTGCGGCGCTCGGCGAGCTTGGTCGGAACGGACGGCATGCCGAGAGAAATCGCAGTCATCTGCTGTGCAACCCCAAGGTGTGGAATCGAGACCCGAGAAGAAGACACGGATCGGGGTCCCGTGGTGAGCGGGCTCCAGGCTTCGAGATTACGGCACCGGCCTGGCAGCGAGCACATCACGTCCGGAAGTCCACCCAAAGGTAGGCGGCCGGGCACAAAGCATGCCCGGCCGCCCTCCCGTCTCCCGCCGCCGCCCTGCTCGACGCGTTGCGCGCGGCCCCTTTTTGTCTCTGAACAGGTGGTGACTACGTGATTTTGACCGGGTTGACGACGTCCGCGATCAGCACCAGGACGGTGAAGCAGACGAAGATCCCGGCCACGACGTAGGCGACGGGCATCAGCTTCGCCACGTCGAACGGGCCGGGGTCGGGCCGCTTGAAGACCTTCGCCACGTTCCGTCGCAGGGACTCCCACAGGGCGCCGGCGATGTGCCCGCCGTCCAGGGGGAGCAGCGGCAGCATGTTGAAGAGGAACAGCGACAGGTTGAAGCCCGCGACGAGCATCAGGGCCATGCCGAGCTGCTGGGTCGCCGGGATGTCCAGGTTGAAGATCTCCCCGCCGACGCGGGCGGCGCCGACCACGCCCATCGGCGAGTCCGGCTCACGCGGGCCGTCGCCGAAGGCCGCGTCCCACAGGGCCGGGATCTTGCCGGGCAGCGCGGCGAGCGAGTGGACGGCGTCGCCGACCCGGTCGCCCATCCACGTCACGGAGTCGCCGAAGTCCTGGCGCACGACACCCGTCGAGGCACTGAAGCCGAGGAATCCGGCGTTGATGTACTCGCCCTGGACGATCTGGCCGCTGCTGTCCTTCTTCGCCACCTGGTTGGTGGCGATCTTGGCGTGCAGGACCTTCTCCTGGCCGTCGCGCTGGACGACGATGTCGACGGTCCGGCCGGGGTTGGCGCGGATCTCGTCGGACAGGGTGTTCCACTGGTCGGTCTTCACACCGTTGAACGAGACGATCTTGTCCTTGGCCCGCAGTCCGGCCGCGGCGGCCGGGGACGCGGGGTCGGACTTCTTGCACGTGTCGCGGTTCTCGCTCTGCTTGACCACGCACTGCTGGACCGAGCTGACCGTGGTGGTCTGCTGCGTGATGCCGAAGCCCATCAGGACGGTGAAGAAGAGGCCGACCGCGAGGATCAGGTTCATGAAGGGGCCCGCGAACATCACGATGACCCTCTTCCACGGCTTGCGCGTGTAGAAGAGCCGCGTCTCGTCGCCCGGCTGGAGCTCCTCGAAGGCCGCCGCCCGCGCGTCCTCGACCATGCTGCGGAACGGCGAGGTGGAGCGGGACTGGATCTTCCCGTCCGGGCCGGGCGGGAACATGCCGATCATGCGGATGTAGCCGCCCAGCGGGATCGCCTTGACGCCGTACTCCGTGTCGCCCTTCGTGCGTGACCAGATGGTCGGGCCGAAACCGACCATGTACTGCGGCACGCGGATCTTGAAGAGCTTCGCGGTCGACAGATGCCCCAGCTCGTGCCAGGCGATCGAGACGAGGAGTCCGATCGCGAAGACGACTATGCCGAGGATCATCATCAGGGTCGTCATGCACGAGCCTCCGCGGTCGATGTCGCCTGTGCCGTCAGTTCGCGGGCCCGGGCGCGTGCCCAGGTCTCCGCTTCGAGGACGTCCGCGACGGTCAGGGAAGTTCCCGACGTCGTGGTCGAAGGTACGCCGTGTTCCTCGACGACCTTCGTGACGGTGTCCATGATGCCGTTGAACGGCAGCGCGCCGTTCAGGAACGCGTCGACGCACTCCTCGTTTGCGGCATTGAACACTGCCGGGGCCGTGCCCGCGAGCTCCCCGACGTGCCGGGCGAGCCCGACCGAGGGGAAGGCCTCGGTGTCGAGGGGGAAGAACTCCCAGCTCGACGCCTTCGTCCAGTCGAACGCGGGCGCCGCGTCGGGGATCCGCTCGGGCCAGCCGAGGCCGATGGCGATGGGTCCGCGCATGTCGGGCGGCGTGGCCTGGGCGAGGGTGGAGCCGTCCGTGAACTCGACCATGGAGTGCACGTACGACTGCGGGTGCACGACCACCTCGATCCGCTCGAACGGGATGTCGTAGAGGAGGTGCGCCTCGATCACCTCCAGACCCTTGTTGACGAGAGTCGCCGAGTTGACGGTGATGACCGGGCCCATCGCCCAGGTCGGGTGCGCGAGCGCGTCCTCGGGCGTGACGTGCGCGAGGTCCGCCTTGGTCCGTCCCCGGAAGGGGCCGCCGGACGCGGTGACGACGAGCTTGCGGACGTCCGAGCGCTTGCCGGCCGCGAGGGCCTGGAAGAGCGCGGCGTGCTCGGAGTCGACCGGGATGATCTGGCCCGGCTTCGCGAGCGCCTTGACCAGGGGGCCGCCCACGATGAGCGACTCCTTGTTGGCGAGGGCCAGCGTGCGTCCGGCCTCCAGGGCGGCGAGTGTCGGGGCGAGGCCGATCGATCCGGTGATGCCGTTGAGCACCGTGTGGCAGGAAGAGGCGGCGAGCTGGGTGGCCGCGTCGGGGCCCGCCAGGATCTCGGGGAGCGGCTCGCCGTCGGCGTACTGCGCCCGCAGGGCCTCGCGCAGGGCGGGCACGACGTCCTCGCGGGCGACCGCGACGGTGCGTACGCGCAGCTGCCTGGCCTGTTCGGCGAGCAGACCGACCCGGCCGCCCGCGGCGGACAGCGCCGTGACCGTGAACCGGTCGGGGTTGCGCAGCACCAGGTCGATGGCCTGCGTGCCGATCGAGCCCGTGGAGCCGAGGATGACGACGTCCCGCGGGCCGTCCGAGCCGGCGGGGTCGAAGACGAGGTGCGGGTCCGCGAGGGGGGATGCGCTGTCGCTCATACCCCCCATTGTGGCGTGGCCTCCGGTCCTCCTGCACAGCGCGTCCCCCGGCGGTTCGTCATGGCTCGCGCCGGCGGGGGTCCGTCGGCCCGGCGGGCGGCTGCGGGGCGTCCGCGGGCCGCTCCGCCTCGGGGTTGAAGTCGCCTTCCTGCAGGCCCCCGGCGGTGTCCATGGTGGGCGCGCTGAAGTGGAGACGGTCGGGGCGACGGGCCGCGTCGAGGGCGTCGGAGGGCGGTGTGTCGTCGGTGGTGTCGAGGTTGAAGACGTAGCCGACGGACTCCTCCTTGATGGCGTCCATCATGGCCGTGAACAGGTCGAACCCCTCGCGTTCGTACTCGAAGATCGGCTCGCGGCCCAGTGTGTAGCGCAGGCCGATTCCGTCGCGGAGGTAGTCCATCTCGTAGAGGTGTTCGCGCCATTTGCGGTCCAGGACGGCGAGGACCACGACGCGTTCCAGATCGCGCAGGGCCTCGGCGCCGAGCTCCCTCTCGCGTTCCTCGAAGCGCGCGTGGATGTCGTCGGTGACGGCTTCGACGAGAAGGGCGGCGGTCAGGTCGGCCCGCCCGCCCGCCTCGTCGTCGAGCTCCTCGGGGGTGATGCCGCACGGGTAGAGCTCGTGGAAGGCGGCCCAGAGCGCGTCGAGGTCCCACTCCTCCGGGTAGCCCTCAGCGGTCTCGGTGGTGATGTACGCCTTGATGGTCTCGTCCATGAAGAGGAGGATCTGGGCGCGCAGGTCCTCGCCCTCCAGGACGCGGCGCCGCTCGCGGTAGATGAGGGTGCGCTGCCGGTTGAGGACCTCGTCGAACTTGAGGACGTCCTTACGGGACTCGAAGTGCTGCTGCTCGACCTGGGACTGGGCGGAGGCGATGGCGCGGGTGACCATCTTGTTCTCGATGGGCACGGATACGGGGACGTCGGCCATCGCCATGACCCGCTCGACGAGCTGGGCGCGGAACAGGCGCATCAGCTCGTCCTCCAGGGACAGGTAGAAGCGGGACGCCCCGGGGTCGCCCTGGCGTCCCGAGCGGCCGCGCAGCTGGTTGTCGATGCGCCGGGACTCGTGCCGTTCGGTGCCGAGGACGTAGAGCCCGCCGAGCTCCTTCACCTCGTCGTGCTCGGCGGCGGCGGACGCCGCGACGCTCTCCTCGACGGCCCGGCGCCGGTCGGGGTCGTCGTCCTCGGCGGGGCCGCGTTCGTCGAGTGCGGCGGCGGTCATCGCCTCCGGGTTGCCACCGAGCATGATGTCGGTGCCGCGGCCCGCCATGTTCGTGGCGACGGTGACGGCGCCCTTGCGGCCGGCCTGCGCGACGATCTGGGCCTCGCCGCGGTGGTTCTTGGCGTTGAGGACCTCGTGCCGGATGCCGTGCCTGCTGAGCTGTTCGGACAGGAGCTCGGACTTCTCGACGGAGGTGGTGCCGACGAGGACGGGCTGGCCGGCGGCGTGCCTCCCGGCGATGTCCTCCACGATCGCGTCGAGCTTGGCGCGCTCGGTGCGGTAGATCAGGTCGCGCTCGTCGCGGCGGATCATCGGCCGGTTGGTGGGGATGGGCACCACGTGCAGCTTGTAGATCTGGTGGAACTCGGCGGCCTCGGTCATGGCGGTGCCGGTCATGCCGCCGAGTTTGGAGTAGAGGCGGAAGAAGTTCTGCAGGGTGATCGTGGCGAGCGTCTGGTTCTCCGCCATGATGTCCACCCCTTCCTTGGCCTCGATGGCCTGGTGCAGGCCCTCGTTGTAGCGGCGGCCCGGGAGGAGACGGCCGGTGTGCTCGTCGACGATGAGGACCTCGCCGTCGAGGACGACGTAGTCCTTGTCGTTCTTGAAGTGCTCCTTGGCCTTGAGCGCGTTGTTCAGGTGCCCGATGAGCGGGGTGTTGGCCGCCTCGTAGAAGTTCTCGACGCCGAGCTGGTCCTCCAGGAAGGCGACCCCGCGGTCCAGGATCGCCACGGTCCGCTTCTTCGGGTCGTACTCGTAGTCGTGCGTGGCCCGCAGCCCGGCGAGCCGGTCCTTGTCGGCCTGGCTGGTGAAGTGCTCGTCCTGGACCTGGACGCCGCTCATGTGCTGGACCAGTTCCGCGAAGACGCCGTACCAGCGGGTGGGCTGGTCGGCCGGGCCGGAGATGATCAGCGGCGTGCGGGCCTCGTCGATGAGGATCGAGTCCGCCTCGTCGACGATCGCGAAGTGGTGGCCGCGCTGCACCAGTTCGTCCTTCGACCAGGCCATGTTGTCGCGCAGGTAGTCGAAGCCGAACTCGGTGTTGGTGCCGTACGTGATGTCGCAGGCGTACGCGGCGCGCCGGTCGGCCGGGTCCATGTCGCTCCTGACGACACCGACGGTGAGGCCCAAGAACCCGTAGGCCCGGCCCATCCAGGCGGCGTCGCGCTCGGCGAGGTAGTCGTTGACGGTGACGAGGTGGACGCCCTTCCCGGCCAGCGCGTTGAGGTAGACGGGCAGGGTCGCGGCCAGGGTCTTGCCCTCGCCGGTCTGCATCTCGGCGATGTTGCCGAGGTGCAGCGCGGCGCCGCCCATGAGCTGTACGTCGAAGTGGCGCATGCCGAGCGTGCGGCGCGCGGCCTCGCGGATGGCGGCGAAGGCCTCGGGCATGAGGTCGTCCAGGCTCTCGCCGTCGGTGTGGCGCTGCCTGAACTCGTCGGTGAGGGCCTGGAGCTCGGCGTCGGTGAGCGCGCGGAACTCCTCCTCGACCGAGTTGACCTGGTCGACGACGCGCTGGAGCTTGCGCAGGATCCTGCCCTCGCCCGCGCGCATGATCTTGGTGGTGATGCGGTTGAATCCGGTACCCGCCACAGGAGCCTCCCCCCTGTACCCAATGTCCGCCTCGTGGGGCTTTGAGGCAAGGAGGCGGGACCGACTCACCTCCCGGTCATGGACCGAACGTAGTGACTGAGGTTGGCGCTGAGGACACCGCGCACGTAGAGGATCGCGCCGGCCATCCCGATGGGGAGGGAGAGCGCGAGGACGGCGAAGATCATCGGCCAGGGCTCGAGGACGCAGACGTCGGCGATGCTGTCGTCGTATCCGCTGCGGATCTCCTCGAAGAGGAGCGGGTCGTCGCAGCCGGCGCCGTGTTCACCGCCGGACGCGAGGAGGACGCCCGGCGTCAGCAGGAGCCGGGCCAGGACGTACAGCCACAGCAGCGCGGCGACGACGAGGAGCCAGAAGCCGCGGGTGCGTGTCTTCAGCGCTTGGTCGAGGAACCGTCGTTCCAGGTCGTTGCGGTACGTGCGCTCGTCTCGCATCGCCATCTCCCCCGGGGCCCATGGGCCTCGCGGTGAGCAAGATACCCGCGGGCCCCGGGGCGCGGTTCAGCGGATGGGGCGGTGGACGTTCTCCCGCTTCGAGGGGCCGGGGGTCGCGTCCGCGATCCACGCGCCCTCGCCGCTCGGGTCGATGACACCCTCCTCCAGCCAGGTGTAGGACCCACCGAGGACGCCCTTGGTGACCTTGCGGTCCAGTTCGTCGGTGTTGTGCCACAGGCGCCCGAAGAGTTCGTCGACGCGGACGCGGGACTGGCGGCAGAACACGTCGGCGAGCTGGTAGGCCTCGCGGCCGTGTTCGCCGGTGCCGCGCAGGTGCTCGGCCCGTACGCAGGCCGCGCTCATCGCGAAGAGTTCGGCGCCGATGTCGACGATCCGGCCGAGGAAGCCCTGCTTGGTCTCCATCTTTCCCTGCCAGCGGGACATGGCGTAGAAGGTGGAGCGGGCCAGCTTGCGCGCCGAGCGCTCCACGTAGCGCAGATGGCCGGAGAGGTCGACGTGGCCGTCGGGGTGGAACTCGCTGTAGGAGTTGGGGAGCTGACCGGGTCCGGCGACGAGCTTCGGCAGCCAGCGGGCGTAGAAGCCGCCGGCCTTCGCGCCCGCCTTCGCCTTGTCGGACAGGGACTTGTCGGGGTCGATCAGGTCGCCGGCGACGGACAGGTGCGCGTCCACGGCCTCGCGGGCGATGAGCAGGTGCATGATCTCCGTCGAGCCCTCGAAGATGCGGTTGATCCGCAGGTCGCGCAGGAGCTGCTCGGCGGGGACGGCGCGTTCACCGCGCGCGGCGAGGGACTCGGCGGTCTCGAAGCCGCGGCCGCCGCGGATCTGGACCAGCTCGTCGGCCATCAGACAGCCCATCTCGGAGCCGAAGAGCTTGGCGAGGGCGGCCTCGATGCGGATGTCGTTGCGGTTCTCGTCGGCCATCTGCGAGGACAGGTCGACGACGGCTTCGAGCGCGAAGGTCGTGGCGGCGATGAACGAGATCTTCTGGCCGACCGCCTCGTGGAACGCGACCGGCTTGCCCCACTGCTCGCGGGCACCCGACCACTCGCGGGCGATCTTCAGGCACCACTTGCCCGCGCCCACGCACATCGCGGGCAGCGAGAGCCGGCCCGTGTTGAGGGTGGTGAGGGCGATCTTGAGACCGGCGCCCTCGGGGCCGATGCGGTTCGCGGCCGGGACCCTGACCTGGTGGAAGCGGGTCACGCCGTTCTCCAGGCCGCGCAGGCCCATGAAGGCGTTGCGGTTCTCGACCGTGATCCCTTCGGAGTCGGCCTCGACGACGAAGGCGGTGATGCCGCCCTTGCGCCCCTCCGCCTTCGGCACCCGCGCCATGACGACGAGCAGGTCGGCGACGACGCCGTTCGTCGTCCACAGCTTCACGCCGTCGAGGACGTACGAGTCCCCGTCGGGCACCGCGGTCGTGGCGAGGCGCGCCGGGTCCGAGCCGACGTCGGGCTCGGTCAGCAGGAACGCGGTGATGTCGGTGCGGGCACAGCGCGGCAGGAAGGCGTCCTTCTGCTCCTGCGTCCCGAAGATCTTCAGCGGCTGCGGTACACCGATGGACTGGTGGGCCGACAGGAGGGCGCCGATCGCGGGATTGGCGGAGCCGACCAGGGCGAGGGCCTTGTTGTAGTAGACCTGCGTGAGGCCGAGGCCGCCGTACTTGATGTCGATCTTCATGCCGAGGGCGCCGAGCTCCTTGAGCCCGTTGATCACCTCGTCGGGGATCCGCGCCTCGCGCTCGATACGGGCCGAGTCGATGCGCGTCTCGCAGAAGTCGCGCAGCTTGGCGAGGAACTCCTCGCCGCGCCGGACGTCCTCGCCCGCCGGCTGTGGATGGGGGTGGATCAGGTCCAGCCTGAAGCGCCCGAGGAAGAGCTCCTTGGCGAAGCTCGGCTTGCGCCAGCCCTGTTCGCGCGCGGCCTCGGCTACCTGCCGGGCCTCGCGTTCCGTCACGGATGGCTGCTGGGAAGTTGGGGCCGCCATGGGGCTCACCTCGCCGCGAGTAGGGGCCGTTCGGCATCGACTACCGACGGGTGCTACTCGGTCGTATGTACCCGAAAACCGGCAACCCGACCACCCCTCGCGCACCGATCGGGTCATCGGCTGTGGCATCCGGGGGACATGGGTCCGTCGGGCCCGCCGTCAAACGCAGGCCCGGGAACGCGGACGGCCGGAGCCCCCGCACAGTGGGCTCCGGCCGTCCATGGCCGGCGTACGGATCAGGCGTACGCCGGGGTCTTGCCGCGTCCTACAGGGCGAGGCCCGTCAGGACGAGCACGCGCTCGTACGTGTAGTCGTCCATCGCGTAGCGCACGCCCTCGCGGCCCACGCCGGACTGCTTGGCGCCGCCGTACGGCATCTGGTCCGCGCGGTAGGACGGGACGTCGCCGATGACCACACCGCCGACCTCGAGGGCGCGGTGGGCGCGGAACGCGGTCTGCAGGTCGTGCGTGAAGACGCCCGCCTGGAGGCCGTACTTGGAGTCGTTGACCGCGGCGAAGGCCTCGGCCTCGCCGTCGACCTTCTTGACCGTGAGGACCGGTCCGAAGACCTCCTCGCAGGAGATCGTCACGTCGGCCGGCACGTCGGCGAGGACGGTCGGGGCGTACGTGGCGCCCTCGCGCTTGCCGCCCGCGAGCAGCGAGGCGCCCGCGGCGACGGCCTCGTCGACCCAGGACTCCACGCGCTTGGCGGCGTCCTCGCTGACCAGCGGGCCGACGTCCGTGGCGTCGTCCGCGGGGTCACCGGTGACCTGCGCCTCGACGGCCGCGACGATCTTCGGCAGGAGCCGCTCGTACAGGGAGGCGTCGGCGATGACGCGCTGCACGGAGATGCAGGACTGGCCGCCCTGGTAGTTGGAGAAGGTGGCGATGCGGGTCGCCGCCCAGTCCAGGTCCTCGTCGGAGGCCCAGTCGCCGAGGACGACGGCCGCACCGTTGCCGCCGAGCTCCAGCGTGCAGTGCTTGCGCGGCACGCTGTCCATGATCGCGTAGCCGACCGGGCCCGAGCCGGTGAAGGAGATGACCGGCAGGCGCTCGTCCTGGACCAGGGCGGGCATGCGGTCGTTCGGGACCGTGAGGACGGACCAGGAGCCGGCCGGGAGGTCCGTCTCGGCGAGCAGCTCGCCGAGGATCAGCGAGGAGATCGGCGTGGCCGGGGCCGGCTTGAGGATGATCGGGGCGCCGACGGCGATGGCCGGGGCGACCTTGTGGGCGCTGAGGTTCAGCGGGAAGTTGAACGGCGCGATGCCGAGGACCACGCCGTGCGGAATGCGGCGGGTCAGGGCGAGCCGGCCGGTGCCGCCCGCGTCGGTGTCGAGGCGCTGGGCCTCGCCGCCGTTGAAGCGGCGGGCCTCCTCGGCGGAGAAGCGGAAGACGGAGACGGCACGGCCGACCTCGCCGCGCGCCCACTTGATGGGCTTGCCGTTCTCGGCGGAGATCAGCTGGGCGATCTCCTCGGTGCGCTCGGTCAGCCGGTCGGCCACGTGGTTGAGGGCCTTGGCCCGTACGTGGGCGGGGGTGGCGGCGAACTCGTCGCGGACGGCGTACGCGGCGGCGACGGCTTCCTCGACCTGCGCGTCCGTGGGCACGCTGACCTTGCCGACCAGCCGACCGTCGTAGGAGTTGGTGACGTCGAAGGTGGCGTCACCGGTGGCCTCGCGGCCCGCGAGCCAGAAGGCGTGAGTGGCGGTCATAGTCGGTCCCGGCCCTTCCGCAGTGGGTGTGTACTGGGGTCTTTCCGGACCAACGGTAGGCGGGCCCGGCCGGAGCCGTGTTTGTCCGACCTGTCGGAGTCCACGAGTGCGGCGCGCCGCTTTGGCAGAGGCGGGTGCGGGTTCTGTCCGGAAGGTCGGCCCGGCGGGCCTATTCGCCGCCCGCGCTCGTCGCCTTGAGGGCCAGCCACAGCTCCATGCGCACGTCCGGGTCGTCCAGCGAGCGGCCGAGGATCTCCTCGACGCGCCGCATCCGGTAGCGCAGGGTGTGGCGGTGCACGCCGAGGTCGGCGGCGGCCGCGTCCCACTGGCCGTGCCGCGACAGCCAGGCGCGCAGCGACGCCACG
Source organism: Streptomyces longhuiensis (assembly GCF_020616555.1). Taxonomy (NCBI): domain Bacteria; kingdom Bacillati; phylum Actinomycetota; class Actinomycetes; order Kitasatosporales; family Streptomycetaceae; genus Streptomyces; species Streptomyces longhuiensis. The sequence continues at coordinate 6,724,278 of NZ_CP085173.1, read as the reverse complement.
AGGTCGCCGCGGCCGGTCGCGTCGTGGTCCTTCAGGGCTCGCAGGAGACCGTCGGCGAAGGCGCGTACGGCGTCGTCGGCGAGCAGCGGCACGACGGAGCCCGCCGCGACCTCCTCGTGCTCGACGAGGGCGCGCCCGCGCCGCCGGGCGACCGACAGGGCCTGCTCCGCCTGCTTGTACGCGGTCGCGGCGGCGATCGGCCCGGCCGGTGCGGACAGGCCCACCACGAGTTCGTCGTCCTCGCCCGCGCCGCCCTGCTCGCGCTGGGTCAGGCGGGCGGTCTCCAGGGCCTCGGCGTACTGGGTGCAGGCGCTCGTGGACGCGCCGCCGTCGGCGGCGAGCAGGACGAGCCGGTCCCCGTCGGGCACCACGAGGACGGCCTCGCCGGAGCGGGCCGCGGCGGCCTCCACGACGTCGGCGAGTCCGGTGAGCGGGTCACCGGAGGCGGCGACGGCCGCGGCCCCCGTGCCCGGCGCGGGCCGCTCCGGCTTGTCGAGGGCCACGCGCGCGTGCCCGTCGGCGTGCGCACGGCCCGCCGACGCGGACGCGACCTCGGCGACGATCATCCGGAAGGGCGCGTCGAGCAGCCCTCCGTACAGGTCCCCCGCGACGGTCCTGGCGTGCTCGGGCTCCCCGGCGAGCAGCATCCGCAGGACCGCGGCGCCGATGCGCTGCTCGGCGGAGTGCAGCGAGCGGGAGCGCTCGGTGGTGAGGGTGAGCAGGGCGATGGCGGAGTGCAGCGCGTAGCGCTCGGCGGTGCCGAGGGCCGCGGCGGTGCCGACGGCGAGCGCGGCGCGGGGCCTGCGTCCGGTACCGAGCGAGTGCAGTTCCACGCGGTCCTCGTCGCCGCCGCCGTGCTGTTCGCTGCCGCCGACCACGGAGCTGGCCGGGGCGGGCCGCTCGCGCAGCCGCTCGACGTCGGCGACGAGCCGGGCCGCCCGGCGCCCGGCCCACTCCGGCGCGGCGGCGACCACGGCGCCCGAGGCGTCGTACAGCGCGGCCCAGCCGTCGACCTGGCCCGCGAGCGCGCCGAGCAGCCCCTCGGGGCCGCCGCTCAGCGCCTGCTTGGTCAGCTCGCGCTGGGCGGCGAACCCCGCGGTGACGGCGCGGTACTGGTCGGCGGCGATGGCGGCGGAGACGGCCTTGCTGATGGCGATGAAGGGGGTGCGGCGCGGCACTTCGAGGAGCGGGAACTCCTCCTCGCGCGCCGCGTCCACGAGTGCCTGCGGCACCGCGTCGTAGTTGACGCCGACGGCGAAGCCGAGCCCGACGACCCCGGCGCCCGCGAGCCGCTTCACGTAGCGACGCATCGCGTCCGGGTCCTCCGCGTCCAGCTTGAGCGCGGTGAACAGGAGCAGTTCGCCGCCCTCCATGTACGGCACGGGGTCGGCGAGCTCACTGACGTGGGCCCAGCGCACGGCGGTGTCCAGCCGTTCCTCCCCGGCGCGCACGGTCAGCTTGAGCGCGGAGTGGTGGACGAGGGAGGCGAGCGTGGGCGGCATGAGGCCTTCAGGTGTGCGGCAGATGGTGCTCGGGTGGGGGCGGATCCTGTGGATCTTTTGGCCGGTACGTATGAACGACCAGTGTCGATTCTGCCTCACCGTACGTACGTCTGCGGCCTCCCCCGACTCAGCGGGCCGCCTCAGTCGCGCAGGTCCACCAGGAGCGGGGGCGCGTGCTCGCCCCGCACCGTCGTCAGGGACAGGACGGCGTGGCCGGGTGGCACGGCGTGCGCCAGTTCGGAGGCGGACCAGCGCTCGCGCTCGACCTGACGGACGGTGACGGCCCGTGCGGTCGGCGCGTTGCCGGTGATGACGCGGCGCAGCATGTGGACGGTCTTGCCGAGGGGGGTCTCCGCGATGATCTGCCGGTCGGTGACGTCCCGCGTCTCGGTCCACTCCTTGCCCCACACCTCGGCGAAGTCCTGGCCGTCCCACGGGGTGAGGCCGGACAGCGCCATGCGGCAGCCGACGGCGCCGAGGAGCGGTCCGCGCAGGGGCCGGGGCACGTCGTCGAGGGTGCGCAGGGTCAGGACGGCGCCCGCGTTCGCGGACCGCAGCCGCTGGATGCCGCGCACCGCCTGCGGGGTCACGGCTCCGGTCGCGTCGTCCAGGATCAGGCAGGCGAAGAGCGAACGGTCGTCGCGCACCGACGCGCTGGCGACGAACTGGGCGAGCACGAGGCGCGCGAGGATCCGTGACGCGTCGGCGTGCCCGCGTTCGGGCAGGTCGATGCGGACGCGTACGGGGTGGTCGAGGGCGCGCAGCGAGAACGGCCTGCCCCGGCCCGTCGTGTCGAAGAACGAGGCGAACGCGGGCCGGTCGAGGAGCGCCACCCGGTCGGCGAGCACCGCGCCCACGTCCCCCGGGTGCCCCAGCTGCCGCTCGCGCGCGTCGAGTTCGCGGATCATCGCCTCGTGACCCGCGTCGGTGAGCGCCTGCCGCAGCGCGGCGAGCGGCTCCGGGGCGCCGTCGAGGAGCCGGCGCAGCTCGGGCACGGACGGGAAACGGCCGTGGACGGCGTGGTACGGACCGATGAGCTGGGCGATGACGGTGGTGGAGCGGCGACTGTCGCCGCCGGGGTGCGGGTCGGCGAGGTCCCCGACGAGGGCCTCGGCGAGCACCGCCGCGGCCTCGTCGGGGTCGCTCGTGCCGCCGTACAGGTCCAGGTCGTGGACGGACTCGGGGTGGCCGATGCGGATGACGACGTCGTAGCCGTCGGCGGCGCCGAGGCCGGACCCCGCGGGGCCGACGACCACGACGGCGGCGCGGCCGGCCAGGGCGCCCAGGCACAGGGACTCGGCGAGCGGCCAGACGACGCTGCCGGTCTTGCCGGCGCCCGCGGGGCCGACGGCGAGCAGCGAGGTGCCGAGCAGATCGGGCCCGAAGGCGAGGCCCGTGCCGCGGTAGGCGTAGGGGTTGCGCGGGTCGTCGGCGGTCGTGCCGATCCTGACCTGGGCGGTGGCGAGGTCGTGGCGGGCGGCGCGGGCGGGCAGGTCGCGCGCGCCGGAGGGGTGCAGGCAGGCGGCGGCGCCGTCCTTGACGACGGCCGCGCTGAACGAGGCGAGGGGGTGGCTGCCGCGGCGGACGCCCTGCCAGGCGCGGGCGATCCGGGCCTGGTCCACGTCGCGCATCAGCCCGGCGCGGGCGTCGGCGGCGAGCCGGTCGGCGGCGTCGGCGGCGCCCGCGGCCCGGAGCTGGGGCCAGCGTGCCGGGTCCTCCTCGGGCGTGGGCGGCCGCTCCTGGGCGACGGGGACGGCCTTGCGCCAGGCCGGCAGGCCGTAGCGGCGCCAGACCTCACCCCAGCGGCCGAGCCGGCCGACGGCGATCATGATGCCGACGGCGAACACGGCGTAGTACAGGTAGACCACGACGACCGAGCCGACGGAGTGCGGCTGGGCCCAGGAGTCGGGGACCATCGCGTACAGCGGGAGCAGCCACCAGCCGCCGAGGTAGCCGTTCCACAGCAGCGACCAGACGAGCCACCCCACGAGGAACGCGATCACCGCTCCGCCGAGGAGCTGCCGGGCCGGGATCACCTCGGGCTCCTGCGCGGGCCTCGGCCGGTGCGCGAACCGCCAGATGCCCGGTTCGGCGGCGGGCCGCGGGGCTCTCAGCCACCCGAGGAAGGCGGCCCCGACGGCTCCGTCGGACGCTCCGGCGGCGCCGGGAGCGTGCGTGGGGCGGGGCGGCGGGGCGCTGGGGCGCGCGGACGAACCGATGCCCGTTCCCCCGCCGGTTCCCCCAATGGCCGACACCGCCGGCGGCGTCGGCGGCCCCGCGGGGCGCGGCACCGGTGTGGCGTGTGTGCCACGAGCGTCGTGCGTGCCGCCAGCGCCCTGCGTGCCGTCGGTGTCCATTGCCCTTGCCCCCTGACCTGCCGGTCTGTGTGTCCGCGGGTCAATCTAGTGCCCCCGCATGGGGAGTTCACCGGTTACGCGCCCGGACCTGGGGCGATCCCGGCGGCGCGGCCCTATGTCCACGACGGACAACGCAATCCGCGAACCGCGCCCGGATGGAGCATGCCCCACCCCGCCCCTCGCCCCTAACCTGCGAAGAAAGCACCCGAAACACCCCCAGGAGCCCCGCATGAGCGCAGTCCCGCAGGAGCGCCGCGTCGTCACCGCCATCCCCGGTCCGAAGTCGCAGGAGCTGCAGGCCCGACGTACCGCCGTGGTCGCGGCCGGCGTGGGCTCCACGCTGCCGGTCTTCACCGCCCGCGCCGGCGGCGGAATCATCGAGGACGTCGACGGCAACCGCCTGATCGACTTCGGTTCCGGCATCGCCGTGACCTCGGTCGGCGCCTCCGCCGAGGCCGTCGTGCGCCGCGCCTCCGCCCAGCTGCAGGACTTCACCCACACCTGTTTCATGGTCACGCCGTACGAGGGCTACGTGGCCGTCGCCGAGGCGCTGGCCGAGCTCACGCCGGGTGACCACGCCAAGAAGTCCGCGCTGTTCAACTCGGGCGCCGAGGCCGTCGAGAACGCCGTCAAGATCGCCCGTGCGTACACCAAGCGCCAGGCCGTCGTCGTCTTCGACCACGGCTACCACGGCCGTACGAACCTGACGATGGCGCTGACCAGCAAGAACATGCCGTACAAGAACGGCTTCGGCCCGTTCGCGCCCGAGGTCTACCGCGTGCCGGTGGCCTACGGCTACCGCTGGCTGACCGGCGCGGAGAACGCGGGCGCCGAGGCCTCCGCCCAGGCGATCGACCAGATCACCAAGCAGATCGGCGCCGACAACGTCGCCGCGATCATCATCGAGCCGGTCCTCGGCGAGGGCGGCTTCATCGAGCCGGCGAAGGGCTTCCTGCCCGCGATCCGCCAGTTCGCCGCGGACAACGGCATCGTCTTCGTCGCGGACGAGATCCAGTCCGGCTTCTGCCGGACCGGCCAGTGGTTCGCGTGCGAGGACGAGGGCATCGTCCCCGACCTGATCACGACCGCCAAGGGCATCGCGGGCGGTCTGCCGCTCGCCGCCGTGACGGGCCGCGCCGAGATCATGGACGCCGCGCACGCGGGCGGCCTCGGCGGCACCTACGGCGGCAACCCGGTGGCCTGCGCCGGTGCGCTCGGCGCCATCGAGACCATGAAGGAGCTCGACCTCAACGCCAAGGCGAAGAACATCGAGGCCATCATGAAGGCCCGCCTCGCCACCATGGCCGAGAAGTTCGACATCATCGGCGACATCCGGGGCCGTGGCGCGATGATCGCCATCGAGCTCGTCAAGGACAAGGACACCAAGGAGCCGCACCCGGCGGCCGCCGCCGCGCTCGCCAAGGCCTGCCACGCCGAGGGTCTGCTGGTCCTCACCTGCGGCACCTACGGCAACGTGCTGCGCTTCCTTCCCCCGCTCGTCATCGGTGACGACCTCCTCAACGAGGGCCTGGACATCATCGAGACCGCGTTCGCGGGCGTCTGAGCCGCTCCGGCGACTTCAGACAACGGTCAGGGCGTGTGAAGAACGTGTGCGGGGCCGATGACGGGTTGCCGTTCCGGCTGTCGGACACCCACGCCCTGCCGTACGGTTTCTGCAGATGAGAGAAACACCCCGCCCACAGGGGACTGTGGGCGAAACCGGGACGGAGCCTCCCCAGCCCCGCCCTGGTCGTGCCCTCGCGCACACACCCGGAGCTTCCGGCTCCGGAACTCCTCACCGATCGGATGGCCGCCCGCCCCAAACCCCCCGGGGCGTGCGGCAGCCCGGTCAGATCGGCCGCCTCGGAACTACCCCCCCTGTTCCGGGGCGGCCGACCGTTTTCCGCTGGGCCGCCGTTCTGAGCGCCCTGCTCTTCCTCTTCCTCACCTGGCAGATCGTCGCCGACGGTGCGCTGCGCCGCGCGGACGAACGCCTCGGGGACGCGATCGGGTCCAGCCGCCTGCCGAAGCGGGCCGCCGAGCTCCTCGCCGACCTCGGCAACATCACCGTCGCGCTCCCGGTCCTCGCCGCCGTCCTCGGCTACGCCGCCTGGCGCGCCCGCCGCGACGGCGTGCCCCGCTGGTGGACGCGCCCCGCCACCGCCGCGCTCACGATGGCCGCCGTCCCGCTCCTGGTCGTCCCGGTCAAGGAGACCGTCGCCCGGACGGGCCCGGCCGTGATGGGCCCCGGCACCGGCTTCTACCCGTCGGGACACGCGACGACGGCGGCGGTCGCGTACGGCGCCTGCCTGCTCCTCCTGCTGCCGTACGTGCGCGGCGCCTACGTGCGCCGCGAACTCGTCATCGGCTACACCGTCCTGAACGCGGCCGTGGGTTTCGGTCTGGTGCGGCGCGGCTACCACTGGCCGCTGGACGTCGTCGGCGGCTGGTGCCTCTCGGTGGTCCTGCTGTACGTGATGTGCGCCGTGTGGGCGGGCCGGGCGCCACGCGGCTGACCCGGCCGGCCCATCGGCTACTCGTGCGGGTTGTCCCGCGCGAGCTGCGCCGCCGCCTCGTGCATCGCCAGTTCCAGGACGGTCGGGTCGGTGAGGGTGCCCGAGCCGTCGGGCGGGATCAGCCAGCGGACCCCGCCGGCCGCGCGGCCCGGATGGGGATGCGGCACGACGATCCAGGTGCCGAGGCCGGCGCCCCGCACCCCCGTCCCGAGCCAGCGGGTGGCCGTGCCGGAGGGCACGAAGAAGCCCATGCGGGCGTCACCGAAGTCGGCGAGCACGGGGCCCGGCCGGTCGATGACGCGGGTGAGGACGTCGAGCGTCGGATACCCCAGCTCGCCGGGGAGGATCAGTACGTCCCAGAGCCTGCCCGCGGGAAGGAGCGCGACCCCGAGGGGGTTGCGCTCCCATTCCCAGCGGCAGGCGTCCGGATCAGGCGCCACGGACGCCAGCCACTCGACCGCCGACTTCGCCCCCGAGCCAGTCATGGCGGGACCTCCTCTTCCTGGTACGCAGCTGCCGAAAGCTGTGCGTGTCACCAGGGAGAGGAGGCCGGGGCGCGAGCATTACGCGGGTTCTGCCCACGAGTTGTCGCGGATTCGGATCAGCTGTCGAAGCCGAGGCCCGCCTTGTCCATCGCCTTCAGCCACAGGTTGCGCCGGCCGCCGTTGTCGTCGGCGCGCGCCAGGGACCACTTGGTGAGCGCGATCCCGGTGTAGGCGAACGGCTCGGGCGGGAAGGGCAGCGGCTTCGTGCGGACCATCTCCAGTTCCGTACGCTCCGTGCGCTCGCCGGAGAGCAGGTCGAGCATCACGTCCGCGCCGAAGCGGGTAGCGCCCACGCCGAGGCCGGTGTACCCGGCGGCGTACGCGACGCGGCCCTTGTGGGCCGTGCCGAAGAACGCCGAGAAGCGGGAGCACGTGTCGATCGCGCCGCCCCACGCGTGGCTGAAGCGGACCCCCTCCAGCTGCGGGAAGCAGGTGAAGAACTGGCCGGCGAGCTTCGCGTACGTCTCGGGCCTGTGGTCGTACTCGGCGCGCACCCGGCCGCCGTACGGATAGATCGCGTCGTAGCCGCCCCACAGGATCCGGTTGTCCGCGGACAGCCGGAAGTAGTGGAACTGGTTGGCCGAGTCGCCGAGGCCCTGGCGGTTCTTCCAGCCGATGGAGGCCAGCTGGTCGTCGGTCAGGGGCTCGGTCATCAGCGCGTAGTCGTAGACCGGGACGGTGTACGAGCGCACGCGCTTGACCAGGGACGGGAAGACGTTCGTGCCGAGCGCGACGTGCTGGGAGAAGACGCGCCCGTAGGGGGTGCGGACCGCGGTCCCGGCGCCGGACGAGGAGAGCTCGAGCGCCGGGGTGTGCTCGTAGAAGCGCACGCCGAGGTCGAGGCAGGCCTGCTTGAGGCCCCAGGCGAGCTTGGCGGGGTGCAGCATCGCGACGCCGCGCCGGTCGTACAGGGCGCCGAGGAAGGTCGGCGAGTCGACCTGTTCGCGGGTCGCGTCGGCGTCGAGCAACTCGGTGCCGCCGGCGAGCCCGGCCTCGGTCAGTTCCTGGTGGAACTCCCGGAGTTCGGTGACCTGGTGCGGCTCGGTGGCCACGTCCAGTTCGCCGGTGCGCTCGAAGTCGCAGTCGATGGAGTAGCGGGCGACCGCGTCCTCGATCGCGTCGAGGTTGCGGTTGCCGAGCTCCTCCAGCTTCCCGATCTCGCCCGGCCAGCGGGCCAGGCCGTTCGCGACGCCGTGCGTGAGGGAGGCGGCACAGAAGCCACCGTTGCGGCCGGACGCCGCCCAGCCCACCTCCTGCCCTTCGAGCAGGACCACATCGCGCCCGGGGTCGCGCTCCTTGGCGAGGAGCGCGGTCCACAGTCCGCTGTAGCCGCCGCCGACGACCAGCAGGTCGCAGCGTTCGTCACCGGTGAGCGCCGGCCGGGCCCCGGGCCTGCCGGGGTCGTCCAGCCAGTAGGACAGCGGCTTGGCGTCCGCCAGTGACTTGATCCAGTCGGTACCACGGTTCATGGCACGTGCGGCCATGATTTCAACTCCCTCAAACTGCCTTGTTCTTACGCTTGCCGACCAGCATCGCGGCAAGGACGAGCAGCACGGCGACGATGAACATCGCCGTACCGATGACATTGATCTGAACGGGCGTACCGCGCTGCGCCGATCCCCAGACGAACATGGGGAAGGTCACGGTCGAGCCCGCGTTGAAGTTGGTGATGATGAAGTCGTCGAAGGAGAGCGCGAAGGCGAGCAGCGCGCCCGCGGCGATGCCCGGCGCGGCGATCGGCAGGGTGACCCGTACGAAGGTCTGGACGGGACCGGCGTAGAGGTCCTGGGCGGCCTGTTCGAGGCGCGGGTCCATCGACATGACGCGCGCCTTGACGGCCGTCACGACGAAGCTGAGGCAGAACATGATGTGGGCGATGAGGATCGTCCAGAAGCCGAGCTGCGCGCCCATGTTGAGGAAGAGCGTGAGCAGCGAGGCGGCCATGACGACCTCGGGCATCGCCATCGGCAGGAAGATCAGCGAGTTCACGGCGCCGCGGGCGCGGAAGCGGTAGCGGACCAGGGCGAAGGCGATCATCGTGCCGAGGACGGTGGCGCCGATGGTCGCCCACAGGGCGATCTGGAGGCTCAGCGACAGGGAGCCGCACATGTCGGCGACGCCGCAGGGGTTCGTCCACGCGTCGAGCGAGAACTGCTGCCACTCGTAGTTGAAGCGCCCCTTCGGCTTGTTGAAGGAGAACACCGTCACGATGACGTTGGGCAGGAGCAGATAGCCGAGGGTGACCAGACCCGCGATGACGACGAGATTGCGGCGCAGCCAGCGTACGAAGGGCATCAGACCAAGTCCTCCGTTCCGGACCGGCGGATATAGACGGTGACCATGATCAGGATCGCGGCCATCAGGATGAAGGAGAGCGCCGCCGCCGTCGGGTAGTCCAGGATCCGCAGGAACTGCGTCTGGATGACGTTGCCGACCATGCGGGTGTCGGTGGAGCCGAGCAGGTCCGCGTTGACGTAGTCACCGGCGGCGGGGATGAAGGTGAGCAGCGTGCCGGAGACGACGCCCGGCATGGAGAGCGGGAACGTCACCTTGCGGAAGGTGGTGGCGGGCGTGGCGTACAGGTCGCCCGCGGCCTCGTGCAGCCGGCCGTCGATGCGCTCCAGCGAGGTGTAGAGCGGCAGGATCATGAACGGCAGGAAGTTGTACGTGAGTCCGCAGATCACGGCGAGCGGGGTCGCGAGGACGCGGTTGCCGTCCGTCATGCCGATCCAGCTCGTGACGTCCAGGATGTGCAGGGTGTTCAGCGTGCTGACGACCGGGCCGCTGTCGGAAAGGATCGTCTTCCAGGCCAGCGTGCGGATCAGGAAGCTGGTGAAGAACGGCGCGATGACGAGGATGAGGACGACGTTGCGCCAGCGTCCCGCGCGAAAGGCGATGAGGTAGGCCAGCGGGTAGCCGAGCGCCAGGCACAGGATCGTGGCGGCGCCCGCGTACAGCACCGAGCGCAGGAACTGCGGCCAGTAGTCGCCGAGCGCGTCCCAGTAGGTGGCGAAGTGCCAGGTGACCTTGAAGCCGTCCTCCAGGGAGCCCGTCTGGATCGACGTGGACGCCTGGTAGACCATCGGCAGGGCGAAGAAGACGACCAGCCACAGGAGGCCGGGCAGCAGCAGCCAGTACGGGACGAGGCGGCCGCGCTTGCGCGGCGGGCGCGCGGTCTCGGCGGCCGGCGCCGCGGGGGTGTCGGTGACGGTCGTCATGCGGCGGCGTCCTCCTCGACCTTCGCGGCGCCCGCCTCGATGTCCTGGGCGGCGTCGAGGCCGAAGGTGTGCGCGGGGTTCCAGTGCAGGACGACCTCGGCGCCGGGGGCGAGCCGGCTGTCGCGCTCGATGTTCTGGGAGTAGACCTCGAAGGCGTCGCAGAGCGGGCTGTCGATGACGTACTGCGTGGAGACGCCGATGAAGCTGCTGTCGGCGACGCGGCCGGTGATGCGGTTGCGGCCGTCGGGTATGGAGCCCGCGTCGTCGGCGTGGGTGAGCGAGATCTTCTCGGGGCGCACGCCGACGAGGACCTTCCCGCCGGTGGTGGTGGCGGCCGTACAGCGGGCGGCGGGCAGGACGAGCTTGCCGTCGCCGGCCTTGAGGGTGAGGTCCTCGCCGCTGCGGCCGGCCACCTCGGCCTCGATGAAGTTCGACGTGCCGAGGAAGTTGGCGACGAACGTGGAACCCGGGTTCTCGTACAGGTCGGCCGGGGCGCCCAGCTGTTCGACGCGGCCCGCGTTCATCACGGCGACGGTGTCGGCCATGGTCATGGCCTCCTCCTGGTCGTGCGTGACATGGACGAACGTGATGCCCACCTCGGTCTGGATGCGCTTGAGTTCGAGCTGCATCTGACGGCGCAGCTTGAGGTCGAGGGCGCCCAGCGGCTCGTCGAGGAGCAGCACCTTGGGGTGGTTGATCAGGGCGCGCGCCACGGCGACGCGCTGCTGCTGGCCACCGGAGAGCTGGTGCGGCTTCTTGCGGGCCTGCTCGCCGAGCTGGACCAGGTCGAGCATCTCCCCGACCTGCTTCTTCACGGACTTGATGCCGCGTCGGCGCAGGCCGAAGGCGACGTTCTCGAAGATGTCGAGGTGCGGGAAGAGCGCGTACGACTGGAAGACGGTGTTCACCGGGCGCTTGTAAGGAGGCAGCGCGGTGACGTCCTGGTCGCCGAGCATGACCGTGCCGGAGCTGGGCTCCTCGAGCCCCGCGATCATCCGCAGGGTCGTGGTCTTGCCGCAGCCCGAGGCGCCGAGGAGGGCGAAGAACGAGCCTTGCGGCACGGTCAGGTCCAGCGGCTTGACGGCGGTGAAAGAGCCATAGGTCTTGCTGATCCCGGCAAGGCGGACGTCGCCGCCGTTTTCTGTCGTCATGGTGCAGTCCAGGGAGTCGTGGGGTCAGGGGGCTCGGTGCTGCGGTTCTCACGCGCCCGTGAGCTGGGCGAACTTCTCCTCGAACGCCTTGTCTTCCTTGGAAGTCAGCGAGCGGAATGCGTGCGCCTTGGCACTCATGGCTTTGTCGGGCACGATCAGCGGGTCGTTCGCGATCTTCTTGTCGATCTTGGCGAGTTCGGGCTTCACGCCGTCGACGGGAGTGACGTAGTTGATCCAGGCGGCCAGTTCGGCGGCGACCGGAAGCTCGTAGTAGTAGTCCATGAGCTTCTCTGCGTTCGTCTTGTGGCGGGCCCTGTTGGGGATCAGCATGTTGTCCGTGCCGGCCATGTAACCGGTGTCGGGGATGTGGAACTTGACGTCCGGGTTGTCCGTCTGGAGCTGCACGACGTCGCCCGACCAGGCGAGACAGGCCGCGAGGTCGCCCTTGCTCAGGTCGGAGATGTAGTCGTTGCCGGTGAAGCGGCGGACCTGCTTGCTGTCGACGGCCTTCTGCATCCGGGCTATCGCCGCGTCGAAGTCGTCGGCCGTGAAGGTGGCCGGGTCCTTGCCCATGTCGAGCATCATCATCCCGACGGTGTCGCGCATCTCGGACAGCAGCCCGACCCTGCCCTTGAGCTTGGGGTCGTCGAGCAGCTGCGAGACGGAGGTGACCTCCTTGCCCTTCGTGGCCTTGGTGTTGTACGCGATGACGACGGCGATGCCCTGCCACGGGTACGAGTAGGCACGGCCCGGGTCCCAGTCGGGGCTGCGGAACTGCGGGGACAGATTCGCGTACGCGTGGGGCAGGTTGGCCGGGTCGAGCTTCTGGACCCAGCCGAAGCGGATCAGCCGGGCGGCCAGCCAGTCGGTGAGGACCATGATGTCGCGGCCGGTGTCCTGGCCCGCCGCGAGCTGCGGCTTGATCTTGCCGAAGAACTCGACGTTGTCGTTGATGTCCTCGGTGTAATTGACCTTGATCCCGGTGCGCTTGGTGAACGCGTCCAGGGTGGGCCGGTGCTTCTCGTCGTCGCTGAGGTCGATGTACTCGGTCCAGTTGGAGAAGTTGACCACCTTCTCCTTGGCCGAGTGGTCCTCGGACGAGACGCCGCCCTTGCTCGTGCTCGCCGCGGGGATGCCGCAGGCGCTCAGCGACCCGATCCCGCCGACGGCGAGCGCGCCGCCCGCGGAGGCGCGCAGCAGGGAACGGCGGGTCATGGCCGCCCTGCCGTTGCGGTAACTGCGCCGCATGGCGGCGAGTTGTACCGGGGACAGGCTGTCGGGCTCGTACTGCTCCATGCGCTTGGATGCCCTTTCGGGAGGGTCCCTTGCGGGAGGGTGTGCGGCCGCCCCGAAGGGCGGCCCGATGACTATCGGTCCCCGAAGATCGTGCGGTGCCAGTCCTTCCGGGCGACCGCGGTGTTGTCGAACATGACGTGCTTGATCTGCGTGTACTCCTCGAAGGAGTAGGCAGACATGTCCTTGCCGAAGCCGGACGCCTTGTAGCCGCCGTGCGGCATCTCGCTGAGGATCGGGATGTGGTCGTTGACCCAGACGCAGCCCGCCTTGATGTCGCGGGTGGCGCGGCCCGCCCGGAACACGTCCCTGGTCCAGGCCGAGGCGGCCAGGCCGTAGGGGGTGTCGTTGGCGAGGCGGATGCCCTCGTCGTCGCTGTCGAAGGGCAGCACGACGAGCACCGGGCCGAAGATCTCGGCCTGGACGATCTCACTGTCCTGGGCGGCGCCCGCGACGAGGGTCGGCCGGTAGTACGCGCCCTGCTCGAGGTCGCCCTGGGGGATGACACCACCGGCGACCACGCGCGCGTAGGAGCGGGCCCGGTCGACGAACCCGGCGACGCGGTCGCGCTGGGCGTGCGAGATCAGCGGGCCGAGGTCGGTGTCCGGGGCGAACGGGTCGCCGACCCGGATGCCCTCCATGAGGTCCGCGACGCCCTGCACGAAGGCGTCGTAGAGGGGGCGCTGCACGTACGCGCGCGTGGCGGCGGTGCAGTCCTGGCCCGTGTTGATGAGGGCACCGGCGACCGCGCCGTGCACGGCGGCCTCCAGGTCGGCGTCGTCGAACACGACGAACGGCGCCTTGCCGCCGAGCTCCAGATGCAGCCGCTTCACGGTGGAGGTGGCGATCTCGGCGACGCGCTTGCCGACGCCCGTGGACCCGGTGAAGGAGGTCATGGCGACGTCGGGGTGTCCGACGAGGTGCTCGCCGGCGTCCCGGCCCGCGCCCGTGACGATGTTGACGACACCGTCGGGGATGCCCGCCTCGGTCGCGGCCTGCGCGAACAGGAGGGAGGTGAGCGGGGTCAGCTCGGCGGGCTTGAGCACGATGGTGTTCCCGGCCGCGATCGCCGGGAGGACTTTCCAGGCGGCCATCTGGAGCGGGTAGTTCCAGGGAGCGATGGACCCGACGACACCGATGGGCTCGCGCCGCACGTACGAGGTGTGGTCGCCGCTGTACTCGCCGGCGGACTGCCCCTGGAGGTGCCGGGCGGCGCCCGCGAAGAACGCGGTGTTGTCGACGGTCCCGGGGACGTCGAACTCGCGGCTCAGCTTGAGGGGTTTGCCGCACTGCAGGGACTCGGCCTGCGCGAGGTCCTCGGCGCGCTCGGCCAGGACTCCCGCGAAGCGGTGCATCGCGTCGGAACGCTCGCCCGGCGTGGCGCCGGCCCAGCCGGGGAAGGCCTCGCGGGCCGCGGCCACGGCGGCGTCGACGTCCTCGGTGCCGGCCAGCTCGTACGTGTAGACGTCCTGGCCCGTGGCCGGGTCGACGACTGCGTGGGTGCGACCGGAGGTGCCCTTGGTGAGACGGCCCGCGATGTACTGGGCGCCTTCGGCGAACCGGTCCTGGGCCTGGAAGCGGGTGCTGTTGCCAGGGTTGTGCATTATCGCTCTCCTCCGCCGGAGCCCCGTCCCGCGGGGCCGGCGTAGCTCCAGCTCGATTTGAGTGCCGATCCTGACAGAGGCGATGTACTGCAACAAGTGATTCCGTTGTTGCCTTTTGGTTACGCGACGGAATCTGTCGACCAGGTGTCGAGTCCCCCTGAAAAACCCAGGACGGAGTGTCCGTGGTGCGTGCCAGACTCGCGTGCATGGGGAAGATCGACAAGCTCGAGGGGAACGCGTCCATCCACGACCGGGACTCGCTGGTCAGAGCGGTGGAAGCGGGTGTGCGGGTCAAGTACCTGCACTTCTGGGGGCACACACCGCGGGCGGACGGCACGGTCGGGGCGAGCTGCCTCAGCCAGTGGTGGGTCGCGCCGTTCACCGTGGACGGGGTCGAGTACGCGACGGCCGAGCACTGGATGATGGCCGCGAAGGCCCGGCTGTTCGGGGACGCGGAGGCCGAGCGCAGAGCCGTCGGGGCGGCACATCCCTCGCAGGCCAAGAAGGCGGGGCGCCTCGTGCGCGGCTTCGACGAGGACACCTGGGCGCGCGAGCGGTTCGGGATCGTCGTCGAGGGCAGCGTGCACAAGTTCGCGGCGCACGCGGATCTGCGGGACTTCCTGCTCGGGACGGGCGAGCGCGTCCTGGTCGAGGCCAGCCCGCTCGACCGCGTGTGGGGCATCGGACTCGCGGCCGACGCGGAGGCCGCCGGCGACCCGAGACGGTGGCGTGGGCCCAATCTGCTCGGGTTCGCGCTGATGGCGGCGCGCGAGCGGCTGGCGGACCGGGCCTGACGGCCCGGCCCGGTCCTGTCCCCGTCGCCGGTGTCCTACAGGGCGGTGCGCCCTGTAGGACGGTGTTCTACAGGGCGGCGGAGTAACCGCTGTCGTCGCTGCTGTCGCTGCCGCTCGACGAGCCGCTGTCGGCGATGACGAAGAACATCATGACCAGCGCGAGCACCAGTCCGCAGATGCCGCAGATCAGTCCGGCCAGGGCCTGGCCACGGTTGGTGGCCTCGCCCCGGCCCGCCTTCGCGCGGCCGATCGCGCCGAAGATGATGGCGAGGATGCCGACGATGATCGAGATCGGCCACAGGATGAAGACGACGGCCGAGATGATCCCGAGCGTCAGGGCGGCGACGCCCATGCCGTTCGAGGGACTCGGCTGCATCCCGGGCCAGCCGTAGCCGGGACCGCCGTAGGGCATCGGGGCCGGGCCGGTCGCCGCGTGGCGGCCGTAGCCGTACGGGGCGGCCGGGTAGCCGTAGTGCATCTGCCCGGGCCCGTCGGGCGAGACGGGCGGCGGGGGCACGGGTTCCCCGGGCGGCGCGAAGGGGTTGGCCCCCGGCGCCCAGGGGGCCCCGGCCTGCGGCGCCGGGTAGCCGGGGGGCATCGCGTAGGGGGCACCCGGCGGCTGGGCGTGTGAGTGCGGGGGGTGCGGTTGCTGTGACCAGCGGCCGGGGGCCGGCGCGGCGCCCGGGGAGGGCGGGGCGAACGGGTTGTACGGCTCGGCGGGCGGGGTGGGCGAGGACGGGGAGGAGGGCGCCGCGAAGGGGTCCACCTGCGTCTCGGCGTGGGACGGCGGCGTGAAGGGGTTCACGGGCGCCGGACCAGCCGGCCGCCCCGCCTCCTCCTGTGCCACATCCCCTGCCACGGCGTCCCGCGGGCCCGTCTCCGCCGGAGCAGCCCACGGGTCCGGTTCCCGCTTCCCCAGGGACACTCTGCCCCCGGGCTGATCCCCACCAGACCCGGACCCCGACCCCGACCCCCACTCCGGCGAAGCCGCCGGACCGTAGCCGTCCTCGGCGCCCTCCGAGCCGTCAGCGCTCTCTCTGCCCTCTGTGTCCTCGGACATAGCTCGCTCGTCCCCCTTCTTCTCCCACCCAGACGTCCCGCCATGCTACGGCCGCCGCCGAGGCGCGGCCGGGGCACGCCTACGATGACTGCGACCCACCGATCAGCCGATCAACCAAGTTCCTGGGGAGGAATCCGTGACCGATCTGCATGCCTTTATCGCCGGACTGCCAAAGGCAGAGCTGCATGTGCACCACGTCGGCTCGGCGTCCCCCCGGATCGTCTCCACGCTCGCGGCCCGCCACCCGGACTCCAAGGTCCCCACGGACCCCGAGGCCCTGGCCGACTACTTCACGTTCACGGACTTCGCGCACTTCATCGACGTATACCTCTCGGTCGTCGACCTCGTGCGCACCCCGGAGGACGTCCGCCTCCTCACGTTCGAGGTCGCGCGGGACATGGCCCGGCAGAACGTGCGCTACGCCGAGCTGACCATCACCCCGTACTCCTCCGTCCGCCGCGGCATCGACGAGTACGGCTTCATGGAGGCGATCGAGGACGCGCGCAAGGCGGCCGAGGCCGAGTTCGGCACCGTGCTGCGCTGGTGCTTCGACATCCCCGGCGAGGCGGGGCTCGAGTCCGCCGAGGAGACCGTGCGGCTCGCGACGACCGACACGATCCGCCCGGAGGGCCTGGTCTCCTTCGGGCTCGGCGGGCCCGAGATCGGCGTGCCGCGGCCCCAGTTCAAGCCGTACTTCGACCGCGCGATCGCCGCGGGCCTGCACTCCGTGCCACACGCCGGCGAGACGACGGGCCCCGGGACGGTCTGGGACGCGCTGGTGCACCTCGGCGCCGAACGCATCGGCCACGGCACGACGTCCGTCCAGGACCCGAAGCTCCTCGCGCATCTCGCCGAGCACCACATCCCGCTCGAGGTCTGCCCGACGTCGAACATCGCGACGCGCGCCGTGAAGACCCTCGAGGAGCACCCCATCAAGCAGTTCGTCGACGCCGGGGTCGTCGTCACCGTCAACTCCGACGACCCGCCCATGTTCGGCACGGACCTCAACAACGAGTACGCCGTCGCCGCCCGTCTCCTCGACCTCGACGAGCGGGGCGTGGCCGCGCTCGCCAGGAACGCGGTGGACGCGTCGTTCCTCGACGAGCCGGGCAAGGCCCGTATCACCGCGGAGATCGACACCTACACGGACACGTGGCTCGCCCGGGCATGACCGGCTGACCACAATGGGGCCATGCGTACCGTGACTGCCGTGGCCCACCGGGGCGACCCCTACCGCGTCCGCGAGAACACCCTCGCCTCCCTGCGCTCCGCGCTGGAGCGGGGGGCGGACGCGGTCGAGGTCGACGTCCGTCTGACCCGCGACGGCGTGCCCGTACTGCTGCACGACTCCACGCTCAAGCGGCTGTGGGACCACGACCGCCCGCTCTCCGCGCTCTCGTACGACGAGGTGCGCGGCGTCACCGCGGGCGGCGTGCCCACCCTCGAACAGGCCCTTGAGGTACTGGCCGAGCGGCGGGTGATGGTGGACCTGCCGGGCGCGGACGTGCGCACGGTCCGTACGGTCGTCGGCGTCATCCGTGACTGCGGCGCCGACGAGCGTGCCTATTACTGTGCGGGCGCGGAGACGATGCTGACGGTGCGGCGCGCGGACCCGGCCGCCGAGATCGCGCTGACCTGGACGACGCTGGCCCCGCCGCGGCCCGGCGTGCTCGAAGCGATCAGGCCGACCTGGCTCAACTACCGGTTCCCGCTGGTCAGTCGGGAGCTGACGGCCCATGTGCACCGCCAGGGCCTGCTGGTGTCCGCGTGGACCCCGGACACGAAGTCGGCGATGCGACGTCTCCTCGACCTCGGCGTCGACTCGATCACGACGAACCGCATCGACGTCCTGTACGGGCTGCGCGGCGACTGATCGCCCGGCTCCCCGCAGCCTGTCGCAGGGGGCGTCAGCATGGCGGCGATCAAGCGCTGACCTGCCCGCCTGCACCCGTCCGCGCGACCTTAGCCCGTTCGAGTGGCGCATCTCACTCGGCGGCCTTAGCGTCGGAACGAGCACCACGGGGCCCAGGGCCCCCCGATCGGCCGGGAGCATACTTTGCGGAGCAACACACTGAAGGCATCGCTCGCACTCTGTGCAGTCGCGTCCCTCGCAGCAGCCATGGCTCCGGCCTCCGCCTCCGCCGCGGCGCCGAAGCCGCAGCACGGGACCGGCGTCCCCGTGATCGTCAGCTGCACCTGGCAGCCGCAGGTGCGACCCACGGACTTCCTGCTCGCGTGCGGGGACGGCAACAGCCGCCTCACCTCGCTTCACTGGTCGCAGTGGGGCCCGAGCAAGGCGGTGGCCACGGGCACGAGCTGGGTCAACGACTGCAAGCCGTACTGCGCCGCGGGCAAGTTCCGCTCGTACCGCGTCACGGTCCGCCTCGACCACCCGCAGTCCTGGACCAAGCACCACGACACGCAGCACTACTCCCGCATCACGCTCACCTACCCGAACGGCCACCCGGACGCGTTCCAGCAGGTCACGACCACTCCCCTGTGGAACTGACCGGGCCGGAACGGGGGCGCGCCCTCACGCCACCCCGCGATCTCACAACCCCGCGATCGCGTTCCACCGCTTGGCGAGTTCCGGGCGCTCCTTGGACGTGATGTCGCGCGCGATCGCGAGCCGCCGGCGCATCGTGTCGTCGGGGAAGATCAGCGGGTCCTCGGCGAGTGCCGCGGTGTCCTTGTCCTTCGCGTCGGCGAGGATCTCGCGGGCGGCCGGCACGGGACTCACGTAGTTGACCCAGGTGGCCAGCTTCGCGGCGACCTCCGGCCGGTAGTAGTAGTCGATGAGGGTCTCGGCGTTGCGCTTGTGATCGGCGAGGTTGGGGATCATCAGCGACTCGGCCCACAGCTCGCCACCCTCCTCGGGCACGACGAACTCGATGTCCGGGTCGTCGGCCTGGAGCTGGATGACGTCACCGCTGTAGGCCTGGCAGGCGAGGACGTCGCCGCTGGAGAGGTCCTTGATGTAGTCGTTGCCGGTGAAGCGGCGGATGTGGTGGTTCTTGACGAGCTTCTCGACCTGGTCGCACACGCGGTGGAAGTCGTCCGGGGTCCACCGGGTGATGTCGACGCCGTTGCCCTGCATGAGCAGCGCGAACGACTCGTCGAGCCCGGACAGCAGCGTGACCTTGCCCTTGAGGTCGGCCGCCCACAGGTCGGACACGTGCTTGATCTCGCGCCCGACCCGGCGCTTGTTGTACGCGATGCCGGTGATGCCCGACTGCCACGGCACGGTGTACTTGCGGCCGGGGTCGAAGTGCGGTGAACGCAGCAGCGGGTCGAGGTACTTGGCGACGTGCGGCTGCCGGGCACGGTCCATCTCCTGGACCCAGCCGAGCGTCACGAACTTGGCGCACATCCAGTCGCTGATGACGATGAGGTCCCGGCCGGTCTTCTGATGGTTCATCAGAGACGGGCTGATCTTGCCGAAGAACTCGTCGTTGTCGTTGATCTCTTCGATGTACTTGACGTCGATCCCGGTCTGCTTCCGGAAGGTGTCGAGCGTGGGCCGCTTCGACGGATCGTCGTCGTCGACGTCGACGTAGAGCGGCCAGTTGGCGAAGACGAGCCGCTTGTCGCTGCCGGAGCGGTCGGTCGCGGCGCGGTCCCCCGGCGCGACGTAGGCGGCGGGCACACCGCATCCCGAGGCGAGCGCGCCGACCGCCGCGGCCGTGGCACCTCCGCCCAGGGCGCGCATCAGGGAACGGCGGGACAGGGACGGCTTGGGGTTCATCGGGGTCGCTCGCACCTGTGCAGGATGCCCGCGACCAGCGAGGCCGGACAATGGACGCTGCGTCAAGCCGACGGGGTGAGAGCCGACACACTGTCGATCACCCGGCACCCCGCCGCGCACCCACCCGCCCCGGACACGCGAGCGCCCCCGCGCGGCCGGAGCCACGCGGGGGCGGGTGAAGCGGATCGTGCCGCTGATCAGCCCTCGATCGACGTCATGACGTGCTTGATGCGCGTGTAGTCGTCGAAGCCGTACGCCGACAGGTCCTTGCCGTAGCCGGACTTCTTGAAGCCGCCGTGCGGCATCTCGGCGACCAGCGGGATGTGGGTGTTGATCCACACACAGCCGAAGTCGAGGATCTTGGACATGCGCATCGCGCGCGCGTGGTCCTTCGTCCAGACCGAGGAGGCCAGCGCGTACTCCACGCCGTTCGCCCACTCGACGGCCTGCGCCTCGTCCGCGAAGGACTGGACGGTGATGACCGGGCCGAAGACCTCGTTCTGGATGATCTCGTCGTCCTGCTTGACGCCCGAGACGACGGTCGGGGCGTAGAAGTAGCCCTTGTCGCCGACGCGGTGGCCACCGGCCTCGACCTTGGCGTGCGCGGGCAGGCGCTCGATGAAGCCGGTGACCTGGGCGAGCTGGTTCGGGTTGTTGAGGGGCCCGTAGAGGACGTCCTCGTCGTCCGGCTGGCCGGTCTTCGTGTCGGCCGCCGCCTTGGCGAGGGCCTGGACGAACTCGTCGTGGATGGACTCGTGGACGAGGACGCGGGTGGCGGCCGTGCAGTCCTGGCCCGCGTTGAAGAAGCCCGCCGTCGAGATGTCCTCGACGGCCTTGGCGATGTCGGTGTCCTCGAAGACGACGACCGGGGCCTTGCCGCCGAGCTCCAGGTGGACGCGCTTGACGTCCTTGGCTGCGGACTCGGCGACCGAGATGCCGGCGCGTACGGAGCCGGTGATGGAGGCCATCGCCGGGGTCTTGTGCTCGACCATCGCGCGGCCGGTCTCGCGGTCACCGCAGATGACGTTGAAGACACCCTTGGGGACGATGGAGCCGATGATCTCGGCGATCAGGACCGTGGAGGCCGGAGTGGTGTCCGACGGCTTCAGGACGACCGTGTTGCCCGCGGCGAGCGCCGGGGCGAACTTCCAAACGGCCATCATCATCGGGTAGTTCCACGGCGCGACCTGGGCGCAGACGCCGATGGGCTCGCGGCGGATGATCGAGGTCAGGCCCTCCATGTACTCGCCGGCCGAGCGGCCCTCGAGCATGCGCGCCGCACCCGCGAAGAAGCGGATCTGGTCGACCATGGGCGGGATTTCCTCGGACCGGGTCAGGCCGGTCGGCTTGCCGGTGTTCTCGACCTCGGCGGCGATGAGCTCCTCGGCCCGCTCCTCGAACGCGTCCGCGATCTTGAGGAGGGCCTTCTGGCGCTCACTGGGGGTGAGGTCGCGCCAGGCCGGGAACGCGGCCGCGGCGGCGGCCATGGCGGCGTCCACGTCGGCGTCGCCGGACAGGGGGGCGGTCGCGTACGCCTCACCGTTGGCCGGGTTGACCACCTCGGTGGTCCGTCCGTCGGCGGCGTCCCGGAACTCACCGTCGATGTAATTGCGCAGACGACGCAGCTCGCTGGTCACTGAGGCGGCCCTCCTGGTCGGATATCCATTGGCTGAGATACCACCCTAATCCGTAGCTCCACGCTTTCAACACCCCCCGACCTGCCAGATCTGCGAAATCCGTGAACATCGAGCCCTCAAACAACGAATTTCATCGATCTGGGCTTGCGGAACGGTCGACTCCTCGTGCATGGTGGGGCACGTGGCCAGTCGCAGCGCAGACCCAAAGGGATCGAGGAACGGCACCGGCACCCCGCCGCTCGACGCCGTTTCCCTCGCCATCATCGAACAGCTCCAGGAAGACGGTCGTAGGCCGTACGCCGCCATCGGCAAGGCCGTAGGCCTCTCCGAAGCGGCCGTGCGACAGCGCGTCCAGAAGCTGCTCGACCAGGGCGTGATGCAGATCGTCGCCGTCACGGACCCACTCACCGTGGGTTTCCGCCGGCAGGCGATGGTCGGCATCAACGCGGAGGGCGACCTCGATCCCGTCGCCGAAGCGCTGACGGCCATGCCGGAAGTCGAGTACGTGGTCATGACCGCGGGCTCGTTCGACCTCCTCGCGGAGGTCGTGTGTGAGGACGACGACCAGCTCCTGGACGTCATCAACAAACGCATCCGGGCCCTTCCCGGCGTGCGCTCCACCGAGAGCTTCGTCTACCTCAAGCTCAAGAAGCAGACCTATATGTGGGGAACCCGATAGCCGTGAGCAAGGACCTCAGCCGAACCGCGTACGACCACCTGTGGATGCACTTCACCCGCATGTCGTCGTACGAGAACGCGCCCGTTCCCACCATCGTGCGTGGCGAGGGCACCTACATCTACGACGACAAGGGCAAGAAGTACCTCGACGGGCTCGCGGGCCTGTTCGTCGTGCAGGCCGGCCACGGACGCAGGGAGCTCGCCGAGGTCGCCGCCAAGCAGGCGTCCGAGCTGGCCTTCTTCCCCGTGTGGTCGTACGCCCACCCGAAGGCTGTGGAGCTGGCCGAGCGCCTCGCCCACTACGCCCCGGGTGACCTCAACAAGGTCTTCTTCTCCACCGGTGGTGGCGAGGCCGTCGAGACCGCCTGGAAGCTTGCGAAGCAGTACCACAAGCTGAACGGCAACCACACCAAGTACAAGGTGATCTCCCGCGCGGTGGCCTACCACGGCACCCCGCAGGGCGCGCTGTCCATCACCGGCCTGCCGGGCCTGAAGGCCCCGTTCGAGCCGCTGGTGCCGGGCGCGCACAAGGTCCCGAACACCAACATCTACCGCGCCCCGATCCACGGCGACGACCCGGAGGCCTTCGGCCGCTGGGCCGCCGACCAGATCGAGCAGGAGATCCTCTTCGAGGGCCCCGAGACCGTCGCCGCGGTCTTCCTCGAGCCCGTGCAGAACGCCGGTGGCTGCTTCCCGCCGCCGCCCGGCTACTTCCAGCGCGTGCGCGAGATCTGCGACCAGTACGACGTACTGCTCGTCTCGGACGAGGTCATCTGCGCCTTCGGCCGCCTCGGCACGATGTTCGCCTGTGACAAGTTCGGCTACATCCCGGACATCATCACCTGCGCCAAGGGCATGACCTCGGGCTACTCCCCGATCGGTGCGACCATCGTCTCCGACCGGATCGCGGCGCCGTTCTACAAGGGTGACAACACCTTCCTGCACGGCTACACCTTCGGTGGCCACCCGGTGTCCTCGGCCGTGGCGCTCGCCAACCTCGACCTGTTCGAGCGCGAGGGTCTCAACCAGCACGTGCTCGACAACGAGGCCAACTTCCTCAAGACGCTGCAGAAGCTGCACGACCTGCCGATCGTCGGCGACGTCCGCGGCAACGGCTTCTTCTACGGCATCGAGCTCGTCAAGGACAAGGACACCAAGGAGTCCTTCACGGACGAGGAGTCGGAGCGCGTGCTCTACGGCTTCGTGTCCAAGAAGCTCTACGAGTACGGCCTGTACTGCCGCGCCGACGACCGTGGTGACCCGGTCATCCAGCTGTCCCCGCCGCTGATCTCGGACCAGTCCACCTTCGACGAGATCGAGGGCATCATCCGCCAGGTCCTCACGGAGGCCTGGAGCAAGATCTGAGCCTGACGGCTCCCGTGGCCCGGCTGCGCCCATCCGAGTGAGATGGGGGCGGCCGGGCCGCGTCATTTCCCGACCCGCGCCGGCGAATACCTAGCGTGCCCAGTGACCGATCGGCCCTGCCTTCGTTCCCCCGTAAGGGGGACGGCTCGTCTTACGGCAATTCTGATCTGCAGTCTCTGAACGAGGTGTTCGCCATGGTGGCCCCACCGGACAACGACGTGCTCTGGGCACGCGCCCTGCACTTCTCCCACAACGGTTCGCCCGCGCTCACCGGCGTCTCGCTCGGTGTCCGCGAGGGCGAGATCCTCGCCGTCACAGGGCCGCGCGGCAGCGGCAAGACGACGCTCCTGCAGTGCCTCTCCGGCCAGCTCCTGCCGCAGCAGGGCGAGGTCTGGTTCAACAGCACCCCCGTCCACACCATGGGCGCGCTCGTCAGGGAACGGCTGCGCCGCGACCGCTTCGCCTGGATCGACCCCGAGCCCCACCTCGTGCCCGAGCTGAACGCCTGGGAGAACACGGCGCTCGCCCTGATGATGCGCGGCGGCAGCCGCCGCGCCGCCAAGGCCGGTGCCCTGGAGTGGCTGGAGCGCCTCGACATCGGCATGTGTGCCCGCAAGCGCCCGCACGCCCTCATCCAGTCGGAGCGCCAGCGCGTCGCCATCGCCCGCGCCCTGGTCACCGCCCCCTCGGTGCTCTTCGCCGACGAGCCCACCGCGCCCCTGCACCGCGCCGACCGCGCCCACGTCCTGCGCACCCTGATGGCCGCGGCCCGCTCGCACGGCATCACCGTCGTCCTCGCCACGCACGACACCGAGGTGGCCGCCCTGGCCGACCGCACGGTGTCGCTCCTCGACGGACGCCGCGTGAACACGGTCCATCTGCCCGGGGTGCCCGGCGGCTCCGACGCGGAAGGCCGGGCCGCGTGCTCGCTCTCCGTCTAGCCCGCGGGGGCCAGCCCGTCGTCCAGTTGCGCAGGCTCCTGGTCGCGGCCGCCTCCGCCGGCACCGGATTCCTCCTGCTGTGCACGCTCGGCTACGCGCTGGGCCACCCCGACGCCTCCACCGGATCCGTACTGCGCCTGGCCTGGTGCGTGGTGCCGATCGCCGCGACCGTCCACCTCGCCGTCGCCGTCGCGCGCACCGACCCGGGCACCAAGCCGCGTCCCGGCCTGTCCGCGGTCGGCCTCGGCCCGGCACGCCTGACGCTCATCTCGGCGATCTCCACCGCGGCCGCCTGCACGCTCGGCTCGATGCTGGCACTGCTGGTCTTCCTGCACCTGCGCGGCGACCTCTCCGGGCTGCCCTTCGACGGGGCGGCACGCGGTCTCCTCGCCGCGGACCAGCCTCTGCCCCTGGCCGCCACCCTGACCCTGCTCGCCCTGGTCCCGCTCACCGCGTCCGGCGCCTCGGCCCTCGCGCTGCGTCCGCGCGCCGCCAAGGCCGGCGAGCCCCAGCCGGACCCGCGCGACCCCGCCGCCCCGGTGCCCGCGCCGATCGGCCTGCCCTGGGGCGTGGCGCTGCTGGCCATGGGCCTCGCCGTGGAGACGTACGCCTCCCGCGCGCACAGCCCCGCGGGGTTCCCCATGCCTGGCGGTCTCGGCGGCAGCCCGGCGGGCGTGCTGGCCGGCTGGACGCTGACGGCCCTCGGCCTCGCCCTCGCGGGTCCCGGACTCACGTACCAGTGCGGGCGGGCGCTCCAGTCGGTGCGGCCGGGGGCCGCGCGGCTCCTCGCTGGCCGGGTGCTCCAGGAGGAGGCCCGTCGTATCGGTCGCCCCCTGGGCGTGGTCTGCGCGGTGGCCTCCGGCGCGTACGCGGGACTCACTCTCTGGTCGGGACGTCAGCCCGACCTCGGCCCGCTGTCCGCGCTCGGCGCCGTCCTCGTCATGGGCTGTACGGTCGCCACGCTCCTGACGGCCGCGATCGAGGCCAAGCACGCCCGCTCCGACACCAAGGCCGCCCTGCTCCGGCTCGGCGCCCCCGCGAGTCTCCTCCGGGGCGCGGCCGGGCTGCGCGCGGCGGCACTGCTCGCCGTGTTCGGGCTGCTGACATGGACCGTCGCGGAACTGGCGGCGCTCCCGCTCGCGCCCTGAGCGGGGTGCGCACCCTCTCGTCGCGGGCCACCGAAAAAGATCGAAAGAAAGTTCGCGGCGGGCGATGAGTTACGGCCGGACCTCACGTCTAACCCTGCGTACGGCACAGCGACGCGACACCGAGACCAGCGAGCGAAAGCGAAGGACCCGCCATGTACCAGCAGATGATCTTCCCCAACCTCGCCGTGAACGACCTCGACGCGTCGAAGAAGTTCTTCACCGAGCTCGGGTACTCGATCAACCCGCAGTTCTCCGACGAGACCTGCGCCTCCGTGGTGGTCAGCGAGCACATCGTGGTCATGCTGCTCACCAAGGAGAAGTACGCCGGCTTCACGAAGAAGACGATCGTCGACTCGACCAAGAACACCGAGGTGCTCCTGTGTCTGAGCGCCGAGAGCCGCGAGAAGGTCGACGAGCTCGTCGACAAGGCCATCGCCGCGGGCGGCACCGAGACCGGCGAGAAGCAGGACCACGGTTTCATGTACGGCCGCGCCTTCGACGACCCGGACGGGCACACCTGGGAGATCATGTGGATGGACCCGGCGGCCGTCCAGGGCTGATCTTCCGGGGTACGGCGCCCTAGCATGGGCGGGTGCAGATCTCTGAACCCGCCCCGCGCAGGCCCGCGATCCCTCACACGGACGCCGGCCGTGAGATCGAGACGCTCGACGAGTTCGACGAGGTCGTGGCCGCGCACGGCTCGCTCGCCGGACGCCGCGTGCAGGCCGTCGACCTGACGGAGCGTACGGACGAACTGCTCGCCCTGGACGCCGAGGGCGCCGTCTTCCTCGGCTGTCCGATGGGGCCCGACGCCGCGGCCCGGATCCGCGCCATCGGCGCCCTGGTCTTCCCGCCGGTCCCCGGCCTCCCCTTCGACCCGTACCGGGGCCTTCTCTACTCCCCCGACGAGCTGTTCGCGGGCCTCGCGGAGGGCGGATACGAGTCGACGCCGGACGCCCGCGCGTACGACTGGTTCCAGCAGACCAAGGCCGACCACGACGTCTTCGCGTCGATGCTGCGGGCCGTGCACGACGACTCCGTCTCCGACGCCCTCGACGAACTCCTCGTCGGCACCAGGGTGGTGGGGGTCATGGGAGGTCACGCGATGGCGCGCGGCACGGACGGGTACGCGGGCGCGGCGCGGCTCGGCAGGACGCTCGCGCGGTCCGGGGTCACCGTCGCCACGGGCGGCGGTCCGGGCGCGATGGAGGCGGCGAACCTGGGCGCGTACGCGGCACGGTTCGACGACGGGATGCTGACCGAGGCGCTCCGACTCCTGTCCACGGCGCCCTCGTTCACCCCGTCCGTCACGGCGTGGGCGTCGGCCGCCTTCGAGGTGCGCTCCCGCTGGCCGGACGGCGGCGACTCGGTCGGCATCCCCACCTGGTTCTACGGCCACGAGCCGCCGAACGCCTTCGCCGGGCACATCGCGAAGTACTTCGCGAACGCCACCCGCGAGGACGGCCTCCTGGCCCGCTCGAACGCGGGGGTGGTCTTCCTGCCGGGCGCGGCCGGCACCGTCCAGGAGATATTCGACAACGCGACGCCGAACTACTACGAGTCCCGGGGCGCGCCCACCCCCATGGTCCTCGTCGGCCGCGCCCACTGGACGGAGCGCCTGCCGGCCTGGCCGCTGCTCACCGCACTGGCCCGCGAGCGCTCGATGGACGCGCGGATCGCGCTGGTGGACACCGTGGAGGAAGCGGCGGACGCGCTCGCGAAGCTGGGCTGAGCTCTATCCGAACGTCGCCCGTTCCAGCCAGAAGTCCAGCAACTCCCGCTCCCCCAGGACCTCCACGCGTCCGCCGTCGAGGGGCGCGCGCCGATAGAACGCGAGCAGCACATCCGTCAGCGGCCCCCGCAGGGCGACCGTCGCCTTCTCGTGGCCACGGCGCCAGGCGAACCCGTCCTCGCCCAGCTCGACCAGCCATTCGGCGTTCAGCTCCGCCGGTGCGTCGGTGGCGTGGAGGTGCAGGCTGCGGCCGCCGCCGCGCAGCTCCGCCGCGGTGTCGGACGGGTCCGACCGCTGGACGTGAGCGACGATCTGGAGCCACTCGTCGATCGCGTCGGCGGCGAGGTCGGGCGCCACCTCGTACGCGGCCTTCGCCGTGAGCGCCGCGTCCGCCCGGTGGATCACGGTCTCGTGCGTCATGCGGCGCGCCCAGAATCCCGTGGTGTGCTGCCAGGACCAGGTCCAGACGCGGGTGTCGGGGCCGGCGGCGCGCAGCGTCCGCGCGGTCAGCTCGGCGCCTTCCATGAGCCAGGCCGCGAGCTCGGCCGGGTCGTCGCTCCCGGGCCCTTCGAAGCCCGGCACCTTCTCGTCGGGGATCTCCTCGGTGGCCCCGGTCCGTGCGATCGCCTCGGCCCAGCGGTGCGCGCCGCCGAGGTGCACGACGAGGTCGCGCAGGGTCCAGTCGGGGCAGGTCGGCACGGTCGCCGTCAGGTCGGCGCCGGCGAGATGCCCGGCCAACAGGGCGGTCTGCGCGACGACTTCGTCGCAGTAGTGGCCATGGACGAGCTGTCCGGATGCCGCGGTCTCCGTCGTCATACGGCGGACCCTATGCGGCGGACGGGCCGTCCAGCACCACGATTTCGCCCGCGTCGAACGCCACCCCGACCTCGTCCCCCGGCTCCGGCGCGTCCCGCAGCGCGCAGGCCGCTTCGAGGCGGGGCGCTTCCGTGGCCTGGAGGTGTACGGCGACATGCGTGCCGCGGAAGGTGCGCGCGGCGACCGTACACGTCAACTGGGCCTCGGCGGCAGGCGCGAGGCGTACGCCCGCGGGCCTGACTAGGATCTTGGCGCGGCCCTGCGGGGACCCCGCGGGCACGGGAACCTTGCCCCAGGGCGTGTCGGCCGCCTCCCCGACGATCGTGGCGTCGACCACGTTGTCGAAGCCGAGGAAGCGCGCCACGAACTCGTCGGCCGGGTGCTGCCAGACCTCAAGTGGCGTACCGGACTGGGCGATCCGTCCGTCGCGCATCACCACGACGCGGTCGGCCAGCGCGAAGGCCTCGCCCTGGTCGTGCGTCACGGCGAGCACGGTCGTACCCAACTCGCCGAAGAGTTCCCTGAGTTCGACGACCAGACGTTCCCGCAGCGAGCGGTCGAGCTGGCCGAGCGGTTCGTCGAGCATGAGCAGGCGGGGTCGCGGGGCGAGCGCCCGGGCGAGGGCGACGCGCTGCTGCTCGCCGCCGGACAGCGAGGCCACGGCGCGCCCCTCGGCCCCGGGCAGCCCGACCAGCGCCAGCAACTCCCGTACGCGAGCCTGCTGTTCGGAGCGCGCGGCGCCGTGCATCCGCAGCCCGAAGGCGACGTTGCCGCCCACGTCGCGCTGCGGGAACAGCTGGTGGTCCTGGAACATGAGGCCGACGCCCCGTCGGTGCGCGGGCACGCCCGACTGGTCACGGCCGTCGAGGAACACGCGCCCCCCGTCGAGTCCCTGGAGCCCGGCCACGACCCGCAGCAGCGTCGACTTGCCGCTGCCGCTGGGGCCGAGCACACACACGATCTCGTGCGCGGCGACCTCCAGATCGACCCGGTCGAGCGCGGCATGCGCCGCTCCGGACGGACCGCCGAACCGCACCGTCGTGTCGTCCAGGGTCAGCAGGGCCATCAGAACTCCCCCGTCGTACGGTCCGTGCGGATGCGTTCGAGCAGCAGCAGCGACACCGCGCACACCACCATGAGAATCGTCGAAAGGGCCATCGCCTGGCCGTAGTTGAGGTCGCCGGCGCGACCGAGGAGCCGCGCCACGGCGACCGGCAGGGTCGGGCGGTCCGGGCGGGCGATGAACACGGTCGCCCCGAACTCGCCGAGCGACACGGCGAACGCGAATCCGGCCGCGATCAGCAGGGCCCTGCGCACCATCGGCAGATCGACCTCGCGCCAGGCCCGCAGCGGCGAGGCGCCGAGGACGGCGGCCGCCTCGCGCAGCCGCCCGTCGACCGCGCGCAGGACCGGCAGCATGGTGCGGACGACGAAGGGCACCCCGACGAGGGCCTGGGCCAGCGGCACCAGGATCCAGGTGCCGCGCAGGTCGAGGGGCGGCTTGTCCAGGGTGATCAGGAAGCCGAAGCCGACGGTGACGGCGGAGACGCCGAGCGGCAGCATCAGGAGCGCGTCGAAACCCCGTACGAGACGGCCGGCCAAGGGGGTCCCCCCGCTCGAGCGGAGCCGAGAGTGGGGGAGCGTCAGGGCCGCGGCGGCGAGTCCGCCGATCACGACCGCGATGGCGGTGGCGGCGAGCGCGTACGTGAGGGAGTTCCCGATCGCCTCGATCGGCGGCACCAGGAACACACCGCTGTCGGACGAGGCGAGCGCCTTGTAGTAGGTGAACCCGAAGCCGTCCGGCCCCTCGAAGGACCTCTGGATCAGCACGCCGAGCGGCAGAAGGATCAGCACCGCGACCGTGGCGACCACTCCGGCGAGCAGCGCCCACTGGCCCGCGCCGCGCGGGCGCCGGGCGGTGTGCGCCGCGTCGACGAGGCGCAGCGCGCTCTCCCGCCGGCGCACGCTCCAGGCGTGCACCGCGAGGATGATCCCCACGGCGGCGAACTGCACGATCGTGAGGACGGCCGCCGTGGAGAGGTCGAAGATCTGCGCGGTCTGCCGGTAGATCTCCACCTCGAGCGTGGAGAACGTCGGCCCGCCGAGGATCTGGACCACGCCGAACGACGTGAACGTGAAGAGGAAGACCATCAGCGCGGCGGCCGCGACGGCGGGCCCGAGCGCGGGCAGCGTCACCTTCCGCCAGGCCGTCCAGCGGGAGGCGCCCAGCATCCGGGCGGCCTCCTCCTGCCGGGGGTCGAGCTGCGACCACAGTCCGCCGACGGTGCGCACGACGACGGCGTAGTTGAAGAAGACGTGGGCGAGCAGGATCGCCCACACCGTGGTGTCGAGGCGGACGCCCCACAGACCGTCGAGCAGCCCGCCACGGCCGACCAGCGCCAGGAACGCCGTGCCGACGACGACGGTCGGCAGCACGAACGGCACGGTGACGGCGGCCCTCAGAACCTGCTTGCCCCTGAACTCGAAGCGCGCGAAGACGTACGCGCCGGGGAGCGCGATCAGCAGCGTGAGCACGGTCGAGGCGAACGCCTGCCAGGTCGTGAACCACAGGACGTGGCGGATGTCGGACTGCCCGAGCACGTCGGCTGTCCGCCCGAACTGCCAGTGGCCGCCCGCCTTCAGGCCGCGGGCGACGATCGCCGCGACCGGATAGGCGAAGAAGACCGCGAAGAACGCGACGGGCACGGCCATCAGGCCGAGCCGCGCCGCGCTCCCGCGCCGACGACCCTTACGGGGCTCCGCCGGAGGCTTTGCCGGGTGCTTGACCGGGTGCCTGACCGGAGGTTCCCCGGGGGGCGTCACTTCAGTACGAGCGAGGTCCACGTCTTGACCCAGGCGTCACGGTTGTCGGCGATCTTCTGCGGTGCCATGGTCTGCGGGGAGTCGACCTTGACGTCGTACTTGGCGTAGTCGGCGGGCAGGGCCGCGTCCTTCGTCACCGGGTCCACGAACATGTTCAGCGGCATGTCCTGCTGGAACTGCTTCGCGATCAGGAAGTCGAGGAGCGCCTTGCCGCCCTTCTCGTTCTTCGCGTTGCTCAGCAGGCCGGCGAACTCGGTCTGGCGGAAGCAGGTGCCGGTCGCGACCCCGGTCGGGGCGGTCTTCGGCTGCGGATCCGAGTAGATCGCCTCGGCCGGCGGCGACGACGCGTACGACACGACGAGCGGCCGGTCACCGCCCGCCTTCCTGCCACCGGCGGAGCCCGAGAACTCCTCGTTGTAGGCCTGCTCCCAGCCGTCGACGACCTTCACGCCGTTGGCCTTGAGCCGCTTCCAGTAGCCCTGCCAGCCGTTGTCGCCGTACTGCGCGGCGCTGCCGAGCAGGAAGCCGAGGCCGGGCGACGACGTCGACACGTTCTCCGTGACGAGCAGGTTCTTGTACGCGGGCTTGGCGAGGTCGTCGAACGAGGCGGGCGGGGTCAGCTTGTGATCGGCGAAGTACTTCTTGTCGTAGTTGACGCAGATGTTGCCGGTGTCGATCGGGGTGACCCGGTGCTTGCCCTTGTCGAGCTGGTACTCGGTCCCCACCTGGTCCAGGCCCTTGGCCTCGTACGGCTGGAAGAGCCCGTTGTCGAGGGCGCGCGACAGGAGCGTGTTGTCGACGCCGAAGAGGACGTCGCCCTGCGGGTTGTCCTTGGACAGGATGGCCTTGTTCACGGCCTCGCCCGCGTCACCGTCCTTGAGGACCGTGACCTTGTAACCGGAGCTCTTCTCGAAGTCCTTGAGCACGTTCTTGGAGACGGCCCACGAGTCGTGGCTGACCAGGGTGACGGTCTTGGAGTCCGCCGAGTCCTTGCCGGAGTCGGATCCCCCGCACGCGGAGAGCGTGACGAGTCCGAGACCGGCCGCCACGGCGACGGCCGTGGCCTTGATGATGGTGCTCACTGAGTTCCCTCCTGGGTGACCAGGAAGAGACGCGGCCCTGCCCGGGGATCGCGGACGATTCCCGGGCAGGGCGCAACAGCTTGAGTGGCGACCGAACTTCCTACCCAGAATGACCTGGGCAAGGTTCAGAGGGTCTGCGGCCGATGCCGCACTCTCAGCGCTGTGGCGCTCCCCTGTCGGAATATGAAGATGTACGTACGCCAGTCAGGTTACCGCTCGGTGGCGGCGAGCTGACCGCACGCCCCGTCGATCTCCTGGCCACGGGTGTCGCGGACGGTGACCGGCACGCCGTGGGCCGCGATGGCCTCGACGAACGCCTTCTCGTCCTCGGGGCGCGAGGCCGTCCACTTCGAGCCCGGCGTCGGGTTCAGCGGGATCAGGTTGACGTGGACGCGCTTTCCCTTGAGCAGGCGGCCGAGCCGGTCACCCCGCCAGGCCTGGTCGTTGATGTCCCGGATGAGCGCGTACTCGATCGAGATGCGGCGGCCCGACTTCTCGGAGTACTCCCACGCCGCGTCGAGGACCTCGCGGACCTTCCAGCGCGTGTTGACCGGGACGAGGGTGTCGCGCAGCTCGTCGTCGGGGGCGTGCAGCGAGACGGCGAGACGGCACTTGAGGCCCTCGTCGGCGAACCGGTGCATGGCGGGGACCAGACCGACGGTCGAGACGGTGATCCCGCGCTGCGAGAGGCCGACGCCGTCCGGCTCGGGGTCGGTGAGCGCGCGGATGGCGCCGACGACCCGCTTGTAGTTGGCCAGGGGCTCGCCCATGCCCATGAAGACGATGTTGCTCAGACGCGCCGGGCCGCCCGGGATCTCGCCGTCGCGCAGCGCGCGCATGCCGTCGACGATCTGGTGCACGATCTCGCCCGTCGACAGGTTCCGGTCGAGGCCGGCCTGTCCCGTGGCGCAGAACGGGCAGTTCATTCCGCAGCCGGCCTGCGAGCTGATGCACATGGTGACCCGGTCCGGGTAGCGCATCAGGACGGACTCGACGAGCGTGCCGTCGAAGAGCCGCCACAGGGTCTTGCGGGTGGTGTCCTGGTCGGTCGACAGATGCCGGACGACCGTCATCAGCTCCGGAAGCAGCGCCTCCTGCAGCTTGCTGCGCGAGCCGGCGGGGATGTCGGTCCACTCCGCGGGGTCGTGCGCGAACCGCGAGAAGTAGTGCTGCGACAGCTGCTTGGCGCGGAACGGCTTCTCACCGATCGCGGCGACGGCCTCCTTCCGCTCGGCGGGCGAGAGGTCGGCGAGGTGCCGCGGCGGCTTCTTGGCTCCGCGCGGGGCAACGAAAGTGAGTTCTCCGGGCTTAGGCATAACTCATCCAGTGTCGCAGATCGAATCATGTGACCTGGAGCTCAAGAGAGGGAGGGGGGTCGTCCAGGGTCGTCCCCGGTGGTCGTAGGCCCTCCCCGGACGGCCCACAGACGGCCCAGCCTCCTTCCTCTCAGGACGACATCTGCGCAGGTCGGCGCACGACTGATCCTCATTGCTGGCGCGCGCAGGCTGTCTTGGCCTCGGGACGCTCCAGTCCTTCATGTGGGGCGCGCTTCGGCGTGCACAGAAAATCGAACACATGCTCTACTTGTTTCATGGTGCACAACGAGCATTCCCGCGACATCGTGCAGGCCCAGCGCGACTGGATCCGCACCTACAACGCCCTCGCCGAGGCCCCGACCGGCAGCAATACGCGCCTTCGGCGGCGTCTGATCGACCTCTCCCGGCGTCTCGTCCAAGACGTCCCGCGGGAGCAGCTCGCGGACCTGCGCCAACAGGCTGAGGAAAAGTCGTGACCCGCGTCCGACGATCGTGGGACGTCACGGAACGCCAGCGCTCGGTGCTCGCCGCGATACGGGCCCACATCGCCGAACACGGCGAGGCCCCCACCGTGCGGGAGATCGCTGCGGCCGTCGGGCTGGCTAGCCCGTCGTCGGTGCTGTACCAACTGCGCCGCCTTGAGGAGGCCGGGATCGTTCGGCGCTCTCGGGGCGCCGGCTCGCGGGACTACCGCCTCAGCTGACGTCCGACGACGCCCGCCCCTCGTCGAGCATCAGCTGCTCTGCCAACGCTGTGCCGGATGGCAGCTGCCGGTGAGCTACGCATTACAAGCTGTCCGGGCTTGCTCCACAGCGGCCCGGAGGTGCCCAAGAAGGGGCTCGCTTCGCAGGTCAAGTGACGTGCCGGACGTTCGTGGACGGGTGCAGACCACGTCGAATCAGGCAGCAATCGAGACTAGGAGTGAGACTGGCCCAGTCGTGCTGCCACCCCTGCTTCAGCGCACCCGCCAGGGCAATCTTCTGATCCGTAGGCGGTGCGCACACGGATCGACTGAACTCCCCTGACCATCAGTGCCTGTTGGTCAGGGTTCACCTGTGCATCGGCATATGTATGTGTGCGCCGACGTTGATGTCAGGCGCTGATGTCAGACAGCGGCGCTTCCGAAGGGTCGGGCACTTGAGGCTGAGCCACGCCTCACCCCTCAACAGGCTGAACTGGGGCATCCCTTGACTCGGACCACCGCTTTAGGAGTTCGATCCGATCCTGCTCCCGCTGCTATCGGTGACTGGCACGACGTCCGGACAGGGATGCTGATTTACGCCGCCGTCCGGTGCCGTTGATGTCAGGCGTGGACGTCAGAGGCCTCGTCGACAGGGCAGGAGACGCGTCAGACCTGCGGTGAATGATCCCGGGTATGGGGTACGAACTGCACATGACGCGCGCCTCGGACTGGTTGGACAGCGAGGAACGCCCCATCTCGCTGCGCGACTGGCTTGAGTTTGCACACAACAGCGCGGCACTTCGGCAAGAAGGCCACCTCGACCTGCACAGCGTAGGCCGGCAACCGGTGTTCACATGGGGCAGCCTGGACAGCGTCGCGGTCGGGCTCCATTGGTGCGAGGGACGAGTGATTCTGTCCGGGGCCCACGCACCTGGTGTGGACCTGGTCGGCTTGGCTGACCTCGCAGCCGAACTGTCCGCGAAGCTGATCGGCGACGAGGGGGAGCAGTACCCGAGATCTGTCCGCCGCGGCAACGAAGAGCCCTGAGCTTGGGAATCACCGGGCCGTCACGGAGAGGGTTGACGCTGACCAGCGCAAACGGCCTCTGGTGATTCATCGCGAGGCGTCGCGCTTGACTGCTCTTGACCGCTGGGATCCGCTCTTTCTGGCACGAATGTGGCACGGGCTTCCATCCGCTCTGACGGGTCGCGTCACCGACCCCGCACCCGACAGCAATGTCAACCGAACGGCCCAACATGACGTGTCACCCACATGGATGAACAATTGGCTGAGTAGTCTCCCAACCGAGGCAATCTGTGAAAGGCGAACCAAATGCGCATTCGACGAATCCTCGCCGCAGTCTTCGCCACGGCAGCCCTCGCCGGACTCGGCCTCACAGGCGCCGCCACCGCCACCGCCACCGCCGGCAGCGTCACCCCGGCCAGCGTCACCCCGGCCAGCGTCACCCCGGGTGAGTGCACGGACGGCGGCGGAACGATCGATCGGTCGACGCCCATGCTCCCGACCTGCAGAGGCGGTATGAACGACGGGCAGACGGTCGACTAAACCCCACTAGGGCCCGTTGTGAAAGTGGATCGGCGCCCCGCAGCCACGCGTTGCGGGGCGCTCCCTCGCGAGCGTTCCCCTCGGCTGACGGCTCAACGTACCTGGGAGGCGTGACGAGCGCACACGGGCCCGATGAGGTCGGCGGGAGCGGCCTTGGGCTGGAGCTGCCATGGGGCGAGAGATCGGGGCCCGTACGCTGACCGCGAATCGGGCAGTCTCTGGACCTGCCCGCAATAGCCCGATGTGGGCCCCGATCTTCGAGGCTCGCCCCATGGTGGCTGTCTCAAGCCGTGGAGCCGACCGGGCCCAGCCACCGCGGGCTACCGTCCACCGCTCGAGTGTGCTCGCTACAGCCGCGCGGCCGGCGTAGCCAGGCCCGGAGCGGGGCGGAGACAAGAGCGTCGGGCCCGGCGGCGAGCCGGGGCCGCGCGCGGCGAGCGGAGCGAGCCGCCTTGATGAAGTAGGGAAAGTTCTATCGCGCAAGTACCGGGACGCATTACAAGCTGTCCGGGCTTGTTCCACGGAGGTCCGGGCGTGTCCGAGAAAGGGCTCGCCTCGCAGGTCAAGTGAAGGTGCCGGGCGTTCGTGGACGAGTGCAGACCACGTCGGATCAGGCAGCAATCGAGACTAGAACTGAGACTGCCCCAGCCGTACAGCCGCATCCTGCTTCAGCGCACCCGCCAGGATTCAGGCATGCAACCTTCTGATCCGTAGGCGGGTGCACCGTACGAGTGGGTCATGAAGCCCCAGGGATCAGCCCATGGAAGAGGACTGATCTAGTAGCCAACGGATGCGCTGCGGTGCGTCGTTGTACGCCTGTGTTGATGTCAGCGGTTGATGTCAGACGAACCGCATGACAGCACTCGTGTACGTCCCACAGCAACGAGCCCAGCGAGGCCAACGGCGTTGACGTAGATGCCGACGGCATCGGCGAAACGGGGCCAGACGACCATGACGATGACGATGGCGATCACGCACGCAAAGCCGGAACGCATTGACAGATCCCTGCCTACAGGGGGCAGACTCAAGGCTGAACCTCCAGGTTCGTGGCCCGCTTCCCGAAGCTCTTTGGCCGGAGGGGGAGGCGGGCCCTTGGATTTGGTGGAGACATCGTGCCCGTCCACCGAGACCTTGTGCTTCGGGTAAGAACGCCTCTAGGCCAGAGCTCCGCAGCGATAACTCATTACGCCGCCATGAGTTATGAGCCAACCAATTTCGGGAGTTCTACCATCGATTTATGCTGCGTAACGGCTCGCCAAGCCTCCCCGCCCTACCCCCTCACCTGCTGACACCTGCCCAACTACGACTAAATAGAAGTTAGGTCGCGGGAACTCAAGGGCAGTCAAAGGCAAGCCATCCGGATCGACGGTGCGACGGCGCCTCTGTCCGGACATGCTTGAACCCCAAGCGCTCGTAGTAGGCGTGCAGTCCCGTGTTCGTGCGCCAGGTGTCGATACGAACCCAGTCGCGCCCCTCCAGCGCAGCAACACGGCTAGCCCAGTCAACGATTCGGGCACCAAGCTGCCGGCCGGCCGCAGACCTCGCCACGATCAGCTTGTAGAGATAGAACGCGGACTCCGGCTTGACGTCGTCGTTCCGGAAGTCTCGATCAATGGGCCCACGGCTGACAGTGGCAAGCGCTGCCCCACTGTCGTCCACGACAATTCAGGCCCGGCCATCATCGAGGGGCGGCCCCTCTCGCCAAAGAACCGAGCCTCCCTGCCAACCAGCCCACTACAGGCCTGTTGGAGGTCTCCCGGGATGACGTCACCCACCGACATCCGGCGAGAGCGCGACTTACGGCCGACGGGCGCAAACCGGATGACCCGAAGGCGACGGCACGCGTCCGCTCTCCTGGACGCCGGGGAGAGCCTCAAGGCCGTCAGCCAATACCTCGGGCACACCGCCCCGCACTGGCGCTACGGGTGTACGCATCGGGGGCCGGATTCCGCCGGTCACTGCGAGCTGTCCGGCGTAGGCAAATCCCTCCGAGCGTCGCGGACATACGACAACGGGCCCGTCGCCCTGTGGACAACGAGCCCGTCACCTGAATCCGCGCAGGTCAGCCGGGACTTCGGGTCGGTCAGCCGGCCCCGACGAAGATCACCAGGAGCAGCCAGACCACCGGCGCCGTCGGGAGCAGCGAGTCGAGGCGGTCCATGATCCCGCCGTGCCCGGGGAGGAGCGTGCCCATGTCCTTGATCCCCAGGTCGCGCTTGATCATCGACTCGCCGAGGTCGCCGAGCGTGGCGCTGGCCGCGACCGCGAGCCCGAGCAGCAGGCCCTGCCACCAGGCACCGTCGTCGATCAGGAACTGCATGCACAGCGCGCCGGCGGCCATCGCGAACGTCACCGCGCCGACCAGGCCCTCGCGGGTCTTGCCGGGGCTGATGCGCGGGGCGAGCTTGTGCTTGCCGAAGCGCCAGCCGATCGCGTACGCGCCGGTGTCGCTGACGACCGTGAGCAGCAGGAACGTCAGGACGCGCTGCGGCCCGTCGTCCGCGGTGAGCATCAGCGCCACGAAGGTGGCGAGGAACGGCACGTAGAACGCGGCGAAGACACCGGCCGTGACGTCCCTCAGGTAGCCCTCGGGGGGCTCCGTCATGCGCCAGACCAGGACCGCGAGCGCGGTGAGCGCCATCGCCACCCAGGCGCCCTCGGTGCCGCGGACGTATCCGGCGACGACCATCGCCGCGCCGCCGATCGCGAGCGGCACGAGGGGCGCCTTGATGCCCTTGCGCTCCTCGAGCCGCGAAGTGAGCTCCCAGAGGCCGACGACGACGGCCACCGCTATCACGCCGATGAACACGGCTTTGACGATGAAGAGCGACGCGACGATCACCGCGCCGAGCCCCACCCCGACTCCTATGGCTGCCCCGAGGTCACGGCCCGCGCTCTTCTTCGGCGGTGCGGGGGCGGGCTGTGCGGCGCTTGGCATGGGCTCCTGCCGGCTCTCGTGCTGCGCCTCGTGCGGCGTCACATACGGCGTCTGGTGCTGCGTCGGGCGATGCGTCTGATGCTGTGTCGGATGCTGCGGTTCGTGCTGTGCCCCGCTCGGCTGCTCGTACGGAGAGTTCCCGCGCGGCTGCTCGTGCTGGGTCCCCTGAGGCGGCTCGTGCTGAGGCCCGTGAGGGTGCTCGTGCTGAGGCCCGTGGGGGTGCTCGTGCTGCGTCCCCGGCGACTCGTCGCGGAACAGGGGACCGCTCGGCCGAGCAGCCCCCCGATCGTCGTCCTGGTCACGACCACCGGCGGGTCCGTCGGGCATTTCGGGCACGATGGGCATGGGCCGAGTCTCCTCAACCGCATGCTGTTCGTACGCGGGACCCGCCGGGGAAGCCCCCTGGGAAGGCCCCTGGTCGGGCGGCCCCCAGTACCCGGCTCCGGTCGGCGCTCCCCAGGAAGAGTCGTTCACGGATTCCTCAGACCTCGAGCAGCTCGGCTTCCTTGTGCTTGAGCAGCTCGTCCACCTGAGCGACGTACTTCGCGGTGGTGTCGTCGAGCTCCTTCTCGGCGCGGCGGCCCTCGTCCTCGCCGACCTCGCCGTCCTTGACGAGCTTGTCGATCGTCTCCTTGGCCTTGCGGCGGATGGAGCGGATCGAGATCTTGGAGTCCTCGGCCTTGGTCTTGGCGACCTTGATGTACTCCTTGCGGCGGTCCTGGGTCAGCTCCGGGAACGTCACACGGATGATGTTGCCGTCGTTGCTCGGGTTGACGCCGAGGTCGGAGTCGCGGATCGCCTGCTCGATGTTGCGCAGCGCGCTCTTGTCGAACGGGGTCACCACGGCCATCCGCGGCTCGGGCACGGAGAACGAGGCCAGCTGGTTGATCGGGGTCAGCGCGCCGTAGTAGTCCGCCACGATCTTGTTGAACATCGCCGGGTGCGCACGGCCGGTGCGGATCGCGGCGAAGTCCTCCTTGGCGACCACGACGGCCTTCTCCATCTTCTCCTCGGCCTCGAGGAGGGTCTCTTCGATCACCACTTGCTCCTGCGTGTCTTGAGTGAGGCCCGGCATGCGCCCAGGGCGGCCGGCTGCGTCGTGTGTCTTTCCTGCACGGTGTCCGACCGGCAGGACATTGTCCATCCCCTGGCGGGGGGTGGTGTCAGGCCCGCGTTCCGTGGTCGCCCACGAGCGTGCCGATCTTCTCACCCTTGACCGCTCGCGCGATATTGCCCTCGGCGAGCAGTTCGAAGACGAGGATGGGCAGCTTGTTGTCGCGGCACAGGGTGATCGCGGTCATGTCGGCGACCTTGAGGTCGCGGGTGATGACCTCGCCGTAGCTGAGCGCGTCGAACTTCACGGCCTCGGGGTTGGTCTTCGGGTCGGAGTCGTAGACCCCGTCCACCCCGTTCTTGCCCATGAGCAGCGCCTCGGCGTCGATCTCCAGGGCGCGCTGGGCGGCGGTCGTGTCGGTGGAGAAGTACGGCATGCCCATACCGGCGCCGAAGATGACGACGCGGCCCTTCTCCAGGTGGCGCACGGCGCGCAGCGGGATGTACGGCTCGGCGACCTGCCCCATGGTGATGGCGGTCTGCACGCGGCTGTCGATGCCCTCCTTCTCCAGGAAGTCCTGGAGCGCGAGGCAGTTCATGACGGTGCCGAGCATGCCCATGTAGTCGGAGCGGGCACGGTCCATGCCGCGCTGCTGGAGCTCGGCGCCGCGGAAGAAGTTGCCGCCGCCGATGACGACGGCGATCTGCGCGCCGTCGCGCACGACGGCCGCGATCTCACGGGCGATCTTGTGCACCACGTCGGGGTCGACGCCCAGACCCCCGCCACCGGCGAACGCCTCGCCGGACAGCTTCAGCAAAAAGCGCCCCGCGCCTTTGCCGTCGTCGCTCTTGTCGCCCTTGTCGGCCTTGGTGGTGGTCATGGTGATCTCGCCTCTTTACTTGGCACACATACAAAGAAGGCCATTGCCGGTGGGGTGTTGTTC
Organism: Streptomyces longhuiensis; assembly: GCF_020616555.1. Lineage (NCBI taxonomy): Bacteria > Bacillati > Actinomycetota > Actinomycetes > Kitasatosporales > Streptomycetaceae > Streptomyces > Streptomyces longhuiensis. Next base: position 6,683,772 of record NZ_CP085173.1, on the reverse strand, counting down.
GCATCCCATACTCGGCAATGGCCTCCTCGTCACATCTGCGGTCGCCCGACGCGCACGCGCGTGGCGGCGTACGCGGGAGACTGCTGTCGACCCTACTGGGATCTCGTCGACCCTAGCGGTGTCTTCCGGCTGTCGCGGTACGGACTCAGATGCCGACCTTGATGCGCGAGAAGCGCTTCAGGGTGACACCGGCCTCGTCCAGGACCTTCTGCACGGACTTCTTGTTGTCCAGCGCGTACGGCTGGCCGAGGAGGGTGGCCTCCTTGAAGAAGCCGTTGACGCGACCCTCGACGATCTTCGGGAGCGCGGCCTCGGGCTTGCCCTCGGCGCGCGTGGTCTCCTCGGCGACGCGACGCTCGGACTCGACGACCTCGGCCGGGACGTCCTCGCGGGAGAGGTACTTCGGCGCGAAGGCGGCAATGTGCTGCGCGATGCCCTTGGCGAGGTCGGCGTCGGCCTTGTCCAGCTCGACCAGAACACCGATCTGCGGGGGCAGGTCGGGCATGGTGCGGTGCATGTACGCGGTGACGTAGGCGCCGGAGAACTGCGCGAAGCGGTCGAGGACGATCTTCTCGCCGAGGTTGGCGTTGGCCTCGTCGACGTACGCCTGGACGGTCTTGCCGGGCTCGATCTCGGACGCGAGGAGCGCCGCGATGTCGGCCGGGTTCGTCTTGGCGGCGTGGGCGGCGAGGGAGTTCGCGACGGCCTGGAACTTCTCACCCTTGGCGACGAAGTCCGTCTCGCACTTCAGCTCGAGGATGACACCGGAGGTGTTGTCGTCGGCGATGAGGGAGACGACAGCGCCGTTCTCGGCGGAGCGGCCCTCGCGCTTGGCGACGCCCTTCTGGCCCTTGATGCGCAGGGCCTCGACGGCCTTGTCGACGCTGCCGTCGGCCTCGTCGAGCGCCTTCTTGCAGTCCATCATGCCGGCGCCCGTGAGCTCGCGGAGCTTCTTGACGTCAGCGGCGGTGTAGTTCGCCATGATCCTGAAATTCTCTCTCGAAGTCTGAAAGATCTACGGGTGAACGGCGGGGGCCGACTCGGCCCCCGCCGTCAACTACCGAACCGGTGAGGTTCAGGCCTGCTCGGCGTCCGCGGCCGGAGCCTCGGTGACAACCTCGGTGGCGACCTCGGCCTCGGCGTCGGCGACCTTCTCCGTCTCGGCGGAGGTCTGGACCTCAGCCTCGGCGGCCGGCTTCTCGTCGGCCTTCTTCTCACCCTCGAGCAGGTCGCGCTCCCACTCGGCGAGCGGCTCGCCGGCGGCCTTCTCGCCCGGCTTCTGGTCGCCAGTGGCGGCACCGGAGCGGGCGATGAGGCCCTCGGCGACGGCGTCGGCGATCACGCGGGTGAGCAGGGTGACGGAGCGGATCGCGTCGTCGTTGCCCGGGATCTTGTAGTCGACCTCGTCGGGGTCGCAGTTGGTGTCGAGGATGGCGACGACCGGGATGTTGAGCTTCCGGGCCTCACCGACCGCGATGTGCTCCTTCTTGGTGTCCACGATCCAGACGGCGCTGGGCACCTTGGACATCTCGCGGATACCGCCGAGGGTCTTCTCCAGCTTGGCCTTCTCGCGGGAGAGGACGAGCAGCTCCTTCTTGGTGAGGCCGGACGCGGCCACATCCTCGAAGTCGATCTGCTCAAGCTCCTTGAGGCGCTGCAGACGCTTGTAGACGGTCGAGAAGTTGGTGAGCATGCCGCCCAGCCAGCGCTGGTTGACGTAGGGCATGCCGACGCGGGTCGCCTGCTCGGCGATCGCCTCCTGCGCCTGCTTCTTCGTGCCGACGAACATGACCGTGCCGCCGTGGGCGACGGTCTCCTTGACGAACTCGTAGGCGCGGTCGATGTACGACAGCGACTGGAGCAGGTCGATGATGTAGATGCCGTTGCGCTCGGTGAAGATGAAGCGCTTCATCTTCGGGTTCCAGCGACGGGTCTGGTGACCGAAGTGGACGCCGCTTTCCAGCAGCTCCCGCATCGTGACGACGGCCATGGCCGTACTCCTTGGGTTCTCGGTTGCCGCGACCGCAGGATTGCTGTCGCGCCTGACGCCCCGCGCGCTGTGCCACGAGGGACCGAGGAGCGCGGACACCGTCACGAGTGAACTGGTGTTGGGGCGTGCGAAGTCGATCCGGTGACCCGGATCGCCATCAGAAGTGTACGGGACCCGCGGGGTGCCGGGTGACGCCGCTGTCCACAACCGGTCGGTAGTCCACCGTTCCGGTCCATGATCCCCGCGGATCGCGTCGGGACGGGACCGTTCGGTGCATGCGACTGATGCTGATGCTGACCGCGGCGCTGGCGAGCCTCGTGCCGCCCCCGCCGGTGCCCGCCGTGGGCACCGCCTGGCCGGTGGGGACGAGGCCCCCGATCGTACGAGGCTGGGCCCCGCCGGCGACGGAGTACGGGGCGGGCCACCGCGGCGTGGACCTGGCCGCGCCCGTCGGCGCCCCGGTCGGAGCGGTGGCGGGCGGCCGGGTGTCCTTCGCGGGGCGCGTGGCGGGCAGAGGCGTGGTGGCGGTGGAGCTGTCCGGAACGGGCGACCCGCCTCTGCGAACCACGTACGAACCGGTGACGCCATCGGTGAAGAAGGGCGCCCGGGTAGCGCCTGGCGAGGTGCTGGGTGCGCTGGAACCCCCGACAAACCACTGCGGCCCCACGCCTTGCCTGCACTGGGGCTTGCTGCGGGGCGACACCTACCTGGACCCGCTGTCCCTACTGCCCCCGCGGCTGCTGCGACGGGGTCCGTCGCGACTGCTGCCGGTGCCCCCGACGGCTGCGGCACCGGGGCTGGTGCCGCCCGGGGCTGACCCATCACTACTGGTGCCGCCCAGGGCTGACCCACCGCTGCTGATCCCGCTGCTGCCGGTCCGGTCGGCCGTTGGCGTCGGTACGGCGGTGGGCGCCGCACCAGGGCCGGTTCCGCCCCTGCTGGTCCCGCCGCCTCCTCCAGGGCTCGCGCCCCGGATCAGCCGCTGACGCCCCGCAGCGCCATACTCACGGCCGCTTCGGTAATGGCCGAGGGGTCTTCCGCCGCGCCCAGTTCGATCCGGCGGACCGCCGCGTCCACGACCCCCTGAAGGAGCATCGCCGCGAGGCGCGGTTCCGTGTGGCCCATGTCGGCGAGGGCCTCGACGATCATCGCGACCAGCCCGCCGTGCGCGGCGCGGATCTTCTCGCGCGCCCCTGAGTCGAGTTCGCTCGCCGAGATGGCCACGACGGCGCGGTGCCGGCGGTCGCCCACCAGCGCGAGCTGCTCCCGCACATACGCCTCGACCTTGCCCTCGGGCGTACCCGCGCGCTCCATCGCCGTGGAGACCTCCGCCGCCCAGACGGGGAAGTCGACCTCGCAGAGCTCTTCGACGACCGCGGCCCGCGACCGGAAGTACTCGTACACGGAGGACCGGGCGAGCCCGGTGCGCTCGGCGAGCGCGGGGAAGGTCAGCGCCTCCGTCCCGCCCTCGGACAGCAGGGAGCGCGCCGCGTCCAGAAGGGCGCCGCGCTGCATCGACCGGTGCTCGGCCACTGAGGCCGCTCGAATCCTTGGCACGCCACCACTTTACGGACGGGACGCGCGCCGCGGGAGTCGTCCCGCCCCACGCACGGCCCGGCAGGCACGATTCCGCACCGTCAGCGCCGGAAGGCGGCCAGTTTCGCGCGGAGCTGGAGGACGGACTTGGTGTGGATCTGGCTGACGCGGCTCTCGGTCACCCCGAGCACATTGCCGATCTCCGCGAGGGTCAGCCCCTCGTAGTAGTAGAGCGTCACCACGGTCTTCTCACGCTCCGGCAGTGTGTTGATCGCGCGCGCCAGATACCGCCGCAGCTCGCGGCCCTCGGCGACCTCGACCGGGTCGTCGGCAGCCTGGTCCTCGAGCGTGTCCATCAAGCTGAGCCGGTCGCCGCTCTCGCCGCCGGCGTGCAGCAGCTCTTCGAGGGCCACCACGTTCGCGAGGGACAACTGACTGAAGACCGCGTGCAGTTCCTCGACCTTGATGCCGAGCTCGGCGGCGACCTCGCTCTCCGACGGAGTCCGGCGCAGCTGCGCCTCGAGCGTGGCGTACGCCCGCTCGACGTTGCGCGCCTTCTGCCGTACGGAGCGCGGGATCCAGTCGAGCGCCCGGAGTTCGTCGATCATGGCGCCGCGGATCCGGGTGATCGCGTACGTCTCGAACTTGATCTCGCGCTCGATGTCGAACTTCTCGATCGCGTCGATCAGTCCGAAGACGCCTGAGGACACGAAGTCGGCCTGTTCGACATTGGGCGGCAGCCCGACGCTGACGCGGCCCGCCACGTACTTGACCAGCGGCGAGTAGTGCAGGATGAGCTGCTCGCGCAATCGCCCGTCACCCGTCGCCTTGTACGACCTCCACAGCTCCTCGAGCGAAGAGGGAGCAGGAGGCCGCACGCTGCCACGAGCAGCGGGGGGAACCGCAGCCCGGTCAGACCCGGAGGTGTGCTGGGGCATTCGTCGCCTTGTGCCGTTCTGCCGTGAACTGGGGATTTGTGCGCCTGGCGCCGGACTGATGGTAAAGATCCCGAGTTACCTGTCTGATGCTCGGCTGCCCCTCTGTTCGTGGTTGCTCTTCATTGCCGGGCTGGTTCGGGATTGAACCGAACGAGCCGGAATCCTGGTGAGCGTAGCGTGACTGGAGTGTCGCAGTGTGCGAAGGCTATGGGATCGCGCGTGCGCAGATACGTTCCGTTGGGCGACTTGCGGGATCACATCCGTCGCTGTAAGTGACCGGGTCGAAAGGCCAACACCCCGTAACGCCAAGGGGTTCGGCCGTCATCCGGACGGCGCAACACCCTCCGTCACCGATCATCTCCTTCCGGCAAGACAGGGTGGATCGCCTGGCGTGTCAACTGCCAGCCATCGCTGTGTCGTTCGACGAACCCCAGTGAGCGCAGTTCGTACAACCTCCCGATTGCGTCGTCGACTCCAGTACCGGCGGCCCGGGCGATGTCCCCCGCCCCGACAGCCCCGACGGCGGGCAGCGTCGCCAGGACCGCCGCGGCGCCCGGCGCGAGCAGGTCGTGCGGCAGCACGGGACCGCGCCGCGCCGGCGCGAGCTCCCCCATGTCCCCGACCAGCTCCATGACTTCCGCCGCGTCGGTGACGAGAACGGCTTCCCCGCGCAACAGTTCGTGCACCCCTGCGGAACGGGTGCTTGTGACCGGCCCAGGTACCCCCATCGTGTGACGGCCGAGACGCTGCGCCCAGCGCGCCGTACCAAGAGCACCGCTGCGGTACGCGGCCTCCACGACGACGGTCCCCCGGGTGAGCGCGGCGATCAGGCGGTTACGGAGGATGAATCTGCTCCGCGTCGGATGATCACCGGGTGGCAACTCCGCGATGACGAGACCCTGTTCCGCGATCCGCTCGATCAACTGGACATGGCCGCGCGGATAGGGTCGGTCGACCCCGCAGGCAAGGACGGCCACGGTGGCACCGCTCGCGCCCAGGGTCCCGCGATGGGCGGCCGCGTCCACCCCGTACGCGCCGCCCGACACGACGACGCTGCCGCGCTCCGCGAGCCCCGCGCCGAGGCTCGCCGCCACCCGCGCCCCGTAGTCCGTGCAGGCCCGCGCCCCCACGACCCCGACGGACCGCAACGCCCATATCCGCAGGGAGGGCCGCCCCCGCACCCACAGGGCGACGGGCCGCGCGTCGCCGAGATCGTCCAGCTGGGCCGGCCATTCGGCGTCCCCGGGACACACGATCCGCGCCCCCACGCCCGCCGCCCGCTCCAGGTCACGCTCGGGCTGCACGTCCGCCGCCCTGGCCCGCAGCCCCGCCCAGCGGTCTTCGCTCACCCCGGGCAGCGGTTCCCCGTCCTCGACGATGCGCCGCACGACGTCCACCGCACCGAACTCCCTGAGCCACCGCCCCGCCCTCTCGTCGCCGGGCTCGACGATCCGGGTGAGGGCGGCCCTGGCGAGCCGGATTCCGTCGGAGGCCTCCGCCCCGCTCATGCCGATCCCCCGATGGCCATGGCCACACCGCGCGAGATCCCGGTGCGCAACTGAAGGGCGTGCGCCACGTCCTGCGCGCGTGGCCGGTCGTGGCCGCACAGGTCGGCGACGGTCCAGGCCACCCGCAGCACACGGTCGACGCCCCGGGCGGTCAGGAAGCCGCGCTCCAGGTCGTTCTCGACCTCGTCCATGGCCCCAGGCGCCGCGGGCCACCGGGTGCGCAGAACGTGCCCGGGCACCTCGCTGTTCGTCCGCCACGGCGTCTCGGCGAGCCGCGCCGCGGCTCGCTCCCTGGCGGCTCTCACACGCTCCCGGACGACGGCGGTGGTCTCGCCCTGCGCGCCGCTCCCGGTCAGCTCGGCACGGGTGACGGGCTCCACGTCCACTCTGAGGTCGACGCGGTCGAGCAGGGGTCCGGAGAGGCGCGCCTGATAGCGGCGGACCGCCGCCGGGGGGCACTCGCATCCGCCGCCCACGAGCGCGTGATTGCCGCACGGGCACGGGTTGGCGGCGAGCGCCATCAGAAAGCGGGCGGGCAGCCGCACCACCCCGGCACTGCGGGCGATGACCACGTGGCCCGACTCCAGCGGCTGGCGCAGTGCGTCGAGTACCTGGCCGCTGAACTCCGGCGCCTCGTCCAGAAAGAGCACTCCTCTGTGGGACAACGACACCGCGCCCGGCCGCGGCATCCCCTGTCCGCCGCCGACGAGCGACTGCATCGTCGCCGAGTGGTGGGGCGCGCAGTAGGGGGCGGCGTCGACCATCGGTTTGCCCGGCGGGAGCATGCCCGCCACCGAGTGAATGGCCGTCACTTCGAGGGCTTCCTCGCGGGTGAGTGGTGGCATGACCAGCGGCAGCCGCTCGGCGAGCATGGTCTTGCCGGCACCTGGCGGTCCCTGGAGGAGGACGTGATGGGCACCCGCGGCGGCGACCTCGATCGCCGTGCGTGCGGCGCGCTGGCCGACGACATCGGCCAGATCGAGGATGTGGGCGTCGTGCGGCATCCCGGCGAGGCCCACACCGAGGCCCTGGCCGGGGATGCTCAGACCGGCGAGCATGGGGTCGGGGCGTCCGGTCTCGTCGGGCGGCTCGTCGGGGACCGGCTCGTCCGTGAGGACCGCGATGAGCTGACGCAGGCTCCGTACGCCGAGGACCGAGACACCCGGGACGAGCGCCGCCTCGCCGGCGGAGCACTCGGGGACCACGACCTGCTCGTAGCCCGCGTCGGCCGCCGCCAGGACGGCCGGGAGCACTCCGCGAACGGGCCTGACCCGGCCGTCGAGCCCCAGCTCGCCGATCATCACGATCTCGGAGAGGACCCGCGGATCGATCCGCTCGGCCGCGCCCAGCACCGCGCTGGCGATGGCCAGGTCGAATCCACTGCCGCTCTTGGGTACGGACGCCGGGCTGAGCCCCACCGTGAGTTTCTTCTGCGGCCACTCCCCGCCGGAGTTGACGACCGCCGCCCTGACCCGGTCGCGGCTCTCGGACAGGCTCTTGTCGGGCAGTCCGACCAGCGTGAAAGCGGCGACCCCGGGCTCCAGGTCGGCCTGGACCTCGACCACCACGCCCTCGACCCCGACGAGGGCCACGGAGCAGGTGCGCGCGAACCCCATCAGGCCACCCCCCGCGCGTGCTCGACGACGGGGGCACCGCGCTCCGGCAGAAGGACCCCGACCACATCGATGCGTACACCGCCGGGTGGCGCTCCCCCGTGTTCCTGCACCCAGCGCTCCGCGAGGTCGCGCAGCCGCTGGGCCTTGACGGGTGTGACCGCGGCCATCGGATGCTCGAAGGACCCGGCGGAGCCGCCCGACCTGCGGGTCTTCACCTCGCAGACGACGAGGGCGTCGCCCTCCCGGGCGACGATGTCGATCTCACCGGTCCTGCCCGCGCGCCAGTTGCGCTCGATGACCGTCATTCCGGACTCGGCCAGCCGCCGTGCGGCCAGCTCCTCGCCGTACTTTCCGAGCGCGTTGCGTGCCTTGGACGCGTTCATGTCGGCACCACCTCCGACGCCCACGCTGAGGCATGGGCGCCGAAGAAGTGGATCTTGGTGAACTACTCACGGGTTGTGGACAACCCAGCCACCCGATCCAGCGAGCTCCGCCTACTCACGGGCTTCCGACTCTCCCGTTCAAGGCTCCGGATCATCCACCGAGCAGCTCCGGATCACCCGCCCGGCAGCTCCAGATCGCTCTTGTTCAGCTCCTCGATGTTCACGTCCTTGAACGTGAGTACCCGGACCTGCTTCACGAACCGTGCGGGCCTGTACATGTCCCAAACCCAGGCATCCGCCATGGATACCTCGAAGAAAACCTCACCCTGGACCGAGTGCACCTGCATCTCGTAGTCGTTGGTGAGATAGAAGCGCCGTTCGGTCTCGATCACGTATTTGAACAGACCGACGACGTCGCGGTACTCCCGGTAGAGCTTCAGCTCCATCTCGGTCTCGTACTTCTCGAGGTCCTCGGCGCTCATGGCATGTTCCCCTTCAGCCGTGCGTCCCCCTATTGTGCGTCAGCCCCGTACGCCTCTAGACGATTTCCGTGTCGAGGACTTGGGGACGGCTTGGGGGACCCTCGTCGAGCAGCCGTTCCAGCAGCCCGGCGAGCCTGGTCGGATACACCGTCTCATGTGCTTCGGTCAGTTCCCGGCACGTCCACCAACGTGCTCCGGCGACGCTGCGCCGTTCCAGCTCGGTCAGGCCCGCCCCGGCGATCTCCGCCCCGGCCACCGCAGCGGTCGTACGGGCCAGGAAGTACCACTCGTCCTGGTCCCAGCGCCGCCCGTCGAACGGGAAGGAGCAGGTGCGCCGCCACAGGACCGGGCCGAGTTCGACGTCGGTGATGCCCGTCTCCTCCGCGAGCTCGCGCAACGCGGCCTGCTCACGGGTCTCGTCGCCCTCCAGGCCGCCTCCCGGGGTGAACCACCAGTCGTCGGCGGTGTCCCCCGGCTCGTGCCCGTGCAGGAGCAGAATGCGGTCGTCGGGGTCGAGCAGTACGACCCGTGCCACCTTCCGCAGCTCCCGGCCGGCGCCGGGCGGCTCAGCCCGCAAGGGCCCGCTCCCTCGACGACTCACGCGACCGGTCGCGGCCCTTGCTCGCGCGCTTGGCGATCGGCCCGTACGCGGCCCCGCCGAGCACCAGGACGGCGCCCGCGATCACGGCGGCGAAGACCAGCTTCAGGGGGCCGGGCTGAGAGAGCCCGCCCGGCAGTGCCTCGAAGCCGGTGGGTCGCGCGAGCATGCCGTCCATCGGCCAGGCCACGGCGTCGACCCGGGCGGCCACGGCGCTGCGCGGCACCGTTCCGTGGCTGGAGTCGCCGATGTGGACGCTGGAGTCGAGGGAGCCGCTGCGCTCGTCACCGAGCAGGAAGAGGCGGCCCTCGGGGACCGTGGTGGTCGGGATGCCCGTGGCCGAGGGGCCCTGCCCCTTGGGGAGATACGGTTCGGCAATCTCCTTGCCGTTGACGGTCAGCTTGCCGGCCTCGCAGCAGGCGATCTTGTCGCCGCCGATGCCGACGACGCGCTTGACCATGGGCATGTCGCCCCACGCCGACTCCGTGAAGACGACGACGTCGCCGCGCTTGACCTCACTGCCGTCGATGCGCTGCGCGAGGACCCGGTCGCCGGCGCCGATCGTCGGCGTCATCGACTCGGTGGGCACGGTGTACGGCTGGTACACGATGGCGCCCCACACGAACCCGCCCAGGAACAGCACACAGCCAAGGGCCACGGCCAACCCCGACAGCGTGCTGCCGAGCCGGCCATGGCCCTCGTCCGTACGACGTGTCCTGCTCATCCCAGTTGCTCCCCGCCTCGGAGATTCGCCGCGGAAGATCGGCGATCTGGGACGGCACCCTACCCGGCGGTCCTCACCTCAGAAACCCTGGTGTTCCCCTGGGTAAGCCGACGCCTGCGCCACAGCACGAGCGGCGCGGCGCCCGCGAGCCCGAGCGCGCCCGGGGCGGCTCCCATCGCGGCGTTCAGGCCGGGCTGGTCGAAGGTGTCCGGCACAGGCAGGGTCGTCCAGCGGGTGGGCGGCCAGGCGACCACGATCGCTCGGCCCACGACGTTGTCCACGGGGACGAAGCCCTGGTTGCTGTCCTGCTGGTGGTACCGGGAGTCCATGGAGTCCTGGCGGTGGTCACCCATGACCCAAACTTTGCCAATGGGTACGGTGACCTTGAACTTGCCGCCCACATTGTCGTCGCTGCACGGGGTGTTCCCCGGGTAGACGTACGGCTCGTCGAGCGCCTTGCCGTTGACCGTGAGCGGTCCCGTCCCGTTGCACTCGATGGTGTCGCCGCCGACGCCGATGACGCGCTTGATGAGGTCCTTCTCGTTCGTGGACGGCATGAGGCCGATCCAGCCGAGGATGCGCTGCACCGGATTCGGCTCGGCCGTCGGCTCGTCCTTCAGCCAGCCGTCCGGGTCGTGGAAGACGATGACCTCGCCGCGTCCGGGCTCGGAGCCGAACCACGGCGTCAGCTTGTCGACGAGCACGCGGTCGCCGATCTGCAGGGTGTTCTCCATCGACGCCGACGGAATCGAGAACGCCTGCACCAGGAACGTCTTGATGATCAGCGCCAGGACCAGCGCGATGACGATGAGGAGCGGAAGCTCCTTCCAGAAGGAGCGGGGCTTCCTCGCCTGACCGCCCGACCTGCTGCCGCCACCGGAGCCGTCTCCCGGCCCGTCGCCGTGGCCACCATCGTGTCCGTTGCCGTCCGCGCCGTCACTCTCGAGGTTCACGGCGCCCGTCCCGGCCGCTGCCGATCCGTCGTCGGATCGCCCGGGCCGCTCGTCGGGCCCGTGCCCTGACCGTGCGCCGACCGCCAAGTCCCCCACATCCACTCCTCACTCCGTGCCGCCGCCTGTCGTCCCATACGCGATGCAGGCCCACCACTCCCATAACGAGCGGGAGTTCCGCAGGGCTCGGGAGAGGGATCAATCCGTTCAGATCCTCGGAGGCCACCCTATGCGACTGTTGCGTGGCTGCGGCCGATCCGTTCCGCGCGGCGGCCACGGTCGCATAGGTGCTCGGCTCCGGGAGCGTGCTCCAGTGGCCGACCGGCCAGGCGATGACGCGGGCCCGGCCGACGACCGACTCCTCCGAGACGGTGCCGCTGAAGGCCTCGGTGCGGTGGAAGCGCGAGTCGGCCGAGTTGGAGCGGTGGTCGCCCATCACGAAGAGGCGCCCCTTGGGCACCTTGACCTCGAACTCGAACTTTGACGGCACGTCACCCGGGTGGATGTACGGCTCGTTCAGGGGCGTCCCGTTGACCGTGACGCGACCCTGTTTGTCGCAGCACTTGACGGTGTCACCGCCGACCGCGACGACCCTCTTGATGAGGTCGCGCTCGTCGTCGGAGGGCAACAGGCCGATCCAGGTGAGACCTTCCTTCACCTGCTTGACACCGACGGGGGCGTCCTTCTTCGTGCCCTGTTCCTGTTCCAGCCACTTGCCGGGGTCCTTGAAGACGACGACGTCGCCGCGGTGGGGCTTTGCGCCGAACCACGGGGTGAACTTGTCGACCAGGACCCGGTCGCCGATTCTGATCGTCTGCTCCATGGAGCCGGACGGGATCACGAAGGCCTGGACGAGGAACGTCTTCAGGACGAGTGCTATCAGCAGCGCCACGCCTATGAGGAGCGGGATCTCCTTGAGCGCGGAACGCTGCCGGCGTCGCTTGACCTTGCGCGCCAGCCTGCGCCGCTCGGCACGGCCCGGCAGCTGCGGGCTGCCGGCACGGCGCGTCCCGGTGGGCAGGCGGGTGTCGCCGCCGCCCCTGCGGGAGTGGGAGCGTCCGCGGTTACCCATGGGCACCGCCGGGTGCGGGCACGCGCGCGTAGACGTCGTTACGGGACAGGGAGCCCCAGTGACCCGTCGGCCAGGCGATCCACTGGGCCTTGCCGATCACTTCGCCCACGGGGACCATGCCGCCGCCGGGCGCGCCCAGGTAGTCACGTGAGTCCCGGGACTCGCCCCGGTGGTCACCGAGCAGGAAGAGGGTGCCGTCGGGCACGACGAGGTCGAAGGGGGCCTCGGAGGGAGTGTTGCCGGGGTACAGGAACGCGCTCTCGTCCACCGGTTCGCCGTTCACCCCGATCCTCCCCTTGCTGTCGCAGCAGACCACATGGTCTCCCCCCACGCCCACGACCCGCTTGATGTAGTCGGCGTCACCGAAGTACCCGGTCCCGTCGAAGACCACGACGTCGCCCCGCTGCGGCTCAGCACCGAAACGGTACGCCAACTTGTTTACGAGAACGCGGTCCCCGACCCTCAACGCGGGCTCCATGGAACCGCTGGGAATCTGGAAGGGCTGCATCACGAAGATGCTCAGCAGGAGCAGCAGAACGAGGCCGAGCAGCGCCGACAGGGTCAGGCGGCCGCCGGGAAGCCAGGACGCGGCCCGCGACACAAACGCGAAACGCGACCGCTCCTCCTCGCCCTCGTGTACGGAGGGGTGGGAGGCGCGATCGCGTTCCGTTGTCTGTGCTTCGGTGTCCATCGAGGCCAGATGCTATCCGGCCCGGCTGTGACCCCGTGCGCGAGCTCAGTTGTCGCGCTTCTCCTTGATCTTCGCGGCCTTGCCGCGCAGGTCGCGCAGGTAGTAGAGCTTCGCGCGACGCACGTCACCGCGGGTGACGAGCTCGATCTTCTCGACGATCGGGGTGTGCACCGGGAAGGTGCGCTCGACGCCGACGGAGAAGGAGACCTTGCGGACCGTGAAGGTCTCGCGGACACCGGCGCCCTGGCGGCGGATGACTACGCCCTTGAACTGCTGCACACGGGAGCGGTTGCCCTCGATGACGCGGACGTGGACGTTGACGGTGTCACCCGGGCGGAAGGCCGGGATGTCGCTGCGCAGCGACGCGTTGTCGACGGAGTCGAGCAGGTGAGACATGATCGTCTGCTTTCTTCACCGATGCCACAGGTCATCGGCGGGAATGTTCGAAATGAGGATTCGGTAGCTGATCGCGTCGGGCGGGCGTCGTTCCCCCTGTGGCAGGGGCGCACGCTGGACGTACAGCAGCGGCTTATTCTTCCACGGCTTCGGGGTCTCGCCCAAATCGGCCGTCGGGGCCCGGCCGCCAGCCCAGGATGGAGAGCATCTCGCGGTCCTTCTTGTCGAAGACCGAGGGGTCGCAACGCTCCACGAGATCGGGCCTGTTGCGGGTGGTGCGCCGCAGCGCCTCGTCCCGGCGCCAGCGCGCGATCTTCCCGTGGTGGCCGCTGAGCAGCACGTCGGGAATGCCCTGGCCGCGCCACTCGGGGGGCTTGGTGTACACGGGCCCTTCGAGGAGGTTGGCCATGGCGCCGGGCGCGAAGGAGTCGTCCCGGTGGGACTCGGCGTTGCCGAGGACTCCGGGCAGCAGTCGCGCGACGGCCTCCGTGACGACGAGTACGGCGGCCTCTCCGCCGGCCAGCACGTAGTCGCCGATGGAGACCTCGTAGACCGGCATCCGGGTCGCGTACTCGTCGGTGACGCGGCGGTCGATGCCCTCGTAGCGCGCGGGCGTGAAGACCAGCCAGGGCCGCTCGGAGAGCTCGACGGCGAGCTCCTGGGTGAAGGGGCGTCCGCTGGGCGTGGGGACGACGAGGGCGGGGCCGTGGGCCCCGGACTCGTAGCCGTCGGCGAGCACCTCGTCGAGGGCGTCGCCCCAGGGGCCGGTCTTCATGACCATGCCGGGGCCGCCGCCGTAGGGGGTGTCGTCGACCGTGTTGTGCCGGTCGTACGTCCACTCCCTGAGGTCGTGCACCCGTACGTCGAGCTGCCCGCGCGCGCGGGCCTTGCCGACGAGGGAGACGTTCAGCGGGTCGAGGTACTCGGGGAAGATCGTGACGACGTCGAGCCGCATCAGGCGCCGCCCTCCTCGGAGCGCTCGCCGGAGGCCGCGCCCGAGTCCTCGCCGGAGTCGTCGTCCGCGTCGCGGCTGGAGACGATCTCGGCTCGGTCGTCGATGAGCCCGGGCGGCGGGTCGATGATCGCCCGCTGCTCCTCGAGGTCGATCTCGGTGACGATCTCCTCGACGAAGGGGATCATCACCTCGCTGCCGTCGGGGCGCTCCACGATGAACAGGTCCTGCGAGGGCAGGTGCGAGATCTCGGTGATCCGGCCGACCTCCACGCCGTCCGTGGTGACCACGTCCAGGTCCATCAGCTGGTGGTCGTAGTACTCGTCCTCGTCCTCCGGCAGTTCCTCCGGGTCGACGTTGGCGATGAGCAGCGTGTTGCGCAGCGCCTCGGCGGCCGTACGGTCGCGTACGCCCTCGAAGCGGAGCAGGAGGCGGCCGCTGTGCACGCGGCCGGTCTCGATCGTCAGCGGCCCCGTGGAGGCGGGGTCGGTGGCGAGCACGGCGCCGGGGCCGAGCCGCAGCTCGGGCTCGTCGGTGCGTACCTCGACGGTGACCTCGCCCTTGATGCCATGGGCGCGGCCGATGCGCGCGACTACCAGCTGCACGTGAACAACTCTCCTGTCATACGGCCACGGGCCGGGGACGGCCCTGAGGCCCTCCCCGGCCCGAGCCGGTGCTTCATGTGTCGCCGAACCGTTGGTCCGGCTCAGCGAACCTGGTCCACGTCGACGAGGTCGACGCGGACACCGCGGCCGCCGATGGCGCCCACGACGGTACGCAGGGCACGCGCGGTGCGGCCGTTGCGGCCGATCACCTTGCCGAGGTCGTCGGGGTGAACCCGGACCTCGAGAACGCGCCCACGGCGCAGGTTGCGCGAGGCGACCTGCACATCGTCGGGGTTGTCGACGATGCCCTTCACGAGGTGCTCAAGAGCCTCCTCGAGCATGCTCAGGCCTCGGTGGACTCGGTGGACTCGGCCGGGGCCTCGTCCGCCTTCTTGTCAGCCTTCTTGGCCTTCGGGGTGATGGCCTCACCCTTGGCGTCGTCGCCCTCGAGACCCTTGGTGAAGGCCTCGAACGCGGCGCGCTTGTCCTTGGGCTCCGCGACGAGCAGCGGCGCGGGGGCCGGCAGGCCCTTGTGCTTCTGCCAGTCACCGGTGAGCTTCAGGATGGCCATGACCGGCTCGGTCGGCTGGGCGCCGACGGACAGCCAGTACTGGGCACGCTCCGAGTTGACCTCGATGCGCGAGGGGTTCTGCACCGGGTGGTACAGACCGATCTCCTCGATGGCCCGGCCGTCACGGCGGGTACGGGAGTCGGCGACGACGATGCGGTAGTGAGGCGAACGGATCTTGCCCAGACGCTTCAGCTTGATCTTGACTGCCACTGGAGTGGTGTCTCCTGGTCTTGACGTGGTTGGGCACAACGGGATGCCACGTGGGGTTGCGGTACTCGGAGTGCCCGATGGACGCGTCAGCCGGAGGCGAGAGGGTTCCTATGCGGCTGTCGAGTACAGCTAGCCATTGTGCCATACGCCGGCGGGGCGGCCGAACGTGGTCCGGACGCCCCGCAGCAGGTCGTGCACCTTCACCGAGGATCAGCCGGAGATCACCCGACGCCCGCGCCGACGGCCTCCGGAATGCGGAACGGCTTGCCGCAGCCGCCGCAGACGATCGGGGCCTGGGCGAGGACGGAGGGCACCACGCGCACATTGCGCCCGCAGTCGCAGACCGCCTTGACGCGGACGCCGCCCCCTGAGGAGCCGTGCCGCGCGGCCGGGCCGCGGAAGCTGCGCTTGGTGTCCGCGGCCGTGGCCACGGTGTGCGCCTTGAGGGCGCTCTTGAGCCGCTCGATCGTCGGCCGGTAACGCTGTTTCGCCTCGGGGTTGAGCGTCACCAGCGAGAAGCCGCTGCTGGGGTGCGGCTCCTCGGGATGGTCGAGGCCCATCTCTTCGGCGATCGCCAGGAATCTGCGGTTGTGGTACCGACCGGCGCGGGAGGTGTCGCGGACTCCTCGGGCGGCGGCGATGCCATGGACTGCCTCATGGAGGAGTCGCTCGAAGGAGAGCTCGTGTCCGCAGGCGGACGACGACTCCCCGATCAGGGATTCGGGCGCGGCTAGATCTGGCAGCTCGGGGTGGTGCCGCTGAATATCGGCCCACGCCTGTGCCAGCTCTGCGGCGAGAACAGGTGGTGTCGTGCTCACGTCGTGACAACGAGCCGGGATGCCTCTGTGTTCCTATTCCGGGGCATCCCAAATAATTTGCACGTACCAGTCAGTTGCCACTCATGCGTCCGGACGAGGGCGGGTGCGCTGATCTGCGGAGAAGTCTCACAGCTCGCACCAAGGTGGTGCGTAGGTATACGTACGCCCCGGCGCGTAGACGATGTCCGCACGCCGGGGCGACTGTGTCCGTCTGATGCGCAAGGGGCCTTTCGGCCTCTCTCGCGCCGCTCGCTGCGCAGGTGCGGTGGCTCAGTACGCGCGTGCCACGACGGCGACGTTACCCGCCGCGTCATCCGCGTCCGGCACCGCCCCGTCCTCGGTGACCAGACACCGTACGGAGACGGAGTGCTCGGCCAGCGCGGCCTCGCCCGCCTCGCCGAGCGTGGCCCACGGGATGCGGGCCCAGCCGCCCGAAGCGGCGGCCTCGACGGCCTCGTCGATCGTCGCCACATCGGTCGTACGGGACTCGCGCCGCTCGCGGGCCTGCTTCAGGAGCAGTGCCTGGTCCTCCTCCAGGACGGTGGGCAGCAGTGCGGCGAGCGCCTCGACGGCCACCGGCTCCTTGCCTCCCGGGATGCGCCTGGCCAGCATCGCCGTGCCGTTCTCCAGGTCGCGCGGGCCGATCTCGACGCGTACGGGCACTCCCTTGAGTTCCCAGTCGACGGCGCGGCGGCCGAACGGGGTGTCGGTGCGGTCGTCGACGTGGACGCGAATCCCGGCCGCCTTGAGGGCGTCGCCGATCTCGTGGACCTTGGCCAGAACGGCGTCGTCCCCCTTGATGGCCAGCACCACGACCTGGGTGGGGGCGAGCCGGGGCGGGATCCTCAGGCCGTTGTCGTCGCCGTGCATCATCACGAGCGCGCCGATCATGCGGGTGGTCGATCCCCAGGAGGTCTGCCAGACCAGTTCCTGCTTGCCCTCCTTGGACAGGTACTGGGTGTGGAAGGCCCGGGCGAAGTTCTGGCCGAGTTCGTGGCTGGTGCCCAGCTGGAGGGCCTTGCCGTCACCCATCATGCCTTCGAGCGTGAGGGTGTTGATGGCGCCGGCGAAGCGCTCCTTGGCGGTCTTGCGGCCGAGGACGACGTCCATCGCGAGGACGTCCCGCATGAAGTCCGCGTACACGTGCCGGTGGATGCGGGCCGCGAAGTCGCGGGCCTCCTCGTACGTGGCGTGCGCGGTGTGGCCCTCCTGCCACAGGAACTCCGTGGTGCGCAGGAAGAGGCGGGGGCGCAGCTCCCAGCGGACGACGTTCGCCCACTGGTTGATGAGGAGGGGCAGATCGCGGTAGCTCTGCACCCACTTGGCGAAGTACTCGTTGATGATCATCTCGGAGGTGGGCCGGACGACGGCGGGCTCCTCCAGCTCCTTGCCGCCGCCGTGCGTGACCACGGCGAGTTCGGGCGCGAACCCCTCGACGTGCTCGGCCTCCTTGTGGAGGTACGACTGCGGGATCAGGAGCGGGAAGTACGCGTTCTGGGTGCCCGTCTCCTTGATGCGGGCGTCCATGTCCTGCTGCATCCGCTCCCACAGGCCGTAGCCGTACGGTCGGATGACCATCGTGCCGCGCACTGGACCGTTGTCGGCCAGTTCGGCCTTGTTGACGATGTCCTGGTACCAGCGCGGGAAGTCCTCTGCCTGGGGCGTGAGAACGGGTGTCTTGGCCATGGCGCGCATGCTACGGCGCGATTACGCCCGGTCGGCAATCTTTTTACCCCCGTCCGGCCGCACGGCGCAGGCCCGCGCGCGGCGAGCGAAGCCCCTTGGGAACACCCCCTAGACGGGACGGCGGATGCGGAGTTCTCTGGCATACGGGGGAACTGCGAGCGCACTTGTACGGGGGCGGACGAACCGCAGGAACACGCCACACCAGTAACTCTCGGCGGATTGGGGCGCTTTCGATGACACCTACGCTCGTGCAGCGGCACCTCCCCCACCCGGGGCGCGTGCCCCGGGTGGACCTGTGCGCACGCGCGCGTGACTGGGCGGAGATACAGGAACGGATGCTGGTCCCGCTCTACGAAGCGGTCTACGAACGGCTGGAGGTCGGCGAGGCGACCGGCACCCGGCTTCTCGGCCTCGGCTGCGGCTCGGGGCTCGCCCTTTTGATGGCGGCGTCGCGCGGCGCGGCGGTCACGGGCGTCGAGGCGGCCGCGCCCGAGCGGCTCGCACTGGCCAGAGAGCGTCTCCAGGGCGAGACGCGGGGCACGCGCGCGCGTGGCGACACGCGACTGACCGAAGGAGGCCCCGGGGACGCGGCGGAACCGGACGATCCGCCGTACAACCTGATCACCGCGTTCCAGCCGATCGGCTGCATGGCGGGTGACTCCGAAGGGCTCGGCGCGCTCCTGGAGTCGGCGTCGCCGTTCGCCGAGCGGGGTACTCCCGTGGTGCTGGCCGGCTGGGGTCCGCCGGAGCGGTGCGCGACGTCGTCGGTCCTGCGGGTCGCGACGAAGCTCGCCGATCCGCTGCGCAGCGCGGGCAGTTGGCGGCCCGCGCTGCGTGACGACCTGGAGGAGGTCGTACATCGGGCCGGTCTCAGGCCGGACGGCTCGGGCCGGGTCGCCTGTCCGTTCGGCTACGCGGACGTGGACAGCGCCGTACGCGGGCTGCTGTCGACGGGCCTGTTCGACGCGGCGATCGGCGCGACGGACCTGTCCCAGGTCGAGAAGGAGATGACGGAGGCGCTGCATCCGCACCAGCGGCAGGACGGGACGGTGTGGATGCCGAACGTGTTCCGCTACGTGATCGCGCGCACCCCGTGACGTTCGCTAGATGTCCGTCGCCGTCCCCTGACCGTCGGCGTCCTGAGTCCCCTGAGTTCCCTGAGTCCCCTGCGCCTCCTCGTCCTTGGTGAGGCGGATGACGCCGGCGACGCGGTAGGCCTCCGCCTCGTCCAGGGTCTCGTTCGCGAGGAGTGCCGCGGCCAGGGCGTCCAACTGGCCGCGGTGGTCGCGGAGTTTGGTGCAGGCCTCCTCGTAGCAGTCGTCGACGATGCGGCGCATCTCGTGGTCGATGGTGTCGAGGGTGTGGGGCGCGGCGGAGAGCCCGTACGCCTGCTGGGCGTCGCTCGGCAGGGCGGAGAGCCGGCCGATGCGGTCGCTCATGCCCCAGCGGGCGACCATTCCGCGCGCGATGTTCGTGACCTGTTCGAGGTCGTTCTCGGCGCCGGTGGTGACGACCCCGTATACGACCTGTTCGGCCGCCATGCCGCCGAGCGCGCCGATGATGCGGCCGCGCAGGTACTCCTCCGTGTAGGCGTATCTGTCGATTTCGGGAGTGGAGAGGGTGACGCCGAGTGCGCGGCCGCGCGGCACGATGGTGATCTTGCGGACGGGGTCGGCGCCGGGCTGGAGCATGCCGAGCAGGGCGTGGCCGCTCTCGTGGTAGGCGGTGCGGCGGCGCTCCTCGTCCGGCATGACGAGGGGACGTTCGGCGCCCAGTTGGACCTTTTCCAGGGCCTGGGAGAGGTCGGTCTGGGTGACGGCCTTCTGCTGGCGTTTGACGGCGAGGAGGGCGGCCTCGTTGGTGAGGTTGGCGAGGTCGGCGCCGGTCATGCCCGGGGTCGTGCGGGCGACCTGCAGCAGGTCCACGTCCGGGGCGAGCGGGATCTGCCGGGTGTGGATCTTGAGGATGGCCTCGCGGCCGCCGCGGTCGGGCGGGCTGACGGTCACGACGCGGTCGAAGCGGCCGGGGCGGGTCAGGGCCGGGTCTAGGACGTCCGCGCGGTTGGTGGCCGCGATGACGATGACGCCCTCGGATCCCGAGAAACCGTCCATCTCGGTGAGGATCTGGTTGAGGGTCTGTTCACGCTCGTCGTGGCCACCCATGGCGGAACCGCCGCCGCGGGCCCGGCCGATGGTGTCGATCTCGTCGATGAAGATGATCGAGGGCGCCACCTTGCGGGCCTCGGCGAAGAGTTCGCGTACGCGTGAGGCGCCGACTCCGACGATCATCTCGATGAACTCGGAGGCGGACGCGGAGAAGAACGGGACCCCGGCCTCGCCCGCGACGGCCCTGGCCAGGAGCGTCTTGCCGGTTCCCGGCGGGCCCGACAGGAGGACGCCCCGGGGCATCTTCGCGCCCATCTCGCGGTAGGCGTCGGGGTTCTTGAGGAAGTCGACGACGTCACTGAGCTCGCCCTGCACCTCGTCGATGCCGGCGACGTCCGCGAACGTCGTGCGCTGCATGCCGGGCTCCAGCTCGACCGGCTTGGGCGGCTGCTTGCGCCCGAGCATGCCTCCCCCCATGCCGCCGCCCATGCCCTGCCGCATCCGCCGCGCGATGAAGATCCACAGCACGACGAGCAGGAACATCGGGGCGAGGGAGATGAGGAGGTTGGCGAGGAAGCTGCGCTCCTGGACGACCGGTGAGGCCGTCACGGTGACGTTGTGCTTCTCCAGGTTCGCCCAGAGGTCGTCGTCCGCGAAGGACGGCCGCTGGGTCTTGAACTTGGTGTAGTTCTTGCTCGAGCTGTCACTGCCGCCGGGCGTGGGCTGCTCCTTCTTGAGCTGGCCCTGGATCGCGTCGCCCTTGGAGTAGATCTTGGTGACGTTGTTGTCGGCGACCTGCTTGCTGAACTCGGTGTACGAGATCGTCGGCTCGTTGCCCTGGTTGAAGAACGACAGCACGAGGTTGGCGATGAGGTAGACGATCAGGGCGGTGAGGATGAGGCCGCCCCAGCCACCCGGCATCTTCTTCCGCGACGGCTTGGCGGGCGGTGGAGGCGGCGCCCCCTCGGAGCGCCACGGCTGGTCCGTCCGGTCGCGCGGGGGTACGGGGTTGGCCACGCCTGCTCTCCTCCTGCCGTCACGCCTCCCGCCCATGACCGCACACATCCGGGACCCTTGCCAGTATCCAGAATCCTGGTTACTGTCCGATCTGTGAACGGTTTCGACGAGCGCTTCCTCACGCGCAACGGCCTCGCGGCCCGCCAGCTCGCGGTCCTGCTGCTCAATCACGAGCCCGACACACGACTGCCCCGGGTCCGCGACTTCGCCGAGGAACTGGGGTGCGGAAACGGCACGGTGCAGGCCGCCCTGCGCCTCCTGGAGGAGTCCGGCGCCATCGAGACCGCCGCGCGCGGCCACCTCGGCACCTTCCTGGTGCGCTCCGAGCGCTCCGTACTGTGGCGCCTCTCCGGCCTCGGCACCCTGCTCGCCGCGATGCCCCTGCCCTACTCCCGCCGCTACGAGGGCCTGGCCACCGGCCTGCGTACCGCCTTCGAGGAGGCGGGCACGCCGTTCGCGATCACGTTCATGCGTGGCGCGGGCGCCCGGACCACGGCCCTGCTCGAAGGCAAGGTCGACCTGGTGGTGCTCTCGCGCTTCGCCGCCGACCGGCTGATCGAGGAGCATCCGGTGGAGCTCGTCGCCGACCTGGGCCCGGCCACGTATGTCGGCGCCCACGGGCTGCTGCTGCGCGAGGGCGCCTCGCTCGACGCGCCCGGCCTGCGGGTCGCCGTGGACCCCACCTCCGAGGACCAGCGGATGCTCGCCGAGCGCGCGTTCGCCGGGCGCTCCGACATCAAGTGGGTCGAGTCCTCGTACATGCAGCTGCGGGACCTGTTCGCGCAGAACCTGGCCGACGCCACCGTCTGGAACCTCGACGAGGTGCAGGGTCGGACAGGGATGGGCGGGGAGGTGCTGCCACTGGGCGACGAGGTCACCCGCGATCTGTCCCTGCGCAACTCCAGCGCGGCGATCATCGGCAGGACCGAGGGCGCGAAGGCGCTCTCCGCGGTGCGGGACGCGGTCGACCTGTCGACCGTGACGTCACTGCAGGCCGAGGTACTGCGGGGCGAGCGCGTGCCGTCGTACTGAGCCGGCGGGGTGGGGCCGGAAGGATTCGCCGCCCCTCCCCGACCTGAATATCCAGAATCCTGATTATTGTCGAATTACCGGTGGAATCCGGAAGGAGATCCCATGGACGACCAACTCGCCCTCCGCATCCGGCTGTTCCGCGAAGGCGGCCAGGTCAGGCCCGAGGTCGCCGACTTCGTGACCGCCGAACTCACCGCCCTCGCGGAACGCGGGAACGAGATCACCGAGCAGACCGCCGGCATGCTCACCAGCCATCTGATGATGGCGCTGACCCGGCTCGTCGACGGGGAGCCGATCGAGCAGTTCCTCACCGACGAGCAGGTGGCCGCGGAACTGGCCGGCCACCCCCACGCCGTGGCCGGCGCGCGCGAGGTCGCCGCCCGTGCCCGCGAACAGCTCGGCGCCACCCTGCCCGACTCCGAGGTCAACTTCCTGGCCATGCATCTCGCGGTGCTGGCGGGACAGCCGTCAACCGACTCCCAACCCCCAAGGACCACCCCATGAAGAAGATCCTCACCGGCGGCGTAGGCAAGGTCGAGGTCACCGGGACCGTCAAGGCGCTCGCCCTCGACGGCATCGACATCGTCGTCTCCAGCGACATGGACGCCGCGATGAAGCTCCGCGTGGGCCAGGCCGACTTCTATCTCGGCACCTGTCACACCGGCGCCGGCGCCTCGCTCGGCGTCCTCGTCGGGCTCATGGGGCAGCCCGCGTGCCACACCTTCGGGCGTTCCGTACCGACCGAGGACGAGGTCAACTCCCTGCTCGACCAAGGCAAGAAGGTCTTCGGCTTCTCCATGGACCAGATCGACGTCATCGCTCCACTGATCGCCCGCGCCATCGCCGCGCGCGCCTGATCACACCAGGCACCTCCGCCCCGGGCACGAAGGAGATCCCGTGAGCCCCGTGAACACCACTCTCGCCGCAGGTGCGAACCTCGACTTCTCGCCGGCGCAGCAGTTGACCGTGATCGCCCTGTGCGCGCTGACCGCGTTCATCTCGCACATGGCACTGGCCGTCTTCAACGACGGCGTACGCCCGTTCATGCTGGACTTCATCCAGGGCCGGTCCACCCGCAGCGCCACCACCGCGGTCTCCTTCGGGCTCTCCGCCGGGTTCATCTTCGGTCTCGGCGCGCCGATGGCCCTGTCCACCGGCGTACTCAACCCGTGGCTGCTGTTCCTGCCCACGGACATCCTCGGGCTCCTCGCACCGAAGAAGTGGATCGCCCCGATCCTGGGCGGTGCGTGGGGCGCCGTCGTCGTGTTCGGCCTGAACGGCGCGAACGACGTGGCCCACGACCTGCCGGTCGACTTCCTCACCGCGATGCAGCAGATGTCGACGCCGATCCTGTTCCTGTTCACGCTGTTCCCGGTGCTGGCGATCACCAAGCAGTTCGGGCGCGTGTGGGGCGGCGTCGCGGGCGTCCTCGAACTGGCCCTGGTCGTGATGACCATGAAGATCTGGCCGAACATGTTCGCGGGCGCGCTCGCCATGGCGGTCGGTGTCCTGATGCTCATCGGCCTCGCGATCGCCAAGGACGTCCGCGAGCGCAAGGCCGCGCGGGCCGAGGGCGGCGGCGTCGAGGAGGTGGTCCTCGCGGACGACCCGATGGCGTCGCTGTTCAGCTCCAGCGCGGCGAGACTGCGCAAGTTCCTGCCGCTGTTCATGGTGCTCGGCGCGGGTGTCTGTGTGCTCGCGCAGATGCACATATTCGGCGGTGGTGAGGCCACCAGCTTCCTGATCGCGAAGGGGCACTACAGCGAGGCCGCCCAGGTGGACTTCTACCGGGTGTTCGGCTTCATCCCGCTGATCGCGACGACGGCGCTCGCCTCGGGGGCGTACGGCATCGCGGGCTTCACGCTCGTCTACCCCATCGGCTATCTGCTGCCGAACCCGTTCCTCGCGGCGATCGTCGGCGCGGCCGTGTTCGCCGTCGAGGTGCTCGCCCTCTCCTACATCGGCAAGTTCCTCGGCAAGCTGCCGAGCGTGCGCGACTCGTCGGAGCACCTGCGCAGCGCCATCACCGACACGCTCCAGCTGGCGATCCTCTTCGGTTCGCTGATGGCGGCCAACGCCATGGGCGCCGGTCTCGGCATCCTCGTCGTCGGCGGGCTCTATCTGCTGAACGAGGCGATGGGCCGGCCGGTCGTACGGATGGCGGCCGCTCCCGCCGCGGTGATCGTCGGCGGCATCCTGCTCAACCTCCTGTACTGGCTCGACCTGTTCACCCCGATCAAGGGCTGAGGCCGGGTACGTACGCCGGGAAGGACACCCACCGCACCATGCACAACCCGCCCCTCATCCACACCGTCACCGGCCCGCTCCCCGCGGCCGCCGTACGTGGCCCGGCCCTCGCGCACGAGCATCTGGCACTCGACCTCGACCGGCGCGGCGACGGCGGCGCGGTCCTCGACCCCGAGGCGCACGGACCGGCCGTCACGGCCGAACTGGCCGCCCTGCGCGAGGAGTTCGGCCTCGCCCTGGTGATCGAGCTGACCTGCCGCGGCATGGGGCGCGACCCGCGCGCCCTGGCCCGGATCTCCCGGGACACGCAGGTCGCCGTCGTCGCGGCCACCGGCTGGTACTACGAGCCGTTCCACACGCCCGAGCTGGCCGGCGCGGGGGTCGGACAACTGGCCGACACACTGGTCCGCGAGATCGACGGCGGGCTCGGCTCCACGGGCGTCCGGCCCGGCGTGCTCGGCGAGGTCGGCAGCCACGGTGACGTGCCCAGCGAGCCGGAGTCGCGTGCGCTGCGCGCCGCGGCGCGGGCCGCCGTCGCCACGGGCCTGTCGGTCGCCACGCACGCGCAGCTCGGCCGCGGCGGGCTCGCCCAGCTGGAGCTGCTCACCGGCGAGGGCCTCGCCCCGCACCGGATCTCGGTCGGGCACCAGGACCTCCTCGACGATCCGGCCGTGCACAAGGAGCTGGCCGCGAGCGGCGCGTACGTCGCGTTCGACACGGTCGGCAAGGAGAGCTACCAGAGCGACGACGTCCGGCTCCGGCTGCTGCTCGCCCTCCTCGAGGCCGGCTACGCCGACCGTGTCCTGCTCAGCTGCGACATCTCGCGCCACGGCTATCTGGAGCGCGAGGGCGGTCAGGGTTACGGGCATCTGTTCCGGTCGTTCCTGCCCCGGGCGCGTGCCGCGGGCGTGGACGACACCTTGATGGACCTGATGACGCGCCGCAATCCGCTGCGCTTCCTGACCGGCGCGAGCGTGCAGGAGATCTGACGATGACACCCAACCGCTCAGCGGCACCCGCGCTCCCCGAGACGTTCCCGCTCGCCACGATCCCGGTCGACGAGGCGATGGCCCGGCAGTTCCGGCTGATCGAGTACACCGCCGCGCACTTCACCGGCGAGGAACTGTTCAACGCCGACGCGGGCGTCGTGCCCGGTCTCGGCCGGCCCCGCACGACCGCCAAGGCCGAGGCGGTGCTCGCCGACTTCTTCGGGGCCGAGGACGCCGCGTTCGTCCAGGGCGCGGGCACCGGAGCGATCCGTGCCGCGCTGAACGCCGCCGTGACCGCGGGCGATCCGCTGCTGATCCACAAGGCGCCGGTGTACCGGACCACCGAGGTCACGCTGCGCGGCATCGGTGTACGTACCGAAGAGGTCGACTTCAACGACCTGGGCGCGCTGCGCGAGGCCCTCGCGTCGGGGCGGTTCCGGTGGGCGTACGTGCAGCACACCCGGCAGCGGCTCGGCGACTCGTACGACCCGGGCGAGGTGCTCGCCGTGTGCCGGGCGGCCGGGGTGCGCACCGTCGTCGACGACAACTACGCCGTGCTGCGCGTGCCCGCGTCGGGGGTCGAACTCGGCGCGGACGCCTCCTGCTTCTCGCTGTTCAAGCTGCACGGGCCCGAAGGCGTGGGCATCGTCGTCGGGGCGCGCGACCTCGTCGCACGGGTCCGGGCGGACAACTACTCGGGCGGCGGTCAGGTCCAGGGTCATCAGGCGCTGGACGTGCTGCGCGCCCTGACGCACGTGCCGGTGATGTGGGCGGTGCAGTCGCGGGTGGGCGCCCAGGTCGCCGAGCGGCTCGCCGCCGGTGAGGTGGACGGCATCGCCGAGGTGCGGCTCGCGAACGCGCAGGACCGGTGCCTGCTCGTACGCCTCGACCGGCCCGTCGCACGTGAACTCCCCGCCGTCGCGGCGCGGTTCGGCGCCGCGCCCTATCCCGTCGGCTCCAACTCCCGTTACGAGATCGCGCCGCTGTTCTACCGCATGTCCAGCTCGTCCCTCGACGACTCCCCCGGGCTCGCGGACTGGACGGTGCGGATCAATCCGATGCGGGCGGGCGCCGACCTCGTGATCGACATCCTGCGCCGCTCCCTCGACGTACTGAAGCACCACGCAAAGGACGACTGACCGTGTTCCTCGACAGTCTGCTCACCCGCAACCCCGAGCTCGTCGACGCCGCGGCCGACCTCCACCGGCGGGGCGCGATCCCGCCCGACACGTACGTCATGGATCTCGACGCGATCGAGTCGAACGCCGCGCTGCTCGCCGCCGAGGCCGACCGGCTCGGGCTCACCCTCTGGTTCGTCGTGAAGCAGCTCGGCCGCAACCCCGAGCTGATCAGGGCGATCGCCCGGCACATCCCGAAGTACGCGGCCATCGACGCTCCGGAGGCCCGCACCCTGCACGCGGCGGGAGCGCGGGCGGGCAACCTCGGCCACCTCGTGCAGATCCCACGCCGCTCGCTGCCCGAGATGCTGGCCTGGCGCCCCGAGACCGTGACCGTCTTCGACGTCGACAACGCCCGCGCGGTCTCGGACGAGGCCCGCGCGCAGGGCTTCGTCCAGGACGTCCTCGTGCGCCTCGAAGGGGCGGAGGGTGCGGTCTATCCCGGGCAGGAAGGCGGTGTTCCGCTCGATGCGCTCGACGACTTCGCGGCCGCCGTCGAACAGTTGCCGGGCGTGCGGATCGCGGGCGTCACCGCGTTCCCGTGCGTCCTGTGCGACCCAGCGACGGGCACGCCACGCCCCACCGCCACCTTCGAACTCGCCGTCAAGGCAAGCGAATTGCTCACCTCGCGCGGCCACGAGAACCTGAAGCTGAGCGCCCCGAGCGCCACCTCCGTGGCCAGTCTCCCCCTCCTCGCCGAGCACGGCGCGACCCACGGCGAGCCGGGTCACTCGCTCACCGGCACCACACCCCTGCACGCCCGTGACGCAGGCCAGCCCGAGAAGCCCGCCTACGTCTACGTCACCGAGGTCGCCCACACACTCGCCGACGGCAGGCCCGCCGTGTTCGGCGGCGGCTTCTACCCCCGCGCGCACATCGGTTCGGCACTGCTGCCCCGCTCGGGCCGGCGCCTCGCGGTGCAGGACGCGCCCGCGGAGAACATCGACTACTACCGGCTGCTCGACGCGCCCGCCCCCGGCGGCGCCGTCGCGGCGGGCGACACGGCGCTGCTCGCGTTCCGCACGCAGATCTTCGTGACCCGCTCGACGGTCGCGGTGGTGGCGGGCCTGTCGTCCGGGTCTCCGCGCCTGACCGGCCTGTACGACGCGCAAGGGAGGGCCCTGTGATGAGCAAGACCGTCATCGTCGTCGTCGACGGATTCGGTGTGGGCGCCATGCCGGACGCGGGTGTCCTGCGCCCCGGCGACCTGGCGGCGGACACCTGCGGCCATGTGCTCGACCGGTGCCGCGAGGCGTTCGGGCGGCCGCTGCGGCTGCCCGCGCTCGGCGCGCTCGGGCTGGGCCTGGTGCACCCGCACCCGGACCTCGCACGGCGCACCCGTCTGCCGGTCGCGGCGGGCCGGGCCGGGCTCGGCTACCCCGGCGCGGACACGTACGCGGGCCACCAGACGATGATGGGCGCCGACTTCAGCCGGGTGACGGTGGCGCGGCTCGGCGACCACCTCGGCGAGGTCACCGCGGCTCTGGAGGCCGCGGGCCACAAGGTCGAACTCCTCGGCGGCGAGCCCCTGTTGGTCGTCGACGCAGCCGTGCTGGTGCACGACAACCTGGAGGCCGACCCCGGTATCAACTGGAACGCCTCGGGCCGCCTCGACGACCTGGGCTTCGACGGGATCCTCTCCGTCGCGCGCACGGTCCGCGCGGTGGCGCCCGTCGCGCGGGTGATCGCGGTGGGCGGCCACGCGAGCGGTCCGCTCCCCGACTTCGTACGCGAAGGGGACGGCGGCACGGTCGGCCTCGACACCCCGGCAAGCGGCTTCTACCGCAACGGTGGCCTCGAGGTGCGGCATCTCGGCGCGGGCCTCGACCACAGGCGCCAGCTCCCGGATCTTGCGGCGCGGGCCGGGATCCCCGTCACGCTCGTCGGGAAGGCCGCGGACATCCTGGCCTGCGACGACGCGGTGCGGCGCCCGGCCGTGCCGACGGCGGACGTGCTCGCGTACACGCTCGAAGCCGTGCGCGCGGAGGGCGAGGCGCTGGTCGTGGCCAATGTGCAGGAGAGCGATCTGGCCGGGCACCAGCAGGACGTGGAGCGCTACGGGCACGTCCTGGAGCAGGTCGACGCGGGGCTCGCGGCGCTCGTCTCGCTGCTCGGCGCGGACGGCGACCGGCTGATCGTGACCGGCGACCACGGCAACGACCCGACGATCGGCCACGCCTTCCACACCCGGGAATTCGTGCCGGTGCTGATCCACCGCCCAGGTGCGGCCGGTGTCGAACTGCTGCCGGACGCGGGCAGCCTGGCGGACGTGGGCGCGACGGCCGCGGCGGCGCTCGGCCTCGATCCGGCGGGGCTCGCCAACGGCACGGAGATCAGTCGAGCGGCGGCGCGGGCAGCCTGACCCACCCATGCGTAAGGGGCGCCCGCAATGGCGGGCGCCCCTTACGCATGCCTACTTACGCATGCCTACGAAGTGGCCGGTCAGCCCATGAACTTCTTGAACTCGTCGGGCAGTTCGAAGTTCTTGTCCTGGTCGGCGGCGGGCAGGCCGAACGCGTTGCCGCTCTGGCCCGCGGCCTCGCGGCGCGCCGCCTCTTCCTCTTCCTGCTGCTTGCGCTTCATCGGGTTGCCGGAGCGCTGCTTGCCCTTGGCCTGCTTCTGCTTCTTCTTCTGCCGGCCCGGACCGCCGCCCATGCCCGGCATCCCGGGCATCCCCGGCATGCCGCCGCCCTGCGCCATGCGGGACATCATCTTGCGGGCCTCGAAGAACCGCTCGACGAGGTTCTTCACCGCGCTGACCTCGACGCCCGAACCACGGGCGATACGGGCACGGCGCGAGCCGTTGATGATCGTGGCGTCCGCGCGCTCGGCCGGGGTCATCGACTTGATGATGGCGGCCGTGCGGTCGACGTCACGCTCGTCGAGGTTGTTGATCTGGTCCTTCATCTGCGCCATGCCGGGCAGCATCCCGAGCAGCTTGGAGATGGAGCCCATCTTCCTGACCTGCTCCATCTGGGCCAGGAAGTCGTCGAGCGTGAAGTCCTGGCCCTTCTTGGAGGCCAGCTTGGAGGCCATCTTCTCGGCCTCCTGCTGCGAGAAGGTCTGCTCGGCCTTCTCGATCAGCGTGAGCATGTCGCCCATGCCGAGGATGCGGGACGCCATGCGGTCCGGGTGGAACGCGTCGAAGTCGTCCAGCTTCTCGCCGTTCGAGGCGAACATGACCTGGCGGCCGGTGACGTGCGCGATCGACAGCGCGGCACCACCACGGGCGTCACCGTCGAGCTTGGAGAGCACCACGCCGTCGAAGCCGACGCCGTCACGGAAGGCCTCGGCG
This sequence comes from Streptomyces longhuiensis, assembly GCF_020616555.1. NCBI lineage: Bacteria > Bacillati > Actinomycetota > Actinomycetes > Kitasatosporales > Streptomycetaceae > Streptomyces > Streptomyces longhuiensis. The sequence goes on along the minus strand of NZ_CP085173.1, from coordinate 6,654,183 downwards.
GTGTTGACCGCGTCCTGACCGATCATGGCGTCGACGACGAAGAGGACCTCGTCGGGCGAGACCGCGTCGCGGATGTCCGCGGCCTGCTGCATGAGCTCCTGGTCGATACCCAGGCGGCCGGCGGTGTCGACGATGACGACGTCGTACTGCTTCTGCCGGGCGAACTCGACGGAGTCCTTGGCGACCTGGACCGGGTCGCCCACGCCGTTGCCGGGCTCGGGCGCGTAGATGCCGACGCCGGCGCGCTCGGCGACGACGCTCAGCTGGTTCACGGCGTTGGGGCGCTGGAGGTCACAGGCGACGAGCAGCGGCGCGTGGCCCTGCCCCTTCAGCCAGTGGCCGAGCTTTCCGGCGAGGGTCGTCTTACCGGCACCCTGGAGACCCGCGAGCATGATCACGGTGGGCGGGTTCTTGGCGAAGCGCAGGCGCCGGGTCTCGCCGCCGAGGATGCCGATGAGCTCCTCGTTGACGATCTTGATGACCTGCTGGGCGGGGTTCAGCGCCTGGGAGACCTCCGCGCCGGCCGCACGCTCCTTGACCTGCTTGATGAAGGCGCGGACGACGGGCAGGGCCACGTCCGCTTCGAGCAGGGCGATACGGATCTCGCGCGCCGTGGCGTCGATGTCCGCCTCGCTGAGGCGCCCCTTGCCGCGGAGGTTCTTGAATGTCGCTGCGAGGCGGTCGGAAAGAGTGTCGAACACGGCGGTCGCGAATCCTCGGGTTGGTGGGCGGGCGGACAGGTCGTCCTCCAGGGTATCCGGAGGTGTCCAGTGGGGTCTCCACCCCATTCGTACTAAGCGTTCCCGAGGCCCTGATAAGCGCTCCCGGGGAGGCCGGCGCCCCCGCCCGCCGCCCCCCTCCGCCCCGCTACCCCCGCAGCGCCTCCTCCAGCGCGCCCGCCACCGCGGCCGCGTCCGCCGCGGGGAGCGGCTCCCCCTCGGCCCGCGTGACATAGAACGCGTCCACCGCGTTCGCCCCGAGGGTCGACACATGCGCGGACCGCACCCATACGTCCGCCGTCTCCAGCGCCCGGCCGATGCGGTGCAGCAGGCCCGGTGCGTCCTGTGCCCGGACCTCGATCACCGTCGCGTGCCGCGAGGCGGCGGGGGCGACCGTCACCCGGGGCGGCGGCGCCACGGTGCCGCGCCGCCGCGGATACGCGGCGTCCCGCTCCGCGAGCCGGGCGGCGATGTCCAGGGAGCCGTCCAGGGCCCGTACGAGATCCGCGCGCAGCCGGGCGGCCTGGGGCAGGGAGCCGTACTCGGCGGCGACGCGCCAGTCGAGGAGCAGGACCGAGCCCGGCACCTGGGCGGGCAGGTCGAGGGCGCTCAGCTCCGCCGTACGGACGGTGAGCCGGTGCATGGCGAGCACCCCGGCGACGGCGGGCAGCACGCCCGGCTGGTCGGGGACGGCGATGAGCAGTTCGACACCGAGGGGCTCCGGGTCGGCGGGCGCGGCCTCGGCGCCTTCCGCGTCCCGGTCGACGGGGGCCTCCGTCTGCGCGCGCAGGGACAGCACCGGGCCGCCCGTGCGGAACGCCTCCAGGGCCAGCCGCTCCTGTTCGGCCGTGGGCTCGGCCGCGGCGGGGCCGTCGCCGCCGTCGGGGTCCTCTCCCGCGAGGACGGCGGCGACCCGCTTGACGAGGTCGGTGACGAGCGACCCGCGCCACGTGGACCAGGCCGCGGGCCCGGTGGCGAGCGCGTCCGCCTCCGTCAGGGCGTGCAACAGTTCGAGCGTCCCCACGGTGCCGACGGCGTCCGCGACGGCCCGCACCGTGGCCGGGTCCTCCAGGTCGCGCCGCGTCGCCGTCTCGATGAGCAGCAGATGGTGGCGTACGAGGGTGGCGACGACGGTGACGTCCGCGCGGTCGAAGCCGATGCGCGCGGCCACGTCCTTCGCGATGATCTCGCCGGCCACGGAGTGGTCGCCCGGCCAGCCCTTGCCGATGTCGTGCAGGAGCGCGGCGACGAGCAGCAGGTCGGGGCGGCCGACGCGGCGCGTGAGGTCGGCGGCGCGCACGGCGGTCTCGACGAGGTGCCGGTCGACGGTCCAGGTGTGCACCGCGTTGCGCTGCGGCCTGCACCGCACCCGCTCCCAGTCGGGCAGCAGCCGCGTGATCAGGCCCTCGGCCTCCAGCGCCTCCCAGACCTCGACGGTCGGCCGGCCCGCGCCGAGCAGCGTCACGAGCTGCTCGCGGGCCTCGGCGGGCCACGGCGTGGGCAGGGGGCGCGCGGCGGCGGCCATCCTGCGGACGGCGTGCAGGGACAGCGGCAGTCCGGCCTGGGCGGCGGCCGCGGCGGCGCGAAGCGGCAGCACGGGGTCGCGCTCGGGCTTGGCCGCGCGGGCGAGGACCGCCTCGCCGTCCTGCTCGACGACGCCTTCGGCGAGCGGTGACCGCTCGGTGACGGGCTTGCTCCCGCCGCCCAGCATGGCGCGCAGCCGGGGCCGCACGGCCCGCGACTTGAGCACGCGCCCGACCTCGCGCCAGGTGACGTCGCTGGCGTACGACACGGTGCGCGCGGCCTCGTAGACCTGGCGGAGCAGGGTGTCGGCGTCGAGGAGACCGAGTTCCGCCGCGACCTGGTCCTGCTCCTGGAGGGCGAGGCGGTCGGTGGCGCGGCCGGTGGCCAGGTGCAGGGCGTCCCGAACGTCGAGGAGCCTGCGCCGCGCGTCGGCGAGGCCCTCTCTGGGGGCGTCCGCGAGCCATGAGGCGGCGACGGCGCGCAGCGCGGTGGCGTCCCTGAGCCCGCCCCTGGCCTCCTTGAGGTCGGGTTCGAGCAGGTACTGCAGCTCGCCCTGGCGCTCGGCCCGCTCGTCGCACAGGTCGCGCAGTTCGGGCAGGCGCCTGGGCGCCTGGTTGCGCCAGTCGGCGAGGACGGCGGTGCGCAGGCCCGCCGTCAGGCCGGCGTCGCCCGCGATGTGCCGGGCGTCGAGGAGGCCGAGCTGCACCTTGAGGTCCTCGCCCGCCGTCCTACGGGCCTCCGCGGGCGTACGGACGGAGTGGTCGAGGGCGAGCCCCAGGTCCCACACGGGGTACCAGACGTGGTCCGCGAGGGAGGCGATGGCACCGGGTCCGGCATTGCCGTCGTGCAGGAGCAGCAGGTCGAGGTCGCTGCGCGGGGACAGCTCGCCGCGTCCGTAGCCGCCGACGGCGACGAGGGACACCCCGGTCGTCTCGCGCGCCCCGGCGGTGAACAGCTCGCGGAGCCAGCCGTCGGTCAGCTCCGCGAGTGCCGAACGGCGCGGCGGCCCGGACCGCGCCTCCCCTTGGAGGAGGCGCAGCCGGGCCGCCGCGTAGCCGCTGGGTGCTGAATCGTCGTCGTCCGATTTTTCGGTCTGCACATCCACACTCGTCACCCAGCGACTCCCTCTGTTCCCGTTTACAGCGCGTCCGGCCCGCGCTCACCGGTGCGGACCCTGACGGCGGTCTCCACCGGGACGGCCCAGACCTTGCCGTCCCCGATCTTGCCGGTCCTGGCGGCCTTGACCACGACATCGATGAGCTGTTCGGCGTCGTCGTCCTCGACGAGGACCTCTATGCGGATCTTCGGTACGAGGTCGACGGTGTACTCGGCGCCGCGGTAGACCTCGGTGTGGCCGCGCTGGCGGCCGTAGCCGCTGGCCTCGGTGACGGTCAGGCCCTGGACGCCGAAGGCCTGGAGGGCGTCCTTGATCTCGTCGAGCCGGTGCGGCTTGACGACCGCCGTGATGAGCTTCATGCGTCCACCTTCTTGGTCTGCGCTGCTGCCTCCTGGACCGGGCCGGCCGAGCGGGAGGCCGTGCCACCGCCCGCGCCGCTGAAGTCGTACGCGGTCTCGGCGTGCTCGACCTGGTCGATGCCGGAGACCTCGTCATCCTCGCTGACCCGCATGCCGATCGTCTTGTCGATCAAGAAGGCCAGGATCGCGGAGGCGACGAGCGAGTACGCGAGGACCGCGCCGACTCCGGCGAGCTGCTTCCACAGCTGGGTCAGGCCGCCGCCGTAGAAGAGGCCCTGCGCGTCGGACTGGCCGCCGCCGGTGGCGAAGAAGCCGATGAGGAGCGAGCCGATGACCCCGCCGACGAGGTGGACGCCGACGACGTCGAGCGAGTCGTCGTAGCCGAACCTGTACTTGAGGCCGACGGCCATGGCGCACAGGACACCCGCGATGGCGCCGATGGCGATCGCGCCGAGCGGCGAGCAGGAGCCGCCGGACGGGGTGATCGCGACGAGGCCGGCGACCGCGCCGGAGGCGGCGCCCAGGGTGGTGCACGCGCCGTGCCTGATCTTCTCGTAGATCAGCCAGGCGAGCATCGCGGCGGCGGTGGCGACCTGCGTGTTGACGAACATCAGCGCGCCGACGCCGTCGTCGTTGCCGAGCCAGGAGCCCGCGTTGAACCCGAACCAGCCGAACCACAGCAGACCGGCGCCGAGCATCACCAGCGGCAGCGAGTGGGGCCGCATCGGGTCCTTCTTGAAGCCGACGCGCTTACCGATCACGAGGATCACACCGAGAGCGGCCGCACCCGCGTTGATGTGGACCGCGGTACCGCCGGCGAAGTCGATGACGCCGAGGTCGAACGCCCAGCCGCCGGTCCCCCAGACCCAGTGCGCGACGGGGAAGTACACGAGCGTGGCCCACAGGGTGATGAAGAGCGCCCAGGCGCTGAACTTCACGCGGTCGGCGAGCGCGCCGCTGATCAGGGCGGGCGTGATGATCGCGAACATCAACTGGAAGACGGCGAAGACGTAGATCGGGATGGTGTAGCCGTCCCACAGCTGCGTCAGGCCTATGCCGCTGAGCCCGACGTAGTCCGAGGACCAGCCGATCAGGCTGCCGTGGTCGGTGCCGAAGGCGGCGGAGAAGCCGTAGAGGACCCAAAGGATCGTGACGATCCCGAGGCTGATGAAGCTCATCATCAGCATGTTCAGGGTGGACTTGACGCGGACCATGCCTCCGTAGAAGAAGGCGAGTCCCGGCGTCATGATCATCACCAGGGCGGAACAGATCAGCATGAACCCTGTGTTGGCGGCAGACAGCGTGGGCGTGTCTGCGGCAAGCGTGATGCCTGGGGGCATCGGCGTCTCCTCGTCGTTGGTACGGCCCCGTGCGGGCGAAGCCTGTGCGGTCATGAGGGGTGGGCCGGTTATGCGCCATGAGATTGGCGCAGCGCGGTTTCCGTGGACGCCCCTCGATGTTTCGCCGCAGTGACGAAGAGGTCGTGCGTGTTACGCGTCAATGAACTGCCTGATACCGGGTGAGGCGATCGTTATCGTGACGCAACCGGAAGAGGCCGGCCGCGGTGGGCCGTCCGGTTGACCTGGCACGGGGGAGCCGAGTCGGGCAGTCCGGGACGGCCGGCCGCGGCCGGGGTCAAGGGTTCAGACCGCTTCGGCGGTCTCCGGCAGGTGGATCGCGAGCTGGTCGGTGAGGTGCGCGACCTCGGCGACGTCCCCGAACTCACGGACCGCGGTGTCCACGGTCTTGCGGATGCGGGTGTTGACCCGCTCGGAGCGCACCTTCTTGGCGATGATCATGGCCTGCTCGGCGAGCACCGTGGACTGCTCGGGCTCACGCTGGAGCAGATGCACCGTGGCCATCCCGATCAGGTTCAGCGCGTACGAACGCTGGTGCTCGGCGTCCTTCTCGAAGAGCTCGACGGCGCGCCGCATCAGGGGCTCGGACATCGAGGCGTACGTGGGGCTGCGGCCCGCCACATAGGCGAGGTCGCGGTACGAGTGGGAGTTCTCGCCGTGCAGCTCGGCCTCGGAGAAGAAGCGGATCCAGTCGGGGTCCGGGTCGTCCCAGTCGTCGGCGTCGTGGAAGGTCTCCTCGGCCATCCGCACGGCCCGCTTGCACTTGCCGGGCTGCCCGATGTTCGCGTACGCGCGGGCCTCCATCGCATACAGCATGGCCTGGGTGCGCGGACTGGCGCAGTCGCGACTGCCGTACTGCGCGAGATGGATGAGTTCCAGCGCGTCGTCGGGCCTGCCGAGGTGGATCATCTGCCGGCTCATGCTGGACAGGACGTACGAGCCGAGCGGCTTGTCACCGGCTTCCTTGGCCGCGTGCAGGGCGAGGACGAAGTATTTCTGGGCGGTGGGCTGGAGGCCCACGTCGTAGCTCATCCAGCCCGCCAGCTCGGCCAGTTCGGCCGCGACCTTGAAGAGCCGCTTCGTCGTGGCCTCGGGCTGGGGCTCCTGGAGCAGGTCGGTCACCTCGTGCAGCTGGCCGACCACGGCCTTGCGGCGCAGCCCGCCGCCGCACTGGGCGTCCCACTGGCGGAACATGACCGTCGTGGACTCCAGGAGGTCGAGCTCGGGCTTCGAGAGCCGGTTCCCCCGGCGTAGGGCCGCCGGGTCGGGCTCCGCCGCGGGCGTCCCGGGCGTGGGCACGAGCCAGCGCTGCATGGGCTCGATGAGCGCGGGGCCCGCGGAGAGCGCGAGGGCGCTGCCGAGGAATCCGCGGCGCGCCAGCATCAGGTCGCTGCGGGAGAACTCACCGATCAGCGCCACCGTCTGCGGGCCCGTCCACGGCAGGTCGACGCCGGACACGGAGGGCGACTGGTGCGCGGCGCGCAGGCCGAGGTCCTCGACCGCCACGACGCAGCCGAAGCGCTCGGAGAACAGCTCGGACAGGATCCGCGGGATCGGCTCGCGCGGGTTCTCGCCGTCGAGCCAGCGGCGCACACGCGAGGTGTCCGTGGAGACGTGATTGGCGCCCAACTGCCGTGCCCGGCGGTTCACTTGGCGCGCCAGCTCGCCCTTGGACCAGCCGCTGCGCAGGAACCACGAGCTCAGCAGCTCATTGGGGCGCTTCTCAGCGTTCGTCACGCTTCCGTCGCTGCCGCCCACTGGAACGCCCCCATCCCTGAAGCCACCTCTTCGCCACCCCGCTGCTGCGGGGTGCGATGTGCGTCAAGCCCTACCAGCATGCCGTCAACGACGGCCGCCCGTCCGGTGGTTGTCACTCCTCGAACAGGAAACCGACTTGCCTGCGGCATACCCAAGAGTGCATACGCCCCAGGGGCTCGTGTACCGAAAGTAATCCTACGATCACCCCTCCGGCCATGGCGAACCCGGAAACGCCACCATTCGCCACCCCTTCGAATGAACTAGGAGAGCGCCACACACGATTCACTTGACATAGGACGGCCGAAAGTGGGCGGAGCGGTGTACGCCGAGGCGTGCGGCACCGGGCGCACCACCCCCGAAACTATCGAGCGCCGCCCCGAGTCGGTGATTCACGGCCCTACGGAAGCAGAGGGTCACGATCCGATTCCGTCTCGTAACCACCGGTGCGCAGGACCCGTTGGAGGGGGCATGGGCTTCACGATCGGCGGCAGCCGCGGGATTCTCGACATCCGGACCGGCACGCGCCGCCGCGGCCGCACTGCGGGCCGCGCGTCGGACTGCACCTCGGTGGCCGAGTTCACCGGGCTCTGGGGCTGGGAGGCGGTGCCGGGGACGCGCGCCTCGGCGGGCGCCTGCTCCTGCGGCAGGGCGGACTGCCCCGCACCCGGCGCCCATCCCGTCGAGCACGCGCCGACCGTCCCCGCCGGGGCCACGCTCGACGAGGTCACCGAGACCTGGGAGCAGTTCCCCGGCGCCGCGGTGATGCTGCCCGTCGGCAGCGCGTTCGACATCATCGACGTACCCGAGGCGGCCGGCCGTCGCGCACTCGCCCGCCTGGAGCGGATGGGGCTGCCGCTCGGCCCCGTGACGGCGACCCCCGAGGGGCGCGCCCACTTCTTCGTGGCGCCGGGCTCCGCCGCAGAACTCGGCTCGCTGCTGTACCGGATGGGCTGGGACGACGCGGCCCTCGACCTGCACGCGCTGGGCCCCGGCACCCACATCACCGCCCCGCCCTCCGACCGCGGCGGTCTCGGCCCGGTCCGGTGGCTGCGCTCTCCCGGTCTCGACTCGGCGACCCAGCCCCCGCAGGCCCGGCTCGTCCTCGGCACCCTGGCGTACGTGGCCCATCGCTCACCGGCGGTCCAGGGTCCGCCGTTCGCCTGATCCGAACGAGAGGCCCCAGCCGCGGCCCACGCACATGGAAGCGCCCGCTCCCTGAGGAGCGGGCGCTTCCATGTGCGCACAGACGTCCGTACGGCTACTCGCCGATCAGCGCGTCCACGAACGCCTCCGGCTCGAACGGAGCCAGGTCGTCGGGGCCCTCGCCCAGGCCGATCAGCTTCACCGGCACGCCCAGCTCGCGCTGCACGGCGATGACGATGCCGCCCTTGGCGGTGCCGTCGAGCTTGGTGAGCACGATGCCGGTGATGTCCACGACCTCGGCGAAGACACGGGCCTGGACCAGGCCGTTCTGCCCCGTCGTCGCGTCGAGCACGAGGAGGACCTCGTCCAGCGGGGCGTGCTTCTCGACGACGCGCTTGACCTTGCCGAGCTCGTCCATGAGGCCGGTCTTGGTGTGCAGCCGGCCCGCGGTGTCGATGAGGACGACGTCGGCGCCCTCATCGATGCCCTCCTTGACGGCGTCGAAGGCGATGGACGCGGGGTCGCCGCCCTCGGGGCCGCGCACGGTGCGGGCACCGACGCGCTCGCCCCAGGTCTGGAGCTGGTCGGCGGCGGCGGCGCGGAAGGTGTCGGCGGCGCCGAGCACCACGTTCCTGCCGTCGGCCACCAGGACGCGGGCGAGCTTGCCGGTGGTGGTGGTCTTGCCGGTGCCGTTGACCCCGACGACCATCACGATGCCCGGGGTGTCGAGGTTCGAGTCGGTCTTGACCGAGCGGTCGAACTCCGGGACGAGGAGCTGGACCAGCTCCTCGCGCAGCAGCGCGCGCAGCTCGTCGGGCGTGCGGGTGCCGAGCACCTTGACGCGCTCGCGCAGCCGGTCGACGAGCTCCTGCGTGGGCTGCACGCCGACGTCGGCGGTGAGCAGGGTGTCCTCGATCTCCTCCCAGGTGTCTTCGTCCAGGTGCTCGCGCGAGAGGAGCGTGAGCAGCCCCTTGCCGAGCGCGTTCTGCGAGCGGGAGAGCCGGGAGCGCAGACGCACGAGACGCCCCGCGGTCGGCTCCGGAACCTCGATCTCGGGCGCGGCCGGAGCCGGGGGCTCCTCCACCGCGATGGGCGCGGACGGCTCCGGCTCGACGAGCGGGAGGTCGACCTCCTCGATCGTGCGGCGGGGTTCGTCGCGCGGCGTCTCGGCCTCTTCGCCGACGTGCGGCTCGGCCGGAGGGGCGGTGATGTCGGGCACGGAGGGGGGCGGCGGGGGCAGCTGCTTCTTTCTGCGGCTGCCCACCACGAGCCCGCCGAGTGCGCCGATCACGACCACGGCGATGACTACAGCAAGGATGACGATTTCCATAACGGGTCCAGTATCAGCCATGGACCTCCGGGACACCCCGTATGTGGCTTCCTCCAAAGAACATAAGCCACTTGAGTGCATTACTCGGACTAAAGTACGATGGAAGAGGATGCGTCAACGCGCGTAGAGTCCCACTCGTCCCCTCCACACACCCCCCACCGGCTCCCCCACCACCACCCACGGAGCCGAGCGAGAGGCACGGAACCCCACCGCATGAGCAAGACCGCCGAATCCGAAGGCGCACTCGAGACCCGCGGCATCGAGCCCGTCCCCGAGTCCGAGCGCACCGCCAGGACCCGTGAGCTGTTCCCCACCTGGGTCGCCGCCAACATCAGTGTGCTGCTGCTCACGATGGGCGCGAGCCTGGTCGTCTCGTACAAGCTCAACTTCTGGCAGGCGCTCGTCGTCGCGATCTCCGCCCCCATCGTCTCGTACGGCCTCGTCGGCCTGATCGGCATCGCCGGCAAGCGCGGCGGTGCGCCGGGCATGGCCCTGTCACGCGCGGTCTTCGGCCAGCGCGGCAATCTACTGCCCGGCTCGCTCATCTGGGTCGCCCGCTGGGGCTGGGAGACGATCAACGCGGTGACCGGCGCCTACGCCGTGCTCACCGTCCTGGACATCCTCTTCGGCGTGAAGAGCAACAACGTCCTGGTGATCGTCACGCTGCTGCTCTTCGTCGTCACGACGTTCGTGATCTCCGGCCTCGGGATCAACGCCGTGCAGAAGTGCAACAAGTACGCGACGTACCTCTTCGGCCTCTTCTCGGTCCTCGTGCTGGTCTACCTGATCGCCAACACCGACTGGAACCGCGTCTTCGACCAGCCCGCGGGCAAGATGTCGCTGATGGTCGCCGGCATCGGCCTGATCGCCGCGGGCGGCGTCAGCTGGATCCCCTCGTCGCCCGACTTCACGCGCTACCTGCCGCGCACGGCCTCGTCGGTCGCGATCGTGCGCAACTCCGTCGGCGGCGCCGGCATCGTCGTCCTGCCGATGGTCCTGATGGGCGCCGTCATGGCGGTCTCCACCCCCGACCTGGCCTCGGCCGCCGACCCGGTCTCCTTCCTCGGCGAGATCCTGCCGCTGTGGATCGCGGTCCCGTACCTCCTGATCGCCCTGGTCGGCATGCTGCTGATCAACTCGATGTCGATGTACTCGGCGGGCTTCACCGCCCAGACCCTCGGCTTCAAGGTCCCGCGTCACTGGGCCGTCTCGATCAACGCGCTGATCTCGCTGATCTTCGGCGGCATCCTGATGCTCGTCGCGACCAGCTTCATGGGCTCGTTCATCGCCTTCCTGTCGCTGCTCGCGGTCGCGTTCTCGGCCTGGGTCGGCGTCTTCGGCGCGGACATGCTGCGGCGCAAGGAGTACGACGCCGAGGCCCTCGTCGACACGACGCGCACCAGCGCCTACTGGTACAAGGGCGGCTTCAGCCCGGCGGCCGTCGCCTCCTGGGCCATCGGCCTCGTCGGCGGCCTGATGTTCACCACGTCCGACTGGTTCACCGGCCCGCTCGCCGCGAACAACCCGATCGGCGAGTACGGCCTCGGCTGGGTCGCCACGATCGTGATCTCCGGCCTGCTGTACGTCGTCCTGCCGAAGCCCGCCGTCGTCGCCCCGCCCGAGGTCTCCGAGGACGAGGAGCGCGAGACACTGGCTGTCTGACGCTCCGTCAGCTACCGTCCCCCTTCACCAGCGGCCCAACTCCGCCCTGTGAAGGGGGACTCCTCATGCCCGTCACGGTCGTGCGCTTCAACCTCGTGGATCCCGCGGCGACGCCCGCATCGCTGAGCGCCCGCTACCGGGCGGCCGTCGAGATGGCGGCGTACGCCGACGACCGCGGCATCTCCACCGTCCAGACCGAGGAGCACCACGGCGTCGCCAACAACTGGCTGCCGTCGCCCTTCACCTTCGCGGGCGCCGTCTTCGGCGCGTCGCGGCGCATCGCCGTCACGGTCTCCGCGATCATCGGCCCGCTGCACGATCCGCTGCGCCTCGCGGAGGACATCGCCGTACTCGATCTGCTCAGCGGCGGCCGGCTCGTCACCGTGGCCGGAATCGGCTACCGGCCCGAGGAGTACGGCCAGTTCGACGTCGAGTGGAAGCGGCGGGGCAAGCTCCAGGACGAGCTCCTCGACACCCTGCTCAAGGCGTGGACGGGCGAGGAGTTCAGCTTCCGCGGCCGCACGGTCCGCGTCACACCGCGCCCGTTCACCCAGCCCCACCCACTGCTCCTGGTCGGCGGCTCCTCGCGGGCGGCGGCGCGGCGCGCGGCCCGCCTCGGGCTGCCGTTCTTCCCGAGCGCGCATCTGCCCGAGCTCGAGGCGTACTACAAGGAACAGCTCGTCGAGCACGGCACCGAGGGCTGGACCATGATGCCCGCGGCGGTCACCCCGCTGCTGCACGTCGCCGAGGACCCCGACCGCGTGTGGGCCGAGCACGGAGAGCACTTCCTGCACGAGGCGCGGACCTACGCGTCCTGGCAGTCCGGCGACATCAAGTCGGCGGTGAAGTCGGGGGCGACGACGGTCGACGAACTGCGCGCCGAGGGCGTCTACCGGATCCTCACGCCCGACGAGTGCGTGGAGCAGGCCCTCGACAGCTATGTGCTGCACCCGCTGTCGGGCGGTATGCCCCTCGACGAGGGCTGGCGCAGCCTGCATCTGTTCTGCGAAAACGTACTGCCCCGGCTCGAAGACCTTGCGGTCTGAGCCGGGGCAGTGACGAGGGTGAGGAGATGGCAGCGGGGACTTAACCCATCTCCTCCAACGCCTTGCCCTTGGTCTCCTTCACGAACTTGAGAACGAAGGGGATCGAGAGCGCGGCGAAGATCGTGTAAATGATGTACGTCCCGGAGAGGTTCCAGTCGGCCAGCGACGGGAAGCTCGCGGTGATGGCCCAGTTGGCGATCCACTGCGCGGACGCGGCCACGCCGAGCGCCGCGGCACGGATCTTGTTCGGGAACATCTCGCCGAGGAAGACCCAGACGACGACACCCCACGACAGGGCGAAGAACAGGACGAAGAAGTGGGCCGCGATCAGGGCGACCCAGCCCTGCGTGGCCGGCAGCTTGCCGTCCACCAGGTCGTACGAGAACGCCCAGGCCTCCAGCGCGAGACCGATGACCATGCCGGCGGAACCGACCAGGGCCAGCGGCTTACGGCCGACGCGGTCCACCAGGAGCATCGCGATCACGGTACCGATGATGTTGATGATCGACGTGGTGAACGAGTAGAAGAACGAGTCCGTCGGGTTCACGCCGACCGACTGCCACAGCGTCGAGGAGTAGTAGAACGCGACGTTGATGCCGACGAACTGCTGGAACACCGAGAGGCCGATGCCGATCCAGACGATCGGCTTGAAGTAGAGACCGCCGTTGCCCTTGCCGGAGAGCAGGTCCTTGAACGTGGACTTGTGCTCGCTCTTCATCGCGTGCTCGATCTCGGCGACGCGGGCGTCCAGGTCGACCTTCGTGCCCTCGACCTCGGCGAGGATCTCCTTGGCCTTGGCCTCGCGGCCGACCGAGATGAGGAAGCGCGGCGACTCGGGGATCGCGAAGGACAGCATGCCGTAGAGAACGGCCGGGATGACCATCACGCCGAGCATGACCTGCCAGGCCTCGAGGCCCAGGACCTGGCCACGCTGGTCGCCGCCGGCGGCCTGCAGGATGCCGTAGTTGACGAGCTGCGAGATGGCGATGCCGACGACGATCGCGGCCTGCTGGAACGAGCCGAGACGGCCGCGGTAGGCGGGCGGCGAGACCTCGGCGATGTAGGCCGGGCCGATGACGGAGGCCATGCCGATGCCGAAACCGCCGACGATCCGCCAGAAGGCCAGGTCCCAGAGGGCGAAGGGCAGCGCGGAGCCGACGGCGCTGATCGTGAAGAGGACGGCCGCGATCTGCATGCAGCGGATACGGCCGATGCGGTCCGCGATCCGGCCGGCGGTGGCCGCGCCGATCGCACAGCCGATCAGGGCGATGGCGATGACCTGGGCGAGCGTTCCGGAGCCGATGTCGTACCGGTCACGGATGGCTTCGACGGCTCCGTTGATCACGGAACTGTCGTAGCCGAAGAGAAAGCCGCCCATCGCGGCCGCCGCCGTGATGAAGATGACATGGCCGAGATGATCGGGGTGAGCCTCTCGGGCGCTCGGCGGCTTCGCTGTGCTGGTCACGTGTACTCCTCGGGCCACCGGCAACGGTGCCGGGGGTGGGGGTGAGAGCCCTTCCAGTGGCGCACAACTTCACGCCGCCCACCACCTGAAGGTAAAAGCAACGCTGAAGAGACTATGCCTTCAAGTTTCGAAGTCAAGAGGGGGCTAACTGTGAACTTCAGCTGCCCTGGTGGCGAGCATCGTTCAAGTATTGAACATCAACCTGTGGTTGATCTTGGGGCTGATGCTGCCGCCGACGCCGGCGCCGATACGGCACCGGTCACCGGGATCAGGGCGCAGCGGTGATCGGTTCCGGGCGACCCGCGTACGTCTAGCGCAGCCGCTGACTGATCACCTTCGACACACCGTCGCCCTGCATCGACACCCCGTAGAGCGCGTCGGCGACCTCCATCGTGCGCTTCTGGTGCGTGATCACGATGAGCTGGGAGGCCTCCTGGAGCTCCTGCATGATGCGGATGAGCCGCTGGAGGTTGGTGTCGTCGAGTGCGGCCTCGACCTCGTCCATCACGTAGAAGGGACTCGGTCGCGCCTTGAAGATCGAGACGAGCAGCGCCACCGCCGTCAGGGAGCGCTCGCCACCGGAGAGCAGCGACAGCCGCTTGACCTTCTTGCCCGGAGGGCGGGCCTCCACATCGACGCCCGTGGTGAGCATGTTGTCGGGATCGGTCAGGATCAGCCGTCCGTCGCCTCCGGGGAAGAGCCGGCTGAAGACGCCCTCGAACTCCCGGGCCGTGTCCCGGTACGCCTCGGTGAAGACCTGCTCGACGCGCTCGTCGACTTCCTTCACCACCTGAAGGAGATCGCTCCGCGTCTTCTTCAGGTCCTCGAGCTGCTCGCTGAGGAACTTGTGGCGCTCCTCCAGCGCGGCGAACTCCTCGAGAGCCAGCGGATTCACCTTGCCGAGCTGCTGATACGCCCGTTCGGCTGACTTGAGCCGCTTCTCCTGCTCCGCGCGCACGAACGGCCGCGGCTGGTTGCGGGGGTGCTCGGGGTCGTCGGGCAGTTCCTCGCCCTCGGCAGGAAGCGAGGGCGGTACGGGCTGCCGCGGCCCGTACTCCGCCACGAGCCCCGCCGGTTCGACACCGAGTTCCTCCAGCGCCTTTGCCTCCAGCTGCTCGATCCGCAGCCGCTTCTCGGCGCCGAGCACCTCGCCCCGGTGCACCGAGTCCGTCAGCTTGTCGAGCTCCGCCTTCAGATCCCGGCCCCGGGCCCGCTCGGTGACGAGCGCCCGCTCCCGCTCGCCCTTGGCGCTCTCGGCGGACACCCGCTCCTGCTCGGCCCGTCCGACCGAGACCTCCACGTGGGCGAGAAGCTGCCGGGCACCGGAGGCCACCGCCTCGGCCACGGCTGCCTCGTGGCGCAGCCGGGAGCGCTGCCGTTCCGCACGCGCGCGTGCCTCGCGCTCCGCACGGGCCGCCCGGTCCAGCGAATCGGCGCGTCCTGCGAGGCCCTTCACTCGCTCCTCGTGCGTACGCGCCTGGAGCCGGGCCTCCATCTCGGTCTGGCGGGCATTGGCCCCGTCGGCGGCGAGCCGGTCGCGTACCGCGGTGTCCGGCTCCTCGTCGGCCGGCATCTCCTCGGCGACGGCGAGCCGTTCGGCCAGCTCCTCGGCGTCCTGTACGGCCCTCTCCAGCGCGTCCTGCGCCTTGGCGGCCGCGGCGGCGCTGCGCTCGGCCTCCCCGGCAGCGCCCCGCGCCTGTCCGGACAGGCGGCCGAGCTGCTGTGCCACGGACGACTTCTCCCGGTCGGCGGCCCGGCGCCGCTCCCCCAACTCCTCCACGAGCGCTGCTGCCTCCGCGCGCCGTGCGACCGCGCTGTGCTGCGCCTCGGCCAGCTCCTCGCACCGCACCCCGAGCTCGGTCAGCTCGCCCGCGGCCTCGTCGACGGAGGCCTGCACCTCGAGAAGACTGGGCGCCCCGGCGGAACCGCCCTGAGCGAAGTGCGCCCCGAGCAGGTCCCCTTCAGCGGTGACGGCGGTCAGCTCGGGCCGCGCGTAGACGAGATCCTCGGCATCCTCGAGCGTCCCGACGACCACGATCCCCCGCAGCAACCGCCGCACGGCAGGCATCAACTCGGCAGGTCCCCGCACGAGATCGGCCACGAGCGGCGGCCCGTCCCCGCCCCGCGCGTGCCGTCCCGGGGACGCACTCCCGAGGTCACCGGACCCGTCGCCGTCGTCGACCGCCCCGGCCTCCGAAGTCCCCGTCGCCGAATGCGATACGCCTCCCGGTCCGGCACCGACGCCGGTGCCGCCACCGACAGCCCCGGCCTCCGACGCACCCCACTCCGCATGGGCAACGCCACCGTCACCACCAGCCCCGGGCCCGCCGCCCACGGACCCGCCACCAAGGGGACCGCCGCCAAGAGGGGACCCCCCAGCCGACGACGCGGGCTCGCCCCCGGCCACACCGGACGCGTCCTCCTCCGCCGCCAGCAGCAGTGCCGCTCGCCCCGCGTCCTGTTTGCGCAGGAGGCGGATCGCTTCCGCGGCGGAGGCGGGCGTGGTCACGGCGATGGCGTCGGCCGCGGCGCCGAACGCCGCGGCGACCGGGACCTCGAAGCCGGGGGTGACGGAGAGCAGTTCGGCCGCGGGGCCGAGGACTCCGGTCAGGCGGTCGCGGGCGCCGAGCAGCGCGCCGGTGCCGTCCTTGCGGCGCAGCCCGAGCGCGAGGGCGTCGTGCCGGGCCGAAACCGCCGCCCGCTTGCGCTCCGCGGACGTCAAGGCCTCCCGGGCCGCCGTCAGCGCGGACTCCGCATCGGCGAGGCCGGCCCTGGCCGCGTCGTGCCGGTCCCCGAGCTCCGCGTCCCCGGCGTCGAGCCCGTCGACCTCGGCCTTGAGCTGCTCGTACTCCTCCTGCGCCGCGACGGCCCGCTCCCGCGCCTCGTCCCGCGCGGCGGCCAGCCGGTCGATCTCGGACTGCGCCGCGGCGGCCCGTGAACGGGCTGCGTTGACCTGCCCGTTCAGCCGCGCGAGCCCCTCGCGCCGGTCCGCGATGGCCCGGGCGGCGTCCTTGAGCCGGCGCTCCTCGGCCGCCAACTCCCGTTCCAGATCGGCCCGGTGGGCCACCGTGTCGTCGAGGGCGCGCTCTGCCGCTTCGAGGGCGGCCTCCAGTTCGGCCTCCTGCTCACGGATCCGGGCGGCCTCGCGCTCCATGTCCTCGGGGTCGCGCCCGCGCCGCTCCTCCGCGGGGGCGGACGTCGCGCTCTTGACCCGCGCGTCCGCCAGCGAGACGGTGCCACGTACCCGCTCGGCCAGCTGCGACAGCTCGTACCAGGTCTGCTGGGCGCGCTGGAGCCGCGGCGTGAGCTGCCGGACCTCGGCCTCCAGGAGCGCCTCGCGCTGGAGTGCCTTCTTCAGCTCGGCCTCGGCGGCGTCCTTGCGTTCCTTGAGCGCCGCCTCGTCCTCGATCTCGGCGCGCAGCGCACCCCGCATGCGTACGAGGTCGTCGGCGAGGAGCCGCAGCCGCGCGTCACGGAGGTCGGCCTGGATCACGGCGGCGCGGCGCGCGACGGCGGCCTGGCGCCCGAGCGGCTTCAACTGCCGCCGCAACTCGTCGTTGAGGTCCTGCACGCGCGCGAGGTTGGCCTGCATCGCGTCCAGCTTCCGCAGCGCCTTCTCCTTGCGCTTGCGGTGCTTGAGGACACCGGCGGCCTCTTCGATGAACGCCCTGCGTCCCATCGGGTCGGCGTGCAGCACGGAGTCGAGCTGACCCTGGCCGACGATGACGTGCATCTCGCGCCCGATACCGGAGTCGGACAGCAACTCCTGGATGTCGAGCAGCCGGCACGTATCACCGTTGATCTGGTATTCGCTGCCGCCGTTGCGGAACATGATCCGCGTGATGGTGACCTCGGCGTACTCGATCGGCAGCGCGCCGTCGGAGTTGTCGATGGTCAGCGACACCTCGGCGCGGCCGAGCGGCGGGCGCCCGGTCGTGCCGGCGAAGATGACGTCCTCCATCTTGCCGCCGCGCAGCGACTTCGCGCCCTGCTCGCCCATGACCCAGCTGAGGGCGTCCACGACATTGGACTTGCCCGAGCCATTGGGGCCGACGACGCAGGTGATGCCCGGCTCGAACCGCAGTGTGGTGGCCGAGGCGAACGATTTGAACCCGCGCAGGGTCAGGGCCTTGAGGTGCACGCCGCCGGACTCTACCCGCCGCGTGTGTCTCACTCCATGAACCCGCGGTTTCGCCCAGGAAAGTGCAGGGCACATCAGACGTTAAAGAAAGACGTCGACGCGCGGAGCATTCGGGGGGCGCGGTACGGGGCGGCGCATGGGGAGCGAAAAGTCAGAAAGAAGGGACGCGAAAGCGTCCCTTGCAGATCTGAGAAATATGATCAAGCGGCTTGATGAAAGGGCTGCCTGACCACTGGTGTCGTGTGCGGGATGTGGTCAGGTGAGCGCAGGCTCCGCCTGGGGTACGTCGATGCTCTCGAGGAGCGATTCGTGAGAAGCGGCAGCCGCGAGCGCGTCGTTCTCGGACTGGATCCGAACGAGTTCGGACTCAAGGTCCTGGACGCGCTGCTGGAGCCGTCGCATCTCGGCGAGGAGTCGCGGGTCGGAACCGCCGACGTAACCGAGAAGCGCCTTTGCCATGATGGATGGTCCTCCACAATGAGTGACCGACCGAAGCGGTGTGGGTCGTGAGGGATTCGCACCCGCGGTGCTTGGCACTCGTTGTCTTGCTGCCGTTCATACATGCCAAACAGCTAAGGTGCGCGGGGCTTCCAGAGTCTCACCAAAAAGTTTGACGGTCAACACGATCACACCCCGTATCGGCGGGTAAGCCCGGGGGCTCTGCGCCGTGAAAACTTCGGCGCGGCCTCACTTCGGGCCCCTGCGGGCGTCGAGATCATCCTTACTTCGCGAGCCTGCCACGACAAGCTCTTATTGGCAACCACCAGGTCATTCATGCCCCGCGCAGTTGCCCGGAGCATGTCATGAACGCCTCTCAGGGTCCTGGCCTGCGCATCCTTCTCAGCGAATGGCGAAGTCGGCGTATCCGCCGCGCGGGGCGTCCCAGATCTCCGTGACTCCGTCAACCCTCCCGGGTGTGTCGCCGTCGCGGAGCCAGTCGAGAAGGCCCTGACAACTCTCGCGCGGCCCCTCCGCGACGACCTGGACCCGACCGTCGTCCAAATTGAGAGCAAAGCCACTCAGGCCGCCGATCTCAAGAGCCTTCGCCCGCGTGAACCATCGAAAACCCACACGTTGGACGCGTCCGCGCACCCAGGCGGTGATGCGTACGTCTTCGTTCATAGGGGCACGCTAACCGGCCAATTGCACCCGGAGCACTTCGCCCCCATGCGTCTTGGGGTACCGTCCCGGACCAATGTGACTCACCCGTACGGGTGAGTCACGTTGACCACAGCGAGGACGAGGAAGGCCACAAGATGGGACGCCACCGACGCTCCGACGCCGGCCGCGCCGCCACGGGTCGCGCCACGGACAGCACGGCCGGTTCGTATGCCGGGCACGACGATACGTACGAGGCCGGGCAGACCGGCGCGTACGGCGGCGCGCACGAGGAGAGGTACGCCGGCGGCGGATTCGCCGGCCCGTACGGCACGGGCCCGCGGGGGTCGGCGAACGGTGACCCGGGGTGGGCCTTCGACGAGGCCTACCCGGGCGAGCCCCAGGCCGCGTACGCACCTTCCGGGAGCCCGGGCAGCAGCTCGCACCGCCGCAGGAAGCGCGCCGCCAGGCCGGTGCGGACGGGACTCCTCGGAGTCTCGGCCGCCGTGGCGATGGGCGCCGTCGCAGTGGCCACCGGGGTGGTCCCCGGCATGGACAACTACTCGCTGGGCGGCGGCGACGGCGCCGACAAGGTGCGCGCCGCCGACTCCCCCTCAGGGCTCCAGACGCAGGGCGGTACGGACGGCAGCGCCGACCGCGCCCCAACCTCCGCGAGCCGCAGCGCGGAGCGCTCGGACTCTCCTTCCGCCTCGCCTTCGCGGTCTTCGTCGAAGCCGTCTTCGACCCCGTCGAAGACCGCGTCACCGAGCAAGTCCTCCGGTTCCGGCGGCACGGCGACCTCGCCCAGGACCGCGACCCCTTCGAAGACCGCCACCACGAAGCCGACGCCCCCGGTGACCGCGCCCAGCCTGAAGGCCCCGTCCGGCGAGGCGTCGGCCGAGGCCCAGGTGCTCGCGCTGGTCAACACGGAACGGGCCAAGGTCGGCTGCAGCCCGGTGACCGCGGACAGCGGCCTCGCCTCCCTCGCCGGGAACTTCAGCGAGGACATGGCGGCGCGCGGCTTCTTCGACCACACCGACCC
This sequence comes from Streptomyces longhuiensis, assembly GCF_020616555.1. NCBI lineage: Bacteria > Bacillati > Actinomycetota > Actinomycetes > Kitasatosporales > Streptomycetaceae > Streptomyces > Streptomyces longhuiensis. The sequence continues at coordinate 6,634,421 of NZ_CP085173.1, read as the reverse complement.
GGACGGCGCGACCCCCTGGGACCGCGCGAAGAAGGCCGGCATAACGGACCTCGGCGGCGAGAACATAGCCCGTGGCCAGGCCAACGCCCAGTCCGTCATGGACTCCTGGATGAACAGCCCCGGCCACCGCGCGAACATCCTCAACTGCGACTACAAGACGCTGGGTGTCGGCGTGCACTTCGGGTCGGGCGGCCCGTGGTGGACGCAGGACTTCGGCTTCTGACGCCGACGACCCGCACTTACCATGAGTTAGCGCACCCCTGAGGTTCGCGCTGCGCCGGAGTACGCTTGCCGCATGGAATCGAGCGGTGGCGACCTCGCGTACGACGTGTTCTCCCGGCAGTGTCCGTCCCGCGGCACCCTCGAGCACGTGACGGGCCGTTGGGGTGCGCTCACGCTCGGGGCGCTGCACGAGGGCAGCTTCCGCTTCAACGAGCTGCGGCGCCGCGTGGACGGCGTGAGCGAGAAGATGCTGTCGCAGACCCTGCACGCGCTGGAGCGCGACGGCCTCGTGCACCGCGAGGCGCAGCCGACCAACCCGCCGCGCGTGGACTACGAGCTGACGCCGCTCGGACGCGAGATCTCCGAACGGCTGCTCACCCTCATCCAGTTCGTCGAGGGCCGGATGGACGACGTGCTCGCCTCGCGCTCCCGCTACGACACGGACGGGGCCCGCGGCGGGCGCTGACAGCGCGGACAGAAGTAGCTGGAGCGGTTCATCCAGGGGCGCCGGCGAATGATCGTGCCGCAGCGCCGGCAGGGCTCGCCCTCGCGCCCGTAGGCGTCGAGCGAGCGGTCGAAGTAGCCGGACTCGCCGTTCACATTCACATAGAGGCTGTCGAAGCTGGTGCCTCCGACGGCGAGGGCCGCGTTCATCACGTCCCGTACGTGGCCGAGGAGTTCGGCCGTGCGCGGGCGAGTGAAGCCGGTGGTCGGCCTCTCGTAGTGGAGCCGCGAGCGCCACAGCGCCTCGTCCGCGTAGATGTTGCCGACGCCGCTGATCAGTGACTGGTCGAGCAGGGCCCGCTTGATGGTCGTACGGCGCCTGCGCAGCGCCTCGTGGAATGCCGCGTCGTCGAACTTCGGGTCCAGCGGATCGCGCGCGATGTGCGCGATGACGTCCGGCAGCCCGTCGGGGCCCGTCTCGTGCAACGAGAGACCGCCGAAGGTGCGCTGGTCGATGAAGCGCAGCTCCGTACCCAGCTCGTCGGCGAAGCGCACGCGGATGCGCAGATGCTTTTCGTCCGGCGCCTCGGCCGGCTGCACCAGGAGCTGTCCGCTCATGCCGAGGTGCGCGAGGATCGCGCCGCCCGTCGGCTCCAGCGGAAGCCACAGATACTTCCCGCGCCGCTCGGGTACGCCGATGCGCTGGTCCTTCAGCCGGTTCGCGAAGTCCTCGCCGCCCCCGATGTGACGGCGCACGGCGCGCGGGTGCAGGACCTCCACGTCGGCGACGGTGCGGTGGGCGACCCAGCGCTCGAGTCCGCGCCGTACGACCTCGACCTCGGGCAGCTCGGGCACGGTGTCTCCTTGTGAGGGCTCTGGAAGCTCTGGAACGAAACGAACGGTGCCGACCGCCCCTCAGGACGGTCGGCACCGGACAGTTCGGATGCGGGCGTCAGGCAGACGCCGAGGAGGAGTCGGCGTTCCCCTCGGCTGCCACGGTGGCCTGGACGGCATCAGCCGTCTTCGCCGCCTCGGCGCGCTCGTCGGCAGCCGCGCGGATCGCGCGCCATGCCGATTCAGCGGCCTGCTGCTCCGCTTCCTTCTTGCTGCGGCCGGTGCCGGTGCCGTACGAGACGCCTCCGACGCGGGCGGCAGCAGTAAAGGTCTTCTCGTGGTCGGGGCCGGTCTCCGAGACCAGGTACTCGGGAACGCCGAGCCCCTCGGTCGCGGTGAGCTCCTGGAGACTGGTCTTCCAGTCCAGGCCCGCACCCAGATTCGAGGACTTCTCGATCAGGGGATCGAAGAGACGGTGGACGAGTTCGCCCGCCGCGTCCAGACCCTGGTCGAGATAGACGGCGCCGATCACCGCTTCGAGCGTGTCGGCGAGGATGGACGCCTTGTCCCGGCCGCCCGTGCCCTCTTCGCCCCGGCCGAGCCGGATGAAGGAACCCAGATCGAGCCCACGGCTGACCTCCGCAAGTGCACGCGAATTGACCACCGCGGCCCGCAACTTGGCCAGCTGGCCTTCGGGCAGGTCGGGGTGGGTGGTGTACAGCGTGTCCGTGACGACGAGGCCGAGCACGGAGTCCCCGAGGAACTCGAGCCGCTCGTTCGTCGGAAGACCGCCGTTCTCGTACGCGTACGAACGGTGGGTCAGTGCACGCACCAGAAGGGCGGACTCGAGCTTGTACCCGAGCCGCCCTTCCAGAAGCGTGTGGGACGAGGCATTGTCCGTCTTGTTCGACTCAGACATTGCGCCTCTCACCAGCCGCTCAGACCTCGAGGACCTGGCGCTTGTTGTAAGTGCCGCAAGCCGGGCACGCGATGTGCTGCAGCTTGGGCTCGTGGCAGCGCTCGCACGCAACCAGGGTGGGGACCGCAGCCTTCCACTGCGACCGGCGGTGGCGCGTGTTGCTGCGCGACATCTTCCGCTTCGGAACAGCCACGGCTACTTCTCCTGCTTCTCGTCGACGCCAGCTTCGGCGCCGCTCATCTCGTCCTTCTCGCCGTCCTGGATGGTCCCGGCGAGTCCCTGCAGTGCCGCCCAACGGATGTCGACGGCGTCGTGGTGGTGGTCCGGATCGTCCGCGAGCCGAGCTCCGCACTGGGAGCACAGACCCGGGCAGTCGTCCTGGCACACCGGCTGCATCGGCAGTGCGAGCACCACCGCATCACGCAGCACAGGCTCGAGGTCGAACATGCCGTCCTCGAGAAAGAGCCTGTCCTCGTCTTCCTCGGCGTCGTCGGCCGGTTCCGCGGTGCGGCCCCGGTCGTCGGCGTCAGGGTACGAGAACATCTCCTGGAAGTCCGCGTCGACCTCGAGGCCGAGCGGCTCCAGACACCTTACGCACTCCCCCTGAGCCGATGCACGGGCGGTGCCTGTGACAAGCACCCCTTCCATGACCGACTCGAGGCGGACCTCGAGCTCCATCGGCGCGCCCTCCGGCACTCCGATGACCCCTTCGATACCGAAGTCCTTGGGGGCGTCGACCGTGCGGGTCAGCCGCTGCTGGGCACCAGGACGCCGTCCCAGCTCGTGCGTATCGAACACGAGAGGGTTGCGGTGGTCGAGGTGCGTACTCAGGGCTGGTCCTGCTTTCGATCTTCGATGCTCAGGCTGTTCAAGCTGCTCAAGGGGATCGCTGTCCCGAATGAACCCGGGCAGCTGTGATCGCGGACGTACGCGCGACCGAAGAACCAGGATACTGGACCTTTCGCTCACGGCCCAATCCGGAGTCAGCGCCCCTGTTCGTACTGCCTCAGCTGCTCCGTGCTGATCATGCTCGTGTCGAAGAGGCTGGTCTCGTCGAGCGCCGCCGGCTCGTGCGCCGCCTGCGGCTGCGCATACCCCGCCTGGGCCTGGTCGTAGGCCTGCTGCTGGTGCTGCTGGTAGGCGTACGGGTCCTGCTGCTGGTACGCGTACGGGTCCTGCTGGTACGCCGCGTACGGGTCCTGCTGGCCGTAGGGCTGCTGCTGGTAGCCGTACATGTCCTGTTGCGGGTCCTGCTGCTGGGCGTACACCGGCTGCTGGGCCGGGATCTGCGGGGCCTGGGGGATCTCCCGGTCCGGCTCGGCGGGGGCGCTGCCGATCTCCGCGAGACCGGCGAGGTAGTCGGCGTCGCTGGTGTGCTGGGTACCCGTGCCGTCGCCGAGGGTGCCGAGTTCGTCGCTGGCGACCCGGCCCTGGAGCGTGTGCCGGCCGCGGCCGACCGCCTCCAGGGTCTTGGCGAGGACCGCCTCGAAGGCGCCGAGCTTCACGTCGACGTACGAGTCGGCGTCGCGGCGCAGGGTCTCGGGGTCGTGGCTGCGCTCGGGGGCGTCCTCGTCCTCGTAGCCCTGGTCGTCGACGCCCGGGCCGGTGCCGAGAAGCTTCTCGCGGCCGCGGCCCACGGAGCCGAGGGTCTTGGTGAGGACGACCTCGAAGTTGGCGAGCTTGGAGTCGACGTAGTCGTCGGCCTCCGCGCGGATCTCCTCGGCCTCCTTGCGGGCCTCGGCGAGAATCCGCTCCCCTTCGTCCTGGGAGCGGCGCGCGACCTCGGTGTCGGAGATCAGCGAACCGCGCTCGGCGTGCGCCGTCTCGATGATCCGCTCGGCCTCCTGACGGGCCTGCTCGACCATCTGCGCGCGTCCGCCGATCAGCTCCTCGGCCTGCGCGAGGGAGCCGGGCAGCGCCTGGCGCACCTCTTCGAGCATCGCGAGCAGGTCGGCGCGATTGACCACACACGAGGCCGACATGGGCATGGACCGGGCATTGCCGACCGCGGCGACGATCTCGTCGATCTTCTTCTGCACGTCCACCGTGTGCTCGCCACTCTCTACAGGGGTGTTGGAGACGGACGGGACGACTGTACGGCCAACTGGCGCCCGGATGTCACTTCTTGGGGAGGCGCTGGGTGAGCGCCTCGAAGACCGCCGGCGGCACCAGGTGGGAGACGTCGCCGCCCCAGGCCGCGACTTCCTTCACCAGGGACGAGGAGAGGAAGCTGTACGTCGGGTTGGTGGGGACGAAGAGGGTCTCCACGCCCGTGAGGCCGTTGTTCATCTGGGCCATCTGCAGCTCGTAGTCGAAGTCGCTGACGGCGCGCAGGCCCTTCACGATGGCCGGGATGTCACGCTGCTTGCAGAAGTCGACGAGCAGTCCGTGGAACGACTCGACCTCGACGTTGCCGAACTCGGCGGTGACCTCGCGGATCAGCTCGATCCGCTCCTCGATCTCGAAGAGGCCCTTCTTCGACTGGTTGATCATCACCGCGACGTGCACGACGTCGTAGAGCTTCGACGCTCGGCCGATGATGTCCAGGTGGCCATTGGTGATGGGGTCGAACGACCCCGGACAGACGGCGCGGCGCAACGTGAGTCCCTCGCTCTCCGGTCCGGTCACGGTGCTTCCTCGCACGTGACGGTGCTCTTCAGGGCGGCGCGACCGTACCAAAACGTTCCCTCGCCGTAGCGACGGGACCTCAGTGCCTCGAATCCGTCCGGCCACGGGAAAACACCGCCCCTGGTGCTTCGCTCCACGGTGACGAGCGCTTCGTCCGCGAGCCAGCCCCCAGAGGCGAGTGTGAGCAGAATCTCCCGAAGATCGTCGTCCGGGACCACATAGGGAGGGTCGAGAAAGACCAGGTCGTACGGGGTGGCGGGGGCCGGGCCCCGGACGATCTGTTCCGCTTTGCCCGCTCTGACCTCGGCGCCGGGGAGGCCGAGGGACTTCACGTTCTCGCGGATGGTGCGGACCGCGCGGGCGTCGGCCTCCACCAGGAGCGCGTGCCCCGCGCCGCGCGACAGCGCCTCCAGGCCCACGGCACCCGAGCCGCCGTACAGGTCGAGCACGCGCTCGCCGTCGAGCGGGCCGCCGCCGAGCAGTGACTGCCAGGTGGAGAAGAGGGCTTCGCGCGCCCGGTCGGACGTGGGGCGGGTGCCGTTGCCCGGCGGGACGGACAGGCGACGTCCGCCGGCCCGGCCGGCGATCACGCGGGTCATCTGAGTCCTAGTGGAGAAGAGGCTGAAGGGACGTGCGGGGACCTCCAGTTTGTCAGCCCTTGTCGAGGTACTGCTCGCGCTCCTCGTCCAGGAGCGCGTCCAGGGCCGTGCGCAGGCCCGGCAGGCGCTCCAGGTCCGGGTCGGCGGCGACGACGGCCGTCGCCTCCTGGCGGGCCTCGGCGATGATCTCCTCGTCCTCGATGACGGCGAGCATGCGCAGGGACGAGCGCACCCCGGACTGGGCCTGGCCGAGGACGTCGCCCTCGCGGCGCTGCTCCAGGTCGATGCGGGAGAGCTCGAACCCGTCGAGCGTGGCGGCGACGGCGCCGAGACGGGCGCGGGCCGGGCTGGCCTCCGGCATCTCGCTGACCAGGAGACACAGGCCCGCCGCCGAGCCACGGCCGACGCGGCCGCGCAGCTGATGGAGCTGGGAGACGCCGAAGCGGTCGGCGTCCATGATCACCATGGCTGTGGCGTTCGGCACGTTCACCCCGACCTCGATGACCGTGGTCGCTACCAGGACGTCCGTCTCGCCCGCGGCGAAGCGGCGCATCACGGCGTCCTTGTCGTCGGGCTGCATCCTGCCGTGCAGAACCTCGACCTTCAGCCCGCGCAGAGCGCCGTGGGCCAGCTCCTCCGCGACGTCCAGGACGGCGAGCGGAGGCCGCTTCTCGGCCGCGTCCTCGGCGGACTCCTTCTTGGCCCCCTTGCCCTTCTTGCCCTGCTCCTCCTCGTCGCCGATGCGGGGACAGACGACGTACGCCTGATGCCCGTTCTCCACTTCCTCGCGCACGCGCTCCCAGGCGCGCGCGAGGAAGTGCGGCTTGTCGGCGGCGGGCACGACATGGGTGGCGATGGGCGAGCGCCCGGCGGGCAGCTGGTCGAGGACGGAGGTCTCCAGGTCTCCGAAGACCGTCATCGCGACCGTACGGGGAATGGGGGTGGCCGTCATGACCAGCAGGTGCGGGGGCTGCTTGCCCTTGCCGCGCAGGGCATCGCGCTGCTCGACACCGAAGCGGTGCTGCTCGTCGACGACGACCAGTCCCAGGTCGTGGAACTGGACCTTGTCCTCGATCAGGGCGTGCGTCCCGATGACGATGCCCGCGTCGCCCGTGACGAGGTCGAGAAGGGCCTGGCGGCGGGCGGCGACGCCCATGGAGCCGGTGAGCAGGACGACCTTGGTGGAGTGCTCGGCGCCCCCGAGCATCCCGCCCTCGGCGAGCTCACCCATCATCTCGGTGATGGAGCGGTGGTGCTGCTGGGCGAGGACCTCGGTCGGCGCGAGCATCGCGGCCTGCCCGCCCGCGTCGACAACGGCGAGCATGGCGCGCAGGGCGACCATCGTCTTGCCGGAACCGACCTCTCCCTGGAGCAGGCGGTGCATCGGGTGTTCGGTGGCGAGGCCGTCGAAGATTTCCTTGGAGACCTTCTGCTGGCCGTCGGTGAGGGTGAAGGGGAGCTTCGCGTCGAACGCCGTGAGCAAGCCGTCGGAGCGGGGGACGCGGGCCACGGCGGGCAGCTGCGCGTCGGCGAATCTCCGCCTGGCGAGGGCGACTTGGAGGACGAACGCCTCGTCCCACTTGAGGCGGGCGCGGGCGTCGGCGATGTCCGCCTTCGTGTGGGGCCGGTGGACCTTCAGGAGTGCTTCGGGCAGCGGGACGAGGCCGCGGCCCTCACGCAGCGAGTCCGGCAGGGGGTCGAGAGCCTCCTGGGCGCTGGGCAGCACCATGTCGACGGCCTTGGCGATCTTCCAGGACTCCAGCTTGGCGGTGGCCGGGTAGATCGGGAGAAGGGCGCCGGCCCAGGAGCCGATCGCCTCGTCGGCCTCGCCGGCGTCCAGGGCGTCGGTCCGCAGCAGCTCGTACGCCGGGTGGGCGAGCTGCATCTTGCGGTTGAAGACGGAGGCCTTGCCCGCGAACATCGCGCGCGTGCCGGGCAGGAGGTCCTTGTGCGGCTTGTGGATGCCGCGGCCGAAGAAGACCAGCTGGAGCTGGCCGCTGCCGTCCGTGATGGTCACTTCGAGGCGCTGGCCGGTGCCGCCGTTGAACTTCAGGATGCGGGCGCTCGCGACCTGGGCGACCACGGTGACGTGCTCGTCGAGGGGCAGGTCGGCGAGGCGGGTGAGCTCGCCGCGCTCCGCGTATCTGCGCGGATAGTGGTGGAGCAGGTCACCGACCGTGTGCAGGCCTAGGTGCTCGGCCATCACCTTCGCGGTGGCGGGACCGAGCGCTTTCTTCAGCGGTTCTTCGAGCGCGGGCACGGAATTCATTTCACACCATGGCTCTGACATCGGCGGCTCGCGATCGCATGATCCGCGACTCCGAGCGTCGGCAACGCGCCAGGGTCGCGGCGTGCCTTTCAGGCACCGGGCATGGCTTGTCCGTCATGCATCCGCATCAGCGGACGGGTGAGAAGCCATCGCGTCCACGCAACGGCGGAGTCACTGCGCACACCACGCCACTGATTCTCAGACTCGTCGACAGGTGTGCTCCTACTCGACACCGATGAGCATCAGCGCGGAGTTCCGTCCGCCCCGGTAGACCACGGTGTCGACGGCCAGGTACGTCTCGCGTACGTGCTGTTCGAGCCGGTCGGCGACCTCGTCGGGAACCTCGTCGCCGAGGACGAGAGTGACCATCTCGCCGCCCGCGGCCAGCATCCTGTCGAGGGTCGTACGGGCCGTCCGCGTCACCTCTTCGCCGATCACGGCGACGTCCCCGTCGATGAGGCCGAGGAAGTCCCCGGCCTGGCAGATGCCGGCCATCGTCCACGACTGCCGCTCGGCGACGGCCAGTTCGGCGTAGCGGGTCGCGCCGGCCGCCGACGTCATCGCGACGACGTCCTCGTCGAAGCGCCGCTCCTTCTCGTGGACGGCGAGCGCGGCGATGCCCTGGATCGCGGACCGGGTGGGGATGAGGGCGACCCGCACGCCTTCGGTGCGGGCCTGCTCGGCCGCCGCCGCGGCGGTGTGGCGCAGCTCGGCGTCGTTCGGCAGGAGCACCACTTCGCGTGCGTACGCCCGCCGGATCGCCTCGACCAGTTCCCCGCTGCCGGGCACCTCGCCGGGCCGCTCGGGTACGACGGTGGCGCCCGCCTCGCTGTACAGGCCGGCGAGCCCCTCCCCGGGGACCACGGCGACGATCGCGCGCTGAGCGCGTTCCCCGGTCGGCGCGGAGCCGGACGTGGGGTGCGTCGTATGGGCGTCGCCGGCGGCGAAGTGCGTGATGCGGATGCGGTACGGACGGCCGGCCTCGACACCCGCCTCGACGGCGGCGCCCGCGTCGTCGACGTGCACATGGACGTTCCACAGCCCGTCGCCGCCGACGACCACGAGGGAGTCGCCGAGGCCGTCGAGCCGGGTCCGCAGCCGCGCCACGGCCTGGTCGTCGGCCTCCAGGAGGTAGATCACCTCGAAGGCGGGCCCTTCGCCGTCCGCGCAGTCCAGCGCCTGGTCGACGGCCACGCGCGCGTGGTGCACGCCCCGTCCGCCCGGAGGTGCCACCGGGTCGCCCGAGAGCGCCTCGGTCAGCGCACCGAGTACGGCCACCAGCCCGCGCCCGCCCGCGTCCACGACGCCCGCGCGCCCCAGGACCGCGAGCTGTCCCGGCGTCGCGTCGAGCGCGGCACGGGCACCGTCGTACGCGGCGCGGGCCACGTCTCCGCAGTGTCCTGAGTGACCGTCGGCGGCGTCGGCAGCGGCGGCGGCCACCGTCAGAACCGTGCCCTCCACGGGATGCGCGACCGCCTCCCGTGCGGACTCGGCGGCCCGGCGCAGTGCGCGCCGCAGGCTGTCCCCGTCGGCGCCTTCGCTGTGATCCGCCTCACCGCCGACGTTCCCGGCGAGGACCTGGGCCATGCCGCGAAGGAGCTGGGCGAGGATCGTTCCGGAGTTTCCGCGGGCCCCGATCAGGGCTCCGTGAGCCATCGCGTGGACGACGTCGGGCAGCGCGGGCGGTGTGGGTTCGAGGCCCGTGAAGACCGCTTCCACGGCTTGTACCGCGGACTCGACGGTCAGGTACAGATTGGTGCCTGTGTCCCCGTCGGCGACGGGGTAGACGTTGATCGCGTCGATCTCCTCGCGGTCCCGCCCGAGCGCCTCCAGGGCCAGTGCGCACCAGGCGCGCACCGCGTGGACGTCGAGCACCTGCGGCACCTGCGCCTCCTAGAGCAGCCGAACTGGCATCGCAGCGTAGACCCCGGAGGGGGTCCCTCCGGAAGAGGGCCCGGGACGGCGACCGGGGCAACCATGGTAGTTTCGTTCTACCGAAGCAGCCGTTGTATGCTGCTCCGGTTGCCCGATATCCATCGGGCCTTCCCCTGGCACCGCCACTCAGATCCTCCGATCCGATCCCGGCATGCCGGGATCAACCGTAAGTGCATCTGAAGTCTTGGAGTGACCCGTGGCTGCCAACTGCGACGTCTGCGGCAAGGGGCCGAGCTTCGGCAACAACATTTCGCACTCGCACCGCCGTACGTCCCGTCGCTGGAACCCGAACATCCAGCGTGTGCGTGCAGTGGTCGGGCGGACGCCGAAGCGGCTCAACGTCTGCACCTCGTGCATCAAGGCCGGCAAGGTCTCGCGCTGACGTAACGCGTAGCGCGGCCACCTAGCTGGTTGCTTTAAGGACCGGTCCCCTCGGGGACCGGTCCTTTTTTATGCCGTTTTCCTGTCGCTTCCCTGCCGGTTCCCTGCCGTTCTCATGCCGGAGTCCCAAGAGCACAGGCCCGGGACGCTCCTCGTAACCCCTGCCACAATCTGACCAATGCGCTTCGGCATCCTGGGCCCCCTCGACGTACGCGCCCCCGACGGCACCCCGCTGGACCCCGGCGGTCCGCGGCCGCGGGCGTTGCTGACGCTGCTGCTCCTGGAGGCCGGCCGGACCGTCCCGGCGGAGCGTCTGATCGACGGCCTGTACGGGGACGAGCCGCCGGCCGGTGCCGCGAACGCGCTGCAGTCACAGGTCTCACGGCTGCGCAAGCGGCTCTCCCTCGGCATCGAGACCACCCCGGCGGGCTACCGGCTGGCCGTCGGCCCGGACGACGTGGACGTGCACCGCTTCGAGCGGCTGGCCGCCGAGGGCGAGCGGGCGCTCACGGCCGGGGACCCTTCCCGGGCTTCCGCACTTCTCGGGGAGGCGCTCGGGCTCTGGCGCGGTCCGGCTCTCGCCGACCTGCCTGCCGCCTTCGGCAGCCGTCTCGACGAGATCCGGCTCACCGCCGCCCAGACCCGTATCGAGGCGGAACTCGCGCTCGGCTCGGGTGGCGGCCTCGTCCCCGAGCTGCGGGAGTTGATCGCCGCCCATCCCCTCAGCGAACGCCTCTACGGTCAGCTGATGCGCGCCCTCCACGCCGACGGGCGGCCCGCCGAGGCGCTCGCCGTGTACGAGGAGGTGCGGCGTGTCCTCGCCGACGAGCTGGGGGCCGATCCCTCGGCGGAGCTCTCGGCGCTGCACCTGGAACTCCTGCGGGGGCGGGAACCCGCGCGCGGGCGGGGCGTTCCCGCGCAGTTGACCCGGTTCGTCGGGCGGACCGACGAACTCTCGCGGATCGACGCCTTGCTCGCCGGGGCGCGGCTCGTGACGCTGACGGGTCCGGGCGGGGCGGGCAAGACCCGGCTCGCGGCCGAGGCCGCACGGGACAGGACCGACGTGTGCTGGGCCGAGCTGGCGCCTCTCGCCGACGGGGAGCTGGTGCCGTACGCGCTGCTCGCTGCGCTCGGGGTGCGTGAGGGGTTCCGGGGGCCCCAGGGGGATCCGGTCGAGCGGCTGATCGACGCGCTGGAGGGACGCGAGGTGCTGCTCGTGCTCGACAACTGCGAGCATCTCGTCGACGACGCGGCCCGCACCGCGGGCATGTTGCTCGGCGCGTGTCCCGGGCTGCGGATCCTCGCCACGAGCCGAGAGGCGCTCGGCATCACCGGTGAGGCGCTGTGCCCGGTGCCGCCGCTCGCGGCCGGTCCCGCCGCGCGTCTGTTCATGGACCGGGCGGCCGCCGTACGGCCCGATGCCGATCTGCACGCGCGCGTGGAGGCCGTTCACGGGATCTGCGAGGCCCTCGACGGGCTGCCGCTGGCGATCGAACTCGCCGCGGCCAGGCTGCGCACGCTCACCGTCGACGAGCTCGCCGACCGCCTGGGCGACCGCTTCCGGCTGCTGTCCCGCGGCGACCGCACCAAGGCGCCCCGGCACCGCACGCTGCGCGCCGTCGTCGAGTGGAGCTGGGAGCTGCTCGACGAGGAGGAGCGGGATCTCGCGCGGCGGATGGCCGTGTTCGCCGGAGGGTCGTCCGGGGGCGCGACGCTCGCCGCGGTCGAGGCCGTGTGCGGGGTGCCGTACCCGGAGGACCTGCTGGCCTCGCTCACTGAGAAGTCCTTCCTGGAAGCGGCCGGTGGCCGCTACCGGATGCTTCAGACGATCCGTGCGTTCTGCGCGGAGCACCTGGCCGACGAGGGCGAGTTGTCGCGGCTGCGGGACGCGCACGCCGCGTACTTCCGGGGACTGGCGGCGCAGGCGGAGCCGTATCTGCGCGGCGGCGGGCAACTGCCGCGGCTGGCCGCGCTCGGGGCCGAGCGGGACAACCTGTCGGCGGCCCTGCGTCATCTCGTGCGCGCGGACCCGCACGCGGCGCTGCGGCTGATGGCGGACCTGTCCTGGTTCTGGCGGCTGCGCGGGCTGCACGGCGCGCATGTGCCGCTGGCCCGCGAGCTGCTCGCTGCGCTCGGGGACGAGCCGCCGGAGGACCTTGCCGAGGAGTACGTCCTGTGCGTGATCAACACGGTCGCGGGCGACGGGAACGACCCGCGCGAACCGGAGCGCCTGGCCCGCGCGGAGGCCGTGCTCGCATCCCGGGACCACGCGCTGCGGCGGCCGTTCGTGGTGGTCCTGTGGTCGGTGGCGTACGGGCCGCAGTACGCCGTGAAGGAGCGGGTGCGCCGGCAGGTCGGCGAAGCGCCCTGGGGGCTCGCGCTGCTCGATGTCGGCCTGGGCTTCCAGGAGTGGTTCGCGGGGCGCCCCGTCACGTCGGAGGAGCACTTCGAGCGGGCGCTCGCCGGCTTCCGGGCGACCGGGGACCGATGGGGCATGGCCAACTGCCTTGATCCGCTGGGCATGTTCGCGGACTGGCGCGGTGATCGGGAGCGGGCCCTGGCGCTGCTCGACGAGGGTCTCGCGCATGTGGCCGCGCTCGAAGCCCCGGAGGAGACCGCCGATCTGCTGCACCGGCGGGCGTACGTCCTGCTTCACCAGGGCCAACTCCGGGACGCCGCAGACCACTTCACGCGGTCGGCCGCGATGGCCCGTACGGCGGCCGTCCCCGACAAGGTGGCGAGCGCGCGGCGCGGGCTCGGCGATGTGGCACGGACCGGCGGGGACACGGAGCACGCGCGCGTGCACTACGAAGCGGCTCTCGAGCTGTGCGCGGCGAACTGGTTCAGCGTCGGCGAGACCGTGCGGACCCTGATCGGTCTGGGCCGCGTCGCCCTCGCCGCGTCACGGCCCGACGAGGCGCGCGACTGGTTCGAGCAGGGGCTCGCGCTCTGCGACGGGCCCACGCGCGCCCTCGAACTCGCGGACGTGGCCGAGGCGTTGGCCTCCGTGGCGCAGGGTCCGCGCGAGGCCGCGGTGCTGCTCGGGGCCGGTGCGGGTCTGCGCGGCCTCGCGCTCGCCGGGGACCCGGACGTCGCCCCCGTAGAGGCATGGGTCCGTGCGGCCCTCACTCCGGAGACGTACGAGAGGGCGTTCAAAGAGGGCCGGGCCATGAGATCAGCGGCGGTCAGCCGACGGTAAGCGGGTGGTCAGGGGCGCCCGCGAGGCTCGGGGACATGACGAACACACACACCCCGTACGCATCGACCCGGCTGTCCCACCTCGACGTCCTGGTCTCCGGCGCCAGCGTCGCCGGCCCCGCCGTCGCCCTCGCCCTGTCCCTCCACGGAGCCCGCGTCACCGTCGTCGAGAAGGCCCCCGCCCTGCGCGAGGGCGGATTCGCGGTCGACTTCCGCGGCTGGGTGCACTGCACGGTCCTGACCGCCCTCGGCATCCACGACGACATCCACGCGCGCCAGACCCGCATGGGCCGCCAGACGGTCGTCGACGCCGACGGCACCCCGCGCGTCGATCTGCCGGCGGAGCTGATGAGCGGCGACGTGGAGATCTTCCGCGGCGACCTCGCCCACATCCTGTACGAGCACGGCAGGGACACCGTGGAGTACGTCTTCGGTGACTCGATCGCCACCCTGGCCCAGGACGACGACGGGGTCGACGTCACCTTCGAGCGCGCGGCGCCCCGCCGCTTCGATCTCGTCGTGGCGGCCGACGGACTGCACTCCCCCACCCGTCGCCTCGTGTTCGGTGACGAGTCCCGCTATCTGCGCTTTCTCGACCACTACGTGGCCGGCTTCGGCATCCCCAACCACCTGGGCCTCGACCGCACCGGCAGGCTCTACAGCGACCCGGGCCGCGCGGTCTCCGTCAGCAACTACGACGGGGACCCGGACCGCGCGGGCGCGCTCCTGGTGTTCCGCTCCGGGCCTCTGGTCCTCGACCGCAGGGACGTGGACGGGCAGAAGCGGATCCTTGCGGAGCGGTTCGCGGGGATGGGCTGGGAGGCGCCCCGGGTCCTCGAGGCGCTGGAGGACGCGGACGACCTGTACTTCGACGCCATCGCGCAGATCCATGTCGACCGGCTCACCAAGGGTCGCGTGGTCCTGCTCGGCGACGCGGGGTACGGCGCCACGATGGGCGGCATGGGCACCGGCGTCGCGGTCGTCGGCGCATACGTCCTGGCGGGTGAACTGGCCCTGGCCGGCGGCGATCACCGCACCGCGTTCGCCGCCTACGAGGCACAGATCGGGGACTTCGCGAAGGGCTGCCAGAAGATCTCGGGCAACGCGGGCCCGTTCTTCGCGCCGCCCACCGAGCGGAAGATCCGCAGCCGTGACCGGATGTACCGGCTGCTCAGCTCCCGCCTGATGGCCGGGTTCTTCAAGCGCCTGACGGAGAAGGCCGCGACCGCGCTCGACCTGAAGGACTACCCGGCCCTGCTGGACGCACCGGCCGTGGCGGTACGCGGCCGGTGAGCCCGTCAGGCCTCTATGTCCCCGAAGTGGTCCCAGCCGCCCTTGTTCGTCCACGGGGCGCCGTCGACCGTCACCTGGGGCAGCGCCGACGGGTTGAGGACCTCGCCGATCACCTTCCAGCGGGCGGGCAGCTTCACGTCCGGCGGGAACGTGGCCACGATGGCGTGGTCCTCTCCCCCGGTGAGCACCCACTGGATCGGGTCGACGCCGACGGCCTGCCCGATGTCGTTCATCTGCGAAGGCACGTCGACCTTGCCGGACTTGATGTCGATACGGACCTTGCTGGCCTCCGCGATGTGGCCCAGGTCGGCGATGAGCCCGTCGCTGACGTCGCACATGGCCGTGGCGCCGAGCCCGGCGGCCGCGGGGCCCGCGTGGTACGGCGGTTCGGGGCGCCGGTGGGCCTCGACGAAGGCGCGGGGCGAGCGGAAGCCGCGCGAGAGGACCGCGTGCCCGGCCGCGGACCAGCCGAGCCAGCCGGTCACCGCGACGACGTCGCCCGGCTGTGCGCCGGCGCGCGTGACCGGCTCGTGGTTGCGCATGTCGCCGAGCGCGGTGATCGCGACGGTGATGGTGTCGCCGCGTACGACATCACCTCCGACGACGGCGGCGCCCGCGACCTGGCACTCGTCGCGCAGGCCGTCCATCAGCTCGTTCGGCCAGCTGGCGGGGAGTTCGGCGGGGACCACGAGGCCGAGCAGGAGCGCGGTCGGGACGGCGCCCATCGCGGCGATGTCCGCGAGGTTCTGCGCGGCCGCCTTGCGCCCGACGTCGTACGCCGTGGACCAGTCGCGGCGGAAGTGCCGCCCTTCGAGGAGGATGTCCGTGCTCACGACGACCCTGCGGTCCGGCGCGGCCACCACGGCCGCGTCGTCGCCCGGGCCGAGTCGTACGGCCGGGGTGGTGGTGAGCCGGGAGGTGAGCTCTCGGATGAGCCCGAACTCGCCCAGCTCGCCGACGGTGCCCTTCATGCGCGTACTGCCCCTTCTGCCCCGGTCCGCTTACGGTCGCGAGCCGTCTCTGTCATCGGTACGGTCATTGTCATGGGCGGGACCGTCCCGTGGACCGGTGCCCGCCTTCCGTCAGTCGCAGTGTGTACGCCACAGTCACCGCGGG
Organism: Streptomyces longhuiensis; assembly: GCF_020616555.1. Classification (NCBI taxonomy): domain Bacteria; kingdom Bacillati; phylum Actinomycetota; class Actinomycetes; order Kitasatosporales; family Streptomycetaceae; genus Streptomyces; species Streptomyces longhuiensis. The sequence goes on along the minus strand of NZ_CP085173.1, from coordinate 6,618,583 downwards.
TCTCCCCGCGGCGAGCGGCGACGCGATACCGTGGCGTCTCTTCTCCCCACATGATCCTCGTGGCCGCCCTGGAGGTTCCGTGGTACAGGCGTACATCCTGATTCAGACCGAAGTCGGCAAGGCGTCGACCGTAGCCGAGCTGATCGGCAAGATCCCGGGGGTGATCCAGGCCGAGGACGTGACAGGTCCCTACGACGTCATCGTGCGCGCACAGGCCGACACAGTCGATGAGCTGGGCCGCATGGTGGTCGCCAAGGTCCAGCAAGTGGACGGCATCACCCGCACCCTGACCTGCCCGGTCGTGCACTTGTAGCCCCCGTCTAACCTTGGCCGGTGAACTTCTTCCGCCACCGGCCCCGCCTTGCCACCGGGCTCCCCGCCCTGGCCCTGCTGCTCGCCGTCTCGGGCTGCTCCTCAGCAGACGACACGGCACACGCAGCGGTTCCCACCCCTGACGCCAAGGTCACGGACCTGTGCCGGAACCTGCACAAAAGGCTTCCGGACACGGTGGACGGGCACGGAAGGAACGACCCCTCTCCGCGGTCCGAGCTGACCGCGGGGTGGGGAGATCCGGCGATCATACTGCGCTGCGGTGTCGCACGGCCCGCGCTGATGGACGACCCCCAGGCTCTGCCCGTGAAGGTGAACGGCGTGGGCTGGGCGTACGAGAAGCGGGACGACGGCACGCAGGTGCTCACGACGACGCTGCGGGTGGCCTACGTGGAGGTCACCCTGCCCAAGGAGCTGGCCGCCGAGGGGGCCTCGCCCCTGGTCGACTTCGCCCAGCCCGTCAAGAAGGCGATCCCCGAAGGGATCGCCGACTGACGTGCACGGATCGGATCGCTACAGGACTAGCGCAGCCCCGTCGACCGGTTCAGCGCCGCCTGGATGAGGCGGTCCACCAGCTCCTGGTAGCTCACGCCGCTCTCCTGCCACATCCGCGGGTACATGGAGATCGGGGTGAAGCCGGGCAGCGTGTTGATCTCGTTGATCACGAAGTCGCCGTCCTCGGTGAGGAAGAAGTCGGCGCGCACGAGGCCCTCGCAGGACGCCGCGTCGAACGCCTCGACCGCGAGCCGCTGCACCTCGGCCGTCTGCTCGTCGGTGAGCGGCGCGGGCACGATGCCGGACGCCGAGTCGATGTACTTGGCCTCGAAGTCGTAGAAGTCGTGGGCCTGGACCGGCGGGATCTCGGCCGGCACGCTCGCGCGCGGCCCGTCCTCGAACTCCAGGACTCCGCACTCGATCTCGCGGCCGACGAGCGCCGCCTCCACGATGATCTTCGGGTCGTGGCTGCGGGCCTCCTCGATCGCCTCGTCGAGGCCCTCGAAGGAGTCGACCTTGGTGATGCCGATCGACGAACCCGCGCGCGCGGGCTTGATGAACAGCGGCCAGCCCTGCTCGCCGACGAAGTCCGCGATGCGGCGCCGCGCGCCTTCCCGGTCGTTCTCCCACTCGCGCGGCCGGATCACCAGGTAGGGGCCGACCTTCAGCCCGAACGAGGTGAAGACCCGCTTCATGTAGTCCTTGTCCTGGCCGACGGCCGAGGACAGGACGCCACAGCCGACGTACGGCGTCCCGGACAGGTCGAGCAGGCCCTGGATGGTGCCGTCCTCGCCGTACGGGCCGTGCAGGACGGGGAACACGACGTCGACGTCGCCGAGGACCTTGGGCACGGAGCCGGGCTCCGTGTAGACGACCTCGCGGCTCGACGGGTCGACGGGCAGCACGACCCCGCCCTCGGCGGACTCGGCGAGCTCGGCGACGTCCGGCACCTTGCGGTCGGTGATGGCCATCCGCTCGGGATCGTCGGCGGTCAGCGCCCAACGCCCCTCCCGCGTGATGCCGATCGGCAGCACGTCGTACTTGGTGCGGTCGATGGCCCGCAGCACGGCGCCTGCGGTGACGACGGAAACGCCGTGCTCGGAGCTGCGACCGCCGAAGACGACGGCCACACGGGGCTTCTGGCCCGACGGGCGGCTGCTCTGGGGAAGGTTCTCGCTGCTCATATCGCGTTGAGCGTACCTGCTGGTAGCAGCGGAGTCAGCGTCCGGCGAGCCTCGCGTCAGCGCCGTTCGGGCTTGGCGCTGCGCGACATCATCTCCTTCAGGGCGACGACCGGGGACTTCCCCTCGTGCACGATGCCGACGACGGTTTCGGTGATCGGCATGTCGACGCCGTGCCGGCGCGCCAGGTCGAGCACCGACTCGCAGGACTTGACGCCCTCGGCGGTCTGCTTGGTGACCGCGATGGTCTCCTGGAGGGTCATGCCCTTGCCCAGGTTGGTCCCGAAGGTGTGGTTGCGCGACAGGGGCGAGGAGCAGGTGGCGACGAGGTCGCCGAGACCCGCGAGCCCGGAGAACGTGAGCGGGTCGGCGCCCATCGCGAGGCCGAGCCGGGTGGTCTCGGCGAGGCCGCGCGTGATGAGCGAGCCCTTCGCGTTGTCGCCGAGGCCCATGCCGTCGGCGATGCCGACGGCGAGCCCGATGACGTTCTTCACGGCTCCGCCGAGCTCGCAGCCGATCACGTCCGTGTTCGTGTACGGCCGGAAGTACGGCGTGTGGCAGGCGGTCTGGAGGCGCTGCGCAACCGATTCGTCGCGGCAGGCGACGACCGCGGCGGCGGGCATCCGGGCGGCGATCTCGCGGGCGAGGTTGGGGCCCGTGACGATCGCGATGCGGTCCTCGCCGACCTTCGTGACGTCCTCGATGACCTCGCTCATCCGCATGGCGGAGCCGAGTTCGACGCCCTTCATGAGGGAGACGAGGACCGTGCCGGGCGCGAGCAGCGGCGTCCACTCGGCGAGGTTGGCGCGCAGCGTCTGCGAGGGCACGGCGAGCACCGTGAAGTCGGCGCCGTCCGCGGCCTCGGCGGCGTCCGTGGTCGCCCTGATGTTGCCGGGGAGTTCGATGCCGGGGAGGTAATCGGGGTTCGTACGCGTGGAGTTGACCGCTTCGGCCAGTTCGGGCCTGCGCGCCCACAGGGTGACGTCGCACCCCGCGTCGGCGAGCACCATGGCGAAGGCCGTACCCCAGGAGCCGGTTCCGAAGACGGCCGCCTTGACGGGTGGGGTCACTTGCTCTCCTCAGGACTTCCGTGCTCGATGGCGGCCGAACCGGCCTGCTCCGTAAGGGTGTTGGTGCCGGCGGCCTTGCGGCGCTGCGCGATGCGCGCCTCACGGGGGTCGTAACGCCGCAGCGGGGGCTGCTCGCCGCGCAGTTCACCGAGCAGTCCGGTGATCGCCGTCATGATGGCCTCGGTGGCCTCCTTGAGGAGTTCCGGGGTCATCTCCTTGTCGTAGAAGCGCTCCAGGTCGACCGGCGGTCCGGCGAGGACGTGGTGCGTCTTGCGCGGCAGCAGGTCGGGCTTCTTCGCGTACGGCGCGAGCACGAGGTTGGCGCCCCACTGGGCGACGGGAATCACGGGGCACTTGGTCTGCAGTGCCACGCGCGCGACGCCCGTCTTGGCGGTCATGGGCCACAGATCCGGATCGCGGGTGAGGGTGCCCTCGGGATAGAAGGCGACGCACTCCCCGCGCTCGACGGCGTCGATGGCGGCACGGAACGCGCTGAGCGCATCCGTGGTCTCGCGGTAGACGGGGATCTGTCCGGTGCCGCGCATGACGGCGCCGACGAACCCCTTCTTGAAGAGCCCGTGTTTGGCGAGGAATCGCGGAACGCGTCCGGTGTTGTACTGGAAGTGCGCGTACGCCAACGGGTCCAGATGCGAATTGTGGTTCACCGCGGTGATAAAGCCGCCGTCGGCCGGAATGTTCTCCATTCCGCGCCAGTCCCGCTTGATCAGAACCACGAGCGGCGGTTTTGCGATGACCGCCGCCAGGCGGTACCAGAAGCCGATTCTGCGGCGGGACACTCGGACACCTTCCTCTATGGACCCTTGAAGGCCCTCTCGGACCTGGTCAGCCGCACAAGTGTCGCCCCAGGCCGCCGGTCTGTCGAGAACACCGTACGCCCGCACGTTTATGCCCACCTCACGCGCCGGGCCACAATGAGCGCGACCCGAAGGGACGGACCTCACGTGCAGTGGACCCTCGTGATACCGCTGAAACCCCTGGTGCGGGCCAAGAGCAGGCTGGCGCCCACGGCGGGGGACGGGGTGCGCCCCGGGCTCGCGCTGGCGTTCGCGCAGGACACCGTGGCCGCCGCGACCGCCTCGGCCGGGGTGCGGGATGTGGTGGTAGTCACGGACGACGCGCTCGCCGGGAGGGAGCTGGCCGCCCTGGGTGCCCTGATCGTCCCCGATGCCCCGGGAGCGGGCCTGAACGCCGCTCTGGCGCACGGTGCGGCGGCCGCGCGGGCCCGGCGCCCTGATGCGGCAGTCGCGGCGCTCAACGCCGATCTGCCGGCCCTGCGGTCCGCGGAATTGTCCCGGGTTCTCGCGGAAGCCGCGCTATTTCCCCGCGCATTTCTCCCCGATGCCGCGGGAATCGGGACAACACTTCTCAGTGCGGGTTCCGGTACGGAATTGCGTCCCGCATTCGGCACCGCGTCGCGGGCCCGTCATGCCGCGTCCGGCGCGGTGGAACTCCCGCTGACGGGCGTCGACTCCGTACGCCAGGACGTGGACACCGGCGAGGACCTGCGGGTGGCGCTGTCGCTCGGCGTCGGCCCGCGCACCGCGGGGGCGGCCGCCGGGCTGCTGATCCCGGACTGAGTACGCTGCCTTCATGCAGGCGACCGCGTACACATACGACTCCGAATCCCGCTCCGGCAGCGTGCTGCTCGACGACGGCACCCCCGTGCCGTTCGACGGCCCGGCGTTCGACGCGGGCGGCCTTCGGCTGCTGCGCCCCGGGCAGCGGGTCCGTATCGAGGTCGAGGGTGAGGGCGAGGCGCTGCGCATCACGCTGGTGACGCTGCAGACGCTCTGAGCCTGCGCCGAACCGGGCTTTCGCGAACACACCGCGGGCCGGGCTCCCCGAGGGGAGCCCGGCCCGGCGCGTGAGGGGCTCTTGAGGCCGTCGCCCTTACTTCTTGCGGGCGGTGGTCTTCTTGGCGGTCGTCTTGCGCGCAGTGGACTTCTTGGCGGGCGCCTTCTTGGCCGTGGCCTTCTTGGCGGGCGCCGTCTTCTTCGCCGTGGCCTTCTTCGCGGCGGTCTTCGCCGGGGCGGCCTTCTTGGCGGCGGCCTTCTTCGCCGTGGCGGTGGTCTTCTTGGCGGTGGCCTTCTTCGCCGTCGCCGTGGTCTTCTTCGCCGTCGTCTTCTTGGCGGTGACCTTCTTGGCGGTGACCTTCTTCGCGGTCGCCTTCTTGGCGGTCGTGGCCTTCTTGGCCGCGGCCTTCTTGACGGTCGCCGAAGCACCGCCGGTCAGGCTGCCCTTGGGCGCCTTCTTCACGGCCACGTCGTTCTTCGGGAGCTTCTTCGAGCCCGCGACGAGGTCCTTGAAGCCCTGACCGGCACGGAAACGCGGAACGGAGGTCTTCTTGACCCGTACGCGCTCACCCGTCTGCGGGTTACGGGCGTAGCGGGCCGGGCGGTCGACCTTCTCGAACGAGCCGAAGCCGGTGACCGAGACCCGGTCCCCGCTGACGACGGCACGGACGATGGCGTCCAGGACCGCGTCGACGGCGTCCGCGGCCTGCTGACGGCCGCCGACCTTGTCGGCAATCGCTTCTACGAGCTGCGCCTTGTTCACGTCTTCCCCTTCGGAGACATTGCCGGAACGTATCCGGTCCGGCTTTTTCGCACGTTAGGCAGATATATACCGCAAATCAAACACGAAACGGGCTAATCACCCTTGTGCCGCAACGAACTCGGGCTGTCGCGAAGTTCCTCAGTGGTCCTCTTGTGAGAATCGACCCGCGTCGAGGTCCACCATGAATCGGTCCAGTCGCCTTGCCGCATCGGCGAGATCGTGCTTGGCCGCGGCCGTAATGACCAGCAGCTTCCGGGTCAGCGCCATCCGTACGCCCTCCGGGACTTGCAGTGCGCGCACCCTGGAGTGCGCTTCCTTGAGTTGGTCCGCGACCGCCGCATAGAGCTGGAGTTGGCCGTCGTGTTCCATGCACAGATTGTGCCATCTGGGGCGAGTTGTCGCCTCCGCAGGGGGTAACTGCCGTCCCTGGCGGGCCTCCTGGGCCCCTTCGAAGGGCGTACGCGCATGGGCGCCACGAGACGCGCGCAACCCCCGAACCCCCTTGAAAACGCGGGGAGTTGAGAGCGCCGGAACGGGACTTGGGGAGCGGTCCGGGGCCGGACACAGCTGTACCCCCAACCGTCCACGATTGGGGGTACAGAGGCTTGTTGCGATGGCCGGAATCAGCCTTGCAGAGTTCAGATCTGCACGGTCTGCGGCTTGAAGGCGGGACGCTTGGACTCGTACTCCGCGATGTCAGCCTCGTTCTGGAGCGTGATGCTGATGTCGTCCAGGCCGTTCAGCAGCCGCCAGCGCGCGTTCTCGTCGAGTTCGAAGGCCGCGGTGATGCCCTCGGCCCGTACTTCACGCGCCTCCAGGTCGACCGTGATCTCGGCCTGGGGGTCGTTCTCCACCAGGTCCTGGAGCGCGTCCACGACCTTCTGGTCGAGCACCACCGTGAGCAGGCCGTTCTTGAGCGAGTTGCCGCGGAAGATGTCGGCGAACCGCGAGGAGACGACGGCCTTGAAGCCGTAGTTCTGCAGCGCCCACACCGCGTGCTCGCGGGAGGAACCGGTACCGAAGTCGGGACCCGCCACCAGGACCGTGGCGCCCTCGCGTTCGGCCTTGTTCAGCACGAACTCGGGGTCCTTGCGCCAGGCCTCGAAGAGCCCGTCCTCGAAACCGTCCCTGGTGACCTTCTTGAGCCAGTGGGCGGGGATGATCTGGTCGGTGTCGACGTTGCTGCGGCGCAGCGGGACGGCCCGGCCGGTGTGCGTGGTGAATGCTTCCATGGCTGATCAGACTCCAGCGGGCGTACGGGCGTCAGTGTCGGACAGGTCGGCCGGCGAGGCCAGGTGGCCCAGCACGGCGGTGGCGGCGGCGACCTGGGGCGAGACCAGGTGCGTACGGCCGCCCTTGCCCTGCCGTCCCTCGAAGTTGCGGTTCGAGGTGGACGCGGAGCGCTCGCCGGGGGCGAGTTGGTCGGGGTTCATGCCCAGACACATCGAGCAGCCCGCGTGCCGCCATTCGGCGCCGGCCTCCTTGAAGACCTTGTCCAGGCCCTCGGAGACGGCCTGCAGACCCACCCGGGCGGAGCCGGGAACGATCAGCATCCGTACGCCGTCGGCGACTTTGCGGCCCCCGACGATCTCGGCGGCGGCGCGCAGGTCCTCGATGCGGCCGTTGGTGCACGAACCTACGAAGACGGTGTCGACCTTGATGTCGCGCAGCGGCTGCCCGGCGGTCAACCCCATGTATTCCAGGGCCTTTTCGGCGGCGAGGCGCTCCGAAGCGTCCTCGTACGAAGCAGGGTCGGGGACCTGCGCCGACAGGGGCGAGCCCTGGCCGGGGTTGGTGCCCCAGGTGACGAACGGCGACAGCGCGGCGGCGTCGATGACGACCTCGGCGTCGAACACCGCGTCGTCGTCCGACTTCAGCGTCTTCCAGTACGCCACCGCGGCGTCCCAGTCCTCGCCCTTGGGGGCGTGCGCGCGGCCCTCGAGGTAGGCGAAGGTGGTCTCGTCGGGGGCGATCATGCCCGCGCGGGCACCGGCCTCGATCGACATGTTGCAGATGGTCATGCGGGCTTCCATCGAGAGCTTCTCGATGGCGGAGCCGCGGTACTCCAGGATGTAGCCCTGGCCGCCGCCCGTACCGATCTTCGCGATGATGGCGAGGATCAGGTCCTTGGCGGTGACGCCCTCGGGCAGATCACCGTCGACGGTGATGGCCATCGTGCGGGGACGGGCCAGCGGCAGCGTCTGGGTCGCCAGGACGTGCTCGACCTGGGAGGTGCCGATGCCGAAGGCCAGCGCGCCGAAGGCGCCGTGCGTGGAGGTGTGGGAGTCGCCGCAGACGACCGTGGTGCCCGGCTGGGTCAGGCCCAGCTGCGGGCCGACGACGTGCACGACGCCCTGCTCGACGTCACCCAGCGAGTGCAGACGCACACCGAAGTCGGCGCAGTTCTTGCGCAGCGTCTCCAGCTGGGCGCGCGAGACCGGGTCCGCGATCGGCTTGTCGATGTCGAGGGTCGGGGTGTTGTGATCCTCGGTCGCGATGGTGAGGTCGAGGCGCCGCACCTGGCGACCGGTCTGACGCAGGCCGTCGAAGGCCTGCGGGCTGGTCACCTCGTGCAGCAGGTGCAGATCGATGAAGAGGAGGTCGGGCTCGCCCTCGGCGCGCCGGACGACGTGGTCGTCCCAGACCTTCTCCGCGAGTGTCCTACCCATCGCTTTCCCTCCGGTCGGCATTGTGCGCCGACCCAACTAGAGATCGTGGTCGCCGACGTCCGTACCCCTCGTACCGGACGTGAACGTCCCGGCCCGGTGGTCTGCGGGCCGCTGTAAGTACAGGGTGTCAAGTTTCACGGGAAATTGAACTTGCGTTTCACAGAGTGAGACGCGAGTATCGACGCATGGACAACTCTAGCGGCGTCGGCGTTCTGGACAAGGCGGCCCTTGTTCTCAGCGCCCTGGAGTCCGGTCCGGCCACCCTCGCGGGGCTGGTCGCGGCGACCGGACTGGCAAGACCCACGGCACACCGTCTCGCCGTGGCACTGGAACACCACCGCATGGTGGCGCGTGACATGCAGGGCCGATTCATCCTCGGCCCGCGCATGGCCGAGCTGGCCGCGGCGGCGGGCGAGGACCGCCTGCTCGCGACGGCGGGCCCGGTACTCACCCACCTCCGTGACGTGACGGGCGAGAGCGCGCAGCTCTATCGCCGGCAGGGCGACATGCGCATCTGTGTCGCGGCCGCCGAGCGCCTGTCGGGCCTCAGGGACACCGTCCCCGTGGGCTCCACGCTCACGATGAAGGCGGGCTCGTCGGCGCAGATCCTGATGGCCTGGGAGGAGCCCGAGCGCCTCCACCGCGGCCTCCAGGGCGCCCGCTTCACGGCGACGGCCCTGTCGGGCGTACGGCGCCGCGGCTGGGCCCAGTCGATCGGCGAGCGGGAGCCGGGCGTCGCGTCCGTCTCCGCGCCGGTGCGCGGCCCCTCGAACCGCGTCGTCGCGGCGGTCTCGGTCTCCGGACCGATCGAGCGCCTGACGCGCCACCCGGGCCGCATGCACGCGCAGGCCGTCATCGACGCGGCGGGCCGTCTCTCCGAGGCCCTTCGCCGCACCGGCTGACCTTCCCCCACTCCACCGCTCCCCCTCGGGCCGGCCGCTTCAACGCCGCAGCGACCGGCCCGAGTTGAGACTTGGTGAGACCTTCGCGCTCACGCGCTCCGGGCAACGCGAAGAGGCCCTCCCCTGTAGGGGAGGGCCTCTTGCTGTCTTGTACCCCCGACCGGATTCGAACCGGCGCTACCGCCTTGAGAGGGCGGCGTGCTAGGCCGCTACACAACGGGGGCAAGGATCTTGTGTTGCCACACTATCCAGCTGGGCTACCAGGACTCGAACCTAGAACAACGGAACCAGAAACCGTCGTGTTGCCAATTACACCATAGCCCAATGCGATCCAGGCCTGGATGGCCCGATCAGTACCCCCGACCGGATTCGAACCGGCGCTACCGCCTTGAGAGGGCGGCGTGCTAGGCCGCTACACAACGGGGGCCCTAGCGATCCTGCATGAAAAACAGCGGGTGCGACCCGGACTGTCCCCCTGGGAAGGATCTGTACCCCCGACCGGATTCGAACCGGCGCTACTGCCTTGAGAGGGCAGCGTGCTAGGCCGCTACACAACGGGGGCTTTGCGGATCTGGAATCCGCGATGCAGATAAGCTCTGCGAGCTGGCCTACCAGGACTCGAACCTAGACTAACGGAACCAGAAACCGTCGTGCTGCCAATTACACCATAGGCCATCAAAAAGCAACCCCTTGCGAGGGTTCTGTTTGATTTACGCTTCCGGGTCCGGCCTGTCGGCCCGTTTCCCTTGGCGCAGGAAGAACATTACCCGAAGGTGGACGGCGCTCCAAAACGGGTATCCGGGGCCAGCAGGGCGGGGAGCTGGTCGAGCGCTGTGATGCGCGTGAGTTCGGGGCGGCCACCGGTCCCCGCGCGGTCCAGCCAGATGCCGGTGAGCCCCGCCTCCTCGGCGCCGCGGGCGTCGGTGTCGGGCTGGTCGCCGACGTACGCGACCTCGTGCGGGGGCAGTTCCAGGGCCTCGCAGGCGGCGTGGAAGGCGGCGGCCTGCGGTTTGGCCACGCCGAGTTCGGCGGCGCAGACGACGGCCTCGAAGCGGTCCCTGACACCGAGGACACGCAGCTTGCGGTCCTGGTTGTGGAGCGAGGAGTTGGACAGGATCGCGTGCCGGTAGCGCTCAGCGAGCAGGTCGAGCACGGGGACGGTGTCGGGGAACAGCGCCCAGGCGGCCTCGTAGTGGACGATGTAGCGCCCGAACCAGGCGTCCGCCTCGGCGTCGTCCATGTCGTCGGCTCCGCGCCCCACGAAGGCCCGTACGCGGTCGCGGCGCTGGCCCTCCCAGTCGGTCTCGCCCGACTCGAAACGCGCCCAGTGCTCCCGGGTGAGGGTGCGCCAACGGGCGAGGGCCTGGCCGACGGAGGTGAATCCGTCGGCCAGGCCCTCGGCCAGTAGGTGGTCCCGCATTCCCGCGCGGTCCGCGTTCGCGTAGTCGAAGATCGTGTCGTCTACGTCCCACAGGACCGCGCGGATCGGCATGTGCCCGAGCTTAGGCCGTGAGCTTGGCCAGGGCGGCGTCGATGCGGGTCAGGGTCTTGTCCTTGCCCAGGATCTCCAGGGACTCGAAGAGGGGCAGGCCGACCGTGCGGCCGGTGACGGCGACGCGGACCGGGGCCTGCGCCTTGCCGAGCTTGAGGCCGTGCTCCTCGCCGGCGGCCAGGACGGCCTCCTTGAGGGAGTCGGCCGACGCCCAGTCGGCGGCCTCGAGCTTCGCGCGGGCCGCGGTCAGGAGGCCGACCGGGTCGCCCTTCATGGCCTTGGTCCAGGACGCCTCGTCCTCCACCGGCTCCTTGAGGAACAGGAAGTCGACGTTGGCCGTGATGTCGGACAGGACCGTCACGCGGGTCTGCGCGTGGGGGGCGATGGCCTCCCAGGCCGCCTGGTCGAAGTCCTCGGGCGCCCAGTTGGCGAACGGGGCCCGCAGCCAAGGCTCGCAGGCCGCCGCGAACGCCTTCACGTCCAGCATGCGGATGTGGTCGCCGTTGATCGACTCGGCCTTCTTCAGGTCGAAGCGCGCCGGGTTCGAGTTGACGTCCGCGAGGTCGAACTTCGCGACCATGTCCTCGATGGAGAAGACGTCCTGGTCGGCCGAGAAGGACCAGCCGAGCAGGGACAGGTAGTTGAGCAGGCCCTCGGGCAGGAAGCCGCGCTCGCGGTAGAGGTTGAGCGACGCCTGCGGGTCACGCTTCGAGAGCTTCTTGTTGCCCTCGCCCATGACGTACGGCAGGTGACCGAAGGCGGGCGTGAGCTTCGCGATACCGAGCTCGGTGAGCGCCTTGTAGAGGGCGATCTGGCGGGGCGTGGAGGAGAGCAGGTCCTCGCCGCGCAGGACGTGGGTGATCTCCATCAGGGCGTCGTCGACCGGGTTGACCAGCGTGTACAGCGGGGCGCCGTTCGCGCGGACGATGCCGAAGTCCGGGACGTTCTCCGGCTGGTAGGTGATCTCGCCGCGGACCAGGTCCTCGAAGGTGATCGCCTCGTCGGGCATGCGGAAACGGACGATGGGCTGCCGGCCCTCGGCCTCGTACGCGGCGATCTGCTCGGCGCCCAGGTCGCGGCAGTGGCCGTCGTAACCGGAGGGCTTGCCGGCGGCGCGGGCGGCGTCGCGGCGGGCGTCGAGCTCCTCGGTGGAGCAGTAGCAGCGGTAGGCGTGGCCGGCGGCGAGGAGCTTCTCGGCCACGTCCTTGTAGATGTCCATGCGCTGCGACTGGCGGTACGGCGCGTGGGGGCCGCCGATCTCGGGGCCCTCGTCCCAGTCGAAGCCGAGCCAGCGCATCGAGTCGAGGAGCTGCTCGTACGACTCCTCGGAGTCGCGGGCCGCGTCGGTGTCCTCGATACGGAAGACCAGGGTGCCCTGGTTGTGCCGGGCGTAGGCCCAGTTGAACAGCGCCGTGCGGACCAGGCCCACATGGGGGTTGCCGGTCGGGGACGGACAGAAACGTACGCGGACGTTCGCGTTAGCCACGCTTGATCACCTTGTTGGTGAGAGTGCCGATGCCTTCGATGGTGACGGCGACCTCGTCGCCGACGTTGAGCGGGCCGACCCCTTCCGGGGTGCCCGTGAGGATCACGTCGCCGGGGAGCAGCGTCATGGCCTCGGAGATGTTGACGATCAGGTCCTCGATCGAGTGGATCATCTGGGACGTGCGGCCGAGCTGGCGCTGCTGTCCGTTGACCGTGCACTGGATCGTCAGGTCGCTGGGGTCGAGGTCCGTCTCCACCCAGGGGCCGAGCGGGCAGGAGGTGTCGAAGCCCTTGGCCCTGGCCCACTGCTTCTCGCGCTTCTGGACGTCACGCGCGGTGACGTCGTTCGCGCAGGTGTAGCCGAGGATGACGTCCTTGACGCGCTCGCGCGGGACCTCGCGGCACATGCGGCCGATGACCACGGCGAGCTCGGCCTCGTGGTGCAGTTCCTGCGAGAAGGAGGGGTAGGCGATCTCGTCGCCGGGGCCGATCACCGAGGTGGACGGCTTGAAGAACGCGAAGGGGACGTCCGGGACCTCGTTGCCCAGTTCCTTCGCGTGTTCCGCGTAGTTGCGGCCGAAGGCGACGACCTTGTTCGGGAGCACCGGCGGCAGAAGCCTGACCTTGCTCAGCGGGACCTTCGTGCCGGAGAGTTCGAAGTCCGCGAACGGGATGCCCTTGATGATGTCGAGGACAAGCCCATCGGTCGTTCCGGGGGGACTGTCGCCCTCGACCGCGCCGAAGGCGACATTGCCGTCGATGGAGAATCTGGCGATGCGCACGGGTGCCTTGCGCCCCTCTACTTCCGCTGGCTGGAATCTGACGCCCCAGGCTAACGCGGCTCGGGCACCCGGCCTCGCGGTTTGCCGCGCGTCAGGAGGCGACGGGCGTCTGCTCCGGGGCTTCCATCAGGATGGCGCGGCGCGGGTTTGCGGTCTGCGCGGGGAGCTCGACGGAGTACTCCGGGAGCTCCGGTGCCGTCTGCAGCTCGTCGGCGTCCTTGAGGTGCATCAGCGTCGTACGCCGGGGGTTGGCGATGTTGCGGAACATCGTGGACTTCACAGTCTTCATGTGTCGCTCGTGACCTTGTCGGTGCGGGCGCCTGCGAGGCGCCGGTTGTCGGATTCGCCATCCCTGTAAAGCGTCAGGCTAAACATCTGATTCCCGTCGAAAGCGAGGAAGAGGCGAAGTTCTTCATGTGAGTTTGCTCACCAGAGGGCGGGTAAAAGTTTCAATTCGGACCCGAAGTGCGCCACATCGAAACGGGCATTCCGCCACTGAAGCCATCATTCCGCTCCCGATCATGGCGACTGGGACACCCCCGGGGCGTAGGTGGAACGTCAGTAAAAGTCCGTTATCGATGAGATCACTTTCTACGTCTCGTGACGCACCCCTCACAAGGCGTCACACTGGTCCGGTCCTGACCCTCGGCCCTTGTTGGAGATCCTGCACTGTGCTGGAATTCGCGGGACCGCCGCGAGATCGAGCCGGCGCGCACGGGGCGCAACGCAGCGCCGAGTCGCGGCGGGAAGGGGGAGCAGCGCCGGTCACCGACGACCGAAGGGGGCGTGTCAGCTCGCCCCCGAACTACGCCGACACCGTCCCGTCCGCGCACGCGGGGGACGCCTGGTCCAGAGGTTGCGACGCTAGTGCAGGGACGTAAGAACAGGGATGGCAGCGCTGCGGCGGAGCCGGAGCCGCGCGGCGGGACTGGCCCGATGACAGGCAGTTCCTCGCCCCAGCACGCCCAGAACCCGGGCCGGACCGCCTCCGTCGAGGGCAGTACGGCTGCCTCGGCCGCGCCCAAGACCGCCGCGAAGCCGAAGAGCCCGACCGGCCCCGGCTCGCGAATAGCCCTGCGCAACTGGCGTATCTCCACCCGCCTGGTGTCGCTGCTCGCCCTCCCCGTGGTCGCCGCGACCTCCCTCGGCGCGCTGCGTATCGGCGAGTCGATGAGCGACATCCAGCAGCTCGACAACATGAAGCTGCTGACCGACATGACCAAGCAGGCCACCGAGCTCGCGTCCGCGCTCCAGGAGGAGCGCGACCAGTCGGCGGGCCCGCTGGCCAACGGCGGCAAGGCGACCGAGGACTACACCGTCAAGGGAGCGCGCGAGAAGACCGACCGCGCGCGCAAGGCCTTCATGGAAGGCACGTACGAGATCACCGACGGGTCCAGCAACAGCGGTCTCGACGGTGTGCAGGACCACGTCACGCAGATCGCCGGCCAGCTCAACAACCTCAAGGGCATCCGGCAGGACGCGTTCAAGGACCGCAGCACCTCGTCCCAGACGATCGACGCCTACAGCCGCCTCGTCGAGCAGCTCCTGTCGCTGTCCACCGACATGGCGCAGGCGACCAGCAACCCCGAGATGATCAAGCGCACGCGTGCCCTGGCGTCGTTCTCCTCCGCCAAGGAGTACGCGTCCGTGCAGCGCGCCGTCATCGCGGCCGCCCTGCCCCCGAACGACCGTGACTTCGGCAAGCTCTCCGAGACCGACCGCCGCTACGGCGAGTCCGCGCTGGAGAACCAGGAGTCCGACCTCAAGGGCTTCAGCTCCGTCTACGGAAACGTCGCCGCCACCGAGCTGATGAAGCCCATCGACTCGGGCAACGCGACGATCAAGGCCGCCGACCAGTACGCCCGCCGCGCCCTCAGCCAGGAGGGCGGCATCAGGATCCAGGACAAGCGGTCCTACAAGGACTGGGTCGACGCGGACAGCCAGCGTCTGCAGGAAATGTCCAAGATCGAGCTGACGCTGCTCAACCAGATGGAGCAGCAGGCCCGCGAGCTGCGCAACGAGTCCGAGCGCACGGCCATCATCAACGGTGCGCTGATCCTGCTCGTCCTCGGCGTCTCGCTCGTCGGCGCGTTCGTCGTGGCCCGGTCCATGATCCGCTCGCTTCGCCGGCTGCAGGACACCGCGACCAAGGTCGCCCAGGACCGCCTGCCCGAGCTGGTCAAGCAGCTGTCCGAGTCGGACCCGCAGGACGTCGACACCTCCGTCGAGTCGGTCGGTGTGCACTCGCGCGACGAGATCGGCCAGGTGGCCTCGGCCTTCGACGACGTGCACCGCGAGGCGGTCCGTCTGGCCGCCGAGCAGGCCCTCCTGCGGGGCAACGTCAACGCGATGTTCACCAACCTCTCGCGGCGTTCCCAGGGTCTTATCCAGCGCCAGCTCTCGCTCATCTCCGAGCTGGAGTCGCGTGAGGCCGACCCCGACCAGCTGTCCTCGCTGTTCAAGCTCGACCACCTCGCGACCCGCATGCGCCGTAACGGTGAGAACCTCCTCGTTCTCGCCGGTGAAGAGCCCGGCCGCCGCTGGACCCGCCCGGTCCCGCTGGTCGACGTCCTGCGCGCCGCCGCCTCCGAGGTGGAGCAGTACGAGCGCATCGAGCTGGCCTCGGTCCCCTCGACCGAGGTCGCCGGACGCGTCGTCAACGACCTCGTGCACCTGCTCGCCGAGCTGCTGGAGAACGCGACCTCCTTCTCCTCGCCGCAGACCAAGGTCAAGGTCACCGGTCACGCGCTGCCCGACGGGCGTGTGCTCATCGAGATCCACGACACCGGCATCGGCCTCTCCCCCGAGGACCTCGCCGCGATCAACGAGCGGCTCGCGTCGCCGCCCACCGTGGACGTGTCGGTCTCGCGCCGCATGGGTCTGTTCGTGGTCGGCCGTCTGTCGCAGCGTCACGGCATCCGTATCCAGCTCCGCCCGTCCGACTCCGGTGGTACGACGGCGCTCGTCATGCTGCCCGTCGACGTCGCCCAGGGCGGCAAGAAGGCTCCCGGCAAGCCCGGTCCCGGCGCCGCCTCCGGTGGCCCCGCCGCCGCGCAGGCCGCCGCCGGTGTGGCCGCCGCACGGCGTGGGGTCGGCGCGGGTGCGGGTGCGCAGGGCGGTGCCGGTGGTACGGGCCGGCTCGGTGCCGGTCCCGGCGCGGCGCGTCCGCAGGTCGCGGGCTCGGGTCCGCGCGCGGCGCTGCCCAGCCGTGACGGCAACGGCCCGCAGGCCGGTGGCCCGCAGACGCCTCAGTCTCCGCAGTCCCAGCAGCCGCAGCAGTCCCCTCAGCAGGGTCGTCCGGCTCCGGCCGGCATGTTCGGCGCGCAGGGCCCGCAGGGTGGTCCCGGCCAGGGTCAGCCGCAGGGTCAGGGCCTCGGCCAGGGCCCGGGCCAGAACGGTCCCGT
Organism: Streptomyces longhuiensis; assembly: GCF_020616555.1. Classification (NCBI taxonomy): domain Bacteria; kingdom Bacillati; phylum Actinomycetota; class Actinomycetes; order Kitasatosporales; family Streptomycetaceae; genus Streptomyces; species Streptomyces longhuiensis. The sequence goes on along the minus strand of NZ_CP085173.1, from coordinate 6,602,196 downwards.
GCCGCCCCAGCAGCGTACGAACCAGGCGCCCGAGCAGGGCCGCAGGCCGGTCCTGCCGCCGCGTGGCGGTCCCCGTGCCGAGCTGCCCGGGGGCAACCCCCAGCCGCGCGTGCCGAGTTGGGGCAACGACGACGCGCAGCCGCCGGTGCCGCGCGCCTCGCTCGACGCGCCGCGCGGGCACGAGGAGCCGGACTCCACGTCGCAGTTCCCGCGGGTGGACGACCGTCAGGGCCCCGGCTCGACGGCCGAGTTCCCCCGTCCCGACTTCGACGGGCCCCGTCCCGGCGCGCCCGCCCCGCTCGACCAGGGCCAGGGCCAGGACACGGGGGCGTTCGTCCGTAACGACGTCTTCGGCGGTCACCAGGGCCAGTCGCAGAACCCGAACCACTTCCAGCCCCAGAACCAGGCGCCCGGCCAGCCCCAGAACCCGAACCACCAGACCGGCCAGTTCGCGGCGCCCGGCTTCGACGACGGTCTGCGCCCCGGCGCTCAGGACCCGTCCACCACCGGCCAGTTCGCGGCCCCCGGCCAGAACGCCCCGGGGCGTCCGCGCCAGGACGGCCCGTTCCCCGGCGGCGACGGCTTCGGCCAGACGCAGGGACAGGGCCAGTCGCAGCCGCAGGGCCGCCGCGGCGGTCCCGCGCGCGACCTGCCGCAGCTCGGCTCCCGGGACGCGGCGGACTTCTCCATGCCGCGTCCGCCCGCCCAGGGCGGCCAGGATCAGGGGTTCCCGGCACAGCCGCAGGCCCCCGGCCGACAGGACGAGCTGCCGCCCGCCGGACCCGGCGACGGCCGCACGCCGCTCTTCGACACCCTTGAGACCAACTGGTTCCACGGCCAGCAGTCGGGCCAGCAGGCCCCGCAGCAGCAGGACCGGCCGCAGGCGCCTTCCCCCCAGCAGAACAACGGCCGTCCGGGCGGCCTGCCGCAGCGCTCGCCGCAGCAGCCCCAGTCGCCCAACGCCACCCCCGCGCCCGCCCGCCCGGCGGCCGCCGCTCCCGCGGCGCCCCAGCAGGCTCAGGCGCCCGCCAACTGGCGCCAGTCGCCCAACGACGAGCTCGGCCGCCAGGCCGAGCGGGTCCGCCAGCCCTCGGCCGGCGGAGTCACCGTCTCCGGGCTCCCGCGTCGCGTCCCGCGTGCGAACCTCGTCGCGGGTACGGCTCAGCAGCAACAGCACCAAACCGGTCCGCAGGTCTCGCGTTCGCCTGATGACGTTCGCGGCCGGCTGACCAATCTCCGTCGGGGCATCCAGCAGGGTCGCCAGGCCGGTACGGGCCAGACCGGCAGCTTCCCCAGCCCCACTCACCAGCAGGAGCGTTAGTTGACCCAGATGAGCCAGGCGGCACAGAACCTGAACTGGTTGATCACCAACTTCGTGGACAACACGCCGGGGGTCTCCCACACCGTCGTCGTGTCCGCGGACGGCCTGCTGCTCGCCATGTCGGAGGGGTTCCCCCGGGATCGCGCCGACCAGCTGGCCGCCGTCGCCTCGGGCCTCACCTCGCTGACCGCGGGTGCGTCCCGGATCTTCGAGGGCGGCACGGTGGCCCAGACCGTGGTGGAGATGGAGCGTGGCTTCCTCTTCCTCATGTCGGTCTCGGACGGTTCGTCCCTCGCGGTGCTCGCGCACCCCGAGTGCGACATCGGCCTCGTCGGCTACGAGATGGCGCTGCTCGTGGACCGCGCGGGTTCCGTGCTCACCCCCGATCTCCGCGCCGAACTGCAGGGCAGCCTGCTGCACTAGTCACGACCTCCCCCACACGCACGTATGACCGCACCGTCAGGCCGCCACCGCCCCCCACCGGCCCCGTCAGACGGCACGCAGACCACCTGCTGTCCCGCCCGGAGGATCCATGACCCCGCCCACCGCCTCTCACGACCCGTACGGCGTATCTCCGCACGCCGCGTACGGTCCTGAGGGCGACCAGCCGCTGGTGCGTCCTTACGCGATGACCGGTGGCCGGACACGGCCGCGCTACCAGCTCGCCATCGAGGCGCTCGTCAGCACGACCGCCGACCCGGCCCAGCTGATAGGGCTGCTCCCCGAGCACCAGCGCATCTGCCACCTGTGCCGCGAGGTCAAGTCGGTGGCGGAGGTGTCGGCCCTGCTGTCGATGCCTCTCGGTGTGGCCCGGATCCTCGTCGCGGACCTGGCGGAAGCGGGCATGGTGGCCATCCACCAGCCCGGTGGCGACGAGAACGCAGGCGGCCAGCCCGACGTGACACTGCTCGAAAGGGTGCTCAGTGGACTTCGCAAGCTCTAACGGCGGAGGCGGCCGTTCCACCACGTCCGCGAAGATCGTGGTGGCGGGCGGCTTCGGCGTCGGCAAGACCACGTTCGTGGGCGCCGTCTCGGAGATCAACCCGCTGCGCACCGAGGCCGTCATGACGTCCGCGTCCGCGGGCATCGACGACCTCACCCACACCGGGGACAAGACCACCACCACGGTGGCGATGGACTTCGGCCGCATCACGCTCGACCAGGACCTGATCCTGTACCTCTTCGGTACGCCCGGTCAGGACCGCTTCTGGTTCATGTGGGACGACCTCGTCCGCGGCGCGATCGGCGCGATCGTCCTCGTCGACACCCGCCGCCTCGCCGACTGCTTCCCGGCCGTCGACTACTTCGAGAACTCCGGGCTGCCCTTCGTCGTCGCCCTCAACGGCTTCGAGGGGCACCAGCCCTACACGCCCGACGAGGTGCGCGAGGCGCTCCAGATCGGCCCGGACACCCCGATCATCACCACGGACGCCCGACACCGTGCGGATGCAAAGAGTGGCCTGATCACGCTGGTCGAGCACGCCCTGATGGCCCGCCTGAAGTAGCTCGACCGCCGGAAATCCGGCCACCAAGTGGCTAGATCCATACGGCAGTTGTCGTAGTGCGCCCGGAGGCCGCTGTGTCCTTTGACACGGTCGGCCTCCGTGTTCATAACGTTTCGACAGAGAATTCCAGGGCCTCAGACACAGGTCGCGCACACCCGGTTCCACTGTGCGCACAAGAGCCCCGCCTTTTGGCGGGGCTCGCTCTTTATGACCGTTTTATCTAGGGCATCCGTCACTCGGAGGTTCCGGTTCCCGGTGTTTGGAAGAGAACCGCCTGACGTGCTGGAATGCGCTGAACTGCCCAGTAGGTAAGGGCCTGGAGACAGCGGCACAGCGTAGGTGCCGACGCCGAGAGGTTGTTGGTCGAGTGAGGCGAAGCAAGAACAGTCCCGAGCCGTCGTCGGCACGGGGCAACTTCACCCCGCCGCCGCGTGCAGCGGCGCCGGCCGCGCATGTGCCACGGGCCGAGGCGGCCCCGGCGCCGTCCGGCGGCCGGATGTCACCGCGTAACTGGCGTGTGCCCACCAAGCTGAACGCGATCCTGCTCATACCCGTGCTCGTGGGTCTGATCATGGGTGGCTTCCAGGTCAAGGGCTCGATCGACACCTGGAACGAGGCCGAGGACGCGGAGAACACCGCCCGTCTCGTGCAGGCGTCCCTGACGTACGCCAACAGCCTGATCGAGGAGCGCGACATCTCCGCGGCTCCTCTCCTGCTCGGCAAGAAGAACGACCCGAAGGTCGTCAAGGCCCGCGAGACGACGAACGAGGCCGCCGACGCCTTCGACGCCGCCGCGAAGAACATGCCGGCCAAGGAAGGCCTCGAGCGCCGCCTCACGCAGTTCCGGCAGGTCGAGCCCGGTCTGGAGAAGCTCCGGGCCGCCGCGTACACGAGCAAGCTCCCCGCCGTGCAGACCGAAGAGGGCTACGTCGGCATCCAGCACCCGCTGATGGAGTTCGCCAACGAGCTCGGCCTCGGCACCGGAAACATCACGAGCTACGGCCGCACGGTCTACGCGATCTCGCTGTCCAAGGCCGCGCTCTCGCTCGAGCGGTCCATCGGCATGCACCTGCTGGTCAAGCCGGGCCCGACGGCCACGACCTTCGGCAAGCAGAAGATCGCGCTCTCCTCCTACGCGTACCTCGAGGGCATCGCCGTCGAGGAGTACAAGGGCGGCGGCACGCAGGCCGACGTCGACAAGCTCGACGCCGCCCAGAAGCAGCTGACGATCGACGGCGCGAAGCAGGCCAAGCAGGCCGTCGCCGCCGCGAAGGCGCAGGGCAAGACCTACGTCCCGCCGCCGCCCGGTGGCGCGACGGCCATGGTGTCCTATATCGCCACGCTGCCCACCACGCAGCCGAGCGCCCGCTTCACCATCGCGCAGAAGGGCGTCACCGCGGAGAACTGGTGGGCGGTCAACACCGCCAAGTTCAACGCGTACCGCACCATCGAGTCCGACCTCGCCGACAAGGCGGTGAACGAGGCCGCCGGCATCGCCGACGACGCCAAGCAGTCCACGTTCGTCACCGGTGCGATCGTCCTGGTCGCCCTGCTCGCCGCGTTCGCGCTGGCCGGGATGATGGCGCGCCAGATGAGCCGCTCGATGCGCCGACTGCGCACCGCCGCCTTCGACGTCGCCGAGCAGCGCCTGCCGATGCTCGTCGACCAGCTCTCGCGCACCGACCCGGGCCGCGTCGACACCCGTGTCCAGCCCATCCCGATCAACTCCACGGACGAGATCGGCGAGGTCGCCCGCGCCTTCGACCAGGTGCACCGCGAGGCCGTCCGGCTCGCCGCCGAGCAGGCCCTGCTCCGTGGCAACATCAACGCGATCTTCACCAACCTGTCGCGCCGCAACCAGTCCCTGATCGAGGGCCAGCTGACCCTCATCACGGACCTGGAGAACAACGAGGCCGAGCCGGACCAGCTGGAGAACCTCTTCCGCCTGGACCACCTCGCGACCCGTATGCGCCGCAACGGCGAGAACCTCCTCGTCCTCGCCGGCGAGGAGCCGGGCCGCCGCTGGGACCAGCCGGTCCCGCTGGTCGACGTCCTGCGCGCCGCCTCCTCCGAGGTGGAGCAGTACGAGCGCATCGAGCTGTCGGGCGTTCCGGAGGCCGAGATCCACGGCCGTTCGGTGACCGACCTCGTGCACCTGCTCGCCGAGCTCCTGGAGAACGCCACCACGTTCTCCTCGCCGCAGACCAAGGTCCGCGTCACCGCGACCCGTCTCCCCGACGGCCGCGTCATGGTCGAGATCCACGACAAGGGCATCGGCCTCACCGCCGAGGACTTCGCGGACATCAACCACAAGCTGGCCAACCCGCCGACGGTGGACGCCGCGATCTCGCAGCGCATGGGCCTGTTCGTGGTCGGCCGCCTGTCCGACCGGCACGGCATCCGCGTCCAGCTGCGCCCCTCGGGCGAGCAGGCCGGCACGACGTCGCTCGTCATGCTGCCCGACGCCATCACCCACGGTGGCAGCGGCGACCATCTCCCCGAGTCCGAGTTCACCGTCTCGTCGATGATCCCGTCGCAGTCCGCGTACGAGCCCGCCCCGCTGCGCACCGCCGCGGAGCTCGGCTTCGACGACAGCCGCTACGGCGAGGCCCCGGACGACCTGCGCGACCTGGACCCGGTCGGCCGTTCGCTGATGCGCGAGGAGCGCCGAGCGGCCCTGGAGGCCCAGGCGCACACCGATGGTGACCGCCCCCTGTTCCGCGACGAGATCGCGGGGGCGCAGGGGCAGGACCCGTACGAGCAGCAGCAGACCACCTATGCTCCCGCGCAGCCCGCGTACGACGATCGTCAGCAGCAGACGTACGAGGACCCCTCGTCCGTCTACGCGCAGGGCCAGCAGACGTACGACGAGCAGCCGCAGAACGGTTCCTACAACGACTCGTTCTTCGCGCCGCAGGACGGCTACACGGCGCAGGACGCCTATGCGGAACCCGTCCAGGAGACGTACTCGGCCTTCGGTGACGGGCCGATCCGCGGCTCGCAGCAGGGCGACTGGCAGGCGCAGGACGGCTACCAGGAGTCCTACCGGTCCGAGCGCAACGCTCAAACGGAATCCGCGCAGCGCGCTGACGCCGGTCAGCAGGAGCGCGTAGGCTTCGACCCGCACGGTCCCGCGGCGCCGGCCGGCCCCACCCCGTCCGCCGCTCGTTCGCTCACCGACGCCGGTCTTCCGATGCGCGGTCCGGGCGGGCAGCAGCGCCAGGCCCCGGCTGCGACTCCGGCACCCGACCGTGGCGACAACACCACCCAGGACAACGGCAGCGGCAACAGCGACGGCAGCGGCCCCGACGACTGGCGTTCGTCCAACGACGAGCGCTGGGTCCGCGCGGAGCAGCTCCGGAAGCCCAAGGCTGGCGGAGTCACCTCCTCCGGTCTGCCGCGCCGGGTGCCCAAGGCCAACCTGGTCGAGGGCACGGCGGAATCGACCCCGCAGGGCGGCCCCCAGGTCTCCCGCGCGCCTGAGGACGTCAGGGGCAGGCTGAGCAACCTGCGCCGCGGCGTGCAGCGGGGACGCGAAGCAGGAAGTGACACGAACGGCCAGGCCACGAATCAGCACAGTGGTCCTGACAGCACCTACAACCAGGAGCGTTAGTGTGAGCCCGATGAGCCAGGCGGCACAGAACCTGAACTGGTTGATCACCAACTTCGTGGACAACACCCCTGGGGTGTCCCACACGGTGGTGGTCTCCGCCGACGGACTCCTTCTGGCGATGTCCGAAGGGTTCCCGCGTGACCGTGCCGACCAGCTGGCGGCCGTCGCGTCGGGTCTTACCTCGCTGACCGCGGGCGCGTCCCGCATCTTCGAGGGCGGCAGCGTGAACCAGACAGTTGTGGAGATGGAGCGAGGATTCCTCTTCATCATGTCCATCTCCGACGGTTCTTCCCTCGCTGTCCTCGCACACCCGGAGGCGGACATTGGCCTCGTCGGGTACGAGATGGCACTTCTTGTCGACCGCGCGGGTACGGTTCTCACTCCCGACCTGCGGGCCGAGCTTCAGGGGAGCCTTCTCAACTGACAGACAGACGGTGCGATTTCGCGTTCCGTAGCCGTAAGGTTTCGGGACGCGGCTCCACGGTGATGGTGCCCGGCACAGTTGGAGGAGGAAAGCGTGGCTGGTTCTGCAACACCCCCGAGCGGTTCATCGGCGAACTGGTCCTACGGCCCTGGCCAGGGCCAAGGGCAGGGGCAGGGTGACGCGCCGAACCGGTACAACTTCCCCTCCGCGCCGAGCCACCGGCGACAGCCGTACGCGCCCCCGCACCCGCCGCAGCCGCGGCAGCCGGGGCCGTACGACCAGCCGTCGGCACCGCGCATCCAGCCCGTGCAGCCGCAGCGGCGTCCCGACACCCCTGCGCCGGCTGCCAACAACCCCCTGGTGCGTCCCTACGCCATGACGGGTGGCCGCACCAGGCCGCGCTACCAGCTCGCCATCGAGGCGCTGGTGCACACCACCGCGCAGCCGCACCAGTTGCAGGGCCAGTTGCCCGAGCACCAGCGGATCTGCACCCTCTGCCGAGAGATCAAGTCAGTGGCCGAAGTCTCGGCCCTGCTCAGCATCCCCCTCGGTGTGGCCAGGATTCTCGTCGCCGACTTGGCGGAGGCGGGCCTGGTCGCCATTCATCAGCCCGGCGGCGAAGAGAACGCCGGCGGCCAGCCAGACGTGACTTTGCTCGAAAGGGTGCTCAGTGGACTTCGCAAGCTCTAGCGGAGGGCCTTCCCGCTCCACCACGTCCGCGAAGATCGTGGTGGCGGGCGGCTTCGGCGTCGGCAAGACGACCTTCGTGGGCGCCGTCTCGGAGATCAACCCTCTGCGCACCGAGGCCGTCATGACATCCGCGTCCGCGGGCATCGACGACCTCACCCACACCGGGGACAAGACGACGACCACCGTCGCCATGGACTTCGGCCGCATCACCCTGGACCAGGACCTGATCCTGTACCTCTTCGGTACGCCCGGTCAGGACCGCTTCTGGTTCATGTGGGACGACCTCGTCCGCGGCGCGATCGGCGCGATCGTCCTCGTCGACACCCGCCGCCTCGCCGACTGCTTCCCGGCCGTCGACTACTTCGAGAACTCCGGGCTGCCCTTCGTCGTCGCCCTCAACGGCTTCGACGGCAGCCAGCCGTACCAGCCGGACGAGGTCCGTGAGGCGCTGCAGATCGGCCCGGACACCCCGATCATCACGACCGACGCCCGACACCGCGCGGATGCGAAGTCGGCGCTCATCACGCTCGTGGAACACGCGCTGATGGCCCGCCTCCGCTAGCCTGCGGCGCCTTCGGACAGGGAGAAGCCCCCGGGACCCTTTGGGTCACCGGGGGCTTCTTCGCGCTGGGGGCTTCTTCGCGCTGGGGGCTCGTCCTGCGAGGCCGGACAGGCCGATCGGGCCGTCCGGCCCGATGTGCCCGCTGCCTAGCCCTGCCAGCTGTGCGGGGCGCGGAAGCCGTGCTGGCGCTCCAGGCGGCGCCAGCCGGCCTTGTCGCGGCCGCGCAGGGCGGGGCTGTCGGTCGGTGCGGCCGCGGCGCGGGCCAGCAGGATCGCGGTCAGGGCCGCGACCTCCTCGGGCTCGGCGTGGCCCTTCTCAACGCGGATGTCGTGTGCAGACATGCAGTGATCTCCTTGTGGGGTTACTGCGGGGGGTTGCCGTGCTTGCGCGAAGGCAGGTCGGCGTGCTTCGTGCGGAGCATCGCGAGGGAGCGGATGAGCACCTCGCGGGTCTCGGCGGGGTCGATGACGTCGTCGACGAGGCCCCGCTCGGCCGCGTAGTACGGGTGCATCAGCTCGGCCTTGTACTCCTTCACCATGCGGGTGCGCATGGCCTCGGGGTCCTCGGCCTCGGCGATCTGACGGCGGAAGATGACGTTGGCGGCGCCCTCGGCGCCCATCACGGCGATCTCGTTGGTGGGCCAGGCGTAGGTGAGGTCGGCGCCGATCGACTGCGAGTCCATCACGATGTAGGCACCTCCGTACGCCTTGCGCAGGATGAGCGAGATCCGCGGCACGGTGGCGTTGCAGTACGCGTACAGCAGCTTGGCGCCGTGCCGAATGATCCCGCCGTGCTCCTGGTCGACACCGGGCAGGAAGCCGGGGACGTCCAGGAGGGTCACGATGGGAATATTGAAAGCGTCGCACATCTGGACGAAGCGGGCAGCTTTTTCGCTGGCCTCGATGTCCAGGACACCCGCGAGGGACGAGGGCTGGTTGGCGACGATGCCGACGACCTGACCGTCCAGGCGGGCCAGGGCGCAGATGATGTTGCGCGCCCAGCGCTCGTGGATCTCGAGGTAGTCGCCGTCGTCGACGAGCTCCTCGATGACCTTGGTCATGTCGTACGGGCGGTTGCCGTCGGCCGGGACCAGGTCGAGCAGGACGTCCGAGCGGCGCTCGGCGGGGTCCTCGGAGGTCACGGTGGGCGGGTTCTCGCGGTTGTTGGAGGGCAGCATCGAGATGAGGTAGCGGACCTCGGCGATGCAGGTCTCCTCGTCGTCGTACGCGAAGTGGCAGACGCCCGAGGTCTCGGCGTGCACGTCCGCGCCGCCGAGGCCGTTCTGGGTGATCTCCTCACCGGTGACCGCCTTGACGACGTCCGGTCCGGTGATGAACATCTGCGAGGTCTCGCGGACCATGAAGACGAAGTCGGTGAGGGCGGGGCTGTAGGCCGCGCCACCGGCGCACGGGCCGAGCATCACGCTGATCTGCGGGATGACGCCGGACGCCTTGGTGTTGCGCTGGAAGATGCCGCCGTAGCCGGCGAGCGCGGAGACGCCCTCCTGGATACGGGCGCCCGCGCCGTCGTTCAGGGAGACCAGCGGGGCACCGGCCGCGATGGCCATGTCCATGATCTTGTGGATCTTGGTGGCGTGGGCCTCGCCCAGGGCGCCGCCGAAGATACGGAAGTCGTGCGCGTAGACGAAGACCGTGCGGCCCTCGACCGTGCCCCAGCCGGTGATGACGCCGTCGGTGTAGGGCTTCTTGGCCTCCAGGCCGAAGCCGGTCGCCCGGTGCCGGCGCAGTTGCTCGACCTCGTTGAACGATCCCGCGTCGAGCAGCAGCTCGATCCGCTCGCGTGCGGTCAGCTTGCCCTTCGCGTGCTGAGCCTCGGTCGCCTTGTCACTGGGCCCGCGCAGCGCCTCCTCACGGATCGCGTGCAGCTCGGCGACGCGTCCGCGCGCGTCGGTGGGCTCATCCCCGGCGGAACCTGCTGAGGCGGTGTCGTCCAAAACGGTCATGTAGCGACCTTACGAAGACGACCAAGCAAAACGGGCCGTCGACTCCGTACAGTCTCCGGCCCGTTTTCCTGGTACCCCCGAACAGAACGTCTTCGCCATGCAGGCGAAGTGACTGCTCAGAGCCCCGCTGCCTTGTAGGGGTCACACAAATGGCTCAGCTGAGAGTCACCTCACACCGATGGCTCACACATGCCGCCCCCGGAGTGACGCGCAGCCGCAGCCTACGGCCCGTGGCGACCACTTCGACCGAGGGGTCGTGGCTGACGACGCGGCGCACGGGCCGGTCCCAGGTGATGTCCACGGGCTCCCCCGTGCGCGGCGGTTCGCTGACGGTCAGCGTCGCGGCGCGCCCCTTCCGCCGCACGAGGACGCTCGCGGGAGCCGACACCGTGAGCTCCCCCGCGCTCCCGGCCTGCCAGAAGTTCGCCGCGCTCACGCCGAGGGAGGGCACGGCGACAGCCTGGGCGGCGGCCGTGTTGGCGACGACCGACAGCCAGTGGCGGTCGTCCGCGCGCCGCGCGAGGTCGTGCTTCGAGGCGCCCGGCATCAGCAGATAGGCGTACGCGGCGCCGGTGGGGTCCGTGCCGTGGTCGAGCCAGAGCGTCTGCCAGCGGCGGGTGCGGCGCTCGGTGGAGCTCGTGGCGTTGATGTCGGACCATGCGCCGGTGCGGTCCTCGCGCAGGTGGTGCAGCGGGGCGCCGCCGGGGAAGACCCAGCCGCCGTGGCCCTCCAGGTGGGCCCAGCGGGCGCGGGCGGCGCCGTCGACGGTGAAGGCCTGGGTACCGCCCTCGCCGAGGTTGCGGTTGTCGACGACGGTCTCGACGGGGACGCCGTCGGCCGCCGTGATCCCGGCGCCCAGGCACACGACGGTGTCGGCGAGGCAGAACCACGACTTGCGGGCCTGGAGCGTCGAGCCGAGGCCCTTGACGTGCTGTCCGACGGCGGCGAACTCGCCGTCAGTGGCGCCGCCGACCCACTTCACGTCCGGCCGGGACGCGCCCCACTCGCCGCCGGCCTTGTCGGCGAGGCGCTTGGTGGAGACGGTCGTGCCGGGCAGCCGGTAGAAGTCGACGGTCGGCCAGAACCAGTCCGTGTACTGATCGCTGCGCTTCCCGGCGGCCCACCAGGAGAGCATGCCGGCGCCGGTGTGCCAGCCGCGCGGGTTCTCGCCGTTGCCGCACTCGTAGTACGCGATCCGGTCCGAGGACATGGAGATGTTCGCGGCGAAGCCCGGGCGCTTGTGCACCGCGCGGTCCATGGCGGCGAACAGCTGGTGTCCGACGGGCTCGGGCGCGGCCGCGACGGCGGAGTCCGCGACGGCGTGCAGCCGGGACAGGTCGGCGACCCCGAACTGCCGGGCGGTCAGCAGGGGCGTGACCGTGTCCCGCTCGATCCAGCCCTTGATCCGCCCGTGCCAGCGCTCGCGCTCGGCCGGGCTCGCGCCGGCGGCGAGCTGCGCCATGGCGGCGATCAGACCCTGGCCGTGGAAGTGGTCGCTGCGCATGACCTTGAGGTCGTCGCTGTTGAGGTAACCGCGGCTGATGGCACGGCCGTTGACGCTGTCCATCATCAGGCCGTCGAACAGGAGCGGGGCGTAGGCGTGCTCGACGCTGTCGAGGATGATCTGCCGGTTCGGGTCGGTGACGGCCCATGTGGACCCGGCGAGCAGCGCGAAGAGCCGGCCGAGTCCGTCGAGCATGACCTGGCCGTAGGTGCCCGAGTAGGCGATGTAGGTGTGCTGGATGAACGAGCCGTCGGCGTAGAGGCCGTCGCCCTTGGTGACGTAGGGGAAGACGGGCGAGAGGGCGTCGCGGGCCAGGGCCGTCTTGTCGGCGTTCCTGCCGAGGATGCCGCGCAGGGCGACCGAGCGGCACAGGTCGACGCGGTTGGCTCCGGTGGAGGTGCCCGAGTAGTCGCGCAGGACCTCGTCGGGGATGAAGTGGTCGACGGCGGCGAACGCGGCGTCGCGCCGGTCCTGCGTGAGGTGGTCGTAGAGGACGGCGACGATGTCCATCAGGAGGCGGGGGCTGCCGATCTGCCACTCCCACCAGTTCCCGTACCGCGTGGTGGTCGCGTTGTAGACGGTCGCGGCGAGGTGGTCGAGGCCCTTGACGATGTCGGCGAGGAGGCCCGCGTCGCCGGTGGATCCCGTGCCCTCCTGGGCGTAGGCCTGGGTCATCGTCCACAGGCGGTTGTAGCCCTGGGTGATGCCGGCCGGCGGGTCGAAGGGGTAGCCGGGCCAGAGGGACGTGGCGGTCGGGGCCATCGTCGCTCTGAAGCCGCGGGCGAGTTCTCCGAGTTCCTTCAGGCGCGAGGCGTAGGGCTCGGCGGTGGCGTCGTAGCCGGTGCCGAGGGAGATCTCCAGCCATCGCCTGCGCAGGGTGTCGAACTCGTCGTCGGCGGCGCCGGAAGCGCCGGCGGCATGGGCGGGCGGGGCAAGTGCCGCCCCGGCCAGGAGAGTTGAGGCGATGAGGAACGTGCGGCGCGTGGGTGTCATGGGGTTGCACCTAATCAGTCGTAGAAAGCGCTGTCTACGGTGTGCGCGGAAGGGGCCCCGCCACTGGCAGCGGGGCCCCGTGGCGCGACGGATCAACTACCGCAGTGGAAGCGGGCGTTGCCCCAGTCGGCGTGGTCGTTGCCCGGGCCGTCGCCGCCGTCGCCCGTGATCAGGTCGACGTACTTGGCGCCGGTCACGTCCGCGGTCAGCGCCCAGGCGTTGTCGGCGGCCTTGAGGACCGGCGACTGGACCTTCTGGGTGCCGTCCGCCTCGACGGAGAACTGCACGCTGCCGCGCGTCCCCTGCGAGTCGTCCTGGCCGACCTCGGCGGTGAACGAGGTGCAGCGGCCGCCCAGGTAGTAGCGGATCTTCCCGGGGGACGCGGTGCCGAGACCCTTGGCGTAGACGGTTCCGTTGACGGTCAGCGGCTTGCCGTCGCCGGCGCCGGTCTCACCGTTCTCCATGTCCTTCTCGGCGGGACCCCAGCCGTTGTCCATGGCCGTCCAGTCCAGGTCACTGGCGTACGTGTCCGTGGTGGGGGGCGGCGGGAGCGTGCGCACGGTGGCGCCCGCGGTCAGCGTCCGCGTGCTGTCCCCGACGGCGTACGTCGCCTTCGAACTCAGCTGGTACGGCTGGTACTTGGCGTCGACCGGCGGGGTGACCTGCCAGGTGGCCGTCGCCTTGGCACCGGGCGCGACCGGGTCCAGCGCGACCGGGCCCGCGGGCTCGGCCTGCCAGCCCTCGGGCAGGTCGAGCGAGAGGGACGCGCCCTTGATCTCGCTCGCCTCGTAGTTGGTGAAGGTGGCCTCCACCTTGTTCGTCCGGCCGGGCTCCAGCGTCTCGTCCGACTTCAGGGCGAGGGTGCCGCAGGCCGCCTTCTCCCCGGCCGGGCCGAGGTCGGTGACGGTGAAGTCGTCGAGGACGAAGTCGGCGCCGTCCGGGGCCCCGTCGAGCTTGCGCAGACCGGTCCAGGTGTCGCCGCAGCCCGCTGTGACCGTGCCCTCGTAGTGGCCCGTGGTGCGCTGCTGCCCGATCGGGGTGCTCGCGGTCTCGACCTGGTCGGGGGTGCCGTCGGCGGCGATGCGGTCGTAGCCGCTCACCCACTGGTAGGCGCCCGCGTGGCTGGACTGGTAGTCGAACGCGACCTTGTAGGCGTGCCCGTCCGTCATCGGCACGGCGGCCGGTGACGTGCGGTAGACGACGCCGGTGTTCTCCTCGTGGGACTTCAGGGACTCGCCGCCGCCGATGACGTCGTCGACGAGCTTCCCGTTCCAGCCTGCCTGGGTGTACGGGGCGTTCTTCTGCGCGATGTGCGTGCGCGGGTCCGTGACGCCGCCCGCGTCACCCTTGTCGAAGGGGCCCCAGCCCTGGTCGACGTCCTCGAAGTCCTCGTGCACGACGGTGCCGGGCTTCGTCGACGGGGCGTTGCTCACTACACGTACGTCGTCGACGCGGACCTTCGCGGACGAGCCCTTGGCGGCCTCGATCCGCAGCGTGGTGCGGCCGTTCGCGGGCGCCGTGAAGGTGGTCTTCACGCGCTGCATGTAGGTGCCGCCCCAGTCGCTGGAGGCGACGCCGTTCTGCAGCGTGGAGCGCTCGACCGCGACGGACTCGCCGCCCGCGCTGAGCGTCGTACGGCGGGACTTGCCGGGTTCGACCTCGACCCAGGCGGAGGCGGTGTAGCGCTTGCCCGCGTCGAGTCCGCTCACGCGCTGCTCGACGGCGGCGGTGCCGGTCCCGCTCAGGGCGGCGCTGTTGCGGCCGTGGTCGTCGGTGTCGCGCCCGACCGTGCCGTCCTTGTCCCAGGCGGCCAGGCGGGCGTCGTTGAAGCCGGGGTCCTTGATGTGCGTGCCCTCGCCCCAGGCCGGGTCGACCGCGTGCGGCGCCTTGTCCGCGGGGTAGAGCACGTACGGCTGCCCGGCGTCGGCCTTCAGCGTGACCTTGCCGCCGGAGGCCCGCACGGTGCCGGTCTTCACGCGGCCGTTGTCGGTGAGCCGGTAGACGGTGTACGAGGATCCGGGCACGGCCCAGCTCGTCGTACCGCCGTCCTTGTTGTAGTGGTACAGCTTCTTGCCGCCGTCCCACGGGAGCAGATAGGCCGTCCCGTTGAGGACCTTCCTGCCGTGGTCGTAGAAGGCGCGCCGGCCGTCCTCGACGGTGCCGCGGAGCCCGCCGGTGAAGGTGATGTCGTTGCCGTTCCAGCGGGTGATCTGCTGGTGCTGGAGGAACTTGGCGGGCAGGTCGCGCTGCCAGACGTTGTCGTAGAAGGCGTTCCAGTCGTTCTCGCCGGTCCAGCCCTCGAACTCGTCGATGGCACTCTGGCCGAGGACCGGGTCGCTGTTCCAGACGTCCTTCTCGCCGTTGCGGATGAAGCGGATGATCTTCGAGTTGAGACCCTTGTCGGTCTTGGGCCCGTAGTCGAGGTCGTTGGCCCAGTGCGACCACAGCGACTCGCGCTCGAACTTGTCGGCCCACTCGGAGGCCAGGTTCCAGCCCTGGGCGCGGACGGCCTCGGCGGTCTTCTCCGCGATCCAGCCGTGCGTGTAGTAGACGTCGAGGTAGATCGTCGTGAGGTTCGGGTCGGTCTCCTCGCGCAGCTGCTTGAACCGGGCGGCGAGGTCTCCGCTGTTGATGTCGCGGCGCTGGTCGATGTAGTAGCTCTGGTCGAGCCAGTTCCAGCCCGGGGCCTTGGGGTCGACGAGGTCGCCGGTGAAGTGCTTGGCGACGGGGTACGCCTCGGTGGCGTTCACGTGCACACCGAAGCTGGTGCCGAACTTCTTGCCGCCCTTGAGCAGCTCGTTGAGGTCCTTCAGGCCGCCGGCACGCTTGTTGATGTTGCCGCCGTAGTCCGGGTGCGCGGAGTCGTGGCCCTCGGAGGCGTAGCCCTTGAGCAGGGCGAACTGGCCGAGGTTGTCGGTGGCGAGCGAGATCCGCTTGACGTCGTCGAGCGTGCGCAGGAAGGGGTGCGTGGCCTGGCTGGCGAAGTTGAACGGGATGTGCGTGATGACCCGGTCGGGGGTGCCGTCGCTGCCCTTCGCCTTCACGCCGATCGAGTGGAAGGCGACCGCACCGTCCTGCCAGTCGACCTTGCCGTCGCCGTTCGCGTCGGGCGTGACGACGACCTTGGCCCACGGCAGGTCCTTGTCCGGTGCCGGGGCTCCTTCGCCGCGGTAGGTCCACTGGCCGGACCAGACGCCGACGCGGGTGGAGCCGTCGGCCGACGTGCGCGCCTGGTGCCAGAAGCGGGCGTCGTCGCCGCCGGTCTTGCCGCTCGGCTTGTCGTAGGTGGAGTTGGACTCGACGGCGGCGGCGAGCCGCCCCGTGTTGACGATGGCGTACGAGGCGCCGACGGGTGAGGCCTCGGCGGGAGTGTCCGCCGTGACCTTGCCGAAGACGTCGGCGGTCCGCGTCGAGTCGTTGTCGAGCGTCGTGAACGCGGTCTCGGCACCGCCGTCCGCACTGCCCACGGAGACGAGGTCGTGCCCGGGTATGTCGATCGTGCCGACCCGGAAGGCCGCGGTGTCGCGCACGGCGGTCACCTTGAAGGTGGTCGCACGCCCGCTGACGCTCAGCGAGGCGTCGATCTCGACGCCGGCGAGGTCCGGGAAGGTCAGCGTGTACGAGGCCTTGGACCCGGTGAGGACCGGGGCGCCCTTCACGGCGACCGTGTACGCCTTGCCGTTGAGGGTGACCTTGTCCACCGGGTTCGTACTCCCGAGGAGTTCGGCCCCGGAGGCGCGGTCGGTGTACGCGAGGACGCGCGGGAAGTCGTCGGCGACGGCGACGGAGAGCTGCGCGGATCCGATGACGGCCTGCGCCACGGCGGGCGCTGGGTCGGCGGCGGCCGGCAGTACGGGGCCCGTGAGGGCGAACACGGCGGACGATGCGGCGGCGACCGCGACGGCGCAGGCGGCGCGAGATCTTCGTGACATAGGTGACTGGGTATCGGCGCAGGCGCGGCCGGTCAACGGACTCGGCGCTTCCGGGCGGCGGCAGTCCAACAACCACCGCCCGGAAGTCCAAGTCACCGTGCGCGGGCGCCGGTTCGGTCAGCAGCCGCCGCAGTTGTAGTACAGGACGTCCCAGTGGTTGCCCTCGTCGGCGTAGATGTTGCCGGAGCCCGACTGGTACTGCGGGGCTCCGTCGCCGCGCAGGCCGATGTAGGTGAACGTGTTCTTGATGTAGTTCGTGACGCAGGTGTTCTTGCCGTAGTCGAGCTTGTAGCCGTTCCAGTGCGAGTAGGTGCCGCTCGCGTGGCCGGTCTCGGTGCCGCCGGTGATGTTCAGCGCGCAGCCGGTGGCCCGCTTGAGGGTCTGGGCGCCCTGGGCGGTGGCGAGGTTGAGCTGGTCGAAGGACGTACAGGTGGAGTTGTTGCGGTTGGAGCAGCCGCCGGAGGACGACCAGGTGATGCCGACCTGGCTGAACATCGAGGTCGCGGTGGCGTGACTGATCTTGGTGGCGGCCTGGGCGTCGGTGGCGGAGCTGAACACACCGAAACCGGGGGCGAAGAGGGCGCCGAGTACGAGCGCGAGGGCGCTCACGACCGAGCGGATTCTCATGGGGAGGAGGTCCTTCCTGCTGGTGACCGTGCTGGCTGTGAGACGGCTGTGCAGGTGGAGCAAGGAGATAGTGCCCGAGTTCTACGCGCGTCCGCCAGAGCGCGTCGGATGACGACGCGGTGTAATCGAGACGACACCAGGTGTTGGATGTTGAAAGTTGAACAGAACGACGCTACAGTCGACCTCGTTGAACGTTAAACATTCAACGAACTCCCCCGCCACGCCCCGTCCCCAAGGAGCAGTCATGGGTCTCTTCGGCCGCAAGAACGACGACACCACCCCCGCCGCCACCACCGGCGCGGTCAACCCCGACCTCGCCGCCCTGACCGGCGACTACACCATCGACCCCGCGCACACCACGATCGGCTTCGTGGCCCGCCACGCCATGGTCACCAACGTCAAGGGCTCCTTCACCGAGTCGTCGGGCACCCTGCACCTGGACGGCGCGGACCCGTCGAAGTCGACCGCGTCGATCGACATCACGATGACCAGCATCGACACCGGCTCCGCCGACCGTGACACCCACTTGAAGAGCTCCGACTTCTTCAAGACGGACGAGTTCCCGACGATGACGTTCCGCTCCACCTCCGCCGAGGCCCTGGGCGGCGACGACTACCGGATCACCGGCGACCTGACGATCCTCGGCACCACCAAGCCGCTCACGATCGACCTGGAGTTCAACGGCTCGGCGACGGACCCGTTCGGCAACGAGCGTGTCGGCTTCGAGGGCAAGAGCGAGCTCCTGCGCTCCGACTGGGGCCTGACCTGGAACGCGGCCCTGGAGACCGGCGGCGTGCTCGTCTCGGACAAGATCAAGCTGACCTTCGACATCTCGGCGATCAAGAACGCCGCCTGACGCCGCCACTGCGCGAGCCGGCCCCCACGGCTCCCCGCACCACGAGCACGCCCGTCCTTCCCGTCCCCCGCGGACGAAGGGCGGGCTCTCGTCGTATTCGGGGACCGCGTGAGCGACAACACGGGCCGCGGCAAAGGAAATTGAACGCTACCTTCCGGTAATTCCGTCACTTGAGACGACCCGTTACTCTCCCTTCACTTGGGCATCACACGGCGCTACGCTGCGTCCGACTGCCGAGCGATCGACTCCGCTCGAATCGACTCCGCTCGCCCCCAGAGGTCTCCCCCCTCCCCGTCGCGCCCCGGTGGCGCCGCAGGGCAGACCTTCTGCCGTCCCCGGAAAGGCGCCACCGATCCCATGAGCACGAACAGAGGGCTTCAGGCCAATGCCCTCGGCACCTCCGACAGCATCGTGATGGCCGTGGCGGGCAGCGCGCCCGCCTATTCGATCGCCGCCACCACCGCCGTGCTGATCGGCACGGTGGGCCTCGCCGCGCCGGCCGCGCTCCTCTACTGCGCGATACCCATGCTCGGCATCGCCTGGGCCTTCAACTACCTGGGCCGCCTCGATGTGAACGCGGGCGCCAGCTACTCCTGGGTCGGCCGCGCCCTGCACCCCTTCCTCGGCTTCATCAGCGGCTGGTCCCTGGTGATCTCGGCGACCATCTTCATGGTCGCGGGCTCGCTCCCGGCCGGCGCCATGACGCTCGAACTCGTCGCCCCCTCCCACGCCGACAACACCGCGCTCGCCGCGGCCGTGGGCGCGGTCTGGTTCCTGGCCATGCTGGTCGTCGTGCTCATGGGCGCCAAACTGACCGTCCACGCCCAGCTCCTGATGTCCGGGATCGAGCTGGTCATCCTGCTCGCGGTGGCCGTCGCCGCGGTGTTCAGCGACAAGCGGGTCACCGAATTCTCCTGGTCCTGGCTGGGGTTCGGGCACTTCGACGGGGCGTCCGGGTTCGCCGCGGGCGCGCTGATCGCCGCGTTCTACTACTGGGGCTGGGACGTCACCAGCAATCTCAGCGAGGAGACCCGGAACAGCAAGAAGACCTCGGGGCTCGCCGGGCTGATCGGCGTCGGCATCGTGTTCGTCCTCTTCGAGGTCTTCACGATCACCACCAACATGCTGCTCACGCCCAAGGAGATCGCGACCAGCGACAACATCATGGGGCTGCTCGGCGAGCGCGTACTGCCGGGCCCCGGCGGCGAGTTGCTGATCGTCGCGGTGATGCTGTCCACCATCGCCACCCTGGAGACCACCCTGATCCAGGTGACGCGCTCCCTCTTCTCCATGGGCCGCGACCGGACGCTGCCCTCCGCCCTCGGCAGGTCGCACCCCCGCTGGCAGACGCCGTGGGTCGCGATCGTCGTCGTCGGTGTCGTCGCCCTCGCCCTCTTCGTGGCGTCGACCGCGCTCGGCTCGGTCTCCGCCGTCCTGGAGGACGCCGTCGCCGCGATCGGCCTGCAGATCGCGGTCTACTACGGCCTCGCGGGCCTCGCCGTCGTCGTGGCGTACCGCAAACTGCTGTTCAAGTCGGCGGCCAACTTCTTCTTCGGCGGTCTGTGGCCGCTGACCGGCTCGCTCTTCATGATCTGGGTGTTCGTCGAGTCCCTCGGCAGCCTGTCGGGCACGGCCGTCTCGATCGGCGTCGGCGGCATCGCCGTGGGTCTCGTCCCGATGCTCTGGTACCGCGCCAAGGGCTCCGCCTACTACCGGCCCGCCCGTCTGGACGCGGCGCGTTCGGAGCAGGTGCACGCCGAGTACGGGAACGAGGCGCCGGTGTACGCGGCGTCGTCCGGCGACACCCTGTCCACGGACTTCTGAGCTGCACCCTCGCCGGCGGACCGGCCGACCGCACCCAGGACCATCACCGACTACTGACTGGCGAGGACGCCGATGACCGTCCGTTTCGATCCCACGAACGGCGACCGGGCCCTGGCGGAGGCCCGCGCGGACATCACGATCGGTCGCTGGCAAGGACTGCCCGAGCTGTGCGCGGCGGCCGGCTCCGACTGGGACCGGCGGACGTTCCGGATGCGCCTGCTCGCCCAGGCCACCGCGGGCACGTCCGTCGCCGAGTCCTGGCACGAGTCGCAGCCGCGGAACGCCGACGCGCTGGTCCTGCGGGCGGAGACCGAGGTGATGCGGGCGTTCAACCTGGCGATGGCGGCCGGCCCCGGGAACGCGGTCGACCCGGACCAGCTGGAGCGGGCCGTGCGCACCTCATTGCGGGCGGCCGAGGCGTTTCCCGCGGATCCGGTGCCCTGGGTCTCGCTCCTGACGGTCGCCCGCCTGTTCCCCGGCGGGCACCCGTCCATGGAGCTCTGGTGGAAGGAGCTGCACCAGCGTGACCCGCACAACCGCGAGGGCAACCACCAGGTGCTGCGCCATCTTTCGGCACGCTGGCACGGCTCGCACGGCGTCATGTACAACTTCGCGCAGGACGTGACGGCGACCCTCCCGCCCGGGTCGCCCCTCGCCGTGCTGCCGCAGGTCGCCCGGGTCGAGGAGTACCGCCACCGCGTCGAGCGGGAGGGCTCCCAGGCGATCGGGCTGCTCCAGTTCTGGAACAACGAGAACAGCGCGTCTCAGGCCCGGCGCACCTGGCACCTGTGGATAGCGCAGCGGCAGTACACGTACGCGCAGGACGTCGCGGATCTCAACACCCTTGCGCACGCGTCCTGTTACGCCGACCTGACCGGCGAGGCCGCGCACCTCTTCCGGCTTCTCGACGGACACGCGACCCGCGTCCCGTGGTCGTGCCACGGCGCCCCGGAGGAGATCTTCACGCGCTGGCAGTCGAAGCTTCTGGGCTGACCGGGCCTACGGAAATGTGATGTGGGTCACCCGACGCCTCTGTGGTGTCACATTCCGCCCCGTCCCTTCCGTCCAAGGGGTGAGCACCCATGTGGTGAGCGCCCAGGGGAGGAGCGAGCCTGATGTCCGAGAGGACCGCGGAAGGCAGCACGGGGACGGTGCGGGAGAGCGGGCAGGCACCGGCCGGTGAACGGCTCGCGGACTGGGCGGACGGCCGCCTCGGCCTGCACACCCTGTCCAGGAAGTACCTGCGCAAGGTCTTCCCGGACCACTGGTCGTTCCTGCTCGGCGAGGTCTGCCTCTACACGTTCGTGATCCTGGTCCTGACCGGGGTCTATCTCACCCTGTTCTTCCACCCGTCGATGAACGAGGTGGAGTACCACGGCAGTTACGTCCCGCTGAACGGGATCCGGATGTCCGAGGCGTACGCCTCCACCCTCGACATCAGCTTCGACGTCCGGGGCGGACTGCTGATCCGGCAGATCCACCACTGGGCGGCGCTGATCTTCGTCGCGGCGATGCTCCTCCACATGATGCGGCACTTCTTCACCGGCTCGTTCCGCAAACCGCGTGAGCTGAACTGGGTGTTCGGCTGGACCCTGCTCCTGCTCGGGCTGTTCGAGGGCCTGTTGGGGTACTCGCTGCCGGACGACCTGCTCTCCGGTACGGGTATGCGCTTCCTCGACGGGGCGATCCTGTCGGTGCCCATTGTCGGGACGTATCTGTCGATGTTCCTCTTCGGCGGGGAGTTCCCCGGGCACGACATCGTGGGGCGGTTCTACTCGGTGCACGTGCTGCTGTTCCCCGGCATCATGGCGGCGCTCGTGGTGGCCCATCTGATCCTGGTCGTCCACCACAAGCACACACAGTTCCCGGGGCCGGGAAAGACCGAGCGCAATGTCGTGGGGGCGCCCTTCTTCCCCGTCTACCTCGCCAAGGCCGGCGGCTTCTTCTTCCTGGTGTTCGGCGTCGTCACGTTCCTCGCGGCCGTCGCGTCCATCAACCCCGTCTGGAACTACGGGCCTTACCGCGTCGACCAGGTGTCCACGGGGGCGCAGCCCGACTGGTACCTGGGGTTCGCGGAGGGGCTTCTGCGGGTGATGCCGGGCTGGGAGATCACGCTGTGGGGGCACACACTGGCCCTCGGCGTGCTGGTCCCGCTGGTCGTCTTCCCCGCGGTGCTCGTCGTGATCGGCGTGTATCCGTTCGTCGAGGCCTGGGTCACGGGCGACCGGCGCGAGCACCACCTCCTGGACCGGCCGCGCAACCGGCCGGTGCGCACCGGGCTCGGGGTGGCCTGGCTGACGTTCTTCCTCGTGGCCCTGATGGGCGGCGGCAACGACATCTGGGCCACGCGTTTCCATGTCTCGCTGAACGCGGTCACCTGGTTCGTGCGCGTCGCGCTCGTCGTGGGCCCGGTGATCACCTTCGTCGTCACGCGGCGGATCTGCCTCGGGCTCCAGCACCGGGACCGCGAACTGGTGCTGCACGGAAGGGAGTCGGGCCGTGTCAAGCGCCTTCCGCACGGCGAGTACGTCGAGGTCCACGAGCCGCTCACCCGGGCCGAGCTGCACACCCTGACCGCGCACGAGCAGCCCCCGGCCCTGGAGAGCGGGCCGGAGACCGACGTGAACGGCGTGCGGCGTCATGTGCCCCGGGCCGAGCGGCTCCGGGTGCGCCTCTCGCGCGCCCTCCACGGAGAGGGCGCGCAGGTGCCGAAGCCGACCGCTCGGGAGTACGAGGAGGCGCGGCGCGAGCACCGGTGACGCGCGAAAGGGGCGTCAGAACAACGCGTCGGCCAGGCGGTCGACCTGGTCGGGGTCGATGCCCCAGCAGTAGAGCATCACCTCGTCCGCGCCGATGTCCGCGAAGCCGGTGACGGCCTCGCGGATCTGCGCGGGCGTGGCGAGCATGCGCTCGGCGGATCCCGCGGCGCGCGGGTCGAAGCCGTAGTACGCGGTGATCGCGTCGCGGGCGCGGGCGATCAGGTCGTCCGGGCCGAGCGCCACATTGACCTGGGCGACCAGGCGCGGGCGGCCGGAGCGGCCGTGCTCGTCCCAGAGCCGCTCCACGTCGCGGAACATCGGCTCCATCCACTGCGGAGGCAACGCGGCGCCGAGGAAACCGTCGCCGAAGCGGGCCACGCGGGCGAGGGCCGCCGGTGCGAAGCCGCCGAACAGGACCTCGGGGCCGCCGGGGGTGACGGGGGCGGGGCCGATCGGGCCGACGCCCTCGGCGTCGTCGTAGGAGTGGCCCGCCCAGGTGCGGCGCAGGGTCTCCATCTGCTCGTCGAGACGGCGGCCGCGGCGGCGGATGTCGATGCCCGCGGCACGGCAGTCGTCCGCACGGCCGCCGACGCCGATGCCGAGCGTGAAGCGGCCGCCTGACATCCGGTCGAGGGTCGCGGTCTGCTTGGCGAGCAGGGCCGTGCCGTGGTGCGGGGCCAGCAGGACCTCGGTCTGGACGCGGACGCGGGAGGTGGCTCCGGCGAGCGCGGCGAGGGTGATCAGAGGCTCGGGGTTGTCGTACACGAGCCGGTCGAGGAGGCCGAGCGTGGAGAAGGGGGTCGTGTCGGCGCGACGGGCCCAGTCGAGCAGGACGGCGGGGTCGTCGACGGGCAGGCCGAGGCCGATACGCGGAGTGCGCACGGTACTCATGGGGTGGAGCTCCTTCGGAAGGGGGCATGCGGAATCTCGCTGCCGCCCCTCCGGGACCGCGCACGGTGTACGTGCCGGCTTGCTTCCCGTCTGCGGCGTATTTCTGGGGAAGCGGTTCGTAAGAGTGCGGTCAGACTAGCCCCGACGCCGGGCGTCGCGCCTCCCGTTTTCGGACCGCGGGGCTCAGAACCCGCCCCCGAAGTCCCCGCCTCCCCCGAAGTCGCCTCCGCCGCCGAAGTCCCCGCCGCCGCCTCCGAAGTCCCCGAAGTCGTTCGAGTCGAAGTCCGCCCCCGAGTAGTCCCCGCCGTCGTATCCGGCTCCCGCGCCGAAGTCGCCGTATCCGGAGCCGTAGTCCGCGGCGTAGGCGGGGCTCGACATCATCGAGCCGAGCAGCGTGCCGAGGAGGAGTCCGGGCAGGATGCCGCCGCCGAAGTAGCCGCCCGCCCAGGGGCCGTAGGCCGGGCCTGCATCGTAGTAGGGGCGCCGCTCGCCGTCACCCGTGTCGACCGTGCGGACCATGGGTTCGGCGCCGTCCTTGAGGCGGGTCGCGTCGGCCGCGCAGACGGGGACCTCGCGCTCGGCGCCGGACGGGGGCGACCACAGCGCGTCCGTCACGGAGGGCCCGTGCCGCGGGTCGAAGAAGCAGGGCGCCCGGCGCTCGGGCAGCGGCCGGCCCTCGCGGCGCGCGGCCAGCATGGCCAGCGAGAACCGCCCGTCGTCCAGGGCCTGCGTCACCCCGCGCACCTCCTCGGGGCGCTGGGCGGCGGCCATGAACTGTTTCGCCTTCTCGTACGAGTCGAGCGCCCGCTCGTAGTCGGCGCGCATCGTGTCGTCGGCGCCGGGCTCGGCGGGGTGGAAGTCGAGGCGGTCCAGCTCCTCGCCGAACGCCGTGATGTCCTCGTCGACGACCACGCGGAGCTTCTCCAGGGCGGCCCGCTGCTCGTCCTCGCGCTGCCGGCGCCGCCTGCGGGACACGGCGTACGCCGCGCCGCCGCCCACGACGACGACCGCGCCGAGGCCGATCAGGGCGCCGACCGGGGCGCCGCTGTCACCGCCGCCCGCGCCCCACGCGGAGGGCGCCGAGCCGCGCGCGTTGCGGACGGCCGTGTCGACGAAGTCGTTGAGCTGGGTGGTGACGTTCTCTCCCTGGACGCTGGTCGTCAGATTTCTGACCGCGTCCTGGGACATGACCCGGCTGTCGGCCCGGGCGTCGAACTTCTGGCCGAGGCGGACCGCGTAGACGCCGGTGATGCCGGTCTTGGTGCGCAGGTCGGTGAAGAGGTCCTGGGTGGGGAAGTTCGCGGGCAGCACCGCCACCATGACGGGCTTGTCCGCGTCCTTGATCTTCTTGGTGAGGGCGTCGGCGTCCCCGGCGGACAGCTGCGCGGAGGCGGCCGGGTCGACGTACACGGGGCTCTTCTTCAGGGCGTCGGCCACCGTCGAGACGTCGGAGGCAGCCGCCTGGACCCCCGGTGTCACCGCCGTCGTGGCCCCCAGGGCGAGAAGTGAACCGAACAGGACAGATATCAGGCGCGATGCCCGACGGGTGGGCCTCATACCTCGACGCTAACCCAGGAGGGACCCGTATGCCGTATGTACTGCAAGGAGGGGCCCACCCGCTTTGCGGTGGGCCCCTCCCCGCGCCGTCTCACGCGGCGCGGTACGCCTCGGTCAGCTTCGCGACCGCGTCCGCGTAGCGCCCGGACAGGAGCAGGTGGTCCGCGTCGGCGAACGGTTTGGCCACCGCCGGCGTGATGTCCTGCCCCACCTTCTGCTGGACGAGCAGCCGTGCCTTGCCCACCACCGCGCGACCGGCCTCCGCCGACCCGGCCTTCTGCGCCGCGGCGGCCGCGAGGGCGAGGGCCTTGAGGGTGAGCGTGCCGCCGCCCGGCGGGGTGCGCAGCGTCGTCAGTCCCCAGCCGAACGGGAACTGCGGGTCGTACGCCGTGTCCCCGACGTTGATCGGCAGCTGGGCCTGCGACTTCGGCCAGGTCACGGGGAGCTGTCCGGTGAAGGGCTTCGCCCCGTACAGGACGTCCGCGACGCCGTCGCCCTCCGTGCCGGGCAGCCAGGACGCGACGAGCGCGTCGATGTCGCCGAGCCGGTCACCGATGAGCTGCGGGCGGCCGGAGACGATGAGCACCGCGCACTTCATGGCGCCGCACACCTTGTCCACGGCGGCCCGGTCGGCGGGCGTGAGTTCCAGGTCGTTGCCGTTGCCGACGTCGCCGATCCCTTCCGCGTACGGGGTCTCGCCGACCACGACGACGCCCACGTCATAGCCGTCCGTGGGGGCGGAGGCGTCCTTGGAGTAGGAGATGGTGGCCCCGGGCGCGGCCTTCTTCATGCCTTCCAGGACGGTCGTGCCATCGGTGATCTTTCCGGACGAGCCCTGCCAGGTGACGGTCCAGCCGCCGGTCTGGTTGCCGATGTCGTCGGCGTTGGACCCGGCGACGTACACCTTCTGGCTCTTCTTGAGGGGGAGCACACCGCCCGCGTTCTTCAGGAGGACCTGGGACTCGGCGGCGGCGGTGCGGGCCACGGCGCGGTGTCCGGCCGAGCCGATGGCGGCGGCGCCGCTCGTGTCGGCGTACGGCTTCTCGAAGAGGCCCAGTTTGAACTTCTGGGTCAGGATGCGCGCGACGGCGTCGTCGATGCGCGGCTCGCCGATCCGGCCCGCCTTCACCTCGTCGATCAGGGTCGTGCGGAAGTCCTTGTACGCGGTCGGGACCATGATCATGTCGAGGCCCGCGTTGACCGACGTACGGACGTCGGACGCGTAGTCGCCGGGGAGCTGGTCGATGGCCTGCCAGTCGCTGATGACGAAGCCGTCGAAGCCCATGCGGTCCTTCAGGACTCCGTTGATCATGGCGGCGTCGGCGTGCATCTTCACCGGGCCCTCGTCGTCGCCGATGATGTCGAGCGACGAGTACGAGGGCATGACGGTGCCGACCCCGCGGTCCACAGCCTCCTGGAACGGCGCGAGGTGCACCGCCTCCAGCTCCTGCCGCGTGACCT
Organism: Streptomyces longhuiensis; assembly: GCF_020616555.1. Lineage (NCBI taxonomy): Bacteria > Bacillati > Actinomycetota > Actinomycetes > Kitasatosporales > Streptomycetaceae > Streptomyces > Streptomyces longhuiensis. The sequence continues at coordinate 6,575,714 of NZ_CP085173.1, read as the reverse complement.
TGGTGACGCCCTGATCGATCGTGTACGAGCCGGTGGTCGACGAGCCGTACGCGGTGCCGCCGTCGCCCACGAAGTGCTTGGCGGTGGCGAGGACCTTGTCGTCCCGGTCGAGGTCCTTGCCGTCGCGTGCCCCTTGGAGACCCTGGACGACCGTCTCCATCTGCTTCACGAGGGCGGGGTCCTCGCCGAAGGATTCGTACGACCGGCCCCAGCGTTCGTCGCGGGTGACGCACAGGCAGGGTGCGAAGTCCCAGGGGATGCCGGTGGCGCGGACCTCGGCGGCCGTGACCGCGCCCGCCTTCTCGGCCGTCCCCGGGTCGCGGGTCGCGCCGAGGCCGATGTTGTGCGGCAGGACCGTGGCGCCGACGAGGTTGTTGTGGCCGTGCACCGCGTCCACGCCGTAGATCAGCGGGATCTGGAACCGCGTCGCCTGCGCCCGGAGCTGGAAGCCGTCGATCATCTTCGCCCAGGCCGCGGCCGTGTTCGGCGTCGGCGTCGAGCCGCCGCCGGAGAGCAGCGAGCCGAGGTCGTACGCGGCGATGTCGCCGCCCGTGCCGACCGCGTTGCGCTCGGCCTGTGTCATCTGGCCGGCCTTCTCCTCCAGGGACATCCGGGAGAGAAGGTCGGCGACGCGCCGCTTCACCGGGAGCCTGGTGTCGAGGTAGGGCAGGCCGTGGGCGTCGATCACCACCTGCGGGGTCTCGGCGGGCGCCTTGGCGCCGGTGACCGTCAGCTTCAGCGGGATCGTCTCGGCGGGCTCGGCCGCCTTGTCCTTGAGCGTCGGTACGGACACCGTGTGCGTGGCGCCCGAAGCGGTACCGGCCGGGAAGGTGAACTCGCCCTTGACCGGGGTGTAGTCCGTGCCCGCGCCGGCGCTGCCGCCCGCGCTCTCGTAGGCGACCGTGACCGGCTCGGCGAGCGGGGCGGAGCCGGTGGTGGCGACGGAGATCCGCACGCCGGCCGTGCCGCCCTCCTTCACCGGGTAGACGGCGGCGCCGGTCAGGACCTTCGTGGTGAGGGCGGGGTCGGCCCTGCCGTAGAGCTCCACTCCGTCCATGGCGAAGGTGCCGGGCGTGCCGGTGGGCAGGGTGAGCGCGTAGCCCCACATGTCGGTGAGGCCGAGGTTCTGGTCGATGCCGCCGACGGGCTGGTAGTCGGTGCGGTAGGCGAAGTCGGTGAAGGGGATCTCGACCTGGTGCCAGCCGGTCCACTCGTCCGTGAACGAGGTCGTCCACAGCTCGGACGCCTCGCCGTTCGCACCGCCGTCCTTGATCTCGAAGTTGACCCGCTTGCCGCTGTTCTTCCCGTCCCACCAGAAGCGGATGCCCTTGTGCGTGGACCAGTCGTGGCCGGGCTCGTTCGCGGCGAAGTCGTGGGTGAAGCCGCCGTAGCCGCTGATGTCGTACGTCCCGGAGAGAACCTTGTCGCCCTCGGGGGCGTCGTCGCGCGCCGCGAGCTCCAGCTTGGGCGGGTCGTCGCTGTCGCCGCCCCAGGTGAAGATGCCCTCCGCGGGCTGGGACGCGAAGGGAACCTCGCCCTCGAAACGGTCGACGGGCACCGGCGGCGGTTCCTCGGCGCCGGTCGCCGCGCCTGCCGACGCGAGCGGGAGCAGCCCCGTGAGCAGGGCTGCGGAGACGAGCAGGGCGGTTCTTCGCATGGACTTCCCTTCGGCCGGTTCGGGTACGCACCGCAACCTCTGGGGGTGACGGGAGTCCCTGGTGAAGCTCATGACTTACCTCACGCCGTGAGTTAACTGGTGCCCCGTGGACCCGTCAAGACTTCACGTCAGAACCGGTGCACAGCCAATTCCCTGGGCTTGTCAGGGCAGTTGAGCATTCAGTTTCTGAACGCGCACCCCCTTGACTCCCGTTCGCAGCCGTCATTTACTCACGCCTCGCACGCCCCATCTCCTCACCCCCCACAGAAGGGCGGCGCACCATGAGAACCCCCAGACGACCCCGTTCGGGCCCGCGCCGGGCGGCCCGGCTGCTCGCCGCAGGGCTGCTCACGACCGCGGGCCTGACCGGGCTCGTGGCCTCCCCCGCGCAGGCCGCGGGCGAGCCGGTCACGGCCTGGCTGACCACGACGGACGACGCCGGCGGACGCCATGTCGTCCGCGGTCTCGAACAGCAGGCCCCGTTCGCCTTCCAGCCGGGCACGGGCGGCGGTGGCGAGAACATCACCGTCGACGAGAACACCCGGTACCAGACCTTCACCGGCGGCGGCGCCTCGTTCACGGACACCGCGGCCTGGCTGATGAACAGCAGCGGCGCCCTGTCACCGGCCACGCGCGACGCCACGATGCGCAAGCTGTTCTCCCCCACCGACGGCATCGGCCTGTCGTTCCTGCGCAACCCGATGGGCGGCTCCGACCTGGCGCGTCACGGCTACACGTTCGACGACGTGCCCGCCGGGCAGACCGATCCCGACCTCTCCGAGTTCTCCGTCGCCCACGACCTCGCGGACGTCCTGCCCCTCACGAAACAGGCCCGTCAGCTCAACCCGAAGGTCACCGTGATGGCCTCCCCGTGGACCGCGCCGGCCTGGATGAAGGACAGCGGACAGCTCAACGGCGGCTGGCTGAAAGCAGAGGACTACGGCACCTACGCCTCGTACTTCGTGAAGTACCTCCAGGCGTACCGGGACCAGGGCGTCCCGGTCGACTACGTCAGCGCGCAGAACGAGCCGACGTGCTGCGGGGGCTACCCCTCGATGAGCTGGAACGCCTCGGGGCTCGCCTACTTCACCAAGAGCGAGCTGCTGCCGAAACTGGCGGCCGCCGGCCTGACCACCAAGGTCCTCGCGCACGACTGGAACTGGGACACCTACGACGGCTACGCGGCGCAGACCGTGGACGACGCGGCGGTGCGCGCACACCCGAACTTCGGGGGGATCGCGTGGCACGGCTACGGCGGCGACGTCGCCGAGCAGAGCGCGATCCACGACCGCTACCCGCAGCTCGACGCCTTCGGGACCGAGCACTCGGGCGGCACGTGGATCGCCGACCAGCAGCGCGAGGACATGCTCAACATCGTCGACTACACCCGCAACTGGGCGAAGTCGGTGACCAAGTGGTCGCTGGCCGTGGACCAGAACATGGGCCCGCACAACGGCGGCTGCGGCACCTGCACGGGGCTCGTGACCGTGCACAACGGTGACGGGCGCAGCGGGCAGGTCGACTACACCGTCGAGTACTACACGATGGGCCATCTGACGACGTTCGTCCGGCCGGGCGCCCAGCGCATCGCGTCGACCGGCAGCTCGGCCGTGCCGAACGTCGCCTGGCGCAACCCGGACGGCTCGAAGGCGCTCATCGCGTACAACGGCGGCACGTCCGCGAAGACGGTGACCGTCAACTGGGGCGGGCAGCACGCCACTTACGCGCTGCCCGCGAAGACCTCGGCGACCTTCACCTGGTAGCGAAGCGGCAGCCGGGGCAACAGAGAGCCGGAGGGGCCGACCGCGGCCCCTCCGGCGTCCTCGCCTGTGCTGCCTCTACTCGACCGGCTCGACCCCGGCCCGCAGAAGCCCGTACGTGTAGGCGTCCTCGAGGGCGCCCCACGACGCGGCGATGACGTTCTCGGCGACGCCGACGGTGGACCACTCGCCCGCGCCGTCGCTCGTGGAGATCAGGACGCGGGTCGTGGAGGACGTGCCGTGCTTGCCCTCCAGGATGCGGACCTTGTAGTCGACGAGCTCCAGCTTGGCGAGCTGCGGGTAGATCCGCTCCAGGCCGACGCGCAGGGCGCGGTCGAGGGCGTTGACCGGGCCGTTGCCCTCGGCCGTGGCGACGATGCGCTCGCCCTTGGCCCACAGCTTCACGGTCGCCTCGTTGGCGTGGCTGCCGTCGGGGCGGTCCTCGACGATGGCCCGCCACGACTCGACACGGAAGTAGCGCCGGGCGCGGCCCTCGGCCTCCTCGCGCAGGAGGAGTTCGAAGGAGGCGTCGGCCGCCTCGTACGTGTAGCCCTTGAGCTCGCGCTCCTTGACCCGCTCGACGACGCGGCCCACGAGCTCGCGGTCGTCGGAGATGTCGACGCCGAGCTCCTTGCCCTTGAGCTCGATGGACGCGCGGCCCGCCATGTCGGACACGAGCATGCGGATGCGGTTGCCGACCAGATCCGGGTCGATGTGCTGGTAGAGGTCCGGGTCGACCTTGATCGCCGAGGCGTGCAGACCGGCCTTGTGGGCGAACGCGGAAACACCCACGTACGGCTGATGCGTGGAGGGCGTGAGGTTGACGACCTCGGCGATGGCGTGGGAGATGCGGGTCATCTCGCGCAGCGCGCCCTCGGGGAGGACCTTCTTGCCGTACTTCAGCTCCAGGGCGGCGACGACCGGGAAGAGGTTGGAGTTGCCGACGCGCTCGCCGTAGCCGTTGGCCGTGCACTGCACATGGGTCGCGCCCGCGTCGACGGCGGCGAGGGTGTTGGCGACGGCGCAGCCGGTGTCGTCCTGGGCGTGGATGCCGAGGCGGGCCCCCGTGTCGGCGAGGACCGTGGCGGTGATCGCCTGGACCTGGGCGGGCAGCATGCCGCCGTTGGTGTCGCACAGGACGACCACGTCGGCGCCCGCCTCGTGCGCGGCCGTGACGACGGCCTTGGCGTACATGGGGTTGGCGCGGTAGCCGTCGAAGAAGTGCTCGCAGTCGACGAAGACGCGGCGGCCCTGCTCGCGCAGGTAGGAGACGGTGTCGCGGACCATCTCCAGGTTCTCCTCGAGGGTGGTGCGCAGGGCCAGTTCGACATGGCGGTCGTGCGACTTGGCGACCAGGGTCACGACCGGGGCGCCGGACTCGACGAGTGCCTTGACCTGCGGGTCCTCGGAGGCCTTGGAGCCGGCGCGGCGCGTGGCGCCGAACGCGACGAGCTCCGCGTGCTTGAAGTCGATCTCCTGCTGGGCGCGGGCGAAGAACTCGGTGTCGCGGGGGTTGGCCCCGGGCCAGCCGCCCTCGATGAAGCCCACGCCGAAGTCGTCCAGGTGCCGGGCGATGGTCAGCTTGTCCGCGACGGTCAGATTGATGCCCTCACGCTGAGCGCCGTCGCGCAGCGTGGTGTCGAAGACGTGGAAGTCGTCGTCGACGCGGGAAGCGGGGTAATGGTCGTCGGTTGCGTCCGTCATGCTGATCTGGCTCCTGTGTCGGATCTCGGTCTACCGGAATGACCGGCTCCACCGTCCCCCTATGATCCCTCGCGCTCCGGTCCTGGCTTGAGGTGGGCCAGGAAACGAAAAAACCCCTCGCGGGTGCGAGAGGTCTGCGCGCGGGTCGAGACGACGATGTCCGCCCGTACGTGGTCGTACGTGGCGGTCACTGCGGACCGGCGCGCCTGCTGCCAATAATCATGGCGAACGAGAGCACATCGGCAGTGTGCCACAGCCCGGGCGTGGCCCGGACCGTGGTCTCACGATGTGGGCTCAGACCGCCTCGGCCGTGCGCTGCGTGGTCTCGGGGGCGGTGGCCGCGACCCGGTTCAGGTCGATGTCCCTCGTCTCGCGCATCGTCAGGTAGACGATCAGCGACACGGCGGCGCACCCGGCGACGTACCAGTAGAAGCCCGACTCCAGGCCCGCGTCCTTGAACCACAGGGCCACGTACTCCGCCGTGCCGCCGAAGAGCGCGTTGGCGATGGCGTACGGGAGGGCGACGCCGAGGGCGCGGATGCCGGTCGGGAACAGCTCGGCCTTCACGCACGCGTTGATCGACGTGTAGCCGGTGACGACGACGAGGGCGAGCAGGGCGAGGCCGAGGGCCGGCCAGAAGGAACCCGCGTGCTTGAGCATCGTCATGATCGGCACGGTCAGGAAGGTGGAGCCGACCGCGAAGGTGATCAGGAGCGGGCGGCGGCCGATCCGGTCCGAGAGCCGGCCCGCGAGCGGCTGGATGCAGGCGAAGACGATCAGCGCGCAGAACGAGACGAGCGTCGCGGTCTCCTTGCTCAGACCGGCGGAGTTGGAGAGGTACTTGGTGAGGTACGTCGTGTACGTGTAGTACGCGACGGTGCCGCCCATCGTCAGGGCCATCACGAGGAACGCCTCGCGCCTGTGCGCCCACAGCGCCGTCAGGGTGCCCTTGCTGTCGGCGCCCGCGTCGTCGGCGGACTCCTCGTAGACGTCGGTCTCCAGCATGTTGCGCCGCAGATAGAAGATGATAGCGGCGCCCAGCGCGCCGATGACGAACGGGATGCGCCAGCCCCAGCTGTGCAGCGCGTCGTCGGACAGGGTGCGCTGGAGGACGATCTGGAGGCCGAGACCCACGATCTGGCCCGCGGTCATGGAGACGTACTGGAAGCTGGACGCGAAGCCGCGGCGGCTCGGGTCGGACGCCTCGGTGAGGTAGGTGGCGCTGGCCGCGTACTCGCCGCCGACCGAGAGGCCCTGCAGCAGGCGGGCGATGAGCAGGACGACGGCGCCGCCGTACCCGGCGACCGCGTAGGTGGGCGCGATCGCGATGAGGACGGCGGACGCCGACATCAGCGTGACCGTCAGGGTGAGCGCCGCCTTACGGCCCTTGCGGTCACCCACCCTGCCCAGCAGCCAGCCGCCCACGGGCCGCATGAAGAAGCCGACGGCGAAGATGCCGGCCGTGTTCATCAGCTGTGCCGTGGGGTTCCCGTCGGGGAAGAAGGCCCCCGCGAAGTACGTGGCGAAGCTCGCGTACACGAACCAGTCGAACCACTCGACCATGTTCCCGGCCGACCCGACCAGGATTTTCTTCCATTGCTCTCGTCCCATGGGCGGCCACGGTGCCGGAATGCTTCGCTCCATGACAAGGGTGTAACACGCAACGATCATGCGTACTTGCGTTCATAGTGTTCATGGAGCGCCCCGGGGACGGTCGGCCGGCGGGCGCGGCGCACGAAGACGTCCCGTACGGGACGTCAGATGCCGCGGAGGGCTACGCGGGCTTCTCGGCCAGCGCCTCGTCCAGGAACTCCCTTACGTGGGACAGGATCTGGGCCCGGTCCGTGCCGCGCAGGCCGATCGCGACATGGATGGAGAAGCCGTCGAGCAGCGCCCGCAGCCGGGACGCGAACCGGTCGGGGTCGAGCGGCGGGAGCTCGCCGCGTGAGGTGCCCTCGGCGAGCAGAGCGACGAGGTCGCGGTGCCAGGCCAGCTCGATCGCGGCCTGCCGCTCGCGCGCGTCGCCGTCGGCCTCGGCGTTCTGCGAGCGGTTCCAGACCTCCAGCCACAGCGTCCAGTGCGGGTCGCCCTGGGCGTCGGGGACGTACAGGTCGACGTACGCGTCGAGACGCTCGCGGACCGTGCCGCCACCGGAGAGCAGCCGGGCCCGCTCCGCGCCCAGGCGCCCCTCGCTCCACTCCAGGGTCCGCAGGAGCAGTTCGTCCTTCGAACCGAAGTAGTAGAGGAGGTGGCCGCTGCTCATGCCGACCTCGCGGCCGAGCGCGGCCATGGTGAGTTTCTCCAGGCCGCGCTCGGCGATCATCTCCATGGCTGCGGCGAGGACCTCTTCGCGCGGAGGGGCGTTCTTCCGGCGGGCCTGGGCCACGGGGACTCCTGCGGGTCTTTCAGTGTGCGGGCGTGATCTCGGGTTGCTGCTGGGTGATGCAGTGGATGCCACCGCCCCCGGCGAAGATCGTACGGGCGTCCACGAGCTGGACGGTCCTGTCCGGGAAAAGCCGCCGGAAGATCCCGGCCGCGACCTCGTCGTTCGGGTCGTCGAAGGAGCACAGGACGACGCCGTCGTTGCACAGGTAGTGGTTGATGTACGAGTAGTCGACCCAGCCCTCGTCGTCCTTGAGGACGGTCGGCGCGGGGACCTCGACGACCTCCAGGGGCCGGCCCTTGGCGTCCGTCTCGCCCTTGAGCTGGGCGACGATCTGCTTGCTCAGCTCGTGGTCGGGGTGGGCGGGGTCCTGCTGCGAGTGGACCAGGACGACGCCGGGCGCGGCGAACGCGGCGACGATGTCGACGTGGCCGCGGGTGCCGTAGACGCCGTAGTCGCCGGCGAGGCCGCGCGGCAGCCAGATCGCCTTGGTGGTGCCGATCCTCGCGTGGATCTCCTGCTCGACCTCGGCCTTGGTGCGGCCCGGGTTGCGGTCGGGGTCGAGCTGCACGGTCTCGGTGAGGAGCACGGTGCCCTCGCCGTCGACGTGGATGCCTCCTCCCTCGTTGACGAGGGAGGAGGAGTGGACGGGCACGCCGGCGAGGTCCGCGATGTGGCGGGCTATCTTCGCGTCGTGCTCCCAGACGGCCCAGTCCTGGGCGCCCCAGCCGTTGAACGTCCAGTCCACGGCGGCGAGTCGGCCGTCGCCGACGACGAACGTGGGGCCGATGTCGCGCATCCACGCGTCGTCGAGTTCGCGCTCGACGAGGTCGATGTCGTCGCCGAGGAGCGCGCGGGCCGAGTCGCTCTGGCCCGGGGCGACGATCACGGTCACCGGCTCGAAGCGGCGTACGGCGCGGGCGACGGACGCCCAGGCCTCGCGGGCCTCGGCCAGCTCCTCGTCGTTGGTGAAGGTCGGGTTGGGGCTCGGCCAGGCCATCCAGGTGCGCTCGTGCGGGGCCCACTCGGGGGGCATGTGGAAGCTGCTCATGAGCGGGTCCTCACAGGAAGTAGAGACGGTTCAGGGAGACGGAGTCGGCCGGTTCCGAGCGGACCGGGTCGCCGTCGAGCGTGACGAGTCCGGTGGCCTGGTCGACGTCGATGGAGCCGGTGCGCGAGTTGAGGCGCAGGTCTGCGGGGCCGATGCCGCGGGTACCGCGAACGGCGACGCGGCGGCGGCGGGTGGGCATCTTGTCGTTGCCCTGGTCGAGGGCGGCCTGGGCGACGAAGGCGACGGAGATGTCCGCCGCGGTCGCGCCGTGCGCCCCGAACTGCGGCCCCAGGACGAGGGGTTCGCAGGTGTCGGTGGCCGCGTTCGGGTCGCCGACGACGCCGTACGCGGGGAAGCCGGACTTCAGGACGAGCTGCGGCTTGGCACCGAAGAACTCGGGCCGCCACAGCACGATGTCGGCGAGCTTGCCGGCCTCGATGGAGCCGACCTCGTGGGACAGGCCGTGCGCGATGGCGGGGTTGATCGTCAGCTTCGCCATGTAGCGCAGGACACGCGCGTTGTCGTCGTACTCGCCGTCGCCGGAGATCGGGCCGAGTTCGGCCTTCATCTTCCCGGCCATGGCGAAGGTCCTGCGCACGGTCTCGCCCGCGCGGCCCATGCCCTGCGCGTCGGACGACGTGATGCCGATGGCGCCCAGGTCGTGCAGGACGTCCTCGGCGCCCATCGTCCCGGCGCGGATCCGGTCGCGGGCCATGGCGGCGTCGCCCGGCAGGTCGGTCTTCAGGTCGTGGACCGAGACGATCATGCCGTAGTGCTCGGCGACGGCGTCGCGGCCGAACGGCAGCGTGGGGTTGGTGGACGACCCGATGACGTTCGGGACGCCCGCCATCTTCAGCACGTTCGGTACGTGCCCGCCGCCGCAGCCCTCGATGTGGAAGGCGTGGATGGTGCGGCCTTCGAGGACCCTGAGCGTGTCCTCGACGGACAGGCACTCGTTCAGGCCGTCGCTGTGCAGGGCGACCTGGACGTCGTGCTCCTCGGCGACACGCAGCGCGGTGTCGAGGGCGCGGGTGTGGGCGCCCATGTCCTCGTGGACCTTGAAACCGGAAGCGCCGCCCTCGGCGAGGGCCTCGATCAGCGGGGCGTCGTGCGAGGACGAACCCCGGCCGAGGAAGCCGATGTTGACGGGCCAGGCGTCGAAGGCGTTGAAGGCGTGGCGCAGCGCCCAGGGCGAGTTGACGCCCACGCCCCACACGGGCCCGAACTCCTGGCCGATGATCGTGGTCACGCCGGAGGCGAGCGAGGCCTCCATGATGCGCGGCGACAGCAGGTGCACGTGGGTGTCGACGGCGCCCGCGGTGGCGATGAGGCCCTCGCCGGACACGATGGACGTGCCGGTGCCGACGACGACGTCGACCCCGTCGAGGGTGTCCGGGTTGCCGGCGCGCCCTATGGCGTGGATCCGTCCCTCGCGGATGCCGATGGAGACCTTCCTGATCCCCTGCACGGCGTCGATCACGAGGACGTTGCTGATCACGACGTCGCAGGTCTCGCGGACGGCGGCGGCCTTGAGGTGCAGTCCGTCGCGGGCCGTCTTGCCGAACCCGGCGAGGAACTCGTCGCCGTACGCCTGCGAATCGGACTCGACGCGGACGGTCAGGCCCGAGTCGCCGAGGCGGACGCGGTCACCGGCGCGCGGGCCGTGCGTGGCGGCGTACGCGCGCGGGTCGATGTGCCGGCTGCCCGGCGCGCAGTGGTCGCTGTGCTTGGTGGGCCTGCTCATGCGCCCGTTCCCTTCACTCCGAGATATCCGCAGGCGGCTGCCCTGCGCAGGGCCTCCTCCTTGGCGCCCGGCGCGTCCAGCGGGCCGTCGACGAGTCCGGCGAAGCCGATCGCGACGCGCGCGCCGCCGATGGGCACGAGGCCCACCTCGGCGCTCTCCCCCGGCCCGAACCGCACCGACGACCCGGCGGGGACGGCGAGCCGCATGCCGTACGCGGCCGCGCGGTCGAAGTCGAGCCGCGGGTTGGCCTCGAAGAAGTGGAAGTGGGAGGTGACGGAGACGGGGACGCTCGACGTGTTGGTCGCCGTGAGCGTCACCGTGGCCGGCGGGTCGCTGTGCTGGGGGCCCGGGAGCAGCGCGCCCGGCGCCTCGTCGCCCAGCGATGAGCCGATCGGGTCGCTGACCACGGCGAGCCGCGACCCGTCGTCGAAGACGGCCTCGACGTGCACCTCCGTCACGACGTCGGAGACGCCGGGGAGCACATCGTCGGGGCCGAGGACGGAGCGCGCCGCCTCGATGGCCTCGGCGAGCCGCCGGCCGTCCCTGGCCGCCTCGCACACCGTGTCCGCGATCAGGGCCGTCGCTTCGGGGACATTGAGCCGCAGGCCCCGGGCCTTCCGGGCCCTGGCAAGTTCCGCGGCCCCGAACAGCAGCAGCCGATCGCGTTCCGTGGGGGTCAGACGCACGCCACCACACCTCCCGTACAGGTTTAGAACTTCACTCTAACCATACGATTCACAACTCGAAAACATTGACGTGCCAGCTTGTGATGAGTCACATTGAACGCTGCTCTAAACCACCCGACGTGACCGATGCAACGACGCAAAGATCAGGGGTCCCCCATGGCGATAGAACAGCGCGGTGTAGACACCATCCCCGACGAGGAACGCACCAGCGGTCCCCGGGACATCGTCTCGATCCTCCTAGGCTCGAACCTCTGCCTCGGGGTGATCGTCTTCGGCTGGCTGCCCGTGTCGTTCGGACTCGGCTGGTGGGCCTCGGTCACCTCCGTCGTCGCGGGCACGCTCCTCGGCACCGCGCTCACCGCCCCGCTCGCCCTGGTCTCCCTGCGCACCGGCACGAACCTGTCGACGTCGTCCGGCGCCCAGTTCGGCGTCCGCGGCCGGCTCGTCGGCTCGGTCGTCGGCCTGCTCCTGTCGCTCGGCTACACGGCGCTGACCGTGTGGATCGGCGGCGACGCGATGACGGGCGTCCTGCACCGCCTGTTCGGCGTGCCCGAGTCGGGCCTCACCTACGGCGCCGTCTACGCGCTCCTGGCCGCCGCCACCGTGATCGGCGCGGTCTACGGCTACCGCGTCCTGCTGCGCCTCTCGCGCGTCCTGGCCGTGGGCATGACCGCGCTCCTGGCGCTCGGCGTCGCCGCGTACGCCCCGCACTTCACGACGGCGCCGCTGCCGGCCGCGGGCGGCTACCTCCTCGGCTCGTTCTGGCCGACCTGGCTGCTCGCCCTCGTCGCGGCCGGCCTGTCGGGCCCCATCGCCTTCATCACGCTCCTCGGCGACTACACGCGCTACGTGTCCCCGGCCCGCCACTCCCAGCGCAGCGTCCTGCGCGCCACCTGGCTCGGCCTGATCGTCGGCCTGCTCACGCCCCAGCTGTTCGGCACGTTCACCGCGTACGCGGCCCGCGCCGCCCTCGACTACGCGGGCTCGCTCGTCTCCGCCTCGCCCACCTGGTACCTGATCCCGCTGCTGCTCGCCGCCTCCGCGGGCTCGGTCGGCAACGCGGGTCTGATGCTCTACTCCATGGGCCTCGACCTGGACGCGATCCTGCCCCGCGCCTCCCGCACGGCCGCGACCTACACGGTCGCCGGCGTCGCCACGGTCTGCGTCTTCGTCGGCCACTTCGCGTGGGCCGCGCAGGACGCCATGACGTCGTTCGTCCTGCTCCTCACCGCGATCGGCACCCCCTGGGCCGTGATCACCCTGATCGGCTTCGTCCGCTGCCGCGGCGTCTACGACGCGGACGCGCTCCAGGTCTTCAACCGGCGCTCGCGCGGCGGCGTCTACTGGTACCGCAACGGCTGGAACCCGCGTGCCACCGTCTCCTGGGCCCTGGGCGCCTTCGTCGGCCTGCTCGCGGTGTCCCTGCCGTCGTACGAGGGCCCGCTGCTCTCCCTGACGGGCGGCGTGGACTGCAGTTTCCTGCTGTCGGGCCTGGTCGGCGGCGCCGCGTATCTGGCGCTGACGGCACGCGAGGTGCGCTCGGTACGCGTCAGGGCCGCCGCGGACAAGAAGTCCGAGGCGGCCCTGGTCACGAGTGGTGAAGGCTGAGCGCGAGCGGGTTGCAGCCGTGCTCACGAGCCGGTTCTAGCCGAGCTGGTGCATCCAGCCGTGCTTGTCCGCGCTCGTGCCGCGCTGGATGTCGAGCAGCGCCTCGCGCAGCTTCAGCGTGACCTCGCCGGGCTCGCCGCCCGACTGGGCCCACTGCGCACCGGCGCGCTTGACGGTGCCGACGGGCGTGATGACCGCCGCGGTGCCGCAGGCGAAGACCTCGGTGAGCGTGCCGTTCTCCGAGTCGGCCTGCCACTGGTCGATGGAGACGCGGCTCTCGACGGACTCGTAGCCCAGGTCGCGGGCGACCGACAGGAGCGAGTCACGGGTCACACCCGCGAGGAGCGAACCGGTCAGCTCGGGGGTGACGATCTTGTCCCCGTACACGAAGTACAGGTTCATGCCGCCCAGTTCCTCGACCCACTTGTGCTCGACGGCGTCGAGGTAGGCGACCTGGTCGCAGCCCTCGGCGGCGGCCTCGGCCTGGGCGAGCAGGGACGCGGCGTAGTTGCCGCCGGTCTTGGCGTCACCCATGCCGCCGGGGACGGCGCGCACGCGGTCCTCGGACAGCCAGATCGACACCGGCTTGACGCCACCGGCGAAGTAGGCGCCCGCGGGCGAGGCGATCACGATGAAGAGGTACTCGTTGGCGGGCTTCACGCCCAGGCCGACCTCGGTCGCGATCATGAAGGGGCGCAGGTAGAGGGACTCCTCGCCGCCGTGCGCCGGGACCCACGCGATGTCCTGCCGGACCAGCGCGTCGCACGCCTCGATGAACGTCTCGACCGGCAGCTCGGGCATGGCCAGGCGGCGCGCCGAGGCCTGGAAGCGCTTGGCGTTCATCTCGGGGCGGAAGGTGGCGACGGTGCCGTCGGGCTGGCGGTAGGCCTTGAGGCCCTCGAAGATCTCCTGCGCGTAGTGCAGGACGTTCGTCGCCGGGTCGAGGGCGAGCGGTCCGTAGGGCACGAGCTGCCCGTCGTGCCAGCCGCGGCCCTCGGTCCACCGGATCGTCACCATGTGGTCGGTGAAGTGGCGGCCGAATCCCGGGTTGGCCAGGATCGCCTCGCGCTCCGCGCCGGACAGCGGGGTCGAGGAGGGCTTGAGCTCGATCGTGGGCGTCGTCATGGTTGCGTGTCCTTCACCGGTTGTGTGTGACGGACCGCTTTTCACGCTCGCGCAGCTGGAAGCGCGAACTCCCCAACTACTTGGTCGTCCGAGCTTTTGCGTTCACCGCGGCCCCACGTTCGATTATCGCGCGTGGGGTCCGATGGACGAAAACGGCCCGTACGGGTCGTGCGTGAGGTGCGGCCCTGGGGTTGATGGTGGCACCCGGGGACCGCAAAGGTGAAGCCGCCGGGTGCGGATGCGACCCGGCGGCTGCTTAAGTGCATTAAGAGCGGCGGGTCAGCCGGCTACTCGTCCGGCGAGCGCGTCGCCGATCTCGTCGGTCGACCGCACGCTGGTGCCGCGCTCGGCCAGGTCGGCGGAGACGGCGTCCTCGATGCGGGCGGCCTCGGCCTCGTAACCGAGGTGACGCAGCAGGAGCGCCACGGACAGGACCGTGGCCGTGGGGTCGGCCTTGGCCTGGCCGGCGATGTCGGGGGCCGAGCCGTGGACCGGCTCGAACATCGACGGGAACTCGCGGGACGGGTTGATGTTCCCGGAGGCCGCGACGCCGATACCGCCGGAGACGGCGGCGGCGAGGTCGGTGATGATGTCGCCGAAGAGGTTGTCGGTGACGATCACGTCGAAGCGCTCGGGGTCGGTGACGAGGAAGATCGTCGCCGCGTCCACGTGCAGGTAGTCCGTGGTGACCTCGGGGAACTCCGTGGCCACCTTGTTGAAGATGTTCGTCCAGAGGTGGCCCGCGAAGGACAGCACGTTGTTCTTGTGGACCAGCGTGAGCTTCTTGCGGGGGCGGGCCTGGGCGCGGGCGAAGGCGTCACGGACCACCCGCTCGACACCGAACGCCGTGTTGACGGAGACCTCGGTGGCGACCTCGTGCGGGGTGCCGGTGCGGATCGATCCGCCGTTGCCCGTGTACGGACCCTCGGTGCCCTCGCGGACCACGATGAAGTCGATCTCCGGCTGGCCCTTGAGGGGCGTCGCCACACCCGGGAGCAGCTTGCTCGGGCGGAGGTTGACGTGGTGGTCGAAGAGGAAGCGGAGCTTGAGCAGGAAGCCGCGCTCGAGGACGCCGGACGGGACCGAGGGGTCGCCGATCGCGCCGAGCAGGATGGCGTCGTGCTGCTTGAGCGCCTCGACATCGGCGTCGGTGAGGGTCTCACCGGTCGCGTGGTAGCGCCTGGCGCCGAAGTCGTATTCCTTGGTCTCCAGCTTCACATCCTGCGGGAGGACGGCGCCGAGGACCTTGAGCCCCTGGGCCACGACCTCCTGGCCGATGCCGTCACCGGGGATCACTGCGAGATTGAGGATGCGAGAGCTAGCCGACATACGGGCACCCTACTTCGGCGTCCCATGGGATGACACTCGCTGTCCGCCATTCGGACAGACGTGGTGCGGGCCGCCCCGGGGTCTGCCGTACGGGCCGCCGCGCGGTCGATATCTGTTCACCCGCAGGTATGGCCCTTGTTGGTTGTTACTGGGAAGTTTTCTTCCCATGGACACACCAAACGTCGGCATTCCCGAGCAGCTGGCCCGCCGTCTGAGCATGCCGGAGCAGCACGAGTACCTGCGGGCCCGGTTCAGCAGACGGCGCGCGCTGACCGGGACCGCGGCGAGCCTGGGCGGTCTGACCCTCCTGGGCGGCTCGGCCTCCTCGGCGTACGCGGCGCCCTCCGCCGCCACCTCGCCCGCCGTTCCCGTCCGCTCGGCGGCCGTGCAGGTCGACGGCTCCCTCGTCGCGCCCTTCGCCCGCCATCTGGCCTTCGGCGCCGACCCGAAGACGCAGATGCGGATCTCCTGGCAGGTGCCGTTCGCGGTGCGCAAGCCGTTCGTACGGGTGGGTCTCAAGCCCTGGGACCTCAGCCGGAAGATCGAGGCGGAGGTGCGCGCGCTGCACACCCCGAGCCTGTCGAAGAAGCTCCCGGCGGTCGAGCAGCTCTATCTGCACGCGGCCCTGGACGGTCTGACGCCCGGGACGACGTACTACTACGGAGTGGGCCACGACGGCTTCGACCCGGCGTCCGCGGAGCGCATCGCGACGATCGGCTCGTTCCGCACGGCTCCGGCGAAGGCGGAGAAGTTCGTCTTCACGGCCTTCGGCGACCAGGGCGTCAGCTATGACGCGCTCGCCAACGACCAGTTGATCCTGGGCCAGAACCCCTCGTTCCATCTGCACGCGGGCGACATCTGCTACGCCGACAGCAGCGGGCACGGCAAGGAGTCGGACACCTACGACGCGCGCGTGTGGGACCAGTTCCTCGCGCAGACGGAGTCGGTCGCGAAGTCGGTGCCGTGGATGGTGACGACCGGCAACCACGACATGGAGGCCTGGTACTCCCCCGACGGGTACGGCGGCCAGTCGGCCCGCTGGACCCTGCCGGACAACGGCCCGGACCCGCGGAACGCGCCGGGCGCCTACTCCTTCGTGTACGGGAACGTCGGTGTTGTCGCGCTCGACGCGAACGACGTCTCGTACGAAATTCCCGCCAACAAGGGCTACACGGACGGGAAGCAGACCGCGTGGCTGGCCGGGCGGCTCGGCGAGCTTCGCGCGCGTAAGGACATCGACTTCGTGGTGGTCTTCTTCCACCACTGCGCGTACTCGACGTCGACGCACGCCTCCGACGGCGGGGTGCGCGCCGCGTGGGTGCCGCTTTTCGCCGAGCACCAGGTGGACCTGGTGATCAACGGGCACAACCACGTCTACGAGCGCACGGACGCCATCAAGGACGGAGAGGTGGGCAAGCCGGTGCCGGTCGGCGCGTCGACCGATCCGACGCGCGACGGCATCGTGTACGTCACCGCGGGCGGCGCCGGCAAGGACCTCTACGGGTTCGGCATCGGGGTCGAGGACAGCTACGAGGGGCATGTCCACGACCGCGAGTCGATCGTGACGTTCCACTGGACGAAGTCACGCCTGCCGGACCCGGACACCGTGGAGTGGTCCCGGGTGCGGTACACCGGCTTCTCGTTCCTCGCGGTGGAGGCGGAGACCGGCGGGGCGGGCGTGACACCGACACTGAAGGTCTCCGCACTGGCCGAGAGCGGCGAGCGCATCGACTACTTCGAGATCAGGCGCGGCACACAGCCGTAGGGGCCGGGGGCCCTAACGGCTCTCGTGCCCCGTCTCGCCGCCGTTGTCCCTGCGGTCGAGGGCTCGCTGCAGGGCGGCGGCGGCGTTCTTGCGGTCTGAATCGGACGGCGATGTGTGACGGACTCGGCGGCGGACGGGCGTCGCTGTGGCCATGAGAGATCGACTCCTTGAGATCACTTGGGATTTCGAGGCGCCGGAAGAGGCGGGGAGCCTGGAGCCGCAGGGGTTGCCTGCCTTCTGCTCAGCTCACGACCGCCATTCGCTGGATCGAGCGAGACGTTCGGCTCCTACCAAGCTAAGCGAGGAGCCCGCTTCTGTCTCCACAATTACTCGGACTTCCTACTATCTGAGACGGGAGTCACGGCGACCTGCGACTTCACGCCGGGGTCAGCCGCGGCCCGGGCTCAGAGGATGTCGCCGCCCCGCCAGTCGAAGAGGAGCGCCTGGGCCGGGTCGAGTGCGGCGCCGACGCGGCGCAGGTACGGCGCGCTCTCGTCGTCCGGCAGCGGCACCGGCCCGTCGGGGCCGTACGCGGCGAAAGCGCCCTGCCACTGTTCCCAGCCGCGCACCCGGTAGAGCCCGGCCCCGTCGGGCGACGCCGACAGCGCGCCCAGTTCGTAGGCGGCGTCGATCACCCGCTCCAGGGCCGCCATGACCTGCCCGCCCAGACCGCTCCTGCGCGCGTCGGCGCGGACGGCGACGCCCTCGACGTAGCCGGTGCGCAGCGAGCGGCCCGCGTGCGCGACCCGGCGCTGCACCACGGAGCCGTGCGCGACGAGGTCACCGGCGCCGTCGCGCACGAGGGCGTGCACGCCGCCGACGGTGTGGTCCCAGTCGTCGCCGCTGAAGCCGCCGTCGAAGGCGTCGTCCAACAGGGCGCGCACGCACCGGAGTTCGGCTCGCGTGAGGTCGGCGGTGTGTGCGGTGCTCAGTGTGGTCACCGGGACACCGTACTCACGCGCCATTTGAGTACGCGTGCCGATTTCACGCCGCGTCCGCGGCGGCACAGTCGTCCTCATGAACGGCCTCTACGCTCTCAAGCCCTGGTACGCGGACCGGCTCTCCGGCCTGCGTCGCGCGCTCGCCTCCCGGCAGGTCTCGCCCGACGCCCTGACGGCGGCCGGTGTCGTGTGCGCCGCGGGCGCGGCGGCGGCGCTCGCGTGGCTGCCGGCGCCGTCGGCCGCGCTTCCCGTGGCGGTGCTGCTCGCGGGGCGGCTCGCCTTCGCGAACCTGGACGGCGCGCTCGCCCGCGACACCGGCCGCACGACGCGGCGCGGCGCGCTCCTGAACGAGCTGGGTGACCGCGCGGCCGACCTGCTCGTCATCGCGGGTTTCCTGCCGCTGGCACCGCTGTGGCTGGTGGCCGCGGCGGCGTTCGCGGCGACGCTCCCTTCCTGGGTCTCGCTGGCGGGCGCGGCGGCGGGCGCGCCCCGGCGCAACGGCGGCCCGGTCGGCAAGACGGAGCGCTGCCTCCTCGCGGTCGTGGCCGCGGCCTCGGGCTGGGCGGTACCGGTGCTCGCGGTCGTCGCGGCGGGATCCGCGGTGACAGCGGTGGTGCGGGCGGTGTGGGTGTGGAGGGCGCTTGGGAAGCCTGAGGCGGCTGTGGCTGCCGCGGCTGCTGTGGCCATCGAGCGGACTGCGGATGGGGAGAGGGGCATGGCTACAGAGAGCGATGCGGCTACGGAGAGGGCTGTGGCGAGCGAGAAGCCTGTGGCACGGGTGGCGGAGCCCGCGTCCCCGGCCACCGGTCGCCGTCCGGCCCCGGCCCCCTCCCCCAGGCCGAGCCCTCTCCCCCCGAAGCCCGCCCGCCGAGGCCTCCCGCTCGACACCGGCGAGGTGTCCGGCGGCATCACGCACACCCGCTCGCAGTCCCCCGCGGACCACGGCACGCAGCTGCGGGGCACCCGATGAGCGCCGTGTTCGTCGCCGGAGAGGTGGCCGGGCGGGCCGTGCCGGTCGTGGCCGGGGTCCTCGGGGCGGGTGGTGTCGCCGTCGCCTCTCTGCCGTCCCGGGTACGGATGCGGGCCGAGCTGCGCAGGCGGTGGCGGACCTGGGCACTGTCCGCGCCGCTGTTCATCGGGGCCTTCTTCGTGGGCCGCGCGGGCGCGTTCGTGCTCGCGGCCGGGCTCGGCGTGGTCGCCGTGGGTGAGTACGCGCGGATGGCCGGCCTGCCCCGCGCCGAGCGGGCCGTACTGGTCGCCGCGGCAATCGCCGTACCCGGAGCGGCACTTGCGGGGCCCGACCCCCGTACGACGGGAGCGCTGCTCGTCCTCGCCGTCCTCGCGGCGGTCTGCGCGGGCGACGCCGAGCAGGGCTTCACGCGCGCGTCGCGCACGCTCTTCGGTCTCCTGTGGATCCCGGTGTCGCTCAGCGGCCTGGTGCTGCTCGGCGACACGGCGCTCGCGGTGGGCGTCGCGGTGGCCTTCGGCGACGTGGGCGCGTGGTGCGGCGGTACGGCGCTCGGCCGGCGAGGGCCGCTCGCGCGGCGCCTCTCGCCGCTGTCCCCCAACAAGACGTGGGCGGGTGTGGTCGGCGCCGCTGCGGCAACTGCCGCCGCGCTCGCGGCAGTCGGCGCGTTCACGCCGGTCCTGTGGGCGGCCGTCCTGGCCGGCTGCGTCCTCGGCGATCTCGTCGAGTCGATGGTGAAGCGCGAGGCGGGCGTGAAGGACGCGGGCAGCTGGCTGCCGGGCTTCGGCGGGCTCCTCGACCGTATCGACTCACTCCTCGTGGCCCTGCTCCTCGTGATGGTGGTGACCCTGTGACGACGACCGTGACCGCTGCGGCCCGTGTGCGCCCGACCCGTGCGGCCGCCCGGCTTCGCCACGCCTTGTGGTGGCTCGTCCTCACCCTCACCGGCGGTGTGGAGCGCCGGGGCCGGCTCCCGCGCGGCGGCTGCGTCGTGGTCGCCAACCACAGCTCGCACGCCGACACCGCGGCACTGCTCGCCGCGCTCGACGGGTCGCACGCGCCCGCGATCGGTGCGGCGGCCGACTACTGGTTCGCCTCGCCCTGGCGCAGCCGGATCTGCAGCCGCCTCGCCGCCGGGTTCCCGGTGCGGCGCTCGGGCGGGGGCATGGACGACCTGCTCGGCATGGCGGACACGCTGCGCGCGGGCCGCGCCGTGGTCCTCTTCCCCGAGGGCACGCGCGCGCGTACGGGTGAGCTGGGGTCGTTCCACCGGGGCGCGCTGGTCCTGGCGGAGCACGCGCGCGTGCCGGTCGTGCCGGTCGGGATCGCGGGCACCGACCGGCTGCTGCCCAAGCACGGCAGGCTGCGCCCGTCCCTGGTCCGGGTGCGGATCGGCGAGCCGCTCCCGTACACGGCGACTCCGGAGGAGGCCCGTGAGGCGGTCGCGGCGCTGCATGACCGTACGGTCGCGGAGCCGCTGCGGGACTCCCGCGTCCGCAAGGTCCTGGCCCGCGTGATCAGCGCACGGCTCGGGCTGCTCCTGGCCTTCGCGTGGGCGTGCGCGGAGGCGCTGAGCTGGCCGCTGATGCCGGAGCTGTTCCTCGCGGTGGCGTGCGTGGCGGTGCCGCGCCGGGCCCTGAAGCTGTCCGTCACCGCGCTCGCGGGCAGCCTCGCGGGCGGCCTGCTCGCGCTCCAACTGGCTTCCATGGGCGTGTCGTTGCCCGCACCCCTGACGACGGACCGGATGCGGGCGGAGGTCCGTCACCAACTGTCCGTCGAGGGCGCGTCGGCGGTACGCCACCAGCCCTGGAACGGCATCCCTTTCAAGGTCTACGTGAAGGAGGCGGGCCGCGCGGGTGCCCCCGTCTCAAACTGGCTGTCCGAGTCGGCGCGTGCCCGCGGTTCGCGCACGCTCACCGTGGGGCTCGCGTTCGGCGCGTTCGGCTTCCTGGTGCACCGGCTGCGCCGGCTCTACGGGCTCTACCTGGGCCTGCTGTGCGGCGCTTTCGCGGTCGGCCTCTCGCTCATCGTGGCGGGCTGGAGCTGACGCGGCCGGTCGCAGCGGGACGCGCGGCGCCACGAACCAGGCGATGACACCGGCATCCCCGACCGCGCTCACGTACCTTCGAGATCATGAATTTACCTACCTCCCGCAGGACCCTCCTCGGCGCCGCGGCCCTGGCGCCGGTCCTCCTCTCCGTGCCCGGCACCGCGAGCGCGGCGCCCTCCCCCGAGGCCGGCGGTGACGCCCGGCGCCGGCTGCGCGAGCTGGAGGCGGGCTACCCCGGCCGCATCGGGGTGCACGCCCTGCACACCGGCACCGGCGCCGTCCTCGCCTACCGCGCGCACGAGCGCTTCGCGATCGCCTCGACGTTCAAGGTGCTTGCCGCCTCGGCGATCCTGCACAGGGCGCGCGAGCAGGAGCCCGGACTGCTCGACGTACTGATCCGCTACGGACGCGACGACCTCGTGGCCGCCTCGCCCCGCACCGAGCTGCACCTCGAAACCGGCATGACGGTGAGGGAGTTGTGCGACGCCGCCATCACGTACAGCGACAACACCGCGGCCAATCTCCTGATGCGCCGGATCGGCGGCCCCTCCGGAGTCACCGCGTTCGCCCGCTCGCTCGGCGACTCCGTGACGCGGCTCGACCGGTGGGAGACCGACCTCAACACGAACCTCCCCGGCGACCGGCGGGACACCACGACGCCCGCCGCCATGACCGAGGACCTGCGCGCGCTGGTCCTCGGCGACGCCCTGCACCCGCTCGACCGCGGCCAGCTGACCCGGTGGCTGGTGGAGAACACCACCGGCGACAAGCGGATCCGCGCGGGGCTGCCGCCGGGCTGGCGGGTCGGCGACAAGACCGGGTCGCCCGCCTACGGCGGGGTCAACGACGTGGCCGTGGCCTGGCCGCCGGGCGGCGGGGCTCCGCTGGTCGTCTCCGTGTACACGACCCGGCTCGACCCGGACACCCCGGGCGAGGACCGGATCGCCGCCGACATCACGCGTGTCGCCGTGGACGCACTGCTCTGACCCCGGACACGACACCGCCTCCGACCGGGGTGGGGCCCTGGTCGGAGGCGGGGGCGGGTGGGGGCGGTCCGTGCGGGCCGCCCGGGGTGGGCGTCAGCCCATGTGCGGGTAGCCGTACTCGGTCGGCGGGACCAGCGTCTCCTTGATGGCGCGGGTCAGGGTCCAGCGCTGCAGGTTCTGCGGGGCGCCGGCCTTGTCGTTGGTGCCGGAGGCGCGGCCGCCGCCGAAGGGCTGCTGGCCGACGACGGCGCCGGTCGACTTGTCGTTGATGTAGAAGTTGCCCGCGGCGTAGCGGAGCTTCTCCATCGTGTGGGCGGCCGCGGCGCGGTCGTTGGAGATGACCGAGCCCGTCAGGGCGTAGTCCGACGCCGACTCCATCTGGGTCAGCATCTCGTCGTACTTGTCGTCCTCGTAGACGTGGACGGCGAGGAACGGGCCGAAGTACTCGGTCTTGAAGACCTCGTTCTCCGGGTCCGCGCACTCGACGACGGTCGGGCGCACGAAGTAGCCGACCGAGTCGTCGTAGGTGCCGCCCGCGACGATGGTGCAGGAGTCGTCGGCCTTGGCGCGGTCGATGGCCGCCTTGTTCTTGGCGAACGCGCGGTCGTCGATGACGGCGCCGATGAAGTTCGACAGGTCGGTGACGTCACCCATCTTGATGCCGTCGACCTCGGCCGCGAACTCCTCCTTGAAGCCGGAGTTCCAGATGGAGGCCGGGATGTAGGCGCGCGAGCTCGCGGAGCACTTCTGGCCCTGGAACTCGAAGGAGCCGCGGGTCAGGGCCGTCTTGAGGACGGCGCGGTCGGCGCTCGGGTGGGCGACGACGAAGTCCTTGCCGCCGGTCTCGCCGACGAGACGCGGGTAGGTGCGGTACTTCGCGATGTTCTCGCCGACCGTCTTCCACAGGTGCTGGAAGGTCGGGGTCGAGCCGGTGAAGTGGATGCCGGCCAGGTCGCGGTGGTTGAGGGCGACCTCGGAGACCGCGATGCCGTCACCGGTGACGAGATTGATGACGCCCTTGGGCAGGCCGGCCTCCTCCAGGAGCTGCATGAGCAGCACGGCGGCGTGGGTCTGCGTCGGGGACGGCTTCCAGACCACCACGTTGCCCATGAGGGCGGGGGCGGTGGGGAGGTTGCCCGCGATGGCGGTGAAGTTGAAGGGCGTGATCGCGTAGACGAAGCCCTCGAGCGGGCGGTGGTCCATGCGGTTCCACACGCCGGTGGAGTTCGCCGGGGGCTGCTCGGCGAGGATCTGGCGCGCGTAGTGCACGTTGAAGCGCCAGAAGTCGACGAGCTCACAGGGCGTGTCGATCTCGGCCTGCTGCGCGGTCTTCGACTGGCCGAGCATCGTGGACGCGGCGAGCGTCTCGCGCCACGTCGTGGAGAGCAGCTCGGCGGCGCGCAGGATGATCGCGGCGCGGTCGTCGAAGGACATCGCGCGCCAGGCCGGGGCGGCGGCGAGCGCGGCGTCGATCGCGTCCTGCGCGTCCTGCTGCGTGGCGCCACGGCCGGTACCGATGACGGCCTTGTGGTTGTGCGGCTGGACGACGGTGAACTCGTCACCGCCACCGAGGCGCTTGACGCCGCCGATGGTCATCGACAGCTCGATCGGGTTCTCGGCAAGCTCCTTGAGCTTGGCCTCGAGGCGCGCCCGCTCCGGGGAGCCGGGGGCGTAGCCGTGCACCGGCTCGTTGACGGGAGCGGGGACCTGGGTCACGGCGTCCATTGGTTACCTCTTCCGAGTGAGTTCTGAGCTTCGGACGAGATGAACCGAAGCGCTTGCGTACGTTGAGCGGCGGTCGGGGCTTGACCGTCACGAGTCCGCTGCGGCGGGCAGGTGAGAAGCCCCACGGGGCGGAGTCACGAGTCTCTGAACGCCTTTTTCGGGCGAGACATGGACCGGCTCGGCCGGCCGGTGAGCGGATTCTGTTGGTATCAAGGGTGCTCCTTGGTGCCGAGAGACGCCGCCCACGCGTTCCATCAGCCCTTGGTAAGGATGGAGCGGGCGAAGAACAGCAGGTTGGCGGGCTTCTCCGCGAGGCGGCGCATGAAGTAGCCGTACCAGTCGGTGCCGTACGCGGTGTAGACACGCATCCGGTGACCCTCGGCGGCGAGACGGACGTGCTCGTCGCTGCGGATCCCGTACAGCATCTGGAACTCGTACTCGTCCAGCTTGCGCCCGGCGCGGCGGGCGAGCTCCTGGCTGATGGAGATGAGCCGCGGGTCGTGGGACCCGATCATCGGGTACCCGTCGCCCTCCATCAGAATCTTCAGGATGCGGACGTACGCCTTGTCGATCTCGCCCTTGTCCTGGTACGCGACGGAGGCGGGCTCCTTGTAGGCGCCCTTCACGATGCGCACGCGGCTGCCGGCGGCGGCCAGGCGGTGGGCGTCGTCCTCGGTGCGGAAGAGGTAGGCCTGGATGACGCATCCGGTCTGCGGGAAGTCCTTCCGCAGCTCCTCGTGGATGGCGAACATCGAGTCGAGGGTGGTGTGGTCCTCGGCGTCCAGGGTGACCGTGGTGCCGATCGCGGCGGCGGCCTCGACGACCGGGCGGACGTTGGCGAGGGCCAGCTCATGGCCGCCCTCGAGCGCCTGGCCGAACATCGACAGCTTGACGGACATCTCGGCCTTGGTGCCGAGGCCCAGGTCCTTGAGGCGCCCGATCAGCTCGAGGTAGGCGTCGCGCGCGGCCGCGGCCTGCTCGGGGGTGGTGATGTCCTCGCCGACCACGTCGAGGGTGACTTCGAGGCCCTTGCCGCAGGCGTCCACGACGATCGGCACGACGTCGTCGACACCCTCACCGGCGATGAACCGGTCGACGACCTGCTTCGTGCCGGGGGCTGCCGAGATGAAACGGCGCATCCTGTCGCTGCGCGACGCGGCGAGAATCACGGGACCCAGCACGGGGCACCTCCACGGAGAGTACGAACGAGGGGCCGTATCGGCGTAAACGAAGTGAATCGCAACAGACCGGTACGGCACGGAGAACCACCGTGAAATCTAAGGATCCCTCCGATCCAGTGCCATCGACAGCTGTCACGCATCTGTGGCCACCACCTCAGACATTTGTCTGAAGAGTTCGGTGGGGTGCGCGAGAATGGCGGGGTGAAGGGCGACTACCAGGAACTCGTCGACGAGATCTCGGCGCTGCTCAGCGCCCCCGCGACGCTGGAGAACCGGGATTTCGGGCTGATCGCGTTCGGCGCGCACGACAGCGACAGCGATTTCGACGAGTCGACGCTGGACCCCGTCCGCACCCGCTCGATCCTGACCCGCCGCTCCACCGCGGCGGTGCGCACCTGGTTCGAGGGCTTCGGCATCACCCGCGCCACCGGGCCCGTCCGCATCCCGCCGACCCCGGAGGCCGGGGTCTACCGGGGCCGCATCTGCCTTCCCGTACGCCATCGGGGTGTCGTGCTCGGCTATGTGTGGCTGCTCGACGACGATCCGGGGCCGACCGAGCAGCAGCTGACCGCCGCGATGGAGGTGGCGGGCCGCATCGGCGCGCTGCTCGCGGACGAGGCGCAGGCGGGCGCCGACCTGACCCGCGAGTTCCGCGAGGTGCTCACGGCCGAGCGCGGCTGGCAGCGGGACATGGCGGTGGCCGCCCTGCGCACGGCGCTCGGCTCGCGCGCGGACGGGCTGCACGCGGTGGTGTGCGTCGCGCCGTGGCCGTCGGCGGACCCGGACGACGCGCCGTCCTTCCGTACGATCCCCGCGGCCGACGCGCTGTGCACGGTGCCGTGGGGCGCGGCCGGGCAGGCCCTGGCCCTCCTGGTGCGGCTGCGTTCGGCGGACGCCCTCGGGCCGGCCATGACGGCGACGGCGAAGCTGCGGGAGCGCGCCGGTACGGCGGTCGTCGCGGCGGGGTTCGGGGGCCCGCGGCGCGAGCTGGGTGACCTCGGGGCCGCCTGGCAGGAGGCGACGGCCGCGGCGCGCGCGGCGCTCGCCGAGCCGCGTCTCGGCCCGGACGCGCACTGGGCGGCCATCGGCCCGTACCGCCTGCTCACCGCGCTGCCCCCGGACACGGCGCACGACCCGGTGCTGGCCCCGCTCCTGCTGCCGGCCAACCGCCAACTGGCCCGCACCACCGAGGTGTTCCTCGACTGCGCGGGCCAGGCGGGCCGCACGGCGGCGGAGCTGGGCATCCACCGCCAGACCCTCTACTACCGCCTGTCCCGCGTGGAGCAGCTCACCGGGCTCGACCTGGACGACGGCGAGGACCGGCTGCTGCTGCACATGGGACTCAAGGCGTCACGCCTGTGACGCGCGCATCGCCTCCAGCAACAGCCGCATGCCCTCGGTGAGTTCGTCGGCGCTGGGCGAGTAGTCGGCGTCGAAGGTGTGCTGGGCGACGAGCCCGAGGACCAGCACCGAGAAGAGCTTCCCGAGCGTGTGCACACTCGGATCGTCGACCGGCGGCTCCTCCCCCATGACCATGCCGATGAAGCCGCGCCCCGCCTCGTGCTGCGCCTGCGCCAACTGCTCGCGCACGACCGGCATCTTGTCGCCCATCGTCACGAGCTCGATGCTCAGGTGCCAGATGGACCCGGGCTTTCCGAGGCTGTCGGTGATCCCGGCCATCACGGCCCGGAACCGCTCCAACGAGCCGGGAGCGCCGGGCAGTTCACCCACCGCGCTCCAGTCGTCCGAGGCCCCTTCGGCCAGCGCCACGTACGCCTGCGCGAGCAGCGCGTCCTTCGAGCCGTAGTGGTAGCCGATCGACGCCAGGTTGGTCCCCGACTCCTTGACGATGTCGCGCGCCGTCGTGCGCACGAACCCCTTCTCCAGAAGGCAGCGCTTGGCGCCTTCGAGCAGATCCTCGCGATGTCCCATGCGGCCACCGTACCCCCGTTTCATACGGTCGTCCCATACGGACGTCCCATACCGACGTCTTACACGCACGGCCTATACGAGCGATCCATACAACCGATCTATACGTGCGTACTAGACAACTGTTTAAGACGCCCGTACAGTCCTCCCCATGACGAACTCACCGAGCACCAACTCCCGTGCGGGGCGCCGTGAATGGACGGCTCTCGCGGTCCTGATGCTTCCGCTGCTCCTCGTCTCGATGGACGTCTCCGTCCTCTACTTCGCGATCCCCTCGATCAGCGCGGACCTGGAGCCCACCGGCACCCAGCAGCTGTGGATCTTCGACATCTACGCGTTCGTGCTCGCCGGCCTGCTGATGACGATGGGCTCCCTCGGCGACCGCATCGGCCGACGCAAGCTCCTGATGATCGGCGCCACCGCCTTCGGCGCCGCCTCCGTCTGCGCGGCCTACGCGAACAGCGCGGAAATGCTGATCGCGGCCCGCGCGATCCTCGGCATCGGCGGCGCGACCCTGATGCCCACGACGATGGCCCTGGTGCGCAACATGTTCCGCGACGACAAGCAGCGCGCGACGGCCATCGGCATCTGGTCCGGCGTCATGACCGGCGGCATCGCGCTCGGCTCGGTGATGAGCGGCATCCTCGTCGAGCACTTCTGGTGGGGCTCGGTCTTCCTCGTCAACCTGCCCGCGATGGCGCTGCTCCTGCTGCTCGCCCCGGTCCTGCTCCCCGAATTCAAGGACCCGCGGCCGGGCCGCTTCGACTTCCTGAGCGTCCCGCTGTCGATGGCCGCGGTGCTCCCCCTCGTCTACGGCATCAAGGAGATCCCCTCCGAGGGCTTCGAGCCGCTCTACGTCACCTCGATCGTCGTCGGCCTCGTCTTCGGCGCCCTGTTCGTACGCCGTCAGCGCACCGTCGCGTCACCGATGATCTCGCCGGCCCTCTTCCGGGGCCGCGGCTTCGGCCCCGCCGTCACCCTCAACCTCATCTCGGCCTTCGCGATGATGGGGTCGGCCTACTTCACGACGCAGTACCTCCAGGCCGTCCTCGGCAAGAGCGCACTCGAAGCGGCGCTGTGGGCGCTCGCGCCGACCGTGTTCATCGGCCTCGCGGCTCCTGTCGCGACCGTCCTCGTGCAGCGGGGCGTGCACCGCGGCTCCGTCGTCACGGCCGGCTTCCTGACCAGCGCCTGCGGCTACGGCCTCCTGACGCTGACCGGCACGGACTCGCTGTGGACCGTCCTGGCCGGAGCGGGTGTACTCGCCTCCGGCGCGGTGATCGTGGGCTCGCAGCTGACCGACCTGGCGCTCGGCGCGGCCCCCGCGGAGAAGGCCGGCGCGGCGTCGTCCCTCCTGGAGACGGGCCAGGAGTTCGGCGGCGCCCTCGGCATGGCCGTCCTGGGCTCGATCGGTACGGCGGTCTACCGCCACGAGATCGGCGACGCGCCGGCCGAGGCGAAGGAGACGCTGGGCGGAGCGCTCGCGGTGGCGCAGCACCTGCCGGGCCGGGCGGGCGACGCGCTCCTCGTGTCGGCCCGGGAGGCGTTCACGAGCGGCATGCACATCGCCGCGCTGGCCGGCGGGGCGGTCCTGGTGGGGGCGGCGGTACTGGCCCTGCGGGGTCTGCGCGGGGTGGCTGCGCCGCAGCGGGAGGAGCAGCGGGATCCGGAGAGGGCGACGGCCTGATCTCCTTCCCGACCCCGACCCTTCCCGAATGCGCAAACGGCGGACGCGCTGAACTTCAGCCCGTCCGCCGTTCGGGTGGGCGGAGAAAAAAGAAGGGCCCGGGCCACCGAAAGGGTGACCCGGGCCCCACCACGTGCCAAGAACTAGTCCGTGAGGTTCACCGAGCGCGCCGACGTCGCGCCGATCTCCTCACCCAGCTCGCTGAGCACCCCGGCGGGAACCGTGTCGTCGACGGTCAGGACGGCCAGCGCCTCGCCGCCCACGTCCGCACGGGCGACCTGCATGCCGGCGATGTTGATGCCCGCCTCGCCGAGCACGCGGCCCACGGTGCCGACGACACCGGGACGGTCCTCGTAGCGCAGGACGACCATGTGGTCGGCCAGGGCGAGGTCCACGTCGTACTCGCCGACGGCGACGATCTTCTGGAGGTGCTTGGGGCCGGCGAGCGTGCCGGAGACCGAGATCTCCTCGCCGCCGGTCAGCGTGCCGCGCACGGTGACGACGTTCCGGTGGTCCGGGGACTCGGAGCTCGTGGTGAGACGGACCTCGACGCCGCGCTCCTGCGCGAACAGCGGAGCGTTCACGTACGACACCGTCTCGTCGACGACGTCCTCGAACACACCCTTCAGGGCGGAGAGTTCGAGCACCTTCACGTCGTGCTGGGTGATCTCGCCGTAGACCTCGACGTCGAGGCGGGCCGCGACCTCGCCCGCGAGCGCGGTGAAGATCCGGCCGAGCTTCTCGGCGAGCGGCAGGCCCGGCTTGACGTCCTCGGCGATGACGCCGCCCTGGACGTTCACCGCGTCCGGTACGAGCTCACCGGCGAGCGCGAGCCGCACGGAGCGGGCGACGGCGATACCGGCCTTCTCCTGCGCCTCGTCCGTGGAGGCACCGAGGTGCGGGGTGGCCACGACCTGGTCGAACTCGAACAGCGGGGAGTCCGTGCAGGGCTCCTTGGCGTACACGTCGAGGCCGGCGCCGGCGACGCGGCCCTCCTTGAGCGCCGAGTACAGCGCCGCCTCGTCGACGATCCCGCCGCGCGCGGCGTTGACGATGCGGACGGTCGGCTTGACCTTGCGCAGCGCGTCGTCACCGATGAGGCCGACCGTCTCGGGGGTCTTGGGGAGGTGCACGGTGATGAAGTCGGAGACCTCGAGCAGCTCGTCCAGGGTGAGGACCTTGACGCCCATCTGGGCGGCGCGCGCGGGCTGCACGTACGGGTCGTACGCGACGACCTTCATGCCGAAGGCCGACATGCGCTGCGCGACGAGCGCGCCGATGCGGCCGAGGCCGACGACGCCGAGGGTCTTCTCGGCCAGCTCGACGCCCGTGTACTTGGAGCGCTTCCACTCGCCGGCCTTGAGGGCCTGGCTGCCCTGCGGGATGTTGCGCGCGGTGGCGATGAGCAGGCCGCAGGCGAGCTCGGCGGCGGTCACGATGTTGGAGGTCGGGGCGTTGACGACCATCACGCCGGCCTTGGTGGCGGCGGAGACGTCGACGTTGTCGAGGCCGACGCCGGCTCGTGCGACGACCTTCAGCTTCTTCGCGGCGGCGATCGCCTCGGCGTCGACCTTGGTGGCCGAGCGGATCAGGATCGCGTCGACGTCGGCGATGGCCGGGAGCAGCTCGGCCCGGTCGGCGCCGTTGCACTGGCGGATCTCGAAGTCAGGGCCAAGAGCGTCGACGGTCGCGGGAGACAGCTCTTCCGCGATGAGTACGACAGGTTTGCCGGTTGCAGCAGTGCTCACGTGAGTCCTCACAAGTCCCATTGCGGACGGCCGTCCCGACGGCCGCAGGCGGTGGAGGGGTGTCAGCGGCGCCGGGGAAGTGCGGGTGCGTTGCCGCGTCGTTCGCGGACGCCGGGGCGTGCTTGCACTTCTTCGATGTCGCTGTGCCGCGTGGTAGACGCACGACGCTGTGGGCCCGACGCGAATGTGTTCTGCAGTCTAGTGGCGCATCGGAGGTGGTCTTGCGCCTCCGTGGAAGGATCACCCGTCCGTGGCTGGACGGGGTGGACAACCATGTTGACGCGAGAGCGCCGCGGGCCGTCCACCTCGACGTGGGGGCCGGGGCATTCGCCCCGGCCCCCTCGTCGCAAGGCTTACGCCTCGTCGTTGTCCACCCAGCTCATGAGCTTGCGGAGCTCCTTGCCGGTGGTCTCCAGGAGGTGGTTCTCGTCCTGGGTCTTGTACTCGTTGTACTTCTTCAGGCCCGAGTGGTACTCGTCCATCCAGTTCTTGGCGAACGTGCCGTCCTGGATCTCGGCGAGGACCTTCTTCATCTCGGCCTTGGTGGCGTCCGTGATGATGCGCGGGCCGGTGACGTAGTCGCCCCACTCGGCGGTCTCGGAGATCGACCAGCGCATCTTCTCCAGGCCGCCCTCGTACATGAGGTCGACGATGAGCTTCAGCTCGTGGAGGCACTCGAAGTACGCGATCTCCGGCTGGTAGCCGGCCTCGGTCAGCGTCTCGAAGCCCGCCTTGACCAGCGCGGCGGTGCCACCGCACAGGACGGCCTGCTCACCGAACAGGTCGGTCTCGGTCTCCTCGGTGAAGGTCGTCTTGATGACGCCGGCGCGGGTGCCGCCGATGCCCTTCGCGTAGGAGAGGGCCAGCTCGAAGCCCTTGCCCGTGGCGTCCTGCTCGACGGCCGCGATGCACGGAACGCCGCGGCCCTCTTCGTACTGGCGGCGCACCAGGTGCCCCGGGCCCTTGGGCGCGACCATCGCCACGTCCACGTTGGCCGGGGGCTTGATGAAGCCGTAGCGGATGTTGAGGCCGTGGCCGAAGAACAGCGCGTCGCCGTCCTTCAGGTTGTCCTTGATGGACTCCTCGTAGACCTGGGCCTGGATCGGGTCCGGGACCAGGATCATGATGACGTCGGCCTCGGCGGCGGCCTCGGACGGCGTCACCACGCGCAGGCCCTGCTCCTCGGCCTTGGCCTTGGACTTGGAGCCCTCGTGCAGACCGACGCGGACGTCGACACCGGAGTCACGGAGCGACAGCGCGTGGGCGTGGCCCTGGCTGCCGTAACCGATCACCGCGACCTTGCGGCCCTGGATGATGGACAGGTCGGCATCGTCGTCGTAGAACAGCTCGGCCACTGGATTTTCTCCTTGGTGTGCAGGTGTTGCGTCCCACCGTACGGCGGGATTGCGGAGGGAAGTTTTCGGGTCTCGGTATACGAGAGGGCGCTCGAAAGCGCCTGGGGGGCTCAGGCCGTGCGGTCGAGCGCCCGCAGGCTCCGGTCGGTGATGGAGCGCGAGCCGCGGCCGACCGCGATGGTGCCCGACTGGACGAGCTCCTTGATGCCGAAGGGTTCCAACATCTTGAGCATCGCCTCCAGCTTGTCGCTGGAGCCGGTGGCCTCGATGGTGACGGCCTCCGGGGAGACGTCCACGGTCTTGGCGCGGAACAGCTGGACGATCTCGACGATCTGCGAGCGCGTCTCGTTGTCGGCGCGGACCTTGGCGAGGACGAGCTCACGCTGGACGGCGTGGCCCTGCTCCAGCTCGACGATCTTCAGGACGTTGACCAGCTTGTTGAGCTGCTTCGTGACCTGTTCGAGCGGCAGGTCCTCGACATTCACCACGATGGTGATGCGGGAGATGTCGGGATGCTCGGTGACGCCGACCGCCAGGGAGTCGATGTTGAACCCGCGGCGGGAGAACAGTGCGGTGATCCGGGCGAGGACACCTGGCTTGTTCTCGACCAGGACGGAGAGCGTGTGCTTGGACATGGCTCTTGGTCTCTCTTTCGCTCTCGGTCTCAGTCGTCTTCGTTGTCGCCGAAGTCGGGGCGGACCCCGCGGGCGGCCATGACTTCGTCGTTGGAGGTGCCGGCGGCGACCATCGGCCACACCATGGCGTCCTCGTGGACGATGAAGTCGACGACGACGGGGCGGTCGTTGATGGAGTTGGCCTCTTCGATGACCTTGTCCAGGTCCTCGGGGCGCTCACACCGGATGGCGTAACAGCCCATGGCCTCCGACAGCTTGACGAAGTCGGGGACGCGGGTGCCCTTGTTGTCCTTGACGTCGTCCGGGCCGCTGTGGAGCACGGTGTTGGAGTAGCGCTGGTTGTAGAACAGCGTCTGCCACTGGCGGACCATGCCGAGGGCGCCGTTGTTGATGATGGCGACCTTGATCGGGATGTTGTTGAGCGCGCAGGTGGTCAGTTCCTGATTGGTCATCTGGAAGCAGCCGTCGCCGTCGATCGCCCAGACGGCGCGGTCCGGCATGCCGGCCTTCGCACCCATCGCGGCGGGGACCGAATAGCCCATCGTTCCGGCGCCGCCGGAGTTGAGCCAGGTGGCGGGCTTCTCGTACTGGATGAAGTGCGCGGCCCACATCTGGTGCTGGCCGACGCCCGCGGTGAAGATCGTGCCCTCGGGCGCGAGCTGGCCGATCCGCTCGATGACGTTCTGCGGCGAGAGTGAGCCGTCCTCGGGCTGGTCGTAGCCCAGCGGGTAGGTGTCGCGCCAGCGGCTGAGGTCGTTCCACCAGGCGCTGTAGTCGCCCTTGTGGCCCTCGCTGTGCTCCTTCTGCACGGCCTGGACCAGGTCGGCGATGACCTCGCGGGCGTCACCGACGATCGGCACGTCGGCGACGCGGTTCTTGCCGATCTCGGCCGGGTCGATGTCGGCGTGAACGATCTTCGCGAACGGGGCGAAGCTGTCCAGCTTGCCGGTGACACGGTCGTCGAAGCGGGCTCCGAGGGCGACGATCAGGTCGGCCTTCTGCAGCGCGGTGACGGCGGTGACCGCACCGTGCATGCCCGGCATTCCCACGTGCAGCGGGTGGCTGTCGGGGAATGCGCCGAGCGCCATCAGGGTGGTGGTGACGGGCGCTCCGGTGAGTTCCGCGAGGACCTTCAGCTCGGCCGTGGCGTGCGCCTTGAGCACACCGCCGCCGACGTAGAGGACCGGCCGCTTCGCGGCGGTGATCAGCTTCGCGGCCTCGCGGATCTGCTTGGCGTGCGGCTTGGTCACCGGGCGGTAACCGGGCAGGTCCTGCGTCTGCGGCCAGGAGAACGTCGTCTGCGCCTGCAGGATGTCCTTCGGGATGTCCACGAGGACCGGGCCGGGGCGGCCGGTCGAGGCGATGTGGAACGCCTCCGCGATCGCCTTCGGGATGTCCTCGGCCTTGGTGACGAGGAAGCTGTGCTTGGTGATCGGCATCGTGATGCCGACGATGTCCGCCTCCTGGAAGGCGTCCGTGCCGATCGCGTTGGACACGACCTGACCGGTGATCGCGACCAGCGGCACCGAGTCCATGTACGCGTCGGCGATCGGCGTCACCAGGTTCGTGGCACCCGGACCCGAAGTCGCCATACACACACCGACCTTGCCGGTGGCCTGCGCGTAACCCGTGGCCGCGTGACCCGCACCCTGCTCATGCCGGACGAGGACGTGACGGACCTTCTTGGAGTCCATCATCGGGTCGTACGCGGGAAGGATCGTGCCGCCGGGAATGCCGAATACGGTGTCGACCCCGACCTCCTCGAGCGAACGGATGAGGGACTTCGCACCCGTGACGTGCTCGACGGGGGCGGACTGCTGTCCTCGGGGCCGCGGCTGCGGATGGTGGGCCCCGGTGGCCTGCTCGGTCATCGGCATTCTCTTCTCGATGCTGAGGGTTTTTGCGAGGTTTGTACGGTGTTCGGTTACTGGTCTACACGCACTTGTGCAACAAAAAACCCCTCGTGCCGTGAGGCAAGCGAGGGGAGCGCGCCGGGTGCGGTCGCTGGGATCCGGTGTTCCGACCGGTGGGTCCCAGCTTCAGCCGACGCGCTTTCCAAGTACGAGAATTCGGGTGCGCATGGCATTGACCCTCTCTCCGGCGCACTGTGCGTGTCAAGTAAGTGGGACGGGAGTCTCATCATGTGAGCGAAGCAGGGCCGTCCGGCCGGACGGTGACGGAACGCCCGCGAACACCGGCTCGGCGGGACCGCTGGGCACCGGGTAGTTCCCCGAGGCCAGCGCGCGGCGCAGCCGGTACTCGTCGAGCGGCCCGGAGAAGGCCATCCCCTGTCCATGTGTGCACCCCATGGCGCGCAGTGCGACGACCTGCTCGGGCAGGTCGACGCCGTCGGCCACGGAGTTCAGGCCGAGGTCGCCGGCGATGCGCAGCAGACCACTGGTGATCTTGTGCAGGCGAGCGGATTCCACTACTCCTTCTACGAGACTGCGGTCGAGTTTCAGTACATCGACAGGGAGCCTGCGCAGCGCCGTGATGGCCGCGTATCCGCTGCCGAAGCCGTCCAGGGCGATCCGGACGCCGAGTCTGCGCAGCGCGGTGAGACGGCGCTCCAGTTCGTCCAGGGGGACCCTGGGGTCGCTGTCGGCCAGCTCGATCACCAGCGCGCCGGAGGGCAGCCCGTGCCGGGTCAGGAGCGCCTCGATGGAGCCGAGGGGCAGCGACCGGTCGAGGAGCCTGCGGGCGCTGATCCGGACGGCCACGGGCACGGCATGACCTCTGCGGCCGCGCTCGGCGGCCTGCTCGACGGCCTCCTCCAGCATCCAGCGGCCGAGCTCGGCGGTGCGCTCGCCCTCCTCGGCGGTGCGCAGGAACTCGGCGGGCGTGAACAGGATGCCCTGGGTCGAGCGCCAGCGGGCCTGCGCGGCGACCGACGTGATCCGGCCCGTGTCGAGGGAGACGACGGGCTGGTGCAGCAGGGCGAACTCTCCCTCGTGCAGGGCGGTGCGCAGTCGGGTGGCCAGCTCCGCCTTGCGGACGACATCGGCCTGCATCTGGGGCGCGTACAGCTCCACCCGGCCCTTGCCCGCGGCCTTCGCCCGGTACATCGCCAGGTCCGCGTTCCGCAGCAACTCGCCTGCGGACACGTCGGGTTCGGCGAAGGCGACGCCGATGGAGGCGGCCACCCGGACATCGTTGCCGTCGATGGTGTACGGCTGCGAGAGCG
The DNA here is from genome assembly GCF_020616555.1 of Streptomyces longhuiensis. Classification (NCBI taxonomy): domain Bacteria; kingdom Bacillati; phylum Actinomycetota; class Actinomycetes; order Kitasatosporales; family Streptomycetaceae; genus Streptomyces; species Streptomyces longhuiensis. The sequence continues at coordinate 6,540,514 of NZ_CP085173.1, read as the reverse complement.
TGACCCTGAGGCGGTCCGCGAGCTCGTAGATGTGCTGCTCACGCGCGGTGTCGTCCCGGCTGCCCTCGCCGACGATCAGCGCCGCGAACTCGTCGCCTCCCAGTCGGGCGGCGGTGTCCCCGGAGCGCACGGATTCGGCCAGCCGCCGGGCGGCGTGGACGAGGAGTTCGTCGCCCGCCTGGTGGCCGATGGTGTCGTTGACCTGCTTGAAGCCGTCGAGGTCGATGAAGAGGACGGCCGTGCCGTGGTCGGTGGCGCGGCGACCTCCGAGCGCATGGCCGACCCGCTTGGTGAACAGGGCGCGGTTGGGCAGGTCGGTGAGCGGATCGTGCTCGGCGTTGTGCTGCAACTGCGCCTGGAGACGCACCCGTTCGGTGACGTCCCGGCTGTTGAGGATGAGGCCGCCGTGATGGCGGTTGATCGTCGACTCCACGTTCAGCCAGGCGCCGGCGCCGGAGCGGAAGCGGCACTCGATCCGGGTCGTGGGCTCCTCGATCTGGCTCGCCGCGAGGAAGCGGCGCACTTCGTGGACCACGCGCCCGAGGTCCTCGGGATGGATGATCGAGGCGAGCTCGGACCCGACGAGTTCCTCGGCGTCACGCCCGTAGACCCCGGCCGCGGCCGGGCTGACGTATCTGAGGATGCCGTTCGGCGCGGCGATCATGATGACGTCGCTGGAGCCCTGCACCAGGGAGCGGAAGTGGTTCTCCTTCTGTGCCAGCTCCTGGGTGAGGGTGATGTTGTCGAGGAGCATGATGCCCTGGCGCACGACGAGCGCCAGGACGACCGTGCAGGCCGTGAAGAGGACCACGCGGTCCACGCTGTGGCCGTTGAGGACGTTGTAGAGAATCCCCAACGTGCAGACGGCGGCGGCCAGATAGGGCGTGAGCGCCGCGAGCGATCCGGAGATCGGGCGGGTGACCTGGTACCGCGCGAACGCGGGGCCCCCGTCGTGCTCCCCGTGCCGCGGCCCCACCCAGGGCGCGCACGCGAGCAGCAGCGACCCGGCGAACCAGCCGGCGTCGAGGATCTCCCCCGAGCGGTAACTCGCGTGCAGCAGTGGCGAGGTGAACAGGGCGTCGCACATCACGGTCAGGGCGAGCGCGCCGATCGCGGTGTTCACCGCCGTGCGGTTGCCGGGCGAGCGGCGGAAGTGCAGCGCGAGCACCATGCTGACCAGCGCGATGTCGAGGAGGGGGTACGCGAGGGAGAGCGCGGTACGGGTGACGCTCTGCCCCTCGAACCGCGCGGTGTGCGCGAGGGCGAGGCTCCAGGACAGCGTGATCAGAGAGCCGGCGATGAGCCAGGCATCGAGCGCGAGACAGACCCAACCGGCCTTGGTGAAGGGGCGCTTGGCGAGGACGAGCAGCCCGATGATGGCGGGCGGCGCGAAGCACAGGAAGAAGAGGTCGGCGAGGCTCGGCGTCGGCACGGGGCGCTGGAGGACGACCTCGTACCAGCCCCACACTCCGTTCCCCAGGGACGCCATGGCGGAGGAGACCGCGAACAGGATCCACGCCGGTCGAAAGCGGCTGCGCCGGCTGCGTGCGTACGCGAAGTTCGACACGGCGGCGACCGCGGCGGCGGCGCTGAGCCCGAAGTCACCCATGAACAGGGCGAGCCGGTCGGATCCCCAGCCGAGCGCGGACCCCGTGGCGTACCCGCCGCACAAGAGGGCGAACACGAGCTGCGAGGCGAGGCTGGACCCTCCGCCCTGGAACAGACGACGGCCGGTGATCACGGTCCCGGGGGCGCTCACGGGGCCACTCCGGTCTGTGCCGCCCCCGTGTCCCGGTTTCCGTGCGCTGCTTGCTGGGGCCTTCTGCGTCCGCCGCTCCTGTGGCGTCCGCCCCTGCGGCTGCCGTGGCAGAAGGGGCGGCTCGTGCGGACCGGTGTGCGCGCGGGTCGTCGCCGGCGGCCCCGCCGCGTCGGATCGTTCGCCCATAGGTCGTGCATCGCCCGTCGCCCCCTCGCAATCCGGTTGTCCGTCCCCGGCGCCGAACTCTCCACGGCGCTACCCCAGTCGGGACGATACACCAGACTCGTCACTCAGGGACATAGTCTCTCTACTCTCCGTGACGACCAGCGGCGATGCGCGTACAGGGCGCGTCCGGGCGGGCGCGGAGCGTGTGCGGGGGCGCGCGAGGCCGGGCCGGGAGGCGGCGGATGGGCCTCTCCGGAGCCCGCCCTCAGTCCGTCGTCAGGACGACGTTCTCGAGCGGTTCTCCCGCCGCGAACCGGGTCAGCTGCGCGGCGAGCAGGCGCTTGGCCCGCGGCCAGAAGGCGGATGTGGAGCCGCCGACGTGCGGGCTGACGAGTACTCCCGGAGCGTGCCACAACGGGTGCCCCTGGGGCAGGGGTTCGGGATCGGTGACGTCGAGAGCGGCGGTGATCCGGCCGCTCTCCAGTTCGGCCAGGAGCGCCTCGGTGTCGACGACGGGCCCGCGCGCGACGTTCACGAGGAGGGCGCCGTCCTTGAGTCGTGCCAGGAAGGCCGCGTTCGCGAGACCACGCGTCGCCTCGTTGAGCGGCGTCGAAAGGATCACCACGTCCGCGTCCGGGAGCAGCGCCGGCAGGTCGGTGAGCGGGTGCACAGGGCCGCGTGCGGTCGTGCGGGCGGAGCGTGCGACGCGCACCACCCGCGCGCACTCGAAGGGAGCGAGCCGGTCCTCGATGGCGGAGCCGATCGACCCGTACCCGATGATCAGTACGTTCTTGTCGGCCAGCGCCGGATAGAAACCGGAGCGCCACTCCTCGCTCTCCTGTCCGCGCACGAACCCGGGGATGCCCCTCAGGGACGCCAGGATCAGGGCGACGGTGAGCTCGGCGGTGCTCGCCTCGTGCACACCGCGCGCGTTGCACAGCTGCACGCCCGACGGGAGCGACTTGAGGCCTCCCTGTACGTGGTCGACGCCGGCGGAGAGCGTCTGCACGGCCCGTACGGACGTCATCTGCGCCATGGGACGTACGCCGACGTCCGCGCCCTTCATGTAGGGGACCACGTAGAAGGCGCAGTCGGCCGGGTCGGCGGGGAAGTCGGGGCCGCCGTCCCAGAAGCGGTAGTTGAGCCCCTCGGGGAGCCCGGGGACCTCGTCTGCACGGAACGGGAGCCAAACGTCGGCGGATACCTCAGCACTCATGGTCAGGAGGCTAATGGGAGGTGGGCTGTGCGCGGCGGGCCGGGTCCCAGAGGTTAGTTTGGGTGCCTCTCGAACACGCAGGGGGAGGCTACTTCCAGGTGGAGCGCAGGACGATCGGGGCGGCAGCGCTCGAGGTGGGCGCGATCGGGCTCGGGTGCATGCCGATGAGCTGGGCCTACACCGGCTCGCGGCAGCGGGGGGACGAGTCCGTACGCACTGTGCATGCCGCGCTGGACCGGGGGTCGACCCTGCTGGACACGGCGGACATGTACGGGCCGTTCACGAACGAGCTGCTGCTCGGACGGGTCCTGAAAGAGCGCCGGGGCGACGCCTTCGTGTCGACCAAGTGCGGGCTGCTCGTCGGGGAGCAGCACATCGTCGCCAACGGCCGGCCCGGGTATGTGAAGCGGGCCTGCGACGCGTCGCTGCGGCGGCTCCAGACCGACACGATCGATCTGTACCAGCTGCACCGGGCCGACCCCGAGGTGCCCGTCGAGGAGACGTGGGGCGCCATGGCGGAGCTGGTGGGCGCGGGGAAGGTGCGGGCGCTCGGGCTGTGCGCGGTGGGGGCGCGGGCGACGCGGCGGGGCAGGGCCGGGCTGCATGCGGGAACGATCCGGCAGTTGGAGCGGGTGCAGCAGGTGTTCCCGGTGAGCGCGGTGGAGGCCGAGCTCTCGGTGTGGTCGCCGGATGCCCTGGAGACGCTGCTGCCGTGGTGCGAGGCGCGGGGCGTGGGGTTCCTCGCGGCGATGCCGCTGGGCAACGGCTTCCTCACGGGCACGCTGACGCCGGGGCAGGGCTTCGAACCGGATGACCTGCGGGCCCGGCATCCCCGGTTCACCGCGGAGATGATGGCGGCCAACCAGCCGATCGTGGCGGGCCTGCGCCGGATCGCCGCGCGGCACGGGGAAGCGGTCACTCCCGCGCAGGTGGCGCTGGCGTGGGTGCTGAGCCGCGGACGGCACGTGGTCCCGGTGCCGGGGGCCAAGCGGGAGCGGTGGGCGGCGGAGAACGCCGCGGCTGCGGAGCTGCGGCTCACTGACCGTGACCTGACGGAGATCGGAGAGCTGCCGCGGGCTCGGGGGTCTTGGGACTGAGGGGGCTCTGGAGACTGGAGGGCTCCGGCGGGGGCGGGGAGGTCTGAGGGTTCGGGGGGGCTCTGTGGGCTCGGGGAGGTCTGAGGGCTGGGGAAGCTCTGTGGGCTCGGGGAGGGAAAGTTCTGGGGACCGGGGAAGCTTCGGCGGCCGGGGCTGTGGGAGCGGCGGGCGGGAGTGGGTTGGTCCGAACGCGTCGGCGTTGATCGGGAACCTGCGGGATGGCTGCGGTGTATGAACAGTAGAACCGCAGCGCAGAAGAGCAGCCCAGTCCGCAGCGTCGAGGGGATCCGATCGTGCAACGTCCAGGTGTGCAGCCCATGTTGGCCGTGTTGGCCTGCGCCTCGATCCTGTTCACGGCGGGGTGTTCCTCGGGTGACGACGGTCCGCCGGACAGCCGGCACAGCGCCTCCCCCGGCTCGTCCGAACCAGGATCGTCCGCTTCCGGGAGCTCGGGGGGCGACACCGGTCCGGCGAAGGGTTCGGTGAAGGTGGTGCGCACGGTCGCCGAGGGTCTGAATTCCCCCTGGGGCCTGGCCCCAGTGCCGGGCGACGGCCTGCTGGTGTCCTCGCGGGACGAGGCGACGATCACGCGGGTCGACACGAAGACGGGCAAGAAGACCGAGGTTGGCACCGTGCCCGGGGTGGTCCCGGGCGGCGAGGGCGGACTGCTCGGGCTGGCCCTCTCCCCGTCGTTCGCCTCCGACCACTGGCTGTACGCGTACTTCACCGCGAAGTCGGACAACCGCATCGTGCGGATGCGGTACGACGCGAAGAAGCCGCCGGGTGACCAGCTGGGCGCGCCCGAGACGGTGTTCAAGGGCATCCCGAAGGGCACGAACCACAACGGCGGGCGCATCGCGTTCGGCCCGGACAAGCTGCTCTACGTGGGCACGGGCGAGACGTACGTCACGAAGTACGCCCAGGACAAGAAGTCCCCGGGCGGCAAGATCCTCCGGATGACCCCGGACGGCAAGCCGGCGCCCGGAAACCCCTTCGGCGATTCGGTGGTCTATACGTACGGTCACCGCAATGTGCAGGGGCTCGCCTGGGACAAGGACAAGCGGCTGTGGGCCTCGGAGTTCGGCCAGGACACATGGGACGAGCTGAACCTGATCGTGCCGGGTGACAACTACGGCTGGCCCGACGTGGAGGGCAAGAGCGGCAAGTCCGGCTTCCACGACCCGGTGGCCGTCTGGCACACGTCCGAGGCGTCACCGAGCGGCATCGCCTACACGGAGGGCTCGGTCTGGATGGCGGGCCTGAGAGGCGAGCGGCTGTGGCGGATCCCCCTGAAGGGGGCGAAGGTGGCGGCCGAGCCCCAGTCCTTCCTCATCGACAAGGCGACCGAGCAGGGCAAGTACGGAAGATTGCGCACAGTGGTCGCCGCGGGCACGAACAAGCTGTGGCTGACGACGAGCAACACGGACTCGAGAGGCACACCCCGGAAGGGCGACGACCGGATCCTGGAGCTGGAGGTGTCCTGACGGCCGGGGAGGTCCCCGGTCCCGGTTGCGGCGAGAGTGGAGCCAGAGCTCAGGTCTCGCCGTCGGAGGGGGCGGGGACGGCGGGGTCGGGCGCGTCCGCCTCGGGGGCCGGCTCCCCCGGCTCCGATTCGTCCGTCGGGTCCGTCGGACCTTGATCCGTCGTGTCCGTCAGGCCCGGTGGGCTCTGGGCAGGGATGCGGACCACCACCTTGCCGGAGGTGAGGTCTATGGGGCCGCGCCCCGGGTCGCCGTCGTTGAGGTCGACGCGGGTCAGCTCCAGCCGTTTGCGCTCCTCGTTGGTGTGCTTGCGGCCGGGTGAGAACAGCTCCTCGAACATGTTGAACACGGCGCCTCCGGGTGGCCGAGACCTCCGTCCAGCGTACGACAGCGCGAAATTTCACCCTTCGTGACGACCCCGTGCGGGCCTGGGGCTCAGCCCGTGGGCGCGAACAGTCTCAGGCGGTGGGCCAGGGCGGCCGCCTCGCCGCGGCCGCCGACGCCCAGCTTGGCGAGGATGTTGGAGACGTGGACGCTCGCCGTCTTCGGGGAGATGAAGAGCTCCTCGGCGATCTGGCGGTTGCTGCGTCCGGCGGCGACGAGACGCAGGACGTCGCGTTCGCGGCTGGTCAGGCCGAGTTCCTCGGCGGGGTCGGCAGGGACCTGAGGACGTGGCGCGGCGGGGTTCAGGGTGAGGCGGGCGCGCTGGGCGAGGAGGGCGACCGCTTCGGTGAGCGGGCGCGCTCCGATGTGGTCGGCGACGGCTCCGGCGAGCCGCAGCAGTTCCGTGGCCCGCTCCCTCTCGTCGTCGAACGTGGCGGCTGCCGCGAGGAGGGACTCCGCCGCGCGGAAGCGGACGCGGGCGAGGTCGTGGGGGCGGTCGAGCGACTCGAAGGTGGTGAGGGGATGGGACCAGTCGTCAGGGGTGTCGCGGCCTTCGGCACGCAGGAGTTCGGCGCGGACCCACTGTTCGTGGGCGAGCCACACGGGCATGGGGGTGGCCAGGTGCTTGGCGGCCGTGCGGATGCGGTCGACGGCTTCGGCGCGGCCGGGCTCCGCGGTCGGCAGGCCCCGCGCGTCGGCCTCGGCGACTGCGGCGGCGACGAGAAGGGGCCAGGCATAGCGCTGGTTGCTGGGCGGGATGCCCTCGGCGACGACGCGGGCGAGTTCGGCGCGGGCGTCGAGGAGTCCCTGGGTGCCGCCGGCGGCGGCCGCGATGCCTACGGCGAGGGCGGACAGGGGCAGCGCGTACTGAGGCATGGTGTCGTGGGTGCCGTAGGCGGCGCGGGCGGCGGCGAGCTGGGCGGCCGCCTCGGCGTGGTCGCCGCGGCCGAGAGCGACGGTCGCGCGGCGGAGGGCGGCCGTGCCGCGGGGCTTGGCGCTCAGGGCGGAGGACCGCAGTGCCGTGTCGACCACGGCGTCGGCCTCGGTCCAGCGGCCCAGGGAGGTGAGGGACTCGGCCATGTTGGTCAGGACCCAGCCCTCCGAGTCGAGGAGGCCGTACCGGCGGCACAGGTCCATGCCCGACTCGGCGACGGTCACGGACTCGAGGGAGCGGCCCGCGCTCTCCAGGGCGGAGGCGAGATTGATGTGGACGCGGCCGACCTGCGGGACGAGGCCGATCTCGACGACGCGGTCGCGGACGGCGTACATCTCGGCCAAGCCGCGGTCGGCCTCGCCCGCGTCGACGAGGAGGCTGCCGAGGGTGAGTCTCGCGTTCAGTTCGATGTCCTCGGCCTTGACCATGCGGGCGTATTCGACGGCCCGTTCGGCGGCGGCCAGGGTCTCCTCGCCGGGGTTGTGGAGCATGCCCCAGGAGGCGACGTTGGTGAGGACCTCGGCGTGCACCTCGGACGGCGGCAGTCCGCGTACGAGTTCCTGGGCGGTGGCGATCTCGGCCCAGCCGTCGCCACGGCCGAGGGACGGGACGAGGCGGGAGCGCTGGATCCAGAACCAGGCGGCGCGCAGGGGGTCCTTCTCGTCGTCGGCGTCGTCGATGAGACGCAGGGCGCGCTTGGTGATCTTGAGGGAGCGTTCGCGCTCACCGCACAGCCGGCCGGCGACGGCCGCCTCGGCCATCAGGTCGAGATAGCGCAGGGGCGTGGTGGCGGGGTCGCAGCCGCAGGGCGGGTAGACCTCGGTGTAGTCGACGGGGCGCAGTTCGGCGCGAATGTCCTCGGGGGTCTCGTCCCAGAGGTTCATCGCCCGTTCCAGGAGCCGCAGTTGCTCGGAGTAGGCGTGCCGGCGGCGGGCCTCGACGGATGCGTCGAGGACGGCGGGCAGGGCCTTGGCCGGGTCGTGGGCGTGGTACCAGTAGCTCGCGAGGCGCGTGACGCGTTCGTCGGCGCGGACGAGCGAGGGGTCGGCCTCGAGCGCCTCGGCGTAGCGGCGGCTGAGGCGGGAGCGTTCGCCGGGCAGGAGGTCGTCGCCGACGGCCTCGCGGACCAGGGAGTGGCGGAAGCGGTAGCCGTCCCCGTCGGGGGTGGCGAGCAGGATGTTGGCGCCGACGGCGGCGCGCAGGGCCTCGATCAGTTCGTCCTCGCCGAGCCGCGCGACGGCGGCGAGCAGCGCGTACTCGACGGTGGAGCCGCCCTCGGCGACGATCCTGGCCACGCGCTGGGCGTCTTCGGGAAGGCTCTCGACGCGGACGAGGAGCACGTCGCGCAGCGTCTCGGACAGACCGGTGCAGCAGCCGTCGCTGGTGGCGACGGCCAGTTCCTCGACGAAGAACGCGTTGCCGTCGGAGCGCTCGAAGATGTCGTCGACCTGGGCCTGTTCGGGCTCGGCGGCGAAGATCCCGGCGACCTGGCGGGCCACCTCGTCGCGGCTGAAGCGGTCGAGTTCGAGGCGGGTGACGGTGCGCAGGCGGTCGAGTTCGGCGAGGAGCGGGCGCAGGGGGTGACGGCGGTGGACGTCGTCGGCGCGGTACGTGGCCACGATGACGAGACGGCCGCTGCGCAGCGTACGGAAGAGGTAGGAGAGGAGGTGGCGGGTGGAGGCGTCGGCCCAGTGGAGGTCTTCCAGGACGACGAGGACGGTGCGGTCCGCGGCCACGCGTTCCAGGAGACGGGCCGTCAGCTCGAAGAGCCGGGCCATGCTCTCCTCGTCGTGGCGTCCGTCGCGTCCGGTCGGCGCCGGGGAGAGTTCGGGCAGGAGCCGTGCGAGCTCGGTCTCCTGTCCGGCGGCCGCCGCGACGAACTCCTCGGGCAGCAACCGGCGCAGGGCGCGCAGAGCGGTCGAGAAGGGGGCGAACGGAAGCCCGTCCGCACCGATCTCGACGCATCCGCCGAGCGCGACGACGGCGCCCTCGCGTCCCGCGGCGAGCGCGAACTCCTCGACGAGACGGGTCTTTCCGACTCCCGCCTCCCCGCCGAGCAGCATGGCCTGCGGCTCCCCCGTGGTGGCACGGGCGAGCGCCTTGTTGAGTACGCCCAGTTCGCCGGCGCGACCGACGAACACCGGGCTGACGCACCTGGTCTCCACAGGGGCGAGCATCGCACAGGGGTCCGACCCAGCGGCACCCGTTATCGCCGAGGGCAGAGTCGGGCGCGGGTCGACGACCTCGATGTGCCTGTCGGCCGCGTTGAAGGCGGAGTTGAAGTGGAAAGGGAGGACCACACCCGTGTGGCCCTCCCCCTGCTCTGCCGTCATCGTCAGGCCGCACGCGCGAAACGCGAGCGGCGTGAGCCCGAACTGTTCACCCGACCCTCCGCGTCCTGGCCGGCAGAGGCGGTGCGGCGCTCCGCGCGCCGGCTGCGCCGGGCCTCACGGGCCTCGCGGACCAGACGGCTGTGCTCGGCCTGGCGGACGAGTTCGGCGGCGCGGACCTGGTGGATCTCGTACTCGTACATCTGGTGCTCCCTGGTGGCGAGTGGGTTTCGGCTTCGCTTTCTGCGATGCCTCAACACTCGTCTCCCAGGGGGGTCCGCCACATCGGGAGAGTGCCGCATGTTCCGGGTACGGGGTGCCTTAGACGTACCTCGGAGGGCCTCAGGCCGGGTCTGAGGTACCCCCGACCCGGCCTGAGGCACCCCGACGCACGTCTCAGGAAGCAGGGTCAGGAAGAGGTCGAGGGCAGCGCCATGAGGATGTCGGTGTACTTCGCCACGGCGAGAAGCAGACCGAGGACGCCGAGGGAGACACCCGCCCAGGCGACCGACTTGATCCACACGGCCTGCGGCCTGCCCGGGGCGCCGAACGCGGGCCTGGCCAGGACGACCGCGCCGACGATCAGCGCGAGGAGCGCGAAGATGCCGCCGACCAGGGCGGTGGCGTGCCACGAGTCGCCGTAGACCTCGGAGACCTGCTTGGCGACGCTCGCGCTCTGCGAGGTCTGGAGCTGGCCGATCAGGGACTCGCGGGCCGAGGCGACGGTCGCGACCCAGCTGCCGCTGAGCGCGACGACGCCGAGTGCCGCGGAGACGACGGCGCCGGCGCCCTGCCCCGCGCCGGAGGAGTCCTCCACGGGCGCGGCGGTCGCGAACTGCTCGTCGTCGAGGTCCGCGTCCGTGCCCTCGGGGGCGTCGGCAGCCTCGACGGCGTCGGTACCTTCTGCCTCCTTGGTGACCTCGATGACCTCAGGAGTCCCGGCAGCGGCCTCGGCGGTGGTGGACTCGGGGGTCTCGGTCGTCTCGTCATCAGTCTTCGTAACCATGCCCCGCACCGTACGGACGGAGTCTGAGAGCTCTCTTAACGAGCTGAGTCCGGGCTGAGGCCGGCCTGTGCCGGGCCTGTGTGCGGTCGGGGCACTCGCCCGATCAGGCGCATACCAGCACACGTCGATAGAATTCGGTCATGGCAGAGCGGCCCGTCGCGCCGACTGCGCCCGAGCTTGTGCTCGAAACCGATGCCGGACCCACGGTGATGAGCCCGAGCAGGGACTACCACGTCGGTCGCGACCCCCTGAGTGACATCGTCATCGACGACGCCCGCGTCTCATGGCACCACGCGGTGCTCCGGCCCGTCGCCGACCACTGGTGTCTGGAGGACGAGGACAGTACGAACGGCACGTACACCGGGGGCCGGCGCATCCACGAGTCCGGGGTGGGACCGGGGACGGTCATCCGGTTCGGTCACCCCGCGAACGGGCCGCGCGCCGTCCTGGTCGGCCATGAGCCACCGTCACCGCCGCCCGAGCCCGTGACGGATCACCTGGCGGATCACATACCGGACCGCATCCCTGATCACGTACTTGATCAGGTGTCAGCGACACCCCGCGCCCCCGAACGGCCCTCCTCCGTCTCCATGCCCGGCGCGACCGGCACGTTCCGGCAGCCGACGACCGTACGGCCGCTGCCCGTCCGCACCGTGCGCATCGGCCGCAGCGCCGACAACGACCTCGTGGTCGACGACCTGATCGTCTCCCGCCGCCACGCGGAGCTGCGGGCGCAGTCCGACGGCACGTACGAGATCGTCGACCTCGGCTCGCACAACGGCACCTACCTCAACGGCACACCGGTCTCCCGTGCCCGGGTCTCGCCCGGGGACATCGTGGGCATCGGCCACTCCGCGTTCTGCCTGGTCGGCGACACGCTGCAGGAGTTCGTCGACACCGGCGAGGTCTCGCTCGACGTCCAGGGCCTGGCGGTCACCGTGGACCGGGGCCGCAAGACGCTCCTCGATCACGTCTCGTTCCCGGTCGGCGAGAAGTGCCTGCTCGCCGTCGTGGGCCCGAGCGGCGCGGGCAAGTCCACGCTGCTCAACGCCCTGACCGGGCTGCGCCCCGCCGATCAGGGCACGGTCCTGTACGACGGCCGCGACCTGTACCGCGACTACGCCGAACTGCGCCAGCGCATCGGGCTCGTGCCGCAGGACGACATCCTGCACTCGCAGCTGACCGTGCACCGGGCCCTCGGCTACGCGGCCGAACTCCGCTTCCCGCAGGACACCGAGAAGTCGGAACGGCGCGACCGCGTCGACGAGGTCGTCCGCGAGCTGGGCCTCGAACAGCGGGCGACGCAGCCGATCCACAGCCTCTCCGGCGGCCAGCGCAAGCGCGTCAGCGTCGCCCTCGAACTGCTCACGAAGCCGTCCCTGCTCTTCCTCGACGAGCCGACGTCCGGGCTCGACCCGGGCATGGACCGCTCGGTGATGCACATGCTGCGCGGCCTCGCCGACGACGGGCGGACCGTCATCGTCGTCACGCACAGCGTCCTCAGCCTGGAGGTGTGCGACCGACTGCTGGTCCTCGCCCCCGGCGGGAAGATCGCGTTCTACGGCCCGCCGGGGGACGCGCTCGGGTTCTTCGGCTTCGAGGAGTGGCCGGAGGCGTTCGAGGCGTTCGAGAACGACCGCGACCGCGGCTGGGCGGAGGACTACAGCACGTCCCTGTTCCACCGTCAGTACATCGTGAACTCCACGGCGCAGCCGCGGGTACCGAACGCCCCCTCGGCGGAGGTGGCCCCGCCGCCGAGGACCCGGAGCTGGGGAGCGCAGCTGCGGACGCTCGTACGCCGGTACACGGCAGCGCTGAGCGCCGACCGGACCTTCCTCGCCATCATGATCGCGCTGCCGTTCGTCATGGGTGCGATGGTGCGTGCGCTGGCCGGCAGCCGTCTCACCCAGGAGACGGCGATGAACGCCCTGCTCCTCCTGTGTGTGGGCGGTGTGCTCACGGGCGCCGCCAACGCCGTGCGCGAGCTGGTGAAGGAACGGGTGATCTACCAGCGGGAACGTGCCGTCGGGCTGTCCAGATCCGCGTATCTGATGTCCAAGGTCGTCGTCCTCGGCACGATCACGGTGCTGCAGGCCATCGTGCTGACGCTCGTCGGACTCGTCGGTGTCGACCTCAACGCGCCAGGCGGCAAAGGCGTGTTGATGCCTCCGCTGGCGGAGATCACGCTGACCGTGGCACTCCTGTCGTTCACGGCGATGATGCTCGGTCTGCTCGTGTCCGCGCTGGTGCGCAAGGAGGAGGTCACCATGCCGCTCCTGGTGCTCCTCGCGATCATCCAGGTCGTGTTCTGCGGTGCGCTGCTCAAACTGCACGGGGTGCCCGGAATCGAGCAGTTGTCGTGGCTGGTCCCGTCCCGGTGGGCGCTGAGCGCGATGGCGGGCACGGTCGGTCTGTCCCGGATCGTGCCGGGGAAACTGACGAGCGACCCCCTGTTCGAACACGCCACCGGGGTGTGGCTGCTCAACATGGGGATGCTGGTCGTGCTCTCGGTCGTCTTCGGATTCGCCGTCGCGCGCCTGCTGCGCCGGCACGAGCCCGCCATCATGCGGAAGTAGCGAGAGGCGCCCATGGCGACACCGGAGTTCCGCCCCACCCATGTCGTGCCCCCGGACGGGATGCCCGCCTGGGAGGAGCCGGACGTGTCCCGGCCCACGCAGCCGCTCGACCCGCTGCTCCCCGTCGAACTGGTCGACCGGCGCGCGGACTGGGGCCGGATCGTGTGCGCCAACGGATGGTCGGCGTGGGTCGACGGTCGCCTTCTCGTCGCTGTGCCGCGCGACCCGCCGGAGGCCGGAAAGCCCATGGCCCGCACGGCGGATCCGCGCCCGCTGATGGCGCGCGTCGAGGAGGCCGCGGGCCAGTACCGGCGGGCCGCGCAGGAACTGGCCGAGGAGCGCATCGACGGGGAGACGTTCCAGCGCCGCACGCAGGGGCTGCGGGTGGGCATGGTCGTCGACGGCGAGGCGGTGTGGCTGTACGACGCCGAGCACGAGCGGTGGGTGTACTGCGACGGCAGGCAGCTCAGTACGTACGCGGCGGGGGCGGGGCCGGGACGGCCGAGCGCGGCGACACCGGAGCCCGCAGCCGCGCCCACTCCCGCACCCGCCCCGGCACCGGAACCCACGCGCGTCGTGGACCCGGAAGAGGTCGCGGATTCGGGCCCGCACGAGACGGCCCCCGGCCCGGACGAGAACAGCCAGAACGGCCAGAACGGCGAGAACACCGGTGGGGCACCCCCCGCCCCCGAGCCGACACGCATCGTGGACCCGACAGAGATGAACGGCTACGACCCGGCGGAGCGCGGTACGCAGGAGTCCTCCGCCCCCACTCCCGTACGGGACGGCCCCCGGCCCGGTGACCGATGATGACGGACGATCCGCAGTTGCCCGCCGGCCGGCCGTCCGATCTGCTCGGGCGGCAGATCGCCGGGTACCGCGTGGAGAGCGAGATCGGCCGGGGCGGCATGGCGGTCGTCTACCGGGCCAAGGACCTGCGCCTCGACCGCACCGTCGCGCTCAAACTGCTCGCCCCCGAACTCGTACGTAACGACACCTTCCGTAAACGGTTCACGCACGAGTCGCGCGTCGCCGCCGCGATCGACCATCCGCACATCGTGCCGGTCTTCGAGGCCGGCGAGACCGAGGGCATCCTCTACATCGCCATGCGCTTCGTCGCGGGCCAGGACCTGCGCGCGCTCATCGACCGTCAGGGTCCGCTGCCCGCGGGGACGGCGATACGGATCGCCGCGCAGGTCGCGTCCGCGCTCGACGCCGCCCACGACCACGACCTGGTGCACCGGGACGTGAAGCCCGGCAACATCCTGGTCGCCGCGGGAACGGACAGCGACCACCCCGAGCACGTCTACCTCACCGACTTCGGCCTGACGAAGAAGTCGCTGTCGCTGACGGGGTTCACGTCCGTGGGCCAGTTCGTCGGCACGCTCGACTATGTGGCGCCCGAGCAGATCTCCGGCCGCCCGGTCGACGGCCGGTGCGACGTCTACAGCCTCGCCTGCGTCGTCCAGGAGACCCTGACCGGCCTGCCGCCGTTCCAGCGCGACGACGACATGGCGCTGCTGTGGGCCCACCAGTTCGACCCGCCGCCGCCCGTGACCGGGCTGCGTCCGGATCTCCCGGCGGCGATGAACGGCGTACTCGCCAAGGCACTGGCGAAGAGCCCGGACGACCGCTACGACTCGTGCCTCGAGTTCGTGGCGGCCCTGCGCGCGGCGGCGCGCGGCGGCGTCCGGGACAACCATCCCCCGACGCAGGTCAACGGCCGCATCAGTACGTGGTCCCCCACGGCCGAGCCCCCGCCCGCACCCCCGCGATGGGCGCTGCCGGTCTTCACGGGCCTCGTGCGCTAGCCCTTCCCCTCCCCCGCCCTCTCCCCCTCCCCTCCCTTCAGCTCAGCTCAGCTCAGCTGCGATCCCATCCGATCCGGTCAACCCCGGTCCGGCTTCGCTGTCTCGACCTCTCCGCGCCGGTGGCGCCGGGACGCGAGCAGGCCGCCGAGGAACCCGGTGACCAGGCCCCACAGGACCGCGAGGCCGAGGGCGCTCCACACGTTCGGGCGGAGCGACACCTCCCCGCCGAGCCCACCGCCGATGTCGCCGAGGCCGAGGAGCGACAGACCGTAGTGCGCGGAGACACGGGCAAGGAGGCAGATGGCGAGCACGGTCAGGAAGAGGGCCACCGCCATGTGGAGGGCGTGCTGCCAGGCCCGCATCCGGGCGGGTGACCGCAGCGCCATGCCGAACGCGGCCGCCAGCGTCAGGATCGCGGCCACCGCGACCGACCACCAGACACGGCCGTCCTGCTCGGCGAGCGTGCTGACGTCGACGGTGGAGATGTCGGGGGTGCGGAGCACGGCGTCGAGGATGTGCGGCATGGGCAGGCCGAACGGACCGTCGATCTTGCCTTCCCAGGACGCGCCGAGGCCGATGGTGTAGCAGAACCAGACGAGGTTGGGCAGACCGAGGAGGATCACGGCGAACGTCTCGGACGCGTGGCCGCGCGTCGCGGCGACGACGAGACCGATGACGACGCCCAGCGCCACGTACACGAGCAGCAGCGCCACCATCGCGTACGCGGCCGGGCGCACCGACTCCTGGAAGCGGACGAGGCGGGCGGGGAGCGGGGCGCCGCGCGACACGAGGACGGCGAGGATCATGACGCCCACGAGCCACAGCAGGCCGAAGAGCAGCGTGAGGGGCAGGTTCGTCCGGAATCCGACCTTGGGTGGGCCGTCCAGGACGCCCTCGATGATGCCGCCGGTCGGGTCCGTGACGGGGATGTCGAAGTCCTGCCTGGCCAGGAGCGAGAGGACGACGAGCGCCACCACCCACGGCACGGCCACCCGCCCGGCCCAGCCGAGGAGTTCGCCGCCGCTCGCGATGGCCCGGTGGCGCAGGGGCCGCAGGAAGCCCGCGGCGATCACCAGTGCTCCGGCGAGGGCCACGGAGAGGGGCAACACCGAGATGTCGGCGTGCGTCTGGGCGAGTTCTCCGGCGTTTCCGGCCAGTTCGACGGAGCCGCCGGCCGCCATCACCACGACGGCGGCGACCACTCGGGGGAAGGCGCTCCCGGGAAGCCCGGCCGCGCCCGCGGCCCACAGGCCGAGGGCCGCCGTGACCACCATGGCCACGAGCCCGGCGAGCACGGCCACGAGGGCCGCGGCCCAGCCGTGTCTCGCGCTGCGCCTGGTGCCGGTCCGGCCGTCGGATGCCTGTTCACTCACGGGGCCACGCTAGGCAGGCGCCGGGCGGTCCGCCCCTCGGGAGGGCCGACCGCGTCGCGTCGCGGGCCGTACGAGTTCGGCTTGCGGGCCGTACGAGTCCGGAGCACACAATGTGGAGGTACCGGGGTATAGGGGACAGGATCGCCGGACTGCGAGGCGCCCCCTCCCCCTTCCCGCCCCATGCCTCCTACGGTGAGAAGAAGCGCCCGTGAGTGACCGACCGACGGAGCCCGGCCGCCCCACCGGCCCCCCATCCGGCCCACTCTCGGGCCCGACCCAGCCCGCGTCCGTACCCCCACCGCCGCCCGGGCACCCGTCAGGACCACCGCCCGGCGAAGGCTCCGGCTCCGGCTCCGGCAGTACGGGCGGCGGCCCCGGCGGTACGCCACCGCCCCCGGGCGACACCCCACCCCCCGGCGGTACGCCACCGCCGGGCGGCACCCCGCCGCCGGACGGCCCGCAGCCCGATCGCCCCTGGTGGCGGTTCACGCCCAAGAAGCTCGCGGCGCTCGGCGTCCTGATCGTCGCCGCGGTGGTGCTCGCCGTCGTCCTCACCAGTTCCGGCGGCGGTGGAGGCGGAACCGCGGCCGGCGACGAGCTCTTCCTCCAGAGCGCCGACTCGGCCGGCCCCGACCCGTACACCGAGTCGAGCACCCGGAAGGGCGCCACCGCGACGACGCCGAGCGCGCTGCCGAGCGCCTCGGGGACCGGCCCGTCGGAGAACGCGAACATCGTCCGGGGCGTCGAGGGCTCCGCCCCCGGTCTCTACGGCGGCACCCGCAACGTCTCCAGCTGCGACGTGGAGAAGCAGATCCGCACGCTGGGCGCGGAGCCGGACAAGAACAAGGCGTTCGCCTCCGTCCTCGGTCTCGACCCGTCCGGCGTCCCCGCCTATCTGCGGTCGCTGACACCGGTCCAGCTCCGCCTCGACACCCGGGTCACGAACCACGGCTTCCGCGACGGCGCGGCGACGGCCTTCCAGTCCGTGCTCCAGTCCGGCACGGCCGTGCTCGTGAACGACCACGGGGAGCCGCGCGTGCGGTGCTCGTGCGGGAACCCGCTGCTCGCGCCGGTGCCTCTGCAGGGGTCGGTGAAGCGTCAGGGCAAGGCCTGGGCGGGGTACAAGTCGTCGAACGTGGTGGTCGTGTCGCCCGCGCCGCAGCCGGTGAACAGGTTCGTGATGTACGACCCGGAGACCGAGGGCTGGTTCACCCGAACCGCGGGGACCACGGGCGGCAGCGACCGGAAGACCACGCCGCGCACCCCGCCCGGGGCCTCCCCCTCGAACGCCTCGACAGCCCCATCGTCCGAGACGTCACCGTCGCCCCAGTCGTCCGAGTCGTCGCAGCCGCCGTCGTCCGAGGCACCCGGAGCCTCGTCGGCCCCGCCGTCGAGCGCAGAGTCCCCCGCCCCCGAGTCACCCGCCTCACAACCGGCGAGCTAGGTCCCTTCGTTGGGACCAGGCCGGATCAACGCGCGCGCCACTCCGCCGCGAGAACCGACCACACCTCAAGATCCTGCTTGACGCCCTTGTGCGTGCTCGCCTCGCGCAGCACGCCCTCCCGCTTCATGCCGAGCCGCCGCGCCACGTTCAGGCTGGGCCCGTTCTCGGAGGAGGCGACCCACTCCACGCGGTGGATGCCGCGTTCGAGGACCGCCCAGTCGATGAGGACGCGCGCGCCGCGCGTGACGAGGCCGCGCCCGGCCGCGGCGGGCTCGAGCCAGCAGCCGATCTCGCAGTTGCCGCCCTCCGCGTCGAAGATCCGGAAGAGCAGGCCGCCGACGAGCGTCCCGTCCAGCCAGATCCCGTGCAGGCTTCCGGTGTCGGAGGCGCGCTTGTCGGCGTAGGACCTGAGCAGGTCACGGGCCGAGGCGACGTCCTTGATGTTCGAGCCGAACGAGACGTGCTGCCCGATGAACTCGCGGCCGCGCTCCAGATGGGTGAGGAACTGCTCGGCGTGCCACGTCTCAAGGGGCCGCAGTTCCGCGCCGTCGTCACCCAGGGAGATCGTGTACATCGCGCTTGCGCTCCTCGGCTTCGGCCTTCACCAGTGTGTGCAGCAGGGCGCCGTCCGCGGCTTGGTGCTGTCCGGGAATACTCGCATGCGGCTCGCGGCATTCGGACGGCTCGATGCTGATGCGGGGCAGCCGGCGGTCGAGCCACTTGGGCAGCCACCAGTTGGCGCCGCCGAGCATGTGCATGAGGGCGGGCACCAGGAGCGTGCGCAGGACGAACGCGTCGAGGGCGACGGCGGCGGCCAGGGCGATGCCGAACATCGCGATGACGCGGTCCCCGCTGAGGACGAAGGCCAGGAAGACCGAAATCATGATCACGGCCGCGGAGTTGATGACGCGGCTGGTCTCGGCGAGCCCGACGCGGACGGCCCGCCGGTTGTCGCGGGTCTCCAGCCACTCCTCGTACATGCGGCTGACCAGGAACACCTGGTAGTCCATCGAGAGCCCGAACAGGACCGACACCATGATCACGGGGAGGAAGGGCTCGATCGGGCCCGCTCTGCCGAGGCCGAGCATCTCGCTGCCCCAGCCCCACTGGAAGATCGCGACGACGACGCCGAAGGCGGAGGCGACGGCCGCGACGTTCATCGCGGCGGCCTTGAGGGGGATGCCGATCGAGCGGAAGGCGAGGAGCAGCAGCACGCAGCCGAGTCCGATGACGACGCCCACGAAGAGCGGCAGTTTGCCGATGATGACGTCGGCGAAGTCGTCGTAGCTGGCGGTGACGCCGCCGAGCTGCACATCGAGGGACGTGCCCTTCTCGGCCTCGGGGATGACGTCGCTGCGCAGCCGGTCGACGAGTTCGCTGGTCCTCTGGGACTGGGGCGCGGACTTCGGCACGACGGTCAGGAAGGCGGCGGTGCCGCTCTCGTTGTACGTCGCCGGGGTCACCGAGGAGACGCCCTCGGCCGAGCCGATCATGGACTCCAGACGGCTCACGGCCACCTGGTCGCCGGCGCCGTCTATGGGCGTGACGAGGGTCAGCGGCCCGTTCACGCCCGGCCCGAATCCGTCGGCCAGAAGGTCGTACGCCTGCCTGGTCGTGGACGACGACGCGTTGTTGCCCTGGTCGGACGTGCCCAGGTGCAGGAAGAACGTGGGCACCGAGAGCACCGCGATCACGCCGACGGCGAGGCCGCCGAGGAGCCGGGGGTGGCGCTCCACGAAGGCGGCCCAGCGGGCGGCGAGCCCGGTCGGCAGCTCGGGCTCGGGCCCGTGTGCGGCGAGTCTGCGCCGTTGGCGCCTGCTGAGCGCGCGCATGCCGATGAACGACAGGAGCGCGGGCAGCAGTGTGACGGACGCGGCGACGGTGAGGAGCACGGTCAGGGAGGCGGCGATCGCGACGCCGTTGAGGAAGCCGAGGCGCAGGATCAGCATGCCGAGGAGCGCGATGCAGACGGTGGCGCCGGCGAAGACGACCGCGCGTCCGGTCGTGGCGACGGCGCGCTCCGCCGCCTCGTTCACGGGCAGGCCCTGTTTCAGGCCGCGCCGGTGCCGGGTCACGATGAACAGCGCGTAGTCGATGCCGACCCCGAGGCCGACGAGCATCCCGAGCATCGGGGCGAAGTCGGCGACGGTCATCACATGGCCGAGGAGCACGATGCCGGAGGCGGCGGTGCCCACGCTGACCAGGGCCGTGGCGATCGGCAGGGCGCTGGCCGCGAGGGAGCCGAAGGCGAGCAGGAGGACGACGGCGGCGACCACGACGCCGACGATCTCGGCGACATGCCCCTGGGCGGACTCGGTCAGGGCGACGGCGCTGCCGCCGAGTTCGACCCGCAGCCCGTCGGGGGCGTCGACCTCGGCGGCCTTGGCGGTGTCGACGAGACGCTGCGCGTCCGCCTTGGCGATGTCGCCGGACTGCTTGTCGAAGGTGACCGTGGCGTAGGCGGTGCGTCCGTCGGCGCTCGTCTGGCCGGCGCCCTGCTGCTCGTACGGGCCGGTGACCGCGGCGACGCCGGGCAGGTGCTCGATCCTGTCGAGCGTGCGGGTCATGCGCTCTTTCACGTCGGCGGCGCGGACCATGCTGCCGTCCGTGTGCCAGACGACGGTGTCGCTGTCGCCGCCGAGGCCGGGGAATCCCTCGTTGAGGAGCTGGGTGGCGCGTCCCGACTCGGTGCCCGGTGCCTCGTAGTCGTTCGAGTAGGAGGAGCCGGCGACGGCCGCTGCCGCGCTCGTGCCGCCGAGGGCGAGGAGCCACAGCAGGACGACTACGAGGCGGTGCCGTGCACACCATCGTGCGAGTGCTGCCACGGTCGTGCTCCCAGGGTTTGTGGATCTTCACCGGGAACGGCCCGCAAAGACACATGAGCAATGGCCAGCCACTCTTACAGCAAGAAGTGATCCTTTGTCGCTTTCGTGGCCTTAGTCACAGGAGTGCGCGGGAATTCACGGTCACCCTCCGGTCCGACGGGCTGCTCGCTCTCCGTGACCCGTCAGCCGAGGAACTGAAGTCCCGCCCAGAGCGCCACCGTTGACACGACCAGCGTCGCCGGGACCGTGAGCACGCCGAGCCGGGTGAAGTCACCGAGCTGGGGATGCACGTCGTGGGCGTGGACGATGCGGCGCCACAGGAGCGTGGCGAGGGAGCCCACGTACGTGAGGTTGGGGCCGAGGTTGACGCCGATGAGGACGGCGAGGACCGGCCCCGGACCCGCGGGCCCCGCCACGGGGAGCAGCGCGAGAACGGCCGGAAGGTTGTTGATCAGGTTGGCGAGCAGGGCCGCGACCCCGGCGACGGCGAGCAGCGCGGGCAGCGACGAGCCCTCGGGCAGCAGCCGGTCGATGCCGTCCCCGAGCCCGTTGTCGACGACCGCCTTGACCACGATCCCGAGCGCGAGCACGAAGAGGCAGAAGTACGGGTGCGCCGACTTCACCAGCGCGAGCGGGGTCGTGCGCCGCTGCCCGAGTGCCCGCACCGCGAGGACGGCCGTGCCGACGATCGCCGCCCACAGCGGATCGATCCCGGCGAACGAGGTGACCACGAAGCCCACGAGCGTCAGGGCGAGGACGGTGAGGGTGAACACCGGCAGGCCGGGCGGCTCCTCGGCGTCCGGCTCGTGCGCGGGCGCCGCCAGGTCGTCGGCGAAGTACCGCCGGAACACCGCGTACTCGACGGCGATCGCGCCCAGCCACGGCAGGGCCATGAGCCCCGCGAACCGCGCGAAGGTGAGTCCGCTCGCGGTGAAGGCGAGCAGATTGGTGAGGTTCGAGACCGGCAGGAGGAGCGAGGCGGAGTTGGCGAGGTGGGCGCTCGCGTAGACGTGCGGGCGCGGCCTCGCGCCGATCCGGCGGGCGGTGGCGAGGACGACCGGCGTGAGCAGCACGACCGTGGCGTCCAGGCTCAGTACGGCCGTGATCACGGCGGCGGCGGCGAAGACCCCGCCGAGCATGCGGCGCGGGCTGCCCTTGCAGGCCCGCGCGATGGCGTCGCCCGCGGCCTTGAACAGGCCCTCGTCGGCGCAGAGCTGAGCAAGCACCAGGACGGCCGCGAGGAACCCGACGACCGGGAGCAGGTCCTGCGTCTCGGCCCACGCGTGCGCGGGCGACACGGCGCCGACGGCCACGACGATCGCCGCGGCGGGCACGGCGACGACGGCCTCCGGCAGCTGCCGGGGACGGACCACGGCGAAGCCGAGGATGAGCAGGAGGAGGGTGACGGAGAGGAGTTCGGCGGGGATGGTGCTCAACGTGCGCTCCGGAATTCATACTCCCCACCTCGAACGCCGACCGGACGGTTCAGCCCGGCCGGCGTTCGAGGTCGAGGGAGCGGAAGTGCGGGGACGGAGCCCCCGCAAGAACCGCCTAGCCGTCGGAGACGCCCAGCTTTTCCAGGATCAGCTCCTTGACGCGCGCCGCGTCGGCCTGACCGCGGGTCGCCTTCATGACGGCACCCACGAGGGCGCCGACGGCGGCGACCTTGCCGCCACGGATCTTGTCGGCGATCCCGGCGTTGCCCGCGATGGCCTCGTCGACGGCCGCGCCGAGCGCGCCCTCGTCCGAGACGACCTTCAGGCCGCGCTTCTCGACGACCGTGTCCGGGTCGCCCTCGCCCGCGAGGACACCCTCGATGACCTGGCGCGCCAGCTTGTCGTTGAGGTCACCGGCGGAGACGAGCGCCGCCACCCGGGCCACCTGGGCCGGGGTGATGGGCAGCTCGTCGAGCGCGGTGCCCGACTCGTTGGCGTTACGGGCGAGCTCGCCCATCCACCACTTGCGGGCCGAGACGGAGTCCGCGCCGGCCTCGATCGTGGCGACGATCGGGTCGACCGCGCCCGCGTTGAGGATCGACTGCATGTCGTGCTCGGAGACGCCCCACTCCTCGCGCAGCCGGTTGCGGCGCACGCGCGGCATCTCGGGCAGCGCCGAGCGCAGCTCCTCCACCCAGGCGCGGGCGGGCGCCACCGGCACCAGGTCCGGCTCGGGGAAGTAGCGGTAGTCCTCGGCGTTGTCCTTGATGCGGCCCGACGTGGTGGAGCCGTCCTCCTCGTGGAAGTGACGGGTCTCCTGCACGATCGTGCCGCCGGACGACAGAACAGCGGCGTGGCGCTGGATCTCGTAACGGGCGGCGCGCTCGACGGAACGCAGCGAGTTGACGTTCTTCGTCTCCGAGCGGGTGCCGAACGGCGCCTCGGGGCCGGTGCGCAGCGACAGGTTCACGTCGCAGCGCATCTGGCCCTTGTCCATGCGGGCCTCGGAGACGTCGAGCGCCTTGATGACCTCGCGCAGCTCGGCGACGTACGCCTTCGCGACCTCCGGCGCACGCTCCCCGGCGCCCTCGATCGGCTTGGTGACGATCTCGATGAGGGGGATGCCGGCGCGGTTGTAGTCGAGCAGGGAGTGCGAGGCGCCGTGGATACGGCCCGTCGCGCCACCGACGTGCAGCGACTTGCCGGTGTCCTCCTCCATGTGGGCGCGCTCGATCTCCACGCGGAAGATCTCGCCGTCCTCCAGCTGGACGTCGAGGTAGCCGTTGAAGGCGATGGGCTCGTCGTACTGGGAGGTCTGGAAGTTCTTCGGCATGTCCGGATAGAAGTAGTTCTTCCGGGCGAAGCGGCACCAGTCGGCGATCTCGCAGTTGAGCGCGAGGCCGATCTTGATGGCCGACTCGACGCCGATCGCGTTGACGACCGGGAGCGAGCCGGGCAGGCCGAGACAGGTCGGGCACGTCTGCGAGTTGGGCTCGGCGCCCAGCTCGGTGGAGCACCCGCAGAACATCTTCGTCTTCGTACCCAGCTCGACATGGACCTCGAGGCCCATGACGGGGTCGTACGTCGCGAGTGCCGCGTCGTACGACATCAGTTCAGTGACGGTC
This sequence comes from Streptomyces longhuiensis, assembly GCF_020616555.1. Lineage (NCBI taxonomy): Bacteria > Bacillati > Actinomycetota > Actinomycetes > Kitasatosporales > Streptomycetaceae > Streptomyces > Streptomyces longhuiensis. Next base: position 6,517,052 of record NZ_CP085173.1, on the reverse strand, counting down.
ACGGTGAGACTTTCCCTCTCAGCCCAGCAGGACGTCGTCGTCGCCCAGGCGCTTCAGCTCCCGGTAGAGGATCGCCAGGCCGGTAGCGATGGCGGCGGCGGACACCGCGGCGTCGATCAGCCGCAGGGTGTCGTGGTCGTTACGAGCCATCCTGGCCTGCTTGGCGACGCTGATCGCGCCGAAAGCGGTGCTCGCCAGCGACACGTACACGCCGGTCTTGGACTTCTTGAAGTTCTTGGCCTTCTTTGCCATGGCACTCACAGCGACGGAGCCTCCTCGAGCAGCGGGTGGCCCCACTTTTCCACGAAGGCTGCCTCGACGGCAGCGCCGACCTTGTACAGACGGTCGTCCTTCATGGCGGGGGCGATGATCTGCAGCCCGACCGGAAGGCCGTCCTCCGGCGCGAGGCCGCAGGGCAGGGACATGGCGGCGTTGCCCGCCATGTTGGTCGGGATCGTGCACACGTCGGCCAGGTACATCGCCATCGGGTCGTCGGCGCGCTCGCCGATCGGGAAGGCGGTGGTGGGCGTCGTCGGCGAGACGATCACGTCGACCTGCTCGAAGGCCCGCTCGAACTCCTGGGTGATCAGGGTGCGGACCTTCTGGGCGCTGCCGTAGTACGCGTCGTAGTAGCCGGAGCTGAGCGCGTACGTGCCGAGGATGACGCGGCGCTTGACCTCGTCGCCGAAGCCGGCCTCACGGGTGAGGGCGGTGACGTCCTCGGCCGACTTCGTGCCGTCGTCGCCGACCCGCAGGCCGTAGCGCATGGCGTCGAAGCGGGCCAGGTTGGACGAGCACTCGGACGGCGCGATCAGGTAGTACGCCGACAGGGCCAGGTCGAAGGTCGGGCAGTCCAGCTCGACGATCTCGGCGCCGAGCGACGTGAGCAGCTCGACCGACTCGTTGAAGCGCTGGACGACGCCGGCCTGGTAGCCCTCGCCGGAGAACTGCTTGACGACGCCGACGCGCATGCCCTGGACCGAGCCGTTGCGCGCAGCCTCGACGACCGGCGGGACCGGCGCGTCGATGGACGTCGAGTCGAGCGGGTCGTGGCCGGCGATGACCTCGTGCAGCAGCGCCGCGTCCAGGACCGTACGGGCGCAGGGGCCGCCCTGGTCGAGGGAGCTGGAGAACGCCACCATGCCGTAGCGCGAGACGCCGCCGTAGGTCGGCTTGACGCCGACGGTGCCGGTGACGGCCGCGGGCTGGCGGATCGAACCGCCGGTGTCCGTGCCGATGGCGAGCGGGGCCTCGTAGGCGGCGAGGGCCGCGGAGGAACCACCGCCGGAGCCGCCGGGGATGCGGGTGAGGTCCCACGGGTTGCCGGTCGGGCCGTAGGCGCTGTTCTCGGTGGAGGACCCCATGGCGAACTCGTCCATGTTGGTCTTGCCGAGGATGACGACGTCGGCGTCCTTGAGCTTGCGCGTCAGGGTGGCGTCGTACGGCGGGATCCAGCCTTCGAGGATCTTCGAACCGACCGTGGTCGGGATGCCCTCGGTGGTGAAGATGTCCTTCAGCGCGAGCGGTACGCCGGCCAGCGGGCCGAGCTTCTCGCCCGCGGCGCGCTTGGCGTCGACGGCGCGGGCCTGCGCGAGCGCGCCCTCACGGTCGACGTGCAGGAAGGCGTGCACCTTCTCGTCGACGGCCTCGATCCGGGCCAGGTGGGCCTCGGTGACCTCGACGGCCGTGAGCTCGCCGGCGGCGATCTTCGAGGCGATCTCGGCGGCGGTGAGCTTGATGATGTTGCTGTCCGTCATGGTGATTAGTCCTCCCCCAGGATCTGCGGCACCTTGAAACGCTGCTGTTCCTGGGCCGGGGCGCCGGAGAGCGCCTGCTCGGGGGTGAGCGACGGACGAACCTCGTCCGCCCGCATGACGTTCGTCAGCGGGAGCGGGTGGGAGGTCGGCGGTACGTCTTGGTCGGCGACCTCCGAGACGCGGGCGACCGCGCCGATGATGTCGTCGAGCTGTCCGGCGAAGTGGTCGAGCTCTTCGTCCTTCAGCTCCAGACGCGCCAGCCGTGCGAGGTGTGCGACCTCCTCGCGCGTGATGCCAGGCATGCAGCGATCCTCTGGGGTGAGTGAGTGTGATTTGGCCCCAATCCTATGGGGCAGGGGGCCGTGCCCCCTAAACGGTTTCCCGTTCGGAGGTCCTGACGCCCTCGGTCACCCCTGTACGGCTCAGTTGACCGTCTGTCCCGACGACTGGTCCTCGGCCTCGGCGGCGAGGACGGAGGGCCGCTGCCATCCGCGGGAGCCGCGTGCCCGCAGCCACGCCGTCGTCTCGTCCGGCGGCATCGCGGCGGCGACCAGCCAGCCCTGGACGGCGTCGCACCCGAGGTCGCGAAGGCGCTCCCAGGTCTCGTCGTCCTCGACGCCCTCGGCGACGACGAGCAGGCCGAGCGAGTGCGCCAGGTCGACGGTGCAGCGGACGATCTCCGCGTCCTCGTTGTCCACGGCGAGGCGGGCCACGAACGAGCGGTCGATCTTCAGCTCGCTGACCGGGAGGCGGCGCAGGTGGACGAGGGAGGAGTAGCCGGTGCCGAAGTCGTCGAGGGACATCTTCACGCCGTGCCCGGTGAGCCCGGCGAGGGTGTCGGCGGCGCGCTGGGGGTCCTCCAGCAGGACGTGCTCGGTTATCTCCAGCTGGAGGGCGCCCGGGGGGACGCCGTGCCGGGCGAGCCGCGCGGCGACCGCGCCGGCGAATCCCGGGGTGTGCACGTCCCTCGGCGACACGTTCACCGCGACCGGCACGCGCAGGCCCTGCGCACGCCAGCGGGCGACCTGCGCGAGCGCCGTCTCCAGGACGTACTCCGTCAGATGGGGCATGAGTCCGGACGACTCGGCGATGGCGATGAACTCGTCCGGCGGGACCTTCCCCCGCTCGGGGTGCACCCAGCGCACCAGCGCCTCGAGTCCGGCGACCTGTCCGTCGAAGCGGACCTTCGGCTGGTAGTGCAGCTCCACGTCGCCCGCGTCGAGCGCGCGGCGCAGATCGCCGAGCAGGCCGAGGCGGTCGGGGGTGTTGGAGTCCCGCTTCGACTCGTAGACCTCCACGCCCGTACGGTCGCGCTTCGCCTGGTACATGGCGACGTCCGCGCGGCGCAGGAGCCCTTCGGCGTCGAGCGCGTGGTCGGGGAAGACGGCGAGTCCGGCGCTGGCCTCCAGGACCAGGGTGAGTCCGTCCAGGTCGAGCGGGGAGCCGAGGGCGGCGACCAGGGTGCGCGCCACTCGGGTGGCGGAGGTCGTGGAGTCGGCCACGGGCAGGAGTACGGCGAACTCGTCGCCGCCGAGGCGTGCGACCTCCGCCCCGCGGGGCAGGGCCATCCGGAGCCGGTCGGCTATCTGGAGCAGGAGCCGGTCCCCCGCCAGGTGGCCGAGGGTGTCGTTGACGGACCGGAAGCGGTCCAGGTCGATCAGCATGAGGGCGCTGCGCGCGCCGATCCGCTCGGCGTCGTCGAGCGCGGTCCAGGTCCGCTCCAGGAGCCACTGCCGGTTGGGCAGCCCGGTGAGCGGGTCGCGCAGCTGCTCCTCGGCGCGGGCCCGGGCGATCCACAGCGTCGAGTCAAGGGCGATGAGCGGGACGGCGAACAGCGGCAGCAGCACGGGCAGCGCGATCGCGACCACGCAGATCAGCGGGGCGATGCCGAGGAGCGCGACGCCGACGAGGCCCTGCCGGAGAAGGGCCGTGCGGGCGACGGTGGGCAGGCCGGAGGTGCGCGGCGCGTGGACGTACCAGAGCACGCTGCGGGTGACCGTGAGGTAGGCGGCCGCGACGAGCGCCACCTCGGGGGCATTGAGGACCGTCCAGGTCTCCGGCTTCCACGGGGACTCCACGGACGGGACCTGGCCGAACACGGCGAGCACGAGGCCGCTCGCGCCGATGCCGATGATGTCGACCGCGCCGTGCAGGATGCCCTGGCGCCAGCGGTGCCGGCGGGCGATGCCGACGAGGACGACGACGGTGAGGCTGACCATGCCGGCGGGCACCCAGCCGTAGAGCAGCAGGACCGCGAGCGTTAAGGCCGCGCCCGAGCCGGTGCCGCCCCACCAGCGGTCGCGGCCGAGCGCGACGAGGTGGCCGACGATGATGCCGGTCAGTACGGCCAGGGACCAGCCGGCGGCGCCGGACGGGAAGAGCGCGTGGCTTCCGGTGAAGGCGCGGTAGAAGCCGGTGCCGAGGACGGCGCAGGCGAGGGCGACGATCGCGAGGGGCAGCATGGGCAGCGCGCCCAGCCAGGAGCGCTTCCGGCCGTCCCCCTCTTCGCCGAAGGCCTCGCCGAGCGTCCCGTATGCACGCGGCCAGCCGCCCGCGTCTCCTGCCTCGGCGCCCGTCCACCCGGAACCACCGTCAGCGGCGGCCCCGGTCCAGCCGGTCCCGCCGCTCACCGCCGCTCCGGAGCCGGTACCGCCGATGGCACCGATGCCCGCCCCGCCGTTCGAACCCGGGACGGGCCAACCGGGCGCCGCCGCACCGGATCCGGGTACGCCGTAGGCGCCGATCCCGGCCCCGCCGTTCGAACCGGACGCGGGCCAGCCGGGTGCGGGCGCCGCGGATCCGGCCGATACGCCGGCGGAGGCGCTCCGTCCGCTCTCGGCCTGCGCACCGGAGCCCCCGCGACGGCGCGTAGTACGCCCTGCGCCGCTGATCCCGAACGCTGCGCGCCACGCACCGCGCCTGCTCACCGAACCACCGCGCTCGCTCCCGTCGGGACCGTCGTCCGCGGAGCGCGCTGCCGGGGCGGCGTCGTCCGCACGGCGCCCGTCCGCCTGGTCCGTGTCGTCGGTCTCGTCCTGTCCCGCCACGCTGCGCGCGGCCTGCGCCGGGCTCTCGGCGCCTCGCCACACGCGCCAGCGCGTGCGCAGCCGTGAGTCCGGAGCGGCGCTCTCGGTCGGTTCCATTCCCGTCCCTCTCACAGCCGGCGGTGCCCACGCCACACGATCCGCCGCGGACGACTTCCGTCAGCGGTACCGCGTCCTCGTTCACTGCCCCGTGCCCGTGGTGGGCAGGGGGTGCCCCATCCGCAGCCGGGCACGGCAGGCGCACCCCTCAACAGTAGGCCGCAGAAGGCTTCCAGGGGCAGCGGTCGCCCACGGTTGCCCGAATGCGTCCCGGCCACCCGTATGCATCTGGTATGCGCTGAACGGGTGGCCTTCAACCGCTACTCCTCGGTCGGAAGCGCCGCGTCCGCCGCCGCGTCCGGCCCCTGTTCGAGCAGGACCGCGAACCCGTCCTCGTTCAGAACCGGAACCTTCAGCTGCATCGCCTTGTCGTACTTGGATCCCGGGTTGTCCCCCACTACGACGAAGGAGGTCTTCTTGGAAACGGAGCCCGTCACCTTGGCCCCTCTGCTCTGCAGGGCCTCTTTCGCGCCATCTCGGGTGTTGTGCTCAAGAGTGCCGGTGACGACGACCGTGAGGCCTTCGAGGGGACGCGGTCCCTGGTCCTCGCCGGCGCCCTCCTCCTCCATCCGCACCCCGGCGGCCCGCCACTTGCGCAGGATCTCGCGGTGCCAGTCCTCAGCGAACCACTGCTTGAGCGAGGCCGCGATGATCGGCCCGACGCCGTCGGTGGCGGCGAGCTCCTCCTCGGTGGCCTGCTCGATGCGGTCCATGGAGCGGAACTCGCGGGCCAGCGCCTCCGCGGCGACGGGCCCCACATGGCGCACGGACAGGCCGGTGATGACGCGCGCGAGCGGCCGCTCCTTGGCCGCCGCGATGTTCTCCAGCATGGACAGGGCGTTCTTGCGGGGCTCGCCCTGCTGGTTGGCGAAGACCGTGGCGATCTTCTCCTCGCCGGTCTTCGGGTCCCGCTTGGGCAGGCCGCTGTCCTGGTCGAGGACGTACGCCCGGATCGGCAGCAGCTGCTCGATGGTGAGGTCGAACAGATCGCCCTCGTCGGCGAGCACCGGCTCGGCCGGCTCCAGGGGCTTGGTGAGGGCGGCGGCCGCCACGTAGCCGAAGTTCTCGATGTCGAGGGACTTGCGGCCCGCGAGGTAGAAGAGGCGCTCGCGCAACTGGGCCGGGCAGGACCGGGCGTTCGGGCAGCGGAGGTCGATGTCGCCCTCCTTCATGGGCCGCAGCGGCGTGCCGCACTCGGGACACTCGGCGGGCATCACGAACTCCCGCTCGCTGCCGTCGCGCAGGTCGGCGACCGGGCCGAGGATCTCCGGGATGACGTCGCCCGCCTTGCGCAGGACGACGGTGTCCCCGATGAGGACGCCCTTCTTCTTGACGACGTCCTGGTTGTGCAGGGTCGCGAACTCGACCTCGGAGCCGGCCACGGTCACGGGCTCGACCTGTGCGTACGGCGTGACGCGGCCGGTGCGGCCGACGCCGACGCGGATGTTGACCAGCTTGGTGTTGACCTCCTCCGGCGGGTACTTCCAGGCGATGGCCCAGCGCGGGGCGCGCGACGTGGAGCCGAGGCGGCCCTGGAGGGGAATCTCGTCGAGCTTGACGACGGCGCCGTCGATCTCGTGCTCGACGATGGAGTGGCGGTTCTCCCCGAAGTGGGCGATGAACTCCCGTACGTCCTCGATGCTGTCGACCACCCTGTTGTGCCGGGCGGTGGGCAGGCCCCATTCGTGCAGCAGCTCGTAGGCCTGGGAGAGGCGGTCGATGTCGAAGCCCTCGCGGGCGCCGATGCCGTGCACGACCATGTGGAGCGGGCGGGTCGCGGTGACGCGGGGGTCCTTCTGGCGCAGTGAACCCGCCGCCGCGTTGCGCGGGTTGGCGAAGGGCTTGTCGCCGGCCTCCACCAGGCGCGCGTTGAGTTCCTCGAAGCTCGCCATGGGGAAGAAGACTTCGCCGCGGATCTCGACGAGTGCCGGGACACGGTCGCCCTTGAGGCGGTGGGGGATCTCCGCGATCGTGCGCACGTTGGGAGTGATGTCCTCGCCGGTGCGGCCGTCTCCGCGGGTGGCGGCGCGGGTGAGCCTGCCGTCCTCGTACGTGAGGTTGACCGCGAGGCCGTCGATCTTGAGTTCGCACAGGAAGTGGTAGTCGGGCGTGCCGACGTCCCGGGCGATGCGGTCGGCCCAGGCGGCCAACTCGGCGTCGTCGAAGGCGTTGTCGAGGGAGAGCATGCGCTCGCGGTGCTCGACGGCGGCGAACGACGTGGACACGGCCGCGTACGAACCCGCGACCTTCTGCGTCGGCGAGTCGGGCGTGCGCAGCTCGGGGTACTGCTCCTCCAGCGCCTCCAGGGAGCGCAGGAGCTGGTCGAACTCGCCGTCGCTGACGACCGGCTGGTCCTTCACGTAGTACCTGAAGCGGTGCTCCTCGACCTGCTCGGCGAGCTGCGCGTGCTGCTCCCGTGCCGTCGTGGGCACCTCTGCGGGCTGTGCGTGCTGCTGTTCGCCGGCCACCGTCTCGTCCTCCCGTTTGTCCCTGTGCGGACCTGGACCCGTCACTCTGGGTTGTCCGCGAGTGATCTCGCCGCCCGGACGCAGTGGGCGAGCGCGGCGCGCGCGTACGCGGGAGAGGCCCCCGCGAGACCGCACGACGGAGTGACCGTGACCGACTCCGCGAGGGAGCCGGGGTTCAGCCCCAGCCTGCGCCACAGCGTCCTGACTCCCATGACGCTACCGGCAGGGTCTGACAACGGGCCGTCCGTGCCCGGCACGACACCTGCGAAGAGCCGCGTGCCTGCCTCGACGGCCTCACCGATCGCGTCGTCGTCACGTTCGGTGAGCAGCGAGAAGTCGAAGGAGATGGCGTCGGCGCCCGCGCGGCGCAGCAGGGCGAACGGGACGTCGGGGGCGCAGGAGTGCACGACGACGGGCCCGTCGTGGACCGAGACGACCTCGCGGAGCGTGCTCTCCACGAGCTGGCGGTCGACGGCGCGGTGGGTGCGGTATCCGCTGGCGCTCTTGATCTGGCCGCGCAGTACAGCGATGAGGGACGGCTCGTCGAGCTGGAGCACGATCTCGGCGCCGGGGACGCGGCGGCGCACGTCGTCGAGGTGGAGGCGCAGGCCCTCGGAGAGCGAGCCGGCGAGGTCGCGGCAGGCGCCTTCGTCGGAGAGGGCGACCTCGCCGTTGCGCAGTTCCAGGGCGGCGGCGAGCGTCCAGGGGCCGACCGCCTGCACCTTCAACGGCCCCTGGTAGCCCTGCGTGAACTCCTCGAGGGCGTCCAGGTCCTCGCCCATCCAGGACCGGGCGCGCCGGGTGTCGCGGCCCGGCCGGTCCCCGAGGCGCCAGCCGCTGGGCTCCACGCGCGCGTAGAGCTCGACGAGCAGTCCGGTGGTCCGGCCGATCATGTCGGCGCCGGGTCCGCGTGCGGGCAGCTCCGCCAGATACGGAAACTCCTCGACACTGCCGGTGACCGTCTTGGCCGCCTCGCGCGCGTCGCCACCGGGCATCGATCCGACACCGGTGGCCGGCCCCGGCCTGAACTTGCTGTTTTCGCTCACCCGCGAAGCGTACGTAACGGGGCCGGGGCCGGCTCAAGCGCAGGTGGACCGAGACGGGTCCGTCAGCGGCCGGGGCGCACCGTGAGGTCGTTGACCTCGGCGTCGCGCGGCAGGTCGAGGGCCATGACGATCGTCGTGGCGACCGACTCGGGGTCGATCCAGCGGGCGGCGTCGTACGGCTTGCCCTCCTGCTGGTGCACCTTGACCTGCATGGCGCTGGCCGTGCGGCCCGGGTAGACCGATGTGACCCGCACGCCGTTGCCGTGCTCCTCCTGGCGCAGGGAGTCGGCGAGCGCCTTCAGGCCGTGCTTGGAGGCGGCGTACGCGGACCAGTCGGCATGCGCGCTGAGGCCCGCACCGGAGTTGACGAAGATCACGTGGCCGTGGGCGACGCGGAGCTGGGGCAGGAAATGGCGGGTCAGCTCGGCGGGGGAAACCAGGTTCACGTTCAACTGGTGGCGCCACGACTTGGGAGTGAGCTCGCCGACCGGGCCGAGGTCGACGACACCCGCGATGTGCAGCAGCGAGTCCACCCGGTCGGGCAGTGACTGGTGCGAGAACGCCCAGGAGAGCTTGTCCGGGTCGGCGAGGTCGCCGACGAGCGTGCCCGCGCCGGGGAACTGGGCCGCGAGTTCCTTCGCGCGGGCCGCGTCGCGCGCGTGGAGGACGAGTTCGTCCCCGCGTGCGTGCAGACGGCGCGCCACGGCCGCGCCGATACCTGATCCGGCCCCGGTGATCACATGTGTTGCCATACGGGCCATGCTCGCATTAGAGCGTGCCGACTGATTCCTCCAGGTAGGCCAGCGCGCCGACGGGCTCCTCGGCGAAGAAGACCAGTTCGGTGAGCGGCAGCGGCAGGAACCCCTCGTCGTCCATGCGGCGGAACTGCTCCTTGAGGCCGTCGTAGAAGCCCGCCGTGTTCAGCAGGACGACCGGCTTGGAGTGCTTGCCGTGCTTCTTCAGCTCGAGGATCTCGGTGGCCTCGTCGAGCGTGCCCGTGCCGCCCACCATGATGACGACGGCGTCGGCCTTCTCCAGGAGCAGCGCCTTGCGCTCGGCGAGGTCACGGGCGATGAACATCTCGTCGGCGTTCGTCCGCGCCTTGGCGGCCAGGAAGTCCACGGAGACGCCCACCAGGCGCCCTCCGGCCTCCTGCGCGCCGTCCGCGACGACCTTCATGAGCCCGCTCTCCGAACCTCCCCAGACGAGCGTGTGCCCGCCCTTGCCGAGCAGTTCGGCGAACTCACGGGCGGGGCGGGTGTAGCGGTCGGAGAGGTCGGCGGCGGAGAGAAAGACGCAGATGTTCATGCGTCCTACGGTACGGGGGAAGAACGGCGCCCTTTCCGGTGCTGTGCCTGGTATGGCTGATGGACACACGATCACGATCGAGCAGGGCACCGGTTCCGTACGCGTCGTCCACGGCGGGGTGGTGCTCGCGCAGAGCACGCGTCCGCTGCTGCTGCGCGAGACGGGCTGTCCCGTGCGCTACTACATCCCGCCGGCGGACGTCCGCGTCGATCTGCTGACCCCGTCCGACACACAGACGTACTGCCCCTTCAAGGGAACGGCGTCCTACTGGTCCCTGCCGGACGCCCCGGACCTGGTGTGGTCGTACCCGGACCCGAAGCCGGACGTGGCCGAGATCAAGGACCACCTGTGCTTCTACGAGGTGGAAACCGCCTGACCGCGTGATGAGTTCCACCGGGCGGGGGAGTCTTCACGTTCATGGACAAGAAGACGAACTCCCCGGACGGCACGGCCATCGCGTACGAGCGCACCGGCGCCGGTCCGGCGGTCATCCTGGTGAGCGGCGCCCTTTCGGCGGGCTCGTCGATGGAGCCGCTGGCCGCCCGGCTGAGCGGCGGACTCGACGCCGTCCCGTACGACCGCAGGGGCCGTGGCGCGAGCGGTGACACGGCCCCGTACGCGGTCGCCCGCGAGGTGGAGGACATCGCGGCGCTCATCGACGCGGTGGGCGGCAGCGCCGCGCTGTACGGCATGTCCTCGGGCGCGGCGCTGGCCCTGGAGGCCGCGGCGAGCGGGCTTGCGGTGACCCGAGTCGCCGTGTACGAACCCCCGTTCGCGCTCGACGAAGGGGGCGGCAAGGAGCGCGCGGAGTACACACGGCGGCTGTCCGCGCTCCTGGCCGACGGCCGCAACGGGGACGCGGTGGAGCTGTTCATGTCGCTCACCGGCACGCCCGCCGAGATGATCGCGGGCGCCCGGCGGTCACCCTGGTGGCCGGACATGGAGGCGGTCGCGCCGACCCTCGCCTACGACGACGCCGCGATGGGGGACGGTCTGGTGCCGCGGGAGCGGCTGGCCTCGATCACCGTGCCCCTGCTCGCCGTCGCGGGCGGGGCGAGCCCCGCATGGATGCGCGAGGCGGCGCGCACGGTGGCGGAGGCGGTGCCCGACGGGACGTACCGCACGCTGGAAGGCCAGACCCACGCGGTGGATCCGGACGCGCTCGGCCCGCTGCTCACCGAATTCTTCTCGGCGTAGGCCCGCCCGTCCCGTGAGCGACGGACGGGACTGGGCGGACTAGGCGACGGCCTTCGCGCGCGTGGTCGTCGCGATCGTCGCCGAGCCGACCACGCGGGTGCCGTCGTAGAGCACGATGGCCTGGCCGGGAGCGACGCCGCGAGCGGGCTCGTCGAAGGTGACGGTCAGGGTGCCGTCGACCAGCTCCGCCGTCACGGGCGTCTCGTCGCCGTGGGCGCGCAGCTGCGCGGTGTACGTGCCCGGTCCCGAGGGGGCCGTGCCGCACCAGCGGGGCTTGATGGCCGTGAGGGCCGTGACGTCGAGGGAGTCGACGGGGCCGACCGTCACCGTGTTGTTCACCGGCGAGATGTCGAGGACGTAGCGCGGCTTGCCGTCGGGGGCCGGGGTGCCGATGCGCAGCCCCTTGCGCTGGCCGATCGTGAAGCCGTACGCGCCCTCGTGCGTGCCGACCTTGCTGCCCGTCTCGTCGACGATGTCGCCCTCGGCCTTGCCCAGGCGCGACGCCAGGAAGCCCTGGGTGTCGCCGTCCGCGATGAAACAGATGTCGTGCGAGTCGGGCTTCTTCGCGACGGCGAGGCCACGCCGCTCGGCCTCCGCGCGGATCTCGTCCTTCGTCGTGACCGTGTCGCCGAGGGGGAACAGGGCGTGCGCGAGCTGGCGGTCGTCGAGCACCCCGAGGACGTACGACTGGTCCTTGGCCATGTCGGAGGCACGGTGCAGTTCGCGGGTGCCGTCCGGGTGCTCGACCACCTTCGCGTAGTGGCCGGTGGCGACGGCGTCGAAGCCGAGGGCGAGCGCCTTGTCGAGGAGCGCGGCGAACTTGATCTTCTCGTTGCAGCGCAGGCAGGGGTTCGGGGTGCGCCCGGCCTCGTACTCGGCGACGAAGTCGTCGACGACGTCCTCGCGGAACCGCTCGGCGAGGTCCCAGACGTAGAAGGGGATGCCGATCACGTCGGCGGCCCTGCGGGCGTCGCGGGAGTCCTCGATGGTGCAACAGCCGCGGGCTCCGGTGCGGAACGACTGCGGGTTCGCGGAGAGGGCAAGGTGGACGCCCGTCACGTCGTGGCCCGCTTCCGCCGCGCGGGCGGCGGCGACGGCGGAGTCCACGCCGCCCGACATGGCGGCGAGGACGCGAAGGGGGCGGGTGCTCTGCGGGGTCTGCGAAGTCATAGCTCTAACAGGGTACGGGGCCGCGGGAACCGAATCCCGCGAGTATCCGTTGTGGATCTCGTACGACGTGAACGGGGGCGGGTCGTGGGAGCACAGGGAAAGTCCCGGCGGAAGTCCGGGGGCCGCGCGCAGCGCGACGGTGACCGGGGGGTCAGCCGGCGGACGCTGCTGATCGGCGGCGCGGCGACGGCCGTCGGTGTGGGCCTGCTCGCCCGCAGCGACCTGGCGCACATGTGGTGGCAGATGCCCGGCGTCGACAAGCCGCGCAAGGCCGGCGAGGTCGACTTCAGGGGCGCGGAGTGGGTGGCAGCGGCGGCGGCGAACTGGCGCCGGGCGGACCGCCCGGCGGACTACACGATCGACCGCGTGATCATCCATGTCACACAGGGCAGCTACCAGGGCACGCTGAAGGTCTTCAAGGACCCGTGGCACGGGGCGGCCGCGCACTACGTGGTGCGCAAGGACGGGCACATCGCGCAGATGATCCGCGAGCTGGACGTGGCGTTCCACGCGGGGAACAAGGACTTCAACGAGCGCAGTGTGGGGATCGAGCACGAGGGGTTCGTGGACCGCCCGGCCGACTTCACGGACGCCATGTACGCGTCCTCCGCGCGGCTCACCGCCGGGATATGCAGGCGCTACGGGATACCCGTCGACCGCAAGCACATCATCGGGCACGTCGAGGTGCCGGGCACGGACCACACCGATCCGGGTCCGCACTGGGACTGGGACCGGTACATGCGGCTGGTGAAGCGCGCCCATGAGGAAGGGCGCACGGCCAAGGCGTAGGCCGCCGGTCGCGGGCCGGACACACCCTGGCCCAGCCCGGCGTCAGCCCGGCCCGGCCGTCAGCTCGGCGCGGTCAGCTCACCTCGGCCGGCCGTCAGCTCAGCCCGGCCGTCCTGGCCCGCTCCACCGCCGGGCCGATCGCGTCCGCCACCGCTGCGACGTCCGCCTCGGTCGACGTGTGGCCGAGGGAGAAGCGCAGGGTGCCGCGGGCGAGGTCCGGGTCGGTGCCGGTGGCCAGCAGTACATGGCTGGGCTGCGCCACACCGGCCGTGCACGCGGAGCCGGTTGAGCACTCGATGCCCTGCGCGTCCAGGAGCAGCAGCAGGGAGTCGCCCTCGCAGCCGGGGAAGGTGAAGTGGGCGTTGGCGGGCAGCCGGCCGCCGGGGGCCGGGTCGCCGCCGAGGATCACCCCGGGGACGGCCGCGCGCACGGCGTCGACCAGATCGTCACGCAGGCCGCCGATCTCACGGGCGAACCACTCGCGCTGTTCGGCGGCGAGCCGCCCGGCGACGGCGAAGGCGGCGACGGCCGGCACGTCGAGCGTCCCGGAGCGCACATGCCGCTCCTGACCGCCGCCGTGGAGCACGGGTACAGGGGTGTACTCGCGGCCCAGGAGGAGTGCCCCGATGCCGTACGGGCCACCGATCTTGTGGCCGGAGACAGTCATCGCGGCGAGGCCGGACGCGGCGAAGTCGACGGGGAGCTGACCGTAGGCCTGGACGGCGTCGGCATGCAGCGGGACGCCGAACTCTGCGGCCACGTCGGCGAGTTCACGGACGGGCTGGACCGTGCCGATCTCGTTGTTCGCCCACATGACGGTGGCCAGGGCCACGTCGTCGGGGTTGCGGGAGATCGCCTCGCGCAGGGCGTCCGGGTGCACACGCCCGTACGTGTCGACGGGCAGGTACTCGACGGTGGCGCCCTCGTGTTCACCGAGCCAGTGCACGGCGTCGAGGACGGCGTGGTGTTCGACGGGGCTGGAGAGGACGCGGGTGCGGGCGGGGTCCGCGTCGCGGCGGGACCAGTACAGGCCCTTCACCGCGAGGTTGTCTGCCTCGGTGCCACCCGAGGTGAGGACGACCTCACTGGGGCGGGCGCCGAGGGATTCGGCGAGGGTCTCGCGGGACTCCTCGACGGTGCGTCGGGCGCGCCGGCCCGCTGCGTGCAGCGAGGACGCGTTGCCGGTGACGGCGAGCTGGGCGGTCATCACCTCGACGGCCTCCGGGAGCATCGGAGTGGTCGCGGCGTGGTCGAGGTAAGCCATGGTGGGCTCGATTCTACGAGCCCCGGTCCCGGTGCTCCGCGCCGCGTGGGGTCCCGTCCCACGCGGAGCGTGACAGGGGTCAGCCCGTGAGGCTCCAGGACAGCGTGTGGTCTGCGGCGACGAACGCCGCGAGGACCGCCAGGTCGGCCACGCCGAGCCCGAGTCCGAGCAGCGCACGGCCACGGCGGGCGGTGCCGCGCCACAGGGCGAGGCCGGCGAGCACGATGGCGACAGGGCCGAGGAAGAGGTTGAGGACGAGCAGTCCGAGCAGCCCGAGGACGAACGAGGCGACGGCCATTCCGTCGGCGTCGCGCGCACCGGCGCGGGCCTGCTCCGCAGCGGCCGTCCCGGCCACGGCGTCGGTGTGGGTGCTGGTGCCGGTGCTGGTGTCAGCGGTGATGTGCATGGTGGTACCCCCTCTTGGATCAGACGTGATCAGACGTGATCAGACGCGATCAGACGTGATCGGGCTGATGACTCAGTGCTGGTGGCGTCGCCGGGCGGTCCGCTCGCGCACGGCGAAGACGACCAGCCAGATGCCGATGACGGCGGCGGCGACGAGGGTGACGGGAAGAGGCGCGTGGGCCACGGAGCCCAGCGCGACGCCGAGCAGAAGCAGGGCGGCTACGAGGAACAGCATGAGTGCCTCTCATGGTCGGGTCCGTGACGGTTGGGATTACAACCGTTCACTGACTCCCGAGTCTAGCGCGCGCACGGCTTCCGAATTACAGAGAACAAGTGTTAACTGCATGGCATGAGTCACACCCTCGGCGTCCGGCAGGCCCAGAAGCAGAAGACCCGACAGGCGCTGCTCGACGCGGCGTTGGAGCTGCTCGAGGACCAGAGCCTGTCGAGCCTGGGGCTGCGCGAGGTCACCCGGGCCGTCGGGGTCGCGCCGACCGCGTTCTACCGGCACTTCGACTCGACGGCCGAGCTCGGCGTCGCGCTCGTCGAGGAGGCGCTCGGCAGCCTGCACGAGACGATCAGCACGATGCTGACCCAGACGGGGAGCAATGAGGAACGCCTCGGCCGGACGGTCGAGTTGATCGCCCGTCTGGTCCGCACGCACCCCTCCCACGTGCGCTTCATCGCGCGTGAGCGGCACGGCGGCGTCCAGCGGGTGCGGGATGCCATCGGCGGGCAGCTCACGCGGTTCACCGAGGAGGTGACCGAGGGGCTGGCCGCGGACCCCGTGTCCGCCGGCTGGAGCCGCGACGACCTGCGGATGCTCGCCTGGCACTACGTCGAGCACATGGTGATGACCGCGTGCGTCTTCCTGGAGACCCCGCCGGAGCGCATGGACGCGGCGATCGACCTCGCCACACGGCAGTTGCGCCTCGTCAACCTCGGCAGGGCACACTGGCTGGACTGACACCGGCCCACCGGTGACCTGCCGCGGACGCCCGCGCCCCCACACCCCCGGCCGGGACAAGCCCTAGCCTGAAACGCATGACCGCCGACTGGAATCTCGACCGCTCCTACGCCAGTTCGTCCGGTGACGTCGCCTGGGCCGCGCGCGGCCCCGCGGACGCGCCGCCGGTCGTCCTTGTCCACGGCACGCCCTTCTCGTCGTACGTCTGGCGCGGCCCGGCCCGCGCGCTCGCCGCCCGGCACCGCGTGTACGCGTGGGACCTGCCCGGGTACGGCGCCTCGGCCAAGCACGACGGGCAGGACGTCTCCCTGGCCGCCCACGCCCGTGTCCTGACCGAGCTCCTCGGCCACTGGGGCCTGGACCGGCCCGGCGCCGAACCCGCCGTCGTCGCCCATGACTTCGGCGGCTGCGTCGCCCTGCGCGCCCGCCTGCTCCACGGCGCGCGCTACGAGCGGCTCGCGCTCGTCGACCCGGTGGCGCTCGCCCCGTGGGGCTCCCCCACGTACCGCCATCTCGGCGCGCACGCCGAGGTGTTCGCCCAGCTCCCGCCGGCCCTGCACGAGGCGCTGGTGCGCGAGTACATCAGGTCGGCGAGCCACCGCGGCCTGCACCCGGCGACACTCGACCGACTGGTCGCACCCTGGTGCACTCCCGAGGGGCAGCCCGCCTTCTACCGTCAGATCGAGCAGAACGACCAGCGTTTCACCGACGAGATCCAGGGCCGGTACGGGGAGTTGGACCTGCCCGTGCTCATCTGCTGGGGCACCGACGACACGTGGATCCCGGTCGCGCGGGGGCACGAGCTGGCGAAGCTGATCCCCGGCGCCGAGCTGCGGCTGATCGAGGGCGCGGGGCATCTCGTGCAGGAGGACGCACCCGCCGAACTGACCGGTGCCGTCACGGAGTTCCTGTGGGCGGGCCGTACACGCCGGTGATCGCGGCGGCGCAGCGGGCCAGTTCCTCACGGATCTCGGGCGGGCCGGTGACCTCGACGTTGTCGGCGAAGGACAGGAGTGAGCGCGCCTCGCGCACCTCCCCGTAGCCGAGGCGCACGGTGATCCACTCGCCGCGGCCGTCGTCGTCGGGCGGCGCCGTCAGCGCGTTGCCGCACAGCCGCAGGAACAGGTCGAGGTGGGTGCGCCGCACGCGCGCGGTGGCTTCGACGGCGCCCGGCCTGTCCTCGACCTGACGCTTCAACACGGCCCAGGCGTCGACTAGTTGGACCCCCGGGCGCCGCCGTACGGGCGCGTCCGTGAGGGTCGCCTCGCGCACCCGGTCCGCCCGGAAGAGCTGGGGCTCGGCGCGCCGGTCGGCGACGAGGTACCAGACCCCGGCCTTGGAGACGAGTCCGTACGGATCGACGGTGTAGGTGCGGGGCGTGTCGGTGCCGCTGTGCCGGTAGCGCAGGCGCAGACGCCGCTCGGCGAGCACCGCCTCCTGGAGCACGCCCAGGTCCACGGCGGGCATGGGCCCGCCCCGCCAGCGTGACGCCTCCACGAGGATGCGGCGGCTGGTCAGCTCGGCGGCGGGACGATGCGGTTCGGGCAGCGCGGCCATCACCTTGCGCAGGGCTGAGCGGAACGCGGAGTCGAGACCGAGCGCGCTGTGGGCGCCCTGGGCGGCCAGGATGAACAGGGCGCGCGACTCGTCGGCGGTGAGTCCGGTGACGTCCGTGCGATAGCCGGGCAGCAGGGCGATGCCTCCGTGCCGGCCGCGCTCGGCGTACACCGGGACGCCGCTGGCGGAGAGCGCCTCGATGTCGCGGTAGATGGTGCGCACGGACACTTCGAGCCGCTCGGCGAGTTCGGGGGCGGCGACGCGCCCACGGGTCTGGAGCAGCAGCAGGATCGAGAGCAGCCGGTCGGATTTCACATGTCAGAGGATCTCGCGGCGCGCGGCGCCCGAGGGCGCCGGGCTCACGTCACACCCCGACCCTGCGCACGCCGTGCGACCGAGCCCCGTTCAGCTCAGCTTCGCCCGCGCGAGCTGACGGGACTGGGCCACGAGACGGTCCTCGCTGTCCCAGACCTCGGCGTCCTCCTCCAGGAAGCCGCCCGCGAGGTTGCGGGTGGTGATGGAGACGCGCAGGGGGCCGGGCGCGGGGCGGCAGCGCACGTGGACGGTCAGTTCGACGGTCGGGACCCAGCCGGTCAGGCCCATCTCGAACGCGGTCGGGGGCAGTGCGTCCACGGCGAGGAGCAGGGAGAGCGGGTCCGCGTCGCGCCCGTCCGCGAGGCCGAACCAGGCCCGCATCTCGCCCTTGCCGGAGGGCGCACCGACCGCCCAGCCGAGCGTGGCCGGGTCGAGCTTGAGGGCGAGCCGCTCGGTGATGGCGGAGCTGCCCTTGATCGGCGTGGGGCCGTCCTGCGCGCCGAAGCACTGCTCGACCGGCGGGAGGTGCGGGGGCTTCGCGGTGGTGCGGACGTCGTCCGGGAGCGCGTCGAGGTCGCCGTAGGAGGCGAGGACGCGGATCCGCTCGACCTCGGCGCCCTCGTCGTCGTACTGGAAGAGGGAGGCCTGGCCGGTGGAGAGGGTGCGGCCGGTGCGGACCACGTCGGTCCTGATCACGGCGGGTCCTGGCCGGGACGCGGTCAGGTAGTGCGCGGAGATGGTGAACGGGTCCCTGTGCGGCAGCGCGTCACCGAGGGCGCGGCCGAGCACGGCCAGCAGGTAGCCGCCGTTGACGGCGCTGATGATCGTCCAGCCGGCCGAGAGGTCGATGTCGTACACGCCGGGCTCGCGCCGGGTGACCGCGGTGTCGCGGTCGAACTCACTGTCGCCGATGACCGCCTGCGCGGCGGACGATACCTGTGCCATGCAGGTACGGTACAACAGGAAACTACTAAGCGGTAGCTTTTATCGCGAGCCGAGCGCCGGGACCCCGGTCAGGGCGTCTCCTCCGGCACCTCGGCCGCCGACGACCTGCGGTGCCAGGCCCGCGGCGCCCGCCAGTGGTAGCGCATCGCCAGGAGCCGCAGCACGAACGCCGTGATGACCGCGGCGCCGCTGCTGAACGCGGACAGCACGTCGAAGCGGATGCACAGGACGATGATCGTCGACCCGACGATCGCCGGCACCGCGTACAGGTCACGGTCCCAGCGGACCAGGGACGGGACCTCGTTGGCGATGATGTCACGCAGCACGCCGCCGCCCACGGCAGTCGTGAGGCCGAGCGCCGCGGAGGCCGTGAGCCCGAGCCCGTAGTCGTACGCCTTGACCGTGCCGGTGACGCAGAACAGGCCGAGGCCCGCCGCGTCGAAGATGTTCACCGCGACCTGGGTGCGCTCCACCTCGGGGTGCAGGAAGAACACGAGGCCGGCGGCGACCAGCGGGGTCAGGAAGTACCCGAGGTCGGTGAACGCGGCCGGCGGGACGGCACCGATGATCACGTCACGGAACAGCCCCCCGCCCAGCGCGGTGACCTCGGCGAGGACGGCGATGCCGAAGACATCGAAGTTCTTGCGGACCGCGAGGAGAGCGCCGGAGATCGCGAAGACGAAGATCCCGATGAGGTCCAGCCAGTGCTGGACGGAGGGGGTGAAGAGTTCCAGAAGCACCCGACATTGTTACGCACCGCCGGGTGCCCCCCGAGCCAGGTGTGGCGCGGGACCTACAGGGCGGGCTTGCCCTTCGTGTAGAGCCATGTCCGGAAGAGCCCGTCGAGGTCCTGCCCGGAGACCTTCTCGGCGAGGCGGATGAAGTCGGCGGTCTGCGCGTTGCCGTAGCGGTGCGTGGCGGTCCAGGTACGCAGCAGCTTGAAGAAGTCCTTGTCGCCGATCTGCTCGCGAAGGACCTGGAGTGTCATCGCGCCACGGTTGTAGACGGCGCTGTTGAACATGGTGTCGCGCTGCGGGTCGGCGACGACGCTCTGCCAGAAGGACGAGGAGGCGGGGACGGAGTTGTAGGCGGCGAGGAAGGAGTCGTGGGCGCTGGAGCGGCCCTTGTGCTCGTTCCACAGCCAGGGCCCGTAGCTGGCGAAGCCCTCGTTGAGCCAGATGTCCTTCCACTGCCGCACCGAGACGGAGTCGCCGAACCACTGGTGGGCCAGCTCGTGCACGATCGTGCCCTCGGAGCGGACGGCGGAGTAGCTCGGCTTGGACTGCGTCTCCAGGGAGAAGCCCGCCTGCGGCATGTCGTCGACGACCGCGCCGGTCTCCTCGAACGGGTACGGGCCGAACACCTTCGACCAGTAGTCGGTGACCTCCGCGGTGACGCCGTACACGTCGACGTTGTTGCTGTTCTTCAGGACCGGGTCGATGGCTACGTAGATCGGGATGCCCGAGGGGGTCCGACCGGTCCTGACGTCGAACTTCCCTATGGAGGCGGTCGCGAGGTAGGTAGCCATCGGCCGGGACTCGCGCCAGTGGTGCACGGTCTGCCCGCCCCGGACGTCGTACGTGTCGACGAGGCGGCCGTTGGAGACGCCGGTCAGGCCCTTGGGCGCCTTGATGCGGATGTCGTACGTCGCCTTGTCCGAGGGATGGTCGCTGGAGGGGAACCAGGTGGAGGCGGCGTTGGGTTCGCAGGCGACGAAGACGCCGTCGTCGGTCTTCATCCAGCCATAGTCGGAGCCGAAGACGATGGGGCCGTTGAGCGCCTCGGGGACGCCGCCGTAGGTGACCGTGACGGAGAACGTGCGGTGGTCGCGGATCGCGTCGCCCGGGGTGACGCGTATCTCGTCGCCGGAGCGCGTGAACTGGGCGCGTCTGCCGTTCACTTCGACGGAGGTGACGGTCAGCTTCTGGAGGTCCAGGTCGAAGGAGGACAGGTTCTGGGTGGCGCGCGCGGTGACGGTGGTGACGCCGTCGAGGCGGTCGGTCGCGGGGTCGTACGCCACGTTCAGGTCGTAGTGGGTGGCGTCGAAGCCGCCGTTGCCGAGCTGCGGGAAGTACGGGTCGCCGATGCCGTCCGAGCCGGGGGTGGGGGCCGGGGCGGCGGCGATCAGACAGAACGAGGCGGCCGCTGTCGCGACCGCCGCCAGACGTGCCGAACGGGAGAGTGCCATGAGTCGTCCCTTCGCGCGTGTTCCGATGTAACGGACACGCAGACTCTGCACTCTCCCGTCAGGGCGTGTACATGACCTGCTCGGTCAAATCCCCGCTAACTGCCGGACGACTCCTGTACGTCATCCGTCCCGTCCGCGTCACCCGCGTCGTCCGACGGCTGTACGTCACTGTCGTCACCGGCGTCGGCAGCCGCCTCGGGAGCCTCGGCAGACTCCTCGGCCGACGTCTTCACCGGCGCCTCGGCCGACTCCTTGGCAGGCGTCTCGACCGGCGCCTTCGCCGAGGCCTCGGCCGGCTCCGCGGCCGGCTCGTCCGCAGCGTCGTCCGCGTCCGTCCGCGCCAGCGTCACCACCTCGATCGCCTCCTTGGCGACCGCGAGCAGCTTGGTGTCGCCCGGCGCCTGGTCCTCGGCGTTCTCCGGGTGGTGGCAGGCCACTTGGCGGCCGGGGGCGAGCTGGAGCAGCGGCGGTTCGGTCGTCCTGCAGATCTCCGTCGCCTTCCAGCACCGCGTGTGGAAGCGGCAGCCGCTCGGCGGTGAGATCGGCGAGGGCACGTCTCCCTTGAGCAGGATCCGCTCGCTCTTGGCGCCCCGGCGCTTGGGGTCCGGCACCGGCACGGCCGACATCAGGGCCTTGGTGTACGGGTGCATCGGCGCCTCGTAGAGCGAGGTGCGGTCGGCGAGTTCGACGACCTTGCCGAGGTACATCACCGCGATGCGGTCCGAGACATGGCGGACGACGGAGAGGTCGTGCGCGATGATCACGTACGTCAGGCCGAGCTCGGACTGCAGGTCGTCCATGAGGTTGACGACCTGCGCCTGGATCGACACGTCGAGCGCGGAGACCGGCTCGTCCGCAACGACCAGCTTCGGCTTGAGCGCGAGCGCGCGGGCGATGCCGATGCGCTGGCGCTGGCCGCCGGAGAACTCGTGCGGGTAGCGGTTGAAGTGCTCGGGGCTGAGGCCCACCAGCTCCAGGAGGCGCTGGACCTCCTTCTTCACCCCGCCCTCGGGCTCCACGCCCTGGAGCCGGAACGGCGCCGAGACGATCGAGCCGATGGTGTGCCGGGGGTTCAGGGAGCCGTACGGGTCCTGGAAGATCATCTGGATGTCCCGGCGCAGCGGGCGCATGCCCCGCGTGCCGAGGCGGGTGATGTCCTGGCCCTCGAACTCGATCTTGCCGCCGGTGGGTTCGATCAGCTTCGTGATGACCCGGCCCATGGTCGACTTGCCGCAGCCGGACTCGCCGACGACGCCCAGGGTCTCGCCCTTGCGGACCTCGAAGTCGATCCCGTCGACGGCCTTCACCGCGGCGACCTGCCGCTGGAGGATCCCCTTCTTGATCGGGAAGTGCTTCACCAGGCCCTCGACCTTGAGCAGCACCTCCCGGTCCTCGGGGGACGCCGCCTGCGCGGGGACCGTGGCCGTCGCGGTGTCCCCTGCGTCTTCCTTCTTCGTCTCGCTCACGGGCTCACTCACAGCTTCGGCGCAATCTCTTCGGTCCAGATCCGCGTACGGTCCTCCGGCGAGAGGTGGCAGGCGGAGAAGTGGTCGCTGCCGACCTCGTGCAGCTCGGGCCGCTGGGTGCGGGTGATGCCGCCCTTGGGCAGGTCCGCGTACGGGCAGCGCGGGTGGAAGGCGCAGCCCGAGGGGACGTTGATGAGGGACGGCGGCTGGCCCTTGACGGGGATGAGCCGCTCGGTCTGCTCACGGTCGATGCGCGGCATCGATCCGAGCAGACCCCAGGTGTACGGGTGCTGCGGCTCGGCGAAGATCTTGTCGACGGGACCGCGCTCCACGCAGCGACCGCCGTACATGACCAGGACCTGGTCGGCGATCTCGGCGACGACACCCAGGTCGTGGGTGATGAGGACGACCGCGGACTCGAACTCCTTCTGCAGATCCCTGATCAGGTCGAGGATCTGCGCCTGGACGGTGACGTCGAGGGCGGTGGTCGGCTCGTCCGCGATGAGCAGCTGCGGGTTGTTCGCCAGCGACATCGCGATCATCGCGCGCTGGCGCATACCGCCGGAGAACTCGTGCGGGTAGCTGTCGACGCGCTTGGCCGGCTCGGGGATGCCCACCCGGTCGAGCAGTTCGACGGCCCGCTTGCGCGCGGCCTTCTTGGTCACGTCGTTGTGGACGCGGTACGCCTCCACGATCTGGCTGCCGACCGTGTAGTACGGGTGCATCGCGGACAGCGGATCCTGGAAGATCATCGCCATCTCGCGGCCGCGGAGCCGGCGCACGTCGTCCGGGGCGGCCTCGATCAGCTCCTTGCCGTCGAGCCAGATCTCGCCGGACATCTGCACGTTCTTGCCGCGCGCGCCGAGCCGGTGCAGGCCCATGATCGCCAGCGATGTCACGGACTTGCCGGAGCCGGACTCGCCCACGATGGAGAGGGTCTGGCCCTTCTCCAGCTTGAAGCTGAGCCCGTCGACGGACTTGACGAGACCGTCGTCGGTCGGGAAGTGCACCTTGAGGTCGCGCACTTCGAGGAAGGCGGTCGAGGGCTTGGCCGGGCCCGCGGCCACCGGCTCGCCCACGGCGGCACCGGTTTTGGACAGTTCGGTCACGAGAGCCTCACCCGCGGGTCGGCGGCGGCGTAGAGAAGGTCCACCAGGAGATTGCAGAACACGACGAAGAACGCGGCGAGCAGCGTCACGCCGAGGACCTTGGGCAGGTCGTTGTCGGTGATGCCCTGGACGGCGTACTCACCGATGCCGTGCAGGGAGAACACGTTCTCGGTGATGACGGCGCCGCCGAGCAGCAGACCGACGTCCATGCCGAAGACGGTGACGATCGGGGTGAGTGCGGCGCGCAGGCCGTGCCGGCCGACCACCGTGCGCTCACGCAGGCCCTTGGCGCGCGCGGTGCGGATGAAGTCCTCGTTCATCGTCTCCAGCATGCCCGCGCGGGTCAGCCGGGCGTAGATGGCGGAGTACAACAGAGCGAGTGAACACCAGGCCGGGAAGAGGGTGTTGGCCCACTGCGCCGGATTTTCCGTCAACGGTACGTAGGTACGGCCGAAGATCGGAATCTGATAGGTGAAGACGAGTAGCGCCAGCTGGCCCGTGAAGAAGATGGGCAGCGAGACACCGGCAAGGGCCACACCCATGAACGCGCGGTCGAAGAACGATCCGGGCTTGAGCGCCGAGATCACACCGACCGTGACACCGGACACCAGCCAGATGACGGCGGCACCGGCGGCCAGCGACAGGGTGATGGGCAGCCTGTCGGTCAGCTCGGGCCACACCGCGACGTGGTTCTTGAAGGAGTAGCCGAAGCACGGCGCGTTGCAGTGGACCGTGGTGGGGCCGAGGTCGTAGGTGGACCCCGCGAAGATCCCCTTGATGAAGTGCCAGTACTGGGTGTAGACG
This sequence comes from Streptomyces longhuiensis, assembly GCF_020616555.1. Taxonomy (NCBI): domain Bacteria; kingdom Bacillati; phylum Actinomycetota; class Actinomycetes; order Kitasatosporales; family Streptomycetaceae; genus Streptomyces; species Streptomyces longhuiensis. Next base: position 6,493,154 of record NZ_CP085173.1, on the reverse strand, counting down.
GGCTGGTCCAGGCCGAGGTTGTGCTTGACCGCCGCGATGTCCGCGGCCGAGGGACTCTTGCCGATGTACTGCTGCGCGAGCTGTTCGGCGGTCTGGCCGGCAATTCTCGGCAGCAGGAAAAAGATGCCAAAGGTGACCGCGGTGACGACCAGCAACAGGATCACTGCCGCGATCAGCCGGCGGATGATGTACGAGATCACGGGGACCGGCGCTGGTGCCCGCGGACCGTGCGGCCCGCGGGCACCAATGCCTTCACCTGCCTTCCGGGGCTGCTACTTCTTCGTGGTGCCGATGTTGAGGTAGTCGTACTGCCCGCTGAAGGCGGCCGTGGACACCAGGTTGGTGGCGTACGGCGAGCGGTACAGCAGGACCTTGAAGTAGGTCAGCGGAACGAGCGCCGCGTCCTCCATGGCCCGCTTGTCGATCTGCCCGTACAGCTCGTTGCGCTTGGCCTCGTCGGGCGCCCCGATTGCCTCGGCGAGCATCGAGTCGACCTTCTTGTCGTCGAGCTCCGACAGGGCGGTGTTGCCGGACTGGCCGATCGCCTTGCTGTTCAGGATCTGCTGCAGGAAGCCGTAGCCGGACGGCCAGTCGGCGCCCCACTGCATCATCATGATGCCGACGTTGTTCTTCTGGTTGAACTTCGGGACACCGGCGTAGTCGGTGAAGTACTTGCCCGACGGGAACTGCTTCAGGCTGGCGTTGATGCCGACCTTCTTCAGGGACTCGATGAGCGCCTGGGCGCCGGAGACCTCTTCGTCACGGTCGCTGCGCGCCGTGATCGTGGTGTTGATCGTCTTCTTGCCGCAGGCCTTCAGGGCGTCCTTGGCCTTGGTCACGTCACCCTTGTTGCCGCTGGTGGCGTAGACGTCTTCCTTGGCGTAGCCCGTGATGTCCGGGGGCAGCACCGTGGTGGCGATGTCACCGCGGATCGGGCCGCCCTCAGCGGTCTGCACCGAGACCTTGTCGATCGCGTACTGGACGGCCTTGCGGCACTCGACGTTCGTGAACGGCTTCAGCTTGGTGTTGATCGCCGCGTAGACGAGACGGCCGCCGTAGGCGTTGTCCGTGTTCGCCATCTTCGACTTGTCGTTGACCAGCTGCGCCTGGGTCTGCGTGTCGACGCCCTTGCCCTGCATGTCGATCAGGGTGTCGCCGGACTGCAGGTCCTTGTCGATCGTCTGCTGGTTGACCTTCAGGTTGACGACGATCTTGTTCGGGTACTGCTTGCGCAGCGGGTCGGTCTTCGGGTCGAAGTTCTTGTTGCGGACCAGGACGGCCTGCTTGCCCTCCTGGTAGCTCTGGAACTGGTACGAGCCCGAGGACACGATGTGCTTGACGTAGTCGATGCCGTCGTCCTTGGCCTTCGGCACCGGCGCGGTCTGCGGGGTGGCGACCAGGTAGTCGAACTCCTGGAAGGCCTGGTTGAGATGGAAGACGATCGTGGTGTCGTCCGGCGTCTCGATGGACTTCAGGCCCTCGTCGCTCTTGTCCTTGTACGGGCCCTTGTACTTGTCGCCGCCCTTGAGGAACTGCTGGAAGTAGTTCGGGCCGAGCGAGAGCACGTCACGCGCGAAGTTCGAGCGCTCGACGGCGTACTTGACGTCCTTGGACGTGATCGGCGTGCCGTCCTGGTACTCGAGACCCTTGCGGATCGTGTACGTCCAGGTCTTGCCGCCGTCGGACTGCTTGCCCGGTGCCGAGGCGAGGTCGGGGACGAGCGTGTTGCCCTTCTCCCCCGCGTCGGGCTTGAACGTCATCAGCGGGCGGGCGTACAGCCGGCTGAAGTTGTACATGTACGCGTAGTACGTGTTGCCCGGGTCGAACGAGTCGGGGACGTCCGACATCGCGTAGGTGACCGTGCCGCCCTTCTTCGTCGAGGCGTTGACGACGTCCTTCGTGGCGGCGTTCGCACCGGCCGACTTGTTGCTGTCGTCGGAGCCGTCGTCGGCCTTGCTGCAGCCGGCGAGCAACAGGCTCACGCTGCCGATGGCCGCGACCGCGGCGATTGATGACCTTCGCATGATGGTCGGAATCCCCTCCATTGTCGGAAACTTGTGGAGCACTCGATGCGGCCCGGGTCAGCGGCTGCGCGGGTCGAGGGCGTCGCGGAGACCGTCACCGAGCAGGTTGAACGCGAGCACGGTGACGAAGATGGCGAGGCCCGGGACGATCATGTATTGCGGATCGACCTGGAAGTAGTCGACGGCCTGGTTGAGCATGCCGCCCCAGGAGGCCTGCGGCGGCTGGATGCCCACGCCCAGGAAGCTCAGCGACGCCTCGAAGATGATGTTCGTCGGGATCAGCAGCGTCGAGTAGACGATGATCGGGCCGACCAGGTTGGGCATCAGTTCCCGGAACAGGATGTACGGGCCACGGGCACCCATCCCGCGGGAGGCGTCCACGAATTCCCGCTCGCGCAGCGCCAGGGTCTGACCGCGCACGATGCGTCCGAGGTAGGGCCAGTTGAAGAACCCGATCACGAAGATCAGTACGCAGATGTGCAGCGGCAGGCCGTTCAGTCCGAACGCGCCACCCTGCAGCGTCGCGGAGATCGAGATCGCGAACAGCAGGAGGGGGAACGCCAGGAACGTGTCCATCATGCGGCTGATGACGGAGTCGACCCGGCCGCCGTAGTACCCGGCGACGACGCCGAGGATCGCGCCGATCACGTTCGACAGAACGGTGGCGCCGAAGGCGACGACGAGCGAGACCCATGATCCCTCGAGGATGCGGGCGAGGATGTCACGGCCGAACTTCGGTTCCACGCCGAGGGGATGGTCACCGCTCATGCCACCCAGCCCGCCCTTGGGAAGCGACGTGGTGGGGTCGATGAGGTCCTGGTGGAAGGTGTTCGGGTCAAGGCCGAGCAGGGACTGGAGCGGGCGCGACAGGGCGGCCACGAGAATCAGGAGGATGACGATGACGCCGCCGGCGACGGCGACCTTGTCCCTCTTGAAACGGTTCCAGGCGATGCGCCCGAGGGAGCGCCCCTCGATCTGCTGCCCCTTGGTGCCGGCGAGCACAGCCTCGGGCTGCACCTCGGCCTGGGCCCCAGTGGTCTCGATCGGTGCGGTCACGGTGTGGTTGACCCCTCTCGGCCGACGGTGGCCGGCCCACGCCCGCCGCGGTAGCGGCTTGATCCTGTTTCACACGCTGGACAGTCCGGGGGCATGGCCTCGTAGTTGACCGTTCAGCTCGTACACAGAGTCGAAACCCCGTGTCTGCAGGGAGTCTTCAATGCGCCTGTGACCAGCCGCCAGCCCTCACAGTGAAAGGTTGCGCAACCGTGATGAGGCGACAGGAGTGCAGTATGCGGACGCGGGAACCGGCTGAGCGGACAATTCGCTCCGGTCCGAGAGCGCTTCGCCGGGTCCGGAATGCTAAACGGTGACCGATGTGGCGAGAATGCCCCGGTGGGGCACCAACTCCGCGGAAAACAGGGCGGAATGGGTGTTTGTCCCGCCGGCGCCGTCGGGTCAGGTCAATCCGGCAGTTTCCGGCGGCAGTTGGAACAGAGCCCCGCGGCGAACGGTTTCAGTACGTCCCGTGCGGCGGCGGGTACCCGTACCCCGCGACGGGGGCGGGCGCGGACGGGGCGGCGTGGGCCTCGCGGTCGTAGAACGGGCGGGCGTTGGCGCGCAGCCACATGGCGACGGGGTCGTGCTCGTCGGACATCGCGACCGTGGAGACGGGCAGTCCGTCGGGCACGGCGACGATCGACTGCTGCATCATCGCGCGCACCGCGTCCACGGACACCGGCGACGTGTCGTACACATCGAGGCCGATCGCCAGATAGGGCGCGCCGAGCGTCGGCTGGACCCAGGCGCGGCGCAGCGAGCGGATCGCGGTGGTCCGGTGCGCGTTCTGCGTCAGCAGGGCGTAGAACTGGGGGATTTCGATGGCGGGGTCGCTCAGCCGCAGGGGCCCGGCGGGCTGGCGGTCGAGACCGCCCGCGATCCGGCGCAGGTCGAGCCACGGGATGCCGACGCCGCCGCCGGGCGCGTGCGGGTTGAGCCAGAGGCCGTAGTGGTCGGGGTAGAGCGTGCGGGCCGCGTCGACCCCACTGACGACCTCGTACGCGCGGCTCCAGCCGGAGGCCGACAACTCCTGGGCGGAGGTGACGCAGGGGGCGTACGAGGTGCCGTCGACGTCCATGTTCCCGTACTGCGCGTCAGGGGATCCGGCCTGGCCGTGCCAGAGCAGCATCCACACCTGGCCGGCGCCGGGATCCGCGAGCGCGTTGAGCAGCGCCTCGTAGGCGTCGTAACGCCCCGGCGTCACCTGGCGCAGCATGTGCTCGACCTGACCGGCCGCGGCCGTGCCCGACGCACTCACCCGTAACCGCCCCTTCGTGACGTACTCGACGATTTCGACCCGCTCCCCGCGGCGGGACCGCCCAGACAGGTCATGAAACCAGCTTAAGCGGCGATCCTGACACCGACTTGACGTACGCGCGGTCGGCCGCTTTCCCGAGTTCTCCCGAACGGGGACCGGCGCCGGGCTTTCAGTGACCCTGCGTGTAGAACGGCCGCAGCGTGGCTCGCATCCAGTCACCGACCGGGTCCTGGGTGATGTCGAGCAGGACGAGGTTCACCGGCCAGGGCGCCGGCACCCGGCCCAGAGCGCGGCCCAGGGCGTCCATGGGCAGGTTGCGCGCGGGACCCTCCCACTGCGACACCTCGACGCCGACGAAGAGGACGGGGTCGCCGCCCTCGACGCTGGCGAGGCAGCGGCGGGCGGTGAGCACGACGCCGGACGCCTCGAACTCCTCGCGCACGGCGGCCAGGAAGTCGACCGGGTCGTTCTGCCAGTCGGGCTCGTAGAGGCTGACCCGGCCGCCCGAGGCGGGCCCGTCCAGCGGCGTGCGACCGGACCTGCACAGCTCGGCGACGGCGGGCGGGGGCAGCGGGACGCCCACGGCGCCGTCCGGGTTCACCGCGATGCCGACCTGCGGGGGCAGCCCGCGCGCGAACTCGACGGCCGGCGCGACCGTGCAGCCCATCCGGTCGCCGACGACCGCGAGGAACTGCTCCTCGGAGCTGAAGACGGGCACATAGGCCTGGCCCTCGATCTCCAGCGTCGGCAGGTCGAGGTTCGGGCTGCCGGGCCCGCCGCCCTGGGGCAGCGGTATCCACACCTGACTGCGTCCGAGGACCTCGACGATCCGGCCGCCCGCCGAGTCGACCCCGAGGGAGGCGGCGAGCACCTCCTCCAGCTCGTTGGCCGGCCACCCGCCGTACGGATGTGCATGAGCCTGCGCCGGAATGTCCATGTGCCTACCACCCGCTCTGGAACCGCTCTGTCTGCGGCCGAACCCTAGCGCGTGCGACCGACATGACACCCTCCGCATCCACACGGCCACAGGGGGTCGCCGGGGGTCAGCCGCCCTCGAACGCGATCCCGTTCAGCACATCCGTCGCGTCCCGGTCCAGCAGCACCGCGGACGCGCAGCCCCACGGCAGGTCACCGCGCTCGGCCGACTCCACGAGACCCGCGACCGCGCGGCGGTGCCGGGCGAACGCGTAGCGCGAGACCCCGCGGCCGCGGTCCCGCTGGCCGGCGAGCGCCGTGTCCGCGTCGACGTCGAGCAGCATCAGATGCAGGTCCGCGCCGCGCCGCCCGGCCTCCCTGGCCAGCCAGCGCCGCACCCAGGCCTGCGTGCCGCAGTCGTGCAGGACGACGCTGCCTCCCGAGCGCAGGGCCCGCCGCAGCCCGGCGAAGTGCGCGAGCCGCACGAGCGGGCGGTACACGGCGTACGGGAGGAGCCGGGGCAGCCGGGCCGCCCAGCGGTCACGGGCGTCCTGCGAGTCGATGCGCACGGCTCCGCCGGCGCCGACCACGCGGCGCATCAGCGTGGACTTGCCGCTGCCCGGGAGCCCCGAGACCACGATCAGGTCACCCCGCGCGAAGCCGAGGCGCCTCGGGGTGCGGCCGCCTCTGCCGCGCAGATCCCTGACGACCGGACCGCGCCCCGTCACCGACCTCGGGCGGGGCATCGCACGCTGTCCGACCCCTGCCGCCGCGTACGCACCCGCCGCTGCCTTATGCACCGTGATCGTCCTCCCCGTTCCGGTCACGCCACCCTTGCCCGTCAAGTGTAAAGAGACGGTAATGCCGTACAAGTGGTTTCCCCGTACGGTCGGCATGCAATGATGTGCGCGCCAAGAGCACGACCAACTGCATACCGGCCGCTTGAATCCGCGCGGGAGAGCTCCCCGGACGCCTACGCGTCCCCGGGGGCGCCGAAGGAGCAAGTTCCTCCCTTGAATCTCTCAGGCCCCGTACCGCGCGGGCGAGGCATATCTGAAAAGCGGGCGGCCCTCGGCCGCTCCACCCAAGGTGCAAGCCGCGACCACCTTTACGTGTGGCGCCGGCGAACCTCTCAGGTTCCGATGACAGATGGGGAGGAAGACCATCGCCCTCGTCTGTCATGCCTGGGATCCTGGAGCACCACTCATGAGCAACGCCCCCCGTAAGACCGCCCTCGACGCACTGCACCGCTCGCTGGGCGCGACGATGACCGACTTCGCGGGCTGGGACATGCCGCTGCGGTACGGCAGCGAGCGCGACGAGCACCTCGCGGTCCGCACCAAGGCCGGCCTCTTCGACCTGTCGCACATGGGTGAGATCACCGTCACCGGGCCGCAGGCCGTCGACCTCCTCGACTACGCCCTCGTCGGCAACATGTCCACGATCGGCCCCGGCCGCGCCCGCTACACCATGATCTGCCAGGAGGACGGCGGGATCGTCGACGACCTGATCGTCTACCGCCTGGGCGAGCAGGAGTACATGGTCGTCGCCAACGCGGGCAACGCGCAGATCGTCCTCGACGCGATCACCGGGCGCGCCGAGGGCTTCGACGCCGAGGTCCGCGACGACCGCGACGCCTACGCGCTGATCGCCGTCCAGGGCCCCGAGTCCCCCGGGATCCTGAAGTCCCTCACGGACGCCGACCTGGACGGTCTCAAGTACTACGCGGGCCTGCCCGGCACCGTCGCCGGCGTCCCGGCCCTCATCGCCCGGACCGGCTACACCGGCGAGGACGGCTTCGAGCTGTTCGTCGCCCCGGAGCACGCCGAGAAGCTGTGGCAGGCGCTGACCGACGCGGGCGCGCCGGTCGGGCTCGTCCCCGCCGGCCTCTCCTGCCGCGACACGCTCCGCCTGGAGGCCGGCATGCCGCTGTACGGGCACGAGCTGACGACGGCGCTGACCCCGTTCGACGCCGGTCTCGGCCGCGTCGTGAAGTTCGAGAAGACGGGCAACGAGGGCCGCTTCGTGGGCCGCGAGGCGCTCGAGGCCGCCGCCGAGCGCGCCGAGACCGCCCCGCCGCGCAAGCTCGTCGGCCTGATCGCCGAGGGCCGCCGCGTGCCGCGCGCCGGGATGTCCGTGGTCTCCGGCGGCCAGGTGATCGGCGAGGTCACCTCCGGCGCCCCCTCCCCCACGCTCGGCAAGCCGATCGCCATCGCCTATGTGGACGCGGCGCACGCCGCCCCCGGCACCGAGGGTGTCGGCGTGGACATCCGCGGCGCCCACGAGCCGTACGAGGTCGTGGCGCTGCCGTTCTACAAGCGCCAGAAGTAGCCCGACCAGTCCTCACGGGGGCCGCCGGAAGTAACCCAGCGCACACCCCTCTCGTTCCGCAGCACCCATTCGCGTACAGGAGAATTCAGATCATGAGCAACCCCCAGCAGCTGCGCTACAGCAAGGAGCACGAGTGGCTGTCGGGCGCCGAGGACGGCGTCTCGACGGTCGGCATCACCGAGTTCGCGGCCAACGCGCTCGGCGATGTCGTCTACGCCCAGCTCCCCGAGGTCGGCGACACGGTGACCGCGGGCGAGACCTGCGGCGAACTCGAGTCGACCAAGTCCGTCAGTGACCTGTACTCCCCGGTCACCGGCGAGGTCGTCGAGGCGAACCAGGACGTCGTGGACGACCCGGCGCTGGTGAACTCCGCCCCGTTCGAGGGCGGCTGGCTGTTCAAGGTCCGCATCTCGGATGAGCCGAAGGACCTGCTCTCCGCGGACGAGTACGACGCGTTCTCCGGCTCCGGCAACTAGGGACACCACGACCATGTCGCTCATGAACACCCCCCTGCACGAGCTCGACCCGGACGTCGCCGCCGCGGTCGACGCCGAGCTGCACCGCCAGCAGTCCACCCTCGAGATGATCGCGTCGGAGAACTTCGCTCCGGTCGCCGTCATGGAGGCGCAGGGCTCGGTCCTGACCAACAAGTACGCCGAGGGCTACCCCGGCCGGCGCTACTACGGCGGCTGCGAGCACGTCGACGTCACCGAGCAGATCGCCATCGACCGGGTCAAGGACCTCTTCGGCGCCGAGTACGCCAACGTCCAGCCCCACTCCGGCGCCTCCGCCAACCAGGCCGCCCTCTTCGCGCTCGCCAAGCCCGGCGACACGATCCTGGGCCTGGACCTGGCGCACGGCGGCCACCTCACCCACGGCATGCGCCTGAACTTCTCCGGCAAGCAGTTCGACGTCGTGGCCTACCACGTCGACGAGGCCGGCCTGGTGGACATGGCCGAGGTCGAGCGCCTCGCCAAGGAGCACCGCCCCAAGGTCATCATCGCGGGCTGGTCCGCCTACCCGCGCCAGCTGGACTTCGCCGCGTTCCGCCGCATCGCGGACGAGACCGGCGCCTTCCTGTGGGTCGACATGGCCCACTTCGCCGGACTCGTCGCGGCCGGACTGCACCCCAACCCGGTCGAGTACGCCGATGTGGTGACCTCCACCACGCACAAGACCCTCGGCGGGCCGCGCGGCGGGATCATCCTCGCGAAGAAGGACTTCGCGAAGAAGCTGAACTCCTCGGTCTTCCCCGGCTTCCAGGGCGGCCCCCTGGAGCACGTGATCGCCGCCAAGGCCGTCTCCTTCAAGGTCGCCGCGAGCGAGGACTTCAAGGAGCGCCAGCAGCGCACCATCGAGGGCGCCCAGATCCTCGCCGCCCGTCTGACCTCGGACGACGCACGCGCCGCCGGCGTGAACGTGCTGTCCGGCGGCACGGACGTGCACCTGGTCCTGGTCGACCTGCGCGAGTCCGAGCTCGACGGTCAGCAGGCCGAGGACCGTCTCCACGAGGTCGGCATCACCGTCAACCGCAACGCGGTCCCGAACGACCCGCGCCCGCCGATGGTCACCTCCGGCCTGCGGATCGGCACCCCGGCCCTGGCCACCCGTGGCTTCCAGGCCGAGGACTTCACCGAGGTCGCCGACATCATCGCCGAGGCGCTGAAGCCGGAATACAACGCGGCGTCCCTCAAGGCCCGCGTCACCGCCCTCGCCGACAAGTACCCCCTGTACCCCGGCCTGAAGTAGTTTCGTACGCATTTGTACGTATGAAATTTCGGGGCACCGCGCACACTGGACAGTGAGAGCGGTGCCCCGCCCCATGCACCGCCCTCCGTATCTGCTTGCGCACCACCCGGCGGACAACGGCGTCCGCCGAAACCCCACCTAGGAGTTCCCCCGTGGCCATCTCGGTCTTCGACCTGTTCTCGATCGGCATCGGCCCGTCCAGCTCCCACACGGTCGGCCCGATGCGGGCGGCCCGCATGTTCGCGCGCCGCCTGAAGAACGAGGGCCTGCTCGCCCACACCGCCTCGATACGGGCGGAGCTCTACGGCTCCCTCGGCGCCACCGGACACGGCCACGGCACCCCCAAGGCGGTGCTGCTGGGTCTGGAGGGCGACTCCCCCCGCACCGTCGACGTGGAGAAGGCCGACGACCGCGTCGAGGCGATCAAGACCTCCGGGAAGATCAACCTGCTCGGCGTCCACGAGATCCCGTTCAGCTTCGACGACGATCTGGTCCTGCACCGCCGCAAGGCGCTCCCGTACCACGCCAACGGCATGACGATCTTCGCCTACGACCACGAGGGCGCCCTCGTCCTGGAGAAGACGTACTACTCGGTGGGCGGCGGCTTCGTCGTCGACGAAGATGCGGTGGCCGGCGAGAACCCGATCGTCCCCGACGACACGGTCCTCAAGTACCCCTTCCGCACCGGCGACGAGCTGCTCCGCCTCGCCGAGGAGACCGGCCTGTCCATCTCCGCCCTGATGCTGGAGAACGAGAAGGCCTGGCGCACCGAGGACGAGATCCGCTCCGGTCTGCTCGACATCTGGCGCGTCATGCAGGCCTGCGTCTCGCGCGGCATGTCCCGCGAGGGCATCCTGCCCGGCGGCCTCAAGGTCCGCCGCCGCGCCGCGAACTCGGCCCGCCAGCTGCGCGCCGAGGGCGACCCGATGGCCCGCGCCATGGAGTGGATCACCCTCTACGCGATGGCCGTCAACGAGGAGAACGCCGCGGGCGGCCGCGTCGTGACCGCGCCCACCAACGGCGCCGCGGGCATCATCCCCGCGGTCCTGCACTACTACATCAACTTCGTGCCCGGCGCCGACGAGGAGGGCGTCGTCCGCTTCATGCTCTCCGCGGGCGCCATCGGCATGCTCTTCAAGGAGAACGCCTCCATCTCCGGCGCCGAGGTCGGCTGCCAGGGCGAGGTCGGATCCGCCTGCTCGATGGCCGCGGGCGCCCTCGCCGAGGTCCTCGGCGGCACCCCCGAGCAGGTCGAGAACGCCGCCGAGATCGGCATGGAGCACAACCTCGGCCTGACCTGCGACCCCGTCGGCGGCCTCGTCCAGATCCCCTGCATCGAGCGCAACGGCATGGCCGCCGTGAAGGCCGTCACCGCGGCCCGCATGGCCATGCGCGGCGACGGCAGCCACAAGGTCTCCCTCGACAAGGTCATCAAGACCATGAAGGAGACCGGCGCCGACATGTCCGTCAAGTACAAGGAGACGGCCCGCGGCGGGCTCGCGGTGAACATCATCGAGTGCTGAGGATCAGCGGGCGTCGAGGGCGGCGGCGGTCACAGGGTCGCCGTCGTGCCCTCCCCGGCCCCGCTCCCCGCGAGCCACTGGTCCCAGCTCAGGTTGAAGGCCGCGTAGCCGTTGTCGGCCGGAGCCTTGGCGCGCGGCGAGCCCGTGATCGTGACGGGGTCGCCCTGCTTGACCTGCCCGTAGAACCACTTGGCGTCGGCCAGCGACAGGTGGACGCAGCCGTGTGAGCCACGGGCGGAGCCGCTGCCCGGGTTCGGGTCGCCGGTCGAGTAGTGGACGTAGGTGCCGGACTGGGTGAGGTGGACGTCCCAGGGCAGCGTCAGGTCGTAGTAGTTGGCGCTGCCCTTGTTGCAGCTGATGCCGACGCTGCAGGAGGTCATGTGGACCTCCTTCTGCTTGTCGATGACGGCCATCGTGCCGTTCCAGGTCGGGAACTCGGCGCTGCCGGCGTTGATCGACAGCGTGCGCACCGCCTGGCCGTTCTTGGTGACCTTCATGGTGTGACCGGTGACGGAGACGTCGGCCCGGACGTCGTCGCCGACCGTGAAGGTGTGCGTGTAACCGTGCACGCCGTAGCGGCCGTTGCCGTTGCTGACGCCCTTCATGTCGGCGTCGATCTTCACCTTCGTACCGGAGGGCCAGTACTCCTTCGGGCGCCAGTCCGCGCGCTTGTCGCCGAACCAGTGCCAGGCGCCGGCCACCGGCTGCGAGGTGCTGACCTTCATGTGCTTCTCGACGGAGGCACGCGCCTTGGCGGCCACCGGGTCGGTGAAGACCACCGAAATCGGCATCGCCACACCGACCTTGGCGTCGTTCAGCGGAGTGATCGTCTCAAGCAGCATGGGCGGACCCTTGGGCTTCGCCGGTTTGGGCGAGGCGCTCGACCTCGGCTTCCCCGCCGCCTTCCCGTCGTTCCCGCCCGCTTCCTTGTCGCCACCGCCGCCGCAGGCGCTCGCGCCCACCAGCACCGCGACCGTCACGAGCGCGATCCCTATTCCGCCCTTGCGCCGTCCCACGACCTGCCCCACTCTCCGAGTCACCCGACGGCCCCCAACGGGACCAACTCCCTGTCAGACAGCGACACGGCTCCGGCAGTTGCACGAAGCCGTGTAAAGCGTGTTCCAAGACTGCGGCCGTCGAAACGTCCTGGCGGCGCCGCGTCACACAGGTGGATCAACGTGCGGAAAGAGGTACCCCCGCGGGATCCGATCGGGGACGATGGATGTTCGACCTCGTCGCCCCACCGACCAGGAGGCCAGCATGCTGCGCGGTATCGACGTCAGCTCGTACCAGTCCACCTTCGACACGGACGGCCAGTCGTTCGTCTTCATCAAGGCGACGGAGGGGCGTTCGTACGTCAATCCGCGGCTCACGGCGCAGACGAAACTGGCCCGCGACGGCGGCTGCGTCGTCGGCTTCTACCACTTCCTGTGGCCGGGCAACCTCACGGCCCAGGCCGAGTACTTCGTGAGCAAGGCCCCGGAGAAGGCGGGGGACCTGCTCGCCGTGGACTGGGAGACGACCGGTGAGGGCACCCGCGCGAGCAACGCGGAGAAGGACCGCTTCATCCGCGAGGTGAAGCGCCTGCGCCCCCATCACCGGGTGCTGCTCTACACGAACCGCAACTTCTGGCTCAACGTCGACACGACGTCCTACGCCGGTGACGGCCTCTGGATCGCCGACTACACGACGGCCGGCAAGCCGCGCATCAAGGCGGCCTGGAAGTTCCACCAGTACACGGACAGTCCGATCGACAAGGACGTCGCCCAGTTCACGAGCAAGGGCGCGCTGCGGGACTGGGCCACCCCGTGACACGCCCTCGCACCGGGTGACTCAGGCGCGCCACTCCGCCGTGCGTTCCGGGGACGCCTCGGCGAGGGCCTTGCGGACGGTGTCCGCGTCCGCCGCGAGGCCGTAGACGGGGGTGCCGGGCTGCTGGCGCCAGGACTCGTCGAGGCCGCCCGTGTCCACGGAGTCGAAGCCGATCCCGTCGAGCAGGGCGCGTACGACCGTCTTGGCCGCGTCGTCGTCGCCGGCGACGGGCAGGGCGATGCGCTCGGGGTCGCCCTTGGGGCGCGGCCTGTCGAGGAGTTCGTGGGCGTAGGTGCCGTTGAAGACCTTGACGACCGGGTGGCCGAGCTGGAGCTCGGTCCAGCGGCTCTCGGGCATGCCCTCCTCGATGGCGGCGATCCGGCCGTCGCGCTGCTGCGGGTAGTAGTTGCCGGTGTCGATGACGGTGACGCCTTCCGGCGCGTCGTCGAGGAGGTCGGCGGGCAGACCGGGGACGGCCTTCATGGGGACGGTGACCACGACGACGTCGGCGCCGCGGGCCGCCTCTGCGACGGTCACCGGCGTGGCACCGGTCTCCCCGGCGAGGTCACGCAGGGTCTCGGGGCCGCGCGAGTTGGCCACGGACACGTCGTGGCCGGCCGCGGTGAAACGGCGGGTGAGATTGCCGCCGATGTTGCCGGCGCCGATGATGCCGATCTTCATGTGGAGCCCTTCCGGAGGAGCGTGCGTACGCGCGTGGTCACGTACCTCCGGGCCGACCGGGCCATGCCGGTCCGGCGCGGGTGCCACACGAACGGGGCCGCACCTGCCTCAGTCCTGGCGCGCCAGTTTGCCCCGCATCACGGCCAGCTCCTCCCGCGCCTCGCGTTCGGCGGCGTCCTCGTCGCCCGACGCGACGGCGTCCACGAGCGCGGTGTGCGCCGCGTCGCCGTGGCCGGCCTCGGCGGCGCGGACGTCGACGAGGTCGAGCAGGTCGACGAGGCCTTGGCGCAGGGCGGGCGCGAACTCGGCGAAGAGGTCGGTGAGTACGGGGTTGTGGGCGGCGGCCACGACCGCCGCGTGGAGCGCGATGTCGGCGTCGACGAACGCGGCGCCGCCCACCTCCGCCGTCGCTCTGCGCGCGTCGAGGGCCGCGCGCATCGCCGTGACGTCCTCGGGGGTGCGGCGGCGCGCGGCGAGGCGCGCGGCCTGGACCTCCATCAGGACGCGGACCTCGTAGACGTCGGCGACGGCCGCGGCGCGCAGCCGCGCGGGCCAGTCCTCGACGGGCCGGTCGGCGGTCACGAAGACGCCCGCGCCCTGCCGGGCCCGGACCAGTCCGGCGCCGGCGAGGGCGCGCAGTGCCTCGCGGACCGTGGAGCGGCCGACGCCGAGTTCCCTGGCGAGGGTCGTCTCGCCGGGCAGCTTGGTGCCGACCGGCCAGTGCCCCGACGCGATCTGCTCGCGCAACCGCTCGGCGGCCTGTTCGACCAGAGGGCTGGGACGGAGCGCGCCGAGCGCCACGGGAATCACCTGCTCTTCTTGAACACCGCTGTTGAACACCGCGGCTCGTCCTGGACACCGCGTGAACGCGGAGACTTTATCCCTCTGCGGACCGGACCTTTCCATTTTCCCGAACAACTTGTCTGAGGACCTGAGCTGTGACTAGCCTACTGCTCGTGATCTTCCGCGGTCTCCTCCTTCTCGGCTGCCGCGGCGGGGCCTGACACGACCGGCACCCCGCCGCGGGATGCCGTGCTGCCGGTCGTCGTCCGACCGAGCCGAAGGACACGTCACCGCATGACCACCGCCCATGACTGGAACCGGCAGCAGCCGGGCCCCATGCCGTACCACCGCTACCGCCCGCACCACGACCGCGTCGACGTCCCCGTGCGGGAGCGGAGCTGGCCGGGCGCCCGGATCGAGCGGGCGCCCCTGTGGGTCCCCGTCGACCTGCGCGACGGCAACCAGGCGCTCGCCGAACCGATGGACACCGGCCGCAAGCGCCGCTTCTTCGATCTGCTCGTCCGCACGGGGTTCAAGGAGATCGAGGTCGGCTACCCGTCGGCGAGCCGCACCGACTTCGGCTTCGTACGCCACCTGGTGACGTCGGGAGCCGTGCCCGACGACGTCACGCCCGTCGTCTTCACGCCCGCGCGGCGCGATCTGATCGAGCGGACCTTCGCGTCGATCGAGGGCCTGCCGCGCGCGGTCGTCCATCTGTACATCCCGACCTCTCGCGTCTGGCGCGACGTCGTGCTCGGCCGGGACCGCGCGCAGGTGTGGGAGACCGTGCGGGACGCCGCCGCGCACATGGCGCGCCTCGCGGACGCCCGGCCCGGCGCGCACATCCGCTTCCAGTTCGCCCCGGAGACCTTCAACGTCACCGAGCCGGACTTCGCCCTGGAGATCTGCGACGGCCTGACCGAGCTGTGGGACGCGAGCCCCGACCGGCCGGTCACGCACAACCTCCCGGCGACGGTCGAGATCGCGACGCCGAACGTGTACGCCGACCAGATCGAGTACATGCACAAGAACCTGTCCCGCCGCGACGCGGTGATCCTGTCCGTGCATCCGCACAACGACCGCGGCACGGGCGTCGCCTGCGCCGAACTCGCGGTCCTCGCGGGCGCCCAGCGCGTCGAGGGCTGCCTCTTCGGCAACGGCGAGCGCACCGGCAACGTCGACCTGGTCACCCTGGCCATGAACCTGTACGCGCAGGGCGTCGACCCGATGGTCGACTTCTCCGACATCGACGCCGTACGGGAGGTGGTCGAGCACTGCAACCGGCTGCCCGTGCACCCCCGCCACCCCTACGGGGGCGACCTCGTCTACACGGCCTTCTCCGGGACGCACCAGGACGCGATCAGCAAGGGCCTCGCGCATCACGCGGCGGCGGCAGCGGCGGCCGGGGTCCCGGCGCGGGAGGCGCGCTGGGACGTGCCGTACCTGCCGATCGACCCGGCCGACGTGGGCCGCAGCTACGAGGCAGTGATCCGCGTCAACTCGCAGTCGGGCAAGGGCGGAATGGCGTATCTGCTCGCCACGCACCACGGCGTCGACCTGCCGGCGCGGATGCGGCCCGACTTCGCGCGGGTGGTCCAGGAGGCCACGGACGACAGCGGGCACGAGGCGACCCCGAAGGACCTGTACGAGCTGTTCCGCTCGACCTGCCTGGAGCCGGGGCGCGGCGCCGGGCACGTGTCCCTGACGGCGTGGTCGACGGACGGCGAGGGGCAGGCGCGCCGGTTCGTGTGCACCCTCCAAGTGGGCGACCGCACGGGCGACTTCGAGGGGCGGGGCGGCGGGACCCTGTCCGCCTTCGTGGACGCGCTCGCGGCGGCCGGGGTCGGCGTCGACATCGTCGACTTCACCGAGGACGCGCACGGCGAGGAGGCGGCGGCGTACGCGCAGTGCCGGGTCGACGGCGTGACGGCGTGGGGCGCGGGCCGCGACCCCTCGCCGCTGGTGGCGTCGGTCCAGGCGGTCCTGGCGGCCGTGAACCGGGCGGTGGCGGCCCGGTAGGAACGCGGCAGGAAGCGCAGGGGGCGCCCGCCGGGAGTCCGGTGGGCGCCCCCTCGAAGACGCTGGAGCTGGGGTATCGGCGCTCAGGCCTTGTTCAGGTTCGCCCAGAACTCGTCGAACGAGAGGACCTTGTCCCCGTTGGCGTCCTGCCGGGCGATGAGCGCCTCGGCGACCGACTCGGTGACGTTGAAGTCGCCCATCTGAGCCATCGCGCTCTTGTACTCGGCCGCCGTGATGAAGCCGTCGCCGTCCGCGTCGAACCGCTGGAACGCCTTGCGTGCTTCCTCGATGTCCGCCACCGGGTCCACCCCTTCTTGCTGTAACACTGACGGAGGTCAGATTAACGGGCGGTGCGAGCGCGCAGTGCGGCGACCACCCACGCGAACTCCTCGTTGTGCCGGGGCAGCGTCTCCAGGCCCCGCACCAGGGACACCAGGTCACGAAAGCGGGCCACGTCGTCGTTGGCGGCGGCCTCCATGCGCTCCAGTACGGCGGCCAGGTCGGCGCCGGCGCCGAGCAGCCCCCGCAGCACCTCCTCCGCCTCGGGCGACTCGGGCGCGACGCCGCGCTCCCGTGCCTCCCCGGCGAGCTGCACGAGGCGGCTCATGAACCACAGCGAGCTGCCCGGCGGCACGTCGGGCCCGCGGTCGGCGGCGTTGAACTCGATCATGCTGCGCATGTGCGCCCGGAAGTCCGGGTCCTGCATCAGCTCGGCCAGCTCCACCCACGCGTCGACCTGCTCGGTCGTCGGGTCGTCCGGCAGGTCCGGGACCATGACCCGCATCCGGGTGCGGATGTCCGGGTCGGCGGCGTCCAGGCCGCCGAAGGTCTGCTCCATGAAGTCGTCGATGATGTGCTTGCGCTCGGCGGCGCTCAGCCGCGCCAGCTTGTTCATCAGGGCCATCTCCTCTGCGCTCGAGTTCCTCTTCGCGACGGTCGAAAGGACGGCCCGGTTCAGCCGCAGCGAGCGGATCTGCGCATCCAGCGCCGCCACGTGCGCGGCGGCCACGGACGCGATGTCCGACTCCCCGTCCACCACGCTGCGTACGTCGTCCAGGCCGAGGCCCAACTCCCGCAGGGTGCGGATGAGTTCGAGCCGTGCGAGGGACTGCGCGTCGTACAGGCGGTAGCCTCCCGAGCTGCGTCCGACGGGTGGCAGGGCGCCCACGTCGGACCAGTAGCGGATGGTGCGCACCGACAGGCCGGTGCGCCGGGACAGCTGCCCGATGGTGAGCAGCCGCGAGCCGTCGTCGATCATGTCGAGGAGTCTGGGCCTTCCAGTGGGTGGAGACTCAAGCGAGCCGAGGGGAACGTCATGCCGGGCACTCTGCGGGACATTCTGGACGCCGCCGCGCGGGGAGTCTTCCCGCCGCCGGACGGGGGCACGACGGTGGTGCCGCAGACGGATCACCGGGACGCGGGTGTGCTGTCCTTCACCGCCCACTCGGTGGTGTTCACGGACGAGGACCCGGGGTGGGTGCACGAGACGCTGCGCGGCCTCGACTGCGATCCGCTGGCGGCGACGATGAATCCGCGGTTCCTCGGCGCGCTCCTGGAGCGGACCGGGCGCCGTCACGACACGACGGACCTGCTCACGGTGGCTCCGGCGCTGCCCGGCGGGCCGCCGGTGGCCCTGAAGGAGATCGCGGAACGGGACCATCCGCGGGTGGCGCGGGCGCGGCTGCGCCGCGACGACGTGCGGATGTGGGCGGCGGAGGGCGGGGTGCTGGTCCTCGGGCGCGGCGTCGCGGGCCGCTGGGAGACGGCGATCGAGGTCGACGAGGAGGCGCGCCACCGGGGCCTCGGCCGCCTTCTCGCGGTGTCCGCCCGGCATCTGGTCCCGGACGGCGGGCCGGTGTGGTCCCAGCAGTCCCCCGGGAATGCCCGCAGTGTGCGGGCGTTCCAGGCGGCCGGTTACCGTCCCGTCGGCGCGGAGGCGCTGTTCACCGCGCCCCGGTAGCGGCCCGGCCCGATCCGGACGAGAGGCCCTAGCGGAAGATGCCGGTGTGGCCGAGCGAGTAGCGGCCGGGCTGCGGGTACACGGCCAGGCCGTGCGGGCCGTCCCCGACGGGGATGCGGGCGATCTGCTTCCCCGTACGCGTGTCGATGGCGTACACCTCGGAGTCGTAGCGGCCGGACAGCCAGAGGACCTTGCCGTCGGAGGAGACGCCGCCCATGTCGGGGCTGCCTCCGTCGGGCAGCGTCCACTTCTTGGTCAGCTTGTTCTTCGCGAAGTCGAAGATGGAGATGGTGCCCTCGCCGCGGTTGGAGATGTACATCTCGCGGGAGTCCCGGCTGACGTAGAGCCCGTGGGTGCCCTTGCCGGTGGGCAGGAGCTCGGGGGTCGTGAAGTTCTTGCCGTCCAGGACCCACATGCCGTTGGCGACCATGTCGGCGATGTAGAACGTCTTGCCGTCCGGGGAGATCTTGACGTCCTGCGGCATCGCGCCCTTGAAGGGCAGCCGCTCCTGGCCGACGACCTTCATCTTCGCGGTGTCGACCTTGAGGAGTTCGCCGCTGAACTCGCAGGAGACGATGAAGTACCGGCCGTCGGCCGAGAAGTCGGCGTGGTTGACGCCGTAGCAGCTGACGGGCACGGTCTTGACCGTCTTCATGGTGTGCGCGTCGCGGAAGACCAGCTCACGGTCGAGCGAGGCCATCACGATGGAGTACTTGCCGTCGGGCGTGAAGTAGAGGTTGTACGGGTCGTGCACGTCCACCGTCCTGCCGGCCTTGCCGGTCTTCGGGTCGATGGGCGTGAGCGTGTTGCCCTTGTCGTTGTTGACCCACAGCGTCTTCATGTCCCAGGACGGCACGACGTGCTGCGGCTGCCTGCCGACGGGGATCGTCTCGATGACCTTGTACGTCTTGGGGTCGATGACGGAGACGGTGTCGGACTCGGTGTTGGGCACGTAGACGCGGGACGGGAAGTCCTTGACGACCGGCGACAGCTTGTCGGGGCGGTCGGCGGCGTAGAGGTCCTTGGGGTCGAGGACGGGCGGCATGCCGGGCAGGCCCCGGTCCACCGGCTTCGGCTTCGGCTCGGCGGCCTTCACGCCGTGCGTACCGAGCGCCTCGGCGGCCCGGTGCGCCTTGGGCTCGGCGCTGCAGCCCGCGAGGGCCGCGAGGACGGTGGTGGCGGCGATGAGACTTGCGGTGGCTCGGGTGCGGCGCGGTGTCATGTCAGCAGCTCCGTGGTGGTCACCGCGGCCAGTCCGCGGCGGTCGATGGCTTCCAGGAGGGCGGGCAGCGCGGCGACCGTGTCCGCGTAACCGAAGTGCAGGCTCACGACCGAGCCTTCGCGGAGTTCCGAGGTGACCTTGCGCGTCACCACGTCGGCACCCGGTGAGGTGAAGTCGAGGGAGTCGACGTCGTACGACAGGACGTGCGGGTAGCCGGCGGCGGCGGCCAGGCTCACGACGAGCGGGGTCGCCCGCTGGGTGCGCGAGGGCCGGAACCAGGTGCCGATGGAGCCGGTGAGCCGGCGGATGCGGTCCGCGCAGCCGGTGATCTCCGCGCGCGCCTCGGCCTCGGACATCGCGTTGATGTCACTGTGGTTCAGGGTGTGGTTGCCCAGGTCGTGGCCGCCGTCGAGGATGCGCCGGGCCACGGCGGGGTGCTCGTCGAGCCAGGTGCCCACGGCCAGGACCGTCACCCTCGCGTGGGCCCGCTCGGCCTCCTTGAGGAGCGCGTACGCGATGGCCGGATCGCCCTGGCCGTGGAAGGTGAGGGCGACGCGGGGGCGGTTGCGGGGCCCGTGGTCGATCTGGGCGGGCTGCCCGGGGAAGCGGCGGGGGCGCGGGGCCACCGGGGCGGCGCGCGCGGGGTGGGCCGGGCTCGCGGAGTGCCCGGCGGCCACGGGGTCGCGGTCCGTGGTGGAGCAGCCGGTGGTGAGGGCGGCGGCGGTGAGTCCGGCGCCGAAGCGGAGGGCTCCGCGGCGGTCGGTCGTGGTCACCCGCCGCATTTAAGTCCAATACGGCACAAAAGGGACTTACCGACCCGAGGGTCTTAATAATTACTGGACGGGGTCATTAATAAATCTTCATTTGCCAGGCTCGTGGCCCACATCACCGACGATTCATTTGGCCTCACGGGCCGAGGTCTGCCATAGTCGGGAACACGACCCCCATTGACCCGGGCTCGGTCGTCGACAGCTGCCGTGGATAACACCCCCACCGTCCACGGCGCTCCACGAAAGCCCCCGCGGCGCCCCACAAGGCGAAAACGGGGGCTTTCGTGTACCCCCGAACGCCCCCGACGCCCGCGCTGCCGCCGGGCGGACCCGCACTCAGCGGTCGGCGACCCGCATCTCGAACCAGGTGGTCTTGCCGCGCGGCAGCAGATCCACGCCCCAGCGGTCGGACAGCTTGTCGACGAGACAGAGTCCGCGCCCGCTGATGTCGAGCTCGTGGACGGGCATCAGACAGGGGAGGCCGCGCGAGGGATCCCGCACCTCGACCCTGATCCAGCCGCGCCTGCGGACCATCCGTAACCCGAAGATCCTGGCCCCCGTGTGCCGCACCGCGTTGCCGACGAGCTCGGAGACGAGCAGCACGACGTCCTCGGTCATCTTCGGGGAGAGCCCCCAGTGCCGCAGGACGACCACCTGGGCGAGCCTGCGCGCGGTCGCCGCCGACTCGGGTCGCGACGGCAGCGGCACCTCCGCCTCGGCCGGATTCCCGAACAACTCCAGTGCTTTCAGAGCCCGTTCGTCCTCGACCGCAGGCGACCAGCGCGCCGCGGTCGCACTCCCGTGCCTCCGCGGCTGTTCGATACCCTCCAGCCCCGCCATGCCCCCATCATGGCTGCCCACAGCGCGTTCCGGGGCCGTTCCTGCTGAATAAGCCCCCCGGAACCTTCCGTTCCGGGGGGCTGGTTTGGCATATGACACTGGCAGTTAGACCGTTGCCGCATACCTGCTGAGCTGCGACGATCGCGCGATTCGACCCGATCACCGACCTCGGCGACCGGAACGGCCTTAAGGTTCTCTTAAGGCTGCGATAAACCGCCCCAACGAGGGACAGCGGTGAGACATCCCGTCAACTGCAAGTGGCTCAGGGGAAGTTGATACGGGCGTCTCGCGCGGTCCGCGAGCCCGTGCACCGGCGCCGGGCGTACCGGCGTACCGGCTAGAGGAACTTGGCCTTGCCCGGGCCCTCTTCGACGAAGCTCCGCATGCCGCGCTCACGGTCCTCGGTGGCGAACAGGCCCGCGAACCAGTTCCGCTCGACCGCGAGACCGGTGTCGATGTCCGTCTCCAGGCCCACGTCGATGGACTCCTTCGCGGCGCGCAGCGCGAGCGCCGGCCCCTGCGCCAGCTTCGCGGCCCAGGCGTGCGCCTGCTCGTAGACCTCCGCGGCGGGCACGACCCGGTCCACCAGGCCGATGGCGAGGGCCTCTTCGGCCTTCACATGGCGCCCGGTGAAGATGAGGTCCTTCGCCTTGGAGGGGCCGACCAGACGCGCGAGGCGCTGCGTGCCGCCCGCGCCGGGGATCAGGCCGAGCAGGATCTCGGGCTGGCCGAGCCGGGCGTCGTCGGCGGCGATGCGGAAGTCGGCGCACAGCGCGAGCTCACAGCCGCCGCCGAGCGCGTAGCCGGTGACCGCGGCGACGACCGGCTTGGGGATGCGCGCGACGGCCGTGAACGAGTCCTGCAGGGCGCGGGAGCGCACGATCATGGCCGCGTGGTCCATGGCCTGCATCTCTTTGATGTCCGCGCCCGCGGCGAACGCCTTGTCGCTGCCGCGGACGACCACGGCGCGCACGTCGTCGCGGCGCGAGGCCTCCTCGGCGAGCTCCTTGATGCGGTCCTGGGTGGCGATGTCCAGAGCGTTCATCGGCGGCCGGTCGAGCCGGATCGTGCCGACGCCTTCGGCGACTTCGAGGTAGGCAGTCATGGACAGCAGGTTAGTGCGCGTTAACGGGAGAGGCCCGGTGCACTTGGTCACAGTGCGCCGGGCCTCTTCGCTCAGGGACGGAAAGGGGTCAGGCCTTCCACTTCTCCCAGGACATGTTCCAGCCGTTGAAGCCGTTGTCCGGGGCCACCGTCCGGTCCTGCGAGTTCTTCACCTCGACGACGTCACCGATCATCGAGCTGTTGAAGAACCAGGCCGCGGGCACCTTGCTGTCGTAGCCGCCGCGCACGTCGCGCAGGCCCACGCAGCCGTGGCTGGCGTTGTAGTTGCCGAAGGCGCCGCCGCCCCAGTAGTTGCCGTGGATGAACGTGCCGGACGTCGTCAAGCGCATCGCGTGCGGCACGTCCTTGATGTCGTACTCGCCGCCGTAGCCCACCGTTTCGCCGTTCATACGGGTCACGGTGAGCTTCTCGCTGATGACCATCTGGCCGTTCCACGTGGAGTAGCCCGGCTTGCCCGTGGTGATCGGGACCTTCTTGATCGTCTTGCCGTCGCGCTTCACGGTCATCATGTGCGTCTTGGCGTCGACCGTGGAGACCTGGCTGCGGCCGATCGTGAACTTCACGGTCTTGGCCTGCTTGCCGTAGACGCCCGGCCGGCCCTCGACGCCGTCGAGGTTGAGCTTGACGGTCACCTTGGTGCCCGCGGCCCAGTACTTCTCGGGGCGGAAGTCGAGACGGTCGTTGCCGAACCAGTGGCCCTCGACCGGCACGGACGGCTCCGTCTTGATCTCGATGGCCTTCTCCACGTCCTCCGGGTGCGTGATGCCCCGGGTGAAGTGGACCGAGAACGGCATGCCGACGCCGACCTTCGAGCCGTCCTCCGGCGTGAACTGGCCGACGAATGTGTTCTTCGGGACCAGCGTCGTGAACGCGACGTCCTTCGCGGACTCACGGCCCGCGGAGTCCTTGGCGACCGCGTGCACCTTGTACTTGGTGGAGGCGGCCAGGTGATGGGCGGGCGTCCAGCCGGCGCCGCCGTCCACGATCTTTCCCTCGACCGGGTTGCCCTTGGTGTCGGCGACCTTCACCTCGGTCAACTTGCCCTTGTCGGCGGTGATCCGGAGGTCTCCGCTGGTGGCCACGCCGTCCGCGCCGTCCTTCGGGGCGATGGTGACGACGGCCTGGGAGGGCTTGTTGGTGTCCGCCTTCCCCGAGTCGCCGCCCTTGCCGTCACTTCCCGCACCGGAGCCGCCGCCCCCTCCGCCGCAAGCCGTGGCCAGCAGCAGAGCGGCCCCCAGCAGAGCCCCCGATATCGGTCGTCGCCCGTTCACGATCTTGTCTCCCCTCGCGCAAGGCCGGTCAGGCCCGCACCCCAGCGCGTCCTAGCGCGCACTGCGACAGATAACCACACGACCTGCGGTTATGGATCCCCAGGTATGTCACCGTTCAGTCCCAACTGGCCCGGCTTTGACGGGGCGTGGGGTGAGGCATGGGCCGGGCCGGCCCTCGCGGGGCTCAGCGCGCTGCCGTGCCCGCCTTCCAGTCCTTCCAGTTCATGTTCCAGCCGCTGAGGCCGTTGTCGGGGGCGACCACCTTGTCCTTGCTGTTGACCACTTCGATGACGTCCCCGACGAGGGTGCGGTCGAAGAACCAACCCGCGGGCGAATCCGAGCTGCCGCCCCTCTCATCGGCCAGCCCGATGCAGCCGTGGCTGATGTTGCGGTCACCGAAGGCGTCCGATGTCCAGTAGTTGCCGTGCAGGAACGTTCCGGATGTCGTCAGCCGGATGGCGTGCGGCACGTCGGGGACGTTGTACTCGCCGCCGAACCCGACGGTGCGGCTGTCCATCCGGGTCATCTCGAGCATCTCGCTGACGACCATCTTCCCGTTGTACGTGGGAGTCTTGGCCGCCCCGGCGGTGATGGGGATGGTGTCGACGAGTTCGCCGTCGCGGCGCACCTCCATGGTGTCCTCGTCCGCGTCCACCACGCTGGTCTGGCTGCGACCGATGGTGAAGGCGATCTTCTTGTGCTGCACGCCGTACACACCGGGGGCCGACTGCACGTCGCGCAGCCCCAGATCGACGGTGACCTTCGTGCCCGGCTTCCAGTAGTCGCGCGGCCGGAAGTCGAGGCGGGTCTTGCCGAACCAGTGCGGGGCGACCTCCACGGCGGGCTTCGTCGTGATGTGGATGGCGCGTTCGACGGCGGCCCGGTTCGCGATGGCCCTGTTGAACTCGAGCGAGACGATCATGCCGGTGCCGACGGTGGACCGGTCCTCCGGCGTGACGTAGCCGACGAACCGCTTGGCGGGGACGGACGTCGTGAACGTGGTGTGGCGGGCCGAGCGGTGACCGTCCTCGTCGCGCGCGACCACGTCCACGGTGTACTTGGCGGCGAGGGAGAGCTGCTTTTCTCCGGTCGGCCGCCATCGCGTGCCGTCTTCGTCGATCCGGCCGCGGACCGGAGCCTCCTCCCCGTCCTGGAGCTTCACGACCTTGACCGTTTGCAGGCGCCCGTCCGGCACCTTCACCTCGATCGGCCGGTCGGCCGCTACGTTCTTGGTCCCGTCGGCCGGGACGACCTTGATCGCTTCCTCGGGGGACCCCGGCTTGCCGAGCAGATCCTCCGCGGCGGTGCATCCGGTGACTCCGGTCAGCACCACCGCCCAGGTCAGTACGGCGGCCAGGGTGGCCCCTGCGTTTCTCACAGTTGTTCTCACACCCGATCAACGACTGTCACCCCGCCGGGGAAACGTGAGTGCGACCCAAGCTCTGGGCAGAACACTGGGGAGGACGACGCGACGGGGAGCCGCGGCCGGGACGCCGCACGCCCTTCCCCTGCCGGTGGCGCCGGCCCGACCGAGCCGCGGGAGGCATGACAGGTGGCGAGCGCACCCGAGCAGGAGGCACCACAGGATGCCCTGGTGGAACGGCCCGCGGGGCTTCCGCAGGCGCGCTCCGCGACCGGACGGAGGGGCCGCCGCACGAGAGAGAGGCCGCCGCCCGTCGAGCCGGTGTGGCCCGGCGCCCCGACCCCGCTGGGCGCGCGCTTCCGGGTGGGACCGGACGGCACGGCGGGCACCAACTTCGCGCTCTGGGCGGGCGGCGCGGAGTCGGTCGACCTCTGCCTCTTCGACGACGCGGGCCGCGAGCGGCGCGCCCCGCTGACCGAGCTGACCCACGAGATCTGGCACGGCTTCGTACCGGACGTGCTGCCGGGGCAGCGGTACGGGTTCCGGGTGCACGGCCGCTGGGACCCGTGGACGGGCGCGCGCTGGAACCCGGCGAAACTGCTCCTCGACCCGTACGCGCGGGCCGTGGACGGGGACTTCGTGCTGCCGCCCGAGGTCTACGGCCATGTGCGTGACTGGCCCGAGCAGCATGTGGCAGACACCGTGCGCGACGACCGGGACTCGGCCCCGTACGTCCCCAAGGGGGTGGTCGTGCACGACGACGCACCCGACGACGAGTGGACGGACGACCGGCGGCCGAAGACGCCGTGGGCGGATTCGGTGATCTACGAACTGCATGTGAAGGGGTTCACCCAGCGGCACCCGGGGATCCCCGAGGAGCTGCGGGGGACGTACGCGGGGCTCGCGCATCCCGCGGCCGTGGAGCATCTGGTGAAGCTGGGGGTGACGGCGGTCGAGCTGCTTCCCGTGCACCAGTTCGCCCATGAGGACCACCTGCTGAGGCGGGGCCTGCGCAACTACTGGGGCTACAACTCCATCGGCTACTTCGCCCCGCACGCGGCGTACGCGGCGTCGGGGACGGGCGGGCAGCAGGTCGGCGAGTTCAAGCGGATGGTGCGGGCGCTGCACGAGGCCGGTATCGAGGTCATTCTCGACGTGGTCTACAACCACACGGCGGAGGCGGGCGAGCTCGGCCCGACGCTTTCCCTGAAGGGCATCGACAACCGCGGCTACTACCGCCTCCAGGACGACGCGCGCCGGTACGCGGACTACACGGGCTGCGGCAACACCCTGCACGTCGTGCAGCCGCACGTGCTGCGCCTGCTCACCGACTCCCTGCGCTACTGGGTGACGGAGATGGGCGTGGACGGCTTCCGCTTCGACCTGGCGGCGGCACTGGCCCGCTCGATGCACGACGTGGACATGCTGTCGCCGTTCCTCGCGGTGATCGCGCAGGACCCGGTCCTGCGGCGGGTGAAGCTGATCGCGGAGCCCTGGGACGTGGGCTCGGGCGGCTACCAGGTCGGCGCCTTCCCACCTCTGTGGACCGAGTGGAACGACCGCTACCGCAATGCCGTACGGGACTTCTGGCGCGGCGCCCTGCCCGATGTGCGGGACCTGGGCTACCGCCTGTCCGGGTCGAGCGACCTCTACGCGTGGGGCGGGCGCCGCCCGTACGCGTCGGTCAACTTCGTCACCGCCCACGACGGGTTCACGCTGCGCGACCTGGTGTCGTACGGCCACAAGCACAACGAGGCCAACGGCGAGGGCAACCGCGACGGCACCGACGACAACCGGGCCTGGAACTGCGGCGCGGAGGGCGAGACGGCGGACGAGGGCGTACTCGCCCTGCGCAGGCGACAGCTGAGGAATCTGGTGACGACGCTGCTGCTGTCCACCGGGGTGCCGATGCTCGTCGCCGGTGACGAGCTGGGGCGCACGCAGGGCGGCAACAACAACGCGTACTGCCAGGACAACGAGATCAGCTGGGTGGACTGGTCGCTCCTCGAAGAGCCGGGCTGGCGGGCCCTGTTCGACCTCACGTCGCGGCTGATCGCCCTGCGGCACGCCCATCCGGTGCTGCGGCGGCGCGCGTTCTTCTCGGGGCGCGCGCACTCGGCGGACGGGCTGCGGGACCTCGCGTGGTTCACGGCCGGCGGCACGGAGATGACGGAGCGGGACTGGTACGCGCCCGCGGCCACCCTCGGGATGTACCTCTCCGGGCGCGACATCCCGGGCCGCGACGCACTGGGCACGCCCGTCACGGACGACAGCTTCCTCGCGGTCCTGCACGCCGGGGACCGGCCGGAGAGCTGTGTCCTGCCCGGCGGACCGTGGGCACGGGCGTACGAGGTCGTGGTCGACACGTCGCTGGAGGAGCAGCAGGACACACCGGCGGTGACGCACGCGGCGGGGGCCGTCATCACCGTGCCCGGGCGCACGGTCCTGCTGCTGCGGGTGCTCCCCTCGGACGCCGGGGAGGACCGCCCTTAGCCGAGGATCTTCCGGTCGTACGCCACGGCGACCGCCGCCGCGCGGTCCTTCACGCCCAACTTGCCGTACACGTGGGTGAGATGG
This sequence comes from Streptomyces longhuiensis, assembly GCF_020616555.1. Lineage (NCBI taxonomy): Bacteria > Bacillati > Actinomycetota > Actinomycetes > Kitasatosporales > Streptomycetaceae > Streptomyces > Streptomyces longhuiensis. The sequence goes on along the minus strand of NZ_CP085173.1, from coordinate 6,465,875 downwards.
GTCTTCACCGTCGCCTCGCTGATGAACAGGACACGGGCGATCTCCTTGTTCGACGTGCCCTTGGCGACCAGGGCGAGCACCTCGCGCTCCCGGGCCGAGAGGGGTTCGTCGGCGGGGGCGGCCGGGGTGCGGACCGCGGTGACCAGGCGGGAGGCGACCGCCGGGGACAGCACGGTGCGGCCGTCGGCGGCGGCGCGTACGGCCGTGAACAGCTCCTCGCGCGGGGCGTCCTTGAGGAGGTAGCCGGTGGCGCCCGCCTCGATCGCGGGCAGCGTGTCCGAGTCCGTGTCGTACGTGGTCAGGACGAGGACGCGGGAGCGGGCGCCTCGGCGGGTGAGTTCCTTGATGGCGTCCACGCCGTTGCCGCCGGGCATGCGCAGGTCCATGAGGACGACGTCCGGGTCGAGGCGGGCGGTCAGTTCGACGGCCTCGACGCCGTTCGACGCCTCGCCGAGGACCGTGAAGTCGTCGGCCGACTCGAACATGCCGCGCAGGCCGTCCCGTACGACGGGGTGGTCGTCGACGATCAGCAGGGAGATGAGGGAGTCACTGGTCATGGCGGACCAACGGTACGCGAGCCGAGACGGCCGTGCCGCCGCCGGGCTCCGACTCCACCGTCAGCGCGCCCGCGATGCGTTCGGCCCTGGCCCGCATCCCGTCGAGGCCGAACCCGCCGGTGCCGGTGCGGGCGGGCCGCTCCAGAGGATCGAAGCCGCGGCCGTCGTCGCGTACGTCGAGGGTGACCTCGCCCGCCATGTAGGACAGCGTGACGCCGAGCCGTCCGGCGTGGGCGTGCCGGGCCGCGTTCGACAGGGCCTCCTCGGCGATGCGCAGGAGGGTCGCCTCGATCTCGTCGTGCAGCTGCTCGGTGGTGCCGGTGACGGTGAACTCGGCGCGTACGCCGGTGCGCCGGGACCACTCGGTGACGGTCTTCTTCAGCGCCTCGGACAGGGAGGCGTTCTCCAGGGCCGCCGGGGAGAGGTTGTGCACGGAGCGGCGGGCCTCGCCGAGGCTGTGCCGGGCGAGGTCGGCGGCGCGGTCGAGGTGCTGACGGGCCTGTTCCGGGTCGGGGGTGCCCGCGACGACCTGGAGCTGGGCGATGATCCCGGTCAGGCCCTGCGCGATGGTGTCGTGGATCTCGGCGGCGAGCCGGCGGCGCTCGTCGGCGACGCCGGCTTCCCTTGCCTGGACGAGGAGTTGGGTGTGCAGGGCGGCGTTCTCCGCCATGGCGTCCTGGAGGGCCTTGTTCGTGCGCTCCAGTTCGGCGATGGTCTCTGCCTGGACGCGGTTGCGCTCCTCCTCCTTGACGTTGATGTGCATCATGACGGAGACGAGACCCATGTTCACGGCGAGCAGCGCACCGAAGACGGCCCAGGTGAGCGGGCCCTTCGGCGGGAACCCGCCGGCCTCGGAGCCGGCCATGACGACGGCGGTGGCGAACAGTCCGGTGCGCACGAACCGGCGCGGCAGCAGCCGGTCGGCGCTGAAGTAGCCGATGACGGCGTAGAACACGAAGAACGGGTTGAGCCAGGCCAGGACGAAGGCGATGGCCCAGCGCACCGTGTAGTAGCCGGCGCCCGTCGCGGACGGGCCGGGGTGGCGCAGTGCCCGCCTGCCCCACACACTCTCCAGGAGCAGGGCCGCCGCGACGAGGCCGCCGGCGAGATACCACTGGAACCGCTCCCGGCCCATGCCGGCGATGTCCGACGTCGCCAGGACCAAGGGGATGCTGAAGGCCAGCAGGGCGTAGGGGCCGTAGCGGTGGAACATGGCCCACCGCTGCCGGATGGTGGTGTCCATCGCACCTGTGCCGTGCATTTCCATCGCTCCAGTCTGCACGGGCCGGACCTGGCACACGCTCACTCCCAGCGGAACCAGCGCGCGGACGCCGCGGTCAGGACCACGGCCCACGCGGCGAGCACGGCCAGGTGGGACCAGGACGGCCAGTCACCGGCCGCGGCCTGGTTCATGGCCTGGGCCGCGGCGCCGAACGGCGTGAGCTCGACGACGTTCGCCAGGGCCGTCGGCATCGACTGCACCGGCAGCCACACCCCGGCGCAGAACATGCTCGGGAAGAACACGGTGGAGCCGATGGCGCTCGCGACCTTCGCGGTGCGGGCGCGGGCGGAGACCAGCGCGCCGAGCGACAGAGCGACGACGACGGACAGCAGCAGGGCGAGCAGATACCCGAAGGCCTGCTGCGGCAGCTTCACGTCGAACGCGAGCCGCCCGATGGCGAGCGAGAGCAGCGACGAGGTGAGCGCGGCGACGCCGTGGATGGTCATCTGCGCGCCGAGCAGCGCGGGCGGCTGCACGGGCGTGGTCGACATGCGGCGCAGGATGCCCCGCTCCCGGTAGCCGGCGATGACCGGCGCCATCGCCTGCAGACCCGCGACGATCATCGGGAGCAGCACGGTGATGGGGACGTACGCGTCGATGAGGCGCAGTCCGGCCGGGCCCGAGTCGGCCTCCCGGAACGCGGGGATGGAGCCGAGGATCACGAGCAGGGCCGGCGGGAAGACCATGACTCCGAAGAGGCTGCCGGGTTCGCGCAGGAAGAGGCGGACCTCGCTCCTGAGGACGGCGGAGTTGGCTCCGCGGCCGCGGACAGGGGTGGCGGTGATGGCGCTCATGACTGGGTGGCTCCCGTCAGGTCCAGGAACGCGTCGTCCAACGTGGCGTCGGACACGCGGAGTTGGTGGGCCGTGATGTGGTGGCGGGCGAGCAGCGTGATGACGGCGTTGACCGTCTCGTCGGTGCCGCCCAGGGTGACGCGGCCGTCCCGGTGCTCCACGGACGCGAGCGCGGGCAGACCCCGCAGCACCTCCTCGTCGAGGGGCGCGGACGGCGTGAACGACATGACGGTGGACCCCGCGGCCCGGCTGATGAGGCCCGCCGGGGTGTCGAGCGCGGCGATCCTGCCCTTGTCGATCACGGCGATCCGGTCGCAGAGGCGCTGTGCCTCCTCCATGAAGTGCGTGACGAGCAGGACGGTGACGCCGCTGTCGCGGACGTCCTCGATGAGCTGCCAGGTGTCGCGGCGGGCGCGCGGGTCGAGGCCGGTGGTCAGCTCGTCGAGGACGACGACCCGCGGGTTCCCGATCAGCGCGAGCGCGATGAACAGGCGCTGCTTCTGGCCACCGCTGAGCTTCGCGAACCGGGTGCCGAGCTTGTCCGTGAGGCGCAGGCGCTCGGCCAGGGGTCGCCAGTCGGCGGGGTTCGGGTAGAACGACGCGTACAGTTCGAGCGCCTCGCGGACGGTGAGTTTCGCCTGGAGTTCGCTCTCCTGGAGCTGGGCGCCGAGGATCTCGGTGACACGGTCGTGGTCGGCGACGGGGTCGAGGCCCGCGACGCGGACGCGGCCGGCGTCGGGGACGCGCAGCCCCTCGACGCACTCGACCGCGGTCGTCTTGCCGGCGCCGTTCGGGCCGAGGATGCCGAAGATCTCGCCCTCCCCGACGGTGAACGAGAGGTCGTCGACGACGGCCCGCCCGGCATAGACCTTGCGGAGCCCGGCGACCTCGATCAGGGGCCTGTCGCCCCGCACTGCGCTGTGTGTCGTCGTCATGCTCCGAGAATCCCGGCACGGGCCCCTTCGCGGCATCGCCCATCGCGCTCGAAGGGGCATCAGCCGATCGGTTGACTCGGCGCTACGACCCCTGCGGGGCGGGCCTTGGCGCGGGGGCGGGTTCGCCGGAAACCCGGTGGGCGTTGTCAGTGCCGATCCGTAGTCTCACTCCTGATGCCCACTACACATGCACCGGCCACGGATCCCGACCAACTCGTCCCGGCGGCAGAGCAGTCCGCCGTGCGCACACTGCTGCGCCTGTGGCCGTACGTACGGCCGGTGCGGGCGCGCTGGGCGGGAGCGGCGACGGTCGCCGTGGTCGCCTCCTGTCTGTCACTCGTCTTCCCCATAGTCCTGAAGTGGATCGTGGACGGGCCGGTCACGGACCACGACCCGGGCGGGGTGTGGCTGGGCGCGGGCGCACTGCTGGCCCTCGGGGTCGCCGAGGCGCTGCTCTTCGGGCTGAGACGGTGGCTGGTGGCGCGGCCGCTGGCGAGCGTCGAGGCGGCCATGCGGGGGGATCTGTACCGGCATCTCCAGCGGCTGCCCGTCGCGTTCCACGACCGGTGGGCCTCGGGCCAGTTGCTGTCACGCGGGACGACCGACCTCATGGTCGTACGCATGTTCCTGGCCTTTCCGCTGACGTTCCTGATCGTCAACGGCGTGACGATCGTCGCCGGGTTCGTGCTGCTCATCGCGCAGGACTGGGGGCTCGGCCTCGTCCTGCTGGCGCCCGCGCTGCCGCTGATGGTGCTCTGCTACCGCTTCGAGTCGAAGTACGCGTCGGCCGCGCGCCGCGCCCAGGACCAGGTAGGGGATCTGACCACGGTGGTCGAGGAGTCCGTTCTCGGGATCCGGATCATCAAGGGGTTCGGGCGGCACCGCAGCCAGGCGCGGGCCTTCCGTGACCTGTCGCGCACGCTGCGCGGGACCGAGCTCACCAAGGCGCGGCTGCTGGCGGGGATCCTCGGCGTCATCACGCTGCTGCCGGAGATGGCGCTCGGGGCCGCGCTGGTGCTCGGGTCCGTGCAGGTCGCGGACGGGAAGCTGTCCGCGGGAACGCTGGTGGCCTTCCTGTCGACGGCCCTCGCGCTGCGCTGGCCGATCGACTCCATCGGGTTCCTGCTCGCCATGAGCCAGGAGGCGGCGACGGCGACCCGGCGGTTCTTCGAGGTCATGGACGAGCCGGAGGAGAGCGAGGGGGGCTCGGCGGCGGGCACCCCCGCGACGGAGGACGGTGCGGGCGGGCTGCGGTTCGAAGGGGTCCGCTTCCGGTACCCGGACGCCCCCGACGCGTCCGAGCCCGTCCTGGAGCGGATCGACCTGCATGTGCGGTCCGGGGAGACCATGGCGCTCGTCGGGGCGACCGGCAGCGGCAAGACGACCCTGACCGCGCTCGTGCCCAGGCTGCACGAGCTCACCGGCGGGCGGATCACGCTCGACGGGCGGGACATCCAATCCATGGAGCGCGAGGAGTTGCGCACCCTCGTCTCCGTGGCCTTCGAGGAGCCGACGCTGTTCTCGGCGTCCGTCGCGGAGAACGTGCTGATGGGTGCGGTCGACGCGGACGCCGCGCAGCTCGACCGGGCGCTCGGCGTCGCGCAGGCCGGGTTCGTGAAGTCGCTGCCGGACGCGGCCGGCACGCAGGTCGGCGAGCAAGGGCTCAGCCTCTCCGGCGGGCAGCGGCAGCGGCTCGCGCTCGCCCGCGCGGTCGTGGGAAGCCCGCGCTTCCTCGTGCTCGACGACCCGCTGTCCGCGCTCGACGTCCACACGGAGGCCCTGGTGGAGGCAGCCCTGCGGGAGGTGCTCGCCGCGAGCACGGCGCTCGTCGTCGCGCACCGGCCGTCGACGGTGCTGCTCGCCGACCGCGTCGCCCTCCTGTCGGGCGGGCGGATCACCGCCGTGGGCACGCACCAGGAACTGCTGCGCGCGAACGCGGAGTACCGGCATCTCATGTCCGGTGCCGACCTGGAGAGCGAAGACGACGGGCCGCACGGGCCGGAGGGGAAGGGCACGCGATGACCACGACGACCAAGCCGGACCGTACGCCGCAGGATCCGGCCGCCGAGGACGGCGAGGAACTGCGGCTCCCCTCCCCCGGCGACCCCTTCGACCAGGACGATCTGCCCACCCCCAAGGGCGCGACCGGCGCGTTGCTGCGCTCGCTGCTCGCGCCGAGCCGGCGCACGGTGTGGCTGGCCGTGCTGTGTCTGCTGCTCCAGCAGGCCGCCGTGCAGGCGGGGCCGCTGCTCGTCGCGTACGCCATCGACAGCGCGGTGCCCGCCTTCCGTGCCAGTGACCACGGCCCGCTGATCGCGGTCGCGGTCGGCTATCTCCTGGCGGCGTCCTGCTCCAGCCTCTTCCAGTTCGCGTTCGTGCAGGTGTCGGCGCGGGTGAACCAGAACGTGCTGCTCGATCTGCGCGGCCGGATCTTCCGGCACGCGCAGGCCCTCAGCGTCGACTTCCACGACCGCTACACGTCCGGGCGGCTCATCTCCCGCGCGACGACGGACGTCGAGTCCCTGCGCGAGCTGCTGGCCGAGGGGCTCCAGGAGCTCATCAACATCATCCTGGCCTCCGTGTACATCACGGCGATGCTGCTCTGGCTCGACGTCGGCATCGGCACCGTGGCGGCCCTGTCGTTCCTGCCGCTCGCCGTCCTCATCCAGCTGTACCGGCGGCGCGCGGCCCGGGTGTACGCGGAGCGGTCATCGGCGATCGCGCGCGTCATCGTCAAGTTCGCCGAGACGATGAACGGGATCAGGCCGGTGCGCGCCTTCCGCCGCGAGCGCGCCAACGACGCGGACTTCGCCGGGCTGAACCACCGTCACGAGCGGGTCAACGGGGACGCGCTGCTCGAGATGGCGCGCTACGTCGTCGGCTCCCGTCTCCTCGCGAACACCGCCGTGGCCGGAATGGTCCTGTGGGGCGCCTACCGTGTCGCCGACGGCACGCTCGAACTGGGCGTCCTCGCGGCCGCCGTGCTGTTCATCCGCCGCCTGTACGACCCCATCGACCGGCTCGCGATGTTCCTCAACTCCTATGAGTCGGCGGCGGCCTCGCTGCGCAAGATCGCGGGGCTGCTGCACCAGACGCCGACGGTGCCGGAGCCGTCGTCGCCGCGCGATCTGCCCGAGCTCGCCGGCGACCGTCCGGGCCGCGAGGTCGTCTTCGACCAGGTCTCGTTCGGCTATCGCACCGGTGGCGAGGTGCTCCCCCGCTTCGACCTCACGCTGCCCGCGGGACAGACGGTCGCCGTGGTCGGCTCCACGGGCGCCGGGAAGTCGACGCTGGCCAAGCTCCTGGCCCGCTTCTACGACCCCTCGGCGGGCCGGGTCCTGCTCGACGGCGTCGACCTGCGCGACCTGGGCACGGCCGAACTGCGGCGGGGTGTGGTGATGGTGACCCAGGAGGCGTTCCTGTTCTCCGGCACGGTCGCCGAGAACATCGCGATCGGCCGGCCCGAGGCGAGCCGCGAGGAGATCGAGCACGCGGCGAAGGCGATCGGCGCGCACGACTTCATCACGGCGCTCCCGGACGGCTACGACACGGATGTACGCAAACGCGGGGGTCGAATTTCGGCCGGGCAGCGACAGTTGGTCGCGTTCGCACGCGCGCTGCTCGCCGACCCGGCGGTCCTGATCCTCGACGAGGCGACGAGCTCTCTGGACATCCCCGGCGAGCGGGCGGTGCAGCGCGCGATGCTCACGGTGCTACGCGGCCGTACCGCGGTCGTCATCGCGCACCGGCTGTCGACGGTGGAGATCGCCGACCGTGTTCTGGTCATGGAACACGGGCGGATCGCCGAGGACGGCACACCGGACCAACTGATCTGCGGTACAGGAGCGTTCGCCGATCTGCATCGTGCCTGGCGGGAGAGCGTGGTCGGCTGAGGCGGGGCCCGGACGCGGCCGCTCCGCGCCCGGGCGACAGCTCCGTATATCGAACGTGAACCTCCGGGCAACGGACCGTTTCCGGCCAACATAATGACGCGCTCCTGACAGACAACGCTCTCTGCTGCCACTCTTCCCTCGGCCTCGCACAGCTGTCCCACAGCCGAACTGGCGGGTCGCGTTCGTGAACTGCAGCACGACCTGTTGTGCCCAGATGTGCCCAGTTGTGCCCGGCTTCGCAGTTTCACCCCGTAACGCCCAGCACTGCCCTGTTCTGCCTTGTTCTGCCTTGTTCTGCCCGGACGGTCATTCGCCGTCCGGTCTTCCCCGGCCGTGCGATCCGCGGCCCGCAGAAGGAGTCAGCCTTGAGATCGTCCGACACCTCCCACAGATCCGCCTCCCGCAAGCGAGCCACCGCCTACGGCGCGCTCGCTGCAGCCACCGCCCTGCTCGCCGGCGCCGTCCAGGCGGGCGCCACGGCCTCGGCGGACGTCCAGCCGGCCGCGGCGGCCGCCAAGGCCGTCGCGAAGGGTGCCGACCCCGGCGCCCTCCCGGTGAAGCTCTCCCCCGCCAAGCGCGCGGAGCTGCTGCGCGAGGCCAACTCCACCAAGGCGGACACCGCCAAGGACCTCGGCCTCGGCGCCAAGGAGAAGCTCGTCGCACGGGACGTCCTCCAGGACCGTGACGGCACGACGCACACCCGCTACGAGCGCACCTACGACGGGCTGCCCGTCCTCGGCGGCGACATGGTCGTCGACACCGCCAAGTCCGGGAAGACCGAGGGCGTGACGCGTGCCGCGAAGTCGGCGCTCAAGGGCGTCGCCACCACCGCGGCGGTCAAGCCGGCCACCGCGGAGCGGCAGGCGGTCAAGGCCGCGGCGGCCGACGGATCGAAGAAGACCGGGGCGGACCGGGCGCCGCGCAAGGTCGTGTGGATGGCGCAGGGCAAGCCGACCCTCGCGTACGAGACCGTGGTCGGCGGTCTCCAGGAGGACGGCACGCCGAACCAGCTGCACGTCGTCACCGACGCGGCGACCGGCAAGAAGCTGTACGAGTGGCAGGGCATCGAGAACGGCACGGGCAACACGCAGTACAGCGGCTCCGTGACGCTCGGCACGGCCCTGTCCGGATCGTCGTACACGCTCAACGACACCGGGCGCGGCGGGCACAAGACGTACAACCTGAACCACGGTTCGTCCGGCACCGGGACGCTCTACTCCGGCGCGGACGACGTGTGGGGCAACGGCAGCGCCTCGAACACCGAGACCGCGGCCGCGGACGCGCACTACGGCGCGGCGCTGACGTGGGACTACTACAAGAACGTGCAGGGCCGCACCGGTATCCGCGGTGACGGTGTCGCCGCGTACTCGCGGGTCCACTACGGCAACGCGTACGTCAACGCGTTCTGGGACGACAGCTGCTTCTGCATGACGTACGGCGACGGCTCGGGCAACCTCAAGCCCCTCACGTCGATCGACGTGGCGGGCCACGAGATGACCCACGGCGTCACCGCCGCGACGGCCGGTCTCAACTACAGCGGTGAGTCCGGCGGTCTGAACGAGGCCACGTCCGACATCTTCGGCACCGCGGTCGAGTTCTACGCCAACAACGCCAGTGACGTCGGTGACTACCTCATCGGCGAGAAGATCGACATCAACGGCGACGGCACCCCGCTGCGCTACCAGGACAAGCCCAGCAGGGACGGCACGTCCCCGGACAGCTGGTACTCCGGGATCGGCAACCTCGACGTGCACTACTCGTCGGGTCCCGCCAACCACTTCTTCTACCTGCTCAGCGAGGGCAGCGGCGCCAAGGTCATCAACGGCGTCAGCTACAACTCGCCGACCGCGGACGGCCTTCCGGTCACCGGCATCGGCCGCGACAAGGCCGCGCTGATCTGGTTCAAGGCGCTCACCACGAAGTTCACCTCGACCACGAACTACGCGGCCGCGCGCACCGGCACGCTCGCGGCGGCCGGTGAGCTCTACGGCACCACGAGCGCCGAGTACAAGGCCGTGCAGGACGCCTGGGCCGGCATAGCCGTCGGCTCGCGCTCCGGTGGCGGCGGCGGTGGCGGTACGTCGTTCGAGAACACGACCGACGTCGCGATACCGGACGCCGGCGCCGCGGTCACCTCGTCGATCGCCGTGACCGGCCGTACGGGCAACGCCCCGAGCAACCTCTCGGTCGCCGTGAACATCGTGCACACCTGGCGCGGTGACCTGGTCGTCGACCTGGTGGCCCCGGACGGGTCCACGTACCGCCTGAAGAACTCCAGCGGCAGCGACTCGGCGGACAACGTCAACGCGACCTACACGGTCAACGCGTCCTCCGAGGTGGCCAACGGCACCTGGAAGCTGAAGGTCCAGGACGTGGCCGCGCAGGACACCGGCTACATCAACAGCTGGAAGCTCACCTTCCCGTAAACCGCACGCAGTGGTGACACACGGCCGATCGTGAGCTGTTCGGCCCGCACGGTCTGGGCGCGTCGCCCCGGGTGAGTGAACTCCCTGGGACGGCGCGCCCGTTCATGTTCCGTTCGCAATACGTACAAGAGACATCGCTCAACGGACGATTTCCGGCCAACCTGTGATCGCCCTCCTGACATGTACAAGCCTCAACTGGCACGCTTCCCCCACGCACCACACGCACCACACAGCTAAGCGCCACTCAGTTCAGCACCACACAGCTCTCTTACCCCACACACAAGGAGCTTGCGTGACCCCCCACATAGCGCGCTTCACCAAGAAGCGTTCGACTCTGGCCATAGCCACCGCAGTTGCCGCCGGAGCCCTGCTGACCGCCGGAATGACCACCGGCGCGTCCGCTCAGCCCGTGGCCGACGCGACGCCCGCCGGCGCGCCCATGAAGCTCTCGGGCGCCGCCCGCGCCGGCCTCCTCCAGGACGCCGACGCGAAGAAGGCCGAGACGGCGAAGGAGCTGAAGCTCGGCTCCAAGGAGAAGCTCGTCGTCCGTGACGTGGTCAAGGACCGCGACGGCGCGACGCACACCCGCTACGAGCGCACCTACGACGGACTCCCGGTCCTCGGCGGCGACCTGGTCGTGCACGAGTCCAAGGCCGGCAAGTCCGAGGGCGTCACCCGCGCGACCTCGAAGAGAATCGCGGTGGCCACGGCCTCCGCCTCCCTCAAGGCCGTCCCCGAGGGCGCCCGCAAGGTGGTCTGGGCGGCGTCGGGCACCCCGCGCCTCGCCTACGAGAAGGTCGTCACCGGCACGCAGAAGGACGGCACGCCGCGCAAGCTGCACGTCGTCACGGACGCCGCGACCGGCAAGAAGATCTTCGAGTGGGACGCGATCCACACCGGCGCCGGCGAGAGCCAGTACAGCGGCAGCGTCACCGTCGGCTCCACCAAGTCCGGCTCCTCGTACGCCCTCACGGATGCGGAGCGCGGCGGCCACAGCACGTACGACCTCAAGCACGGGTCGTCCGGCAAGGGCACGCTGTTCACCGACGCGGACGACAAGTGGGGCGACGGCACCACCAACGACGCGGCCACGGCAGCGGTCGACGCCGCCTACGGCGCCCAGGTGACGTGGGACTACTACAAGGACGTCCAGGGCCGCAGCGGCATCAACGGCGACGGCAAGGGCGCGTACTCGCGGGTGCACTACGGCAACGCGTACGTCAACGCGTTCTGGGACGACAGCTGCTTCTGCATGACGTACGGCGACGGCGAGGGCGACAAGAAGCCCCTCACGTCGATCGACGTGGCGGGCCACGAGATGTCGCACGGCGTCACCGCGGCGACCGCGGGCCTCATCTACAGCGGTGAGTCCGGCGGTCTGAACGAGGCCACGTCCGACATCTTCGGCACCGCGGTCGAGTTCCACGCGAACAACGCCAAGGACGTCGGTGACTACCTCATCGGCGAGAAGATCGACATCAACGGCGACGGCACCCCGCTGCGCTACATGGACAAGCCCAGCAAGGACGGCGCGTCCCTGGACAACTGGAAGAGCGGCGCGGGCAACGTCGACGTGCACTACTCGTCGGGCATCGCGAACCACTTCTTCTACCTGCTGTCGGAGGGCAGCGGGAAGAAGGAGATCAACGGGGTCTCGTACGACTCCCCGACCGCGGACGGCCAGCCGGCCGCGGGCATCGGCCGCGACAAGGCCGAGAAGATCTGGTTCAAGGCCCTGACGTCGTACTTCACGACGAACACGGACTACGCCAACGCGCGCAAGGGCACGCTGAGCGCGGCGTCCGACCTGTACGGCGCCGACTCGGCGGAGTACAAGGCGGTCGACCGGGCGTGGGCCGCGGTCAACGTCAAGTGACGTAGGACGCGGGCAGGTCGGGGGCGGCGCCGGTGTCGGTGCCGCCCCCTTCGCGCGTCAGCTCTCGTATTCCGTGAGGTCGATCTCGTGCACCTGGAGCGGGTAGCCGTGCTTCGGGTGCGCGAACTCGTGTCCCTCCGTCATGCCCAGCTTGCGGGCGATGTTCTCCGACCCCGTGTCGCCCGGCCGGATCAGGGCGACGACCCGGTCGACGCCGCGGTCCTGGAGGGCGAACTCCAAGGTGGCCTGGGCGGCCTCGGAGGCGTAGCCCTGGCCCCAGAACTGGCGGCCCAGCCACCAGTTGATCTCGATGCCGGGCTGGAGCTCCGACACCGAGAGGCCGACGACGCCGGCCAGCTCGCCGGAGGCGAGGAGTTCGACGGCGAACGGGCCGAAGCCCTCCTCGTCCCAGTCCTCCTCCCAGCGCTCGATGTCCTCGGCCGTCCGCTCCAGGTCGCGCGGCCCGCCGTCGCCGACCCGGCGCATGACCTCCGGGTCCGCCTGGATCTCGGAGAGGGCCACGAGGTCGTCGTCGGACCAGCGGCGGAGCAGGAGGCGGGGCGTCTGGATCTCGGTCATGGGTCCATCTTCGCCGAGACCCACGACGCCGCCGACCATCCGGCCGCCCCTGAAGGCGTCCGCCGTGCGTCCTCAGCGCGTCCTCAGCGCATGAGGACCCCCGCGGCCTCCGCGGTCGCCTCCGAGGGGACGGTCACCAGGCCCGTCTCCGCCGGTGAGGCGAGCAGCCGGTGGGCGGGCAGGATACGGACCGTGTAGCCGTAGGGGCCCGTGCGGTCGAGGGAGAGCGGCCCCTCGTACGCCCAGCGGCCGTCCAGGTCCGGGCCGCCGGCCGGTTTCAGGGCCACCGTCGTCGCGTCGGTGATGCGGTCGCCCGAGTCGACGCGGCCGGCCACCGCCTGGACCTCGACGTCCTCGGGGCCGAGCTCGTCGAGCGCCACCCGCACGCGGAGCACCAGCGTCGCGCCGAGCTCGGCCGCGGACGTCGACGCCTCCACGTGGTCGACGGCCACCCGTGGCCAGGACGCGCGGACCCTCGACTTCCACCGGGCGAGTTCGCGCGCCGCGTCGGGGGTGAGGGCGCGGCCGGAGCGGGCCGCGGGCGCGTACAGCTTCTCGACGTACTCGCGGACCATGCGCCCGGCGAGCACCTTCGGGCCCAGATGGGTGAGGGTGCGGCGGACCATCTCGATCCAGCGGTCGGGCAGCCCTTCGGGGCCGCGCTCGTAGAAGCAGGGCGCGACCCTGCGCTCGACCAGGTCGTAGAGGGCAGCGGCCTCCAGGTCGTCGCGCCGCTGCTCGTCGGTCGCGGTGCCGTCCGCGGTGGGGATCGCCCAGCCGAAGTCGGGCGTGAACCACTCGTCCCACCAGCCGTCGAGGACGGAGAGGTTGAGGCAGCCGTTCAGGGCGGCCTTCATGCCGGACGTCCCGCAGGCCTCCAGGGGACGCAGCGGATTGTTGAGCCAGATGTCGCAGCCGGGGTAGAGCTTCTGCGCCATGGCCATGCCGTAGTCCGGCAGGAACACGATGCGGTGGCGCACCCGCGGGTCGTCGGTGAAGCGCACCAGCTCCTGCACGAGGCGCTTGCCGCCGTCGTCGGCCGGGTGTGCCTTGCCCGCGACGACGATCTGGACGGGCCGGTCCGGGTCGAGGAGGAGGCGCCTCAGGCGGTCCGGGTCGCGCAGCATCAGCGTGAGCCGCTTGTAGGAGGGGACGCGGCGGGCGAAGCCGATGGTGAGGACGTCGGGGTCGAGCACCCCGTCGATCCAGCCGAGTTCCGCCGCGCCCGCGCCGCGCTGGCGCCAGGACGCGGTGAGGCGCTCGCGCACCTCGTCCACGAGGCGGCCGCGCAGCTCACGGCGCAGCTCCCAGATGTCCTGGTCGGCGATCTCGGTGACGGAGTCCCAGCGGTCGGAACCGCCGACGACCAGCGCGTCCAGGGTGCGCTGCTCACCGAGGTGGCGGGCGCCGAGCCGCAGGACCTCGGGGGCCACCCAGGTCGGGGCGTGCACGCCGTTGGTGACGGACGTGATGGGGACCTCCTCCGGGTCGAAGCCCGGCCACAGGCCCGAGAACATCTCGCGGCTGACCCTGCCGTGCAGGGTGGAGACGCCGTTGGCGCGCTGGGCGAGGCGCAGGCCCATCACGGCCATGTTGAAGACGCTCGGGTCGCCGCCCGCGTACGTCTCCGTGCCGAGGCCCAGGATGCGTGCGGCGTCGATGCCGGGGAGTTCGGCGCCGGGCCCGAAGTGACGGGCGACGAGCTCCCGGTCGAAGCGGTCGATACCGGCCGGGACGGGAGTGTGCGTGGTGAAGACGGTCCCGGCGCGTACGGCTTCGATGGCGGCGTCGAAGTCCACGCCGCGTCCGGCGAGCTCGTGGATCCGCTCGACCCCGAGGAATCCGGCGTGTCCCTCGTTCGTGTGGAACACCTCGGGCTCGGGGTGGCCGGTGAGGCGGCAGTAGGCGCGCACGGCCCGCACCCCGCCGATGCCGAGCAGCATTTCCTGGAGGAGCCGGTGTTCGCTGCCGCCGCCGTAGAGCCGGTCGGTGACGTCGCGTTCGCGGGGGCCGTTCTCCTCGACGTCCGAGTCGAGGAGGAGCAGGGGCACACGGCCGACCTGCGCCTGCCAGACGCGGGCGAGCAGCCGGCCGCCGCCGGGCAGGGCGAGCGCGACGCGGCAGTCGGTGCCGTCCGGTTCGCGCAGCGGGGTCAGCGGCAGTTCGTGCGGGTCGAGGACGGGATAGTGCTCCTGCTGCCAGCCGTCCCTGGACAGGGACTGCCGGAAGTAGCCGTGCCGGTAGAGGAGCCCTACGCCGATCAGTGGCACCCCGAGGTCGCTGGCCGCCTTCAGGTGGTCGCCGGCGAGGATGCCGAGGCCGCCGGAGTACTGCGGCAGAGCGGCGGTGATGCCGAACTCGGGCGAGAAGTATCCGATGGCGGCGGGCAGGCCACCGCTCTGCTTCTGGTACCAGCGGTCGCCCTCCACATAGGACCTGAGGTCGTCCGCGGCCTCGCCGAGCAGGCGCAGGAAGCCCTCGTCGGACGCGAGTTCGGCGAGCCGCGCGTGCGGCACGGCGCCGAGGAGCCGCACCGGGTCCCCGTCGGACGCGTTCCAGCGCCCCGGGTCCACGGCCTGGAAGAGGTCGCGCGTCCCGGTGTGCCAGGACCAGCGCAGGTTACGGGCCAGCTCGTGGAGGGGGGCGAGGGGCTCGGGCAGGACGGGACGAACGGTGAATCGACGGATGGCCTTCACGTTCTCACCTCTGTAGGGGGACGCGGCGGGCATACGCGCACACGTGCGAGGAGGACACGCTCCGTCGCGCGGCCTCCGGCTGTCACCTCCGACGGTACGGCCACCGGGCTCCGGCTACCACGGCGCACGGAGTCGCGAAGTCCCCCGTGTCACCCGGTTCCCGGCGGTACGCGGGGGTCGGCGGCGGCCGGAGCGAGGTCACGGGGCGTAACCGGAGACGACCTTGCCCTCGTCGGTGTCGGCGAACAACGCGCCGCCCAGATAAAGGGGTTGGCCCAGGTGTATGGCCGTCGCCCCGGTCCCCGACCCGGTGCGCGGGGTGTCCCTCTTGCGGAGCGTGTCGACGTCGCCCGAGGTGTTCCGCCCTTCGAGGGCGTACGCGCCGAAGGACAGCACCCGTTTGCCCGCGAGGGCGAGGCCGGCGGTCTCCTGGGGCGCGCCGTAGTGCCACAGGCGCCGGCCGGTGCGCCAGTCGTACGCCGTGAGGAAGTGGTCGACGGGGTCCGACGCGTCCTCGTTGCCGGCCGGCACGACGAGCACGCCGTCCGCGCCGACGACGGGTCCGGGCAGCGTGGGCCGCGCGTCGGCCGCGACGGTGCGCCGGGTGGCGAGGGTGCGGCCGTCGAGTTCCCGTACACCCGGGTGTTCGAGGTCCCAGCACAGGACGGACGACGCGTGGCGCAGGAGGGCGAAGCAGGTGGCGGTGGGCGCGGAGGCGGCGCGGGAGCCGTCCTTCGTGGAGAGGGCGAGCACTCCGCCGCCCTCGGCGGCCAGGTAGACCCGGCCGTCGCCGGTCAGGAGCGGGCCCTGCGGCTTGGGCAGCGCGGCGGTCCGCCACAGCTCGTTTCCGTCGGAGGCGCGCCGGGCCCGCACGACCGTGCTGCGGGACATGCGGGTGCCGGGAGTCATGGCGAACTCGGCGGTGTAGACGACGCCCTTCGCGTACGCCAGGGCGAGCAGGCCGGTGTACCGGGGCAGGCGGTGGCGCCAGCGGACGGTGCCGGTCGCGGCGTCGACACCGGTGACTCCGAGCTCGCTGGGCACGAACACGCGGGTGCCGTCGCTCTCGGGCGGCAGCTCCTGGATGCCCTGGAGGTCGTCGGGTCCGGCCGTGAACCCGCGGGACGTCCAGCCGCCCCGGCCGCTCGCGGCGTCGAACGCGGCCGCCGCGCCCTTGCTGTCGCGGCAGATCAGCCGCGGCAGGACCAGCACGCAGCCGCGGCCTCGGTCGTCCAGGGCGGCGGGGCGGTCCACGGACCAGGGCTTCCATCCGTCGGGGCGGGCGGAGGCCCGGGTGCCGACCGTGCCGAACTCTCCTGACCGGTCGGCGGATCCGTAGGCGGTGACGACGCGGGAGGCGCCCGGGGGCCTGGAGCCTTCGTGTCCGGGTGACGTGCCACCGTCCGCGCCCGTGCCGCCCCCACCCGGCAGGACGACCGCCGCGACCGCCACCGCGGCTCCGACGACCGCGGCCGCGACCAGCCACGGCCAGCGGCGGGGCGTCCCGCGGCCGGGCGGGGCCGGGGGTGCCTCAGGCATCGAAGGTGTGGCGGGCGGCGTGGGTCCGGTCCCGGTCGCCGTGTCGGCCGCCGCGAACGACCGTGCGGCCACGTCCTGTTCGCAGCGGGCCACGGCCTCCCGGTGCTCGGCGAAGAGCGAGAGCACCTCGGTGGGCCAGGGCACCGGGGCGTCGGCGGGGCCCGGGTCGAGCCGCCGTGCGAGCTCCGCCGCGCCGGGACGCTCCTCCGGCGCCACCCGCAGGCACGCGGCGACCGTCTCGCGCAGCGCCTCCGGGACCGCCGACAGGTCCGCGTCCCCCTGGGTGATGCGGAAGATGACCGACGCGAGTTCGGGGTCGTCGAAGGGGCCCCGGCCCGTGGCGGCGTGGCAGAGCACGGCGCCGAGCGCGAAGACGTCCGAGGCGGGCACGACGGCGTGGCTGCCCTCGATCTGTTCGGGCGCCATGAATCCGGGGGTGCCGACGACCATCCCCGCGGCCGTGAGCGCCGTGGCCTCGAAGGCCTGCGCGATGCCGAAGTCGATGAGCCTGGGGCCCCCGGGCGTGAGCAGGACGTTGCCGGGTTTGAGGTCCCGGTGCAGGACGTGCGCCGCGTGCACGGCGGCGAGGGCGCGGGCGAGTCGGGCGCCGAGGGCGCGCACCGCGGGGACGGGCAGCGGACCGCAGCGGGCGACCGTCTCGGCGAGCGCGGGCCCGGGCACGTACTCCGTGGCCAGCCAGGGCACTTCGGTGTCGGCGTCCCCGTCGAGGAGCGCGGCCGTGCCAGGGCCGGAGACGGCACGCGCGGCGGCGATCTCGCGGCGGAACCTGATCCGGAACTCGCGGTCGATGTCGAGGTCCGCCCTGACCGTCTTGACGGCGACGAGCGGTGCCCCCGGCCGGTGTTCCCGTGCCAGGTACACCTCGCCCATGCCGCCCGCGCCGATGAGGGCGAGCAGCCGGTAGGGGCCGATGTGCCGCGGGGGCCCGGGCAGCGGGTCGAGCAACGGATCCTCCAAGGACCGGGGCGGTGCGGGACGCGTGACTACGCCGGGATCTCCAGGGACACGACGGTCCCCTGGTCGTAGACGAGCGTCACGACCCCGCCGAGCAGCAGGAGCGTCGGGGGCCGCGGCGAGTCGGCGATGACCGTGCCGGGGTCGGTGTGCTCCTTCACCTGCGGGTTTCCGGGTGCCCCCGGGATCACCGTCGTGCGGGCCTTGCCCTTCGCCCCCAGCGGCACGGACCGCAGCGTGGTGTTGTCGGCGGTCAGGGCGTGGTCGCCGGTGATCAGCGGTCCCGACGAGACCGGCCGCTTGATCACGTCGGTGACGGTCGTGAGGGGTTCCCTGCGGGTGACGCGCCCGTGGCGCGCGTCGGCGACCAGGAGCTTCTCGTTCGTCGTGTCGTAGGCGACCGCGGCGCGGGGTCCGACCGCGCTCACGACGACATCGAGCCCCGGGAAGCCGTCCGGCTGCACCGCAGGCGCCTTGAAGCCGAAGGTGCCCTCGACCGCGAGCGTGCGGGAGTCGAGGCGGGTGACCCTGGTCTGGGGCGTGGTGTCGGGGTCGTCGAAGGAGCCGTCGCCGGACAGGACCTGGGTGCACAGGACCTGTCCGTCCTGCGCCATGAGGGTGCGGCACTGCCCCTTGTCGTACGGGGTGCCGACCCGGGTGCCGGTCCGCTCGTCGAGTGCGACGACGCCCTCTTTCGCGTCTGCGTAGACGAGCCCGCCGTGGGCCAGGTCGGCTGTGTAGGCGCCCAGTTCGGCACCGGCGAGATCGCCGCTGCTGAGCGTGTGGGTCCAGCCGGGAACGCCGTCCTTCAGGCCGAACACCCTCAGCTTCGCGCCCGACGGTCCGTCCACGCCGTCCGCCGAGCCCTCTTGGGACGTGACGAGGCGGCCTTCCTCGGTGAGCAGGGCCGCGGTGAAGTGCGTGCCGCCGTCGGGCGCGGCCGACCAGCGCACGCCGCCCGAGCGGGAGTCCCTCACCTGGAGGCGGCCCTTGTGGGCGATGACCGCGGTGCCGCCGCGGACCGTCGGGGCCAGCGAGTCGCCGGGCATGAACAGCTTGCCGGAGGGACTGATGTAGGCCTCGTCGCCGACGTCACCGTCCGCGGGCGAGCGCCCGTCCGACGTCCACAGCCGCTTGCCGCTGCTCGCGTCGAGCGCCACGTACGTCCCGTCGGTGAGCAGGCAGACGACGGCCCGGGTGTCGGCGGCGCAGCTCATCGGCGCGTGCCCGAGCCTGCCCCGCCACGGCTTCCAGCCCTTGGGCCGCTGCTCCCGGAACTGCGGGACGTAGCCGCTCCGGTCGTCCGTCCCGGCCTTGTCCACCCCGGCCCGCGCGACGAGCGCGGCGGGCGAGAGCGTGGTGGAGGGCGTGGGTCCGGCACCCTGACCGCCCGGGCCGCCGGCCTCGTCGCCCGTGTCGGGGCCGCGCAGCGCGAGCAGCGCGCCGACGGCTCCGCCCGCCACGGCCACCGCGAGGACCGTGGCGAGGACGGTACGGCGGCTCAGGGCCCGGCGCGCGGGTGCGGCCGGCGGGACGGCGGGCCGGGCCGCGCCCATGGTGGGCAGGTCGTGCGGCGCGAGGGCGGGCGGGGTCGAGCCCTGCGTCGGGGTACGGGTGGGGGTGCGCGTGGGCGTGCGGCCGTCCGGCGCGCCGTCCTGCGGGAGCGGCAGCAGGGGCTGTCCGGCGGCGCACAGGTGCGCCACGTCCCGCCGCGTCTCGTCGATCGACTCCACCACGGGGTCCGGCCAGCCGGCGTCGGGCCCGCCGGAACCGGCCAGGGCGGCGAACCGCTCGGCGAGTGCCTCCGGCCCGGGCCGCGCCCCGGGGTCCTGAACGAGACACCCGGCCAGAACGTCTCTCAACTCCTCGCGCACGCCGTCGAGTTCGGCCTCCGCGCGGGAGACCCGGTAGAGGACCGCCGCCACCGGGCCGTCGCCGAACGGGTCGCGCCCGGTCGCCGCGTGGGCGAGGACCGAGGCCAGACAGAACACGTCGGAGGCGGCCACCACGTGCCGCCCGCCCGCGACATGCTCCGGCGACATGAAACCGGGCGTTCCGACCAGCAGCCCGGTCGAGGTCATCGTGGTGGCGCCGGGGGTGCGCGCGACGCCGAAGTCGATCAGTTTGGGTCCGTCGGCGCCGAGCAGGACGTTCGCCGGCTTCAGATCCCGGTGCAGGGCGCCCGCGGCGTGCACCGCGGACAGCGCGCGTGCCATCCCGGCGCCGAGCGCGAGGACGGCGGGCGCGGGCAGCGGCCCGTGCCGGCGCACCGCCTCGGCGAGGGTCGGGCCGGGGACGTACTCCGTGGCGAGCCAGGGCTGCCCGGCGTCGGCGTCACCGGCGACGAGCCGCGCCACGAAGGGGCTCGTCACCGACGCGGCGACGGCGATCTCACGCCGGAACCGGGCGCGGAACGCCGGGTCCCCCGCGACCTCGCGGCGGATCGCCTTCACGGCGACCAGGGACTCCGGGACGCGCGGCCCGTCGGTGGCGAGGAACACCTCGCCCATGCCGCCCGCCCCGAGCCTGGCCAGCGTCTCGTACGGACCTATGCGCGCGGGCGACCCCTCCCGCAGCCGGCCGATCATCCGCCCCGTCCCCCCGTGCCGTTGTCCGGATCCCGCGCCCCAACTGTGCGCGTGCGTACCTTCCGTGACGCTCCGGCAGATTACTGCGTGCGCCGCGGAGCACGGGGGCCGAGGTCCGCGTACCGGCCGGAGGAAGTCCGGTTTTCGCCGCAACCTTCACCGCGATCGCCACCGGAACCTCACGGGCGATATGGCCGATTCCACCCCCTCATGCGGTCTTGTAGGGCCTGACATCGCACGAGAGGCTGCCAAGCGGTGTGCGTGGATTCCGGCCGTCAGGACCGGCGGCCGCGCAACTCCGGTCCTCGCGCGCCGAGTCGAGGAGGGGAACTCGCGACATGACACTGACGCGCAAGAGGCGTCTGCGCTGGGCGGGCGCGCTCACCGCCGCGGCCACGGCGGCGGTACTCTCGGCCGGCACGCTGCCCGCGCATGCCGCGCCCCCGCTGGGGCGCATACTCGGCGCCGGTGAGCCCGGCGCCGTCGCAGGCAGTTACATCGTGACGCTCAAGGGGGGAACGAAGGCGCCGTCCGACATGGGTCAGGGCCTCGCCGAGAAGTACGGGGCGAAAATACGCCACACCTACAGCACGGCGCTGAACGGGTACGCGGTGCGCGCGGACGAGACGCAGGCCAGAAGGCTCGCGGCCGATCCGTCGGTCGCCGCGGTCGTCCAGGACTCACGGGTCTCGCTCGACCACACCCAAAAGAACCCGCCGTCCTGGGGGCTGGACCGCGTCGACCAGGGCGATCTGCCGCTCGACAACTCCTACACCGGGCCCGAGTCGGCGGGCTCGGGCGTGACGGCGTACGTCATCGACACCGGCATCCGGATCTCGCACCGGGACTTCGGCGGCCGGGCGCGCTACGGCTGGGACTTCGTCGACGGCGACGCCACCGCGCAGGACGGCAACGGCCACGGCACCCATGTGGCCGGAACCGTCGTCGGGTCGGGCCACGGCGTCGCGAAGAAGGCGGACGTGGTCGCGGTGCGCGTGCTCGACGACGCGGGCTCCGGGACGACCGCCCAGGTCATCGCGGGCATCGACTGGGTGACGAAGCACGCGCGCAAACCGGCCGTCGCCAATCTGAGCCTCGGCGGCCACGCCAACGCGCAACTGGACGCGGCGGTAAGGAGCTCCATCGCCTCCGGGGTCACGTACACGGTCGCGGCCGGCAACGGCGGGCTCCCCGCGAGCCTCTACTCGCCGGCCCGCGTGAAGGAGGCCATCACGGTCGGCGCGACCGACCGCACGGACCGGCGCGCCGACTTCTCGAACTGGGGCACCCGGCTCGACCTGTTCGCCCCCGGCGTCGACATCACCTCGGCGTCTGTCGCGAGCGACACGGGGAAGGCGACCTACTCCGGTACGTCGATGGCGTCACCGCACGCGGCGGGCGCCGCCGCGCTGTACCTGTCCGACCACACCTCGGCCACGCCGGCCGAGGTGAGCCGGGCGCTGACGAGGCGCGCGGCGACGGGCCGGGTCACGGACACGCTGCCCGGCTCGCCGAACAAGCTGCTCCAGGTCGACAACCCGTAACCGAAGGGTGAGTTCATGGTCCGGTCCCGTCGTTCGCGGCGGGGTCGGACTTGTCTGTGTGCTTACGCGCGAGTAGTTAACAAAGCACCGGATTGCCCACCCTGCGACGGTGGAAGGCTCCCCCGGTACACACTGCGCGACCCTCTTCCTCACCCCCGTTTCCGCAAACCGAACCCCCGCGGTCAGGAGCGGTCATGCCCGCACAGAGTCCCTCGCCGAAGCCGCACAAGGATCCGGCGAAGCAATCGGCCAGAAGCGCGAAATCGCAGAAACCACCGGGCCGGCGGCGCCCACCGGCCACCACCGCCGCCACCACGCTCGGGCGGATCCCCGTCCTGGACGTCCAGCCCCTCGTGGACCACGGCCGCCGGCCCGCCAAGGCGGTGGCGGGCGAGTCCTTCCAGGTCAGCGCGACCGTCTTCCGCGAGGGCCACGACGCGGTCGCCGCGAACGTGGTGCTCCGCTCGCCGCGCGGCCGCACGGGCCCCTGGACCCCGATGCGCGAGCTGGCCCCCGGCACCGACCGCTGGGGCGCGCAGGTCACGCCCACGTCGGAGGGCCGCTGGACCTACACCGTCGAGGCGTGGGGCGACCCCGTCACCACCTGGCGCCGCCACGCGCAGATCAAGGTCCCGGCGGGTATCGACACCGAACTCGTCCTGGAGGAAGGCGCGTTGCTGCACGAGCGCGCCGCCGAGGGCGTGCCGCGCAAGGGGCAGCGCGAGACCGTACTGCGCGCCGCCGCCGCGCTCCGGGACACCGCGCGCCCCGCCGCGGCCCGCCTGGCCGCCGCGCTCACCCCGGAGGTCGACGAGGTCCTCGCCCGCCACCCGTTGCGCGAGCTGGTCACCAGCTCCGACCCGCTGCCGCTCCTCGTGGAGCGCGAGCGTGCGCTGTACGGAGCGTGGTACGAGTTCTTCCCGCGTTCGGAGGGCGCGATCGTGCGCGAGGGGGAACCGCCGGTCTCCGGCACGTTCCACACCGCGGCGAAGCGCCTCCCGGCCATCGCCGCGATGGGGTTCGACGTCCTCTATCTGCCGCCGGTCCACCCCATCGGCACCACGTACCGCAAGGGGCCCGACAACTCGCTCTCCCCCGGGCCGCACGACGTGGGCGTCCCCTGGGCGATCGGCTCCCCGGAGGGCGGTCACGACGCGATCCACCCGGATCTCGGCACCCTCGACGACTTCGACGCGTTCGTGAGCCGGGCCTCGGACCTGGGCCTGGAGATCGCACTCGACTTCGCGCTCCAGTGCTCGCCCGACCACCCGTGGGTGGAGAAGCACCCCGAGTGGTTCCACCACCGGCCGGACGGCACCATCGCGTACGCGGAGAACCCGCCGAAGAAGTACCAGGACATCTACCCGATCGCCTTCGACCAGGACATGCCCGGCCTGGTCGCGGAAACGACCCGGGTCCTGCGCTTCTGGATGGACCACGGCGTGCGCATCTTCCGCGTCGACAACCCGCACACCAAGCCCGTCGTCTTCTGGGAACAGGTCATCAGGGGGATCAACCGCACCGACCCCGACGTGATCTTCCTGGCCGAGGCGTTCACCCGCCCCGCGATGATGCGCGCCCTCGCGCAGGCCGGCTTCCAGCAGTCGTACACCTACTTCACCTGGCGCAACTCGAAACAGGAACTCACCGAGTACGCGACCGAGTTGGCGAAGGAGACGGCCGCGTACATGCGCCCCAACTTCTTCGTGAACACGCCGGACATCCTGCACGCCTACCTCCAGAACGGCGGGCGCCCCGCGTTCGAGGTGCGCGCGGTCCTGGCCGCCACGCTCTCGCCGACCTGGGGCGTCTACAGCGGCTACGAACTGTGTGAAAACGCCCCGCTACGCCCCGGTAGCGAGGAGTATCTCCATTCGGAGAAGTACGAACTGCGGCCGCGCGACTGGGAGTCCGCCGAGCACGAGGGGCGCTCGATCGCGCCCCTCATCACCCGGCTCAACGACATCAGGCGCCGCAGCCCTGCCCTTCACCGGCTGCGTGACGTGCACTTCCACCACACCGACCAGGACGCGGTGATCGCGTACTCCAAGACGGTCGCAGGCGCGCACGGTTCGAACACGGTTCTGGTGGTCGTCAACCTCGACCCCCACCACACCCAGGAGGCGACGGTGTCGTTGGACATGCCGCAACTGGGACTCGGCTGGCACGAGTCCGCGCCGGTGCGCGACGAGCTCACCGGTGAGACCTATCACTGGGGCAGGGCCAACTACGTGCGCCTCGAGCCGGGCCGTGCGCCCGCGCACATCCTCACCGTCCTGCGACCGTCCTCACCGTCGATCGGAGGGTCACCCACACCATGACCGTCAATGAACCCGTCCCGGACACCTTCGAGGACACCCCCGCCAAGGACCGGGATCCCGACTGGTTCAAACGTGCCGTCTTCTACGAGGTCCTCGTCCGCTCCTTCCAGGACAGCAACGGCGACGGCGTGGGCGACCTCAAGGGCATCACCGCGAAACTGGACTATCTCCAGTGGCTCGGCGTGGACTGCCTGTGGTTGCCACCGTTCTTCAAGTCCCCGCTACGGGACGGCGGTTACGACGTCTCGGACTACACGGCGGTCCTGCCGGAGTTCGGTGACCTGGCCGACTTCGTGGAGTTCGTCGACGCGGCGCACCAGCGCGGGATGCGCGTGATCATCGACTTCGTCATGAACCACACGAGCGATCAGCACGAGTGGTTCCAGGAGTCCCGCAAGGACCCCACCGGCCCCTACGGCGACTACTACGTCTGGGCCGACGACGACAAGCAGTACGAGGACGCGCGGATCATCTTCGTCGACACCGAGGCGTCGAACTGGACGTTCGACCCGGTGCGCAAGCAGTACTACTGGCACCGCTTCTTCTCCCACCAGCCGGATCTCAACTACGAGAACCCGTGCGTCCAGGAGGAGATCATCGCGGCCCTGCGCTTCTGGCTGGACCTCGGCATCGACGGCTTCCGGCTCGACGCGGTGCCCTACCTCTACGCCGAGGAGGGGACCAACTGCGAGAACCTGCCGGCCACGCACGAGCTCCTCAAGCGGGTCCGCAAGGAGATCGACGCGCACTACCCGGACACGGTGCTGCTGGCCGAGGCCAACCAGTGGCCTGAGGACGTGGTCGACTACTTCGGCGACTACGCCTCCGGCGGCGACGAGTGCCACATGGCGTTCCACTTCCCGGTCATGCCGCGCATCTTCATGGCGGTGCGCAGGGAGTCGCGCTACCCGGTCTCGGAGATCCTGGCCAAAACGCCTGCCATTCCGTCGAGTTGTCAGTGGGGCATCTTCCTGCGCAACCACGACGAGCTCACGCTCGAGATGGTCACCGACGAAGAGCGCGACTACATGTACGCGGAGTACGCCAAGGACCCGCGGATGCGCGCCAACATCGGCATCCGGCGCCGCCTCGCGCCCCTCCTCGACAACGACCGCAACCAGATCGAGCTGTTCACCGCTCTGCTGCTCTCCCTGCCGGGCTCGCCGATCCTCTACTACGGCGACGAGATCGGCATGGGCGACAACATCTGGCTGGGCGACCGCGACGCCGTGCGCACGCCGATGCAGTGGACACCCGATCGCAACGCGGGTTTCTCGTCCTGCGACCCGGGCCGGCTCTCGCTCCCCACGATCATGGACCCCGTCTACGGCTACCAGGTCACGAACGTGGAAGCGTCCATGTCGTCCCCGTCCTCGCTGCTGCACTGGACGCGCCGGATGATCGAGATCCGCAAGCAGAACGAGGCGTTCGGCCTCGGCTCGTACACCGAACTGCCGTCGACGAACCCGGCGGTGCTCGCGTTCCTGCGCGAGTACAAGGACGACCTCGTCCTGTGCGTGCACAACTTCTCCCGCTTCGCCCAGCCCACCGAACTCGACCTCCAGGCCTTCAGCGGCAGCCACCCGGTCGAGCTGATCGGCGGGGTGCGCTTTCCGGCCATCGGTGAACTGCCCTATCTCCTCACCCTCGCAGGTCACGGCTTCTACTGGTTCCGGCTGCGCAAGGAAGCCTGACCGCCACCCGGGGAGGGTCGGTTTCCACCGCCCCTCCCTGGGCACCCATCACCACACACCCCGACACGTCCCGCACGTACTGCCTCTGCCGCATTTCCGGGACGCCGCCCCGCACCCAGTCGCGGCCCGCCCCGGGGAAAGGACGTGACGCCATGCCGGATGCCGTCACCCGAACCGGCCCGACCGCGCGACCCGAGTTGCTCGCCTCGCTCGATCCGCTCCTGCGTGCGTGGCTGCCCCGGCAGCGCTGGTTCGCGGGCAGAACAGCACCCGCCCTCACCCTGCTCGCCGCCACGGACCTGCTGCCGGCCACGGCACGGCAGCCGGGCCTGATCCACGCCCTCCTGCGCATCGAGCCCACCCAGGACACGTACCAACTCCTGCTGGGCGTACGGGAGTCGCTGCCCCCGTACCTGGCGCCGGCCCTCATCGGCCACGTCACGCAGGGGCCCCTCGCCGGGCGCACGGTCTACGAGGCCCTGCTCGACCCCCGCCTGACGGACCTCCTCCTGGAGCGGCTGCGGCACCCGGGCCGCCTGGACGGACTCCGTTTCGCGCACGACGGCGAGACCCCGATCCCGCCCGGTCTCGCTCCCCGCCCCCTCGACGCGGAGCAGTCCAACTCGTCGATCATTTACGGAGATACGTTCATTCTCAAGGTCTTCCGCCGCGTCACGCCGGGCCTCAATCCGGATCTGGAACTCCAGCGCGCACTGGCCGACGAGGGCTGCGCACGCGCGCTCGCCCCGGTGGCGTGGTTCGAGACGACGGACGGCGACCCGCTCTCGCTCGGCCTGCTCCAGCCCTACCTCACGGGCGCCACGGACGGCTGGGACCTCGCGCTCGGCGAACTGTCCAAGGGGCAGGACTTCCGCCACGAGGCCCGCGAGCTCGGCCGCGCCACGGCCGAGATACACCTCGCCCTGGCGCACGCCCTGCCGACGGTCACCCTGGGCCGCGCCCACACCGTGCAGCTGGCGCAGTCGATGAAGGACCGCCTCGACAAGGCGGCCCGGGCCGTACCGGCGCTCCATCCCTACGCACCCGCGCTGCACACCGCCTTCGACGCCCTCGCCGCCGACACGACCCCCCGCACCGCCCAGCGCGTCCACGGGGACCTGCACCTGGGCCAGTGCCTGCGCTCGCCCGCCGGCGCCTGGTCGGTCATCGACTTCGAGGGCGAGCCCTCACGGCCCCTGCCCGAACGCCGGCTGCCGCACCCGCCCGCCCGGGACGTGGCCGGCATGCTGCGCTCCTTCGACTACGCGGCCCGCACGAACCGGCCGTGGGCGCCGGACTGGGCGCGCCGGTGCCGGGACGCGTACTGCGCGGGCTACGCGCAGGCAGCCGGTGACGACCCGCGCACGGACCCGGTCCTGCTGCGCGCGTACGAGACGGACAAGGCGGTCTACGAAGCCGTCTACGAGGCCCACCACCGGCCGGACTGGCTGTCGATCCCCCTCTCGGCGATCGAGCGCCTCGCCGCGGAGGCCTCCGGCATGCCGCGCCCCCGCCCCGAAGACGCGGCACCGCAGCACCCCATGCCGACCCCGAGCCAGGAGGCCACTCCGTGACGCACGACCCCTCCCGCTCCACACCTCCGACACCCGTCACCGCCGCCCCGGCCCCCACCCCCGCCGCCGACCGCGACCGCCTCCTCGCCGGCACCCACCACGACCCGCACTCCACGCTGGGCGCGCACCCCACGCCCACCGGCACGGCATTCAGGGCGCTGCGCCCGTACGCCCGCACGGTCACCGTCGCGGCGGACGGCCTCAGGGTCCTGCTGCACGACGACGGCGACGGCTTCTTCTCGGGCCTCGTCGACCTGCCCGCGCCCCCGGACGCGTACCGCCTCCTGGTCACCTACGAGGGCGCCGACCACGAGACCCCGGACGCGTACGGGCTGCTGCCCGCGCTCTCCGAGTTCGACCTGCACCTGATCGGCGAGGGCCGGCACGAGCAGCTGTGGCAGGCGCTCGGCGCGCACCCCATGACGCATCAGGGCATCACCGGCACCCGCTTCACCGTCTGGGCGCCCAACGCCCAAGGGGTGTGCGTCGTGGGCGACTTCAACTACTGGAACGGGACGGGCCACCCGATGCGCTCGCTGGGCTCCACGGGGATCTGGGAGCTCTTCGTGCCGTCGATCGGCGAGGGTGAGCTGTACAAGTTCGAGATCACCCGCCCGGACGGCTCGAAGACGATGCGCGCGGACCCGCTGGCCCGCCGCACGGAAGTCCCGCCCGCCAACTCCTCCGTCATCGACGCGTCGCACCACACCTGGCACGACGACGCGTGGATGGCCGGCCGCGCCACGCCGGTCGCGCACGAGGCCCCTTTCTCGGTCTACGAGATCCACCTCGCGTCCTGGCGCCCCGGCCTCACCTACCGCCAGCTCGCCGAGCAACTTCCCCGCTATGTGGCCGACTTGGGGTTCACGCACGTAGAGCTGATGCCGGTGGCCGAGCACCCCTTCGGCGGGTCGTGGGGCTACCAGGTCACCGGCTTCTACGCCCCGACCGCCCGCATGGGCACGCCGGACGACTTCCGGCATCTCGTCGACGCGCTGCACCAGGCGGGCATCGGCGTCCTCATGGACTGGGTGCCGGCCCACTTCCCGCGCGACGACTGGGCGCTCGCCGAGTTCGACGGCCGCACCCTGTACGAGCACGAGGACCCGCTGCGCGCCGCCCACCCCGACTGGGGCACTCTCGAGTTCGACTACGGCCGCAAGGAGGTCCGCAACTTCCTCGTGGCCAACGCCGTGTACTGGTGCGAGGAGTTCCACATCGACGGCCTGCGGGTCGACGCGGTCGCCTCGATGCTCTACCTGGACTACTCACGCGAGCACGGGCAGTGGACCCCGAACGAGTACGGCGGCCGGGAGAACCTGGACGCGGTCGAGTTCCTCCAGGAGATGAACGCGACGCTGTACCGCAGGATCCCCGGCGTCGTGACGATCGCCGAGGAGTCGACGGCATGGGACGGCGTGACCCGGGCGACCCACCACATCGGGCCGGGCGGCTTCGGGGGGCTCGGCTTCGGCCTGAAGTGGAACATGGGCTGGATGCACGACTCGCTCGGCTACGTGTCCCACGACCCGGTCCACCGCAGCTACCACCACGACGAGATGACCTTCTCGATGGTGTACGCGTACAGCGAGAACTACGTCCTGCCGATCTCGCACGACGAAGTGGTGCACGGCAAGAAGGCCCTGGTGTCCAAGATGCCGGGCGACTGGTGGCAGCAGCGGGCCACCCACCGCGCCTACCTGGGCTTCATGTGGTCCCACCCGGGCAAGCAACTCCTGTTCATGGGCCAGGAGTTCGCGCAGGGAGCCGAGTGGTCGGAGGCGCACGGACCGGACTGGTGGCTGCTCGACCCGTCGTACCCGGCGGAGCCCGACCACCGCGGTGTCCGGGACCTCACCCGCGACCTGAACGCCGTCTACCGGGGCGAACCGGCGCTCTGGCAGCGGGACATGGACCCGGCGGGCTTCGAGTGGATCGTCGGTGACGCGGCGCAGGACAACGTGTTCGCGTACCTGCGCCGCGCCGCCGACGGCAGCCCGCTCCTGTCGGTGTCCAACTTCTCGCCGGTGGTCCGCCACGAGTACCGCCTCGGCGCCCCCGACGACGTACCGGCCTGGCACGAGGTCCTCAACACCGACGCGGCCCGTTACGGCGGCGGCGGCGTCGGGAACCCGGACCCGGTCAAGCCGGACGCCCAGGGTGCCCACGGGCGTCCGGCAAGTGTCCGGCTCACGCTGCCGCCGCTCGCGACGGTGTGGCTCAGGCCCGCGTGATCAGGGCCTGCCCCGAGTTCCCGGTCGTCCGCGCGCAGCGCGGGCGACGCGGCGGGCGTCACGCCGCAGGCGGGGAACTCGGGACAGGCTCCAGCACGCCGCGCAGGGACTCGGGCAGCTCCCCGCCGTGCACGACGCCGAGGGTCTGGGTGGCCCGGGTCAGCGCGACGTAGAGGTCGCTGACGCCGTACTCGCCGGGCTCCACGACCAGTACGCGGTCGAACTCGAGCCCCTTGGCCTGGCGGGGGTCGAGCAGCACCAGGTGCTTGGTGAGGTCGGGCTCGCCGCCCGCCACGACGTCCGGCAGCACGGCGGCGAGCGCCGCGTGCAGCCGGCGGGGGGCGATCACCGCGAGCCGCCCCTCCTCGGGCGTCGCCGCGACGGCCTCCTCGGCCACGGCCTTCACGACGTCGTCGGCCGCGCGCGCCCAGGGGCGCACGCCCGTCGAGCGGACCGAGGACGGCGGCTCGAAGCCGGGGTGCTCGGCGCGCAGCACGGCCGCCGCCACATCCATGATCTCGGACGGCGTGCGGTAGTTGACGCCGAGCCGGGTGTGCTCCCAGCGGTCCTCGACGTACGGCGCGAGGATCTTCTCCCACGATCCGACGCCGGCCTCCTCGGCGGTCTGCGCGGGGTCGCCGACCAGTGTCATGGACCGCGTCGGCGAACGCCGCATCAGCAGCCGCCACGCCATGGGCGACAGCTCCTGCGCCTCGTCGACGATGATGTGCCCGAACGCCCAGGTCCGGTCGGCCGCCGCGCGCTCGGCGGCGCTGCGGTGGTCCTCCTCCTCGTACCAGTCGGCGACCCGCTCGGCGTCGACGATGTCGTGCGCGGCGAGTACCTCGGAGTCCTCCTCGTCCTCGAACTCGTACGTCTCGGAGCCGCGCGAGAGTTCGAGGACGCCCTGCGCGTAGGCGATCCGCTCCTGGCGCGCCGCCTCGGCCAGGGCGCGCTCGGCGCTGTCGTCGACGCCGATCAGCTCGGCGGCCTCGTCGAGGAGCGGAACGTCGGCGGGGGTCCAGTCCGCCGGCCCCGTCACGTCCCGCCGGATCGCCTTCGCGTCCTCGCCGGCCAGCTGCACGGGCTCGGCCAGGAAGTCCGCGACGAGGTCCTGCGGGGTGAGCCGGGGCCACAACTCCTCGATGGCGGCGTGCACTTCGGCGCTGGCGGCGACGCCCTTGCCGATCTGGGCGAGGTCGTCGGGACCGAGGAAGTTGGGCCCGCCGTACGGGTCGGCGCCGATGCGCTCCGCGAGCTGGGCCGTGAGCGCGTCGATGATCCGGAAGGCGAAGTGGGGGCGGGCGAGGTTGTGCGGCAGGAGCGTGTCGCGGGCCGCCTGCCGGGCCTCGTAGGCGATCTCCCAGTCGAGGATCAGGTCACCGTCGTCGTGCCGGACGACCATCGGGGCGCCGGGCTCGGGCAGCTGCTGCCGGTCACGCACGGCGAGCGCGAGGGCGTCCACCATGGCCTCGGCGCCCTTGACGGCGGCGGCGTGGGGGGTGTCCTCGGCGGTGGCGTGCACGCCGGGGAACAGCTCGCCGAGCGACGCGAGCAGCACACCGGTCTCGCCGAGCGCGGGCAGGACCTCGCCGATGTAGCCGAGGAAGGCGGGGTTCGGGCCGACGATGAGCACGGCCCGCTTGGCGAGGAGCTCGCGCTGCTCGTACAGGAGGAACGCCGCCCGGTGCAGCGCCACCGCGGTCTTGCCCGTGCCGGGGCCGCCCTCCACCACGAGGACACCGCGGTGCGAGTGGCGGATGATCCGGTCCTGCTCGGCCTGGATGGTCTGCACGATGTCGCCCATGCGGCCGGTGCGGGCCGAGTTCAGGGCGGCGAGCAGCACGGCGTCGCCGGTCGGGTCCTCGAACCCGGTGCGCTCCTCGTCACTCAGGTCGAGGATCTCGTCGTGCAGCTCGGTGACGGTGCGGCCCTCGGTGGTGAGGTGGCGGCGCCGCCTGATGCCCATGGGCGTGTGCCCGGTGGCGAGATAGAAGGGGCGGGCGACCGGCGCGCGCCAGTCGACCAGAATCGGGGTGTGCTCGCTGTCGTCCTCGCGAATTCCGATGCGCCCGATGTGATGCGCGGTGCCGCCCGCCTTTTCGGTGAGATCGATCCGGCCGAAGCACAGCGAACCGTCGACCGCGTTCAGCGCGGCGAGCAGGCCGGAACGCTCGACGACGAGGAGATCCCTTTCGAGCCGCGCCTGCTGGCCGGTGCCGACCGGTGTCAGGGCGTCCGTGACCGACTCCGCGGCGTCGCCGCGCAGTACATCGACACGCGCGTAAAGCCGGTCGATGAATTCCTGCTCTTTCTGCAATTCAGCGATTTCACGCGCTTCACGGGTTGACAAAGCGGCTCCCTGCCAGGTACGGTGTGTTTATTCGGCCCCTCGTGAGGGGCCTTTTCTGTGGGCACACAGAAACACTAAATATACCCCCTGGCAGGGTCCAATTGCACCCCGGGGATTTCACCGCCGCTATTCGGCCCGGTCACCGGCCTCCGTCACACCGGCGTGGTCAGACGACCTCCGCCAATTCCTCCAGCAGTCGCCGCTTCGGGCGTGCCCCGACCCGCGACCACACCGGCTCGCCGTCCTTGAAGACCATGAGCGTCGGCATCGACAGCACCCCGTAGCGCACCGCGGTCTCCGGGTTGCGGTCCACGTCGATGACCACGACGTCGAGCCGCTCCCGTTCCTCGTCCGCGACGGAGCGAAGCACCGGCGCGAGCTGCCGGCACGGCCCGCACCACTCGGCGGTGAACTCCACCAGGACCGGCCTCCCGGCCCCCAGCACCTCCGCGCCGAAGTCCGCGTCCGTGACGTCCCTCAGATCCGTGCTCACATCACCCTCCCAGTTCGCAGCGCGGCGACGGGTCCTCGCCCGCCAGCGCGCCCATGGCCTCTTCGGCGCGCTCCAGCTGCGCGCCGACCTTCTCCCGTACGGCGGTCAACTCGCCGATCAGCGCATCGAGTTCGCCGAGCTTGCGGCGGTACACCGCGAGCGAGGCCGGGCACGAGTCGCCCTCCGGATGCCCGGCCCGCAGGCACTCCACGAAGGGCCGGGTCTCCTCCAGCTCGAAACCGAAGTCCTGCAGCGTCCTGATCTGCCGCAGGGCCCGCAGGTCCGCCTCGTCGTACGTGCGGTAGCCGTTGCCCGCGCGCCGCGCGGGCAGCAGCCCGCGCGACTCGTAGTACCTCAGCGTCCGCGTGGACGTCCCGGCCCGCTCCGCCAGCTCTCCGATGCGCATGTCCTCGACGGTAGACGTTGACGCCGACGGCAAGGCCAGCGATTACGCGTTGCTCTGCGCGGCCGACTCCTTCTCGGGGGCGACCGACGCGCCCTCGGCGTCCGGCTCGGCGGAGGCATCCGCCTCGACAGCGGCGTCCGGCTCAGCGGCGCCATCCGACTCGACAGCAGCATCCGGCTCAGCGGCGCCGGACGGGTCGACGGCGGCGTCCGCCTCCGCCACCCGCTCTCCCCGCCGCGGCAGCAGTACCGCCACCAGCACCGTCCCGACGCCGAGGATCACCGCGCCGACGACGCTCGTGTGGGCCACCGCGTCCGAGAACGCGGAGCCCACCGCGTCGGCCATCTGCCGCGCGCCGCCCGCGAGCTGCTCGGCCTGCGCCTTGAGCTGGGCCGCCTGCTCGGGGCTGGTCGCGCCCGCCGCCTTCTCGGCGATCTTGTGGGCCTGGTCCCCGATGCCCTGCGCCACCGCGTAACCCGCGCCGACCGAGTCCTGCGCGGTGCTCAGCGCGTCGGCGGGCAGCTTCGAACCGGCCGTGTTGTCCGCCAGCCGCGACGAGTACGAGCCGGCCAGGACCGAGCCGAGGATCGCGATGCCGAGTGAGCCGCCGAGTTCGAGCGACGTGTCGTTGACCGCGCCGCCCACGCCCAGCTCCGACTCGGGGAACGAACCCATGATCGCGTCGGTGCACGGCGAGAGGGCGAGGCCGATCGCGAGGCCGAGGATGACGAGGGGCAGCACGAAGTCCCCGTACGAGGACGTGGCGTCGACGCGCGTGAGGAGGGCGAGGGCCGCGGTGCCGCCGACCATGCCGGCCGTCACCGTGATCTTCATGCCGATGCGCGGGGTGAGGTACCCCGTGAGCGCCGAGCCCACGAAGACCGCTCCGGCGAGCGGCAGCATGCGGACGCCGGTGGCCAGCGCGTCGTAGCCGAGGACGAACTGAAGGTGCTGGGTCAGGTAGTAGAAGGCGCCGAAGACCGCGAGGAAGAAGAGGGCGACCGCGAGGTTCGAGCCGGAGAAGCGGCGGTCCGTGAAGCGGCGGACGTCCAGGACCGGGCGCGGGTGGCGCAGCTCCCACAGGACGAAGGCCACCAGGGCCACGCCCGCGACGACCGCGGCGCCGATCGCCTTGGCGCCCCAGCCGAAGTGCGGCCCCTCGATGATCATGTAGACGAGGGCACCGACCCAGACGACGGAGAGCAGTCCGCCGACGTAGTCGATGCGGTGCTGGTGGGCGGCCTTGGACGGCGGTACGAGGACGAGGGCGCCGACGAGGGCGACGGCGGCCACGGGCACGTTGATCAGGAACGTCGACGACCAGCCGTGGTCGCGCAGGAGCGCCCCGGCGACCAGCGGCCCGGCCGCGATGGCGAGGCCCGCGGTGGCGGTCCACAGCACGATGGCCTTGGCGCGCTCGGCGCGCGGGAAGGTGGCCGCGAGCAGCGACAGCGTGGCGGGCATGATCATGGCCGCGCCGACGCCCATCACCGCGCGGGCCGCGATGACGCCGGTGGAGCTGTCGACGAGCGAGCCCGCGACGGCGCCGCCGCCGAAGACGACGAGGCCGAGGACGAGCGCCCCGCGCCGGCTGTACTTGTCGCCGATCGCGCCGAGCAGCAGCATCAGGGCCGCGTACGGGACGGTGTAGCCGTCGATGACCCACTGGAGGTCCGCGCTGGTCAGGCCGAGGTCCTTGGTCATGTCGGGTGCCGCGACGGTGAGCGCGGTGTTCGCCATGACGATGATCAGCAGGCTCAGGCAGAGCACGATCAGGGCCCACCAACGACGGGCGTACGGCCGGTCCATCCTCTCGACCGGTTCCTTCATGACGAGGCGCATTCCCTTGCCACCCTCCGGGGCGCTCGGCCCCCACAGTCCACGAGTCCACGTGTCCGCAGACATTGCACAGCACTGTGCAATTACACAGCACCGTGCAATTTACGTCATTGCACAGCACTGTGCAAAACCACACGTGAACGGGGTCGGGGCCGGGGTGCAGAATGGGCGCGTGACTTCAGGCCGAGCCGATACCAACCGCCGCCGCATCCTCGACGTCGCCCTCGCCGAGCTGCTGCGCGACCCCGACGCGTCCATGGACCAGATCGCCAGGGCCGCGGGCGTCGTCAGGCGTACGGTCTACGGGCACTTCCCCAGCCGCGAGGCGCTCGTCGCCGCGCTGGTCGACGACGCCGTCGTCGCGGTCGAGGCCGCGCAGACCGAGGGGCGCGCGGGCGTGAGCGACCCGGCCGAGGCGGTGGCCCGCTCACTGCTCGCCGTGTGGGAGGTCGCCGACCGCTACCGCCTGCTGGTCGCGCTCGCGCAGCGCGCCGTCACCGTCGAGGGCATCCGAGCCAGGCTCAGCCCGGTCCGCGACAGCTGCACCGAACTGCTCCAACAGGGCCTGGAATCGGGCGAGTTCATCTCTCCCCTGCCGCCGCCGGCCCTCGCGTACGTCCATGAGCAGGTGCTGTTCGGGCTGCTCGAAGCGGTCAACGACGGGCTGGTCCCAGCAGAAGAGGCGGGCCGCTCCGCCGCGGTCACCGTACTGACCGCGGCGGGCGTACCCGCCTCACGCGCCACCGAACTGGTGGCCAGGATCGACTGACCGAGGTCAGGCCTTCGCCAGCTCCTTGTCGTCGCCGCCCCGCTGCTCGGGGACGTCGGCCGCCGGGGCGTGACTCCCGTCGTCCACGAGCGTGCGCTCGTCGAAGGGCAGGTCACCGGCGAGCACGCGCTGGACGCGGTCCTTGTCGACCTCGCCCGTCCACGTACCGATGAGGAGCGTGGCGACCGCGTTGCCCGCGAAGTTGGTCAGGGCGCGGGCCTCGCTCATGAAGCGGTCGATGCCGATGATCAGGCCGACGCCGTCGACGAGCGCGGGCTTGTGCGACTGGAGTCCGCTGGCGAGCACCGCGATACCGGAGCCCGAGACACCCGCGGCGCCCTTCGACGCGACCATCATGAACAGCAGCAGGCCGATCTGCTGGCCGATGCCGAGGGGCTGGTCCATGGCGTCCGCGATGAACAGCGAGGCCATGGTCAGGTAGATCATCGTGCCGTCGAGGTTGAACGAGTACCCGGTCGGCACGGTGATGCCGACGACGGGACGGCTGACGCCCAGGTGCTCCATCTTCGCGATGAGCCGCGGCAGCGCGGACTCGGACGACGAGGTGGACAGGATCAGCAGGAACTCGCGGCCCAGGTACTTCAGGAGCGCGAACAGGTTGTACCCGGTGGCCAGGCGCAGCACCGTCCCGAGGACCACCACGACGAACAGGATGCAGGTCACGTAGAAGCCGAGCATGATCGTGGCCAGGGCCTTCAGGGCGTCCACGCCGGTCTCGCCGATGACGGCCGCCATCGCGCCGAACGCGCCGACGGGCGCGGCCCACATGATCATGCCGAGGACGCGGAAGACCAGCTTCTGGATGTGCTCGACACCCTTGAGGACCGGCTCACCGGCGCGCCCCATGGCCTGGAGCCCGAAGCCGACGAGCAGGGCGACCAGGAGCGTCTGGAGCACCTCGCCCTCCGTGAACGCCGACACGAGGGTCGTCGGGATGATCCCGAGGACGAAGTCGACGGGGCCCTCGGCGGCGTCCTTGGCCGCGGTGTGGCCGACGTCCTTCACGGCCTGCGTGAGGTGCATGCCGTCGCCCGGGTGCAGGATGTTGCCGACGACCAGGCCGATGGCGAGCGCGACCACGGACATCACCATGAAGTAGCCGAGCGCGAGCCCGCCGACCTTGCCGATCTTGGCGGCCTTGCGTACGGAACCGACGCCGAGCACGATCGTGCAGAAGATGATCGGCGAGATCATCATCTTGATCAGGTTCACGAAGCCGGTGCCGACCGGCTTGAGCTCCTTGGCGAAGTCCGGCCAGATGAAGCCGACCGCGATGCCGAGAAGGACGGCACCGATCACGGCGATGTACAGGTAGTGGGTGCGGTCTCTCTTGGCGGCGGCTGCCACCTGGGTCTCGGCCACGGGTGCCTCCTGACGACGATGTCTGGCGTACTGCGCACGCGAACCTGCACGTACGCGCCATGCGTGCGGCTCACGTCTGGCGAATCACGAGGACTATCTCCCGGCTTGTGAGGGCCGTCACCCTTCCGTTCATTTAGTTCACGCTTATACGTTCAGCTCAGACCGAGAGGCACACTGGGCCCATGCGCCTCCCCCTCCTGCCACGCGCCCGCAGCCTGGCCGGCCAGCTCTTCGCGATGCAGGTCGTCCTGGTCGCCGTCGTGGTCGCGGGGTGCGCGCTGTTCACGTACATCAGCGACGGCAACCAGGCCGAGCAGGCCGCCACGCGCCAGGCGACGGCGGCGGCCCGCGCGGTCGCGGACGCGCCCTCCGTCCGCGGGGCGATCACCGGGGGCGGCGACCCGACCCGCACGCTCCAGCCGTACGCGAGCGACGTCCAGCGCCACACCGGCGTGGACTTCGTCACGATCATGGATCCGCACGGCATCCGCTGGACGCACCCCGACGAGCGCCGCATCGGCGAGCGCTTCCTCGGCCACATCGGGCCCGCTCTGCGGGGCCGGACCTTCTCGGAGACGTACACGGGCACCCTCGGCCCGTCCGTACGCGTGGTGACCCCGATCAGGTCGGGACAGCGGATCGTCGGCCTGGTCAGCGCCGGCATCACGGTCGAGGAGATCAGCGCGCAGGCGCGCGGCCAGGTGATGGCGGTGGCCGGCGTCGCGGCGGGCGCCCTCGTGCTCGGCGGCATCGGCACGTACGTGATCAACGCCAGGCTGCGGCGGCACACCCACGGCATGAACGCGACCGAGCTCAGCCGCATGCACGCCTACCACCAGGCGGCGCTGCACGCGGTGCGCGAGGGGCTGGTGATGCTCGACGGGCAGCGCAGGATCGCGCTCATCAACGACGGGGCGCGCGAGCTGCTCGACGTCGGCGACTCGGCGGTCGGGCGCAACGTCGCGGAGCTCGGCCTGCCCACCCCGCTCACCGGCGCGCTCCTCGCGGCGGAGCCCCGCGTCGACGAGGTGCACCTCACCACCGACCGCGTGGTCGTCGTCAACACCTCCCCCGTCTCCAGCGGCGACCGGCGCGGCACCGTGGTGACCCTGCGCGACCACACCGAACTCCAGGCGGTCATGGGTGAGTTGGACTCGGAGCGGGGGTTCACGCAGGCGCTGCGCTCGCAGGCCCACGAAGCCGCGAACCGGCTCCACACCGTCGTCTCGCTGATCGAGCTGGACCGGGCCGACGAGGCGGTCGACTTCGCGACGGCCGAGCTGGAGCTGGCGCAGACCCTCACCGACCAGGTCGTCGCCGCCGTGAGCGAACCGGTGCTCGCCGCGCTCCTGCTCGGCAAGACGGCGCAGGCCAACGAGCACGGCGTGGAACTGGAGATATCCGAGGACAGCCGCATCGACGACGGTCTGGTGCCGCCCACCCTGCCGGCCCGCGACCTCGTGACGATCCTCGGCAACCTGCTCGACAACGCGGTCGACGCGGCGCAGGGCTCCCCGCACGCGAAGGTCACGGTCACGGCCCGCGCGCAGGACGACACCCTCCTGCTCCGGGTCACGGACACCGGCCCGGGTGTCGCCGACGGCCACGCGGACGCGGTCTTCCAGCGGGGGTGGTCCACCAAGCCGGCCGGCCCCGGCGGGCGCGGCCTCGGACTCGCGCTCGTCCAGCAGTCCGTCGCCCGTAACTCCGGCACCCTGACCCTGACCGAATCCCCCACGGGCGGCGCGCAGTTCACCGTCGTCCTGCCCCTCCAGCGCACGAGCGCGACCACGCCCACGGGAGGCACCGCGTGACCGATCCCGACGCCACCGGCGGCACCATTCGCGTACTGGTCGTCGAGGACGACCCGGTGGCCGCCGACGCCCACGTCCTGTACGTGAACCGGGTCCCCGGTTTCACCGCGATCGGCAAGGCGCACACGGCCGCCGAGGCCCACCGCGCCCTGGAGCGCACCCAGGTCGACCTGCTCCTCCTCGACCTGCACCTCCCGGACGGCCACGGCCTCCAGCTGGCGCGCTCACTGCGGGCGGCGGGCCATCACACGGACGTCATCGCGGTGACCTCGGCCCGCGACCTCGCGGTGGTCCGCGAAGGGGTCTCGCTCGGTGTGGTGCAGTACGTACTGAAGCCCTTCACGTTCCCGACGCTGCGCGACCGGCTCGTGCGCTACGCGGAGTTCCGGGCGGCGGCGGGCGAGGCGGGCGGCCAGGACGAGGTCGACCGCGCCCTGGCCACGCTGCGCGCCCCCGGTCCGGCCGCGCTGCCCAAGGGGCTGAGCGCGCCGACCCTCGAGCGCGTCACGCGGACGCTGCGCGCCGCCCCGGAGGGTCTGACCGCCGCAGCGGCGGCCGAGTCCGTGGGCATCTCGCGCATCACGGCCCGCCGCTACCTGGAGCATCTCGTCGAGTCGGGCCGGGCCGCCCGCAGCCCTCAGTACGGCCAGGTGGGCCGACCGGAACTGCACTACCGCTGGCTCACAGCGGTGTAGACCATTGGTCAACCACCCACTCCTGCACGGGGATTGACCTTGGTCCGACCTCGCCCGTACGTTCACCGGGCAGCCCCGCTCGGCAAGCCGGCCGGCGGCGGCCCGTAGGAGGTCGTGCCCGTGCGCCCCACCGCTCCAGTGCTCCTCAGCGCCACTCTGCTCATCGCCGCGACCGGCCTGACGGCCTGCGGCAGCGGCTCCGGGGACGACCCGGACACCGTCAGGATCTCCTTCAAGCAGTCGACCGACAACCAGATACGTGTCATGGACAAATACCTGGCGTCGATGAAGACACAGTTCGAGAAGGACCATCCGGGCAAGAAGGTGAAGCTGGTGCCGATCAAGGCGCCGGACTCCGAGTACTACACCAAGCTCCAGCAGATGCTGCGCTCCCCGAAGACGGCTCCGGACCTGGTCTACGAGGACACGTTCCTCATCAACTCGGACATCACCAGCGGCTACCTGAAGCCCCTCGACCCGTATCTCGCCAAGTGGCCCGACTGGAACCAGTTCATCGACACGGCGAAGAACGCGGCCAAGGCCCAGGACGGCAAGACGTACGGCGTCCCGGACGGCACGGACACCCGCGGGCTCTGGTACGACAAGGGCATCTTCGCGAAGGCCGGCATCAAGACCCCCTGGCAGCCCAAGACCTGGGACGACGTCCTCGACACGGCCCGCACGATCAAGAAGAAGGTCCCCTCCGTCACCCCGCTCAACGTCTACACGGGCAAGCCCGGCGGCGAGCAGTCGGCGATGCAGGGCTTCGAGATGCTGCTGTACGGGACGGGGTCGGACACGGCGGACCCGCTGTACGACAAGGCGTCCAACAAGTGGATCACCGCGGGCAAGCCGTTCAAGGACGCGCTGAACTTCGTGAAGACGGTCTACGGCGAGAAGCTCGGCCCCGACGTCTCCGACGCCCTCGACCCGAACATCGGCACCCGGGTCCGCGGCGAGCTGCTCCCCGAGAGCAAGCTGGCGATCAACCTCGACGGCTCCTGGCTCCCGCAGGACTGGCTGAAGGGCAGCGGCCACGAGTGGCCCGAGTGGTCGCAGAAGCTGGGCCTCGCGCACATGCCGACGCAGAACGGCCAGGCGCCGGGCAAGGTCAGCATGTCGGGCGGCTGGACGTGGTCGATCCCGTCGAAGGCGTCCAACCCCGACCTGGCCTTCGAGTTCATCAAGACCATGCAGACCAAGGCCAACGCCCAGAAGTGGTACATCGCCAACTCGGGCATCGCGGTCCGCAAGGACGTCGCGGCCGACCCGGCGTACGTGAAGGCGCAGCCCGGCATCAAGTTCTTCACCGACCTGGTGGCGTCGACCCACTACCGGCCCGCGTACCCGGCGTACCCGAAGGTCTCCACGGCGATCCAGGAGGCGATGGAGTCGGTCACGACCGGCGACAGCTCGGTGGAGAAGGCGGCGAGCACCTATGACGAGCAACTCAAGACGGCGACGGACGGCAAGGTGATCACCAAGTGAAGGTGGGGCGGGGCGGTGCACGCCGCCCCCTGACACGCGCCCTGCCCCTGGCCCCTTCCCTGGTCCTGCTGCTGCTCTTCCTCGCCGGCCCGATCGCGTACTGCGCGTACATCGCCTTCACGGACCTGCAGCTGACGGGCCAGGCCCACTCCTCCTTCGTGGGCTTCGACAACTTCACGGCCGCGTTCAAGGACGACGCGTTCCTGAACGCGGTCTGGCTCACCCTCGTCTTCACCGTCCTGTCCTCGCTCATCGGGCAGAACACGCTGGGCCTCGCCCTCGCCGCGCTGATGCAGCGAGCGTCGAAGACGGTCCGCACGGTCACGGGCGCGGTCGTGATCTGTGCGTGGGTCCTGCCGGAGGTCGTCGCCGGCTTCCTCCTCTACGCGTTCTTCCGCCGCGAGGGCACGCTCAACGCGATCCTGGACTGG
The DNA here is from genome assembly GCF_020616555.1 of Streptomyces longhuiensis. Classification (NCBI taxonomy): domain Bacteria; kingdom Bacillati; phylum Actinomycetota; class Actinomycetes; order Kitasatosporales; family Streptomycetaceae; genus Streptomyces; species Streptomyces longhuiensis. Next base: position 6,424,697 of record NZ_CP085173.1, on the reverse strand, counting down.
CTCCATCTGCCCACCCAGAACTGGCTGTTCACGCTGCCGATCCTCGCGGTGTCCTTCGCCAACGTGTGGCGCGGGACGGCGTTCTCCATGCTGGTCTACTCGGCGGCGCTCGGCGAGATACCCAAGGAGATCACCGAGGCGGCGGAGATGGACGGCGCGGGCGGCTGGCGCCGCATGTGGCACATCACGCTGCCGATGATCCGCCGCTCCATCGGCACGAACCTCATGCTGAACACCCTGCAGACGCTGTCCGTCTTCGGCCTGATCTGGGTGATGACGCGGGGCGGGCCCGGAAACCGCAGCCAGACCCTGCCCCTGTTCATGTACGAGCAGGCCTTCCAGAAGAGCATGATCGGCTACGGCACGGCGGTCGCCCTGCTCCTCCTGGTCGTCGGCTCGCTCTTCTCGCTGGTCTATATGCGCCTGCTGCGCTCGGAGGCCTGAGTGTCCTCACCCCGCACCGTCCGCCACCGCCTCGCGGCCGACGCCGGACTCCTGATCGTCGCCGCGGCGTTCGTCCTGCCGCTGGCGTGGGTGGTCCTCTCCGCGCTCGACGCGCACGCGAACCTCCAGGTGAAGATCCCCGACGGCGTCACCCTGGACAACTTCGACGCGGTCCTGACCCCCGACATCACCTTCACACCGCTCCTCAACAGCCTGCTGCTGTGCGGCGGCGCGACCCTCCTGACGGTGGCGAGCGCGGCCCTCGCGGCATACCCGCTGTCCCGCTACCGCTCCCGCTTCAACAACCCGTTCCTGGCGACGGTCCTGTTCGCGACGTGCCTCCCCATCACGGCGATCATGGTCCCGGTCTACGCGCTCTTCGTGCAGGTCGATCTGATCGACACGATGCAGGGCACGATCTTCTTCTTCGCCGCGTCCCAACTCCCGTTCGCCATCTGGCTGATGAAGAACTTCATGGACGGCGTCCCGAAGGAGCTGGAGGAGGCGGCCTGGACGGACGGGGCGTCCTCGTTCCAGTCCCTGATCCGCATCGTGCTCCCCTTGATGGGGCCAGGCATATCGGTGGTCACGGTCTTCTCGTTCGTCATGATGTGGGGCAACTTCTTCGTCCCCTTCATGCTCCTGCTCACCCCCGAGCAGATGCCGGCCTCGGTGAGCATCAACGACTTCTTCGGCAACCGGGGCACGGTCGTCTACGGCCAGCTGGCAGCCTTCTCGATCATCTACTCGACGCCGGTGATCCTGCTGTACGTCCTGGTGGCCCGGCGCTTCGGCGGGGGGTTCGCGCTGGGGGGTGCGGTCAAGGGCTGACCGGCCGATCCGCATCCCGCACCCTCGCGCCCCGCACTGATCGACGGGCCGCCCGGCCGTCTCCTCAGCCGATCGGCACCGGCATCCTCACCACGTCGTACGCCAGGTCGATCGTGTCGCCCGTGGCCGGGTCGGTCAGTTCCACGCGCCAGTGGGGGGCGAACTGGTCGACGCCCTCGGCCATCGGGATCGTGCCGGAGATCAGGACCGTGCCGGGCACCAGGTCGCCGCGCTCGCGCAGGACGTCGGCCCAGTAGGCCGGCGTGAGCAGCTCGGCCAGGGTGCCGTCCTGGATCAGGGTCTCCCGGCCGTCGTGGGTCACCCAGGCGCGCAGGGTCAGGTCGTCGAGGCGCTCCTGCACGTCGGCGAGGCGCCAGGCGCGGCGGGCGAGGACGTCGGGGCTCGCGTTCTTGCTCCATGCCACGCCGTGCACCTCCAGCTCGCGGTCGGTGTGGTCGCAGGCGGCCGTCAGCAGCAGGTCGCCGTCCTGATCGACGACCAGCGCCCACTCGGCCTCGCCCGAGGTGCGCCCGTGCTGGACGCGGACCTGGTCGGTGTGCTGGGCGAGGTAGGGGGAGACGGGGTAGAGCGCGGGGGTCACGGACGGCGCGGGCACCCCCAGCTCGGCGAGTTCCGCCACGTGGGCGGCGACGTCGTCCTGGCTGCGCCCGGCGTATCCGGCGTTGAGCACCTGCACGACATCGACCTTGCGGGTGGTGCCGTCGGGCAGTTCGAAGGTCAGCAGCGCCATGGGTTTCTCCACATCGTTCGCGGTATCGGGGAGGTTAACTTTGCGCGGAAGGCTTGCGCATACGACCTGTATACAAGAAGTATGCCGGAAGGTCGACAGTTAACCTCACCCAAGGAACCTCAGGGACGGACGTCGTGAACCACACCAGCACGAGCACGGAAAAGACCCCGCTCGGCGGGTCCGCGGTCCGCCGCGCCTTCTTCGCCAGCCTGACCGGAACCGCACTGGAGTGGTACGACTTCGCCATCTACTCCGTCGCGGCGGCGCTGGTCTTCGGCGATGTCTTCTTCCCCTCGGAGGACCCCGCCACCGGCACCCTGCTGGCGTTCTCCACGTACGCCGTCGGCTACGTGTCGCGCCCGCTCGGCGGTTTCGTCTTCGGCCGCCTCGGCGACAAGCTCGGCCGCAAGAAGGTCCTGATCGCGACACTCGTCCTGATCGGGGCCGCGACCCTCGCGATCGGCCTGCTCCCCTCCTACGCCACGATCGGCGTCGCCGCGCCGATCACCCTCGTGATCCTCCGCTTCGCCCAGGGCGTCGGTGTCGGCGGCGAGTGGGGCGGGGCGGTGCTGCTGTCCAGCGAGTTCGGCGATCCACGCCGGCGCGGCTTCTACGCCTCGGCCGCTCAGATCGGCCCGCCGGTCGGCAACCTGCTCGCCAACGGCGTACTCGCCGCCCTCGGCGCCCTCCTGACGGAGGCCCAGTTCACGTCCTGGGGCTGGCGCGTGGCGTTCCTGCTCTCCGGCGTGCTCGTCTTCTTCGGCCTGTGGATCCGCGCGAAGCTCGAGGAGACCCCCGTCTTCAAGGCGATGGAGGCCGAGCAGAAGCGCCCCGAGGCCCCGATCCGCGAGGTCTTCACGACGCACCCGCGCGCCCTGGCGGCCGCGATCCTCAGCCGCGTGGCCCCGGACGTCCTGTACGCGCTCTTCACCGTCTTCGTCCTGACCTACGCGACCGGCGAGCTCGGCATGTCCCGCGGCTCCGCCCTGGCCGCCGTCCTCATCGGCTCCTCCCTCCAGGTCTTCCTGATCCCGCTGGCCGGCGCCCTGTCCGACCGCGTCAACCGCCGCGTCCTGTACGGGGTCTCGGCCGCGGCCGCCGGCGTGTGGCCGTTCCTGTTCTTCCCGATGATCGGCGGCGGGAGCTGGCCGCTGCTCGCGCTCGGCGTCGTGGTGGCGCTGGTCTTCCACTCCGCGATGTACGGGCCGCAGGCGGCCTTCATCGCCGAGCAGTTCTCCCCGCGACTGCGCTACACAGGCTCCTCGCTCGCGTACACGCTGGCCGGTGTCATCGGCGGCGCCGTCGCGCCCCTGCTGTTCACGGCGCTGCTCGACGCGTACGACTCGTGGATCCCGCTGGCCCTCTACGTCGCGGGCACCGCGATCGTCACCATCGCCGGGCTGTGCCTGGGCCGCGACGGCGACCGCAGCGACGAGGAGCTGCTGAGCGGCGAACCGGTCCGCTCCCCCGCCGCGTCGACGGCGTCCTGACTCCAGACCGCGCATTCCCGAACGCCCACACGAGGAGGAACGTCTCATGCGTATCGCGCTGAGCCAGATCACCACCGGCCCCCGCCCCGAGGAGAACCTCGCGCTCCTGCGCGAACAGGCCCGTCTCGCGGCGGACGCGGGCGCCCGCGTCGTCGTCTTCCCGGAGGCCGCGATGGCCTGCTTCGGGACCCCGCTGGCGCCGCTGGCCGAACCGCTCGACGGCCCGTGGGCCACGGCGGTGCGCCAGATCGCCAAGGAGGCCGACCTCGTCGTCGTCGCGGGCATGTTCACCCCCGCCCCGGACGGAAAGGTGGCCAACACCCTGCTCGCCACCGGCCCCGGCGTCGAGGCGGCGTACGACAAGATCCATCTCTACGACGCCTTCGGCTTCGCCGAGTCCGACACGGTGGCACCCGGGTCCGAGGTCGTCACCTTCGACGTCGACGGCACCCGCATCGGCCTCGCGACCTGCTACGACGTCCGCTTCCCCGAGCTGTTCAGGGCCCACGCCGACGCGGGCGCGGTGGTGTCCGTGCTCCCCGCCTCATGGGGCGCGGGCCCGGGCAAGCGGGAGCAGTGGGAGCTGCTGATCCGCGCCCGCGCGCTCGACGCCACGCTCTGGCTCGCCGCCGTGGACCAGGCGGACCCGGCGGCCTCCGGCGTCACCGCCGCGTCGAACGCCCCCACCGGCATCGGCCACAGCGCCGTCGTCGGCCCGGACGGAACCGTGCGCGAGCGCCTCGAAGAGGGACCGGGGCTGCTCGTCGCGGACCTGGACCTCGACGAGGTCGCCTCGGTCCGCCGTTCCATCCCGGTACTGGCCAACCGCCGGAGCCTTTGACGACGAGCCGGATGCCCGGCAGGCCCGCTATCCCGCGAGCAGCACCTTGAGCGTCGACTCCAGGTGGCTGTCGATCGCGGTGCACGCGGCCTGCCGGTCGCCGGAGGCGATCGCGTCGAGGATCGCCTCGTGCTCATGGAGCACGGACTCCTGCCGGCCGTGCTGGTTGAACAGCGCCACCACCCCGGCCCGGATCTGGCGGCTGCGGAGCCCGTCGTAGTGGCGGTCGAGCAGGGCGTTGCCGGCCGCCGCCACGATCGTCGCGTGGAAGAGGTGATCCACCGCGATGAACTCCTTGGCGTGCTCGGCCCCGCTGAGCGTGCGCTGGCGGTCGAGCAGCGCGGTCAGCTCGGACACGGGGGCGTTGCCCCCGGCGATGACCCGCTCCGCGGAGTACCGCTCGACGATGCCGCGCAGCTCCATCAGCTCGGTGATCTCCCGCCCCGACAGCGGTACGACCTGTGCCCCGCGCTTGGGGACCAGCCGTACGAGGTCCTCGGCGGCGAGCAGCAGGAGCGCCTCGCGGATCGGGGTGCGGGAGACACCGATCCGGTCGGCGAGCTCCTGCTCGGAGAGGAACTCCCCTTGCCTGTCCGGGTCCGCGAGCACGTTCTCCTTGAGAAACGCGTAGGCCTTGTCCCGTCCCGACGTCACGACTGCCCCCAGAGTTGCATACAAGGAGTATACGGATCTGGTCACCCGGAGTCCGGTCCCCGTAGGTTCCTACGACAAGTAACCCGGTGCGAACAGACCGTAGCCACCGGCATGTCCCACACCTACCGTGTGCCCGTGCACCCAAGCGACTCCGCCCCACCGTTCAACGCTCCGGCCGCCCGACGCCTCCGTGAGGCCCTCGGGATGGCGCCCGGGCATGTCGCTTACGGCATGCGCGCCTCGTACGGCCAGCATCACGTCACGCCCGACACGATCATCGCCTGGGAGCGCGGGCTCACGTCGCCGACCTCGGCGGAGCTCACCGCGCTCGCGGGTGCCCTGTGGTGCTCGCCGGGTGATCTCATAGGCGCGGCGCGGACGCTGCGCGAGCACCGGATGGCCCGCGGCATGGCGCCGGAGGACGTGGCGCGCACGGTGGGGGTGGAGATCCATTCGTATCTGCGGATGGAGGAGACCGGCGAGTGGCGCGGCAACGAGCGCCAGTCGGCCACCCTCGCCGAGGTGCTCGGCCTTGCGCCGCCGGACTTCTCGACCGTCACGGGCCGCGACGAGCAGCTGGCGGATTTCCTGCGCAGCGCGGTGACCACGCGCTGGCAGGCGTACACGCGCCCGATCACCAAGCTCGTCCCCGTGCACAAGGGTCAACTGGAGGAAGTCCTCCAGGAGATGCAGCTCGAGTACCAGGCGCTGATGGCCGCGACGCTCAGCTGGGGCGGCGGTGCGGGGCGCGAGTCGGGCGAGGCCGGGCGGGAGTTCCTCGACGGGATCCTCGACGAGTTCTGGTCGAGGATGCGCACGTCGTAGGCGGTGGCGGCGGTCGCCGGACGGTGGAGCTCTAGAAGACCGATTCCGCCTCGTCCATGCGGTCCTTCGGGACCGTCTTCAGTTCGGCGACGGCCTCGGCGAGCGGGACCATCTCGATCTCCGTGCCGCGCAGCGCCGTCATGCGGCCGGAGACGCCCTGGTGCGCGGCCTCGACGGCGTGCCAGCCGAAGCGCGTGGCGAGGACCCGGTCGTACGCGGTCGGGGTGCCGCCGCGCTGGACGTGGCCGAGAATGACCGGCTTCGCCTCCTTGCCGAGGCGGCGCTCCAGCTCGAACGCGAGGGCCGTGCCGATGCCCTGGAAGCGCTCGTGGCCGAAGCGGTCGATCGCGCCGGTCTGGTAGTCCATCGTGCCCTCGGCGGGGTGCGCGCCCTCGGCCACGCAGATGACGGCGAACTTCTTGCCGCGCGCGAAGCGCTCCTCGACCATCTTGACCAGGTCGGCCGGGTCGAAGGGGCGCTCGGGCAGGCAGATGCCGTGCGCGCCGCCCGCCATGCCGGACTCCAGGGCGATCCAGCCCGCGTGCCGGCCCATCACCTCGACGACCATGACGCGCTGGTGGGACTCGGCGGTGGTCTTCAGCCGGTCCATGGCCTCCGTGGCGACGCCGACGGCGGTGTCGAAGCCGAAGGTGCGGTCCGTGGCGGAGATGTCGTTGTCGATGGTCTTCGGGACGCCGACCACGGGCAGGCCCGCGTCGGCGAGCATCCGGGCGGCGGTCAGCGTGCCCTCGCCGCCGATGGGGATGAGGACGTCGAAACCGATCTCGGTGGCGAGTTCCTTGGCGTTCTCGCAGGCGGCGCGGAAGCGGTCGCGCTCGAGCCGGGAGGAGCCGAGGATGGTGCCGCCGCGGGCGAGGATGCCGCTCACGGCGTTCAGGTCGAGGGTGCGGTAGCGCCCGTCGAGCAGTCCCGCGTATCCGTCCTCGAAGCCGATCACCTCGTCGCCGTGGTGCGTGACGGCGCGGTGCACGACCGACCGGATCACTGCGTTCAGGCCAGGACAGTCGCCGCCGGCGGTGAGAACTCCGATACGCATCGTGCGTGTCTCCTGCTCGCTGTTGAGACTTGTGAGCCGCTTCGATTCTTTCACGGCCGTGGGGGCGATGGGGGTCACCGCCGGGCGCGGGGGCCCGTGCGGCGCGTGTTCCGGGGGTCTTTCGGCCCCCGGACCAGGGCCTTTGTCCGGCGGGCGACCTAGCCACCCCCGGAGGTATTGTCAAGAGGGCACGGCTACGACTTTCATCAGAGGCCGGTTCAGCGGCCGAATCTCTGCGGCAGAGGCCCCTTCTCTGCGGCCCGTCCAACGAAAGGGAGAGCACGCGTGACGCGCAGCGTGTACGTGACCGGGATCGACCGGGGTGACGGCCGGCAGGTCGTGGAGCTGGGAGTCATGGAGCTCCTGACCCGGCAGGTCGACCGCGTGGGAGTCTTCCGCCCCCTCGTCCACGACGGTCCCGACCGGCTCTTCGATCTGCTGCGTGCGCGCTACCGCCTCTCCCAGGACCCGGCGACGGTCTACGGCCTCGACTACCACGAGGCGTCCGCCGTGCAGGCCGAACAGGGCACCGACGAACTGGTCTCGCGCCTCGTGGACCGCTTCCACCAGGTCGCCCGCGACTACGAGGTCGTCCTCGTCCTCGGCACGGACTTCGCCGACACCCAGCTCCCCGACGAGCTGGCCGTCAACGCCCGCCTCGCCAACGAGTTCGGAGCGTCCGTCATTCCCGTCGTGGGCGGCCGCAAGCAGACCCCGGAGTCCGTGCACGCCGAGACCCGCAACGCGTACCGCGCGTACGAGGTCCTCGGCTGCGACGTGCTCGCGATGGTCGTGAACCGGGTGGCGGCGCAGGACCGCGAGGAGATACGCGAGAGCCTGGCGGCCCATCTCCCGGTCCCCACCTACGTACTGCCGGACGAGCCCGCCCTGTCCGCGCCGACGGTCTCCCAGATCGCGCAGGCGCTCGGCGGCGAGGTGCTGCTCGGCGACGACGCGGGCCTCGCGCGCGACGCGCTGGACTTCGTGTTCGGCGGCGCGATGCTGCCGGCCTTCATCAAGGCGCTGACGCCGGGCTGTCTGGTCGTGACGCCCGGGGACCGCGCGGACCTCGTGGTGGGGTCGCTCGCCGCGCACAGCGCCGGGACCCCGCCGATAGCGGGCGTCCTGCTGACCCTCGACGAGCGGCCGGGCGAGGAGATCCTGACGCTCTCCGACCGCCTCGCGCCCGGCACGCCGGTGGTGGCGGTGAAGGGCGGTTCCTTCCCCACGGCGGGCGAACTGTTCTCCATGGAGGGCAAGTTGAACGCGGCGACGCCCCGCAAGGCGGAGACGGCGCTCGGTCTCTTCGAGCGGTGGGTCGACACGGCCGGCCTGCTGGAGCGCGTCTCGGCGCCGAGCAGCGACCGCGTCACCCCGATGATGTTCGAGCACAAGCTCCTGGAGCGGGCCCGCGCCGACAAGCGCCGCGTCGTGCTGCCCGAGGGCACCGAGGAGCGCGTCCTGCGCGCGGCGGACGTCCTGCTGCGCCGCGGGGTGTGCGACCTGACGCTGCTCGGCCCGGTGGAGCAGATCCGCAAGAAGGCCGCCGACCTGGGCGTCGACCTGGTGGACTCGCAGCTCATCGACCCGGCCACGTCCCAGCTGCGGGACCGGTTCGCCGCAGAGTACGCGCAGCTGCGCGCCCACAAGGGCGTCACGGTCGAGCTCGCGTACGACGTGGTGGCGGACGTGAACTACTTCGGGACGCTGATGGTGCAGGGCGGTCTGGCGGACGGCATGGTGTCGGGTTCCGTGCACTCGACGGCCGCGACGATCCGCCCGGCCTTCGAGATCATCAAGACGAAGCCGGACGCCGACATCGTGTCGTCCGTCTTCTTCATGTGCCTCGCCGACAAGGTCCTCGTGTACGGCGACTGCGCGGTGAACCCGGACCCGGACGCGCAGCAGCTCGCCGACATCGCGGTCCAGGCGGCCGCCACGGCCGAGCAGTTCGGCGTGGACCCGCGGATCGCGATGCTGTCGTACTCGACGGGTACGTCGGGCTCGGGCGCGGACGTCGACAAGGTGCGCAAGGCCACGGAGCTGGTGCGCGAGCGGCGCTCCGACCTGAGGATCGAGGGCCCCATCCAGTACGACGCGGCGGTCGAGCCGTCGGTGGCGGCGACCAAGCTGCCCGGCTCGGAGGTCGCGGGCCAGGCCAGCGTGCTGATCTTCCCCGACCTGAACACCGGCAACAACACGTACAAGGCCGTGCAGCGTTCGGCAGGCGCCATCGCCGTCGGTCCGGTCCTGCAGGGTCTGCGCAAGCCGGTCAACGACCTGTCGCGCGGCGCGCTCGTGCAGGACATCGTCAACACGGTCGCCATCACGGCGATCCAGGCCCAGACGCCGGCCTCCTGACCCCTACGAAGAGGTAAGCACCTGTGACCGCCACGCCCAGCCGAGTTCTCGTCCTCAACTCCGGCTCCTCGTCGCTGAAGTACCAGCTGCTCGACATGGAGAGCGGCGCCCGGCTCGCCGTGGGCCTCGTCGAGCGCATCGGCGAGGAGACGTCCCGCCTCAAGCACACGCCGCTGACCGGAGGCGGCGAGGCACGCGAGGTGAACGGCCCGATCGCCGACCACGACGCGGCCCTGAAGGCGGTCGCCGGGGAGCTGGCCCGCGACGGGATGGGCCTGGACTCCCCCGAGCTCGCCGCGATCGGCCACCGGGTGGTGCACGGCGGCATGTTCTTCACCGAGCCGACCGTCATCGACGACGCGGTGCTCGCGGAGATCGAGCGGCTGATCCCGGTCGCTCCGCTGCACAACCCGGCCAACCTCACGGGCATCCGCACCGCGATGGCGTTGCGCCCGGACCTGCCGCAGGTCGCCGTCTTCGACACGGCGTTCCACACGACGATGCCGGAGTCGGCGGCGCGCTACGCGATCGACGTGAAGACCGCCGACGAGCACCGCATCCGCCGCTACGGCTTCCACGGCACGTCGCACGCGTACGTGTCCCGCAAGGCGGCCGAGCTCCTCGGCAAGGACCCCGAGGAGGTCAACGTCATCGTGCTGCACCTGGGCAACGGCGCCTCGGCGTCGGCGGTGCGCGGCGGCCGGTGCGTGGACACGTCCATGGGCCTGACGCCTCTGGAGGGCCTGGTGATGGGGACGCGTTCGGGCGATGTGGACCCGGCCGTCATCTTCCATTTGATGCGGGTGGGCAACATGTCCGCCGACGAGATCGACGTACTGCTCAACCAGAAGAGCGGTCTCGTCGGTCTCTGCGGCGACAACGACATGCGGGAGATCCGGCGCCGTATCGACGAGGGCGACGAGGAGGCGCGGCTCGCCTTCGACATCTACATCCACCGTCTGAAGAAGTACATCGGCGCCTACTACGCGGTGCTCGGCCGGGTGGATGCCGTGGTGTTCACGGCGGGGGTCGGTGAGAACGCGGCGCCGGTGCGCGAAGCTGCCGTCGCGGGTCTGGAGGAGCTGGGCCTCGCGGTCGACGGCGAGCTCAATTCCGTACGTTCCGACGAACCGCGGCTGATCTCGCCGGAGTACGCGCGGGTGGCGGTCGCCGTCGTCCCGACCGACGAGGAACTGGAGATCGCGCGGCAGGCCTACGCCCTCGTGCACGACCCCGCGTCCCGCAACGACTGAGCGCACCACCGCCCATTTGTAGATTCCACCAGACGGAATATTCCGTAGCGAAACAAACCGATAGGATCGCCCCCATGCGCCGTTCCAAAATCGTCTGCACGCTGGGCCCCGCCGTCGACTCCGAAGAGCAGCTCGTTGCGCTGATCGAAGCCGGCATGAATGTGGCCCGCTTCAACTTCAGCCATGGCACGCACGCCGAGCACCAGGGGCGGTACGACCGTGTCCGGGCCGCCGCGGAGAGCACCGGCCGCGCCGTCGGCGTCCTCGCGGACCTCCAGGGCCCCAAGATCCGTCTCGAGACCTTCGCCGAAGGCCCCGTCGAGCTGGTGCGCGGTGACGAGTTCACCATCACCACCGACGATGTCCCGGGCGACAAGTCGATCTGCGGCACGACCTACAAGGGTCTGCCCGGCGATGTCTCCAAGGGCGACCAGATCCTCATCAACGACGGCAACGTCGAGCTGCGCGTCGTCGAGGTCGACGGGCCGCGCGTGAAGACGATCGTCGTCGAGGGCGGTGTCATCTCCGACCACAAGGGCATCAACCTGCCCGGCGCGGCCGTGAACGTGCCCGCGCTGTCCGAGAAGGACGTCGACGACCTGCGCTTCGCCCTGCGGATGGGCTGCGACATGGTCGCCCTGTCCTTCGTGCGCGACGCCGACGACGTCCAGGACGTCCACAAGGTGATGGACGAGGAGGGCCGCCGGGTCCCCGTCATCGCCAAGGTGGAGAAGCCGCAGGCGGTCGACAACATGGAGGGCGTCGTCGCGGCGTTCGACGCCGTGATGGTGGCCCGCGGTGACCTCGCCGTCGAGTACCCGCTCGAGAAGGTCCCGATGGTGCAGAAGCGCCTCGTGGAGATGTGCCGCCGCAACGCCAAGCCGGTGATCGTCGCGACCCAGATGATGGAGTCGATGATCACCAACTCCCGCCCCACGCGCGCCGAGGCGTCCGACGTCGCCAACGCGATCCTGGACGGCGCGGACGCGGTCATGCTGTCCGCCGAGTCCTCCGTGGGCGCCTATCCGATCGAGACCGTGAAGACGATGTCGAAGATCGTCGTCGCGGCCGAGGGTGAGCTCCTGTCCAAGGGCCTCCAGCCGCTCGTGCCCGGCAAGAAGCCGCGCACGCAGGGCGGTTCGGTCGCCCGCGCGGCCTGCGAGATCGCCGACTTCCTGGGCGCCAAGGGCCTCGTGGCCTTCACCCAGTCCGGCGACACGGCCCGCCGCCTGTCCCGCTACCGCGCGGCCCAGCCGATCCTGGCCTTCACCACGGACGAGGGCACCCGCAACCAGCTGACGCTGAGCTGGGGCGTCGAGTCGCACATCGTGCCGTACGTCGACAACACCGACGCGATGGTCGACCTGGTCGACGCCGAGATGGTGAAGCTGGACCGCTTCAACGACGGTGACACCGTGATCATCACGGCCGGTTCGCCCCCCGGTGTCCCCGGCACCACCAACATGGTCCGGGTGCACCACCTGGGCGGCGGAGAGCGCGACTGACGCCTCCCCCCGAACCGCGCCGAGGGCGCCCCCTGTTGAAGGGGGCGCCCTCGGCGTTTGTGCGGCTCCCGGACGGGTCCGTGGCTGCGCGCGGCAGCGGGGTCAGTCGGTGAGGTACTGGTGGAGACCCGGCACGTGCAGGTCACCACCGAACTGACCGGCCTGCTTGACCTTCACGTTCGTGAAGTAGATCAGCGGGATGTTCAGCGGCGGCGGGTGCTCCGCGTCGAACGTGATCGGGATCAGCCCCAGGAGGTTGCCCGAGATCGACTCCGTGTACATGGTGGTCTTCCCACCACGGATGGTGGACGTGGTGCCCTTGCCGGCCTGGACGTGGTACGTCTTGCCGCCCGGGCCGTCGACCGTCTGGTGCAGGTCACCGATGTCGGTGCCGTTCGAGATGACGTACTTCAGGACCTTCTTGACCGTGCCGTTGGGCGTGCGCACGTTCACGACGCCCTGGTAGTCCGCGCCCTTGAGGGTCAGCGAACTGGCCTCCAGGTGCCACGAGTCGTTCGGGACCTGAGCAGGGGTCTGCTCGTTGCCCCCCTCGTCGTCCGTGGCGACCGGGCAGTTGTCCGGCACACCGGTCTCGCTCGCCGAGGGCGTGGGGACCACGTCGGTGGCCTTGTCCGCGGTGTCGTCGACGGCCTTTCCGGCCTTGTCCACCGTGTCCTTGACCGCGTCCCCGGCCTTGTCCGCCGTGTCCTTGACGGGGTCGGTGACCTTGTCGACGGTGTCCTTGACGGTGCCGCCCACATCCGCGGACTTGGACGCCGAGGGGGTCGGGGTCGCCGACTCCTTCTGATCCGGCGTCAGCAGGTCCTTGAGCGCGTCGCCGACACCCAGCGGGTCGAGCGGGTTCTTGGTCTCGGTGGGCGTCGGGGTCGGCGTGGCCGTCTTGCCGCCGGCCGTGCTGTCGTCCGAGGGAGCGTCCGTGGACTTGGACGCGGAGGGCGACGGGGTGGGCTCGGCCTTGTCGCCCGAGTCCGCCTTGTCGTCCGACGTGTCCTTGCTCGCGGACGCGGAGGGCGACGGGGTGGGCGAGGCGGACTCGTCCCCCTTGTCGTCGGCCGCGTCCTTGCCGTCCTTGGACGCCTTGATCGCGTCGGCGCACGCCTTGTAGTCGTCCGCCGAGAACTTGGTGGGGTTGTCCTTGGCCTGCGCGAGCGTGGGGGTCAGCCCCATGCCCATGAGCACGGCCGTGGGCATCGCCGCAATGGCGATGGCTTTGCCCGCGGGCATGTGCAGCCTGGTGAACAGCGGCTTTCTGGGGGCTGCATGCCGCGGCCCGGTTCTCTCACGGAACTCTGCAGCAGAGTTCTCGTGGTGCACCTCGTCAGCCGGCACGGTGCCTCCCGTTCGTCCCGTCGTTGCCGTTCGGGCTCGTTCCTGACAGATCGTCCGACGCACCACCGAAGGCATCGAAGGCCGCCGTCTCGCTCTTCGCGGAGTCGGCGTCGTCCGCGGGCTTCATGCCGCCGGTCTCCGTCTTCGCGGCCCGTGAGGGCCCCCAGGAGATGCCGAGAGCGCCACCGAGCAGCGCCAGCAGGAAGCCGATGACGAAGCCACCGAAGTTGGAGACCACCAACGAGACCAGGGCGAGCAGGATCGCCGCGACGCCCGCGAAGACGCGGGACATCGGCTGGAACCAGAGCGTCAGGCCGAGCACCACAAGCAGGACGCCGATGATCAGCGAACCGGCGCCGGCGGTCGTCGACATCCGGATGGTCATCGAGCCGAGCGTGAGGTTCGCGTACGGGAAGTACATGATCGGAATGCCGCCCAGCAGCGTCAGCAGACCACCCCAGAATGGGCGCTGACCGCGCCACCCTCGGAACGATCGGCGCGTCCGGCCGAGCCTGTCGCCCAGCCCTGCTTGCGCTTCGGCGCTCATGTCGTACAGCTCCTCGGGAATGGCGTTGTTCTGTGGTGATGGTGCGTGTCGGATACGGGCACGGGGACGTCCCGGAGCTTCCCGTTCGTCCCCGCGCCCGGCCGTTCAGCGCTGTGAGTGAGCTAGACCCTGGGGCCTAGTAGCACTCGTGTGCGCCCTTCTGCACCTGCATGTGCAGGCCGGAGAGCTTGAAGGTGCCGGCCGTGGTCGCCCACGCGCGCTGCTTGACATCTTCGAAGTGCACCGAGTCGGCCTGCTGCGAGAACGAGTCCGGGACGTACTTGTCGCCCTTGGCCGGACCCGGGCCCTTGGTGGTCGAGTCGATTCCGACGCCGATGTCGATGTTCTTGAACGTGGCGTTGGTCGACAGGTCGTCGGCGTCGATGTACAGCTTCTTCGCCTCGACGCGGGGGCCGCCCGCACCGCCCGCGCTGAGCTTCATCGACACGTCGCCGAAGACCGGCACCGGCACGACGACCGACTGGCACAGGTTGGTGATCTTCGCCTCGTTGAGGCCGACGACGGCAACCGGGTGTGCACCCGACTTACCGCTGTCGAGGGCCCCGTACTGGACGAATCCCGTACCGTCGAGCGAGTCTGCCGTCACCTTGAACGACTGGCCCGAAACACTGAACGATGCCGCAAGCGCACCCTGCGAGAGGGCGACGCCTATCACGGCAGTCGCCGCGACGCTCGGCACCATGACTACGGCGAACCGCTTCCATCTGGTTCCGCCACGAGCCACGGACTCCATGACTTTCCTCCTTCTCGGACGTACATCTCCGGCCCTGACAGCGCCTCTTGGGACGCTCAGCCGGGCAGGGATGGGAGAAGTGCTACGTCCTCGGGAAGGAGAGCGCCCGCATCGGGGGCGCGCATTGGCACCCGAATCACCGGCGATCACCCCCGAGCGACAACCACTGGTCGCACCTGACAGTCACGCGCAACCTGCTGGACAGGCCCTGCCGGAAAGCAGAGACCCCCCTGCCCAAGGCCGGCGGCACTGCTACCGGCCTGCTCGGTGGGGACCCTGAAACCCCGCGACCCGATTGGCTGTCGGACTGCGGGATGAGGACCGAGCGTCGCCGATCGTGGTGCATTCTCGGCGCGGGCACAAGGGGGTTCGTTACTCGCTAGTAACGGACGGATAACCGAACAACGACCCGACGGTGTCACCCGACAACGCAGGGTGGCGTCAAGCGAGTTGCCAAAACAGAGGAAGGAGGGGCGTAACCGGACAGAAGGCGGCCTCTGACTTACTCCAAGTAACAGCAGCCGCCTTTACCAAGTTTTGGTAAAGCGCGACCGCTGTGTACCCGTGGGAACAGAACTTTCACCTGGGCACCACATCGCCCGGCGTTTAGGAACTGGTCAGAAACGGCTCAGAAGAGAACCCGGGCCAGAGCCGCACGGCCCGTAACCACCCGCGGGTCGTCGGCACCGACGACCTCGAAGAGTTCGAGCAGTCGCACGCGTGCGGCGTCCCGGTCCTCGCCCGCCGTGACCCTCACCGTGTCGACAAGTCGGCCGAACGCGTCCGCGACATGGCCTCCGACCAGGTCGAGGTCGGCCGCGGCGATCTGCGCCGCCACGTCGGAGGGGCGGTCCGCGGCGTCCTGACGGACCTTCTGCGGATCCAGGTCCTGCACACGCAGGAGCAACTCGGCCTGCGCCAGGCCGAGCTTGGCCTCGGTGTTGGCGGGGTCGTCGTTCAGCACGTTCTTGTACGCCTGGACGGCACCGGCGAGGTCGCCGGCGTCAAGAGCCTGCACGGCCGCTTCGAGCAGAGCGTCGTGCGGACCGGCCGGAGCCTCCACGACCGGTGCAGATCCCTCCGCATCGGGGTCGACCGTGATGCCGGTCAGACCGAAGCGCTCCTCGGCGACCTGGATCAACTGGTCGAGCGTCGCGCGGATCTGCTCGGCCGGCGCGGCCCCCTGGAAGAGCGGCAGGGCCTGCCCGGCCACCACCGCGAAGACCGCCGGGATCCCCTGGACCCCGAACTGCTGCATCAGCATCTGGTTGGCGTCGACGTCGATCTTGGCGAGCACGAACCGGCCGTTGTACTCGGCCGCGAGGTCTTCGAGCAGCGGGCTCAGCTGCTTGCACGGCTCGCACCACTCCGCCCAGAAGTCGATGACGACGGGCACCTCGGCCGAGCGCTGGAGGACATCGCGCTCGAAACCGACCTCGTCGACGTCGATGACGAGGCTCGACGGGGAGACGGCCCCGCCCCCGCCCTGCCGAGCGGACTCGGCACGCGCCTGCTCCGCCTTCGCCTTGGCCTCCTGGGCCGCCTTCACCGCGGCGAGGTCGACGACTCCGCTCATGGACATGTTCCGTGGCTGCATGAGTACATCCTCCCCCTTCCGCGGCGCGTTGTGGGCCGGGACCACCCGTCTCGGCCTCCCGCCGGACTGCGGGTGCCGTCGAGGATGTGGTCACGGACTTGGTCTGCGGCCCCGAGAGGGGCTGTTCTGCGGCCCGAAGGGGCCCTGTTCGGCGCCGGGTCCCCACCCGGGCCTCGTGGTTGTCGCAAGGCTCACTGAGCTTTCGCTACGGGTCGTAGCGTAACTCTCGCGCGGGCCGCGTGGGGAGGGGGTCTCCGTGATCTTCGCTGTGGTCTGCCTCACGGCGCTATCCCTACCGGCCGGTATCGTCACTTTCATGCAGAGCCGCACGCCCCCGCCCCTCCCGAGAACGGGCCGTCCTCGAAGCGCCGCCGCCGACGCGGCGATCCTCGAGGCGACCCGCGCGGCGCTGGTGGACCTCGGCTGGTCCAAACTCACGATGGGCGACGTGGCGACCCGCGCGGGCGTCGCCAAGACGACGCTCTACCGGCGCTGGGCAGGCAAGAACGAGCTCGTCGTGGACGCGGTGGCGGTCCTCTTCGACGAGCTCGAACTCCCGGACAACGGCAGCCTCGCCGCCGACATCGGGGGTGTGGTCCTCCAGTTCGCGGCGCTCCTGAACCGCCCGGAGACCAAGACGGCGCTGATGGCGGTGGTCGCCGAGTCGACGCGCGACGAACCGCTGCGCGAGCGCATCCGCACCTCGATCGTGGACCGGCAGAAGCGCCTGGTCCTGGAGGGCCGCGCCCGCGCCCACGCCCGCGGCGAACTCCCCCTCGAATCCGACCCGGCCGCCGCCGCCCGCACCGCCGACCTCATCTTCGACGTAGTCGCGGGAGCCGTGGTGCACCGCACGCTGGTGAGCGCGGAGCCGGTGGACGAGGAGTGGGTCGACCGCTTCACCGCGCTGCTCCTGGGCGGACTCGCCTCCGTACAGGCCTAGGGCTCTTCGTTCGGACCAGGCCGGACCCGGTCAGCCGTTCCAGGCGCAACTGCCCAGCGTGGCACGCTTCTTGGCGACCAGTCGGGCCGCCTCGTCCGCCGGCAGGACGCGGGTGTGCGAGCTCCGGCACACGACCGTGCGGTCCCCGTGTCCGGCGAGGTCCACGAGGATCTGGTCCCAGTGGCGGTACTGCACGTCGTGCGCGGAGTCGGCGTAGGTGCGGACCGTGACGCGGTCCGCGGCGAACTGCTGCCGCCAGGTCGCGAGGGTGGCCGGCGGGACCGTGGTGTCCTTGTCCCCGCCGTACAGATGGACGGGGGCCGTCAGCTTCGACAGGTCGGGGCCCGGCCGCCCGCAGTACAGCCTCTGCTCGTGGACCTGCGGCGCCGGATCGGCCTGCTGACCACGCTGGTTGTAGGTGCGGGCGCCGTCCTCGTACGCCGTGTCCGCGAAGCCCGGTATGGACTTGACAGGGCTGTCGTCGGGGAACGCCCACCACTTGCGCGGGTCGGTGATGGAGTCCTTCAGGGCCGCGGTGAGCGCGTCGTCGGACATCGCGCAGTACGCGGGCTTCTCTCCGTACGGGGGCAGGGCGGCGACCAGGTGCAGGGCGGAGACGCGGCCGGGTGCGCGGGCGGCGAGTTCGGCGGCGTAGGGACCGCCTCCGGAGATCGCGACGATCCTGAACTTCTCGACGCCGAGGCGGTCGAGCACGTCCAGGGCGTCCCGCGCGAAGTCGGCCGTGCCGAGGGCGGGATCGTACGCGGTGTCGCCGAAGCCGTTGCGCTCGACGGAGATCAGCCGCAGGCCCAGGTCCGAGCGCGTGGTGCGGAAGAAGTCGGTCATGTGGACGGCCCGCGCGCTGGTCCCGGTGCCGCCTATGTAGAGGACCGGAACGCCGTCGCGCGGGCCCGAGTCGGTGTAGTGGGCCGTGCGTCCGGAGGGCAGCTTCGCGGCGCGTACGTCGGGGCCGAGCGGGTCGAAGGTGTTCTGCACCTTGGGCTCGGCCGGCGGGCTCGCGCTCACCGCCCCGGATCCGCCGAGGACCATCCCGCCGAGCAGGGCGAGGGCGGCACAACCGACGGTGGTGGTAGTGCGGTTGAGTCCGGACAGGCGCACGGGAACTCCTGGGGCAGGCGACGATGGACGTGCCCGCGCCTACCCCGGCCCGCGCCGGGTGACACCTGTCACTCTGTCCCCCGGCGCGAACTCCCGTCAGAATCCGGCGGGTTCGGTGTACACGCCCCACTCGTCGCGCAGCACCCCGCAGATCTCGCCCAGGGTGGCCTCGGCGCGCACGGCGTCGAGCATGGGCGGGATCATGTTGCCGCCGTCGCGCGCGGCCTTCAGCATCTCGTCGAGGGCGGAGCGCACGCGGGCGTCGTCCCTGGCCGCCTTGCGCGCGCCGAGCTCGCGCACCTGCTCGCGCTCGACCTCGTGGCTGACCCGCAGGATCTCCAGGTCGCCGGTGACGGACCCGTGGTGCGCGTTGACGCCGACGACCCGCTTGTCGCCCTTCTCCAGCGCCTTCTGGTACTGGAACGCGGACTCGGCGATCTCGCCGGTGAACCAGCCGTCCTCGATACCGCGCAGGATGCCCGAGGTCATCGGCCCGATCGGGTGCTGCCCGTCCGGGTGGGCGCGCAGGCCGCGCTCCTTGATCTGCTCGAAGATCTTCTCGGCGTCGGCCTCGATCCGGTCCGTGAGCTGCTCCACGAACCACGAACCGCCCAGCGGGTCCGCGACGTTGGCGACGCCGGTCTCCTCCATGAGCACCTGCTGTGTGCGCAGCGCGATCTCGGCGGCCTGCTCGGAGGGGAGCGCCAGGGTCTCGTCGAGGGCGTTCGTGTGCAGCGAGTTGGTGCCGCCGAGCACGGCCGCGAGCGCCTCGACGGCGGTCCGCACGACGTTGTTGTACGGCTGCTGCGCGGTCAGGGAGACCCCGGCGGTCTGGGTGTGGAAGCGCAGCCACTGCGCCTTGTCGGTCTTCGCCCCGTACACGTCCCGCATCCAGCGCGCCCAGATGCGGCGGGCGGCACGGAACTTGGCGATCTCCTCGAAGAAGTCGAGGTGTGCGTCGAAGAAGAAGGAGAGGCCGGGCGCGAAGACGTCCACGTCGAGCCCGCGCGACAGGCCGAGCTCCACATAGCCGAAGCCGTCGGCGAGCGTGTACGCCAGCTCCTGCGCGGCCGTGGAGCCGGCCTCGCGGATGTGGTACCCGGAGACCGAGAGCGGCTTGTACGCGGGAATGCCCTCCGCGCAGTGCTCCATGAGGTCGCCGATCAGGCGCAGATGCGGCTCGGGCTGGAAGAGCCACTCCTTCTGCGCGATGTACTCCTTGAAGATGTCGGTCTGCAGCGTGCCGTTGAGGACGGCCGGGTCGACGCCCTGGCGCTCGGCGGCCACGAGGTACATGCAGAAGACGGGCACGGCGGGGCCCGAGATCGTCATGGACGTCGTGACGTCCCCGAGCGGGATGTCCTTGAACAGGACCTCCATGTCGGCGGCGGAGTCGATGGCGACGCCGCAGTGCCCGACCTCGCCGAGCGAGCGCGCGTCGTCGGAGTCGCGGCCCATCAGCGTCGGCATGTCGAACGCGACGCTCAGCCCTCCTCCGCCGGCGGCGAGGATCATCTTGTACCGCTCGTTGGTCTGCTCGGCGTTCCCGAACCCGGCGAACTGCCGGATCGTCCACGTACGGCCCCGGTACCCGGTCGGGTACAGGCCGCGCGTGAACGGGTACTCGCCGGGCCATCCGATCCGCTCGAAGCCCTCATAGGTGTCCCCGGGACGTGGCCCGTAGGCCGGTTCGACCGGGTCCCCGGAGAGCGTCGAGAAGTCGGCGTCCCGCTTGCGGGCGGAGTCGTACCGGGCCTGCCAGCGACGGCGGCCCTCTTCGATGGCGTCAGCGTCCATGCTTCCCATGCTTTCAAATTTACTAGGACGTCCTAGTAAATGTCGATGGCAAACCGCCCGCACATCGTGCGGGCGGTGGAGTGGCGCGGTTCGTCAGGCCTTGGCGACGGCGGGGGCGCCGTCGGCGACCTTGGAGTCCAGCTCGCGGGAGACCTTCCGCTCCACGAAGAACGCGGCGGTCGGGATCGTGCCGGCGATCAGCACCCACAGCTGCTTGCCGACCGGCCACTTCGCCTTGGAGCCCAGGTCGAAGGCGAAGACCAGGTAGATCACGTACAGCCAGCCGTGCGCGATGGCGACGACGCGCGTGACGTCCGCCGCGCCGTCGATGCCGAGCACGTACTTGGCGATCATGCCGAGGCACAGCAGGACCAGCAGGACGCCCGTGACAAAGGCCATCACCCGGTACCGGGTCAGCACGCTTCGTTTCATGGATACGAGCGTAACGGCCCGTTTTGCGCGATCTTCGCGCGGGTCAGGCCTCGTCGAAGTCGTGGGCGGCGACCCGCAGCGGCCGCAGCATCGCGAAGATCTCGCCGCACTCCTCGGCGTCGTACACCCCGAGCCCGAAGTCCATGGCCATCAGGTCGCGGGTGGCGGCGTCGCAGACCTCGCGGCCCTTGGCAGTGATGGAGGCGAGCGTTCCGCGGCCGTCGTTCGGGTTGGGCCGCTTGTCGACGAGCCCGGAGCGCACCAGGCGGTCGACCGTGTTCGTGACCGAGGTCGGGTGCACCATGAGCCGCTCGCCGATCTTCGACATCGGCAGCTCGCCGGCCTTGGAGAAGGTGAGCAGCACCAGCGCCTCGTAGCGCGCGAAGGTCAGCCCGTACGGCTTCACGACCGCGTCGACCTCGGCGAGGAGGATCTGGTGCGCGCGCATGATCGAAGTGATCGCGCCCATGGACGGCACGGATCCCCAGCGCTGCTTCCAGAGTTCGTCTGCACGGGCGATGGGATCGAAGGCAAGGCTGAGCGGCTTCGGCACGCCCAAGACCTTACCGGCCGGTCATATGCTGGTCAGCCCCGTCTCGCCCTTCGGTCGGGGCCACGCGAAAGCCCCGGCCCTACCGGGCCGGGGCTCACGGGAAAAGAGGGTCACTCGGCGGCGAGGTGCCGCTCGACCGTCGCGACCTTCGACGTCATGCCGTCCGTCACACCGGGGCGGATGTCCGCCTTGAGGACGAGCGATACGCGCGGGGCACGCGCCTCGACGGCGGCGACGGCGCGCTTCACGACGTCCATCACCTCGTCCCAGCTCTCGCCCTCGATGGTGGTGAACATCGCGTCGGTGCGGTTCGGGAGGCCGGACTCGCGGACGACCCGGACGGCGTCTGCCACGTACTCGCCGACGTCCTCGCCGACGCCGAGCGGGGAGACCGAGAAGGCGACGATCATGCGTTCACGACCTTCTCCTGGCGGGCGCGGGACGCGATGACCGCGGCCTCCGCCTCGCGCTTCAGCTTGCGCTCGGCGAAGAAGCCGCCGGTCGGCAGGACGGAGAGGACGAAGTAGAGGGCGGCGGTCTTGAAGCCCCACTTCGTACGGTTCCACGCGTCGAGCCAGAAGATCACGTAGAGAACGAACAGGACGCCGTGCACCATGCCCATGACCGGGACGGCGTCGAACTCCGTGGTCCGCTTCAGCACCGAGCAGACGAGGAGCAACAGGAAGGAGACGGCCTCAGGAGCGGAGACCAGGCGGAGTCGGCGGAGTGCGGAGGCGGTCTTGATGTCCACGGGGCACCTTCGGCAGAAGCGGTGAGGGGGCGAGCGTTCGATCTTGTGAACGTAAGCACAAGCGCTGCCCATTGTGGCATCGGGGATGACCCGGGGCTCGCTCAGGGTTCGTTCAGGGCCGGGACCCCTGTCCCGGGGGGCATCTCGCCCATTACCGTCACATCGTGGCTACGTTCCGGCTTCAAGGCAGCAGAGTGCTCGCCGTCGACATGACGGGCGACAGCGTCAAGGCGAAGAACGGCTCGATGGTCGCGTACGACGGCCGGATGGCGTTCAAGAAGATGACGGGCGGCGGCGAGGGCATCCGCGGCATGGTGACCCGCCGCCTCACCGGCGAGGAGATGACGGTGATGGAGGTGAAGGGGCAGGGCACGTGCTGGTTCGCGGACCGGGCGAGCGAGATCAGCGTCGTGAACCTGCGGGGCGACAAGCTCTTCGTCGAGTCGAGCAATCTGCTCTGCACGGACGCGGGCCTGCGCACCGGC
Source organism: Streptomyces longhuiensis (assembly GCF_020616555.1). Lineage (NCBI taxonomy): Bacteria > Bacillati > Actinomycetota > Actinomycetes > Kitasatosporales > Streptomycetaceae > Streptomyces > Streptomyces longhuiensis. The sequence goes on along the minus strand of NZ_CP085173.1, from coordinate 6,402,357 downwards.
ACGTCCTTCACCGGCGTGCGCGGCGCCTCGCAGGGCAACGGCCTGTTCACGACGACCGTCGAGGGCAACGGCCAGGCAGCGATCATGAGCGAGGGCCCCGCCGTCGCGCTCCGCGTCAGCCGGGACCACCCCCTGACCGTCGACCCGGGCGCGTACGTCGCGCATCAGGGGAATGTGCGGCAGTCCTTCCAGTCCGGCGTCACGTTCCGCACCTTCATGGGCGAGGGCGGCGGCGAGGCCTTCCAGATCCGCTTCGAGGGCGACGGCCTGGTCTACGTACAGCCCAGTGAGCGCAACACGATCGCGGGAGACGTGTGAGATGCCCTTCCGTGAGATCAACTCGAAGATGGTCGAGGCGACGGTCGTCCCCGGGCAGCGGATCTACAGCCAGCGCGGCGCGATGCTCGCCTACAGAGGGGACGTCACCTTCACGCCCAGCATCCAGGGCGGCCAGGGCGGCGTGATGTCCATGATCGGGCGCCGCGTGGCGAACGAGGCGACGCCGCTGATGACCGTGGACGGCAGCGGCACCGTCCTGTTCGGGCACGGCGGCCATCACGTCCAGGTGATCGCCCTCTCCGGAGACACCCTCTATGTGGAGGCGGACCGTCTGCTCGCCTTCGACGGGAGCCTTCGGCAGGGCACGATGTTCATGGGCTCGCAGGGCGGCGTCATGGGGATGGTGCGCGGCCAGGTCACCGGGCAGGGCCTGTTCACCACGACCCTCGAGGGACATGGCGCGGTCGCCGTCATGGCGCACGGCGGCGTCATCGAGCTGCCGATCACGCCGGGCCGCCCCGTCCATGTCGACCCGCAGGCGTACGTCGCGCACCACGGCGACGTGAGGAACAAGCTGTCGACGGCCCTCGGCTGGCGCGACATGGTGGGGCGCGGCTCCGGCGAGGCGTTCCAGCTGGAGCTCAGCGGCAGCGGCGCGGTGTACGTCCAGGCCTCGGAGGAGAAGCTGTGAGCACCCCGGTGATCTTCGACCCGGCCACCCTGCCGGCCGACGACAATGTGAACGCGTACACGTTCTGCGTGGAGCTCAAGGGCAGCAGCTGGTTCCTGCAGAAGGGCAAGATGATCGCCTACTACGGGCGCATCGACTTCAACGGGATCGGGCACGGCCGCCTCGACCGCCTCGTACGGACCTCCTTCCACTCCCCGCTGCACGCGAGCGACTGGGTCGTGGCGGAGGGCTCGGGCAAGATGCTGCTCGCCGACCGGGCCTTCGACGTGAACTCGTACGACCTGGAGAACGGGAACCTGACCATCCGCTCGGGCAACCTGCTCGCTTTTCAGCCAACTCTCGCGCTGAAGCAGTCGATCGTTCCCGGCTTTCTGACACTCATTGGCACGGGCAAATTCGTGGCGGCCTCGAACGGCCCGGTGGTCTTCATGGAGCCGCCGATCCGCGTAGATCCACAGGCCCTGGTCGGCTGGGCCGACTGCCCGTCACCCTGCCACCACTACGACCACTCCTATCTGACGGGCGTGATCGGCGGTCTACGTGCGATGACGGGCGTCGGAGGCGTGTCCGGGGAGGAGCACCAGTTCGAGTTCGTGGGCGCCGGGACGGTGTTACTGCAGTCCACGGAGACGTTGATGGCTGAACAGGCGACGGGTGCCGTGCCGCATCAGGCGGGGGTGCCGGGTGGTCAGGGGGTGCCGGGGCAGCAGCCGGGGGTACCGCGTCTTCCCGGACAGCTCGGCGACCTCCAGCGTCGCTTCGGACTGTGAGCGGTAACCTGCGGAGTGTGACGTCGAACGCGTGACCCCTTTGTGCCACCAGGGGTGGGAGGCGTCACACCCCCCACTTTCGTTCGCATTTCAACTTCTTAGGTAGAATCAATATATGGAGACCGAGACGGCCACACGCTGGCTGACCGACGAGGAACAGTGCGCCTGGCGCACGCACGTAGAGGTCAACAGAATGCTGACGTATCAGCTCGAGAAGGACCTCCAGCCGTTCGGCCTGACGATGAACGACTACGACATCCTCGTGCATCTCTCCGAGACGGACGACCACCGGATGCGCATGAGCGATCTCGCGACCGCCACTTTGCAGTCCAAGAGCCGACTCTCCCATCAGATCACTCGTATGGAGAACGCCGGACTCGTCCGCCGTGAGAACTGCGAGTCCGACCGCCGCGGCCTCTACACCGTCCTGACCGAGGACGGCATGGAGACCATGAAGAAGGTCGCCCCGCACCACGTGGCGTCCGTACGGCGGCACTTCGTCGACCTGATCTCCCCGGAGGAGCTCGACGCCCTCCACAAGGCCCTGACCCCGATCGCCGAACACCTGCGTTCGCAGCGCGGCAAACCGTGACCATTGCGAACGGGGAACACCGGCCTTCCCCGTCCGCGGGCCTCAGGTCACCGGCGCCACCGGCAGCCTGAGTTCGAAGAGCGCTCCGCCCGCGGGCGACGAGCGGACCGTCAGGGCGCCGCTGTGCCGCACGGCGACGTCCCTGGCGATGGCGAGTCCCAGACCCGCCCCGCCGTCGTCCCGGGCCCGCGCGTCGTCCAGGCGCACGAACCTCTCGAAGATCCGCTCCCGCTCGGTCTCCGGCACGCCCGCGCCGTCGTCCGCGACCTCGACAACCGCCCACGGCCCCTCGTCCCGCACGGCGATGTCCACGCGGGACCGGGCGTGACGCTGCGCGTTGTCCAGCAGATTCCCGACCACCCGCGCCAACTGGCTGCGCGAGCCCACCACTTCGACGGGTTCGAGGTGCGTCCGGACCGCGACGCGGCCCGCCGGGCGCTGCGACAGCTCCTCGCCGGCCAGCGTCGCCAGATCGACCCGCGCCTCCCCCGGCCGCTCCCCCGCGTCGAGCCGGGCGAGCAGCAAAAGCCCCGAGGCGAGTTCCTGGAGCCGCACCGTGTCGGCCACCGCCCCCTCCACGTCGAGCAGTTCGGGGTGGGCGGCGCCCACTTCCAGCTGGGTGCGCAGCGACGCGATGGGGCTGCGCAGCTCGTGCGAGGCGTCGGCGACGAACCGGCGCTGGCGCTCCACGGACGTCTCCAGCGCGGCGAGCGTCTCGTTCGTGGTCCGCGCGAGGCGCGCCACCTCGTCGTGCGTGGCCGGCTCCGGCACCCGGCGCGCCAGGTCCTGCGACGCGGTGATCGCGGACATCTCGCTCCGGATGTCCTCGACGGGGCGCAGCGCCCTGCGGGTCATGAGCCAGGTGACCGCGCCGACGACGCCGAGCAGCACCGGGAAGCCGATCAGCATGACGGTCAGCGCGGTGCCGACGGCGCTCTGCTCGGCGGACAGCGAGGCGCCCGCGTACACGGTGAGGTCGCCCTGCCGGGTGTTCTTCACCTCCAGCGAGGCGAACCGGTGGTCCCGGGTCTCCCCGTCGACGGTGGCCGAGCCCTGGCCGCCCTCGGCGTCGTCGGCGATCTCCCCGTAGGCGTACGAGTCGTCGTCCCCGCCCTTGCCCCCATGACGGTCGGAGCCGCCGCCGTCGTCGTCGCCACCGTCGTCGTCGACCGGCGGGGTCACCGGCTTGACGGCGGACGAGCCGGTCCCGCTGATCCGCTCCAGGTCCTCACTGGCGGCCAGCAGCCGGCCGTCACCGTCCACGACCTGCACCGGGGTGTCGTCCCCGTCCGGGAGTTCGAGGGCGGCGGGCGCGGTGCCGGTCGCGATCGACACGGCGACCTTGCGGGCGGAGGACTCCGCCTCGCTCGACGCCTGGTCGGTGAGGTTGGACCGCAGCGCGAGCAGCACGGCCGCCCCGGCGGCGAGGAGCGCCACGGCGACGACGAGGGTCGCGCCGAGCGTGGCTCTGGCGCGTACGGAACCGAACAGCCGCCGCCTCATCGCGGCGCCTCCAGGCGGTAGCCCGCGCCGCGCACGGTCCTGATCAGCTCCGCGCCCAGCTTCTTGCGCAGGGTGCTGACGTACACCTCGACGATGTTCGGGTCGCCCTCGTACGCGAAGTCCCAGACGTGCTCCAGGATCTCCGCCTTCGAGACGACCTCGCCAGCCCGCACCACCAGTTGCTCGAGGACCGCGAACTCCTTTGTCGTGAGAGGTACTTCGGTCTCGCCGTGCAGGACGCGGCGCGCGCCGGTGTCGACCCGCAGCGGGCCGAGCGTGCGCACGGACGAGCCGCCGCCGGTGCCACGCCGCCGCAGGAGCGCCTTCACGCGCGCGACGAGGACGACGTACGAGAACGGCTTGGTGAGGTAGTCGTCGGCGCCCGTGTCGAGCCCCTCGGCCTCGTCGTACTCGCCGTCCTTGGCCGTGAGCATGAGGATCGGCACGTCGTGGCCGGCGGCGCGCAGGGCGGCGCAGACGCGGTAGCCGTTCATGCCCGGCAGCATGATGTCGAGCACGACCAGGTCGTACGCGCCCTCGCCCGCCCGGTGGAGCCCTTCGAGGCCGTCGTGGACGACGTCGACGGCGAACCCCTCCGCGGTCAGGCCCCGGGCGAGGGACAGGGCGAGACGCTTTTCGTCTTCCACGATGAGCAGGCGCATGAGGGCCAGGGTCGCAAACGGACCCTGAAGAAGTCTTCAGGGTCCTTCAGCGGGGCTTCAGCATCGGTCGGCCACTGTGGTCCTCGTCGAAGCGCACCGGATGTCCGGTGGGCCGGGAACCGTCTCGGGGAGGACCCTCATGAAGCGCAACATCGTGATCGCCACCATCGCCGCCGTCGCCCTGATCGGCGGCGGCACCGCGACCGCCGTCGCGGTGTCGGGCGGCGACGACGACACCACGTCGGCGGGCACGTCGACCGCGTCGCGGGGCACGGGGCACGACGACGACCGCGCGGAGCACGTCACCGAGCTGAAGACCGCGAAGGTGACGGCCTCGGACGCCATCGCCGCCGCCCTCAAGTCGGTGCCCGGCACGGCGGTCTCCGCCGAGCTCGACGACGAGAACAACCGGGTGGTCTGGGAGGTCGAGGTCCTGAACGGCACGACGTGGCACGACGTCCTCGTCGACCCCGCCACGGGCAAGGTCACCGGCTCGCACACCTCGCGCCACGACGACACGGCCCGCGTCACCGCCGTCCTGAAGGACGCGCGGACGACGGCGCAGGACGCGGCACGGGCCGCCGCCGTGAAGGGGACGGTCACCGAGATCGACCTCCACGACGACGGCACGGCCCACGCCTGGGAGGCCGAGACCACGGCGGCGAACGGCACCGACGCCGACTGGCGCGTCGACCTCCGGACCGGCGCGGTGACCCCGGACCGCTCGTCCCACGACGACGGTGACGACCACGGCCGTGACAACACCGCCACCCACGACGCCGGTGACGACCACGGCCGTGACAACACCGCCACCCACGACGCCGGTGACGACCACGGCCGCGACAACACCGCCACGCACGACGCCGGTGACGACCACGGCGACCACGGCCGCGGTCACGACGACCACGGCGACCACGGCGACCACGGCGACGACGACTGACGTCGGCGCCGACCGACGAGCCCGGCTCGGCGCGGATCGGCTCAGCTCATCGCGCCGCCGTGCCCGTCTCCTGAGCCGCGTCCGGGACACCGTCCCCGGGCGCGGCTTCCGCCGTCGTACGGACGCCGCGCGCACCCCGTACCCCCCACGCCGCCGCAGCGACCGGCGCCGCCGCGGCCACCGCGAAGCAGACGGCGAGCGGGAGGCGGGCCACCAGGAGGCCCGCTCCCGCGGTGCCGGCCGAGATCCCGGCGTTCACCGCTGTGTTGACCCAGGCCCCGCTCTGGGTGCGGAACGCGGGCCCGGCCGCCTCGTCCGCCACGAGATACGCGGTCGTCAGGGCGGGCGCGACGAAGAGGCCCGCGATCACGGCCGTCGCGCCGAGCGTCACCAGGCCGGGCGCGAGCGCCGCCGCCCCCAGCGCGGCGGCGAGCCCCGCGGCGAGGAACGGCAGCCGCACGCGGGCGGGGGTGGACCAGGGCACGGCGCCGTTCGCGAGGCCGCCGATCGCGCTGCCCGCCGAGAGCGCGGCCATCACCCAGGCCACGGCGTCGGCGTGCTGACGCGCGTCGGCGAAGGCGAGGACGAGCAGGTCGAGGGCGCCGAGGGCGAGGCCGACGCCCACGGCGACGACCACCGGCTGCGCGAGGCCTCGCACCGGCGAGATCCCGCCGGAGGGCCCGCGCCGCCCCGCGTCCCGGCCCGCGAGGCCCCGTACGGCAGGGGACGCCACGAACGCGGCGGTTCCCACGGCCACCAGGGCCGCGCTGGCGGCGACGCCGAACGCCGCGGGGGCGAACTGCACGAGCACGCCCACGAGGAGCGGGCCGGACACGAACAGCAGCTCCTCGGCCACCCCGTCGAGGCTGTACGCGCGCTGGAGCAACCCCTCGCGCTTGCCGACGAGTTCGCTCCACACGGTCCGCATGGTCGGCCCGAGGGGCGGGGTGCACGCGCCGGCGGCGAGGGCGGCGACACCGAGCAGGAGCCCGGAGGCCCCCGGCCGCCAGGTCAGCGCCGCGAGCACGCCGAGCAGGACGGCGTACGCCCCCGTCATCGGCGGGAGCGCGCGGCGCGGCCCGTACCGGTCGACGAGGAGCGCGCGCAGGGGCGAGAGGAAGACGCTCGCGGCGCCGAAGAGGGCCATGGCCGTGCCCGCGACGGTGTACGAGCCGGTGGCGGACTTCACCGCGAGCATCAGGGACAGGGACACGGTCCCGTAGGAGAGCCGCCCGAGCAGGGCGGCACCGAAGGTGCGGCGGGCATGCGGAACCCGCAGCAGGGCTGCGTACGACATGGGTGGGAGTTCCTCGGAACGAAGGGCACACGGACGCCGAGGACCGCGACGTCACCGTTCGACGGTGGTCGCGGCCGGGTCGTGCCCTACGCACAGAGAAGGAACATACGTCCAACGTACCAGCGGGGGGCGGGAGTTGGCGATGGGCGAAACCGCGGCACGGTCCCGCCCTGCCGTCCTCTCAGGCCTCCGTCAGGCCCTCCACCAGGGAGTCCGCCGCCCGGTACGGGTCGAGTTCGCCCGCCACGATGCGCTCGGCCAGCGAGCTGAGGCGGCGGTCGCCGTGCAGGTCCGCGATGCGCTCGCGCAGGGCCGTGACGGCGATCGTCTCGACCTCACGGGAGGCGCGGGCGAGGCGGCGCTCCTGGAGGACACCGTGCTCCTCCATCCACGCCCGGTGCTTCTCCAGCGCCTCGACCACCTCGTCGATGCCCTCGCCGCGGGCGGCGACGGTCTTGACGATGGGCGGGCGCCAGTCACCGGCGCCCCGGGACTCGCCGAGGCCCAGCATGTGGTTGAGCTCGCGGGCGGTCGCGTCCGCGCCGTCGCGGTCGGCCTTGTTGACGACGTACACGTCGCCGATCTCCAGGATTCCGGCCTTGGCCGCCTGGATCCCGTCGCCCATGCCGGGGGCGAGCAGGACGACGGACGTGTCGGCCTGCGAGGCGATCTCGACCTCGGACTGGCCGACGCCGACCGTCTCCACCAGGACGACGTCGCAGCCGGCCGCGTCGAGCACGCGGATCGCCTGCGGCGCGGCCCACGCGAGCCCGCCCAGGTGCCCGCGCGTGGCCATGGAGCGGATGTACACGCCGGGGTCGGACGCGTGCTCCGACATGCGGACACGGTCACCGAGCAGGGCGCCGCCGCTGAACGGCGACGACGGGTCGACGGCGAGCACACCGACCCGCTTCCCGGCCCGTCGGTAGGCGCTGACCAGGGCGGACGTGGACGTGGACTTGCCCACGCCCGGCGACCCGGTCAGCCCGACGACGTACGCGTGCCCCGCGAGCGGGGCCAGCGCCGCCATCACCTCGCGCAGCTGCGGGGACGCCCCCTCCACCAGGGAGATCAGCCGGGCCACGGCCCTGGGCCGGCCTTCCCTGGCCTGGGCCACCAGGGTGGAGACGTCCTGCATCACAGCTCCGTTCACTCGGTTTCGTCCGACATCCGTACCGGCATGCGTGCCGGCGGAAGGGTTACGCCTTGGGTACCCGCACGATCAGCGCGTCACCCTGGCCACCGCCGCCGCACAGCGCGGCCGCGCCGACGCCGCCGCCGCGCCGCTTCAGCTCGAGCGCGAGGTGCAGGACGACACGGGCGCCGGACATCCCGATCGGGTGACCGAGGGCGATCGCGCCGCCGTTGACGTTCACCTTTTCCGAGGACACGCCGAGGTCCTTCATTGACTGCACGGCGACGGCCGCGAAGGCCTCGTTGATCTCGACGAGGTCGAGGTCCTCGACGCCCAGGCCCTCCTTCTTGAGGGCGTGCCGGATGGCGTTCGACGGCTGCGACTGGAGCGAGTTGTCGGGGCCCGCCACGTTCCCGTGGGCGCCGATCTCGGCGATCCACTCCAGGCCGAGCTCCTGCGCCTTCGCCTTGCTCATGACGACGACCGCGGCGGCGCCGTCGGAGATCTGCGAGGACGTGCCGGCCGTGATCGTGCCGTCCTTGGTGAACGCGGGCCGCAGCTTGCCGAGCGACTCGGCGGTCGTCTCGGCGCGGATGCCCTCGTCCTTGCTGAACAGGACCGGGTCGCCCTTGCGCTGCGGGATCTCGACGGGGGTGATCTCCGCCTCGAAGAGGCCGTTCTTCTGGGCGGCGGCGGCGCGCTGGTGCGACTGGGCGGCGATCTCGTCCTGCTCGGGACGCTTGATGCCGAGGCGGGTGTTGTGCTTCTCCGTCGACTCACCCATCGGGATGTTCTCGAAGGAGTCGGTCAGGCCGTCGTACGCCATCGCGTCGAGCATCTCGACGGCGCCGTACTTGTAGCCCTCACGGGACTTGGGGAGCAGGTGGGGAGCGTTCGTCATGGACTCCTGGCCGCCCGCGACGACGACGTCGAACTCGCCGGCGCGGATCAGCTGGTCGGCGAGCGCGATGGCGTCGAGGCCCGAGAGACACACCTTGTTGATGGTCAGCGCCGGCACGTTCATGGGGATGCCGGCCTTGACGGCCGCCTGGCGCGCGGGGATCTGCCCTGCCCCCGCCTGGAGCACCTGGCCCATGATCACGTACTGCACCTGGTCTCCGCCGATCCCCGCCCGGTCGAGCGCCGCCTTGATGGCGACCCCTCCGAGGTCGGCTCCGGAGAAGGACTTCAGCGAGCCGAGCAGCCGGCCCATGGGCGTACGGGCGCCCGCGACGATCACTGAGGTGGTACCGGTCGTTCCAGACATGAGGCACGGCCCCTTGGAGATGAGGAGTGAACGAGGGTTTACTCGAATGTACTGAGCAGTACCTCCCACGTCACCGGCCGAACGGTGTGATCGCGCGCACGTTGCGTAACCACCTCCGACCGCGCTGCACTTACAGCATGCTGACGCGAATCGACCACATCGGAATCGCCTGTTTCGACCTCGACAAGACCGTTGAGTTCTACCGCGCTACCTACGGCTTCGAAGTGTTCCACTCCGAGGTGAACGAGGAGCAGGGCGTGCGCGAGGCCATGCTCAAGATCAATGAGACGAGTGACGGCGGCGCCTCCTACCTCCAGCTCCTCGAGCCCACCCGGGAGGACTCCGCGGTCGGGAAGTGGCTGGCCAAGAACGGCGAGGGCGTCCACCACATCGCCTTCGGCACGGCGGACGTCGACGCCGACTCCGCGGACATCAGGGGCAAGGGCGTACGCGTCCTGTACGACGAGCCGCGCATCGGTTCGATGGGGTCCCGCATCACCTTCCTGCACCCCAAGGACTGCCACGGAGTACTGACCGAACTCGTCACTTCCGCACCGGTTGAGTCACCTGAGCACTGACCTCCGTATATCTGGGCCGGTAGGGTTGGGGGCGGCCGTCCGTCACACGGACGGCCGCGGGCCGGGGTCCGGGTTTCGGGGGGCGAGCGACGGGGCAGCAGCCCATGCTCCGCCGTTGATCTGACACCATTCCCCGGGGGCCCCGTTCGGCGGATGGACGGTGCTCGTTTGGAGAGACTTGCGACCAGGGGACGGATGGGACCGCGCAGTGCGGGGCTACGAGAGCCAGGACAGCCGGCGGCCGGCTGAGACCGACCATCTCTCGCGGTTCGAGGCCGAGATGGACCGGCTGAAGACCGAGCGGGAGAAGGCGGTCCAGCACGCCGAGGACCTGGGCTACCAGGTCGAGGTGTTGCGCGCCAAGCTGCACGAGGCGCGCCGCAACCTCGCGTCCCGTCCTGCCTACGACGGCGGGGACATCGGGTACCAGGCCGAGCAGCTGCTGCGTAACGCGCAGATCCAGGCCGACCAGCTGCGCGCCGACGCCGAGCGCGAGCTGCGCGACGCCCGCGCCCAGACGCAGCGCATCCTCCAGGAGCACGCCGAGCAGCAGTCCCGGCTGCAGTCCGAGCTGCACGCCGAGGCCGTCTCGCGTCGCCAGCAGCTCGACCAGGAGCTGGCCGAGCGCCGCCAGACCGTCGAGGCGCACGTCAACGAGAACGTGGCGTGGGCCGAGCAGCTGCGCTCCCGCAGCGAGCAGCAGGCCCGCCGGCTCGTCGACGAGTCCCGCGCCGAGGCCGACCAGGCGCTCGCCGCCGCCCGCGCCGAGGCCGAGCGGGTCGCCACCGAGGCCCGCCAGCGCCTGACGTCGGAGGCCGAGACCGCCCGCGCCGAGGCCGAGGCCCTGCTGCGCCGCGCCCGCACCGACGCCGAGCGCCTCCTGAACGCCGCGTCGACACAGGCGCAGGAAGCCACCGACCACGCCGAGCAGCTGCGCTCGTCCACGGCCACCGAGTCGGACACCGCCCGCCGCCAGTCCGCCGAGCTGAGCCGCGCCGCCGAGCAGCGCCTGTCCGAGGCCGACACGGCGCTGCGCGAGGCGCGCGCGTCGGCGGAGAAGGTCCTCACCGAGGCGAAGGACTCCGCGGCCAAGCAGCTCGCGAACGCCGAGTCGGCGAACGAGCAGCGCACGCGCACCGCCAAGGAGCAGGTCGCCCGGCTCGTCTCGGAGGCCACCAAGGAGGCCGAGGCCACCAAGGCGGAGGCCGAGCAGGCCGTCACCGACGCCAAGGAGCAGGCGGAGAAGATCCTCGCCGAGGCCGGCGAGAAGGCACGCAACGTCACGGCCGAGGAGACCGCCTCCCAGCTCGCCAAGGCCGCCCGCACGGCCGAAGAGGTGCTCAACAAGGCCTCCGAGGACGCCAAGGCCACCACGAAGGCCGCCTCCGAGGAGGCCGAGCGGCTGCGCAGCGAGGCCGAGGCCGAGGCGGACCGGCTGCGTGGCGAGGCGCACGACATCGCCGAGCAGCTCAAGGGCGCCGCGAAGGACGACACCAAGGAGTACCGCGCCAAGACGGTCGAGCTCCAGGAGGAGGCCCGCCGGCTGCGCGGCGAGGCCGAGCAGCTGCGGGCCGAGGCCGTCGACGAGGGTGAGCGGATCCGCAGCGAGGCGCGCCGCGAGGCCGTCCAGCAGATCGAGGAGGCGGCCAGGACCGCCGAGGAGCTGCTCGCCAAGGCGAAGGCGGACGCGGACGAGCTGCGGGCCGGCGCGCAGACCGAGAGCGAGCGGGTCCGCACCGAGGCCATCGAGCGCGCCACGAACCTGCGCAAGCAGGCCGAGGAGACCCTGGAGCGCACCCGCGCCGAGGCCGAGCTGCACCGCGAGGAGGCCGGCGAGCAGGCCGAGGCCACCAAGGCGGAGGCCGAGCGGGCCGCGCAGGAGCTGCGCGAGGAGACCGAGCGCGCGGTCGCGGCCCGGCGGGCCGAGGCCGCCGACGAGCTGACCCGGCTGCACACCGAGGCCGAGCAGCGCCTGACGGCGTCCGAGACCACGCTCACCGACGCGCGGGCCGAGTCGGAGCGCATCCGCCGCGAGACCGCGGACGAGACCGAGCGGCTGCGCGCCGAGGCGGCCGAGCGGATCCGTACGCTCCAGGCGCAGGCCGAGACGGAGGCCGACCGGCTGCGCACCGAGGCCGCGTCGGACGCGTCCGGGACCCGCGCCGAGGCGGAGAACGTCGCCGTACGTCTGCGGTCCGAGGCCGCGGCCGAGGCCGAGCGGCTCAAGTCGGAGGCGCAGGAGAGCGCGGACCGGGTGCGCGCGGAGGCCGCGGCCGCGGCCGAGCGGGTCGCCACGGAGGCCGCGGAGGCGCTGTCCGCCGCCCAGGAGGAGGCCGCCAGACGCCGCCGCGAGGCCGAGGAGACCCTCGGTTCCGCGCGCCAGGAGGCCGACCAGGAGCGCGAGCGGGCCCGCGAGCAGAGCGAGGAACTCCTCGCGGTCGCCCGCGCCCGCGTCGAGGAGGCGCAGGCGGAGGCCGTACGTCTCGTGGAGGAGGCCGACCGGCGCTCCACCGAGATGGTCGGCGCCGCCGAGCAGACCGCGCAGCAGGTGCGCGACTCCGTCTCCGGGCTCCAGGAGCAGGCGCAGGAGGAGATCGCGGGCCTGCGCAGCGCCGCGGAGCACGCGGCCGAGCGCACCAAGCACGAGGCGCAGGAGGAGGCCGACCGGGTCCGCGCCGACGCGTACGCGGAGCGCGAGCGGGCCACCGACGACGCCAACCGCGTCCGCGGCGAGGCCGCCGCCGAGTCGGAGGCCGCCAAGTCCCTTGCGGAGCGCACGGTTTCGGAGGCGATCACCGAGTCGGAGCGGATGCGGTCCGAGGCGTCGGAGCACGCCCAGCGGGTCCGTACGGAGGTCTCCGAGCGGCTCGCGTCGGCCGAGCAGGACGCGTCCCGTGCCCGGGCCGACGCCCGCGAGGACGCCAACCGGATCCGTTCGGACGCCGCCACGCAGGCGGACACCCTCATCACGGAGGCCACGAGCGAGGCCGAGCGCCTCACGAACGAGACCAACGCCGAGGCGGAGCGCGTCCGCGCCGAGTCGACGGCCGCGGCCGAGAAGCTCGTCGGCGACGCCACGGAGGCCGCCGAGCGCCTCACGAACGAGACCAACGCCGAGGCGGAGCGGGTCCGTTCGGAGTCCGTCGCTCGCGCCGAGCAGCTCGTCGGCGACGCCACGACCGAGGCCGCCAGGCTGCACGCGGAGTCCACCGCCGCGGCCGATCAGCTCACGAACGAGACCCTCACCGAGGCCGAGCGGGTGCGCGCCGAGTCGGTCGCCAGGGCCGAGAAGCTCATCGCGGACGCGACCGGGGACGCCGAACGGCTGCGCGCCGAGGCGGCCGACACCGTCGGGTCCGCGCAGCAGCACGCCGAGCGGATCCGCAGCGAGTCGGAGCGCGTCAAGGCGGAGGCGGCAAAGGAGGCCGAGCGGCTCACGTCCGCGGCGCGCGCCGAGGCCGAGCGGACCCTCGACGAGACCCGCAAGGACGCCAACAAGCGCCGCTCGGAGGCCGCCGAGCAGGTCGACAAGCTCATCACGGAGGCGAGCGCGGAGGCCGAGAAGCTGACGTCCGAGGCGCAGCAGGCCGCGCTGAAGGCGACCGCGGACGCCGAGTCGCAGGCCGACACGATGGTCGGCGCGGCCCGCAAGGAGGCCGACCGGCTGGTCTCCGAGGCGACCGTCGAGGGCAATTCCCTGGTGGAGAAGTCCCGTACGGACGCGGACGAGTTGCTCGTCGGCGCGCGCCGCGACGCGACGGCGATCAGGGAGCGCGCCGAGGAGCTGCGCGAGCGCATCACCGGCGAGATCGACGAACTGCACGAGCGGGCGCGGCGCGAGTCCGCCGAGGCCATGAAGACGGCCGGCGAGCGGTGCGACGCGCTGGTGAAGGCCGCCGAGGAGCAGCTCACCGAGGCGCAGGCGAAGGCCAAGGAGATGGTCTCGGAGGCGGGTTCGGAGGCGAGCAAGGTCCGGATCGCCGCCGTGAAGAAGGCCGAGGGCCTGCTCAAGGAGGCCGGGGCGAAGAAGACCGAGCTGACCCGCGAGGCCGAGCGCGTCCTGTCCGAGGCGCAGGCGGAGGCGGAGCGCACGGTCGCCGAGGGCAAGCGCGAGCTGGAGGTCCTGGTCCGCCGCCGCGAGGACATCAACGCCGAGATCTCCCGCGTCCAGGATGTTCTGGAGGCGTTGGAGTCCTTCGAGACCCCGTCCGCCGGCGGCGGCGCCAAGGAGGGTGCCGTCAAGGCGGGAGCCGCAGCGGGCGCTACCCGATCGGGTGGCAAGGGGTCGGATGGGTAGCCAGGACAGCAACGGGCGTGCTTGGTAAGGACCTTCGGCGCTGCCGCTGGCAAGCCATCCTGCGGTTAGCCACTCAAAAGGGGTGTCATTCTCCAGATCAAACGGGCATCTGCTCGATGACACGCCGCTTTGACCCCTAGGATTCCCCCTATCACCTCACCGGTCTCATTCGACAGGAACCCCATGAGCGACACTTCCCCCTACGGCTTCGAGCTTGTGCGGCGTGGGTACGACCGCGCTCAGGTGGACGAACGCATTTCCAAGCTCGTCTCCGACCGTGACAGCGCTCTCGCTCGTATCACTGCTCTGGAAAAGCGCATCGAAGAGCTCCACCTCGAGACGCAGAACGCCCAGGCGCAGGTGAACGACGCCGAGCCGTCGTACGCCGGTCTCGGCGCGCGCGTCGAGAAGATCCTCCGCCTCGCCGAGGAGGAGGCGAAGGACCTGCGCGAGGAGGCCCGGCGCGCCGCCGAGCAGCACCGCGAGCTCGCCGAGTCGGCGGCCCAGCAGGTGCGCAACGACGCAGAATCGTTCGCTGCGGAGCGCAAGTCCAAGGCCGAGGACGAGGGCGTCCGGATCGTCGAGAAGGCCAAGAGCGAAGCGGGCACCCTGCGCGCCGAGGCCCAGAAGGACGCTCAGTCGAAGCGTGAGGAGGCGGACGCCCTCTTCGAGGAGACCCGCGCCAAGGCCGCCCAGGCCGCCGCGGACTTCGAGACGAACCTGGCGAAGCGCCGCGAGCAGTCCGAGCGCGACCTGGCCTCGCGTCAGGCGAAGGCCGAGAAGCGTCTCGCGGAGATCGAGCACCGCGCGGAGCAGCTCCGCCTGGAGGCCGAGAAGCTGCGCACCGACGCCGAGCGCCGCGCCCGCCAGACGGTGGAGACCGCGCAGCGTCAGGCCGAGGACATCGTCGCCGACGCGAACGCCAAGGCCGACCGGATCCGCTCGGAATCGGAGCGCGAGCTCGCCGCGCTGACGAACCGCCGCGACTCCATCAACGCGCAGCTCACCAACGTGCGCGAGATGCTGGCGACGCTCACCGGTGCGGCCGTCGCCGCCGCGGGCGCGCCCGCGGAGGACGAGCCGATCTCGCGTGGGGTTCCCGCCCAGCAGACCCGCTGAGCAGCCGCAGTCGAACGCCGAAGCCCCTTGCCGCTCCAGTGGCAGGGGGCTTTGTCCCGTTCTAGCGTTGCCGCATGATCGAGCTCGAGGGGCTGACCAAGCACTACGGCGAGAAGCTGGCCGTCAACAACCTCACCTTCACCGTCAGACCGGGCATCGTCACGGGGTTCCTCGGCCCCAACGGCGCCGGCAAGTCCACGACGATGCGGATGATGCTCGGGCTCGACAACCCGTCAGCCGGCGATGTGCGCATCGACGGGAAGCACTACGCGCAGCTGAAGGACCCGCTGCGGTACATCGGCGCGCTCCTCGACGCGAAGGCCATGCACGGCGGCCGCAGCGCGTACAACCACCTGCTGTGCCTGGCGCAGAGCAACGGCATCCCGCGCACCCGCGTCGCCGAGGTCCTCGACACGGTGGGTCTGACGACCGTCGCCAGGAAGAAGGCGAAGGGGTTCTCGCTGGGCATGGGCCAGCGCCTCGGCATCGCGGGCGCGCTCCTCGGCGACCCGCGGATCCTGATGTTCGACGAGCCGGTCAACGGGCTCGACCCCGAGGGCATCCACTGGATCCGCAATCTGATGAAGTCCCTCGCGGGGCAGGGCCGTACCGTCTTCGTCTCCTCGCACCTGATGAGCGAGATGGCGCTGACCGCGGACCACATCGTCGTCATCGGCCAGGGCCATCTCCTCGCCGACACCTCGATGTCCGACTTCATCCAGCAGAACTCCCGCTCGTACGTGCGTCTGCGCTCGCCGCAGCAGGAGCGGCTCCTCGATGTGCTGCACGAGGCCGGGATCACGGTCGTCGAGGCGGGCAACGGCACGCTCGAGGTGGACGGCCACAGCCCCGAGCAGCTCGGTGACCTCGCGGCCGCCCACCATCTCGTCCTGCACGAGCTGAGCCCCCAGCAGGCCTCGCTCGAGGAGGCGTTCATGCAGCTCACCGCGGAGTCGGTGGAGTACCACGCGCACACCGACGAGCCCGGGGTGCCGCCGCCGGTCGGGCTGCCGCCACCGCCACAACAGCAGGGCTGGGGCGAGAGCTGGGACCGTACGAGGAACAAGGGAGCCTGACCGATGGCCACGACCCAGGTCCTCCGGTCCGAGTGGACCAAGATCAGGTCCGTCGCTTCGACGGTGTGGACGCTCGGCCTCGCGGCGGTCCTGACGATCGCGCTCGGCGTGCTGATCTCGATCCTGTCCAGGAACGAGTTCAAGAACATGAACGCGAGGGACCGGCTGTCCTTCGACCCCACCTTCATCAGCTTCGCCGGGATGAGTCTCGGTCAGCTCGCGATGATCGTCTTCGGTGTCCTCGTCGTCTCGAACGAGTACAGCACCGGGATGATCCGCACCTCGCTCGCCGCGGTCCCCCAGCGCGGCACGTTCCTGTTCAGCAAGGTCGCCGTGGCCACCGTGCTGGCGTTCGTCGTGGGCCTCGCCACGAGCTTCATCGCGTTCTTCCTCGGGCAGGCGATCCTCGGCGCGCACCGGGCGCAGATCGGTGACCCGGGCGTGCTGCGCGCGGTCATCGGCGGGGGCCTCTACATGACGCTCATCGCCATGTTCTCGATGGGCGTCGCGTCGATGCTGCGCAGCCCGATGCTGTCGCTCGGCATCCTGATGCCGTTCTTCTTCCTGATCTCGAACATCCTGGGCAACGTCTCGGCGACGAAGAAGATCGGCCGGTTCCTGCCCGACCAGGCCGGCAGCAAGATCATGCAGGTGGTGACGCCGATCGACGACGACACCCCGTACGGGCCGTGGGGCGGTCTGGGCATCATGGTGATCTGGGTGATCCTGGCCCTGTTCTTCGGATATGTGGTCCTCAAGAAGCGGGACGCCTAAGGGTTCCGGGCAGCTCCAGGGGCTTTGCCTCGTCTTGGCCGGAACCGTCAGCGCCCCGATATCCTCCTAACCCTTACGGGGGCTTGTGCCCCGATGTCCTGAACCTTTCGATGGGTGCGGAGAATGATCGAGGCAGTCGGCCTGACGAAGCGCTACGGCGCCAAGACAGCCGTGTACAACCTTTCCTTCCAGGTCCGGCCGGGTACGGTGACCGGCTTCCTGGGTCCGAACGGGTCCGGCAAGTCGACGACCATGCGCATGATCCTGGGTCTCGACCAGCCGACGACAGGCCAGGTGACCATCGGCGGCTACCCGTACCGCAAACTCCCCAACGCCCCGCGCCAGGTCGGCGCCCTGCTCGACGCCAAGGCGGTGCACGGCGGCCGGCACGCCCGTAACCACCTGCTCTGCCTCGCGCAGCTGTCCGGCATCCCGGCCCGCCGCGTGGACGAGGTGCTCGGCGTCGTCGGCCTCCAGGACGTGGCGAAGAAGCGCTCCAAGGGCTTCTCGCTCGGCATGGGCCAGCGCCTCGGCATCGCGGCCGCGCTGCTCGGCGACCCGCAGGTGCTCCTCTTCGACGAGCCGGTCAACGGCCTCGACCCGGAGGGCATCCTCTGGGTCAGGAACCTGATGAAGTCGCTCGCCGCCGAGGGCCGCACCGTCTTCGTCTCCTCGCACCTGATGAGCGAGATGGCGCTGACCGCCGAGCATCTGATCGTCATCGGCCGCGGGCAGCTCCTCGCCGACATGAGCGTGCGGGACTTCATCTCGCACAACTCGGCCGACTTCGCGCGGGTGCGCACGCCGGAGACGGAGCCGCAGCAGCGCGAGAAGCTGACGGCCGCGCTGACCGAGGCGGGCGGCCAGGTGCTGCCCGAGCAGGACGGCGCGCTGCGCGTCACGGGCCTGCCGCTCCCCCGCATCAGCGACCTGGCGCACGGCGCCGACGTACGGCTGTGGGAGCTCTCGCCGCACCAGGCCTCGCTGGAGGAGGCGTACATGCGGATGACGCAGGGCGCCGTCGACTACCGCTCGACCGTCGACCAGCGCGCCGGTCTGCAGCAGCAGCTCCCGCCGGGCGCGATGCCGCAGCAGCAGTTCCCCGCGCCCGGCCAGGGCCAGCCGGACTGGTACGCGCCGCCGCCGCCCCAGCAGGGCGGTCAGCCGTTCGCCCCGCCGCAGGCCGCGCCGGGCGGGCCGAACCCGTACGCCGCCCCGCCGCAGCAGCCGCCGGCCGCGCCCGCGGCCCCTGCCCCCGCCGACCTGAACAAGCCCGAGGACCCCCGATGACGACGCCGCCCCCGCAGCCGGCTCCGCAGGCCTACGCCCAGCAGAGCGCGCCCAACTGGCAGGGCGCGCCCGGCACTTCGTACACCTCGCCCATCCCGGTCACGCGCACGCACCTGGGGCACGCACTCGCCTCGGAGTGGACGAAGATCAAGTCCGTGCGCTCCACGCTCTGGACGCTCGGCATCTTCCTGTTCCTGGTGCTCGGCGGCGGCCTGTTCGTCTCCGCGCAGACCGAGGACCTCAACTACCAGGACCTGCCCTTCACGTTCCCGGCCTTCATCGGCCTGCTGCTCGGCCAGATCTGCCTGATCACGCTGGGCGTCCTGGTGACGTCGTCGGAGTACGGCACCGGCATGATCCGCACGACGTTCACCGCGTCGCCGCAGCGCTACCGGGTGTTCGCCGCCAAGATCCTGGTGTTCTTCGCGGTCTCGTTCGTGGTCTCCGCGGGCTCCATCCTGCTGGTGGGCCTGCTCACGTCGTCGATGCACAGCGGCCCCGAGGCGGGCGACCTGAGCTGGGGCGGCACGGTCCTCAAGGGCGGGCTCTACGTGTCCCTGCTCGGCGTCCTCGGCCTCGCCGTGGGCTCGATGCTGCGGCACTCGGCGGGCGCGATCACCGCGATGCTCGGCATCGTGCTGCTGCCGTCGATCCTGCCGGTCTTCCTGATGATCTCGCGCAGCACGCGGACGCTCGGCGAGAAGATGCAGGAGTACAACGCCATCAACTCCCTCGCCAAGATCTTCGGCGCGGACGGCGGGAGTTCGGGCGGGTCCCAGGTCTGGCTGCTCGTCGGCGTCACGGCCGCGGCCGTGGTCGGCGCGTTCGCGCTGCTCGAGCGGCGCGACGTGTAGAGCTGTCGGCCCGGGGAGCCGTCGGCCCCTGCCGGCGAGGCGCGTCAGTAACGAGGCGCGTTCCTGGACCGCTGCACCCGTGTGGTGCGGCGGTCCTTCGCGTTCCAGCAGGCCTTGTGCCAGTGCCGGCGCTCGTCGACACCCGAGTGCTCGGGCCAGGCCACCACGTGTGCGACCCCGGAGGGGATCTCCTGGTCGCAGCCGGGGCACCGGTACGTCTTGCCGGCGGCGCTCGCGCCCGCGACCTGGCGCACGCTCCACTCCTCGCCCTGCCAGCTCTCCCTACGCTCGAACCCGCCGTAGCGGCTGCCCTGCTCCTCGTCCGGTGCCTTGCTGGACGGTCGGCCGCCGCGACGGGGCGACGTCTGGTTTCGGCGCGGGGACACCGGATCTCCTCTAGGACTTGTACAGGTGCCTGCACAGGGACTGGGGCTCACGTCCAGCGTACGCGGACGCCTCTCGGGTACCCGCACACCGTCACCCCCATGAGTTCTACGGAAAATCTGCCAATCTCCATGGCAAGCCGTGCCCTTGGCACTTGTCAGCCGTTAATGCCTGTAGGGGGAGTGCCGCGTCGGCGCCAAGAAAGGCAGGAGTGCGATGCGCGTAGGAACTTTTGTACTGGCGGCCCAGTTCCCCGGCCAGGGACAGGGGGAGGCGCTGCACCGGGCGGCGCGGTCCGCCGAGGTGGCCGAGGAGGCCGGCCTCGACTCGGTCTGGCTGGCGGAGCACCACTTCGTGCCGTACGGCACGTGTCCGTCCGCGGTGACGCTCGCCGCGTTACTGCTCGGCCGCACCCGGCACATCCGCGTCGGCACGGCGGTCAGTGTGCTGCCGACCGCCCACCCCGTCGCCCTCGGCGAGCAGGCGGCGCTGCTGCACGTGACGTCCGGCGGCCGCTTCTCGCTCGGCGTCGGCCGCGGCGGCCCCTGGGTGGACCTGGAGGTCTTCGGCTCGGGCATCGAGGCGTACGAGGAGGGGTTCCCGGAATCCCTGGACCTGCTCCTGCGCTGGCTGCGCGAGCCCCGCGTCGAGGCCGAGGGGGAACGGTTCGGCTTCCGCGAGGTCGCCGTGGTCCCGCGCCCCGACGAAGCGCTGAACTCTCCCGACGGTCCCGAGGTGGTGGTGGCCTGCACCTCACCGAAGAGCGTGCGCCTCGCGGCGGAGCGCGGCCTTCCGATGCTGCTCGGCATGCACGCCGGGGACGAGGAGAAGGCCGAGATGGTCTCCCTGTGGCGCACACACGCGCGGGCCGCCGGCCACAGCCCGGAGGAGATCCGCGCCGCGGCCCACGTCTCGGCCGGAGTGGCCCAGATCGGCGATCGCGAGGCGCAGGCGCGGGAGACGCTCCTCAAGGCGATGCCCGGCTGGCTGAAACAGGGGCTCGACGCCCATGTGACGGTGGACGGCCGCGCGCGGTCCATGCGGGACCCGGTCGCGTACACGGAACTGCTGTGCGAGCTGCACCCGGTGGGGACTCCCGAGCAGTGCGCGGACCGGCTCGCGGCGACCTCGGAGCGCACGGGCATCACGCGTTTCGCGCTGCTCGTCGAGGGCTCCGGAGATCTCGCGGCCACCGAGGAGAACGTGCGCAGGCTGGGCGCCGAGGTACTCCCCCAGCTGCGCTGAGACGCGTCACCGCCGTGCGGCCCGTAGTCCACCGCTCCGTACTTGTGCACCTCCCGCGTACGGAGCGGCAGACCATCCGATTCCGCCTCCAACCGGCTGTCAGCAGTCCCTGAGTTCAGGGGACTGGTTCAACAGCTGGTTGCGGGCCGAGGTGAAGCGGGCCAGCGTGCCGTCCACCGACGGGTCCTGGGGGAACACCGCCAGACGGTGGCAGTTCTGGAAGGCCAGCCGTACACCGAAGTGCCGCTGCAGCGCGCCACGAATCGCGTCACTCGCGAGCGCACGCAGCAGCTGCCCACGTGCCTGCTCGTCCGGCGGAGGCGTCTGGTTGTCGGCGAAGTCTCCGCCGTCGACCTTCAGCTGGGCCACCAGGGAGCTGATCATCTCCCATGCGTAAGGCAGGGAGGTCCGGACGCAGTCGACGAAGTCAGCTTCGTCGACCTCGCCTCGCTCGGCCTGTTCCAACAGTGCCGGTGAGACGTCGAGCGACATGGGTTCTCCTCTCGCACCCCCGCGGGGAGCGGGGGCTGACGGGCAGGTAAGGAGCGCGCGACGACGTACGACCACGAACACGCTGCGTACAGGCGTCGCGACCTCCCGCTTATACGGTAAGCAACCTGCGGGGCCCGCAACAGAGGATCGCAGGCACAGTCGGTTCACAACCGGCCAATAACGAACGGCGACAAATGGGGGCGACCCGGAGGGTCTCTGCATAAGGGCGGTGGCGGGCGACGGGTGGGCGAATCGCGTGGACCACTCTTCGTCGAGTAGCGTTGCCGACCATGCGTCTCGTCATCGCCCGCTGCTCCGTGGACTACGCGGGCAGGCTCACAGCCCATCTCCCGTCGGCTCCCCGCCTGATCCTCGTGAAGGCGGACGGCAGCGTCTCGATCCACGCGGACGACAGGGCCTACAAACCGCTCAACTGGATGTCCCCGCCCTGCACCCTGAAGGAGGGCACGGGCGACGACAGCGGCACCTGGACCGTCATCAACAAGGCGGGCGAGAAACTCATCATCACGATGGAGGAAGTCCTCCACGACTCCTCGCACGAACTGGGCGTGGACCCGGGCCTCATCAAGGACGGCGTCGAGGCGCACCTCCAGGAGCTTCTCGCCGACAGGATCGACACCCTCGGCGAGGGCTACACGCTCATCCGCCGCGAGTACCCGACGGCGATCGGGCCCGTCGACATCCTGTGCCGGGACGGCGACGGCGCGACCGTGGCCATCGAGATCAAGCGGCGCGGCGAGATCGACGGCGTGGAGCAACTCACGCGCTATCTCGAGCTGTTGAACCGCGACCCGCACCTCGCCCCGGTGCGCGGCATCTTCGCCGCCCAGGAGATCAAGCCGCAGGCCCGCGTCCTGGCCACGGACCGCGGCATCGGCTGCACGGTCCTGGACTACGACGCCCTGCGCGGCATCGAGGACGACAAGCTCCGCCTGTTCTGATCCGTCAGGCATGACTGAGGGCCGGGTTCACAGGAACCCGGCCCTCAGTCATGTGCCGCGTACGTACGGCCGTCAGATCGTCGACGAGCCGCCCGGCCCGCCGGGCGAACCCGGCGAGCTGTCCGCCGGGCTGCTCATCGCGGAGCTGTCGCTCGGCGCCGGACCACTGGCCGAATTCGACGTGTCCGGGGACGACGGCGGGGTGGTCGGCGGCTCGGACGACGGGGGCGGGGAGCTCGTCGGGGGCTTGGACGTCGGCGGCTTCGACGTCGGGGGCTTGGAGGTGGGCGGCTTGGTGGACGGCGGCTTCGACGTGGTCGGCTTGTCCGACGGCTTGCCGGAGGGCTTGCCGCTCGGCTTGTCCGACGGCTCGCCGCTCTCGGACGACGGCCCGGTGCTGGGCGTCGGGTCGTCCGACGTGTTCGGGATGCCGTCCTTGCCCGGGTCGGCGGGCCGCCGGGTGGAGCCCGCGTCGTCGCCCTGGTCCGCCTTGTCCGCGCCGATGTCGCCGCCGTCCTCGCCCTGCGAGGCCGACGGGTTCACGTTGACGCTGTCGGACGGGGTGTCGTTGTTCGACGTGGCGCCGAGCGTCACGACGGTGCCGAGGACGGCCGCGAGGAGCGCTCCGGCGCCCGCGGCCACGAGGTTGCGCCGCGTGCCGGTGAGGACGGCACGACGGGCCCCACCGGGCTTGGCGCCGGGTCCGGGTCCGGCCTGCCGGGAAACCAGCGTGTCGGGCTCCGGGCGCGGCGGCGCGGGCGGCGCGAACGCGGCCGGCACCCCGCCGGGGGGCGACGCCGATTCCTCGTGGCGCGCGGCGGTGACCTCTTCGCCCGCCGCCGTACGCCCGCCGGGGAGTGCGCCGCCGGAGCGGTCCGCGACCAGGGCGAGGGCGCGGCGGCCCGCGATGGTGCCCCGCTTGTCGGCCAGCGCGCCGCGCAGGGCGATGGAGGCCTCCAGCTCGGCGCGGGCCCGGTCGAGTTGCCCGCCGAGCAGCGCGAGGATGCCCAACTCGTGGTGGAAATAGGCCTCTTCGGCCACTTCGCCGGAGAGCCGCGCGGCCTCCTGGCCGGCCCGCAGGCACCGCTCCCACACGGTCCAGCTGAGCCCGGCGGCGAACGCGGGCGCGGCGGTACGGGCGAGCAGCACCGCGACGCTGCCCTCCTCGTCCGGACCGGCCGGCGCCGTGACGGGGACGAGCACGGTCAGCGCGGCGAGCAGCGCGTCGGCCTCGGCCGCGACCCGCTCGGGCCCGACCGAGGGATGTCCGGCCCACCACGCGTAGTGCTGGGCGGCGGTGTGCGCCTGGCCGCCGGTGTCGTCGGCGTACCCCGCGGCCGCCAGCTGCTCCGGCACGCCGGAGGCCAGGCGGTAGCGGCCGCCGACCGGGGTGACGAGGGCGCAGCCGACGAGTTCGGCGAGGGCCGCGTCGGCGTGCGTGTCGCCCACGAGGGCGGGCAGGTGGGCCTGGTGCGGTATCTCCCCGCCGAGCGCGACCGCGAACCGCAGGGTGGCGCGGGCCGATTCGCTGAGCCGGGACGCGAGCAGGGCCGCGGGCGCGGCACCGTCGGCGAGCGAGGGCAGCGGCACGTCGTGGCCGTCCTCGGCGTCGAAGGGCGCGTCCACGGGCGGGGCGCCGGGGCCTCCGAAGTAGCCGAACTCGTCGAAGGCGTTCGGGTCGGCGCGCAGCTGGTCGCGCTGGCGCAGGAGCGCGCCGGCCTGCACGAAGCGCAGCGGGAGCCCCTCCGACTCGAACCAGAGGTCGCCGGCCCAGTTCGCCTCCTCGTCCGTGAGGACGCGGCCGACGGACCGCTCCAGGAGTTCGAGGCCACCGCCGCGGCCGAGGCCGCCGAGGAAGACCTCTTCCAGGTGCGAGTCGGCGGACGGCGCGGCGACATCGGGTGTGGCCGCGACCAGGAAGGCACACTCGGGCGTCGCTTCGAGGAGCTCGTCGAGCGCGGCGCCGCCGAACTCGAGGTCGTCGAGGACGACGACGGCACCGATGTCGTGGACGAGTTCGAGGAGCAGGGCGCGGTCGGGGCGGTGCAGCGGCGCGTTGTACACGGCCGCGAAGAGGTCGTACAGCAGGTCGTTCGACGAGCGGCGGTGTCCGGAGAGCCGGACGACGCCGTCGGGCGCGATGTCCGCGCAGTCCTCGGCGACGGTGTCGAGCAGCGCGGTGCGCCCGGAGCCCGAGGGTCCGGTGAGCCGCACGGAGCGCCCGCGCGCGACGAGCCGGACGAGCCGCTCGCGCTCCTCCTGCCGCTCCAGGAGCGGCAGCCGGGGCAGCGGGGGTCCGGCCGGCAGCGGCGGACGGGCGGCGCGGGCCATCTCGGCGCGTTCCGCCGGTGCGTACTTGACGGGCCGTCCCGGCCGCTCCCCCGGCGGGCAGGGCTCGATCTCGCTGCCGTCGACGGGGTTGACGGTGAGCAGGAAGTCGCCGGACACGAGCTGCACGGTGCGGGCGAGCCCCTGTGAGGGCTGGCCGAAGTCAGGAGTGAGGGGATCCCTGGGCGGGCGCGGGCGGCTCGCCTGGGCGTCGCTCTCGTCGTCGTGGTGGCCACGGTCCGCGCGGTCGTAAGGATCCCCGCCGTACGGATCGTGCCCGAAGTCTTCCGGTCCCCGGTTCATCGGGTCCATGGTCAAAGCCCCCCAAAAGCGTGGTGTGCCGATGCCCCTCCCGGCCTGTGCACACTGCGCTGTCGCTTCTGGTCCGGTGCCTGCGAGTGGGTCCGTCAATCCGCGGGCGACCGAACCCTAGACCTGGGTCAGTATCTCCGAACAGCCGGGGTGCCGCGCCGTCCGAGACGTCACAGTCTCGTGAGGATTGTGGGCGCTGCACACCGGAACGCCCGATTCACACCCTGGGCAGCGATTCGACCCCGATGCCGCCCTCGATGGCGAGGATCCGGTGCAGTCGCGTCGCCACCAGGAGGCGCTGCATCTGGGGCGGCACACCCCGCAGCACGAGCCTGCGGCCGCAGCGTCCGGCCCGCCGGTGGGCACCCATGATGACGCCGAGACCCGTCGCGTCCCACGAGTCCAGCTCTGACAGGTCGAGCACCAGGTCGCCGACGCCGTCGTCGAGGGCCGTGTGCAGGACCGTACGGGCGTCCGCCGCGCTGCGGACGTCGAGGCGGCCCCCGACGACCAGCCCGGCGTGGTCGCCCCTGATGTACATATGCGCTCCCCGAGAGTGCTTGTGTGCCGTGATTCCAGTGGTCTCTGTGTCGTACGGCGATCTGGGTATGTCACTGCAACTGACTGGCGCGGGGGCGCAGAAGTTGCCGTCTGTAAGCGAACCGATACCGAATTCACCCCATGGGGTTACCCACGGAGTGGCGAGGATCAGTGCTTGTAGAACCCCTGCCCGCTCTTGCGCCCGATGTCACCGGCGTCAACCATCCGGCGCATCAGCTCGGGCGGGGCGAACTTCTCGTCCTGGGACTCGGTGTAGATGTTGCTGGTGGCGTGCAGCAGGATGTCGACGCCCGTGAGGTCGGCGGTGGCGAGCGGTCCCATGGCGTGGCCGAAGCCCAGTTTGCAGGCGATGTCGATGTCCTCGGCGGTGGCGACGCCGGACTCGTACAGCTTGGCGGCCTCGACGACGAGGGCCGAGATCAGCCGCGTGGTCACGAAGCCGGCGACGTCGCGGTTGACGACGATGCAGGTCTTGCCGACCGACTCGGCGAACTCCCGCGTGGTGGCCAGCGTTTCGTCGCTCGTCTTGTAGCCGCGGACCAGCTCGCACAGCTGCATCATCGGGACCGGCGAGAAGAAGTGGGCGCCGACGACGCGCTCCGGGCGCTCCGTGACGGCCGCGATCTTCGTGATCGGGATGGCGGAGGTGTTCGAGGCGAGCACGGCGTCCTCGCGGACGATCTTGTCGAGCGCCCGGAAGATCTCGTGCTTGACCTCGAGCTTCTCGAAGACGGCCTCGACGACGATGTCGGCGTCGGCGACCGCGTCCAGGTCGGTGGTCGTGGTGATGCGCCCGAGCGCGGCCTCGGCGTCCTGCGCGGACAGCTTGCCCTTGCTCACGAACTTGTCGTACGAGGCCTTGATGCCGTCGGTGCCACGGGCCAGGGCGGCGTCGGTGACGTCGCGCAGGACGACGTCCCAGCCCGCCTGCGCCGAGACCTGGGCGATTCCGGACCCCATGAGTCCGGCTCCGATGACGGCGAGCTTCCCTGCCACTGTGCGACTCCCCTTACCCGCTGACCGCGTACCACTTGCAACTGACCGCTAACCGCTGTTCACGTATCTCTCCGGCGGACATTAGCGTCCGTGAGGGGTCGTGTGGCCGCGAAGTAATGCGCGTCACGTCTCGAATGACGGACATCACACCGGACGGGCCATCAGGCTTCGCGTGCGGCGTAGTTGAGCACCGGCTCGCCCAGGAGACCCTCCATCTGGTCGAGCAGGCCCGGTGCTTCGCGGGACACCTCCCCGGCCGGCCCGGCCTTGATCATCCCTGCGGCGACACGGGAGAACAGCGCCGTGTGAGGCCGACCGGCCGCAGGAGTTCGGCCCGATCGTCAACACCGTGTCGATGCCGTCGATGCTCCTGTCCGGGCCGATGCCGCCGATGGCGCTCGCGCCCGGCCGGCTCGACGTCCTGTCGCACGTCACGCCGATCCGCTGTGCGGTGGACGCGATGGGCGACGCGTACGTCGGCCACCACGCGACGGCGCACATGCCGTACGGGGTCCTGGTCGCCCTCGCCCTGGCGGCGCTCGCCGTGACGGTCGGCACACGTGGCTTCCGCGGGGCGGCCGCGTAACTACGCTGACCCCATGGTCAATCTGACGCGTATCTACACCAGGACCGGCGACCAGGGCACGACCGCCCTCGGCGACATGAGCCGGACCGCCAAGACCGATCTGCGGATCTCCGCCTACGCCGACGCCAACGAGGCCAATGCCGTCATCGGCACGGCGGTCGCGCTCGGCGGGCTCGACGAGGAGGTCGTGCAGGTCCTCGTACGGGTCCAGAACGACCTGTTCGACGTGGGCGCCGACCTGTCGACGCCGGTGGTCGAGGATCCGAAGTACCCGCCGCTGCGCGTCGAGCAGTTCTACGTCGACAAGCTGGAGGCGGACTGCGACCGCTTCAACGAGCGGCTGGAGAAGCTCCGGTCCTTCATCCTGCCCGGGGGCACGCCGGGTGCGGCGCTGCTGCACCAGGCGTGCACGGTGGTCCGCAGGGCCGAGCGCTCCACGTGGGCGGCGCTCGAGGTGCACGGCGAGTCGATGAACCCGCTGACCGCGACGTATCTGAACCGCCTCTCCGACCTCCTGTTCATCCTGGCGCGTACGGCGAACAAGGAGGTCGGGGACGTGCTCTGGGTCCCGGGCGGCGAGCGCTAGCGGGCCGAGGGCGGCGAGCCCTGCCGGTCGAGGGCGGGCGCCTTCTTCGGGAACAGCGTGTAGCTCAGCGCGATCACGAGGTTGAGACCGATCACGAAGAGCATCTTCTGCTGCCACATCCGCAGCGAGCCGGTGTTCCCGTCGGCGCCCACGTACCAGACGGCGCCCTGGAGCAGGGTGAGCGCCACGGCGCAGGCGAGGATCCAGCGCGCGGCCGTCCGCCACTCGTGGGCGGCGCGCGCGGCCCCGTACCTCGGCGGCTTCACCGGGGGCGGTCCCCCGGCGAACCGGTGGGCGACGCGGGCGTCCACCCACTTGACGGTGGAGTGGCCGAGCCCCACGGAGAAGCCGATGTAGACGGCGGCGAGGCCGTGCTTCCAGTCCGGTTCGGCCCCGTTCTTGAGGTCCGTCGCGGTGACGACGAACAGGACGACCTCCAGGAGCGGCTCGCACAGCAGGACGCCGACGCTCGTGCGCGGCATCTTCGCCACGTAGCGCAGGGCGAGTCCCGCGGCGAGCAGTACCCAGAAGCCGATCTCGCAGGCGACGATCAGCGTGACGATCACGGCGGGCTCCTCGGGACGGGCTTGTGTTTCCTTCCAGCGTCCCGTCGGTACGGCCGCCGATCGTCGTCGGCGGTGACGAATCGGGACTGCATCCTTCGATGTACGTCGGCCGCACGGTCCCGCCCGCAAGGTGC
The DNA here is from genome assembly GCF_020616555.1 of Streptomyces longhuiensis. Lineage (NCBI taxonomy): Bacteria > Bacillati > Actinomycetota > Actinomycetes > Kitasatosporales > Streptomycetaceae > Streptomyces > Streptomyces longhuiensis. Next base: position 6,374,081 of record NZ_CP085173.1, on the reverse strand, counting down.
AGGCGCCGCCCCGTCCGGCCGTATTCAATGGAGGCATGCCCCTGCCCCTGTCCCGCCCGCACCGCGACGACGTCCGTATCGCGGCGGTCGGCCTGCTCGGCGGTCTCCTGTTGTGGGCGCTCGGCCTGACCAACAGCCAGGGCTGGCGGGTCCTCGGCGACGGCTGGCTGCTGGTACCGCTCTGCGCGATGGCGGGTCTGGAACTGCTGCGCAGGACCGCGCCCCAGACCGCCCTGGTCCTCGGCACCCTCGTCCTGATCGCGGACCAGTTCACGCTGGGCAGTCTCGCGACGACGCTGATGTTCACCGACCTCGTCTACGCGGCCGTCCTGTACGGCACCCCGGCCGCCGCCCGCCGCATCCCGGTGACCACGGCGCTGATCACCATCGCAGTGGCCCTGGGTTTCCTCGCCTGGTTCCGCAAGCCGGAGGCGCTTCTGATCGGGGTCGTGACCGGCCTCGTGTCGTTCGCGCCCGCGGCCACCGGCGTCCTCGTACGCAACCACCGGGAGGCCGCCGAGTCCGCGCGGCTGCGCGCCGAACAGACCGCGCTGCTCGCGGAGATGGACCGCACGCAGGCGGTCGTCGCCGAGCGGGCGCGGATGGCCCGCGAGCTGCACGACATGGTCGCGAACCACTTGTCCGCGATCGCCATCCACTCCACGGCCGCGATCTCACTGGACGATCCGAGGACCACGCAGCAGGCGCTGACCGTCATCCGCGAGAACAGCGTGGAGGGCCTCGCCGAGATGCGGCGCCTCATCGGCATCCTGCGGGACGACAGCGGCGACTCCCCGGGCGAGCCCGTCGCCGCGCCCACGCTGGACGGCCTCGGAGCCCTCGTCGAGCAGTCCCGCACCAACGGCCTCGACGTCGCGTTCACCCTCGGCGAGAGCGTCGGCGGCCTGCCCGCGCCGATCGAGCTCGCCGCGTACCGCATCGTGCAGGAATCCCTCACGAACGCCCTCAAGCACGCGTCGCACGGCACCGTCTTCGTGGCCGTCCACCGCACCGACGGGGCTCTGACCGTGCGGGTGACCAGCCCGTACGGGGATCTGGACGGCCCGCGCGCACCCGGCTCGGGCGCCGGGCTCATCGGGATGCGCGAGCGCACCGCTCTGCTGCACGGCACGTTCGAGGCGGGTCCCGAGAGCGGGCCCGACGGCAAGATCTGGCAGGTCTGGGCGGAGCTGCCCGTCGACCCGGCCGACGAAGGAGTGTCCGAGTGATCCGCGTGCTCGTCGCCGAGGACCAGTCCGCCGTGCGGGCGGGGCTCGTCCTGATCCTGGGCAGCGCCCCCGACATCGACGTCGTCGGGGAGGCGGCGGACGGCGAGCAGGCGGTGGCCATGGCGCGCGCACTTCGGCCGGATCTCGTCCTCATGGACATCCAGATGCCGCGCCTCGACGGCGTCTCGGCGACCCGTCAGGTGGTCTCCGAGGGGATCGCGGACGTGCTCGTCCTGACGACGTTCGACCTCGACGAGTACGTCTTCGGGGCGCTGCGCGCGGGCGCCGGCGGGTTCCTGCTGAAGAACACCGAGGCGAAGGACCTGATCGAGGGGGTCCGCACGGTCGCGCGTGGTGAGGGGCTGATCGCTCCGGCGGTGACCCGCAAGCTCATCGCCGAGTTCGCGGCGAAGCCCGTACGCCCGGAGCCGGGGCCCGCGCCCGCGGGGCTCGACACCCTCACGCGCCGGGAGCGGGAGGTGCTTTCCTGCCTCGGTGACGGGTTGTCGAACGCGGAGGTCGCGCTGCGTCTGGGGATGGCGGAGGCGACGGTGAAGACACACGTCAGCAGGCTGCTCGGCAAGCTGGAGCTGCGCAGCAGGGTGCAAGCGGCCGTTCTGGCACAGGAGTTGGGGCTGTGAGCGGCCGATTCCTTTAATTGGTTTAGACCTTGACCGCTGGTCCAGACCTTTCTATTCTCACGGCACTGCGGTGAGCGCAGCCATGCACATGACCAGCACGGCGATGCTCACGGGCGGCGCAGGGTTTTACCCCCCGTCATGTCCCCCGGACACCACCCGAGGAGCACCCCTTGCGCTTGAGACTCAGACAGAGAGCCGTGGCAGGCCTCACCACCCTGCTGCTCCCGGCCGCCGCCCTCGTCGGCCTCGCCACCCCCTCGCACGCGGCCGCCGCCGCGAGCACCGCCACCGCGACCTACGCCAAGACCCAGGACTGGGGCACCGGCTTCGAAGGCAAGTGGACCGTCAAGAACACCGGTACCACGGCCCTCAGTTCATGGACCGTCGAGTGGGACTTCCCCGCCGGCACCAAGGTGACCTCCGCCTGGGACGCCACCGTCACCAACTCCGCCGACCACTGGACCGCCAAGAACCTCTCCTGGAACGGGTCGCTCGCCCCCGGCGCCTCGGTCTCCTTCGGGTTCAACGGCTCGGGCCCCGGCGCGCCCTCCGGCTGCAAGCTCAACGGCGCCTCCTGCGACGGCGGCGACGTCCCCGGCGACGCGGCCCCCTCCGCGCCCGGCACCCCCACCGCCTCCTCCGTCACGGACACCTCGGTCAAGCTCGCCTGGACCGCGGCCACCGACGACAAGGGCATCAAGAACTACGACGTCCTGCGCGACGGCTCCAAGGTCGCCACGGTGACCGGGACTTCGTACTCCGACACCGGGCTCACCGCCGGCACCGACTACTCGTACACCGTCCAGGCCCGTGACACCGCCGACCAGAGCGGACCTGCCTCCGGCTCCGTCAGGGTGCACACGACCGGCGGCGGCACGGACCCGGGCCCCGGCGGCAAGGTCAAGCTGGGGTACTTCACCGACTGGGGCGTCTACGGCCGCCAGTACTTCCCGAAGAACCTGGAGACCTCCGGCTCCGCCGCGAAGGTCACCCACATCAACTACGCCTTCGGCAACGTCCAGGGCGGCAAGTGCACCATGGGCGACTCCTACGCCGACACCGACATGGCGTACACCGCGGCCAACTCCGTCTCCGGCCAGGCCGACACCTGGGACCAGCCGCTGCGCGGCGCCTTCAACCAGCTGCGCCAGCTGAAGGCCAAGCACCCGAACCTCAAGATCATCTGGTCGTTCGGCGGCTGGACCTGGTCCGGCGGCTTCCCGGAGGCCGCGAAGAACCCGGCCGCGTTCGCACAGTCCTGCTACGACCTGGTCGAGGACCCGCGCTGGGCCGACGTCTTCGACGGCATCGACATCGACTGGGAGTACCCCAACTCCTGCGGCCTGTCCTGCGACACCTCGGGCCAGGACGCCCTGAAGAAGCTGGCGTCCGCGCTGCGCGCCAAGTTCGGCTCCAACAACCTGGTGACGGCGGCGATCACGGCCGACGCGTCCACCGGCGGCAAGATCGAGAAGAACGACTACGCGGGCGCGTCCCAGTCCTTCGACTGGTACAACGTCATGACCTACGACTTCTTCGGCGCGTTCAACGCCCAGGGTCCGACAGCCCCGCACTCCCCGCTCACCTCGTACGCCGGCATCCCGCAGCAGGGCTTCAACTCCGCTGACGCCATTGCCAAGTTGAAGGCCCAGGGAGTCCCGTCGAGCAAGCTCCTGCTCGGCATCGGCTTCTACGGCCGCGGCTGGACCGGCGTCACACAGAAGGAACCGGGCGGCACCGCGACCGGCCCCGCCGCCGGCACCTACGAGCAGGGCATCGAGGACTACAAGGTCCTCAAGACCAAGTGCCCCGCCAACGGCACCGTCGCCGGCACGGCCTACGCATACTGCGGCAGCGACTGGTGGTCCTACGACACCCCCGCGACCATCAACTCCAAGATGGCCTGGGCCAAGAGCCAGAACCTCGGCGGCGCCTTCTTCTGGGAGTTCAGCGGCGACACCACCAACGGCGAACTGGTGACCGCCATCGACAGCGGCCTGAAGTAGCAGCGCCGGGCCGCACATGACGGAAGCCGGGTGAACGGGGCCGCCCCCTGTTCACCCGGCTTCTCCATGCGAAACCTCAGGCCACGCCCACGCCGCCACGCGACGTTCACCCTCCCCCAAGGAACTCCGCTGCGCTCCGCCCCAGGGGGGACCCCCATCCAGCGGGGCCCCGAACGCCGCTACGCGACGTTCACCCGCTGTCCCGGAGGCGCCGCCTCCAGCCAAGCCAGGAAACCGGTCAGCGCGTCCTCGCTCATCGCCAGTTCGAGACGCGAGCCGCGGTGCGAGCACGCGAGGACGATCGCGTCCGAGAGCAGGGCCAGCTCCTCCTCGCCCTCCGGCGCGCGCCGTCCCGTCACCTCGATCGCCGAACGCTCCAGGGTGCGACGGGGCCTGATCGCGTAGGAGAAGACCCGGAACCACTCGATCCGGTCGCCGTTGTAGCGGGCCACGCCGTAGCCCCAGCCCTTGCCGGAGGCGTCGCCCCCCTCGGGCACGTCCCACCGCAGGGAGCAGTCGAAGGTGCCCCCGGAGCGCTGGATCAGCCGGCGCCTCAGGCCGAAGACGAACAACCCCAGCAATACGAGTACGACGACCGCGACCACGCACAGCACGAGAACGAGGACCATTCGTACCGACCTCCTCGCCTCATCTGATAACGGGCCCGACAGCGGATCCGATAACGGAACTGCAAAATTGACCAAGGATCGCCTCAGCCGCGACCCGGTCCGGAGAGGTTCTCCGGTCCTGGCCGCGGCTGAGTCATGTCACTCCGCGCGCTGGTCTCAGCGCGTCGCCACCGCACGCAGTCGGACGTCCGCGCGACGCTCGGCGGATGCGTCGGCATCCGACTTCGCGCGCTCGAGCGCCCGCTCCGCACGCTGGACATCGATCTCGTCCGACAGCTCGGCGATCTCGGCGAGCAGGGACAGCTTGTTGTCGGCGAACGAGACGAAACCGCCGTGCACAGCGGCGACAACCGTCCCGCCGTCGCTCGTGCGGATCATCACCGGGCCCGACTCCAGCACACCGAGAAGCGGCTGGTGACCGGGCATGACGCCGATGTCGCCGGACGCGGTGCGCGCGACGACCAGGGTGGCCTCGCCGGACCAGACACTGCGGTCCGCGGCGACGAGCTCGACATGCAGCTCAGCAGCCAAGGTGGGCTCCTCGGGTCACCACCCGGCGGTTGCTGCCGGGTGTTGGGTCAAAGTCTAGTCGGCGTACGGAGAGGGGCGGGACACACCCTGCGGGTATCCCCCGCCCCTCTCCCACGAGTCTGTGCTTCCGGAGAAGCCAGAATCAGGAGACGCCGAGCTCCTTGGCGTTGGCCTTCAGGTCCTCGATGCCACCGCACATGAAGAACGCCTGCTCGGGGAAGTGGTCGTACTCACCGTCGCAGATCGCGTTGAACGCGGTGATCGACTCCTCGAGCGACACGTCCGAACCGTCCACGCCGGTGAACTGCTTGGCGGCGTGGGTGTTCTGCGACAGGAAGCGCTCGACGCGACGGGCACGGTGGACAACGAGCTTGTCCTCCTCGCCCAGCTCGTCGATACCGAGGATCGCGATGATGTCCTGAAGATCCTTGTACTTCTGCAGGATCGTCTTGACGCGCATCGCGGCGTCGTAGTGGTCCTGCGCGATGTAGCGCGGGTCCAGGATGCGGGACGTGGAGTCCAGCGGGTCCACGGCCGGGTAGATGCCCTTCTCGGAGATCGGACGGGAGAGAACCGTCGTCGCGTCGAGGTGGGCGAACGTGGTGGCCGGGGCCGGGTCGGTCAGGTCGTCCGCGGGGACGTAGATCGCCTGCATCGAGGTGATCGAGTGACCACGGGTCGACGTGATGCGCTCCTGGAGGAGACCCATCTCGTCGGCGAGGGTCGGCTGGTAACCCACCGCGGAGGGCATGCGGCCGAGCAGGGTCGAGACCTCGGAACCGGCCTGCGTGAAGCGGAAGATGTTGTCGATGAAGAACAGCACGTCCTGCTTCTGCACATCGCGGAAGTACTCCGCCATGGTCAGACCGGCCAGGGCGACGCGAAGACGCGTGCCCGGCGGCTCGTCCATCTGGCCGAAGACCAGCGCGGTCTTGTCCAGAACGCCGGCTTCCTCCATCTCGACCATGAGGTCGTTGCCCTCACGGGTGCGCTCGCCGACACCGGCGAAGACGGAGACACCGTCGTGCAGCTTGGCCACACGGACGATCATTTCCTGGATCAGAACGGTCTTGCCGACACCGGCACCACCGAACAGACCGATCTTTCCACCCTTGACGTACGGGGTGAGAAGGTCGACGACCTTCAGGCCGGTCTCGAACATCTCGGTCTTGGACTCGAGCTGGTCGAAGGCCGGGGCCTTGCGGTGGATCTCCCAGCGCGGGGCCGCCGAGACGCTGGACGCGTCGTCGTTCAGCACGTCGCCCAGGGTGTTGAACACGCGGCCCTTGGTCAGGTCACCGACGGGCACCGAGATGCCGGCGCCGGTGTCCGTCACGGCGGCCTGGCGGACCAGGCCGTCGGTGGGCTGCATCGAGACCGTACGGACCACGCCGTCACCCAGGTGCTGGGCGACCTCGAGGGTCAGCGTCTTCTTCGCGCCCTCGGTGGCCGGGTCGTCGACCTGGACGTGCAGGGCGTTGTAGATCTCCGGCATCGCGTCGACGGGGAACTCCACGTCGACGACCGGGCCGATGACCCGGGCGACGCGGCCCGTGGCAACGGCCGTCTCAACAGTGGTCGTCATTACTTGTCACTCCCCGCGGTCGCGTCGGCCAGGGCTGCAGTGCCGCCGACGATCTCGCTGATTTCCTGGGTGATTTCGGCCTGGCGGGCCGCGTTGGCAAGTCGGGAGAGCGAGTTGATCAAGTCTCCCGCGTTGTCGGTGGCCGACTTCATCGCGCGGCGCGTGGCGGCGTGCTTGGAAGCAGCCGACTGGAGCAGCGCGTTGTAGATACGGCTCTCGACGTAGCGCGGCAGCAGGGCGTCGAGGACGTCCTCCGCCGACGGTTCGAAGTCGTACAGCGGAAGGATCTCGCCGCCCTTGGACTTCGACTCCTCCGCCACCTCTTCGAGGCTGAGCGGAAGCAGACGGCCGTCAACGGCCGACTGCGTCATCATCGAGATGAACTCCGTGTAGACGATGTGGAGTTCATCCACGCCGCCCTCCGCCGAGTCCTTCTCGATCGCCTCGATCAGCGGGCCCGCGACCTTCTTGGCGTCCGCGTACGTGGGCTCGTCGGTGAAGCCCGTCCACTGCTCCGCGATCTTGCGCTCACGGAAGTTGTAGTGGGCGACACCACGGCGGCCGACGATGTAGATCACGACCTCCTTGCCCTCGGCCTCGAGGCGCGCGGTCAGCTTCTCCGCGGCCTTGATGGCGTTCGAGTTGAAGGCGCCGGCGAGACCGCGGTCGCTCGTGAGGAGCAGCACCGCGGTGCGCGTCGCCGTCTCCGGCTCCGTCGTCAGCGGGTGGTTCGTGTTCGAACCGGTGCCGACAGCCGTGACCGCGCGGGTGAGCTCGGTCGCGTACGGCGTGGAGGCCGCCACCTTGCGCTGTGCCTTGACGACACGCGAGGCGGCGATCATCTCCATCGCCTTGGTGATCTTCTTGGTCGCGGTGACGGATTTGATGCGACGCTTGTAGACCCGGAGCTGGGCTCCCATGAGTCAGGTCCCTTCCGTCGTCACTTACCGGCGGCGGCCGGAGCGTCCTCGCCGAGAAGCTTCCCGTCCGAGGTCTCGAACTGCTTCTTGAAGTCCGCGATGGCCTCGGCGGTGGCGGTCAGGGTGTCGTCAGACATCTTGCCGCCCTCCTTGATGGAGGTCATCAGGCCCTGCTCCTTGCGGTGCAGGTGGTCGAGCAGCTCCCGCTCGAAGCGCCGGATGTCCACGACCGGGACGTCGTCCATCTTGCCGGTGGTGCCGGCCCAGACGGAGACAACCTGGTCCTCGGTCGCCATCGGCTGGTACTGGGGCTGCTTGAGCAGCTCCACCATGCGCTGACCGCGCTCCAGCTGGGCCTTCGACGCGGCGTCCAGGTCGGAACCGAAGGCGGCGAACGCCTCGAGCTCACGGAACTGGGCGAGGTCCACACGGAGGCGGCCGGAGACCTGCTTCATCGCCTTGTGCTGCGCGGAACCACCGACTCGGGAGACGGAGATACCGACGTTCAGCGCGGGGCGCTGACCGGCGTTGAACAGGTCCGACTCCAGGAAGCACTGGCCGTCGGTGATGGAGATGACGTTGGTCGGGATGAACGCCGACACGTCGTTCGCCTTGGTCTCGACGATCGGCAGACCGGTCATCGAGCCCGAGCCCATCTCGTCCGAGAGCTTCGCGCAGCGCTCGAGGAGGCGGGAGTGCAGGTAGAAGACGTCACCCGGGTAGGCCTCGCGCCCCGGCGGGCGGCGGAGCAGCAGGGACACGGCGCGGTAGGCGTCGGCCTGCTTCGAGAGGTCGTCGAAGACGATGAGGACGTGCTTGCCCTCGTACATCCACTGCTGACCGATGGCCGAACCGGTGTACGGCGCCAGGTACTTGAAGCCGGCCGGGTCGGACGCCGGGGCGGCGACGATGGTCGTGTACTCCAGCGCGCCGGCCTCTTCCAGGGCGCCACGCACGGAGGCGATGGTCGAGCCCTTCTGGCCGATGGCGACGTAGATGCAGCGGACCTGCTTCTTCGGGTCGCCCGAGCGCCAGTTGTCGCGCTGGTTGATGATCGTGTCGACAGCCAGGGCGGTCTTGCCCGTCTGGCGGTCGCCGATGATCAGCTGACGCTGACCGCGGCCGATCGGGGTCATCGCGTCGACGGCCTTGTAGCCGGTCTCCATCGGCTCGTGCACCGACTTGCGCTGCATGACCGTGGGGGCCTGCAGCTCAAGGGCACGACGCGCGCTGGTCTCGATCTCGCCGAGGCCGTCGATCGGGTTGCCGAGCGGGTCGACGACGCGACCCAGGTAGCCCTCGCCGACGGCGACGGAGAGCACCTCACCGGTGCGCTGCACCGGCTGGCCCTCCTCGATACCGGTGAACTCACCGAGCACGATGGCACCGATCTCGCGCTCCTCGAGGTTGAGGGCGAGGCCGAGGGTGCCGTCCTCGAACTTCAGCAGTTCGTTGGCCATGGCCGAGGGCAGGCCCTCGACCTTCGCGATGCCGTCGCCGGCAAGGGTGACCGTACCGACCTCCTCGCGCGAGGCCGCGTCCGGCTTGTACGCCTGGACAAAGTTCTCCAGCGCGTCCCGGATCTCCTCCGGCCGGATCGTGAGCTCCGCCATCTGGGTTCCCTGCTCTCCTTGTTGGGCCCGAAGTTTTCTTGGGGGGTCTGGGGTCAGCCCCCAGGAATCCTCTGCACGGCCCAACTAGGGCCGTAGGTACTACTACGTTGTGCGAGTCGGCTAGCCGGCCATGCGGCGGCTGGCGTCCTCAATGCGGTCCGCGATGCTTCCGTTGATGAGCTCGTCGCCCACCTGCACGTTGATCCCGCCGAGGACCTCGGGGTCCACGTCGAGGTTCAGGTGCATCTGACGCCCGTAGAGCTTCGCCAGGGCGGCGCCCAGGCGCTGCTTCTGCGCGTCGCTCAGCGGAACCGCTGTGGTGACGACGGCCACCGTGCGGTCCCGGCGCTCCGCGGCGAGCTTGGACAGGGACTCGAGTCCCCCCTCCAGGCTACGTCCACGCGGCTGGGTCACAAGGCGCTCGACCAGACGCTCGGTGGTGGCCGTGGCGCGACCGCCGAGCAGGCTGCGCAGCAGCTCACCCTTGGCCGTGCCCGTGGCGATACGGTCCGTGAGCGCGGCGCGCAGCTCGGTGCTCGAGGAGACGATCCGGCCGAACCGGAACAGCTCGTCCTCGACGTCGTCCAGCTCGCCCGCCTTCTGCGCCGCGGTCAGCTCGGCGATACTGGCCAGCTCCTCGACGGAGTCGACCAGGTCGCGCGGGGCGGACCAGCGGGAGCGGACCAGGCCGGCCACCAGATCGGCGGTTGCACCGCTGACCTGGCTGCCCAGCAGGCGGCCCGCGAGCTCGGCCTTGGCCTCGCCGGACTGCGCCGGGTCGGTCAGGACCCGACGCAGCGACACCTCGCGGTCGAGCAGCGCGGTGACCGCGGCCAGCTCTGCGGCAAGCTGTCGGGCGTCGACCGAGGTGCTGTCGGTCAGCGCGTCGAGACGCTCACGTGCGGAGGCGAGTGCCTCGCGGCTCGCTCCGTGGGCAGTCATCGAACAGCCTCGGCCTTCTCCTCGAGGTCGTCGAGGAAACGGTCGATCGTGCGCGACTGCCGGGCGTGGTCCTCGAGGGACTCGCCGACCAGCTTGCCGGCCAGGGTGGTGGCCAGCTGGCCGACGTCCTGGCGCAGCGCCTGAGCGGCGGCCTTGCGGTCGGCCTCGATCTGCGAGTGACCGGCGGCGATGATTTCCTCACGCTGCCGCTGGCCTTCCGCGCGCATCTCGGCGATGAGCGTGGCGCCCTGCTCCTGCGCCTCCTGGCGCAGCCGCGCGGCCTCGTGACGGGCCTCGGCCAGCTGAGCCTTGTACTGCTCGAGCACGCTCTGGGCCTCGGTCTGTGCGGCTTCGGCCTTCTCGATACCGCCTTCGATCAGCTCGCGACGCTCTTCCAGCACCTTGTTGATGCGCGGGAGGAGCTTCGTGGCGAAGAAGAAGAAGACGATGGCGAAGGCGATGGTGCCGACGAGCAGCTCGGGGCCGGGCGGGATAAGCGGGTTCTGCTTCTCCTCGGCCGCCAGCTGTACCAGGTTGGCGATCACATCAGTGCCTTTCGTCGAATAGTGGTCGGTGAGGAGTTAGATCACTGACCGTAAACGAACGGCAGAACGATGCCGATGAGGGCGAGCGCCTCACAGAAGGCGAAGCCCAGGATCTGGTTGGCACGGATCAGGCCGGCGGCCTCGGGCTGACGGGCCAGGGCCTGGGTGCCGTTACCAAAGACGATGCCGACGCCGATGCCGGGGCCGATGGCAGCGAGACCGTAGCCGATGGAACCGAGGGAGCCGGAGACGCCAGCGGCGAGTTCGATGGTCGCGGACATGCCGTTACTTCCTTCTCTTTAACGAACCGGTGGGGGTTGGCCACCGGACGAATGAAATATGACGGGACGGGACTTGGCTCAGTGGTGCTCGGCGAGCGCGCCCTGGATGTACGAGCTGGCGAGGAGCACGAAGACGTACGCCTGGACCGCCTGCACGAAAAGCTCGAAGAGGATCATGACCATGGTCATGACGAAGGAGACGCCCGCGGCCGGAATCATCCAGCTGTTCAGCAGGTACCAGGAGGCGACGGTGAACATCACCAGCATCAGGTGACCGGCGAACATGTTGGCGAACAGTCGCACCGCGTGCGTGAACGGCCGGACCAGCAGGTTCGAGAAGAACTCGATGAACGAGACGAGCCACTTGATCGGGCCGAGCGAGCTGTCGTAGCCCGTGATGTTCTTCCAACCGCCCACGAAACCATGCCGCTTGAAGGTCAGCGGCACCCAGATCAGGTAGACGATGGCCGCCAGGACCACGGGGTACGCGAAGATCGACGCGACCGGGAACTGGGTCAGCGGGACCACGGACCAGATGTTCATGATCCAGATGAAGAAGAACAGCGACACCATCAGGGGGACGTACTTCTCGCCCTCCTTCTTGCCCATCGTCTCGTAGACGATGCCGCGGCGTACGAAGTCGTACCCCGCCTCGGCCGCCATCTGAAGCTTGCCCGGGACGACCTTGGCCTTGCCGAACGCCGCGTAGAAGACACTGACGACGACGAGCGTCGTCAGGAGGGCGAGCAGCATCACCTTGTTGAACTCGAACCCACCGACGGTGAACAGCGGCTTGAAGAGGAACGAGTGCAGGCCGGGAGCCGGAAAGCCGCAGCCGTTGTCGGACATGATCCGACAGCTCCAGTCAAAGGCGAGCTCAGTCTGGTCAGCACTCACCACGGGCTCCTTCGGCGTGACGCATAGGTACGGCAACCTCGTTGTGTCGTTGCGGCGCGCAGCCGCGGATCGGCACCGGTCTGGTGTTTCGGATGTGGGGGCGGCAGGCAGGCAGTGAGCCTCGCAGTCGAGCAGGCGTCAGCTCAGATGCCCGCGCCCGCAGTGCCGCAGTTGGCACCGGACGATAGCAGTAACGCGAACCCGCACTTATCCCGGCCCTACCCCTCATGAGGACGACCCTGAATTCTCGGGCTTGTCGCTCTTCTCGGAGTCTTTCGCCGAGTCGGGATCGATATAGAAAATCTTGGCCTTCATGTGCGCACGCGCCTGCGCGGCCATCCATACGACGGTGGCGGCGACGAGTGATGCGGCGAAGGCCTTGGGGTTGAACAGCGTCGTGTCCTTGAAGACGGCGACGAAGATCAGAAGCAGCAGCAACTGGGCGACGTAGAGCATCAGCCCCATCGCCTGGAAGAGCTGCGGAAGCGATTTTGCCGTCCGCTGGAGGACGATCTGCCCGAGGCCCATGAAGGCGATGACGACCACCGTGCCGATGACTGCACCGAGGGCCCCCTTGCCGCCGGCGACCACACCACTGATCACGGCGGCAAGCGCGCCGGCAATGGCTGTGGGCACAACGGCCTGCAGGAGGATCCGTGCGTCGTTGGAGGGCATGGCGGCAGCTCCCTTTAGTGGGTGGGGGCAGGGTGTCGTCATGGACGAGCGTAAACCGGGGCCGAGAGGGAACTTCGGGCCAATGGGCCGTCGCACTACGGTCCTTCGGCTCTATCCCCGGGTCTCGTGAACGGTATCACAAACTATTTGATGAGGTCTTTACCTGTGTAGTGTGCTCACTGTCACACGTGAGAGGTAATCCGCGCGTCTGTGCAAAAAAGCGGCCAACTTGTCTGGTAATGAGGCGTTTTCGTCTCTCGCGTCAGCGCGACGAGTGCGCCTTGCGTCGATCCAGGAAGCGCGAACGGGGGCCAATGGCCGTCGCCCCGTTGACTCCTGCGGGCATCGGCGTGCGCGCGCCCTCGTCCTCGGGCGCCTGTGCGTCCCCACCTGCCCCGGCCGCATCCTCGGCCGGCCCGGCCGCTGCCTGAGCCGCGTACGACGGCGACGCCTCGGGCTCCTGGGCCGCCGCCCGCTCGGCCCGCCTGCGCCGGTAGCGCGGCGGCAGGAAGGCCTCCGCCCAGCGCGGGGCGCGCGGCGTGAAGCGCGGCAGCAGAAGCAGTACGAGACCGACGAAACTCAGCGCGACGATCGCCAGGACGATCCACATGGACGTCGAGTGAACGGAGTAGGCGACCGCTCCGAAGGCGAACAGCGCCGACCAGAAGTACATGATCAGGACCGCGCGGCTGTGGGAGTGGCCGATCTCCAGGAGCCGGTGGTGCAGGTGCCCGCGGTCGGCGGCGAACGGCGACTGGCCCTTCCAGGTGCGGCGCACGATCGCGAGGACCAGGTCCGCGAACGGGATCGCGATGATCGTCAGCGGCATCAGCAGCGGGATGAAGACCGGGATCATCGCGTGGGTGGCGTCACGGGTGCCGCCGAAGTTCAGCTTCATCAGGCTCGGGTCGACCTGGCCGGTGATGGAGATGGCACCGGCGGACAGGACGAGGCCGATGAGCATCGACCCGGAGTCGCCCATGAAGATCCTGGCGGGGTGCATGTTGTGCGGCAGGAAGCCCAGACACATGCCGATCAGGATCGCCGCGAACAGCGTCGCGGGGGCGGCCGCCTCGATGCCGTAGCCGTACCAGAGGCGGTACGAGTACAGGAAGAACGCCGACGCCGCGATGCACACCATGCCGGACGCGAGACCGTCGAGGCCGTCGACGAAGTTGACCGCGTTGATGCTGATCACGACCAGGGCGACGGTGAGGAGTGTGCCCTGCCACTGCGTGAGCGAGACCGTGCCCACACCCGGGATCGGCAGCCACAGGATCGTCAGACCCTGCATGACCATGACGCCGGCGGCGATCATCTGGCCGCCCAGCTTGATCAGGGCGTCGATCTCGAACTTGTCGTCCAGGACACCGATCAACCAGATCAGGGCGGCTCCGGAGAGCAACGCCCGCGGCTCGTTCGACATCTTGAAGACGGGGCTGAGGTTCGTCAGGTGGTCCGCGACGAGGAGACCCGCGCACAGGCCGAAGAACATGGCGATCCCGCCGAGCCGGGGCGTGGGCTCCCGGTGCACGTCGCGGGCGCGGATCTCCGGCATGGCGCCGGCCACGATCGCGAACTTCCGCACCGGGCCGGTCAGCAGGTATGTCACCGCGGCCGTGATGCAGAGCGTCAGCAGGTATTCACGCACGGGCTTCCCCACAGATATCGCTGGCCATCTCAGCCCCACACCCTAGCTTCGCGCGCATGTGGTGGAGGACTGCCGGGTAGCGATGATGGTTGCACGAGTGACGGACCACCCATGCCCGCCTACCCCTGTCTAGTCCGGATACGGCGGAAATCTTCCGGTGAGATCGCGCACTTCCGCACGGGCCGTACGCGGATCGACCTCGTCCCGCAGCACCCCGGCGAAGACCACCGCGATGCGCGCCATCTCCTGCTCGCCCATGCCCTGGGTGGTGACGGCGGCGGTGCCGAGGCGCAGGCCGCGCCCGTCGCCGAAGGGCAGCGCGCAGGTGTCGAGGACCATGCCGGCCGAGGCCAGCCGCCCCCGGGCGGTCGGGCCGTCGACGCCCAGCGACGTGGGGTCGGCGGTCAGCAGATGGGTGTCCGTGCCGCCGGTGGTGACCGCGAGGCCCTCGGCGGCGAGCGCGGCCGCGAGGACCCTCGCGTTGGCGACCACCTGACGGGTGTACGCGGCGAAGGCCGGGGTCTCCGCCTCGCCGAACGCGACGGCCTTGGCGGCGATCGTGTGCATCTGGGCGCCGCCCTGCGTGAACGGGAAGACGGCCCGGTCGATGCGTCCGGCGAGCTCGGCCCCGCACAGGACCATGCCGCCGCGGGGGCCGCGCAGCACCTTGTGCGTGGTGGCGCAGACGACATCGGCGTACGGCACGGGGTTCGGCGCCGCTCCCCCGGCGACCAGGCCGATGGGGTGCGCGGCGTCGGCGATGAGGTAGGCGCCCACGTCGTCGGCGATGTCGCGGAAGGCCGCGTAGTCGATGTGCCGGGGATAGGCGATCGAGCCGCAGACGATCGCCTTCGGGCGGTGGGCGCGGGCCAGCGCGCGGACCTGGTCGTGGTCGATGAGGCCCGTCTCCGGGTCGACGCCGTAGGGCACGAAGTCGAACCAGCGGCCCGAGAAGTTCGCGGGCGAGCCGTGGGTGAGGTGGCCGCCGTACGGGAGCCCCATCGCGAGGACGGTGTCGCCGGGGCGCAGCAGGGCGGCGTACGCGGCGAGGACCGCCGAGGAGCCGGAGTGGGGCTGCACATTGGCGTGCTCGGCGCCGAAGAGCGCCCTGGCCCGGTCGACGGCGATCCGCTCGGCCACGTCGACGAGCTCGCAGCCGCCGTGGTGGCGGGCGCCGGGGTAGCCCTCGGCGTACTTGTTGGCGAGCGGGGAGCCGAGGGCCGCGAGGACGGCCGGCGACGTGAAGTTCTCGGCGGCGATCAGTTGCAGCGACGTGGCCTGCCGGGCCGCCTCGCCGAGGATGATCTCGGCGATCTCGGGGTCCTGCCGACGCAGCACGTCGAAGCCGGCGTGCGCGTACGTCGCACCGGCGGGGGCTTGTTCAGTGGTGACCGGCATCTTGGGCTCCGGGCCTCGCGGGGGTGACCTCAAAACCAATGTAGGCCCGCACCGCCCGCGGCGCCCGAAACTCAGGTACGAGCGGGTAATCCGGCAGTCGCTGTCACCACGTTCAGCGGCAGGCCGGAACACCCGTCAGCGACGTCACCACGGGATCCAGGGCACCGCCGAGCCCCACCCCGACGCCCCACTCGCACCGCTCGGCCCCGAAGGGCCCCCGGCTTCGCCCTGCTGCGCCGGACCCCGTCCGCCGGTTCAACGACAGGCCGGAACACCCGTCAATGCCGTCACCACGGGATCCAGGGCCTCGCTGATCTCCTCGCCGACCGAGCGGAAGAAGGGCAGAGGTGCGCCGTACGGGTCGTAGACCTCGTCGGCCTCGGCGTTCGGGGCGAGAAGCCACCCGCGTAGAGCCGCCGCGGCGCGCACCAGTGCGCGTGCGCGCTCCACCACGCCGCCGTCCAGCGGGTCGGGCAGCGTGGCCGGATCGATGGCCTGGACGAGGCGCGTGAACTCCTTCAGCGTGAAGGTGCGCAGGCCCGCGCTGTGGCCCATGGAGATGACCTGGGCGCGATGGTCGCGGGTGGCCGTGAGGACCAGGTCCGCGCGGATCACGTGGTCGTCGAGGAGCTCGCGCCCCACGAAGCCGGAGGCGTCCGCACCGAAGTCCGCGAGGACGGTCTCGGCGTTGGCCTCCATGGGCGCGCCCTCGTGGCCCCAGGTGCCCGCGCTCTCGACGATCAGACCGCGTACGAGGGGGTCTCCGAGCCTGCCCACCAGGGCATGCCGGGTCAGCCGCTCGGTGATCGGCGAGCGGCACACGTTGCCGGTGCTGACATGGAGGATGCGGAAGGAGTCCCCGGTGCCTATGCCACGCCCCGTCTCAGGGGCTGTCAATTCGCCACCTCGAGGTCGGGTACGACCTTGCGCAGCTCGTCCGCGGTCAGGGCACCCGCGCGCAGGAGCACCGGAACCTTCCCGGTCACGTCGACGATCGAGGACGGGACGATGCCGGGCGTGGGGCCGCCGTCGAGGTAGACGGAGACGGAGTCGCCGAGCATGTCCTGCGCGGCGTCGCAATCCTCGGGGGCGGGGTGCCCCGTGAGGTTCGCGGAGGACACGGCCATGGGGCCGACCTCGGTGAGCAGCTCGATCGCGACCGGGTGCAGGGGCATGCGGACGGCGACGGTGCCACGGGTGTCGCCGAGGTCCCACGCCAGGGACGGCTGGTGCTTGGCGACGAGCGTGAGAGCGCCCGGCCAGAACGCGTCGACGAGTTCCCAGGCCATCTCGGAGAAGTCCGTGACGAGGCCGTGCAGCGTGTTCGGGGAGCCGATGAGGACAGGGGTCGGCATGTTGCGACCGCGTCCCTTGGCCTCCAGCAGGTCACCGACGGCCTCGGGGGTGAAGGCGTCGGCGCCGATGCCGTACACGGTGTCGGTGGGCAGCACGACCAGCTCACCGCGGCGGACGGCGGACGCGGCTTCACGAAGACCGGTCGTACGGTCCGACGCGTCGTTGGTGTCGTATCGCCGAGCCATTTAGCGGGCCTCCTCGTACACGAAGTACACGTAGTCCATGCGAGAGATGCGGGAGAAGCGGGAACTGCTGGTGCTGGTACCGCTGTTGCTGCTGTTGCTGCGCTGATTCTGTCGCGTCACGGCATCGCCTTGCGGGCGGTCGCGAAGCGCGGGCGGTTGTTCAGGTCGGGGTGGTCGGCGGCGTCGGCCCAGCCCCGTTCCTCGGTGAAGATCCACGGGACCTGGCCGCCCTGGGTGTCGGCGTGCTCCACGACGACGACGCCACCGGGGCGCAGCAGGCGGTGCGCCGTGCGCTCGATGCCGCGGATCAGGTGGAGCCCGTCCTCGCCGGAGAACAGCGCGAGTTCAGGGTCGTGGTCGCGGGCCTCGGGGGCGACGTACTCCCACTCGGTGAGCGGGATGTACGGCGGGTTGGAGACCACCAGGTCGACCTGGCCGTCGAGCTCGGGGAAGGCCTCCAGGGCATCTCCCTGACGCAGGTCGACCCTGGACCCCTCGACGTTCTTGCGCGTCCAGCGCAGGGCGTCCTCGGACAGCTCCACGGCGTGCACACGGGAGCGCGGGACCTCCTGCGCGAGAGCGAGCGCGATGGCGCCCGAGCCCGTGCACAGGTCGACGATGAGCGGCTCGACGACGTCCATGGCCCGTACGGCGTCTATGGCCCAGCCGACCACGGACTCCGTCTCGGGCCGCGGCACGAACACGCCCGGCCCCACCTGGAGTTCGAGGTAGCGGAAGTAGGCGCGCCCGGTGATGTGCTGGAGCGGCTCACGGGCCTCGCGGCGCGCGGTGACCTCCCAGTAACGGGCGTCGAAGTCCGCGTCCTTGACCAGATGCAGCTCGCCCCGCTTCACGCCGTGCACGAAGGCGGCGAGCTCCTCCGCGTCGTTGCGGGGCGAGGGCACGCCCGCGTCGGCGAGGCGCTGGGTGGCCTGGGCGACTTCCGCGAGCAGCACGCTGCGGGGGTTTGGGGGTCGCCCCCCAAGATGTTGCTGCACGCTGGTCCTCCGGGGCTGAGCTGGTCTTTTTTGGTGTGGCTTAGGCGGCGGCGAGCTTGGCGGCCGAGTCGGCGTCGACACAGGCCTGGATCACCGGGTCGAGCTCACCGTCGAGCACCTGGTCCAAGTTGTACGCCTTGAAACCGACGCGGTGGTCCGAGATGCGGTTCTCCGGGAAGTTGTATGTACGGATCTTCTCGGAGCGGTCGACGGTACGGACCTGGCTGCGGCGCGCGTCCGCGGCCTCGGCCTCGGCCTTCTCGACCGCTGCCGCGAGGAGCCTGGAGCGCAGGATACGCATCGCCTGCTCCTTGTTCTGGAGCTGGCTCTTCTCGTTCTGGCAGGAAGCGACCACTCCGGTGGGCAGGTGCGTGATGCGCACCGCGGAGTCCGTCGTGTTGACGGACTGACCGCCGGGGCCCGACGAGCGGTAGACGTCGATGCGGAGGTCGTTCGCGTGGATCTCGACGTCGACGTCCTCGGCCTCGGGCGTCACGAGGACGCCGGCCGCGGAGGTGTGGATACGGCCCTGCGACTCGGTCGACGGCACACGCTGCACGCGGTGCACGCCGCCCTCGTACTTCAGACGGGCCCAGACGCCCTGGCCGGGCTCGGTCGCGCCGTTGCCGCCCTTGGTCTTCACGGCGACCTGGACGTCCTTGTAGCCGCCCAGCTCGGACTCGGTGGCGTCGATGATCTCGGTCTTCCAGCCGACGCGCTCCGCGTACCGCAGATACATGCGCAGCAGGTCGCCGGCGAAGAGGGCCGACTCGTCGCCGCCCGCGCCCGCCTTGACCTCGAGGATGACGTCCTTGTCGTCGTTGGGGTCCCGGGGGACCAGCAGGAGCCGCAGCTTCTCGGTGATCTCCTCGCGCTGCTTCTCGAGGTCCTTGACCTCGGCGGCGAAGTCCGGGTCATCCGCGGCGAATTCACGCGCGGTCTCGATGTCGTCACCGGTCTGCTTCCAGGAGCGGTAGGTGGCGACGATCGGGGTCAGCTCGGCGTAGCGCTTGTTGAGCTTGCGCGCGTTCGCCTGGTCGGCGTGGACCGAGGGGTCCGCGAGCTTCGTCTCGAGATCGGCGTGCTCACCGATGAGGTCCTCGACGGCCTCGAACATCTCCGGCTCCTGAAGTGAGGTACAGCGAAAGGGAACGGCCACCGGCCGGCCGGGGAAGACCCCCGGGTCCCCGGCCAACCAAAAACAAGCACGCCGGTCCCGGCCCGCCCCGAAGGGCGGCCGTGGACCGGCGCAAGTGGCTCGCTACTTGTTGGCGGCAGCAGCCTTGCCGAAGCGGGCCTCGAAGCGGGCCACGCGGCCACCGGTGTCGAGGATCTTCTGCTTGCCCGTGTAGAACGGGTGGCACTCGGAGCAGACCTCGGCACGGACGGTGCCGCTGGAGATCGTGCTGCGGGTGGTGAACGACGCGCCACAGGTGCAGCTGACCTGCGTCTCGACGTACTCGGGGTGGATGTCGCGCTTCAAGGTGTCTCCTATGATCTCGGAGGGCTCCGGGTCGCTTCCGCGGATTGCGGGGGCGTGAACCGGGGCCGACGTACCAGTCTGCCAGGACTGGCCGTATCCCCCAAAACCGGGGTCGGGGCGGAACTATTCCCGAAGGGTCACCGACAAGTGGTGACCGGCGTCCGGTGGCCGGCTAGTGGCTGCTCACGACGGAGCCCGCGGAGCCCTTGTCACCGGCGGAGCCCTTGAACGCGGAGGCCGGAACGGGCTGGTCCGTCTTGAGCGCCTCCCAGACCCGCGCGCCCGCCTTCTCCAGCGGGAGTACGCGGTTCGGGTCGGCGGGGTCGTACTGGACGGGGAGCGTCACCATCTTCATGTCGTCCGCGCCGATGCCCTTGAGGCCGCCGGCGAAGCCCACCAGTTCGTTGACCGAGTTGAGCTCGGAGTCGGTGGTGACGGCGCTGGTGGCGGTGTCCGCGAGGTCGTAGAGCTTCTTGGGGCTGGTGAAGACGCCGACGTCCTTGATCTGGTTGATCAGCGCCTTCATGAAGGCCTGCTGGAGCTGTATTCGGCCCAGGTCGCTGCCGTCGCCGACGGCGTGCCGGGTGCGGACGAGGCCGAGCGCCTGCTCGCCGGTGAGGGTGTGCTTCCCGGCCGCCAGGTGCAGATGGCTCTTGTCGTCCTCTATGGCCTGCTGGGTGGTGATGTCGACGCCGCCGAGGGTGTTGATGAGCTTCTTGAAGCCCGAGAAGTCGACCTCGACGTAGTGGTCCATGCGGATCCCGGACATCTTCTCGACGGTCTTGACGGCGCAGGCCGGGCCGCCGACCTCGTACGCCGTGTTGAACATCTGCTGGTTGCCGCCCGCGACCGTGTTGCCGGCGCTGTCGGTGCAGGCCGGGCGGGTGACGAGGGTGTCGCGCGGTATGGAGACCACGCTGGCCTTGCGGTGACCCTTGTACACGTGGACGACCATCGCGGTGTCGGAGCGGGCGCCGCCGCCGTCCTTGCCGTACTTGGCGTTCGCGCCGGAGCGCGAGTCCGAGCCGAGGACGAGGATGTCCATCGAGCCGTTGTCGACGTTCGCGGGGCGGTCGGTGCCGAGCGCGGCGTTGATGTCGACGCCCTTGATGTTCCCGTTGAGCTTGAAGTACAGGAAGCCGGCGCCCGCGCCCGCCAGGACGACGAGTCCCGCCGCGGTGCAGGCCGTGATGACGAGGGCCTTGCTGCGCTTGGCGCGCGGCTTGCGCCGCCGGCCGCCGCCGCGGGTGGGGCGGCGCGGATCGGTGGTCGCGGGGCTGCTCTCGTCGGGCATGTGCTCCTCAGTCCTCAGCTGCTCGGTTGGCCGGTTACCCCCTGTTTGCAGGGTCAGGCGCGGACGGACGTCTCTTCGTCCGCCTCTTCGTCCGTCTCTTCGCGAGACGTGGAAACCGGGAAGAAGGGTTGCACAACGCGCTGTGCCCGCCGCGAAGCTCGCGACGGGCACAGAGAGTGCTGACGAGAGCCGACCGTCCGGCTCTCACCTGCGGGTTTATCCGAAGATGTTGTACTGCGTGTAGCCGGTCCCGATCTTGATGCGTGTGGCAAAGATCTCCGAGGAGGCGGTCCCCGTGCCCGGGTACAGGTAGAGCGTGCCGCCGGGCGTGCGGGCCACGTAGTCGGCCTTGCCGTCGCCGGTCACGTCACCCGGCGCCGCGAACGCGTTGTACCCGTCCCAGGTGCGCACCTGCACGCCGGCCTCGAAGGGCGCGGACGCCTTGCCGGTGCCCTTGAGGAGGTACAGCTTGCCGCCGCTGCCGCGGGCGATCAGGTCGCTCCTGCCGTCACCGGTGAAGTCGCCCTTGCCGCGCAGGGAGTTGAAGACCTGGTAGCCGCTGCCGACGGTGGTGCGGGTGCCGTACGTCCCGTCGCCCTTGCCCGGGTACAGGTAGAGCGTGCCGCCGGAGGTCACCGACAGCAGGTCGGGGTACCGGTCACCGGTCACGTCGCCGGGTACCACGATGAACTTCCGCGTCGTCCAGTCGCTCGCGATCTTCGTGTCCGTGTACGTCGAGCTGGACGCGGACCGGTGCCGCCAGTAGACGTTCCCGTCCGACCGGCGGCGGATGATGAAGTCCTGGTAGCCGTCGCGGTTCATGTCGGCCTGGAGGACGAGGTTGTACGCGCTCCAGGACCCGCTCAGCGTCTTGCGCGTGGCGAACCCGCTGCCCGTGGACTCCTTGACGTAACCCTTGCCGCCGGAGGAGGCCCGGACGAAGAGGTCGGCCTTGCCGTTGCGGCTGATGTCGGTGTCGTCGATGCGCGGACGGACCTTGGGCTGGTACGTGGAGACCTTGGTGAAGGCCTCGTACGTGCCGGCGACGTTGCAGAGCTGGCTGCCCTGGCTGATGCCCCAGGAGACGATGCCGACGACCTTGTCGCCCACGACGAGCGGGCCGCCCGAGTCACCCGGGCACGTGGTCTTGCCGGTGCTGTCGTCGCCGGTGCCGAGCTGTCCGGCGCAGATCATCTTCCCGGCCTGGAAGTACGGGTCCAGGTTCTGGGTGCAGGCGTCGTCGGAGTTCAGCGGCAGGGTGACCTTCTGCAGCTGGGACGCGATGTCGGCGGTGTCCTCGTTCGAGCTGGTGAGACCCCAGCCGTACACGGTGGCGTTCGTGCCGGCGGCGTACAGCGCGCTGTCACTCGGCCCGGCCAGCTCCAGCGTGGTCTGGGCGACCGGCTTGGCGAGGGTGAGCAGGGCGACGTCGTTCGTGATGGCGTCGGGGTCGTAGCCGTCGCGCACCCAGCTGCGGGTGACGTCGATGTACGTGGCGCCGTTGCCGGCGACGGTGACGCTCTTGCTGGTGCCCACGGCGACTTCGCCGTACTTGCCCCAGTCCTGCCGGTTGCCGTTCTCGTCGTGCAGGCAGTGCGCGGCGGTGAGCACCTTGTTCGGCGCGACCAGCGTGCCGCCGCAGACGAAGTACGAGCCGCCCGCGGGGTCGTTGTAGACGAGCTGCACCATCCAGGAGGCGGCGCTCGAGGTGCCGCCGATGATGCGGGGCGTGACCGTCTTGTCACCGGTCGGCGACGCGGACGCGGTGGTGGCGTCGGCGGTCTTCGTGCCGGGCGGGGGCTGCACGACCCGGCCGGTGTCGGACTCCCCCGCGTACGACGTGACGGCGAACGCGCCCGCGCCGATCAGGGCGAGCCCGGCCGCGGCGGCCGGCAGCACCTTGCCGAGTCTTCGACGGTGCCGGCCGGAGCCGGATACGGATATGTCCACGCAAGTCCCCCCAGGGAGCGATGAGTTGAACGTTGGATGAAGAGCGCGATCGTACAACCCGCCCCGGAGCGCACAAAGGGCCGCCCCCGTCACATCCGTGACGGGGGCGGCCCTTGAGCGGTACTACCGCCGAGCGAAGCGCTTAGTCGTTGCCGTTGCCCGGCGTCGGCGTCGTCTTCGCGATCTGCATCAGGAACTCGGCGTTCGACTTCGTCTGCTTCATCTTGTCGAGAAGCAGCTCGATGGCCTGCTGCGAGTCGAGCGCGTGCAGCACCCGGCGCAGCTTCCAGACGATCGCCAGCTCTTCCGCGTTGAGCAGGATCTCTTCCTTACGGGTGGAGGACGCGTCGACGTCCACCGCCGGGAAGATGCGCTTGTCGGAGAGCTTGCGGTCGAGCTTGAGCTCCATGTTGCCGGTGCCCTTGAACTCCTCGAAGATCACCTCGTCCATGCGCGAGCCGGTGTCGACCAGCGCGGTGGCGAGAATGGTCAGCGAGCCGCCGTCCTCGATGTTGCGCGCCGCACCGAAGAAGCGCTTCGGCGGGTAGAGCGCGGTCGAGTCGACACCACCGGACAGGATGCGGCCGGAGGCCGGCGCCGCCAGGTTGTAGGCACGGCCCAGACGCGTGATCGAGTCGAGCAGGACGACCACGTCGTGACCGAGCTCCACGAGACGCTTCGCGCGCTCGATGGCGAGCTCGGCGACCGTGGTGTGGTCCTCGGCCGGACGGTCGAAGGTCGAGGAGATGACCTCGCCCTTCACCGACCGCTGCATGTCCGTGACCTCTTCCGGACGCTCGTCGACCAGGACGACCATCAGGTGGCACTCGGGGCTGTTGGTGGTGATCGCGTTGGCGACCGCCTGCATGATCATGGTCTTGCCGGTCTTCGGCGGGGCCACGATCAGGCCTCGCTGGCCCTTACCGATCGGCGACACGAGGTCGATGATGCGGGTGGTCAGAATGCCCGGATCGGTCTCCAGACGGAGCCGGTCCTGCGGGTAGAGCGGCGTCAGCTTGTTGAACTCCGGCCGCCCGCGCCCGGATTCGGGCGCCATGCCGTTGACGGAGTCGAGGCGGACCAGCGCGTTGAACTTCTCGCGGCGCTCGCCGTCCTTGGGCTGGCGGACCGCGCCGGTGACGTGGTCACCCTTGCGCAGGCCGTTCTTGCGGACCTGGGCGAGCGACACGTAGACGTCGTTCGGACCGGGCAGGTAGCCGGAGGTCCGGATGAACGCGTAGTTGTCGAGGATGTCCAGGATGCCCGCGACGGGGATCAGGACGTCGTCCTCGGAGACCTGCACCTCGTTGCCGAAGCCGGCCTCGTCGCGGCCACGACGGCCACGGCGGTCGCGGTAGCGGCCACGGCGTCCGCGGCGGCCACCCTCGAAGTCGTCGTCGTCCTGCGGACCGTTGTCACGCTGACGGTCCTGGCGTCCGCCGCCCTGCGGCTGGCGGTTGCCGCCCTGCTCCTTGCCCTGCTCGTCGCCCTTGCCACGGCGGTCGCCGCGGTCACGGCCACCGCGCTCACCGCGGTCGCCGCCACGGTCACCGCGGTCACGACGGTCACGGCGCTCGCGACGGCCCTCGGCGCCGTTGTCACCGGCGTCGCCCTTGGCCTCGCCCTGGGCGTCCGTCTTGGTCTCGGTCTTCGCCTCGGCCGTGACGGTCTCGGGGCTGCCGGCCTCGGAGGTGGCGCGGCGGCGGCGGCGCTCGCCGGCCTTCTCGTCGCTCGCCGGCTGGCCGGGGATGTCGATCTGCTGCTGAGCGGCGGCCTTCGCGGCCTTGGCGTCCTCGGCCTTGGTCGCCTTGGCGGCGGGGGCCTCGGTGCCGTTCGCCGCGGCCTCGTCACCGGTGCGCGCCTTGGAGGTGGCGCGGCGCTTCGGCTTGGTCTCGGTGGTGTCGGCGCTCTTCGCGGGAGCGCCTCCCCCGGCCTGCGCCTCCTTGATGACCTCGATCAGCTGGCTCTTGCGCATACGCGCGGTGCCCCTGATACCGAGGCCCGATGCGACCTGCTGGAGCTCGGCCAGCACCATGCCCTCGAGGCCGGTACCGCGGCGCCGCCGGGAGCCCGAAGCACCGGCAGCAGGGGCATCCGCAGCGGCGGAGGGCGCGGCAGCGGAGCTGTCGGCGCTCACGCCCATCAGATCGGTGGTGTCGCTCACGAAGGGTCCTTCCCTGGAGCGGACGTCGGCCTGTCTGGCTCGGCGACCGGTTGTGCTGTCCGGCGGTGGTCCTGTCGGTATGGACCGTGCCGGGGCGGTGGTCCGCCAACGCGGCGGAAGAATTCATTGGTGACGGCGAGTCCCGAAGCCGCGGGTTTCACTGAAATGTCTGTGTCACCCGGCTCGATCACACCGGTTCCGGAGCATGCTCGAAACGGCTCAGTGCATTGCACAGAGCAATTTGCGGGGCTCCCGGAAGAATGGTTGTCCCGGAGGGGGACACACAGCACCTCGCCATGGTGGGGTCGGGTGCAGACTTGAGGTTAACACTACCGGATCCAACAAATATTCCCCCTCTCGAATTCCGGCAACCGTGTGTCAGTGAGCAAGCGGCAGCACGCTCGCTCCGTCGACATCGAGGTCGAGGCGGTTCGCCGCCCATCCCTCGCCGGCCAGCCGGGCGACCTTGTCGGCCGCTGACTCCTCCACAAGGGCAAGGACCGTGGGGCCCGCCCCTGAGATCACCGCGGGAACGCCGTCGGCCCGCAGCCGTTCCACGAGTGCGAGGCTCTCCGGCATCGCGGGAGCCCGGTATTCCTGGTGGAGCCGGTCCTCGGTGGCGGGCAGCAGCAGCTCGGGGCGCCTCGTGAGGGCCTCGACGAGCAGGGCCGCTCGGCCCGCGTTCACCGCGGCGTCCACATGAGGGACGCTGCGCGGCAGGAGACCGCGTGCGGTCTCGGTGAGTACCGGCTTTCCCGGTACGAAAACCACCGGAACGATGGAACCCGCGGGATCCATCCTGATCGCCCGGGCCGCGCCGCCGTCCATCCAGGAGAGCGTGAAGCCGCCGAGCAGGCAGGCCGCGACGTTGTCCGGGTGCCCCTCGATCTCGGTCGCGAGCTCCAGCAGGGCCGCGTCGTCGAGGCGGGCGTCGCCGCCTATCGTCACGGCGCGCGCGGCGACGATGCCGGCGCAGATGGCGGCCGACGAGGAGCCGAGGCCGCGGCCGTGCGGGATCCGGTTGGCGCAGACGACCTCGAGGCCGCGCGGCTGTCCGCCGAGCAGGTCGAAAGCGGTGCGCAGGGAACGTACGAGCAGATGGGACTCGTCGCGCGGAAGGGTGTCGGAGCCCTCACCTGCGATGTCGATGTTCAGGCCGGAGTCGGCGACCCGGACGACCACGTCGTCGTAGAGACCCAGCGACAGGCCGAAGGCATCGAAGCCCGGGCCGAGGTTGGCGCTGGAGGCGGGGACGCGCACCCTGACGGCGGCGGCGCGGAAGGCGGGACCGGCCATCGCTCGATGACACTCCTTGAGCTGCGGTTCTTGCGTGATGAACGAGGTGACTGCGGTAGAGATCCGATGATTGCTGCCCGTGTGAGAACCCGAAGGCCGCGTGGGCTACGACAACGCCCGCGGCACCGCGGCATATGCGTATGCGGCGGGGTGGGTTCGGTACAGCTTATCGAAGGAAGGTTCTGTGGCGACATAGGGCGCACAGGAGGCGCACGATGCGTGTCGAAAGCCCCCTGTGCACCCCCTGTGCGGAGTTGACCGGTCCGGTCCGCTTACGCCAGGCCGAGGCGTTCGGCCGCGGTGGCCGCGTCGACCGGGACGGTGACGGGCTGCGGGGCGCCCGCGACGGCCCAGTCGGGGTCCTTCAGGCCGTTGCCCGTGACGGTGCAGACGATCTTCTGCCCCTTGTCGACCTTGCCCTGCTCGGCCGCCTTGAGCAGACCGGCGACGGAGGCGGCCGACGCGGGCTCCACGAAGACACCTTCCTGGGACGCCAACAGCTTGTAGGCGCGCAGGATTTCACGGTCCGTCACTTCGTCGATCAAGCCGCCGGACTCGTCACGGGCGGCCAGCGCGAAGTCCCAGGACGCGGGGTTGCCGATGCGAATCGCGGTGGCGATCGTCGACGGGTCCTTGACGATCTCGCCGCGCACGATCGGCGCGGACCCCGAAGCCTGGAAGCCCCACATGCGCGGCGTGTGCGTGGCGATGCCGTCCGCCGCGTACTCCTTGTAGCCCTTCCAGTAGGCCGTGATGTTGCCGGCGTTGCCGACGGGAAGGACGTGGATGTCCGGCGCGTCGCCGAGCGCGTCGACGATCTCGAACGAGGCGGTCTTCTGGCCCTCGATACGGAACGGGTTGACCGAATTGACCAGCGCCACCGGGTAGTTCTCGGAGAGGGCGCGGGCCAGGTTCAGGCAGTCGTCGAAGTTGCCGTCGACCTGGAGGATCTTCGAGCCGTAGACCAGCGCCTGGCCCATCTTGCCGAGCGCGATCTTGCCCTGCGGGACGAGCACGGCGCAGACCATGCCGGCGCGCACGGCGTAGGCCGCGGCAGAGGCGGAGGTGTTGCCGGTGGAGGCGCAGATGACGGCCTGCGCGCCCTCCTCCTTGGCCTTCGTGATCGCCATCGTCATGCCGCGGTCCTTGAAGGACCCGGTCGGGTTGGCACCCTCGACCTTGAGGTGGACCTCGCAGCCCGTGCGCTCGGAGAGCACCTGGGCGGGCACGAGCGGCGTGCCGCCCTCGCGCAGCGTGACGACCGGCGTGGTGTCGGACACCGGAAGCCGGTCGCGGTACTCCTCGATGATTCCGCGCCACTGGTGGGTCATTGCTCGTTACTCCCCTTCAACACGCATGATGCTGGCGACACCACGCACGGTGTCGAGCTTGCGCAGCGCGTCGACGGTCCCGGTGAGGGCCGCGTCCGCCGCACGGTGGGTGACCACGACGAGGGAGGCCTCGCCGTCCTTGCCCGATTGGCGCACCGTGTCAATGGATACGCCGTGCTCGGCGAAGACCGTCGCGACCTGGGCGAGGACGCCCGGCTTGTCGGCCACGTCGAGGCTGATGTGGTAGCGCGTCACGACCTCGCCCATGGGCGAGACGGGCAGCTGGGTATAGGCGGAGTCACCGGGTCCGGTGGCCTCGCCGAGCTTGTTGCGGCACACGGCCACGAGGTCGCCGAGCACGGCCGACGCGGTGGGCGCGCCGCCGGCCCCGGGCCCGTAGAACATGAGCTGGCCGGCGGCATCGGCCTCGACGAACACGGCGTTGTACGCGCCGCGCACGGAGGCCAGCGGGTGGTCGAGCGGGATCATCGCGGGGTGCACGCGCGCGGTGACGGACCCGCCGTGCGCCGCCCGCTCACAGATGGCGAGCAGCTTGATGGTGCAGCCCATCTCCTTCGCGGAAGCGAAGTCGGCGGCGGTCACCTCGGTCATGCCCTCGCGGTAGACGTCGTCGAGACGTACGCGGGTGTGGAAGGAGATCCCGGCGAGGATGGCGGCCTTGGCGGCGGCGTCGAAGCCCTCGACGTCGGCGGTCGGGTCGGCCTCGGCGTAACCGAGCGCGGTGGCCTCGTCGAGGGCCTCCTGGTAGCCGGCGCCCGTCGAGTCCATCTTGTCGAGGATGAAGTTCGTGGTGCCGTTGACGATGCCCATCACGCGGTTGATCTTGTCTCCGGCGAGGGACTCGCGCAGCGGCCTGATCAGCGGGATCGCACCGGCGACGGCGGCCTCGTAGTAGAGGTCCTTGCCGTGCTCCTCGGCGGCGGCGTGCAGCGCGGCGCCGTCCTGGGCGATGAGCGCCTTGTTGGCGGAGACGACGGAGGCGCCGTGCTCGAACGCCGTCATGATGAGACCGCGGGCCGGCTCGATGCCTCCGATGACCTCGACGACCACGTCGATGTCGCCCCGTTTGACCAGCGCGGTCGCGTCCGTCGTCACCAGCGAGGGGTCGATGCCCTCGCGCACCTTCGACGGGCGCCGGACGGCGACCCCGGCCAGTTCCACGGGGGCGCCGATCCGGGCCGCGAGGTCCTCGGCGTGCGTCGTCATGATGCGCGCCACCTCTGAGCCGACTACCCCACAGCCAAGGAGCGCCACCTTCAGCGGACGCGTACGCATCATCGACCTACGCCTTTCATTGAACCCAGCTCGGAGAGCTCAGCCTGCTTGATACTGCTTCAGTGGACCAGTCTCACCCACCGGACCGGGGTTTCTGCCCCCGGTCCGAATCCTGAGACGTGTATTTCATTTATCCGACGTCGAGACGCAGGAGATCTTCCTCCGTCTCACGCCGGACGATCACCCGCGCCGCACCGTCGCGCACGGCGACGACGGGCGGGCGAAGTGCGTGGTTGTAGTTGCTGGCCATGGACCGGCAGTACGCGCCGGTCGCCGGTACGGCGATGAGGTCACCGGGTGCGAGGTCCGCGGGCAGGAAGGCGTCCTTGACCACGATGTCGCCGCTCTCACAGTGCTTGCCCACCACGCGGACGAGCATCGGCTCGGCGTCGGAGGTCCGCGAGACGAGGGCGACCGTGTACTCGGCGTCGTAGAGGGCGGTGCGGATGTTGTCCGACATGCCGCCGTCCACGGACACGTACGTACGGAGGGTTTCGAGCGGCTTGATGGTGCCGACCGTGTAGAGCGTGAAGGCGGTCGGGCCGACGATGGCGCGGCCCGGCTCGACGGAGATACGCGGCGTGCGCAGACCGGCGGCCTCGCACTCGCGCGTCACGATCTCACCGAGCGCCTTGGCGATCTCGTGCGGCTCACGGGGGTCGTCATCGGAGGTGTACGCGATGCCGAGCCCGCCGCCGAGGTCGATCTCGGGCAGCTCGACACCGTGCTCGTCGCGCACCTCGGCCAGCAGCGACACGACGCGCCGCGCGGCGACCTCGAAGCCCGCCATGTCGAAGATCTGCGAGCCGATGTGGCTGTGGATGCCGATGAGCTCGAGACCGTCGAGCTTGAGCGCACGCCGTACGGCCTCGGCGGCCTGTCCCCCGGCGAGCGCGATCCCGAACTTCTGGTCCTCGTGCGCGGTGGCGATGAACTCGTGCGTGTGGGCCTCGACGCCGACCGTCACGCGGATCTGCACGGGCTGGCGCTTGCCGAGCCGCTCGGCGATGTGCGACACCCGCACGATCTCCTGGAACGAGTCGAGCACGATCCGCCCGACGCCGACCTCGACGGCCCGCTCGATCTCTTCCTCGGACTTGTTGTTGCCGTGGAAGGCGATGCGCTCCGCGGGCATCCCGGCGGACAGCGCGGTGGCCAGCTCTCCACCGGAGCAGACATCAAGATTGAGCCCCTCCTCGTGCAGCCAGCGCACCACGGCGCGGGAGAGGAACGCCTTGCCGGCGTAGAAGACGTCGGCGTCGGACCCGAAGGCGTCACGCCAGGCGCGGCAGCGGGTCCGGAAGTCGTCCTCGTCGAGGAAGTAGGCGGGAGTGCCGAACTCCTCGGCGAGCCGGGCCACTTCGATGCCGCCGACACGGACCGCGCCGTCGCCCGCACGGGTGACGGTCCGCGACCACACCTTCGGGTCGAGGGCGTTGAGATCGGCGGGCGGGGCGGCGTAGTGCCCCTCGGTCAGGACATCGGCGTGGCGGGGCCCGGCGGGGTGTGCGGAACGGCTCATGACTGTCTTCTGCGCTCTCTCAGAGATGTTCGGGTGCGTCGATACCGAGCAGGGAAAGGCCGCCGGCGAGCACCGCCCCGGCGGCTTCGGCAAGCGCGAGCCGGGCACGGTGGGCGGCCGAGGGTTTCTCCTCCCCCTGCGGCAGCACGGTGTGCTGAAACCCGAGCAGCGCATCGGCCACCACGACAAGCTGCCGGGCAAGCCGGTCGGGTGCGTGGTGGGTGGCGGCGAGGGTGAGGGCCTGGGGGTAGGCGGACAGGGCGGTGTGGAGGGCGGCCGCGGCGTTCGCTCGGGCGCGGACGGCGACCCCCGAGTCGATCGCCGTGTCGTGGTCGCGGACGTCGCCGGGGGTCGATGGGGCGTCGGGGGCGGACGGGGCGTCGGCGAGGGCGGGGGTGGCACTGGGGGCGCCTGTGGTACTGGGGGCACCGGTGGCCCTTAGGGCGCCGGTGGTGCTGGGGGCGTCACCTGCGGCGGACGCCTGGTCGCGGACGTCGCCGGGTTCGGCGGTGAAACCGAGAGCGGCGGCGTTGCGGGTCAGGGCGCCGGTGGCACTGGAGGCGTCACCTGCGGCGGACGCCTGGTCGCGGACGTCGCCGGGTTCGGCGGTGAAACCGAGAGCGGCGGCGTTGCGAGTCAGGGCCTTGGTGCGTGCGTGGGCGTAACGAACGCGGAAGAGGGGGTTGCCCTCGCGCTGGGCGAGATGCTCGTCGTCGATACGGGGCCGGTCGTGCGCGGCGGGCAGAAGCAGGGCCCAGCGGGACGCGTCGCGGCCGAGGACGGCGGGGTCGCAGGGAGCAGGCACGGGGCGCAGATTCACGACGTGCGCGGCACTCGACTCGGCCGTCTCACCATGGACCACGTGAGCCTGGGCCCCCTGCGTGGCGAGGATGCGGCGGAGAGAATCGGCGACGACCTCGGCCCTGACCTCGTACGGAATACGGATCTCAATGCGCTGACCTGCAAGAACATCACTGGCCCCATACCCGCCGCCCCGAGCGAGGATCTCGCGGGCAAGCGCGCCGGGGTCGTCGTCGGCGAGGGTGAGATTGAGGAATCCGGGACCGGTGACCTCGACGCCGGCGATGCCGGGGCTGTCGGAGAGACGCCGCGAGAGAAGTTCGGCGACGTGCCGGGGCGGGCGTCCGGCGGGCCCGGCGAGTTGCAGCGCGACGTTCGTGGAGTAGTCCCCGCACCCACCGGGCCGCGGCCGCTCGACCACGACGCGTGCCGGCACGGCCACGCTCAGCTCACCGTCGTCGACCGCGCGGCGCACGGCGCGCAGGACGGTACGGGAGAGCTCTACGGGGGTCACGGGACAAGCGTATGGGAGGAGGGGGGTGGGTGAGCGACCCGGTTTACGGGATGGTCCGGCATACGGACACGCTCCGCGCCCCCGTACCGCCTAGCCCCCGGTACGCCCGGCGCGCTCGGCTTCTTCGGCACCGCGACCGCCGCCGCGCCCACGCTCACTCAACTGCCGTACGACCCGTACGAGTTCACTGGGCTCGAAGGGCTTGGCGAGAAAGTCATCGACCCCGACATCAAGTCCCGTATCAACCTCTTGGATGGTGCAAGCGCTGACGATCACGATGGGGACACCGCGCGTATGGGCGTCGGAACGAAGCCGCGCGGCGGTCCGCAGCCCGTCGAGTCGGGGCATCACGACGTCCAGGGTGATCACATCAGGCCGAACCTGATGCACCACATCCAGACACTCGGCACCATCGGCCGCGGTCACGACCTCGAAGCCCTCCAGCTCGAGATTGACCCTGATCAGCTGCCGAATCACCTTGTTGTCGTCCACAACAAGCACTCGGCCGGACGCGCCTGGCACAACTCGAGAGTAGGTCCGCCGACGCCACCGCGTCCGGGTTTTCCCCACTTCCGCCCCGTACAGGGGACTACCACCCTCCAGCGCCCCGCGCACAGCCCTCCGAGGACGCCACCTCGCAGGCGAATTAACTGTTCATGGGGACCCCGACAGAGCTGGTACTGTTCTACCCGTCGCCACGCCAGCCGCGGCGAACACGCCCCCGTAGCTCAGGGGATAGAGCAACGGCCTCCGGAGCCGTGTGCGCAGGTTCGAATCCTGCCGGGGGCACCTTGTATGAGGTGCCCAAAGACCCCGCCATCAGCGCTTTCGCTGAGGACGGGGTCTTCGTGTGTCTACGGGCGTGTGCAGCTCTGCGCCGCCCAAAGCCGCCATGTGTCGGGGTCCGGGGACGACCTGTGGACGGGATCTTGGAGCGTTTCCGCAGGTGGGATCAGCTATCCGCGCTTCCCGGCATTCTGGACCCCACGGCCTCCCGTCACAGGAACCGGGCATGTCAGAGGCGTGCGCTTGGATGAGCGAGTGACCGTTCAAGACGTTGCTCGGCAGATGCCCGAGATATCCGTGCTCCGCGAGCACTGCCGTTCCTTGTCTGTGCTGGACGCCATCCTGAGCCCTGAATGGGAGGACCGGTACTACTCCTTCAACGACCGATGGTCCGAGACGGAGTCGCTGGCCTCCATGCGGAACGGGTCGGGCGACGAGTTCTCGATCGTCTTCTCCCTCGTCGGCGCCTACGTTCGCGGGTTCGCGCACGAATCACCGATGAGCCCCTACACAGAAGACGGGCCCTGGCCGGGGGTGCTCGACGAGGTTCCCGACGTCTTTCGACCGTGCGTCGAGGAGCCGGCGTTCTGCGACGAGGACGGGATGCCCGTCGTCACAGCGTGCATGTGGCGAGAGACAGACCATGCCTCTTGGAAGGCAGGAACGATCGACTACCCCGACGAGCAGCCGGACGACCCTGACGGCGCGGGGTACCTTTTCCAACTGCTCGTGGACCGCTCACCGGAAGCGTTCCAGCAGTGGGCCGAGGACTACTACGAAGTTCCGGTCGCATTGGAGGCCGTGTCCCATGTCTTCGCTTCCCGTCCTCTGAGCGACTCAGTCGTCAACGCGTTGAACCCAGAGGTCACCGTGGCCGATCTCGCCAAGGATCTCGCGGAGATCGGCTACCCACTGAACTAGTGCCGCATCAGGCCGCGTTCGCCCTGGTGAGGAACCAAGCCAACACAGCCACGCCGATGGGCAACGCAACAAGGTAGCCGACGAGGATACCGACGCCCGGATCAGCCAGCGCAGGAAAGGCCCAGTTCACTGCTGCAGCCACGAGCAGGCTCACCGTTGCCAGCGCAAGGAGAGCGGCGACAACAGCAAGCCGACGCGGCGTGCCCGCCCCGCGGTACAACTCAGCCGCAGGCTCGAACGCGATAAAGCCCGTCACGATGAGGACGAAACCAGTGTCGGGCAGCCACCCGAACGGCCACCCCACCAGAGCGACCAACCCGGAGACAGCAAGGCCGCCCAGTTCCAGCGCGACGGTGGCCACTACCGGGTGGTCCCACGAGGGACGTCGGATCGAGCCACTCCCACTGTCCTCTTCATCGGCCACATCGTCAGAGTAGCCATCGGCAGGGCGAACGTTGCCTGATGCGGCACTAGATCCGATGAGAAGTGACGAGGCCCCTGGACTAGTTGCCAGGGGCCTCAGTTGACGAAATCGGTGTCACTCGTACTCGCGCAGCAGGTCCTCAATGCGCCGGTGCATGAGGCAGCGCGGCTTCCGTCGTCACTCGCCCCGTACCTGGATCACGGCGTGCGTACCGCTTGTTCGCCATGCACGGTCTTCCGATTCGTTCAGCGTTCGTTCCATCTCCTCGGTCAAGCCCGCGATGACGTCCGACTTGAGGGTGCGCAGGGCAGCCACCGGGGACGGGAAGTAGGACGTGAGGGCGGTGAACGAGGTTGCGGGGGGACGGAGTTGGTCTCCTAGCAGACGGCGGTAGTTCAGGTCGCCCTTCAGGATCGTGAGAGTGGCTGTCTCGAACGACTTCTTCAGGTCGTCCGGCATTGCGGCGTACGGCAGTGGGGCGCAGGAAAAGGGGTGCGTGCGGAGTTGTAGGTGGCCTGCTGAGGTTGCGTGCCATAGTCGTTCGCCCGCATTGCCCGCCTCGCCCGGGGCTTGTTTCAGGTGGCGTAGGGCGTCGATCACGTCCATGGGGGTCGCGTCGGAGACGTAGTACGGGTGTGGCTTCACCTGGAGGATCACTTGTTCCGCGTGTGCGTGGCGCAGGAAGTGGTCGATGAGGAGGAGGTCGGGCACCAGTTCGCGGCCCGCGTTGTCCGCCACCACGTGGACCGTGCTCCCGGCCCCCGGCGGCAGCAGCGACCACAGATGCTCCGAGTCGTCCGCCAGGAGGGGTGTGGTGGCGGTGTCGGTGGCGTTCGCGGTGAGTTGGAAGCCCAGGTCCGCACGGTTGCCCCACAGGGAGCCGTGGAGCAGGGCCCGGGCCTGGGTTTCCCGTGGTTCCTGCGCGAGGCGGTCCAGGGCCGTCAGTTCCGCCTGCGCCTCCGGACTCCGTAGCTCCGCCCGCTTGAAGGGGCGGAACGGGTCGATGCCCTGCCACGGTCCGGCGGCGTCGAAGTAGCCGACCGCGTCCAGGAGCCTGCGGTAGAAGTAGCTCTCCGCCCACAGGAACGGCGCGTCGAACCACGACCCGCCCACATGCTCAC
Organism: Streptomyces longhuiensis; assembly: GCF_020616555.1. NCBI lineage: Bacteria > Bacillati > Actinomycetota > Actinomycetes > Kitasatosporales > Streptomycetaceae > Streptomyces > Streptomyces longhuiensis. Next base: position 6,339,096 of record NZ_CP085173.1, on the reverse strand, counting down.
CGCTCCCCCACCCCTCCCACTGTTCGCGGTCCCGGGCGTCGGCCGGCAGCGGTTCCATCACGCCGGCCGGATCCGTGCTCTCCCTCAGGAGCGCGTCCAGCGCCCGCCGCCGCTCCGGGTCGTACGGGAACGCGTCGCGCATCCGCCGGATGAGCGCCGGGTGCCGTTCGCGCAGCACGCTGTACGGGAACGATCCCGGGGCGTTGCTCCGGATCACCTCGCCAACTTCGCCGACATCGCCGACATCGCCGACGCCTTCAACGTTCTCCATGGCCGATTGATCCTCCGGTCGTCGGGCCCAGCAGCATCGTCACCAGTCTTTCGGTCTGCTCGCCCGGATCGCGTGCCGTGTCTCCCCATGTCGTCATCAACAGGTGGTGGACCGTCCCGACCAGCGCCAGCGCCAGCGCCGTCGTGTCCGTGGCGGAGGCGAGACGGCCCCGTTCCACTTCCGCGTCCAGGTAGTGCGCGATCGACTGCTGGATCGCGTCGAAACCCGGGGCGCCCGTCTCCAGAGCCTCCCGGATACGCAGCGAAGCCGCCGGGGTCGAGACCGCCAGGCCCGCCGTCGTGGGGTTCAGGGACGTCAGGAGCGCGTAGCCGATCGTCTTCAGGTTGGCCGCCACCGTGGACTCGCCCGCGCGGCCCGGGAGCTCCTCCGCCAGACGCGCCGTGCTGGCGAAGCGCGCCAGGACCAGCTCCGCGACAAGTTCGTCCAGGCCCGCGAAGTGCTTGTGCAGCATGCCTTTCGCGCAGCCGGCCTCGGTCGTGATCGCCCTGCTCGTCAGGCCCGACGGGCCCTCCCGCGCCAGGATCCGCTCCGCCGCGTCGAAGAGCCGCTCTCTTACATCGGGGATCGCCACTCCGCGCGGGGACATGCTGCCTCTTCCCATCAAGTGTGTGTGCGTGCGCCATCGGTCCGGCCGCCACGTCCGGTTCCGGTCCGGCCGTCACGTCCAGTTCCGGTCCGGCCGTCACGTCCAGTTCCGGTCCGGCCGTCACGTCCGGCTTCGGTGCGACCGTATGTCGACCGTCCCGGGCCATGCGTCACCCTCAGCGCCCTTGCATCGGTATGGGCGTGCGCCCATACTTTGTTTGGGCGCACGCCCATACTAGTCGCCGTCGGCCGCCCCGCCATCACGAGGACAAGGGGATTCCGTCATGCCGCACATCGTGAACGTCGATCAGTCCCAGGCCTGGAACGGGTACGAAGGCGAGCACTGGGCCCGCAACCAGGACCGCTGGGACGCCGTGAACGCAGGGTTCGACCAGCCTCTCCTCGACGCCGCCGCAGTCCGCCCCGGCGAGCGGGTCCTCGACGTCGGCTGCGGCGCCGGGGCCACCACCCGCCTCGCCGCCCGGCGCGCGGGCCCGGGCGGGCGGGCGCTGGGGGTCGACCTGTCCGGGCCCATGCTGACCCGGGCCGAGGAGACCGCTCGGGAGGAGGCCGCTCGACAGGAGACCGGTCGGGCAGAGACCGGTCAGGAGGAGACCGCGCAGGAGGAGACCAGTCGGCAGGCAGGGGCGGTCGACGTCAGCTTCGAGCGGGGTGACGCCCAGGTCCATCCCTTCCCCGCCGGGGCCTTCGACGTCGCCATCAGCCGGTTCGGGGTGATGTTCTTCGCCGACCCCGTCGCCGCCTTCGCCAACATCCGGCGCGCCCTCCGGCCGGGCGGGAGGCTGGCGTTCATCTGCGCCGCCGAGCCCGAGCGCCACGACTGGCTGCGGGCCATCGCCGGGCTGCGGGCCATCCTGCCCGTCGGCGACTTCGGGGCTTCGGGCGAGCGGGGCACTTCGCGCAGCCCGGGGATGTTCTCCCTGGCCGACCCCGACGCCACGCGCGGCGTGCTGTCCGACGCCGGGTTCGCCGGCGTCGGGGTGCGACGCATGGAGGGGTACGGACTGTGGGGGCGGGACGCCGGTGACGCCGCCGCGTTCCTGCTCGACTCCGGACCCGGAAGGCACCTGACCGAACAAGTCGACTGCAGGATAAGAGAGTTGGCTCACCGCACCCTCACGAACACCCTGCACGCATACGAGCGCGCCAGCGGCGGGGATGCGGACGGGAGCGGCGAGGTGTGGATGAAGAGCGTGGGATTTCTCGTCACCGCACACAACCCGGAAGAGGCCCCCTGCCCCCTGGCCAACACCTCACATACAGTGTGAAGATCCTGTGCCTACGCAGGAGTTCATCATCTTTGGGGGGCCTCATGGCACTGTTCGGAAACGCGCACACCGTCGACCCTGTCGGCGCGCAGCAGGAGTACGCCAAGCTGTTCGGTCAGGGCGAGCAGGTGCAGGCCGCGTACCTGCTCATCCGCGACACCATCCTCTTCACCGACCGGCGCCTGATCCTCGTCGACAAGCAGGGGATCACCGGCAAGAAGGTGGAGTACCACTCCATCCCCTACCGCAGCATCACGCACTTCTCCGTCGAGACCGCGGGTCACTTCGACCTCGACGGTGAGCTCAAGATCTGGATCTCCGGCACGGCGGCGCCCGTCCAGAAGACGTTCAGCAAGGGCGTGGACATCTACGAGGTGCAGGCGATCCTGACGCAGTTCGTGGCCCGCTAGGCGCAGCGGACACAACAGTGGCCTGGCGGCGGCGCCTTCGTACGTATGCGTATCCGCGTACGACCGCCGCCAGCCCACCGCCCCCTACCTGAGCACACCACCCTCTCCCAGCTCACCGCCCCCTCCTGAGCCCACCGCCCTCGCCCAAGTCGCCCGTCGGCTAAGACGCCCGTCTGCGCGACGCCGTCTTCTTCGCGGATGACTTCTTGGCGGTCGTCTTCTTGGCCGCGGCCTTCGAGGCGCTCGCCTTCGACGTACCGGCCTTGGACGACGCACCGGCCTTGGACGTACTCGCCCTCGACGTGCTCGCCTTGTCCGCGGCCTCCGTCCTCGACGAGGCGGCCGACTTCTTGGCCGTCGTCTTCCTCGCCGTGCCGCTCCCGGACGCCGCCGGCTTCGCCTTCGTCGACGTCGATTTCTTCCCGCCGACCTCCTTCGGCGCCGTACGGGACTTCAGCGGGGTCACCGGGCTCGCCTTCGCCTCCCGCTCGGGCGCGGCCGCGTCGCCCCGGGCCTCCTTGGCCGCCTTGACGCTGCTCTTCAAGGCCGCCATCAGGTCGATGACCTTGCCGCCACCCTCGGGGGCGGCGGGCGCCTCCACCACGCCCTCGCCGGACGCCTTCGCCTCGATCATCTCTTCGACCGCGGAACGGTAGTCGTCGTGCAACGACTCCATGTCGACCTCACCGAGGGTGTCCATCAGCGCGTCCGCCAGGTCGAGTTCGGCCTCGCGCACGGTCACCTGGGTCTCGGGCGCCGCCTCCTCGGGGGCGCGCACCTCGTCGGGCCACAGCAGACCGTGCATCGCGATCACGTCGTCGACGACGCGCAGCATGCCGAGCCGCTCCCGCCCCCGAAGGGCGAACTTGGCGATGGCGACCTTCTTGTTCCGCTTGAGCGCCTCGCGCAGCAGGGTGTACGGCTTCGCGGCGGGGACGCCATTCGCGGAGAGGTAGTAGGCGGCGTCCATCTGGAGGGGGTCGATCCGGTCGGCGGGGACGAAGGCCACGATCTCGATGGTCCGCGCGGTCGGGATCGGCAGGGAGGCCAGATCCTCCTCCGTGATGGGGATGATCGCGCCGTCCGCCGCCTCGTACCCCTTGCCGATCTCCGCCGACGCGACCTCCTTCTCCTCCAGCTCGCAGAACTTGCGGTAGCGGATGCGGCCGCCGTCCTCCAGATGGATCTGCCGGAAGGAGATCGAGTGGCTCTCAGTGGCGTTGACCAGCTTGATCGGGATGCTGACAAGGCCGAATGAGATGGCGCCGTTCCATATGGATCGCACGGTGTCCCTCTCTGCGTAGTGCTCTGCCGTGTGCTCTGCCGTGTGCTCTGCCGTGAGCTCTGCGCAGTGCTTAGCGCTCTGCCGCGTGCCCTGCGCAATGCCCTGCCGCGTGGCCCTGCTCTGCGCCCTGCCGGAGCCGAGCCCGTCGGCCACCCCTCCGTCGCCGCAGCCGAAGCCACCACCGCAGCCACCACCGCAGCCCTTTGGGATAGCTCGTCACGATTTCCGTGGGATTCTCATCGTATGACGCCCATCACAGAGGTGGAGGGGCGGCGGCTCGCGCTCAGCAACCTCGACAAGGTGCTGTACCCGGCGACCGGGTTCACCAAGGGCGAGCTGCTGCACTACTACGCGACCGTCGCCGGGTCCCTGCTCGCACACCTGTACGACCGGCCCGTGTCCTTCCTGCGCTACCCGGACGGGCCCGAGGGCCAGCGGTTCTTCACCAAGAACGTGCCGCCGGGCACGCCGGCGTGGGTGCGGACGGCGGAGGTGCCGCATTCGAGGAGTGCCCCGTCCCGCCAGGTCCTCGTACAGGATCTGGCGTCACTCATGTGGGCGGCCAATCTGGTGACGGAGTTCCATACGCCACAGTGGCAGGCGGACGCGCCCGGAGAGGCCGACCGGCTGATCCTGGACCTGGATCCCGGGGAACCGGCGGACGTGGTGGAGTGCTGCGCGGTCGCCCTCTGGCTTCAGGAGCGGCTGAGTGTGGACGGGCTTCACTCGTACGTGAAGACCTCCGGTTCCAAGGGGCTGCACATGCTCGTGCCGCTGGAACCGACGCCGTCCGATCGGGTGAGCGCGTACGCGAAGACCCTCGCGGTGGAGGCCGAGGCGGAGCATCCGGAGCTGGTCGTCCACCGCATGACCCGCAGCCTGCGCCCCGGCAAGGTCTTCGTCGACTTCAGCCAGAACGCCGCCGCGAAGACGACGGCGACCCCGTACACGTTGCGTGCCCGCCCGGAGCCGACCGTGTCGGCGCCGGTGACGTGGGAGGAGGTCGAGGCCTGCACGGACGCGCGGGAGCTGACGTTCCTGGCCGACGACATCGCCCCCCGCCTCGAACGCTACGGGGACCTGCTCGGCCCTCTGATCAACCTGAACCGCGCGGGTCGGGTGCCGTGAGCGGCGGCGCCGGGGCTGTCCCGGTGACAGTCCGACGCGAAGGGCGAGCCTCTCCCCACCCGGCGGGCCGGCCGGGCAGACCCTGACGGAATGGACGAAAACGCGCCGGCAGTAGCCCTGCGACCGCCCGTCGACGTCATGCGTCCCCAGGCTGTGGACGAAATCCCGGCACAATCAGGCGCGCCGGAGCGTCTCCAGTACTCCCTCAAACTCGACGGATTCCGCGCCCTCGCCTTCGTCCTCGAAGGCGGCCGGGTTTTCCTGCAGTCCCGCTCACAAAGGGACCTGGCCCGGGAGTTTCCCGAAATCGCCGCATATCTCGGAGAGCATCTGCCCGCCGGAACCGTGCTGGACGGCGAACTGTGCGCCTACCGCGACGGGCGTCTGAGCTTCACCGATCTCCTGCGCTCCCACGCCGATCGCGAGCGGTCGGGCATCCCGGTGTCCTACGTGGTGTTCGACATCCTCGGCGTCCCGGGCCGCGATGTCAGAGCCCTGCCGCTGAGAAAACGCTGGGAGCTGCTCGGTGCCGCGCTGCAGAACGTCGGCCCGCCCCTTCAGCCCGTACTGGCGACGCTGGACGAGGAAACCGCCCGTATCTGGTTCCGCGACATGAGAGCGGCCGGCGTCGAAGGAATCGTGGCGAAGGAACTGCGCTCGACCTATCGGGCAGGTGGAACGCGGGCGTGGAGAAAGATCAGGCACGCGGACACGACGGACGGGGAACTCCTCGGCGTATTCGGCCCGTTGGACAGACCGCAGGCGCTTCTCGTGCACCTCCCGGATGGTCGCACCGTGAAGACGTCGCCCCGCCTGACCCCGACGCAGTCACGGCAGGTCGGCGCATTCGTGCACGATCGGCTGGAGCAGCTGACCGACCACCCGGAACACGGCCCGGTGAGGATGCTGACAGCCCCCCTCCTCATCGAGTTGCGCCAGGCGGCCGGACGCCACGAGACCGTCCGCTTCGTACGGGTGCGGTCCGACGGATAGGCAGTGGTCCCGTCGTCATAGGGTGAAATCTCGCGCGGGACGGACGGGACGGACGGGAGGACCGAGGTGGCCGAGACGACGCCGACCGGGACGACGGTCGCCGAGGTGATGGCCGAGCTGGCCGCGCTCGAGGACCCGAAGGCACGCGCCGTGAACGAGAAGCACGGTGACGATCACGGCGTGAACCTCGGCAAGCTCCGCGCGCTCGCGAAACGGCTGAAGACGCAGCAGGACCTCGCGCGCGGGCTCTGGGAGACGGACGACACCGCGGCACGACTCCTCGCCCTCCTCATCTGCCGCCCGAAGGCGTTCGGGCGGGACGAGCTGGACGCCATGGTGCGCGAGGCGCGCGCGTCCAAGGTGCACGACTGGCTCGTGAACTACGTGGTGAAGAAGAACCCGCACGCCGAAGAGCTGCGACTGGCCTGGTCGGCCGATGAGGATCCGGTCGTCGCGAGTGCCGGCTGGGCGCTGACCACGGAACGCGTGGCGAAGAAGCCGGATGGCCTCGACCTCTCGGCGCTCCTCGACATCATCGAGGCGGAGATGAAGGACGCCCCGGACCGCCTTCAGTGGGCGATGAACCACTGCCTGGCCCAGATCGGGATCGACCACGCCGACCACCGCACCCGGGCGATGGACATCGGCGAGCGCCTCCAGGTACTCAAGGACTACCCGACGCCCCCCGGCTGCACGTCCCCGTTCGCACCTGTCTGGATCACCGAGATGGTGCGCCGCAGGCAAGCCCCGTAGAGCGGCCTCAGACCCGCAGCCACGTGTGGCGGTCGCGGGCCATCGCGTGCAGGGCCTCGACGTCGGCCGGTTTCAGGACGCCGCCCGTGCGCGCGAGTGACTGGAGTTCCGTGTCCAGGACGATGCGTACGTCCCGTGGGGGTGCCGCCACCTCGACGGTCGTGGCGCCCGCCACGGCCAGGACCGGGCGGACCTCCGCGGTCAGGGCGAACGACGCGCGGGACGCGTCCGCGCGGACGCGGCGCAAGAGCGGGTGCGGCTCCGAGCGGCCGGTCATCACCATCGGGTCGGCGACGCGGACGCGCTGCTTGCGGGCCGGGAGCGTGTGCAGCGCGTAGAGGCCGCCGGGGCCGATGAGGAGGTGGTGGATGCGGGCGCCGCCGGGCAGCGGCACGGAGTGCAGCGCGCGCCAGCCCGCCCGCTCGAACGCGTCGAGCGCTCCGCCGACGGCCTGCTCGGCCTCCAGGGCCCGGCGCCGCGGGTCCCCGCGCAGGCGCCGCGGCGGGCCCGGGTCGCGGTCGACGGCGATCTGGAGGGCCTCGCCGGGCCGGTTCGGCGCGAGGTCGTCGTCCGGGTGGAGGGCGAGCCTGGCGAGTTCGGCCGGGGTGGGCACCGGGGGCGGTCCGACCGTGACCTGGCCGGTCAGGAAGGGCCCGAGGACGTCGAGAACGGCGTCCCGGCGGGCCTCGCTGATCAGATTGACGCGGCCGGCCTCACGGTCGTACCAGGCGACGTTCCTGCCGTCGTCGTCGCAGACATAGAGCCGCTCCCGACCGTGCCGCCAGGTCGGTATGACGCGCAGACGTCTCATGCACCATCACCCCACGACCATGGGAACAGCCCCGGAGCCGCAGGGCAATATGCCGTCCGGCCCCTCGGTGACACCACCGCCCGAAGAGCTTCGGCCCGCTGTTACACAGCTGCCGAATTGCCGTGATGAGGGTTCCTTACGGTGAAGACGTCCGCTTTTACGCCACCTGGTGGAGCGCACCGCACCGGGAGCAGAGCAGAGGAGACGTTCCGTGAGCACCACCCGTCGAGCAGGCCTGCTGGCCCGGGGCACCTTCGTCGCCGCCGTTCTCGGCGGCGCGCTCCTGGTCCCGACGGCCGCGTTCGCGCACGCACAGCCCGACCGGCACGCGGCCTCCGCTCCGGCGAGCTCACCGGAGCAGGCCGACTCCGACGCACCCGAAACGCACCCGCTGTTCCTGGCGGCGGGCGGCGGAATGGCGATGGCGGGCGCGGGCGGACTCGCCTTCTCGATGTACCGGCGCGGACGCACCGACGACTGAGGGTTCGAGGTGCGCACGGTCCCGTGGGTCAATAAAAAGGGATTCCTCACCAAATAAGGTGTCAATGGAGTGACCGACCGGCACGCGGACAGGCGGGAGTCCAGTGAATTCCAGGCGCACCTGTACCGCGGCCGCAGCCGTGACGGCGTCGTCGGCACTGCTGCTGGCGGGGTGCGGCGACTCGGGCGAGCTGCGCAGCGCGGGTCCGACGTCCACGGCGGTGGGGCCGGCCCGGCTGTGGCCCACACTGCCGCCGGCGTCCGCCGCGGCCGACGACTACGGCTCGGGCCACACCGAGGTCGTGAAGGGCATCACCGCCAAGGGTGACGACATCCACCGCGTGAACCCGGTCGACGTGGTCCGCGCCCAGGCGGCGGCCGTCGCGGCATCGCCGAGCCCGTCCCCGAGCCCGGACAACGTCGTAGGGCTGAACGACTGCGGCACGGACGCCGGTACCAAGTGCCCGGTGCTGAAGGCGTACTACCGGGACCTGACCGGCGACGGCAAGGACGAACTGATCGTGGGGATCCGGCTGCCGAAAGGCCAACTGGCCGTGCGCTGCTACATGTTCGAGGACCACAAGCTGACGCAGATCATGGGAACGTCGGACGCGGTGGTGAGCGTGGAGATCGCGGGCCGCGACGTGATCCTGCGGGCGGTGGCGGACCTACCGGGCTACGAGTACCGCACGGCGTGGTCCTGGGACGCGCACCAGCGCGCGATGCTCCCCACCCGGGACGAAATCCTCCGCACAGGCCCACCCGCATCCCCAACCGAGCCCCCCAGGCCCAGCCCCACCTCCCCGACAACCTCCCCCACCCCCACCCCTCCGAAATCCCCGACAACCTCCCCCACCCCCACCCCTCCGAAATCCCCGACGACAACGCCATCGGCCCCGCCGCGATGACGACACACACGAGCCCGGGACCACGCCCCCACACAACGGGCCGGCACCCGCCCACGCACACGGCCCGGCGGACACCGCCCCCGAGGCGGCCGCACCCGCGCGCGAACGGAAGGGGCCGGGCCGGTATGTCCGCCCGGAACCGGCACACACAACTGACGCGCACGAGATCCGACGCCGAACCATCCAAGCGAGGACGGACATACCGGCCCGGCCCCGCACCCGCCCACAAACGCAGCGCGCAGAACCCCGGCACCGACGCCAGCCCCGGCACCGGCACCGGCACCGGCACCGGCACCGGCCTCACTCCCACCCACACCCACACCCACACCCCCACCGCCCGGCACGAGACCACCGCCCCAGAACACCCGCACCCCCGGCAGCCCCCCAAGAGCCGCCCATGACCCCCACCACATCCGGCGCCACCTCCCGCGCCACGAGCCACGCCAGACCCAAACCCCGACTCCCCGCCTGGACCGCCACCCTCACCTGGAAGGCCGCGGTCTTCATCACGGTGATGTGCTGCGCACTCGCCGCACTCCTGGGCGCCCTGGTCCACGTATCGGTCGCCAACCAGACCGTCGGCCAGGCCCGCGACCGCGCACTGGGCCGGCTGGACGAGGCCACCGCGGCGTACGAGGCCGGAGCGAGGCTGGGCCCGCTCGCGGGGATCGATCCCCCCGGCCTGCCCGACTCGCTGCGCAGGCTCGCCGCGGGCGGGGATCGCGGCACGATGGTGAGCCGCGCGAAGGCACCCACGATGTGGGCGGCGGGACCGATCGACGGGAACCGCGTACTGGCGGTGGAGGTCGACTACTCGCAGGGCGCCCGCACGATCGACGGCCTGGACCAGGCGATCGTCGGCTCGTCCGTGCTGGCGATCGGCGCGACGCTGCTGGTGGGAGCGTTCGCGGTGACCCGTGTGACGCGGCGCCTGCACGCGACGGCGAGGGTGGCCCGGCGGATCAGCGGCGGGGACCTGGACGCGCGCGTGGACGATCCGAGGACGAGAAATCCGGCCAGGCACCAGGACGAGGTGGCCGCGGTCGCGGGCGCGCTGGACAGCATGGCGTCGTCGTTGCAGCGCAAGCTGCTCAGCGAGCAACGGTTCACGGCGGACGTGGCGCACGAACTGCGGACACCGCTGACGGGCCTGCACGCGGCGGCCGAACTCCTCCCGCCGGGCCGCCCGACGGAGCTCGTACGGGACCGGGTCGCCGCACTGCGGACCCTCACCGAGGACCTGCTGGAGATCTCGCGCCTGGACGCGCGCAGCGAGCGCCTGGACCTGGACGACAACTGGCTCGGTCCGCTCACGGAGCGGGTGGTGCGGGGGTCAGGCACGGAGACGGAGGTGGTCGTGGTGCGCGACGTCTGCGTACTGACGGACCGCCGGCGCCTGGAGCGGGTGCTGGGCAACCTCGTCGCGAACGCGCACCGGCACGGCAGCCCGCCGGTGGTCCTCACGGTGGACGGCCCGGTGATCACGGTGCGGGATCACGGGGAGGGCTACCCGGACTACCTGGTGGAGGGCGGTCCGCAGCGCTTCAGGACGGAGGGCGGCGCGAGGGGCCACGGCCTCGGTCTGACGATCGCGCTGGGCCAGGCAAAGGTGCTCGGCGCCTCGCTCAGGTTCGCGAACGCGGAGGACGGCGGAGCGCTGGCGACACTGACACTGCCGTACGACGACCAGCCCTGACCGCACCACACCCACCCGGAACCCGCGCGGAACCCCTCCCGCACCCCACTCCCACGCCCTCGCGGAACCCCTCCCGCAACCCCCACCCACACCCCCGCAGAACCCCTCCCGAAACCCCCACCGGACACACACCCAGTCAGATTAAAGCGACATAGCGGCATTTCCCGGCTGTCGCTTGTTACGTTCCCGCCATGACCGGATCGACCGGATCGACAGGATCGGCGGGACCCACGGGCCCGGCAGGCACGGGAGCCGGCGTCGGCCCTCCCGCTGTCCCCGCTCTCCGCCTCCCGCGGCGCCGTGGCACCGAACTCGTCCTGATCGTTCTGGCCGTCCTGCTCAGCGTCTACGGATACTGCGCCGTAGGACTCGCCAAGAACGGCTCCGTACCGCCCGGCGCCGCGGGTTACGGCGCGGGGCTCGGCGTGCTGGCGCTCGTGGCGCACGGCGCGATCCGTCTGCGCGCCCCGTACGCGGACCCGCTTCTGCTGCCCATCGGCGTGCTGCTCAACGGCCTCGGCCTGGTCCTGATCTACCGGCTCGACCTGGAGACGCCCGACGACCAGGCGGCGCCGACCCAGCTCGTCTGGTCCACGCTCGGCGTGGCCCTGTTCATCGCGGTCGTGATCTTCGTGCGCGACCACCGGGTGCTCCAGCGGTACGCGTATCTGTCGGCCGTCGCCGCGCTGTTCCTGATGGTCCTGCCGATCTTCTTCCCGGCGGTGAACGGCGCCCGCATCTGGCTCAGGATCGGCGGATTCTCCATCCAGCCGGGCGAGTTCGCCAAGGTGCTGCTCGCGATCTTCTTCGCCAGCTATCTCGCGGCGAACCGCAACGCGCTCTCGTACACGGGAAAGAAGATCTGGCGCTTCCAGCTCCCCACCATGCGGGTCTTCGCGCCGATCCTGGTCTTCTGGCTGATCAGCGTGGGCGTCCTGGTCCTGGAGCGTGACCTGGGGACCTCGCTGCTGTTCTTCGGCCTCTTCATCGTGATGCTGTACGTGGCGACGGGCCGCGGCAGCTGGATCGCGATCGGGCTCCTCCTCGCGGCGGGCGGCGCGGTCTTCGTCGGCGCGCTCGAACCGCATGTGAACAGCCGCGTCCACGACTGGCTGCACCCGTTCGCCTCGATCGACGCGGGCGAGGGTCCCGGTCAGCTCGCGCAGTCGCTGTTCGCGTTCGCGGCGGGCGGCATGCTCGGCGAGGGGCTCGGGGCGGGGCACTCGATCCTCATCGGGTTCGCCGCCAAGTCGGACTTCATCCTGGCGACCGCGGGCGAGGAGCTGGGGCTCGTCGGCCTGACGGCGATCTTCCTGCTGTACGCGCTGCTCGTGGAGCGCGGCTACCGTGCCGGGCTGGCGCTGCGCGACCCGTTCGGCAGGCTCCTCGCGATCGGTATCGCGTCGATCGTCGCGCTCCAGGTGTTCGTGATCGCGGGCGGCGTGATGGGCCTGATCCCGCTGACCGGCATGGCGATGCCGTTCCTCGCGCAGGGCGGCTCGTCCGTCGTCACGAACTGGATCATCGTGGCGCTGCTCGTCCGGATCAGTGACTCCGCGCGTGACCAACTCCTGCCGGACGAAGCGCTGGAGGCGCATCGGTGACCCGCTACATCCGCCGCGCCTCGGTCTTCTGCCTGCTGCTGCTCGTCGCGCTGCTGGTCAACTCCGCCCGCGTAATGATCTTCGAGGCGGACTCCCTCGACGACAACCCGGCCAACCGCCGCAACACCATCGCGCGCTACGCCCAGCCGCGCGGCAACATCCTCGTCGACGGCAAGACCGTCACCGGCTCCAGGAACACCGGCGAGCAGCTCCGTTACGAACGGACGTACAAGAAAGGCCCGTTGTACGCGCCGGTGACCGGGTACGCGTCGCAGGTGTACGGCACCTCGCTGCTGGAGTACGCCGAGGACGACATCCTCTCCGGCACGGACCCGATGCTCGCCCCGCTCCCCCTGTTCAACGACCTGACGCGCTCGCAGCAGCCGGCCGGCAATGTGGCGACCACGATCAACGCGGCGGCGCAGAAGGCGGCGTACTCCGGGCTGGCCGGGCGCCGGGGCGCGGTCGCGGCGCTCGATCCGGCGACCGGGGAGATCCTCGCCCTGGTGAGCAGCCCCTCGTACGATCCGGGGGCGATCGCGGGGACGGATGCGGCGACGACATCGGCGTGGAAGCGCCTGAACGGCTCGCCGAGTCAGCCGATGCTCAACCGGGCGATCCGGCAGACGTATCCGCCCGGCTCGACCTTCAAGATCGTCACCGCGGCGGCGGCCCTCGACTCGGGCGTCGTGTCGGATGTGGACGAGCCGACGGAAACACCGAGCCCCTGGCGCCTGCCCGACACGTCGACCTTGCTGCAGAACGAGGCGCGCGGCTGTGAGGACGCGTCGCTCGCGGACGCGATCCGGGTCTCCTGCAACACGGTGATGGCGAAAATCGGGGTCCAGGTGGGGCTGAAGGGGATGGTGTCGGCGGCCAGGAAGTTCGGCTTCAACGATGCGGGGGTGAGGATCCCGTCGAGCGTCTCGCGGAGCAACTTCGACACCGACATGGACCGTTCGCAGCTGGCGCTCTCGTCCATCGGCCAGTTCAACACGACGGCGACGCCGCTGCAGATGGCGATGGTCTCGGCCGCCGTAGCCAACGGCGGGGTCCTCATGGCGCCGCATCTGGTCGAGCGGACCACGGACAAGCACGGCAACACCGTGGCGCAGACCGGTTCGAAGGCGTACCGCCAGGCCATGAACCCGGCCACGGCCGTGCAGCTCCAGCAGATGATGCAGGACGTCGTGGACTTCGGCACGGGCACGAACGCGCAGATCCCCGATGTGATCGTGGGCGGCAAGACGGGCACGGCGCAGCACGGCGTGGGCAACAAGGGCGCCCCGTACGCGTGGTTCATCTCCTGGGCGCGGGCCCCGGAGGCGGGCAATGCGGAGGTCGCGGTCGCGGTGGTCGTCGAGGACGCGTCGGCGAACCGTTCGGACATCAGCGGCGGCGGGAGCGCGGCGCCGATCGCGCGGGACGTGATGGAAGCGGCACTGAACTCGGCGGAGCGATAGCTCGGCGGAGCGGCAACTCGGCGGAGCGGCAAGGGAATCGGCCCGCAAGTGGCCCCCGATACCAACAGGTGAAATGGCCCTCTACGGCGCCGCGCCCCCTGCCTATCGTGCAGCCCATGACTGACAACGGGACTGCGAAGACGACGGAATACGGGACTCGCCACGAACTCGCCCAGGTGAACATCGGCCGCCTGACCGCCCCGCTCGACTCGGAGCAGCTGAGGGACTTCGCGGAGGGACTCGATCCGGTGAACGCCGTCGCCGACGCTTCGGACGGGTTCGCGTGGCGCCTGAAGGACGACAGCGGGGACGCGACGAGCTTCCGGATCTTCGACGACGCGTGGCTGCTCGTGAACATGTCGGTGTGGCGGGACACGAACGCGCTGACGGCGTTCATGTACCAGGGACAGCATCGTGAACTGCTCGCGCGCCGCCGGGAGTTCTTCGAGCGTCTCGACGAGGCGGTGACCGCTCTGTGGTGGGTGCCGGCCGGGCACCGGCCCACCCTCGAGGAGGCGGAGGAACGCCTGGTCCATCTGCGGACGCACGGCCCGACGCCGTACGCGTTCACTCTGCGTACGGCGTTCCCGGCGGGCGACGCCGGCCCCGAACCGGAGCCGGAGTCGGAGTCGGAGTCGGAGTCGGAGTCGGAATCCGTCAGCCGATCGGCTTCCTGATCTCCGAGCGGATCTTCGCCGCGGTCGCGGCCGCCGCGTCGAGGTCCACGTCCGAGGGGTCCTCAAGGGCGATCTCGGGGGTGATCTCGGCGACGGTGGCGCCGGTGTTCCCGTCGGCCCAGGCGCACATCGGGATGGTCGCCTGCTGCTTGGTGAGCACCTGACAGGTGATGGTGACGTCGGAGCCGGCCGGCTTGAAGTCCTTCGCGGGCACGGCGACTTCGGCGCCGTCGCTCTTGGCGGCGCCCTGCATCATGTTCTTGCGGGCGAGGTCGGTGTTCTTGAAGCGGCCGTACATGCCGGAGATCACCACGCCCGCGTTCTTGTGAGCGGGGTCGGTCGCGGCGTACTGGCCGACGGCCGCCTTGGTGTCCCGCGCGTCCCAGGCGCCGTCCGCCTCGTCCTCGATCTCCTTGCCCTGGGTGCCGGACAGATCCTGGGTGAGGGTGTACCTGCCGTCGAGGACGGTCTTCGGGATGGTCAGCTTGTACTCGGCCTTCGGGAAGCTCTTGTCGACCTCCGAGCCGAGCATGGCGACCGCGACGATCCCGACGACGACGACGGCGAGCGCACCGCCGACGATGCCGAGGATCATCCCGACCCGCCGCTTCTTGGGCGGCGGACCCATGGGGGCACCGCCCCATCCGGGGTAGGGGGCACCGCCCGGGTAGGGCTGCTGGCCGTACGGACCGGGCTGGCCCGGCTGGGCGTACGGGCCCGGCTGGCCCGGCTGGCCGTACGGACCGGGTTGACCGGGCTGCTGCGGCGGGCCGTAGGGGCCGGGCTGGCCGTAGGGCGCGGCCGGGGGCTGCTGGCCGTACGGGTTGGGCTGGGGCGGCTGAGGCGTGGACACGTCAGCAAACTACTGCATGCGGGTGACACGCCCTCACGCCCCGGACACCACGGGCCCCCGGGCACGCCCTAGGGCAGTTGCGCGCCCTCCCCGATCGTCGACTCCACCTCCGCGACGCGCTCCAGCTCCTCCGCCGCGAAGCGTTCCGCGTCGAGCTTCTCGGCGATCTCCTCGTCCTCGGCCATCAGCTGGTCGAGATTCGAGTTGCCCATCTCGAAGACGCCCATGTCGACGTACGCCTGCTGGAGGCGCTTGCCCCACAGGCCGATGTCCTTGACGCAGGGCACGATCCGGGAGAAGAGCAACTGGCGGAAGAGGGCCAGGAACTCGGACTGCTCGCTGTACTCCTCGGCCTCCGCCTTGGAGATGCCGAAGTTCTCCAGGACCTCGACGCCGCGCAGCCGGTCGCGCATCAGGTAGCAGCCCTCGATGACGAACTCCTCGCGCTCGCGCAGTTCGGCGTCGGTGAGCTGCTTGTAGTAGTCGCGCAGGGCCATCCGCCCGAAGGCCACGTGGCGGGCCTCGTCCTGCATCACGTACGCGAGGATCTGCTGGGGCAGCGGCTTGTCCGTGGTGTCGCGGATCATGCCGAACGCGGCGAGCGCCAGGCCCTCGATGAGGACCTGCATGCCGAGGTAGGGCATGTCCCAGCGGGAGTCGCGCAGGGTGTCGCCGAGGAGCGACTGGAGGTTGTCGTTGATCGGGTAGAGCATCCCGATCTTCTCGTGCAGGAAGCGGCCGAAGATCTCCGCGTGCCGGGCCTCGTCCATGGTCTGGGTCGCCGAGTAGAACTTGGCGTCCATGTCGGGGACGGACTCGACGATGCGGGCGGCGCACACCATCGCGCCCTGCTCACCGTGCAGGAACTGGCTGAACTGCCAGGACGCGTAGTGCTTGCGCAGCTCGCCCTTGTCCCGGTCCGTCATCTTCGCCCAGTGCCGGGTGCCGTAGAGCGTGAGCGCCTCGTCGGGGGTGCCGAGCGGGTTGTGGGGGTCGACCTCGAGGTCCCAGTCGATGCGCTTGGCGCCGTCCCACTGCTTGTCCTTGCCCTTCTGGTAGAGCGCGAGGAGGCGGTCCCTGCCCTCGTCGTACTCCCAGCTGAATCTTGCCGCGCCGGCCGCCGGTATCTGCCAGCCGAGCTCCTCGGGCGCCCTGGTGTACAGCTCATGCGTCGACATACAGGCAGGCTCACACGCTCGTGGACACCGGGTCAACAAGTCGCGCACAAGGGATTGACGGCCTTGCTGACAGGCAGTCTCATAAGACGTGACCGCCGGTAACTCCTGTGCCGCGGAGCCCGTTTCCCGTACGACGAGGTGGGACAGCCATGACGACCGTGACGGAAGCCGACGCGTTCGAGGGTCTGCGCGACGCGCTCGGGCTGCTCAAGGACCGCGAGCAGGTGGCCGAGCGCCTGCTCGACTCCTCCGCCAAGCACTCCTTCGACCCGGACAAGGAGCTGGACTGGGACGCCCCCGACGTCGAGGGCATGTGGTACTGGCCCCCGGAGCTCTGCTCGCTCTACGACACCCCCATGTGGAAGCGGATGCCGCAGGAGCAGCGCATCGAGCTCTCCAAGTACGAGGCCGCCTCCATGGCGTCGATGGGCGTCTGGTTCGAGATCATCCTGATGCAGCTCCTCGTACGGCACATCTACGACAAGTCGCTGACCAGCAGCCATGTGCGCTACGCCCTCACGGAGATCGCCGACGAGTGCCGGCACTCCATGATGTTCGCCCGCATGATCAAGCGGAGCGTCGGCGAGAGCTTCCCCATGCCGCGCGTGCACCACAACCTGGGGCGCGTGCTCAAGACGATCTCCACGACGCCGGGATCCTTCGCGGCCACGCTGCTCGGCGAGGAGATCATCGACTGGATGCAGCGGATGACGTTCCCGGACGAGCGCGTCCAGCCCCTGGTGCGCGGCATCACCCGCATCCACGTCATCGAGGAGGCGCGGCACGTGCGCTACGCCCGCGAGGAACTGCGCCGCCAGATGGTGACGTGCGGCCCGGCCGAGGCGGCGTACACCCGGATCGTGTGTGGCGAGGCGGCCCGCGTGATCTACACGGCGTTCCACAACCCGGCGGCCTACGAGCGGGCCGGGCTCGACCCGAAGGAGGCGCTGGCGCAGGTCAAGGCCAGCGGCCACCGCCGCGAGATCATGCAGACCGGCGCCAAGCGCCTGACCGACTTCCTGGACGACATCGGGGTCATGCGGGGCGTCGGACGCAGGCTGTGGAAGTCGTCCGGGCTGCTCGCCTAGGACCGCGCCCGGGACCGTGCGGGGCGCCTCCGTACAGGACCTCCGCACGAAAAGCCGGTTACGCTGCGGGACATGACCTCGGCACCCGGCACCCGCGCGTACCGACGGCTCAGCGTCGAGGAGCGTCGCAGTCAGCTCCTCGTCGCCGCGCTGTCCCTCTTCGCGCACCGGGCACCCGAGGAGGTGTCCCTCGACGACGTGGCGGAGGCGGCCGGTGTCTCACGGCCGCTCGTCTACCGCTACTTCCCCGGCGGCAAGCAGCAGTTGTACGAGGCCGCTCTGCGCTCCGCGGCCGACGAGCTGGAGAAGTGCTTCGCGGAGCCGCAGGAAGGTCCGCTGAGCGGCCGGCTCACGCGGGCGCTCGACCGCTACCTCGGGTTCGTGGACCAGCACGACATGGGGTTCGCCGCCCTGCTCCAGGGCGGCAGCGTCGTGGAGACGTCACGCACGACGTCGATCGTGGACGGCGTGCGCAGGGCGGCGGCCGAGCACATCCTGAGCCATCTCGCCGTGGCGGACCCGGGTCCCCGGTTGCGGATGACCGTACGTATGTGGATCACGGCGGTGGAGGCGGCCTCGCTGATCTGGCTGGACGAGGACAAGAAGCCGCCGCTCGACGAGCTGCGCGACGGGCTCGTCGACCAGTTCATGGCGGTCCTCACGGCGACGGCCGGCCGCGACCCGCAGACCGCCGGGGCGGTGCGGCACGCGCTGGCCCTGGAGACGCAGGACGGACCCGTGGGCCGGCTGGCGCGCCTGGTGCTGCCCGTGGTGAGTGACGCGGCACATCTCTTGTGACACTGGTGCCGTGAAGAGCGAAGAGACGCCGTTCGTCGGCGGGCCGATGGACGGACGGGTGCTGCCCGTGCTGCTCGGGCCCACGGGGCATCCGCCGAAGGTGTACCGCATCCCCGTGCCGGGCCTCGACGGCTCCGCGGGCACGGTGCTCATCTACCGGCGGGTGCCGATGGTCCCCGGCAAGATCCGGTTCACCCGCCGCTGGAAGTACGAGTACGACCCCTCGGGGCGCGACGACAGCGGCCTGCGGTGGCCGTGGTCCAGGCCGCGTCCGTAGCGGCCGACTACGTAGATCACCTTCTTAGATCACCTTCGTGGAGTCCCCCGGCAGGGTGAGGTCCTTGGGCCGAACCGCCCAGCAGGAGACGCGCGGGCAGGCGGAGGTGTCGATGCTCACGGTGCGGGACGGACGGGCTGCCCCGCACCGGAGGTGATGATGTGTCAGGAAGCCTTCTGCGGTGGGCCTGTGCCGCGACGGTGGCCTCGGTGCTCGCGGCGCCGGGACCCGCGACCGCCGCGGCCGCACCGGACCCCGCCCCCCTTCCGGCGCCCGGCAGCAAGTCGGTCGCCACACTTCTGACGGATCTTCAGCGCCTGTACCAGGAGGCCGAGAAGGCCACCGAGACGTACAACGCGACCGCGGAGAAGCTCAAGAAGCGTCAGAAGACGGCCGGTGACCTGGCCCGCAAGCTGTCCGGGGCCCGCACCTCGCTCCACGACAGCCGCACCGCGGCCGGCCGCCTCGCCCGCGAGCAGTACCAGGGCAGCAGCAACATCTCCCCGTACTTGCGCCTGCTCCTCGCCCGCGACCCCCAGCACGCCCTCGACCAGGGCCATGTGATCCGGCGCGTGGCCCAGGAGCGCATCGCGACCGTGGACCGGCTCGTCGGCGGCGAGAAGCGCGCCGACGACCTGGCGGCCCGGGCGCGCAAGGCGCTCGCCGAGCAGACCCGGCTCTCGGATCGGCAGAAGAAGGAACGGGACACGGTCCGGACCCGCCTCAAGGCCGTCGAGAAGCTGCTCACCTCGCTCAGGCCGGACCAGCTCGCCGAGCTGACCCGTCTGGAGAACACGGGGATGGCGAAGGCCCAGAGGACGTTCATGGCGTCGGGCGCGCTCAGCTCGCGGCGGGCGCCGTCGCGGGCCGGGGACACGGCACTCGCGTACGCGGTGCAGCAGATCGGGAAGCCGTACGTGTGGGGCGCGGAAGGCCCCGCGTCGTTCGACTGCTCGGGGCTCACGTCGAAGGCGTGGGAGCACGCGGGCCAGGTCATCCCCCGCACATCGCAGGAACAGTGGGCGCGGTTGCCCCGCGTCCCGCTGAACGAGCTGCGGCCCGGGGACCTCGTCGTGTACTTCCCCGAGGCCACGCACGTGGCGATGTACCTGGGCGACGGCTTGGTGGTGCAGGCGCCACGGCCGGGCGCGAAGGTCAAGGTGTCACCGATCGCGGCCAACCCACTGCTCGGCGCCGTCCGCCCCGACCGGGGCGCCACGTCGATGAAAGGCTACACCCCGCCGGCGCTGCCCGAGGGCGCGACGGGCGGTGACGACACCGGATACGGCGCCGCGGGGGCGCCCACCGGCTGACCGGTGCGCCCCGCCGCGGATCAGCCGGAGACGGACGCCAGGTGGGCGTCCGTCTCGTCGGGCTTCGGGGTCCGGCGTGTGGCCGCGTGCTTTGACCTGGGCACAGAAGTCGTTTCTGAGGTCCAGGTGGCGCTGGGTGAGTGCGTTTCGGGGGACGCCGGCTTTCTGGGCGAGGGCGACGATCGTCAGAGCTCCGTCGGAGTTCTGAGGCTCCGAAGGGCTGCGGGTCGCTGCCCTTCGGAATAGGCCGCCGAAGGGGCTGGCGTCCAGTCCGTGGCCAATGGTCCGCTGCCCTCCGTAATACGAATTAGCCATGCCTCATTGCCTTTCCGGTCGCATATGCGGCATCGCCATTGCGGACGGCAGAGCCGGTCGGCCGGCCCATCGAGCTGGTAAAGCGGAGGTATAATCGCCGCATAAGAAGATCTCGGATGACAGGGAGGTCGCGTCCACGACGCGATCAAGAGCCGGAGCGCATGTCATTCCACGTCTGAGCCGTGACTACGAGGGCGTGTGGCGAATTTCCGTCCGTCCATAGGCCGTGGGCGCCCGGCATCTGGACTGCCCCCTCGGGAAACGATTTTCCGCCGCGCAAACGGGCGGCTCAGCCCCCACCAAGCCGCCGGTTCTTCGCTGGTCAAATCAAGTCACGTCTTGTCGCGACGTGCCGGGAGGCCTCCAGCCCGATTCATTGGAAGCAGATCCCGTCGGGGCAGCCCCGGACAACAGGGAGCCGCGAATATCCCAGATTTCCATGCGAGGCGAATGCAGAACTCCTCAATTCCGAATTGAGAATTCCGATGACCAAGCGTTCCTGGAATCGCCGTCTTGTGGTGGTCTCGGCTTCCGTGGTGCTGGCCGGTGGCGGCCTGACACTGCCGATGACCGCCATGGCTGCACCGGTAGCCCTGCAGCATGGCCCAGCCGCCTTGGATGACGACCCTGACGGCGGCAACGAAAGAGATACTTCCAACGACGACGGGTTCGGCGTCCAGCTCCCCGTCGACCCGCCCGCCGACGACACCGAAACCCAGAACAGCACGCACTACACAGAAGACCCCGACGGCGTCAACGAAACAAACACACCCAACGACGACGGATTCGGCACCCAACTCCCCATCGACCCACCCACCGACGACACCGAAACCCAGAACAGCACGCACTACACAGAAGACCCCGACGGCGTCAACGAAACAAACACACCCAACGACGACGGATTCGGCACCCAACTCCCCATCGACCCACCCACCGACGACACCGAAACCCAGAACAGCACGCACTACACAGAAGACCCCGACGGCGTCAACGAAACAAACACACCCAACGACGACGGATTCGGCACCCAACTCCCCATCGACCCACCCACCGACGACACCGAAACCCAGAACAGCACGCACTACACAGAAGACCCCGACGGCGTCAACGAAACAAACACACCCAACGACGACGGATTCGGCATCCAACTCCCCATCGACCCACCCACCGGAGACACCGAAATCCAGAGCCGCATCCAGGCCCCCTTCTAGTTCCGGGGCGCCGGCTCGGTCAGGGACCCGGTGAAGGGCGTGGCGCGCGAGGACCGTAGACCTCTCCGCCCGACGGATGGCGCCGGTCCCGGGCCGCGCTCCTTCTCCAGCGCTCCCTGCTGGTGTCCGGGGCTTGGGTGAAGCGCTCGGGCAGCCTCTCCGGATCGCCGTGACAGGCTCGACTCCGACCACCTGACGCCCGGGCCGTCCGTGGGCCGTGAAGCAACGGCCCACGACGGCCGGCAACGACCAGTAACGATGACAACGTTACTGGTCAAAGCCCTATCAGGCCCCGGATACGGAGGCCAGGTAGGCGTTCGTCTTCTCCGGCTCGTAGAAGAAGTTCTCGAAGTCGGCCGGGTTGTTGAAGCCGTTCGCGAAGCGGTCGGCGACCGGCTGGAGCTGGCCTGCGGCGCCGATCAGGTTGAGGACGTGCTCCGGCGGGACGCCCAGCATCGCGTTGGTCCACTTCACGACGTGCTGCGCGGTGTCCCAGTAGCGGTCGAAGGTGGACTGCATCCACTCCTCGTCGAACGGCTTGTCGCCGTGCTCGACGATGGAGTCGAGGTACGAGGCGGCGCACTTGGACGCCGAGTTCGAACCCTGGCCCGTGATCGGGTCGTTGGCGACGACGACGTCGGCGACACCGAGGACCGCGCCGCCGCCGGGCAGCCGCCCGATCGGGTTGCGGACGGTCGGCGCGTAACGGCCCGCGAGGGTCGCGTTGGCGTCGGTCAGCTCGACCTTCGTGGCGCGCGCGTACTCCCAGGGCGTGAACTTCTCCATCAGCTCCAGGGTGAGGGCCAGGTGCTCCGAGGGGTCCTTGACGCCCTTGAAGGCGTCCAGCGGACCGCCGGGGATGCCCTCCCAGAACAGGATGTCCGCGCGGCCCGAGGTGGTGAGGGTCGGCATGACGAACAGCTCGCCGACGCCGGGCACCAGGTTGCAGCGCACCGCGTCGAAGTCCGGGTGCTCGGGGCGGGGGCCCATGCCGTGCACGTACGCGACGGCCAGCGCGCGCTGCGGCTCGGTGTACGGGGAGCGCGACGCGTCGCGGCCGAACATCGAGACCAACTCGCCCTTGCCGGCGGAGACGAGCACGAGGTCGTAGGTGCGGGCGAAGTAGTCGAGGTCGGAGACCGCGGCGCCGTGGATGACGAGCTGCCCGCCGCGCTGCGCGAACGTCTCCATCCAGCCGGCCATCTTCACGCGCTGGTCGACGGACTGCGCGTAGCCGTCGAGCTTGCCCACCCAGTCGATGGCGCGCTGCGAGGGGCCCGGGTCGAAGGAGCCGGGGGCGGCGACGGAGACGCCGAGGCCCTCGATCTTCGGGGCCTGGGACTCCCAGAAGTTCACCTGGAGGTCGCGCTCGTGCTGGAGCGCCGTGTCGAACATGCACTGCGTGGACATGACCCGGCCGGACCGGATCTCGTCCGCGGTGCGGTTGGACATCAGGGTGACCTCGTACCCGTTCGACTGGAGGCCGAGGGCGAGCTGGAGACCGGACTGACCGGCTCCGACGACGAGTATCTTCCGCATGCGGGTGCCTCTTCTACTGCTGAGGGGTGGTGGCTATTCGGGGGTGGCGTCGAGCGCGTGGCCGACGAGGGCCAGGAGGGTCTCGACGACCGAGATGCGCTGCCGCGCGTCCATGATGAGGACAGGGATGTGCGGCGGCACCGTCAGGGCCTCGCGCACGTCGGCGGCCGCGAACTCGTCGGAGCCGTCGAAGTGGTTGACGGCGACGACGTACGGGAGCCCGCAGCTCTCGAAGTAGTCGAGGGCCGGGAAGCAGTCGGGCAGCCGCCGGGTGTCGGCGAGCACGACCGCGCCGATCGCGCCGCGCACCAGGTCGTCCCACATGAACCAGAAGCGCTGCTGCCCCGGCGTGCCGAAGAGGTAGAGCACCAGGTCGTCATCGAGCGTGATCCGCCCGAAGTCCATGGCGACCGTGGTCGTGGTCTTGTCGGGGGTGGCGGTGAGGTCGTCGGTCTCCTCGCTCGCCTGGGTCATCAGCGCCTCGGTCTGGAGGGGCTGGATCTCCGAGACGGCGGTGACGAGGGTGGTCTTGCCGACGCCGAAGCCGCCGGCGACCACTATCTTCGTGGCGATCGGGGCGCGGGTGCGGTCCGTCTGCCAGGCCTGGAGCTCCTCCTGGGGCTCGAAGGCGATGGCATCACGGCCGGACGACGGCTGGGCAGGTACGAAGGCGGGCGTGGCGCCCTCGGTGACGCCTTCAGAGACGACGGAGTCCACTCAGCACCCTTTCAAGCAGTGCGCGGTCCGGCTGGCCCGGGCCGTGGCCGGTTCCGTAAACGCGGATCTTTCCCTGGTCGGCGAGGTCGCTGAGCAGTACGCGGACCACGCCGAGGGGCATCTTCAGGAGCGCGGCGATCTCGGCGACCGTGCGCATGCGGCGGCACAGCTCCACGATCGCCCGCATTTCCGGCATGATCCGCGTCGAGAGCGTGCCCTGGCCTATCTCGAGGCGTTCCTCGGGCGCTTCGAGCGCGGCGACGAACGTCTCGACGAGCAGCACGTGGCCGAAGCGGGTGCGGCCGCCGGTGAGCGAGTAGGGGCGCACCCGGGCCGGCTTGCGGTCGCCGCCCCGGGTGGGAAGTTTCTGGCCGCCGGTACTGAGGTTCGTGATGCTGCTGCTCACTTGGCGTTCTCCATCGACTGGCGCAGTTCACTGCGGAGTTCGGGCGTGAGGACGTGCCCGGCACGGCCGACGAAGAGCGCCATGTGATAGGCGACGACGCTCATGTCGCAGTCCGGGGTGGCGTGCACGCCGAGCAGTGAGCCGTCGCTGATGGACATGACGAAGAGGCTGCCTTCCTCCATCGCGACCATGGTCTGCTTGACGCCCCCGCCGTCCATCAGCTTGGCGGCGCCGATGGTGAGGCTGCCGACGCCGGACACGATCGTGGCCAGATCGGCACTGGAGCCCTTGGGCCCGCCGCTGTGGTCGGCAGGGCGCTCATTGTTCCTGCCGGGGTCGGAGGAGAGCAGGAGCAGCCCGTCGGAGGAGACGACCGCGACCGAGAGGAGCCCTGGCACCTCCTCCACCAGATTGGTGAGCAGCCAGTGCAGGTTGCGGGCTTCGGTGCTCAGTCCGAATCCAGGGGTGGACGCACTCGGCGTGCGACTGGGCGCAGTCAACTGCTTGCCTCCTCGACTGTGTCCCCCTTGGGTTCTGCGGTCGGATCCGTTCCGCCGATCTCGGCCTCGACGTCCCGCCGGCCTTTGCTGGCCCCTTGGTGGAATCCGCCGAGGCGGCGGCGCAGGGCGTCGGCGTCGACGGATCCGGTGCGCGGTGCCGCGGCGGGCGCGGGGGCCGAGATCTTGGGGGTCCTCTTGGGCAGGCCCTTGTCCGTGACGCGCTCCCACTGGGAGGTGCGGGCCGCGGGGATCGCGGGCTCGCCCGCCGCCTCGGGGGCGGGAGGCGTGTCGGCCTTGGGCCGGGTGGGCAGGCCCGGGGTTCCGCTGGTCTCCGCGGCGTCCGTCTCGTCGGCGACCCGCTCGTGCGCGGGCTCGTCGTCGAGGTGCAGGGACCGCGGCGCGGGCTCGGGGGCCGCCGCCGGTACGGGTTCCGGGTCGACGGCGCGTACCGGCTCCGGATCGACGGCGGGGATGGGCGCGGTCAGGGTCATGGTCGTCTCGGCGGGCGACTCGGGCGGGACCGTGGGCTCGGTGGGCGCCGGTTCGGGGTCCGCCTCGGGCGCCCGCGGCGCTTCGGCGTCCGGCCCCGCTTCCCGTACGGCGTGCTCCGCCGCGGCGATCAGCGGGTCGTGGCCGTCCTTGGAACGGCTGCTCAGGACGTTGGAGTTGGCCTCGGCCTCGGATCCGGGCAGGTGCACGGCGGGCGCGGCGCCCGCCACCGGGACCCGCGGGGGCGCGGCCGCCGCGGGGGCCGCCGCGAGGAGCGCCCTGGGCAGCACGACGACGACGGCGATCCCGCCCTGCTTCTGCTCGCGCAGCTGCACCCGCACGCCGTGGCGCGCGGCGAGGCGGGCCACGACGTACAGGCCGAGGCCGAGTCCGTCACCGTCCTCGGGGTCGAACATCTCGTCGTCCGCGAAGGCGGCGAGGCGGGCGTTGAGCTCCTTCATCCGCTCGTCGGTCATGCCGATGCCCTCGTCCTGGACGGAGAGCATGACCTCGCCGCTCTCCAGGAGCCAGCCGGACACCTCGACGGAGGCGTCGGGCGGCGAGAACGAGGTGGCGTTCTCCAGGACTTCGGCGACGAGGTGGCTGAGGTCGTCGGCGGCGAACCCGGCGAGGTGCGCGTGCGGCGGGAGCGCGGAGATCCGGACCCGTTCGTAGCGCTCGATCTCGCTGACCGCGGCGCGCACGACGTCGACCAGCGGGACGGCGCCGGGGTTTCCGTGGCCGTGCTCGGCGCCGGCGAGGACGAGGAGGTTCTCGCTGTGCCGCCGCATGACGGTGGCGAAGTGGTCGAGCTTGAAGAGGGTCGCGAGGCGCTCGGGGTCCTGCTCGCGCTCCTCCAGGTTCTCGATGACGCCGAGCTGGCGCTCCACGAGGCCGAGGGTGCGCAGGGCGAGGTTCACGAACGTGCCGTGGATGCTGTGCCGGACCCGGTCCAGGTGGGCCGCGGCCGAGGCGAGTTCGGCGCGCAGCTTCTCGCGCTCGTCGGCCATGGTCGCGCGCTGGCCGATCAGGTGCTTGCGGTCGGCCTCGAGCGTGGTGAGGCGCTCGTGGAGGCCGAGTGCGTGCGCGTGCAGTGCGTTGACGGACCGTACGACCTGGGCGAACTCGTCGTTGCGGCCGGTGAACTTGACCGGCTCCTCGCTCGCCGGGTCCGCGGCGAGCCGGGCCGAGCCGAGGCGGAGCACCGCGAGCGGCCTGGTCAGCGTGCGGGCCATGGCCATCGAGACGCCGACGGCGACGAGCAGGCACAGACCGGCCAGCGCGATACGGACCTCGAGCGCGGTGACGTCGTCGTCGCGCAACAGCGCGAGGTCCTTGGTACGCCGGTCGTAGAGGGACGACTCGGCGCCGCGCATCAGGTCGATACGGGCGGAGAGCGCGGCGTCGATGTTCTTGGGACTGGCCGCGAGGTCGCCGGCGGACAGCGTGGGCTCGTCCGTGAGGGCGGCCAGGTACTTGTCGGCCTTGGTGACGTCGGGCCCGGTGACCGTCGCGTCGTAGGAGGCGACGGACGCGGCCGGGCCGGCGTCCTCGAAGTCGGCGAGCGCGGCCTGTTCGCGTACGTGGGCCTGCTGGGCGGCGGCGCTCAGGGCGTCGCGCTGCTTGCCGTCGGCGGAGTCCTGGGAGACGACCGTCTTCGGGAGTCCGGTGACCGGGTCGATGACCGTGGACGTCTGGTTGGTGCGGGGCACGGCGAACGCGGCCAGCAGGAGCCCGCGCGCCGCGGAGGCCTGCTCGACGGCCCGGTCGAGGTCGGCGAAGGCGTGCGCCCCGGAGCCCGCGCGGGGCGGGGTGCTCTCGGCGAGCTGCTCGGCGGTGCCGTGCAGCTCGTTGATCGCGCCGGAGTACGCCTTGTGCGCCTCGAGGGCGCTGCTCTTGCCGGTGAGCGCGGCCCGGCGGACGGCCGCGATGCCGGCGAGGTCGCGTCGCAGGGGGGCCGGGGCGTCGGTCCGGAGCTCTTCGAGCTGCCGGTCGACGCGGGCGCTGCGGCTCTCGGAGAGCCCCTGTCCCTTGGGCCGCCCGGCGGCGATGAAGGCGGTGACCTCGTCGCGCTCGTCGGCCAGGGAGTGGGAGAGCGTGACGGTCTGCTGGGTGCGTGCCGCGAGGTCGACGAGCTCCTGCGAGTCGCTGACCTGACCGGACGCGGTCATGAGGGCGGGTGCGGCAGAACCGGCGATCGCCGCGGCGACGACCGCTACGGCGACGATGAGCCGGTTGCGCACCCGCGCGGTGCGTCGTCCTTCGGGGTCGGCGGGGCTGCCCGCTGGGGTGTGCACGGCGGATCCTGCGGGAACCGTCGTGCGCCCCTCGTCCGCTTCGGAGGCCGCTTGCTTGCCCTTGCGTCGAGGCCGCATCTTCCGCACCGGTGCTCGCATTCCTGACTCGTCTACCCATGGGCCCGGGTGACGATCTGTCAACACGCGCGCCCCCTGGTATGGCTCCAGACCATTCCAGTGCCGGTGAGCAGTGGTCGCGCATCACCTAGCCAGCCACCCGAAGGAGTGAACATCGAGCGGGAGTTGGGGAGCAAGTCCCGGTGGCATGGGCACGGGGCCCGAACGGGGCGCCGGTTGGACGTCTCTCACAGGCTTTGGCAAGATGCCCCGCCACTCCCCGACGGAGTTGATCATTCCGGTCTAAACCAGGCGTCTGACCTGCCGATGCGGCTCAACTCCCGGCTCAACGGGCCGCTTGTGAAGGCCTCGTGCAGACTGGCCGGATGCGCATCGAACTCGCGACGGAGCCCGGAAACCCCGACCGGCCCAACGAGGACTTCGCCTCGGCGGCCGTACCCGCCTCCGGACAAGGGGGAACACTGGTGGTCCTGGACGGGGTCACACCACCCCGGAGCGAGAGCGGCTGCCTGCATTCCGTCCCCTGGTTCACGGCCCGGCTCGGCGGCGCATTGGGTGAACTGTCCGTTTCGCGGCGGGATATGACGTTGACCGCCGTCCTCGCCGAGGCAATCCGCCGCACCGCCGACACCCATCGGCACACCTGTGACCTTTCTCACCCCCGCACGCCTCAGGCAACCGTGGCCCTGGCGCGGTGGGACGAGGAGCGGGTCGAGTATCTGGTGCTGTCCGACTCGGTGTTGCTGGTCGAGGACGCGTCCGGTTCGGTCACGGCGCTGGTGGACGACCGGCTCGACCGCGTGCCGCGCTCCTCCCTCGTCTCGGACGAGGTGGCCGACGCGACCGTACGCAACAAGGAGGGCGGCTTCTTCACGGCGGCCGCCGACCCCTCGGTCGCCGCCCGCGCGGTCACGGGCGAACTCCCCCGCGCGCGGACACGCACGCTCGTGGCGCTGACCGACGGAGTCACGCGCTGGGTCGAGAAGTTCCACGAGGGCGACTGGGCGGACCTGTTCGCGCTCGTACGCAAGGAGGGCGCCGAAGCGGTGGTCGCGCGCGTACGGGCCCTGGAGGACGCGGACGAGCGGGACCGGGTCTTCCTGCGGCGCAGCAAGACCCACGACGACGCGACGGCGGTGTACGTGGAGCTCTAGGGCCCCCGCGCGCGAGGCCCTAGCTCTCGGCGCCCGCGTTCAACTGGTGGAGCAGTCGGGCCAGTTCCGCCACCTCGCTGCGGTCCCAGCCCGCGAGCTGGCGTACGTACGTGGCGCGGCGGGCGTCGCGGACCTGCCGGAAGTTGGCGCGGCCCTCGTCGGTGAGGTGGACGAGCCAGGCGCGGCCGTCGGCGGGGTCGGGCTCGCGCGCGACGAGACCGAGGTCCTCCAGGGCGCGCAGCTGCCGGCTCATGGTGGCCTTGCCGACGCCGACGTACGCGGCGAGTTCGGTGGCCCGCTGCCGGCCGCACTCCTCCAGGCGCGCGAGGAGACCGTAGGCGGCGGGTTCGAGGTCCGGGTGGACGGCGCGCGCCATCTCGCCGGAGGACGCGCGAGCTCGCCTGAGGAAGACCGTCAACTCCCTTTCCAGGGACAAGAATTCGTGGTCCACACCACTCTCCGTCGCATCGAATTCGGCGCCCGGCCGCGCGCCGTTCCCGTCCTCGTGCACGTCAGCACCCATGCCAGGGTTTCCCGTTTCTGAAAGTTTCCGCCATTCGCGGCCATTGCCGCAGCTCCGCCAGTATTTCGCAGGAGTAGACCAACGGCAGCATCCGGGCCCCCTTCCCTCCCTGCGGTCTACGTGCGTAGCTTCATTGGTGACATGTCCACACCAGTGACATGTCGAAAGGTCCCCCCACCGAGCTCGCAGAAGCTCAACGAGGCCTTCGGAGGCACGCAATGCCCGTGCACAGATCCGGAACCGTCCGCCGCCCGCGCCTGAGGCGCTTCCCGGCGGCCGGAGTCATCCTCGCAGCGCTCTCGCTGCTGTTCACCCTGCCCACCGCGGCCCAGGCCGCCGACGTCCCCGCCCGTGGCTCCGCCACGATGGGCATGGGCGTCGCCGAGCACGACGGTCGAGGCGGCCTGCCCGCCGGCGACAAGGCCGTCCAGACCGAGGGCGTGGACACCAGCAGCCACAACGGCAACGTGGCCTGGTCGACGCTCTGGAACAGCGGCGTGAAGTGGGCCTACGTCAAGGCCACGGAAGGCACGTACTACACGAACCCGTACTTCGCCCAGCAGTACAACGGCTCCTACGACGTCGGCATGATCCGCGGCGCGTACCACTTCGCGACCCCGGACACGACGACCGGCGCCGCCCAGGCCAACTACTTCGTGGATCACGGGGGCGGCTGGTCCAAGGACGGCAGGACCCTGCCGGGCGCGCTCGACATCGAGTGGAACCCCTACGGCGCGTCCTGCTACGGCAAGACCGCGGCCGGAATGGTCAGCTGGATCCGTGACTTCCTGAACCAGTACAAGGCCCGCACCGGCCGCGACGCCGTCATCTACACGGCGACGAGCTGGTGGACCGAGTGCACCGGCAACTCCGGCGCGTTCGGGGCGACCAACCCGCTCTGGATCGCGCGCTACAACACCGACCCGGGCGCGCTCCCGGCCGGCTGGGGCTTCTACACGATGTGGCAGTACACGTCGTCCGGCCCGACGGTCGGTGACCACAGCAAGTTCAACGGCGCCTACGACAGGCTTCAGGCGCTGGCCAACGGCTGAGCGGCACCAGCGAGAGGCGGCCGGGCTCTCCCCTCCGAGAGCCCGGCCCCTTTCGTGTTCAGTGCGTCAGATCAGCACTTGCCGGCCGGCCTGTCGCGCTTGACCAGGTTCGTGTAGCCGGTGGTGCCGTCCAGCCACAGGACCCGCTGGCCGGTGTCGGCGGCCGGGTAGACCTGGTCACCGCGGTTGCAGGAGACGCGCTGCGCGCCGCCCTTGCCGTCGGGCGCGACCTGGTACAGCTTCGGCAGCGTCTCGTTGGCCCACGACGTGGCCGGCGGCAGCGTCAGCACGGTGACCGCGTCGTCGGAGGCCGTCAGCTGGTAGGCGTACAGCGAGCCCGCTCCGGACTCCGGCGTGACCGTGGTGCGGTTCGTGCCGTCGAAGTCGGCGCGCATCACGGCGGCCTGACCGGTGTCGGTGATGTCGTCGTCCTCGACCCAGAAGACACCGTCGTCGGTGATCTCGGTCTGGCCGATGCCGTAGACGGTGCTCTTGTCGATCGGCATCAGCTGCCGCTTGCCCGTGGCGGTGTCATAGACCTCGACGCCGAGCTTGTAGCCGTCGGACTCGCCCCACAGCTTCGCGTAGGCGATCTTGCCGTCGTGGACGGAGGCCAGGCCCGTCACCATGACCGGGTTGGTGCTGAGCTCGGTCACCGCACCCGTCTTGATGTTGACGTAGCGGCTCTGGGTGGCACCGCTCTGCGGGTTCACGTAGCTGTAGACCAGGGCGTCGCCGTCGAGGGAGACCGAGGTGACGTTGGCACCGACCGCGGTCACGACCTTGTCGACACCGCCGCCGACCGGGCGCACGTGGATGTGCACCGAGTCATAGGCGTACTCGGCCCACGCGACGTTCTTGCCGTCGGTGCTCGCGTAGACGTTGTAGTTGCCGTTGTTGGGGCTCACCAGCTGCGGCTGGCCCTTGCCGGAGGTGTTGCCGGCCCACACCGCGTACGGCTCGCTGCCGTCCTCGTTGGAGCGCGAGACCGCGTACTTGCCGCCGCCCGCACCGACGCCGGTGCCCGCGACGTTGTCCTTGGCGATGAGCGTGTCGGTGTCGACGCCGAGTGCCGTCTCCCAGCCCGGGACGATGCCGTGCGCGGCGAACGCCCGCTTGACGTCAGTGAGTTGGGTCTTCGTGACACCGAGCTCCTGCGCGGCGGCGATGACCGCGGCGCGGCCCTCGGTGAAGCCGTCGAGCGGGGTCATGTAGGCGGTCAGCGCACGGTAGACGATCTGGTCTGCCAGCTCTGCGCCCACGTCCTGGCGGATGTCCCACAGCGCGCCGGAGAAGATCGTGGAGTTGAGGTGCACACCGCCGTTGTCACCGCGGTAGCTGGTGCCGATGAAGTCCTTGGACGTGGTGTGGCCGTCGTTGAGGTCGCGCAGGGCGCACTCGCGCGGGCTGAGCGTCGTGCACAGGTCCTCGCCGAGCAGGCCCGCGTCCGGGTCGTCCATCGACTGACCATTGGCCTCGAGGTCGATGGCGTTGCCGAAGTAGTCGGAGATCGCCTCGTTCATCGCGCCGGACTGGCCCGCGTAGACCAGGCCCGCGCTGTGCTCGGTGACGCCGTGCGTCATCTCGTGGCCGACGACGTCGGTGTCGGCGGAGAACGTGCGGAAGTCGCCGCCGCCCTTGCCGTACACCATCTTGGAGCCGTCCCAGAAGGCGTTGTTGTACGGCTGGCCGTTGGCGGTGACACCGACCAGCGAGTACATGAACCCGTCGTTGTCGTCGATCCCCTTACGGCCGAAGTGGTCCTTGTAGTACGCGTACACCTTGTTGGCGGCCCAGTGGGCGTCCACCGCGCCGGAGTTGGTGAAGTCCGCACCGAGGTCCGGGGTGGTCGACTTGAAGATCGACGCGCCGCTGGGCCAGGCGCCCGACGCGGCCGAGACGTCGACGCCGCGGGCGTCCCAGGTCTGCAGCAGGGGGCCGGAGAACGGGGTGGCGGCGTCCCGGAACCCGTAGTCGTACATCTGGTAGGTGCCGTCGGAGCCCTTGTACAGGTTCAGATCGGCCTTCTGGCCGTTGTAGCGGGTTCCGGAGCCCTTGACGACGAACGACGGAGCAGCCGTCGGGGTGGCGTCGTCCGGGAGCGTCGCGGCGCCGGCCGCGGCGCCGGAGGCTGCGGCGGTCGAGCCGAACGTCTGGATGCCGCTGTACTGCATGACCGGGAAGCCGGAGTGGGCGTCGACGTACACCTCCTGCTTGACGGCCGTGCCGTCCGCCGGATCGGTGCCCGTGACGGTGATGTGCCGGGTGAGCACGCCGGTGCCCTGCGGCAGGACGGTGACGCCGACGGCCTTGCCGGTGAGTTCGGCCTTCGCGTTCTTGTCGCCCTTGGCCGGCGCGTGCAGCGGGGCGCCGCCGAGCTGCGAGATGACGGCGCCGATGGCGCGCTCGACCGCGACGTCCTCGGAGACCTTCGGGGTGACCGTGTCGAGCTTCAGCTGGGTGAAGTACTTGCCGGAGGTGCCGGTGACGGTGCGCTTGCCGTCCTTCTTCGTCATGCGGACGACGTACTCGCCGCCGAGGACGGACACGCCCTTGTACTTCTGCTGGAGACGGACCGTCTCCTTGCCGCCCTTGGCGTCCTCGGTGGAGACCGTCTTGAGGTCGCCCTTCGCGTCGGCGATGTGGTAGCGGCCCTTCTTGGCCGCGAGGTGCTCACGGGCGGCGTCGGCGGCGCTCGCGCTCGCGTCGGCCGACTCGTTCAGACCGGTGACGAGCGAGGGGGTGTCGGTGTCGTCGCCCGGGCTCA
The DNA here is from genome assembly GCF_020616555.1 of Streptomyces longhuiensis. Lineage (NCBI taxonomy): Bacteria > Bacillati > Actinomycetota > Actinomycetes > Kitasatosporales > Streptomycetaceae > Streptomyces > Streptomyces longhuiensis. The sequence goes on along the minus strand of NZ_CP085173.1, from coordinate 6,306,167 downwards.
CGGACGACGCGGCGGTGGGGGTGTCGGTGTCCGCGTGGGCGGCCGGCATCGCGGTCACCATGAGGCCCGCGGCGGCCAGCAGTGCGGCTACGCCTTGGCCGACGGCTATGCCTCTGGCCCTGTCTGTCGTTCTGCGTGCTGAAGTCCGCACGGTGCTCCTCCGGTGCCACTGGTACGTGAACGGATGTCGGATGCGGACATGCAAATACCGGTGACGGTGTCTGAACAATGCGTTCCGGCTGTCTACTTGTGTACGTCCACACTTGTGTGGACCACTCCGACCGGCCAAGATCTCCGGCGTGGGGTGGGACGGTCCGGACAACGACGCACAGTGGCAGGCCCTCGGACTCGGAGCCGACGAACTCCGGGTGTACGAGGCCCTGCTGAACGTTCCCGCGCCTGCCTCACGGTCGGCCCTGGCCCGGTCCGTCGGCCTGTCGGTGCGCCGGGCCACCGCCTCGCTGGACCGGCTCGACGAGCGCGGCTTCACCCAGCCCGTCCGGGAGGGCGGGCTGCCGAGCGCCGTCCCGCCCGCCACCGCACTGCGCAGCCTGATCCACCTCCACCAGGCGCAACTGCTGCACAGGTCGGCCGAGCTGGAGGAGCTGACGGGTTCCGTGGACCGGCTGGCGGCCGGGCTCCTGAACACCGCGCACGCGACCCGCGCGATCGGCATCGAGACGATCCGCGGCAGCGCGGCCATCGCCGAGCGCGTCGCCGCGCTGCTGGTCTCCGCGACCGAGGACGTGGCGCTCCTGGACCGGCCGCCCTACGCGGCGAGCGAGCCGGACGGCATGCCCGCCCCGCTCGACGTGACCGATCCGGTGCGGCGCGGGGCGCGGGTGCGGGTGGTGGTGGACCGGGAAGGGCTGAGCTTCCACGGCCGCGCCCGGGGCCTGGTCGACCTGTCCGCGCAGGGTGTGCAGATCCGGGTGGGCACCCAGCTGCCGACGAAGCTGATCACCGTCGACCGGCGGGTGACACTGCTCCCGCCGACCGACGCGGCGGACCCGACGGCGACCGCCCTGGTGGTGAGCGACTCCCTGCTCAGCCATGCTTTGGTGCCGCTCTTCGACGCGGTGTGGGGGCGTGCCGTGCCCATCGGGTCGGTCACGGACGAGGAGATCACCGAGGAGGACCGGGAGTTGCTGACACTTCTCACGTCCGGCCTCAAGGACGAGGCGATCGCCCGCCGCCTGGACGTCCACGTGCACACGGTGCGCCGGCGCATCACCCGGCTGATGGTGGTGCTGAACGCGGAGACCAGGTTCCAGGCGGGGGTTCAAGCGGCACTGCGCGGCTGGCTGACGATCGACTAGGGCCTGTCCGCACCGGGCACATGCGGAAGGCCCGAGCCCCCAAGGGGACTCGGGCCTTCGTCATCCGGCAGCGTCCGTCACGCCGCCACCGGAACCTCCACCGCGGCCGGAGCCAGCGCCAGTTCGAGCACCTGACGCACGTCCGTCACCGGGTGCACGTCCAGCTTCTCCAGGACCTCGGCGGGGACGTCGTCCAGGTCCGCCTCGTTCCGCTTCGGGATGACGACCGTGGTGATGCCGGCCCGGTGCGCGGCGAGCAGCTTCTGCTTGACGCCACCGATCGGCAGCACGCGCCCGGTCAGCGACACCTCACCGGTCATCGCCACGTCCGTACGGACCTGGCGCCCGCTGAGCAGCGACGCGAGAGCGGTCGTCATGGTGACACCCGCGCTCGGGCCGTCCTTCGGCACCGCGCCCGCCGGGAAGTGGATGTGCACGCCCCGGTCCTTCAGGTCGGCGACGGGCAGCTCCAGTTCGGCGCCGTGCGAGCGCAGGAAGGAGAGCGCGATCTGCGCCGACTCCTTCATCACGTCACCGAGCTGACCGGTCAGGGTCAGGCCGGCCGCGCCGGTCTCCGGGTCGGCGAGGGACGCCTCCACGTAGAGGACGTCGCCGCCCGCTCCGGTGACCGCCAGTCCGGTGGCCACGCCCGGCACCGCCGTGCGCCGCTCGGCCGGGTCCTGCGCCGCCTCGGGCACGTGATGCGGGCGCCCGATGAGGCTCCGCAGGTCGGTGTCCTCGACGGTGAACGGCAGCTCGCGCTCGCCCAGTTCGTGCTGGGCCGCGACCTTCCTCAGCAGCCGTGCGACGGACCGCTCCAGGTTGCGCACGCCGGCTTCCCGCGTGTACTCCCCCGCGAGCTTGCGCAGCGCGCTCTCGCCGAGCGTGACCTCGCCCTTGTCCAGGCCGGCCCGCTCCAGCTGGCGCGGGAGCAGGTGGTCACGGGCGATGACGACCTTCTCGTCCTCGGTGTAGCCGTCGAGGCGGACGAGCTCCATACGGTCGAGCAGGGCCTCCGGGATGGCTTCCAGGACGTTCGCCGTCGCGAGGAACACGACGTCGCTGAGGTCGAGTTCGACCTCCAGGTAGTGGTCGCGGAAGGTGTGGTTCTGCGCCGGGTCGAGCACTTCGAGCAGGGCGGCCGCCGGGTCGCCCCGGAAGTCGGACCCCACCTTGTCGATCTCGTCGAGCAGCACGACCGGGTTCATCGACCCGGCCTCCTTGATCGCGCGCACGATCCGGCCCGGCAGGGCACCCACGTACGTACGCCGGTGTCCGCGGATCTCCGCCTCGTCCCGTACGCCGCCGAGGGCGACGCGGACGAACTTGCGGCCCATGGCGTGCGCCACGGACTCGCCGAGCGAGGTCTTGCCGACGCCGGGCGGGCCGACGAGCGCGAGCACCGCGCCGCCCCTGCGTCCGCCGACGACGCCGAGCCCGCGCTCGGAACGCCGCTTGCGCACGGCGAGGTACTCGGTGATGCGCTCCTTCACGTCCTCCAGGCCGGAGTGCTCGGCGTCGAGGACGCGCTGGGCGCCCTGGATGTCGTACGCGGAAGCGCTGTCATCGGTTCGCTCGTTCCACGGCAGTTCGAGGACGGTGTCGAGCCAGGTGCGGATCCACGAGCCCTCGGGGGACTGGTCGCTGGACCGCTCCAGCTTCTCGACCTCCTTGAGCGCGGCCTCACGGACCTTCTCGGGAAGGTCGGCGGCCTCGACCCGCGTGCGGTAGTCGTCGGACTCCTCGCCCTCCGACTCGCCGTTCAGCTCGCGCAGCTCCTTGCGTACGGCGTCCAGCTGGCGCCGCAGCAGGAATTCGCGCTGCTGCTTGTCGACGCCTTCCTGCACGTCCTTGGCGATGGACTCGGCCACGTCCTGCTCGGCGAGGTGCTCGCGCAGCTGCTCGGTGGCCAGCTTGAGCCGGGCGACCGGGTCGGCCGTCTCCAGGAGCTCCACCTTCTGCGAGGTGCTCAGGAAGGGCGAGTAGCCGGAGTTGTCGGCGAGCGCGGAGACGTCGTCGATCTGCTGGACGCGGTCCACGACCTGCCAGGCGCCACGCTTCTTCAGCCAGTTCGTGGCGAGTGCCTTGTATTCGGTGACCAGCTCGGTCACGGAGCCGGGCAGCGGCTCCGGCACGGTCTCCTCGACCGCGAGGCCCTCCACCCACAGGGCGGCGCCGGGGCCGGTCGTGCCCGCGCCGATCCGCACGCGGCTGCGGCCGCGGATCAGGGCGCCGGGGTCGCCGTCGGCGAGCCGGCCCACCTGCTCGACGGTGCCGAGCACGCCGGTGTTCGCGTACGTGCCGTCGATCCGGGGAACAAGAAGCACCTTCGGCTTGCTGCCGCCCACGGATCCGCTGGAACGGGCCGCTGCCTGGGCGGCCTCCACCGCGGCGCGTACGTCGTTGTCGTTGAGGTCCAGGGGCACCACCATTCCGGGCAGCACGACCTCGTCGTCGAGCGGCAGCACGGGCAGGGTGAGCGGTGTGGACGTCGATGCCATGATCTCCCCTTAAGCAGTCAAGTTGAGCTATGGAGACTCAATGCACGTGAGCCCCTGAATGTTCCCCCGGCACTGTTCGCTCTCGGCGATCAGTGGGCGGGCAGGGGAAAGCCGCAGCTCAGAAGGGGTTTGTGACGCGTACGACAAAGGGCCGGCCGAGGGACGGGAGGACGCGTCAGACTGCGGACGCTCCCGGCACGCCGCGCCACCGGCGCACCAGCGGCCAGGTCCCGACGCCGATGGCCAGCGCCATGAGGTGACCCCAGCTCGTCATCGGGTCCGCGAACACGACGAGGTCCTCGACCAGCATTCCGCCGACGACGACGAGCACGGCCCAGCGCAGCCAGGGCGTGAGGAGACCGGCGAGCGCGCCGATGCTCGCGGCCACGCCGAAGCTGATCCCGTAGTCGAGGCGGTGCAGCGAGCTCTCGGGCAGATGCCCGGCCATCACGGAGAGCCCGACGGGGACCTCGGTGGCGAGCGTCGCCACGGTGTGACCGAGGACGAAGACACCGGCGGTGCACCACCCGCCGATCCGGCGCTCCAGGGCCGTGAGGACGACCAGGAAGGCGACCGCGAACGGGGACGTGATCCCGCCGTCGATCCACAGCGCACTGGCGACCAGCACGAACACAGGGGTGTGCGCGAGGTGCGCCACGTCGGTGCTGGAACCCCGCAGCGCGGACGCGACGACGCCGGGATCGGCGAACAGCGCGAAGAGGGACGTGCCGACGAGCACGGCGGCGTAGGCGAAGGTGAACGGCGCCCCCGTGGGCGTCGGCAGCAGCCGCCAGGGGCGCATCCGGCGCCTGGGTCCGGCGGTCTCGGGCGGGGTGCGCTCGCCGGTAGAGGATCCGGGAGCGGCTGGTGCCCCGCCACAGGCCGCCGGCTGGGCCGGGACGGCATCGAGCAGGGGCCGCGAAGCCTCGAGCAGGGCCCCCGAAGAAAGCGCCCCCGGAGAAACGGTCCTCGAGGAAACAGCCTTCGAAGAGACGTCCGCCTCGTCGGCCTCGACCGTCACGCCACGCTCCACCTGCGGCATCCTTTCCCTTCCGGTCCGCCCCAGCCTTCGCCTCCTGTACCCGCGCTGTCCATGACCGACGCCACGTGCGGCATGATCCACAGGACCTGCACAGGAGCGCCCCCAACTCCCTTTCCAGGGACGGCCAGGCGTCGCGCAGGTTGCGGCAGGATGGACACCATGTCCACCTCGTACCCCGTCCCGTACGACACCGACCACACCGCCCCCGTCGTCCTCGACCGGCGCGAAGGGCCGTTCGGAGAGGTCGTACTGCGGCGCCACGGCGCGCTGCTCCAGATCATCGCCAACGGCTGCTTCCTGATGGACACGTCCGACGGCCGCTCCGAGCGCCTCCTGGTCGACGCGGCGCTGGACGCTCTCGACGACCGCCCGGCGCCCGGAATTCTCATCGGCGGGCTCGGTGTCGGATTCTCCCTCACACACGCGGCTGCCAATTCCCGCTGGGGCCGCATCGCCGTCGTCGAGCGCGAGCCGGCGATCGTCGACTGGCATCGCGAGGGCCCGCTGTCCGAACTGTCACGGTCCGCGCTGGCCGATCCGCGCACGGAGATTGTGGAGGCGGACCTTGTCTCGTACGTCCGGGAATCGACCGAGACGTACGACGCACTGTGCCTCGATATCGACAACGGACCCGACTGGACGGTGACGGAGGGTAATGACAGTCTCTACTCACCGGTAGGTATCGCGGCCTGCCTGGCGCGGCTCGCGCCTGGCGGCGTGCTCGCCGTGTGGTCCGCACAGCCCTCCGCAAATTTTGAAGGAACCTTGCGGAATGCCGGATTCCGGTCGGTCCGCACCGAAGAGATCCCGGTTGTCCGGGGCGTTCCGGACGTCGTACATCTCGGGGTCAGGCCTGCGTAGCCGACTCGCGGTAACTCCCCGTACGCTGACTGCCGAAACCCAGATCATTCAAGCGTCAAGCGCACACGGATGTGCGCATTCAGGGGCGGGGCGATGGAGCAGACACACACCTCCCACAACGGCAGCACGGCGACGCCGGGTGCCCAGCGACGGGTCCTCGTGGTCGAGGACGACCCCACGATCGTCGATGCCATCGCCGCGCGGCTGCGTGCCGAGGGATTCCTCGTGCAAACGGCACAGGACGGTCCGGCGGCGGTCGACACGGCCGAGGCATGGCAGCCGGACCTGCTGATCCTCGACATCATGCTGCCCGGCTTCGACGGGCTCGAGGTCTGCCGCCGTGTGCAGGCGCAGCGGCCGGTGCCGGTGATGATGCTCACGGCGCGCGACGACGAGACGGACATGCTCGTCGGGCTCGGCGTGGGTGCCGACGACTACATGACGAAGCCCTTCTCGATGCGGGAGCTCGCGGCGCGCGTGCACGTCCTGCTGCGGAGGGTCGAGCGCGCGGCGCTCGCGGCGGCCACGCCCAGGAGCGGCATCCTGCGGCTCGGCGAGCTGGAGATCGACCACGCGCAGCGCCGGGTACGGGTGCGCTCCGAGGACGTCCATCTGACGCCCACGGAGTTCGACCTCCTGGTCTGCCTGGCCAACACGCCCCGCGCCGTCCTCTCGCGTGAGCAGCTGCTCGCCGAGGTGTGGGACTGGGCGGACGCGTCGGGCACCCGGACCGTCGACAGCCACATCAAGGCGCTGCGCCGGAAGATCGGCGCCGAGCGGATCCGCACCGTCCACGGTGTGGGCTACGCGCTGGAGACGCCGACGCCATGAGCGGCAGCGGCGGCGCATCCGACGTACGGGACGCGGACGGGTACGAGCCGGGGCCGCCGGGCCTGCCGCCCGGCACTCCCCCGGCCGCCCGGCCCCTCGCGGGCCACTGGGTGCAGAGCGGTCTGCGGCCGTTCTCCATCAAGACCAAGCTCGGCACGCTGGTCGTCGTCTCGGTGTTCATCACGACCGGACTGCTGATGGTCGCCGTCCGCACCCAGACCGAGCTCCGCTTCATCACGGTCTTCTCGGTCATCGCGACGCTCCTCATCACCCAGTTCGTGGCGCACTCGCTGACCGCGCCGCTCGACGAGATGAACACGGTCGCCCGCTCCATCTCGCACGGTGACTACACGCGCCGGGTCCGCGGCGCCGACCGGCGCGACGAGCTGGGCGACCTGGCCGCGACCATCAACCGCATGGCCGACGACCTGGAGGCCCAGGACCAGCAGCGCAAGGAGCTCGTGGCGAACGTCTCGCACGAGCTGCGCACGCCGATCGCGGGTCTGCGCGCCGTCCTGGAGAACGTCGTGGACGGGGTCTCGGCCGCCGACCCCGAGACCATGCGCACCGCCCTGAAACAGACCGAGCGCCTGGGCCGGCTGGTCGAGACACTGCTCGACCTCTCGCGGCTCGACAACGGCGTGGTCCCGCTCAAGGCGCGCCGCTTCGAGGTGTGGCCCTATCTGTCGGGCGTCCTGAAGGAGGCCAACATGGTCGCCTCGCAGCGCGCCGGCATCGCCTCGGGCTCCGGCACCCACACGCGTACGGACGTGCATCTGCACCTGGACGTGTCCCCGCCCGAGCTGACCGCGCACGCGGACCCCGAGCGGATCCACCAGGTGGTGGCCAATCTCATCGACAACGCCGTGAAACACAGCCCACCGCACGGCCGCGTGACCGTGCTCGCGCGGCGCGGCCTCTATCCGGAGTCGCTCGATCTGGAGGTCCTCGACGAGGGCCCCGGCATCCCCCGCTCCGAGTGGCACCGCGTCTTCGAGCGCTTCAACCGGGGCGGCCATGTGAAGGGCGCCGCGCACGGCCCCGGCAGCGACGGCGGCACCGGTCTCGGCCTCGCCATCGCCCGGTGGGCCGTGGACCTGCACGGGGGCCGGATCGGTGTGGCCGAATCGGCTCGCGGCTGCCGGATCCAGGTCACTCTTCCGGGCCTGCCCCGCGCTCAGAGTTGACGTAGGGTTCGAACCGGAAGCACAAGATCGCCGTGCCATTCGTCACGGGGTGCGGGCCCAGGGGCCGCACTCGTACAAGGACGTACCCAAGGTGAACCGGAACCCCGCTTGTTTCCCGCCATTTCCAGCGCCGAAACACGGCTTCCGGTGTGACTTACGCGACGGATGACCGGCCCGGTCTGCAAGTCCCGGTGTTGGAGGCGTAGCCTTTATTCCCGCTGTCCATCACCTTGTGAGAAGCGGAAGAGGGCGGTTACCGCCGTGTCGCCACAGTCCCCCAGTAACTCGAGCACCTCGACCGACCAAGAGGGGCAGGGCAAGAGCCCTGCTGCCGCTTTCGGTCCCAATGAGTGGCTCGTCGACGAGATCTATCAGCAGTACCTCCAGGACCCGAATTCGGTTGACCGAGCCTGGTGGGACTTCTTCGCCGACTACAAGCCGGGTGCCCCGGCCCAGCCGACGACCGGAGCCCCCGCACAGGGTTCCGGTCCCGGCACCGCCGGTACCGCAGCCGCGGGGGCTGCGGGCACTGCCGCGGCGCCCGCCGCTCCGGCAGCCCCGGCTCCGGCCGCGGCTCCGGCTCCGGCTCCGGCCAAGGCGGCTCCGGCCGCCCCGGTGGCCAAGCCCGCCGCAGCGGCGCCCGCGAAGCCGGCCGCCGCTGCCGTGAAGGCCCCGGCTCCCGCCAAGGCGCAGCCCGCGACCGAGGCCGCCGGCGGCCCCGAGTTCGTGACGCTGCGCGGCCCGAGCGCCGCCGTCGCGAAGAACATGAACGCCTCCATCGAGGTCCCCACGGCCACGTCCGTGCGCGCGGTCCCGGTGAAGCTGCTGTTCGACAACCGCATCGTCATCAACAACCACCTGAAGCGTGCCCGGGGCGGGAAGATCTCCTTCACCCACCTCATCGGCTACGCGATGGTGCAGGCCATCAAGGCCATGCCGTCGATGAACTACTCCTTCGCGGAGAAGGACGGCAAGCCGACGCTGGTCAAGCCGGAGCACGTGAACTTCGGCCTCGCCATCGACCTGGTGAAGCCCAACGGCGACCGCCAGCTGGTCGTCGCGGGCATCAAGAAGGCCGAGACGCTGAACTTCTTCGAGTTCTGGCAGGCCTACGAGGACATCGTCCGCCGCGCCCGCGACGGCAAGCTCGGCATGGACGACTTCACCGGTGTCACGGTCTCGCTGACCAACCCCGGCGGCCTCGGCACCGTCCACTCCGTGCCGCGCCTGATGCCCGGACAGTCGGTCATCATGGGCGTCGGCTCGATGGACTACCCCGCGGAGTTCCAGGGCACGTCCCAGGACACCCTGAACAAGCTCGGCATCTCGAAGGTCATGACGCTCACGTCGACCTACGACCACCGGGTCATCCAGGGCGCCGCCTCCGGCGAGTTCCTGCGGATCGTCGCGAACCTCCTCCTCGGCGAGGGCGAGTTCTACGACGAGATCTTCAAGGCGCTGCGCATCCCCTACGAGCCGGTCCGCTGGTTCAAGGACATCGACGCCTCGCACGACGACGACGTCACGAAGGCCGCCCGCGTCTTCGAGCTGATCCACTCCTTCCGGGTCCGCGGCCACGTCATGGCCGACACCGACCCGCTGGAGTACCGCCAGCGCAAGCACCCCGACCTGGACATCGCCGAGCACGGCCTCACCCTGTGGGACCTGGAGCGCGAGTTCGCGGTCGGCGGCTTCGCCGGCAAGTCGATGATGAAGCTGCGCGACATCCTCGGTGTCCTGCGTGACTCGTACTGCCGCACCACCGGCATCGAGTACATGCACATCCAGGACCCGAAGCAGCGCAAGTGGCTCCAGGACCGCGTCGAGCGCCCGCACACCAAGCCGGAGCGCGAGGAGCAGCTGCGCATCCTGCGCCGGCTGAACGCGGCCGAGGCGTTCGAGACGTTCCTGCAGACGAAGTACGTCGGCCAGAAGCGCTTCTCCCTGGAGGGCGGCGAGTCCGTCATCCCGCTGCTCGACGCGGTCATCGACTCCGCCGCCGAGTCGCGCCTGGACGAGGTCGTCATCGGCATGGCCCACCGCGGCCGTCTGAACGTCCTGGCGAACATCGTCGGCAAGTCGTACGCGCAGATCTTCCGCGAGTTCGAGGGCAACCTCGACCCGAAGTCGATGCACGGCTCCGGCGACGTGAAGTACCACCTGGGCGCCCAGGGCACCTTCACCGGCCTGGACGGCGAGCAGATCAAGGTCTCGCTGGCCGCGAACCCGTCCCACCTGGAGACGGTCGACCCGGTCATCGAGGGCATCGTCCGCGCCAAGCAGGACATCATCAACAAGGGCGGCACGGACTTCACGGTCCTGCCGGTCGCCCTGCACGGTGACGCGGCCTTCGCGGGCCAGGGTGTGGTCGCCGAGACGCTCAACATGTCGCAGCTGCGCGGCTACCGCACGGGCGGCACGGTCCACATCGTCATCAACAACCAGGTCGGCTTCACCGCCGCCCCGGAGTCGTCGCGCTCCTCCATGTACGCCACGGACGTGGCCCGCATGATCGAGGCGCCGATCTTCCACGTGAACGGCGACGACCCCGAGGCCGTCGTCCGCGTTGCCCGACTGGCCTTCGAGTTCCGCCAGGCGTTCAACAAGGACGTCGTCATCGACCTGATCTGCTACCGCCGCCGCGGGCACAACGAGTCGGACAACCCGGCGTTCACGCAGCCGCTGATGTACGACCTGATCGACAAGAAGCGCTCGGTGCGCAAGCTCTACACCGAGTCCCTCATCGGCCGTGGCGACATCACGCTCGAAGAGGCCGAGCAGGCGCTGCAGGACTTCCAGGGCCAGCTGGAGAAGGTGTTCGCCGAGGTCCGCGAGGCCACGGCGCACCCGGTGTCGGCCCCCTCGGCCGACCCGCAGGCCGAGTTCCCGGTCGCCGTCAGCACCGCGATCTCCCAGGAGACCGTGAAGCGGATCGCCGAGTCGCAGGTCAACATCCCCGACCGCGTCACCGTCCACCCGCGTCTGCTGCCGCAGCTGCAGCGCCGCGCGGCGATGATCGAGGACGGCACGATCGACTGGGGCATGGGCGAGACGCTCGCCATCGGCTCCCTGCTCCTCGAGGGCACCCCGGTGCGCCTCTCGGGCCAGGACTCGCGCCGCGGCACGTTCGGCCAGCGTCACGCGGTCCTGATCGACCGTGAGACGGGCGAGGACTTCACCCCGCTGCTGTACCTCTCGGACGACCAGGCGCGTTACAACGTCTACGACTCCCTGCTCTCCGAGTACGCGGTCATGGGCTTCGAGTACGGCTACTCGCTGGCCCGTCCCGAGTCGCTCGTGATGTGGGAGGCGCAGTTCGGCGACTTCGTCAACGGCGCGCAGACGGTGGTGGACGAGTACATCTCGGCCGCCGAGCAGAAGTGGGGCCAGACCTCCGGCGTCACGCTGCTCCTGCCGCACGGCTACGAGGGCCAGGGCCCGGACCACTCGTCCGCCCGCCCGGAGCGCTTCCTCCAGCTGTGCGCGCAGAACAACATGACGGTCGCCATGCCGACGCTCCCGTCGAACTACTTCCACCTCCTGCGGTGGCAGGTGCACAACCCGCACCACAAGCCGCTGGTGGTCTTCACGCCGAAGTCGATGCTGCGCCTCAAGGCCGCCGCGTCGAAGGCGGAGGAGTTCACGACGGGCGGCTTCCGTCCCGTCATCGGCGACAGCTCGGTGGACCCGGCCGCGGTCCGCAAGGTCGTCTTCTGCGCGGGCAAGGTCTACTACGACCTTGAGAACGAGCGCCAGAAGCGCGGCGTGACGGACACGGCGATCATCCGCATCGAGCGCCTGTACCCGCTGCCGGGTGCCGAGCTCCAGGCGGAGATCTCCAAGTACCCGAACGCGGAGAAGTACCTGTGGGCGCAGGAGGAGCCGGCGAACCAGGGCGCATGGCCCTTCATCGCCCTCAACCTGATCGACCACCTGGACCTGGCGGTCGGCGCCGACGTCCCGCACGGTGAGCGCCTGCGCCGCATCTCGCGGCCGCACAGCTCGTCGCCGGCGGTCGGCTCGGCGAAGCGTCACCAGGCGGAGCAGGAGCAGCTGGTGCGCGAGGTCTTCGAGGCCTGAGCAGCCTGACCTCGTACGTACGATTGTGGGGCCCGGAACGTTGTTCCGGGCCCCACGTCCGTATCACCCCAGGAGCGACTGGACCATGTACTTCACCGACCGCGGCATCGAGGAACTGGAGAAGCGGCGCGGCGAGGAGGAGGTCACCTTCGAGTGGCTCGCCGAGCAGCTGCGTACGTTCGTCGATCTGAACCCGGACTTCGAGGTGCCGGTCGAGCGGCTGGCGACATGGCTGGCACGGCTCGACGACGAGGATGACGACGAGTAGGACGAGTAGCGGGTCCCGTCCCGGGAGCAGGCCTCAGTCCCAGGCGCGCAGCCGGTCGTAGGCGAGGCCGAGCGCGCCGTGTACGACCAGGAGCGCGCCCGCGAGCGCCCAGCCGGTGCCGCGCCGGCGCAGGCCCCACACGGTGAGCGGGATGCCCACGGCGAGCTGGACCGCCGCCGCCGTGCGCGCCTTGGGACCGCGCAGCCAGGGCCCTATGGCGCTGCGTTCCACGACGTCGAGTTCCGCGCGGACGGCGTCGCGCCAGCCGGACCACTCGATGTGTTCGGCGCCGGGCTGCACGCGCGCGACCTCGCGCAGCCGGTCGGCGGGCTCCCCGGGGGTCAGGCCGGCCGGGAGAATCAGCCCCGCGCGCGTGAGGACCGCGAGCAGGCCGAGCAGACGGGCGCGGGAGTCCGCCCCGCTGTCGGACCGGGTGAGTTCCTCCAGGGACTGCATGTCCAGGACCGGGTCGAGGCCGAGGCGCCCGGCGAACGTGCGCATCGCCTCGTCCTCGCCGACAGGTGTGCCGTTCGCCAGCCATACGTAGCCGACGGGGCGGCGGAACCCCGACGCGAGGGTGTAGCCGCTGTGTTCGGCGTCCCACCACAGGGCGAGCACCGGCCAGGGGACGCTGACGGCGAGGGCCGCGGCCCAGCCCGCGAGGACGCTGTCGATCCGTTCGCCGTCGTGCAGCCAGGGCTTGCCCTCGGGGACCAGGACGCTCCACTCGGGTCCCGCCGGGGCGAGGAGCATGCGCTCGCGCAGGAGCTGGGCGGCGGGACCGGCGGTGGCGGGGTCGGCGCGGCACAGCAGCAGCGCTCCCGCGGCCCTGGCCTGCGGGGCGGGGGTGCCGGCGGAGTCGGCGGTGGCGTCGGACGGCATGAATCCAACGCTAGGTCAGTTCGTGCGGTTTGGCCCATGAATACCCCTGTACAGGGTGGCCCGTACGGCGGAATCCAGTCGCGACTGTCTTGACTTTCCGTATCCGCGATATATCGTGTCTTGCAAGGGTGCGATACAAGGCGTCCGCTCCCGATCCGTCCCGCCGAGGAGGTCGCACCATGCCCGAGTGGTCCGTGGCAGAGCCCCACAAGCTCGCCTTCGACGAGCCCGTGACGACGCTCCACGTACGCATCGTCAACGGAACGGTGAACGTCGTGGGCACCGACGAAGGTTCCACCCGCCTCGAGGTGTCCGAGATCGAGGGCCCGCCGCTCCAGGTGACCCTGGCGGACGGCGTGCTGACCGTCGCGTACGACGATCTGCCCTGGAAGGGCTTCCTGAAGTGGCTCGACCCCAAGGGCTGGCGCCGCAGCGCGGTCGTGTCCCTGGCGGTCCCGGCCGGTACGGGAGTCGAGGTGGGCGTCGTCGGAGCCGGCGCGGTCGTGTCCGGGATGCAGGGGCGTACGGAAGTCAAGGGCGTCACCGGCGACACGACGCTGGTCGGCGTCGCGGGCGATGTGCGCACGGACACCGTCTCCGGGAATGTCGAGGCCCAGGCGGTGACAGGGGACCTGCGCTTCAACTCCGTCTCCGGGGACCTGACCGTCGTCGAGGGCGCGGGCCCCTCCGTGCGGGCCGACTCGGTGAGCGGCTCGATGATCGTGGACCTCGACCCGGCCGCCCGGGCGACGGATGTGAACCTGACGAGCGTCTCGGGCGAGATCGCGATCCGTCTCCCGCACCCCGCGGACGCGGAGGTCGAGGCGAACACGGCGAGCGGATCCGTGTCGAACGCCTTCGAGGATCTGCGGGTCGGCGGCCACTGGGGTGCCAAGAGCATCACGGGCAGGCTCGGCACGGGCCGCGGAAAGCTGAAGGCGACGACGGTCTCCGGATCGATCGCGCTCCTGCGGCGGCCTCCGGCGGAGGACGACGCCCATGCTCCCGCCACGGGCGCCCCCGTCGAGCACTCCCCCGCCGACTCCCCCTCCGCCCCTGACGCCGCCACCGGCGGCCCGGCCGACAAGAAGGTGCTCTGACATGGCCCCCGTCTTCGCCCACGGCCGACTGCGCCTCTACCTCCTGAAGCTGCTCGACGAGGCCCCGCGCCACGGGTACGAGGTGATCCGGCTCCTGGAGGAGCGCTTCCAGGGCCTGTACGCGCCCTCGGCCGGCACGGTGTACCCGCGCCTGGCGAAGCTGGAGGCCGAAGGGCTGGTCACTCACACCACGGAGGGCGGCAGAAAGGTCTACTCGATCACCGACGCGGGCCGCGCCGAGCTGGCCGACCGCAGCGGTGAACTGGCCGACCTGGAGCTGGAGATCCGCGAGTCCGTGGCGGAGCTCGCCGCCGAGATCCGGGACGACGTGCGGGGCGCGGCGGGCGATCTGCGCCGCGAGATGCGCGCGGCCGCCTCGGAGGCGCGGAACGGTTCGGGGACGACCACGCGCAAGAGCGAGCGGCCGGGCCCGTTCGGCGACTTCCAGGACTTCGGGGACAAGGAGGCGTGGCGCGCGGCCAAGGAGGAGCTGCGCCGCGCCCGGCAGGAGTGGAAGGAGCAGGCGCGGCGCGCGAAGGACGAGAGCCGCCGGGCCCGCGAGGAGGCCCAGCGGGCCCGCAGGCAGGCCAAGGAGGCGCAGGAGCAGGCGCGCGAGCAGGCGCAGGAGCAGGTCCAGCGGCTGGCGAAGCGGGTGCAGGACCAGGTCCAGGACCACTTCGCGCAGGGCGACTGGCCCACGGGGGTCCGGGAGGGCCTGACCGAACTGGCCAAGGAGTTCGGTGACTTCGGCAAGTACTTCGGCAAGGAGCCGGGCGGCGCGGCCCGTTCGGACGGCGCCGGGCCCGAGGTGCGGGTCACCCATGGCGACATCCCCGCGGAGTATCTGCCGTCGTGGAGCCACGAGGACTCGACCGGCGACCCGGCCCGTGATCTGGACCGCCTCCTCGACCGCTTCCGCGACGACATCCGCGACACGGCCAGGGACCGCGGGGTGACGGAGGACCAACTCCGTGAGGCCCGGCGCCGGTTGTCGGAGGCGGCGGCACACATCGGGGCGTCCTTGCGGACACCCAAGGGCTGACCCGCGCGACGTCCGGGGACGGGACGGGTCGAGGGGCGCGCCGCCCCTCGACCCTCACGGATCCGCAAGGTCAGACAGGATCCAGCAAGGTCAGACCGTCAGACCGTCAGCACGATCTTGCCGAACTGGCCGCCGGCCTCCATCCGCTCGAAGCCCTCGCGGGCGCGGTCCAGCGGGAGGGTCTCGTCGATCACGGGGCGCACACCGGTGGCCGCACAGAACGACAGCAGGTCCTCCAGCTCGTCCTTCGAGCCCATCGTCGAGCCGACGATCTTCAGCTCCAGGAAGAAGACACGGGTCAGCTCGGCGTGCGAGGGACGGTCACCGCTGGTGGCACCGGAGATGACGACCGTGCCGCCGGGCCGGAGCGACTTGATGGAGTGCGACCAGGTGGCCGCGCCGACCGTCTCGATGACGGCGTCCACGCGCTGCGGCAGCCGCGCACCCGACTCGACGGCCTCGACGGCGCCGAGCTCCAGGGCACGCTTGCGCTTGGCCTCGTCACGGCTGGTCGCGAAGACCTTGAGACCGGCCGCCTTGCCGAGGACGATCGCGGCCGTGGCGACCCCGCCGCCGGCGCCCTGCACGAGCACGGAGTCACCGGGACGCACACCGGCGTTGGTGAACAGCATGCGGTACGCCGTCAGCCACGCGGTCGGCAGGCAGGCCGCCTCCTCGAAGCTGAGCTCCTTCGGCTTGGGCAGTACGTTCCACTCGGGCACGGTCACCTGCTCGGCGAAGGTGCCCTGGTACTTCTCGGTGAGGATGGACCGGCCCTCCCGGGGCCCGACCCCGTAACCGGCCTGGCCGATGACGGAGTGCAGGACGACCTCGTTGCCGTCCTGGTCGATCCCGGCGGCGTCGCAGCCGAGGATCATCGGGAGCTTGTCCTCACCGAGTCCGACCCCGCGCAGGGACCACAGGTCGTGGTGGTTGAGGGAGGCGGCTTTGACGTTCACGGTCGTCCAGCCGGGGCGGGCCTCGGGGGCCGGGCGATCCCCCAACTCAAGGCCGTTCAGCGGCTGGTCACGGTCGATTCGGGCGGCGTAGGCAGCGAACATGACCTTGACCCTAGGTCCGCCGGGTGCCGTGCGGAACACCGTAGGGCTGTGACACGCGCCGCGCCCCGTGCCCCACGGAGTCGATCCGTGGCGCACGGGGCGCGGTCGGGGCCTGCGGCGTGATCAGCGTCGGGCGACGCCCTCGGCGCGCGCGGCGGCGGCGACGGCCGCGGTCACCGCGGGAGCGACCCGCTCGTCGAACGGCGAGGGGATGACGTACCCGGCGTCCAGGTCGTCACCGACCACGTCGGCGAGCGCGTCCGCAGCGGCGATCTTCATGCCCTCGGTGATCCGCGACGCCCGCACCTGGAGCGCACCGGCGAAGATGCCGGGGAAGGCGAGGACGTTGTTGATCTGGTTCGGGTAGTCGGAGCGCCCCGTCGCGACGACCGCCGCGTACTTGTGGGCCACGTCCGGGTGAACCTCGGGGTTCGGGTTGGCCATCGCGAAGACGAAGGCGCCGGGCGCCATCGAGGCGACCGCGGGCTCCGGGACCGTACCGCCGGAGACGCCGATGAAGACGTCCGCGCCGGCGAGCGCGGTCTCGAGCGAACCCGTGATGTTGGCCTTGTTGGTGATCTCGGCCAGCTCGCGCTTGACGTCCGTGAGGTCCTCGCGGTCCCGGCTGACGATGCCCTTGCGGTCCGCGACCGCCACGTCGCCGAGCCCCGCCTCGAGGAGGAACTTGGCGATGGCGACACCGGCCGCGCCGGCGCCCGAGATCACGGCGCGCAGCTCGCCGAGCGTGCGCCCGCTGAGCTTGGCCGCGTTCTTCAGCGCCGCCAGCGTGACCACGGCGGTGCCGTGCTGGTCGTCGTGGAAGACCGGGATGTCGAGCCGCTCCTGGAGCCTGCGCTCGATCTCGAAGCAGCGCGGCGCCGAGATGTCCTCGAGGTTCACACCGCCGAACGAGGGAGCGAGGCGGACGACGGTCTCGATGATCTCGTCCGTGTCGGTCGTGCCGAGCGCGATCGGCACCGCGTCGACGCCGCCGAACTGCTTGAACAGGATCGCTTTGCCCTCCATCACCGGGAGGGACGCCTCGGGACCGATGTCCCCGAGGCCGAGCACCGCGGTGCCGTCGGTGACGACGGCCACGACGGACGATTTCCACGTGTAGTCGTGGACGAGCTCGGGATTCTCCGCGATCGCGGAGCAGACCTTCGCGACGCCCGGCGTGTACGCCAGGGACAGGTCGTCCTTGTTGCGCACCGGCACGGTGGCCTGCACGGCCATCTTGCCGCCGCGGTGCAGTGCGAAGGCCGGATCGAAGGGCTCTTCGGTGCTTTCGTTGCCGGTATGCGCCGGGCCCGCACTGGCCTGGCCGGAACCGGCGTCGCTGCGAGGATTGACGATCTCCGCTGCCACTTGTATGACCCCTTAAGTCTTAATCATCAGTTGAGGGTGGGTCCGCTCCTGGTTGAGGAACGGGCGGGCACCGCGTATGACCCACGTGTCGGGTGTCTTGCACTCGTACGGGTCAGTACGCGATGGGCGCGCCGCACGCGCGCCCTGAGCCCCGGATGAGGGGTGTAAAGAACCTTCTTACCTGACGGACGCCACCTCGGACGAGTCCATTTGTGATCGATCACAGCGCGGTGACATGACTCATAGCCGAGGATCCGGATATTAGGGGCCGGACCTCAAGTCGAGCTCAAAGCCGATGGGGCGTCGCTCACATGGTGAGACGCGAGCCGCGGGGCCGCAGATCTTCCGGCCTGATGGCGCTGTCGCCGCAGATATTCGCTCGCCCGTTGGGGCGATGTACCGACCTGTCGGGGTTCGGGAGCGGTACGGGGGTAACCCGTTATCCGATTTTGACATAGGAGGGGCCCTGAATGGCCCGGTCCGAATGGCAAGATGCCGTAATCACACGAGGTCGCGACACTCGAAGATGTGTGCCGGATCTCTGCATCGGCTACTCCCTCACCCTGCCGGAGGAACCAGAAATGACCGCAAGCACCACCCGTCGTTCGACCGCTGCGAAGTCCGCGAAGTCCCGGATTGCCGTGGTCGGCGCGATCGCGGTCGCAGGCACTCTGCTGCTGTCCGGCTGCGGTGACCAGACCAAGGACAAGAGCGCGCCCGCCGACTCCACCAAGAGCGCCCCGCTCGCGGACAAGCTCCCCAAGGAGATCCGCGACAGGGGCGTCATCAAGGTCGGTTCGGACATCGCTTACGCGCCGGTCGAGTTCAAGGACAAGTCCGGCAACACGGCGGGCATCGACCCCGACCTCGCGGCCGCCATGGGCAAGCAGCTCGGGGTGAAGTTCGAGTTCCAGAACGGCACGTTCGACACCCTCATCACCGGTCTGCGCTCCAAGCGCTACGACATCGCGATGTCGGCGATGACGGACACCAAGGACCGGCAGAACGGTGTCGACTCCGACACCGGCAAGAAGGTCGGCGAGGGCGTCGACTTCGTGGACTACTTCGACGCGGGCGTCTCGATCTACACGCCGAAGGGCAAGACCCAGGGCATCAAGACCTGGGACGACCTGTGCGGCAAGAAGATCGTCGTCCAGCGCGGCACGGTCTCGCACGACCTGGCCAAGGCGCAGGCGAAGAAGTGCCCGGCCGGCAAGAAGCTCGCCATCGAGTCCTTCGACGACGACCAGCAGGCCCAGACCCGACTGCGCTCGGGCGGCGCGGACGCCGGCTCCTCCGACTTCCCGGTCGCCGCGTACGCGGTGAAGACCGCGGGCGGCGGCAAGGACTTCGAGATCGTCGGCGACCAGGT
The DNA here is from genome assembly GCF_020616555.1 of Streptomyces longhuiensis. Taxonomy (NCBI): domain Bacteria; kingdom Bacillati; phylum Actinomycetota; class Actinomycetes; order Kitasatosporales; family Streptomycetaceae; genus Streptomyces; species Streptomyces longhuiensis. The sequence goes on along the minus strand of NZ_CP085173.1, from coordinate 6,287,253 downwards.
CGAGGCCGCCCCGTACGGCATCGCCGTCGCCAAGGGCAACGACCAGCTGCGGGACGCCCTGAAGGCGGCGCTCGACGCCGTCATCAAGAACGGCGAGTACGAGAAGATCATCGCGAAGTGGGGCGTCGAGGCGGGCGCGGTCAAGGAAGCCACCGTCAACGGCGGCAAGTGACCGCACCCCTCTCGTCACCCAGCCGTTTGAAAGGCAACACCCGTGTCTGTTGACATAGACAAGACGGACGGGCCCGAGGACGTCCCGACGCCCAAGGCGGGACCCGAGGCCATCAGGGCCATCCCGGTCCGGCACTACGGCCGCTATGTGGCCGCGGTCGTCGCGATCGCCGTCCTCGTCGCGATCGTCTACGCGTTCGCCCAGGGCAAGATCAACTGGGGTGCGATCCCCGACTACTTCTTCGACAACCGCATTCTCAAGGGTGTCGGCCAGACCCTGCTGCTGACGGCGATCTCCATGATCATCGGCGTGGCGGGCGGTGTCCTGCTCGCCGTGATGCGCCTGTCACGCAACCCGGTGACGTCGTCGATCGCCTGGTTCTACATCTGGTTCTTCCGCGGGACGCCGGTCCTGGTCCAGCTGTTCGTCTGGTTCAACCTGGGCCTGGTCTTCGAGTACATCAACCTCGGTCCGATCTACAAGGACTACTGGTCCTCGTTCATGACGCCGTTCCTGACGGCGCTGCTCGGACTCGGCCTGAACGAGGCCGCGTACATGGCCGAGATCTGCCGCGCCGGTCTGCTCTCGGTCGACGAGGGCCAGACGGAGGCCTCGCACGCCCTCGGCATGAGCCACTCCAAGACCCTGCGCCGGATCGTGATCCCGCAGGCGATGCGGGTGATCGTGCCGCCCACGGGCAACGAGGTCATCAACATGCTGAAGACGACCTCGCTGGTGTCGGCGGTGCAGTTCTACGAACTCTTCCGCTACGCCCAGGACATCGGCCAGAACTCCGGCGCACCGGTGGAGATGTTCTTCCTGGCCGCGGCCTGGTACCTGGTGATGACATCGGTCCTGAGCGTCGGCCAGTACTACCTGGAGCGCTACTACGCCCGCGGCTCCAGCAGGTCGCTTCCTCCGACGCCGTTCCAGAAGATCCGGGCCAACCTGCTGTCGCTCGGCCGGCCGAAGGGAGCCGTGTGATGACCACCAACGCCATGGTGAAGGCCGAGGGCGTCCACAAGTCCTTCGGCCACGTCGAGGTCCTCAAGGGCATCGACCTGGAGGTCAAGGAGGGCGAGGTCTTCTGCCTCATCGGCCCCTCCGGCTCCGGCAAGTCGACGTTCCTGCGGTGCATCAACCACCTGGAGAAGGTCAACGCCGGCCGGCTCTACGTCGACGGCGAGCTGGTCGGCTACCGGCAGAAGGGCGACAAGCTCTACGAGCTGAAGGACAGCGAGGTCGCGCTCAAGCGCCGGGACATCGGCATGGTGTTCCAGCGCTTCAACCTCTTCCCGCACCTGACGGCGGTGGAGAACGTCATGGAGGCGCCGGTCCAGGTCAAGCGCCAGTCCCGGTCACAGGCGCGGCAGCGGGCCAACGAGCTCCTGGAGCGTGTGGGCCTCGCCGACAAGGCGGGGAACTACCCCTCGCAGCTGTCCGGCGGCCAGCAGCAGCGCGTCGCCATCGCGCGGGCCCTCGCCATGGACCCGAAGCTGATGCTCTTCGACGAGCCGACCTCGGCCCTCGACCCCGAGCTCGTCGGCGACGTCCTCGACGTGATGCGTGACCTCGCCGAGTCCGGCATGACGATGATCGTCGTGACGCACGAGATGGGCTTCGCGCGCGAGGTCGGCGACAGCCTCGTCTTCATGGACGGCGGCGTGGTCGTCGAGTCGGGCAACCCGCGCGACGTCCTGACGAACCCGCAGCACGAGCGCACGCAGTCCTTCCTGTCGAAGGTGCTGTAGCTCCGCGTACGCAGAAAGAGGGGGCGGTACGGACCTGGTGTCCGTACCGCCCCCTCCCTTGTGCGCGGGGCTACTTGACCGCGAGCACGAGTGCGTCCGAGGGCGAGCGCCACACGGGGCGGGCCTCGGCGAACCCGGCGGCGCGCAGGGTGCGGGCGTGCCAGTCGGCCGACGGGGTCTCGCCGTCGGCGTGCTCCCCGTAGATCTCGAAGCGCTTCGCGGTGGGCCCGGCGAGTACCGGGTCCTTGGCGGCGAGGGCCCACCACTCGGCCCAGTCGAGCGCGCCGGAGGCCTTGGCGCGGTCCATCTGCGCGTGGCGGTGGGCGCGTTCGGCGGCGTTGATCCGGGGCGTGGTGTCGTCGATCATGTGGTCGGCGTTCATGAAGACACCGCCGTCGCGGACGAGGCCGGCGATCTGTCCGTAGAGGGTGGCGAGCGGCTCGTTGTGCAGCCAGTGCAGGGCGGTGGCGGTGAGGACGGCGTCGTACGAGGTGTGCGGCAGCCGCGCGGCCCAGTGCGGGTCCTTGAGGTCGGCGGTCACGAAGGTGACGCGGTCGTCGCCCGCGAAGGTGCCCTCGGCGATGGCGAGCAGCGCGGGGTCGAGGTCGACGCCGACGCTGGTGGCTCCGGGGAACCTCTTCAGGAGCCGGTCCGTAATACTTCCCGTACCGCACGCGAGGTCGAGCACGCGCGGCGTGGGCCCGGCGAAGGCCTCCACCATGTCGAGCATGACCCGCAGCCGCTCCTCGCGGTCGGGCATGTACCACTCCTGCTGCCGGTCCCAGCTGTCCTGCCAGGCGCGCCAGTCGGCGGTGACTCCGGCGGTTTCCGTAGATCCCGTCATCGAGAACCCTCCCGTACGTAATACCCTCGAAGCAAGAGCAGCTATTACTCCCGTCACTGACGAAGATAGACCGCCCCGGTAAGGACTACAAGTGGAACTGGCCTATTACTCGGACTACGCCGTGCGTCTGGTCAACAGCGAGGAGCCGGGGCGTGGCAAGGACTCCCTGACCACGGTCGAGGCGGTGCGCGACCTGTTCGGCGCGAACCAGTCGGCGGCCCGGCGCGCCACGGACGCCGACCTGACCCGCTTCCGCGGCGTACGGGCGCGCCTGCGCTCGGTGTTCGAGGCGGCGGACGGCGGCGACGAGACGCTCGCGGTCGACCTGCTGAACTCGCTCCTCCTGGAGTTCCCGGTGAGCCCGCAGATCTCCGGGCACGACCACCGGGACGACGACGACCGCCCGTTGTGGCACATGCACCTCGCGGACCACCCGTCGAACGCGACAGCGGGATACGCGGCGATCGCGGCGATGGGCCTCGCCTTCCACCTCACGGAGTACGGCGTGGACCGCCTCGGGCTGTGCGAGGCGTCGCCGTGCCGCAACGCCTACCTGGACACGTCGACGAACCGCTCCCGGCGCTACTGCTCGGACCGCTGCGCGACCCGCGCCAACGTGGCCGCCTACCGCGCCCGCAAGCGCGCCGAGGCGGACCGGTCGGACAGCACGGGGCGCAGCGCCGAGAAGGCCCACGAGGCCACGGCCGCCACGGACCGCTGACGCTCACCCTCCACCCACGGCTTGCGGCGGCGCAGGCGCCCGCGGACCTTGGCGAGCACGAGGTCGTCGGGCACCGCCCCGTACACCTCGCTGTCGCCACCGGCGTCGGGGTTGTCGCCGAGCACCCACCAACCCCCGTCCCGCCGCGCGGAAATCCGCTTCACCACGAGCAGATCCTGCTGGAAGGGGTGCCGCAGAATGACCACGTCGCCCGGGCGCACCCGGGCGCCGTGCTGCACGAGCATCCAGTCGCCCGGATACAGCGTGGGCACCATGGACGGCCCGTCCACCTCGATGATTTGGAACGGCACCCTGGCCTCCCGCGTCTCCTTTGCCGTCTCAGGCATCAGACATCCTCCCCGGTTCCGCCCGCCGGTCCTGCGGTCCCATCCTCCACCAGTCCCGGTCTGGCCCTGGACTTTTGTCCTAAGCCCATGGGGGCACCCGAGAAAACCCCTCTGTCACGGAGTAATGTCCCACCTGAGAAGACGATCACGAGGAAGGACAGCTACATGCTTTCCCGCCTGTTTGCCCCCAAGGTGAAGGCCAGCGCGCACTGCGACCTGCCGTGCGGCGTGTACGACCCGGCCCAGGCCCGCATCGAGGCGGAGTCGGTCAAGGCCGTCCAGGACAAGATGGCCGCCAACGACGACCCGCAGTTCCAGACGCGCGCCATCATCATCAAGGAGCAGCGCGCCGAGCTCGCCAAGCACCACGTGTCGGTGCTGTGGAGCGACTACTTCAAGCCCCCGCACTTCGAGAAGTACCCGGAGCTCAGCCAGCTGGTCAACGACACCCTGAAGGCCCTCTCGGCCGCCAAGGCGTCGAGCGACCCGGCGACGGGCCAGAAGGCTCTGGACTACATCGCCCAGATCGACAAGATCTTCTGGGAGACGAAGAAGGCCTGATCTTCGATCATGCCTTTTGACCTGCGATTCCTCAGGTCGCAGTGTCTCCTGGTCCGCACCCGGTCCGCGCAGGACGCCGAGAACGGCGTCCATGGCGGTCCGGGTGCGGTTTTTTTCGCCCGGCCACAGATGGGCGTACGAGCCGCGACATGATGACGGCGCACGCGTGACCGGGGGTCAGCCGGGCCTGCTCGACGCTCACTCCGCCGGCCATGAGGGCGAAGACGCCTTCCGGCGACGGTGGTTGAGAGGCTCGGCGGCGGTCGTTGAGGGGCGCGCCCTCCTCCGCCGTGAAGAACGGCCCGCCCCTGGCCGCCGTGCCGAGTTCTTTCGTCACCCACGGCAGGCCAGGGCTTGATCCCTGCGGCCTGCGCGCCTGGCGGGCCGCGAGCGGGTCAGGAGAGCCAGTCGGCGTAGCGGGTGGGGGCGAGGTGAGCGTTCTTGTCGGTGAGGACGTCCCCCTTGACGGCGCCGAACATACCGGCGGTGGGGTCGGTGACGACGGTGCGGTGGTCGCCCTTGTGGGACAGGGTGATGCGGCCCAGCTCGTCCAGGGTGAAGATCTCGGGGCCGCCGATGTCGCGGATGCCGTTCAGTGGCGCGCCGGCGGCGACCTGCGCCACCTCCTCGGCCACGTCCTTGGCGGCGATCGGCTGGATCGGCGTGGCGGGCAACCGAACGGTGTCGCCGTCGGCCGTCCACGACAGAGCGGCATCCATGAACTCCATGAACTGCGTCGCCCGGACGATCGAGTAGGGAACCGACGCGTCCACGAGGAGCTTTTCCTGGAGCACCTTGGCCCGGTAGTAGTCCAGCTCCGGCACCTGGTCCACACCGACGATCGACAGGATGACGAAGTGGCCGACGCCGCCCTTGCGGGCCGCGGCGAGAAGGTTGTCCATCGAGGCCTGGAAGAAGGCCGGGGAGGCTTCGTCGAAGGTCGGGGAATTCGTCAGGTTGACGACGACGTCGGCTCCCGCCACCGCCTCCTCCACTCCCCGGCCGCTGATGACGTCGACTCCGCTGGACTTCGAGTGCGGTACCGCCTCGTGCCCGGCAGCGTTCAGGTTCTTGACGACCTGCGAACCGATCAGGCCGGTACCGCCGATGACTGCGATCTTCATGACATGCCTTTCGTGGGAGTACATGCGCAATGTGGCACATGAACGCATATGTGGACGCAGCAAGAAACGGCGCCTCGACCAGTTGAAGAGGTGGACGGCGTCACGGACCGTCGACGAACGTGACCGTCTCCTCGAGCGGCGCCCGGCTCGCACGGGCGTCACTCACCGTGACGTCCTCGAATCCGATCGACATGCCACAGAAGAGCATGAGCTCGTCCGGGGGTGACACGACCTCCGCAACGGTCCGGTGGAACTTCGCCCATGCCATCTGCGGGCAGCTGTGCAGCCCTTCGGCGCGAAGCAGCAGCATGACGGTCTGCAGATACATCCCGACGTCGGACCATTGGGGCCGCCCCAGGTCGCGGTCGATGTAGCAGAACAGGGCGGCGGGCGCACCGAAGCAGTCCCAGTTCGCGGCAGCGGCCCGCTGACGCGCCTCCGTGTCCTCCCGCGGGATGCCGAGCGCTCCGTAACGCTGCTCGCCGAACGCGAACCGGCGCTCGCGGTAGGGGGACGTCAGTGCGGGCGGGTACATCTCGTACTCCGGCTCGTCCCAGGAGTCACCTGCGGCCAGGCGCTCACCGCAGCGCTTCTTCAGCTCGACCAGCGGCGCACCCGTCACCACAAAGGCGTGCCACGGCTGGAGGTTCGAGCCGGACGGCGCCCAGGCCGCGGCGGACAACACGCGCTCCAGCGCCTGCCTCGGGACGGGCCGGCCGGTGAATCCGCGCACCGCCCGTCGAGTGGTGACCGCCTCATAGGCGTCCATGATCACCCTCCTCCTTCTGTTCAAGGGGATCGCCTTCGCTACACTCACGATGGTATCAATCGCGACTATCTCGTGTGCAACCATCATCGAGCATGAATCCCCGGCCCCTGGTTCCCCGCCTCGGGCACCATTGATTGGAGAAAGTCCATGGCCACGCTGCTGCACATCGACTCGTCCGTGTTTCCCGGCGAGGCGTCCTCGTCCCGTTCGGTCACGGCCGCCTTCCGCAGGACCTGGGAGGAACAGCACCCGCAGGGCACGGTGATCTACCGCGACCTCGCCGCGAACCCCGTCCCGCACATCACCGCCGACGCCTGGTCCGCCGGTTACACCGCCCCGTCCGGGCGCACCCCGGAACAGTCCGCCGCGTTCGCCGCGCGCGTGAAGCTCATCGAGGAGCTGGAACGGGCGGACGCCGTCCTGATCGGCGCACCCATGTACAACTACGCGATCCCGTCGACCCTCAAGGCATGGCTGGACAACGTGCTCCTGCTCGGCCGCACGGCGGGCGAGACACCCTCCGCCCAGGGCACACCCGTCATCGTCATCGCCAGCCGCGGCGGCTCCTACGCTCCGGGTACTCCGCGCGAGGGATACGAGTTCGTACAGAACTACCTGGAGGCCGTGTTCACGGGCACCCTCGGCCTGGATCTCGACTTCATCGTCACGGAGCTCACCATGGCACCCCGCAACCCGGCCATGTCCGAACTGGTCCCCCTCTACGAGGCCTCCCGCCGGCGCGCCTTCGAGGACGCGACCGCCAAGGCCAAGGAACTCGCGGAGCGCCTCGCCGCGTAACCCCCGGGCCCGCAGACGCCGCGTGACGGCTCACCCCAGGACGTCGCGCGGCCCCCTCAGCACCTGCGCGCGCTCCGGCGGTACGGGTGGCGCCGTGACCCCGGGCCGACCGCTTCGGTGCTTACGCGTCCCCGCCCTCGGGATAGGTGATCCGAGTCAGCAGATCCGTCAGCTGCGCGGACTCGCCGGGCCCCAGGTCGAGAACCAGGCGCCCGGCCAGCGGTTCCGCCGCCGCGTGGGCCGCGTCGAAGAGTTCGAGCCCCTGAGGCGTGATCTCCACCGCCCGCGCCCGCCGGTCCCCCGGAACGGCCTTGCGTACAGCCAGCCCCTTGCGCTCCAGGTCGTCCACGACCCGCATGATTCCGGCCTTGTCCGAGCCCGTCGCAGCCGCCAGGTCCCGCTGCACCGTGGGCCCATGGTTGACCAGCTCGATCAGCACGGCGAAATGCCTCAGCTCGATGCCGAGCGGCCTCAGCGCCTCGGTCATCACCGCGGCCGCGCGCCAGTGCGCCCGGCGCAGCAGCAGGCCGAGAGCGAAAGGGGACGTGTCCCCCGGGCGATCGGTCGCACGCGGGGTGGCGTCTTGGTGAGGAGCGTCAGCGGCCATCAACACAAAATACCAGCCATCGACTCATTCGATACGGTATCGCTCGTGACCAAGTGCGCCGCATCGACGAAGAAGGCCGGACGCCATCACGTCACCTGTCCGACAGCACCCGGCTCCACCCGGCGTCCGCGTGGAGCCGGGTGCTGTCGGCGTCTTCGGCCCCCTCGGGTAGCGTCGCCCGGATGGACCACTCGCGTCGCCCCCGCATCCTCTACGTCACCGATCTCGCCTACCCGGCCCGTGGCCGCCGCTACTGCGACGAGGACATCGCCCTCTCGGCGCGGCTTCGCGAGGACTTCGACGTGGCGCTGTGCCATCCGCTGGACGCCGCCGCGCTGATGGACGGCTTCGACGCGGTCGTCGTGCGCAACAGCGGGCCCGTGCTGCACTACCAGGCCGCCTACGACGCGTTCCGCGAGCAGGCGCTCGCGCGCGGGGTGCGGGTCTACAACGCGCTGTCCGGGAAGGCCGACATGGCGGGCAAGGGGTATCTGCTCGACCTGACCGCGGCCGCGTATCCCGTCATCCCGACCGTCGCCCGCGCCGCCGATCTCCCGCTGCTGCCCGAGGCGGACGAGTACGTGGTCAAGCCGCTGCTCGGCGCCGACTCCATCGGTCTCGAGTTCGTCGGCCGCGAGGCGCTGCCCGGCCTGGAGTTCGACGGCATCCTCGTCCAGCCGCGGATCCGCTTCCGGTACGAGGTGTCGTTCTACTTCGTCGACCGCACTCTCCAGTACGCCCTGTACGCGCCCCGGCCGGACGAGCGGTGGGTCCTCGAACCGTACGAACCCACCGACTCCGACCGGGAGTTCGCGCAGAAGTTCGTCGACTGGAACACCATCGGCCACGGCATCCAGCGCGTGGACGCGTGCCGCACGCCGGAGGGCGAACTGCTCCTGGTCGAGCTGGAGGACCTCAATCCGTATCTGTCCCTGGACCTGGTCGACGCGGGCACACGGGACGCGTTCGTGGCGGCGATGGCGGACTCGCTGCGGGGGCTACTGGCCGACGGGGCCTGAGGAGGACGGCCGGCTGAAGCGGAGCTTGTCCTTCTCGCGGGCGCCCAGGCGCCGGTAGAAGCGGATCGCCCCGTCGTTCCAGACCGGCGTCTGCCACTGGATCTCGCCGATCCCGAGCGCTCGGGCCTCCGCGGCCACGGCGTCCATGAGGAGCGGTCCGAGGCCGAGTCCGCGGTGGCCGGGGCGGAGGTACAGGCAGTCCATGTGGAGGTACTCGAACCCGTCCCAGGTGGAGATCGCGGGCTCGCAGGTCGCGTAGCCGGCGAGCGGGCCGCCGGCGGGCTCCGCGACCAGGCAGCGCAGGCGGGGCGTGGCGGTGGCGAACAGGAGCGTGTGCAGACGGTCGGCGAGGCCGGGCGCCGGCGGGTCCGCCTTCTCGTACGCGGCGTGTTCCGCGGCGAGTCGGGCCACTTCGGGCAGGTCGCCGGGCCGGGCGTGCCGGACGCTCACCTGTGCGTCGGTCACCGGGCGTCCTCCTTCGTGACGTCCGCGGACCAGGCCGCGAGGCGGTCCGCGAGGGGGCCTTCGCCGTCGAGGACGTGGCGGGTGAACGCGGTCCGCTCGTGGGCGAGTACGGCCGCCTCCCAGACGCAGGGGGCGAGGCCGGTGCGGCCGGGCCGCAGCAGTTCCGGGTGGCCCGCGGGTCCGGTGAAGACCGCCAGGTCGGACATGTGACCCTCGATCCAGGTGTGGACGAGGACGTAGTCCCCGTCTCCCCCGGCGTGCAGCAGGACCACGGCGAGGCCGAGCGAGCCCCGGACGGCACCGAGCGCCAGATGGGCGTCGACGAGCGGCGTGACCGCGGCGACGTCCCGCTCCGTCACCGCGCGCCCCGGCGCCTCGACGGCGTACGTCTTGACGAGGTGACCGCCGTGCTCACCGCTGCCCAACGGGCGTACGGCGCGGGCGTGGTGGCCGTCGGCGAGGACGAGGAGCGCGTCCTGGTCGACGGCCACCGGGAGGGCCGGTACCGCGGCTGTGTTCTCCGTGTGGTCGGACATGGCCCCATCATGCAGGGCCGGGGGTTCAGGCGTCCGTCCTGTCACGCGGTCGCCGGGGCGCGAGGAACAGCGCGGCGAGCGCCGAACCTGCGGCCACCAGGAGGGAGTTGACGAGTACGGCCGTGGAGACTCCGGACAGGACCGCGTCCGGACCGCTCGCCCCGCCCATGCGGGCCGTGGCGATCGCGCTCATCACCGGGATGCCCAGGGTGATCCCGACCTGCTGGGTCATGGTCGCGAGGCCGGTGGCGAGGCCCTGCTCCTCGTCGGGCAGCCCGGAGGTGGCCGTCACCATGAAGCCGACGATCACCAGCATGTTGCCGATGCCCCCGACGAACGTGGCGGCGAGGAGCAGCCAGATCCAGGCCCCCGACGTGCCGAGCGCCACCAGGGCGAGCGTGGCGACGGCCTGGACGGCGCCGCCGACGACGATCGTGGTCCGGTTGCCGAGGCGTCCGACGGCGCGGCCGCCGAGCGTGCCGCCGATCACGGTGCCGAGCCCGAGGACACCGAAGGCGAGCCCGGTCGCGAGCGGCGAGTAGCCGAGGACTTCCTGGAGGTAGAGCGTGAGCAGGAAGACGAGGGACGTCTCGGTGACGAAGGCGATGAGCCCGGCCGCGTTGCCCCAGATCACGGTGCGCCGCTTGAGGATGCGGAGCGGTACGAGGGGCGCGGCGGCCCGCTTCTCGACGAACCGGAAGGCGACGAGGAGCGCGGCTCCGGACAGGAGCGGGGCCAGGGTCGCGGGGGCGCCCCAGCCGGTCTCGCCGGCCTGCGTGAGCCCGTAGACGAGGAGCAGGAGTCCGCCGGTGACGGTCGCGGCGCCCGGTACGTCGAGACGCGGGCGGCGGTCGGGGCGTGAGTCGGTGATGACGGACGGGGCGAGGACGAGGACGAGCGCGGCGACGGGGACGTTGACGAAGAACGCCCAGCGCCAGGAGAGCAGGTCGGTGAGGAGCCCGCCGAGGATGGCTCCCGCGGTGAACCCGGCGGACATCAGGGCGCCGTTGAGGCCGAGGGCGCGCTCACGCAGCGGCCCCTCCTTGAAGGCGGTGGTCAGGAGGGCGAGCCCTGCCGGGGTGACGGCCGCCGTCGCGAGCCCCTGCAACACCCGTGCCACGAGCAGGATGTCGGGCGAGGTGGCGAGGCCGCCGAGGAGCGAGGAGGCGCCGAGGACCGCCATGCCGGCGAGGAACAGCCGCTTGCGGCCCACGAGGTCGGCCACGCGGCCGAAGAGGAGCGTGAATCCGGCGGCGGCGAGCGCGAACGCCGTGGCGATCCACTGGAGACGGGAGAGCGGGAAGCCGAGCCCCTCGCCGACGACGGGCAGCGCGACGTTCAGGATCGAGAAGTCCACGGCGATCATGAACTGAGCGCCGAGGAGGAGGGTGAGGACGAGCTTCTGGCGGGCCGTCATGCGCGGGGATGGTGCGACGGCCGGGGCGGGGGCGGTCTGCGTGGGCGCCGACATGGGGCACTCCTTAAATGGTTCTGCGTTCCCGTTAAGGCACCCCAAACGTAGCAGCACGGAGGGCCTTAAGGGAACTACAGTCCCGTTACTTGGTGGCGAGCACCTCGCGCATGTTGTCCCGCACCGCCTCCTGGCCCCGGCGCACCGACTCGTACGCGGACCTGTGGCGCGCCAGGTCGGTCCGCTGCTCCTTCGACAGCACGGACCACCACACCCCGGCCGTGTTGTGCTCGCGCTTGCACTCGACGTCGGCGACGGCCGTGTTCCGCTCGCGCCGCGAATGCGAGGTGTTGCCACCGTTGCCGCGCTTCCACGCCTTGTCGCGGAAGGCGTCGTCGGGGGTGGCGTACCGCTTGAGCCCCTTGTCCACGACGCACTGCGACCAGGCCTTGAGCACCTGCCTCATCCGCCTGTCCTTCATGGCCGCCTTCTCCAGGACGACCTCCCGCCGCGCGACGTACGCCCATGTCCGGCGTATGTCGCGCACGCCGCGGTAGAGGCGCGTGTCCGCGCGGCCCAGACAGCCCTCCTCGGGGACACGCCTGCCGAGGATCGTCGGCCTCCCGCCCGTCCGGTGCCCCCAGTAGACGTACGACTCGTCGACCGTCATACGACGCCCCGCGGGCTCGACATCGACGTCCCGCTTCGGGTCCCAGCCGTATCCCCAGCGCCGCGCCTTCTCCAGATCGAACTCCCCCGCGGGATCCTGGTTCACGGCCACGATGGCCAGCGCGCCGGGATTCGGGCTCTTCGGGTCACGCGGGAAGTCGGCGAACCCGAAGTCCCGCATGCACCGCTGGGCGAGGAGCCTCTGGGCGCGCTTGAGCGTGCCGTACGCCTCGTCGTCCTCGGCGGTGAACTGGTAGCGGTGCAGCGGTAGTTCGGGCATGTCCTTCGCCTCGCGGACGATCGGGACTCCGTCCGCCGTCCGCTGCCCGCCGGGCGGCGCACCGTCGCACCCCGCCAGCAGGATCATTGCCACCGCCGCCGCGACCCCTACGGGGCCGCCCCCTCGCCGTACGCGCACCGAACCCCCTCGGCCGGCTCGCGCCGGCCCGTCCCCGTCCGGGGGCGAGCCGCCCCTGGATCCGAACGCCCGTCCGACTGACGGGCGGAACGAGGGGACCTTAGCGGACCGGCCCGCCGCCCCAGACCCTCACCTCGGTGACGGCCTCGACCGGCAACGGCCCGTAGATGTGCGGGAATTCGTCGGCACCCGGCTCCGGCGCCTCGAACCTGACCGGCGCGGGCACCCGCTCGCTGTCGACGACCAGCACCACCAGCTCGTCGGGCCCGTCGTACCCGCCGTACAGGAAGTCGGCGACCCCCCGCAGCTGGTGCTCCAGCGAGCAGTGGATGAAGCCCTCCTCGGCGAGGGTCCTGCCGCGCGTGGACATCTCGTAGGCGCCGGACGCGCGGGCCGCGTCCCACAGGGAGCGCTCGGTGATGTGCAGGAGTTCGGTCATGCGCACCAACCTACGAGCTGATCGCTCGGGCCGGTATCGTCCCTCGGCCGACGCGGCCCGCGTCAGCCGAGCCGGGCCGCACGCAGCTGGAGGTAGCGCTGCTCCGGGCGGCTGAGCGTGCCGGCCGCCGCCTCCTGATAGGCCGCCCGCGCAGCGCCGCGGTCCCCGGCCAGCTCCAGGAGGTGGCCCCGGACGGCGGCGAGCCGGTGGTGCCCGCCGAGGGCGTCCGCGAGCTTGTCCGTCTCCGTCAGGCCCGCCTCGGGGCCGTGCACCATGGCGACGGCGACGGCCCGGCCGAGCGCGGCCATCGCCTCCCCCTCGGGCACGACCCGCACGAGCACGTCGTAGAGGGCGAGGATCTGCGGCCAGTCGGTGTCCTCGGCGTCAGCCGCCTCGTCGTGCAACGCGGCGATGGCCGCCTGGAGTTGATATGGGCCGACCGGTCCGCGCGGGAGGGCGAGGGCGACCAGGGCGACTCCTTCGTCGATCTCGGCGCGGTCCCACAGGGTGCGGTCCTGTTCGTCGAGGCGGACCAGTTCGCCCGCCGCGTCGGTGCGGGCGGCGCGGCGCGCGTCGGTCAGCAGCATGAGGGCGAGCAGCCCCTCGACCTCGCTGTCGCCAGGCAGCAGCGCCCGCACGGCCCGGGTCAGCCGGATCGCCTCGCGGGCCAGGTCGGCGCGCTGCAACTGGGGCCCCGACGTGGCCGTATACCCCTCGTTGAAGATCAGGTAGAGGATCTGGAGCACGGCGGGCAGCCGCTCGCGCCAGTCCTCGGGCAGGCGGAACCGCACGCCTCGTACGCGCTGCTTGGCGCGGCTGATGCGCTGGGCCATCGTCGGCTCGGGGACCAGGTGGGCGCGGGCGATCTCGGCGGTCGTGAGGCCGCCGACGGCGCGCAGGGTGAGGGCGACCTGGGCGGCGGGGGTCAGCTCCGGGTGGCAGCACAGGTAGAGCAGGGTGAGGGTGTCGTCCTCGGAGGGGGCGCGGCTCTCGCCGGGCGGCGGGGCCGTGAACGCGTCGCGCGGGGTGAGCGCGGCGTCCGCCTCCTCGCGCCTGCGCCGCGCGTCGTCACTGCGCAGGGTGTCGACGAGGCGGCGCGACGCGACCTTGATGAGCCAGCCGCGCGGGTTGTCGGGCACCCCGGCGTCGGGCCACTGGCGTGCGGCGGCGAGCAGCGCCTCCTGCACGGCGTCCTCGGCGGCGTCGAAGTGCCCGTAGCGGCGGACCAGCGCACCGAGGACCTGCGGCGCGTGGCGGCGCAGCAGGTCCTCGGTCGACGCGGTCAGCAAAGGTCGCCACCGCTGTCCAGGATGGGGCGGATCACGACGGGGCGGGCCGGTGCGCCCGCGGGGGCGGGGCACTCGGCCACGCGCTCGGCGATCTCGGTGACCCGGTCGAGGCTCTCGCACTCGAGGATCCAGAAACCGGCGAGCAGTTCCTTCGTCTCCCCGTAGGGGCCGTCACTGACGACGGGCCGCCCCTTTGCGTCCGGCGTGACGAACCGGGTCTTCGCGGGCTCCGCCAGACCTTCCCCGGCGAGCATCTCGCCGGTCTCGGCGAGGTCGTCGTTGATCTTCTGCATGTGGGCGAACATCGCTTGGATGTCCTTCTCGCCCCAGGCCGGATTGCCCTCGGACGCCTTGCCCGCCATGGCCTCGTAGTCGAGCTGGGTGCCCGTCACCATCATCAGGTACTTCATGGCTGTGCGCTCCTTCGGCCAAGCCGCCCGCCGGGCGCGGGCGGCTTCACTGGAGACGTCGGAGCGGCAGCAGCGTTCTCGACACCGCCCGGAGAAAAATTCTAGCCGGGGAGCCCCTGCCTCTTCCTGCTGTACGTCCGCACGATCACGCCGTTGCCGAACGTCCGGTTCTCCTCCAGGGCGAACTCGCCGATCGCGAAGCCGGAGCCGAACATCGGCATGCCCGAGCCGAACACCAGCGGGTACGTCTTGATCACCAGCTCGTCCACCTCGTCGGCGAGCACACCGGCGAGCGTCGCGCCGCCGCACAGCCAGACGCCGAACTCGCTTTCCTCCGCCTTCAGTTCGCGGACCTTGCCGACGACGTCCTCGGCGACGATCTCCACGTTCGGGTCGGGGGACTTCTCGATCGAACGCGCCGCGACGTACTCGCGCAGGTGCCCGTACGGGCTGGTCAGGCCGGCGTCGAGGCCGACCTGGTAGCTGGCCCGGCCCTGGATGACGGTGTCGAACCGCTTGTTGGCCAGGTGCTCCAGGCCGAGGATCCGCCGGCCCTCCGCCGAGATGGTCTCGGGGTACTCGGTCGTGAGGAACTCGAGGAACTCCTCGTCCACGAAGGGCATGAAGGCGTTCGCGTCTCCGTCGGGACCGCCGATGAAACCGTCGATCGACACGGCGACGAAGTACGTGAGCTTTCGCAAGTGGGTCTCTTTCCGCAGGTGACAGGGGTGTTCGGGTGGGTCGCTGCACGGGCTCGCCCGCCGGTGGCCTCGCTCGAACAACTACAGTTATAGTGCTTCATCTGTAGTGGTTGCAAGGGGATGCGGGAATCCGGTTCGGCGGGCTTCCGGATCTCCGGTCGGAAGGAGCGCACGGATGGCACGGAACGCGGAACGCAGGGTGGCCCTGGTGAACGCCGCGGTGGAGGTGCTCGCGGCCGAGGGCGCGCGCGGCCTGACCTTCCGCGCGGTGGACGCGGCGGCGGCCGTCCCCACGGGCACGTCGTCGAACTACTTCACCAGCCGGGACGACCTGCTGCACCAGATCGACGCATGGCTGCACGAGCGGCTGGCACCGGACCCGGCGGTGGTGGCGGAACTCCTTCGGCGGCCGCGGGACCGCGAGCTGGTCGCCGCGTTCATGCACGATCTGCTGGGCCGCGCCCAGCGCGACCGCACGGGCTATCTGGCCATGATGGAGATGCGCCTGGAGGCGGGTCGCAGGCCCGAACTGCGGGCGTCCCTCATGAAGTCGCTCCGCGGCGACCTGGACTTCGGGATCTCGTTCCACACCGAGTCCGGGCTCCCCGGCGGCGCGGAGACGGTGACCGTGCTCTACCTCGCCGCGCTGGGGCTCATCCTGGAACACCTGACGATGCCGGGGATGCTGGACGGCGCCGTGCCCGGCGTCAGTGTCCCCGAAGGGCTCATGGACCGGATCGTCCGCACGATCGTGCCGCAGGAGTAGCCGCCCGCACCCCGACGGCCGGGGCTCAACTCGTCCGCGGGTCGCGCCACATGGGCCACATCGTCGGCCCGTCCGGCAGCGCGATCCCGCTGCCGGTGCACGTGAAGCCGAGCCGCTCGTACAGCACACGGCTACGGTCGCTGCTCGCCTCCAGGTACGACGCCACGCCGTCGCGGTCGCAGCGGTCGAGGACGGGCTCCATCAGCGCGGTGCCGAGGCCCTGACCCTGTCGCGCCGGGTCCACGGCGATCATCCACAGGTACTCGTGCGCGCGGTCGCGCGGGTGGATCCCGGAGGTCAACCGGCCGATCTCCTCGACCCGTTCGTTGTCCGGGTCCACGGCGGCGCGCAGCTGCGCGGGGCCGTCGTCACCCTCGTCCGGGCCGCCCGTCCCGTGCGGCTGGGCGGGCACGGACAGCCAGAGCGCGGCTGCGGCGCCGTCCTCGGTGATGTCGACGTATCCCTCGCTCAGCGAGATGTCGATGAAGGCCGCCATGAGTCCGGCGTGCCTGCGGCGCCGGTGCGCCAGGCCGGGGAAGACCCAGCCGCTCACCGGGTCGTCCATGAACGCCTCGTCGAGCAGCCGGACAAGGTCCGCCCGATCGCCCTCCGTGGCCCTCCGGATCGCCACGCCCATGGCCCCGCCCCCTCACGTCGCGGCCCGCCTCAACGAGCCGTGTCCCTGCGCCGGTCGGCCGCCACGCGCCGGCCCGCTGCAGCCTAGGCGATCGGTTCCGCACACGCGTACGGACCCCGCGCTCCTCCCGGAGTGCGGGGCCCGCCGTCGGTTCAACTCCCCTCCGCTGCTGGTGGATTCCCCCTAGTGGCTGCGCCGCGTCACGAACTCCGCCAACGACAGCAGTCCGTCCGCGGCCTCCGGTGCCGGAACCGCCCTGGACAGCTGGTGCACCGCCCGGGACATCCGGTCCGCCGCGTGCAGCTGCGCCCAGTCACGCCCCCCGGCGCGCTCGACGACCAGCGCCATGGCCTCCAGCTCCCCCTCCTTCGGCGGGCCGTCCTCCGGTCTCAGCACCCCGTAGAGCGCGGCCAGTTCACCGGCTTCGGGCGTATCCGAGGCCAGCGCCGCCACCACCGGCAGCGACTTCTTGCGCACCGCGAGATCGGCGCCCGCCGCCTTGCCCGTACGGGCCGGATCCCCCCAGATCCCTATGACGTCGTCGATCAGCTGGAACGCGAGCCCGGCCTGTCTGCCGAACCCGTCGAGGGCCGCGACCTCCTCCTCTCCGGCCCCCGCGTACAGCCCCCCTACCGCGCAGGCGCAGCCGAGCAGCGCACCCGTCTTCGCCTCCGCCATGACGAGGCACTCGTCCAGCGTGACCTGGTCGGGTTCGCGCCTCTCCAGGGCGACGTCGGCGACCTGCCCCTCGCACAGCTCCATCACACAGGCCGCGATCCGGGCCGCCGCAGGCCGGGCCGCCGGGTGCGGGTCCTCGGCGAGCAGCCGCTGCGCGAGCGCCTGGAGCGCGTCGCCCGCCAGGATCGCGTCGGCTTCCCCGAAGACGGTCCACGCGGTCGGCCGGTGCCTGCGCGTGGTGTCACGGTCCATCACGTCGTCGTGCAGGAGCGTGAAGTTGTGGACGAGTTCCACGGCCGCCGCCGCCCGCACCGCGGGCTCCGGAGCGCCCCCCAGCGCCCGTACCGCGGCGAGGACGAGCGCCGGCCTGATGGCCTTGCCCGCGTGCCCCGCGGCCGCGGTGCCGTCCGCCTGCTCCCACCCGAAGTGGTAGCGCGCGATGCGACGCAGCGCGGTGGGCAGGGTCTCCACGGCCCTGCGCAGCTCCGGGTCGACCTGCGCCCTGGCCTGCGCCAGGATCACCGCCGCTTCCTGGCCGTCCACGGCCACCTCTGCGTCCCGTCCGCCCGGTCCCCCTTGCTGCTGCGGCGCTATGGCCTGCTTCGTCTGCGTCTTGAGCTTCAACGCCACCTGCCGATCTCGACGTTCTCCAGGACACCGAGCGCGTCCGGCACGAGCACCGCCGCCGAGTAGTACGTCGTCACCAGGTACGAGATGATCGCCTGCTCGCTGATGCCCATGAACCGCACCGACAGGCTCGGCTCGATCTCGTCCGGGATGCCCGCCTGCTGGAGGCCGATGACGCCCTGCTCCTCCTCGCCGGTACGCATGCAGATGATCGACGTCGTGCGCGCGTCGGACACGGGGATCTTGTTGCTCGGGAAGATCGGCACCCCGCGCCACGTCGGGATGCGGTTGCCCCCCACGTCGATGGACTCCGGGACGAGCCCCCGCTTGTTGCACTCGCGGCCGAACGCGGCGATGGCGCGCGGGTGGGCGAGGAACAGCTTCGAGCCCCGGCGGCGGCTGAGCAGCTCGTCCATGTCGTCCGGGCTGGGCACGCCGTCGTGCGGCTGGAGCCGCTGCTCGTACTCGCAGTTGTTGAGCAGGCCGAACTCCCGGTTGTTGATGAGCTCGTGCTCCTGGCGCTCCTTCAACGCCTCGACGGTGAGCCGGAGCTGGTGCTCCGTCTGGTTCATCGGCTGGTTGTACAGGTCCGCCACGCGCGAGTGGATGCGCAGGACCGTCTGCGCGACGCTCAGCTCGTACTCGCGCGGCGCCGCGTCGTAGTCGACGTACGTGCCCGGGAGCACCGCCTCGCCGACGTGGCCGGCGGAGACGTCGATCTGCTTCTCGCCGAACTTGTTCGCCCGCTGCTCCGGGATGGACCGCAGCGCTCCCAGGTGCCCGGCGAGGCTCTCGGAACGCTCCGCGACCTGCTCCAGGTCCTGGCGGGGCAGCGCGAGCACGGTGCACGCGGTCACGGCGCGCGCCGTGTACTCCCAGATGGCCTCCGGGTCGAGCAGCGACTGCTCGCCGAAGTACGCCCCGTCGGCCAGGACTCCGAGGACGGCGTCGTCCCCGTAGGGGCCGGTGCCGATCTTCTCGACCCTGCCGTGGGCGAGCAGGAACACCTCGTCCGCAGGGCTGCCGAACGAGACGAGCAGTTCACCCGGCGCGTACTCCCGCTGCCGGCACCGCACCGCGAGCTCCTCGAGCACCTCCTGGTCCCCGTAGTCCCGCAGCACCGGCAGTTCGCCGAGCTCAGCGGGGATGACCCGCACCTGGTCTCCGGTCTTCACGAACGTCACGCGTCCGTCGCCGACCGAGTAGCTGAGCCGCCGGTTCACCCGGTACGTGCCGCCCTGCACGTTCACCCAGGGCAGCATCCGCAGCAGCCACCTGGAGCTGATCTCCTGCATCTGTGGCGCGGACTTGGTGGTGGTGGCCAGATTCCGCGCGGCGGATGTGCCGAGACTCTGCTGCTGCCCGGCCTGCTCCGTACGGACTTCTTCGCCTACCGACATGGGCTATGCCTCCCGATCAAGAACTGACCTGCGGCGACAAGACTTCCAGCACGCATTGTGGCCGCGCCATTACACAAACGAGCGGGGTTGGGTGAGAGTGGACGGGGCACGATGCCCGTTTTTCCGGGTAGGGAACTTTTTGCCGGCGGAACTTCAAGATCCCGGCGGCCGTTCAACTGGTACACCGAGGCACCGATGACGGGAGACAGCGATGACAGGCTTCCTGGACCGCGCCAAGGAGCAGGCGCAGCGAGGGCTCACGCAGGGCAAGCAGAAGCTGGACGAGGTGCAGGCGCAGCGGGCGGGCGGCGACCTCCTGAAGAAGCTGGGCGCCGCCTGCTACGCGGAGCGGAAGGGCACCGGCACCCCCGAGGCGACCCAGGCCGCGCTCGGAGCGCTGGAGCACCACATCGCGGAACACGGGGACGGCTTCCTGCGGAGCTGAGGCCGCCGCACCGCCTCCCGCCCGACCGCACGCGGGCACATAGGTATGCGGGCCCGCCCGCCTGCACGCCTCCCTGACCGGAACAGCCCGCGATGTCCGGAACGGCTCGCACGCGATGCGAACAAGTAGTTCCGGTGGGCCGGTTCGGGTACAAGCGGCGTACGAGACGGACGCGCCCCGCTTCCGTCGCACCCGCGAAGGAGGCGGCCATGGCCCCACCCATGTCCGCGAGCAGCTTCCTGGACGCCCTCAGGCGTGAAGGCCTGACGGTGGTCGAGGTCGGCGACTGGAGACACCACAACCGCAACCACAAGGGACCCTGGGGCCCGGTGAACGGCGTGATGATCCACCACACCGTGACCTCGGGCACCCGGCAGACCGTCGACCTCTGCCGGAAGGGACGCGCGGACCTGCCGGGGCCGCTGTGCCACGGCGTCATCACGAAGGACGGCCACGTCCACCTCGTCGGCTACGGGCGGGCCAACCACGCGGGCCTCGGCGACGACGACGTGCTGCGGGCGGTCGTCGCGGAGAAGGCACTGCCCCACGACAACGAGGCGAACACGGACGGCAACCGCCACTTCTACGGCTTCGAGTGCGAGAACCTCGGCGACGGCGAGGACCCCTGGCCCGCCGCGCAGCTGGAGGCCATCGAGCGGGCGGCGGCCGCGGTGTGCCGCCACCACGGCTGGACGGAGCGCTCGGTGATCGGCCACCTGGAGTGGCAGCCGGGCAAGGTCGACCCGCGCGGCTTCACGATGGCCTCGATGCGGGGACGCATCCGCGACCGGCTCAAGTAGCCACCCTCCGCCACGCGGCCCGCGCCCTCCCGCTTGCACAATGAGCAGGTGACCACGCACCTCGCGCGCCCGCCCCTGCACCCCCGGCTGCCCTCGCCGGTGGAGCCGATCGCCGACGACCGGTTCCACCGTCACGGGGTGCGGCTCCTGCTCAAGCGCGACGATCTCATCCACCCCGACCTGCCCGGCAACAAGTGGCGCAAGCTGGCCCCGAACCTGGCGGCGGCGACCGCCGCGGGCCACGGCACGCTGCTCACGTTCGGCGGCGCCTACTCCAACCACCTGCGCGCCACGGCCGCCGCGGGCCGCCTGTTGGGCCTGCGGACCATCGGCGTCGTCCGAGGCCAGGAGCTCGCGGGGCAGCCCCTGAACGCCTCTCTCGCGCGCTGCGCGGACGACGGCATGCGCCTGCACTTCGTCGACCGGACGACGTACCGGGAGAAGCGGGATCCGGCCACGCTCGCGCGCATCCTGCGCGAGGTGGCGCCGCCGGGCGAGGACACCCCCTACGTCGTCCCCGAGGGCGGCAGCAACGCCGAGGCCGTCCGCGGCTGCGCGGAGCTCGGGCAGGAACTGCGAGGCGCGGCCGGCGTGGTGGGCGTCGCCTGCGGCACGGGCGGCACGCTCGCCGGACTCGCCGCCGGGCTCGGCGAGGGGCAGCGCGCGCTCGGCATACCCGTCCTGAAGGGCGGCTTCCTCGGCGACGAGATACGCACCCTCCAGCAGGCGGCGTTCGGCGGTCCGCGGGGCGACTGGTCCCTGGACGAGCGCTTCCACTGCGGCGGCTACGGCCGCACCACCCCCGCCCTCCTCGCCTTCGCCGAGGACTTCGAACAGCGTCACGACCTGCCCGTCGAGCGCCTCTATGTGGCCAAGCTCCTGTACGGGCTGCTCACCCTCACCGAGGAGGGCGCGTTCGCACCGGGCACCCGGCTCATGGCCGTCGTCACGGGCACGCCCTCTCCGTAGCGACCGGTCAGTCGCCCACCTCCCGGTAGGCGGCCGCCTCCTCCAGGTCGAGCTTGCGCAGCAGCGTGCGCATCATCTCGTCGTCGATCCGCCGCTCGTCCCGCATCCGTACGAAGACCTCGCGCTCGGCCGCGATGGCCTCCCGCGTGAGCCTGCGATAGGTGCCGTCGGCGGACTCCCCCGTCACCGGGTTGGCCTGGCCGAGCCGCTCCCACACGGAGTTGCGGCGGCGCTCCAAGACGGTCCGCAGCCGGTCCTCCAACGGCTCGGGCAGACAGTTGCGCTCGTCCTGCATCAGCTCGTTCACACGCTCCTCGGCGGCCTGCGAGGCGGCGTTCTGCGCCTGCGCCTCGGCGAGCGTCTCGGCCTGCGTGTCGCGTCCCGGCAGCTTCAGGATTCTGATCAGCCAGGGCAGCGAGAGCCCCTGCACGACGAGGGTTCCGATCACCGTCGTGAACGTCAGGAACAGGACCAGGTTGCGAGCGGGGAAACGGCTCCCGTCGTCGGCGAACAGCGGGATCGAGAAGGCGATCGCGAGCGACACGACACCGCGCATCCCGGCCCAGCTCACCACGAGCGGCCGCCGCCAGTCGCTGTCCTTCTCCCGCTCCCTGATCCGCGCCGACAGCCACCAGGGCAGGTAGGTCGCCGGATACGACCACACGAACCGCATCACCACGACGAGCACGAACACCACGACGGCGTACCCGAGGGCCTCTGCGACGCTGTACTCGCCGAGGT
Source organism: Streptomyces longhuiensis (assembly GCF_020616555.1). NCBI lineage: Bacteria > Bacillati > Actinomycetota > Actinomycetes > Kitasatosporales > Streptomycetaceae > Streptomyces > Streptomyces longhuiensis. Next base: position 6,265,139 of record NZ_CP085173.1, on the reverse strand, counting down.
CCTTGAGGACGACGGGCATCTGGAGTCCGATGAGCGCGAAGACCGCCGACTCCAGGATGAAGGCGACCACCTTCCACACGGCGGCCTCCTGGAGCCGTGTCTCGAAGTCGACCTGCCAGGAGCGGTGGCCCAGGTAGAGGGCGACCGTGACCACGGCGAGCACTCCGGAGGCGCCGACCTGCTCGGCGGCCGCGTAGGCGACGAACGGGATGAGCAGGGAGAGCGTGTTCTGGAGGATCGCCTCCTTCAGGTGCGTCCGCAGCCAGTGCAGCGGCACCATCAGGACGAGGCCGACGCCGACGCCGCCGACCGACGCCACCAGGAACTCCCTGATCCCGCCCGCCCAGCTCGCGCCCTCCCCGATGGCGGCGGCCAGCGCCACCTTGTAGGCGGTGATCGCGGTGGCGTCGTTGACCAGGGACTCGCCCTGGAGGATCGTCGTGATCCGCGAGGGCAGCCCCACCTTGCGCGCGATGGCCGTCGCGGCCACCGCGTCCGGCGGGGCGATCACCGCGCCAAGCACCAGCGCGGCCGTCAGCGGCAGATCGGGGATCAGCTCGTACGCGAGCCAGCCGACGGCGACGGTCGCGAACAGCACGTACCCGACGGAGAGCAGCGCGACCGGCCTGACATTGGCCCGCAGGTCGAGGTACGAGCTCTCCAGGGCCGCGGTGTGCAGCAGCGGAGGCAGGATGAGCGGCAGCACGATGTGCGGGTCGAGCGTGTACTGCGGCACTCCGGGCAGGTACGACGCCACCAGTCCGACCGCGACGAGCAGCAGCGGCGCGGGGACCGGGGTCCGGCGCGCGGCCCCCGCGACCGCCGCGCTCGCCGCGATCAGTGCCACCAGGGGCAATACGTCCATCAACCCGTCCCTCCGCCGTCCGCCACGCCGCCACCCGTCGTAACCTGGCCATCATGAACGAGTGCCCGCACGTCGACGCGCTGCCTCAGCCCGAACCCGCGCCCCTGAGCGACACCTGCCTGGAGTGCCGCGCGGCCGGCAGCCACCCGGTGCAGCTGCGGCTCTGCCTGGAATGCGGGCATGTGGGCTGCTGCGACTCCTCGCCCTTGAAGCACGCGACGCAGCACTTCAAGGAGTCGGGCCACGCGGTGATCCGGACGTTCGAGCCCGGCGAGAGCTGGCGCTGGTGCTTCGTGGACAACCTGCTCGTCTGAGGACCGCGCCGGTTTGCGGTTCGACCGTGCGAGGCCTGGGTACGTCAACCCGGCGCCCGCTCTTTCCAATTGAGACCGCACACCCTCTAGCCACTGTCCGTACTCATAGGCTTACTATGAGTGACACCAACGGGCCGGGGGTCCCCGGGACAGAAGACTTGGGCGCGCGGTAGCGTCACCGCTGAACACATAGCGCGTCACCCGGGGGACGTACCCTCCGGAGCCCGAAAGTGCTTGTACCACCATGGAGGTGAGGGTGTCCCAGATCGCAGGCGAGCCCGGGAATCAGGACTTCGTAGAAGTCCGGCTGCCGGCTGCGGGTGCCTACCTGTCGGTGCTGCGGACGGCCACGGCCGGCCTCGCGGCGCGTTTGGACTTCACCCTCGACGAGATCGAGGACCTCCGCATCGCGGTCGACGAGGCGTGCGCGATCCTGCTCCAGCAGGCCGTGCCCGGCTCGGTGCTCAGCTGCGTCTTCCGGCTCGTCGACGACTCGCTGGAGGTGACGGTCTCGGCGCCCACCACCGACGGCCGCGCCCCGGAGCGCGACACCTTTGCCTGGACTGTGCTGTCGGCCCTCGCGGGCAAGGTGGACTCCACGGTCGCCGACGACAACACCGTCTCGATCAGCCTCTACAAACAGCGCGGCGCGGGTCCCGGGCCGGCGTGACGAACGGGGACGGGCCGGTGCGGGACGAGAAGCACGGCACACAGGACCTCCCGGCCGACGGCGGGGACGGGATGCGGCGGCTCGCCGACGGCATCCCCGAACAGCAGGCCCGGCCGCACCCGGAGGACCCCGCGGACCTCGAACGGCCGGGTCCGCCGGCGGTGGCCGATGCGTCGGAGCAGGCAGAGCCGGCCGGCGGGGAGAAGATCTCCGCAGGACCGGACGCGCGACGGGCGGGATGGATGAGCGAGCACGAGCGACACGGTGACCAGCAGCGCACGCACGATCCGCGGGACCGCAGCGGCGCACGGCTGATGTTCATCGAGCTGCGCACCCTGAAGGACGGCAGCCCGGAGTACGCGGACCTGCGCAATCAGCTGGTCCGCATGCATCTGCCGCTCGTCGAGCACCTGGCCCGCCGCTTCCGCAACCGTGGCGAGCCGCTCGACGACCTGACCCAGGTCGCCACGATCGGCCTGATCAAGTCGGTGGACCGCTTCGACCCGGAGCGCGGAGTGGAGTTCTCCACGTACGCGACGCCGACGGTGGTCGGTGAGATCAAGCGGCACTTCCGCGACAAGGGCTGGGCGGTGCGCGTCCCGCGGCGCCTTCAGGAGCTGCGTCTCGCGCTGACGACGGCGACGGCCGAGCTGTCCCAGCTGCACGGCCGCTCCCCCACGGTCCACGAGCTCGCCGAGAAGCTGGCGATCTCGGAGGAGGAGGTCCTGGAGGGCCTGGAGTCGGCCAACGCGTACTCCACGCTGTCCCTGGACGTCCCGGACACGGACGACGAGTCGCCTGCGGTGGCGGACACGCTGGGATCCGAGGACGAGGCGCTGGAGGGCGTCGAGTACCGCGAGTCCCTCAAGCCGCTCCTGGAGGACCTGCCGCCGCGTGAGAAGCGGATCCTGCTTCTTCGCTTCTTCGGGAACATGACGCAGTCGCAGATCGCGCAGGAGGTCGGCATCTCCCAGATGCACGTCTCGCGCCTGCTGGCCCGCACCCTGGCCCAGCTGCGCGAGAAGCTCCTCGTCGAGGAGTGAGACCCGGGGGTGAGACCCGAGACGTACGGGCCGGTTACTCCCGGCCCTGTACGTCGCCCGTGGCGCCCGGGGTCGTGATGCCGAGCGCCCGGGTCGTGGCCGGGTTCACCAGGAGCACCAGCGCCGTCACGGCGACGACGGCGAGCGCGATCCCGCCCGGGATCATCACACTGTCGGCCTGGAGCAGCGTGTAGGCGACCGGCAGCGCCATGATCTGCGTGATGATCGCGGGCCCCCGGCTCCAGCTGCGCCGCTTCAGCAGCCCGCGCGCCGCGATCAGCGGCAGCAGCGCGAGGACGACGAGCGTGACGCCGCCGGTCACGGCCTGCTCGGGGTTGTCGGGGTGACCCGCGAGGCCCATGACGAGCATGGAGACACCGCCGACGAGCAGGGCGGCCCCCTCGAGACCGGCCAGCGCGGCGGCCGCGGTCAGCCGCCCGGGGCGCGGGCCGTCGTCGGTGGTCGCGGCGTCTTCGGGGCTGGGGTTCTGCTCTGAGGTCACCCAAGCAGGGTAGCCCTCGGCCCGTGCCTCCCGGCCGCCCCGGGTGGGGCCCGCGGCGACGCCGGTTTCTTACCCGACTCCTACCTCGGTCTGGGCCGAGTACCACCCGGTAGGTACCCTGCTTCGCATGCGTGCACTTCTTGTGGTCAATCCGGCGGCAACCACCACCAGTGCGCGTACGCGTGACGTACTGATCCACGCGCTCGCGAGCGAGATGAAGCTCGAGGCGATCACCACGGAGTACCGCGGGCACGCCAGAGACCTCGGCCGGCAGGCCGCGGAGAGCAAGGACATCGAGCTGATCGTGGCCCTCGGCGGCGACGGCACGGTCAACGAGGTCGTGAACGGCCTGCTGCACCACGGCCCCGACCCGGACCGCCTCCCCCGCCTCGCCGTCGTCCCCGGCGGCTCCACCAATGTCTTCGCCCGCGCCCTCGGCCTGCCGAACGACGCGGTGGAGGCGACGGGCGCCCTGCTCGACGCTCTGCGCGAGGGCCGGGAGCGCACGGTGGGTCTCGGCCGCGCGGGCGGCACGCCGGGTACGGCGGACGAGGCCGCCCCGTCCCGGTGGTTCACGTTCTGTGCCGGTCTCGGCTTCGACGGAGGGGTCATCGGCCGGGTCGAACAGCAGCGCGAACGCGGAAAGCGATCGACACACGCGCTCTATTTGCGTCAGGTCGTACGCCAGTTCCTCGGCGAGCACGACCGCCGGCACGGCGCGATCACACTGGACCGGCCGGGTGAGGACCCCGTCACCGATCTGGTCCTGTCCATAGTCTGCAATACCTCCCCATGGTCATATCTGGGGAACCGGCCGCTCTACGCATCCCCCCGAGCGTCCTTCGACACCGGCCTTGACGTGCTCGGACTCAAGAAATTGTCCGCCCCTTCGGTGGCCCGTTACGGCACCCAGCTGCTCACCTCGTCACCCGACCGGGGGCCCCACGGGAAGAACGCCGTGACCCTGCACGACCTGACCGACTTCACCTTGCATTCGAAGGTCCCCCTGCCCCTCCAGATGGACGGTGACCACCTGGGGCTGCGGACGAGCGTGACGTTCACAGGCGTACGCCGTGCACTGCGTGTGATTGTGTGAGTGGAAGAGCCCAAAGTCCTTTATCTCGAACGTTTGGGCCAGGATCCACCCCATGGAAGTACGGCTGTGACCTAGCCGACACCGAGGAATCAAAAAAAACTTTCCTGAAGGGGTTGTATCCGCCGCCGAGGTTTGCGAATCTCTACATGGCGCTCGGGACGGCCCGCAACATCGGCCCCACAGAGAGCCCGAACCCCCTCCTCAACACACAGGACATCGTCGCAGATGTGACGGAAGTCCCTTCCGTTGTCGAGGGATTCGTGAAAGCGTTCACATTCACAAGCAACCCGCACGTAATACCAAGGAGAGGTAGCAGCCATGGACTGGCGTCACAACGCCGTTTGCCGCGAAGAAGACCCCGAGCTCTTCTTCCCTATCGGCAACACCGGTCCTGCGCTGCTGCAGATCGAGGAAGCCAAGGCCGTCTGCCGCCGCTGCCCCGTCATGGAGCAGTGCCTGCAGTGGGCGCTCGAGTCCGGCCAGGACTCCGGCGTCTGGGGTGGCCTCAGCGAGGACGAGCGCCGCGCAATGAAGCGTCGCGCCGCCCGCAACCGTGCTCGCCAGGCCAGCGCCTGACGCCCACGCCCCCCACGAGCCTGAGCCCGGCGGCGCGTACAGCGAGTACGCAACTCCCGCCCCCGAGCCGCAGCGCGCAGTACCCCCGATGCTCCACCCAGGCTCCGCCCGGGATGTAGACCCGGGCAACGCGAACAGTGAGCCCCGGACCCAACGGTCCGGGGCTCACTGGCGTTTGCGGCTGCGTCGGTTTGCCGACGCGGCGCCCCCGGCGCCGGGCCGGCTACTTGTCGGCGGTCACCGGGATGTCGAGGACGACCCGGGTGCCGCGGCCGGGCGCCGGGACCATGTCGAACGATCCGCTCAACTCGCCCTCGACCAAAGTGCGTACGATCTGCAGGCCCAGGTTGCCGGCGCGCTTCGGGTCGAAGCCCTCGGGCAGGCCCACGCCGTCGTCGGTGACGGTGATCAGGAGGCGGGCGTCCTTGGTGGTGCCGCCGCGCACCGCGGAGACCTCGACCGTGCCGGTGTCGCCCTGACGGAATCCGTGTTCCAGGGCGTTCTGCAGGACCTCGGTGAGGACCATCGACAGCGGGGTGGCGACCTCGGCGTCCAGGATGCCGAAGCGGCCGGTGCGCCGGCCCGTGACCACGCCCGGCGAGATCTCCGCGACCATGGCGAGCACCCGGTCGGCGATCTCGTCGAACTCCACGCGCTCGTCCAGGTTCTGGGAGAGCGTCTCGTGGACGATGGCGATGGAGCCGACGCGGCGCACCGCTTCCTCCAGGGCCTCGCGGCCGCTGTCGGAGTCGATGCGGCGGGCCTGGAGGCGCAGCAGGGCGGCGACGGTCTGGAGGTTGTTCTTCACCCGGTGGTGGATCTCCCGGATGGTCGCGTCCTTGGTGATCAACTCCCGCTCACGGCGGCGCAGTTCGGTGACGTCGCGCAGGAGGACGAGGGAACCGATGCGGGTGCCCTTGGGCTTGAGGGGGATCGCGCGCAGCTGGATCGACCCCTCCTCCCCCTCGATCTCGAACTCGCGCGGCGCCCAGCCGCTGGCCACCTTGGCGAGCGCCTCGTCCACCGGGCCGCGCGACGGGGCGAGTTCGGCCGTCGTCCGGCCGAGGTGGTGACCGACCAGGTCGGCGGAGAAGCCGAGCCGGTGGTACGCGGAGAGCGCGTTCGGCGACGCGTACTGGACGACGCCGTCCGCGTCGAGGCGGATGAGGCCGTCGCCGACGCGCGGGGAGGCGTCCATGTCGACCTGCTGGCCCGGGAACGGGAAGGACCCGGCCGCGATCATCTGGGCCAGGTCGGAGGCCGACTGGAGGTACGTCAGTTCGAGGCGCGAAGGCGTACGGACCGTGAGCAGGTTCGTGTTGCGGGCGATCACACCGAGGACGCGCCCTTCCCTGCGTACGGGGATGGACTCGACCCGTACCGGGACCTCCTCGCGCCACTCGGGGTCTCCCTCGCGGACGATCCGGCCCTCGTCGAGGGCGGCGTCCAGGAGGGGGCGGCGGCCGCGCGGGACGAGATGTCCGACCATGTCGTCCTGGTACGAGGTGGGGCCGGTGTTGGGCCGCATCTGCGCCACGGAGACATAGCGGGTGCCGTCGAGCGTGGGGACCCACAGCACGAGGTCGGCGAAGGAGAGGTCGGAGAGCAGCTGCCACTCCGAGACCAGCAGATGCAGCCACTCGAGGTCGGAGTCGCCGAGGGCCGTGTGCTGGCGTACGAGGTCGTTCATGGAGGGCACGGAGCCGAGGGTACCTGGCGGGTTCGGCCCCGAAGACACCCGCGGGCCGCGGCGCCTGGGAGGGACCCTCAGCCCTCCCGGCACCGCAGCCCGGAGTTGCAACAGCCGTCGGGTGTGCGGTCCCGTCGGCCATGTGAGGACCCGCCGCAGTCAGGGCAGAGAGCGCCGGCTCCTCGGTCCGTCCTCCTGTGCGGGGAGGACGGAGGCTTTACCATCGCATTGTGGACTAGACCATTCTGTCATGTCTACGCGTTGGACGATGTTTGTTGTTGTCTCTTCGTATCCGCTTTCGCGGCCGCGGGCCAGGCCTGCATCGCCAGGCCGGCGAGCGACTCGAGATCGCTCCGGCTCGCGCCGTCCCGGGCCTGCTGGGACATCCCCTGGAGGACCGCCCCCATATAGCGTGCCAGAGCCGCCGCGTCCGTGTCGGGTGGAAGCTCCCCTTCCGCGACACCGGCCCGGATTCGGGTCTCGAATGCGGCGATATCCGCCTGCCGCCGGTCGCGCAGGGCGTCCTCGACGCCTGGTGTGGTGCAGTTGGTCGCCGCGTGGACGACCAGGCAGCCGCGCGGCAGGCCGGGGCGGGTGAACGCGGCCGCTGCCTCGTGGAGCAGGCGGGTCAGCGCGGCGCGGGCCGTGGGTTCCTCGGCGCAGGCGCGCTGCCCGAACGAGGCGTGCGCGGCGCCGTAGAACCTGACGACCTCGTCGAACAGCGTCTTCTTGTCGCCGAAGGCCGCGTAGAGGCTGGGAGCGCCGATGTCCATGGCCCGGGTGAGGCCGGCGACCGTCGTCGCCTTGTAGCCGTGTTCCCAGAAGGCGCGCATCGCCTTCTCCAGGGCGGCGTCCCGGTCGAAGGAGCGGGGCCGTCCGCGCTGCTTGGTCGCCATCCGCGAATTCTATAGCGGGCGCTAGAGAAGGGTGGATGCCGGAGAGGACAGAGGGAGTCAGTGCGTCTCCGTCACCTTCGCCAGCGCCCTCGGGGCGTCCGGGTCCTGGCCGCGGGCGATGGTGACCTCGTACGCGAGGAGCTGGAGCGGGATGATCTCCAGGACCGGCTGGACCTCCTCCGCGACGCCCTCGGTCGGCAGGACGAACCCGGCCGACGCCCGGTCCACCTGCGCCTGGGGCCCGATGACGACGAGGTCGGCGCCGCGGCCGCGCAGCCGGTCGAGCACGGGCTGGAGCATGCTGCCGCCCTTGCCGTCCGTGACGACGGCGATGACCGGCGAGATGTTGTCGACCATGGCGAGCGGGCCGTGCAGCAGGTCGGCGCCCGAGTAGGACAGGGCCGGGATGTAGCTGGTCTCCATGAGTTTGAGGGCGGCCTCCTTGGCGGTCGGGTAGCCGTAGCCGCGCGAGGTGATCACCATGCGGTTCGCGAAGCGGTAGCGGGAGGCGAGGGTGCGCACCTCGTCCTGGCGGTCCAGGAGCTGCTGGGCGAGGTCGGGCAGCACGCCGGCGGGTGAGCCGTCGCCGCCGCGCAGGCCCTCGACGAAGAGGTAGAGCGCGAGCAGCGACGCGGTGTACGTCTTCGTGGCCGGGAGCGCCTTCTCGGGGCCCGCCATGATGTCGATGTGGTGCTCGGAGACGGCGGCGAGCGGTGAGTCCGGGTTGTTGGTCACCGCGAGGGTGATCGCGCCGGCCGCGCGGGCCGCCTTCGTGGAGGCGACGAGGTCGGGCGAGCCGCCCGACTGACTGACGGTGACGGCCAGGACGTCGCGCAGGTCGGGCCGGGCGCCGTACGCCGTCGTGGTGGACATGGAGGCGAGGCCGCAGGGCATCCCGAGCTGGATCTCCAGCAGGTACTTCGCGTAGAGGGCGGCGTTGTCGGAGGTGCCGCGGGCGGTGAGCAGGACGAAGCGGGGTGCCTGCGCCGCGACCAGCCGGGCCACCTCGTGGATGCGGGGAGTGCCGGTGTCCAGGAGGCGGCGCAGCACCGCGGGCTGCTCGGCCATCTCGCGGGCCATGATCAGGCCCGGCTGCTCGCTCTTCGGGGCCGAGGGGGTGGCGGTCATGCGGACTCCTCCACAGGGGCGGTCTCGGGTGCGGCGGGCGGGGCCGGCCGGGCTCCTCCTGTGCACGCTCCCCTCCACTCTGGCGGCTGACGCGGGCGCGCGCCCGGCCGAGTCGGTTCGGACACGTCTGCTTCGAGGTGCCGTCGGCACGGGGAGCGCCGAGCATGGTCGGACGGCGGGTGTACGCCCCGTGACCGGCCGGGCCACCTCTGCTAGATTGGTCTATACCACATGCGCAGCATCACACCCTCGACCAGATCGGCAGGCCCAGCGTGGAAGTTGTGATCGTCCCGGACGCCAAGGCAGGCGGCGAGCTCATCGCCGAGGCGATGGCCCAGCTGCTGCGCCGCAAGCCCGACGCCCTGCTCGGCGTGGCCACCGGCTCGACCCCGCTGCCCATCTACGAGGCGCTGGCGGCCAAGGTCGGCGGCGGCGAGGTCGACGCGTCGCAGGCCCGTATCGCCCAGCTCGACGAGTACGTGGGACTGCCGACCGGACACCCCGAGTCCTACCGGGCGACCGTGCTGCGCGAGGTCGTCGAGCCGCTCGGCCTGAACGAGGGCTCCTTCATGGGCCCGGACGGCAGCGCCGAGGACGTGCAGGCGGCCTGCGCGGCGTACGACAAGGCGCTCGCCACCGCCGGCGGTGTGGACCTCCAGCTGCTCGGCATCGGCACCGACGGACACATCGGCTTCAACGAGCCGTGCTCGTCGATCGCCTCCCGTACGCGGATCAAGACGCTCACGCAGCAGACCATCGCGGACAACGCGCGCTTCTTCGACGGCGACCTCGACCAGGTGCCGCGCCACGTCATCACGCAGGGCATCGGCACCATCCTGGAGGCGCGGCACCTGGTGCTGCTCGCCACCGGTGAGGGCAAGGCGGACGCCGTGGCGGCGACCGTCGAGGGGCCGGTGGCCTCGGTGGTGCCGGCGTCGGCGCTCCAGTTGCACCCGCACGCGACCGTGGTCGTCGACGAGGCGGCGGCGTCGAAGCTCAAGCTCGCCGAGTACTTCCGGCACACGTACGCGAACAAGCCCGCTTGGCAGGGGCTGTGAGCGAGTTCGGGACGGCATGAAGGTGCCGGTCACCCCTGGTGAGGGGTGACCGGCACCTTTTCGTTCGTCGTCCGCGGAGCGTCGTGGCGCCTCGCGCCCACGTGGCGAAGCCGCACCATGCCTCAGCCCCGCGCCCCTGAAGGGGCGCTCGGCTCACCCGGCGACGATCACCTCGGCGGCGGCCAGACCGCACACCCGGGCCGCGCCGTGGGTCGCCACGTGCAGGGCGCCCTGCGGCGGCGCCTGCGGTACGCCCATCTCGACCACGACCGTGTCGGGGCGGGCCGCGAGGAGCGTGTCCAGCGACTGAGCCATCCACGCGTGGCGGTGGGCGTCGCGGACCACGGCGACGATGCGCCGCTCCCCCGCCGCGGCCAGGGCGGCGGCGCCCGCGTCCGTGCCGGAGAAGCTGCCGGTCTCCGTGCCGGGCAGCAGCCGCTCCAGTTCGGCGGCGACACCCCACGGCGTCTCGTCGCCGACCGCGATGTTGGCGACGGGCGTGAAGGCGGCGACGTACGGCGCCTCGGTGACGGGCGCCGCGTGCTCACCGCGCGTGACGGTCACCGCCCGCCGCGCGGCGACCAGTCCGATCCCGGAGTCGGGCGCGCCCCCCGCATGCTCGGCCGCGCCCGGCTCCGAGGTCCACCGGGCGAGCGAACGCACCCGCGCCGCGGCGTCGGCGAGCCGCTCCTCGGGCAGGTCACCCGCGCGCACCGCGGCGACGAGAGCGTCGCGCAGCCGCAGGACCGTGTCGTCGTCGGCGAGCCCACCGCCGACACAGATGGCGTCGGCGCCGGCCGCGATGGCGAGGACGCTGCCGCGCTCGATGCCGTACGTGGCGGAGATGGCCTGCATCTCCATGCCGTCGGTGACGATCAGCCCCTCGTAACCCAGTTCCTCGCGGAGCAGTCCGGTCAGGATGCGGCGCGAGAGGGTGGCGGGGCGGTCCGGGTCCAGGGCGGGGACGAGGATGTGGGCGCTCATCACCGCGCGCGTGCCGGCCGCGATCGCCGCGCGGAACGGCGCGAGCTCACGCGCGTGCAGCACGTCGAGGCCCACGTCGATGCGGGGCATGTCGTGGTGCGAGTCGACGGCGGTGTCGCCGTGGCCCGGGAAGTGCTTGGTGCAGGCGGCGACGCCCGCGGACTGGAGCCCGGTGACGTACGCGGCGGTGTGGCGGGAGACGAGGCCGGTGTCGGCGCCGAAGGACCGTACGCCGATGACGGGGTTGGCCGGGTTGGAGTTGACGTCCGCGGACGGGGCCCAGTTGAGGTTGACGCCGCAGGCGGCGAGGCGGCGGCCCAGTTCGGCGGCGACGGACCGCGTGAGCTCCACGTCGTCGACCGCGCCCAGGGCGTGGTTGCCGGGGAACGAGGAGCCGGAGCGCACCTCCAGGCGGGTGACGTCACCGCCCTCCTCGTCGATGGCGACCAGGACGTCGTCGCGCTCCGCCCGCAACTGGGCCGTCAGCGCGGCGAGTTGCTCGGGTGAGGCGATGTTCCGGCCGAACAGGCCCACGGAGGCGAGGCCTTCGCCGAGCCGGCGCAGCAGCCAGTCGGGGGCGCTGGTGCCGGTGAAGCCGGGCTGGAGGACGGTGAGCGCGTCCCGGGTGAGGGTGTCGGTGCCGCGTTCGGTGAGTGTCGTCATCTGGCGGTGTTATCCCTTCACGGCGCCGTCGGTGAGGCCGCTGACGGCCCTGCGCTGCAGGAAGACGAAGAGGATCAGGATCGGGATCGCGAAGAGCGAGGACGCGGCCATGGTCGCACCCCAGTCGTCGCCGAAGGCGGTCTGGAAACTGGAGAGCCACAGCGGCAGCGTCTGCGCCTCGGGCGACTTGTTGAGGACGAGGACCATCGGGAACTCGTTCCAGGCGGTGATGAAGCCGAACATCGAGGTCGACATCAGGCCGGGTGCGAGCAGCGGCAGGATCACCCTGCGGAAGGCCTGCATGCGGGTGCAGCCGTCGACCATCGCGGACTCCTCCAGCTCCCTGGGCACGGCGGCGACGAAGCCGCGCAGCGTGAGGAGGGTGAAGGGCAGGATCATCACCATGTAGAAGAGGGTCAGCGGGACGAGGCTGTTCAGCATCGACGCGTCGCGCACGATCATGTAGATCGCGATGACCATGACTTCCCAGGGCGCCATCTGGGCCAGCATGAACCCGACGACGAAGCCGCGGCGGCCCTTGAACCGCATCCGCGCGAGGGCGAACGCCGCGGCCAGGCCGATGACCAGCGAGAAGACGACGGCGAGCACGGTCACGGTGACCGAGTTGCGCACCAGCGTCCAGAAGTTGTCGGCGCCGAACGCCGTCCTGAAGTGCTCGAACGTGATGTCGGTCGGGAACCAGACGGGGTTCTCGCTGATGATGTCGCCGGTCGGCTTGAGCGCCGTCGCGAACATCCAGTAGACGGGGAAGACGAAGCCGATGAACAGGATCACGGCCGTCACGTTGGGCCAGGCGCGGCGGAACGTCGACGAAGCAGAGCGCTTCACAGCTCGTCCTCCTCTTGCTTGAGCACGATCCGGAGGTAGTAGGCGGTCAGCACGAGCAGGATCAGGATCGTCAGGACGGCGATCGCCGCGCCCATGCCGAAGTGCTGGTTGCCGACGCCCTCGATGTACGCGTACACGGGCAGGATCTCGGTGAGCCGGTCGGGGCCGCCGCCGTTGATCGTGAAGACCTGGACGAACGCCTTGAAGACCCAGATGATCTCGAGGAACGTCGTCGCGTAGAGGAAGGGCCGCAGATACGGCAGGGTGACCGAGAGGAAGCTCTTCCAGGGGCCGGCGCCGTCGAGGGACGCGGCTTCGTAGAGCTCCTTGGGGATGGTGGTCGTCGCGGCGTAGAGGTTGATCGCGACGAACGGGATCGACATCCAGACGATCAGCACGGTGACGACGAAGAACGTCGACATCTGGCTGCCGGTCCAGCTGTAGTCGGCCATCGAGTGCCAGCCGAGCTTGTCGAGGACCCAGTTGACGACGCCGAAGCGCTCCGCGAACAGCCACTGGTAGACGGTGGTCGCGGCGACGACGGGCATCGCCCAGGCGAGCACGAGCCCGACGAGGAGCAGGACGCGCATGCGCTTGCCGAGCCGGGCGAGGAGCAGGCCGACGAGCGTGCCGATCACCATGATCAGGACGGCGTTGACGAGGGTGAAGACGATGGAGCGTCCGGTGACCCGCCAGAAGTCCGAACTGGTCAGTACTTCTTGGTAGTTGTCGAAGCCGTTCCACTCGGTGACATGCTGGATCAGCTGCCCCATGTTGAGGTTCTGGAACGACAGGAGCGCGTCCTTGAGCAGCGGCCAGCCGAGGAGCAGCACGGTGGCCGCGACCGCCGGAAGCAGCAGCAGATAGGGCGCGAGGGCCCCGGCCCGTGCGCGGGCCTGCGTTCTCGGTCCGCCGGATCCCCCGCCGTCCGCTTTCAGGACCTCCGCCGGACCGGAGGGCGGCCGTTCGGTCTGCACGGTCATGCTCGCCATCTCTTTTCTGGGCCTGCCGGGACACCGTGGACCCCGCCGGGGCGGAGAGACACGCGCTCTCTCCGCCGCGGCGGGGCCTGTTGCTGCCTTACTGCTTCTGCGAGAGGCGCTTGTTGAACTCGGCCTCGACCTGCTTGGCGGCGGCGGCCGGGGACTTACCCTTCAGCACCGCGGTCATGTAGGTCTTGATCGGGTTGGGCGCGTTCTCGACCGGGGCCCACTCCGGGATCAGCGGGGTGGTGCCGCCGCCGGCCGCGGCGGGAGCGGCGGCCTCGGCGGCCGCGTTGCCCTTCAGGTTGGACTGCAGCGCCTCCTTGTTGGGGATCACGCCGCCTTCCTTGGCGAGCTGACCCTCGAACTTGTCGGAGAGCGCGAGCTTCAGGAACTCCTTGGCGAGGTCCTGCTTCTTGCTGCCCGCGGCGACGGCGAGGTTGGAGCCGCCGAGGAAGACACCCTCGGGCTTGTCGGCCGTGGCACCGGGGACGGTGAAGTAGCCGATCTCCTTCTCGATCTTCGGGTTGGCCTTGATGGCGAGGGCGGACTCCCAGCCCATGCCGATGAAGGAGCCGGTCTTGCCCTTGGCGAAGACCTCGGCCTGCTGCGGGGTGGCCTCGTCCTTGTCCTTGGGGGCCTTGGACAGGGCCTGGAACTTCTTGTACGTCTCCATGGCGGCGGCGACCTTGGGGTCACCGAGGTTGGAGACGTACTTGTCGCCGTCCTTCTTGACGAGCTCGGCGCCCTCGCCGATGGTCAGGCCGACGAAGTGGTACCAGTTCTGACCGGGCAGGTAGATCGGCTCGGCGTCCGTCTTCTTGCCGATGGTCTGGAGGTCCTTGTAGAACTCGTCGCGCGTCTTGGGGGTGTCCTTGATGCCGGCGTCGGCCCAGATCTTCTTGTTGTAGATGACGACGCGGTTCACGACGAACCACGGGGCGGCGTACTGCTTGCCGTCCGAGACCGCGGACTTGTTCATCGACTCGGCCCAGTCGGCGCCGACCGAGGACTTGAGGTCGGAGAGGTCGGCGAGGCCGCCGGTCTTGGCGTAGGCGGGAGTCTGCGTGTTGCCGACCTCGAAGACGTCGGGCGGGTTCTCCTCGGACAGGGCGGTGGTCAGCTTCTGCTGGATGCCGTTCCACTGCTGGATCTCGATCTTCAGCTTCGCGCCGGTCTTCTTCTCGAAGGCCGCCGTGACGTCCTTCTGCCAGGTGTCCGGCGTCGAGCCGTCCATGGCCCACACGGTGAGCGTCTGCCCCTTGTAGCCGTCGGCGCCGGCCTTCTTGTCCTTGCCGCCGTCATCACCACTGCCACAAGCCGCGATCGAAACCAACATGCCCGCGACACCGATAGCCGCAATGAGCCTGCGCTTCACGTCACCCTCCTCAGGGATGCCAGCAACCCCCCGCCCACAACGACGGATACGACGAACACAACAAACTCGACGTGGTACTGCACGTGGGACTGGGACCTGGTCTTTAATGGTGTAGACCAGTACCCGGAGCTTGGCCTAGACCTTTAGGGGTGTCAAGGGTGTATAAGAAGGGCTGTCACGTCCGTTATCGGACCGACACCTGAGGGAGCACGGCTCCCCCGGGGAGGGCCGTGCCACGATGTGAGCCGCGACAGACGGAGGAGCCGGTGACGGCAGCACCACAGGAGCCGGGAAGGCGGACCATGGCCACCCATGCGGGCAGCAGCGGAACCGATGCGGGCGGCGCCACGACGGCGGAGGCACCCGCAGCGGGCCGCACCGCGCGCGTGCCCAAGTACTACCGCCTGAAGCGGCACTTGCTGGACATGACCGAGACGCTGCCCCCGGGCACCCCGGTCCCGCCCGAGCGCACCCTCGCCGCCGAGTTCGACACCTCCCGCACGACCGTGCGCCAGGCCCTTCAGGAACTGGTCGTCGAGGGCCGGCTCGAGCGCATCCAGGGCAAGGGGACGTTCGTCGCCAAGCCCAAGGTCTCGCAGGCGCTGCAACTGACCTCGTACACCGAGGACATGCGCGCCCAGGGCCTGGAACCCACGTCGCAGCTCCTGGACATCGGCTATGTGACCGCCGACGACACCCTCGCCGGGCTCCTCGACATCACGGCGGGCGGCCGCGTCCTGCGCATCGAGCGGCTCCGCCTCGCGAGCGGCGAGCCGATGGCCATCGAGACGACACACCTGTCGGCCAAGCGCTTCCCCGCGCTGCGCCGCTCCCTGGTCAAGTACACGTCCCTGTACACGGCGCTGGCCGAGGTCTACGGCGTGCGCCTGGCCGAGGCCGAGGAGACCATCGAGACGTCCCTGGCCACCCCGCGCGAGGCGGGCCTGCTCGGCACGGACGTGGGCCTGCCCATGCTGATGCTGTCGCGGCACTCCCTGGACGGCACGGGGCAGCCCGTCGAGTGGGTGCGCTCGGTGTACCGGGGCGACCGCTACAAGTTCGTGGCCCGCCTCAAGCGCCCGACGGACTGACGGGCGTCGTACGCGAATCCGCTTGTGCCGACCGATGTGTCGGCACATGAACGGCATGTCGGCCACGCATTGTCCGTTATCCGGACGGGGGTTCCATACGAAGAGATCGTCGCCTAGATTTCCGCCACGTTAAGCATGGGATAAGCGGGATCAGCGAGGGGACGGACCGCCGTATGTCGGATGTGCCTGAAGTGAAACGGCCGGTGGTCACACCGGTGCGAGTGGTCATTGCCCTGTGTCTCGTCGCGCCGTTCGTGGCGATGCTCTGGGTCGGCTCCTACGCGAAGGTCGACCCGACCTTCATCGGTATTCCGTTCTTCTACTGGTACCAGATGCTGTGGGTCCTCATCTCCACGGCGCTGACGATGATCGCGTACAAGCTGTGGCAGCGTGACCAGCGCGCCCGGAAGACGGGTGGGCAGGCATGAACGGCGGAGTCAACGGCGTCGCGCTCGGCGTCTTCATCTTCTTCTTCATCGCCGTCACGGTCATGGGCTTCCTGGCCGCGCGCTGGCGCAGGTCCGACAACGAGCAGAGCCTCGACGAATGGGGCCTGGGCGGACGGTCGTTCGGCACCTGGGTCACCTGGTTCCTGCTCGGCGGCGACCTCTACACCGCGTACACCTTCGTGGCGGTCCCGGCGGCGATCTACGCGGCCGGCGCCTCCGGCTTCTTCGCCGTGCCCTACACGATCCTCGTGTACCCGCTGATCTTCACCTTCCTGCCGCGCCTGTGGTCGGTGTCGCACAAGCACGGCTATGTGACGACCTCCGACTTCGTGCGCGGGCGCTTCGGCTCCAAGGGCCTGTCCCTCGCCGTCGCCGTCACCGGCATCCTCGCCACGATGCCGTACATCGCGCTCCAACTCGTCGGCATCCAGGCCGTCCTGGACGTCATGGGCGTCGGCGGTGACGACTCGACCAACTGGTTCATCAAGGACCTGCCGCTGCTCATCGCGTTCGCGGTGCTCGCCGCGTACACGTACTCGTCGGGTCTGCGGGCCCCCGCCCTGATCGCGTTCGTCAAGGACGGCCTGATCTACCTCGTCATCGCCGTCGCGATCATCTACATCCCGATCAAGCTGGGCGGCTTCGACGCCATCTTCCACGCGGCGAACGAGAAGTTCGCGACGCCCAATCCGGCGACGGGCAAGCCGGTCGGGTCGCTCGCCCCGGCGCCGGCCGGGCAGTGGACGTACGCGACGCTGGCCCTCGGCTCGGCGCTGGCGCTCTTCATGTACCCGCACTCGATCACGGCGACGCTGTCCTCGCGCAGCCGCAACGTGATCCGCCGCAACACCACCATCCTGCCGCTGTACTCCCTGATGCTGGGCCTGCTCGCGCTGCTCGGCTTCATGGCGATCGCGGCCGGGATCAAGGTGCAGAACGGGCAGCTGGCGATCCCGCAGCTCTTCGAGGACATGTTCCCCGACTGGTTCACGGGCGTCGCGTTCGCGGCCATCGGCATCGGCGCGCTCGTGCCCGCCGCGATCATGTCCATCGCCGCGGCGAACCTGTTCACGCGCAACATCTACAAGGACTTCATCAAGCCGGACGCGACGCCCGAGCAGGAGACCAAGGTCTCCAAGCTGGTGTCGCTGCTCGTGAAGGTCGGCGCGCTCGCCTTCGTCCTCACCATGGACAAGACCGTCGCGATCAACTTCCAGCTCCTGGGCGGCATCTGGATCCTCCAGACCATGCCGTCCCTCGTCGGCGGCCTGTTCACGCGCTGGTTCCACCGCTGGGCGCTGCTCGCCGGCTGGGCGGTCGGCATGGTCTACGGCACGCTCGCCGCATACGGGGTCGCGTCCCCGACGCAGAAGCACTTCGGCGGCAGCGCCAAGGAGATCCCGGGCATCGGCGAGATCGGCTACATCGGCCTCACGGCGTTCGTCATGAACGTGGTGGTCACCGTGGTCCTCACCTTCGTCCTGAAGGCGCTGAAGGCCCCTGAGGGCGTCGACGAGACGTCTGCCGCGGACTACACGGCGGACGCCGGCGACCCGGGCGTCCTGAAGAAGCTGCCGGAGGCGACGGCGGGAGCCGGCGGGCACTGACCCGACTTCCCCCCGAGTACGGCAACGGGCCGCCGGATCCCTCCGGCGGCCCGTTGCCGTACCCCGGGTTCACGAAGCTCCGTAGAGGTCCTTCCCGACCCGCCGCGCCGCCTCGGCGGCCGAGGAGAGCGTCAGGTCCATGTCCGTGCCCGCCCCCACCATCACCAGGACGCCGCCGACCCGCAGTTCGACCTCGTAGTGCGGCCTCCCGTCGTACTCGTCGCCGCCCGTGGTCCGCGTGGTCTCCAGGAGCGCCTCGTCACCGAGGTCCGGCAGCGGCCGGACCTCGTGGTGCTCCTCGACGGGCGCGGCGTCGGTGTCGACGGTGACGCGGCCGCACGCCTCGTGGAGCGCGCGGCGCAGTTCGAGATAGCGTCCGGCCCGCCCGGCCGGCATCGAGACCAGGCGCTCGTGGACGAAGGGGTCGTCCTCGTCCACCGCCGCGGGGTCCGGGCGGAACGTCCGCTCGGCGCTGGCGCCCCGCATGCGCCACAGTTCCCCGTGCGCGTCCCGGCCCGCCACGCAGGTGCTCCAGTCGCCTCCCCCGGAACCCTGGTCGAAGAGTCCCAGGTAGACCTCCAACGCCTTCGCGCCCTTGCCGACGGCCTCGGCCGGAAGGAGAGCGGCGCCCAACTCGGCGCCCGTGAAGACCTTCGCGGGATCCGCCGTACCGTCGACGCCGGACGCCGACGACCGCTTGCTCCCGCCCTCGCCCCGCTGGCCCGACCCGCCGTCCCCGCCGCTCCCGCACCCGGCGAGCAGCATCAGCACTACGGCGGCACATCCCGCTCCACGGCCTCGCACCCGTACCTCCCCCTGCTGGGGCACCAGTTCGGCCGCAACCCTAGTCGACACAAGATGTGGGGCTGTCATCCAAGGCCGACACAAGATGTATGCTCATGCTCGCTGTCGCCGCAGGGGAATCCGGTGCAATTCCGGAACTGTCCCGCAACGGTGTACGTATGCACGCATACGCGAGTCCGAGGACCTGTCGACAGCCTGCCCGAGCCGTCCGGCCCGGGATGACGACGTCCGGGTCTCGTGGAGTGGGCCGGTGACGCGGGCCCCGCCATGCCCCCGTGCCCTCCTCCCCGTCAGGCCCAGAGCCGAGCGAGGGAGAGCCCCACGTGACCATCGCGCCCGCCGAACCGGCCTCAGAGCTGGCAGGGAACCCCGAGCAGCACGACGCCCCGGGAACCGCGCTGCTGCGCACCCTGACCGAACTGACCGCCGACCTCCCGGACACCGACCCGGGCAAGGTCGCCGCCGCCGCGCTGCGCGGCAGGTCCGCGGTGGCGGAATCCGGCGTCACCGCCGAACTGCGCTCCCTGGCCACCGAGGCCGCCGCCGGCCTCATCTCCGACGACCCTGCGTACTCGCGGCTGGCCGCCAGGCTCCTGACGATCAGCATCGCCGACGAGGCCGCGTCGCAAGGCGTCACCTCGTTCTCCGAGTCCGTCGCGGTGGGCCACCGCGAGGGTCTGATCGCCGACCGGACGTACGACTTCGTGACGCTGCACGCCGAGCGCCTCGACGCGCTCGTCACCGCCTCCGTCACCGAGGGCGCCGACGACCGCTTCGGCTACTTCGGACTGCGCACCCTGCACAGCCGCTATCTGCTGCGCCACCCGATCACCCGGCAGGTCGTCGAGACCCCGCAGCACTTCATGCTGCGCGTCGCGTGCGGCCTCGCCGAGGACGACTCGGTCCGCGCGCTCGACGAAGTCGCCTCCCTGTACCGCCTGATGAGCCGGCTCGACTATCTGCCGTCGTCGCCGACGCTCTTCAACTCCGGCACCCGTCACCCGCAGATGTCGTCCTGCTACCTCCTCGACTCGCCCCTCGACGAGCTGGACTCCATCTACGACCGCTACCACCAGGTCGCGCGGCTCTCCAAGCACGCGGGCGGCATCGGACTCTCGTACTCGCGGATCCGCTCGCGGGGTTCGCTGATCCGCGGCACGAACGGGCACTCCAACGGCATCGTGCCGTTCCTGAAGACCCTCGACGCGTCCGTCGCCGCCGTGAACCAGGGCGGCCGGCGCAAGGGCGCCGCGGCCGTCTACCTGGAGACGTGGCACTCCGACATCGAGGAGTTCCTGGAGCTGCGGGACAACACCGGCGAGGACGCCCGGCGCACCCACAACCTCAACCTCGCGCACTGGATCCCCGACGAGTTCATGCGCCGCGTCGCCGACGACGGCACGTGGTCGCTCTTCTCGCCGTCCGACGTGCCCGACCTCGTCGACCTGTGGGGCGAGGAGTTCGACACCGCGTACCGCGCGGCGGAGGCCGCGGGTCTCGCGCAGAAGACGATGCCGGCCCGCGAGCTGTACGGCCGCATGATGCGCACCCTGGCACAGACCGGCAACGGCTGGCTGACCTTCAAGGACGCCGCCAACCGCACCGCCAACCAGACGGCGGAGCGCGGCAACGTCGTCCACTCCTCGAACCTGTGCACCGAGATCCTGGAGGTCACGGACGACGGCGAGACCGCGGTCTGCAACCTGGGCTCGGTCAACCTCGGCGCCTTCGTGCTGCAGGGAGCCGGCGGCGGGGAGATCGACTGGGAGCGCCTCGACGAGACCGTCCGCACGGCCGTCACGTTCCTCGACCGCGTCGTCGACATCAACTTCTACCCGAGCGAGCAGGCCGGCCGCTCCAACGCCAAGTGGCGCCCGGTGGGCCTCGGCGCGATGGGCCTCCAGGACGTCTTCTTCCAGCTGAAGCTGCCCTTCGACTCCCCCGAGGCGAAGGCCCTGTCCACGCGGATCGCCGAGCGCATCATGCTCGCCGCGTACGAGGCGTCCGCCGACCTCGCCGAGCGCAACGGCCCGCTCCCCGCCTGGGAGAAGACCCGCACCGCGCGCGGCGTGCTGCACCCCGACCACTACGGCGTCGAGCTGACCTGGCCGGAGCGCTGGGCCGCGCTGCGCGAGCGCATCGCCGCCACCGGCATGCGCAACTCCCTGCTCCTCGCCATCGCGCCCACCGCCACGATCGCCTCCATCGCGGGCGTCTACGAGTGCATCGAGCCGCAGGTCTCCAACTTGTTCAAGCGCGAGACGCTGTCCGGCGAGTTCCTCCAGGTCAACTCCTATCTGGTCCAGGAGCTCAAGCGGCTCGGCGTGTGGGACGCGCAGACCCGCGAGGCGCTGCGCGAGTCCAGCGGCTCCGTGCAGGGCTTCGGCTGGATCCCGGCCGAGGTGCGCGAGCTGTACCGCACGGCGTGGGAGATCCCGCAGCGCGGCCTCATCGACATGGCGGCGGCCCGTACGCCGTTCCTCGACCAGGCGCAGTCGCTGAACCTGTTCCTGGAGACGCCCACCATCGGCAAGCTCTCGTCGATGTACGCGTACGCCTGGAAGTCGGGTCTGAAGACGACGTACTACCTGCGCTCGCGCCCGGCGACGCGGATCGCCCGCGCTGCGTCCGCCGCCCCCATTCCCGTACAGCAGGCCGCCGATCCCGAGGCCGTCGCCTGCTCCCTCGAAAACCCCGAGTCCTGCGAGGCCTGCCAGTGATGACCAGCGAGAACAAGAACCTGCTCGACCCGGGCTTCGAGCTGACCCTGCGTCCCATGCGCTACCCGGACTTCTACGAGCGCTACCGGGACGCGATCAAGAACACCTGGACCGTCGAGGAGGTCGACCTCCACTCGGACGTCGCCGACCTCGCGAAGCTGTCGCCGGGCGAGCAGCACATGATCGGCCGTCTGGTCGCGTTCTTCGCGACGGGTGACTCGATCGTCTCGAACAACCTGGTCCTGACGCTGTACAAGCACATCAACTCCCCCGAGGCGCGCCTGTACCTGTCGCGCCAGCTGTTCGAGGAGGCCGTGCACGTCCAGTTCTACCTGACCCTCCTGGACACCTACCTCCCCGATCCGGAGGACCGTGCGGCCGCGTTCGACGCGGTCGAGGAGATCCCCTCCATCCGCGAGAAGGCCGAGTTCTGCTTCAAGTGGATGGATTCGGTCGAGAAACTGGACCGCCTGGAGACGAAGGCGGACCGCCGCCGCTTCCTCCTCAACCTGATCTGCTTCGCCGCGTGCATCGAGGGCCTGTTCTTCTACGGGGCGTTCGCCTACGTGTACTGGTTCCGCAGCCGCGGCCTGCTCCACGGCCTCGCGACCGGCACCAACTGGGTGTTCCGCGACGAGACGATGCACATGTCGTTCGCGTTCGAGGTCGTCGACACCGTCCGCAAGGAGGAGCCGGACCTGTTCGACGACCGGCTCCAGGAGCAGGTCGTCGCAATGCTGCGCGAGGCGGTCGAGGCCGAGCTCCAGTTCGCCCGCGATCTGTGCGGTGACGGCCTTCCCGGCATGAACACCGACTCGATGCGCCAGTACCTGGAGTGCGTCGCCGACCAGCGCCTCCAGCGCCTCGGCTTCGCGCCGGTCTACGGCTCGGAGAACCCTTTCTCCTTCATGGAGCTGCAGGGCGTCCAGGAACTGACGAACTTCTTCGAGCGCAGGCCGTCGGCGTACCAGGTCGCGGTCGAGGGCTCGGTCGGGTTCGACGAGGACTTCTAGGCGACGGTTGTGAACTCGGCATGGCGGGACGGGCGTTCGGCGTCCCGCCGTGCCTGACCGGCCTGCCGGAGCTGCCGGTCGATCCGGCGGTCGCGGGCGATCCCGAACAGGGACGGGGCGGCCAGGAGGGCGAGGACGAAGAGGACGGTGAGGTAGTTCATCGCTGTGTTCATGTCCTCCACTCTCGTCCCCCGCGGACGCATCCGGCAGTGGCAGGACTGTCACTGACCCTCGAATTACTGCCAAGCCTGCGGCACACTGGACGGCATGCTGAAGAACGTGGCCGCAGTGCTGCTCGACGGTGTGCATCCCTTCGAACTCGGCGTCATCTGCGAGGTGTTCGGACTCGACCGCAGCGATGCCGGGCTGCCCGTGTACGACTTCGCGGCGGTGTCCGCCGAGGGGCCCGACCTGGCCACCCATGTGCCGGGCATGACGATCTCCACCCCGTTCGGCCTGGAGCGGCTCGACGAGGCCGACCTCATCGCCGTCCCCGCGGCGGGCCGCGTCCGCAAGGGCTACCCTCCCGAGCTGCTCGACGCGCTCCGCCGGGCCGTCGACCGGGGCGCGCGCGTCCTGAGCGTCTGCTCGGGGGTGTTCGTGCTCGGCGAGGCCGGACTGCTCGACGGCCGCCGGTGCGCGGTGCACTGGCGGTACGCGCACGAGCTCGCCGTCGCGTTCCCGCGCACCCGCGTCGACCCCGACGTCCTGTACGTCGACGAAGGGCCGGTCATCACCTCGGCGGGGACCGCCGCCGGCATCGATGCCTGCCTGCACATCGTCCGCACGGAGCACGGCTCCGAGGTCGCCAACGCCATCGCCCGCCGCATGGTGGTCCCGCCGCACCGCGACGGCGGGCAGGCCCAGTACGTGGAGCGCCCGCTGCCCGTCACTCCCTGCGACACCGTGGGGGGCGTACTGGCGTGGATGGCGGCGCATCTGGACGAGGCGCTCACGGTCGAGGAGCTCGCGGCGCGCGCCCTGATGTCGCCGCGCACCTTCGCGCGCCGCTTCCAGCAGGAGACGGGCACGACGCCGTACCGCTGGCTGCTTCGCCAACGGGTGCTGCTGGCACAGGAGTTGCTGGAGCAGACGGACGAGACGGTGGACTCGATCGCCGGGCGGGCCGGGTTCGGCAACGCGGCGGCGATGCGGCATCAGTTCATGAAGGCGCTGGGCACGACACCCAACGCCTTCCGCCGCACGTTCCGCGTACGGTCCGCGGCCTAGGGCCCTGCGGGTGGATCGGGCCGGTCTCGCGGGGAGCCGGCGGACCGGCCCCCCGCACATCCGTGAGCGTCGCGGCTACGCACGTGCCTCCACCCGCAGCAGCGCCCGCTTGGGCTGGAGCGTGATCCCGATGCGGGCCGTGCTGTCCGTCTCCGCGACCGGAACCAGCCGCCAGCGGGGCGCCACCGTGGCCAGGATGATGGCCAGTTCGGCCATGCTGAAGTGATCGCCGGGGCACTTCCGGTTGCCGACGCTGAACGGCATCATCGCGCTCTGCCGGCTTTCCGCGGCGCGCTCCGGAAGCCAGCGGTCGGGGTCGAACTCCAGATGGTCACGGAAGGACCGCGGATCGCGCTGCATCGCATACGGGCTGTAGACGATGTCCGCACCGGCCGGAATGTGATAGCCGCCGAGCTCGGTATCGACGGCGGCCTGCCGCGTCAATATCCATACGGCGGGCCGTATGCGCATCGCCTCCGTGATGACATTGCGCGTGTGGATTAGGCCCTTGAGGTCGGCGAATGCGACGGGGCGGCCATCCGTCACGGATTCAACCTCCTCGTGCAACCGGCTTTCCTGCTCGGGGTGTTCCGCGAGGAGCTGGAACGTCCACGTGAGGGTCGACGCGACATTCTCCGCGCCGGCCACGACGAGGGAGACGACTTGGTCGTGCACCTCCTGCTCGCCGACCGTTTCGCCATTCTCGTCCTCGGCGCCGAGCAATGCCGCGAGCAGATCACCCGGATTGACGCCGGATGCGCGCCGCTCGGCAATGATCTCGTCCACCAGCCGATGCAAATCGGCCAACGCCCGCTCGAAACGGCGATTGGCCGGAAGTGGCAGCCGGTAGAAGGGTCCGACGGACAGGACCATGCGCCGGTACAGGCCGCTGAAGACCGTGTGCAGCGAGGAGCTGAGCCGGTCGGCGCGCTCGTCGACCGAGTCGACGTGCAGGACGGAGCGGGCGACGATGCGGACCGCGGTGCGGAACACCTCGGCGCCGATGTCGACCGTGTCGCCGGGCTTCCAGCGCGCCGCCATGGCGCGCGCCTCCTCCTCCATCACGGTCGCGTGATCGGCGATGCGGTCGGTCCGGAACGCGGGCTGGATGGTGCGCCGCTGGCGCCGGTGCATGGGGCCGTTGCTGGTCGCCACGCCCTTGCCGAGGAGGACTCCGAGGGTCTCCCACAGGGGGCCGCCGACCATGTAGTCGGGGCTCTTGAGGAGCGCGGCCACGAGGTCGGGGTCGCAGACCGCGTACGCCGTCTTCGGGCCGAGCCTGAGGCGGACCAGGTCGCCGTCGCCGCGCAGTCCCGCGACGAAGGCGAGGGGGTCGCGCACGAGGTTCCAGGCGTGCCCGAGGAGGGGCGCGCCGCCGCCTGCGTACGGCGGCGTGCGCCGCTCACCGGGCTCCACGACGGCCGGAACCGAGGATTCTGCCGATTCGACGCTCATTCGTCACCTGCCTGGTCGCTGATGTACGGAGGAGTGGCGCGGTCGTCCCAGCTGTCCACCTGATAGCGGCCCGACTCATGGTGGAACCAGTACACGGAACTGAACCAGTTCCGCATATTGGAGACGCACGACCTGAGTGCCACCGCGAGGCTCTCGCCCGCTAAAGTCCCGTCGGCCGCCTCGTCCGCCATTCGCAGAACTTCGGGCTCGGCCTCCAGGAATTCGGTAATGCATTCGCAGACCCTTCGGCGGACTTCTTCCACGGCCACTTCGAGGGAAAGTCCCTCGTGCTGGATGAGGCTTATCCCGAGGTTGTGGAGTTCATCGCCCGCGAGTTCCTTCGGCAGCGAGCAGAGGTCGTTGTACCAGGCGGCGAAATCCTGGCACGCGAGCGCGGCCCGCCGGTATGCGGGGCTTTCGAGCACCCATTTCGGGAGCTCGTACTGCGCGGTCGGCTCGAGGAGATCGAGCCATATCCAGTGCGCGAAGGTGTTCCTTCGGAGTTCGATGTACTCCTCGACCGTGGGCACCGTTCCCGAGGTCCGGTTCCGGAATTCCTGGTCGTACGCGTCGATCACCACGTGGAAGTGGCGGGCGAACCGGGCGTTCCATGAACGGGTGAGGGAGCCGTTCAGGCGGACGATGCTGTCTGCGAACGCGGCCACCAGTGGGTCCTTGTGGTGCAGATGGAGCTGGGGCGCCTCGAGTGCCGCGTGGAGCTGGACGGCGAGGCGTCGCCAGGCGCCGGCCCGGCCGTGGATCACGTCACGGTCGTGGCGGTCGTCCCAGACGAAGAACCACGCGCTGTAGTCGCAAATCGCGGAGAGGAGGTCGTCGGGGGCTCCTATGTAGTAGCCCGCCATGAGGTCGGTGTAGCAAAGGCCATCGGCATATTTCTCCACCTTGTCGGCCGACATGAGCCGCTTTTGGAGCAGCCAGGACCGCGTCTTCTCCTGGAGCTTTGGCCAATACGGATGCAGGTTGCGAGGAAACGCCTCCTCGATCACCGGTAGTGCCAGCGCCGGTGGGACCGCTGTCTGCGTCTGTGTCTGTGTCTGCACCCGAGTCCGTGAAGTGCTGTGTGAGAAAGCAGGCACGAACAAACCCCTCTCAGCCGCCTGATGGCGTGCGCCCCTGTGCTGTGCCGGGCGCGCGCCGTTGCGTATCCCCGCACTTTCTATTCAGCACCACAACTGACCGTTCTGGGAACGGATTTGCTCCCCCCACTCCCCCCACGCGCCGGAAAAGTCCCCTTAGATGACTGATTCTGGATCATCCACGGCCGGTCCGGTTCGCACACCTGACCGCCGGGGTGGCCCGGGCCCCGAACACGCGAGCGGCGCCCGGTCAGTTGGAAATCCGGCCGGACGCCGCTCGTGTGTCACTCGGTGCGCTCGGGCCCCAACGGGCCCTTCCCGCTCAGTCGTTGGGGACGACCTCGTAGCGCGGGGTGCCCTCGGCCATCTGCTTCAGGGCGTCCTTGCGCTCGCGCTTGGAGAGGCGGTCGATGTACAGGTACCCGTACAGGTGGTCCGTCTCGTGCTGGAGGCAGCGCGCGAAGTAGCCGGTGCCGCGGACCTTGATCGGGTTGCCCTTCTCGTCCTGCCCGGTCACCACCGCGTAGTCGGGACGCGCGAGCGGCGCGTACGCCGTCGGCACGGACAGGCAGCCCTCGTTCGAGTCGTCGAGGCGGCGCTGGTCCGCGGGCAGCTCCTGGAGCACGGGGTTGCAGACCACGCCGGTGTGGCGCGCACCGTCGTCGTCCGGGCAGTCGTAGACGAAGACCTTCAGGTCGACGCCGATCTGGTTGGCGGCGAGGCCCACGCCCTCCGCGGTGCGCTGGCTGGCGAACATGTCGTCGACCAGCTGCGCGAGCTCGTCGCCGAACTCGGTGACGTCCTTGCACTCCTTGTGCAGGACGGGGTTCCCGACAACGGTGATCGGCCGCGACGTGCCGCGCGCGACGGCGGCCTCCTCGCGGGCGGCGTTGTCCTCGGTGTCGAGGACGAAGCCCTCGTCGTCCACGGGGAGCACTCCGGCGTGCTCGTGCTCGGTGTCCTGCTGCGCCATGTCCGACGTACGCCTTCCGGTACCTGCTGCGACAAATTTTCCGGGGTACAGCCTACGGGGACCGGTCAGCAGACCTCTTCAAGGTCCCGCCAGTCCCTGGAGTCCGGGCTGTCCGCGACCCAGCCGTCGAGCAGACCCCGCACGAGCGACGCGGGAGCCGCGACACCGCACTCGCGCTCGGGAACCCACAGCTGGCCGTCCGTGCGGTGACCGAGCGGCCCGGGATGTCCGGGCTCGCTGTGGTCGTGCGGGTCCGGGTGCCGGCCGTCGCCCTCGTCGGACGGCATCCGCGACTCGGAGCACATCCGGCACAGCAGCCGCACGGAGGACGACCAGTCCTCAGCGGCGAAACCGGCGTCGGAAGCGAGCTGCTCCAGGGCGTCCCGGTCGTCCTCGGTCGCCGCCTCCAGGAGGACGACCCAGGTCGGGACGGGCGAGGGGGCCCACAGCTCGATCTCGTCGAAGACGGGGTACGAGTGCCCGGCGGCCGTCGTCCGCTCCCCGTGGGGCACTCCGTCGTGCAGCACGACCTCGCCCCAGCGGCGCCCGGAGGACGGCAGCGGGATGGACAGGACCTCCATGCGGGCGGGGTCGAGCCTGCGCCCCCACACCACCTCGGCCTCGCCCTCCGGCGAGAGCCGCACGGCGGCACTGCCCAGATCCATGCCGGTCGGCTCACCGGCGGCGGTCGCACCGCCCGGCACCTTCAGTCCGTACGCCTGCCAGGCCCTCCGCGCGAGCGGCCAGTCCTGCAGGGCAGTGGCCGCGATACCGACGTTCCACCAGTCGGGGGCGCCGCTCTCGCGGTCCAGGAGGGCCACCGCACGCAGACCCGCGGCCCGCGCCTGCTCCCAGTCGTGCCGGAACTTGTGCAGCAGCGCGAGGTTGAACCAGGACTCCGACAGCCAC
Organism: Streptomyces longhuiensis; assembly: GCF_020616555.1. Classification (NCBI taxonomy): domain Bacteria; kingdom Bacillati; phylum Actinomycetota; class Actinomycetes; order Kitasatosporales; family Streptomycetaceae; genus Streptomyces; species Streptomyces longhuiensis. Next base: position 6,237,096 of record NZ_CP085173.1, on the reverse strand, counting down.
GGCTCGAGGTCGGCGGCCCGGGTGAGCAGGGCCCCGGCGTCCTCGTACCGGCCGTCGCCGATGAGCGTGAACGCCCGATCGGTGGCCTGCCGCCATGAGGCGGAGGGCCGGTGCCGTCCCTTGCCGAAGATCCTCACGATTCCCGCCTGCATTCCCGCCTGTCGGTCCGGGGCACAGTGCCCTCGGGGGGCCTTCCCCCAAGGAGCACGGCCGGGGCCTGGGCGCCCGGACATCCTCTTCTTCGCATCCAACCACGTACGGCCGGACAGCCGCTCATTACCCATGGGTTACCCAGCCGGAGGCAGGGTCACCCCGCCCCTCGACACGACCCTGGCCAGGGATTCCACCACATCGGGCTGGTAGTCGCGCCCCGTGGCCAGACGCAGTCGCTCCAGGGCGGTGAGGGGGCCCTGGGGGCCTTCTCCCCGGGCCATCTCGTCGTATGCGTTGGCGGTGCGGACGATGCGCGCGGTGAGCGGCTGCTCACGGTAGGGGTCGGCCTGACGCTCGACGACGACGGCGACCTCCGCGTCCACGCCCGTCTGACGCACGACGGCCCCGCCGAGCAGCGCGATGCGGCGCTGCTCCTGGGCGGGCAGGGCGGCGGTGGCGCCGTCGGCCACCGGGTCGACGAGGGACAGCTGCCCGATGTCGTGCATGAGGGCCGCGTACTCCAGGACGGTGAGGTCGGACTCGGAGAGTCCCAGCTCACGGCCCACGGCGCGGCTGAGCGCCGCCACGCGCAGGGCGTGGCCCTGGGGTGTGTACCCGGCGATCTCGGTGGCGCGGGCCAGCGAGGTGATCGTCTGCCGGTACGTGGTCCGCACGGCGGCGTACCGGCGGAACGCGAGCTGGGTCAGGAGGAGGGGCAGGCAGAAGACGGGCAGCGCCCACAGTCCGGCGACGGCCACGGCGAGGGCGATGACCGCGCCGGTGGCGCACACCGCGGAGCCGATGCCGCTCATGGCCCGCAGCTCGTCCCTGAGCAGCGGCCCGAACGGCCAGCCGGTACGGGCGTGCGCCATGACCGCGGCCAGGACGGCGTCGCACAGCGCGGTCAGGACGAGCAGCCCGACGAGCAGCAGCGCGTAGGCCGCGCCGTCACCGACCCAGGCGCCGAACCTGCCCTGGTTGTAAAGGGGTTGGAAGCAGACGGCGGCGAAGGCGACGGTCAGGGCGCGCCGCGCCATGTGGTCGGCGGACGGGCCGTGTCCGAGCGCGAGGTGCGGTACGGAGCCGACGAGCGCGGCCGCGACGCAGACGGCGACGACCTGGAACGCTCCGTGATGCGTCGCCTGCCCCTCCGTCTCCCCGAGCAGCGCGTACGCGAGCGCGCCGGCGGACCCCAGAGGCGCGGGCTCCCGGTCCCCTCCGGGTGATCCCCAGCGGGCGAGTTCACCGACGGCGATGAGCACGCCGAAGGCGAGCGCCGTCCCGGGTTCCTCGACGCCGTTCCACACGGTGGCTCCGAGGGAGACGGCGGTGAGCACGACTGCGAGGCCCTGGACGGCCGCGACCGTGGTGCGGGCCCGGCCGCTTCCCGGACCCGGGGACCGCGTCCACGTCACCGCGGGGCCGCCCGCCGCGCGACGCGCGCCCCGGGCACCTGTGCGGCGGCCTCGTCCGCGGTCACGGCGGGGTGCCACCCGTGCCGCCCGAGCGCCCGCACCAGCGCGCCGACCATCTGCGGGTCGAACTGCGCGCCCGCGCACCGGGACAGCTCGGCGAGCGCGACGTCGACGGGCCGGGCCCGCGAGTAGGACCGGGTGGATGTCATCGCGTCGAACGCGTCCGCCACCGCCACGACCCGCGCGAACTCCGGGATCTGCGGCCCCGTGAGCCCGTAGGGGTACCCGCTGCCGTCCATCCGCTCGTGGTGATGCAGGATCGCCGCCCGCGCCTCCCCCAGGAACCCGATCCCGCGCACCATCTCGTGCCCGTACTCGGGGTGCAGTTCGATGATGCGCCGCTCCTCGGGGGTCAGCGGGCCGTCCTTGCGCAACAGGCGGGTGGGTACGCCGAGTTTGCCGACGTCGTGCAGGATCCCGGCGAACCGCAGGACCTCGGCGCGCTCGTCCGCCATGCCGAGCTCGCGGGCGATCATCATGGACGCCTGGCCGACCCGCTCGCTGTGGCCGCGTGTGTATCCGTCCTTGATGTCGACGGCCTGCACGAGGGCCCGGATCGTCTCCTGGTGGGCGGCGCGCTCTCGGTGGTACTGGGCGAACACCCAGCAGGAGATGTACATCGGCAGCAGCACGAGGAGCGCGGCGAAGGGGCCGTACGGGCTGCGCCACAGGACGGCCATCATGAGGCCCGCGAGGCCGTGCACGGCGACGGGCCCGAGGGCGCGCGGGAAGAGGCCGCGCCAGGCGGCGCGCAGCGGGACGCGTTCGGCGGTGGCGAGGATGCCGCCGTCGAGCAGCGCGAGGGCGGCGCAGAAGACCAGGACGGCCGCTCCGGCGGGCACGAGCGCGTACGGGAAGTGGGGCGCGGAGACGGCCGCGGTGCCGCCGAGCGCCCCGTGGACGCGGGCGGCGGCCCAGGTGGCGAGGGCGAGCTGGGCGGCGCGCCAGACGCGGCGCAGGCCGGCCGGGCGCCGGTCGGTGCGCGCCATGAGCGCTCCGGGCACGGCGACGAGCGCGGCCGCCGCGGGCGGCAGGAGGAACGCTCCGGCGAGCAGCACGGGGAAGAACGTGCCCATGCCCTTGGGTACGCGCCGCCCGATCACGCGGCACTGGCCCGCGTGCTCGCATCCCGTGTAGAGGACGGCGAGGAGCCCGACGGCGGGCCACGGCGTGGCCGGGCCCGCGGCGGGTGCCAGGCACGCGAGGGCGCCGCCGGCCGCGCACAGGACGTAGCCGAGGGCCACCGGCGGAACCGTGCGCATACCGACCCCCCTCCCCGTGATCCCGCTTCAGGTTCCGGAGGATAGAGCGGTGGGCAGGGCGCGCGGGCGGCATCGCGAGGATTCCCCGGGCCACCCGACGGGGGATTAGCACATTCGGGTGACGGGGGCGGGCAACGGCGGCGGGACGTGACGTAGCGCCGTCACGTCCCGCTCATCACCGCTCGGCCTCGCGGCCGTGGCCTCAGGCCTCCCGCAGCTTGGGAGCCGACGCCGTCACGTCCTGGTCGGGCACGGCCTGCCCCGACCGGATCAGGTCGATGCGGCCCATGACCTTCGACCGCAGGTCGCTCGGTACGTCGTCCTGGCCGCAGCAGCGCTTGACCAGCTTCTTCACGGCCTGCTCGAGGCCGTACTTCTCGAGGCACGGAGAGCACTCCTCGAAGTGCGTCTCGAACTTCGTGCAGTCGCTGTCCGGCATCTCGTGATCGAGGAACTCGTAGAGATGGTCGAGGACTTCACTGCAATCCGTCTCGTGCGGCTCTCCGCAGCTCATGAGCCCGAGCCTTTCGCTTCGTTCGACTCTCCGGCGCCGGCCGGGACCAGTCCGCGGTCGCGGGCGTAGTCCTCGAGCATGCCGCGCAGCTGGCGACGGCCCCGGTGGAGCCGGGACATCACCGTCCCGATGGGTGTCCCCATGATGTCCGCGATCTCCTTGTACGCAAAGCCCTCTACGTCGGCGAGATAGACCGCGATACGGAACTCCTCGGGGATCGCCTGGAGCGCCGACTTCACGTCCGAGTCGGGCAGGTGGTCGAGCGCCTGCGACTCGGCGGACCGCAGGCCGGTCGACATGTGCGACTCGGCACGCGCCAGCTGCCAGTCCTCGATCTCCTCGGCGGCACTGCGCTGGGGCTCGCGCTGCTTCTTGCGGTACGAGTTGATGAAGGTGTTCGTGAGGATGCGGTACAGCCACGCCTTGAGGTTCGTGCCCTCGCGGAACTGGTGGAACGACGCGTACGCCTTCGCGTAGGTCTCCTGCACCAGGTCCTCGGCGTCGGCCGGATTGCGCGTCATGCGCAGCGCGGCCGAGTACATCTGGTCGAGGAACGTGAGCGCGTCACGCTCGAAGCGCAGACTGCGCTCCGCGGCGGTCTCCTCGGGCTCTTCCGCCTGCCCGTGTTCGGTCCCTGCGTCGGTGCCAGTGACCGGACCCACCTCCTCCAACGACGTGGCGGGGCCGAAGGAGACCCCACTCGAATCGGAGAATAGACGACCCTCGGTAGGAGCGGCCTGGCGATCAGCTCCGCCCGCCGTCCGAACGGGGGCGGTCTTCGCCGCGTGCAGCACGCTCCACTCCAGGTCAGCGGCGCTGCTGCGGCTCGGGCAGATGGTCGAACCCATGCGGCGGACTTCCTCTCGTCAGCACTCGTGACAACTCGTGACTTCTCGCAAGTCTTCGACAGCACTCTCGTACCGTCTGTTCCGGACAACAGACGTCCGGGCCCCAACATTCCCGGGGGTCACGCGAGTGATCCGGCCCACTTCACGACGGCGTCCACGATGAGCGCGAGGGCCTCGTCCTGGCCGATGTCCGCCCGCTTCGGCACCGCGAACCCGTGGTCCCCGTAAGGGATTTCGACGAGCTCGTACGCGGTGGAGCCGGGGAATTCGGCGGGCTTGCCGAAGGGGTCGTTGCCGCCCTGGACGACGAGGGTGGGGACCCCGGCGCCGAGCAGTTCGTCGGCGCGGGACTTCTCGGGGCGGCCCGGCGGGTGGAGCGGGAAGCTCAGGGCGAGGACGGCGGCCGCGCCGAGCTCCTGCGCCGTGCGGCACGCCACGCGCGCGCCCGCGCTGCGCCCGCCGGAGGCGACCGGCAGCCCCGGTTCCTCCAGGGCGGGCCACACCCCGCGCCAGCCGACGTCCAGGGTCTTCGGTGCGGGTGCCACCTTCTTGCCGGCCACCCGCCACGGCTGCTCGACGAGGGCGACGGTGACACCGTGGGCGGGCAGCTCGGCGGCGACGGCCTTCAGGTCACGCGCCTCGATGCCGCCACCGGCGCCATGGCTGAGGGCCAGGACGAGCCGGGCCTTATTGGCGGGGGCCGGATGCCAGGTGATGCGCGCTTCGCCCGCGCCGGTCTCCACGGTCTCGGTCCTGGCGGTGGGCTCGGCGGCGTTCGTGGTCGTGTTCTTGGTCACGTCAGAAGAGTGTGCCCTCCTCGGGCCCCTCCAGCTCCTTGAGCAGCTCCGGGCCGTTGTTGCGCACGTTGCTGACCGACGTCGACACGGGGTACGCCCGCATCAGGCCCTCCGGCGGCGGCGCGAGCAGGGACTTCAGGTCGTCGACGTCGGTGCGGGCCGGGTCGAGCCAGGCGTCCCACCGGTCCGGCGTGAGCATGAGCGGCATCCGGGGGTGGATGTCGAAGAGCGAGCGCGGCCCCTCGTCGGGCGCGACGGCGAGCGGCGCGGTCTCCGCCTCGGTGGTGATGACGGTGCAGGTCACCCACCAGGCGAGGGGGTGCTCGTCGGGCAGGGTGCGGTCGCGCCAGAACTCGTACAGGCCCGCCATCGCGAAGACGGAGCCGTCGGCCGGCGTGACGAAGTAGGGCTGCTTGCGCGGCCGCTTCTTCTTGCCCTCGACCTCCAGGTCGCGCTCGCCGACCCCGGTGACCCACTCGTAGTAGCCGTCGGCGGGCAGGATGCAACGGCGGCTGGAGAAGGCGCGGCGGTACGAGGGCTTCTCGGACACCGTCTCGGCGCGGGCGTTGATCATCCGGGCGCCGCCCTCGGGGGTCTTCGACCACGACGGCACGAGGCCCCACTTGAGAGTGCGCAGCTGGCGAACCGGATTCCGGTCGGCGGCGTCCTTCACAGGGCGGTCGAGTACCGCGTAGACCTCCTTGGTCGGGGCCACGTTGAAGTCGGGCGCGAGGGTCTCCTCGGGCTCCCACTTCTGGATCTCAAAGATTCCTGCGAGATCCTCGGGCCTACGACTCGATGCATACCGTCCGCACATACGTGCCACAGTGCCAGATACTGGCCCGCCAGAGGGAGCCGCTCCAACCATGTACGTCACCGCGAGTACCGGCGCCGCCGACCTGTGGGACCGGGTCTTCGGCAGCCAGTCCGACCCCGACCAGTGGGTGGTGTTCGCCACAGCGGCGGTCGCGCTCGCCGCGGTCGTCCCCCACTCCATATGGCGGCTCGCCCGCAACGCGATCACCATCGCCCACGAGGGCGGGCACGGCATCGTGGCCCTGCTCAGCGGGCGCCGTCTCGACGGCATCAGGCTGCACTCCGACACCAGCGGCCTCACCGTCAGCCGCGGCAAGCCGTCGGGCCTCGGCATGATCCTGACCGCGGCCGCCGGCTACACCGCTCCCCCGCTCCTCGGCCTCGGCGGCGCCGCGCTGCTCGCCGCGGGACACATCACGGCCCTCCTGTGGCTGGCCACGGCCCTGCTCGTGGCGCTGCTCGTGATGATCAGGAACGCGTACGGCGCGCTGACCGTGATCCTGACCGGCGGCACCTTCGTGCTCGTGTCCTGGCTGGCGGGACCGCAGGTGCAGGCCGCCTTCGCGTACGTCGTGGTGTGGTTCCTGCTCCTGGGCGGCGTACGGCCCGCGTTCGAGCTGCAGAGCAAGCGCAGGCGGGGCGGGGCCGGTGATTCGGACGCGGACCAGCTGTCACGGCTCACGCACGTGCCGGCCGGGATGTGGCTGTTCTTCTTCCACGCCGTCTCACTGTGCTCACTGCTCGGCGGGGGCCGCTGGCTGCTGGGACTCTGACCCCGGGTGGGGGCTCGTGATCCGGCCCGATCGCCTGAGCCCACTAAAGTAAAGGCATGACCGAAATCCCCGCGCACACCTCCCTCTGGCCCGCCCCGCACGCGAGCGGCCCCGTCTTCGCGACGGTCCATGTGCCGGGGTCGAAGTCGGTCACCAACCGCGCGCTCGTCCTGGCCGCGCTCGCCGCCGAGCCGGGCTGGCTGCGCCGCCCGCTGCGCTCGCGCGACACGCTCCTGATGGCGGCCGCCCTGCGCGCCATGGGCGTCGGCATCGAGGAGGGCGTGGGCCCGGACGGTTCCGGCGAGGCCTGGCGCGTGATCCCCTCGGGGCTGCGCGGCCCGGCCACGGTCGACGTGGGCAACGCCGGTACGGTGATGCGCTTCCTGCCCCCGGTCGCGGCGCTCGCCGACGGCCCGGTGCGCTTCGACGGCGACCCCCGTTCGTACGAGCGGCCGCTGAACGGCGTGATCGACGCGCTGCGCGTGCTCGGCGCCCGGATCGACGACGACAGCCGCGGCTCGCTCCCGATGACCGTGCACGGCACCGGCGCCCTCGACGGCGGCCGGGTCGAGATCGACGCGTCCTCGTCGTCGCAGTTCGTCAGCGCCCTCCTGCTGTCCGCGCCGCGCTTCAACCAGGGGGTGGAGGTGCGCCACGTCGGCGGCCCGCTGCCCTCAATGCCGCACATCCGGATGACCGTCGACATGCTGCGCACGGTCGGTGCCCAGGTCGACACCCCGGAGTCCGGCGGCGAGCCGAACGTCTGGCGGGTCACGTCGGGCGCCCTGCTCGGCCGCGACCTGACCGTCGAGCCCGACCTGTCGAACGCCCAGCCGTTCCTGGCCGCGGCCCTCGTCACCGGCGGCAAGGTCGTCGTCCCCGACTGGCCGGAGCGCACGACGCAGCCCGGCGACAGGCTGCGCGAGATCTTCACGCTGATGGGCGGCTCCTGCGAACTGACCGAGCAGGGGCTCGAGTTCACCGGTTCCGGCTCGATCCACGGCATCGACGTGGACCTGAGCGAGGTCGGGGAACTCACGCCCGGCATCGCGGCCGTCGCGGCCCTCGCCGACTCCCCCTCCACGCTGCGGGGCGTGGCGCACCTGCGTCTGCACGAGACGGACCGCCTGGCCGCGCTCACCAAGGAGATCAACGAGCTCGGCGGCGACGTCACCGAGACCGCCGACGGCCTGCACATCCGGCCGCGCCGCCTGCACGGCGGGATCTTCCACACGTACGACGACCACCGTATGGCCACCGCGGGCGCGATCATCGGCCTCGCCGTGCCGGGCGTGGAGATCGAGAACGTGGGGACGACCGCCAAGACCCTGCCCGACTTCCCCGACCTGTGGGCCGGGATGCTGGGGAACTGACGGGCGGATCGAGATCATGCGCCGCTACGGCAAGAACCCCGACGAGGACGACATCCGCGTCCGCCCCAACCGCAAGGGCAACCGCCCCCGCACGAACATCCGCCCGAAGCACGAGGACGCCGCCGACGGCATGGTCCTGACCGTGGACCGGGGACGCCTCACCGTCCTCATCGACGACATCCCCGTCACCGCGATGAAGGCCCGCGAGCTGGGCCGCAAGGCGGCCGTGGTCGGCGACCAGGTCTCCGTCGTCGGGGATCTGTCCGGCAAGAAGGACACCCTCGCGCGCATCGTCCGCATCGGGGAGCGCACGTCCGTCCTGCGCCGCACCGCCGACGACGACGACCCGTACGAGCGCGTGGTCGTCGCCAACGCCGACCAGCTCGCCATCGTCACGGCCCTCGCGGACCCCGAGCCGCGCCCGCGCATGATCGACCGCTGCCTCGTCGCCGCGTACGACAGCGGCCTCTCCCCCCTCCTCGTCCTGACCAAGTCGGACCTCGACCCGCCGGACAAACTCCTGGACCTGTACGGGGCGTTGGGCGTCCCCTACGTCGTCACCAGCCGGGACGAGCTGGAGAGCGGGGCCGCGGTGTCGCGGGTGCGCGAGCAGCTCGACGGCAAGATCACCGTGTTCGTCGGCCACTCCGGCGTCGGCAAGACGACGCTGGTGAACGCGCTGGTGCCGAAGGGCAGCCGGCGTACGACGGGCCATGTCAACGCGGTCACCGGCCGCGGCCGGCACACCACGACGTCCGCGCTCGCGCTGCCCCTGCCCGACGACAACGGCTGGGTGATCGACACCCCGGGCGTGCGCTCCTTCGGCCTGCACTACGTCGACCCGTCCCGCGTCATCCACGCCTTCCCCGACCTGGAGCCGGGCACGGAGAACTGTCCGCGCGCGTGCAGCCACGACGAGCCGGACTGCGCGCTCGACGAGTGGGTCACTCAGGGACACGCCGATCCCACGCGTCTGTACTCACTGCGGCGGCTGCTCGCCACGAGGGAACGACGCGAGGGCGACTGACCTCAGCGTTGTTTGCGACCGCCCCGCGACGGTAAGTGCATAATCGCACCCAAGCCGGACGCAAGATCGAAACCGTACGAAGCGGTCACGGAAGTCGAAGATGCTGGAGGCAAGCACATGGCGTGGCTGCTGGTCATCGTGGCGGGGATTCTCGAGACCGGCTTCGCGGTCTGCCTGAAGCTCTCGCACGGCTTCACCCGGCTCTGGCCGACGATCGCGTTCTCGTGCTTCGCCCTCGGCAGCTTCGGCCTCCTCACGCTCGCCCTGCGCAAGCTCGACGTGGGTCCCGCGTACGCGGTGTGGACGGGCATCGGCGCCGCGGGCACCGCGATCTACGGCATGGTCTTCCTCGACGACCTGGTCTCCACCCTCAAACTCGTCTCGATCTCGTTCGTGATCGTCGGCGTGATCGGGCTTCAGCTGTCGGGCTCGGCGCACTGAGCTGACGGCCGGCGGCACTCGCGGGGCCGCGCGGCCTCAACACGGCCTCTCCTGCGGGCCGTTCACCCTGTTCGTCGCCGGTGAGGTGTCAGCGCGTCCCGCACGAGGCGCGTGACGCCGCCCTCGCCGACGGGGGCGAGCAGACAGGACAGGGCGAGCCGGACGGCCAGCTCGCAGTCGCGGGCCAGCCGGTCCGCCTCCGCCCGCGGCCGCCCCGCCGAACGGAGCGCGGCCTCGGCCCGCTCGCGGACCAGCCTCACCAGGTCGCCGGGGCCGGGGAGCGGCCCGTCGGCCCGCCGCTGTGCGGGCACGGGGGACGACGAGGGCACCCCGCCGGGCACCGGCGCCGGCAGCCGCTCGCCCCAGCAGCCGGTGAGCACGGCCCGTACGAGTGCGCTGGAGCCGGCCGCCGTGACGGTCCACTCGGCGACGGCCTCGATCCCGGCCTCCTTCAGGACTCTGTCGACGCCGGCCAGATAGGCGTCGGCCTCGCGCCGGACCAGGGCGCGCGCGAGCCCGTCCTTGGTACCGAACTCGTTGTAGAGGGTCTGCCGGGACACCCCGGCGACGGCCGCCACGTCGATCATCCGCACCAGGGGCCAGGGGCGCCCGGCCAGCGCCGTACCGGCCGCGTCGAGCAAGGACTCCCGTGCTGTGGGCATCGTCGCCTCCCCACGCCGTGGCGCCGTAGCGGCTCAACCGCCAGGGTTGACGCGCCCGTGTGCCCTGTCAATAGCCCTCGCGGGCCGCCGGACCCTGCGCCCTGTGGCCCCGGACCGACCTCGATCGATACTGTTCACCCATGTCCGACTATCACGATGATCTGCGTCTCGCCCACGTCCTCGCGGACGCCGCCGACGCGGCGACCATGGACCGGTTCAAGGCCCTCGACCTCAAGGTCGAGACCAAGCCGGACATGACGCCGGTGAGCGAGGCCGACAAGGCCGCGGAGGAGCTCATCCGCGGTCAGCTCAAGCGGGCAAGGCCGCGGGACGCGATCCTCGGCGAGGAGTACGGGATCGAGGGCACGGGCCCGCGCCGCTGGGTCGTCGACCCGATCGACGGCACCAAGAACTATGTGCGCGGCGTGCCGGTCTGGGCGACGCTCATCTCGCTGATGGAGGCGGGCGAGGGCGGCTACCAGCCGGTGGTCGGCGTCGTCTCCGCGCCGGCGCTCGGCCGCCGCTGGTGGGCGGCGAAGGGCGCGGGCGCCTACACGGGCCGCAGCCTGACGTCGGCCTCGCGCCTGCACGTCTCGAAGGTCGGGCGCCTCGCGGACGCGTCCTTCGCCTACTCCTCGCTGAGCGGCTGGGAGGAGCAGGGCCGGCTCGACGGCTTCCTCGACCTCACGCGCGCGGTGTGGCGCACGCGCGGTTACGGCGACTTCTGGCCGTACATGATGGTCGCCGAGGGCTCGGTCGACATGGCGGCGGAGCCGGAGCTCTCGCTGTGGGACATGGCGGCGAACGCGATCATCGTGACGGAGGCGGGCGGCGTCTTCACCGGCCTCGACGGGCGCCACGGCCCGCACAGCGGCAACGCGGCGGCGTCGAACGGCCTGCTCCACGGCGAGCTGCTGAGCTACCTGCAGACGTGAGCGTCCCGCCGCTACGGCGTGCGGAAGCACCGTAGCGGCACAACGGACCTTCCGCGCCCCCTTGTTGACGGCCCGAACGGCTGCGACTCTGAGAGTCCCCCCACTTGTGAACTTGTGAATCCGTTCTCCAGGTCGGGACCGGAGGCAATCCTTCGGCATCCCGGAGGTCGCGGATTCACCAAGGAGGTGGCTCACGCCCATGCTCGTCCGCGACGCCATGAGCACGATGGTCCTCACCATCGGCCCCGCCCACACGCTGCGCAGGTCGGCCCGACTGATGTCCGAGCGCCGCGTCGGCGCGGCGGTCGTCCTCGACCCCGACACCTGCGGAATCGGCATTCTGACCGAGCGCGACATCCTCAACTCACTCGGCCGCGGCCAGAACCCGGACCACGAGATCGCCGGCACCCACACCACGACCGACGTCGTCTTCGCCGCCCCGGCGTGGACGCTCCAGGAGGCCGCCGAGGCCATGGCCCACGGCGGCTTCCGGCATCTCATCGTGCTCGACGACCAGGAGCCGGTCGGCATCGTGTCGGTCCGCGACATCATCCGCTGCTGGGCCCCGGCCCGGCGCCGGTCGACGACACTCGTGAGTTAGGGCCTTCAGTTCGGACCCAGGGCAGTTCGGACCCGGGGCCTCGCGCGATGCGCACAAGAGGGCCGGCCCCCGAAGGGAGCCGGCCCTCTGCCTGCGTCAAGCGTCCCGGTCAGCCGCGAAGGGCCTGGACCGCGGCCTCGAGGCGCTTGCCGAAGTCACCGTCCGCCTGGCGGAAGTTGCCGATCGCGCGCTCGGCGATGTCGTCGCGGGAGACGCCCGCGATGTTGCCCGCGAGGTTCTCGATCAGACGGGCCTTCTCGTCCTCGGACATCAGGCGGTAGAGGTTGCCCGCCTGCACGAAGTCGTCGTCCTCGACGTGCGAGGGAGCCTCGTGGTTGCCGGTGCCGCCGGTGACCGGCGTCGACACCCACAGCGGCCGGTCCGTCTGGAACGGGCCGCCGAAGGAGTTCGGCTCGTAGTTCTTCGCGCCCTTGTGGCGCCCGTCGTACAGGAAGCCGTCACGGGAGTTGGTGCGCGCCTCGGTGGCGTGCGGGCGGTTCACCGGCAGGTGGTCGGCGTTGATGCCGACGCGGTAGCGGTGCGCGTCGCCGTACGCGAAGAGCCGGCCCTGGAGCATCTTGTCGGGCGAGGGGCCGATGCCCGGCACGAAGTGCGCGGGACTGAAGATGGACTGCTCGACCTCGGCGAAGATGTTCTCCGGGTTGCGGTTGAGCTCCAGCTTGCCGATCTCGATCGCCGGGTAGTCCTCGTGCGGCCAGACCTTGGTGAGGTCGAACGGGTTGAAGCGGTAGTTCGCCGCGTCGGCCGCCGGCATGATCTGCACCTGCACGGTCCAGGACGGGAACTCGCCGCGCTCGATGGCCTCGCGCAGGTCGCGCTGATGCGAGTCCGGGTCCTCCCCGGCGAGCTTCGCGGCCTCGCCGGCGGTGAGGTTCTTGATCCCCTGGTCGGTCTTGAAGTGGTACTTGACCCAGAAGACCTCGCCGGCCTCGTTGTTCCACTGATACGTGTGCGAGCCGTACCCGTTCATGTGGCGCAGCGTCGCCGGGATGCCGCGGTCGCCGAAGAGCCAGGTGACCTGGTGCGTCGACTCGGGGCTCAGGCCCCAGAAGTCCCACACGTTGTCGGCCTCCTGCGAGCCCGTGTAGGGGTCGCGCTTCTGCGTGTGGATGAAGTCGGGGAACTTGATGGCGTCCTTGATGAAGAACACCGGGGTGTTGTTGCCGACGAGGTCGTAGTTCCCCTCCTCGGTGTAGAACTTCAGCGCGAAGCCGCGGGGGTCACGCACGGCGTCCGCGGAGCCGAGGCTGCCGGCGACGGTGGAGAACCGCAGGAACGTCTCGGTCTGCTTGCCGACCTCGGAGAGGAACGCGGCCCGCGTCCACTGCGAGACGTCCCGGGTCAGCGTGAACGTGCCGTACGCACCGGCGCCGCGGGCGTGCACGATGCGCTCCGGGATGCGCTCGCGGTTGAAGTGCGCGAGCTTCTCGAGCAGCGCCTGGTCCTGGACCAGTACAGGCCCGCCGACGCCCGCGGTCTCGCTGTTCTGATTGTCGGCGACCGGCGCGCCGGCCTCCGTGGTGAGCGGTCCCTGCGACGTCACGTGCGCCTCCTGCCCCGGTGCGAGCACCGGCTCCACTGGAGCGGCTGTTGCCGCGCCCTCATCTGCTGCAAGTCCTGTCCCTTGGCCAAAGCCGTTTCCGATCCTACAATGGACAATGTCTAAGTCAAGTGAGCTTCCAAAGTCACACCCGTTCGGGACCTGGTCCCTCCGCCTGTTAGGCTGGCCCTCATGAGTGACCTGTTGGAACGACTGCGCGGACGCGGCTGGCGTATGACCGCACAGCGGCGCGTCGTGGCCGAGGTCCTCGACGGGGACCACGTACACCTGACGGCCGACGAGGTGCACGCGCGCGCCGTCGCCAAGCTCCCCGAGATCTCCCGGGCGACGGTCTACAACACGCTCGGCGAGATGGTCTCCCTCGGTGAGGTCATCGAGGTCGCCACGGACAAGCGCGCCAAGCGCTACGACCCGAACGCGCACCGCCCGCACCAGCACCTGGTCTGCGCCCGGTGCGGCGCGATCCGGGACGTCCACCCGAACGGCAACCCGCTCACCGACCTCCCCGACTCCGAGCGCTTCGGCTTCACGGTCTCGGACGTCGAGGTGACGTACCGGGGCGTCTGCCCGAACTGCGCGGCGGCGTAGCACACACGACTTCCCCGAAGAGGGCCCGCACCGAACGGTGCGGGCCCTCTTCACTTACCCCTCTTCGCTCCCCCCTTCACTTGCCCCCCTTGCACACCCCTTTGGTACGTATCTCAACAACCCGCCCCCTTCCCCAATCTGACGACCCGTCATATCGTCGGCGGCGCCCACCTCCACCGCACCCCGGGAGGGAAACCGTGGGAGATCCGCACCCCAAACTCCAGGCCCGCACACTCACCCGGTCCTTCGGCCGAGGCCACCGCACCGTGGCGGCCCTCGGCCCCCTCGACCTCACCATCGCCCCCGGCGAGTTCACCTGCGTGGTCGGCCCCTCCGGCTGCGGGAAGTCCACCCTCCTGCGCATCGCCGCCGGCCTGCTGCGCCCGACCGCCGGCGAGCTGGCCATCCGCACCGACAGCGCCCGGCCGGCCGCGATGATCTTCCAGGACTACGGGATCTACGACTGGAAGACGGTCCTGGCCAACGTCCGCTTCGGCCTCGACATCCAGAAGATCCCCCGCCGGGAGGCCGACGCCCGCGCCACCGACTGGCTCGCCCGCATGGGACTCGCCGACTTCGCGGACGCCTATCCGTCCGCGCTGTCCGGCGGCATGCGCCAACGCGTCGCCATCGCCCGCGCGCTCGCCGTGGAGCCCGAGATCCTCCTCATGGACGAGCCGTTCGCGGCCCTCGACGCCCAGCTGCGCACGATCCTCCAGGACGAACTCCTCGACCTCACCCAGACCACCCGCACCACCACCCTCTTCATCACGCACAGCCTGGAAGAGGCGATCGTGCTGGGCGACCGCGTCCTCGTGATGTCGGCCCGGCCCGGCCGCATCATCGCCGAGCGCCGCCCGCCGTTCGCCCGGCCGCGCACCGGCGACATCCGCTCGACGCCCGAATTCACCGCGCTGAAGGGCGAGTTGTGGGATCTGCTGCGGGGCGAGGTACGGCGCGACGAGGTGGTCCCGGCATGACGACGACCGCCCCGAAGGAAGACACGGCGCTCCTGGTCAGACGGCCGGGCCCACAGGAGCTGCACCCCGCCCGCACCCACCGCAGGCGCCGCGCCCTCGAACTCTCGCTCGCCGTCGCCGTCCCTCTCGTCCTGGTCCTGCTGTGGCAGCTCGCCGCCACCCAGGCGTGGATCGACGACCGCGTCTACCCGGCGCCGTCCACGATCCTCGTCGACGGCTGGCACCGCGCCGCGGACGGCGACCTGTGGCCGGACGTGTGGGCCACCCTCAAGCGCGTGCTCGCCGGATACGCGATCGGCACCGTCACCGGATACGCCCTCGGCCTCCTGATGGGCTCGCTCTCCGTCGTCCGCGCCGCCCTCGAACCGATGCTGGACGCGCTCTACGTCGTCCCGAAGCTGGCCCTGCTGCCGATCTTCCTGAACATGTTCGGCCTGGGCGAGGGCCCGCAGATCGCGCTCGTCGCCACGACGGTCTTCTTCTTCGTCTGGATCTCGACGATGGCGGCGGTGCTCGCCGTCCCCTCCGGCCACCGGGACGCCGGCCAGGTCTTCGGTGCCTCGCCGTGGCAGATGTTCCGGCACGTCCTGCTTCCCGCGTCGCTGCCCGCGGTCCTGGTCGGTGCCCGCATCGCCGCGGGCGTCGCGGTCCTCGTGATCGTCGCCTCCGAGCAGATCGCTGCCACGAACGGCCTCGGCCACCTGATCTTCGATGCCCGCGCCCTCTTCCAGAACGACGTGATGTTCGTCGGCATCGTCTGTGTCGCCGTGCTCGGCGTCGTCTTCTCCGAACTGGTGCGCGTCGCGGGCCGGCTGCTCACCCCGTGGGCGCCGCGCGACCGCGGCCGCGGCCAGTCCTGACCTCCACCGCCCCTTCCCGTACGGAGAATTCATGCGCACCAGACTCGTCTGTACGACCCTGCTCACGACCGGCGCCCTGCTCGCCGCGGCCGGTTGCGGCGGAAACAGCGACTCCTCGTCGGACACGGCCGCGAAGCCCCGCACGATCAAGGCGGTGGCGGGCTGTGGGACGACCGGCTGGACCGATCCGTCGGACCTGGCCGCCGACCGCGCACCCGCCCGCTGCGACAAGGGCGCCCCGGCCCCCGTGAAGCTCACGAAGACCCGCAAGCTCACCATCGCGACCGGCACCCTGAGCGCCGAGTACGTGGCCCCGCTCGAACTGGCCCTGCAGAAGGGTGAGTTCAAGAAGGAGGGTCTCGACGTCACCCTGAAGGTCCTGCCGACCCCGGACGCGCTCCCGCTGCTGGCCAAGGGGGACATCGACGCACAGTGGGCGGCGCCCGAGGCCGCGGTGATGAACGGCATCGACGGCGGCTTCGACATCAAGTGGGTCGCCGGGAACTTCTCCCCGGACCCGAAGTCCAAGAGCGGCATGTGGGTACGCCTGAAGAAGGGGCAGAGCCCGGACCACGTCCCGATGGCGGGACGCAGGCTCGGCACGATGATCGGCAAGGGCTCGGTCATCTCGTACCCCATGGACAAGGCGCTGAAGAAGCACGGCGGCGGCCTCGACAAGATCCAGTTCCAGCAGCTCGGCTCGGCCGACGTCCTGACCGCGCTCCAGAACGGCGGGGTCGACTCGGCCTGGCTGCTCGACCCGGTGTGGCGCAAGGTCGACGGCGACAAGCGGTACGCGTTCCTGGGCGGCCAGCCGCTCGGCGAGCCCCTCGGCGGTCTCCTGTTCGGCCCGAAGCTCCTCAAGGAGGACCCGGACGCCGGGGTCGCGCTCCTTCGCGCGTACATCCGCACGGTCAACACGTACTTCGCGGGCGACTACAAGAAGGACCCCGCGTTCGTCACCGCCCTCGCCGGGCTCCTGAAGACCGACAAGGCCGTACTGGAGTCCACGCCGTCCCTGCGGATGGACTGGGAGATCAGGGCGGGCACGACGGACCGGCTCCAGGCCGCGTACCGCGCGGCGGGCGTCTCCAAGGGCGACCCGCTGCCGGAGGACAAGGTCGTGGACCGGGCGCTGTACGGGGAGGCGGTGGGCCACAAGCCGTGAGCCGGGCCGGGGGCGCACCCGGCCGGAAACAGAGCTGAGGCCCGGAACCAATGGTTCCGGGCCTCAGGCCTTCAGTAGCGGGGACAGGATTTGAACCTGCGACCTCTGGGTTATGAGCCCAGCGAGCTACCGAGCTGCTCCACCCCGCGTCGGTGAACACGACTCTACGCGAACGCCCCCGACCAGCGCAAATCCCTTCCGGCGCCTGGCCTGCGCGGGTGAAAAGGGGTGGAAGAGGGGGCGGCGGGGGCCCGTCCGGACCCCCGCCGCCCCCTCACCTGCCTCCGCTACGCGGACAGCTCCGACCGCAGCGCGTCTCGCAGCCGCCCGGCCCGCTCGGACACCTCGGCCGGACCGAGCTCCACGGCCCGGTGCGCCCACCGCTGCCCCTCGACGAGGTCACCGCGGCGCGCGCACAGCAGCGCGAGCCGCAGAGCCGCGCGCCCGTGCCCGGCGTCGGCCGCGCGTGTCCACCACAGCGCGGCCTCCGGCTCGCTCCCCTCCCGGGCGAGCAGCAGCCCGAGGTTGAACGCGCCGTTGCGCGAGCCCGCCTCCGCGGCCTCGCGGTACCAGCGCGCCGCGCAGACGATGTCGCCCCGCGCCGCGGCCAGCATCCCGACGCGCACCTGCGCGCGCCGGTGCCCCTGCTCGGCGGCCCGCTCGTACCACTCCTCGCACTCGGCGCGCTCACTGACGCACTCGCCGAGCGCGGGTGGCCCGACCGGCGGCTGCCGCGCGTCGAGCACCGTGGCCAGGCGGTACGCGCCCTCCGCGCTGCCCCCGCCGGCGGCGCACCGCAGATGCCGCTCGGCGTCCCGCTCGTCGCCGTCCCGCAGCCGGGCGATCCCGGCCTGGAGCGCGGCCTCGGTGTGCCCGCCCGCCGCGGCCCGCTCGTACCACTGGAGGGCTGCGCCCTCGTCGTCCCGGCCGGCGTACAGGATGCCGAGGTTGAAGGCGGCGTCCACACTTCCCGCCTCGGCGGCCTTGGAGAACCACGGTTCGGCGCCCGCCGCGTCGCCGCCCTGGAGGAGCAGCACGGCCAGCGCGTTCGCCGCCTCGCGGTGGCCCGCGTACGCGGCACGCCGGTACCACTGGTCGGCCTGCGCGGTGCGGCCCTGTTCGGCGCAGAGCAGGCCGAGGTTGTACGCGCCGTTGATGTCGCCCGCGTCCATGGCCGCGCGGTACCAGCGCTCGGCGGTCTGGGTCTCGCCGCGCTGGGCGTGCAGGGCGCCGAGCGCGTTGGCCGCGTTGCCGTCGCCCTCCTGGGCGGCGCGCAGCCACCAGACCGCGGCACTCTCCTCGTCACCGGCGTCGCGCAGCAGGAAGCCGAGCGCGCAGGCGGCGCGGGGCTCGCCGTCCTTCGCGGAGTTCAGGTACCAGCGGCCGGCCTCCTTGAGCTCGCCGCGCTTCTCCAGGATCGCGCCGAGGTGCAGGGCGGCCCGGCGGTGTCCGCGCGCGGCGGCCTGCCGGTACCACTGCTCGGCCTCCGCGGCCGTGGGCAGCTTCCTGCGGGTGCCGGTCGCGGTCGCGTCGCCGGGGGTGTCGCTGTCGTCGGCGGGCGTGGGCGCACCACGGAGCGCTCCCTCGGGGCGCTCCTGTGCGGCGCGCCGGTCGAGGGTGCGGGCGAGCCGGTAGGCGGCCTCGCGGTGGCCGTGCTCGGCGGCGGCGCGCATCCAGCGTTCGGCGCCGACATCGCTGCGGTGTTCGAGGAGGTCGGCGAGCGCGTACGCACCGAGGGCGTGGCCCTGTTCGGCGGACTGCCGCAGCCAGTACTCGGCGGCCGGCTCGTCGCCGCGCTCGCGGTGGTGGCGGCCGAGCGCGTGCGCGGCGGGGGCGGATCCGGCGACGGCGGCGATGCGCCACCAGCCGGCGGCCTCGTCCGCGTATCCGCGCTGGTGCAGCAGGACACCGAGGTTGTTGGCGGCGGCGCGGTCGCCCGCGGCGGTGGCAGCGCGCAGCTGGGGCTCGGCTCCGTCGAGGTCACCGCGGCGCAGCAGCATGGCTCCGAGGACACTCATCGCCTCGACGTCGCCGGACTCGGCGGCCGGCCGATGGCGTGCTTCCTCGGCGGCCGCCCCGGGTTCCTCCCGGTCGGCCGGCTGCACAAACCGCCCTGTCTCCAACAGAGTTGCCTTGTCCCCCATAACGTCCATCGTCGCACCACCTGCAACCTGGGTACACCTGGTATACCGCAGCCAGTGAGGTCACTACAGCGTTTTGTCGACATGCCCACAGAGAGATAAGTGAAACACAAAAACCCCAACTACCCCCGGGAGAGGCACGCTTCGCACGTACGGACGGTTCCGCGCACACGACGAAGGCCCGGATCCTGAGAGATCAGGATCCGGGCCTTCGTCTTCAGTAGCGGGGACAGGATTTGAACCTGCGACCTCTGGGTTATGAGCCCAGCGAGCTACCGAGCTGCTCCACCCCGCGCCGTTGTGTTCAAACCGTACCACGGCGCGAGGTGGGTCTTCGCTCAGCTGCTCGAGTCCCCACTGTTCTTGTCGGTGCTCTGATCAGCGCTCTTGTCGCTGGACTTGTCTGCGGACTTGTCTGCGGACTTGTCTGCGCTCTTGCCGTCGCCGGCCGCCTTGTCGGCCGCGGACTGCGCCTTCTCGGCGCGCTGGAGGGCCTCCTCCAGCTTGTCCTGCGCGTCGGCGTAGGCGTGCAGGTCGCCCTTCTTCATGGCGGCCTGGCCCTCCTCGAAGGCCTTCTCCGCGTCCGCGAGGGCTTCCTTGACGGTGGAGTTCTCCGATGGCTTGGTGGTGTCGCCGCCAGGCTTCTCCGGCTCGGCCGGCTGCGCGCCGTCCACACCGAACGCCTGGTTCAGCGCGTCCCCGAGGTTGTCGGCGAATCCGGTTCTGTCGCCGTAGGAGACCGCGACCTTGCGCAGCAGCGGATACTCCGCGTTGCGCCCCTGTGCGTAGATCGGCTCGACGTACAGGAAGCCCTTGTCGAGTGGCACCGTCAGCAGATTGCCGTACAGGACCGTCGAGTCGGCGCCCTTCATGTCGCGGACGAAGTTCGCCACGGACGACAGGGAGTTGAGCTTGTTCTGCACCTGCTCCGGGCCGTAGACCTTGTCCTCGGTGACCCGCAGCAGTCTTATCGTGCCGTAGTCCTTGCTGGTGGCGTCGGCGTCGACCGCCATGAACGCGCGCAGGTTGGGGCGCCCGCTCGGGGTGAACGTCGTCGTCAGCGAGAACTGCTGGTCGCTCTGGCCCGGCATCTTCATGGACAGGTAGTACGGCGGGACCGCGCTGTTGTCCTTCTTCGTCGGGTCGTTCGGGACCTGCCACGCGTCGGACGCGTTGTAGAACTGGTCGGAGTCCGTGACGTGGTACAGGGACAACAGCTCGCGCTGCACCTTGAACATGTCCTGCGGGTACCGCAGATGGTCCTTGAGCTCCGTCGGGATCGCGCTCTTGGGCTGGACCGTGTTGGGGAACGCCTTCTTCCAGGTCTTGAGGACCGGGTCCTTGTCGTCCCACGTGTACAGCTTCACCGTGCCGTCGTAGGCGTCGACGGTGGCCTTCACCGAGTTGCGGATGTAGTTGACCTGGTTCTGCTGGGCCACCACCGCGCGCTGGTTGTCGCCCTCGTTGAGGGAGTCGGCCGTCGTGTCACCGAGCGTCGTACGGGACGCGTACGGGTATCCGTTCGACGTCGTGTACGCGTCGACGACCCACTGGATCTTGCCCTTGACGATCGCCGGGTACGCGTCGCCGTCGATGGTCAGCCAGGGGGCGACCGCCTCGACGCGCTCCTTGGGCGTGCGGTTGTACAGGATCTTCGAGCCGTCGCCGATGGCTCCCGAGTACAGGATCTGCGGCTCGCTGAAGGACACCGCGTACGCGGCGCGGGTGATCGGGTTGGAGAGTCCGACGCCGCCCTTGCCGCTGTAGCTCGTGGTCTTCTGGGTGCCGTCGTCCTGCTCGTAGTCGAGCTCCTTCTGGGGCCCGCCGACGATCGAGTACTGGCGCGTCTTCTCGCCGTAGTAGATCCGCTGCTGGTACGAGCCCAGGGTGCCGCCGGCGGGCAGGCCCGACTCGGTGAACAGGGGCGCGCCCGGGGAGTCCGGGTCGGTCTGCGTGCCCTTGGCCGCGACCGCTCCGAAGCCGTGCGTGTAGGTGAAGTGGTCGTTGATCCAGTTCCGCTTCTCGACGCCCGCGAGGTTGAGCTCGCGCAGGCCGATGACGGTGTCCTGGCCCTTGTAGCGGTCGACGTCGAGGGTCTTCGGGAACTGGTAGTACTTCCGCTCCTGCTCCAGCTGCTGGAACGTCGGCGAGACCACGTTCGGATCGTTGACCCGGTAGCTGGCCGCCGAGTCGGCGTCCGTGCGCTGCTTCTTGGAGTCCTTGACCGTGCCCTTGCCGGTGTAGTCCACCGGGGACACCCCGGCGATCCCGTACGCCTTGCGGGTCGCCTCGATGTTCTTCTCGATGTACGGGGCTTCCTTGGACTGCTCGTTCGGCTGCACCTGGAACTTCTGGACGATGGCCGGGTACAGGCCGCCGATGAGGATCGCGGAGAGCACCATCAGGCCGAAGCCGATGACAGGCAGCTGCCAGGTCCGCCGCCACAGGGTCGCGAAGAACAGCACGGCGCAGATCGCGGCGATGCAGAACAGGATGGTCTTGGCGGGCAGATACGCGTTCGCGTCGACGTACCGCAGGCCCGTCCAGTTGTCCGTGGCCTTGAAGTCGCTGGACTTCACCGCGAGCCCGTACCGGTCGAGCCAGTACGCGACCGCCTTGAGGGCCACGAACACGCCGAGCAGGACGGAGAGATGACCGGTGGCCGCGGCGGTGGCGCGCGCGCCCGGGCTGGTGATCCGCAGCCCGCCGTACAGGTAGTGGGTCAGCGCGGCCGCGATCAGGGAGAGGATCGTCGCCGCGAAGCCGAAGCCGAGCAGGAACCGGTACCACGGCAGGTCGAACGCGTAGAAGGCCACGTCGAGGTGGAACTGGGGGTCCTTCTGGTGGAACGGCACGCCGTTCACCCACATCAGCCACGTACGCCACTGGGTGGCGGCGGAGGCGCCCGCGATGAGGCCCACCAGCGCCGTGATGCCGACCAGCAGCCACTTCTTGTACGGCGCGATGCTCATGCGGTACCGGTCGAGGCTCTGCTGCTCCATCGACATCGCACTCAGCGGGGGCCGCAGCCGGTGGGCGAGCCAGACGTTCAGTCCGACGGCGATCGCCATCAGCAGTCCGAAGACGAAGAACAGCCCGATCTTCGTCCACAGGGTGGTCGTGAAGACGGACGAGTAGTTGACCGATCGGTACCAGAGCCAGTCGGTCCAGAACCCTGCGAACATGACGAACGCCATGCCCAGCACGGCAAGGACGCCGAGCGTCATGAGCAGGGAACGGACGCGCCGGGACGGTCGGCCCACTCTCATCCGTGGCCCCGTCGGGCCTCCGCCGCGGTCCGGCATCTGGAAAGCCAAGGTGCGCACCTCGAAAAGTTCGAAATCGATCGGTCAGGCCCCCGTGATCGCGGACCCATCACCTATGCAACTTACTCACGCTTTACTCAGTTCCCGGTTCCGGGTACTAACGAGGCAGGATTGTGACCATGTCCAACACTCCCATGGCAGCCAGCCCGCTCACCCGGGCCGTACTCGAGATCGACGAGTACGCCTCCGGCCTCGGCTGGGACCAGCCCGCCCGCCTCTTCGCCCTCGTCGACACCGCCCGTCTGCGGGCCCAGGAACCCGGCCTCGCGGCCCAGCTCGGCCTGGACGGCGAGCAGGAGGCCACGGCCTTCACCCCGATCGAGCAGGACGAGGTGCCCGCCGACAAGCCGCTCGACGAGTTCCTCGGCACCATCGCCTGGCCCGACCCGGTGGTCGGCTGCGCGCTGACGGTGGAGCGGCTGATGCTGCCGCCGTCCGCGGAGGCGTCCGTTCCGGAGGGTCTCGGTGAGGCGGAGCTCGCCCGGTGGGTGGCGAAGCACCCGGGCCGTCAGGAGGTCCGGATGACGGTCGCGGTCCTGCGGGACGGTGCGCGCGAGTCGGCGCTGCGCCTGCGCGAGAAGGACTCCCCCACCGAGGTCCTCACCGGGTCGGACCTGGTCCCGGGCCTGGCCGAGGCCCTCGCGGCGACGTTCGCGGAGTAGCACCCTCACTGCACGAAAGGGGGCGCCGCACGATGTGCGGCGCCCCCTTCATGAGCCTCTCGTCACCCCTTGACCGTGCACTTCGGCAGGTCGGCGGTGTTGCCCGAACGGATGTCCTTGAGGGCGTTCATCGCGTCGTCGATGGTGTTGACCTTGACGAGGGTGAGTCCGCCCGGGACGTCCTTGGCCGCCTCGGCGCAGTTGTCCTTCGGGGTCAGGAAGTAGCGCGCGCCCTTGCCGCGGGCGCCGACGGTCTTCATCTGGATGCCGCCGATCGGGCCGACCTTGCCGTCGTCGTCGATGGTGCCCGTGCCGGCCACGAACTTGCCACCGGTGAGGTCCTCGGGCGTCAGCTTGTCGACAATGCCGAGCGCGAACATCAGTCCGGCGCTGGGGCCGCCGACGTCGGCGAGCTTGATGTCGATGGCGAACGGGAACGTGTGATCGGTCCCGGCCTGGATGCCGACGATCGCGCGGCCGTCCTTGGCCTTCTGCGTGGTGACCGTGACGTTCCGCGTGCGGGTGGCCTGCTTGCCCTCCTTCTCGGCGGCGGCCGCGTCCTTGACGGGCACGATCGTGAAGGAGACGTCCTCGCCCGGCTTGTGCTTGGTGACGAGCTTCGCGACGTCGGCCGGCTTCTCGACCTCGGCGCCGTCGACGGCCTTGATCACGTCACCGGCGTGCAGCCGCCCCTCGGAGGGGCTGCCCTTGATGACCGACTGGACGATCACCCAGGACTTCACGGGGATCTTCAGCTCGTGCAGGGCGGCGACCTTGGCGCTCTCCTGGGACTGGCTGAACTCCTCGGCGTTCTCCTGCGAGGACTGCTGCTCGGTCTTGCCGTCGGGGTAGAGCGTGGCGTGCGGCACGACGATGCTGTCGTGCGCGAGCCAGCCGTAGACCGCCGAGACGAGGTTCATGTTGTAGTCGGCGCTCGTGACCCGGACCGTCGTCATGTTGAGGTGGCCGGTCGTCGGGTACGTCTTGCGGCCGGAGATCTGGAGCACCGGCTCGCCGTCGTGGTCCCCGAGCGTGTTGACCGTCGGTCCCGGGGTCATCTCCGCGTACGGAACTTTGATGAGCACTCCCGCGCAGAGCAGCGCGATCAGCATCAGGGTCGAGGCGAGCATCGTCGCGGTGCGGCGTGGCATGGAACGACAGTACGGGACCGGTCTGTCAGTGCACCGCTGGGGCGTCCGTCCGGGACTCGACGCCGGGCATCGAGCCGGCAGTCGGGCCGAGGGGATCCGTTTCCGTCCCGGCGTGCGTACGTTCCATGGCCTCGCGGAAGCGGGCGTACCCGTTGAGTTCCGACACGTCGCCTGTCTTGCGGTTCCGTGCGGCCCAGCTGCCCCACAGACCGGCGCCGACCGCCGCGACAAGCGGAATGAGCAGCCACAAGAGCGCAGCCATGCCGGACCTCCGACCCCATGAGCCACTACAACTGACTGATCAGCAGATTAACCATCCGCTGCGTCAACGCTCGCCGCAGGGGTGCAGTTACGCAACCGGAACCGCCCGTGTGGGCGAAGGCGGTGATCGTGGCCGGGGTCCGGGAGGTCAGCAGGCGCCGACCCACTCCTCGGTGCCGTCCGAGAACTTCTGGTGCTTCCAGATGGGCACCTCGTGCTTGAGATCGTCGATCAGCTTGCGGCAGGCCTCGAAGGCCTCCCCACGGTGCGGGCAGGACACGGCGACGACGACCGCGATGTCGCCGACCGCCAGATCGCCCACCCGGTGGACGGCCGCGAGCGCGCGCACCGGGAACTGGGCGACGACCTTCTCGGCGACGGTCCGCATCTCGGCCTCGGCGGAGGGGTGGCACGAGTACCCGAGCGCGTCGACGTCGGCGCCGCCGTCGTGATTGCGCACCGTCCCCACGAACAGTGCCGTACCGCCCGCCGCGTCCTCCCCGACGGCCCGGAACACCTCGTCCACGGACAAGGGCGTGTCTCGGATCGCGACGAGCCGGATGGGGTCCTGCGCCGACTGCTCTCCGGGGTGGTCGTTCGTGGTGCGTGCCATGAGGTCATCGTGCCGTACGCGGCCACCGGCACGGAATAGCGCTTTCCACCGGCACGCGCGCGTAGTGGGTTGGAGCCTCCTACAGAAAGAGCCGGTCCGGGAGCCGCCCGGGGCGGGCCGTCAGATCCTGCGCCTGGCCTTGCGGGCCCGGCGCACGACGGCGGCCGCGCCGAGCAGGGCGACGGTGGCCCCGGCCGCTCCGGCGGCGGTCGCGTCCTTGCGTCCGAGGCGGCGGCCCGCGACGGTGTGCCGTCCGGAGACCTCTTCGAGGAGTTCGGCGAGGACCTCCTCGTTGGTCCACTGGGGGCGCCATCCGGCGTCGTGCAGCCGGCTCACACTGACCACCCAGGGGTACATCGTGTACGCGAGGTCGCCGGCGGGGGACGGGGTGAGCCCGATCCGGTGAAGCCGGGCCGCGGCGCCCAGGGCGACCGCCGAGGGCAGCTCCATGCGGCGGATCCCGCTGAGTTCCTCGACCTCCTCCTGCTCCAGCCAGCCGTCGCAGCCGACGGCGAGTTCCCCTTCGACCTTCTCCAGGACGGCGTACTCGAGGGCGCTGCACAGGTCCTCGACGTGGCAGAACTGCCAGGCCGGCCGGGATCCCGCCACGACGAGGAGCCGCGGCGACTCGAAGTACCTGGTCAGGGCGGTGTCGGTGCCGCCGACGAGGGTGGCGGGGCGGACCACGGTCACATTGAGTCCGGGGTGGGCGCGCGGTGCGCGGCGGGCGAGCCGCTCGACCTCCAGCAGGTCGCCGACGCCGGTGGCCTCCGCGGTCGCCCGCAGTTCGGCGTCCTCGGAGAGCGGCAGTTCGTTGTCCTCGAGCGCTCCGTAGACCATCGCCGAGGTGCACAGGACGACACGGTGGACGCCGGCGGCGGCCGCGGCGGTGAGCACCGTCTGGGTGCCGCGCACGTTGTACGCCGTACGGGCGGCGGGGTCGGTCTCCAGGTCGAGGTCGAGCGCGAGGTGCACGACGACGTCCGCGCCGCGCAGCTTCTCGGCGATCGCCGGGTCGCGCACGTCAAGGATGTGCCAGGTCGCGGACGCGCACTCGCCGCGCCGCTCGTCGATGGCCAGGACCTGCTTGATCTCGTCGGATGCGGCGAGGCGCGCGGTCAGGAGCGCGCCCACGCCGGAGGCGGCACCGGTGACCGCGACGACGGGGCCGCGCCCCCCGGAACTGGTCGAAGGGTTTCGCGCTGCGCGAACCTGTGGATCTGGGGAACTCACCGGGCGTCTCCAGCGGTTGTATTCAGTACGTACGTGTATGACGCGTACGTACCAGGAGGCATCCATCCTGCCGCAGGCCATGAGTCGGCGGAGCACCGAGGCCCGATCGCGCCACGGTGTCTACGCTGGGTGTGTAGTCGGGCAAACGCCGCCGGGACAGAACCGGTGGCCTTACCAGCCGAGGAATCCCGTGAGTGACACCCCATTCGGATTCGGCCTTCCGCCGGAGGAGCCGGACGACGGCGACGAGGGCAAGAAGAAGGATCAGCAGGGCGGTGGCGGTCAGGGCCCTGCCAACCCCTTCGGTTTCGGAGGGCTGCCCGGCGCGGGCGGCGGGGACAACCCGTTCGCCGCGATGTTCGGTTCCCTGAACCCCAATGACCTGGGAGCCGCCTTCCAGCAGCTCGGCCAGATGCTCTCGTACGAGGGCGGCCCGGTGAACTGGGAGATGGCCAAGGACATCGCCCGTCAGACGGTCTCCCAGGGCACCGCCGACGGCACCAAGGACGCGAGTGTCGGCCCCGCCGAGCGCTCGCAGGTCGAGGAGGCCGTTCGCCTCGCCGACCTGTGGCTCGACGACGCGACGTCGCTGCCGTCGGGCGCCGGGTCCGCGGTGGCGTGGAGCCGCGCCGAGTGGGTCGAGGCGACCCTCCCGGTGTGGAAGGAACTCGTCGACCCGGTCGCCGAGCGTGTCGGCCTGGCCATGGGCGACGTCCTTCCCGAGGAGATGCAGGCCATGGCCGGCCCGCTCATCGGGATGATGCGCTCCATGGGCGGCGCCATGTTCGGCTCGCAGATCGGGCAGGCCGTGGGCGTCCTCGCGGGCGAGGTCGTCGGCTCGACCGACATCGGTCTGCCGCTCGGCCCGGCCGGCAAGGCGGCGCTCCTGCCGGTGAACATCGAGGCGTTCGGCAAGGACCTCGGCATCCCCAAGGAGGAGGTGCGGCTCTACCTGGCGCTGCGCGAGGCCGCCCACCAGCGGCTCTTCTCCCACGTGCCGTGGCTGCGCTCGCACCTGTTCGGCGCGGTCGAGGGGTACGCGCGCGGTATCAAGGTCGACACGGCCAAGCTGGAGGACGCGGTCGGCCAGCTCGACCCGCAGAACCCGGAGCAGCTGCAGGAGGCCCTTCAGCAGGGCATGTTCCAGCCGGAGGACACTCCGGAGCAGAAGGCCGCCCTGGCCCGCCTGGAGACCGCTCTCGCGCTCGTCGAGGGCTGGGTCGACGCCGTGGTCCACGCGGCCGCGAAGCCGCGCCTGTCGTCGGCCGACGCGCTCCGTGAGACGCTGCGCCGCCGCCGGGCGACCGGTGGCCCCGCGGAGCAGACGTTCGCCACGCTGATCGGCCTGGAGCTGCGTCCGCGCCGTCTGCGGGACGCCTCGCGGCTGTGGGCCTCGCTGACGGACGCGCGCGGTGTGGACGGGCGCGACGGTCTGTGGGCGCACCCGGACATGCTGCCTACGGCCTCGGACCTCGACGACCCGGACGGCTTCGTGCACCGCGAGCAGCTGGACTTCTCCGAGATCGACAAGATGCTCGGCGAGGCGGCGCGCGGCGGCCTGGACAAGCCGAACCTCTCCAAGGAGGACGACTCCAAGGGCGACGGTCCCGCGGACGGCTCCGAGCGCGACTCCAAGGACGACGAGGGCCAGTGACACTGCACGACGACGCGGTCCTCGTACTGAAGGCCTACGAGGGCCAGCCGGAGCTGCGCCAGGCGTACCTGGACCACCTCTCGGCCCATCCCGAGGACGGCATGTGGAAGGCCTGCACGGACGGGCATCTGACGGCGAGCGCGCTGGTCGTCGACCCGTCCCGCGGGCGAGTGCTGCTGACGCTGCACAAGAAGCTCCAGATGTGGCTGCAGATGGGCGGCCACTGCGAGCCGGGTGACCTGACGCTCGCCGACGCCGCGCTGCGGGAGGCGACCGAGGAGTCCGGCATCCCTGGGCTCACGCTCCTGCCGGGCGGCCCCGTGCGGCTCGACCGGCATCCCATCCCGGGACCGTGCACGCGGCATCTCGACACGCAGTACGCGGCTCTCGCTCCCGCCGACGCGGTGGCCGCCATCAGTGACGAGTCGCTCGATCTGCGCTGGTTCCCGTACGACCAGGTCGCGGACGTGGCGGACGAGTCCGTCGTGCGCCTGGTGGAGGCGACGCGCGCCCGACTGTGAGCGGGCATGTGTAAGGGGCGGCCACCGCGGTGGCCGCCCCTTACACATGCCACATGCCTCATGGCCGTCCCTCGCGGTCAGCTCCAGACGTTGCCCTGGTTCTGGCCGCGGGCGCCCTGCTGCCCCATGCCGTACTGGGCGCCGAGGCCCTGGCCGATCACCGCGTTCTGCGGGGGCAGCAGCTCGCTGGGCTGCACGAGGGCGTAGCCCTGGCCCATGAAGCTGAGCTCCCAGCCCTCGCCCGTGTTGCCGCGGCGCCGCCACACTCCCGAGGAGTGCGTCTGGGCCTGCATCTGCACGCGCAGGCCGTTGGACCAGGCGACGATCGCGTCCGCGTCGGCGTTGACGTAACGGTCCGGGGTGACCTGGAGCATCAGCGGCTGCCCGGACGTCATCAGGGCGACCTTGCCTCGCCCGGTGATGTTGAGCTGGTACTTGCCGGAGCCGGAGATGCCGTACTGGCTGTCGACGGCGACGACCTGGTGGCTGAGCGAGGAGTCGAGCGCGAGGACGTAACTGCTGTCCACGGTCAGACCGTCCTGCTCGACCTCCACCACGTGGATGTACTGGGCCAGGTTGGCGAGGTAGACGGTGCCCTGCCCGTGGCAGCGCATCAGGTCGAGGCCCTCACCGGTGTTGGCGCGGGCGCGCCGCTGACCGGAGGTCTGGATCTCGCCGTCGAACTCGACAAGCCCCTGGTAGGCGACCATGGCGCCCTTGCGGGCGAGGATGTCGTCGTGGCCCTCCAGAGTGACCCGCAGCATCTGCGGGTTCTGGACGGCGTAGCGCTCCTGGGTCTGCTGCTCGGAGTGCGCGAAAAGCGGGCTCTGCATGGTGTTCCGTTCCCCCTCAGCCCCGGACTCGGAGGCGGTCGGTGCTGTCCTCACTGGGCTGTACGACGACGATGCCTTCCCCGGAGAAGCCCATCTGGTAGGCCTCGCCGCTGCCGCGCCCGATGAGCGAGCCGGCCTTGAAGCTGCGCTTGCCCTTCACCTTGAGGTTCGGGGACCAGGCGATCAGCGCGTCCGGGTCGACGTACGTCTCGTCCTCGCCGCGGCCGCAGTCGACGACGATGGGGGTACCCCGGGACGTGAGGGCGACGTAGCCCTGCCCGGAGATCTTGATGTTCCACAGGCCCTGGCCGGCGAACTTGGCGAGGCCCTTGACGCGCTCGACACCCCACTGGAGGTGCGCGTCGAACGCGAGCAGGTTCGTGCCGTTCACCGAGATCGAGTCGCCACCGAGGTTGATGACGACGATCTCGGCGCCGTAGTCGGCGAGGTAGAGGATGCCGTCTCCGGTGGCCTTCATCAGGGGCGCGCCCTCGCCGGTGATCCAGTCGCGGGCGATCTGGCGGACGGCGGGCGGGTTGGGCTCGTACTGGACGAACCCTTCGTAGGCGACCATCGAGCCCACGCGCGCGAGGAGGTCGTTGCCGGTCTGCATGGCGACCTTGAGCATGTTGGTGCCGTGGTTCTCCATACGGGCGGCTACCGGGGTCGGGGCGTAGCCCGCGAGCGGCTGGTTCATGACGGGCTCCCTCAGACCTCGAACGGCTGGACGACGATGAAGTTCCCTGGCGCACCCCGGAACTGGAGGTTCACGCTCTCCCCGCTGTGCCCCGGGTAGGCGTTGTAGCGCATGCGCACCTGGCTGGACACGATCGCCTGCGCGGCGGCCGACCAGGCGACGACCGCGTTGCAGTCGGCGAACGTCGTCGGCGTCACGGGCAGCACGACAGGCGTGCCGTGCGTCTTGACGACGACCGTGCCCGTGCCCTGGAACTGCATGACGAACAGGGCGCCGCCGGGAATGCCGTGCCCCTCGATCCTGCGCACCTCGTGCTGGAGGCTCTCGTCGAACGCCAGCACGTTCTCCGCGGATACGCAGATCGCGTCGCCCTGGAGCTCGATGGGGTGCAGATGTGTGGCCTCTTCCGCGAGGAAGACCTGGCCGCGGCCGGTGCAGCGCATCAGCTGCATCTCCTGGCCGGTCGCGTTGCCCACGATCCGGCCGGCGAAGCCCGCGCCCTTGTAGCTGAACTCGACCTTGCCCTGGTAGAGCACCATGCTGCCCTGACGGGCAAGCACCGGCTGGTCGCTGGCGCCGAGGTCGACGCGGATCAGCTTCTTGTTCTGCAGGGTCCACCGCTGACCGGTGGGCGCCTCGCGGAACGCCGCGAGCGCGGCGGCGACACCGGGGGCACCTCCGCCCTGCGGCACACCCTGAGGTGCCCCGTACGGCGACGGAGCGCCCTGCTGGCCGGGGAACTGACCGGGCGGCTGCTGCCCGTAGCCGGGAGGCGGCGTCGGCTGACCGTAGCCCGGGGGCGGGGTCGGCGCCTGGGGCTGCTGCCCGTAGCCGGGAGGCGCGGTCGGCTGCCCGTAGCCGGGGGGCGGGGGCGCGGTCTGACCCGGGACCTGTCCGATGGGCGGCGCGTGCGGGGTGGGCGCGGCCGGCGGCTGCATGGTGCCGGGCGGTGTGGCCAGCGGCGCGATGATCGTCGGCGCGGCGTGCACCGACGGCGGGGCCGGGGCGGGCGCGGGCGGCGGGGTGGCTCCCTGCGGCGGCGCGTAGCCCTGCTGGGCGGGCTGCGGGGCCGGAGCGGGCGTCGCGGGCGCACCGAACGCGGGTGGCGCCGTGGCCTGTGCGGGCGGCGCGAACGACGGCGCAGCGGACTGCTGCGGCGGCGCAGCAGCGGGCTCCTCCTCGGCGACCTCACCGCCGAAGTTCTTCAGCAGCGCGTCGAGTCCACCGTCGAACCCCTGCCCGACGGCCGCGAACCGCCAGACGTCCTTCAGGTAGAAGTCGCCCAGCATGACGGCACGTTCGGTCGAGAACTCCGTGCCGTTGAACGAATAGCGGGCGACTTCTTCGCCGCCCGCGACGATCCGTACGTATCCGGGGGCGATCTGCGACATCTGTCCCGCGCCGTCGATCGTCGCGGTGAACGAGAGCTTCTGGATGTTCGCCGGGATCCGGTCGAGGGTGACGCGGAAGGATTCGCTGTCGCCGGCCTGCGCGCCGAGAAGCTGAATCGACTCCTCGGGCGATTTCGGCTGGTTGAAGAAGACGAAATACCGGTCGTCCGAGAGCCGTTCGTCGGCGTCAAGACCGAAGCAGCTGATGTCGAAGGTCAGCCCGGGCCCCGTGATCTGCACGCCTACGTACAGATCGGTACCCGCGGTGAGGTCACTGATCCTGGCCTTGTGGCCGCGTTGGAATTCCCTGGCCATACGTAACGACCGTCCCCCATCCCGAAGGTGAATACGTCGCGTCAGGCTAACCGCTAACGCTGACAGCGGCGGCAGCCGGTACAGCCCTGGTACACAACGGGCACGTGACGGGCGGAATCAGCGAAGGGGCGACGGACGGTCAGGCCCGGACGTTCGCTCCTTCACGGTCGCTCCTGTGCGGTCACTCTTCGCGAGCGGCCGGCAGGTGCGGCAACCGGTCGGCCGCGACGACACCCTCGAGATAGCCCCGCGCCCGCTCCGTGCGCGGATACGCCTCGAGGAGACGCCAGAACCGCGGCCCGTGCCCCGGCACCAGCAGATGCGCCAACTCGTGTACGAGTACGTAGTCGACGACGTACTCCGGCATGCCCTGCAGCCGGTGCGACAGCCGGATGCTGCCCTCGGACGGCGTGCACGACCCCCAACGCGTGTTCTGATTCGTCACCCAGCGCACGGACGTGGGGCGGGCCCGGCCCTCGAAGCACTGCTCGGACAGCCGCTCCGCCCTCTCGGCGAGCTCCGCGTCCCCCAGGACCCGCTTGCTCTCCTGCGCGGCCAACTTGTCGAGCATGACGTTGACCCAGCGCTTCTCCTCGGCCTCCGACATGCGGGCCGGAATGAGGACGACGGTCCGGTCACCCTCGCGATACGCGGAGACCGTCCGGCGCCGCCGGGCGCTCCTGCGGACCTCCACCGCGCTCGCCCTCGGGCCGCTCGGCGGCGGGCTGGTCGTGCTGCGCTGCGTGTTCGTGGCACGGTGCAGTGGGTCGGCGGGCACGCCCCGACGTTACCCGCTGCACATAGGGGAAGTCCCGCCTCCGGGAGTCTTCGGTGCGGCCCCGCGCCCCTCCCGCGCGATTTATACGACTAACACCCACCCCCTGTGGATAACTTTTCACACGGATTCCCCCCGCCGTGCATCCTGGCAATCGACCGAGCCGCCATCCGAATTCCGGACCACGGTCAAGTCACCAACTTCACCAGGTTCACCAGGTTCACCAACCTCATCAACTTGACCACCAGAGCGAGAACACAGGCACATCACGGGGGAACAGATGGGCACTTCACCGCCGCCGGCCATCCATCCGACAGCCATGCATCCGATCCTGAAACCGGCGCTGCGCCGCGGCTGGCGCGACCTCAATACCGTCCAGTTCGGCGTCGCACCCGCTCACGCCGTCGTACTCGGCCCGGTCGACACCGCGACCGGCACCTTCCTCACCCTCCTCGACGGAACCCGCGGCGTGGCCCTTCTGCGCGAGGAAGGCCGCCGGATGGGACTGCCCGACGGTCATGTCGACGCCCTGCTCCAACGGCTGACCAGGGCCGGTCTGCTCGACGACGCCACCGGCGGCGGCCCGGCATTCGAGGCGCTCCGCAAACGCCAAGGAGTCCTCGACCGTCTCCGTCCCGACCTCGCCGCTCTCACCGTCCTGTCCCCCGAACCAGCCTCGGGGGCAGAGAAGTTGGCGGCCCGCCGCAGCATGCGGATCCAGGTCCGGGGAACCGGCCGCGTCGGGACCGTCATCGCGTCCGTCCTGTCCGCCGCCGGCGTCGGCCACGTCGACGTGCGCGACGGAGGCTGCGTCGAACCGTGGGACGTCGCCCCGGGCGGACTCCCCGTCGAATCCGTCGGAGAACGCCGCGACACGGCCGCGTACCGAGCCGTGCGCAAGGCTGCCCCCGACCGCCCACCCCGCCCCGACCGCCGCTCCGGCCCGCCCCCGTCCCAAGCCCAGCCCCAATCCCCCTCGGAGATCCGAGCCCTGCCCCCAGCCGAGGAACCGGCCCTCTCCCTCGTGATCATCGCCCCGCGCGACGGTCTGTCCGCCCACACCCCAGACCCTCTGGCCGCAGAAGAACTCATCGCCTCGGGCACGCCCCACCTCTACGCCGGAGTGGTCGAGGCCACCGGAGTCGTGGGCCCCTTGGTACTGCCCGGCGGCACCGCCTGCGCCGGCTGCCTCTCACTGGACCGCACGGACCGCGACCCGACCTGGCCCCGGCTGCTCGCCCAATGGCGTTCCGGGCGTCAACTCCAGGTACCCGCATGCGACCTGGCCCTAGCCACGGCCGTCGCCGGACTCACGGCAGCACACGCACTGGCCTTCCTCGACGGCGAACTGCCGTCCAGCACCGGCGCGCGATGGGAGGCGTCCGCTCCCGGACTCGACTGGCACGCCCGCCCGGTATGGGCGCATCCGGACTGCTCATGCGGAGCAAGTGGGAGAAGTAAGGGGGAGCAGACCTCCGAGGGTGGAGAGCAGCACGACACAATGGCCGGGTAACCGCCACTGGCGGCACGGCAGGCTGGGACTTGGAGGGGCGCATGTCTGATCTTCCCCGGAAGGCGGTAACCCGTACCGCCAAACTGGCCGCGCTGCCACTCGGCTTCGCCGGGCGCGCGACCTGGGGCCTCGGCAAACGCATCGGCGGGAAGTCGGCCGAGATCGTCGGGCGGGAACTGCAACAGCGCACGGCGGACCAGCTCTTCAAGGTTCTCGGTGAGCTCAAGGGCGGAGCCATGAAGTTCGGGCAGGCCATGTCCGTCTTCGAATCCGCCCTCCCCGAAGAGGTCGCGGGCCCGTACCGCGCCGCGCTGACCAAACTCCAGGAAGCCGCACCCCCGATGCCCACCAGGACGGTCCACGCCGTCCTCGCGGAACGGCTCGGCGACGACTGGCTGGAGAACTTCCTGGAGTTCGACGACAAGCCCGCGGCCGCCGCATCGATAGGGCAGGTCCACCGCGCCATCTGGCACGACGGCCGCGAGGTCGCCGTCAAGGTGCAGTACCCGGGAGCCGGCGAGGCCCTGCTCTCCGACCTGAACCAACTCGGCCGCTTCGCCCGCCTCCTCGGCCCCCTGATCCCCGGCATGGACATCAAGCCGCTCATCACAGAACTGCGCGACCGGGTGTCCGAGGAACTCGACTACGGACTGGAGGCACAGGCCCAGCGGGCCTGCGCCGAAGAGTTCGCCGACGATCCCGATGTGCACGTACCCGGCGTGGTGCACCAGTGCGACCAGGTCCTCGTCACCGAATGGATAGACGGAACACCGCTCTCCGAGGTGATCATCGACGGCACCGACGAACAACGGGACCGGGCAGGACAGCTCCTCGCCCGCTTCCTGTTCTCGGGCCCGGCCCGCACCAGCCTGCTCCACGCCGATCCGCACCCGGGAAACTTCCGGCTGCTGCCCGACGGAAAGAACGGCTGGCGACTGGGAGTCCTCGACTTCGGCACCGTGGACCGGCTCCCCGGCGGCCTCCCCGAAACCATAGGCACCTCACTGCGTATGACTCTGGCGGGCAACGCCGAAGCGGTCTACGAACTGCTGCGCACAGAGGGCTTCGTCAAGGAGACGATCGACCTCGAACCCGACGCGGTGCTCGAGTACCTGCTGCCGATCATCGAGCCGGCCCTGGTCGACGAGTTCACCTTCACCCGCGGCTGGATGCGC
Organism: Streptomyces longhuiensis; assembly: GCF_020616555.1. Classification (NCBI taxonomy): domain Bacteria; kingdom Bacillati; phylum Actinomycetota; class Actinomycetes; order Kitasatosporales; family Streptomycetaceae; genus Streptomyces; species Streptomyces longhuiensis. The sequence continues at coordinate 6,201,980 of NZ_CP085173.1, read as the reverse complement.
AGCCAGGCCGCACGCATCGCCGACCTCCGCTCCCCCGCCCACCAACTCGGCAAGCAGCTGAACCTGCCGCCCGCCTACCTCCTGATACATCGCGTGACCCTCAGCACCATCGGAGTCCTGTGCCAACTCGGCGCGACGGTACGGCTACGGGACGAACTGGAGACGTGGCTACCGGGTTTCCTGGCGACGGACGAGGAGCCGGTTGACGAGACGGCAGGCGCCACGGCTCACGGCACGATCGAGGGCGCGACCGGCAGCACGACCGATGGCACGGTGGAGGGCACGGCCGTCGCTGTGGTCGAGGGCGCGGCCGTCGGCACGGCTGTCGGCACGGTCGAAGACATAGCCGCGGAAGCAGCCGCGAGCGCGGGGACAACCGAGGGCGCCTCGGCTGCTGAGGCGTGATCGAAAATTGGGGGTGGGGTGGGGAGGGGGCGGGGGCCGGGGGGGGGAAGCCCCCCCAAGGAATGTCCCGCCGAAGCTCACCACCACTCCGAATCGAGCCGCCCCTCGATAGCCCGCAGGTTCTCTCGGGCGCAGCGGTCGCAGTAGTGCCGGCCGGTTCCGTTCTCCACTGAGTAGGTCCAGGTCGGCGGGGAGCCCTGGGCGGTGGTGCCGCAGAGGGCGCACACGATGGTGCCGGGTTCGGGCTCGGGTCGCTGCGCTGAGTCGCCGTCAGGATGAGACGTCACGTGGTGACGATATCTCCGTCTTACGAGGGTGCGGCGTAACGCACCGCGGGGGCCGATCCGTTGTGGATCGGCCCCCGCGGGGTGGGTCACTGCATGACCGCCATGGCGAGCGCGCGGCGGGCGCGCAGTGATGCGCGCTCGGCGCGGCGCTGCATCCGGCGGGCCGTTGCCAGGCGCAGTGCGCGGCGTTCGGCCTCGGCGGAGCGCAGCTGCTCGTGCATATGCGCACGAGCCAGCGCTTCTGGGATGAGTTGCATCTCTCGGGTCCTGTTCTGGCGCGAGTCGTTCGCGTCGGTGGTGGTGAAGTCTGGGGTCGCAGAGCCGGTGGGCTCGCTGGTGGACGGCTTCATCGGGGCCTGCTTCTGGGGGTCGTGCGTCAGGGGGCGGTCGATCGTTCCTCGTGCGTTCATGCCGCGACCGGGTTCTTGCGCGGGCGGCCACGCGGCCGCTTCCGGGCTACGACGACGCCCTGGACGAACAGCTCGCCACCCCAGACGCCCCAGGGCTCACGCCGCTCCTTGGCGCCGGCGAGGCAGGCCTCGACGAGCGGGCAGGTGCGGCAGAGGGACTTGGCGTACTCGACGTCCGCCGGCGACTCCGCGAAGAAGACCTCGGGGTCGTAGGCACGGCAAGGGACGGGTACGCCGAGGTTCTCGATGGCATCGTCGAGCGCGGTGAGCGTAGTCAGGGGGTTCAAGGTGGAGTCCTCCGTGAGACCGGGCGGGGGGAGAGTGTCTGAAGGCGGTACTGACGGGGCGTGCGCTTCGAGTTGCACGGTGTTGTCTTCCTCGTCTGGTCGTTCCGGCCTGTGGGCCGGATGGCGGTGGTACCGGGTCTTTTCTTGTCCCGAGGCCCCTTCGTTCTGTTGTCCCGTGCGGGCAAAACAGAAGGGCCGCGGATCCCGGGTGGGGTTCCGCGGCCCTGAAGGCGCCGGCCTGATCGAAGATCAGGCTGGATCACTCCAGGGTTCGAGCCCACGGAAGGCCCACATCGTGTGGTGGTGCGTCGTCTGCTTCCGGGATCCGGCACCGGCCGCCGCAAAGGCATAGGCCTGGGCCTGTGCCGTTGCTACTGCTTCCGGTGCCTTGGTCGGTCGCTCATTGCCCTCGCGGACCGGAAGGTCGGCGAGAGACAGGAAGGACTCCGGACGGGCGGCGGGGATGCCGGACGCACCGGTGCCCAGGTTCGAGAAACCGAGCAGGCAGGAAGCGACGACCGAGCGATCGGTCATTTTGGCGGTGCTGATGAAGCTGGCGTTGATGCTGATCACTGGAATTCGCCTCCTCTCGGCGTCTCTGGGACCGGTGTGAACCGGTCCGACGGCTTTAGTACAACACGGAACCAGGGCCTCGGAGAAGAGGCGCTGTTCCCGTGCTTAAGAACCTATGGGGATTGCTGGGGCATGCGCAAACTATTTTTTCGACGAGTTTGCATCAGTCGTCCTCGTCGACTCCTCCAACGCCCGTATCTGGGGCCCCACCTGCGCAGATGGTGAGCACGTCGGTGCCGAACCGGTTGAGCTTGCGCATGCCGACGCCGGGGATCCGGGCGAGTTGGGCCGCGTCCTCGGGCATGGCTTCGGCGATGGCGACGAGGGTCTTGTCGGTGAAGACGCAGAAGGCGGGCTGTCCGAGCTGTTGTGCCTGGTCGGCGCGCCAGTCGCGGAGTCGCTCGTAGAGGCCCTCGTCCATGTCGGAGGGGCAGTCCTCGCAGCGCATGAGTTTCATCTCGCCGGCGTCGGTGAGGGTGCGTCCGCAGACGTGGCAGCGGGCGACGGTTCGGGGGGTGCGGCGTCGGACGGGTCCGGTGGTGGTGCGGGGCGTCGTCGGCGTGCCGTGTTCGATGCCGCCTTGTCCGGTGCTCGTGGTGCGGGCCGTGGCTCCTGAGGTGCCTGGCCGGATGCCGTCGAGGAAGCGGCTGGGGCGGCGGTTGGGGCGGCCGCCGGGTGAGCGGGAGAGGGCCCAGGACAGGCTGAGGTGGTGGCGGGCCCGGGTGACGCCGACGTAGAGGAGGCGGCGTTCTTCCTCGATCTGTTCGTCGGTCTTGGCGTACGTGATCGGCATCATGCCTTCGGCGAGGCCGACGAGGAAGACGGCGTCCCATTCGAGGCCCTTGGCGGCGTGCAGGGAGGCCAGGGTGACGCCTTCGACGGTGGGTGCGTGCTGGGCGGCTGCGCGTTCGTCGAGTTCGGTGACGAGGTCGGTGAGGGTGGCGGTGGGTTTGGCGCGGGCGAAGTCCTCGGCGAGGCGTACGAGGGCGGCGAGGGATTCCCAGCGTTCGCGGACGGCTCCGGAGCCGTCGGGGGGTTGGCTGGTCCAGCCTTCGCCGGAGAGGACGGCGCGGACCTGGGAGGGGAGGTCGACGGCTTCGTCGAGGAGGGAGTCGTTGTTTCCGAAGCGGGCGGCGCTGCGGAGGGCGTGGCCGGCTTTGCGTACTTCCGCGCGTTCGAAGAAGCGTTCCGCGCCGCGGAGCTGGTAGGGGATGCCGGCGTCGGCGAGGGCTTGCTCGTAGATCTCGGACTGTCCGTTGGTGCGGAACAGGATGGCGATCTCGCCGGCGGAGACGCCGTTGTCGATGAGGGCGCGGATGCGGCGGGCGGTGCCTTCGGCTTCGGTCGGTTCGTCGGCGTAGTCCGTGTAGGCGGGTTCTGGTCCTCGGTCCCGTTGGGAGATGAGTTCGAGGCGGTGTTCGGCGGCGCGGCCTCGGGCGTGGGAGAGGAGGGTGTTGGCGAGGTGGACTACCTGGGGGGTGGAGCGGTAGTCGCGGACGAGTTTGACGACGGTGGCGTTGGGGTGGCGGGTGCGGAAGTTGAGGAGGTGGTCGGGGGTGGCGCCGGTGAAGGAGTAGATGGTCTGGCTGGCGTCGCCGACGACGCAGAGGTTGTCGCGGTCGCCGAGCCAGAGTTCGAGGAGTCGCTGTTGGAGGGGGCTGACGTCCTGGTATTCGTCGACCACGAAGTGCTGGTACTGGGAGCGGACCTGGTCGGCGATGTCGTGGCGGTCCTGGAGGATGCCGACGGTGAGCAGGAGGACGTCTTCGAAGTCGATGAGGGTGCGGTCGCGCTTGAGCGTTTCGTAGGCGGCGTAGATCTGGGCGGTCTCGGCGTTGTTGCGGGGGGTGAGGCGTCCGGTTTTGGCGGCTGCTGCGGCGTAGTCGGCGGGGACGGTCTGGGTGACTTTGGACCACTCGATTTCGGCCGTGACGTCGCGGAGCTCGCCGCGCTCGAGGCGGATGCGGCAGGCGGCGGCCGCGTCGGCGACGAGTTGGATCTTGCGGTCGACGATGCGGGGCAGCTCGCCGCCGACTGCTTTCGGCCAGAAGAACTGGAGCTGGCGCAGGGCCGCGGCGTGGAAGGTGCGGGCCTGGACTCCGCCGGCGCCGAGATGGCGGAGGCGGCCGCGCATTTCGCCTGCTGCGCGGTTGGTGAAGGTGACGGCGAGGATGCTGTTGGGCTGGAGGATGCCGGAGCGGACGCCATAGGCGATGCGGTGGGTGATGGCGCGGGTCTTGCCTGTGCCCGCGCCGGCGAGGACGCACACCGGTCCGTGCAGGGCGGTGGCGACGGCGCGCTGTTCGGGGTCGAGCCCGTCGAGCACCGCGTCGGCCGTGTCCGGAACCTGCGGGAAGAGGGTGGAGTGCGTTGCTGCTGTCACCCCGCCATGCTGCCAGGTCGGTGGGGGCGGGTGCGTCGCGTTGTCCACAGGGGGCGGGTGCAGTCGTATTAATGCGGTGCGTGTCACGTCTGCGGGTGTGATGGGCGTCATGCGTGGGTGGTGGTGGGGGCTCGGGCGGGTTCGGGAATGGTGGCCGGGTCGCTTACGTTCGACTCAGTGCGAACGAGCATTCCGAGCCGTGAAGGAGCATGAGGAACATGCCGGGGACTGTGACGATGTACAGCACGACGTGGTGCGGCTACTGCCGTCGGCTGAAGGGCCAGATGGACCGCGAGGGCATCGAGTACAACGAGGTCAACATCGAGCACGACCCGGATTCGGCGGCGTTCGTCGAGAAGGCGAACGGCGGAAACCAGACGGTTCCGACGGTTCAGATCGTTCCGGCGAACGGTGGGGCTGAGGTCGTCATGACGAACCCGAGCCTTGCGCAGGTCAAGCAGGCGCTCGCCGGCGCCGCCTGATCGCTCCTTCATACAGACTGGCCCCCGCTTCGGCGGGGGTCTTCTGCGTTCCTGGGTTCCTGGTCACTTGGCGTTGCCGCGCTCGAGACCGAGCGCTTGGGGCTCACAGTCCCCTTCAGCTCGGTCATCCCGCGTCCAAGCGGATGCCCTGCCCGACCTGACCGGGGTGGGGCGCCCAGTCAGGCCAGTCAGGTCAGGTCAGGGCGGGGCGGGGTTATACGGCGTCGCCGGGCTTGGGGAGGGGCTTGCCGTACCAGAGCTCGATGAGGCGGGCCGCGATCGAGATTCCGTACGGGGGCATGACCTCGCCGGACTCGAATGCGGCGCGCAGGTCTTCGCGGGAGAACCAGCGGGCTTCGTGGATTTCTTCGCCGTCGACGTTGATCTCGGACGAGGTGGCGCGGGCCATGAAGCCGAGCATGAGGCTGGAGGGGAACGGCCAGGGCTGGCTGGCGACGTACTCGACGTCGGGGCCGACGACGACTCCGGCTTCCTCGAAGACTTCGCGGCGTACGGACTGCTCGATGGACTCTCCGGGTTCGACGAAGCCGGCGAGGGTGGAGAAGCGGCCTTCGGGCCAGTGGACCTGGCGGCCGAGGAGTGCGCGGTCCTCGTCGTCCGTGACGAGCATGATCACTGCGGGGTCGGTGCGGGGGTAGTGCTCGGCTCCGCAGGCCTGGCAGCGGCGGATGTGGCCCGCGGCGGCGATGACGGTGCGTTCGCCGCAGCGGGAGCAGAAGCGGTGCAGTCGCTGCCAGTTCTCGAGGGCGACGGCGTGCACCATGAGGCCGGCGTCCCTGGGGGACAGGAGGAGTCCGGCTTCGCGCAGGCCGGCGGGGCGCGCGGACTGGTCGATGCGGCCGGGGAGGGTGTCCTTCTGGAGCGCGAAGTAGCTGACGCCGTCGTCGTCGGTGCCCAGGAAGTAGCGGTGGGCTTCGGTGAGGGGCGCTTCGAAGGACGGGGTCATGACCAGTTCGGTGGCGCCGTCCGGCGTCTCGTCGATGAGGACCTGTCCGCCGGAGACCACGAAGACGCGGGTGGTGGGGTGGCTCCAGGCTGCGGCGAGCCAGGCCTCGTCGAGGCGGTGGTGTGCGGCGCGGTCGATGCCGCTGGGTGCGGAGAGCGAGAGCGGACGGTCGGCTGTGCGGTCGGTCCAGGTGGTCACGGGTGCTTCCAACTCCCCCGATGGAATGGGTGTTTCGGCGGGACGGTTCGGCTGGGCGGGTGCGGGGTGTGGCGGGTGGGCTGGCTCAGTGTGCATCGCGCCAGTTCTCCGCGAGGTCGCCCCACAGGTGGGCGGCTGTTTCGACGCCCTTTTTGAGGAGGTCGAGTTCGACTTTCTCGTTGGGGGCGTGCCAGCCGTCGGAGGGGACGGAGATGCCGAGGAAGAGGACGGGTGCGTCGAGGACGTCCTGGAGGTCGGCGGCGGGGCCGGAGCCTCCTTCGCGCGTGAAGCGGATCTTCTGGTCGAAGGCGAGGTGCATGGCGCGGACGACCGACTGGAGGGCGGGGTGGTCGAGGGGGGTGAGGCAGGGGCGGGTGGCGGCGCCGAAGGTGATGGTGTGGCGGATGCCGGCGGGGAGCTGTTGGGCGACCCAGTCGGTGACGGCCTTTTCCACGTGATCGGGGTCCTGTCCGGCGACGAGGCGGAAGGACAGCTTCAGCGTGGCTGAGGAGGGGACGATGGTTTTGCCGCCGGGGCCTTGGTAGCCGCCTCCGATGCCGTTGACCTCGGCGGTGGGGCGGGCCCAGATCCGTTCGAGGGTGGTGTGGCCGGCCTCGCCGTGGGTGGCGTGCGACTTGGCGGTGCGCAGCCATTGGGCTTCGTCGAAGGGGAGCTCGGCGAAGAGTTCTCGTTCGCGGTCGGTGAGGGGGGTGATGCCGTCGTAGAAGCCGGGGACGGCCACGCGCGCGTGGTCGTCGTGGAGGGCTGCGACGAGGCGGGCGGCGGCGGTGGCGGGGTTGGGTACGGCGCCGCCGAAGGATCCGGAGTGGATGTCCTGGTCGGGGCCGTGGAGTTCGATCTCGCAGTCGGCGAGGCCGCGCATTCCGGTGCAGACGGTGGGGGTGTCCTCGGACCACATGCCGGTGTCGGAGACGATCACGGCGTCCGCGGTGAGGCGGTCCCTGTGCTGCTCGACGAGGGCGCGGAAGTGGGGGGAGCCGGATTCCTCTTCGCCCTCCACGAGGAGCTTGAGGTGGACGGCGGGGGTGGTGCGGCCGGTGGCGGCGAGGTGGGCGCGGACTCCGAGTGTGTGGAAGAACACCTGTCCCTTGTCGTCGGCTGCTCCGCGCGCGTGGAGACGGTTTCCGATGACGACGGGTTCGAAGGGGTCGGTGTTCCAGCCGTCCTCGCGGGCCGCGGGCTGGACGTCGTGGTGCCCGTAGACGAGGACGGTGGGGGCGTGCGGGTCGTCGGAGGGCCAGTCGGCGAAGACGGCGGGGGCGCCGGGTGTCTCCCAGACCTCGGTGGTCGGGAAGCCGGTCTCCCGGAGTTTCGCGGCAAGCCAGTCGGCGCTGCGGCGTACGTCGGGTGCGTGGTCGGGCTGGGCCGACACGGACGGGATGCGGAGCCACTCGGCGAGGTCCTGGAGGAACGCGTCGTGGTGGGTCTCGATGTACGCACGGACGGTGCTGACGGCGTTGTCAACGGGCTTGCTCATGGTCCCGAGCCTATCCGTCCGCCGGGGCGTGCTCGTCCGGTGGTTCCGGTGCTCTCCGGTCGCCGGGGCCGGGGGTGGGGTCTTCGAGGAGGAGGCGTTCCAGTTCGGCGCGTCCGGGCAGGTCGCGGGGGGTGACGGTTTCGCGGTCGCGTACGTAGACGAACGTCGCCTTGACGGCCTCGGGCGCGAGGCCGTGCTGCTCGGCCCAGGCGAGTCGGTAGACGGCGAGCTGGAGGGGGTCGGCGGTGCGGCCGCGGGTGGTCTTCCAGTCGACGATCTCGTACGTGGTGTCGTCGCCTTCGCCTTCTTTGTAGACGGCGTCGATGCGGCCGCGGATGACGCGGCCGGCGATGGCGAGCTGGAAGGGCGTTTCGACGCGGTGGGGGGTGCGGTGGGCGTAGGGCGTGCTGTCGAAGGCTTCCTTGAGGGCTTCGAGGTCGCGTTCGTCGGCGATGTCGGCCTCGCTGCCGGGGAGCTCTTCGGGGTCGAGCATGGGCAGGCGGAGCTCTTCGAAGCGGGATTCGACCCAGGCGTGGAAGCGGGTGCCGCGGCGGGCGGCGGGCTGGGGCGGGCGGGGCATGGGGCGGGCCAGGTCCTGTGCGAAGCCGTCGGGGTCGGCGGCCAGGCGCAGGAGCTGGGAGGCGGTGAGTGTGGTGGGAAGGGGGACGTCTCGGACAGCCTGGCGGGAGCGCAGGAGTTCGCCGGTGAGGGCGTCGAGGTCGCGGTCCCAGGAGGCGAGTGTGCGGGTCTCCTCCGGAGTTGGCCGGTGGCGCTCCGGGGGGACGGTGGGGGCTGTGCCGGTGGGTGCGCGGTCGGGATGGGGGCGGGTGTCGGCGTCCTGGGGCGTGGTGGGGTGCGGGATGGCGCCCAGGGGATGCGGGGGCGTGTGCGGGGCGCCACGCATGGGTCGGGCGTCGTCCGGGTGTGGGCGCGGGTGCGCGTCGTTGTTGTGCGGCGCATCGGCCGCGGACTGCTCGTCCGCGGGGGTGCCGGTCGGGTGCGGGAGCCTGGGGCGTTCGTGCGGCAGCGCGTCCCAGTCGTCCCACTCGTCCCAGTCCGGTCCGGGGCCGTCCTCCGGTGAGCTGACGAAATCGCCCTCTTCATAAAGAGGCTCGTCTCCGTGGAAGGGCTCGTCTCCGTAGAGGGGCTCGTCTTCGTAGAAGGCCTCTTCGTCCGGCGGGGCCGGCCAGTCCGGGTCGGTGTACGTGGCCGGGTGGCCCGTCTCCTGGGCGTGGGCGTCGGCGTCGGCCGGGGTTTCGAGGTGGGCCAGCACCGTGGCCGCGGCCGCGCGGCGGCGCGCCATGGCCTCGTCGTCGAGCGGGAGCGGCCACGCGTGCTCGGCGGAGGCCTCCTGGAGCGCGGGGTTCTCCTCGTCCTCCTCCGGTTCGTCGGCCCAGGCCTCGATCTCCCCGTGTCCGGCGGCGCAGTGGTCGTACAGCGCCTGGAGGAAGTCGGAGGGGCCGCGGGGGCGCTTCTGGGCGGGGCCCCACCAGTGGCCCGAGCCGAGGAGGAGGGTGCGGGGGCGGGTGTACGTGACGTATCCGAGGCGGAGTTCCTCGGTGCGCTGGTGTTCCTTCATCTCTTCGTGGAAGGCCTTCATGCCCTTGGAGTCCCACGCTTCGATGTCGGGCAGTGTGGCGGCGTCGCCGCGCAGTTCGTGCGGAAGGACCTTGCTCTGGGCGGTCCATTTCTCGCGGCCCTGGGCGCTGGGGAACGTCCCGGTGACGAGGCCGGGGACGGCGACGACGTCCCATTCCAGGCCCTTGGACTTGTGGGCGGTGAGCACCTTCACGGTGTTCTCGCCGCCGGGCAGCGCGTTGTCGAGGCCCTTTTCGTACTGGGCGGCGGTGCGCAGGAAGCCGAGGAAGGCGAGGAGGGTCGCGGAGCTGTCGTTCGCGGCGAAGGAGGCGGCGATGTCGAGGAAGTTGGAGAGGGTTTCGCGGCGTCGGGCGGCCAGGGCGTGCGGTGAGGCGGCGAGTTCGACTTCGAGGCCGGTGACGGCGAGGACGCGGTGGAGTACGTCCATCAGCGGGTCGGCGAGTGAGCGGCGCAGGTCGCGCAGCTCGGTGGCGAGGCGCGCGAAGCGTACGCGTGCCTCGGGTGAGAAGGGCAGCCTGTCGTCGCCCGGTTCGTCGAGGGGGGTCTCCAGGAACGTGTCGAGGGCGTCGGCGAGCGATATCACTTCGGAGGGGTCGACCCCCTCGACGGCTTCGGCGAGACGGCGGTCGGGGTCGTCGTCGCCCCCGCGCGCGTGGGCGACGAGGAGGCGGGCGCGGCGGCCGAGGAGGGCGAGGTCGCGGGGGCCGATGCGCCAGCGGGGGCCGGTCAGGAGGCGGACCAGTGAGGCGTTGGCGCCGGGGTCCTGGAGGACTTCGCAGACGGCGACGAGGTCGGCGACCTCGGGGAGGTGGAGGAGGCCGGAGAGGCCGACGACCTCTACGGGGATGTCGCGTGCGACGAGGGCGCCCTGGATGGCGGCGAAGTCGGTCGCGGTGCGGCACAGCACGGCGATCTCGCCGGGGGCGGTGCCGGTGCGTACGAGGTGGGCGAGGGAGTCGCCGAGCCAGTCGATCTCCTCGGCGTGGGTGCGCAGGAGGGCGCAGCGGACGATGCCGTCGCGTTCGGCGCCGGGGGCGGGGCGCAGGGCTTCCACGCCCGCGTGGAGTGCGCGCAGCGGCTGGGCGAGGCCGTTGGCGAGTTCCAGGAGGCGGCCGCCGCTGCGGCGGTTCTCGCTGAGGGAGAAGCGGGTGGCGGGGCGACCGTCGGTGTCGGCGAAGTGTTCGGGGAAGTCGTCGAGGTTGGCGACGGAGGCGCCGCGCCAGCCGTAGATCGCCTGGCAGGGGTCGCCGACGGCGGTCACGGGGTGGCCGGTGCCCGCGCCGAAGAGGCCGGCCAGGAGGATCCGCTGGGCGACGGAGGTGTCCTGGTACTCGTCGAGGAGGACGACGCGGAACTCGTCGCGGAGGATGGCGCCGACCTCGGGGCGGGTACGGGCGAGGGTGGCGGAGAGGGCGATCTGGTCGCCGAAGTCGAGGAGGTCGCGGGCGCGCTTGGCTTCGCGGTACCGGGTGACGAGGCCGGTGAGGTCGAGGCGAGCGGCGGCGGCCTCGGGGACCTTGCGCAGGTCGGCGTTGGTGAGTTTGCGGCCTTCGAGGGTGTGCAGGAGGCGGGTGTCGTAGGCGCGCAGTTCGTCGGGCCGGACGAGGTGTTCGGCGAGCTCGCCGTCGAGGGTGAGGAGGTCGCTGACGAGGTCGGCGAAGGAGCGGGTGAGGGCCGGGTAGGGGCCGGGGGCCTCGCGCAGGACGCGGGCGGCGAGCTGGAAGCGGGTGGCGTCGGCGAGGAGGCGTGCGGTGGGTTCGAGGCCGATGCGCAGGCCGTGGTCGGTGAGGAGGCGGCCGGCGAAGGCGTGGTACGTGGAGATCACGGGCTCGCCCGGGGGGTTGTCCGGGTCGATGGCGTCGGGGTCGGTGACGCCTGCCTTGATCAGTGCCTTGCGGACGCGCTCGGCGAGTTCGCCGGCGGCCTTGTTGGTGAAGGTGAGGCCGAGGACCTGTTCCGGGGCGACCTGGCCGGTTCCGACGAGCCATACGACGCGGGCGGCCATGACCGTCGTCTTGCCGGAGCCGGCTCCGGCCACGATCACCTGCGGGGCGGGCGGCGCGGTGATGCAGGCCGTCTGCTCCGGGGTGAACGGGATCCCGAGGAGCTCTTTGAGCTGCTCGGGATCGGTGAGGCGTGTGGTCACCTCATCGAGGCTAACCGGCCCCACTGACAGCGCCGGACCGATCCGGTGGAGGCGCACGTCACGCCGCGTCCGGCGCGGTCGATGCGCACGTCGCTGGGCACCCGGCACGGTGAGGCGCGCATCGCTGGGCACCCGGCACGGTGGAGGCGCGCGTCACTCGACGACGTGCTTGCCTTCGGGGCGGGCGCTGCACGAGGCGCGGAAGGCGCAGTGGGTGCAGTGCTGTCCGGTGGTGGGGGTGAAGCGTTCGTCGAGGACCTTGCCGGCGGCGGTGGCGAGGAGGTCGCCGACCCATGCTCCCTCCCCCTCGCCTTCCCCGTGTTCGCCGAGTGGTTGTTGCGCCTGCACCTTGGGGAGGGTGTCGCCGCCGTCCTTCTTGGCGGCGCCCTGGCGCAGCTGGACGAGTTCGGCGCCGCCTGGTTCGGGGCGTTCGCCGTCGAAGGGTTCGTCGACGGCGCCCTCGCGGACGGCGAGCTGATAGACGGCGAGCTGGGGGTGGCGGGCGACGTCGGCGGCGGAGGGGGCCTGCTTGCCGGTCTTGAAGTCGACGACGTAGGCGCGGCCTTCGGTGTCGCGTTCGACGCGGTCCATGGAGCCACGGATGCGTACTTCGTAGGAGCCCGCTTCGAGGGTGACGTCGAAGGCGTGTTCGCTGGCTACGGGGGTGCGCACGCGGCTGGAGTCGACGTGCCAGCGGAGGAAGCGTTCGAGCGCCACGCGCGCGTGCTCCTTCTCCTGGGCCGACTTCCAGGGGGCGTCGAAGGCGAGGGCGTCCCAGACCGAGTCGAGGCGCTCCATGAGGACGGCGAGGTCGGCCGGGGTGCGTCCGGAGGCGACCTCGTCGGCGAGGACGTGGACGACGTTCCCGAATCCCTGGGCGGCGGTGGCGGGGGCGTCGGCCTTGACCTCGCGGCCGAGGAACCACTGCAGGGAGCAGGTGTTGGCGAGCTGGTCGAGGGCGCTTCCGGAGAGCACGACGGGCTGGTCGCGGTCGCGCAGGGGGATCCTGCTCTCGGTGGGGTCGTCCATGCCCCACCAACGGTAGGGGTGCGCGGACGGTACGAGGGGGCGTCCGTCGTCGTCGGTGAGGGCGGCGAGGCGGGCGAGGCGGCGGGCTGCGGCGTCGCGCAGGGTCTCGGAGGCGCGGGGGTCGACGGTCGTGGCGCGCAGTTCGGCGACGAGGGCGGCGACGGACAGGGGGCGGCGCGGGCGGCCGGTGACGTCCTGGGGGTCGACGCCGAGTTCGGTGAGGAAGCGGGACGGCTGGTCGCCGTCGTCGGCGGGTGCCTTGACCGCGGTGACGACGAGGCGTTCACGCGCGCGCGTAGTGGCCACGTAGAACAGGCGGCGCTCTTCGGAGAGGAGCGCTCCGGGGGTGAGGGGCTCGGCGAGGCCGTCGCGTCCGATGCGGTCGGCTTCAAGGAGGGAGCCGCGGCGGCGCAGGTCGGGCCAGAGGCCTTCCTGTACGCCGGCGACGACGACGAGGCGCCATTCGAGGCCCTTGGAGCGGTGGGCGGTCATGAGGCGTACGGCGTCGGGGCGTACGGCGCGTCCGGCGAGGGTGTCGGCGGCGATGTCCTGGGCTTCGACCTCTTCGAGGAAGTTGAGGGCGCCGCGGCCTCCGGTGCGCTCCTCCGCGCGGGAGGCGGTCGCGAAGAGGGCGCATACGGCGTCGAGGTCGCGGTCCGCGTTGCGTCCTGCGGCGCCGCCGCGGCGGGCGGCGCGTTCCAGGCGCTGGGGCCAGGAGGTGCCGTTCCACAGCTGCCAGAGGGCTTCCTCGGCGGTGCCTCCGGAGGTGAGCGTTTCGCGGGCCGCGCGCAGCAGTGCGCCGAGGCGCTGGGCGCCGCGCGCGTGGGCGGGGTCTTGGGCGGTGAGGCGTTCTGGCTGGGCCAGGGCGCGTGCGAGGAGTTCGTCGGAGGGCGGCGGCAGGTGGTTGCCGGCGGCGCGTTCCTCCTCGCGCAGGGCGCGGCCGAGGCGGCGCAGGTCGGCGGCGTCCATGCCGGCGAGGGGTGAGGCGAGGAGGGTGAGGGCGGTCTCGGTGTCGAGCCAGACGGGCGGTTCCCGGTCTTGGTCGTCGTCGGGTTCGGGGGTGTCCTGCGCGACGCTGAGGGCGACGGCCCTGAGTGCGGTCAGCAGGGGCGTGACGGCCGGTTCGTGGCGCAGGGGCAGGTCGTCGCCGTCGATGTCGAGGGGGACGCCCGCGGCGGTGAGGGTGCGGCGGATCGCGGGGATGGAGCGGGTGCCTGCGCGGACGAGGACGGCCATGTCGTTCCAGGGGATGCCGTCCTCGAGGTGGGCGCGGCGCAGGATGTCCGCGATGTTGTCGAGTTCGGTGCCGGAGGTCGGATACGTGTAGGCCTCGACGCGGCCGCCGTCCCGCGCGGGGGTCAGCTCGCGGTGGGCGCGGACCTTGTCGGCGGGCAGCCGGGTCAGGGGCATGCGCCGGGTGATGCGGCGGGTGGCGTCCAGGAGGTGTGCTCCGGAGCGGCGGGACGTGGTGAGGACCTCTACGGGGGCGGGGCTTTTGTCGGCGCGGGGGAACTGGTCGGGGAATTCGAGGATGCCGTTCACGTCGGCGCCGCGGAACGTGTAGATCGACTGGTCGGGGTCTCCGAAGGCGAGCAGGGTGCGGCCGTCGCCCGCGAGGGCGTGCAGCAGCCGCACCTGGGCCGGGTCGGTGTCCTGGTACTCGTCGACGAACACGGCGTCGTAGCGCGTGGCGAGTTCGTCGGCGACGGGGGTGCGGTGGGCGAGGAGGACCGCGCGGTGGACGAGTTCGGCGTAGTCGAGGACGCCGTGCAGGTCGAGGACGTCGAGGTATTCGGCGAGGAAGGTGGCGGCGGCCTTCCAGTCGGGGCGGCCGATGCGGCGGGCGAAGGCGTCGAGTGCGGCCGGTCCGAGGCCCAGTTCGCGGCTGCGGGCGAGGACGGCGCGTACCTCGTCGGCGAAGCCTCGGGTGGTCAGGCAGGCCCGCAGATCGTCGGGCCAGCGGACGTGGGCGAGGCCGGCCTGTTCCAGGTCGATCTGGCCGGCGAGCAGTTCGCGTACGGCGACGTCCTGTTCGGGTCCGGACAGCAGGCGCAGGGGTTCCGCGAACAGGCCTGCGTCCTGGTGGGCGCGGACGAGGGCGTAGCAGAACGAGTGGAACGTGGTGGCCTGTGGCGCGTGGGCGGCGCCGATGCGCAGGGCCATGCGGTCGCGCAGTTCGACAGCTGCCTTGCGGCTGAAGGTGAGGACCAGGATGCGCTCGGGGTCGGTGCCTTTGGCGATGCGTGCGGCGACGGCCTCGACGAGCGTGGTCGTCTTGCCTGTGCCCGGTCCCGCGAGGACGAGCAGCGGGCCGTGCACGTGGTCAACCACCGCGCGCTGCCGTGCGTCCAGACGAGGGGGGTCCACCGGGGCCGGCGGGGTACGCACCAGTCGGTACGCGCCGGGGGTCCCCTGTCGTACCGGGCGGTGCGACAGGTTCCGGGTGGAGGAAGAGGGGCTCACGTGGATCGCTGGTCCTGGTGGGTGTGCTGGCGGGACGGGGAGGCGGCCGGCCGTCCGAGCGGGGCGGTGGCTGCGGGGTGAGGGAGGTGCGCGCCGTCGACGCTACGCCGTCGAGTGTGGCGGAAGCCGGGCTTCCGCCGGGTCCCCCAGGTCCCGTGCGGCACAGGTGTGCCGTGATTCACGAACGTACGCGATGGCGGCGAAGTGCCCCTCTCGCCCCGTTTCCCCCGTACGGGCCGCGGGCCACACGTGCGGGGGCGCGATGGCGGAAGCTGTCAGGTGTGAGATTCCGCGCGTTCTTCGCCGTCCCATCGCGCGTGCCTCATGTCGAGGCGCGGGATGTGTCCCTCGGACGTGCGGGAGACCTGGCGCAGGGGGGTGCTCTCCGCGCGGTAGTGCGCCATGGCGTCCAGTTCGTGGCCGGGCAGCAGCACGCCGTCCGAGCGCACGACGCGCCACCACGGAACGGCTCCCCCGTAGAGGGCCATCACACGGCCGACCTGGCGCGGGCCGCCCTCCCCGAGCCATTCGGCGACGTCTCCGTAGGTCATGACGCGCCCGGGCGGGATCAGCTCCGCGACCTCCAGCACCCGCTCCGCGTACTCCGGCAGCTCTCCTGCCGCACCGCTCTCCTCGCTCATCCGGCCCATCCTGCCGCACCCCACCGACACGGTGACGTTCCGGTCACGGGGCGTGGAGACGCGTATGAAGAAGCACGAATCCACGGTTGCGAGATACTTTGCTCCCCCGCATCGCACCCTGATGCCCCCCTGTGTCAGTGGGACGTGCCACCATCGTGCGGGCGGTGACCGGTGATACGAGATCAAGAAGAAACGACGGAGCAGCAGGGCGTGCATCCCGATAAGGCGGAGGGCACCTCTGGAGCTTCGGCGCGCCCGGACAGCGACGAGGCCGACCACTCCCCCGTGGCCGAACGCCTGGGCCGGCCGGCCGGGGCGCCCCCGGCGGACGCGCCCGAGGAGACCGCGAAGACCGCACCCGAGAAGACCGAGGGGGCCGGGCCCGAGCGGACCGAGGTCCCTCTCGTCGACCCGGAGTGCATCGACGCGGACGCGCACTCCGAGCGGGTGGACGGCGACGAACCGCTCCTCCCCGCGCGCGTGCACCGCCCCTCAGACCTGATGCGTCTCCTGGTGGGCGTTCTCGCGATCGCCGTGCTCCTGTCGATCGCCGCCTTCGCCCACGGCACGACCTCGGGTCTCCAGCAGGACATCAGCAAGGGCACGGGCGCCGCCCCCGACCTCATGATCAAGTTCGCGGGGCTCGCGTCGAGCATCGCGATCCTCCTCGTCCCGGTCGCCTTCGCGATCGAGCGGCTGATCAAACGCGACGGGCTGCGGATCGCCGACGGTGTTCTCGCGGCCGTCCTCGCGCACGGAGTGACGCTCGCGACGGACCTGTGGGTCGCCCAGGGCGCCCCGCAGTCGATCCAGGACGCGCTCACCCGCCCGTCGCCTGGCGACATCCACGCGCTGACCGATCCGGTGCACGGCTATCTGGCGCCCGTCATCGCCTATATGACGGCCGTGGGGATGTCCCGAAGACCACGCTGGCGCGTGGTGCTGTGGGTGGTGCTGCTGCTCGACGCGTTCGCGATGCTGGTCACCGGCTACACGACACCGTTCTCGATCATCCTGACGGTCCTCATCGGCTGGGCTGTCGCCTACGGCACGCTCTACGCGGTCGGTTCGCCGAACGTGCGGCCCACCGGCCAGACGCTCCTCGCGGGCCTGCGGCACGTCGGCTTCCACCCGGTGAGCGCAGCCCGCGAAGAGGCCCACGAGGGCGCTACGGAGAACGGCGACAGAGGGCGGCGCTACTTCGTCACCCTGGAGGACGGCCGCCCTCTCGACGTCACCATCGTCGACCGAGAACAGCAGGCGCAGGGCTTCTTCTACCGCGTGTGGCGCCGGCTGACGCTGCGCGGGATCACCACGGGCCGCAGCCTCCAGTCCCTGCGCCAGGCGCTGGAGCAGGAGGCGCTCCTCGCGTACGCGGCGATCGCGGCCGGGGCCAACGCACCGAAGCTGATCGCGACGTCCGAGCTCGGCCCCGACGCGGTGATGCTCGTGTACGAGCACACGGGCGGCCGTTCACTGGACATGGTGCCGGACGAGGAGATCACCGACGAGCTGCTGCGCGACACCTGGCACCAGGTTCAGGCGCTCCAGTCGCGGCGTATCGCCCATCGGCGACTCACCGGCGACGCGATTCTGGTGGATCGTTCCGGCACGGTGATCCTGACGGATCTGCGCGGCGGCGAGATCGCCGCCGGCGACCTGATCCTGCGCATGGACATCGCGCAGCTCCTGGCCACGCTGGGCCTTCGTGTGGGCGCCGAGCGTGCCGTGGCGTCCGCCGTGGGAGTGCTCGGCCCCGACGCGATCGCCGACTGTCTGCCGCTGCTCCAGCCCATCGCCCTGAGCCGTACGACGCGCTCGACACTGCGCAAGCTCGGCAGGGAGCGTTCCGAGCGCGAGCGCGAGGCCGTGCTCGAGGCCTCGCGCAGGGCGAAGCAGGCCCGCCTGGAAGAGGCCTCCCTCACCGAGCCCTCTCCGGCCGAGGAATCGACGCCTACGGAGGGGGCCGCCGAGAAAACGCCCTCTACGAAGACGGTCGCCGAGCGGATCACGCCCCCGTCGGCCAAGACCTCAGCGAAGGTCGAACGGCAGGCGGAGAAGGCCGAGCGGCAGGCCGAGAAAAAGGCCATCGACGAGGCTCTGGACGAAGCACGCGAGGAGGACCTCCTCACCCAGATCCGCCACCAGGTGCTCCGCATCCGGCCACAGGCACCCGTCGAACCGGCCCGCCTGGAGCGCGTCAAACCGCGCACCCTCGTGAGCTTCATCGCGGGCGCCATCGGCGCGTACTTCCTTCTGTCGCAGCTCACCCACATCGAGTTCGGCAAATTGTTCGACCAGGCCCAGTGGGGCTGGGTCGCCGCCGCCGTCCTGTTCTCGGCGCTGAGCTACTTCGCCGCCGCGATGAGCCTGCTCGGCTTCGTGCCGGAGCGGGTGCCGTTCCTGCGGACGGTCGCCGCCCAGGTCGCCGGTTCGTTCGTGAAGATCGTGGCACCGGCCGCCGTCGGCGGTGTGGCGCTCAACACCCGCTTCCTGCAACGCGCGGGCGTGCGCCCCGGGCTCGCGGTGGCCAGTGTCGGCGCCTCCCAGCTCTTCGGCCTGGGCGCCCACATCATGATGCTGCTGACCTTCGGCTATCTGACCGGCACGGAGAAGACCCCGTCCCTGTCGCCGTCCCGGACGGTCATCGCGGGCCTGCTGACCGTCGCGGTCCTCGTGCTCGTGGTCACGTCGATCCCGTTCCTGCGGAAGTTCGTCGTCACGCGCGTACGGTCCCTGTTCGCCGGCGTCGTACCGCGCATGCTGGACGTGCTCCAGCGGCCGCAGAAACTGATCACCGGCATCGGCGGCATGCTCCTCCTGACGGCCTGCTTCGTGATGTGCCTGGACGCGTCGATCCGCGCCTTCGGGGACGAGTCGACGACGCTCAGCCTGGCCAGCGTCGCGGTCGTGTTCCTCGCGGGCAACGCGCTCGGTTCCGCCGCGCCGACGCCGGGCGGTGTGGGCGCGGTCGAGGCGACCCTGACGGTCGGCCTCATCGCGGTCGGACTGCCCAAGGAGGTCGCGGCCCCGGCCGTGCTCCTCTACCGGCTCCTGACGCTGTGGGTACCGGTGCTGCCGGGCTGGCTCTTCTTCAACCACCTCTCCCGGAGGGGCTCCCTGTAGGAGCGCGTTTCCCGGAGCGCTCCCTGTAGGGACGCGTTTCCCAGAGCGCTCCCTGTAGGGACGCGTTTCCGGGAGGGTTCCCTTCAAGGCCACCCTTCCGGGAAGCTCTTCGAAGAGCCCTCCCCCGCAGCCACCGTCGCTCACCCGCACGGCCCCCGCCCCGAGCGCCCCGTGAGCCGTCGCCGCAGGATGGGTGCATGCCCAATCCGTCCCGGCCGCGTGCCGCTGCCCTGGCCGCCGCCGCCCTCGTCATGACCTCCGCCCTCGCGGCGTGCAGCAGCGACCCCAAGGACGCGGACCTGTCCTCCCAGACCCTCAGCTGGAAGGACTGCCCCGCGCCCTCGGAGTCGGAGGGCGGCGGCCCCGCGCCGTCCCCGCTGCCGGGCGGCGCCGCCTGGCAGTGCGCCACCATGAGGGCGCCCCTCGACTGGGACAAGCCCAAGGGCGACACGATCGGCATCGCGCTCATCCGTGCCAAGTCCTCCGGCGCCGCGGACCAGCGCATCGGATCGCTCATCTTCAACTTCGGCGGGCCGGGCGGCTCCGGAGTCACCACGCTGCCCGCGTTCGGCAACGAGTACGCGAAGTTGCGCACCCGCTACGACCTGGTGAGTTTCGACCCGCGCGGCGTCGGCCGCAGCGACGGCGTGAAGTGCGAGAACGACCAGCAGCTCGACAAGTACTTCCAGCAGGACGCGATGCCCGACGACGCCGCCGAGACGAAGGAGCTCGTGGGCAACATCACCCAGTTCAACGACGCCTGCGAGAGGAACTCCGGGAAGGTCATCCCGCACGTCGCGACGACGGACGCGGCGCGCGACATGGACCTGATGCGGCAGGTTCTCGGCGACGACAAGCTGCACTACTTCGGGATCTCGTACGGCACCGAACTGGGCGGTGTGTACGCCCACTTGTTCCCCAAGAAGGTGGGCCGCGCCATCTTCGACGGCGTCGTCGACCCCACCGAGAACTCCGAGGAGGGCTCGCTCAGCCAGGCCAAGGGCTTCCAGCTCGCCCTCGACAACTACGCGAAGGACTGCACCTCCAAGGTCGAGGACTGCCCGGTCGGCGACACTCCCGAGCAGGTCAAGGCGAAGATCGCGAAGCTGCTCAAGGACCTGGAGTCCAAGCCGATCCCCGGGGTCTTCCCGCGCGAGCTGACGCAGACCGCCGCGACGAGCGGCATCGCGCAGTCGCTGTACTCCAAGGACTTCTGGGAGTACCTCACCGAAGGCCTCGTCCAGGCCTACGAGGGCGACGGCAAGATCCTCATGCTCCTGTCGGACTCCATGAACGGCCGTAACGAGGAAGGGCAGTACAGCAACATCCAGGCGGCCAACGTCGCCGTCAACTGCGCCGACGACAAGCCCCGCTACACGCCGGCATACGTCAAGTCGAAGCTCCCCGAGTTCCGCGCCGCCTCTCCCCTGTTCGGCGACTACCTCGCGTGGGGCATGCTCAGTTGCACGGACTGGGCGGTCCCCGGCGCCGCGGACCACCCCGACGTGAGCGCGCCCGGCTCGGCGCCGATCCTCGTCGTGGGCAACACGGGCGACCCGGCCACCCCGTACGAAGGTGCGAGGAAGATGGTCGACGCGCTCGGCAAGGGTGTCGGGGTGGAACTCACCTACGAGGGCCAGGGCCACGGTTCGTACGACAGCGGGAACAAGTGTGTGCGAGGCGCTGTGGACGGCTATCTGCTGAACGGGACGGTGCCGCCGGCGGGCACGGTCTGCAAGTAGCGGCGCGAGTGAGCGTGTTCGGCTCGCGCGCCCGGCTGTCGATGACGCGCTGCCGCAGATGATTGTCAGTGACGCTGCCTAGGATGGTCTGACTGTCTTCGGATCGGAGGCAGGCGAGGGGGATCACCAGGGGGGTGCCTGTGTCGCGTCATGTTCGTGCGTTCGCGCTGCTGGCCGCGGGGCTGCTGGTGGCCGGGGCCGCCGCGGGCTGCGGCGGGCCGGGAGACAAGGCCGGGCACGGCGAGGGGAAGGGGCGCACACAGCCGGCGCGCTCCACGTCGCCACCGCCAGGCTCGGACAAGGCCGGCCGCGCCGGCAAGCTGCCCGCGCTGCCTGCCGCGCTCACGTCCCAGCGGCTCGACTGGGGCCGTTGCAAGGCCACCGACGACGGCCCCGCGCCCGGCTCCGACTGGCAGTGCGCGACGCTGAAGGCGCCGCTCGACTACGCGAAGCCGGACGGGGAGACCATCGGCGTCGCCCTCATCCGCGCCAAGTCCACCGGCGGGAGCGGGCGTTCCGGCTCGCTCCTGTTCAACTTCGGCGGGCCGGGCGGCTCCGGGGTCTCGATGCTCCCCGCCTTCGCACCGGACTACACGAAGCTGCGCGAGCGCTACGACCTGGTGAGCTTCGACCCGCGCGGCGTCGGCGCGAGCGAGGGAGTGCGCTGCCGCGACGACAAGGCGATCCAGGCCGCCGAGTCCGTCGACCTCACGCCGGACACCCCCGCCGAGGAGCGGGCGTACTTCAAGGACGCCGCCGACTTCGGCGCGGGCTGCGCCCGGCGGGCCGGCAAGCTGCTCGGGCACGTGTCGACGGATGACACGGCCCGCGACATGGACCTGGCGCGCCAGGCGCTCGGCGACGAGAAGCTGCACTACATGGGCGTCTCGTACGGGACTCAACTCGGCGGCGTGTACGCGCACTTGTTCCCCGGCAAGGTGGGACGGCTCGTCCTGGACGCCGTGGTCGACCCGGCCGCGGACACCGTGGGCCACGCCGAGAACCAGACGAGGGGCTTCCAGCGGGCCCTCGACAACTACCTCAAGTCCACCGGCCAGGACCCGGATCAGGGGTCCCGGGAGATCGCCGCCCTGCTGAAGCGGATCGACACGAAGCCACTACGGACCTCGGGCGGCCGCGAGCTCAACCAGTCGCTCGCCACGATCGGCATCACCGTCACCCTGTACAGCCAGAGCAGTTGGCCCGCCCTGACGCGTGGCCTGGAAGCGGCGGAGAAGGGGGACGGGACGGCGCTGCTCGCGCTGGCCGACGCGTACAACGAGCGGAGTCCCGCCGGGCATTACAGCTCGCAGAGCCACTCGCAGCGGGCGATCTCCTGCCTCGACGACAAGGAGCGGCCGACACCCGCGGAGGCGAAGAGGCGGCTCGCGTCGTTCCGCGAGATCTCGCCCGTCTTCGGGGAGTTCATGGCCTGGGACACGGCGGGCTGGTGCCACGACTGGCCGGTGCCGGGCCAGTACGCGACGCCCGAGGTGAGCGCGCCGGGCGCCGCCCCGATCCTCGTCGTGGGGAACACGGGCGACCCGGCGACCCCGTACGAGGGCGCCCGCCGGATGGCGGACGAGCTCGGCAAGGGCGTCGGCGTCGAGCTCACCTGGAAGGGCGAAGGGCACGGCGCGTACGGCAGCGGGTCGAACTGCGTCGACTCGACGGTGAACGGCTATCTCCTGGAGGGCCGAATACCGCGCGACGGGAAGGTCTGCTCCTGACGCGGACGCCGACGCGGCGCCCTGTGCGGCGCCGCGTGCAGCGTTCCATGCGGTGCTCCATGACGAACGGGCCCCGCACGCGAGGTGCGGGACCCGTTCGGAAAAGCTGACCCCTGACCGGCGGCGTCGGCCGCGCGGGCCGGCGGGCGGTCTAGTAGACCGGCTTCTCGGGCTCGATCTGGTTGACCCAGCCGATCACGCCGCCGCCGACGTGCACGGCGTCCGAGAAGCCCGCGGACTTCAGGACGGCGAGGACTTCCGCACTGCGGACACCCGTCTTGCAATGCAAGACGATCTTCTTGTCCTGCGGGAGGCTCTCCAGGGCGGTGCCCATGAGGAACTCGTTCTTCGGGATCAGCCGGGCGCCGGGAATCGAGACGATCTCGTACTCGTTCGGCTCGCGGACATCGATGATCTCGATGTTCTCGCCGTCGTCGATCCACTCCTTGAGCTGCTTGGGAGTGATCGTCGAGCCGGCCGCCGCCTCCTGGGCCTCCTCGGACACGACGCCGCAGAAGGCCTCGTAGTCGATGAGTTCGGTGACGGTCGCGTTCGGGCCGCAGACCGCGCAGTCGGGGTCCTTGCGGACCTTGACCTGGCGGTACTGCATCTCCAGGGCGTCGTAGATCATCAGGCGGCCGACGAGCGGCTCGCCGACACCCGCGAGGACCTTGATCGCCTCGGTGACCTGGATGGAGCCGATGGACGCGCACAGCACGCCCAGGACGCCGCCCTCGGCGCAGGAGGGGACCATGCCGGGGGGCGGGGGCTCCGGGTAGAGGCAGCGGTAGCACGGGCCGTGCTCGGACCAGAAGACCGAGGCCTGGCCGTCGAAGCGGTAGATCGAGCCCCACACGTACGGCTTGTTGAGCAGCACGCACGCGTCGTTGACCAGGTAGCGGGTCGCGAAGTTGTCCGTGCCGTCGACGATCAGGTCGTACTGGCTGAAGATGTCCATCACGTTCTCGGCCTCGAGCCGCTCTTCGTGGAGGATCACGTTCACGTACGGGTTGATGCCGAGGACGGAGTCCTTGGCGGACTCGGCCTTGGAGCGGCCGATGTCGGCCTGGCTGTGGATGATCTGGCGCTGGAGGTTCGACTCGTCGACCTCGTCGAACTCGACGATGCCGAGTGTGCCCACACCGGCCGCGGCCAGGTACATGAGCGCCGGCGAACCGAGGCCGCCCGCACCCACGGCGAGCACCTTGGCGTTCTTCAGCCGCTTCTGCCCGTCCATCCCGACATCGGGGATGATCAGGTGGCGGGAGTACCTGCGGACCTCGTCTACGGTGAGCTCAGCAGCTGGCTCTACCAGGGGTGGCAGCGACACGGGGGCTCCGTTGATCGTCATTTCGGAACAGTGGTTCTTGCGTCAACACTGCCACGCCCCTCTTCATTCCGAGACACCCGTTCCGACCCGCGAGACGATGTCGTCCCAGTACCCGGGCATGGCCTCCCAGGGATCGGCGGCGCCGCCGCGGTCCGTGCGGTCGGTGAAGTAGATCGTCCCCGCGCCCTGCCAGCGGGCGATGCGCAGCGCCTCGTCGAGGTGCCCACGGGGTACGCCGTGCACGAAGTGGCAGAAGCGGTCGGGCGGGTAGTCGGCGGTCCACTCGGCGACCTGGGACCAGCGGTAGTCGCTCCACGGCCCGGAGAAGGTCACCAACTGGTCGGCGGTCTCGGCGTATCCCGGGTACGGGTGCGTGCCGTGCCCGAGGACGATGTGGGCGTCCACGCACAGGGCGCGCAGCGTGGTGACGATGCGGCGGACCTCGGGGAGGGCCGCCCGCTCGGTCGGGCAGCGGTCGAGGGAGAACCCGTCGACGCGGTACCAGTCGAGATAGCGATGGGCGTCGGAGACGACCTCGCCGAACGAGCGGGCGCCGTAGGTGAGATCGAGGTGGCCGAGGACCCGTACGTCCCGGTTGCGCAGCCTGCCCGCGGCTTCGAGGCAGTGCGGGTCGGGACGGGCCCCGGGTCCGTCCGCCACGTTCAGGACGACCCAGTGCAAGGGGGTGCCGGGGCGGGTGAGTTCGGCCCATTCGACGGGCGCCATGAGGGGGTGTGCGTAGCCGGGGATGCCGAAGCCGAGCCGTATGTCGGTGCTCGCGGTCCCGGGGGCGGTGGGGGTCAGATACGGCATGCCGCTTCCATCCAGATGTCGGCGAGTGATTCCTCGAGGTTGATGCGGGGGCGCCAGCCGAGCCGGTCGCGTGCGGTGCGCACGTCGGCCTGCTGCCAGCTGCCGCAGCCGTCCGGGTACGGGTACGCGGCGGGTGCCACGTGGTCGGGGTCGGAGCGGGGGTGGCCGAGCGTCGGGCGGACGGGGCCGCCGGGTGAGTCGAGCTCGTGGAGCGCGCCGCCGAAGCCGGCGACGCGGGCGAGCACGGACGCCGCGTCCCGCAGCCGGACGGCACGGCCCGAGCCGATGTTGATGACGCCCTGCGCGGCGGAGAGCGAGGCGGCGTGGACGGCGCGGGCCACGTCGCGTACGTCGATGAAGTCACGCTGCGCGCCGAGTCCGCCGAGCTTGAGTTCGCCGTCGCCGGACTGCATGGCGCGGCGCATGGCCTCGGCGAGACGGCCGAGGGGCGAGCCGGCGGGGGTGCCGGGTCCGGCCGGGGAGAACACCCGCAGGACGACGGCGTCGAGGCCGGAGCCGAGGACGAGTTCCGTCGCGGCGAGCTTGCTCACACCGTACGGTCCGCCGGGCCTCGGCACCGCGTCCTCGGCGGTGGAGGAGCCGGGCTGGGAGGGCCCGTACTCGGCGCCGCAGCCGATCTGGACGAGGCGGGCGCCGCAGCCGCTGCGCCGCAGTGCCTCGCAGATGGTCGCGACGGCGACGGTGTTGTGGCGGGTGAGGTCGCGGGCCCCGCCGCGGGTGGCTCCCGCGCAGTTGATGACGACTCCGGGGTGGACCGCGTCGAGGAAGCGGGTCAGTGCGCCCGGGCTTCCGGTGGCGAGGTCGAACCGTACGTCCGCGTCGTCCCCCCTGCCGAGCGCGGTGAGCTGCACGGCGGGGTCGGCGAGGAGGCGGTCGGCGACGAAACGGCCGAGATATCCGTTGGCTCCGATCAGCAGCACCCTCATCGAGCGGCTCCCTGGGTGAGCTCTCCGAGCTCTCCGGGAAGTCCTGGGCGCCCAGGGTGTCTCGATGGTCCGGGGCCTCCGGGGGGAGGGGTGGTCATCTCGCGTTCTCCTTAGGGGTGTTGCCGTGGGTCTTCGGAAGGCCCGCGGTGTCGGCCCCGCGGGAGGGGAGCGGCCGGCCGGCCGCTGCGTGTGGTCGTACGGCTTCGGGCGCGGTCACGGAGTGGTGTCCGTGGGCGCGTGGGCGGAGGCCCGGGTGAGCGTGCGGGCCGCGTGGACGAGGAGCGTGAGCGCGGCGGCGCCGCAGGCCAGGCCGGGTACGGCGCCGGGCCCCCAGGCGTCGACGGCCGTCTCTACGGGGACGGAGAGGAAGCCGCAGCCCGGGAGGCGGCCGGCGAACACCGTGCAGACCGCGAGCACCTCGGCCGCGGCGGCTGCGCCGAGGACGACGGCGGGTGCGTGGGTGCGGCCGTGCGCCGTGAGCATGCGGGCGAGCAGCAGGAGTGCGCCGAGCGTTCCGGCACCGGCGTATGCGGCGTCCTGGCCGAGTACGGCGCCGGCCACCCCGATGAGGGTCCACAGCGCGCACAGGAAGAGCGCGAGGACGCCGAGGAGGAGGGGGCGGACGGAGGCGGAGAACTCTTCGAGGCCCCGGCTGGAGGCGAGCCTGCGGCGGGCCACGGCACCGAAGAGTCGGGCGCACCATGCGCCGGGCGCGACGGCGAAGACGAGGGCGAGGAGGGGGGCGGTGGCGGGTGCCCAGGCCTCGTCGGGACCGCCTGCCACGGCGGCGCTCAGGAGTCCGTCGCCGAGGAGCGCGTAGGCGAGGAGCCAGCAGGTCCAGGCGCGGGTGGCGGGCACGGTGTGGGTGGTGGCGCGCAGCGGGCCCCGGCGCAGCGCCGCGCGGAGTGCGGCGGAGACGGCGAGCACTCCGGCGGCCCCGACCGCGAGCCGCAGTCGTCCGCCGGTGAAGTCGAGTCCTACGAGGGTGAGGGCGCCCAGCGTGCCGGGCAGCAGCGCGAGGACGGCCCAGACGGGGCGCCGGCCGCGCGGCGTGTCGGATACGGCGTGCCGGGTTTCCGGTTCGATGTCGCTGTCGCGGGGCACCCGCGCGTACATCTCTTCGGCGAGCGAGAAGACGTCGCGGTGCCGGAAGCGGGCAGCGGTCCGGTCGGTCACGCCGTGGGCCTCCAGACCGGCGGCGATCTCCAGCGCGTCGACGGCGCGCTCGCACAGCTCGCGATGCCGGTGCATCAGCGCTTTCACGGGGTCCACGCTCGTACGACGGCGGCTTCCGCCGGTGACCTCGTCGGCCTTGGCGGGGCCGCCGGAGTTGGCAAGGCTGCCGGGAGGGGAGGCCGGCGGAGGGGGTGGCACGTCGCGGAGCGGGCTGCCCGTTGATGGGGCTGGGACAGAGGCGCGCCAGGCCGCGGGTTCGTTCAACAGCGCTTCGTCGGCCACGGCGGAGTCGAGCCCACGGGCCGGCAAACCCGGTTCAGCCTCCGGCTCCGGCTCCGGCTCCGGCTCCGCTCCAAACTCCGGCCCGGGCTCCGCACGCCGCTCCGATTCCGGTCCAAACTCCGGCTCGGGCTCCGCACACCGCTCCGGCTCCGTTCCAAACCCCGACCCCGGCTCCGCACACCGCTCCGATTCCGGTCCAAACCCCGGCTCGGGCCCCGCACACCGCTCCGGCTCGGGCCCCGCACACCGCTCCGGCTCCGGCTCCGGCTCCGGTTGAGCCTCCGGCTCTAGTTCAGCCTCCAGCTCCGGCCCCGCACACCGCTCCGATTCCGGTCCAAACCCCGACCCCGGCTCCGCACACCGCTCCGATTCGGGCTCCGCATCCGGCCCCGTAACCGGCTCAACACTCGCCCCCGTAACCGGCTCAGCACCCGCCCCCGAGCCCGACCCGACATCCGACCCCAACCCGGCACCCGCCCCCGGCACAGGCTCCGCCCCCCGGGCCGCCCCCGGCTCAGCACCCGCCCCCGGCTTCCCCAACGCCTCCTGCGACCCGGCACCCCACGCATCCGCGCCACCCGGCACCTGCGGCGCGTCCGGGCCCACGCCCATGACCGTCTCGCCCAGCCCCTGCCCGCTCACGCGTCCGCCTCCCCACCGGGAAAGGCACCGGCCAACTGGCCCTGCTCACCGGCCGGCCGCTCCCCGCCACCGCCCGAGCCAACCGGACCGCCCGAGCCGATACCCGCACTCGCACCCCCACCCGCGCCAACGGCCCCGCCGCCCCCAGCGGCAGCCGCCTCCCCCTCCGTCCCCGCCCAACTGGGCGCGCCCCCAGAAGCGGAGCCCCGGGTCAGCCACGTGCCGAAGCCGCCGCCCGACTCGCTCGTCGGTGCGGTCCAGCGGCCCGGTACATGGGCCTCCGGAGGGTTGGCGAAGGGCAGGGGGTCGCCCGCGTCGTCCACGGGTTCACGGCGCACGGGGCAATGGGAAACGATCTCCAGGTAAATGCCGTGAAATGCCGTGATGTTCTGCTCGACGGTGAAGAGTTCGAGCGCTCGTGCCCGTGCGGCGGCGCCGAGCCGTTCGCGGCGCCCCGGGTCACGCAGCAGCGAGACACACGCCTCGGCGAGCGCCCGCGGATTGCGCGGCGGGACCACCAGGCCAGTGCCGCCGATGACCTCGACGACGGCGCCCGCGTCGGTCGAGACCGTCGCGCGTCCGCAGAACATCGCCTCGACGAGGCTGATGGGGAAGCCCTCGACGATGCTCGACAGGACGACGACGCTCCCGGCGGCGTACGCGTCCGCGAGGTCGGGCGTCTCGGGCCCGCCGATCTCCTCGAAGGAGACCGGGTTGTCGCCCATCGCGTGGGCGCCCTCCGCCTCGTCGGGGAAGAGCTGGGCGGCGAGGGCCTTGCAGTGGGCGAGGTAGGCGGCGGCGTCGGGTCCCTCGGCGGGCGCTCCGACGAGGCGCAGCCGGGCCTTGGGCTCCTCCTTGCGGATCTCCGCGAAGGCGTGGAGGAGGGAGATCAGGTCCTTGGAGGGTTCGATGCGGCCGACCCAGACGAGGGTGCCGGGCTCCCCCGGCTCCTCGCGCTCGCCGATCTCGGCGAAGCGGGAGGCCTCCATGCCGGGGTGGACGGTGCGCAGTTTCGCGCGGTCGGCGCCGCACCGCTCCTGCCAGCGCCGGGCGTGCGTGTTGCCGGGGGTGATGATCGCGGCCTGCCGGTAGGTCTCGGCGGCGAGCCGGCCGTGGAAGGCCGCGAGCATCGCCCGTACGGGGGCGCTGAGTTCGGCGTCACCGGCCGCGATGTAGTGGGCCCGCAGCTGTACGCCGTACTCGGTCACGAGGAGGGGGACACCGGAGAAGTGGTGGGCGACGAGTCCGGGGAGGGCGGCGGGGCCGCCGGAGGTGGCGTGGCACAGGTCGACCGAGCCGAGGCCGTCGTCGCCGTACCAGTCGAGGGAGAGCGGGCGCAGGGCGCGTTCGATCTGTCCGGCGACGGCGAGGAGGTCGGGGACGCGGGCGGCGCGGGCCGCGCGCAGTGCGCCCGGTGCGCGGCAGGCGCGCTCCAGCGTGCGCACCGCGGTTTCGGAGCGCAGGGCGCCGACGAGTCCGCCTTCGTCGCGGGCGAGTTCGGCGAGGGCGTACAGCGCGCTGCCGAAACGGTCCGCCTCGGCACCGGCGGAGTCGGCGGGCGCGCCGGCGTGGCCGGTGGTGTCGGGGGACGCCCCGGTGCAGACGGCCGCGGCCAGCTCCGCGTAGGCGTCGGCGAAGCGCCGCCTGCTGCGGCGTCCGTAGCCGGTGCCGTCGTCGGCGGTGTTCCACATCGGCGCGGTGCGCACCCGGCTGACCTGCGGGGGCAGTTCGATCCAGCCGCGGTCCTCCTGGTCCTGGGTGCGGCTGAGCGCGTAGAGGTCGAACTCGTGCTGCTCGAGCCCGCGCACGAGCCGGTCGCACCAGAGCCTGGCCTCACCGCTCACATACGGATAGCCACCCTCCGTAAGCAGTCCGATGCGCACGAGCACACCCCCGATCTCCCGTCTGGGGAGCCGCCGTTGGCCCGGCGGCTCAGCGGGACGAACGTATGCGGACATGCCGGTGGCGTGATGGACGGTTGTCCATCACGCCACCAAAAGGGGTGAACGGCCGTAACTTTCCCGTGCGGGTAGCGTTCTGTCGCGCTACACACTCATTCAGTCACGGCGCGTCATGCTGCGGCCAGCTCCCTGCGGGCGGAGCGTCGTCGCGCGGCGACGGCCGGATCGAGTGCCGGCACGGCGGCGAGCAGCTGCCGGGTGTAGGGGTCCTGTGGCGCTCCGTAGACCTCGTCCACGGTGCCGTACTCGACGACGCGTCCCTTGCGCATGACGGCGACCCGGTCGCTGACCTGGCGGACGACGGCGAGGTCGTGGGCGATGAAGACGAGGGCGAGGCCCAGTTCGTCCTGGAGTTCCCGCAGCAGGCCGGTGACCTGGGCCTGGGTCGTGACGTCGAGGGCGGAGACGGCTTCGTCGCACACGATGATGCCCGGTTCCGCGGCGAGCGCGCGGGCGATCCCGACGCGCTGGCGCTGGCCACCGCTGAACTCGTGCGGATAGCGCCCGTAGTGCGCCGGGTCGAGCCCGACGCGTTCCAGGAGTTCCTCGACGCGGCCGCGCACCTCCTTGTCGCCGCGCGCCCGCAGCGGTTCGGCGACGGACTCCCCCACGCTGCGGCGGGGGTTGAGGGAGGAGACGGGGTCCTGGAACACCATCTGCACGCCCGTGTCGGCGCGCGCCCCTGAGCGGAGCACCTGCCCGGACGTCGGTTCGAGGAGCCCGACGAGCATGCGCCCGAGCGTGGTCTTGCCGCTGCCGCTCTCGCCCACGATTCCGAGGGTCTCGCCCCGGCGCACGGTCAGGGAGACCGCGTCGACGGCGGCGAAGGCGCGCTTGCCGCGCCCGAACTCCCTTCGCAGGTCGACCGCTTCGAGCAGGACGTCGCCCGTCGCGTCCGGGCGCTGCGGCCGTGCCGCGTCGACGCGGGGCACGGCACCGAGCAGTTCCTTCGTGTACGCGGCGGAGGGTGAGCCGAGAACGTCGGCGACGGCTCCGCGTTCGACGGCACTGCCGTGGCGCATGACGAGGACGTCGTCGACGCTCTCGGCGGCGACGCCCACGTCGTGGGTGACGAGGACGAGGCCCATGCCGGTCTCCTGGCGCAGTCCGTGCAGCAGGTCGAGGATCTGCGCCTGGACGGTGACGTCGAGGGCGGTGGTCGGCTCGTCGGCGACGAGGAGGGCGGGTTCGCAGGCCAGGGCCATGGCGATCAGGGCACGCTGGCGCATGCCGCCGCTGAACTCGTGGGGGCGTGAGCGCGCGCGGCGGGCGGCGTCGGGGATGCCGACCCGGTCGAGCACTTCCACGGCACGCGCGCGTGCGGCGCGCCGGGACGCCTTGGAGTGCACGCGGTACACCTCGGCGATCTGGTCGCCGACGGCGTAGTACGGGTCGAGAGAGGACAGCGGGTCCTGGAAGACCATCGCGGCCGTCCCGCCCCGCAGCCGCCGCAGCGCCTCGTCGTCGGCTTCCTGTACGTCGGTGCCGGCGACCCGCACGGACCCGGTGACGCGCGCGCCGGTCCCCCGGTGGAGGCCGAGGAGCGCGGAGGCGACGGTGCTCTTGCCGGATCCGGACTCGCCGACGACGCCGAGCGCCGCGCCCTCCTCCAGGCGGAAGGAGAGCGTGTCGACGGCCCGCAGGTCCCCGAACTCGACGGTGAGCGCGTCCACTTCGACGAGGCTCATGACAGGACCACCCGTCGGTCGGCCACCGCGTACAGGACGTCCGCGACGGCATTGGCGAGTACGACGAAGAAGCCGGTGACGAGGACCATGCCGACGACGACCGGCAGGTCGACGACGTTGACGGCGTGCACGAGTTCTCGGCCGAGTCCGGGGATGCCGAACAGGGTCTCGCTGAGCACGGCGCCGCCGAACATGGAGCCGAAGTCGTTGGCGTTCAGGGCGATGACAGGGGCGACGGCCCCGCGCAGGGCGTGCCGTCCGATGATGGAGCGTTCGCCGACCCCGTAGGCGCGGAAGGTGCGCACGTGGTCCTCGGCGAGGGTCTCCAGCATGGAGGCGCGGGTGAGGCGCGCGTACTTGGCGGCCTCGATGAGCGCGAGCGACAGCCAGGGCAGGAGCAGGTTCCACGCCCACTGTTCGGGGTCGTCGGTGAAGGGCACGTACTGCGGGAAGGGCAGCCACTGGAGCTGTCCGCAGACGACGATCATCAGCAG
The DNA here is from genome assembly GCF_020616555.1 of Streptomyces longhuiensis. Classification (NCBI taxonomy): domain Bacteria; kingdom Bacillati; phylum Actinomycetota; class Actinomycetes; order Kitasatosporales; family Streptomycetaceae; genus Streptomyces; species Streptomyces longhuiensis. Next base: position 6,170,681 of record NZ_CP085173.1, on the reverse strand, counting down.
CAGGCCGATGACGAAGACGGGCGTGGCGGTGCCGGCGAGGGTGATGCCGGTGAGGATCCGCTCCGTGGGACGGCCACGCCGCCATGCGGACAGGACGCCGGTGCCGACGCCGAGGATCAGCCACAGGACCATGGCGCCGAGCGCGAGCGAGGCGGTGGCGGGCAGCTTGGTGAGGATCAGCTGCGTGACCTGCTGGTCGGTCTGGTACGAGAAGCCGAGGCAGGGGGCGTCGCAGTGCTGGAGCGCGGTGCCGGTGGAGAAGTCCTGTCCGACGAAGATGCCCTGGAGGAAGTGCCAGTAGCGCAGGTACAGCGGGTCGTCGAGCCTCAACTGGTCGGCGACCTGCTGCACTTGGGCGGGCGAGCAGCGGGGGCCGCAGCTGATCTGGGCGACGTTGCCGGGGGCCGCGTAGAAGACGACGTAGATGATCACGGAGATGGCGAGCAGGGTGACGGCGGCGCCGATCGCCCTGCGCAGCAGGAAGCCGGTCATGCGCCGGCCTCCCGCTTGCGGCCCGTGCCGATGCGCAGGCGGGACGCGGCGCGCGGGTCGAGCGCGGTGCGCACGCCGTCGCCGAGGACGGTGAGCGCGAGCACGGTCACGAAGAGCGCGCCTGCGGGCAGCAGTAGGTACTGCGGTGCGGCCTGGTACCAGACGTCGGCGGCGGTGAGCATCTGTCCCCAGGAGGGTGTGGGCGGCTTGACGCCGACGCCGAGGAACGAGAGGGCCGCCTCGACGGTGACGTTCGTCGGGACGAGCAGGGACGCGTACGTGATGACGGGCGCGGCGAGCGAGGGGAGCAGTTCGCGGCGGGCGATCTGCCAGGCGGGCCAGCCGCTGAGCCGGGCCGCGGCCACGAAGTCGCGTTCCTTGAGGGTGATGGTCTGGGCGCGCACGATCTTGGCGGTGCCGCCCCAGGCCACGAGCCCGATCACGAGGGCGACGAGGACGGGCCGGGGAAAGCCGCTCGGGACGATCGCCATCAGGGCGAGCGCGAGGATCATCAGGGGCAGCGCGACGATGACGTCGGTGGCGCGGCTGAGGATCTGGTCGACCCACCGGTTGCCGAGTCCGGCCGCGATGCCGACGGTGACGCCGATGAACACCTGCACGACGGTGGCGGCGAGTGCGACGCCGAGGGAGACCCGGGCCCCGTAGACGAGGCGGGTGAACAGGTCGCGTCCGGTCTGCGGTTCGACGCCGAGCCAGTGCTCGCCGCCGGCCCCGCCGAACGCGCCGACGGGCACGCCGCCGCGCGCGGAGTCGATGAGGTGGGGGTGGTACGTGTTCGGGTCCTGGCCCTCGATCAACGCGAGGAGCGGGGCCCCGAGCGCGATCAGGACGAGCAGGGCGACGACGGCCGCCGCGACGAGGGCGGCGCGCTGCGTGCGCAGGCGCCGCCAGAACTGACGGGCTCCGGAGACGGGGGCGGGCGCCGTGACGGCGCCCGCCCCTGTGGTCTCCGAGGCCACAAGTGCCTCGGTCATCGCGTCACTTCACCGAGACTTGCGAGATGTCGAGCACGCCGGTCCAGTCGCTGATGACGATGTTCTTGACGTCCGGTCCGTACAGGCGCTTGTACACGGGGTGGAACAGCGGCACGGTCAGCGCCTGCTCCCCGATCTTCTTGTCCAGTGCGCCCCAGCGCTCGGCGGCAGCGTCAAGGTCGGTCAGCTTGTTGATCGAGTCGATCTCGTCATTGACGGACTTGTCGTCGAGGAAGCCGGTGTTGAAGTTCGCGCCGTCCTTGACGATCTGCCGGCCGTCGAAGATCGGGGCGAGGAACGGGCCGCCGGAGGGCCAGTCGGCTCCCCAGTGCGCGAGGAAGAAGCCGGGCTCCTTCTTGGCGCTGTGGATCGTGTCGGAGTAGTCGTTCGCCTCCAGACCCTGGAGCTTGACGGTGATGCCGGCCTTCTTCAGGGCGTCCTGGAGGGCGGTGGCGATCTCCGGGCTGGTCTCGAAGTCCTTGTCGTTGGAGTGCGTGAGGGTGACGGTCAGCCCCTTCTTGTGACCGGCCTCCTTGAGCAGCTCCTTGGCCTTCTGCGCGTTGCCCGAGGCACCGGCCGGGAAGTGGTCGTACGCGGTGTAACCGAAGGACTTCTGGTTCGGCAGGTAGGTCGTCGCGGGCTCGGCGAGCGAGGAGCCGCCGGCCGCGTTGATCACCGACGAGCGGTCGACGGCGGTGGCGATGGCCTGACGCACCTTCGGGTTGTCGAACGGCTTCACCTTCGGGTTGAAGGCGATGTAGTTCGTGTAGCCGAAGTGGCCGGTGCCGACGCGGGCGGCGAGCTTCTTGTCGCCGCTGACCTTGGCGAGTTCGGCGGGGCCGAGGTTGGTGTCGGTGGTGACGGCGGCGGCGTCGGCGCCCTGACCCGCGGAGAGCCGCTGGTTGATGACGGACGAGTCGAGGCCGGAGCGGACGTCGATGCGGTCCGGGTAGGCCTTGCGCTCCTCGTCGGTCGTCGCGGACCAGTGCGTGTTGCGCTCCAGGACGAGGCGCTCGCCGTCGTTCTCGTTCTTCACGACCTTGTACGGGCCGGACGAGACGGGGTGCTCCTCGTACTTCGTGCCGGTGTCCTTGGCCTTGGGCACGGGCGTGAACTGCGTCTGCGTGGCCAGGTAGGGGAACTCGCCCTCGGGCTTGTTCAGGTGGAAGACGATGGTCCGCGCGTCCGGGGTCTCGATCGAGTCGAGGCCCTTCTTGTCCTTGTACGGGCCCTGGTAGTCGGCGCCGCCGATCAGCCAGTCCCTCAAGTACGGTGCTCCGCCGGACAGTTCGGCGGCGAACGACCGCTCGATGCCGTACTTGATGTCGGCGGACGTGATGGGCGAGCCGTCCTCGTACGCGACGCCCTTCTTCAGGGTGTACGTCCACACGGTCGCGTTCTTGCTGGGCTTGCCCAGGTCGGTGGCGAGGTCGGGGACGACCTTCGCGCCCGCTGCGCCGTCCTCGCGGTTGCGGGTGGTCAGCGTGCGGAAGACGAGCGAGGGGACGTTGCCGCCGCCGGAGGTGTAGAGCCGCGCCGGGTCGAAGTCGGACTGCGGGTTGGAGTTGAGGACGGTGAGGGTGCCGCCCTTCTGCGGCTTGGCGTCGGAGCTCCCCCCTGCGTCGCTGTCCTTGGGCCCGGCGCAGGCGGCGGCGCCGGCGGCGAGGACCACGCTGACGGATGCGGCGGCCACGCGGCGCGCTATGACGGACGGTTGACGCATCGGAAATCGACCCCTTGGGGAATGTGCGCTGCGCGGGGCAGCAGAGGGCAGGCAGGGAAATGCGCAGAACTCGCCCGAGGCACGTCGACAGCCGGAAACGGCGAAACCGGAAACCCTGAGAAGAAATAAGGGTGGATACCGGAAAGGGAGATTGAATGCGACGCAGCACGCCAGGGGCGGGCGTCAGCAACAGTGCACGTCGGCGACGCACAGCGCGGTCACGCCGATGAGCGTGAGCTCAATGGCGGTGCGCGAGGGTGCGTGGCGGTGCGACATGCGGAGAAATATGAACGAACTTTCGCGGGATGTCAACGCGACCTCTGCCCCGCGGCTCAACTCTCGGGAAAGGCCCAGGGGTTGGGCTTGCAGGTGATTCCGTCGAAGGTCAGGAACTTGGTCTGCTGCTGCATGACGGGCGCGAGCGCGCCGTTCTTCGTGCAGGTCACGTGGTTGAACCCGAGCCGGTGCCCGACCTCGTGGTTGATGAGCATCTGCCGGTACAGATGGATCTTGTTCCCGTACGTCGTCGATCCCTGCGCCCACCGATAGGCATTGATCATGACGCGGTCGGTGGCGGCGGAATCGCAGGACACATTGTCCTCGGTCGTGTCGAGCCCGGATTTCGCGCACCAGACGCCGGTGGTGCCCGGACTGGCGAGCGTGATCACGAAATCGGGCTTTCCAGAGGAAATCCGCTCGAAAGTCCTGCCGCCGTCGTGGGCCCAACTGCGGTCGTCGTTCAGGGTCTTCTGCACGGCCTGCGCGAAAAGCGCTCCGTCGAGCCCGAGCCCGTTCTCGACATCGATCCGGTACCGGAACTTCTCTCCCTTGCCCGGCGCCTTGTCGAATCCGGGCACCGCGGTGAACTTCCCGGAACCCTTGAGCTTGGCGGACAGGGGATACGTCTTACCCATCTTCTGGTCGTACGTCAGCGGGGTGACGGGCCGCGCCTTGCCCCTGGGGGTGGCGCGGTCGTCCGAACGGGACGCCGACCCGGCCGTCGACCGCGTGCCGGGCCCGGCCGCGGACTGCGCGTGGGCGTCGGCCGCGTTGCCACGCCCTTGGACGACGTGCCCGACGACGACGACGGCGAGCACAGTGGTCACGGCGGCGGCCGCGATGCCGGTGTACGTACGGCCCTTGCCCCGTTTGTCGCCCGGCTCCTCGTCCTCGGCGGACCCGGCGGCGGCCACGTCGGGCTCGCCGCCCTCCGCGTCCCGGTCGGTGACGGCGCCGTACGGGTCGGAGGGACGGACAGGCGGGGCGAACGCGTCCACGTAGTCCTGTCGCGGCCTGCTCCGGGGCGAGGGCACGACCGGCGCGGACGCGTAGCCGACGCCTGTGCGGGTCTCGCCCCGGGCGCCCCCCTCGAACTGCTCAGGGTGCCCACCGCGCACATGCGGAACGCCGTGCGCGGGCGTGCCCTGCGGGAATCCGTGGGAGGGCGTCACACGGGGCGACCCATGAGCCGGAGTCCCCTGTGCCGGAGCCCCCTGCACCGGGAAACCGTGCGGCGGGGTCGCCTGCGGGAAGCCGTGTGCGGGCGTCGCCTCGGAGAACCCACGCGTGGTGGGCCCCTGCGGCGGAGCCGCCTGCGGGAAACCGTGCGGCGGGGTCGCCTGGGGAAAGCCGTGTGCGGGCGTCGCCTCGGAGAACCCGCGCGGCGGCCCGGCGTTCGGTGAGGCGCCGCGGTACGGGGCCGGCCCCGCCTGCCCGCGCGGAGCGCCCTGCTGCGACTGGGGTCCCGGCGTGCTGGGACCCGGGACATCGGGGGCGCCGCGCCTGCGGCGACCGTGGCCTGCGGCGACCGGTGCCCCGGCCGCCTCCGCGTCGTCCAACGGTGCCGGTGCCGGCCCCCGGCGGCTATGCCGTCCCACTCGCCGCCTCAGCTCCCCGCCCGCTCGTCTCGTCGCTCTCGGTCGATCCCCCCGCGTCCGCGAGGAGCTCACGCATCGCCGTGGCGACCGTCTCCGGATATTCCATCATCGCCACGTGCCCGGCGTCCGGCAGCGTCAGGAGCCGCGAGGAACGGAACGTCCGCGCGGCCCGCGCCGCCATCCGGTAGGACACGAGCTGATCGCGTCCACCGTAGACGAGGAGCGTGGGCGCCAGGACACGTTCGGCCTGACGCCACAGCCCATGCTGCCCGCCCAGGGTGTACGCGTTCACGACGCCACGCGCCGAACGGGTCATCGCGTCCCAGAAATACGGCAGTTGAAGCCGCCGCTCCATCTCCTCGACGGCGGCCTGGTACCCCTCGGGGGTGACCCGCTGGGGATCCCCGTAACAGAGCGCCGTGACGCCGCGCACCCGCTGTTCGGCGGTCCACTCCTTGGTGAGGCGGGTGAAGAGCGAGGCCACGCCCGGCACGGCCAGCAGTGCGGTCGGCACCGCCGTGCGCTGCACGCGGATCTCGGGCAGCGCGGGCGAGACGAGGGTGAGCGTGCGGACGAGATCGGGCCGTACGGCCGCGACCCGTGTCGTGATCGCGCCGCCGAGGGAGTTGCCGACAAGGTGGACGGGCCCGCGGCCCGCCGCGTCGAGGTGGCGGATGACGGCGCGGGCGTGCCCGGTCACCGAGTAGTCGCCGTCGTCCGGCGGCGGCGAGTCGCCGAAGCCGGGCAGGTCGAGCGCCTCGCCGTCGACGACGTCCTCGAGGAGCGGCATCAGGGCCGACCAGTTCTGCGAGGAGCCGCCGAGACCGTGCACGTACAGCGCGGGCGGCAGCCCTGCGCGGGTGCCGGGGCGGGAGCGGATCGTGAGCGTGAGCCCCGGCAGGCCGACCGAGCCGAGCCGCTCACCCTCCACGACCCGGACGGTGCCCGGCTTGGGCGCCGCGGCCGCGAAGGCGGCAGGCACACGCGGCGACTCGGTCGAAGACATGCGGGATATGTTACGAGACGATCACGCACTGGATCGTGTGTTCGCCGTCACAGATCGCATCGCGCCCCGTTCCGGTGTCTCCTACGCTCGGATCTGGGCACCCGCCCACATGAGGACGCACCAGGACACATGAGGGAAGGGAGCCGCCATGACGGTCGACCCATCCGACCCTGACACATTCGAGCGGCAGGAGGACGACGCGGAGTTCGGCGTCGAGGCCCCCGAGGCGGACGCGGCCGAGCAGCTCACGGAGCTCTCGCCGCACCGGGACGACCCTCCGGCGGACGCCGACCCGGACGCCGCGAACGAGGCGGACCGCGCCGAACAGGCCCGCGTAGTGGATCTGGACGAGGACGACTATCGGTGACCTGCCCGTATTTGCCCGTATGCGGACGGTTTCCATAGCTGTCCGGTCCGTGAAATTGTGCCTCCGCAGCGCGCACACCACGGTTACCGAAAAGTACGATGGCGAAGCGGCGCACACCGCGCACAGACAATCTTGGGAGGCGGCGTGACAGCCATCGAGCAGACAGAGGCAGCACGCCCTCGGGGCACGCGCCTGCCGCGCCGTGCCCGACGCAACCAGCTTCTGGGCGCGGCCCAGGAGGTATTCGTCGCGCAGGGCTATCACGCGGCGGCCATGGATGACATCGCGGAGCGCGCGGGCGTCAGCAAGCCGGTGCTCTACCAGCACTTTCCCGGCAAGCTCGACCTCTATCTGGCCCTGCTCGACCAGCATTGCGAGGCGCTTCTCCTGGCCGTGCGCACGGCACTGGCCTCGACGTCCGACAACAAGCAGCGGGTCGCGGCCACGATGGACGCGTACTTCGCCTACGTCGAGGACGAGGGCGGCGCGTTCCGCCTGGTCTTCGAGTCGGACCTCACGAACGAGCCCGCGGTGCGCGAGCGCGTGGACCGCGTCAGCCTGCAGTGCGCGGAGGCGATCTCCGACGTGATCGCCGAGGACACCGGCCTGTCGAAGGACGAGTCGATGCTGCTCGCCGTCGGCCTGGGCGGCGTATCGCAGGTCGTGGCGCGCTACTGGCTCTCCAGCCAGTCGCAGATCCCGCGCGACAAGGCCGTGACGCTCCTGACCTCCCTGGCCTGGCGCGGTATCGCCGGCTTCCCGCTGCACGGCACCGACCACCACTGACCAGGCGCGGCGCGCGGCGGTTCAGGGGCTTGTTCGCTCCTGGCGTGCAGCGTGGACGCCGGGTACGTCCCCTCACCGGGCTAATGTGTGCTGGGTACGGCGCGGTCGTCCGCGCACATCACGGATCGTCGGAGGGACAAGGCCGTGGAGGTCAAGATCGGCGTGCAGCACACGCCCCGCGAGATCGTTCTGGAGAGCGGCCAGACCGCCGAGGAAGTCGAGAGCGCGGTGTCCGAGGCACTGTCCGGCAAGGTGCAGCTGCTGACTCTCGTGGACGAGCACGGCCGCAAGGTCCTGGTGCCGGCCGAGCGCCTGGCGTACGTGGAGATCGGTGAGCCGGCGGTGCGCAAGGTGGGCTTCGGCCCGGTGTAGAGCCCCGCGCACGGCGGCACGAAAGACATACGGGAAAGGCCCGGTGGCATCCGCCACCGGGCCTTTCCCGTGCCTGCTCACGTGCCTGTTCACGTGCCCATTTACGTGCCGGTCCGCGACGTCGTGGCCCTCACAGGGCGGACACAGCGAACCCATACGGGGAGGATTGCATTCCGGGGCCCGGGGGTACACCGGTCAAGACCGATTTGCACCACGGCCAATGCGGGAGGGACCTCACACAATGCTCCTGGAAGCGCTCGGCTCCGCCCTGCTCGGCCTCGGCCTTGCCTGGACCGCGACTGTCCGCCTGCCCGGCCGGCTCCCGGCCCGGGCGCTCGTACTGCCGACAGGAATCGCGGGTGCGCTCTTCGGGGCATTTCTGACCCACACCGCGCTCGGCTCCGGCCACACCCTCGCCACCCTCGCAGGAGCTGTCGTCGTGGGGGTGGCGTTCCTGTCGCTGCTGCTGCGCCCCTCAGCGCGAGTGCGCCGGTCGGCGCCGGCCTAGACCGTGACCGACCGGCGGTGAGGCGGCTTCAGGCCGCGAGCCCCAGCGCGGCCATCCGCTTGGTGTGCGCCTCGGTGATCCGCGAGAACATCCGGCCGACCTCCGCGAGGTCGAACCCGTCGGCCACGCCGCCGACGAGCATCGTCGACAGGGCGTCCCGGTCGGCGACGACCCGCTGCGACTGCGAGAGCGCCTCGCCCATCAGGCGGCGAGCCCACAGCGCGAGCCGACCGCCCACGCGCGGCTCGGCCTCGATCGCGGCCCGCACCTTCTCCACCGCGAAGCTGGCGTGCCCGGTGTCGTCGAGGACGGCGAGGACGAGGGAGCGGGTGTCCGAGTCGAGCCGGGCCGCGACCTCACGGTAGAAGTCACTGGCGATCGAGTCGCCGACGTACGCCTTGACCAGACCTTCCAGCCAGTCCGACGGCGCGGTCTGCTTGTGGAAGCCGTCGAGCGCGGCGACGAAGGGCTCCATCGCCTCGGTCGGCTCGACGCCGATCGCCGAGAGCCGGTCGCGCAGTTGCTCGAAGTGGTGGAATTCGGCGGACGCCATTTTCGCGAGCTCGGCCTTGTCGCCGAGCGTAGGCGCCAGCTTCGCGTCCTCGGCGAGCCGCTCGAATGCGGCCAGCTCTCCGTACGCGAGTGCGCCGAGCAGGTCCACGACCGCCGCGCGGTAATGGGGGTCGACGGATGCCTTCGCCCAGTCCTGGGCGGCGATTCCGGTGGGTTCGTCGGCTGCTGCGGTGTCAGGCGTCTCCATGAAGCGCACAATAGCCCGCCGACCACCGCCCGGAAGTCCCTGGTCAATGAGTGTGACGACGACTACGTGACCAATTCGGCCATCGCGCATGCGCGATTCCGGGGTATGGTGGTAAAGAGCCCGCCGGGTACGAGCAGAACTTTTACGTGTCTGTTTGTACGCGTTTTCGACGGGCTTCATGAATGAGGATGCCCGGTCGGTGGCCCGATCGGCTCCGACCCGACAGCCCTCCGGGCGGTACGTCACACGACGTACGGCATGAGGAGGGAATCCCTCAGCGGCACGAGCGCTCGAGCGTCGGCAGTGGTCCCGCGTCACCCGGCCCGCCCGCCTCTGGCTGGCGACCGACGATCAAGGCACGGTCACGACCCCCGCGTTCGCCTCGCACCGCGTCTCACAGAAGAGGCAACACCCTGACTACGCAGCAGCTTTCCACGTTCCGAGAGCTCGGGATCCTTCCCGAGACCGCCGAAGCCCTCGAGGCCGTCGGCATCATCAACCCCTTCCCCATCCAGGAGATGACGCTCCCCGTAGCGCTCTCCGGCACCGACGTCATCGGCCAGGCCAAGACCGGCACCGGCAAGACGCTCGGCTTCGGGCTTCCGCTCCTCGAGCGTGTCACCGTCCCCGCGGACGTCGAGGCGGGCCGGGCGCAGCCCGAGCAGCTGACCGACGCCCCGCAGGCGCTCGTCGTCGTCCCCACCCGTGAGCTGTGCCAGCAGGTCACGAACGACCTGCTGACGGCCGGCAAGGTGCGCAACGTGCGCGTCCTCGCCATATACGGCGGGCGTGCCTACGAGCCGCAGGTCGAGGCCCTCAAGAAGGGCATCGACGTCGTCGTCGGTACCCCGGGCCGTCTTCTCGACCTCGCGGGCCAGAAGAAGCTCGACCTGAAGCACATCAAGTCCCTCGTCCTCGACGAGGCCGACGAGATGCTCGACCTGGGCTTCCTGCCCGACGTCGAGAAGATCATCAACATGCTTCCGGTCAAGCGTCAGACGATGCTGTTCTCCGCGACGATGCCCGGCGCCGTCATCGGCCTGGCCCGTCGCTACATGTCGCAGCCGACGCACATCCGCGCCACCTCGCCCGACGGCGAGGGCGCGACGGTCGCGAACACCTCGCAGCACGTCTACCGCGCGCACAACATGGACAAGCCGGAGATGGTCGCGCGCATCCTGCAGGCCGAGGGCCGCGGGCTCGCGATGATCTTCTGCCGTACGAAGCGCACCGCCGCCGACATCGCCGACCAGCTGCAGCAGCGCGGCTTCGCGTCCGGCGCCGTCCACGGTGACCTCGGCCAGGGCGCGCGTGAGCAGGCCCTGCGGGCGTTCCGCAACGGCAAGGTGGACGTGCTCGTCTGCACCGACGTCGCCGCTCGCGGCATCGACGTCGAGGGTGTGACGCACGTCATCAACTACCAGTCCCCCGAGGACGAGAAGACGTACCTGCACCGCATCGGCCGTACCGGCCGCGCGGGTGCCAAGGGCATCGCGATCACGCTGGTCGACTGGGACGACATCCCGCGCTGGCAGCTGATCAACAAGGCGCTGGACCTGAAGTTCCCCGACCCGGTCGAGACGTACTCGTCGTCTCCGCACCTGTACGAGGAGCTGAACATCCCGGCCGGCACGAAGGGCGTGCTGCCGCGCTCCGAGCGCACCCGGGCCGGCCTGGCCGCCGAAAAGGTCGAGGACCTCGGCGAGACCGGTGGCCGTGGCGGGCGCGGCGGCCGTGGTGGCCGTACGGCCGCTCCGGCTCCCGTCCAGGAGCGCGAGCGCGAGCCGCGTCCGGCACGTACGACGCCGCGTCGCCGTCGCCGCATCCGTAACGGCGAGCCGGTGGCCGCGCCGACGGTGAACGAGCCGAGGACGGCTCCGGCCGAGGCGGTCGCCGCCTCCGAGGCCGCGGACGCCGCGGTGGTGGAGCCGCGTACGCCGCGTCGTCGCCGTCGCACCCGTTCGGGCGCCGCGCCGGAGGCTGTCGTCGAGACCGCCTCCGTCGCGACGGCCGAGGTTGTCGCCGACACGGTCGAGGCGCCCGAGGCCACGGAGACGAAGCCGAAGCGCACCCGTAAGGCCGCCGCCCCCAAGGCCGCTGCCGAGGAGGTCGCCGAGACCGTCGAGGCGACGGTCCCGAGGCCGCGCCGCCGCACCCGCAAGGCCGCTGAGGCCGTGGTGGACACGGTCGAGGCCGTCGAGCCGGTCGAGGCTCCCGCGGAGGTCAAGCCCAAGCGCACCCGCAAGGCCGCGCCCAAGGCCGAAGCCGTGGCGGACACCGTCGAGGCGACGGAGGTCGCGGAGACCAAGCCGAAGCGCACCCGCAAGGCCGCCGCCCCCAAGGCCACCGCCGAGGCGGTCGTCGCCGAGGAGGCCGAGACCAAGCCGCGCCGCCGCACCCGCAAGGCCGCACAGGCCGTGGTGGACACGGTCGAGGCCGTCGAGGCGACGGAGGTCGCGGAGACCAAGCCGAAGCGCACCCGCAAGGCCGCCGCCCCCAAGGCCGCCGCCGACGCGGCCGCCGAGGTCACGGAGACGAAGCCGAAGCGCACGCGCAAGGCCGCTGCCCCCAAGGCCGCCGCCGAAGCGCCCGCCGAGGAGGCGCCCGCCAAGCCCCGCCGCCGCACCCGCAAGGCCGCGGAGCCGGCGGAGAGCTGAGCAGGACCACGTAGCAAGCCGATGGCCCGGGCCCGCGAAAGCGGGGCCGGGCCATCGGCGTTCACGGTCACGGAGGTCTCGGAGGTCACGGGGAGGCCCCGCCCCATCCCCGAATGACCCGCGGCGGCACTGCGGTTAGCCTCGTCGCATGAGTCGGCCTCCCGCATTCGTCCCGCCGCCCGGCGCCGTCGCCCACGCCCTTCGGACCGAGCGCGGCGACTTCGCCGCCATCAGCGCCGGTCCGCCGGACGCCGGGCACACCGGTACCGCGCTCCTGCTGCCCGGGTTCACCGGCAGCAAGGAGGACTTCATCGCCCTGCACGTGCCGCTCGCCGCCGCCGGGTACCGCACGGTCGCCGTGGACGGGCGGGGGCAGTACGAGTCGACGGGACCCCTCGACGACGAATCCCCTTACGCACAGCGGGAGTTGGCCCGCGATGTGCTCGCGCAGACGGCCGCCGTGGACGACGGGACACCGCTGCATCTCGTGGGGCACTCGCTGGGCGGCCAGATCGCCCGGGCGGCCGTGCTCGTCGACGCGACGCCGTTCGCCTCGCTCACCCTGATGTCCTCGGGCCCGGCCCAGATCTCGCCGTCGCAGCAGGAGCGGGTCAAGCTGCTGCGGGACGCGCTCGCCGTGCTCGACATGGCGCAGGTCTGGGACGCGATACAGGCGCTCGACGCTCCGGAGGAGACGGACGCCCCCGGAGCGGGCGCGGACGACGCCGCCGCCCTGCGGCACCGCTGGCTGCTCAACAGCCCGGCCCAGCTCATCGCGACCGGCCGCCAGCTGTGCACGGAACCCGACCTGGTCGACGAGCTGGCGGCCGTCCGGCTGCCCAAGCACGTGCTGTCGGGCGAGCGCGACGACACCTGGCCGGTGCAGCTCCTCGACTCCATGGCCGTACGCCTCTCGGCCCGCAGGACCGTCATCGCGGGCGCGGAGCACTCCCCGAACACGGACCGCCCCCAGGAGACGGCGACGGCCCTGGCCGCGTTCTGGGACCTGCACCCGCCGGTGGTCTAGCCGGCGGGCGCGGTACTAGTACTGCGCCTGGAGGTGGCCCCAGAAGCCGTCCCGCAGGGCGCGCCGCAGGTCGGACTGCCCCCGCAGCGAGTACTGCAGCAGCGCCTCCGCCTCGACCAGCAGCTCCTGGTCGACGGGCCCGGGCAGATACGGGTGTCCCGGCAGCAGCTCCACCAGCGACTCCCTGCCGCGCGCGGCGAGCCACTTCGCGGCGATCTGCGCGCCGACGAAGCGCACGTCCTCCCGCGAGGGGCGGGGCACGCCCGCGTTCTCGTACGTCGCCGCGGTGGTGCGCCGGGACACGTACGGCTTGAAGAACGCCAGGTCGAACGTGCGCTGGCTGTCGACCTCCCACAGGAGCGGGTCGGCCTGGTTGCGGCCCTCGGGCGCCTCGATGCCCCACAGGTGGACGCGTGCGCCGTAGCCCTGCGCCGCCTCGACCGCGGAGACGAGGTCCTCGTCCCCGCCGATGAGCGCGGCGTCGCTGATGGCGCGGTGCCGGGCGAGCGATTCGAGGTCCGTGCGGATCAGGGAATCGACGCCCTTCTGCTGGTTGTGGGCGTTGAGGTTGCCGAGCCTGACCTTGACGTCGGGCAGCTCGGCGATCGACTGCTGTTCGTTCGTGTGGATGCGGCGCCGGGCGCCGTCGTACCAGTAGACGCGCAGCAGCCGGCTGTCCGCGAAGATCGTGCGGGCCTTGTCGATGAGGGCGTCGACGATGCCTTCGGCGTCGAGGTCGAAGGCCCTGCGGTCCTCGGTCCCGGTGACGAGGCGGCCGGCGGCGGCGTAGAGGTATCCGGCGTCCACGAAGATCGCGTGGGTGGACGGGGTCTTGGCCACTTCGGCGAGCATGCGCTTGAGCAGCTCGTTCGTGCGGTCGAGCTCCGCGCGGATGGCCGTCAGGTCGTCGTTCATATGTGCCCCATTGTCACGGTCGTCACGCTGCGAACACAACCGGTGCCGCTACCCGTGGGTAATTAGCCACGCGAAAAATTTCCTTAGCGTAGGGAATGTTTGCTGGGGGCAACTCGTTGATCCCTACAGAACGCGGGGCATTGAAGCCGCGCAATCCACTCTTAACGGTCAGGCAACCGCCTGGCCGTACGACGGGGCAAGACTGTTGTCCCGTACCAGTAGTTCTCCTCCAGGAGGATGACCAGACGAAGGGAGAAGCGTTCATGCGCTTCGAAATCATGCGACTCGACGATGTCGACGGAACCGCCGTGGACAGCACCGTCGTGGACGCCGCCTCCGTCAACCGGATCGTTCAGCAGGCGGCCGCCATCGGGCAGCGCCTCTACATCCGCCCGGCCGAGTCGCCGGCCTCGTAACGCGACGACGACTCCTGATACACCGTACGCAATCGAATAAGACGCTTCAGAGCCCCCGTACGACATCCGTACGGGGGCTCTTTTGCGTGCGCGGCAAAGGCTCGGCGCCGTCAGGAGCCCTGGATCACCTGGGTCACACCGTTGATGATCTGCTGCACGGCGATCGCGGAGAGCATCATGCCCGCGAGGCGCGTCACCAGGACCACGCCGCCGTCCTTGATGACGCGGATGATCAGCAGCGAGTAGCGCATCACGAACCACAGGACGACATGGATGGCGACGATCGCCGCCCATACCGACACCTGCGTCGCGGCACTGTCCGCCTTCTGCACGGCGAGGATGACGGACACGATCGCGCCGGGGCCCGCGAGCAGCGGCATGCCGAGCGGCACGAGCGCGACGTTCACGTCCTTGGTCTGCTTCGGTTCGTCGGTCTTGCCGGTGAGCAGGTCGAGCGCGATGAGGAGCAGCAGCAGCCCGCCCGCGATCATCAGCGCGGGAACGGAGACATGCAGGTAGTCGAGGATCTGGTGGCCCAGCAGGCCGAAGACCGCGATGACGCCGAAGGCGACACAGACGGCCTGGAAGGCCATCCTCTTCTGCACCTTGGCGGGTCGGCCCGCGGTGAGCGCGAGGAAGATCGGGGTGATCCCAGGGGGGTCCATAATCACGAATAGCGTGAGAAAAAGGGATCCGAAGACAGCGACATCAAACACGGGTGTGGCCTTGCGAGTGGGGTCCACGGGATCAGCCGGGACGCGTCGTGCGTGGGGGTGCGGTGCGTGAGCCCGCACCGGGGCATGAGGGGGAGCGGCCCGCCGGATCGCGGCAGGGCGCGGGTTACGCGGTGGTTCCGCCGGCCCCGGGCACGGGGAACGCCCCGGTCGCCCGGCGTGTGATCTCCCCGTACACCTCGGGGTCGGTGGTGAACTCGCCGAGCACACAGGTCTTCCGGCTGCCGTGGTAGTCGGAGGATCCCGTGGCCAGGAGGCCGAGGTCGGCGGCGAGGCCGCGCAGGCGGGCCCGCGTGGCCGGTTCGTGGTCCATGTGGTCGGTCTCGACGCCGTCGAGTCCGGCCGCGGCGAGATCGGCGATCACCGACTCGGGCACGACCTGTCCGCGCTTGACGGCCGCCGGGTGCGCGAAGACGGTGACGCCACCCGCGGCCTTGACCAGGCGGATCGCGTCGAAGGGGTCGAGCTCGTGCTTGCCGACGTACGCGCGGCCGCCGTCGGCGAGCCAGTCGGGCGTGAAGGCGTCGGAGACGGAACCGACGACGCCGAGTTCGACGAGGGCCTCCGCGACGTGCGGGCGGCCGACGGACCCGTCGCCTGCGATGCGGGCGACCTGTTCCCAGGTCACGGGCACGCCGAGGTCCCGGAGCTTGGCGACCATGCCCTGCGCGCGCGGCACCCGGTCGTCCCGTACGAGCTCGCGCTCGCGCAGCAGCTCGGGCTCGTCGGGGTCGAAGAGGTAGGCCAGCATGTGCAGGCCCACGCCGTCGAGGCGGCAGGAGAGTTCGGCGCCGGTGACGAGCGTGAGTCCGGCCGGGAGTGCGGCGACGGCCTCCGCGTACCCGCGGCTCGTGTCGTGGTCGGTGAGCGCGACGACGTCCAGACCGGCGGCGGCCGCGTTGCGGACCAGCTCGGCCGGGGTGTCCGTGCCGTCGGAAGCGGTGGAGTGGGTGTGCAGATCGATGCGCACGCGCGTACTCCAGGCTCTGAACGGACGGAAGGGGACGCTCAAGGATAACGGGGATCCGGAGCGATCCCGTCACCGTCGTCTCCCGCTATGACCCCTTACGTCAGGATGCGCGGGGACAGCGCGCCGCAGGGCACCACGTCGACCTCGGCGCCCACGTCGCGCAGGTCGGTCAGGACCAGCTCGTCGTACATCAGGAGCCCGGTCTGCTCGGGCCACACGATCGCCCACACCCACAGGCCGCGCGCCTCGCCCGCGAAGACCGCGCGGTCGTCGGGGGTGCCGGAGACGTGCCACATCGGGGTCGGGCGTCCGGCGGCCAGAACCTTGACCTGGGGCGGCTTCTCGACGTTCATGTACGGGCCGGGGTCGGGGCCGTCGATGCCCGCGTACCGGGCGCCGAGGCCGACGCCGAGCTCCTCGGCGACGAGCAGCATCTCCCCCACGCCGCCGAGCGGCCCGGGGCCCGAGCACGCCACCGCGGTCGCCTTGCCGCCCGTGCGGTCGTCGCCCGCACTGACCACTCCGGTGAACAGCCACCCGACGGGCAGCGGCCAGGGCATCCACACCGGCACCTGAGCGCGGTGCACGACCACGCCGAGCGCCTCGACACTGGGCGGGATCACGGGCTGCAGCGGATGCACCGCCCCGTGCACGTCACACTGCCAGGAGTCGGAGAAAAGGCCGGGAGCCCTGACCCGGCCACCACACTTCGGGCAACTGGGTTCGCCCCTCATAGGGTCCAACGGTCCTCCCCGTCTCGCGCCCCGTCAAGGACGATCACCCGTCCGAGGGCGGGGTCTCCCGGGACTTCCCCGGAAAAATTAGATGTAGCTTGCATTAGTTAGCCGAGCTAATTTATTATGTGTATACGCCAACGATCGCTCCCGGTCGCCGACGGTCACGAGCGGCACCCGTGCGTACGACACCGAGCGCACGGCACCGCGTGAACGACACACGAATGCGAGGAACCGGCATGAGCCACAGCCGTACCGGAAGTGCGGGAGATCCCGCCGAAGGGGACACGTCGGACGCGGGGGCGACCAGCCTGCTGCGTCAGCCGAAGGCGGTCTGGGCGACCGCCGGGGCATCCGTCGTCGCCTTCATGGGCATCGGCCTCGTCGACCCGATCCTGCCCTCCATCGCCAAGGGCCTCGAGGCGACGCCCAGCCAGGTCTCCCTGCTCTTCACCTCGTACTTCCTGATCACCGCCGTCGCGATGCTCGTGACCGGGTTCGTCTCCAGCCGGATCGGCGGCAAGAAGACGCTGCTCGCGGGGCTCGCGCTCGTCGTGGTCTTCGCCGGGCTGGCCGGCACCTCCGGCTCCGTCGGTGAGCTCGTCGGCTTCCGCGCCGGATGGGGCCTCGGCAACGCGCTGTTCGTCTCGACGGCCCTCGCCGTCATCGTCGGCGCCGCGGCCGGCGGCTCGGCCGCAGCGATCCTGCTCTACGAGTCCGCGCTCGGCCTCGGCATGGCCTGCGGCCCGCTGGTCGGCGCGCTGCTCGGCAACGCCAGCTGGCGCTACCCGTTCTTCGGCACCGCGGCCCTGATGGCCATCGGCTTCCTCTGCATCACGGCGTTCCTGAAGGAACAGCCCAGGCCCGCGAGGAAGACCTCGGTCCTCGACCCGATCAAGGCGCTCGGCCACGGCGGGCTCGCCTCGGCCGCCGTCTCGGCCTTCTTCTACAACTACACGTTCTTCACGATCCTGGCCTTCACGCCGTTCGTCCTGAACATGACCCCGTACAAGTCGGGCGGTGTCTTCTTCGCCTGGGGTGTGCTGCTCGCGTTCTTCTCGGTGATCGTCGCGCCGCGCATGCAGGCCCGCTTCGGGTCGCTCAAGGTGCTCGGCGGCTCGCTCGTCCTGCTCGCCGCCGACGTGCTGGTCCTCGGGTACGGCGGCCACACCGCCGCCATCGTCTGCACGATCGTGTCCGGCGCCTTCATCGGCGTGAACAACACCGTGTACACGGAGCTCGCACTCGGCGTCTCGGACGCGCCGCGGCCCGTGGCGAGCGCCGGCTACAACTTCGTCCGCTGGTTCGCCGCCGCGGCCGCCCCGTACTTCGCGCCCAAGATCGAGGAGTGGACCGACATCCACATCCCGTTCGTGGTCGCCGCGGTCACGGCGCTGCTCGGCGCGGGAGTCGTGTGGGTGCGCAGGAGCGCGCTCACCCACGAGGCCGAGGAACTGGCGCCGCAGCACGCCGGTGAGGACGGGATCTCCGTCTTCGCGAACTGACGCCTGCTGACCCCACCGGCCCCCACCGCCCCTACTGATCCAGGGACACGGACCTGCGCAGCGGATCGCGCAGGTCCGTTCCGCTGTTCAGCCACTTCTCCTCGAGGGCGGCCGCACCGTGCACCCGCTTCCACGCCGCCTCGTTCTGCGTCATCGGCAGCAGGGGCAGGAACCGTACGGGATCCAGCGGATCGTCCAGTTCCAGGTCCTCCACGAGGCCCCCGGACTCCGCGACGAGCACCGAGGTGAACGGGGCGCCGGGCCACAGGGGTTCGCCCACGTCGAGCGAGGCGCCCGCCGCCACGACGACCCCCTCGACCTGCGGCGACGCGGCGAGCACGGCGAGCGGGCGCAGCACCTTGTCGGTGTCGGCGCGACCGGCGCGCACCGACAGCACGAGCTCCGCGCGCGGGCCCTTGAGCGGGTCGGCGAGGGCGGACGTCGGGTCGGCCATGGGGGCGGCCGACATACCGAGCGTGGCGTAGCGCACGAGGCCGGTGTCCGCCGCGTCCGTGAAGCGCAGAACCTCGATGCGGTCGGTGCCGAGGAACGTGACCGCGGCGCGCGCGTCCGGTTCACCGAGGGCCGTACGCAGCCGGGCCTCGACCAGAGCAAGAACATCTCCCATGCCGCGAGCATAGAACTCGCATCCAATGGGTAAAGGGTGGGCTCGCTTCTTCAGTCGGCTGATAGTCTTGGCCGCTGGTCGGGGCAGCACGCCAAGCGTTGCTTTCGAGCCCCTGACCTACATGCGTCCCCTGCGAGGGATGAGACGTCGTCCCTCACGGGGGACCGGCTGGAGGAGGTGGGGCTGCAATGGACCGAAGTCGACCGTGCAGTACCACCCGCTCTTCCGGCCACTGAGCCGCATTTTCCCGGCTTTCCGCGCACGCTCGAGTCTGTCTGCGCACCACGGAAGAGCACTTCGTTTCCGCCTGATCTGAATCAGTAGCGAAGCCGCCACCGCGCCGGTGCGGTGCTCCCCGCTTTGTGGACGTGCACAGGATCCGCAGTCAGGACGTCCTCATTCCGGTTAGCGCCGACCCGTATGGCCACCGGCGGCTCCCGCCCGCGAAGGAGCCTGCCCATGTCGATGATCCGTGACCTGCGTGCCGCCGTCCGCCCCGCGCCGCGCGAGACCGGCAGCACGTCAGCCCCGTACGACACCACCCGCGACCCTTCGACGTCCACGGCCGTCGTCGACTGCGCCGTCTACCGCGACGGAGCCCGCGTCCACGACAGCGACTGCCTGACGCCGGGCGGCGCGATCCTCAAGGCGCGCCGCGACGGCGGGTTCGCCTGGATCGGTCTGCACGAGCCGACCGAGTCCGAATTCGCGGGCATCGCCGCCGAGTTCGGGCTCCACCCGCTCGCCGTCGAGGACGCCGTGCACGCCCACCAGCGCCCCAAGCTGGAGCGCTACGACGACACCCTGTTCACCGTCTTCAAGACCATCCACTACGTGGAGCACGCCGAACTCACCGCGACGAGCGAGGTCGTGGAGACCGGCGAGGTGATGTGCTTCACCGGCCGGGACTTCTTCATCACCGTCCGGCACGGCGGCCAGGGCTCTCTGCGGGCGCTGCGGCACCGGCTCCAGGACGACCCCGAGCTGCTCGCCAAGGGCCCGTCCGCCGTCCTGCACGCCATCGCGGACCACGTCGTCGACGGGTATCTCGCCGTCGCCGACGCGATGCAGGACGACATCGACGAGGTCGAGACGGACGTCTTCTCGCAGACGGGCAAGGGCGCTCCGCGCGGCACCGACGCCGGACGGATCTACCAGCTCAAGCGCGAGGTCCTCGAGTTCAAGCGGGCGGTGGCCCCGCTCCAGCGGCCCATGCAGCTGCTGAGCGAGCGGCCGATGCGGCTCGTCGACCCGGACATCCAGAAGTACTTCCGTGACGTCGCCGACCACCTCGCGCGCGTGCAGGAGCAGGTCGTCGGCTTCGACGAACTGCTCAACTCCATCCTCCAGGCCAACCTCGCGCAGGCGTCCGTCGCGCAGAACGAGGACATGCGCAAGATCACGTCCTGGGCGGCGATCATCGCCGTACCGACGATGGTCTGTGGCGTGTACGGCATGAACTTCGAGCACATGCCGGAGCTCCACTGGCGGTTCGGCTACCCGCTCGTCCTCGGCGTCACGGTGGGCGCCTGTTTCGCGATCCACCGCATCCTGAAGCGGAACGGGTGGCTCTGAGCGGCCGACGGACAGGCTCTAGGCTGGCGCCCATGACGGATCTGCTGCTCGACCAGGCCCTCGTCGAGGAGGCCACCAAGAAGTCCGGCCTCATCTGGGTTCGGGGCGCCTCCGGCCCCGAGCGCGCGCTGTGGCACGTGTGGCACGAGGGCGCGGCGAACCTGGTCGGCGACGGGCCCGGCGAGCAGCCGCTGCCCGGCCTCGCCGACGGCGGGGCGGCGACCGTCACCGTGCGCAGCAAGGACAAGGGCGGGCGCCTCGTGGGCTGGGCGGCCAGGGTCGTCGAGCTCGCCCCGCACTCCGAGGGGTGGGAGGCGGCCGTCGCCGAGCTGAAGGGCAAGCGCCTGAACGCGCCGGACGGCGAGGCGATGCCGGAGCGCTGGGCACACGAGTGCCGGGTGCTCCGCCTGGAGCCGACGGGGACCACGGTCCCGTCGTCGTCCGAGGCGCTGGCCGCGGCGCCCCTCGCCACGACCGCGACCACCCGTCGTGAGGCCCCCAAGGCGCTCCCCCACATCCTGTTCCGCCGCAAGCGGCGCGGGAAGTAGGGCGAGCCGGCCCTCGGTGGCTCAGGACGTCGGGAGCTGGGCCCCGTAGTCCACCGTGTCGCCCTTGCCCGGCTCGCGGAGCGTGAAGTCCTTGCCCCAGTCGGAGAGTTGGAGCGTGCCGGCGTCGCCCGCGCGCTCCAGGCGCAGCGGGTACGGGGTGCCCTCGAGGGAGACGTCGAGCGTGCCGCCGGCGCCCTTGTCGCCGGTGAGTTCGACCGTGCGTACGCCGCCCGCCGAACCCCGGTCGCCCTTCTCCACCTTGCCGTGCAGGGTGAGCAGTCCGTCCAGGAGCGCGCCCTTGACGGTGAAGCCGCTCAGGCGTTTGTAGGCCGGGTCCCCCTGCGGGACCTTGACGTACTTGCCGTCGAGCTTGTCCGCTGCGGCGGCCGTGCCCCCGTGCGCCGTGCCGCCCGAGCCCTTGCTGTCCTGGTGCGTCCAGAAGTCCGCGTCGGCCTTCAGGAACAGATGCTCCTTGACCCGTAGCAACTGGAAGGTCCGGCCGCCCGTCGTGACGGACCCCGTGCCGCCCTCGTCCTTGAGCCGCATGTCGATCCTGTACGAGTGCCCGCTGCTGACGACCGTGCCGGACAGGCGGACGGCTCCGGCGCCCTGCGCGGCCTTGACGGTGCGGCTCTGGATCTTCGGGGCGGTCAGTTTGGCGACGCCGTTCGTGCCCGCGTCCGGATCCTCGCCGCTGCATGCCGCGAGCCCGAGGCACATCACTCCCACCAGAAGAATCCCAGGGGAACGGCGGGCCAGGGGAAGTACGGTCACGGCTCGCGCTACCTCTCGTACGACGTCTTGCTCGGCGGCAGAACGGCAGCGTACCCGTGTCACCTGCGGTGAACGGAGCCAGTCCGTCCGGACGCAGCGCAAAGGCGCACGGGACCGGGACGGGCTAGCCTGAAGCACACCTTCAGGACACATGAGGATGTAAAGGAGGCGCGGCGCATGGCGGCAGGCGCCCCCCGGGTCTTCGTCTCGCATCTCTCCGGCATCGCCGTCTTCGACCCCAACGGCGACATGGTGGGGCGCGTCCGCGATCTCGTCGCCATGCTGCGCGTCGGCCGCCGCCCGCCCCGGCTGCTCGGGCTCGTCGTGGAACTCTCCACGCGGCGCCGCATCTTCCTGCCGATGACCCGCGTGACCGGCATCGAGTCCGGCCAGGTCATCACCACCGGCGTACTGAACGTGCGGCGCTTCGAGCAGCGGCCCACCGAGCGGCTCGTCCTCGGCGAGATGCTCGACCGGCGGGTACGGCTCGTCGAGTCCGGCGAGGAGGTGACGGTCCTGGACGTCTCCGTCCAACAGTTGCCGGCCCGCAGGGACTGGGAGATCGACCGGGTCTTCGTACGCAAGGGCAAGAGCGGTGGCGCCTTCCGCCGCGCCAAGGGCGAGACGCTCACCGTCGACTGGTCGGCCGTCGACGGGTTCTCGCTGGACGAGCACGGGCAGGGTGCCGAGAACCTCCTCGCCACGTTCGAGCAGCTGCGCCCGGCCGACCTGGCCAACGTCCTGCACCACCTCTCCCCCAAGCGCCGGGCCGAGGTCGCGTCGGCCCTCACGAACGAGCGCCTCGCGGACGTTCTCGAGGAGCTGCCCGAGGACGACCAGATCGAGATCCTCGGCAAGCTCAAGGAGGAGCGCGCCGCCGACGTCCTGGAGGAGATGGACCCGGACGACGCGGCCGACCTGCTCGGCGAGCTGCCCGAGGACGACAAGGAGCGGCTGCTCGCGCTGATGCAGCCCTCGGACGCGGCCGACGTGCGGCGGCTGATGGCGTACGAGGACAAGACCGCGGGCGGTCTGATGACGACCGAGCCGATCGTGCTGCGGCCCGACGCGACCGTCGCCGACGCGCTGGCCCGGGTCCGCAACCCCGACCTCTCCCCCGCGCTGGCCGCGCAGGTGTACGTGTGCCGGCCGCCCGACGAGACGCCCACCGGCAAGTACCTCGGCACGGTGCACTTCCAGCGGCTGCTGCGCGATCCCCCGTACACGCTGGTGTCCTCGATGCTCGACGAGGACCTCCAGGCCCTCGCGCCGTCCGCCGCGCTCCCCGTCGTCGCCGGGTTCTTCGCGACGTACGACATGGTGGCGGCGCCCGTCGTCGACGAGAGCGGTTCGCTGCTCGGCGCTGTCACCGTGGACGACGTCCTCGACCACATGCTGCCGGAGGACTGGCGCGAGCAGGAGTTCCACCTGGCCGACGAGGAGGTGGACCATGGCGCCCGCTGAGCGCGAGCGCGACGGCCGCCCCGAGGCCGCGCGGGCGCCGCGCTTCCGGCTCGACCTGCCGCGCCCCCCGCGCCGCAAGCTGCTGCCCGACTACGACCCGGAGGCCTTCGGACGCCTCTCGGAGCGCATCGCCCGCTTCCTGGGGACGGGCCGGTTCATCGTCTGGATGACGGTGATCATCATCGCGTGGGTGGTGTGGAACGTCTCCGCGCCGAGCAGCCTGCGCTTCGACCAGTACCCGTTCATCTTCCTGACCCTGATGCTCTCGCTCCAGGCCTCGTACGCCGCTCCGCTCATCCTGCTCGCGCAGAACCGGCAGGACGACCGCGACAAGGTCAACCTCGAACAGGACCGCAAGCAGAACGAGCGCTCCATCGCCGACACCGAGTACCTCAGCCGCGAGGTCGCCGCCCTGCGGATGGGCCTCGGCGAGGTCGCCACCCGCGACTGGATCCGCTCCGAACTCCAGGACCTGATCAAGGAGCTGGAGGACCAGCGCGTCACCTTCCCGGCCGGGTCCGCGCCCGACGCAGGTCACGGACGTGACGTAGACGACCGCTGACAGGGCTTTCCGGACAAGGGTTACCGCGCCGTACTATCGGCGTATGGCTACGGAAGACGCGGTGCGCGAAGCACTGGCGACGGTGAACGACCCCGAGATCCAGCGACCCATCACCGAGCTGGGGATGGTCAAATCGGTGGAGATCGGCGCGGATGGCGCGGTCGCGGTCACCGTGTACCTCACCGTCTCCGGCTGTCCCATGCGCGAGACCATCACGAAGAACGTGACCGACGCGGTCGCGGCCGTCGAGGGCGTCACGCGCGTCGACGTCACGCTGGACGTGATGGGCGACGAGCAGCGCAAGGAGCTCGCCGCGGCGCTGCGCGGCGGCACGGCCGAGCGTGAGGTGCCCTTCGCCAAGCCCGGCTCGCTGACCCGCGTGTACGCGGTGGCGTCCGGCAAGGGCGGCGTCGGCAAGTCCTCGGTGACGGTGAACCTCGCGGCCGCGATGGCCGCCGACGGCCTGAAGGTCGGCGTCGTGGACGCCGACATCTACGGCCACAGCGTGCCGCGCATGCTGGGCGCCGAGGGGCGTCCCACCCAGGTCGAGAACATGATCATGCCGCCGTCCGCGAACGGCGTGAAGGTCATCTCGATCGGCATGTTCACGCCGG
The DNA here is from genome assembly GCF_020616555.1 of Streptomyces longhuiensis. Lineage (NCBI taxonomy): Bacteria > Bacillati > Actinomycetota > Actinomycetes > Kitasatosporales > Streptomycetaceae > Streptomyces > Streptomyces longhuiensis. The sequence continues at coordinate 6,146,672 of NZ_CP085173.1, read as the reverse complement.
GCAACGCGCCGGTCGTGTGGCGCGGCCCGATGCTGCACCGCGCGCTCCAGCAGTTCCTCGCCGACGTCTTCTGGGGCGACCTGGACGTCCTGCTCCTCGACCTGCCGCCGGGCACGGGCGACATCGCGATCTCCGTCGCGCAGCTCGTCCCGAACGCGGAGATCCTCGTCGTCACGACGCCCCAGCAGGCGGCGGCCGAGGTCGCCGAGCGCGCCGGCTCCATCGCCGTCCAGACCCACCAGAAGATCGTCGGCGTCGTCGAGAACATGGCGGGCCTGCCGTGCCCGCACTGCGGCGAGATGGTCGACGTGTTCGGCACGGGCGGCGGAGAGCGCGTCGCCGAGGGCCTCACGAGGACGACCGGGGCGAACGTGCCGGTGCTCGGCTCCATCCCGATCGACGTCCGGCTGCGCGAGGGCGGCGACGAGGGCAAGCCGGTGGTCCTCTCCGACCCCGACTCCCCCGCGGGCTCGGCCCTGCGCGCCATCGCCGGCAAGCTGGGCGGCCGCCAGCGCGGCCTGTCGGGCATGTCGCTGGGAATCACCCCGCGCAACAAGTTCTGACCCCCAGGGAGTACGCCGATGGGGCACGGTCGCCGCGACCGTGCCCCATCGGCGTACTCGGAACCTCTACGCCTCGTAGGCGCCGATGTCCTTGATCATCGAGAAGCCCAGACCGTACGCGCTCATGCCGCGCCCGTACGCCCCCAGGTGCACGCCCTCCTGCGTCGACCCGGCGAGGACCCAGCCGAACTCCGACTCACGGTAGTGGAACGGCGTCGGGACGCCGTCCACCGGCAGGGACAGCATCGTCCAGTCCGCACCCTCGAGGTCGTCCGCGAGGACCCACGCCGTCTCGGTCTGCTGGTCCAGCCAGTCGTCGCGCAGGGTGTGGTCCATCTGCCCCGGCCACGTGACGTTGAGCAGGCCGACCCCGGCGAGCCAGGCCGCCGAGGAGACCGAGGTCGCCTCCAGGACACCCGTACCGTCGGCGCTGCGCCGGACGGGACTGGCCGCCACGGTCACGACGACCGTGAACCGCGCCTTGTCCTCCGTGCCTTCGCTCCGCAAGACGGGCTCGTCGCCGTGCCCGATGGAACCGTGCTCCACGGCGCCCTCCGCCGAGGTGCCGACCTGCATCAGCCACCGCGGTCCCGTGTACGCCTCGTCGAGGCCGTACCACGGGAAGGGCGCCAGCAGGTAGCCGTCGACCGTGCGCCGGGCCGTCAGGACCTCGGGGGTCCCTTCCGCCGCGGGCGCCTGCGCGCCTACCCGACTCGTCGTCTCCATGTACCCGGCCGCCTCCTCGCTCAGTCGGACCGCGGCGGCCCACCCCCCTCGGGCGTCCTCGCCACCGATCCGCGCAACAACAAGGCAGGATGCCACACCGGGGTACGCGAGCCCGGGTTCCGGCACTTACGCGGGTCGCCGGGCCGCTGCGCAGCGAGCCGGGACGCTCAGGTCGCGTCGGCGTCGTACGGCGCGTGGTCGTCCGCCGCCGGCTTCTCCGGCTTCTTCTGCATGTCGATCTTGGCGGGAGCCGAACCGGGCGACGCGGCCGCGGCCCCGGAGCCGGACGAGGCCTCGTCCGCGCTCTGCACGGCCTCCGTGACCTCGGCCATCTCCTTCTTCAGGTCGAAGCCGTTGCGAATCTCTTTCAGCCCGAGCTCGTCGTTGTCCAGCTGCTTGCGGATGAACGTCTTCGGGTTGAGGTCCTCGAACTCGAAGTCCTTGAACTCCGGGCCCAGTTCCTCGCGGATGTCCCGCTTGGCACTGTCCGAGAACTCGCGGATCTTACGGATCGTGCGCGTCACGTCCTGGATGACCTTCGGCAGCTTGTCCGGGCCGAAGACGAGCACCGCGAGGACGACGAGCGTCAGCAGCTCGAGTGGGCCTATGTCGTTGAACACCTTGCGCTCCTAGCGTGTCCTCAGGCCCGCAGCAGGTCTCCGTGGCAGGTCTTCCGGGTTCCGGACCGGGTCCACGGTACCCGGCGTTGCTGTCCGTCCGGTAGCCACTGGGCTACGTCTGGGCTCAGCCGTCGCACAAGCGCTTGCCGCCGGCACCTCACCGGAGTCCCGCCATGGCCCTGCCGGAGGCCGGGGCGGGCTTCGGCGGGGCGCCGTCGCGCACCGCGGCCCGCCCCGTCGGTTGCCCCGTCAGCTGCCGTCCGCCGAGCCCAGGACGAGGGTGACCTTGCGCTCCTTGCCGTCCCGTTCCACGGTCAGGGCCAGGCGGTCCTCGGGCCGGTGGGAGCGGATCTTGACGATGAGTTCCTCGGCGGAGTGGATACGCGCCCCGTCCACCGCGGTGACGACGTCGCCGCCCTCGATCCCGGCCTTGGCGCCGGGGCCGCCCGGGTTCACCGGCGAACCGCCGTTGTTGCCCTTCGTCGCGACACGGGCTCCGTCACCCGAGTAGTCCATGTCGAGCGTGACGCCGATCACGGGGTGGGTCGCGCGGCCCGTGTTGATCAGCTCCTCGGCTACGCGCTTGCCCTGGTTGATGGGGATGGCGAAACCGAGGCCGATCGAGCCGGCCTGGCCGCCCTCCAGGTCCGAGCCGTTGTCGGCGGAGCGGATGGCGCTGTTGATGCCTATGACGCGGCCCTGCGCATCGACCAGCGGTCCGCCCGAGTTGCCCGGGTTGATGGGCGCGTCGGTCTGCAGCGCGTCGACGTAGCTGATGTCGCTGCCGTCGCCCTTCTCGCCGCCGGCCGTGATGGGCCGCTCCTTGGCGCTGATGATCCCGGAGGTCACCGTGTTGGCCAGGTCGAAGGGGGCGCCTATGGCCACAACGGGGTCACCGACCTGGACGTTCTCCGAGTTGCCGAGGGCGAGGGGCTTGAGCCCGCGTACGCCGGTGACCTTGACGACGGCGAGGTCGTAGCCGGAGTCGTGGCCGATCACCTCGGCCTTGGCGGTCTCACCTCCGCTGAAGGTGACCGATATGTCGCCGCTGCTGCCGGCCGGTTCGACGACGTGGTTGTTGGTGAGGATGTGGCCCTGGGCGTCGAGGACGAAGCCGGTGCCGGTGCCCTGGGCGTCGGAACCGCTGACGTGGATCGTGACGACGCCCGGCAGGGCGCGGGCCGCGATACCGGCGATGCTGCCGGGGTCGCGCTTCACGGACTCGTTGCCGGACTGCGGCAGTTCCACGTCGGCGGACGAGCCGTCTCGCTCCAGATACGTGCCGACGAGGCCACCTATCCCGCCCGCGACGAGCGCGACCACGGCGGTCCAGACGACGAGCAGCCGCCGCCCCCGCTTGGTCCCGCGCCGCCGGCCGTCCGCGGGGGCGGGCGCGTTCCAGGGGTCGTAGCGCTGCCAAGGCCCTCCGGGCGGGGGCGGGTTGATCCCGGGGCCGCCCGGGACCGCCCCGGGTCCCGCCGGGCCGCTAGCGAGCGGCGGGGCCGCATGGTGGGCCTGCTGTTCGACGGGCACCGGTGCCTGATCCGCCGGGTGCGGGGCGTACGGGGCGGCGTGGGGTATCGGTCCGCCGGCGTACGGCGGCGGGGTGCCGTGCTCCGGCGGCATGGGCGTGCCGTGGGCCGGGGACGGCACAACCGTGCCCTGTGCGGGCGTGGCGGCGGCCGGGTGCTGGACCGGCGGCGCGGGCGCCCAGGGCCCGGGCTCACCGTAAGGCGGCGTGCCGTAGGGGTCCGGGGCATGCAGAGGACGCGGCCGCGCCTGCTGCACGGCGCCCTGATCAACCGCTACGACTTCACCAGGCGCCCCGGCGGCCCCCTCGGCAACAAGGGAATCGGCCACCTGCGTGGATTCGACCTCGTCCGACACGGCACCGGCCACCCGCGCAGGTTCAACCCCGCCCGACACAGCACCGGCCACCCGCGCAGGTTCAACCCCGCCCGACACAGCACCGGCCACCCGCGCGGGATCACCAGGAGCTTCCGCAGTTACCGCATCGGAAACGGCAGAGCTGTCACCGGAACCCTCATCGGCACCCCCGCCCGCAACTGACGCCCCGTCACCCGCGCCCTCGTCGTTCCCGGCGAGGGGCTCAGCGGCCTCGGACACATCCCTTGAGCTCGGCACCACAGGCGCGGGCGCCGGCTCGGCCAGTTCGAAGTCCCCGTCGTCGCGCGGAGCGCCCCCGGTCGGTCGGGGGCGGCTCCACCACTTCGCCTTCGTGGGCTTCCCCTCGTCCATGTTCCGCCGCTCTCCCCACACCTGGCCCGCGGCAACGACCCACGGGCAGCCACACGGCGATCTCCCCAGTCGGACCGCCCCTCGGCGCCGCACCCCGGGATCGCCCGGCGGGCGCGGCCGCTCACCATGGATTCAACCAGGTTCGCGGACCGGCGCGCAGAGGGCAGGGTCAGCGGGCGGAGGCCGTGGGCGTGCCGGAGGGCGACGCCGCGGGGGCCGCCGCGAGGCTCGACCCGGGGCTGGGCTCCGGGCCCTGCCCAGGGCTTTCGAAAGCGGTGCCGACGCCGGACAGGGGCACTGCGGGGACGGATGCGGCGGGACGTATCAGCGGAGACAGCGTCTGGGTCCTGCTGAGGAGCGGGGCCGCGAGCGGGTAGACGGCACTCTGCGCGCCCGGCTGCGTGGCCATGCCGGACAGCAGGGGGGCGCCGGACTCCGTGGCGGCGACCGGCGCGTTCAGCGCGCCGCCCGCCCGCTGTCCGAGCATCGGTGACAGGTTCCGGCGGCGTTGCGACTCGGCCGCCGTGGCGACGCCGGCGCTCTGGGTACGCAGCGGTGTCGCGTTGCTGCCCGCGCCGCCGCCCCGGACGTCACCTCGCGTGTCGGCGGGAACGCCGGTGGAGACACCGCCGAGCGCGATCGCGGCCAGCGACACCGCACCGGCGGCGGCGAACGCGAAGCGGCGCCCGCGGGAGGCCGCGCGGTCGCTGTCACCGCGGCCGACCTCATGGATGCGGAAGCCGCGCTCCGCGGCCGGGGCGCTGGCGAGCAGTGCGTTGTGGCGGCCGGTCGGGGCGTAGCCGAAGGGGTCGGGGTCTACTCCGAAGACTCCGTTCCCGAAGCCTCTGCCGCCGAGTCCGCCCCCGCCGAACGGGGTGCCGCCGCCGTGTGAGTCGTCACCTCCCCCGGGGAGCCCCTGGAGCCGTGCCAGGAAACTCTCGGTGGGCGGCGGTGGTGCCGCCTCGGCGAAGACGCTCTTCAGCCGCCGCTGCGCGTCGGCCTCGGCCTTGCACTTCGGACAGGTCGCCAGATGGGCGAGGCCCCGCTCGCGGGCGTCATGGCCCAGCTCGCCGTCGACCAGGGCGGCGAGCCGGTCTCCCAGATGGTGCTCGGAGAGCTGCCGCTCGGTGGGGTCCGGACGTGATCCACTCACGCGGTCGCGCCCCCTCCTCCAAGCGCGGGAACGCCCGTGGTCGCGAGCGAGCGACGCTCGGCGCGGGCCTCCGGCGACCGGTGCTGCAGGGCCTTGCGCAGCTGCGAGCGGCCACGGTGGATCCGGCTGCGGACCGTGCCGAGCTTGACGCCCAGGGTCGCGGCGATCTCCTCGTACGAGAGGCCCTCGATGTCGCACAGGACGACGGCCGCACGGAACTCGGGCGCGAGGGTGTCCAGCGCCTGCTGGACGTCCGCGTCGAAGTGCGTGTCGTGGAAGACCTGCTGCGGCGACGGCTCACGGCTCGGCAGGCGCTCGGCCGCGTCGTCGCCGAGGGCGTCGAAGCGGATGCGCTGCTTGCGGCGCACCATGTCGAGGAAGAGGTTCGTGGTGATGCGGTGCAGCCAGCCCTCGAAGGTACCGGGCGTGTACGTCGACAGCGAGCGGAAGACGCGGACGAAGACTTCCTGAGTGAGGTCCTCGGCGTCGTGCTGGTTACCCGTCAGGCGGTAGGCGAGGCGGTAGACCCGGCCGCTGTGCGTGCTGACGATCTCCTCCCAGGTCGGAGGAGTCCACGCCTGCGATTCCGCATCAGCGGCGAAGGTCGCGGTCTGCGCGGAACGGGCGGCGTTGGAACGGTCAGCAGTGTTGGTCACGGATTTCGGCTCACCCGCCGACCTGAGAAAGCGCCGCAGCACTCCTCCCCGATCCACAGGCGCAGCCGCACCTCCCCTATCGGCTCTGGTGGTGTCCAGTCGAGCCCCTACCATAGCCACCTCGCCCGTTAGCTCCGGATAAGCGTTTTTACTGAGATTTGCCTGAGGGCGCCGGGCGCTTCGCCTGCGCTGATTGCTCCGTCGATCCACCGGCCACCCCCGCGCTCTTCCCTGCTCCGTTTTCCCCTGCCCCCTTAAACGCCCGGTCCCATCTGCGAGTTCCCGCCACCAACGGATACAGTCACGCGCAGGCAACCACGGGGACAGGAGAGGGCCATTACCGGCAACCGGCAGACGAGCTGGGCGTTCGCCGACGCCTTTGTCGCCGAGGACGACGCGCTGCGCTGGGCCCGGGACCGGGCCCGGGAGGCCGGCACCCGCCCGGTGTCGCCCGGCGCGGGCGCCGCGCTGCGGATGCTCGCTGCCACCGTGGGCGCCAAGGCGGTGGCCGAGATCGGCACGGGGACCGGGGTGTCCGGAATCCATCTGCTGCACGGCATGCGGCCCGACGGCGTCCTGACCACGGTGGATCCGGAGCCGGAGCGGCAGCAGTTCGCCCGGCAGGCGTTCCGCGCCGCGGGATTCGCGAGCAATCGGGCGCGTTTCATCCCCGGACGGGCCCTCGACGTGCTGCCCCGGCTCGCAGACAGCGGGTACGACCTCGTCTTCTGCGACGGCGACCGCACCGAGTGCCTCGACTACCTCGCTGAATCGTTGCGCCTGTTGCGACCTGGTGGGCTCGTCTGTTTCGAAGGCGTCTTCGCCGACGGCCGGACCGTCGATTCGGGCCCCCAGCCGGTGGAGGTCCTGCGGATGCGGGAGCTGCTGCGGGCGGTGCGCGAGGCGCAGGATCTGGTGCCCTCGCTGCTCCCGGTCGGCGACGGGCTGCTCTGCGCCGTCAAGCGCTGACGCCGCGTCCCGAGCTTCGTGGAAAGCGCTTCTGCACGCTATCTGACCTGCGCATACACGACTGCCCCGGCACCGCTTGCGGTACCGGGGCAGTCGACAGGTATGGTCGCTTCCGCGTCAGCCGACGACCTTCTTGAGGGCATCGCCGAGTGCATCGGCCTCGTCCGGAGTCAGCTCGACGACAAGCCGACCGCCGCCTTCGAGCGGAACGCGCATGACGATGCCCCGCCCCTCCTTGGTCACCTCGAGCGGGCCGTCGCCCGTCCGCGGCTTCATGGCCGCCATGCTCGTTCCCCTTCCTGAAACCAGCTCATCGCAGCCGACAACCCAGGTGTCACCGGCATCGAACACATTGCTTCTTGGCCATTATCCCGCATCGCGGGACCCGATGACCAACTTCGGTCCGCATCGCTTGCACAACGCGCTTGAGCAAAACCACTCAATTCGGCGATGTGGCTGCGATACTGCGCCTCCTTCACCACTCCCCCAAGACTTTTTTCTTTGACGCAGGTCACATGCGCGGGCCCCGCCGCGGCCCGTGATCTCCGTCATGCTGAGCACTGACGACGACCGAGCCGCATCAGTTGGAGGGGATCCATGGCCGACAGCGTTCTCTACGAGGTGAGCGACGGGCTCGCGACCATCACGCTCAACCGCCCCGAGGCGATGAACGCGATGAACACCGAGTCCAAGGTCGCCTTCCGGGACGCGGCGCAGGCGGCCGCGGCGGACGGTGCGGTACGGGCCGTGCTGCTCACCGCCGCGGGTGACCGGGCGTTCTGTGTGGGCCAGGACCTGAAGGAGCACGTGGGCTCCCTGATGGCCGACCGCGAGGCGGGCACGGGCCGCACCATGAACACCGTGCGCGAGCACTACAACCCGATCCTGCGGGCCCTGACGCAGATGCCCAAGCCCGTCGTGGCCGCGGTCAACGGTGTGGCCGCCGGGGCCGGTTTCGGCTTCGCGCTCGCCGCCGACTACCGGATCGTCTCGGACACGGCGGCCTTCAACACGTCCTTCGCGGGCGTCGCCCTGACCGCGGACTCGGGTGTTTCCTGGACGCTGCCGCGCGTCGTGGGCCCCGGGCGGGCCGCCGACCTGCTGCTGTTCCCGCGCTCGGTGAAGGCGCAGGAGGCGTACGAGCTGGGGATCGCGAACCGGGTCGTGCCCGCGGCCGAACTGGCCGGGGAGGCACGGAAGCTGGCGCGTTCGCTGGCCGAGGGGCCGACGCTGGCGTACGCGGCGCTGAAGGAGTCCCTCGCCTTCGCGGCGGGTCACACGCTGGACGAGTCCCTCGACAAGGAGGACGAACTCCAGTCGAGGGCGGGCGCGTCGGAGGACCACGCCATCGCGGTCCAGGCGTTCATCGCCAAGGAGAAGCCCAAGTACCTGGGCCGGTAGCCCAAGTAGCTGGGCCGGTAGCCCAAGTAGCTGGGCCGGTAGGACGCGTGCGCGGCCCGGAGCGTGCCTGAGGCCCGTCCTCAGCGCTTGCGGGCCACGCAGTCCACCAGGTGGTCGTTGACCAGGCCGCAGGCCTGCATCAGCGCGTACGCCGTCGTCGGGCCGACGAAGCGCAGGCCGCGCTTCTTGAGTGCCTTGGACAGGGCCGTCGACTCGTCCGTGATCGCGGGTACGTCGCCGATGACGCGCGGCGCCGGACGGGCGGCCGGGTCAGGGGCGTGCGACCAGATGAGGGTGTCCAGCTCGCCCTCGGGCCAGTCGGCGAGCACGCGCGCGTTGGCCAGCGTCGCGTCGATCTTGGCGCGGTTGCGGATGATCCCCTCATCGACGAGGAGCCGCTCGCGGTCGGTGTCCGTGAACGCGGCCACGTCGGAGATCTTGAACCCGGCGAACGCGGCGCGGAAGCCCTCGCGGCGGCGCAGGATCGTGATCCAGGACAGGCCGGACTGGAACGCCTCCAGGGAGACCCGCTCGAACAGCGCGTCGTCGCCGTGGACGGGGCGGCCCCACTCCTCGTCGTGATACGTCACGTAGTCCTCGGTGGACAGGCCCCACGGGCAGCGCAGCGCCCCGTCCGGGCCCGGTACGGCGCCGCCTGCGCTCTCGTCGCTCACTGGTGGTCCTCTCCGGGGTGCCGGCCGAAACCGTGTCCCTGGGGTCGCAGCTGGGCCCGCGCCCCCGACAGGGCGGTCTCGAGGTCGGCGATGCGCTGGTCCCGCTCGGCGAGCTCGGCGCCGAGCCGCCCGAGGGCGTCGTCCACCTCCGCCATGCGGTAGCCGCGCAGCGCGACGGGCAGGCGCAGGGCCTCCACGTCGGCGCGGCCGACCGGCCGGTCGTAGGGCAGCGGGTCGGCGAAATGCTCGGGCGGCGCCTCCGTCAGCGCGCCGCTGTCGCCGCCGCCGAGCACGGCGAGCGTCACCGCGCCGACGACCACGACGAGCGCGACGACCAGAAACAAGAACATGACCATCTTCGCTGTCCCCTGGCTCGAAGCCCGGATCCGGTCCCGATCCCGGTCCGGAAACTGTCAGGGTCCGATCGTGCCATGTGGGTGTGACAGTTAAGGTCGCAGACGACCGGTCGACAGGTTTCACAGCAGCCACAAGGAGAGTCACAGGGGATGCTCAGGCTTGGCCCGCGCGAGTTCGGCGCACACGAGCCGGTGATCATGGCGATCGTGAACCGGACCCCTGACTCGTTCTACGACCAGGGCTCGACGTTCCACGACGAGCCCGCGCTCACCCGGGTCGAACAGGCCGTGGCGGAGGGCGCCGCGATCATCGACATCGGCGGGGTCAAGGCGGGCCCCGGCGACGAGGTGAGCGCGCAGGAGGAAGCGCGCCGCACGGTCGGCTTCGTGGCCGAGGTGCGCCGCCGCTTCCCGGACGTCGTCATCAGCGTCGACACCTGGCGGCACGACGTGGGCGAGGCGGTCTGCGAGGCCGGCGCCGACGTCCTGAACGACGCGTGGGGCGGCGTCGACCCCAAGCTGGCGGAGGTCGCCGCGCGTTACGGGAAGGGCCTGGTCTGCACGCACGCGGGCGGCGCCGAGCCGCGTACGCGCCCGCACCGGGTCGCGTACGACGACGTGATGGCGGACATCCTCGACGTGACGGTGGGTCTCGCCGAGCGGGCGGTGGCGCTGGGGGTGCCGCGTGAGTCGGTGCTCATCGACCCGGGGCACGACTTCGGCAAGAACACCCGGCACAGCCTGGAGGCGACACGCAGGCTGGGCGAGATGGTCGAGACGGGCTGGCCCGTCCTGGTGTCCCTGTCGAACAAGGACTTCGTCGGCGAGACGCTCGACAGGCCGGTCAAGGAGCGCGTGATCGGGACCCTCGCGACGACGGCGGTGTCGGCGTGGCTGGGCGCGCAGGTGTACCGGGTCCACGAGGTGGCCGAGACCAGGCAGGTGCTCGACATGGTGGCCACCATCGCCGGGCACCGGCCCCCGGCGGTCGCCCGCCGGGGGCTCGCGTAGGCGCCTGTCCTCAGGGCCTTACTTGCCGACTTCCTTGGTCACGAGGGAGATCGCCTCTTCCACGTCGTCCGTGACGTGGAAGAGGAGCAGGTCGGCCTCGGAGGCCTTGCCCTGGGCGATGACGGTGTTCTTCAGCCAGTCGATCAGGCCGCTCCAGTACTGCGTACCGAAGAGGACGATCGGGAAGCGCGTGACCTTCGTGGTCTGGACGAGGGTGAGCGCCTCGAACAGTTCGTCCAGGGTGCCGAGGCCTCCCGGCAGGACGACGAAGCCCTGCGCGTACTTCACGAACATCGTCTTGCGGACGAAGAAGTAGCGGAAGTTCAGACCGAGGTCGACGTACTGGTTGAGGCCCTGTTCGAAGGGCAGCTCGATGCCGAGGCCAACGGAGATGCCCTTGGCCTCGACGGCGCCCTGGTTCGCGGCCTGCATCGCGCCGGGCCCGCCGCCCGTGATGACCGCGAACCCGGCCTCGACGAGCGCCTTGCCGATGGCGACTCCGGCCGCGTACTCCGGCGAGTCCGTCTGCGTACGGGCCGAACCGAACACGCTGATGGCGGGCGGGAGTTCGGCGAGCGTGCCGAAACCCTCGATGAATTCCGACTGGATGCGCAGGACCCGCCAGGGGTCGGTGTGCACCCACTCGGAGGGACCTTCGGAGTCGAGGAGGCGCTGGTCGGTGGTGCCCTCCTGGACCTGGTCGCGGCGACGGATCACCGGGCCGAGCCGCTGCTCCTTGGGGCGCTTCCTGCCCTCGGGGTTGCTCATTCGCTGCTCCCTCCACTGCGTACGTTCAGCAAGGGTAGGTCTACGCGGGTTACGTGCGGGGGACCTCGGAGTGTCAGGCCGTGAGCCAGGAGCGCAGACGCTCCTCGGCGGCGAGGATCTTGCGCGTGTCCACGTGCTCGTCCCGCTTGTGGGCGAAGATCGGGTCGCCGGGTCCGTAGTTCACGGCGGGGACGCCGAGCGCGCTGAAGCGGGAGACGTCCGTCCAGCCGAACTTGGGGCGGGCCTTGCCGCCGACGGCCGCCATGAAGGCGGCGGCGGCCGGGTGGTCGAGGCCGGGGCGCGCGCCGCCGGTGTGGTCGTCGACCACGTAGTCGTCGATTTCGCAGCCGGCGAAGAAGTCCCGGACGAAGGCCTCGGCCTCCTCGGGGCTGCGGTCGGGCGCGTAGCGGAAGTTGACGGTGACGGAGCAGGCGTCGGGGATGACGTTGGTGGCGACGCCGCCCTCGATGCGCACGGCGTTGAGGCCCTCGTGGAACTGGAGTCCGTCGACGACGGGCTTGCGGGGCTCGTACGCGGCGAGGCGTTCGAGGAGGGGGGCGGCCTTGTGGACGGCGTTGGAGCCCATCCACGCGCGCGCGGAGTGCGCCCGCTCGCCCTTGGTCGTCAGGATGACGCGCAGGGTGCCCTGGCAGCCGCCCTCGACCTCGCCGTCGGTGCCCTCCAGGAGGATCGCGAAGTCGCCCTCCAGCCAGTCGGGGTGGGCCTCGGCCACATGTCCCAGACCGTTGAGGTGTGCGGCGACCTCTTCGTTGTCGTAGAAGACGAACGTGAGGTCGCGGTTGGGCTCGGTGACGGTCTGCGCGATGCGCAGCTGCACCGCGACGCCCGACTTCATGTCGCTGGTGCCGCAGCCCCACAGGATGCCGTCCTCGTCGAGGCGGGAGGGGACGTTGTCCGCGATCGGGACCGTGTCGATGTGCCCGGCGAGAATGACCCGCTCGGCGCGCCCCAGGTTCGTCCGCGCGACGATGTTGTTGCCGTACCGGTCGACCGTGAGGTGCGGCAGGGCGCGCAGGGCCGTCTCGATGGCGTCGGCGAGGGGCTTCTCCTGCCCGCTCGGCGACGCGAAGTCGACCAGCTGGGCGGTGAGCAGCGCGGCGTCCCGCGTGAGGTCAAGGGCGGTGAGGTCCATGATGTCGACCCTAATGCCCGGCGGCCGCGGGCCCTGTCGGTGGCCTCCAGTACCTTTGTCGCGTGCCTGAGCCCCCCACCCTCGTCCGGCGCGGCCGTCTCCTCCGTATCGGGGCGGCCGTCGTGGTGCTGCTCGCTGTCGCCGCGTATCTGGTGGTCCAGTACATCTCGGGCGGCAGACCGGCCCCGCGCTGCACGGTCGTGTCCGGGAACGGCGACGGCGCGTCCTACGCGTTCACCTCCGAGCAGGCGGTGAACGCGGCGACGATCTCGGCCGTCGGCACCTCACGCGGCATGCCCGAGCGCGCCGTCACCATCGCGCTCGCGACCGCGCTCCAGGAGTCGGGCCTGCGGAACATCCACCACGGCGACCGCGACTCGCTGGGCCTGTTCCAGCAGCGCCCGTCGGAGGGCTGGGGCACCCAGGCGCAGATCATGGACCCGGTGTACGCGGCGGGGCGGTTCTACGAGCATCTGGACAAGATCCCGGGCTATTCGCGGCTGCCCCTGACGGTCGCCGCGCAGCGGGTGCAGCGCAGCGGCTATCCGCAGGCGTACGCGAAGCACGAGCCGGACGCCACGCTGCTCTCCGCGGCGCTGACCGGCCGGGCGGGTGCCTCGCTGACCTGCGAGGGCCGGCCGAGCGGCACGGAGGTCAGGAAGCCGGGCGATCCGGCGAAGGTGCGGGCGGCGCTGGTGCGTGACTTCGGGCGCGAGGTGTCGCCGACGGCCGGCGCGGGCGGGCACGACGTGACCGTCCCGGTGCCCGCCACGGTGGACTCGGCCGAGGGCGGGGAGCGGCAGCGCGGCTGGGAGCTGGCGCACTGGGCGGTGGCCAACTCCTCGGCCCTGCGCATCGAGCGGGTGTCCTACGCGGGCCGCGACTGGACCGCGGGCGACGCCGGAGGCAAGTGGAGCGCAGCGGCGGCGCAGGCCGCGGCGGGGGCCGAGAAGAGTCTCGGAGAGGTCCGGATCATCACCGCGCAGTAGTGCGGTTGATAGCTCGATCGGGCGATGTACGTCATCCGGCGGCGACGCCCCGCACGGTTCTTCGCAGGACCCGTGGGCATATGCGGAAATCCCTTGCGGGCAAAGGGGCGTAGACGTTTTACGACCTCGCGGGGCGCGTGGTGTTTGCCCGTTTTTCGCCGCAGATGATAATGCGACACATTGCCAACTCTTTACGTTGCGGGAGCGAAACCTTCGCGACCTTCGAGCGGTAGTCACTGCGTCCGAGCGCCGGGCACCCGGCGCCTGACACCACCGTTCTCTCCCGTCTAAGGAGCATCAATGTCCCTCCCCCTGACCCGCCGGATCGCCCGTGCCGCGCTGCTGATCGCAGCGGGAGCGGCTCCCGTGGTCGGAGCGGCCGGATCCGCGAGCGCCGTAGACCTCCCGGCCACCCCGAACGTGGGCGGCCTCACCGCGCTCGACGGCGCGAACGTCGGCAACACCGTCGACGGCGCCGCCAAGAACGTCAGCGGCCTCGCCGGTGACACGGGCAGCAAGGCCGTGAAGAAGGCCGTGCCGGCCGCAGGCAAGGCCCTGGGCCGGAGCGCCAAGACGGCCACCCCCGCCGCCCAGAAGGCGGCCGGTGACGTCGCGGGCGGCGCCGGTGACGTGGTCGGCAAGACCACGGGCGCGGCCACCCATGGCGGCCTCCCGACCGACAAGCTCGGCAACGGCCTGCCCACCGGCGCGCTCCCCGCCACGGGCGAGCTGCCGACGCAGGGCCTGCCGCTCGGCTGAGCATCCGGCACACAGCGAGAGTGAAAGGGGCGGGGAGCCTGTGACGACAGGCTCCCCGCCCCTTCGCTGTGCCGTGAAGCTGTCACTCAGGCGCCCCAGCTCAGACGCCCTGGCTCAGGCGCCCCAGCTCGGAGGCCCTGGCTCAGGCCTCCTGGCTCAGGCCTCCTGGCTCAGACGCCCTGGCTCAGGCCCTCTGACTCAGACACCCTGGCTCAGTCGCTCGACCGCCGCGGCCACGCGCTCGTCGCTCGCCGTCAGCGCCACGCGGACGAACCGGTCACCCGCGGGACCGTAGAAGTCGCCGGGCGCGACCAGGATCCCCAGCTCCGCCAGGTGCGCCACGGTGTCCCAGCAGGACTCGTCGCGCGTGGCCCACAGGTAGAGGCTCGCCTCGCTGTGCTCGATGCGGAAGCCGTGCTCGACCAGGGCGTCGCGCAGGGCCGCACGGCGGGCCGCGTAGCGCCCGCGCTGCTCCTGTACGTGCTCGTCGTCGCCGAGCGCCGCGACGACGGCCGCCTGCGTCGGGGCGGAGGTCATCATGCCGCCGTGCTTGCGGATCTGGAGCAGGTCGCCGAGGACGGCGGCGTCACCGGCCAGGAAGGCGGCCCGGTAGCCGGCGAGGTTCGACCGCTTCGAGAGCGAGTGGACCGACACGATCCCCTCGTACGAGCCGCCGCAGACGTCCGGGTGCAGGACCGAGACCGGGTCCGCCTCCCAGCCGAGCTCGATGTAGCACTCGTCGGAGAAGACGAGGATGCCGTGCTCGCGTGCCCAGGCGACGATCCGGGTCAGCTCGTCCTTGGACAGGACGCGGCCGGTCGGGTTCGAGGGCGAGTTGAGCCACAGGAGCTTGATCCCCGTCGGGTCGAGCTCCGTCGGGTCGTCGTACGCGACGTGGTCCGCGCGGGCGAGGCGGGCGCCGACCTCGTACGTCGGGTAGGCCAGCCGCGGGTAGGCGACCTTGTCTCCGGGGCCGAGGCCCAGCTGCGTCGGGAGCCAGGCCACGAGCTCCTTGGAGCCGACGATCGGCAGGACGTTGTGGTGGGTGAACCCGCGCGCGCCGAGGCGCCGCTCGCTCCAGCCCACGAGTGCGTCCCGCAGCTCGGGCGTGCCCCACACCGTGGGATAGCCCGGCGAGTCCGCGGCCGCGATCAGCGCTTTCTGGATCAGCTCGGGCACCGGGTCGACGGGTGTGCCGACGGAGAGGTCGACGATCCCGCCCTCATGGGCGGCGGCCGTCTTCTTGTACGGCTCGAGCTTGTCCCAGGGGAACGTGGGAAGGCGGTCGGAGACTGCGGACACCTGGCTCACTTCTTTCGTACGTGCATGCGCACTTGGGCAAACGCCTCGGTCCCGTACAGCGGGCGTGCCGTACGGGACCGGGGCGGCGCAATATGCGGCCCGATTACTGGTTCTGCGGCGGAAGCGCGGCGATGAAGGCGTGGTCACGCTCGATCAGGCCGAGCTTGCTGGCGCCGCCGGGCGAACCGAGCTCGTCGAAGAACTCGACGTTCGCCTTGTAGTAGTCCTTCCACTCTTCGGGAGTGTCGTCCTCGTAGAAGATCGCCTCGACCGGGCAGACCGGCTCACAGGCTCCACAGTCGACGCATTCGTCCGGGTGGATGTACAAGGACCGGGAGCCCTCGTAGATGCAGTCGACCGGGCACTCCTCGATGCACGCCTTGTCCTTCACGTCGACACAAGGCTGCGCGATGACGTAGGTCACGCTGTCGTTCCTCCTCGATAGGGCGCGGCGGGCCGATCTGCGGCTCCGTCCGCGTGGCGCGCGGGAGCGCGGCGTCGTCGATGCCCGCACCTAGTATCTCCGTTCCTGGGGATGATCCGAACAGGAGGGGTGGACCGAGCTGTGGAATTCACTGCGGGCGGACGGCTCGAGGTTCGCTTGACGGCCTCTGACGTGGGAAAACGTGTGTCGGTGCGACGGCTGACCGAGGGCGGCTCGCCGGGGGCGAAGTTCACCGACACGGTCGGAGTTCTCACATCGTGGAACGACGGTGTGCTGCTCATCACAACACGGGGTGGCGAACAGGTCCGCATCGCGGAATCGTCGCTGGTCGCGGGGAAGGTCGTGCCGGCCGCGCCGGCCCGGCGCCGCGGGCCCGCCGCGTCGTACGAGGAACTGGCGCGGGCTGCCGCGCGCGCGTGGCAGCCGGTGGAGAGCGAGCGGCTCGGCGACTGGGAGCTGCGGGCCGCCTCCGGGTTCACCCGGCGGGCCAACTCGGTGCTGCCACTGGGCGATCCGGGACTCCCCCTCGACGAGGCGCTCGCACGTGTCCGCGCCTGGTACGAGCTGCGCGGCCTGCCCGCGTACATCCAGACCGCGACCGGCGCCGAGGGCACGCAGGAGCTGCTGTGCGCGGAGCTGGAGGCGCGGGGGTGGGTGCGTGAGGTCACCGCGGAGATGTGGATCGCGGGGCTCGCGCCGGTCGCGGACGGCATGGACCCCGGCGACGGGATCGAGCTGACGCGGGAGCCGGGCGAGGCGTGGCTGGGCCGGTATCAGCGCAAGGGCGCCGACGAGGTGGCCCTGAAGGTGCTGGGCTCCGGGCCTTCCGTGTGGTTCGCGACCGTGCCGGGCGAGGGCGGGGAGCCCGACGCGATCGGGCGGTGCGTCGTGGACGGGCGGTGGGCCGGTTTCGCGGCGGTCGAGGTGGCTCCGTCACGGCGGCGCCAGGGCCTGGCGTCCGCCGTGATGACGGCGCTCTCGCGGCGCGCACTGGAGGAGGGCGCGTCGGCGGCCTGGCTCCAGGTGGAGGCGGACAATGAAGGGGCTCGGGCGCTGTACGGGCGAATGGGTTTCGCCGCGCACCACGCGTACCACCACTACCGCGCACCGGACCCGGACCTGGACCCGGATCAGGCCGGACACTGAGCGAGGCAGGTATGTCCCCCCACATCTCACCCCGCTCCGAGGAGCTGCGCCGGCGGTTCGCCGAGGAGGCTCGGGCGGAGCGGCCCGATCTGTCGCAGCTGTGCCTGCTGGTGGCCGCCGAGGCGGACGGCTCGCTCGACGAGGCCGGGATGGACGCGGTCCAGATGGACCTCGACCGGCTCGCCGGGCAGGTGCCGTTCCGGCCCGGCGGGCCACTGGCGTGGGCGACGGCGCTGGCCGAGCTGCTGGGCACCCGCTGCGGTTTCCGTGGCACGCCGGGCGACTACGAGCGTCTGGAGTCGTCGCTGCTGCACGAGGTGGTGCGGCGCAGGCGGGGGCTGCCGATCCTGTTGTCGGTGGTGTGGATGGAGGTCGCCCGGCGGGCGGGGGCGCCGGTGTACGGGGTGGCGCTGCCGGGGCACTTCGTGGTCGGGTTCGGCCCGGCGCAGGATCAGGTGCTCGCCGACCCGTTCGACGGGGGCCGGGTGCTGACCGGTGCGGACGCGGAGCTGCTCGTGGCCGGTGCGACGGGGGCGCCGCTGAACGCGGCGATGCTGCAGCCGGCCGATCCGCTGGACGTCGTGCTGCGGATCCTGAACAACATCGGGGCGTGGGCGGCCACGCGGCCGGAGCGGTCGGACGTGGCGTTGTGGGCGGTCGAGCTGTCGCTGCTGCTGCCCGCGCACCCGGCCCGGCTGCGCTACGAGCGGGCCCAACTCCTCGTCCGCAGAGGGGACTTCCTCGCGGGGGCGGCAGAGCTGGACGCGTACGCGGATGTGGTGGGCGCCGTGGACGCCCCGGCCGCCGAGACGGTGCGCGCGCAGGCGCGGGCGGCCCGGGCGATGCTCAACTGACCGGCTACAGCCACCCCTTCTCGCGGGCGATCCGCACCGCCTCCGCCCTGTTGCGCACGGCGAGCTTCTGGATGGCCGTCGAGAGGTAGTTGCGGACCGTGCCCTGCGACAGGTGCAGGGCCGCCGCCAGCTCGGCGTTGGTCGAGCCGTCGGCCGCGGCACGCAGGATCTCGCGTTCGCGGTCGGTCAGCGGGTTGGCGCCCCCGGCGAGCGCGGCGGCCGCGAGGGTGGGGTCGATGACGCGCTCACCGGCGAGCACCTTGCGTACGGCTTCCGCGAGTTGGGCCGCGGGGGCGTCCTTGACGAGGAACGCGTGGGCGCCGGACTCCATCGCCGTACGGAGATAGCCGGGGCGGCCGAACGTGGTGAGGACGACGACCTTGAGGGCGGGCAGGTGCTCGCTGAGCTGGGCGGCGGCCTCGATGCCGGTCATGCCGGGCATCTCGATGTCCAGGAGCGCCACGTCGGGGCCGTGCGCGCGGGCCGCGTCGAGCACCTCGTCGCCGCGCGCCACCTGGGCGACGACCTCGATGTCGGGTTCGAGGCCGAGGAGCGCCGCGAGGGCCTCCCGCACCATCGACTGGTCCTCCGCCAGCAGGACCTTGATCTGAGCGCTCATGCCGCGGATCCTACGGATCCCACGGGCACCCGGGCCACCAGCAGGAACCCGCGGTCCCGCACGGGCGCCGCCTCCAGAGTGCCGCCGACGCCCTCGACGCGTTCGCGCAGGCCCGTCAGTCCGTTGCCGGGTACGCCGCCGCCCGCCGCGGCACCGGCCCCGTCGTCCTCCACCGTGAGCTCCATGACGGGGCCGTCCAGGGTCTGGCGGCGGGCGATGCCGACCGTGCAGCGGTGGGCACCGCTGTGCCGTACGGCGTTGGTGACGGCCTCGCGCAGGGTCCAGGCGAGGGCGGCCTCCTGCTCGGCGGGCAGGTCGTCGGGCGCGTCCGCGGGGACCTCGGCCTCGATGCCGGCGGCGGCCAACGCGGCGCGCGCTCCGGCCAGTTCGGCGCCGAGGCGGGGGCGTCGGTAGCCGGTGACGGCCTCCCGGACGTCGACGAGTGCCTGGCGGCTGACCTGCTCGATGTCGGCGACCTGCTGGGCCGCCTTCTCGGGGTGGTCGGGGAGCATACGGCCGGCGAGCTCGCTCTTGAGCGTGATCAGGGAGAGCGAGTGGCCGAGGAGGTCGTGCAGGTCGCGGGCGAGGCGCAGGCGCTCCTCGTTGGCCGCGAGCTGGGCGACGGTGGCGCGCGCCCTGCGCAGTTCGACGGTCGTGCGCACGAGCTGCCGTACGCCCGTCATCGCGAAGCCACCGAGGAGGGCGGGCACGACCAGGCCGAGGTCCCAGCCGCGGCCGAGCGGGATCCCGAGGAGGACCATCGCGGCCGTGACCGCGACGATCGTCCAGCGGGCGTACCGCATGGGCAGCACGGCCCCGCAGGACACGGAGACGTACACGAACAGGACGAGCCAGGGGGCGCCGAGCGTGAGGGACATGACGACGGCGACCGCGGCGAGCGCCCCGAGGATCGCGGCCAGCCGCCCCAGGCGCAGGGCGCGGGCCGTGTGGCGGAAGACGAGGGCCAGGTAGACGCCGACGAAGGCGACCAGGCCGAGCCAGCCGAGCGCGGTGGCCCAGGCCGTGTGGCCGCCGTTGACGAGGTCGTCGATCGGATCCGCCATGAAGACCAGCCAGATGCCGATCCACAGCAGCTTGCGCAGGGCCTCACGGTGGTTGCGGGGCGGCTGCCCCATGCCGGTGAGCCTGATCTCGTCCGACGTCATGGCGTTCACGCCTTCAGGGTGTCCTTCCGGTACAGCCAGGCCGCGCCGCCGGCGAAGACCAGGAAGTAGGCGACGATCAGCGTGACGTCCTTGCCGTGCGGGGCGTTGCCCAGCTCGATGGCCTGGCCGAGGGCAGCGTACGCGTGTGTGGGCAGCCAGGACGCGATGTCGCTGAGCCACTGCGGGAAGCCGGTCGAGGGGAACCACAGGCCGCCCAGGATCGACAGGCCGAAGTAGACGATCATCGTGATGGGGCGGACGGCGTCGCCGGTCGCGAGGTAGCCGATGGCGACGCCGAGCGCGGCGAAGCACAGGCTGCCGGCCCAGATCGCGACGACGAGGGCGAGCCACTGCCAGGCGTCGAGCCGTACGCCCTTGGTGACGGCCGCCACGACGAAGACGACGACGATGGACGGCAGGCTGACCACGGCGGCGCTGGCGGTCTTGGCGAGGACGTAGCCGCGCCCGGGGAGCGTCGTCAGGCGCAGCTGGCGCACCCAGCCGCTCTCGCGCTCCTTGGCGATGCGCTCGCTGTTGCCCATGAGGACGGCGGTCAGGGCGCCGAAGGACGCCATCGACACCATCATGAACGCGGCCAGGTTCAGGCCGGTGCCGTCGACCATGGTCGAGCTGTCGGAGCTGCCCGCGATGAGCAGGAACAGGACCGACGGGTACACGACGGAGAAGAACAGGAACTTCTTGTTGCGCAGGGCTCGGGTGATCTCGAGCTTGATCAGGCTGTTCATGACGTCCTGGCCTCCTCGGCCGTGGTGATGGCTACGAAGGCCTGCTCCAGGCCGAGGCCCGCGACCTCCAGGTTGCGCGGGTAGACGCCGAGTCCGTACAGGGCGTGCACGGTGGCGTCGGCGTCGCTCGACTGGAGGCGGACGGTGCGGCCCGACACGTCGAGGGTGGTGAGGAACGGCAGGGCGCGCAGGGCCTGTTCGTCGATGTCGCCCTCCAGGTCGAAGGCGACCTTGCGGGCGCCCGCCCTGGCCTTGATCTCGGCGGCGGTGCCGTCGGCGAGGAGGCGGCCGCGGTGCAGGACGAGGACACGGTCGGCGATCGCGTCGGCCTCCTCCAGGTAGTGCGTGGCGAAGAGGACCGTGCGGCCCTGGTCGGCCTGTTCGCGCATCGTGGCCCAGAACGCCTGGCGGGCCGAGACGTCCATGCCGGTGGTCGGCTCGTCGAGCACGATGAGGTCGTTGGCCCCTGCGGTGGCGAGGGCGAAGCGGACGCGCTGCTCCTGGCCGCCGGAGAGCTTGTTGACCTTGCGGTCGGCGATCTGCGCGATACCCGCCCGGGACATCACCTCACCCGGCTTGTACGGCTTGGGGTGCAGGGCGCAGGCGAGCTTCACGAGCTCGGCCACGGTGACCTCGTCCATCAGGCCGCCGCTCTGCAGCATGGCGCCGACGCGGCCCTGGACGATCGCGTCCCGAGGGCTGGTGCCGAAGACGCGGACGGTGCCGGTGTCGGCCGGGCGCAGGCCGAGGAGGAGGTCGAGGGTGGTCGACTTGCCCGCGCCGTTCGGGCCGAGGAGGGCGACGGTCTCGCCCGGGTGCAGATCGAGGGTGAGCCCGTCGACGGCCCTGACGTCCCCATAGCTCTTGCTCACCCGCTCGAAGCTGACCACCTCGGTGGCCTGTGCTGTCGTTGTCATGGAACCCATGGTGGCGGGCGGGGGCGGGTGCCCGGCAGTGTCGGGAGGCCGGAGTCCGGGATGACAGATGTCATGTCCGCGGGCGGCAGCACGGCGGGCGGGCCCCCGTGAAGGGACCCGCCCGCCGTGTGACGCGCGTGCCGTTATCCCGGGTTGGTCTCGATGACCCCGGTGCGCTCGGCGGGCGTCTTGCCCTTGAGTGCCTGCCGCATTGCGCCGGCCACGTCGTTGGGCGTCACCGGCGTCTTCTTGCCGGTACCTCGGGTGATGAGGATGCCGTCGAACGTGTTGCCGTACAGCTTCTTCAGCGCCTGCAGGTCGTAGACGTCGACGAGCTTGCCGTTGACCGCCTTGACACCGAGGATCTGCGGCAGCGACTTGGCGGGGCCGAACGGGATCTGTGCGTCGCCCGCCTTGATGACGACGTTCGCGGACATGGCCGGCTCCGCGAACTCCTTCATCATCCGGTCGACCTCGGCGTTCGGGACGGTCGGCTTGCGGGTCGTCGTCGCCATCGGCACGGGCCGCGAGGCGCCCGTCTCCACGTGCGTGCGGTACGCCTCCTCGACGGAGGAGGAGGACCGGGCGACGTCGATGCCCTTGCCCGTCTTGCCGTACACGGCGATGGCCTTGCCGGGGACGAACTTGATCGTGCCGTCGCCCGAGGAGGCGCCGCCGGCGGCCCGCTCGAGGGCGGCCTGGAGCTTCTCCTCGTCGACGGGCATGACCGGCTCCACGACGCGCTCGTTGCCGAACAGCGAGCCGATCACGGAGACCGGGTTGTAGTCGCTGCCCGCGGCCGCCGCCACCGTCGCCGTGCTGTCGAGGCTCAGTCCCGCCTGGTCGGGCCGGAGCGGCACGGACTTGCCGTCGACCGACAGCTGGAGCGGGTCGGTGGTGCGCTTGCCGAAGGCGGTGTCGAGCTTGGCCGCGGCCTCGTCACGCGTGCCGCCGCCGATGTCGACGCCGAGCACGGTCGTGTTCTTGGGCACGTCCGAGTGGTTCATCAGCAGACCGGCGCCGTACGCGACACCGGCGAGGCCCACGACACCCGCGCCCACGAGGACGAGCTTGTTGCGGCCCTTCTTCTTGCGGGGCGCGGCCGGGGCGCTCTGGCCGACCGGGTCGGGGAGCTTCGGCGGGGTGTGCGGCAGGGGTCCGTCGGGGCGCGGGCCGCCGGGGGCGAACGGCGCGTTCGGTCCGCCGAGGCCCGGCGGGACGACCGGGATGCCGCTGGTGAGCGTCTCGCCGGAGACATGGCCGCCCGGGCCGGGCTCGGGCGCGGGCCTCTGCGGCGTGAGGATCGCGGTGTCGTCGCTCATCTGCGGCGGCCGCTGACCGCCGGGAGGGCCACCGACAGGTCCGCCCGGAGGGCCACCGGCAGGTCCGCCGGAACGCGCCATCGGGCTGTCGCCGCCGGCGGGTCCCGTGGTCGGGCCCGAGGGGCCGCGCGGGGGGACGCCGGGGCCCGAGCCGTCGGCGTTCCCGGCGAAGTAGGGCAGGTCACCGCGGTGCGGGTCGCCGGAGTTCCCGAGCTGCGACGGCCGAGCGTGCGGCTCAATGCCGCCGAGCGGCCCGGCCGCGACCGCGCCGGACACGTCGAACGCGCCGGAGCCGCCCGACGGGCCGGGCACCGCACCGGAGTTGCCCGGAGCGGGATCGACGGCGGAGGCGCCCCGCTGAGGGGGAGCCGACTTGCGCGGCGCGAACCAGTCGCTCGTCTTCTCCTCCGCGGCCGGTGCGCCCGGGCCGTCACCCGAAGGAGCGGTCCGGGGAGCGGGGGCGGTGGGGGTCTGCGGTGCCGGGGCCGGCGCGGCGGCCGGGTCCGGGGTGGTGGGTCCCGCGTCCACGTCGCTCATGGGCGTGCGCATCACTACGGGCGGGATGGGACGCGATCCGGGGATGTTGATCCGGATCCGCGTCGTCAGCGTGGTCTCCGTCTTGCGTTCCTCGGGGACCGGCCGGCCCTCGGCGGGCTGCCCGGCATCGCCGGGCGCACCGTCGCCGGACCCGGCGCCCTGGGTGGGGGTGCCGTACGGAGGCGTCCCCGAGGGGTACGCGGCACCGCCGCGCCCCTGGGGCCCGGAGGACGAACTGTCAGTTTCACGGCTCAAAGCAGGATCTCCCGGTTGGCTCCGCCGCCCGTCTCGACCTCACGCGGGCTGCTCGGCGGCGCGCACCACCATACTGGCCGCGGCCGGAACGCATCCGGTGACCGCCGACGAAACCCGTGCGGGGCACGGGCCGAAGTGGTACGTCACTTCCCAAGTCGGGCGGCGGGCCCCGGTGGTTGCTGCGACAGGCCAAGGGTGGCGCACATCACAGCGACGGCCATCCCCCCGAGAAGGAACAGGTAGGAGCCGGTTCCCGCACCGAAGAGGAAGTCGCCCTCGGGCCGGCTCGCCGTGAGCAGGATGACCGCGACGGCCCAGCCCACGGCGGGAGCGACGGCCCCTCCCCTGGTGCCCGTCACCCGCGCCCCGCCGAGGAACGCGCCGGCCGCGCCGAGCAGCGCGAGCAGCAACCCGCCCGGGAACAGGCCCCCTTGGACGAGGGAACCGGCCAGACCGACGAGCGCGCCGAGCACGAGGAGCCCGGCCAGCACGGCGATGTGCCCGGCGCCGAGACCGGTCGCAGCCGGCCGGGCGGGCGGGCCGCCCGCGGGCTTCGCGGCGCCGCTCGACGCCGCCGCCCGGCCGGACCTGGCCGGGTTGCCCGACTTGCCTGCGCCACTCATCACGCCACCACTCCCGCGAACAGGTCCGTCTCGTACGGCGCCGCTGCCTCGCCCCGCGCCAACTCGTAATACTCCACGTCGAAGACAGGCTGGGCGAGCCCGTTCGACAGGGCGAAGACCGGCTCGCCGCCGGGTGCGATCTCGACCTGCGTGGTGTGGGCGCGCATCGCGGCGGTCTTGGCCTCGACGAAGGCCCTGCCGTCGATCTCGGCGGTGACCCGCTCGTCGTCGACGACACCCGGCACGTCGCCGATCCCGGCCGCGGCCTCGTACGGGGTCGAGCCGAGGACACCGGCCAGCCACCGGAAGCGCTCCTCGGCCACGGACCTGGGCACACGGTTCCAGTAGATCTTCGCGACGGTGTGGGTGTCGCCCAGGTCCCGGCGGAACGCGGGCTCGGCCGCGAGTTCGGCGGCGCGCATGGCGACGCGGTGGGCCTGGATGTGGTCGGGGTGGCCGTAGCCGCCGTCCGGGTCGTAGGTGACGAGGACCTGGGGGCGGACCTCGCGGATCACCTCGACGAGGTACGCGGCGGCCTCGTCCAGGTCGGCGGACCAGAAGGCGCCCGGCCGGTCGTTCTGCTCGGCGCCCATCATCCCGGAGTCGCGGAAGCGGCCGGGCCCGCCGAGGAAGCGGTGGTCGGTGACCCCGAGCTCCGTCATGGCGGCGGTGAGCTCGCCGATGCGGTGCGGGCCGAGGATGTCCTCGCGGTCCGGGGCGAGGTGCGCGAGAACGTCGGGGATGACCTCGCCCTCCTCGCCGAGGGTGCAGG
The DNA here is from genome assembly GCF_020616555.1 of Streptomyces longhuiensis. NCBI lineage: Bacteria > Bacillati > Actinomycetota > Actinomycetes > Kitasatosporales > Streptomycetaceae > Streptomyces > Streptomyces longhuiensis. The sequence goes on along the minus strand of NZ_CP085173.1, from coordinate 6,121,911 downwards.
TCACCAGGGTGACGTGGGCACCGCCGGCCGCGTACTTGGCCATGGTGGCGCCATTGTTGATCGACTCGTCGTCGGGGTGCGCGTGCACGAGGAGCAGACGCCGGTCGGGCAGTTCCGTCATGCGCCCCAGCCTAGGACTCCCGACGGCGCGACTAGAACTTGATCCCGCCGATCATGCCCGCGACGTTCGTCGTGAGCTCGCTGATGGTGGGGGCGATGGAGGAGCTGGCGAGGTAGAACCCGAGCAGGACGCAGACGATCGCGTGTCCGGCCTTCAGACCCGACTTCCTGATCAGAATGAAGACGATGATCGCGAACAGCACCACTGCCGAAATCGAGAGTGCCACAGCGGTCCACCTCCCTTGATCCGAGTCCAACTGCCGTACGCCACGCGGCAGCCGAGCGTTTCTTACCCACGCAGCGCTATGGATCATAACTATCCGTCCCGACGCATGAGTCGGTGCATGGCAGCAAGGGGGGCGCACGGCGGCACGGCCCCATAGGGTCGGGGGATGACCACCGAGCCTCTCTCCTTTCCGCGCCAGCACGCCCGCACCCAGCGCTTCACGCTCGGCGCACCACGGGCGTTCACGGTGGCGCCCGACGGCGAGCGCGTCGCCTTCCTCCGGTCCGGATCCGGTACCGATCGGGCGAACGCGCTGTGGGTCCTGGACGTGACGTCCGGCGAGGAGCGCGTCGCCGCCGATCCCCGGGTGCTCCTCGGCGGCGCCGAGGAGGATCTGTCGGACGAGGAGCGCTCGCGGCGCGAGCGCAGCCGCGAGGGCGCCGCGGGCATCGTCACCTATGCGACGGACGCGGCCGTGGAGCTGGCCGCGTTCGCGCTGTCGGGGCGGCTGTTCACCGCGGAGCTGCGCGCGGGCACGACCCGTGAACTCCGCGAGCCCGCACGCCATGGCCCGCTGATCGACCCGCGCCCCTCTCCGGACGGCCGCCATGTCGCGTACGTGTCCGGGGGCGCCCTGCGCGTCGTCGGCGCGGACGGCGAGGGCGACCGGGCGCTCGCCGAGCCGGGCGAGGACGAGGCGTCGGCCGTCACCTATGGGCTCGCGGAGTTCATCGCGGCCGAGGAGATGGGCCGCTCCCGGGGCTTTTGGTGGTCGCCCGACTCGGACCGGCTCCTGGTGGCCCGGGCGGACGACGCGGCGGTGCGGCGCTGGTGGATCGCGGATCCGGCGCACCCGGACCGCAAGCCCGCCCGCAACGCGTACCCGGCGGCGGGCACGCCCAACGCGGAGGTGCGGCTCTTCGTCATCGGCCTGGACGGGGCGCGCACCGAGGTGTCGTGGGACCGGGCGAGGTACCCGTATCTGGCGCGGGTGCACTGGTCGGCCGACGGGGCGCCGCTGATCCTCGTGCAGGCCCGTGACCAGCTCAGTGAGCTGTATCTCGCGGTGAACGTCGGGGACGGTTCGACGCGGATGGTGCACGCGGACGAGGACGGGCAGTGGCTGGAGCTGTTCCCCGGTGTGCCGTCGTGGTCGCCGAGCGGGCAGCTCGTGCGGATCGCGGACGAGGGCGGGGCGCGCGTCCTCGCGGTCGGCGAACGGCCGCTGACCGGGCCGCAGTTGCATGTGCGAGCGGTCCTGGACGTGGGTGAGAGCGACGTACTGATCTCGGCGTCTGCGGGCTCGGCGGCACCGGACCGGGAGACCGGCGAGGTGCATGTGTACCGGGTCAACGAGCTGGGCGTGGAGCGCGTCTCGGACGAGCCGGGCGTGCACTCCGCGGTGCGCGCGGGCGGCGTGACCGTCCTGGCGTCCGCGCGCACCGGCGAGCCGGGCACCCGGGTGCGGGTGATGCGGGACGGCAAGCAGATCGCGACGGTCGCCTCGCATGCCGAGCGCCCCTCGCTGAGCCCCCGCCTGACGCTCACGGAGGCGGCCGGCATCCCGTGCGCCGTCCTGCTCCCGTCCTCGTACGAGCAGGGGGACGGGCCGCTGCCGGTGCTGCTCGACCCGTACGGCGGCCCGCACGGGCAGCGGGTGCTCGCCGCGCACAATCCGCATCTGACGTCGCAGTGGTTCGCCGACCAGGGCTTCGCGGTGGTCGTCGCGGACGGCCGCGGCACCCCCGGCCACTCCCCCGCCCGGGAGAAGGCGATCCGCGGCGACCTCACGCTCACGCTCGACGACCAGATCACGGCGCTGCACGCGCTGGCCGACGCCTTCCCGCTCGACCTGACCCGGGTGGCGATCCGCGGCTGGTCGTACGGCGGATATCTGGCGGGGCTCGCGGTCCTGCGCCGTCCGGACGTCTTCCACGCGGGCATCGCGGGCGCTCCGGTCACGGACTGGCGCCTCTACGACACCCACTACACGGAGCGCTACCTGGGCGACCCGAAGACCTCGCCGCAGGTGTACGCGAAGAACTCGCTGGTCACCGACGACGGTCTGGCCGAGGCGGCGGGGCAGCACCGGCCGCTGATGATCGTGCACGGCCTGGCCGACGACAACGTCGTGGTGGCGCACAGTCTGCGGCTGTCGTCGGCGCTCCTCGCCGCGGGCCGCCCGCACGAGGTGCTGCCGCTGTCGGGCGTGACGCACATGACGCCGCAGGAGCAGGTCGCGGAGAACCTGCTGCTGCTCCAGGTGGACTTCCTGAAGCGCTCGCTCGGGCTGGTCTAGAAAGGCGACCGGCCGGGGCGACATGGCGCGCCCCGGCCGGTCCACGGCACCCGCACGGCCGTACGCCATTCAGCCTGACGCGTTCGTATATCGGTGCCGCGACGGTCAAGTTGCCTGTGTGTTAACGCAGTTGATGTGCATTTGTCGCGACACGTACGCCTAGTCGGTGGGGACGACGTGCTTCTCCTCGGCGAAGTGGCAGGCCGAGTCGTGCTTCGCCGGTGACTCCCCGATGCGGAACTCGGCGGGCACCGCGAGCGCCGGCACCTCCAGTTCGCACCGCTCCTGCGCCTTCCAGCAGCGGGTGCGGAATCGGCAGCCCGAGGGCACGTTGGCCGGGGACGGCACGTCTCCGGTGAGGATGATCCGCTCGCGGCGCTCGCGCGCCTCCGGGTCGGGGACGGGCACGGCGGACAGGAGCGCCTGCGTGTAGGGGTGCGTGGGGTGTTCGTAGATCTGCTCGTCGGTGCCGATCTCGACGATGCGCCCGAGGTACATGACGCCGACCCGGTCGGAAATGTGCCGCACGATCGACAGGTCGTGGGCGATGAAGACGTACGAGAGGTCGAACTCGTTCTGGAGGCTGTCGAGGAGGTTGATGACCTGCGCCTGCACGGAGACGTCGAGCGCGGAGACCGGCTCGTCGGCGACGATGATCTCGGGGCGCAGGGCGAGGCCGCGCGCGATGCCGATGCGCTGGCGCTGACCGCCGGAGAACTGGTGCGGGTACCGGTTGATGTACTCCGGGTTGAGCCCGACCACGTCCAGGAGGTCCTGCACCTTGCGGCGCCGGTCGCCCTTGGGCGCGACTTCGGGGTGGATCTCGTACGGCTCCCCGATGATGTCGCCGACCGTCATGCGCGGGTTGAGGGACGTGTACGGGTCCTGGAACACCATCTGGATGTTGCGGCGTACGGCCTTCAGGGCGCGGCCTGACAGCTTGGTGATGTCCTCGCCCTTGTACTTGATCTGCCCGGCGGTCGGCCGCTCCAGGTTGACCAGCATCTTGGCGACGGTCGACTTGCCGCAGCCGGACTCGCCGACGATGCCGAGGGTCTCGCCCTGGCCGAGCACGAAGTCGACGCCGTCGACGGCCTTGACCGCGCCGACCTGCTTCTTGAACAGGATCCCCTGGGTGAGCGGATAGTGCTTGACCAGCCCGATGACCTCCAGGATCGGCTCGCCGGCCGGCACGGGGGCGGCGGCGTGCGCCTCTTTCGCCAGGTCAGCCATCGAGCGTCTCCTTCCAGAAGTAGCAGGCGCTCCGGCGCGTCGGGCTCACCTCGAAGAGCGGGGGTACGTCCGCGCGGCACACGTCCTGGGCCATCGGGCAGCGCGGGTTGAAGGCGCAGCCGGGCGGGATGTGCATCAGGTTGGGCGGCAGGCCCTTGATCGCGTACAGCTCCTGGCCCTTCTGGTCCAGGCGCGGGATCGATTCGAGCAGGCCCTTGGTGTACGGGTGGGCGGGCGCCTTGTAGATCTCGTGCACGGGCGCCGTCTCGACGATGCGGCCCGCGTACATGACGGCGATCTTGTCGGCGACGTCGGCGACCACGCCGAGGTCGTGCGTGATGAGGATGAGGCCCATCCTGAGCTCGCGCTGGAGGTCGGCGAGCAGCTCCATGACCTGGGCCTGGACGGTGACGTCGAGGGCGGTGGTGGGCTCGTCGGCGATGATCAGGTCCGGCTCCAGGGCGAGCGCCATCGCGATCATGATGCGCTGGCGCATGCCGCCGCTGAACTGGTGCGGGTACTGGCCGACCCGCTCCTTGGCGGCGGGGATCCTGACGTGGTCCATCAGCTCGATGGCCTTGGCCTTGGCGTCCTTGCGGGACATCCCCTTGTGGACGGTGAACATCTCGCCGAGCTGCTCGCCCACGGACAGCACGGGGTTGAGGGAGCTGAGCGCGTCCTGGAAGATCATCGCCATCTTCGCGCCGCGGATCTTGCGCCGCTCGTCCTCCTTGAGCTTGAGGAGGTCCGTGCCCTGGAAGAGGATCTCGCCGCCGGCGATCTTCCCGGGCGGGGTGTCGAGGATGCCCATGATCGCCTGGGCGGTCACGGACTTGCCGGACCCCGACTCGCCGAGCACGGCCAGGGTCTCGCCCTCGTCGACGGTGTAGCTGACGCCGTTGACGGCGTTGGCGGTCCCTTCGCGCGTCCGGAACTCCACGTGCAGATCGCGCACTTCGAGCAGCATGGGCGCCTACCTCAGCTTGGGGTCGAGGGCGTCGCGCACCGCGTCGCCGAGCATGATGAACGCGAGCACGGTGATCGCCAGGGCGCCGGCGGGCCAGAGCAGCATGTGCGGGGCGTTGCGGATGTACTGCGACGCCGCGGAGATGTCGATGCCCCAGCTCACGGTGGGCGGCTTCAGGCCGACGCCGAGGTACGAGAGCGTCGCTTCGAGCGAGATGTACGTGCCGAGCGCGATGGTGGCGACGACGATGACCGGCGCGATCGCGTTGGGCAGGATGTGCCGCAGCATCATCCGGGAGTTGGAGGCGCCGAGCGCCCGCGCCGCCTGCACGTAGTCGTTCTGCTTGGCCGTGATGACGGAGCCGCGGGCGATGCGGGAGAGCTGCGGCCAGCCGAGCAGCACCATGAAGCCGATGACCGGCCAGACGGTGGAGCTGGTGACCACGGACAGCAGCACCAGGCCGCCGAGGACGACGGGGATGGCGAAGAAGACGTCGGTGATGCGGGACAGGATCGCGTCCCACGCCCCGCCGAAGAACCCGGCGAGCCCACCGAGGACGCTGCCGAGCAGGGCGACGCCGACGGTGGCGCAGACGCCGACGGTGACGGAGGTGCGGGCGCCGTACACGGTGCGCGTGTAGACGTCGCAGCCCTGGCCGTCGAAGCCGAACGGATGGCCGGGCTGGGAGCCCTCCTGGGCCTTGGCGAGGTCGCAGGAGAGCGGGTTGCCGGAGGCGATCAGCGAGGGCCAGATCGAGATGATCACGAGGAAGACGATGATCAGGCCCGAGATGATGAAGATCGGGTTCCGGCGCAGATCGCGCCAGGCGTCCGACCAGAGGCTCCTCGGCCTGCCCGCGGGTCCGGTGCCTTCGGGGCCGCCCGGAGTCTTCTCCAAGGTCGTCCCCTCGCTGGTGGCGAGGTCCATGGCGCCGCCCGCGCCCGTCGCGGCGATGGCTCCTCCGTCATCCGGGACGCGGCCCCCGCCCGACGAGTAGGGCTCCGGCGGCTCGGGTTCAGGCATAGCGGATCCTCGGGTCGAGTACGGCGTACAGGAGGTCGACGATCAGGTTGGCCGCCAGGAAGACGAGGACGAGGACGGTCACGAAGCCGACGACGGTCTGGGTGTTCTGCCGGACGATGCCCTGGTAGAGCTGGTAGCCGACGCCGTGGATGTTGAAGATCCGCTCCGTGACGATGGCGCCGCCCATCAGGGCCCCGACGTCGGTGCCGATGAAGGTGACGACCGGGATCAGCGAGTTGCGCAGCAGGTGCCGGACGATGACGCGACGGCGCGGCAGACCCTTGGCGATGGCCGTACGGACGTAGTCGGCGCGGCGGTTCTCGGCGATCGAGGTCCTGGTGAGCCGGGTGACGTACGCGAGGGAGACCGAGGCGAGCACGAGACCGGGGACGATCAGTTCGGAGAACGTCGCCTCCGTGGACACCGCGGGTTTGATGATCCCCCATTCGACGCCGAGCAGAAGCTGGAGGAGCAGACCGGTGACGAAGGTCGGGACGGAGATGACGACCAGGGTGAGCAGCAGCACGGTGGTGTCGATGGGACGTCCACGGCGCAGGCCGGTGACGACGCCGAGCGAGATGCCGATGACGATCTCGAAGAGGATCGCCACGATGGTCAGGCGGATCGTCACGGGGAAGGCGGCCGCCATCAGTTCGGTGACCTTCTGGCCGTTGAACGCGGTGCCGAAGTCGCCGGTGAAGACGTTCCCCATGTACGTCAGGTATTGCTGCCAGACGGGCTTGTCGAGGCCGAACTCCTTCTCGAGCTGAGCGGCCGTGGCGGGGTCGCACTGCTTGTCGCCGCACAGTCCCGCGATGGGGTCGCCCATCACGTTGACCATGAGGAAGATGAGCAGCGTCGCGCCGAAGAAGACCGGGATCATCTGCAGCAGACGCCTGATCACATACCGTCCCATACGGGCTCCCGAATCGGGGGGAGCGGCCGCCCTTCAGGCCCCGGACTGCCGCTCCCCTGGCGTCACTTGACCTTGATCTCGTTGTAGACCGGCACGCTGAACGGGTTGAGCGCGACGTTGGAGACCTTGTCGGAGTAGCCGGCGCTGCCGTTCTGGTACCAGAGCGGGATGGCCGCCATGTTGTCCCTGACGACGCCTTCGGCCTGCTGGAAGATCTTGACGGCCTTGGCGCGGTCGGACTCGGCGTTGGCCTGGTCGACGAGCTTGTCGAACTCCTTGTTGGACCACTTCCCGTCGTTGGACGAGGCGTTGGTGTAGTACAGCGGCTGCAGGAAGTTCTGGATGAGCGGGTAGTCCATCTGCCAGCCGGCGCGGAACGGGCCCGTCATCTTCTTCTGCGTGATCTTGTTGCGGAAGTCGGCGAAGGTGCCGGTGGGCAGGCCGACGCAGGCCTTGTCGTTGCCCAGCGCGTTGTTGATGCTGTTGCAGACGGCGTCGACCCACTCCTTGTGGCTGCCGGTGTCGGCGTTGTAGCCGATCTTCACCTGGCCGCCGGGGATGCCGCCGCCCTCCTGCACCAGCTTCTTGGCCTCGGTGGGGTTGTAGTCGCAGCTGTCGCCGCACAGGCCGTCCTGGAAGCCGCCGTCCTTGCCGAGGACCGGCGAGGTCCAGTCCGTGGCCGGGGTGCGGGTCTTCTGGAAGATCGTCTCGGTGATCTGCTTGCGGTTGATCGCCATCGACAGGCCCTTGCGGACCTTGTCGCTGTCCGCCTTGTTCCACGCGGGGTCGTAGAAGGGGAAGGCGAGCGTCTGGATGATGCCGGCGGGGGTGTTGATGTACCGGCCGCTGAGGTCGGCGTTGACGTTCTTGAGCTGCGAGGCCGGGACGTCGTCGACGAGGTCGAGGTTGCCGGCCGTCAGGTCGGTGTAGGCCGTGTTGTTGTCGGTGTAGACCTTCAGGTCCACGCCGCCGTTCTGCGCCTTGTCGGTGCCCGGGTAGGCGTCCCACTTGCGCAGGGACATCTGGGAGCCCTTGGTGTAGTTGTCGATCGTGTACGGGCCGTTGCCGATCGGCTTGCTCACCCACGCGGAGTGGTTGTCGAAGAAGGCCTTGGGGAGCGGGGCGAAGGCCGCGTAGCCGAGAGTGTCGGGCCACAGCGAGAACTTCTGGTTGAGCTTGACCGAGAAGGTGAGGGGGCCGGTGACCTTGAGCCCCGACAGATTGGTGGCGCTCGGGGTGCCGGAGTCGGGGTGGACCTTGTCGTAGCCGTCGATCTGGCCGAAGAAGTAGGCGTTCTTCTGGTTGTTCTTCAGGTTCGCGCCGTAGTTCCAGGCATCCACGAAGGACTGCGCGGTGACCTTCTCCCCGTTGGAGAACGTCCAGCCGTCCTTGACAGTGATCTTGAAGTTGATCGAGTCCGTCGTCTCGATCTTGTCCGCCAGCATGTCCTCGGCGGCGCCCGTCTTCGAGTTGTAGCGCTTCAGACCACGGAAGAGCATGTCCATGACCTTGCCGCCCTGGACCTCGTTCGTGTTCGCGGGCTCCAGCGGGTTCTGCGGGTCGCCCCAGGACGAACGGACGACCCCTGAGCCGTCGCCGCCACTGCCGCCACTGCCGCCCCCACCACCACAGGCCGTCGCGGCGAGAGCGACGGCCACCGCGCATACGGCCCACTTGGCGTGCGTGGCTCCACGCATGGAGTGCCTCCTCGGAGTGCTTCTGGGTCAGCGCCTTACGGCACTTAGGCCCAAATATCGTCCGTAAAGGCACATAACGCACTTTCAGCCCGGCCGTACGGGCCCCAGTTCGCACGGGTGGGTCAGCAGATTGCCGAGCAGTCCTTCCCGGTCGCCCTCTTTGTAGGCACGCGCCACCCCGGTCAGCCGGCCCGCGTCCAGACGCAGTTCCAGACCGAGCACCGGACTGCCGACCCTCGCGTCGGCGGTCGGCAGTTGTACGGGGAAGGAGCCGCGCAGCGCGAGGGTGGCCGTGGCGTCGACGGGGGCGGCGGCGGTCCCGGCGCCGGTGGTGAGTTCGGCGCGGGCGCCCGGCAGGATCCGCAGCCGCAGCGGGACCTCGCCCTCCGGTGTCGAGGCGTGGCCCGCCCACTCCCCCTCCTCCAGGGTCACGGGGCGCGCGGGCACGGAGAACACCGGTGAGATCAGTTCGGGTGCGAAGCCGGGTATCAGCTCACCGAGGACGTGGTGGACGACTGCGTCGCGGGCCGCCTTCGCCGTCGTGTTCGTCAGGACCGCCACGGACAGACCGAGTTCCGGCGCCGACACCGCCAGCGCGGCCACGCCGCCCATGCCGCCGCCATGGCTCACCAGAAGAGGCCCTTCGCCGCGCGAGACGCACCAGCCGAGGCCGTACCCGAGGTGCTCGCCGATCGGGACGGCGTCGAGGACCGCGGCCACCGTCTCCGGCTTCAGGAGCCGCGGCCAGGACTGGGCGAAGAGGGCCAGCTGAGGGGCCGTCGCCCAGCCGAGCGTGGCGCCGGGATGGCTGGTGCGCAGGCCTTCCGGGTAGGGGCGCCCGTCGGGGGTGTAGCGGGTCGCGGCTTCCGGGCACGCCGTGGCGATGCGGAAGCCGTCCAGCCCGAGCGGCCCGAGGACCCGCTCCCGGGCGTAGGTAGCGAGGTCCTGTCCGGTGGCTTCCTCCAGGAGCAGGCCGAGGAGCCGGTAGCCGAGGTTCGCGTACTCGAAGCCGGAGCCGGGCGCGCGGTGGAGCCGCGTGTACGGCTCCGCGTCGACGGCCGGCTCGCCCTCCTCCCCGTAGTGGAAGTCGTAGTGCGCGCCGAGCCCGCCCCGGTGCCGCAGGAGCTGACGCGGGGTCGCGCCGAGCGGGCCGGGCGCGTCCAGGTCGAGCAGCCCCTCGTCGGCGGCGACGCAGACCGCCGCGGCCGTGACCGGCTTGGTGACGGAGGCGAGGGCGTACGGGGTCCGCGTCGTGGCCGGGATCCCCGCACCGGTGTCCGCGAACCCGTACGCCTCGGCCAGGATCACCTCGCCGTGCGCCGCGACCGCGACCGAGACGGACGGGCACCCGTGCGCCGCCATCGCCTGCTCGCACCGCGTCCCGAGGTCGTCCAGCATGTCGGGCCCCTCTCCGTCGCCTGCTCGTTCCTGGATCATCGCCCACGCCGGGACCGTCACGACCGCCCGCCCTCGAACGCCGACGGCCCGTCACCGGCGTGTCACCGGTGACGGGCCGTGGTCGGCCGGAGCGTGGACGGTCAGGCGCCCTGGCCGGACTCGTCCTCGAGGGCCGCGAGGGCCGGGTCGAGCACGATGTCCTCGCCGCGGTCCTCCGTCGTCGGCTCCTCCGGGAAGTGACAGGCCGTGAGGTGACCCTCGCGGCTGCCGGAGATCTGGACGAGCGGCGGCTCCTCCGTGGCGCACTTGTCCTGCGCCTTCCAGCACCGGGTGCGGAAGCGGCAGCCGGACGGCGGCGAGATCGGCGAGGGGACGTCGCCCTCCAGGCGGATCCGCTCCTTCTTCACCGCGTCGATGTCCGCGTCCGGCACGGCCGACATCAGCGCGTGCGTGTACGGGTGACGGGGGCGGTTGTAGAGCGAGTCGCGGTCGGCGATCTCCACGATCTTGCCCAGGTACATCACCGCGACGCGCTGCGAGAAGTGCCGCACGATGGCCAGGTCGTGGGCGATGAAGACGAACGCGATGCCCATCTCCCGCTGCACCTTCTGCAGCAGGTTGACGACCTGGGCCTGGATCGACACGTCGAGCGCGGAGACCGGCTCGTCCGCGACGATCAGCTTCGGCTCCAGGGCCACGGCCCTGGCCACGCCGATGCGCTGCCGCTGGCCGCCCGAGAACTCGTGCGGGAAGCGGTTGTAGTGCTCCGGGTTCAGGCCGACGATCTCCAGCAGCTCCCGCACGCGCGCCTCGCGGCCGCCGGGCGGGTTGATGCCGTTGATCTCCATCGGCCCGGAGATGATCGAGCCGACCGTCTGACGCGGGTTCAGCGACGCGTACGGGTCCTGGAAGATCATCTGGATCTCGGACCTGATGGGCGCCAGCTGCTTGCGGTTGGCCGTGCTGATGTCCTGGCCGTTGTACGTGATCGTGCCGTGGGTCGGCTCGTACAGGCGGGTCAGCAGACGGCCCGTCGTCGACTTGCCGCAGCCGGACTCGCCGACGAGGCCCAGGGCCTCGCCCTTGAAGACGTCGAAGGAGACGCCGTCGACGGCCTTGACGGCGCCGATGGTCCGCCGGATCGGGAAGCCGCCCTTGATCGGGAAGTGCTTCTTCAGGTCCTTGACCTGGAGGAGCGGTGTGCGGTCCGCGTCCCGCTGCTGCGGGATCGCTTCCGCGACCGCCGTGGTGGTCTGGTTGTTCTCGCTCATGGTCATGCCCCAGTCGCCGGTTTCAGCTCAGCCCAGCCGGGGCTGAATCGTCTCGATGAACACCTGCTGCTTCTGATCTGCCGTCAGGTGGCAGGCAGAGCCGCGGTCGGCCGGCAGCGTGGGCCTGTCGCCCTTGCACTTGCCGCCTTCCACCTTGTCGGTGAACGCACACCGGGGGTGGAAGGGGCAGCCGCTCGGCGGGTTCAGCAGCGACGGCGGCGAGCCGGGGATCGGCAGCAGCGGTTCGTCGACGTCCGAGTTGAGGCGCGGCATGGAGCCGAGCAGCCCCCAGGTGTAGGGGTGTTCGGGCGACTTGAGCACCTCGCGCACGGAGCCGCGCTCCACGGCCCGGCCCGCGTACATCACGAGCAGGTCGTCGGCCATGTTCGCCACGACGCCGAGGTCGTGGGTGATCATGATGATCGCGGAGCCGAACTCCTGCTGGAGGTCCTTGAGCAGGTCGAGGATCTGCGCCTGGACGGTCACGTCGAGCGCGGTGGTCGGCTCGTCGGCGATCAGCAGGTCGGGGTTGCAGACCAGGGACATGGCGATCATGGCGCGCTGGCGCATACCGCCGGAGAACTGGTGCGGGTAGTCGTCCACCCGCTGCTTGGGGTGGGGGATGCCCACCTTCTCCAGCATCTGGATGGCCCGGTCCCGGGCCTCCTGCTTGCTGGCCCCGGTGTGCTTGCGGAACGGCTCGGAGATCTGCCGGCCCACCGTGTAGTACGGGGACAGGGCGGTCAGCGAGTCCTGGAAGATCATCGCCATCTTGTTGCCGCGGAGCTTCTCGAGCTCGGGCTCGGTGGCGGTGATCAGTTCCTTGCCCTCGAGGAGGATCTCGCCCTCGACGTGGGTGCTCTTGCGGTTGTGCAGGCCGAGCACGGTCAGGTTCGTCACCGACTTGCCGGAGCCCGACTCGCCGACGATGCCGAGCGTCTTGCCGCGCTCGATGTCGAAGGAGAGCCCGTCCACAGCCTTGACGATGCCGTCCTCGGTGGAGAACTGCACCTTCAGGTCGCGTACCGAGAGGAACGCGTCGCCGCCGGTGGGGGCCGGGGCGTCCTCGGTCTTGGTGAGTGTGGTCACGGTCGTTCTCCTAGGACAGACGCACGCGCGGGTCGACGACGGCGTACAGAGCGTCCACGACGATGTTGCAGACGATGATGAAGGCGGCGCTGAGGATCATGACGCCCATGAGGACGGGGAGGTCCTTGCCGATGACCGAGTCACGGGCGAGACGGCCGATGCCGGCGAGGCCGAAGGTCAGCTCGGTGACCATGCCACCGCTGAGCAGACCGCCGATGTCCATGCCCAGGATGGTGATGATCGGGATGAGCGAGCCGCGCCAGGCGTAGCGGAAGAAGGCGTAACGAGCGCTCATGCCCTTGGCCTTGGCAGCTCGGACGTGCTCTTCCTGCAACTGCTCGATCATCGAGGAGCGGGCCATACGTGTGTAGTTGGCCGTGAAGATGGTCGCCATGACGATCCAGGGGATCAGCAGGCCCATGAACCAGCCCCACGGATTCTCGCTGATCGGCACGTACTTGGGCTTGTCCAGCCAGCCGGTGCTGAAGACCAGGAGGCCCATGACGACCGGGCCGATGAAGTAGATCTGGAACGAGCTGGTGACCAGCGAGGCGCCGCTGAAGGTCTTGTCGAGCCAGGTGCCGCGGAAGCGGGCGGCCATCAGGCCGGCGCCGAGACCGGCGAACAGGAAGACGACGAGGGAGCCGAAGGTGAGGGAGACCGTCAGCGGGAGACGGTCCAGCATGGTGTCCCACACCATCTGGTTGTTACGGAACGAGACGCCGAAGCAGGGTGCGGAGCAGTGGCCCACCGCGAAGTCGCGTCCGACGAAGATGCCGCTGAGGTAGTCCCAGTACTGCACGGGGACCGGCTTGTCGAGGCCGAGGTTCTTGTGAATGAGCGCCAGCGCATCCGGGGTGCAGTTCTTGCCACATGCGAGCGTCGCCGGGTCCTGTGGGATGGCGAAGTACATGAAGTACGTGAAGGCGCTGATCAGCAGGAGGATGAGTGCTGCGCCGAGCGTCCGGCGTATGAGAAATCGAAGCATGGCAATGAGCTGCTCTCAGGACGGCGGCGGTGGGAGGCCAGGAGGGAGCCGGCGACCCGGGGATGAGGGCACCGCCGCGCCCTCATCCCCGGGAACTGCCTTGTACTGACTACTTCTTGAGGTAGACCGCGGTCGGGTCGGTGTAGCTCGTCACCGTCGAGTACCGCAGGCCACCGACGTTGGAGCCGGCGATCTGGAACACCTTGGTGTAGTAGATCGGGGCAGCCGGGTTGATCTTGGTGCTGATGTACTGGGAGAGCTTCTCCCACTCCTTGGCAGCCTCGGCCGTGTCCGTGATCTTCTGGATGCGCGCGATCTCGTCGTTCACGTGCTTGTCGTTCGTGTGCGAGTAGTTCGACGCGCCGTCCTGGATCTGCGCACCGTCGAAGGACGGCGGGAAGACGGTGTTGCCGGACGCCCAGTCCTGACCCCAGCCGGTCATGTAGAGGTCAAAGCCGTTCTTGACCTTGCCCATCTGCTCGTACCAGGTCGCGGCGTCGACTTCCTTCTTCTGGATGTCGAGGCCGATGCGCTTCAGGTTGTTGATGATGAGGTTCGCCTGGGTGGTACGCACCGGGGTGTTGGCGTACGCGTAGACGAGCTTCTTGCCCTTGGCGCCGGCCTCGTCGATCAGCTTCTTCGCCGCGGCGATGTCACCGTTCGGCTTCTTGACCCGGTTGAACGGGTCGAAGGTCTTGTCGTAGCCCGGCGTGGTGGGCGACATCAGGCTGGTCGCGGGCTCGCCGCCGTAGGCACCGCCGTCGGCGCGGCCGGCCGCGGTGGCCGGCATCGCCAGGGCGATGGCGTCACGGATGCGCTTGTCCTTCACGCGGTCCATGTTGAAGTTCAGCTGCCACACGTACGGGGCGTAGCCCTGCACCGTGCGCTTCATGACCGCCTTGTCGGTGGTGATCTTCTGCAGCTGGGTGGCGTCGATCTGGCCGGTGAACATGATGGCGTTCTTGGCCTCGGCACGGTCGGCCAGGATCGTCTTGGTCTGCGTGGCCTTGTCCTGGTTGTAGTCGATGTTGAAGCCATCGACGTACTGGTGACGCATCGGGTCCGTCTTCGGGTCCCAGTTGGTGTTGCGGACCAGCTTCATGCTCTTGCCGGACTTGTAGTCCGAGATCTTGTACGGACCGGTCGCGACGGGCGCCTGGTCGTACTTCTCCTTGGTGTCCGTCTTCTCGGGGACGACCGAGTAGGCGGCCATCGCCATCGCCTGCGGAGTGTCCGTCTGCGGCTTCAGGAAGTGGAAGACGATCGTCTTGTCGTCCGGGGTCGCGATGACCGAGTCCGGCAGGTGCTTGCCCTTGTACGGACCGGCGTACGCCTTGCGGTACTTGGTGCCCGTGCCGGACAGCCACTGCTGGACGTAGGTCGGGCCGTCCGTCTCGAACGAGGCGTAGAGGCGCTCGAACGTGTGGCGGATGTCGCCGGAGGTGATGACGTTGCCGTTCTGGTCCTTCACGCCGTCCTTCAGCGTGTAGGTCCAGGTCTTGCCGCCGTCCGAGGACTTGCCCGCGTCGGTGGCGAGGTCGCCGACGACCGTCGAGTTGCCCTTGTCGTCCTCGACGTACGTGGTCAGGCCACGGTAGAGGAGCTTGGAGAGCAGACCGCCGTCGGAGACGTAGATCTGACCCGGGTCCAGGTGGGAGAAGTCCGTCTCCTGGTAGACCTGGACGGTGCCGCCCTTACGGGCGCCCGGGACCTCCTTGGCGGGGCCGACGGACTGCTGGGCGGTGCCCATGACGACCGGCTTGGCCTGCGCGAGGGCGTCCTTCTGGGACTTGCCCGCGGGCTTGTCGGAGCTCTTGCTGCCACTGCTGCAGCCGGTGAGTGCCAGCGCGCCGGCGGTCACCGCGACGACCGTTGCCTGCGCCGTGCGCGTACGAAGGATGCTCATGGAGTTAGATCCACCTGCCTGTGAGTAGTGATCCTTTGGTGCTGCCTGGCGCATCCGGTGTGGGCCGGCGCCCGGGTGGCAGCTCCCCCTCGGAGGTGCTGGGTTCAGCGGCCCGTCTTGGGATCGAACGCATCCCGGACGGAGTCCCCGAGGAGGTTGAACGCCACGAAGAAGACGACCATGGCGACACCCGGGAAGAACATGTAGGTCGGGTCCTGCTCGTAGATGTTCGCGCCGGTGGCGAACATCAGGCCCCAGTCGGGGGTCGGGTCCTGATACCCGACGCCGACGAAGGACAGGAAGGCGACCGAGAGGATGGTGCTGGGGAGCAGGTACGTGCCCTGCACGATGATCGGCGTGATCAGGTTGGGCAGCAGCTCCTTGCGGATGATCCGCCAGGGCGAGGCGCCCGCGACCTTCGCCGCCTCCACGAACTCGCGCTCACGCAGGGAGAGCGTGACGGCGCGCACCAGGCGGGACAGGCTCATCCAGGTGAGGAGCCACATCACGCCGAGGATGGCGAGGAAGCGGATGTAGACCGGGGTCTCCTCGTCGGGCGCCACGAACACCGTGACCACGACGGGCATCACCGCGACCATGAACAGCTGGCTGGGCAGGGCGAGCATGAAGTCGGTGAGCCGCCCGAGCCAGTAGTCGATCTTGCCGCCGAAGTACCCGGAGACGAGACCGATGAGCACGCCCACGATGACGATGCCGATCGTGGCGAGGAGCGCCGTGTAGAGCGACGTACGCATGCCGTAGAGCAGGTACGAGAACACGTCGCGGCCGTAGTTCGGGTCGATGCCGAACCAATGCTCGGGCGAGATACCGCCGTTGGGGCCGGCCGGCAGGTTGAACTCGTTGAGGAGTGTGGGGTCGTCCTGCCCGTAGAACGTGTACGGGTCCTTGCCGTACACCTTCGCGATGACCGGCGCGAGCGCGGCTATCAGGAAGAAGAACAGGACGATGAAGGCGGAGACGACGCCCGTCTTGTCCCGTTTGAAGCGACGCCACATCAGCTGTCCGGGGCTGCGCCCCTCGAGCTTCTTGGGCCCCTTCGCGTCAGCCTGCGGCGCGCTGTCCTTGTCCAAGGCGGAAGAGGTCTCGGCGCCCTCAATCTCGATTGGACTCGTCATGATTCGTCCATTTCACAGGTGTTGGAGGTCGTCGGCACACGGCGGGCTCCTCCCTGTGGGACGGAGCACCGGACCGACGGCCGTCGCACGGCGTACGCCACTCCAGCTGGATTGCCACCAGGGGGTACGACGACCTACGGGCGGTACACGGCAACCCAAGGCCGGATGCGCGCGGTTGAGCTACGACTGGGGTGAACTCACCCCGGGGGAACCTGACCCGACCGGGCAGGCCGAGCCGTCAGAGACTGTCGCGGCGCTTGAGCGCCGTGCCGACCACGGAGCTACTGCCCGCGAGTCCTGTACCTGCCATCGGGGACGACGCGACCCATATGGCGCTTGTGGCACCTCGCATGGGTTCCTCCTCATGAGTCCACTTTTGTTCACTACAAGTGGAGGCACATGCCACCTGACCGACACCCCTGACGGTGAGGATTGAAAGTGCCTCAGTGTGCTCGCGAGTCCGCGCTCCCCACAGCGCGTGACCCATTGACCCGAGCTCTACGCGCTCAACTATCTGGCATGAGAATCGGGCCGACCACAGTGTTTTGGTCTCGGTTCGATCACACCTGATGCGTACTTAGCCCAAAATCCGGACAAACTGATCCTAGATAGATCCCTGCGAAACGGACTCGTTACACATCTATCGGTCAATGGAGTCCGGATTCCGGACAGCAGCCCCTGAAAAACGAGTTGCACATCACGAGCCCTTGCGCAGGGCTGTGGGAAGACTCTCAGCGGGCGGATCAACGCGCGTGGATCGCGCGGGAACGCGTCCAGGATGCCACGAGGGTAGTGAAGTACCACCTGGTGCGGGCGACGATCCTGTAAAAACTCCTGCGCGGGCCTCCCGGCGCAGGACATACGACAAAGGCCCGGGCCCCCCGAAGGGGAGCCCGGGCCCAACCGTCTCGGGATCAGCCGTGCTTGGCGCGCGAGGCCGTGCGGCCGCGCTCCTTCTGGTCCAGGACGACCTTACGGATGCGGACGGCCTCCGGGGTCACCTCGACGCACTCGTCGTCGCGGCAGAACTCCAGGGACTGCTCCAGCGACAGCTTCCGCGGCGGGACGATCGCCTCGAAGGAGTCGGCGGAGGAGGAGCGCATGTTGGTGAGCTTCTTCTCCTTGGTGATGTTCACGTCCATGTCGTCGGCGCGCGAGTTCTCGCCGACGATCATGCCCTCGTACACCTCGGTGCCGGGGTCGGTGAACAGCACGCCGCGCTCCTGGAGGTTCGTCATCGCGAAGGCGGTGACGGCACCGGCGCGGTCGGCGACCAGCGAGCCGTTGTTACGGGTCGTCAGCGTGCCGAACCACGGCTCGTGGCCCTCGTGGATGGAGTGGGCGATACCCGTACCGCGGGTGTTCGTCAGGAACTCCGTGCGGAAGCCGATGAGGCCGCGGGACGGGACGACGAACTCCATGCGGACCCAGCCGGAGCCGTGGTTCGACATGTTGTCCATGCGGCCCTTGCGGACGCCCATGAGCTGCGTGACCGCGCCCATGTGCTCCTCGGGGACGTCGACCGTGAGGCGCTCGACCGGCTCGTGCGTCTTGCCGTCGACCTCGCGGGTGACGACCTGCGGCTTGCCGATGGTCAGCTCGAAGCCCTCGCGGCGCATCTGCTCGACCAGGATGGCGAGCGCGAGCTCACCGCGGCCCTGGACCTCCCAGGCGTCGGGACGCTCGGTGTCGAGGACGCGGAGCGAGACGTTACCGATCAGCTCACGGTCCAGGCGGTCCTTGACCTGGCGGGCGGTGACCTTGCGGTCCTTGACCGCCGACTTGGCCTGGGCGCCCTTGCCGGTGCCGCCACGGCCGACCAGCGGCGAGGTGTTCGTACCGATGACCATGGAGATGGCCGGCTCGTCCACCGTGATGAGCGGCAGCGCGACCGGGTTCTCCGGGTCGGCCAGGGTCTCGCCGATCATGATGTCGGGGATACCGGCGACGGCGCAGATGTCACCGGGGCCCGCGACCTCGGCGGGCTTGCGGGTGAGCGCCTCGGTCATCATCAGCTCGGTGATGCGGACGTTCGAGATCGTGCCGTCGCGCTTGATCCAGGCCACGGTCTGGCCCTTGCGCAGCTCGCCCTGCTCCACGCGGAGCAGCGCGATACGGCCGAGGAAGTTGTCGGCGTCCAGGTTGGTGACGTGCGCCTGGAGGGGGGCTTCCTCCTCGTACGTCGGGGCCGGGACGTGCTCCAGGATCGTGGAGAAGAACGGCTCCAGGCTGGTGGAGTCCGCCGGGACCGTGCCGTTCTCCGGCTTGGTCAGCGACGCGATGCCGTCACGGCCGCACGCGTAGACGATCGGGAACTCGATCTGGTCCTCGTCGGCGTCCAGGTCGAGGAAGAGGTCGTACGTCTCGTTGACGACCTCGTCGATGCGCGAGTCGGGGCGGTCCGTCTTGTTGATGCACAGGATGACGGGCAGGCGCTGCTGGAGGGCCTTGCGCAGCACGAAGCGGGTCTGCGGGAGCGGGCCCTCGGAGGCGTCCACGAGCAGGACCACGGCGTCGACCATCGACAGACCACGCTCGACCTCGCCACCGAAGTCGGCGTGGCCCGGGGTGTCGATGATGTTGATCGTGATGACGTCGCCGCCATCCTTCGGGTGGTACTTCACCGCCGTGTTCTTGGCCAGGATCGTGATGCCCTTCTCACGCTCCAGGTCATTCGAGTCCATCATGCGATCGTCGAGCGACTCGGCGGCGTGCGCGGCGAACGAGCCGGCCTGCTTGAGCATGGCGTCGACGATGGTCGTCTTGCCGTGGTCGACGTGAGCGACGATGGCGACGTTACGGATGTCGTGGCGCGTGGCCATATTGCGGCGTACTCCCGGAGTGAGTGGACGGCTGCGCGTACGTCTCTTCGTACACGCGCCCTGCCGGGCTGGACACGCCACGGCCTCACCCCATCGTACGTGGCTTCGGCCGGGGAGGCCTTCTGGGGCCATGGGGTCAAGGATGCACAGTGAGTGAACGTCGCGGAGAGGCGTGAGGGGCGCCCCTGAGAAACCGCAGGTCAGTGGTGCTACGAACCTTGCCCGCCGGAGGGACCGGCGGGCAAGGGACTTGAGCGAGATCTGAGCTGGGCGATCTTCGGGACGATCCTCCAGGGGCTCTCAGGGTCACTCAGGGTGCGATGTGCGTCACTTCTCGGACGGCTCCTCGGACGGCTTGTCGGGCGTTTTCCCGGCCGGGCCGGCGGAGGAGCTCGCGGACGCGCTCGCCCTGCCGGAGGCGTTCGGCTCGGCACCCGGCCGGGCACCCGCCTTGAGGAAGCCGATGTCCTCGTAGTCGGGCGCCTGGAAGCCGAAGGCCCCCGCGTTGGCGACGCTGCGACGGGCGGCCACCAGCTCCGGGCGCTGGTAGAGAGGAATCGATCCTGCTGCGGCCCAGATACGGGCGTCGGCCTGCTGGACCAGGGAGCGCTCCTCCCCCTCGTCGAGCTCACCGATCGCCTGGTCGAAGAGCTGGTCGATGTGGTCCGTACCGACCCGGGTGTAGTTCTGCTCGACCGTGAGCGAGCCGTCGGCCGCGGGCACCGGCTTGGCGTAGATCGGGCGGGCGTCGGTGGCCGGGAAGGCCGACGCGGGCCACGAGTAGAGCGCCAGGTCGTACTGCCCGGACGCGATGTGGTCCTTGAAGTAGCTGGCGTCGGCGACCTTCGACGTCTCCGTGCGGATGCCGATCTTCTCCAGCATCTGCGAGATCCGGTCGGCGACCGCGCGCAGCGAGTCCGAGCCGGGGCCCGACGGGAGCACGAAGCGCAGCGTCAGCGGCTTGCCGTCCTTGGCGAGCGGCCCGGCGGGGGCACCGGCGGGTGCGGCCGTCCCCTTCGGGGCGTACGCGCCCGGGACGCCGCCCTGGGCGGCCTCCTTCGCGAACCGGTCCGTGTGCTTCTTCTCCTTGTCGGCCTCGCGCAGCTTGCGCGCGTCGGCCTGGTGCAGGAGGGCGGCGTACCGGTGGGCGGCGGTGCGCTCGGGGTCGAGCAGCGGCGGCTGACGGTCGCCCGGCTTCTGGTCGCTCTCACCGACGATGTACGTGCCGTCGTCCGAGTCGGAGGCCGCACCCTTCTTGTCCTCCGTGCCCGCCTTGCTCTTCTTGCCCTCGCTGCCGGACTCGCTGCCGGACACGTTGCCGGCCGTCTTCGGCTTGGTGGTGGAGGTCTCCTTCTTCAGGGGACCGCCCGACACCCAGCCCGCGTCCGCGAGCAGCGCCCGGGCCTCGGTGGTGTCCTGGCTGCCGAGCGCACCACTGCTGTCGGCGTACGCCTGCTGCCCGGCGAGGGCGAGATGGCTGCCGACGGGGTCCGCGGGCAGGCCGAGCGGCTTGAGGACGACCTCGGCGAGCTTCTTGCGGTCGATCGCGCGGGCGACGGCGCGGCGCACCCGCTCGTCGGCCAGGGGCCCCTCGGAGCCGTTCAGCGCGAGCTGCGTGAAGGCGGGTTCGAGGGACTTGCGGAGGACGTAGCCCTCCAGGCGCGACTGCTCCTTCTTGTACTTGTCGCCGGCCTCGCGGTTCTTCGCGCGGACGTCGAGCTCCGCGTCGGCCGCGGCTTCGTCGTCTCCGTGCGCGACGGCCCAGGACCGCATCGACTGGGCGGGCGTCAGGGCGCCGGGACCGTGGGCGAGCGGGCCCGAGGTGCCCTTGTCGCGGTCGGCGAGGGAGATGCGGGAGGCCTCTTCCGGGTCGACGGCGGCGAGGTCGACCTTCCCCGCGACGAGCGCCTCGGCGCGGTCCTCGCGGGGCACGGCCCGCAGGACGAGCTGCTCCAGCTTGGCCTGGCGGCCCCACCAGCGCGGGTTGCGCACCAGCGTGATGTCCTTGGCGTCGCGGTCGATCCCCTTGATCGAGAAGGGGCCGGCGGTGACCTTGAGCTTGCTCCGGGCTCCCTCGTTGAAGGCGTCCGGGGTCCCCATGACGTCCTTGGGGTACAGCGGCGAGAACAGCGAGCGCCAGTCCGCGTACGGCTTCGCGAAGGTGACCCGCACCTCCAGGTTGTTCTTGCCGCGCTCGATCTTCTCGATGCGGTCGTAGCCCGCGTTGTGGGCCGTCCAGTAAGCGGAGTCCTTGCCGGACAGGGCGCGCCACTGGGCGGCGAAGTCGGCGGCGCCGATCTCGCGGCCGTCGCTCCACACGGCCTGCTGGTTGAGCTTGTACAGGACGACCTGCTTGGGCTCGCGCTCGACGACCTCGGCCTTCTCGAGGAAGTCCGCGTCGCGCACCGCCCTGCCCTGCTTGTCGAGCCGGAACATCGAGGGCAGCACGGCGCCGGCGACGCGCGACGTGCCCGCGTCGGCGTCGGCCTGGAAGGAGTTGAGGGTCCCCGGCAGGGCGTCGACCGCCCAGCGCAGGGTGCCGCCGTCGGCGATGTCGCCGCGGTCCGCGGGCGCGATGTCCTGGGGGGCGGCCGAACTGCTGGACTGTGCTTCGTCGTCGCCCGAGCTGCAGCCGGCCAGGGCGGTCACCGCGAGCGCCCCCGACACGAGGAACGCGGCCGAGCGCAGGACGGGACGCCGCGCGGGACGCCTGGCGGGGCGAGATGTGGCGCCGTCATGGGACATCACGGGTACCTCCGGGGCTAGCCCGGCCGCCCGCTTGCCAGGACCGGGCCGGGTTTGATCACGTTTGGCGGTATATGGAGCTGATCACATCTATCGCCCCACTGAAGGGGACGGGCCGAGCAGGCCGTCGGCGACACGGCGCTGGGGTGCCACAACCCCACTCGTGCGGCCCAATGACGGCCCCGTCGCGGACACGGGGAACTCTGCGGCACGCCCCCACAGCCCCGCACCCGCCGGCGAAACCCCACCACCCCGCCCCTGAGGCACCGCCTCCCGGAGGGGGCGCACGAAGCCCCGCACTCCAGCAATCCGCGCAGATCCCTTCACAAGGCGTGATGTGACGCGCGACACTCGCAGGCGCATGAGCATCTCCGCCGCACCAGCGGAAGCGAGGGCAAGTCATGTCCCTGAACGACGACTTGGCGGCAGCCGAGCGCTGCCTCGACGAGCTGTGCCGGACCGTGGGGCGCCTGGAGCGGCAGCTCGACGGCGGCCTCGACGTACGGCGCGTACGCACCGACGCCGACCATCTGCGCGAGAGCGTCGCGCTGCTGCGGGCGGCTGCCGCCGCTCCGCCGCCACCGCGCCGGCCCGAGCTCGTGCCCGTCCCCGACACCCCGTACGACAGCTCGCTCTGGACCGACTCGGACGACGAAGGACTCGGCGCCCGGGACCGGCACGCCCCCTGACCCTCTGAGCGGAGGCTTCGTTGGCCACCGGCACGGAACCCCATCCCCAAGCGGGCGCGCACGGCGTCCGGGGCAGGACGCGCGCCGCGATCGCGTCCGGGCACCTGCGCACCGATCGCTGGTGGCTGGCGCCCGCCAGTACCGCCGCGGGACTGCTCGCCTTCATCGTCTACTCGACGTGGCGGGCCTTCGCGAACACGGACTACTACCACGCGCCGTACGTCTCGCCCTTCTACTCCCCGTGCATCGCGGAGAACTGCAAGCCGATGCACGCGGGCCCCAACTGGGAGATATTCGGCAGCTGGTGGGGCCTGTCCCCCGCGCTGCTCATCCTGATCTTCCCGCTCGGCTTCCGGCTGACCTGCTACTACTACCGGAAGGCCTACTACCGCGGGTTCTGGGCGTCTCCGCCCGCCTGCGCGGTCGCCGAGCCGCACAAGAAGTACACGGGCGAGACCCGCTTCCCGCTGATCCTGCAGAACATCCACCGCTACTTCTTCTACGCGGCGATCCTCGTGGCGGGCATCCTCACGTACGACACCGTGCTCTCGTTCCGCGACGAGACCTACGCGTGGGGCCACATGGGTCTCGGCACGCTCGTCTTCCTCCTGAACATCACGCTGATCTGGGCGTACACCCTGTCCTGCCACTCGTGCCGGCACATCGTCGGCGGCAAGCTCAAGCACTTCTCCAAGCACCCGGTGCGCTACCGGATGTGGCAGTGGGTCGGAAAGCTGAACAACCGTCACATGCTGCTTGCCTGGGCCTCATTGATCAGCGTCGCGCTCGCCGACTTCTACGTGTTCCTGCTGTCGTCCGGCGCCTTCGACGATCCGCGCTTCTTCTAGATGGGGTGGCACTTCTGATGTCTCAAGTGGAGCGGCAGCAGTGGGACGTCGTCGTGGTGGGAGCGGGCGGTGCGGGCCTGCGCGCGGCGATCGAGGCGCGCGAGCGCGGCGCGCGTACGGCCGTGATCTGCAAGTCCCTCTTCGGCAAGGCGCACACCGTGATGGCCGAGGGCGGCATCGCCGCGGCCATGGGGAACGTGAACTCCGGCGACAGCTGGCAGGTCCACTTCCGTGACACGCTGCGCGGCGGCAAGTTCCTCAACCAGTGGCGGATGGCCGAGCTGCACGCGCGCGAAGCACCCGACCGCGTATGGGAGTTGGAGACCTGGGGCGCGCTGTTCGACCGCACGGAGGACGGCCGGATCTCGCAGCGCAACTTCGGAGGCCACGAGTACCCGCGCCTCGCGCACGTCGGCGACCGCACGGGCCTGGAGCTGATCCGCACGCTCCAGCAGAAGATCGTGGCGCTCCAGCAGGAGGACTTCAAGGAGTTCGGCGACTACGAGGCGCGCCTCAAGGTCTTCCAGGAGTGCACGGTCACCCGTGTGCTCAAGGCGGTGTCCGACAGCGGCTCCGCCGCGGGCGACCGCGTGTCCGGCGCGTTCTGCTACGAGCGCGAGAGCGGCCGCTTCTTCGTCCTGGAGGCGCCGAGCGTGGTGCTGGCGACGGGCGGGATCGGCAAGTCGTTCAAGGTGACGTCGAACTCGTGGGAGTACACGGGCGACGGTCACGCACTGGCGCTGCTCGCCGGGGCGCCGCTGCTGAACATGGAGTTCGTGCAGTTCCATCCGACGGGCATGGTCTGGCCGCCGTCGGTGAAGGGCATCCTCGTCACGGAGTCGGTGCGCGGCGACGGCGGGGTCCTGCGCAACTCCGAGGGCAAGCGGTTCATGTTCGACTACGTCCCCGACGTCTTCAAGGAGAAGTACGCCGAGTCGGAGGACGAGGGTGACCGCTGGTACGACGACCCGGACCACAACCGGCGCCCGCCCGAGCTGCTGCCCCGCGACGAGGTGGCGCGCGCCATCAACTCCGAGGTGAAGGCGGGCCGTGGCTCTCCGCACGGCGGCGTCTTCCTCGACGTCTCCACGCGCATGCCGGCCGAGCGCATCCGGCGCCGGCTGCCGTCGATGTACCACCAGTTCAAGGAGCTGGCGGACGTCGACATCACGGCCGAGCCGATGGAGGTCGGCCCGACCTGCCACTACGTGATGGGCGGCATCGCCGTCGACTCGGACACGGCGGCGGCGCGCGGCGTCCCCGGCCTGTTCGCGGCCGGCGAGGTGGCGGGCGGCATGCACGGCTCGAACCGCCTCGGCGGCAACTCGCTCTCCGACCTCCTCGTCTTCGGCCGCCGCGCCGGGCTGCACGCGGCCGAGTACGCGGCCGGGCTCGACGAGCGCCCGGCCATCGACGCGGACCAGGTCGACACGGCGGCGGCGGAGGCGCTGCGCCCGTTCTCCGCGGAGGGTCCCGCGGACGGGGGCGTCGCCGAGAACCCGTACACGCTCCACCAGGAGCTGCAGCAGGCGATGAACGACCTGGTCGGCATCATCCGCCGCGAGGAGGAGATGGCCGAGGCGCTCGACCGGCTCGCCGGGCTGCGGATGCGGGCGCGGCGGGCCGGGGTGGAGGGGCACCGCCAGTTCAACCCCGGCTGGCACCTCTCGCTCGACCTGCGCAACATGCTGCTCGTCAGCGAGTGCATCGCGCGGGCCGCCCTGGAGCGCACGGAGTCGCGCGGCGGCCACACCCGCGAGGACCACCCGACGATGGACCGCCGCTGGCGCCGCACGAACCTGCTCTGCCGCCTCGTCGATCCGACCGGCGGCCTGGCGGCCACCGACCCGGTCCGGGGCCAGATCGACCTCGTGCGCGACACCACCGAGCCCATCCGCCCGGACCTGCTCGCCCTCTTCGAGAAGGAAGAGCTGGTCAAGTACCTCGCCGAAGAGGAGCTGTACGAGTGAGTTCGTACGATGCGCGTTTCAGGGTCTGGCGCGGGGACGCCGAGGGCGGTGACCTGACGGACTTCTCCGTGGAGGTGAACGACGGCGAGGTCGTCCTCGACATCATCCACCGGATCCAGGCGACCCAGGCGTCCGACCTCGCGGTCCGGTGGAACTGCAAGGCGGGCAAGTGCGGTTCGTGCTCGGCGGAGATCAACGGCCGGCCCCGCCTGATGTGCATGACCCGCATGTCGGTCTTCGACCGCGAGGACGTCATCACGGTGACGCCGCTGCGCGCCTTCCCCGTGGTCCGCGACCTGGTCACGGACGTCGGCTTCAACTACGCGAAGGCCCGCGAGATCCCCGCGTTCGTCCCGCCGGCCGGCGTCGGCCCGGGCGAGTACCGCATGCAGCAGGAGGACGTGGACCGCTCGCAGGAGTTCCGTAAGTGCATCGAGTGCTTCCTGTGCCAGGACACGTGCCATGCGGTGCGCGACCACGAGGAGAACAAGGCGGCGTTCGCGGGCCCGCGCTTCCTGATGCGGGTCGCCGAGCTGGACATGCACCCCCTCGACGCGGCGTCGGACTCCGGCCTCGACCGCAAGCGCACCGCCCAGGAGGACCACGGCCTCGGCTACTGCAACATCACGAAGTGCTGTACGGAGGTCTGCCCGGAGGGCATCCACATCACGGACAACGCCCTGATCCCCTTGAAGGAACGAGCGGTGGACCGCAAGTACGACCCGGTGGTGTGGCTGGGGAACAAGATCCGGCGGAGGTCGTCCTCGTAGGGCCGAGCGGCGCTACGGAGTGCTCACCCGGCGCATCAGCGCGCCCATGTCGCCCGCCACGAGCGGCCGCAGCCGCTCCGGCGTGACGCGCCCGCCGGCCGGTACGGTGCTGACGCTCAGGGTGAACTCCGCGTCGCCGTCGAGGACGTGGACCGTCGCGGTCCGGCCATGGACGACCGTGTACGCCCGGTCGCCCAGGCCCTTCGCCGTACGCACCTCGGTCCGGCCCGGGATCCGCTCGGCGGCCGTCGTGCGCGCCGCGTCGAACTCCGCGCCGGGGTCCGTCCGCTTGTGCAGGACCACGGACGCCGTGAGGGTGGCGGCCCGCCCCGTGCCCTCCTTGCGTTCCAGCTCCCCCGAACAGTCCGCCGTGTCCACCGCATCGCTGCTGCTCCGCGTGGACTCCCAGCGCGATCCGCGGTCGAAGGCCGTGGCGAGGTGGGGCATCGCGAGGAGGGAACAGAGGCGGTCGCTCACCCGGTAACCCCTCAGGTCGGGGCCCTGCGCGCCGAACGCGTACAGTCCGGCGACCCAGACGGCGGACGCGGCGAGCGCGCCGACGAGCAGCGCGCCGAGGGGGCGCCGCCGGCGTGCGGCAGGCAGGCGCCCGGGGCGGTTCGCAGGGGCCGCGGGTCCGGACCCGACAAGCTCCGGTTCGCTGATCGCGCCGGCTGCGGCCCAGGGTCCGTTCTCCATGCCGGAAACCTATGTTGAGCAGCGGTTTTGCCGGAAGGTCCGGCGATAACAATGCGGATTCGGCACAACCGGATCGTGTCGATCCCGGTCGCGGTACCCCAGATCCGGTCATACGCTCCCAACTGTGACGCCGCCTTCGAGTCGCCCCCGTCCGGTACGGATAGCCGCGCGGTCGGCCGTGGCCGCCCTGCTCGCGCTCTGCTGGGCGCTTCTGCCCGCCGCGACCGCCCGTGCCGACGACCCCGTCACTCTGTCGAGAACCGGCCAGATCACCGACAAGGTGGACGCCCTCCGCGACCGTGAGACCGATGTCGCCTCGGCCCTCGACTCGCTCGACAGCGAGCACAACACTCAGCTCTTCGTGGTCTACGTACGCGACTTCTCCGGCCGCTCCGCCCAGAAGTGGGCCGACGACACGGCCGCCAAGAACGGCCTCGGCCTCAACGACGTGCTCCTCGCCGTCGCCACGCACGACCGGCAGTACGCCTACTCCGTCGACCAGGACTCCCAGCTCACCGACGCGCAGCTCAAGGACGTCGCGCAGACCGCGATCGAACCGGCGCTGCGCAGGAACGACTGGGCGGGCGCCGGGATCGGCGCGGCCGACGGCATCTCCGCCACGCTCGCGGGCCGTGCCGTCCCCGCCCCCACGATCACCCCGGGCCCGGCCGACCCCGGCGGCTCGGACACGGCTCCCAGCGCGGCCGACCTCGCTCTGCCCCTCATCGTGGTCGGCGGCGCGGGCGCCCTCGCGGCGTTCACGTACACTCGCCGCAAGAGGCGTACGCGTACGCGCACCACGCCCGGCGGCGGCTGGGGCGGGGGCGCGGGACCGAAGGTCACGCCGCTCCCCGAGCTGGACAGGCAGGCCAGGCAGCTGCTGGTGGAGAGCGACGACTCGATCCGCACGAGTACGGAGGAACTCGGCTTCGCCACCGCCCAGTTCGGTGACGAGGCCGTCAAGCCGTTCACCGAGGCGGTGGCGTACGCCCAGTCGGAGCTGACGACGGCCTTCCGGCTGCGCCAGCAGCTCGACGACGCGCACCCCGAGGACGACGCGACGAAGCGGCAGATGCTGGACGAGATCATCAGCCGCTGCACCGAGGCGGGGCGCAGGCTCGACGCCGAGGCCGCGGACTTCGACCGGCTGCGGGCCCTGGAGCGCACCGCGCCCGAGGCTCTCGCGCACGTGGAGGTCACCTCCCGTGACCTGGCGGCCCGCACGGCGACGGCCGAAGAGACGCTGACGGCGCTCGGCTCCCGCTATGCACCGTCGGCGCTGCTTCCCGTGGCGGGCCACATCGAGCAGGCCAAGGACCGGCTGGTGTTCGCCACGACGAACCTCGGTCAGGCGCGCAGCTGCGTCGACGGAGGCGACAACGGCAGGGCCGCGGTGTTCCTGCGGGCCGCCGAGTCGGCCGTCGACCAGACGGGCACCTTCGTGGACGCGGTCGACCGGCTCGGCCAGGAACTGGCCGAGGCCGCCGGGAAGCTGCCGGCCGCGCTCACCGAGTCCGACACCGACCTCGCGGACGCGCGCGGACTCCTCGAAGGCATGACCGAGGGCGCGTCCACGGCCGATCTGCGCGGGCGCATCGCGCGCGTGGAGACCGTCGCCGCGGGCGTGCGCAAGGAGATGGCCGCCGGCCCCTACGACCCGATCGACGCGCTGCGCCGCGTGGAGGAGGCCGATTCGGCGCTCGACGCGTCCCTGGCCGAGGCCCGCGAACGCGAGTCCGGCACCGCCCGCGCGCGCTCCCTGCTCGACCAGGCGGAACTCACGGCCCGCAGCAGCGTCGGCGCCGCGTCGGACTTCATCACCACGCATCGCGGGGCGGTGGGCAGCGAGGCCCGTACGCGCCTGGCCGAGGCACAGCGGCACCTGGAGTACGTACGGACGGCGGCACAGACGGATCCCGCCGCCGCCCTGGCCGGCGCCCAGCGGGCCGACGCGCTGGCCCGGCAGGCACAGCAGCTCGCCGAGCACGACGTGCGGTCCTTCGGGAATCCGTACGGCGGCGGGGGCGGGGGCGGGCGTGGCGGAGGGGGCATGGGCGGCGCGGTGCTCGGCGGGATCATCCTGGGCGAACTCCTGGGCGGGCGGTCCGGCGGAGGGTTCGGCGGGCGGTCCGGCGGGGGCGGCGGCTTCGGGGGCGGGTTCGGCGGCGGCGGTCCGGGGAGTTTCGGCGGGGGCGGGACCCGTGGCCGCAGGGGCGGCGGCGGACGGTTCTGACCTGGCGGCACCCACCCAGTTCCTCACGTATCTCCCTCGTACAAGGAGCACCTCTCATGACCAAGCAGACCGTTCTCGGCCGCGTCGCCCAGCTGGCGAAGGCGAACATCAACGCCCTCCTGGACGGCGCCGAGGACCCGCAGAAGATGCTCGACCAGCTGATCCGCGACTACTCGAACAACATCGCCGAGGCCGAGCAGGCCGTCGCGGCGACCATCGGCAATCTGCGGATGATGGAGCAGGACCACAAAGAGGACGTCGAGGCGGCCGCCGAGTGGGGCGGCAAGGCGCTCGCCGCGAGCAAGAAGGCCGACGAACTGCGGGCGGCGGGCAGTGCCGCGGAGGCCGACAAGTTCGACAACCTCGCCAAGGTGGCGCTCGGTCGGCAGCTGAGTTCCGAGAAGGCGGCGAAGGACGTCGAGCCGACGATCGCCGCGCAGAGCGAGGTCGTCGGAAAGCTGAAGTCCGGCCTCGACCAGATGAAGACGAAGCTGGTCGAACTCCAGTCGAAGCGGGACCAGTTGGTGGCGCGCGCGAAGACGGCGCAGGCCCAGAACCAGATGATGGACGCAGCCGAGAACATCAACGTCCTCGACCCGACGAGCGAGCTGAGCCGCTTCGAGGAGAAGGTGCGCCGCGAGGAGGCCAGGGCGCTGGGCAAGCAGGAGCTCGCCGACTCCTCGCTCGACGCGCAGTTCGAGCAGCTGGAGGGCCTCGGCGACACCGCCGAGATCGAAGCGCGCCTGGCGGCGCTCAAGACGTCCGCGTAGAGCCGGGGAGGCGGCGCGCCCGGTCAGTACAGGCTGAGCAGCGCCTCCGTCGGGTCCACGGCCGCCGAATCGCCGTCCGGCAGCGGGAGTTCGAACCAGACGGTCTTGCCGCGCGGCGTCCTGCGCGAGCCCCAGGAGGCGCTGAGCAGGCCCACGAGTTGAAGCCCGCGGCCGCCCTCGTCCGTGTCGCGCGCGCGGCGGCGGCGCGGCTGGACGAGGCCCGCGTCCCACACCTCGCACACGAGGGTGCGGTCGAGCAGGAGGCGCAGCCTGATCTCGCCCTCGCCGTACCGCAGGGCGTTGGTGACCAGCTCACTGACCAGCAGTTCCGTCGTGTCGACGAGCGGCTCCAGGTCCCATTGGGTCAGCTGGGCGCGGGTGAATTCGCGGGCGCGGCCCACCGAGCGCGGCTCGCGCGGCAGCGTCCAGTCGCCCACGGCGTCGGCCGGCAGGCCCTGCACGCGGGCCATCAGCAGCGCGATGTCGTCCTCGCCGTGATGGGTGTCGAGCGTGGTCAGCACGTGGTCGCAGACGTCCTCGAGCGCGGGCGAGGGATCGTCCAGGGCGCTGCGGAACGCGGAGAGGCCCTCGTCGAGGGGGTGGTCGCGGGACTCGACGAGCCCGTCGGTGTAGAGGGCGAGGAGCGAGCCCTCGGGCAGTTCGACCTCCACCTCCTCGAAGGGCTCCCCGCCGACGCCGAGCGGCATGCCCGGGGGTACGTCGAGCATGAGCGCCCCTTCGCCGGGCTCGACCAGGACGGGCGGCAGATGGCCCGCGTTGGCGAAGGTGCAGCGCCGGGTCACGGCGTCGTAGACCGCGTACACGCAGGTGGCGAGGTAGACCTCGGAGAGGTCGGCGTCGCCGGTCCTGCGGGCGGCGCGGGTGGCCTGCTGGACACCGCCGCCGGGGCCGGGGGCCGGGGACGACGGGCTGCCGGGAGCGCCGAGGCCGCGGGCGATCTCGTCGAGCGCGGAGAGGACCTCCGCGGGTTCGAGGTCGAGGAGGGCCAGGGTCCGTACGGCGGTGCGCAGTTCGCCCATGGCGACGGCGGCGCGCAGGCCGCGGCCCATGACGTCGCCGACGACGAGCGCGGTTCTGTGCCCCGGCAGCTCGATGACGTCGAACCAGTCGCCGCCGACCTCCGTGGCCGCGTTGCCCGGCAGGTAACGGCAGGCGATGTCGAGGCCGGACGCCTCGGGGTCGTCCGGCGGGAGCAGCGACCGCTGGAGTATCAGGGCGCGCTCGTGCTCGCGCCGGTAGAGGCGGGCGTTGTCGATGCAGACGGCGGCGCGCGCGGCGAGTTCGACGGCGAGGGCGCGGTCGCGGTCGTTGAAGGGCTCGCTGCCCTTCGTACGGGCGAAGCGCGCGAGGCCGACGACGGTGTCGTGGGCGACCATCGGCACGGCCAGCGTGGACTGGATGAGGCCGCCGGACGCGGCGGGGACGAACTGGGGGCGGGCGGTGCGCAGGGCGTCCGCGCAGGGCGAGTTGAAGGAGTAGCGGTGGACGGCCCCGACCTCGACGACCCCGTCGCCTCCGGACGCTTCGAGGTACGGCACGTCGGCGACGGCGCTCGCGGCGGCGACCCTGCGCAGCTCGGCGCTGCCGTCGGCGAGGCTGCGGCTGTTGAGCGCCGACTCGTCGCCGGCGAGGAGCCCTTGGTAGAGGTCGACGGAGGCGAGGTCGCAGAAGCCGGGGACGACGACGTCGAGGAGCTCGCGGGCGGTGGTCTCCAGGTCGAGCGAGTTGCCTATGCGGGCGCCCGCTTCGTTGAGGAGGGCGAGGTTGCGGCGGGCGTGCGCGGCCTCGCGGGCGGCGGCGTGCCGCCGGGTGACGTCGGTGGCGAGCCCGGCGACGCCGATGGGCCGGCCGCTGCCGCTGTGCACGCGGTAGAGGTTGATCGACCAGTGGCGGCGCTCGGCGGAGTCGGGCGCGGGCCCGACGAGCTGCATGTCAGTGACGGACTCGCCGCTCTCCAGGACGCGGCGCAGCGCGGCCTGGACGCGATCGGCCTCGCCGCGGGGCAGGTAGTCGTGGACGGTGCGGCCGCGGTGGTCGTCGGCCCGGCCGCCGAAGACGGCGGCGAAGGGCCGGTTGGCCCGCTGCACCTTCAGGTCGGTGCCGAACAGCAGGAAACCGAAAGGAGATTGGCCGAAAATGGCCTCCGACGCGGCGAGGTCCGTCTCGATGCGGCGCAGGGCGCGGACGTCGACGACGATGCAGACGGCGGCGCGCTCGCCGGACTCCGTCTCGGTCGGCATCACATAGACCTCGGCTATCCCCTCCGTATACGGAGCGGGGCCGTGCTGACCGGGGATGTGCTGACCGGGGACGCGCGGATCGCGCTCACCGGAGGCCGATCCGTCCGTCTCCGCCGCCCGGTCCCTGGGCATCCGGAAGGGGACGACGCCGGTCCACTCACGGCCGTCGAGGATCTCCGCCATCTTGCGGTGGCCGCGCTCGCGCAGTTCCGTGGAGACGAAGGCCTCGATGGGGTCCTTGCCCACGGCTTCCTGCGCACTGACGCCGAAGAGCTGCGCCGCGCGCCGGCTCCACTGGTCGATCAGCCCGTCGGGGCCGATGGAGAAGGAGGCGACCTTGATGTAGTCGTACATGGAGCCGGGCGGACTGCTCTGCCATGTCTCGGCCCGGAGCGGGCCTGCCGCATCGCGCGCGGCCGTCCCGCCCGAGGTGTCCTCGGACGACGTGGCCTTCGCTGGTATCTCGCTCACGCGAACCGTCCCCTCCAGCTCACCGCGTCCGGCACCGGTCACCGGGGCGGCTGCCCGCAGTATCCAGCACTACGGAGCCGCGCAACACGGTGTTCACGATCACACCACGGTCCCGACGCTTTTTGGCCCGTCCCGACGTAACAGGACGACAACCAGATCCGCGGCTGTCCTGTGATTCTTCCTGGCCGGCCCCTTCGCCGATCAGCATGCTCCCTGTCTCCTAACCAGGGAGGGTTCCTCCTAACCGGCGCGACGCCACCGGTTCCGGCCGCAGGTTCAGGCCACCCGTGACGGCCGCGGTCAGTACCGGCCGGGCAGCGACAGTTCGAACCAGACCGTCTTGCCCGCGTCACCGGGCCGCGTCCCCCACCGCCGCGCCGCCCCCGCGACCAGCTGGAGCCCCCGCCCGCTCTCCTCTTCCGGCCCCGCGACCCGCTCCAGCGGCGGATCCGGAAGGGGATCGGAGACCTCCACCCGCAGGGTGTGGGCCGGCTCGGCCGACCGCAGGAGACGTACACCGATGGGGCCCGAAGCGTGCCGGAGTGCGTTGGTGACCAGCTCGCTGACGAGTAGTTCGGTGACATCGCCGAGCGAATCGAGGTCCCAGACACCGAGCTGACCGCGGACGGCGGCACGAGCGGAACGGACTGTGCCCGGTTCGTCGGGGAAGACCCACTGGGCGCACTCCCCGTCGCCGTCGGTGTCGAACACGCCGATCACTTCCCAGGCAGCAGTAGAACCCCGTCCACCCCTTCGGATCTCGTCCGATTTCGTAGGGTTAATCGGCATATACCCGGGTGACTGTGAGAGCTACCGTCTCACACGAACACTCCGCGAAGGGCGGCACGAACGGAGCACTTCGGACGGTACGACGGGTGACACAACCGGCAGCACGAGGGCGGCAGCCGACGGCACGACGGCGGCAGCCCGCAGTCGGCGTCACGGCGATGGCGGCTTGCGGCACACAACCGGCAGCACGGCGATGGTGGCTTGCCGCACACAACCTGCAGCACGACGGCGGCAGCCCGCGTGACGGCGATGGCGACTTGCGGCACGCAGCCGACAGCACGGCGATAGCGGCTTGCGGCACACAACCAGCAGCACGGCGATAGCGACTAGCCGCACACAACCAGCAGCACGGCGATAGCGACTAGCCGCACACAACCAGCAGCACGGCGATAGCGGCTAGCCGCACACAACCTGCAGCACGACGGCGGCAGCCCGCGGCACGACGACCGGTAGCGCGGACAGGGCTGCCGGGGGACGGATCACGGCCGTTGCGCCGCGAGCACCGCCTTCACCGCCGGCACGTCCTGGTCGAGCCAGTCCACGGACCAGATCTCGTCGGGGCCGAGCCAGCGCAGCTCGTCGTGGTCTTCCAGGGGGCGCGGGCTGCCGGACAGCAGACGCGCGGTCCACACCCGCAGCACGTATCCGGGCTTCAGGGGCCACTCCCCCGGGACGCGCGCCACGAGCTCGGCGCCGATCCCGAGTTCCTCGCGCAACTCCCGTACGAGAGCCCGCGTCGGGTCCTCGCCGGGTTCGACCTTGCCGCCGGGGAGTTCCCAGCGGCCCGCGAGCTCGGGGGGCGCACTGCGTCGCGCGGCGAGCAGACGCCCGCTCTCCTGGAGGGCCGCCGCGACGACGACGGTCGGTTCAGTCATGTCCCGGAGCCTACGGCCGCGGGCCGGGACGTCAGCGCGCGGTGCCGTTCTGCGCCTGGCCGAGGCGCTCGACCCAGTAGAGCTGCTTGTGGCCGCGGTCGTCGAGACTGTCGGCGATCTTCTGGGCTTCGGCCCTGGTCGCGTACCTGCCGACGCGATAGCGGTTTCCGTTGTCGTCCTGGCGTATGACGAGCCACACAAGCGTGGTCGTGCCCTCGTTCATCGCGCCCCTCCACTCCCCGACCCCGGCTCGCACAGCGCCCCGCTTTCTGAGGAAACCCCACTCCGCATATGCCCGAGCGTACGCCTGACCTTCACGCAGCGGATACGCATTGGCACAAAGAGATACGCAACCAGCCAATTTGCAGGGGGCGCACTCCGAAGAGAGCGCCCCCTGGACGTTCCGTGGCTCGGGCGGTCAGCCGGTACGCACCGTCGGCATCGGCATCAGCACCGGGCCCGCCTGCGGCTCCTTGCGGCAGGCGTCGCCGCACTCCGCGTCCAGCGAGCAGCACAGCGAGCAGATCGGGCCCGACCGGACGGGGCAGTCCGCGATGTCCGGGAGTTCGTACGCCGTCTCGCAGACGCTGCACGTGTGGGTCGCCGTGATGTCGGCGATCTCGACGCCGGGGCCGTTCACCGGGTTGGGCCTGGCCAGGTAGTACTTGCCCTTGGTGGCCCAGGCGATCAACGGGCAGAGCGTCAGGGCGAGTCCGGCCGCGATGAACGTCGAGAAGGCCTCCGCGTACTCGCCGAACACCCCGAAGAACGCGACGATCGAGACGGCCGACGCGATCACCATGGCGCCGAAGCCGGCCGGGTTCACGGCATACAGGTACGCCCGCTTGAACTCGATGTACTTGGGGCTCCAGCCGACCCGCTTGTTGATGACGAGGTCGGCGGCGACGGCCGCGATCCAGGCGATGCCCACGTTCGAGTAGAAGCCCAGCAGTTTGTTCAGGGCCGCGAACATGTTCATCTCCATCAGCGTCAGCGCGATGGCGAGGTTGAGGAAGATGTACCAGACCCGGCCCGGGTGGCGGTGGGTGATGCGGGAGAAGAAGTTCGACCAGGACAGCGAGCCGCTGTAGGCGTTGGTCACGTTGATCTTGATCTGGGAGACGACCACGAAGAGCGCCGCGGCGGGCAGGGCCACCGAGCCGAGCCACGGCTTGAGCGCCTCGACCTGCGGCGCGATCGGCTCCAACGCGTGGGTCCCGCCGACGGCTTCGAGGGCGACGAAGGCGAGGAGCGCGCCGCCGAGCTGCTTGGCGGCGCCGATGATCACCCAGCCGGGTCCGGCCGCGAGAACGGCCAGATTCCATCGCTTCCTGTTCTTCTCGGTCTTGGCCGGCATGAAGCGCAGGTAGTCGGCCTGCTCTCCGATCTGCGCGATGAGGGAGAGCGCGACACCGGTGCCGAGACCGAAGCCGAGCCAGGAGAAGCCGCTGCCCGCGCCCTCCGTGCCGCCGAAGTGGGTGAAGTCGCCGAAGGAGCCCGGCGCGTGGAAGGCCAGGATCACGAAGGGCAGCACGAGCCCGATGAGCCAGACCGGCTGCGTCCACGCCTGCACTTTGGCGAGGGCGCCCATGCCGCGGAAGACGATCGGGATGACGATGAGCGTGGTCAGCAAGTAGCCGACGGGCAGCGGCAGTCCGACGACCTCGTGCATGGCCTGCGCCATGATCGAGCCTTCGAGGGCGAAGAAGATGAAGGTGAACGAGGCGTAGATGAGGGACGTGAGCGTCGAGCCGAAGTAGCCGAAGCCCGCGCCCCGGGTGATGAGGTCCATGTCCAGGCCGTACTTGGCGCAGGCGCGGGCGATGGGGATGCCGGTCAGGAAGATGATCGTCGCCGCGCACAGGATCGAGGCGAGCCCGCTCGTGAAGCCGTACGTGAACACGATGGAGGCGCCGATCGCGAAGTCGGCGAGGTAGGCGATGCCGCCGAGCGCGGTGGACGCGACCATGGTCGGGGACCAACGCCGGTAGGAGTGGGGCGCGTAGCGCAGCGAGAAGTCCTCGCGGCTCTCGTCCGCGGCGAGCTTGGCGTAGCTGCGCCGCGGCGGGGCTGCCTCTGTGTCACGGGTGACCGTGTCCGTCATGAGGGTTCCTGTCGTCCGGCCGATTGCGGGTACGGACGGAAGTTAGGAGCCGTGCATGACAATGCGGGGCGGGCGGTGATTGCCCCGGCGTTACGAGAGGCGGCCGCGGGTTAAGTCGCCGTCACGCGCCCCGGACAGGGCGTTCGCGTATCGGTCACTTCACGGGCAGGTGGTATGCGATCCGGTACCGGTCGGCGGGGACGACGACGTCCGCCGTCTCGACCGGTCTGCCCGACGCGAAGTACGTGCGCTGGATGACGAGGACGACATGGCCGGGCACTCCGCCGAGCGCCATGAGCTCCTCGGCGAGGCCGGGGCGGGCGCCGACCTCCTCCGTCACGTTGTCCACGATCACGTCGATGGCGGCCATGCGCTCGACGACGCCGCAGCCGCCGAGGGGGCCCTCCTCGGGGAGCATCACCGGGGTGCGTCCCGTGACCGCGAGAGGCTCCCAGGAGGTGGAGAGCATCATGGCCTCCCCCGCGTCCCGGTAGACGTACTTCGTACACATCACGCGGTCGCCGGCCCGGACACCGAGGCGCTCGGCGATGACGCCGCTCGCCTCGACCTGCTCGCTGCGGGAGTCCCACGTGCCGCGCGCCGCCTCGTCGGCCTGCTCCTGCTTGAAGGGGGTGGAGCCGCTGCTCGGCCGGTATCCGGAACGGGCGACGCGGCGCGGTACCGGCGTCTCGCGCACATACGTGCCCGATCCCGAGCGCCCCTCGACGAGACCCTCGGCCATCAGCACCTTGCGGGCTTCGAGGGCGACGGTGTCCGAGACGCCGTACTCCTCGCGGATCCTGGCCTGTGACGGGAGCCGGGTGTGCGGTGGCAGCGATCCATTGACGATCTTCTTGCGGAGATCACCCGCGACGCGCAGATACGCCGGCTGCTCACCGAATGTCACTGGCTGCACTCCCTAAGACCCATGGCGACCCGTCAGATTGACAGACAGCAACAGCGTCGCAACCCTGGGTTGTGCGCCGCAAGCAAAGGCCAAAGAATCACTCGAAGTGATGACATGCGCCCGCGCAGGCCTTTACGCAGGGACTTTCTCCAGGTAAGGGGGTGCTTACGCCTGGCCGTCGGGACGGGTGGGGGCGAGGACACCCCCGCCATCCGTGGGACCTCCGGCGCGGGTTGCCCGACTCCCGTCCGCAACCGCCCGCATCGTCGGATGCGTGACCCGACCCCGCCGATCCCCCGCCCGCCTCACCGTCCTCCTCGCACTCGCGGTGCTCGGCGCCTCACCGGGCGCGGCCCTGGCGACGCCCGGCCCCGGCCCGGCGCCCGCGTCCGCCGATCCCGCCCCCGTGCCCGCGGGCTCCACCTCAGGTGCCTCCCAGACCCCCATGGCCCCCGAGGCCTGCACCGGCGACCCCGCCTGGGCCCCGGCCACCACCCGTGTCGACCCCGCGAACACCTATCACGCGTACACCGGCAACGGTTATCTCGGTGTGCGCGTCCCGCCGTCCGGCGCGGGCTACGCCGCGCCCGGCGACAGGACCGGCTGGCCGCTCTACACGCCGCGCTACGACGGGGCGTTCGCCACCGGGCTCTACGCGCGCGGCCCCGAGAACACCGCGCACCGCGAGGCCGTCGCCGCGCTGCCGAACTGGACCGCGCTCGACCTGACGGTGGGCGACGAGACGTACGGCCCAGGCAGCCGGATCTCGCACTACCGGCAGACCCTCAGCCTGCGCTGCGGATTCGTCCGTACGTCGCTGACCTGGACGCACAAGGACGGCCGGCGCACCGACCTGACGTACGACGTGCTCACCGACCGCTCGCACGCGCACACCGGAGCCGTGCGGCTGCGTGTCACGCCGCACTGGAGCGGTGAGGCGACCGTCACCGACCTGATCGACGGCCGCGGCGCCCGCCGGATCGCGGCCACCGGCGGCGGCCCCGCGGGCAAGCGCACGATGGCGGTGGGCTTCCGCACGGACGGCACCCGCGAGGACGGCGTCGTCGCCTCCACCCTGCGCGCCCCCGGCCGCACCCACCCGGCGGGCCGCGCCGATACGTTGACCAACCGTCAGTCCGCCACCTTCTCCGTCGACACGGGCCGCACGTACACCGTCACCAAATACATCGGCGTGGACACGGCTCTCACCTCCCGCACCCCGCACGACTCGGCCGTCGGCGCCTCGCAGCGGGCGGCCTCCGCCGGATGGGACGAGCTGTTCCGCCGACACGGCGCCGCCTGGCAGAAGTTGTGGACGTCGGACATCGAGGTCCCGGACCGGCCCGACCTCCAGCAGCAGGTGCGGGCCGCGCGGTACGGGCTTCTCACGGCGGTGCGCGCCGGTGGTCGCGACAGCGTGGCGCCCGCCGGGCTCACCGGCGACGCCTACGCGGGCATGATCTTCTGGGACGCCGAGACGTGGATGTTCCCCGCGCTGCTCGCCGACCGTCCCGAACTGGCGCGCCCCGTCCTCGAGTACCGCTACCGCACGCGCGAGGCGGCCGCCGACAACGCCCTGAAGACGTCGGTCAAGGGCCTCATGTACCCGTGGACCAGCGCGAGCCGCGGCGCCCTGTGGAC
Source organism: Streptomyces longhuiensis (assembly GCF_020616555.1). Taxonomy (NCBI): domain Bacteria; kingdom Bacillati; phylum Actinomycetota; class Actinomycetes; order Kitasatosporales; family Streptomycetaceae; genus Streptomyces; species Streptomyces longhuiensis. The sequence goes on along the minus strand of NZ_CP085173.1, from coordinate 6,083,051 downwards.
GGAGTGCCAGAGCTGGTTCCCGCCGCACTGCGTCACCCAGAACCACCTCCAGGGCGACATCGCGCTCGCCGTCTGGCAGTACTACCTGGCCACGGGCGACCGCGCCTGGCTGCGCTCGCGCGGCTGGCCGCTGCTCGAGGGCCTCGCGGAGTACTGGACTTCACGCGTCACGAAGAACACCGACGGCTCGTACTCCATCAAGGACGTCGCAGGCCCCGACGAGTACAGCAACGGCGTCGACGACGGGGTCTACACGAACGCCGTCGCGGCCACGGCCCTGCGCTCCGCCGCCCGCGCCGCCCGGCTCGTGGGCGCCGCGCCCCCGGCCGCGTGGACGACGATCGCCGACGGGCTCCGCATCCCCTACGACCCCAAGCGCAAGATCTTCCTCCAGTACGAGGGCTACAACGGCTCGACGATCAAGCAGGCCGACGCGGTCCTGCTGCTGTATCCGCTGGACTGGAAGCCGATGCCGAAGGGCGCGGCCGCGGCGACCCTGGACTACTACGTCGCGCACACCGACCCGGACGGGCCCGCGATGACGGACTCCGTGAACGCGGTGGCCGCCGCGTCGGCCGGGGAGCCGGGCTGTGCCACGTACACGTTCCTGCGGCGCGCCTCGAAGCCGTTCTTCCGGGAGCCGTTCGGGCTGTTCTCGGAGGCGCGCGGCACGAAGGCGGGGTCCAGCGACCCGCTCGCGGGCACGCCCGCGCAGGACTTCCTGACCGGAAAGGGCGGCTTCCTCCAGGTGTTCACGCACGGCCTGACCGGCCTGCGCCTCGAGGAGGACGCCCTGCGCCTGGACCCGTCGCTGCCGCCGCAGCTCGGCAGGGGCGTGGCGCTGCGCGGGCTGACCTGGCGCGGACGCACGTACGACATCGCGATCGGGCCGGAGCGTACGACGGTCAGGCTGACCGCGGGCGAGCCGTTCCCCGTCGTCACGCCCACCGGGCGCGCCACCGTCGACCGCGGCGGGCTCGTCCTGCGCACCCGGCGCCCCGACCTCGAACCCACCTCCGACCTGGCCCGCTGCCGCACCGCGACGGCGACGTCCGAGGAGCCGGGCCTGTACGCGGAGGCGGCGGTGGACGGCAATCCGGCCACCCCGTGGCAGCCGGCGACCGTGCACGCCTCCCTCACGGTCGACCTCGGCCGGACGGCGGAGCTCTCCGGGGTGGACGTCACGGGCACGCGCGCGTACGCGGTGACGACGTCCGCCGACGGGGCGGCCTGGCGGGCCTTCGCGCCGGGACACACGGCCCGGTACGTACGCGTCACCGAGAACGGCGAAAAGCCGGAGCCCGTAAAGGAGTTGAGGGTGAGGTAGGGCCTGCCGCCCGACCGGCAGGCCCCGGAGACCACCGGGCGCCGCACACGGCCCCACACCGCGCGACGGCGCCCGGCGGCCGGTCAGTTGGCCTCGGCCGGCACGGCGGCCAGGGAGCGGGACCGCACCACGAGTTGAGCGACCGCCGTCACCACCAGGTTCGGCACGAGCGCGATGAGCCCGGTGTCGACCGTGCCGACGTCCACGCTCCCGAAGGTGAGCCAGATCAGGACGCCGACGCCGGTCAGGATGCCGAGCAGTGCGGGCACGGCGTCCAGACGCACCTTCTTCGCCAGGCCCATGACGATCGCCGGGGCGAGCTGGGTGAGGCCTCCGTAGGTGAGCAGCAGCAGGTCGGACAGGAGTCCGGGCCTGGTCAGGCCGAGCACGAGGGCGAGCGCGGCGGCCGCGACCACGCAGAGGTGATTGGTGCGCAGCTGCGTACGTTCGTTGCGCGCGCTCAGCAGGTTGCGGGACAGCAGGCTGGAGATGCCCACGACGATGGCCGCCGAGGGGACCATGGCGGCCGAGGCCGCGGCGACCGCGACGACGCCGACGAGCCAGCCGGGCAGGGTCTGGCCGGCGAGGGTGAGGGCGACGGAGTTCGCGGGCGAGCCCGGCTTCACCATGAGGATTCCCGCGAAGCCGACGATCACCGGGATGCCGAGTGCTATCTGGTAGAGCGGCAGCCAGACGGCGTTCTTGCGCAGGGCGCGCCCGCTGACGGCGGCGAGGACCGGCGGCCACAGGTGGGCCATGGTGCCGAGTCCGCCGCCGATGCCGGAGATGATGACGGCGGTGACGAAGAACGTGGCGTCGTACCCCTCCTGATGGAGCGTCAGGAGCTGTGGGTGACTGTCCCGCACGGTCTCGAAGAGGCCGCCGATCCCGCCCTTCACGGAGACCGCGACGCCGATGATCAGCACCAGAAGCCCGACGATCATCAGGGCGTCCTTGAGATAGGCGACGCGGGCGATGCCGCGGATGCCGGACCACAGGACGAAGGCGACGGTGAGGACGGTGGCGAGGACCATGCTGAGGTTGCCGCCCGTGCGGCTGCCGGTGGCGAGCTGGACGATCATCCCGAGCCCGGTGATCTGGAGCTGGAGGTACGGCAGCAGGAAGACGGCGCCGACGACGGCGACGACCTTGCCGAGCAGAGGGCTGCGGTAGCGGTCGGCGAAGAAGTCCGCCTGCGTCAAGTAGCCGCCCTTGCGGCCGAGTTCACGCATCCGGGGCGCGGTGAAGTACTGCAGGACGAAGTTGATCGCGAGGTAGCACAGCGCGAACGCGGCGGCGACACCTCCGCCGAAGGCGATGCCCGCGAGACCGAGGAAGCTGAAGGTCGTGAAGGCCTCGCCCGCCTGGAGGAACCAGGTGGTGAAGGTGGAGAACTTCCGTTTCCCCACGGTCCATTCGCCGAGTTCCCCGCTGCGCGGTCTGCGCCCGCTCACGCCGACGACGGCGATGGAGACCATGCCGATGAGAGTGATGACCATGGTGGTGTTCATGCGGCGGCCTCCTCGGCCTCGTCGCGGTCGGCGCGTTCGTTGTCGGTGCGCGCGAGGTGCTCGACGAGGGCGAGCGAAGCCGTCGTACCGGCCGTCCACAGCAGGCACCAGGCCAGGACGGAGGGGATGCCGAACCAGAGGTACGGGCCGTTGACGAAGGGCAGGAACGGGGTGCTGAGGAAAGCCAGTACGGGCACGACGGCCCAGATCACGTGCGGTTTTCTCATCAGGGCTCCATACGACTGCGGAGGGTGCGGCAACGGGAGGTGGGGCTATGGGAGGGAGGGCTACGAGAGGGAGGGGCGACGGCGTCCGTGCCCGGTGGCGGCCTCGTAGGCGGCACCGACCTCGAGCACGGTCCGCTCGGCGCGGGGCGGGCCGACGATCTGGAGCCCGACGGGGAGCCCGGCTCCGGTGAAGCCGGCCGGTACGGAGAGGGCGGGTGCGCCCAGGACGGAGAGGAAGTACGCCGAGCGCATCCAGTCGAGGTAGGTGTGCTGCGGCTGCCCGTCGATGACGGTCGGGTACTCCGCCTCCACCGCGAAGGGGGTGACCTGGCTGACGGGCGCGACCAGTACGTCGTAGCGCTCGAAGAAGCCGACGGCCGCGAGGTGGATGCGGGCGTGCTCGGCGGTCGCGCGGGCGAGGTCGGCGCCGGTCAGGCGTCGCCCCTCCTCGATGTTCCAGACGAGGCTGTCCTTCAGGGAGGCGCGGTCGCTGTCGAGGAGCGCGCCGAGCCCCTGGTTGAACTCCTGGGCGCGCAGCGTGCGGAAGACGTCCTCGGCACCGTCCAGGTCGGGGCAGTCCTCGGTGACGACGCAGCCGAGTTCCTCGAAGACCTCGGCCTGCCGCTCGAAGACGTCGCGCACGTCGCGGTCGACGGCGACCCGCCCTCCGAGGTCGGGCGCGAACGCCACCCGCAGCCCGGCCGCGTCCCGCCCGAGCGGTGCGCGGAAGGCGGCGCCCGGCCCCTCCAGGGAGATCGGGACGCGCGGGTCGGGCCCGGCCATGACGGACAGCAGCAGCGCGGTGTCGGCGACGGTGCGCCCCATGGGCCCGGCGACGGCGAGGGTCTCCCACAGGTTGCCGGCCGGGTGCGAGGGGACGCGGCCGGGGGTGGGTCGCAGGCCGACGACGTTGCAGAAGGACGCCGGGTTGCGCAGGGAACCGCCCATGTCGCTGCCGTCGGCGAGCGGCTGGAACCCGGCGGCGAGCGCGGCCGCGGCCCCGCCACTGCTGCCGCCCGCCGACCGCTTCGTGTCGTACGGGTTCCTGGTCGCGCCGAAGACGGGGTTGAAGGTGTGCGAACCGGCCGCGAACTCGGGGACGTTGGTCTTGCCGATGCGGATGGCGCCCGCGTCCTGGATGCGCCGCACGAGCAGCTCGTCCTCGTCGGGGACGTGCTCGGCGAAGAGGGGCGAGCCGTGGGTGGTGCGCATGCCGCGGGTGAGGTGGGTGTCCTTGAACGCGATGGGCAGACCGTGCAGCGGCCCGAGCTCCTCACCGCGCGCCTGACGCTCGTCGGCGACGGCGGCCGCGGCGAGGGCGCCCTCGGGGTCCAGGGTGACGATCGCGTTGAGGGCGGGGTTGAGGCGTTCGATGCGGTCGAGGTGAGCCTGGACGACCTCGCGGGCCGACAGCTCACCGCGACGGACGCGCGCCGCGAGGTCGACGGCGTCGAGGACACAGAGTTCGTCCGCCGCGGGAGCGGAATCGGCGGGGCCGGGGGCGGCGTGGCCGGAGTCGGCGGGACCGGTGGAAACGGGCATGGCAGTCCTAGGGCAGCAGGCAGAGAGGCGCGGCCGACCGGAGGCGGGATCGGCGACGCGTGTGCTGCACCACACTGAAGGCGCTGACGTTTTCAGTCAACACCTAAAGATGTATGAACTTTTAAGACGCGAGCCTCACGACTATGAAGATTTCAGTCGCATTACGAACGTCAGCGGCTGGACGTCGGGAACTCCACCCCGCTGCGCTTGAACGCGTCGACCACCAGATGCGACTGCACGGCCTCCACATGCCGCACCCAGGGCGAGGACGTCAGGAACTCGTACAGCGCGGCCTTCGACGGCTGCGTCACGTCGACCAGGAGCTGGTGCTCACCCATGACCACGGCGGCGTACCGCACGAGCGGCGAATCGACGAGCAGCCGGCCCACCTTCTCGACCTCGTCGGGCCGGGTCCTGATCCACAGGAGCGCCTCGACCGGGAGGCCGAGCAGCGCGGGCTCGACGGCGGCCCGGATGCTCACGTGCCCGTCGCGGGTCAGCGTCTCGACGCGGCGGCGGGCGGTCGCCACGGAGACACCGGCGACGGCGGCCAGGTCCTCGTGGGTCCGCCGCCCGTCCTCGGCGAGCGCCCCCAGAATCGCCCACTCCTCGGGCCCGACCTCGACATCCGGGAGCCCGATCTCGTCGACGGTCCCGGACGGGCCACCCAGCGCCTCGATCTCCCCGGCGTCGAGGATCCCCGGCGACCACTCGTGCACGGTCCTGAAGTACCGCAGCACCGGCGACACGCTCTGCGAGAGGAGACCGGGCAGCGCGGGCACCTCGTCGAGCATCAGCGGCCCCAACTGCCCTTGCGGAAACTGGAGTTCGGCCACACAGTCGACCGGTCCCGCGAGCGCGTACGAGAAGATGCAGTCCGCGCGCCGGGCGGCCGCCACGGCCGCGTCCCGCACCGACCCCGGCCGGCAGGTCATCCGCAGGATCACGGTCTCGCCCCGCACGACGAGCCCGCGCACGGCCACGTCCCCGCTCTCCAGCAACCGCAGCCCCCGCCGCGCCACCTTCCGCTCGGGCTGCCCGATCGCGCCCGCGATCCGCCGCCACGACGCCCGCCCGTCGATCTGCAGGGCGGCGACGATGCGCCGGTCGAGGGGATCCAGGGGGGCGGGGGCGTTCGCGGCGGTGGTCGGGGCGGCCGGTACTGGGTGCGTCACAGGACCGACCATAACGAGCGGGGGTGGCGGGGCAGATCGGGACCGGGGCCCGGCACTCACACCCGTCCGGACAACGACCCAAGGCCCCCGAAGAGGCGGACCCTGGATGACCTGCGAGTGAGCACGTCGCTGCGCAGCTGGACGGCCTCGGGACGGCAGAGCGGACCATCCGCCGGAGAAGGCGCGGACGCCAGAAGTGCGAGGGGCCGGACAGTGTGTGATGGTCCGGCCCCTCGCCCGGGAGGCTCCCGGCACGCCTCGTAGGGTTCAGTCCTCGATCACCGGATTGCACGGCGACAGGAAGGGATCGAGGCGCTCCTCGACGGCCCCCCTGCGCATGACGCGCACCCGGAACGCGTTGTCTGCGTTCGGGATGTCGTTCTCGTCGGAGCGGTCGTGGAGCAGCCCCCATGCGCCGGGGAAGCGGCGCGCTATGTACGCCACCAGTTCGTCCAGCTGCTCGGCTTCGTAGCCCTTGTGGTTGGTCTGGCCGGCGGCGGTGACGACGGGCAGCCCGTTGAAGACGTCGAGCACGACCTTGCAGCTGGAGGACCACTGGACCGCGTCGATCCGTGCGCGCAGCTCCTCGACACCCGACCTCAGAGACTGCGCGTCGTCCTCGTACGGGTCCTCGGAGATACCGAACCAACCATGGAACTCGTACATGCCCTCACTCCAGCGGAGTCGTGTCGATCACCGGCTCGACGCCGTACCGGCGCCCGTATTCCTGGAGCTTATCGATCACGCCTGGCCCGGGCGGTCCGTCGAACTGGAAGTACGGAGTGCGGCCACTTTGGATCGCCGCCTCGAACGTGGCTTGCGCCTGCTTGCGGAACTTCTTGTTCAGGGTGAAGTCCGCGGGCTTCGCCTGGGCCACGTACTCGTCGCTGATCGCGTCGAACTCACGTCCGTCCGGGTCGTTCGCGAACCTCCTGCGGGGCTCTCCGCCGAGCTTCTCGGCCAGCTTGTCCGCGTCGGGGTCGGGCTTGTTGACCTCGTGGAGTTCGCCGAGCCCTCCGTTGTCCTCGTACGGCGCGAGGCCCAGCGGATCGCTGAACCGGTGCGGGTTGTGCACGTACGCCGTCGGGTTGGGCGCGGGCGCGAGGCCCAGCGGGTCGGGCGTGGTGTATCGGGCGGTCTGCGGGTCGTAGTAGCGGTGGTGGTTGTAGTGGAGGCCGGTCTCCGGGTCGAAGTACTGGCCGGGGAACCGCAGCGGCGTGTACGCGGACGCGTCGGCGTTCCACGTCGTGATGCCCCACAGCGTGGTGCGGCTCTGCCAGGCGATGCGCCCGTCCTCGTCGATGAGCTCGGTCGGGGTGCCGATGAGGTCGGTCGCGATCGCGAAGAACCGCGCGTCGACCTCCCGCTGCGTGGCCGCGTCGGTGAGCCGTTCGGTCTGGGCGACCGGGGTCAGGCCCTCGTGGTCCCAGCTCAGCGTGGTGTGGTGAGGCAGCTCGCCGGGGAACTCCGTGGTCTGCTCGGCGAGCACGGGACCGTCCCAGACGAAGCGCGTGCGCTCGGCCACCGCCTCGCCGTCGGCCGCCATCCGCTCCTTGGCCACGCGCCGGCCGAGCGGGTCGTACCGGTAGCGCCACACAGTGCCGTCCGGGGTCGTGACCTCGGTGAGCCGGTCCTCGGCGTCGTACGCGTACGTCCACACGTCTCGCTTCTTCGACAGCCGGGTCTTCGAGCGGCGGATCAGCCGACCGGCGTCGTCGTACACGTAGCGGTTGGCCCCGGCCTGCGTGATCCGGGTGCCGGTGTAGGAGCGCTCGCCGCGCGCGTCGCCACTGGCGTGGCGGTCCGGCCAGGCGGCGGAGATGTTGTTGCCGCCGCTGTCGTACGCGTAGGACTCGCTCCACCCGTCGGCCGTGACGGCGGTGACCCGGCCCGTCGCGTCCAGGCCGAAGCGGCGCGGGCCGCGCAGGGCGTCGTCGGCCGCGACGAGATGGCCGTCCTCGCGGTACGCGTACGTCCGCAGGTTCAGCCGGTGGCCGCCGCGAGCGATCTCCTGAGCGGTGAGCCGGCCGGCGTCGTCCCAGTCCGACGTCAGCGTCAGCGTCCGTCCGACGCTGCGGGTCAGCTCGCGCCCCGCGGCATCACGCGTGAACACGATGTCGTGGCCCGCGACGGTCAGCGCGGCGGCACGGCCTGCGCTGTCGTGCGTGTACGAGGTGACATGGCCGCCCGGGGTGACGCGCCGGGTGCGACGCCCGGCCGCGTCGTACGAGAACGACAGCGCACGCCCGTCGGTCAGCTCGGTCTTGACGTGGCCCCTGCGGTCGTACGCGTACGTCAGCTCCGCGTCGGGTCCGACGGCCCGCAGCAGCCGTCCCGCGGGGTCGTATTCGTACGTGGTCACGGCGCCGCCGCTGTCCTTGCGGACGACTTGGCCGAGCAGGTCCCGCTCGTAGCGGACGGCCGCGCCGAGCGGGGTGGTACGGGTCAGCACCCGGCCGAGCGGATCGACGTCGTAGGCGAGGGTCCGGCCGTCGAAGTCGGTCTCGGCGACGAGGCTGCCGACCGGGTCGTAGGTGTAACTCCACCGCAGGCCCAGGGGGTTGCGGACCTCGGTGAGGCGCAGCTCGGTGTCGTGCGTGAACTCGTGGCGGGTGCCGTCGGGGTCGGTGCGGGCCGTGAGCAGGTCGAAGTGGGTGTACTCGAAGGCCGTGGTGCCGCCCTCGGGGTCGGTGTGGCGGACGCAGTTGCCCTCGCCGTCGTACGTCCACGACTCCACGGCGCCGTCCGGGCCCGTCAACCGCGCGAGCCGGCCCTCAGGGGTCCACTCGAAGAGGGCGCCGGCGCCGCTGGGTCCGGTGCGCTCTGTGATCCGGCCGAAGGCGTCCCGCACGTACGACGTGCGGCCGCCGTCCGGGGCGGTCTGCTCCAGGAGAAGGCCTGCGGCGTTGTGGCGCAGCAGGGTCGTGGCACCGAGCGGATCGGTGACGGAGGTGACGTGGCCGAGCGCGTCGTGGGTGTAGTGGGTGGTGCGCCCGGCGGGGTTGGTGACCGAGGCCCGGTTGCCGCGTTCGTCGAACTCCTGCTTCCAGCGCAGCCCGCCCGGCTCGACCAGCTCGACCGGGCGGCCGTCACCGTCGTAGGCCGCCGTCTGCACGCTGCCGTCGGGACGGGTCGTCGAGACGAGACGGCCCTCGTCGTCCCAGCGGAACTCGGTGCGCGCGCCGAGGGGTTCGGTACGGGACAGCAGCCGGTCGTCGCGGTCGTAGGCGTACCGGATCGTCGCGCCCGTGGGCCAGGTCTCGGCGACGACCTGGAGGTGGCTGTTGACCGTGTAGCGCCAGGTGTGGCCGAGGGAGTCGGTGACCGTGGTGGTGGTCAGGCCCGTGTCGGGGTGCGGGTCGCTGTAGTGGAACTCCGAGGCCAGGTGCCCCTCGGCACCGGTCTGGGACACGCACCGGTCGTTGTCGTCGTACACGAAGCTGTAACTGGAGCCGTTCGTGTCGGTCCAGGCGGTGATGCGGCCTTCGGTGTCGTAGGCGAACCGGGTGGGGACGCCGGAGGACTTGGTGACCTCGGTGAGATGGCCTTCCTCGCTGTATCCGTACCTGGCGATCTCGGTGCCGTCGAGGCTCAGCGAAGTGATCCGGCGGTTCTCCGTGGTGAACGTGAGGCGGTAGCCCCCCGAGTGGGTGAGGGCGAGCGGGGCGCCCTCCTCGTCGTACTCGGCGATGATCGTGCGCCCGTGCCGGTCGGCGATCTCGGCGAGCGGCGCGGTGCCGTTGTCACCCGGCTCGGTTCCGGGCGGGGCGAGGAAGTGCCGGACGGTGCCCGTGTCCGGGTCGGTGAGCGTGTAGCTGCCGTCGGCATGCCGCTCCAACGGCCGGCGCGGTCCCGCCTCGGGGAGCACCGGGGTGCCGGGGGCAGGGTGCGGATACGGGACGAGCAGGTTGTCCTCACCGTGGAGGACGACACCGATCGGGTCGACGGTCAGGCGCTGGTCGATCGTCGACGACCAGCTTTCGCCGAACCAGCGGCCGGCCCGGTACGAGGACTCGAAGTCCCTGCGGAACAGCAGCGGCAGGCTGCCCGGCAGCAGCACGTCCTCCTGTGGCAGGAACATGCGGCCGGTCGCGAAGTCGACGGGCTCACGGCCGCACCGCTTGCCGTCGGGCCTGCGGACGGTCTCCCTGAGCCTCTTGGCACGGCGCGCCTTGGCGGCGTCCGCGAGCTCGTCCGTGAGCCTCGCGCCCTTCGCGGCGGCTCCGGCGCCACCCGTCGCGGCGGTGAGGATCGCGTCCGGCACCATCGTGCCGAGCCCTTCCGCCGGGTCCTTCATGAAGTTGTCCAGCATCTGCTTGCCGGTGCCCCAGGGGTCGTTGGCGACCTGGACGAGTCCGGCGACGGTGCTGTTGAGGTTCATCACGTAATCGGCGGGATGCGTGATGTTGTACGGGTCCATCGGGTTGAGGCCCCGGACGAAGTTCACGAGGCCCGCGGTGCCCTTGACCACGCCCATGGTGAAGTGGGTCTTCATCAGTTCGTACTCGTCGAGCCCGTCCTGCAGCTGTTCGCTGTAGGAAGGCTTGGGCGGGGCCGCGTCCCGGGCCTTCTGGACGGCTTTGCGGGCGGTCTCGGCGGCGGAGTTCCGCTGCTTGCGCGCCTCGGCGAGGATCTCCTGCGCCTCCTGCATCTTCCCCTTGCCGGGGTCGGAGAACTCGCCCGGCTTCGGCGGCAGGGTGGCGGGATCACGCTTGTCGGCGGGCATCGCGTTGTACTTGTCGACCGCGTCGTTGTAGCCGTCGACCTTCTTCTTGTGCGCGTCCACGGCGTCCGCCGAGGCCTTCGTGCCTGCCTTCCACTTGTCGATCGCGGCCTGCGCCTGGCCCTGCGCCCAGGTCACCGTGTCCGCGAACGACTCCAGCGCCTTCGTCGCCTCCTCGAACGCGTCCGCGCCCTTGAACCACTTGCGCGGCTCCAGTTTCACCGTCTTACGGAACGCGTCCGCGGCCTCACCCTGCAGCGAGTCCGACTCGAGCCCTTCGAGACCGAGCCCGACGTCGTTGAACGAATCCGTGAAGTCACGCAGGTGGGAGGCGGTGGAGCGCAGCTTGCCCGGCGAGCCGTAGATGAGCTTGGTCTTGTCCTCGGTCTGCCCGAGGTCCATCTCGTCGACCTCGGCACCCATCCGGTTCGCCAGGGAACGCGACTTCTCGCGCACCCAGTCCGCACCGGACTCCCAGCCGACGTCATCGAGCCGGTCCGCCGTCCAGTCGCCGGCGTCCTCGACCCGGTTTCCGGCCCACTCGACGCCGTCCTCGACCGCGTCCTCGACGACATCCGGCGTGAGGTCACTGACGATGTCCCCGATGCCCATACGTCAGTTCCCCCCGGCTTCGTTCTGCTGCTGTTGCTGCTGGGCCCGCTCCTCGGGCGACGGCCCGAAGGTGTCGTCGACGGCCTTGTCGAACTGTTCCTGGTCGATGCCGAAGAGCTCGTTGAGCCTGCGCGACTGTTCGCCGCCCTGCCCCTCGGTGACCAGCGCGCGCCCGGTGTCCTTCCAGGTCTGACCCATCTCGTCACCGGCGCGGTCCCACGACTCGGCGCTCCAGTCCGGGTTCAGCGCGTCCGGGGTGAACACGTCGCCCCAGTCCTGCTTGGCGATGTCCTCCTCGGAGGCGTACGGGCTGCCGCCGGCGAGCGAGTTGACGCCGTACTTCAACGCGCTCTCGACGTACCGGTCCTCCTCCCACAGCACGCCCGCGGCCAGGCCGAGCTTCGCCGCGATGGTGTTGGCGTCCTGGATCAGCGCCCGCACGCCCCATTCCCACCGCTCGCAGAAGTCCTCGAAGTCCACGGACAGGCCGTGGTGCCCGGCTTCCATGCCGGTCATCGCCATTTCGGAGAAGCCCTTGCCGAGCACCCCTCCGGTGCTCGTGCCGATCTCCTTCAGCTCACCGATCGCGTCACCTATGCCCTGAGTGAGCCGCTGGACGGTGAAGTGATCGACACCGAGATCCTTCGCCCCGTCGCCCATCAGAGGGCACCCCCTGCGGTCCCGCCGGCGAGCTTGTCCGGTGTGTCGACGGCTACTTCGTCCGGAACGATGCCCATGGCAGGCGGGAAGAGCATGGACCCGTCTGGGTCCGCCACGTCGACGGCGAGGCCCGCGGGTTCACCCATCGCCGGGACGATCTCGTCGAGCAGCCGGGCGCCGAGCAGTTCGGCGAACTCCCAGGGCCGCGCGCAGTCCTGGGAGCTCCCGGACTCCCGCGCCCGCGATTGCGCGAAGCGGGCCAGGGCCTCCTCCCCGGTGAACGCGAACACCCAGCGCACACCGCCGAGATGCCCCGTCCACAGCCCGCCCCGGTCCAGCGGCACGAGCATCCTGGCCCGCCTCAGCTCCCCGAGGAGCGCCCGCGGATCACCCGCCCCGGCCCGCCGCTCAGCGATCTGCTCGGCGAGCGCAGTCCCGTCCCCCACTTCATTGCCTCCCCCGGCATCGGCAACAACAAGCCTTCCCAGGAAACACGTCCCACCCACATCCGGCGGTTCCCGGCCACTGCCCCATGCCGTTCCCGACCAGGGGAAGACCTCGCGGCTTCGCTCGCAGCGCCACCAGCGAAGCCCCATGGATGACGGCCCATCAGGACACCCGGCACCATCCCGGCACGGAAACGGCAAGGGGCCGGCTCCCGCAAGAGCCGACCCCATTTGACCTGCATGTCCGCCAGGTCATCAACGTGGTGTTACCTCACCCGCTCAGACGTTGAAGCGGAACTCCACCACGTCCCCGTCCTGCATCACATAGTCCTTGCCCTCCATGCGGGCCTTGCCCTTGGCGCGGGCCTCCGCGACCGAGCCCGTCTCCATCAGGTCGTCGAAGGAGATGACCTCCGCCTTGATGAAGCCCTTCTGGAAGTCGGTGTGGATGACGCCGGCTGCCTCGGGGGCCGTGGCCCCCTTCTTGATGGTCCAGGCGCGCGTTTCCTTCGGGCCTGCCGTCAGGTACGTCTGGAGGCCGAGGGTGTCGAAGCCGACGCGGCCGAGCGTGGCCAGGCCGGGCTCTTCCTGGCCCATCGACTGGAGGAGTTCGAGCGCCTCGTCGTCGTCGAGCTCGATCAGCTCCGACTCGATCTTGGCGTTCAGGAAGATCGCCTCGGCGGGGGCGACCAGGGCGCGCTGCTCGTTCTTGAAGTCCTCGTCGACCAGCTCGTCCTCGTCCACGTTGAACACGTAGAGGAAGGGCTTGGTGGTGAGGAGGTGCAGCTCGTGGAGCAGGCGGCCCTTCTCCGTGCCGGCGGTGATGCCCGCGGCGAAGAGCGTCGTGCCGGACTCGAGGATCTTCTGCGCCTCCTCGACCGCGGCGAGCACCGCGACCTTCTCCTTCTGGAGGCGGGACTCCTTCTGGAGGCGCGGGACCTGCTTCTCGACGGACTGGAGGTCCGCGAGGATCAGCTCGGTGTTGATCGTCTCGATGTCGTCCTTGGGCGAGACCTTGCCGTCGACGTGTACGACGTTCTCGTCCTTGAAGGCGCGGATGACCTGGCAGATCGCGTCCGACTCGCGGATGTTCGCGAGGAACTTGTTGCCCAGGCCCTCACCCTCGGAGGCGCCGCGCACGATGCCCGCGATGTCGACGAAGTCGACCGTCGCCGGGAGGATCTTCTGCGAGCTGAAGACCTCGGCGAGCTTGGCGAGGCGGGGGTCGGGGACACCGACCACGCCCACGTTCGGCTCGATCGTGGCGAACGGGTAGTTGGCCGCCAGCACGTCGTTCTTGGTCAGGGCGTTGAAAAGGGTCGACTTGCCGACATTCGGCAGGCCGACGATTCCGATCGTGAGCGACACGTTGCGACTTCCCGTACGTGAGGATGGAGGACCCCCAGTCTACGGCGTGCCGCACCACCCCCCGGCGCCGTATCGAACGCTTGGCCAAGGTCGGCGAAACCGGCGTGTCCCGGAGCGGATTCCACACATAACCCGACCTAAGTTGGTGCGGTGGAACAACCCCGTCGCACTCAGCCGCGCACCCCGCAGAACCCGTCCCGCCGCACGCCCCCGCTCCCGCCGCAGGCGCAGGGCGGCAGCGACGGACGCAACGGACCCGCCGGGTCCGGTTCCAGCACGGTGTACCGGGCGTCGGGCAAGGGCGGCGGCACGGCGCCACGGCCCGCGTCACCGGTCGCCCTCACACTGCGCCGCTTCCCCGACCCGCGCCTCACTGGCCTGGGCAGCGGGCTGTTCTGCACGGCCACGATGTTCGCGCTCGCCTGCCTGGACGCACTGCTGTTCGACGGCTCGGTCACCGTGTACGGGGTGCTCTTCCTGCTGGTCAGCACGCTCACGGCGATGTGGGTGCGGCGCGCCGACCTGGTGAGCGCGCCCGTCGCCGTGCCGATCGGCTTCGCCGTCGGGATCCTGCCGGTGGCCGACGGTTCGGGCGGGTTCGGCGGGCAGGTGATGGGGCTGGTGACGGCCCTCGCGATGCACGCAGGCTGGCTCTACGGCGGCACCCTCATCGCCGGACTCGTCGTGACCGTGCGCGGCATCCGCCACATGGCCCGGCGCGCGGCACGCCGACGAGCCCTCGCACAGGCCCGCGCCGGCTCCCCCGGCACGGCAGGACAACAGGTGACGTCAGCCCCGCGCCCCCGACGGCGCACGGCCTAGGTAGCGAGTCCTCCGGCGCCGCACGGCCTGCGCCCCGCGCACCCGCGCACCCGCGCACCCGCCTGCGTACGGCCCAGCGCGTCTCGTCCGGCGCCGCGCGGCCCGTCGCACGCCGCACGGCCCGTCCCCCGCGCCACCGCCCCCGCTACTTCTGCTGCGCCGCCGCCATCGCCGCCCCCACGATCCCCGCGTTGTTCTGCAGCTGCGCCGGGACGATTTCCGCCTTGATGCCCTTGATCAGGGGCAGGAACTTGTCGGCCTTGCGGCTCACGCCGCCGCCGATGATGAACAGCTCGGGGGAGAACAGCATCTCGACATGTGCCAGGTACTTCTGGACACGGTGCGCCCAGTGTTCCCAGCTCAGGTCGTGGTCTTCCTTCGCCTTCGTCGAGGCGTGCTTCTCGGCGTCGTGGCCGTGCAGCTCCAGATGGCCGAGCTCGGTGTTCGGGACGAGCTGTCCGTCGATGAACAGGGCACTGCCGATGCCGGTGCCGAAGGTGAGGAGCAGCACCACGCCCTTGCGGCCGCGGCCCGCGCCGAAGTGCATCTCGGCGACGCCGGCCGCGTCCGCGTCGTTGAGGACCGTCACGGGGAGCCCGTCGAGCCGCTCGCCGAGGAGGGCTCGGGCGTCGACGTCGATCCATGATTTGTCCACGTTGGCGGCCGTACGGATCATGGCGCCGCCCGTGACGACGCCGGGGAAGGTGATGCCGACCCGGTCGGGCCGCGTGCCGAAGTGCTCCACGACCTGCTGCACGCCGTCGGCCACGCCGTCGGGCGTGGCCGGGTGCGGGGTCAGGACCTTGAACCGCTCCTGTGCCAGGTCTCCGCGGTCCAGGTCAACGGGTGCGCCCTTGATCCCTGATCCGCCGATGTCCACGCCGAAGATCTGCATGGACACCACGTTACGACGAGTGGCTCAACGTCACTTCTCGGAAGAGTCGTCCCCCGCGAGCGCCGCGGCCTCCGCGCGCAGGTCACGGCGGAGTTCCTTCGGCAGGGAGAAGGTGATCGACTCGTCGGCGGTCTTCACGGTCTCCACGTCGCCGTAACCGCGCTCGGCCAGCCACTCCAGTACGCCGTCCACCAGCACGTCGGGGACCGAGGCGCCGGAGGTGAGACCGACGGTGGTGACGCCCTCCAGCCAGGCCTCGTCGATCTCGGCGGCGAAGTCCACCAGGTGGGCGGCGGGCGCGCCCGCGTCCAGGGCGACCTCGACCATGCGGATCGAGTTGGAGGAGTTCTTGGAGCCGACGACGATGACGAGCTCGGCGTCCTCGGCCAGCTTCTTCACCGCGATCTGGCGGTTCTGCGTGGCGTAGCAGATGTCGTCGCTGGGCGGGGAGAGCAGGTTCGGGAACTTGTTCTTGAGGGCGTCGACCGTCTCCATGGTCTCGTCCACGGAGAGCGTGGTCTGGGAGAGCCAGACGACCTTCGACTCGTCCCGCACCTCCACGTTCGCGACGTCCTCGGGGCCGTCGACCAGCGTGATGTGGTCGGGGGCCTCGCCCGAGGTGCCGATGACCTCTTCGTGGCCCTCGTGGCCGATCAGGAGGATGTCGTAGTCCTCCTTGGCGAAGCGGACGGCTTCCTTGTGGACCTTGGTGACCAGCGGGCAGGTCGCGTCGATGGTGGCGAGCTTGCCGGCCGCGGCCTCGTCGTGGACGACGGGCGCGACGCCGTGCGCCGAGAACATCACGATGGAGCCCTCGGGGACCTCCTGCGTCTGCTCGACGAAGATCGCGCCCTTCTTCTCCAGGGTCTGCACGACGTACTTGTTGTGGACGATCTCGTGGCGGACATAGATCGGGGCCCCGTACTGCTCGAGGGCCTTCTCGACGGCGATCACGGCACGGTCCACACCGGCGCAGTAGCCCCGGGGGGCGGCGAGCAGGACGCGGCGGGGGCCAGTCGTAGCAGTCATGCCCACCATCGTAAGGCCGTGTCCAACAGGTCAAAGATCCACCGCTTGGCGAGACTGAAGGCCCGTGCGCGACACCGTGCGCGGCAAACGGAGGCCCGATGTCCGCCCACACCGCTCCACCAGCCGGGGAAGACGGGCCGCCGCCCGGCGGGGAAGAAACGCTGCGGCGCAGCCTCGGGTTCCGGGACCTCGTCGTCTACGGGCTCCTGTTCATCGCCCCGATGGCCCCGGTCGGCATCTTCGGCACGCTCGACGCCAGGTCGCACGGCGCCGTCGCGCTGGTGTACGTCGTCGCGACGGTCGCGATGGCGTTCACCGCGTTCAGCTACGCGCAGATGGTGCGGGTCGCCCCGCAGGCCGGCTCCGTCTTCACCTACGCGCGCGTGGGGCTCGGTGAGGCGCCGGGGTTCGTCGCCGGGTGGATGGCGATGCTCGACTACCTCCTCATCCCGGCGGTCGCCTATCTCTTCTCCGGGATCGCGATGAACGCCCTGGTGCCGTCGGTGTCGCGCTGGGTGTGGACGGCTCTGGCCGTGATCATCACGACGTGCCTGAACCTGTGGGGCGTGCGGGCGGCGGCCCGGGTCGGCCTCGCGGTCCTGGCGATGGAGATCGTCGTGCTGCTCGTGTTCCTCGGGTCGGCGATCGTCGTACTCGTACGCGACGGGGCGGAGCGCGGCTGGCTGTCGCCGCTGACCGGGGACGGGTCGCAGGGCGCGTTCGCGCTGTCGGCCGTCGTCGGCGCGGTGTCCGTCGCCGTGCTCTCGTACCTGGGCTTCGACGCGATCGTGTCGTTCGCGGAGGAGGTCACGGGCGGCTCGGCGAAGGTGGCGCGGGCGGTGCTGTTCTGTCTGGCGCTCGCGGGTGTGCTGTTCATCGCGCAGACGTATCTCGTGGCGCTCCTCGAACCGGTGTCGTCGGCGGAGCTCGCCGCGGACCCGGCCAAGCAGGGGTCCGCCTTCTACGACGCCATCGACGTGTCGGTCGGCGGGTGGCTGCACGACCTGGTGGCGGTCAGCAAGGCGATCGGCGCGGCGTTCGCGGCGCTGGCCGGGCAGGCGGCGGCCGGGCGGCTGCTGTTCGCGATGGCCCGCGACCGGCGGCTGCCGAAGGCGCTGGCGCGGACGGACTCCGGGGTGCCGCGGGTCGCGCTGCTGTGCGCGGCGGTGGTGACACTGGTCGCGGCGGTCTGGGCCGCCCGCAGGGACGACGGCCTGGACCATCTGGTCTCGGTCGTGGACATCGGCGCTCTCACGGCGTTCGTGCTGCTGCACGCGAGCGTGGTGGGCTGGTTCGTGGTGCGGCGGGGCGGGGGGACCTTCAGCTGGTGGCGGCATCTGCTCGTGCCGGTGGTCGGCGCGGCCATCACGGTCGCGGTGATCGTGGAGGCGTCGGGCACGGCCCAGGTGGTGGGCGCGATCTGGCTGGCGGCGGGGCTCGTGGTGCTGGTGGCGCAGAGGGGGCGGCGGGGCGGGCCGGTGGTCTGACGGGGCGTCCGGCTGCGGCGCACGCACCGGCGCCCGCCCCGTCCCCGTACACCCTTCGCGTCACGGAGCGTTGTCGGTGGGTGCGGCTACGCTCACCGGCATGGCTGTGAATACGTCCGCGGACGCCCCGCTGCCCGTCGGGGAGGTGTCGCGGCTCATCGGGCGGTGGATCGACCGGCTCGGTGCCGTGTGGGTCGAGGGACAGATCACCCAGCTGTCCCGGCGCCCCGGCGCCGGCGTCGTGTTTCTGACGCTGCGCGATCCGTCGCACGACATCTCGGTCGGCGTCACCTGCTACCGGCAGGTGTTCGACGCGGTCGCGGACGTCGTCAGCGAGGGCGCGCGCGTCGTCGTCCAGGCGAAGCCGGAGTGGTACGCGCCGCGCGGCCAGCTGTCGCTGCGGGCCTCGGAGATCAGACCGGTGGGCGTCGGTGAACTGCTCGCCAGGCTGGAGCAGTTGAAGAAGACCCTGACCGTCGAGGGGCTCTTCGCGCCCGAGCGCAAGAAGGCGCTGCCGTTCCTGCCGCAGCTCATCGGGCTCGTGTGCGGGCGCGCGTCGGCCGCCGAGCGGGACGTCCTGGAGAACGCGCGGCACCGCTGGCCCGCCGTCCGTTTCGAGGTGCGCAATGTGCCGGTCCAGGGTGTGCACGCCGTGCCGCAGGTCGTGCAGGCGGTCAAGGAGCTGGACGCGCTCGACGACGTCGACGTGATCATCGTGGCGCGCGGCGGCGGCAGCGTCGAGGACCTCCTGCCGTTCTCGGACGAGCAGCTGGTGCGGGCCGTCGCCGCCTGCCGTACGCCGGTCGTCTCGGCGATCGGCCACGAGCCGGACAATCCGCTCCTCGACCACGTGGCGGACCTGCGCGCCTCCACTCCGACCGACGCGGCGAAGAAGGTCGTGCCGGACGTCGGCGAGGAGTACGAGCGGGTGCAGGGGCTGCGGGACCGGGCGCGGCGCAGCGTCGAGTCGTTCGTGGACCGGGAGGAGCGCGGGCTCAGGCATGCCCTCGCCCGTCCGGTCATGGAGGACCCGCACCGCATGATCGAGGTGCGCGAGGAGCAGGTGACGTCGCTGGCCGAGCGCGGCCGACGCACGCTCGGGCACCTCCTCGACCGCGCCGGGTCGGAGCTGTCCCACACGCACGCGCGCGTGGTGGCCCTGTCCCCCGCCGCGACCCTCAAGCGGGGTTACGCGGTGCTGCAGAAGGCCGACGGGGACGTCGTGCGCGCCGCGGACGACGTGGCGGCGGACGAGGTGCTGCGGGCGCGGGTCGCCGAGGGCGAATTCACCGTACGGGTCGAGAACGGGAACGTACGGGTCGAGACCGGGAACCAGGAGAACGCATGACCACGAAGACCGACGAGGCCGGGCTCGGTTACGAGCAGGCGCGGGACGAGCTGATCGAGGTCGTCCGGCGGCTCGAGGCGGGCGGCACGTCGCTCGAGGAGTCGCTCGCGCTGTGGGAGCGGGGCGAGGAGCTGGCGAAGGTGTGCCGGCGCTGGCTGGACGGGGCGCGGGCGCGCCTGGACGCGGCGCTGGCGGAGTCCGGTCCGGACGGGGGCGCGGACGAGGAGGGATGAGCGGCGGGACCTGCGGACGACCGGCGGGGCGAGCAGCGGTGATCAGCCGGGCGGAGGCGATCGGGACTTTGTGAAGCAGGTCACGAGCTTCCGGTTTTGATTGAAAGTTAAACGGTACTGACGTACTGTCGTGTGCATCGGGTGATCCGTTCGCAGCGTCGCGACGGACCGCCCGCACCCCCAGCACGTACGTATCGAGAAGGTTGATCCATGTCTCTCGTTCTTGACCCCGCCGCCCAGGACCTGCTGTTCCGCGAGGCCCGCACCGCGAACACCTTCACCGACGAGCCGGTGACCGACGAGCAGGTCCAGGCGATCTACGACCTGGTCAAGTTCGGCCCGACCGCGTTCAACCAGTCGCCGCTGCGCATCACGCTGGTCCGCTCCCCCGAGGCCCGCGAGCGCCTCGTGCAGCACATGGCCGAGGGCAACCGTCCGAAGACGGCGTCCGCCCCGCTGGTCGCGATCCTCTCCGCGGACAACGAGTTCCACGAGGAGCTCCCGGCGCTGTTCCCGCACTTCCCTCAGGCCAAGGACGTCTTCTTCGCGGAGCGCCCCGCCCGTGAGGGTGCCGCCGCCCTGAACGCCACCCTCCAGGCCGCGTACTTCATCATCGGCGTCCGCGCCGCCGGCCTGTCCGCGGGCCCGATGACCGGCCTCGACTTCGCCGGTGTCCAGAAGGAGTTCCTGGACGACGACCACACCCCGCTGATGGTCATCAACATCGGCAAGCCGGGCGAGGACGCCTGGTTCCCGCGCTCCCCGCGCCTGGAGCACGACCAGGTCATCACCACGATCTGAGTCGCTCCCGCACACTTCACGGGAAAGGAAAGGCCCCCCGGCAACAGCCGGGGGGCCTTTCCCCTGCGCCGAATCCCCGAGATCCCCCGCGCGGAGATCCCGGAAGCACCTACTTCGCCCGCAGCGCCTCGGCCATCTTCGTCAGCTGCGCGAACGACGCCGTGCCGGTCACGACGGTTGTCGACTTGTCGGCCTTGAGCACCAGGGCGTCGTACTGGTCACCCTTGTAGCGCCGCCAGGTCTCGCCGCCGATGCGCTGCGTCGCGCTGGTCTCGGTGGCACCCTGGCTCGCCCGGTCGATGAAGGCCGACGCCTTCTCGGTGGACTGCTCGATGCCCACGTACTGGCCGTCGGCGTCGTGGAAGCCGAGGTGCCAGGCGTCGAAGTTCGAGCCCTGGAACCGCACCGACGTCGCCTTCCAGGACTTCGCGAGTCCCTCGGGTGCCGCCACCGGGTACGGGGCGGCGCGTCGCGCCGTCAGCAGCTCCACGCGGTAGTCCACGCGCTTCACCGGCGGGGTGCCGGAGTCGTCGTGCGGGACGAACACGTAGATGCCTGCCGCCGCGATGACGGTCGCGCCCATCGAGAGGACCAGACTGCCCACGGTCTTCTTGCCTTTGGTACCTGCCACGCCCCCATCGTCGCAGGTACGTGAGCGATCACCGCACGTGGGCCCGGTCTGCTCATACGTGGGGCCCTCTGCTCATTTTGTCGGCCTGACGATAGAGTCGGGGCCATCACCCTCATCCGGCCGTCGTCGTATCAGAAAGGTGCGTCTCGATGACCGAGCATCACCAGTTGCCGTCCGAACTCGAAGTCCCCGCGGAGGCTCCCGACCGGAACCTCGCCCTGGAGCTCGTCCGCGTCACCGAGGCCGCGGCCATGGCCGCCGGCCGCTGGGTCGGCCGCGGCGACAAGAACGGGGCGGACGGCGCCGCCGTGCGCGCCATGCGCACCCTCGTCTCCACCGTCTCGATGAACGGCGTCGTCGTCATCGGTGAGGGCGAGAAGGACGAAGCCCCGATGCTCTACAACGGGGAGCGCGTCGGCGACGGGACGAGCGCCGAGGTCGACATCGCCGTGGACCCGATCGACGGCACCACGCTCTGCGCCAAGGGCATGCCGAACGCCATCGCGGTCCTGGCCGCCGCCGACCGCGGCACCATGTTCGACCCGTCCGCCGTGTTCTACATGGACAAGCTGGTCGCGGGCCCCGAGGCCGCCGACTACGTGGACATCAACGCCCCGGTCGCGGTGAACATCCGCCGTATCGCCAAGGCCAAGCGGGCCGCTCCCGAGGACGTCACGGTCGTCATCCTGGACCGGCCGCGCCACGAGGGCATCATCAAGGAGGTCCGCGAGGCCGGCGCCCGGATCAAGCTGATCTCCGACGGCGATGTCGCGGGCTCCGTGCTCGCGGTGCGCGAGGACAGTGGCGTCGACCTGCTCCTGGGCATCGGCGGCACCCCCGAGGGCATCATCTCGGCGTGCGCCATCAAGTGCCTGGGCGGTGTCATCCAGGGCAAGCTGTGGCCCAAGGACGACGAGGAGCGCCAGCGGGCGATCGACGCGGGCCACGACCTGGACCGGGTCCTGTCGACGAACGACCTGGTCTCCGGCGAGAACGTGTTCTTCGTCGCCACCGGCATCACGGACGGCGAGCTGCTGCGCGGCGTCCGCTACCGCGCCGAGAGCGCCACGACGTCCTCGCTGGTGATGCGCTCCAAGTCGGGGACGATCCGTCAGATCGACTCGCAGCACCGGCTGTCGAAGCTGCGCGCGTACAGCGCGATCGACTTCGACCGCGCCAAGTAGGCCACGACCGGCAGGTCGCGCCGGACAGGTTCTTTCCCCTTACGCGTTCGGGGCGCCCCTTTGTGCGGAGGGGCGCCCCATTCGCGTATCGGGGGGTCGTCAGCCGGCCGCGCGGATCTGGTCGACCGAGCTCGTCGCCTTCTGGAGCTCGACCTCGCGCCGGCGCCTGCGGGCGAGGACCACACGGCGCTCGGCGGCGGTGAGGCCGCCCCACACCCCGTAGGGCTCGGGCTGAAGGAGCGCGTGCTCGCGGCATTCGACCATCACGGGGCAGCGGGCGCAGACGCGCTTGGCCGCCTCCTCGCGGGACAGGCGGGCCGCGGTCGGCTCCTTGGAAGGGGCGAAGAAAAGGCCGGCTTCGTCGCGCCTGCACACGGCCTCCGTGTGCCACGGGGCGTCCTGGTCCCGATCTCGCACTGGCCCCCGCTGCGGGGGGACGGCGGCGACCTGCAGGGACTGATGCGGCGGATGCAGCACGGTCTACTCCTGACGACGGCTTCGCGAGCGAGCGACGATGCAGCAACCTCTACCCGCTGTGTGCGCGCCTATGCACTGAGTTCCGAAGGACGGGAGTTCCCCGGTCCCGGGCCGCCGCGCCCGCTCCGTGCGTCCACCGCCCCCGGGGCGGGTCAGCCGTCGAGGTGTTTGCGCATGCGGTCGTGCAGATCGCGCAGGCGCTTGCCGCGCTTGGGCTTGGCCTCGATGTTGCCGAGGACCGCGATGCCGTCGACGTAGACCACGGGCGCGTCCGGGTCGGCCGAGTCGAGCGTGTCCACCTCGAAGTTGCCCAGGACGCCGCCGCCGCTGCCGCGCAGCGAGACGTTCTCCGGGACGCGGACCTCCACGTTCCCGAAGACGGAGACCGCCTTGATCACGACCTGCTGGTACTCGAAGATCGCCTCGCTGAGGTCGATCTCGATGTTGCCGAAGACGGCGTACGCGTGAGTCCTGCGGCCCACGCGCCAGCGGCCCTTGCGGGCCGAGGTGCTGAACACGGCGACCAGGTTCTCGTCGGCGACCGCCGGGACCGCGGTGGGGCGGTTCGGGGCCGGCGAGAAGGCCACGGGCCGGCGCTGGTTGTGGGCACCGGGGAGGTCCCTGACGAACGGCTCCAGCTCGGCGTGGGTCTTGGCGCGGTACACCCCGTCGATCCGCTCGGCGTGCTCATCCGCGGTGAGCCGGCCCTCCGCGAGGGCCTCGCGCAGGATGTCCGCGGTGCGGTCGCGGTCGGCGTCGGAGGCGCGCAGATCGGTCTGCGGCGCGGGCTGGTCGGGGCGCTTCTCAAGGTCCACCGGGTCAGCGTACCCAAACGCGATAGATCGCGACTAGGGGGCGACGGCGGGAACTGAGCCTTACCTCACAGGCTCGCCCGTGCCGTCAGGTTCTACGCTGGTTGGCGCTGCCAATGGATGCCAGCTGCTAACGGCCGAAAGAGGAATGGGCGAGATGCCTGAGTTCGCGTACACCGATCTGCTCCCCCAGGGCGAGGACACCACCCCCTATCGCCTGGTGACCACGGAGGGTGTCTCGACCGCCGAGGGGCCGGACGGCCGTACGTTCCTGAAGGTCGAGCCGGAGGCGCTGCGCAAGCTCGCCGAAGAGGCGATCCACGACATCCAGCACTACCTGCGCCCGGCCCACCTCGCCCAGCTGCGCCGCATCATCGACGACCCGGAGGCGTCGGGCAACGACAAGTTCGTCGCGCTCGACCTGCTGAAGAACGCGAACATCGCGGCCGCCGGCGTGCTCCCCATGTGCCAGGACACCGGCACGGCGATCGTCATGGGCAAGCGCGGCCAGAACGTGATCACGGAGGGCGGCGACGAGGCGGCCCTCTCGCGCGGCATCTACGACGCGTACAAGAACCTGAACCTGCGCTACTCGCAGATGGCCCCGCTGAACATGTGGGACGAGAAGAACACCGGCTCGAACCTGCCGGCGCAGATCGAGCTGTACGCGACCGACGGCGGCGCCTACAAGTTCCTGATCATGGCCAAGGGCGGCGGCTCGGCCAACAAGTCCTTCCTCTACCAGGAGACGAAGGCGGTCCTCAACGAGGGCTCGATGATGAAGTTCCTGGAGGAGAAGATCCGTTCGCTCGGTACGGCGGCCTGCCCGCCCTACCACCTGGCGATCGTCGTCGGCGGCACGTCCGCCGAGTACGCGCTGAAGACCGCGAAGTACGCCTCCGCGCACTACCTGGACGAGATCCCCGCCGAGGGCTCCGAGCTCGGCCACGGCTTCCGTGACAAGGAGCTGGAGGAGAAGGTCTTCGAGCTGACGCAGAAGATCGGCATCGGCGCGCAGTTCGGCGGCAAGTACTTCTGCCACGACGTGCGCGTGGTGCGCCTGCCGCGGCACGGCGCGTCCTGCCCGGTCGCGATCGCCGTGTCCTGCTCGGCCGACCGCCAGGCCGTCGCGAAGATCACCGCCGAGGGTGTCTTCCTGGAGCAGCTGGAGACGGACCCGGCGCGCTTCCTGCCGGAGACGACGGAGGAGACCCTCAGCGAGGGCGACGAGGCCGGCGACGTCGTGAAGATCGACCTGAACCAGCCGATGGACGACATCCTCGCCGCGCTGACGAAGTACCCGGTCAAGACCCGCCTCTCCCTGACCGGCCCCCTGGTCGTGGCCCGCGACATCGCGCACGCCAAGATCAAGGAGCGCCTGGACGCGGGCGAGGAGATGCCGCAGTACCTGAAGGACCACCCGGTGTACTACGCGGGCCCGGCGAAGACCCCGGAGGGTTACGCGTCCGGTTCCTTCGGTCCGACGACGGCCGGCCGCATGGACTCCTACGTCGAGCAGTTCCAGGCGGCGGGCGGCTCGAAGGTCATGCTGGCCAAGGGCAACCGCTCGCAGCAGGTCACCGACGCGTGCAACGCTCACGGCGGCTTCTACCTCGGCTCGATCGGCGGCCCGGCCGCCCGTCTCGCGCAGGACTGCATCAAGAAGGTCGAGGTCGTCGAGTACGAGGAGCTCGGCATGGAAGCGGTCTGGAAGATCGAGGTCGAGGACTTCCCGGCGTTCGTCGTCGTGGACGACAAGGGCAACGACTTCTTCAAGGACCCGGCCCCGGCGCCCACGTTCACCAGCATCCCGGTGCGCGGCCCCGGTCTCGCGTAACACCTGACACACGCAAGCAGGGCCGCCCGTCGCCGTCACGGCGACGGGCGGCCTTTGCGCTGTCCGCCTGTCCACGAAAGCTCATGCGAACCGCTGGCCCGCCGAGCCGTCGCAGTTCTGGAGCCGTACGTTGTCCTTCGCCGAGGCGAGGGTCAGGCACAGGCCCGTCGCGGCGGCCGGGCGCAGCGTGTCGCCCTGGCGGACGAACTGCTGGTTGGCGCCGCCGTGGCAGTTCCACAGGACGAGGGCCGTGCCCGCCTTGTAGGCGCTGCCGGGGACGTCCACGCAGCGGTCCTGGGTCAGTTCGGAGTGCAGGGCCCGGCCGGCCGTGTCGTACCACCAGCCCTGGTTACGGGTCCCCGAGCAGTCCCAGCCGATGACGGCGGTGTTGTTCGCGCTGCTTCCCCCCTTGGCGTCGGCGCACGTGCCGGTGCCCGCGTTCTTCAGTGGCCGGTACGCGTCGTCCCAGCCGCCCTTGTAGAGCTTGGGGGTGCCGGTACTGGCGGAATCGGCGCAACCTGCTTCCCGGTAGCCGGAGTTGTAGAGCTGGGTGAGGCAGGAGGCGAAGGCGCCGTGGCCGCGCGCGTTCGGGTGGAAGGACTGGCGCACGGAGTTGGAGTCGGGCGGGAACGGGTTGGAGACGTCCACGTAGAGGCCGCGGGCCCAGGCGTCCTCCATGCAGACCTCGTGGCCCTGGAAGAGGCGGGAGTTGTCGAGGTAGAAGGCGCCGGACTCCTGCGCGGCCTTGCGCATGCCGCGCTCGAAGGCGGGCACGGCCGCGTTGCGCCCCCAGGCGGCGTCGGAGTCGTAGCCGAGACAGCCGCCGGGCAGCTTGCCGGGGAAGCTGGGGTTGTCGTGGATGTCGGGGCCGATGGGGCTGGGGTAACCCATCAGGACGAGCTTGTAGTCACTGTCGGCGTAGCCCGCGCCGCGCATCACGGTCTTCAGGTCGGCGACGGTCGCCTCGACCTTGGGCACGAGCCCGTCGACCCTGGCCTGCCAGCCCGGCGCGTACTTGGGCTCGCACGCGCCCTGGAGGGTGAGGTAGCGGGTCACGCAGTCGGTCATGACGGGACCGAACTGGAGGTCGTCGTTGGCGCCCGCGACGAGCACGATCATCTTGATCTTCGTGTTGCGCGCCTTGACGGCGAGCGCGTCGCTCTGCACGAGCTCGTCGGCGTACTGCTTGCTGCCGCCGATGCGGATGTTGCCGGTGTACGCGCCCGAGCAGGAGACGTTGTACGTCACGTCGGCCGGGATCCCAGTGCGGTGGATGGCGGAGTCGGGCGAGCGGTGACACCAGTTGTCCGGCCCGTTCGTGCCGGCCTCATAGGTGCCGACGCCCTCCCCCGAGATCTCGCTGTCCCCGAGCGAGATGAGGGCCGTCCTACGGTCGGCGAGGGGCCGCTCGGCCGGGTCCCCGTAGAGCTTGGTGGCCTCGGCGGCGCGGATCTTCTCCAGGTCGGGCGGGAGTGGAGTGGTGGCCGCGGCGGCGGGTGCCGCGGACGCGGTCGGCGCGGTCAGGCCGACAAGTGCGGCGGCCGTCGCCGCGACAACGGCGACGGCGCATCTGATGCTGGGTCTGGTGCGGTGCAGGACGTTCATGACGCCTCCCCGGTTTGGGTGTTACCCGAGGTATTTACTGGCGGGTAAGAGACTTGGGAATAGCCAGAACAAGACAAGTGCTCACGTTTGACGGAGGGATGACGATGACGACGGCGATGAGTGACGGCGGCGGCGACAGCGGCCGGTACCGGATCGAGCACGACTCCATGGGCGAGGTACGGGTCCCCGCGGACGCCAAATGGCGGGCCCAGACGCAGCGTGCCGTGGAGAACTTCCCCATCTCCGGGCAGCGCCTGGAGCGCGCCCACATCGAGGCGCTCGCGCGCATCAAGGCGGCCGCGGCCCATGTGAACGCCGAGCTCGGGGTCGTGGACAAGGACATCGCGCAGGCCATCGCGGAGTCGGCCGGCGAGGTCGCCGACGGGCGCTGGGACGACCAGTTCCCCGTGGACGTCTTCCAGACCGGCTCGGGCACGTCGTCCAACATGAACACCAACGAGGTGCTCGCGACGCTCGCGACGGAGCGCCTCGGCCGCGACGTCCACCCGAACGACCACGTGAACGCGTCCCAGTCGTCGAACGACGTCTTCCCCTCGTCGATCCACATCGCGGCCACCGCCGCCGTCACCCATGACCTGATCCCGGCGCTCGGCCATCTGCGGGCGGCCCTGGAGCGCAAGGCGGAGGAGTTCGCCGACGTCGTGAAGTCGGGGCGTACGCATCTCATGGACGCGACGCCGGTGACGCTCGGGCAGGAGTTCGGCGGCTACGCGGCGCAGGTCGCGTACGGCATCGAACGGCTTCGGGCCTCGCTGCCGCGCCTGGCCGAACTGCCGCTCGGGGGAACGGCGGTGGGCACCGGCATCAACACGCCGCCCGGGTTCTCAGCCGCCGTCATCGAGGAGGTCGCGCGGACCACGGGCCTGCCGCTGACCGAGGCGCGCAACCACTTCGAGGCGCAGGGCGCGCGCGACGGCATCGTGGAGACCAGCGGGCAGCTGCGGACCATCGCCGTCGGCCTGACGAAGATCGCCAATGATCTGCGCTGGATGGCGTCGGGCCCCCGCACCGGACTGGCCGAGATCAGCCTGCCGGACCTCCAGCCGGGCTCGTCGATCATGCCGGGCAAGGTGAATCCGGTCATTCCCGAGGCGGTGCTCATGGTCGCCGCCCAGGTCACGGGGAACGACGCGACGGTCGCCGCCGCTGGCGCCGCCGGGAACTTCGAGCTCAACGTCATGCTGCCGGTCATCGCCAGGAACGTCCTGGAGTCGATCAGGCTTCTCGCCAACGTCTCGCGCCTGCTCGCCGACCGGACCGTCGACGGCATCACCGCGAACCGCGAGCGCGCCCGCGAGTACGCCGAGTCGTCACCGTCCGTGGTGACCCCGCTGAACAAGTACATCGGCTACGAGGAGGCCGCGAAGGTGGCCAAGAAGTCACTGGCCGAGCGCAGGACGATCCGCGACGTCGTCCTGGACGGCGGCTACGTGGAGCGCGGCGATCTCACGGTCGAACAACTCGACGAGGCGCTGGATGTCCTGCGGATGACGCGCCCGTAACAGCGCCCGGCGACTGACCGAATTCGTGACGCGCACCGCAGCGTCACGTGCCGGGGGCACCTAATATCTGTCCATGACGGACCGGACGAGCATTCTGGCGGGTGGGACCGACGGCGGCGTTGGGCGTTGGGCGCCCGGCAGCCGGATTCTGTGGCGCTACCGGACGAACGGCGGGGACGGCTTCCACATCTGCCGCCCCGTCACGGTCGTCGAGGACAGCGCCGAGTTGCTCGCCGTGTGGCTGGCACCCGGCACCGAGTGCGTGAAACCGGTCCTGGCCGACGGCACACCGGTGCACGAGGAGCCGCTGGCCACCCGGTACACGAAGCCGCGCACCGTGCTGCGCGACCGGTGGTTCGGCACCGGCGTCCTGAAGCTGGCGCGGCCCGGCGAGCCCTGGTCGGTGTGGCTGTTCTGGGAGCCGGGCTGGCAGTTCAGGAACTGGTACGTGAATCTGGAGCAGCCGCAGGTGCGCTGGGCCGGCGGCGTGGACTCCGAGGACCACTTCCTCGACCTGTCGGTCTACGCGGACCGCACCTGGCGCTGGCTCGACGAGGACGAGTTCGCGCAGGCGCAGATCGCGGGCCTGATGAGCGCGGCGCAGGCGGAATCCGTACGCAGAGCGGGGCGCGCCGCGGTCGAGGTGATCGAGGACTGGGGGCACCCGTTCCCCGACGGCTGGCAGCACTGGCGGCCCGATCCGTCGTGGCCGGTTCCCGCGCTTCCGGGTGACTGGGACCGTACGCCCGCGCAAGTGTCCTCATGAGACCCTTGATGCGCCCCCGTGGTTCAAACGTAGGATCGTCCTCCGCAAGTGCACACAGGTACAACTCTTCGTGCTTGCAGCAGGTCTGACACGATGTCAACGAGGTCATCGAGGGGCGGCGGGACCGTGAGTCACGGCAGCGAGGGTTACGAGACGTACGAGGAGTCCGGGAACAGCCGCCGGACCCCGGCGCCCGACCGTACGGGCCAGGCCGAGGCCTTCGACGCGATCGGCGCCCGCTACGACGACGCCTTCCCGCACAAGGAGGGCCAGTTGGCCGCGGTCGACGCGCTCCTCGCGGGCCTCGCGCCCGGCTCGCGCATACTCGAGGTGGGCTGCGGTACGGGAGTTCCGACGAGCCGTCAACTGGCGCACGCGGGACACTCGGTGGTCGGCGTGGACCTGTCGGCCGGCATGCTGGAGCTCGCCCGCAAGAACGTGCCCGAGGCCGAGTTCCACCAGCTGGACCTCGCGTCACTGAGACCCGAACCGGGCCAAGAAAAGGGCGAGTTGGGCCAGTTCGACGCCGTCACCTGCTTCTTCACGCTGCTGATGCTGCCGCGCGCGGAGATCCCCGCGGCGCTGCGGCTGCTGCGCTCGATGCTCCGGCCCGGTGGGCTGCTCGCCCTGTCGATGGTCGAGGCCGATCTGGACGACGCCGAGATTCCGTTCCTGGGGCACACAATCCGGGTATCGGGTTTTCTGCGGGACGAGCTGCGCCAGGTCGTACGCGACGCGGGACTGGAGATCACCGGCGAGCACACGTACGCGTACGCTCCGGCAAGCACCGATGTACCACCCGAACACCAGCTGTTCTTCAACTGCCGGCGCGCCGGAAAGTGAAGCGGCACGTCGTTAGGCGCGCAGCCCAGGACGGACGGATTCGAAACGCGTGACGGAGCACCCCACCTCCCACGAGGGCCGCCGGCCGGCCGCCCGCCCCGCCGCCCCCGCGGACCCCCGCGGGGCACTGAGGCGCGCCTCCGACGCGTTCCCCGCTCAGGGGCGCCCCGGAGCGACCGCGTCCGCCGACGACGCCGATCCCGCGCGCCGCGCGCCCGCGTCAGGCGCCTCCGCACCGCGCGGCGCCGCGCCCGAGCGCTCCGGCGCGGCACCCGCACCCGAGCCGCCGCGCCGTGAGAGCGGTGGCGGTGGCGTGCCCGGGCGGCGCAAGCCCGGTTCCGCCTCCGGGGCCGGTGGGAGCGCGCCCGAGCACGCCCTGTCGGACGCCGGACCGGACGATCCGCACCGGCCGAGGCCCGTGCCCGACCGGCGGAGCGGACAGCCGCGGCCGCCGGGGACACCCGTCCCGATGCGGCGGGACGGGGACCGGCTGCGCTTCGTGGGCGCCGCGACCCGGCGGATCGCCCGCGGAATCGATCTCGACGAGATCGTCATGGGCCTGTGCCGCGCGTCCGTACCCACGTTCTCCGACGTGATCCTGGTGTATCTGCGGGACCCGCTGCCGGTCGGCGACGAGCGGCCCACCGGGCCCGTCGTGCTGCGGCTGCGCAGGACGGACCGGCTGCGCCTCATCGAGGAGGGCGCCGAGGACCCGGACACCGACGGCGGCGGACTCCTGACGATGGCGGCCGGCACCGCCCAGGGCGACCCCGTCACCGCCGAGCTGTGCGAGGTGCGGACCGGCGGCGCGCTGGCCGAGGTGCTCAGGGGCGTACGGCCCGTGTTCGCGGACTCGCCCGCCGCCCTGGCCGCGCTGCCGGAGCTCCTCGGCGACGACCCGGACCTCGCCCTGCCCACCGGGCAGCGGGCGATCCTCGCGCCGCTGCGCGGGCGCCGCCGTGTCATCGGCGCGGCCGTCTTCCTGCGCCGCCCCGAGCGCCACGCGTTCGAGAACGACGACCTGCTGGTCGCGGGGCAGTTGGCCACGCACAGCGCGCTCGGCATCGACAAGGCCGTCCTGTACGGCCGCGAGGCGTACATCGCCGACGAGCTCCAGCGCACGATGCTGCCCGAGACGCTGCCGCGGCCGACGGGCGTGCGCCTCGCGTCCCGGTATCTGCCGGCCGCGGAGACCGCGCGCGTGGGCGGCGACTGGTACGACGCGATCCCGCTGCCCGGCAGCCGCGTCGCCCTGGTCGTGGGCGACGTCATGGGCCACTCCATGACGTCCGCCGCGATCATGGGCCAGCTCCGCACGACCGCGCAGACCCTCGCCGGTCTCGACCTGCCGCCGCAGGAGGTCCTGCACCATCTGGACGAGCAGGCCCAGCGCCTCGGCAGCGACCGCATGGCGACCTGTCTGTACGCGGTCTACGACCCGGTCTCGCACCGCATCACCATCGCCAACGCGGGCCACCCGCCGCCGGTCCTGCTGCATCTGGGCGGCCGCGCCGAGGTGCTGCGGGTCCCGCCGGGCGCCCCGATCGGTGTCGGCGGCGTCGACTTCGAGGCGGTCGAGCTGGACGCCCCGGCGGGCGCGACGCTCCTCCTCTACACGGACGGTCTGGTCGAGTCGCGGCTGCGGGACGTGTGGACCGGGATAGAGCAGCTGCGGGAGCGGCTCGCCGCGACGGCCCAGCTGACGGGTCCCGACCATCCGCCGCCACTCGAGGCGCTGTGCGACGAGGTCCTCGACATGCTCGGCCCGGGCGACCGGGACGACGACATCGCGCTGCTCGCGGCCCGGTTCGACGGGATCGCGCCGAGCGACGTCGCCTACTGGCTCCTCGACCCCGAGGACGCGGCGCCGGGCCGGGCCCGCCGCCTGGCGCGCAGCGCGCTCGCCCGGTGGGACCTGGAGGAGCTGACGGACTCGGTGGAGCTCCTTGTCAGCGAGGTCGTGACGAACGCCGTGCGGTACGCGTCCCGGCCCGTCACGCTGCGCCTGCTGCGGACCGACGTGCTGCGCTGCGAGGTCGGCGACGACGTGCCTCAGCTGCCCCGGCTGCGCCAGGCCCGCGCCACCGACGAGGGCGGGCGCGGCCTGTACCTGGTCAACAGGCTGGCGCGGCGCTGGGGTGCGACGCGGCTGAGCACCGGCAAGGTCGTGTGGTTCGAGCTGCCGCACGGGAACGGCACCGCCTGAACCCGGACACACGCGAGTGGGCCCGGAACCGTACGGTTCCGGGCCCACTCGTATGGGTCGCTCTCAGCCGTTCAGGCCGCGTGGCTTGTTGCTGCCCGAGTCGGCCGGGTCCTCGGGGATTCCGAAGGTCGGCGACGACGGGCCGGTCGGGGGCGTGACACCGCCTGACGGGTCGTCGGTCGGCGGGGTGGACTCCGGGGTCGACTCGGGGGCACTCGGGGTGTCCTCGGGGGTGGACTCGGGAGCGCTCGGCGTGTCCTCCGGGGTCGACTCGGGGGCACTCGGGGTGTCCTGCGGGGTGGACGGCACCTCGACGGCCGCGCCCATGTCCGTGTCGAGGTCGAACTCGGCGCTAGGACTCGCCGAGTTGAAGGTGTACTGGGCCCAGATGCGGGCCGGGAAGCTGCCGCCGTCGACGCGGGGCAGACCGCCGGCGCCCTTCATCGGCACCTGGTTGCCTGCCTCCGAGGTCTTCAGCGCGCCCTCGCCGAACAGACCCACCGAGGTGACCAGATCCGGCGTGTAGCCGGTGAACCAGGCCGACTTGTTGTCGTCGGAGGTACCGGTCTTACCCGCGACCTGCCGGCCGTCGCGGGCCGGGTTGTCACGCACCGAGACCTTCGCCGTACCGTCGTCGACCACGCCGGTCAGGACCGAGGTGATCGAGTCCGCGGCGCCGCGGCTGATCACCCGGTTGCCTATCGCGTCCGGCAGCGGGACGTCCTGGCCCTGCTTGGACACGGACTTCACGATCTGCGGAGTGACCTGCTTGCCGTGGTTGTCGAGCGTCGCGTAGACACCGGCCATCTCCATCGGGCTCGCGCCCATGGTGCCCAGGGTCTGCGCCGGGTACGGCTTGAGGTCGGCGTCGTCCATGCCGAGCTTCTTGGCCGTCGCCATGACCTGGTCCATGCCGACATCGACGCCCATCTGCGCGAAGACGGAGTTGATGGACTTGTTCATGGCGGTCTGCACCGTGACCGGGCCGTAGCTGTGGTCGTCCTCGTTCGGCGGCGCGAAGCCGACCTTCTTCCCGTCGACCACGACCGGCCGCTTGTTGGTGCCGTCGTAGATCGTGCTCGCCTTGATCGACTGCCCGCTCTGCGTCGTGGCGTTGTTCTCCAGGGCGGCCGCGAGGATCAGCGGCTTGAAGGTGGAGGCCGGCTGGTAGTCGGTGCGGGTCGCGTTGTTGACGTAGTGCTCGCTGAGCCCTTCACCGCCGTACAGCGCGAGGACCTTGCCGGTCTTCGGGTCGACCGAGGCGGCACCGGCTTGCACCCGGGAGTCGGGCTTCTTGGTCTTCGGGTCCAGGTGGTCGGTCAGCTGCTGCTTGACCGACTTCTCCAGCTGCTTCTGCTTCTTGCGGTCGATGTTGAGGGTGACCGTGTAACCGCCCGCGTCGAACTGCGCCTCGGTGAGGTTCAGGTCCTTCATCACCTCGGCCTTGGCGGCGGTGTAGAGGTAGCCCTCCTGGCCCTCGAGCCCGGCGGCGGCCTTCGGCGCCTTCGGCTTGGGGAACGTCATACCCTTGCGCTCGCTCGCGCTGAGCCAGTGCATGTCGACCATGTTGTCCAGGACGTAGTTCCAGCGGGCCACGGCGAGCCTCTTGCCGGTGTCCGAGGCGATGCCCCAGTCGTACTGGTTCGGGGCCTGGAGGAGCGCCGCGAGATACGCGCCCTGCTCCACGGTCAGCTTCTTGGCGTCGACGTGGTAGTAGGCCTGGGCGGCGGCCTGGATGCCCCACGAACTGCGGCCGTAGAAGCTGGTGTTGATGTAGCCCGCGAGGATGTCGTCCTTGGACTTCTTGCGGTCCACCTTCAGCGAGATGACCAGTTCCTTCAGCTTGCGCGTGACGGTCTGGTCCTGCGTGAGGTAGTAGTTCTTCACGTACTGCTGGGTGATCGTCGAACCACCCTGCTTGCCCTTGCCGGTGACCGTGTTGATCACACCGCGGGCGGTGCCCTTCAGGTCGATGCCCTTGTCCTTGTAGAACGTCTTGTTCTCGGCGGCGACGAAGGTCTCCTGGACCGGCTTGGGCACCTCGGAGAGGTCGACGATCTCGCGGTTCACCTGGCCGATACGGGCCATGGTGTCGCCGTTGCTGTACTTGTAGACGTTGCTCTGCCGCGTCGCGTCCGGGTTGCCCTCGGGGACGTCGATCACCAGGTAGAGCACGATGAACGCGCCCATGCACAGCAGCACGAACCCGAAGAACGCCCCCAGGATCTTCTTCCAGGTGAAGAGACGGCGTATACCCGTCCGCCGGGTGGACGAGCCCCCGCGCCCCGCCCGGCGCGCGCCGCCGCGCTGCCGTGCTCGTCTCTCGTCCGCTCGACCCATGGCTCCCGTTACTCCGCTTCTAGTCGCTGACACGTCAGCGCGCACGTGCGCACTTCACACTCATCGGTGCTGAATCAGCTCATGAAGCTAACACCGCACCTAAGGGCAAAAGGCTGCCGATCCGGGCATTTCCGGACGTGACAATCAGCACCCACCCCACTGGGAACCGACGATCGGGAGGTGCAGATGGTTGCCGCACGCGATAAAGTGATATCACTTTGCTAGAACTGGTTCGCGAGAACCGCCAGCTCACAGAACGGGGACCCTCATGTCCGAGACGGACACCACAGCCGACGTACCCGAGATGCCCAAGCCGCGCGTCAAGGAGGTCGTCGCCCACAGCATCGGCGGCGGGCTCGCCCTGCTGCTGGGCCTGCTCGGCCTCATCGCGGGCGTCGCCCTCATCGCGACCGGCGCTTCACTGCCCTCGGCGGGCGCGAAGGCGGGCCTGATCGTCCTCGGCGTCGTGGTCGCGATAGTCGCGTTCTTCGCGATGTGCGGGCTGAACATGGTGGCGCCGGGCGAGGCCCGCGTCGTCCAGCTCTTCGGCCGCTACCGGGGCACGATCCGCGAGGACGGCCTGCGCTGGGTGAACCCGCTGACGTCCCGCACCAAGATCTCGACCCGCGTACGCAACCACGAGACGGCCGTCCTCAAGGTCAACGACGCCTACGGCAACCCGATCGAGCTGGCCGCCGTCGTCGTGTGGCGCGTCGAGGACACGGCGCAGGCCACCTTCGAGGTCGACAACTTCCTGGAGTTCGTGGCCACGCAGACCGAGGCCGCCGTGCGGCACATCGCCATCGAGTACCCCTACGACGCGCACGACGAGGCCGGCCTCTCGCTGCGCGGCAACGCCGAGGAGATCACCGAGAAGCTCGCCGTCGAGCTCCACGCGCGCGTGGAGACCGCGGGCGTGCAGATCATCGAGTCCCGGTTCACGCACCTCGCGTACGCCCCCGAGATCGCCTCGGCCATGCTCCAGCGCCAGCAGGCGGGCGCCGTGGTCGCGGCACGGCGGCTCATCGTGGACGGCGCGGTCGGCATGGTCGAGGACGCGCTCGCCCGGATCACGGAGCAGGACTTCGTGGCGCTCGACGAGGAGCGCAAGGCGGCCATGGTCAGCAATCTGCTCGTGGTCCTGTGCGGTGACCGCGCCGCCCAGCCGGTCCTGAACACGGGAACGCTCTACCAGTGAGCCCTCCAGACGAGGCGCACGAGTCGCACGAGGAACCCTCTCAGGGGCCCGCACGCCGGTCGCGGCCGCAGCGCAAGCAGGTGCTGCTGCGACTCGACCCGCTCGTGTACGACGCGCTCGCGCGGTGGGCCGGGGACGACCTGCGCTCGGCGAACGCGCAGATCGAGTTCCTGCTGCGGCGCGCTCTCGCGGAGGCCGGGCGGCTGCCCGGCTCGGCGGGGCCGCTGCCGCGGCGGGGGCGGCCGCCCAAGGGATCCACGGGAGGCGAGGCGCAGTGAACGGTCCGGGGCACACGCCCCGGACCGTTCACGTCTCCCCCCCGAAGTCCTCCCGGAACCCCGCCCCCGAACAGCTATACACGCAACGTATACCCGCTATGTATAGTGACCGCCATGTCCATCGGTCACACCCTTCTGGGACTTCTCGAGTCGGGCCCACGGCACGGCTACGACCTCAAGCGCACCTTCGACGCCACCTTCGGGCACGACAAGCCGCTGCACTACGGACAGGTCTACTCGACCATGTCCCGGCTCCTGAAGAACGGCCTGGTCGAGGTCGACGGGATCGAGGCCGGCGGCGGCCCGGAACGCAAGCGCTACGCCATCACCGACGCCGGCATCACCGATGTCCAGCGCTGGCTCGCCACCCCCGAGGCGCCCGAGCCCTACCTCCAGTCCGTCCTCTACACCAAGGTCGTCCTCGCGCTGCTCACCGAGCGCGACGCCACCACGGTCCTGGACACCCAGCGCGCCGAGCACCTGCGCATGATGCGCATCCTCACCGACCGCAAGCGCAAGGGCGACCTCGCCGACCAGCTCATCTGCGACCACGCCCTGTTCCACCTCGAAGCGGATCTGCGCTGGCTCGAACTCGCCGCCGCCCGCCTGGACAAGCTCGCCGCGGAGGTGCGCACGCCATGACCCCCGCCGGCTCCCTCCTGACCGCCCACGGTCTGCACAAGACCTACGGCGCCACCAAGGCCCTCAACGGCGCCGAGTTCTCCGTCCACCCCGGCGAGGTCGTCGCCGTCATGGGCCCCTCCGGCTCCGGCAAGTCGACTCTCCTGCACTGCCTCGCCGGCATCGTCACCCCCGACGAAGGCACCATCACCTACGCGGGACAGAACCTGGCCACCCTGTCCGACGCCGCCCGCAGCGCCCTGCGCCGCAGCGACTTCGGCTTCGTCTTCCAGTTCGGCCAGCTCGTCCCCGAGCTCACCTGCCTCGAGAACGTCGCCCTGCCCCTGCGCCTCAACGGCGCCAAGCGCAAGGCCGCCGAGGCCACCGCCCGCGCCTGGATGGAGCGCCTGGAGGTCGACGACCTCACCGGCCAGCGCCCCGGCGAGGTCTCCGGCGGACAGGGCCAGCGCGTCGCCGTCGCCCGCGCCCTGGCCACCAGCCCCCGCGTCCTGTTCGCCGACGAACCCACCGGCGCCCTCGACTCCCTCAACGGCGAGCGCGTCATGGAGCTGCTCACCGAAGCCGCCCGCTCCACCCACGCCGCCGTCGTCCTCGTCACCCACGAAGCCCGCGTCGCCGCGTACTCGGACCGCGAGATCATCGTCCGCGACGGCAGGTCCCGCGACATGGAGCGCATCGCATGAGCGTGACGCGTACGAAGCCGCAGCCCTCGCCCGCGGTCACGGCGCAGGCGTCCGCGCCCACCGGCGTGCGCGCCTGGATCCGCGATCTGGGCATGGGCATGCGCTTCGCGGCCGGCGGCGGGCGCGAGGGCTGGGTCCGCACGATCCTCACCGCCGTCGGCGTGGGCCTCGGCGTCGCGCTGCTGCTGGGCGCCGCGTCCGTGCCGTATCTGACCGACCACCGCGGCGACCGCTCCTCGGCGCGCGAGGCCGCGGACCGGATGACCCTCGCGGGCAAGATCAAGCGGTCCGACACGACCGTGCTGATGCGGGACGCGTTCACGACGTTCCGCGACCACTCGCTGGAGGGCAGGTTCGTACGCGCCGAGGGCAGCCGGCCCGTCCTTCCGCCCGGCCTCGGCAAGCTGCCCGGCGACCACGAGTTGGTGGTCTCGCCCGCGCTGCGCGACCTCCTCGACGACCCCGGCGCGCAGCTCCTCAAGGAGCGCTTCCGCGACTACCGCGTCACCGGAACGATCGCCGACGCCGGCCTGGTCTCCCCCCAGGAGCTCTTCTTCTACGCCGGATCCGGCACCCTCACGACCCGCGACGGGGGCTACCGGGCGGCGCGGTTCGGCTACGACATGTCGGAGCCGCTGAACGCGCTCCTGATGGTGCTCGTCGTACTGATCTGCGTCGTACTGCTCACGCCCGTGGCCGTCTTCATCGGTACGGCGGTGCGGTTCGGCGGCGACCGGCGCGACCGGCGCCTGGCCGCGCTGCGCCTGGTCGGCGCGGACGCCAGGGCGGTACGGCGGATCGCGGCCGGTGAGTCCCTGTTCGGAGCGCTGCTCGGCCTGGCCGTCGGCGCCGTGTTCTTCCTCGCCATCCGGCAGCTGGTCGCCGTGGTCGACGTCGACAGGGTCAGCGCGTTCCCGTCGGACCTGCGGCCGGTGCCGGTGCTCGCCGCGCTGATCGTCGTGGCCGTGCCGCTCGCGGCGGTCCTGGTCACCGTCTTCTCGCTGCGCTCGGTGGCCATCGAGCCGCTCGGTGTCGTGCGCGGCGGCACGCCTCGCAGGCGGCGTCTGTGGTGGCGGCTGCTCCTGCCCGTCGCGGGCATCGGGATCCTCCTGGCCGTCGGCCGGGTCAGCAGTACCGACCAGGACATCAACACGTACGCCATCGCCACCGGCGCGACCCTGGCCCTGGTCGGCCTGAGCACGCTGCTTCCCTGGTTGCTCGAATCGGTCGTGGCCCGGCTGCGCGGCGGCCCGGTGCCATGGCAACTGGCCACGCGGCGGCTCCAGTTGAGCAGCGGCACCGCGGCCCGCGCCGTCAGCGGCATCACCATCGCGGTGGCCGGCGCGGTCGCCCTGCAGATGATGTTCGCGTCGATGCACGACGACTTCAACCGGGCCACGGGCCAGGACCCGCACCGCGCCCAGCTGACCGTGCACTCCCTGGTCGGCGACGGCAGGCTCGCGCAGCGGATGATCGACGACTTCCGTGCCACGAAGGGCGTCAGGAGCGTCATCGGCACCGTGTCGACGTACGCCACGCGCCCCGGCCCGGTCGCGGAGGGCGACATCCCGCCCACGACGACGATCAGCGTCGGCACCTGCGCGACCCTGCGCGAGCTGGCCCGCGTCGGCAGCTGCCGCGACGGCGACACGTTCGTCTCGCACACCGGCGACCGGAAGATGAACGACTGGGTCGACCAGTCGGCGCGCCCCGGCAAGCCCGTCGACGTGGGGCCCGGCGACGGCAGCAAGGCGAGCCAGAATCTGTGGACGCTGCCCCGGGACGCGCGCACGGTCCAGGCGCGGCCCAGCCCGACCGGCGACAAGGTCGACGGCATCCTCGCCACCCCCGGCGCGATCGACAGCACGAAGCTGACCGAGGCGACGACCACGGCCATGGTGCAGATCGACCCGAAGGTGCCGGACGCCGAGGAGTACGTGCGCAACACCGCGGCCCACATCGATCCGATGCTCGACGTGATGTCGATCAAGGCGGTCAACCGCGACAAGCAGTACGCGAGCATCGCGAGGGGACTGCAGATCGGCGCGGCCGCGACGATGGCCCTGATCGCGGCGTCCATGCTGGTCTCCACGCTGGAGCAACTGCGGGAGCGCAAGCGGCTGTTGGCGGCCCTCACCGCGTTCGGCACGCGGCGCCGCTCCATGGCCTGGTCGGTCCTGTGGCAGACGGCGATCCCGGTCGCCCTCGGCCTCGGCCTGGCGATCGGGGGCGGGCTCGGCCTGGGCTACGTCATGACCCGCATGATCGACAAGCAGGTCACCGACTGGTGGGTGTTCGCCCCGCTGACGGCGGGCGGCGCCGCGCTCATCGCGGTGGTGACACTCCTCAGCCTGCCGCCGCTGTGGCGCATGATGCGGCCGGACGGCCTGCGCACCGAGTAACGCACCCTGCCGGTACGGGAGTTGCCACGGCCTCTCGAGGTCACAACACCCGTACCGGCAGCGACCGCACCGCCTCGCGCAGGGCCGCGGCCAGCTCCTCGTACTCGGCGCTGCGCGCGGCGCCCGTCCGCATGGCGAGGGCGATGCGGCGGGTCGGCGCCGGGTCCTCGAAGAACCCGGTGAGCAACTGGCTGCTGCGGCTGGTCTCCACGGCGAGCGCGGTGCGCGGCAGCAGCGTCACGCCGAGCCCGCCCGCGACGAGCTGGACCAGCGTGGACAGGCCGGCGGCCGTCGTGGTCACCGGGGCGTCCGCGCGGCCGGCCTCGCGGCAGATGTCGAGCGCCTGGTCACGCAGGCAGTGCCCCTCGTCGAGCAGCAGG
Organism: Streptomyces longhuiensis; assembly: GCF_020616555.1. Taxonomy (NCBI): domain Bacteria; kingdom Bacillati; phylum Actinomycetota; class Actinomycetes; order Kitasatosporales; family Streptomycetaceae; genus Streptomyces; species Streptomyces longhuiensis. The sequence continues at coordinate 6,043,038 of NZ_CP085173.1, read as the reverse complement.
AGCCGCAGCTCGCGCAGCGCCTCGCGCGGGATCCCCTCCCGGCCCCCGAGCCAGTGGTCGAGCGGCGTGACGAGCACGAAGTCCTCGTCGAACAGGGGCAGTTCGGTGACACCGGGCACGCCGAGCGGCACGGCGAGCAGCAGCAGGTCGAGCCGCCCGGCCGCGAGCCCTTCCAGCAGGGACGACGTCTGCTCCTCGTGGACCTGGAGATCCAGGTCCGGGTACTTCTCGTGGACGAGGCGCAGGACCGCGGGCAGGAGGTAGGGCGCCACGGTGGGGATGACGCCGAGCCGGAGCGCGCCCGTGAACGGCGCCCGCACCGCCTCGGCCTCCTCCATCAGCGCGCCCACCTCGTCGAGCACGGCCTTCGCGCGCACCGCGAGCCGCTCACCCGCGGGCGAGAGCAGCACCTTGCGGGTCGTGCGTTCGAGCAGGGTCACGCCGAGGGACTCCTCCAGGGCGGACACGGCGCCGGAGAGCGCGGGCTGGCTCATGCCGATCGCGGCGGCCGCGTCCCGGAAGTGCAGATACTCCGCGACGGCGGCGAAGGCGCGCAGCTGAGCAAGGCTCGGCTGTCGCCGCTTGGCGCTTGCCACGATCACTCCCCTTTACCCAGGGCTACTGATAGCTGGTTCCGATCAACACAACCGAGTCTAGCTATTTCCATAATCAATGCACCCTGTGCCACGATCGTGACCAGTCCAACCCCCTTGGAAAGCCCCCAAAAAGGGCCCCTCCATGCTGCAAGGAGTAGTGCGTGCTCACTGTCGGTGACAAGTTCCCCCAGTTCGATCTGACTGCCTGTGTCTCCCTGGAGAAGGGCAAGGAGTTCGAGCAGATCGACCACAAGACCTACGAGGGCAAGTGGAAGATCGTCTTCGCGTGGCCCAAGGACTTCACCTTCGTGTGCCCGACCGAGATCGCCGCGTTCGGCAAGCTGAACGACGAGTTCGCCGACCGTGACGCCCAGATCCTCGGCTTCTCCGGCGACTCCGAGTTCGTGCACCACGCCTGGCGCAAGGACCACCCGGACCTGACCGACCTGCCCTTCCCGATGCTCGCCGACTCGAAGCACGAGCTCATGCGCGACCTCGGCATCGAGGGCGAGGACGGCTTCGCGCAGCGCGCCGTCTTCATCGTCGACCAGAACAACGAGATCCAGTTCACGATGGTGACCGCCGGTTCCGTGGGCCGTAACCCCAAGGAGGTCCTGCGGGTCCTCGACGCCCTGCAGACCGACGAGCTGTGCCCGTGCAACTGGACCAAGGGCGAGAACACCCTCGACCCGGTCGCGCTCCTGTCGGGCGAGTGATCTGACATGGCTCTCGACGAACTCAAGTCCGCCGTCCCGGACTACGCCAAGGACCTGCGCCTGAACCTCGGCTCGGTCATCGGCAACTCCGACCTGCCGCAGCAGCAGCTGTGGGGCACCGTGCTCGCCTGCGCGATCGCGTCCCGCTCCCCGCGCGTGCTGCGCGAGCTGGAGCCGGAGGCGAAGGCGAACCTGTCGCCGGAGGCGTACACGGCCGCCAAGTCGGCCGCGGCCGTCATGGCGATGAACAACGTCTTCTACCGCACGCGCCACCTGCTCTCCGACCCGGAGTACGGGACGCTGCGCGCCGGCCTGCGGATGAACGTCATCGGCAACCCGGGCGTCGAGAAGGTCGACTTCGAGCTGTGGTCCCTCGCGGTCTCCGCGATCAACGGCTGCGGCCAGTGCCTCGACTCGCACGAGCAGGTGCTGCGCAAGGCGGGCGTCGACCGCGAGACGATCCAGGAAGCGTTCAAGATCGCCGCGGTCGTCCAGGCCGTGGGCGTCACCCTGGACTCCGAGGACGTCCTGTCCTGACGGACGGATCACCCCGGTCACCGCATACGAGAACGCCGGGCGGGCTGAATTTCCTTCAGCCCGCCCGGCGTTCTCGTATGTCCGGACGCGAGCCCGGCCTGACCGGGCCGGGAGGCCCTAGGTCTTCGTGGCCGTCGGATCGACCGGTGCCACGTCGATGGCCGTCGCCCCGTGCGGCGAAGGTGCCTGCCGCAGCGCCGCCTCGCGCGAGTGCGCGCGCAGATAGCCGACGACCGTGTTCGTCACGGCCACGAGCGGCACCGCCACCACCGCGCCGCCGATCCCGTTCACCAGGCCACCGGCCGCGACGGAGAGCACCACCGCGAGCGGATGGACCCGCACGGCCCGGCCCAGGATGAACGGCTGGAGGATGTGGCCCTCGATCTGCTGCACGGCCAGTACCACCGCGAGCGTCATGACGGCCGTGAAGACGCCCTGGGTCACCAGGGCCACCACCACCGCGAGCGCTCCCGAGATCACCGCGCCCACCAGCGGGATGAACGCGAACAGGAAGATGAAGACGGCGAGCGGCACCGCCATCGGGACACCGAGGAAGAAGATGCCGAGCCCGATGAAGATCGCGTCGATCAGGGCGACTATCACCGTGCCGCGCACGTACGCGGTGAGCGTGCGCCACGCACGGGGGCCCGCACCCGAGATGCCCGGACGGGCCTGCGCCGGGACGAGCCTGGTGGTCCACTCCCAGATGCGCCGGCCGTCGTAGAGCAGGAACAGCGTCGAGAACACCGTGAGCAGGATGCCGGTGAGGGCCTCGACGATGACGGTCACGCCCTCGAGGCCGGCGGACGTGATCTGGTCGGTGTTGGCGCCGACCGCGTCGCGCAGGGACTTGGCGATGTCGTTGATCTGACTCTCGGTCACATGGAACGGGCTGTTGAGGAGCCACCTGCGCAGCTCGTCGATGCCGTCCTGGATCTGGTCCGAGAGGTTGTCGATGTTCTCCTGGACCTGCCAGACGACGAACCAGCCGACGAGTCCCATGATGACGAAGCCGAGGATCGCGGTGAGTGCGGTGGCCAGGCCCCGCGGCACACCGTGCCTCCTCAGGCGGGCCACGGTCGGCTGGAGGAGCGCGGTGATGAGCATCGCGGCGACGAACGCGTACACGACCAGCTGCACCGCGCTGATGACCTTCATCAGGACCCAGAGGGCGCCCGCGAGGACGAGCAGCCGCCAGCCGGCCTCGGCCGCGACCCGCATCCCCCACGGCACGGCCGCGACGGGGTCGGGCCTGGCCGCTATCGCGGGCGCGTACGCGGGCGGCGGGGGTACGTGGTCGCCGCCGCCGTTCTCCGGCCGGGTGACGGGCACTTGGGACGCTTCGGCGGCCAGGTGCGCGGGCGTCCGAGCGGCATCACGGGCGTGCGGAGCGACGTCCGGAGCGGAGTCGTGCCCGCCGTCGTCACGCTCGGCCTCGGCGCGGCGCTCGTCCAACCGCTCCCCCATCCGGCTCAGCTCATGGCCGAGCCGGCCGAGCCATCCTGGAACTCGCGACATGATCCGCCCTCTTCCCCCGTGCTCTCTCACCACTCCCCCGGGAGTCGTCGGCTCCGACCGTACATGCCCGAAGCCCCTCACCGTAGGACGGCAAGGGGCTCAGGAAGGTTGACGGGCTCCGGGGCCCGTCATGAAGCTGTACCGGCTTCTAGTACCAGTGGTTGGCCTGCCAGAAGGTCCAGGCCTCACACGGGCTGCCGTAGCGGCTGTCCATGTAGTTGAGGCCCCACTTGATCTGGGTGGCCGGGTTGGTCTGCCAGTCGGCGCCCGCGGTGGAGTACTTGGACGCGGGCAGCGCCTGGAAGAGACCGTAGGCACCGGAGGAGGCGTTGGTCGCGCGGTAGTTCCAGCTGGACTCGTGGTCCACGATGTTGCTGAAGCACTGGAACTGCCCGGCGGGCACCATCTGACGCGCCATCGCCTGTATCTGCGACGTCGAGTAAGAGGCCTGCGTGGCGAAGCTGGAGGCGTCGCGGGTGGCCGAGCGGCTGGCGACCTTCTTGGCCTCCTCGCGCTCCTTGGCCTCCTTCTCCGCCTTCTCCTTGGCGTCGGCAGCCGCCTTCTGCTTGGCGACAGCGTCCTCGGCGGCCTTCTTGCGGGCCGCTTCCTCCGCCGACTTCTGAGCGGCGTTGTCCGCGGCGATGGCCTGCGTCTCCGCCTGCTGCGTCAGCGTGGCGGTCTGCACCTGGGCCTGCTGACCCGCGGGTATGTCGGCGAGGAGGGTCGCGTCGCTCGCCGTGGCCTCAGCCTCGTTGGTGGAGGGCTGAGCGGTGCTGCCCGAGGCAACACCCACGACTGCGCCGACTGTGGTGACCGCGGTGGCCGAAGCCACTGCGAATCCCCGGACCGAAATCCGGCTCACACGGTTTCCTTCCAGCATCGCCCGCTGTAGGTGACCCTCGCGGACGCAATCTTGCCCCTGGCGCTGGCCTCCCACCTGCGGGGTCACGGGAGACACGGGCCCGGTGGGCAACTCCCGCTACGGGAGAGCCGCGTGGTGCTCGGGCGGCATACGACGGCCTCTGTGAAGTTCTGGTGTCCGTGGTGCTCTTAATGCTGTGGATGCACAAGTGTCGTATGCGGGGCCTGACAGGACTGAGACTCTGCCGGACGCGGTTGCCTCAAGGCAATTCTCATCCAAGTGGGAAAGCTCACACCTCGTTTGCCCCAGCGGTTCCACGGAAACAAGCGCACGGCACAACGCCGCCCGGCTAAGCTCCTTCGCTTCGCCGGGCGGCGCCAACTACCGCGTAACCCCTACAAGATGGGGCGCTTCGCTCGCTCTCTCCTCACAAGTGGCCGTCCTCCAGCATCTCGGTGACCAGGGCCGCGATCTGCGAACGCTCCGACCGCGTGAGCGTGACGTGCGCGAACAGCGGGTGCCCCTTCAGCTTTTCGACGACGGCGACCACACCGTCGTACCGGCCGACCCGAAGGTTGTCGCGCTGCGCCACGTCGTGCGTGAGCACAACCCGCGAATTCGCCCCGATCCTCGACAGAACGGTCAAAAGGACGTTCCGTTCGAGGGATTGGGCCTCGTCCACGATCACGAACGCGTCGTGCAGGGAACGGCCGCGGATGTGGGTCAGCGGCAGGACCTCGAGCATGCCGCGCGCGGTGACCTCCTCGATGACGGCCTTGCCGGCGACGGACCCGAGCGTGTCGAAGACCGCCTGCGCCCACGGGCCCATCTTCTCGGCCTCGGTGCCGGGCAGATAGCCGAGCTCCTGGCCACCCACCGCGTACAGCGGGCGGAAGACCATCACCTTCTGGTGCTGGCGCCGTTCGAGCACCGCTTCGAGGCCCGCGCAGAGCGCAAGCGCCGACTTGCCGGTGCCGGCCCGGCCGCCCATCGACAGGATCCCGATGTCCGGGTCGAGGAGCAGATCGAGCGCGATGCGCTGCTCGGCGCTGCGTCCCTTGATGCCGAACGCCTCACGGTCGCCGCGCACCAGACGGACGTTGCCCTCAGCCGTGATCCTGCCGAGCGCCTTGCCGCGCTCGGACTGGATGGTGAGGCCGGTGTGGACGGGCAGCTCCGCCGCCTCCGGTACGTACAGGCTCTCCTCCTCGAAGAGGAGGTCCACCTGCTCACCGGAGAGCCGCAGCTCGGACATCCCGGTCCAGCCGGAGTCCGTGATGGCGAGCTCGGCGCGGTACTCCTCGGCGAGCAGGCCGACCGATGATGCCTTGATGCGCAGCGGCAGGTCCTTGGAGACGACGGTGACGTCGTATCCCTCGGCCTGGAGGTTGCGGGCGACGGCGAGGATGCGGGAGTCGTTGTCCCCCAGGCGGTAACCCGCCGGGAGAACGCCCGGATCCGAGTGGTTGAGCTCGACGCGCAGGGTCCCGCCCAGATCGCCGATGGGGATCGGGGCGTCCAGGCGTCCGTGGCGGACACGGAAGTCGTCGAGCAGGCGCAGGGCCTGCCGGGCGAAGTATCCGAGCTCCGGATGGTGCCGCTTGGCCTCCAGTTCCGTGACCACGACGATCGGGAGCACCACTTCGTGCTCGTCGAACCTGGTCAGGGCGTTCGGGTCGGCCAGCAGGACGCTGGTGTCGAGAACATAAGTGCGCCGGTCGGGCTGGCGCTTGTTGCTGGTCACCACGGAAGGACGTACCCCCTCGGATGAGGTCGGGGAGCGACAGAGGGATCCCGGGCCGGGCGGGGCGGGTCGTACCCGCCGGTCGACGGCCGCGATGCGTGGGCCGTGGACCGGCCCCCAGCCTCTCCAGCGGAGCACGTGCTCTCCGCGTGATCGTTCTGGCGCAAAGGGCCTCCCGGGCGGACAGCCCCGTGCCGTCCGCTGAGACTCGACGTCCGTGAATCGGACATCGACCTGGAAGGCTTATTCCCTCGAACACGCGCGGCCATGCCACGGCATATGACGGCGCGCGCGTTAACTCCTGGTGACGTACGTCCCCGAGGTCAGCCGCCGTAACGCCGGTGGCGGGCGGCGTAGTCGCGCAGGGCGCGCAGGAAGTCCACCTTGCGGAAGGCGGGCCAGAAAACTTCGCAGAAGTAGTACTCCGAATGGGCCGACTGCCAGAGCATGAATCCGGACAGGCGCTGCTCGCCGCTCGTGCGGATGACGAGGTCGGGGTCGGGCTGCCCACTGGTGTAGAGGTGCTTGGAGATCTCGTCGATGTCGACGCTCTCGGCGATCTCCTCGAGCGCGGTGCCCTTGTCCGCGTGGTCGAGGAGCAGGGAGCGCACCGCGTCGGCGATCTCCTGGCGGCCGCCGTAGCCGACCGCGACGTTCACGAGTATTCCCGTGTTGTCCGCGGTGGCCTGCTCGGCCTCCTTGAGGACGGTCTGGGTGCGGGCGGGGAGGAGGTCGAGGGTGCCGACGTGGTGGACGCGCCAGCGGCCGTCGACGGCGAGGCTGCGGACGGTCTCCTCGATGATGCCGAGGAGCGGCCGCAGCTCCTCCTCGGGACGGTCGAAGTTGTCCGTCGACAGCATCCAGAGGGTGACGACCTCGACGTCCGTCTCGGCGCACCAGCCGAGGAACTCCTCGATCTTGTACGCGCCGGCCTGGTGACCCTGCGCCGCAGTGCCACCGGAGGCCTTCGCCCAGCGCCTGTTCCCGTCGAGGATGACCCCGATGTGTTTGGGCACCTGATCGTGGTCGAGACGGCCTTCCACCCGGCGTGCGTAAAGTCCGTACACCAGGTCGCGCAGGTTCACTGTCTTTCAGCCCCTCCGTGCAGACGGCAGTCCCCGAGGGCGAAAGCCTACCGCTGTGAGGCGTCGTCCTCACTGTGGGGTGTCTGTGCTCCGATGCTGTGGGCTGTCGGTGCTCTGACGTAGCTTCGTACCCATGAACGACACCTCTTCCTACCGCGCCGCCGCGGACCGCTACGACTCGATGGAGTACCGGCGCACCGGTCGCAGCGGTCTCAAGCTGCCCGCGATCTCGCTCGGCCTGTGGCACAACTTCGGTGACGACCGCACCCTGGACTCGCAGCGGGAGATCCTCCGCCGCGCTTTTGACATCGGTGTCACCCACTTCGACCTGGCGAACAACTACGGGCCGCCCGCCGGCTCCGCCGAGCTGAACTTCGGCAAGATGTTCGCCCAGGACTTCGCCCCGTACCGGGACGAGCTGGTCATTTCAACCAAGGCGGGCTATCTCATGCACCCGGGCCCGTACGGGGAGTGGGGCAGCCGCAAGTACCTGCTGTCGTCCCTCGACGCGTCCCTGTCCCGGATGGGCCTCGACTACGTCGACATCTTCTACTCCCACCGCTTCGACCCGGACACCCCGCTCGAGGAGACGATGGGCGCGCTCGCGTCCGCCGTGCAGCAGGGCAAGGCGCTGTACGTGGGTGTGTCCTCGTACAACAGCGAGCAGACCGCCGAGGCGGCGCGTCTGCTGAAGGAGATGGGTGTCCCGGCGCTCATCCACCAGCCCTCGTACTCGATGATCAACCGCTGGACCGAGGACGACGGCCTGCTCGACACGCTGGAGACGGCCGGCATGGGCTGCATCTCCTTCGTGCCGCTCGCGCAGGGCCTGCTCACGGACAAGTACCTGAAGGGCATCCCTGAGGGGTCGCGCGCCACGCAGGGCAAGTCCCTCGACCCGGGCCTCGCGGGCGACTCCGAGGTCATCCGCCGGCTGAACGGTCTGAACGACATCGCGCAGCGCCGCGGCCAGTCCCTCGCGCAGCTCGCGCTCAACTGGGTGCTGCGGGACGAGCGGATGACGTCGGCCCTGATCGGCGCCTCCAGCGTCCGGCAGCTCGAGGAGAACGTGGCGGCGCTGGCGGGCCCGAAGCTCACGGACGAAGAGCTGTCCGAAATCGACTCGTTCGCGGTGTCGACCCCGGGCACGAACATCTGGGCCGGGCGGAGCTGACCCCTCCCGTTCCGTTCCGCGGGCCGCGGCCCTCGCGCCAGGACACTCCCTAGGCGCCGGGGGTTCGCGGCCTGCGGAACCACGCGCCCGCGCTCGCCTGGCTGAGCAGGACGACCATGACGACCGCCCCCACCAGCGCGATGGGCCCGCCGATGTTGCCGCGCATCGTGGCGCTCAGGCCGAGCAGGATCTGCACGCTCGCGATGACGATCGACGCGACGCGCAGCCCACGCCCCGCCCTGCCGTAGAAGCAGGCGAGGACCAGCAGTGCGACGCCGAAGATGTTCCCGCCGAACGCGGCGCCGGCGCCCCGCGCCCCCTCCGTCACGCCGACGGCCACGGAGGCGAGGAGGGCGAGGCCGACCATCACGTACGTGGTCGTCCGGGCGGTGCGGAGCGAGGACGGCATGCTCAGGGACGGCTCGGGGGCGAACTGCGGGTTCGCCCCGTGCGGTCCGGGCCCGTTGTAGGGGCTGGGGATGTAGGGGACGGGGGCGCCGTGCTGACCCGGGCCGCCGTGCGGGCCGGAAGCGGCGGGCGGCGCCTGGTGCGGATAGTCGTTCGGCATGCCGGGGACTCTAATCGCGGCGCCGGGACCCGGGGGGCGCACGCGCGCGGCCCGGTCGGAGACAAAAAACGGGCCGGTCCGTGGGGGGGGAGACGGACCGGCCCGAGGGGGGGTTTCCACCATAACCCTTCGTAAGTGATCCTGGGTGCATCGGCGTGCCACAACTACTCTCCGAAGTCGCCCGACGACGGCTGGACGTCTGTTTCCGGCCGGTTCGGGCGGGGTTTCGCAATGGTTTTCCCGGCTTGCGGCCCACACGCGGCGTCCCTCTGACGGGTTAGTCGGGTGACGAACGCGCGCTTGACGTCACAGGCGCCCCAGAGGTTGGCTGCGCCCCCATGGCGACCTTCACCGTGCCGGGACTCGGGGCCGAACTGCCGCTGGAAATCGCGGAGTCGGGACCGGCGCGGCGACGTGGTCTCCTCGGCCGGGACGGGGTGAACGGCGCGCTCCTGCTGACGTCGTCTTCGAGTGTCCACACCATGGGGATGCGCTTCGTCGCGGATGTGGCGTATTTGGACCGGCGCGGCACGGTGCTCGCCGTGCGGACGATGCGGCCGGGGCGGATCGGACTCCCCCGTTTGCGCGCCCGGTGTGTCCTGGAGTCCGAGGCGGGGGCGATGGCGCGGTGGGGAGTGCGGCGAGGGGTGCGGGTCACGATCCTGGGGCGGTGACGGCGTCTCGCGTCTCGCGTCTCGCGGGACGGTCCCGTGATCGCGGTAGGTCCGGTGACCGTGGATCGGGAGACGGTGGATCAGCGACCCGGCGACCGTGGTCGCGGGAGGTCCAGTGACCGTAGACGGGGGGAAGGCACGCGGCACCGCGCAGCCCCCTCCACTGCACGGTGCCGCCGCGCAGCTTTGCTCACGCGAATTGCCTTGGTCTGAACCTACGCGACGGTGACACGTGTCGCGAGCCATTGTCGATAACGATGCGGAATCGGTTGGACGGCGGGCCTCCGGAAGAGGCCGGCGAACTCGTCCCGCTTGTACATCAATTGCCGTGAATCACCCGGCGACCGGCTTGCGGGCCTCGATCAGGTGGCGCGTGCTGTGGGCGACGAACGGCCCTTCCTTCGCGAGCCGTTCATGGAGTTCCAGGAGGCGCGGCCGGTACGCCTCCACGGTGAAGCCCGGGACCATCCAGATCACCTTGCGCAGGAAGTGGACGACGGCACCGACGTCGTAGAACTCGATGCGCAGACGCTCCGCGCGCAGGTCGACGACATCGAGGCCGGCCGCCTCGGCCTCGGCCCGCTCGCCCTCCGGGTCACGGCCGTTCCTGACCTCTTCCGGCTGCGGACCGAGGAAGAACTCGACGACCTCGAAGACGCTGCTCGGGCCGACGTGCTGCGCGAAGTACGTACCGCCGGGCGCCAGCACCCGTGCGATCTCGGCGAACGGGGCCTTCACCGGGTGGCGGCTGGTCACCAGGTCGAACGTGCCGTCGGCGAACGGCAGCGGCGCGTCCTCCGGCGAGGCGACGACCACGACACCGCGCGGGGCGAGCAGCGCGGAGGCCTTGGCCACGTTGGGGGGCCAGCCCTCGGTGGCGGCGATCAGCGGGGGCAGCTTCGGGGCCGAGGCGAGTACCTCGCCGCCACCGGTCTGGAGGTCGAGCCCGGCCGAGGCCCGGCCCATGCGCTCGCCCATGGCACGCGCGTACCCCCAAGAGGGCCGCTCCTCGGTGGCCCGGCCCTCGAACCACGAGAAGTCCCAGCCCTCGACGGGGGCGGCGACCGCCTCCGAGACGAGCTCGTCGAAGGGGCGGCCGGCGTGGGTGGGAGGTGTGCTCATGGGGCCATGTTCGCAGTGGCGTCCCGCGGCGGCACGTGCTTTTTGTACTGCCCGCGCGGGAGGGGGTGTTGTCGGCGGGCGCTGCTACGTTCCCCGCCATGGGAATCCACGTGCCCTACACCGGGGGCGAGAAGGAAAGTCTGCTGGCGGCGCTGGACCGGCACCGTGACGTCGTGCTCTGGAAGCTGGAGGGGCTCGACGAGGAGCAGGTGCGGCGGCCGATGTCGCCGTCGGGGAACAGCCTCCTCGGCCTGGTCAAGCATCTGGCGTCGGTCGAGTACGGCTGGTTCTGCGAGACGTTCGGACGGCCGGTGGAGCCGCTGTGGTTCGACCCCGAGACGGACGAGGACCTGCGGGTGGACCCCGAGGAGTCCACGGAGAGCATCACCGCGTTCTACGGCCGGGCGCGGGCCGCGGCCGACGCCGTGATCGCCGAGGTCGGGCTGGAGGAGACCGGCACGTCGTGGGACGGCAAGAAGGTGTCGATGCGGTGGGTACTCATCCACATGCTGGAGGAGACGGCCCGGCACGCGGGCCACGTCGACATCCTGCGGGAGCTGATCGACGGCGCGGCGGGGGATCACCGGGGGACTTCGAGGGGGTGACGGTCGGGTACCGGTCGAGTGCGCGTCGAGTGCCGGTCGCCGGATCGCGGGGAGGCGGGGGCATGATCGTCGCGGTCCGGGTGACGAATTGCCGGGCGACGGCCGCGTGATCGACGCACGGTCTGACCGAACTCCCGCCCGGTTCAGGGAACCTGCCCGCTCAAGTGGGCGGGGGAGGTCACTGTCCGCCCGGCCTCGGCCTACGAGGGTTCTCCACGTACCCTGGGCGGATCCGCTCCGGGCACCGCTGCCCGACACAGGTAACGGCACCGTCCGTCCCGCGCCGAAATGCGAGCACATGTCCGATCGTTCCCTCCGCTCCGTTCGTTCTGCCCGTTCAGCGATAGCGGCCTGGCTCACCCGCCTCTACTTCGCCCGGCTCCGGAAGAAGGGCGGCCTCGACCTCTCCGTCCTCTCGAAGCTGCCCGACGCGGCCCTCCTCCCGCTGCGCCGCGAGGGCCTCGACCCCGTGGCCGAGATCGGCGAACTCCGCGACCGGGAGCCGGTCAGCAGGCTGCCCATCCCCGGCATGACGGTCTGGCTGGTGACCGGCTACGACGAGGCGAAGGCGGTACTGGGCCACGGGTCCGCCTTCAGCAACGACTTCCGGAACCTGGTCGGCAACACCGGTGTCACCGACGACCAGAACCCGGGCGGACTCGGCTTCACCGACCCGCCGGACCACACCCGGCTGCGGAAGATGCTGACGCCGGAGTTCACGATGCGCCGGCTGTCCCGGCTCACGCCCCGTATCCACGCCATCGTCGAGGAGCGCCTCGCCGACCTCGCGAAGGCGGCGGACGGCGACGGTGCCGTGGACCTCGTCGAGCACTTCGCGATGCCGGTGCCCGCGCTGGTGATCTGCGAACTGCTCGGCGTCCCCTATGAGGACCGGGACGACTTCCAGCAGTTCTCCGTGGCCCGCTTCGACGTGTTCGGCGGCGCGGGCGCGTCGTTCAGCGCCGTGTCGCAGTCCCTCGACTACCTGCGCGGGATCGTCGCCGAGCAGCGCCGCAACCCCGGCGACGGCCTCCTCGGCATGCTCGTACGCGAATACGGCGACTCCATCACGGACGAGGAGCTCACGGGCCTCGCCGACGGCGTCCTCACCGGCGGCCTGGAGACCACCGCGAGCATGCTGGCGCTCGGCACGCTCATCCTGCTCCAGAACCCCGAGCACTTCACCGCGCTGCGTGACGCGGATGACCCGGAGGCCGTCGCCGCGCCCTTCGTCGACGAGTTGCTGCGCCATCTGACCGTCGTCCAGACCGCGTTCCCGCGCTTCGCGCGCGAGGACGTCGAGATAGGCGGGGTCCAGATATCCGGCGGAGACATCGTCCTCGTCTCCCTCAGCGCCGCCGACCGCGACGCGCGCCTCGGCGAGGACATGGACCGCTTCGACCCGTCCCGCCAGGTCACCGGCTCCCACCTCGCGTTCGGCTACGGCATCCACCGCTGCATCGGCGCCGAACTCGGCAAGATGGAACTGCGCGCAGCCTTCCCCCAACTGGTCCGGCGCTTCCCAGAGTTGAAGCTCGCCGTCGAGCCCCGGGACCTGGAGTTCCGCAAGCTGTCGATCGTGTACGGGGTGGACTCACTGCCGGTCCGGCTCGACTAGCGGGCGCCTCGCCGGGGGTACTACTGGCCCGTGTCGGCCGAGCCGTCCGAACCGGCCGAGTCCGTGGCCGAGCCCCTCGGGAACGACACCTCCACGCGGCGGTTCTTCTTGCGGCCCTCTTCGCTGTTGTTGTCGGCGATCGGGTAGTCCTCGCTGTAGCCGCGCACCGCGAACGTGACGTCCTGGTCCTGTGAGCCGAGGGCTGCCGCCAGCTCGTCGTGCACGGCCTCCGCGCGCTTCTTCGAGAGCGTCAGCCCGTGTGCGTACGACCCGAGGTCGTCCGTGAAGCCGAAGACGCGCACGTTCGTGGCGTTCTGCGCCTTGATCTCGTCGGCGATGGCCTGAATCCGGGACTTGGCGTCCGGATTCAGCTTGGAACTGTCCTTCTGGAACAGCACCTCCGCCTGGAGCGCGAACTTCACGTCCTGATTCGTGTCCTCGCGCCGCTCGTCGCCGGACAGGTCCTCGACGACGGACTTGATGTCGAGCACCTTGGCCGGCGCCAGGGTGGCGCCGTCGGCGAGCTTCAGCCCCGGACTGTTGGCGTCGACGTCCGGCGGCGGCGAGGTGGTCGTACTCCCCGGAGGAGCGCCTGACGGCTCCGGATCATCGGCGTAGGCACTGCCACCACTGAGGCTTCCGCCGAGGGTGATCAGGGCGACGGTGGTGAGGGCGGCGAGGTGACGGGTGAGGGGCATGGGGTTACTCGCCCTCGGAGATTTCTACGGGGGCGGGGGGCATCGCGCCGACTTGAAAGCTGACCTTTGTGGTGCCTTCCGGGGGCGCGGGGAACTGGGCGAACCAGGTGGCGCTCTCCCCGGACCTGAGCCGGCTGAATTTCGTGCAGAGGCAGCGGCCGTTGGTATCCCGCAGGACGAGGTACTTCTTCTTTCCCTGCTCGTCCACGAGACTCGCGCCGGACAACGAACCTCCGTTGGCGGCGAGTTCGCGTTCGTCGCTCTGCCAATCGGCTCCGAGCCATGAGCCGGATCCGTCGTTGCGCACAGTTCCCGAGACAGTCACGAACCCGCCTTGGTCCCGTGTCGCGGAATTGATCGCGACAGAGACGTCGCCGTCCTTGCTCTCCGCCAGGACTTTGTCCGTGGACGGGGCAGGCGACGCGTCCTGCTTGTCGTCGCTCCCCTTTCCCGCGGGTGCGGACGACGAGGATTCGGCCTTGGAACCACCGTTGTCATCACTGCCGCCACAGCCGGCCACCGTAAGGACCAACCCTGAAGTGATAGCCACCGCAGCCAGTGCCCGGCGGGTCGTCATGGTGCGCCGAAGATTCATTGCCGCGGCTTCCCTCTCGTGATGTGTCAGTCGGCCAGGTGTACGGAGAAGAGGACGGAGGGATCGGGCAGATCACCCACCTCGAAGTCATCCGGGTCGAAATCAAAGGAATCGCCACCGTCACAGTCGAATTCCACGACCTTTTCCGGATCGGCGGACCGAGCCACCTCGCAGCGCGGCTCGATGACAGCGGTGGCCTCGGCTGTCGCGTGCTTCGATTCCGTACCGGGAATGACGGAATCGCCGACCGTGCCGTTGGACTGCACTTTCGCCCAGTAGCCCGGGTAGCCGTTCACCTCGGACGACCCGAACCCGACGACGTGCGCATCGTTGCCCGCAGCCAGGTCGTCCGCCGCGCCCCGGGCCCCGTCGCCGGTGAACTTGTCCCCCGCGAGCCAGTCCAGCCAGTCGTCGCCCGTGCCGATGGCCTTCCCCAATCCGGTCATCAATTCGTCCCTCGAGTCCTGGGCAGCCGCCAAAGCGGCGGCATCCGCGGCCGATTGGGCGCCATTGCGCGCGGACGCCGCCTGGGCGAATGCGAAGAACGCGAAAGCGGCGAAGAGCAGGATCGCCGTAAGCCAGATGTAGATGGGCAGAGTCTGACCACGATCGCCGGAGAGCTGCGCGATGGTCAGCCGCCGCCGATGACCCGATCGACCGCGTCGCCGATAGCTCCGGAGATCAGCCCGTCCAACCCCAACTGGTCGATCAACGTGAAGATCCCGGCAATCAGGATCATCAGCCCCGCATACTCCACGAACCCCGCCCCGGAATCCCGTTCTCTCCCCCGGACGCGGTCCCCCACCGTCACGGTCCACTTCACCCACACCCCGAGTACGCGTTCCTTCAGCACGGTTTCCCCTTCGTTCCCGCACGACTTCGCCGCCCCGAACCTCCCGGGCACCATACGCAACGTACGGGAACTGCAACCCTCTGTGCCGTGTTTCGCACATTAACGGTGCACGCTTGACCGGAAGTTGGTCGCTTCCTGTCATGCCCCTCACCGCCCGTCGTACGCCACCACGACCCCACCCAGGTCACGGGCGACCTTCGCGCCGAGGGTGGTGTCGCAGAGGTTGACGGTCCAGTTCCCCGCGGTGACCAGCTCGGCGGGGACGCCCCGGTACTTGATCGCCTCGCGCAGCGCGGCGTCGCGGCGGGCGTGGGTCGGGTGCAGAGTCAGGACGGCGCAGTTGGTGGAGCCCGAACCCGGCTTTCCGGTCTCGCACTTGATGCTTCCGGTGCTCGTCGTCTCCCGCTGGAAGCAGCCCACCGACGCGGCCAGGTCGTCCGCCAGGGCGTCGACCTTCTTGTAGGCGGGGTGGGAAGGGATGTCCGGGAGTGGGTACTCGGGGGTCGCGGCCTTCCCCTTGGCGTCCAGGACCACCGCGTGCAGCGCCTTCGCGATCGCCGGGGCGGACGGCGGGTCCATGACGCGGATGTACCAGTTCCCGGCCGCGACCAGCGTCTGCGCGTACGCGCCCGTCCGCCGGGACTCGATCGACGTACCGATCTCGGTCTTCGACACGACGTCGGGGTCGAAGACCGAGATCTCGTTCTCGACCTTCACCCCGTCGACCGTCGCGACGCAGTCCGCCGTGGAGCTGCCGTCGTAGTCCCGGCTGCGCACGGTCTCGCAGTCGAGGCCGGCCTCGCCCATCGCCCGTACGACCGCCTTCGCCGTGGTGTACGTCGGCTTGGCCGGCACGCTGGACGGGATCGCCGTACCCGACGGTTCCGGGTGGGACTCGAAGCGGCCGCAGGCCGTGAGCACGGTGAGCGCGGTCAGTGCCAGGCAGGCGCCCGCCGCCGGGGCAGCTCTGTTCTTCATCGGTCAGCCATTTCCGGGTGGGGTCGGTGCGGGGCCCGGTTCCGGCGACGGGGTGCCCGGCTCCGGGTCCCCCGATCCCGTGCCCGTCGTCACGCCTGAGCCGTAGATCGGATCCAGCGACACATGGTGGCCCTTCGGGGTCTGCGACTCCAGCTGCTGCAGCGCCGTGGCGCGCTGCTCGTCCGTGAGCCCTTCCCAGGCCGCCGCGTCGTCGAGGTGCGGGCTGAGCTGCTCCCAGTTGTGCAGCCGCGACTTGATGGCGCCGCCGCGGTGCTCCGACTCGTCGCCGTACTGCTCGTTCTTCTCCCGGACGTCGGGGGTGTCGGCGGCGTAGAGCGTGAACAGCTGGGCGTCGCTCCTGGTCCCGTACGACGACTGTTCCTGGAGCGTCTTGTAGTGGAAGGCGCTGAGGCGGACGTCGAGGTCGGGATTGCCCTCGATCACGGCCGTGAGTTCCGTGTCGCTCAGCGTGCCCAGGTCCTTTCCGTCCGCCGTGAGGAACTTCCTGGGGTTGGCCTCGATGACCTTGCGGGCCGTCTCCATCTTCATGTGCGTGATGCCGAGCGACTTGTCCGGTACGGGTCCCAGGGTCAGGCCCCAGTCGAAGAACCGGCCGAACTCGGTGAGCGGGCCGCGCAGGGACGGGTTGTGGTTCTGGTACCACTGCTGTTCCTGCCAGAGGGTGGCGAGGAGCAGCTTCTTGCTGATGCCCGTCTCGGCGGAGGCGCGGTCGACGGCGTCGAGGACCGTCTGCGGGACGTTGATGGGGTGCAGGCCGTCGCGGCCTCCGGACAGGCGCAGCGCGATGGCGAGCGGGCTGCCCGGGTCGAGTGCCTGCCGGGCCAGCTTCGGGTCCTTGAGGGCCACCATGCCCTCGACGACGCGGAGTTGGGAGGTGGCCGTCAGGTCGGCCTTGGTCGCCTTCGTGAGGGCGTCGCCGATGATGTCGGCCGCGTGATGGAGCGGCTTGAGGTGTTCGGTGTCGCCCGCGGGCACCATGATGGGCTTGGCGTAGCTGACGCGGCCGCTCTCGTCGACCTTCAGGCCGTGGCCGTTCGCGTACGTCAGCGCCCCGGTGAGGTCGCGTTGCGCGTCGATGATGTCGAGGGCGAGGGCGTCGTAGACCCGGGCGAGTTCCTTGAGGGCTATCTCCGCCGACTCGTACTCGCCCGCGTGCTTGACGAACTTGTCGCGGGCGGCGCGGCCCCCGTCGCCGACCCAGCACATCTTCAGGGTGTCGGCGATCTCGTCGCGCGCGTATCCGGCGAGGGCCGCGCACTGTTTCGCCGCGCGGACCGCGTCGTCGGCGGCGTCCTGCCACTGGGTGGGCTTGGCGTCCTTGAGTTCCTGCACCGACACCATCAGGCACCGTCCAGGAACTTGCCGGCGGCGCGCACCTTGGCGCCCACGTCGCCGTCCCCCGCGAACTGCTGGTTCATGGCGGGGGTGAGCGCGTCGACCGCCGCCTCCACCATGTCCCCCAGCGTGTGCAGCTGGCGCTGCCAGGCCGCCACGCAGGTGTTGCTCGCCGGGCCCGCCTCCCAGCCGGGGTGCTGCTTGCCCGCGGCCTCGCAGTCGTCCAGCTTCGACTGCCCCTTGGCCTGGGCCTTCACCGCGTGGAAGCCCTCGGCCTTCTTGCGTATCGGGCCCGCCTTGATGCCGAGGTCCGGATCGCCGGTGGCCCCCGGCGTGGGGCTCGTGGTCGGCCCCGGGGCCGGTGATGTGGCGGACGCGAGGCTCATCGCCGGGTCCCCGACCCCGGCGTCCGCCCTGCGCTGTAACGCGTCCTCTTTGAGCTGAGCCCATTCCTCTTGGAACGACATGTGATCCCCCGTCAGTGAGTCGTCGCGGTTGCCGAATTCGCAACTGCCAACTAATCGCTCACACCACTGTAACCAGTCCACGTCTCACACCGCAGTGCCTCAACGTCCCAGAATCGAACCAAAGTTGGACCCGGAGCCGAGGAACATGCCCGTCGCGATCAGGATCATCGTGGCGGGGAGCATGAAGACGAGGGTGACCATCGTGGCCTTGGGAATCGTCTTCGCGGCCCGGCGGCGGGAGTTCTGGGCGTCGGTGCGCCGCATGTCCGTGGCGATCTGGATGAGGGTCTCGGCGATGGGCGAGCCGAGTTCCTCGCCCTGCTGGAGCGCGGAGACGAACTGGGCGACCTGTTCCGACGCGTTGCGCCGCCGCAGCTCGTCGAACGCCTGGCGCCGGCTGACGCCCATGTCCATTTGCCGGAGCGTAATACGCAACTCGTCGGCCCACGGCCCCTCGTACTTCTCGGCGACCCGGTCGAGCGCCTGCCGGAAGCCGAGGCCCGCGCTGACGACGACGGCCAGTACGTCGAGGAAGTCGGGGAGCGTGCGGTCGATGACCTCTTTGCGGTCGCGTGTGGCCTGCCAGATCAGACCGTCCGCGGCGAGGAGGCCGAAGGCGAGGGTGAGGGCGGCGAACAGGGTCTGCCCGTTGGTGAGGAAGACCAGGCCGAGGACGACGCCGAAGATCCCGTAGACCGCGCGGCGGGCGGCGTAGCGGTCGATGGTGAGGCCGCCCGGGTTCCCCGCCATGTCGATCTTGCGACGCTTCGAGGCGACGCGGCGGGGACCCATGGCCCGAAGGACGAGGGGGGCGAAGCGCATGCCCAGGCGGTCGACCGCGGACCCGGCGACGGACACACGCGTGGCGCCGACCTCGAGGGCGATGGCCAGGTCGCCGGGGAGCTTGGCCTCGGCGCGGTACATGCGGATGCCCAGGAAGATCCCGAGGACGGCGAGGCCCATCGCGAGGGCGAGCAGCAGCCCGATCAGACCCGTACTCATGACCTGCCCCGCTCGGCGTGGGCCGGATGACGGACGCCCATGTCAGACCTCGATCTTCCCGAGCCGGCGGATCACGAAGAACCCGATCCCGTACAGGCCGAGCGAGAGAAGGATCAGCGCCTGGCCGACCGGCGATCCCGTCACTCTGGCCAGCGCTCCCTCGTTCGACGAGTTGATCAGGAGCAACGAGCCGAGGCCGAGGAGCGGCACGGTGAACGCGGTCGCGTTGACCTCGGAGAGCATCGTGCGGATCTCGCGCCGGGTCTCCTTGCGGTCCTCCAGGGTCTGGGTGAGGTTCCGCAGGGACGACACGACCGAGCCGCCCGCCTTGTTGGCGAGGACGAGGGTCGTGACCAGGACGACGAGTTCGCGGGACGGGAGGCGTGCGGCGAGCTCGCCGAGGGTGTCGTCGATGGTGCGGCCGAGCGCGAGCTGGTCGGCGACCATGGACAGCTCCTCGCCCGCGGGCGCCTCCAGCTCCTCCGCGGCCATCGCGAGGGACGTACGCAGGGCGAGCCCGGCGGCGGTGGCGTTGGCCAGGAGGCGTGCCACGTCCGGGAGCTGATTGATGAACGCCTCGATGCGTTTCTGCCGCTGCCAGTTGAGGAAGATCACCGCGCTCCACACACCGACCAGCCCCGCGATCGGCCCGAAGAAGGGCGCGAGGGCGGCCGACGCGATCAGCCAGAGGGCGACGACCACGGCGAGTACGTACGTGAAGAACTCCCCCGCCGTCAGGTCCAGCCCCGTCGCGGACAGGCGCAGATGGATGGCGCGGCCGAGCCGGGTGCGGCGCAGCCTGCGGTCGACGGTGGCGAAGCGGCGTACGCGACCGGAGGCACCGCCGTGCGGCCCGGCGCCCGACAGCCCGTCGAGCCGGTCGACGAGGGCCTGGCGCTGCGCGCGCCCGGACGCGTACGCGTGAAGGCCGGCGACGGCGAGTGCGCAGGTCAGGATGGTGGCGCCGAGGGCGATGAGGGCGGGGTCGCTCATGATCCGCCACCCTCGACGGCGGGTCGCTCGGTCCTCATCCGATGGCCTCTCTCGTGTTGCGTCCGTCGATGCCGTCCAGCACGCCGAACGCCGGCGGGATCGGCTCGTTCGCGACGTACAGGCGCTCGGCCACGCGGCGCGGCAGCGGCAGATGCTCGAAGGTGCCGCGCACGCGGTGGTCGTGGCCGAGCGGGTGCGGCACGAAGCGCGAGACCGTCGAGATCCTGAACTGCTCGCGGCCGTGCGAGACCAGCAGGGCGATCTCGGTGACCTTGCGCGAGCCGTCGGCGTGCCGGGTGAGCTGGACGAGGACGTCGACGGCCGAGTTGATCTGGTCCTTGAGCGCCTCGAACGGGATCTGCACCTCGGACATGGACCCGAGGGTCTGCAGGCGCATGAGGGCGTCCTCGGCGGCGTTCGCGTGGACGGTGGCGAGCGAGCCGTCGTGGCCGGTCGACATGGCCTGGAGCATGTCGAGGGTCTCACCGCCGCGCACCTCGCCGACGATGATGCGGTCGGGACGCATGCGCAGGGAGTTGCGGACGAGGTCGCGAATGGTGATCTGGCCCTTGCCCTCGACGTTCGGGGGCCGCGATTCGAGGCGGATCACATGGTCCTGCTGGAGCTGGAGTTCGGCCGAGTCCTCGATGGTGATGATGCGCTCGTGGGGCGGGATGAGGCCGGAGAGCGCGTTGAGGAGGGTGGTCTTCCCGGAGCCCGTGCCGCCGCTCACGATGACGTTGAAGCGGGCGCGGACGAACGCGGACAGCAGCATCAGCATCTGCTCGTCCAGCGAGCCGAGGCCGATCAGCTCGGGCAGGGTGTAGGCGCGCGGGAAGCGGCGGATCGTGAGGGTGGCGCCGGTGAGGGACAGCGGCGGGATGATCACGTTGACGCGCTCGCCGGTGGGCAGGCGGGCGTCGACCATCGGGTTCGACTCGTCGACGCGCCGGTTCACCGTGGAGACGATGCGCTCGATGGTCTGCATGAGCTGTTCCTGCGAGGCGAAGCGCAGGGGGAGCTGCTCCACGCGCCCGGCGCGCTCCACGAAGATCGCGTCCGGGCCGTTGACCATGATCTCGGTGATGGACGCGTCGGCGAGGAGGGGTTCCAGTACGCCGAGCCCGAGCGCCTCGTCGACGACGCGGCGGACCAGCTGGCTGCGCTCGGAGGAGGAGAGGACCGGGCCCTCGCGGCTGATGATGTGGCCGAGGACGCGTTCGAGACGGATCCGCCGGTCGGCCGCCGCGAGCGACGACATCTCGGCGAGGTCGATCTCCTCCAGGAGCTTCGCGCGGTAGACGGCGACGAGGCCGTCGTCGCGGGAAGGGCCGGGCTCCTCGCGGACCGTCACCCTTGATCGCAGGCTCATGTTCCGGCTCAACCCCCTTCCGGGTCGCGGTCGTTCGGCATGGTGGCGGTGCGCCGCACGTCCCACCGGTCGTCCAGGAACGGGACGAGGACCGGGACGTGCACGGTGACGGTGGCGGTGGTCGTGTCGCCGCCTCCGCCTCCGGCGTCGACGTCCGCGTCGAGCCAGCCGCTCATCGCGGCCTGCCCGGCGCCGGTGCCGTCGCCGCCCTGCGACTGCACGCGGGCGGCGGCCCTGGCGCCGGAACCGGCCTGGTTCGCGCTGTAGCCGACGAGGCCGAGCTGGATGGCGGCCATGCCGATGAGGAGGAGGAAGGGCAGAAACCCGGCGAACTCGAGGATGGAGACGCCTCGGTCGTCGGTGCCCAGGCTGCGGCGGGGGGCGCCTTCCGTGCGCGGGCGCCGGGCGTCACCGCCTCCCGTCTGAAGGCGCTGGGCGCCGTCGCTTCCCTTCCGCGGGTGCCAGGCGTCACCGCCTCCCGTCTGCGGGCGCCGGGCGCCGTCGCTTCCCTTCCGCAGGTGCCAGGCGCTGTCGCCTCCCGTCTGCAGGTGCCGGGCATCGTCGCCTCCGGTCTGCGGGTGCCAGGCGTCACCGCCTCCCGTCTGCGGGCGCCGAGCGCCGTCGCTTCCCTTCCGCGGGTGCCAGGTGCTGTCGCCTCCGGTCTGCGGGCGCTGGGCGCCGTCGCTTCCCTTCCGCGGGTGCCAGGCGTCACCGCCTCCCGTCTGCGGGCGCCGAGCGCCGTCGCCTCCCTTCTGCGGGTGCCAGGAATCGTCGCCTCCCGTCTGCGGGCGCCAGGCGTCGTCGCTTCCCGTCCGGGGGCGCCTGACACCGTCACTTCCCTCCCGCGGGCGCCAGGCATCGCCGCTTCCCGTCCGGGCCCGCCACCCGTGCCCGTACCCGTACCGGTGCCCGTGCCGGAGGCGGCCCTTTGCGCCCGGGAGCCGGCGCCTCACGGCGTGACCCCCTGGTCGTCCTCCCTCGCGGCGCCCGCCTCGCCCTTGACGGTCCACCCGGCGTCGATCCCGGGGAAGAACACCGGCACCTCGAGCCGCACGGTCGCCTTCATCACCGATCCGTCGGGTCCGCAGGTGATGGCGGCGCCTTGCCACGCGCCGGGCAGATTCTTCTCGCCCGCGGTCTGACACGCACCCGCCGTGTCGCCGCTCCCGGCCTCGGCGGAGGTCGCGGCCCTGGCCGCCTCGTCCGCCGCGTTCCCGGCGAGCGAGTACGTGTATCCGTACAGGACGCACTGCCACAGCAGGCCCATCACCACGAGCAGCAGCGGGAACATGCCCGCGAACTCCAGGGTGACCGCGCCCTTGTCGCCGCCCCGGCGGCGGGCGCGGCGGCCGGATTCCTGCGCGGCGGCGTCGACCAGGCCCAGCTCGCCCGCGAGTCCCCACAGTGCCTGCTTCACCGTCGACCGGCTGTCGAGGTCCTGCATACGGCCCGCGTCGACCGCGCCCTGGAGTTCCTTGAACCCGGCGGGCACGCTGGCCCGCGCGACCCGGGTGCCCGTCACGCGCTCCACCAGCGACGCGGTGATCTCGGATCCGCGCGCGTGCCGGTTGATGACGGTGACGGTCTCCTCGGCCTTGCGGATCTGGAGGCGGTCCCACATACGGATCATGCGCTTCGCGGCGCGTACGGCGACGACGTCGGGGGTGACCAACAGGAGTGCCTGGTCGGCGAGTTCGACGGCCGCCGCGTTCGCGGACCCCATCTGCGTACCGCAGTCGACGACCACGAGGTCGTAGCGGCTGCGCAGCGCCTGGACGACCTGGCGGGCCACGCGGTCGGTGACCTCCTCGCCGCGCTCGCCGTCGGACGGCGCGAGCAGGAGGCCGAGGCCGGTCTCGTGGGTGAAGACGGCGTCCTGGAGGACGCGCGGGGTGATGTCGCGGATCGCGGCCAGGTCCGCGACCGAGCGGCGGAACTGGACGTCCAGGTACGACGCGACGTCACCGGACTGGAGGTCGAGGTCGAGGAGCGCGACCGAGCGGCCCGACGCCTGAGCGGCGAGGGCGAGTTGGACGGCGGTGACGGTGGTGCCGACGCCGCCCTTCGCACCGGTGACGGTGATGACGCGACCGCCGGGCGTGCCGGCTGTGATCGCCAGCTCGCCACCGGTGCCGAGGTGCCTGCGCATGCCGCCGGACCAGGACGCGGCGGCCTGCACGCGCTCGGCGAGCGCGTCGTACCCGAGAGGGAACCCGACGATGCCGCGCGCACCCGAGTCCATCGCGGCGGTGAGCAGGGCGGGGCTGGTGTCTGCGGTGGCGAGGACCACGCCGACGGCCGGGAAGCGCAGGACGAGGTCCCGGATCAGTTCGAGGGCGGGGACGGGCCCGATCCGCTCGTGGACGAGGACGACCTCGGGCAGTTCGTCGAGCGACTCGGCGGCGAGCCGGGCGAGGGTGTCGAGGAGGGCGGTGGAGTCGGCGACGGGCGGCGCGGGCTCGGCGTCGGGCAGCTGCCCGAGCAGCGTGACCAGGGACCGGGCGGCGTCCAGGTCTCCCACCGCGGGAAGAATACGGATGCTCACAGTGCGGCTCGCCTCCTCTCTGAGTCTATTTGTCGGCTTTGCCGTCTACTTGTCGCTGTTCTGCTTGTCGCTGTTCTGCATGTCGCTGGACTACAGGTGACGGGAGTGCATGTGGCTGGCGTAGACGTGGCTGGACTGCATGCGGCTGGACTACTTGTCCTCGTCGAGGGTGTACGAGCGGTCGCCCGGCGGGACGGCCGCGTCGCTGCCGGCGGCGACGAGGGCGAGCCGGACGTGGGTCGCGAACGACTCCGCGTACGCGACGCGCTGCGCGTCGGCGGGGTCGAGGGCGAAGGTGATCGGCACGGCCTCGCCCTGCCGGCGCCGGCCGTTGTCGCCGCCCTGTTCGTCGATGGGCGTGAGTTTGCCGACGTCCATGACCTCCGCGTTCTCGACGATGACCTTGGACTGGTCCTTGGCCTTCTCGTTGGCGGCCTTGAAGGTGGCGTAGATGTTGACCTTCGACCCGGGCGTGATCTTCCCGGCCACCCCGGTCTCGGCATCGATCATGATGGCGATCTCCTGCTGCCCGTCCCTGAGTTGGGGCCGGGCGACGATCATGTCGGTCTGGAGCAGGGACCCCTTCTTCAGCGTCGTGACGGCGATCTTGCCGCGGATCTGGCTGAGGCTGGTCACGGCGGTCTTCGACAGCCACCGCTCCGGCATCTCGACCTTCTCGAACCGGTCGGCCGTCAGCTCCTTGTACGGCGCGACATCGTCCTTCAGCCGGTACGCCGCGACTTCCGGGCCCACCTTCGAGTTCACGTCACGGATCACCGAGAGCACCCCGGCGAAGGCGCCGACGGCGCACAGGGCCGAGATGACCAGCAGGATGACGCCGCGACGCTGACGTGAGTTCATGGACCGGACTACCTCGTGGGGATCTCGTCGGGGGACTCGATGGGGGACGCGTTGTGGATCTGACCTGCATCTGGTGATGGATCTGGTTGTGGACCTGGTTGTGGATCTCTTTGCGGATCAAGAGGTCATGGGCGGGCGGCGGGTGGCAGGGCGGCGCGGGCCGGGCCGGTGACGGGTGCGCGGCCGACGGCCGGTGCGAGGGCGGTGGCCGCTGCGAGGCCGGGAGCGAGGGCGCGGCCTCCGGGCGGTTTCGCGGCCGGGGCGGGCGGGTCGGCGAGCGGCGCGGCGCAGAAGCCGCAGCGGTCACCGATGAGTTCGAGTCCGCACCAGTGGCACGCCTCGCGCCGGACGGACGAGACGAGCTGGTAGAGCACCGAGATGTCGGGGATGGCGGCCGCGAACTCGGCGAGCTTCCCCGGGTTCCCGGGCTTCCCGGTCGCCCACCAGCGCCCGGACTCTGCGGGCAGCCTGGTCTCGACGGCGCCCTGCACCTGCCAGGCGGGCGCGAGCGTGCCGGTGATCCAGTCGGTGGGCTGCTGCCCGGCGGCGTAATACATACGGGTGCCGAAGGCGGGTCCGCTCAGGCGGGGCGGTTCGGGTCCGGTGAGCCGTACGAGTTCGGGCTGCGGGGTGGCGAGTACGGCGAACTGGGCGCCCGGCACCCACGACTTGGCGTGCGAGGTGAGGCTGACGGGGACGCGGTCGAGCCGGGCGACGGAGCCGAGCACGGCGCCCGCGTAGATGTAGTGGGCGAGGAGGCGCGCGGCTGAGGCGAGCACTCCCGGGCTGAAGTCGCACATGGTCAACTGCCGCAGCTGGAGCACGAGTACGGCGAGCCCGAGCGGCGGAAGATCCGGCCGCAGGATGGCGATCCGGTCACTCTCCAGCACGGAACGCACAGCGTGCAGCCGATGAACGACCAGGTCCGGCACGGAAGCCGGACACAGGGCGATCACATAGCCGTGGTGCTCGATCAGGGTGTGCATCTCGACGATCGCGCGATCGAGGTCGTACGGCTCCGCCCTGCCGCCCCTGTCCTCGACGGAGTGCAGCACGGCGGCGGACGGCGTATGCCGGTCGGCCGCGGCGAGGACCAGGTCAGGGCTGGTCACGGCTATCGCGGTCGGCACGCTCGTACACCCCCCGGTCTCTGTGCACTCCTGCCTCAGCACCATATCCGCGCATTGCCCACTCAACACCCAACTTCCCGGTGTTCACCGGGAGGTTGCCCGGGCGGTCGGCGCGGCTCGGCCAGGAACCAGTAATTCCAGAGGCCTTGACAACCCAAATGGTCTGGACCAGTTTGTGGAACCGACAACTGCCCCTCCCCCCCACATCTGAACCGGAGGCAGCAATGGCACGTGCGACGACGAAACCCGCGCGGAAGCGTTCATTCCTGGCGGCGGCGCTGACCACTCTGGCCCTGGCCCTGACCGGCACGGCGACGGCCACCGCGGACCCCGCCGGGACGGACGCGGCACCCCCGGCCCACGCCGTCACCGGCTACTGGCAGAACTTCGACAACGGCGCGACGGTCCAGAAGCTCAGCGACGTACCGGGCGACTACGACATCATCGCGGTGGCGTTCGCCGACGCGACGACGACGCCGGGCGCGGTCGATTTCACGCTCGACTCGGCGGGCCTCGGCGGCTACACGGAGGACGCGTTCAAGGCGGACATCAAGGCGAAGCAGGCCGCCGGAAAGTCGGTCGTCATCTCGATCGGCGGCCAGAACGGCACCGTCTCCGTCAATGACTCGAATTCCGCGACGAACTTCGCGAACTCGGTCTACTCGCTGATGCAGGAATACGGCTTCAACGGCGTCGACATCGACCTGGAGAACGGCCTGAACTCGACGTACATGTCGCAGGCCCTGAAGTCCCTCGCCGCAAAGGCGGGTTCGGACTTCGTGCTGACGATGGCCCCGCAGACGATAGACATGCAGTCGACGTCGGGCGAGTACTTCAAGACCGCACTGTCCGTTAAGGACATCCTCACGGTCGTCAACATGCAGTACTACAACAGCGGTTCGATGCTCGGCTGCGACGGCAAGGTCTACAGCCAGGGCTCGGTCGACTTCCTGACCGCACTCGCCTGCATCCAGCTGGAGGGCGGCCTGGCCCCCTCCCAGGTAGGCCTGGGAGTCCCGGCCTCCACCAGCGCGGCGGGCAGCGGCTACGTGTCCCCGTCCGTGGTCAACGCGGCCCTGGACTGCCTGACACAGGGCACGAACTGCGGCTCCTTCAAGCCGTCGAAGACGTACCCCGGCCTGCGCGGCGCGATGACGTGGTCGACGAACTGGGACGCGTCGACGGGCAACGGCTGGTCCTCGACGGTGGGCCCACACGTACACGGCCTCTGACCGCCCCCGCCTCGCCCGAACGCCCCGCTTCCCCCCTCAGATCCGCAGCGCCGCCGCTCCCCCGGCGGCGCTGCTGTGCGTTTGGGGCGCGGTGCCGGAGGAGTGCGCCCGGCACAACCCTGCGCCTTTCGGAACATTGAGTTGACATTGCACTCGTCAACACATGGATGTGACGATGCCTGGCATGGCTGAAGACGGGGGAGACGGAACGACCGGGAACATACCCAGGTCACGCCTTCGGGATTACGCGAAATTGGTTGAGCCGCTGACTGATTCGGTCGCCACCACGCCGCCCACGACGGCCACCCACGTTCGCCGCGAATTTGCGGCTCTCCTGGGCGAGTTCCGGCGCACAGCCGTCCTCCTCCCACTGAGCGGCGACGGATTCCCTCTCACCGGAGACTTCGGCGGCGTCCGGTGGATCTACGCCTTCTCGGACGAGGCGGCCTTGGCACGGTTCGCCGCTGAGCGGAGTGCAGGCGACCGCGCGTGGCAGTACGAGCGAGTTCTGGGGGCACGGCTGCTGGACGCCGTGGCACCTGCGCTCGGCGTGCCCTGCGGAATGGCCGTGGACGTCGCGAGTCCCGGCGATGAGCTGCTGCTGCCACCCGTCTCCGGGGTCGTACCGGACGCGGTGGCAGTGGACGCGGGAGCGTACAGGGAGGGCAACGGGAAATGAGTGAAGACGCGAAGGATCTCCAGGCCGGCGGTCTTGGCAAGATTGCCGAGGGCATAACGCTCGTGCTGGCCGAGCTGAAGGAGATCGGCATGGTCGGCACCGCCAGTGCCGGGAGGGGATTCGACGGGATCTCTCTGTCGGGGATGAAGCTGGGCCACAGCGATCTCACCTCGGCCTTCGAGTCGTTCTGTGAGCGCTGGGAGTGGGGTGTGCGCACTCTCGTCAACGAGGGCAACACGTTCGCCGAGGGCATCGGTCTCGCGGCCGGGACGCTCTACGAGACGGACCAGTACGTCGACGGCGCGCTGAAGGTCGGTGTGAACTCCGTGATCGGCAACCCGTACGCAGGCGAGGAAGACGTCGCGAAGATGAGCTACGGCGACCTGGTCAAGCACAACGCGCTTGCCGACCCCGACTACAGCAAGAAGTCCTCCGACGAAGCCGACGAGATCATCAGGCAGGGCTGGAAAGACGCCGCCCGTGACGCGGCCACCTCGAACGTGACGGGATGGAGCCCCCAGCAGGCCGGCGGGATGAGCCCTGAGGAGTACGAGGCCTGGCTCGACCGCGAGTTCGGACCCTCTCCGGAGGAACGCGCCGAAGCGGCACCCGAACATGGCGGGAGCGCCGGCTGATGGGAATCGGTGACTGGGCCGACAAGGGCCTGGGCGCCCTGGAAGACGGCTGGGACAGCGGTAAGAAGGCCCTCGGTGAAGGTGTCGAGTGGGGTGCCCACAAGCTCGGGGACGGCCTCGAGTACGTAGGCGCCGACTGGGCCGCCGACAAGGTCGAGGATCTCGGCGACTCCGTCGCCTCCGATCTTGGCGCCACGGTCGACGAACAGCAGCTCGGCGAGACCGAGCAGGCCGACGAACTCGTCCACGGCGACCCCGGGGACATCCGCGCGAGCGCGAGCCACCTGAAGGACTTCCACAAGGCCTTCGACAAGGTCAGCGGCGGGATGCGGACCCTGGACTCCTCTCACTGGAAGGGCCGGGCGGCCGACGCCTTCCGTAAGAAGTTCGCCATGCACCCTTCCAAGTGGCTGCACGCGGCGGACGCCTGCGACAAGGCGGGCAAGGCCCTGGACAGCTACGCGGACACGGTGAAGTGGGCCCAGAGTCAGGCGCAGGACGCCATCGACCTGTACAAGAAGGGCATGGCTGCCTCCGACAAAGCGGTGGAGGCGTACAACAAGCGGGTCGACGCCTACAACAACGCGCTGAAGGCCGACAACGACCCCGGCCCGCGCCCCGAACCGTTCAAGGACCCCGGCGCGGCCGACATCAAGCACGCGCGGGAGAAGCTCGGGGAGGCACGCCGCCAGCGCAACGAGGCAGGCGCGACCGCGACACACGCGGTCAAGGCGGCCCTGGCCCACGCACCGGCCGAGCCACCGCCGCTCGATCGCCTCAAGTCCGAGGTCACGGACGGTGTCCAGGCCACCAGTACGGAACTCACCCACGTCGTGGGCGGCGTGCTCAAGGGGAGCGCGGGCCTGCTCAATTTCGTACGCGGCCTCAACCCGGAGGACCCGTACAACATCACGCACCCGGCCGCGTACAAGCAGAACATCAACCTCACCCTGGCCGGCCTGCTGTCCACCGCCACGCATCCCGACCGTGCGGCGAAGGACGCGTACCAGAGCCTCAAGAAGGACCCTTCCGAGTTCTTCGGCCGGATGGCGCCCGAGGCGCTCGGCAGCAAGGGGCTCGGGCTCGCCAAGAGCGGGCTCCGGGCTGGGGTCGAGCACGGAATGAAGGAGGCCGCCGAGGCAGGGGCGCGGCGTTCGGCGCGGCATGCGGTTGGCGACGACGCCGCCAAGGGCTCACGCTCGGCGGACTCGGTGAAGCACGACGGCACGGACCCGGTCGACCTCGCCACCGGGAAGATGTTCCTGCCCCAGACCGATCTGTCGCTGCCGGGCAGTTTGCCTCTGGTCTTCACCCGTCGTGCGGAATCCGGCTACCGGCTGGGGCGATGGTTCGGCCCCTCCTGGTCCTCGACAGTCGACCAGCGTCTGGAGATCGACTCGGAGGGCGTCGTCCTCGTCACCGAGGACGGTCTGCTGCTTCCCTATCCCCACCCCGCACCGGGCCTGCCAACGCTCCCGACCCACGGCCCGCGCCGGCCACTGGACCGGGTGGACGAGGGGTACACGGTCACCGACCCGGAGACGGGACGTGTGTGGCACTTCTCCGACCGCAGCGACAGCCTGGCCGTCCTGGAACAGATCGACGACCGCAACGGCAACTGGCTGATCTTCGAGTACGACGATCAGGGAGCACCTCGCGGGATCCTCCACAGCGGTGGCTACCACGTGAAGGTGACGACGGAGGCCGACCGGGTCACGTCCCTGCGCCTCGCCGGGGCGGCCGAGGACGGTTCGGACCAGGAGCTGATCCGCTACGCCTATTCCTCCGACGGCGACTTGACCGAAGTCATCAACTCCTCCGGCCTTCCCCTGCGCTTCACGTACGACGCACGAGGGCGGATCACCTCTTGGACGGACACCAACGACCGCGCCTACACGTACGAGTACGACGACCAGGACAGATGCATGGCCGAGGGTGGATCCGAGGGCCACATGAGCCTGCGGATCACGTACGGCGAACCGGACCCGGCGACGGGTCTGCGCACAACGACCACGACGACCGGCGAGGGCCACGTCCGCCGGTTCCTGGTCAATGAGGCCTGGCAGGTCGTCGCGGACATCGACCCACTCGGCGCGGTCACACGCTACGAACGCGACCGGTTCAACCGCCTCCTCTCACGGACCGACCCGCTCGGCCACACCACGGCGTTCCGTTACGACGAGTCAGGACACCTGCGGTCGGTCACCCGCCCCGACGGCCGCGAGTCCAGCGCCGAATTCAACGAACTGGGCCTGCCGACACGGGTGATGGCCCCGGACGGAACGGTCCTTCGCCAGAGTTACGACGCGCGCGGCAACCGAACGTCGGTCACCGGCCCGGCCGGGCTGACCACCCACTTCGCGTACGACGAGACCGGTCGCCTCACCGCCGTCACGGACCCTCTCGGCAACACGACGACGGTCCGGTGCGACCGGTCCGGGCTCCCCTTGGAGGTCACAGACGCACTCGGCGCGGTGACACGCTACGAGCGTGACGCCTTCGGCAGACCGGTGACGATCACGGACGCGGCGGGAGCCGTGACCCGCCTGGAGTGGGCGATCGAGGGACACCTCGTACGTCGCGCAGCGCCCGACGGCACAAGCGAATCCTGGACGTACGACGGTGAAGGCAACTGCACCACGCACACCGACGCCATGGGCGCCGTCTCCCGCTTCGAGTACACCCACTTCGACCTGCTCGCGGCGCGGACGGGCCCGGACGGCGTGCGCTACAGCTTCGACCACGACGCGGAGCTCCGGCTCACCCAGGTCTCCAACCCCCAGGGCCTGACCTGGACGTACGAGTACGACCCGGCCGGCCGCCTCGTCTCGGAGACGGACTTCGACGACCGGACCCTGACGTACACCCATGACGTCGCGGGCCGACTGTTGTCCCGGACGAACGCCCTCGGCCAGACGACATCTTTCGAGCGCAACGCACTCGGCCAGACGACACTCAAGGACGCGGACGGCCGGATCAGCACGTTCGCCTATGACTTGACGGACCAGCTGGCGGAGGCCACGGGGCCGGACGGATCGGCGCTCACTCTCCTGCGGGACCGCTTCGGCCGCCTGCGTTCGGAAACGGTGAACGGGCGCGTACTGGCGTACTCGTACGATGAGTTGGGACGCCGCAACGGCCGCACGACGCCCACAGGCGCCACGAGCACATGGACGTACGACGCGACAGGACGCCGTACCCAGCTGACGGCTTCCGGTCGGAACATCGACTTCACATACGACGCGGTGGGCCGGGAACTCGCGCGCCAGGTCGGCGAGAACATCACCCTGGCGAACGCCTTCGACGCAATGGGCCGCCTGGCCACCCAGTCAGTCACCTCCACGGCCGACGTGCGCCCGATCCAAATCCAACACCGCGCGTACGCATACCGGGCCGACGGCAATCTCATCGGCATCGACGACCGGCTCTCCGGCCCCCGCACCTTCGACGTCGACGCGGCGGGCCGCGTCACGGCCGTCCACGCCGCGAACTGGACAGAGACGTACGCCTACGACGACGCCGGTAACCAGACAACGGCGTCCTGGCCGACCGACCACCCCGGCCACGAGGCGACGGGACCCCGGATCTACACCGGCACCCGCATCACCAGCGCCGGCAGCGTCCGCTACGAACACGACGCTCTGGGCCGCGTCACGCTCCGCCAGAAGAGGCGTCTCTCCCGCAAGCCGGACACATGGCGCTACGAATGGGACGCGGAGGACCGCCTGACATCGACGGTCACCCCGGACGGCACCCGCTGGCGCTACACATACGACCCACTTGGCCGCCGCACGGCGAAACTCCGTCTGGGTGACGACGGCGAGACGGTCGTCGAACGGGTCGACTTCACCTGGGATGGCACGACGCTCTGCGAACAGACGACGTGGTCACGGGAGTTGCCGGACCCGGTGACGCTCACCTGGGACCACGAGGGGCTACGCCCCATAGCCCAGACAGAACGGATCATTCCTGCCGCCGACGCCTCCCAGGACGAGATCGACTCCCGCTTCTTCGCGATCGTCACGGACCTGGTCGGCACGCCGAGTGAACTGGTCGACGAACAGGGCGAGATCGCATGGCGCACACGGAGCACGCTGTGGGGCACCACAGCGTGGGCCGCAGACAGCACGGCGTATACGCCACTGCGCTTCCCGGGCCAGTATTTCGACCCGGAAACGGGGCTGCATTACAACTATTTTCGACATTATGACCCGGAGACGGCTCGGTATCTCAGCGCTGATCCTCTGGGGCTGACTCCTGCACCCAACCCTTCCACCTACGTCGGAAATCCGCTTTCCGGGACCGATCGACTTGGACTATCTCCTGATGCATGCGCACGGAAAGGTGAGACTCTCTACAGAGGAGACGGGAGATCACCCGACGAGATCAGAAAGAGTGGGGGGTTCATTTCTGTCGCGCCAGGAAGCAATGTCTCCTTGTACGACCACGTCGTTAACCACACGGCAAGCGACTTCATTTCTACATCTCGATCCGCGGACGCAGCACTGAAGTTCAGTAGACCTGGAAGCTACATGTACGAGATAGAGTCACCCCCAGGCGGGATACACGTAAACAACGAACTCGGCCCCCTCAATCCCACCCCGTTCGAAAGGGAGATAGCATTCAAGGGCAAGATTCCATTCGACCGAGTGACTAGAGCATGGAAGCTCGACGAATTCTGGGAACTAGACGAAGAATTGTTGGTATATGTTCGTGAAAACTAAAAAATCTATTCGAATCTACGACCCAGAGTCGCAAGGGGAAGAATTTATCGATTCGCTCCTGGAGTGGACGCTGGGGCCGAATGATGCGCGGGTTAGCATTTCTCGCCCAGACGGCCCTACGTACGAGTCCTGCCAGTCAAATCTCTGGGAGTGCCTCCTGGAGATCAGGGGCGCCTGCGAGCCGCTCGGCGTGCGCATTTGCATCAACGGCTGCAGAAGCGACTGTTACCCATCCGGAATGGGGATTCAGATGGGGGGAGGGCGTCAAGTAATCATCAGAACGATGGGGGAACAAGTCACCGATCTAGCCGCGGTTGTTGAAACATTCGCCCCTGCTGAACTATCACAGGTCGGCACGGTAAATGAGCAGGAAGCCTACTACCGGGCCTGGCTCAGCAGCCTGCCTCAGTGACGCATTGCTTCACCGGGAATTACCTGTCGCCACCATGACCGATTCAAACGATACGTTCATGCCCCAATCCGGCAAGCCCCCTTCTCAACCGCAGGGGCTTCGAATGACTACGCCCCACCAGCCACCCCCACCTGGATACGGCGCGCCGCGGTACGGGGCTCCGCCCGTACCGGCGTCCCCACAGCCCGGTACGCAGTGGCCCCCGCACGGGGCGCCGCCTCAAGGGTTCCTCACCAGCGCATGCCTCCGCAAGGGCCATACGGTGGCCCGCCCGTGGGCGGGTGGGGGCCTCCGCCTCCGAAAAAGGTCGGGGCCGGGAAGACCAATACCATCGTCGCGGGCTGCATTGTCGGCGCCGCAATCCTGCTGGGCGGCATCCGCGCAGTGCAGGGAGGCCGTGCCACAACACCCGATCCGTCCGCCCAGCGGTACCGACTACCCCTGCCCGAGACCATCGACAGCGGCGCGTTACGGCTCGGGCAGGACGTGAGCGGCCGTTACGAGAACTCGGCGAACGGCGGCGACGCCTACGCACAGTCCCTCCAGGCGAAGACCGGGGTGTACGGCGCGGAATCCGGCCCGGGGCAGCTGTTTTACACCGGCTCCTTCTCGGAGCAACAGAACCCCCTCTATCCCAAGTTGGGCCTGCTCGACGGGATGGGGAAGAACGACTCAACGACCGTCGCCATCTCGCGGCGCGATATGACCGACCAGAGCTCTTACGGCGACAACATGGCCTGCAAAGTGCTGACGAAAGCCCAGGGCGACCAGGAGTTGACCATGGCCGTCTGCTCCTGGTCCGACCGCTACACCCAGGGCACGGTCATCGACGACAGCCCCGACAGCTTCGGCGCCGCCCCGGCATAGTGCGACCTCGACGCCCTGGCCAGGCGCACCGCACGCATCCGTGGCGAAGTCTGGGTTCCCGTCACCGACTGATCACCGGGTCTCAGTCCGGCGCGTCGCCCCTGGCAGAATCGCGTCACGCCTGCGCTCCGTGCAGGCGCGCGAGGGGTGGGGGTTGGTTGTGAAGAAGGTTGTCGGCGGGGTCGCGTTGGGTGCCGTCGTTGTCGGGGCCGGGCTGTGGGGTGTTCTCGGGCCAGACGGCGCCCGGGAGGCGCAGGCCGCGTCGCCGGCCGCCTTCAAGTTGTGGGCCGCGGCCGCCCACGCCGCCGTCACACGTGAGGGCGGGACCGCCACCTTCAACCAGCGCAACGGCAACGGAGTCGCCGGCGCTCACCAGCTCGGCCTGCGCAACGGCGGCCACGCCACCATCCGTATCCGCGATCTCGACCAGTCCCCCGAGAAAGCCACGATGCTCGAGGGCCGTACGTATTCACTGACCTTCGCCTGCGCCGGTTCGGGCAAATTCACCGTCCACGCCGTCGGCGCGAAGGCCATGCGCCGGGACATGTACTGCACGCCCACCAGGAAGATCGAGACCGTCGTCCTCAATCATCTTCAGGGCAGTCACATCGGCGAGCAACGGTGGGACGGGCGCATGGACCTGACCATCACCACCCACGGCGTACAGGGAGTCCTCTCCTGGCACGCCGCCCAGATGTTCATCGCGGACTGACCGCACGCGGCCCGCCGTACGCCGACGCCGTGCTCGTACGTGGCAGCGTCGCCCACATGCGCGTACCGCCTCCCGGCTCGCGGGCCGGGCCGTAGCCCCAGTCGCCTCCGCACGTGCGGGTGACGCAGGCCAGCAGACGCAGCGCCGCCCGGCGCCGGGCCTCGCAGGCCGCGGCGACCCGGGCGTTCGCGTGGCGCGGGTGGCTGTCGTACGTGATCAGGCGCAGCGCGTCCTCGCGGTAACGCAGCGATACGTAGATCTCGGGTGAGCCGGTGAATTGGCAGGCGGTTGCCGTCAGTTCGGCGACCGCCTGGAGCGCCGCGTCCAGGATGTCGCGCAATCCGTGCGCCGCGAGGAGCGTGCGGGTCGCTGCGCGGGCCATCGCGGGCGAGCTGAGCGTGGAGGGAAGGGTGAGGCTGTACGTGAGGTTCTCGGGCGTGGGGGCCCTGCGGTCCGCGTGCGCGGGGCAGGCGGAGAGGGTGACCGGCATGGCGAACTCCCTTGTGGGGTGGAGTGGGCAACAGTCGGTGGCTCGTCTCCCTGACGCGAACCCGACCCTTCCAGGGAGGAAACGTGCGGGCAGGCTCGCGCGATGCACTGCCAACTGCCGTGTGTAGCTTGTGCGTTACCGACTGTAGCGCGAGTGGAGTACATGTACTACGAGCGATAGAGGCATTCACCCATCCGAGCCCCGAGGCAGACTGTCCCCATCGCCGTCACTGGAGGTCTCATGCCGCCGAGAAGCACACCGACCGAACGTCAGCGGCGCCTCGGGGCGGAGTTGCGCAAGATGCGGACCGCCGCCGGGATGACGACCGAGTTCGCCGCCGGCCTTCTCGGTGTCCCCCGCACCAACGTGCCCAACATGGAGTCTGGACGGTCCGGCATCAGCCCGGAGCGCGTCCGCACACTCGCGGCCAACTACGGCTGCGCGGACCGGGGACTCGTGGACGCACTCGCAGACATGGCGGGCGAGCGGGTCAAAGGGTGGTGGGAGGCTTACCGGCCCCAACTCCCCTCCGGTTTCTCGGACATCGCAGAGCTGGAGTGGCACGCGCGCAAGCTCCGCATCGCCCTCACCGTTCACCTGCCGGGGCTGATCCAGACCGAGGAGCACGCGCGGGCCGTCTTCGAGCACGTCATTCCGCCCCTGCCCGAGCACGACATCGACGTACGCGTCGCTCACCGAATGGAGCGCCAGCAAGTCCTGAACAAGGCCGACCCGCCCCGGCTCGAACTCACCATGCATGAAGCAGCGCTCCGCATGCAGTTCGGAGGCCCCGGCGTCGCCAGGCTTCAGCTGGAGCACGTCCTGAGCGTGGGTGAACGCCCCGAAGTGTCCGTACGGGTAGTGCCGTTCAAGGCCGGCGGGTTCCCCGGAGCGGGGCAGTCGGTCGTATACGCCGAGGGGCCGGTGGCCGACCTCGACACCGTGGAACTCGATGCCACCCACGGGCCGGAATTCATCGACTCCTCGATGCAGTTGCACAAGTACCGGGCTCAGTTCCGCGCGCTGGAGGCGGTGGCCTTGCCGCCCGAGGCGTCCCGTGATCTCATCCGAACGCTCGCCGACGACCTCGTCTAGGAGAAGCCACCGTGCCGACGATCACCTGGGAAGACCCCTTCTGCGGCGAGGGCGCCAACTGCTTCCGCCTAGGAACCGACCCCGACGGCAACGCCTACATCACCGTCGCCGGCGACGAAGAAACGTATCTCACCGACTCCCGCGAAGCGCTCCGCACGATGATCCTGGACATCAAGGCCGGCAAGGCGGACCACCTCCTCTGACGCAATGAGCGGCGCAGGATCGGATGATTTGGGCCACCCCTCCCCCGCTGTCAAGGCGCCCCACTGGCCCAAATCCTCCAATCACCCCTAGGAGGCGTCACCGTGCCGACGGGGCGCCTGCATCACCGTCTCCGGCGACGAAGGCACCCGCCTCATCGACTCCCGCGAAGCGCTCCGCGCGCTCATCCGGCATCAAGGCCGGCGAGGCCGATCACCTGCTCTGATCCGGCTCCGTCACTCGCGGAGTGGCGCCCGGTCCCGCGTCCCCATCCGCATACTTGCCCGCCCGTACCGCCCCCGCCGCGCACACGAACGTCGCTGCCAGCAGTGTCCATTCCAGGGTCCCCATCCAGCCCGGGACCAGGTCATACGTCGTGCCGTCCGCGTAGACGCACGTCGTCTGCGCGGGGAACGGTGTGCGGTGGACCGACTGTGCCCGTTCGTAGATGCCCGTGGTGAACGCCGAGCAGGTCTGGAGGGGGTCGCTCTTCGGCGAGCCCGTGACGAGGAACGCGAGAGCGTAGACCGCGGCCAGTGCGGCGGCGCCGGTGATCGCCAGCTTGCTCAGACGGGACGCCGCCCTGGCGCCGCGGACGCCGGCGAGTTCCAGGGCGAGTGCGCCCAGGCCCGAGAGGGTCAGGACCACGACCGCCGCCCAGAAGATCCAGACGAGGGCGCCCGCGCTGGAGAGGGTCGTGCCGTCCTCGTACACGCAGCTCACATTGGGCGGGAAGCTGCTCTCCTCCAGGCGGAAATTGCCACCCGGGCCGACCATTCCCTGGGCGCATCGCTCGTCCTGCTCGGAGATCCCGGTGACGAGCCAGGACACCATCCACAGGACGAACGTGGCCCCGAGAGCAACCCCGAAGGCCCCCCACAACCGGTCGGCGTCACGCTGCGATGCACGTATGTTCGGCATGACGCGGGAGCCTAGCCCGTGCCCGGAGGGCGCAAGCGGCGACGAACGCCGGTCAGAAGAACTCCGACCAAGGCTGGTCCCGGACTTGCTGGGCGCACAGGACCACGAAGAGCAGGCCCGCCACCGTCAGCATTCCGTTGCTCAGCCAGCTGTTGCGCCACTCTCGGGGCGTGCGGGAGGAGTTGAGGAGCCAGATCAGGGTCAGGGCCAGGAAGGGCATGAAGGCCGCGCCCAGTACTCCGTAGAGGATGATCAGGCGGAATGGCTGGCCCTGGAAGAGGAGGACGATCGGGGGGAAGGTGAGCCAGAGCAGGTAGGCGCGGAACGGCCAGCCCTTCTCGCGTGCACCCGTCGCCACGTCCTCCCCCGTCACCGACACCCGCTCCGCGCGGACGCGTGTGCGGCGGTAGCGCTCCACGAAGTCCGCGAACATCAGGCTCACCCCGTGCCACACGCCGATGAGGGACGTGAACGACGTGGCGAAGAAGCCGATGAGGAAGAGCTTGGCCGTCGCGGTGCCGTACTGGGTCTGCAGGATTGCCGTCAGGTCGATCAGGCCCTTGTCGCCCGCCGCGATCGACGTGTGCGAGGCGTGCAGGAGTTCCGCGCCGACGAACAGCATCGCCACGACGAAGATGCCCGTCGTGATGTACGCGACCCGGTTGTCCAGGCGCATGACCTTCATCCAGCCCGCGTTCGTCCAGCCCTTCGCGTTGACCCAATAGCCGTACGCCGCCAGCGTGATGGTGCCGCCGACGCCGCCGATCAGGCCCAGCGTGTTGAGGATCGAGTCCTTCTCGTCTGGCAGGACCGGGAGCAGGCCGGCGAACGCGTCTCCGAGGTGCGGTGTCACCCGGATCGCCAGGTAGACCGTCACGACGAACATGACGCCCACCAGGACCGTCATGACCTTCTCGAACACCGCGTACTTGTTGAACCAGACGAAGACCAGGCCGACCAGCCCGCAGATGATCGCCCACGGCTTGATCGACCACGCGGCGGGGAACAGGTCGGGGAACAGTGCCTGGAGCGGGAGCGCGCTCGACGACATCGCCGCCGCGCCGTACACGAAGCCCCAGACGACGACGTAGACCACGAAGAAGTACGTCGTCCAGCGGCCGAGGCTCGCCCAGCCGTCGAACAGGGTGCGGCCCGTCGACAGGTGCCAGCGGCCCGCCGCCTCCGCCAGGCTGATCTTGACCAGGCAGCCGATCACCGCCGCCCACAGCAGGGTGTAGCCGAAGTTGCT
This sequence comes from Streptomyces longhuiensis, assembly GCF_020616555.1. Taxonomy (NCBI): domain Bacteria; kingdom Bacillati; phylum Actinomycetota; class Actinomycetes; order Kitasatosporales; family Streptomycetaceae; genus Streptomyces; species Streptomyces longhuiensis. The sequence goes on along the minus strand of NZ_CP085173.1, from coordinate 6,004,152 downwards.
GCCCGCGATCAGGGTGGCCACCAGGTCGCCGGCGCCGACGCCCGTCGCGGCGACGACGATGCCCGGGCCGATGTACTTCCAACTCGACTTGCGGGGTTGCGTGTTGGGAGGCGCGGTGTCGGTTCCGGTTCCTGTGTTGCCCGTGGTGTCCGCCATACCGTCAAGGAAGCGTAAAGCGCGGCAGGGGGCAAGAGGGCTTGCCGGAAGTTGTGCCGGTCAGTCCTCGAAGTACGCGTCCAGGACCTTGTCGAGCTCGTCCGCCCACTCCTGGGCCCGCGCCTTGTTCGGGGCCTCCACGTCGTTCGGGTACCAGCGGCTGTCCGGGGTGTGGACCGTGACGGTGAGGCGGCGCCGGGAGGTGCCGACCTCGACCGCGCCGATCTCGTCCCAGTGGAACTCGGCCTCTTGGTCGTCGAGTCGGAGGCGTACGCCGGTCGCGTCCGCGGTGATCGAGCCGCGGCGGTCGGAGGCGGTGAAGTCCGGGCCGTCCGTGTCGGCGGACGGGGCGTCGGCCGGGGCGGCGGCCGCGTCCTCGGCGGGCTCCGGTTCCGCGTCCAGCTCCGTGTCCGGCTCCGTGTCCAGCTCCCCCGCCGGATCCGTCTTCTCCAGGGACAGAGCCTTCTCCTCCGTCTCCGGGGACTGGCGCGGGGGCGTGAGGCCGGGGACGGAGGCCGGGTCGGCTCCGGCGGCGTCTACGGGCGTGACCTTCTGAGTGTCTATGCGCTGCTCCACGGAGCGAAGTATGGCGGACGAGCCTGTGGGGCGGGACCCTCAGCCCTGCGGAAGATCCGTGCGCCGCCGTACCGGGGAGAAGTGGACCGGCAGGAAGGCCAGGGCGAGACACGCGCCGCCCACCCAGAGTGTCGTGCGGAGCGACGTCAGTTCCGTGAGGACCCCGGAGAGGGCCGAGCCGATCGCGAGCGCCCCCATGAACATGAAGCGGAAAGTGGCGTTCATGCGGCCGAGCAGGCTGTCCTCGGTCATGCGCTGGCGCAGACTCACGCCGAGGACGTTGGTCATGCCTGTCCGCACGGCCGAGACGAACCAGCCCGCGCCCGCCACGAGCAGCCACGGACCCCGGTCGACGAGCGGGACGAGCAGGCCCGCCGGTGCCAGCCACAGACCCGCCGAGCCGAGGGTCCGGCCGAGGCCGAGGCGGGCGGCGACCGGGCGGGCGCAGCGGGCGCCGAGGAGGACTCCGGCGCCGCCGGCCGCCCAGAAGAGGCCGAGGGCGCCTGCCGGGAGGCCGAGTTGGCGCACGAAGAGGAGGGGCAGCATCGTGTTGATGACCGTGGAGCCGAAGTTGATCAGTGAGCCGTTGAGGGCGAGGGCGCGCAGCTCGCTGTTGCCGACGACGTGGCGCAGGCCCTGGGCGATCTGGGTGTGCAGCCGCACGCGTACGGAAAGCGTGGACGGCGCGGGGCCGCGGCCGATCGAGGTCAGGCCCAGGGCCGAGGCCAGATAGCTCGCCGCCGCGGTCGCCAGAGCGAGTGGTGCGGTGAGGAGTTGGACGAGGCCGCCGCCGGCGCTGCGCCCGCCGATTCCGGTGAGGCCTTCGAGGGTGACGAAGGCGGCGTTGGCCTGGACGAGGTGGTCCTTGCCGACCAGTTGGGGCACCACGCTGTGCGAGCCGACGTCGAAGAAGACGGTGGCGCAGCCGTTGAGCAGGACGACCGCGTAGAGCTGCCCGAGGGTGAGGGCGTCGAGCCACCAGGCGAGCGGGACCGAGGCGAAGAGCAGGCCGCGTACGAGGTCCGAGACGATCAGGACGCGGCGCCGGCGCATGCGGTCGACCCAGGCGCCGGCGGGGAGGCCGATCAGCAGGAACGCGACGGTGCTGAGGGTGGCGAGGGCGCCGATCTGGGCGGGGCTCGCGTGGAGTTCGGTGACGGCGAGGAGCGGTACGGCGACGTAGCTGACGTTCGTGCCGATCTGACTCAGCACGCTCGCGCCGAACAGGGAGCGGAAGGCGGGGGTGCGCCACAGGCTCGGGGAATCGTCCGGTCGGGCAGGCCCGTCCACCGTCGTCTCACGTCTGCCGGTCGTCACCGCGCGCCCCCTGTGTGTCCGCCCCTGTGTGGCTATGAGTCCGGGGCAAGGGTGCCGAAGCGAAGCGCGTAGAACAAATGGATAGTTGATAGTTGACTGGTGGTGATGGAAACGATGAACCTCACCGCCCCGTCCCGCCGTCGCGGCGGCCTTCTTGCCGCCGCTGTCGCGCTGACCGCCGTGTCGGCCGCGCTGCTCGCCGCGCATGTGTCCTTCGACGGGGACACGTTCCGGCACTGCAGGCACCTGGGACCCTCGGCGCGGATGTACGTGACCGCGTGGGCGGGGCCGCTCTGCAGTGTGGCCGCGCTGGTGACGTGTGCGGGCGTGGTCCGGCGCCGTGGGCGCGCGTGGCCGGTCATGGTGTGCGCGGTGCTCGGCCTGTTGCTGCTGTGCGTACAGGTCACGGCGCTCTACTGGGTGTACGCGCCTGATCCCTCGGGGGGGTACGACTGTTCCGGGCTCGCGGGGATCGAGCAGTGAGGCGTCGGGCCGGCGGAGGAGTGCTCCGCCGGCCCGACGCCTCAGCAGTCGGTGCGCGGCCCGTGTCCTGGACGAGGGCACACGGCCCCGCGTCCTAGACGAAGAGGCTGATCACCGCCGCCACCGCGAAGCCCGCCACCGAGAGCACCGACTCCAGGACGGTCCAGGTCTTGAGGGTGTCGCGCTCCGAGATGCCGAAGTACTTCGCGACCATCCAGAAGCCGCCGTCGTTGACGTGCGAGGCGAAGATGGAGCCCGCCGAGATGGCCATGATGACCAGGGCCGTGAACGGCTGGGAGTAGTGGCCCGACTCGATGAGGGGCAACACGATGCCGGCCGTCGTGACGATCGCGACCGTGGCCGAGCCCTGGGCGACGCGCAGGACCAGGGAGATCAGGTAGGCGAGGACGATGATGGGCAGGCCCACGTTGTTGAACGTGTCGGAGAGGGCCTGGGCGACGCCGCTTCCCTTGAGGACCGCGCCGAAGATGCCGCCCGCGCCGACCACCAGGAGGATGTTGCCGACCGGCTTCAGGGACGCCGTGGACACCGTCTCCAGGGACTTGCGGGACCAGCCGCGGCGGATGCCGAGCAGGTAGTAGGCCAGGAGCAGGGCGATCGTCAGGGCGACGAAGGGGTGGCCGAAGAACTCGATGACCGAGCGGACCGTGGACGGGTCGAAGGCGATCGAGGAGAACGTGGCCAGGAGGATCAGGACGAGCGGGATGCCGATGATCGTGAGCACGGTGCCGAGGGGGACGGGCTTCTCGGTCGGCTTCACGCCGGCCTTGCGCTGCTCCTCGATGAGCGCGGCCTTGGCCTCGTCGGCGGCCTCGACCATGTCCTGCGGGACGGGCACGAAGATGCGCTTGCCGATCCACGCGGACCAGACCCAGGCGGCGAGCACGGCGGGGACGCCGCAGATGATGCCCATGAGGATGACCCAGCCGAGCTGGACGTGGAGCAGTCCGGCGGCGGCGACGGGGCCGGGGTGCGGCGGCAGGAACGCGTGGGTCATCGACAGGCCGGCGAGCAGCGGCATGGCGTAGAGGACGATCGACTTGCCGCCGCGCTTGGCGGCCGCGTAGACGATCGGCGCGAGGACGAAGATGCCGACGTCGAAGAAGACCGGGATACCGAAGATGAGGCCGGTGAGGCCCATGGCGAGGGGGGCGCGCTTCTCGCCGAAGAGGTTCAGGAGGCGGGACGCCAACACCTCGGCGCCGCCGGAGACTTCGAGCACCGCGCCGAGCATGGTGCCGAGTCCGATGATGATCGCCACATGGCCCAGGGTGCCGCCCATGCCGGACTCGATGAGGGAGACGGCGTCGGACTTCTGGACGGTGCCGAAGAGCTCGGTGACGGAGAGGCCGGCCGCGAGGCCGACGGCTATGGAGACCGTCAGGAGGGCCAGGAAGGGCTGGAGCCTGACCTTGATGATCAGGAAGAGCAGAAGGGCGATGCCGAGCGCGGCGCAGGTGAGCAGGCCCGCGGTGCCGCCGATGATCGTCAGGAGACCGCCGGTATGAGGTGGCGCGGGGGTGGGGGCGGTCGCGGCGAGAGGCAGGAGGGACATGAGGGGGGACCTCGTAATTCCATGGGGCTTTCAGGGCAGGGGGGATCGCGGTGCGGCGCCGCGGGGATCGGCGCCGCACCGTGATGACGTACGGGTTACGGGTGTTGCGAAGGCGTCAGCTCAGGACGGCGAGCGCGTCGATCTCGATGAGGAGACCCTTGGGGAGGCCGACGTAGACGGTGGTGCGGGCGGAGGCCGGGGCCTTGAGGCCCTGCTCCTCGAAGTACGCGTTGTAGATCGCGTTCATCTCGGCGAAGTGGTCGACGTCGGTGAGGTAGACGCGCATCATCATGACGTCGTCCCAGGTGGCGCCGCCCTCTTCGAGGATCGCCTTGACGTTGGCGAAGGTCTGGAGGGTCTGCTCTCGCAGGGTCGGGCCCGCGGGGGTGGGGGCCTGGCCCTCCACGGCCGGCAGGAAGCCGACCTGGCCCGCGACCTGAAGGATGTTGCCCTTCTTGACGCCGTGCGAGAACTTCGCGGGCGGGGTCGTGTGCGTGGCGGGGGTGAGCGCGGTCTTCTCGGTCATCGTGAGGTGGCTTCCTTGGTGGGGGCTTCTTTGCTGGCGGCCTTGGTGGTGGCCTCTTTGGAGCCGGGTACGGCTCCGGAGTACTCCCGGCTGATCGCGTCGGCCGTGCGGCGGACCAGTGGGAGCAGGGTGAGGAGTTCCTCGGCCGTGACGACCACGTTCGGCGCGGAGACCGACATGGCGGCGACGACGCGGCCGTCCGCACCCCGGATGGGCGCTCCGACGCAGTTGATGGACTCCTCGTGGCCGCCGAGGTCGGTGGCCCAGCCCTGTTCGCGGACGACGGCGAGTTCCTTGAGGAAGGCGCCGGCGTTCGGGGTCGAACGGGCCGTGTACGTGGGGTAGTCGAGCTGCTCGGCGATGGCGCGGCGCTCGGCTTCGGGGAGGTCGGCGAGGAGGAGCTTGGCGACGGCGGCGACCGTGATGGCCACGGGCTTGCCGATGCGCGAGTACATGCGGACCGGGTAGCGGCTCTCCACCTTGTCGATGTAGAGGACCTCGTTCTCCTCGTACACGGCGAGGTGGACCGTGTGGCCGCACTTCTCGTTGAGCGCGGTGAGGTGGGGGTGGGCGATCTCACGGACGTCGAGGTTCTCGACGGCTTCCTGGGCGAGGGCGAACAGGCGCGCGCCGAGGCGGTAGCGCTGGTCGGACTGGCGGTAGACCAGGCCGTGTTCGTGGAGGGTCCGCAGCAGGCGCAGGGCCGTGGACTTGTGGACGCCGAGGCGGTCGGCGACCTGGCCCAGGTCGGCGGGGCCCTCGGCGAGCAGCGGCAGGATGCTCAGCGCTCGGTCGACTGTCTGGCTCATGGCGTACGTACCTCCTCCACGGCCCCGTCGGCGGTCCAGCCGGGGCCGAGGTGCAGTGTGCCCCAGGAGGCGCCGTCGAGGTCGGCGAGGCGGTCGGCGTGGGCGCGGCTCGGGGGCGCGGCGAGGTCGCCGGGGGTGGTGAGGGCGGCGGCGGCCATGAGGTGGCCGTGGCGCAGCCGGGCGGGTACGGGCAGGCCGCGCAGGGCGCCGGAGAGGTAGCCGGCGGCGAAGGCGTCGCCGGCGCCGACCGCGGCGACGACGTCCACGCGGGGCGCGGGCTCGGTATGGCGTACGCCATGTTCGTCGTAGGCGACCGCGCCGTCGGCGCCGCGCTTGACGACGAGCGTCGCGGGTTCGGGAAGGGCGGCGCGGATGGCGTCCGGGCCGCCGGTGATGCCCCAGGCGTCCTCGGCCTCGTCCTCGCCGACGAAGACGAGGTCGGCGCCGCGGGCCAGGTCGAGCAGGACGCGGGCGTCGTCGGGGCGGGGCCACAGGCCGGGGCGGTGGTTGACGTCGAAGGAGACGAGGGGCCGGCCGGCGGGGGTGCGGGCGGTGAGGTCGGCGGTGAGGTCGAGGCAGCCGGCGGAGAGCGCGGGCGTGATCCCGGACAGGTGCAGGACGCGGCCGGAGCGGATCGCGGCCAGGTCCATGTTCTGGCTGGTCATCGCGGAGGCGGCGGATCCGGCGCGGTAGTAGGCGACCTCGTGGGCATCGGTGGCGCGGTCCCCGGCGGTGCGGAAGTAGATGCCGGTGGGGCGGGCGGCGTCGCGTCGTACGGCGGAGGTGTCGACGCCGTACGCGCCGATCGCGTCGACCAGGTGGTCGCCGAAGCCGTCGGCGCCGACGCGGCTGACCCAGCGCACGGTGTGTCCGGCGGCGGCGAGCACGCACGCCACGTTGGACTCGGCTCCGCCGATGCCGCGGTCGAAGGACGGTACGTCGGCGAGGCGCCCGGGTACGGAGGGCACGAAGGTGACCATGGACTCGCCGAGCGTGACGACATCCACGGGTGCGTGGTGCGCGGGGGCGGCGGGTCCGGTGGCGGTCACGGTGGTTCGGGCTCCTCGTGGGATCTGGGCTCATGCCGGGGGGATCAACGGCTCCGTTGACCCGGCGTTGGCTCGGATGTTAGACAGCTGTAAGCGACATACGCAATGACCGTTGCATCATTTGCAACGGCCTTCTTACGAGGAGGCTCCATGGCCGCCGACAACGCCGTCAACGCCGTAGCCCGTCTCAGGGATCTGGATCTCGAGCGGGTCGACCACCGCTTCAAGGGGCTGCCCCCGGACGCGGAAGGCATGACCGTCGGCGAGCTCGCGGCCGAGCGCCGCAACCTTTTCACCGGCGGCTTCACGACCCCGGTCCTCGCACTCTCCGCCGAGCGGCTCGAGCACAACCTCGCGCTCATGGAGACATACGCCACTCGCCACGGCCTGGCCTTCGCGCCGCACGGCAAGACGTCGATGGCGCCGCAGCTCTTCCATCGCCAGCTCGAGCACGGCGCGTGGGGCATCACCCTCGCCGTGCCGCACCAGGTGCGGGTCGCCCGCGCCTTCGGCATCGAGCGGATCTTCCTCGCGAACGAGCTCGTCGACCCGGCCGCCCTGCGCTGGCTCGCGGGCGAACTCGACCGCGACCCCGACTTCCGTTTCATCTGTTACGTCGACTCTGTGCGCGGGGTCGAGCTGATGGACGCCGCCCTCGCCGAGGCCGGTGCCACGCGGCCGGTCGACGTGGTCGTGGAGCTGGGCGCGGGCGAGGGCGCGCGCACGGGCGTGCGGACCGAGGCCGAGTGCTTCGACCTCGCGAACGCCGTCGCGGCGGCGGACACGCTGCGCCTGGTCGGCGTCGCCGGTTACGAGGGCGAGGTGCCCGACGCGTCGCCCGAGACGGTCGGGGCCTGGCTGCGCCGGCTCACCGGGCTGCTCGTCGACTTCGACAAGGCGAGCCGTTTCGCGGACCTGGACGAGATCGTGGTCAGCGCGGGCGGCAGCGCCTGGTTCGACGCGGTGGCGGAGGTGTTCGCCGAACTGCCCGAACTCTCGGCGCCCGTACTGAAGTTGCTGCGCTCGGGCGCGTACGTGTCGCACGACGACGGCCACTACAAGCACCTCACGCCGTTCAACCGGGTCCCGGAGGAGGGCGCGCTGCACCCGGCGTTCCGGCTGTGGGCGCAGGTCGTCTCGCGCCCGACGCCGGAGCAGGCGTTCACGAACGCCGGCAAGCGCGACGCGGCGTACGACCTGGATCTGCCCGAGGCGCAGGTCGTACGGGACGCCCGTACGGGCGAGGTGCGCGAGGCCACCGGCGTGACGGTGACGGGGCTTTCCGACCAGCACGGCTGGGTGCGCACGGACGGGGGCGAGGACCTGGCGGTGGGCGACTGGCTCGGCATGGGCCTGTCGCACCCGTGCACGTCCTTCGACAAGTGGCAGCTCATCCCGCTCGTGGAGGCGGACGGCACGGTCGTGGACTACGTCCGGACGTTCTTCTAGGCGACGGCCATCGGGGCCGCGGGTGTTCGGGTACGGCTCCGGTGGGGGTTGGTCGCGCCGTTCCCCGCGCCCCCGAGATGCGCGCTTCGTGCGGCATCCCATCGGGGAAGGCTGCGCGCAGCGCATGCCTTCAAGGGGCGCGGGGGAACGGCGCGACCAGCCACAACGCACCCGTACCCGAACACCCGTACCCAAGAGAGGCACACCCACATGGACCTGGTCATCCGCGACGCGCGCGTCATCGACGGCACCGGAGGTGCCTCCTACCGGGCCGACGTCGGCGTCCAGGACGGCCGCGTCACGACGATCCACCGGGAAGGTGACGGCGGCCCCCGCCCCTCGGCCCACAGGACGCTGGAAGCGTCAGGCCTCGCCCTGTCCCCCGGCTTCATCGACATGCACGCCCACAGCGACCTGGCGCTGCTGCGCGACCCGGACCACAGCGCGAAGGCCGCGCAGGGCGTCACGCTCGAAGTCCTCGGCCAGGACGGCCTCTCGTACGCACCGGTCGACGACCGCACGCTCGCCGAGGTCCGCCGCGCGATCACGGGCTGGAACGGTGACGGTTCCGACATCGACTTCGACTGGCGCACGGTCGGCGAGTACCTGGACCGCCTCGACCGCGGCATCGCGGTCAACGCCGCGTACCTGATCCCGCAGGGCACCGTACGGATGTACGCGGTCGGCTGGGACGACCGCGACGCGACGCCCGAGGAGCTCGACCGCATGCGGCAGCTCGTCGCCGAGGGCATGGAGCAGGGCGCCGTCGGCATGTCGTCCGGCCTCACCTACACACCCGGCATGTACGCGAAGGACGCCGAACTCACCGAGCTGTGCCGGGTCGTGGCCTCGTACGACGGCTACTACTGTCCGCACCACCGCTCGTACGGCGCCGGGGCGCTCGACGCGTACCGGGAGATGGTGGAGCTCACCCGCGAGGCGGGCTGCCCGCTCCATCTCGCGCACGCCACCATGAACTTCGGGGTGAACAAGGGCAAGGCGCCCGACCTGATCTCCCTGCTCGACGCGGCGCTCGCCGACGGCGCCGACATCTCGCTCGACACGTACCCGTACACGCCGGGCAGCACGACGCTCGTCGCGATGCTGCCGAGCTGGGCGAGCGAGGGCGGCCCCGACGAGATCATGAAGCGGCTGCAGGACGACGCGACCGCCGAGCGGATCCGCCACCACATGGAGGTCATCGGGGCGGACGGCTGCCACGGTGTGCCCATCGAGTGGGACGCCATCGAGATCTCCGGTGTGTCCGACCCGGGGCTCGCGTCCTGCGTAGGCAAGACGGTCCAGGAGTCGGCCGACATGCGCGGCGAGGCGCCGTGGGTGACCGCGCGCCGCCTGCTCATCGACGACAGGCTGGGCTCGACGATCCTCCAGCACGTCGGCCACGAGGAGAACGTCCGGGCGATCATGCAGCATCCGGTGCACACGGGCGGCAGCGACGGCATCCTCCAGGGCTTCAAGCCGCACCCGAGGGCGTACGGCACGTTCCCGCACTACCTGGGCCGCTACGCGCGCGAGCTCGGCATCATGTCGCTGGAGGAGACGGTCGCCCACCTCACGTCGCGTCCCGCGGCCCGGCTGCGGCTGGCCGACCGCGGCCTGGTCCGCGAGGGCTACCGCGCCGACCTGGTCCTCTTCGATCCGGAGACGGTCGCGGCGGGCTCCACGTTCGAGGCGCCGCGCACGCTCCCCGTGGGCATCCCGCACGTACTGATCGACGGGAAGTTCGTGATGGAGGACGGACGCCGCACGGACGTGCTCGCGGGGCGGTCGGTCCGCAGGACGGCGTAACCGTCCCGGACGGCCGGACCGGGCGCGGGCCACCGCGCCCACCCGCGACGACGCCCCGAAACGCCCGCCCACGCCGCCCCACGTGTCCGAAAACACGAAGCGCCCTGCCATACCCGGCCGTAAGCTCACGGACATGCAGGTGATCCAGTCGACGAAGCTCGCCAATGTCTGTTACGAGATCCGGGGCCCGGTGCTCGAGGAGGCGATGCGTCTGGAGGCAGCAGGCCACCGCATCCTCAAGCTCAACACCGGCAACCCTGCCGCGTTCGGCTTCGAGTGCCCGCCCGAGATCCTCGAGGACATGCTCCGCAACCTCGGCGACGCGCACGGCTACGGGGACGCGAAGGGCCTGCTCGCGGCCCGCCGCGCGGTGATGATGCACTACCAGACCATGGGCGTGGAGACGGACGTCGAGAACGTCTTCATCGGCAACGGCGTCTCCGAGCTGATCGTGATGGCGATGCAGGGGCTCCTCGACGACGGCGACGAGGTCCTCGTCCCGGCGCCGGACTACCCCCTGTGGACGGCCGCGGTCTCCCTCTCCGGCGGCACCGCCGTGCACTACCGCTGCGACGAGCAGTCCGACTGGATGCCCGATCTCGCCGACGTGGAGCGGAAGGTCACCGACCGCACCAAGGCGATCGTGATCATCAACCCGAACAACCCGACGGGCGCCGTCTACAGCGACGACATGCTGCGCGGCCTGACCGACATCGCCCGCCGCCACAACCTCCTGGTCTGCTCGGACGAGATCTACGACAAGATCCTCTACGACGGCGCGACGCACACGCCGACCGCCGCCATCGCCCCCGACCTGCTGACCCTCACCTTCAACGGCATGTCGAAGGCGTACCGGGTGGCCGGTTACCGCGTGGGCTGGATGGCGATCTCCGGGCCGCGCGCGCACGCCGACTCGTACATCGAGGGCCTCACGATCCTGGCGAACATGCGCCTGTGCGCGAACATGCCGGGCCAGCACGGCGTGGTCGCGGCGCTCACCGGACGCCAGACGATCACCGACCTGGTGCTGCCGGGCGGCCGCCTGAAGGAGCAGCGGGACACCGCGTACGAGCTGCTGACGCAGATCCCGGGCGTGACATGCGTGAAGCCGAAGGGCGCGCTGTACCTCTTCCCGCGGCTCGACCCGAAGGTGTTCAAGGTCAAGGACGACCGGCAGTTGGTCCTGGACCTCCTGCGCGCCGAGAAGATCATGGTCGTGCACGGTACGGGGTTCAACTGGCCGGAGCCGGATCACTTCCGGGTGGTCACACTGCCGACGGCCGGCCAGCTCACGGAGGCCGTGACCCGCATCGGCCGCTTCCTGGACGGGTACAGCCAGCCGTGAGGACCGCCCGAGCGCCCCTCCCAGAAACAGGACTCAACTTTAGACTGAATCTAAGCTAGGATGGTCTTCAAGCTACCGCCTGGAGGCCATCCCATGTACGAGCCGATCCGCACCAAGTCGGTCCATGCCATGGCCGACCCCGGCGACTTCCCCCACCGTTCCCGCGAGGAGGAGCTCGACATCCAGCTCGCGGGGCATCTGGCGGCCCTGCTCGCGGTCACCGACGAACTCGGCCTGGACGAGGTGGGTGACCGCATCGCCGGCCAGGTCGCCCGGCTGCGCGGCACACCGCCCGCCCGGCACACCGGCCGGACCGACGCGTCCGCACTCGCGCTCCACCGCCGCGCCCACGCACTCGCGGGCCGCGCGCTGGTGGTGGCCGCGTCCCGCGCCGACACGGCGGCCGCGATCCTCGCGGCCGAGCAGATGGACGCGCACACGGCGGCGATCACCGCCGCCATCACCCCCGCCGCACCCGCTCGACTGGTCGGCGCCCTCTGACGGCCCCGGTCCGCGAGCCGGGGAGGCGCGCGGACCGGGTGCCCTTCATGTACCGCTCCTGACGACCCGGCGGCCGCCGGACGGGGTCAGGCGCCCACGAGTTCCCTCGAACCCAACTGTTCTCGTGACGATTCGAGGTTGCGCGTCACCCGCTCGAGGTGATCGGGCGGCACTTTGCCGCTCTCGAGGAGGCGTTGGCTGCAGTTCGCCGACTCCTCATATTCTCCGATCCAGTAGGCGGCTACGGCGAGTTCGTCGAGTGAGTGCCACTCGTACCATTCGAACTCGACGAACAACGTGTCTTTCGGGTACGGAATCTGCACTGCTTGCCGCGCGAACATGTACGCAAGTGGCCAGCGCTCGCCGTTCATGCGGCAATAGCGTGCGAGTCCACCGAGGGCTTCGCCGCCGCGCGAGGGACGGCTTTCGTACGCGCGGAGGTAGCGGTCGATCACCTGAGCCGGCGGCCGGCCGATCTCCGCCGCGAGCCGTGCGGCGTAGAGGTGAGCGCAGAAGACTTCCTCGGCGTAGCCGCCCATGCGTGCCCGGCGGTCGTAGGCGGCGAGTGACTTTTTCGGCTCTCCGGCATCGCGCCAGCTCTGGGCGAGGTAGAAGACGTAGCGGGAGTTGTCGGGTTCCTTGATCAGGCCTTTCTGAAGGATCTTGGCGTCCCGCAGGTACTTCTTCCGCTGGCCCTCTTCCTTCAGCCGTGCGCCGCCCCCCACCGAGAGGATGTTGGCGCCCTTGAACGTCCCGAGGCTGAACGACGTTCCGCAGTCGATGTACTCGTGCAGGACGCCGACGTAGCGCCAGGGCAGCCGGGTCGAGACCAGGGCCTGGCGCCAGTGGATGAGCGTCCCGCTGTGCAGCGCGACATGGTAGGCGTCGTGTGTCAGCTCCGGCATGCGAAAGCCGGGCTCCATCTCCATCAGGTCGTCGGCGTCGATGAACAGCAGATAGTCGGCTTCGGAACGCGCCAGGTCGATCGCCTCGCTGCGGCTCCCGTCGTATCCCTTCCAGGGCCTTTCGTGCAGGGCGCCGGGCAGATCGCTGAAGACGTCACGGATGACGTCCTGGGTGCCGTCGGTCGAGCCCGTGTCCAGGATGACCCAGGTGTCGATCAAAGGGCGCACGGATTCGAGGCAGCGGCGGATGACATGGGCCTCGTTCTTGACGATCATGTTCAAGCAGATCGTTTGTTTCACAGGTTTCATCCTGCTCTTTGAGGTAAATCACCGAAACGGACAGGCGTCTGACTGCACGACACCGGCCAGGCAGACGCGGCGAGTTGATGCGGCGAGGGAACGCGCGACTGTTCCCGCGGCGACGCAGCGCCGGATCGGGCTCTATCGCTTACGCTCCAGCAGCGCGACGGTCAGGCCACTGAGGGGGACCGTCCCGCCGGTGGTGTACTGCGCACGCAGCGCCTCGGCCTGACCTGCGGGGACCGCATTCAAGGGATCCGGATCATTGCCCGGTACCACCACCCAGATGCGACTCTCGCCTCTCAAGCACGTGACCGGCGCCGGACAATAAACCGGAAACAGTTCATTGTTCTCGGCCGCCGATTTGGCGACGAATACTTCCCGCAGCTTCAGACCGGGCCGAAGATAATAGCGAACTCCCTGGTCCAGCATCCATGGAGCTCCCTTGACATAGACCGCCGCATCTCCGGAGCGGTAATACTTTTCAATGGTCCGCGCGGCCGCCTTGTAGTCCGCATTGTGCGGGACATCGTGTTCGAATTCCCCTCTCATCCTGCGCTGGTCGGGCAGCACGAGCAGACCGACCACGGCCAGAACCACGCCGACCGTCAGCCAGGACCGCGCCGCCCGGGCAAGGCCGGCCCCCGCCAGCACCGCCCAGACCGGCACCGTGAACATGGCGTACTGAAAACGGAAGTAGGAGACATCCCCGTGGGACGCCGCCCACAACACGAAGGGAGGCAGCAGGGCCACGGTGAAGCACAACAGAAGGGCATCACGGCGCTCGGTCCGCCGCGCCATGGCGGCCAGCGTGATCACCACCCCGGCACACAGGCCGGAGGCGAACACCTGGGGCCAGATACCGACCAGGCCCCACAGGTCAGGCTCAGGAACCCAGAAGAGCTGGCGGGACGCCTGCGACGTGCCCAGCACGACCACCGGGATCACACCGGCCGCACCCGCCAGAGCAGCGACGCAGAAGCGCCAGAAGACGCCGCCCTCCGCGCGGGATCGGTGGACGACCACGGCGAGGTGCCCCACTAGTACGGTCAGCGCGATCAGGTGCAGCAGCCCGACGACCGCCACACACAGGGCGTACGCCGCCCAGCGCCACCAGCGCCTCGGCGCGTCGAGGGCTCGGAGCAGCAGGAACGTCGCCAAGGTCGCGACCAGGACCACCAGGGCGTAACTGCGAGCCTCCTGAGCGAACCGGCTCACGACGGGGATCAGGGCGAAGAGCAGCCCGCCGCACATCCCGGCACGTGAGTCGAAGAGCCTGCGCCCGATCAAGGCCACCAGGGCGGCTGTTCCGCTCATGGCCAGCACCGAGGGCATGCGCATGGCTGTCTCGGAGTCGCCGAAGACGGCCATCCACCCGTGCATCAGAACGTAGTACGTGGCATGCACCGCGTCGACGTTCTGCAGCATCGCCAGAATCTGGCCCATGCTGCGCCGGCCCACATCCGAGGTGACGAGCTCATCGGTCCCCAGCTGAGGGCCGTCGATCCGGACGTACGCGATCACCAGCGTGGTCAGCGCCGGCCACATCCATAGACCGACAGATGCCCCAAGGGGTCTTTTCAGTCTCGTGCTCTCCGGCTGAGTCTCTGCGCTCTGAACAGGACGCGTAAGGGTTGTCACGGAAACAGTCTTAGAGCCGCCGCGGTGCCGCGGGGGACAGCCACGGACAAAGAAGGCCGCCATTCGCCTGATCGGCCCTCCGATGCGGCCCCCTCAAACCGATAATCCAACTCTTTCACCGACCAGAGTAGGCACAGCACACCAATGGATCTCTTATGGTCCATTTATGCTGGGCCATTGTATTGATCGCTTTGCGAGCCACTCAACCGCATTGCGCCCACTGTCGAAAGATCCCGAGGGAGGCTCAAAAGGGCTTCCGGAAGAAACCACACAGGTTCCCCAAGGAGTAAATTAGATGAGTCCTGAAAACGGGACCCGATCCAAGCTCGGCCCGCTTCCCCGGCGCGGCAGATGGATCGCAGGCAGTGCGGTGGCATCGCTGGCTGTCGTGATGCTCGGCTTCACCAGCCCCGCGCTGGGGCTTGCCGCGACGTCGCACACGGCCGGAGTAACCCCGGCAGGGGCGAAGGGCGACGACAAGTGCAAGGACAAGGAGCATCGCTACGGCGCTCCCGGTGTCCTTGGCTACAGCGACAAGGACAAGGGTAAGGACAAGAACAAGAACAAGTGCAAGGGAGACACCGGGCCCACGGGTAATACCGGCAACACGGGCAACACGGGTGACACCGGGAACACTGGGAACACCGGGGACACGGGGAACACGGGCGACACCGGGAACACCGGGAACACCGGCAACACCGGGAACACCGGCAACACGGGGAACACCGGGAACACGGGCAACACCGGGAACACGGGCAACACCGGCAACACCGGGAACACCGGCAACACCGGCAACACCGGCAACACCGGCAACACCGGGAACACGGGCAACACCGGGAACACGGGCAACACCGGCAACACCGGGAACACCGGCAACACCGGCAACACCGGGAACACGGGCAACACCGGCAACACGGGCAACACCGGCAACACCGGGCCGTGCACCGACATCGACTCCTACGCCCCCTCGAACACCGAGGGCTTCTCCGCGGTCCTTCTCCCCAACGGCGATGCTTACGCCTTGAAGCAGGACCCGCGGGGTGCCACGGAGGACGACACCGACGACGAGGTCAACTGGGAGCTCATCTCCGACAACGCCAACTTCCCCGACGGTGCCTGCGCCATCGCCATCGAGGATCAAGGCAACGACGCCTACATCAAGGTGATCACCCAGAGCGGCGAGGTGTGGCAGACCCACGGGGACACCAACGGTCAGAACTGGATCTGGAACGAAGGCTGGGTCCAGATCGAGCCGCCGGCGACGCTAGCAGCGACCCGATCCTCCAAGTTCATGCGCGCGCTGCCCGAGGGCACCCCGCTGAACCGATCTGTCCCGAAGAGCCAGATGCGACCCTGACCTCGGCAGGATCCCTCTGAAGTGTGCCGTGCCCGGACCACTCGGGTACGACGCACCTGAGTGAGACGGCCGCGCCCGGTACGGAAAAGCGTTCGGCCCCCGAAGCCGGTGGTGTGGCTTCGGGGGCCGAGGTGCGACGGGCCTGTGATGACGACGCCACAGGTCAGGGCGGAAGTCGTTCGAGCCCGCCGCGTTGTCCTGCGGAAGCGGGTCAGCCGAGCCGGGCGACCAGCGCGCGGTACTCGTCCCACAGCTCCTTCGGCGTGTGGTCACCGAAGGTGTTGAGGTGCTCGGGGACCAGGGAGGCCTCGTCGCGCCACACCTCCTTGTCGACCGTCAGCAGGAAGTCGAGGTCGGAGTCGGCCAGTTCGAGGCCGTCCGTGTCGAGGGAGTCACGCGTCGGCAGGATGCCGATCGGCGACTCGACGCCCTCGGCCTTGCCCTCCAGGCGCTCGACGATCCACTTCAGGACACGGCTGTTCTCGCCGAAGCCGGGCCACACGAACTTGCCCGCGTCGTTCTTGCGGAACCAGTTCACGTAGTAGATCTTCGGCAGCTTGGACTGGTCCTTGTCCTTGGCCACGTCGACCCAGTGGGCCATGTAGTCGCCCATGTTGTAGCCGCAGAACGGGAGCATCGCGAAGGGGTCGCGGCGCAGCTCGCCGACCTTGCCCTCGGCGGCGGCGGTCTTCTCGGAGGCGACGTTCGCGCCGAGGAACACGCCGTGGTTCCAGTCGAAGGACTCGGTCACCAGCGGTACGGCGGAGGCGCGGCGGCCGCCGAAGAGGATCGCCGAGATCGGCACGCCCTTCGGGTCCTCCCACTCGGGCGCGATGATCGGGCACTGCGAGGCGGGGGTGGTGAAGCGCGCGTTCGGGTGCGCGGCCGGGACGCCGGACTCGGGGGTCCAGTCGTTGCCCTTCCAGTCGGTGAGGTGGGCGGGAGTCTCCTCCGTCATGCCCTCCCACCAGATGTCGTTGTCGTCGGTGAGCGCGACGTTCGTGAAGACGGAGTTGCCCCACAGCGTCTTCATGGCGTTGGCGTTGGTGTGCTCGCCGGTGCCGGGCGCGACGCCGAAGAAGCCGGCCTCGGGGTTGATCGCGTAGAGGCGGCCGTCCTCGCCGAACCGCATCCAGGCGATGTCGTCGCCGATGGTCTCGACGGTCCAGCCGGAGATCGTGGGCTCCAGCATGGCGAGGTTGGTCTTGCCGCAGGCGCTCGGGAAGGCGGCGGCGACGTACTTGGACTCACCGTGCGGCGGGGTCAGCTTGAGGATGAGCATGTGCTCGGCGAGCCAGCCCTCGTCGCGCGCCATGACGGACGCGATGCGCAGGGCGTAGCACTTCTTGCCGAGCAGGGCGTTGCCGCCGTAGCCGGAGCCGTAGGACCAGATCTCGCGGGCCTCCGGGAAGTGCGAGATGTACTTCGTGGAGTTGCAGGGCCACGGCACGTCCTGCTGGCCCTCGTCCAGCGGCGCGCCCAGGGTGTGGACGGCCTTCACGAAGAAGCCGTCGGTGCCGAGCTCGTCCAGGACGGGCTGCCCCATGCGCGTCATGGTGCGCATCGAGACGGCGACGTAGGCGGAGTCGGTGATCTCGACGCCGATGGCGGAGAGGTCCGAGCCGAGCGGGCCCATGCAGAACGGGACGACGTACATCGTCCGGCCCTTCATCGAGCCGCGGAAGATGCCGCCGTCGCCCTCCTTGCCCTGGAAGATCTCGCGCATCTCCCCGGGGGCTTTCCAGTGGTTCGTGGGGCCGGCGTCCTGCTCCTTCTCGGAGCAGATGAACGTCCGGTCCTCGACGCGTGCGACGTCGGTCGGGTCGGAGGCGGCGTAGTACGAGTTCGGGCGCTTGATCGGGTCGAGCTTCTTGAACGTGCCCTTGTCGACCAGTTCCTCGGCGAGGCGCTCGTACTCGGCCTCGGACCCGTCGCACCAGACCACACGGGCCGGCTGCGTCAGTTCGGCGATCTCGTTGACCCACGAGATCAGTTCCTGGTGCTTGGTGGGGACAGTGCCCAAGGAAACGGGAGCCGCGATGTCGCGCGCCACGATTGCTCCTAAATGAGGGGTTTTTGTTTGTTGCCCCTTGGGGGCTGCGACCCGGATGCTTCACGTGTTGATCCCTCTGGCGCTCATCCGGTGCCGACCGCACTCATATGATCATCCGACGCGGGCGCGCATATGTCCAGAGGGCCCCACACCTGAGCGACGTGAGGATCGCCACTCGTTTGCGTCACCGGCCGTCGCTGTTGTTCGTTACTTACGGCCCCGTAGGTACGATGCGGCTCATGACTGCCGCCACGCCATCCGAAGTGACCGCGACAGAGTCCGTTCCGGTGAAACCACGGCTGCGCGGCTGGCTGCACGCGGGAATGTTCCCCGCGGTCGTCATCTCCGGCCTGGTGCTGACCGCCCTCGCGGACTCGACCCGCGGCCGGATCGCCTGCGGGATCTACGTCCTGACAGCCTGCCTGCTCTTCGGCGTGAGCGCGCTCTACCACCGGGGCAACTGGGGCCCGCGCGCCGACGGCGTTCTGCGCCGCCTCGACCACGCGAACATCTTCCTGATCATCGCGGGCACCTACACCCCGCTCACGATGCTGCTGCTCCCGGAGGCCAAGGGCCAGTGGCTGCTGTGGGGCATCTGGGCGGCCGCCGCGGCGGGCATCATCTTCCGCGTCTTCTGGGTCGGCGCCCCGCGTTGGCTCTACACGCCCTGCTACATCGCGATGGGCTGGGCGGCCGTCTTCTTCCTGCCCGACTTCCTGCACGCGGGCGGCACGGCCGTGCTCGTCTGCGTGGTCGTCGGCGGGCTGCTGTACAGCGCGGGCGGCGTGATCTACGGGATCAAGCGCCCGAACCCGTCGCCGCGCTGGTTCGGCTTCCACGAGGTCTTCCACTCGCTCACGCTCGCGGCGTTCGTCGTGCACTACGTGGGCATCTCGCTGGTGGCGTACCAGCACGCCTGACCTCGCCCTTCACCCTTCTGGCCGCGACTTTCGAGTCGCGGCCATTTTTTTGTGCCCCGCCCCATGCGTCCTTCGTGACGCGCCCCTTGCGCCCGGGCCCGGGCCCCTTGTGGCCGGATCCAGAGATTGACAGCGTCCACCTTTTGAGAGTTACTGTCATTTCATGGTTACTGTCACCAAGCAGAACTCACCGCGGGACGGCGTGCGGCGCGACCCGCGCCGCTGGTGGGCGCTCGGCGCCCTGGTCGCGAGCATGCTCGTGCTCGGCTTCGACATGACGATCCTCAACGTGGCGCTGCCGACCATGGCCGCCGACCTCGGCGCGGACACCGGTCAGCAGCAGTGGACGGCGGACTCGTACGTCATCGTCTTCGCCGCCCTGATGCTTCCGGCCGGGCTGCTCGGCGACCGGTTCGGGCGGCGCCGGATGCTCATCGCCGGACTCGGCGTCTTCCTCGCGGGCTCGCTCGTGGGGGCTCTCGCGAGCGACGTCGGCCGGGTGATCGGCGCCCGCGCGCTGATGGGCGTCGGCGCAGCGCTCGTCATGCCGCTCGCCCTGTCCGTGCTGCCCTCGCTCTTCGCCCCCGACGAGCGCACCAAGGCCGTAGGCATCATCTCCGCGGCCTCGGCGGTCGGCATGCCGCTCGGCCCGATCCTCGGCGGCTGGCTCCTCGACCACTTCTGGTGGGGCTCGGTCTTCCTGGTCAACGTCCCGATGGTCGCCATCGGCATCACGGCCTGCCTGTTCCTGCTGCCGGAGACCCGCGACCCCGCCTCACCGCGGGTCGACGTCGTCTCCACCGCCCTCACCGCGGCCGGCCTCGGCGCCCTGATCTACGCGATCATCGAGGCGCCGCACCGCGGCTGGACCGACCCGGTGGTGCTGGTCCTGTTCGCGGCCTCTGTCGCCCTGGTCACCGCCCTCGTCCTGCGCGAGCGGCGCAGCGAACGGCCGCTTCTCGACCTCACCCTGCTGGCCCGCCGCGGCTTCCTGCTCAACACGCTCGCGGCCACCCTCGGCATGTTCGTCCTGTCGGGCCTGATGTTCGTGCTGCCGCAGTACCTCCAGGCCGTCCTCGGCAACGACGCGCTCGGCACCGGCGTACGGCTGCTGCCGATGATGGCCGGGATGCTGGTGGCCGCGAAGTGCGCGCAGCCCCTGGTCACCAGGTTCGGACCGCCCGCGGTGATCAGCGCCGCGCTCACGGTCCTGGCCTTCGCCGCGTTCCTCGGCAGCCGCACCACGGCCGGCTCCGGGTACGGGTTCACCGCGCTGTGGCTGGGCATCGCCGGGGTCGGCTTCTCCTTCGCGCTCGTCCCCGCGATGGGCGCCGCGCTGTCGGCGCTGCCCGCGGACCGGGCGGGCAGCGGCTCCGGCCTCCTGATGACGGTGCGGCAGGTGGGCGGCGCGCTCGGAATCGCCCTGCTCGGCGCGCTCCTCGCCGGGGCCTACGGCAGCCGCCTCGACACCGCCGGCCTGCCCGGTCCCGCGGCGGACACCGCCCAGGACTCCGTGCTGGCCGCCCACGCGGTGGCCGCGAAGCTCGGGGACCACGCCCTCGCCTCGTCGGCGAACACCGCGTACCTGCACGGCATGAACGTGGTGCTGGTCGTCGTGGGCGTCGCGTCGCTGGTCACCGCCCTGCTCGCGGCCGCCCTGCTCCCCCGTACCGCGCCGTCCGCCGGCGTGGCCCCGGCCCCCGGCGATGCCCGAGAATGAGCCCCATGGCCGCCTCCGCACGCTCCACCCCCGCCGCCGACCGCCCCGGGATGGGCCTACGCGAACGCAAGAAGCTCAAGACCCGGGTCGCGATCAGGGACGCGACGTACCGCCTGATCACCGAGCAGGGGTACGACGCGACGACGGTCGAGCAGATCGCCGAGGCCGCCGAGGTGTCGCCGTCCACGGTGTTCCGGTACTTCCCGACCAAGGAGGACATCGTCCTCACGGACGAGTACGACGCGGTCCTGGAGTCCGAGCTGCGGGCGCGGCCCTCGGACGAGTCGATCGTCGACTCGCTGAAGCACGTGATCGCGCAGGCCGTGCACCTCGGGTTCGACGACGATCCCGAGGTGTCACGGCTGCGGACCAGACTCCAGGTCGAGGTGCCCGCGGTGCGCTCCCGGATGATGGAGTCCATGTCCGTGACCGGGCAACTGCTGTGCCGGGTGATCGGCGAGCGCACCGGCCGCGACGCCGACGGACTCGAGGTCCGCGTCTACGCGATGGCGCTGGTCGGCGCGCTCATGGAGACCACCCTGTACTGGGCCGAGCACGGCCACCGGGACGAGCTGCGCGACCTCATGGACCGCACGCTGGAGACGTTCAGGAACGGTCTCTAGGGCCTCTCTCGGATCAGGCAGGGCTCGACGGCGTCCGGCTCGCTTCAGTCCTGCAGCTTCACCGCGAGCTGCTGGGCGTCGGTGACGGGGGCGTCGCAGGTGAAGTTGCGGCACACGTACGCGGCCGGGCGGCCGTCGACGAGCGGCCGGTCCGCCAGCAACGGCAGTTCGCCGGAGCCGGGTCGGCCCGCCGCGACGACCGCTCCGGGCGCCGTGCCGAGCAGCGCCGTGCGGTGGAGTTCACCGCCGATCTCGCCGACGACGGCGACCTCCTTCGGCCCGTCGAGCAGCGCCTCCGCGACGGCGAGCCCGTGCCCGATGAAGCGCGGCGCGCGCGGGCCGAGCGCCCGCACGACGCCCAACGCCCGCTCGGCGGCGGTGCGGTGAGGCTCCGACCCGGTCTGCGCCGCGTACGACAGCAGCGCGCCCGCCGCCGCGCTCCAGCCCGAGGGCGCCGCGTTGTCGGTCGGGTCCTGCGGCCTGCGGATCAGCTGCTCCGCGTCGGCCGCCGTGTCGTACAGCGCGCCGGACTCCGCGTCGGTGAACTGGTCGAGGACATGGTCGAGGAGGAACCCGGCGAACTCCAGCCAGACCCCCTCGCCGGTCACGGACGCCAGCGTGAGGAAGCCCTCGGCGACATCCGCGTAGTCCTCCAGGACCCCGGCGTTCGCGCCGGCGCGGCCGTCCTTGCTGGTACGGGCGATGCGCGCCCGCGCGTCCATGTGGAGCCGTACGAGGAGATCGGCGGCGGCGAGCGCGGCCTGCACCAGGTCCGGGCGGTCGAAGTACGCCCCGGTCTCCGCGAGCGCGGCGATCGCCAGGCCGTTCCACGCGGCGACGATCTTGTCGTCCCGGCCGGGTGCCGGCCGCTCGGCGCGCGCCGCGAACAGCCTGCGCCGCACGTCCTCGATCCGAGCAGCGTCGAACTCGACATCCTGCTTGGGGAGTTGGAGAACCGATGCGCCCTCCTCGAAGGTGCCCTGCTGCGTCACGCCGAAGTACTGGGCGGCCAGCGCGGCGTCCGCGTCCCCGAGCACCTCGCGCAGCTGCTCGGGCGTCCACACGTAGAACGCGCCCTCGACGTGGCGGCCCTCGGCGTCCTCGCTGTCCGCGTCCAGCGCGGACGCGAACCCGCCCTCGTTCGTCCGCAGTTCCCGCACCATGAAGTCCGCGGTCTCCAGCGCGACCCGCCTGGCCGTCTCCGAACCGGTGGCCCGCCACAGATGCGCGTACGCGCGGCACAGCAGCGCGTTGTCGTAGAGCATCTTCTCGAAGTGGGGCACGACCCACTCGCGGTCGACGGAGTAGCGCGCGAAGCCGCCGCCGAGCTGGTCGTAGATCCCGCCGCGCGCCATCCGCTCGCAGGTGTCGTCGGCCATCTGGAGCGCGCCCTCGGCGCCGGTGCGGGCGTAGTGGCGCAGCAGGAACTCGATCACCATCGACGGCGGGAACTTGGGCGCGCCGCCGAACCCGCCGTTCGTCGCGTCGTACTCGCGGGTCAGGCCGAGCAGCGCCTGCGCGAGCTCGCCCTCGCCGGGGACCTGTGTGTCCCCGTACGGCAGCTCACGCCCGGACAGATCGCCCACGATCTTCGCGGCGACCTCGGCGACCTCGTCCTTGCGCTCCGCCCACGCCTGCGCCACGCCCTCCAGGATCTGCGGGAAGGACGCCATTCCGTGTCGGGGCTCGGGCGGGAAGTAGGTGCCGAAGTAGAACGGCTCGGCCTCGGGCGTGAGGAACACGGTCATGGGCCAGCCGCCCTGGCCGGTGGCGGCCTGCACGGCCTCCATGTAGACGGCGTCGACGTCGGGGCGTTCCTCGCGGTCGACCTTGATGTTGACGAAGCGTTCGTTCATGAGGGCGGCGGTCGTCTCGTCCTCGAAGGACTCGTGCGCCATGACGTGGCACCAGTGGCAGCTGGAGTATCCGACGCTGAGCAGCACCGGGACCCCGCGCCGCCGCGCCTCCTCGAAGGCGTCGGCCGACCACGGCCACCAGTCGACGGGGTTGTCGGCGTGCTGGAGGAGGTAGGGGGACGTCTCATGGGCCAGTCGGTTCGGCATGCGTCCCATCCTCGCGCACGCCGGTCGCCGATCGGCCCTTTGATCCCCGGCCTCTCGCGCCGTGACCCCATACGCAGCACACTTGACGCGGAACCGTTGCCGCCGGAGGGGGACCTGAGATGCGAGACAGCCATCGGGCGGAAGCCGAGGGGCTGTTGGCCCGGGCCGTGGAAGAGGAAGTACGGCGTTCGGGTGGGCGCACGGACGGCGGGGTACTGCTGTCCCGTGCGCGCGGTGCGCTCGACGCCATGGCGGAGACCGCCGCCGAGGAGTACACGCAGTTCACCCATGCCCTGGACGAGGCCGAGGCCGGGCAGATGTCGTTCGGGCAGCGCTTCACCCAGGAGCGCGGGTCGACTCCGTTACTGGTCACGGCCGTTGCCTCGGTCGGCGCCTGTGTGGCCGACCTGCTGCTCGGTACGGGCGCGGGGACCGCGGTCGGCGCGGGCGCGACCGTCGCCGTGGTGGGCGCCGCCACGACCGTCGCGAAAGTGACGGCCTCCCATGTGCCCGCCGCGAGCCGCCGCGCCGGAGCGAGGAGCCAGCCCGGCGGACCCGAACAGCTGAGACTGCAGTGGCTGACGGCGCTCGACGTCCGGGGGATCCGGCCGTTCCTCGACCAGCAACGCGTCCTAGCCGCCACCGCGGGGACCGGCGCGAAGAAGCCGACGCCGCAACTGCGCCGCACCGACAAGAGCGCGGCGGCCAGGCGGCGCAATGTCCTGGAGCAGTCCTTCGGCCAACTACCGGAGCCGGAGGGCCCGTTCGCGGGCCGCAGGGCGCAGATGCAGCGGATCGCGCAGTGGGTGCACGCGGCGCGCGCGAGCACCGAGACCCGGCCCACCGTCGTCGTGCTGCACGGCGCGCCCGGCTCGGGCCGTACGACGCTCGCGGTGCGGGCGGCGCACGAGCTGCGTGACCAGTTCCGCGGCGCGTGCGTGGTGGACCTGCGGGGAGACGCGCCCGAGGCCCCGCTGTCGACCCGGGACGCGCTGCTCCATCTGCTGAACCGGCTCGGCGCGCCGCGCGAGCAGCTGCTCTTCCGGGAGCGTTCCTCGCAGGAGCAGCAGGTACGCCGCCTGAGCGAGCTGTACCACCAGCATCTGACGGGGCTTCCGGTCACGATCGTGCTGGACGACGCGGTCGACGCGGAGCAGGTGCGCACGCTGGTCCCCGAGCGGTCCGACAGCCTCGTGCTGGTGACGGCGCGCAAGCCGCTCGACCTGCCCGCGGACGTCCCGGCGTGGGTGCACCAGGTGCCGGTGGACGCGCTGGACGCGGCGGGCTCGGAGGAACTGCTTCGTGAGTCCGCGGAGGACGCGTCGGGCCCCTACGACTCCGAATCGTCCGACACCGTGAGGGAGTTGTGCGGCGGTCTGCCGCTGGCGCTGCGCATCGCGGGTTCCGCGATCGGGCCGCGCACGACCCGCGCACTGGCGTCCGACCTGGGTGCGTACGGGCCCGTGGAGCCGGTCGAGCGGGTGCTGTGGCTGCGCTACACGGACCAGTCCGACGCGGCCCGGCGGCTGCTGCGCCGGCTCGCGCTCGCCGGGCGGGCCTCGCTCGGGGCGGCCGCGGCGGCCGCGCTCCTCGCGACGGACGAGTCGGAGGCCACCCGCCATCTGACGGCGCTGTCACGCGCGGGGCTGATAGACCACGTGCGGGGCAGCCGGTACCGGCTGCACGACCTCGTCCGCTCCTTCGCGCAGGCCCGCCTCCTCGACGAGGAGGAACCGGCCGAGCGGACGGCCGCGCAGGAACGCCTCATCCAGAACTACGCGGAGCTCGCGGACTCGGTGATCCGGCTGGTCGACGGCAAGATGTCGACGCGCGCCGGCCAGATCGGCCCGCACGGCTTCACCTCGCTGGACGCCGCGCTGCGCTGGCTCGACGACGAGTCCAGCTTCATCACGGCGACGCTGCGGGGCGCGGAGGGCGTCGACCAGGCCGCTGTGCTCAATCTGCTCGGCGCGCTGTGCGACTACTGCCTGCTGCGCGGCGACCTCTACCGCCTGGGCGAGATCAGCGAGCTCACCCAGGCCGTCGACCAGGGGCTGCTCGTGCGCTCGGTCCAGTGGCGCACGGGTATCGCGGCGCGCCAGCTCGGCGAGCTCGACAAGGCGCGCACGACGCTGGCGTCCGTGGTGGACCTGTACTTCGAGGCGCACCACAACGCGGGCGCGGCGCGCGCCCTGTGCTCGCTGGGCATCACGCTGCACCACCAGGGCCAGCTCAAGGAGGCGTCGGCGAAGCTCCGCGAGGCCCTCGACCTGCAGATCACGGACGAGACGTCGGGCGACCGGGGCTGGACGCTGCACGCGCTCGCCGCGGTGGAGCGGGACCGGGCCCATGTGAAGGAGGCGCTCGACCTGCTGACCGCGGCACTGGACCTGCACCGCGAGAACGAGTCCGTGCACGGCGAGGCGTGGGCGCACTTCCAGCTGGGGCAGCTGCGCCTGCGGATGGGCGACGTGCCGGATGCGGAGCGCGAGCTGCGCACCGCCCTCGACCTGTACAGCCGTACGCGCGACAGCCGGGGCGAGGCCTGGGCGCTCACCCAGCTGGCGCGGGCGCGCCTGGTGGACGGCGACGCGTCGGCGGCCGTCGACGGACTGCGCCAGGCCACCTCGCGCCACCGCGACAACGAGGACGCGCGCGGCGAGGCCTGGACGCTCTACTACCTGGGCCAGGCCCTGGAGGAGAGCGGCAACCTCGACCAGGCGGTACGCGAGCTGGAGCGCTCCCGCACGATGTTCTCGCGGATGCGCGACGTGTACGGGCTCGCCTGCGCCCGCCATCACTCGGCCCGCGTCACGCGTGACCAGCGCGCCGCGCAGACGGGCTCGCTGCGCAACTCCGGCTTCGCGCGTCAGCTCCTGGTCGACGCCCGCGCCGACTTCCAGCGCATCGGCGTCGCGCACGGCGAGGGGTGGACCTGCCTGGAGCTGGCGGTGGTGGACGCGGGCAACGGGCGCGCGGCCCAGGCCCTGACCCTGTGCGAGGAGGCGGCGGCGCTGTTCGCGTCGTACGGCGACCGCCGCGGCGGGGACTGGGCGAACTTCCTGCGCTGCACGCTGCTGCCGTACGCGTCACCGGGCGGCTCGGAGATCGGCACGGCGGTGGCACAGGAGGAGCTGTCCCAGCTCGCCCGCACCACCCACGCCGGCCGGGACGGCAAGCTCGACGACTACGTGGAGGCCTACCAGCTCCTCCTGGAGCGCGGCGCGGACCTCGAGGCGGGCTGGCAGGCCTGGCGCCTCGGCATGGTCCCGAATCGGCACGCCCGTGACGTGATGGGCGTGGAGGTGAGGGCGGGGCGCTGAGGGCACACGGGCGCCGGGAGTGCGCGGGCGCCTGAGCGCCGGGGCGCAGCACGAAGGCGCTCGGCGCGGCTCATCGCCGTGCCGAGCGCGTTCCGTCCTGCGGGGCGTCAGCCCTTGGCGGGCGAGGCCGGGGAGGCGCCGGAGCCGGTCGCGGAGTCCGCGGCTGCGTCCGGCTTCTCCTTGAAGTCGACCTTGCCCATGTGGCGGTTCATCGACTTCATCAGGCCCCAGACGGCGACGGCCATCACCGCGAAGACGATGAAACCGAGGACGCCCGGGGTCACCTTGTTCTCGTCGACCTCCTTGGCGAGGGGGACGAGATGCGTCATTGCCAGGCTTGCGCTTGCGCTCATGTCAGGCATTGTCGCGGATGCCCGCAAAGAGGTCGTCCTCGGGGAGGGAGGTATCGACGAGAGACTTCGCGAGCTCGTACTCCTCGGTCGGCCACACCGCCCGCTGGACGTCCATCGGGACGCGGAACCAGCCGCCGTCGGGGTCGATCTGCGTGGCGTGCGCGATCAGCGCCTTGTCGCGGATCTCATAGAAGTCGGCGCACGGGATGTGCGTGGTGAGCGTCCGCTCGACCCGCTCGAACTCGTCCCAGCGCTTGAGCCACTCCGCGTACGGCGACTCCAGGCCCCGGTCCAGCATCGCCTGGTGCAGCGCCTCGGTGCGCGGCCGGTTGAAGCCCTGGTTGTAGTAGAGCTTCTGCGGCTGGTAGGCCGGGCCGAACTCGGACTCCGGGTACTTCTCGGTGTCCGCCGCGCCCTCGAACGCCACCATCGAGATCTTGTGGGTCATGATGTGGTCGGGGTGCGGGTAGCCGCCGTTCTCGTCGTACGTCGTGACGACCTGCGGGCGGAACGAGCGGATCTGCCTGACCAGCTCACCCGCCGCCTTGTCGACGTCCTCGAGCGCGAAGCAGCCCTCGGGCAGCGGCGGCAGCGGGTCGCCCTCGGGCAGGCCCGAGTCGACGAAGCCCAGCCACTCCTGGTCGACGCCCAGGATCTCGCGCGCCTCGTCCATCTCCTTCTTGCGTACCTCGTGGATGTTCTCCTCGATGTACGTGTCGCCCTGGAGCTTCGGGTTGAGGATGGATCCGCGTTCCCCGCCCGTGCAGGTCACGACAAGGACGGCCACCCCCTCGGACACGTACTTGGCCATGGTGGCCGCGCCCTTCGACGACTCGTCGTCGGGGTGGGCGTGCACCGCCATCAGTCGCAGCTGCTCAGTCAAGACAAGATCCTCAGTGAATGACTCGGTGAATAAGGCGCCCTCGGTCATACAGCGCAATGGGCGGCTTCTATAGTGACCGAACCGGGGGGCGGAAAATTCCGGCAGTCTGTCCGGGGCCGGTCCTCGACCGCCCCGCGCGAGAGGATCGATCATGAGTGCGGTGAGTGAGCAGCTCCCCGACGGCCGCTACGGCCGTTCCCGCTCCGCCGACGAACGCGCGGACCGCACTCTGAAGATCGTCGGCGCCGTGCTCGGCGCCCTGCTCGTCGTCCTGATCGGCTGGTTCGGCTACCACTACGTCTTCGGCACGAAGATCAGCGCCGAGGTCATCACCTTCAAGGCCTCCGACGAGGCGGTCAAGGTGCACCTCGAGGTCCGTAAGGACACCGACGCGAAGGGTTACTGCACCATCCGGTCGCAGTCGGCCGACGGCGCCGAGGTGGGCCGCGCGGACTTCCGCTTCGACCAGCGCGACAGCCGGATCGACAAGGTCGTGACGCTGCGCACCACGTCCCGCGGCACCAGCGCGGAGCTGCTCGGCTGCCACACGGGCTGACCGCACGGCGGCCATACCTCGGCCACACCGTTGCCGCATCGACGGCCGTCCGGGTTTCGATGCCTGACCTGCATCGACGAATTCTTGATGGCATATGTCCTCCCCCTTCGGCGCCTGAATTGTTAGGCTCGTGGTTTCGCCCTCCCGTGAGAGCACATGCTTCTGGGTAGGGCGATGCTTTGTATTCCCAGTACCTACGAGGAGCACCTGTGACCCAGACCAGCGAAGACGTCACCTGGCTCACGCAGGAGGCGTACACCAAGCTCAAGGACGAGCTGGAGTACCTGTCTGGTCCCGCGCGCGCCGAGATCACCGTGAAGATCGCGGCGGCACGCGAGGAGGGCGACCTGCGCGAGAACGGCGGGTACCACGCGGCCAAGGAGGAGCAGGGCAAGCAGGAGCTCCGCATCCGCCAGCTGACCCAGCTCCTGGAGAAGGCCAAGGTCGGCGAGGCGCCTGCCGCGGCCGGCGTCGCCGCCCCCGGCATGGTCGTCACGATCGCCTTCGACGGCGACGAGGACGACACCATGACGTTCCTGC
This sequence comes from Streptomyces longhuiensis, assembly GCF_020616555.1. Lineage (NCBI taxonomy): Bacteria > Bacillati > Actinomycetota > Actinomycetes > Kitasatosporales > Streptomycetaceae > Streptomyces > Streptomyces longhuiensis. The sequence goes on along the minus strand of NZ_CP085173.1, from coordinate 5,975,319 downwards.
TCGCCTCGCGTGAGTACGCGAGCGCCGACATCGAGACGTACTCGCCGCAGTCCCCGCTGGGCTCCGGCGTGAACGGCAAGAAGATCGGCGAGGACGCCCAGTACGAGCTGCCGAACGGCAAGCTCGCCTCGGTGAAGATCCTGGCGGCGAAGCCCTACAACGGCTGATCCGACCGCATGACGAAGGCCCCCGGCGCGTGCTGCGCCGGGGGCCTTCGCGTGGTCGCGTGCCGGGCCGTATCGGTCCGGCCGCCGCGGTCGGGCTGTCGCCGTCAGGCCGTCGCGTTGCGGTACTTGCGGACCGAGAGCGTCCGGAAGACGACGATGATCAGGACGGACCAGATCAGCGAGGCCCACACGGCGTGCTGCATGGGCCACGCGGGGGACGTCGAGACACCTGGATTGCCGAAGAGCTCGCGGCAGGCCTGGACCGTGGCGCTGAACGGGTTCCAGTCGGCGATGTGACGCAGCCAGGGCGTCATCTGGCTGGAGTCCACGAACGCGTTCGAGATGAACGTCACCGGGAAGAGCCAGACCAGCCCGCCCGACGTGGCCGCCTCGGGGGTGCGTACGGACAGGCCGATGAGGGCGCCGATCCACGTGAACGCGTATCCGAGGAGGAGCAGCAGGCCGAAGGCGCCGAGGGCCTTCGGGAGGCCCTCGTGGATGCGCCAGCCCACCAGGAGCGCGACGATCGCGAGGACGAGCAGGGTCAGGGCCGTCTGCACGAGGTCCGCGAGGGTGCGTCCGGTGAGGACGGCGCCGCGGGACATCGGCAGCGATCTGAAGCGGTCGATGAGGCCCTTGTGCATGTCGTCGGCGATGCCCGCTCCGGCGCCCGCCGTGGCGAACGTGACGGTCTGGGCGAAGATGCCGGCCATCAGGAACTCGCGGTAGACCGCGGGGTCCGTGGTGCCCCCGATGTTCATGGAGCCGCCGAACACGTAGCTGAACAGCACCACGAACATGATCGGCTGGATCAGCCCGAAGATGACGACCTCGGGGATCCGCGTCATCCGGATCAGATTGCGCTTGGCGACGACGAGGGAGTCCCGGACCGACTGCACGGGGCCGCCCGCGGGGCGGGGGGCGAGGGGCTGGGTGACGGCGCTCACTTGTCGGCCTCCTTCTTGCGCTTGGACTGCTTGGCGGCGCCCGCCCCCGAGCCGTTCTCGTCCTCCTTCTCCTCGGCCGCGTGGCCGGTGAGGGAGATGAAGACGTCGTCGAGGGTGGGCCGGCGCAGACCGATGTCGTCGATCTCGATGCCGCGGGTGTCCAGCTCCCTGATGACCTCGGCGAGGAGCTTGGCGCCGCCGGTGACGGGGACGGTGAGCTTGCGGGTGTGCTGCTCGACGGTGGTCTCGCCCTTGCCGAACCCGGCGAGGATCTCGGCGGCGGACGTCATGTGCTCCCGCTCGTGCACCACGACCTCGACGCGCTCGCCGCCGGTCTGGGCCTTGAGCTGGTCGGAGGTGCCGCGCGCGATGACGCGGCCGTGGTCGATCACGCAGATGTCGTGCGCCAGGTGGTCGGCCTCTTCGAGGTACTGGGTGGTCAGCAGCAGGGTCGTGCCGCCGGCGACCAGCTCCTGGATGACCTCCCACAGCTGCAGCCTGTTGCGCGGGTCGAGTCCCGTAGTGGGCTCGTCCATGAACATCACGGGCGGCGAGACGACGAGTGCGGCGGCCAGGTCGAGCCGGCGGCGCATGCCCCCGGAGTACGTCTTCGAGGTCCGGTCGGCGGCGTCCGCGAGGTTGAACCGCTCGAGCAGCTCGGACGCCCGCGCCTTCGCCTCCTTGGCCTTCATCTGGTACAACTGGCCGACCATTTGCAGGTTTTCACGACCCGTCAGATACTCGTCGACCGCGGCGAACTGGCCGGAGAGGCCGATCGAGCGCCGCACCTCGTTCGGATGCTTGAGAACGTCGATGCCCGCGACGACGGCCCTGCCGCTGTCCGGCGTGAGCAGCGTCGTCAGGCAGCGCACGGCAGTGGTCTTCCCCGCCCCGTTCGGACCGAGCAGGCCGAGGACCGTGCCCTCCGGGACATCGAGATCGACGCCGTCCAGAGCCCTGACGTCGCCGAAGGTCTTCACCAGACCTTCGGCGTAGATGGCGCCTGGCATGTGGCTTCCCCCATGGGTTGTGGGTGACCTGTTCGGTTGCCTTGCTCGGCAAGATCTTAGGTAGGTCCGCCTGGGCACGCCCGACGGACGCGTGACGTGGGCCACACGGTATCGCGATACATCGCGTCCCCTCAACCGGTTTTCCGTAATCCGCCGGCGGGCCGGGGATTCCGCGGCCTGGCCGGTCAGTCGATGACGAGGTAGCCCGCGTCCCGCAGCGCCGCGCCGACCTCGGCGCAGTGCACCGGCCCCTTCGTCTCCAGGTGCAGCTCGACCTCGGCCTCCGTGAGCCCGAGCCGGGGATCGGTGCGCACGTGGCTCACGTCGAGGACGTTGGCGTCGACCACCGACAGCACACCGAGAAGCGTGGCCAGGGCGCCGGGACGGTCCGTCAGACGCAGCCGCAGCGACAGGTAGCGCCCGGCGGCGGCCATGCCGTGGCGCAGGATCCGCTGCATCAGGAGCGGGTCGACGTTGCCGCCCGACAGGAGCGCCACGACCGGGCCCTCGAAGGAGTGCGGGTCGCTCAGCAGCGCCGCGACAGGGCTCGCCCCGGCCGGTTCGACGACCAGCTTGGCCCGCTCCAGGCAGAGCAGCAGCGCGCTCGACAGCTCGTCCTCCGAGACCGTACGGACCTCGTCGACCAGCTCCTCGACCAGCTGGAACGGCACGTCACCGGGGCGTCCCACCTTGATGCCGTCGGCCATCGTCGCCGGATACGGGATCGACACCGGCCGCCCGGCCTCCAGCGAGGGCGGGTACGCCGCCGCGCCCGCCGCCTGCACACCGATCACCTTCACGTCGGGGCGCAGCGCCTTGACCGCCACCGCGATGCCCGCGGCGAGCCCGCCGCCGCCGATGCCGACGACGATCGTGCGCACCTCGGGGCACTGCTCCAGGATCTCGAGGCCGACCGTGCCCTGCCCGGCGATGATGTCCGGGTGGTCGAAGGGGTGGATGAACACGGCGCCCGTCTCGTGCGCGTACTCCTGCGCCGCCGCCAGCGTCTCGTCGACGACCTGCCCGTGCAGCCGCACCTCCGCGCCGTAGTCCCGGGTCGCCGCGACCTTCGGCAGGGGCGCGCCGACCGGCATGAAGACCGTGGAGCGTACGCCGAGCAGAGAAGACGCGTGCGCTACACCCTGCGCATGATTTCCGGCACTCGCGGCGACCACGCCCGCGGCGCGCTCCTCGGGGAGCAGGCCCGCGATCCTGACGTACGCGCCGCGCAGCTTGAAGGAACCGGTCCGCTGGAGGTTCTCGCACTTGAGGTGCACCGGCGCCCCGACCAGCCCCGAGAGGTGCCGGCTGCCCTCCATCGCCGTCATCCGAGCGACCCCCGAGAGCATCTTCTGCGCGCCGCGCACATCGTCCAGGGTCACCGTCGGCAAGGAGTCAGCCGTGCTGTAGCTCATGACGGCAAGTCTCGCAGCTCACGCCGTACGGCTCCTGGCGTGACCACGGTCCGAGACTGGTTTGTGCAGCGTCGGTACGGCCCGCCGTCCGGCCGCGTACCCTGTCCCCCAACCCACCACCCCTCGCATGAAGTGAGCCCCCGGCCATGCCCACACCACCGGAAACGATGGACATGACGACCGCCGGCGACACCGGCCTCCTCGAAACCCTGCAGCACCAGGTGGCGGTCTTCGCCCGCCGTGCCGAACAGACCCGGCTCGGCGGGGTCGGGCAGGTGCGCAACTCGATGGACCGAGCCGCGTATCTGCTGCTCAACCGCCTGGACAAGGAAGGCCCGATGGGCGTCAAGGCGCTCGCCGCGAGCATGGGCATCGACTCGTCGACGGTGACGCGTCAGGTCGCGCCGCTCGTCGACACGGGCCTCGTCAAGCGGACGTCCCACCCGGAGGACGGGCGCGCGGTCGTCCTCCAGCTCTCGCCGCGCGGCCTCGCCCGGCTCGACGAGGTACGCACGTCCAGGCGGTCGCTGATGGCCGAGTTGACGCAGGAGTGGACCCCGCAGGAGCGCGAACAGTTCTGTGCGCTCCTCACGCGCTTCAACACCGCGCTGTCCGCGCGGCAGACGGGTCAGCCCGCCCCGTCCGGGGAAGCCGCTCCCGGCTCTTGACCCCGGGCCCGCACCTGCCCTCATATGAGACCGGGCCCCTGTCGCACGCGGCCGGGGCCCGTCCCGTCCCGGTGAGCGGCCGCCGAGCGGCCCGGCTGGAGGTGCGGTGCGAGAACGGCGCGCGTTCCAGGACGCCCGCCGGGCCCGGGAGTTCGAGGCGTTCGTCGCGGGCGCGGCAGGGCGGCTGCTCCATGCCGCGACGCTGCTCACCACGGAGCCGGCCGGCGACAACCCGCGCGCGCGGAAGCTGCTCACATCGGCGCTCGCGCAGACGTACGCCTCCTGGGACAAGCTGCGCGGCGAGGACCCCTACGACCGTGCCCGCAAGGAGCTCGCCCTTCGGTTCGCCCGCGCGGCCTGGCACCAGCACCGCGGGTACGGCGGCGTGCTGCGTCACCTGGGCCCGCAGGAGCGGCTGATCCTGGTGCTGCGCATGTACGAGGGCGTCGGCGAGGAGCAGGTGGCCTCGCTGCTCGGGCTCCCCATGGAGCGCGTGCACGCCATCCACGCGCGCGCCATGGCGCTCGTCCTGCACCCGCCGCGCGGGCCCGCCCCGGCCTCCCTCGGGGACGCGGCGGCCCTGAAGGAGGTGCCGTCATGAACGCACAGGCCCGCAGGGAACGCGAGGTCCGCGCGGTCCTGGAGGCCGCCCAGGGAGCGCTGCCGCCCGAGATCCACACCGAGGCGGTGCGCCGGGGCGGGCGGATCCTGCGCCGCCGGAGGGTGCTGCGCCGCCTGATGTGGCTGGCGCTGTGCCTGGCGATGACCGTGTTCTTCGTGTGGGCCCTGCTGGCCAGGCCCTGGGTGGAGCCGCCGTCGGGGACGACTCCACCACTCACGGGCTGGTGACCGCGTGCCTCCTCACGGAGGCCTTGCGGAGGATCAGCCGAGCGCCTGCTGGAGGTCGGCGAGCAGGTCGTCGGCCGACTCGATGCCCACGGAGAGGCGCACGAGGTCGCCGGGCACTTCGAGCGCCGAGCCCGCGACCGAGGCGTGCGTCATGCGTCCCGGGTGCTCGATCAGGGACTCCACACCGCCCAGGGACTCGCCCAGGGTGAACAGCTTCGCCCGGTCGCAGACCGCCACGGCGGCCTCCTCGCCGCCCTCGACCTGGAACGACACCATGCCGCCGAACGCCTTCATCTGCTTGGCCGCGACCTCGTGACCGGGGTGCTCCGGAAGGCCCGGGTACAGCACACGCGTCACGCGCGCGTGCCGGGACAGCATGTCGGCGACCTTCGTCGCGTTCTCGCTGTGCCGGTCCATGCGCACGGGCAGCGTCTTGATGCCGCGCAGCACGAGCCAGGCGTCCATCGGCCCGGCGACGGCGCCCATCGCGTTCTGGTGGTACGCCAGCTCCTCGCCGAGCGCCGGGTCGGCGACGATCAGCGCGCCGCCGACGACGTCCGAGTGACCGCCCATGTACTTGGTCAGGGAGTGCACGACGACGTCCGCGCCGAGCGCGAGCGGCTGCTGGAGGTACGGGCTCGCGAAGGTGTTGTCGACGACGAGCCGCGCCCCCGCCTCCCGCGCCACGTGCGCGACGGCGGCGATGTCGGTGATCCCGAGCAGCGGGTTGGACGGCGTCTCGACCCAGATGACCTTGGTCTTCGGTGTGAGCGCCGCGCGCACGGAGGCCGGGTCGCTGGTGTCGGCGACCGACCACTCCACGCCCCACCGCGAGACGACCTTCGCGAACAGCCGGAACGTGCCGCCGTACGCGTCGTTCGGGATGACCACGTGATCGCCGGGGCTGAGGAGCGTACGGAGAAGGCAGTCCTCGGCGGCGAGCCCGGAGGCGAACGCCAGGCCGCGGCGGCCGCCTTCGAGGGCGGCGAGGTTCTCCTCCAGGGCGGTCCTGGTCGGGTTGGCGCTGCGGCTGTACTCGTAGCCGCCGCGCAGCCCGCCCACGCCGTCCTGCTTGTACGTGGAGACCTGGTAGATCGGGGGGACCACGGCGCCCGTCAGGGGGTCGGCCGTGTTGCCCGCGTGAATGGCCACGGTCTCGAACCCGTGACCATCGTGGGCGCTCTGGCTGTTGTGCGTGTCGCTCATGCGGCCAGAGCGTAGTGCGCGCACGGGCCGCGCGGCGTCCCTACCGGGCCTGGTTCGCCAATTGTCCGACCCTTCTGGTTCGCTTGTACGCATGGGAATTCTCTGGGTCCTGATGGCAGTGGTCATGTTGGGGGCGGTGCTCGGCCCGTACCTGCTGCGCAGGCGCGGCGGGATACGCCAGGTCGCGCCCGGTTCGCCGGACGCCGCGGACCCGGCGGAGTACGGCTTCATGCGCCAGGAGGACCTGGACGTACGGCTCCCCGGCCCCGACCAGGACCTGTTGAACGTGATGTCGGTGGTCCAGCGCAACCAGGACTTCACCGCCGCCAAGCAGCTCCTCGCCGGCACGGGCAGGGAGAGCGAGCAGCGCTGGGAGCGCGTGCAGGCGATCGCCGGCGCCGCCGCCCTGGAGCTGGCGCAGACCCCGCGGCTCGGAGCCGGATGGCTCCACGCGTGGCGTGCCCAGGAATCCAAGGACCCGGGCGGGGCACAGGTGTTCGCGGAGTTCCTGGTCCAGCAGGCCTGGCGGAACGCGGGCGGTGAGGCCCAGGCCGACGAGCGGCGGATCATCCTGGAGGAGGCCAGGTCGGCCTGCGAGGACGCGGCGCTCCTGGCCCCCGGCGACCCGGTCCCCCACATCACGCATCTCGCCGTGGCCCGCGGCCTCGGATACTCCCAGCACGACTTCGAGCAGCTCTGGCTCAAGATCCTCGACACGGCGCCGGGACACATGGGCGCCCACCTCGCGGGCCTGCGGTACTGGTGCGAGAAGTGGCACGGCTCGCGCGAGCTCGCCTTCGCCTTCGCCGAGGCCGCCGCCGCGCGCGCCCCGCGCGGCTCGCTCCTCGCCGCGCTCCCCCTCTTCGCGCTCTACGAGCACCTGCCCGAGGTCAATCTGGTGCGCAGCTTCTACCAGAGCGAGGTCGTCACCAAGTCGATCCACGGCGCGCTCTTCGCCGTCCAGGCCGCCCGCCCGGACGACCCGATGCTCGCCCACGTCCGCCACCTCCTGGTGTTCTTCCTGGTCCGCTGCGAGCGCTGGGCCGAGGCCATGGAGCAGCTGCTCCACGTCGACGGCCACGTCGGCGCGCTCCCCTGGACGACGGGCACGGACCCGGCCGCGGACTACGCCGTCTACCGGGCGCTGGCGGTCGCGGGCTACGAGGCGAACGGCGGGAGCCCGGCGACGCTGCGCCACTGACCGCCCCGCACGGACCGGAATTCCGGCGGTCAGCCCTCCGCGCGGACGGGCAGCCGCCATCCCGGGCGCGGGAAGTGGCAGGTGTAGCCGTCCGGGTAACGCTGCAGGTAGTCCTGGTGCTCGGGCTCGGCCTCCCAGAAGGGGCCGACCGGCTCCACCTCGGTGACGACCTTGCCGGGCCACAGTCCGGAGGCGTCCACATCCGCGATCGTGTCCTCGGCGATCCGCTTCTGCTCGTCGTCCACGTAGTAGATCGCCGAGCGGTAGCTCAGGCCGATGTCGTTGCCCTGGCGGTTCTTGGTGCTCGGGTCGTGGATCTGGAAGAAGAACTCCAGCAGCGCGCGGAAATCGGTCTTCGCGGGGTCGAAAAGGATCTCGATGGCCTCCGCGTGCGTGCCGTGGTTACGGTACGTCGCGTCAGGCACGTCACCCCCCGTGTATCCGACCCGGGTCGCCGTCACGCCCGGGAGCCGGCGGATCAGCTCCTCCATCCCCCAGAAGCATCCGCCTGCCAGTACGGCCCTCTGCGTCTGCGTAGCCATTTCGGCCCCTCCAATATCTGTCAGCTCGGTCACTCGGGCTCCTCGGCTCGCACACCACCGGCATCTCACGCCCACTGTCCTCAACGCGCGAGGGTTCCAGGCGATTCCGTGCCCGTCCGACCCGCCCTGCGGTCGCCGACTCGCTTGCCACGATTGCCCTCATGTCATCGGGTGGTCAAAGGGTGGCCAGGTCGTGGCCAAGGCGCCGTATGCGTTCGGCATGCGGCCCCGGCGGCGGGCGACATAGCGGGATTTACTTTTCCTTTGCTGGCTAGTGTGACGGAACGAAAGCGTCCGCGGCGAAGGGGAGACAGCGGTGGAGGTGCCGAGACGTTCGCGGCTTCTCGACCATGTCGAGAACGCCGAAGCGGAATCTCCCGCAGGGGCCGACACCGGTCCGGCGCACGGGCGTTCACGGCCCCTCGACGATGCGGGCGGCGTCGGCGCGGGGGCGCTCGCGCACGATGACGGGGCGGGCCCGAAGCCCGCGGTGGCCTCGCCCGCGCCGGGCGGTGGGCGCATTCCGGTGCTGCCCGGGCTCGGGACCAGCTGGTACGAGCGCGGGGCGCGGTACTGGATGCGGCGTACCGGGACCGGTGTGCTGTGGCTGGTCGTGCTGGCGTTCTTCTGTTTCGTCTCGCTGAGCCTCTACTCGGGGTTCCGCGAGTCGCTGCCGTCGGGCGTGCGCACCGTGTGGGACGTGGCGCAGGCCGTCGCGGCCTGTGTGGGCGCCGTGTGGGGGTGGATCGCGCAGAGGCGGGCGCATGGCAGGGATCTGCTGGACCCGCCCCGTCCCGGGCGGACGCGGGCCGCGCGGCGTGCTTCCGTCGGGCGCTCCACCGGTCTGGCCGTCCTCGGCCGTGGCCTCGTGGTGATCGCGGCTCCCGTCATGCCGGCGTTCGCCGCGTTCTGCGTGGGCTGGAGCGTCGCCGCGCTCACCGTCCGCGTGTATCCGACCGAGGTCGGCGCGCGACGGGCGATGCGGGCATAGGCGGGGCGTGCTCGCCGCATCGGCGGGCGTACCAGGGGGCGTACCGGCGGGCGGGCGAGGTCAGGGGTGGCCCCCCGAGGCGCGCAGTGCCCTCGCGTGGTGGCGCAGGGGCTCGATCTCCTCGGTGGCGCGCTCCAGTTCGGTCAGCCAGGTCCGTATCCGGGTGTCGTCCGCGGCGTACTTCAGGCACTCGCCGAGCGCCGCGGTCAGGACCTTGAGCTTGTTCTCGTAGACCGTGAGGTAGTCGTCCATCGCCGTGCGGGCGGGGTGGACCGTGGAGTTGAAGAGCACGCCGACGCTCTCGCCGCCGGACGGGGCCAGTTCGCGCACGCGGTCGGCCGTCCGGGACAGGCGTTCCCTGATCTCGTCGGGGCTCTCCCAGGCCGGGGGCCCGTAGGCCAGCACCCGCACGGAGTCCCATGTCGCGCTTGCCCGGCCCTTCTTCGTCCTGCCGCAGTCGAGGGACAGGCTCACCCCGTAGAAGTCCCTGCCCCGCTCCGCCTCTGTCGCCACCAGGGACACGGCGAATCGGTCCACGGCGCCCGCGGGGATCAGCTGACTGACGGAATGGCGGTAACTCCCTTGCCTGAGGGGGAAGTTGACAGCGTACGCGGCGCTCGGGCCCATTCTTCGCTGCTGTGCCGGCAAGGGTGCGGTGATCGTCGCCCCGGGCAGGACGAGAACGAACGGCGGCTCGATCGGGGGGACGTGCAGCAGGCCCTTCACATCCACCTGCACGCGTCGCACGATGCCGTCCAGGTCGCCCTCGTTGCAGACGGCGATGTCCAGGACCGGGCGATCCGGGACCAGTTCGCCCAGGACACGCGCGTCCGCGTCCGGCTCGGCGAGCACCGTCTCCGCGTCCTTCACCGTGACGTCGACGAAGCTGATCGCCCCGTCCTGCTTCCGCCGCGCCCGCAGCGTCGCCCACGCCGCGATGACCGCGCCGACGGCCGCCGCCACGATTCCCCCGACGGCCCCCATGACCGCAACCAGCATCGCGCTCCCCGCCCCCGCTCCCCGTCCCGCCCGAACGTCAGGAACCCCTGCGTCCGGCAGCCGTCGCACAGCCGCTCTCGCAGCGTAGGTGCGACCACTGACAACGGGCCGTGCTCACGGTGTCCGGGACGGTGTCCTCACGCCGCGAGGCGTACCTCGCCCTGACGCGGGGGCGCCCGGCGGACGGCAGGCCGTGAGGCCGGAGCGGCGAGGCGGAGCAGTTCGGACTGGCCGAGGGCCAGGACGTCGGCGAGGCCGAGGCCCAGGGCGTGGGCGGCGGCCGCCAGCACCTCCGACGACGCCTCCTTGAGGCCGCGCTCGATCTCGGAGAGGTACGGCAGGGAGATGCGGGCGGCGTCGGCGACGTCCTTCAGCGTGCGGTCCTGGGCGAGGCGCTCGCGGCGCAGGACGTCCCCCACGATGTCGCGCCAGAGCGGCTCCTTGGACGGGCGCCCGGCAGGCTCCGCCGGAGCGGGGCACAGGTCCGGGCGCAGGGGGATGACACGGGCGTGGTTCGACGCGTGGCTGCTCACGGGTTCAGCGTAGGAGCGGCGCACGCGGTACGGCCCACCGTTCTGCCCCCGGCATAACGGTGGGCGTGGCACCCGGCCGGCCTCACACGCGCCCCCGCGCCACCTCGGCCCGCATGCGCGCGGCCGTACTCGACGGGTCGTAGCCCTCCGGAACCCCCTCGACGAAGATCACCTCGCCGTCCAGGTTCCGTGTCCGCAGCGGGATGAGCTCCTGGTAGGCGTCGGAGGCGTACCAGCCGTGGGCCGCGGCCTTGTCGGGGAACGAGATGACGACGACGCCCCCCGGCCACGCCCCCTCGATGTCCTCCGGCTGGGCGCCGTGCACGAGGAAGCGGCCGTCGAACGGGTCGAGGGTCGACTGGATGCGCTCCATGTAGTCGAAGACCTCTTCGTTCGGCACGGTGGTGTTGCGCAGAGCGGCGATGGCGTAGGCGGTCATGAGGTCCTCCCCGGCAGGATCGGTTCGATGACTCGATCCTGCCGGGGGACGGACGGACCGTCGATTACGCCTCAGGTAATGCCCCGGGTGCTGCCCTGGGTGACGGGTCGGGCAACGGCGAGGGTCAGATCGTCGCCGTGTCGATCACGAAGCGGTACCGCACGTCGCTCGCGAGCACGCGCTCGTACGCCTCGTTGATCTGGCTCGCCTCGATCAGCTCGATCTCGGCGCCGAGGCCGTGCGCGGCGCAGAAGTCGAGCATCTCCTGGGTCTCCTGGATGCCGCCGATGCCGGAGCCCGAGAGGGACTTGCGGCCCGCGATCACGGAGAACAGGTTGAGGGAGATGGGCTCCTCGGGGGCGCCCACGTTCACCAGGGCGCCGTCCGTCTTCAGGAGCGAGAGGAACGCGCCGAAGTCGAGCGGGGCCGAGACCGTCGACAGGATGATGTCGAAGGTGCCGGCCAGCTCCTCGAAGGTCTTCGGGTCGCTGGTCGCGTAGTAGTGGTCGGCGCCCAGCTTGAGGCCGTCCTCCTGCTTGCGCAGGGACTGCGACAGGACGGTCACCTCGGCGCCGAGCGCGTGCGCGATCTTGACGCCCATGTGGCCGAGGCCGCCCATGCCGAGGACGGCGACCTTCTTGCCGGGGCCCGCGTTCCAGTGCTTGAGCGGGGAGTACGTGGTGATGCCCGCGCACAGCAGCGGCGCGGCCTCGTCGAGGGCGAGGCCCTCGGGGATGCCGACGGTGTAGTTCTCGTCGACGACGATGTGGGTGGAGTAGCCGCCGTAGGTGGGCTCGCCGTTCTTGTCGAGGGCGTTGTACGTGCCGACGTTGCCCTTGGCGCAGTACTGCTCCAGGCCCGCCTTGCAGTTGTCGCACTCGCGGCAGGAGTCGACCATGCAGCCGACGCCGACGCGGTCGCCGACGGCGAACTTGGTGACGCCGTGGCCCACCTCGGTGACGATGCCGGCGATCTCGTGGCCGGGGACCATCGGGAAGATGCCCTCGCCCCAGCCGTCGCGGGCCTGGTGGATGTCGGAGTGGCAGATGCCGGCGAACTTGATGTCGATCAGGACGTCGAACTCGCCCACCGGGCGGCGCGGAATGGTGGTGCGCTCCAGCGGAGCCTTTGCGGAGGGTGCGGCGTAGGCGCTGACGGTGGTGATCTGTGCGGTCATGCATACAGCCTGCCCCAGCCGGAGGCATCCTCCGTGCTCAGGGCCTTGCCCCGCTTTGCGTACGCCCACTGGTCCTACTACTGGCGGGGTCAGGAACACCTTCGTACGACTGTGGCGGCCCGGCGATACTGGAGGCATGGACGATGACGGGACCCGCGCCGCCCCGGCCGCCGGCGAGCCGCTGGACCGGCGTGCCGAGCTGAGCGAGTTCCTGCGCACCCGGCGGGCCCGGCTGAAGCCGCAGGACGTGGGGCTGCCGGACTTCGGCAGGCACCGGCGCGTGCCGGGCCTGCGCCGTGAGGAGCTGGCGCAGCTGGCCGGCGTGTCGGTGGCGTACTACACGCGCCTGGAGCAGGGGAACGGGCGGAACGTGTCGGCGGAGGTGCTCGACGCGATCGCGCGCGCCCTGCGCCTCACGGACGCGGAGCACGCGCATCTGACGCATCTGGCCAAGCCCAAGCAGCACAAGAAGAAGCGGGCCTCGCGGGAGCAGCAGCAGGTACGCGGGGCGCTGCGGCATCTGCTCGACAGCCTGGAGGGCGTGCCCGCGTACGTGTCCGGCCGGCGCTCCGAGGTGCTCGCCTGGAACCGGATGGCCGCGGCGGTCTTCGGCGACTGGAGCGAGCTGCCGCCGCGGGAGCGGAACTGGGCGCGGATGGTGTTCCTCGCCCCGGCCTACCGCGACCTGTTCGTGGAGTGGGACGCGAAGGCGTCCGACATGGTCAGCTATCTGCGGCTGTACGCGGGCTGCCACCCCGACGACCCGGAGCTGTCGGCGCTGGTGGGTGAACTCTCCGTCAAGAGCGAGGAGTTCAGGCGGCTGTGGGCGACGCACGACGTCAAGGAGAAGAGCCACGGCGTGAAGCGGCTGCGGCATCCGCTGGTGGGTGAGCTGAGCCTGTCGTACGAGAGCATGAACCTGCCCGACGACGAGGAGCAGCATCTCGTGGTCTACCACGCGGAGCCGGGCTCCCCCTCGGCCGAGGCACTGCGCCTCCTCGCGAGCTGGGGCACGGACGCGGTCCGGGCGGGCCTGGGCGAGAACCTCCGGCCCCACCCGGACCGGTGACGGCAGCCCCGGCCGAACGGTGACGACATCCTCACCGGACCGGTGACGACAGCCCCGCCCGAACGATGACGACAGTCCCGCCCGACCGGCGGCGGAAAGCGCACCCGACCGGCAGCGGAAGGCGCACCCGACCGATGACGAAAGGCCCCCTCTACGGCTGGTAGGGCGGCGCCGCTCCCCAGTTCCACAGCGGTACGGGCTGTTCGGCGGGCCGGTCCGCGTCGGGGCCGGAGAAGTACACGGCGAGCCGGGTGCCCCACTCGACGTAGGCGCTGAACGCCGAGCGGAACTCGGCGTCGGACGGCAGGCCCGCCTCGTCCGCCGCGTCCTGGATCAGATTGACCCAGCGGCGGCGCTGCGGCTCCGTGATGTGCTTGCCGACGTGCTTGGCGACCATGTGGCTGTGGCCGCCCTGCTGTTCGGAGTAGGTGGCGGGGCCGCCGAAGACCTCGCCGATCCACAGGGCGACGTGCCCGGCGTGCTCGGGCGGGAGGTCCGCGAACAGGGGGCCGAGGAGGTCGTCCTTGACGACCTTGGCGTAGAAGACGTCGGTGAGCCGCGCGAAGGCCTCGGCACCGCCGGCCCAGTCGTACAGGCTGGGGACGGACGCGCCGGTGCCGCGCACCGATGTGGGCTTGTAGTGGCGCATCTCGTCGATGTTCCCGACGTACGGCCTGATCTCGGCGAGGAAGTCCTCGAAGAGGTCGGACTTGCGGAAGCCCTCGATGTGGTCCTCGGTCGAGGTCCAGGTGATGCGCAGGATGAAGTGCTCGAAGTCCTCCTCGCAGCGCGCCAGCTCGTAGTCGACGCACTGGGGCGCCGCGGCGAGCCGGCCGGCGGCGCGCGTGTAGGCCGCGAGGAACTCGGCGGACCGGTCCTCGGGGATCCGGTAGCGGATGTACTCGACTGTCTGCGTCGTCATGGCAGTCAGCAAAACACGGGTGTCCCGCCCCGGCCATGAGGTCGGGACGGGACACCTGGGCTGTCAGCGCTGGGCGTAACGGGCCGTGCCCGTCACTACACCGGCGGGCGTAGTGCGCCTACGCCACGCGTCGCGGCTACTTGCCGTAGTACGCGTTGTAGATCGAGATCGTCGACTTGTTGCCCTTCTTGTCGGCGATCTTGGCGTGGAAGGAGACGGCCTTGCCCTTGGCCGGGTTCTTCACGGTGACCTTGCCGTTCTTGACGTCCAGCTTCTTCCACGTCTGGCCGTAGTCGTAGGAGACGTACACGGCCAGCGACTTGAGGTTGCTGCCCGCGGCCGCGCCCTGGACGGTGACGGGGACCGACTGGGTCTTGTCGGCGGGGGCGGTGCTGTCGAGGCCGACGGCCGCGGCGAAGCGGGCCGTGGACAGCGGCAGCTTGGCCGCCTCGGCGGAGGAGGCCGGCTTCTTCGAGCGGAACGTCCAGCTGGCGTCGACGCGGGTGGAGGCCGCGGCGATCTTGACGCTGCGCTTGATGGACGTCGACAGCTTGTACTCGGCGTCGCCGGAGGTGACCTTGAAGGGCTGCTCGCCCACCAGCGGGTCGTCGTTCTCGCCGACCTTGGTGCTGCCCTTGTAGAGGGTGGTCTTCACCGAGAGGTACTGCGAGTAGCCGGCGTGGGTCTTGCCGTCGGCGTACATCGGCAGGTTGCCGTAGATCTCGTTGCCGTCGCGGTAGACGCCGTAGTCACCGCCGATGCGGGGGCCGAAGACGCCGGTGTTGAACGTCTTCTCGTAGGCCTTGCCGCCCTGGAACGACTGGGGGGTGCCCAGCGTGTAGGAGGCCTCCTCGGTCGGGAAGCCGTCGCTGTCCTCGGGGCCGTTCTGCGAGAAGTTCAGGCCCCACTTCGCCTTGTCGCCGGTGGACAGGTGCAGGGTGCGGGTGCCGGGAAGCTTCTGGTCGACGGCGACGGACCAGCCGCCGGAGCTGACGGGCAGCATGCCGCTCGCGCCCACGGATCCGGTCTTGTCCTTGGCCGCTCCGCCGAGACCGACCTTCACCGTGGCCAGGTCGCTCGCCTTGTAGTGCTTGGTGTAGCCGGTGGCGAGCTTCTTGACGGTGCCGCCCGCGACGGTGTCGTACTCGGTGTCGGCGCCCTTCGCCCACACGCCGGTCCACTGCTGCTGGAGCTTGACGCCGGTCGGCTCCGGGCCGAGGCCGGCGGTGCGGAAGTTGGTGTACGAGTCCAGGATCCAGCCGTAGCCGGACGAGGAATCGGCGGTGTCGAGCGTGAACTCGGGCACGGCCAGGATGCCCTTGGCGGCGGCGTCCGGGACGGTGACGTCGACGGGCTTGGTGGTGCGGGCGTCGAGCGTGACCGTCGTGTTCCTGGTGACGTCCAGCTTCGGCTGCACCAGCCAGTCGGCGCCCTTGGAGAAGTCCTCGGGGTCGGCCACCAGGTACTCGTTCAGGGTGTAACTGCCCTTGGGGACACGGACCTTGACGGTGCCCGAGTTCGGGTCGTAGGCGTCGAAGTACGCGTCCGTGCCGATGCCGGCCAGGGACGTCTCATAGCCCTGGGCGTCCTTGCCGTCACGCCCGATGTGCTTGAGCGTCACGTCGTACGACTCGACCTCGCGCTGCACGGCGGCCGCGGTGCGCACGGTCTGGCCGCCGCCCGTCGCCACGACGTACGCGGAGTACGCGCCGTCGACGGTGCCGCCGAGCTTCGTGTTCGCGGTCAGGTCCACGGAGGCGGTGCCGCCCGCGGGGACGGTCACCTTCGTCGCACCGAGCTTGAAGAAGCCGGCCGGGGCGGCCTGGCCCTTCGGGTTGGTCCCGGTGGCCGTCAGGTCGAGGGTGACGTCCTTGTCACCGGTGTTCCTGTACGTCACCTTCTTGGTGAGCGCGGCATCGTCGGTGTGCGGCCACTGCGCGACGCCGAAGCTCACCGAGACGGGCTCGGCGAACACGGTCTGCGTGATGGCCTTGTCGACCTGGATGCGGCCCGAACCCTGCTCGAACGGCGTGTACTTGCCGCCCTTGGTGGAGCCGGTGAGGGCGCCCTTGAGCTCGGTGGACTTCCAGTCCGGGTGTTCCTGCTTGAGGATCGCGGCGGCGCCCGCGACGTGCGGGGTCGCCATCGACGTACCGGAGATCGTGAGGTAGCCGGCGGGGTTCTCGCCGACCTCCTTGTCGATGACGCTGCCCGGGGCGGCGGCGGCCGTGATGTCGACGCCGGGGGCCGTGACGTCCGGCTTGACGGCGCCGTCCCCGACGCGCGGGCCGCGGCTGGAGAAGTCGGCCAGCTTGTCGTTGCCGTCGACCGCGCCGACGGTCAGGGCGGCGTCCGCGCTGCCCGGGGAGCCGACGGTCGAGTCGCCGAACTCGCCTTCGTTGCCCGCGGCGATGGCGAACAGGATGCCCTTCTCGGCGGACAGCTTGTTGACCTCGGCCTCGAGCGGGTCGATCTCGGGGGTGTCACCGCCGCCGAGGCTGAGGTTGACGACGTCGGCGCCCTGGTCGGCCGCCCACTCCATGCCGGCGAGGATGCCGGAGTCGTCGCCGTAGCCGTCGTCGCTGAGGACCTTGCCGTTGAGCAGCTTGGCCCCGGGGGCGACGCCCTTGTACTTGCCGCCCGACTTGGCTCCCGTACCGGCGGCGATGGACGCGACGTGCGTGCCGTGGCCGAAACGGTCCACCGCGTCGGCGGAGGTGGAGAAGTTCTTCTCGCCGACGACCTGGCCCTTGAGGTCGGGGTGGGTCGCGTCGACGCCCGTGTCCAGGACGGCGATCTTGACGCCCTTGCCGTCGTAGCCGGCCGCCCACGCCTTGGGGGCGCCGATCTGCGGGACCGACTTGTCGAGGCTGGCCTTGCGTACGCCGTCGAGCCAGATACGGCTGATGCCGGAGGCGGTGGAGCCCCGCGAGGTCGTGACGGCGTCCCAGAGGCGGGTGGCGTCCTGCTTGGGCGTGGTGACGGCGTCCGCGTTCAGGGACTTGAGGGTCCTGCGGACCGTCGTGTCACCCGCGTCGCGCACGTCGGCGCGGGCGGCGGTCGCTGTGCCCCGGTAGCCGACGATCACCTTGAGGCCGTGCTTCTGGGCCTTGCGGTTGGCCGACTTGGAGAGCTCGGTGACGTCGAAGAGCCGCTGGTCGAGCTTGCCGCTCGCGACCAGGCGCTGTGCGTCGGCCGGCACCACGAGGGTGTGGCCGCCGACGGTGCGCGTCTGCGCGGGGATGTGCTCACGGCCCTTGGCGTGCTGGTAGCCGACCGGCTTCCCCTTCGCGTCGAGGGTGACGCGGTCGCCGGTGATGAGCGTGATGTGCTGCTTGGGCGCGGCCTTCGCGGCCTCGCCGGACTGCGCCGCGGGGGCGGCGGCCACGGCCGGGGCGGTCAGACCCGCGGTGAGGACGACGGCCGCCGCGGCGGCCACCGTCGTGGCGCTCAGTCTCTTTGAGGTTATTCGTGCCTGTCTGTGCAACTTTCCCCCTGGTGACGGTAGTTCACCGGCGGGAGACCCAAGCGGCCCCCCTGCAGAGAGATGATGCAGGGGGGACACCGGTTGTGCACTGAAGCGATCGAAATCAGACAGCTTTTGAGTTTTCGGTGATGGTGATCCGGCCCTTGCGGATGGTGGCGAGCCGCGGCGCCCTGCGGGCGATCGACGAGTCGTGGGTGACCATGATGAAGGTCAGCCCGTGCTCCTTCCACATGGTCTCGAGCACGTCCATGATCTCGTCGCGCATGGACTCGTCGAGGTTTCCGGTGGGCTCGTCGGCGAGCAGCACCTTGGGGTTCTTGACGAGGGCGCGGGCGATGGCGACGCGCTGCTGCTGGCCGCCGGACATCTCCGAGGGCAGATGACCGAGCCGCTCGCCGAGGCCGACCGAGTTCAGGGCCTGCGCGGCGCGTTCGCGGCGGTCGGCGGCCTTGAGGCCGAGCGGCACGAGGGCCGTCTCGACGTTCTCCTGGGCGTTCAGTGTCGGGATCAGGTTGAAGCTCTGGAACACGAACCCGATGGACTCGGCGCGGAACTTGGTGAGCCGCGCCTCCGGGAGCTTCGCCAGGTCGACGCCGTCGAGCTCGATGCTGCCCGCGGTCGGCCGGTCGAGCCCGCCGAGCATCTGGAGGAGGGTGGACTTGCCGCCGCCGGTGGGGCCCTGGATGACGAGCCGGTCGCCGTCGCCGATGGTCAGGTCCACCCCGGCGAGCGCGTCGACGGTGTCCTTGCCGCGCCGGTACTGCTTGGTGACGCCTCTCAGCTGATACATGGTGCAACTCCTGCGGTACGTAGAGGTGTTCGGGAGGCCGCGCGGTGCGGCTACTCGACGCGGCGCAGGGCGTCGGCCGGGCGCAGCCGGGAGGCGCGCCAGCCGCCGAAGGCGCCGGCGATCAGGCCTCCGGCGACGGCGAGGCCGACGGCGAGCGTGATGGTGGTGGCGCTGACGGGCGCGCTGAGGGCGATGTCGAGGGTCTTGCCGGCGCTCTGGCGCATGCCCGGGCCGCCCACGGCCATGCCGCCGCCCCTGGCGCCGCCGCCCGCGCCGGAGCCGAGTTCGGCGGTGAGGGTGGGGCTGATCGCGGTGACGGCGTAGGCGCCCGCGAGGCCGACGGCTATGCCGAGGGCGCCGCCGACGAGCCCGTTGACGACGGCCTCGCCGACGACCTGGCGGGTGACGCGGCCGGACTTCCAGCCGAGCGCCTTGAGCGTGCCGAACTCCCGTACGCGGCGGGAGACCGCAGACGAGGTGAGCAGCCCCGCGACGAGGAACGCGGCGACGAGCACCGCGATGGAGAGCCACTTGCCGACGTTCGCCGCGAGGTCGGACGCGGTGGACAGGGAGCCGGAGACGGTGTCGGCGAGGTCCGCCGAAGTGGTCACCGTCGTACCGGAGATGTTCTTCTGGATGGTGGCCTTGACCGCGGAGATCTGCTGCGAGTCGGTCGCCTTCACATAGACCGTGGTGATCTTGTTCTTGGCGCCGGCGAGGGTCTGCGCCTGCTTCAGCGGCACGTACAGGTTGGCGGCCGCGTCACCACTGTCGGGCGTCGCGATGCCGATGAGCTTGTACTTGACACCCTTGATCTTGACGGTGCCGCCGAGGGCGAGCTTCTTCTCCTTGGCGTACGACGTGTCGGCCACGGCGACCCTGGCGTCGGTCTCGGACGTCTTGAACGTACGGCCCTTGGTGACCTTGGAGGAGGTGAGGGGGCCGAGGCCCTGCTTGGTCACGTCGGTGCCGTACACGCTGTAGGAGTTGACGTCGAAGGAGGCACCGCCGCCCTCGACCCGGCCCTGCGGCTGGCCGCCGGAGCCGCCCGGACCGCCCTGGCGGGTGGTGCCGCCGCTCTGGTCCTGCTTGAACTGGCCGCGCTTGAACTCGCCGCTGACCTTCATCACCTGGAGGCTGAGGCCGCCCACCGAGTCGGCGACGCCCTTCTGCCCGGCGACCTTCGTGACGGTCGACGAGGCGAGGGTCTGGAAGCCCTGCACCATGACGCGGTCGCTGCTCTGCTCCTCGCCGTCGTCCTTGGCGCCGAACTCGAACCGCGGCCGCCCGGTCTCACCGCTCTTGGGGGCCTCGGCGGCCTTGGTGACGGTCATGTCGGTACCGAGGCCGTACAGGGACTGGAGGACCTTGTCCTGGGCCTGGTTCATGCCGGAGGACACGGAGTTGACCACGATGACCAGCGCGATGCCGAGCGCGAGCCCGGAGGCGACGACGAGGGCCGCCTTTCTGCGGCGGCGCAGTTCGCGCCTCAGGTAGGTGAAGAACATGCCGTGAAGCTAGGGACGCACCGTGATGATCGGATAAGCCCGGGATAAGAGACCGATGAGAACTCTCCGGAAACGCCCGAAGGCCCGCACCCCGTCGCCGGGGTGCGGGCCTTCTGCGAGGACTGTCGGACGGAGACTGTCGGACGGAGGACCGTCAGACGGCCGAACCGGCCTTCCACTGCGCCCAGTCCAGGTTCCAGCCGTTGAGGCCGTTGTCCGGCTGGATGGTCTTGTCGCCGGTGTTCTTCACGACGACGACGTCACCGACCATGGAGTTGTCGTAGAACCAGGCGCCCGGAGTGCTCGGGTCATTGGCACCCTTGGCGTCGGACAGGCCGACGCAGCCGTGGCTCGTGTTGGCGCCACCGAAGATCGACTTGGCGCCCCAGTAGTTGCCGTGGATGAAGGTGCCGGAGTTCGACAGACGCATCGCGTGCGGCACGTCCTTGATGTCGTACTCGCCCTTGCCGTCGGTGCCCTTGAAGCCGACCGTCGAGCCGTCCATGCGGGTCTCCTTGAACTTCTCGGAGATCACCATCTGGCCCTGGTACGTCTTGTTCTCCGGCGACCCGGCGGAGATCGGGATCGTCTTGACGACCTTGCCGTCCCGCGTGACCGTCATGGTCTTGGTCTCCGCGTCGACGGTCGAGACCTGGTTGCGGCCGACCTTGAAGGTGACCGTCTTCTGCTGCACGCCGTAGACGCCGTTCGCACCCTCGACGCCGTCGAGGTCCAGCTTCAGCGTGACCGTGGAGCCGCCCGTCCAGTAGTCCTGGGGGCGCAGGTCGAGGCGCTGGTTGCCGAACCAGTGGCCGACGACCTCCTGGCCGCTGCTGGAGGAGACGGTGATGCCCTTCTGGACATCGGCCTTGTTCGTGATCGCCTTGTCGAAGTTGATCGAGACCGGCATGCCGACGCCGACGGTGGAGCCGTCCTCGGGCGTGAAGTTGCCGATGAAGCTGTTGGCCTGCGAGACCGTGGTGAACGAGGCGTTCTCGTGGGCCGCGCGGCCGCTGGAGTCCTTGGCCTCGGCGGCGATCTTGTAGACGGTGGCGCGCTGGAGCTGGCTCGCGGGCTTCCAGCTCTTCTTGTCAGCGGATATCTGCCCCTGGACGGCCGCGCCCTCGGCGCTCGTCATCGTCACGTTCGTGAGCGAACCCTTGCTCACGGTGACGGCGGCGGCGTTGTTGATGCCGGCGTTGTCGGAGCCGTCCTTCGGCGTGATCTTGATCAGCGCCTCCGACGTCTTCTTGGCGGCGGCCTCGTCGACCTGGGCTTGCGGCGAATTCTTGCCGCCGCCGTCGGCACCGTTCGCCTGGCTGTCGCTTCCGCTGCACGCAGAGAGCATCAGCACTCCTCCGACCAGGGCGGACGCGGCCATCAGGCCCTTGCGCCGCTTACTGTCCGTCATCACACGCATCCTCCATCGTCGCCAATTCCCCCAACAGCCCCGGAAGGCCCCTGACAGGCCCCGATCCTCGCAAAGCGGAAATCCCCAATGGCCCATGTAACGCCATGACCGGTTCGTCCCGTCCCTTTTCCGTCCCCGATGTGGGGGATGACACGTCGGAACTCCCGTGACCAGGCATGCACCAGTGGTAACGGGACTCTCCTGTTACCCCCTGTGGGACGAGGAAACCCCGGCCGGCGGTTGCCACCCGGGGTCCCGAGTCCGTGCGGTCCGATCCGGCCCCGCATCTCGCGCTAGTCGTCCGCGTCGAGAGCGTCGCCGGAGTCGTCATCATCCACGTCGAGGTCCCAGTCGGGCGAATCAGGATCGTAGTCGACCTGTTCGCTGGACCAGGAGGCTTGCACGAGCTCCGCCCCGGGCACCTCGCTGACCAGGTCGAACGGGTCGACCAGATAGGCGAGTGCCTCGGCCTCGTCCTCGTTGACGGCGGCCTCGGCGTGGGTCCGCTCGTCGGCCGCCATGTCGTCGTCCTCGGCGATGCGCTGCAACGCGGCCCCGGTGATGGCGGCGGAGTCCTCGATCTCCAGGACCAATTCAACGCGGAGCCGAACAAATCGTGATGTCTCAGGGGTGCTCATGCGACGGAGCGTATGCCTCACCCCACCCGCGACTTTCGTGTGACCCGCACCTTTCACTAACATCGCCTCACACGGCCAATTCGCCAGCTCCACAAGGGGGATCGATTCCGTGTCCGTCGCACGACGATCGCTGCTCACCGCCACTGCCGCCGGGACACTCCTGGCTGCTCTGTGGTTCGTTCCGTCCGCCACCGCGACGCCCGAGAAGACAGCGGAGGCAGATCAGCAGCAGACCGCGACAGCGGTGCACGCGCAGTCCGAGGACCAACTGCGCCTGGCCGACACGGGAACGGTCGACACGACGCCGTACGTGATCGGCGGCTCGGCGTTCCTCGGGATCGGCGCGGGCTTCCTGACGTACTCGGCCAGGAAGAGCCGCGAGTCGGCCTTCTGAACGACGAAGGGCGGGCCGCACCCCGAGGGTGCGGCCCGCCCGTGCTTCCCCGTGACCCCTACGGCCTTTCGGATCAGGCGCCGCGAGCCCGGCCTGATCCGAACGAGAGGCCCTAGGCCAGCGGCCCCGTGACGGGCTCCACGGCCGCGACGAGGTGCCCGCCGCGCACGAAGGCGTCGGCGGCCGCGAGATCGGGAGCGAGGAACCGGTCGGGGCCGGGACCCTGAACTCCCGCGGCCCGTACGGCATTGATCACGGCGCGCGAGGCGGGAGCGGGCGTGAGGCCCTCCCGCAGCTCGATGCCGCGCGAGGCCGCGTACAGCTCGACGGCGACGATCCGCGTCAGATTGTCGATCGCGGTACGCAGCTTGCGGGCGGCGGACCAGCCCATCGACACATGGTCCTCCTGCATGGCGGAGGACGGGATGGAGTCCGCGGAGGCGGGCACGGCGAGCCGCTTCATCTCGCTGACCAGGGCGGCCTGCGTGTACTGGGCGATCATCAGGCCGGAGTCGACGCCCGCGTCGTCGGCGAGGAACGGCGGCAGCCCGTGGGACCGGTTCTTGTCGAGCAGGCGGTCGGTGCGCCGCTCGGCGATGGACCCGAGGTCGGCGGCGGCGATGGCGAGGAAGTCGAGCACGTAGGCCACGGGCGCGCCATGGAAGTTGCCGTTCGACTCCACACGCCCGTCCGGCAGCACGACGGGGTGTCCACGGCGGACGCCAGCTCGCGCTCGGCGACGAGCCGCGCGTGGGCCATGGTGTCCCGCCCGGCCCCGGCGACCTGCGGGGCGCAGCGCACGGAGTACGCGTCCTGCACGCGCGGCGCGTCGTCCTGGTGGTGCCCGGTGAGCTCCGAACCCTTCAGCACGGCCAGCATGTTGGCGGCGCTGGCGCCCTGGCCGGGGTGCGGCCGGATGGCGTGCAGCTCGGGCGCGAGGACCTTCTCGGTGCCGAGCAGCGCCTCGAGCGACAGGGCGGCGGTGATGTCGGCGGACTTGTACAGGTTCTCGAGGTCGGCGAGCGCCATGACGAGCATGCCCAGCATGCCGTCGGTGCCGTTCAGAAGGGCGAGACCCTCCTTCTCGCGCAGCTCGACGGGCGCGATGCCGTGGGCGGCGAGCAGCTCGCCGGCGGGGGCGACGACACCGTCGGGCCCCTCGGCGTCGCCTTCGCCCATCAGCGTCAGGGCGCAGTGGCTGAGCGGCGCGAGGTCGCCGGAGCACCCGAGGGACCCGTACTCGTGCACGACGGGCGTGATCCCGGCGTTGAGCACGTCGGCCATGGTCTGCGCGACCTCGGGCCGCACACCGGTGTGCCCGGAGCAGACGGTTTTCAGCCGCAGGAACATGAGCGCGCGCACGACTTCCCGCTCGACGCGCGGGCCCATTCCCGCCGCATGCGAGCGGACGATGTTCCGCTGCAGCTGAGCCCGCAGCTCCTGGCTGATGTGCCGGGTGGCGAGCGCGCCGAACCCGGTGGAGACCCCGTACACGGGCTCGGGCTTCGCGGCCAGCGCGTCCACGACCGCGCGGGCCGAGGCAAGTGCGGCCACCGCCTCTTCGGAGAGCTCGATCCGGGCATTCGTCCGCGCCACGGCGACGACATCCGCCGCGCTGACGCCGGACGTCCCCACCACCACAGTGTGCATATCCATATTCAGGAGCGTACGAGGTGAAGAGCCTAATGTCACGACCGAGTTCGGGATGAGCCCCTTACGCCCCCACGTCCCGCCCCCGGAGCCGGCGCCGCTCACTGTCGCCGACGGCGGGCGGAGGCGAGTCGGCAAGGCGCACGACGGGATCGTCGGGCCCGTCCCTCCCGGCGACGACGGGTTTCACGGCCCGCAGCGCCTTGGCCCGGTACTGGGCGGCATCGGCAAGCCGGAAGAGCCGCCGCGCACTGAGCACCTCACCGATCGGGTCACCGGTGGAGGCGATCCCGCAGGCGACCCCGTCCCCGAGCTCCAACTCGGAGGCACGCAAGCACAGTTCCTCGCCCGCCCGCACCACGTCATCGGCTTCGGGCCCCACCGCCACCAGACAGAACTCGTCACCCCCCAGCCGCGCGGCCAGCGCCCCCGGCAACATCGCGCCGCACAGCGAGAGAACGGACCCGAACCGCTCCAGCAACCGGTCGCCGACCGCGTGCCCCAACGAGTCGTTGACGCGCTTGAGCCCGTTCAGATCACAGACGACAAGAGAGACGACATCGCCCCCGCCGCGATGCCGCTCGATGGCCTCGTCGAGGCGCATATCGACGGCACGCCGGTTCGCGAGCCCGGTCAGGGCATCGGTGAAGGCGAGCCGCCGCGCCTCCTCGAGCCGCTCGGTCTGCGCTATGCCCGCGGCGGCGACAGAGGCGAGCACGGTGGCGAAGGCGGCATCCTGCGCACCGAACACCTCGGTGCCCTCGGGCCGGGCGACGTACAACTCGCCCCAGGCGCGCCCATGGAGCACGATCGGCGCGACGACACAGCAACCGCGCCCGCGCCGGCGCAGGGCGGCGACGCGCTGATGGCAGTAGCCGCCGCCCTCCACGGTCCCGGCGGCGGTCTCGACCCAGGCGCGCGGAGCACCCCCGCCCACCCACTGCTCGTGCAGGAACTCGGTGATCTCGGGGAACTGGTGAACGGGATAGGCCTCGTCCTCGGGGAACTCGACCTCACCCTCGGCGCGCTCCCCCACGTTCACCAGGACGCGCAGCCGCCCGCGCTCGCGCTCCCACACGGACAGCGCCGCGAAGGTGCCGGACAGGGCGCGACAGGCGCCGAGGGCGGCGGCCCGCCAGGACTCACGCGGAGACTGCGCCGCGGCCATCCCCTGCGCCATCGCGACCACGGCCCGCAACCGGACTTCCTCTCCCATAAGCCAAGATTAGGAAAGAAATGCCTAACTCGATACATTCAGGACCCATACGAGGCCAGGAATAATCATTCACCGGGCCACTGGGGCGCGCGCTTCTCATTGAAGGCGGCGACACCCTCGGCCCGGTCGCCGGAGAAGGCGACGGACCGCCAGGCGGCGTCCTCGACCTCGAGCCCGGCGCGCAGATCCAGCCCGTAGCCCACCCTCAGAGCGCGCTTGGCGGCCCGGAGCCCCACCGGCGAATTGGCGGCGATGCGCCCCGCCAGCTCGAGCGCCGCCTCACGATCGTCACCCACCCCCACCACCTGGTCGACAAGCCCCATCTCCAGGGCCTCCCGGGCCTCGACGCGCCGCGCGGAGAAGATCAGCTCAGCGGCCCTCGCCGCCCCCACACGCCGGGGCAGCAGCTGCGTACCGCCGCCACCGGGAATGACCCCCACAGACACCTCGGGCAGCCCCACGACGGCGGTCTCGTCGGCCACGATGAGATCGCAGGCGAGAGCGAGCTCGAACCCGCCACCGAGGGCGAACCCGTGCACAGCGGCGATGACCGGCATAGGAAGCTCGAGCACGCCCCCGTAGGCCCCCCGAGTCACAGGCCGCTGCCGAAGAAGCTCGGCATCGGAAAAGGAGTTCCGCTCCTTCAGATCGGCCCCGACACAAAAAGCGCGAGAGGCGGAAGAGGAAAGAACAACAACCCTCGCGCCGGCATCGCCCGCGAGAGAGGCACAAGCCTCCCCGACACTCACGGCCATGGCACTGGACACGGCATTCATGGCCTTGGGCCGATCGAGAACGAGCTCGGCGACAAAGCCGTGCCGCCGCACCTCGACGAACTCTCCGAACCGCTCGCTCACAGACCCTCCCGGTTAACGACAGTTAACAACGGCAGAATCCTAGAGCGGCCGCCGGGTCAGAAGCCAGGGCTCGATGACACCGAGACCACGCACGGGCCGCTGCCACATGGGCTGAAGGGCGAAGCGGTACGAGGGCGCGTCCTCGCCCTCCTTCTCGGCGAGAGCGGCGGCCTCGGCCTCGGACGCGGGCGCCTCACCGGCCCGCTGCAGCTCCTCGGCGAACGCGCCGTCGACGAGCACGGCATCCCGAGGAGCTATCGAGGTGAGCCGGCTGGCCAGATTCACGGTCGTCCCGAAGACATCGCCCATCCGGGTCGTGACGGTCCCGAAGGCCATCCCCACCCGCACCTCGGGCATGGTCTCGTCATTGGCCATGGTCTCGATGAGCCGCAGAGCGATCTCGGCCGCGACCCCCGAGTCATCGGCGGCGTACAGGACCTCGTCGCCCAGGGTCTTGATCAACCGCCCGCCGTTGGCGGCCACAAGATCGGCAGCGGTGGTCTCGAACGCCTCGACGAGCTCCCCGAGCTCCTCTTCCTCCATACGCCGGGTGAGCCGCGTGAACCCGACCAGGTCGGCGAACCCGACGGCAAGCCGCCGGTCCACCATCTCCTCGTCGTCGGCGGCCTGCACCACACGCCCGGTGGCCGCAGCCAGCTGCCGCCGCCACACATAGACCAGAAACTCCTCCAGCTCGGGCAGGAGCAGCTCCATCAGGGGGTACGTGACTTCGGTGCGGGTCATCCCGGGCTCGGGAGGCTCGGTGAGCCCTTCCAAGAAGGAATCGATCTGCCACTCGGCGAGCCGGGCGGTGGTCTGGCCCGTGGACCGGGCGACCTGCACGGCCATGGCCTCGCTGAGCAGCCCGGCCTCGACGAGACCGGCAAGACGCCGCAGGGCGAGCACATCGGCCTCGGTCAGCGCCTTGGCCTGCCCGATGTCGGCAAACCCCATGGCCCGCCAGAACCGGGAGGCGAGCTCCATGGAAACACCGGCGCTGCGCGCGGCCTGGAAAGGCGTGTACCGCCGCTCCGCGCCAAGAATGAGCCCTTCGAGACGGAGGGCAAGCGGGTCCTCACCGCCGGCACCTTCCTCGACAGACCCGATGTCGGTTGGGTTGCCCGCGCCGGAGCCCGAGTCGTCGACGGTCACGCCTGCTGCCCTTCCGATCTGCCACGGTCATGTATCGACCGGCCTCAACTTTACGGCAGGTGTGCCGCAGCTCACTCCCCCAGCACACACGAGTCCCGAGCCCCCGGCCAAGTGCAGACCAAAACGAAAGTCCCACCGCCGACCAGCCACGCACAAAACCCGGGACCCCACCGAACGGTCGGCCGCGTACGCGACGCGCCCCGAGGGCCGGGAGCCCGACCGAGCGGACAGCCGCGTACGAGACGGGAGGGGACGTGGGGGCATGTGCGCGCGGAGCCACCAGCACCACGTACGGGCGATCGACTGCCCAACGTTCACCCGTGGAACAGCGAGCACGTACATGCTTCCGCGGCCCCGCACCCAAAAGACAACCGGCCGCAACGACGGCGCACCGAAACGACACCCCGGCGCGACGAACGACGGCGCGCCCGAGGACGAACCCCGGCGCCGCCCCGGCCCGTACCGGAACCCGGTCAGCCCCCGCCCGCACCGGAACCCTGTCAGTCCCCCGCCCGCAGGTGGACGATGTCCCCCGCCCCCACAGGCTGCTGCACACCGTCCTCGGAGGCGATGACAAGCCGCCCGTCCCCGTCCACGGCGACCGCCTCCCCCACAAGCTCAAGCCCTCCAGGAAGCTCGGCCCGCACACTCCGCCCGAGCGTCGCGCACCCCGCCGCGTAGGTCTCCTGAAGCCGCGACACCGCAGGATCCCCACCCGCGGCCCGCCACTCGACGAACCGCTCCTCCAGCGACCGGAGCACGGCCCGCAGCAGCGGATCCCGGTCGGTGGAAGCGGCCCCGGCCAGGGCGAGCGACCCGGCCAACGGCACGGGCAGCTCGTCGGCGCGCAGCGAGACGTTGAGCCCGATCCCGACGACCACCCCGTCCCCGGCGCGCTCGGCGAGGATGCCCCCGGCCTTGCGCTCCTCGCCGTCCACATTCACCAGCAGGTCGTTGGGCCACTTGAGGGCGGTGTCGACCCCGGCGGCCCGCGCGAGCCCCGTGGCGACGGCCACCCCGGTGAGCAGGGGCAGCCACCCCCACCGCTCCACGGGCACTTCGGCGCCGGGCTTGAGGAAGACCGAGAAGAAGAGCCCGGACCGCGCAGGAGCGGTCCACTGCCGGTCGAGCCGCCCGCGCCCGGCGCTCTGCGACTCGGCGACCAGGACGGCCCCTTCCTCGGCCTTGCCGCTCAAGGCGAGGGCGACGAGATCGGAGTTGGTGGACCCGGTGGCGGGAACAACGTCGACGGAGGACCAGAGCCCTCCGCGCACGAGGGCGCGCCGCAGGGCGGCGGCGTTCAACGGCGGCCGGTCCAGGTCCGACCACTGCTGACCGTCGTTCGCGTCGGAAGGATCGTCTGAAGCATTTCGGGGCGTCATGCAACCCACCCTAGGTGTGGTAAACGCCGCACTGCCGAACGGTATCCACGCCACTACGCTACGAGCCAGTAGCAACGGGGCCGGGCCTCCACCAGCCCCGGACCCGCCACACCGCACCGCCACACCGCACCGCCACACCGCACCGCCACTCCGCCGCACCCGCACCGCCGCGTCACATCGCCCCGTCCCGTCCTCACGTCCCCATTGAGCAGCCAGGGAGCCGCATCCCGATGTCCGTTCCGGAAGAGCCCAACGTGTCCAGCGCCATCGACATCCACACGACCGCGGGAAAGCTCGCGGACCTGCAGCGCCGGATCGACGAGGCCACCCACGCCGGCTCCGCACGCGCGGTGGAGAAGCAGCACGCGAAGGGCAAACTGACGGCCCGTGAGCGCATCGAACTGCTCCTGGACGACAGCTCGTTCGTGGAACTCGACGAATTCGCCCGCCACCGCTCCACCGCCTTCGGCCTGCAGGACAACAAGCCCTACGGCGACGGCGTGGTCACCGGCTACGGCACCGTCGAAGGACGCCCGGTAGCCGTCTTCTCCCAGGACTTCACCGTCTTCGGCGGAGCCCTCGGCGAGGTCTACGGCCAGAAGATCATCAAGGTGATGGACTTCGCCCTCAAAACGGGCTGCCCCGTCATCGGCATCAACGACTCCGGCGGCGCCCGCATCCAGGAAGGCGTCATGGCGCTCGGCATGTACGGCGAGATCTTCCGCCGCAACACCCACGCCTCCGGCGTCATCCCCCAGATCAGCCTCGTGGTCGGCCCCTGCGCGGGCGGCGCGGTCTACTCCCCCGCCATCACCGACTTCACGATCATGGTCGACCAGACCTCCCACATGTTCATCACCGGCCCCGACGTCATCAAGACCGTCACCGGCGAGGACGTCGGCTTCGAAGAACTCGGCGGCGCCCGCACCCACAACACCAACTCCGGCGTCGCGCACCACATGGCCGGCGACGAAAAAGACGCCATCGAATACGTCAAAACCCTCCTGTCCTACCTCCCCTCGAACAACCTGTCCGAGCCCCCGGCGTTCCCCGAGGAAGCGGACCTGGCCCGCACCGCGGACGACGACGAGCTCGACACCCTCGTCCCGGACAGCGCGAACCAGCCCTACGACATGCACACCGTGATCGAGCACGTCCTGGACGACGCCGAGTTCTTCGAGACACAGCCGCTGTTCGCGCCGAACATCCTCACCGGCTTCGGCCGCGTCGAGGGCCGCCCGGTCGGCATCGTCGCCAACCAGCCCATGCAGTTCGCCGGCTGCCTCGACATCGACGCCTCCGAGAAGGCCGCCCGCTTCGTACGGACCTGCGACGCCTTCAACGTCCCCGTCCTGACCTTCGTCGACGTCCCCGGCTTCCTGCCGGGCGTCGACCAGGAACACACCGGCATCATCCGCCGCGGCGCCAAGCTCATCTACGCCTACGCCGAAGCCACCGTCCCCCTGATCACGGTCATCACCCGCAAGGCGTTCGGCGGCGCCTACGACGTCATGGGCTCCAAGCACCTGGGCGCCGACCTCAACCTGGCCTGGCCCACCTCCCAGATCGCCGTCATGGGCGCCCAGGGAGCGGTCAACATCCTGCACCGCCGCACCATCGCCGCCGCCCCCGACACCGAACGGGAAGCCACCCGCACCCGCCTCATCCAGGAATACGAGGACACCCTCCTCAACCCCTACACCGCGGCCGAACGCGGCTACATCGACGCCGTCATCATGCCCTCCGACACCCGCGCCCACATCGTCCGCGGCCTGCGCCAACTCCGCACCAAGCGCGAAACCCTCCCGCCCAAGAAGCACGGCAACATCCCGCTCTAGAAACCGTTGCAGAGCCCACCGGAGCCGTCATGATGATCAAGGTCGTACGGGGCAACCCGACCCCCGAGGAGCTGGCCGCCGCACTGGCGGTGGTCCAGGCCCGCGCCGCGGCGGTGGCCACCACCCCGCCCGGCGCGGCACACACCCGCGACGCATGGGCCGACCCGGCAAGGGTGGCGCAGGCGCGCCGCCCGGTCCCGGGGCCCACGAGCTGGGCGCGCACGTACTGGCCTGCCTAGTCCGCACGTGGGGGTGCGCCTGAGTACGCGTACTCAGGCGCACCGCGTACCGGGGCAGCAGTATCGGATCCATGCTGTGGTCAGACCCCGAGAACGAGCCCCCCGAGGAGCTGCGCGAAACCCAGGCGATGCTCCGCCGAGCGGGCTTCGTGCTCGCGGTGGCGATGGTGATAGCCATGCTGGTTCTGGGAATCGTCTGAACCACACCGCACCCTCCCCCCGTCGCCCGACGAGGCACCCCCAGCGGCCCACATGTGGAACCCTGACCGCATGAGTGATCCCCACGTGAGCACCCCGCGCCGCCGCCTCGTCCTCGCCTCCCAGTCCCCGGCCAGGCTGGCCCTGTTGCGCCAGGCGGGCCTCGCCCCCGAGGTGCTGGTCAGCGGGGTCGACGAGGACGCCGTGTCCGCCCCCACCCCGGCCGAACTGGCCCTGGCGCTGGCGGAGGCGAAGGCGTCCGTGGTCGCGGCGAAGCCGGAGGTGCACGGCGCGCTGGTGATCGGCTGCGACTCGGTCCTGGACATCGACGGCCAGGCGCTCGGCAAGCCGGCGGACGCCGAGGAGGCCACGGCGCGCTGGAAGTCGATGCGGGGCCGCGCGGGCACCCTGCAGACGGGCCACTGCGTGTACGACACGGCGGCGAACCGCTACGCGTCGGCGACGGCGTCGACGGTGGTCCGGTTCGGCGAGCCGAGCGACGCGGAGATCGCCGCGTACGTGGCGTCGGGCGAACCGCTCCACGTGGCGGGCGCGTTCACGCTGGACGGCCGCTCGGCACCGTTCATCGACGGCATCGACGGCGACCACGGGAACGTGATCGGCCTGTCGATGCCGTTGCTGCGCCGCCTGCTGGCCCAACTGGGCGTGAACATCACGGACTTGTGGGCGGACTGAACGCGGCTCGCCGCCCCACCCGGGCCGATCAGACGGGCTGCGGCGCCCCGCCGCCCTCGGCCGGTCCGGCAGGGGCGTCACCCGCACCCGCTCCGTCCGTCTGCTCCTTCCGGTCGTAGGCGACCAGCGTGAGCACGATGAGCCCGAGCACGACCATCATGAAGACGAACGCGAGCCAGCCGACCAGGCCGATGCTGAACGCCCCGAGCAGCCCGTGCACGACGGCCGCGCTGATCAGCAGGATGCGGCCGAAGCCGGCCGGCCCGCGGTCGCGCACGGCCACGCGTACGAGGACGATCGCGCACAGTACGAGATAGAGCCCGAAGAGCGCGCCGGCTATCCAGGCGGAGACGGACATGGCGCGGGGGTCGAGCCCGGCCAGGGACATTTCCTGGTGGTCGACGACCAGCCCCAGGAACCAGTTGAGCAGGGCGATACCGATCGCCTCCGCGAAGAGCACGATCGCGGCCACCCACGCCACCGGTCTGCGTGCCACCGGAACCCCACCCACTTTCGACTGCTGTTACCCCTAGTACGTTCGAGACAACGCGAACGCTACTAACGGGTAAACCTCGGGACAAGGGGTCTGCCCAAGGCAAAGAATCATTGGGCCATTCGTAGGGACTCCACAAAGAATCCCGGAGTGCCGCAGCACCGTCGCACAGAGACCTAGCCCACGTCGGCGGGCTAGGGTTCGAAGAGGGAAGGCTGCGTACCCGGGCGCAACAAGGGGATTCACCACTTGAGCGCGCCTCGAATAGCGCTCCGTGTGGGCAAGCTCACTCATGGGGACGGGTCGTAAGCCCGTGTCGGCAGTCCCTAAACTCGGCTTGTTTCAAGGAGGGAGCCATCGTGCGCAAGGTGCTCATCGCCAACCGTGGCGAAATCGCTGTCCGCGTGGCCCGGGCGTGCCGGGATGCCGGTATCGCGAGCGTTGCCGTTTACGCGGAACCGGACCGGGACGCTTCGCATGTCCGGGCGGCGGACGAGGCGTTCGCGTTGGGCGGTGACACCCCGGCCACCAGCTATCTCGACATGGCGAAGGTGCTGCAGGCCGCCAAGGACTCGGGCGCGGACGCCATCCACCCCGGCTACGGATTCCTGTCGGAGAACGCGGAGTTCGCCCAGGCCGTCCTGGACGCCGGACTGATCTGGATCGGCCCGCCCCCGCAGGCCATCCGCGACCTGGGCGACAAGGTCGCCGCCCGCCACATCGCCCAGCGCGCCGGCGCCCCGCTGGTCGCCGGCACCCCGGACCCCGTATCGGGCTCCGACGAGGTCGTCGCGTTCGCCCGCGAACACGGCCTGCCCATCGCCATCAAGGCCGCCTTCGGCGGCGGCGGCCGCGGCCTCAAGGTCGCCCGCACCCTCGAAGAGGTCCCCGAGCTCTACGACTCCGCCGTACGCGAAGCCGTCGCAGCGTTCGGCCGCGGCGAATGCTTCGTCGAGCGCTACCTCGACAAGCCCCGCCACGTGGAGACCCAGTGCCTGGCCGACACCCACGGCAACGTGGTCGTCGTCTCCACCCGCGACTGCTCCCTGCAGCGCCGCCACCAAAAACTCGTGGAAGAGGCACCCGCCCCCTTCCTGACCCCGGCGCAGAACGAGCAGCTCTACACCGCCTCCAAAGCCATCCTCAAGGAAGCCGGCTACGTCGGCGCCGGCACCGTCGAGTTCCTCGTCGGCCTCGACGGCACCATCTCCTTCCTCGAGGTCAACACCCGCCTCCAGGTCGAACACCCCGTCACCGAAGAAGTCGCCGGCATCGACCTCGTGCGCGAGATGTTCCGCATCGCCGACGGCGAGGAACTCGGCTACGACGACCCCGCCCTGCGCGGCCACTCCTTCGAGTTCCGCATCAACGGCGAGGACCCCGGCCGCGGCTTCCTGCCCGCCCCCGGCACCGTCACCCGCTTCGCCCCGCCCACCGGCCCCGGCGTGCGCCTGGACGCCGGCGTCGAGACCGGCAGCGTCATCGGCCCCGCCTGGGACTCCCTGCTCGCCAAACTGATCGTCACCGGCGCCACCCGCGAACAGGCCCTGCAGCGCGCCGCCCGCGCCCTGGCCGAGTTCGAGGTCGAAGGCATGGCCACCGCCATCCCCTTCCACCGCGCCGTCGTCACCGACCCGGCCTTCACCAGCGACCCGTTCACCATCCACACCCGCTGGATCGAGACCGAGTTCGTCAACGAGATCAAACCGTTCGCGGCCACCCCCGACACCGACACCGACGAGGAAGCCGGCCGCGAGACCGTCGTCGTCGAGGTCGGCGGCAAACGCCTCGAGGTGTCCCTGCCCGTCTCCCTCGGCATGTCCCTGGCCCGCACCGGCCTCGCCGCCGGCGCCAAGCCCAAACGACGCGCCGCGAAGAAGTCCGGACCGGCCGCCTCCGGCGACACCCTCGCCTCCCCCATGCAGGGCACCATCGTCAAGATCGCCGTCGAGGAAGGCCAGGAAGTCAAGGAAGGCGACCTCGTCGTCGTCCTCGAAGCCATGAAGATGGAACAGCCCCTCAACGCCCACCGCACCGGCATCATCAAGGGCCTCAACGCCGAGATCGGCGCCTCCATCACCTCCGGCGCCACCATCTGCGAGATCAAGGACTGACCCTGATCCGCACCCCGAACGCCTGACGCGAACGCCCGGCGGACCACGACACGGTCCACCGGGCGTTCGCGTTGTCTCGGTCCGTGGTCCCGCTGTCGCGCGATCAGGCATCCTGGAGAACGCGCGCACGACCAGGGAGGACCGATGACGACCGGCACGGACCAGACGGACCGGCCCCGCCCGGCCCCTTCCGTACGCCCCATGCGGGCCGACGCACGCCGGAACTACGAGCGGCTGCTCGCGGAGGCGCGTACGGCGTTCGCGGAGCACGGCACGGGCGCGTCCCTGGAGGACGTGGCGCGGCGCGCGGGCGTCGGTATCGGGACGCTCTACCGGCACTTCCCGAACCGGCACGCGCTGATGAGCGCGGTCTTCGAGGACGCGGTGAACGATCTGCTGGCGCGCTCGCGGGCGCTGCTCGCGGACCCGCAGCCATGCTCGGCGCTGGTGGCATGGCTGCGCGACATCATCACTCATGCGGGTGAGTACCGCGGGCTCTCACGGGCCCTCATGTCGGCGTCGCACGACGCCAGTTCGGCCCTGTCGCGGTGCAATATGCCGATGCGCGAGGCGGGCCAGGCCCTGCTGTCCAGGGCGCAGCGGGCGGGTGCCGTGCGCGCGGACGTGTCGATCGGCGATCTGCTTCAGCTGACCAACGCGATCGCGCTGGCCGCGGAGGAGACCCCGGACGACCCGGAGCTGGCGGATCGTTTGCTCCGGCTGACACTGCGAGGCATCACCGCGGGCTAGCGACCGTCCGGCGGCGATCCGCGGCCGTACGGAGAAAGCAGCCCTGCGCGGATACTCAGCCGCCCGCTGAGCGCCGCTCAGCGCCGCCGCAGGTCGGCCACCCTTGCCGCACGCTCAGGGGGTGCCTGGTCGAGGGCGGAAGCGCTGCGCAGCTGCGGGCCGCCCGGGAGCTGGGTGCGGCGCTGGCCCGGCAGAGGTACGTCCCGGCGCGCCTGCCGCGTCGGGACGGGATCTCCCCCCGCCGGCCCGGTTCCGGTCGCCGAGGCTCCGGCGATCGCGATCTGCACCCCCTGGTCGGCGAGTGCCTGGAGTTCGGTGACGGCGCGGTCGTCGTGGGCGGGCGGTTCGTCCGTCACGAGGCGCGTGATCACATCGGTCGGCACCGTCTGGAACATCGTGTCGGTGCCGAGTTTGGAGTGGTCGGCGAGGACGACGACCTCAGCGGCGGCCTGCACCAGCGCGCGGTCGACGGAGGCCGACAGCATGTTGGACGTGGAGAGGCCGCGTTCGGCCGTCAGACCACTGCCGGAGAGGAAGGCGCGCGTGACTCTGAGTCCCTGGAGGGACTGCTCGGCCCCGCTGCCCACGAGTGCGTAGTTGGAACCGCGCAGAGTGCCGCCCGTCATGACGACCTCGACCCTGTTGGCATGGGCCAACGCCTGTGCCACCAGAAGGGAGTTGGTGACGACGGTCAGCCCGGGAACCCGCGCGAGCCGGCGTGCCAGCTCCTGCGTGGTCGTACCCGCCCCCACCACAATGGCTTCGCCTTCTTCGACGAGGCCCGCGGCGAGGTCGGCGATGGCCGTCTTCTCTGCGGTCGCGAGATGTGATTTCTGCGGAAAGCCGGACTCCCGCGTGAATCCGCCCGGCAATACCGCACCGCCATGCCGGCGGTCGAGGAGTCCTTCTGCCTCCAGTGCGCGCACGTCCCGCCGTACGGTCACTTCGGAGGTCTGGACGACGCGGGCGAGCTCCCGGAGCGATACCGCTCCATTGGCTCGCACCATTTCGAGGATCAATTGACGACGTTCTGCAGCGAACACGAAACTGACAGTAACCCCAACGACCGTCTGCTTTCAGCAGTTTGCGCCGAATAACAGAAGTTGTTCGCACGGAACGACCGGAAGTGGTATAGACGCCTATCTCCCGCGCCTATGCCCATCGAATGAGCAGCAACAGGCTGTGACCTGCGGGAAGTTGATCGTGTCCGGCGAAATCGCGGCCGTCAGGCTTCGTCGGCCGTCTTCCGCGTGTGCAGCTGACGCGCCACCTCGGCGATCGAGCCCGAAAGTGACGGGTACACGGTGAACGCGTTCGCGATCTGTTCGACCGTCAGGTTGTTGTCGACCGCGATCGAGATGGGATGGATCAGTTCGCTCGCGCGCGGGGCGACGACCACACCGCCCACCACGATGCCCGTGCCGGGGCGGCAGAAGATCTTGACGAAGCCGTCGCGGATGCCCTGCATCTTGGCGCGCGGGTTGCGCAGCAGCGGCAGCTTCACCCCGCGGGCGTCGATCTTGCCGGCGTCGACATCGGCCTGCGTGTAGCCGACCGTGGCGATCTCGGGGTCGGTGAAGACGTTCGAGGAGACCGTCTTGAGGTTCAGCGGGGCCACCGCGTCGCCGAGGAAGTGGTAGACGGCGATGCGGCCCTGCATGGCGGCCACGGAGGCGAGCGCGAAGACGCCGGTCACGTCACCGGCGGCGTACACGCCCGGAGCGGTGGTCCTGGAGACCTTGTCGGTCCAGATGTGCCCGGAGTCCCTGAGCTTGACCCCGGCCTCCTCGAGGCCCATCCCGCTGCTGTTCGGGATGGCGCCGACGGCCATCAGGCAGTGGGTGCCGGAGATGACGCGGCCGTCGGAGAGGGTGACCTCGACGCGGTCGCCGACGCGCTTGGCGGACTGGGCGCGCGAGCGGGCCATGACGTTCATGCCGCGGCGGCGGAAGACGTCCTCCAGGAC
Source organism: Streptomyces longhuiensis (assembly GCF_020616555.1). Taxonomy (NCBI): domain Bacteria; kingdom Bacillati; phylum Actinomycetota; class Actinomycetes; order Kitasatosporales; family Streptomycetaceae; genus Streptomyces; species Streptomyces longhuiensis. Next base: position 5,938,405 of record NZ_CP085173.1, on the reverse strand, counting down.
GGCGGCGGCGTCCGGGTCCTCACCGGGCAGCACGCGGTCACGGCTGGACACGAGCGTCACCCTCGACCCGAGGGCCTGGTAGGCGCCGGCGAACTCGGCGCCGGTGACACCGGAACCGACCACGATGAGCTCTTCGGGGAGTTCGTCGAGGTCGTAGACCTGGGTCCAGTTGAGGATGCGCTCGCCGTCGGGCTGGGCGTCGGGCACCTCGCGCGGGTGACCGCCGGTGGCGATCAGGACGGCGTCGGCGGTGAGGGTCTCCTCGGTGCCGTCGGCGGTGCGCACGACGACCTTGCGGGAGCCGTCGGCGGCCTGCTGGCCCTCCAGGCGGCCGCGGCCGCGCATCACGCGGGCGCCGGCCCGGGTGACGGACGCCGTGATGTCGTGGGACTGGGCGAGCGCGAGGCGCTTCACACGCCGGTTGACCTTGCCGAGGTCCACACCGACGACCCGCGCGGGGCTGTCGATGTGCGGGGTGTCATCGGCGACGATGATCCCCAGCTCCTCGTACGACGAGTCGAAGGTGGTCATCACCTCGGCCGTCGCGATCAGGGTCTTGGACGGGACGCAGTCGGTGAGCACCGACGCCCCGCCCAGGCCGTCGCAGTCGACGACGGTCACCTCCGCGCCGAGCTGGGCAGCCACGAGGGCCGCCTCATATCCGCCAGGTCCGCCACCGATGATCACGATCCGAGTCACGTACTCCATTGTCCCGCACGCTTCAAGTGCTTTCGCCCCGGGGGCCTCCGTCCGTGCGCGTCCCACGTCGGAGGGGCTCCCGTCGCAGGAGAGACCCCGGCCACACCTGCCGTACCCTCGACCACATGTCGCTCTACGCCGCATACGCCGGCAATCTCGACGCGCGGCTGATGACGCGCCGCGCACCGCACTCGCCGATGCGCGCGACGGGCTGGCTCAGCGGCTGGCGGCTGACGTTCGGGGGCGAGCACATGGGCTGGGAAGGCGCGCTCGCGACCCTCGTCGAGGCGCCCCGCTCGCAGGTCTTCGTCGCGCTCTACGACATCGCGCCGATGGACGAGGACTCCATGGACCGCTGGGAGGGCGTGGGGCTGGACATCTACCGGCGCATGCGCGTGCGCGTGGACACGCTGGAGGGCGAGGAACCCGCCTGGGTGTACGTGCTCAACGGGTACGAGGGCGGCTTCCCCTCCGCCCGCTATCTCGGCGAGCTGGCGGACGCGGCGGAGTCGGCCGGAGCCCCGCACGACTACGTGATGGAACTGCGCAAGCGCCCCTGCTGAGCGGGCTTCGTCGGAAACGACAAGACAACGATCCCATTCCCGTGAGGTCTGTCATCTACGCGCGTAGGACCGAACCGGCTACCCTCGATCGCGTGAACGCATCTGTTACTCCGGACAACATCCAGGGCGCCGCCGGATTCGATCCCCGGGTCGCCGCCGACGCCGCCGCCACGCGCCTGCGCGAGCTCACCGGCGCCGACACCCACGACGTCGCCCTCGTGATGGGCTCCGGCTGGGCACCGGCCGTGGACGCCCTCGGCACCCCCGAGGCCGAGTTCCCCGTCACCGAACTGCCCGGTTTCCCGCCGCCGGCCGTCGAGGGCCACGGCGGAAAGATCCGCTCGTACAAGATCGGTGACAAGCGCACCCTCGTCTTCCTCGGCCGCACGCACTACTACGAGGGCCGCGGTGTCGCGTCCGTCGCGCACGGCGTCCGTACCGCCGTCGCCGCGGGCTGCAAGACCATCGTCCTGACCAACGGCTGCGGCGGCCTGCGCGAGGGCATGCGCCCCGGTCAGCCGGTCCTGATCAGCGACCACCTGAACCTGACGGCGACGTCGCCGATCGTCGGCGCGAACTTCGTCGACCTCACCGACCTGTACTCCCCGCGCCTGCGCGCCCTGTGCAAGGAGATCGACCCCTCCCTCGAGGAGGGCGTCTACGCGCAGTTCCCCGGCCCGCACTACGAGACGCCGGCCGAGATCCGCATGGCCCGCACCATCGGCGCGGACCTCGTCGGCATGTCGACCGTCCTCGAGGCCATCGCGGCCCGCGAGGCGGGCGCCGAGGTGCTCGGCATCTCCCTCGTCACGAACCTGGCGGCGGGCATGACGGGCGAGCCCCTCAACCACGAAGAGGTGCTCCAGGCCGGCCGCGACTCCGCCACCCGCATGGGCGAGCTCCTGGGCAAGGTCCTGGGCCGCATCTGATCCCGTAGAGACACGCGAGAGGCTGGACGAACGTGACCTTGCAGGACACCGAACTGCTCGCCAGGGCCGAGGCCTGGCTGGCCGAGGACCCCGACCCGGAGACCCGCGAGGAGCTGGCGAAGCTCATCGAGAGCGCCGACACCAAGGCGCTCGCCGAGCGCTTCGCCGGCACGCTCCAGTTCGGCACCGCGGGTCTGCGCGGCGAGCTCGGCGCGGGACCCATGCGGATGAACCGCTCCGTGGTCATCCGTGCGGCGGCCGGCCTCGCCGCGTATCTCAAGAGCAAGGGCGAGGCGGGCGGGCTCGTCGTCGTCGGGTACGACGCGCGCCACAAGTCGGCGGACTTCGCGCGGGACACGGCGGCCGTCATGACGGGCGCCGGTCTGCGCGCCGCGGTGCTGCCGCGCCCGCTGCCCACCCCGGTCCTCGCCTTCGCCATACGGCACCTGGGCGCGGTCGCGGGCGTGGAGGTCACGGCCAGCCACAACCCGCCCCGCGACAACGGCTACAAGGTCTACCTCGGCGACGGCTCCCAGATCGTGCCGCCCGCGGACGCCGAGATCGCGGCCGAGATCGCAGCGATCCGCGCCCTCCACGACGTACCCCGCCCGGACTCCGGCTGGGAAACGCTCGACGAGGACGTTCTGGAGGCCTACCTGGCCCGCACGGACGCGGTCCTGGCCCCGGACTCCCCCCGCACGGCGCGCACGGTCTACACGGCGATGCACGGCGTCGGCAAGGACACCCTGCTCGCCGCGTTCGCACGAGCGGGCTTCCCCGAGCCCGTCCTCGTGACCGAGCAGGCGGAGCCGGACCCGGACTTCCCGACGGTGGCGTTCCCGAACCCGGAGGAACCGGGCGCGATGGACCTGTCCTTCGCGGCAGCCCGGATCGCGAACCCCGATCTGATCATCGCGAACGACCCGGACGCGGACCGCTGCGCAGTGGCCGTGAAAGAGAACGAAGACTGGCGAATGCTGCGAGGCGACGAGGTGGGCGCGCTGCTGGCGGCCCACCTGGTGGCGCGCGGAGCAAGGGGCGTTTTCGCGGAGTCGATCGTGTCGTCCTCGCTCCTGGGCCGGATCGCCGAAAAGGCCGGCCTCCCCTACGAGGAGACCCTGACGGGCTTCAAGTGGATCGCCCGGGTGGACGGCCTGCGCTACGGCTACGAGGAGGCGCTCGGCTACTGCGTGGACCCCGAGGGCGTACGGGACAAGGACGGCATCACGGCGGCGCTGCTGGTCACCGAGCTGGCGTCGACGCTCAAGGAACAGGGCCGCACCCTGCTGGACGCGCTGGACGACCTGGCGGTGGCCCACGGCCTGCACGCGACGGACCAGCTGTCGGTACGGGTGGAGGACCTCGCGATCATCACCGAGGCGATGGCCGCGCTCCGCGGGACACCGCCGACCGAACTGGCAGGACTCCGGGTGGCGCAGGCGGAGGACCTCACCCAGGGCACGGCCACGCTCCCGCCGACGGACGGCCTGCGCTACACGCTGGACGGCGAGTACCGAGCCCGGGTCATCGTCCGCCCGAGCGGCACGGAGCCCAAGCTCAAGTGCTACTTGGAGGCGGTGATCCCCGTGGAAGCACACGCGGACCTCGCCTCGGCCCGAGCGGAGGGCACGCGGGTACTGAACGCGATCAAGCGGGACCTGTCGACGGCGGCAGGCATCTAGAACCAAAAAAGGCCGGGGTCGAAACCGACCCCGGCCTTTCGCGTACCTGAGCTCAACCGATCAAGAGCAGAACGGCCATCAGCACCGCTCCCACAACCGCGGGCGCAATGATCTCGTAGGCCCAGCGGATCGACGGCTCGCCCTGCGCGGACGGCTTGTCGGCACGGTCCCGGGCCAGCTCGCGGATCTCGTCCAACGACTGATCTCCGGCGGCCTTGCGCGGCACGAAATCGGCGGCCCCGTTCAGGCTCTTGTCCTTACGCCCACCCGTGCGCCGGTTGGCCTTCTTACGGGCGCGCATGGACACCGGGATGGCCCAGAGCTGGTACTTGTCCCCGCCCTCGGTGAACACCTCGCTGGAGTAGCTGGCGCGCAGATCGGCGACGGAAGCCCAGGGCAGGGTGATCACACGGAACGGATTACGGACGCGCAGCCGGTCCTCATTCGCGTACACCGCGGGCCGGATCGTGAACGCGACGACGAGCGGCACGACGAGAATCAGCACCGCGACGGCCAGCCAGGCGGTGCGAGCGTCGCCGTTGACCAGGGCGTCGAAACCGAGCCAGGCCCCCATCACGAGCAGCAGGACGCCACCTGCGATACCGGCGGGAGAACGGTAGGCCCGCTCCGCCGCCACGGGTTCCGTGACGGAGGGCTGGGAGTCCGGGGTCTTCATACTCCGATGATGCCTGAAGCCGGGAAGAACGTTGATTACGGCCTGAGAACAACCACAGAGGCCCCGTCAGCACCTGGTTCCCCACCGAACGGACAGCCGCGTACAAAACAAGACCCAGCAGACAGGCACCGAGCTCCACCAACCGAACAGCCCCGCACGAGACGAGCCCCGGAAGGCAGGCGGCAAGCCCCACCGCCCGCGAGACGCCGACGAGACGGGAGGGGACGTGGGGGCATGTGCGCGCGCAGCCACCAGCACCACGTACGGGCAATCAGCCAGCCACCGTGCACCCGTAGAACAGCGAGCACGTACATGCCCCCGCGGCCCCGCACCCAAAAGACAACCGGCAGCGCCCCACGCCGAGCCGGCACTGGAAATCACAACGCCCGCACCGCACGCCCGCCCTACGCACCCGCACCAGCCCCGCACGCCCGCCCCACGCACCCGCACCCGCACCCGCACCCGCACGGAACCCCGCACCGGAACCCCGCACAGAGACCCACCACTCACCCCTCCCCCTGTACAGCAGCTACGCGCGTAGATATGCTCCCCTCGTGACCATGCCCACTGCACCCGCACCCGCATTCGCCGACGCGGTCGCCTCGGACCGTTCGCTGCGTCGCTTCCTTCACGGGCTGCCCGGCGTCGACACGGTCGGCCTGGAGGCTCGCGCCGCGTCCCTCGGCACGCGGTCGATCAAGACGACGGCCAAGGCGTACGCCATCGACCTGGCGATCTCGATGATCGACCTGACGACCCTCGAAGGCGCCGACACCGCCGGCAAGGTCCGCGCGCTCGGCGCGAAGGCCGTGCACCCGGACCCCACCGACCGTACGACTCCGCGCACAGCCGCCGTCTGCGTCTACCCGGACATGGTGGCGACGGCCAAGGAGGCCGTGGCCGGAAGCGACGTGAAGGTCGCCTCCGTGGCCACAGCCTTCCCGGCGGGCCGCGCCGCCCTGGAGGTGAAGCTCGGGGACGTCCGCGAGGCGGTCGCCGCCGGAGCCGACGAGATCGACATGGTCATCGACCGCGGAGCGTTCCTCGCGGGCCATTACCTGAAGGTGTACGAGGAGATCGTCGCCGTGAAGGAGGCCTCGGGCGCCGCGCGCCTCAAGGTCATCTTCGAGACGGGCGAGCTGTCGACGTACGACAACATCCGGCGCGCGAGCTGGCTGGGCATGATGGCCGGGGCGGACTTCATCAAGACGTCGACCGGCAAGGTCGGGGTGAACGCCACCCCGGCGAACACCCTGCTCATGCTGGAGGCGGTGCGTGACTTCCGCGCCCAGACGGGCGTACAGGTAGGCGTGAAGCCCGCCGGAGGCATCCGTACGACCAAGGACGCGATCAAGTTCCTCGTGCTGGTCAACGAGACCGCCGGCAGCGACTGGCTGGACAACCACTGGTTCCGCTTCGGCGCTTCGAGCCTGCTCAACGACCTGCTGATGCAGCGCCAGAAGCTGAGCACCGGCCGCTACTCCGGCCCCGACTACGTCACGGTGGACTGACCCATGACTTTTGAGTACGCACCCGCACCGGAGTCCCGCTCCGTCGTCGACATCGCCCCCAGCTACGGCCTGTTCATCGACGGCGAGTTCGCCGAGGCGGCCGACGGCAAGGTCTTCAAGACGGTCAGCCCGTCCACGGAGGAGGTCCTCTCCGAGATCGCCCAGGCGGGCGAGGCGGACGTGGACCGCGCGGTGAAGGCAGCCCGCAAGGCGTTCGAGAAGTGGTCGGCGCTGCCGGGCGCGGAGCGCGCGAAGTACCTGTTCCGGATCGCGCGGATCATCCAGGAGCGCAGCCGCGAGCTCGCGGTCCTGGAGACGCTGGACAACGGCAAGCCGATCAAGGAGACGCGCGACGCGGACCTCCCGCTGGTGGCGGCGCACTTCTTCTACTACGCGGGCTGGGCGGACAAGCTCGGCCACGCGGGCTTCGGCCCGAACCCGGCGCCGCTGGGCGTCGCGGGCCAGGTCATCCCGTGGAACTTCCCGCTGCTGATGCTGGCGTGGAAGATCGCCCCGGCGCTGGCGACAGGCAACACGGTCGTCCTGAAGCCGGCCGAGACGACCCCTCTGTCCGCGCTCTTCTTCGCGGACATCTGCCGCCAGGCGGGCCTGCCCAAGGGTGTGGTGAACATCCTCCCGGGCTACGGCGACGCCGGCGCGGCGCTCACGGCGCACCCCGACGTGAACAAGGTGGCGTTCACCGGCTCCACCGCGGTGGGCAAGGCGATCGCCCGCCAGGTGGCCGGCACGGGCAAGAAGGTCACGCTCGAACTGGGCGGCAAGGGCGCGAACATCGTCTTCGACGACGCGCCCGTCGACCAGGCGGTCGAGGGCATCGTCACGGGCATCTTCTTCAACCAGGGCCAGGTCTGCTGCGCGGGCTCGCGCCTCCTGGTCCAGGAGTCGGTGGCCGACGAGGTGCTGGACGCGCTGAAGCGCCGCCTCACCACCCTGCGCCTGGGTGACCCGCTGGACAAGAACACCGACATCGGCGCGATCAACTCCGCGGAGCAGCTCGCGAGGATCAAGACGCTCGCGGACACGGGCGAGGCCGAGGGCGCGGAGCGCTGGTCGGCGCCGTGCGAACTCCCGGACAGCGGCTACTGGTTCGCGCCGACGCTCTTCACGAACGTCACGCAGGCGCACACGATCGCGCGGGACGAGATCTTCGGCCCGGTGCTGTCCGTCCTCACGTTCCGCACTCCGGAGGAGGCGGTGGCGAAGGCGAACAACACGCAGTACGGGCTCTCGGCCGGCATCTGGACGGAGAAGGGCTCGCGCATCCTCTCGGTCGCGAACAAGCTCCGGGCGGGCGTCGTCTGGGCCAACACGTTCAACAAGTTCGACCCGACCTCGCCGTTCGGCGGCTACAAGGAGTCGGGTCACGGCCGCGAGGGCGGCCGCCACGGCCTGGAGGCATACCTCGATGTCTGAGCGACTCACAGTCCTGAAGACCTACAAGCTGTACGTGGGCGGGAAGTTCCCGCGTTCCGAGAGCGGCCGGGTGTACGAGGTGTCGGACTCGAAGGGCAAGTGGCTGGCGAACGCCCCGCTGTCGTCCCGCAAGGACGCGCGTGACGCGGTCGTGGCGGCGCGCAAGGCGTTCGGCGGCTGGGCGGGCGCGACGGCGTACAACCGCGGGCAGGTGCTCTACCGCGTGGCGGAGATGCTGGAGGGCCGCCGCGACCAGTTCGTGCGGGAGGTGGCGGACGCCGAGGGCCTGTCGAAGTCCAAGGCGGCGGCCGTCGTGGACGCGGCGATCGACAGGTGGGTCTGGTACGCGGGCTGGACGGACAAGATCGGCCAGGTCGTGGGCGGGGCGAACCCGGTCGCGGGCCCGTTCTTCAACCTGTCCACGCCCGAGCCGACCGGAGTGGTGGCCGTGCTGGCCCCACAGGAGTCGTCGTTCCTGGGCCTGGTCTCGGTGATCGCCCCGGTGATCGCGACGGGCAACACGGCCGTGGTGATCGCGAGCGAGACGTCCCCGCTGCCGGCGCTGTCGCTCGGCGAGGTGCTCGCCACGTCCGACGTGCCGGGCGGTGTCGTGAACGTCCTGTCCGGCAGGACGGCGGAGATCGCCGCGCCGCTGGCCGCGCACCAGGACGTGAACGCGATCGACCTGACGGGCGCGGACGCCGACCTGGCCCGTGACCTGGAGATCGCGGCGGCGGACAATCTGAAGCGCGTACGCCGTCCCCAGGCTGTGGACACGGACTGGACGACGGACCCGGGCACGGACCGGCTCACGTCGTTCCTCGAGACCAAGACGGTGTGGCACCCGACGGGTTCACTCGGCGCATCGGGCTCTTCGTACTAGGCCCACCCACAGCCGACCCCGCCCCGAAACCCGAAACCCCGGCCCTCCTCCGTCCAGGAGGGCCGGGGTTTCGTCATGTCGTCGGCACTTCGTCATGTCGTCGGCCACACGATGCGGACCCCGAGCCGCGCGGCGATCCCGTCGTCAGGCGTCCTGGGGTCTTTCGTTCGGGTCGGACGAACCCAACCTGCTCCGAACGAGAGGCCCTAGCCCGGAAGCAGAGAGCTGGCCGGACCGACCAGGGGGAGGTCGGCGAGGGCGCCGCCCTTGGCCAGGGGGCCGGTCGCGACGGCCGTGGTCACCGGCTTGAAGTCGGCGACCTGGGTGCCGACCGCGTTGTCGAGCGGATCGACCCCGGTACCGGAGAGCGGGTTGAGCTTCAGGTGCTTGACCGGGGCGAGACCCCCGTTCGCAGCGGTCCCGAGCGCCCCCGCCACCGCTCCCCCGGCCGCCGCCGCGTCGAGGTCGCCGACCGGCGAGGCGAGAGGCACGGCGGCGGGCTCCGCCGCACCGGCGCTCACCGCACCCCCGCCGAGCGCCGCCCCCGCGGCGGTGAGGGTGAGCCCCGCGCGCATCAGCGCACGCTGGGCCGTCGAGGACTTCTTCGCTGAGTGTCGTGCCATGAAGTGCCGCCCGTTTCCGGTACCGGCGGCCGGTTGGCCCGCCGCCGCAGATCGAGTAATCGTACGCGTACGCAGAGTAGTTGAGGCGCGGCTGTGCCACAAAGGCCGACCCGCAGGGTCCACCGGGGGCGGAGGATGCAGCACACTGGTGTCTCGTGAGTTCCCATCCCTCGATACCGACCCGGGTCGTCCTGCTGGCAGGTCCTTCCGGCTCCGGCAAGTCGTCGTTCGCGTCCCGCTCCGGGCTCCCCGTGCTGTGCCTGGACGACTTCTACAAGGAGCACGACGACCCCACGCTGCCGCAGGTGCCGGGCAGCTCGGACATCGACTGGGACTCGCCCCACTCCTGGGACACGGAGACGGCCGTCGCCGCGATCGCCGAGCTGTGCCGCACGGGCCGCACCCGCGTTCCCGTCTACGACCTCGCGACCAGCTCGCGGGTGGGCGAGGAGACGCTCGACATCGAGCGCACGCCGCTGTTCATCGCGGAGGGCATCTTCGCCGCGGACATCGTGGAGCGCTGCCGGGATCTCGGCCTGCTCGCCGACGCGCTGTGCCTGCGCGGCCGCCCGTCCACGACGTTCCGCCGCCGGCTGCTGCGGGACCTCAGGGAGGGCCGCAAGTCCGTGCCGTTCCTGCTGCGCCGCGGCTGGCGCCTGATGCGCGCGGAGCGCGGCATCGTGGCCCGCCAGACGGCGCTCGGCGCGCACGCGTGCGGCAGGGAGGAAGCCCTCGGCCGCCTGGCCGCGGCCGCCGCGGGCCGTTGCGTGAAGGCCCGCGCCCAGGCGTGAGCCGCCCGCACATCCCGTACGCATGAGAAGCGGGACCGGAGAGACCCCCCGGCCCTCCGGTCCCGCTTCATTCCCCCGTGAAGATCCCCCGTGATCCCCCCGGTACCGCTCCCCCGTACGACCGTCGCGTCCCCCCGGAGCGACGGCCCGCCCCCCGCCTTCAGGCCACCAGCTCGCCGAAGGACTCCTCCAGGTCACGGCCGAAGCTGAGGACCTCGTCCTCGCGCAGCCGACGCAGGGAGCGCCAGATGCTGGACTTCACCGTGCCGACACTGATGTCGAGGATGTCCGCGATCTCGGGGTCCGTACGACCCTCGTAGTACCGCAGGACGAGCATCGTGCGCTGCAGTTCGGGGAGGCGGGCCAGGGCCTGCCAGAGAACCGCGCGCAGCTCCGTGCCGCGCATCGCGTCCGTGTCGCCCGCCGTCTCCGGCAGTTCCTCGGTCGGGTACTCGTTCAGCTTGCGGCGGCGCCACGCGCTGATGTGCAGATTGGTCATGGTGCGGCGGAGGTAGCCCCCGACCGCCGCCTTGTCGCTGATCCTGTCCCAGGCGCGGTACGTCGAGAAGAGGGCGCTCTGGAGCAGATCCTCGGCCTCGAACCGGTCACCGGTCAGGTGGTAGGCGGTTGCGTACAGGGAGGCGCGGCGTTCCTGTACGTAGGCCGTGAACTCGGCCTCCGACAGGGACTTCTCCCGCTCCCCCGATTCCTCCCCGTACGCGGCTCCCCCGTCGGATACCGCCTGGTTCGCGTCAACCACCGTCATGTACGTGGTGTGTTGACGCCCGGCGCCGCGAGCGCACCCCCGCCCGCTCACGGCACCGGACAACTCGTGCTTCCCGGAACCGGGACTCCGCACGAGAGCGTCATGAAGACGTGTGACAACTGCGCCAGTGGTGGTGCTGTGCAGCGTGTTCATCTCGCGCCCCCCGTCGTGGAGTCTCGGTTTCCCGTGGCTCGTAAGGACTTGCGTCCTTGCGATGTCCAAAAGCTTGCCCGGGTCACTTCATGACGGTGTCCGTCGACTGTCACAGACCTGTCACAGGGCTCGGCTGTGTGCGAGTCGTGTGCGGATGGGGCCCGATGCCCCCTCATTACGAGCTTGGGAGCGCTCCAACGGTCGAACTTGAGCCGCGCCATGGGACAGAATGACGTCTGTGCCTTCCCTGTTGCTGATCGAGGACGACGACGCCATCCGAACGGCCCTGGAGCTGTCCCTAACGCGCCAGGGCCATCGGGTTGCCACCGCTGCCACCGGCGAGGACGGTCTGAAGCTGTTGCGTGAGCAGCGGCCGGACCTGATCGTGCTGGATGTGATGCTGCCCGGCATCGACGGGTTCGAGGTGTGCCGGCGCATCCGGCGCACGGACCAGTTGCCGATCATCCTGCTCACGGCGCGCAGCGACGACATCGACGTGGTGGTCGGGCTGGAGTCCGGCGCCGACGACTACGTCGTGAAACCGGTGCAGGGGCGGGTGCTCGACGCCCGGATCCGCGCGGTGCTCCGGCGGGGCGAGCGGGAGGCGAACGACGCGGCGTCGTTCGGCAGTCTCGTCATCGACCGGGCCGCGATGACGGTCACGAAGAACGGTGAGGACCTCCAACTGACGCCCACGGAACTGCGGTTGCTCCTGGAGCTGAGCCGCAGGCCGGGCCAGGCGCTGTCGCGCCAGCAACTGCTGCGTCTGGTGTGGGAGCACGACTACCTCGGTGACTCGCGGCTCGTCGACGCGTGTGTGCAGCGGCTGCGCGCGAAGGTCGAGGACGTTCCGTCGTCACCGACGCTGATCCGTACGGTGCGCGGGGTCGGCTACCGGCTGGACACGCCTCAGTGACTGATGCGCACGACCGGCTGCGGGGGTGGGCCGCGGCGAAGAAGGCGATACTCGCCGGCCTGCGCTTCACGAGCCTGCGGCTGCGGCTCGTCGTCGTCTTCGCCCTGGTGGCGCTGACCGCGGCGGTGTCGGCCTCGGGGATCGCGTACTGGCTCAACCGCGAGGCGGTGCTGACCCGGGCGCAGGACGCGGCGCTCAGCGACTTCCAGCAGGAGATGCAGAACCGCGCCGCGGCGCTGCCCGAGCATCCGACACAGGGCGAGTTGCAGCATGCCGCGAACCTGATGGCGAGCAGCAGTCAGCACTTCAGCGTGCTGCTGATCAGCGACGACAAGAACGGCCGGCGGATCGCGGGCAACTCCGACCTGGACGCGATCACGCTGGCCGAGGTGCCGCGTTCGCTGCGGGACGCGGTGAACAGGGAGCAGCCCCTCACGGACGGCAACAAGCACCCGTACCACCTGTACTGGCAGCGGATCGTCAGCAATGACACGCCGTATCTGGTCGGCGGGGCGCGGGTGATCGACGGGGGGCCGACGGGCTACATGCTCAAGTCCCTGGAGCCGGAGGCGAAGGATCTCAACTCCCTTGCCTGGTCGCTCGGGATCGCGACGGCGCTCGCGCTGATCGGTTCGGCGCTGCTCGCGCAGGCCGCGGCGACGACGGTGCTCAAGCCGGTGCACCGGCTCGGGCGGGCGGCCCGGCGGCTCGGGGAAGGGAAGCTGGACACGCGTCTGCGGGTCTCCGGCACGGATGAACTGGCCGATCTTTCCCGGACGTTCAACCGGACCGCGGAGAATCTGGAGAAGAAGGTCGCCGACATGAGCGCGCGCGAGGAGGCGTCGCGGCGCTTCGTCGCCGACATGTCGCACGAGCTGCGTACGCCGCTGACCGCGATCACCGCGGTGACGGAGGTCCTCGAGGAGGAGCTCGACGCGGAGACCGGTTCGGTCGACCCGATGATCGAGCCGGCCGTGCGCCTCGTGGTGAGCGAGACGCGCCGGCTGAACGACCTGGTGGAGAACCTGATGGAGGTGACCCGTTTCGACGCGGGCACCGCCCGGCTCGTCCTCGACCACGTCGACATCGCCGACCAGATCACGGCCTGCATCGACGCCCGCGCCTGGCTCGACGCGGTGGATCTGGACGCGGAGCGCGGCATCATGGCCCGCATCGACCCGCGCCGCCTCGACGTCATCATGGCGAACCTGATCGGGAACGCGCTCAAGCACGGCGGCTCGCCGGTGCGGGTGTCCGTGCGGCTCGCGGACTCGGAGCTGGTGATCGAGGTGCGTGACCACGGGCCCGGCATCCCGCAGGACGTGCTCCCGCATGTCTTCGACCGGTTCTACAAGGCGAGCGCGTCGAGGCCGCGTTCGGAGGGCAGCGGGCTCGGGCTCTCGATCGCCCTGGAGAACGCGCACATCCACGGCGGCGAGATCACGGCCGCCAACTCCCCTGAGGGCGGCGCCGTGTTCACGTTCCGGCTGCCGCTCGACGCGTCACCACTGACGCTGCCGCCCGACGACGAGGGCGCCGTCGGTGGCGGTTCCGGTGAGGAGGGCGGCGCGTGATGACCACACGCAAGGCAGGACGGCGTTGCGCGGTGCTGGGTACGGCGTTTCTCGCCGTGCTGCTCGCCGGGTGCGGGATCAGGCCGACGGAGGTGCCGACGGACTTCGGGGCCGCGCCCTCGCGGGTGCCGTGCACGCTGTCGGGGCCGGATCTGGGGTCGCGCTCGGGCGGCGAGTTCGCCGTGCAGGTGTATCTGGTCTGTACGTCACAGCTGGTGAGCGTCGACCGGTCGGTGACCCTGCCGAAGGGGCAGGGCGCCTCGGACCGGGTGCGGCTCGCGCAGGCGCTGCTCGACGAGCTGGAGCAGTCTCCGGTCGGCGCCGAGCGGCAGGCGGGGTACACCACGGACGTCAGGCCCGGGATGACCGTCTCGGGGCCGGGCAAGGGCGACCCGGACAACGCGCTGCGGCTGAGCGTCCCGCCGGACGACCTCTCGCCGTACGCGCTGGCCCAGATCGTGTGTACGTATGCGAACGGCGGGGCCGCGGCCAAGGACGACAAGGTCGTGCTCGGCGGGCCGGGTGACGACGCGCTGCGCGCGTACGACTGTTCCCCGGAGATGCGGACGCGGCCGGGGCTCGTCCCGGCGCCCGCCGAGACGGTCGGCTGACCGGGGCGGGCGCGGTTGTCGCGGGCGGACGCCGGCGACGCGGAACCGATCGTCCCGCCGTCCGCGTCTTGGGGGGCGTGCAGCGCCATCGCCCGGGCGGCTCCAAGGCCGCCATCCGCTTCCGTACGGCAGGGATAGTCCTCCTTGCCGCGCATCTGCTTCTCGTCTGCTGGATCACGCTGCGACCACTGGACGTGCCGTGGGTCAGCGCCGCGAACCTGCATCCGTTCGCGGGGATCAGGGCGGATCTCGCGCTCGGCCCGGCGGAGGCGGTGCGGCGGATCGGCAAGGAACTGCTGCTGCTCGCCCCGCTGGGGGTGCTGCTGCCGATCGCCGGGGGGCGGCTCGTCGTCTCGCCGCTGGGTTCGCTGGTGCGTACGGTCGCCGCCGGAGCGCTGCTCTCGCTCGGCATCGAACTGCTGCAGACCGGGGTGCCGGGGCAGGTCGTGGACATCGACTCGCTGTTCCTGAACACGCTGGGCGTGGCCCTCGCGCACGCGGCCGTGGTGCCGACCCTCAGGGGCAGGCTCCGCCGCAGGACCGAGGCCACCCCCCTCCCGCGGGAGGAGCCGTCTCAGGGGCGGACCCCGACGATTTCCAGGGTCGGCGTCGCCCCGTGAGCTGACGCTTCGCCCCGTTCGTCACCGTAGCTTTGAAGACATCAAAGGCGTCCCGGCCGTCCCGGCCAAGGGGGCGCCTCACCGCTACGGTTCGCGAAGGAGCCCACCATGACCGCCCTTGCCCGCCCCACGAACGGACGGATGATCGGCGGAGTGTGCGCAGCGCTGGCAAGGCGCTTCGGCACCTCCGCGACGACGATGCGCGTGATCTTCGTGCTCTCGTGTCTGCTTCCCGGCCCCCAGTTCCTGCTGTACATCGCGCTGTGGATCCTGCTGCCGAGCGAGGGCAAGGTCCGCCAGGCGTGGTGACGACGGCGTCCGCAGGCTGATGTACGACAGGGAGGGGCGGCCCCCCCCCGCGGGGGGGGGCCCCCCCCCCTGTGTCCGTGCGTGTGCCGTGTCGGGTGGGTCAGCCGACGGGCAGGGCGCCGCCGGCGGGCAGCGACTTGACGGGCAGGCCGCCGAGGAGCCCGGAGACCGGGCTGCTGCCGTCGGTGGGGAGGGCCTTCTGGACGGCGGGCAGGGCGGCGTTCAGGCCACCGGCGGCGGCGTTCTTGCCGGCGGTCAGGGACTCGGTGCCGGCGGGCAGGACCTGCGCGACCTTCTCGGCGGGGAGCGTGCCGGTCACGGTGTTCAGGGCGGAGCCCGCGTCCGGGAGGGCGGGGGCGGCGGACGCGGCACCGGCGCCCGCGGCGGCGAAGGCGGCACCGAGAGCGGCGACACCGAGGGTCTTGACAGCAGACTGCTTCATTATGAAATGAGTCCTCGTGAACGGGGGCTTGAGCGGTCCACGACCGTAAACATGTGTCAGGGCGCGTTGCAAACAGCGAAATAAACGCGGAAGCGGCCGGGAGTTAATACTCCCGGCCGCTCAGGATTCGCACAAAGAGGCGTTACTGCGCGACAGAACCCCTGGTCGAGGAGGTCTGACGGAACAGCCATTCGGATTTCAACTCGGCATACCCCGGCTTGATCACGTCATTGATCATGGCCAGTCGTTCATCGAAAGGAATGAATGCTGATTTCATCGCATTGACAGTGAACCACTGCATGTCGTCGAGCGTGTAGCCGAAAGCATCGACCAGGTGCTCGAACTCGCGGCTCATGCTGGTGCCCGACATGAGGCGGTTGTCCGTGTTCACCGTGGCACGGAAGTGCAGCTTACGGAGCAGGCCGATGGGGTGGGCCTCGTAGGAGTCGGCGGCGCCCGTCTGGAGGTTGGAGCTCGGGCACATCTCCAGGGGGATGCGCTTGTCGCGCACGTAGGAGGCGAGGCGGCCGAGTTCGACCGTGCCGTCGTCCTGGACCTTGATGTCGTCGATGATCCGCACGCCGTGGCCGAGACGGTCGGCGCCGCACCACTGGAGCGCCTGCCAGATGGAGGGCAGGCCGAAGGCCTCGCCCGCGTGGATCGTGAAGTGGTTGTTCTCGCGCTTGAGGTACTCGAAGGCGTCGAGGTGGCGGGTGGGAGGGAAGCCGGCCTCGGCGCCCGCGATGTCGAAGCCGACGACTCCGGTGTCGCGGTAGCGGTTGGCGAGTTCGGCGATCTCCAGGGCGCGGGCCGCGTGCCGCATGGCGGTGAGCAGGGCGCCCACGCGGATGCGGTGGCCGTTGGCCTTGGCGCGCCGCTCGCCTTCCCGGAAGCCCGAGTTGACCGTCTCGACGACCTCTTCGAGGGTGAGGCCCTGCTCGAGGTGCTGCTCGGGGGCGTAGCGGATCTCGGCGTAGACGACGCCGTCCTCGGCGAGGTCCTCGGCGCACTCGGCGGCGACCCGGAACAGCGCCTCGCGGGTCTGCATGACGGCGCAGGTGTGGGCGAAGGTCTCCAGGTAGCGCTCGAGGGAGCCGGAGTCGGCGGCCTCGCGGAACCAGATGCCGAGCTTGTCGGGGTCGGTCTCGGGGAGGTTCTCGTACCCCTGCTCCAGGGCGAGTTCGACGATGGTGCCGGGGCGAAGCCCGCCGTCGAGGTGGTCGTGCAGCAGCACCTTGGGAGCGCGAACGATCTGCGCCGGGGTCGGAATCTGCGAGTTTCCACTGGTCTGGCTCGTCATTTCGGCACTCTAACGCCTACGCGCGTAGATACCGCGTGGCGTCCGCCTGTCGATACGTAACAGTGACCCTGCGGACGGGTGGCGTACACCGGGCCTTCTGACACTGTTCTGTCATGGGACAGCAAGCGACGACGGTCCGTGAGGCCCGGCTCGGGAAGGCGGTGGGGGCCGTCCCCACTACGGTGAGCGGTGTGGTCCTGCTGCTTCCCGCGGGCGCGGAGACCTCCGCGCGCAGACCGTCACCGCTGGCCTCGGCGACCGTACGGACCCTGGGGCGCGCCCTCGCGCGCGACGGACGGCGGGACGGCCTTGCGGCACATGTCGTGCACTACCGCGGCCGCGGCTGGAACGGCGCGCAGGCACAGCTCGCGCGTGACGCCGACTGGGCGGCGGACGAGGCCGTGCGGCGCTACGGCGACGTCCCGGTCTGCCTCGTCGGGGTCGACATGGGCGCCCGCGCGGCGCTGCACGCGGGCGGGCACAGCGCCGTCAACTCGGTTCTCGCGCTCGCCCCTTGGCTGCCCGAGGAGGACGTCGCGGCGCCCCTCGAACCGGTGAAACAGCTCGCGGGCCGCCGCGTCATGATCGTGCACGGCACGAACGACGAGCGCACGGATCCCGAGCTGTCGTTCCGCCTGGCCGCCCGCGCGAAGAAGTCCAACCGCGACATCTGCCGTTTCGAGGTGCACTCCGACGGTCACACGCTCCACCAGCACCGCACCGAGGTCCACGCCCTGGCCCGCGACTTCGTGCTCGGCTCGCTCTTCGGGCGGGCGTTCTCGCGCCCGGTGCAGGACGCGCTCGCCGCGCCTCCGCCGCTGGGGCTGCGGATGCCGCTGGCCTCGGGCTTCGGCAGGTCCCTCGGGCGGTGACTACTCCTCCGCGCGGGTCCACTCGGAGAGCAGCTTGCCGCGCCGGGAGAGCAGGAACTTCTTGAACGCGGCGACCGGCGGGGTGTCGGGATGCCCGTCGAGCCAGGCCACGCCGATCTCGCGTACCGCCCGCTGACCGGTCACCGTCAGCTCCACAACTCCTGGGCGCGGTACGGCGGGTGGCGGCAGGAGCGCCACGCCGAGGCCCGCCGCGACCAGGCCGCGCAGGGTCTCCGTCTCCTCGCCCTCGAAGGCGATGCGCGGCTTGAACCCCGCCTCCGTGCACAGGCCGTCGGTGATGCGGCGCAGCCCGTAACCAGGTTCGAGGGTCACGAACGTCTCATCGGCCGCCTCCGCGAGACGGACGCGCTTGCGGCCCGCGAGGCGGTGGTCGTCGGGGACGACCAGACGCAGGCGCTGCTCGTCGAGGCGGCGCGCGACGAGGCCGGGCGCGTCGGGGATGGGAGAGGTGAGGCAGAGGTCGAGCTCGCCGGCGCGCAGGCGCTCCAGCATCGCCTCGCCGTAGTTCTGGACGAGGCTGAAGCGGATGCCCGGATGGTCGGCGCGGAAGGCGCGGATCAGGCCGGGGACGGTCTCGGAGCCCATGGTGTGCAGGAAGCCGAAGGCGACCTTGCCCGACGCGGGGTCGGCGTCGGCCCGTACCGACTCGGCGGCGCGGCCGACCTCGGCGAGCGCCTTGTCGACGGACGCGAGGAACGTGCGGCCCGCCGGGGTGAGCGAGACGGTGCGGCCGTGGCGCGCGAACAACTCCACGCCGAGGTCCTGTTCGAGGCGGACGAGGGCGCGCGACAGCGTCGACTGGGGGATCCCGAGCTCGTGGGCGGCCCGCGTGACGTGCTCGGTACGGGCGACCGCGGCGAAGTACGACAGGCGTGGCGCGAGCGTCTTCACGATGTCTTCTGTGTCACTGGACGGTGACAGGCGATCCTCTGAACTCTGCTTATGCGCCATGGGATCGATTATGCCGTTTTCATGCATTGGACGCATGAAACAGGGGGGCCTACGTTCGAGACATGCCTCCTGCCAGTAGCGGGGCGACCGCCACCCACACGGTCGCCGCCCGTAAGCCGTCGTCCCCCGAAGCCCCCGACACCCGTCTGAACCCGGGCGGTCCCGGCTACCGCCGGATGAGTTTCGCCCTCTTCCTGGCCGGGGTCGCGACCTTCGCCCTGCTCTACTCCACGCAGGCCCTGCTCCCCCTCGTCTCCGCGGACTTCGGCGTCAGCGCGAGCGCCGCGAGCTGGTCGGTGTCCGGCGCTACGGGCGCGCTCGCCCTGTGTGTCCTGCCGCTGAGCGCCCTGTCGGAGCGGTTCGGGCGGCGCACCGTGATGACGGCGTCCCTGTCGGTGGCGGTCGCGGTCGGCCTGCTCGTGCCGTTCGCGCCCTCGCTCGGCGCGCTGATCGCGCTGCGGGCGCTCCAGGGCGCCGCTCTCGCCGGTCTGCCGGCGTCCGCGATGGCGTATCTCGCGGAGGAGGTGCGGCCCAAGGCGCTGGTCGCCGCGATCGGCCTGTTCGTGGCGGGCAACTCCATCGGCGGAATGAGCGGCCGGGTCATCACCGGGTGGGTCGCGCAGGAGTGGGGCTGGCGCGCGGCGGTCGGCACGATCGGCGTGATCGCCGTGGCGTGCGCGGTCGCGTTCCGGCTGCTGCTGCCCCAGCCGCGGCACTTCACCTCCGGCTCGCTGCGGCCGCGGGTGCTGGCCCGCACGGTGCGCGGGCACCTCGCGAACCCGCTTCTGTGCCGCCTGTACGTGATCGGCGCCCTGTTCATGACGGTCTTCGGCGCCGTGTACACGGTGATCGGCTACCGGCTCACGGCCGCGCCGTTCTCGCTCCCGCAGGGCATCATCGGCTCGATCTTCCTCGTGTACCTGGTGGGTACGGTCTCCTCGGCCGCGGCCGGCAAGCTCGTCGCGCGGCTCGGGCGGCGCGGGGCGCTGTACCTGGCGGTGGGCACGACGGCGTCCGGGCTGCTGCTCTCGCTCGGCGACTCGATCATCATGGTGCTGCTCGGCCTCGTCCTGATCACGGCGGGCTTCTTCGCGGGGCACGCGGTGGCGTCGTCCTCGGTCAGCCACACGGCGACGCACGGGCGGGCGCAGGCGTCCGCGCTGTACCAGTCCGTGTACTACATCGGCTCGAGCGTGGGCGGCACGCTCGGCGCGGTGGCCTTCCACGCGGGCGGCTGGGCCGGGACCGTGGCCCTCGGCCTGGTGGCGGTGCTCGGCGTCGTGTCGGTGACCCTGTGGGGCTCGCACGCGGCGCGCGTGCAGCAGCGGCAGACGCTCGTGGCGGCGCACTGACCCCGTCCGAATCTTGCTGACAACGGCCCCCGGACCGGCGTATTTCGCCGGTCCGGGGGCCGTTGTCAGTGCGCTGCGGTAGCTTCCGAGGTGCTGGGACTTGCATGGACTTTCGGGACTTGCCAGAAGCCACGGGCGGGGTGTGGACATGAGTGACATCGCAGGGACGACCACTGAACTGGACGTCCGTCTCGAGAAGTACCGGGTCGAGCTGACCGGGTACTGCTACCGGATGCTGGGCTCGTCCTTCGAGGCCGAGGACGCGGTGCAGGACACGATGGTCCGCGCCTGGCGCAGCTTCGACAAGTTCGAGGGGCGCTCCAGCCTGCGGTCCTGGCTGTACCGCATCGCGACGAACGTCTGCCTGGACATGCTGAACGCGGGCAACAAGCGGGCCCGCCCGATGGACCTGACGGCGGCGGCGCCGCTGGCGCAGGCGGCGCTCACGCCCCGGCCGGACAACGTGTGGCTGGAGCCGATGCCGGACGCGCGCGTGCTGCCGACCGTGCACGACCCCGCGGAGGCGGCGGTGGCGCGGGAGTCGGTACGCCTGGCCTTCGTGGCGGCGCTCCAGCAGCTGCCCGCCAAGCAGCGGGCCGTGCTCATCCTGCGCGAGGTCCTGGCCTGGAAGGCGCAGGAGGTCGCCGAGCTCCTCGACACGTCGGTGGCGTCGGTGAACAGCGCGCTCCAGCGGGCCCGCGCCACGCTCGCCGAGGCCCCGGTCGAGACGAAGGGCGCCGACAGTGAGCTGGACGAGGAGCACCAGGCGCTCCTCGAGCGCTATGTCGCCGCGTTCGAGGGGTACGACATGAAGGCCCTCACGGCGCTGCTCGCCGAGGACGCCATCATGACCATGCCGCCGTTCGACCTGTGGCTGCGCGGCACGCCGGACATCACGGGCTTCATGACGACGATCGGCGCCTCATGTGCCGACAGCCGGCTGGTGCCCGTCGAGGCCAACGGCTCGCCCGCGTTCGCCCACTACAAGCCCGACCCGGACAACGGCGGCTTCGCGCCGTGGGCCGTCCAGGTCCTGGAGGTCTCAGAGGGCCGGATCACCGGACTCCACTGCTTCCTGGACACGGCCCGCTATTTCCCGCTGTTCGGTCTGCCGCTCCATCTCGACGACCAGCCCGCCCAGGCCGGGCAGGCCGACCAGCTGAAGCAGGGCCCACAGGGCGGGGGACGGATCGCGCAGCAGCAGTCCTGACCCGGCCCTGCGGGCGGCGAGCTGCATCCGGGCGAGCGCGTCCACGGTGGCGAGGTCGGCCGTGGTGACGGCCGCGAGGTCGCAGACGACGTCGCGCGCGGGGGCGCGGGCGCACGCCGTGCGCACCTGGTCGCACAGGTGCGGCACGTCGTCGCGGCGCAGGGGGCCTGCGAGAGCCAGGTCGGGAAGTCGGGAAGCAGCCACGCAAGGGAGACCTGCCCGGCGGCGGGAACTCATCGGCGGTCGGGCCACGTGCCGGGTGCCGTGCATCACGTTCCCCGTGTGTCGCGCGCATCACGTTGACCCCACGTCGGCCGCCCTCCGACGCTATGGGGATGCTCCTTGATCGCGTACCTGCTCAGCCGTCCGCACGACGCCGGCAGGGCGCATCGTGACAGGGGTGCTGAACGGGTTCGCCGTCATCGCGGTGGTCATCGCCATCGGCTTCCTGATCGGGAAGCGCGGCTATCTCGGGGACAACGGCCGCGAGGTCCTCACCAAGCTAGCCTTCCATGTCGCCACGCCCGCGCTCCTGTTCACCACGCTCGCGAAGGCCGACCTCTCGGTGATCCTGTCGCCGCGGCTGCTGGTGACGGCGCTGAGCACGGCGGCGGCCGCCGGGGTGTTCGTCGCGGTGGGCGTCACGCGCCGGTGGGGCGTGGGGCGGACGACGATCGGCGCCCTGTGCTCCAGCTACGTCAATTCGGGGAACCTCGGCATCCCCATCGCCGTGTACGTTCTCGGCGACGCCTCGCTGGTCGCGCCCGTGCTGCTCTTCCAGCAGATCGTGGTGACGCCGATCGCGATGACGGTCCTCGATCTGTCGGAGGCCGGGGAGACGCAGTCGCTGTGGCGGCGGCTCGTCACACCACTGCGCAACCCGATCGCGGTCGGCGCGCTCGCGGGCGTGATCGTGGCGGCGACGGGGTGGACGGTGCCGGGGCCGGTCTTCAACCCGGTCGATCTGATCGGCAAGATGTCCGTGCCGGTGGTGCTGCTCGCGTACGGGATCTCGCTGTGCGGGAGTTCGCTGCCGGCCCGGCGCGGTTCGGATCGGGTCCCGGTGCTGCTGTCGGTGGCCCTGAAGTCGGTGGGCCAGCCCGCGGTGGCGTGGGTACTCGCGGCGGGCGTCTTCGGCCTGCGGGGCGCGTCACTCCTGGACGTGGTGGTGACGTCGGCACTCCCGGCCGCGCAGAACCTCTTCACGTACGCCTCGCGCTACCACGTCGCCGAGAAACTGGCGAGGGAGTCGATCCTGCTGTCGACGCTGGCGTCGGTGCCGGCGCTGGTGGTCGTCGCGGCGCTGCTGGGGTGAGCCGAACGGGACCGGCGGAGGTCCGCCGATCCCGTTCGTCCGTGCCAGGAAACCCGGAGAAACCCCAGGTCAGCCGATGCGCTCCCGCACGACAGGCGTGGCCTCGAACGTCGTCCCCGGGGCCGCGATGTCGTACGAGCCCTCGACGGACTCAAGTGCGTACCCGAAGCGCTCCGGCGTGTCGGTGTGCAGGGTCATGAGCGGCTGGCCCTCCGTCACCGAGTCGCCCGGCTTGGCGTGGAGTTCGACGCCGGCGGCGGCCTGCACCACGTCCTCCTTGCGGGCGCGGCCCGCGCCGAGGCGCCAGGCGGCGACGCCGATGTCGTACGCGTCGAGACGGGTCAGGACGCCGGACTTCCCGGCCACCACCACCTGCTGCTCACGGGACGTGGGCAGCGCCGCGTCCGGGTCGCCGCCCTGCGCGGCGATCATGCGGCGCCAGACGTCCATCGCGGAGCCGTCGGCCAGAGCCTTCGCCGGGTCGGCGTCCTTGATGCCCGCCGCGTCGAGCATCTCGCGGGCCAGGGCGAGAGTGAGCTCGACGACGTCGGCGGGGCCGCCGCCCGCCAGCACCTCGACGGACTCGCGGACTTCGAGCGCGTTGCCGGCGGTGAGGCCGAGAGGCGTCGACATGTCGGTGAGCAGGGCGACCGTGCGCACGCCGCTGTCGGTACCCAACTCGACCATCGTGGAAGCGAGTTCGCGGGCGTCCTCGATCGTCTTCATGAACGCGCCGGTGCCGACCTTCACGTCGAGGACGAGCGAGCCGGTGCCCTCGGCGATCTTCTTCGACATGATCGAGGAAGCGATGAGCGGGATCGCCTCGACGGTGCCGGTGACGTCGCGCAGCGCGTAGAGCTTCTTGTCGGCGGGGGCGAGCCCGTCACCGGCCGCGCAGATCACGGAGCCGACGGTGTCGAGGACGTTCAACATCTCGTCGTTGGACAGCAGGGCGCGCCAGCCGGGAATGGACTCCAGCTTGTCGAGCGTGCCGCCGGTGTGGCCGAGGCCGCGGCCGGAGAGCTGCGGGACGGCGGCGCCGCACGCGGCGACCAGCGGGGCGAGCGGCAGCGTGATCTTGTCGCCGACGCCTCCGGTGGAGTGCTTGTCGGCGGTCGGGCGGGACAGGGACGAGAAGTCCATGCGCTCGCCGGAGGCGATCATCGCGGCGGTCCAGCGGGCGATCTCCGTACGGTTCATGCCGTTGAGGAGGATCGCCATGGCGAGCGCCGACATCTGCTCGTCGGCGACGACGCCGCGCGTGTACGCGTCGATGACCCAGTCGATCTGCTCGTCGCTGAGTTCGCCCCGGTCCCGCTTGGTCCGGATGACGGAGATGACGTCCATGGCGTTGTCCTTCCGCAGGTGGCAGCAGGCCGACTCTACGCGCATAGAGCGACCCGTTGAAAGCGGCCCCGCCCAACTGGGCGGGGCCTTCGGTCAGTTGAGGTGCTGGGGTCCGAACGCGTCGGGGAGCATCTCGCCGAGCGGGCGGATCCCCGACGTCGTCTCCAGGAGCAGCTCGGGCCCCCCGAACTCGTACAGGAGCTGGCGGCAGCGGCCGCACGGCATCAGGATCTCGCCCTTGCCGTCCACACACGTGAAGTGCGTCAGGCGGCCGCCGCCGGTCAGCTGGAGCTGCGAGACGAGCCCGCACTCGGCGCACAGGCCGAGCCCGTACGACGCGTTCTCGACGTTGCAGCCCGACACGGTGCGGCCGTCGTCCACGCGGGCCGCGGCGCCGACCGGGAAGGCCGAGTACGGCACGTACGCGCGGGACATGGCCTCGCGGGCCGCCTCCCTGAGTGCTTCCCAGTCGGCTTCCGTCACTTGCCCTGGCCCTTCCGGTAGCGCATGCCGTCGGCCTTGGGCATCCGCAGCCGCTGCGCGGACAGCGAGAGCACCAGAAGGGTGACGACATACGGGGTGGCGCCGACGAAGTCGCCGGGCACCTCATCCGTCAGGAGGTACCAGACCAGGACGACCAGGGCAATCACCGCGCTGATCGTGGCCTGGATCATGGCCTTGCGGTACGCCTTCCAGCCCGCCAGGAGGGCGAGCAGGACGACCAGCAGGAGCAGCAGCGCGTGGACGGTCTCGCCGCCGTTGCGCAGCTGGAGCGCGTCGGAGAAGCCGAACAGGCCCGCGCCCATGGCGAGTCCGCCGGGCCGCCAGTTGCCGAAGATCATGGCGGCGAGGCCGATGTAGCCGCGCCCGCCGGTCTGGCCCTCCAGATAGCTGTGCGAGGTGACCAGCGCGAGGAACGCGCCGCCGAGACCCGCGAGTCCGCCGGAGATGGCGACGGCCGCGTACTTGTGCGCGTACACGTTCACGCCGAGGGACTCGGCCGCGACCGGGTTCTCGCCGCAGGAGCGCAGGCGCAGGCCGAACGAGGTGCGCCACAGCACCCACCAGCTGCCCACGAAGAGCAGCACGGCGAGGATCGTGATCACGGAGACGTTGGTGACCAGGCCGCCGAGGATGCCGGCGAGGTCGGAGACCAGGAACCAGTGGTGCTGCTCGATGGAGTGCAGCCCGCTGGACAGGCCCGGGATCGTGACGTCGCCCAGTGACTCGGCGGGCGGCGACTGCTTGGGGTTGCCGCCCTTGGTCGCGGGCTCGCCTTCGGCGAAGAACAGCTTGGCGAGGTACTGGGTGGCGCCCAGGGCGAGGAGGTTGACGGCCACACCGGAGACGATGTGGTCGACGCCGAACGTGATGGTGGCGACGGCGTGGATCAGACCGCCGAGGACACCGAAACCGATGCCGCAGACGAGGCCGAGCCACGGGCTGGTCTGCCAGCCGAGCCAGCCGGCGCCGAACGTGCCGAGGATCATCATGCCTTCGAGGCCGATGTTGACCACGCCGGCCCGCTCCGACCACAGGCCCGCGAGGGCCGCGAGGCCGATGGGCACGGCGAGTCCGAGCGCGGCGCTGATCTGGCCGCCGGAGGTGAGCTGGTCGGCGCCCGTGATGACGCGGACGGCGGAGACCAGGAACAGCGCGCCGACGACGATCATCAGGGTCTGGCCCGTGGAGAGCCGGCCGCGCGCCTTCCTGGCGCCGCTCACCGCGGGGGCCGCGGGAGGCGGGGTGTCGGTCTTCGTGGCGCTCATCCGGCCACCTCCTGCTTGTCGGTGCGGACGGCGGCGGCCTGCGCGGCGAGCTCGGCGCCGACCCGCTGCTGCTGGCGCTTGAGCCCGTAGCGGCGTACGACCTCGTAGGCGATCACGACGCACAGGACGATGACGCCCTGGATCACGCCGAGGATCTCCTTGTCGTAGCCCTGGAACTCCAGGTGGTTGGTGGTGCGCTCCAGAAAGCCCCACAGCAGGGCGCCGAGCGCGATGCCGACCGGGTGGTTGCGGCCGAGCAGCGCGATGGCGATGCCCGTGAAGCCGAGGCCCACCGGGAAGCTGTTGTCGTACTGGTGACTGTCGTTGAGCAGCGTCGGCATGCCGACCAGACCGGCCACGGCACCCGAGATGATCATGCTGGTGGCGACCATCTTCTTGACGCTGACACCGCTCGCGGCGGCGGCCGACTCGGACTGGCCGACCGTGCGCAGGTCGAAGCCGAAGCGGGTGCGGCCGAGCACGAACCAGTACGCGATGCCGACGAGCACGGCGATCACGATGAAGCCCCAGACCTGGCCGGCCGGTCCCATGTCGATCGTGAAGAAGTGCGAGGACTCGGCCAGCGGCTTGGTGGAGACCAGGGTGCCCGCCTCGTCGAGCTGGCCGAGCTGCTCGGGCTGGAGGAGGTAGGCGATGATCGCGGTCGCGATCGAGTTGAGCATGATCGTCGAGATGACCTCGCTGACGCCGCGGGTCACCTTGAGGATGCCCGCGATGGCGGCCCACAGGGCACCGGTCGCCATCGCGGCGAGCATGATCAGCGGGATGGAGAGCCAGCCGGGCAGCGTGAGCGCCCCGCCTAGCACGGCGGCGACGAACGCGGCGAGGCGGTACTGGCCGTCGACACCGATGTTGAACAGGTTCATGCGGAAGCCGATGGCCACCGCGACACCCGCGAGGTAGTACGTCGTCGCCTTGTTGAGGATGTAGACCTGGCTGTCGCTCGCGGAGCCGTAGGTCACCATGTCGCTGAACGCGGCGAAGGGGTCCTTGCCGGTCGCCGCGATGATCACGGCGGTGACGACGAGCGCGGCGATGATCGCCAGGAGCGGGGCGGCGACCGCGAGGATCAGCCGCTCCTTGTCGATCCGGGACTTGCCCCGGGATATCAGTGTCTTCATCGGGCGTCCCCGCCTTCGGCGTCTTCCGTGTGCTGGAGGTGGCCGGAGGCCGCACCGGTCATGGCGGAGCCCAGCTCCTCCGGGGTGATGGTGGCGGGGTCGGCGTCGGCGACCAGGCGGCCGCGGTACATCACCCGCAGGGTGTCGGACAGGCCGATCAGCTCGTCCAGGTCGGCCGAGATGAGCAGCACGGCGAGGCCCTCACGGCGGGCGCGGCGGATCTGGTCCCAGATCTGGGCCTGCGCGCCGACGTCCACACCGCGGGTGGGGTGGGCGGCGATCAGCAGCTTGGGCGCGTGGCTCATCTCGCGGCCGACGATCAGCTTCTGCTGGTTGCCGCCGGACAGGGAGGCCGCGGTGACCTCGATGCCGGGGGTGCGGACGTCGTAGTCGCGCACGATGCGCTCGGTGTCGGCGCGGGCGGCCTTCAGGTCGAGCAGCCCGCGCTTGGAGTTGGGGCGCTCGGTGACATGGCCGAGGACCCGGTTCTCCCACAGCGGCGCCTCGAGGAGGAGGCCGTGGCGGTGCCGGTCCTCGGGGATGTACCCGACACCGGCTTCGCGGCGCTTGCGGGTGGGGGTCCGGGTGACATCGGCGCCGTCCAGGGCGACGGTGCCGCGGTCGGCGGTCCGCATGCCCATGATGGCCTCGACGAGTTCGGACTGGCCGTTGCCCTCCACGCCCGCGATGCCGAGGACTTCGCCGCGGCGGATGGTGAAGGTGACGTCGTCGAGGATGACGCGCTCGACGCCGTCCAGGTCGGTCTGCGTGAGGCGCACCCCTGCCAGGTGAAGCATCGGGGTGTCGGTGACCGTCGACTCCTCGGTCTCCGGCGAGGGCAGCTCGCTGCCGACCATCAGCTCGGCGAGCTGCTTGGTGCTGGTGTTCCTCGGGTCGGCCGTACCGACCGTCGTCCCGCGCCGGATGACGGTGATCTCGTCGGCGACGGAGAGCACCTCGCCCAGCTTGTGCGAGATGAAGATGACGGTGAGGCCCTCGGACTTGAGCTCGCGCAGGTTGTCGAAGAGCGCGTCGACCTCCTGCGGCACGAGGACCGCGGTGGGCTCGTCGAGGATCAGCGTCCGGGCGCCCCGGTAGAGGACCTTGAGGATCTCGACGCGCTGCCGGTCGGCGACCCCGAGCTCCTCGACGAGGACGTCGGGCCGCACCCCGAGGCCGTACGCCTCGGATATCTCACGGATCTTCGTACGCGCCTTGCCGCCGATGCCGTGCAGCTTCTCGGCGCCCAGGACGACGTTCTCCAGGACGGTGAGGTTGTCGGCCAGCATGAAGTGCTGGTGGACCATGCCGATGCCGCGCGCGATGGCGTCGGCGGGCGTGGCGAAGGTGACCTGGGTGCCGTCGACCGCGATGGTGCCCTCGTCCGGCTTCTGCATGCCGTAGAGGATCTTCATCAGGGTCGACTTGCCGGCGCCGTTCTCACCGCACAGGGCGTGGACGGTGCCCCGCCGTACGGTGATGTCGATGTCGCGGTTGGCGACGACGCCGGGAAAGCGCTTGGTGATGCCGCGCAGTTCGACGGCGGGAGGGCTGGACGCGTTGATGGCGCACTCTCCTCGGGGGACAGGACGTACGTACGGAAGGGGTGAACGGTCGCGCGGAGCCGCGCGGGGGCGCGTCGGCGACGGTAATACGCCAACTCTTAGCTACACGCGTAGAGTTGACACATTGTTATGGCCCGGCGAGGGGAAGCTTTCGCCACTCCCCCCGCCGAGCCAGGCCCTGGAGGGCCTCAGGTCACGGGGTGGTCTTGACCTTGACCTTGCCGCTCGCGATCTGCTCCTTGGCGGCGTCCAGCTTGGCCTGGATGTCGTCGATGTAGCCGCCGGAGGTGGCGAGCGAGACGCCGCCGTCCTTCAGGGCGTAGGTGTTGGTGCCGGTCTTCGGCGAACCGTCCTTGACCGACTTGATCAGGTCGAAGACGCCGATGTCGACGTTCTTGACGACCGAAGTCAGGATCGAGGACTTGTACTTGGCCAGACCCGGGATGTTGTACTGGTCCGAGTCGACGCCGATCGCCCAGGCGCCCTTCGTGCCGGAGACGGCCTCGATGGCACCGTTGCCGGAGGAGCCGGCCGCCGAGTAGACGACGTCGGCGCCCTTGTCGAGCATGCCCTGGGCGGCTTCCTTGCCCTTGTCCGGGGAGGCGAAGCCGGAGGTGTCCGAACCGTGGCTCAGGTACTGGACGTCGACCTTGATCTTCGGGTTCGTGGCCTTGACGCCCTGGACGTAGCCCGCCTCGAACTTCTTGATCAGCGGGACGTCGACGCCGCCGATGAAGCCGACGTGGTCCTTCTTCGTCTTCAGCGCGGCGGCGACGCCGGCCAGGTAGGAGCCCTGCTCCTCGGTGAAGACGATGGAGTCGGTGTTCTTGGCGTTCACCACGGAGTCGACGATGCCGAAGGTGGTCTTCGGGTACTTCGCGGAGACCTTGGTCATCGACGTGGCGTACGCGTAGCCGACCCCGATGATGGGGTTGTACCCGGCGTCGGCCAGGTCGGACAGGCGCTGCTCGCGGTCGGCCTCGGTGTCGGAGGTCTTGGCGGTCAGCTCCTTGAGGTCACCGCCGAACTCCTTCTTGGCCTTGTCGGCACCGCGCGCGGCGGAGTCGTTGAAGGAGTGGTCGCCCCGGCCGCCGACGTCGAAGGCGAGGCCGATCTTGACCCCGCCCTTCTTGCCGGAGTCCGACGACGAGCCCGAGGACTCGTTGTCCGAGGAAGTGCCGCCACATGCGGTGGCGGTGAGAGCGAGTGCCGCGGTGGCTATGCACGCAGCGGAGATTTTGGCTACCCGGCGCAAGGGAGGCTCCTTCGACCTGACCTGAGCGCCGGGCTTCCGGCGCTGGTTTTCGGACGGATCGTAACGCGCGTAGATGTCAGATAAAGGGCTGTTCCGCAGCCGTTATCGGATTGACGCGAACGCCGCCCGGCCGCCCGGTCTACGGGGCGTTACGGGGCTGGGTCGGGTGGGTTACGTGCCGCCCACACCGACCCTTGCCCCGCACCGGTTCACGCCCCCTGATCCCGCGCGGCCCCGTCCATCAGCGCCGCCGCCGTGAACAGCTCCACCCCTACCGTGATCGCCGACTCGTCCGCGTCGAAGTCGCCCTGGTGCAGGTCGCGTCCGCCGCGCTCGCCGGGGGTGCGCACCCCGAGGCGGGCCATCGCGCCGGGGACGTGCTCCAGATACCAGGAGAAGTCCTCGCCGCCCAGGCTCTGAGCGGTGTCCTCGACGGAGTGGGCACCGCGGCGCAGGATCATCGCCGCCGTCAGGAGGTCCGTGACCTCCGGGTCGTTGACCACGGGCGGCACCCCGCGGATGTAGTTGATCTCCGACTTGGCGCGGTAGAGGTCGGCGATCTCCTGGATCGCCCCGTGCACCAGGTCGGGCGCCTGCCGCCACGCCTCCAGGTCGAGGCAGCGGACGGTGCCCGACAGCTCGGCGTGCTGCGGGATCACGTTGCACGCGTGGCCGGATTCGATACGGCCCCAGGTCACGGCCAGGCCCGACCGGGCGTCGATGCGGCGGGCGACGAGCGCGGGGACCTCGGTGGCCACCTTCGCGGCGGCGGTCACGAGGTCGGTGGTGAGGTGGGGGCGCGCGGTGTGCCCGCCGGGCCCGTCGAGCGCGACCTCCAGACGGTCGCAGGCGGAGGTGATCGCGCCCTGCCGCAGTCCGATCCGGCCCGCGTCGACCTTCGGGTCGCAGTGCACGCCGATGATCGACCCGACCCCTTCGAGGACGCCCGACTCGATGGCGTCGGGGGCGCCGCCGGGCAGCACCTCCTCGGCGGGCTGGAAGATCAGGCGTACGGGGTGCGGGAGCCGGCCCTGCCGGTGCAGCTCGGCGAGGACCAGGCCCGCCCCGAGCACGACCGTCGTGTGCACGTCGTGACCGCAGGCGTGGGCCCGGCCGGGCACGGTGGAGCGGTAGGCGCAGCTCGCCTTGGTGTCCGGGATGGGGAGCGCGTCGATGTCGGCGCGCAGGGCGAGCATGGGGCGCCCGCCCCGCCACTCCCCGTCCTCGGTGCCGATGTCACAGACGAGTCCGGTGCCGATGTCCAGGATGCGTGGCGTGAGTCCGGCCTTCTCGAGGCGGGCCCTGATCGCCGCCGTCGTGCGGAACTCCTGGTTGCCGAGCTCGGGGTGCATGTGCAAGTCGCGTCGGAAGGCGACCAGTTCGGCACGGAGCTCTTCGGACAGCGTGCCGGGCAGCGCTCCTGCGGTGACCGCTTCCGCGGGCTGACCGGCCTCGGACCCTCGGGACATCAATTGGTTCACCCTTTGAAGGGTAGGCCGGGGCAGGGGTCAACCGCCCCACGATCAACAAAAGTTCAACCGAATTGGGGTAAGAAATTCGGCCTCGGCTCGCATGGCCTACCCCTACGGGGGGTATGACATCTCTTTCGTGCCCCCCGTAGGCCTCGGCTACCCGACGATCGCCACCGGCGCGTCCCAGGCGTCCCGGTCCACCGTGATCGTGTGACCGCCTCGGGACTCCTTGCTGTTCACCATGTACTGATGGGCGCGGCGGTGGCCCGTCCACAGGGTGGGGGCGAAGGGCCAGTCGGACGTCGTGGTGTTGACCTTGTCCCAGAGCGCGTACCAGAGGATGTCCGGCATGTCGGTGCGGTTCGTCGTCGTGGCGACGGCCTTCGCGCTGGAGCTGCGGAAGCCGTAGAAGCCCGTCCGGTAGTTCTTGGCGTGCACGGCCTTGTCCCAGGCGCGGACGTAGGTGAGGACCGCGTTGTTGCAGGACGTGTTCGTGGTGTCGTACGACTCCATGTCCAGGTAGAGCGGGGAGCCGCTCTTCATGCCGAGGGCGGCGGCCTTGGTGACGGCGTCGGCGCCGTCCTTCGCGCCGAGCGACGCGGCGGTGGACGCGGTCATCTTCTCGGGGTTCGCGCCGGACTGGCAGGGCGGCTGGGCGCCCACGTAGAGCGGGATCAGCTTCCAGCCGGAGGCGCTGACCGACTTCACCCACGAGGCGGTGAGGTTGGGCTGGGCACAGCCGCGGTTCTTGCCGCCCACGTAGACGGCCGCGGCGCCGTAGAAGCCGGTCTTCCAGGCCTTCATCGCGGAGAGGGAGGGGGCCGTGCAGGTGTCGAAGGCGCGGCCTGTGTACGTCTTGGCCGCGGGCAGGGTGGTGGCTGTCGCGGACTGGGCCACGATCGCTCCGGTGGCGGCCAGTGCCACGCCTGCGGCGGACATGGCGAGGTAGCGGCGTCTCTTGGACAGGCGGTGCCGGGGTTGCGTCACGGGTTCCTCTGGGCGCTGTGTGCGGATGCGGAGTGGGGGGTGCGGTGATTCTGACCGGCCGGCACCCCGTCGCGTTGCCCTTCGGATGGCTATGCGATCACCAAGCTCTGGCCAAGATCCCGGAGGCCGGCGCTCACATCGCCGGGGCGACCGAGGCGAGACGGTGTACGTCGCGGGCGGTGCCGGTGACGCCGGAGAGGAAGCCCTGGGCGCGCGGCGAGGCGTTCTCCGTCAGCCAGGCGGGATCGATGTCGCAGACGGCGACGCGGACCTCGGTGCCGGCGAGGGCCAGGGGCAGGGTGTGGACGACCGTCGAGGGGAAGCTGAGGATCGTACGGCCGATGGGGCCGCGGCGGGCGATCAGTTCGAGGGGGAGGTCGGGGCGGACGATCTCCAGGCCGGTCTCCACCGCGAGGCGGTGCAGCTTGTCGGAGCTCTCGCGGCGGTGGGCGAAGTAGCGGGTCGCGCCGTGGGCGCGGGAGAGGGCCTGGACGGCCTCCAGGTAGCGGTCCGGGTCGACGACGCCGGTCTCGACGAGGGACGTGCCGACGAGGTCGGCGCCCTTCGTCATGCGGGGCGGGCCGAAGCGGGTGCGGGTCCAGGTGAAGTCGTTGCGGGTGACGCGGACGCCGTCGGGGACGGAGTCGATCGGCATGGCCGAGAAGACCTCGACGGTGCGGCGGGCGCCGTCGGGGGTGAGGCGGCGGCGGGCGGCGGCGGAGACGGGCGCGAAGACGACGTCGCGCGGTCCGGGCCGGCCGCCGCGGCGGTGCCAGCGCACGAGGCGCTCGCCGCGGGCGAGCTGGGAGACGAACTCCATGGTCGCGGTGCCGTCGTCGACGACGACGAGTTCGGCGGCCCGGGTGATCGTCAGCAGGAGCTGCACGTAGCGGGAGAACGGGTCGCCGATGACGATGCGGGCGGCCTTGCGCAGCGCGCTCGCGAGCCCGCCGATGGTGTGGAAGGGCGCGGTGGCTCCGCCGCGTGCCTCTTCCCAGCGGACGGTGTGGCCCTCGTCGCGGGCGAGTTCGGCCATGCGGCGCAGCTGGCCGCGGGTCATGGGGTCCGTGGGCGACAGGACGACCAGGGTGATCCGGTCCGTCGTGTCGGTGCTCTCGGCGAGATGCGCCCATTCCAGGACGTTGAGGAGCTGGACGGGGCTCTCCACGAAACACAGGGTTCCGGAGCGTGCTGCTGACATGGGCCCTCCGAGGGACCTGTGGGGGTTGGGGCCCGTGGGCCGGCGCCCGGCCGGGCGCCGGCCCACACGGGCGGACGTCGGACGGTCAGACGCCGACCGGCTCGCCCGCGGCGACGGCGATCTCCGACTCGGCGACGACGCCCGTGACGCGGCGGAGCTTCTTCATCGGGCCGAGCTCCGACTCGTAGACCTTCTTGACTCCGTCACCGAGGGACGCCTCGATGGTGCGGATGTCGCGCACGAGGCGGGTGAGGCCCTGCGGCTCGACGGAGGCGGCCTGGTCGGAGCCCCACATGGCGCGGTCGAGGGTGATGTGACGCTCGACGAAGGTGGCGCCGAGGGCGACGGCGGCGAGCGTGGTCTGCAGGCCGGTCTCGTGGCCGGAGTAGCCGATCGGGACGTTCGGGTACTCGGCCTGGAGGGTGTTGATGACGCGGAGGTTGAGCTCCTCGGCCTGCGCCGGGTACGTCGACGTGGCGTGGCACATCAGGATGTTGTCGCTGCCGAGGACCTCGACGGCGTGGCGGATCTGCTTCGGCGTCGACATGCCGGTGGAGAGGATGACCGTGCGGCCGGTGGCG
The DNA here is from genome assembly GCF_020616555.1 of Streptomyces longhuiensis. Classification (NCBI taxonomy): domain Bacteria; kingdom Bacillati; phylum Actinomycetota; class Actinomycetes; order Kitasatosporales; family Streptomycetaceae; genus Streptomyces; species Streptomyces longhuiensis. The sequence continues at coordinate 5,904,883 of NZ_CP085173.1, read as the reverse complement.
CGCAGGGCGCGCAGCAGCTCGTCGTCGGTGAGCGACGCGGAGGCGACCTTGTGGGCCGGGAGGTCGAACTTCTCCAGGAAGGCGACGGCCTCGGTGTCCCACGGGGAGGCGAACCAGTCGATGCCGCGCTTCTTGCAGTGCTCGGAGATGGCCTGGTACTCGGCCTCGCCGAACTCGACGCGGTGGCGGTAGTCGATGTACGTCATGCGACCCCAGGGGGTGTCGCGCTCGATGTCCCACTGGTCGCGCGGGGTGCAGATCTCCGGGGTGCGCTTCTGGAACTTGACGGCGTCGCAGCCGGCCTCGGCGGCCACGTCGATCAGCTTGAAGGCGTTCTCGAGGTCGCCGTTGTGGTTGATGCCGATCTCGCCGGTGATGTACACGGGCCGGCCGGGGCCGGCCGTCTTCGAACCGAACGTGCGCAGGCGGGAGTTGGTGCTCATGACTGGGGAGTTCCTTACTTGTTGAGGGAGTCGAGAGAAGGGCCGAGGATCCAGGTGGCGATCTCTCGGATCGCGCCGTCACCACCGGGGAGAGCGGTGACCGCGCGCGCGGCGCCTCGTACGACGTCGTGGGCGCTCGCGACCGCCACGGGCCAGCCGACGAGGCCGAAGCACGGGAGGTCGTTGACGTCGTTGCCGACGTAGAGCACGCGCTCGGGCGCGATGCCCTGCTCCTCGCACCACTGCTTGAGTGCGAGGTCCTTGCGGTCGATGCCGTGCAGGACCGGGATCTGGAGCTTCCTGGCCCGGGCGGCGACGACCGGGTTCTGTTCCGTGGACAGGATCAGCAGCGGCAGGCCCGACTTGCGCAGGGCCGCGATGCCGAGGCCGTCACCGCGGTGCACGGTGACGAACTCCCGTCCGTCGGAGTCGATCAGCACCTTGTCGTCGGTCTGGGTGCCGTCGAAGTCGAGGACGACCGCGTCGATGTCTTCCGCGGTCGGGAGGGAGCCGGGCCGGTTCGCGTCGAAGAGGGGCGCGAGGGCACGGGCGCGGGAGAGGTCGTGCGGGTCGTCGATCTCCAGGACCCGCGCGGGGTCGGTGCGGACGAGCTCCGTGCGGCCGAAGAAGCGGTGCTTGGCCTCGCGGAAGCCGCTCGCGTCCATGGCGTAGACCGCGCCGGTCTCCAGGAGGTCCTGGGGGCGGTCCTGACGCATCTGGCGGAAGGACTTGTCGTGGTTGACGCCGTAGCCGCCGCTGGTGGCCGCGGTGGCGACCAGCGTGTCGGTGCCGCCTTCGACGGAGGCGCGCTCGACCGCGGCGGGCGCGGCCGGCTCGTCATCGGCGTCCCGCCACACGAATCCGTGGAAGGGGGCGACGGTCAGGGCCGTGTCGGCGCCCTTCTCGACGATCGCGTCGACGACGCCGTCGATGTCCTCGCGGACGATGAAGGGGCTGGTGCACTGGACGAGGAGCACGACGTCGACCGCCGCGCCCTGGAGGGCCTCGTGGGCGTCGAGGGCGTGCAGCACGGCCGCCTCGGAGCTCGACTTGTCGCCGGCGATGGCGGCCGGCCGCAGGACGACCTCGGCTCCCGCCTCGCGGGCCGCGGCGGCGATCGCGGCGTCGTCCGTGGAGACCACGACGTCCGTGACGAGCCGGGTGGCGCGGCACTCGCGGACGGTACGGGCCACGAGGGGCACGCCGCCGACCGGGGCGAGGTTCTTGGCGGGCACTCCCTTGGAGCCGCCACGGGCGGGGATCACGGCGAGGACGCGGCGGACCGGTGCCGCTGTGCCCGCTTCCGGGTTGGTCATCAGGTCTCCTTGAGGGGTACGGGCGTTCACAGCTCGCCCATCCGCCGGATGACGGGCGCCACGCGCTGCACCCCGTGCCGGTAGGCGCCACGGGCGGCGCGGCGCACGATCTGCCGGACGGGGCCGGGCTCCTTGCCGGCGGCGGGTGCGCCGGGCAGCGGCGTCCCGTCGGGGGCGAGGTGGTGGCGGGCGAGGATGCGCGGCAGATAGCCGGGGGCGGTGGTGAGGCTGTAGTAGGGGGCCAGGGGCGGGAGCCGGTCGGCTCCGGTCAGGCCGGTGACCCGGGCGCGGGCCGTGTCGAAGGCGGTGTCGTACGTGCCGTCGGCCGCGACGCCCTGGCGTGCCACCCACTCCTCGTCGGCCTTCGGCAGGTGGCCCGCGTCGAGCTGGTCCCAGGAGGCGAGGCACCCGGAGCCGGTGAAGTGGTGGTTGCCGAGCGCCTCGCGCACCCCGAGGTCGGTGAGCAGCGCGGTGGGGATGCGCCGGTGCAGGGCTTCGAGCGCGGCCGTCGAACTGACGGTGACCAGGAGGTCGGTGCGGTCGAGTACCTCGCCCATGTGCCCGTAGACCAGGCGGCAGTTGGCGGGCAGTCCGCCGTCGATCCGCTGGGCCAGCTTCTGGTAGGGCGCCTCTTCGATGTGGGTGGTGTGCTCGCCGGGCTTGCTGCGCAGCTTGAGCAGTACCTCGCGCTCGGGGTGCAGCCGGGCGTGCCCGACGAGCCGCTTGAGCAGGTAGGCGCGGTCGGCGGGGGTGTCCGGTACGGAGGGCTGTGCGGCGAAGACGACCGTGTACGGGTCGTGCTTCTCCTCGTAGGGCGTGCCGCCGAGGAACGGCAGCGCGCACTCGGTCACCGAGGAGGTGTCGGCGTCCACGCCCTCGTACACGGCGCGGAAACGGTCCGCGTCGTGGCGGGAGTTGGCGAGGACGAGGTCGGCGCCGTGCCGCAGGAGCAGTCCGTCGGCGAGCTTCTCGTAGACGACTCCCACGTAGCCGGTGACGACGACGGGCCGCTTCGCCCGGCCCTGCCAGGCCCGCGCGAGGCCGTGGAGCATGGCCTGGACGGCGCCGCCGACGAGGGCGAGCACGACGACGTCGTAGCGGTCGGCGTCCTGCTCCATGCGGCGCAGGAATTCGACGGCGGTGACTTCGTCGAGGCTGTCGGCGCGGACGCCGACTTCGTCGAGCTGGCGGGGTGTCGGGGTGGCCCGGCCGCGCAGGAGGAATCCGTTGAGCGGACTCTCGTCGGCGGTGAGGCGGCGCGCGGTGAGCGCGCCCCACTTCCACCGGGTGTCGGAGTCCGCGAGCACGGCGACCCGTCGGGTCTCAGAGGTACTTGCTGGCACACCGAAGAAGCTAGGAAGCGATTCGGGACCGCGGCCCAACCGGAGTGCAACAAACGGTTAACAGCGCACCGACGAATGGGGAATCCGGCCGGGAAGTGGCCGGGAAGCAGGCGGGTTCACTATTCCGCCACGCGTCGTTCACCTGACATCTCACCATCGGTCAAGACGAATGCCGGGCCGCCGCCTAGCGTCCTTCACGTGGTCAAGCTCTCCGTCATAGTGCCGTTCTACAACGTGCAGCAATACGCGCCCGACACCCTCAGAAGTCTTCGTGCCAACGCGCGCGACGACTTCGAATTCATTCTCGTCGACGACTGTTCGAAGGACGAGACCCCGGACATTCTCGCGCGCGCCGAGCGCGAGCTGCCCGGCGCGGTCCTGGTCAGACACGAAAAGAACGGAGGCCTGGCCACCGCGCGCAACACCGGACTCGACGCGTCGCGCGGCGAGTACCTGACATTCCTGGACGGCGACGACTGGCTCGCCCCCGGATACTACGAGCGACTCCTCGCCTCCATAGAGGGCCTGGGCTGCGACTTCGTCCGCACGGACCATGTCCAGTGCACCGCGCGGGCCCGCACCGTCCATCGCGTGCCGACCGGCAGGCGCGGTGTCGTCATGGATCCGCGCGAGGCGATCCTGCCCGCCGACCGCTCGACGTCCGTCGACTACGCGTACGCGTGGGCCGGCATGTATCACCGCCGGCTCGCCGACGCCGGCCTCCTCCACTTCACCGACGGCCTGCGCACCGCCGAGGACCGGCCGTGGATCTGGCGGCTGCACCGCGAGGCGAAATCCTTTGCCGCGGTGGGGCTTCTCGGGGTTTTCTACCGGCGCGGTGTCGCGTCGTCACTGACGCAGATCGGCGATGTCCGGCAGCTCGATTTCATCAAGGCGTTCGACCAGGTGGTGGCCGATACGGCGCAGGACAAGGACGCGGAAAAACTTCTGCCGAAGGCCGTCCGTACGTACTGCGCGATTATTTCCCACCATTTGGGATCCATCGAAAGGTTCGAACCGGCAGTGGCGCGCAAATTGAAGACAATGAGCTCCGCGGCGCTGAAGCGCATGCCGCAGGACGTGCTCGACGACGCGCTCGACTCGATGGACGTACAGCGGGCGACGCGCCTGCGCCGGCTGCGGCGCCGCCCCGCCGCGGCGGGGGTGGCTGCCGCGTGACCACGCAGATCTTCCTCGCCTCCACGCTGTACGGGACCGCGACGCTCGCCGCGGCCCTCGACGCGGACCGCTTCGCGCCCGCGGACCGGCGCATCCTGCTCGTCGCCAACAACGCGGCGACCCCGGAGACGACGCCCACCGTCGACGAGATGCCGGGCTTCGAGCGGCTGCGCGGCCGCTTCGACGACGTCGTGTCGTGGAACGAGACCATCTCGCCGTTCCACCCCGGCGGTTGGGCCCCGCGCCCGGACGACGTGCCGCTGTGGGAGCGCCATCTGCGTCTCGCCTGGGATCTGGGCGACGACGACGTCGAGCTGGCCGTGGAGTCGATCCAGGTCAACCCGGCGATGGCGGTGGCGCAGATCTTCACCGGCGTCCCCGTCGACGTGTACGCGGACGGCCTGATGAGCTACGGCCCCACCCGCAACAAGATCGACCCGCTGGTCGGCACGCGCGTACGGCGGCTGCTGCACCTGGACCTCGTGCCGGACCTGAAGCCGCTGCTGCTGACGGAGTTCGGCGTGGAGCCCGAGATCGTACCCACGGACGTCTTCGTGAAGGTGCTGGCCGAACTGGGCGATGTGAGCGGCGAGTTGCCACCCGTCGGGCCCGAACCGGCCGTGCTGCTCGGGCAGTACCTGTCGGCGCTCGGCATTCTCACCGCGCAGGAGGAGGAGGACCTGCACGTGCGGATGATGCGCGGCGCGGTCGCCCTCGGCCACACGCGGATCGTCTTCAAGCCCCATCCGACGGCGCCGGCCACCTGGTCGCGCACGCTGGAGGCGGAGGCGGAGAAGCTCGGCGCCGAACTCACCGTCCTCGACTCACCCGTGCTCGCCGAGGTGCTGTACCAGCGGATGCGCCCGGCCCTGGTGGTCGGCTGCTTCTCGACGGCGCTGCTGACCGCGTCCGCGCTCTACGGCATCCCGGTCGCCCGCATCGGCACCGGCACCCTCCTCGACCGGCTCGCGCCGTACCAGAACAGCAACCGCGTCCCGGTCACGATCGTGGACGCGCTGCTGCCGGAGCTGTCGGAGCAGGCGGCCGTGACGGCGCAGGAGTCCGGCACGGCGACCGCCGAGCTGAACCACCTGGTGCGCGCGGTCGGCTTCGCGATGCAGCCGAAGATCTATCCGGAGCTGCGGGCGGCGGCCGAGCGCTATCTCTCCACGCGTCTGGACGACCACACATGGCGCTACTTCAAGCGCCGCCGGCTCACGTCCCTCGCGCTGCCCGGCGCCGTCCCGGCCCAGCTCGCGTTCATTCCGCGCAACGCGACGGTGCGCCGAGTCGCCCGCCGCGCGCGCTCGTTCAAGCGGGCCGCCCTCGGATGAGTACTTCACAGACGACGCTCCCGAAGCTTTCCCCGGGAGCGGACGCCTCGGTGCGGACCGCGCGCTCCGGCGCGCACGCACCGCGGCTGAGAGCCCTCGACGGCCTACGTCTCATAGCCGCCCTGATGGTCGCCGCGTACCACTACGGCGGCCGCGACGGTGAGGTGTCCCAGGCGTGGGGCACCTCGCCGAAGGTCCAGTTCCCCTCACTGCACCAGTGGTTCGCCTACGGCTGCCTCGGGGTGCAGATCTTCTTCGTCATCAGCGGCTTCGTGATCTGCATGAGCGGCTGGGGCAAGCCCCTGCGCTCGTTCTTCGCCTCCCGCGCGTCGCGTCTGCTGCCGTCGTACTGGGCGGCCGTGATCCTGGTGACGGCGGTCTTCGCGCTGCCCGTGGTCGCGTACGAGGCGGTGTCGCCCAGTGACGCGCTCCTCAATCTGACGATGCTCCAGCAGCCGCTCGGCGTGGACCGGGTCCTCGGCGTGTGCTGGACGCTGTGGGCCGAGGTCCGCTTCTACGCGCTGTTCGCCCTGTGCGTCGTCCTGCCGGGCGCGAACCGGCGCCGCATCGTGCTGTTCTGCGCCGTGTGGACGCTCGCCGCCGCGATCACCCAGGCGTCCGGCGAGCCGGCCCTGAAGGTCGTCCTGATGCCGGAGTACGCGCCCTACTTCATCGGCGGCGTCGGTCTGTATCTGCTCCACCTCGACCGCCGCGACATGACCGCGTGGGGCATCGTCCTCGTGAGCTGGCTGATCGGTCAGCACTACGCGGTGGCCGCACTGTGGCACGCACCGAATCCTCACTTCTTCTCGTACCGCGGGTCGGGCTCGATCATCCTGATAGTGACGCTCGGTTTCGTGGCGGTGGGCGCGATCGCGCTCGGGCTGCTGAACCGGGTCAACTGGGGGTGGCTGACGGTCGCCGGTGCGCTGACGTACCCGTTCTATCTGGTCCACGAGCATCTGGGCTGGGTGGTGATAGAGGTGCTGCACCGGCGTCTCGGGCTGCCGTCGGCCGTGACGTTCACCCTCACGGTGGCCGCGATGCTCACCCTCGCATGGCTCCTGAACCGCTTCGTCGAGAAGCCGCTTGCACCTTTCCTGCGCAAACGCCTGAACCCCGCTTCGGGCAGGATTCACTGAGGATTCATGCCCTGCGGAGTTTGCTGAACGATTGGCGGATGCGATCCGCGAGCGCCTTGACCGTGCCGATTCGGAGCTCATAGGTTCGCGTCCCATGACTGCTGTGCACACCACCGCCCGGCGCCCGATCCACCTCGACGACGTACCCGGCTGGTTCCCCCCGCTCGACCAGCTCCTGTTCACCTGGCTCCTCGAACAGCAGGCGCGGCAGGAGGTCCGCGGCGACCTGCTGGAGCTCGGTGTCTACCTGGGCAAGAGCGCGGTCCTTCTCGGACAGCACCTGCACGGCGCCGAGAAGTTCACCGTGTGCGACCTGTTCGAGGGCGACGCCCCCGACGAGGCGAACCAGGCCGAATCCACCAAGTCGTACGCCTCACTGACCCGGCAGGCCTTCGAGGAGAACTACCTCTCGTTCCACGACGAGCTGCCGAAGGTCGTCCAGGCGCCCAGCTCCGTGATCTCCGGCGAGGTCGCCCCGGGCACCTGCCGCTTCGTCCACATCGACGCCTCGCACCTCTACGGGCACGTGTACGGCGACATCGGGGCGGCGCGCGAGCTGCTCGGCCCGGGCGGCATCGTCGTCCTGGACGACTTCCGCTCCGAGCACACGCCAGGGGTCTCCGTCGCCGCGTGGGAGGCCGTGCTCAACCGCGGCCTGCGCCCGCTGTGCCTGAGCACCCAGAAGCTGTACGCCACGTGGGAGGACCCCGAGCCCCTCCAGGACGAGCTCCTCGACATGCTCAGGGAGCGCGGCGACATCGCCCTGAGCGTGCAACAGGCGGCCGGGCACCGCCTGGTCCGCGTGAAGTCGAAGGCGGTCAAGGCGCCCGCGTTCCCGCGCTCCCGCCACCACGTGGAGGTGACGCAGGAACCGAAGGCCGCGCCCGCCCCGCGGCCGGCCCCCGTACGCAGGCGGAGCCTTGCCCGCCGTATCGCCGTGGACCTGACGCCACCGGTGGTCACCCGGGCCGTGCGCCGCGCCGTCAAGGGGTAGCCGCACCGTCAGAGGCCGGGCGCAGGCCGGACCGGCGGAAGCCGCACCGTCGGAGGCCGGGACCGGCGGAGGCCGCTCAGGCCCCCGCGAGGGACAGCTTCACCGCGAAGCCCAGGAACAGGACGCCCGCCGCGGTGGTCGCCCCCGCCGAGAGCCGCTTGCGGCGGCGGAAGGCGCCGGCCAGGCGGGTGCCGCTGAAGATCAGGGTGGAGAGGTAGAGGAAGCTCGCGGTCTGGAGCAGACCGCCGAGGACCACGAAGGACAGCGCCGGGTAGGCGTAACCGGGGTCGACGAACTGAACGAAGAAGGAGATCAGGAAGAGGATCGCCTTCGGGTTGAACAGACTGACGATCAGGGCGCGGCGGTAGGGGTGCTCGTCAGCGCTCCCGGTCACCGGCTGCGCCTCGCTCTCCACGACGGGCTCACCGCGCTGCTTCCACAGGGCCCGCGCCGACCGGATCATGCCGATCGCCATCCACGTCAGATAGCCCGCTCCGGCGTACTTCACGACGAGGAAGAGCACGGGCGTCGTCTGCAGCACGGAGGCCGCGCCGAGCGCGGCCAGTGTCATCAGGACCGTGTCCCCGGTGAAGACACCCGCGGCGGCCGCGTATCCGGTGCGTACGCCTTTGCGGGCGGCGACGGAGAGCACGTAGAGAGAGTTCGGTCCTGGCAGCAGGACGATGAGGACGAGACCGGCCAGATAGGTCGGGAGATTGATGACACCGAGCATGAAAGGGAGTGTCGCACGCCTATATGCCTATACGACACTCCTGGTCAGAGGTTGATACGGGCCTCAGGAAGCGGCCTCGGACCCGGCCTCAGAACGCGTCGGTCGGGATGTACGTGCCCCATACATCGCGCAGCGCGTTGCAGACCTCGCCGACGGTGGCGCGGGCGCGCAGGGCGTCCTTCATCGGGTAGAGGACGTTGTCCTCGCCCTCGGCCGCCTTCTTGAGCGCGGCGAGCGCCGCGTCCACGGCCGCCTGGTCGCGCTCGGCGCGCAGTTTCGTGAGGCGCTGGGCCTGCTGGGCCTCGATCGCCGGGTCGACGCGCAGCGGCTCGTAGGGCTCCTCGGCGTCGAGCTGGTAGCGGTTGACGCCGACCACGACCCGCTCGCCGGAGTCGGTCTCCTGCGCGATGCGGTACGCGGAGCGCTCGATCTCGTTCTTCTGGAAGCCGTGCTCGATGGCGTCGACCGCGCCGCCGAGGTCCTCGACCTTCGTCATGAGTTCGAGGGCGGCGGCCTCCACGTCGTCCGTCATCTTCTCGACGACGTACGACCCGGCGAACGGGTCGACGGTGGCGGTTACGTCGGTCTCGTAGGCGAGGACCTGCTGGGTGCGCAGCGCGAGGCGCGCGGACTTGTCGGTCGGCAGCGCGATGGCCTCGTCGAAGGAGTTGGTGTGCAGCGACTGCGTGCCGCCGAGCACGGCTCCGAGGCCCTGGACGGCGACGCGGACGAGGTTGACCTCGGGCTGCTGGGCGGTGAGCTGCACGCCCGCGGTCTGCGTGTGGAAGCGGAGCATCAGCGACTTGGGGTTCTTCGCGCCGAACTCCTCCTTCATGACCTTGGCCCAGATCCGGCGGGCCGCGCGGAACTTGGCGACCTCCTCCAGGATCGTCGTCCGGGCCACGAAGAAGAAGGACAGGCGCGGCGCGAAGTCGTCGACGTCCATGCCGGCCGCCACGGCCGTGCGCACGTACTCGATGCCGTCCGCGAGCGTGAACGCGATCTCCTGCGCGGGCGAGGCGCCGGCCTCGGCCATGTGGTAGCCGGAGATCGAGATGGTGTTCCACTTCGGGATCTCGGCCCGGCAGTACTTGAAGATGTCGGCGATCAGCCGCAGGGAGGGCTTCGGCGGGAAGATGTAGGTGCCCCGCGCGATGTACTCCTTCAGCACGTCGTTCTGGATCGTGCCCGTCAGCTGGTCCGCGGGGACGCCCTGCTCCTCGCCGACGAGCTGGTACATCAGCAGGAGGAGCGCCGCCGGGGCGTTGATCGTCATCGACGTGGACACCTTGTCGAGCGGGATGCCGCCGAACAGGATCCGCATGTCGTCGATCGAGTCGATGGCCACGCCCACCTTGCCGACCTCGCCGGACGCGATCGGGGCGTCCGAGTCGTGGCCCATCTGGGTGGGCAGGTCGAAGGCGACGGACAGGCCCATCGTGCCGTTGGCGATGAGCTGCTGGTAACGGGCGTTGGACTCGACGGCGGTGCCGAAGCCGGCGTACTGGCGCATCGTCCACGGGCGGCCGGTGTACATCGACGGGTAGACGCCGCGCGTGAACGGGTACTTTCCGGGCTCGCCGAGCTTCTCGGCCGCGTTCCAGTCGGCCAGCGAATCGGGGCCGTAGACCGGCTCGATGGGCAGTCCTGACTCAGACTCGCGCGCCATGGTTGTGCCTCCAGCTCGGTTGTTACTTGCCAGTCGGTTCGACCCCCGCGACGGACTGTAGCGGCGCGCCTGCTAGCGGTGGAGAGCCGCAGGCTGGGACCTTGCTCACAGCGCGTCCGTCACGTTTCTCCCTCCCACCATGCGCGGCAGTTACGCCGAGTTCGCAACCGGACGCGCGCGGGAAACATCTCTGTTGGCACATCGGACTAGTGGCGAGACTGCGGGGGCCCGGATGCGTGCGACCGTCATGCGTGGATCACTCGCCGTCGCCGGGGTCATCGCCCTGGTCGGCGGCTGCAAGGCAGGGGCCGTCGACACGGGCGGAAAGCAGCCGTCGAGGGCGAACGGATCGGCGTCACCGACCCCGTCCGACGACGCGAAGAGACCGGACGACGCGAAGAGGCCGGGCCCGTCCCCCTCCCGCACCCCGTCGGTCAGACCGACGCCGCCGCCGAAGGTCCTCATGGCCCGCGGCGCGAGCGGCGCCAAGGTGCGCGAACTCCAGGCCAGGCTGCGGCAGATCGCGTGGCTCTTCGAGGGGCCGAACGGAACGTACGGCCCGGCGACGGCCAAGGCGGTCGAGGGCTTCCAGGGCAAGCGGGGCCTGCCACGCACGGGGAACACGGACACGGTGACCTGGGCGCGGCTGGTGAGGATGACGCACGCCCCGACGCGCGACGAGCTGTACGCGTCCGGCGGGCAGCCCGCGGCGAAGCCGGACCCGCGCTGCATGACGGGCCGCGTCGTCTGCATCAGCAAGACCAGCCGCACGCTGACGTGGATGATCGACGGCAAGGCGCTGATGACCACGGACGTGCGGTTCGGCTCGCAGTTCACGCCCACCCGCGAGGGCGTCTTCAGCGTGTACTGGAAGTCCCGCCACCACGTCTCGACGATCTACCACACGGCCATGCCGTACGCGATGTTCTTCAGCGGCGGCCAAGCGGTGCACTACTCGGCGGACTTCGCGGCCCGCGGCTACAACGGGGCGTCGCACGGGTGCGTGAACGTGAGGGACGAGGGGAAGATCGCGTCGCTGTTCGCGCAGGTCCGCAACGGCGACCAGGTCGTCGTCTACTGGTGACCTGCGCCCAGGTGGCGAGAGGGAGTGGGGCGCGGGCGGGACCGGGGGAACGTGTCCCGCCCGCGCCAGTGGCACAGAGCCGAAGGTACGGGGGGAACCCCGGCTCGTGCACGGCCGATGACCAGTCGGCTCACTTGTTACTGCGCCATGCCGTCCAAAAACGTCACACCCGCCTCGGAAATTCTCTGTTCCCGCAGGTCAGCGCCCACTTAGGGCAGGCATGAGGGCAGGCTCAGGGCTGCGTGGCCACGGCGCTGTACGAGGCCGAGGCCGTCGCGGACGGCGTCGTCGGCCCGGTGCCCGAGGCGTCGCCGCCCGGATCGGACGGGACCCACGAGGCGGTCGGCACGGCGCCGCTGACGCCGGAGTCCCCGCCGTTCGGGCTGTCCTCGTCGCCGCCCTTGCCGCTGTTCTTGTCGTCGTTCTCGTTGCCGCCGTCGTCCCCGCTGCCGGAGTCGTCGGCCTCCCCGAGGACGCGGGCGCAGAACCGGTCGGGGTCACGGTCCCGCTTCTTCGTGGCGATGCGCTTCGCGGCGGCCCTGAGCCGCTCCTTCTCGGAGTCGCTCAGGGCTCCGACACGGTACTTGCGGCAGGCGTCGGCCATGCGCTGCCGCCAGGCCTCCCGGTCCGCGGCGTCCGATTCGCGCCGTCCGGTGCCGGGCTGCGTCGTCGCCGGGCCGGGCCGGCCCGCCGTGTCGTCCTGGGACGGGGCGCCCGAGCCGGGTTCGCGCGAGTGGCCGTCGGGCACGGCGCTGCCCGAGCGTCCGCCGTCGGTGTCCGAGATGTCGGGAGACGGTGAGGTGAGGGGCCGCTCGGGAGACGCGGCGGCGGAGACGCTGGCGGCGGGCCCGGGTTCGCCGTGGCCCCCGAACGGCGACGGGAGCACTCCGGTCCCGGCCGCGACGGCGACGCCGCCGATCATGCATCCGGCGAGCGCGGCGGCCATCCCGAACCGCACCGGGCGGCCCCAGCGGACGGGCCGCGCGTCGGGTCTCGCGAGGCGGACACTGCCGACGTCGGAACCGGCGTACCCGTCGATCGCGGCGTTCGTGTTCGCGTTCGCGTCGTTCCCGTGGTCCACGGGACCGTGGAGCGAGGAGACCGGGGCGAGAGCTCCGCGGCGCCTGGCATGGCGTGCCTTCGGGGTCGCCGTGCCGGGCTCCTCCGCGCCGGATTCGCGCGCCTTGCGGAACGCGGCCAACGCGGCTGCCTCGCCCGTCAGCTCGCCTCCGTCTACGCGTGTCACGGCAAGTGCGTCGAGTGTCTCGGCGAGGCGGGCGGCCCTGGCGCGGGTGGCTGCGTCGACGGCTTCCAGGGGCTCACCGCGCAGCAGACGCTCGGCCGCGTCCCGGTCCAGCCACTTGTTGTGCTCGTCGGCCATCACATGTCCTTCTGCGTCCGCGTCCGCGAATGCGTCACACCGGCGGACGTCACCGCGTGCCCGCGCGGTTCTCTCGGGGGCGGTACGGCGTCGAGCGTGCCGTCGCGGCCCTCGTGCGCCGTCTGCACATGCGAACCCTCGGCACCGAGCAACTCGGCGAGGCGCTTGAGGCCGCGGTGCGCCGCGGTCCTGACGGCGCCCGGACGCTTGCCGAGGGTCTGGGCGGCGCTCTTCGCGTCGAGCCCGACGACGACGCGCAGGACGACGGCCTCGGCCTGGTCCTGCGGAAGCTGGGCGATGAGCGCGAGCGTGTCACCGGTGGCGAGGAGTTCCATCGCCTCGTCGGCGGTGTCGGATATCGCGGGCCGGCCGGTGAGCTCGGTCTCGTCACCGCCTATGGCGGGCCGGCGGCCCCGCATCCGTATGTGGTCGAGGGCGCGGTTACGGGCAATGCGTGCGGCCCAGCCGCGGAAGCGGTCGGCGTCGCCGCTGAACCGGTCGAGATCCCGGGCGATCTGCAGCCAGGCCTCGGACGCGACGTCCTCCGCGTCCGGTTCACCGACCAGTGTCCGTACGTACCCGAGCAGGCGTGGATGCACCGCGCGGTACACAGTCCGGAACGCGGTCTCGTCCCCGTCCTGCGCCGCATGCACCGCGGCCGTCAGCTCCGCGTCGTCCCCCAGCACTGCGCCACCCTTGCGCTTAAACCCTGCGCCGCTCACCGACGCGAACCAGCACGCTACGGCCTGATACCGCTCCCCGTCCACGTTTGGTACAACCCGCAACTAGCACGTGACACAACGCGGTGTGACAGAAACCGCACGCGCGGCGCTGAAGGTAGTACGGGCCGCCGCGCGGCCCGTACCGCGCGACGGCCGGGGCCTCTCCTGTGGGGGGTGGCGGCCTCGGCCGTCCCGGCGGTGCCCTTCGAGGTGTGCAGGCCGAGGCGTGCCGCCCCCGCACCTTTACTCGCCGGGACTCCCCTGTTTCTCGGGGTTCAGCCACTTCTTGGGATTCTTCGCCCGGCTCGGCTTCGGGCTCGGGTGCCCGCTCTGCTGACCGTCGGCTTTCCCGCCGGCCGCCTTGTCGCCGCCGTTGCCGGTCTCCTGGCGGGCCCGCTCCGCCGCGCAGTACGCGTCCACGGAGGCCTCTCCGCCCGCCTCCGCGAGGAAGCGCTGCCATGCGGGCGAGTCGAGCGCCTCGCCCCGGCCCCGTACGGATGCGTACGCGTGGCACTTGGCGAGGGTGTCACCGGCCTGGTCCGGGTGACCGGCGGACCGGCCGGGCGCGTGGGACGGGGCGGGCACCGTGGCGGACGGCCGGACCTGCTCGGGCATGGGCCGCCCGGGGGAGCTGGAGGCGCTCCGCCTGGGCGTCGGACGCTGTTCGGCATCGTCGCCCGGGGCGTCCCCGCCCGCGCCGATGCCGGCCATCGCGACGCCGCCCAGGGCGACGCCCGCGACCAGCGTGCCCACGGTGGTGCGCAGTGACCAGCGGGCGAGGCCTCGGGGGCGCGGACGCCAGTCGTCCCGGCGTCGCGTCCTGGCCGACGAATGGGCTCCCTGGTCGCGGGCCTCCCGGAACGCGGCGACGGCCCGTTCCTGGGCGCCGTCCCGCTGTTTCGCCGAGCGTACGGCGGCGGCGAGCAGAGTCTCGAAGCCTCCGGCTCCTTCCGGGCCGGCCGACCCGTGGTCCTGCCTGAGTGGGTTTTCAGTCATCTCGACTCCCCCAGCGTCGTGGGGCCGTCATCCGTCACACCTCGCGCGCCGAGCCGGTCCGCGAGCTTCTTGAGGCCGCGGTAAGCGGCAGTCCGCACGGCGCCGGGGCGTTTGCCGAGGACGCGCGCGGAGGACGGCCCGTCGAGCCCGACGACGACGCGCAGCAGCACCGCCTCGGCCTGGTCGCGCGGGAGGTCACTGATCAGCGTGAGCGCCTCCGCGGTGGAGATCGTCTCAAGAGCCTGGTCGGACGTGCTGTGGATGCCGGGGAGTTCGAGCATGTCCTGTTCGAGGCCGGAGGGACGCGGGCGCACCTTCTGGCGGCGCAGCAGGTCGAGGGCACGGTGCCGGGCGATGGTGGCGGTCCATCCGCGGAACCCGGTGCCGTCCCCACGGAAGCGTCCCAGGTCGCGGGCTATCTCCAGCCAGGCGTCGGAGGCGACGTCCTCGGCCTCGTCGCCGACGAGGCCGCGCAGATATCCGAGGAGACCGGGCTGCACGAGACGGTAGGCGACCGCGAAGGACGCTTCGTCACCCTCTTGCGCCCGCGCCACTGCCCTGCCCAGCTCTTCGTCGCGCGCCTGTGTGCGACGGGGCTCCCCACCCTGGCCCAACAGTTGTCCTCTTCGTACGTCCGCGAACTGACCCGACTCGGCACGGATCGATGCGTCCATGCCCCCACGGTCATCAGCGTCCCGGCCCACGGAAATGTCACTGGGCACACATGTCACAGGGCACACACATCACAGGGCGGCGCAGGTCTTGCCCCGCCCGCGGTCGCCGCCACGTCCGTGGAGGGTCAGGTAGAAGGTCTGGAGGGATTCCTCGCGGCCGAGCTCGAAGCGGTTGACGACTTTGCCGAGGGGGTTCCACACGCGCCCGTCGGGCATGCGGACGCCCACGGGCTGGCCGAAGTAGGCCCGCTGAGCTTCGTCGAAGTCGACCCACGCGGCCCCGGCCCGCCGCACCAGTACCTCGCCCACGTACGCGCCGATACCGAACAGAGCCCCCGCGACCGACGCCCGGTCCGAAGTCCCTTTACGCAGGCCGTCGATGAGGAAGTCCGCGACACGGAGGCTGACGACGGTGTAGTCGAGCGGGAGCCGGTTGCGCGCGGTGGCGTGCGCGACGAATCCCGCGGCGTGCCGCCGCATGTCCGCGGCGTTCGGCTCAGGTTTGTGGCCCACTCCCATGGCGTCCGCTCCTCGTCAAGTACGGGGAGCGGCCTTCGCAACTCCCCGCCTTGCCAAGCGGATTGGGTCACCGGAGCATCACGCGTCACACACATGTCGCTTCTCACACGACCAATCAGTGAAGGCCGTACAACCTTCGAGGCGGCTGTGCGTCGTGTGACCTCGCGCGAAGGGACGGAGCCGGGCCGTCAGCCGATCGCGATGCGCGGATGCGCGCCCGGCTGGACCCAGCTCATGATGCGGTCCGTCGTGGCGCGCGGCACGGAGACGCAGCCCGCGGTCGCGCCCGAGCCGTTGACGTGGAGGAAGATGCCGGCGCCGCGCCCCGGCACGAGGCGGCCCGTTTATATAGGAGCCCCACACGCGCCCGCGACCCGGAAGACATTCCGGGCGCACCCTTCAGAAACGGAACTCTCCGCAGAGGAACTGTCATAGATCCACAGCGCCTCGATGCGCGGTCAGGGCAGATATCCCGCCAACACGGAGCGTGTCCGCGCCGAGAGGCGCTCCTCGGCCAGCTCCTCGCGCGTGACCCGCAGCATCTCCGGCGGCATCAGGGGAATCGCCGCGACAAGGAGTTCCTCACTCTCGTACAGCGGCTCCACCAACTGGTAGAACGCGGCGGACGCCACGGACTGGGTCGAATTCATGAGCAGGTTCTCGGTGAACTCGGCGCATCGGCCGAGCAGTTCCTTGTCACGCTTCGCCTCGGGCGTGAGCAGCTCGGGCCGGACCAGGTCGCGGAAGACCACGTCACGCAGGAAGTCGTAGAGATCGAACCAGTCGAGATCCCCGGAGACGGCCTGTTCCGCGGACATCCCCGCCACGGCCTCGATCCCCTCCCTGGACTCCGGGACCATGATCAGGAGGAGACCGGGGATCTGGTGTCTGCCGATGCGGGCCCCGGACGAAGTCATTTCCCAGACCCTACGCGCCTTCGCCTCCTGACCCCGGAACCGGCCCCGGTCAGCTGCCCCCGCGTGCGGCCGTGTGCCCGGGGCGGGGGTACATGAGCACCGCCGCGCACGCCATGGCCGGGAGTCCGACGGCCGGCACGGTCCACCACGGGATGCCGGTCCACGCCATCGGGAGCCCCACCGCGAAGCAGACGATGATGCTGGTGAAGAACATCCGCCTGCCGTACGGATCCCAGGTGAGGGGCGCGTGGTCACGGGGCCTGACCAGGCGTACCGCGCCGAACGCCAACGCCTGGACCGCGAAGAACGCGGCGAGCATGCCCATGGCCGCGTTCATCTGGATCTCGTCACGGGGCGCCTCGGAGCTGTTCTGCCGGACGCCGTCCTTGCTGAGTACGACGATGTCACGGCGCCAGGCGGTGGCGGTGACCTTGTCGCCCGGTTTCAGGTGCTCCAGGAGCGGCCCCGGGTCACCGAAGTCCACGACTCCCTGCCAGGCGTCCCCGTCCTTCAGCGTCGCCTTGTAGGTGGAAGTCCTCCCGGCGTTCTTGATCTCCCTCTTCACGACGGTGAGATGCCAGGTGCTCAGGCAGTCGGTCGCCGGCGCACGGGCGGGGCAGGGCTCGGCTGCCACGTAGTCCCGGTAGCGGTCCCTGTCGGAGGGCAGCCACCAGGAGAACGCGAGGTAACAGAGCACCGCCGATGCCAGGGACACCAGGATCAGCAGCACGCCCACGGCCCGGGTCCGGCCCGGCGACTGCCGACGGACACCGCCCTTGCCCGGCCCCCCGCCCATGCTCTGAGCCGTAGCCCTCGCCCGTACCGCCATGACCCCACCCCCTCCGCGTGATCCTTCACGAACCGGAGACAGGTATACAACGAGGCCGGACGGCAGTCCGTGGGAGGTACACGCTTCCGCGTCCCGGCAAACCGGCCACCGGGAGCGGCCCTACAGCCGCACCGAACCCTCAGTCACACGCCCCCGCAGGCACTCTCCGCAGAACTCCTCGTCGCCCTCCGGCCGGAACAGGCGCGCCTGCGTGTGGACGCCCTCGCATTCCCGCAGTTGGGCGATGCGTGGCTGGACGGGTTCGGGGCGGCGGGACTCTTCCCCGGCAGGCGCCGGTGGTACGTCGCTCAGGATGTACCGCAGCAAGCCGCCCGGCTTGTGGATCGGCTGCTTCGGGCCCGGCAAACTGCGCTGCACATGCGCCCGTACGCCGCCTGGTGTGTGCCCCGCCTCCAGCCAGGCGCTCGCCAGGGCCGCCAGCTGCGGCAGTATGCCGCGCGGTACGCGGAGCCTTGGCTCCAAGTCCAGGATGGTGGCGATGAGTTGGCGCCCGGCATCCGTCACCGCAGGAGCCTCGGGAGGCGCTTCGGGAGGCGCCTCGGGATGGTGGGGGGTGTTCTCAAGAACGGGTTTCTCTGGATGACGGCCGACGGTCCGGCCGGTCGGCTCACCGGCGGCCGGGTTTCCGCCCGTCGGAGCCCCGTCCCGTAAGGCGAGCGCCTGCTCCGGCTTCAGCGGCACATTGGAGACGAGCTGCACGGTCGTCCACAGCCCACGGACACCCTGCTGGCGCCACTCGTGCAGATAGCCCTCGCGCTTCAGTTCGCCCTTGGCGCGGTTGAAGGCGCACTTGCCGATCCCGGCCTGATGGGCGGTTTTCGACAGCGGATCCCCGGCGTCACTGGGGAGCGACAACTGCCAGGCCAACAGCCGTACGGCGTCCGACGAGAGGCGCGGATGGCGGAGGATTTCGTTCGGCACCTGACTGAAGAAACGGGCAGGCGCGATAGCATGACGAAGCATTTTCCGGTGGCTTCTCTCCACTGGTGATGAAGGCCCTCTTCGCTGGCTGGAACCGGCGTTGAGGGCCGCCTCATGTGAGGCGTGCTGTCGCGCTCACGGTACCGCAACTTGCGTATGCGAACGGTCACTTGACGTAATCACCACTGCCCGCCGTATCTCTGCGCGCGCTCCCGCAGCCACGCCCGCACCCACACCTCTTCGCTCTCCGAGGCCGGCCGCAGGTCTCGCGCCGCGATCGTCGCCACGAAGTACACGAAGCGCACGCGCCGCGATTCCCCGTCGACACCGAGCACCTTGCCGGGCCCGTAGACGTCCGTACCGGCGTGGGCGACGAACGCGCCTTCCCCGTGCTGCATCTGCGCTGCCTCTCGATCTCGCTCTGCGTAGGAATCCGCTCACAGAGTGAGGTCGCCACAGCTAGGCTCGCCAGTGGTCCGAGCGTGACAACGCAAGTCGCACATACGGGAGTTGCGGATGGCGATCGAGGACAATCCCGGATCCCGGACGAGTTACGGGGAGGAACTTCGGCGACGCCGGGAGACCGCCGGGTTCACGCAGGAAGAGCTGAGTGCGCGGGCCATCATGTCGCGCACGCACATCGCCCACATCGAGGCGGGCCGCCGCCGGCCGTCGCTGGAGGACGCGCGCCGCCTCGACCAAGTACTCAAGACAGGTGGCGTCTTCGAGAACTTCCTGCCCACGCAGGGAGAGGGGAGCGTTGCCGAACACTTCGCGGAAGCACTGGAGTTGGAGCGCCAGGCGACGGCGATCCGGACGTACGCACCGAAGCTGGTGCCCGGCATGCTCCAGACCGAGACCTATGCCCGCGAAGTTCTCCAGTCCGGTTTCCCGCCGAAGACCGACGAAGAACGTGACAGCCTCCTTGTCACACGTCTGGCAAGGGCCCGCGTCCTGGACGACTTCAAGTCGCCAGTGACCTGGTTCCTCCTGGACGAAGCAGTGTTGCGGCGCCCCGTGGGAGGCCCGGCAGTGATGTGCGAGCAGCTCCGTCACATCGTGGAATTGGGCGAAAGCCGCCGCATTCGCGTCCACGTGCTGCCCTTCTCTGTGGGCTTGCACGCTCTGCTGGAGGGCCCGGTGTCCCTGATGTGGTTCGAGGACCTGCCGCAGGTCGCGTATGTGGAGGGCCTCACATGGGGTCGGGTCCTCGAACTCCCCTCCGTGGTACGTGAATGCCAGACGGCCTACGATCACGCCATGGGCGACGCCCTGTCGCACCGTAAGTCCCTGGCGCTGATCAAGTCCGTCGCGGAGGATTGCGAGCATGACGCACAGCAGCAGTGAGCAGCAGCGGCAGGGCATCCGAGTCCTCAATGCCTCGGCCCTGCCGATGTGGCGTAAGTCGAGTTACAGCGGTGGCGAGAGCGGCCAGTGCCTCGAAGTCAGCGACCACGCCGTTGCCGCCCACGTCCCCGTACGTGACAGCAAGAACCCTCACGGTCCGGCCGTCGTGTTCACCAGCGGCGCGTGGACGGCGTTCCTCGGTGCGGTGAAGGCCGCCGACCGCCCGCGGCGCTGAGCGGCGGGCTTACTGGCCCACCCTTCCGTCGATGCACTCACGCAGCAGGTCGGCGTGGCCGCAGTGGCGGGCGTACTCCTCGACCCGGTGCACCAGCAGCTCCCGGACCGGGATCTCGACCTTCCCAAGACGTTCGCCCAGATCCGCGTGCCCCGCGAGCGCGGCGTCCGTCGCGGCCTGCTCGCGTGCGAGATCGGCGTACGCGGCGTCGACCACGGCCTGCTCGGCGACGGCGCCGTCGAAGTCCCCGTCAGGCTCGCCGTACAGCTTCGGCAGCGGCTCACCGTCGGTTATCCAGTTGAGCCAGTCCCGCTCCGCCTCGGCGAGGTGCCGGAGAAGGCCGAGCAGCGACATCGTCGACGGCGGCACCGACCGGCGGGCCAGCTGCTCCGGGTCCAGGCCCTCGCACTTCATGCGCAGGGTCAGACGGTAGTCCGTCAGGAAGGTCCGGAGCGTCTCCAGTTCGCCCTCCGCGCTGACGCCTTCGGCGCTGCGGGGGTCGTCGTCCGGGTCGGCCCACATGTCGGGGTAGACGGACGCCTGGCTCCATCGTGCGGGTTGGTCATTCATACGTCGCATGGTTGTCGGTGGGGGCCGGGCCCGCCACCGATTTGCGGTGCGCGTGTCCGACGAGGCCCTGCGGGACCGCGAGCGACAACCGAGCGCACGAGGCGGAACCTTGGCCGGGCCGGCCCTCTGCGAGAGATCGACGACGTGCCGTCACCTCGGGCCTACTCCACGTCCTCGTAACTCTGGAACCAGTGCGTGTCGTAATAGCGGGCGACCGAGTGCGGATGCGCGCGCTCGGTGAGCATGCGGAAGACGAACTCGGCGGCCGTGCCGTCGAAGCGGGTCCAGGAATCCGGGATGTCCTCCGACGCCAGGACGGGCCAGCCACGGAAGCCGATGTACGCCCACGCGGGAAGCCCCGCGAGCCCCGACGCCAGCCGGTCGGCACCGGACTCCCCCGCCCCGAGGGTGATCGCCCCCATGACGGCCACCCAGCACATCGCGTAACCGAGCGGCCGGTTCATGGCCCCTCCAGCCCGACGAGGGCCCCGGTTCTCCAACACGGCACCCCTCACACGCGAACGACGAAACGAATGGAATAGACGGTACAAACGAAGCGATCCGGACACGCCGGCCGGAGACGAAGGCGGTCCGGAGTCACTTCGGGCCGCGCCCGATCACCGGCCCTCGTCCATGGGAGTGGATCACCGGGGTCCAAAGAGACCAGCGCGGCCAGCCGCAGAGGTCTGGCCCCGGCGAGATCAACAGGCTGTGGCCTGCCACGGGAAGCAGCGGCCCGCTGCTCGGCGATGAGAGGCGGAAAGGTCTCCATGCCCACACTCACCACTGGTCTGCGAAGAACGCTGGGACGAACCGGGGCTGCCGCAGCCACCGGCCTCGCGCTCGTCCTGACCGCGCCCGGAGCCGCGCTCGCCGCGCCGGGCGACCTCGATCCCGGCTTCGACGGCGACGGAAAGGTCGTCACCGACTTCGGCGGCTACGACGAGAGCCGCGACATGGCGTTGCAGGCAGACGGCAAGATCGTCACGGTCGGCCTCAACAATCCTCCGGAGGGCGGCGCGGCCGACTTCGCGCTGGCCCGCTACAACACCAACGGCAGCCTCGACACGAGCTTCGACGGCGACGGCCTGGTCCTGACCGACGTGAGCGGCGGCGACGAGGACATCGCCAACGGGGTGGCGGTACAGCCGGACGGCAAGATCGTCGTGGTCGGCCGCACCGTGGACCCCGTGAGCGGAGGCAACCGGTTCACGGTCGTCCGCTACAACAGCAACGGCAGCCTCGACACCGGCTTCGCCGGCGACGGCATCGCGCTCACCGATTTCGGCACGGGCGTGCAGGAGGCCTACGCGGTGACGGTGCAGGCCAACGGCGCGATCGTCGCCGTCGGCGAGAGCGGTCCTAACGTGGCGCTCGCCCGCTACAACCCCAACGGCAGCCTCGACACGACCTTCGACGGCGACGGCAAGGTCACCACCGGCTTCGCGGGCGGCAGCGCGACCGCCTACGACGTGGCGCTGCAGACCAACGGTGCGATCGCCGTGGCCGGCCGCGCCGGGTACAACTACCCGGCGAACGCCTCGGACTTCATGCTTGCCCGCTACAACCCCGGCGGGGGCCTCGACACGAGCTTCGACGGCGACGGCAGGGTGACCACGCCCTTCGCCACGGCCGACGTCGCCGGCGGGCTGAAGGTGCAGGCGGACGGGAAACTCGTCGTCTCCGGCACCAGCGACTTCGACTTCGCGCTGGCCCGCTACAACCCCGACGGCACACTCGACAGCGGTTTCGACGGAGACGGCAAGGTCACCACGAGCTTCGGGGCCGGAACCCTGGACGGGAGCTCCGACCTGGCGTTGCAGCCGGACGGGAAGATCGTCGCCGCCGGCATCAGCCAGGCCGACTTCGCGGTGGCCCGTTACAACGCCAACGGCAGCCTGGACAGCGGATTCGGGACCGGCGGCAAGGTCACCACCGACGTCTACCTCGGCTTCTTCGACTCGGCCGGCGCGGTGGCGTTGCAGACCGACGGCAAGATCGTCGTCTCCGGCAACACCGGCGACGACCGAGGACTGGTCCGCTACCAGGTCGCCGCCACGCCGCCGCCGACCGGTGTGGACCTCTCCGTCACGAAGACCGGACCGGCCACCGTCAGCCTGGGCGATCAGGCCACGTACACCGTGACGGTGACCAACAAGAGCACCACGACGGCGGCCACCGGCATCACCTTGGCGGACGCTCTCACCGGACCCGGCACCGTACTGTCGGCCACGCCCGGCCAGGGCACCTGCACCATCACGGCCAGCAGCGCCACCTGCGCGCTCGGCTCCCTGGCCGCGGGTGCCTCGACCACGGTGAAGGTGGTCGCCGAACCCCGGGCCACCGGCACCCTGTCCGACAAGGCCACGGTCACCGCCACGCAGTCCGACCCGGTCCCCAGCGACAACTCCGCGACGGCGACCAGCACGGTGAACAACGCGCACGGCTGCACGATCACCGGCACCAGCGGCGCCGACACCCTCACGGGTGGCTGGGGGAACGACGTGATCTGCGCCCTGGGCGGCAACGACACCGTCCGGGCGAGCTTCGGCAGCGACACCGTCTACGGCGGCTCCGGAAACGACAACATCGACGGCGGGTTCGACAACGACACCCTGATGGGTGGCCCCGGAAACGACACGCTGACCGGCTACTTCGGCAACGACCAGCTCAACACGGTCGACAACGTCTCCGGCAACGACACCGCCAACGGCGGCATGGGCACCGACACCTGCACGACCGACCCCGGCGACGGCCGCGTGAGCTGCCCGTAGCCCCGGCCCGGTCAGTCCGGTCACTCCGGTCACTGCCGAAGACCTTCGGACCGGGAGCAGACCCCAACCCTGCTGAATGACGATCGCCCCCAGGAACCCTGGGGGCGATCGCTGTTCACATGTGCCTGCGGATCAGATGCCGTCGACACGGTCGCTCAGGCCCAGCACCTCGGGGAAGTCGCCGGGGAAGTTCCCGGGCATGCCCGGCACGTCGATGGTGCCCCCGTACACGCCGGCCAGGAACTCGACGGCGCCGACCGGGAACTCGATCCAGTCGGCGTTGTCCGTGCGGACGACCACCGGCCATGCGTCCGGGTCCGGGGAGCTCGTCCTCCAGTAGAAAGAATCCCCCGAATCGGAATCCGCCCAGCCGATCAAGCCTCCCGGCTGCGGGAAGGGAACGTAGCCCTCGGTGTCGCCCATCTCGTACAGATCCTGAAGGATCTCGTCCTCCCTGGCCCCGGACGCCCATGACGCCTCGGCGCCGGGAGTCGGAGAGGACACGATGAGGAAGTCATCGATGACCAGCACCGGGTACGCCTCCGCCAGCGCCCGGAAGTCGGAGGGCAGCGCCGTCCCGAGGGCCGCCTCGAGGACGGCCCAGTCCACGCTGCGCCCTCCTCGCACACGCCACCGCGTCATCGCCGGAAGCGCGGCCTCCAGCTCTTCCACCCTCAGCATGTCGTCCGCCGATCCGGTCGGGTGAGTTACAGCACACCAGGGCAACCAGTGACGTTTGTCGTTGGTCAACCGCTGAATAGAACGCTACCCGTGTGACGGGTGTGGCATTTGTGAACATTCTCTGAACTTCTGCAAGGGGTGGGGCAATTGGGGCCGCGTAATTCGCGCGCGCGCAGATCTCATGCGTACAAACCGCTGAGTCTCAAGCGCAGGGCCTGGGTGACGATGGGTGCCGTCGTCCTCGGCGGCGCGGGCGTGGTGACGTACGCCGTCGCCAGCCCGGAGGCGTCCGGTGGCTCCGGCCCCTCGGCGACGACTCCGCGGCCGGTCAAGGTGCGCTCCGCCGCGCTGAAGGCCGACGGCAGCACCAAGCGGGAGCTCCCGCGCACCGGCACGGAGCCGTTCTCGCTGGTCGGGGTGACCTGGGACAAGCAGAGCGCCGAGCTCAAGGGCACCGCCCAGGTCCGCACGCGCAGCAGCGTGACCGGGAAGTGGACCGACTGGGTGTCCGTGAACACGGACTCGCACCTGCCCGACCCCGACACCGCCGAGAGCAAGAACGGCGTGCGCGGCATGTCCGAGTCCCGGTGGGTCGGGCCCTCGGACGGCGTCGAGGCGCGCGTGGTCGCCGCCGACGGGTCGTCGACCGCACTGCCCAAGGGGCTCACCCTGGCGATGGTCGACCCGGGTGTCACCTCCAAGGAGGCCAAGGAAGCGAAGGCCGCCAAGGCATCCGTCGCCGACGGTGGGCCGCAGAACGCGGCGTACACCACCGACCTCGAAGAGTCCCCCTCGCCGTCGCCGTCGGATTCCGCCTCCGCCACGGAGAGCCCCTCGCCGTCGGCGTCGCCCAGCGATTCCGCTCCGGCCGACTCCGCGAGCCCGTCGGACTCCGCCTCGGAGAGCGCGAGCCCGAGCCCGTCGCCGACGCCCACCAAGCCCCCGGCCCCGCCCTCCACGGTGAAGCAGCCGCCGATCATCATGCGGTCGGAGTGGAAGCCGGACACCTCTCTCGCGGTCAACTACAGCCCGCCGGAGTACATCGACAAGATCCAGGCCGCGTTCATCCACCACACCGTGGACGCGAACGACTACAGCTGCGCCGACTCGGCCAAGCTGATCCGCGCCGACTACGCGTACCACGTGAAGCCGGCGCCGGACGGCAACGGCTGGAAGGACATCGGCTACAACTTCCTGGTCGACAAGTGCGGCCAGATCTTCGAGGGCCGCGAGGGCGGCGTCGACGAGCCCGTCTTCGGTGCGCACACGTACGGCTTCAACTCGTACTCGACCGGCATCGCGATCCTCGGCAACTTCGTGGACTCCAAGCCCTCGCGGGCCGCGATGGAGTCCGCCGCACGCATCGCCGCGTACAAGCTCGGGCAGTACGGCGTCGACCCGAACGGCTCGGTGAGCCTCGTCGCCGCCGGTGACACCGGCGTGTACAAGAACGGCCAGACCGCGACCCTGCGGACCATCTCCGGCCACCAGGACGCGTACGCCACCGAGTGCCCGGGCCAGCAGCTCGAGGACCGGCTCGGCACGATCCGATCCTTCGCCGCCGGCGCGGGCCGCAGCTCCGCCATCCCCACCGCCGACGTGAACCGCGACGGCATCAGCGACCTCGTCACCGGTCTGCCCAGCGCCTCCAGCGGCGGCCGCGTCGTCGTCGTGCCGGGCGGCGCGAGCGGCCCCGACAGCGCCAAGAAGATCTCGCTCACGCAGTCCAGCCCGGGCGTGCCCGGTGCCGGTGAGGCAGGCGACCAGTGGGGCGCGGCCGTGGCCACCGGCGACATCAACGGCGACGGCTACGCCGACCTCGCGATCGGCCAGCCCGGCGAGGACGACACCTCCTTGCACGCCGACCGCGGCGCCGTCACCATCCTGTACGGCCCCGCCTTCACCACCGGCGCGCAGATGAACCTCGACGAGGGCTTCTACGCGAACGGCGCCAAGTACGGCTCCGCCGTGGCGGTCGGCGACTTCAACGCCGACGGCAAGGCGGACGTCTTCGCGTCCTCCACCGGCACCGGCGGCACCTGGACCGCGCGCTACGCCGAGGGCCAGGAGAGCAGCTCCAACATCACCAGCGGTGACGCGGCCCTCTCCTACGAGGACGCCACCAGCGGCGACTTCAACAAGGACGGCTACGCGGACGTCGCGCTCAACTACCGCGACTCGACGTCCGTCGGCCGGGTCGTCTGGTTCAGGGGAGGCAGGAACGGCCTGACCAAGGCCGGCACCCTCACCGTGAAGGGCGGCCGCTCCATCGCCGCCGGCGACATCAACGGCAACGGCGTCGACGACATCGTCATCGGCCAGCCCTACACCGCCGAGTCCGGCGCGTACGCGGGCGGCCAGGTCACCGCCGTCTACGGCACCGCGGGCACGGGCCTCACCGCCACCGGCGCCAAGGTCATCCACCAGGCCACCTCCGGCGTCCCCGGCGCCGCCGAGTCCGGCGACGCCCTCGGCGCGTCCGTCTCGGTCGGCGACTACAACGCCGACGGCTACGCGGACGTCCTGGCCGGCGCCCCGAACGAGGACATCACCCGCACCAGCAACCGCTCCAACGCGGGTACCTCGCTGCTGTTCAAGGGCTCGGCGACCGGCCTCACCGGCACCGGTGCCCTCGCGATCTCGCAGGACGAGCCCGGCGTCCCCGGCTCGACGGAGACCGAGGACAAGCTGGGCTCCGCCGTCTCCCTCACCGACCTGACCGGCTTCGGCCGCGCGGACCTGGTGATCGGCGCCTCGGGCGAGGACGCCGGCAACGGCACGCTCCTGTACGTCCCGAGCAACAGCACGGGGCTCGGCCTGTCGACGTCCAAGTACTACGGACTGACGCAGCTCGGCACCGCGACGGGCAACCACCTGGGCACCACGCTGGCGCCGTAACAGCACCTGTTGCATCTCTCGCCGCGCGGTTCCCGGCTCTCCCGGGAACCGCGCGGCGAGAGCCGTTTCGGCCCCGGCAGCCCTGGCAGCCTCGGCAGGCCTGCCAGCCTGTCTGCTTTGCGCCCTTACTTGCGCCGCCGCGCCCGGATGGGCTACTCACTACCTTCCACGGAAGCGGACCCGACCGCGGGAGGGGGCGGCCGGGCCCGGTTCCGTTCGGGTCCGTGGTGTCGGATCGGTGTCGTCGGATCGGTGTCGTCGGGTCCGTGTCGTCGGGTCCGTGGTGCCGGATCCGTGGTGCCGGATCCGTGGTGCCGGATCCGTGGTGCCGGATCCGTGGTGCCGGATCCGTGTGCTCAGACTCCGGCGGCGTTCTCCTCGAACGACACCGCCACGAGCCGGTCGCTGAATCGCTCGGGGTTCTTGATCCCCGCGACCAGGGCGCGCTGCGCGGGCACCGCCTTGTCGGTGAGCGTGACCGCGACCACGGGACAGTCCTCGATCTGGTTGGTGTACGTGGGCGTGCACTGGCCGATGTCCGCCCGCGTGTGGCCCGGGCAGACGGCCCGCTCGGGCAGTTCGATCTCCAGATCCAGATTCCCGGCGTCCGTGAAGCGGTAGGCGCCCGAAGTCGGCGGGACAGGCCGCCGCTTCACCCCCTTCATCACCTTCGCCGTCAGTCCGCGCGCCGACGCGATACGGCCTTCCCCGTGCGGCCCGTACACATCGACCGTGATCCGCCGCTCGCCCACCGGCGCGGTCAGCGTGAGCGGCTGCGGTCCCGGGTCGATCGCCGTATGGACCGTGAAGGCGGGCGGCCCGTCGAAGCCCGGCCCCGAACTCGAGTACCCGTAGGAGGAGATGACGAGCGCCGGCGCCTTGGACTGCTCCCCCTCCCCCCGCGGCGCGGGCCTCGCAGGACCCGGCGCACCACACCCGGACAGCGCCGCCGTGCCGCCGCCGGGCAGGCCGGCATCCTGCAGCATCCCTGGTACGACGCGGAACCGGGCCGTCGGATCCTGGAACGGCCGTTGATGCACGGCCAGCGCGACGAGTGCCACCGCGACCGGCAGCGCGATCGCCGCCCACGCCCGCGGGGAGGGCCCGGAGATGCCGTGCATCAGACGCGGCCCCGCGCCCGTCGCGACACGACGGCCCGCAGGATGCGCCGGCCCTCCGTCGACACGTCGAGCGCCTGGCGCAGGCCGCCCGCGCCCCGGCCCGCGAGCAGCTCGAGGATCCTGACCTGACGCCGCAGCTCGGCCGCCACCAGCGGGGACATGCCCTCCGTGCGGCCCTCGCGCCGGGACCGTACCGAGCCCGCGCCGTCCTCCATCGTGTCCAGCATGCGGTGGATCTGGAGCGCGCCGACCGAGCAGGCGTCGGCCCACTCCCGCAGCGCGGGCGCCGACGGGACGTCCGGCACGGCGGCCAGCATGCGCCGGGCGAGCCCGGACGCATCGTCCCCGTCGTCGTCCGGCCCGGCCGGGAACGCGGCCCGCGCCTGCGCCAGGCAGTCGCCCCACCCGGGACCGCCCTCGGCGAGGCTTCCCCACAGCGGGCGCAGCGCCTCGTCGTCCTCGGCGCCGAGCAGCGGCACACAGCGGTCGAGGCAGGCGAGACCGCTGGCCGCGAGACCCCGCTCGTCGGCCTGCGCGATCAGCTCCACCAGGCTCATGACGTACGCCCTTTCCCCTGCCGACCCGGCATTTCGTCCCTACTGGGCTCTACTGCGTGCCGGGGCGCAGGAACGTCACAGCGGCGCGACGCCGAGCCGGTCCAGGAAGCGGAAGAAGAGCGGCTCGGCGAACGGATCGGGGTCCTGGCCCAGGACGTCGGCGAGCGGCCCCTGCTCGACGGTGCGGCCGCACTCCTGCGCCCACGCGACCGCGCGCCGCGCCGCGTCCGCGGGCTCCAGGAAGTAGTCCTCCAGGGTCAGTTCGTCCGCGGAGAGGTATCCGGCCATGGCTTCGCGCGCCAGACACGTGGTCCACGCGCCGCTCTGAGGCGCGGCCGCCTCGATGACGACGCAGTCGCTGTCCATGACGTAGCCGAACAGGGCGGGCGCGCCGGTCTCGGCGGCCAGCGCGTTCATGCTGCCGACGTCGTGCCGCCGCTCCCCGCCGTCCGGGCACTCCCAGACCTGCCAGCCGTCGGCCCGCCGCTCCAGGAGCGTGAGCGCGTCGCGCGCCCCTCCCAGCGCGTCGAGCTCGGCGAGCGGCCGCTCACTCCTGGCCACGACGTAATAGCCCCAGTAACCCATGCCGGTGTCCCCCCGGTGCCTTCGAAAGCGGCTGATCTCGGCTCGGGCCGAATACACCACAGCCGTACGTGGCTCCGCCACCGAAAACGCAGATCCGGCGAATCAGGCAGGGAACGGCACCATCGCGGGCCCGCGCAGGGCCTTCTCGTTCTGCATGCGGGTCAGGGAGCGGACGAAGATGATGGCGGCGACGGCGGCGGCGATGTCGAGCGCGTCGGAGAGCATCAGCATCTGCGCGGCCGTCCTGATCTCGCCGATGCTTTCGGCCTTGTCGTACTGGCTGCTCGCGACGCCGCCGATGGCGTTGCCCGCCAGCCACAGGCTCCACCAGCGGTTGATGACCGTGTGCGGGTGCTTCTGCGGGATCAGGCCGGCCTCGGGAAGGCTGGCGTCCCAGGTGTCGGTGGCGACCTGGCGCGGCGCCCACAGGTTCACGATGGGCACGAACCAGCCCCAGGACGCCCAGCCGCGCGACCTCCTGTGCCCGTCGGGCCGGAACACCTCGGCGTTGATGCGCACTCGCCGGAACCACACGATGAAGACGACCGCGGTCGCCACGATCGCACACCCCTGGGCGACACTCGCCGCCCCGTACAGCAAGTCGATGCGGTCGGCGTCCGCCAGACTGCCCGCCGAGAAGTGCCCGGCCACGAAGTCGGCAGCGAGACTGCGCTGCTCGAACCCCACCCACACGGCGAACAGGTCGATCGCGATCGTCACCCCCAGCAGGACGACGACAGCCATCGAGACGCCGACCGGCGACTTGAGCACAGGAAAACCACTGTTGGACACGACGGACCCCCCACGGGTTCACGGTGAGCCGGTCGCGCGCATCTCCCCAGAGCGCGTCGATCACCGGCCAGCGGAACATACGGTTCAGGCCACCGCGCTGTCCACCGCTATACCGCTCAGGATCCCAGCCGGTTCGCGAGCGCCACGAACTGCGGCCATGTCAGGGGAGGCTTGCCCGGGTACCAGAGCTTCTGGATCGTCGCCCGCAGCGGCATGCGGATCCCCTGCGCGACCTGCGCCTGCGTCTGCGCGTTCGGGAAGTCGCACCACACGGCGAACGTGCCGCCCAGGATCTGGCTGTCGTACTTCGCGGGCACCGGCGTCGTGCCGCGCACGACGAGCGGGGTCCAGCTCTCGTAGATCCGCTGACCGGTCGGGTACACGAAGTTGTTGGGCTGACCGAGGACGTAGTAGAGGTACTCGTCGTTGTAGTTGGTCATCTTGCGGCCCTCGCGCAGGTACTCCTCCGGCGGGCGCGCCCCGATCTCCCTGCCCGTCCAGTACGCGACCTCCAGGCTCTTGTCGGCCTGGACGACACCGCCCCGGAAGAACCCGTCGTTCCACGCCTTGAGGGAGCGGTCGAACGGCTTCATCGTGGCGACCCGGTCGTTCAGCCAGCCCGTCGTGAGGTCCTCGACCGTCGCGTTCGCCCCGTACTTCTTCCTGGCCGCGTCCGCGAGCTGCGGGAACGACGCCTCCGGGTTCTTCACCGTCAGGGCCTGGTACTCGTCGCCGCCCAGGTGCCAGAAGGCGCCGGGGAAGAGGGGAGCGTACTCACGCAGCAGATCGTCGACGATCTTCGCCGACCCGGGGTTCGAGATGTCGACGGCGCCGCGTGTCGCGACCCCGGCGGTGTTCCGCAGCTGGAGGTCGGGGTGCGCCTTGATCACCGCGCCGAGGTGTCCGGGCGAGTCGATCTCGGGGATCACGGTGATGTGCCGCTGGGCGGCGAGCGAGACGATCTCGCGGACCTGCGCCTTGGTCAGATGGTCGGGCGAGACGATCTCGGGGTGCGAGTCCGACTGGATACGGAAAGCCTGGTCGTCGGAGAAGTGCAGACCGAACTGGTTGTACTTCAGGTCGCCGATCTCCCGGATCCGGTCCTTGATCCACCCGGCCGTGAAGTACTTGCGCGCGATGTCCAGCATGAACCCGCGCTGCGGCTTCGCCGGCGCGTCCTTCACCACGCCCTCCGGCGCGGTCCCCCCGCCGTGCACCTCCTGCTTGAGCGTGCGCGTGCCGTAGAAGACACCCGCGTCCCCCGGCCCGACGATCCGCACCCGGCCGTTCTTCACGGTCATCGTGTACGACTCGGGGTTCCCGCTCCCGCCGAGCGCCAGTTCCACGTCACCGGCGCCGGCCTTGACCTTGCCCGCGTACTTCAACCTCAGCTCGTCGGCGATGAGCTTGCCCTCGTCGGAGAGCTTGGCGTCCCCGATGACGACACGGCCGCTGGTGGGGCGCCATCCGGGGCCGCGCGCCGGCGTGTGCTCGCGCACGGACGGGATGGTCTGCGGGGTCTTCGACAGGGGATACGACTTCGAGGGCGAGGGCTCCGCCTGTGTCCGGGCCGAGGCCGGGGTGACGGACGCGGACGTTCCGTCGGAGGAGTGCTCGGCGCTGGCGGCGCCGGTACCGCCCCCGTCACCGGAACAGCCGGCGAGGACCGTGGCCAGCACGGCCGTCCCCGCCGTGACGACTCCCGCGCCGGTCCTCGATCGACTCCGCGTACCCATCAGTGACCGCCCTCCGGTTTCGACAGCAACCTCGACATCGAATTCCGCGTCCTAGGAGGCGACCGTAAGGCCTCGTTCCCCCGACCTCCTGTCCACCACACGCCCCCAAACTCTCCCGTCCGGGTGAAATCGGTGCATCTGCCAGACAGCTCCTGGCCCGGATCGCTAGCGTGTACGCACATCCGCCACACCCTCACCACATGTCCCGTGACACTCCTGACTCACATCTCGTCCCAGTGTCGGCCCAGTCACGTCCCACGTCTCGCCGAGGAGCGCACGCTGCCTTCGCACCGTTACTCCCGCCTCCCCGGGCATGCCGCCATATCGGTGCAGTCCTCACCAGGGCATTCGTCGCCCGTGCAGTCGTCCCCGCACGGCCTCACGCGGTTCAACACGCTGCCCGCGATCGCGGCCGAGCGCGCGCTCCTGACCTGCTGCGGGTCACTCCACTGGGCCCGCCGACTCGTCGCCCACCGGCCCTACCCGGACCTCGACTCACTCCTCGCCGCCGCCGACGAGGCGGTCTACGACTTCGTGCCGGCCGACCTCGACGAGGCCCTGTCCCGCGAGACGCTCTCCCTGCCGTCGCACGGCTCGTACTCCGTCGCGCACACCGCGCTCGGCGCCGCGCACAGCGCGTACGAGAGCCGCTTCGGACATGCGTTCGTGATCTGCCTCGACGGCTACGGGCCCGACGAGGCCCTCGACCAGCTCCTGGCCGGAATCCGGTCACGCCTTGGCAACGATCCCGAGGAGGAGCGCGTCGTGTCCTGGGACGAACTGCGCCGACTCGCCCGGGGGCGACTCGCCCGGCTCGTCCGGTCGCTCGATGCCCGGACGGAGCCCCAAGAGGCGATAGACCCGCAGGAACCAGCGGATTCCGGGCGCCCCGACAGTGCGTCCGATAGCCCGTACGTGGCTGTTTGATTGCCTGTTTGATCACACCGGCGGCCCCCGGGCGAGCGAGCCGACAACTCGTCGATACGATGACGAGCGGCCGGTGGACCGTACCCGGCCGGGCCCGACCGACAGAGAAGCCGGCGCGGCCCCAATCCCCGCTCCCGGAGGGTTCTTCCGTGCCGGCTGGAACGCTGTACCGCGGCCGGGAAGGCATGTGGTCGTGGGTGGCTCATCGAGTCACCGGTGTCCTCATTTTCTTCTTCCTGTTCGTACACGTCCTGGACACCGCTCTCGTCCGCGTCTCCCCCGAGTCGTACGACGACGTCGTTTCCACCTACAAGACGCCGATCGTCGCGCTCCTCGAGTACGGCCTCGTCGCCGCCATCCTCTTCCACGCGCTCAACGGCCTGCGTGTCATCGCCGTCGACTTCTGGTCGAAGGGTCCGCGCTACCAGAAGCAGATGCTCTGGACCGTCGTCGGCATCTGGGTGGTGCTGATGGTGGGCGCGCTGTACCCGGTCCTCGGCCACGCCGTCCGTGAACTCTTCGGGAGCTGACGCCAGACATGTCTGCTGACACCACCCCTGCGAAGACGCCCGGCGTCGGACCCGTCGAGGTCGTCGCCGTCTACGACGTCGACAACCCGGCCCCCGTCATCGAGGCCCCCCGCAAGCGCACCTCGAGGACCCCGCGCTCCACGCGCGGCAACTTCGAGATGGCCGCATGGCTCTTCATGCGCCTGTCCGGCGTCGTCCTCGTCGTCCTGGTCCTCGGCCACCTGCTCATCCAGCTCGTCCTCGACGGCGGCGTGAGCAAGATCGGCTTCGCGTTCGTCGCGGGCCGCTGGGCCTCGCCGTTCTGGCAGGGCTGGGACCTCCTGATGCTGTGGCTCGCGATGCTGCACGGCGCGAACGGTCTGCGTACGGTCATCAACGACTACGCCGAGCGCCCGAACACGCGCCTGTGGCTGAAGGGCCTCCTGTACACCGCCACGGTGTTCACGATCCTGCTGGGCACGCTGGTGATCTTCACCTTCGACCCGAACATCCGATAGGCACGGGGCTGAGGTAACCACTCATGAAGATCCACAAGTACGACACCGTCATCGTCGGCGCCGGTGGCGCGGGCATGCGCGCGGCCATCGAGTCGACGAAGCGCAGCCGCACCGCCGTCCTGACGAAGCTCTACCCCACCCGCTCCCACACGGGCGCGGCGCAGGGCGGCATGGCCGCCGCGCTCGCCAACGTGGAGGAGGACAACTGGGAGTGGCACACCTTCGACACGATCAAGGGCGGTGACTACCTGGTCGACCAGGACGCCGCCGAGATCCTCGCGAAGGAGGCCATCGACTCCGTCCTCGACCTGGAGAAGATGGGCCTGCCGTTCAACCGCACCCCGGACGGCACCATCGACCAGCGCCGCTTCGGCGGCCACTCGCGCAACCACGGCGAGGCCCCGGTCCGCCGGTCCTGCTACGCCGCGGACCGCACCGGCCACATGATCCTTCAGACGCTGTACCAGAACTGCGTGAAGGAGGGCGTGGAGTTCTTCAACGAGTTCTACGTCCTGGACCAGCTGATCACCGAGGTCGACGGCGTCAAGCACTCGGCCGGTGTCGTCGCGTACGAGCTGGCGACCGGTGAGATCCACATCTTCCAGGCCAAGTCGGTCATCTACGCCTCGGGCGGCACCGGCAAGTTCTTCAAGGTGACGTCGAACGCGCACACCCTGACCGGTGACGGCCAGGCGGCCTGCTACCGGCGCGGTCTGCCGCTGGAGGACATGGAGTTCTTCCAGTTCCACCCGACCGGCATCTGGCGCATGGGCATCCTTCTCACGGAGGGCGCCCGCGGTGAGGGCGGCATCCTCCGTAACAAGGACGGCGAGCGCTTCATGGAGAAGTACGCGCCCGTCATGAAGGACCTCGCGTCCCGTGACGTCGTGTCCCGCTCCATCTACACGGAGATCCGTGAGGGCCGCGGCTGCGGTCCCGAGGGCGACCACGTCTACCTCGACCTCACGCACCTCCCGCCGGAGCAGCTCGACGCCAAGCTCCCGGACATCACGGAGTTCGCGCGCACGTACCTCGGCATCGAGCCCTACACGGACCCGATCCCGATCCAGCCCACCGCGCACTACGCCATGGGCGGCATCCCGACGAACGTCGAGGGTGAGGTCCTCGCGGACAACACCACCGTCGTCCCCGGCCTGTACGCCGCCGGCGAGGTCGCCTGCGTGTCCGTGCACGGCGCCAACCGCCTCGGCACCAACTCGCTGCTCGACATCAACGTCTTCGGACGCCGTGCGGGCATCGCGGCCGCCGAGTACTCCGAGAAGGCCGACTACGTCGAGCTTCCGGAGAACCCGGCGTCGCTGGTCGAGGAGACCGTCGAGCGCCTGCGCAACTCCACGGGCACCGAGCGCGTCGCGGTCATCCGCAACGAGCTCCAGGAGTGCATGGACGCCAACGTGATGGTGTTCCGCACCGAGCAGACGATCAAGACGGCCGTCGAGAAGATCGCCGAGCTGCGCGAGCGGTACAAGAACGTCTCGATCCAGGACAAGGGCAAGCGGTTCAACACCGACCTCCTGGAGGCCATCGAGCTGGGCAACCTGCTCGACCTGGCCGAGGTCATGGCGACCTCCGCCCTGGCGCGCAAGGAGTCCCGCGGCGGCCACTACCGCGAGGACTTCCCGAACCGCGACGACGTCAACTTCATGCGCCACACCATGGCGTACCGCGAGGTCGGCGACGACGGCTCCGAGTCCATCCGTCTGGACTACAAGCCGGTCGTCCAGACCCGCTACCAGCCGATGGAGCGTAAGTACTGATGGCTACCCCGACCATGGACAAGCTCGAGGCTCTCGAGGCGGACAACGGCTCGCACCTCATCACGGTCACCTTCCGCATCCGCCGGTTCAACCCGGAGGTCTCCGCGGACGCGGTCTGGGAGGACTTCCAGCTCGACATCGATCCGAAGGAGCGCGTCCTCGACGCCCTCCACAAGATCAAGTGGGAGCTCGACGGCTCGCTGACCTTCCGGCGCTCCTGCGCGCACGGCATCTGCGGCTCGGATGCCATGCGCATCAACGGCCGCAACCGCCTGGCCTGCAAGACGCTGATCAAGGACATCAGCCCGGAGAAGCCGATCACGGTCGAGGCCATCAAGGGCCTCACGGTCCTCAAGGACCTCGTGGTCGACATGGACCCGTTCTTCCAGGCGTACCGGGACGTCATGCCGTTCCTGGTCACGACGGGCAACGAGCCGACGCGCGAGCGTCTGCAGTCCGCCGAGGACCGCGAGCGCTTCGACGACACGACCAAGTGCATCCTGTGCGCCGCGTGCACGTCCTCGTGCCCGGTGTTCTGGAACGACGGCCAGTACTTCGGCCCGGCCGCGATCGTCAACGCGCACCGCTTCATCTTCGACTCGCGTGACGAGGCGGGCGAGCAGCGCCTGGAGATCCTCAACGACAAGGACGGCGTGTGGCGTTGCCGCACGACGTTCAACTGCACGGACG
Source organism: Streptomyces longhuiensis (assembly GCF_020616555.1). Classification (NCBI taxonomy): domain Bacteria; kingdom Bacillati; phylum Actinomycetota; class Actinomycetes; order Kitasatosporales; family Streptomycetaceae; genus Streptomyces; species Streptomyces longhuiensis. Next base: position 5,868,948 of record NZ_CP085173.1, on the reverse strand, counting down.
CCTGCCCGCGCGGTATCGAGGTCACCAAGGCGATCCAGGAAGTCAAGCGCGCGCTGATCACGCGCCGCTACTGACCTTCCCTGCATCACGTCCCTGAGGGCCCCGCTCCCGGTTTCGTACCGGGGGCGGGGCCCTCGGTACGTCACGGGGCTGCCGCTACGGGCCTGACGTCACGGCCCGCTGTCACGGGCCCGCCGTTCACGGGCCTGCTGTCACGGGGCGCTCGAAGAACGTCTCCAGCGCCACCGTCGCCTGCGTGCCGCTGACGCCCTCGATCGCGTACAACCGCCGCAGCACGTCCTGGAGTTGCTGCGTCGTCTCCGTGCGCACCTTCACCAGGACCGACGCGCTGCCGGCGATGATGTGCGCCTCCTGGATCTCGGGGATCGCGGCGAACTTCCCGGCCGACTCGCCCATCCACGACGACGACTCGACCATCACGAACGCGAGCACCCCCTGCCCGAGGGCGGCGGGGTCCACGTCGACGGTCGTCCGCCGGATCACGCCCCGCTCGCGCAGCTTGCGCACCCGCTCATGGGCCGCGCCCGCCGAGAGACCGACCTCCTTGCCGAGCGCCGCGTACGCCGTCGTCGCGTCGTGCTGGAGCAGCGCGACCAACTTCCGGTCGATGTCATCCACTGCCACTGTGACCCACTCCCGCTCCGCCGACCATGGCGTAACCGTATCCCGTTCTGCCATAGTCCCAGAAGACAGGATGTCATTCGGTCTACAGTTCTTGGGGGATAACCATGTCTGGCCAGAGCCAGCCCAGCGTGTACGAGATTCTGGACGAGCGCTTCCACACCGGACGGTGCGCCTTCGGGGACGACAGCCTCACCGTCCTGCACACCGGCAGCCGTTGGGCCGAGGGCCCCGTCTATCTGCCCGCCTGGCGCCAGCTCATCTGGAGCGACATCCCCAACGACCGTCTGCTGCGCTGGGACGAGGCGACCGGCACGGTCAGTCTCTTCCGCGAACCCGCCGGACACACCAACGGCAACACCCTCGACCGCGAGGGGCGCCTCGTCAGCGCCGAACAGGGCGGCCGCCGCGTCACCCGCACCGAGGCCGACGGCCGGATCACCGTCCTCGCCGACCGCTTCGAGGGCAAGCGGCTCAACAGCCCGAACGACGTCGTGGTGCGCTCGGACGGCTCGATCTGGTTCTCCGACCCGGACTTCGGGATCACCAGCGACTACGAGGGATTCCGCGCCGAGTCCGAGATCGGCGCCAACAACGTCTACCGGATCGGCCCCACCACCGGCGAGGTGCGCCAGGTCGCCGACGGCTTCGGGGCGCCGAACGGACTGGTCTTCTCGCCCGACGAGAGCCAGTTGTACGTCTCCGACACCCGGGCCGGACACATCCGCGTCTTCGACGTGCTCGACGACGGCGAGAGCCTGAGCGACGGCAAGGTCTTCGCCGAGACCAGCGGCGACGACGGCCGCTTCGACAACATCCGCTTCGACGACGGCGGGCGACTGTGGGCCGCCGCCATGCACGGCGGCGTGCACTGCTATGACCCGGACGGCACGCGGATCGGCCGCATCGACGTCCCGGAGCCGGTCTCCAACGTCGCGTTCGGCGGCCGCAAGAACAACATCCTCTTCATCACCGCGACGACGTCCCTGTACTGCCTGATGACGTCCGTGACCGGCGCGCCACGTATCCGCCACTGACGATGTACCGTCCCGTTCGCCCTGAACACGGCTAATCTGACGGTATGTCACTTAAGCTTGAGCTGCTCGGCTTCGACAACGTGCTGTTCCCCGTCGGCGATCTCGGCGAGGCGGTCTCCTTCTACGAGCGGGCCGGTTTCCACGTGAAATTCCGCCTCGACGAGGCCGGGATCGCCCTCCTCGAAGCCGGCAAGGAGACACCTGGCGTACTGCTGCGCGCGGAGGAGGACTTCGACCACCGACCTCCCCCCTGCCCGGGCCCGCGCGTATGGCTGGAGGTGCGCGACGCCAAGGCAGCGGCCCGCGCGCTCACGGAGGCCGGGATCCCGCCCATCGACCCGCCGTTCTCCACCTCCACCGGTCACGTCGTGGAGATCGCGGACCCGTGGGGCAACGTCATCGGCCTCACGGACTATCTCAAGCGGCCCGAACTGGCCCGGAGTTGACGCCCGCGTCCGCCGTCCCCCTCGGCCGACCCTCGCTTGAACATGTTCAAAAACAGGTCTACAGTCCTTCTCGACAGCGTTTTTGAACGCGTTCAAGGAGGGGTGGGGAATGGACCTCACAGTCGTCGCATACGTCGTCTACCTCGTCGTCAGCATCAGCCTGACCGTCTGGGTGGCGCGCACCCTGAGCCGTAACGGAAGGGTCTTCCTCGCCGACGTGCTGCACGGGAACGAGAAGCTCGCGGATGCCGTCAACCATCTGCTGGTGGTCGGCTTCTACCTTGTCAACCTCGGCTTCGTGGCGCTCTATCTGAGCGGGGACGACGACATCGCCGACACCCGGGGCATCTTCGAGGCCCTGTCGACGAAGCTCGGCGTGGTGCTCCTGGTCCTTGGGGTCATGCACCTGGGCAACGTGTGGGTGCTCAACAAGATCCGGCGGCGGGGCGTGATGGAGCGGGAGCAGCTGCCGCCCGTCCCCCCGCAGGGCTGGGCCGCGCCGCCGGTGGCCGGGGCGTGACGGCGATGACCGAGACCGCGGACCGGGGCACCACGGGGGCCCCGGTCCGCCGGCTCATCCTCCTCTACGACGCCCAGTGCCCGCTCTGCACGTTCCTGCGGAACTGGCTCGCCCGGCAGCGCCAGCTCGTCCCGCTCGACCTGGTGCCGGCCGGGTCCGAAGAGGCCCGGCGCCGCTGCCCCGGGATCGACCACATCTCCACGCTCTCGGAGATCACGCTCGTCGGCGACAGCGGCCAGATCTACCGCGGGCCCGCCGCCTGGGTCGTCACCCTGTGGGCACTGTCCGAGTACCGGCCCCTGTCCCACAAGTTCAGCACCCCCGCGGGCGCCCGCCTCGCGCGCGCCGCGGTCCTCGCCGCCGCCAAGTACCGCCAGGCCCACCGGGACCAGCAGGTCAGGAAGGCCGGGGGCGGCGCCTACCGCAGGGCGGACGGCTGGGTGTACGACCGCGTCGACGGCTGGACGTACTACGGCCCCGCGGCCTGCGACAGCGGCTGTCACGTGCCCGATTAGGCTCTGAGCGTGCCAGCAGCGAAAGAGACCCCCGAGAGCCCTGCGAAGAGTCCCGCGAACAGTCCTGCGAAGAGTCCCGCCAAGAGTGAGCAGACGCGGACGCTGATCCTGGAGACCGCGATGCGGATGTTCCGGGAGCGGGGCTACGACAAGACGACGATGCGGGCCATCGCCAAGGAAGCCGGGGTCTCCGTCGGCAACGCGTACTACTACTTCGCGGGCAAGGAACACCTCATCCAGGGGTTCTACGACCAGATCTCCGCGGAGCACCGGGCGGCCGTGCGGCCCGTGCTCGACCGGGAGACCGACCTGGAGAAGCGGCTCGCCGGGGTGCTGCGCGCCTGGCTGGAGATCGCGGAGCCGTACCACGAGTTCGCGGCCCAGTTCTTCAAGACCGCCGCGGACCCGACCAGCCCGCTCAGCCCCTTCTCACCCGAGTCGGAGCACGCCCGCGAGACGGCCATCGACGTGCACCGCGAGGTGCTGGCAGGCTCCAAGGCGAAGGTCCCGGCCGAACTCGCCGCGATCCTGCCGGAGTTGATGTGGCTCTCCCAGATGGGGCTGGTCCTGTACTGGGTCTTCGACAGCTCCGAGGACCGGGAGCGCAGCCGGCGCCTCGCCGAACGGGGGGCGCGCCTGACCACGCGCGGGGTCGCGCTCGCCCGGTTCCGGGTGCTGCGGCCGCTCGTCCTGGAGGTGCACGAGCTGTTCACCGACTTCCTGCCGGGCATGACGGAGGCGTCGACGGCGGCGCGGGAGAAGGGGAAGGGGCAGGGGAACGAGGGTGAGAAGGGGCACGAGGGTGAGAAGGGGCACGGGAAAGGCCAGGGGAAGGGCTGAGGCGGGGTCTCTTACCTTTGGTTCATGCGCGGCTTGTACGGTCGTCTGATGCCCGGCTCCTCTTCATCGCACCACGTCAGTCGTCGCGCCGCGCTCGCCCTCGGTCTCGGCGCGGCGGCCTCCGTCACCCTGCCAGGACCGCGCGCCGCGGCCGCCGTCTCCGCCGTCGGCGGGGAGCGGCTCGGCAGGTCCGGTGTCCAGGTGGCGTCCGACGCGCCCCGGCTGCCGAAGCTCGCCGCGAAGGCGTGGCTCGTCGCCGACCATGACAGCGGCGACGTCCTCGCCTCGTACGCGGCGCACCGCGCGCTGCCCCCGGCGTCGACGCTCAAGATGCTGTTCGCGGACACGGTCCTGCCGAAGTTCGGGCGGACCTCGGTCCACAAGGTGACCGCCGCCGATCTCGCGGGGATCCCGTACGGCAGCAGCCTCGTCGGCGTCCAGGCGGGGACCTCGTACACCGTCGAGCAGCTGTGGCAGGGCGTGTTCCTGCGCTCCGGGAACGACGCCGTGCATGTGCTGGCCAGCATGAACGGCGGGGTCAGCGAGACCGTCCGCCAGATGCAGGCCCGCGCGAAGGACCTCCAGGCGAACGACACGCATGTGGTCAGCCCCGACGGCTTCGACCACAAGGGGCAGGTGTCGTCGGCGTACGACCTGACGCTGTTCGCGCGCGCCGGGCTCAAGAACGACGACTTCCGCGGCTACTGCGCGACGAAGACGGCCGACTTCCCCGCCGGGGGCAAGAAGACGTTCCAGATCCAGAACACGGACCGCCTCCTCACCGGGCAGGGCGTGGCCGGGTACCGGGGGCTCATCGGCGTGAAGAACGGCTACACCTCGCATGCCGGCAACACGTTCACCGGCGCGGCGACCCGCGACGGGCGCACGCTGCTCGTCACCGTCATGCACCCCGCGTCCGGGTACGAGGCGGTGTACCGGGAGACGGCGGCGCTGCTCGACTGGGGGTTCGCGGCGGCGGGCAAGGCCGATCCGGTGGGCACGCTGGTCACGCCGCTGAGCGAGCAGCCCAAGGGCGCGGCTGCGGCGAAGCCGCGCGCGGGGGCCGCGGGCGCGGCGGGCACTCCCGTCGCCGCGTCGGCCACATCCCACACGGACGACTGGGCGTTCGGCGGCTCAGCGGCGGTCGCGGTGCTTGCCGGCGGGGGGCTGCTGGCGCTGCGGCGGCGGGAGCGAGAGCGGCCTGGCGGGCGTCGGCGGCGTCAGGACTGACGCCGGGCCGGTGGGCGAGGTGCGGCATCAGGGCTGCCGCCGGGCCGGTGGGCGAGGTACGGCGTCCGGGCTGACGCCGGGCCGGTGGGCGAGGTACGGCGTCCGGGCTGACACCGGGCCGGTGGGCGAGGTGCGGCATCAGGGCTGCCGCCGGGCCGGTGGGCGAGGTAGCGCGTCCCGACTGACGCCGCGCCGGTGAGCGAGGTACGGCGTCCGGGCTGACGCCGGGCCGGTGAGCGAGGTACGGCGTCCGGGCTGACGCCGCGCCAGTGGGCGAGGTGCGGCGTCCGGGCTGACTGAAGCCTCTGAGGGTGTGTCCGTCAGGGGCGGCGGCCGCCGGGGCCCGATTCGGCGGCCACCATCACCCGCCGCAGCAGGTCGGAGAGCTGCCTGCGCTCCTTCGCGTCGAGCGCGCCGAGCACCCGGTGCTCCTCGCCCCCGAGCCGGTCCATCGCCTTGCGCCAGATCGCGCGGCCCGCCTCGGTCAGCTCCACGTCGACCCGGCGCCGGTCGGTCCTGGACGGCGTCCGCACGACGAGGCCGCGGCGTTCGAGGCCGTCGAGGCGGCCCGTGACCGACGCCGGGGCGAGGCCCAGGTCCGAGGCGAGTTCCGAGGGCGCCGCGCGTCCGCCGCGCCCCGCGAGCTTGTGCAGCGTGTCGTACTCGAACCGCTCCAACTCCACGTCCACCAGGGCCTGTTCACGCACCTTGCGCAGATGCCGGGTGAGCTCGCCCGCGCGCGTGATCGCGCCCTCGACGTCCGGGTCGAGGTCGGGCATGAGCGGTAGCCAGCGTGCCAGGTGCCCGTCGGTCCAGTCACGTTCCATGGGGGCAGTTTACGGCCAGATCCTTCGGCGCCGGATATTTTGATGCCCGATACTTCGTTGACGAATACTTCGGCAACGAAATACATTCGCCCGCATGCCGCGCCCCAGCTTCCGCCACCCACTGTTACGCAACGCCCGCTTCCGCCGGTTCTTCCTGGGCCGCCTCCTCTCCCTGGTCGGCGACGCCGTCATCCCCTCCGCCCTCGCCCTCGCCGTGCTGCGCGCCACCGGCTCGGCCTCGGCGCTCGCGCTGGTCCTGGGCTGCGCGATGGTGCCGCGGCTCGTACTCCTCCCCCTGGGCGGCGTGATCGCCGACCGGTTCAACCCGCGCATCGTGGCCCTGACCACCGACCTCGTGCGCTGCGCGGGCCAGCTCTTCGTAGGCATCGAACTCCTCTCCGGGAAACCGGAGTTGTGGCAGATCGCCGTCGCCGAGGCGATCGGCGGGGCCGCCTCCGCCTTCGCCATGCCGACGCTCGCCTCCCTGATCGTCGGCATCGTCGGCGAGACGGACCGGCAGGCCGCCAACTCCGCGCTCGCCGTGGTCCGCAGCGGCACGCTGGCGGGCGGTCCGGCGCTCGCCGGGCTGCTCGTCCTGACCGCGGGTCCCGGGTGGGCGTTCGTCCTCGACGCCGTCTCGTTCGCCGTCAGCGCCGCCCTGCTCGCCACCCTGCGGCTCAGCCGCACCTCGACACCCGCCGAGGAACGCCACTCCCTCCGGTCCGACCTCGTCGAGGGCTGGCACGAGGTGCGCTCGCGTGGCTGGTACTGGACGAGCCTGGTCGCCCACGCCACCTGGAACGGAGGGGCTGCCGTGTTCGCCACCCTCGGACCGGCCGTCGCCGTCAGGGAACTGGGCGGTGACGGCGCCTGGATCGTGATCGCCCAGGCGGGCGCCGTCGGCCTGCTCCTCGGATCACTCCTGTCCGGGCGGGCCCGCCCCCGCCGCCCGGTCCTCGCGGGCAACCTGGCCCTGACCACGTACGTCCTGCCGCTGGGGCTGCTCGCCCTGCACGCTCCCGCACCGGCGGTCGCCGCCGCGTTCGGCGTCGCCCTGGCCGGTCTCGGCTTCTTCAACCCCCTGTGGGAGACGGCGGTCCAGACGGCCGTTCCCGCGTCGGTCCTCGCCCGCGTCACCTCGTACGACTGGCTGCTGTCGCTGGCCGCGATGCCCCTCGGCTACGTCCTCGCCCCACTCGCCGCCGACGCCTGGGGCGAGGCGACCCCGCTGTGGATCGCGGCGGCGGCCGTGGGCCTGGCCTGCGTGGCCACGGCGGGAGTGCCCGGCGTACGGCACTTCACGCTGAACACCCCCGCCGACACGTCTGCCGGCACACCTGCCGATACGCGTGCCGACACCTCTGCCGACACCCCTGCCGCCCCCCCCTACGGGGAAGGTCAGTTCACGAGACCGGCCCCGTCGTCCGTCAGCTCCACGTCGTACACCAGCGGGCCGCCCCCGACCGTGACGTGATGGGCGCGCGACGCCAGACCGCGCGCCGTCACCGCCAGGGTGTACGCCCCGGGCGCGGGCACCGACACGATGTACGAGCCGTCGGCGATGGACGTGACGCGGTCGAGCTGACGGCCACCCCTGGAGACGAGGGTCACGGAGGCGCCGGCCAAGGGGTCGCCGTCGGCGGTGCGCAGGAATCCGTGGACGACGGTGGCTCCGCCGGTACCGCTCCCCTCCGGCTCCGCTGTCGTGACGGGCTCGGCGGTCTTGTTAGGGACGGTGTTCTTGTTGGATTTGGGGTTGGTGTTTTTGTTGGGGCTGGCGTTCTTGTTGGCGCCGGTGTTTTTGCTGGGCCCAGTCGGGGACTCGGCGGGCGGATCGGCCGGCTCGGCCGGCTCCACGGCCAGGTGCGGGAGCCGCCCCTCCAGCCATCCCGGCAGCCACCAGTTGGAGCGGCCGAGGAGATGCATCGCCGCCGGGACCAGCGCCGTCCGCAGGATGAACGCGTCGAGTGCGACCGCCGCGGCCAGCCCGATGCCCGCCATCGCGCCCTCCATGTCGCCGCTCAGGACGAACGCCGAGAACACGCAGATCATGATGAGGGCCGCGCAGTTGATGACCCGGCTCGTCTCGGCGAGGCCGACGCGCACGGCCCGCGCGTTGTCCCCGGTGTGCACCCACTCCTCGTGCATCCGGCTCACCAGGAACACCTGGTAGTCCATCGAGAGGCCGAACAGCAGCGACAGCATGATCACCGGCAGGAACGCGGTGATCGGCCCCTCCTTCCCGATGCCGAGGAACTCCGTCCCCCAGCCCCACTGGAAGACCGCCACCAGGACGCCGAACGACGCGGCCGCCGCGATCAGGTTCATCAGCGCGGCCGTGAGCGGCACGACGAGCGAGCGGAACGCGATCAGGAGCAGCAGGAAGCCGAGCCCGATGATGGCGCCCACGAAGTAGGGCAGCCGGTCTCCGGTCACCGACGCGAAGTCCTTGAAGACGGCCGTCACCCCGCCGACGTGCGCCTCGACACCGGCGTCCGGGATCACGTCGTCACGCAGCCGGTCGATGAGCCGGTCCGTCCCGACGGACTGCGGGGACGTCTTCGGCACGACCTGGATGACGGTGATGCCCCCGGCGGGCGGGGCCGCGGCGGCCTGCGCGACGTCGTCCGTCGCGCGGATCGTCCTGACGAGCTCCGTGGTGTCGGCGCCGCCCGGTACGACGACCTGGAGGGGCCCGTTGAAGCCGGGCCCGAAGCCCTCCGCGAGCAGGTCGTACGCCTGCCGGGTCGTCGTCGACTCCTGGTTGTTGCCCTGGTCGGTGGCGCCGAGCCGCAGTGACAGTACGGGCAGCGCGAGCACCGCCATGACCACCAGCGCCATCGCCGCGATCGAGCGCGGGCGTTCCTGCACATACGCCGACCAGCGCGCCGCGGGACCGCTCGCCTCGGCGGGGTCGGGCCCCGTCGCCGCGAGCTTCCGCCGCTGCTTGCGGCTGAGGACGCGCGGGCCGAGCAGACCGAGGAGCGCGGGCAGAAGGGTGACCGCCGCCAGGACGCTGAGCACGACCGTGAGCGACGTGGCGATGACGACACCGTCCAGGAAGCGCAGGTTCATCACCAGCATTCCGGCGAGCGCGATGCACACGGTGCCGCCCGCGAACAGGACCGCGCGCCCGGATGTGTTGAGGGCGCGCACCGCCGACTCCTCCGGTTCGAGCCCTCGCTGGATGCCGCGCCGGTGCCGGGTGACGATGAAGAGCGCGTAGTCGATGCCGACGCCGAGACCGATCAACGAGCCGAGCAGTGGTGCCACTTCGGGCACGTTCGTCACATGGCTGAGCAGCATCGTCGCCATCATTCCGCTGCCGACGCCCATGATCGCCACGACGATCGGAAGCAGCATCGCGAAGAGCGAGCCGAAGGCCAGGAAGAGGACCACGGCCGCCGCCGCGATGCCGACCACCTCGGAGACGCCGGTGGGCGGCTCCTGGATACGGGTGATGGCCTGGCCGCCCAACTCGACCTGGAGGCCGTCACGTTCGGCGCCCTGAGCCGTGTCGACGACTTTCTGGACGAGGTCCTTGGGGATCTCGTTGGCCTGGTCGGTGAAGGTGATCTGCGCGAAGGCGGTACGGCCGTCGCGGCTGATCTGGGCGGCGTTCTTCGTGCCGTAGGGGCCAACGACCTCGCCGACGCCCCGCATCCCGGCGATCTCCTTCAGCGCGGGCTCGATCCGGGACCGTACGGCCGGGTCCGTCACCGACCCCGCGTCGCCGGACGACCGCCACACCACGGTGTCCGTGTCCCCCGAGCTCCGCGGAAACGCCTTCGTCATCAGGTCGTACGCCTGCTTGGAGTCCGTGTCGGGGAGGGAGAACACGTTCGAGTAGTCGGTCCCCGCCGAGGTGCCCGCGGCCCCCAGGCCGAACAGCGCCCCCACCCACAGCACCAGGACCACCAGGCGGTGCCGGTAGCACCACCGTGCCAATACCGTCACGTTTGCCACTCCTTCGGTCTCTCCCCCGGGCCTTCCTCGGCCTCAGCATCCGGGCACTCGGGCGCACGGCGGGACGGCGCGGCCATGACTCTCAAGGAACTCCAAGGGGGCGAGCAGGGCCGAGCGGGGGCGGGCCCGCCGATACTGGACTTATGAACGCTGGGGGTATGAGTGCTGGGCATGTGAACCCGGGGCCCGTGAACTCGGGTGCGGCGGAGGCCGGGTCTGTGAATACCGGGCCGGTGAATGCCGGGCACGCGAACGCCGGGCACGCGAACGCTGGGCCGGTGAGTGCCGGGTCCACGAGTGCTGGATCCGCGAGTACCGGATCCGCGAGTACCGGATCCGCGAGTACCGGATCCGCGAGTACCGGGCCCGCGAACAACCCGGAGCACCCCGCGGGAGCCACCGTGCTCATCGTCGAGGACGAGCCGAGCATCGCCGACGTCCTCGCGATAGCCCTGCGCTACCACCGCTTCGAGGTCATGACCGCGGGCACCGTCCGCGAGGGCCTCGCCCTGGCCACACGCACCCGGCCCGACGCCGCGCTCCTCGACGTGATGCTGCCGGACGGCGACGGCCGGGCGCTCGGGCGCGAACTGCGCGCCCGCAGGCCCGATCTGGCCCTCGTCTTCCTGACCGCCCGCGACGCGCCCGCCGAGATCGTGGGCGCGCTCGGCTTCGGCGACGACTACATCACCAAGCCGTTCAACATCGACGAGGTCGTGGCCCGGCTGGGCGCCGTCCTGCGCCGCACCCGGTCGGCCGACGTCCTGCCCGAGCGCCCGCCGCTGCGCTACGGCGACCTCGAACTCGATGAGACGGCCTACACCGTCCACCGTTCGGGCCACACGGTCCAGCTCACGCCCACCGAGTACGCGCTCCTGCGCTTCCTCGTGCGCAACGGCGGCCGCGTCGTGCCCAAGGAACAACTCCTGCGGCACGTATGGCAGTACGAGCACACCGCCGAGTCGACCGTCGTCGAGACGTACATCAGCTACCTGCGGCGCAAACTCGAGGCGCTGGGGCCGCCGTTGATCACTACGCGGCGGGGGGTCGGATACGGGCTTGCGGGTGGGGCGTGAACCGGGAGCGGGGCGCAATCCAGGGGCGGAGCGTGAACCGGGGGCCGGCCGCGAACCGGGGACGGAGCGTGAACCGAGGGCTGGGCGTGAACCGAGGGCTGGGCGTGAACCGGGGACGGAGCGTGAACCGAGGGCTGGGCGCGGGTGAGGGCCTTCGCGGGCGACGGTGGCGGGTCCATGGCCGCCGCGGGCAGGACCCTGGCCGACTCGGGCAGGCCCACGGGCGCCGCGGGCAGGCGGCCGGCCGGAGCCGGCGGTTCCACTCCCTGCGCGCCAAGCTCACCCTCGTGAACGTCGCGCTGCTCGCTCTCGGCATCGTCGCCGCGACCGCCGTCAGCCTCTTCGGGATGCGCCACTACCTCCTCGCGAACGTCGACGCCGAGCTGACGTCGTCACGCGCCTCGCTCCAGCGCACCGGCCTCACCCTCAAACAGATCGAGTCGCTCAGCGAACTGGGCATCGCCCTCGACAAACTCTCCCCCGGCCCCGACTCGGCCGACTCGGGGGCGAGTTCACTGCCGCGCAACGAAACCGTGTTCGTGGCCGTCGACCGGGCCGGCGAGCCGATCACCGTAGGCACCCTGCGTCCCACCGCCCGCCAGCGCGACCTCGCCTCCGCGGTCGACGACCCGAAGGCGCTCGCGACCGCAGACGAGCCGCGCGACATCACCGTGCACGGCGACCCGTACCGCGCGGTGGGCGCCCGCCTCGCCGACGGCACGACCGTGTTGCTCGCCACGTCGACGGCCAACGTCCAGACCGGCATCCACAAGGCGCTCAGGCTCGACATCACTCTCGGCACGGGTCTGCTGGCCCTGCTCGCCGTCCTCACGATGATCGGCGTCAGCCACCGGATGCGGCCGCTCGAAGACATGGTCGAGACCGCGTCGGCCATCGCCGACGGAGACCTCGCGCGACGCGTGGCGCCGCACCGCGACACCGCTCTGGAGGTCGAACAGCTGCGGCTCGCCCTCAACTCCATGCTCCACCAGGTCGAAACGGCTTTCGAGACCCGCGAGCGCAGCTCCGCGCAACTGCGGCGGTTCGTCGCCGACGCCTCCCACGAACTGCGCACGCCGCTCGCCGCGATCCGCGGCTACCTCCAGCTCTACGACAAGGGGATGCTCCGTGACCCGGCCGAACGCACCCGCGCCCTGGGCCGCGTCCACGCCGAGGCCGACCGCATGAGCCGGCTCGTCGACGAACTCCTCACCCTGGCCCGCCTAGACCAAGGCCCCGAACTGCGCCTGCGGAACGTCGACCTGAGCCGGCTGGTCCGCGAAGCCGCCGACGACCTGCGCGTGCAGCAGCCGGACCGCCCGGTCCAGGTCGCCGCTGACGGCGCGCTGCTGGTCCGCGCCGACGAGTCGGGCCTGCGCCAGATCCTCGGAAACCTCCTCACCAACGTACGCACCCACACTCCGGAGGACGCTCCCGTCAGCGTCTCCCTGGAACGCGTGGACGGGACGGTGCGGCTGTGCGTGGCCGACGAGGGGCCCGGCCTTGACGAGGAGGACGCTGCGCGGATCTTCGACCGCTTCTTCCGGGCGGGCGGAGGTGTCGGCAGCGGTCTGGGCCTGGCGATCGTGCAAGGGGTGGTGTCGGCGCACGGCGGCGAGGTGTCCGTGCGCACGGCTCCGGGGGCAGGGGTGCGGGTGACGGTGGTACTGCCGGGGGGCGGGGGGCCTGTGGGCTCGGCTGTGGCTGAGGGGGTTCCCGTGGGTGAGGTTCCCGTTTCCCGTGGGTGAGGGTCCCCGTTTCCGGTGGTTGAGGGTCCCGTTTCCCCATAGATGAGGGTCCCGTTTCCCATGAGTGAGGTTCCCGTGAGAGGGGCCTCCGCGTCGGAGCCGGTCAGATCCAGCCGAGCTGCCACAACCGGAACACCCCGGTCCCGTCCGACAGATACTGCCCGCCGGTGATGTCCACCGTACTGAGCACGTACTCCTTGCGCTGCCACAGAGGGATGAGCGGGACGTCGCGTGCGACCGCTTCCTGGAGCTTGCGGAAGTCGCCCATGGTGCGGCTGCGGTCCTCGTACTGCTGACTTGCCTGGATCAGGCCGTCGACCTCTTTGCTGCTGTATCCGTTGTGCATGCCGGACCCGGTGCGCACGAGCTGCGCGGTGAACGTGTCCGGATCGGGGAAGTCCGGCAGCCAGCCGACCGCGTACGCGTCGAGCTTCCCGCTCGCGTACCGTCTCTGGAAGTCGGTCCACTCGTAGTAGCGCAGGCTGACCTTGAACAGCCCGCTCGCCTCCAGCTGCCGCTTGATCTCCCTCGCCTCCGACGCGGACGCGGCGCCGCGCGAGTACGCGAACTCGAAGCGGACCGGCGTAGTCACCCCGGCCTCCTGGAGCAGCGTGCGCGCACGGGCGGCGTCCGGCTTCGGATACGCGTCGAAGAACGCGGTCGTGTGCCCGGTGATGCCACGCGGGATCACGGAGTAGAGGGAGTCGACGGTGCCCTGGTACGTCGAGGCGACCAGCCGGTCCCGGTCGAGGAGCGTGGCGAGGGCCTGCCGCACCCGGCGGTCGTGCAGCGGGCGGCCCGTCCGCACATTGAGGACGAGGTTCCGGGTCTCCGCGCTCTCGACCTCGGTGAGCCGCTCCCCCTTGTCGCTCGGTGCGTACGAGGCGAGCAGCGCGGGCGGCAGCTGCCGAGCGGCGACGTCGACCGAACGGGCCTTCCAGGCGGACTCGAGGGCGGCCGAGTCCTTGAAGTAGCGCAGGGTGGTGGGCTCGCCGACGCTCTTGACCGCGCCCTGGTAGCGGGCGTTGGGGACGAGCTTCGCCTGCTTGCCGGGCGTGTACGAGCTGAGGCGGTAGGGGCCGGTGCCGTCGACGCGGGTACGGGTGCGCAGGCTGTGCGCCGGGTACTGGGTGCTGTCGACGATGGAACCGGCGCCCGTGGCGACCTTGAACGGGAACGTCGCGTCGGGCGACGACAGCCGGAAGGTCACCGTCCGCGTCCCGCTCGTCTCGACCTTGGCGAGTGTGTCGAGCAAGGTGGCAGGGCCCACCGGGGAGTTGATGGCCCTGACCCGGTCGAAGGAGAACTTCACATCCTTGGCCGTCACGGCGCGACCGCTCGGGAACGTCAGCCCGTCACGCAACTCGCAGCGGTAGGTGCGCAGCCCTTGGCCGACGAACCCGCAGTGCTTCGCGGCATCCGACACGGGCGCGGCGCCACCCGCGTCGAACGTCAGGAGTGACTGGAACACGTTGCTGTACAGCGCCCACGATCCGGCGTCGTACGCACCCGCCGGATCGAGCGACGTCACGGCGTCGGTCGTCCCGACGGTGATCGTCTTCCCCTGCTCGTCCCGATCCGGAAGCAGCTGCCATGCGCCGGCTCCGGCGGCGGCAAGCACCATGAACGTTGCAAAAACCCGCATGCGAATCGACCGCATCGCGCCCCTCCCCAGTGACGTGGATCACTGAATCACAGGAGTTTGAGGTGTGGGAAGAGAAGGTGATCAGGTTTCGAAGGCCGAGAGGAACCTTGTGAGCGGCTTGTGCACAAGGAGGTTTCGAGCCTGTCCGTTTCGGGGGCGGCAGCTCCTTGCAGGCGGCCGGGGAGGTGCCTCGTACCTCCCCGGCCCCCACCTCACGCCCGCTTCGACGCCATCTGGACGACCGTGATGTCCGAGGGCGCGCCCACCCGGACCGGCGGCCCCCACGCACCGGCGCCCCGACTCACGTACAACTGCGTGTCGCCGTACCGCTCCAGGCCCGCGAGCGTCGGGTTCGCCGCGTCGGCGATGAAGTTGCCCGGCCAGAGCTGGCCGCCGTGGGTGTGGCCCGACAGCTGGAGGTCGACGCCATGCTTCACCGCCTCGTGGATCATCACGGGCTGGTGGGCGAGGAGGACGGCGGCGCGGCCGGGGTCGCGGTCGCCGAGCGCCTTGTCGTAGTCGGGCCCGTCGCCGTAGTTCTCGCCGGTCACGTCGTTCACCCCGGCCAGGTCGAACGCGCCCATCTCCACGCGCGCGTTCTCCAGGGGCCGCAGGCCGATCTCACGGACGTGCTCGACCCACGGCTCGGCGCCCGAGAAGTACTCGTGGTTACCCGTCACGAAGTACGTGCCGTGCCGGGCCCGCAACCCCGCGAGCGGCGCGACGGCCGGCGCCAGGTCCTCGACGCTGCCGTCGACCAGGTCCCCGACGACCGCGATCAGGTCGGGCTGCGTGGAGTTGATCGTGTCGACCACCCGCTGGGCGAACCCCCGGCCCAGAACCGGGCTCAGATGGATGTCGCTGACGACCGCGATCCTGAACCCGTGCGCCGAACGCGGCAGCCGGGCCAGCGGAACCGTGACCCGCTTCACCCTGGGCCCGCGCAGCACGCCGTACGCCCCGTTCCCGACGATCCCGGTGGCCGCGACCACGGCTGCACCACCGACGACGCGAGAGACGAAGAGCCGACGCGAGGGGTCGGCCGCGGCCGACGCCGTGGCGGGCTTGGGCGTGGTGGTGGGGGTGGAGGGTGGGGTTGAGGTGGTGGTTGCGCTGGGCGGCCCGTCGGGCTCACGCGTCGGAACCAGTACGGGCTCCGGCACGGGCCCCGACTCCGCGCCGCCCGGCGCGGACCTGCGGTCGAGGTAACGCCGCAGCAGGGGGCGCACCGCTTCACCCACCAGGACCGCGAGCACCAGATAGATGGAGAAGGCCATCCACAGGAACCCGGGCCAGGACAGCACCTGCTGCAACCAGAACGGCGCACCGGCACGCTCGCTCGCCACCGCCGCGAACATCAGCAACGGCCCCAGCACGAACACGACCGTGCCCGCCCGGCGCGCGAGACCGGCGCGGCTCGTGGTGTCGCGCACCAGACGGCGCCATGCGTACCAGTGCAGACCGGCGAAGGCCGCGAGCGAGGCGACCCCTGCGATCACTAAGACGGCGATCACGACGCCGCTCCCCCCGTTGCGTTCATCGCGCTTTTCGTGGTGGTGCTCGTGGTAGTGCCCGAAGTGGCGTTCATCGCTGTGCTCATCGCGTCACGCACGACGCAGGGCCCGCAATCCGCGGAACCCGATGCCCCCAACCACCGTCCCCAAGACAAAGGAGACAACGGCGAGCGTCAGATGCACCCAGAAGTAGGCGGTCGGGTCGCCGGCGTCGTCGAAGGCAAGCCCGCTCCCGTCCTTCCACAGGTTCTTGACGAAAGTGACCCAGATGACCCAGCTCCACACACCGAAGGCGAGCAGGAACCAGGAGACGGGGCGGCTGAGCTTCATACCCTCAGTATCGCCAGTCCTCCGTCCGCACCGCCGCCGGGGTGGGGAGCGGGAGACACAGGACACCTCGGCGGAGACTTACGGGTCCGAGCCATGTACGTTCACGACCGTGCCTGCCTCGAATGAGTCGTATTTCACGACCGTCTCTGCCAAGACCGAGTCACTTTTCAATCGTTCCGGTCTGAAGCGTTCCGGTCCTCGGCGTGCCGGGCGATGGTCCGCCGTCGCCGCCACGGTGGCCGCCTCCGCCACTCTCCTCTCGGTCTGCTGCGCCTCACCCGCGCTGGCCGACGACAAGCCGGGGTCCTCCAAAGGCAAGGCGAAGCCGCCGGCCTCGATGTCGACCGTGGGCGGCGCGCAGCTGGGCAAGCCGGGCACACAGGTGAACCTGGCGAACGGCGCCCCCGTCCTGCCCAAGGACCTGAGCGCACGCTCCTGGATCGTCACGGACGCCGAGTCGGGCCAGGTACTCGCCTCGCACAACGCGCACTGGCGCCTGCCCCCCGCCAGCACCCTCAAGATGCTCTTCGCCGACACGGTCCTCCCCAAGTTCCCCAAGACGCAGACGCACAAGGTCGTTCCCTCCGACCTGGCCGGCATCGGCGAGGGCTCCAGCATGGTCGGCGTCAAGGAGGGCTTCACCTACACCGTCCACGACCTGTGGCTCGGCGTGTTCCTCCGCTCCGGCAACGACGCGGTCCACGTCCTGTCCGCCCTCAACGGCGGTGTCCCGCGGACCGTCAAGGACATGCAGTCCCACGCCGACGAGCTCCAGGCCCTCGACACCCACGTGGTCAGCCCCGACGGCTACGACTTCCCCGGCCAGGTCTCCTCCGCCTACGACCTCACTCTCTTCGCCCGCTCGGGCCTGCAGAAGAAGGACTTCCGCGAGTACTGCGCGACGGCGACCGCGAAGTTCCCCGAGTCCCAGAAGAAGGGCAAGACCACCAGCTCCTTCGAGATCCAGAACACCAACCGGCTCATCACCGGCGACATGGGCCTCGACCCCTACAAGGGCATCGCCGGGGTCAAGAACGGCAACACCACCAACGCCGGCGCCACCTTCACCGGCGTCGCCGAACGCAACGGCAAGGTCCTCCTCGTCACCGTCATGAACCCCGACTCCGGCGAGAACCAGGCGGTCTACCAGGAGACGGCCCGACTCCTCGACTGGGGTTTCCAGGCCGACGGCAAGGTCACCCCGGTGGGACAACTCGTCCCGCCCAAGAGCGCTGACACCGGCGGCCCCGACGGCTCCTCCGCCAGCCCGAAGGGCGACAACGGAGCTGCCGCACACGACAAGGCGTCGGCCGCCCACGCCTCCGTCCACAACGGCTCCAGCGGCATCGGCGTCGCCCTGGCCATCACGGGCGGCGCCCTCGTCCTCCTGGCCGCGGCCGCCTACCTCGTCAACCGCCGCTGGCCTCTGCCCGGACTGGTACGCCGCCTCCCCCGACGCTGACGGGACCCGTCCAGGAGTGCCACCGCTCTCCGGGGGGTGCCACCACCACTTGGGCGTACCACCGCTGTCCGAGGTGCCACCCCTGTCCGGCTCCAGTGCACCGGCGCCGTCTGTCTCAGGCGGCGCCGGCCCGCGCCATCCCCGGCGGCTCCGCCCCCGGCTCGGCCTCGTCCGGCACCTCCGAGTCGGGCTTCCCCCGCGTGGCCGTCCAGGCCGCGCAGAACAACAGCAGCTTCGCCGTGAAGTTGATCCACAGCATCAGGGCCACCGGCGTCCCGAACGCCCCGTACATGCTCTTCGACGCCACCTCCTTCATATAGCTGCCCAGCAACAGCTTCAGCAGCTCGAACCCTGCCGCCCCCATGAGCGCCGCCGTCAGCAGCTCCCGCCGATGCGGGTGAACCCCCGGCAGCAGCGTCAGCACATAGAGCAGCAGCAGGAAGTCAGCGAGCACGGCGATCGCGAACGCCACCGCCCTGAGCAGTGCGCCGCCCCATCCGTCATGGGAGATGCCGAGCTCGTCCGCCGTCCACCCCACCGCGCTCGAGGCGAGCATCGACGCCGCCAACGAGACAAGTCCGGCCCCTCCCAACCCCACCAGGACCCCGGTGTCCGTGACCTTGCGCATGACCGGGTTCTCCTCCGGGTCCTCCAACTCCCAGACGGCGCGCAGACACTCTCTTATCGAGCCGACCCATCCGATGCCGGTGAGGAGCAGCAACGCCCCCGCCACCAGACCCACCGTTGCCGCGTTCGCGACGAGCGCGCCCAGGTCCAGCTGGTCGGAGATGCCGGGCACCTGCTCCGCGATCTTGTCCTGGAGCGTCTTCTGCCGCTCCTCGCTGAGCGTGCCGGCCGCGATCGCCGCGGCCACAGTCAGCAGCGGGAACAGTGCAAGGAAGCTGATGAACGTCATCGCCGCCGCGAGCCGCGTCCAGTGCACCTGATCGAGCCGCTCGTAGGCGCACCACGCGTGCGTACGCATGAGCCGTTCGACGATCGGCCCGACGCCGGGGAGTCTCTTCAGCCAGTCCATGATCCGAGCCTGCCCTCCCTGACCGTTCTCGCACGTCTCGCCGGAACCGCCGCCCGGAAGACAAGGGTCCGCGTACCCCAGAACCTCAGAACCGTGGCCAGCATCATGCCCACCCCCGCCCCGGACACCGTGTCCGCGCGCTGCGACGTGAGCCCGAACCCGTAGTGCGACACAGCGATGCACAACAGCTGCACCACCACCCCCGCCACATTGACCGCGAAGAACACCCCGTACTGCCGCAGCCGTGACACCTCGACCGCTGTACGCCGGTAGGTACCGAGCGTGTTTCCCCCGTACGCGACCGTGCAACCAGCCAGGAAC
This sequence comes from Streptomyces longhuiensis, assembly GCF_020616555.1. NCBI lineage: Bacteria > Bacillati > Actinomycetota > Actinomycetes > Kitasatosporales > Streptomycetaceae > Streptomyces > Streptomyces longhuiensis. Next base: position 5,849,793 of record NZ_CP085173.1, on the reverse strand, counting down.
GCCAGCGACTTGGCGGCGATCGGATCCCAGCCCGCCGGCCCCCGCAGCCACACGAAGAGCCCCAGGTCGACGACGTACGCGCAGCTCCCCACAAGCGCGAACCCCACCAGTTCGGGCCCAAGACCCTTCATCCACCACCACCCCCGAACCCACCATGACCTCCACACCCCCACGCCCCCACGGGACGCGCCCTCCGCGGCCGGGCCTTCCCCCAGCACCCCCTGACCCGGCACGTACTGACCCGACACGCCCTCACCTCCCACGTTCACCAGTTGGCGACCGCGAGCCCGTACATCGCCACCCACGCCAGGCCGATCAGGGCCATCGCTCTGTCCCGCAGAACGACGTCCTCCGGCTCGCCCGCCGTGCCACGGTCGGCGAAGACCGCATAGCGCAGGACGGCGAGGATGAAGGCCACCATCGACAGCTGTCTCCACGGCAGCAGACTGGTTCTCGCCACCCCGCCTTCTTCCATTGCCCACAGGCAATAGGAGAGAACGGCCACCCCTGCGGCAAGCTGCCAGACGAACCGCAGATAGCCGGTCGTGTACTCCGACAGCAACGCCCGCGTCGCCCCCGCCTTTCCGGCCATCTGTACGGCCTCGGAGTACCGCTTGGCCGACACCATGAACAGCGCACCGAACCCCGTCGTGATCAAGAACCACCGCGACAGTGGAATCCCCAGCGCAAGCCCGCCGATCATGGCCCGCATCAGAAACCCGGTGGCCACCACGACAAGATCGACGACGAGAACGTGCTTGAGGCTGATGCAGTAAGCCAGTTGCATCCCGACGTAGGCGGTCAACAGCGCCGCCGTCATCGGGTTGCACAAGGTCGCGGCCACCAGCGGCGCGAGTACCGCGAGCCCACCCCCGACCGCATAGGCCACCGCCACCGGAACGTGGCCCGCGGCAACGGGCCTGTTCCGCTTGACCGGGTGCGCCCGGTCCGCCTCGGCGTCCCGCGCGTCGTTGATCAAATACACGGCGGAAGCGGCCGCCGTGAACAGCACGAAGACCAGGGTCAGTTGAGCCACCGCGTGCCACGAGAACAGCTCGCCGGCCGCCGCGGGTGCGGCCACGACCAGCACGTTCTTCACCCACTGTCGCGGTCTCGCCGTCTTCAACAGCCCGGCCGGTAACCCGACCGACGTCGCCGCGCGCGGCCCCGGCACCGATTTCCGTTGCGGTCGGTCCAACAGCGCCGCGGCCGCCCCCCGCCGCCCTTGGGCAGACGCATGCACCAACGGCGTCCCGTCTCCCGCTCCCTCCGCGTCCATCGCTTTCCCCACCCCTTCCCCTCGCTCAGTCCGTTCCGTCATCGCCCGGCACCCCCGGCCACCCACCGAGCCCCGAGCCGCGCGGCGACCGCGCCCAGCGCCACCCCCGCCGCCACGTCCGACGGGTAGTGCACCCCGACGACCATGCGCGAAACGCACATCGCCGCCGCCAACGGCGGGACGAGGCGCGCCCCCGCCGGCCGCAACGTCCCGTACGCGACCGCCGCAGCGGCCGCCGAAGCCGCGTGCGAACTGGGGAAGGAATGCCGCCCCGCCGTCCGCACGAGCGGCTCTACGCCGCTCTCCGCCCCCGGCCGCGGCCGCCGGACGACCCGCTTGATCCCCATACTGGCCACGTGCGCCGCGGCGGTCAGGGCCGTACCGCGCAGCCACGCCCCTCGCCGCTCCCGGTCGACCGCCGCCCCCAACAGCCCCGCGCCGAGCCAGAGCGCCCCGTGCTCCCCACTCCAGGACAGTGCGCGCGCGGCCGCTGCCACGCGCCGGTCCGTTCCGCAGTCGCGCAATGCCGACAGCAATCGGCGGTCCAAATCGTCCATGTGGCTCACTCTGCGGGCCAAAACCCGCATAACTCAGACAATTTGGGGTGACACCCATTCAATCACCCATTTCGGTGAGGGCTGGGTTTGTTTGGGGCGAAGGCCCTATCTCTGGGCGATACGGTCGCGGTCATGGCCGCCGATCCCGCACCCCCCACCGCCCGCACACCCGCCGTCGCCCCCGGCGTCACGCCCTCCGGCCCGGCCGCCCCTGCCGCGCCGTCCACAACTGCGCCCGCCTCTGCGCCCACACCCGCGCTCATCTCGCCGGCCGTCCCGGCCCCCGGCACTCCCCCCACCACGTCGCCGTCCCCCGACTCCGTTCACGACCGCCCCTCCGGCGGCATCCTCGACACCGTCCCCATGACCGGCTGGGGCCGCACCGCCCCCACCGCCGCCCGCATCGTGCGCCCCCGCTCCTATGCGGAGGCGGCAGCCGTGGTCCGCGCGTGCGGGACGCCGGGCCACCGGGGCAACATCGCCCGCGGCCTGGGCCGGGCTTACGGAGACGCGGCACAGAACGCCGGCGGCAGCGTCCTGGACATGACCGCCCTGGACCGCATCCACGCGATCGACGCGTCCGGCGGGACCGTGCTGTGCGACGCGGGCGTCTCACTGCACCGCCTGATGGAAGTCCTCCTCCCTCTGGGCTGGTTCGTCCCCGTGACCCCCGGCACCCGCTACGTCACGGTGGGCGGCGCGATCGGCGCCGATATCCACGGCAAGAACCACCACGGCTCGGGATCGTTCTCCCGCCACGTGCTCGCCCTGGAACTGCTCACGGCCGACGGCGAAGTGCGGATCGTCGAGCGCGGCAGCGAGCTGTTCGCCGCGACGGCCGGCGGTATGGGACTCACCGGGATCATCCTCACTGCCACCATCCAACTCCTCCCTGTCGAAACCTCGTTCATGTCGGTCGACACCGAACGTGCCGTTGACCTTGACGACTTGATGGCCCGCCTCACCGAGACCGATCACCTCTACCGCTACTCGGTCGCCTGGATCGATCTTCTGGCCCGCGGAGCCTCGATGGGCCGCTCGGTACTGACCCGCGGTGATCACGCTCCGCTGGACGCCGTTCCCGCACGGGCGCGCAGGGCGCCGCTGACGTTCCGCCCCAGGCAGCTTCCGGCCGCCCCCGCATTCGTGCCAGAAGGGCTCCTGGGTCGCAGAACTGTGGGCCTCTTCAACGAGCTCTGGTACCGCAAGACCCCCATGTCGCGCGTCGGCGAGATCCAGAAGCTCTCCTCCTTCTTCCACCCCCTCGACGGCGTACCGCACTGGAATCGCGTCTACGGGCGCAGTGGATTCGTCCAGTACCAATTCGTCGTCGGCTATGGCCAGGAGGAAGCGCTTCGCCGCATCGTGCAGCGCATCTCCGAGCGCCGGTGCCCCTCCTTTCTTGCGGTCCTCAAGCGCTTCGGCGACGCGGATCCCGGCTGGCTGTCCTTTCCCATGCCGGGCTGGACGCTGGCACTCGACATTCCCGCGAACCTGCCAGGACTCGGGGCGTTCCTCGACGAACTCGACGAGGAGGTGGCCGCGGCGGACGGGCGCATCTACCTTGCCAAGGACTCACGGCTGAGGCCCGAACTGCTCTCGACGATGTATCCCCGTCTCGATGAATTCCGCGCCCTGCGGGCCCAGTTGGACCCGCGAGGCGTGTTCCGCTCGGATCTGTCCCGGCGCCTCGGACTCTGACCGGAATGGGAACGAGTGCCGTGACCGGGGCTCTCGCACTCACCGGCAGTCCCACTCCCCCACATCGCCCGCACGTCGTATCCCCCCACCCGGCACGGCCCCTCCGTACCGATTCACTTTTGGTACACCGCTCGGGCCGTCCGGGTTCCCATCCCGCCCCCACCGATTTCGGTCCCGCCCATTTGGAGTTTGGTTCTCATGAAGGACGCCTTCGGCACCCCCCAGTCCTTGCTCGTCCTCGGCGGCACCTCCGAGATCGCGCTCGCCACCGCTCGACGTCTCGTGGCCCGGCGGACCCGAACGGTGTGGCTGGCCGGCCGCCCGTCCCCCGCCCTCGACCGTGCGGCCGCCGAACTCCGCGACATGGGCGCCGACGCCCGTACCGTCGCGTTCGACGCGCTCGACTCCGAGGCGCACGAGGTGACGCTGGGCAAGGTGTTCGCCGAGGGCGACATCGACATGGTGCTGCTGGCGTTCGGGATCCTCGGCGACCAGGCCCGCGACGAGGACGAGCCGCTGGCAGCGGTGCGCGTCGCGCAGACCAACTACACCGGCGCGGTATCGGCGGGCCTCATCTGCGCCCGTGCCCTGCAGTCCCAGGGCCACGGCTCGCTGGTGGTGCTCTCGTCGGTCGCGGGTGAGCGGGCCCGCCGGTCCAACTTCATCTACGGGTCGAGCAAGGCCGGCCTGGACGCCTTCGCGCAGGGCCTCGGCGACGCGCTGCACGGCACCGGCGTGCATGTGATGGTCGTGCGCCCCGGCTTCGTACGGTCAAAGATGACGGCGGGCATGGCGGAGGCACCCATGGCCACCACCCCGGAGGCGGTGGCACAGGCCATCGAGACGGGACTCAGGCGCCGGTCGGAGACCGTGTGGGTACCGGGCGCCCTGCGCGTGGTGATGTCGGCGCTGCGGCATGTCCCGCGTCCGATGTTCCGGCGCCTGCCGATGTAGGCCGCGTCGCACAGCGACCGGCCGACTCGCTTCGCGTCAGCGAGCCGGCTGTCGGCCCCGCTTCGAGCGGTCGGGGCCCTGAGCGGGAACCGCCGGACCGCCGAAGGGGAACTCGCGCAACTTGCGCCAGATACCGTCGGCGCCCTGCTCGTACAACGCGAACCCGGTGCACGGCCAGGCCGCCTCGTACCCGGCGAGCTCCGCGTACGCCCGGTCCATCGCTTCCTCCGCGATGCCGTGCGCCACCGTGACGTGCGGGTGATAGGGAAACTGCAGCTCGCGCGCGACCGGACCGGACGCGTCACGGACCTGCTTCTGCAGCCACGTACAGGCCTCGGCGCCCTCGACGACCTGTACGAACACAACGGGAGACAGCGGACGGAAGGTTCCCGTCCCCGCGAGCCGCATCGCGAAGTTCCGGCCCGCGGCGGCGACCGCCTCCAGATGGGCCTCGACCGAAGGCAGCGACCTGTCCTCCACCTCGGTCGGCGGGAGCAGAGTGACGTGCGTGGGGATGCCGTGCGCAGCGGGGTCACCGAAGCCCGCGCGCCGCTCCTGGAGCTGGCTGCCGTGTGGCTCCGGAACCGCGATCGAAACGCCGATCGTTACGGTCCCCACGTCGTACTCCTGTCGTCGTGTGGTGGGCGGGTGGCGGTAAGGCCGGACTGGGGCTCAGTGCTTCGCGGGCAGCAGTCCGATCTTGTCGTAGGCCTGGGCGAGGGTTTCGGCGGCGACAGCACGCGCCTTCTCCGCGCCCTTGGCCAGGATCGAGTCGAGCGTCTCCGGGTCGTCCAGGTACTCCTGGGTACGGGTCCGGAACGGTGTCACGAAGTCCACCATGACCTCTGCCAGGTCCGTCTTGAGCGCACCGTACATCTTGCCCTCATAGTTCTGCTCCAGTTCCGGGATACCTGTGCCGGTGAGGGTGGAGTAGATGGCGAGGAGGTTGCTGACGCCCGGCTTGTTCGCCGGATCGAACCTGATCACGGTGTCGGTGTCGGTGACCGCGCTCTTGACCTTCTTGGCGGTGATCTTCGGCTCGTCGAGGAGGTTGACGAGCCCCTTCGGCGTCGACGCCGACTTGCTCATCTTGATCGACGGGTCCTGGAGGTCGTAGATCTTCGCCGTTTCCTTGAGGATGTACGGCGCCGGGACCGTGAAGATCTCGCCGAAGCGGCCGTTGAAGCGCTCGGCGAGGTCGCGCGTCAGCTCGATGTGCTGGCGCTGGTCCTCTCCCACGGGCACCTGGTCGGCCTGGTAGAGCAGGATGTCCGCGACCTGGAGGATCGGATACGTGAAGAGGCCGACGGTCGCGCGGTCGGCGCCCTGCTTGGCGGACTTGTCCTTGAACTGCGTCATGCGGGAGGCCTCGCCGAAGCCCGTCAGGCAGTTCATGACCCAGCCGAGCTGTGCGTGCTCGGGGACCTGGCTCTGCACGAACAGCGTGCAGCGGTCCGGGTCCAGGCCGGCGGCGAGGAGCTGCGCGGCGGCGAGCCGGGTGTTGGCCCGGAGCTCCTTGGGGTCCTGCGGCACGGTGATCGCGTGCAGGTCCACAACCATGTAGAACGCGTCGTGAGACTCCTGCAGCGCCACCCACTGGCGGACCGCGCCGAGGTAGTTGCCGAGGTGGAACGAGCCTGCGGTGGGCTGGATTCCGGAGAGCACGCGGGGACGATCAGAGGCCATGCTTCTCATTCTCTCAGGTGTCCCTCATTAGTTGGAAACAGGTGGGCGACGGGTGCACGACAAGTGCTGAAACCGTGCACGGAGCGCTGTCGCCCACCCCGCCCGGCGTGTCGCCGGGACCCGGCCACGGAATCTGGCTTCGGGACCTGGCTTCGGTATCCCTTCGGACCTGCCTTGCGGAACGCGTTCGGAAATACCTGTGCGACGGGTGGGAACCGATGCGAGGGGTGCGGTGTATCAACGATGTGAGGACACAGGGGGAGGTCCTGGAGGGGGGCCGCGTCGTCGACGACGAGCGTGCGGTGATCGCTCGCGTGCGCGCCGGAGATGTGGAGGCGTACGCGGTGTTGGTGCGCGCCTTCACCGGGCTGGCGCTGCGCGCGGCCCGGGCCCTCGGGGCAGGAGCGGACGCGGAGGACGTGGTGCAGCAGGCCTTTTTCAAGGCGTACTGCGCCCTGGGACAGTTTCGGGACGACTCGTCGTTCAAGCCGTGGCTGCTCGCGATCGTCGCCAATGAGACGAGGAACACAGTGCGCTCGGCGGTGCGACAGCGTTCGGTCGTGGGGCGGGAAGCGACGTTGAGAGAAGCCGAGCCGCTGATACCCGAGACCACGGATCCGGCGGTCGCGGCCGTTCACGACGAGCGGCGGACGGCGTTGCTCGCCGCGCTCGAGGAACTGAGCGAGGAGCATCGGCTGGTCGTCACGTACCGGTATCTGCTCGAGATGGACGAGGCGGAGACGGCCGAGGCGCTCGGCTGGCCGCGCGGCACCGTGAAGTCGAGGCTCAATCGCGCGCTGCGGAAACTGAAGCGGATTCTTCCGGCGGAGCTGGACCCGCGGGAGGGAGGTGACGAGCATGAGTGAACCGCGTCACGAGGGCGACGGGAGCCGGCTCCCCGGCAAGAAGCGCGAGCCCCGCGCGGACCGTGGGCTGCCGGATGAGCTGCGGGCGCTGGGCAGGTCCCTGGACGGTCTGGGCCCCGGCGGTGAGTCGATGGCCGAGCGGGTGCTGGCACAGATACTCGCCGAGTCCGTTCCGGCGCCGGTGGCCGAGCCGACGGCGGGCCCTGCCCGGATGCGCCGGGCGCGCCGCTGGATACGGAAGCGGTGGCGGATGCTCACGGCGGGCCTGTGCGGAGTGCTGACCGTGCTCGTGCTCACGCCTCCGGTGCGGGCCGCGGTCGCCGAGTGGTTCGGCTTCGGCGGAGTCGAGGTCCGGTACGACCCTTCGGCTCTACCGTCGTCCGGTGCGCACGTCCCTGGGTGCGGCACGTCGCTCTCGCTGGGCGAGGCCCGACGAGACGCCGGATTCGAACCGCTGGTGCCGGGCGAGCTGGGAATGCCGGACGCCGTGACGGTGACACGGGAACCGAAGGCGCGCTTCTTGATCACACTGTGCTGGCGCGAGGACGGGCACACGATCCGACTCGACGAGTACCCGGCGCGGCTCGATCTCGGGTACACGAAATCGGTGCGCATGCAGCCGCGCTGGGTCGGCCTCGGCCGGGATACGGGGCTGTGGTTCGCCCAGCCGCATCTGCTCAGTTTCTGGATGCTCGACGGCGACGGCGACCGGTGGACCCGTTCGGAACGCACCGCGGGCCCGACGCTTCTGTGGACCCGCCGACAGGAGATGACGCTCCGCCTGGAGGGAGTCGATTCGCGGGAGCGGGCGATGGAGATCGCACGGTCGGTACGGAGGCCGGACGCCGTCCGCTGATGTCAGCGGGCTGGCCCCGTAAACGCACACAACCGAAAACTCGCACACCGAAGTTGGGAACCCGGTCGGGTCGAGCGGTGTACCAGAAGTGAATCGACACGGGCGGGCCGTGCCGGGAGCAGCGGGGGGAACGGATGCGAACAGTACGAAGGGCGGCCGCCCTGGCGGTGGCACTGACGGCGGCACTCGCCACGATGCTGCTGACCGCGTCAGGGGCGTCGGCCGGCGGACCGACGAGCGTTCTGGTGGTGTCGCCCGAGAGTGGCCAGAGCGCGTCGCTCTACTTCAGTGACAAGAAGTACGGGCCGCTGGAGAGTCTCCTGGGCGAGCCGGACCAGGGGCGCCGGGAGGAGCCGCCCGGCTTGGGCATAGGCGCGGGGCGTCAGCTCAATGTCACATGGCTGGTGCACGACGTGCTGCCGTGGCGGGTCGACCGGGTCTATCCGGACTCGCCGGGCACGAAGGACGTCTGGATACACACAGCGACGCACGTGCCGGACTCCTACAACGGGTACTGGCACAAAGCGCGAAAGCCGGCGGAGCTGCGCGCGCTGCTGAAGGACCTCGGGGTCATGGGCGCGCGGTCCGAAAAGGGCGGGAGCCCGATCTTCCCGGTGCCCTGGCAGTCGCCCGACCGGTCCAAGGAAGCGCTCGGCGGAGCTCCGGCTCCGGCCGCCGACGGTCGCGATGCCGGGCCTTCCGAAAGCGCGCGGGCCTCGGCAGCCGGGGGCGAAGACGGGGTGGACTGGTGGTGGGCGATACCGGGGCTGGCGGCGGGCGCCGCGCTGGCTCTGGTGCTGCGACCCCTGGCCGACAGGCTGCCGGGTCGTCGCGGGACAGGCGGGACCCCGCCCGACGCGGGACCACGGCAGCAGCTGATCGATTCCTGAGGATCGCTCTCCAGCTCCCACAACTGGGGGAACGCACTGACCGGCCCGTCGGTGCGGCTGGTGACGGGCCGGTCAAGCGATCAGGTGAGGTCGACCTCCGGGTAGAGCGGGAAGCCGCTCAGCAGGTCGGACGCTCGCGTGGAGACCTCGTCGGCGATCTTCTCGTCCAGGACGTGCTGCGCCTTGGAGGGCGCGCCCTTGCTGGTGGTGCCCGCTTCGGCGGCGGTGAGCACGCGGTCGATGAGGCCCGCGACCTCGTCCATCTCCGCGGTGCCCAGGCCACGGGTGGTCAGGGCAGGGGTTCCGATGCGGATGCCGGACGTGTACCAGGCGCCGTTCGGGTCGGAGGGGATGGAGTTGCGGTTGGTGACGATGCCGGAGTCGAGGAGCGCGTTCTCGGCCTGGCGGCCGGTGAGCTCGTAGGAGGTGGCGACATCGATCAGGTTGAGGTGGTTGTCCGTGCCGCCCGTGACGAGGGTGGCGCCACGGCGGGTCAGGCCCTCGGCGAGGGCACGGGCGTTGTCAACGACCGACTGGGCGTACTCGCGGAACTCGGGACGGCGGGCCTCGGCCAGGGCGACGGCCTTGGCGGCCATGACGTGCGGCAGCGGGCCGCCGAGGACCATCGGGCAGCCGCGGTCGACCTGGTCGGCGAGCGAGTCGTCGCAGAGCACCATGCCGCCGCGCGGGCCGCGTAGCGACTTGTGCGTCGTGGTGGTGACGATCTGCGCGTGCGGCACCGGGTCGAAGTCGCCGGTGAGGACCTTGCCGGCGACCAGGCCCGCGAAGTGCGCCATGTCGACCATGAGGGTCGCCCCGACCTCGTCGGCGATCTCGCGCATGATGCGGAAGTTCACCAGGCGGGGGTAAGCGGAGTAGCCGGCGACGATGATCAGCGGCTTGAAGTCGCGGGCGGTGGCACGCAGGGCTTCGTAGTCGACGAGGCCGGTCTGCGGGTCGGTGCCGTAGCTGCGCTGGTCGAACATCTTGCCGGAGATGTTCGGGCGGAAGCCGTGGGTGAGGTGGCCGCCGGCGTCCAGGGACATGCCGAGCATGCGCTGGTTGCCGAAGGCCTGACGGAGCTCGGCCCAGTCGGCGTCGGAGAGGTCGTTCACGTTGCGGACGCCGGCCAGCTCCAGGGCGGGCGCCTCGACGCGCTGGGCGAGGACGGCCCAGAAGGCGACGAGGTTGGCGTCGATGCCGGAGTGCGGCTGGACATAGGCATGGCGGGCACCGAAGAGCTCGCGGGCGTGTTCGGCGGCGAGGGCCTCGACGGTGTCGACGTTGCGGCAGCCGGCGTAGAAGCGGCGGCCGACGGTGCCCTCGGCGTACTTGTCGCTGAACCAGTTGCCCATCGCGAGGAGGGTGGCCGGGGACGCGTAGTTCTCGCTGGCGATCAGCTTGAGCATCTCGCGCTGGTCGGCGATCTCCTGGCCGATGGCGTCGGCCACGCGGGGCTCGACAGCCCGGATCACATCGAGGGCGCTACGGAACGCTACGGATTCGGTGGAGAGGGTGGGCTCTGACATGACGGACCTCCGGACGGATGGGACCTCCCCTGCTCGAGCGAGGTCGAGAGCGGGAGGTTCACGGGTCGGCCCAGGCGCACGGCACACAGTTCACAGGCCGCTCCCTGATGGTCGGTCCCATCCCAGCGCGCCAGTCACGGCCCTGCGGGCCACACTACCGGGCGCGCCGCAGGGCGAGGTTTCCCGGTCCACGATGCGAGCGACGGTAGGAAGGGGTCACAAGCCCACATCTTCGCGCCATCAGAGCTGTAAGAACGGAGATCCCGTGACTGCTGTGACTCCTCCGAATGCCGCAACGGAAGCCCTCATCACCGCGTCCGAAGCGCACAGCGCGCACAACTACCATCCGCTTCCCGTCGTGGTCGCCACGGCGGAGGGCGCGTGGATGACGGATGTCGAAGGGCGCCGGTACCTCGACCTGCTCGCCGGCTACTCGGCCCTCAACTTCGGCCATCGGAACCAGCGGCTCATCGAGGCCGCCAAGGCGCAGCTGGAGCGGGTGACGCTGACGTCCCGCGCCTTCTATCACGACCGGTTCGCCGAGTTCTGCACCCAGCTCGCGGAGCTGTGCGGCATGGACATGGTGCTGCCGATGAACACAGGGGCGGAGGCGATCGAGACCGCCTTGAAGACGGCGAGAAAGTGGGGGTACCAGGTCAAGGGGGTGCTCGACGGCAGAGCGAAGATCGTCGTGGCGGGCAACAACTTCCACGGGCGCACGACGACCATCGTCAGCTTCTCCACGGACCAGGAGGCGCGCGCGGACTTCGGTCCCTACACGCCGGGCTTCGAGATCGTGCCGTACGGCGATCTGACGGCACTGCGCAGCGCTGTCACCGAGAAGAACACCGTCGCGGTGCTGCTCGAACCGATCCAGGGCGAGGCCGGTGTCCTCGTGCCACCGGCCGGATATCTGCCCGCGGTAAGGGAGTTGACCCGCGAGCGGAACGTGTTGTTCATCGCGGACGAGATCCAGTCCGGGCTCGGCCGGACCGGGCGGACGTTCGCCTGTGAGCACGAGGGCGTGGTGCCCGACATGTACGTGCTGGGCAAGGCGCTCGGCGGTGGGGTCGTGCCGGTGTCGGCGGTGGCGTCCAGCAGCGAGGTGCTCGGGGTGTTCAAGCCGGGTGAGCACGGGTCGACGTTCGGCGGGAATCCGCTGGCCTGCGCGGTAGCGCTCGAGGTCATCGCGATGCTGCGCACCGGGGAGTTCCAGCAGCGGGCGGCTGAGCTGGGCGAGCATCTCCATGCGGAGCTCGGGCTGCTGACGGGCACGGGCAAGGTGACGCAGGTGCGGGGACGCGGGCTGTGGGCGGGGGTCGACATCGACCCGTCGTACGGGACGGGAAGGGAGATCTCGGAGAAGTTGATGGCCAGGGGTGTCCTGGCCAAGGACACCCACGGCAGCACGATCCGGATCGCTCCCCCTCTGATGATCAGTAAGGAGGACCTGGACTGGGGGCTCGACCAGCTCCGCGCGGTCCTGGCGGTCTGACGGTCTAGCGTTCTGGCGGTCTGACGGTCTGACGGCGGTGCGCCTTCGGCGCGCCGACGGCCGACTCGTGGTCCGCCCACTCGCGGGGGGCACCACCCGAGAGGGAGCCGCTCACCCGGACACCACCGGAGAGGGAGCCGCTCATGGGGGCACCCCCGGACGAGGAGCCGCTCGCGGGCCGGTCGGCCCAGGCACACCCTCTACAGTCGCTTTGTGCTTCTTGGAATGCTTTGCGCGCTCGGGGCGGCGGTCTGTTTCGGTACGGCTTCCGTGTTGCAGGCGATGGCCGCGCGGGCCGCGGAGCCGGGGTCGGGGTCCGGTGTCGACGCCGCGCTGTTGCTGCGGGCGCTGCGGCAGTGGCGCTATGTCGCCGGCTTGGGGCTCGACCTGCTCGGGTTCGTGCTGCAGGTCGTGGCGCTGCGGTCGATTCCGATCTACGCCGTCGGGGCGGCGCTCGCCGCGAGTCTGGCGGTGACGGCGGTGGTCTCCACGCGGCTGCTGGACGCACGACTGAGCGGCGTCGAGTGGGGCGCCGTCGGGGTGGTGGTGGCGGGGCTCGCCATGTTGGGGCTGGCGTCGGGGACGGAGGGGGAGGAGGCCGGTTCGGACGCGTTGCGGTACGCGATGCTGGGGACGGCGCTCGGGGTGCTGTTGATCGGGGCGGTGGCCGGGCGGCTGCCGGGGCGGGGCCGGGCGCTCGCGCTGGGGCTCGGCTCGGGGTTCGGGTTCGGGGTGGTGGAGGTGTCGGTACGGCTCATCGACGACGTGTCGCCCGGCGCGCTGCTGAGCAATCCGGCGACGTACGCACTGCTGCTCGGTGGGGGTGCGGCGTTCCTGCTGCTGACCTCGGCGTTGCAGAAGGGGTCGGTGACCACGGCCACCGCGGGGATGGTCGTGGGCGAGACGGTGGGGCCGGCGCTGATCGGGGTGATCTGGCTCGGGGATCGCACGCGCGAAGGGCTGGGCTGGCTGGCGGTTCTCGGGTTCGTGGTGGCCGTGGCGGGGGCGTTGGCGCTGGCGCGCTTCGGGGAGGCGCCGGTGGAGGACGCGTCCGCACCGGCCCGGGTCTGACCCGAACCCGGGCCGACCGACCCGAGACACCGACCGCCCGATGCCGGTCGCCTATGGCAGCGCCCGGCACAAGGCCTCCAGCGCGCTTGCCCAGGCGTGGTCCGGTGGGGTTCCGTAGCCGACCACCAGGGCGTCCAGAGGTGGTTCGGTGGTGGCCGCGTCATGGCGGAAGCTGGAGAGGCCGGAGACTCCGAGGCGTTGCCAGGCGGCGGCGCGGACCACGGACTGTTCGGTGCCGGGCGGGAGTTGGAGGACGGCGTGCAGACCGGCGGCGATTCCGGTGGCACGGACGTCGGGGGCGCGTTCGGCGAGGGCGGCAACCAGCTGGTCGCGGCGGCGCCGGTAGCGCAGGCGGGCCCCGCGGACATGACGGTCGTAGGCGCCCGAGTCGATGAACTCCGCGAGGGTCAGCTGGTCGAGGACGCCGCACGACCAGTCGGCGACGCCCTTCGCCTCGATCACCTCTCCGATGATGGAGGGCGGCAGCACCAGCCAGCCGAGGCGCAGGCCGGGTGCGAGGGATTTGCTGGCCGTGCCGAAGTAGACGACGCGGTCGGGGTCGAGGCCCTGGAGGGCGCCGACGGGCTGGCGGTCGTAGCGGAACTCGCCGTCGTAGTCGTCCTCCAGGATCAGTCCACCGGTGCGGCGGGCCCAGTCGACGACGGCGGCGCGGCGGTCGGGGTGCAGGGCCCCGCCCATCGGGAACTGGTGGGCGGGGGTCAAAAGGGCGGCGCCCACATCCGGTTCGCCGGTCGCCAACTCGTCGGTGCGGGTGCCGAGTTGATCGAGGGGAAGAGGGTGGGTGCGCAGGCCCGACCGTGTCAGGACGTCCCAGTGGATGTCGAGCCCGTACGACTCCACGGCGACGTCGCGCACGCCCCTGTTGCGCAGCACCTCGCCGAGCAGCATCAGGCCGTGGACGAAGCCGGAGCAGATGACGATGCGGTCCGGGTCGGCGTGGACGCCGCGGGCGCGGGCGAGGTAGCCGGCGAGTGCGGTGCGCAGTTCGATGCGGCCGCGGGCATCGCCGTAGCCGAGGGCGTCGTTCGGGGCGGCGTTGAGGGCGCGGCGCGAGGCCTTGAGCCATTCGGCTCGGGGGAACGAGGAGAGGTCGGGGGTGCCGGGGTGCAGGTCGTGGCGGAGTCCGGACGGGGCGCGCCGCCCGCGGGTCGAGGCCGGCCGGGGCGCCTCGACCGGTCGCTCCGCGACGCGGGTCCCCGAGCCCTGGCGCGCGGTGAGCCAGCCCTCGGCGACGAGGTCGGCGTAGGCGTCGGCGACCGTGTTGCGGGCGATGCCCAGATCGGCGGCGAGTGTGCGGGACGAGGGGAGGCGGACACCGGGGGCGAGGCGTCCGCCGCGTACGGCGTCACGGAGCGCGTCAGTGAGGCCTTTGCGCAGGCCGGAGCCGGTCGGCTCGACATGCAGATCGATACCGAGCGCCTGACCGGAGGGCGAAGTGGCCCAGGATTCCACCATGGAAATGGACCATACCCGTGGGCTACTCCGCTCGTAGGGTCGATGTCATGACGACGAACGAGAACACCACCGACAGCGCCCGCCAGAACACTGACACCGCCACCAAGGAGTACGTCCACGAGCACGCGCCCCGGCTGGCCTGGGCCAAGCACGCTCCGGAGGTCTACAAGGCCATGATCCGGCTCGACGCGGAGGCCCGTAAGGGCGTCGATCCGGTGACGCTGGAGCTGGTCAAGATCCGCGCTTCGCAGCTGAACCACTGCGCGTTCTGCCTCGACATGCACTCCAAGGACGCGCTCGCCGCGGGCGAGAGCGTCGAGCGGATCATTCAGCTCGGCGCGTGGGAGGAGTCGCAGCACTTCTACACGCCCAGGGAGATCGCGGCGATCGAGCTGACCGAGGCGATCACCGTGCTCACGGACGGGTTCGTGCCGGACGAGACGTACGAGAAGGCGGCGAAGCTGTACGACGAGAAGGAGCTGACGCAGCTGATCGCCGCCATCACGGTGATCAACGCGTGGAACCGGTTCGGTGTGTCGACGCGGATGGTTCCCGGGCACTACACCGCCGGCGACTTCAAGTGACAGCCCGCACGACGCACCTGGACGCCGGCGTGCGCGACGCGATGATCGCGCTCGGCGCCGCCGCGAAGAAGGGGCTCGGCGACCCGGTTCTCGCCGAGCTGGTGATGATCCGGGCGTCGCAGATCAACGAGTGCGCGTTCTGCCTGGACATGCACGTGGACCTCGCCGTCGAGAAGGACGGCGAGAGTGCCGTTGGGGTATCCCCTGCTCGAGCGAAGTCGACGGCTTGGGGGAGGATCGCGCTGCTCAACGCGTGGGCGGAGGCCCCCGAGCAGTTCACCGAGCGCGAGCGGGCCGCGCTCGCACTCACCGAGGCCGTCACCGTACTCACCGACGGCTTCGTGCCGGACGAGACATATGAGGCAGCGGCCAAGCACTTCGGCGAGGACGAACTCGCCCATCTCCTCGGCGTGATCACCGCCATCAACAGCTGGAACCGGCTCATGGTGAGCCGCCGGATCGCGCCGGGCGGACCGCAGTGGTGACGTGCCGGGTGCCCCCGTCAGGAATGGCACCCGGCACGCGCGCGGGGAGGAGCCGTACGGCTACTTGGGCAGCCAGGACCGCCACGTCGACTCGTGCTCGTCGATCCACTTCTTCGCCGCCTCGTCCGGAGACAGCTTCTTGTCGGCGATGAGCAGGGAGACCTCGTTCTGGTCCTCGGTGGTCCACTTGAAGTTCTTCAGGAAGGCCGCCGCCTTGCCGCCGTTCTTCGAGAAGTCCGCGTTGAGGTACTTCTGGAGCGGCGTTTTCGGATAGGCGCAGGCCACCTTCTTCGGGTCGGCGTCGCAGCCGTCCTTGTACGCCGGCAGCTTCACCTCCGTCATCGGCACCTTCTTGAACAGCCACTGCGGCTGGTACCAGTACGTCAGGAACGGCTTCTTGGCCTTGGCGAACTGCTTGATCTGGGTGATCTGAGCCGCCTCGGAACCGGAGAACACGACCTGGTACTTCAGCTTCAGGTTGTTGACCAGCGCCTTGTCGTTGGTGACGTACGACGGGGAGCCGTCGAGGAGCTGGCCCTTGCCGCCGCTCTCCGCGGTGCGCAGCTGGGACGCGTACTTGTTGAGGTTCTTCCAGTCGGTGACGTCCGGGTGCTGCTTGGCGAAGTACGTCGGGACGAACCAGCCGATGTGTCCGGTGACGCCGAGGTCGCCGCCGTTCACGATCGTCTTCTTGTCCTTGACGTACCGCTGCTCCTGGTCCGGGTGGCCCCAGTCCTCCATGATCGCGTCGACGCGGCCCTGGCTGAGCGCGTCCCATGCGGGGACCTCGTCGACCTGGACGGTGTCGACGCGGTAGCCGAGCTCGTGCTTGAGCAGGTACTCGGCCACGGCGATGTTGGCCTGCGCGCCGACCCAGGACTGCACGGACAGGGTCACCGTCTTCGCGCCCTGCGCGTTGGCGTACGGGGAGGACTGCTTGGTCATGTCGGCGGCACCGCAGCCGGTGGCCACCACCAGGGTGCCCGCGGCCGCGAGCCCCATGGTCGTCCTGCGCGCCCGCGCCGGGCGCGACGTGGTCGTCCTGCCTGCCCGCACCGGGCGGAAAGATCGAAGTGCTCGCATCGCGATCACGCTCCCTTCTTCGCGCGGCGTTCGGTCGGCTGGGTGACCCGGTCGAGCATGAGACCGAGGCACACGATCGCCGCGCCGCCGACGAGCCCGGTCGCCAGGTCGCCCTGGGCGAGGCCGAACACGACCTCGTAGCCGAGCGCGCCACCGCCCACCAGGCCGCCGATGATCACGACGGCGAGGACGAGGACGACACCCTGGTTCACGGCCAGGAGCAGCGCCGGCCGGGCCAGCGGCAGCTGGACCTGGCGCAGTTGCTGCCCGCTCGTCGCGCCCATCGACCGGGCCGACTCCAGGGCGGCCGCGTCGACCTGGCGGAGTCCCTGCGTGGTGATGCGGATGACGGCCGGCAGCGCGTAGACGACGGCGGCGGCGACCGCGGGGGCACGGCCGACGCCGAACAGCGCGACCACCGGGATCAGGTACACGAACTGCGGCATCGTCTGGAAGACGTCGAGCACGGGCCTGAGCAGGCGTTCGAGCCGCCCGCTGCGCGCCGCCGCGATCCCGACCGCGAAGCCGACGACGAGCGTCACGGCGACGGCCGCGAGCACCTGCGACAGCGTGTCGAGCGACGGCTTCCACACACCGAGGACACCGATCGCGGCCATGGCGAGCACGGCCGTCAGGGCGGTGCGCCAGGTGCCGATCAGCCAGGCCAGCGCGGCGACGATGAGGAGCACGGACCACCAGGGCAGCCACTGCAGCCCGTCGCGCAGCGGGTCGAGGACCCAGGTGGTGAAGTGCCCGGCCCAGTCGGCGGTTCCGCCGATGTAGGGGACACCGGAGTAGAGGTGGTCGGTCATCCAGTCGACGGCGTTGTTGACCGGGTCCGCGATGTTCACGGTCCAGGTCTCGGGCCAGTCGATCCGGTCCGCGAGACGCGCCACGAGGGCGGCGACCACCGTGAGAATCCCGGCGACGACCCAGCCGTACCCGCCGTGCAGGCGGCGGCCGTCGGGTTCCGCGGCGCCGAGCCGCTCCCCCGCCGCGGCCGTCGTACGGTCCAGGATCACGGCGAGCAGCACGATCGGGATACCGGCCGCGAGGGCCGCGCCGACGTCCACGGAGGCCAGCGCCTGATACACGCGGTCGCCGAGGCCGCCCGCGCCGATCACCGACGCGATGACGGCCATCGAGAGCGCCATCATGATGGTCTGGTTGAGCCCGAGCAGGAGTTGCTTGCGGGCGAGCGGGAGGCGGGCCGTCAGGAGCCGCTGACGCGCGGTCGCGCCGAGCGAGGCGACGGCCTCCATCACTCCGCCGTCGGCGCCGCGCAGGCCGAGCGCCGTCAGACGGGCCATCGGCGGGGCGGCGTAGACGACGGTCGCGAGGACGGCTGCGGGCACGCCGATGCCGAACACCAGGACGACCGGGAGCAGGTACGCGTACGCGGGGAAGACCTGCATCGTGTCCAGGACGGGGCGCAGCGCCCGGTACGTACGGTCGGAGAGTCCGGCCGCGAGTCCCAGGAGCATGCCGAGCACGACCGAGGCGAGGACCGCGACGACCATCAGCGCGAGGGTCTGCATGGTCGGCACCCACATGCCGAACCAGCCGCACACGAGGATCGCGGCGACGGCGGACGCCGCGAGCTTCAGGCCCGCGACCCGCCAGGCGATGAGCCCGGCCGCGGCGGTGACGCCGGCCCAGCCGGCCGCGAGGAGCACCAGGTAGACGCCGCGCACGCTCACGACGACGGCGTTGCTGATGTGGCCGAAGAAGTAGAGGAACAGCGGGTGGCTGTCCCGGTTGTCGATGATCCAGTCACTGGTCTTCCCCAGCGGGCCGGTCAGATCGACGGTGAGCGCGTGCGGCCAACTGCCGCTCGCCCACTTGGCGTGCACGATCGGTACGAGGACGGCCGCGACGACGGCGAGCAGCAGGAGCTTGCCGAGGACGCGGTTGCGCAGGAGCGCGCCGAAGCGCGGGGTGTCCGCCGCGGGGGCGGTGGCGGTACTGGCGGCAGCCATCAGGAGACCTCCTCGCCCGGCGGCGTGACGGGCGCGGGCGCGTCGGCGCCGGCGCCTGCCACGGCCGAACCGGAACCAGAACCGGAAGCGTCGGCCCCGGCCGAACCCGAACCCGAACCCGAAGCGTCAGCCCCGGCCACGTCAGCCCCTGCGGAGAACCCCTCCCCGGAGAACCCCTCCCCCGAGGACCCGTCCGTCCCCGCCACCACACCGAGCAGCCGCGCATGGTCCACGACGCCCAGGCAGCGCCCCTCGTCCATGACCCGCACCGCGAACCCGGTCCTGGCGACCGCCTCGATCGCCTCCGACACGGTCGCGCCGGGCGCGATGGCCGGGCCGCGGCCCTCCTCGTCGGCGTCGGCGGGCCGCATCGCGCGGCGCACCGTCATGACCTGCTCGCGCGGCACGTCCCGGACGAACTCGCGTACGTAGTCGTCGGCGGGCGAGCCCACGATCTCCTCGGGCGTGCCCAGCTGCACGATCCGGCCGTCGCGCATCAGCGCGATCCGGTCGCCGAGCCGCAGCGCCTCGCTGAGGTCGTGCGTGATGAAGACCATGGTCCGGCCCTCCTCACGGTGGAGCCGGATGACCTCCTCCTGCATGTCCCGGCGGATCAGCGGGTCGAGAGCGCTGAACGGCTCGTCGAACAGCAGCACTTCGGGATCGACCGCGAGGGCGCGCGCGAGCCCGACACGCTGCTGCTGACCGCCGGACAGCTGCCCGGGCCGCCGCTGCTCGAGGCCGTCGAGGCCGACCTTCGCGACGACCTCCGCCGCCTTGGCGCGCCGCTCGGCGCGGCCCACGCCCTGGATCTCCAGGCCGTACGCGACGTTGTCGAGCACGGTGCGGTGCGGAAGGAGCCCGAAGTGCTGGAAGACCATGGCGGCGCGGTGCCGGCGCAGTTCGCGCAGGCGCCCCTTGTCCATGCCGAGGACGTCCTCGCCGTCGATGGATATGCCGCCGGAGGTCGGCTCGATGAGCCGGGTCAGGCAGCGTACGAGGGTGGACTTGCCGGAGCCGGAGAGGCCCATGACGACGAAGACCTCGCCCTTGCGCACGTCGAAGCTGACGTCGCGCACCGCGGCGGTGCACCCGGTGCGGGCGCGCAGCTCGGCGGCGCTCAGGGCGGTCAGTTCCGCGTCGCCCGGCACCCGGTCGGCCTTCGGCCCGAAGACCTTCCACAGGTTGTTCACGGAGAACACCGGCGATCCCGCCTGCGCGTCCGTCACCTCAGCGTTCGGCATCGTGTTCGTACTCATCACGCATCACCACCCAGCAGCTCGGCACACTTCTCCCCGACCATGAGCACCCCGATCATCGGGTTCACCGCCGGCATCGTCGGGAAGACGGACGCGTCGGCAATGCGGATCGCCTCCAGACCCCGGATCCTCAACTCCGGGTCCACCACGGCGAGTTCATCATTCTTCGCGCCCATGCGACAGGTCCCGGCGGGGTGGTAGACGGTGTGCGCGACCTTGCGCGCGTACTCACCGAGTTCCTCGTCGCCCACGACGTCGGGCCCGGGGCACACCTCGCGCTTGAGCCAGCCGGCGAGCGGCTCGGTCTTCGCGATCTCGCGCGCGATCCTGATCCCGTCGACCAGCGTGCGGCCGTCGTAGTCGTCCTCGTCCGTGAAGTAACGGAAGTCGAGGGCGGGCTTCTCCTCCGGGTCCGCGCTGGTCAGGTAGAGGCGGCCGCGGCTGCGCGGCTTGGGGATGTTCGGCGTCATCGACACCCCGTGCTCCGGCCTGACGTAGCCGAGGCGCTCCGGATTGTCGGTGAACGGGATCTGGTAGAAGTGGAACATCAGGTCCGGCCCGCTCGCCTCCGGATCACGCTGCACGAAGAGGCCCGCGTCGCTGTCCATCGCGGAGTTGTCGGGGATCGGCCCGTCCGTCTCCCACACGATCACGGACTCGGGGTGGTCGAGCAGGTTTTCGCCGACGCCCGGCAGATCGTGCAGGACCGGGATCCCGAGCTTCTCCAGGTCGGCCTTCGGTCCGATGCCGGAGTGCATCAGCAGCCGGGGCGTGTCGACGGCTCCGGCGCACACGACGACCTCGTTCCGCGCCTCGACGAGCAGTTCCTCGCCGTCCTTCGTCCGCACGCGGACGCCCCGCGCCCGCGTGCCGTCCATCTCCAGCCGGTACGCCCAGGTCTCGAGCAGGAGCGTCAGGTTGGGCCGGTCGCCGGCCTCCATGTGCGGGTGCAGATAGGCGACGGAGGCGCTGGAGCGCTTGTTGTTCTCCGGGTGGTACGCGAGGTCGAAGAAGCCGACGCCGTCCTTGAACGGCGCCTTGTTGAAGCCGTCCACGCGCGGCACGCCCGTGGCGGTCTGCGCGGCGTCGACGAAGTCGCGGGCGATCGCGTTCCGGTCCTTCTCGTCGACCGCCACGATGTTGTTGCGCAGCTTGCCGAAGTACGGGTCCATCGCCTTGTGGTCCCAGCCCTCGGCTCCGGCCGCGGCCCACTCGTCCCAGTCGCCGGGCAGCGGCTTGAACGAGATGAGCGTGTTGTGCGACGAGCAGCCGCCGAGCACCTTGGCGCGGCTGTGCAGGATGTGCGAGTTGCCGCGCGGCTGCTCGGTGGTGGTGTAGCCGTAGTCGAGGTCGCCGCCGAGAAGGCCGAGCCAGCGGCGCAGAGTCAGGACGTCGTCGCGGTCGATGTCGCTCGGGCCGCCCTCGATGACGGCGACGGTGACGTCGGGATTCTGGGTCAGCCGGGACGCGATGACGGATCCGGCGGTGCCGCCGCCGACGACGACGTAGTCGTAGGTGTTCACGGACTTCTCAGGCATACGTCAACTCCAAGGTTCTGCGCGTAATGGGCAGTGCGAAGTGCGGTCGGCCGGCCCAGCGCGAAAGAAACGGGTGGTCAGCCCGGTGCGAAGGGTCGGTGGTCAGCCCGCGAACCAGCGCACGGGCTTCGGCGCCAGGTTCTGGTAGACGTGCTTGGTCTCGCGGTACTCGGCGAGCCCGGCCGGGCCCAGCTCGCGGCCGATGCCGCTCTTGCCGAAGCCGCCCCACTCCGCCTGCGGGAGGTAGGGGTGGAAGTCGTTGATCCAGACGGTGCCGTGGCGAAGCCGTCCGGCGACGCGCCGCGCGCGGCCCGCGTCGGCGGTCCAGACGGCGCCGGCGAGCCCGTACTCGGTGTCGTTGGCGAGCGCGACGGCCTCGTCCTCGGTGCGGAACGTCTCGACCGTCAGGACGGGCCCGAAGACCTCCTCGCGGACGACGCGCATCTCGCGGTGGCACTGGTCGAGGACGGTCGGCTCGTAGAAGTACCCGTCGGCGGGCCGTACTTCGCTGGGCTCGGGCCGCTTGCCGCCGCTGCGCAGCACGGCGCCCTCGGCGAGGGCCGACGCCACGTACGACTCGGTCTTGTCGCGCTGCTGCGCGGAGACGAGGGGGCCGCACTCGACGCCCTCCTCGGTGCCGCGGCCGAGCCTGATCCGCTCGGCGCGGCGGGCGAGTTCGGCGACGAAGCGCTCGCGCACGGACTCCTCGACGATGAGCCGGGCACCGGCGGAGCAGACCTGTCCGCTGTGGATGAAGGCGGCGTTCAGCGCCTGGTCGACGGCGGTGTCGAAGCCTTCCTCGGTCTCGCAGGAGTCGGCGAAGACGACGTTCGGGTTCTTGCCGCCCAGTTCGAGGGCGATCTTCTTCACGTCGGCGGCCGCGGCCTGCGCGACCTTCGTGCCGCTGATCAGGCCGCCGGTGAAGGAGACGAGGTCGACGTCCGGGTGCTCGGCGAGCCGGGCGCCCACGGTGTGGCCGGGTCCGGTCACGATGTTGGCGACGCCCGCGGGAAGTCCGGCCTCCGCCAGGAGCTCGATGAGGACCACGGTGGTCAGCGGCGTGATCTCGCTCGGCTTGATGACGAAGGTGTTTCCGGCGGCGAGGGCCGGGGCGACCTTCCAACTGGCCTGGAGGAGCGGGTAGTTCCACGGCGTGATCAGGGAGCAGACGCCGACGGGCTCGTGCACGACCACGCTGTGGATCTCGTCGGACCCGGCATCGACGACGCGTCCGCCGCCCTCTCCGACGACCAGATCGGCGAAGTACCGGAAGGCGTCGGCGACACAGTCGACGTCGACGCGCCCTTCCTCGACGGTCTTGCCCGCGTCGCGGCTCTCGAGCAGACCGATCTTCTCCCGGTCGCGTACGAGGAGATCGGCGACGCGGCGCAGCAGGGCGGCGCGCTCGGCGACGGGCGTCGCCGGCCACGTTCCTTCGTCGAAGGCGCGGCGGGCGGCGGCGACGGCGGCGTCCGCGTCCTGCGTGCCGCCCTCGGCGATCAGCGCGAACGGCTGGGCATCCGCCGGGTCGAGAATCTCGCGCGTGGCCCCGGAGGCGGCGCTGCGCCACTCTCCGTCCACGAAAATGCTCTGGTTTTCAGACACGTCCCGTTTTGCCTTCCGTTCCCGAACAGTCCCCCTGAACATCGCGGAACTCCCTTTTCACGAAGAGCCTGCGACGTCGGAAGCCCCTGCCCTGGGGATCGGAAAGCATGCACAACCAGTGGCCGAAAGTGGCCTGCGTCACCGCTTAGATAACCAATAAGCCCGAAATGTCACCACTGGCGCCGCTACTCGGGGTACATGCCCCGTACAAACATGCCCTCTACAGGCATGCCCGGTGCAGGCATGCCGAGTACGGACCCGCGCGGCACAGACACGACCGGCACAAATGCCGCGCCCCCGCCCCTCCGGATCGACCGGACGGGCGGGGGCGCGGATGAGGCCGCGTGCAGGTGACCTACGGGTGCCTGCGGGACGCGTGGATCAGATGAGGCCGAGCTCGCGGACCGCGGCGCGCTCCTCCTCGAGCTCCTTCACCGACGCGTCGATGCGGGCGCGGGAGAACTCGTTGATGTCCAGGCCCTGGACGATCTCGTACTTGCCGTCCTTGGTGGTGACGGGGAAGGAGGAGATCAGGCCCTCCGGGACGCCGTAGGAGCCGTCCGACGGGATACCCATGGAGGTCCAGTCGCCCTCGGCGGTGCCGTTGACCCACGTGTGGACGTGGTCGATCGCGGCGTTCGCAGCCGAGGCGGCCGAGGACGCGCCACGGGCCTCGATGATCGCGGCGCCACGCTTGGCGACGGTCGGGATGAAGTCGTCGGCCAGCCACTTCTCGTCGCCGCCGATGGCCTCGATGGCCGGCTTGCCCGCGACGGACGCCTGGAAGATGTCCGGGTACTGGGTGGCGGAGTGGTTGCCCCAGATGGTGAGGCGCTTGATGTCCGCGACCGTCGTGCCGGTCTTCTTCGCGAGCTGCGTGAGCGCGCGGTTGTGGTCCAGACGCGTCATGGCCGTGAAGCGGTCGGCCGGTACGTCCGGGGCGGCGGCCTGCGCGATGAGCGCGTTCGTGTTGGCCGGGTTGCCGACGACGAGGACCTTGATGTCGTCCGCGGCGTTGTCGTTGATCGCCTTGCCCTGCGGCTTGAAGATGCCGCCGTTGGCGGAGAGCAGGTCGCCGCGCTCCATGCCCTTGGTGCGGGGGCGGGCGCCGACGAGGAGGGCGACGTTGGCGCCGTCGAACGCGACGTTCGGGTCGTCCGAGATCTCGATGTTCTGCAGCAGCGGGAAGGCGCAGTCGTCGAGCTCCATGGCGGTGCCCTCGGCGGCCTTGAGCGCCGGGGTGATCTCCAGGAGGCGCAGGTTGACCGGCACGTCCGCGCCGAGCAGCTGGCCGGAGGCGATGCGGAAGAGCAGTGCGTAGCCGATCTGGCCGGCTGCGCCGGTGACGGTGACGTTCACGGGAGTGCGGGTCATGGCGTTCTCCGTATGACAGCAGGGCTTTTTTTGATCGATCTCTCGGCATCAAGAGATCCGCCCGTCAGGCTATCGCGCCCCGGACCCCCCGCACCTCCGGGTGCATGTGGCCCGCCCCACAGAACACCCACTCCCCGCAGTGGGAGGCGACGCGACGGGAGCGGCGTCGCGACGCGAGAGGTGACGCAACGGCAAGCGGCCGCCTGCTCGGGAGAGGTGGGCAGACGGCCGCCTGTGGGGGGTGCCACTTGGTGACGACTCCCGTGGGGGTACTGCTCCGCCTGCCCCGGACCGGGGCAGGCATGCCCCCCATGTCGCATCGAATTTCGCGACGCCTCCGCCGTTACTGCGTGCAGCCCTTCTGGCCGGCCTTCAGCGTCGCGCAGGCCTTCGCCTCGCTCGCCTTCGTGACGGCCACCATCGGGGTGTACGCGTCGAGGTCCGCGTTGACCGTGCCCTTCTGCACACCGGTCGTGCCGGCCTGCTGGATCCGGACCTCGTCGCCCGGCGCCGCCTGCGTGATGCGCGCCCACGCGGCGCCGCACGTCTTGCTGTAGCGGACCTCGATCTTGGCCTGGCCGACGAGCACGGAGTCCGTGGTCCGCGCGAACTCGCCGCCGCAGCCCATCGCCTCGGGGTCCTTGCCGGTGCAGTCCTTGCCGCTGCACTGAACTCCCGCGGGCAGTTCGGGGGCGCTGCTGGTCGGCGTCGCCTCCGGCTTCGCGTTGTCTTCCGCCTCACCCTTGCCCGCGTCCGTGAGGTACAGGGCCGCGGCGATGACGACGAGCGCGCCCACGACGCCCGCGAGGAACATGGTCAGCCGGCGCTTGCGCCGCTGCCGGTCCGGCGAGCCGCCGCCGGTCCCCGGCTGCCCGGCCGGTCCGCTCCCGCCGCCCGCGTGGGCCCCCGCCCCGTCCGCGTGCGGAACGCCTCCCCCGGCGCGCTCACCCGGACGGAACCCCTGCTCCCTCGCGCCCCCGTACGGCAGCGAGTCCGCCAGGGGAGCCTGCCCCTGTGGCGGCACGGTCGGTGCGACGCCCGCGGGCCCCGCGACGCCGGTCGCGCCGCCGCCGGACGGCCTGGCCGCCGTCCTGCTGCCGCCGCCCGCGCTGCCGTTCTTGCCGTTCTTCGTGGCCGTAGGTCCGAACTCCCCGAGCGCTGCGCGCGCCTGGGAGATCCGTATCGCCTCCATCGTCATGTCGTGACGCATCTCGGAGCGGCTCCAGGCGCGCTCCGCGAGCTCCCACATGGTGGTCAGGTGGACCGGATTGGTACCCGTCACCTCGGCCAGGGTCACGATCGCGCGCTTGGGCGCGAGCAGCCGGCCGTTCAGATACCGCTCCCAGGACGTCTTGCTGTACCCGGTGCGGTCCGCGACCGCGGCGATGCTCAGTCCGCTGCGGTCGACGAGCCTGCGGAGCTGGCTTGCGAACTCCCTGACCTGCGGGTCGAGTTCATCCGGTAGCGCCCTCCAACGAGGCATTGCTTCCCCCTATTCCCCCCGTACGTGCCCTGATCCCCCGCGCCGCGCCCACCCCTCGCGCCGACCTCGGCCGGCGTCGGCTTCGCCGGCCCACTCTGGCTACCCAGTGGGATGCGCGAAGCCAGGATGTCAGTTCCGGAGGCGGGGGCGCACGGGGGCATTCGACGGCGTTCGGCCCACCGGCGCGCACCGTTGCACAACCGGAGACCCACGGTCCAGTGTCCCATCGGGGTCCCTCACCCCGCGCGGAACCCCGAACTCCCCAGCTCAGCGCCTGGGTCGCCCCGGACCGTCCCGATTGCCCACGTTAACCCCGCTGTTGGGGCAACAGACGGTAAATCCGCGAACTTGTCGATACATCAACACACTTCGACACAGGAGGAATGGCGCATTACGGCAAGCGTCCGGCGGACCGATCGTTGCCGTCCTCGCACACCGTGGCGGAATGGTCACTTCCGTGCCACAGCGGCCCGCTCAACCTTGAAGGACACCTGACGCGTCCATGACTCTGATGACCACGGCGAGGAGATCTCCACGGCGAGGGCGAGGCCCACGTGGACGACCCGGACCCCAAAGACCGGCGGCGCCCGTCCTCCCTCGGGGGAGAGGACGGGCGCCGCCTTGGTGCGTGCGCTGCGGGTCTCAGCTGATCGTGAAGTGCAGCGTGTCGTTCAGGAACGGGATGACCAGCAAGGGATGCGGCTCCACCATCAGCGCGAGCAGCACGATGACGACGCCCAGGAACCCGTACGTCACCATGTCGGTGAAACGGGAGCGCACCGCGAGCATGCCCACGGACGGGAGCGTCCAGCGCAGCACCGCACCGCCGATCAGGGCGACGCCGATCAGCAGCGTCCCGACGCGGAACACGTCGAACGCGGTGAGCAGCAGTCCGAGGCCCACCAGCGATATCACCGCGAGGATCGGCCACTGCCGCGCCGGGGCCGGGGCGTCGCCCGGCGCCGCGCGGCCGCCGCCCTCGGGGCGCGCGGTGTCCCTGGTGAAGAGCGGGAACCGGCGCGAGACGCGCCGCGGCTTTCCTTCGGCGTCCGGGGCCGACACCACACCCTTCGTGCCTTCCGGGGTGCCGGCGCCGGCGTCAGCCGACACCGTTCGCGTTCCGTTCGGCGGCCTCGACGACGTTCACGAGGAGCTGGGCGCGGGTCATGGGGCCGACGCCGCCCGGGTTCGGGGAGATCCACCCGGCGACCTCGGTGACGCCCGGGTGGACATCGCCGACGATCTTGCCGTTCTCGTCGCGCGAGACGCCGACGTCGAGCACGGCGGCGCCCGGCTTGATGTCCTCGGGCTTGATCAGGTGCGGGACGCCCGCGGCGGCTACGACGATGTCGGCGCGCTTGAGGTGGGCCGCCAGGTCACGAGTGCCGGTGTGGCACTGGGTGACGGTCGCGTTCTCGGACTTGCGGGTGAGCAGCAGCGGCATCGGGCGGCCGATGGTGACGCCGCGGCCGACGACCACGACCTCCGCGCCGTTGATCTCCACGCCGTGCTCGCGCAGCAGCGTGATGATGCCGAAGGGGGTGCAGGGCAGCGGCGCCGGCTCGTTCAGGACGAGGCGGCCGAGGTTCATCGGGTGCAGGCCGTCCGCGTCCTTGGCCGGGTCCATCAGCTCCAGGATGCGGTTCTCGTCGATGCCCTTGGGCAGCGGGAGCTGGACGATGTAGCCGGTGCAGGCGGGGTCCTCGTTGAGCTCGCGGACGACCGCCTCGATCTCCTCCTGCGTGGCGGTGGCCGGCAGGTGGCGCTGGATGGAGGCGATGCCGACCTGGGCGCAGTCGCGGTGCTTGCCCGCGACGTACTTCTGGCTGCCCGGGTCCTCACCGACCAGGACGGTGCCGAGGCCGGGCGTGACGCCCTTCTCCCTCAGGGCCGCCACGCGGGCGGACAGATCGGACTTGATCGCGGCTGCGGTGGCCTTGCCATCGAGAATCTGGGCGGTCATGCCCCCATCTTCGCGGATGGGACCGCCCCGGTTCCAATCCGGGCGTCCCAGCTTGATCACCGTTGTTGCACTTCCACAACGCATACGGAATGCGGCTGGACAAATAAGCCGCACCTAAAGAACCATGAGCGGCAACAGTGCCGCGGGCAGTACCGGGGGGACGACCGCTCTGTAGACCTTTCCTCCACTTGGTGCCGCGCGTTGTCCCCGCACTAAGGCAACGGAG
The DNA here is from genome assembly GCF_020616555.1 of Streptomyces longhuiensis. Lineage (NCBI taxonomy): Bacteria > Bacillati > Actinomycetota > Actinomycetes > Kitasatosporales > Streptomycetaceae > Streptomyces > Streptomyces longhuiensis. The sequence continues at coordinate 5,821,854 of NZ_CP085173.1, read as the reverse complement.
GAAAAAGCCATGAGTTTCGGCGACCCGAACAACCCCTACGGTCCGCCGCAGGGTCAGCAGCCCGGCTACCCGCCGCAGGCGCCCCAGGCTCCCCAGGGCCAGCCCGGCTACGGCTACCCGCAGGGCCAGCCCCCGCAGCAGCCCGGCTACGGCTACCCGCAGGGCCAGCCCGCGTACCCCGGCTTCCCCGGCGGCAATGTCATGCCGATCGAGATGCCCGGCCTGATGAAGACCGCGCGCGTGCTCCTGTTCATCCTCGCCGGCTTCCAGCTCCTCTTCGGCATCATCGCGGGCATCGCGGTCGGCGCGGCACAGGACGTGTCCAACGGCGTCGGCTCCGGTGACGCCACGGACACGCTGGCCGGGCTCGGCTTCCTCATCGCGGCCCTCATGGTGGCCCTCGGCGCCCTGTCGATCTTCCTGGGCGTCAAGTTCAAGAACGGCGGAAGCGGCATCCGCATCACGACGATCGTCTACGCGTCGCTGATGATCATCGGCGGTCTCGTGAACACCATCAACGGCGGCGGCGGTTCGGCGACCTTCGGCGGACTCATCTCGCTCGCCATCGCCGGCATCATCCTCGGCTCCATGGTGAACAGCGCCGCGACCACCTGGTTCAACCGCCCGCGCTACTGATCGAGTTCGCGGCGAACCAGAGGCTTCCCGCCCTGCATCCGTAAGGGCCGCTCTCTCCCGTCACAGGGGGAGCGCGGCCCTTCGCCGTGTGGGCGGGCATGACGGCGGGCGGCACGAACTTCGGCCCCTACGAACAACCGGACGCCCGGCACCGTCGCGAAGTTCTACGAAAAGAACGGCCGCGGGCCGTGCCTTCACAGGGGAAGGCACGGCCCGCGGCCGTGTGCGAGGGGTCCGCTCAGTGGAAGAAGTGGCGCGTGCCGGTGAAGTACATCGTCACGCCCGCCTTCTTCGCGGCCTCGATGACCTGCTCGTCACGGATGGAGCCGCCGGGCTGGACGATCGCCTTCACACCCGCGTCGATCAGGATCTGCGGCCCGTCCGGGAACGGGAAGAACGCGTCCGACGCGGCGAAGGAGCCACGCGCCCGCTCCGCGCCCGCGCGCTCCACGGCCAGCTTGCAGGAGTCGACGCGGTTGACCTGACCCATGCCGACGCCGACCGAGGCACCGTCCTTGGCCAGCAGGATCGCGTTGCTCTTCACCGCGCGGCACGCCTTCCAGGCGAACGCCAGCTCGTCGAGCTCGCCCGGGGACAGCGCGTCGCCCGTGGCGAGGGTCCAGCTCGCCGGGTTGTCGCCGTCGGCCTGGACGCGGTCGGTGACCTGGAGGAGCGCGCCGCCGTCGATCTGCTTCGTCTCGACGACCGCCGACGGGCCACGGTGGGCACGCAGCACGCGGATGTTCTTCTTCTTGGTGAGGGCCTCGAGCGCGCCGTCCTCGTACTCGGGCGCGACGATGACCTCGGTGAAGATCTCCGCGACCTGCTCGGCCATCTCCTTGGTGACCGGACGGTTCACGGCGATCACACCGCCGTACGCGGAGACCGGGTCACAGGCGTGCGCCTTGCGGTGCGCCTCGGCGACGCTCGACGCGACCGCGACGCCGCAGGGGTTGGCGTGCTTGATGATCGCGACGCACGGGTCCTCGTGGTCGTACGCGGCACGGCGCGCGGCGTCCGTGTCCGTGTAGTTGTTGTACGACATCTCCTTGCCGTGCAGCTGCTCGGCCTCCGCGAGACCGCCGGTGCCGTCGACGTAGAGGGCGGCGCCCTGGTGCGGGTTCTCGCCGTAGCGCAGGACGTTCTTGCGCCCGTACGTCGCGCCGAGGAACTCGGGGAAGCCGCTCTCGTCGGCGGCCGCGTAGCCGTCGGCGAACCAGGACGCCACCGCGACGTCGTACGCCGCCGTGTGCTGGAAGGCCTCACCGGCGAGACGCTTGCGCGCGGTCAGGTCGAAGCCGCCGTCGCGGACGGCCGAGAGGACGTCGGCGTACCGGGCGGGGCTGGTGACGACGGCCACCGACGGGTGGTTCTTGGCGGCGGCACGCACCATCGAGGGGCCGCCGATGTCGATCTGCTCGACACACTCGTCGGGAGTGGCGCCCGAGGCGACGGTCTCCTTGAAGGGGTACAGGTTCACGACGACGAGCTGGAAGGGCTCCACGCCGAGCTCGGCGAGCTGGCGCTGGTGGTCCTCCAGGCGCAGGTCGGCGAGGATGCCCGCGTGGATCTTCGGGTGCAGCGTCTTGACGCGCCCGTCGAGGCACTCGGGGAAGCCCGTGAGCTCCTCGACCTTGGTGACGGGAACCCCGGCGGCGGCGATCTTCGCAGCGGTCGAGCCGGTCGACACCAGCTCCACGCCCGCCTCGTGCAGCCCGCGCGCGAGGTCTTCCAGACCGGTCTTGTCGTAGACGCTGACGAGCGCCCGGCGAATGGGCCGCTTGTTGCTCTCGGCGGTCACTGGATAACTACCTTTCGTCCCTCAATGCGATAGCCGTTGCGGGCCAGACGCCCCACGACATCGACGAGCAGCCTGCGCTCGACTTCCTTGATGCGCTCGTGCAGAGCGCTCGCGTCGTCCTCGTCCCGGACCTCGACCACGCCCTGAGCGATGATCGGGCCGGTGTCGACGCCGTCGTCGACGAAGTGGACGGTGCATCCGGTGACCTTGGCGCCGTACGCGAGCGCGTCGCGCACACCATGGGCCCCGGGAAAACTGGGGAGCAGGGCGGGGTGCGTGTTCACGAACCGCCCGCCGAACCGGGCGAGGAACTCCTTGCCCACGATCTTCATGAACCCGGCCGAGACCACGAGGTCCGGCTCGTACGCCGCCGTGGCCTCGGCGAGCGCCCGGTCCCACTCCTCGCGGGTGGCGAAGTCCTTCACCCGGCAGACGAAGGTGGGCAGGCCGGCGCGCTCGGCGCGCTCGAGCCCGGCGATGGAGTCACGGTCGGCGCCGACGGCCACGATCTCGGCGCCGTAACCCTCCGCGCCCTCGGCCGCGAGGGCGTCGAGCAGAGCCTGCAGATTCGTGCCTGATCCGGAGACCAGCACGACGAGCCGCTTGGCCACAGCGAGGGCCTTTCTCGGGAGTGCGTTTGTACGGTCGCACAAAGGCTTCATGGTTCCCGATACGGGGAACTCTACGAAGCGGTCGACCGTCAGCAACGATACCGGCACATGGAGCGGCCCCCACGGGACGGGGGCGCGGCCGGAAGGTAGCGTCTGTGGCGGATTCGCCGACCGAAGGAACGCCGCCCGCTCGCGGGACGTTCACTTCAGGACGGGCTCGCCCGCAGCCGCGCCACGATCGACCTAGGGGAAGACGCACACCTGATGCCGGACCGAAGCCTCCGCCTGCCGCTGCTGCCCGCCGGCTCGACCCTGCTGCGCGAAGGCCGTCCCACGCCTCCTCCGCCCCAGGACACACCGCCCAAGTCCTCCGATTCCGCCGACAAGTCCCCCGAGTCGCCCAAGTCCTCCAAGCCCTCCCATGACGACAACCCGTTCGCGGCGCCGCCCGAGGGCTCGCCCGACCGCCCGTGGCAGCCGCGCCGCCCCGAGGGCGGCCAGGACGGGCAGGGCGACGGGTCGGGCGGGGGCCGGAACCCGTGGGGCGGCCAGTGGAGCGACCGGCAGCCGGGCCGCGCCCAGGGCGGCGGCTTCGGCGACCGCCCCCGCCAGGGCGGTGGTCCCGGCGGCCAAGGCGGACCCGAAGGTCCTCAGGGACCCGGCTCCGGCATGCGCTGGGACCCGACGGACCCGGCCCAGCGCCGCGCGCGCTACGCCCTGCTCTCCGGCATGTGGGGCTTCTTCTTCGCCCTGTTCAGCTGGCCTTACGTGGCACTGCTGCTCGGCGCGCTCGCCCTGTACTGGGGCGTCAGCGCCCTGCGCGCCAAGCCCCGCAAGCCGAACCCGGACGCCCCGGCCCCCACGGGACCCGGCACCGGATCGAGACCGCAGACCACGGCGGCCGTCAGCGGCCTGGTCACCGGGTCCCTCGCCCTGGCACTGGTCGCCGCCACGTTCACGGCACAGCTGGTCTACAGCGACTACTACACGTGCGTGAACGACGCGCTGACCAGCGCGTCCCAGAAGGCGTGCAACGACAAGCTCCCGAAGGAACTGCGCCCCCTGCTCGGCACGCGCGACTAGGACGCGACCGCGACTAGGACGGGTCCTGCGGGCGCGGTTCTTCGGGGGCCGCGCCTCCGCTCCCCTCGGCACCCTCGTCCGGGCCCGTGTCCCTGCTCGTGTCCGACGCCTCCTTGAGCGCTGCCCAGCGCGCTTCCCTCGTGGCCTCGACCGGCCAGGGCCCGCCCGGGAAGGGATCCGCGGTGAACGGGTCCGCGGGGAAGAAGTCGTACGGCTCGAAGGCGGCGTCGGCCGACTCCGCCTTCCCGGCCCGAGTCGCCCCCTCCCCGCTCCGACGCGGCAGCCAGCTCTTCGGGGACGGAATCCGGGGGCGCCGCCACCACGACGGGGCCCGCTCCTCGAGCGGTTCCCCGGCCCGCTCCTCGAGCGGTTCCCCGGCCTGCCCCTTGAGCGCCTCACCGACCCGTCCCTCGATCGGCTCACCGATCCGTTCATCGCGCGGCACCCTGACCCGCCGGGCCCGCAGTCCCAGCACCACCGGCAGCCCCACCAGCGCCGTCCACCCCGTCGCCGCGAGCCCCGTCAACCACCCCACGGGCCCGAACTCCGCGAGTGCCGCGACGCCCATCGGCCCGCCGGCCGCCGCCGCGAGCCCCGCGAGGAACAGCCCGCACAGCACCGCCGCGACGGCCACCGCCAGTGCCGTACTCCCCCGTGACCACGCCTCGTCCCGCTCCCCGTGCCGGGGCGCCGCCGCCCCCGCCACGAACCACGCCACCGTCAGCCCGGACACGACCGGCACCGCCCCCGCCGACCAGCTGAGCGGCGACCCGGGTCCCGCTTCCGGCACCGCCGCGAGCAGCGGGAACGCGGGCAGCATCGGCCCCGACGACACACCGAGCGGCCCGACCACGCTTCCCCCGCCGAGCGTGACGCCGGGCCCGAGCGCGTACGCGGCGCCCCACACCGCCGCGTTCGGCACCAGCGCGGCGGCCAGCAGGAGCACCGCGAGCCGCCCCGACCACACGTCCGTCATCTGCTCGAACGAATGCCGCATCGCGCCCGTGTGCCACACCGCCGACGCCGCCACGACCAGCGCGCCGCCCGCCACGAGCACGAGCGCCCCGGCGGCCGCGGCCCGCGCGGCGACCGGCAGCACACGTCGCAGGAACGCCTCACGCCTGCCGGCCGGGAGGGCGTCGAGACGATGGCGCAGGGGTGCGGGCAGCGGGGCGCTCGGGCGGCCGTGGGCCGTCCAGATGCCGGCGCCCGCGGCGGCCACGGCGACAAGCGTCAGATGCGCGGTGACGCTCGGCCAGGCCGGCCGCAACTCACCGCCCGACGCGTAGAACGCGGCGCCGCCGCCCACCAGCAGATACCCGGCCACGACCCCGCACCACGCCGTCCACCAGGCCATCCGCGGGGCGTCCCCGTCGTCCTCGCCCTCCACCGCGTCACGCGCCGCACGGTGCAGCAGCCACACCGGAAGCACCAGAAGGAGCAGTGGCGCGACACCGATCGGCGCCGGGGTCCCGGAGAGCGTGTCCGTCCTGATGACCTCGGCGCCGTGCGCGAGCAGCCACAGCGCGGCGGCGGCGTGCAGGGCACCCCCGGGACCGCTGTCCGGATAGGGCGAACTGATCCACAGCACCATGACGAGCACGGCGGACGAGCCGAGCCCCAGCCCGGCCGCGAGGACCCCGCCGAAGAAGCAGGCGGCAGGCCCCGGGGAGCGGTCACGCACGCGGGAGAGCAGGAGCGGCAACGACAGGCCGCGGTCGGTCATTTGGGTCACGCGGCCATGCTCCCAATGACACACACATTAGTCGCGCAACAGGCGAAGACCGGATGTGTCGCTCAAGATACGTTTATGTAGTTTTTCATGCGAAAGGGTGTGTGGAGTTCCCTATGACGCAGAGCCCTCCCTCCCCGCTGCCGGCCCCCAACGAGCGCCGCAGGCTCCGCGAGTCGAAGTCGCTGACCCAGGCTCAGGTCGCCGCGGAAGTAGGCGTCACCCGCGAAACGGTCCGCGCATGGGAATCCGGACGCAGCACGCCGAGAGGCCGCAAGAGGGAGACCTACGCGAAGTTGCTGGCGAGCGTCGAGGCGGACGCACAAGCACCGGCCGCCGCCGAGTCCGTGGCCACCGCCACGGCAGCGCCCGTCCGGAGCAGACGATCCGTCGGAAACTGGGACTCCGCCCCGCTCGACCGGGGCCAGGAGCGCGGCGTCGGGTGGGTGCGGCCCGCGGCCGAGGCCGAAGCGGGTGAGAGCCCCGACCCGGCGGAGTCGAACGGCGCCACGGAGGCCTTCGACCGGCTCTACGCCCACGCGGCCCCCGGCCTGGTTCGCCAGGCCTACCTCCTCACCGGCCGCCGCACCCTCGCCAGGGAGTCCGTGGAGCGCGCCTTTCAGCTCGCCTGGCAGCGCTGGCCCGAGGTCGCCGTGGACCGCGATCCCGCCGGCTGGGTCAGGGCCGCCGCGTATGAGTACGCCATGTCGCCCTGGCACCGGCTCCGCCCGAGCCACCGGAACCCCGAGGCGCCGCCCGCCGACGCCGACCACCGCGCGCTGCTCGACGTACTCCTGAGCCTGCCGTCCTCCTACCGCCGCACCCTGCTCCTCTACGACGGCGTCGGGCTCGATCTGCCCGAGACCGCGGCCGAGACGGAGGCCACCACGCCCGCGGCGGCGCAGCGGCTGCTCCACGCGCGGGAGGCCGTCGCCGAGCGGCTGCCCGCCCTCGCCGTGCCCGACCAGCTCCACCGGCGGCTGACCGAACTCGCGGGCGCCGAGAAGCTCCAGGCCCCCAAGTCGACCCTCGTCCGCACCGACGGCGAGCGCCGGACCCGGTTCTGGACCCGCTCGGCCATCGCCTTCACCGTCCTGATCGTCGGCGCGACGGCCCTCACGCTGCGCACCGCCCCGACCCGCTACGAACCCGTTCCCGCCCCCGGCGCCATGATCAGCGGCGTACCGCTCAGGACGGGGCCGGGACCGCTCTCGCAAGCGGACAAGAAGCTGCGCGACAAGCTGCACAAGTCGACAAAGAGCGGCCCGCACCGCCTCGCCCCCGAGGTCGACTGACCCCACGGGCTTCCCGTACGGGCTTCTCTCACGGTTTCCCGCACGGGCGAACGACAGTGGGCCCGCACCCCCGGAAGGGTGCGGGCCCACTGATGTCAGGCAGGTGGCGGAACTACGAGAGCAGCTCGCGCGCCAGCTTGGCCGTCTCGGTCGGCGTCTTGCCGACCTTCACGCCGGCGGCCTCGAGGGCCTCCTTCTTGGCCTGTGCGGTGCCAGAAGAGCCGGACACGATCGCGCCCGCGTGACCCATCGTCTTGCCCTCGGGGGCGGTGAAGCCCGCGACGTAGCCGACGACCGGCTTGGTGACGTGCTTGGCGATGTAGTCCGCCGCACGCTCCTCGGCGTCGCCGCCGATCTCGCCGATCATCACGATCAGGTCGGTGTCGGGGTCGGCCTCGAACGCCTCGAGAGCGTCGATGTGCGTCGTACCGATGACCGGGTCGCCACCGATGCCGACGGCGGACGAGAAGCCGATGTCACGGAGCTCGTACATCATCTGGTACGTCAGCGTGCCGGACTTCGAGACCAGGCCGATGCGGCCCGGCTTCGTGATGTCGCCCGGGATGATGCCGGCGTTCGACTGGCCCGGGGTGATGAGACCGGGGCAGTTCGGGCCGATGATGCGGGTCTTGTTGCCCTTCGACTTCGCGTACGCCCAGAAGGCGGCGGAGTCGTGGACGGCGATGCCCTCGGTGATGACGACCGCGAGGGGGATCTCGGCGTCGATCGCCTCGACGACGGCGGCCTTGGAGAAGGCCGGCGGCACGAAGAGGACGGACACGTTGGCGCCCGTCGCCTCCATGGCCTCCTTGACCGTCCCGAAGACCGGGACCTCGGTGCCGTCGAAGTCGACGGAGGTGCCGGCCTTGCGCGGGTTCACGCCGCCGACGATGTTCGTGCCGTCACCGAGCATGAGCTTGGTGTGCTTCATGCCCGTGGCACCGGTCATGCCCTGGACGATGACCTTGCTGTCCTTGGTGAGGAAGATAGCCATGGTGGTCTGAGTCCCTCTTCCTTACTTCGCAGCCGCGGCGAGCTCGGCGGCCTTGTCGGCCGCGCCGTCCATGGTGTCCACACGCTGGACGAGCGGGTGGTTGGCGTCGCTGAGGATCTTGCGACCCAGCTCCGCGTTGTTGCCGTCGAGTCGCACGACCAGCGGCTTGGTGACCTCTTCGCCCTTGTCGGCGAGGAGCGCCAGGGCCTGCACGATGCCGTTGGCGACCTCGTCACAGGCGGTGATGCCGCCGAAGACGTTGACGAACACGGACTTGACGTCCGGGTCGCCGAGGATGATCTCCAGGCCGTTCGCCATCACCTGGGCGGACGCGCCGCCACCGATGTCGAGGAAGTTGGCCGGCTTCACGCCGCCGTGGTTCTCACCGGCGTACGCGACGACGTCCAGGGTCGACATGACCAGACCGGCACCGTTACCGATGATGCCGACCTCGCCGTCGAGCTTGACGTAGTTGAGGTTCTTGGCCTTGGCGGCAGCCTCGAGCGGGTTGGCTGCGTCCTTGTCCTCGAGCGCCTCGTGCTCGGGCTGGCGGAAGTCCGCGTTCTCGTCGAGAGAGACCTTGCCGTCAAGGGCGATGACCTTGCCGGAGGCGACCTTGGCGAGCGGGTTCACCTCGACGAGGAGGGCGTCCTCCTTGATGAAGGTGTCCCACAGGGTGACGAGGATGTCGGCGACCTGGTCGGCGACCTCGGCCGGGAACTTCGCCTTGGCGACGATCTCCTGGGCCTTCTCCTTGGAGACACCCTCGTTGGCGTCGACCGGCACCTTCGCGAGGGCGTCGGGGTTCTCCTCCGCGACGACCTCGATCTCCACGCCGCCCTGGACGGACGCCATGGCGAGGAAGGTGCGGTTGGTGCGGTCGAGGAGGTACGAGACGTAGTACTCCTCGAGGATCTCCGGAGCGGTCTCGGCGATCATCACCTTGTGGACCGTGTGGCCCTTGATGTCCATCCCGAGGATGTCCGTCGCGCGGGCGACGGCCTCGTCCGGGGTGGCGGCGAGCTTGACGCCGCCTGCCTTGCCACGGCCGCCGACCTTCACCTGCGCCTTGACGACCGACTTGCCGCCCAGTCGCTCGGTGGCCTCGCGCGCCGCCTCAGGCGTGTCGATGACTTCACCGGCCAGCACCGGTACACCGTGCTTGGCGAAGAGGTCCCTCGCCTGGTACTCGAACAGGTCCACGCGCGTCCGTCCCTTTTCCGTGATCTCGCTGCGATCTCGCTGCTTTGTGGTCAGCTGTCTGCGTGGGCGTGCCGCGAAGGGCAACGTGACTGCGCTGTCACAAGGGAGGCGTAGGACGGAGTCCGGTACGCGGCATGTCCGTCTCGCAGGTTATCGCCGCTCGCCCGGGGTCCCTAAATCGCAGATCACACCTGAGCGGTGATAACAGTCACAGAGCGGGGCCCCACCGGCCTGGGGTACGCCCGGTGGGGCCCCTGAGAGCCCCTGAAAGACCCGGTGGGAGGACCTGGAGAGCCCTGCCGCCGGACCGGGAAGGGCCCGGGCGGGTGATCCTCACCCCAATGAGGACCACCCGCCGCCATCTGCCGGGCCGGGCCCCGGCCTGTCACTCCGGTCCCCGGATGCCCGCAGACGACGTATTCAGTCCGCCTGCTTCGGTCCGCCGACGCGTTCCGCGGTTGCGGAGGCGGACTTCTCAGTTGCGGAACCTCAGATGCCGAGGCCGTTGGCGGCGGCGTCCGTGGCGTTCGTCAGGTAGCTGGGGGCGACCGAGGCGGCCACACCCTGGACACCCTGAACCGCGTTCCCGGCGAGCGGCTGCGCGTCGGCGCCGACCGTGCCGGTCAGGTTCTGCGCGAACGGCGAGACCTCACCGACGACCCCGCCGGCGAACGGCGTCACGTCGCCGACCACACCGCCGGCGAACGGCGCGACGTCGCCCACGACCCCCTGCGCCAGGTACGTCGCGCTGCCGCCGACACCCTGCACGACCGGCTGCACCTGGTCGTACACGGCCTGGACGAGGGGCTGGACCGCGCCGACGACCCCGCCCGTGAACGGCGTCACGTCGTCCGCGACGACCGACTGCGCGAAGGGCTGGACCTGGCCCACGACCCCGTCCGCGAACGGCGTGACGTGGCCGACGACGCCACCGGCGAACGGCGTCACGTCACCGACCGCACCGCCCGCGAGCGTGCCGACGTCACCGACGGCCTGTCCGGCGACCGGGACCACGCCGTGCACGGCGGTCGCGGCGATGGGGGGAAGCACCGCGGCCGAGGTCTCGTCGACGACGGGACCGGCGGCGGTCGTCACTCCGCCCACGGCACCGGAGGCGGTGGCCGGGACGTTCTGGGCGTGGCCCGGGACCTGCGCCGCGGTGCCGTACGCCTGGGCGGCGATGCCCTGGACCTGAGCGGTGGCGCCCTGGACCCGGCCCTGCGCGCCGGTCACCGTGCGGTCGACGTCGGGGGCGAACGCGGACAGGGGGCCGAACAGGTAGTCGATCTCCTGGGCGGCACCGTCCTGGACGGCTGCGGCCCGGTCGCCGGCGTTCTGCGCGACGGCGTCGGCCGACACGTTCGGGACCCCGGCGGTGTGGGCGTGCACGGCGCGGGCGGCGGCGGTGCGGGCGGTGTCGGCGACGGTGGTGACGCCCTCGACGTAGGTGCGGGCCTGCTGCTTGGCGTGCGCGGCGGCCGCCTCGACCCGGGCGTCGGCGTGCCGGACGGTGCCCTGGGCGCCGGTGACGGCCGGACCGGCCTGGGGAGCGGCCTTGGCGGCGGTGCCGGAGACGGTTCCGGAGACCGTGGAGGCGGCGCCGGACGCGGTCGTCCGGGCCTGGCCGGTCACGCCCGCCACGGTGTCCTGGGCCTTGCCGGTGACCGAACCGACGGTGCCGTGGGTGACGTCGTCGACGGTGCCCTGGACGTGGGAGACCGTGCCCTGCACATCGGCGACCACGTCACCGGCCAGGTCCGGCACCGCCACGGAGTGGGCGGGCAGTTCGTCGGCGCTGGCGACGGCGGAGCCGAGCGCCCACGCACCGGAGACGCCGGCGGCTATCACGATGGAACGGCGGATGTTCTTGTTCATGCTTGCGTCAGATCCTTCGAATTCTCATGTCCGGTCCGGCGCTGGAGCGGTCCAGCGGTGGGCCGGCGGCGTCCGGCCGGAGTGGTCCGGTCGGCGGGCAGACCTGTGCCGCCCCCGCGCGGCAGGTCACGTGCGGGGAACGGGCTGCCCTAGCCGGGGAATTCGGGGATGTCTCGGTGCCTGTCGCGGGTGGGCGCGGCGTGGGAGGACGCCGTCGCCCCGGGCAGCAGCCGGGCCGTGGCGCCGCTGCCGAAGGCTGCCGCGGCGAGATCGGAGTGCCGCGTCGAACTGCCGTCCCCCGCCGACTGCCCGACCGCGCTGCCGCTGGGGAACGCGGGGGCGGGGGCGGGAGTCGAGGTTCCGGCCGCCTTGGTGGCCGGGGTCCGTGCGGGTACGGCGTTGGCGCCCGCCGGGGCGAACATGTCGCCGACGGCTTCGGTCACCTCTCGCTTGCCGTGCCGCTTGACGTGACTGTGCCCGGCGACCGCACGGGTTCCGGCGCTCGGTGCCGGTGCCGCGTGGGCTCCGTCCCCTGCCGGACCGGGGGTGCCGGGTTCGCCGGGCCGGCCCGGGATGCCGGGCAGACCCGGCATCGACGGCGGCGCGGGCAGGAACCGCGGCGGAGCCTCGTCGGCGAGCTCGCCCAAGATCCCTCCGGCGAACTCACCCACTTCCCGGACCTCTTCCCGCACGGTGTCCCGAACCGTTCCCCGCACGTCGCGTACCTCTCGTACGGCGGGTGCGGCGACCTGGGTCGGGAGCGGCTCGGCCACACGGGTCCGGACGGGCTCGACCACGCGCTTCCTGACGGGCTCCACGGCCTGCTCCCGCACGGCCCCGACTGCTCGGGAACCGGTGGCGGGAGGCGTGTGGTGTACCGCCCGCTGATGTGCCGCCCGTTCGGGGACGGACGCGTGAACCGGCGCGTGAGCCGTTGCGTCGGCGGTCGCGTCGGCGGTTGCGTGAACGGTTGTGTGAACCGTCTGCTCGCCCGCGGCCTCCGTCGGCGGCAGAACTCCCTCCGCCGCATGCGCCCTTCCCCCGCACAGCAGCCCCAACACGATCAGGCCGCCCGCAAGGAACATCACCCGGAGCGCCACGTTCAGCGCACGCCGCCCGGCCGCTGCGCGCACGACGCGCGGAGCGGCAACAGGCAGAGCGATCGGGGAAGTCAAGGTGGGGGAACCCTCCTGTACGAGGGGCGCGGGGACGCGGGACGCGTGGGCGCGGGGATGAGAACAGCCGGGCCGATCCTTGCACGGGACGCCCGAGGTTGCGCAAGCCCCCTGTTACCGATGGGTAGTCATGTCCGGATTTACGGCCTCCCGTTCGACGGGATCCCGGCGTCCGGTATCGGCAGCGGCCGCTTCTCGATCGCCGCCGCCATCACCTCCGGGAAGAGATCCGGCGTGCACGCGAAGGCCGGTGCTCCCAGGGCCGCGAGCGCCGCCGCGTGCTCCCTGTCATACGCGGGTGCCCCCTCGTCGGACAGTGCGAGCAACGTGACGAACTGCACTCCCGACGCCTTCATCGCGGCGACCCGTTTCAGCATTTCGTTCCGGATACCCCCTTCGTAGAGGTCACTGATGAGGACGACGACGGTCTCGGCGGGACGGGTGATCTGCGACTGGCAGTACGCGAGCGCTCTGTTGATGTCGGTGCCGCCGCCGAGCTGCGTGCCGAACAGGACGTCGACCGGGTCGTCGAGCTGATCGGTGAGGTCGACGACGGCCGTGTCGAACACGACGAGCCTCGTGTCGATGGACCGCATCGAGGCCAGCACGGCGCCGAACACGGAGGCGTAGACGACGGACGCCGCCATCGAGCCCGACTGGTCGATGCAGAGGATGACCTCCTTCTTCACCGACTGGGACGCGCGGCCGTATCCGATGAGCCGCTCGGGGACGACCGTGCGGTACTCCGGCAGATAGTTCTTGAGGTTGGCCGCGATCGTGCGGTTCCAGTCGATGTCGTGATGGCGGGGCCTGTTGATACGGGCGCTGCGGTCGAGCGCGCCGGTGAGCGTCGCCCGGGTCCGGGTGCCGAGACGCTTCTCCAGGTCTTCGACGACCTTGCGCACGACGGCGCGTGCGGTCTCCTTCGTCGTCTCCGGCATCGCCTTGTTGAGGGAGAGCAGCGTGCCGACGAGGTGCACGTCGGCGTCGACCGCTTCCAGCATCTCCGGTTCGAGCAGCAGCGCGGACAGGCCGAGGCGGTCGATGGCGTCGCGCTGCATGACCTGGACGACGGAGGACGGGAAGTACGTCCGGATGTCGCCGAGCCAGCGCGCCACGGACGGCGCGGACGCCCCGAGGCCGGCCGAACGGTCGCGCCCCCGCCCCTCCTTCTTGTCCCCTCTCCCGTAGAGCGCGGTCAGGGCGCCGTCCATCGCCGCGTCCTGGCCGCCGAGCGCGCAGCCGGTGCCGTCCGCCTCGTCCCCGCCGAGCACGAGCCGCCAGCGCCGCATCCGCTCGCCCCGGGCTCCCCCGCTGAGCTCGTCCACCTGGTCGACCGCCATCAGGCCACCCCCACAAGGTCGTTGTCACCCCGGCCGGAACCGGCACCGGCATCAGAGCCGGATCCGGAGCCGGATGTGGCGTCGGCGTCCGCGTCGTCCATCCCGAGCAGCAGCCGCAGAACGGGCAGCACCGCGTCCGCGCGCGCCTGGTCGAGGCCGGGCGCGAACCCCGGCGGTGCCGTGCCCACGGCCGCCGTGGGTCCCGCCCCCGCGGGCCCGCGCCGCACCAGCTCGCCCAGCGTGCGACGCACACCGGATTCATAGGCGGAGAACGTGCGGCGCAGCAGCGGCAGTACGTCCGTGAACGCATCGGCGGAGACGCCCGTCAGCCAGTCGTCGACGAGCGTGAGCAACCGCTCGTCGTGTACGAGGAGCAGCCCGCCGGAGCCCCCGCCGACGAACCCCTCGATCCAGGCGGCGGCCTCGGCGGGCCCGGTGCCCGGTGAGAGGGCGAGTCCCATCAGCCGCGCGGCCTCGCCCCCGGCCAGCTGTTGGTCGTCGAGGAGCAGCCGCGCGCACCGCCCCCGGATCACACCGGCCACGCTGTCGCGTGCGGCGAGGACCCGCAGCACGGAGTGCCAGCGGCCCCGGTGTCCGGCCGTCCCGCCGTCCTCCAGCAGCCCCACCGCCCCGTGGACCGCGTCCACATGCCCGCGCATCTCGGCCGCGGCGTCCCCGTCGAGCCCCGCGCACGCGGGTGGCAGGCCCACGAAGACCCGCTCGGCGAGACCGGCCGCGACCTCGCTCAGTGCCTGGGTGTCCGTGCCCCGCACGTCGCCGTAGCGCAGGGAGCGGACGAGGGCGGGCAGGGCCTGGGCGAGATGGCCGACGTCCGTGTCCATCGCGGCGCGGTCGGCCAGTACGCGCATCACCACCGGGAGGGCTTGCGGCAGTTCGGCGAGGAGGCAGCGCTCGGCGAGGGCCGTGACGTCGGCGAGGGCCTGTCCGCCGATCGCGTCCGCCTCGGCTCTGGCGGTGGCGGCCGAGAGCACGGTCGTGCCCCAGATCCCCGCCTCGGCGACACGCACGGACAGCTCGGGTTCCCAGCGCAGCCGCCAGGTCTCCCGGAACGTGCCGGTGGAGCCGCGCACGGACCGCGCCGGCTCGCCCCAGCCGACGTCGAGGAGGCGGAGCCGGTGCAGGAGCCGGCTGCGCGCCGCGTCATTCTCCTTGCGCAGGTCGAGCTCCAACTCCCGCTCCAGTGCCTCCGGTTTGAGCCGCAGGGAGCGCTGGAGCCGCGTGAGGTCGCGTTGCAGCGGCACCGCGGGCGCCGCGTCCGGGACCTCCCCGAGCACGTCCCCCACGACGAGCTTGTCGTGGACGAGCGACAGAGGGACGTCCGACCCCTCGCACATCACGGCGCGGATCGCGTCCGTCGCCTCGGTCAGCCCCGCCAGCGGACGGCCCCGCATCGCGGCGAGCGTCTCGGCCAGCCGCACCGCCTCGATGACGTGCGCCGGCGACACGATCCTGTCCTCGTCCCTGAACAGCCCGGCGACCTTGGTCATCCAGCGTTCGACGGGCCGGTCCGGGGCGCTGAACAGATGCCCGTACCAGCCGGGCGAGTCGATGCCCGCCCCGTATCCCCCGGCCCGCGCGAGACGGCGGTGCGTCCAGGGCACCCAGGTCATGTCGACCTTGACCTTGGGCAGTCCCTTGAGGACGGCCCGGTCTGCGGCGACGGTCGTCTTCACGCGCAGCGCCGGAACATGCCACGCACCGCACACCACGGCGACCCGGTCCGCAAACTCCTTCTGCGCGGAACGCAGTTGAAGGCGCATATAGGCCTCCCGCACGAGATCCCGCTCGTGCCCCCCGTCGCCGTACTCCTCCCGCAGCGCCCCCATCGCCTCGCCGAGCGCCTCGAACGGCGCGAACGCGTCCCCCGCGCCGGCCCGGTGCTCGACGACGTCCTCCCACCAGCGCTCCGGGTCGTCGTGTCCCGCGGTCTCGGCGAGTACGGCGAGCGGATCGACACGCATCGCCTCCCTGACGTCCTCCCCGCCGTGGTCCTCCCCCCGCTCCTCGCCCCCCTCGGGGTCGTCCGGCGTCACGGCCGGCTCACGCAGGGCCAGGCTGTGCGCCGCCGGAAGGTCGATGAAACGGACCGGCACGTCCCGCTCCAGGGCCCAGCGGATCGCGACCCACTCCGGGGAGAAATCGGCCAGCGGCCAGAACGCGGAACGCCCCGGCTCGTCCACGACATGAGCCAGCAGCGCGACCGGCGGCACCATGTCCTCGTCGGCGGCGAGCGACACCAGCGCGTCCGCCTCGGGCGGCCCCTCGACCAGGACGACACCCGGACCGGCCGCGTCGAGCGCGGCCCTCACGGCCCTGGCCGAACCGGGCCCGTGATGACGCACCCCGAGCAGCAGCGGCCCCCTCCCCCGCTCGCTCATACGCTCACCTCACGGCACGCGCGGTAGAAGTCCTTCCAGCCGTCCCTCTCACGCACCACGGCCTCCAGGTACTCCTGCCAGATCACCCGGTCCGCGGCCGGGTCACGGACGACGGCGCCGAGGATGCCCGCAGCGACGTCCGACGGTCGCAGCACCCCGTCCCCGAAGTGGGCGGCCAGCGCGAGCCCACTCGTCACGACGGAGATCGCCTCTGCCGTGGACAGCGTGCCGCTCGGCGACTTCAGCTTCGTGCGCCCGTCCTCGGTGACGCCGCCGCGCAGCTCGCGGAAGACCGTGACGATGCGGCGGATCTCGTCCGAACCGTCCGGAGCGGCCGGCAGGTCGAGGGATCGGCCGATCTGGTCGACGCGGCGCGAGACGATGTCGACCTCCGCCTCAGCGCTCTCGGGCAGCGGAAGCACCACGGTGTTGAAGCGGCGGCGCAGCGCGCTCGACAGGTCGTTGACCCCCCGGTCCCGGTCGTTCGCCGTGGCGATCAGGTTGAAGCCCCTGACGGCCTGCACCTCCTGGCCCAACTCCGGTATCGGCAGGGTCTTTTCCGACAGGATCGTGATCAGCGTGTCCTGCACGTCGGCCGGGATGCGGGTCAGCTCCTCGACCCGGGCCGTCATGCCCTCGGACATGGCGCGCATGACGGGGCTGGGCACGAGGGCATCGCGGCTGGGGCCGTGCGCGAGCAGCCGCGCGTAGTTCCACCCGTACCGGATCGCCTCCTCGGGGGTGCCCGCCGTGCCCTGGACGAGCAGCGTCGAGTCGCCACTGACGGCCGCCGCGAGATGCTCGGAGACCCAGGTCTTCGCGGTGCCCGGCACGCCGAGCAGCAGCAGGGCGCGGTCCGTCGCGAGCGTGGTGACGGCGACCTCCACTATGCGGCGCGGCCCCACGTACTTCGGTGTGATGACGGTCCCGTCGAACAGCGTCCCGCCGAGCAGATATGTGGCGACGGCCCATGGCGAGAGGCGCCAGCGCTCCGGGCGCGGCCGGTCGTCCTGAGCGGCCAGCGCCGCGAGTTCGACCGCGAAGGCGTCTTCGGCATGCGGCCGCAGCGCCTGCGCGGCTGGCTGATCCCCCGCGGACGCGACGCTCTTCTCGGTCGGTTCGACGGACACGGTCATGGCGATCCCCCTCGATTTCGGCCGGGCTCAACCGGCACGTCCGGCACATCCCGAGCACTCGGCCGGGATGTGACTCCACCGTGCACCACGCCACTGACAATCACCGGTCGCGCGCCTCTGACCTGCGCCGACACCCGCTCCACCGGCGATTGTCAGTGGCGGGACCTACCTTCGAGAACATGACTCAGCAGGGGGTGCGCTGGACGGCGGACCAGGTGCTGGCACTGGCGCCTGACGCCCCGTCACGCAAGGCGGGAAGCAAACTCGGCGTCGCCGGACCGTGGTCGGAGGCGGGAAGTTCGGGCGAGGGGATGGTGTGGGGGCTCTGCAAGGGCAGTGGCAGCAAGCCGTATCAGACGGTCGTGGATGTCGCGGACGCGGCGGGACCGGCCTACAAGTGCAGCTGCCCGAGCCGTAAGTTCCCGTGCAAGCACGCGCTCGGGCTGCTCCTGCTGTGGGCGGGGGCGGACGGCTCGGTGCCGGACGCGCAGACGCTTCCGGACTGGGCGGAGCAGTGGGCCGAAGGGCGCAGGAAGCGGGCGCAGACCAAGCGGGAGACGGATGCGGCCGGGGGCACCGCCGCCGATCCCGAGGCCGCGCGCCGCAGGGCCGAGCGCCGCGCCGAGCGGGTCACGGCGGGCGCGAGCGAGTTGGAGCAGCGGCTCGCGGACCTGCTGCGCGGCGGCCTCGCCTCGGCCGAGCAGGCCGGTTACGGGATGTGGGAGGAGACCGCGGCCCGCATGGTGGACGCGCAGGCGCCCGGACTGGCAGCACGCGTGAGGGAGTTGGGAGCGATACCCGCGTCCGGTCCCGGCTGGCCGATGCGACTCCTGGAGGAATGCGCGCTGCTGCACCTCCTCGACCGCGGCTGGCTGCGCCGCGACCTGCTCCCCGCCGGACTCGCGGCGACGGTCCGCTCCCGCATCGGGCTGCCGTCATCGGCGGACGGGCGGCCCGCCCGGGACCGGTGGCTGGTCCTGGCGCAGTACGACACGGCCGACAGCCGGCTCACCACACGCCGGATATGGCTGCACGGGACGGAGTCCGGCCACACGGCGCTCCTCCTCTCCTATGGGGCGGCGGGCCGTGCCCCGGCGCTCTCGCTGCCGGTCGGCCTCGCGCTGGACGCCGAGCTCTCCGGGTACGCGGGAGACGGTCAGCTCCGCGCCGATCTGGGCGAGCAGTTCACGGCTCCCGCCCCAAGTCCCGTACGACCCAAGGGGGCAGGTGTGGCGGAGGCGGCGGCGCGCTACGGGGACGCGCTCGGCCGCGACCCATGGCTGGATTCGTGGCCGGTGACGCTGAGCCGGGTCATACCGACCCCGGACGAGGCGAGCGGCGGCTGGCAACTGGCGGATGCCGAAGACGACTTGGAACAGCCGAATGCGGTGGGAGCGACTGCGGAACGACTGGCGGTTCCGATCGCCCCGAAGGCGGCGTCGGGTCCCGGGCTGTGGCGGCTGGCCGCGCTGTCCGGCGGAGCCCCGGTCACCGTCTTCGGCGAATGCGGCCACCGAGGCTTCACCCCTCTCACTGCCTGGCCCGAGGGCACAGGGGAAGCAGTGGCGCTGTGCTGACGAGCCGGACGACGAAGCCGACGGAGACAACCATGCGGACCCATTCCATGGAGAGGAGCGACATGAACGGACCTTCGACCGCCGACACTACGGCCACGAGCACCAGCACCACCGCCACCACCGCCATCGGCGACCCATGGGAAGAGCTGGTCACCGTGGCCCTGCTCGGAACAGACCGGCGGACGCCACCAGGGCACTCGCCCGGCGCCGACGCACCCATCGCGCTGCTCGACGCCGCCGCCGTACAGACCGTGCGGCGGCGGGCCGGGCTGCGGCCCGCGCCCGCTGCCGCACCCCCCGCACGGGCGGCGGACGACCCGCGGCCCCCGCTCCCGGCCCCCGCGCGACGCAGACTCGCGATGCTGCTCACCGACCGCCCCGGCGCCGGAGGCGGCCGCCGTGGAACGGCCCCCGACCTGATGGAGTTGTTGCCCCAGTGGCTGGCCGGGGCCAACGAAAAGGGGTACGCGGCGCCTACGGATCTCCTGCCCGCGCTCCTCGACGCGGCCCGCGGGCGCACAGATCTACGGCCGCAGGCGCTCGCGTTCGCCGGCCCGCGCGCGCTGTGGCTGGCTCGGCTGAACCCGGACTGGAAGTTCGCGCTGCGCTTCACCCCCGGCGGCGGCACGGCGCTCCCGGCACCCGGGGATGCGGCCGACGTGCAACGTCTTTGGGAGGAGGGCCTGTTCGCCGAGCGGGTCACGCTCCTGGCGACCGTACGCGCGCACAGCCCAGCAGCGGCCCGCGAACTGCTCGCCTCCACCTGGTCCGCCGAGCGGGCCGAGGACCGGCTGATGTTCCTCGACTCGCTGCGGTCGGGGCTTGCCGACGCCGATGAGCCGTTCCTGGAACAGGCGTTGTCCGACCGCAGCCGCAACGTCAGGGCCACCGCCGCGGAGCTGCTCTCGGCGCTCCCGGGCTCGGCACTCGCGGCCCGGATGGCGTCGCGCGCCGCCTCCTGCGTCGCCGTCGACCGTACCCAGGGCGCGGCGACGATCACCGTCGAGGCGCCGCACGAGTGCGATGCGGGCATGGAGCGCGACGGCGTCGTCGCCAAGCCGCCGACCGGCCGGGGTGAACGGTCCTGGTGGCTGGGCCAGTTGGTCGAGGCGACGCCGCTCGGGGGCTGGACCGCGCGGTTCGGGGGCCGCACCCCGGAAGAGATCGTCGCGCTGCCCGTGGCCGACGACTGGCAGGGCGAACTGCACGCCGCGTGGTGCCGGGCCTCGGTGCGCCAGCGGGACGCCGTGTGGTCGCGCGCGCTCCTGGGCGCTCCCGCGTCACCGGATGCCGGAGGCCCCGGCGCCGTATCGCTGTCCGAACGGGCAAAGCTCCTCGGCGCGCTGCCCGACGGCGAACGCGCCGAGTGGGTGGCGGGGTTCATCGCGACGCACGGCCTGTCCGAGGCGTTCCAGCTGCTCGGGGTCTGCGCCCAGCCGTGGGCCGAGCCACTCGGGCGGGCAGTGGTCGACGCGCTGAACATCGCGCGGGATGCGGGCAGTTACCCCTGGAGCTTCAGCGGCGTCATGGGCCTGGCCGAACGCTGCCTGGATCCCGCGGAGGCGTCCCGCTTGGAGGGCCTCACCGCCACCCCGGACGAACCGGAGGACGCGGCCCCCGGAGCCGGCGGCTACTGGTCGGAAGCGTTCCAGCGCCTGGTCAGCACCTTGCGCCTGCGACGGGCGATGCGCGACGAGTTGAGAGGGACGTAAGCGCTGGAGGTACCCGGCGCGGCAGGGCAGGGCAGGGGCAAGGGGGACTGTCCGGTTCGGGCGGAGCGCGACCCACGCACCGAACCGGCGCCCCTGCGCCCTCACCCGCGAGGGATCGGAGGGATCAAGCCCCGGCAGGCTGGCGGACGTTCGCGTTGACCCAGTCCACGATCGACGCCGTCGTGGCGCCCGGCGTGAAGATCTCCGCGACACCCTTCTCCTTGAGCGGAGCGATGTCCGCCTCGGGGATGATCCCGCCGCCGAACACCTTGATGTCCGCGGCGTCGCGCTCCACGAGGAGCTCGATGACGCGCGCGAAGAGCGTGTTGTGCGCCCCGGAGAGAATCGAGAGACCGATCGCGTCGGCGTCCTCCTGGATCGCCGTGTCGACGATCTGCTCCGGCGTCTGGTGCAGGCCGGTGTAGATGACCTCCATACCGGCGTCGCGCAGCGCCCGCGCGATCACCTTGGCCCCACGATCGTGACCGTCGAGCCCCGGCTTGGCGACCACCACGCGGATCGGACCGGCTGCCACACCCATCACTGCCTCCATGAAGCGACTTCTACCCGATACCTGACCTGATGCGTACCCGGGAAGTGAACGAACGTTATCGACAGCATCCCGCAACCGGCCGTTTCGCGGTGCGGAGCGAGGGGGAAATCACACGATGGGACACGTTCGCTGCGCGCCACAGCCGCCGCAGGCGGCTCAGAAGCCGCATACGGGGGCCACCGGCGCCAGGGGAGCCGCAAAGAGACAGCCGCACCACACCGCCGCCGGCCGCGCGGCGGGCGACACGGCGCGCATCAGCGGGGCGGTACGTACGGGGATTCCGTGACGCACCGCGACCGTCACTCACGGGCACCAACTGGTCACTGCCCGCGTACGACGCGCATCGTCGGCCACCTCGGCGCATGCTTCCCATGAGGGCACACGGGAGACAGAGCCGTTTTCCCGGGTGCCGACGGGAGGTCGGCCATGGAAGTAACGAGGATCCTGCCTTTTCGCCCGCTCTGTCAGCTGATCCCCACCAGGCTGGTGTTCCCCGCCAGACTGGCCGGAGTCTCCGTCTCTCTGCTGAAGGCGACCGCTCTCGAGGTCGCGATTCTCGCCGGGCACCTCCTCCTGTACCCGTCCGGCATCATCCAGGAGCGCAGGGCCACCCCCGAGCTCCCCCCGCTTCGCTACGTCCCCACCCCGGAGGGCATGGGTGAGGGGGGCGACGAGGCCTCGTACCTGACGGAGAGTGCCGCCCTGCCCGGCCCCGGCGCCCGGAACGCTCACAGCACCGACAACACCGACAACACGTGCAGCGCACGCCTTCCGGCCGCCGAGAGCAAGCCGCCGGTTCTTCTCCTGCACGGCTTCATCGACAACCGCTCCGTCTTCGTCCTGCTGCGCCGCTCGCTCGCCCAGCACGGCCGGCACCACGTGGAGTCACTCAACTACTCGCCGCTGACCTACGACATCCGCACCGCCGCCGCGCTGCTCGCCCGCCACGTCGAGGAGATCTGCGAACGCACGGGCCACGACCGCGTGGACATCGTGGGGCACAGCCTCGGCGGCCTCATCGCCCGTTACTACGTGCAATGCCTGGGCGGCGATCTGCGCGTACGCACCCTCGTGTCGCTCGGGACCCCGCACAGCGGGACCACGGTCGCGCCGCTGATGGACGCTCACCCGATCGTCCGGCAGATGCGGCCCGGCTCGACCGTCATCGAGGAGCTGTCGCGGCCCGCCCCCGGCTGCCGCACCCACTTCGTGAGCTTCTGGAGCGATCTCGACCAGATCATGGTTCCGCTGGAGACGGCCTGCATCGACCACCCCGACCTGATCGCGCAGAACGTGCGCGTCACGGGCGTCGGACACCTCGCGCTCCCCGTCCACCCGGCGGTCGCCGCCGGTATCCGCCAGGCACTCGATGCCGAGGAGGCGGAAGGAGCGCACACCACCGACGGGATGAATGGCCTGACGGTCGCCTGAATCCGGCCTGAATCTGCCCCCGGAACGGTCCCCGAACTGGCCAAACGTCGAACGATTCTCGAACGCCCGGCCAAAGCTCTGCCCACAGTCCGCCGAAAGACGGCCGAATGCCCGTTTCCTGCGAGCGGGAAACCTGCTGAAGATTGTCGAGCCCGCGTACCGCCGGGTACAGTCACCGCACTGCTCTGGCAGCCCCTGTTGTCGAGGCGAAAGAGAAGTTGGTGAACGACCGTCTCCCGTCGGGGACTCAGACCACCCCGGCCCCGGCTCAGGACGCCGACTACGCGCCCTACGCTGCATATGACCAGCAGAGCGCCCAGTACGGCGGCCACACCGGTTACGACGGTTACGCCACCGGCGGTTTCGCCGCCGACCCTCTCTTCGGCGACCTGCCCGGCGCGCAGAACACCGGCGCGTACGACAACAGTCAGTGGCAGACCGGCGCGCACCAGACGCTGACGACGCAGGAACCCCAGCACCACGACCCGTACGCGGCGCAGCAGCACGCCGCCTCGTACGGCACCGGCACCTACGACACGACCGCTGTCTGGGGGACCGCCGCTCACGAGCAACTCAGCGGTATTCCGGCCCAGTCCGGACCGGACCATTCCGGCCAGTGGGACAACAGCGCGTGGGCCGACCAGACCGGGCAGTGGGACGCGAACGCCTTCGGGGCGCAGGCGCAGGGATTCACCACGCAGGACGCGTTCGCCACGCAGACCTTCCAGGCGCCGGCCTTCGAGACGCAGACGTTCGACGCGCAGGCCTATGAGACACAGGTCTTCGAGGCGCAGGCATTCGAGGCCCAGCCCTTCGCGACGCAGGCCTTCGAGGCACCGGTCTTCGACACCGGCGCGTACGACGCCACCGCGTGGAACTCCGCGGGCGCCGAAGGTGACGACAGCGACCCGGACGCCCGGCACGACTACGGCCAACCCGACGCTTCCGGGCCGGAGTTGAGCCACGACGACAGCCGCCAGGACAACTACGGCGACGGACACGACGACGTCGAGGAAATCGTCGCCCGCGACGAGCGGCCCGCCCCGGTCACGCCGGCCCAGCGCGCACGCTCCCGCCGCCGCTCCCCCGCCAAGCGCTCCGCGCTGCTCACGGTCGCGGTGCCCTCGGTGTGCGTGATGGGTGTCGCGGGAGTCGCCGCGGCCTCCGTCGGCGGGCTCGGCGGCGACGACAGCAAGGACACGACGGCGGCCTCCGCCCCCGACGCGACCGCCGTGAAGCCCTCCGTCGCCAACAACAAGCTCGACACACAGCTCGCAAACCTCTCCGCGGACGCGGGCGACTTCGCCGACCGGGCGAGCCGCACCCAGGAACGTATCGACCTCAGGGCCAAGCAGCAGGCCGAGCGGAAGCAGGCGGCGGAGGAAGCGGCGCGCAAGGAGCGCCTGCGGCCCAAGTTCGTCCTCCCGGTCAAGCAGCGCGGGCTGAGCGCGTACTACGGGCAGGCCGGCGTCAACTGGATGTCCGTGCACACCGGCATCGACTTCCCCGTCTCGTACGGCACGCCGGTGATGGCCGCGACCGACGGCACCATCCGTACGCAGTGGAACAGCGCGTACGGGAACATGACGATCCTGACGGCGAAGGACGGCACGGAGACCTGGTACTGCCACCTCTCCAGCCACACCGTGATGAGCGGACCGGTCAAGGCCGGTGACGTCATCGCGCACTCCGGGAACTCCGGCAACTCCACCGGTCCGCACCTGCACTTCGAGGTGCGTCCCGGCGGCGGCTCGGCCGTCGACCCGCTCCCGTGGCTCCGCAGCCACGGGCTCGACCCGACGTAGGGCCGAGCCCGCCGGCAGCGGCCTTCCCTACAGCTTCTCCACCGGCGCGTACCGCAGCAGCAGGCGCTTCGGCTTGGGCTCGCCGAAGTCGACCGTCGCCTCCGCGTTCGAGCCCGTGCCCTTGACGCCGACGACCGTGCCGAGGCCGAACTGGTCGTGCGTGACCCGGTCTCCCACCGAGAGCGCGACGACGGGCTTCTCCGTCGCCCGGCGGGTGGCGAACGCCGGTGTCGAGCGCGAGCGCGACGACGAGAGGGACGCGGCGATGCCGCTCGTCGGTCCCGTCGACTTGGCGGGCGCCATGGCGCCCGTCCGCTTCCACTCCAGATGCGCGTCCGGGATCTCCTCCAGGAAGCGCGACGGCGGGTTGTACGAGGGCTGGCCCCAGGCGCTGCGCAGCGTGGAGCGCGTCAGATACAGGCGCTCACGCGCGCGCGTGATGCCGACGTAGGCGAGCCGGCGCTCCTCCTCCAGCTCCTTGACCTGGCCGAGGGAGCGCATGTGCGGGAAGACACCGTCCTCCATGCCGGTCAGGAAGACGACCGGGAACTCGAGGCCCTTGGCGGTGTGCAGCGTCATCAGCGTGATGACGCCGGAGCCGTCGTCCTCCTCGTCCGGGATCTGGTCGGAGTCGGCGACGAGCGCGACCCGCTCCAGGAACTCGGAGAGCGTACCGACGCTCGCCTCGCCCTCACCCTCGGCCGCGCCGTCCGCCGACGCGCTCTCCTGCTCGAACTCCAGGGCCACGGCCGCGAGTTCCTGAAGGTTCTCGATCCGGGTCTCGTCCTGCGGGTCCGTCGACGACTGCAACTCCGCCAGATAGCCGGTCCGTTCGAGTACGGCTTCCAGGACCGTGGCCGGGCCCGCGCCCGATTCGACGATCGTGCGGAGGTCCTCCATCAGCGTGTTGAACCGCTTCACCGCGTTCGTCGAGCGGGCCGCCATGCCGTACGCCTCGTCGACGCGGCGCAGCGCCTGCGGGAAGGAGATCTTCTCGCGCTGGGAGAGCGCGTCGATCATCGCCTCGGCGCGGTCGCCGATGCCGCGCTTCGGCACATTGAGAATGCGGCGCAGGGGGACGGAGTCCTCGGGGTTGGCGAGCACCCGCAGATAGGCCAGGACATCCCTGACCTCCTTGCGCTCGTAGAAGCGGACTCCGCCGACGACCTTGTAGGGCAGGCCGACGCGGATGAAGATCTCTTCGAAGACACGGGACTGCGCGTTCGTCCGGTAGAACACGGCGACGTCGCCGGCCTTCGCGTCGCGCGCGTCCGTGAGCCGGTCGATCTCATCGGCGACGAACTGCGCCTCGTCGTGCTCGGTGTCCGCGACGTATCCGGTGATCTGCGCGCCCGCGCCCGCGTTCGTCCACAGATTCTTGGGGCGGCGGGATTCGTTGCGCTCGATGACCGCGTTGGCCGCGGAGAGGATGGTCTGCGTCGAGCGGTAGTTCTGCTCGAGCAGGATCGTCGTCGCGTCGGTGTAGTCCTCCTCGAACTGGAGGATGTTGCGGATGGTGGCTCCGCGGAACGCGTAGATCGACTGGTCGGCGTCACCCACGACGCAGAGCTCGGCCGGCGGGAGGTCGCCCTCACGCGGCGGCTCGTCCTCCGCGCGGCCGCTGTCGACTGTCCCCACCAGCTCCCTGACCAGCGCGTACTGCGCGTGGTTCGTGTCCTGGTACTCGTCGACCAGGACGTGGCGGAAGCGGCGGTGGTAGTGCTCGGCGACATCCGGGAAGGCGCGCAGGAGGTTCACCGTCGTCATGATCAGGTCGTCGAAGTCCAGCGCGTTCGCCTCACGGAGGCGGGACTGGTACATCGCGTAGGCCTGGGCGAGGGTCTTCTCGAAGCCGTCGGCGGCCTGGGCCGCGAAGTCCTCCTCGTCGATCAGCTCGTTCTTCAGGTTCGAGATCTTGGCGCTGAAGGACTTCGGCGGGAACTTCTTCGGGTCCAGGTCGAGGTCGCGGCAGACCAGGGCCATGAGGCGCTTGGAGTCGGCGGCGTCGTAGATCGAGAACGACGACGTGAAGCCGAGCTTCTTCGACTCGCGGCGCAGGATGCGCACGCAGGCGCTGTGGAACGTCGACACCCACATCGCGTTCGCCCGCGGGCCGACGAGGGACTCGACGCGCTCCTTCATCTCGCCCGCGGCCTTGTTCGTGAACGTGATCGCGAGGATCTGGCCGGGGTGCACGCCGCGCTCGCCGAGGAGGTACGCGATGCGGTGCGTGAGCACGCGGGTCTTGCCGGAACCCGCGCCCGCCACGATGAGCAGCGGGGAGCCGCCGTGGACGACGGCCGCCTTCTGGTTCTCGTTCAGCCCGTCGAGGAGAGCCGCCGGGTCGAGCGCCGGGCGCGGGGCACCGTCCCGGTAGTACGCGTCCCTGGCCGGGGGCGCGTCGAACTTCCCGTCGAACAGGTCGTCCGGCATGTGCTCCGGAGCCGTGTCGTCCTCGGGCGGCGGCGGGGCATGCTCCTCACCGGCCTTCGAAGCCGTGAGGTCCGCCAGGAAGCTGTCGTCAAAGAGGCTGCTCATCGCTCTACGAGTCTAGGCCGCCCCACTGACACCCACGGCCGCCCCGGAAACTTCCCCCCGACTTCGCGGACCCGGACACCTCACGTAGTGCGGAAATCACCCTCCGTAAGGGTTACCGGAGGTCACGAACGAGATTGCCGAAGGTCACGAAAATGTATCGGGCATATCGAACATCAACCTTCACAGCAGCCACACGAGTTGGCTAGCGTGCTCCGCGGGCCGCCCGTCCCCCCGTCGGCAACCGCGCCGCGAACGGGTCGCCCCCGCTGAGTTCAGTACGCCGAGAGGCATGGAACCGGGGACCCACGACCTTTGGGGTGAATCGGCCGACGACCCGTCAGGGCGCGACCGTAGGGCAGCCTTCCGAATCTCCGCCCGAACCCGACAGCTAACCCGGTAGGCGGTCATGGGAAGGAGACGCGCCCCTTGGCGTCGCACCGCAAGCCGCGCGGCAGGACAGCCGGTCCCCGCACGGCCCCCGTCGTCGGAATCACCACGGCGGCCCTCACCTCCATAGCCCTGCTCTCGCAGAGCGCGACCGCCGCCCCGTCCGCGCCGCCGAAGCCGAGCCTGGAAGAGGTCCAGAAGAAGGTCGACACCCTCTACCACCAGGCGGGCGTCGCCACGGAGAAGTACAACGCGGCCAAGGAGCGCACCACCAAGCAGCAGAAGCGCGTCGGTGACCTGCTCGACGACGTCGCGCAGCGCACCGAGAAGCTCAACAAGGCCCGCCAGGAGCTCGGCACCTTCGCCGCCGCCCAGTACCGCACGGGCGCCGTCTCCGACACCGCGACGCTGCTCCTCGCCGACGACGCGCAGGACTACTTCGACCAGGACCAGCTGATGAGCCGGCTCACGAGCCGCCAGAAGAAGGCGGTCGACGACTACCAGACCGAGCAGGCCGCCACCACGAAGAAGCGCACCGAGGCGGCCAAGAGCCTGGAGACGCTGACCACTTCGCAGGCCACGCTCAGGAGCACGAAGAGGGACGTCCAGCAGAAGCTCGGCGACGCCCGCGAACTCCTGTCGAAGCTGACCGCCGAGGAGAAGGCGCGCCTCGCGGCGATCGAGAAGAAGAAGCAGGAGGCCGCCAGGAAGAAGGCGGAGGAGCTGGCGCGTCAGCAGGCCGAGGCGGAGGCCAAGCGCAAGGCGGCCGAGGAGGCACGCCAGAAGGAGAACCCGGACACGGGCAGCGGTTCGGGCACGGGTACGGGTACGGGCTCCGGCAGCACCGGCAGCGGCTACGCCGCCAAGGCCGCGAAGGTCATCGACTTCGCCGAGTCCCAGATGGGCAAGCCGTACGTGTGGGGCGCCACGGGCCCGGACTCGTACGACTGCTCGGGCCTCACGCAGGCCGCGTGGAAGGCGGCCGGCATCTCGCTGCCGCGCACGACCTGGGACCAGGTCAAGGTCGGCACGACCGTCACCACGGCCAACGCCCAGCCTGGTGACCTGGTCTTCTTCTACGACGACATCAGCCACGTCGGCATCTACATCGGCGACGGCAAGATGATCCACGCACCGAAGCCGGGCGCGAACGTCCGCGTCGAGTCGATCTACTACATGCCGATCCACAGCGTGGTGCGCCCGGCCTGACCGCTTCGTGGGGTTACGTTCGGGCGGTGCGCGGCCCGAACGCAACCCCAGGTCCCGGACCCACGTGGTCCCAGCTCCCGCCGGCCGCCGGTGCCGCCGTCATGGCCACCGGCATCATCTCGGTCGGCCTGAACCTGACCGGTCACTCGGTGCTGTCCGGCATCATGCTGGTGCTCGCCGCCGCCCTCTGGGTCGTCCTCGCGGCGGACTTCGCGAGCCGGCTGGTGCGGGAGCGCGACCGCTGGCAGTCCGAGGCCGACACCCCGCCCGCGCTCACCGCGGTCGCGGCGACGACCGTCCTCGGCACCCGGATCTCCGTGTTCGGCTGGCAGACCCTGGCCGAGGCGCTCCTCGCCCTGGCCGCGCTCGTCTGGCCGGTGCTCCTCATCAACGTCGTACGGCACTGGAAGCCGCGGATGCCGGGGGGCGTGTTCCTCGGATGTGTCGCGACACAGGGTCTCGTCGTCCTGGCGGCGACGCTCGCGCCCGCGGTCGGCGCGCACTGGCTCGCGTTCACCGGGATGGCGCTCTTCTGGGGCGGGATCGTCCTGTACTGCTTCGCACTGCTCCACTTCGACCTGCGCGAGGTGGCCTCCGGCGCCGGGGACCAGTGGGTCGCGGGCGGCGCGCTCGCCATCTCCGCCCTCGCCGCGGCGAAGCTCGTCGCGACGGGCCTGTGGAACCAGGACGACACGGACGTCCTGCGCACCATGAGTTTTCTGCTGCTCGCACTCGATGTGGCCTGGTACGTGGTGCTGGCGGTGGCGGAGGTGCGGTGGCCCCGGCCGCGCTACGACGTGCGGCGCTGGTCGACGGTCTTCCCGATGGGAATGACAGCGGCGGCGGCACTGTCCGTGAGCGCCGCCGCCGATGTGTCCTGGCTCAGAGGGCCGGGACAGGTTCTGGTGTGGATCGCGGTGGCCGCGTGGCTCGCCACCCTGATCGGGACGTTCAGGCCCGGAGCAGCACGCTGACCCAGGTCCGGAGCACCGCGATGCCGACTCAGGTCCAGAGCACCGCGATGAAGATGTTCGCGGTGGTCAGCAGGCCGACGAGGCCGAACAGGCCCTTGTCCACCTTCTCGTCGTCCCGCTTCACGTACACGAGGCCGAGGATCACGATCAGCAGCGCGAGCTTCACGCCGATCTTGATGTTGTTGACGGTGTTGTCGTCCGCCTGATTCAGGCCCACCAGGACGACACCCGTGACCAGCATGGTCAGCGCACCGTGCAGCATCGCCGGGACGAACCGGGCCGTTCCCTTGCCCATCGCCTTCATCTGGGTGAGGAACCCACCGAGGAGCGAGGCGATGCCGATGATGTGCAGGCCGACGAAGAGGTGGATGAGTACGTCCATGAACGGCGAGCCTAGCCGGGGCCTCACTGCCCCCATGAACCGGCCCGGACCGATCCCCCGACGGTCACATACGGTCACACGCAGAACACAAGGGCCAGTTGAGGACAATCCGTCACCAACCCGTGACGGTCAGGTTTAGCGTCCTTCCTCAGGTGACCGGCTCCCCACCGCCGCCCCGCTCAGGGGCGGTAGTCGGGCACCTACCGCCGAGAAAGGTCCGGCGGCGGCCCGCTCCCCCTGTGCGGGCCGCCGCCGGACGCGTAAGCAGTACGTACCGGAAGGACGTGCCCCTCGTGTCGGCAGCGCACCGCAAGCCCCGACAGCGCTCGCTCACCGGCCCCACGGCCCGCACCGCGGCGACGCTCGCTCTCGCCTCCGCGGCGACCGCCACCGCCCTGGACGGCGCGGCGCACGCGGACCCCCGGCTCACCCCGAGTCAGGTGAAGGCGAAGGTCGACCGGCTCTACCAGGAGGCCGAGAAGGCCACCGAGAAGTACAACGGCGCCAAGGAGAAGGCCGACAAGGCCGAGAAGAAGCTCGGCTCCCTGCGTGACGAGGCGGCCCGCAGGACGGACCGGCTCAACACCCAGCGCGAGGCGCTCGGTTCGGCCGCCGCCGCGCAGTACCGCACCGGAGCCCTCGACCCGGCGGTCCAGCTCGTCCTGTCCTCCGACCCCGCCCGGTACCTCGACAACGCGGCGCTCGCCGACCGGCTCGGCACCCGGCAGGCCTCCGCGGTGGGGCGCGTGCAGCGCGAGCTGCGGCAGATCGACCAGCTGCGCTCCGAGGCGGACGGCCGGCTCGCCGAGCTGCGCAAGCGACAGGGCGAGCTGAAGAAGCAGAAGAAGACGGTCACCGGGAAGCTGGCCGAGGCGAAGCGTCTGCTCGACCAGCTGCCGGCGGCCGAGCGCACCGGCGTCGGAGCGGGCGCGGGCGACACCGGCGCGGCCGACCGCGCCTCCCGCTCGGACTCCTCCCGCGACCTGCCGTCCGGCGCCCTGCCCAAGGCCCCGGACTCCCGCACGGAGGCGGCCATCGCCTACGCCTACAACGCCCTCGGCAGCCCCTATGTGTGGGGCGCCACCGGCCCGAACGCCTTCGACTGCTCCGGCCTCACCCAGGCCGCGTACCGCTCCGCGGGCATCTCCCTGCCGCGCACCACGTACTCCCAGATCAACGCGGGCCCGCGCATCCCACGCTCCCAACTGCAGCCGGGTGACCTGGTGTTCTTCTACTCGGGCATCAGCCACGTGGGCCTCTACATCGGCAACGGCAAAATGATCCACGCCCCGAACCCGAGCGCCCCGGTCCGCATCGCTCCGATCGACCAGATGCCCTTCGCGGGGGCTACGCGGGTGGCGTGAGGAGCGAGCCGTTCCGGTGCTCGTGCGCCATGTGGGCGTAGGCGCGGTCCGCCACTTCGGCCAGCACCTCGGGGCCCGCGGAGCCGCAGTGCGCGCGCAACTGCTCGGCGAACGCCTCCGAGTCCTGGCAGAGGGCGAGTGCCTGTGTCGCCTGGGCGATGAGTTCCGGCACATGCTCGGCGCAGTAGGGGTGTTCGCTCAAGGTCGCCGAGAGGATCGGGTCCTCGTCGTCGGTGAAGGCCACGTCGAGCCGGCTCTCGAGGCCGAGGAGCCGCGGAAATCTCACCTCCAGCTCCCAGCGGGCAAGCGGGATCTCCTCGTACGTCGCCTCGGGTTCGCGGCACGCCATCCGCAGGAGCGTCGCCAGATCGTTCATGAACTCGGGCACGGTCCGATGCCCCGCCACCCGACTCCACAGGGTGCGGGCGGACGGCGGGCAGGTCGAGAAGAACTCCTCGGTGAACGTGTGGGCCAGATAGTCGAGTTGAGCCGCGGCCGGCTGCAGCGGCCAGCTCCAGGGCGAGCGGGTGTACTCCACTCCCTGCATGCGCTGGTAGCGCAGCACCTGCCACTCCAGCGGATCACCGAATTCGGCCGCCAGACCGACGAGGTGGAAGATGACTCCGCTGGTCAACGCGGACTGCGGAAGACGCGTCGTCACCGCCCGTCACACCAGGCGCCGCGCCGTAGCCCACCGCGTCAGCTCGTGGCGGTTCGACAGCTGGAGCTTTCTCAGGACCGCCGAGACATGGGACTCGACCGTCTTGACGGAGATGAACAGCTGCTTGGCGATCTCCTTGTACGCGTAGCCGCGGGCGATGAGGCGCAGGACCTCGCGCTCGCGCTGCGTCAGACGGTCGAGGTCCTCGTCGACCGGCGGAGCGTCCGTCGAAGCGAACGCGTCGAGGACGAAACCCGCGAGGCGCGGTGAGAAGACCGCGTCGCCGTCCTGGACGCGGAAGATCGAGTCGACCAGGTCCGTGCCGGTGATCGTCTTGGTGACGTACCCGCGGGCGCCGCCGCGGATGACGCCGATGACGTCCTCCGCCGCGTCCGAGACGGAAAGGGCCAGGAAGCGGACCGGGTTGTCGGCGGCGGCCATCAACGGGGCGCAGCGGCGCAGGACTTCGACGCCGCCGCCACCGGGTAGGTGCACGTCGAGGAGGACGACCTCGGGGCGCGTGGCCGTGATGACCGTGACCGCCTGGTCCACGTCCGCGGCCTCGCCGACCACCTCGACGCCCGTCGTCTCCGTGCGGCCGATCTCCGCCTGGACGCCGGTACGGAACATCCGGTGGTCGTCGACGAGGACCACGCGTGCGTGACGGCCGACGGGCTCCGTCTCCGGCGCGCTCGCCTCGGTCGCGTCAGGCTTGCCCTGCTCGTCACTCATGGGGTCTTCTCCGCCCTCTTCATGGTCAGTTCGACCTCCGTGCCACCGTCCGGCACCGCGCGCAGCCGCGCCGTGCCGCCGTTGCGCTCCATCCGGCCGATGATCGATTCTCGTACGCCCATCCGGTCCGCGGGAATCGAGTCGAGGTCGAAGCCGGGGCCCCGGTCGCGTACGGACACGAACACCGTCTCCTCCTCGACCTCGGCATAGACCTGGACCGCGCCGCCCTCGCCACCGTACTTGGCCGCATTCACCATCGCTTCCCGCGCGGCCTGCATCTGTGCCGAGAGACCGTCGTCGAGCGGGCAGTCGCCGACGACCACGACCTCGAGGGGCACTCCGTGCTTGTCCTCCACCTCGGCCGCGCTGCGCTTGACCGCCTCCCCGACCGTGCCGGGCTCCTCCGCCTCGTCCTTCCCGTTCCCCTCCGGTCTGTAGAGCCAGGCCCGCAGGTCCCGCTCCTGGGCACGGGCCAGGCGCCGCACCTCGCTCGCGCTCTCCGCGTTCCGCTGGATCAGCGTGAGCGTGTGCAGTACCGAGTCGTGGACGTGGGCCGCGACCTCGGCGCGCTCCTGCGCGCGGATCCGCATGAGGCGCTCCTCGGACAGATCCTGCGTCATGCGCACGAGATAGGGGCCGGCGAGGAGTGCGATGCCGACGAGGACGGCGAGGGCGGCCTGAAGGATGGAGCCGAGGTGCTCGGCCGAACCCTGGAGCACGAAGATCCCCGTGACACCGGCCCCGACGAGGACGACACCGGCCGCGGCCCGCGCCAGATTCAGCGTGCGCTTGCGGCGCCCGGCCTCCATCCAGCGGGCCCGGCGCGCATTGTCGGCCTGGCGCCAGACGAGGGCCACGCCCGCACCGACGAGGAGTGTCGGCCACAGGTACGCCTTCGCGTTCCCCGCCAGATTCACGTTCCCGACGAACACCATCGACACGACGACCATGAGGAGCAGGGCGACGATCTGCCCCTTGTCCGGCTTACGGGCGACGAGTCGGCGCCGTCCGTCCTGCGCCGTCTCCGTGGTGAAGGCCGGCGTCCGCTCGCTGCCCACGCCGCCGACGCCCAGCGGGACGAAGAACCAGAACGCCGCGTACAGGAGCGCACCGAGGCCGTCCGCCATGAACAGGCCCACGAAGACCAGCCGCACCCAGATCACGGGCAGGCCGAGATGCCCGGCGAGCCCCCGCGCCACTCCGCCGAGCCAGCGTCCGTCGCTGGATCGGTAGAGCTTGCGCGGCGGCCGCGGAACGTCAACGGGTGGTGCTGCGGCTTCCGGCATGCCATCGATGGTCACACGTGGGGCGGACCCCGGGCATCAGGGTTGAGCCCGGAGACTCCCCTGATCTCCGGCCCGGCCCCGAATGCCGTCAGGGGCGATCTCAGGGTTCGTCCAGGGTCGTCCCGACTGCCGCGGCGGACCTGCGCCCGTCACCATGGACGCATGACAGATCACCAGCACGCCTCGACGGGAGCGCAGGCCGGGCAGCCGCAGGACGCGGTGTCCGGGCGCGGCTCCGGCGGTGCGTCCGCGCCGCCCGCACCGGGACAGGAGCCCGGCGTCCCCGCGCCGCCGGGCAAGTTCCGGCGCGACCGGCGGCACGGGACGCTGGGCGGGGTGTGCGCGGGCCTCGGCCGGCACTGCGACATGGATCCGGTGATCTTCCGGATCGGCCTCGCCGTGCTCGCCGCGACCGGCGGGCTCGGCCTGATCTTCTACGGCTTCGCCTGGCTCTTCGTCCCGTATGACGACGAAGAGGAGAACGAGGCGCGCAAGCTCCTCTCCGGCCGCGTGGACGGCCCGGCGCTGACGGCCGTGCTCTTCGCGCTCGTCGGCTGCGGGCTCTTCCTCTCCATGCTGAACAACGGCGGGGTGCTCACCTTCGCCGCCGTCCTCGCCCTGCTCCTCGCGGGCGCGGGGTACTGGTCCCAGCAGCGCGGAGCGGCCGACCCCGACCCGCTGGCCGCGCAGACCGTGGCCGACGCGCCGCCCGAGGCCCAGGCGCCGCCCGTCACCGGGGCGCCCTCCTGGTGGCGGGACCCGATAGTCAAGGACGGCACGCACGTCGGCGGGACCGGGTACTTCTGGGGGCCCGACAGCGGCGTCGACATCCGTTACGAGCCCACGGCGCACGCGCACCGTACGGTCTGGGGTCCTGACACCCCCTCCCGCGGTCCGGAAAGCCGAGCGCCCAAGCAGCGCGGGCCGCGGTGGATCGGTGGCTGGACGTTCCTCCTCGCACTGGCCGCGGGCTGCGCGGGCACCGCCGCGACGTGGCACGGCCACCCGCTCGGCACGGCTCTCCAGGCGGGTCTCGCGTGCGCGCTCGTCGTCTTCGGCCTGGGCATCACGCTCAGCGCCTTCGTCGGGCGGACCGGTGCCGGCTCGATCGTCCTCGCGGTCGTCACGGCCGGGCTCCTCGCCGCGTCGGCCGTGCTCCCCTCCAACATCACCACCCACTGGGTGCGCACCAACTGGACCCCGGCCTCCGTCGCCCAGGTCGCGCCGAGATACGAGCTCGGGACGGGCGTCGGCACGCTGG
Organism: Streptomyces longhuiensis; assembly: GCF_020616555.1. Lineage (NCBI taxonomy): Bacteria > Bacillati > Actinomycetota > Actinomycetes > Kitasatosporales > Streptomycetaceae > Streptomyces > Streptomyces longhuiensis. The sequence goes on along the minus strand of NZ_CP085173.1, from coordinate 5,786,699 downwards.
ACCTGAGCGGGGTCGACATCGGCAAGGGCAGGACACTGACGACCAGAGCGGAGGTCGGGGCAGGACAGCTCAAGGTCGTCGTGCCGAAGGACGCGACGGTCGTGCTGCGGGCCGAGGTGGGAATCGGCGACATCCGGCTGCCGGACGAAAAGACACAGGACGTGGACATCCGTCCGGGACAGGAGCAAAGGGTGACCCTCGCACCGCCGGTGGGCAGCAAGGACGGCGGCACGGTCGAGCTGCGGCTCGAAGTCGGTGTCGGACAGGCGGAGGTGGCCCGTGCCACGTCATGAGTTCCAGCCGGGAAAGCTGATCGCGGGCCTGTTCCTGACCGCGGCCGGAGCCCTCTACCTGGGCGACGCGCTGGGAAGCTGGGAGCTGCCGTGGTTCACGGTGATCCCTGTGGTCGCCGCCGGCCTGCTCCTGGCCGCAGTGGCAGGCACGGCAACGTACGCGATCCGCCGCCGCCAAAGACCCCACGTAACGGATTCCGGCTCCCGGTAAAGCGCGAGAAGCACCCCGTAAGGGGCGCGGGCAACTGCGCGCCCAGTCCCACCCGCTCGCGACGGAACGACGACACGCGCCCCCGGAAAAGGGACGCGTCGCCGCACAAGGAGCCCGTCAGCTCAACCCACCCCGGGCCCGGCGCCGAGCCGCGAGCATCGCATCCACCGAGAACACCGACGCCCCCGCAAGCACCAGCGGGAGCCACGCCATCAGGTAGGCGAGATCGTTGCCCAGGTAATAAGGCTCGGTCGCCCAGCTCACCGTCAGCCACAGGCTCAGCGAGATCAGCATCCCGCCGACCGCGGCGATCCGGGCGAGCAGACCGATCAACGTGCCGATGCCGACGGCCAGTTCACCGAAGGCGATCGCGTAGCCGAAGCCGGCCGGGTTCTTGAGCGCCAGATCGACCATGGCGGGGATGGCGGAGATGTCCCGCACGCCGCGCATCTGCTCACCGATCGACCCCGATCCGGTGGCGTGGAAGAACGCGCTGTTGGTCAGTTTGTCGAGCCCCGCGTAGATGAAGGTGACGCCGAGGAAGATCCGCAAGGGAAGGAGTGCGAACCGTTGAGCGCTGTCCCGCCAGCCGCCACTGCCGTTGACGTAACCGGTATGGGTGTCCGTCCGCATGCCATGAGCCATCGCCCGTCCGCCGCCTCTCGCGCCCGCATCGCCGCTCGCAAAAATTCCCCGTCACCAGACCATACGTACGAGTGGACGCGACTGCTCAGTAACGTTTGGTCATTGCTGCAGGCCGGACGCGGGCACTCAGTCCGAAACGTCGATCGCGCACCGGTTCGTCTCCACGCCCGCCGCGGTGACGACCTGGACGTCGACCCGCCCCGGCTCGACGTCCACGGGGACCGGGACCGTCAGGGCCGAGTCGGTGGGGTTGGTGAAGCCGCCCTGCACCGGGACGAGTGGCACATGGACGTGCACGGGCCCGATGCGGACGACCATGCGGGCGAGCCGGTCCGCGGTGGCCGCGCCGGGCGGCACGAAGCCGGCTCCGCGGATCTCGATGTCGTCGCCGGTGCGGATCGGCGCGTCCAGGTCCCCGGCCTCACGGGACCGCACGACCGAAAGGATCACGGGCCGACCGCCCTCCGCGTACTTGGCCGCGAGATACGTGGCCGCCGAGACCAGGACCAGAAGCGCAAGACCCCAGGGCAGATCCGGCAGTTGTCCGGGGCGGCGGGCGAGGCGCACCGCGACGAACACCAGGGCGACGGCCGAGATCAGCACGTACTGGATGTCGGCGAAGGTGCCACGCCCGGAGTCGTCGGTGAGCAGGTCGGCTGCGCGCGGCCGGTCCGCGCGCACCTTCTGCAGGCGCTGGCCGACCACGCGCAGCCCCACGACCCGGCGCACCAGGACGGCGACCCCGCAGACGACGGCGAGGACGGTCACCACACCGGCTCCCCGGGCGAGTTCGAGACCTGAGATCAGCGCGTCCCGTTCGCGGTGGCCGGAGGCGCCGGCCAGCTCGCCCGCCAGGACGAGGACCGCGTAGACCACGACGAGGACCCAGCAGGCGGCGACGGCGCGGGAGGTGGACAGGCGGTTGTCCTCGCCGACGACCGGGGCCAGTACCCCGCCGGCCGCCCGATGGACATAGGCCGCGCCGGTCAGGAGGCCGCCCACGACGACCGCCGCGAGCAGTCCGGCCGTGCGCGCCGTCGTCCAGCCCCCGCCGATGGCCGTGAGCGCCTGCACGATCAGGAGCAGCGCGCCCCCGCCCCACACCACGACGACGGTGCGCGGCCACAGCCCCGCGAGCCACGCGTCGCCCTCGGCGCGCCCGCGGTCGGCCATGTCCCGCGCGGACTGCGTCAGTTCGTCCGAGACCCACTGGCGGGACGCGCCCGCCGAGTGAGCGACAGCGGCGGGCAGTCCCTGCCCGGCCGCCAGTTCGTCCCGCTTCGTGAGGAACGCGGCCACGGCCCTGCGGTGCCCTTCGCGCGCTCCGTGCGGGCAGTCGCCGCAGGTGCAGCCCCCGCTGTGCGTTCCCTCTCGCGCCTCCTGGACCGCCACCCGGTACGCCCGCCTTCCCATCCGGAGCCCGCCCGACCCGAACGGCCGCACGTCAACTTCCGTGTAATGACTGGGAATTGTGCCGTACGCAAGGCCGTCCAGGGCCGCCAGGTCCGGTCAGAGAGGGTGAACGGTGAACACTCGTGTTGACCCCCGAGGCCACAGCCCCGTTCAAGACGCCACAGCCCATCGCTCAGGACAGCAGATCCGGCTCCGCGCTGCTGATGTCCTGCCACAGGGGCTGATGGTTGATCCACGCGACCAGGTCGCCGCCCAGCTGTTCCCGCGACGCCATGGCCTGGCGGTGGTCGATCAGGATCGGGCGGCCCGCGGCCCGCGCGGCGAGCTGCACCTGGCAGGAGCGCTCCATCGACAGGAACCACCACGCGGCCGAGTCGACGGAGTCGCCCACGGTGAGCAGCCCGTGGTTGCGCAGGATGAGCGCCTTGTACGAGCCGAGCGCGGCCGCGATCCGCCGCCCCTCGTCCGGGTCCACGGCCACGCCGGTGTACTCGTCGAGCAGCGCGTGGTCCTGGTAGAAGGCACACGCCTCCTGCGTGATCGGGTCGATCAGCTCGCCCAGCGTGGACAGGGCCCGCCCGTACAGCGAGTGGCAGTGCGCGACGGCGACCACGTCGGGCCGCGCCCGGTGGACCTGGGCGTGGACGGTGAACGCGGCCTGGTTCACATGGCGGCGGCCCTCGACGACCTGCCCGTCCCCGTTGGCGAGGACCAGGTCGGACACGGTGACGTGCTTGAACGGCATCCCGAACGGGTTCACCCAGTAGCAGTCGTCGTACTCCGGGTCCCGCGCCGTGATGTGCCCCGACACCCCGTCCTCGTAGCCGAGGCGCCCGAAGATGCGCAGCGCGCCCGCGAGCCGCTCCTTGCGGTGCCGGCGCTCGTCGGCCGGGGAGTCATGGACGGGGGGCATCGCGAACTGGAGATGTTCGGTGGGTATCGGCGGGGGCGTCTGCGTGGACATGGAGCGGAAGTTACCTCCGGGGAGCGCAGGAGGACAGAGGCGAGCGGTGAAGAGAGTGCGCCGAACTGCCGCTCATACCGGACAGCAGGTGTCGGGTATCCGCGCCAGACTCGGCGCATGACGTCGAACTGGGCCACCTTCACCGCGGCCGAACCGGACCTCGCCAAGACGGTCGAGGAGCGCTTCGGTCAGTTCCAGCACCACATCCTGGCGACCCTCCGCAGGGACGGTTCGCCGCGCACGAGCGGACTGGAGGTGCGGTTCCTGCACGGGGAGTTCTGGCTCGGGATGATGCCGGGCTCGCTCAAGGCCCGCGATCTGCTCCGGGACCCGCGCTTCGCCATCCAGGCCAACCCGGGCGACGGCACCGGCATGGGCGGCGGGGACGTACGGATCTCGGGCCGCGCGCTGCTCGTCGAGGACCCCGAGGTCATCGCCTCGTACACGGACTCGGTCCAGGTGCCCGACCCGGACGACTTCCACCTCTTCCGCACCGAGCTGACCGAGGTCAGCCGCACGTTCATCGAGGACGACAAATACCTGGTCGTACAGGTGTGGAAGCCGGGCGAGCCGGTACGCACCGCCAAGCGCACCTGAGCCCCGCGGCAGGCAAGCGGCACACGCCAAGGCCCCCGCCAAGGACACACGCGAAGGGCACACACGAAGGCGCCGCCCCCTGCATGCGGCAGTGGGCGGCGCCTTCACACGCGGTGTCGGGGAGTGACTACTCCCACTCGATGGTGCCCGGCGGCTTGCTCGTCACGTCGAGCACGACGCGGTTGACGTCCGCGACCTCGTTCGTGATGCGGGTCGAGATCTTCGCCAGGACGTCGTACGGCATGCGCGTCCAGTCCGCCGTCATGGCGTCCTCGGAGGAGACGGGGCGCAGGACGATCGGGTGGCCGTAGGTGCGGCCGTCGCCCTGGACGCCGACGCTGCGGACGTCCGCGAGCAGGACGACCGGGCACTGCCAGATGTCACGGTCGAGACCGGCCGCCGTCAGCTCCTCGCGGGCGATGGCGTCGGCCTCGCGCAGCAGGTCGAGCCGGTCCTTGGTGACCTCGCCGACGATGCGGATACCGAGGCCGGGGCCCGGGAACGGCTGGCGCTGGACGATCTCGTCCGGCAGGCCGAGCTCGGCGCCGACCATGCGCACCTCGTCCTTGAAGAGCTGGCGCAGCGGCTCGACGAGCGCGAACTCCAGGTCCTCGGGGAGGCCGCCCACGTTGTGGTGGGACTTGATGTTCGCCGTGCCGGTGCCGCCGCCGGACTCGACGACGTCCGGGTAGAGCGTGCCCTGGACGAGGAACGCGACGTCCTCGCCGTCGGCCGCGCCCTCGGCGACGATCTCCGCCTGTGCCTGCTCGAAGACACGGATGAACTCGCGGCCGATGATCTTCCGCTTGGTCTCCGGGTCGGAGACTCCGGCCAGCGCGTCGAGGAAGCGCTGGCTCGCGTCGACGACCTTCAGGTTCGCGCCGGTCGAGGCGACGAACTCCTTCTCGACCTGCTCGGTCTCGCCCTTGCGCATCAGGCCGTGGTCGACGTACACGCAGGTGAGCTGGGATCCGATGGCCTTCTGCACGAGGGCCGCGGCCACCGCGGAGTCGACGCCGCCGGACAGGCCGCAGATCGCGCGCTTGGTGCCGACCTGCTCGCGGATCGCGGCGACCTGCTCCTCGATCACGTTGCCCGTGGTCCAGGTCGGCTCGATGCCGGCGCCCCGGTACAGGAAGTGCTCGAGGACCTGCTGGCCGTACGTGGAGTGCATGACCTCGGGGTGGTACTGCACGCCGTACAGCTTCTTGGCGTCGTTCTCGAAGGCCGCGACCGGCACGACGTCCGTGGACGCGGTGACGGTGAAGCCCTCGGGCGCGGCCGAACAGGCGTCGCCGTGCGACATCCACACGGGCTGCTCGGTCGGGGTGCCCTCGAAGAGGGTGGAGCCGGGGCGGGAGACGGTCAGCGGCGTGCGGCCGTACTCGCGGGCGCCGTTGTCGTCGACGGTGCCGCCGAGGGTCGTGGCCATCAGCTGGAAGCCGTAGCACATGCCGAAGACGGGGACGCCGGCCTCGAAGATGGCGCGGTCCAGGCGCGGGGCGCCCTCCGCGTACACGGACGAGGGGCCGCCGGAGAGGATGATCGCCTTCGGGTTCTTGGCGAGCATCTCCTCGACCGGCATGGTGCTCGGCACGATCTCGCTGTAGACGCGGGCCTCGCGGACGCGGCGGGCGATGAGCTGGGCGTACTGCGCACCAAAATCGACGACCAGAACGGTGTCAGGGGCGGCAGCGGGGGACGCTGATGGCACGGCGGCGGCCTTCCGGCGGTGGAACACGAGCAGGGGTCTGTTTTGTCGATTCTAACGGGCCCGTGAGGAGACTCTTCGTCTCATCCCACGGACGCGGTGGCCGGGGCCACTCGGGCCGGGGCATACTGGTCCTGTGACCAAGCACCGCATCGACTTCCTCTTTACCTATGGCAACCGGCCCGCCGGCTGCCATGGTCGAGCTGCTTGATCACCTGACAAGCGACTTACCGGGCGCCCCGGGCCGACAAGGCCCGGGGCGCTCCGTCGTATCCGGTCCTTGCCGCTCCGGGACACCCGTCCCCATACGACGAGGAGCTCCAGGATGACTGCCACCACCACCGCCACGGACACCACCGCCACGACCACCACCGCCACGGGCACCGCCGAGAAGACCGGCGCCCGCACCTCCGAGGCCGCCGACGTGATCACCGGCGCCCGCGATCGCATCGACGCGCTCGACGACCGGATCATCGGCCTGATCCAGGAACGGATGGCCGTCTCGGCCGTCATCCAGGAGGCACGGATCACCTCGGGCGGCCGCCGCGTGAACCTGGCGCGCGAGATGGAGGTCCTCGGCCACTACAGGGACGCCCTCGGCAAGCCCGGCACCGGCCTCGCGATGACGCTCCTGGAGCTGTGCCGCGGCCGGGTCTGAGGCCTACGCGACGCACCCACGTTCGGATCCGCTCTCACCCGTACGGCGCGTGACCGGTGCGCGGCACCCTTCGTTGGTCCCGATGTCCGTGCCAGCCAGGGGCGGGCCCGCTCAATCCACGCGTGGCTCCGCTGGAGCGATGAGACGTAGGGATCCATGCCGTACGTCGTGGGACCTCGCTCCAGTGTTTGTGACCGGACGGCAGGGGACAGCAGCCCGGTCACCCAAGAGAACGGCCGGTCCCGGGGACGCCCGGGGCCGGTCGGCCTCCCAGCAGAAACCCTTCGCCCCTGTGGTCGAAACGGTCCGTCGAAACGGTTGCGCGCACGACAGACCCGCGAGCACGATGCGTAGGAACCCCACACCCCACAAAGCCCCACGTCCCGGGCTGCACAAGTGAATTGCCGCAGGTCCGCCCCATCCGCGCGCCACCGCGCGCCGGGGTGGCGACCCCTGGCAGACCCGTACCAGCGGCGCAACCCCCCGGCGCCGCTCCCGGCACCGACGCCGCCCTGACGTCGGTGCTGAAGGCCAAGGGCCCCGCGGACGCGTCCGCGGGGCCCTTCGCTGTGCTCACCAACCGATCCGGACCGTGCGGGTCAGGCGGTCTTCTCCAGCTTCGCGAGCTGCGAGTCGACGATCACCTGCGGCACGTCGGTCTTGCTCGAGTCCAGCATGTTCATGGTGTAGAAGGCCACGACCGTCGAGCCGCTGCGCACCACGGTGAAGGTCATCGGGACCTTGTCGCCGTCGATGACGCCCTTCACGTCGTACGAGACCGCCTCGTCGCCCGCGTCGGGCGCGGGCCGCTCCTTGACGCCGCTGTACTTGTAGTCGACGTGCTCGTACGCGGTGCAGTTCTTCGAGGCCGTGCGCAGGCCCTTCATGACCTTGGCGGCGTCGGCGGCGTCGTGCGCGAGCAGCGCCAGCGAGGTCACCTTGGGATCGAGCTCGTCGGTCGCCATGAGCGTGCGCACGACCCGGTCCTTCGCCGTCGGCTGGGTCGAGAACATGAACATGTCGGCGAGCGGCTGGCACGCGGCCGGCTTCGCGGGGACGCTCTCGGTCGGCGGCAGGTCGCTCTTGCCCACCTTCTCGACCTTGTAGCCCTTGACGTCGCCCGTGGCGACGACGGCCTTCTCCAGCTCGGCCGCGGTGAGCGCCTTCGCGCCCTCCTCGGCGGGCTTCTTCGCCGGCGCCGAGGTCTTCTCCGAAGCGGCCGGCTTCTTGGCGTCGTCGGTGGTCTCGGAAGACCCCCCGCACGCCGTCGTCACACCCAGCGCCGCGACCACGGCGGCGGCCGCCACGGCACGCCTCACACCTGAGTTCACATTCCCACCTTCGTCCTCTGCGGCACGGCGCCATGCGTCGGCCCGTACCGAGGCGTCATCCAAGCCCGCGACCGGCCCCCTTTGCCAGCGCTTTGCGTAACGATCGGAGATCGCCGAAAAGGTTGCACGGGGCACCGAGTGAGTCACCTCACATAAGAATCGTGTTAGTTCGAGGGCAACCATTTCCCGGGGTTGCCGGTCACCTATGCGGAACCAACGGCCACACCCGCGACCCCACAACGCGGAGGCCTCTCAGCTCGTACTGCGCCACAGCAGTACGCCGGACTTTCCGAGGTCTTCATGAAGCTTCGCCGTGCCCTGGCCGCCGCGGCCGCGACGGCTGCAATAGCCCCGATCGCGCTGCTGTCGGCCCCGGCCGCGTTTGCCGACGGAACTCCCGACACGACGACGGTCACGACCGAGACGCCGTCGACGCCGGCCTCCACGCCCGCGACGGACGACGACACCGCCCCGTCGGACGAGCCGTCGTCGCCCGAAACCAACCCGTCCACCCCCGAGACGCCGTCGACGCCGGCCTCCACGCCCGCGACGGGCGACGACACCGCCCCGTCGGGCAAGCCGTCGGACTCCACGTCGCCGTCGCCGTCCGTGTCCGCGACGCCGTCCGACGAGCCGACCGACCCGACCGGCATCTGCGAGGTGGACAACGAGGACTACCAGTCCAAGCTGTCCGTCTCCATCAGCGGCCTGCCCGGCAAGATCGCGGCCGGCAGCGGCTGGCACGGCTTCACCCTCAACGTGAAGAACCCGACGAAGAACGACCTCGACGAGGCCATCTTCTACGCGGGTGTCGGCCCGAACGACGAGAACGCCGAGAACGCGTACAAGGCGAGCCAGGTCCGCCTCCAGGCGAAGGTCGACGGCTCCTGGGTCGACATCGACGACGGCGACGGCTACTCGTTCGGCTTCCTCGACCTGTCGGGCATCAAGGCCGGCAAGTCCGTCAACTACCAGCTCCGCCTGAACGTGAAGGCCGGCGCCCCCATCGGTGAGGGTCTGACCATCGGCGGCGGCTTCTACAACGACGACGAGCTGGACTGCCTCAGCGACACGTCCGCCAGCTACATCATCCAGATCGTGAAGCCCGGCACGGACACGGACGGGACCAAGCCGCAGGAAGGCGGCAAGGTCCCGATGCCGACCGAGAAGCCGAACGACGACAACACCCAGGAGGTCACCGGCAGCCTCGCCGAGACCGGTTCCTCCTCCATGGTCCCGACCATCGGCCTGATCGGCGGCGTCGCCGTGGTCGCCGGTGCCGGTGCCGTGTTCGCCGTGCGCCGCCGCAAGGCCGGCGCCACCGCGTAACACCCCCAGGGGCGTACTACGCACACGAGAAGGACCTGCGCTCGGAGGGGGGCGCAGGTCCTTACGTGTGTCCGGGGTCAGATGCCCGGCGTCACTTCGCGGTCTTCTTGGCCGGAACCGCCGGCATCCCCAGGAACGGCAGCTTCAGCGCGCCGAACGCGTCCTCCGGGACCGCCGGGTTCTTCGGCGCGACCGCGGACAGCCGTGCGTATGCCACGCCCTGCGCAGGACGCGGGTCCTCCTCGCCCTTGTTGGGCCAGTACGACATCGCGCGCTCGGCCTGCGCCGTGATGGTCAGGGACGGGTTCACGCCCAGGTTCGCCGTGACCGCGGCGCCGTCGACGACCGAGATGCCCGGGTGCCCGTAGACGCGGTGGTACGGGTCGATGACGCCCGTCTCCGCGGAGTCGCCGATCGGGCAGCCGCCCAGGAAGTGCGCGGTCAGCGGGGTGCCCATCAGCTCGCCGATGTTCGAGCCGGCGAAGCCGTTGATCTCGGCGGCGATCGTGGACGCGGCGTCCACGGCGGCCTTGATCTGCTTGGGGTTGGGCGCGCCATGGCCCTGCTCGGCCGTGAGCAGGCCCTTGCCGACGCCGTCCGGCTTCAGATACGTCGTCAGCGAGTTGTCGAGGGACTGCATGACCAGGCCGATGATGGTCCGCTCGGACCAGCGGTGGTTGGAGAGAGAACGCGCCAGCAGCGTCGGGTGCTTGGCCACGTTGGCGAGCCACCCGGCCACGCGGGACGAGCCCTGCGCGTACGGGACCTGGAGGATCGTCATGCCGCCCATCGCGTTCGAGCCCTTGCCGTAGCGGACCGGCTCGATGTGCGTGTTCTCGTCCGGGTGGATCGAGGACGTGATCGCGACGCCCTGAGTGAAGTCGACCTTGGGCTTGCCGTGGCGCTTCTTGTAGCGGCGGTTGTTGGTCTGGGCGCCGACGAGCGCCTCGGAGTTCGTACGCGTCAGCTCACCCAACCTGGCCGACAGGTACGGGAGTTGACCGCCGGCCTTCATACGGTGCAGCAGGGTCTGCGTGCCGTACGTGCCGGCCGCGACGATGACGCGCCGGGCCTTGAACGTACGGCCCGTTCCCTTCTTCCTGTCGTCCGTCGGGAGCGTCGCGACCGCGTAGCCGCCCTGCGAGTCGTCGGTGACGGAGACGACCGTCGTCATCGGGTGCACGACCGCGCCCGCCTTCTCCGCGAGGTACAGATAGTTCTCGTTGAGCGTGTTCTTCGCGCCGTGGCGGCAGCCCGTCATGCACTCGCCGCACTCGGTACAGGCCTTGCGGGCCGGGCCCGCGCCCCCGAAGTACGGGTCGTCGACCTGCGTGCCGGGCGCGGCCTTCGCCGACCCGGCCCCGTCCTCGCCACAGGCGTCCTTGCCGTCACCGAAGAAGACACCCACCGGCGCCATGTGGAACGTGTCGCCGATGCCCATGTCCTGGGCCGCCGCCTTGAGGTGGACGTCGGCGGGGGTCATGGTCGGGTTGAGCCGCACGCCCAGCATGCGCTGCGCCTGGTCGTAGTACGGCTTCAGCTCGTCCTGCCAGTCGGTGATGTCCTTCCACTGCGGGTCCTCGAAGAAGGGCTTCGGGGGCACGTAGAGGGTGTTGGCGTAGTTCAGCGAACCGCCGCCGACGCCCGCCCCGGCGAGGACCATCACATTGCCGAGGAGATGGATGCGCTGGATGCCGTACATGCCGAACTTGGGCGCCCACAGGTAGTTCTTGAGGTCCCAGGAGTTCTTGGGCAGCGTGCCGGGCGTGAAGCGGCGGCCCGCTTCGAGCACGCCGACGCGATAGCCCTTCTCGGTCAGGCGCAGGGCGGACACGGAGCCGCCGAAGCCGGAGCCGACGACGAGGACGTCGTAGTCGTACGCGGCGTCGTCGGCGCTCCCGGCTTCACTCCGGGCAGAGTTCTCCTGTGACACTGGCTCTCCTCGTTGAGAACGGGTGGTGCTCTAACGAAGACGGAAGGTCTTCATCGCCTTCAGGCTGCGGCTCATGAACGCGGCGTACTTCTCGTCGGTCATCCCGAACGACGGCGCCATCGGCATGATCCGCTGGTGCGCGACGGTCTGCGCCTCGGTGTACTTGAGGATGCCCTCGGAGCCGTGGCGGCGGCCGAGGCCCGAGTCCTTCATGCCGCCCATCGGCGACTGGACGCTGCCGTACGCGGGCGCGTAGCCCTCGTTGATGTTCACCGTGCCGGTGCGCAGCCGGGAGGCGACGGCGTGGCCGCGCTTCGCGTCCTTCGTCCAGACCGAGGAATTCAGGCCGTACGGCGTCCCGTTGGCGAGGCCGATGACCTCGTCCTCGTCCGTGAAGCGGTAGACGGAGACGACCGGACCGAAGGTCTCCTCGTTGCAGACGGCCATCGGCGCCTCGACTCCGTCGAGGATGGTCGGCTCGAAGAAGTACGGGCCGATGTCGGGGCGCGCGACACCGCCGGCCACGAGCTTCGCGCCCTTGGCGACGGCCTCGTCGACGTGCCGCGTCACCGTCTCCAACTGCCGCTCGCCGACCAGGGATCCCATGTCCGCGCCGTACGCGAGGGACTTGCCCAGGCGCATCGCCTTGGTGCGGGTGGCGAATCGCTCGACGAACGCGTCGGCGATCGACTCGTGGACGTAGAGCCGCTCGATGGAGATGCAGAGCTGGCCCGCGGAGGAGAAGCAGGCACGGACCGCGCCGGCGGCCGCCTTGTCGATGTCGGCGTCCTCGAGGACCAGCATCGCGTTCTTGCCGCCGAGTTCGAGCGAGACACCGACGAGGCGCGCGGCGGCCCCCTGGGCGACCTCGCGGCCCGTGCGGGTGGAGCCGGTGAACGAGACGTAGTCGGCGTGCTTGACCAACTCGGGCCCCACGACCGGGCCTTCGCCGAGGACGACCTGGAAGACCTCGGCGGGCAGCCCCGCCTCGACGAGCAGGTCGCGCGCCCACAGCGCCGTCAGGCAGGTCTCCGTGTCGGGCTTCATGACGACGGCGTTGCCGGACACGAAAGCGGGGAGCGCGTCGCCGACCGACAGCTCGAACGGGTAGTTCCAGGGAGCGATCTGGCCCACGACACCGCGCGGCTGGCGCAGCTCGGTGACCTTGGTGAGGGTCGGGACGGCGCCCGTGTGCCGCTTCGGCTTCAGATAGGCGGGGGCCTTGCGGCCGTAGTGGCGGGCCGCGACGGCGACGGCCTGGACCTCTTCGTGCGCGTGCAGGCGCGCCTTGCCGGTCTCCAGCTGGATCAGGTCGAGGACCTCGGCCTGGCGGGCGAGCACCAGGTCGTGGAAGCGGAGCAGCACGGCGGCACGCTGCCGCGCGGGCACCTTCGCCCAGACCGCCTGCGCGGCGCGGGCCCGCTCGAAGGCCTTCGCGACGTCCTCGGGCGTGGACTCGGGCAGGTCCGCCAGCTTCTCGCCGGTGAACGGCGTGTGGTTGGCGGTGCGGCCCGAGCCGGCCACACCCTTGGTGAGCTGGGCGACCAGCTCGGGCGTCACCACGTCGGCCGCGGTGCGCGCGCCCTGCGGGGCGGGGGCGACCGGGTTCGTGCCGGTCTTGTCCGTACGGTCCTTGGAGATGGCCTGCGAGTCCGTCATGGCGCGAGCGTAAGCGCCCGTCAACGTTTTGGGTACCCACGGGTAACGAGGTTTCACCAAGCACTCACACGCCGCCAGCGATCGCTGGCAACAAAGCCCCTGATCAGGGCGTTGTCAGGGCCTTCACCCAGAGTTCGTCGAGATTCCCCGATGCCTGCCGACGCCTGCCGACGCCTGCCGACGCTTGCCGATGCCCGCCGGTCAGACTTTGTCGAGGTCGAGGTTGGCGATCGCCGCCTTCGCCACCTCACGCCCGCGCTCGGTGAAGTCGCCCTTGCCCGGGTAGTCGATCCACAGCTGGTACATGTCGCCCGACTTGGTCTTGTAGTAGAAGACCTTCGCCTCGCGCGGCTTGGGCGCGTCGGAATCGCTGTCATCCGTGTAGGTGATGGTGTTCTCGGCGGACTCGCGGTCGTTGTACGTGGTCTTGGCGGTCCGACTGCGCGGAGCGGGCTTGTCCGCCATCTTCGAGTTGTCCCCCTTGTTGATCTCGTCGGAGTCCTTGTAGGCCTGCGCGGACGCGGAACTCGCGATCCCGTTCACGCTGTCCTCGGACTTCTTCTTGAGCGAGAGGGTGATGGAGACCGCGTAGCTCGGATCCCGGTAGGAGACCCAGTGATCGGTCTTGATGATGCTGTTGTCCGCCTCGAATCTGACGTACTCCGGCGGCGCCGCGAACGTCGCCGCGACCGTCTTCTCCCGATGGTCCTTCCACCCGTCCGGCAGCGGTCCCGCGAACGGGTTCGCGATCACCAGGTACGCCGCCACCGCCGCCGCGACGACCGCCGCGCCGACGCCGAGCAGCGCCTTGCGGCTGAGGCTGACGCCCTTGCCGCCCGGGCCCGCGAGCTGGACGACCTGGGTGGGCGGCTGCACCGGCGGGGTGGCCGCGCGCTCCAGGAGGTCCCGCACGCGCGCCGCGTTCGGGCGCCGGGCCGGGTCCTTGGCGAGCAGGCCGTTGATGGCCTCGGCGAGCGGGCCCCGGGCCGCGGCGGGCGCCGCCGGGGTCGCGTTGATCACGGACTGGAGCGTGGCCGGTGTGTTGTTGCGGCGGAACGGCGAGACGCCCTCCGTCGCCGCGTACAGGACGACGCCGAGGGACCACAGGTCGGAGGCGGGTCCCGGGCGCTGCCCGAGGACGCGCTCCGGGGCGATGAACTCGGGCGAGCCGACGAAGCCGCCGGTGTCCGTCAGATTGGTCTCGCCCTCGATCTGGGCGATGCCGAAGTCGGTGAGGACCACACGGTCGTGACGGCCCAGCATCACGTTGTCGGGCTTCACGTCGCGGTGCAGAACGCCCGCGGCGTGCGCGGCCTCAAGGGCGCCGAGCACTTCGAGGCCGATCCTGGCCGCGTCGCGGGCGCCGAGCGTGCCCTCCTGGAGCGCGTCGCCGAGCGTGCGCCCCTGCACGAACTCCATGACGATCCAGGGCTGTCCGTCCTCGACGGCGACATCGTGGACGTTGACCACGGCAGGATGGTCGAGCCGGGCCGCCGCACGCGCCTCGCGCCGCATCCGCTCGAAGACGGTGGTCCGTTCACGCTGCGGCAGATGGTCGGGGACGCGGGGCTCCTTGACCGCCACCTCACGGTCCACCGTCTCGTCCTTGGCCCGCCACACGGTGCCCATGCCGCCGTGCCCGAGCTTGCTCAGGAGCCGGTAGCGCCCGCCGATGAGGCGCCCCGCACCCGGCTCGGCCTCCGCGCTCTGCCGCGGCGGCACGACCTGGGCGGGCGACGGCTGGTGCAGGGGCTGCTGCGGGGGCTGCTGCGGGGGCTGCTGCTGGGGGTACGCGGTGGGGGGCTGCTGCTGCGCCGGGGGCTCCTGGGCGTACGGGTTCCCCTGCTGGGGCGTGTGCGGCCGCTGCGGCGGCTGGAGTCCGAAGCTCGTCGGATCGTTCGGGCCGTAGCCGGGTCCCCCGTTGTTACTCATGCCCCCATGCCTACCGTGCGGGACGCCTCCGGATCCACTCCGGTCACGCAGTTGTGACCGCCCAGTTGCCTCAGCCGCTCCCGGAGGGCACGAAGGTGGCGACCGCCGTGTCGAAGTACCGCTTGGCTTCCGTGATCCGCCCGACCGGCGCCGACACCCACACGTCGTACATCCGGCCGCCCTGCTCCCAGCACAGGTCGTACGTGTGCCTCGCGCCCTCCGCCGTGCTGAAGCCGTTCCACGTGAACCGCCAGAGCGCGGCGGGCCGGCCGCCGTGGGTGGTGTCGGTGACGGAACCGTCGCGGTAGCCCGGGTTGTTGGCGGGACCCTTCGCGTCGGAGCGGCGCTGCACCGCGCCGGGCCCGCCCGGGTCGGGGGCGGACGCCTTGATGCCGATCCTGAACGTGTCGCCCGGCGACATGTAGAAGATCCGGGGTCCGTCGGGCTTGCGGCTGAAGCCGTCCGGCACGGCCAGGGAGAACCCCTCCGGGTCGACGGCCGTGCGGTAACCGGCGGGGGACGCGGGACGCGTGCCGGTCTGCTGCTCCGTGACCGTGACCGTCGGGCCGGGCTCCGGGGCCGAGTCCGAGGGGGACACCGTGTCGCCCGTGGGGCCCGGCGCGGACGCCGTGGGGCGGTGGGTGCCGCCTCCGTCGCCGCCGCCGTTCACGAGCAAAGCGGCCGCGGAGACGCCGGCCCCGGCCATCGCGGCGACGAGCGCGGCGGCCGCGAGAACGACCCGGGGTGAACGCTTCTGCGGGGGCGCCGGAGCGGGCGCGGTGGGGGTGTTCCGGGCGGTGGGCGTGTAGCCGGCCACTGCCCGCGGCGTCGTGCCCGTGGCGACGTACGCGCGAAGGAGCCGGTCGGCCTCGTCCAGGCCGAGCCTGAGCGCCGGATCGCGCTCCAGCAGTCCCCGTACGACGGGCAGCAGCGGCTCGGCCTCGGCGGGCGGATTGATCTCGCCGACGACCACGGCGTGCATGATCCCGCCCAGCGAGTCGCGCCGGAACGGCGATTCGCCCGTCAGGGCGGCGCACAGCATCGCGCCGAGCGACCACAGGTCCGACTCGGGCCCGGTCCGCTCCCCCGCCATGCGCTCGGGCGCCGTGTACTCGGGCGAGCCGACGAAGGAACCCGTCTCGGTGAGCGTCGTCGCGCCGCTGACCTGCGCGATCCCGAAGTCCGTGAGGACGACGCGCTCGCTGCCCGCCTCGACGAGCACGTTCGCCGGCTTCAGATCGCGGTGCAGCACCCCCGCCGCGTGCGCGACCCGCAGCGCGCCGAGCAGCGCGATCCCGATCCGGGCCGCCTCCCGCGCGTCGACGGGCCCGGTCCGCGAGAGCCGGTCGGCGAGCGAGCCGCCCTCGATCAACTCCATGACGATGTAAGGACGTTCGCCGTGCTCGACGACGTCGTGGACGACGATGACGTTCGGGTGTCGGAGCTGGGCGACCGCACGGGCCTCGCGCAGGGTGCGGTCCTTCTGGCGCCGGGCCTCGTCGGCGGAGAGCGTCTCGTCGAGCACGAGTTCCTTGACCGCGACGCGCCGCCCGAGCAACTGGTCGGAGGCGCGCCACACGACGCCCATTCCGCCCCGGCCGATGCGCGCCTCCAGCCGGTAACGCCCGGCGATCACACGGACGTTGTCCTCCCCCTCGGTCCCCATGCGTTCCATCATGCCGCACGGAACGGGCCCCGGAGGGGTGTGCTCCGGGCCGTCAAGGGATCAACGAAACCGCAGGCGGCCGCCCGCACACCAGGGATGCCTACGGTGTCCAGCTCCGCAGGATCGCGTCGAACTGCTGCCGCGCCTCGTCCCAGTCGGCCGACGGCACGGACAGATAGATGGCGTACTCGGTGCCGTCGTTCTCGACGTACGTCTGCTCGATGGCATGCCGCGGGCCCGACGTCGTGTCCTTGTCGCCCGCGGTCCAGGTGAACTCCCAGAGGGATCCCTGCCGGTCACGGAAGGTGTTGGGCTGCAGGTTGACCTGCTGGTAGGCGGGCAGCTTCGTGACCTGCCGCTCCAGGTCCAGCTGGTGGTGGTACGAGTCGGGCCAGTCGGGGGACTTGTCGACGGCGATCCGCACGAAGTGGGCGCCGCCGTCCGGTGTGTAGTCGACCTGGGAGCCGTCCGCCTGCCGCTTCCAGCCCTTCGGCAGCTTGAGGCTGAACCCCTCGACGTCGTGGACCTCGACCCAATCGTCCGGGATGCTCCCGGCCTTGTGCTGATCGCTGCCGGAACCCGCCGAGGCACTCGCGGCCTTGTCCTTGCCGGAGTTCGTGTTCGACGAGGTCCGGTGACTCAGGTAGTGGTTCCCGGCGAACACCCCGCCGCCGCCGACGAGCGCCGCCGCCAAGGCCACGGCGAGGACCCGCGGCCACTTGCGGCGACCGGCCGCGGGGACCGCCGGCATGGCGGCGTGATGCACGCCTACCGCAGTCGAGTTCTCCGGGGGCGTCGGCGGCGCCACGGCATGCACCTGCGTGGGCACGTAGGCCTGCGCCGCGCTGGACCGCCGCCCCTCGGCGGCCTCCGCGAGCATCGCCTCGGCCTCGTCGGCGGACGGACGCGCGGCCGGGTCCTTGCGCAGCAGCGCCTGAATGACGGGCGCGAGGGCGTCCGCGTGCAGGAGTTCGCCCGGCTCGTCCTCGACGACGGCCTGCATCGTGCTGATCGGCGACGTGCGCCGGAACGGGGACTTCCCCTCTACGGCCGTGAACAGCGTGGCGCCCAGCGCCCACAGGTCGGACGCGGGCCCGGGTGCCGCGCCGCTGACCCGCTCGGGCGCCAGATAGTCGACCGAGCCGACTATCTCGCCGGTCCGCGTGATCGTCGAGTCGCCCTCGACCTGCGCGATCCCGAAGTCCGTGAGCAGCACCCGTCCGTCGCGGGCGAGCAGGACGTTGCCCGGCTTCACGTCGCGGTGCAGCACGCCGGCCGCGTGCGCGGCGCGCAGCGCCCGCAGCGTCCACAGGCCGATACGGGCGGCCTCGCGCGGCAGGATGCGGCCCGACTCCTTCACCGCGTCCGCGAGCGAGGGGCCCTCGACGAGCTCCATCACGATCCACGGCCGGTCGTCGTGCTCCAGCACGTCGTGGACGGTGACGACCGCCGGGTGGTTGATGCGCGCGGCGGCCCGCGCCTCCGTCTGCGTCCGCGTGAGCAGCACGGCGCGGTCGGCCTCCTGCACGTACTGGGCCGCCGTCAGTTCCTTTACGGCCACGGCACGGTGCAGCACCTCGTCGTGCGCGCGCCACACCCGGCCCATGCCGCCGCGCCCGATCGAGTCACCGAGTCGATAGCGGCCCGCGAGGAGCAGGCCTTGCATCTGATTCACGTTCCCCCGCAGGCGCATTGGTCGTGCCAGGACCGGTCATGGCCTTGACAGAGCCACATTAGGGAGCGGCCCAGGCACAGGGAACCGGCGGGGGTGCACGGAGACCGCACTGTGACGCTTGTCGCCTGCCGGGACGGCAGCCGACAGGTCATCAACTAGGCGCATTCCGTGCGCTTGTACGTCACCGGACGTTGCCTCGGCCGGCGCTCCGGCACATCACCGGACATTGCCTCAGCCCGCACCCTGACCCAAAACCCGGACGCCGCCTCGGCCCGCGCCCCGACCCATCACCGGACGCCGCCTCGGCCGATGCTCTGACAACTCACCGGACGCTGCCTCACCCCGTGCTCCGATACGTCGCCGACGCCTGCTCGTACAGGCGCGTCACCTCGTCGCGCTCGGCCTCGGGACCCCGTAGCTGCACCACGTGGTAGCGGCCGCCCACGATCATCGCCAGGTTGCGCACGTACGTCTCGCGGCCCGCCGAGTTCTGCCAGGTGAACTGGCCCTCGGCCATGGCCCGCCCGCCCACGTCGATCCGGCGCATCCCGCTGGACGTCGCCCACGTCGAGTCGCGGAACGGCTGCAACTCGCGCTCCTTCTCCCGCTGGTACGTCATGGGATCGCTGCCGTACGCGGACGTGCTGTCGCGGCCCGGGACGACGACGAGCTCGAAGTCGCCGTGCGTGTAGAGGACCTGCCCCTGTCCGTTCCTGCCCTGCCGGTTCCAGCCCTTGGCGACGGCGACGCGGAACCCTTCGGGGTCCTTGCGCAAGGTGAAGCCCTGCGCGACCTCGGGTTCGGACGAGTCGGTCTGCGGATCGGTGGCGAACGGGGTCGACGAGCTCTTGCCGCCGTTCTTCCCCTCGCCCTCGGCGGATTCGCCCGCCGAAGGCGCCGGCGTGGACCTGCCACCCTCGGGCGCGGGCCGGCCCCCGCCGGTGGCGCCCGCGTGGTCAGTCGCACCGTCGCCCGGCGTGCCGCCGCTCGGCTCGGCCTTCGGCATGAAGACCACGGCGTACGCGACCGCGGCGGCCAGGCCGAGCAGGACGAGAACGAGCAGGGTGCGGCCGAGCGAACGGGGCTTCCTGGGCTGCCGATCCGACGGGGCGCGACGCTCCGGCGAGCCCCGCTCCGGCCGCGTGCGACCCTCCGCCTGCATGCGGCGCTCGGCCTGCTGCGGATGCGCCCTGGCCCGCTTGTGCCGCGCGTGCCCGACCCCGGTCCCGGCCTGGGCGGCGGAGCGCCGACGGCGCCTGCGCACGAGCTCGCCCCGGCGCCGTACGACCGGCAGCCGCGTGGCGTCGAAGGGGGGCGCGGCCACGACGTTCGCGCCCGCCTCGGGCTCCGGCGCGGACCGCACCAGCGACCTGAGCCACCCCCGCAGCTCCTCGAAGTCGAGGCGCTCCGTGGGGTCCTGACGCAGCAGCGACTCGACGACGGGCCGCAGCGGCCCGCACTCCTCGGCGAACGCGGGCGGCTCGGCGCACACCATCTGCACCAGCTCGCCGGTGTTCTCCTCCGGGTACGGGGCATGCCCCTGGACCGCGCGGAACAGGAGGGCGCCGAGGGCCCACAGGTCGGTGGCCGGGCCGATCGGGGCGGCCAGCTGCCAGTTCTCGTGGACGGGCCCCGCCTGCTCGGGCGCCCAGCGCTCCGTGACGGGCCCGACGACGGTCATCCGCGCCTGCCGCGCGCGGTCGGCGGCGAGGGCGGTGGTGGGCCCGCGACCGGCCGCCGGGGCCGCCTGCTGCGCGGGGATGAGCTGGTCCCAACGCGTGGCCCCGGACGCTCCGGGCGCGGGGGCGGAAGTCTCAGGGGTGGGAGCGCTCGGCTCGGGCTGCTCCATGCCGGGCCGCGGGGTCGCCCCGTGCCAGGGACGCTCGGCGGAGCCGCGTACGCCGTAGGGGTCGTCGATCCGGCCGGGCTCCGCGCCGCCGCTGTGCGCGCCGCCGCCCTGCCCACCGGCGCCGGGCTCGCCTCCGTGCTCCGCGCCCGGTCCGCGCCGGGGCGGCCCCGGCGTCCCGTCGGCGTCCACGGCGCCGCGCGCGGCGGCCCGCGCACCCGCCCGGTACGCGGCTATCGCCCCCGCGCGCGCGGCCCGCGGGTCGCTCCCGGCCTCGAGCGCGGCGGGCCGGGACGGCGCGGGAGCAAAGGCGGCGGGAGGCACGTAGGGCGGCGCGGGCGCCGAAGGCTGCGGCTCCTGGGGGGCCGGGGGTGCCGGGGCAGCGGGAGGCGCCGGCGTCGGGTCGTAGCCGCACAGCGCCTCCTCCGCCGCACCGGCCGCGAGTCCGGTCAGCACGATCCGGCCGTCGTCGCACACGAGGACCGTGCGGGCGGTGATGTTCCGGTGGACCCAGCCGTGGGCGTGCAGCGCGCGCAGCGCGGTGAGGACGTCGGACGCGACCTCGGCCGCCCGGTACGGGGACAGCGGCTCCTCGGCGAGCAGCGCGGCGAGCGGCCGCGCGGAGACGACCTCGCTGACGATCCACAGCGAACCGCCTTCGGCGAACACGTCGAAGACCTGGTCGAGCCTTGGGTGATCGGGTATCTGGGCGGCGGCCTGCGCGGCCTCGATGGCGCGGCGCACCGCGGGGTCCGCCGGCCTCCGCGTGGTCCGCGCCGCGTCCCCCCGCTCGCGCCGGCCACGCGACTCGCGCGGTACGAACCCGTCCGGTAGCCCTTCGGCGTCGAGCACCTCGGCCTCGACGACTTCGGGTAACGGCACCTGCCTGACCAGGACTTCCTGGCCACTGTAGGTGTCGAACGCCCGCGTCTGGGCGAACTCGTACGCGTCGGCCGGCGACAGCGGCAGGCGGTAGCGGTCGGCGAGCACCCGCCCGGCATACTCCTCCACGACGCGTCCCCCTGTCCGCCCGGTGGTCAATTCCGTTCGCTTTGCGCCCTGTTGTGCGCAGTGATGCGTCCCGATACGGCTGCGCACGGTCCGCAAGCACTCACGATACGTGCCGGACTGCCTTCAGGCTCAGGACTTCGGCTTGAAGGTCTTGGTGAACGTCTGCCAACTGGCCTTGCGCTGCGCACCGTCCCAGTCGGCGGCCTTGGCCGTGTACATCAGGCCGTACCCCAGACCGCTGTTGACCACGAAACCGCGGTCCGTCGAGCGGTACTTGGTGCCTCCGTCGACGTACGTGAATTCCCAGTCAGCCGTGTTCCAGCCGCGGAAGTCGACCGCCGCGATGCGTATCCGGTCGTACTGGGAGCGGCGCATGTACTGCTCCTGGTTGCGCCAGTCCTGGACCGGGTTCGACTTGGGCGTCGTCGTCCAGCCGACGAGCAGCTTCTGCCCGTCGGGGCCCACGAAGCGGGCCCCCGCCGCGCTCGTCGAGCTGTACTTCCAGCCCTTCGGCAGCCCGATGGAGAAGCCCTGGTCGTGCTTGTACGTCGAGTCGGCGCCACTGCCGCCCGGGACCCCGCTGCCGCCGCTGGTGCTCTCGGGCGACGCACCCTGGCCGGTGTCGCTGTCCTTGTCTCCGCCCTTGTCGGTGTCCGAGCCGGAGCCCTGCCCCTTGTCGGAACCCTTGCCGTCGCCCTGGGCGGCATCGTTGCCGCTGCCGGACCCGCTGCCCTTGTCCTTGCTACCGCTGCCGCCACTGCCCCCGGTCGCTCCCGCGGAGGCGGACTTGTCGCCGTCCTTGGCGGAACTGCCGTCGTCGCCACCGCTGAACGCGATGCCGATGACGGTGCCGATCACGGCGAGCGCGACGAGCACCGCGACGATCACGAGGGTGCGCCGCGGAACCACGTCCGTGAGCGAGGCCCTGGTCGCCGGCGTACGCGGCGGCCCGGCAGGCTGCGCCGGAACACCCGAACCGCCCTTCCCGACCGCGGGATGCGCGGAGGCCTCCGCCGTGTCCGCGGCCCCGCCACTCTTGCCGGCCGCACCGGCCGCCGTCGCGGCGGTGGCCGCGGCAGCGGCTTTCCGCACCGACCGCAGCGCACCGCGCAGCTTCTCGGCGGCTTCTTCGCCCCGCTTGCCCGCGCCGATGCCGTCACCGGCGTCCGCGGGGCTGACGGAAGCGGCCGAAGCCTCGGCCCCCGCAGCAGCCCCCGCCGACGCCGAACTTCCCTTGCCGAAGCGCACCTTGGGCGTCTTCGGCACCTTAGGCGTCTGCTCGGGAATGGGCGGCAGCGGCACGACCTTGGTCGCGTCGACCGGCTCGGGTTCCTCGTCCTTGGGCTCGGGAGCGTGCAGGACGTCGTTGAGGAGGGCCCGCGCCCCGGCGTCGTCGAGCCGCTGCTCCGGGTCCTTGGCGAGCAGCCCGTAGATGACCTTCTCCAGCGGCCCCGCGTTCTTGGGCGGGTCGACCGGCTCGGTCATGACGGCCGTCAGGGTCGCGATGGCGGACCCCTTGTCGTACGGAGGAACACCCTCCACCGACGCGTACAGCAGTCCGCCGAGCGACCACAGGTCGGCGGCGGGACCGGGCTTGTGCCCGCGCGCCCGCTCCGGCGAGATGTACGAGGGCGCGCCGACGAGCATGCCGGTGGACGTGATCGAGGGGTCGCCCTCGACCTGGGCGATGCCGAAGTCCGTGAGGACGACGCGCCCGTCCTCGGCGATCAGCACGTTCGACGGCTTCACGTCGCGGTGCAGGATGCCCTCGCGGTGCGCCGCGCGCAGCACGTCGAGGATCGCGAGCCCGACCTCGGCGGCGCGCCGCGGCTCCAGCAGGCCGTCCTCGCGGATCTGCTCCGCGAGGGACTTGCCCTCGACGAGTTCCATCACGATCCACGGCCGGTCGTCCTCGTCGACCACGTCGTAGACCGTCACCGCGCTGTTGTTCCGGATCCGCGCGATCGCCTTCGCCTCACGCAACGTTCGCGTGATCAGGCGCCGCTTCTCCTCGTCGTCGATGCTCGACGGGAACCGCAGTTCCTTGACGGCGACCGTCCGGCCGAGTGTCTCGTCCTTCGCCCGCCACACGGTGCCCATGCCGCCGCGGCCGAGGACTTCTCCCAACCGGTAGCGCCCGGCGAGGAGACGTGCGCTCTTGTCCTGACGAGCTGTGCCCGCCTGCTCCGCCTCCGACATGCGTCCCCTCTGCAACCCGCCCTGACAGAGCCTTCATTGTCCCTTACCCGGGGACCACTCCACGCCCAGGGTCGGACGTCCCGCATGATGGACCCACACACGGAGGGACCGTCATGCCCGTACTTCGGACACTGCTGGCGATACCCCTGGCAGCGACCCTCTTCTGTATGTTTCCGGGCAGTTCCACGACGCTCGCGGCCCCGGCCACGGACGCCACTCTTCCGTTGCTGGTCACAGAGGGCAAGGCCCCCGCCGCGGCACTGCTCGCCCGCGAGGGCAGGACGACGCGCTTCGTACGCACCGGCCCCACGATCCGCCGCACCGACCACTTCCGGGCCGGGAGCATCACGAAGTCGTTCATCGCGACGGTCGTGCTGCAACTCGCCGCCGAACACCGCCTGCACCTCTCGGACACGGTGGACGACCACCTGCCTGGCCTACTGCGTGACCACTCCGTCTCCCTCCATTCGCTTCTCACCCACACCAGTGGCCTGCCCGACTTCACGGCGCGCACGCACGGCACGATCCCGGAATCCCCCAGAACGGCCGTACAACTGGCCGAGTCCGACCCGCCGATCCCGCGCGACCACTGGTCGTACTCGAACACCAACTACGTCGTGCTGGGCATGGTCATAGGCCAGGTCACAGGCCACTCGTACGCGACCGAGGCCCGCCGCCGCATCATCGAACCGCTCCACCTCACCGGCACGTCGTTCCCCGGCACCCGCACCACACTGCCCACGCCACACGGCCGCGCGTACGACGCGACAGGCGACGACGTGACCACTCTGAACCCGCGCGTGGCCGGCGCCGCGGGCGAACTGATCTCCACCCTCACCGACCTGAACCACTTCTACACGGCCCTCCTGAAAGGCCGCCTCCTCCCCCCGAGCCAACTCCGCACGATGCTCAACACCCGCACCGCACAAGGCCACTACGGCATGGGCCTCTACCCCACGAAGCTCCCCTGCGGAACGACGATATGGGGCCACAACGGCCGAATCGAGGGCAGCTACGTCCGCACAGCGGCAACGAGAACGGCGTCAAGGGTGATCACGTTCCGCACGAACACAGACACCCCGAAGAACACCCCCGACCTGGAACACCGCCTACTGACGGCAGAGTTCTGCCCACCCACACCCACCAGCGGGCCGGACGCCTGAGGCCAAGTACACCACTCAGCCCGTACGGCGCTTGAGGCCGAGCGCACCTTCCAGCCCACCCAGTACCTGAGGCCGAGCACACCCCTCACCCTGCCCAGCACCTGAAGACGAGCGCACCTTCCAGCCCGTCCGGCACCTGAGGACGAGCACACCTTTCCAGCCCGTCCGGCGTTTGAGGACGAGCGCACCTTTCCAGCCCACCCAGCACCTGAGGCCGAGCACACCCTCACCCTGCCCAGCACCTGAGGACGAGCGCACCTTTCCAGCCCGTCCGGCGTTTGAGGACGAGCCCGCAGGGCGAAAGGGGGGCCTGGGGGCACAGCCCCCGGCGCAACCCCGGCTCACCCCATCACAGCGGCACAATATCCGGCGCCCCCAGCCGCGCCGCATCGGCCGAGAGGTCATCCGGCTGACGCTGAGACTCCCGCTCCGCCTGCACGCGCTTCTCGTAGTGCTCCACCTCCCGCTCGATCTGGTCCTTGTCCCAGCCGAGCACCGGAGCCATCAGCTCCGCCGCCTCACGCGCACACCGCGTCCCCCGGTCGAACGTCTCGATCGAGATCCGCGTACGCCGCGTCAGCACGTCGTCGAGATGCCGCGCCCCCTCGTGCGAGGCGGCGTACACGACCTCGGCCCGCAGATAGTCGTCGGCGCCGGTGAGGGGCGCGCCGAGCCCGGGGTCGGCGGCCACCAGGTCGAGCACCTCCTCCGCCAACGACCCGTACCGGTTGAGCAGATGCTCCACCCGCACCACATGGAGCCCGGTCCGCGCGGCGATCCTCGCCCGCGCGTTCCACAGCGCGTGGTAGCCCTCGGCCCCGATCAGCGGGACGTCCTCGGTGACGCAGTCGGCGACGCGCTGGTCGAGCCCGTGCACCGCCTCGTCGACGGCGTCCTTGGCCATGACCCGGTACGTCGTGTACTTGCCGCCCGCCACGACGACGAGCCCCGGCACGGGGTGCGCCACCGTGTGCTCGCGCGAGAGCTTGCTCGTGGCGTCGGACTCGCCGGCGAGCAGGGGCCGCAGGCCCGCGTAGACCCCCTGGACGTCGTCGCGCGTGAGGGGCACCGCGAGCACCGAGTTCACATGCTCGAGGAGATAGTCGATGTCGGCGCTGGAGGCCGCGGGGTGCGCCTTGTCGAGGTCCCATTCCGTGTCCGTGGTGCCCACGATCCAGTGGCGCCCCCACGGGATCACGAAGAGGACGCTCTTCTCGGTGCGCAGGATGAGCCCGGTCGTCGAGTTGATCCGGTCCTTGGGCACGACGAGGTGGATGCCCTTGGACGCGCGCACGTGGAACTGGCCCCGCTCGCCCACCATCGCCTGGGTGTCGTCCGTCCACACGCCCGTCGCGTTCACGATCTGGCGGGCGCGGATCTCGTACTCCCCGCCGCCCTCCACGTCCTCGACGCGGGCGCCGACGACACGCTCGCCCTCCCGCAGGAACCCGGTCACACGCGCCCTGTTGGCGACTTTCGCCCCGTACATCGCGGCCGTGCGCACCAGCGTCGCGACATACCGCGCGTCGTCCATCTGCGCGTCGTAGTACTGCAGGGCGCCGACGAGCGCGTCCTTCTTGAGCGCGGGCGCGACCCGCAGCGCGTGACGCCGACTCAGATGGCGGTGCATGGGCAGCCCGCGCCCGTGCCCGCGCGCCATGGACATCGCGTCGTACAGGGCGACGCCCGAGCCCGCGTACAGCCGCTCCCAGCCCTTGTGCTGGAGGGGATACAGGAACGGGACCGGCTTCACGAGATGCGGGGCGAGCCGCTCCAGGAGCAGCCCGCGCTCCTTCAGCGCCTCGCGCACGAGCGCGAAGTCGAGCATCTCGAGATACCGGAGCCCGCCGTGGATCAGCTTGCTCGACCGGCTCGATGTGCCGGAGGCCCAGTCCCGCGCCTCGACCAAACCGGTGGACAGACCCCGGGTCGCGGCGTCGAGCGCGGTGCCCGCGCCGACCACCCCCGCGCCCACGACCAGGATGTCCAACTCCCGCTCGGCCATTCCCGCGAGCGCCTCGGCACGCTCCGCCGGTCCCAGTGTCGCTGTCCTCACTGCTACCTCCCGCTGTCGGTCAGTCGGCGTCGGTCCAGTCGGTCCCACCGGTGTCACCTGTCTGATGCGCCCCGGCTCTCATCACCCATGCACCGATTCTGACCGCCGTGCCCGACTTCAGCCACCACTCACCCGCAGCCTGTGGACAACACTCCCGGATTCCCGGGCAGGCAATACCGCATAACGGTCATATTTACTCCTAGTCTGACATTGCGCTCGTCCATCCTGTCCACAGGACTTGCGCTCTCCTCCCGCTCCGGCTATTGGGAAGGACGGCCCACCGCCATGCCCGCAGATCTCGCCGTCATCGGACTCGGTCACCTCGGCCTGCCCCTCGCCCAGGCCGCCGTCGCCACCGGCATCGCGACCATCGGCTACGACCCCGTACGCGCCACCGACCTCGCGGCCGGCCGGCTCCCCGGCGACGGCGCCGAGGGAACCCTGACCGCCGCCGACATCCGCCGGATGCTCTCGGGGGGCTTCCGGCCCACCGGCGACCCCATCGAACTCGGCCGCGTCCGCACCGCGGTCATCTGTGCCCCCGCGCCCCTCGGCGCGGACCGCTCCCTCGACCTCACGCAGCTGACCGACGCCACGCGCGCCCTCGCCACCCGGCTGCGCCCCCACACCACAGTGATCATCGAGACCCCGGTCGCCCCCGGCACCACCGAAGGCGTCCTGCGCCCCCTCCTGGAGGACGGCTCGGGGCTCCGGGCCGGCCGCGACTTCCACCTCGCCTACTCCCCCGGCCGCCTCGACCCCGGCAGCCGCACGCACGCGTACGCCACGACCCCCAAGGTCATCGGCGGCCTCACCCCCGCCTGCACCGAGTCCGCCGCCGCCTTCTACGGCCGCCTGTCCGACAAGGTGGTTCGCGCGCGTGGACCACGCGAGGCCGAGACCGTCCAGCTCCTGGAGACCAACTACCGCCACGTCAACATCGCCCTGGTCAACGAGATGGCCGTCCTCTGCCACGACCTGGGCGTCGACCTGTGGGACGTCATCCGCTGTGCCGAGACCAAGCCGTTCGGCTTCCAGGCGTTCCGCCCCGGCCCCGGCGTCGGCGGCCACGGAGTCCCCCAGGACCTCTCACGCCCGCCCGTCCCGGTCCGCCCCCTGCGCATGGTCGAACTGGCCCAGCAGGTCAACCACCACATGCCCCAGTACGTGATCCAGCGCGCCGCCACCCTCCTCAACGAACACGGCAAGTCGGCCCGCGGCGCCCGGGTCCTGCTCCTCGGCGTCACGTACAAGCCCGACGTCGCCGACCTGGAGGGCACCCCCGCCCAGGAGATCGCCACCCGGCTGATGCAGCTGGGCGCGGCGGTCAGCTACCACGACCCGCACATCCCGTCGTGGAACGTCCTCGGCCACCCGGTCCCCCGCGCGGACTTCCTCTACGAGGCCGCCGCGGACGCCGACCTGACGATCCTGCTCCAGCAGCACCGCACGTACGACCTCCAGGGCCTGTCCGTGAAGGCCCAGCTCCTCCTGGACACCCGGGGCGCCACCCCGATGGGCGCGGCCCACCGCCTGTGAGAAGCCTTCTACGTAGATCCGTAGACCTGTGAAGCCCCTCTACGTGGAAGGGGCCCGCACCGAAACAGTGCGGGCCCCTTCCACGTAGTACTGCGTCAGCGGCGGTGCTGCGAATCCGCCACCGTGACCTCGACCCGCTGGAACTCCTTGAGCTCGCTGTAGCCGGTCGTCGCCATGGCGCGCTTGAGGGCGCCGAAGAAGTTCATCGAACCGTCCGGAGTGTGCGAAGGCCCGGTGAGGACCTCCTCCGTCGTACCGACGGTCCCGAGGTCGACCTTCTTGCCGCGCGGCACGTCCTCGTGTACGGCCTCCATGCCCCAGTGGTGGCCGCGGCCGGGCGCGTCCGTGGCGCGCGCCAGCGGAGAGCCCATCATCACGGCGTCGGCGCCGCAGGCGATGGCCTTCGGCAGGTCGCCGGACCAGCCCACGCCACCGTCGGCGATCACGTGCACGTACCGGCCGCCGGACTCGTCCATGTAGTCGCGGCGGGCTGCGGCCACATCGGCCACGGCGGTCGCCATCGGCACCTGGATGCCCAGCACGTTGCGCGTGGTGTGCGCGGCGCCGCCACCGAAGCCGACGAGCACACCGGCCGCGCCGGTGCGCATCAGGTGCAGCGCGGCGGTGTACGTGGCGCAGCCGCCCACGATGACCGGCACGTCCAGCTCGTAGATGAACTGCTTCAGGTTCAGCGGCTCGGCGGCACCGGAGACGTGCTCGGCGGACACGGTGGTCCCCCGGATCACGAAGATGTCGACGCCCGCGTCCACGACGGCCTTGGAGAACTGGGCGGTGCGCTGCGGCGACAGCGCGGCGGCGGTGACGACACCGGAGTCGCGCACCTCCTTGATGCGCTGCCCGATCAGCTCCTCCTTGATGGGAGCCTCGTAGATCTCCTGGAGGCGGCGCGTGGCGCTCTCCGTGTCCAGCTCGCCGATCTCGTCGAGCAGCGGCTGCGGGTCCTCGTAGCGGGTCCACAGGCCCTCGAGGTTCAGCACGCCGAGGCCACCGAGCTCCCCGATCCGGATGGCCGTGGCCGGCGAGACGACCGAGTCCATGGGAGCCGCCAGGAACGGCAGCTCAAAGCGGTAGGCGTCGATCTGCCAGGCGATCGAGACCTCCTTCGGGTCGCGCGTACGACGGCTCGGTACGACGGCGATGTCGTCGAAGGCGTACGCCCGGCGGCCGCGCTTGCCGCGCCCGATCTCGATCTCAGTCACGTGTGTGGCCTTTCCCTCTGCGTTTCAGCGCCTTCCAGTATCCCCGACATACGCGCCAGGGGCGGCCCCGGGAACCCCGGGGCCGCCCCTGACCCTGTCTTCGACTGTCTGCGCCTACTTGCTGCGGCTGTAGTTCGGTGCTTCGACCGTCATCTGGATGTCGTGCGGGTGGCTCTCCTTGAGGCCCGCGGACGTGATCCGCACGAAGCGGCCCTTGGTCTCCATCTCGTCGATGGAGGCGGCGCCCACATAGCCCATCGTCTGGCGCAGGCCGCCGACGAGCTGGTGCAGCACGTTGGCCAGCGGGCCGCGGTAGGGCACCTGGCCCTCGATGCCCTCGGGCACGAGCTTGTCGTCGGAGGCGACCTCGGCCTGGAAGTAGCGGTCCTTGGAGTACGACCGGCCCTGCCCGCGGGACTGCATCGCCCCGAGGGAGCCCATGCCGCGGTACGACTTGAACTGCTTGCCGTTGATGAACAGCAGCTCGCCCGGGGACTCCTCACAACCCGCGAGGAGGCTGCCCAGCATCACCGTGTCGGCGCCGGCGGCGAGCGCCTTGCCGATGTCGCCGGAGTACTGCAGACCGCCGTCACCGATGACCGGGACGCCGGCGGCGCGGGCGGCGAGAGCCGCCTCGTAGATGGCGGTGACCTGCGGGACACCGATACCGGCGACCACGCGCGTCGTGCAGATGGAGCCGGGGCCCACACCGACCTTCACGCCGTCGACACCGGCGTCGATCAGGGCCTGCGCGCCGTCACGCGTCGCGACGTTGCCGCCGATGACGTCGACGCCGACGCTGGACTTGATCTTCGCCATCCAGTTCAGCGCGTTGCTGTTGTGTCCGTGCGACGTGTCCACGATGAGGAAGTCCGCGCCCGCCTCGGCCAGCGCCTGAGCGCGCTCCAGGGCCTCGGGGCTGGCGCCCACCGCGGCACCGACGAGGAGGCGGCCCTCGGCGTCCTTCGCGGCGTTCGGGTACTGCTCGGCCTTCACGAAGTCCTTGACCGTGATGAGGCCCTTGAGGACGCCCGCGTCGTCGACCAGCGGAAGCTTCTCGATCTTGTGGCGGCGCAGCAGCTCCATGGCGTCGACGCCGGAGATGCCGACCTTGCCGGTCACGAGCGGCATCGGCGTCATGACCTCGCGCACCTGCCGGCTGCGGTCGGACTCGAACGCCATGTCGCGGTTGGTGACGATGCCGAGCAGCTTGCCCGCCGGGTCGGTCACCGGGACGCCGCTGATGCGGAACTTCGCACACAGCGCGTCGGCCTCGGCCAGCGTCGCGTCCGGGTGCACGGTGATCGGGTCGGTCACCATGCCGGACTCGGAACGCTTCACGAGGTCGACCTGGTTGACCTGGTCCTCGATCGACAGGTTGCGGTGCAGCACGCCGACGCCACCCTGCCGCGCCATGGCGATGGCCATGCGGGACTCGGTGACCTTGTCCATCGCCGCCGACAGCAGCGGAATGTTCACGCGCACGTTGCGGGAGATCCGGGACGAGGTGTCGACCGCGTTCGGGAGGACCTCGGACGCGCCCGGCAGCAGCAGCACGTCGTCGTAGGTCAGCCCGAGTGTCGCGAATTTCTCGGGCACTCCGTCGACGTTTGCAGTCATGACACCTTCCCCAAATGGCCTTGATCGGTGCGGATGTCCATGCTAACGGGATCCGGAGGTGTCTCATTCCACGATCAAGATCAGCGAGCAGATTTGTACGTTCACACGTGCGCAGGCCGGGGCCCGCCCAGAGTGCGCCTCACGCGCGCGTGGCGCGTCTCACTCAACGAATCAGTGCTCGGCCCGCGGTTCGGCTCACCACTCGGGCCCTCGCCTCACTGCGCCTCGGTACTTACGCGGCCTGCTCGGCTCACTGCTCGGCGAGCGCCCGCAGCCGGCTGAGCGCGCGGTGCTGGGCGACGCGGACGGCGCCCGGCGACATGCCGAGCATCTGTCCGGTCTCCTCGGCGGTGAGGCCGACGGCGATCCGGAGCAGCAGCAGCTCACGCTGGTTGTCCGGAAGGTTGGCGAGAAGCTTCTTCGCCCACTCGGCATCGCTGCTGAGCAGGGCCCGCTCCTCCGGTCCGAGCGAGTCGTCGGGCCGCTCCGGCATCTCGTCGGAGGGCACGGCGGTGGAACCGGGATGCCGCATGGCGGCGCGCTGCAGATCCGCGACCTTGTGCGCGGCGATGGCGAAGACGAACGCCTCGAAGGGGCGCCCGGTGTCCTTGTAGCGCGGCAGCGCGAGGAGCACCGCGACACAGACTTCCTGCGCGAGATCCTCCACGAAGTGCCGTGCGTCACCCGGCAGTCGGGTCAGACGGCTGCGGCAGTAGCGGATGGCGAGGGGGTGGACGTGCGCGAGAAGGTCGTGCGTGGCCTGCTCGTCGCCCTCGACGGCGCTGTGGACCAGTTCGCCGATGGCTCCTCGGCCGGCTGCCTCGTCGTCGCGCATCGGTCCATGGTGCCTTGGCGGCGTCCGGTCCGTGGCACCGCGTCCGTAGTTGTGCACTGAAGCGTTATGAGCAGGTGCGCCGGAACTCATCTCGTGCGCCCTCCCCTTCCGCTCGGCCGACTCGTCCCTGAGGAACTCCACAACTCAAGGATGCGGCATGTCCGGCGAAACGAGGACCGGCGGCCGTCCGCAGCCCCGTCCGCCCTGGGGCGGACGGGGATCGCTGTGCCCCCGCGGCGGCGCACCGTGCGCCTTAGCGGACCAGGCCCCAGCGGAAGCCGAGCGCCACGGCGTGCGCGCGGTCCGAGGCGCCGAGCTTCTTGAAGAGGCGGCGTGCGTGCGTCTTGACCGTGTCCTCGGAGAGGAAGAGCTCGCGCCCGATCTCCGCGTTGGACCGGCCGTGGCTCATGCCCTCGAGCACCTGGATCTCACGCGCCGTGAGCGTCGGCGCCGCACCCATCTCGGCCGACCGCAGTCTGCGCGGCGCGAGCCGCCAGGTCGGGTCGGCGAGCGCCTGCGTCACCGTGGCACGCAGTTCGGCACGCGAGGCGTCCTTGTGCAGATAGCCGCGGGCACCGGCGGCGACGGCGAGCGCGACACCGTCCAGGTCCTCGGCCACGGTGAGCATGATGATGCGCGCACCGGGATCGGCGGACAGCAGTCGCCGGACCGTCTCGACGCCGCCCAGACCGGGCATGCGTACGTCCATCAGAATCAGGTCCGAGCGGTCGGCGCCCCAGCGGCGCAGGACTTCCTCGCCGTTGGCCGCGGTCGTCACGCGCTCTACGCCGGGGACGGTCGCGACCGCGCGGCGGAGCGCTTCTCGGGCAAGCGGGGAGTCGTCGCAGACGAGGACGGATGTCATGACCGTCCTCCGCAGCTGATGCGCGTCACCTTGGGCCTCCAGGCTGGTACGAATCGTCACCTGTGCGGTCGACGCTCTCGGACAGATGCCCGAGCGCTTGTTCTTTCAACCGCCTCCGCACTCTCAACGACGGTCACCCGAAAGAGTTACGGGTTCGACGGTCTGCTTCGGCACTCTACGTGAGGGACCGGACACAGAGCAGACGGCGCAAGCGACCCACAAGGTTTCACCACAAGCCGTGCCCCATTTAGCCCTTTTTCTTCACTTTCAGTGGTGTCTGAGGCTAGATTCGCAATGAGTCATATTTTCATCTCCTTAGACAGTAGATGTACGGTTCTTGGGCACCTTCCCGCGTCAGAACGGCTACAAGGGGACACAGCAATGGCAGATTTCTCCCGCCTTCCCGGACCGAACGCAGATCTGTGGGACTGGCAGCTCCTCGCGGCCTGCCGTGGGGTGGACAGCTCGCTCTTCTTCCATCCGGAGGGAGAGCGGGGAGCGGCGCGCAGCGCCCGTGAGAACTCGGCCAAAGAGGTCTGCATGAGGTGTCCGGTGCGCGCGGAGTGCGCTGCTCATGCGCTCCAGGTACGCGAGCCGTACGGCGTGTGGGGCGGCCTGACCGAGGACGAGCGCGAGGAGCTCATGGGCCGCGCCCGCAACAGACTCGTCGCCGCCGCACCGGCGCCGGCGGGCGGCGCCCCACCCGGGGTGAACGGCTGAAGGAACGTTTTTCCAAGGCAGGCACGCCCTTGACGTGCCCGTGGGCCTGTAAGGGCCCGATCAGCGGGCCGCGGCCCGCGCCAGGTGGTCGAGCATGGCTGCCACGGCCGGCACCTGGGCCAGGTCGGGCAGTGTGAGGGCGACGATCTCGCGCTGCACAGCCGGCTCCACCGTCACTGTCCGTGCACCCTTGGGGCGTACGGATTCGATCGCGAGTTCCGGCAGGACCGCCACACCGAGGCCGGCGCCGACCAGGCCGATCACCGCCGGATAGTCGTCGGTCGCGAAGTCGATGCGCGGAGTGAATCCCGCGCCCTCGCAGACCTCCACCAACTGCCGGCGACAGCGCGGGCAGCCCGCGATCCAGGGTTCGTCGGCCAGCTCACCGATGGAGACCGCGTCCGACTTGGCCAGCCGGTGCCCCTCAGGGACGAGTCCGACGAGCCGGTCGGCCAGCAGCGGACGTACGACGAGGTCGTCCCAGTCCTCCGCGGCCTGCGCCCCTTCGTAACGGAAGGCCAGGGCCACATCGCAGTCACCCTCACGCAGCATCCCGACCGAGCGCGGCGGCTCCGCCTCCACCAGGGAGACGCGGGTGCCGGGGTGCGCGGCGCGCAGGGCGGCCAGCGCCGTGGGGACGAGCGTGGAGCTGCCGCTGGGGAACGAGACGAGCCGGACACGACCCGCGCGCAGGCCCGCGATGGCGGCGACCTCTTCCTCCGCCGCGGTCAGCCCGGCCAGGATTCCCGCCGCGTGTCGCACCAGAGCTTCACCCGCCTGAGTGAGTCGCATCTCGCGACCCGTACGGATGAGGAGCGGGGTGCCCGCGGAGGATTCGAGGGCCTTCATCTGCTGGCTGACCGCCGGCTGGGTGCAGCCGAGTTCGCGGGCGGCCGCCGAGAAGGAGCCGGTGGCGGCCACGGCGCGCAGGACACGGAGATGACGGGCCTCGATCATTCCTTAAGCATAAGGGAGCCTTGGATGCAACGGGAAATAATGCGTCGACGCTTTGGCGTCGCGTCGCTTAGCGTGCCGTCATGAAGCTTCTGTCTCTGAACGTGGGTCGCCCCGAGGCCAGTGAGCACACCGACCAGGCCGAGGGCGTGACCGGTATCGACAAGCGACCGGTCCCGGGCCCCGTCCGGGTGGCGGCGCCCGGGCCCAAGGGGGTCGGCGCCGGCGGCGTCGAAGGGGACGCCGTGTGCGACAAGCGCCATCACGGCGGCGACGACCAGGCGGTCTACGCCTTCGCCCGCGAGGACCTCGACGAGTGGGAGGGCACGCTCGGCCACGATCTGCGCAACGGCTCGTTCGGCGAGAACCTCACCACCGAGGGTGTCGACGTGACGGGCGCGAAGATCGGCGAGCGCTGGCGCGTCGGCCCCGACCTGATCCTCGAGGTGGCCTCGGGCCGGATCCCCTGCCGCACGTTCCAGGGCCACCTCGGCGAGAAGGGGTGGGTCAAGCGCTTCACCGCGCGGGCCGCGCCCGGCGCGTATCTGCGGGTGATCGAGCCGGGCGCGATCCGGGCGGGCGACACGATAGAGATCGTCCACCGGCCCGACCACGAGGTGACCGTCGCCTTCCAGTTCCGGGCCGTCACGACCGACCGGGACCTGCTCCCGCGGCTGCTCGTCGCGGCGGACGCACTCGACCCCGAGGCAGTCGAGGCGGCTCGTACGTACGTGGCGAAGTACGGAGACGGGGACACGGCGGGCGGCGTGGCGTAGGGGTGGAGCGGGCCCGGGCCGCGCGGCGGTGGCGGGCTTGAGCGCGCGGCGCCGGCGGCCTTGGTCCGCGCGGCGGTTGGGGAACTGGGCGCGCGCCGGTTGCGCACCTGGTCGCGAGCGTCGCGACGGTGACGACCGAACCGGCCACGTGGAGAACGCGCTTGAAGCGGGACAGGGGCCGAGCTTCCCGTCCGCCCCACGTCCCTCACGTCGGGGACGGCCTCGGCGACTACTCGAATTGCCCTCGTGTACAGGCAAGTTGGAGCTACCGGAAAGCCAAAGGGCCCTGCGTGGGTACTCCTTCCCGATACTCCGTACATGTCCGCTGTCGTCCTCTCTCTCACGAGGACAGCGGTGTGACGGGGCAGTTCATGGTCGTGGACGAACGTCAACGCGCGGGGACTCCCGAGCGTGGTCATGCCCACGGCGGTCACTAGCCTTGCCCCATGACTACCGCTCTGATTACGGGATCCACCTCGGGGATCGGTGCCGCGTTCGCGCGCCGGCTCGCCGCGGACGGCCACGACCTCGTCCTGGTGGCGCGTGACACCAAGCGGCTGCGGGAGCAGGCCACCGAGCTCCACGACCGGCACGGCATCGAGGCCGAGGTGCTCACGGCGGACCTCTCCACCGACGAGGGCATCGGCGCGGTCGAGGCACGACTGACCGACGGCAAGCGTCCGGTGGACCTGCTGATCAACAACGCGGGCTTCGGCAACAAGGGCCAGTACCTGGAGGTGCCGCTCGCCGACGAGTTGACCATGCTGAAGGTCCACTGCGAGGCGGTCCTGCGGCTCACGTCCGCAGCGGTGGCACCGATGCGTGAGCGCGGCAGGGGCGGCGTGGTGAACGTGGCGTCGGTGGCGGCGTTCGTGCCGCGCGGGACGTACGGCGCGTCGAAGGCGTGGGTCGTGCAGTTCACGCAGGGCGCGGCGCGGGACCTGGCCGGCAGCGGTGTGCGGCTCATGGCGCTCTGCCCGGGCTTCGTCCGTACGGAGTTCCACCAGCGGGCCGACATGGGCACCGACAACATCCCCAAGTGGATGTGGCTCGACGCCGACAAGCTGGTCGCGGCGGGGCTCGCCGATCTGGCGCGCGGCAAGTCGCTGTCGATCCCGGATCCGCGGTACAAGACGCTGATGGGTGTCGTGAAGCTGGCGCCTCGCGGGCTGCTCGGCGGTGTCACGGCGAAGACGGGGCGCAAGTACGGGCCTCAGTAAGGCGCGGCGAGTGCGGGGCCGGGTCCGGGTCCGGCGGAGCCTCGGCTCCGCCGAAGCCCGGTCGCGCTCCCGGTCCCGCCAACGCCCGGTCCCCCCGCTCCCGCTCCGGTTCCCGCCGGGTCGTTACACGGCGGTGGGAGGATGGAGCTGTCCGGACCTTACGCAGGGGGGCCGGAAGGTGGCGTCATGACGTTCGTGCAACTGATCGACTGCAAGACCAGCCGATTCGACGAGATGAACCAGCTCATGGACACATGGGCGGAGCGCACCAAGGGGAAGCGGACCGCGACGCACAGCGTCGTCGGCAAGGACCGGTCCGACGCGTCGCACTTCATCGAGATCGTGGAGTTCCCGTCGTACGAGGAGGCGATGCGGAACTCGAACCTTCCGGAGACCGACACGATCTTCCGGGAGATGGTCGCCCTCTGCGACGAGATGCCCACCTTCACCGACCTCGAGGTGGTGCGGGACGAGCAGTTGTACGCGGGCAACGCGCGTCGGTTCTTCGAGACGGTCGCCACCGAGGGTGAACTGCCGCCGCTCAACGACCTGCTCGCGGAGGACTACCACGACCACGACCCCGGCAACGTGACGGACACCATCGGTCTCGACGCGATGCGGCGCGAGATCGAGATGTACCGCCGCGGGTTCGACATCGACTTCACCATCGACGACCAGATCACCGAAGGCGACCGCGTGTGCACGCGGTGGACCTTCAAGGGCGACCACAACGGCGACTTCATGGGGATTCCGGCGACGGGCAAGCAGGTCACGATGACCGGCGCGACCATCTTCCGGTTCCAGGAGGACGGGAAGATCGTCGAGGGCTGGTGGCACAACGACCGGCTGGGGCTGATGGCCCAGCTCGGCGCGCTCGATCAGCTCGAGTCCTGACCGCTCGGCCCCGGCCCCGGCGCCGCACACGCGCCGAGGCCCGGCCCCGCGAAGAACGCGGAACCGGGCCTCGTACGAACAGACGCCAGTCGGACTGGCCGTACTAGTGGCTCAGTGCACTAGTGGGAGTGGCCGTGCCCGTGGCCGCCGGCCTCGGGCTCCTCCTCCGCCGGCTTCTCGACGACCAGGGTCTCGGTCGTGAGCAGCAGCGAAGCGATGGACGCGGCGTTCTCCAGGGCGGAGCGGGTGACCTTGACCGGGTCGATGACGCCGGCCTTGACCAGGTCGCCGTACTCGCCGGTCGCGGCGTTGAAGCCCTGGCCCTTGTCGAGCTCGGCGACCTTCGAGGTGATGACGTAGCCCTCGAGGCCGGCGTTCTCGGCGATCCAGCGCAGCGGCTCGACGGCGGCGCGGCGCACGACCGCGACACCGGTGGCCTCGTCGCCGGTCTTGTCGAGGTTGCCCTCGAGGACCTTGACGGCGTGCACCAGAGCGGAGCCACCACCGGAGACGATGCCCTCCTCGACCGCGGCGCGGGTCGCGGAGATGGCGTCCTCCAGACGGTGCTTCTTCTCCTTGAGCTCCACCTCGGTGGCGGCGCCGACCTTGATCACGCACACGCCGCCGGCGAGCTTCGCGAGGCGCTCCTGGAGCTTCTCGCGGTCCCAGTCGGAGTCCGTGTTCTCGATCTCGGCCTTGATCTGGTTGACGCGGCCCTCGACGTCGGCCTTGTTGCCGCCACCGTCGACGATCGTGGTGTCGTCCTTGGTGATGGTCACGCGGCGGGCGGTGCCGAGCACGTCCAGACCGGCCTGGTCGAGCTTGAGGCCGACCTCCTCGGCGATGACGGTGGCACCGGTGAGGGTGGCCATGTCGCCGAGCATCGCCTTGCGGCGGTCACCGAAGCCGGGCGCCTTGACGGCGACGGCGTTGAACGTGCCGCGGATCTTGTTCACGACCAGGGTCGACAGGGCCTCGCCCTCGACGTCCTCGGCGATGATCAGGAGCGGCTTGGAGCCACCGGCCTGGATGACCTTCTCGAGCAGCGGCAGCATGTCCTGGATGGAGGAGATCTTGCCCTGGTTGATCAGGATGTACGGGTCCTCGAGCACGGCCTCCATGCGCTCCTGGTCCGTCACGAAGTACGGAGACAGGTAGCCCTTGTCGAACGCCATGCCCTCGGTGAAGTCCAGCTCCAGACCGAAGGTGTTGGACTCCTCGACGGTGATGACACCGTCCTTGCCGACCTTGTCCATCGCCTCGGCGATGAGCTCGCCGACCTGCGAGTCCTGGGCGGACAGACCGGCGACTGCGGCGATGTCGGCCTTGTCCTCGATCGGGCGGGCGGTCGCGAGGAGCTCCTCGGACACGGCCTTGACCGCGGCGTCGATGCCCTTCTTCAGGGCGGCCGGGGAGGCGCCGGCGGCGACGTTGCGCAGGCCTTCCTTGACCAGGGCCTGGGCGAGCACGGTGGCGGTGGTGGTGCCGTCACCCGCGATGTCGTTGGTCTTGGTCGCCACCTCCTTCACCAGCTGGGCGCCGAGGTTCTCGTACGGGTCGTCGATCTCGACCTCGCGGGCGATCGTGACACCGTCGTTGGTGATGGTGGGAGCGCCGAACTTCTTGTCGATGACGACGTTGCGGCCCTTGGGGCCGATCGTCACCTTGACCGTGTCGGCAAGCTTGTTGACGCCGCGCTCGAGGGCGCGACGGGCGTCCTCGTCGAACTTCAGGATCTTCGCCATGGAGCTGTTAGTCCTCTCGAACGAACTGCGCCCCCGACGCCCGGCATGCTGAGAGAAGTCGCAGCTGAGTAGCGGGGTGCCAGGGGCGCAGAACTAAAACAGTGGGTGAATTACTTCTCGACGATCGCGAGCACGTCGCGAGCCGAGAGGACGAGGTACTCCTCGCCGTTGTACTTCACCTCGGTGCCGCCGTACTTGCTGTACAGCACGATGTCGCCGGTCTGCACGTCGAGCGGCAGGCGCTCGCCGTTCTCGAAGCGACCCGGGCCCACGGCGAGGACGACGCCCTCCTGGGGCTTCTCCTTCGCGGTGTCCGGGATGACCAGGCCAGAGGCGGTGGTCTGCTCGGCGTCGAGCGGCTGGACCACAATGCGGTCCTCGAGCGGCTTGATGGCAACCTTGGAGCTGGTGGTCGTCACGATCCGACCTCCCCCTTCGGAGATCACGGGGTTAACTGTCTGAGGTGGCGACCAGGTGGATCCGTCGTCGCGGGTGCCGGACCTGCCCGTCGCTATTGGCACTCTCCAGTGGGGAGTGCCAGGGCCGAGACTATGACTGCGATTAGCACTCGGTCAAGCGGAGTGCCAATTCACTGATGGCGAGTCTTCCGCACGGCCCCTTCGGCCCGTCCGTCACAGGTAGTCCTCGAGCCTCCCCACCGTGAACCCCTGGGCCTGGATACGGCGCAGCAGCCGCGCCGTCGTCCCGGTGAGCGTCGCCCCGTGCGGGTCGTCGCCGTCACGGAACTGGGCCCGGACGATGTCGCCGGGACGCAGCCGGCCCCCGTCCACGTCACGCAGGTCGCCGCTCGCCACCGAGGCGCGCCACAGGACCACGACGTCGACCCCGCAGGTGGCGGCGGCGCGCAGGGTGTTCTGGTCGTACTCGCCGAAGGGCGGGCGGAGGAGGCGGGGGCGGGTGCCGAAGCGGTTCTTCAGCCGGTCCTGCTGGCCACAGATCTCGGAGTGCTGCTCGGCGTACGGGAGCGAGGGCAGGAAGTGGTGGTTCAGGGTCTGGTTCTGCACGCCCGCGCCGGTGGCCCGCAGCCTGCCGAAGTGGTCGTGGCCGGGGCCCGCGACGCGGTCCGTGAGGAAGACGCTGACGGGCAGCCGCAGGTCGCGGACCATGTCGGCGAAGCGAGGGTCGCGGTCCACGCCGTCGTCGAAGGTCAGGAAGACGACGCGGTCCTTGGTGCGGACGTGGTCCACGACGGGCGGGAGCGCGTGCGGTCCCGGTCCTCCCCCGGCCGCGTGGCGCGCCGGGGGTCTCGGCGCCGGGGCGAGCGGCGCGGAGAGTCCCCAGCGACGGTAGGCCTCAGGGGCGCGGCCGGCACGCGAAGTTGAGCCGTGCCGCCCGGGGGCGTGAAGAGGCGCGACGCGCACCGGCCCCGCATCCTCCCTCGCCTTCCCGGCCCCGCGCGCACCCCACGCCCCGCCCCCCGGACCGAAGGCCGGTGTGGCCGTCGGTGCCGCGTCGTGCGAGTGGCGGACCTTCTCGGCGGCCTTCCTGCTGAGCCGCTCGATCGGGTCCACGGACTGGGCGCACCCGGTGAGCAGCGCGGGTACGAGAACACCGGCGGCCAGGGCGGCGGCGAGGAGCCGCCGGGGCCCGGTGCGCGCGGGGGCCCGTCGTGCCCGCACGGGCATCACAGGTAGTCCTCCAGCCTGGCCACCGCGTAACCCTTGTCGGTCACGTACTTCATGAGCAGGCGGACCATGTCGGGCATGGTGCCCTTCCACTCCTCGCGGCCCCGGAAGTGGGTCAGGATGATGTCGCCGGGGTGCAGGTCCTGGTCCCCCTCGCGCCACTCGACGTGGTCGACGTACACCTCTTCGTTCCAGATCGGCGCGTACTTGATGCCGCAGGACTTGGCGGCGCGCAGCGTGTCCCGGTTGTAGTTGCCGTACGGCGGGCGGAAGAGGACGGGCCGCTTGCCGTACTGCTGCTCCATGATGTTCTGCATGCCGCAGATCTCGCGCAGCTGCCCCTCGTAGGACAGGCCGGGCAGATACGGGTGCGTCAGCGTGTGGTTGTTCAGCGAGACGCCGCGGGACTGCATCTTCCCGAAGTAGCCGTAGTCGTCCTTCACCAGGTAGTTGCTGAGGAAGGCGGTGTACGGGACCTTCAGGTCGCTCATCATCTTCACGAACGCCGGGTCCTTCTCGGAGCCGTCGTCGATGGTGAGGAAGACGACCTTGTCCTTGGTCGGCACGGTCGTGAAGACGGGCGGCAGGTCCTCCTGGCCGTCGACCTCGAAGCCCTTGCGGGCCCTGATCACGGGCTTCTCGGCGGGCGCGGGCGGCGCGAGGAGCGGCGGCTCCGACAGGCCCCACTTCTTGGCCATCGCGACCCTGGCGGCCTGGGCGGCACGCGCCTTGCCCTCGCGGGAGTCGGGTTTGCCGGCGGGCGGCGCTTGGAGTGGCTGCTGGCCGGGCGCCGGCTCGACGGCCTTCCTGCCGTCGGGCGCGGCGCACGCGGAGGCGACCACACAGGCGGCGAGAACGGCAAGACCGGCCCGCGTACGGGCGTGTCGGGTCCCCCGACCCGGCCTCCCTTTAACGGCTCTTTTGTCGTTTTGTCGTACAAGTCGCATGGCGCCGGATCCTCGCAGCTCACAGCGCTGATCAAGGCCCGACACCGCGGCCGGGCGCGCACCGTCCACCGACTGGCCCACAATGGGCCTGGTGAACGACCTCGCCTCCTTCAGCTCGCTGCTCTCCGCGGAGGGCCAGGCGCTCCTCGACGACGTACGGGACATCACCCCCGGCGAGGAGCTCGCCGTCGCCACCCGGCTGCGCCGCGACCACCCGGCGGACCTCGTCTCGGCCGCCATCGCGCAGGCCCGGCTGCGGCAGCGCGCCGCGGCGAAGTTCGGCGAGGCTGACGCGCGCCGCATGTACTTCACGGCGAACGGCGTCGAGCAGGCGACCCGCACGAGCGTCGCCACCCATCGCGCGCAGGAGTTCAAGGCGCTCGGGGTGCGCTCCGTCGCCGATCTGTGCTGCGGCATCGGCGGCGACGCGATCGCGCTGGCCCGCGCCGGGATCTCCGTACTCGCCGTCGACCGCGACCCCCTGACCTGCGAGGTCGCCCGCGCGAACGCTCAGGCCCTGGGCCTCGACGGGCTGATCGAGGTCCGCGAGGCCGATGTCACCGAGGTCGACACGCAGTCGTACGACGCGGTGTTCGTCGACCCCGCGCGCCGGGGCGGCGGCAAGGGGGGTGGCCGGATCTTCGACCCGGAGGCGTACTCCCCGCCCCTGTCCTGGGCGGTCGGCGCGGCGCTCGGGGCCCGGCACGCGGCGCTGAAGATCGCGCCCGGCATCCCCCACGAGGCGATCCCCGACGCGGCCGACGCCGAGTGGATCTCGGACGGCGGGGACGTGAAGGAGGCCGTGCTCTGGTTCGGCACCGAGCCGGGCCGCATGCGGGCGACGCTGCTCCCCGGGCCGCGCGCGCTCACCGGCCGCGGCCTCCCCGACCCCGAAGTGCGGCCCGTGGGACGGTACTTGTACGAGCCCGACGGCGCCGTCATCCGCGCCCACCTGGTCGCGGACGTGGCCGAGGAGGTGGCGGGCGGGCTGATCGACGAGACGATCGCCTACGTCACGTCCGACACACTGCGGGCGACGCCGTACGCCACCGCGTACGAGATCACGGACCGGCTCCCCTTCAACGTGAAGAAGTTGAAGGCGCTGCTGCGGGAGCGCGAGGTCGGGATCCTGACGGTGAAGAAGCGGGGGTCGGCGGTGGAGCCGGAGGAGCTGCGCCGCAAGGCGCTGCCGAAGCGGCACGGCCCGAACGCGGTGACGGTCTTCCTGACCCGCGTCGCGGGCGCCCCGACGATGCTGCTGGGGGCGCCCGCGCAGCCGGCTACTGGTGGTGCCGGGTCCTGAGCGGCTCCAGGTTCGGCTCGGCACCGATCGGGCCGGTCCGCTCCACCGAGGTGGCGTCACCGCCGTTCGTGCGGGCCAGGAAGGTGCTCTGCCGCGTGCTCTGCGGCTCCACCCCGTTGTAGTACGGGTGATAGACGTACTGGCCGCTGCCCGCGCTGATCGCGGCTCCTGAGGCGTCCAGCGTGCCGGCCGCCACGGAACTGCTGCCACCGAAGCCGACCGCGAACTGGACGCTCGCGGATTCCCGCATCAGATAGCCGCTCGTCGCGCTCGACAGGGAGCCGGGCGTGGTCCAGAGCACGGGACCGAACACGTTCATCGCGGAGCCCGCGGACACACCGCCGCGCCATGAGTCGACCGAGGCGAGCCCCGCCTGGCTCGGCGCACTCCACCAAAGCTTGGCAAGGGCGGCCGCGGTGCCCTCGTGCCCGGTCCCCGTGACGGGGTAGTAGGTGTACGTCGAGGGCCAGCTGGAGAACTTCGTGTGCGTCAGCGCGTATTTCGCGGACGTCCCCACCGGGATGATCAAGGTGTCGTCGGGGTCGAGGCTGTTGAGGTACGACTTCACCGACGAGGTCAGCGTGTTGCCGTCGTTGAGCACGACGCCGCCCGCGCTGCTCGTCCCGTCCGCGCCGGCCGCGACCGACGCCGCCAGCGCCGAGTGGTAGTCGGTCCCCGTCGCCAGGAACACGTACTTCGGCGCGCTGGTGATCGACTTGGCCACGGCGACCGAGGTCGAGTAGCGGGAGGTGCCCGCCAGCCGCTTCGGCGTGAAGCCGAGCGCGGTCACCTGCGAGGACACGGTGCTGCTGAGCATGGACGTGCCGCCGACGAGATAGACGTACGCCCCCGGCTTCAGCGTCCGCTTGAGCTCCGCCTTCACCGCGGACGACAGGCCGCCCGACGGCGTCATCAGGACCGGCCCGTGCTTCTTGCCCGCGAGGGCGGGCGCCGTGAGCGAGTACGAGGGGCTGTCGCGGTTGATCAGCACCGCCGCCTTGGCGTCCATCAGGCCCGGCTCGCTCTGCCCGACCGTGTTCCACGTCCAGCGCGAGGAGGCGATGTTGGTGCCGTAGGTGTCCGCACCCCAGACACGGCCCGTGGTGTTCTTGCGCAGCGGCTGCCAGCTGGGGTTGTTGCCGAAGTTGCCTTCCTGGTGGCTCGCCAGCGCGGTGAGGGCGCCGGTGGCCAGGTCCACGTACTCCGTGGTGTGCACGTCGGAGCTGTCGCCCGAGGTGTGCGCGTCGAAGATGATGCGCTCGCCGGTGGGTGACCAGGACGGGTTGGCGTAGCCGCGCGGGCCGGTGGTGATCTGCTTGACGTCCGTGCCGTCGGCGTTCGCCGTGAAGATCTGCGACGGGCCGCCGTCGGGGTACCGGACGAAGGCCAGCCGGGTGCCGTCAGGCGAGAAGGCGGGCTGCTCGCCCTCGGTGAGGATCTGCTTCAGCGCCCCGGTCTCCGGGTCGTAGGTCCAGATGCCCTGGTTGTCGTAGCAGCCGTAGTTGACGCGCCGCTCGAACGCGATCACACCGGACGTGCTCACGGTCGGGTCGTTGTCGCAGACGGTGGTCGGCTCCTGAGCGCTCGTCAGGAGCGGGCGCGGAGCCCACGAGCCGTCGGAGGGGCCGTAGCCGAGCTGGCCGTTCGACGTGAAGAAGATGTACCGGCCGCCCCACCCGTAGGTGAGGTCACTGGGGATGTAGCTGGCGTGGAATCCCCCCCGTCCGGGAGGGTGACCTTGGAGGCGCCGCTCGGGCGGATGCTCTGGACGTCCTGCCAGGCACTGACCAGACGGCTGCCGTCCGGGGCCCAGGCGGACCAGTCCCCGTCGTACGTGTTGGGCACCTGCGTGACGGCGCCCGTGGCCGGGTCGTACAACTGCGGGCCGTCGAAGAGGATCTTGCCCTCGGTACCGGGCCAGGGGCCGGCGTCCGCCGAGGCGGCGGGCGCGGTCGCCAGACTGCCCGCGGCAAGCGCGACAGCGGTGGCGAGCACCGCGGCACGGCGGCGCGTGAAGAACTTCAAGAGTGACCCCCCACGGATCAGAAATGTCGGAGTGCCGCCCGCTCACGCCACCGCGTCGGGGTCTC
Organism: Streptomyces longhuiensis; assembly: GCF_020616555.1. NCBI lineage: Bacteria > Bacillati > Actinomycetota > Actinomycetes > Kitasatosporales > Streptomycetaceae > Streptomyces > Streptomyces longhuiensis. Next base: position 5,742,033 of record NZ_CP085173.1, on the reverse strand, counting down.
CCCCCGCCGACGCGGCCGTGTCTCACGGCAGCCGCGTCACTGTAGTGGCTGGTGAGACCCATGGGAATAGGGATTTCCCCGCTCCTCACGGCACTTGTCCGCGCGCGCCAGCAGCAGCTCCCGCTCCCGTTCGTTGCGGGTCAGCGAAGCGGCCCGCTCGAACTCGGCCCGCGCCTCCTCGCGCCGCCCGAGCCGCTCCAGCAGGTCTCCGCGCACGCTCGGCAGCAAGTGGTAGTCGCGCAGCGCCGGTTCACCGGCCAGGGCGTCGACCAGGGCGAGGCCGGCCGCGGGGCCCTCGGCCATGGAGACCGCCACCGCCCGGTTCAGCTCGACGACGGGGGACGGCGCCCGGGCGGCGAGCAGCCCGTACAGGGTCGCGATCCCCTCCCAGTTCGTCTCCGCGTACGTGTGGGCGTGCGCATGGCTGGCGGCGATGGCGGCCTGGAGGGCGTACGGGCCGGGGCCGCCGCCGGTGGACACCGCGTCCGCGCGGCCGAGCGCCGCGAACCCGCGCCGGATCAGGAGCTGGTTCCAGCGCGTACGGTCCTGGTCCCTGAGGAGAACCGGTTCGCCCGACGGGCCCGTACGGGCGGCCGAGCGCGAGGCCTGGAGCTCCAACAGGGCGACCAGGCCGTGCACTTCGGGCTCCTTCGGCATCAGGCCGGCCAGCAGCCGGGCGAGCCGCAGGGCGTCCTCGCACAGGCCGGGGCGCAGATAGTCGTCGCCCGCCGTGGCCGCGTACCCCTCGTTGAAGATGAGGTAGATGACCTCGAGGACCGAGCCCAGGCGGGCCGCTCGCTCGGGGCCGTAGGGCACTTCGAAGGCGACGTTCTTCGTGGCGAGGGTGCGTTTCGCGCGCACGATGCGCTGGGCGACCGTCGCCTCGGGGGCCAGGACCGCGCGGGCGATCTCGGCGGTGGTCAGGCCGCCGAGCAGCCGCAGCGTGAGCGCGACCCGGGCCTCGGCGGACAGCACCGGGTGACAGGCCGTGAAGACGAGGCGGAGCAGGTCGTCGTCGATGTCGTCCGGGTCCGCGGGCTCGTCCAGGTGGGGCGGCGCGGTCTCCAGGTCACGGCCGACCTCCGCCAGCTTGCGCGCGTACCGCTCCTTGCGGCGCACGAGGTCGATCGCCCGGTGCTTGGCGGTGGCCATGAGCCACGCGCCGGGGTTGTCGGGGATCCCCTCGTCCGGCCACTGCTCCAGGGCGGCGACGAGCGCGTCCTGCGCCAGTTCCTCCGCTATGCCCACGTCCCGGACGATGCGCGTGACACCGGCGATGATGCGGGGCGCCTCCAGACGGAAGACGGTCTCGATGGCGTGGGCCGCTTCGGCAGTACGTTCTGCTGTCACGGCCCACCATCAGACACCCGCACCCACGGGGCGGCCAAGGGCCTGTCCGGCGTGGCTCAGCCCTCGGCGATCTCCCGGATCTCGGAGGTGACCGTCCAGTGCTCCTCGTGGACCTTCAGGAACCGCTTGGTCCACTCCAGGATCTCGGCCCGGTCCTTGGCCTGGATGATCGCGTAGCCGCCGATGACCTCCTTGGACTCGGTGAACGGCCCGTCGGTGACGGTGATCTCGCCGTTCTCGTAGTGCACGCGGGTGCCCTCGGACGAGGGGTGCAGGCCCCCGGTGTCCAGCAGCACGCCGGCCTTGGTCATCTCCTCGATCAGCTCGCCCATGCGCTGCATCAGGGCCTCGCTGGGGCCCTCGGCGGGGGCCTTGCTCTCGTCGATGCGGACCAGCGTCATGTAGCGCGGCATGGTGACTCCTCGTTCGGTGCGGTCGGGGTTCTCCCCGCTCTCGTCCATGCGTCGAACGGGATCCCCCCGGATCGACACGCGGGCAGAAATTTCTGAGGAAAGTTTTCCGACCCTTCCCCACGCCGCCCGTCCCCCGCCCCCGAGGCCGCCCTCACCCGCCCCTTACCGCCCCCCTGCCACCATCACGCCCCATGCCTTTCGACCACAACGACCACTACCACCGGCTCCTCCTGCGCCACCTGCCGAAGGGCGGCCGTACCGCCCTCGACATCGGCTGCGGCACCGGCCGCTTCGCACGGCGCCTGGCCGGCCGGGGTTACGAGGTCGACGCGCTCGACCCGTCGGCAGAGGTCATCGCCGAGGCGGAGGCCATGGGCGGCGGGCCGCGCTTCCGGCGGGCGGACGTGACGGCGACGCATCTGCCCGAGGGGCACTACGACGTCATCACCTGCCTGGCGAGCCTGCACCACATGCCGTTCGCGACGGTGACGCGGCTGCGCGCGGCCCTCGCTCCCGGCGGCGCGCTGCTGGTCCTCGGCTGCCACGCGGGCGTGACGCCCCGCGACCTCGTGGCCGTCCCGGCGAACGCGGCGGCCCGCGCCGCGGTCCACGTGGCCGACCGGCTGCGCGGCGCCGCGGCGCCACCCCTCAAGCCCCCGGTGCGCCGGCCCGACATGACGCTCGCCGACATCCGCGCGGAAGCCGACCGGCTCCTCCCCGGCAGTCAGGTGCGCCAACTCCTCTTCTGGCGCTACCTGCTGACGTACGACGCCTGACGCGTCACCGCAGTGAGGCCCACAGTTTCCCGGCCTCCGGCTCGTCGGCGACGACACGGTTGGGGTCGGACGGCGCCGGGAGCACCGGCATCATGACCGTCTTCACCTCGTCCGCCGACAGCCCCTTCAAGCTGCCCGCCAGGCCCTGGAGTTCACCGAGGGAGTCGAGGCCGGTGTCCGTGGTGAGGCTCCCCGTGAGGGCGTCGGCGACCTTGTAGAGGCGGGCCGGGTCCGTCAGGAGGTCGCTGCCCGAGACCTTCTCCACCAGGGCCTTCACCAGTTGCTGCTGGAGTTTGATGCGACCGAGGTCGCTGCCGTCGCCGACGCCGTGGCGGGTGCGGGCGAAGGCGAGGGCCTGCTTGCCGTCGAGGTGGTGGTAGCCCGCGTCGAGCTGGAGGTGGCTCAGGTCGTCGTCGATGTCCTCGGTCGTCGTGAGGTCCACGCCGCCGAGCGCGTCGACGACCGAGGCGAAGCCGGAGAAGTCGATCTCCAGATAGTGGTCCATGCGCACGCCGGTGAGCTTCTCGACCGTCTTCACGGCACAGACGGGACCGCCCACGGAGTACGCGCTGTTGAACATGGCGCCGTACGCGGCCTGCGTGCTGCCGCCGGACGAGGTCGGACACGCGGGCCGCTCGACGAGGGTGTCGCGGGGGATGCTGACGACGGTCGCCGCCGAACGGCCGGCGTCCAGGTGCACCACCATCGCGGTGTCGGAGCGTGCGCCCTCGCTGTGGCCGCCGCCGAGCGCGGAGTTCTTGCTGCCGCTGCGCGAGTCGGAGCCGAGGACGAGGATGTTCAGCGCCCCTGCGGGCGGCGCGGTCGCCGAGGGCTCCGGCGTGGCCGGGGCCGGCTTCGGGGGCCGGTCGTCGCCGAGCGCGCTGTCGATGTCGACGCCCCGGACATTGTGGTCCAGATGCCAGTACGCCCATGCGGCCCCGCCCCCGGTGAGGACGAGCACGCAACCGGCCACGACACCGGCCGTCTTCACCAAACGCCCACGACGGCGCTGTATTCGCTTCACAGGGCGAACATAAGTCGGAATTATTACAACGGTAAACCAGTTGGACGCCGTTATTCGGGAATCTCAGACGGTTCTCACACCCCGGGGCGATGCCGCCTCAGGCGGGAGCGACCGCCTCGAACCGCCACCGATGCACCGTCCGGGTCACCAACTCGCCCTCCGGATCCGGCAGTTCGGGCAGCACGGCGTCGTAGGCCGCGTCCCACCAGGTGATGACGAGGACCCGGTCCTGCGGGGCACGGAAGAACTCACGCCGCAGCGGCTCGGCCGCGAGGACCTGACCCCGCGCCCAGGCGAGCAGCTCCTCGCCCCGCCCCTCGGCCGCCCGGGCCTCCCACATCAACGCGACGGTCATGAGTACAGGTTGTCCTTCGCCGCCTCGTGCACATGGTCGTGGTCGTGCGTGTGCCCCGGCACGTGCGTCTCCGTCACCGGCAGCGACGAGTCGGCCGACAGGTCCCAGGCGGACGCGGACCGGTTGCGCGCCACCATCTCGGCGCCGAGGGCCGCGACCATCGCGCCGTTGTCCGTGCACAGCTTGGGCCGCGGCACGCGCAGCCGGATCCCGGCCGCCTCGCACCGCTCCTGGGCGAGGGCCCGCAGCCGCGAGTTGGCGGCCACACCGCCGCCGATCATGAGGTGGTCGACACCCTCGTCCTTGCAGGCGCGCACGGCCTTGCGGGTCAGCACGTCGACGACGGCCTCCTGGAAGGACGCCGACACATCCCGCACCGGAACGTCCTCACCGGCGGCCCGCTTCGCCTCGATCCAGCGCGCCACGGACGTCTTCAGCCCGGAGAAGGAGAAGTCGTACGCGGGGTCGCGCGGCCCGGTGAGCCCGCGCGGGAAGGTGATCGCGGTGGGGTCGCCCTCCTTCGCGTACCGGTCGATGACGGGACCGCCGGGAAAGCCGAGGTTCAGCACCCGGGCGATCTTGTCGAAGGCCTCGCCCGCCGCGTCGTCGATGGTCGCGCCGAGAGGGCGCACGTCGGACGTGATGTCGGAGGAGAGCAGCAGCGACGAGTGCCCGCCCGAGACGAGCAGCGCCATCGTGGGCTCGGGCAGCGGCCCGTGCTCCAGCTGGTCGACGCAGATGTGCGAGGCGAGGTGGTTCACGCCGTAGAGCGGCTTGCCGAGCGCGTACGCGTACGCCTTGGCCGCCGAGACGCCCACGAGGAGCGCGCCCGCGAGCCCCGGGCCCGCGGTGACGGAGATCCCGTCCAGGTCGGAGGCGGCGACCCCGGCGTCCTTCAGGGCGCGCTCGATGGTCGGCACCATGGCTTCCAGGTGTGCGCGCGAGGCGACCTCGGGGACGACACCGCCGAAGCGGGCGTGCTCGTCGACGCTGGAGGCGACCGCGTCGGCGAGCAGCGTGTGGCCGCGGACGATGCCGACACCGGTCTCGTCGCAGGAGGTCTCGATGCCGAGGACGAGCGGTTCGTCAGCCATTTTCGGTTCCTTGTACGGGTGTCACTGAGGTCGAGGGGTCGGTCAGACGCATCACGAGCGCGTCCACGTTGCCCGGCTGGTAGTAGCCGCGGCGGAACCCGATGGGCTCGAAGCCGAAGCGCTGGTAGAGCTTCTGCGCCCGGGTGTTGTCGACCCGCACCTCGAGCGTCACCTCGGAGCACTCCAGGTCGGTCGCGTGGCGCAGCAGGACGGTGAGGAGCCGGGCGCCGAGCCCGGTGCCCCACTGGTCACGGACGACGGCGATGGTCTGCACGTCGGCTCCCACGCCGGAGCCGCCTTCGTAGTCCGTGCCGGACGCGGCGAGGCCCGCGTACCCGACGAGACGGTCGCCGTCGTGGGCGACGACATAACGGCGGGTCGACCCGGCGCCGCGCGCGTGCGCGAGCTCGGACCAGAACATGCCGCGGGACCACGCGTCGTCCGGGAAGAGATCCTTCTCGAGCGCGTGTACGGAGTCGATGTCCCACCAGCGCATCTCGCGCAGCACAGCGCTCACTTCGGAGTGACCACCTTGTAGTTCTTGGGCACCTGCGCGTCGGGCCGGCGCAGATACAGGGGGCGCGGTGCCCGGAGCTCCTCGCCGGCGCCGAGCTTCTCGGCGGCGAGGGCGGCGAGGGCGGCCGCCGACACGTTCTCGGGCGCGCGCGCGTCCGGGAACGTGTCCGGGTACAGCACGGCACCGGCGCCGACCGCGGGAAGGCCCGCGACCTGCTCGGCGATGTCGGCGGGGCGGTCGACGGCGGGCTCGGTGACGCGGGTGCGCGCGTCCTCGTAGCGCGCCCAGTAGACCTCCTTGCGCCGCGCGTCCGTGGCGACGACGAAGGGGCCGTCCACCTCGGCGGCGTAGGCGAGCCCGTCCAGCGTGCACAGACCGTGGACGGGCACGCCGAGGGCGAGCCCGAAGGTGTCGGCGGTCATCAGGCCGACGCGGAGGCCGGTGTAGGGGCCGGGGCCCACGCCGACGACGATGCCGGTGACGGCGTCGAGTCGGACGCCGGCCTCGGCGAGCACCCGGTCGACGGCGGGCAGCAGCAGCTCCCCGTGCCGACGGGCGTCCACCTGGCTCGATGCGGCGACGACGGACGAACCGTCGTGCAGGGCGACGGTGACGGCGGGGGTGGCGGTATCCAGCGCGAGCAACAGCACGCAAACAGCCTACGGCTCCGGCGCCCCGTCCACGGCCGCCCCGGTGAGCCGCACGCCTGCTGCTACCGTCACCACAAAGACGTACGGGCACGAGAGGTGGGCACACAGGTGGCACGGAGCAGCTCGGGATTCGTGGCCGGGCTCACCGCGGCGGCGCTCGCCGTGGTCGGCTTCCTCACCTACCAGGCGTCGGCCAGCGCGCCGGACAGCCTGGCCCCGCCGAAGGCCGACAGGACCCCCTCCACGGCTGCCTCCCACTCCCCCAAGGACAAGAAGGACCTGACGGCGGTACCCGCACGGTCCGGCACCGGTGAGCGGGTCGTCTACTCCGTGGACGACGACCGGGTGTGGCTGATCGCGGAGGGCGGCAAGACGCAGCGCACCTTCACGGTGACGCCGAGCACGGTGGACCCGCCGGCCGGCAAGTACGTGGTGACGTCCCGCTCGGCTTCGATCACCGGCAGCGACGGCGTCCCGATCGAGCACGTGGTGCGGTTCGCGAATGTCGGCGGCATCACGATCGGCTTCAGCGCGGCGGTCGACGGCTCGATGCCCCAGGCGGACCCGGCCAAGAAGACGGGCGGCATCCGCGAGAAGCGGGCGGACGGCAACGCGATGTGGGAGTTCGCGACGATCGGCAAGAAGATCGTCGTGGTCGAGTAGAACCGGTCATCCGACGCGCGGCACAAAAACCCTCACGCGGCGTCGCGACGCTCCTCGCCGGCACAGGCACCTGCGGCGGCGCCCTCCCCCTCCTCGACGGCAGGCGGAGTGGAGACGGCCGAGGCGGCGGCACAGGACGCGAGCAGATCGCTCATGGACAGCCCCGAGGCGGCGATCCCGGACATGTCCCCGTGCCCCGGCGTCTCGCGGGGCTGCTGCGGCACGTCACGTTCTGAAGCCGACATGGATGCCTCCTGGGCTCCGGGGCAGCAAAGTTAGGTACACCTAACCAGGACTGGCCTCCATGTGACCATGCCGAGCGCACGCCGCGCAACATTTTGCCGACGCCATGTCGGAACGTTCGGGTGAAGGTACGAGAGTCAGGCGGCCAGAGCCTCCAGGCCGGCGCCGGCCCAGCGCGCCCCGAGGCCACTCAGCGTCACGGAGCGCACCTCGTCGTCCGTGTCGCCCGTGGCGCGGTGGATCACCACATGGAGCCGGTCGTCGGCGAGGTCCTCGACCTTGCCGTCGCCCCACTCGACGACGATCACGGAGTCGGGCAGCGAGACGTCGAGGTCGAGGTCCTCCATCTCGTCGAGCCCGCCGCCGAGCCGGTACGCGTCCACGTGCACCAGGGCGGGCCCGTCGCCGAGGGGCGGGTGGACGCGGGCGATGACGAAGGTCGGAGAGGTCACGGCGCCCCGCACACCGAGGCCCTCGCCGAGCCCGCGGGTCAGCGTGGTCTTGCCCGCGCCCAGCTCGCCGGTGAGCATGACGAGGTCGCCCGGGCGCAGCAGCTTGGCGAGGCGGCGGCCCAAATCCCCCATATGGGTGGGCGAGTTGACGGTGATCGAGGCGGTGGCGGCGTCAGCTGCCGGGCTGTGCGGTGTCTCCATAACTTCCCACGGTAGCGCCTGCGGGCACGGCTCCCGTGCGTGAGAGGAGGTCCGCCAGCCGGTCGGTGACGGCCTCGGGGTGCTCCAGCATCACCAGGTGCCCGGCGTCGGGCACGAGCACCAGCTCGGCGTCGGGAAGCAGCCCGGCGATGGCCTCGCTGTGCTCACTGGGGGTGACGAGATCCTGGTCGCCGGCCAGTACGAGGACCGGCAGCTGCGCGAACCGCTCGATGGCCTCGGTCTTCTCGTGCTCCTGGAAGGCGGGGTAGAACTCGGCGACGACGTCGATCGGCGTGCTCTCGATCATGCGCTCGGCGAAGCGGGCGACGGCGGGATCGACGTCACGTGAGGCGAACGAGTAGCGCTTGATGATGCCGGCGAACAGATCGGCGGTCGCACGGCGCCCCTTCTCCACGAGGTCGGCACGCTGGCCCAGGACCTTCAGGACGGCGGGGAGCACGCGCCGGACGGCGTTGACGCCGACCGCGGGCAGCCCGTAGCTGACCTCGCCGAGCTTGCCGGAGGAGGTCCCGACGAGGGCGACGCCGACGACGCGCTCGGCCACGACCTCGGGAAACTGCTCGGCGAACGCCATCACGGTCATGCCGCCCATGGAGTGCCCGACGAGGACCAGCGGCCCTTCGGGGGCGGCGGCGTCGATGACGGCCTTCAGATCGCGTCCGAGCTGGTCGATGGTGACGTCGGGCCCGCCCTCGGCCTGCTCGACCCCGCGCGCGGACCGTCCATGGCTGCGCTGGTCCCAGTAGACGGAGCGCACCACGCCCCGCAGGGCGGCGCGCTGGAAATGCCAGGAGTCCTGGTTGAGGCAGTACCCGTGGCTGAAGACCACGGTGACCGGCGCGGGGGACTTACGGCCGAAAAGACGACGCCTGCGAGGGCCGGCACCGCCCTCGGTCTCCACTTCCTCGACCTCGTAGTAGAGCTCGGTGCCGTCCTCGGCACAGGCCCTGCCGGGGGTGCCGCGCAGGGCCCCGTAGGGGCCGGAGGCATCCAGCGCGAGCCGCGCCTTCCTGCGCATGCCGCGGCCGACGGTGAGGCGCTCCACGGCGACACCGGCGGCGGCGCCGGCCGCGACGACACCTATCGCGGCGCCTGCGAGCCCGGCCCGCCGCCAGCTCGCGACGGCCGCCGTGACCTCGGCGCTGCTCTCACTCACGTGCCGCTCCTCCGTCGTCCACATAGACGCGCGGAACACGCGCCCCGATCCGGGTGACGATCTCGTACGCGATGGTGCCGGCGGCCTGCGCCCAGTCCTCGGCGGTCGGCTCGCCCCGGTCGCCGGGCCCGAACAGCACGGCCTCGTCCCCGGCCGCCAGCTCGTCGCCGCCGAGATCGACGACGAACTGGTCCATGGCGACGCGCCCGGCGACGGTACGCAGCTTGCCCCCGATGAGTACGGGCCCGGTCCCCGAGGCATGCCGGGGAATCCCGTCCCCGTACCCGAGAGGCACGAGCCCCAGAGTGGTCTCGCCCGGGGTGACGTAGTGATGCCCGTAACTGACGCCGAGCCCGCCCGGGGCGTGCTTCACCAGGGCGAGCGAGGCGGACAGGGTCATGACGGGCCGCAGCCCGAAGTCCTCGGGCGTGCCGATCTCGGGGCTGGGCGAGATCCCGTACATGGCGATGCCTGGCCGCACCAGATCGAAATGGGTCTCGGGCAGGGTCAGGGTTCCCGGCGAATTGGCGATGTGCCGAACCTCGGGCCGAACCCCGGCCCCCTCCGCGAAGGAGACCATCTCGCGAAAACGCTCCAACTGAGCGGCGATCGACGGATGCCCCGGCTCATCGGCACAGGCGAAGTGGGACCAGAGCCCGGAAACGACGACAAGCCCCTCGCGCTCCGCGGCAACAGCGGAACGCACGAGCTCGGGCCAGTCACCCGGCAGACACCCGTTACGCCCGAGCCCCGTATCGGCCTTCAACTGAATACGAGCGGGACGCCCCACCACCCGAGCGGCGGCGACGACCTCGTCCAAAGCCCACATGCCGCTCACGGACATGTCGAGGTCGGCCTCGATGCCCTCGCGCCAGGGCCCGCCGGGCGTCCAGAGCCAGCACATGACGCGCCCCTCGATCCCCGCGGCACGCACCGCGAGAGCCTCCTCGGGTGTGGCCGTACCGACCCAGGTGGCACCGGCCTCCCGCGCGGCGCGCGCGCAGGGGATCATGCCGTGGCCGTAGGCATCAGCCTTGACCACAGCCATGAAGGCGGCCCCTGGCGCACGATCGCGCAGGGATCGCACATTGGCGCGCAGAGCGGCCAGATCGATCTCGGCCCGGGCACGGCCCACGGCAGGTGCTCTCTCAGTCATCGTGCGCCCAGTGTCTCAGAGCCCTCCGACACCCCCACGTGACCACCACCCCCCAAACCACCCACACCGACCCAATTCACCAACCCGGCAGCGGCACAACCGCCCAGGCCAGAGGACGAACCTCCACCACCCGACAGCAACACAACCACCCACACGGGAGGACAAACCTCCACCACCCGACAGCCGCACAACCACCCGGACCAGAGAACAAATCCCCCACCATCCGACAGCCGCACAACCACAACAGACGGGAGGGGGAATCCCCCACGGCCCGGCAGCCGCACGACAACAGGAGGGGACATACCGGGATGCGCGCGCGGAGCCACCTCCACCCCGTCACGGGCGATCGACCGGCAGGGTCGGGCCCATAGAACAGCGAGCACGTACATCCCGGGGCGGCCCCGCCCCAAAGACGGCGAGGGGCACCCGACGGCGAAGCAGAACCCACCGCCCCAAGCCCAAACCGAGGCCCAGGCCCAGGCCCAAGCCCAAGCCCAAGCCCAAGCCCAAGCCCCCCACGCCGTACACCCCGCGCCCTACACCCCGCGCCGAACATCCCCCCAGGCCCCGGCAATCCCCTCAGCCACATCCTGTGCAACCACGGGCGCCCCACCAGACACACGCCGAGCAGCAAGCCCATGCAGGTAGGCCCCCACAGACCCGGCATCGAGCGCTCCAAGCCCCGCAGCGAGCAGCGACCCGCAGAGCCCGGACAACACGTCACCACTCCCCGCGGTGGCCAGCCAGGCGGTACCCGTGGAATTGACCCGAGCCGAACGCCCCACCCCCTCCCCCCGCCCCCCGGCGACCAAGGTGGTGGACCCCTTCAAGAGCACCGTGGCGGAGAACCGGTCGGCCAACTCCCGCACAGCGGCGAGCCGCTCCGCCTCCACCTCCTCCCGGGCAGCTCCCAACAACGCGGCGGCCTCCCCCGCATGAGGCGTGAGCAACGTAGGCGCGACCCGCCCCCGAACGGCCTCAGGATCGGCGAGCCGCAGCCCGTCGGCGTCGATCAGGACGGGCACCTCGGCACCCAGGACGTCCGCGAGCCCGGAGGCGTCGTCACCCAGTCCGGGCCCGGCCACCCACGCCTGCACCCGCCCCGCCTTCCCGGGTGCGCCCTCGGACACCAAGGTCTCGGGGAACCGCGAGACGACGGCGCCGGCCGCAGGCCCGACGTACCGAACGGCTCCGGCCCCACCCCGCAGAGCCCCGGCGACGGCAAGCACGGCGGCACCGGGATACCGGGCGGACCCGGCGACGATGCCCACGACACCACGCCGGTACTTGTCGCTCTCTCCGGTGGGTTCGGGCAGCAGCCCCGCCACGTCACCGTGCTGAAGGGCCTCCAACTCCCCCGCCCCACGTCCCAGTTCGAGCCCGATGTCGACGAGCCGGACGGCACCGGCGTACTCCCGCCCGGGATCGACGAGAAGCCCGGGCTTGTACGCACCGAAGGTGACGGTCACATCGGCGCGGACGGCCTCCCCGGCGACCTGCCCGGTATCGGCGTCGACGCCACTGGGCAGATCCACGGAGACGACGACGGCACGGGACGCCGAGGCAGCACGGACAACGGGCAGGGCAGCCGCGCGCAGCCCACCCCGCCCCCCGATGCCCACGATCCCGTCGACGACGAGATCGGCGCCGGCAAGAGCGCGCTCGCCGGAGTCGGCGACGCGCCCCCCGGCGGAGAGGAACGCGGCAAGCCCGGCACGGTGCACCCGCCCGGGGTCCAGGAGCACGGCGGCAACCCCGGCGCCACGGCGGGCGAGCCGGGCGCCGGCGTAGAGGGCGTCACCCCCGTTGTCCCCGGACCCGACGAGGAGCACGACCCGGGCCCCGTACACCTTGCCGAGGAGCTCGGCGCAGACGACGGCGAGCCCGGCGGCGGCCCGCTGCATCAGGGCGCCTTCGGGAAGCCGCGCCATGAGGGCACGCTCGGCGGTCCGTACGGTGTCGACGCTGTAGGCGGTACGCATAGGACCGAGTCTCCCGCACGGAGAAGCACCGCGCCCGTGGCCGAAGCCGGCCCTTACGCCTGAGCCGCCCCCACCCCCCACCCCTCAGCCCCTGCTCCTGAACCCCTACCCCTCAGCGATCACAACCGCCGACGCGACCCCGGCGTCATGGCTGAGCGACACATGCCAGGAGCGCACACCCATCTCCGCGGCACGCGCAGCAACGGTCCCGGTGACCCGGAGCCGCGGCTGCCCACTCTCCTCGACACAGACCTCCGCATCGGTCCACCGCAACCCGGCCGGCGCCCCCAGCGCCTTGGCCAGCGCCTCCTTGGCCGCGAACCGCGCGGCCAGGGAGGCGACGCCACGCCGCTCCCCGCTGGGAAGCAGCAACTCCCGATCGACGAAGAGCCGTTCGGCCATTCCGGGCGTACGCGCCAGCGACGCCTCGAACCGCTCGATCTCGGCGACGTCGATCCCGACCCCAATAATCAAATCCAGCCCCTAGTAATCAGATCCGGCGCCTCACTCCACCGTCACGGACTTGGCGAGGTTGCGAGGCTGGTCGACCTCGTTCCCCCGGGCCGTGGCCAGCTCGCAAGCAAACACCTGCAACGGCACCGCCGCAACCAGCGGCTGAAGGAGCGTAGGGGTGGCAGGGATCCGTACGAGATGGTCGGCGTACGGGACGACCGCCTCGTCCCCCTCCTCGGCGATCACGATGGTGCGCGCCCCGCGGGCCCGGATCTCCTGGATGTTGGACACGATCTTGTCGTGGAGGACGGACCGCCCCTTGGGCGACGGCACGACGACCACGACGGGCACGTCGTCCTCGATCAACGCGATGGGCCCGTGCTTGAGTTCACCGGCGGCGAAGCCCTCCGCGTGCATATAGGCGAGCTCCTTGAGCTTCAGGGCGCCTTCGAGGGCGACGGGATAGCCCACGTGCCGCCCCAGGAAGAGCACGGTCCGCTTGTCGGAGAGCGACCGGGCCAGCTCCCGCACGGGCTCCATGGTCTCCAGCACGCGCTCGACCTCGCCGGAGATGTCGGCGAGGTCCCGGATCACCGCGCGGATCTCGTCCCCCCACTTCGTGCCGCGCACCTGCCCCAGGTACAGGGCCACGAGATAGCAGGCCACGAGCTGCGTGAGGAACGCCTTGGTGGAGGCGACGGCGACCTCGGGCCCGGCATGCGTGTAGAGAACGGCGTCGGACTCGCGGGGAATGGTCGACCCGTTCGTGTTGCAGATGGCGAGGACGGTCGCACCCTGGTCACGGGCGTGCCGCAGCGCCATCAGCGTGTCCATGGTCTCGCCCGACTGCGAGATGGCGATGACGAGCGAGCGTCCGCCGAGAATGGGATCCCGGTACCGGAACTCACTCGCGAGCTCCACCTCGCACGGGATCCGGGTCCAGTGCTCGATGGCGTACTTGGCGATGAGACCGGCGTGGAACGCGGTCCCGCACGCCACGATCACGACCTTGTCGACTTCCTTCAACACGGCCGCGGGGATACGGAGTTCGTCGAGCGTCAGGGCTCCGTCGACGCCGATGCGCCCGAGCAGCGTGTCGGCGACCGCCTTCGGCTGCTCGGCGATCTCCTTGAGCATGAAGTAGTCGTAGCCGCCCTTCTCGGCGGCGGAGGCGTCCCAGTCGACGTGGTACGACCGCACCTCGGCGGGCCGCCCGTCGAAGTCGGTGACGGTCACCCCGTCCCGTACGCCGTCCCGCCGCAGCTCGACGACCTGGTCCTGGCCAAGTTCGATCGCGGAGCGCGTATGGGCGATGAAGGCGGCGACGTCGGAGGCGAGGAACGCCTCGTCCTCCCCCACACCGACGACGAGAGGCGAGTTGCGCCGGGCGCCCACGACGACGTCGGGCTCGTCGGCGTGTACGGCGACCAGCGTGAACGCCCCTTCGAGGCGCCGGCAGACGAGCCGCATGGCCTCGGCGAGGCCATCGCACACGGAGAACTCCTCGGCGAGCAGATGCGCGACGACCTCGGTGTCGGTCTCGGACTCCAGGACGTGCCCGCGCTCGGCGAGCTCGGCGCGCAGCTCGGCGAAGTTCTCGATGATGCCGTTGTGGACCACGGCGACGCGGCCGGCGTTGTCGAGGTGCGGATGCGCGTTCACATCGGTCGGGCCGCCGTGGGTGGCCCAGCGGGTGTGGCCGATGCCCGTGGCCCCGGCCGGCAGCGGCCGCTCCACGAGCTCCTTCTCCAGGTTGGCGAGCTTGCCCGCCTTCCTGGCCGAGGCGAGGCCGCCGTCGGCGAGCACCGCGACCCCGGCCGAGTCATATCCCCGGTATTCGAGCCTCTTCAGTCCGGCGAGCACGACGTCGAGCGCCGACTGAGATCCGACGTATCCCACGATTCCGCACATAGCGGCAGCCTAAGGCCGCGCGGTCAGCAGCCCCAGACGATCCGGTCCCGCGCGTCCTCGAGGAGACGCAGATACTCCACTTCCTCGCAGCGCGGCTTGCTGCCCATCTCGTAGAGGTCGAGACAGTCGTCGAGATCGTCGCGCAGGTCCTCGTCGGGCAGGTCGAGGGCGAGCTCGCTGCGCACGTGCCCGGCGAAGTCGTCCTCGACGGGTCCGGGTCTGCGCCGGACGAGGTCACGCAAACGGGGCACGGCCATGACGGTTCCCTCCCACCCGGACGGCGCGGCTCGGCGCCGGGTGCCGGGAACGTATCCCCGTTCCCCCGCCCGGTCCAGACCTGTGACCGCAGAAACCCCGGAATCGAGCACGCATCAGCCACGTATCAGGCACGAACCGCGCACGAAAACCCCACTCCGACGCACCCCGCCGACCCCAAGGTGACGCACCCCACCCCCCACCCCGTCCACACAGCCGTAACAATGGACTGTGATCTCTTCGGTCTCCGTGCCCCCGACGGCACCCCGGAGCGCCCACCGGCACAAGCCGGAGGCGACTCCCTACGTCGACCTCACCCGCACCGAGTGGAGCGCGCTGCGCAACAAGACGCCGCTCCCCCTCACCGCCGATGAGCTGGAGAAACTGCGCGGCCTCGGCGATGTCATCGACCTGGACGAGGTCCGGGACATCTACCTCCCGCTCTCGCGCCTCCTCAACCTCTACGTCGGCGCCACCGACACCCTGCGCGGCGCCCTCAACACCTTCCTCGGCGAGACCGTGGAGAAGGCGTCCCAGTCGGGCACGCCCTTCGTCATAGGGGTCGCCGGTTCGGTGGCGGTGGGCAAGTCGACCGTCGCCCGCCTCCTCCAGGCGCTGCTGTCCCGCTGGCCCGAGCACCCGCGCGTAGAGCTCGTCACCACGGACGGCTTCCTGCTGCCGACGAAGGAGCTGGAGCGGCGCGGCCTGATGTCGCGCAAGGGCTTCCCCGAGTCGTACGACCGCCGCGCCCTGACCCGCTTCGTCGCCGACATCAAGGCGGGCAAGGACGAGGTGTCGGCACCCGTCTACTCCCACCTCATCTACGACATCGTGCCCGGCCAGAAGCTCACGGTCCGCCGCCCCGACATCCTCATCGTCGAGGGCCTGAACGTGCTCCAGCCGGCCATGCCCGGCAAGGACGGCCGCACCCGCGTCGGCCTCGCCGACTACTTCGACTTCAGCGTGTACGTGGACGCGCGCGCCGAGGACATCGAGAGCTGGTACCTCAACCGGTTCAAGAAGCTCCGCCAGACGGCCTTCCAGAACCCGTCCTCGTACTTCCGCAAGTACACGCAGGTCTCCGAGGAGGAGGCGCTCGACTACGCGCGCACGACCTGGCGGACCATCAACAAGCCGAACCTGCTGGAGAATGTGGCGCCCACGCGCGGCCGCGCGACGCTCGTCGTGCGCAAGGGCCCCGACCACAAGGTGCAGCGGCTGAGCCTGCGGAAGCTGTAGAACGCCGGAAAGCTACGCTTCCCGCATGCTGCACCTGCGACTGATCACCCCGGCCGACAAGACCGACGCGGTGGCCCGCCTGATCGGGAGGACCGTCGGCACCACCCATCTCGTGGTGGTGCCCGGCGCGGCCCGCGACCCCAAGGGCGACGTCGTGATGTGCGATGTCGCGCGGGAGGCCGGCGACGAGCTGATCAGCGGGCTGCGCGGCCTCCACATCGACACGACGGGCTCGATCGCGGTCGAGAACATCGACCTGTCGCTGTCGAGGCTGGCCGACCGGGCGGAGGACGAGGCGCCGGGCGAGGGTGCGGACGCGGTCCTGTGGGAAGCGCTGACGGACGCGACGCACGAGGAGTCCACGCTCAACGTCACCTACGTGGCGTTCCTGGCCGTCGCGACGATGCTCGCGGCCTGCGGTGTGATGCTGGACAACGCGATCCTGATCGTCGGCGCGATGGCCGTCGGCCCCGAGTTCGGGCCGCTCGCCGGGATCTCCACGGCACTGGTGCAGCGCGCCCCGCGCCTGGTGTGGCGCTCGCTGTGGGCGCTGCTCGCGGGATTCGCCGCCGCGATGCTGCTGACGGCCGGGTTCAGCTGGCTGCTGGACACGTTCGGCCTGTTCACGCGCTCGATGATCGAGGGGGACCGGCCGAACACGTCGTTCATCTGGAAGCCGGACTGGATGTCGTTCGTCGTGGCGTTCCTCGCGGGCATCGCCGGGACGCTGTCCCTCACGTCGGCGAAGTCGGGCGCCCTGATCGGTGTCGCCATCTCGGTGACGACGGTCCCGGCGGCGGCGAACGCGGCGGTGGCGTTCGCGTACAGCGACTACGCCCAGACATGGGGCTCGACCGCCCAGCTCCTCGCGAACCTCGGCGGCATCGTCCTGGCCGGCACGCTCACGCTGCTCGCCCAGAAGTGGTTCTGGGCGACACAGCGCAAGCGTGCCGCTCCTGCGCCCGAATCGGCCTGACGCAGTGTGAACTTCCTTAGCCCAGGGTGGACTTGACGACATCGGCGAGGCGGCCGGCGATCGAGCGGGCCTGCTCGATGTCGGCGGCCTCGACCATGACGCGGACCAGCGGCTCCGTGCCGGACGAACGCAGCAGCACCCGGCCCGTCGCACCCAGCTCACGCTCGGCGTCGGTGACGGCGGCGGCCAGTTCGGCGGACGTCGTGACGCGGGACTTGTCGACGTCGCGCACGTTGACCAGGACCTGCGGCAGGCGCTCCATGACGGAGGCGAGGTCCTGGAGGGTGCGGCCGGTCTGGGCGACGCGGGCCGCGAGCAGCAGACCCGTGAGCGTGCCGTCGCCGGTCGTCGCGTGGTCGAGGATGATCACGTGCCCGGACTGCTCGCCGCCGAGCGCGTACCCGTGCTCCTTCATCGACTCCAGGACGTACCGGTCACCGACGGCGGTCGCCACGAACTCGATGCCCTCGCGCTCCATGGCCAGCTTGAAGCCGAGGTTCGACATGACGGTCGCGACAACGGTGTCCTGGCGCAGGGCGCCGTGCTCCCGCATCGACAGGGCGAGCACGGCGAGGATCTGGTCCCCGTCGATCTCGGCGCCCGTGTGGTCGACGGCCAGGCAGCGGTCGGCGTCACCGTCGTGCGCGATGCCGAGGTCGGCGCCGTGCTCGACGACGGCGGCCTTCAGCAGGTCGAGGTGGGTGGAGCCGCAGCCGTCGTTGATGTTCAGACCGTCCGGGTCGGCGCCGATCGTGACGATCTGGGCACCGGCCCGCGTGAACGCCTCGGGCGAGACCCGCGCCGCCGCGCCGTGCGCCTCGTCCAGGACGATCCGCAGGCCGTCGAGGCGGTTGGGCAGCACACCGATGAGGTGGGCGACGTACTGGTCGGCACCCGCGTCGTACGAGTTGACGCGGCCGACGCCGGCACCGGTCGGGCGGTCCCACGGCGCACCGGTGCGGTGCTGCTCGTAGACCTGCTCGATACGGTCCTCCAGCTCGTCGGCGAGCTTGTGGCCGCCGCGCGCGAAGAACTTGATGCCGTTGTCCGGCATCGCGTTGTGGCTGGCGGACAGCATCACGCCGAGGTCGGCGCCCAGCGCGCCGGTGAGATGCGCCACCGCGGGGGTGGGCAGCACGCCGACCCGCAGGACGTCGACGCCCGCGCTCGCCAGACCGGCGACGACCGCGGCCTCCAGGAACTCGCCCGAAGCCCGCGGGTCACGACCGACCACGGCCACCGGGCGGTGCCCCTCGAACGTCCCCGCCTCGCCGAGCACATGAGCCGCCGCCACGGAGAGTCCGAGCGCGAGCTCGGCCGTCAGATCCGCGTTGGCGACACCTCGTACGCCGTCCGTGCCGAACAGTCGTCCCACTGGTGTCCTCCGAACTTTCGCAATTCTCGAAGAAGCGTCGGAAATCATCCGAGCATGCAAACTTATGAGCACCTTGTGTCGTTATTATGAGCACCTTGTGCCGAAATACGCCCAGGGCCGCCATATACGAACGCCCCGGCGGCACACAGCGTGCCGCCGGGGCGAACGAAACGAACAAGCAGCAGCGATTTAGCGCTTGCTGTACTGCGGGGCCTTACGGGCCTTTTTGAGACCGGCCTTCTTGCGCTCGACCGCACGGTCGTCACGCTTGAGGTAACCGGCCTTCTTGAGGGCGCCGCGGTTGTTGTCGACGTCGGCCTCGTTCAGCGCACGGGCGACACCGAGACGGAGCGCACCGGCCTGACCGGAGACGCCGCCACCCGAGATGCGGGCGATGACGTCGTAGCGGTTGTCGAGCTCGAGCACCTTGAAGGGCTCGTTGACTTCCTGCTGGTGGACCTTGTTCGGGAAGTAGTCCTCGAGCGTACGCCCGTTGACCTTCCACTTGCCGGTGCCGGGCACGATGCGAACGCGCGCGATGGCGTTCTTGCGACGGCCCAGGCCGGCGGCCGGCTGCGGGTCGCCGAAGCGCGCCGCGTTCGACTCCGAGGTGTACTCGCCCTCGACGGGGACCTCGGACTCGGTGGTGTACTGCTCGACGTCGACAATCTCGGTCTCTTCGACCGGCTGCTCAACGGTGGTCTCGGCCACGATTCTCCTCAGATTCTTTTCTGTCTTTGGGGGTGTGGCCGGAACTACTGCGCGACCTGGGTGATCTCGAACGGCACCGGCTGCTGGGCAGCGTGGGGGTGCTGGTCGCCCGAGTAGACCTTCAGCTTCGAGAGCACCTGACGGCCCAGGGTGTTCTTGGGGATCATGCCCTTGATGGCCTTCTCGACGGCCTTCTCCGGGTTCTTGTCCAGCAGCTCGTCGTAACGAACGGAACGCAGACCGCCCGGGTAGCCGGAGTGGCGGTACGCCATCTTCTGGGTCTTCTTGTTGCCGGAAAGGTGCACCTTGTCCGCGTTGATGATGATGACGAAGTCACCAGCGTCGACGTGGGGGGCGTAGATCGGCTTGTGCTTTCCCCGCAGGATGTTCGCGGCGGTGGTCGCCAGACGACCCAGGACGACATCCTGGGCGTCGATGACGTACCACTGGCGAGTGATGTCGCCGGGCTTGGGGCTGTACGTACGCACTTAGCAGCCTTCTTCTTCTTCAGTGGATGGGTGCTGAAAGTGGCATCACTGAAGCGATCGTGCAGCTGGGGACGACAGTGCCGGGTTCAGCGCCCGTATGCCGCCCACTGGTAACTGCTCCAGGGAACCTGCGCATGGCCCCTCACGCGAGAGCGAGCAAGCCAATACACACAACGACTAGGCAGGATACCCGCGCTTCCCCGTACGGGTCAAAACGCGGACCTGGACACCGGCACCGCCGGATCCGCCGCACTGTGCGGCCCTAGCCGTCTACCAGAGTAACCGCACGTCGCCGCAGGCAGCGCCGCACTAGCGTGACCCCCGGCACACAGGAAGCGCACACACGGCACACACAAGATCGACCAGACCCTGCGCACCCCTTCCCCACCGCGCCCCGGCACCCCCTGCGCGTCGGTCTAAGATGCGCCCCATGAGCTTTGGGCAGGGGGGACCCCAGTGGGGTTCCGGGGGCAGTGGTGGTTCACAGGGACCGGACTGGGCGGCGCTCGCCGAAGCGTCCGAGGCACGCGCGCGGCGCCGTCGCTGGCTGATGATCGGCGGTGGCGCGCTCGCCACGGTCGCCGTCGGCTCGGCCGTCGCGTTCGCGATCGTCTCCGCCAACGGCAACAGCACGGCCTCGAACAAGCCCGCCGACCAGCTGCCGACGACCGCGGACATCCCGAGCGACACGGCCCCGGCGGACCCGACGTTCGCGGAGACCACGCCGCCGCCCCCGCTCGACCCCAAGGACTTCATCTCCAGCGCCAAGAAGGACAAGGCCCCGCTCGGCGCGGACACCCTCTTCCCCGGCACCAAGCTCACCGTCGGCGACCGCGTCTACAAGAAGGGCGCCACGGCCAGCACGAAGAGCTGCGCCTCGGTCACCCAGGGCGCGCTCGGCGGCGTCCTGACCGGCAACGACTGCACGCGCCTGATCCGCGCCACCTACGCGAAGGACGGCGTCGCGGTCACCGTGGGCGTCGCCGTCTTCGACACGGAGGCCCAGGCCACCAAGGCCAAGAACCAGTACACCAAGGGCACCGTGACCTCCCTGTCCGGCTCGGGCGTCCCCGCGTTCTGCCGTACGACGATCTGCCGCTCGACCACCAACTCGTACGGCCGCTACGCGTACTTCACGACCGCCGGGTTCACCAGCGGCGGCCGGGACGTCACCACCAAGGACCGCGCCGTCTTCACCACCGGTGACGACCTCGCCGAGTTCACGTTCCGACAGATCACCCGGCGCGGCGAGGCACAGGCCTCCGCGGCGGCAGAGGCACCCCAGTAGGGGTTCAGCAGCACCCCGGCTCCGAGAAGGGCGCTCCCGGCAGCGTCCGCTTGTTCCTGGCCTCCTTGCTGCGCGCCGCGAGCAACTCGTCGGCCGGGTAACCGACTTCCTCCAGCGTCAGACCGTGCGGCCGCACCACGTGCACCGCCGAGTCCCGCACACCGGCGGCCAGGACCTTCGCGGGCCAGTCCGGCGGCCGGTGCCCGTCACCGACGAACAGCATCGCGCCGACCAGCGAGCGCACCATGTTGTGGCAGAAGGCGTCGGCCCGGACGGTCGCTTCGAGGATCCCGTCGGGCGACCGCTCCCACCGCAGCTCCTGGAGCGTACGGATCGTCGTCGCGCCCTCGCGCCGCTTGCAGTACGCGGCGAAGTCGTGCTCCCCGAGCAGCTTCTCGGCGGCCGCGTTCATCGCGTCGAGGTCCAACTCCCAGTCGTGCCACAGCACATGACTGCGCAGCAGCGGATCGACACCACCGGGGTTGTCGGTCACCCGGTACACGTACCGACGCCACACGGCGGCGAAGCGCGCGTTGAACCCGGTCGGCGCCTGAGCCACCTTCCACACCCGCACATCGTGCGGCAGCCGCCCCGCGAGCCGGCGCAGGAGCTTGTCCTGGTGCTCGGCCCAGACGTCCTCGGGCAGATCGACATGCGCGACCTGCCCGCGCGCGTGCACCCCCGCGTCGGTCCGCCCCGCCACGGTCAGCTCGTACGTCTGCGCGGACCGGGTCACGGTCTTCAGCGCGTCCTCGATCTCGCCCTGCACGGTCCGCCGGCCGCTGGCCTGCTTCGCCCACCCGGAGAAGTCCTTGCCGTCGTACGACAGATCCAGCCGCACCCGCACGAACCCGGGCTCTACCTCGTCACTCACACACAGATCCTCTCAGGCGAAGGCAATACGAAAGCGGGCCCGCCCCGAAGGGCGGACCCGCTCACATCAAGGCTGAGCCTCAGGCGTCCTTGGACTCCTCAGCGGCCTCGACCGCTGCGGCGTCCTCGACGACCTCGGCGGCCGGAGCGGCAGCCTCGGTGTCCTTGGCGGCACGCTTGGTGGCGGCCTCGGCCTCACCGGTGGCCTGCTGCGCAACCGTCAGCGCCTCGACCAGCTCGATGACAGCCATGGGCGCGTTGTCGCCACGGCGGTTACCGATCTTGGTGATACGGGTGTAACCACCCGGACGGTTCTCGTAGCGCGGGGCGATCTCGGTGAAGAGCGTGTGGACGACGCTCTTGTCCGTGATGACCTGGAGCACCTGACGGCGGTTGTGAAGGTCGCCCTTCTTCGCCTTGGTGACCAGACGCTCCGCGTACGGGCGCAGACGACGGGCCTTGGCCTCGGTCGTCGTGATCTTGCCGTGCTCGAAGAGCGACTTCGCGAGGTTCGCGATGAGCAGCTTCTCGTGCGCAGCGCTGCCGCCCAGACGGGCACCCTTGGTGGGCTTCGGCATGGTGTATCTCCTAGGTGTCTGCCCCGGCCGTATCAGGTACCAGGGTCAGTATCCGAGCGGGCGGATGCCCGTCGGAGACCCGCGCCCCGTAAGGGGCGCGGGGAACTGCGCGACCAGCCGAAGCGGACCCGCAGCCGAAAATCCGGCGTCCTCGCGGAGCGCCTAGTACTGCTCGGTCTCGACGAAGCCCGCGTCCGCGTCGTCGTCGGCGCCGAAGGCGTCCGCGGCGGCGGTCGGGTCGAAGCCGGGAGGCGAGTCCTTCAGCGCGAGGCCCATACCGGCCAGCTTCGCCTTGACCTCGTCGATCGACTTCGCACCGAAGTTGCGGATGTCGAGCAGGTCCGCCTCGGAGCGGGCGACGAGCTCACCCACGGAGTGGATGCCCTCGCGCTTGAGGCAGTTGTACGACCGAACGGTGAGCTCGAGCTCCTCGATCGGCAGCGCCAGATCGGCGGCCAGGGCGGCGTCCGTGGGGGACGGGCCCATGTCGATGCCCTCGGCGTCGATGTTCAGCTCGCGGGCGAGACCGAACAGCTCGACCAGGGTCTTACCGGCCGACGCCATGGCGTCACGCGGACGCATGGCCTGCTTCGTCTCGACGTCGACGATCAGCTTGTCGAAGTCGGTGCGCTGCTCGACACGGGTCGCCTCGACCTTGTACGTGACCTTCAGGACCGGCGAGTAGATCGAGTCGACCGGGATGCGCCCGATCTCCTGACCGACCTGCTTGTTCTGGACGGCGGATACGTAGCCGCGACCGCGCTCGACGGTCAGCTCCATCTCCAGCTTGCCCTTGCCGTTGAGCGTGGCGAGGACGAGGTCGGGGTTGTGCACCTCGACACCGGCCGGAGGCGCGATGTCGGCGGCGGTGACCAGACCCGGGCCCTGCTTGCGCAGGTACATCACGACCGGCTCGTCGTGCTCCGAGGAGACGACCAGCTGCTTGATGTTCAGGATGAGGTCGGTGACGTCTTCCTTGACGCCTGGCACGGTGGTGAACTCGTGCAGGACACCGTCGATACGGATGGACGTGACCGCCGCACCCGGGATCGAGGAGAGAAGCGTCCGGCGCAGGGAGTTGCCGAGGGTGTAACCGAAGCCCGGCTCCAGCGGCTCGATCACGAACCGGGAGCGGAACTCGTCGACGACCTCTTCGGTCAACGAGGGACGCTGAGCGATCAGCATGAAGTGATTCCTTCAGTCAGGGGCACCCACTATTTGATGCCCTGATGCCACCGGGTGGTGTCCCGATGTTGATGCAGTACAAGGGTACGGGCGATACGGCCCTTAAGAGCCGTACCGCCCGAAAACCTCAGACCAAGCAGTCGTACGTCAGATCAGACGCGGCGACGCTTGGGCGGACGGCAGCCGTTGTGCGGGGTCGGCGTGACGTCCTGGATCGAACCGACCTCGAGGCCCGTGGCCTGGAGGGAGCGGATCGCGGTCTCGCGGCCGGAGCCCGGACCCTTGACGAAGACGTCAACCTTGCGCATGCCGTGCTCCTGGGCGCGACGCGCGGCCGACTCGGCGGCCATCTGCGCGGCGAACGGAGTGGACTTGCGCGAGCCCTTGAAGCCGACGTGGCCGGCGGAGGCCCAGGAGATCACGTTGCCGGTCGGGTCCGTGATGGACACGATCGTGTTGTTGAACGTGCTCTTGATGTGAGCGTGCCCGTGAGCGACGTTCTTCTTTTCCTTGCGGCGCACCTTCTTGGCAGCGCCCTGACGACCCTTGGGGGGCATCTATTACTCCTACGGGAGGTGGTCGGTCCTGCAGCGACAGCTGTCGATAGACCGCTGAGCGAGGACTACTTCTTGCCCGGCTTCTTCTTACCGGCGATGGCGCGACGCGGGCCCTTGCGGGTACGAGCGTTCGTGCTGGTGCGCTGACCGCGGACGGGCAGGCCACGACGGTGGCGAAGACCCTGGTAGCAGCCGATCTCGACCTTGCGGCGGATGTCGGCCTGGATCTCGCGACGGAGGTCACCCTCGGTCTGGATGTTCGCGTCCACGTACTCGCGGATCTTGATCAGGTCCTCTTCGGACAGATCACGAACGCGGATGTTGCGGTCCACACCGGTGGCGTCCAGCGTCTGCTGGGACAGCGTGCGGCCAATGCCGAACACGTAGGTGAGGGCAACCTCTACGCGCTTGTCGCGCGGGAGGTCAACGCCTTCAAGGCGTGCCATTCAAGGCTCCTGTTGATACTCGGAGGTCTTCAGCAGAACCGTTCCCAGGTGCCGTACGAGGTACATCCTGGGTCCCCGGCCTCCGACCGGGGGTGTCGCCCTCCATTACCAATGGATCTGAAGAGGGACGGGTCCTGCATGTGTGCTTACTTGCGTCGCGCGAAAATCTGCGAACTGCAGTCGTGCGTCAGCCCTGGCGCTGCTTGTGGCGCGGGTTGTCGCAGATAACCATGACCCGGCCGTGACGGCGGATCACCCTGCACTTGTCGCAGATCTTCTTGACGCTCGGCTTGACCTTCATTGGGTGAGGTTCTCCGGGTCAGTGCCACCACCCCGCGCGAGGCAGGGTGCGGGCAAGATCTACTTGTACCGGTAGACGATCCGGCCACGCGTCAGGTCGTACGGAGACAGCTCCACCACGACCCGGTCGTCAGGGAGGATACGGATGTAGTGCATACGCATCTTGCCGCTGATGTGAGCCAGGACCTGGTGGCCGTTCTGGAGCTCCACCTTGAACATGGCGTTCGGGAGAGACTCGACGACAGTGCCTTCGATCTCGATGGCACCTTGCTTCTTGGCCACGCTTTGCCCTTCGAATCGACTACCTTGATCGACTCAGCACGTACATGCAGGCATGCGTGTGCACGAGAGCCGACGAGTCAGTCTACGTCAGGGCACCCGGAAAGACGAATCGGGGAAGTTTGCCCCACACTGAAGATCATTATGCAAGGGGGTCCGGGGCGGCGGTGACACCGAGCTCGGCCAGCTTCGCCTTGCCGCCGTCCGGCGCCGTGAGGACCAGCGGGCCCTGTTCGGTCAGCGCGATGGAGTGCTCCCAGTGCGAGGACCAGGTGCCGTCCGTCGTGATGACCGTCCAGTCGTCCTCGAGGACCTCGGTGCGCGGGGTGCCGAGGGAGACCATCGGTTCGATCGCGAGGCAGAAGCCGGGGACGAGCTTCGGTCCCTTGCCGCGGCGGCGCTCGACGTAGTTCAGCAGGTGCGGGTCCATGTGCATCTCGGTGCCGATGCCGTGGCCGCCGTAGTCCTCGACGATGCCGTACTTGCCGCCGCCCGGCTTGGGCTGGCGGCGGATGTAGGACTCGATGGCGCGCGAGATGTCGACGAGCCGGTTGCCGTTCTTCATCGCGGCGATGCCGGCCCACATCGACTCCTCGGTCACCCGGGAG
Source organism: Streptomyces longhuiensis (assembly GCF_020616555.1). NCBI lineage: Bacteria > Bacillati > Actinomycetota > Actinomycetes > Kitasatosporales > Streptomycetaceae > Streptomyces > Streptomyces longhuiensis. Next base: position 5,716,458 of record NZ_CP085173.1, on the reverse strand, counting down.
AGCTCGACCAGCTCCGGAGCGTGACCGGTGCCCACGAACGCGGTGTACGCGGCGTCGCCGTGCCAGCCGTCGATGATCGCGCCGCAGTCGATGGAGATGATGTCGCCGTCCTTGAGGACGGTCTTGTCGTCCGGGATGCCGTGGACGACGACCTCGTTGACCGAGGTGCAGATGGTCGCGGGGAATCCCCCGTAGCCGAGGAAGTTCGACTTGGCCCCGTGCTCGTCGAGCACCTTGCGCGCGACCTCGTCCAGGTCCCGGGTGGTGGCACCGGGCACCGCGGCCTCGCGCGTCGCCGCGTGGATCGCGGCGACGACCAGCCCCGCCTCACGCATCTTGGCGATCTGCTCGGGGGTCTTGATCTGCACCATGGGGGCCTGCGCTCTCCGTCTTCCGCACTACGGGTTTTTTACCTACACAACACTACGGCCGCGGCACCCTGTACGGGCACCGCGGCCGGAGCAGCGTAACAACGACTTACTTGTCGCGCTTGAGGGCGTCCATGGCCCGCGCGGTCACCTCGTCGACCTTGCCGAGCGCCGAGATCGTCCGCACCAGGCCCTGGGCCCGGTAGTAGTCGATGATCGGCTCGGTCTGCGTGTGGTAGACCTCGAGCCGCTTGCGGACGGTGTCCTCACTGTCGTCCTCGCGCTGGTACAGCTCGCCGCCGCAGACGTCACAGACGCCTTCCTGCTTCGGCTGCTTGTACGAAACGTGGAAGACGTGCGCGGAGTCCTTGCGGCAGATGCGGCGGCCGGCGATGCGCTTGACCACCTCGTCCTCGGGGACCTCGAGGTCCAGGACCGCGTCCAGCTTCACTTCGTCCGCCTTGAGGGCGACGTCGAGCGCCTCGGCCTGCGAGACGTTGCGAGGGAAGCCGTCGAGCAGGAAGCCGTTCACGGCGTCCGGCTGCTCCATGCGGTCCTTGGCCATCCCGATGGTGACCTCGTCCGGAACCAGGTTGCCGGCGTCCATGAACGCCTTTGCCTGCTTGCCCAGCTCCGTGCCCTGGCTGATGTTGGCACGGAAGAGGTCGCCCGTGGAGATGTGCGGAATCGACAGGTTCTTGGCAAGGAACGCGGCCTGCGTTCCCTTGCCCGCACCGGGCGGCCCGACGAGGACGATACGCATCAGCGGAGGAACCCTTCGTAATTGCGCTGCTGAAGCTGGCTCTCGATCTGCTTCACCGTCTCCAGACCGACACCCACGATGATGAGGATGCTTGTCCCACCGAACGGGAAGTTCTGGCTTGCCCCGAAGCCAACCAACGCCATCGTTGGTACGAGAGCGATCAGACCCAGATACAGCGAACCCGGCCAGGTGATCCGGTTGAGCACGTAACTGAGGTACTCAGCGGTCGGCCGGCCAGCCCGGATGCCCGGGATGAAGCCACCATACTTCTTCATGTTGTCCGCGACTTCCTCGGGGTTGAACGAGATCGCCACGTAGAAGAACGCGAAGAAAACGATCAGCAGGAAGTACGAAACGATGTAATAGGGGTGATTTCCCTTGGTCAGATGGTCGTTGATCCAGGTCTTCCACCCGGAATTGCCTCCCGCGAACTGCGCGACGAGGGCCGGGATGTAGAGCAGCGACGAAGCGAAGATGACAGGGATCACACCCGCCTGATTGACCTTCAGCGGGATGTAGGTGGACGTACCGCCGTAAGAACGGCGACCGATCATGCGCTTCGCATACTGGACAGGGATGCGGCGCTGCGCCTGCTCGACGAAGACCACCAGGCCGACCATGACGAGGCCCACCAGGATCACGGCGCCGAACTCGATCCAGCCGCCGGCGAGGTCACCGGTCGTCTTGATGGTCCACAGGGCGCTCGGGAAGGTGGCGGCGATCGAGATGAACATCAGGATCGACATGCCGTTGCCGATGCCGCGGTCGGTGATGAGCTCACCGAGCCACATGACGATGGCGGTACCGGCGGTCATCGTGATGACCATCGTGATCGTCACGAAGATCGACTGGTCCGGGACGATCTGGTTCGCGACGGGGCAGCCCTGGAAGAGGGCGCCACTGCGAGCGGTCGCGACGAGGCCGGTGCCCTGGAGGATGGCGAGCGCCACGGTCAGGTATCGCGTGTACTGCGTGATCTTCGCCGTACCCGCCTGACCCTCCTTCTTCAGGGCCTCGAGCCGCGGGATCACGACGGTGAGCAGCTGCAGGATGATGCTCGCGGTGATGTACGGCATGATGCCGAGCGCGAAGATCGTGATCTGCAGGAGCGCGCCACCACTGAACATGTTGACGAGACCGAACAGCCCCTGCGTGCCTTTGTTCGCGTCCACGCATGTCTGGACGTTCGAGTAGCTGACTCCCGGGATCGGTACGTGTGTACCGATGCGGTAGATCACGATGATGCCGAGCGTGAACAGCAGCTTCTTGCGCAGGTCGGGCGTCTTGAACGCCCGGGCGAACGCGGTGAGCACGGTGCCTCCTGCGACCCCCGCGCACGTGCGTCAGAGGTGACGGTCTTGAGGTTCGATGAATGAAGGAATGCGTAACAGTCAAGCACCGGGTGAAGATCCGTCAGACACGTCGCCTTCAGGACACACCGCCCGGCCCGAGGCATCAGCCCCAGACAGATACAGCACAGTGCAGGCCACCATACCGGCGACCATGCCCCCCTTGGAACGACCAACCGGGGATGCCCCAAATGTGGGGCATCCCCGGTTGGGAATCGCTCATGTCATAGAGACGCCTGAAAAGGTCAGACGAGCTCGGTGACGGTACCGCCGGCGGCGGTGATCTTCTCCTTGGCGGAGTTGGAGACGGCGTCAACCGTCACCTGCAGCGCCACGGTGAGCTCACCCTGGCCGAGCACCTTGACGAGGCTGTTCTTGCGAACGGCACCCTTGGCGACGAGACCCTCAACGGTGACCTCGCCACCTTCCGGGTACAGCGCGCTCAGCTTGTCGAGGTTCACGACCTGGAACTCGGTCTTGAACGGGTTCTTGAAGCCCTTGAGCTTCGGGAGACGCATGTGGAGGGGCATCTGGCCACCCTCGAAGCGCTCCGGAACCTGGTAACGGGCCTTCGTGCCCTTGGTACCACGACCGGCCGTCTTACCCTTCGACGCCTCACCGCGACCCACACGGGTCTTCGCGGTCTTGGCGCCCGGGGCGGGACGGAGGTTGTGGATCTTGAGCGGGTTGTTCTCCGCCATGATCAGTCGACCTCCTCGACCGTCACGAGGTGCCGCACGGTGTTAGCCATGCCGCGGAACTCGGGACGATCCTCCTTGACGACCACGTCGTTCAGGCGCTTGAGCCCGAGCGAACGCAGGGTGTCGCGGTGGTTCTGCTTGCTACCGATGTACGACTTCGTCTGCGTGATCTTGAGGCGAGCCATTACGCACCCGCTCCCGCACGCGCACGAAGCAGAGCCGCGGGGGCGACGTCCTCGAGGGGCAGACCACGGCGAGCCGCGATCTCCTCGGGACGCTGCAGGCCCTTGAGGGCCTCCACGGTCGCGTGCACGATGTTGATCGCGTTCGACGAGCCGAGCGACTTCGACAGGATGTCGTGAACGCCGGCGCACTCGAGCACGGCACGCACCGGGCCACCGGCGATAACGCCGGTACCGGGAGCAGCCGGCTTGAGCAGGACGACGCCCGCAGCCTTCTCGCCCGTGATCGGGTGCGGGATGGTGCCCTGGATACGGGGGACCTTGAAGAAGTGCTTCTTGGCCTCCTCAACACCCTTGGCGATGGCGGCCGGCACCTCCTTGGCCTTGCCGTAACCGACGCCTACCGTGCCATCGCCATCGCCCACCACGACGAGCGCAGTGAAGCTGAAGCGACGGCCACCCTTGACAACCTTGGCGACACGGTTGATCGCGACAACGCGCTCAACGTATGCGGTCTTCTCGGCGGCAGCAGCGCCACCGTCGCGACCCTTCCGGTCCCGCCGCTCGCCGCCACCGGCACCGCTTCCGCGGCGCTGGGGTCCAGCCATTGGAATTACCTCTCTTCGTTTTCCGCTAGCTACGGAACCGGATCAGAACTTCAGACCGGCTTCGCGGGCGGCGTCCGCCAGAGCGGCGATGCGCCCGGCGTACTGGTTACCACCACGGTCGAACACGACAGCCTCGACGCCCGCGGCCTTGGCGCGCTCGGCGACCAGGGCGCCGACCTTGCCGGCCTGCGCGGACTTGTCGGCCTCGGCACCACGGATCGAGGTGTCCAGGGTCGACGCCGACGCGAGGGTGTGACCCTTAACGTCGTCGATGACCTGGGCCACGATGTGGCGGTTCGAACGCGTCACGACCAGGCGCGGACGCTCGGCCGTACCCGAAACATGCTTACGGATACGAATGTGACGGCGCTTGATGGCAGCACGCTTGTAAGCGTCGCCCTTAGCAATCTTGACACCGTATGCCATGGCTTACTTACCCGCCTTTCCGACCTTGCGGCGGATGACTTCGCCTTCGTACTTGACGCCCTTGGCCTTGTACGGGTCGGGCTTGCGCAGCTTGCGGATGTTGGCCGCAACCTCGCCGACCTTCTGCTTGTCGATGCCCTCGACCGAGAACTTGGTCGGCGACTCGACCTTGAAGGAGATGCCCTCGGGCGCCTCGATCAGGATCGGGTGGCTGTAGCCGAGCGAGAACTCCAGGTTGGAGCCCTTCGCCAGGACGCGGTAACCGACACCGCTGATCTCGAGCTTCTTCACGTAACCCTGGGTCACGCCGGTGATCATGTTGGCCACCAGCGTGCGGGACAGGCCGTGCAGAGCCTTGTTCTGACGCTCATCATTGGGGCGGGCGACGTTCAGCACGCCGTCCTCGCCCTTCGTGATGACGATCGGAGCGACGATCGTGTGGCTGAGGGAACCCTTGGGGCCCTTAACCGAGACCGTACGACCGTCGATGGTGACGTCCACGCCGGCGGGAACCGCGATGGGGAGCTTGCCAATACGCGACATTAGCTATTCCTCCGTTCCCGACTACCAGACGTAGGCGAGGACTTCCCCACCTACGCCCTTCTTGCCTGCCTGCTGGCCGGTCAGAAGACCGTGCGACGTGGAGATGATCGCCACGCCGAGGCCGCCGAGGACCTTGGGCAGGTTGGTGGACTTCGCGTAAACCCGGAGACCGGGCTTGGAGATCCGCTTGATGCCCGCGATGGAGCGCTCACGGTTCGGGCCGAACTTGAGCTCGAGGACGAGGTTCTTGCCGACCTCGGCGTCCTCGGTCTTCCAGCCCGTGATGAAGCCCTCCTGCTGGAGGATCTCCGCGATGTGAGACTTGATCTTGCTGTGCGGCATCGCCACGGTGTCGTGGTACGCCGAGTTCGCGTTACGCAGACGAGTCAGCATGTCCGCGATCGGATCAGTCATGGTCATGAATTGGCCTTCGGCCTCTCTCGCCGGGGTTTCCTGTATGCGCCATCCCTCTCCCCACACAGAGGCGGGACGGGTGCGGTGCGGGGACCTACGGCGTAGTAAGTCGGTATGGGCGGCGGGCGCCCAACCCCACAAGCCTACGGCATGTGAAGGGGGGCTCCCGCCGACCAAATACTTACCGAGAGCGTCCGGTAATTCCCAAGTCCCTAAGGACAGAGGGGGATTACCAGGAGCTCTTGGTCACGCCCGGCAGCTCGCCACGGTGAGCCATCTCACGAAGGCACACGCGGCACAGGCCGAACTTGCGGTACACGGAGTGCGGACGGCCGCAGCGCTGGCAGCGGGTGTAGCCACGCACACCGAACTTCGGCTTACGAGCAGCCTTGGCAATAAGAGCCTTCTTCGCCATCTCGCTTACGCCTCCTTGAAGGGGAAGCCGAGGTGACGGAGGAGCGCACGGCCCTCATCGTCGTTGGTCGCCGTGGTGACCACGGTGATGTCCATACCCCGGACGCGGTCGATCTTGTCCTGGTCGATCTCGTGGAACATGACCTGCTCCGTGAGACCGAAGGTGTAGTTGCCACGGCCGTCGAACTGCTTGGGAGACAGACCACGGAAGTCGCGGATGCGCGGAAGCGCGAGCGACAGGGTGCGGTCCAGGAACTCCCACATGCGGTCGCCACGGAGCGTGACGTGGGCACCGATCGGCTGACCCTCACGCAGCTTGAACTGCGCGATGGACTTGCGGGCCTTGGTGATGGCCGGCTTCTGACCGGTGATCGTGGTCAGGTCACGGACGGCACCGTCCATGAGCTTGGAGTCACGGGCGGCGTCGCCGACACCCATGTTGACCACAATCTTGACGAGGCCCGGGGTCTGCATGACGTTCTCGTAGGAGAACTCTTCCTGCAGCTTGCCCGCGATCTCCTCGCGGTACTTCGTCTTGAGACGCGGAGTCGTGGTGGTAGCCATCAGATGTCCTCACCCGTCCGCTTGGCAACGCGAACCTTGTTGCCCTCGTCGTCGAAGCGGTAACCGACACGCGTGACGACCTTGTTACCGTCCTTCTCCACCACGAGCTGAACGTTGCTCACGTGGACAGGGGCCTCGGTCGTGACGATGCCACCGGCCTGCGAACCGCTGGCGGTGGGGCCGGCCTTGGTGTGCTTCTTGACCCGGTTGACACCCTCGACCAGGACGCGGTCCTCGCGGGGGAAGGCCGCGATGACCTTGCCCTGCTTGCCCTTGTCCTTACCGGTGATGACCTGAACCAGGTCGCCCTTCTTGATCTTCATGCTTACAGCACCTCCGGCGCGAGCGAGATGATCTTCATGAACTTCTTCTCGCGCAGCTCACGGCCCACCGGGCCGAAGATACGGGTGCCGCGAGGGTCGCCGTCGTTCTTCAGAATGACGGCGGCGTTCTCGTCGAAGCGGATGTACGAGCCGTCCGGACGGCGGCGCTCCTTGACGGTGCGAACGATGACAGCCTTGACGACGTCACCCTTCTTCACGTTGCCGCCGGGGATCGCGTCCTTGACGGTGGCGACGATGACGTCACCGATGCCCGCGTAGCGGCGACCCGAGCCACCGAGAACACGGATGGTGAGAATTTCCTTCGCACCCGTGTTGTCGGCGACGCGCAGTCGCGACTCCTGCTGGATCACGTCTATCTCCTGATTGTCTGCCGGTTCCCCCGGGGCAGTTCAGTGAACTGCCCCGGGAGCCTGGCGGAACGAACTCTGAGGGATACCCCTCAGAGAATTACTTGGCCTTCTCGAGGATCTCGACGATGCGCCAGCGCTTGGTCGCCGACAGCGGACGCGTCTCCATGATGAGGACGCGGTCGCCGACGCCGGCAGCGTTCTGCTCGTCGTGCGCCTTGAGCTTGTTCGTACGGCGGATGACCTTGCCGTACAGCGCGTGCTTGACGCGGTCCTCGACAGCGACGACGACGGTCTTGTCCATCTTGTCGCTGACGACCAGACCCTCACGGGTCTTGCGGAAGCCGCGGGCGGCAGTCTCTTCAGTCACGTTGCTCTCGCTCATCAGGCGTTCTCCACCGTCTCGATGCCCAGCTCGCGCTCACGCATGAGGGTGTAGATCCGCGCGATGTCCTTGCGGACGGCCTTCAGCCGACCGTGGTTCTCGAGCTGACCGGTCGCCGCCTGGAAACGGAGGTTGAACAGCTCTTCCTTGGCCTCGCGGAGCTTGTTGAGGAGCTCCTCGTTGCCCAGTTCGCGCAGCTCGGACGCCTTGGTACCGGCCGACATCACGACTCACCTGCCTCGCGCCGAACAATCCGGCACTTCATCGGAAGCTTGTGAGCAGCGCGGGTAAGCGCCTCACGCGCAATCTTCTCGTTCGGGTAGGACAGCTCGAACATCACCCGACCCGGGTGAACGTTCGCGACCCACCACTCGGGGGAACCCTTACCGGAACCCATGCGGGTCTCGGCGGGCTTCTTCGTAAGCGGGCGGTCCGGGTAGATGTTGATCCAGACCTTGCCGCCACGCTTGATGTGGCGGGTCATCGCGATACGAGCCGCCTCGATCTGGCGGTTGGTCACGTACGCCGGCGTGAGGGCCTGAATGCCGTACTCGCCGAACGCAACCGTCGTACCACCCTTGGCCTGACCGCGGCGCTTGGGGTGGTGCTGCTTGCGGTGCTTGACCCTACGGGGGATCAGCATTTCGGTCAGGCCTCCGTTCCGGTGCTCTCAGCCGGAGCGGCAGCGGCGGGCGCGTCAGCCTTGGGGGCCTCGGCGGCCGGAGCCGACTGCTGCTGCGGCTTGCGGCCGCGGCCGCCACGCTCGCCACCACGGCCACCGCCGCGGGCCGGACGGTCGTTGCCGCCACCACGGGCCGGGCGGTTACCCGCACGGGCCGCAGCGTTCTCGGCGCGGACCTCCGCGATGTTCTTGACGTCGCCCTTGTAGATCCAGACCTTCACACCGATACGGCCGAAGGTCGTCTTGGCCTCGAAGAAGCCGTAGTCGACGTTCGCGCGGAGCGTGTGCAGGGGCACACGGCCCTCGCGGTAGAACTCCGAGCGGGACATCTCGGCGCCGCCGAGACGGCCACCACACTGGATCTTGATGCCCTTGGCGCCGGCCTTCATCGCCGTCTGCATGCTCTTACGCATGGCGCGACGGAAGGAGACGCGGGAGGACAGCTGCTCGGCAACGGCCTGAGCAACCAGCTGAGCGTCGGTCTCGGGGTTCTTGACCTCGAGGATGTTCAGCTGGACCTGCTTGCCCGTGAGCTTCTCGAGGTCACCGCGGATGCGGTCGGCCTCGGCGCCACGGCGGCCGATGACGATGCCCGGACGAGCGGTGTGGATGTCCACACGCACGCGGTCACGGGTGCGCTCGATCTCAACCTTCGAGATACCGGCGCGCTCCATGCCGGAGGTCATCATGCGACGGATGGCTACGTCTTCCTTGACGTAGTCCTTGTACAGCTTGTCGGCGTACCAACGGGACTTGAAGTCCGTGGTGATACCGAGCCGGAACCCGTGCGGGTTTACCTTCTGGCCCATTACCGGGTTCCTTCCTTGCTGCTGACGACCACGGTGATGTGGCTGGTCCGCTTACGGATCCGGTAGGCACGGCCCTGAGCACGCGGACGGAACCGCTTCAGGGTCGGGCCCTCATCCACGTACGCCTCGCTGATGACCAGCGAAGAGGCGTCGGTGTGGTCGTAGTTGTGTGCAGCGTTGGCGATGGCGCTGTCCAGCACCTTGCCAACCGGCACGCTCGCGGCCTGCGGGGCGAAACGCAGGACCGCCTGAGCCTCCGTGGCATCCATGCCACGGATGAGGTCCACCACTCGGCGGGCCTTCATGGGCGTGACGCGGATGTACCGCGCCTGGGCCCTGGCTTCCATGGTTGTCCCTTCAGTGTTCGTCATAGTCGATTCCACCCCGCCTTAGCGGCGCTTCGACTTCCGGTCGTCCTTGACGTGACCCCGGAAGGTGCGCGTCGGCGAGAACTCGCCGAGCTTGTGGCCGACCATCGACTCGGTGACGAACACCGGGATGTGGGTCTTGCCGTTGTGCACCGCGATCGTGTGGCCCAGCATGGCCGGGATGATCATCGAGCGACGGGACCAGGTCTTGATGACGTTCTTGGTACCGGCTTCGTTCTGAGCGTCCACCTTCTTTACGAGGTGGCCGTCAACGAAGGGTCCCTTCTTGAGACTGCGCGGCATCTAAACCCGCTCCTAGCGCTTCTTGTTCGTCTTGCGGCGGCGGACGATGTACTTGTTCGAAGCCTTCTTCGGCGAACGAGTACGACCCTCCTTCTGACCCCACGGGGAGACCGGGTGGCGACCACCGGAGGTCTTGCCCTCACCACCACCGTGCGGGTGGTCAACCGGGTTCATCGCCACACCGCGGACGGTCGGACGAACGCCGAGCCAGCGCTTGCGGCCGGCCTTGCCCCAGTTGATGTTCGACTGCTCGGCGTTGCCGACCTCGCCGATGGTGGCGCGGCAGCGAACGTCGACCAGGCGGATCTCGCCGGACGGCATGCGCAGGTGGGCCATCTGGCCCTCCTTCGCCAGCAGCTGCACGGAGGCACCTGCGGAGCGGGCGAACTTGGCACCGCCACCGGGACGGAGCTCGATCGCGTGGATCGTGGTACCGACCGGGATGTTGCGGAGCGCCAGGTTGTTGCCCGGCTTGATGTCGGCCCCGGGACCGTTCTCGACGCGGTCACCCTGCGACAGGCCACGCGGAGCGACGATGTAACGCTTCTCGCCGTCGGCGTAGTGCAGCAGCGCGATGCGCGCGGTGCGGTTGGGGTCGTACTCGATGTGCGCGACCTTCGCCGGCACGCCGTCCTTGTCGTGACGACGGAAGTCGATCACTCGGTAGGCGCGCTTGTGTCCGCCACCCTGGTGGCGAACGGTCACACGACCGGCGTTGTTACGGCCGCCCTTGCTGTGCAGCGGGCGGACCAGCGACTTCTCCGGCGTGGACCGCGTGACCTCGACGAAGTCGGCGACGGAGGAGCCACGGCGGCCCGGCGTCGTCGGCTTGTACTTGCGGATACCCATTTCTCAGTCCTCGTCCGATATTCGGACCAGGGCGCTCCGTTAGGAGGCCTGGCCGAAGATGTCGATACGGTCGCCCTCAGCGAGGGTCACGATCGCGCGCTTGCTGTCGGCACGCTTGCCGAAGCCCGTGCGGGTCCGCTTGCGCTTGCCCTGGCGGTTGATCGTGTTGACTCCGGTGACCTTGACCGAGAAGACCGCCTGGACGGCCTGCTTGATCTGGGTCTTGTTGGCACGCGGGTCAACGATGAAGGTGTACTTGCCCTCATCGAGGAGCGCGTAGCTCTTCTCGGAGACGACCGGCTTGAGGAGGACGTCACGGGGGTCCGTGAAGCTCTTGCTCAGCGGCGTCTCAACGGTGTTCTTGCCCTCGGCCTCGTGGCGCTTCGCCTTGGCGACGCGCGCGGCCTTGGCGGCCTTGGCCGCCTTGGGGGCAATGCTCGGGTGACGCGTAGCCATCAGGCTTCGCTCCCTTCGGTGTCAGTGGCCTTCGGGCCGGACACGAAGGACTCGAAGGCGGCCTGAGTGAAGACCACGTCGTCCGAGACGAGAACGTCGTACGTGTTCAGCTGGCCCGGCTCCAGGATGTGGACCTGGGGCAGGTTGCGCGCCGAGAGCAGCGCGGCCTCGTCGGCACGGTCGATGACCAGGAGCAGGTTCTTGCGCTCACTGATCTTGCCGAGCAGCGACTTCGCGGCCTTGGTGGAGACTCCACCCTCGACCACGCCGGTGACGACGTGGATGCGAGCGTTGCGGGCCCGGTCGGTGAGGGCGTGGCGCAGGGCCGCGGCCTTCATCTTCTTCGGGGTCCGCTGCGAGTAGTCACGCGGCTGCGGGCCGTGGACGACGCCACCGCCGGCGAACTGCGGCGCACGGGTCGAACCCTGGCGCGCGCGGCCGGTGCCCTTCTGGCGGTACGGCTTACGGCCACCACCGCGGACTTCGCCACGGCGCTTGGTCTTGTGCGTGCCCTGACGGGCAGCAGCCAGCTGAGCGACGACGACCTGGTGGAGAAGCGGGATGCTGATCTTCTCTACGTCGAAGATCTCCGCGGGGAGCTCGACCGTCCCGGCCTTGTCGCCTGCCGGCGAAAGGATGTCAATGGTGCTCATCGGTTCCTCAAACCCCCTTGGCCGCGGTACGGACCAGGACGAGGCCACCGTTCGGACCGGGAACTGCGCCCTTGATGAGGAGCAGGCCCTTCTCCGCGTCAACGGCGTGAACGGTCAGGTTCTGGGTGGTGACCCGCTCGTTGCCCATACGGCCCGCCATGCGGAGGCCCTTGAACACACGGCCCGGGGTGGCACAGCCACCGATGGAACCGGGGGAGCGGTGCTTGCGCTGGGTGCCGTGACCGGCGCCGAGGCCCTTGAAGTTGTGACGCTTCATGACACCGGCGAAGCCCTTGCCCTTGCTCTTGCCGGTGACGTCGACCTTCACGCCGGCCTCGAACACCTCAGCGGTGAGCTCCTGGCCGAGGGTGTACTCGCTGGCGTCAGCGGTACGGATCTCGACGAGGTGGCGGCGGGGGGTGACGTCGGCCTTGGCGAAGTGGCCCTTGAGGGGCTTGTTCACCTTGCGCGGGTCGATCTCGCCGAAGGCGATCTGGACCGACTCGTAGCCGTCAGTGTCGTTCGTACGGACCTGGGTCACGACGTTCGGACCGGCCTTGACCACGGTGACCGGGACGACACGGTTGTTGTCGTCCCAGACCTGGGTCATGCCGAGCTTCTCGCCCAGGATGCCCTTGATCTGCTTAGCCATCTCTTCCGCGCCTCTCAGAGCTTGATCTCGATGTCAACGCCGGCCGGAAGGTCCAGGCGCATCAGCGAGTCAACGGTCTTGGGCGTCGGGTCGAGGATGTCGATCAGGCGCTTGTGCGTGCGCATCTCGAAGTGCTCGCGCGAGTCCTTGTACTTGTGCGGCGACTTGATGACGCAGTACACGTTCTTCTCAGTGGGCAGCGGCACCGGGCCTGCGACCGACGCACCAGTGCGGGTCACCGTCTCGACGATCTTCTTCGCCGAGCTGTCGATGACCTCGTGGTCGTAGGCCTTGAGCCGGATGCGGATCTTCTGTCCCGCCATGGCTACTAGTAGTCCTGTCTCTCGAAACGCTCTGGAACCTGGCGGGCCCTATTCCGTCCTCCTCCGACCCACGCGGTCGGGCGTGTCGCAGTCTCACTGACGGAAATATCCATACGGATTTCCCTGCGAGGGACTGCGGCCCAGGACCGCGAAGCCGGGGGAAGAAACCCACCGGGCGCCTGGCTGAACCACCTCGCTGCACTTCCCGAAAGATTCCCGTACGTCCGCCCTAGCGCTGCCTTACGGCAGATGGGGCGACGAGTACTGTGGGACTCGCTTTCGGTCCTCCCGGCGGGAGGCGCGCAGCATCGGCACTCAACCGAGCAACCCCGACAGTCTGCCACAGGCCGACCATGCCTGGCCAATCGAGCCGTAGAGAGTACCCCCGGAGTGACGAAGGTCAAACCGGGGGTGGGTGTTGCGGGGCGGCGCGCTCGTGCCGGACGGCCGCCGGCACCTCCCCGGCAGGAGATCGGAGGACATCCGCACCGATGACAGCCCTCTCACGTCCGGACGACGACCGCGGCTGCCTTCGGGTGGTGCTCGCCCTGCCGTTCGGCGTGCTCACGCTCATCGCCGCGTACTTCTGCAGGACGGCCATCTCCATCCGGCCGTACGGGAGTTGGGACGACGACGCGTACACGGGCATCGCCCTGTCGTGTGCCGTCACCATCGCGGCCGCCGGTTCGGTGACAGCGCTCTGGCTGCTGCCGTCCGTGCGGCGGGTCATCGGGTGGGGGTGGGTCGCGCCCGCCCTGGCGCTCGGGCTCGCGGCCGCGGTGCGGTGGGGCGTCAGCGGCTGAGACGCGAAACTCTCTCCCCGCGAAGAACGCCGGTTCGAGTGAACAGATCATGTCCTTGCATGGAACCTGGCCCCACTGACGAGCCTCTTCTCGGCTGAAGCACCGAGAAGCAGCGCACATTCCGACCGCTGCGTACGGCGGACGGAGGGCGACACGTGCGACGTGGACGTGGGCAGGACAAACGTGATGAGAACGCCGAGGACCGCACCGGCGGGCGAGGCGGGCGAATAGCCGACGGGGGCGAGGGCTTCCCCGCGGCGCCCGGCGTTCACGGGCGCCGGGCCGTGCTCATCGGGGGCGCCGCCGTCACCGCCGCCACCGCGGCCGCCCTCGTGGGCCACACGGTCACGACCGCGCCCCCGGCCCGCACCACCGCCCCCTCCCCCGCCTCCGGCCGCCCCGCCGCCCAGGGCGATCACGCCCTGCTGCTCCAGGTGCTCGCCCACCCCGACGACGACCTGTACTTCATGAACCCGGACACCAACCAGGCCGTCGCCGCCGGCGTCCCGCTGGTCTGCGTGTACGTCACCGCCGGCGAGGCCGACGGCGTCAACAAGATCCCCGGCCGCCCGCACCCCCCGGCCGACAAGTCCGCGTACGCCTCCGCCCGTCACCAAGGGCTCCGCCAGTCCTACGCGACCCAGCTCGGCCTGCCCGTCTTCAGCGGCTGGCGCACCGAGGTCACCACGCTCGCGGGCGGGCACCAGGCCGAGGTGAACACCCTGGAGCACCGGGGCCGCCGCGTCGAGCTGGTCTTCCTCGACCTCGCGATGCACACCCCGGCGGGCCACATGGGCGCCCCGGCGCTGTGGCGGGAGCGCGGACTGCCGCTGCGTACGGTCGTCGTCGACGGGTCACCGGTGCGCCGGGCACAGATGTACGACTACGACGGCCTCGTCGACGTACTCGTGGCCCTCTTCGAGCGCTACCGGCCCACCCTCGTGCACACGCTCGACCCGGACCCCGACATCCAGCACAGCGATCTGCTGACGCGCATACGCGACAGCGAGCAGCCCGGTTTCTCCGACCACGCCGACCACACGGCCGTGGCCGAGTTCACCTGGGCGGCGCTCATCCGCTGGTCGCAGACCGCGGCGGACGGGCCGCCCCCGTTCGCGGCCACCGCCTTCCGCGGCTACTACAACCACCACTGGCCCGAGAACCTCCCCGAGCCCGTGCTGCACGCCAAGGCCGCCGACCTGATGCCGTACGGCGCGGCCCCGGACTGGCAGTGCGGCAACCCCTCCGGCTGCGGCGACTACAACGTCGGCGGGGACCGCCCCCTCACCAACCGCAAGGGCTGGGTCCGCTCGACGCACTACCGCCACCCGGGCCCACGGATCGCCCTGGCCCAGGAACCGGACGGCAAGCTGACCGGCTATGGCGTGCTCGGCATGCGGGCCGTCCGCTGGCGCGAGACCCCACAAGGGGTCTTCGGCCGGCCCACCGACCTGGGCGGCGGCCCGCTCGCGCCGGCCCTCGGCTCCGCGACCCTGCGCGACGGACGGCAGCTGCTGCTCGGCCTGCGCCTCGCGGCCCTCGAAGGGCGCGGCGGCTCCGACCTGCGCGAGATCGTGGTCCTCGAACAGCGCGCCCCCGGCGGGGAGTTCGGCGCCTGGACCGGTCTCGGCAACCCGGAGACCGATCCCGTGCGCGGCCGCCGCATCGGCGTCCCCGTCGCCGTCACCGCCCGCGACGGGCAGGTCCATCTCTTCGTACGCGACGCGGACCAGGGCATCAGTACCCGGGTACGCGGCCTCGACGGGCGCTGGTCGCCGTGGCGCGGTCTCGGCGGCGGGCCCGTGCAGGACGGTCTGACCGCGGTCGTCGGCGAGGACGGCGGCGTCCATGTGTACGCGCCGGGACGCGACACGGTGCACCACTGGACGCCGGAGGGGCCCACTCCGCCAATCGGGTTGCCGGTACCCGCCGACGCCGTCGCCGCCGCGGGCGGCCGGCTCTACTACCGGGCCCCCGCCTCGTCGGCGCTGACGGCGACGGCCGGGCCCCCGATCCACTTCCCCGGCTACGGCCCCGTGACCGCCGACGGGCCGTACCTCCTCGGCAGGGACACCGACGGCACGCTCCAGCTGCTGCACCGCGGCCGGATCCAGCGGGCCGCGCGTGACCTGGTCACCCTCGACGGACCCGCCCTGCGCGCCACCGCGCACGGTCCCGTGGCCGCGGGCCTCTCCCCCGCGGCCCGGCCGTGGCTGTGGCGCCCGGACAGCTCCACCGGCACGGGGACCGCCCGCAAGATCTGAGCCTGGGCCCCGCACCAGCGGGCATGCGAAAGGGCCCGTACGACCGAAGTCGTACGGGCCCCTTCTGGTGCTCGCTGGAGCTACCAGGTCAAACCGTCAAGGAAATTACTTGACGATCTTGGTGACCTGGCCGGCGCCCACGGTCCGGCCACCCTCACGGATGGCGAACTTCAGGCCCTCTTCCATGGCGACGGGCTGGATGAGTTCGACCTTCATCTCAGTGTTGTCGCCCGGCATGACCATCTCGGTGCCCTCGGGGAGGGTCACGACGCCGGTCACGTCCGTGGTGCGGAAGTAGAACTGCGGGCGGTAGTTGTTGAAGAAGGGGGTGTGACGGCCACCCTCGTCCTTCGACAGGATGTAGGCCTGGGCCTCGAACTCGGTGTGCGGCGTGACCGAACCGGGCTTGATGATGACCTGGCCGCGCTCGACGTCCTCGCGCTTGATGCCACGGAGGAGCAGACCGACGTTCTCACCGGCCTGGCCCTCGTCGAGCAGCTTGCGGAACATCTCGATGCCGGTGACCGTGGTGGTGGTCTTCTCCTGCTTGATGCCCACGATGTCAACGGTCTCGTTGACCTTGAGGACACCACGCTCGATACGGCCGGTGACGACCGTACCGCGACCGGTGATCGTGAAGACGTCCTCGATCGGCATGAGGAACGGCTTGTCGACGTCACGCTCGGGCTGCGGGATGGACTCGTCGACGGCGGCCATGAGGTTCAGGATCGACTGACCCCACTCCTTGTCGCCCTCGAGCGCCTTGAGCGCCGAGACCTTGACGACCGGCAGGTCGTCGCCCGGGAACTCGTACTCGGAGAGGAGCTCACGGACCTCGAGCTCGACGAGCTCCAGGATCTCCTCGTCGTCCACCATGTCGGCCTTGTTCAGGGCGACGACGATGTACGGAACGCCGACCTGGCGGGCCAGGAGCACGTGCTCCTTGGTCTGCGGCATCGGGCCGTCGGTGGCGGCGACCACGAGGATGGCGCCGTCCATCTGCGCGGCACCCGTGATCATGTTCTTGATGTAGTCCGCGTGACCGGGGCAGTCGACGTGCGCGTAGTGACGCGTCTCCGTCTGGTACTCGACGTGCGCGATCGAGATCGTGATACCGCGCTGGCGCTCCTCAGGAGCCTTGTCGATCTGGTCGAAGGCCGAGGCCTCGTTCAGGTCCGGGTACGCGTCGTGCAGCACCTTGGTAATGGCGGCCGTGAGGGTCGTCTTACCGTGGTCAATGTGACCGATGGTGCCGATGTTGACGTGCGGCTTAGTCCGCTCGAACTTCGCCTTCGCCACTGGGTCCTCCTGTGGAGTGGTTCTGTACGCCTTGCTTCATCGGCGCCAGGTGATCTTTGCTGGGAAACCCGCCGCCGGGGTCCGGGATTCACGAACCCCAGCGGTCGGTGTCAAGCCTAAAGCGTGAACTCGGGTGAGTTACTCGCCCTTGGCCTTCGCGATGATCTCCTCGGCGACGTTCCGCGGAACCTCGGCGTAGGAGTCGAACTGCATCGAGTAGCTTGCGCGACCCGACGTCTTGCTGCGGAGGTCTCCGACGTAGCCGAACATCTCCGAGAGGGGCACGAGGCCCTTCACGACACGGGCGCCACTGCGCTCCTCCATGGCCTGGATCTGGCCACGGCGGGAGTTGATGTCGCCGATGACGTCGCCCATGTAGTCCTCGGGCGTGGTGACCTCAACGGCCATCATCGGCTCGAGCAGCACGGGCTTGGCCTTGCGCGCGGCCTCCTTGAAGGCCTGCGAACCGGCGATCTTGAACGCCAGCTCGGAGGAGTCGACCTCGTGGTAGGCACCGTCGAGAAGCGTGACGCGGACGCCCGTCATCTCGTAGCCGGCCAGGATGCCGAACTGCATGGCCTCCTGCGCACCCGCGTCCACCGACGGGATGTACTCCCGGGGGATGCGGCCACCGGTGACCTTGTTCACGAACTCGTAGGTCGCGTCGCCACTGTCGATCGGCTCGATCGCGATCTGCACCTTGGCGAACTGACCCGTACCACCGGTCTGCTTCTTGTGGGTGTAGTCCACACGCTCGACGGCCTGACGGATCGTCTCGCGGTAAGCGACCTGCGGCTTGCCGACGTTCGCCTCGACGCGGAACTCGCGCTTCATGCGGTCGACGAGCACCTCGAGGTGAAGCTCGCCCATACCACCGATGATGGTCTGGCCGGTCTCCTCGTCCGAGTGAACCTGGAAGGAGGGGTCCTCCTCCGAGAGGCGCTGGATGGCGACACCCAGCTTCTCCTGGTCACCCTTGGACTTCGGCTCGATGGCGACCTGGATGACCGGCGCCGGGAAGTCCATGGACTCCAGGATCACCGGGCTCTTGTCGTCACAGAGCGTCTCACCCGTGGTGGTCTGCTTCAGACCCATGACGGCGACGATGTCACCGGCGCCCACCGACTCGATCTCCTCACGCTTGTTCGCGTGCATACGGTAGATCTTGCCGATGCGCTCCTTCTTGCCCTTGACGGAGTTCAGCACGGCGGTGCCGGACTCCAGGCGGCCCGAGTAAACCCGGACGAAGGTGAGCTTGCCGAGGTGCGGGTCGCTCATGATCTTGAACGCCAGCGCCGAGAGGGGCTCCTCGTCGGACGGCTTGCGCTTGACGACCGTCTCCGCGTCCTTGACGTCGTGGCCCTCGATGGCCTCGACGTCCAGGGGCGACGGCAGGTAGCGCACGACGGCGTCGAGCAGGGGCTGAACGCCCTTGTTCTTGAACGCGGTGCCGCAGAACACGGGGGTGACGGTGGTGTCGCCGCCCTTGCCGGAGGCGATGGTGATGCGACGCACGGCCGCGTACAGCTGGTCCACCGAAGGCTCTTCGCCCTCGAGGAACAGCTCCATCATCTCTTCGTCGTTCTCCGCGACGGCCTCGAGCAGCTTGCCGCGGTACTCCTCGGCAGCCTCGGTGTGCGTGGCCGGGATGTCGACGATGTCGTACGCCTCGCCCTTGGCCGCCTCGGCGGACCAGACGAACGCCTTCATCGTGACGAGGTCGACGACGCCCTGGAAGTCAGCCTCTGCGCCGATGGGCAGCTGCATGACGAGCGGGGTCGCACCGAGGCGGTTGACGATCATGTCGACGCAGCGGTGGAACTCGGCACCCGTACGGTCGAGCTTGTTGACGAAGCAGATACGCGGCACGCCGTAGCGGTCCGCCTGACGCCAGACAGTCTCGGACTGGGGCTCAACGCCGGCAACGCCGTCGAACACCGTCACGGCACCGTCGAGGACGCGGAGCGAACGCTCCACCTCGACGGTGAAGTCCACGTGGCCCGGGGTGTCGATGATGTTGATCGTGTGGTCGACATCGTTCAGCGGCCAGTGACAGGTGGTGGCAGCAGAGGTGATCGTGATGCCACGCTCCTGCTCCTGCTCCATCCAGTCCATGGTCGCGGCGCCGTCGTGGACCTCACCGATCTTGTACGAAACACCGGTGTAGAACAGGATCCGCTCGGTGGTCGTCGTCTTGCCCGCGTCGATGTGAGCCATGATGCCGATGTTGCGCACCTTGGCCAGGTCAAGTGAAGTGGTAGCCATATCGGCTCAGTCTTCTCTCGGTCTCGATGTGGGTAGCGACTACCAGCGGTAGTGCGCGAAGGCCTTGTTGGACTCGGCCATCTTGTGGGTGTCCTCACGCTTCTTGACAGCAGCGCCAAGACCGTTCGAGGCGTCGAGCAGCTCGTTCATGAGGCGCTCGGTCATGGTCTTCTCGCGGCGGGCGCGGGAGTAACCCACGAGCCAGCGCAGCGCGAGCGTGTTGGCGCGACCGGGCTTGACCTCGATCGGCACCTGGTAGGTGGCGCCACCGACACGGCGGGACTTGACCTCGAGGGTCGGCTTGATGTTCTCCAGCGCGCGCTTCAGCGTGATGACCGGGTCGTTGCCCGACTTCTCACGCAGACCCTCCATGGCGCCGTACACGATGCGCTCGGCGGTGGAGCGCTTGCCGTTCAGCAGCACCTTGTTGATGAGGGAGGTCACCAGAGGAGAACCGTAGACCGGGTCGATGATGACCGGGCGCTTCGGGGCGGGGCCCTTACGAGGCATTCTTACTTCTCCTTCTTGGCGCCGTAGCGGCTGCGGGCCTGCTTGCGGTTCTTGACACCCTGGGTGTCGAGCGAACCGCGGATGATCTTGTAACGAACACCAGGCAGGTCCTTCACACGGCCGCCACGCACGAGCACGATGGAGTGCTCCTGCAGGTTGTGTCCCTCACCCGGAATGTAGGCCGTGACCTCGATGCCGCTGGTCAGACGCACACGCGCGACCTTACGGAGGGCCGAGTTCGGCTTCTTCGGGGTGGTCGTGAACACACGCGTGCAGACGCCGCGACGCTGGGGCGAACCCTCGAGTGCGGGCGTCTTGTTCTTCTCGACCTTGTCCTGCCGGCCCTTCCGGACCAGCTGCTGGATCGTAGGCACTACTTCTCCGGTTTCTGTGTGCCGAGTAGTAAAGCTAACCTGGAACATTTCCCGACCCACGCGGTCGGGTGTGTCGAATACTGTGAACTCCCGCCGCCAAGCGGGAAGGGCGCAGATTACGGCGGCCCGTCGCGGACTCCCGTAGCGGCTGACGACACGCACAAGAGCCCAGGCACACCCCAGGCACAAGGTCTGAGCGTACCTACCTCATCGGGTTCGGTCAAAACAAATGCAGTCCACCGCGACACGCCGGACTTCCCGCCCACCGCCCGAAGCATCTCCTGAACAGTGTGCAGCCCTCCGAGGACACGATTCGGTTGTTCGTATGTCCCCGGAGGTTCCGTTTCAGTACGTTGATCGATCGGCGTTCAAGGGATCTTGCTGGGTCCCGTGGGGATCGGGGGCGATGGCGGTGGCCGACTTACCGGGCGATGGGGGGCTGGACGACCGGGTGCCGTTTCTGGCCCGGCTGGAACGGGAGGACCGGGCGGCGCTGCTCGCCATCGGCCGCGTGCTGCGCTACTCCCCGCGCAGCGTCGTCATGCACCAGGACGAGCCGTCCACGCACGTGCTGCTGCTCCTGCGGGGCTGGACCAAGGTGACGGCCATCGCGGCCAACGGGTACGAGGCCCTCCTCGCCCTGCGCGGCCCCGGCGACATAGTGGGCGAGGGCGCTGCGCTCAGCGGTCGGCACAGAGCGGCCACCGTGACCGCTCTTGAAGCGGTGGAGGCCGTCGTCATCGACCAGGCCCGCTTCACGGCGTTCCTCACCAACGCTCCCCAGGTGGCGCTGAGGCTACTGAGCCTGGCCACCGACCGCCAGCGGGCGACCGACCGCCGCCGCCTCGAATGGGCCGCGCTCTCGGTGCGCGAGCGGCTCGCCACTCTGCTGCTCGAGCTGATCCGAACGCACGGCCGGCGGACCGAGGACGGCATCGAGCTCACCGTCCCCCTCAGTCAGCAGGAGTTCGCGGGTTCGGTCGGATCGTCCCGCGAGGCGGTCGCCCGCCTCCTGAAGGAGTTGCGCGATCGGGAGGTCGTCGTCACGAGACGCCGCCGCGTCATCGTCGTCCGGCCCGACGTGCTGCGCCGCATCATCGGCAGTGGGCAGGCCCCATAGCGCACAGCCGCCCGGCGCTCTGTGCACGGAGTCACAGTTCGTCGGTGTCGTCGTCCCTCTGACGGTCCGGCCCGGCCCCGTCATCGTCGTACTGGTCAGCGGACCGGACGACGAGAGGCAGACATGACCGACCACGTGAACCGCACCATCCTGCTCTTCGACATCGAGGAGTTCGGCAAGCGCGACAACGTGGAGCAGGCGTACCTGCGACGCCTGCTCTACGACGTCGCGGACGCGACACTCAGGGCGGCGCACGTCGGCGAGACGTCCCGGCTGCGCGCAGACCGCGGCGACTCCGTGATGGAGCTGATCGACGCTCAAGTGCCGGTGTCGGGGCTGCTCAAGACGCTACTCACCGAGACCCCCGCCCTGCTGCACAACAAGAACCGGCTGATGGCGCGCAGCGCCCAAATCCGTCTGCGCATCGTGCTCGCGAGTGGATACGTCGCCGTGGACGAACTCGACGGCTGGGTCGGGGCGGACCTCAACCATGCCTGCCGCCTCCTGGACGCGGAACCCCTGCGCGACGCACTGCGCCGGCGCGACGAGGACAGCGTGCTCTGCGTGTCCGACGCCTTGTATCAGGGGGTCGTCCGACACGGTCCCGTGGGCGTACGCCCGGACGCGTTTCATCGCGTCACCGTGCAGGCGAAGGAGGGCCCGACCGTCGCCTGGGTGCACGGGGGTGGCGGTACCGACCGGACCACCCCCGAGGCTGGTACCGGTCGCACCACATCCGAGGAGTCGCGCCCGGCCACCGATCCGGGGCCCACACCAGACACTCGACCCGGCACCGCCCAGGTCGGCAGGGACCAGTACGGCGTCGCCGGGGGCACCGTGCACGGCGACCTCCGCTTCGACTTCCGCGATCGCGGGGACCGGCGGTGAGCGAGGAAGCCGCCGCCGGCGGAACGCCTGCGGCCGACGCCATCACCCCCGACGAGGGCGAAAAGCAGGAAGAGACTTCGGAAGCCCAGGAACACCGACAGAAGGCCTGGGCCGCGCGGCGGGATCTGATCGAGCACGGTCCGTCCTTCGTCTCCAGCCTGGTCGGCCGTGATCAGTACGGAGTCACCGGCGGCACCGTCCAGGGCAACGTGATCCAGCACTTCGGAGGCAGAGGCGACGCTCCGGGTCCGATCTCCGGGCCCATTCCCCGCGAGGACGTGGAGGCGCTCGCGGCGGTGTTCCGGACCTGCCCCAGTTTCGACCGGGCACTCACCCGACTGCGGGCGGAGCGCGTCGTCGTCGTGTCCGGTGGTCATGCCACCGGACGCCGTTCGGCGGCGGTGATGCTGCTGCACCGGCTCGGCGTCGGGCGCATGCGCGACCTCGAGCCGACCACCTCCCCGTCGGCACTGCGGGAACAGCTGGACGAGTCCACCGGATACGTCCTGTGCAACCTGGTCACCAGTCGGAGCCGGCCTCTTCGAGCGCTCCATCTGCAGGGTATCCGCGAGCAGCTGGAGCGTACGCACGGCCACCTGGTCATCACCGTCGAACCGTCGGCCGCGCTCGGTGACATCGCTTCCGTTCGCTGGGAGCCTCCATCGGCTGAGGACATCCTGTACGCCCACGTGGTGCCCAGCACCGGGGAATCCGAATGGGCGGCGCTTCGCGGGCTCGCGCCGGTGAAGGAGTTCCTCGGCCGGGCTCACCAACCGAGCGAGACAGCCCAGTTCGCCGGTCGAGTGCTCTCTCTGCACCGGGGGGACATCAGCGAGGAGTCCCTGGCAGCCTATGGAGAAGCTGCCTCGGCCGCCCAGGTCACCCGCTGGCTCACCGAGGACGAGCCCGCGCTCTTCGACAAGGCGTTCCTCATCTCACTCGCCGTCTTCGACGGAGGCCCGTACGCGGTGACGGCCGAGCTCGGAGACCGGCTCTTCGCCCTGCTGCAGAAGATCGAGAATCCCCACGAGCCACCTCGCATCCGAGTCTTCGGCAGTTCCCGCGCAGATCGCATCCAGCTTGCCCGCGCGGACGGCTACATGCAGACCGAGGTCACGGAATGGGGGCTGCTCGCGCAGTTCGTCGCCTCCTTCCAGGACCGGCAGATCGCGCGGGTCCTGCTGCACGAGGTATGGAATCTCCACCCGTCCGCCCGGCCCGCCCTCGTCGGCTGGATCCACCAGCTGGCGGACGACGGGCGCCCCCTCGTCCGCACCCGGGCGGCGGCGGCCGCCGCGCTCCTCGCCCAGGCCGACCTCTCGTCCGCCATGGCTCATCTCATCGAGCCCTGGGCCGACTCCAAGAGCTTCGGCGCCTGGCTCACCGCGGCCAACGCCCTCACCATGGCCGTGCTGCTGAACGTGCCCACGGTTGCCCAGATCCTGCACAGCTGGTGCACGGGCGAGAACGAGAGCCGCCGCTGGACAGCCATCCGCACCTACGGCCTGCTGGGACCGGTGCACCACAAGGAAGCTCTTGCCGCGCTGCTCGAGGCCGTGCAGCGGCAGCCCGACGACGAGGACGCAGAGGAGGAGGCACAGCAGTTCGCCGACGCTCTGGAACTGCTGCTCCTGGCCGTACAGGGTCCGGTGCTCGCCGAGTTGGCAGACCACCTCACCAGGGGGCGCGCGGTCCGCGGCCACGCACTGCTCGCGTTCATACAGGCCTGCGAGCAGTACGAGGAGACCGGCGGCCGTCCGCTCGTCCTCGATTGGTATGCCCATGCCGCGGTGGCGGACGACCCCGCGGACGCCCGGCACCTGACCATCTTCTGGGAGACCGCGCTCAACGACAGCTCGCTCACTGCGCGAGCGCTGGATGTGCTGCGCACCTGGGTGCTCGCGGCCCAGCTGGATCCGGAATCCGAGGCAGCACTCGCCGAACTGCTGCCCACCCTCGCGACCACTCCCGCGAACCATCAGCGCGTCAGCCACCTCCTGCGCACGGTGCGCACTTCCGACCAGGGCAAGCCACCGGTGGCCCGGCGTCTGGAGTCCGCCCTCGCGCCTCGATGACACCTCACCAAGGAGACGACCATGGAGGACACCGGTTCCAGGGACGAACGCGACTGGCTCGAACAGCCCGAACCCGCGCTCGACCGAACCCAGTTCACCGATCCGGTCCGTACGGTCTGGCAGCTACCCCGGTTCCGTCTCGGCGGGCGGCGCTTCAGCGGACGCGTCGACAACGCACTGGTCTTCGTGACGCGGAAGGGTTCGTACGAGACCTTCCTTCCGCCCCACCGCCCCACCACCGTCAGGCGGTACGTCGCCCTGTACGAGGTGAGCACGGAACTCCGTTCCTTCCAGCTGCGCGTGCCCCTGCCCAGCGCGATCGACAGCTTCGAGTTCGAGGTCACCGCTGACGTCACCTGGCGTGTCGTCGATCCGGAACGGTTCGTCGCAAGCCAGGAGGACGATGTGCCCGGCCTGCTCACCCGGGCTCTCCTGCCGGCGATGCGCAGGGCAAGTCGCGAGCACACGATCGACGCCAGCGCCGCGGCCGAGATGGCCGTACAGAGGGCCGTGGACACGGCCGCGCCGGCCGGCGACGCCCAGGGCCTGCGGACCGCCTGCTCCATACGCCTGCGCCGCGACGCCGCCGAACGGTCCCACCAGAGCCGCCTGCGCACAGCACGACATGAGGCGGAGGCCGCCCTGCCCGAGCACAGGGTGTCGGTGATGCGCCAGGAACACGAGGCGCAGATCAGGGCCGAGAAGATCAAGTTCTACGAGTACCACCTGACCAAGGGCGGCACCGCCGCTCTCGCACTACACCTGACCGAGCACCCCGACGACACCCATCTGGTCCTGGAACACCTCCGATCCGATCAGGCCGCGCTCATTCAGACCCAACTTCACCTGATCGACCAGGCATTGGAGGGCAAAGGGCTGGAGAGCTACCAACTCGAAGAGCCGCGCAAGCTCATCGCAGAGCGAATGACAGCCATCCTCAGGGCGCCAGCCACCGCCGAGGAAACCCCGCCCACCTACCCGCAGTCGCCCGCCGAAGCGCCGCCGGAGGCGGGGGCATGAGCGCCACCGCCCCGATACCGGGCGACCTGGAGCTGCGAACCGCGACACAACTCCTCACCGATCTCCGCAGCGAGATCGCCCGCGCCGACTCCAAAGCCACGGTGCTCGTGGGCGTGCTCAGCATGTCGGCGGGCATACTCGGCGGCCTCCTGGCCGACCGTAACTGGAGCCCTGCCCGGCTTCCGGCACACGCCGCCGTCCTGTGGTGGGCAGGCGCAGTATCGCTGGTCACCGCACTCTTCGCGCTGCTGCTGGCCGTGGTCCCCCGCTACGGCGTGAACAGCTGGGAACCAGGACAGCCACTCACCTACTTCGACGATGTACGGCGTGCCACACAAGCCGGGTGCCTCACGGCCGCCCTCGCGGAAACCGTCCGCGATCCCGCCCGCGGCCTGCTGTTCGCCCTCTCCGAGACCGCTCGGATCGCGGCCCGCAAGCACCTGTGGATCCGCATCGGCCTATTCGCCTTCGGCTGTGCCGCAGTGCTGCTCCCCGGATCGCTGCTCACCGACTGAACCGCCGTCCCCGAAGGGAGCGCCATGTCCCCGCCCTACGAGTACGAGGCTCCTGAGAGTCCTGAGAACTCGAGGAAGCCGGAGAATCCACCCCCGGTCGACCCGGACGAACTCGCCCTCCGCAACGGGCGCGTCCACATATCAGCGCGACAGCGCAGCACGGACACCACCGCCCTCGGCAACCTGGCCCTCCACGTCCCGCACGTGATCCTCAGCCTGGGTGTCGTCTTCCTCCTGTCGTACGCCGTCGATGCCTTGGCCGGCGTTCCCTCGTGGGCCCCGGTCAGCTGCTGGGCCCTGAGCGGGGCCCTGGCATTCCACCAGCCCAGTGAGCGGGCGATGGCCCGATGGCTGTTCGGCCTCCGTTACCCGACCCCTGACGAGCGACAACGGCTGAAGCCCGTCTGGCAGGAGGTGACAGCCCGGGCCGGTGTGGACGGGAACGCATATCAACTCTGGGTCGAGGACAGCGACGACATCAATGCCATGGCCGCCGCAGGCCACATCGTCGGCGTCACCAGCCACTCGCTGGCCGAGCTGCCCACCGCCCAGCTCGGCGGCGTGCTGGCTCACGAACTCGGACACCACACCAGCGGGCATGCCTGGGTCTCGCTACTGACCTATTGGTACGCGTTACCCGGTCGTCTCGCGTGGCGCCTGGTGCGACGGCTGGCCTCGTACGCCGACCGTCTGTCCGTTGGAGTCGCCGCCGTGCTGCTCGGCCTGATCGGCGCCTCCGCGGTCGCACTGGCGACAGCTACCTATGGCCTCGTGTTCCTCCCCCTGGTCACGCCCTATCTGGTGGCTGCCGTCTCGCGCCGCTCCGAGTTACGGGCCGATGAGCATGCCGCAGCTCTGGGCTTCGCTCCGCAGCTCATGGCTGTCCTGGCGAGAGAACACGGCAGAGAGCACGCCTCTGCGATGTCTCGGGGTCTTCATGTGGAGAGGCCCGGAATGATCGCCCGGCTCCTCGCCTCACACCCCGATGTACACACCCGGCTGCACCATCTCCAGGCACACCTCGACGGCCTGCGCTGAAACACGAAAAGGCGCCCACCCCGTAAAAACGGAGTGGGCGCCCTTCGTCAGACGTACGCCTTACTGGTTGTACGGACCGTAGTCGTAGTCCTCCAGCGGAACGGCCTGGCCGGAGCCCGTGCCGAACGGCGAGTAGTCGATGTCGTCGTAACCGACGGCCGAGTACATCGCGGCCTTGGCCTCTTCGGTCGGCTCGACCCGGATGTTGCGGTAGCGGGACAGACCCGTACCGGCCGGGATGAGCTTACCGATGATGACGTTCTCCTTGAGGCCGATGAGGCTGTCGGACTTGGCGTTGATCGCCGCATCCGTCAGGACTCGGGTCGTCTCCTGGAAGGAGGCGGCCGACAGCCAGGATTCCGTCGCCAGCGAGGCCTTGGTAATACCCATCAGCTGCGGACGGCCGGAGGCGGGGTGACCGCCCTCGGTGACCACACGACGGTTCTCGGTCTCGAACTTCGAGCGCTCGACGAGCTCGCCCGGCAGCAGCTCCGCGTCGCCGGACTCGATGATCGTCACGCGGCGCAGCATCTGCCGGATGATGATCTCGATGTGCTTGTCGTGGATCGACACACCCTGCGAGTTGTAGACCTTCTGGACTTCGCCGACCAGGTGGACCTGGACCGCACGCTGACCGAGGATCCGCAGCACGTCGTGCGGGTTCGTGGCACCGACGGTGAGCTTCTGGCCCACCTCGACCGCGTCGCCCTCGCCGACCAGGAGACGGGCACGCTTCGAGATCGGGAACGCCGTCTCGTCGCTGCCGTCGTCCGGGGTGACGACGAGCTTCTTGGTCTTCTCGGTCTCCTCGATCCGGACGCGGCCCTTGGCCTCCGAGATCGGGGCGACACCCTTCGGCGTACGAGCCTCGAAGAGCTCGACGACACGGGGCAGACCCTGGGTGATGTCGTCACCGGCCACACCACCGGTGTGGAAGGTACGCATCGTCAGCTGGGTACCGGGCTCACCGATGGACTGGGCGGCGATGATGCCGACCGCCTCACCGATGTCGACCAGCTTGCCGGTGGCCAGCGAGCGGCCATAGCACATGGCGCAGGTACCGACGGCGGACTCACAGGTCAGGACCGAACGGGTCTTGACCTGCTCGACACCCGCGTTGACCAGCTGGTCGATGAGCACGTCACCGAGGTCGACGCCCGCCGGGGCGAGCACCTTCCCGTCGACGACGATGTCCTCGGCCAGGCAGCGCGCGTACACGCTGGTCTCGACGTCGTCCGCCTTGCGCAGGACGCCGTCGGCGCCGCGCGTGGCGATGTCGAGCTTGAGACCACGCTCGGTGCCGCAGTCCTCCTCGCGAATGATGACGTCCTGGGAGACGTCGACCAGACGACGGGTGAGGTAACCGGAGTCGGCGGTACGCAGAGCGGTGTCAGCCAGACCCTTACGAGCACCGTGAGTCGAGATGAAGTACTCGAGCACCGACAGGCCTTCGCGGAAGGAAGCCTTGATGGGGCGCGGGATCGTCTCGTTCTTGGCGTTCGACACCAGACCACGCATACCGGCGATCTGACGCATCTGCATCATGTTTCCTCGGGCACCCGAGTCAACCATCATGAAGATGGGGTTCGTCTTCGGGAAGTTCGCGTTCATCGCCTCGGCAACCTCGTTGGTCGCCTTGGTCCAGATCGCGATGAGCTCCTGAGTGCGCTCTTCCTTCGTGATGAGACCGCGCTCGTACTGCTTCTGGACCTTCTCGTCCTGCGCCTCGTAGCCCGCGACGATTTCCTTCTTCGCCTCGGGAACGACGACGTCGGAGATGGCCACGGTGACACCGGAACGGGTCGCCCAGAAGAAGCCGGCCGCCTTCAGGTTGTCGAGCGTCGCCGCCACGATGACCTTGGGGTAGCGCTCGGCGAGGTCGTTGACGATCTCGGAGAGCTGCTTCTTGCCGACCGCGTACTCGACGAACGGGTAGTCCTCGGGCAGCAGCTCGTTGAAGAGCGCGCGGCCCAGCGTCGTACGCAGACGGAAGCTGTCGCCCGTCTGGTACTCCGGCTCACCCTCCTCGGCGACCGGCGGGGTCCAGCCGCGCGGCGGGATGGTGCCCACCGGGAAGCGGATGTCCACGCGGGACTGCAGCGCGAGCTCGCCGGCGTCGAACGCCATGATCGCCTCGGCGACGGAGCCGAACGCGCGGCCCTCGCCCTTGGTGTCACGGAGTTCACCGTCGGTGGTGAGGAAGAACAGACCGAGGACCATGTCCTGGGTCGGCATCGTCACCGGACGGCCGTCGGCGGGCTTGAGGATGTTGTTCGAGGACAGCATCAGGATGCGGGCCTCGGCCTGCGCCTCCGCGGAGAGCGGCAGGTGCACGGCCATCTGGTCACCGTCGAAGTCCGCGTTGAACGCGGTGCAGACGAGCGGGTGGATCTGGATGGCCTTGCCCTCGACCAGCTGCGGCTCGAAGGCCTGGATGCCGAGGCGGTGCAGCGTCGGCGCACGGTTCAGCAGAACCGGGTGCTCGGCGATGACCTCTTCCAGGACGTCGTACACGACCGTGCGGCCGCGCTCGACCATGCGCTTGGCGCTCTTGATGTTCTGCGCGTGGTTCAGGTCGACCAGGCGCTTCATCACGAACGGCTTGAAGAGCTCCAGCGCCATGGCCTTCGGGAGACCACACTGGTGCAGCTTCAGCTGCGGGCCGACGACGATGACGGAACGCGCCGAGTAGTCGACTCGCTTACCGAGCAGGTTCTGACGGAAACGACCCTGCTTGCCCTTGAGCATGTCGGACAGCGACTTCAGCGGACGGTTGCCGGGGCCCGTGACCGGGCGACCACGACGGCCGTTGTCGAAGAGCGCGTCGACGGCCTCCTGAAGCATGCGCTTCTCGTTGTTCACGATGATCTCGGGGGCACCGAGGTCGAGGAGTCGCTTCAGGCGGTTGTTGCGGTTGATCACGCGGCGGTACAGGTCGTTCAGGTCGGAGGTCGCGAAGCGGCCACCGTCCAGCTGCACCATCGGACGCAGGTCCGGCGGGATGACCGGCACGCAGTCGAGCACCATGCCCTTGGGGCTGTTGCTGGTCTGCAGGAACGCGGAGACGACCTTGAGGCGCTTGAGCGCACGGGTCTTCTTCTGGCCCTTGCCGGTACGGATGATCTCGCGGAGGCGCTCGGCCTCCTCCTCGAGGTCGAAGGACTCCAGGCGCTTCTGCAGGGCAGCGGCACCCATGGAGCCGTCGAAGTACGTGCCGAAGCGGTCACGCAGCTCGCGGTAGAGCAGCTCGTCACCTTCGAGGTCCTGGACCTTGAGGTTCTTGAAGCGGTTCCACACCTCGTCGAGGCGGTCGATCTCGCGCTGCGCACGGTCGCGCAGCTGCTTCATCTCGCGCTCCGCGCCTTCGCGCACCTTGCGGCGCACGTCGGCCTTGGCACCCTCGGCCTCGAGCTCGGCCAGGTCGGTCTCGAGCTTCTTGGCGCGGGCCTCCAGGTCGGAGTCGCGACGGTTCTCGATCTGCTGACGCTCCACCTGGACGTGCGCCTCGAGGGAGGGCAGGTCGCGGGTACGGCGCTCCTCGTCCACGAACGTGATCATGTACGCCGCGAAGTAGATGACCTTCTCGAGGTCCTTCGGGGCGAGATCAAGCAGGTAGCCGAGGCGCGAGGGAACGCCCTTGAAGTACCAGATGTGCGTGACAGGGGCGGCCAGCTCAATGTGGCCCATCCGCTCACGACGCACCTTGGCGCGAGTGACCTCGACGCCGCAGCGCTCGCAGATGATGCCCTTGAAGCGGACACGCTTGTACTTACCGCAGTAGCACTCCCAGTCCCGGGTCGGACCGAAGATCTTCTCGCAGAAGAGTCCGTCCTTCTCGGGCTTGAGGGTGCGGTAGTTGATGGTCTCGGGCTTCTTGACCTCGCCGTGAGACCAGGTCCGGATGTCGTCCGCGGTGGCAAGGCCGATCCGCAGCTCGTCGAAGAAGTTGACGTCGAGCACTGTGCGTCAATCCCTCTTTCGGGGTTGTGCCCCTCGCGTTAGCGAGAAATAAGGCGCTTCATCATGGTCTGAACGGTCCCGGGGATGGCCGGGGGCTCCTTGTGGGAGCCCCCGACCAGGCCCGTCAGACCTCTTCGACGCTGCTCGGCTCGCGCCGGGACAGGTCGATACCGAGCTCCTCCGCCGCGCGGAAGACGTCCTCGTCGGTGTCGCGCATCTCGATGGACATGCCGTCCGAGGACAGCACCTCCACGTTGAGGCAGAGCGACTGCATTTCCTTGATGAGCACCTTGAAGGACTCGGGAATGCCCGGCTCGGGAATGTTCTCGCCCTTGACGATGGCCTCGTAGACCTTCACGCGGCCGGTCACGTCGTCGGACTTGATCGTCAGGAGCTCCTGGAGGGCGTACGCGGCACCGTAAGCCTCAAGCGCCCACACCTCCATCTCACCGAATCGCTGGCCACCGAACTGAGCCTTACCACCCAGCGGCTGCTGGGTGATCATGGAGTACGGACCGGTCGAACGCGCGTGGAGCTTGTCGTCGACCAGGTGGTGCAGCTTGAGGATGTACATGTACCCGATCGAGATCGGGTCCGGGAACGGCTCACCGGAGCGGCCGTCGAACAGGTTGGCCTTGCCGGACGGCTGGACCAGACGGTCACCGTCGCGGTTCGGGATCGTGGCCTCGAAGAGACCGGAGATCTCGTCCTCACGGGCACCGTCGAAGACCGGGGTCGCGACGTTGGTACCGGGGGCGACCTGGTCGGCGCCGATGGCCTGCAGGCGCTGGGCCCACTCGTCACCGAGGCCGGAGACGTCCCAGCCGCGGCTGGCGAGCCAGCCGAGGTGGATCTCCAGGACCTGTCCCGGGTTCATTCGGGACGGCACACCCAGCGGGTTGAGGATGATGTCGACCGGAGTTCCGTCCTCGAGGAACGGCATGTCCTCGATCGGAAGGATCTTCGAGATAACACCCTTGTTGCCGTGGCGGCCGGCGAGCTTGTCACCGTCCGTGATCTTGCGCTTCTGCGCCACGTAGACACGAACCAGCTGGTTCACGCCCGGCGGCAGCTCGTCGCCCTCTTCACGGTCGAAGACGCGGACGCCGATGACCTTGCCGATCTCACCGTGCGGCACCTTCAGCGAGGTGTCGCGCACCTCGCGCGCCTTCTCACCGAAGATCGCGCGGAGCAGGCGCTCCTCGGGCGTCAGCTCGGTCTCACCCTTGGGCGTGACCTTGCCGACGAGGATGTCGCCGGCGACGACCTCGGCACCGATACGGATGATGCCGCGCTCGTCGAGGTCGGCGAGGACCTCTTCGGAGACGTTCGGGATGTCCCGGGTGATCTCCTCCGGGCCGAGCTTGGTGTCACGGGCGTCGACCTCGTGCTCCTCGATGTGGATCGAGGAGAGGACGTCGTCCTGCACGAGGCGCTGCGACAGGATGATCGCGTCCTCGTAGTTGTGACCCTCCCACGGCATGAACGCCACGAGCAGGTTCTTGCCGAGCGCCATCTCGCCGTTCTCGGTCGCGGGACCGTCGGCCAGGACCTGGCCCTCGATCACGCGGGCGCCCTCGTCCACGACAACCTTCTGGTTGACGGAGGTGCCCTGGTTGGAGCGCGAGAACTTCGCGAGGCGGTACGTGGTGTACGTGCCGTCGTCGTTGGCGGTGGTGATGTAGTCCGCGGAAACCTCCTGGACCACACCGTCCTTCTCCGCCTTGAGCACGTCGCCCGCGTCAGTGGCGCAGCGGTACTCCATGCCCGTGCCGACGAGCGGCGCCTCGGACTTAATCAGCGGCACGGCCTGACGCATCATGTTCGCGCCCATGAGGGCACGGTTGGCGTCGTCGTGCTCGAGGAACGGGATCATCGCGGTCGCGACCGACACCATCTGGCGCGGCGAGACGTCCATGTAGTCGACGTCGTCGCCCGGGATGTAGTCGATCTCGCCGCCACGGCGGCGGACCAGGACGCGGTTCTCGGTGAACCGCATGTCCTCGCCGAGGCCGGCGTTGGCCTGGGCGATCACGAAGCGGTCTTCCTCGTCCGCGGTCAGGTAGTCGACGTCGTCGGTGACGACGCCCTCGACGACCTTGCGGTACGGCGTCTCGACGAAGCCGAACGCGTTGACGCGACCGTAGGAAGCCAGCGAACCGATCAGACCGATGTTCGGGCCTTCAGGCGTCTCGATCGGGCACATGCGGCCGTAGTGAGACGGGTGCACGTCACGGACCTCGAAGCCGGCCCGCTCACGGGAGAGACCACCCGGGCCAAGAGCCGACAGGCGGCGCTTGTGGGTGAGACCCGACAGCGGGTTGTTCTGGTCCATGAACTGCGACAGCTGGCTGGTGCCGAAGAACTCCTTGATGGAGGCGACGACCGGCCGAAT
This sequence comes from Streptomyces longhuiensis, assembly GCF_020616555.1. Taxonomy (NCBI): domain Bacteria; kingdom Bacillati; phylum Actinomycetota; class Actinomycetes; order Kitasatosporales; family Streptomycetaceae; genus Streptomyces; species Streptomyces longhuiensis. The sequence goes on along the minus strand of NZ_CP085173.1, from coordinate 5,683,429 downwards.
GTTGATCAGGGTCTGCGGCGTGATCGCCTCGACGTCCTGAGTCGTCATGCGCTCGCGGACGACGCGCTCCATACGAGCCAGACCCGTGCGGACCTGGTTCTGGATGAGCTCGCCGACGTTACGCAGACGACGGTTGCCGAAGTGGTCGATGTCGTCGGTCTCGACGACGATCGAGACACCGCTGTCGCCGACGGTCTCGGTCTCACCGGCGTGCAGCTTCACCAGGTACTTGATCGACGAGATGATGTCCTCGACGGTCAGGACGCCGGCGTCCAGCGGGGCTTCGCCGCCCAGCTTCTTGTTGACCTTGTAGCGGCCGACCTTCGCGAGGTCGTAGCGCTTGGGGTTGAAGTAGAGGTTCTCGAGCAGCGTCTGCGCGGCCTCACGGGTCGGCGGCTCGCCCGGACGCAGCTTGCGGTAGATGTCGAGGAGCGCGTCGTCCTGGCCCTGGGTGTGGTCCTTCTCCAGGGTGGCGCGCATGGACTCGTACTCGCCGAACTCCTCGAGGATCTGCTCGGTCGTCCAACCGAGAGCCTTCAGGAGAACGGTGACGGACTGCTTGCGCTTGCGGTCGATGCGGACACCGACCATGTCGCGCTTGTCGATCTCCATCTCGAGCCAGGCACCCCGGGACGGGATGACCTTGGCCGAGAAGATGTCCTTGTCGGACGTCTTGTCGATCGAGGAGTCGAAGTAGACGCCCGGCGAGCGGACGAGCTGCGACACAACGACACGCTCGGTGCCGTTGATGACGAAGGTGCCCTTGTTGGTCATGAGCGGGAAGTCGCCCATGAAGACCGTCTGGGACTTGATCTCGCCGGTCTCGTTGTTGGTGAACTCGGCGGTGACGAAGAGCGGGGCGCCGAACGTGAAGTCGCGCTCCTTGCACTCGTCGATCGAGTTCTTCGGCGGCTCGAAACGGTGGTCGCGGAACGTCAGGGACATCGACCCTGAGAAGTCCTCGATCGGGGAGATCTCCTCGAAGATCTCCTCCAGACCGGACTTCCTGGGGACGTCCTGTCCGCTTTCCAGAGCCGCCTCGACACGAGCCTTCCACGCGTCGTTGCCGAGCAGCCAGTCGAAGCTTTCGGTCTGCAGCGCAAGAAGGTTCGGAACCTCGAGGGGCTCCTTGATCTTTGCAAAGGAAATGCGCAGCGGGGCGGTGCTGGCGCCGTTGTTCGTATTCGCGGTCGAGGCAGTGCGCGAGGCGGCCAAGAGGGGGTCCTTCCGAGGGCTCGGACTCACTACGCGCGTACCGGTCCCAAGCTGGCACGGAGGCAGAAGCTTCCCGAATCGACCCGTGAGGGCCAGGTCAGGACGGTTTCAGTCCACGGTGCTGGAGCGAGGGCATGCCCCTGGTGACGGGCAGGGAGCAGCTAACAGGCAGCGCAAAGGGTCAGTGTAGCCACTTGGCTCACTGATGTCCAGTGCGGGTTTTTTGAGACCCTCGTTGTCCTCAACGACCCTCGTCAGACCCTCGTTGTTCTCAACAGCTGCAACACGTCACCACGTCACTCGTGGCACGCACATCCTTACTGCCCTCTTCGTCGTCGATCCATGCCTCGGATCCGGATCGTTGTGACGACGCGTCCTGAGAATTGCGCGCTGCGTGCGGTTCGTCAAGGCCCCCTCCTGTACGAACAGGGCTGCCCCGACCCCCGCACTCACCAGCAGGCACCCGCCGGCGCCCGCTCCAGGCACCGGCTCCAGGCACAACGAAGATCACCATACTCGTCGGGACCGTCAGTGCAAGGCAGCCGAACTGGAACGCCGAGCGGCCGTCCAAAAGCCTGAAGGGCGACCACCCAGTTGGGTGATCGCCCTTCAGTACGTTTGCGTTACAGCCCTACGCGAGAGCCGCTCAGCGAGGAGTCAGCAGACTCCTGAGGTCACTTGACCTCGACGGAGGCGCCGGCGGCCTTGAGGGACTCGGCAGCCTTCTCCGCGGCCTCCTTGGCGACCTTCTCGAGGACCGGCTTCGGGGTGCCGTCGACGAGGTCCTTGGCCTCCTTGAGGCCCAGGGAGGTGAGCTCGCGCACGACCTTGATGACCTGGATCTTCTTCTCGCCGGCGCCGGTGAGGATGACGTCGAACTCGTCCTGCTCCTCGACGGCCTCAGCGGCGGCACCCGGGCCGGCCGGGCCGGCAACGGCGACGGCCGCGGCGGCGGTGACGTCGAACTTCTCCTCGAAGGCCTTCACGAACTCGGAGAGCTCGATGAGGGTCATCTCTTCGAACTGCGCAAGCAGGTCGTCCTGGGACAGCTTCGCCATGATGGCGTCCTTCCACTCATTCGGCAGGTGCCGTAGTTACATGTAGGCGGGCGTACGTTCGGCCCGCTGCGACCGTCTCCCTAGTGGGCGACGGTCATTGCGCGAGCCGAGTTACTCGGCACCGCCCTGCTCGTCGCGCTTGACGCGAAGCGCCTCCGCAGTGCGGACGAACTTCGACGGGAGCGCCTGGAAGACCTGAGCAGCCTGAGTCTGCTTGCCCTTCATGGCGCCCGCCAGCTTGGCGAGCAGAACCTCGCGGGACTCGAGGTCCGCGAGCTTCTTGATCTCATCGGCGGACAGCGCCTTACCGTCAAGGACACCGCCCTTGATGATGAGGTTGGGGTTGTCCTTGGCGAAGTCACGAAGACCCTTCGCCGACTCCACCGGGTCACCGGTGACGAAGGCAACCGCTGTCGGACCCGTGAACAGGTCGTCCAGCGTGTTGATCCCGGCCTCGTTGGCCGCGATCTTGGTCAGCGTGTTCTTCACCACGGCGTACTCGGAGTTCTCACCGAGGGAACGGCGCAGCTGCTTGAGCTGGGCCACGGTGAGACCCCGGTACTCGGTCAGCACGGCGGCGTTCGAGCTGCGGAACTTGTCCGTGAGCTCGGCTACCGCGGCAGCCTTGTCGGGCGTCGGCATAGAGCGTCGGCCTCCTTCCGGGTGATGAGGACCGCTCAGAAGGGGCTGTACAAAACAAAACGCCCCGGCGCAGGCGCACGGGGCTGAGCTCGACCGGAACGAGTCCGGGAACTTTCCACAGTCACCTGCGCAGGTCGTCCGCTTTCAGCAGATCCTTCGGTCACCGGTTCCTCTTGCGAGGGCACGGCAACGACCAGCGGTCTTTGGCTTCTCGAGGAGAGTACGCGACGGTCTCCGCCTCAGGCAAATCCGCCCTTGTCGGCCCCCGCCGGGACGCTCAACCGCTGGTCGCGCCCTTCACCATCTGCGCCAGATCCACCACGTCCTCGGCGGCCGGAGCCCGTACGGTGACCGGCTTGTCGTAGTCGAAGAAGGTCATCGTCATGTCGAAGCGGCCCTTGTCCGCCGCGCCGCGGGTACGGAAGCGCTTGGTGCGGTCGTCCTGGTCGATCCACAGGTCCACCGCGAGCTTGTCGACGCCCAGGCCCTCGTACATCGAGAGGTTCTTGTCGCGTCGCTTCCTGGTGGCCGCGTCCTCCTCCTTGTAGCTCTCGCGCATCTGGTCGAGCGTGACGGTGCCCTTGTAGTGCGCGGTCTTCTCGCCCTCCACGGTCTCCTCGCCTACGCGCTCGAGGTCCTTGGAGCCGTTGAGGAACGTGACCTGCTCGGCCGGGTTCTGGTCCGCCTGGCCGGCCAACGGATTCGTCGCCGCGGCCTCCTGCGACCCCGGCCCGGAGATGTCGAACTTGAGCCAGCTCCTGCCGTGCATCTCCTTGGCCGCGCCCTTGCCGCCCCCCATGTACAGGGCGCCGCCGATGACGCGCATCTCGAGGGTGCCGTAGGAGCCCGGGTCGGGCGAGGTCATCCTCATCCGCATCGCCATCGGCTTCACGCTGATCGCGGCCTCGGCGTCGATCCGGCCCGAGCCGGGGACCTCTCCGGTCATCCGGTAGCCGAACGACGTCAGCCGCTCCCCGTTCTCCGTGGCCTTGAGAACGGCCGCGGCCGCCGCCGTCCGCGGCGAGGAACCCGCCTTCCCGTCGCCCCCCGACGACGTACAGGCGGCGGCCCCTCCGCACAGCACCGCGGCGGCCAGCACGGCCCCCGCCGCTCTGCTCACTGTCATGACCCCACCCCTAGGAACAGATGATCGATACACGTAGGTGGGCGCACGATACCGAAGGCTCAGGAGGCAGGCTTTCGATCAACGACGTCCTTGAAGTCGACGGTGTCCCGCGCCGGCGGGCGCTCGGCCGAGGCGCGGGCGCCGTAGTCGGCGTAATGCACCGTCCCGGAGAAGGCGCCGGAGGCCGTGTCGGCCCGCTGGACACGCTTGACCAGGAGGTGCCCATGGTCGATCCACACGTCGACGCGCTGCCCGTCGGCCGAGCCCGTGTAGTGCGTGGCGCGGACGCCACGCACGGTCTCCCGGCCCACCTCGCGCGCGTCCCCCGAGGACAGCAGCAGCTTCAGGGAGGCGGCCGGCGAGAGGTCGGCCCCGGAGTCGTACGGGTATCTGATCCAGTGCTTGCCGTCCGACAGCGCGGCGAACTTGTCGGTCATGCGCGTGTAGTACGCGTCCGGCAGGAAGCGGGACTGGGACGGGGAGCCGCCCATGAGCCGGGTCGTCGAGGCCATCGAGCCGCCGGTCGTGGTCACCCTCAGAGTGCCGCGCAGCCCGCCCGACCAGCGCAGGACGCCCACGCTCCGCGAGGACAGGCTGGTGCCCGTACTGCTGGTCGCCTCGATCCTCGCGGACCCGGCGGCGGCGACCTCGGAGCGTGCGGCCTTCAGCGCCCCGGTGACGCTCTCGTCGTGCTTGGGCGCCTCGTGCGTGCCGCAGGACACCAGGCCGGCCATCGCCAGGCAGACCGTCGCGTACCGCACCCATGTCCTGCCGTTCATACACTCCCCCGCCGAGCCCCAGGTCGACCCCGCAGGCTAGCGGAGCCCACCCGCGCCCGGAGGGGTTAGCGGAAAAACGGGAACGGGCCCCGCACCTCGAAAGGTGCGGGGCCCGAGCCGACTTGGCTGAGCTGTCAGGCTCAGACCGCAGCCGGGTCCTCCTCGGTGAGGAGGTTGCGGGTGCGGTTCGGGTCGACCGGAACGCCGGGGCCCATCGTGGTGGCGATGGCGGCCTTCTTGATGTAGCGACCCTTGGCGGCGGACGGCTTCAGACGAAGGATCTCGTCCAGGGCCGCGCCGTAGTTCTCCACCAGCTGGGTGTCGTCGAAGGACACCTTGCCGATGATGAAGTGGAGGTTCGAGTGCTTGTCGACGCGGAACTCGATCTTGCCACCCTTGATCTCGTTCACGGCCTTGACCACGTCCGGGGTCACGGTGCCGGTCTTCGGGTTCGGCATGAGGCCACGGGGACCGAGCACGCGGCCGAGGCGGCCGACCTTGCCCATGAGGTCCGGGGTGGCGACAACGGCGTCGAACTCGTTCAGGCGGTTGCCCTTGGAGATCTCGTCGATGAGCTCGTCGGAGCCGACGATGTCGGCGCCCGCGGCTTCCGCGGCCGCAGCACGGTCACCGGTCGCGAAGACCAGGACCCGGGCGGTCTTGCCGGTGCCGTGCGGGAGGTTCACGGTGCCACGGACCATCTGGTCGGCCTTGCGCGGGTCGACACCCAGACGGAAGGCGACCTCGACGGTGCCGTCGAACTTCGTCGCGGAGGTCTCCTTGGCGATACGGACGGCCTCGAGCGGGGCGTAGAGCTTGTCCCGGTCGATCTTCGCGTCCGCAGCGCGGAGAGTCTTGCTGCGCTTCACTTCTACTCCTGGAGTTCAGGTATGGAGTTCGTGGTGCGGACCAGCGCTGGCCCTACCACTGAAAGGTCAAACGGGGTGAGGATCAGCCCTCGACCGTGACGCCCATGGAACGCGCGGTACCGGCGATGATCTTCGCGGCGGCGTCCAGGTCGTTGGCGTTCAGGTCGGCCATCTTGGTGGTGGCGATCTCGCGGACCTGCGCGTCGGTGATCTTCGCGACCTTGGTCTTGTGAGGCTCGCCGGAGCCCTTCTCGATACCCGCGGCCTTGAGGATCATCTTGGCGGCCGGGGGCGTCTTGGTGATGAAGGTGAAGGAGCGGTCTTCGTAGACCGTGATCTCCACCGGGATGACCCAGCCACGCTGCGACTCGGTCGCGGCGTTGTAGGCCTTGCAGAACTCCATGATGTTGACGCCGTGCTGGCCCAGCGCGGGACCAACCGGCGGGGCCGGGTTGGCGGCACCGGCCTGGATCTGGAGCTTGATAAGCCCCGTGACCTTCTTCTTCTTGGGAGGCATTGCTCTCTCCGGGTCCTAGTGAGAGTTTTCAGCCGACCACCCGGTCATCCGGATGGAGGCATACCGCACAACGATAACGGGTATCTGTGTGCAGCTAAAAACCGAGCAGGTCAGACCGGCTTTGAGTGCCCGTCTGACCTGTTCGGAAGTGCTTGTTCCAGAAGGTGCCGGAAGGGGCTAGTTCTTCTGGATCTGGTCGAAGCTGAGCTCGACCGGAGTCTCGCGGCCGAAGATCTCGACGAGGCCCTTGACCTTCTTCGAGTCGGCGTTGATCTCGTTGATCGTCGCCTGCAGCGTCGCGAACGGACCGTCGGTGACGGTGACCGAGTCGCCGACCTCGAAGTCCAGGACCTGGACCTCGACCTTGCGGGACGGAGCCGGCTTGCCCTCGGCCTCGGCGGCCTCACGGGCGGCCTTCTCCTCGGCCTCCGGGGCGAGCATCTTGACGATCTCGTCCAGGGTCAGCGGGTACGGGTCGTAGGCGTTGCCCACGAAGCCGGTGACGCCGGGGGTATTGCGGACGACGCCCCAGGACTCGTTCGTCAGGTCCATGCGCACCAGCACGTAGCCGGGGAGCTTGTTCTGACGGATGGTCTTGCGCTCGCCGTTCTTGATCTGCGCGACCTCTTCCTGCGGCACCTCGGCCTGGAAGATGAAGTCCTCGACGTTCAGCGAGACGGCGCGCTGCTCGAGGTTGGTCTTCACGCGGTTCTCGTAACCGGCGTACGTGTGGATGACGTACCACTCGCCGGGCAGCGTGCGCAGTTCTTCGCGCAGGGCGACGATCGGGTCGACCGGCTCGGCTTCCTCGGCGGCTTCCTCGACGGACTCCTCGTCGGCCTCGGCCTCGGGGGCGTCCTCCTCGGACAGCTCGGCGGCGTCGCCCTCGGCGTCGTCCTCGAGGGACTCCTCGGCGGCTTCGACCTCGTCCTCGGCGTGCTCGTCAGCCTCAGTGGCTGCCTCGTCGGCAGCCTCGGCCTGGACCGTGTCCTCGGCGTTCTCGGCGTCCGCCGCCTCGACAATGTCGAGCTCGTCCTCAACGGACTCGACGGGCTCGATCGCCTCGTTCAGGTTCGGGTCAGACACTGTGGCTGCTTCTTCCTGGATACATAGGGGTGGAACACGCGAAAGGGGCGCCGGGTACGGCGCCCTTCGCTATCGGCTCAGCCGAAGATGTACTTGACGGCGTGGTTGAAGCCATAGTCAATCACGGTCACCAGACCGATCATGATGACGACGAACACAATCACCACACTGGTGTACGTGGTGAGCTGGTTGCGAGTCGGCCAGACAACCTTGCGGAGCTCCGCGACGATCTGGCGGTAGAAGAGCGCGAGACGGCCGAAGGGGCCCTTCTTTCCGCGCTTGCCACCCTTACGGGGCTTCTTCTGGGACTCCGGCGCCTCATCCTGGGCATCAGGCATGTCGATGGAGCCCACGGCGTCCGTCACGCGTCCTCACCTGAATTCCGGGTCGTGGCCGTGCCGCGCCCGGTTGAGCCGCACGGCGGTGCATTTGCAGTACGTACATGCGCACACGTCCTGGCGAAGGAGTGTGTAGCAGGGCCGGAGGGACTTGAACCCCCAACCGCTGGTTTTGGAGACCAGTGCTCTACCAATTGAGCTACGACCCTTTGTCTGCCCCAACGTACCGCATCCTTCCGACTGCACGTTGTGTGCCGGAAGAGTGCGGCCGGTGAAGGCCAACGAGCAGTGAGTGTACGTGTTCCGCGGCCCTCCGTCGAACAGAAAGAAGCGGGCCAGTCGTTGATCGTCCGTGAAACCCGTGTGCCGGCCGCGTTTCCGGTCTGGAACGATGGGGTTATGAGCGCTGCTGCTACTCCTTCCTCTTCGCCCACCGAGCGCCGGGTCTCCGCCCGTATCGGCGCGATCTCCGAGTCCGCGACCCTCGCCGTCGACGCCAAGGCCAAGGCCCTCAAGGCCGCCGGGCGTCCGGTCATCGGTTTCGGCGCGGGCGAGCCCGACTTCCCGACCCCGGACTACATCGTCGAAGCGGCCATCGAGGCCTGCAAGAACCCGAAGTACCACCGGTACACGCCCGCCGGCGGTCTGCCCGAGCTGAAGGCCGCGATCGCCGCGAAGACGCTGCGCGACTCCGGCTACGAGGTCGACGCCACGCAGGTCCTGGTGACCAACGGCGGCAAGCAGGCCATCTACGAGGCCTTCGCCGCGATCCTCGACCCGGGCGACGAGGTCATCGTCCCGGCGCCGTACTGGACGACGTACCCCGAGTCGATCCGTCTCGCCGGCGGTGTCCCGGTCGAGGTCGTGGCCGACGAGACGACCGGGTACCGCGTCTCCGTGGAGCAGCTGGAGGCGGCGCGCACCGAGCGCACCAAGGTCGTCCTGTTCGTGTCGCCGTCGAACCCGACGGGCGCGGTCTACAGCGAGGCCGACGCCGAGGCCATCGGCCGCTGGGCCGTCGAGCACGGCCTGTGGGTCCTCACGGACGAGATCTACGAGCACCTGGTCTACGGGGACGCCAAGTTCACGTCCCTGCCGGCGCTCCTGCCCGAGCTGCGCGACAAGTGCATCGTCGTGAACGGCGTCGCCAAGACGTACGCGATGACCGGCTGGCGTGTCGGGTGGATCATCGGCCCGAAGGACGTCGTGAAGGCCGCGACCAACCTGCAGTCGCACGCCACGTCGAACGTGTCGAACGTCGCGCAGATCGCCGCGCTCGCCGCCGTGTCCGGCGACCTGACGGCCGTCGCGAAGATGCGCGAGGCCTTCGACCGCCGCCGCAAGACCATCGTGCGCATGCTGAACGAGATCGACGGCGTGTTCTGCCCCGAGCCCGAGGGCGCCTTCTACGCGTACCCGTCGGTGAAGGAGCTGCTCGGCAAGGAGATCCGCGGCAAGCGTCCGCAGGACTCCGTCGAGCTGGCCGCGCTGATCCTCGAGGAGGCCGAGGTCGCGGTCGTCCCGGGTGAGGCCTTCGGCACGCCGGGCTACCTGCGTCTGTCGTACGCCCTGGGTGACGAGGACCTGGTCGAGGGTGTCTCGCGGATCCAGAAGCTGCTCGCCGAGGCGCGCGACTGACGCGTCTTCCGCGTGATGCGGGCCGTCTCCGGGGTTCCCGGGGGCGGCCCTTTTCCGTCCGGATCCCCGGTGCGGATTTTCGTTCGGACAAGGCCACGAAGGGGGAAAGCCGCTTCCCGGGCGGCGGGTGTGTGCGGCAAGATCCTTGAATGGAGCGTGTACCACGTGATGTAAGGCAGCTGCCCAAGGCCCACCTGCACCTGCACTTCACCGGGTCGATGCGGCCCACGACCCTGCTCGAACTCGCCGACAAGTACGGCGTCAGGCTGCCCGACGCCCTGACCGGGGCCGAGCCGCCGAAACTGCGGGCCACCGACGAGCGCGGCTGGTTCCGTTTCCAGCGGCTGTACGACGCCGCGCGGTCCTGCCTGCGCGAGCCCGAGGACATTCAGCGGCTGGTGCGCGAGGCCGCGCTGGAGGATCTCGCGGACGGGTCGGGGTGGCTGGAGATCCAGGTCGACCCGACGTCGTACGCGCCGCGGCTCGGGGGCCTGATCCCGGCCCTGGAAGTCATCCTGGACGCCGTCGAGACCGCCTCGCGCGACACGGGTCTCGGCATGCGGGTCCTGGTGGCCGCGAACCGTATGAAGCATCCGCTGGACGCGCGCACGCTGGCCCGCCTCGCCGTGCGGTACGCGGACCGCGGCATCGTCGGCTTCGGGCTCTCCAACGACGAACGGCGGGGCATGGCGCGGGACTTCGACCGCGCGTTCGCCATCGCCCGGGAGGGCGGCCTCCTCGCCGCGCCGCACGGCGGCGAGCTGACCGGGCCCGCCTCCGTACGCGACTGCCTGGACGACCTGGAGGCGGCGCGGATCGGGCACGGGGTGCGGGCCGCCGAGGACCCGCGGCTCCTGAAGCGGCTCGCGGACCGGGGGGTGACCTGCGAGGTCTGCCCCGCCTCCAATGTCGCGCTCGGCGTCTACGAGAAGCCCGAGGACGTACCCCTGCGCACTTTGTTCGAGGCCGGGGTGCCGATGGCGCTCGGCGCCGACGACCCGCTGCTGTTCGGCTCGCGCCTGGCGGCCCAGTACGAGATCGCGCGCCGGCACCACGACTTCGACGACGCCGAACTGGCCGAGCTGGCACGGCAGTCGGTGCGCGGCTCGGCGGCGCCGCAGGACATCAAGGCGAAGCTGCTGTCAGGGGTCGACGACTGGCTGACCGCCGCCCCCTGATCAGGTTCGGCGCGTCCGTCACTGCGGCAGGGTCGACGTCCTGACCGCCAGCGGAACGTACCTGGGGTCGAACATCAGGTTCCGCCGGTCCCCCTCCAGGAGGGTGCCGTTCACCGCGAAGGTCGGGGTGCCGGGCGCCTTGTCGGCCTCGTACGCCTTCTCGGAGGCGGTGACGAAGGAGCGGTACTTCATGCCCTTCACCGCCGCGTCGAACTCGGCGCCGCGCAGGCCCTTCACGCGTGAGGCCGTGCGGAGCAGGAACGCGTCGGTGTAGCCGTCGACGGACTCCTCGGGCTGCTCCTGGAAGAGGAGGTCGTGATACTCGACGAACTTCCCCTGCTCCAGGGCGGCCCGCAGCGCGTTGGCCGCCTTCTTCGAGCCCATGCCGCCCAGCCGGTCGTCGAGGAACGACGCCAGGGTGAACTCGGTCCTGACCTCGCCGTCGAGGGTCATCTTCCGCAGCGCGCCCGCGCCGCCGTCCTCCTCGAACTCACGGCAGACCGGGCAGCGCAGGTCCTCGTAGAGCCGCACGACGGTGTCCGCCTCCGATGACCCGACGACGACCGTCGTGCCGTCGGCCGCGAGGTGTTCGGGCAGTTGCCCGGAGCTCGCGTACCGCTCGGGCTTCTTGGCGTCGGTCGGGTCCCCGCCGGTCGATCCCCGGCCGCACCCCACGGCGAGCACGCCCCCCAGCGCCACCACCAGCACCGATATGGCGGCCCGGCGCCCTCTTCCACGCAGCATGATCTTGCCCTCCCCAGAAAGAATGGGGACTCTATGCGATCCCTGTGAGCAGGGTGCGGGCGAGGCCCGCGGCGAACTCGTCCAGCGGCTGCGGGGGCTTGCGGTCGGGGGCCATGTCGTACGCGAACGCGCGCTGGGCGCAGGCTCCGAGGAGGAGGGACGCGGCGGCGTAGGTGTCGGCGTCACGGCTGATACGGCCCGCGTCCTGCTCGGATCTGAGATAGGCGTCCAGACCCTGGATCGGGCGGTGGGGGCCCGCGCCCATCTCCCGCAGCGCCTCCTCGTGGCGGCGCTTGAGCTGGGGTTCCGCGTACAGGGAGGCGGCCATCGGGAAGGTCTGCTCGTAGAAGAGCGCGGCCTCGCGGGCGATCTCCGTGAGGTTCTCCGCGACACTCTTCGCGCCCGGCTCCTTGGACAGCTCGGTCAGGAGCGGTCCGAGCTTGGGCAGCCGCTCGCTGAGAACGGTCACGAACAGCTCTTCCTTGTTCGCGAAGTACTTGTACAGCGCCGCTTCCGAACAGTCCGCCGCCTTGGCGATCTCCTTGGTGGTGGCGCGGGCGAGGCCGATGCTCAGCATGAGTTCATGGGCGGCGTCGACGATGCGGACCCGGGCCGGCTTCTGATGCATGCGGGCTCCAACCGAGCTTGACGAGCGGGTGAGTATCCACTCACTCTAGGGGTGAGTGAACACTTACCCACCCTAGGAGGGTGTGCCATGAGGATCACTGTTTTCGGAGCGACCGGCGGTATCGGCCAGGAGATCGTCCGGCAGGCACTGGCATCGGGCCACCAGGTCACCGCGGTGGTCCGTGACCCCGCGCGGTTCACGGTGACGGGCGCGGGCCTGGAGGTGTTCCGGGCGGATGTGCGGGACCCCGAGGCACTGCGCCCCGCGGTCGCCGGGCGCGACGCGGTCCTGTCCGGGCTCGGCGCCCGCAGGCGCGCCGACGCGGGCATCGCGGCCGAGCTGACCCGGTCGGTGCTGGGCGCGGTGGAGGCCGAGGGCGTACGGCGTCTGCTCGTCGTGAGCGCGGCGCCGGTCGGCCCCGAACCCGAGCGCTCACCGCTTGTCGACCGCGCCATGCTCGGCGTGATCAACTCGCTGCTCAAGCCCGTCTACGACGATCTGCGGGCCATGGAGAGCGAGCTCGCGGCCGGCGCCACGGACTGGACCTCCGTACGCCCGCCCAAGCTCACGAACAAGCCGCTCACGGGCACGTACCGGACCGTGGTCGGCGGGAATCCGCGCAGCGGCCGGAGCATCTCGCGGGCCGACGTGGCCCACGCGATGCTGGCGATGATCGACGACCCCGCGACGGTGAAGCAGGGCGTGGGGGTCGCCTACTAGCGGCCCACCGGGCGGGTCGCGGGGCCCGGGTCAGAAGGCGCGGGTCAGAGGGACACGCCCACCGTGACCGGCTCGTTGACCAGCGTCACGCCGAAGGCGTCGTGGACGCCGGCCACGACCTCGCGGGCGAGCGCGAGGAGGTCGTCGGTGGTCGCCTCGCCGCGGTTGGTGAGGGCGAGCGTGTGCTTGGTGGAGATACGGGCGGGCCCGCTGCCGTAGCCCTTGGTGAAGCCCGCCTTGTCGATGAGCCAGGCCGCCGAGGTCTTCACGCGGGCCTCGCCGGCCGGGAAGGCGGGCGGGGCCGTGTCGGGGCCGAGACGGTCCGCCACGCGCGCGTGGAAGGCGGTGAACTCCTCCTCGGTGAGGATCGGGTTGGTGAAGAACGACCCGGCCGACCACGTGTCGTGGTCCTCGGGGTCGAGCACCATGCCCTTGCCGGCGCGCAGCTTCAGGACGGTCTCGCGGGCGAGGGCCGCGGGGACCCGGTCGCCCGCCTCGACACCGAGGGTGCGGGCCGTCTCGGGGTACTTGACGGGGGCGCTCATGCCGCCCGCGTCCTCGAGCCCGAACCGCACGCGCAGCACCACGAAGCGGTCGGGATCGGCCTTGAAACGGCTGTGCCGGTACGAGAACGCGCACTCCTCGTTCGGAATCGTGACCGTCTCGCCGGCCCTCCGGTCGTACGCGATCACTTCGGTGATCGTCGATGAGACCTCCTGGCCGTAGGCGCCCACGTTCTGGATCGGCGTGGCACCGGCGGAGCCGGGGATTCCGGCGAGGCACTCGATGCCCGCGAGGCCGGCCTCGACCGTGCGGGCGACCGCGTCGGTCCACACCTCGCCGGCCGCGAGCTCAAGGTTCGTGCCGTCGAGCGAGAAGCCCTTCGTGGCGATCCGCAGGGCCGTGCCCGCGAAGCCCTTGTCACCGATGACCAGGTTGCTGCCACCGCCGACGATCAGCAGCGGCGTGCCCGCCGCGTCGGCCTCACGGACGGCGGCGATCACCTCGTCGTCGGTCGTCGCCGTCAGCAGCCGTGCCGCGGGGCCGCCGAGACGGAAGGTGGTCAGGGGGGCGAGGGGGGCGTCGTGGAGTTCCTGCACGCGCTCAAGAGTACGAGAACGGCCCCACCGGTCGTGGCGGGGCCGTTCTCGTACGCACTTGGGGTCCTGCTCGGCCTGCCTGTGGTCCCGCTCGGCCTGCCTGGGGGTCCGGCTCGACGCGCGGATCACGACAGGCGTCGCAGCGCCTCCGCCCAGTCGAGCGGCAACTCGTCCGTGGTGGTCTGCCAGCGCACGAACTTCGCGTCCTTCATCTGTGAGCGCAGACCACCGGCCGTCGGGCCGTGGGGCGCCGAGCCCGCGAAGCGCTTCAGCGCGTCGGGCGACTCCCAGGCGGACAGGGTCCAGAAGGTCCGCCGCAGGGGCGCCGCCTTCACGGAGGCCCCGTACGCGCCGGGTGCCTTGCTCACCTGGCGCCAGACAGAGGGGGTCTTCGCGAAGAAGCGGAGGGCGCCCCACAGGGTGCGGGTCTCGAAGCGGGAGGCCATGACGTGGGCCTCGGCGCCGGTCGGCGGGGTGTTCGGAACGGTCCAGGGCAGCGTGGGCATGACGGGCTCCTTCGGGGAGTGCCGGTTCGATGCGGGGCGTTCTCAGTGCGAGGCGGTCGCCAGGACCGGGGCGGACGCGGGCTCGAATCCCTCGGCCGCGCGCCGGCGGGAGGGGATGAACAGGGCCGCGGCTCCCGCGACGGCCACCGTGGCCGCGCCCACCCACAGCGCGGGCTGGATGCCGTCCACGAAGTTCTGCGCGGGCTCGTAGCCGCCCTGCGCCGCGAAGATCGACGACATCACGGCGATACCGAGCGCTCCGCCCACCTCGCGCAGCGCGTTGTTCGTGCCGGACGCGATGCCCTGCTCCTGCGGACGGACGCTGGACATGACCAGGTTGGAGGCGGGGGCGAAGTAGAGCGACATCCCGACGCCGTTGATGATCAGGGCGGGCAGTTGGGCTGCGTACGAGGCGTCGACGGCGATCACGGAGGCGTAGTACGCGAGGCCCGCGGCCTGGAGGAAGAGGCCCGTGGCGACGACCAGGCGGCCGCCGATCCGGTCGGAGAGGTACCCCGCGATCGGCGAGACGAGCATCGGCATGCCGGTCCAGGGCAGCATCCGCAGGCCCGCCTCGGTGGGCGAGTAGCCGAGGACGCCCTGCATGAACTGGCTGAGCAGGAAGATCGAGCCGAACATCCCGAGGAACATCAGCAGGCTGGCCGCGTTGATCCCGGCGAAGGCGCGGGAGCGGAAGAGGCGCATCGGCAGCATCGCGTTCTTGGCGCGCGTGCCGTGCAGGACGAAGGCGACGAGCAGGGCGCCGCCGGCGAACAGGCCCAGCAGGACGAGCCCGCTGGTCCAGCCGTCGCGGGGCGCGCGGACCAGGGCGTACACGATGCCGAAGAGGCCGCTGCTGGCGAGCAGGGTGCCGACCAGGTCGAGCCGGGCGCCGGTGCCGTACGACTCGTTCAGGCGCAGCCGGGCGAGCGGGAGCAGGGCGAGGCCGAGCGGGACGTTCAGCCAGAAGATCCAGTGCCAGGAGACGTGCTCGGTGAGGCTGCCGCCGATCAGCGGCCCGCTCGCGACCGCGAGCCCGTTGACGGCGCCCCAGATCCCGTACGCCATCCCGCGCTTCGCCGCCGGGACGGCCGCGGTCAGCAGGGTGAGTGTCAGCGGCATCATGATCGCGGCGCCGACCCCCTGGACCGCGCGGGCGGCGATCAGCGAGTCGATGCCGGGTGCCATGGCCGCGGCGGCGGACGCGCCGGTGAAGACGGTGAGGCCGACGAGGAAGAGCCGGCGGCGGCCGAACCGGTCCCCCAGGGCCGCGCCGAACATCAGCAGCACGGCGAAGGTGAGCGTGTAGGCGCTGACCGTCCACTCCAGGTCGTCGAGCGCTCCGCCCAGGTCGTTGCGGATGGAGGGCAGAGCGGTGGTGACGACGAGGTTGTCGAGGGCCGCCATGAACCCGGCGACTCCCGTGATGACGAGGGCCCAGACGGCTCCCCCGCGGCGTGCTGTCTGCTGTGACATCGTTCCCCCAGAACGTTGGTTAGTTATTGATGACTAACTTTCGTGGCCATGGAGAAGCCCAGGACTTCCCCGGACACCCACCCCTGACCCCCGCGCTCAGCCGCCGACTGCCGCTAGTGCTCCAGGCTGCCCTCGGCACGCGCCGAGGGGTACAGCCCTTCCCAGATCCGGTGCTCCGGGGGGAACCCCATGGAGACCAGGACGTTGATCAGCATTCCTTGGGCCATGAAGGTCGTCGTCGTGTCCACGTCCGCCCCCAGGGGCAGATGCGCCGCCTCCCAGAGCTTCATCCACTCGGCACGGACCGCCTCGCCGAACTCGTGGTCACCGGCCGCCTCGGCGGCGGCGACCGCGACGTACACCTGCATCTGCATCATGAGCCGCTCGGGATCCCTGGCGATGACGTCGGTGTACGCGTTCGCCATGGCGCCCAGGGCCTCCTCGCCCTCCAGCCCTTCGGCGGCCTCGGCGAAGAGCCGCGTCGCATCCTGCACGCAACGGGTCGCCGCCGCGAGGAAGATGGCCTTCTTGCCCGGGAAGAGCCGGAACAGGTACGGCTGAGAGACACCCACCCGCTTGGCGATCGCCTCAGTAGAGGTGCCGTAGTAGCCACCCCTGGCGAACTCGCTCATCGCCGCACGGACGACGCTCTCACGCCGCTCTTCTGCGCTCATCCTGACCATGCGGCTAAGTTAGTGGTCAATCACTACCTATGTCAAGCGTCATATCTTGGCTGCCGCCGAGGGTCTGCCACCGAGGCGTACGCACCCTGCCCACGAGCCGGGAGTCGTGCCCACGAGCCGGGAGTCGCACCTACGAGTAAGGGGCACCCCGCAATGGAGGGTGCCCCTTACTCAGGTTCCTACGGAGCGGCCATTACGCCAGCTGCACGACCGCCCGCGACATGCCGAGCACCTTCTGACCCGCGCTCGTCGCCACGAGGTCGACGCGGACGCGGCCGTCATCGAGCTTGGCGGCGACCTTGCCGCTGACCTCGATCGTCGCGCCCTTGTCGTCGTTCGGGACGATGACGGGCTTGGTGAAGCGCACGCCGTACTCCACGACAGCGGCCGGGTCACCCACCCAGTCGGTCACGACGCGGATCGCCTCGGCCATGGTGAACATGCCGTGGGCGATGACGTCCGGGAGCCCGACCTCGACCGCGAACTTCTCGTTCCAGTGAATCGGGTTGAAGTCCCCGGAGGCGCCCGCGTACTGCACGAGCGTGGCGCGGGTCACGGGGAACTCCTGGGCCGGCAGCTCCGTGCCGATCTCCACGTCCGCGTACTGAATCGTCGTCGTCATGGTCACGCCCCCTCGGCCGCGCGCGACACGAGCTTGGTGTAGGCGGTCACGACGTGCTCGCCGGCCTCGTCGTGGACCTCGCCGCGGATGTCCAGGATGTCGTTGCCCGCAAGGGACTTGATCGCCTCGATCGTCGAGGTCACGGTGAGCCGGTCGCCGGCGCGCACCGGGCGTGAGTACGCGAACTTCTGGTCGCCGTGCACGACGCGGCTGTAGTCGAGACCCAGCTGCGGATCCTCGATCACCTGGCCCGCGGCCTTGAACGTGATGGCGAACACAAAGGTCGGCGGAGCGATCACATCGGAGTGACCGAGCGCCTTGGCCGCCTCCGGATCGACGTAGGCGGGATTGGTGTCCCGCACCGCCTCCGCGAATTCACGGATCTTCTCCCGGCCGACCTCATAGGGGTCGGTGGGCGGATAGGACCGTCCCACGAAGGACTGGTCGAGCGCCATGGACTCGGCACCTCCTGGATTTGCGCTGTTGCCGGATGTTGCCGGATCTTACGGCCGGCCGCACACACGCGATAACGACATGAGGCCGCCCCCTCGGTAAGGGGACGGCCTCATGTACGAGCCTGAGTCAGCGCGTTTCGCGGTGCGCCGTGTGCTGGTTGCAGCGCGGGCAGTGCTTCTTCATCTCAAGACGGTCCGGGTCGTTACGCCGGTTCTTCTTGGTGATGTAGTTCCGCTCCTTGCACTCCACGCAGGCCAGCGTGATCTTCGGGCGGACGTCGGTGGCAGCCACGTGAGTGCTCCTTGGACGGACGGTTGACGGATGAACGCATGAATAGTAGCCGACCGGAGGACCGACCCCACAATCGGCTACTGTGTGTAGCGGTGACCGGACTTGAACCGGTGACACAGCGATTATGAGCCGCTTGCTCTACCGACTGAGCTACACCGCTTTGATGCGATGCCCCTCACCCGAAGGTGAGGGAACTTCACACCAGAGCCCCAATACGGAATCGAACCGTAGACCTTCTCCTTACCATGGAGACGCTCTACCGACTGAGCTATTGGGGCGAGCGATGAAGACATTACACGCTCGCCTGCCGATCGCCCAAATCCGTTTCGCGGCCACCGCCCATGGGCAGGACCGCGGCCCTTCCGGAGCCGCAACAGCCGCTCACGGCCGCCCCATCGGCACCGCGCACCACAGCGGTACGACTATTGCGCTCCTCCGCGAAGCGGGCCTGCCGCAGCTCTAGGCTCGACCCGCGCTGCGTGATCTTGTACGCCCTTCCGGCCCGCCCCGGTCCGGGGCGGGCCCCGCCCACGCGGCCGCCGCCCCCGAACCCCAGGAGCGCGATGCCCGACAGCCAGCCGCACCCCCACTCCCCCGGCAACGACTCCACTGCCGAGAGCACCGCCCTCCTCCTGTGCGGCGCCAGGCTCACCGACGGCCGGATCGTGGACGTGCGGCTGGACAACGGGCGCATCGAGGCCGTCGGCACGACCGGCAGCCTCACCGCCCACGCCAAGCGCGTGGACCTCGTCGGCTACGTCCTGCTCCCCGCCCCCGCCGAACCCCACGTCCATGGCGACACGGCGCTGTCCGCGGAGGCGGAGGGGCCGGTGTCGTACGACGGGCCCGACGTGCAGCGGCGGGCCACCGAGGCCGCGCTGCTCCAGCTGGGGCACGGGGCCACCGCGCAGCGCGCGCATGTGCGGATCGGGGATGTGCAGGGCCTCGGCCCGATGGAGGCGGTGCTCCAGGCGCGGCGCTCGCTGCGCGGCCTGACCGATCTGCGGACCGTGGCGATGCCCCGGCTCCTGACGGGCCTCGCGGGGGCCGACGGCCTGTCGATGCTGCGGGACGCGGTGAAGATGGGCGCGTCCGTGGTGGGCGGTTGCCCGGATCTCGACCCCGACCCGACCGGCTACGTGGAGGCGGTCCTGGAGGTCGCGGCGGAGCACGGCTGCGCGGTGGACCTGCATACGGACGGTGGCGATCCGGCCCGGCTCGGGCGGATCGCGACGATGACCGGAGGGCTGCGTCCCGGCGTCACGATCGGGCCGTGCGGCGGGCTCGGGCGGCTGCCGCGCGAGGTCGCCGGGCGCACCGCCGACCAGCTCGCCGCCGCGGGCGTCACGGTGGTCTGCCTGCCGCAGGGCGGCTGCGCGGGCGTCGACCGGCGCGGCACGGCTCCCGTACGGCTCCTGCGGGCGGCCGGGGTGCGGGTCGCCGCGGGCAGCGGGGCGCTGCGCGACGTGACGAACCCGGTGGGCCGCGGCGATCCCCTGGAGGCCGCGTACCTGCTGGCCTCGCGGTACGGGCTGCGCCCCGAGGAGGCGTACGACTGCGTCAGCGGGGCGGCGCGGGCCGCGCTCGGGCTGCCCGAGGTGCGGGTGGAGGCGGGCTTCCCCGCGGAGCTCATCGCCGTACGCGGCGACGAGCTCGCGGGCGCCCTCTCGCTGGCGTACAGCCGGGTCGTGGTGCATTGGGGGCGGGTGGTGGCGCGCACCAGTGCGGTGCGCGAGTTCTGCGACTCGGCGGCGCTCGATCTGCCGCGGCAGGGGCGGGCGGCGAAGCCGCAGGAGGGCGGGGGCGGCGGGCGGAGCTGAAGAGACCGCCCGCACGCGGGACCCCTTCAGTTCCCTGCCGACCCCTCCGCCGCCTCAGCTCTTGCCGGCCCAACTGCCGCCCTCACACACGGCATCGGCGAACTGCCGAACCGTCAGAAGCCGCCCGCGACGGCACCCGACATGAACGGGTTGCCGCCGGCGAGCTCGCCGAGCGGGACCTCGGTCGCGCCGGACGGTGCGCTGATGTCGCCCGCCTTGCCGAACTTGAGCACCAGCGGGACCTTCGCGCCCTTCTTGCCGTCGGCGAGGGCCGCGAGGTCGAAGGAGATCTTCGACAGCGTGCCGTTGGTGATCGAGAAGTCGACGGCGACCTTCTTGTCCGGGGCGTCCTTGAGGTCCTTGGCGGTGGGGAATCCGGCACCGGGCGGCAGCTCGTCCTTCAGGGGGCCGAGCTTGTCGAAGAGGTCCGTCAGGAGCTCACGGAAGGACGCCTTGGCGACGATGCGCTCGGTGCCGTTCGCGGTGCCGGCGCTGCGGAGGGTGACGTCGTCGGCGATGACGCCGCGCAGGGCCTTGAGGACCTTCCGCTGAGTCTTCTCGTCGAGCCCTCCGGAGCCCTTGGAATCGTCGGAGCCCTTGCCCGAGGTGTTCTTCCTGGCGTCCGAGATATCCACCTTGACCCACTCGCCTTCGAGGGCCTTCGCGAGCCCCTCCTCGCCCTTCGGCAGGTCCTTCGGCGAGGGGAGAGGGAAGCCCATGAGCTCCGACGTCTTCTGCATGTCGAGGCGGAAGTAGACGAAGTCTCCGGCGAGCCGGTACTCGGCCAGGGTGCCGCCCGGGACGGACACCTTCATGCCCATTCCGACGAAGTCCTTCTCGCCCGACTCGGACAGTGGCTTCTTCGACCGTACGGAGACGGTGACGTGGGCACCGGCGATGGTCTTGGCGATCGCCGGCGGCATGGCCTCGTCGCCCTGCCCGCCGGCCAGCCCCATGAGCGCGTCCGGCTTCGCGTCGAGGCCCAACTCGAAGGAGAGCGACTTCTGTTCGCCGAGCCGGTCGGCGGCTTTGTCGATCTTCTGACCTGCCGTCAGGTTCTCGACGGTGCCGCAGGCCGAGGTGGTCGCGAGCAGCAGCGCGGCGCAGCCGGCCGCGGTGAGGGTGGTGGTCCGTATGACGCTGATGTCTGACTCCCGCGGAGGTCCGATGAGAGACCCGGCGGCCGTCGGCGGCACGGGTCGCTGAGGAGACCCGCGAGGCACGTACAAGGTTGCGCGGCGAATGGGGTCGGCCCGGCGTACGGTCGGAAGCATGCGCATTGTCATCGCTGGGGGTCATGGTCAGATCGCGCTGCGGCTCGAGCGTCTGCTCGCCGCACGCGGAGACGAGGTCGCGGGCATCATCCGCCGTGCCGAGCAGGCGGACAACCTGCGGGACGCCGGGGCCGAGCCCCTTGTGTGCGACCTGGAATCGGCGTCCGTGGAGGAGGTCGCCGGGCTTCTGGAGGGCGCGGACGCGGCGGTGTTCGCGGCCGGCGCGGGGCCCGGCAGCACCGCCGGACGCAAGGACACGGTGGACCGCGCCGCGGCCGTGTTGTTCGCGGACGCGGCGGAGCGGGCCGGGGTGCGGCGGTACATCGTGGTGTCATCGATGGGCGCGGACCCGGCCCATCAGGGGGACGAGGTCTTCGACGCGTATCTGCGGGCGAAGGGCGAGGCGGACGCGTCCGTACGGGCCCGGACCGGGCTCGACTGGACGATCCTGCGTCCCGGGATGCTCACGAACGACGCGGGCACCGGACTCGTACGCCTGGAGGCGTCCACCGGGCGGGGTCCGGTGCCGCGGGACGACGTGGCCGCGGTGCTCGCGGAGCTGGTGGAGACGCCCGCCACCGCGGGGCTGACGCTGGAGCTGATCTCCGGGTCGGCGCCGGTGGCGGTGGCGGTCAAGTCGATCGCGGGGAACTGAGCGCGGTTCAGAAGAGCGGGAGCTGGCCGGGCACGATCGGGACCACGTAGCCGTCGAGGGACGGCTGCGCGGCGCCGAGCTGCGCGGGCCTGCGGGAGCCGGGGCAGGACACGAGTTCGCCCGAGCTGCGGGCCCCGGGCGGGTCGTGGCGGGCGAAACGGCCGGCCACGACGGCGATGTCGCGGCGGCACTCGGGGCAGTTTCTGCGGCGAGACGCCGACGGTACGGACATGTGATCAGTCTGCGCCACGGGCCTCGTCCACGCCCCGTCCGCACACGTCCCGCGCCCCCTGAGCCACCGGACACCCCCAGTAGGGTGGGCGCGACAGCACCTCATGAACCGGAGCAAGGAGCAGACGTGAGCGAGTCGGCGTCTAACGGCCTGCAGCAGGAGATCGCCAGGGAGCTCCAGGTCGCCGAGACCTTCGAGGCCCAGCGTGAGATCGAACGCCGGGTGGCCTTCCTCACCGAACGGCTGACCTCCACCGGGCTGAGCTCCCTCGTGCTCGGCATCAGCGGCGGTGTCGACTCCACCACAGCCGGCCGACTGTGCCAGCTCGCCGTCGAGCGGGCCCGGGCCGCCGGACACGAGGCGCGCTTCTACGCGATGCGGCTGCCCTACGGGGTCCAGGCGGACGAGCACGACGCCCAGCTCGCGCTCTCCTTCATCCGGGCCGACCACGTGCTGACCGTGGACATCAAGCCCGCCAGTGACGCGGCGCTCGAGGCCTCACTGGCCGCGGACGTGAGCTTCCGCGACGAGGGTCACCAGGACTTCGTGCACGGCAACATCAAGGCCCGGCAGCGCATGATCGCCCAGTACGCGGTGGCCGGCGCGCACAGCGGCCTGGTCGTCGGCACGGACCACGCCGCCGAGGCGGTCTCCGGCTTCTTCACCAAGTTCGGCGACGGCGCCGCCGACCTCGTCCCGCTGACCGGACTGACCAAGCGCCGGGTGCGCGCCGTCGCGGACGCGCTGGGTGCGCCCGCCGAGCTGGTGTGGAAGGTCCCGACGGCCGACCTGGAGACCCTCGACCCGGGCAAGGCCGACGAGGACGCGCTCGGGGTCACCTACGACGACATCGACGACTTCCTGGAGGGCAAGCCGGTGGACGGGCGGGCCTTCGAGACGATCGTCCACCGCTACCGCCTCACCGACCACAAGCGCCAACTCCCCATCGCGCCCTAGAGGGCACTGTGTGGGGGCCATAGGTACGAGACCGCCTGTCCGACGCGGTCTCGTACCCGCGCGCACGGACCCCGGAATACGAAGAACCCCCTCCGCACTACGTTTCCGCAGTTCGGAGGGGGTTCTCCACCATGTGGCGGCGCCAGGATTCGAACCTGGGAAGGCTGAGCCGACAGATTTACGGTCCCCACAGGCGAGTGGGTCTGACCTCGCCGTTTCCTGAGGGACTAGCGCGTTGCCCCACGCTGGCCCCACTGGGGCGCGTCCGGCGCATCGCGGTTCGGCACGCCTGGCACGACTTCGTGGCCGAATCCCCGAGTGCGCCCCGCTCGGGGGCGGCTGCTGGGTTGCGGTACTTCACTGCTGTACGCCTGCCGCTGGACTCGGCTCCGCGTGCGAGCAGGCTTCCTCGCCTCGGATGGACAGAGCGTTGAAACGGGCCTCGGGCGTCGGTCGCCGCTGCGGCGAGGGATGCGCCGGGGCCCGTTTCCGATGTTCGTCGATCAGGTCGGAGGCGTGTTCGGAGGCGTGTGGGGGGTCAGAAGCAGCCGGGTCCGGTGGAAGGGCTGAAGCAGGCGTTGCGGCCGGGGCCGCCGTCGTTGGTGTTGGTGCCGGTGCCGCCGAAGAGGGCGTCGTTGCCGGGACCGCCGAGGAGGGCGTCGTTGCCGTTGTTGCCGTTCAGGTTGTCGTTGCCGTTGCCGCCTTCGATGCGGTCGTTGCCGTCGCCGCCGGACAGCACGTCGTTGCCGTCGCCGCCGCAGATGATGTCGTTGCCGCCGCGGCCGTCGACCACGTCGTTGCCGCCGAGAGCGAAGATCACGTCATTGCCGGGAGTGCCGACCAGGACGTTGTTGCCGTTGGTACCGGTGATGGTGGGCGTGGCGGTCGCGCAGGTGGGCGGCGCCGGCTCGTAAGTGATGGTCACCTGGGCCGGCCCCGCGGCGGGACCGGAGGTACCGCCCGTGGGGACGAGGTTCGACCCACCACCACCGCCACCGGGGCCGGCCGCCGGAGGGGAGTTCCGGATCTGGTTGCAGCCCCCGCCTCCGCCTCCACCGAACCAGCCGCCCCCGCCTCCGCCGGCCCCGAAGCTGCCTCCCCCGGTGCCACCTGCACCGCCTGTTCCCGGAGCGCCGGACGTACCGGAGAAGGCGCATGCGGCTCCGGCCGTGCCGCCGGCGGTCTGGGTTCCGCCGCCGCCGCCCTTGCCACTGTCCGTTCTGTCGCCGCCGGCCCCCCCGGTGTTTCCGGCGTTTCCGCCGGTGGCCGACGGGTTGGGGAATCCGGAGACGCTGCTTGCGCCGCCTCCTCCTCCGCCCGCGACGATGAGGCGGGGGTCGGTGCCGGGGACGCCGGTCAGGGTGCAGCCGGGGTTGGCCGAGCTGCAGGTGCGGACGTCGCTGGCACCGCCGCCGGCGCCGCCCGTGGTCACCGGTCCGCCGCCGGCGCCCCCGCCCGTGCCGACGTTGACATAGAGGGTGGTGGTGCTCGGCGGCACGGCGACGGTGCCGGTGACGGTGGCGCCGTTGCCGCCCGCGCTGCCGTTGGACCCGTTCTGGCCCGCGGCGCCGGTGGCGGTGACGGTCAGTTGGGTGACGCCGGACGGGACGGTGAAGGGCTGGTCGGCGCCCGCGTTGAAGGTGACCGTCACGGGCGCCGCCTCGGCGGGGGTGGCCGTGTGCACCACCAGTGCTGCTGGCAGTGCCACCGTGGCGAGCAGGACGGCAGCACGCTTGGCCGGGCGCCGCCGCTCACCCGCGGCTCCCGCGCCACGTCGATGGAACATGGCGTGTTGCAGGGTCGGTCTCACGATGGGGACTCCTCGACAAAGAGCGCGGCACTCAGTGCGTGCCACGGACGTCGGTTGGTGTTCGGGCCCCTGCCGGGACCGCCCGACGATCAAGCCACACGCACCCTGTGCGGCCGTACAGACACACCGTCATACCGCCCGCGATCCACCGACCAGACGCTGCCGACCCCCGAACTCGGTCCTGTGATCCGTCGTCAAGTGGACCGACGCCCTGCCAGGTCACCCCGCCCCACCAGAGGAACAGGGATCCCTCCGCTGCTGATCACCTGATGCGCCGGACATGCCCACGAGATCCCGTCCACGCACCGTCCAGGCGCTCTGAGACGGAGCGTTCGAGACCGAGAGAGAGCGAGACAGTCCCACCCCGGCGTGAGGGCAAAAGAAAAGGTCCCCGACCTGCTGAAACAGCAGGTCGGGGACCTTTTACCTTCCAGTGGCGGCGCCAGGATTCGAACCTGGGAAGGCTGAGCCGGCAGATTTACAGCGGACCGATGTCGCCATCTCGCGGGGCCAGCCTCGATGTCCACTCCTCGGTTGTGAACCGGGGCGTCTCGAAATACGCCGAGAGGACAAGGCCACCATCCGCCCGCGCTCCACGGCCTGGCTCATCCGCAGCACAGCGTTGTCCCCAGCACCCCAGTGCCACAGATCCAGCTCGACGTCATACCCGGCATCCTGCAAGTGCCAGGCCACCCACTCCGCCCACGCCCGGTCCGCGCCCGCATACGAAACGAACAACCGCTCACCGCGACCCATGTCCCCGTTGCGCACCCGCCCACACCCACACTCGTCCCTCCATCAGCCTAGGACCACGCAGCCACCATCAACCCCCAACTCGCCTTGGAGGCACGGCATATGACCGATCGGGAAGAGCGCACGGGAACGCAGCTGCGCAACGGGCAGCGGCAGAGACTGCCGCCTCAAGGCGCGCCAGGTAGGCCTGTACCGAACGGCCCCGGTCCACAAGGCCGGGGTCGTCGTCGACGCCCTCACTCTCGGCAGAGACGCCCCGCCCAAGTTCCTCGGCAGACTTACTGCGGGCCGTCTCTCCACCTACTGACCAGGCGTTCCCTGTGCGCGTGCGTCGCTTGGGGGACGTCTGGGGGAATCCAGGCCCCCGGCGAGGAAAGCCAGCAGATTTACAGTCCCCACAGGCGAGTGGGTCTGAACTGGCCCTTTCCTGAGGGACTAGCGCATTGCTCCACGCCGGCCCCACTAGGACCCTGATTTCTCGACCGTGGAAGCGCCCACGACTCTCCGGAGCGGAGTTGTCCCGTCTCAAAGGATCTGGTTCGAACCCAGGGCTGTGAGCTGCGGCGACCGGATCGATGGAGATGGGCGGACGTTCGGGTTCTCAGCCGGTCTGGTCCGATGCGTGAGAACCCCGCTCGTCGTCTCCAAGGGCCTGGTCCGGGGCAGTGTCGAGCCGGTCGAGTTCCTCCCGGCGCCCGACGACCGCAGGGCCGCAGCCTGGTGGCAGACCACCGACGACCAGAGCAACGGCTTCCTCGGCGGTGTCCGCCTCCCCGACGATCTGGGAACGGGACGGCCCAACGACGAGGTAGCGCCCACCAGCAAGATGCATGACGAACGGAATATCCCAAGACCAGTCACCGGTGCACCTACTGAAGTGCAGGTCCTGATGGCTGCTTGAGGGATGGAGCTGCCGGAGAAGCGGCTCAGCATGCGCGGCTCGTACCAGCCTGATGTCCATGTCCTCGCGTTGAAGCAGCCGCTGCCACGCAGCCTCCACGACATCACCCTGGCCAGGCTCGGCGCCATCAGAAGCACTCGGCGCATCTATCGATCCCATGCACCCATTCTGCCGCCCGTGCGCCAACAGAGCTTTACCCGGACCAGTTCACCCGAGATGGCCTACGGATCGGTCCCGTTCACCGGAGACAGGGACCAGACGGTGACAACCCCGAGGCCGTCACGGTCTACACCATGTCAACAGGACTACAAGGACATCCCGTTCTACTTCTCGGTCGCCTGATCAGCGACGTCTTCCCTTCTGGTCATCTCCACTGACCAGACGTCGAGGGCACCCACGAGTAGACATCCGCGGCCCCAGCGCCGAATACGGCTGGCCATGCGGTCGAGATCATTTGTGGTGGGTCCCCGTTCCGCCCGCGCACGCCCCATAAGTCGCGGCCGCGGCCGCAGCCCTCGGCATGCCACCCCACACCCCAGTCCCATCCCGTCCGCCGTCGACCCACACGTCTGTGGAGCGGGCGTGGTTCATGGCGTCCAGGTGGAGCGCGCCACCGTACGAACGACCTGGACGCCATGGACCGCGTCTGCTCGGCTCTGCCTGGGCGACGGCGGACGGGATGGGAGCCCACAACGCTCATCACGAACCGGCCGGCACCCCCGCACGACGCCCCCGCCGGAGGCATGTCTTTGGCCCGCGGCTGACGCCTCTCTTCCGCCCGCATGCGCGCCCGCGCCGTGCGCGAGCCTTGATGAAGTAGAGAAAGTTCTATCGCGTCGGTGTCGGGCGCTTGCTGGTGTGGCTCCGGCAACTCCCGGCAGTGCCCGCCGTGTCTGCGGGACCGGTGCGCTCGACGAGGGCGCGCCCGGGTGCTGGTCGCTGATGCCGCTCGTAGGGCGGGGTCTCTAGGGGGCTGCTCCGGAGGTTCTTCATGCCCCATGCTGTTTGGAGCGGAGCTATCAGCTTCGGCCTGGTCACGACCCCGATCAAGGTCACCGCTGCGACCGAAGATCATTCGATCCGCTTCCACCAGTACCACCTGGACGACATGGCTCGGATCCGCACGCGGAAGTTCTGCGAGATCGAGGGGGCCGAGGTCCGCGCCGAGGAGATCGGCAAAGGCTACGAGGTCAGCAAAGACACGATCGTCGCCATCTCGGACGAGGACCTCGAGGGCCTGCCCCTGACCACGGCGAAGGCGATCGAGATCGTGGCGTTCGTGCCGTACAGCGAAATCGACCCCATCCGCATCGGCGAGGGCTACTACCTCGAGCCCGACGGCCAGGTGGCTGCCAAGCCGTACACGCTCCCGCGTCAGGCCCTGGAGCGGAACTCGAAGGCGGCCGTCGCACGGTTCGCGTGGCGCGGGCGGGAACGCCTCGGCCTGCTCCGCATCCGAGGCAACGCGATCGTCCTGCACTCAATGCGGTCGCCGGACGAAATCCGTTCCTCCGAGACGCTCGCCCCGCCGGCGATCGACGTCCCCGAAGAGGAGATCAAGCGCGCCCTAGCGCTCATGGACGTCATGGCGAGCGACGACATCCCCGAAGACGCGGCGGTCGACCGGTACACGGATGCGATCTCCGACCTGATCGTCGCCAAGCAGGGCGGCAAGGAGCCGCCCCACGCAGCCGAGCCGGAAGCCCCGGCCGGAGCCGTCGTCGACCTCATGGCTGCCCTCCAGGAGTCCGTGCAGAAAGCCAAGGAGAGCCGCGGCGAGGGCGAGCACGCGACCGTCCACGACATGCCGAAGAAGAAGGCCGCAGCCAAGAAGTCTGCCGCGAAGAAGACGGCGGCCAAGAAGGTCACCGGCAAGAAGGCGGCCGCGAAGAAGTCGAGCAAGCGCAGCGCCCTAGCTAGGGGCTTTCGTGTGGATCATCGTGCGGACTCGCCTGGCTGACCCGGTGCGGGTCAGCCAGGTCAGCGGGCTCAGCGCACGTCGACGCAGTCACCGGTGGCGGTGACCGGCGGCGTGGTGGAGGTGCCCTCGAACTTGTAGCGGTAGCAGCGGTCGGTGGTGGCGGTGCGGGTCTGCTTCTCGACGCCCGCCTGGCTGCCGGTGCCGGTGATGTGGCTGCTGGTGGTGGCGTACGAGCCGGTCAGCGAACGCTCCTGGAGGCGGACAGTCTGCTGGGTGTAGCCCGCGTACTTGTGTGTGTCCCAGTTGGCGCGCTCCAGCTTGCCGGTGATCGTGATCGTCTTGCCCTTGGCGACAGGCTCGGGGGCCGCGTTGTTGCTCAGCCGGGACCAGCGCTTGAGGTACCAGGTCATGGCGTTGTCGGTGTTCACGTCGGTGGCCGCGTCGGTGACCGCCCAGAGGGAGATCTTCCAGGCTCCGGCATCCTCGTTCGTCAGGTAGCTCTGGGGGTCGATCTTGAAGGTGGCCGTGCAGCTGTACGTGGCGTCGCCGGACTGAACGCAGGGGTCGGTGTCCGCCTCGAACTGCTCGGAGTTGAGGAACTGCTCCAGTCCGCTGTCACGGTCGGTGCCGCGCCAGAGCGACGCGTTGCTGCCGTAGAGCTTCGACCCGCCGCTGATCGTCCACTTCACGGTGATCGTCTGCGTGTTCGTCGTCCCGACGCGGGCGCTGTTGCCGCCGTCGACGGTGACGCCGGAGACGACAGTGGAGTCGGCAGCGCCCGCGGCCAGGGTCCTGGGCTTGGGCGCGGCGGCCTTCGCCGCCGACGCGTCGGCGGCCGCGGCCTTGCTCTGCTCCTGCGCCTCAGCCGCGCCGGTCCCGCCCGCCGTCGCGGACGGTGTGACGAGCAGGCCGACGGCGAGCCCGGAGGCGGCCAGTGCGCTGACGCCCAGGGTCACCTTCTTGCCGGTCGTCAACTTTTTGCGGGAGTGCTGGGGCATGAGGAGGCTCCGTTATCGGCTATCGACGGGCGGATGCAGGCCGCGGACGAGCGGACCCAAATCAGGCACGGCCACAGCGGCCGCACAGTCTTGATCGGCGATGAAGTGAAAGGGTTGTACGCGCGCGGCAGTTGAGGCGTGTGAGGTGCATCACCCGGCGGTGTCGTGCCGCACAGGGGTTGTGTCACGGGGCGTGGCGTCCTCGGTGCGATACGCGCCCCCGCCACCACGCGCGGGGAGGGGCAGGCCCCGCAGCGCAGTAGCACCGTGGTGGCGGGCGTCGCGGAGGCCATCGAGGCACTACGAGGGGTGCCGCACTGCTCCGCCGGGCCCTCTGACGGCCGTCCTGGCCCCTCCAAGTCTCTGCCCAGCAATGTTGCGGCGTGGCGGATGTTGCGGATTCCCCAGAAGGCTCAAGACGAGGAGACGCAACGATGGCTCGCTCCAAGATGCTCAAGCTCCCCGAAGTCCTCGAAGAGATCGACATGAGCCGCGCAGCCTTCTACCGCATGCGCGCCCGTGGCCAAGCCTCCCGCCTCTGCAAGCTGCCCAACGGCCAAGTCCGCGTCAGTCGCGCCGACTTGGATGCGTGGTGGGAAAGCTGCGAAGAACGCGCCGCCTGATAGGACCCGCCGTCTTGGGCTCGCCTCCCCCTGGAGGCGGGCCCCTTTGTCTGCCCGGAGAGCCATGCCCCTCACGTACGACGTCCGCATCTACAGCATCGAGACTCGCCGTGACCGCCCGAAGCCCTATCGCGTCCGCTGACTTGTCGGCACGCAGAAGCACTCCAAGAGCTACACGGTCAAAGCCCAAGCCGACGGGCGCCGTTCGGAGCTGATGACCTCGCTCCGCAGGGGCGAGCAGTTCGACGCGGAAACGGGTCTCCCTGCTTCAGAACTGCGCGCGCAGAACGGCTCCATGACTTGGTACGAGCACACGCGCGCGTACATCGATCGCAGATGGGACCGGCTCCCCGCCAAGTCCCGCCGCAACGACGCCGACGCCCTGGCAACCATCACGACCGCGCTCGTGAAGACCACCGCCGGACAACCGTCACCCCGCTTGCTGCGCACAGCCCTGTACGCGTGGGCGTACAACAAGAGTCGTTGGGATGAGGAGCACCCCGACGATGTCGCGGGCGCGCTGCGCCGGCTTGAGAAGAACTCGCTGCCCGTCGCCACCCTCGAAGACCCCGCCACGCTCCGCCGGGCACTCGACGCCCTGTCGACGCTGCTCAACGGCTCCCCTGCGGCCGGGCGCACAGCTCGCCGGAAGCGCGCGTGCCTCAGCGACGTCCTCGGACTCGCAGTCGAACGGCGGTACTTCAGCGTGCCGGTCAACCCGCTGTCCACCGTGAAGTGGTCGGCCCCGAAGTCTACGGAGGAGGTAGACCCCGCGAGCGTCGCCAACCCCCGTCAGATCCGGTCCCTACTGGAAGGCGTACGCAACCAGGGCGAGCGCGGCATCCACCTCGAACCCTTCTTCGGGTGCTTGTACTACGCCTCCATGCGGCCGGCCGAAGCCGGCGGCCTGACCGCCTCGCAGTGCCACCTACCGGAGAGCGGCGGGGGCAAGTTCACGCTGCGAGGCGGCATCGTCCACGTCGGCCGCGACTGGACCGACGACGGGCTGGCCCACCAGGACCGCCACCTGAAGGCGCGAGCAGCCCGAGACTCCCGCGTGGTGCCCATCCCGCCGCACTTCGTCGCAATGCTCCGGGAACACATCAAGCGCCACGGCACAGCGCCGGATGGTCGCCTGTTCCGCACAAGCCGGGGTGGCGTGCTTCAGGACACGGGATATGGCGAGGTCTGGGAGAGGGCCCGCGAGGCTGTACTGACGTCCGAGGAGGAGCAGTCGCCGCTCGCCCGTCGGCCTGACGACCTCCGGTGCGCCGGCGCCGCCTACTGGCTTTTCTCCGGCGTCGACCCCATGGAAGTCGCCCGCCGGGCCGGACACTCCGTGGCCGTGCTGCTCCGTGTCTACGCGAAGGTTCTGGCTCAGGCGCAGGACCGAGCGAATCGCCAGATCGAGGCTGGCCTGAGGGAATGGGACGGAGATGGTGCTTCCCCCGGGGGACGCCTGGGGGACACGCCCTGATCAGACCCGGGATGCGGGCGATGCAGGGGGAGACAAGCCACGCTTTTCGGGCTAATCGCGAAGATCGCCGTTCGAAAAAAAGAACCCCCTCCGAACTGCGTTTCCGCAGTTCGGAGGGGGTTCTCCACCATGTGGCGGCGCCAGGATTCGAACCTGGGAAGGCTGAGCCGGCAGATTTACAGTCTGCTCCCTTTGGCCGCTCGGGCACACCGCCATGGGTTTGCTGCTTCGGATCTCCGCTTCGGGGCGGTGCTCCGTGGCAACGACGTAAACGATACCTGATGGACGGGGGTGCTTCGCCACCCGATTGATCGGCACCCGGAGGCGGGGTGGTGGCTAGGCTTTGCGGATGCGGCCCGGGGACCGAGGGCCGTGGATGACGCATTCAGACGCAAGCCGTTTCACCACCCGATACAAGGAGCCACAGGACATGGCCGACTCCAGTTTCGACATCGTCTCGAAGGTCGAGCGGCAGGAGGTCGACAACGCCCTCAACCAGGCCGCCAAGGAGATCTCGCAGCGCTACGACTTCAAGAACGTCGGCGCCTCGATCTCGTGGTCCGGCGAGAAGATCCTGATGGAGGCGAACTCCGAGGACCGCGTCAACGCGATCCTCGACGTCTTCCAGACCAAGCTGGTCAAGCGCGGGATCTCGCTGAAGGCGCTGGACGCGGGAGAGCCGCAGCTCTCCGGCAAGGAGTACAAGATCTTCGCCTCCATCGAGGAGGGCATCTCTCAGGACAACGCCAAGAAGGTCGCCAAGATCATCCGCGACGAGGGCCCCAAGGGCGTCAAGGCGCAGGTCCAGGGCGAGGAGCTGCGGGTCAGCTCGAAGAGCCGCGACGACCTCCAGGCCGTGCAGGCGCTGCTGAAGGGCCAGGACTTCGACTTCGCGCTGCAGTTCGTGAACTACCGGTAGGGACTGCGGGTGACCGCAACTGTCACTGAAGCAGGGGCAATTGCCCTGACGTGATGGTCTGCCGCCGCTCCCGGTGCGAGGCTGGTGGGACTAGATTCCCGCTGCCCACAGGGCACTGGAGGTTGTTGTGGCGGCAGAACCCACGGTCGGCGCAGGTTCCACTCTCGAACTGGCGTTGCACGGGCCGGATCCGGGGCCCGAACTGGCCACCCTCCACGAGGCGCTGACGGCCGCGGGGGCCGCCAGTGTCGACCAGGTACGACTCACCGCACCCTCCTCCGACCAGCGGGTCGCCGAGCTGGTCCAGGTCTGCACGCTGCTCGTCGGCGGGGCGGTGGACGTGGTGTCGATCGTCGAGGCCGTACGCGGCTGGCTCGCCGGGCGCCGGGAGGCGGCGGCGCGGCAGCCGGTCCCGGCCGGCGCGGACGACGTGGTCCCGTCCGTCGTCATCACCCTCGGTGACCAGCGCCTCGAGATCACGTATCCGTCGGACCGCGCGCAGAGCGATGCCATCGCGCGCTTTCTGGACCTGCACCGGCAGGACGGGCGATGACCACCCTCGACGTACGCACCTCGGCGCACGGTCCGGGGCGCACCCAGTACGCGTACGGGCTGAAGTCCGGTGGCGGGTCCGTGGTGGGGCCGCTGGAGCAGGAACACGCCGTCGATGTCAGCCAGGACCTGGTCAAGGACCTGTGCAAGGACATCGACGAGGCGCTCAAGGACGCCCGTGACGACGATCCGACGCTGGGCAGAGTGCTCAGACAGAAGGGCAGACTCCTCTTCAACTCGCTTTTCCCGCGCGCCGGTTCGGGCGAGATGGTGCGCCAGCTGAGGGAGTCGACGGGATCGCTCCTGGTCAGCACGAACGAATCCCTGGTGCCGTGGGAGCTGCTGCACGACGGGGAGAGCTTCCTCGGCCTCGTGCACGAGCTCGGCCGGCGGTCCGTCGTCAGCAGACCGGTGGTGGGCGGGCGCGAGTGCACACAGGTGCGGCGGGCGCTGATCGTCGGGGACACCCTGGGGGATCTGCCGTCGGCCCGTGAGGAGACCGAGCGGATCAGTGCCTGGCTGAAGGGGCACGGCGTCGCGTGCACCGTCCTCATCGGGCGGGACGCGACCCTGGTCCGGGTGATCCAGGAGCTGGCCGAGGACGAGGAGCCGTACGACCTCTTCCACTACTCGGGGCATGTGTCCGGGGTCGCCGGGGCCGCCGGGCTCATGGTGCACAACCGGAAGCTGATCGACATGGACGCCCTCCAGCCGCTGGCCGGGCTCGGGGCGCCGCCCGTCGTCTTCATCAACGGCTGCGCGTCCGCCGACCCCACGCTCGAACCGGCCTCGCGGGCGCTCGCCGAGGCCTCGCTGACCATGAGCGCCTGCATGTCCTTCATGGTCATGGGGGCCAAGACCGTCGTGGGTACCCGGACGCCGGTCGGGGACGCGAGCGCGCTGCGCTTCGCCGAGGCCTTCTACGGCCAGCTCCAGGAGCAGATCACGGCCGGTGCCGCGATGCGGCAGGCGCGGGCCGATCTGGAGCAGCGGGCGGACTGGGCCTGGGCCTCGTTCGTGCTCTACGGGGATCCCGAGGTGCGGATCTCCACCGCGGCCGAGCCCGCCCCACCGCCGCCCACCGCGCCGGAGCGGCCCGATTTCACCCCCGAGGCCGCCGAACTCCTGCGTAAGACACGGGAGTTCGCCGCCGTGCGCGGCCTGGTCACCTCCGTCGATCTCCTGATGGCCCTGCTGGAGGACGAGGAGGTATGGGAACGGGCCGCCGCGCGGATCGGGTCCCAGCGCATGGATCTGCTGGCCAAGGTGCTGCGCGAGATCCAGGGGCAGACGCCCCCCGGGAGCGGCACCCAGGCCGGGTCGAGCCGCGCGTCGCTCACGGCGGTGAACGGGCACCGGCCGCGGATCGGGCTGTCCGGCACCGTGACCCGGGTCCTCGACGGGGCCGAGGCGCGGGCCCAGGAGGCCGGGCGGGACATCGGCGTCGACGACATCTCGCTGGCGTTCCTCGCGACGGGCGGCGGGAGCTGCGCCGAGCTGTTGCAGCTCATCGGGGTCGCACCCGAGCGGCTGCTGCTGCCGCACTCGGAGGCGCCGGCGCACGGCGACGACGAACGCGTGGACATCGGGTCGCTCGACCCGCGCGCGGCCGCCGCCGTGCAGTGCGCGCGGCTGCTCGCCTCGGTGCAGCGCAAGAAGATCAGCACGTACATGATGCTGCGCGCGTTCGGGATCGTCGGGAGCGAAGCGCTGCGCGGGGCGCTCGCCGCGCAGGGCGAGGACGGCGCGGCCGCGTTCCGGAAGCTGGCAGGGCTCGGGAACCCCAAGCCGAGGGAGTTCTCCTCGCGGACGTTGTCCAAGGTGCAGGAGGCCTGCCGGGGGGCGCAGGAGCCCGTCGACGAGCAGACGCTGCTGATAGCGATGCTCACCGACGAGGACTCCACGGCGCGGACGATGCTGCGGCGCCTGGGCGTGGCGCCGGAGCTGGTCATTCAGTCGTTGCAGGCTTCTTCTCCGGAGGCTCCTTCTCCGGAGGCTTCGGCGGCTTCGGATTCTGCGGATTCTGCGGATTCTGCGGGGGCGTCGAAGCCTGCGCGGGATCCGGACTCTCCGTGATCCGGGAGTCCAGGTGGGCCAGGCCCCTCAGCGCCGTCGCGTCGTTCGGGCGGCGGGTGAGGACCTGGTGCCAGTGGTCGCGGGCCTCCCCCGGGTCGTCCAGGAGGAGGCAGGCCAGCGCGAGGGCGCTGCGGGCCTCGGCGTCACCGGGGCACCAGTGGACGACGGCGGCGAAGTGGTCGCGCGCGGTGGCCGTGCGGCCCGACCTGGCCGCCTCAAGACCCGCGTTGAAGAGCTTCGCCGGGTGGGCCCTCAGACGCGCCCACGCGCGCAGCGGGGTCGCGCAGGACTGACAGGTCTCCGCCGTCGCGCTGTTGACGGCCCGGCAGCGCGGCAGGGGGCAGGCCAGCCGGCCCGGGTCCGGCGTCACCAGTTCCCCCCTGCGGACCGGTTCCCGGGGCTGTCGACCGGGATGCCGACGGCCTCGGCCCGTTCGGTGAGCAGGATCTGGGCCAACTGGCGCAGCCGTGCGACCAGCTTGCCCGCCTCCTGGCCCGCCTGCTCCGGGTTCGTGGCGAGGAGGGGCACGAGCTGCTCCAGCCTGTTCCGCACGTCGGTCAGGTCGCGTTCCTCCGAGGTTCTGCCGGTGGCCACGGCGACCCGGCTCAGCTCCTCCGCCTGCTGGAACCCGAAGCGCAGCAGGCCCTCGGCGCGCTCCTGCGGGGAGAGCTCCCCGCCCGAGGAGGAGCGCAGCAGGCCCCTCAGATAGGTGAAGTGGCCCTGGAGCTGGGCGATCGCCTCGCCGTACCTGCGCTGGTCACCGGCGGCGTGGGCGCGTTCACCCTCGGCGCGCTGGGCCTCGATCGCGCGGATCACCTCGGGGCCGTCGAACGGCTTGTCGCCCGCCGGTCCCGACTCGGAGAGATGGGCGTGCAGCCGCAGGCAGTCGTCGACCAGGGCGTCGAACTCCCGCTTGGGCGGCTGGAGTTCCTGGTCGGCCTCACCCAGGACGGCCACGATCTCCTCCAGCTCGCGGAACTCGTGCACCGCCGCCGCCACGTCGCCCCGGTCGCGGGCCTCCTCGAACGCGCGGCGGGCCTTGGTCCACTTGGCGCGGACCACGGTCTGCGGGCCCGTCGCGAGATAGCCGACGTTCTCCTCGAAGCGGTGGTAGAGCTCCTCGACCACCGACGCGTCGGGCATCGGCGGGTCCACCGGCACTTCGAGCAGGGCGTCGAAGGTGGTGTCCTCGCCGATCGAGCCGCGGACGGTGATGGACGCGTCCTCCTGCATGGCCACGTTCATCCGGATCGCCGTCCCCCGCGGCGTCGACGAGGGAACCACGACCTTGATCACCTGGATCGGTACGGCCTGCTGGAACAGCCGCAGCTCGACCTGCTCCCGGCCGGGGTGCCCGAAGTCGAAGTCGGCCTCGAAGGGCAGCTGCTGCATGGCCGGGATCAGTTCGCGGCGGCCGGTGCGCCCGTCGCCCAGGTCCACCTCCAGGAGGACCGACTTGGCCGTGATGGCCGCCCCTCCCCCGCCGCCGCCGGGCCGCGCGCTGTGGGCGAGCGCGCGGCCGGCCGTGGCGACCACGTCGCCCTCGGCGTCGTACACCTCGAAGGTGAGCAGGCTCTCCGCGTCCGGCTGCACCGGGACCTGGGTGAAGGCGAAGGCGCCCTCCTCGGAGAGGTCCGCCTCGTCCTCGAAGCCGGTGGTGGTGAGGTGGACACGGCCGCCGGAGAGGTCGAGGCCCTCGGCCAGCGCCTGGACCGTGCCCCCGACATGGGTGGCCGCGGAACCCGTGGCGGCGAAGCCGTGGAAGGAGACGCGTACGGTGCGGGCCTCGTCGTAGACGGCGAGGCCGCCGACGGCCGCGGCGCGCACCGCGGCGCCCAGCGCGACGGCCGTGTCGGCGTGCTCGACGACCGGCGCCTCGCAGGCCGCGCGGACCTGGCGGGCGGAGCCGGGCGCGGGGTTCGCGCAGAGTTCCTGCGTCACCATCTCCCTGACCAGCGGCATATGGGTCGAGCCGCCCGCCAGGATGATGTGGTCGACGTCCGCGAGCGTGATGCCGGCCCGCTCGCCTGCGCGGCGCAGGGCCTCGTCGCAGTAGGCGAAGGTCCGCTCGATCAACGGGCGGGCGATGTCGTCCAGTTCGGGCCGCTCCAGGAGCGCGTCGATGACGACCGGCCGCTTCTCCTGGTCGGTGAGGCGCCCGGTGTCGCGGAGCATGTAGTCGGGCTGGTCCGTGAGCGCCTTCTTCGCGCCCTCCGCGAGGATCTTCAGCTGACTGAAGCGGAGCCGGTCCTCGGGGTCGTTCTCGGGGTCGAGGTCGAGGGCGTAGCCGTCCGCCTGGAGCATCTTCTGGAGGTGCCGGGCGAAGGCCTCGTCGATGTCGTCGCCGCCCAGGCGGTTGTTGCCGCTGATGCCGAGCACCTCGAAGGTGCCCTCCGTGCAGCGCAGGACGCTGACGTCGAAGGTGCCGCCGCCGAGGTCGTACACGAGGAAGGTGCCGTTACGGGTGGTGGTGCGCCAGCAGTAGTGGCTGGCGGCGGCGGTCGGCTCGTGGAGCAGGCCGAGGACTTCGAGACCGGCCTGCTCGGCGGCCTTGCGGGTCGCGTCGATCTGCGGCTGGTCGAAGTAGGCCGGCACCGTCACCACGGCCCGGTCGACGATCCAGCGGACGTCCGGGCTGTCGAACGCCGCCACGTCCGTCTCGATCCGGCGCTTCATCTCGGCCAGGATCGCGGCCGAGACCTGCGCCGGGGTGTACTCCTCGCCGGCCAGGTCGACGGTCGTACGGCTGCCCATCAGGCGTTTCACCGAGGTGACCGGCTCCGGGGTGCTGCCCTTGCGGGCGAACGCCTTCCGGCCCACGACCAGTTCACCGCCGGCCGGGCTGCGCCAGACGCAGCTGGGTGTCGTGTACGACTTCGAGACCGGATCGCGGTGGATCACGATGTCGCTGTCGGAGGGGTTCATCACGGCTACGGCGCTGTTGGTCGTGCCGAGGTCGATGCCTACGGCCTTGCTGACGATCTGCTGGCTCATGTGGGGTGACCGCTCCTTCT
Source organism: Streptomyces longhuiensis (assembly GCF_020616555.1). Taxonomy (NCBI): domain Bacteria; kingdom Bacillati; phylum Actinomycetota; class Actinomycetes; order Kitasatosporales; family Streptomycetaceae; genus Streptomyces; species Streptomyces longhuiensis. The sequence goes on along the minus strand of NZ_CP085173.1, from coordinate 5,645,775 downwards.
TGGCCTGCTCGTTCAGGTGTCCGTGGGTGCAGGTGTCTGTCCCGGCGGCGGCATCTCGGCGTCGGGCTCGGGCTTCACCGGCTTCACCCGGGGATCCGGCTCGGGGGGTGCCTCGGGCTCGGGCTTCGGCTCGGGCTTGGAGGCGGGGGCGGGGGCCGGGGCGGGGGCGGGGGCGCCCATGACGACCTGGGCGAAGCGCACCACGGCGCCGTCGTGGAAGACCGCGTACTCGTTCGTCTCGGCCACGACCTCGGCGTCGAACTCCGGGCTCTGCAGCCAGTGCACGGGGTCCGCCCAGTCCAGGACCTCGTCGGCGGTCAGGCCCTTCGGGTCGCGCACCTCCACGCCGGCGCCGCGCAGCACGTCGAGCATCCGGTCCTTCACGTTCTTCAGCTCACGGTGCCGGAGCTTCTCGTCCACGGCCTCGCGCGGATCCCCCGCCCTGTTGACCTGCTGCTCCAGCGTGCCGATGAGCATGGCCAGTTCGAAGAGCGTGGCGTGCACGCGCGTCGCGGCCGAGGCGGAGGCGCCGCGGGCGGCGGCCAGCTCCTCGTGGCGGCGCTGCAGTACGCCGGCCAGCTCGGCCTCCGGTGCGGTGGTCGCGCCGTGGACCTCGGGGACGGGGCGCTCGGCGAAGTTCTCCCACCCGGGCCGCACGGCGTCGGGCTCATCCGAAGAGGACATCGCGCACCTCCAGTTCCGGTTCCTCGTCCTGGGCACGGGCTGCCGCAGGAGCCGTACGCAGGGCGTCGTCCGCCCCCGCCACGGGCGCCGCCGCGAGGGCGCGGGCGGTGCGGCGCAGCGCCTCCGGCAGGTCGAAGTCCTCGGGCCGCAGGTTCTGGCCCCCGAGGTCGGCCGGGTAGGTGCGGTGAGTGCGGGCGAACGCGTCCCACCGGCGGTCGCGGTAGTCGGTGCCCGGCGGCTCGGTCACCTCGTACCGCAGCCGGGCCCTCGGGTTGCGGATCAGTTCCCGCATCGCCCAGTCGTAGAGGTCGCGGTCCTGGGCGGTGGACGCGGTCTGGATGCCTTCCTCGGCGCGTTCCACGATGTGCGCCTCGATGGCGTCGACGGGGAGTCCGAGTACGTGGAAGGGGTTGGGCCGACGGTTCGCCGACGGCAGTGTCGTCATGGGCGCAGCCTTCGCAGGAGGTCTTCGATACGGGTGATGTTGTCCCGGGTGGCGGCTTCCGGGGCGATCCGCTCCGCCCGCCGCAACAGGTCGACGGCCGCCCGCAGTTCACCCTCCACGGCGTTCGGGCCGATGCGGACGGAGCGTTCGAGGTTGCTGAGCGCGGCGTTGCTCATGGCCACCGCGCGGTTGTTCATCCCGGTCGCCACCGCGCGCAGCGCCTTGGCGGCCTCTTCGCGCATCTTGGGGTCGTCGCCGGCGGCCGCGACGCGTTCCGCGTCGCGCACCGAGCGCTCCGCCTCGTCGAGCCGCTCGGCCTCCAGCAGGACGTAGCCGTGGTTGATCAGGGTGCTGGTGCGGAGCCGGTCCAGGGTCTTCCCGGTCGCGTCGGTCCTCGGGACGCGGTCGAGTTCGGCGAGGGCCTTCGGGTAGCGGCGCGCCTTGATGTGTTCGAGGGCGGCGCTGAACAGGGCGTCCTGGCGGTACTGCTCCAGGAGTTGCGGCGCGTTGGTGTTGGCCGGGTTCCACTCCATGGCCAGTTCGAAGTACGCGATGGCCTTGCCGGTGTCCCGGTCGAGGAGGCCGCGGTCCACGTAGTGGGCGGCGAGCAGCTGGTTCTCGCGCAGGTGCGGGCGTCCCTTCACCGCGCCCTGGGCGAGCAGTTCCGCGTACCGCACGGCCTGGGTCACGACCGTGCGCATGTGGTCCCGGTCGCCCATCTGGTAAAGGCAGTTCTGCCACTCGTTGTGCCAGGCGACGACGGTGCACAGGACGTTCCTGGGTGCGAAGCCGTGGTCGACGGCGTTCGCCAGGCCGCTGATGCCCTCTTCGTAGTCCTTGTCGATGCCGTCCGGCAGGGCGCGGACCCGCTCGGGGTCGTCGACGCGCTTCTCGGCCGCGCGCACCAGGTCGGTGGACCAGTCGTCGAGCAGGGCGCCCGCGCGGTCCGAGACGGCGGCGAAGAGGTCCTCGTCGACGCCCGGCAGCACCCCGGCCAGGGGCCCCTCGGCCAGCAGGGTGCGGGTGACATGGGTGCCCTGGCGCAGGGCGGTCAGACAGTTCAGATGGAGGCGGGCCTGGTCCTCGCGGTGCTCGGCGAGGGCCCGCGCGCCGTGGCTGCGGTGCAGGGTCAGGAGTTCGTCGGTCAGGGAGGTGCGCAGATACTCGGCGTCGGCGCCGGTCGCCGCGTCGGCGCCGGGGCTTCCCGTGCCGTCGGCCCCCGAGCGGTCGGCGAACGCCTCCCAGAATCCCGGGTGGCACAGCAGCAGGACCCACAGGACGGTCGCGGTGACCAGGTCCTCGTCGGCGGCTCCCGTGCGGGTCAGCCGCGCTAGGGCCTCTTCGCGGTAGACCACGGCCATCGAGTGCAGTACGGGGATGTCGTTACGGGCGGCCCTGCGCGCGAAGAACCGCGTCAACTCCCTCTCTATGACGCCCGCTCGGTCCGCCCCGAGCGCCTGCCACACCGGGTGCTCGGCCATCGCGTCTTCCACGGCCGGGAGCCTGCCTGGGCGTTCCCAGGACGGGGCCGCGTCCGGGAAGAGGTGACTGAGGAGGGCGTCGGAGCGGTCGTTGCGCTCCAGGTCGGCGCGGTGCCGGTGGGCGGCGTGCTCCCCAGGGAGATGACCGGCGGCCCGGCCCAGGAGGTCCAGGGCCCGTGCGGGGTCACCGTCCGCCTTGGCGGCCACCGCACGGTGGCACAGGTACTTCCCGTACTCGGCGGCGGCCGTGTCCCCGTCGGCATCGGCGTTCAGGGCGTGCCGCCACAGCCTGTCGGCGAGTTCGTGCTCCCCGACGGCGGCGGCGCACCGGGCGAGGGTGACGGCGTCGAACGGTACGAGGCCGTCCGCTTCCGGCGAGTCCCCGGTGAGGCGGTCCGCCAGACGGCGTACGACCTCCCCCAGGGCCTGGGCGCGGCCGTCCCGCCGCCTGGCGCGGGCCACCCTGGCGCAGAGCGCGGGCAGGGTCGCGGCCACGTCGACCAGGCCGGTCAGGTCGTGATCGCGCAGGGCCAGGGTGAGCGCCTCGGCGGCCTTCGCGCGCTGGGCCGGGAGGTGTCCGGCCGCCTGGACGACGAGAAGCGGGGCGGGCAGGGCGGGGTCGCCACCGACGGACGGCAGCTCGGCGGGCGGCTTGCCTTCGAGGGCCTGGGCGAGAAAGGCGACGACCTGAGCGGCGGCGCGATGGGCCTCTTCGGTGCCGGTGCCGTCCGCGCCCCCCGCGCCCTGATCCTGGACGTCGCCCTCCGGGCCCTCGGCGCCACCATCCTGTACGTCGCCCTCCCCGCCCCCGTCGAGTGCGTCGCCCACAGCCCGCAGCAGCCGTACCGCATCCGCCCTGTCGCCGGCCTTGAGCGCGGCCGCCGCGAGGGGCAGGGCCAGCAGCGGGTCGCCCCTGACCTCGGCCGCGGCATCCGTATCCGCATCCGCGTTCGCGGTCGCGGTCGCGGTCGCGTCCGTGTCCTTGGCCGTCTCGTCGTGCGGCCCGGCCAGTGAGGCGGCACGACGGGCCTCGCGCGCCACCACCGGCAGCGGCCAGGCCTCCGCGAGCACACCGAGCGCCCCGGCCAACTCGCTCTGCACAGTGCGGTCTTCGCCCAGCAGACAGGCCCGTCCCAGGGCCATGGCGAGCACTTCCACAGCGCGGGCGTCGCCCACATCAGCGGCGGTCGGCCCATCGGCCTCCCCCGCCCACCCCACCAGCGCCTCCACCAGTACGGGCTCCGCCCCGCGCGGCTCCACCAGCAGCTGTCCGAGCCCGAGCAGCCAGGCCGTACGGGGGTGATGCCGCACGATGCGCCACGGTGCGGCGCCCGTACCGTCGGCGGGGCGTGCCGCGCGTTCGGCGAGGAGGCGGGCCGCACGGGCGAGGCGTCCGGCGTCGGCGGGAACGGCCGGGAGGGCGCCTGGCCCGGTGACCTGCGCGTCGATGAGCCGCGCCGCCGCCCACCCGGCGCGCTGCACGGCCCGGTCGGTCTCCCCGCCGGCCCACAGCGCCGTGGCCTCGCGCAGCGCCAGTACGCCGCTTTCGTAGCGGGCCCGGGGCGTGGGCAGGCGGTCGAGGCGCCGCCCGGCGTCGGCCGCGCGACCGAGGGCCAGTTCGGCGCGGGCGCGGACGAGTTCGGCCTTGGGACCGCGCACGCCGTCGAGCAGGTCCGCCGCCCGGTCGGGGTGTCCGGCGTTCAGTTCGGTCACGGCGAGGACGAGGGTGGCGCGGTCGTGGCCCTGGCCGCGGGCCTGTTCGAGCAGGGAGTGGGCCCGGTCGCGGTCTTCCGGGAGGGCCGACAGGCCGCGCCACAACAGCTGTTCCGGCAGGGGCAGGCGGCCGAAGAGGGAGAGGGCGGTGAGGTGGGCGACCGCGTTCCGGCGGCCGCCGGCGACCTCGACGCCGAGGAGGGTGCGCAGGGCCTCCAGGAGTTCCGGGACGGTGGCACCCTCGGCGCCGAGCGGGTCCCAGGCCAGGTCGACTCCGGGTTCCTGTCCCCCGGCGAGCCTCAGCCGGGCCGTGACGACCGCGGTGAAGGCGTGTGCCGCGCCCTTCATGACCGTACGTTCCTCGTCGGTGGCGCGGTGGCCTGGATCGGCGTCCGCCAGCAGGCAGCCGAGCGGCCAGGCGCGCGCGTCGCCGACGGCGAGCAGCGCGCGGCAGCGGCGTCCCGCCGCCTCGTGTTCGCCGCACAGCAGCTGGGCCCAGGCCGCGTGATAGCCGAGGTCGGTCCGGTCCGGGAACTCGTCGGCGACCACGACGAGGTTCTTGGCGGCCAGGTCGGCGTGGCCTTCGAGGAGCTGGGCACGCCCCTGGGCGTAGCGGCCCCAGGGACGGCTGTCGCCGCCGTCGCCGATCGTGGCGAGCCGTACGGCCGTCAGCGGGGCCGGGGTGGCGGGGCCCGGGGGTCCGTCGCGGCCGGGGTCCAGTTCGAGCCACTCCAGCATCCGGCACAGGTCGGTCAGTTCGGCGCCGCGCGGCGTGAGGGCGGCTTCCCGTCCGCGTACGGCGGTGAGGGCCTCGGCGTACGCGCCGCTGTGCAGGCGGGCGGCGACGAGACCGCGCAGGGCCTCGCCGTCGGTGGGGTCGGCGGTGCAGGCGCGGGTGAAGTGGTCGGCCGCGTCGGCCGTTGCGCGGTGCAGCAGCAGGGCGCCGAGGCCGAGCGTCCGGTCGAGGCCGGCGAGGCGCAGGCCCGCCGCGGACACTTGCGTGGCGAACGCGTAGGCCCGCTCCACGCGGCCCGTCTCGTCGGCGAACCCGGCTCCGAGAAGGCGCCCCGTCATCTGGCGCACTTCGGGCGGCACGGTCGCGTACCGCCTGAAGATGTCCACGTAGACGGCCAGTTGGTCGTCCTGGTCGGCGCCGAGCCTGGCCAGGGCGGTGGCGGCGATGGAGCGGGACTCCTCGTGGACGAACGCGCTGCGGTAGAGCCGCGTGTACAGGGACACCGCGAAGTCCCGGTCACCTGCGTCGGACCGGGCCACGGCGGCGTCGGCGAGCGGGACCCAGCTCTGGTGGAGTCCGATGCGCCCCTCGGCCGCCATGCGCTCGCCGACCTGGGCGAGCCGGTCGAGGTCGGCGGCCTCGACGAGGGGCAGGAAGCGGGGGCCGAGGAAGGACTGCTGGAAGGAGGGCCACAGGTCAGCGGTGCGGTCCTGGTACTCCTCGATGCCCGTGAGAACCACGCGCAGGCTCACGAGGCCGGCGCGCGGATCGGCGTCGGCGAGCGCGCTCGCCCAGGCGTTCTCCAGCCGGCCGCGCCGGGACAGACCTTTCCTCAGGGACCGCTGGGGCTCCACCCGTCACCCCCGGTCCCGCTCGGCACGGGCGAGGCGCCCGAACCGCTCCGCCTGGAAGCGGTTGCCGGCCTTGCGGAACGCCTCCTCCGCGCGGCGGGCGAGCCTGGCGCGGTCGGCGCCGGACGGCATCAGGGCGCGCCCGCGGACGAGTTCACAGGCGTCGGCCCAGGAGTGGGCGGCCGCGAGGTGATCGCCCGCGGACTCGTGGACCTGCCCCAGTTCGGTGAGCAGGCCCAGGCGTAACGGGTCGGGGACGTGGTTGCGTTCGAGGCCCCTGCGGAGCACGGTCGCGGCGGCCTGGCCCTGCCCCGACGTCCTCAGCCGCCGCCCTTCCGCCAGCTCGGCCTCGCCCGGCTGCCGCACGACCGGCTTCTCCAGGACCACGTCCAGGGCCGCGATCACCTCCTCCGCGCTGCGGAACCGCTGCGCGGGCCGCGGTTCGAGCAGGCGCATCACGAGGGCGTCCAGGGCGGGCGGGACGAGGTTGTTGTGGACCGAGGGGCGTACGGGCGGCGCGCCCCGCTTCTGCTCCTGGAGCCAGTCGCCGTGCGCCGACTCGGGCAGCGTCGGTGGCGGTGTCAGATGCGCGTACGCGTGACGGCCGGTCAGGCCCTCGTACATCAGGAGCCCCAGCGAGTACAGGTCGGACTCGGGGACGCTGGATCCGGCCGCGGTCTCCGGCGCCATGTACTGGAGGGTGCCGACCGTGCCCGGGACGTGGCCGAGCTCCAGCATCCGGGCGGCCAGGCCGAAGTCGATGAGCCGGACCCAGTTGTCGCTGCCCAGGAGGACGTTGTCGGGCTTGAGGTCGCGGTGCAGCAGCGGCGGGTCCAGGCGGTGCAGCCCGCGCAGGGCCACGCAGATCTGCCGCGCCCACTTGACCAGCAGCGGTGCCGGGACGCGCCCCATCTCGGCGAACTGGCCGGCGAGGGTGGCCCCGGGAACGTACTCCATGGCGAGGAAGGCGCGGCCACCAAGCCCCTTGGCGAGGCCGCCGTCGTACACGTGCACGAGATGGCGGCGGGCCTCGGCGTCCGCCATGGTGTCCATCGCCTCGGCGAGCAGCAGGACGTCCTGGAACAGCTCCGCGGCGTTCTCCTCGGTCAGGCCCGAGCGCCGGGAGAGCTTGAGGGCCACACTGCGCACCGGATGGCCGAGGATGTACTGGTCGGCGCGGAAGACCGCCCCGAAACCGCCGCCTCCGATCCAGCCGCTCAGTGCGTAGCGACCGTCGACCACCCGGCCTTCGAGTCCGCGCAGGTCGGACTCATCCGGTGCGGCCTGGTTCATCGTGTGCGCCCCCCTCTCCGCTCCCGCCGGACTTGGTCAACCCGCCTTCCACAGAGGACAGTTCCACCCCGCCCGCCGGTTCCGGCGACAGGAAGCTCACCCGTGTACGGGGACCGCTTCCCGCCCCGTCCCGGCCGGAGAACAGGGCGTCACGCACGCCCGGCGGCGGTGGAGGCACGAAGTCGACGACGATCCGGTCGCAGGCCTGGAACTCCTGCGCCCGCTCCTCGGCCGCCGCGAGCACGGGGTTCTCGACCAGGTCGGAGAGGATCTTGGCCATGATGCGGCCGCCCTCGCGCCCGCCCGCCTCGGAGTTGAGGCGGTGGCCGAGCTCGCCCGCGTACTGGACCAGCTCCTCGGGGACGGTCAGTTCCTTCTCCCGCTTCTCGCGCCAGAAGGCCGCCTGCCGGTCGAGCACCTTGCGGCCGATGGCGGTCATCGCGTCGCCGCCGAGCGGGCGGAAGACGATGACGCGGCGGACGCGGGCCAAAAACTCGGGGGTGAAGACGGGTGTGCCGTCCCGGCTGCGCTCGGACGCGAGCTTGGCGCGTACGGCCGCGGAGATCTCCTCGTCCGAACTTCCTTCGCCCAGACGCGAGATGATCTCGTGCCCCGCGTTCGTGGTGAGGATGAAGATGGCGCGGTCGCCGTGCGCCTTGACGCCCCGCTGGTCGGTGATCCAGCCCTCGTCGAAGAGGTTGAGGAAGGGCCGCAGCACCTCGGGGTGCGCCTTCTCCGCCTCGTCGAGCAGGAACACGCAGTACGGGTCGCTGTTGAGCTCGTTGATGAGCCGCCCGCCGCGCTCGTGCCCCACGTAGCCCGGCGGTGAACCCAGGATGCCGGACACGCTGTGCGGCTCCGTGAAGTTCTCCATCGGGTACGTCTGCAGCCGCTTGGACGCCGAGTAGAGACCGGCGACCCGCTTGGCCAGCTCCGTCTTGCCGACGCCGGTCAGGCCCGCGAAGAGCAGCACCGACGCGGGCCCCGAACTGACCGCGGCCAGGCCCGCCTTGATGCGGCGCAGCTCGTCCGCGACCACCCGGACCGCCTGGTCCTGCCCGACGACCTCCGCGCCGAGCGCCGTCGCGTAGTCGACCCGCTCCCCGCCCGTGCCGGCGATCTGCTCGCGCGGCATCCCGGACAGCTCGGACACCACGTCGGCCACTTCGTCGAGCGTCACGGCGCTGCGCTCGTCGCCGTGCTGCCTGCGCGCGTAGTCGAGGTCCTCGCAGGCCCGGCGCAGCACCTTGACGGCGGACAGCGGCAGCCGCTGGTGCCGGACGAAGTCACCCGCGAGGACCACCGCCCTCGCCACCGCGTGGTGCTCGATCCGGATGCCGGTGAACTCCGTCTCCAGCGCGTCCGCCGCGAGGCGCACCATGGCCCGCGCCGCCTCCCGGTCCGGCTCGGCCATGTCGATGCGGCAGGTCAGCTCCTGGAGGACGTGGTCGGCGGCGACCAGGTCCTCGTAGTCGTGCTCGGCGAGCACCCCGATGAGGTGGATGCTGCGCTCCTTGAGGGCGCGGCGCAGCTCCAGCAGGTGGTCGGCGCCGTGCCGGCCGCGCAGCAGGGGGCCGAGCCCGTCGACGCAGACGACCAGGTCGGTGCGGCCCGCGACCTGGCCGATCAGGGCCGTCAGCTGCTCGCCGCTGCTTTCCGCGGCGACGTCCTTACAGTCCACGCGCAGGAACCGCTTGCGGCGCAGGAACGGGATCTCGCCGGTGGCGGCCCGCCGGGCGAGCTCGCGCAAAAGGGTGGTGGTGCCGATGCCGGGCAGGCCGGTGATCAGTACGTGGTTGTTCTCCGTACGGTGCAGGGCCCGGCACAGTGGCTCGAAGTAGCCGTCCAGGTGGGCGGCCGGGCCGATGGCCCCCGTCCTCGCGAGCCAGGTGAGGTCCTCGGAGGGCGGCAGGAACGCGGGCAGCCGGAAGGGCACCTCGCGGGGCGCCGCCGAACGGGTCTCGCCGAGTACGTCGCGCACGCTCTCGCGCAGCCGCTTGATGTCGAGGCGCAGCGGCTCGGCGGCCAGCACGGAGGCGAGACGCTGCGGCGGGCTGTCCAGGAGGGCCGCGAGCAGGTGCGGGGTGTCGATCTGCTCCGCGTCCCAGCGTGCGGCCGTCGTGCGCGCCGCGTGCAGCAGGTCCCGCAGGGACTCGCCGATCCCGTCGCGGTCGAGGCGCGGGGCGGTCGGGCTCCCCCGCTCGGTGATCCGGAACGCCTGGGTGATGATCTCCACGGCCTTCACCAGGCCGACCTGGAGCGGCAGCTGGAGCCTGAAGAGGCGCTCGGCGGGCCCTTCGGTCTCCGACAGGAGAGCCATCAGACAGTGCGGCGGGAGCAGACGGTCGTAGCCGAGCTCGGCGGCCCGTTGGGCGGCCAGCTCCAGGACGGCCCAGGCGTCGTTCGTGAACTCCTCGGAGCGCAGCCGGCCCGACGCGTCGTCGTACAGCTCGGGCGGCTCGTCGGCGTGGACCCCGACCTGCCTGCGCAGGGCCTCGGCGGCCAGGGGCAGATCGAGGAGCGGGGTCAGGAAGTCCCGCTCGTCCGCGGAGGGGGCGTCGAGCAGGCAGGCCAGCAGCAGCTCCAGGCGGACCTCGGCGGCCACCGCGTCCCGCGCGCACCGGGACTCGAACTCCTCGAATGCCGCGGCCAGTTCGGGACTCACATGGTCGCGCGCGCCGTCGAACGCGTAGCCGTTCCCCGGCGGGGCGTAGACGGCGACGGTCTCCAGGAGGTGGTGCGGGGCCGCACCCTCGGCGAGCGCGCCCTCGAACGCGGGGAGCACGGCGGGGTCGCGGGCGTCGAGGGCCGCGTGGAGGATGTCGCCGGGGCGTAAGCGCTCGGTGGCGCGCTCCGCGGCGGACAGCAGGACGGCGGCGGTGCGCTCGTCCCCGAGGGCGTCCGGATCGAGGAAGCCGTCCGTGAAGAGGCGCACGGAACGGCCTTCGGGACGGCCCACGAGATGCCCTTCGGGGCCGCCTTCGGGGCCGTTCCCGGGACTGTCCGGACTCTTTGCGGAATCGTGCTGCATCTTCGCGGCAGGCCGCGGCTTCACGACGTTTCGGGCCTGCCTGCCCACCTCCCCCGTGCACCGACCATGCTTCCACACGGAGTACGCGGGGTCCCTTTGCTACGCAAAAGAGGGGACAACTCGTTGGCTGAACGGCCGAGTTGATCCCCTCCCGCTACGACGTCAGGACGGCGCCTACCGCGATACGAACGGCTGGTCCGTGCGGACGATTTCGCGGCCGAGCGGCATCAGGGAGACCGGGATCAGCTTGAAGTTGGCGATGCCCAGGGGGATGCCGATGATCGTGATGCACTGCGCGATGCCCGTCACGATGTGGGCGAGAGCCAGCCACCAGCCGGCCAGGACCAGCCACAGCACGTTCCCGACGCAGGACGGGGCGCCCGCGTCATGGCGCTCGACCGTCGTATAGCCGAACGGCCACAGCGCGTACACACCGATCCTGAACGCCGCGATGCCGAACGGGATTCCGATGATCGTGATGCACAGGATCAGGCCCGCGACCATGTAGCCGAGGAACAGCCAGAAGCCGCTCAGCACTAGCCAAATGATGTTGAGGATTGTCTTCACCGGTGACGACCTGCCATCTGCTCTAGCCGGGCGATGCGCTCCGCCATCGGCGGATGCGTGGAGAACATCTTGGACATGCCCTGCCCGGGACGGAAAGGGTTCGCGATCATCATGTGACTTGCGGTCTCGATCCGCGGCTCCGGAGGGAGCGGCAACTGCTTGGTCCCCGCGTCGAGTTTGCGCAGGGCGCTGGCCAGGGACAGCGGGTCGCCGGTGAGCTGGGCGCCCGACGCGTCCGCCTCGTACTCCCGGGACCGGCTGATGGCGAGCTGGATGACCGTGGCGGCGATGGGGCCCAGGATCATGATCATCAGCATGCCGAGCAGGCCGGGGCCGTCGTCGTCGTTCGAACGGCCGACGGGGATCAGCCAGGCGAAGTTGACCAGGAACATGATCACCGAGGCGAGGGCGCCGGCGACCGACGAGATCAGGATGTCCCGGTTGTAGACGTGGCTCAGCTCGTGCCCGATGACGCCGCGCAGCTCGCGCTCGTCGAGGATCCGGAGGATGCCCTCGGTGCAGCACACCGCGGCGTTGCGCGGATTGCGGCCTGTCGCGAATGCGTTGGGCGCTTCCGTCGGCGAGATGTACAGGCGGGGCATCGGCTGGCGGGCCTGCGTCGACAGCTCGCGGACCATGCGGTAGAGCGCGGGGGCCTCGAACTCGCTCACGGGGCGCGCGCGCATCGCGCGCAGGGCCAGCTTGTCGCTGTTCCAGTACGCGTACGCGTTCGTCGCGAGGGCGATGCCGAGGCCCACGATCAGCCCCGTACGACCGAAGAAACTGCCGATGACGATGATGAGGGCCGACAGCCCCCCGAGGAGTACGGCGGTCTTCAGCCCGTTGTGCCGGCGGTGCACGGTACGCCCTCCATGTGGTGCGGCAGGGGAACCCTCTGCTTACTGGTGCTGGGTGCTTCCACGGTCCAGTGGACCCTCCTGTACTGGTCAACGCCAGACGAGGAGGACGAGTTCCCTTGTGCGCGCAGGGGGCATGTAGGCCGTACGGGTGGAGGGTGTCCGAGGCGGGGTCAGCGCTGTTCGGGGAGCCCGGCGAGCGCGAGGGCCTCGGGGTCGGCCTTGAGTTCGCTGGTGCAGTGGGAGCAACGGGTGGCGATCGCGGGGATCTGGCTGAAACAGCGCGGGCAGTCGCGCAGGGCGGCCTTGATGTCGACCGGCTTGCCGCGGTCGAGGCGGGCCTGGAACTTCATCATCGGGACGACGACGAGGAAGTAGAGCACCGCCGCCGTGATCACGAAGGCGATCGCCGCCGCGACGAACTTGCCGTACGGGAAGTCCGTGCCGTCGACCTGGAAGTGCGCCTCGCTGAAGTCACCGGTCGAGCGCGTGGCGAGGCCGATGAGCGGGGCGATGAACGCCGTGCTGAAGCCCGTGACGACGGCAGTGAATGCGGAACCCACGGCGAGGCCGATCGCCATGGTCACGATGTTCCCGCGAAGGATGAAGTCCTTGAACCCGCTCAGCACGGCAGTGTCTCCCTGGTGTACGACATTGAGGTCGCTACGAGGGTGCCTAGAAGAGGCCCGTCGACGCAAAACGGAGAACCATCTGAGGTGCACCCGACAGGACGACCCCGATGACGGCGGTGAGCCCGATCGCCGCGGTGAGCGGTGCCGGAATCCGCTGTACCGCCTGCTCGCCCTCGGCGGGGCGGAACAGGGTCGCCGTCCACTGAAGGTAGTAGTAGAGCGCGATCACGACGTTGACGGCCATGACGACGGCGAGCCAGCCGAGGCCCGCGTCGACGGCCGCCGAGAAGACGGTGACCTTCGCGAAGAGGCCGATGATGCCGGGCGGCAGGCCCGCGAGGCAGAGCAGGAAGAACCCGAGGACCAGGGCGGCCAGCGGCCGGGACCGGTACAGGCCGCGGTAGTCGCTGAGGCGGTTCAGGGGCTTCGTGCGGGCCACGAGGGCGGCCACGGCGAAGGCACCGAGGTTCACGGCGGCGTACATGAGGGCGTACGCGACGGTGGAGCCGATGGCCTTGTCGGCGTCCTTGGAATAGGCGGCCGCGGCGATCGGGACGAGGAGATAGCCGGCCTGGCCCACCGAGGACCAGGCGAGCAGGCGTACCGCGCTGTACGCGCGCGTGGCCTGCTGCCGCAGGGCCGCGACGTTGCCCACGGTCATGGTGAGCGCGGCGAGCGCGGCCAGGGCCGGGCCCCACACGTCGGCGTAGGACGGGAAGGCGACGACGGTGACGAGGATGATCCCGGAGAAGCCGACCGCCTTGCCGATCACCGACAAGTAGGCGGCGATCGGGAGCGGGGCTCCTACGTAGGTGTCGGGCACCCAGAAGTGGAAGGGGGCGGCGGCGGTCTTGAAGGCGAAGCCGACCAGGGTGAGGGCGACGCCCGCCTGGGCCAGGGTGTGGAACTGTCCGTCGACGTGCGTCAGGGCGGTGGCGATCCTCGTGAGGTGCAGCGTGCCCGTCGTCGCGTAGACGAAGCTCACGCCCAGGAGGGTGACCGCGGTCGCCGTGACCGAGGACAGGAAGAACTTCAGGGCCGCTTCCGAGGAGCGCCGGTCGTCGCGCTTGATGCCCACGAGGGCGAACGCCGGCAGGGACGCCACTTCCAGGGCGACGACAAGGGTGGCCAGGTCGCGCGACGCGGGGAGCAGCGCGGCGCCCGCGGCGGAGGACAGGAGCAGGAACCAGAACTCTCCCTCGGGGAGCGCCCGGGGCGTGTTCTTCGCGTCCTTGATGCCGGTGATGGACAGCAGCGCGGTCAGCAGGGCGCCGGCCAGGACGAGGAACTGGATGACGAGCGTGAAGTGGTCGGCCGTGTAGCTGCACGCGGCCTGCTCGCCCTCGAGCGTCTTGAGGCAGAAGGTCGAGCGGTCGCCGTCCAGAAGGGGCAGCAGCGCGAGCGCGGCGGCAGCCAGACCCGCGACGGAGACCCAGCCGAGCAGGGCCTTCCTGCGCTCGCCGAGGAACAGGTCCGCGACGAGCACCACGAGGGCGACGACCGCCGCGATGGTGGGCGGCGCGATCGCGAGCCAGTCGACGGACTGGACGAGGGACGCCACGGACGGCGCGGCGACGGCGGTCACTGGATGCCTCCTGCGAGGAGCTTCTGCACGGCCGGGTCGGTGAGGCCGATCAGGGCCGCGGGCCAGAGCCCGCCGACGACGGTGAGGGCGACGAGCGGGGTCCAGGCGGCGAACTCGTAGCCCTGGACGTCGGCGAGCTTCGGCGCCTCGGCCTCGTGCGGGCCCATGCAGACCCGGCGGACGACGGCGAGCATGTACGCGGCGGTGAGCAGCGTGCCGAACGCGGCGATCGCCATGAACGTGAGGAACGCGGGGCGGCTCAGGTCGGCGGCCGGCTTGAACGCGCCGAACAGGGCGAGCATCTCGCCCCAGAACCCGGCGAGGCCCGGCAGCCCGAGGGAGGCGACGGCGGCGAAGGCGAGGAGCCCGCCGAGGCGGGGCGCCTTGCCGTAGAGCGCCATGCCGCCCTGCTGGGCGAGCGTGTCGAGGTCCGTGCTGCCCGTGCGGTCCTTGAGGGCACCGACGAGGAAGAACAGCAGGCCGGTGATGAGGCCGTGGGCGATGTTCGCGAAGAGCGCGCCGTTGACGCCGGTCGGCGACATCGTCGAGATGCCGAGCAGGACGAAGCCCATGTGCCCGACGGACGAGTACGCGATGAGGCGCTTGAGGTCGCCCTTGGCGCCGGGCCGTGCGAGGGCGAGGCAGGCCAGGGACCCGTAGATGATCCCGACGACGGCGAACGCGGCGAGGTACGGCGCGAAGGTGTGCATGCCGTCGGGCGTCACCGGCAGCAGGATCCGCACGAACCCGTACGTGCCCATCTTGAGCAGCACGCCGGCGAGGAGGACCGAGCCGACGGTGGGCGCGGCGGTGTGGGCGTCGGGCAGCCAGCTGTGCAGCGGCCACATCGGCGTCTTGACCGCGAGCCCGATCCCGATCGCCAGAACGGCGGTGACCTGCACGGACATGCTCAGGCCCCGGCCGCTGTCAGAGGCGAGTGCCACCATGTCGAAGGTGCCGGACTTGAGTCCGATGAGGAGGATGCCGAGCAGCATCACGACGGAGCCGAGGAGCGTGAAGAGGATGAACTTCCAGGCAGCCTCGGCCCGTCGCTCACCGCCCCAGCGGGCGATGAGGAAGTACATCGGGATGAGGACCATCTCGAAGGCGAGGAAGAAGAGCAGCAGGTCGAGCACGGCGAAGGTCGCGAGGGTGCCGGACTCCAGCAGGAGGATCAGCGCGACGAATGCCCTGGGGGACGGGCCCTTCGGCATCTTGAAGTAGCTGTACAGCGCGCAGAGGAAGGTCAGCAGCGCGGTCAGGACCAGGAGGGGGAGCGAGATGCCGTCGATGCCGAGGTGGATCCGCACGTCGAGTGCGGGGATCCAGCTGATGTCGGTCGTGGCCTGCATCTTTGACGGGTGGTCATGGTCGAAGCCGAGCGCGAGGACGATCGCGGCGATGAGGATCACGCCGGTCACGGTCACGCCGTGGCGGAGCACGGCCTGGTCCGGGGACTTCCCCTTCAGCCCGGGCGGGGCCGGGAGAAGAGCGGCGACGGCGCCGACGAGCGGGCCGACGACGATCAGTGCGAGAAGGAACTGCATCACGGATTCGCTGATATCGATCACGGCTGCTCACGCTCCGGCGGTGGCGACGAGGACGACGGCGATCGCCAGGACGACGGTCCCTGCGAGCAGGGCGCTGAGATAGGTCTGCACGTTGCCGGTCTGGGCACGGCGGACGGCCCGGCCCAGCCAGTTGGGTACGGCGCCGGCGCCGCGCACATAGGTCTCGACGACCTCGTGGTCGAGGAAGCGGACCAATGAGGCCGCGGCCATGACCGGCCGGACGAACAGGGCCGCGTAGACGGCGTCCAGGTGGAAGCCGGTGGCCGCGTGGCGGTGCAGCGGGCCGAGCAGGAGACGGCCCGGGTCCGCCGGATCGGGGGCGTAGGCGATGTCCCCGTACGCGGCCGCGTGGGTCGCGATGGCCTCGGCCTCGACGACGCCGCCGTCCGCGTCGGGGTGGGCGGCCACGGCGCCGAGCGGGGCGCCCGCGGCGAGGGCCGTGGTGTGGCGCCAGGCCGCGTAGGTGACGAGCCCGCCGACGAGGGCGACGCCCGTGCCGAGGACGGAGGTGGTGAGCGTCGGGGTCAGCGAACGGCCGTCGAACCAGTCGGGCACGACACCGACGGTGAGACCGAAGGCGAGCGAGGGGATCGCCAGGACCCACAGGACGGCGTTCATCACGAAGGGCTGCTTGCCGTGGTCCGGGGCCTCGGCGCCGTGGCCCCGGAAGGCCAGGAGCCACAGGCGCGTGGCGTACGCGGCGGTGAGCAGAGCCGTGAGAAGGCCGGACACGAGGACGATCCAGCCCGCCGAGGACGGGATCGCCTCGGCGTGGCCGGTGGCCACGTGCTCGGCGGAGCCGAGGACGGCCTCCTTGGAGAAGAAGCCGCTGAACGGCGGGATCGCGGCGAGCGCGAGGAGCGCCACGGTCATCGTCCAGTAGGCGTCGGGGACGCGGTCGCGCAGGCCCTTCATACGGGACATGGCGGCGAGCGAGTTGGTGCCGGCGGCGTGGATGACCACGCCCGCCCCGAGGAACAGCAGCGCCTTGAAGGCGCCGTGCGACAGGAGGTGGAAGACGGCGGCGCCGCGGTCGCCGACGGCGAGGGCGCCGGTCATGTAGCCGAGCTGGCCGATCGTCGAGTACGCGAGGACGCGCTTGATGTCGTCCTGCGCGAGGGCGGCGAGCGCCGAGCCGGTCATCGTGACGGCGGCCATGACGGCGAGGACGACCAGGGCGGCGCCGGAGGCGGCGAAGACGGGGAGGAGCCGGGCGACGAAGTAGACACCGGCGGCGACCATCGTCGCGGCGTGGATCAGCGCGGAGACCGGCGTGGGGCCGGCCATCGCGTCGGGCAGCCAGGTGTGCAGCGGGAACTGCGCGGACTTGCCCGCCACTCCCGCGAGGAGCAGCAGCGCGATCAGCGTGGGGTGGTCGAGGCCGCCGCTCGCGACGGCACCGAGGACCGTCGTGATGCGGAAGGACCCGGCGTCCACGGCGAGCGCGAACAGGCCGATCAGGAAGGGGACGTCGCCGAGCTTGGTGACCAGGAAGGCCTTGAGGGACGCGGCGCGCGCCTGCGGTGTCTCCCAGTAGTGGCCGACGAGGAAGTACGAGCAGATGCCCATGACTTCCCAGCCGACGAGCAGCACCATCAGGTCGCCCGAGTAGACGACGAGAAGCATCGCGGAGGTGAAGAGGGAGACGAGCGCGGCGTACGACGGGTAGCGCGGGTCGTCGCGCAGGTAGGCCGTCGAGTAGATCTGCACGCACGACGCGACGACGCAGACCAGGACGGCGACGAGCGCGGCGAAGCCGTCGATGTGCAGGGCGAGCTCGATGGGGACCGAGCCCGTCGGGGTGAGTTCGGTGGCCGAGTCGATGCTCGCGCCGCCGCCCTGGCGCACGGCGACGAGGACGGTGAGGGCGAGCGCCGCGAGGGTCGGCAGCACGGCGAGGGGCCGTACGAAGCCGGGCGCGGTGCGGCCCAGGAGCAGTCCGGCCGCGGCGGCGAGGAACGGGAGGACGGGGACGAGTACGGCGAGGGTCGTGGTGGTCACGCGGTGGCCTCGGCCTTCTCGTCCGTGACGGCCTCGGCGCCGGCGTCCGGTGCGGAGCCGTCGGGCGCGGAACCGTCGGGTCCGCCGTCGTCCGGGGACTCGGCGGTGTCACGGAGCTTGTCGATGTCGGAGGTGCCGCGGCCGCGGTACACGGCGAGCACGATCGCGAGGCCGATGCCGATCTCGGCCGCGGCGATGGCGATGGTGAACAGCGTCAGCGCCTGGCCGGAGTGGAGGGTGTCGCGGGCCGCCTTGCTGAGCCAGACGTCGAAGGCGACGAGGTTGAGGTTGACGGCGTTGAGCATCAGCTCGACGGACATCAGGACCAGGATCGCGTTGCGGCGGGCCAGCACTCCGTACAGGCCCGTGCAGAAGAGCAGGGCGGAGAGGACGGCGGGATAGGCGAGATGCATCAGCGGTTCCCCTCCCGGGCCTTGGTGTCCGTGCCCTGCGCCTTGGTGTCCGTGTCCTGTGCGCCGGTGGTCCTGCGGGACAGGACGATCGCGCCGACGAGGGCCGCGAGCAGCAGGACCGAGAGCGCCTCGAAGGGCAGCACCCAGTGCTGGAAGAGGATGGATCCGGTCACCGCGGTGCTGCCCTGGGGCACGCCGTCGAGGTCGACCCAGGTGGTGCGGAAGGCGTCCACGACGACCCAGACGAGGGCGGCGGCCGCGGCGACGGCGACCGTCAGCGCGGCCCACCGGTTGCCCGAGTCGGCGTCCGGGGAGCGGCCGATGGGCGCCCTCGTGAGCATCAGTCCGAACAGGAGGAGGACGACGACGGATCCGACGTAGATGAGGACCTGCACCCAGGCGATGAACTCGGCGGTGAGCAGCAGGTACTCGACGGCTAGGCCGCCGAGGGCGACGACCAGCCACAGGGCCGCGTGCACCAGCTGCTTGGTGGTGACGGTGACGATCGCGGCGCCGAAGGTGACCAGGCCGACGAGGAGGAACGCGATCTCGACACCTGTCGGCGAGAGGAATCCGTGGGTCTGCGTGGCCGCGGTGGCGGCCGCTGCGACGGGGGTCACGCGGGTCCCTCCTCTCCGGGTGTGGGTTCGCCGGGCGTGGGTTCGCCGGGTACGGCTTCTTCCGCGGCGGCGGCCTGCGCGGCGGCCAGCTTGTCGGCGGCCTTGCGGGCGGCGGCGAGTTCCTTGGGTTCCTCGGCCGCCGGGTCGAGCGCGGGCGGGGCCGGGACCGTCCACATCCACTCGCGGAGCCGGTCGCGTTCGTGGGTGAGTTCGTGGATGTCCGTCTCCGCGTACTCGAACTCCGGGGACCAGAACAGCGCGTCGAAGGGACACACCTCGATGCAGATGCCGCAGTACATGCACAGGGCGAAGTCGATGGCGAAACGGTCGAGGACGTTGCGGCTGCGCTCGCGGCCGCCCTCGACGGCGGCCGGCACCGTCTCCTTGTGGGAGTCGATGTAGATGCACCAGTCGGGGCACTCGCGGGCGCACAGCATGCAGACCGTGCAGTTCTCCTCGAACAGGCCGATGACACCACGGGTGCGCGGCGGCAGTTCGGGCTGGACGTCCGGGTACTGCTCGGTGACGGTCTTGCGCGTCATCGTGCGGAGGGTGACGGCAAGGCCCTTGGCGAGACCCGCGCCGGGGATGCGGGGACGGGAGGGCGGGAGTGACTCGGTCACTGGTTGATCGCCACCTTCACGATTCCGGTGAGCGCGATCTGCGCGAGTGCCAGGGGGACGAGGAGGGTCCAGGAGAGCTTCTGGAGCTGGTCCTCGCGGAGACGGGGGTAGGTGACGCGCAGCCAGATCACGATGAACGCGAGGACGGCCGCCTTCAGCAGCGTCCAGACCCAGCCGAGGCCGTCGGCGCCCCACGGCCCGTGCCAGCCGCCCAGGAACAGGACGGTGGTGAGGCCGCACAGGACGACGATCCCGGCGTACTCGGCGAGCAGGAACAGGGCGAAGCGCAGGCCGGTGTACTCGGTGTACGCGCCGAAGATGATCTCGGAGTCGGCGACCGGCATGTCGAAGGGCGGGCGCTGGAGTTCGGCGAGGCCCGCCACGAAGAAGACGAGGGCGCCGACGATCTGCCACGGCACCCACCACCACTCGAACGCGTCGATGATGCCGGGCAGCGAGACGGTGCCGGCGGCCATCGCGACCGAGGCGGCGGCGAGCAGCATCGGCAGTTCGTAGGCGAGGAGCTGCGCGGCGGTGCGCAGGCCGCCCAGGAGGGAGAACTTGTTGGCCGACGCCCAGCCCGCCATGAGCGAGCCGAGCACTCCGACGCCCATGACGGCGAGTACGAAGAAGATGCCGGCGTCGACGACCTGGCCGACCGCACCCTCGCTCGGGCCGATGGGGATGGCGAGCAGGACGAGGAGGTACGGCAGGAGCGCGACGGCGGGCGCGAGCTGGAAGATGCGGCGGTCCGCGTCGGCGGGGACGACGTCTTCCTTCTGCGCGAACTTCACGCCGTCGGCGACGAGCTGGGCCCACCCGTGGAAGCCGCCCGCGTACATGGGGCCGAGGCGGCCCTGCATGTGCGCCATCACCTTGTGCTCGGTCTGACCGACGACAAGGGGCAGGACGAGGAAGGCGACGAAGACGACGATGAGCCGCAGAGCGACGTCGAGAACGTCGTTCACTCCGTTCCTCCTGAGGGGGTTTCGGGATTTTCGGGGGCTTCGGGGGTGGTGTCCGGGGCTTCGGCCGCGTCCGGGGTTTCGGAGGTAGCCGGGCCTTCGGGTGCGTGCGAGGTTCCGGAGGTAGCCGGGGCTTCCGGAGCTTCGGACGTAGCCGGAGCATCCGGAGCGTCCGGGGCTTCGGGGCCGTCCGGGGTTCCCGAGGTAGCCGGGGTTCCGCAGGTAGCCGGGGCTTCCGGGGCGTCCGGGGTTCCGGAGGCAGCCGGGGCTTCCGGGGCGTCCGGGGTTCCGGAGGCAGCCGGGGCTTCCGGAGCTTCGGACGTAGCCGGAGCATCCGGAGCGTCCGGGGCTTCGGGTGCGTCCGGGGTTCCGGAGGTAGCCGGGGCTTCCGGAGCTTCGGACGTAGCCGGAGCATCCGGGGCGTCCGGGGCGTCCGGGGCTTCGGAGGAAGCCGGAGCATCCGGCGCGTCCTGACTCCCGGGGGAAGCCGGAGCATCCGGCGCGTCCGGGGTTCCAGAGGAAGCCGAGGCATCCGGCGCACCCGATGTCTCCGGCGTGGGCTCCTCCGGCGCGGCCGGTTTCGGCTCGTCGAAGGCCGGGCGGGCGTGGTGCCAGGGCGCGTCACCGGTGGCACCGGACTTGCCCGCGGCGTCCGGCTTCGGCGCCGCGGGAGTCTCGGGCGCCGCGGAAGTCCTGGGCCCCGCCGGGCTCTCAGTCACCGCAGGGGCCCCAGGAGTTGCCGGTGCCCCAGGAGTTGTTGCCGGTGCCTCAGGCGTTGTCGGCGTCTGCGAAGCCGACCCCTGCGACGCGCTCCGTGAGCGCCTCGGCGGCGCGGCGGCCGCCGCGTCCGTGCCGGCCGGGGCGGCCTGACTCGCCGACCCCTCCCCCGCCGTGCGCGTCCGCCGCACCGGACGGTCGCCCGCCGCGCGGCCCGCGCCACGGGCCGGGCGGGCCGGAGCGGGCGGAAGCTGGCCCTTCAGCGGGCCCCACTCGTTCGGGTCCGGAACACCCGGCGGCAGCATCTGCCGCCGCTTCGGCCCGCCGTGCCCCGCTCCCGCCGCAGCCTCACCCGGCTCCTTGGCGCCGGGCCACGCCTTCACGACCCGCGCCGCGAGCACGAAGTCCTTGCGCAGGGGATGGCCCTCGAAGCCGTCGGGGAGGAGGAGCGGCACCAGGTGCGGGTGGCCCTCGAAGCGGACGCCGAACATCTCGTGCGTCTCGCGCTCGTGCCAGCCCGCGCCCGCGTACACGTCGACCGCGGTGGCCAGGACAGGGGCGTCGTGCGGCACGGTCGTGCGCAGGAGCAGCCGGCGTACGGGAGACAGGGCGACGACGTGCGCGCAGACGCGGAAACCGGTGCCGGGCTCGTCGACCGCGCTCAGCCAGTCGAAGTAGGTGCAGCCCAGCGTGGTGCGGGCCGTTTCGAGGGCGGCGATCCACGTGGCCGCCGGAACATCGACGGTGAGGACCTCGTACGACTCCTCGGCCGTGGCGTCCGGGCCGAAGAGCTCCTCGACGGGTCGGGGCAGCCAGCCGGTCACCGCTCACCCTCCCCGGAGTCGTCGCGCGCCGGGACCGGCGGCTTCACGAGGCCGCTGCTGAGGGCGGCAGCCGACGGCCGTCCCGCCGCCGCGTCGGCGCCGTAGCGCTCGCCGAGCGACTCGCGCGCGATCTTCTCCTGAAGCTTGAGGATGCCCTGGAGCAGCGCCTCCGGCCGCGGCGGGCACCCAGGCACGTACACATCGACCGGGATGATCTGGTCGACGCCCTTGGTGACCGAGTACGAGTCCCAGTACGGGCCGCCGCAGTTGGAGCAGGCGCCGAACGAGATGACGTACTTGGGCTCGGGCATCTGTTCGTACAGGCGCTTCACGGCCGGGGCCATCTTGTCCGTGACCGTGCCGGAGACGACCATCAGGTCGGCCTGGCGCGGGCCCGGCGCGAAGGGGATGACGCCGAGGCGGATGAAGTCGTGCCGCGCCATGGACGCCGCGATGAACTCGATGGCGCAGCAGGCCAGGCCGAAGTTGAAGACCCAGAGCGAGTAGCGGCGGCCCCAGTTGAGGACCACCTTCATCGGCTCGGGGGCCAGGCGGGACAGCACACCCAGCTTCTTCGGGCTGACGGGCTCCGGCAGGAGCACGGGCTCCGAGGGGGTCACGTCCATGTGAGGACGCCCTTCTTGTATGCGTACAGCAGGCCCACGGCGAGGAAGCCGAGGAAGATGAACATCTCCACGAGCGTCGCCGCGCCGAACTGCGGATCGGCGAAGACGGTCGCCCACGGGAAGAGGAAGATCGAGTCGACGGCGAAGATGACGTAGAGGAACGCGTAGACGTAGTAGCGGACCTGGGTGTGGGCCCAGCCTTCGCCGACGGGGTCGACGCCGCACTCGTACGTCAGGAGTTTCTCGGGGGTCGGCACGACCGGCCGCAGCAGCCGTCCCGCGCCGAAGGCGACGGCCACGAACAGGACGCCCACGACGGCGATCACGCCGACGACGGAGTACGTCTGGAAGTAGTCCGCGGCGACCATGGTCGGTTCCGGCACGTCCGCCCCTCGCTCCGTGGTGTTCGACGATCTGTACGCACGGGAGTCTAGGGCCTGTTAAAGAGACGGTAAGCAGGCGTCCAGGGTTGAGGTGGGGTTATCCCCCGTCGGGTCCGGCAGCCCGCCTCATGGCGCCCCGGCGCGCGGCCGGGCACGCTGTCGCATATGACCGCTCGCATCGTCACCACAGAGCCGGACGTGGACCGTCCGCCGGCCCCGCGCTTCGCCTTCGACCGGCACACCTGGAAGGAGATCGCCTATCTCCTCAGCAATCTGCCGGTCGCCGTGCTCGGCTTCGTCTATGTCGTGACGATGCTGGCCACCGGCGTCGGCCTGGCCGTGACGGTGATCGGTCTGCCCGTGCTCGCGGCCGGTCTGCTCGGCGCGCGTCAGCTCGGGAAGGCGGAGCGGGGGCGGGCCCGCGCGCTGCTCGGGCTGCGCATCGAGGAGCCGAGCCCGCTGCCGCGCAGGCGCGACGAGGGCTTCTTCGGCCGGCTGTGGTCCGGCCTGAAGGACCCGGTGGGCTGGCGGGCGGTGCTCTACGAGTTCATACGGCTGCCGTGGGGCGTGCTCACGTTCGCCATCACGCTGACCGGTCTCTTCGTGCTGTGGCCGGTCCTCCCGTTCATCGTGCGGGGCCTGACCAACGCGGACCGGGCGATGGCGCGGGCGCTCCTGTCGCCGTCGGACGAGCTGGAGCGGCGGATCGCCGAGCTGGAGTCGGACCGCGGCGTCGTCGTCGACACGGCCGCCGCCGACCTGCGCCGCATCGAGCGCGACCTGCACGACGGCGCACAGGCCCGCCTGGTCAACCTCGCGATGGGCCTCGGTCTCGCGAAGGAGAAGCTCCTCGAGGACCCGGACGCGGCTGCCGCCATGGTCGACGAGGCGCACGGCGAGGTGAAGCTGGCGCTTCAGGAGCTGCGCGATCTGGCCCGCGGCATCCATCCGGCGGTCCTCACCGACCGCGGCCTGGACGCGGCGCTCTCCTCGGTGGCCTCGCGCTGCACGGTTCCGGTGAAGGTCACGGCTGACCTGCCTCAGCGGCCCGCCGCGGCGATCGAGGGCATCGCGTACTTCACGGTGTCCGAGCTGCTGCAGAACGTCAGCAAGCACAGCGGGGCGCGGTCGGCGTCGGTCGACGTGTGGCGCTCCGCGGACCGGCTGCTGATCCAGGTGCGGGACGACGGGCGCGGCGGCGCGAGCCTCGACAAGGGCACGGGCATGTCGGGCCTGGCGGACCGGCTCGGCGCGGTGGACGGCCTGTTCGTCGTGGACTCGCCGGAGGGCGGTCCGACGACGGTGACCGCGGAGCTGCCCTGGCGCGACCGCACACCCGCGTAGGCGCACGCCTGTGGCCGGAGGGGTAGGGAAAACCCCCGGTCCAAGACGCCGACCGGCTCCATGGCCGCGAGACGCCGCCGCGAGGACCCTGGAAGTACCAGGCGGACGAGCAGAACGGACGGACCCCACCGATGATCACGCCCACGCAGCACGGACACGGACACGGCTACCGCGACGACGCGGTGGCCGTGGAACGGCGCCGCCGTCTCCCGGCCGGGCTGCGCGCGCCGTTCGAGGCCCGTACGTTCCGCGAGCTCGGCTATCTGCTCCTGAGCCTCCCGCTCAGCGTCGTCATGTTCGTGTACGCGGTGACGATGGTGTCGCTCGGCGCCGGGCTGCTGATCACGTTCCTCGGCATCCCGGTGCTGGCCGGCGCCCTCGCCGGGGCGCGCGGGTTCGCCGCGATGGAGCGGACCAGGGCGCGCGCGCTCCTCGGCATCGACGTCGGCACCCCGGGCCCGCTGCGGCCCCGCACCCACGGCCCGATGGCGTGGATGGGCGCCCTCCTCAAGAGCGGCGAGTCGTGGCGCAACCTGCTGTACACGGTCGTGCACTTCCCGTGGGCGGTCTTCGCGTTCAACGTCGCGCTGGTCTTCTGGACGGTGGGCTGGTCCCTGCTCACGTATCCGCTGTGGCAGTGGGTCTTCCCCATGTACGCCGGCCAGGGCGGGATCCAGCTCTACGGCGACGGCGCGCACAACATCTACCTGGACAACCCCTTCGAGATCACCGTCACCGCGGCGGTCGGCCTGCTGATCACGCTCGCGACGCCGTGGATCATCAGGGCGCTGGCCTCCGTGGACCGGGCGCTGGTGAACGGTCTGCTCGGCCCGTCGCGGCTCGCCACGCGCGTCGTGGAGCTGGAGTCGGACCGCGGCGTCGTCGTCGACACGGCCGCCGCCGACCTGCGCCGCATCGAGCGCGACCTGCACGACGGCGCACAGGCCCGCCTGGTCAACCTCGCGATGGATCTGGGGCTCGCCAAGGAGAAGCTGACGGAGGACCCGCAGGAGGCGGCGCGCATGGTGGACGAGGCGCACGGCGAGGTGAAGACGGCGCTCCAGGAGCTGCGCGATCTGGCCCGCGGCATCCACCCGGCCATCCTGACCGACCGCGGCCTGGACGCGGCCCTGTCCTCCGTGGCCTCCCGCTGCACGGTCCCGGTGCAGGTCGAGGTCGATCTGCCCGCGCGGCCCGCGCCGGCCATCGAGGGCATCGCCTACTTCACGGTCAGCGAGCTCCTGCAGAACGTCAGCAAGCACAGCCGGGCGACCCGCGCCACGGTCGACGTGTGGCGGGTCGAGAACCGGCTGATGCTCCAGGTGACGGACAACGGCGTGGGCGGCGCCGACGCCTCCACCGGCTCCGGCCTCGCCGGGCTCGCCGAGCGGCTCGACGCCGTCGACGGGATCCTCCTGGTGGACTCGCCGACGGCGGGCCCGACCCGGGTCACGGCGGAACTGCCCTGGCGGCGCGCCTGACGACCGGCTCCCGCGTGTGCGGTGCACCCCTTCCCGGGTGCACCGCACACGCGTGTCCTCCCTCTTCCCGGCCAATCCCGGCGCCACGGCCCGGGACCGTCCGGATGCTGGGATGCTGGTGACTGTTGAACGGGTGGGACTGGCTGTGGGGGGCCGAGAAACGTGGAGGACAGAGTGCGAGTGGTCATCGCCGAGGATTCAGTGCTGCTCAGGGAGGGCCTGACCCGGTTGCTGACCGACCGCGGGCACGATGTGGTGGCGGGCGTGGGCGACGGGGACGCGCTGGTCAAGACCATCACCGACCTGGCCGCGCAGGACACGCTGCCGGACGTCGTGGTCGCCGACGTTCGGATGCCGCCGACCCACACGGACGAGGGCGTGCGCGCCGCGGTCCTGCTGCGCAAGCAGCACCCGGGGCTCGGAGTGCTGGTCCTTTCGCAGTACGTGGAGGAGCAGTACGCGACCGAACTGCTCGCCGGTTCCAGCCACGGTGTGGGCTATCTGCTCAAGGACCGGGTGGCCGAGGTGCGCGAGTTCGTGGACGCGGTCGTGCGGGTGGCGCAGGGCGGTACGGCCCTCGACCCCGAGGTGGTGGCCCAGCTCCTGGGGCGCAGCCGCAAGCAGGACGTGCTGGCGGGGCTGACCCCGCGTGAGCGCGAGGTGCTCGGCCTGATGGCCGAGGGCCGGACGAACTCGGCGATCGCGCGTCAACTGGTCGTGAGCGACGGCGCGGTGGAGAAGCACGTCAGCAATATCTTCCTGAAGCTGGGACTGTCGCCGAGTGACGGGGATCACCGGCGTGTTCTCGCGGTGCTCACCTACCTGAACTCGTGACGACCTGACACCCTGTCAGATATGGCGGGAATCGGTCGGCGGGCTCCATGACGCTCCGGCCGACTTCAGGGCCGACTTCAGAGCCGGCCCCAGGGTCGGTTCCGGGGCCGGTTCCGGGGTCGGTCACGGGTCGGCCCTGAACCGGCCCTAGAACCAAAGGATGAGAGGGCGCGTCTTCGAACAGGGGGCCATGGGGGTGGGTAAATCGTGACAAACAAGGTCATCAGGGTGTCTCATTGTCACGTCCACCATGCGAACCATCCAGGGAAGGCGACCCTTACCGACGTAGGGTGGGCCATGGAGAGGCCGGTCGGCCGGCCGCTCCCGCAGAGCCGCCTCGAGGGAGGTCCAGTTCAGTGACCAGCCAGGTCAGTAGCCCGGCCGAGCAGGCCGATGGCGCAGTGGTCGGAGAGCAGCGCAAACACGCGAACGGCAAGGACGTACGGCGTCTGGACCGGGTGATCATCCGGTTTGCGGGTGACTCGGGCGATGGTATGCAGCTGACGGGTGACCGGTTCACTTCGGAGACTGCGTCGTTCGGGAATGATCTGTCGACGCTGCCGAACTTTCCCGCCGAGATCCGGGCGCCCGCAGGGACTCTGCCGGGCGTTTCTTCGTTCCAGTTGCATTTCGCGGACCATGACATCCTCACGCCGGGTGACGCGCCGAATGTGCTGGTGGCGATGAATCCGGCGGCGTTGAAGGCGAACATCGCGGATGTGCCGCGTGGTGCGGAGATCATTGTCAACACGGACGAGTTCACCAAGCGGGCGATGGCCAAGGTCGGTTACGACACGTCGCCGCTGGAGGACGGTTCGCTGGACGGCTTTCATGTGCATCCGGTGCCTTTGACGACGCTGACGGTGGAGGCGCTCAAGGAGTTCGAGCTGTCGCGCAAGGACGCGGGCCGTTCGAAGAACATGTTCGCGCTGGGGCTGCTGTCGTGGATGTATCACCGGCCGACGGAGGGCACGGAGAGGTTCCTCAGGTCGAAGTTCGCGAAGAGGCCGCAGATCGCCGCGGCGAACATCGCGGCTTTTCATGCGGGCTGGAACTTCGGTGAGACGACGGAGGACTTCGCGGTCTCCTACGAGGTCGCGCCGGCCGCGTCCGCGTTCCCGACCGGTACGTACCGCAATATTTCGGGGAACCTGGCCCTGTCCTACGGGCTGATCGCGGCGTCGAGGCAGGCGGATCTGCCGTTGTATCTGGGCTCGTATCCGATCACTCCGGCGTCGGACATCCTGCACGAGTTGTCGAAGCACAAGAATTTCGGTGTGCGTACGTTCCAGGCGGAGGACGAGATCGCGGGGATCGGTGCGGCGCTGGGCGCGGCGTTCGGTGGTTCTTTGGCGGTGACGACGACGTCGGGCCCGGGCGTGGCGCTGAAGTCCGAGACGATCGGGCTCGCGGTCTCCCTCGAACTGCCGTTGCTGGTGGTGGACATCCAGCGTGGTGGTCCCTCGACGGGTCTGCCGACGAAGACGGAGCAGGCGGACCTGCTGCAGGCGATGTACGGGCGCAATGGTGAGGCGCCGGTTCCGGTGGTCGCGCCGCGGACGCCGGCCGACTGTTTCGACGCGGCGATCGAGGCGGCCCGGATCGCGGTCACCTACCGCACGCCGGTGTTCTTGCTGTCGGACGGTTATCTGGCGAACGGGTCGGAGCCGTGGCGGATCCCGGAGATCGATGAACTCCCGGATCTGCGTACGCAGTTCGCGTCGGGTCCGAATCACACGGAGGCGGACGGTACGGAGGTGTTCTGGCCGTACAAGCGTGATGCGAAGACGCTGGCCCGTCCGTGGGCGATCCCGGGCACGCCGGGCCTTGAGCACCGTATCGGCGGGATCGAGAAGCAGGACGGCACGGGCAACATCTCCTACGATCCGGCCAACCACGAGTTCATGGTCCGTACCCGTCAGGCGAAGATCGACGGTATCGAGGTGGCGGACATCGAGGTCGACGACGTGTCGGGTGATGCCGGCACCCTGGTGTTGGGCTGGGGGTCGACATACGGACCCATCACCGCCGCCGTGCGCCGGCTGCGTGCGGCCGGTGAGCGTATCGCGCAGGCGCACCTGCGGCACCTGAACCCGTTCCCGGGCAATCTGGGCGAGGTCCTGAGCCGCTACGACAAGGTGGTGGTCCCGGAGATGAACCTCGGTCAGCTCGCCACCTTGATCCGGGCCACATATCTGGTGGACGCCCGCTCCTACAACCAGGTCAACGGCATGCCGTTCAAGGCTGAGCAGCTCGCCACGGCTCTCGAGGAGGCCATCCATGGCTGACACCGGCACCAAGGGCACGGGCACGTTCGAGGCGCTCTCGCTGGTACCCAAGGCCGAGGCCGAGCAGTCCATGAAGGACTTCAAGTCCGATCAGGAGGTGCGCTGGTGCCCGGGCTGCGGTGACTACGCGATCCTGGCCGCCATGCAGGGCTTCATGCCGGAGCTGGGGCTGGCGAAGGAGAACATCGTCTTCGTCTCGGGCATCGGCTGCTCGTCCCGCTTCCCGTACTACATGAACACCTACGGGATGCACTCCATCCACGGCCGTGCCCCGGCCATCGCGACCGGCCTGGCCTCCAGCCGCCGGGACCTGTCGGTGTGGGTGGTCACCGGTGACGGCGACGCCCTGTCCATCGGCGGCAACCACCTCATCCACGCCCTGCGCCGCAACGTGAACCTGAAGATCCTCCTGTTCAACAACCGGATCTACGGGCTCACCAAGGGCCAGTACTCGCCCACCTCCGAGGTCGGCAAGATCACCAAGTCGACGCCGATGGGCTCCCTCGACGCCCCCTTCAACCCGGTGTCCCTCGCACTCGGCGCGGAGGCCTCCTTCGTGGCCCGCACCGTCGACTCCGACCGCAGACACCTCACCGACGTCCTGCGCCAGGCGGCAGCCCATCCCGGCACGGCGCTGGTGGAGATCTACCAGAACTGCAACATCTTCAACGACGGCGCCTTCGAAGTCCTCAAGGACAAGCAGCAGGCCGAGGAGGCGGTCATCCGCCTCGAACACGGGCAGCCGATCCGCTTCGGCACCGACCTCGCCAAGGGCGTCGTGCGGGACCCGCTGACCGGTGACCTGGAGGTCGTCGACGTGAACGAGGACAACCAGTCACAGATCCTCGTCCACGACGCACACGCGGCCTCGCCCACCACCGCGTTCGCCCTGTCCCGCCTGGCCGACCCCCACACCCTGCACCACACACCCATCGGCGTCTTCCGCTCCACCGAGCGGCCCGTCTACGACGTCCAGATGTCCGACCAGCTCGACGAAGCCATCGAACAGAACGGAAAGGGCGACCTGGCCGCACTGCTCGCCGGCGGCGACACCTGGACCGTCGTCGGCTAGTCGCCCCCGCACCCGGACAGACCCGCGTCCCCTTACGGGGCGCGGGTCTCGTCGTATGCGCTGCGCGCCTGCGTCACCGCTTCCATGCGGCGTTCCGTCCAGGTCGCCAGCGTGCGGACCTGTTCCGCCGCCTCGCGGCCGAGGTCGGTGAGCGAGTAGTCCACGCGCGGCGGGATGACCGGCTTCGCGTCGCGGTGCACCATGCCGTCGCGTTCCAGGGTCTGGAGTGTCTGCGTGAGCATCTTCTCGCTGACGCGGCCGATCTCCCGGCGCAGTTCACTGAAGCGGTACGAGCGCTCCTCAAGGGCGATCAGGACGAGGACGCCCCAGCGGCTGGTGACGTGTTCGAGCACGAGGCGGTACGGACACATGTCCTCGCCGCCGGAACTCCCCTTGCTTACTGCCATGCAAGTACCTTACTTCAAAGTGGGTACTTTCCAATAGTTAGCGCTACCCGTAGGCTCGGTGCCAGATAGGCCCCTAAGGCCAGATAACCCCCTAAGAGGAGATTCCAGACATGAGCATCGTCGTCACCGGAGCCACCGGACACCTCGGCCGTCTCGTCATCGACGGCCTCCTCGCCGGCGGCGTCCCGGCGGAGCGCATCGCCGCCGTCGTCCGCGACGAGGAGAAGGCCGCCGCCCTCGCCGCCCGCGGCGTCGAGCTGCGGATCGCCGACTACAGCGCGCCCGAGACGCTGACCGGGGCCTTCGCCGCCGGGGACAGGGTCCTGCTGATCTCGGGCAGCGAGGTCGGGCAGCGCGTGGCGCAGCACCAGGCCGTGATCGACGCCGCGAAGGGCGCGGGCGTCGCGCTGCTGGCGTACACGGGTGTCCTCGGCGGACCCAAGGCCGACTTCGATCTGGCGGCCGAGCACAAGGTGACCGAGCAGGCGATCCTCGACTCCGGTCTGCCGTACACGTTCCTGCGCAACGGCTGGTACCACGAGAACTACACCGGGAACCTCGCCCCGGTCCTGGAGCACGGCGCCGTCACCGCCTCCGCGGGCGAGGGCCGCGTCGCCTCCGCCTCCCGCGCCGACTACGCCGCCGCGGCGGTGGCCGTCCTCACCGGCGAGGGCCACGAGAACCAGGCGTACGAGCTGAGCGGCGACGTCGCCTGGTCCTTCGCGGAGTACGCCGCCGAGCTGTCGAAGCAGACCGGCCGGACGATCACGTACAACTCCGTCACGCCCGAGCAGAACCGGGAGATCCTGCTCGGCGCCGGACTGCCCGCGCCCGTCGCCGACATCTTCGTCGGCGTCGACACCGCCATCGAGCAGGGCCTGCTCGCCGCCACCGGCGGCGGCCTCTCCCGGCTGACCGGCCGCCCCACCACCCCGCTCGCGGACGCGATCAAGGCCGCGCTCGCCTAGCAACTTGGTGGTCCCCCACCTGCACGGATGTCCTGTCATGACCGTATAGAGATACGGACATGACAGCTGGTGCCCCGCGGCGCTACCTTCATGGGTGGCCGCCACGGGGCGTCCGCGCGTGTGGAGGAGGGGCCGTGGAGGCTGGGCAGTCGAGAAGCGAACAGCGCACAGGACTGTTGAACGGCATCGCGGCCTATGGAATGTGGGGCCTGGTGCCCCTGTTCTGGCCCCTGCTCAAGCCCGCCGGCGCCGGCGAGATCCTCGCCCACCGCATGGTGTGGTCGCTGGCCGTGGTCGGCGTCGCCCTGCTCTTCGTACGCCGCTGGGCCTGGGCCGGTGAGCTGCTGCGCAACCCGCGCCGGCTGGCGCTCGTCACCGTCGCCGCGGCCGTCATCACGGTCAACTGGGGCGTCTACATCTGGGCCGTGAACGCGGGCCATGTCGTCGAGGCCTCGCTCGGCTACTTCATCAATCCGCTGGTCACCATCGCCATGGGCGTCCTCCTCCTGGGCGAGCGGCTGCGGCCCGCGCAGTGGGCGGCGGTCGGCGTAGGCCTCGCCGCGGTCCTCGTCCTCGCCTTCGGATACGGGCAGCCGCCCTGGATCTCCCTCTGCCTCGCCTTCTCCTTCGCCACGTACGGCCTGGTGAAGAAGAAGGTCAACCTCGGCGGCCTGGAGTCCCTCGCCGCCGAGACCGCGATCCAGTTCGTGCCGGCGCTCGCCTATCTGCTGTGGCTCGGCGCGCAGGGCGAGTCCACTTTCGGCGACGGCGCGGGCCACGCCACGCTGCTCGCGGCGACGGGCCTGGTCACCGCGATCCCCCTGGTCTGCTTCGGCGCCGCCGCCATCCGCGTACCGCTGTCGACGCTGGGGCTGCTCCAGTACCTGGCGCCGGTCTTCCAGTTCCTGCTCGGCATCCTGTACTTCCACGAGGCGATGCCCGCCGAACGCTGGGCGGGCTTCGCTCTCGTGTGGGTGGCGCTCACGCTCCTGACGTGGGACGCGCTGCGGGCGGCCCGGCGGGGGCGGATCGCGCTTGCCGAGCAGGAGGCGCGGGCGACGGCTCCGGAGACGGTGCCGGAGTCGACGATGAATTCCGAGACCCGGCCCCAGCCGCAGACGGACCCGCGGCGCGAGCCGGCCGCCTGATCCCGCGCGCCGCCACGAGCGCGCCCAGCGTCACCATCACCACCGGCACCACGAGGGCCGCGCGGAAGGCGGAGAGCGTGTCCGCCGCGCCGGCCCCCTCGGAGGCGAGCCCGTACACCGCGGTCACCGCCGAGATGCCGAGCGCCGAACCGAACTGTGTCGACGTGTGGAGCAGCCCGCCCGCGAGCCCCTGCTCCTCCTCCGCGACCCCGCCCGTCGCCGCGATGGTCAGCGGACCGTAGGCGAGCGCGAACGCGGTCCCGGCGATGATCAGGGTCGGGAACATGGCGGCGTACGTCCAGTCCATGCCGACCGGCAGGAACAGCCCGTACGCGAGGATCGCGAGCAGGAAGCCGCCGAGGACGACGCGCGCGTTGCCGAAGCGCTCGACCAGGCGCGGGGTGAGCGTCGGCGCGAGGACCGCGTCGCAGCCCATCACGACGAGCGCGATCGCCGTCTGCAGGGACGACCAGCCGCGCAGCTCCTGGAGGTACAGGGTCAGCACGAACTGGAACCCGAAGAACGCGCCGACGAACAGCAGCGCCCCCAGGTCGGCGCGGACCACCGTCCCCGTACGGAAGATGCCGAGCCGCACGAGGGGCGCCGCGCTGCGCCGCTCCACGGCCACGAAGACACCCACGAGCGCGAGTCCCAGGGCGACGGCGGCGGCCGTCAGCGGCCAGCCCGCGAGCCCGTGTTCGAGCCGCACGACGCCGTAGGCGACGAGGAGCATGGCGCCCGCGGCCGCGGCCGCTCCGGCCACGTCGAACCCGCCGCCCCGCCGCTCGGGCGCGGCCTGCGCGGGGATCAGCCGCACCGCGGCGGCCAGGATCGCCCCGGCGAGCAGCACGGGCGCGAAGAACACCCACCGCCAGCCGAGCTCGGTCAGCAGCCCGCCGATGACGAGCCCGAGGGAGAAGCCGCCCGCGGCCGTTCCGGCGAAGACGAGGAGCGCCTTGTTGCGCTGCGGCCCCTCGGCGTACGAGGTGGTGATGAGCGACAGCGCGGCCGGCGTCATGAACGCGGCGGAGACGCCGGTGACGAAGCGCGCGACGATCAGCATCCACCCCTCGGTCGCGAAGCCGCCGAGCCCGGAGAAGGCCAGGAAGACGGCCAGCCAGAACAGGAACATCCGGCGCCGCCCGAGCAGATCGGCCGCCCGCCCGCCGAGCAGCGTGAATCCGGCGTAGCCGAGGACGTACGCGCTCATGACCCACGCGGCCGTGTCGGTGCCGAGGCCCAGGTCGGACCGGATCGAGGGGATCGCGACGGCGAGCATGGCGACGTCGATGCCCTCCAGAAAGATCGTTCCGCAGAGGACCAGCAGCAGTGCCCAGGCGCGAGTGCCCATGACGGGTCGGCTCCTCAAGTCGCTTGAAAGGGAAGGCGGTTACGTGACGGAGGGTCGGTTCCCTCTTGTAACCACCCCGATCCTGCGGCAGCATCGACGGGCATGGAAGAAGGCACTTCTAAGTCACCGAGTAACTGCGCGAGCACCGTCCCCGGCGCCGACCACGGCGACCCGGACCCCTTCCAGTGGGACACCCGCGAGGGCTGCGAGGTGCGCCAGATCCTCGACCGGGTCGCCGACAAGTGGTCCCTGCTCGTCATCGCGCTCCTCGAACACCGCCGGCTGCGTTTCACCCAACTGCGCCGCGAGATCGACGGGATCAGCCAGCGGATGCTGACGGTCACGCTGCGGCAACTGGAGCGGGACGGCCTGGTGAAGCGGACGGTGCACCCGGTGGTGCCGCCCCGGGTCGAGTACGAGCTGACGGCACTCGGCGGCACGCTGCACGAGACGATCCGGTCCCTGGTGACCTGGACCGAGCGTCACCAGGGCGAGATCGCCGCGGCCCGCGCCGCGTACGACACCCGGGCGGAGGAGGAGGCGGCCGGAGCGGCGGCCGGCGCGAGCGCTCCGTGACCCCCGGGTCCGGGCGAACCCCCTGGACGGAATTACTTGCGTGTACATAAACTGCACGTGCAGGTAATCGGCGCGACCAACCGACCCCGGAGTGCCCCATGTCCCGCACGTTCCTCTTTCTGCTCGGCAGCAGCCGCGGCGAAGGCAACACCGAGATCCTGGCCCGCAAGGCCGCCGAGCAGCTCTCCCCCGAGGTCGGGCAGCGCTGGATCGACCTCACCGCGCACCCCCTGCCCGACTTCGAGGACCTGCGCCACGACAGCGACCACACCCGGCCCACCGGCGACAACACGGCGCTGCTCCTGGACGCGACCCTCGAAGCCACCGACATCGTCATCGCGTCGCCGCTGTACTGGTACTCCCTCTCGGCCCCCACCAAGCGCTACCTCGACTACTGGTCGGGCTGGCTGCGCACCCCCGGCATCGACTTCAAGGCGACCCTCGAAGGCCGCACCCTGTGGGGCGTGACGGCGCTCGCCCACGAGGAGCAGGTCGTCGCGGACCCGCTGGTCGGCACGCTGCGCAACTCGGCCGCGTACATGGGCATGCGCTTCGGCGGCGTCCTGCTCGGCAACGGCAGCAAGCCCGGTGACGTGCTCAAGGACGAGGAGGCGCTGCTGCGCGCCAAGACGTTCTTCGCGCCCGAACGGCATCCGGAGATCGCCCGCTTCCCGTACGAGGTGCGGTAGCGCGGCAGTCGGTCACGCCGTGATGTCCTTCGCCGTGAAGCGCGCCCACGCCGCCGAACCGAACACGGCCGCGTACAGGCCCTGGAGGCCCAGGTTCTTGAGCAGGTCGTCCCAGTAGACCGGCTCGCGCATCAGGTCGGCGAAGGACAGCCAGTGGTGCGAGAACAGGTACGGCTGGATCGCGTGCAGCTGGGGGATCTGGTCGAGGATCTGGACGGTGATGAGCAGGCCCACCGTCGTCGCCATCGCCGCGATCCCGCTGTTGGTGAGGGTCGAGACGAACAGTCCGAGCGCGGCGATGCCGACGAGTGACGCGGCCACGACGAGGGCGATCAGCAGGGCCCGTACGAGTCCCTCACCGAAGCCGATCCGGGTGCCGGAGATCGTGACGAGATCGCCGAGCGGGAAGAGAAGGGCGCCCGTGGCGAGCGCCGTCACCGCCACGACCAACGTCGCGACCAGGCAGAACGTCATCGTCGTCGCGTACTTGGTGAGCAGCAGCCGGGTGCGGCCCGCGGGGGCGACGAGCAGATAGCGCAGCGTCCCCGCGTTCGCCTCGCCGGCGATCGCGTCGCCCGCTATCACCCCGACGGCCATCGGCAGGAAGAACGGGAGCGTCGCGGCGAGCGACGTGAAGACCAGGAACAGGCCGTTGTTGGTGATCTGCGCGATGAACGCGGGTCCTCCCCCGCCGCCGCCCGCGGCCGGTGAACCCCCGCTCGTCTCGACCTTCACGGCGATCCCGACGAGGATGGGCACCCCGGCCAGGACGGCGAGCAGGGCGAGCGTGCGCCAGCGCCGGAACGTGGTGACCAGCTCGCTGCGGAACAGGCCGAGCGTCCAGATCCTCTTCCGCGCGGGCGACGCGTCCGTCACGACGGTGGCGGTGGTACCGGCGGCCGTGGCCTCACCCTGCGACATCGAATCCCTCTCCCGTCAGGGCCACGAACGCGTCCTCCAGCGAGGCCCGTTCGAGTCCGAAGCCGCGGACACGGACGCCCGCGGTGACCAGCGCGGCGTTCAGCTCGGCGAGGTCGGCGCCCGGACCGGGCGGCTCGCCCGTCACCTGGTCGTCCGTCACCGTCAGGTCCGCGATGCCGCGCTCCTTCAGGACACGCGCCGCGTCCCCCGGGTCGGGGGTCGTGACCACGAGACGGCCTCGGGCGCCCGCCGCCAGCTCGGCGACCGGACCCTGCGTGATGAGCCGGCCCCGCGCCATCACGGCCGCGTGCGTGCAGACCTGCTCGATCTCGTCGAGGAGGTGCGAGGAGAGGAAGACCGTCGTGCCGTCCGACGCCAGCTCCCGCACCAGGGAACGGATTTCGCGCATGCCCTGCGGGTCCAGGCCGTTCGTCGGCTCGTCGAGCACGAGGAGTCTGCGGGGCTGGAGCAGCGCGGCCGCGAGCCCGAGGCGCTGCTTCATGCCGAGCGAGTACGCCTTCGCCTTCTTGCCCGCGGCGGCCGTCAGGCCCACCCGGTCGAGCGCGGTGGCGACGCGGGCGCGGCGGGTGCGGGGGTCGGCGGCCGGGTCCGCGGAGTCGTACCGGATGAGGTTGTCCCGGCCGGACAGGAACCCGTACAGGGCGGGGCCCTCGATGAGCGCGCCGACGTGCGGGAGGACCGTGCGCGTGGCGCGGGGCATGGGGAGGCCGAGGACACTGGCCGCGCCGGACGTCGGCTCGATCAGACCCATCAGCATGCGGATGGTGGTGGTCTTGCCCGAGCCGTTCGGCCCGAGGAAGCCGAAGACGCTGCCGGCGGGGACGGTGAGGTCGAGGCCGTCGACCGCCAACTGGTCGCCGCCGTAGCGCTTGGTGAGGGCCCGCGTCTCGATCACGGATTCCCCGGCAGTGCTCGCCGCCATCTCGCTCCCGTCGTGTCCGTCGGTCCCCGGTGGAGTGCAGGAGTGGAGGCACCGGGACCGGCGCCTCCACTCCTGCCTGCCAACTCTCGTGCCGCGTACGGCTACTGCGCCGCGTTCGCCGCCTTCACGAGCGCGTCCTTGGTGACCGCGCCCGCGTAGACCTTGCCGTCGTCCGTGACGAGCGCGTTGACCAGGCGGGTCGAGAAGACCGTGCCCGAGCCGAACTTGCCCGTCACATGGTCGCCGAGCGCGTCCATGAACTTCTGCGCCTCCGGCGGGACGTCGCCCGAGGCCGAGCCGCCCGTCGGCAGGCCCTGCCCGCCGGGCAGCTTCAGCTCGGCGATGGACGTCCAGCCCTCACCGATGACCTTCAGGTCCTTCATGCCGCCGCCCTGGGCGTTCCTCAGCCCCTTCGGCATGTCCTTGGGCAGGTCCTTGGGCATGTCCTTCGGTGCGTGGGACTTGTCCCGCGCCTTGAGGTCGTCGCCCTCGGTGACCTTGGTGCCCTTCGGCGGGGTGAAGTCGAACGTGGAAGCGGCCGGCTTGGCGAAGTCCACCTTGGTGAATCCCGCGTCCACGACCGCCTTGCCGCCGCCCGCGGGCGTCAGCGTGAACTTCAGCGGCACACCGGTCTTCGCGTCCACCGAGATGGTGATCCCGCCGACCGTCGAACCGGCCTGCTTCGGCTTGACGAGCAGCTTGTACGCGTCACGCCCCGCGACCTGCGAGGTGCCTTCCACAGAGATGGACGTCGTCTTGCCGGACGCCTTCAGGACCTCGTCCGCGAGCTCCTTCGGCGTGGCCGGGACACCCTTCGGTGTCTCGCCCTTGCCGTGCTTCTCGGCCCGGTCACCTGCGCCAGCGGCGTCCTTGGCGTGGTACGCCTCGTTCGACGCGCTGTCGTAGGCCCAGACCTCGTCGCCGTTGTGGATGACGCTGTACTCGGCGGCGTCGTCCAGGACGGAGAGCTTGTGCCGGTCGGGGCCGTCCGTCGCGATACGCAGCGTGTGCGTGCCGCCGGCCAGCTCCATCAGCTTGGACTGCGGGTCGGCGGAGGAGCCCGCCTTGCCGTCCGAGGAGCCGCCGGCGCCCGGGGTGAAGCCGCCCGCCATACCGCCCAGGGACGGGAGTCCGAGATCCGTGGAGATCTTCACCGTGCCGGACATCTGCTGCACGTCCGACTTGGCGATCTTCTCGATGAGCTGCTGTGCGCTGATCTTAGGCAGGTCGGGATTGCCGGAGTCGGCCAGCGCGGGGACGAGCCCGATCGTCGCCGCGGCCACCCCCACCACCGCGACCGGGACCACATAGCGGGTCGCCTTGCGACGACCGGCGCTTTCGGATTCGTACGGTGCCATGTTGTTGCCCTACCTCCGTGTTGGGCGGCGGCCTACCGTCCTTGCTCGTCTGTCCACCCCAAGCCGCCATTCTCACCCGAACTGGTCAGGAGTGGTGGTGTCAATCTGACCAAATCGGCCGGGCGTAAGCGTCAGACCCCAGGATCAACTCCGCGTACTCCCGCGGTATGACACGGGAGGGCGGCGCCTCCCCCATCCCGTAGGGGAGACGCCGACGACGGTGTTCAGGCGCGGGGTGTCGGCGGTGCCGGAGAGTGAAGCAAGGTGCACGGGCAGGGCGTGGACGGCACATGGTTCGCGGTGACACCCACCGGCGCCAGGGCGCAGGGCGGCTCGGGGTCGAGCAGCGACGGCTGCTGACCCCGTCGACCCGCGCGTGGCGGCTCGACAGGACGGGAGGGCGTCAGCCCGCCCGGTGCACCACCGCGTCGCACAGCTCCAGAAGGGCCGCCTTCGCGTCGCACTCGGGCAGCGGCGCGAGGGTCGCCCGCGCCTCCTCCGCGTACCGCACGGTGTCCCTGCGGGCCTGCTCCAGGGACGGGTGGACGCGCAGCCGCTCGAGCGCCTCGGCGTGGCGCGCGTCGTCCGTCAGGTCGGAGTCGAGGAGCTCGCACAGGGCGCGGTCCTCGGGCAGGCCGAGCTGCTCGGCGCGCTCGCGCAGACGTAGCACCGGCAGCGTGGGGATGCCCTCGCGCAGGTCGGTGCCGGGGGTCTTGCCGGACTCGTGCGAGTCGGAGGCGATGTCGAGGACGTCGTCGGCGAGCTGGAAGGCGACGCCGAGCCGCTCGCCGTACTGCGCGAGGACGTCCACGATGCGCTCGTCGGCACCCGCCATCATCGCGCCGAACCGCACGGCCACGGCGATCAGCGAGCCGGTCTTGCCGCCGAGGACGTCGAGGTAGTGGTCGACCGGGTCGCGGCCGTCGCGCGGGCCGGCCGTCTCCAGGATCTGCCCGGTGACGAGGCGCTCGAAGGCCTCCGCCTGGATGCGGACGGCCTCGGGCCCGAGGTCGGCCAGCATGTGGGAGGCGCGCGAGAAGAGGAAGTCGCCGGTCAGGACCGCGACGGAGTTGCCCCAGCGGGTGTTGGCGCTGTCGACGCCGCGGCGCACGTCGGCCTCGTCCATCACGTCGTCGTGGTAGAGCGTCGCGAGATGCGTCAGCTCGACGACGACGGCGGCGGGCACGACACCCGGCGCGTACGGGTCGCCGAACTGCGCGGCGAGCATCGCGAGGAGGGGCCTGAAGCGCTTGCCGCCCGCGCGCACGAGATGCTGCGCGGCCTCCGTGATGAAGGGGACCTCGCTCTTCGTTGCCTCGAGCAGACCCTCCTCGACAGCCGCCAACCCGGCCTGGACATCGGCTTCGAGAGCCTGGTCCCGCACGCTAAGACCGAAAGTCCCGACGACGGTCACGAGAGGTTCTCCTGTCTGCTGACGATCACATGGCGAACTCGGTCGATCATTTGGTCGATGACACGGTTTGTCGATGTGTCGCTGCCATCACTCAAGTCAGCGTATCCGGTCGCGTTTCGATCACAGTGGGGGCCTGCCCGCACAGACCAGGCCGAGCGACCCACGAACACCCCCGGTATGTTCTTGATCAGCTCATACGACCGAGTAGACCGGGAGTCTCCCCTTTGTCCCGCACCACGGCCGAAGCCGAGCCGAACGAACCGGCGAGCGACCAGCCGCCGCCGGGCGACGACCACGCGTTCTTCGGCCAGCCGCGCGGCCTGCTCACGCTGTCGGGCCTCGAGGTCTGGGAGCGTTTCTCGTTCCTCGGCATGCAGGCCATCCTCGTCCTCTACTTCGCGGACACGGTGGCACACGGTGGCCTGGGCATGTCCGCGGGAACGGCGGCGTCCGTATCGGCAGCGTACGGAACGCTCGTCTATCTCGTCTCGGTGGGGGGCGGCTGGCTCGCCGACCGGATCCTCGGCTCGTACCGCGCGGTCCTGTACGGCGGCATCCTGATCGCCTGCGGCCACTACGCCATGGCGGTGCCGACGGCGGCCATGACCTGGGTCGGCCTCGGCCTGATCAGCGCGGGAACCGGCCTGGTCAAACCCAATGTCGCCACCATGGTCGGCAAGCTCTACCGCACCGACGACGAGCGCCGCGACGCCGGCTTCGCGCTGTACTACATGGGCATCAACATCGGCGCCTTCGCGGGCCCGTTGATCACCGGCTGGCTCGGCGACCACAAGGGCTGGCACTGGGGCTTCTCGGCCGCCGCGATCGGCATGACGTTCGGTCTCATCCAGTACGTCGCCGGGCGGCGTCACCTGGCCGGACGCAAACACGCCGCCGAGTACGCCCTGCCGCCCGAGGGGATGCGGCGCGCGGTCCGGCTGATGATCGCGGGCGCGATCGCCGTCGCTGTGCTCGCCGTGGTCCTCGTGTGGGCCGGCTGGCTGACGATGGACCGCTTCGTGGACGTCCTCACCATCATCTCGGTGATCGCGCCGGTCGTGTACTTCGCGGTGATGTTCCGCAGCCCCCGCGTGACCTCCGAGGAGCGCGGCAGGCTCAAGCCGTACGTCGTGCTCTTCCTGGCCTCCGTGGTCTTCAACTTCATCCTGTTCCAGGCGTACTCGACGATGATCCTGCTGGCCTCGACGAACGCCAGGACCGAGATCCTCGGCTTCCACTTCCCCGCCAGCTGGTACGCGTCCGCGCTCGGCGCCTTCGAAGTGGCGCTCGCCCCCGTGGTGGCCGGTCTGTGGGCCCGCATGGGGCCGCGCCAGCCACACGCCTCCAACAAGATCGCTTTCGGTGTGATCCTGGGCGGTCTGTCGTTCCTGCTCATGGTCATCCCCACCTCGGGCCACAGCGGGGACACGTACAAGATGGCCGCCTGGTGGATCGTCGGCTCGTATCTGCTGCTCGGTCTCGGCGACATCCTCCTGGAGACCTCCGGCATGTCGGCGACGACGAAGCTCGCCCCGAAGGCCTTCTCCAGCCAGACCATGTCGCTCTGGTTCCTGTCGCTCGCCCTCGCCAACGGCATTCAGGCACAGACCGTGAAGCTCTACGGCGAGGTCTCCAATCCCGTGTACTTCGGCGTCAACGGCGCCATCGCCGTCGCCATCGGCCTGGTCGTGGTCGCGCTCGCGCCGTGGCTGCGCAGGACCATGCACCCCGTCCACTGAGGTGACTCCCATGTCAGAAACCCCGGCCATCACCATCCGCACCTCCTTCCCCTACGAGACGACCCGCGAGGACGTTCGCGTACCCCTGCCGGACGGCACCACGCTGTTCGCCCGCATCTGGCGTCCGGTGACCGACGAGCCGGTGCCCGCCATCCTCGAATACCTCCCGTACCGCCTCAGCGACTGGACGGCGCCGCGCGACTGGCAGCGGCACCCCTGGTACGCGGGCCACGGCTACGCCTCCGTACGCGTCGACGTGCGCGGGCACGGCAACTCGGACGGCCTGCCCGGCGACGAGTACGACACGACGGAGCTCGCGGACGGGGTCGCCGTCGTCAACTGGCTGGCCGCACAACCCTGGTGCAGCGGCAAGGTCGGCATGTTCGGCATCTCCTGGGGCGGCTTCAACTCCCTCCAGATCGCGGCCCTCGCGCCCGAACCGCTCAAGGCGGTCGTCACGGTCTGCTCGACGGACGACCGCTATGACAACGACGTGCACTACATGGGAGGTTCCGTCCTCGCCGTGGACATGCACGCGTGGGCGGCGACCATGCTCGCCTTCGTGTCGCGACCGCCCGACCCGCAGTTCGTCGGCGACGGCTGGCGCGCGATGTGGCTGAAGCGCCTCGAAGCGGTCGACCCGTTCATCCACACCTGGCTCGGCCACCAGACACGCGACGCGTACTGGCAGCACGGCAGCGTCTGCGAGGACTACACCGCCGTGCGGGCGGCCGTCCTCGCGGTGGGCGGCTGGCACGACCCGTACCGCGACACCGTCCTGCGCCTGGTCGAGCACCTGCCCGACCAGCAGGTACGCGGGATCATCGGCCCCTGGTCGCACCAGTACCCGGACCGCGGCCTGCCGCCGGGCCCCGCGATCGGCTTCCTCCAGGAGACCCTCCGCTGGTGGGACCACCACCTCAAGGGCGTGGACAACGGCGTCATGGCCGAGCCCAAACTCCGCTCCTGGATCAGCGACTCGCACCCGCCCGCCACCGTCTACCCGACACTGCCGGGCCACTGGGTCGGCGACCCCGCCTGGCCGTCCCCGAACGTCGCGCCCCTCGCGTACGCCCTTCAGGGCCCGCCCGTGATCGTGAAGTCGCCCCAGCAGACGGGGCTGGACGCGGGCCGCTTCTTCCCCTTCGGGAACGACGCGGACCTGCCGCCGGACCAGCGGGACGAGGACGCGAAGTCGGCGTGCTTCGAGTTCGAGGTGCCCTCGGACCTGCAGGTCCTCGGCCGGCCGCAGGTGACGCTGCGGATCACCAGCGAGGTACCGCGCGGGCAGGTCGCCGTCCGGGTGTGCGACGTGGCACCGGACGGCTCCTCGACGCTCGTCACGCGCGGCGTCCTGAACCTCTCCTCGCGCGAGGGCCGCGACAAGGCCGCCACCTGGCCCCCCGGCACCACGGACGAGGTCTCCTTCGAGCTGAACGGGATCGGCCACACCTTCCCTGCCGGGCACCGCATCCGCCTCGCGGTGTCCTCCGCGTACTGGCCGTGGATCTGGCCGCAGCCCGGATCCGAGGCCGGCTTCACCCTCGACCCGGCGGGCAGCGCCCTCGAACTGCCGGTCAGGATGGTCGACGCCGAGAACGGCGCCGACATCGGCTTCGAGCGGCCCGAACAGTCCGAGCCGATGGGCGTCGTCCATCCGGCCACCCTGGACGAACAGCGCCCCGAGCGGCTCTGCGTCCGCGACGTCGCCAAGGGGGAATGGCGTCTCGAGGTCGACCCGCGCTACGGCGGCACCCGGGTCTACCCCGACGGCCTCGAATTCACCGAGGACGCCGTGGAGACCTACGTCATCCAGGAGTCGGACCCGCTGAGCGCGCGCACCCGCTCCGACTGGTCGATCCGCCTGCACCGGCCCGAGCTGGCGTGGGACGTGACGATCAAGACCCGCTCCGAGATCGCCTGCGACGCGACGGACTTCATCACCAGCAACGAGGTGGTGTGCC
This sequence comes from Streptomyces longhuiensis, assembly GCF_020616555.1. Lineage (NCBI taxonomy): Bacteria > Bacillati > Actinomycetota > Actinomycetes > Kitasatosporales > Streptomycetaceae > Streptomyces > Streptomyces longhuiensis. The sequence continues at coordinate 5,602,660 of NZ_CP085173.1, read as the reverse complement.
GGGACGGCGGCGAGGTGGTCTTCCACCGGACGTGGGAGCAGCGGATTCCGCGCACGGCGGGGTGAGGCAGCGGGGCGCGGCCGGGCCGGCGGGGCGCGTGGCTAGCGTCGCGCGAAGTGGCGTTCGAGGATCACGGCGACACCGTCCTCCTCGTTCGACAGCGTCACCTCGTCGGCCACCGCCTTGAGTTCGGCGTGGGCGTTGGCCATCGCGACGCCGTGGCCGGCCCACGCGAACATCGGCAGGTCGTTCGGCATGTCGCCGAAGGCCACCGTGCGCTCCGGTGTCAGACCGAGCCGCTCGGCGGCCAGCGCGAGCCCCGTCGCCTTGGTGACGCCGCACGGCTGGAGCTCCACGGTGCCGGGCCCCGACATGGTGACCGTCGCCAGGTCGCCGACGACCGTCCGCGCCGCCGTCGCCAACTCGTCGTCGCTCAGCCGGGGATGACGGAGCAGCACCTTGCTGATGGGCTCGGCCCACAGCTCCTCGCGGCGCTCGACGCGCACGGCGGGAAGCGTGGGATGCGGCATCACATAGCCGGGCTCGATGAGTGTCAGGCCGTCCGAACCGTCCTGGTCGACCGCCGCGTCGACCTGGCCCACCTCGGCCTCGATCTTGCCGAGGGCCTGTTCGGCGAGGTCACGGTCGAGCGTCAGGGACCACACGATGCGGTCCGTCGCCGCGTCGTACAGCTGGGCGCCCTGGGCGCAGACCGCGAGCCCGGTGCCGCCGAGCTCGTCGAGCAGCGGCCGCACGCGCGGCGCGGGCCGTCCCGTCACCACAAGATGGCGGGCCCCCGCGGCAGCCGCGGCCGCGAGGGCACCACGCGTCCGGTCGGAGACCGTGTCGTCGCCGCGCAGCAGCGTCCCGTCCAGGTCTGTGGCGATGAGTTCGAACGGGGCGGAGCGCAACGGAGCGGGCATGATCGAGAGAATACGGACCGCTCCGCCGGGTCACTCCGCCCGGTCACCCCTCCGTTGCCCCGTCCGTCGCCCCGCTCACTCACCCTTGCGCGGGGCGCCTCACGCGTGGGCCTCCGCGAGGTGCTTCGCCAGCCGCGGCGAGGCGAACTCGGTGCCGCACACGAACCGCATCACCGGCCCGAACGACGACCCGCCCAGCATGCCCGTGAAGTAGAGCCCCGGCACCGAGGACACATAGCCGGCGCCCAGCCTGGGGGTGCCCCGGCTGGCGGCCGTCCGGGTCCGCAGGCCGTCGCCGAGGAAGTCCATCGCGGCGAGGTCGACGCGGTAGCCCGTCGCGGCGATGACATGGTCCGCGGTCAGCTCCTCGTGGCGCCCGCCGGGCGCCCGCACGGTGAGCCGCGCGCCCCCGTCCGCCGCGGCTGACCCCACGATGCTCTCCACCTCGCGCACCCGCACCTTGTCCTCGAACCGCTCGCGCAGCCACCACGCCCCGAGCGGCCCGAGCACCCGTCGGACGAGGAAGTGCCGTGCCTGCGGCGGGAGATGGCGGTACGGGTGGGGGTAGTACGTCAGCGCGTACAGCGACCAGGCCCGGCCGAACGGTGTCTCGGGGCGCAGCTTCGGCTGGCCCCACGGCGGCGCGCCGAACCGCACGGAACCCTTGCCGCGCGCCACGATCCGTACGCTCGCCCCGGCCTCCGCGGCGAGCGCGGCGGTCTCCAGGGCGGACTGTCCGGCGCCGACCACGATGAGTTCCCTGCCGGAGAACCGGGACAGGTCATGGTGCTGCGAGCTGTGGGAGACGGGACCTGTGGGGGCGGGCCCGTCGGGCGCCGCCGCGGCGAGCTCGCGCGGCAGGTGGTCGAGGCCCGAAAGGCCGGTGGCGACGACGACCGCACGGGCCGTGAACTGCTCCCCGGAGTCCAGCTTGACCTCGAAGTTCTCGTGTCCGCGCCGGTCGACCGACACGACCCTGACCCGCTCCAGGTCGGGCACGAGCTTCTGCTGGAACCAGTCCCCGTAGGCGACGAACGTCTCGACGGGGACGATGTCCTCGTCCGTCACCAGGCGCGGGATCCCGGCGGCGTCGCAGTAGTCGACGAGGTCGTGGCCGCGCTGCGGGGCGTCGATGTTGGAGGCGGACGGCACGGACTTCAGGAGCATGCCCGCGGGCATGTGCGAGCGCCAGCTCACCATGGGGTCGCCGAAGACGCGTACCGGAATGCCGCGCGCCCGCAGATGGGCGGCGGTCGACAGGCCGTACGGGCCCGCTCCGATGACAGCTACCGGATGAATCACGAAGTCCCCTCCCCAGGGAAGAACATGTGCTTCCTACTTCGCGGCGGCACTTGGTGCTCGCGTGCCCGTAACTCGTCTTGCTGGTGCGCTATTTGATCTCTGTCGCTGGCTCTTTCTCTGGCTATGGCTATGGCTATGGCTATGGCTATGGCTATGGCTATGGCATGGTCCTGGCCTTGGCCTTGGCCTTCGTCGTGCCGCTGCCGCGGCGGTTGGTCCGCCACAGCTGATGGAGGTGGCGGGCTCCCGGGCCCACGAAGCGGGCGAGCATCGTGAACAGGGGCCGCAGGTCGTCGGTGGCGAGCCACGCGAGCTCCGTGCCCGTGGCGCGGGCCGGTGCGTGCGGGGTCGTGTAACCGCTGCGGCGGTAGGCGATGAGGGCGGGTAAGTCGATGTTCTCCACCACGTACCGGTGGCCCGCTCGCTGTTCCCCCTCCGGGACGGCGCGGCCGGTCAGGTCGAGATGCATGGCACGGACGACGTCGATCCCGGACTCGCTCTCGAAGAGCCGGAACTGGGCGCCCATGCGCGGATTGAAGTCGAGGAGCTTGTACTGGCCGTCGCGCCGGTCGAAGCGCAGGTCCAGGTCGATGACGCCGGTGAAGCCGATCTGTTTGATGAAACGCGCGGCGAGGTCCGCGAGTTCCGGGTTGTCGACGACGTACGCGTTCGCCGTCATGCCCGCGTGCGGCGGCCAGGAGCGCACCTTGACGCCGGTGAAGAGGGCCAGCGGTGTCGAGTCCGCGTCGAAGTACGCGTGCACGATCCAGTCCTCGGCCTGCTCCCTCGGCAGATACTCCTGGAGGATCACGCCGGGCGGCTCGCCCCAGTCGCGGGCGAGTTCGATCAGGCCCTCGGGGGTCGCGATCCTCGTCGTCCCGTTCACCGCGGGCTGTTTGCGGCGGGTGAACGCCTCACGGTTCTTGGCGACCACCGGGAAGCGGGCCGACGCGGCGAACTCCTCGATGTCGGCGTACGACTCGGGGAACGCCGCCGCCGGCGACGTGACACCGTGCTCCACACACAGTTCGTGCAGCCCCTGCTTGCTGGCGAGCCGGCGTGGCAGGTCCCGCTCGACGCGCGGGAACAGGAACTTCCCGCCGTCGGCCAGCTCCTGCTGGTGCTCCGCGATGAGGACGGCCGCCTCCTCGTCGGTCGGGATCAGGACCGTCGGCCTGCCGATCCGGCGCGCGACGCGCAGCATGCCCGCGACGAGCCGCTCCGGCTCCTCGGCCCCGGTGGTCCGCCAGGGAAAGGCCCGGCGCAGATAGCGCGAGGACGCCGCGGGCGTGTAACGGTCCTCCGTGATCGCGTACATGGGCACGCCGAGGCGCCCGAGGCTGCGGATCGCTCCCACTCCTCCGTGGTGCAGCGGATAGTCGCCGAACTTCACGATCAGGCCCGGCACGTCGCGGTCGACTTCGAACGGCACGCTGCTGGCGCTCCTGGCCACGGGTCCCCCCACGTGTCCTGTCCCCCTTCGGACCCGGACCCACCCCGCCCGCGTCCCCCGATAGGACGCTAAGCCGGAATTGACCACTCCAGCAAGGCTTATCCGGACATTGCGAACTCTTTAGACACTGCCCCAACGCGGCGCTCCCACGTAACGTGTGGCACACCCATTTGGAAAGCGAGGCAGGTACGCATGTCCGAGCAGACCCCGCTCACCCCCCTCGACCTCCCCGAAGGCGACCCCTTCGGACCGCACAACCTCCCGTACGGAGTGTTCTCCCTGCCGGGGGACGCCGTGGAAGCGCGCCGGGTCGGCGTGCGCCTCGGCTCGTACGTGCTGGACGCGGGCGCCGCGGCGGCAGCGCTCGGCTCGCCCTACGTCTCCCTGCTCGCCCGTCCCACCCTGAACCCGCTCATGGCGGCGGGCCGCACCGCCTGGTCGGACGTGCGCCGCGCGCTCACCGCCTGGGTCACGGTCCCGGCCCACCGCGAGACCGTACGGCCCCTGCTGCACCCCCTCAGCGAGGTCACCCTGCACCTCCCCTTCGAGGTCGCGGACTACGTCGACTTCTACGCCTCCGAGAACCACGCCCGGAACCTGGGCCGCATGTTCCGCCCGGACGAGGAGCCGCTGAAGCCCAACTGGAAGCATCTGCCGGTGGGTTATCACGGCCGTGCCGGGACGGTCGTGGTCTCGGGCACGGACGTGGTCCGCCCCTCGGGCCAGCGGAAGCCCCCGGCCGACCCGGCGCCCGTCTTCGGCCCCTCGGTGCGACTCGACATCGAGACGGAGCTCGGCTTCGTCGTCGGGACGCCGTCCGCACAGGGCACTCCGGTGCCGCTGTCCGCGTACCGCGACCACGTGTTCGGGCTCTGCCTCCTCAACGACTGGTCGGCGCGCGACATCCAGTCCTGGGAGACCGTGCCGCTCGGCCCGCACCTCGGCAAGTCGTTCGCCACGTCGGTCTCGGCCTGGATCACCCCGCTGGACGCGCTGGACGAGGCGCGCGTGGCGCCCCCGGAGCGCACATACCCGCTGCTGCCGTACCTGGACGACTCGGCGCCCTCCGCCGACGGCATCGCGGACGAGCCCGGCGGCTACGACCTGCACATCACCGTCACCCTCAACGGCCATGTCATCTCCGAGACCTCCTCCGCCTCCCTCTACTGGACGGCGGCGCAGATGCTGGCTCATATGACGGTGGCCGGCGCCTCCCTGCGCACGGGCGACCTGTACGGCTCCGGCACGATCAGCGGCGCCTCGGAGAACGCGCGCGGCTCCCTCATCGAGATCACCTGGAACGGCCGCGACCCCATCGAACTTCCCGACGGCAAGCGGACGTTCCTCGAGAACGACGACGTGGTCACGATGACGGCATGGGCCCCCGGCCCGAACAACACCCGCGTGGGCCTCGGCGAGGTGACGGGGCGGATCGTGGCGGGCGCCGCGGTGTGAGAGGCCTGGGGACGGCACCATCAGTGGCCTGAGGACGGCACCGTCAGTGGCCTGAGGACGGCACCGTCAGTGGCCTGAGGACGGCACCGTCAGTGGCCTGAGGACGGCACCGTCAGTGGCCTGAGGGCGGCGCCGCCCTCGTCACCAGTCGATGTCGTCGGGTTCCGGCTCCGGCTCGTGCTCCGGCCAGTGCTCCTCCGGCGCCGCCGCCTCCGTGGCGGCGCCGCCGGTCGGCGACGGGCCGGCGGAACCGGCGCCGTCCAGGCCCGCCAGGACCTCGAGGACACCCTCGCCCCATGTCGCCAGCTTCTTCTCGCCGACGCCGCCGATCGTGCCCAACTGGCCGATGGACGTGGGGTGCTGGAGGGCGATCTCCTTGAGCGTCGCGTCGTGGAAGATGACGTACGCCGGGACCCCGTTCTCCTTCGCCTGCGCGCCGCGCCACGCGCGCAGCGCCTCGAAGACGGGCAGCAGCTGCTCCGGCAGGTCCGCCGCGGGCGACTTCGCCTTGCGGTCGCGCGAGGCCGAGCGGGACGTGGCGGGCCGCGGCGCCTCCTTGCGCAGCCGCACCTCCCGCTGCCGCCCGAGGACGCTCCCGCTGTCCTCGGTGAGCACCAGCGTCCCGTACTCACCCTCGACCGCGATGAGCCCCTGCGCCAGCAACTGCCGCACCACGCCGCGCCATTCGGCCTCGCTCAGGTCCTCGCCGATGCCGAAGACGGAGAGCTGGTCGTGGTCGAACTGGATGACCTTGGCCGTGCGCCGGCCCATCAGGATGTCGATGACCTGGCCCGCGCCGAACTTCTGCCTGCGCTCCCGGTCGAGGCGCACCACCGTGGAAAGGATCTTCTGCGCGGCGACGGTGCCGTCCCAGGTCTCCGGCGGCGAGAGGCACGTGTCGCAGTTGCCGCAACTGGCCGTCTGCGGCTCCTGCCCGAAGTACATGAGCAGCTGGGACCTGCGGCACTGCGCCGTCTCGCACAGCGCCAGCATCGCGTCGAGGTGGGACCCCGCCCGGCGCCGGAACGCCTCGTCCCCCTCCCCCATATTGATCAGCTTCCGCTGCTGGACGACGTCCTGCAGCCCGTACGCCATCCAGGCCGTGGACGCGAGCCCGTCACGTCCGGCGCGGCCCGTCTCCTGGTAGTAGCCCTCGACGGACTTCGGGAGATCGAGATGTGCGACGAACCGGACGTCGGGCTTGTCGATACCCATGCCGAACGCGATGGTCGCGCAGACGACCAGGCCCTCCTCGCGCAGGAAGCGGGACTGGTGCGCCGCGCGGGTGCCCGCGTCGAGACCCGCGTGGTACGGGACCGCCTCGATGCCGTTCCGGCTGAGGAACTCGGCGGTCGCCTCCACCGACTTGCGCGACAGGCAGTACACGATGCCCGCGTCGCCCTCGTGCTCCTGCTTGAGGAAGGTGAGGAGCTGCTTCTTCGGGTCGGCCTTCGGCACGATCCGGTACTGGATGTTGGGCCGGTCGAAGCTCGCCACGAAGTGCTTTGCGTCCGGCATGCCCAGACGCTGGGTGATCTCCTGGTGCGTGGCGTGCGTCGCGGTCGCCGTGAGCGCGATGCGCGGCACGTCCGGCCAGCGCCGGCCGAGGACGGACAGGGCCAGGTAGTCCGGGCGGAAGTCGTGCCCCCACTGCGCCACACAGTGCGCCTCGTCGATCGCGAAGACGGAGATCCTGCCGCGGGAGAGCAGGTCGAGCGTGGAGTCGAGGCGCAGCCGCTCCGGCGCCAGGTAGATGACGTCCAGCTCGCCCGCGAGGAACTCGGCCTCGACGGTGCGCCGCTCGTCGAAGTCCTGCGTCGAGTTCATGAAGCCGGCGCGGACGCCGAGCGCGCGCAGCGCGTCCACCTGGTCCTGCATGAGGGCGATGAGGGGGGAGATCACGACTCCCGTACCCGCTCTGACCAGGGCCGGGATCTGGTAGCACAGGGACTTTCCGCCGCCGGTCGGCATCAGGACGACGGCGTCCCCGCCGTCCACGACGTGGTCGATGATCGCTTCCTGCTCACCGCGGAACGCGTCATATCCGAAGACGCGGTGCAGCGTCTCCAGCGCGCCGCCGCGCATCGCCGTCGCCACGCCGGGCTCCGTCACCTCGCTCATGCCACCGATCCCATTCATCGCCCTGTCCCCCGTACGTCCATACTCCGTGGTTCGACCACTGCTGCCACGATAGGGCTCCGCACCGACAGCCCGAAAAGTTATCCACAGGCTGGGGGCGAACTTGCCTCCCGGCCGGGGGTCCGGGGAGGCTTCGCCCACGGCGGCCCGGAACGCCTCCGCCCGGCGCCCCCTCGCGGGGGCACCGGGCGGTGACGACCGTACGTGGCGCGGTTACCGCACGAACACGCTCGCCTGGTTCGCCAGGTCCAGGAAGTACTGCGGCGCGAGGCCCAGCACCACCGTGACCGCCACACCCACCGCGATCGTGGTCATGGTGAGCGGCGAGGGCACGGCGACCGTCGGGCCGTCCGCCTTCGGCTCGCTGAAGAACATGAGCACGATCACACGGATGTAGAAGAACGCCGCGATGGCCGACGAGATCACACCGACCACGACGAGCGCGCCGGCGCCACCCTCCGCCGCCGCCTTGAACACGGCGAACTTTCCGGCGAAGCCCGAGGTCAGCGGGATGCCGGCGAAGGCGAGCAGGAACACCGCGAAGACGGCCGCGACCAGTGGCGAGCGGCGCCCGAGCCCCGCCCACTTCGACAGGTGCGTGGCCTCGCCGCCCGCGTCCCTGACCAGCGTCACCACGGCGAACGCGCCGACGGTCACGAACGAGTACGCGCCCAGATAGAAGAGCACGGCCGAGATGCCGTCGGGCGTCGTGGCGATGACACCGGCGAGGATGAATCCGGCGTGCGCGATCGACGAGTACGCGAGGAGCCGCTTGATGTCGGTCTGGGTGATCGCGACGATCGCGCCGCCCAGCATCGTGATGATCGCGATGGCCCACATGACCGGCCGCCAGTCCCAGCGCAGGCCGGGCAGGACGACGTACAGGAGCCGCAGGAGAGCACCGAAGGCGGCGACCTTCGTGGCGGCCGCCATGAAGCCCGTGACCGGCGTGGGCGCGCCCTGGTAGACGTCCGGGGTCCACATGTGGAACGGCACCGCGCCGACCTTGAACAGCAGGCCCATGACGACCATGGCGACGCCGATGAGCAGCAGCGCGTCGTTCCCCATGGTGTCGGCGAGCGCCGGGTCGATGTTCTGGATCGATCCGTCGACGACGTCGGCGATCGTCGCGTACGACACCGAGCCCGCGTACCCGTAAAGGAGGGCGATGCCGAACAGGGTGAACGCCGAGGCGAAGGCTCCGAGGAGGAAGTACTTGACCGCCGCCTCCTGCGACATGAGCCGCTTGCGGCGGGCCACGGCGCACAGGAGGTAGAGCGGCAGGGAGAAGACTTCCAGGGCGATGAACAGCGTCAGCAGGTCGTTCGCCGAGGGGAAGACCAGCATGCCGCCGATCGCGAAGAGCGCGAGCGGGAACACCTCGGTGGTGGTGAACCCGGCCTTCACAGCGGCCTTCTCGCTGTCGCTGCCGGGCACGGACGAGGCCTGCGCGGCGAACGAGTCGACGCGGTTGCCGTGTGCCTCCGGGTCCAGGCGGCGCTCGGCGAAGGTGAAGATCGCGACGAGGCCGGTCAGCAGGATCACGCCCTGGAGGAACAGGGCCGGGCCGTCGACGGCGATCGCGCCCATGGCCGCGATGTGCGCCTTCGTGGTGCCGTACCCGCCGGCCGCGAGCCCGACCACCGCGGCGAACGCGGCGGCCAGGGCGACGACGGCGAGGAACACCTGGACGTAGTAGCGGGACTTGCGCGGCACGAACGCCTCGACAAGGACCCCGAGGACCGCCGCACCGATGACGATCAGGGTGGGCGACAATTGGCCGTATTCGATCTTCGGCGCGTCGATCTTCGAGATTTGTTCCTTGAGCGGCGACGTGGCCGCCGTTGTCCACAGGCTGTGGACGGCTGCTGCGCTCACTTGGCCGCCTCCACCGCTGGCTTCGGGTCCTTCTTGTGTACGTCGGACAGGGTCTGCTTGACCGCCGGGTTCACCAGGTCGGTGACCGGCTTCGGGTAGACGCCCAGGAAGATCAGCGCGGCGATCAGCGGGACGACCACCGCGAGTTCACGCACCCGCAGGTCCGGCAGGGCCGAGACCTCCGGCTTCACCGGGCCCGTCATCGTCCGCTGGTAGAGGACGAGCGTGTAGAGCGCGGCGAGCACGATGCCGAAGGTCGCGATGATCCCGATCACCGGGTACCGCGAGAACGTGCCGACCAGGACCAGGAACTCACTCACGAAGGGCGCGAGGCCCGGCAGCGAGAGGGTCGCGAGGCCGCCGATCAGGAACGTGCCGGCGAGCACCGGGGCGACCTTCTGCACGCCTCCGTAGTCCGCGATCAGGCGCGAGCCGCGGCGCGAGATCAGAAAGCCCGCCACCAGCATCAGGGCGGCCGTCGAGATCCCGTGGTTGACCATGTAGAGCGTCGCGCCCGACTGGCCCTGGCTCGTCATCGCGAAGATGCCGAGGACGATGAACCCGAAGTGCGAGATCGACGCGTACGCCACCAGGCGCTTGATGTCCCGCTGGCCGACCGCGAGCAGGGCGCCGTAGACGATGCTGATGAGGGCCAGTACGAGGATGACCGGCGTCGCCCACTTCGAGGCCTCCGGGAAGAGCTGGAGGCAGAAGCGGAGCATCGCGAACGTGCCGACCTTGTCGACCACCGCCGTGATCAGGACGGCGACCGGGGCGGTGGCCTCCCCCATCGCGTTCGGCAGCCAGGTGTGCAGCGGCCACAGCGGCGCCTTCACCGCGAAGGCGAAGAAGAAGCCGAGGAAGAGCCAGCGCTCGGTGCTGGTCGCCATGTGCAGCGAACCGTTCGCCCGCGCGGCCGCGATCTCCTGGAGCGAGAAGTTCCCCGCCACCACGTAGAGACCGATCACGGCCGCCAGCATGATGAGGCCGCCGACGAGGTTGTAGAGGAGGAACTTCACGGCGGCGTAGGAGCGTTGGGCCGCCGCGTTCTCGTCGCTGCCCGAGTGGGCGCGGTCCCCGAAGCCGCCGATGAGGAAGTACATCGGGATGAGCATGGCTTCGAAGAAGATGTAGAAGAGGAAGACGTCGGTGGCCTCGAAGGAGATGATCACCATCGCCTCGACGCCGAGGATCAGGGCGAAGAAGCCCTGCGTCGGCCGCCACCTCGAACTCCCCGTCTCCTGCGGGTCGGCGTCGTGCCAGCCCGCGAGGATCACGAACGGGATCAGGAGGGCGGTGAGCGCGATGAGCGCCACCGCGATGCCGTCCACGCCCAGCTCGTACCGCACCCCGAAGTCCTTGATCCAGGAGTGCGATTCGGTGAGCTGGTAGCGGTCGCCGCCGGGCTCGAAGCGCACGAGCACGACCGCGGCCAGCACGAGCGTGGCGACCGAGACGAGCAGCGCGAGCCACTTCGCCGCCGTGCGCCGCGCGGCCGGGACGGCAGCCGTGGCGATGGCTCCCACGGCGGGGAGCACCGCCGTCGCTGTCAGCAGAGGAAAGGACATTGCTATCAGACCGCCCTCATCAGCAGGGTCGCGGCGACGATGAGTGCCGCACCGCCGAACATCGAGACGGCGTACGAGCGGGCGTAGCCGTTCTGGAGCTTGCGCAGCCGGCCGGAGAGCCCGCCGACCGAGGCCGCCGTCCCGTTGACCACGCCGTCGACCAGGGTGTGGTCGACGTAGACCAGGGAGCGGGTGAGGTGCTCGCCGCCGCGGACCAGGACCACGTGGTTGAAGTCGTCCTGGAGCAGGTCACGGCGGGCGGCCCGGGTGAGCAGCGAGCCGCGCGGGGCGACGACGGGGACCGGGCGGCGGCCGTACTGGAGGTAGGCCACGACCACGCCGATCACCAGGACCACCATGGTGGCCGCGGTGACGGTCGTGGCGCTGATCGGCGCGTCCCCGTGGCTGTGCTCGGTGACCGGCTCAAGCCAGTGCAGGAAGCGGTCGCCGATGCTGAAGAAGCCACCCGCGAAGACGGATCCGAACGCGAGCACGATCATCGGGATGGTCATGGACTTCGGCGACTCGTGCGGGTGCGGCTCGTGGCCCTCCGCATCCGGCTGCCAGCGCTTCTCACCGAAGAACGTCATGATCATCACGCGCGTCATGTAGTACGCGGTGATGGCCGCGCCGAGCAGCGCCACCGAGCCGAGGATCCAGCCCTCCGTGCCGCCCTTCGCGAACGCCGCCTCGATGATCTTGTCCTTGGAGAAGAAGCCGGACAGACCGGGGAAGCCGATGATCGCGAGATAGCCGAGCCCGAACGTGACGAACGTGACCGGCATGTACTTCCTCAGGGCGCCGTACTTCCTCATGTCCACCTCGTCGTTCATGCCGTGCATGACCGAACCGGCGCCGAGGAAGAGGCCCGCCTTGAAGAAGCCGTGCGTCACCAGGTGCATGATCGCGAAGACGTAGCCGATGGGGCCGAGGCCCGCGGCCAGCACCATGTAGCCGATCTGCGACATCGTCGAGCCGGCCAGCGCCTTCTTGATGTCGTCCTTCGCGCAACCGACGATCGCACCGAACAGGAGCGTGACCGAACCGACGATGACGACGACGAGCTGCGCGTCCGGCGAGGCGTTGAACACCGCGCCGGAACGGACGATCAGATAGACACCGGCGGTCACCATGGTCGCGGCGTGGATGAGGGCCGAGACCGGGGTCGGGCCCTCCATCGCGTCACCGAGCCAGGACTGCAGCGGCACCTGGGCGGACTTGCCGCACGCGGCGAGCAGCAGCATCAGGGCGATGCCCGTCAGCGTCGCGCCGCCGCCCCGGTGCTCCTCCGCCGCCTTCAGGACCGGCGCGAAGGCGAACGTCCCGAACGTCGTGAACATCAGCATGATGGCGATCGACAGGCCCATGTCGCCGACACGGTTGACCAGGAAGGCCTTCTTCGCCGCGGTGGCCGCGCTGGGCTTGTGCTGCCAGAAGCCGATCAGGAGGTACGAGGCGAGGCCCACGCCCTCCCAGCCGACGTACAGGAGCAGGTAGTTGTCGGCGAGGACCAGGAGGAGCATCGCCGCGAGGAACAGGTTCAGGTAGCCGAAGAAGCGGCGGCGCCGCTCGTCGTGCTCCATGTACCCGATCGAGTAGATGTGGATCAGCGTGCCCACACCGGAGATCAGGAGCACGAACGTCATCGACAGCTGGTCCAGCTGGAAGGCGACGTCCGCCTGGAAGCCCTCGACCGGGATCCAGCTGAACAGGTGCTGGGTGAAGGTGCGGTCGTCGGCGCTCTTGCCGAGCATGTCGGTGAAGAGGAGGACGCCGATGACGAAGGAGGCGGCCGAGAGCAGCGTGCCGAGCAGATGGCCCACACGGTCCAACCGCCGTCCGCCGCACAGCAGTACGGCCGCTCCGAGCAGTGGCGCCGCTACCAGCAGCGCAATCAGGTTTTCCACTGTGCAGCGACCCCTTACAGCTTCATCAGGCTGGCGTCGTCGACCGAGGCCGAGTGGCGGGAACGGAACAGCGACACGATGATCGCGAGCCCGACCACGACCTCCGCGGCGGCGACGACCATCGTGAAGAAGGCGATGATCTGGCCGTCGAGATTGCCGTGCATCCGGGAGAACGCGACGAACGCGAGGTTGCACGCGTTGAGCATCAGCTCGACGCACATGAACAGAACGATCGCGTTCCGCCTGATGAGCACGCCGGTGGCGCCGATCGTGAACAACAGGGCGGCGAGATACAGGTAGTTGACCGGGTTCACTTCGACGCCTCCTCGGTCCGCTCAAGGCGCTCGGCCGAGCGCTGCTCCAGGGCCTTCAGGTCACCGAGCGCCTCGTCCGACACGTCGCGGATCTGACCGCGCTCGCGCAGCGTCTGCATGACCGTGAGCTCCGACGGGGTGCCGTCGGGGAGCAGGCCCGCGATGTCGACCGCGTTGTGCCGGGCGTAGACACCCGGGGCGGGCAGCGGCGGCAGGTGCTTGCCCTCGCGCACACGCTGCTCGGCCAGCTCCCGCTGCGTCCTGGCCCGCTCGATGCGCTCGCGGTGCGTGAGCACCATGGCTCCGAGGGTGGCCGTGATCAGCAGGGCGCCGGTGATCTCGAAGGCGAAGACGTACTTCGTGAAGATGAGGGCGGCGAGCCCTTCCACGTTCCCCCCGGCGTTCGCCTTGCCCAGCCCGACGAACTGGTGGAGCGAGGCGTTCCCGATGCCCGCGAGGAGCAGGATCCCGAAGCCGAGTCCGCACAGCAGGGCCAGCCAGCGCTGCCCCTTGATGGTCTCCTTCAGGGAGTCCGCCGCGGTGACGCCGACGAGCATGACCACGAAGAGGAACAGCATCATGATCGCGCCGGTGTAGACGATGATCTGGACGACGCCCAGGAAGTACGCGCCGTTGGCCAGGTAGAAGATCGCCAGGATGATCATGGTCCCGGCGAGGCACAGCGCACTGTGCACCGCCTTCTTCATCAGGACCGTGCACAGGGCGCCGATGACGGCGACCGTGCCGAGGACCCAGAACTGGAAGGCCTCACCGGTGGAGGTGCCCGCAGCAAGAGTGGCTGCGGCGGCGAGCTGGCTCATGCCTCCGCCCCCTCGGGTTCGGGCTTCTCGCCCTTGGAGACGGCGACCTGACGCACCGTGCCGGGCGCGGCCTCCGTCACCAGACCCCGGTAGTAGTCCTGCTCGTCCGTGCCGGGGAAGATCGAGTGGGGCGATTCGACCATGCCCTCCTCGAGCCCGGCGAGCAGCTGCTCCTTGGTGTAGATCAGGTTCTCGCGGCTGCTGTCGGCGAGCTCGAACTCGTTCGTCATCGTCAGCGCGCGCGTGGGGCACGCCTCGATGCACAGGCCGCACAGGATGCAGCGGGCGTAGTTGATCTGGTAGACGCGGCCGTACCGCTCACCCGGCGAGTAGCGCTCCTCGTCGGTGTTGTCCGCACCCTCCACGTAGATGGCGTCCGCGGGACAGGCCCAGGCGCACAACTCGCAGCCGATGCACTTCTCCAGGCCGTCCGGATGACGGTTGAGCTGGTGCCGGCCGTGGAAGCGCGGGGCCGTGGTCTTGGGCTGCTCCGGGTACTGCTCCGTCAGCCGCTTCTTGAACATGGCCTTGAAGGTCACGCCGAAGCCGGCCACGGGATTCTGGAAACCGGGCTTGGTCTGCCCGCCCTCCGTCGACTCCTCAGCCATGGGACGCCTCCTTTCCGTCACCGGGACCGTCACCGGTTCCGTCACTGGCAGTATCCGGTCCGCCACTGACAATCAACTCCCGCTCCCCGCGCGGGCGTCGGCGCGGCACGGCCGGCGGGGTCTGGCCGGGCAGCGGCGGAACCGGGAAGCCGCCTGCCATCGGGTCGAAGGCCGCGGCCTGTTCGGCCGCCTCCCGTGCCTCGCGCTCCTTGCCGCCGCGGTCCCTGAAGATGTCGACGAGGAACGAGAGCAGCAGCAGGGCGAGGACGCCACCGCCCACGTACAGGGCGATGGAGGCGAAGTCGTAGTTCTCGTTCCGCAGGGTCCGCACGGTGGCGACCAGCATCAGCCAGACCACGGAGACCGGGATGAGGACCTTCCAGCCGAGCTTCATCAGCTGGTCGTAGCGCACGCGTGGGAGCGTGCCGCGCAGCCAGATGAAGAAGAACAGCAGCAGCTGGACCTTGATGACGAACCAGAGCATCGGCCACCAGCCGTGGTTCGCGCCCTCCCAGAAGGTGGACACCGGCCACGGGGCCCGCCAGCCGCCCAGGAAGAGCGTCACCGACACGGCCGAGACCGTCACCATGTTCACGTACTCGGCGAGCATGAACAGCGCGAACTTGATCGACGAGTACTCGGTGTTGAAGCCGCCGACGAGGTCGCCCTCGGACTCCGGCATGTCGAACGGCGCGCGGTTCGTCTCACCGACCATCGTCACGATGTAGATGAGGAACGACACCGGCAGGAGCACGATGTACCAGCGGTCGTGCTGCTGGGCGACGATCTCCGAGGTGGACATCGACCCGGAGTAGAGGAACACCGAGGCGAAGGCCGCGCCCATCGCGATCTCGTACGAGATCATCTGGGCGCAGGACCGCAAACCACCCAGCAAGGGGTAGGTCGATCCGGAACTCCAACCCGCGAGCACGATCCCGTAGATGCCGACCGAGGCGACCGCGAGGATGTAGAGCATCGCGATCGGCAGGTCGGTGAGCTGCATCGTGGTGCGGTGGCCGAAGATCGAGACCTCGTTGCCGGAGGGCCCGAAGGGGATCACGGCGATCGCCATGAAGGCCGGGATCGCGGCGACGACCGGCGCCAGGATGTAGACCACCTTGTCGGCGCGCTTGACGACGACGTCTTCCTTCAGCATCAGCTTGATGCCGTCGGCCAGCGACTGGAGCATGCCCCAGGGGCCGTGCCGGTTGGGGCCGATGCGCAGCTGCATCCAGGCGACGACCTTGCGCTCCCACACGATGGAGAAGAGCACGGTCACCATCAGGAAGGCGAAGCAGAAGACCGCCTTGACCGCGACCAGCCACCAGGGGTCGCGGCCGAACAACGAGAGGTCTTCGAGAGCGAGCGGGATCATGACTGCACCTCCTTGGCCTCGTCGATGCCCGCGGGACCGATCCGGACGAGCGTGCCGGGCACGGCCCCCGTGTCGGAGGCCACGCCCCCGCCGGTGGAGTTCAGCGGAAGCCACACGACACGGTCCGGCATCTCCGTGACCTGGAGCGGGAGTTGGGTCGTCCCCGCAGGTCCCGTGACGGCGAGTACGTCGCCGTCCTTGACGCCCGCCTCGGCGGCCGTGGCGGCCGACACCCGCGCGCGTGCCGCGTGGCGCGTGCCGGCGAGCGCGTCGTCGCCCTCCTGGAGTCGCCCCTGGTCGAGCAGCAGCCGGTGCCCCGCGAGGACGGCCTCACCGGGCGCGGGCCGCGGCGGCTGCGTGGCCGTCTCCAGCGAGTCCGTCGCGCGGGGCCCGCTCCAGCCGCCGAGGCGGTCGAGCTCCCCCCGCGCGGCCCGCAGGTCCGGCAGGCCCAGGTGTACGTCCATGGCGTCCGCGAGCATCTGCAGGACCCGCGCGTCGGCGGGCGCCACGGAGCGCGTCATCTGGTCGGGCTTGAGCGCGGCCTCGAAGAGGCGTGCCCGGCCTTCCCAGTTGAGGAACGTGCCCGCCTTCTCGGCGACCGCGGCGACCGGAAGCACGACGTCCGCGTGGTCGGTGACCTCGCTGGGACGCTGCTCCAGGGAGACGACGAACGCCACCTCGTGCAGTGCTTCACGCGCGCGTGCCGGGTCCGGCAGGTCCGCGACCTCGACACCGGCGACGACCAGGGCCCGCAGCTCTCCGCCGGCGGCGGCCTCCACGATCTGGCCCGTGTCCCGCCCGTAGCGGTGCGGGAGTTCGGACACTCCCCAGGCGGCCGCGACCTCTTCGCGCGCGCGGGGGTCGGTGGCCGGGCGTCCGCCCGGAAGCAGCGACGGCAGCGCGCCCGCCTCGATCGCGCCGCGCTCCCCGGCCCGGCGCGGAATCCACACCAGCTGGGCGCCGGTCGCCGTGGCGGCCCGTACGACGGCGGTCAGGGCGCCCGGCACGGCCGCGAGCCGCTCGCCGACGACGATGACGGCCCCCTCGGCGCGCAGCGCCTCCGATGCCTCGGCGCCGCCGTCCTCCAGGCCGAAGCCGGAGGCGAGCGCGTCGAGCCACTCGGTCTCGGTGCCCGGAGCGGCCGGCAGCAGCGTGCCGCCCGCCTTCTCCAGGCCCCGGGTCGCGAACGGGGCGAGCCCGAAGGTCCGCTGGCCGTGCCCGCGCCACGCCTTGCGCAGCTTCAGGAAGACGCCGGGCGCCTCCTCCTCGGCCTCGATCCCGACAAGGAGTACCGCGGGCGCCTTCTCCAAAGACGTGTACGTGACCCCGACACCGTCGAGGTCACGCCCGCGTCCCGCGACCCGCGCCGCGAGGAAGTCGGCCTCCTCGCTGCTGTGCACGCGCGCGCGGAAGTCGATGTCGTTCGTGTCGAGCGCCACGCGCGCGAACTTGCTGTACGCGTACGCGTCCTCGACGGTGAGCCGGCCACCGGTCAGGACCCCGGCGCGGCCGCGGGCCGACGAGAGACCCCGGGCCGCGACGTCCAGGGCCTCGGGCCAGGACGCGGGCTCCAGCACACCGTCCGCGTTGCGCACGAGCGGCGTGGTCAGCCGGTCGGGCTTCTGCGCGTAACGGAACCCGAAGCGGCCCTTGTCGCAGACCCACTCCTCGTTGACCTCGGGGTCCGGCGACGCGAGGCGCCGCATGACCTTGCCGCGCCGGTGGTCCGTGCGGGTCGCACAGCCGCCCGCGCAGTGCTCGCACACGCTGTGCGAGGACACGAGGTCGAAGGGCCGGGAGCGGAACCGGTACGCCGCCGAGGTCAGCGCGCCGACCGGGCAGATCTGGATCGTGTTCCCGGAGAAGTACGACTCGAAGGGGTCGCCCTCCCCGGTACCGACCTGCTGGAGCGCACCGCGCTCGAGCAGCTCGATCATCGGGTCACCGGCGATCTGGTTGCTGAACCGCGTGCAGCGGGCGCAGAGCACACACCGCTCACGGTCGAGCAGAATCTGGGTCGAGATCGGGACCGGCTTCTCGAACGTCCGCTTCTTCCCGTCGAAGCGGGAGTCGGACTGGCCGTGCGACATGGCCTGGTTCTGCAGCGGGCACTCTCCGCCCTTGTCGCAGACCGGGCAGTCCAGCGGGTGGTTGATGAGGAGCAGCTCCATCACACCTCGCTGCGCCTTCTCGGCGACGGGCGAGCTGAGCTGGCTCTTGACCACCATGCCGTCGGTGCAGGTGATGGTGCAGGACGCCATCGGCTTGCGCTGGCCCTCGACCTCGACGATGCACTGACGGCAGGCGCCGGCCGGGTCGAGCAGGGGGTGGTCGCAGAAGCGGGGGATCTCGATGCCGAGCTGTTCGGCGGCGCGGATGACCAGGGTGCCCTTGGGCACGCTGATCCCGATGCCGTCGATCGTCAGCGAGACGAGATCCTCCGGCGGCACCGCCGCCTCACCGCCCCCGGAGGGAGCGCCTGTGGTTACCGTCATGCGTTCACCTCCGTGCGCTGGTCCGCCCAAGCGGTCGACTTGGCGGGGTCGAAGGGGCAGCCCTTGCCCGTGATGTGCTGCTCGTACTCCTCGCGGAAGTACTTGAGCGAGGAGAAGATCGGGGACGCGGCGCCGTCGCCGAGCGCGCAGAACGACTTGCCGTTGATGTTGTCGGCGATGTCGTTCAGCTTGTCGAGGTCGGTCATCAAGCCCTTGCCGGCCTCGATGTCGCGCAGCAACTGCACGAGCCAGTACGTCCCTTCACGGCACGGTGTGCACTTGCCGCAGGACTCGTGGGCGTAGAACTCGGTCCAGCGGGTGACCGCCCGCACGACGCACGTCGTCTCGTCGAAGCACTGGAGCGCCTTCGTGCCGAGCATGGATCCCGCGGCGCCGACGCCCTCGTAGTCGAGGGGCACGTCGAGGTGCTCGTCGGTGAACATCGGGGTCGAACTGCCGCCGGGCGTCCAGAACTTGAGGCGGTGACCCGGACGCATGCCGCCGCTCATGTCGAGCAGCTGGCGCAGCGTGATGCCGAGCGGCGCCTCGTACTGACCGGGGTTGGTGACGTGCCCGCTGAGCGAGTACAGCGTGAAGCCCGGGGACTTCTCGCTTCCCATCGACTTGAACCAGTCCTTGCCGCGATTCAGGATCGCGGGAACCGACGCGATGGACTCGACGTTGTTGACAACAGTGGGGCACGCGTAGAGCCCCGCGACCGCGGGGAAGGGGGGACGGAGCCGCGGCTGGCCACGGCGGCCTTCCAGCGAGTCGAGCAGTGCGGTCTCCTCGCCACAGATGTACGCACCCGCGCCCGCGTGCACCGTGAGTTCGAGGTTCAGCCCACTGCCCAGCACGTTCTCGCCGAGATAGCCCGCCGCGTAGGCCTCTCGTACGGCCTCGTGGAGCCGTCGCAGTACGGGGACGGCCTCTCCCCGCAGATAGATGAAGGCATGCGAAGAGCGGATCGCGTAGCACGCGATCACGATCCCCTCGATGAGGGAATGCGGGTTCGCGAAGAGGAGCGGGATGTCCTTGCAGGTCCCCGGCTCCGACTCGTCGGCGTTGACCACCAGATAGTGCGGTTTGCCGTCGCCCTGCGGAATGAACTGCCACTTCATTCCGGTGGGGAAGCCCGCGCCGCCGCGGCCGCGCAGGCCGGAGTCCTTCACATAGGCGATCAGGTCGTCCGGCGACATGGCGAGGGCCTTGCGCAGACCCTCGTAGCCGTCGTGCCGCCGGTAGACGTCCAGGGACCAGGACTTGTCCTCGTCCCAGAACGCCGAGAGCACCGGTGCGAGCAGCTTCTCGGGGCTGGTGTCGTTGTCGATCTCGGCTGCCAAGGTCATCACTCCCCCTCCTCGGCTGAGATGTCCTGCTGCGGCGCGTCCCCGGCGTCCCGCGGATGGACCACGCGCGCGGGGGCGGCCTCCCCCTTGGCGAGGCGCAGGCCGATCAGCGAGGCAGGTCCCGCGCTGCCGCTCGCCTCGACGGCGCCGGGCCGCTCGTCCGGGAAGCCGGCGAGGATCCGCGAGGTCTCCTTGTACGTGCACAGGGGGGCGCCGCGGGTGGGTTCGACCTGGGCGCCCGCGCGCAGGTCGTCGACCAGCCGCTTCGCGCTGCCCACCGTCTGGTTGTCGAAGAACTCCCAGTTGACCATCACGACGGGCGCGAAGTCGCAGGCCGCGTTGCACTCGATGTGCTCGAGGGTGACCTTGCCGTCCTCGGTGGTCCCGCCGTTGCCGACGCCCAGGTGCTCCTGGAGTGCCTCGAAGATGGCGTCGCCGCCCATCACGGCGCACAGCGTGTTCGTGCAGACCCCGACCTGGTAGTCACCGCTCGGCTTGCGCCGGTACATCGTGTAGAAGGTCGCGACGGCGGTGACCTCGGCGGTGGTCAGGCCCAGCATGTCGGCGCAGAACTGCATGCCCGTGCGCGTGACATGACCCTCCTCCGACTGCACGAGGTGCAGCAGCGGGAGGAGCGCGGAGCGCGATCCCGGGTAGCGGGCGATGATCTCGCGCGCGTCCGTCTCGAGCCTGGCTCGGACGTCGTCCGGGTAGTCGGGCGCGGGCAGTTGGGGCATGCCCAGGCTGACGCCCTGGCCCTGCTCGGAAGGAGTGGTGGTCACCGGTCGACGCCTCCCATCACGGGGTCGATGGACGCGACGGCGACGATGACGTCGGCGACCTGGCCGCCCTCGCACATCGCCGCCATGGCCTGAAGGTTGGTGAAGGACGGGTCGCGGTAGTGGACCCGGTAGGGACGGGTGCCGCCGTCGGACACGACGTGCACCCCCAGCTCCCCCTTGGGGGATTCGACGGCGGAGTACGCCTGCCCGGCGGGGACCCGGAAGCCCTCGGTCACCAGCTTGAAGTGGTGGATCAGGGACTCCATGGAGGTGCCCATGATCTGCTTGATGTGGTCGAGCGAGTTGCCGAGGCCGTCCGGGCCGAGCGCGAGCTGCGCCGGCCAGGCGATCTTCTTGTCGCCGACCATGACCGGGCCCGGGGCGAGCCGGTCCAGGCACTGCTCGACGATGCGCAGCGACTGGCGCATCTCCTCCAGTCGGATCAGGAAGCGTCCGTAGGAGTCGCAGGTGTCGGCGGTCGGGACCTCGAAGTCGTAGTTCTCGTAGCCGCAGTACGGCTGCGACTTGCGCAGGTCGTGCGGGAGGCCCGCCGAGCGCAGGATCGGTCCGGTGGCGCCGAGGGCCATGCAGCCGGTGAGGTCGAGATAGCCGACGTCCTGCATACGGGCCTTGAAGATGGGGTTCCCGGTGGCGAGCTTGTCGTACTCGGGAAGGTTCTTCGACATCTTCTTCACGAACTCGCGGATCTGGTCCACCGCGCCGGGCGGCAGGTCCTGGGCGAGTCCGCCGGGCCGGATGTACGCGTGGTTCATGCGCAGGCCGGTGATGAGCTCGTAGATATCGAGAATGAGTTCACGATCACGGAATCCGTAGATCATGATCGTCGTGGCGCCGAGCTCCATGCCGCCGGTGGCGATGGCGACCAGGTGCGAGGACATCCGGTTCAGCTCCATCAGGAGCACCCGGATGATCGACGCCCGGTCGGGGATCTCGCCCTCGATACCGAGGAGCTTCTCGACCGCGAGGCAGTACGCCGTCTCGTTGAAGAACGGCGTCAGATAGTCCATGCGCGTCACGAACGTGGTGCCCTGCGTCCACGTGCGGTACTCGAGGTTCTTCTCGATGCCGGTGTGCAGATAGCCGATGCCGCAGCGGGCCTCGGTGACCGTCTCGCCGTCGATCTCCAGGATCAGCCGGAGCACGCCGTGCGTGGACGGGTGCTGCGGGCCCATGTTGACGATGATGCGCTCGTCGTCGGCCTTGGCCGCGGACTGGACGACCTCGTCCCAGTCGCCGCCGGTGACCGTATATACGGTCCCCTCGGTCGTCTCGCGCGGCGATGCAGAAGGAGTAGACATCAGGAGTACGACCTCCGCTGGTCCGGAGCCGGGATCTGGGCGCCCTTGTACTCGACGGGGATGCCGCCGAGGGGGTAGTCCTTGCGCTGCGGGAAGCCCTGCCAGTCGTCCGGCATCATGATCCGCGTCAGCGCCGGGTGGCCGTCGAAGACCAGGCCGAAGAAGTCGTACGTCTCGCGCTCGTGCCAGTCGTTCGTCGGATAGACGGCGACCAGCGAGGGGACGTGCGGATCCGCGTCGGGGGCACTGACCTCGAGGCGGATCAGGCGATTGTGGGTGATCGAGCGCAGGTGGTAGACGGCGTGCAGCTCCCGGCCCTTGTCGTCCGGGTAGTGCACCCCGCTCACGCCCGTGCAGAGCTCGAAGCGCAGGGCCGGGTCGTCACGCAGGGTCTGTGCGACGCGCACCAGGTACTCGCGCTCGATGTGGAAGGTGAGCTCGTCGCGGTCGACTACGGTCTTGTCGATCGCGTTCTCGGGGACGAGGCCCTGTTCCTCCAGTGCCCCCTCCAGCTCGTCGGCCACCTCGTCGAACCAGCCGCCGTACGGCCGCGAGGCGGCGCCCGGCAGCCGTACGGAGCGGACGAGGCCGCCGTATCCCGACGTGTCACCGCCGTTGTTGGCGCCGAACATGCCGCGCTGGACGCGGATCTCCTCGCCCTGGTCGCCGCGCTGCCCCGGAAGGTTGGCCGCGCTGAGGTCCTTCTCGGGGTTGACCCCGTTGCTGTCCGCGTCACTCACCGCAGCAGCCCCTTCATCTCGATCGTCGGGAGCGCCTTGAGCGCCGCTTCCTCCGCCTCGCGGGCCGCCTCCTCGGCGTTCACGCCGAGCTTGGAGGACTGGATCTTCTGATGGAGCTTGAGAATCGCGTCCATCAGCATCTCCGGCCGCGGCGGACAGCCGGGCAGGTAGATGTCCACAGGGACTACGTGATCGACGCCCTGCACGATCGCGTAGTTGTTGAACATCCCGCCCGACGAGGCGCACACGCCCATGGAGATGACCCACTTGGGGTTCGGCATCTGGTCGTAGACCTGCCGCAGGACGGGCGCCATCTTCTGGCTCACGCGCCCGGCCACGATCATCAGGTCCGCCTGCCGCGGCGAGCCGCGGAAGACCTCCATGCCGAAGCGCGCCAGGTCGTAGCGACCGGCGCCCGTCGTCATCATCTCGATGGCGCAGCACGCCAGGCCGAACGTGGCCGGGAAGACGGATGACTTACGCACCCAGCCCGCGGCCTGCTCGACGGTGGTCAGCAGAAAGCCGCTCGGCAGCTTTTCTTCGAGTCCCATGGCTTAAGGCCCCTCAGTCCCATTCCAGGCCGCCGCGCCGCCATACGTACGCGTACGCGACGAAGACGGTGAGCACGAAGAGCAGCATCTCCACGAGCCCGAAAACACCCAGGGCGTCGAAGGTGACGGCCCAGGGGTAGAGGAAGACGATCTCGATGTCGAAGACGATGAAGAGCATCGCCGTCAGGTAGTACTTGATGGGGAAGCGCCCGCCGCCGGCCGGCGTGGGGGTCGGCTCGATACCGCACTCGTAGGCCTCGAGCTTGGCCCGGTTGTACCGCTTTGGACCGATAAGCGTGGCCATGACCACGGAGAAGATCGCAAAGCCTGCCCCGAGGGCTCCCAGTACGAGGATGGGCGCATACGCGTTCACCGCTCCTCGCTCCTCTCAGTCGGCGCTGACTGCTGGCGGATACGTCGGGCCCGACCCCGCTCCCCGCGAAGCCACCCCCGATTGACTGCACGAAGATCGCTCACATGTGAAGCAGGTCACAAGCCCAACTGCCCCGCATCCTATGCCTGCCGGTCTGTGATCTGCGACACGGGGTGCGCCAACAGCTTTGTGATCTCCACCACCTGACGAAGGATCATGAAGTCGGATGAGCGGTGATCTTCACACGCGAAGCGCCTGAGTGATCACCAGAGGTGACATCTTGGCTCGTTACCCCAGGTAGAAGCGTTGGCTCACTATCAAGAGGTGGCGCGCGCAGGCAAATTGGCGCTGGACAGAACTGGCTGATAGTGGCCGTCGTTCACACATCAGGGGGAGAGGTGTGGACGTAAGTGGACGCGGGCACGCGTTCCCGAGGAGCGCTCGACAGCGGAGGCGGCCCCTTTGTGACCTGCGTCACGTGGCCCGTTATCTGTTAGAAACCGGGCTTGGCCATCCGTGTCAACGAGTGGTAGGCCGAGGGCAATTCGGGCGTATTGCAGAAAGCCCGTGATCACAGGCTTGATCAGCCCTGTCCGGATTGCCCGTTACGGCGTCAATAAAGGCCGCCACGCCCGGGATTCAAACGTTCACACGACAACTGTGGCGCACCACACGTTTCTTGAAGGAACCATGGAGGCCCTGATAGCGGTTGTACTCATGTCCCACACCGCTCACATACCCAGCCACCGGAAGCCCCGTCGCAGCGCGTCGAAAATCGCCCTGCGCGCCGGAGTTGCCGGTGGCGTCCTCAGCACCCTGGCAGTGGCCGGTGCGTCCGGTCCGGCGTTCGCCGCCGAGCCGGTGACCGAGACCATCGAGATGCCGACCATCACGGCCGACCTCTCCACTCAGGTCGCCCAGTCCGCGGACGCCACCCAGCAGGCCGCGAACTCGTACGCGCTGCAGGCCGAGCAGGACCTGGCCGTCGCGAAGGCCGCAAAGCAGGCCAAGGCGGACCAGGCTCTCGCGGAGAAGAAGGCGGAGGCCAAGAAGAAGGCCGAGGCCGAGGCGAAGCGCAAGGCCGAGGAAGCGCGTGCGTCGCGCTCCGCCGAGCGCACCACCCTCTCCACCGCCTCCTCCGCGGCCTCCCACGTCGCGGCCCCCGCCAGCGGCAGCGTCGCGTCCGTCATCGCCTTCCTGAAGGCACAGGTCGGCGACGCGTACGTCATGGGCGGCACCGGCCCCAACTCCTGGGACTGCTCCGGTCTGACCCAGGCCGCGTTCGCGCAGGCCGGCGTCAGCCTGCCGCGCGTCTCGCAGGACCAGTCGACGGCCGGCACCCCGGTCTCCCTCGACAACCTGCAGGTCGGCGACCTCCTCTACTGGGGCTCCGCGGGCTCGGCGTACCACGTGGGCGTGTACATCGGTAACGGCCAGTACCTGGACGCCGCCAACCCCTCCAAGGGCGTTGTCATCCAGGACCTGTCCGGCTACCCGGCGACCGGCGCGGTCCGCGTTCTCTGAGTCGCCCTTTTCGCGTCATATCTGACAGAAGGCCACCACTCCCTCGCTCGGGAGCGGTGGCCTTTTGCTATGAATGTCGCTAAAGCGACCGTTGCGCCCAGATCATTCCTTCGGGGACAATTCCCCCATGGGGCCCCAACTGCCGCCCGGGATCTCCGTGTTGATGATCTCCGGCACGGAGGCGATCAGACCGGACATCGTCTCCAGGCCGGCCTTGAAGTGGTCGGAGCCCACGTGCGCGGCCCCCGCGTCCCCGTCCCGGAAGCCCTCCAGGAGGACGTACTGGTTCGGGTCCTCGACGCTGCGGGACCAGTCGAAGAAGAGGTTGCCCTCCTCGGCGCGCGTGGCGCGGGTGAAATCGGCGGTGTGCTCCAGCCAGGAGTCGGCGTACTCGGGCCGGGCGGTGAACTTCACGGCGATGAAAATCATGCTGCCAGGGTGCTCCGTGACGCCCCGCACGGCCAGTTCGGCGCGCGCGATTCCGGGAGCGCCGCTGAAGCCGGGCCGGTGACGGCGCGGGCGGAGCGCCCCAGGAGCGTCCTGAGCGCCCGCGCCTGCCGCGGAACGCGCCCCGTCGGCGGAGCTCACCGACCGGGCGCGTCCGGGCCGCTCACGCCTTCGGCGCCACCTTGCTCAGGCCGTTGATGATGCGGTCCATCGCGTCGCCGCCCGTCGGGTCGGTCAGGTTGGCGAGCATCTTCAGCGTGAACTTCATGAGCACCGGGTGCGTCAGGCCGCGCTGCGTCGCGATCTTCATGACCTTCGGGTTGCCGATGAGCTTCACGAAGGCGCGGCCGAGCGTGTAGTAGCCGCCGTAGGTGTCCTTGAGGACCTTGGGGTAGCGGTGGAGGGCGAGTTCGCGCTGGGCGTCGGTCGCGCGGGCGTGCGCCTGCACGATGACGTCGGCCGCGATCTGGCCGGACTCCATGGCGTACGCGATGCCCTCGCCGTTGAACGGGTTCACCATGCCGCCCGCGTCGCCGACCAGGAGCAGGCCCTTGGTGTAGTGCGGCTGGCGGTTGAAGGCCATGGGCAGGGCGGCGCCGCGGATCGGCATCGTCATGTTGTCCGGCGTGTAGCCCCAGTCCTCCGGCATCGAGGCGCACCAGGCCTTCAGGACCTCGCGCCAGTCGAGCTCCTTGAACGCGGCGGAGGAGTCGAGGATGCCGAGGCCGACGTTCGACGTGCCGTCGCCCATGCCGAAGATCCAGCCGTAGCCGGGCAGCAGCCGGTCCTGGGCGCCGCGACGGTCCCACAGCTCCAGCCAGGACTCCAGGTAGTCGTCGTCGTGGCGCGGCGAGGTGAAGTACGTGCGGACGGCGACGCCCATCGGGCGGTCGTCGCGCCGGTGCAGGCCCATCGCGAGGGACAGCCGGGTCGAGTTGCCGTCCGCGGCGACGACGAGGGGCGCGTGGAAGGTGACTTCACGCTTCTCCTCACCGAGCTTGGCGTTGACGCCGGTGATGCGGCCCGTGCGGTCGTCGATGATCGGGGCGCCGACGTTGCAGCGCTCGTACAGGCGCGCGCCCGCCTTCTGCGCCTGCCGGGCGAGCTGCTCGTCGAAGTCGTCGCGCTTGCGGACGAGTCCGTAGTCCGGGTAGGAGGCGAGATCCGGCCAGTCCAGCTGGAGCCGGACGCCGCCGCCGATGATCCGCAGGCCCTTGTTGCGCAGCCAGCCCGCCTCTTCGGAGATGTCGATGCCCATCGACACGAGCTGCTTGGTGGCCCGCGGGGTGAGGCCGTCGCCGCACACCTTTTCCCTGGGGAACGCGGTCTTCTCCAGGAGGAGGACGTCGAGTCCGGCCTTGGCCAGGTAGTACGCGGTCGTCGAACCGGCTGGCCCGGCCCCGACGACGATCACATCTGCGCTGTGCTCGGAGAGGGGCTCGGTCACGGCGGGTTCTCCCGAAGACTCGAAATCTGCGTGCCGCGCGGCACCGGATGTGGGCAGTCTATGCAGCGGTACTGATCACCCAGCCGAAGGGCCGCCCTGTGAACCGAGCTCTGCCTGATGTACAGCTGCGTGTCCCCACTGACGAGGACGCCTTCGCCTGGCACCGCGTCTTCGACGACCCGGAGGTCATGGAGTTCCACGGCGGGGCCGCTGCCGAGCTGTCCGTGTACGAGGAGCTGACCGCCCGGCAGCGCCGGCACGACGCGGAACGCGGCTTCTGCCTGTGGACGATGACCGACACGGACGGCGACGTCATCGGTTTCACGGGCGCGCAGCCCTGGCCGCACACCTGGGGTCCGGCGGGCGAGATCGAGATCGGCTGGCGGCTCGGGCGGGCGCACTGGGGACGCGGCTACGCGACGGCCGCCGCCCTGGCGACCGTGGAGCGCGTACGGGCCGCGGGTGTACGGAGCGTGGTGGCGATGGTCGACTCGCGCAACGAGCGGTCGGTGGCGGTGACACGGCGCCTCGGCATGGAACCCGCCGAAACGTTCACCGTCCCGGGTGACCCGCGTACGGGCCTCTGCTTCAGGCTCGCGCTGTAGGTCCCTTCGGGCTCGCCTCGTAGGCCCTGCCGCTTCCGGTCGGGGGTCCGGCGGAGCTACCCTTCGGGTACCGCTGGGGGTGAAGTCTGTGCGCATTACACCCAAGACGCCCGAAGTGCGCGTACCGAAGTTCGTCGGCCTGATGGCCGTCGACGCGCGCGAGGCCGCGGCGGCGCGCGGCGTGCAGCTGGCCGCGCCCGACCGCCCCGACTTCCGATCCACCGTGGTCGACTACGTCGTACGCCAGTACCCGCTGCCCGACACCGAGGTGCCCCGCGGCGCCGTCGTCACCGTCTGGTTCGACCTGGCCGACGGCGAGGGCCACGGCGGCTCCGGGGTGAACGAGCCCCGTATGCCGGGGCCGCGCGGCGGCGGGCTGCAGCGCGAACTGGACGAGCCGGGCGAGACGTACACGGTGGTCGGCATGTAGTGGTCGGCACGCGGCGGCCGGCGCACACGACCGGCCGTGACCGTCGTG
Source organism: Streptomyces longhuiensis (assembly GCF_020616555.1). Taxonomy (NCBI): domain Bacteria; kingdom Bacillati; phylum Actinomycetota; class Actinomycetes; order Kitasatosporales; family Streptomycetaceae; genus Streptomyces; species Streptomyces longhuiensis. The sequence goes on along the minus strand of NZ_CP085173.1, from coordinate 5,574,807 downwards.
GCGCCCGGCCGGGGTCAGTTCGTCAGGCGCCAGGACTCCAGGCCGGTCCGGTACGTCTGCTTCAGGTCGGCCCACACGTCCTGCTGCCCCACGAGGAAGATCGTGTACTCGGTGCCGTCCTCGGCGACGTACGACTGGTCGATGCCGTGCATCGTCCGGCCGCCCTCGTCGCGGTAGGTGTACTCCCAGATCGCGCCGGGCCGCCCCTGGAAGGTGTTCCGGCGCAGGTCGATCCGCTGGTAGTCCTGCTTCTTCTTGTCCTCCTCGGCGTGCTTCTCCATGTTGAGGACGTTGTCGTACGAGGTGTAGCCCGCGTCCGGGATGACGCCGATGAGGTAGTGCTCGGCGCCGGTGCTGCCCGCGTAGGTGATCTGGCTGCCGTTCTCCACGCCCTGGCGCGACCACACGTCGGGGATGGCGAAGGAGAAGCCCATGGGGTCGACGGCCTTGCGGTAGCCGGACGGAACGGTCGCGTCCGGGGTCGTGCTCGGCGTGGTGCCCGTGTCCGTGGCCCGGTCCGGCGTCGCACTCGGGGTGGGGCTCGGCGCCGGAGTCGGCGCCTGCGACGTGGCGGGCTGCTCGGTGCTGACGGCGGGCTTGTCGTCGCGGCCCGCCTTGTCGTCCTTGCCGCCGTGGTCCTGGAGCAGCAGCACCCCGGCCGCCACACCGCCCCCGATGACGAACGCGCCGGCGACGGTGGCGACCCAGATCCCGGCGCGGCGCGAGGACTTGGCCGGCACGGCGGCCGGCTGCGCGCCGAGCTGGAAGGCGTGCGGGGCGTACAGAGCAGCGGGGGCGGGGGTGGGACCGGGACCGGGGGTGGGCCCGGGAGGAGGCGTGGGGGTCGGCACGGGAACGGCGGTGGCCGTCGGCAGGGCGGCCGCCGCTGCGGGGTTCGGCGGGTCGTTGGGGGAGGGCGGGTCGTTGGGGGCTTCCGGCGCGGAAGGCGCCTGAACGGGAGCCGCCGACGCGGGATACACCTGCACAGGGGCATTCGGCGCCGAGGCGTCCGGCGCGGGCCCGAACGCCCCCGACGGCACCTGCGGTTCCGGGACGATCCCGGTCCGCGCCCCCGCCATCTGCATCAGGTACGGCGCGAGGAACGCCGCCGCGAACACCCACAGCAGCCCGAACAGGAGCGCCTCCGCCATGCCGAGGCCCACGCCGGCGCTGCCCGTGCCGCTGCCGCCGAGGTCGGACGCGGCCCCGGTGGCCCGCACGCCGAGGCCGCCGAGCGCGCCGAGCAGCAGGAACAGACCGAGGAAGATCCCGGCGGAAAGGAGCTGCTCGCGCCGGTCGGCCGACCGTCGGGCCGCCATCACGCCCACGGTCAGCGCGCAGACGGTGCCGAGGGCCAGCGCCCCCACGACCGCCCAGGAGTTGGTGACGTCGCCGAGCTCGGAGAGGCCGAACGACTGGTGCTGGTACCCGCCCCCGTACGTCGAACTGCCGCCCGCCTCGAAGGAGATGGGCGCGCCCCAGCCTAGGCCGAGCGCCATGGCGCCGAGGTTGGGCAGCACGAGCAGGGCGACGACCAGCGGCGACAGGTCGGTCTGGCCGAGGTCGGACACGTCGGAGACATCGCCCAGGTCGTCGATCTGGGCGATGCTGATGAACGCGGCGACCGAGCAGATCACGAGGACGACGGCGAGGGCGCGCAACGCCGTCCCGGTGGCCCGCACCAGCGCCAGCGCCGCCGGCCGGGCGGTGAGCCACTGGGCCAGGTCGTCCCGGTGCAGCATTCCCGCGGCGACGGCGAGCGAGACGAGGAGCGCGCCGAGCGCGGCGAGCACGGGCGACGACGAGATCCGCACGCCCTGGATCGAGGGCTGCGCGAACAGGCCGAGCACGAGAACGCCGACGGTCACCGACAAGGCGACACGCAGGGCGGCTTCGAGCCCGGGAGTGCCGGGTCCGGGCGTGCCGGGGACGGGGTGGCCGCCGGGGACGGCCGGGCTCGTCGCGCGGGTCCGGAGGCGTGAGCGCAGGATGCGTACGCCGATCCAGAGCGCCAGGATCCACAGGGCCGTGACGGTGAGAGGGACGAGGGAGAGCGCGGCGCCGCCGCTGAGCTCCGCGCCCATGTCGCCGCCGGAGCCGAAGGGCGAGTCCCCGCCGCCGAAGGGCGAGGAGCTGCCGGAGGCCGACACCTCGAAGCCGCCGCCGAGCGACTGGAGCAGCAGCGCGAGCGAGATCCGCATCCGGTCGCCGAACCCCACGACGACGTCGCTGCCCTGCCCGTACGAAGGGATGGCGAGGGCGACGGCGGCGATCACCAGGAGTCCGACGGGCCACAGCGCGGCCTGCGCCGAGCCGGCCCAGTCGCCGCGTAAGGCGCGCCCGAGGAAGGCGCCGACGGGCGAGGGCCCGCCGGGGGCGAACGCGGGCGGCGGCGGGGCGGCGGGCGGCGGCGGGGCGGCGGGCGGCGGAACGGGCGGCCGGCCAGGCTGCTCAGGCTGTTGCCCGGGCCGGCCGAGAGGCGCGGCGGGAGGAGCCGCGGGCCCCTGGACCGTGGGCTCACGCTCGGGCGTTCGCTCCCGCCCGCACTTCATGCAGAAGCGGGCCTCGTCGGGAGCCTGGGCTCCGCAGTGCGGGCAGAACGACGCCATGGGAAATGCTCCGTCATCGGGGAAAGTCGTACCGTCACCAGAGGTGACCGGCCGTCACCACGTACTCAACGGACACATCTTTCCCGGTGACCGGTTCCCCGTGGCGGGGATTCGGCACAACGGACGGGCGCGAACGGCTACTTGGCGGCCGGAGAGCCGCTACTTGGTTCCCCGGTGCAGCGCCACGACGCCACCCGTCAGGTTGCGCCAGGCCACGTCCGACCAGCCGGCCTTCTGGAGGCGGGCCGCGAGCGCCGGCTGGTCGGGCCAGCTGCGGATCGACTCGGCGAGGTAGACGTACGCGTCCGGGTTCGAGGACACGGCGCGGGCCACCGGCGGCAGGGCGCGCATCAGGTACTCGGTGTAGACGGTGCGGAACGGCGCCCACGTCGGCTGCGAGAACTCGCAGATCACGACGCGCCCGCCGGGCTTCGTCACCCGGTACAGCTCGCGCAGCGCCGTGTCCGTGTCCTGCACGTTCCTGAGGCCGAAGGAGATGGTCACGGCGTCGAAGGTGTCGTCCTTGAACGGCAGTTTCGTCGCGTCGCCCGCCGTGAACGGCATCCACGGGTGCCGCTTCTTGCCGACCTGGAGCATCCCGATCGAGAAGTCGCAGGGCACGACATAGGCGCCGGCCTGCGCGAAGGGCTGCGAGGACGTCGCCGTACCGGCCGCGAGGTCGAGGACCTTCTGCGCGGGCCGCGCGTCGACGGCCTTCGCGACCTCCTTGCGCCACAGCCGGGCCTGGCCGAGCGAGAGCACGTCGTTGGTGAGGTCGTACCGGTCCGCCACGTCGTCGAACATCGAAGCGACTTCGTGCGGCTGCTTGTCCAGGGATGCGCGGGTCACGCGTCCATTGTGGCAGTACGCCCCCGGGCCGGCGTCAGCGGCGCCGGTACACCAGGCGGCCTTCGACGACCGTGGCCACACAGCTGGCCGGGCCGAGCCGTACGAGCGAGGCGCGGTCCGGCACGTCGAACACGGCGAACCTGGCCGGTCCGCCCACGACCAGCGGCGGCAGCAGGACGAGCGGCACCGGCGAGAAGGACACCGGCCCCGGCTGGTTCGGCGGGCGCTGCCCGAGAGCAAGTCCGGCCCTGCGCACCGCGTCCACCACGGCGCGGGAGCGCAGCTCCCCGGCCACGGCGACCGTGCCGTGCGCGAACAGCTGCTGGATGCCGCGCCGCGCGCTGGCCCCGACCCGGGACGGATCGGCACGGAAGATCTCCCGCGCGCGCTCCCCCACGACCGGTCGCGTGCCGAACTCGTCGGCCTCGCGCGGGTCCGGGTGGTACGTGCCTTCGAGGATCTCGGGCCCGTACGGGTTGAGCAGGCCGGGCGTGAGGATGCCGGGCCACCGTCGCACCCGCGCCTGCGGGCGGACGGCGGCGAGGTCCTCGTACGGGCCGAGGGCGGCGACGGACGCCCCGTCGACCAGGACCGCGGCCTCGGGCGAGGCCTCGGCCACGTGGATCGTCAGCAAATGAGCCTCAGTTGGTGGAGACGAGCTTCAGCTCGGGGTGGGCCGTGCCGCCCTCGATCGCGGTGGACGAGATGTGCGACTGGACGCGGTCGTCGACCGGGTCGTTCGCCGGGTCGTCGTGCACGACGAGGTGCTCGTACGTCGTGGCGCGCTGCGCGGGGACGCGGCCCGCCTTGCGGATGAGGTCGATGATCTCCAGGCGGTTCGAGCGGTGCTTGGCACCGGCCGAGGAGACGACGTTCTCCTCCAGCATGATCGAACCGAGGTCGTCGGCGCCGTAGTGCAGCGACAGCTGGCCGACCTCCTTGCCGGTGGTCAGCCAGGAGCCCTGGATGTGGGCCACGTTGTCGAGGAAGATCCGCGCGATGGCGATCATCCGCAGGTACTCGAAGAGCGTCGCCTGCGTGCGGCCCTTCAGGTGGTTGTTCTCCGGCTGGTACGTGTACGGGATGAACGCGCGGAAGCCGCCCGTGCGGTCCTGTACGTCGCGGATCATGCGGAGGTGCTCGATGCGCTCGGCGTTGGTCTCGCCGGTGCCCATCAGCATCGTGGACGTCGACTCGACGCCGAGGCGGTGCGCCGCCTCCATGATCTCCAGCCAGCGCTCGCCGGACTCCTTCAGCGGGGCGATCGCCTTGCGGGGGCGGGCCGGGAGGAGCTCGGCGCCGGCACCCGCGAAGGAGTCGAGGCCGGCCGCGTGGATGCGCTGAATGGCCTCCTCGACGGAGACCTTGGAGATGCGGGCCATGTGCTCGACCTCGGACGCGCCGAGGGAGTGGATGACCAGCTGGGGGAACGCCTGCTTGATGGCGGAGAAGTGCTTCTCGTAGTACTCGACGCCGTAGTCCGGGTGGTGGCCGCCCTGGAACATGATCTGCGTGCCGCCGAGTTCGACGGTCTCGGCGCAGCGGCGCAGGATGTCGTCGAGGTCGCGCGTCCAGCCCTTGGCGGTGTCCTTGGGCGCGGCGTAGAAGGCGCAGAACTTGCACGCCGTCACGCAGACGTTCGTGTAGTTGATGTTCCGCTCGATGATGTACGTCGCGATGTGCTCGGTGCCGGCGTACCGGCGGCGCCGGATGGCGTCGGCGGCCGCGCCGAGCGCGTGCAGGGGAGCGTCGCGGTAGAGGTCGAGCGCCTCTTCGGGGGTGATGCGTCCACCCGCGGCGGCACGGTCGAGGACGGTCTGAAGGTCGGCCTTCTCGGTCACCGGGCGTCCCTTTCGTTGTGTTCGTAAGGGTTGTGGACGGACCGTCTCAGCGTACGCCAGCACGTCCTGTCGCCCGACGTCAGGCGGCGTAGGCGCCCAGCAGTACACCGGCCAGCGCGCCCGCGAGCAGGAACGGCCCGAACGGGATCGCCGTCCGCCGGCCGGCCCGCCGGGCGGTCACGAGAACCGCGCCGTACAGCGCGGCGAACAGGAACCCGGCGAACGTGCCGATGAACACGAGCCCCCACCCGTACCAGCCGAGCACCGCCCCCAGGCCGACGGCCAGTTTCACGTCGCCGAAGCCCATCCCCTGGGGGTGAATAAGGAAGAGCACGAGGTAGCCGCCGCCGAGCGCGAGCGCGCCGAGCAGCGCCGTCGGCCAGTCGCCGCCCGGCTCGGGCAGCAGCGCGGCCAGGCCGAGCAGGACCGGGGCAGCTGCGGCGAGCGGCAGAGTGAGGACGTCGGGCAGCCGCTTCACCCGGGCGTCGACCATCGCGAGGAGCACCGCGGGTGGCGCGAGGAGGAGCCAGGCGCCGAGTTCGGGGCGGGTGCCGGTGGCGGCGGCGAGCACGGCGCAGACGGCGGCGGTGAGCAGGACGGGCGTCAGGACACCGGGGCCGAGCGCCCGGCCGCACACGCCGCACCGCCCGCGGCCCAGCCACCCGCGCGCACCGCCCGGCAGGGGATGCCCGTCCGGACAGCTCGCCCGCCACGTCTCGTCCGGCTCCACGGACAGCCGGTACGCGGCCCGCGGCACGAACAGCCCGGCGGCGGCGCCCCACACCGCCCCGGCCACGACCAGCAGCACATCCACCATGCCCGCCCCTTCCCCCCGTATCCACCGGCGATTCACGTACCGACGCCCGTCTACCGGCCGAGCACCGCCAGCGCGAACGCGAGCCGCCGGTCGAGCCAACCGGCCTGCGGCACATACGACTTGACGCCGTCCACGTGCCCCTGCGTCAGTACGGTCTCCTCGCCGGCCCGCCATGTCACCGGCTTCGCCGTGCGCGTACCGGGCTGGTCGCCACCCTCCGCGCCCAGGCCGAGCACGGAGTCCACGACGCTCCCGACGAGCGCGCCCGCGCCCCGCACCGCGCCGTCCTTGCCGCGCGTCGCGATGTCCTTCGCGCTGCCGTTGGCCCAGTGGTAGCGGGCGACGGCATCGGGACGGCCCGGCTGCCGCAGCCAAAGGCCGTGCTGGACCGTGCGTTTGACGGCGGGCGTGCGATGGACGTGGCCGAGTTCGGCGCCCGCCGCGTCGGTGACCACGTGCCCGTCGCCCGCCGCCGTCACCGTGCACACGAGCCGCTGCGCGCCCCCGGCCTCGTACAGCTCATGCGGTGCGCCGTCCTCGCCGCCACCCACGACGTACGCGGCGGGCGCGAAGTGGCGCACGCCCGCGACCGCCGTGGGGACGCGTACGGCCAGGCGCCCCTTCCCCGGCTTGCGCGGGAACGACGCGGCCCGCTCGATGTCGGTCACGACGAACCAGCTGACGTCCTCCCACGCCGCCGGCTCGACCAGCGGCCCGTTCGCTCCCCTGTTCCTGCCGAATCCCATGTCCCCGCTCCCCCTTCGTGTGTCGCGCAAGGCCCGCCTCGGCCACCTCAGTCGGCGGGCCGCATCGTGGCGACGGGGTCGCCCGCGCGCGCGTTGTCCGTCTCGTAGGTGAGGCGGTCGCCCGACTTCGACTTGACCAGGCGGACTTCATGGCGGCCGGTGGTGCACTGCCCGCCGTTCGACTTCTTGGCGATGCCCGTGGCGACGATCCGGTCCTCCTCGACCCTCTTGAGGACGAGGACGTCCTCGCAGACCGCGCCGATCGGGTCGGTCTGGTGGAACGTGCCGAACTCCTCGCCGATCCGCCCCTGTTCGACGGTGACACGGAACGTGCCCATCGGCAGCGTGCCGCCGAGCCCGGTGCCGGGGCCTTCCCAGGTACCCACGTAGGAGGCGGGGACCGCGCCCTTCGGGGCGGCGTCGGAGGGCGAGGCCGTCGCCGCGGGCGGATGGCCGCCCGCCGTGTCGCTCCCGCCCTCCGAGGAGCCGGGCAGCAGGTCGAACAGGAACACCGAACCCAGGGTGACGGCGGCGAGCGCGCCCGCGACACCTAGCGCGACCGTGCAGCTGAGCCTGCGTCCACGCCCTCCGGCGCCGGGCACGGACGTCGCGGCCACACTGACGGAGAGTTTCCCGGCACCCGGCACCTCGGTGCGCGGCGCGGGCACGACGGCGTCGGCGGGGGCGGGGAGGGCGGCCGGCCCGTACGCGGGATCGGGCGGCCCGAACACCCCGGCGGGCGATCCCGCCGAGTCCGACGGCCAGGCGACCGAGGGCTTGCTGAACCCGACCGGACCCGACCCCTCGGCGGCACCCGCGGGCGCCGCGCCCTCCAGGTCCAGGAGTGCCACCGCGCTGCGCCCCACCTGCTCCACCAGCGCGCCCGGCAGCCACCCCGCCGCCACGAGCCGGGCCGCGCCCTGCGGGGCGAGGGCGCTCGCCACCTCGTCAGGGGTGGGCCGCGCGGCCGGGTCCTTCGCCAGGCACGCGGCGGCGACGTCGCGCAGCTCCCCGCGCGCCAGGCCGAGTTCGGGCTCCTCGTGCACCACCTTGTAGAGGAGCGCGGCGGACGAGTCGCCGGAGAACGGGGACGTGCCGGTCACCGCGTAGACCAGGACCGCGCCGAGGGAGAAGACGTCGGCGGCGCCCGTGACGCCCTTGCCGAGGATCTGCTCGGGCGCCATGTATCCCGGCGACCCGATCGAGACGCCGGTGGAGGTGAGGGAGGCGGTGCCGTCGGTGGCGCGGGCGATGCCGAAGTCGATCAGGCGCGGGCCGTCCACGGTGAGCAGTACGTTCGACGGCTTCACGTCGCGGTGGACGAGCCCGAGACCGTGCACCGCCGACAGCGCCTCGGCGAGGCCCGCGCCCAGGACCCGTACGGAGTGGTCGGGCAGGGCGCGTTCCTTCACGGCCTGGGCGAGGGAGGGGCCGGCCACGTACCCGGTCGCCACCCACGGCACGGACGCCTCCGGGTCGGCGTCGAGGACCGGCGCCGTCCAGGCTCCCCCGACGCGGCGCGCGGCGTCGACCTCGCGCCGGAAGCGCGCCCGGAACTCCTCGTCGAGCGCGAAGTGCGGATGGACGACCTTCACGGCGACGGTGCGGCCTCCGGCGCTGCGGCCCAGATAGACGCGGCCCATTCCGCCCGAACCGAGCCTTCCGAGCAGCCGGTAGGGCCCGATCGTGGTCGGTTCGCCGGCTTCCAGCGGCTGCATGACCTGGCCTCCCCCTGTGCCCACGCTCCCGTCGGGCCAGGGTAGTCCTCCCCCGCCACGGCGCCCCGGATGCCACCGCTCGACGGAACGCCTCCCTCCGATATCCGCGTGCGCGGCGTATTCAAAACGTTCACCGGTGAAATTCCTGACGTTCACAGGCGATCGCAACCGAACGGCCCGTTGTTTCCCGGATAGCCGGAATTGCCCCGCGCACGAGAGGGAGCGGCACACAGAAGGCGTACGCGAATTCCCGCGGGGGAATTCCCGTACGCCTTCCGGGGCCGGCGGAGCTACCGCGTCACGGCTGCAGCAGATCGACCCGGACATCGGCCGCGAAGCCGGTCGTCGGACCCACCCGGCGGGCGAACTCCGTGACGCCCTCCAGCTGCCGCGTACCGAAGCGGAAGTCGAGCGTCGTGAAATAGCGTTCGAGGATCTCCTCGTCGAAGACCTCCCAGCGGGAGGCCTGCTCGGCGACCTTGGTGACCTCTTCCAGGGACACGTCCCGGGAGGCGAGGAACGCCTCGTGCACCTTGCGCGTGATGAGCGGCTCGCGCTCCGCGTAGTCCTTGCGGGCGGCCCACACGGCGAAGACGAACGGCAGTCCCGTCCACTCCTTCCACAGGGCGCCGAGGTCGTGCACCTGCAGTCCCAGGCGCGGCGCGTCGTGGAGGTTGGCGCGCAGGGCCGCGTCCCCGATGAGCACGGCCGCGTCCGCGTCCTGCATCATCAGGCCCAGGTCGGGCGGGCACGTGTAGTAGTCGGGCTGTACGCCGAAACGGTCGGCGAGCAGCAACTGCGCGAGGCGCACGGACGTGCGCGAGGTGGAGCCGAGCGCGACCCGCCGCCCGTCGAGCTGGTCGAGAGGTACCTGCGAGACGATCACGCACGACATCACCGGGCCGTCGCAGCCGACCGCGAGGTCGGGGAAGGCGACGAGCTGGTCGGCGGCCTTCAGGAACTCGACGAGGGTGATGGGCCCGATGTCGAGGTCGCCCTGGACGAGGCTCTCGCTGAGCTTCTCCGGGGTGTCCTTCGTGAGCTCGAGGTCGAGGAGCGTTCCCGTCCTGGCAAGTCCCCAGTACAGGGGCATGCAGTTGAGGAACTGGATGTGGCCGACTCGTGGCCGGTTGCGCTGCGGGGTCTCGGGAGAATTGTCCACATCGCGAGGCTAGACCCCATGCGGTACGGTGCAGGCTTCAGGGTCCCCGAGTCGGCTCTGTCAACCCTTTGGCGCCCCGTGTCAAACCTCCGGGTGACGTGATCTTTCCCTCTATTGCATTCCGGTGCCTGCGTGCTAGGCTCGCCGCAAGTTGCAGTTTGGTTTCCCTTGCAGTACAGAGCCTGCGGAGCATGTGACCGCGGGCTCTCGTCGTTTTCAGACTTTTGCAGTTGTTCGCAAGTGCATTTGCAGGTTCTGGAGCAGGGCGACCCTTTGGCCCAAGGAGGGCTTATGGCTACCGGAACCGTGAAGTGGTTCAACGCTGAAAAGGGCTTTGGCTTCATCGCCCAGGAAGGCGGCGGCCCGGACGTCTTCGTCCACTACTCCGCGATCAACGCAAACGGCTTCCGCTCCCTCGAGGAGAACCAGGCCGTGAGCTTCGACGTCACGCAGGGCCCGAAGGGCCCGCAGGCGGAGAACGTCACCCCCATGTAAGTGGGGCGTCCCCAGGTTTGCCCTTGGGACGTCGTGACTCCGGAACGGATGCAGTACCCAAGGAGCCCCGCTCCGCCAAGTGCCCCGGCACGCGGCGGAGACGGGGCTCCTGCCTTTTCGGCTCACGCGTACTGCATGACCAGAACACAGGTCGTACCCGGCTCCAGGGCGCGGCAGGTGTGCGGGACGTCGCCGGGGTACGACATGTAGTCGCCCGGGCCGAGTTCGACCGGGTCGTCCTGGGGTCCCGCGAGGACCCGGCCGGTGCCCACGACGATGTGCTCGACGGCGCCCGGCATGTGGGGCTCCGATTCACGGGGCGCGCCGGGCTCGACCTGGAGGAAGTAGAGGTCACGGCGGGAGCCCGGCGGGTTCGGCGAGAGCAGCGTCGCCGCGTAGTCGGCCTGCTCGGACGGTACGGCGACGCCCTGGCCCGCCCTGATGACCTGGACGACGGGGCGCGGCGGGTCGAGCAGCAGACTCGGCGGGACGTCGAGCGCGACGCTCAGCGCCCAGAGGGTCTCCAGACTCGGGTTCCCGCTCGCCGACTCCAGTTGCGACAGCGTGGACTTGGCGATCCCCGCGCGCTTGGCCAGCTCGGACAGGGAGATCCCGGCCCGGCCGCGCTCGCGGCGCAGGGCCGCGGCGATGCGGTCGAGGGGGAGGCGGGGGGTCTCGCCGGCCATGCTGCTCCTATTCACCGTTCGTTCGCTGCGGCGGGCCAAATCGTTCGCCTTGACGAACGGATGGTCTCGTGTCCATTCTACGAGTATGCGTTCGTCACACCGAACAGAAAGCCCGCTTGAGCGAACGGCGGCCTCTGGCACACCCTCGGACCTCGCCGCCGCTCCCGCCCGCGCCGACCGGCGTCTCCTGCGCGACATCGCGCTCGTCTGCCTCGCCGACGCCGTCGTGGGAGTCTCCTTCGGCGCGATCGCGGTCACCGGCGGGCTGCCCGTCTGGGTTCCCGTGCTGATGTCGCTGATCGTCTTCGCCGGGTCGGCGCAGTTCAGCACCGTCGCCGTGCTCGCGGCGGGTGGCGGTCCCGTGGCCGCCGCGGCGACCGGGCTGCTGCTCAACACCCGCACGGCCGCGTTCAGTCTGGCCGTCGCGGACGCACTCGGCCGGTCCTGGCCCGTACGCCTCGTCGGCGCGCACCTCGTCACCGACGAGACGGCGGCGTTCGTCCTCGCGCAGCGCGATCCCCGGCGGCGCAGGGCGGCGTTCTGGATATCGGGCCTCGGGCTCTTCGCCGCCTGGAACCTCAGCGTGCTCGCCGGGGCGCTCGCGGGCTCCGCGCTCGGGGACACCGCCCGGTTCGGCCTGGACGCGGCGTTCCCGGCGGTGCTCCTCGCCCTCGTCCTGCCCGCGCTGCGCGGCTCGGCCGGGGTACGGCGTGCGGCGGCGGTCGGCGCGGTGATCGCGGTCGCCGCGACGCCGGTGCTGCCCGCGGGGGTACCGGTCCTGCTGGCGCTGACGGGACTGCTCGTGGCCCGCACGCCCCGACGGATGACCCCTTCCCGCACGCCCCGTCCGGGATCCCCTTCGCGTACGACCCGTCCGGGATCCAACTCCCGTACGACCCGCCGGGGAACCACTTCCCCCACGCACCGTCCGGGAGCCCCTTCCCGTATGCCCCGTCCGGAATTCCCTTCCCGTACGCCCCGCCCGGGCCCCCCTTCCAGCACGACCTCCCCGGGAGCCTCCTCGTGAACGCCACGCTCGTCGCCGTCCTCGTCCTGGCCGCCGGGACGTACGCCTTCCGGCTCGCCGGGCCCCTGCTGCACGGGCGGGTCGAACTGCCCGCGCGGGTGCAGGAGTTGCTGACCGTCGGGGCGACCGTGCTGCTGGTGGGTCTGCTCGCGACGGGGGCGCTGACCGAGGGGCACGGCTTCGCCGGGTGGGCGCGGCCCGCCGGAGTGCTGGCCGGCGGGCTGCTCGCGTGGCGGAAGGCGCCCTTCGCCGTCGTCGTCGTGGGCGCCGCCGCGACGACGGGCCTCCTGCGGCTCGTAGGCATGTCGTAGCACCCCCCAGGTGCGGCAATCCGTTCAGGATCGAGCGGTGAACGCCTCCAAATCGCCCCAGGCCGGGCCCATTCGGCGGCATACGAACGAATTGTGGCTCCAATCGGTCGCGCGGACCGACATCAGGGGAACCGCCGCTACTGTGATCGGCCCGCGTCACCGACCGGAACCGCGCAGAGGCCACGTATGCCGATTTCTGCGCACGCACCGATGCCGGGGACCGCCCGCCCGGCACATGCTGGCCGCATCCGACCGGAACGCAGCAAGAGGCAGCACGACGGAGGCACCAGAACATGCCGGAGCTCCTGCACACCCGGGCCGTGGGACTCGTCGGCCGGGGCGGCGCCGCGGCCGCGCTCGAAGGGCTGCTGCGCGCGGAGCGCCTGGTCACGGTCGCCGGGCCGGGCGGCGTCGGCAAGAGCGCGCTCGCCGCCGAAGTCGCACGGCGTATGCGCCGCGAGCCCTGGTCCGCGACGGGCACCGCCGACCTGGCCACGCTCGACATCCCCGGACTCGTGCCGCACGCGCTCGCCCGCGCCCTGCGCATCGACGGCGATCCCGCGGTGCCGCAACTCCCCGCGCTGGCCGCCGCGATCGGGCGGCGCCCGGTGCTCCTCGTCATCGACACCTGCGAGCGGCAGGCCGCGGAGTGCGCCGCCACGCTGCTGCACCTCGTACAGACGTGCCCGGAGCTTCGCGTCCTCGCCACCAGCAGGGTCCCGCTGGACACCCCGGTCACGTTCCCGCTGCCCCCGCTCACCCCCGGCGGCGCGGCCCGCCTGCTCAGGACGGCCGCGCGGGCACTCGGGGCGCCGCGGGACCCGGACCCCGAGCCGGCCCGCCGCGTCTGCGCGGCACTCGGCGGCCTGCCGCTCGCCCTGCGCATCGCGGCGGGCCAGCTGAACCGCCACGACGCCGACGACCTGCTGTCACTCATCGGCCACCCCGAGCGCCTCCTCGACCTGCCCGCCCCGATGCCCGCGCTGCCGCACCGGCTGCGCACACTGCGCGCCTCGCTGCGCTGGAGCCAGCGGCTCTGCCCGCCCGGCGAACGGCTGCTGTGGGCGCGGGCCTCCGTCTTCACCGGGCCTTTCACCCTGTCCGACACGGTGACGGTGTGCGCGGACGACCGGCTGCCGGCCGACGAGCTCGCCCGCGCCTTCGAGGGGCTCATGGCCCACTCCCTGTTCACACCCGAGCCGTCGACCCCCGGCGCCTTCCGTATGACTGCGGCCACGCGTGCGTACGGCAGGCATCTGCTGGAACGGCTGGGCGAGGACGCCGAGTTCCGGCGCCGGTGCCTGGCGCACTGCCTGCACAACGACTCTGTCGCGCCCTAGCCGTTCTTCTTCCCGGGCAGGGCCCAGGCCGCCAGCGCCGCCGTCACGCACAGGAGGCCGCCCGCGACGATCAGGCTCGTCCGCATGCCCCCGAGTGAGAAGCCGTCACCGGCGCCGCCCGCGATGAGGGAGCCGAAGAGGGCGACGGCGAGGGCGCCGCCGGTCTGGCGGAACGCGTTCAGGAGGCCGGAGGCCGTGCCCGCGCGGGCCGCCGGAACGCTGTCCATGAGCAGGGCGGTGAGCGCGGGGACCGCGAACGCGCCGCCCATGCCCGTCGGGACGAGCAGGAGCAGGATCAGCCAGACCGGGGTGTGCGGGGCCAGCGGCAGCAGGCAGAACATGCCGAGGGCGAGGACGGCCTGCCCGGTCACGATGACGGGACGGCGGCCGAAGCGCTCGGCCATCGGCGGGGAGACGAGGTTGGTCGACGTGATGATCGCGGCCAGCGGTACGAACATGAGACCCGCCTCGGTGCCGGACATGCCGCGCAGCTGCTGGTAGTAGAGGCCGAGCAGGAAGATCGCGCCGTAGAAGGCGACGTTGACGGCGAAGCCGATGGCGAGGGAGACGCTCACGTCGCGCCGCCGCAGCAGGGGCAGCGGGACCATGGGCGCGCGGTGGCGCTTCTCGGCGGCGAGGAAGGCGAGCGCCCCGGCGACGGCCACGCCGAGAGCCACGAGGACGGACGGGGCCGTCCAGCCCGCGTGGCCGCCCTCGATGACCGCGAAGGCGAGCCCGGCGAGCGCGAGGACCGCGGTGACCTGGCCGGCCAGGTCGAGCGGGGCGGGACGGCGCGGGGAGCGCGGGACGCGGGTGAGGAGGGCCAGGATCAGGGCGCCCACCGGAAGGTTCAGGAAGAAGACGGCGCGCCAGCCGGCGGCCTCGGTGAGTATGCCGCCGAGGACGGGGCCGACGGCCATGGCGACCGAACCGCCCACCGTCCACAGGGCGATGGCCCGTGCGCGGTGACGCGCGTCGTCGTAGGCCTGACGGATCAGCGCGAGCGAGGCCGGCATCACGACGGCCGCGGCGCCGCCCTGGACGACACGGGCCGCGACGAGCGTGCCGATGCCGGGCGCGAGGGCGCAGGCGAGCGAGGCGAGGGTGAACAGTGCGACGCCCCAGGCGTAGGCACGCCGCGCACCGGCCCGGTCGGCGAGCGCCCCTGCGGAGAGCATGAGCGCGGCGAACATCAGGGTGTACGCGTCGACGATCCACTGGAGCCCGGTGATGCCGCCGTGCAGGGACGTACGGATGGCGGGCAGGGCGATGTTCACGGCGGAGACGTCGATGGAGATGACGGTGAATCCGAGGAGCGCGGCGCCGAGGGCGAAGCCGGACGCCCGCACGGGTGCCGGCGAACCGGCCTCCGAGGATGGGACACGGGTCGGGTTCCGCTGGTCGGCGTGGGTGGCGGCGGACGGCATCTTCGGGGCTCCTCGGGTGGAGAAACGGGTGGGCGACGTGGTCCGTCGGTTCCTCCCCGGTACGGCTTCGTGCGGGCGGCTCCGGCGACCGCGGCCGCGGCCCGGTGTCGTGCACCCCCTGGGTCCGCGGCGGCCGGGCCGCCCGCAACGGGATCAACTCTGCGCGGTGTTGGCGCCAGGTGGCAGGGCGCCGTTCACCGGGGCGCGGCGTTCCTGGTCCTGACACGGCCCCCCAGGAACGTCGCCGGGCAGGGAGAATGGGGGTATGGCTGGTGGAGCGACGCACGACGGCACGGAACTGGGCAGGTATCTCAAGGCGCGGCGCGCGCTCGTGAGCCCGGCGGACGCGGGGCTGCCCGCGGGCGCGGGGATCCGGCGGACGCCGGGCCTGCGCCGTGAGGAGCTGGCGACACTCGCCGGTGTCAGCGTCGACTACTACACGCGACTGGAGCGCGGCCGCGAGACGAACCCCTCCACGGCCGTGATCGACGCGATCAGCCGCGCCCTGCGGCTGTGCGGCGACGCGCACGAGCGGCTGCACGACCTGGCCGAGCTGGCCTCGGGCCGTCTCACCGAGCCGCACCCCACGACCGACCGCACGGTGCGCGACTCGGTCCGGCGGGTCCTGGAGGCGCTCAGTCCGCTGCCCGCGTACGTGGTGAGCCCGCACAACTACGTGCTGGCGGCGAACCCGGCGGGCCGCCGACTCCTGCCCGGGCTGTGGGACTGGCCGGACGAGGAGCGCAACATCACCCGGTATCTGTTCCTGCACCCTGTGGGGCGCAAGCTCTACGTCCCCTGGGAGGAGACGGTCGCGCAGTCGGTGGCGCATCTGCGCGCGGTGGGCGGCAAGGACCCGAACTCGCCGGAGCTGGCCGCCCTGGTCGGCGAACTCGTCCTGAAGTCACCGGAGTTCGCGAAACTCTGGGACCGGTACGAGGTGCTCGAGCGCGGCGGCGGCACCAAGACGTTCGCGCACCCGAAGGTCGGCCCGATGACCCTCACCTTCGAGGTCATGCAGCTGGCGCGCACGGGCGGCCAGCGCCTCGTCACCTACCAGGCCGAGCCCGGCAGCCCGGACGAGGCGGCCATGCTCCGCCTGGACCCGGCGGCCCGCCCGGACCGCCGGGAACCCTGACCTCCCTTGCCGCTCAAGCGCGTTCGAGTATCGCGGTGACGCCCTGTCCGCCGGCGGCGCAGATCGAGATCAGTCCGCGGGAGGGGGCATCGCGTTCGCTCAGGAGTTTCGCCAGGGTGGCCACGATGCGGGCGCCGGTCGCGGCGAAGGGGTGACCGGTCGCGAGGGAGGACCCCGCGACGTTGAGGCGGGCCCGGTCGACGGGCGCGAGCCCCCGCTTCTCCCAGGCGGCCAGCGTCGCGAGGACCTGTGAGGCGAACGCCTCGTGCACCTCGAAGAGGTCGAAGTCCTCGATGCCGAGCCCGGCCCGCTCCAGCATCCGGGGCACGGCGTGGGCGGGCGCCATGAGCAGCCCATCCCCCTCTCCCCCGGTCACGTCCCCGCCGACGAAGTCCACCGCCCCGGTCTCGTACGCCGTGAGGTGGGCCAGCGGTTCGAGTCCCCGCTCGGCGGCCCACTCCTCGCTCGCGAGCAGGACCACGGCCGCGCCGTCGGTCAGCGGGGTCGAATTCCCGGCCGTCATGGTCGGGTTCGGGCCGTCCGCGCCGAACACCGGCTTGAGCGTGGCGAGTTTCTCCACGGTGGACCCGGGGCGCAGGTTCTGGTCACGGTCGAGCCCTCGGTAGGGGACGACGAGGTCGTCCAGGAAGCCCCGCTCGTAGGCGGCCGCGAGCCGCTGATGACTGGCGGCGGCCAACTCGTCCTGCGCCTCGCGGGCGATGCCCCAGGCGCGCGCGGTGACGGCGGCGTGCTCGCCCATGGACAGCCCGGTGCGCGGCTCGGCGTTGCGCGGGATGTCCGGTACGAGGTGCTGGGGGCGCACCCGGGTCAGGGCCTTGAGGCGCGCGGGCAGGGAACGGGCGCGCCGCGCGTCGAGGAGGATGCGGCGCAGGGAGTCGTTGACGCCGAGCGGCGCGTCGCTCGCCGTGTCGGCGCCGCCGGCGACCGCGCTGTCGAGCTGCCCGAGCGCGATCTTGTTGGCGGCGGCGATCACGGCCTGGAGCCCGGTGCCGCAGGCCTGCTGGATGTCGTACGCCGGGGTGCGCGGGTCGAGTGCCGAGCCGAGGAGGGTCTCGCGCGCGAGGTTGAAGTCGCGACTGTGCTTGAGGACGGCTCCGGCGACGAACTCGCCCACGGCGCCGGGAGCGTGGAGGTCGTAGC
Organism: Streptomyces longhuiensis; assembly: GCF_020616555.1. Lineage (NCBI taxonomy): Bacteria > Bacillati > Actinomycetota > Actinomycetes > Kitasatosporales > Streptomycetaceae > Streptomyces > Streptomyces longhuiensis. The sequence goes on along the minus strand of NZ_CP085173.1, from coordinate 5,557,480 downwards.
GCGCGGCGAGGCCGTCGAGGGCCGCGGTCAGCATGTCCTGGTTCGAGGCGGTCGCGTAGGGGCCGTCGGAGCGGGCGAAGGGGATGCGGCTGCCGCCGACGACCGCGACGCGGCGCGGCAGTTCTGCGCTCACCGGGCGTGCCGGGCGTTCCATCTCGACCAACTCCTGACCGTTGAGTAACCTTACTCGGAAGTAAATTACCGACCGCGCAGGGAGTTGGACAATGGCCGACCGCTATCTGAACTTCACCGGTACGGCCCCGGGCCGCTTCCTGACCCGCCGCCTGGGCCTCCCCCAGCCCGCACAGCTGCACCGCTGGACGCCCGAACGACCGTCGCTGGACGGCCCGTTGCTCCATCTCACGGCGGGCGGGGCCGGGCACACGGCGGAGCTCGCGGAGCTGCTGGCGCGCACCGGCCCCGACGTGCGGGCGGCGGCCGAGCGCCCCGCCGCGATCGTCCTCGACGCCACCGCGGTCACGGGCGTCGCCACGCTCGCCGAGGTGCACGCGGCCCTGCACCCGGTCGCGCGCTCGGTCGCGCCCAGTGGCCGCATCGTGGTGCTCGGCGCCCCGCTCTCCCGCGACGACCACCACCAGGCCGCCGCCCAGCAGGCACTCGAAGGGTTCGTGCGCTCCCTCGGCAAGGAGATCGGCCGCGGCCGCACCGTCACCCTCGTACGCGTCGAAGGGCCCGTGGCAGCCGCCGAGTCGACCCTCCGCTTCCTCCTGTCGCCCAAGTCCGCCTACGTCAGCGGCCAGGTGATCGAGGTCGCGGCGGCCGGCACCACCACGCCCGCCGACTGGGCGCGCCCCCTGGCCGGCCGCACGGCCCTGGTCACGGGCGCCGCCCGCGGCATCGGCGAGGCGGTGGCGGAGGTCCTCGCGCGGGACGGGGCCCGCCTGGTCCTCCTGGACGTGCCGTCCGCACAGGCTGACCTGGAGGCACTCGCGGCCCGCCTCGACGCGACCGCGCTGCCCCTCGACATCACGTCCCCGGACGCGGCCGAGCGGATCACGGACGCGGTCCCCGCCCTGGACACCCTCGTCCACAACGCGGGCATCACCCGGGACCGCACCCTCGCCAAGATGCCCGCCGACCGCTGGGCCACGGTCCTCGACGTGAACCTCGCGAGCGTCCTGACCACCACGGACGCCCTGCTCACGTCCGGCACCCTCAGCCGCGGCGGCCGCATCGTCGCCACCGCATCCATCGCCGGTCTCGCGGGGAACGCGGGCCAGACGAACTACGCGGCCGGCAAGGCGGGCATCGTCGGACTGACCCGCTCCCTCGCCCCCAAGGCGCTCGCCGAACACGGCGTCACGGTCAACGCGGTGGCGCCCGGCTTCATCGAGACGAAGATGACGGCCGCGGTCCCGCTGTTCATCCGCGAGGCGGGCCGCCGCATGAACTCCCTCGGGCAGGGCGGGCTTCCGGTGGACGTGGCGGAGACGACGGCCTGGCTCGCGCACCCCGCCTCCGGCGCCGTCAACGGCCAGGTCGTCCGCGTCTGCGGCCAGAGCCTGCTGGGGGCCTGACGTCCATGACGACCGTCACGCTCACCGCGCCCCCGTCCCTGCCGCCCCTCCTGGCCCGCGGCGCCCTGCTCTCACCCCTCAAGCGCCCGGGCCCCGGCGCCGAGGCCCCCGGGACCCGCCTGGTCCTGCCGGCCGCGCGCGCCGACCGCGCCCGACTGGCCGCGTACCGCGAGGTGTGCGGCTTCGCCCCGGACTCGGCCGCGCTCCCGGTCACGTATCCGCACGTCCTCGGCTTCCCCCTGGCGATGCGGATCATGGCCGAGCGGCGCTTCCCGCTTCCTCTGCTCGGCCTCGTCCACACCTCCGTCACCGTCACCCAGGGGCAGGACCTGCCGGTCGACGAGGCGTACGAACTCTCCGTGTACGTCAAGGAGTTGGCGCCCCACCGACGCGGCACGGAGGCCACGGTCGTCACCGAGCTGCGGGCGGGCGACACGCGTGCGTGGACCTCGACCAGCACCTACCTGGCGCGCCACCGCACCGGCGCACCCGTGAGGGCGGTGGCCGAGGAGCGTCCCGAGCCGCTGCCCGCCGTGGCCGAATGGAAGCTGCCCGGCGACCTGGGCCGCCGTTACGGCGCCGCGTCCGGCGACCGCAACCCCATCCATCTGCACCCGCTCACGGCCCGCCTCTTCGGCTTCCCGCGCGCCATCGCGCACGGCATGTGGACGGTCGCCCGCTGCCTCGCCGAACACGGCGCGGAGGGCGAGGTGCAGGTGCGCGCCGCGTTCAAGGCCCCCGTACTCCTGCCGGCGACCGTGACGTACGCGTCCCGGGGGCCCGCCTTCGAACTCCGCTCGGCGCGCACCCATGTCACGGGCGAGGTGCTACGCGCCGGGGGCGGGTGACCAGCGCCGGCCCTCCATCAGGTTCCCGAGGCCCGACCAGGCGAAGTTCATCAGCGTGGCCGCGGCCTCCTTGGCCGTGACCGACGGGTCCGTGTTGGCCCAGCCGGCCAGCGACTCCGCTGCCCCGACCAGCGCCTGCGCGAGCCCGGCGACCTCGCGGTCGGGCAGCGCGGGATCGCCGTGCGCCTCCCTGGCCGCTGCGGCGATCAGCCCGGTCACGAACGCGACGATCTCCTCCCGCATGGCCGTGACCTCGACGACGAACGGCTCACCGCCCGTCCGCGCGTGGCTGTGCAGGACGGCCCAGCCGTCGGGGTGGTGCGCCGTGTGCGTGAAGAACGCCCGGAGCCCGTCCCACAGCTGCCGGTCGGCTCCCCCGCCGTCGGAGACACCCGCGCGTACGGCCGCGATCAGGGCCGCCGACTCGCGCTGGATGCACGCGGAGAAGAGCTCTTCCTTGGAGTTCAGATAGAGGTACACCAGCGGTTTCGACACCCCGGCGAGCTCCGCGATGTCGTCCATCGACGCGGCCCGGTACCCACGCTCACCGAACACCCGCACCGCCGCGTCGAGCATCTGACGCTCCCGCACGGCCCGCGGCATCCGCTTGGCCCTCACTTCGCCCACCCCGGCCGCCCGCCTCTCTCCACACCGCGTCCGCCCGCAAGCGTAGCCACCACAACGCACACACCCCGCACCACGACCGGAGGGAACCGGCGGGTGCGGGGTGCGGACGGGTACGAGCCTGGGGACTCAGGCGGCGGCACCCACCGCCTGAGGCTCGTCCTCGTGCTGGCTCTCTGCCACGAGCTCCTCGACGGGAGACGCGGTGGCGCGGTCGTACTTCACGCGGTCCAGGATGTTCTCGCGGGCGGCCACGATGACCGGCACGAGCGCCTGTCCGGCCACGTTCGTGGCGGTGCGCATCATGTCCAGGATCGGGTCGATGGCGAGGAGCAGGCCCACGCCCTCCATCGGGAGACCGAGCGTCGACAGGGTCAGCGTCAGCATGACCGTGGCACCGGTCAGTCCGGCGGTCGCGGCGGAGCCGATCACCGAGACGAACGCGATGAGCAGGTACTCCTTGATGCCGAGCTGCACGTCGAAGATCTGCGCGACGAAGATCGCGGAGATCGCCGGGTAGATCGCGGCGCAGCCGTCCATCTTGGTCGTCGCGCCGAACGGCACGGCGAAGGAGGCGTAGTTGCGCGGGACGCCGAGGCGCTCGGCGGACTGCTGGGTGACGGGCATCGTGCCGACGGAGGAGCGGGACACGAAGGCCAGCTGGATCGCGGGCCAGGCGCCCTTGAAGAACTGGAGCGGGTTCAGCTTGGCGACGGTCGCGAGGAGCAGCGGGTAGACACCGAAGAGGACCAGGGCGCAGCCGACGTAGATGTCGATCGTGAACGTCGCGTAGTTGCCGAGGAGGTCCCAGCCGTACTGGACGATGGCGCGGCCGATGAGGCCGGCGGAGCCGATCGGGGCGAGCAGGATGACCCACCACAGGGCCTTCTGCAGCAGTTCGAGCACCGACTCGGACAGGGAGAGGATCGGCTGGGCCTTCGGGCCGATCTTCAGGATGGCGACACCGGCCACGACCGCCATGAAGACGATCTGCAGGACGTTGAGCTCGGTGAACGGCGTGACGACATCGGTCGGGACGATGCCGGTCAGGAAGTCCAGCCAGGAGCCGGCGTGGTCGGGCTTGGAGCCGTCGGCCGGGGTGAGGTTCGAGCCGTTGCCCGGGTTGGTGATCAGGCCGATCGCGAGGCCGATGACGACCGCGATCAACGAGGTGATCATGAACCAGAGCAGGGTGCGGCTGGCGAGCCGCGCGGCGTTGTTGACCTTACGCAGATTGGTGATCGACACCAGGATCGCGAAGAAGACCAGCGGGGCCACGGCCAGCTTCAGGAGCTGGATGAAGATGCCGCCGACCTTGTCGAGGGTCGTGGCGAGCCAGGACACGTCGTAGGTGCGGGCGACGTAGCCGAGCACGAGGCCGACGACGAGGCCGAGAAGGACCTGGGCCCAGAAGGGGATGGGTATCCGGAAGCGGGGCTTCTGCTTCTCGGACGCGGACGCGGTGTTCGCGGACACGGACACACTCCAGTGATGACGCGCGGGTGGGGTCGGACGTAAGGAAGCGGCCACCGCGGGAGGAAGAACCAGGGGCGCCGCTGCATCGGGGGGTCGCTTCAGAGGCGACAGGCCGCGGACATGCAACGGCAGAGATCGACATGCAGGCGCGCCACGAGCGGAACGCTCATGGGCATGCGGGCTGCGGATGTCTTCATGACAATCACGTTAACACTCATGCTTTGAGAACATCAAAGGGGTTCTTTGGGTCAGAAATGACCCTTCTATGGTTCTTGGGCCTGGAAAACGCAGGTGGCCCCGGCATCGAGCGATGCCGGGGCCACCTGTGCTGTGACGAAGCTTACGAGTCTCTTACACGGGACTTCGGGGGCGAGCGCGTGACGACGAGGCGCGTTACGAGGCGCTCTGCGCGCGGGCCGCGTCGTCCGCGAGGTCCTCCTGCGTGCGATTGCGCTCGTAGTTGGCCTTCGTGCGGTCGACGCGCTCGACGATCTGAACCGAGGCCCGGTCGCGCTCCTTGCGCAGCACGACGTAGCTGATGGGCGCGGAGATGACGAGACCGAGCAGGGCGATCCACAGGAAGTACGAGCTTCCGGCACCGCGGGGCACGATGCCCGTCGAGGCGAGGCCCCAGACGACAAGGAAGCAGCCCGCGAAGATCCCGAAGCGCATCAGCGTGTAGCGGAGCATGTCAATCCACTCTTCCGTTCCGAATCGGTCCTACGCACCCCCAGTGAAGCATGCGGCCCCCGAAGGGCATTGAGCGGCATCGCAAGTAATGGCTAGAGTGGACCTATGACCCTTACGTTTCAGTTGGACCCGCAGATCGGACCGGCGCTGCGGGACGACGTCCTCGCGCTCTGGGCCGACGTGTCCAACGCGGGCGGAGCGGTCGGCTTCGTCCCGCCCGTCACCACCGAGGACATACGCCCCGAGCTGGTCAGGCACCTCGCCGCGATGGCCGAGGGCCGCACCCGGCTCCTGGTCGGACGCGACGAGGAGGGCGCCGTCGCGGCGACGGCCTTCTTCACGTACAACCAGCACCGCCTGCAGAAGCACTACATCTGGCTGTACACGGTGATGGTCCACCCGCGACACCAGGGCAAGGGGTACGGGCGTGAACTGATGGCCGCCGCCGCCGACGCCGCCCGCGCCTTCGACGGCATCGAGGCGATCCGCCTCACCTGCCGCGGCGGCACCGGCGCCGACCGCTTCTACGCGGCGTGCGGCTACAAGGAGGTCGGCCGCGTCCCCGGCGCGATCCGGGTGGCCCCCGGCGACGACCGCGACGACATCACGATGCTGCTGCCGGTGGCCTGACCCACGTACCGCGACACGGGAAGAGGGGCCCGGCCACCGGCCGGAACCCCTCTTCTTCGTCACACCTGCCTGTCGTCGGAGACGGCGTCAGACGCGCATCGCCTGCGGCGTCTCACGGCGCGCCGGGTCCGGGCCGTCGTACTCGCGGATGATCTCGTACCGGGTGTTCCGCTCGACGGGCCGGAAGCCGGCGTCGCGGATCAGGTCGAGCAGGTCCTCGCGGGTCAGCTTGTTCGGCGTCCCGTAGTTGTCCGCGTCGTGCGTGATCTTGTACTCGACGACCGAGCCGTCCATGTCGTCGGCGCCGTGCTGGAGCGCGAGCTGGGTGGTCTGCACGCCGTGCATGACCCAGAAGCACTTCACGTGCGGCACGTTGTCGAACAGGAGCCGGGAGACCGCGAAGGTCTTGAGCGCCTCGGCGCCGGTCGCCATGGTCGTGCGCGCCTGGAGGCGGTTACGGACCTTGCCGTCCTTCATGTCGACGAAGTCGTGCTGGTAGCGCAGCGGGATGAAGACCTGGAAACCGCCGGTCTCGTCCTGGAGTTCACGCAGGCGCAGCACGTGGTCGACGCGGTGGCGGGGCTCCTCGATGTGCCCGTACAGCATCGTCGACGGGGTCTTGAGACCCTTCTCGTGCGCGAGGCGGTGGATCCGCGACCAGTCCTCCCAATGGGTGGCGTGGTCGACGATGTGCTGCCGGACCTCCCAGTCGAAGATCTCGGCGCCACCGCCGGTCAGCGACTCCAGACCGGCTTCGATCAGCTCGTCGAGGATCTCGGAGGCGGAGAGCCCGGAGATCGTCTCGAAGTGGTGGATCTCCGTCGCCGTGAACGCCTTCAGCGCGACGTTCGGCAGCGCCTCCTTGAGGGCCTTCAGGGAGCGCGGGTAGTAGCGCCAGGGCAGCGTCGGGTGCAGGCCGTTGACGATGTGCAGCTCGGTGAGGTTCTCGTTCTCCATCGCCTTGGCGAGGCGGACGGCCTCCTCGATGCGCATCGTGTACGCGTCCTTCTCGCCCGGCTTGCGCTGGAACGAGCAGTACGCGCACGAGGCGGTGCACACGTTCGTCATGTTGAGGTGGCGGTTGACGTTGAAGTGGACGACGTCGCCGTTCTTGCGCGTCCGCACCTCGTGGGCGAGCCCGCCCAGCCAGGCCAGGTCGTCCGACTCGTACAGCGCGATGCCGTCCTCACGGGACAGCCGCTCGCCGTCCCGCACCTTCTGCTCCAGCTCGCGCTTGAGCCCTACGTCCATTGCCATTGCTCCTCACCAAAGACTGCGGCCAACCGTACTCCCCGCCCTTCGGGCGGAAGAGGCCCCCATCGGGCACTTCGCGCCCTCCCTCACTCCTCCTCAGGCAGCTCCCCCACCCGGTTCTCCCACTTGGTGGACAGCACGATCGTGGTGCGCGTACGCGAGACACCCTTCGTGCCGCTGAGGCGGCGGATGGTGCGCTCCAGGCCGTCCACGTCGCCGACCCGCACCTTGAGCATGTAGGAGTCGTCGCCCGCGATGAACCAGCAGTCCTCGATCTCGTAGAGGTCCTTGAGCCGGCGCGCCACGTCCTCGTGGTCGGCGGCGTCGGAGAGCGAGATGCCGATCAGGGCGGTGACCCCGAGACCGAGCGAGGGCGAGTCGACGGTCGCGCGGTAGCCGGTGATGACACCGGCCGCCTCCAGGCGGTTGATGCGGTCGGTGACGCTGGGCCCGGACAGGCCTACGAGGCGTCCCAGCTCGGCATACGAGGCGCGGCCGTTCTCGCGCAGGGCCTGAATGAGCTGCCTGTCCACGGCGTCCATGGGTCCATGCCTTTCATTATTCTGCGTTGACGCGAGTTTACGTGTAGAATCTAAGGCGTGCAGGGCGTTGCCCCTGTGAATCTTTCAGCCGAAACCCGGTTTCACCTTCGGCTTCCCTACCAAGCGATCTTCGACTACCGATCAAAGACGATCATTCAGGAGTGTTGTCACCGTGTACACGATCGAGATGGCCTACGCCCGTATGCGCGAGCTGCAGGACCAGGCCAACCGCTCGCGTGCCCACCAGTCCGCCGTCGAGGCGCGTACCGCTGAGAAGCGGGCCGCGCGCGCCAAGAAGCGCTAACGGTCCGGAGAGCCGCCCCCGAGCTCTCCCTCCCACCGGCGGTAGAGCCGATGCGGCACCCCTGCCGCGTCGAGCGCCCGCCCGGCGACGAAGTCCACCAGATCCTGGATGTGCGTCGCCCCCGCGTAGAACGCCGGAGAGGCGGGCAGGACCACCGCGCCCGCCTCGTCCAGCGCCACCAGATGCTTCAGCGTCTGTCCGTTCAGCGGCGTCTCGCGCACCGCGACGACCAGCCCGCGCCCTTCCTTGAGTGTCACGCTCGCCGCGCGCTGGAGCAGATCCTTCGACAGACCGAGCGCCACGCCCGCCACGCACGCCGTGGACGCGGGCACGATGATCATGCCCTTCGCCGGATACGACCCGGACGACGGTCCCGCCGCCAGATCCCCGGCGGACCAGTACCTGACCCGCTCGAGGGCGGCGCCCACCGCGAACGTGTCCGGCTTCCCGTCCGCCCCGCGCGCCAGCCACTGCCCGAGGTCCTCGCGCCAGTGCGCGTCCCGGAAGGCGATCCCCGTCTCGTCGAGCAGCGTCAGCCGCGAGGCGCGCGAGACGACGAGGTCCACGTCCTCCCCCGCGTCGAGCAGCGCGCGCAGAACCGCGGCGGCATACGGGGTCCCCGATGCGCCGGACACCCCCACGATCCAAGGCCGGCGCCCAATTTCTCCTGCGGTCATGCCATCGAGCCTATCCGGCACCCGTGCGCGGTCAGACAGTCAGGCCGCGCACGAGGAGGTCGAGCAGCGCACACGCGAACAGGGCGATCCCGATGAAGCCGTTGACCTGGAAGAAGGCCCGGTTGAGCCGGGACAGGTCGCGCGGCCGCACAATCGTGTGCTCGTAGAGGAAGGCGCCCGCGACGACGACGAGGCCGAGCCAGAAGAACGCGCCCGCGTCCGTGGCGAGGGCGTACCAGACGAACAGCGCCGTGGTGAGCGCGTGGCAGCCGCGCGCTCCCCAGATCGCCGCCGGGATTCCGAAGCGGGCCGGTACCGACATCACGCCGACCTCACGGTCGGTCTCCACGTCCTGGCAGGCGTAGATGAGGTCGAAGCCGCCGATCCAGATGCCGACCGCGAGTCCGAGGATCACCGCGTCCCACGACCACTCGCCCGTGATCGCGAGCCAGGCGCCGACCGGGCCCATCGCCTGGGCGAGACCCAGGATGGCCTGCGGGAAGTTCGTGAACCGCTTGCCGTACGGATAGACGACCATCGGGATGACCGCGATGGGCGCGAGCGCCAGGCACAGCGGGTTGAGCAGGGCGGCCGCGCCGAGGAAGACGACGAGCGCGATGAGCGCGCCGGTCCAGGCGGACTTCACGGACATCGCGCCCGTGACGAGTTCGCGGTGGGAGGTCCTCGGGTTACGGGCGTCGATCTCGCGGTCGATGATCCGGTTCACGGCCATCGCGAACGTGCGCAGGCCGACCATCGCGATCGTCACGAGCAGCAGCCGCCACCAGTGGATGTTCCTGTCCATCTGGAACATCGCGGTGAGCGCGGCGATGTACGCGAAGGGCAGCGCGAACACCGAGTGCTCGATCATGACGAGGCGCAGGAACGCCTTGGTCCGGCCCGGCTGCGGGATCGCGGCGGAAGCGCTGGTCACAGGCCGTACTCCTTCCAACGGCGGTCGACCGTCGCCGCCGTCTGCGGGTCGGACAGCACCATCTCGGGCCAGCCGCCGTCCCGCGTGTAGCCCTCCTCGGGCCACTTTTTCGTCGCGTCGATGCCCGCCTTGCCGCCCCAGAACTGCTGGTACGACGCGTGGTCGAGGTGGTCGACGGGCCCCTCGGCGACGGTCAGGTCACGGGCGTAGTCCGTGTTGCCGAGCGCCCGCCACGCGACCTCGTGCAGGTCGTGCACGTCGCAGTCCGAGTCGACGACCACGATCAGCTTGGTCAGCGACATCATGTGCGCGCCCCACACGGCGTGCATCACCTTCTGCGCGTGTTTCGGGTACTTCTTGTCGATCGAGACGATCGCGCAGTTGTGGAATCCGCCCGACTCGGGCAGGTGGTAGTCCACGATGTCCGGCACGATGATCTTGAGGAGCGGCAGGAAGAAGCGCTCCGTGGCCCGGCCCAGAGGGCCGTCCTCCGTCGGCGGGCGCCCCACCACGATCGACTGGAGCAGCGGGCGCTTGCGCATCGTCACGCAGTCGATCGTCAGCGCGGGGAAGGGTTCCTGCGGCGTGTAGAAGCCGGTGTGGTCGCCGAACGGCCCCTCGGGGAGCATCTCCCCGGGCTCCAGCCACCCCTCGAGGACGACTTCGGCGTTCGCCGGCACCTGGAGCGGCACCGTCTTGCAGTCGACCATCTCGATCCGCTTGCCCTGGATGAACCCGGCGAAGAGGTACTCGTCGATGTCCCCGGGCAGCGGCGCCGTCGACGCGTACGTCACGGCGGGCGGGCAGCCGAAGGCGATCGCGACCGGCAGCTTCTCGCCCTTCCTGGCGGCCACCTGGTAGTGGTTGCGGCTGTCCTTGTGGATCTGCCAGTGCATACCGATGGTGCGCCGGTCGTGGCGCTGGAGCCGGTAGAGCCCGAGGTTGCGGATGCCGCTCTCGGGGTCCTTGGTGTGCGTCAGGCCCAGGTTGAAGAAGGAGCCGCCGTCCTCGGGCCAGGTGAACAGGGCCGGGAGCTGGTCCAGGTCCACGTCGTCGCCGCGCAGGACGACCTCCTGCACCGGCGCGTCCTTCACCTTCTTCGGCGGCACGTGGACCATCGAGCCGAGCTTGCCGAACGCCTCGCGCACGCCCACGAAGCCGTGCGGCAGCTCGGGGCGCAGCAGGCCGCCGATCTTGTCGCTGATCTCCTCGTAGGACTTCAGGCCGAGCGCCTTCAGCAGGCGCCGGTCGGTCCCGTACACATTCATCGCGAGGGGCATCGAGGAGCCGCGCACGTTCTCGAAGAGGAGAGCGGGGCCGCCGGACTTCTGCACCCGGTCGACGATCTCACCGACCTCGAGATAGGGGTCGACCTCGGCCTTGATGCGCTTGAGGTCGCCCTCGCGCTCCAGCGCCCGCAGGAGGGAGCGAAGATCGTCGTAAGCCATGCGTCCCAGTATCGCTGAGGGGGCACGCTCTTCCTGCGCCCGCCCCTGCCCTTCGGCCGGGGGGCCGGGGGTCGTCCCCCGGGATGGCGCAGCGCGCACCGGCTACCCTGACCCGGTCACCGGGGGCCCGTATCGTCCCCATGCCGCTCCTTGGGGGATCGCGACACCATGCTCCGCTACTTGCCGTTCCTGCTGGTACTGGCGTTGTGGATCTACGCCTTCATCGACTGCCTGAACACTCCGGAGGAGGAGGTCAGGGGCCTGCCGAAGGTCGTGTGGGTCATCATCATCCTGCTCTTCGGCGAGGTGCTCGTCGGCCCGATCGCCTGGCTCGTCGCGGGCAGGCGCCGGCACGCGCCCGCGGGTGGCTCGACACCGTCCGAGTGGCACCGCAGCCACCGCACACAGTGGGTCGCGCCCGACGACAACCCCGAGTTCCTGCACTCCCTGCGCGAGGAGAACAAGAAGGACGAGTCGCTCCTCAAGGACTGGGAGGCCGATCTGCGCCGCCGCGAGGAGGAGCTCAAGAAGCGCGAGCGCGAGCAGGGCGGCGAGCAGGCGTGACCGCCTTCGACGCCGAATTGGCGCGGACCTGGCTGGCCACGGCCGTCGAGGAGGCGCGGGCCGGGCTCGCCGAGGGCGGCATCCCGATCGGCGCCGCCCTCTACTCGGCGGACGGGAAGGTCCTCGGGCGCGGGCACAACCGCCGTGTGCAGGATGCGGATCCGTCCGCGCACGGCGAGACGGACGCCTTCCGCAACGCGGGCCGGCAGCGCTCGTACAAGGGCACGACGATGGTGACGACGCTGTCGCCGTGCTGGTACTGCTCCGGTCTGGTGCGGCAGTTCGGGATCTCGCGGGTCGTCGTCGGTGAGGCGCGGACGTTCCACGGCGGCCACGACTGGCTGGCCGAGCACGGCGTGGAGATCGTGGTGCTCGACGACCCCGAGTGCGTCGCCATGATGGAGGAGTTCATCGCGGCCCGGCCCGAACTGTGGAACGAGGACATCGGCGAGTAACGCTCACGTCCGGCCGGGTCAGGCCCCGTTGCCCGGGCACTGGGCCGCGTCCACAGTGGGGGCATGACCGAGACTTCCGCGCCGCGGCCCCGCATCCCGACGATCGATCTGCGGCCCTGGCTCTCCGGCGGTCCGGACGCGCGCGCCGAGATCGCCCGGACCGTCGACGAGGCACTGCGGACCGCCGGATTCCTGCTAGTCACCGGGCACGGCGTGGACCCGGGCCTGCGCGCCCGGATCCGGGAGGCGGCGCGCGGCTTCTTCCTGCTGCCGCCCGCGGTGAAGGAGCCGTACGCCGTGAAGGTGGGCGGGCGGGGCTGGCTGGGCCCCGGCGCCGAGGCGAACGGCTACGCGGAGGGCACCGAGACCCCGCCCGACCTGAAGGAGTCCCTGTCGTACGCCTCCGAACTGCCGACCGGTGACCCGGAGATCGACGCGGAGTGGTTCCTGCCCAACACCTGGCCCGCCGAGACGCCCGGGCTGCGCGCGCTCGTCGAGACGTATCTGGGACGGATGCGGGAGCTGTCCGACCTGCTGCTCGAACTCCTCGCGGTCGCGCTCGGCGAGGAGCCGGACTTCTTCACCCGGCACACCACACACCCCACTTGGGGCTTCAACATCAACTGGTACCCGGGCACGGACGTCGTCGGCGAGCCCGAGGAGGGCCAGTTCCGCATCGGCCCGCACACCGACTTCGGAACGGTCACGGTCCTGGACCGGCAGGCGGGCAGGGGCGGACTCCAGATCCACACCGACGAGGGCGGCTGGGAGGACGCGCCGTTCGAACCGGACGCGTTCACCATCAACATCGGTGACCTGATGGCACGTTGGACCGGCGACCGCTGGCGCTCCGGCCGGCACCGCGTCCTGCCTCCCCCGGCGGACCTGCCCGCCGAGGAGCTGATGTCGCTCGTCTACTTCTACGAATGCGACCCGCGCACGAGCGTCGAGTCCGTCCCCGCGCCGAAGGGCCGGGTGGCGTACGAGCCCGTCGACTCGCACACGTATCTGCGGGCGAAGCTGGACGCCATCACGGTCGAGCCTTGATCGCGGTCGAGCCTCGGTTCGCTGTGGCGCCTTGATCGCAGTGGTGACACGGGCGGCATGAAGCCCTTGATCGCAGTGGCGCCTTGGGAGGCATGAAGCCCCTGATCGCCGTGGCACCTTGATTGCCGTGTCGCCTTGATCAGCATGGAGCCTTGATCGCCGCGACGTCTTGATCGTTGTGGGGACTGATCACTGTGGGGTCTTGAGGTAGCTGTCCCGGAGCTGCTGCCGGCGGTCCGGGCTCCAGGCCGCCCAGGCCCGCTCGTCCGTCGGGCGCCCGTCGAGCGCGGCGACCAGGTGCTCGAAGTGGTCGTGCCAGGCGGCCAGGTGGTCCAGGCGCGCCGCGTCGTCGCCGTCGATCTCGCCGGTGAACCGCAGGGTCGTCGCGTCGGGGGCCGTCGGCTCCAGATGGAAACGCATGCGGCCGTGCAGGCCTTCGAGCGTGTACTCGGCTACACGTTCGCCGTCCCATGCGGTGACGCGGCCCGGGTGGGCCCGCCCGTTGTTGAGCCACCGCAGCGTGACCGCCCCGCCGAGCCGTGGTTCGAGCACATCGGCGGCGGCCAGCCACTCCGGCAGTCCCGCCGGGGTGGCCACCGCCGCCCAGACCTCCTCCACGGGGTGGGGAAGCGCGATCGTGAAGTGCAGGGTGTGAGTGTGACCCTCGGTCCGGCTCGTGCCGGGCGCCACGGGTGTGGCGGATGCCGCGGGCTCGGTGGGGTGGCTGGATTCGGTCATACCTCCAGGCTGGCGCGCCCGCGCGCTTCGCGCACCCTTGGGCGCCGGGATCCGCGCCCCGACCCGCACGGTCACCCTCCCCGTCCGTATGTACGTACGCCGACGGCCGACCCCTTGTGACTCGCATCACAAGGGGTCGGCCGTCGGTCGCTGTCGCGGTGTCAGACGCCGGCGTAGGAGTGCTTGCCGGTCACGAAGATGTTCACGCCGTAGTAGTTGAACAGCCAGCAGGCGAACGCGATCAGGGCCAGGTAGGCGGCCTTGCGGCCCTTCCATCCGGCGGTCGCGCGGGCGTGCAGGTAGCAGGCGTAGGCGACCCAGGTGATGAACGACCAGGTCTCCTTGGGGTCCCAGCCCCAGTAGCGGCCCCAGGCGTCGCCGGCCCAGATCGCGCCCGCGATGATCGTGAACGTCCACAGCGGGAAGACGGCCGCGTTCACGCGGTAGGAGAACTTGTCGAGCGAGGCCGCGGCGGGCAGGCGCTCCAGGACGGAGGTCGCGAACTTCCCGGGCTTGCCGCCGTTCGCCAGCTTGTTCTCGTACGCGTCGCGGAAGAGGTAGAGCAGCGTGCTGACCGCGCCCACGTAGAACACCGCGCCGCAGAAGATCGCGGTGGAGACGTGGATGTACAGCCAGTACGAGTGAAGGGCGGGAACCAACTGGTCGCTGGCGGTGTACAAGACGGTGACAGCGAGGCCGAGATCGAGGAGGACCGTGGTGACCAGCGGGAGGCCGAGCCAGCCGATGTTCTTCTTCGCCAGCATGAGGCCGAGGTACACAGCGACGGCGACGGTGGAGAAGGTGATGTTGAACTCGTACATGTTGCCCCACGGCGCGCGCTGCACGGAGAGCGCGCGGGTGAGAACACCACTCGCCTCGACGAGGAACGCGAGCACGGTGAGGGACACCGCGATACGGCCATAGAGGTCACCCTGCTCGTCGCCGCCGGAGGCGCCGGGACCGTCGGGTACGTCCCGCGTGCCGGAGACGGCGCGGGTCACGACGCTGGGCCGCTCCAGGACGGCGGTGCCGCCGTTCTTCTCCTTGACCTGCACCTTCACGGAGCCGGCCGCGGCCTGCGCGGTGGCCTTCTGCGTCAGCGCGGCGGCGGTGCGGCCGACCTTGCTGCGGCTGCCGAAGAGCCACTCGGCCATGTGCGCGAAGAAGGCCAGGAGGTACACGGCCATCGACGAGTAGATCAGCACATTGCTGATGTGCGCGAGATTCTCGTTGGTTGCGGCGGCGAGATTCACTTCTCAGCCCCTTCGGCAGGAACAGCAGGTTGGGGATCGGCGGCGCTGGGCGCCTGTTCGTGGAGGTGTGCGGCCAGGTCGCCGAGTTCTTCGGCCACCTTCGAGGACTCACTGCGGCCGAGACCGCCCATCTCGACGACGGTGACTCCGTCGGCTCCGGGGGTCGCCCGGACCCAGACGCGGCGGCGCTGGATGAACAGGGAGCCGGCGAGGCCCGCGATGGCGGCGAGCGCTCCGGCGAGGGCCCAGCCGTCGCCGGGCTGGTGGGTGATCTGGAAGCTCGCCCACTGCTTGATGTCCTTGTCGAACGTGATCGACCCGGCACCGTTCGGAAGCTTCATGGTCTCGCCGGGCCGCAGCCGTGTCTTGAGCAGCTCCCCCTTCGAGTCCGTGAACTTCTTCATCTTGGAGGTGTCCAGTTGGTACACGTTCTGCGGGATACCGGAGTCGACACCCAGGCTTCCGTGGTACGCGGACAGTGCGAGGACGGGGTAGTCGAGCGCGGGGAACTGGGAGAACATGTTGCCCTTCCCGGACCCCGCGAAGGTCGGCACGAAGAAGGCGTTGAAGCCGAGCTGTTCCCGCTTGCCGTTCTTGTCGCGGTAGCCGTCCATGATCTTGATGGCACCGGTGGAGGTGACGTTCGAGTCGATGGGCAGCAGCGGCACGGCCTGCCGGGAGACGATCTTGCCGCGGCCGTCCCGGACGGTGACGGTGGGCGCGTAGCCGTGGCCGTTGAGGTAGACCTTGGTCCCGTCGATCTCCAGGGGGTCGTTGACCTGGATCGCGGTCTTCTGCTCCTTGCCTGTCGCGCCGACGCTGTAGGTCACGTTGGCGCGGTAGACGCGCGGGCTCCCCTTGTTCGGCCCGTTGCGCTCGTACGTCCCGTCGAACTTGTCGAGCTGGAAGCTGAACGGCGTCAGGTCGGTGTCGGAGTTGAAGAGGTTGCCCGACTTGAAGTCGTCGTACATCGGCAGGGCGTTGGAGAAGCCTCCGTCGCCCTCGACCATCAGCTTGCCGCCCTCGGACTTGAAGAGCTGGCCCCAGGCGAAGGCGATCAGCATCACGATCAGCGCGATGTGGAAGACCAGGTTGCCGGCCTCGCGCAGATAGCCCTTCTCGGAGGCGACGGCGTCACCGGCGATGTGGGCGCGGAAGCGGCGCTTGCGGAGGATCTCGAGGGCCGCCGCGCGGACCTGCTCCGGCTCTGCGTCGGTGCGCCAGGTCGCGGACGCGGGCAGATGCGTGAAGCGCTTGGGGGCGCCGGGGGCCCGGCCGCGCAGCTGCCCGACGAACTGCCAGGTGCGCGGGACGATGCAGCCGATGAGGGAGATGAACAGCAGGATGTAGATCGCGGAGAACCACACCGAGCTGTAGACGTGGAACAGGCCCAGCTTGTCGTAGACCGGCGAGACCGTCGTGTGCGCGTCCTTGAACGTCTGCACCTTCATCTCGTCGACCCCGGACTGCGGGATCAGCGAGCCGGGGATCGCCCCGAGCGAGAGCATGAAGAGCAGGATCAGCGCGACGCGCATCGAGGTGAGCTGCCGCCAGAACCAGCGGACCCAGCCGATCACGCCCAGCCGGGGCAGGGTCGGGTCGCGGTCCTCCTGCGGAGCGGTGGACAGGTGCGAGCCGGCCGCGCCGAGCTCGTCGCCGCTCACCTCGTTGGTCTTGCCGGATTCAGTCGTGCTCATGGATCAGATTCCCACCGTGAAGCCGTTGGACCAGGTCTGCATCTGCTGGACGAGGGTGTCCCAGGCTCCTGTGAGCAGCAGCACTCCGGTAAAGATCATCATGATGCCGCCGATCCGCATCACCCAGGCGTAGTGCTTCTTGACCCAGCCGAAGGCGCCGAGCGCCTTGCGGAAGGCGACCGCGGCGAGCACGAAAGGAACACCGAGCCCGGCGCAGTACGCAACGGTCAGTATGGCCCCGCGCCCCGCGCTCGCCTCGTTGAACGACAGAGCGGTCACGGAGGCGAGCGTCGGGCCGATGCAGGGGGTCCAGCCGATACCGAACAGGGCGCCGAGCACCGGAGCGCCGATCAGCCCGGTCACCGGCCGCTTGTGGAAGCGGAATTCGCGCTGGGTGAGCCAGGGCATCATGCCCATGAAGAAGATCCCCATGAGGACCATCAGGACACCCAGGATCTTGGTGAGGGTGTCCTGGTACTCCTGGAGCGTCTCGCCGAAGTAGCCGAAGAGCGCCCCGCCGGAGACGAAGACGGCGGTGAAGCCGAGGACGAAGAGTCCGGCGCCCAGGGCCATCCGCCCGCGCCGCGCGTCGGCCAGGTCGGTGCCGCTGACCCCCGTCACGTACGACAGATAGCCGGGCACGAGGGGCAGGACGCAGGGCGAGAAGAACGAGAGGAGACCGCCGAGCACGGCGATCGGCAGAGCGAGCAGGAGCGCACCGCTCTCGACGGTGTTGCTCACTCCGCCTTCAGCGGCGAGAGCGGTGAGCGTGGCGTGCACCGTCGCTCACTTCTCCGCGATCACGGGGTCGACCATCTTGCGCAGCTTGTCCTCGCTGAGCGCGCGCAGCGAGCGGGCGGCGATCTTGCCGTCGCGGTCGATGACGAGCGTGGACGGGATGGACTGCGGGTTGAGGGTGCCCTTCTCGAACCGCAGCATCAGCTTGCCCGAGGGGTCGTAGAAGCTCGGGTACGGGATGTTGTGGTCCTTCTCGAACTGGAGGGCCGGTTCGGTCTGCGGATCGCGGGTGTTGATGCCGATGAACTGGACATCCTTGCCCTTGGTCTCGTTCGCGACCTCCGAGAAGTAGTTGGCCTCGGCGCGGCACGGCGGGCACCAGGAGCCCCACACGTTCAGCACGATGACCTTGCCCTTGTAGTCGGCGAGGTCGAGGGGCTTGCCCTCCAGATCCTTGCCGTCCAGCTTCGGCGCGTCGTGCCGGTCACCCTTGTCGACGGTGGAGATGCCGCCGGAGTTCGTCACGAAGTTGGTGTTGTTGCCACCGCCGGACGTTCCGCCGGAGCTGCATGCGGAGAGCGTCAGCGCAGCGACCGCGGCCCCCGCGGCGAGGAGGGCGGTACGGCGCTTGGATGCAGCGAGGGGGGAAACGCGGCAGTCGGCACTCATGTGAAAAGTTTCGCATGTCTGTTTAGGGGATCTTCCGCACCCCCCTTGCGTACGGAAAACCCCATTTCAGGAGGGGTCATTCAGGGTGCGGCGCGATGCTCACGCCGCGGCTTTGAGGTAGCTCTTCCAGCCACCGTCGGGGCGCACCCCGACGTCGAGCGAGCGCAGCTTGTCGAGGACCTTCGGATCCTGGACGTCCAGCCAGTCGACGAACTGGCGGAAGGAGACGAGGCGTACGTCCTTCTTGCCGGCGATGTGCTTGAGCGCCTCTTCGACGGAGTCCATATAGATGCCGCCGTTCCACTCCTCGAAGTGGTTGCCTATGAAGAACGGCGCCCGGTTCGTCTCGTATGCCCGGTCGAAGCCGGCTATGTAGGCCTCGGCCGACTGCTTGCGCCAGCGCGGGTAGTTGTAGGCGGGCGCCCTGGTGGTGTTCACCGACTGGTTGGCCAGCATGTTGTAGTCCATCGAGAGGACCTCGAAGCTGCGCCCGGGGAACGGCACGGCCTGGAGCGGCAGGTCCCACACCCCGCCCCGCTTGGAGGGCCAGCGCTGCCGGCCGCCCGGCGACGAGGCGTCGTAGCGCCAGCCGAGTTCGCGGGCCGTGGGCAGCAGGTTGTCCTGGCCGAGCAGGCAAGGTGTGCGGCCGCCGACGAGCTCCTTCTCGTAGTCGAAGGGCAGCGAGGGCAGGTCGTGCCAGCCCGTGTTCGTGCGCCACTCCTTGACGAACGACTTGGCCTGGTCTATCTCGCTGCGCCACTGCGCCGGGGTCCAGTTGGCGACGGTGCCGGTGCCCGCGCAGAAGTGGCCGTTGAAGTGCGTGCCGATCTCATGGCCTTCCAGCCAGGCCTGGCGGACGTACTTCAGCGTCTCCTTGATGTGGGCGTCGGTGAGGTAGCCGATGTCGGAGGCGCCGACCCCGTTGTTCGGCGGACGGTACAGCCGCTTCTTCGACTCCGGCAGCAGATAGAGGCCGGAGAGGAAGAACGTCATGTGGGCGCCGTGGTTCTCGGCCAGTTCGAGGAAGCGCGGGAAGAGGCCGTTGCCGACCTCGCCCGCGCCGTCCCAGGAAAAGATCACGAACTGCGGCGGCTGCTCGCCGGGTTCGAGGGGAACGGGCCTGCCCGGCTGGTTCGGCTGCTTGCCGGTGTACGACGTCGAGCCGTCGCCGATCGGCCGGGCCGCGGGCTTGTCGGGCTTGCCGGCGCCGCCCTCGGGCCTGTCGCCCGGCGGCACGGACGTCCCGCCGCCCTGTCCCTTACTGGTACCGCACCCGGCGAGGGCGGCGGCCGCCGCACCCGCTCCGAGCCCGATCAGTCCCCTTCGTGTGATGTCCGGCATTCCCTGGTCCCCATTCGTCGCGCCCCGTTCCCGTACGAGACGGGCACCCCGTTAGAGGGCGCGACGAACACTGCGGTTCCTGCAGGGAGAACAAAGTTGGGCAAATACCGACGGCCATGCGCCGAACACACCGGGTACCGAGTGCCGAAAGCGCTACGCGCCGAACGCCTTGTCCTTCCCCTTCACGGGCTTGGCGCCCGCGAGGAGATGGGCGGGCACGAGATCGCGCGCGGGCTCCGTGTAGCCGACGGACACGATCTTGTCGCCGCGATAGGTGAACGTCGTGAGCGAGGCGAGCGTGCACTGCCGCTTGCGCGGGTCGTGCCACAGCCGGCGCTTCTCCACGAAGCTGCGCACGATCCAGATCGGCAGCTGGTGGCTGACGCACACCGCCTCGTGACCCCGCGCCGCGTCCTTCGCCGCGTCGAGGGCGCCCATCATCCGCACGACCTGCTCGACGTACGGCTCGCCCCACGACGGCTTGAACGGGTTGACGAGGTGCTTCCAGTTCTCCGGCTTGCGCAGCGCGCCGTCGCCGACGCCGAAGGTCTTGCCCTGGAAGACGTTGCCCGCCTCGATGAGCCGGTCGTCGGTCGCCAGGTCGAGCCCGTGCGCCTTCGCGATCGGCGTCGCCGTCTCCTGCGCCCGGTCCAGCGGCGAGGCCACGACATGGGTCACGTCACGCGAGGACAGGTGCTCGGCGACCCGGTCGGCCATCTGCCGGCCGAGCTCGGAGAGGTGGTAGTCGGGCAGCCGCCCGTACAGGATCCCCTCCGGGTTGTGCACCTCTCCGTGCCGCATCACGTGGACGACGGTGATGTCCTGGTCTGACTTGCCGGCAGTGGTCATGCTTGCGTGGCCTCCGCAGCCGCGCGCGCGGCACCGGGGAGCGCGGCGGCGATGCGCTCGACCGCCCGCTCGTCATGGGCAGTGGAGACGAACCAGGACTCGAAGGCCGACGGCGGCAGATAGACGCCCTGCGCCAGCATCGAGTGGAAGAACGCGGTGAAGCGGAAGGACTCCTGCGCCTTCGCGTCCTCGTAGTTGCGCACCTCGTTCTCCGTGAAGAACACGGAGAACATGTTCGAGGCGCTCTGCACGCGGTGCGCGACGCCCTCCTTGGTGAGCGCGGCGCCCACCAGGGTGCGCAGCTCCTCGGAGACCGCGTCGATCTTCGCGTACGCGGCGTCGTCGAGCAGCCGCAGCTGCGCGACACCGGCCGCCGTCGCGATCGGGTTCCCGGAGAGCGTGCCCGCCTGGTAGACGGGCCCCGCCGGGGCGAGGTGCCCCATGACGTCCGCGCGGCCACCGAACGCGGCGGCCGGGAAGCCACCGCCCATGACCTTGCCGAACGTCATCAGGTCGGGCGCCACCCCGTCGACGCCGTACCAGCCGGCCTTCGACGTGCGGAAGCCGGTCATGACCTCGTCGGAGATGTACAGCGCGCCGTTCGCGCGGCACAGGTCCGCGAGGCCCTGGTTGAAGCCGTCGAGCGGCGGCACGACGCCCATGTTGCCCGGCGACGCCTCGGTGATGACACAGGCGACCTGGCCCTCGTTCGCGGCGAACGCGGCCCGCACGGCGTCGAGGTCGTTGTACGGGACGACGATGGTGTCGCCCGCCTGGGCACCGGTCACACCCGGGGTGTCCGGCAGCCCGAAGGTCGCCACACCCGAACCCGCGGCGGCGAGCAGCGCGTCCACGTGTCCGTGGTAGCAGCCGGCGAACTTGATCACCTTGGCGCGCCCGGTGAACCCGCGGGCGAGCCGGATCGCGGACATGGTCGCCTCGGTCCCGCTGGACACCAGCCGCACCTGCTCGACCGGCGCGATCCGCGCGACGATCTCCTCGGCCAGGGCGACCTCGCCCTCACCCGGCGTACCGAAGGACGTGCCGCGCGCGACGGCGTCCTGGACGGCCGCGATGACCTCGGGACGGGAATGGCCGAGGATCATCGGCCCCCAGGAGCAGACGAGGTCGACGTACTCGCGACCGTCGGCATCGGTGAGGTACGGACCGGTACCGGACACCATGAACCGGGGCGTACCGCCCACGGCACGGAACGCGCGTACGGGCGAGTTCACGCCGCCCGGCGTCACGAGGGCCGCGCGGTCGAAGAGACCCTGCGAGACCGGTGCTTCATAGGGGTACGGTGCGGTCGCGCCCGACGGCGGCGCCGCGGACCCGGGGATGTTGTTCGCCTCTGCCATGCCTCTCAGCGTACGGGCAGGGTCCGCGGAGCCCGGCTCATCCCCTGCTTCTCTGGCCACGGCGGGAACCGACTACCTAAACTCCCAGGGGATGGGCCGCTCGCGGACCGTTCACGCTGCACGCCGGCTCGGGGTTCGCTCCCCGGCCCGCGCAGGTGTTTCCACCGGACGTTTCGGCGAGTGACCGTGGGGGAGGTCACTGACACGATGATCGGGTTGCGCGGTGGTGGCCGCGCGGCCTAGAAAAGGGGCGAGGCGCCCTGGAAAAGCAGTCGGGTGGAGATATGCATCGCGGTGGCGGACTGGGCGAGGGGACCGACGATCTGGGCCCCCGGCGTGCCCGGCGGGGAAAGCACCGGCGCGACGCGGAGGCGGCAGCGGCACCGGCGGACGAAGCGGACGCCGGGCAGGCACTGGGCGGGACCGGGAGCAGGAATGGTGGCCGGGTGGGGGTGACGTACAAATACTTCGGCGCGCCCGACGGCGCCACGGCGGCCCGTGTCCCCATCTCGATGCGCCCCGAGGAGCTCGGCGGTGACGAGCTCGGCATGGGCGGCATGTTCACCAAGATCAAGCCGGAGACGATGGCCGCGATGGTCCTCACCGGCATAGAGGGCATACCTCTGCACAAGGTCCCCCCGCTGGAACTGGTCGTCCTGCACCCCGACTACGCGGTCGTGAAGCTGCCCATGACGGTCGTCGACCCGCTGCGCGGGGTCGGCGAGGAGGCCGTGGGCGCCGCGGCGTTCATCTGGTCGACGGTCCCGGACCGCGGCGGCCCGCGCGACGCGTTCAACGTGTACCAACTTCTGCACGAATGGCAGGACTTCAGCCACCGGCTGCACGACGCGGGACACCAGGCCTACTGCCTCGTCTGGCCCTGACCCTCACCCCTGACCAACCGTGCCGGCCCGCCGGCCTCAGTCCCGCTCCTCCGGCACCCCCCGCACCGTGAACCCGATCGCCGCTCCCCCGCCGTCACGCCCCTTCGCGAACGGCACGCCCCCGTGGGCCGCCGCCACCTCCTGGACGATCGACAGGCCGAGCCCGGATCCGGGCAGGCTGCGGGCGGCCGGCGCGCGGTAGAAGCGATCGAAGACCCGGTCCAGGTCCGAGGCCGCGACGCCGGGCCCCCGGTCGAGCACCGTGACGCGCACACCGTCCGGGAGGCCGCCCGTGACCACGATCTCGATCGGCTCGGTCCCGTCGCTGTCGAACTTGGCGGCGTTCTCCACCAGGTTCGACACCGCCCTCTGGAGCGAGGCCGGGCGGCCCAGGATCACCGTGTCGCCCCGCGAACGCACCGTGACCGTGCGGCCCGTGCGGCGGCGCGCGAGGACCGCCGTGTCCTCGGCCGTCTCGGCGAGCGCCACCTCGACGACCGGCTCGTCGTCCTCCTTGCCCGCGGCCAGCTCCACCAACTCGTTCACCAGATCGGTCAGTTCACGCGACTCCTGCGCCAGGTCGGCGATCAGCTCCTCGCGGGCGGCGGGCGGCAGGTCCTCGATACGGCGCAGCAGCGAGATGTTCGTACGCAGCGAGGTGAGCGGCGTACGCAGTTCATGGCCGGCGTCCTGCACCAGGCGGCGCTGGTCCTCCATGGAGCGCGCGAGCCGCCCCAGCATCCGGTCGAAGGAGCGCCCCAGGCTGCCCACCTCGTCGCCGCCGGTGACCGGCACCCGCACATCGAGGTGCCCGGTGCCCGCCACGTCCTCCGCCGCCTCGGCCAGCCTGACCAGACGCCCCGTGATCCGGCGCGCCAGCCACCAGCCGACGAGACCCGCCGCGATGATCACGGAACCGGCCAACAGGCCCGTGCGCTGCTGGAGTTCACGCAGCAGGTCCTCCGTGTCGCTGAACTCCTGCGCGACCTGGACCGCGCCGCGCCCGCCGCCCAGCGACACGGCCGTCAACCGGTACTCGTCCCCGCCGATCTCCACATCGCGCCGCGACCCGCCCGTCTCCGCCCCGTCGGCCTCCTCCGTCACACCGGCGTGCGCCTCGTCGGCGGTGCGCCGGTCGGCCGCGTTCACCGGCAGCTGCGGGCTGCCGCGGTCGACGATCCGGCCGCCCGGCCCGAGGACCTGGACATCCGTCCGGGCCGGCCTGATCAGGTCGTCGCGCGGCCCGTCGTGGTCCGGGTCCCCCGACGCGAAGTCGTACGGGGTGAGCTCGGCCGCCTTCACCTGCTGCCGCAGGTCGGTGACGACCTCGTCGAACACGGCCTGCTGGTCGACGCGGACGAGGCGCGCCGCGGCGTCGTAGGAGAGGAGGCCGACCAGGACGGTGACGGCCGCCGCCACGGCCGCGAACGACACGGCGAACGTGGTCCGCAGGGACCGGGCGCGCGGCCTCCCGTGCAGGAACGCGCGCAGGCGGCGGCGCGGCATCCTCAGTCCTCCCGCAGCACGTAGCCGACCCCGCGCACGGTGTGGATCAGGGAGGGCGCGCCGGACTCGTCGACCTTGCGGCGCAGATAGCCGACGTAGACGGCGAGGTTCTTCGACCCGGGGCCGAAGTCGTAGCCCCAGATGCGGTCGTAGATCGTGGCGTGGTCGAGGACGATGCCCGCGTTGCGCACGAGGAGCTCCAAGAGGTCGAACTCGGTGCGGGTGAGTTCCAGTTCGCGCTCACCGCGCCAGGCCCGCCTCGCCTGGGGGTCCATCCGGAGGTCGGCCGCGGCGACCTGGCCGTCCGGCCCGGTCGGTGCCGGGTCGCGCCCGTCGCCCGAGCCCGCGCCGTTGGTGCGGCGCAGCAGGGCACGGAGCCGGGCGAAGACCTCGTCCACGTCGAACGGCTTCACGACGTAGTCGTCCGCGCCCGCGTCCAGGCCCGCGATCCGGTCGGGCGTCTCGACGAGCGCCGTCAGCATCAGGATCGGCGTGCGGTCGCCCTCGGCGCGCAGCACCCGGCACACCTGGAGGCCGTCGATGCCCGGCATCATCACGTCCAGGACGAGGATGTCGGGCGCGCTGCGGTGGGCCTGGGCGATCGCCTCCACCCCGTCGGCGACGGCCGTGACCTCGTAGCCCTCCAGGGTCAGGGCCCGCTCCAGGGCATGACGGATGGCACGGTCGTCCTCGGCGAGCAGCACGGTCGGGGACGCGGCGCGGGGCGTGGCGGACGCAGCGGTTGGGGACACGCGTTCCAGTGTGCCCCCCGTGCCCGGGGACGTACCCCCTGACCAGGGGCCCGCCGGACGCCTTCTTACCCGCCTCTCACCCGTGCGCGAACGGCGGCTTACCTCCCTGGACCAGGCTGCCGACGTATGTAGCGGGCACAGGGCCCGCCGGGAGGGCTGTCCATGAAGATCGTGTTCCTGTTGCACAACGCGTACGCGATCGGCGGGACCGTACGGACCACGCTCAACCTCGCCGCGGCGCTCGCCGGGTGCGGCGGCCACGAGGTGGAGATCGTCTCGATGTCGCGGCACCGCGAGGTGCCACGCTTCACGGTCGACCCCGCCCTCTCACTGGTCCCGCTCGTCGACACGCGCATCGGTGGCGTCGACACGCGGTACACGGCGTACGGGGAACCCGCGCAGGACTTTCCCGCCGCAGAGAAGCGCCACAAGCAGTACACCCGTCTGCACGATCTGCGCGTGCGTGAGTACCTGGAGCGCTGCGACGCTGACGTCGTGATCGGTACGCGCCCCGGCATCAACGTCTATCTGGCGATGCACGGACCGCGCACCGCGCTGCGTATCGGGCAGGAGCACCTGCGCCACGACGCCCACAGCAAGAAGCTCCGGGCGGTGCTCGCCCGCCACTACCGCTCCCTGGACGCCGTCGTCACCATGACCGCGGCGGACGCCGAGGTGTACCGGGCACGCATGACCCTGCCGGGCGTCCGGGTCCTGTCGGTCCCGAACATCGTGCCGGAGGCGCCCTGTAACCCGTCCGAGGGAACTTCCAAGATCATTGCGAGCGCCGGGCGTCTCGCGCCGGGCAAGCGCTTCGACCTGCTCCTGGAGGCCTTCGCGGCCGTCGCCGCGCAGGAACCCGAGTGGCAGCTGCGGATCTACGGCGGCGGGCCCGAGGAGGCGAAGCTGCGCGATCGCATCGCCGGGCTCGGACTGACCGGGCGCGCCCATCTGATGGGGGCGCGCTCCCCCATCGAGCCGGAGTTCGCCAAGGCCTCGATCGTGGTGTCCGCCTCCGACGCGGAGTCCTTCGGGATGACGCTCGTCGAGGCCATGCGGTGCGGGGTTCCGGCGGTCAGCACCGACGCGCCGCTCGGCCCCGCCGAGATCATCACGGACGGCGTCGACGGCCGGCTCGTACCGGTCGGGGACGCGCGCGCCCTCGCCGAGGCCGTGGTCGACCTCATCCAGGACGCGCCGCAGCGGCACTCCATGGCCCGCGCCGCGTTCGAATCGGCCCGCCGCTACGACCCCGATCCGATCGTCGCCCGCTACGAGCTCCTGTTCGCCGAACTCCGTGAGACACGGCGCCTGCGTTCGTGGCAGCGGCTGCGCCACCGGGCGGCCGCCTGGGCGCGGCGCAAGGCCCGTTCGACCCGCGGCCCGGCCCGGACCGCGCCCGCGCGCGGTGCCCGCTCGGACCCACGCCCCACGTGAAGCACGAGCGGGAAGGCACATGACGACCAACGACGCACACCTCGGCACCCCCACCCCAGAACCGGCCCGCCCGCAAGGCCCCAAGGCCCCCGGAGCCAAGCGGGACCGGGCCACCGAGGGCCGGGGAAGGCGGGCCGATCAGAACCGGCGGCGACCCGCCCCCCGGCCCGACCCCCACCCGAGGCCCGGACCGTCCGCAGCCGCAGCCGCGTCCGGACCCGGACCGTCCGTATCCGGGCCCGGACCGTCCCTGTCCGAGCGCGAGCCATCCGTGTCCCCGCCCGACGCCAAGCCGGGTACGGCAGCCACCACTGCCCGACCGGAGACCGGAACCACGGCACAGAGGTGGGCCGGGCGCCCTCCCACGCCAGGTCGCCCGACACCTCGGCGGCATCTCGCCCAGCCCCCCGGCCCGACAGCCACCGCCCGCCCGGACACGGACCCGACAGCGTCCACCACCCGACCGGAGACGGGCCAGCCGAAGACGGGCCGACCGGAGACGGGTCAGCCGGAGACGGGTCAGCCCGAGACAGGTCAGCCGGAGGCCGCGCCCACCCGCCCGGGATTCGACGCCGCAGCCGTCACCACCACCCCCCGCCGCCACACCGGCCCCACCCCCAGCCGCCCAGCCATCACCACCCCCGCCCCCGGTGCCACATCCGGTGCCCCCGGAAGGCGCCCTCGCGCCACCCCGTGGCTCGCCCTCGTGGCCCTCGCCTACGCGCTCGCTCAGTTCGTGCTCGTCGTGCCGCCTCTTGCGCACGCGCTCGGGTGGGACGAGACCGTGTACGTGTCGCAGTACGACCCGCGTGTCCCCGCCGCCTTCTTCAGCGCGCCGCGCTCCCGCGGCATCAGCTTCCTGACAGCGCCGTTCATCGCGGCCACCCCGTCCGTGCTCGTCCTGCGCATCGGGCTCACGCTGCTCGCGTCGGCCGCCCTGTACGCCGCGTTCCGCGTGTGGCGTCCCGTCGTCGGGGCCCGCGCCACCGCCCTCGCCGCGCTGCTGTTCGCGGGGCTGTGGATCACCCAGATCTCCGGGCCCCAGGCCATGCCCAACCTCCGGGTCGCGTTCGGAGCGGTCGCCGCCACCGGCTGGTTCCTGCGCGCGGTGACCAGGCGCGACCCCCGCGCCGGCTGGTGGCTCGCGGGCTGTGTCGCCGTGACCGCCCTGTTCCGCGCCCCGGACGCCGTCTGGCTCGCACTGCCCCTGATCGCCACGGCCCTGTTCCGCCACCGCCGCACCCTGCCCTACCTGGTCGGCGGGCTCACGGTCGGCCTCGCCCAGTGGGTCGCCGAGGCGTACGTCCGCTTCGGCTCCGTGCGAAACCGGCTGCACGTGTCGAGCGCCACCGAGGGCGACATGGGCCTGCACCTCAACTTCGACTACGCCTGGTCCAGCCTCAACGGCCCCCTGCTGTGCCGCCCGTGCACCGCGACCGTGGACTCCCCCGGCCTCACCCTGTGGTGGCTGGCCCTGCCCCTGCTCGCCGCGGCCGCGCTCGCCTGCGCCCTGCGCGAGCGCCGGCTCCTGCCGACCGCGCTCCCCGTGGCCGTCGCCGCCGCGCTCTCCGTGCCGTATCTGCTCATGATCGACTACTCGGCCCCGCGCTTCCTGCTCCCGGCCTACGCGCTCCTCGCGCTGCCGGTCGCGGGCCTGGTCACGCGCCTGAACTCGCGCCGCGCCCTCGTCCTCGCGGGACTGCTCATCGCGGCGCAGCTCGTCTCGCAGGCCACTGTCCTGACCCGGGTCACCGAGTCCGCCGCCTTCACGAACGAGCGCTACCGCGCCGCCGCCGACGACCTGCGCGCCCTGGGCCTGCGGCCGCCCTGCCTGGTCTCGGGCCCGCGCGCCCTCCCCATCGCCTACGACGCGGGCTGCGCCTCCGCGCAGGTGGACGGCAACAACCTCTCGACGACCGTCTCGGGCATCCTCGACCGCGCCGCGAAGGTGCCGACCGCTCTCCTCACGGCAAAGGGACAGCGCCCACCGCACTATGCGCGCGACTGGACGCCGTACCCCCTGCACCACACCCGCGGCTGGACGGCCTGGCTCGCGCCGGCCGGCCCGCAGGGCCCGTAACCTGTAACCCGACGGACGACCCCTACTCCGCCCGCAGCGCGGCGAGCTGCCGCTCGAAGGGGATGACGTCGTCGCCCCACTCCACCGGCGCCGGGCGGGCCGCCGCGAGCCCGGTCATGAGCCGGGCGAGCTCGCCGCCCGCCCGTTCGACGCGCTGCTCGAGACCCTCCGCTCCCCAGTCCTGCGACGCCGCGTACACGGCGGTCGGCACGACCACGGCCCGCAGGTACGCGAACAGCGGACGCATCGCGTGCTCCAGGACGAGCGAGTGCCGCGGCGTGCCGCCGGTCGCCCCGACGAGCACCGGCTTCCCGGTGAGCGCGTCCTTGTCGAGCACGTCGAAGAAGGACTTGAACAGACCGCTGTACGAGGCCGAGAACACCGGCGACACGGCGATCAGGCCGTCCGCCCCGGCCACCGCGTCGAGCGCCTCCCTGAGGGCGGGCCCGGGGAACCCGGTGACCAGGTTGTGCGCCGTCTCGACGGCGAGGTCACGCAGTTCGACGACGGTCACGTCCACGTCGGCGCCCGCGACCTGCGAGGTCACCGCCTGCGTGAGCCGGTCGGCGAGGATCCTGCTCGACGACGGGGCGCTCAGCCCCGCCGACACGACGACGAGCTTCATACGGTCGGCACCTCCTTCTCCTGCTGGGTCCTCAGCTCTGCCTCGGCGACGCGCGACGCGTGCGTCGGCGCGTCCGGCACGTTCGCCGGGCGGCTGTTCGCGAACTCCTTGCGCAGCACCGGCACGACCTCCTCGCCGAGGATGTCGAGCTGCTCCAGGACGGTCTTCAGCGGCAGACCGGCGTGGTCCATCAGGAACAGCTGGCGCTGGTAGTCACCGACGTGCTCCCGGAAGCCGAGGGTGCGCTCGATCACCTGCTGCGGGGATCCCACGGTCAGCGGGGTCTGCGAGGTGAAGTCCTCCAGGGAGGGGCCGTGTCCGTAGACGGGCGCGTTGTCGAAGTACGGGCGGAACTCCCGCACCGCGTCCTGCGAGTTCTTGCGCATGAACACCTGGCCGCCGAGACCGACGATGGCCTGCTCCGGGGCGCCGTGCCCGTAGTGGGCGAAGCGCCGGCGGTAGAGGTTCACCATCTGCTTGGTGTGCTCCATCGGCCAGAAGATGTTGTTGTGGAAGAACCCGTCACCGTAGAACGCGGCCTGCTCGGCGATCTCGGGCGAGCGGATCGAGCCGTGCCACACGAAGGGCGCGACCCCGTCGAGCGGGCGCGGCGTCGAGGTGAAGGACTGCAGCGGCGTACGGAACTTGCCCTCCCACGTCACGACGTCCTCGTCCCACAGGCGGCGCAGCAGGGCGTAGTTCTCGACGGCGAGGTTGATGCCCTCGCGGATGTCCTTGCCGAACCAGGGGTAGACGGGGCCGGTGTTGCCGCGGCCCATCATCAGGTCGACGCGGCCGTCCGCGACGTGCTGGAGCATCGCGAAGTCCTCGGCGATCTTCACCGGGTCGTTCGTGGTGATCAGCGTCGTGGAGGTGGAGAGGATCAGGTTCTCGGTGCGGGCGGCGATGTAGCCGAGCATCGTGGTCGGCGACGAGGGCACGAAGGGCGGGTTGTGGTGCTCGCCGGTGGCGAAGACGTCGAGCCCGACCTCCTCCGCCTTCAGGGCGATGGCGAGCATGGCCTTGATGCGCTCGTGCTCACTCGGCGTACGGCCCGTCGTCGGATCGGCCGTGACGTCACCGACGCTGAAGATCCCGAACTGCATTGCTCTCACCCTCCGAGGTTGTTGACGATTCAACTATACCCTCGAACGGTGACGGCCCCGCCTCTATTCCTCGGGGGTGCTCAGCTCACCGGCGCCGCCCACCGCGGATCCCGCCCGGTCGCCGCGAGCAGCCGCTCGAACGCCGACGCCCCCGCGGGCTCCGGCACCGCCTCCCCGAACACCCCCATCGACCGAGCCGTCGGCGCCAGCTCCGCGACGGTCCCGGCCAGCCGCTCCACGACGGCGAGCGCCTCCCCCTCGGGCACGTACTCCTGCCCCGTCGCCCGCGCCAGGTCCCAGATGTGCACGGTCAGATCGAGCAGGACCATGGAGCCGACCGTGGCCGCCGGCATGTTCATCGCGCCGGTCGTCCCCTCCTCGGCACCCGGCGCCGACCATGCCGCCACCAGCTTGCGGGCCTCCTCGCCGAACCGCTCACGCCAGTCGGGCCCCTCGGCCACCCGGTCCGCGGTCTCCGTGAAATCGGAGTCCTGCTTCGCGGCCAGCCGCTGGAACTGCTCCATCACCTGGAAGAGGTGGTTGACCAGGGCCTTCACATCGAATTCCGCGCACGGCGTCGCCGCTTCGAGACAGCCGTCGGGCAGCGCGCGGACGACCGGGACGGCCCGCTCCACGGCCACGTCCAGAAGATCGCCGATGCCGCGCGGGTTCCCGAGTCTCCCGTTGTCCCCATGGATGTCATTCATGGGGCCAAGCTACGAGCCCGAACCCCGCCCGTCTTGAAGAAAGGCGACATACGATCCGGCCATGGCCGCACCCAGCCGTGGCACCCGCGGCATCGTCGACCCGAACGAGCTCCTGACCCGCGTACGGTTCCGCCGCCACGAGCCCGCCGAGCCGCTGCGCCACTACGTCGAGAACTACTGGTTCATCGACTGGGACCTCTCCGAGCCCTACGCGTCCCACATCGTCCCGCACCCCTCGGTCAACCTGACCTTCGAGCGCTACGACGACGAGGGCGGCGCCGAAGGCCCCGGCGGACCGCCCGTCG
Organism: Streptomyces longhuiensis; assembly: GCF_020616555.1. Classification (NCBI taxonomy): domain Bacteria; kingdom Bacillati; phylum Actinomycetota; class Actinomycetes; order Kitasatosporales; family Streptomycetaceae; genus Streptomyces; species Streptomyces longhuiensis. The sequence continues at coordinate 5,526,401 of NZ_CP085173.1, read as the reverse complement.
GCGTGGTCACCGGCGTCGCGCTCGGCCTGTTCACCAAGAAGCTGACCGGCCGCGGCCGGGTGTGCGGGGTGAAGTTCCGCAGCGGAGGCTTCCGGCCCTACGCCCCTGACGTACCGGTCATCCACTGGACCGGCCAGGAACTGCCCATGGGCGACGTGTTCACCGGCGCCCCGCCCGACATCGCGCGAGCGGTCACCGGCCCCGACGACGAGCACGCGCGCGTGGCCGCGCTCGACGCCTTCCTGCTCGCCCGCGCCGCCGCCGCCGACCCGCAGGCCGACCTCGCCATGGACCTCGTCGACCGCATCCGCACCGACACCACCGTGCACCGCGTCGGCGAGTTCGCGGCCGCACAGGGCCTCTCCGTACGGGCCCTGCAACGCCTCTTCTCCGCCTACGTCGGCGTCGGACCGAAGTGGATCATCCTGCGCCACCGCATCCACCAGGCGCTGGAACGCGCCGACTCGGACGCCGCCGTCGACTGGTCCGCTCTCGCGGCCGACCTCGGATACGCCGACCAGGCCCACCTCGTCAGAGATTTCACCGCGACCGTGGGCGTGCCGCCGACGGCCTACGCACCGAGGAACCGATGAACCGATGACGCACAGCACCGGACACAGGACGGCCGCGGAAAAGATGACGCACATAGGCCTCGTGCCCTGGGCGGACGCCGACTTCGACCTCCTGCTCAAGAACAACGCGCCCGAGATGACGGCCCACCTCGGCGGCCCCGAGACCCTCGACCAGCTCATGGACCGGCACCGCCGCTACCTCGCCCTGTCCACGCTCGACGGGCACGGCCGGATGTTCCGCATCACCGCGGGACCCGACGCCCCCGCGGCCGGCTCCATCGGCTACTGGGCGACACCGTGGCAGGGCGAACGGATCTGGGAGACCGGCTGGGGCGTCCTCCCCGGCTACCAGGGCCGCGGCATCGCCGCCGCGGCCGCCCGCCTCGTCGCCGCGCACGCGGCCGCCGACCGGGCGCGCCTGCGCCATCTGCACGCGTTCCCGGCCGTCGACCACTCCGCGTCGAACGGCGTCTGCCGCAGCGCCGGCTTCACCCTGCGCGGCCCCTGCGACTTCGAGTACCCGAAGGGCCGCGCGATCCGCTGCCACGACTGGCACCTCGACCTGCGGACCCTCAGCCGAGCTTCTTCGTGAAGTGGAACGCCGTGATGTCCATGCGCTCCCGCAGATAGAAGCGGTGCGCGTCCGTCCGGCGCGTCCCCGAGTCCAACTGGAGCGTGCGGCAGCCCAGTTCCCGCGCCCGCTCCTCCAGGTACGTGAGCAGCGCGCGGCCCACGCCGCCCGACCGGGCCCGCTCGGCGGTCACCAGGTCGTCGACGTACAGCTTGCGCAGCGCGCTCGTGTTGGCGACCACGCGCCACCCCGCGACGCCCGCGCACGACCCGTCGTCGGTGTACGCGGCCGTGAACCGCAGCCCTTGCGGGTACCCCTGCGCGTACACCTCGGAGAACAGCTCGCCGGTCAGGTGCGGGCGCAGCTCCTGGAGCACGGGCAGGACCTCGGCGCCGAGGCGTGGATCGCCGGGCTCCATGTCAGTGATCTTCATGCCCGAACGATAGGAGCCCCGCCCGGGGCCGCACACCCCCGTCCCGGAAGAAGCCGCCCGGCTCACCGGAGTCAGAAGTAGTAGACGTCCCCGGTGTCCAGGGCCAGCACCTTGGGCGTGCTGTTCTGCGGATTGTGGTCCACGGTGCCCGCGCTCCACATCGTGTCGATCCGCACCGTCACCTCCGAAGGCGCCCCGGCCAGCCGCGCCGACACCCGGATCCGCCTGCCCCGGCTGTCCGCCGGCAGCGCGCCGGTCCGGCACAGGACCGTCTGCGCGCCCGCCCGCACACACATCGGCGGCAGCCCCCGTGTGTCCGTGACCGGCGCCGACCAGCGCAGCCGCAGCGTGGCGTCCGCCACCGACGACGGACCGTGGTTCTGCGGGATCAGCCGGGTCTCCACCCGGCCCCCGGACATGGCGACCTGCCCGTGATACGCCAGATCGACCTCAGGAACGGGCCGCGGCCGGGGCCCGTCGGCAACGGCGGGACCAGCCCCCAGCACCGCGGCGGCACTCAGCCCGACAACCCCGACCCCACGCCCAACCACACGCCCCACACCCTGCCTCACCAGCATGTTCTTTCCGCCTCTCGTCCTCCGCCACAGATCACCGACCACGAATCACCGGTCACGCCAGGCGGGTCTCCTGATGTATCCCACGCATCCCGCTCCGCAGGCGCCGTCCAACAGGTGACGGTGCGACGGCCGCACAGGACCCGCATGGCAGCCTGTCCCGCATGCTTGTCGCCCGCTCAGCGCTCCTCTTCGTCCTCGCCGCCCTCTTCGAGATCGGCGGCGCCTGGCTCGTCTGGCAGGGCGTGCGCGAACACAGGGGATGGGCGTGGATCGGCGCGGGCGTCATCGCCCTCGGCGTCTACGGGTTCGTGGCCACGCTCCAGCCCGACGGCGAGTTCGGCCGCATCCTCGCCGCGTACGGAGGCGTCTTCGTCGCGGGCTCGATCGCCTGGGGCATGGTCGCGGACGGCTACCGGCCCGACCGCTGGGACGTCACCGGAGCCCTCATCTGCCTGGCCGGCATGGCCGTGATCATGTACGCGCCCCGCGGCGGCCGGTGACACCACCGCGCGCCGCCTGCCTATCCTGGCGGGAGTCGATCGCACGTCCGAGGAGCAAGCCATGACCGCCGCCGCGCCCGCAGCCGCCTCCCGCATCGCCGTCATCACCGGCGCGAGCAGCGGAATCGGCGCAGCCACCGCACGACAGCTGGCAGCGGCCGGTTACCGGGTCGTGCTCACCGCGCGCCGCAAGGACCGGATCGAGACGCTGGCCGCCGAGATCAACGACGCGGGCCACCAGGCGGCGGCCTACGCGCTCGACATCACGGACCGTGCCGCGGTCGACGAGTTCGCCACCGCCTTCAAGACCATCGGCGTCCTCGTGAACAACGCGGGCGGCGCGCTCGGCGCGGACCCCGTGGCGACGGGCGACCCCGCCGAGTGGCGCCAGATGTACGAGACGAACGTCATCGGCACGCTGAACGTCACCCAGGCCCTGCTCCCCGCGCTCACCGCGAGCGGCGACGGCACGGTCGTCGTCCTCTCCTCCACGGCCGGGCACGGCACGTACGAGGGCGGCGCCGGCTACGTGGCGGCCAAGCACGCCGAGCACGTCCTCGCCGAGACCCTGCGCCTGGAGATCGTCGGCACCCCGGTCCGCGTCATCGAGGTCGCGCCCGGCATGGTCAAGACCGAGGAGTTCGCCCTGACCCGCTTCGGCGGCGACACCGAGAAGGCCGAGAAGGTCTACGCGGGCGTCGCCGAGCCGCTCTCGGCGGACGACGTGGCCGACACCATCACCTGGGCGGTCACCCGCCCCAGCCACGTGAACATCGACCTGCTCGTCGTCCGCCCCCGCGCCCAGGCCTCCAACACCAAGGTCCACAGGGAGCTGTGATGCCCCCGGAACCTCCCGACCCGCTCGAGATCCTGGAGCGTGAGGCGGACGAGCGCCGCCGCGAGGAGGAGAAACGCGGCGAGCGCCACATGTGGTGGTACCTGGCCTACTTCCTCTTCGGCATCCACCTGGTGGCCCTGGTCATGATCTACGCGGTCACCCACGCGAAGTAGCGGAGTGTCCGAGCGGCGAAGCAGGCGCGCGCCGAGGGCCGTTCAGCCCTTCACGCAGATGACCTGCTTCAGCTTCGCGACGACCTCGACCAGGTCGCGCTGCTGGTCGATGACCTTCTCGATCGGCTTGTAGGCACCCGGGATCTCGTCGACGACGCCGGAGTCCTTACGGCACTCCACGCCCCGCGTCTGCTCCTCCAGGTCCTTCGTCGAGAACTGCTTCTTCGCGGCGTTCCGGCTCATCCTGCGGCCGGCACCGTGCGACGCCGAGTTGAACGACGCCACGTTCCCGAGGCCCTTCACGATGTACGAGCCCGTGCCCATCGAGCCCGGGATGATCCCGTACTCACCGGAACCCGCACGGATCGCGCCCTTCCGGGTGACGAGCAGGTCCATGCCGTCGTAGCGCTCCTCCGACACATAGTTGTGGTGGCAGGAGATCACCGGCTCGAACGTCGGCTTCGCCTTCTTGAACTCGCGGCGAATCACGTCCAGGGAGAGCGCCATCATGATCGCGCGGTTGTACTTCGCGTATTCCTGCGCCCAGAACAGGTCGTTGCGGTACGCCGCCATCTGCGGGGTCTGCGCGATGAACACCGCGAGGTCCCGGTCGACCAGGCCCTGATTGTGCGACAGCTTCTGCGCGACGCCGATGTGGTGGTCGGCCAGTTCCTTGCCGATGTTCCGCGAACCCGAATGGAGCATGACCCAGACCGAATTGTCGGTATCGAGACAAAACTCCCAGAAGTGGTTCCCGCCGCCGAGCGTCCCCATCTGCTTCGCGGCCCGTTCCTCACGGAACTTCACCGCGTCCGCGACCCCCTCGAAACGCCCCCAGAAGTCGTCCCAGGCGCCCGTGCCGAAGCCGTGCAGCCGCCCCGGATCCACCGGGTCGTCGTGCATACCGCGACCCACCGGGATCGCCTGCTCGATCTTCGAGCGCAGCCGGGACAGGTCCCCGGGCAGGTCATTCGCCGTCAGGGACGTCTTCACCGCCGACATGCCGCAGCCGATGTCCACGCCCACCGCCGCCGGGCAGACCGCGCCGTGCATCGCGATGACCGAGCCGACCGTCGCCCCCTTGCCGAAGTGCACATCGGGCATCACGGCCAGACCCTTGATCCACGGCAACGTCGAGACATTGCGCAGCTGCTGCATCGCCACGTCCTCGACCGACGCCGGATCCGTCCACATCCGGATCGGCACCTTCGCTCCCGGTACCTCTACATACGACATAGTGTCCTCGTTTCCCCCGTACGCTCCCGTACGTTCGCGTACTTGATCAAAAGTCTGTAATCGCAAATACCGGCGCCAAGGTCGACGAATGGGATATCGGACCGGCGTTCACAGCAGTGCGTGCGATACACATTGTGTCCATCGGCCGTCCTGCGACGGCAACCGAATAAGCACGTCCGACGACGTGTCACCTTGTCGAGAGGGGCCATCACCGTGCAGCGGAAGGCGTACGTACCCGGCGTCGCCGCGCTCCTCGCAGCGCTGCTCACCGGCTGCACCGGAGGCTCCGGGGCCACCGGTGACGCCACCGACTCCAAGCCCGGCGACGTCGGCACCAGCGCCGTGGCCGCCCGGCCCGGCAAGTACCGCACCCTGCCCGAGCCGTGCCGCCAGCTCGACAAGGGCACCCTCGACAAGATGCTGCCCGGCATCAAGCAGCTCCCAGAGGGCGAGCAGCGCGACAAGGCGTACGAGGGCGCGGCCACGGTCACGTACGACACGGACCGGCGCGTGGGCTGCCGCTGGAAGGACGACGGGGCGGACGCGACGCATCGCCTGCTGGTCGACTTCGAACGGGTCGTGTCCTACGACAACACGGTCAGTGACGACACCGAGGCCGGCCAGGTCTTCACGTCGAAGCGGACCGACGCGCACCTGCCGGAGCCGGTCCCGACGGACACGACGTCGCCGACCGCTTCCGACTCCCCCTCGGCCGGCGCCGACAAGGACGCCGGGGACGACTCGGAGAAGGCAGGGAAGAAGTCGGGCAAGACGGACGACGAAGCCTCGGACGAGGCCTCGGGCAAGACGGACGACGCCTCGTCGAGCCCGTCGGACGACTCCGCTCCGGGCGCCGACCTGCAGCCCCGCGCTCTCGAGGGGCTGGCCGACGAGGCGTTCCTCGACGACCAGCTGACGGCGTCCGCGTCGGCGGGCGGCCACCGCACGGTGACTGTGGTGTTCCGCACGTCCAACGTCATCGTGACCGTCGAGTACGAGCAGCAGCCGGGCCCCGCCGCGAAGGTGCCGGACAGCAAGGAAATGCAGGACAGGGCGCAGGAACTGGCCCAGAAGCTGGCCGGGACGCTGGGCGGGTAACCGGTGGTAGCGCGGGTGCGCGGGTCCGCGGAAGCGGAGTCGCGCCGCCCGGCTTGGGCGTACGGTGGCCCATCGGACCCGGGCCGCACCTCTCGGGTACGTACCAGGCAAACCCGGAGAATAAGGAACCATGCACCGACCGACCAAGCGACTCACCCGCATATTTGTCTGCGCAGCCGCCGTGCCGGTGATCCTCGTGGCATCCGGCTGCTCCTCCGGCTCGGACTCCGGCGACGGGGCCGACAAGCGCTCCTCGAAGGCGTCGGCCTCCCCGAGTGACGCGGCCGCCAAGGTGAAGGCGGCGGCGTACGACTCGCTGCCGCAGCCGTGCGCCGCGATCTCGAAGAAGACGCTCGACGATCTCGTCCCGGAGGCGAAGTCGGGCAAGGCGGGCTCCTCCGACGACGAGTCGGTGCGGGGCACCTGCTCCTGGTCGAGCCTCGACAACAAGGGCGTGAAGGGGTCGCAGTTCCGCTGGCTCAACGCGTCGCTGATGCGTTTCGACTCGGACGCGGCCCGCGGCAGCGGCAACAAGCTGGCGCACGAGTACTTCACCAAGCAGGTGACCGACGCGCAGTCCGTGGACGGCGCGAAGTCCCCGAAGGCGGAGCCGGTCAGCGGCACGGGCGACGAGGCGACTGCGGTGACGTACGAGCTGAAGAAGAAGGAAGGCACCTTCAAGCAGCAGACGGTCGTCACGCGCGTCGAGAACGTCGTCGTCACGATCGACTACAACGGCGCGGGTCTCGCGGGCGAGACGACGCCGGGCGCCGACGAGCTGGTGAAGGACGCCGAGAAGGCGGCGAAGGACGCCGCCGCGGCGGTCGTCTCGGCGAACGGCGCGGGCGGCTCGGACACCGCCGGTTCCGCGTCGTCGAAGCCGTCGGACAAGGCCTCCTCCGAGCCGTCGGAGAAGGCGTCCGCCAAGTCTTCCGCGAAGCCGTCCGAGAAGTCGTCCTCGAAGACCTCGGCCACGCCGTCGGACAAGGCGTCCTCGAAGTCGTGACCCTGTAGGCGACCGGCCGCCAAGTGGCCCTCCGTGGCCCCCGGTCGGCGCCGGGCGGGCCTCAACTCACTTGCCGGTCACGCCTTTTGCGGAGCCCGGTCCCTTATGGGGCCGGGCTCCCGCCGTACCGGGCCACGGACCCGCGCGCCGATGTGCGAGGCTGTTGCGCGCAACAAGGCGTACAGGGAGGGGAGCACGTGTGGCCGCGCCACAGCTGACACGGACGCACCGCATACTCATCGGCGTGGTCGTCGCCGGTGCGGTGGTCATCGCCGGCATCGGTTTCGCGGGTTCGTACGCGGCCGTTCGCTCACTCGCGCTCCAGAAGGGGTTCGGGAACTTCAGCTATGTGTTCCCGATCGGCATCGACGCGGGTATCTGCGTACTGCTCGCCCTGGACCTGCTGCTGACCTGGATCCGCATACCGTTCCCCCTGCTGCGCCAGACGGCGTGGCTGCTGACCGCGGCGACGATCGCGTTCAACGGCGCGGCCGCCTGGCCGGACCCCCTCGGCGTCGGCATGCACGCCGTCATCCCGATCCTGTTCGTCGTCTCGGTCGAGGCCGCGCGGCACGCCGTGGGCCGGATCGCGGACATCACGGCCGACAAGCACATGGAGGGCGTGCGCCTCACGCGCTGGCTGCTCTCCCCGCTGCCCACGTTCCTGCTGTGGCGCCGCATGAAGCTGTGGGAACTGCGCTCCTACGAGCAGGTCATCAAGCTGGAGCAGGACCGTCTCGTCTACCAGGCCCGTCTGCACTCCCGTTTCGGCCGCGCCTGGCGCCGCAAGGCCCCCGTCGAGTCCCTGATGCCGCTGCGCCTCGCGCGCTACGGCGTCCCGCTCGCGGAGACCGCCCCCTCGGGCCTGGCCGCCGCCGGCATCGAGCCCGCGCTGCTGCCCCCGGCACCGTCACCGTCACCGGCCGCCCCCGTACCCGAACTGGAACGCCCCGCTCCCGTGGCCACCGGTCCGCAGCCGGCCGCCGTCGCGCCCGGGACTCCGGCCGCGGCCGCCGCCGCCGCTGCCGCTGCCGCCGGCGAGGAGTCGAGCCCGTGGTTCGCGACCCCGCCTCAGCCGGCGTCGTACGACGGTGGCTACGACCCGACGTACGTGCCTGAGCAGGAGTACGAACCCTGGTACCAGGAGCAGCAGGACGACCAGGCTCCCGGTCAGGTCCAGGAGCAGTTGCCGGCCGAGGCCTTCGTCCCCGCGCAGATGCAGATGCAGGCGCAGGAGCCGGAGTTCCCCGTTCCGTCCGGGCCCAACCGCACCCGCCAGCTCGGTGAGGGCATCGAGACCGGCGAGGAGCCGCCGACGGAGGAGGACCTGTACCAGGTGTTCCGCAAGTCGATAGACGGCGAGGGCGGGCCCACCCCGGGCACGTTCCACGCGAACGTCGAGGCGACGTTCGGAACCAGCCTTGAACCGCGTGACCTGCACCGCTACATGGACCTGTTCATGCAGCGGCTGAACAGCGAGTTCATCGAGGACCACATCGCCTGACCCGCCACAGACGCGGAAGGGGCCGCACCGGAACATCCGGTGCGGCCCCTTCCGTTCGCTCAGGCTCCGAGCAGCTTGCGCACCCGGTCCGCGCCCACGGCGAGCAGCAGCGTGGGCAGCCGCGGCCCGGTGTCACGGCCGACGAGCAGGTCGTACAGGAGCGCGAAGAACGACCGCTGGGCCGTCTTGATCTCCGGCGGCAGCTCCTTCGGCGTCGCGTCCGGCGAGAAGCCCGCCTGGACCTTCGGCACGCCGTAGACGAGGTGCGTCAGGCCGTCGAGGGACCAGTGCGAGTCCAGCCCGTCGAGGAGGAGCCGCAGCGACTCGCGGGCCTCGTCGTCGAGCGCGGCCAGCGCCTGCGTGTCCGGCTCGGCGCGCACCAGGGTGCGCGACTCTGCGGGCACGTACTTGCTGATCCACGCCTCGGCCCGGTCGAGCCTCGGCCGCACCTCGTCGAGCGCGGTGACCGGGTTCTCCGGGTCGAGCTCGCTGAGGATGCGCAGGGTCTGGTCCTCGGCGCCGGCGGTGACGTCGGCGACGGAGGCCAGGGTGCGGTACGGCAACGGCCGCGGGGTGCGCGGCAGTTCACCGGCCGCGGTGCCCACGGCACGCGTGTACGCGGCGGCGTCCGCCGGCAGGACCGAGCCGTCGGCGACCTTGGAGGCGAGCTTGTCCCACTCGTCGTAGAGCCGCTGGATCTCCTGGTCGAAGGCGATCTTGAAGGACTGGTTGGGCCGGCGGCGGGCGTACAGCCAGCGAAGCAGCTGCGGCTCCATGATCTGGAGCGCGTCGGCCGGGGTCGGGACCCCGCCCTTGCTGGAGGACATCTTCGCCATGCCGCTGATGCCGACGAACGCGTACATCGGGCCGATCGGCTGCTTGCCGCCGAAGATCCCGACGATCTGCCCGCCGACCTGGAACGACGAGCCCGGGGACGAGTGGTCGACACCGGACGGCTCGAAGATCACGCCCTCGAACGCCCAGCGCATCGGCCAGTCGACCTTCCAGACCAGCTTGCCGCGGTTGAACTCCGTCAGCCGAACCGTCTCGCTGTGGCCGTCGAGCGTGCAGGTGTAGGACAGCTCCGTCGTCTCGTCGTCGTACGACGTGACGGTGGTGAGGTCCTTGCCGCACTCGCCGCAGAACGGCTTGTACGGGTAGTAGCCGCCCGCGCCGCCACTGCCGTCGTCCTCGTTCGCCGCGCCGGAGCCCTCGGCGGCCTCCAGCTCGGCCTCGTCGACCGGCTTCTGCTGCTTCTGCTGCTGCTTCGGCGGAGCCTTCTTCGTGCGGTACTGGCCGAGGATCGCGTCGATGTCACCGCGGTGCTTCATCGCGTGCAGGATCTGCTCGCGGTAGACGCCCGACGTGTACTGCTCGGTCTGGCTGATGCCGTCGAACTCGACGCCCAGCTCGCCGAGCGCCCCGGTCATCGCGGCCTTGAAGTGCTCCGCCCAGTTCGGGTACGCCGATCCGGCGGGCGCCGGGACCGAGGTGAGCGGCTTGCCGATGTGCTCGGCCCAGGACTCGTCGACGCCGGGGACACCGGCCGGGACCTTGCGGTACCGGTCGTAGTCGTCCCAGGAGATCAGGTGCCGGACCTCGTACCCACGGCGGCGGACCTCGTCGGCGACCAGGTGTGGGGTCATGACCTCGCGCAGGTTCCCCAGGTGGATGGGACCGGACGGGGAGAGTCCGGACGCGACGACAACGGGTTTGCCCGGGGCACGACGCTCCGACTCGGCAATGACCTCGTCCGCGTAACGGGAGACCCAGTCGGTGGTCTCTGTGCTCTGAGCCACGATCGGCACGTCCTTCTTCCTCATACGTGGAGTGCGTCAGGGACGCCTGACCGTTCCATTCTCCCAGCTGCGCCCCCATCCGCGAAAACCGCTTTTCACCGCGTGGGATACTGAGCTTCTCTGTATATGGAGAAACCCAGGCACCCGAGCAGAACGGCACCTCACCCATGGCCTCGGTCACGTCCCTCACCGCTTCCGTCCACCAGCGTCTCGCGGACGCCCTCTCGGCCGCCCTGCCGGAGGCCGGCGCCGCCGACCCGCTGCTGCGACGAAGTGACCGGGCCGACTTCCAGGCCAACGGGATCCTGGCCCTCGCCAAGAAGGCGAAGGCGAACCCGCGCGAGCTCGCGGCGACCGTCCTGGACGCGCTCCCGGCCAACGACGTGATCAAGGACGTCGAGGTCTCGGGCCCCGGCTTCCTGAACATCACGATCGCCGACAAGGCCATCATCGAGACCCTGGCAGCCCGCGCCGCCGACGACCGCCTCGGCGTGCCGTTCCAGCAGGACGCGGGCACGACGGTCATCGACTACGCCCAGCCGAACGTGGCGAAGGAGATGCACGTCGGCCACCTGCGGTCCGCCGTGATCGGCGCCGCGATGGTCGAGATCCTGGAGTTCACCGGCGAGAAGGTCGTCCGGCGCCACCACATCGGCGACTGGGGCACCCAGTTCGGCATGCTCATCCAGTACCTCCTGGAGCACCCGCACGAGCTGGACCACGAGGGCGACAAGGAGGACGGCGAGGCGGCGATGTCGTCGCTGAACCGGCTCTACAAGGCCTCGCGCGCGCTCTTCGACTCCGACGAGGAGTTCAAGGCCCGCTCCCGGGACCGCGTCGTGGCCCTCCAGGCCGGGGACGCGGAGACCATCGCCCTGTGGCAGCGCTTCGTCGACGAGTCGAAGATCTACTTCTACTCGGTCTTCAACAAGCTCGACATGCAGATCGACGACCCGGACGTGGTCGGCGAGTCCGGCTACAACGACATGCTCGAGGAGACCTGCCGGATCCTGGAGGAGTCGGGCGTCGCCGTCCGCTCCGAGGGTGCGCTGTGCGTCTTCTTCGACGACGTGCTGGGCCCCGACGGCAACAAGGTCCCCCTGATCGTCAAGAAGTCGAACGGCGGCTACGGCTACGCCGCGACCGACCTCTCCGCGATCCGGGACCGCGTCCAGAACCTCAAGGCGTCGACGCTCCTCTACGTCGTGGACGCCCGGCAGTCGCTCCACTTCAAGATGGTCTTCGAGACGGCCCGCCGCGCCGGCTGGCTGAACGAGGACGTGAAGGCGCACCAGCTGGCCTTCGGCACGGTCCTCGGCAAGGACGGCAAGCCGTTCAAGACCCGTGAGGGCGAGACGGTGAGGCTGGTCGACCTCCTCGACGAGGCGATCGACCGCGCCACGTCCGTCGTGCGCGAGAAGGCCGAGAAGGTGGGCCTGGCCGAGGAGGAGATCGTCGAGAACGGCGTGTACGTCGGCATCGGCGCGGTGAAGTACGCCGACCTGTCGACCTCCGCCGTGCGGGACTACAAGTTCGACCTGGACCAGATGGTGTCGCTGAACGGCGATACGAGCGTGTACCTCCAGTACGCGTACGCCCGTATCCGCTCGATCTTCGGCAAGGCGGGCGACCGCAGGCCGCTCGCGCACCCGGAGCTGGAGCTGGCCCCGGCGGAGCGGGCCCTCGGCCTGCACCTGGACCAGTTCGGCGAGACGCTGGCCGAGGTCGCGTCGTCGTACGAGCCGCACAAGCTGGCCGCGTACCTGTACCAGCTCGCGTCGCTGTACACGACGTTCTACGACCAGTGCCCGGTCGTGAAGCCGGCGCCCGCGCCGGAGGTCGCCGAGAACCGGCTGTTCCTGTGCGACCTGACGGCCCGCACGCTGCACCAGGGCATGGCGCTCCTGGGCATCAGGACGCCCGAGCGCCTCTGACCCGGCCTCGGTCCTCCGATACCCGGCAGCCCGATACGCCGGGTGAGTCCGATACGCCGACTGTGCCCCGCCGGAAGTATCCGGCGGGGCACAGTCGTTCGGTGGGCCGGCGGCTATCCGTCGACGCGCTCGCCCCAGCTGCCCGCCCCGATCGGGTAGTCATAGCCGGGGCGCCCGACATCGGCGCTGGTGCGGAACGCCCGCCCCTGGTCGTCGACCTTCAGGACGCCGTGGCGGGAGCCGCTCGACCACTTCAGCTCCAGGACCCAACTGACGTCGTGGGCCTTGGTGTTCGCCTTGATGTAGAAGACCTCGGGGTCGCTCTCGCTGACCTTGTACGGGAAATCCCGCTGCCCGTTCCTGGGCGCGGAGACCGGGCGGGGCGCGTCGAGGTCCACGCCGAACGACTTCGTCCCGACCCCGCCGCCGCAGCCCACGCCCATCGAGTAGTCGTTCCACGCGAGCGGCGCACCGGACTTCACGACGCGGACGTCCAGGTCCTCCAGGACCACGGTGTCGCTGCCGGTCCCCTGGACCGTGAGCTTGATGAACTGCTCCCCCGAAGCGACGGCGCCGATCGCACCGACCCAGTTCGGGGCGTCCTGTTCGAGGGGCGGCGGAGGCACCTCGGCCGGCGGCCTGTCGATCAGGAAGTGCTGGCTGCAGGGGTCCTCGTAGACGTACGGCGTCGTGGCCACCGTCAGCGGGGTGCCGGTGACCCCACCGGCCGCCGGGGCCGACGGGGTGCCCGGCGCGGCACCGCCCGGGGCGGCGCTGCGGGACGGGCCCGCGGAGGGCTTGTGCTTGCGGCCCGGTGACGGGGACGCCGTACCGGACGGGTCCGCGGAACGGGCTCCCTGTGTGACGGACGAGGTGGCCCCGGCGCGGTCCTTCCGGCCGCCGCCGTCACCGCTTCCGCCCCCGACGAGGTGCACGGCGAACGCGCCGGCGCCCCCGGCCACGACGACGGCCAGTGCGGCGGCGAGCACGACCGCGCGCCGCGAGCGCCGCTTCCCGGGAGCGGGCAAGGGCTCCGCGTCGGGCACCGGCGCCACATCGGGCACGAGCGCCACATCGGACACAGGCTCCGGATCGGACGCAGGCATCGGCGCCACCGCCGGGGGCTCCTCCGCTGCCGCCACCGCCTTCGTCCTGCGCGCCGCGTCCGCGAGGACCCACAACCGGTGCAGCTCGACGAGCTCCTCGGGACCGGCCTTGCACACCCGCGCCAGCCGCTCGACCGGCGCGTAGTCGACCGGCACCGCGTCCCCGTTGCAGTACCGGTGCAGCGTCGACGTGCTCATGTGCAGCCGCTTCGCGAGTACGCCGTAACTCAGACCCGAGCGGTCCTTCAGCCCTCGCAGCAGCGTCGCGAACTCGGCCGTCCCGTCAGCGTCAGCCACGGTTCCCCAACCCCCTCATCCCATTCCGGCGTTCCAGGGCAAGGTCGTTTCCCCAGGTCAGAGCCGGTACGAACGTTCCAGCGTCCCAAGTGGTCGTGTAGCGCTGGTGATTGGGACAGATCACCGCACAAGCTCTGGTCATCCAAGCACGCCGCTTCCGAAGGGGATCACCAGTGTCCATCGCCGCACCCACCCGCTCCCGTGTCCGCCTCCTCACGGCCGCCGCCACGGTCGCCCTGGCCGCGCTCTCCCTGACCGCCTGCAACAACGGGGACGGGGTCCGCGACGAGGGCGCGTCGCAGCAGCCGTCGAAGTCGGCGCCGGCCGGCGGCGACAGCGGCAAGGACACGAGCGCCGGATCCACGACGGACGACAAGACCGGCACCGGGACGGGCACCGGCGCCACCACCAAGCCGAAGCCCCAGCCCGCCTCCACCGGCAAGAACAACCCCACCTCTTCCACCGCCCGCGTCACGTGCAACGGCTCCACGGTCAAGGTCGCCGCCCAGTCCGTCTCGCGCCCCGTCAACCACATGCTCCTGACGGTGACCAACACCGGCTCCAAGCGATGCGACCTGTACGGCTACCCGGCGGTCCGCTTCGGCGAGGCCCAGTCGGTCCCGCCGGTGATCGACGACTCGAAGCCGCAGGCGGTGGTCTCCCTGCCGCCGGGCCAGTCCGCCTACGCGGGCGTCGCCCTCTCCGGCGGCGACGACGGCGGCGGCTCCAACGGGCGTACGGAGAAGACGCTCGAGGTGTTCTTCCAGGGCCGCAACACCAACGACGGCGGCCCCGGCGCCAAGGCCCCGCTGCCCGCGAAGGGCGTCTACATCGACGACTCGCTCAAGGTCACGTACTGGCAGCAGTCGATGAGCGACGCGCTGGCCTGGTGACCGTGACCAGGTGACCTGCCGAACGTGAAAGAAAACTGCCCCGCCGGTCAAGTACCGGCGGGGCAGCGGGAGTTCAGGGATCGGGCGCGGTCACAGGCCGCGTGCGACCTCCGTCGCCCAGTACGTGAGGATCATGTTCGCGCCGGCCCGCTTGATACCGAGGAGCGCCTCCAGGATGGCCCGGTCGCGCTCGATCCAGCCGCGCTGCGCGGCGGCCTCGATCATCGCGTACTCGCCGCTGATCTGGTACGCGGCGACCGGCACGTCCACCGACTCGGCGACCTTGGCGAGGATGTCGAGGTAGGGACCGGCCGGCTTGACCATCACCATGTCGGCGCCCTCCTCGAGGTCGAGCGCCAGCTCCCGCAGGGACTCCCGGACGTTCGCCGGGTCCTGCTGGTACGTCTTGCGGTCGCCGGTCAGCGAGGAGCCGACGGCCTCACGGAACGGCCCGTAGAACGCCGACGAGTACTTCGCCGTGTAGGCGAGGATCGAGACGTCCTCCTTGCCGATGGTGTCGAGCGCGTCGCGGATGACCCCGACCTGCCCGTCCATCATGCCGCTGGGGCCCACGACATGGGCACCCGCGTCGGCCTGGACCTGCGCCATCTCGGCGTACCGCTCCAGCGTCGCGTCGTTGTCGACGCGCCCCTCGGCGTCCAGGACACCGCAGTGCCCGTGGTCCGTGAACTCGTCGAGGCACAGGTCGGACATGACGATGAGGTCGTCGCCGACCTCGGCGCGCACATCGCGCAGCGCCACCTGGAGGATGCCGTCGGGGTCCGTACCGGCCGTCCCGAGGGCGTCCTTCTTCGCGTCGTCCGGCACGCCGAAGAGCATGATCCCGGAGACCCCGGCCTCCAGCGCCTCGACGGCCGCCTTCTTCAGGGTGTCCCGGGTGTGCTGCACGACACCGGGCATGGACCCGATCTCGACCGGCTCGCCGATGCCCTCCCGCACGAACGCGGGAAGGATCAGGTCGGCCGGGTGCAGCCGCGTCTCGGCGACCATGCGCCGCATGGCGGGGGTGGTGCGCAGCCGCCGCGGCCGCGCACCCGGGAAGGATCCGTACTCAGTCACACCAACACTCCGTGTCTCACTGTCCCGTTGCCCCCGCTGTCCCCCGTTGTTCCCTGCGTCGGCAGCCGCCTTACGGCGCCGCCCGACGCCTCCGCGCACCCGGCCGCCGCTCGCTCGGCCGGGACACAGGATCCCCCGCCTCGAGCGCGGCGGTACGCCGCCTGGCACCGAAGTCGGCCAGCGCCTGCGCCAGCCGGTGCACGGACGGCTCCGGAGACATGACGTCCACGCGCAGCCCGTGCTCCTCGGCGGTCTTGGCCGTCGCGGGGCCGATACACGCGATGACGGTCACGTTGTGCGGCTTGCCGGCGATACCGACCAGGTTCCGCACGGTCGACGACGACGTGAACAGCACGGCGTCGAAACCGCCGCCCTTGATCGCCTCGCGCGTCTCCGCCGGCGGCGGCGACGCCCGCACCGTCCGGTAGGCGGTCACGTCGTCGACCTCCCACCCGAGTTCGATGAGCCCGGCGACGAGCGTCTCGGTGGCGATGTCGGCGCGCGGCAGGAAGACGCGGTCGATCGGGTCGAAGACCGGGTCGTACGGCGGCCAGTCCTCGAGGAGACCGGCGGCGGACTGCTCACCGCTCGGCACGAGGTCGGGCTTCACCCCGAACGCGATGAGCGCGTTCGCGGTCTGCTCGCCCACCGCGGCGACCTTGATCCCTGCGAAGGCACGGGCGTCGAGCCCGTACTCCTCGAACTTCTCGCGCACGGCCTTGACCGCGTTCACCGAGGTGAAGGCGATCCACTCGTAGCGTCCGGTGACGAGGCCCTTGACCGCGCGCTCCATCTGCTGGGGCGTGCGCGGCGGCTCGACGGCGATCGTCGGCACCTCGTGCGGCACGGCGCCGTACGACGTGAGCTGGTCGGAGAGCGACGCCGCCTGCTCCTTGGTCCGCGGCACGAGCACCTTCCAGCCGAACAGCGGCTTGGACTCGAACCACGAGAGCTGGTCGCGCTGGGCGGCCGCGGAGCGCTCGCCGACCACGGCTATGACGGGGCGACCGCCCTCCGGGGAGGGCAGCACCTTCGCCTGCTTGAAGGTCTGGGCGATCGTGCCGAGCGTCGCGGACCAGGTCCGCTGGCGCGTCGTCGTACCGGCGACCGTGACGGTCAGCGGGGTGTCCGGCTTGCGGCCCGCCGCGACCAGCTCACCGGCGGCCGCGGCCACCGCGTCGAGCGTCGTCGAGACGACGACCGTGCCGTCGGACGCGCCGACCTCGGTCCAGCAGCGCTCGGAGGCGGTACGGGCGTCGACGAACCGCACGTCCGCGCCCTGCGCGTCCCGCAGCGGAACACCGGCGTACGCGGGCACACCGACAGCCGCCGCGATGCCGGGCACGACCTCGAAGGAGACCCCGCCGGCCGCGCAGGCCAGCATCTCCCCGGCCGCGTCCGTGTCGAGTCCGGGGTCGCCGCTGACGGCACGTACGACCCGCTTGCCGCCCCGCGCGGCCTCCATGACAAGATTGGCGCAGTCCCTCAACGCGGGGACCGCGACGGCAGTTGACGCATCGTCAGCAGCCGTCTGCCCCGGTGTGCCCGGGCTCTCCGCGCCGAGGACGGTCACGCCCGCCTTCGCGTGTGTGCGGACGACGTCGAGCACTTCGGGCTCGGCGATCAGCACATCCGCTCGGGCGAGCGCCTCCACGGCGCGCAGTGTCAGTAGTCCTGGATCTCCGGGACCGGCACCCAGGAAGGTGACGTGCCCGGTTGCCCAGGTGGCCGAAGGGTCAGAGGTGGTGGGGCTCAAAGTGCTCGCTCCCCCATCAGACCGGCCGCGCCCTTGGCGAGCATCTCGGTAGCGAGTTCGCGACCGAGCGCCAGCGCCTGGTCTTCCGTCTCGGGCACGGGACCGGTGGTGGACAGCTGCACCAGCTCGGAGCCGTCGGTCGTACCGACGACGCCACGCAGGCGCATTTCGTTGGCAATCTGCCCGTCGGCCAGCAGGTCGGCCAGCGCACCCACAGGTGCACTGCAGCCGGCCTCCAGGGCGGCGAGCAGGGATCGCTCGGCGGTCACGGCGACTCGGGTGAACGAGTCGTCGAGCTCTCCGAGCGCGGCGGCGAGGTCCGTGTTGGACGCGGAGCACTCGACCGCCAGAGCCCCCTGGCCGGGGGCGGGCAGAACAGTGTCGACCGCGAGGAAGTCCGTCACTTCCCCGATGCGGCCGATCCGGTTCAGTCCGGCGGCGGCGAGCACGACGGCGTCGAGCTCCCCGTTGTGCACGTAACCGAGGCGGGTGTCGATGTTCCCGCGTATCGGCACGGTCTCTATGTGCATGCCGTGGCTGCGCGCGTACGCGTTCAGCTGCGACATGCGGCGCGGCGAACCGGTACCGACGCGCGCTCCCTCCGGGAGCTGCGCGAAGGTCAGTCCGTCGCGGGCGACGAGTACGTCGCGCGGGTCCTCGCGCAGCGGCACGGCCGCCAGCGTGAGGTCCGGGTGAGAGGTGGTCGGCAGGTCCTTGAGGGAGTGCACGGCGAAGTCGACGTCGCCGCGCAGCAGCGCCTCGCGCAGCGCCACGACGAACACGCCGGTACCGCCGATCTGCGCCAGCTGCTCGCGGGACGTGTCGCCGTACGTGGTGATCTCGACCAGCTCGACGGGCCGCCCCGTCACCTGCCGTACGGTCTCGGCCACGCGCCCCGACTGAGCCATGGCGAGCTTGCTGCGCCTGGTCCCGAGCCTGAGTGCCCTGTCCGTCATGATGCCCGGCCTCGATTCTTGGCTACCGGCTCGTTCAGCTCGTTCAGATCGGCCCGTGAGACGGCGGCCACCGCCTCCGGGTCGAGGTCGAAAAGGGTGCGCAGCGCGTCCGCGTACCCGGCACCGCCGGGCTCGGCGGCCAGCTGCTTGACCCGTACGGTCGGCGCGTGCAGGAGCTTGTCCACGACGCGTCGCACGGTCTGGGTGATCTCCGCGCGCTGCTTCTCGTCGAGCTCCGGCAGGCGCCCGTCGAGCCGCGCGATCTCGCCGGTGACCACGTCGGCGGCCATCGTGCGCAGGGCGACGACGGTCGGCGTGATGGTCGCGGCGCGCTGGGCGGCGCCGAACGCGGCGACCTCGTCGGAGACGATGCCCCGCACCTGGTCCACGTCGGCGGCCATCGGCGCGTCGGCCGAGGCCTGTGCGAGCGACTCGATGTCGACGAAGCGCACGCCGCCGACGCGGTGCGCGGCGCCGTCGATGTCGCGCGGCATCGCGAGGTCGAGGAGCGAGAGCCCACCCGTACGCCCCTCGGTGGCGCGCCGGATCTGGGCCTCGGTCAGGACGAGGCCGGTCGCTCCGGTGCAGGAGACGACGACATCGGCACGTGTCAGTTCGTCACCGACGGCGTCCATGGGAACCGCTCGCGCGGCCACCCCGGTACCGCCGGGCTCGCTCAGGATCTGCGCGAGACGCTCGGCGCGCTCCAGCGTGCGGTTGGCGACGACGACCTCGGCGACCCCGGCGCGCGCGAGCGTCGCCGCGGCCAGCGACGACATCGAGCCCGCACCGATCACCAGGGCGCTCTTGTCCTTGGCCCATACGTCGACGGCACGCCCGGCGGCCAGCTGCTCCAGACCGAACGTGACCAGGGACTGGCCGGCCCGGTCGATCCCGGTCTCCGAGTGGGCCCGCTTGCCGACCCGCAGGGCCTGCTGGAACAGGTCGTTGAGGAGACGGCCCGCGGTGTGCAGCTCCTGGGAGCGCGCGAGGCCGTCCTTGATCTGGCCGAGGATCTGGCCCTCGCCCACGACCATCGAGTCGAGCCCGCACGCCACCGAGAAGAGATGGTGGACGGCCCTGTCCTCGTAGTGCACATAAAGATAAGGAGTGAGCTCCTCGAGACCGACGCCGCTGTGCTGGGCGAGCAGCGTCGAGAGCTCGGCGACACCCGCGTGGAACTTGTCCACGTCGGCGTACAGCTCGATGCGGTTGCACGTCGAGAGCACCGAGGCCTCGGCGGCGGGCTCCGCGGCGAGCGTGTCCTGGAGCAGCTTCGCCTGGGCGTCCGCGGAGAGCGCGGCGCGCTCCAGGACGCTCACGGGGGCGCTGCGGTGGCTCAGGCCTACGACGAGGAGACTCATGCCTGCATCACGGCGGGGACGTCCCCGTCGGGTCCCTTGCGGGCCGGCTTCGCCGCGGCGGCCGGAGGCTCGGTGCCGGCTTCCTCATCTGCGTCGTCCTGGCCCTCGCCGGCCTTGCGCTGCTCGTGGAAGGCGAGGATCTGGAGCTCGATGGAGAGGTCGACCTTGCGCACGTCGACGCCGTCCGGCACGGACAGGACGGTCGGCGCGAAGTTGAGGATCGAGGTGACACCGGCGGCGACGAGCCGGTCACAGACCTGCTGGGCCGCGCCCGCGGGCGTCGCGATGACGCCGATGGACACGCCGTTGTCGTCGATGATCTTCTCGAGGTCGTCGGCGTGCTGCACGGCCATGCCCGCAACGGACTTGCCGGTCATCGCCGGGTCGGCGTCGATCAGGGCGGCGACGCGGAAGCCACGGGAGGCGAACCCGCCGTAATTGGCCAGGGCGGCGCCGAGGTTACCGATACCGACCATCACGATCGGCCAGTCCTGGGTGAGGCCGAGTTCGCGGGAGATCTGGTAGACGAGGTACTCGACGTCGTAGCCCACACCGCGGGTGCCGTACGAGCCGAGGTACGAGAAGTCCTTGCGCAGCTTCGCGGAGTTGACCCCCGCGGCGGCCGCGAGCTCCTCGGACGAGACCGTGGGAACCGAGCGCTCCGACAGGCCGGTGAGGGCCCGGAGGTACAGCGGAAGGCGGGCGACGGTGGCCTCGGGAATTCCTCGGCTGCGGGTCGCCGGTCGGTGAGTTCGGCCAGTTGCCACGGTGCTCCTGCGGGTAGAGCGGGGCTGCGGGCGGTCGTACGTCCCAGGACCGCCCCGTCGAATGCAGGCTATGTCTTTGTGAACGCGTGCACAAAGATGGTGTCCGATTTGCCCGGGCAACGTGACCGGGGTCACGCGCCCCTGGCGCGCGCATATGGAACCGGCGCGCAAGCCGCTTCGTTGCCTGCTTGAAGGGGGCAAAACCGCACACTCTCCTCTACGATCCGCGCCCCCGAGACCAAACCGCCCCCGATCCTAAGCGACTTTCCGGACCACTTGGACTGCTCGGTCAGTGACGGTCGCTACTCCCCCGCGGACCACCGGCGGATCAGCCCGTCAGCGCACGCCGAAGTCGATCTTCGTTCACCTTCCAGAAGTCATGCTGTGCTCCGTCCACGAGCACCACGGGGATCTGCTCCCAGTACAAGCGGTACAGCTCCTCGTCCTGGGTGATGTCCTTCTTCTCCCAGGGCGCACCGAGCTCGCCGCACACCTTCTCGATCACCTCCTGCGCGTCGTCGCACAGATGGCAGCCCGGCTTCCCCACCAGGGTGACCAGACGCTCCTCGGGGCTCTTCTTCTCGCTCCGGCGAAAAATGGGGCTCATACCGGCCATTCTCGCTCCGCCGACGCCTTCCGGCGCACCTCTCCCGCCAGTTGTTTAACGACTCGGTCGCGGAGAGTTCACAACGCCGAATCCTCACGACTCCGGAACCACCGAACAGACTGGCTATGCTCACGACATGGCCGCTCTCGGATGGCTCACCCCCCGTAGGCGCTCCGCCACCGCGCGGAGCGTATTGGCTGGCGAGGCCTCGGCCGAGGCCGCCCGCAAGTCGTCGCAGGAGCTGGAACAGCTCGACGAGGCGACACAGCCCGACGAAGGCACCCCGGAAACGGAGTTCCCTGTCGTCGGCGACGACAGGGCCGCCGCCTTCTTCGACCTCGACAACACCGTCATGCAGGGCGCCGCGATCTTCCACTTCGGGCGCGGCCTCTACAAACGGAAGTTCTTCCAGCGCCGCGAGCTGGTCAAGTTCGGCTGGCAGCAGGCCTGGTTCAGAATCGCCGGGGTCGAGGACCCCGAGCACATGCAGGACGCCCGCGACAGCGCGCTGTCCATCGTCAAGGGCCACCGCGTCGCCGAGCTGATGTCCATCGGCGAGGAGATCTACGACGAGTACATGGCCGAGCGCATCTGGCCCGGCACCCGCGCCCTCGCCCAGGCCCACCTGGACGCGGGCCAGAAGGTGTGGCTCGTCACCGCGGCCCCCGTGGAGACCGCGACGATCATCGCCCGCCGCCTCGGCCTGACCGGCGCCCTCGGCACGGTCGCCGAGTCCGTCGGCGGCGTCTACACCGGCAAACTCGTCGGCGAACCCCTGCACGGCCCCGCGAAGGCCGAGGCCGTCCGCGCGCTCGCCGCCGCCGAGGGCCTCGACCTCAACCGCTGCGCCGCGTACAGCGACTCGCACAACGACATCCCGATGCTGTCGCTCGTAGGACATCCCTACGCGATCAATCCGGACACCAAACTGCGCAAGCACGCACGCGAACGTGACTGGCGGCTGCGCGACTACCGCACGGGCCGCAAGGCCGCGAAGGTCGGCATCCCGGCCGCGGCGGGAGTCGGCGCACTGGCCGGCGGCACGGCCGCGGCGGTCGCCCTGCACCGGCGTCGCCGCTGACCCGCGGCGCTCCCGGCCGGGAGCGTCAATCGCATCCCCTTACCCCCGCACGGCTCCCGCCAGTCCCGTTGGTTCAACTCGGCCACAACACGCCCCGCGCTCAGACGGAACATGACCTAATCCGATCAACAAGCGGTCACTCTCCGGTACTTGAACCGACTCCGTTCAGTTACGGAAGCGACGTAATCGGTGATTTGAGCAACTGGGTGTAGCGCTCCCTGCACGAAGCGTTATTCTCCTCAGACGCAAACCGGTACCCACACGTCAACACGACGAGTGAACGGTCCCGCACTGCACGTGATGGAAGCTCTGCCTCTGGGAGTCCCGTGTACCCACACGTCGGGGTTGACGCCTCGGGCCTGGCTACGCTGCGCGCAACGGTCTCCGACCGCTTGCGCGGCTTCGTCCCCACCGCGTACGCCGTCCCCGCCCTCGCCGTCGCGGCACCCGCCGCGAACGGCCCTACCGGTCCTTGCTATGCCCTGGCTGACGGGAGCACCACGGTCGGAAGACGCGCCCGCTCCGGTTCCGCCGGTACGTCCACCGCACGCCGCCCCGCCGCGGACAGCGACAGCGCCCGCATGATGGATCTCGTCGAGCGCGCCCAGGCGGGCGAGGCCGACGCGTTCGGCCGTCTCTACGACCAGTACAGCGACACCGTCTACCGCTACATCTACTACCGCGTCGGCGGGAAGGCGACGGCCGAGGATCTCACCAGCGAGACCTTCCTGCGGGCCCTGCGCCGCATCGGCACGTTCACCTGGCAGGGGCGCGACTTCGGCGCCTGGCTGGTCACGATCGCGCGGAACCTGGTCGCCGACCACTTCAAATCGAGCCGTTTCCGCCTCGAAGTGACCACCGGCGAAATGCTCGACGCGAACGAGGTCGAACGCAGCCCCGAGGACTCCGTCCTGGAGTCCCTGTCGAACGCCGCCCTGCTCGACGCGGTGCACCGGCTCAACCCCCAGCAGCAGGAGTGCGTGACCCTGCGCTTCCTGCAGGGCCTCTCGGTCGCCGAGACGGCCAAGGTCATGGGCAAGAACGAGGGCGCGATCAAGACGCTCCAGTACCGCGCCGTACGCACCCTGGCGCGCCTGCTCCCGGACGACGCCCGCTAGCGACCGGTGGGGGCCGCCCCACCCGACGCGTCGCTCTGTAGCCGTCAACTCACCTTCTGTGAGGGGCAGATGGGATCGCGGTCCGATCATCCGCCGTCCGTAACCCAAGTGCCGCGTCGCTCGTTATGCGGGATGCAGGCTCCCTGTGGTCACTCCCCGACTGCTTCCACTCACTCGATCGTGTGGAAGCGCTCAGGGTGTGCAACCCTCAGGACCCCCTGGGGAGTCGACCGTCATGACGAGAGGAGGTGCCGCCAGTGATCGCGAACGTATCGGCACACCGGCGGGCGAACGCCTTCGCCCAGGCCCTGGAGGAGCAGTCCGACCGGGAAGCTGCGGCCGTACAGCAAGAAGAGCCCCTCGCCGAACAAGGCGAGCAGGGCAAGCTGTTGGCTCTGGCGACCGGACTGGACGAGCTGCCCAAGCCTGAGCTTGACCCCGAGGTCAAGGTGGTTCAACGAGCCCAGCTCGTGGCCGCCATGGAGGCCATGCTGCTCGAAGGCACGGCTGCGGGGGGTGCGGGCCCAGGCCCTTCAGTGCCCGAGCAGCGCGCGCGCAAGGGCGCTCACCGGGCGAGCCCGCTGCGGAAGTTGCGACCCCGCTCACGCCTGTCCAAGGGCATCGCGGCCGGCGGCCTCACCGTCGGTGTCGCCGCGGGAGCCTTCGGCGGCGTCGCCGCTGCCAGCTCCGACGCCCTCCCCGGTGACCACCTCTACGGACTGAAACGCGGGATGGAGGACCTGAAACTCGGCATGGCCGACGGCGACTCCGACCGGGGCCAGATCTATCTCGACCAGGCCTCCACCCGCCTGAGCGAAGCGCGCCGGCTCATGGAGCGCGGCCGCAGCGGACAGCTCGACCACGAATCCCTCGGCGAAGTCAGGCGGACACTCTCCGGCGTCCAGTACGACGCCTCCGAGGGCCACCGCCTGCTCCTCGAGGCCTACCGCAGGGACGGCTCGCTCGGCCCCATCCAGGCCCTGTCGTCGTTCACCCGGTCCCACCGCGAGAACTGGGACGCACTGCGCGACCGCCTGCCCGTACAACTCGGCGACGTGGGCGCACAGGTCAGCTCGGTCTTCGACGCCATAGACCAAGAGGTCGACCCGCTGCGGTCCCTGCTCCCGCAGGCCCCCGAAAAGGACGGCCGCACCGGCGGACAGCCCGGCATCCACGACAGGACGCCCAGTGCCTCCGGCGACGACCGCTCCACCCCGTCGGCCGGCGGAAGCTCGCACGGCCACCAGGACAGCTCGGGCAAACCCCGACCGTCCTCCTCCGGAACCCACGACGACGACGGCCTCCTCGGCGACACCGGAGGCCTCCTCGACCCGCCCGAGGACGACACCAGCCCCACCCCGTCCGAGGGCAAACACACCACCCCGAAGCCCGACGTCACACTCCCGCCCCTCCTCCCAGGCCTGCTGCCCGGCCTGGGAATCGACAGCGAGGACGCGGACTAGTCACTTCGTCACGTGCTACGTGAAGGGGCGGCCACCGAAATTCGGTGACCGCCCCTTCACGTATGTTCCCTACGTCTCTGCGTCCCCAGTCCTCAGGGCCCCTTCCCACGGACCGCAGCCGGCCTCAGAAGAACACAGACCTCCGCTGCACCAGCAGCTTGTACAGCGTGTGCTGGATCTGCTCCCGCACCTGGTCCGTCAGGTTGAACATCAGCATCGGATCCTCGGCCGCCTCCGGCGGGAAGCCGTCCGTCGGGATCGGCTCGCCGAACTGGATCGTCCACTTCGTCGGCAACGGCACCGCACCCAGCGGACCGAGCCACGGGAACGTCGGCGTGATCGGGAAGTACGGGAAGCCGAGGAGCCGCGCCAGCGTCTTCGCGTTGCCGATCATCGGGTAGATCTCCTCCGCCCCGACGATCGAGCACGGCACGATCGGCGTGCCGGCCTTCAGCGCCGTCGAGACGAAGCCGCCACGCCCGAACCGCTGGAGCTTGTAGCGCTCGCTGAACGGCTTGCCGATGCCCTTGAACCCTTCCGGCATCACCCCGACCAGCTCGCCACGCTCCAGAAGCCGCTGCGCGTCCTCCGCACAGGCCAGCGTGTGGCCGGCCTTGCGCGCCAGCTCGTTGACCACCGGCAGCATGAACACGAGGTCCGCGGCCAGGAGTCGCAGATGCCGGTTCTGCGGATGGTTGTCGTGCACGGCGACCTGCATCATCACGCCGTCCAGCGGCAGCGTCCCCGAGTGATTGGCGACGATCAGCGCACCGCCGTCCGCCGGGATGTTCTCGATGCCCTTCACTTCCACCCGGAAGTACTTCTCGTACAGGGGCCGCACCAGGGACATCAGGACCTGGTCGGTGAGTTCCTTGTCGTAGCCGAACTCGTCGACGTCGTAATCGCCCGTCAGGCGCCGTCGCAGGAACGCCAGGCCGCCCGCGATGCGCCGGTCCAGGCCGCCGCCGGCCTGCGGCCGCTCCCGCGGATCCGGCTCCCGCGCGGCGGCCGGCGGTGACGGCTCGTGGTCCTGCTGCCCGGGCAGCGGCGCGACCTCGCGTACGGCCGCGGGCTCGCCCCTGCGCCGGCCGCTCGCGCCACGGCGGCGCGGAACCACCTTGCCGGCGCCGGCCCGCGACCGGTCGTCGTCGAACGGAATGACCTTGGCATCCGCCATCGTTGATGCGCTCCTCAGCTGGCGCTCTGCGTCGGGGGGTGGCCGCCGCCCAGGAAGGGCAGCGAGGCGATCCGGTCGACGGCCCCCGCGAGGGCCTCCGGCGGCAGAAGTCCGGGCCCACGGCCACGGACGAACTCCGCGAAGGTCTCCGCCGTCGTGTACTCGGGCCGATAGCCCAGTGTCTCGCGCATCTGTGCGGTCGACACGACCCGCCCGTGCGTGAGCAGCCTGATCTGCTCGGGCGAGAAGTCCGTCGCGCCCAGCGTACGCAGGGCCGATCCCACCCAGGTCACGGCCGGCAGGAAGACCGGCACCGTCGGCCGACCGAGCCGGCGCGAGCACTGCGACAGGAGCAGCACGCCGTCACCGGCGACATTGAACGTGCCGCTGTTGAGCGTCCCCCGCGCCGGCTCGTGCGACGCGATCCGGAGCACCTCGATGACATCGTCCTCGTGCACGAACTGCAGCCGCGGGTCATAGCCGAGGACGGTCGGCAGGACCGGCAGTGAGAAGTACTCGGCGAGCGGCGAATCGGCGGCGGGACCGAGGATGTTCGCGAACCGCAGCACGCACACCGCGACATCGGGCCGACGCCGGGCGAACCCGCGCACGTACCCCTCGACCTCCACGGTGTCCTTGGCGAAGCCACCGCTGGGCAGCGACTTGGGCGGCGTCGTCTCGGTGAACACGGCCGGGTCGCGCGGCGCGGACCCGTACACGTTCGTACTGGACTTCACCACGAGCCGCTTGACCGCCGGCGACTTCTGGCACGCGCCGAGCAGCTGCATCGTGCCGATGACGTTGGTCTCCTTGACGGAGCCCCGGCCGCCGCTGGCCAGCGGGGTGCCGGTGACGTCCAGGTGGACGACCGTGTCGACGGAGTGCTCCGCGAGCACCCGGGCGATCGCCGGCTGCCTTATGTCCGCCTGGAGGAAGTCGGCACCCCCCAGATGATGCGCGGGCGCCACCGCGTCCACAGCGATCACCCGGTCCACCTCGGGATCACGCTGGATGCGTCGTACGAAACGGCCCCCGAGCTGCCGGGCCACCCCGGTCACGAGCACGACCTTGCCCAAGATCAGCGCCTACCTTCCGTCGCAGCCCTGCCGCGCCCCAGTTCCGCACCACCTGGCTCTCGCCGCCACGTTAGCGGGTCGATGTTGCGCTGTGATGACCGCGCGATGCAGGAAGTGACGACAGCCACAGACGTACGTACAGACCGAGGTCGCCGGGACGTGGCCCTACGCTCCCACACAACCCTGCGAAATCGGCCTCATAAGGCCCGAGGAACGACTGTGGCCCCTCCACCGGACGGTGGAGGGGCCACAGAGCGCGCTTGTTGCAGCGGTCGCCTACTTCTTGTTGCGACGCTGCACGCGGGTGCGCTTCAGCAGCTTGCGGTGCTTCTTCTTGGCCATCCGCTTACGCCGCTTCTTGATAACAGAGCCCACGACTACCCTCGCTCACTTCTCTTCACTCGGTGCGGGGCGTCTGGGCCCACACGACCTACGTCGGCCTAGCCTACCCGGCCCAGCGCTGAGCCTGTAATCGAGGGATCCCGGAGGATGCCGTCAGGCTGTTCCCACCCCCACGTAGGACTCGCGGAGGTACTCGTGAACCGCTTGTTCCGGGACTCGGAAAGACCTTCCGACCCGGATCGCGGGCAGATGACCACTGTGCACCAGCCGGTACACGGTCATCTTCGAGACTCGCATCACCGAGGCGACTTCCGCCACGGTCAGGAACTGCACCTCGTTCAGAGGCCTACTCTCACCAGCAGCCATGACACACCTGAACCTTCCGCACTCGACGGCCACCGGCTTCCCCTTCCGGTGACTCAACGTCGTTGCGTGCTCACTCCCCAGACTAGGGGCGTGTGGTGCGAGTGGGGAAGAGGAGCAGCGGATGGCCGCCTACTGTGACAGACACGCTCGATTGAGTACATAGCGAGTAAGCGGTCGGTAGTAATCAGACCGCACAGCGTCATCAAGCGGAACGACTACGGACACCTGCCCCTCGGCCTCCCCCACGAACAGCGCGGGATCATCCGTATCCGCGAGCCCGATGGCATCGAACCCCAACTGACCTGCACCGCAGACCCATCCGTGGTCACCCACGACCAACTCCGGCAGCGGCCCGCCGGCCTGCGCGGCGGCCTCGAGCACCGTGCGAACCGGGAGGGGCGAGTGGGTGTGTGCGCCGGTCTCACTCCCCGGCTCACGCGCGCCGGGTTCCCGCACCAGCGCGACTCCACGGACGTAGTCGAGGTCGTACGTACGTAGACCGAACCGGGTCGTTATGTCGACACTCTCACCCTGCGCGGGAGTGAGGACGGGACATCCCGCCGCCGACAGGGCGTCCGCCAACGCGGCGTAGAAGCCGAGGAGTCGATGCGGGTGCCCCGTCCCGAACAGCACCGGGACACGACCCCGCGCGGCCTCACCGAGCCGCTTCGCGAACGCGTCGAGCGCGGCCAGCGTCCGCTCCGGATCGATCACGTCGAACCCCGAGGTGTCCCCCGGATCGCCCGACACCCCGCACTTGTCGGCCATCAGCGCCAGCAGATCCCGCTGCCCCCAGCTCCACTCCGGGTCGAGGCCCAGAAGTATCCGGGGATCCCTGGCCGCGAAGAGCCGATAGCTGCGCAGACTCGCCTCACGGGAGGTCGCAACGGGCCCGGCCAGATGGGCGGCCAGCAGATGCGCACGCAGCGCTCCGGTGCTCAACACCCGTGTGATGCTGGCGCATTGGGGTCCCTGCCACCCCTAAAACCCCGAAAACACCCCACACTTGGCGTAACGCCTCGTACTCTCATGGGCCGCCCGCCCCCACACCGCTACGGCAACAGCCCGCGCAGCGGGAACACCGCACGCCGAGTCGCCAGAACCGCCTGGTCGAGCCGGTCCGCCGGGTCGTACCCCGACTCCCACTCCTTGTACGAGACCGGCCACCGCCCGTCCGTCATCCGCGTGGGGGCCAACTGCCGAGTCCTGGCGAAGACTTCCTGCCGCCAGCTCTCCGGAATCACCGTCTCGGGCGCGACCTCGTGCCCGACGGCGATCCCCACCAGATGCGACCAGGACCGCGGCACCACGTCCACCACGGCGTACCCGCCACCGCCCAGCGCGACCCACCGCCCGTCCGCATGCTCGTGCGCCAGCTCATGACAGGCGACCTGCACGGCGCGCTGCGCGTCGAGCGACACCGCCAGATGCGCCAGCGGATCCTCGAAGTGCGTATCGGCCCCGTGCTGCGTCACGAGGACCTGCGGCCTGAACTCCGCCAGCAACTCGGGCACGACGGCGTGAAAGGCACGCAGCCATCCCGCGTCCCCGGTCCCCGCCGGCAACGCCACATTGACCGCCGACCCCTCCGCCGGACCGTCGGCCCCCGTCTCCTCGGGCCACCCGGTCTGCGGAAACAGCGTCCGCGGATGCTCGTGCAGCGAAATGGTGAGCACCCTCGGGTCATCCCAGAACGCCGCCTGCACCCCGTCCCCGTGGTGTACGTCCACATCCACGTACGCGACCCGCTCGGCACCCAGCTCTAGAAGACGAGCGACGGCCAGCGCCGCGTCGTTGTAGATACAGAACCCGGAAGCACCCCCGGGCATCGCGTGGTGCAGCCCGCCCGCGAAGTTCACCGCGTGCAGCGCCTCACCCCGCCACACGGCCTCCGCCGCACCCACGGACTGCCCGGCGATCATCGCCGACACATCGTGCATGCCGGCGAAGGCAGGATCGTCGACCGTCCCCAGCCCATAAGCCCCGTCCGCCGAAGCCGGATCGGCGGACGCGGCCTTGACGGCCGCCACGTAGTCCTCGCGGTGCACAAGCCGCAGCGTCGACTCACCCGCCCGCTTGGCGGCGACGACGTCCACCTCACGATCGAGCCCAAGAGCCCCGACGAGACTTCTCGTCAGGGCCAGCCGGACCGGATCCATCGGGTGATCCGGGCCGAAGTCATAGCCCGTTACTGCCTCGTCCCACATCAGCTGTGCGCGGCCGCTCATGCCCGTCACCGTATCGGTCCGCCGCGGGGGCGAAGGACCGGGCGTACACGAGTGTCACGAGCACCAACACCATGGGAACGAGCATCGCCCCCCGGTAGTTCCACGCATCGCCCAGAGCGCCCACAAGGGGCGAACCGATCAGGAAGCCCACGTAGTTGAAGACATTCAGCCGGGCGATCGCCGAATCCGAAGCGTTCGGGAAGAGCCTGCCCGCAGCGGCGAACGTCTGCGGCACGATCACGCACAACCCGAGCCCCAGCAGCGTGAACCCGAGCATCCCCACCCAGGGCCCCGGCGCCACCGCCACGACAGCGAACCCGAGCGCCGCCACCACGGCCCCGAACCGCACGACCACGACCGCCCCGAACCGCCGCACCCCAAGGTCCCCGAGCGCCCGCCCCACCAGCGTCATCACCATGTAGACGTTGTACGGAACCGTCGACAGCTGCTCCGAACTGCCCAGCACGTCCTGGAGGTACTTCGCACTCCAGTTGGAGACCGTCGAATCCCCGATGTACGCGAACGTCATCACCAGACACAGCGGCAACAGCAGCTTGAACACCACCGGGCCGCCCGAGGCGCCCTGAGCACCCTGCCCGGCGCCGCTCTCCCCGTCGACGTACCAGCGACTCCCCACGAACGCCGCCGGCAACAGCAGCACGACCACCGGCAGATACGACACGAACAGCGAGAGCTCCCAGTGAGCCCCCACCCACGCGAGCGACGCCCCCATGATCCCGCCCAGGCTGTACGCCGCATGAAACCCGAGCATGATGCTGCGCCCGTACGCCCTCTGCAGGCTCACCCCGAGCATGTTCATGGACGCGTCCAGCGCACCCACCGCGAGCCCGAACGCCCCCAGCGCCAGGGCCGCTTGCCACAGTGAGTCCCCCGCCCCGACGCCGAGCAGAGCCAGCAGCACGACCGGCTGCGACCACCGCAGGACCCGGCTGGGCCGCACCCTCTTGACCAACTTCTCGGTACACACGCTCCCGACGCCGGCCAGGATCGGCACCGCGGCGAGGAAGACGGGCAACAGCCCATCCGATATGCCGTACTGATCCTGGATGGCCGGTATTCGAGTCACCAGGAGCGCGAACGCGGCACCCTGCACCAAGAAACTGAACGCCAGCGAGCCTCTGCCACGCCGCAGCACTTCTGTCATGGCCGCACAGCGTATGCCCCAGAGCTACCCGTGGGTAGATAGATCTCGACGCATCTCGAACGAAAGTTCCCGGCCGCCGTCATCGGGCGACCGGGAAGAAGGTCTGCGCTGCGGACGTACCTCAGCCGTGTCAGGCGACGCGCTCCACCTGAACCCGGCCACTCGCCAGCTCCTCCTCGACCATCCGCTCCATCGGCCCCACGGCCAGACGCCCGCCGAACCGGATGGCCAGGAGCACAGCGCCCGCCATGATCACATTGCCGAGCCAGACCATCGTGTCGACCGGCAGCGTGTACGCCCCCACGATCCGCACCACGCACTCCGTGACCAGCGCCAGGCCCCACACCGCCGTGAACATGCGCTCGGCCCGCACAAAGCGGCCCGGCTCCGCCGACAGCCGCTCCCAGGCCGCGGTCCGCCCGGCATCCCCCTTGGTCACGAAGGGCTTCAGCGCCGACGTGAGAAGCGGCTTGCCGGCCACGACCGACACCAGCATCGAGATGCCGACGACACTGCTGATCCCACTGTCCTTGGCCAGCATCAGCCGGGGATCGCCCGTCACCGTGCTCAGCAGCAGCCCCACCATGTTGACGACGAGGATGACCCCGGCCAGCACATTGAGCCGCCGATCCCGCAGCACCCCCCACACGGTCCGCAGCGCCGGCAGCACACTGCTCCACCCCAGGGCAGCCAGCGTGCTCATACCGAACGCCTTGCTCAGCACGTAGTACGAGGCCATCGGCACGACCACGTCCACGATCAGCGGCTTGAGGCTCCCCAGGAGAGCCGCACGGTCGCTCTGCGGGGCGGCAGCCGCGTCAGCGGACTTGACCGGTGTCTGTACAACGACCTGGCTCATGATCGGGTTCCCTCCGTCGTCACTGTGTACGTCCCGTTTCTCGATGTACTCAGCTTCGTGGAGGACCCCCTCCGCCCAACAGAAACGATCGTCCGGAGCTCGCGATGACAAATGTCAGGGCGTCTCGTACGGAGATGTCATGCGAGCAGGTCAGGCAACTCCCGCATGTCGCCGAACAGTTCGGTGGCCGCGTTCAACCGGCTCGCGGGCGTCATGGCAGTGAACCCGTACACGTCCATCCCGGCGGCCACGGCGGCCTGGACGCCGAGCGGACTGTCCTCCACGACCGCGCACCTCTCCGGCGCCACCCCCATGCGCTGCGCCGCGTACAGGAAGAGATCCGGCGCCGGCTTCCCCCGCCCGACATCCTGCGAACTGAAGATCCGCCCGTCATCGAACCACTTGTCGTGCCCGGTCTTGCGATGCCCGACGCGGATCCGTTCATGACTGCCCGAGGAGGCCACGCAGTACGGCACTCCATCGGTGGCCAGCTTCTCCACGACCTCCACGGCCCCGGGCACGGGCTCCAGCTCCCGCTCGAAGGCGGCGAACACCCGCCCGTGAAAAACATCGTCGAAGTCCTCGGGCAGCCGCTGCCCGGTCCGCTCCTCGACAAGATCGTGCACGCGGTGCATGGCAGAACCCATGTACTCCCTGAGGGAATCCTCGTACGAGGTGGGGTGCCCGAGTTCGGTGAGATAGCCGGCGAGAAGTTTGTTGGAGATCGGCTCACTGTCGACGAGAACGCCGTCGTTGTCGAAGATGACCAAGTCGTATCGCATAGCTCGACCCTAAACGCAGAAAACCCCCGTAACAGGACTCTCATCCGTTACGGGGGTTTTCTTCAAAAATAGTTCGGCGGCGTCCTACTCTCCCACAGGGTCCCCCCTGCAGTACCATCGGCGCTGTGAGGCTTAGCTTCCGGGTTCGGAATGTAACCGGGCGTTTCCCTCACGCTATGACCACCGAAACACTATGAAACTGTCAACCGCACCACGCTCTGTGACAAACGTGGGGTTGTTCGTGGTTTCAGAACCAACACAGTGGACGCGAGCAACTGAGGACAAGCCCTCGGCCTATTAGTACCAGTCACCTCCACCCGTTACCGGGCTTCCAGATCTGGCCTATCAACCCAGTCGTCTACTGGGAGCCTTAACCCCTCAAGGGGGTGGGAATACTCATCTCGAAGCAGGCTTCCCGCTTAGATGCTTTCAGCGGTTATCCTTTCCGAACGTAGCCAACCAGCCATGCCCTTGGCAGGACAACTGGCACACCAGAGGTTCGTCCGTCCCGGTCCTCTCGTACTAGGGACAGCCCTTCTCAATATTCCTACGCGCACAGCGGATAGGGACCGAACTGTCTCACGACGTTCTAAACCCAGCTCGCGTACCGCTTTAATGGGCGAACAGCCCAACCCTTGGGACCGACTCCAGCCCCAGGATGCGACGAGCCGACATCGAGGTGCCAAACCATCCCGTCGATATGGACTCTTGGGGAAGATCAGCCTGTTATCCCCGGGGTACCTTTTATCCGTTGAGCGACGGCGCTTCCACAAGCCACCGCCGGATCACTAGTCCCGACTTTCGTCCCTGCTCGACCCGTCGGTCTCACAGTCAAGCTCCCTTGTGCACTTACACTCAACACCTGATTACCAACCAGGCTGAGGGAACCTTTGGGCGCCTCCGTTACTCTTTAGGAGGCAACCGCCCCAGTTAAACTACCCATCAGACACTGTCCCTGATCCGGATCACGGACCCAGGTTAGACATCCAGCACGACCAGAGTGGTATTTCAACGACGACTCCCCCTGAACTGGCGTCCAGAGTTCAAAGTCTCCCACCTATCCTACACAAGCCGAACCGAACACCAATATCAAACTGTAGTAAAGGTCCCGGGGTCTTTCCGTCCTGCTGCGCGAAACGAGCATCTTTACTCGTAGTGCAATTTCACCGGGCCTATGGTTGAGACAGTCGAGAAGTCGTTACGCCATTCGTGCAGGTCGGAACTTACCCGACAAGGAATTTCGCTACCTTAGGATGGTTATAGTTACCACCGCCGTTTACTGGCGCTTAAGTTCTCAGCTTCGCACACCCGAAAGTGCACTAACCGGTCCCCTTAACGTTCCAGCACCGGGCAGGCGTCAGTCCGTATACATCGCCTTACGGCTTCGCACGGACCTGTGTTTTTAGTAAACAGTCGCTTCTCGCTGGTCTCTGCGGCCACCCCCAGCTCGAGGAGCAAGTCCTCTCACCAGTGATGGCCCCCCTTCTCCCGAAGTTACGGGGGCATTTTGCCGAGTTCCTTAACCATAGTTCACCCGAACGCCTCGGTATTCTCTACCTGACCACCTGAGTCGGTTTAGGGTACGGGCCGCCATGAAACTCGCTAGAGGCTTTTCTCGACAGCATAGGATCATCCACTTCACCACAATCGGCTCGGCATCAGGTCTCAGCCTTATGTGTGACGGATTTACCTATCACACGGCCTACACCCTTACCCCGGGACAACCACCGCCCGGGCTGGACTACCTTCCTGCGTCACCCCATCACTCACCTACTACAAGTCTGGTCCGTCGGCTCCACCACTTTCCTTTCCCCGAAGGGTCCGGAACGGCTTCACGGACTTAGCATCGCCTGATTCAATGTTTGACGCTTCACAGCGGGTACCGGAATATCAACCGGTTATCCATCGACTACGCCTGTCGGCCTCGCCTTAGGTCCCGACTTACCCTGGGCAGATCAGCTTGACCCAGGAACCCTTAGTCAATCGGCGCACACGTTTCTCACGTGTGTATCGCTACTCATGCCTGCATTCTCACTCGTGAACCGTCCACAACTCGCTTCCGCGGCTGCTTCACCCGGCACACGACGCTCCCCTACCCATCCCAGCGGGCGTTGGCCCTATATGCTGGAATGACACGACTTCGGCGGTACGCTTGAGCCCCGCTACATTGTCGGCGCGGAATCACTAGACCAGTGAGCTATTACGCACTCTTTCAAGGGTGGCTGCTTCTAAGCCAACCTCCTGGTTGTCTGTGCGACTCCACATCCTTTCCCACTTAGCGTACGCTTAGGGGCCTTAGTCGATGCTCTGGGCTGTTTCCCTCTCGACCATGGAGCTTATCCCCCACAGTCTCACTGCCGTGCTCTCACTTACCGGCATTCGGAGTTTGGCTAAGGTCAGTAACCCGGTAGGGCCCATCGCCTATCCAGTGCTCTACCTCCGGCAAGAAACACACGACGCTGCACCTAAATGCATTTCGGGGAGAACCAGCTATCACGGAGTTTGATTGGCCTTTCACCCCTAACCACAGGTCATCCCCCAGGTTTTCAACCCTGGTGGGTTCGGTCCTCCACGAAGTCTTACCTCCGCTTCAACCTGCCCATGGCTAGATCACTCCGCTTCGGGTCTTGAGCGCGCTACTGAATCGCCCTATTCGGACTCGCTTTCGCTACGGCTTCCCCACACGGGTTAACCTCGCAACGCACCGCAAACTCGCAGGCTCATTCTTCAAAAGGCACGCAGTCACGACGCAAGGAACAAGTTCCTTGCGCGACGCTCCCACGGCTTGTAGGCACACGGTTTCAGGTACTATTTCACTCCGCTCCCGCGGTACTTTTCACCATTCCCTCACGGTACTATCCGCTATCGGTCACCAGGGAATATTTAGGCTTAGCGGGTGGTCCCGCCAGATTCACACGGGATTTCTCGGGCCCCGTGCTACTTGGGTGTCTCTCAAACGAGCCGCTGATGTTTCGACTACGGGGGTCTTACCCTCTACGCCGGACCTTTCGCATGTCCTTCGCCTACATCAACGGTTTCTGACTCGTCTCACAGCCGGCAGACTGTGAAAGAGAGATCCCACAACCCCACATGCGCAACCCCTGCCGGGTATCACACGCATATGGTTTGGCCTCATCCAGTTTCGCTCGCCACTACTCCCGGAATCACGGTTGTTTTCTCTTCCTGCGGGTACTGAGATGTTTCACTTCCCCGCGTTCCCTCCACATACCCTATGTGTTCAGGTATGGGTGACAGCCCATGACGACTGCCGGGTTTCCCCATTCGGAAACCCCCGGATCAAAGCCTGGTTGACGGCTCCCCGGGGACTATCGTGGCCTCCCACGTCCTTCATCGGTTCCTGGTGCCAAGGCATCCACCGTGCGCCCTTAAAAACTTGGCCACAGATGCTCGCGTCCACTGTGCAGTTCTCAAACAACGACCAACCACCCATCACCCCGAACCAGCAGATTCGAGTGCACTGGGGTCGGCACTGAAGGCGACCAATCGGCCGTACCTTCAGACACCCAACAG
Source organism: Streptomyces longhuiensis (assembly GCF_020616555.1). Taxonomy (NCBI): domain Bacteria; kingdom Bacillati; phylum Actinomycetota; class Actinomycetes; order Kitasatosporales; family Streptomycetaceae; genus Streptomyces; species Streptomyces longhuiensis. The sequence goes on along the minus strand of NZ_CP085173.1, from coordinate 5,490,145 downwards.
CGTGCCCGACCCGCTTCCGCCCGGAGATCATGCTTTCCACGCTCCGAAGAGCAGTACTCACAGCCTCCGACCCGAGAACCCGGTCGAATAGTCAACGTTCCACCCTTGAGCAACCACCGTCGGACATTTGCCGACGAAATGGCTCTTGGACCACCAGGTGAAACCTGGCAGCCAAAGTGCTCCTTAGAAAGGAGGTGATCCAGCCGCACCTTCCGGTACGGCTACCTTGTTACGACTTCGTCCCAATCGCCAGTCCCACCTTCGACAGCTCCCTCCCCACAAGGGGGTTGGGCCACCGGCTTCGGGTGTTACCGACTTTCGTGACGTGACGGGCGGTGTGTACAAGGCCCGGGAACGTATTCACCGCAGCAATGCTGATCTGCGATTACTAGCAACTCCGACTTCATGGGGTCGAGTTGCAGACCCCAATCCGAACTGAGACAGGCTTTTTGAGATTCGCTCCGCCTCGCGGCATCGCAGCTCATTGTACCTGCCATTGTAGCACGTGTGCAGCCCAAGACATAAGGGGCATGATGACTTGACGTCGTCCCCACCTTCCTCCGAGTTGACCCCGGCAGTCTCCTGTGAGTCCCCATCACCCCGAAGGGCATGCTGGCAACACAGAACAAGGGTTGCGCTCGTTGCGGGACTTAACCCAACATCTCACGACACGAGCTGACGACAGCCATGCACCACCTGTATACCGACCACAAGGGGGGCACCATCTCTGATGCTTTCCGGTATATGTCAAGCCTTGGTAAGGTTCTTCGCGTTGCGTCGAATTAAGCCACATGCTCCGCTGCTTGTGCGGGCCCCCGTCAATTCCTTTGAGTTTTAGCCTTGCGGCCGTACTCCCCAGGCGGGGAACTTAATGCGTTAGCTGCGGCACCGACGACGTGGAATGTCGCCAACACCTAGTTCCCACCGTTTACGGCGTGGACTACCAGGGTATCTAATCCTGTTCGCTCCCCACGCTTTCGCTCCTCAGCGTCAGTAATGGCCCAGAGATCCGCCTTCGCCACCGGTGTTCCTCCTGATATCTGCGCATTTCACCGCTACACCAGGAATTCCGATCTCCCCTACCACACTCTAGCCTGCCCGTATCGACTGCAGACCCGGGGTTAAGCCCCGGGCTTTCACAACCGACGTGACAAGCCGCCTACGAGCTCTTTACGCCCAATAATTCCGGACAACGCTTGCGCCCTACGTATTACCGCGGCTGCTGGCACGTAGTTAGCCGGCGCTTCTTCTGCAGGTACCGTCACTTTCGCTTCTTCCCTGCTGAAAGAGGTTTACAACCCGAAGGCCGTCATCCCTCACGCGGCGTCGCTGCATCAGGCTTTCGCCCATTGTGCAATATTCCCCACTGCTGCCTCCCGTAGGAGTCTGGGCCGTGTCTCAGTCCCAGTGTGGCCGGTCGCCCTCTCAGGCCGGCTACCCGTCGTCGCCTTGGTGAGCTTCTACCTCACCAACAAGCTGATAGGCCGCGGGCTCATCCTGCACCGCCGGAGCTTTCAACCCCCTCCCATGCGAGAGGGGGTGTTATCCGGTATTAGACCCCGTTTCCAGGGCTTGTCCCAGAGTGCAGGGCAGATTGCCCACGTGTTACTCACCCGTTCGCCACTAATCCACCCCGAAGGGCTTCATCGTTCGACTTGCATGTGTTAAGCACGCCGCCAGCGTTCGTCCTGAGCCAGGATCAAACTCTCCGTGAATGTTTTCCCGTAATCGGGACTACACCACGAGAGCGGAACCGTCGGGAGGAATAATCCCCACGATTCACTGCGTCCTCGCTAGTGCGCCTCACCCCGGTGTGGGAGTGAGGACTTTTTCAAAGGAACCTCCAACCCACAAAGTGGGCCGGGGTTGTCAATCTGGCGTTGACTTTTGGCACGCTGTTGAGTTCTCAAGGAACGGACGCTTCCTTTGTACTCACCCGAGAGGCTCTCTCAGGCTTTCCTCCGGGCAGTTTCCCTTCGGTCTTGCGTTTCCGACTCTATCAGACTCTTTCGTGTCCGATTTCCTCGGCGCCTTTCAGGTTTCCGCTCCGGCCTTTCGGCTTTTCGCGTTTCCCTTTCCGGCGGTTCCGACTCTATCAGATCCTTTCGGGCCTGATTCCCAGTCAGCGGGGCTTGCCTTCGCGGCTGTTGGGCCGTTCCGACGAGTGAGACTTTAGCGGAGTCCTGGCTCCCGAGCTAATCGGGGGCGTCCTTTCGAACGCGGATTCCTCATTTCGCAAAGGCGCATGAAAACGAGCCGTGGCGCATCTCAGAAAGACGCGACATCGATCGTTGAATGGTTCTTGCGGAATGGCCACCCGGGGACCGGTCAGGGACCGGAGCTCACGTCGGGCAACTCGGAGAACACTACGTACCGGGCCCAGGAGTGTCAACTTCACGCCTGTGAGGTCTAGTCTTGGGCTCGTGACTACGCATGCGCACACCCAGCAGTGGTGGGCCGCCTGACGGCGGCCGGCAGAAGCATGCACCCAACGGCCGCCGCCTCGGCGGCCGTTCTTGTATCTCCCTCCTGGAGACCACGGAACCCGGCAGCCGGGACGCGGCGGTCCTGACCAGGAGGTGGAGTAATGACGCGAATCTTCAGCGGGGTCAAGCCGACCGGGCATCTGACGCTCGGGAACTATCTGGGCGCCGTACGTCAGTGGGCTGAAGTCGATCAGCACAGGGCTGACGCGCTGTTCAGCGTCGTCGATCTGCACGCGTTGACCGTGGACCACGATCCCGGGCGGGTGCGGCGACTCAGTAACCAGGCGGCGACGCTGTTGCTTGCCTCGGGGCTCGATCCCGAGGCGTGCACCGTGTTCGTACAGAGTCATGTGGACGAGCACGCCCGGCTGTCGTATCTGCTCGAGTGCGTCGCCACGGACGGCGAGATGCGGCGGATGATCCAGTACAAGGAGAAATCCGCCCGCGAGAGGGAGCGGGGCGGGAGCGTGCGGCTGTCGCTCCTGACGTACCCGGTGCTGATGGCGGCGGACATCCTCGCTTACGGGGCGGACGAGGTTCCTGTGGGGGATGACCAGACGCAGCACGTCGAGCTCTCGCGAGATCTGGCGGTGCGGTTCAACCAGCGGTATGGGCACACGTTCGTGGTGCCGCGGGCGACGCCGCCCGCTGTCGCGGCGCGGGTCATGGACCTCCAGGACCCGACTTCCAAGATGGGAAAGTCGCATGACAGCGGGGCCGGGATCGTCTATCTCCTCGACGAGCCGGACGTCGTGCGGAAGAAGATCCTGCGGGCGGTCACGGACAGCGGCACGGAAGTCGAGTACGACCGCGAGGCCAAGCCCGGGGTGTCGAACCTGCTGGAGATTCTGGCCGCTTGTGAGGGTGGGAACCCGGAAGGCTTGAGCGGTGTACATGAGTCGTATGGCGCGCTGAAGAGGGCGACCGCGGAGGCCGTGGTGGAGCTTCTTGCACCACTGCAGAAGAGGCACAAGGAGCTGGTTGCGGATCCCGCGTATGTAGAGGAGGTGTTGCGGCGGGGAGCTGAGCGGGCGAGGGAGATGGCGAAGCCGACCGTGGACGCCGCCTATCAGGCGATCGGGCTGCTTCCCCCCACCTGAGCGTCCCTGTCTGAGGGGGCCTGTCTGAGCGTGCCTATGGGCGGCACCTTCTTGGATGGGCGTTCCCAGGAGGGGTGCTTCTAGGAGAGGCGCTTCTAGGAAGGGGTGAAGGGCCGCTGAGCGAAGGAGGCCCGGTAGGAGCGTGGGCTGGTGGCGAGGCGCGATGCGAAGTGCTGGCGCATCGTGACCTCGCTGCCGAAGCCCGCGCGGCGTGCGACCTCGGGCATGGGGAGGTCGGTGCGTTCGAGGAGCTTCTGCGCTGCCGCCATGCGCTGGTCCAGGAGCCAGCGCAGAGGGGTGGTGCCAGTGGCTGCGGTGAAGTGACGGGCGAAGGAGCGCGGGGACATGCCGGCCCGGGCGGCGAGGCCGGCGACGGTGAGCCGTTCGTGGAGGTGCTGGAGTGCGTATGCGCGTACGGAGGTGAGGGCGTCGGCGTCGCGGTCGGCTCGAGGCGTGGGGTGCTCGATGAACTGGGCCTGCGTTCCGGTGCGGAAGGGGGCCGTGACCATCGATCGGGCGATGGTGGCTGCGGTCTCCGCCCCGTGGGCCCTGCGGACGAGGTGCAGACAGAGATCGATGCCGGCGGCTGTCCCGGCGGCGGTCCAGATGTTGTCGTCCTCGATGAAGAGGGCGTCGGGTTCGACAGTGACGAGGGGGTGATGGGCGCGGAGCAGGTCGACGAGGTTCCAGTGCGTGATCGCGCGGCGGCCGTCCAGTAGGCCGGCTTGGGCGAGTGTGAAGGCGCCTCCGCAGAGCGCCGCGATGGTGACGCCGCGGGCGTGGGCGCGGCGCAGGGACTCGAGGACCGGTTCGGGCGCGGGGGTGAGGTGGTCGTCGAGACCGGGGACGACGAGCAAGTCGGTGGCCGGCGCGAGGCGTGTCAGCCAGGTGAGGGTGCGGTCCGGGGTGAGGGTGAGTCCGCCTCGCATGGGGACAGGTGCCGGGTCTTCGGCGATGCGCCGCAGGTCGAAGGCGGGGACGCCGCGGTCGGTGCGGTCGGTGCCCCAGACCTCGGTGATGACGGAGACGTCGAAGGCCCGGATGCCGCGGAAGGCGAGGAGGGCGATGCGCTGAGTGGGGCGCGGCGGCGTGCGCAGTTCTGCGTGTGGGTCTGCATGCGGGTCTGCATGTGGGTCTGGATGCGGCACGGTGGCAGTAAACCATCGATCGCTGTCTTTTGCGCCTCTGGGGCAGGCGCGCTCACGGCGGGAGCATCGTGGGCATGGAGATAGCAGAGAACGCAGCGCTGATCGTGGTGGACGTGCAGAAGGGGTTCGAGGAGGAGGGGTTCTGGGGACCGCGAAACAACCCTGAGGCTGACGAGAACATCGCGTCGCTGATCGACGCGTGGCAGTCGACGGGGCGACCGGTCGTCTTCGTGCGGCATGACTCGCCGAAGCCTCAGTCGCCGTTGCGGCCGGGGTATGCCGGGAACGGCTTCAAGGAGTACGTGGAGAAGCGGCGTGGGAAGGGGGACGGGGCGGAGCTCCTGGTGACGAAGTCCGTGAACTCGGCGTTCTACGGGACGCCGGACCTGGACGCGTGGCTCAAGGCGGCCGGCATCGGGCAGTTCGTCGTGGCCGGGATCCAGACCAACATGTGCGCGGAGACGACGGCACGGATGGGCGGGAATCTGGGGTACGAGGTGCTGTTCGCGTTGGACGCGACGTACACCTTCGACTTGGAGGGCCCGTTCGGCTGGCGCCGCACAGCGGAGGAGCTGGCCCAGGCCTCGGCGGTGTCGCTGCACGGGGGCGGCTTCTCCCGGGTGGTCACGACGGCGGAGGTTGTGGCTGCGGCGGAGTCGGGGGCGGGGGCGCTTCGCGGGTGACGGTCGGTACTGGTTCGGTGTCGCCCGCATGCGTGCGGGGCGGGCGGCACCGGGGCAGCCAGGTGGCTCGGGCAGCCGCGTCCACACAGGGCGCGAACCGTCGCGGCGCCGGTGCGGCATCACCGTGCCACGCGGTTCGTGAGGCGCCGGGATGACCGGATCGGCGGCCCTGCGGGGTGAGTTGTCGCGTCCAGGCCGGTGCGGGTCGTCGCGGCGCTGAGGTGGGTCGTCCTCGCAGGGCATGGTTCGCGCGGGCGGGTGCATTGCGGCACGGAGGGGGCGACGGGGCGCCGCCGTGGTGGGCCGGCCAGATCGGCGGCCAGGTGCGGCGGGCCGCTACGGCCCGGGCCTGCCGGGGCCAAGGGCCGGGCAGGGCAGGGCCGGGCCAGGCCAGGCAGGCCCAGCCGAGGTGGAGCTCGCCGCCCCGTCGGGCCGGCCCCGGGTTCCGGTCCGGCCCCCAGTTCCGAGTAGAAGGCGCGGGGGCAGGACGGGCCGAGCTTCGGCAAGGGCCAGGATCAGCCGGTCCGGAGATGGCCAGGCCGGGGTAGCCCGCCTTGGGTAGTCGGGCTGGGGATATAAGCCAGGCCTCACATCGCCGCAGGCAGGGGGTAGCCAGACCGGGCGTCGCCCCAGCCGGGGTAGTGAGGCCGGGGACGGACAGGCCAGGCGTCGCCTCAGCCGGGGTAGTGAGGCCGGGGACGGACAGGCCAGGCGTCGCCCAGGTGGGTGATCAGAGCGGCGTGGGTGTTGCGGCCGTAAGGGGCGTGCGTCCGCGGGGCGTGCGTCCGCGGGGCGTGTGTCCGTGGGATCAGCTGTTGCCGGAGGCCAGTTCGCGGCTGCGGTCTCGGGCGGCTTCCAGGGCGGCGATGAGGGCGGCGCGGACTCCGTGGCTTTCGAGTTCGCGGATGGCGTTGATGGTGGTGCCGGCGGGGGAGGTGACGTTTTCGCGGAGCTTGACGGGGTGTTCGCCGCTGTCGCGGAGCATCGTGGCGGCGCCGATCGCGGACTGGACGATCAGCTCGTGGGCCTTGTCGCGGGGCAGGCCGAGCAGGATTCCCGCGTCGGTCATGGCCTCGACCAGGTAGAAGAAGTACGCCGGGCCCGAGCCGGACAGGGCGGTGCAGGCGTCCTGCTGGGACTCGGGGACGCGGAGCGTCTTGCCGACGGCGCCGAAGATCTCCTCGGCGTGGGCGAGGTGGGCTGCCGTGGCGTGAGAGCCGGCGGAGATGACGGACATGGCCTCGTCGACGAGGGCGGGCGTGTTCGTCATGACGCGCACGACGGGGGTGCCTTCGGGGAGGCGCTCCTCGAGGAACGTGGTGGGGATGCCCGCCGCGCCGCTGATGACCAGGCGGTCGGCGGGGAGGTGCGGGGCGAGTTCGGTGAGGAGGGCGCCCATGTCCTGGGGCTTGACCGTGAGGATCAGGGTGTCGGCCCGCTTGGCGGCTTCCGCGTTGGTGACGGGGGTGACGCCGTGGCGGGTGCGGAGCTCTTCGGCGCGTTCCGGGCGGCGGGCCGTGACCAGGAGGTTGGCAGGGGCCCAGCCCGCTCGGATCATTCCGCTGAGCAGGGCCTCGCCGATCTTTCCGGTGCCGAGGACTGCGACGTGCTGCTGGGGCATGGAGGCCACCCTTCGGGGCGCGGGGTTCGGTGCGGTTGCGTCCGTCGGGGTCATCCTCGCATCGGCAGCGGTCAGGCCGTACGGCGACGGAGTGTTGCGGCGCCGAGGGTCAGGACGAGGACGGCGCAGCCGGCGACGACGGCCGCGTCGCGGATGAAGCCGGCCGTGAGGTCGGTGTGGCGGAGGACTTCGTTCATGCCGTCGACGGCGTACGACATGGGGAGGACGTTGGAGATCCCTTCGAGGACGGGCTGCATCTTCTCGCGCGAGATGAACAGGCCGCACAGGAGCAGCTGGGGAAAGATCACCGCCGGCATGAACTGGACGGCCTGGAACTCGGAGGCCGCGAACGCGGAGACGAAGAGACCGAGGGCGGTGCCGAGCAGGGCGTCGAGGAGGGCGACCAGCAGCAGGAGCCAGGCGGAGCCGGTGACGTCGAGGCCGAGGCCCCACAGGGCGAGGGCCGTCGCCAGTACGGACTGGACGACCGCGAGGGCGCCGAAGGCGAGGGCGTAACCGGCGATGAGGTCGCCCTTGCCGAGGGGCATGGCGAGGAGGCGTTCGAGGGTGCCCGAGGTGCGTTCGCGCAGGGTGGCGATGGACGTGACCAGGAACATCGTGATGAGCGGGAAGATGCCGAGGAGGGAGGCCCCGATGGAGTCGAAGGTGCCGGGGCTGCCGTCGAAGACGTAGCGGAGCAGGAAGAGCATCACGCACGGGACGAGCAGCATCAGGGCGATGGAGCGCGGGTCGTGGCGGAGCTGGCGCAGGACTCGGGCTGCGGTGGCGAGGGTGCGGGCTGCGTTCATCGGGGGCTCCGCTGGAGGGTGTTGGCCTGGTCGACGAGGTGGAGGAAAGCGTCTTCGACGGTGGCGGCGCCGGTGCCGGTGCGCAGGGCGTCGGGGCTGTCGTCGGCGAGGATCTCGCCTTCGCGCATGAGGAGGAGGCGGTGGCAGCGCTCGGCCTCGTCCATGACGTGCGAGGAGACGAGGATCGTGGCGCCCCGCTCGGCGGCGATGGAGTGGAAGAGGTTCCACAGGTCGCGGCGCAGGACGGGGTCGAGGCCGACGGTGGGCTCGTCGAGGACGAGGAGTTCGGGGGTGCCGAGGAGGGCGACGGCGAGGGAGACCCGGCTGAGCTGGCCGCCCGAGAGGTTGCCGGCAAGAGCGTCGGCATGGGAGGTGAGGTCCACTTCGGTGATGACGCGGGCGACGTCGTCCCGGCGGTGGGAGGCGGCCGCGCGACCCGGCTGGAGTACTGCCGAGAAGTAGTCGAGGTTCTGGCGGACGGTCAGGTCTGCGTAGACGGAGGGGGCTTGGGTGACGTATCCGATGCGGGAGCGGAGTTCGGCGGAGCCTGCCGGGTGGCCGAGGACGGTGAGCGTGCCGGTGACCTTGGCCTGGGTTCCGACGATCGCGCGCATGAGCGTGGACTTGCCGCAGCCCGAAGGGCCGAGGAGGCCGGTGATCTGACCTCGGGGGACGGTGAAGTCCAGGGAGTGCAGGACGGGGCGGGGGCCTCGGACGACGGTGAGGTCCGTGGCGCGGACGGCGGCCGCCGGTGGTTCCGGCGCCGAGGTGAGCGAGGAGGAGGGCGGAGCAGAGGGAAACGGAGAGGGAGAGAGGGAGGGAGAGGGGGAGGGGGCGGGCTCCGGGGAGGATGCCCCTTCGGGAATATTCATCACGTGATGAATATTCCTCGGGTGAGGTCGGGGCGTCAAGCGGTCGGGGGCGCTTTGGCGGCGCCGGCGCTCGCGGGAGCGATCGGAAGCGGAGCGTCCGAGGGCGGGCGACTCCGCGCTTCCGAGGGCGTCGCGGCGTAGCCGCAGTTCGGCTCGCCCTCAACTTCCTTACGTGACAGTGGATTTCAGTGCCCGGGTCTCCCCCACTGGTGGCGCCCACGCGCCTCTCCCGGAGGTGCGCCCCAGAAGCGTCATGCAGGTATTTCCCGCTCCCCCGCCCATCCCTCGCCCCCTGGCTCCCAAGCCCGTCGTCTTCCCCGTCGCCTCATCCGAGGGGGGCGCTGCGGCTCGGGAGGTGCTTCCGGGCCGTGTCCGTCGCCGTTGTGCAGGGGCCGCTCGCGGGGATCGGCCTCGTACTCGTCGCAGGTCAGGAGTACGCGATGGGGGACGCCGCGTCCGTGCCCGCGAGCGGGGTGGGCAAGGTGCTCGGGCTCGCGGCGCTGCCTGGTACGTCGGATCCCGTCGCGCTCGCGGTCGGCGCCGGTGCCGGGACCGTCTTCGTACCGGTGCTGTGGCCTCGCTGGCGGCCGGTGGCGCGACTGCTGCCCGCGCCGTCGGCGGCGATCGGGCGGGCGGCCGCCGTGACCGGGGCGTTCGGATTACCGGTGCGCAGGGTGAAGGTGCGCGGACTGTTCGACGCGGTGCAACTGCCCTCGCCGGCGAGTACGGGGCTGCTGACGCAGGCCGGGGTCGTCGGCACCGTCCTCGCGTTCGCGCTGATCGCGTCCGCGGAGTCCCTGTTCAGCGCGGCGGCCGTGGACCCACTGCACGGCGGGCCGCGGACGGACTACGACAAGGAGCTGATCGCCCAGGGCGCCGGGAACACGGTGTGCGGGGTGCTCGGGGCGCTGCCCACGACCGCCATGGTCGTGCGGAGCGCGGCCAATGTGCGGGCCGGGGCGCGGACCAAGGCGTCGCGGGTCCTTCACGGGGTGTGGTTGCTGCTGTTCGCCGCTGTGCTGCCCGCCGCGCTGGGGCTGATTCCGGTGGCGGCGCTCGCGGGCTCGCGGGGCTCCTGGTGCACGCGGGCTGCGAGCTGGTGCGGGTGCGGGTGCGGGTGCGGGAGTCGGTGCAGCTGTGGCGTGAGCATCGAGGCGAGACGGTGGTGCTCGCGGTGACGGCGTTCGCGATCGTCGCCACGAATCTCTTCGAAGGAGTGCTGGCGGGGCTCGCGCCGGCCGTCGCGAAGACGGCGTGGGACATCAGCCACGTACAGGTGCGGACCGAGGACCGAGGACCGGGGGACCGCCGGGCTGGTCGTACGGGTGGCCGGCAACGCCACGTTTCTGCGGCTGCCGAAGCTGCTCGACGCGCTGGAGGCGTTGCCTGCCGACCGGGGCGTGCGGCTGGAACTGGGTGGGCTGAGGCACCTTGATCACGCGTGTGCCACGGCGTTGGAGGGGTGGGTGGCGGGACGCGTGCGGACGACGGCGTCGTGAGGTTGCGAGGGAAGCGGCCACCGGTGTCGTGGTGGCTGTGGGGGCGCCGCCGGTGTCGTGAGAGTGAGCGGGGCGACCGCCGGTTCGTGAGAGAGCGGGGCGACCGCCGGTGTCGTGGTCGCTGTGGGTCAGGTCAGGTGCGGGTGGCTACCAGGAGTTCGACCACGTAGGTCTCCTCCACCGTGCCGTCCGGGAAGAGTTCGCCGACCCGGGCGCGTTCCTCGGTGAGGAAGGCCTGCGCCTCGCCCTCTTCGAGGACGAGGAACGCCGAGTGGCTGCCGATGTTGGCGAGGTGCGTGTCCAGCGGGACAAGCCGGCTCCAGCGCACATGCCGAAGGGTGACCTCGCCGCGTCCCGGCAGGTCCGTAAGGCCCGACAGTTCGGTGGCGCGGGCCTCGTCGGGACGCTGTCTGGCGCCCGTTTCCACGCCTACGTGGCGCGCGATGCGCTCGTGCTGCGCGGCGATCCACGGGACGTCGAGGGCAACGGTGTTCCACCACAGCGCGAGCGCGCCGCCCGGACGCAGGACCCGCATCGCCTCGGGGGCCGAGCGGGCCGGCTCGGTCCAGTGCCACGACTGGGCGTAGGTGAGGAGGTCCAGGGAGGCGTCGGCGAGGGGGAGGGCGTTGCCGTCGCCCCGCACGATCGGTACGCCGGGCAGCGCCCGGCGGAATTCGACCGCCATGCCCTGGCCCGGCTCGACGGCGACCACACGGGCGCCGCGCGCGTGCAAGAGGGCGGTCGAGATGCCGGTTCCGGCGCCCACGTCGGCCACGCGAGCGCCGGCGAGGGGCCGTCCGGCGGCGTCCTCGACGGCGTCCAGGAGGGCGGGCGGGTAGGACGGGCGGTTCGCCGCGTACTGGGCGGCCGCGGCGTTGAACGAGTGGGCGCGCGAGACGGTGGGCATGCCGCCATCCTGTCCTGTGCGGGGGACTCTCGTCAGTACGTGGGGTGCGGCTCGGGCAACGGTGGCGGATGTACGCGTGCCTGTGGGCCCATGTTCCCGTGGGCCCAGGTTCCCGTGGGCTCGCGTGCCTGTGAGCCTGTGAGCCTGCGGGGCCATGAACCTGTGGGCCGTAAGTCCGCGAGCCCGTGAGCCAATGGACCCGTAGGCCCGTAGGCCCATAGGCCCGTAGGCGTCAGCGCTTGCGCTTCTTCTTCGACGGGTTGCCGGTGCGGCGCGTGCTGCGGCGTTCGTACTGTTCGCGGGCGGTCGCGTACTCCTGCCTGCGGAGCTTCTCGCCCGGGGCCTCGGAGAAGCAGCGCAGGCAGTAGGCGAGCAGTACGCCGACGAAGCCGATCGACATGAAGCCGCGCAACGACGCCTGCGCCTCGGGGTCCGGGCGCTTGGAGAAACCGTCCCACGTGCGGCGGAAGGCGAGGGCGCTGCAGATCGCGAACATCAGGACCACGAGTACGTTCACGAAGGAACCGACGTCGGCGATGGCCAAGCCCTCGTACGCGAAGCGCAGCACGAAACAGCCGGCCGCCGCGCCGACGAGCGCGCCCGCGCCGACCGCGACGCGGCGCCAGGTGTAGCCACCGTCGTGCTCGACCCAGGTCCTGCCGAAGAAACGGATCTCCTCGGGCTGGGGGCCCGCTGTGATGCCGCCGGCCGCTTCCGGGGTCTCGGGGGCGGGGCGGGGGGTGCCGGATTCGTCGCTCACATGTCGATTATGGCGGGCGCCCTCGGCGGCTCCGGGCTCGGAGGTGGGGCTGGGGTCAGGCCCGAGGTGAGCTGGGGGTGGGACTTGGGGAGGCCGAGGTGAGCTGGGGTGAGGGCTTGGGGAGAAGCTGGGTGCGGCTCGGGCGGGCCTGGGGAGAGGCTGGGGCGGGGCTGGGGCAGGGCTGGGGCGGGGCTGGGATGGAGCCAGGCAGGTCCGGGGCGTTGTCGGACCCCTCCCCTACATTGCCCGCATGACGGAATACGTACTAGTCGCAGGCGCGTGGCTCGGAGCGTGGGCGTGGGACGACGTGGTGCCGGAGCTGCGCGCGGCCGGGCATGGCGCGCACGCCGTGACGCTCTCCGGGGTCGCCGACAAGCAGGGCGTTCCGGCCGGGCAGAAGACCCATGTCCAGGACATCGTCGACGAGGTGGAGCGCCTCGGACTGCGCGATGTCGTCCTGGTCGGGCACAGCTACTCGGGCATCCCGGTCGGTCAGGCCGCCGAGCGGATCGGTGACCGGCTGAAGCGTGTGGTGTTCGTCGACTCGAATGTCCCGGCGGACGGGGAGTCGTTCGTGTCCGGGTGGTGGCAGGGGCCGGCGGCGCTGGAGGCCGTACTCGCGGCGAACGATGGTCACTGGCCGCCGCTGACTGCGCCCGAGTGCGAGGGGCAGGGGCTCGACGACGCGCAGGTCGCGCGGTTCGTGGGCGGGTCCACGCCGCATCCGGGGGCGTCCCTGTCGGAGCCGGCCGTGCTGTCCCGTCCGGCGGGCGAGCTTCCGGCGACGTACATCAAGTGCCTGCTCGACGGGCCCGAGCCGACGGACGACGTGGTCGAGCTTCTGCGCGGCGAGAACTGGCGGCTGCGGGAGATGGACACGGGGCACTGGCCGATGTTCTCCCGGCCCGAGGCGCTGGCGCGGATTCTTCTTGAGGAGGCCGGGGGTCGAGGGGCCGGGTGAGGGCTGCCCTGGGCCGGCGGTGACGTGACGGGGCCGGTCGCGCACGTCGGAGTACGCGACCGGCCCCCGCCGTCCGCTACGCGCAGCGCGGCGCCACGTAGCCGTCGTTGCCGGTCTTCACGTACGCGTCGGAGACGTACTGGCCGTTGGCGATGTTGTCCCAGAGGTTCGTCGTGCCGTACGTGCCGCTGATGGTCTCGCCCGGCTTCTGGCAGTTGATCGGTACTCGGGCGCCCAGCGGCAGGACCTTGACCAGCTGGTAGTGGGTGCCCGGTCCGCTGCGTACCTTCAGGCGGACTCCGGGGGCGACCGGATAGCGGATGGCGAGCGCGTCGGCGCTCAGCTCCTCCGCCGACCCCCCGGCCTCATCCGCCGCGATGCCCTCAACCGTTCCCGTACCGTCCTCAACAGCCATGCCGTTCTCCCCCGTTGATCACTCTGACGTCCGTCTCCGACGTCCATGAACATGCGTACGTGCCGTGCGACCCGCGCAGGCTAGCAAGCCCCTCCGACATCGCACGCACCATCGACTAGGCTCCGTGCGTCGCGCTTGCGGACACAGACACGGGGGTGGGCGATGCCGCCGCTGCGCAGCACCGGGACGGGCCGGGAAGCGGAACATCCTGAGTACGCCGGGCAGTACCGTCTTGAGTCATGCCTCGGCGCGGGCGGCATGGGTGTGGTGCACCTGGCGACGTCCGCTTCGGGGCTGCGCCTCGCCATCAAGGTCGTACACGCCGAGTACGCGGCGGATCCCGAGTTCCGGGCCCGTTTCCGGCAGGAGGTCAATGCCGCGCGAAGGGTCAGCGGTGCCTTCACCGCGCCGGTGGTCGACGCGGATCCGCATGCCGAACTGCCCTGGATGGCGACGCTGTTCATCCCCGGCGACACGCTCGCCGAGCGGGTGAAGCGGAACGGCGCGCTGGCGCCCGGCGACGTACGCAGGCTGGGTGCGGGGCTCGCCGAGGCGCTGCGCGACATCCATCGCGTCGGCGTCGTGCACCGCGACCTCAAGCCGAGCAACGTCCTGCTCGCCGCCGACGGCCCGAAAGTCATCGACTTCGGCATCTCCCGCCCGACGGACAGTGATCTGCGGACCGAGACGGGCAAGTTGATCGGTTCGCCGCCCTTCATGGCGCCCGAGCAGTTCCAGCGGCCGCGTGAAGTGGGGCCCGCCGCGGATGTGTTCGCCATGGGCGCCGTGCTGGCCCACGCGGCGACAGGGCGTGGACCTTTCGACTCCAACAGCCCGTACATCGTCGCCTACCAAGTCGTCCACAACGAGCCGGACTTGGCCGGGGCGCCCGAGGACCTCGCGCCGTTGATCAGGCGTTGCCTCGCGAAGGATCCCGGGGAGCGGCCCCTGCCGGGCGAGATCATGGAGGCGCTCCGGCAGCCTTCCACGGCCGGGACCAGCGCTGGGGCGGGCGCGTTCATACCGGCCCAGCGGCGCCCGAGCGGGCAGCGGGACGCGGACAGGCAGCCGGACGCGGACGGCGGACGCGAGCAGAGCACCCAGTGGACCCGGCGGATCCGCCGCCAGGACCGGCCCGCACCCGCATCCGCATCCGCCGGCCAGGACTCCCCCGCGTCCCGGGCGGACCAGCCCACCCACTCCCGGCCGAGCGAAAGAGCCACTGCCGAGTCACCGTGGCACCGTCGCCGCTGGGCGCTGACGGCAGGAGCCGTACTCGCGCTGGCGGCCGTCGGCGCAGGCATCGCGCTGCTCACGGCGGAAGACGGTGACGGGACCGGCCCCGGCGGAACGGCCGTGCGGCAACAAGCCGACTCCTTCAAGCCCTGGCACAAGACCCTCGGCGGCGCGAGCGACACCGCCCCGGCGTGTGTCTCCGGGCCAGGTGCCCTTTACTGCGTCAGCGGCGGCAGGACAGCGCGCCTCGACCCTCTGAACGGCCACATCGTCTGGGCCTCGGCCTCTCCCGGCGAGCGGCACAGCTCCGGCACGGCGGCGCAGCGGGCCACTCCGGCTGCGCCCACGCTGTCCGGAGGACTGCTGCACCTGGTCGACGACGGCCGCATCAGGGCTCTGGATCCCCGTACGGGCGAGGAGCGTTGGGCCGTCGACGCGTCCGCGTACGAGGCCGTGGAACACGGCGCGGACACGACGCTGCTGATCGGATCGGGCGGTACCGTGCGCGCCCTGAACAGCGCGACCGGCAAGCCGCGGTGGACAAAGCACGTCGGAGGCCTCGGCACCCAGTGGATCGCCGGGCCGGGCGGCAACGGCGACTTCTTCGCCGTGACGGCGTCCGCCGACGGAGGCACCACGTCGGTCAGCGCGATCGACGCCCACGAGGGCGCCGTGAAGTGGACCGCTGAGGCTACGGGCAGCCTCAGCCCCTTCGGTGCGTCGGACGGCGCCGTGTACCTGCTGTCCACCGACACGGACCTCCTGGTGGACGCGGTCGTACGGCTCGACACCGCCGACCGGACCGCAGCCCGGTTCCCGCTGACCACGCCCGCGGACCAGGCCGAGGCCACCGAGAGCGGCGGCATCGCCTACGTGTACGGAGCCGGCGGCTCGCTCGTCGCCGTCGACACCACGGCCGCGAGGCCGCGGAGCGCGGTCCGTTGGCGCCTGGAGACCTCGGTCAGCCGCCCTTCGCGGCCCGTCGTATCGGACCGGACGCTCTACCTCACCGCCCCCGACGGCCGCCTGCTCGCCACCGACATCCGCACCGGCAAGCCCCTCGGCCAGACGCGCCCCCGGCTCGGGAGTGAACCCGGGCGGGTGGTCGGGGAGTTGCCCGCGCCCGTCGTGGGTGAGGGAGGACGCGTCTACGGGAGCGCGCCCGACGGAAGCGTGTTCGGGGTGGACGGGCGGGAGCCCGGGCGCTGGTGACGTGGGGCCGCACGGGTCCTGGTGACCGGGGCCGCGCCAGGCCCTGGCGCCCACGGCCCGGGCCGTGCCCTGATGACCGCAGCCCTGGCCCGCCCTGATGACCGCGGCCGCGACACCACGCATGCCCGACCCCGCCCTCGTACAGACGTGAGCCCGCCCGGCGGCGAATTCGCCGCCGGGCGGGCTCACGCCTCAGGCGGAACCAGAGCCGAAGTCAGAACCGGCGCCAAGGCCGACGCCGACTTCAGGGCCGGAACCAGAGCCGGGCCACCAGTTCACCCGGCGGCAGCCGGCCCGCTCTCAACCCAGCTTCGAGACGTCCCGCACCGCGCCCTTGTCCGCGCTCGTCGCCATCGCGGCGTAGGCGCGCAGGGCGGCCGAGACCTTGCGGTCGCGGGCGACCGGGGCGTAGACGCCGTTCAGGGCGGCGCGGCGGGTGGCCAGCTCGTCGTCGGAGACGAGGAGCTCGATCGAACGGTTCGGGATGTCGATGCGGATGCGGTCGCCGTCCTGGACGAGGGCGATCGTGCCGCCGGACGCCGCCTCGGGCGAGGCGTGGCCGATCGACAGGCCCGACGTGCCACCGGAGAAGCGGCCGTCCGTGACCAGGGCGCAGGTCTTGCCGAGGCCGCGGCCCTTGAGGAACGACGTCGGGTAGAGCATCTCCTGCATGCCGGGGCCGCCCTTGGGACCCTCGTAGCGGATGACCACGACGTCGCCGTGCGTGACCTCCTTCTTGAGGATCTTGTCGACGGCTTCCTCCTGCGATTCACAGACGACCGCCGGACCCTCGAACGTCCAGATCGACTCGTCGACGCCCGCCGTCTTCACGACACAGCCGTCGACCGCCAGGTTGCCCCTGAGGACCGCGAGGCCGCCGTCCTTCGAGTACGCGTGTTCGGCGGACCGGATGCAGCCGTTCTCGGCGTCCATGTCGAGGGCTTCCCAGCGCTCCGACTGGGAGAACGCCTCCGCCGAGCGGACGCAGCCGGGGGCCGCGTGCCACATCTCGACGGCCTCCGCGGACGGGGAGCCCGCGCGCACGTCCCACGTCTTCATCCAGTCGGAGAGTGACGGGCTGTGGACGGAGTGGACGTCCTCGTTCAGGAGGCCGGCGCGGTGGAGCTCGCCCAGCAGGGCGGGGATGCCGCCGGCGCGGTGCACGTCCTCCATGTAGTACGTGCGGTCCTTCGCCACGTTCGGCGCGACCTTGGAGAGGCACGGCACGCGGCGCGAGACCTCGTTGATCTCGTCCAGACCGAAGGCGACGCCCGCCTCCTGCGCGGCGGCCAGCAGGTGCAGGATCGTGTTGGTGGAGCCGCCCATGGCGATGTCGAGGGCCATGGCGTTCTGGAAGGCGGCGAAGGTGGCGACGTTACGCGGCAGGACCGACTCGTCGTCCTCCTCGTAGTACCGGCGCGTGATGTCCATGACGGTGCGGGCCGCGTTCTCGTACAGCGCCTTGCGGGCCGTGTGCGTCGCGAGGACCGTGCCGTTGCCGGGGAGGGAGAGGCCGATGGCCTCTGTCAGGCAGTTCATCGAGTTGGCCGTGAACATGCCGGAACAGGAGCCGCAGGTCGGACAGGCGTTCTCCTCGATACGGAGGATGTCCTCGTCCGAGATCTTGTCGTTCACGGCATCGGAGATCGCGTCGACCAGGTCGAGCGTGCGGACGGTGCCGTCGACCAGGGTGGCGCGGCCGGACTCCATCGGGCCGCCGGAGACGAAGACCGTCGGGATGTTCAGGCGCAGGGCCGCCATCAGCATGCCGGGCGTGATCTTGTCGCAGTTCGAGATGCAGATCAGGGCGTCGGCGCAGTGCGCCTCGACCATGTACTCGACGCTGTCCGCGATCAGGTCGCGGGAGGGGAGCGAGTAGAGCATGCCGCCGTGGCCCATCGCGATGCCGTCGTCGACGGCGATCGTGTTGAACTCGCGCGCGATGCCGCCCGCCGCCGTGATCGCGTCGGAGACGATGCGGCCGACCGGCTGGAGGTGGGTGTGGCCGGGCACGAACTCGGTGAACGAGTTGGCCACGGCGATGATCGGCTTCCGGCCGATGTCCGCACCGGGTACCCCGGAGGCACGCATAAGGGCGCGTGCGCCCGCCATGTTGCGTCCGTGGGTGACTGTGCGGGACCTCAGCTCGGGCATCGTCGCTCGCTCCTTCAAGGGCCCTTTCAGGGGCCCGTGCGGCAGATAGGGCTGCTATCGAGCGTACGCCGCCGATCCAAGATCCGGACAGGGTGTCCGGAATACGGGACGCGCGTCTCGCCCTGCGTGCCTCCGACGGTGGCGTCCCGTCCGGGCACCCCGGCCCCGTGTCCCGTCCGGGCGCCCGCCCGGCTCCGTCAGCCCGTCCGCCTACTCCGAGCGCACAGCACGTGCCCGCAGGGGCTCGTCACTCCCCCGTCAGATGTCCTTGCACCACCGGTGCCACCCGCTCGACGATCCGCTCCATGTCCGCCGACGCCAGCGGTTCCACCTTGATCACGTAACGCAGCATCGCGATCCCCACGAGCTGCGCCGCCGCCAGCTCCGCCCTGAGCTCGGCCTCCTCGGGCGGCAGGTCCAGCTGCCGGGCGATCTTCCGCAGCAGCTGTACGGCGACCAGGCGCCGGAAGACGGCCGCCGCGGTCTCGTTGTTCACGGCCGAGCGGACGATCGCGAGAAGCGGGGCGCGCGTCGCCGGGTTCTCCCACACGGAGAAGATGAAGCGGGTGAGGCGCTCGCCGACGCCGTCCAGCGGGCCGTCCTCGATCGCGGCCGGCGCGTCCAGGGCGGGGGCGAAGGCGACCTCGATGGACGCCTCGAACACCTGCTCCTTCGTACCGAAGTAGTGGTGCACCAGCGCCGCGTCCACGCCCGCCGCCTTGGCGATGCCGCGTACCGACGTCTTCTCGTAGCCGCGCTCGGAAAACTCCGCGCGAGCGGCCTCCAGGATGCGGTCGCGGGTCGCGGGGCCCGCCGCCTCCGTCTGCGTACGGGAGGGCCGCCCCCTGCGGCGTACGGGCGGGACGTCCGGGTCGGTCATGAGCGGGGGACCCGGACCGCCGACGCGAGGTGCAGACGGGTGAAGGCGAGGGCCTCGGCGAGGTCGGCCTCACGTTCGGCGCTGGACATGGCGCGGCGGGTGTTGACCTCGATCACGACGTGCCCGTCGAAGCCGGTCAGGGCGAGGCGCTCCAGGAGCTCGGCGCAGGGCTGCGTGCCGCGGCCGGGGACCAGGTGCTCGTCCTTCGCCGATCCCCTGCCGTCCGCGAGATGGACGTGGCCGAGGCGGTCGCCCATGCGGTCGATCATCGACATCGCGTCGGTGCGGGCCGTGGCGGTGTGGCTGAGGTCGATCGTGAAGTGCCGGTAGTCGTGCTTGGTGACGTCCCAGTCGGGGGCGTACGCGAGCATCTCGCGGTCGCGGTAGCGCCAGGGGTACATGTTCTCGACAGCGAAGCGGACGTCCGTCTCGTCGGCCATGCGCCAGATGCCGTCGACGAAGTCGCGCGCGTACTGGCGCTGCCAGCGGAAGGGCGGGTGGACGACGACCGTGGACGCGCCCAGCTTCTCGGCCGCCGACTTCGCGCGCTGGAGCTTGGTCCACGGGTCCGTGGACCAGACGCGCTGCGTGATCAGCAGACAGGGCGCGTGCACGGCGAGGATCGGGACCTGGTGGTAGTCGGAGAGCCGACGCAGGGCCTCGATGTCCTGGCTGACGGGGTCGGTCCAGACCATGACCTCGACGCCGTCGTAGCCCAGGCGTGCCGCGATCTCGAAGGCCGTCGCCGTCGACTCCGGATAGACCGAGGCCGTCGACAGGGCGACCTTCGCATCCGGGATGCGCACCACTGGTTCTGCCACGGAGACAGAGTACGGGCCCCGGCTGAGGCCCGGGGAGGTGGTCGGCCCGCGGGTGCTGTGGGGTGCGCCTCAGTACGGCGGCGGTCCGACGGGCGGGCCCTGACGGCAGACCCGAGCGGGCGGACCCGGGCGGTGACCGGAGCCGTCCCCGCCCGGTGCCGGTGACCGCGCCCCGGCCTCCGGCGACGCCATGCGCCCTCAGACCCCCGGCATGTGGTCGAGCCGCCTGAGGATCACGCCCTCCCGGAGTGCCCAGGGGCAGACCTCCAGGGTCTCCACCCCGAACAGGTCCATGGCCCCCTCGGCCACCAGCGCGCCCGCGAGCAGCTGGCCCGCGCGGCCCTCCGAGACCCCGGGGAGCTCGGCGAGCTCCGCCTCCGTCATCGCGGCCAGGCGCGGCACCCAGTCCTCCAGGGACTTGCGCTTCAGCTCCCGCTGGACGTACAGCCCCTCGGTGGAGCGGGCCGCTCCGGCCAGGCGTGCGAGCTGCTTGAACGTCTTGGACGTGGCCACGACGTGATCGGGCTTGCCGAAGCGCGTGAACTCGCCGACCGAGCGTGCGATCTGCGCCCGTACGTGCCTGCGCAGCGCCTTGATGTCCGCAGGGTCCGGCGGGTCGCTCGGCAGCCAGCCCGCCGTCAGACGGCCCGCACCGAGCGGCAGCGACACCGCGGCGTCGGGCTCCTCGTCGATGCCGTACGCGATCTCGAGGGAGCCGCCGCCGATGTCCAGGACGAGCAGCTTCCCGGCCGACCAGCCGAACCAGCGACGGGCCGCGAGGAAGGTGAGCCGGGCCTCCTCCTCGCCGGTGAGGACGCGCAGCTCGACGCCGGTGTCCTCCTTGACCCGGGCGAGTACCTCGTCCGCGTTGCTGGCCTCGCGTACGGCCGAGGTGGCGAAGGGCACGAGGTCCTCGACGCCCTTGTCCTCGGCCGCCTCCAGGGCGTCCCGCACGGTGGCGGTCAGCCGGGCCACGCCGTCGGGGCTGATGGCGCCGCGGTCGTCGAGGAGTTGCGCGAGCCGCAGCTCCGCCTTGTGCGAGTGCGCGGGCAGCGGGCGCGCGCCCGGGTGCGCGTCCACCACAAGCAAGTGCACCGTGTTCGAACCCACGTCGAGGACACCGAGTCTCATATACGGAACGCTACTGCGCGTGGCGCGGACGTCAGTCCCCGAGGGCACCGCAGCGCGCTTACCCTGGAACCGTGCCAAAGACGAAAAAGGCCAACGCCGACAAGAGCGACAAGCGCGGTAAGAGCGACAAGGAAGCCAAGTCGGCCACTAAGCCGTCGAAGGCGCCGAAGTCCAAGGAATCAGGGACGAAGCAGTCCGGTACGAAGGGTTCATCGCCGAAGGTGTCATCGCCGAAAGGTTCCGCCCCTGACGAGAAGGGTCTGGACTTCGCCCGCGCCTGGGTCGAGTTCCCCGACCCCGCGGACGACGAGCAGATCTTCCGCTGCGACCTGACGTGGCTGACCTCGCGCTGGAGCTGCATCTTCGGGAGCGGCTGCCAGGGCATCCAGGCGGGCCGCGCGGACGACGGCTGCTGCACGCTCGGCGCCCACTTCTCCGACGAGGACGACGAGAAGCGCGTGGCCGGGTTCGTGGCGCGGCTCACGCCCGACATCTGGCAGCACCACGATGTCGGTACGCAGACGGGCTGGGTCTCCGAGGACGAGGACGGCGAGCGCCAGACCCGCCCGTACAAGGGCTCGTGCATCTTCCAGAACCGGCCCGGATTCAAGGGCGGCGCGGGCTGCTCGCTGCACATCCTGGCGATCAAGGAGGGCCGCGAGCCCCTGGAGACCAAGCCGGACGTGTGCTGGCAGCTGCCGGTCCGCCGGACCTACGAGTGGATCGACCGGCCCGACGACACTCGCGTGCTCCAGGTGTCCATCGGTGAGTACGACCGCCGCGGCTGGGGTTCGGGCGGCCACGATCTGCACTGGTGGTGCACCTCGGCGACGTCGGCCCACGGGGCGGGCGACCCGGTGTACGTCTCCTACCGGCCCGAGCTGACCGAGCTCATGGGCAAGGAGGGCTACGACCGTCTCGCCGAGCTGTGCGAGGAGCGCCTGGCCTCCCAGCTGCCGCTGCTCGCGCCGCATCCGGCGGATCCCACCACCGCTTCCTGAGACCTGCCCCCGCCGGCTCCCACCGGCCCGCGCTAGCCGCCGCTCGGGCTCGCGCCGCCGCCGTCACCCGGCGGCGGTGACGAGTCCGTGGGGGCCGACGGGCTCGGTGACGGATCGGACGGCGTGGGGCTCTGGCCGGACGGGGTGGGGTCCGGGTCGGACGGGCCCGGGTCGGACGGCGTGGGGTCGGACGGGCGGGGGCCCGGGTTTCCCGTGTTCGACGGGTCGGGGCCCGGGTCCGAGGTGCCGGGCTGCGAGGGTCCCGAACTCCCGTGTCCCTCCATTGAGATGACTGCCCCTGAGGGGTCGATGCCGATGCGCGCCGACCAGTGACCGGCGGGCTCCCGGTCGTGATCGACGTACACCCGGATCGTGAACGACTCTCCGGGCCGCAGGGTTCCCGACGTGCTCGTCAGGTACAGCCAGCTCGCTCCGGTGTGTGCGGACCAGTGGACCGGTGAACTCCCGGACGCCGTCAGCGTGATGAGGGTCGCGGAGCCGCTCGGCTGCGCCTCCACGGTGAGCCGGCCCGGGCCGGAGCGCGAGGGCCCGCCGGGGCTGATGACCTCCACGGAGACGTCCGGGGAGCGGCTGCCCGCGGTGAAACGCGGGTCGGGGGTCGTGCGCGCGTTGCCCGCGTTCTCGTAGGCGCCGTCCGCGCGGTTGCCGTCGAGCCCGCCCGGGTCGCCGGCCTCGCTCGCGCTGATCGAGCGCCCGTCCTGACCCTCGCCCGTCTGCGGCGCCCCCCGGTACGCCGCCCACAGCGCCAGCACCGGGGCGGCCACGACGGTGGCGACGACCGTCGTCGTGACGGCACGCGCGCGTAGCCGGTCCCGGCGGGCCGCCCTGTCCTTGGGGTCCATCGGGAAGCCACGCCGGTCGAAGCGGGGGGCCTCGCCTCGCTGGGGGCGGTCGGCGTGGGCCATCGCCCGGTGCAGGGCCGCGCGCGGGGCCGTCGCGAGGGGCAGGGCGGCCGGGGTGACCGCCGTGCCGGGCCAGGCGCCGGGGGCGGCGCGCTCGGCGGTGCGGCGGCAGCGGGGGCAGTCGTCGACGTGCCGGACCAGTTCGCGGCGCAGGGCGGAGCTCAGCAGCAGCTGGTTGTCTCCGGTGAGGCGGGCGACGCTCGGGCAGGTGCCCGTCTCCACCACGGCGAGAGCGGCGCGGGTGCGTTCCACCTCGCAGGCGGCGGAGGCGAGCAGTTCCCGGGTGAGCCCCGGGTCCGTACCCAGTGCGGCGGCGACTTCTCGGGGCGACAGCTGATGCCGTACGGCCAGCTCCAGCGCCTCGCGCTGCTCGGGCGTCGTGCCGGCGGCCTCCGGCCAGGCCAGGAGCGCGAGCTCTCGGCGGCGCTGCGCCTGGATCTCCTCGGAAGGGGCCTCTTCGGCGTGCGGGGCTTCGGGGTGGGCGCGGCCCGAGTGCGTCCCCTGTCTGCGACGCTTCGCCTCCGCCAGCGCCCGCAGGCACGACCAGCGCGCGAGCGCGTACAGCCACGCCTTACGGTCGCTCTCGGTTTCGGGGCCGCGGGAGCCGCGGCGTTCGGCGAGCGCCAGGGCATTGCCCAGCGCCGCGACGGCGTCGTCGTGATCGCACAGGACGGACAGGCAGTACGTGAACAGGCCGTCCAGGTAAGGCTCGTAGCGCGATGTCGGGCGCGCGGGTACGGCCCGCGGCGCAGGTCGCCCGGGCCCGTCGCGGTGCGCCCGGTGTGCGCCGGTGGTCTGCGTGGGGGTTTCCGGCCTGCTGGTCATCACCCGTGCGACCGTAGGCGGATGGTGGCGCACCCTTCCTCCCCCTTGGGGACATTTAATCCGTACGGGTGAAACGATCCCTCAAAGGGGGACGGGAATACTAAATTCCGTACAAGGGAACATGCGCTCGGCGCATATATGTGCGCCGGGGCGCACGGGCGCACACCCGGCGCGGGGCCCTCCGTGCGGCGACGGGTGGTGGCGGGAGGCGGGTAGCGGCAGGTGGCGGCGGGGTGATGGTGGTCGGCGCCGGCTTGTCAGTGGTCTCGGTTACGGTTCGGTGCATGGCTGCCCGTACGAAATCCGGCAAGGACCGGCCGTCCTACCGCTGCACCGAGTGCGGCTGGCAGACGGCGAAATGGCTGGGTCGCTGCGGCGAGTGCCAGGCGTGGGGGACGGTCGAGGAGTACGGCGCGCCCGCCGTGCGGACGACCGCGCCCGGCCGGGTCACGACGTCCGCCGTCCCGATCGGCCAGGTCGACGCCCGGCAGGCCACCGCCCGTTCCACCGGCGTGCCCGAGCTCGACCGGGTCCTCGGCGGGGGCCTCGTCCCCGGCGCCGTCGTCCTGGTCGCGGGCGAGCCCGGCGTCGGCAAGTCCACCCTCCTGCTCGACGTCGCCGCCAAGGCCGCCAGCGACGAGCACCGCACCCTGTACGTCACGGGCGAGGAGTCGGCCAGCCAGGTCCGGATGCGCGCCGACCGCATCAAGGCGATCGACGACCATCTGTATCTCGCCGCCGAGACCGATCTGTCCGCGGTCCTCGGCCACTTGGACGCCGTCAAGCCCAGCCTCCTGATCATGGACTCCGTACAGACCGTCGCCTCCCCCGAGATCGACGGCGCCCCCGGCGGCATGGCCCAGGTCCGCGAGGTCGCCGGCGCCCTGATCCGCGCCTCCAAGGAGCGCGGCATGGCCACCCTCCTCGTGGGTCACGTCACCAAGGACGGCGCCATCGCCGGACCCCGCCTCCTCGAGCACCTCGTGGACGTCGTCCTCTCCTTCGAAGGCGACCGGCACGCGCGCCTGCGCCTCGTGCGCGGCGTGAAGAACCGGTACGGGACGACCGACGAGGTCGGCTGCTTCGAGTTGCACGACGAAGGCATCACCGGACTCGCCGACCCCAGCGGGCTGTTCCTCACCCGTCGCGACGAACCCGTCCCGGGCACCTGCCTGACCGTCACCCTGGAGGGGCGGCGGCCTCTCGTCGCCGAGGTCCAGGCCCTCACCGTCGACTCCCAGATCCCGTCCCCTCGGCGCACCACGTCCGGTCTGGAGACGTCTCGCGTCTCGATGATGCTCGCCGTGCTGGAGCAGCGCGGGCGGATCAGCGCCCTGGGGAAGCGGGACATCTACTCCGCGACCGTCGGCGGCGTGAAGCTCTCCGAGCCCGCCGCGGACCTCGCGATCGCCCTCGCCCTCGCCAGCGCCGCGAGCGACACCCCGCTTCCCAAAAACCTCGTCGCGATCGGTGAAGTCGGCCTCGCGGGCGAGGTCAGACGGGTGACGGGCGTGCAGCGCCGGCTCGCCGAGGCGCACCGGCTCGGCTTCACCCACGCCCTCGTGCCGAGCGATCCCGGCAAGGTGCCCGCCGGTATGAAGGTCACCGAAGTCGCCGACATGGGGGATGCTCTGCGCGTGCTGCCGAGGAGCCGTCGCCGAGAGGCCCCACGGGAGACGGAGGAGCGCCGGTAGACTTTGCCCTGGTCTCGCCCGTGCGTACGAACCCTGGGCATTCAAGATCTGCGCGTTTCGCAAGATCTGGGACTTCTGCGATATCTGCGACATCTGCGACCGGAGGAGTGCAGTGGCAGCCAACGACCGGGCAGCAGCTCCCGGCAAGTCCGGCGGGAGCTCCGGTGCCGATGGGCTGATGCGCGCCTCACTGAGCGCGGTCGCGCCCGGTACGGCGCTGCGTGACGGCCTCGAGCGAATCCTCCGCGGCAACACCGGCGGACTCATCGTTCTCGGCTGGGACAAGACCGTCGAGTCGATGTGTACCGGCGGTTTCATCCTGGACGTCGAGTTCACCGCGACGCGCCTGCGCGAGCTGTGCAAGCTCGACGGCGGCATCGTCATCGACAAGGACATCACCAAGATCCTGCGGGCGGGCGTCCAGTTGGTGCCCGACCCCACGATCCCCACGGAGGAGACGGGCACGCGGCACCGCACCGCGGACCGGGTGAGCAAGCAGGTCAGCTTCCCCGTGGTCTCGGTGTCGCAGTCGATGCGGCTCATCGCCCTTTACGTGGACGGGCAGCGGCGCGTTCTCGAGGACTCGGCCGCGATTCTGTCGCGTGCGAATCAGGCGCTCGCCACTCTTGAGCGGTACAAGCTCCGCTTGGACGAGGTGGCCGGGACGCTCTCCGCGCTCGAGATCGAGGATCTCGTGACCGTGCGCGATGTGACCGCGGTCGCGCAGCGGCTGGAGATGGTGCGGCGCATCGCCACCGAGATCGCCGAGTACGTGGTGGAGCTCGGGACGGACGGGCGACTGCTCGCCCTTCAGCTCGACGAGTTGATCGCCGGGGTGGAGCCCGAGCGGGAGCTCGTCATTCGGGACTATGTGCCCGAACCTACGGCCAAGCGGTCCCGGACCGTTGACGAGGCGCTCTTCGAACTCGACGCGCTGACGCATGCCGAGCTTCTCGAACTTCCCACTGTGGCACGCGCGTTGGGGTACACCGGGTCCCCGGAGACCCTGGACTCGGCCGTTTCGCCTCGTGGGTTCCGGCTGTTGGCGAAGGTGCCTCGGCTGCCCGGGGCCATCATTGACCGGCTCGTCGAGCACTTCGGCGGGCTGCAGAAGCTGCTCGCCGCCAGCGTCGATGATCTGCAGACGGTGGACGGCGTCGGGGAGGCCCGCGCCCGGAGCGTGCGGGAAGGGCTGTCGCGGTTGGCCGAGTCGTCGATCCTGGAGCGGTACGTCTAGGAGTTTTCGGGGGCTGGTGGCTGGCGGCTGGGGGCTGGTGGCTGAGGGCTAGGAGCTCGTCGCCGCTGCCGCCTAGGGCCCCGGATCTCGTGGGCGCTGCTGCCTAGGCCCCGGAGCTCGTGGGCGCTGCTGCAGGGGCCCCTGCGGCCCTCGGGTGGTTCTCTGGCGCCGCCTTCGGGTGCGGGACCGCGCCGGGATGTACGTGCTCGCTGTTCTACGGGGCCTCGTCACCCAGTTGGTTACCTGTACGTGGTGCTGGTGGCTCCGCGCGCACATCCCGCCACGGCCCCTCCTGTTTCGTACGCGGCCACCGGCCGGTGGGGTGCTCGCTGCTCCCTCCTCGTTTCGTACGCGGACACCGGTGGGTGGTTGCGCTTTGAGCGCTTTGAGCCTGCCCGTTTCATGCCGGGCTGATCACCGGTCGGTGCACTTCGAGCCTGCCCGTTTCATGCCGGGCTGATCGCCGGTCGGTGCGCTTTGGGCCCGCCCGTTTCATGCCGGGCCGGCCGCCTGTGGGCGCTTGTTGGCCCGTCTCTCTGTGGGGCTGATCGCGTCGCCGGTTGGCGCTTCGGGCGGGATTTCCCGTCAGGGGCCGGCGGTCGGCGTCAGTCCTTGGCCAGTACGAAGGATGTCTGGGACTTGGGGAGTTGGGGCGCCTTTGCCTCTACCAGGTAGGTGCCTGGCGTTGCCGGGCCCGTCTTCGGGGTTGCGCACTCGGGGGCGCTCGCCTTGCGGTCCCATTCGATGGTGTGCGTGATGTGGGCGCCCGCCGGTACGCGCAGCAGGAGGCTCCCGGCACCCTTGGGACAGTCGCCGGAGGACCAGATCTCGGTGTCGCTGGACGCTTGAGTGATCGTCAGAACCGCGCTCTTCGGGCCCAGATCGACCTTGCAGTCCTTCGCCGTCGTGTTCTTGGCGGACAGCTCGAACTTCGGCTTGTCGCCCGGCGCGTACGAGTTGTGGACGCTGCGCAGCATCAGGGTCACGCCGCCTGTCGTGCAGTCGGGCAGGCTCGAACCCGCGGGGAGTCGGTCGCCCGCGCCCGTGCCGCCCTTCGCGCCGTCATCGGATCCCGCCCCTGAGCCGGCCGTGTCGGAACCCGAGCCCGGACCCTCGCCGTTGGCGCCGTCGGAGGAACCGTCCTCACCGCCGCCACCGCCCGACTCGTCGCGGCCGCCCGGGTGTTCGCTGATCGCCGGTCCTGACCCGGAGGGGCCGGGCGTGATGGAGGAGGGCGCGGTGTCCTTGCCGTTCGAGCCACCGGCGCCGGTCTTGCTGCCTCCGCCACCGGAGTTGACGGCCCATACGATCAGCAGCGCGAGCAGCGCCACCATGGACAGCAGAACGGCCCTCCGTCGCCAGTAAATGGTGGAGGGAAGCGGCCCGATCGGATTGCGCAGAGATCCCACGGCGCAAACTGTACGAGAGATCAGCCCGTTCTCCCGCCCCCACCCGCCGCCACGGCCCACGAGTTTTGCGGATCATAGTCCCGGGCGGCGGTCTCGGCGCGGGACAACCCCTGTCTTTCGTCAGGTACGGGACGAGACCATCGCGGGATGTGACGGTGCTGGGGCATTACGTACCGTCCCTGTCATGGGAATCTTCGACTCCGACCTCTATCGCGACATCACCGGCTTCGCCCACGACACCCCGTCGTGGTTCCAGCACCTCATGGAGGTGTTCACCGAACTGGGGCTGTTGGTCTTCGCCGTGCTCTTCGTCGCCGCCTGGTGGCGGGCCCGACGCGGTGATCCACGAGCCCTGGCCGTCGCGGTGCTCGCCCCGCTGGCCACCGGCGTCGCCTATGTGTGCAGCGAGCTGGTCAAGTCCGGTGTCGACGAAGAGCGTCCCTGCCGGGCCGTATCCGGCGCCCTGACCTCTCTTGTCGCGTGTCCGCCTCACGGCGACTGGTCGTTCCCCAGCAACCACGCCACCATCGCGGCCGCCTCCGCCGTCGGCCTCACCCTCGCCTGGCCCGCCATCGGCCGGCTCACCATCCCGCTCGCCCTCCTCATGGCCTTCTCCCGCGTCTTCGTCGGCGTCCACTACCCGCACGACGTGGCGGTGGGGCTGGTGGTCGGGGCTCTTGTCTCGTTCGTCGTGGTGCGCCTCTGCGCGAGGAGTGGGGCTCGGGTCGTCGTTGCCATGCGGGGGTCCGGGAGCGGGGCCGTTCGCTGGTTCGCCGGGCCGGGGGTGGTGGGCAGGTACGTGGCCGTCGGCGGTCATCGGCGGTGATCAGACCAGGCCCGCCTCGTACGCCACGATGGCCGCCTGCACTCTGTTCCTGACCTCCAGGCGGTCCAGGACCGCGCTCACGTAGGCCTTCACCGTGCCCTCCACCAGGTGCAGGCGGCGCGCGATCTCCGGGTTCGAGAGGCCCGCGCCCACCAGGCCAAGCACCTCCCGTTCGCGTGGTGTGAGCGTGGCCACGCGGGCCCTGGCCGCCGCCTCTCGGCCCAGGCGCTGTGCCCCCAAGCCGTCGATGACGTGACGTGCCACCTTCGGTGACAGGAACGCGGCACCGTCCGCCACCGCCCTGACCCCCGCCATCAGTTCGTGCGGGTCAGCGGACTTGAGGAGGAATCCGGTGGCCCCGCCGGCCAGGGCACGGGCCACGTACGCGTCCTCCGAGAACGTCGTCAGCATCGCCACCGCCGTGTCCGGCACGGCTCGTACCATCTCCTCCGCCGCCGCCAGGCCGTCCAGGCGCGGCATACGGATGTCCAGGAGCGCCACGTCGGGGCGGTGGGCCTGCGCCAGGCTCACCGCCTCGCGGCCGTCCGCCGCCTCCGCCACCACCTCGAAGTCGCCGCCCGCCGCGAGGATCGCGCTCACGCCCGCCCGGACCATCGCCTCGTCGTCCGCCAGCAGCACTCGGATCATCTCGCCCACTCCCGCCTCTGTTCCTGCACCTGGTCCGTTGTGCCTGGCCTGGGGATCACACTCTTCTCCAGCAGTTCGTGGCGGTCGTCCTTGTCGAAGCAGAGCCTGAAGTGGTCCACGGGGACGAACAGTTCGCCGCTCGCCCTGTAGTAGCGGCAGTCCGTTCCCGGTGGTGGTGGGGTCGGGGCCCGGTCCACCGGCGGGTCGCTGATCGTGCGGTCCGGCAGCCGCGGGACCGTCTCCTCCAGCGGCGTTCCGATCTTCAGGGCCACGTACGCGGTCGGCGTCAGCACCGCGTGCGTCTTCGTGTACGCGTACCAGGCGAACGCCCCTCCGATCAGGACCGCCCCCACCGCTGCCGCCGCCCCGAACGCCACCCCGACCCTGCGGTGTGCCAGGCGCCTCGCCGATGTGAAGAGGGCCCCCGGTGTTGCGGTGTCGGGGCCGGCTGTCTTCCTGGTCGGGATGTTGGCGCTGACGCGGTAGCCCTCCCCGTGCGGGCCGGCCTCGAACGAGCCGCCCAGTGCCGTGACGCCGGCCCGCAGGCCGATGAGGCCCGTGCCGCTGCCCGCCGGGCCCGCGCGGTGCCGGGGGCGGCCGTTCGTGATGTCCACCGTCGTCCCGCTCTCGTTCTGCGCGTGTTCGACGGTGACGGGGGCTCCGGGGGCGTGCTTCGCCGCGTTCGTCAGTGCTTCCTGGATCACTCGGTAAGTGGTTCGGGTGGTGGTGGCGCTGGTCGCGGTGGTGTCTGTTCTGTGCAGGGTCACTGGGAGGCCTGAGTCCGCCGCCCTTTCGATCAGGGCCGCGATGCTTTCGCCCGGTGGCGCCAACGGGGCCGGCTCGTCGTCCTCGCGCAGCAGGCCGACCATGTCGTGCAGGCGGTCCGTCGCGTCCGACGCCGCCGCGCGCAGTTCGGCCGCCGCCGTGCGGTGCGCCTCGGCCATGCCCGGTGCCACCTGGAGCGCGCCCGCGCGCAGTGCGATGAGGCTCAGTTCGTGGCCCAGTGAGTCGTGCATGTCCTGGGCGATCCTGGCCCGCTCCCGCAGCCTCGCGCGGTCGGCGATGATCCGGTGCTCGCGTTCCAGCTGCTCCGCCCGCGCCCAGCCCGCCGCGGTCAGCTCCCGGCTCTGGCGCCAGTAGCGGCCGATCAACCAGGGGAAGACCGCGCCGAACAGCAGCGTGCCCATGAGGACCAGCCACTCGGCGGCCGGGTCGACCTGGCGTACCGCGATCTTGGCCGTGCCCGCCGCCGCCACCGCCGCGAACGAGAGCAGCGCGACACCCGTCGCCGTGCCGCGCAGGCCCAGCAGGAAGGCGAAGACCGCCGGCGCGCAGCCGTACGAGAGCGTGAAGAGGGAGGGCGACGTCGCGATGCCCGGTGCGGCCGCGAGCAGGAGCGCCGTCGCGGGCCAGGTGCGGTGCAGGGCCGTCGCGGCGGCCAGCACCGCGAGGCCGGTGAGCTGCGCCCACAGCGGGGTTCGCTCCAGGCCGAGGCGCCCCGCGGCGGCGACAGGGACGGCCAGGGCCGCCCAGAGCAAGAGGCCCGTGCTGCGGGCTGGAGGTCTCACGTCTTCCGACGGTACAAGCGCCGGCCGGGTCGCCGCCCCTGCCGATCGTCAGGGGCGGGCGTCAAACGAGCGCGGCCGAGCCAACCCGTTTGCGTCACAGCGTGGCCGCGTCGTCCCCGCTCCCCATGGCAGGATCGTCCTGCCATGAATGCGCCCACGAACACCAGCACCGAGTCCCTTCACGCCCCCGTCATCGACTGGTTCGCGGAGAACGCCCGCGACCTGCCGTGGCGCCGCCCCGACGCGGGTCCCTGGGGCGTGATGGTCAGCGAGTTCATGCTCCAGCAGACGCCGGTGAGCCGCGTCCTTCCCGTGTACGAGCAGTGGATCGCGCGGTGGCCTCGCCCCGCCGATCTGGCCAAGGAGGCGCCCGGCGAGGCCGTGCGCGCCTGGGGCAGGCTCGGCTATCCGCGCCGCGCGCTGCGGCTGCACGGCGCCGCCGTCGCCATAACGGAGCGGCACAGCGGCGACGTACCCACCGCTCACTCCCAGCTGCTCGCGCTGCCCGGCATCGGCGAGTACACGGCCGCCGCCGTGGCCTCCTTCGCGTACGGGCAGCGGCACGCCGTCCTCGACACGAACGTGCGGCGCGTGTTCGCGCGGGCCGTGAGCGGTGTGCAGTACCCGCCGAACGCCACGACCGCGGCCGAACGCAAGCTCGCCCGCGCCCTGTTGCCCGAGCAGGAGTCGACGGCCTCGCGCTGGGCCGCCGCCTCCATGGAGCTCGGCGCCCTCATCTGCACGGCGAAGAACGAGAGTTGCCACCGCTGCCCCATCGCCGCCCAGTGCGCCTGGCGGCTCGCCGGCAAGCCCGACCACGCCGGTCCGCCGCGCCGCGGGCAGACGTACGCGGGCACGGACCGGCAGGTCCGCGGGAAGCTGCTCGCCGTGCTGCGGGAGGCCGTCTCGCCCGTTCCCCAGGCGGCGTTGGACCGCGTGTGGGACGAGCCGGTGCAGCGGGCGCGCGCCCTCGACGGGCTCGTCGCGGACGGGCTCGTGGAGCCGATGCCGGACGGCTTCTACCGACTGCCGCTGAGCTGAGGGGCGTACGGGTTTACCCACTCCTTACGTCTGTTACACAACCGACGGACAGCCGTGCGCCCGTCGCAGGCTGAAGCGGACAACCCCGTGACAACGCCTCCGTAGCTTCTTCCGTGTACCGATCACCCACAGGTGACGGACAGGGAAAGCGCGAACGGTTCGCGAACGGGAGGCGGTTGGCATGGCGCACGGCGAGGTGCTCGAGTTCGAGGAGTACGTCCGCACTCGGCAGGACGCCCTGCTGCGTAGCGCCCGGCGCCTGGTGCCGGACCCCGTCGACGCCCAGGACCTGCTGCAGACGGCGCTGGTGCGGACGTTCGGCCGCTGGGACGGCATAGCCGACAAGCGCCTCGCCGACGCCTATCTGCGCCGCGTCATGATCAATACGCGTACGGAGTGGTGGCGCGCCCGCAAGCTCGAAGAGGTGCCCACCGAGCAGCTGCCCGACGCGAGCATCGACGACTCGACCGAGCAGCACGCCGACCGCGCGCTCCTCATGGACATCATGAAGGTGCTGGCTCCCAAGCAGCGCAGCGTCGTGGTGCTGCGACACTGGGAGCAGATGTCCACAGAGGAGACGGCCGCCGCCCTCGGCATGTCGGCCGGAACCGTGAAGAGCACGCTGCACCGGGCGCTGGCCCGGCTCCGCGAGGAGCTGGAGAGCCGGGACCGCCACGAGTCCGGCCACCGCGTGCTCGAACGGGAGGAGACGGAGCGTTGCGCGGCCTAGGCATACGTGCCGGTCGGGTTCTGAAGGCGGGGAGTACGGCGGTGGCCGCGCTCGCCGCCGTCGGCCTTTTCCTCGGCGCCCTCACGGCCTGCTCGGCCGGCGGCACCGGCGCCCGCGACGAAGGGCCCGCCCGCTCCGACCCGGGGCCCTCGGCCGCCCCGAAGGCCGTGTCGTCCTCCCCGGCCTCCCCTGCGCCCAAGACGGTGAACGCGGTCCGGCTCGTCAAGGACGACCCGGCGGTGAGCACGGAGGTCAAGCGCGACCTCAAGCCCTGCGTGGGGCACGAGTACCCGGTCGACGTGTCCTACGGGAACCTGACGGGGAACACGTCGAGCGACGTCGTGGTCAACGTCATGACCTGCGGAGACGCCGTGAGCATCGGCAGCTACGTGTACCGCGACACCGGCGGGAAGTACGAGAACGTCTTCAAGGCCGAGGAGCCTCCGGTGTACGCGGAGATAGACCGGGGCGACCTCGTCGTCACCAAGCAGGTGTACGAGAAGGGCGACTCGGTGGCGTATCCCTCGGGTGAGGACGTCCTGACGTACCGCTGGACCACCGGCCGGTTCGTCGAGCAGGCCAGGACGCACAACGACTACAGCAACGCGGTGAACGGGGACACGCCCGAGCCGTCCGACAACTGAGCGGCGGGCCGGACAGCCCCGACCATGCAGATGACGGACCAGACCACTTTTCGGACGACGTATCAGGAGCAGCGGATTCGGATGGCAGAGCACACCCACGTCCTCTTCGTCGAGGACGACGACGTCATCCGCGAGGCCACCCAGCTCGCCCTCGAGCGGGACGGCTTCGTGGTCACGGCCATGCCGGACGGCCTCGCGGGCCTGGAGGCGTTCCGCGCGAACCGGCCCGACATCGCGCTGCTCGACGTGATGGTGCCGGGCCTGGACGGCGTGAGCCTGTGCCGCCGCATCCGTGACGAGTCCACCGTCCCCGTGATCATGCTGTCGGCGCGGGCCGACTCGATCGACGTGGTGCTCGGCCTGGAGGCCGGCGCGGACGACTACGTGACCAAGCCGTTCGACGGGGCCGTTCTCGTGGCGCGGATCCGTGCCGTCCTGCGGCGCTTCGGGCACGCGAGCGGGTCGGCGTCCGGCGCGGCGCCGGCCGTCCCCGACGACTCCGGCGCGACCGGCGGTGTCCTGCACTTCGGCGATCTGGAGATCGACACCGAGGGCATGGAGGTCCGCAAGGACGGCGCCACGGTCGCGCTGACGCCGACCGAGATGCGACTGCTCCTGGAGTTCTCGTCCGCGCCCGGCACGGTCCTCTCCCGCGACAAGCTCCTCGAACGTGTGTGGGACTACGGCTGGGGCGGGGACACCCGCGTCGTCGACGTCCATGTGCAGCGGCTGCGCACGAAGATCGGCCAGGACCGGATCGAAACGGTCCGCGGCTTCGGCTACAAGCTCAAGGCCTGACGGGCCGTGCCGGGGCGGGGTGTCGTGTCGGGGCCTGGTGGCTTGTCGGGACTGGGTGGCTTGCGCGGGCCGGGAGGCTTGCGCGAACCGGGTGTCCGGAGAACCGTTTGCCCGGTCGGTACGTGTACCGGCCGGGTCATTCGCTGTCTGACGAGGAACGGGATCGGGATATGAGAGGGGCCGCCGCGACCGTGCGCGCCCGGCTCGGCCAACCGCTGCGGCTGCCGCTGAGACGGCTGCGCCCGGCGCTGCACACCGGGGTCCGCTGGAAGATCAGCGTCGCCATCGCCCTGGTGGGAGCGCTCGTCGCCGTCGCCCTGAGCCTGGTCGTGCACAACGCGGCGCGCGTCTCGATGCTGGACAACGCGCGCGACGTGCAGGACGAACGCATCCAGTTCGTGGCGCGCCAGTACGAGGCCACCGGGCGCGGCCTCCCCGTCGGCTTCAAGGTCGACGACCCGGGCATACCCCATGACCTGCGCAAGAAGGCGATGGCCGGGCGGCGCGCCACTTTCGTCTCCGAACAGGTCGGCGGCGTACCCGACATATGGGCCGCGGTCCCGCTCGGCGACGGGCGCCTGCTGTCCGTGCACACCCGCTTCACCGACCGCAGCGCCACCGTCATGAAGGACCTCGACCAGGCCCTCATCATCGGCTCCATCTCGGTGGTCTTCGGCGGGTGCGCCCTCGGCGTGCTCATCGGCGGCCAGGTGTCACGGCGGCTGCGCAAGGCGGCGTCCGCGGCCAGGGAGGTCGCGCAGGGGCGGACCGACGTACGGGTCGGGGACGCCATCGGCGGCGTCGTACGCGACGAGACCGACGATCTCGCGCAGGCCGTCGACGCGATGGCCGACGCCCTGAAGCAGCGCCTTGAGGCCGAGCGCCGGGTCACCGCGGACATCGCGCACGAGCTGCGTACGCCGGTGACCGGACTGCTCACCGCGGCCGAGCTGCTGCCGCCCGGACGCCCGAGCGAGCTGGTCAAGGACCGGGCCCAGGCGATGCGCACCCTCGTCGAGGACGTACTCGAAGTGGCGCGTCTGGACAGCGCGGCCGAGCGCGCCGAGCTCCAGGACCTGCTGCTGGGCGAGTTCGTGACGCGGCGGGTCGGCGCACGCCACGCGGACGTACGGGTGAGCGTGGTGCACGAGTCGGAGGTCACCACCGACCCGCGCCGCCTCGAACGCATCCTCTTCAACCTCCTCGCCAACGCCGCGAAGCACGGCAAGCCGCCCGTCGAGGTCAGCGTCGAGGGCCGAGTGGTGCGCGTGCGTGATCACGGTCCCGGCTTCCCGGAGGAGCTGCTCGACGAGGGGCCGAGCCGCTTCCGTACGGGCGCGGCGGACCGCGCGGGCCATGGGCACGGTCTCGGTCTGACGATCGCCGCGGGTCAGGCGCGCGTGCTCGGCGCCCGCCTCACGTTCCGCAACGTACGCCCGCCGGGCGCTCCTTCGGGGACTCCGTCCGAGGGTGCGGTCGCGGTGCTGTGGCTGCCGGAGCACGCACCGACGAACACGGGAAGCTTCCCGATGCTGCGCCTGCCGGACTGAGGGCGGCTCCGAGCGGCAGGTCCTAAGGGCTTTCGTCCGAACGAGAGGCCCTAGCTCGTGGCCCACTCCTTGTCGAGGTCGAGCCCCTCGTTGCGCTGCGTGAACGAGAACCAGTTCCCGGAGTCGTCGCGGAAGATCGCCTCGGTCCCGTACGGGCGCTCCTGCGGCTCCTGGAGGAACTGCACCCCGCGCGCCCTGAGCCGCTCGTAGTCTCCGTGGATGTCGTCCGTGACCAGGACGCCGGCCCCGAGAATGCCCTTGGAGACCAGCTTCTTCACCGCCTCGGCCGACTCGGGATCCATCGCGGGCACCCCGGGCACCATCAGCGTCAGCTCGACGTCCGGCTGATCCTTGGCGCCCACGGTCAGCCAGCGCATACCGCCCTCGCCCATGGTCATGTCCGTCCGCACCTCGAGGCCCAGCTTCTCGGTGTAGAACTCCTTGGCCCGGTCCTGGTCGAGAACCCAGACGGTGGAAATGGCGAGTCCCTTGATCATGATGCGCTCCGCAGTGGTCGGGCCACGCGCCGGCGAATCCGGCCGTGCCCTGTCACGGTAGGCAGTCACCCCCCGCCCCCGCTTCTCCAGAATTGCGCTCCTCGCCGGCCCCCTGCCCCGTACTCCCGGACGGCTCCCTGCCGGGGAAGCCGCCGGCCCACAACATCGCGTAGCACCCGGGGATGAGTGCCGCCCCGCGTCCCACGTGCTTCGCCCGGTACTCACTCGGTGTCAGGCCCGTCTGTCTCTTGAACCGGGACGAGAACGTGCCCAGGCTGCTGAACCCCACGAGGGGGACGAGAACGTGCCCAGGCTGCTGAACCCCACGAGGCCGCAGATCTCCGTGACCGACAGGTCCGCCGATCTCAGCATCTCTTCGGCCCGCTCGATCCGACGGCGCGTCAGATACTGTCCCGGCGTCTCCCCGTACGCCTCCTTGAAGCACCGCACGAAGTGGTAGCGCGAATAGCCGGCATGGGCCGCCACCGCGTCCAGGTCGAGCCCCGCCTCGGCCCAGTCGCGGTCCATCGCGTCCTTGGCGAGCCGCAGCTGCCGCAATTTCTCCACGTCACCGATGCTGGCACGCCCCACTGACAACGACCTCGGCACGGCGAAGGCCCCCGGTGCGCAACAGCGCACCGGGGGCCTTCACAGAAGCCGAGGAGGATCGGGACGACCCGCTCAGACGGTCTCGGAGACCGTCCTGCCGTCCGCCGCGGCGTCCCCTGCCGCGACCCCCTCGACCGGCTTCGCGTCGGCCGTGGCCGTACCGGCCTTGGCCATGTCGACCGGCTGAGCGTCCGCCGGGCCCGCGGCCTCGGGAGAGCTCGGCGCCTCCTTGGCGGGGCCCGCGCCCCGCAGCGGCACCTCCTTCACGAAGACCGCCGCGATCAGCGCCAGAACCGCGATGATCGAACCGAGCAGGAACGCCGAGTGCGTACCGGCCGACACCGCGTGCAGGTAGGCGTCGCGCACCACGTCCGGCAGCTTGGCCAGGCCCTCGGCCGTCAGCTGCGTGGAATGCTCCGCGACCTTGCCGCCCATCGCCCCGGCCCGCTCGGCCATCACGTCCTGGACGCGGTTGTTGAAGAGCGCGCCCATGATCGCGACGCCGAAGGAGGAACCCAGCGTGCGGAACAGGGTCGTGGAGGACGAGGCGACGCCCATGTCCTTCATCTCGACGCTGTTCTGCGCGACCAGCATCGTGATCTGCATCAGGCAGCCCATGCCCGCGCCGAGCACGGCCATGTACAGACCGGAGGTGAGGCGCGTCGTCTCCGTGTCCATCTGCGCGAGCAGGAAGAGTCCGGCCACCATCAGGACGCTGCCGACCAGCGGGAACACCTTGTACTTGCCGGTGTTGGTGGTGACCCGGCCCGCGATCAGCGAGACGACCATCATCGAGAGCAGCATCGGCAGGAGCAGCAGACCGGAGTTGGTCGCGTTCGCTCCCTGCACCGTCTGCTGGTAGAGCGGCAGGAAGAGCACGGCGCCGAACATCACGAAGCCGGTGATGAAGCCGATGAGGGACATGACCGTGAAGTTGCGGCTGCGGAAGATGTGCAGCGGCAGGATCGGCTCGGCCGCCTTCGTCTGGACGAAGAGGAAACCGACGAGCGCGGCGACACCGATCGCGGCGAGCTCCATGATCACGGCGGAGCCCCAGGCGTACTGCGAGCCGCCCCAGGTCGTCACGAGCACGATCGACGTGATGCCGACGGTGAGCAGCGCGGCGCCCAGGTAGTCGATCTTCCCCTTGGAGCGCTTCTTCGGCAGGTGCAGGACCGCGGTGACCATGGCGAGGGCGACGAGGCCGAGCGGCAGGTTGATGTAGAAGGACCAGCGCCAGCCCCAGTTGTCGGTGATGGCGCCGCCGACGAGCGGTCCGCCGATCATGGCGAGCGCCATGACGCCGGCCATCATGCCCTGGTACTTGCCGCGCTCCCGCGGCGGAATCAGGTCACCGATGATGGCCATGACGCCGACCATCAGGCCACCGGCGCCGAGACCCTGGATCGCGCGGAACGCGATGAGCTGGTTCATGTCCTGGGCCATGCCGCTGAGCCCGGAGCCGATCAGGAAGATCACGATCGAGGTCAGGAAGGCGCCCTTCCTGCCGTACATGTCGCCGACCTTGCCCCAGATGGGGGTCGAGGCGGCGGTGGCGAGCGTGTACGCGGTCACGACCCACGAGAGGTGCTCGAGGCCGCCCAGGTCGCCGACGATCGTGGGCATCGCGGTGCCGACGATCATGTTGTCGAGCATCGCGAGCAGCATCGCGATCATCAACGCCATCAGGACTACGCGCACACTGCGCGGCTGCCGCTCCTTGGTGGCCGCCGCGCCGCCCCCGCCGGTGTCCACCGCCACTGTTCCGTTCTCCGCCATGATCCCCAACTCCCCAGTTACCTGCTTGCCGCCACTTACTTGCCGCCCGGCAAGTTGACTACACTGAGGGAAGATAGAGCGCTAACTAGCCGGGCGTCAAGTAAGTTTTCGCCCAAGGCCCGCCACCAGCACGAAGGAGCAGCCACAGATGGGCAGCAGCAAGCAGCGCCGCGGAAACACGCGGCAGCGCATCCAGGACGTGGCGCTGGAACTGTTCGCCGAGCAGGGCTACGAGAAGACCTCGCTGCGCGAGATCGCCGAGCACCTCGACGTCACCAAGGCTGCGCTCTACTACCACTTCAAGACCAAGGAAGACATCGTCGTCAGCCTCTTCGAGGACCTGACGCGGCCCATCGACGAGCTGATCGAGTGGGGCCGGGAGCAGCCCGACACCCTGGAGACCAAGCAGGAGCTCATGGAGCGCTACAGCCTGGCGCTGCACGGGGCGGGGCCGCTGTTCCGCTTCATGCAGGAGAACCAGGCGACCATGCGCGAGCTGAGCATCGGCGAGCTCTTCAAGGACCGCATGAAGGCGCTCCTCGACCAGCTCCTGCCGGAGGACGCCACCATGACCGAGCGGGTCCGCTGCTTCAGCGCGATCTTCTCGATGCACGCGGGCCTGTTCGTCCTCAAGGACGTCGAAGGCGACCCCGAGGAGAAGCGCAAGGCCATCCTCGAGGTCGCCACCGATCTCGTCACCCGGGCGCAGCGGGACGCCTGAGTTCCGTCATGCAGTTGTGCTTCCCGCGCGGGTGGGCTCATCCGGGCGGATGAGCCCGCTCACGCAGGTCAGACGGCGACGCCCATCGACTTCAGGAAGTTGACCGGGTTGACCGCGGAGCCGTAGTTCGGGGTCGTGCGGATCTCGAAGTGCAGGTGCGGGCCGCTGGAGTTACCGGTGTTGCCGGAGAGCGCGATGTGCTGACCGGTGGAGACCGTCTGGCCGACGTGCACGTCGATGCGGGACAGGTGCGCGTACTGCGAGTACGTGCCGTTGCCGTGCTTGATCACGATGGCGTTGCCGTACGCCGGGCCGTCGCCGCCGCCGTAGGGGCCGGCCTTGACGACGGTGCCGCCGTGGGCGGCCATGACGTTCGTGCCGATCGGCACGGCGAAGTCCTGGCCGGAGTGCTTGTGTGACCACATGTTGCCGCCGAGGCCGAAGCCCGCGGACAGCTTGTAGCTCTTGACCGGGTCTATCCAGCTGACGGCCTTCTTCGCCGCGGCCTTCTTGACCTGCGCGGCGTGCGCCTTGACCTGCGCGGCGTGCGCCTTGGTCTTCTCGGCGGCCTTGGCCTGGGCCTTGGCCTGGGCCTGGACCGAAGCCGCGGCCACGCTGGGCAGCGCGACGCTTCCCTGAGTGCTTTCGGCGGCAACCGCGGCCCCTGCACCCAGCAGCGCCGTGGCTCCCAGGGCGGCGGTGACGACGGCCGCCCGAGTACGGAGCAGGGACGAGCCGGAAGAAAGAGTCATGGTGCGCTTCGACATTCGGGGATTACCTCCGCGTTGATGACAGGGACAGACCGGCACTCGTTGGTGACGTGCCGGGCTGGCTGTTCATTGGTAACCCGGGACCCCATCTCGTCTCAAAGGCCCCATCTACTACCCAAAGCCGTACTAAAAGGTCGGGACTTCAACCTCTTGACGGCCCCCGAAGACCCCATGCGAACTGTCGGTTTTATGCCCCGATTCCAGGTTTAGCGGCACTTCGCGCCCTTGCGCCCCGGGGCCCCACCGGCCCCACGCCCTACCGATCCAAGAAACGGACATTTCGGTAGAACACGTCGATGCCGCAACAACCCCCCACCCCTGCAGCTCATCCACTATTGCGGCTAGTACCGGACAAAACGCCTGTGCGCCATGTCACCGGGAGGCAAGATCCAGAGCCCCGCGAATGTGACGCGGGCTACGCTGAAGCGCCTGGTTTGGCAGCCTTTCGGGGGAAGCGCAGATGGGATCCCGCAGTCCTCGGCACCCGCCTGGAGTCGAGCGTGCTCTCACCGCTGCTGAAGCAGCTCCTCCCCCGTGACGGCCCCGGCGCGGGCCTGGTGGACAAGCCCGTAAGCCTCTCGGGCCTCGTCACCTTCCGCGGCGAGAAGCGGACCCTCGGGGAGAAGGAGGTCGGGCACCTCGCCGCCCGTCCGGTGCGGGAGGCCGTGCAGCCCCCGGGCGAGCCGCCGTTCCCCGCGGACGAGCAGGAGGCGGTCACGGCCGCCCTCGCCCGCAGGGTCCTCGCCCTGGGCGACCTGGACATGGACGACGTCCAGGCGGCCTGCCTCGGCCACCGTCAGCTGGCCCGCACCCTGCGCGAGGCGGCCCCCGCGCCCGGCCTCACCACCGACGCCGCCTACTTCCTCGACTCGGTCACCGAGTGGGCCTGCCTGCACATCCCGCACTTCGTCACCCGGCGCTCGACGTTCGTGGCCCGCACCCTGGTCGAGCAGAGCCGCGCCCAGTCCGAGCTGATCACCAAGGTGGACGCGCTGATCACACGCACCCCGCCCCACGACGGGCAGGACACCGCCTTCGAGGCCCGCTACCGCGCCACCTCGCGGAGCGCCACAACCGCGTCACCATCTTCGGCCTCGACCTGCGCGACTCCCCCGGCCCGACCTGTCCCTCAGCGGCGCGCTGCTGCCCCCGCAGGGATCGCCCTTCGAGCTGCCGGGCGTACGCGTCCTGTCCCGTGTCCCTGCACCTCACGAGCGGCACGGAGGACCCTCCCGCTTCGCCCCCGCCGTCCCGAACGCCGACACCGTGCGCCTTTCCTTCGCCGAGGACGCCGCACCGGCCGAGGTGTACGCCGGCCTCTTCCCGCAGGCCGAGGTCACCGTCCACCGCTGGAGTCGCCGAATCACGGGAGGCACGGCAAAGGGGCTGCCCCAGGACCGAAGTCCTGGGGCAGCCCCTTTCACTCAGCGCATCCCCGAAGGGTTACGCCTCCTTGCTCAGATTCGGACCGGCTCCGCCGGCCGCCTGCTCGATCGGCGGGACGTCCGGCAGCGGGGACTTCTCCTCGCCGCGGAAGGTGAACGTCTTGGCGTCACCCTCGCCCTCCGTGTCGACGACCACGATGTGGCCCGGACGCAGCTCGCCGAAGAGGATCTTCTCGGAGAGCGAGTCCTCGATCTCGCGCTGGATCGTGCGTCGCAGCGGACGCGCGCCGAGCACGGGGTCGTAACCCTTCTTGGCCAGGAGCTCCTTCGCGGACTGGCTGAGCTCGATGCCCATGTCCCGGTCCTTGAGGCGCTCGTCGACCTTGCCGATCATCAGGTCGACGATCTGGAGGATGTCGTCCTGGGTCAGCTGCGGGAAGACGACGACGTCGTCCACGCGGTTGAGGAACTCGGGACGGAAGTGCTGCTTGAGCTCGTCCGAGACCTTGTTCTTCATGCGCTCGTAGTTGGACTTCGTGTCGCCCTGGGCCGCGAAGCCGAGGTTGAAGCCCTTCGAGATGTCCCGCGTGCCGAGGTTGGTCGTCATGATGATGACCGTGTTCTTGAAGTCCACGACCCGGCCCTGGGAGTCGGTCAGGCGACCGTCCTCCAGGATCTGCAGCAGCGAGTTGAAGATGTCCGGGTGGGCCTTCTCGACCTCGTCGAAGAGAACCACCGAGAACGGCTTGCGCCGCACCTTCTCCGTCAGCTGGCCGCCCTCTTCGTAGCCCACGTAACCGGGGGGCGAACCGAAGAGACGCGAGACCGTGTGCTTCTCGCTGAACTCCGACATGTCGAGGGAGATCAGCGCGTCCTCGTCACCGAAGAGGAACTCGGCGAGCGCCTTGGACAGCTCGGTCTTACCGACACCGGACGGGCCCGCGAAGATGAACGAGCCACCGGGGCGCTTCGGGTCCTTCAGACCGGCACGCGTACGGCGGATCGCCTTCGAGAGCGCCTTGACGGCGTCCTTCTGGCCGATGACGCGCTTGTGGAGCTCGTCCTCCATGCGCAGCAGACGCGAGGACTCCTCCTCGGTCAGCTTGAAGACGGGAATGCCGGTCGCGGTCGCGAGGACCTCGGCGATCAGCTCGCCGTCGACCTCGGCGACGACGTCCATGTCGCCGGCCTTCCACTCCTTCTCGCGCTTGGCCTTCGCTGCCAGCAGCTGCTTCTCCTTGTCGCGGAGCGAAGCTGCCTTCTCGAAGTCCTGGGAGTCGATGGCCGACTCCTTGTCGCGGCGCACGCCCGCGATCTTCTCGTCGAACTCGCGGAGGTCCGGCGGCGCGGTCATCCGGCGGATGCGCATCCGGGAACCGGCCTCGTCGATCAGGTCGATCGCCTTGTCCGGCAGGAAGCGGTCCGAGATGTACCGGTCGGCCAGCGTCGCCGCCTGAACGAGGGCCTCGTCCGTGATGGAGACGCGGTGGTGGGCCTCGTAGCGGTCGCGCAGACCCTTGAGGATCTCGATCGTGTGCGGCAGCGACGGCTCCGCGACCTGGATCGGCTGGAAGCGGCGCTCGAGAGCGGCGTCCTTCTCCAGGTGCTTGCGGTACTCGTCGAGCGTGGTCGCGCCGATGGTCTGGAGCTCACCGCGGGCCAGCATCGGCTTCAGGATCGAAGCGGCGTCGATGGCGCCCTCGGCGGCACCCGCACCGACCAGCGTGTGCAGCTCGTCGATGAACAGGATGATGTCGCCGCGGGTGCGGATCTCCTTGAGGACCTTCTTCAGGCGCTCCTCGAAGTCACCGCGGTAGCGGGAACCGGCGACCAGCGCGCCCAGGTCGAGGGTGTAGAGGTGCTTGTCCTTGAGGGTCTCGGGCACCTCGCCCTTGACGATGGCCTGCGCGAGGCCCTCGACGACGGCGGTCTTGCCGACGCCGGGCTCGCCGATGAGGACCGGGTTGTTCTTCGTACGGCGGGACAGCACCTGCATGACCCGCTCGATCTCCTTCTCGCGCCCGATGACCGGGTCGAGCTTGGATTCGCGGGCGGCCTGCGTGAGGTTCCGGCCGAACTGGTCGAGGACCAGGGACGTGGAGGGCGTGCCCTCGGCAGGACCGCCGGCGGCGGCGGTCTCCTTGCCCTGGTAGCCGGAGAGCAGCTGGATGACCTGCTGCCGCACCCGGTTGAGATCGGCGCCCAGCTTGACCAGGACCTGGGCGGCGACGCCCTCGCCCTCACGGATCAGGCCGAGCAGGATGTGCTCCGTGCCGATGTAGTTGTGGCCCAGCTGAAGGGCCTCGCGGAGCGACAGCTCCAGGACCTTCTTGGCACGGGGGGTGAAGGGGATGTGCCCGGACGGGGCCTGCTGGCCCTGGCCGATGATCTCCTCCACCTGCTGGCGGACCGCCTCGAGCGAAATCCCGAGGCTCTCCAGGGCCTTAGCGGCGACACCCTCACCCTCGTGGATCAGGCCCAGGAGGATGTGCTCGGTGCCGATGTAGTTGTGGTTGAGCATCCGGGCTTCTTCCTGAGCCAGGACGACAACCCGCCGCGCGCGGTCGGTGAACCTCTCGAACATCGTTAATCGCTCCTCAGAGCGGTCAGGCAGTAAGGGGACGCTCCCCTCCCTGTCCTTCCGCAGCTTAGTCCCGCA
The DNA here is from genome assembly GCF_020616555.1 of Streptomyces longhuiensis. Taxonomy (NCBI): domain Bacteria; kingdom Bacillati; phylum Actinomycetota; class Actinomycetes; order Kitasatosporales; family Streptomycetaceae; genus Streptomyces; species Streptomyces longhuiensis. The sequence continues at coordinate 5,446,136 of NZ_CP085173.1, read as the reverse complement.
AGCGGGGACCGCTCATTCCAACTGCCGACACCCGTCGATGGCCTCCTGACCCGAACGCCGACAACTGCTCCAACACCGATGGTGCGAGACGATGTTCCCGCAGGCCAGGCAGTTACCCCCACCATCAGTACGCCGATGGCGAACGCAAGGCGGCCAGAACCCACGTGTCGCCCCTCCTCACTAGGGATGTCTTACCCGCCAGGAGTGACGGTCCATGCGGCGCACCCCGGTTCCCTCCGCTACGGGCGAACACCCTTGCGCCGCCGAACACCTCCGCACGCCCCCATTCGAGACACTCTGTGCACTCATTCGACAACGCTGCGTAACCCGAGAGGGTTCCCGGCGGTTGCTCCGGACATGGTCTCCATCGTGCCCACCGTGCCCCTGCCCCGTCGGCCGCTCGACGCGGGCGACCCGGTGCGGGAGTGGTACGAGAACGCGCTCGGCTGGGCCACCGCGCGGGGCCCCGAGGGCCTTCAGCTGCTGACGGGGCTGCGCTTCGACGTACTGGAGCTGCCCGCGGAGGCGGGACGTGCCGTGCTGCGGCGGCTGGACCCCGGGTGTCCGGTGGCCCTGCAAGGGGAGACGATGCGCCTGCTGGTGGCCGCGGGCAGCGCGGAGGAGCTGCCGGGGCTGCTCGACTGGCTGGAGTGGGGGGCGCTGCCCCTCGATCTCACCGTGGTCGGTGCGGGCGGTCGGATCGACGCGCCCGCGCCCCCGGGAGTGCCGGACCCCCAGGAGGCCGCTGTCTGGGTGCGGCCCCCCGTGCCCGGATGCGACGTCGAGCCGACACTTCCGGCTCTGACGGCGCTGTCGGCCGTAGGGGGCGGTGGGGGCGCCCCCGGTCTCGTACGGCTGGTGGAAACGGCGGCGACTCAGTGCCACCGGATCCGGTTGCGACGTGCCTGCGCTCAGCCGTTGGCCTTCTCGTAGGCCTCACGGATGGACGCGGGGACACGGCCGCGGTCGTTGACCTCGTAACCGTTCTCCTTGGCCCAGGCACGGATCTGCGCCGTGTCCTGGCTGCCACCGGCCACCGCGGCGCGCGCCTTGCCGCGTCCGCCGGCGGAACGGCCTCCGGTACGACGACCGCCCTTGAGGTACGGCTCAAGAAGTCCACGGAGCTTGTCCGCGTTGGCGGTGGTGAGGTCGATCTCGTAAGTCTTGCCGTCCAACGCGAACGTCACGGTCTCGTCCGCCTCGCCACCGTCGAGGTCGTCGACAAGAAGGACCTGAACCTTCTGTGCCACCGGATTTCCTTTCATCGATATCTGTAGGGCCGGACCCCACGACCTCAGTCGTTGATTCGCCGTCCCCTTGTTATATGCAGTACGCAGTACGTCGGAAAGCAAACCGCTTTTGCTGGAAAAACACAAACCCCTGGGAGAGATCCGGGAGAGACCAAGGACCCCGAGAAGCCCGGAAAGATGCGCGTTTCGGACATAGGGCACCTGGGCAGGGTGCTGCTCAGGAATACCGGGGGGCGATCACAGATGCAGAAGCATCCGGCTGTTGCCCAAGGTGTTCGGTTTCACTCGTTCGAGACCGAGGAACTCCGCGACACCCTCGTCATAGGAACGCAAGAGCTCGCTGTAGACATCGGTGTCGATGGTATCGACGGGTGCCTCTCCGATCTCCACGAAGCCGTGGTTCGCGAAGAACTCCACTTCGAAGGTCAGACAGAAAACCCGGCGAACACCGATCCAGCGCGCGGTCTGCAGCAACTTCTGGAGCAGTTGATGACCGACACCCGCGCCCCTGACCACCGGATTCACGGCGAGGGTGCGGACTTCCGCGAGGTCTTCCCACATCACATGCAGGGCGCCGCAGCCGACGACCTCCGCGTTGTCGTCGCGTTCCGCGACCCAGAACTCCTGGATGTCCTCGTAAAGCGTCACGGTGGCTTTGTCGAGCAGGATCCCCTCGCGGCTGTACGCGTCGAGGAGTCGGCGCACGGCCGGCACATCGGCCGTCCTCGCCCTGCGCACGGTGACTGCTTTTGCGGTGACTTCGGGGAGCTGTGCTGGCATGAGCGGACGCTATCGCCCGTCGTCCGTTGCCGGCTCCCCGGGTCCTTCAGGTTCCTCGGACCCTTCCGATGCTTCAGTCGCTGAAGGCTGTTCGGAGTCCTGTGGCTCTTCACGCCCCTCGGGGGCTTCAGAGCCTTCCGGCTCTTGAGTCGTGAGGGTCTGCGCCTGAGGTCCCTGCACCATGCGCACGGCATCGCTCAGCGCTTCGCGTTGTTCCGGCGACATCATGCCGAAGAAGGCGACGAGAGCCGCCGCCGGGTTGTCGCTCTGGGACCATGCGTCGTTCATCAGCGCGGCGGAGTAGGCGGCGCGAGTGGAGACGGCCTCATATCGATAGGCCCGGCCTTCCGCTTCGCGGCGCACCCAGCCCTTCTGGTGGAGATTGTCCAAAACGGTCATGACCGTGGTGTAGGCGATGGACCGTTCCTGCTGGAGGTCTTCCAGGACTTCGCGAACCGTCACGGGGCGGTTCCACTTCCACACCCGTGTCATCACTGCGTCTTCGAGTTCTCCCAATGGGCGCGGCACGAGCAGCACACTAGTGGCAGAAGTCGGCAATAGGGCGCCGGACGTGGCGAACGGCGCCTGATAACGACAAAAAGGGCGCCCGGTGGGGCGCCCTTCTCAGATGTCGCTCGGCAGCGGGCCCGCCTGGCGGGCCGCCTCGGCGCGGGCGATCGCCGCGTCGACGGCCGCGTCCTCCTTGGCCTTCTTGTCGCCGCCCTGGGACTTCACGATCGTCACGATGAGACCGATGAAGAAGACGGCCATCACTACGGGGGGCACCAGCGCGGAGACGTAGTCCATGCCCCCAGAGTAGCTATCCGACGGCGAGCTCCTGCGGCGGGGCCGCAGGGGGCGCGGGGCGGCGCTTGGGCGGGAAGACCTCGGCCGGGGTGGGCATGGGGCGCGGCGGGGCCGGGGGGTTCCCCGGGGGCCGGGGGTTGGCCGCCGGCTTCCCGGTGGCGGCGAGGCCCCCGGGCAGGGCGAGCAGCCGGGTACGGGAGGCCGGGACACGGGGCTGTGCGACGCGCGTTTCCGCGCGCGCCGGTGCCGGTGCCCAGCCCTCGAGTCTGGCCCGCACGTCGCGCTCGGCGAGCGTGCGGCAGCGTTCGAGGAGGGTGGCGGCGGAGGGGTTGGCGCGCAGGGCGCGCAGGGCGGCGAGGTCGTCGGCGCCGGGCTGGTGGCCCGCCGCCAGCGCCGCGTCGAGCAGTTCCAGATAGCCGGTGGCGGTGCCGGGCAGGGCGGCCCGGTAGCGAGCGAGGTCGGCCAGCAGGAAGGCGCGGATACGGGCGCCTTCGTCGGCTGCCTCGTCGACCGATTCGGCGAGCCGGAGGCAGTCCTGGATGTCCTCGGCGGTGACGGGACTCGGGTGAAGGGCAAGGGCGAGGGCGCGTCGGAGCACACGCAGCTCTTCAGCGCCGAACGCCATGCCGCCGCGGTTTCCGTAGGGCGTGGGCATGGGCCGACGATACGCAGCACAGCGGACAAAATCGGCTTAACCGTCAATTTCCGGCGTGGCTTCACCGCCGGACCGCCCACTCGGGTCACTCGGCCCGAGTCACTCGCCCCGGGTCATTCGCCCCCGGGGCACTCCGGCCAGGTCACTCCGCCCGGCGGCGCGACATGGCGAACACGATCGCGCCCACGCCGAGCGCGGCAGCGGCCGCCGCGGCCACCCACGGCAGGAACCCCGCACCGGTCGCCGCCATGGACCCGGCCGTGCCCGACGTCCCCGAGCCGCCCGACGTCACGGAGGACGTGGCGGAAGCGGAGGGCGAGGGGGTCGCGGTGCCGCCCGAGGCCGACGGGGACGGCGACGGGGAGGGGGACGCGTCGCCGACGGTGATCGCCGCCTCGTCGTTCGACTCGTCCGGGTCGTTCAGGACGATCCCGTCGCCGGGGCGCACGGTGACCGTGCCGCGGGCGGCGCCGGCGGCGAGGTCCTTCTCGTAGCCGACCTGGAAGCGGTACATCTGGCCGTCGCCGCTCTCCTCGGCGACGGTGTCCGGGCAGAGGTAGCGGCGGTGGCCCGGCTCGAAGGGCGAGGTCTTGCCTCCGGTGTACGTGTAGCAGTCGCCGCTCGCCTGGTCGTCGGGCTCCTCGTCGACGCGCACGCTCTTGGCGACGACGCCCTCGGGGAGCGTCACCTCGGCGTAGGCCACGGGCTTGCCGTCGGGGTGGGCGACCACGGCGGGGCCCGCGTTGCGCAGGCCGAAGGCGAGCGGGTGGGTGGAGCCCTTCTTGCCGGGCGTGAGGACGGCGCCGACCGCGAGGAAGTCGGCGGCGTTGTCGGCGTCGTACGTCACCCGGTGGCTGTCGGCGAAGTCCTTGCCCGTGGCGGGGGTCAGGGTGAGCGCCGCGCCCTTGCCGGGGGTGCCACCGGTGTCCGTACCGGAGGAGGCCGGGAGGGCCTCGGCGGTGATGTCGGTCCAGGTGTGGAAGGCGTCCTTGCCGAGGGACCCTCCGAGCGGGTCGGAGAATCCAACCGTGTCACCCGGGGCGATCGCCGTCTTGAAGACGCAGGTCACGTCGGCGTCGTCCCTGCCGAAGTCGCCCGGCAGGTAGAGGCAGTTGCTGTGCTTCCCGGCGAACGTGACCCCCGGGCTGCCCGTGAGGCGGACGGTGATCTGTTCGGTGGGCAGGTCGCCCGTGTTGCGCAGGACCACGGGGTAGTCGACGGACTGGCCGGGCGTCAGGCCGGACCGGGCGGGCAGTGCGGCGACCTGGATCTTCGGGGAGCCGATGACGACCTTGGAGGTCTCGGTGGCGGGGGTCGCCTTGTCCGCCGTGACCTCGTAGCGCAACGTCCCGGTGTCGCCGGGCTTCGCGCCGGCGACCGCGCTGAGCGTGAAGGGCTCGAACGGGCCGTGCAGATTGCCGTTGTCCAGGCAGGTGACGACGGCGCCGTCCGTCGTGCACTGGTCGTTCTTTGCCTTGATCGTGGCGACGCCCTTGAGGCCGCTCGCGTCGATCACGAACTTGGCGTTCTCCGGCAGCGGGAGGCCGTCCACGCCGTCGTCGGCGAAGCTGTAGCCCGCGTCGGGCGCGATGGCCGTGCCCGTCGCCGGGACGGCTATCTGCGCGGGCGCGTTGATGACCGCGTAGGACTGTGTGGGGCCGTCGGCGGCCCGGGCCGTGGCGCTCGCGAGACCGACCCCGGTCAGCGCGATCGCCGCCGTCGCAGTCGCCAACTGTCTGCCCTTACGCCACATTTCGCCCCACGTCCCTCGCATGCCGACTCGTGCCCCGTCTCTGCGGAGACGAGCGAAGCGTACGAACGGTTGCACCCTTCGCGCACGCCTTGTCGAAAGTCCGTGCGCGAAGGGGCAGTTGAGGCGCCGCCGAAAAGGCAGGCTGCCGGAAAGTCAGCCGCCGAAAATGCCGGCCGTCGAAAGGGCGTGCTGCCGAAGGGGCGTCAGGAGCGGGAGACGTTCCGCTCGTAGACCAGCCGCAGGCCGATCAGCGTCAGCCACGGCTCGTGCTCGTCGATCACCGCGGCCTCGCCGAGCACCATGGGCGCCAGGCCACCCGTGGCGATGACGGTCACGTCGTCCGGGTCGTCGGCGAGCTCGCGCGCCATACGGGTCACCACGCCGTCGACCTGGCCCGCGAAGCCGTACAGGATGCCGGACTGCATGGCCTCGACGGTGTTCTTGCCGATGACGCTGCGCGGGCGGGCGATCTCGATCTTGCGGAGCTGGGCGCCCCTGACGCCCAGGGCCTCCACGGAGATCTCGATGCCGGGGGCGATGACGCCGCCGGCGTACTCCCCGCGCGCGGAGACCGCGTCGAAGGTGGTCGCCGTGCCGAAGTCGACGACGATGGCGGGCCCCCCGTAGAGCTCGACCGCCGCGACCGCGTTGATGATGCGGTCGGCGCCGACCTCCTTGGGGTTGTCCATGAGGATCGGGACACCGGTCTTGATGCCGGGCTCCACGAGGACGGCGGGCACGTCCCCGTAGTAGCGCCGGGTGACCTCGCGCAGCTCGTGCAGGACCGAGGGGACGGTCGAGCAGATCGCGATGCCGTCGATGCCGTCGCCGAGTTCGTCGCCGAGCAGCGGGTGCATGCCCATCAGGCCCTGGAGGAGCACGGCGAGCTCGTCGGCGGTACGGCGGGCGTCGGTGGAGATGCGCCAGTGCTCGACGATCTCCTCCCCGTCGAACAGGCCGAGGACGGTGTGCGTGTTGCCTACGTCGATGGTGAGCAGCATGGCGACTACTCCGCCGCGCGCAGGTCGAGGCCGATGTCCAGGATCGGCGACGAGTGGGTCAGCGCGCCCACCGCGAGGAAGTCGACGCCCGTCGCGGCGTACTCGCGCGCGTTCGCCAGGGTCAGCCGGCCCGAGGACTCCAGGAGGGCGCGGCCGCCCACGATCGCGACGGCCTCCTGGGTCTCGGCCGGCGTGAAGTTGTCCAGGAGGATCAGGTCTGCGCCCGCCTCCACGACCTCGCGCAGCTGGTCCAGGGTGTCGACCTCGACCTCGACGGCGAGGCCCGGGAAGGACTCCCGTACGGCCTTGAAGGCCTGCGCGACGCCGCCGGCGGCGACCACGTGGTTGTCCTTGACCAGAGCCGCGTCGGAGAGCGACATGCGGTGGTTGACGCCGCCGCCCATCCGGACGGCGAACTTCTCCAGGGAGCGCAGGCCGGGCGTCGTCTTGCGGGTGTCGCGGACGTTCGCCGTGGTCCCCTCCAGCGCGTCCGCCCACGCGCGCGTGGCGGTCGCGATGCCGGACAGGCGGCACAGGATGTTGAGGGCGCTGCGCTCGGCGGTCAGCAGGTCGCGGGTGCGGGTGGTGACGCTGAGGAGCTTCTGCCCGGCGGTGATCCGGTCACCGTCCTCCGCGTGCCGCTCGACCTCGAACTCGTCCGTGCAGACCACGGAGAGCACGGCCTCGGCGACGCGCAGACCCGCCACGACGCCGTCCTCGCGGGCGGTGAAGTCGGCCGTGGCGACGGCGTCCTCGGGGATGGTGGCGACCGTGGTGACGTCCACGCCGCCGTCCAGGTCCTCGGCGATGGCCATGTGCGCGATGTCCTCGACCTCCACGGGGTCGAGGCCCGCGTCGGCCAGGAGCTGGGAGAGGGCGGGGTCGAGGCCGCACTCCATCATGTCGGCGTCGGCTCCGCCGCAGCCGCAGCCGTCGCCGCAGCCGCCGCTCTCGGCGAGGGGGAGGTCGGGGGTACTCACGTCTCTCACTGCTCCTGCTGGTTTGTACGGCACTCGGGGCGGGTCGGGGGGAATTCTGCGGTGGGCGTGGTGTGCGTGGCCAGCGTCCGGTCGGGATTCAGCCGTACGACGATGTGGCGGCGCCATGCCGCGTCGTCGCGGTCGGCGTGGTCCTCGCGCCAGTGGCAGCCGCGGGTCTCCTCGCGGCGGCGGGCCGCGGCGACGAGGACGCGGGCGACGCACAGGAGGTTGGTGGCCTCCCAGGTGTCGACGCCGGGCTCCGCGGTCTTGCCGTTCTCCGCGAGGGCGCCCGCCGCTTCGGCGTGGATACGGCCGAGTCCCGCGGCGGCCTCGGCGAGGGAGTCCGCGGAGCGCAGCACGCCGGCCCCCTGCGTCATGACGCGCTGGATGGCGAACCGCGCCTCGGCCGGCATCAGGGGGTGGGTCGGGGTCTCCGGGTGCGGCACAGGAGCCGGCACGCGCGCGTGCAGGGCGTTCTCCTGGTGGCTCGCGGCGATGTCGTCCGCGATGCGCTCGGCGTAGACCAGGCCCTCCAGGAGCGAGTTGGAGGCGAGGCGGTTCGCGCCGTGGACGCCGGTGCAGGCGACCTCTCCGCACGCGTACAGGCCGGGGACCGTCGTGCGGCCCTGGAGGTCCGTACGGACGCCTCCGGAGGCGTAGTGCGCGGCGGGCGCCACGGGAATGGGCTCGGTGACCGGGTCGATGCCGTGGGCGCGGCAGGCGGCGAGGATCGTGGGGAACCGGGTCTCCCACATCTCGGCGCCGAAGTGCCGGGCGTCCAGGTACATGTGCTCGGTGCCCAGCTCCTGCATGCGGCGCGTGATGCCCTTGGCGACGATGTCGCGGGGCGCGAGCTCGGCCAGTTCGTGCTGACCCACCATGAAGCGGACCCCGTCGGCGTCGACGAGGTGGGCGCCCTCGCCGCGTACGGCCTCGGAGACCAGCGGCTGCTGGCCCTCCGCGTCCGCGCCGAGGAAGAGCACCGTCGGGTGGAACTGCACGAATTCCAGGTCGGAGACCTCGGCACCCGCGCGCAGGGCGAGCGCGACGCCGTCGCCGGTGGAGACGTGCGGATTGGTCGTGGCGGAGAAGACCTGGCCCATGCCACCGGTCGCGAGGACCACGGCGGGCGCGAGCGCGGCGCCGACGCCGTCGTGCTGGCCCTCCCCCATGACGTGCAGGGAGACGCCCGCCGTGCGGCCGTCGGCGTCCGTCAGGAGATCGAGGACCAGGGCGTTCTCGACGGTCCTGATGCCACGCGCGCGTACCGCCTCGACGAGGGCGCGAGAGATCTCGGCGCCGGTGGCGTCGCCGCCCGCGTGCGCGATGCGGCGGCGGTGGTGGCCGCCCTCCCGGGTGAGCGCGAGGTCGCCGTCGGCCGACTCGTCGAAGTGGGCGCCGGTCGCGATGAGCCGCCGTACGGCGTCGGGGCCCTCCGTGACGAGGGTGCGGACCGCTTCCTCGTCGCACAGGCCCGCGCCCGCGACGAGCGTGTCGTCGAGATGCTGCTCGGGGGTGTCGCCCTCGCCGAGCGCCGCGGCGACGCCGCCCTGTGCCCAGCGCGTGGAGCCGTCGTCGAGGCGGGCCTTGGTGACGACGACGGTCCGCAGTCCGGCCGCCTGGCAGCGCAGGGCCGCGGTGAGTCCGGCGACACCGGAGCCGACGATCACGACGTCGGCGGTGACGGACCAGCCGGGCGCGGGCGCGTGCAGGCGTATGCCGGTCGCTGTACCGGTGGCTGTGGTCCCTGTGGCACTCATACGGGAGCTCCGAAGGTCAGGGGGATGTTGTCGATCAGCCGCGTCGCACCGACCCTGGCGGCGACGGCGAGCACGGCTTCTCCGGTGTAGCCGCGCTTCACGTCGGTGAAGTCGGCAGGATCCACGAGGGCGAGGTAGTCCAGCGTGAGCGGCGGCCGGAGGCGCGCGGCCTCGTCGAGGACCTGGCGGGCCGCGGCACGGACGGCTTCGGGGCCGCCGGGCGACGCCTTCGCGACGGCGTGCGCGTCGGCCGCGGCACGGGCCTCGCCGATCGCGTTCAGGGCATCGGCACGCGCGTGCGTGGAGGGCGCCTCGTGCGCACGCGCGCGCAGGGCCTCCTGGGCGGCGTGCCGGTCGCGACCGGCGAAGAGCGCCTGAGACAGGGCGAGCGCGGTGCGCCGCTCCTCGGCGGAGAGGTAGCGGTTGCGGCTGGACAGGGCCAGGCCGTCGTCCTCGCGCACGGTGGGTACGCCGACGATCTCCACGGGGAAGTTCAGGTCGCGCACCATGCGGCGGACCAGGGCGAGCTGCTGGGCGTCCTTCTGCCCGAACAGCGCGATGTCGGCCGCGGTCAGGTGCAGCAGTTTGGCGACGACGGTGAGCATGCCGTCGAAGTGGCCGGGCCGCGAGGAGCCTTCGAGGCGCTCGCCCATGGGGCCCGCGGCGACGCGGACCTGGGGCTCGCCGCCGGGGTAGACCTCGTCCGCGGAGGGCGCGAACACCACGTCGGCCCCCGCCTGCTCGGCGAGCTTGACGTCGGAGTCGAGGGTGCGCGGATAGCGGTCGAGGTCCTCGCCCGCGCCGAACTGGAGCGGGTTCACGAAGACGGTCGCCACCACTTCGCCGTCGGCACCGGCGATCGAGCGGGCCGTGCGGATCAGTTCGGCGTGGCCGTCGTGCAGGGCACCCATCGTCATGACGACGGCACGCCGGCCCGCACGCGTGCGCGTGCGCAGTTCATCGGCGGTGTGCAGCACTGTGGTCATCGCTTGTCTCCCTCGGCGCCGTCGGCCAGGACATCCAGCAGGTCCTCGGCGAGTTCGGGCTTGAGCAGGCCGTGCGCGAGGGCACGGTCGGCGGTGGCGCGGGCCATCGCCAGATACCCGGCGACGGTCTCGGGCGCGTGCTTGCGCAGTTCGGTGACATGGGCGGCGACCGTGCCCGCGTCCCCGCGCGCGACGGGCCCGGTGAGCGCCGCGTCACCGGACCTGAGGGCGTTGTCGAGGGCCGCGCCGAGCAGCGGGCCGAGCATCCGGTCGGGAGCTTCGACGCCCGCGGTCCGGAGCAGTTCCATGGATTCGGCGACCAGCGTGACCAGGTGGTTCGCGCCGAGGGCGAGCGCCGCGTGGTACAGCGGGCGCGACTCCTCACGGATCCACTCGGGCTCGCCGCCCATCTCGATGACGAGCGCCTCCGCGGCGAGTCGCAGCTCCTCGGGAGCGGTCACGCCGAAAGCGCAGCCGGCCAGCCGCTGTACGTCCACGGGGGTGCCCGTGAACGTCATGGCGGGGTGCAGCGCGAGCGGCAGGGCGCCGGCCCGCAGTGCGGGGTCGAGCACCTTCGTGCCGTAGCGCCCCGAGGTGTGCACGATCAGCTGCCCCGGACGTACGGAACCGGTCTCGACGAGCCCTTCCACGAGGCCGGGCAGCGCGTCGTCGGGCACCGTGAGGAGCACGAGTTCGGCGCGCGCGAGGACCTCGGCGGGCGTCACGACGGGAACGTCGGGCAGCATGAGACCGGCCCGGCGCACGGATGCCTCGGAGACCGCGGAGACGGCGACCGGGCGGTGCCCCGCGAGGGCCAGGGAGGCCGCGAGGGCGGGGCCGACACGGCCCGCGCCGACCACGCCGACGGTGAGCCGGGCGGGGCGGTCCCTCGGGTCGGTGGGTTCGGGTCGAGGAGGTGCGTTCACAGGACGACGGCCTTCCGTTCCAGTCCGCTCGGGGTACCGGACGATTTCTCGTCATGTTAACGCGATCTGCTCCACGGGCTCCGGCCCGTCCACAGGCTGTGGGCAACCGCACGCGCGTACGACATCATCGGCGGATGACGGAAAGCGAAGAGCGGGAGAACCCCGCGGCGGACGACGAGACGAAGGCGCGGGAGCGCCGCGCCGCGGCCGTGCGGGGCGCCGAGCGGATCCTGGGCGCGCGCGGCCTCGACGCCACCATCGGTGAGCGTCTGACGGCCCTCACGGAGGCCGCCTGGTCGGTCGCCGACCCGGACCGGAGCGGCGATCTGTACGGCGACGGCATCGTCGCCGACCTGGAGGAGCGCGTGGCGGGGCTCCTCGGTACCGAGGCGGCCGCCTACTTCCCCACCGGCACGATGGCGCAGCAGGTCGCCCTGCGCTGCTGGGCGGGCCGTACGGGGAACCCGACGGTCGCCCTGCACCCGATGGCACACCCGGAGCGGCACGAGCGCGGCGCCTTCGGCGCGCTGAGCGGCCTGCGCACCGTCCACCCGACGACCGAGCCACGGCTGCCCGACGCCGACGAGGTGCGCGACTTCGCCGAGCCCTTCGGCGCGCTGATGCTCGAACTGCCGCTCCGGGAGGCCGGTTACGTACTGCCCACCTGGGACGAGCTGGTCGCCGTCACCGAGGCGGCCAGGGAACGCGACGCCGTCGTGCACTTCGACGGGGCGCGCCTGTGGGAGTGCACCACCCACTTCGGGCGCTCCCTGGCCGAGATCGCCGACCTCGCCGACAGCGTGTACGTGTCGTTCTACAAGACCCTCGGCGGCCTCAGCGGTGCGGCGCTCGCCGGGCCCCGGTCGTTCGTCGAGGAGGCGAAGACCTGGCGCCACCGCTACGGGGGCCAGCTCTTCCAGCAGTTCCCCGCGGTGCTCTCGGCCCTGGTCGGCCTGGAGCGGGAGCTGCCGCGTGTGCCCGAGTACGTGGCCCACGCGCGCGTGGTCGCCGAGGCGCTGCGCGAAGGCTTCACCGAGGCCGGGGTGCCGTGGGTGCGGGTGCACCCCGAGGTGCCGCACACGCACGAGTTCCAGGTCTGGCTGCCGTACGCCTCCGAACGGCTCGACGAGGCGTCGGTGCTGCAGGCCGAGCAGACCCGGACGGCGCTGTTCCGGCGCTGGTGGGAGCAGGGTCCTCCGGGGCTCTCGGTCACCGAGGTCACGGTCTCCGCGCGCGGGCTCGAATGGACCGCCGACGACGTCCGCGCGGCCGTCGCGGACTTCGTGGCACGGATCCCCCCGGAGGCCGCCGCCCAGGACGTCTGACCGGCGCAGCCCGACCGGCGTGCGTCAGGGGCCGGCAGGTCAGCAGCCCGCCGCGCCGCGGTGCGGGTGGATCAGGCGGGACAGGGCCGCGAGGATCCGGCCGTGCGCCGGGCGGCCGGCGATGACCGCGCGGAAACGGCGGTAGTCGCGCAACTCGCGGATGGTGCTCCAGTCGTGGACGCCCGGCGCCGGCGGGGCGGGCTCCCCGTGCAGGGAGGCGCGGTAGACATCCAGTGCGTGCTGCTGATTGATGCTCATGACGTACCCCTCACTGGTCTTCTCATTGTCACGTCATGACCAGGAATACGGCTATTCAGAGAGCTTTATTTGCTTTACAGGGCTTTATTGACACTGTTCGGCATTCATCGCTCTTTGCCGCTTCGGTCCGACATCAAGGAGACTCCGCCCGTCGGCCACGCCCGGTCACGCGGATTGACGGGAGCCGTCAATCGAGAACTCGGTTGTCCGACCCCGCGTGCACCATGGAGTCATGAGCGTGAGCATCGACATCAGCGGGCTGGCCCCGGAGCGGATCAGTGTCGTGCCCTCGCCCCTGGCCGAGCTGGGCATGGCGCTGCACGCGCTGGCCGAGCCCGCGCACCACCCGGGGCTCCAGGGCTGGACGACTGCGGTGTCCGCGCGCCTCGACCCGTGCCTCGCGGACCGGCTCTGCGAGGCGGACTTCCTGTGGCGGACGACGTTCTCGGACGTGTTCGCGCCGTTCGCCGGGATCCCGGGCCGGGCCACCCTGCCCGGCGCCACCCTCGCCGAGGAGCTCGACCTGCTCGACAAACTGACTGACCGTCAGTTCGTGGACGCTGCGCTCGAGTTCACCTGCCAGAACAGCTACGCGCTGCGCGAGGACAACCCGCTGGACGACCCGGACATGCACCGTCGCGCCCTGGACCTCGCGGCCACACGCGGACTGCCCCAGGTCCAGTTCACCCAGCGGCTCCTGGACGACCCACCCGCCGTGCGCGCCTGGTTCCGCCGGCTCGTGGAGGACTGCGAGGAGGCCTTCTTCGCGGACATCTGGGCCCGCGTCCACCACCAACTGGCGGCCGACGCCCGGCACAAGACCGAGCTCCTGAGGCGCAAGGGCCTGGCCGAGGCGCTGACGGCGGTGTCGTCGGTCGTCACGCTCGACGAGACGGCGAAGCTGATCACCGTCGACAAGATCACCGTGGGTCGCACGACCACCGAGGACGGCGGGCTCGTCCTCGTGCCGACCACCCTCGGCTGGCCGCACCTCATGGTGCTGCACCGCTTCGGCTGGCAGCCGGCGATCACGTATCCCGTCGGCTCACCCGGCCTCACCACACCGGCGACCGTCGAGCAGCTCACGCTCCGGATGACGGCCCTCGCGCACCCCGTACGCATGCGCCTGTGCCGCCACCTCGCACGCGGCGCGTACACGACGAGTGAGCTCTCCGACGCGCACGGGATGACGGCACCGGAGATATCCCGGCACCTGACCGTGCTCAAGAAGGCGGGCCTGATCACCACGCGCCGCCGGGGCCGCTACGTCCAGCACCAGCTGGATCTGACGGCCGTCGCCCGCCTGGGCAGCGACTTCATCGAGGGCGTACTGCGCTGACCTCTCACGAAGGTCAGGCAGCTCCTCCGCCGGCCCGTACGAGCCCTGTCTCGTAGGCGAGGACGACGACCTGGACGCGGTCGCGCAGGTTCAACTTGGTGAGGATGCGGCCCACGTGCGTCTTCACCGTCGCCTCCGACAGGACGAGCCGGGCGGCGATCTCGCCGTTCGACAGGCCCTGCGCGACGAGGATCATGACCTCGCGCTCGCGCTCGGTGAGCCGGCCGAGCTCGGCGAGCTGCGGCTCCTTCCCGGAGCTGGGCAGCATCGGCGCGAAGCGGTCGAGCAGCCGCCGCGTCGTCGACGGCGCGACCACCGCGTCGCCGCTGTGCACGGCCCTGATCGCGCCGAGCAGCTCGCCGGGCGGCACGTCCTTGAGCATGAACCCCGACGCCCCGGCCTTCAGCCCCGAGAAGGCGTACTCGTCGAGGTCGAACGTCGTCAGGATGAGCACCTTCGGCGGGTTCTCGTCCATGCAGATCCGCCGGGTCGTCTCCACGCCGTCCAGCTTCGGCATGCGGACGTCCATCAGGACCACGTCGACCGCCGTGCCGCGCAGCACCTCCAGAGCCTCGACCCCGTCGCCCGCCTCGGCGACGACCTCCATGTCCGGCTGGGCGTCGAGCACCATCCGGAAGCCGGTGCGCAGCAGCACCTGGTCGTCGACGAGCATCACGCGGATCGCCATGAAGGGGGTCCCTTTCGGTACGTGTACGGGGTCGGGTTCAGTGCGTGTACGGCGTCAGTGGGCGGGCTTGAGCGGCAGCAGCGCGCTGATCCGGAATCCGCCGCCGGGGCGCGGTCCCGCGTCGAGCGTCCCGCCGACCATACCGACGCGCTCCCGCATGCCGATGAGTCCGTGCCCCCGGCCGTCGGCGCCCCCGTCCTCGTACAGCTCGTGCGGGGCGCCCTTGCCGTCGTCCTCGACGAGCAGGCCGAGGCCGTCGTCGAAGTAGACGAGCCGGACGCTCGCGCCCGCGTTCGCGCCGCCGTGCTTACGGGTGTTGGTGAGCGCCTCCTGCACGATGCGGTACGCGGTCAGCTCGACGCCGCTGGGCAGCGGGCGCGGGGTGCCCTCGACCTTGAAGTCGACCGGCAGGCCCGCGGTACGCACCTGCTCGATCAGCTCGTCGAGCTGCTCCACGTCGGGCTGCGGCACGTACTCACCGCTCTCCTGGTGCTCACCGGTGCGCAGCACTCCGAGCAGGCGCCGCATCTCGGCGAGCGCCTGCCGGCCGGTCCCGGAGATCGTCTCCAGGGCCTTCCTCGCCTGCTCGGGAGCCGTGTCCATGACGTACGCGGCGCCGTCCGCCTGCACCACCATCACCGACACGTTGTGGGCGACGACGTCGTGCAGCTCGCGCGCGATCCGGGCCCGCTCTGCGGCGACGGCGACCTTCGACTGGGCCTCGCGCTCCTTCTCCAGACGCGCGGCGCGCTCCTCCAGCTGCGCCAGGTAGGCGCGGCGCGTGCGGACGGAGTCACCGAGCACCCAGGCCAGGGCGAACGGCACCATCTGGAAGATCGTGATCAGCACGTTGCCCGCGCTGCTCGTCTCGTGCATCGGCCAGCGCAGCTGCGAGAGAGGCGCCGCGCACAGGCCGCCGACGAGGGCGAATCTGGACGCCCACCGCGGGCTGTCCGCCGCCACGGTGTAGATGATCACCAGCATGGCGAAGTCGGCCGGCTGCACGCGGACGTCCGCGACGAGCTGGAAGACGCCCACGACGGCGATGAGGATCAGCATCCGCTCGGGAACGCGCCTGCGCAGGGCGACGGCCAGGCTCAGCGCCAGGACGACCGGGACGCCCAGGAGACGGGCGTTGCCCTGCATGTTCTCCTGCCCCGCTATGAGACTCATGCCGGAGACCCCGAGGAGGACGACGGCCCAGAAGCTGTCGACCCACGTCGGGTGTCGGCGGAAGAAGTCGTAGAGGCGCTGCACGTAACCCAGCGTAAAGAAGCGTGCAGTGTGCAGAGGTCAACCGGAGGATCGATCCGAGTACCGCCGGCGTACTCCCCAAGGTGGAGGCCGAGCCCTTCTCGACGCCTAGGACCTCTCGTCCGGATCGGGCTGGATCAGGGAGCGGGGTCGATCCGAACGAGAGGTCCTAGCCTTTGCCCGTGACGAACGAGCGGTGGGGTGCGGGGCGTGGGTGGCGCGAGGCGACGGAGGAGGCGCTGTACGGGCCGTGCGGCTTCTATCGCAGGCCCGAGGGGCCCGCGGGGCATTTCCGCACGTCGGTGCATGCGTCTCCGCTGTTCGCCGGGGCCGTCGCGCGGCTTCTGTGCCGGGTGGACGAGGCGCTCGGGGGCCCGCCGGAACTCGCCTTCGTCGACATGGGCGCGGGCCGCGGCGAGCTGGTGACCGGCGTCCTGGGGGCGCTGCCCGCCGAGGTGGCGGCCCGCACGCGCGCGTACGCGGTGGAACGGGCGGAGCGTCCCGCCGGCCTCGACCACCGCATCGAGTGGTGCGCACACCCCCCGAAGGGGGTCACCGGACTCCTCTTCGCGAACGAGTGGCTCGACAACGTCCCCCTGGACGTCGTCGAGGCCGACGCCTCGGGAGTGCCGCGCCACGTCCTCGTACAGCAGGACGGGACCGAGGCGCTCGGGGAGCCCGTGGTGGACGGGCCGGAAGCGGAGTGGCTGGACCGGTGGTGGCCGCTCGCCGGCGAACCGGGGCTCCGCGCGGAGATCGGCCTTCCCAGGGACACCGCCTGGGCCGCGGCCACGGGGACGCTGGAGCGCGGTGCGGCGGTCGCCGTCGACTACGCGCACTCCCGCGATGCCCGGCCGCCCTTCGGGACGCTGACGGGCTTCCGTGAGGGCCGTGAGACGCCGCCCGTGCCGGACGGCTCGTGCGACATCACGGCCCATGTGGCGCTCGACGCGTGCGCGCTCCCGGGCACCCTGCCCCTCACGCAGCGCGCGGCCCTGCACGCCCTCGGGGTGAGCGGCGGCCGTCCGCCGCTGTCGCTCGCCTCCAGCGATCCGGCGGCCTACGTACGGGCCCTGTCCGGGGCGGGCGAGGCCGCCGAGCTGACCGCGGCGGGCGGGCTCGGCGACTTCGGCTGGCTGGTGCAGCCCGTGGGCGTACGGGCGCGGGACCTGCTACTTGTCGATGTCGCCGACGACGAAGAACAGTGACCCGAGGATCGCCACCATGTCGGAGACGAGCGTGCCGGGCAGCAGCTCGGCGAGCGCCTGGATGTTGTTGTACGAGGCGGACCGCAGCTTGAGCCGGTACGGCGTCTTCTCGCCCTTGCTGACCAGGTAGTAGCCGTTGATCCCGAGCGGGTTCTCGGTCCACGCGTACGTATGGCCCTCGGGCGCCTTGAGGACCTTCGGCAGGCGCTGGTTGACGGGGCCGGGCGGCAGCTCGGCGAGCCGGTCCAGGCAGGCGTCGGCGAGGTCCAGGGCGTTGTGGGTCTGCTCCAGGAGCACCTCGAAGCGGGCCAGGCAGTCACCCTCGCGCCGCGTGACGACCTTCAGGGTGTCCTGGAGCTCCCCGTACGCGAGATACGGCTCGTCGCGGCGCAGGTCGAAGTCGACGCCGGAGGCGCGGGCGATCGGACCGCTCACTCCGTAGGAGTGCACCGCCTCCGGGGACAGCACGCCCACGTTGCGCGTGCGGCCCCGGAAGATCTCGTTGCCGAGGACCAGGTCGTCGTACACGTCCATGCGCGAGCGCACCGAGGCGACCGCCTCACGCGCGCGGGTGGTCCAGCCGGCCGGCACGTCCTCCTTGAGGCCGCCGACGCGGTTGAACATGTAGTGCATGCGGCCGCCGGACATCTCCTCCATGACGTTCTGGAGTTCCTCGCGCTCCCGGAAGGCATAGAACACCGGGGTGATTCCGCCCAGTTCGAGCGGGTACGAACCAAGGAACATCAGGTGGTTGAGGACCCTGTTCAGCTCCGCGAGCAGGGTGCGCAGCCACACCGCGCGCTCAGGGACCTCCATGCCGAGCATTCGCTCGACGGCGAGGACGACCCCGAGTTCGCTCGAGAAGGCGGAGAGCCAGTCGTGGCGGTTGGCCAGCATCACGATCTGCCGGTAGTCGCGGGCCTCGAAGAGCTTCTCCGCGCCGCGGTGCATGTAGCCGATGACCGGCTCGGCCTGCTGGATGCGCTCGCCGTCGAGCACGAGGCGCAGGCGCAGCACCCCGTGCGTGGACGGGTGCTGCGGGCCGATGTTGAGCACCATGTCGGTGGTCTCGGCGGCGCCGCCGATGCCGACCGTCGTCTCCGTCGTGGGCGTCATGGGAACAGTGTCTCGTACGTAGGGTGGGTGCATGGAAACGGGGACTGAGGGGACGGCCGCTCCGAGGGCGGGAGCCGGGGCGGAGCCGGTGTGGACCGGGCTCCCCAGGGGGCTGCTGAAGGTGCGCAGGCTGCTGCTCGCGCTGTGGCTGGTGCCGCTGACGGTGGCGCTTGGGGTGCTGCTCGGGGTGTTCGCCGGCGGCGTGTGGGCGGCGTTCGCGCTGCTGCCGCTCGCCGGGCTGCTGTGGGGATGGCCGATGCTCGGGCGCAACTGGCGCTCGTGGCGCTACGCCGAGCGCGCCGACGACCTGCTGATCAGCCGGGGCGTCCTGTGGCGTGAGGAAACGATCGTGCCGTACGGGCGCATGCAGCTCGTCGAGGTCACGTCCGGGCCGCTGGAGCGGAGGTTCGGGCTCGCGAGTCTCCAGCTGCACACGGCGGCCGCGGCGACCGACGCCACGATCCCCGGCCTGACGCCCGCCGAGGCCGAGCGCCTGCGCGACCGGCTCACCGAACTCGGCGAGGCCCGATCGGCGGGGCTGTGACCGCCCCGGACGTCCACGAGGACGTACGGGACCAGGATCTGACCGCCGAGGCGCGCGAGCGGCGCCTGCACCCCGTCACGCCGCTGCGCCGGGCCTGGGCGCCCGTCGCGATCGTCCTCGGCTGGGCGGTCCACGACCTGAACGAGGCGCAGCGCAGGCTCGCCCAGCTCACCGCGACCACCCTCCTCATCGGCATCGCCGTACTGATCCCGGCCGCCGCCCTCTACGGGTTCCTGACCTGGTGGTTCACGCACTTCTCCGTCACCGACGCCGAACTGCGCATCCGTACGGGCCTGTTGTTCCGCCGCACCGCCCACATCCGGCTCGACCGGATCCAGGCCGTGGACGTCACCCAGCCGCTGCTCGCCCGCTTCGTGGGCGTCGCCAAGGTCAAACTGGATGTCATAGGCGCGGACAAGAAGGACGAACTCGCTTATCTCGGCGAGCGCGAGGCCCGCGAGCTGCGCGCCGAACTGCTCGCCCGCGCGGCCGGGTTCGCGCCCGAGACCGTGCGCGACGTCGGCGAGGCACCGGCCGAGCAGATCCTGCACGTGCCGCCCCGCATGCTCGCCGTCTCCCTCCTGCTCACCGGCGGGCCCTGGGCGATGCTGCTCGCCGCGGTCGTCGTGCCGACACTGCTGTGGTTCGCCACCCACAACCTGTGGACGGTGCTCGCCGTGGCGATCCCGCTCGCGGGCGGCGCCGGCACGAACAGCGTGGGCCGCTTCGTCAAGGAGTACGACTGGACGGTGGGCGAGTCGCCGGACGGCCTGCGCATCGACCACGGCCTCCTCGACCGCGACCACGAGACGGTGCCGCCGGGTCGGGTGCAGACCGTACGGATCGTGGAGCCGCTGCTGTGGCGGCGACGCGGCTGGGTGCGCGTGGAACTGGCCGTGGCCGGCTCGTCGAACTCCGTCCTCGTGCCGGTCGCGCCGCGCGAGGTCGCGGAGGGCGTGGTGGAGCGAGTGCTTCCGGGGGTGACGGTGCCCGGCGCGGAGGCGCTGACCCGGCCGCCGAAGCGCGCGGCGTGGTGCGTGCCGGTGTGGTGGCGGGGCTACGGGCTCGCGACGACCGACGCGGTGTTCGCGTCCCGGCACGGTCTGCTGCGGCGGCGGCTCGCGCTGGTGCCGCACGCGAAGGTGCAGAGTGTGCGGCTCACTCAGGGGCCCTGGGAGCGATTCCGGGGCGTGGCCGACGTCCATGTGGACACGGGCGCCGACAAGACGGTGACGGCCCGGCTGCGGGACGCCGGGGAGGCGGCGGAACTCCTGCGCGCCCAGGCGGACCGCTCACGGACGGGACGGAAGGTGGCACGGCCCGACCGCTGGATGGCCCCGTGAGGGCGGCGGCACGGCGATGGGGCGGGGCCCGGTGTGTGTCACACCGGGGCCCCGCCCCATTTACGTCCTACGCGCTGACGTCTCTGCCGTACGTGCTGACATCCCCGCCGAACGTGCTGACATCCCCGCCGCCGGAACCTACGCCCGCATCGCCGACCGCAGCTCCGCCACGTCGATCTGTTCCGTCTCGTCGTGAGCGGTCAGGTCGATGACCTGACTGACGCCCTCGCCCGAGGTCGTGGCGTCGGCCTGCTTGAACTCGGCCTCCGCGTCCGCCTTGTGGAGCGCGAGCGCCTCCTCGCCGACGACGTCCGCGAGGTCGGTGTTCTGCACGGCCTCCAGGGCCGCGGGCGCCACACCCTTCGTACCGAAGAAGTCGAATCCGCCCTCGACCAGGGGCCGCCGCACCGCCGCGGGCGGCACGACCGCCGCCGCGGCCGGGACGGTGAAGTGGCCGGGGACGCCGGACGGCAGGGCGGCCACGTGCTCGTGCTCCTGTGCGCGGGCCGCCTCGGGCTTCCCCTGCGGCTCACCGCCCTGGGGAGCCTCGGCCTTCGGGCCTTCGCCCCGCGGGGGGTTCGCGGCGCGCGCCATACGGTCGAGCGCGGCGTTCGCCCGCAGATAGAGCACCGGAGAGGTCACCGGCGCGCCGGTGGACGTGGCGCGCTGCGCCGGGACGAGCTCGGCGCCGGGTGCCGGGGTGGCGGCCGCGGGCAGCGCACGCGCCGGGGCCGAGGCCTCTATCGCGAGCTGCCTGCGGCCCTCCAGGGCGCTGGCCCGCTCCGTCTCCGCGGTCGCGTAGCGCCGCAGCAGGGCCGCGTGCTCGTTGCGCAGGGCCGCGAGCTCGGTGCGCTTGCCGCGCAGCTTCGCCTCCATCTTGAAGCGCAGCTCACGCGACTCCTCGAGGTCCGTCTCGAGTTCGGCGACCCGCTCGTCGTGGCGCCATTCGTCGCTCGCCCGCGACCGGTTCAGCTCGGCGACGCGCTTGCCCGCCAGCCGGTCCCAGCGGCGCATGACGACCGCGCCCACCACGGCGGCGCAGGCGGCGGCACCGACCAGTCCGCGCAGCACGAACGGCTCCGCGGTCAGCCAGGCGCCGGCCGCGCAGACGAGCGGGACGCCTGCGATCGCCGAGGGGGGAAGCAGCCTGTGCAGGGGTGGGGAATGGCGGTGACGTCCACGTGGCATGGCCAGAAACTTACCGCGCGTAGGCGAATCGTGGTGCCCCGGCAGCCAAAATCCCGTGGTCTTCTGTCCCGCCACTCCCATTCACCCCTGAACTCGGCGCCTTTGCCGATCAGCTCCTGCGCGGACCGTTCAGTTCTTCAGGAGGCCCTTCGACTGGAGATACTCCTTGGCCACATCGGCCTCCTTCTGGCGCTCCGCGTCGACCTTCCGGTTGAGCTCGACGAGATCGCCGGTCGTCAGCGTCTTGGTCAGCTTCCCGAGTACGGCGGCTATCTCCTTGTCGCCCGCGTCCTTGGTGTTCACGACCGGAACGATGTTGTCCGCGTTCTGGAGCTTCTTGTCGTCCTCCAGGAGCACCAGACCGAAGTTCTTCAGCGTGGCGTCCGTGGTGGTCGTCAGGACCAGCTGGTCCTCACCGTTCTTGACGGCCTGCTTGGCCTGCGTGGTGCCGACGCCCTTGGGGTCGATCCCGCTGACCTTGATGCCGTACGTCTTCTCGAGACCCGGGGCACAGAAGGGCCGCTTCTCGCATTCGTCACCGGCCGCGATCTTGACCTTCTGGCCGGACTTACCCAGGTCCGAAAGGGTCTTCAGATGGTGCTGCTTCGCGTAATCCGCGCTGACCGCGAAGGCGTTCTGGTCGACGGCCTCTCCGGCGTCGAGCACGGTCAGTCCCTCGGGCCCGGCGAGTCCGCGCAGCGCGGTGACCGTCGCGTCAAGATCACTTGAGGCGACGGGCTTGGCGTCCGCGCCGTTCTTCTTGAGATTGAGGAATTCCGCGAGCGTCGCCGCGTATTCGGGAACGACGTCGATGGCGCCCTTGGCGAGCTGGGGCTCGTAGATCTCGCGGTTCTCGACGGTCTTGACCGAGGCGGAGTATCCGGCGTCGGCCAGAACCTGCTTGTAGAGCTCCGCCATCACCTTCGATTCGGTGAACCCGGCGGCGCCGACGACGACCGTGCCCTTCTTGCCGCTCCCCGCCGAGTCGGAG
This sequence comes from Streptomyces longhuiensis, assembly GCF_020616555.1. Lineage (NCBI taxonomy): Bacteria > Bacillati > Actinomycetota > Actinomycetes > Kitasatosporales > Streptomycetaceae > Streptomyces > Streptomyces longhuiensis. Next base: position 5,423,984 of record NZ_CP085173.1, on the reverse strand, counting down.
CCGGCCTTGTCGCTCTTGCCGCCCTCCAGGCTGTCCCCGCCGCACGCGGTGAGTCCGGTGGTGAGCGCGCCGACGGCGACCGCCGCCACGGCGATCCGTCGCGTTCTGCTGTTCATCGTTGTCCACCCAATCGAAAGCCGGAATGATCGAAAAGCCTTGACGAGATATCAAGTTGGCGTCCCGCCCGCAGCGGCGCCCGCCGGGGGTTCGGCCCGCCGCGCCGCCCGGCCGGGTTTCAGCGCGCCGCGCCGGAGCGGCCCTTCATCGGATTCAGAACCCGCCCCGCACCCGCCAGGACGCCCTCCACGAGGAGCGCGAGCAACGCGACCAGGACCGCGCCGGCGACCACCTGCGGGGTGTCCTGGAGGTTGAACCCGGCCGTGATGATCCGCCCGAGCCCGCCCTTGCCGGCCATCGCGGCGAGCGTCGCCGTGGCGATCACCTGCACCGCCGCCAGCCGGATCCCGGTCATGACCATCGGGTACGCCAGCGGGAGTTCGACCCGCCGGAACACCTGTCCCCCGCTCATCCCCATCCCCCGCGCCGCCTCCACGACGGCCCGGTCGACCTCGCGCATCCCGATGTAGGCGTTGGTCAGCAGCGGTGGCACCGCGAACAGCACGAGCGCGATGAACGTCGGCAGGTCCCCGTGCCGGCCCAGCGGCGTCAGCGTGAGCAGGACGAGCACCGCGAGCGTGGGCACCGCGCGGCCCGCGTTCGAGATGTTGACCGCGAGGCCGCCGCCCTTGCCGATGTGCCCGAGCCACAGCGCGAGCGGCAGGGCGATCAGGCAGGACACGGCGAGGGTGACGCCGCTGAAGTACAGATGCTCGGCCAGGCGGTGCCACACCCCCTTGTCGCCCTGCCAGTTGGTCCCTGTCGTCAGCCAGTCGTAGGCCCCCGATATCGCGCTCATGCCGCCTGCGCCGCCTTCGCCTCACGTCGCCCCGTGTCGCCGGAGCCGCCACCCGGGCGGTCCGGACTGCCGGAGCGGTCCGTGCGTCTGCGTATCCGGGACGTCCCGGACGCGACGCGGGTCCAGGGGGTCAGCCACCGCTGGAGGCCGAGCAGCAGCAGATCGGCGCCCACGGCGAGGAGCACGCACAGCACGGACGCCGTGAGCACCTGGGCCTTGAAGTCGCTGTCGAGCCCGTCCATGATCAGCGTGCCCAGGCCGCCGTAGTCGACGATCGCGCCGACCGTCGTCAGCGCGACCGTGGAGACCGTGGCGATGCGCACGCCCGCGAGCATCGCGGGCAGCGCCAGCGGCAGTTCGACCTCCCACAACAGCCGGACCGGCCCGTACCCCATGCCGCGGGCCGCTTCTCTCGCCTCGTCCGGCACGGCCTGGAGGCCCGCCAGGAAGTTCCGCACCAGGATCGTCAGGGTGTAGAGGACGAGTCCGGTGATCACGAGCGAGGCGGAGAGCCCGAACAGCGGGAGCAGCAGCGAGAACATGGCCAGCGACGGGATCGTGTAGAGCACCGTCGTCAGGCCGAGCACCGGGCCCGCGAAGGCGCGCCGGTGCCGGGCCAGAAGGGCCAACGGGAAAGCGATCAGCACGCCGATCACGACGGAAGCGGCCGTGATGCCGACGTGCTGGACGACCGCGTCGACCAGCTCCGGCCTGCGGGTGCGCAGGTATTCCCCGCACACCCACTCATTGGTCACCATGCAATTGGGACTGCTCACCCGCCCCACCTCCCCCGAATCCCCGTACATATGTCTTGAAACCGTTCGCGCGAGCGCCTGATTCCGACTGCGGACGACCCTAGCCCCCACCACTGACAATCGCCGAGACCCCTCGTCACGACGCAACATGGCCTTCACACAGCGGCCGCCCGCAGGCGGCGACTGCCCGGCACAATGGGGACCCATGATCCGGTTCGAGCACGTCACCAAGCGCTACGCCGACGGGACAACGGCCGTCGACGACCTGTCCTTCGAGGTGAACGAGGGGGAACTCGTCACGCTCGTCGGCCCGTCGGGCTGTGGCAAGACCACCACGATGAAGATGGTCAACCGGCTCATCGAACCGAGCGAGGGCCGGATACTCCTCGACGGCGACGACATATCCGGCATCGACCCGGTCCGACTCCGGCGCCGCATCGGCTATGTGATCCAGCAGGTCGGCCTCTTCCCGCACAAGACGGTCCTCGACAACACGGCGACCGTCCCGCACCTCCTCGGCGCCAAGCGCGCCAAGGCCCGCGAGCGCGCCGCCGAACTCCTCGACCTCGTCGGACTCGACCCGCGCACCTTCGGCGACCGCTACCCCGACCAGCTCTCCGGCGGGCAGCGCCAACGCGTCGGTGTGGCAAGGGCGTTGGCGGCGGATCCGCCCGTACTCCTGATGGACGAGCCGTTCGGCGCGGTCGACCCGGTCGTGCGCGAACACCTGCAGAACGAGTTCCTGCGCCTCCAGCAGGCCGTGCGCAAGACGGTCCTGTTCGTCACCCACGACATCGAGGAGGCCGTCCGGCTCGGCGACCGGATCGCCGTGTACGGGCAGGGCCGGATCGAGCAGTTCGACACCCCGTCGACCGTCCTCGGCGCGCCCGCGACCGAGTACGTGGCCGACTTCGTCGGCGCGGACCGTGGCCTCAAGCGCCTGTCAGTGACGCCCATCGAGGAGAGCGACCTGGAGCAGCCGCCGGTCGTGCATCTCGACGACCCGCTGCCGGCGAAGCTCGACGCCCCCTGGGCGGTGGTCCTCGACGGCGACAACAACCTGCACGGCTGGATCTCCGCGGAGCACGCGCGCGTGCACGGCGGCACGGTCCGCGAGCACGCCCGCCGCATGGAGGCGTGGCTGCCGGTCGGCGCCTCCCTCAAGCAGGCGTTCGCCACGATGCTCCAGCACGACGCGGGCTGGATCGCCGTCATCGACGAGCACAGCGAGGGCCGCTTCCTCGGCGTCCTCACCCCCGCGCGGCTGCACGAGGCGCTGCGCCGCTCGACGGCGGCGGACGCCCGGGACATCCCGCGCGCGGAGGTCGAACTGGAGACGGTGACGGGAGCCTGAGGGTTCGTGAGCCCCGGAGCGTGGGCCCACGAAGCCCCCGAGCCCTACCAGCCCCCAGCCTCTACGCCGTGATGCGCGCGCTCACCCACACCAGCGTGGCCGGGATCTCCCGGCGCCAGGTGTTGAAGTTGTGGCCGCCGCTGTCCAGGACGATCGAGGAGATACCGGTGGGCGGCTTCACCTTGCGGATGAACCTCATCGTGTTCCCGTAGTTGCTCTCGCCGCGCTTGCTCGTGGTGACCAGCAGTGACGTGGCGGGCGGCCTCCTGTGCTCCAGGGTCCACAGCAGGTCGGCGCGCCGCTCCAGTGCCTCGTCGCCGTGGAAGAGGTCGCCCGTGGTGGGGTCGACGGGCGCCTTGTAGTACGCGGACAGGCCCGCCCCCGCGCCGTAGACCCGAGGGTGGTGCATGGCGAGTTTCAGGGCGCAGTAGCCGCCCGTGGAGTCGCCCACGATGCCCCAGCCGCCGTGCTTCCTGTTGACCCTGTAGTGGGCCGAGATGATCTGGGGCAGGTCACGGGCGAAGAACGTCTCCGTCTGCGGGCCGCCCGGCACGTCCACGCACTCCGTGTCCCTCGGCGGCGCCACGGTCGGGCGCATCATCACCAGGATCATCGGCCGCATCGCGCCCGCCCTGGCCTGCTCGTGGGCGGTGGTCGGGTAGCGAAGTCCCTTGAAGAGCGCCTCGGCGGTGCCGGGGTAGCCGGTGAGGACGACCGAGGCGGGGAACGTGTGGTCCCTGAAGTGGTGCCTGAAGTACTCGGGCGGCAGATAGACGTACGCGGACGTGGCGATGTGCGACCGCTTCCCGACGATGTCGACCTTCTGGATCTGGCCGCCGACCTTGGGCCGTGAGCCGCCCGGCACGTTCACGTACCGCGTGCCGACCACCTGAAGGGGCCCCCGGGTGCGCACCGCGCCGAGGTCGGTGACCACGCCCTGGCCCTGCTCCCGCCCGAGGAGGTCGTCCCACGTGGCGTAGAACCCGAACGCCTGGTTGGCACCGAGTCCGACCGAGAGGAACAGCGCGAGCTGCGTGGCGAGCAGCAGGCCCACCCGCCCGGCGACGGAGCCCCAGGTGCGGCCCGCCAGGCGTGGCCACAGCCAGACCGTGCCGGCGAAGAGGAGCACGGCCAGTAAGACCGAAAGCGCAAGGACCTTGCTGCTCGTGAGACCCATCGTGCTCCAACCGCCTGCGCTTTCTGGCTTCTGAACCTTTTCCGCCGGTTTACCTGGCCGAGTGAACCCGCCTCCCACAAGTCCCGTCCTAGAGGGCGCAATGTGACCGGATGCCGGAAATGGCACCGGCTTCGAGCCCTCTCGCGGAACTACGGGATGCGATGTCTGTCAGGATAGATGCCGATATGTCGGGCGGGGTTCCGGGCAGAACGCAACATCTTCGCCGGATACTGCGGGGCCCCCGGCCCGAGGCCGTCCCCACCCTGATCGCCCGCGCCTGCATCCTCGTCGGACTCCTCGACATCGCGGCGGGCGTCTTCCCCCGGTTCCGGCACAGCCGCATGTACGCGCTGGCCGAGGTCCTGCCCGGAGCCCTCGGCCCGTTCGCGGCCGCACTCGCCCTCAGTACGGGCGTCCTGCTGCTCCTCCTCGCGCACGGACTGCGCCGCCGGAAGCGGCGGGCCTGGCGCGCGGCCGTGGTGCTCCTGCCCCTGGGCGCGCTCGCGCAGTTCGCGTACCGGCACTCCCTGCTCGGCGTGCTGATCCCGCTCGTACTGCTCACGATGCTGCTGCGCCACCGGAGTGAGTTCGCGGCGCTGCCCGACCCGCGCAGCCGCTGGCGGGCGCTGGCGAACTTCGTGCTCATGGGCGCCGGTTCCATCGTCATCGGCCTCGTCGTCGTGAGCGCCCACCCGAAGAAGGTGGTGGGCGACCCGAGCCTGTCCGACCGTCTGGAACACGTCCTGTACGGCCTGTTCGGCATGGACGGGCCCGTCGACTACGCGGGCCGCACCTCCTGGACCGTGGCCTGCTCGCTCGGTGCGCTCGGCCTGCTCACCGCGCTGACGACCATCTATCTGGCGTTCCGCCCCGAACACCCGGCCGCACGCCTCACCGAGGACGACGAGGCACGCCTGCGCTCCCTCCTGGACAAGCACGGCGCCCGCGACTCCCTCGGCCACTTCGCGCTCCGCCGCGACAAGGGGGTCGTGTTCTCGCCCAGCGGCAAGGCGGCCGTCTGCTACCGCGTCGTGTCCGGCGTGATGCTCGCGAGCGGCGACCCCGTCGGGGACGTGGAGGCGTGGCCCGGAGCCATCGAGCGGTTCATGGACGAGGCCAAGGCCCACTCGTGGACCCCGGCCGTCATGGGCTGCTCGGAGACGGGCGGCGAGGTCTGGACCCGCGAGACCGGCCTCGACGCACTCGAACTGGGCGACGAGGCGGTGGTGGACACCACGGATTTCTCCCTGGCCGGGCGTGCGATGCGCAACGTACGCCAGATGGTCAAGAGGATCGAGCGCAATGGCTACGAGACCCGGGTGCGGCGCATCCGTGACCTCGGCGACCAGGAGCTGGAGCGGATCAGACGCGCCGCCGACGACTGGCGCGGCACCGACACCGAACGCGGCTTCTCCATGGCGCTCGACCGCATCGGCGACGCCGCGGACGGCGACTGCCTGGTCGCCACGGCCCACAAGACCGACGACCCGGCCGGCCCCCACGGCGACCTGAAGGCCGTACTCCACTTCGTTCCCTGGGGCGCCGACGGTGTCTCCCTCGACCTGATGCGCCGCGACCGCGCCGCCGACCCCGGCATGAACGAACTCCTCATCGTGGCCGCCCTCCAGGCCGCCCCGGAGCTCGGCATCACACGGATCTCGCTGAACTTCGCGATGTTCCGCGCCGCCCTCGCGCGCGGCGAGAAGATCGGCGCGGGCCCGGTCCTGCGGGCCTGGCGCGGGCTGCTCGTCTTTCTGTCCCGCTGGTTCCAGATCGAGTCGCTGTACCGGTTCAACGCGAAGTTCCGGCCGCGCTGGGAGCCCCGCTTCGTGATCTACCGCTCCCCGCGCGACCTGCCCCGGATCGGCTTCGCCGCCATGCAGGCGGAGGGCTTCGTGAACCTCGGCATGCCGCGCGTTCTGCGGTGGCGTACGGCCGCGCCCCGGCCCTGCGCCCACGACGGCGCGCCCGACGGCGGTCCGCGCGGGGTACGGGCCGCCTGAGGCCGGTCCCGTATCCCGCCGTGGCACGGCCACCGGGCCGCCGGGCCTAGGCTGGAAGGCATGAGCACGTCGCAGGGCCGTCGCGGCCACGTCACAGGCCTTCCCGAATGGGACCGATGCGCGGTCATGGGAGTCGTCAATGTGACGCCCGATTCCTTCTCCGACGGGGGCCGCTGGTTCGACACGACGGCCGCCGTGAAACACGGCCTCGACCTGGTCGCACAGGGCGCCGACCTCATCGACGTCGGCGGCGAGTCGACCCGCCCCGGCGCCACCCGCGTCGACGAGGACGAGGAGCTCAAGCGCGTCATCCCCGTCGTGCAGGGCCTGTCCTCCGAGGGCGTCGCCGTGTCCGTCGACACGATGCGCGCCTCCGTGGCCGAGCGCTCCCTGGCGGCCGGCGCCTCCCTCGTCAACGACGTCAGCGGCGGCCTCGCCGACCCGGCGATGATCCCCGTCGTCGCCGCGGCGGGCGCCCCCTTCGTCGTCATGCACTGGCGCGGCTTCCTGGAGGGCGGCAACGTCAAGGGCACGTACGAGGACGTGGTCTCCGAAGTCGTCGCCGAGCTCCACGCGCGCGTGGAGGCCGTCATCGAGGGCGGCATCGCCCCCGAGCGCATCGTCGTCGACCCGGGCCTCGGCTTCTCCAAGGAGGCCGCCCACGACCTGAAGCTCCTGGCCCACCTGGAGGAGCTGCGCGCGCTCGGCCACCCCCTGCTGGTCGCCGCCTCCCGCAAGCGGTTCCTCGGCCATGTGCTGGCCGGCGACCAGGGCGCCCCGCCCCCGGCCCGAGAGCGCGACGCCGCCACGACCGCCGTCTCCGCGATCGCGGCCCATCAGGGCGCCTGGGCGGTCCGCGTCCACGAGGTCCGCGCCACGGCGGACGCGGTGCGCGTCGCCCGCGCCGTAGAGGGAGCCCAGTGACCCCACCGAGGGAGCCCGACGAGCCGCGCGGTGCGGCAGCCCGGCGCACCGACGCAGAGGCCGTGGAGCGCGCCAACCGCGCCTTCTACGAGGCACTGGAGCAGGGCGACTTCGAACTTCTGACGGCGCTCTGGCTCGCCCCCGAGGACGTCTCGTACAGCGAGGACTCCGACGAGGTCGAGGACACGTCCATCAGCTGCGTGCACCCCGGCTGGCCCGTGCTCACCGGCCGCGGCGAGGTCCTGCGCTCGTACGCGCTGATCATGGCGAACACCGAGTACATCCAGTTCTTCCTCACGGACGTGCACATCAGCATCGTCGCCGACACGGCTCTGATCACCTGCACCGAGAACATCCTCAGCGGCGGCCCGGCCCCCGAGGAGGGCGACGAACTCGGCCCGCTCGTCGGCCAGCGCGTCGTGGCCACGAATGTGTTCCGTCGCACACGTGACGGCTGGAAACTGTGGTCGCATCACGCGTCGCCCGTACTCGCCGAGTCCGAGACCGAGGGCGACGCCGACGAGGAAAGCGACGAGACGCCCTCCTGAGCGGCTCCTGACGGGGTGGGCGGGTCCACGTGGCCCCCACGTGATTGCCGGAGCGCGCTGGTGGGTAGGGGCGCGGCTACCAGCCATGAGCCGCCCTGTCCATAGCCCCCGCGGGCGAACGCTGTCGGTGCTCGCAGGTAGATTCGATCGAGGCTGGTGTGCCGACCGCACTCGGTACGAACCCGCCGCTACCGACGATTGCAGGAGTGATTCGCGTGGATCGTGTCGCGCTGCGCGGCCTCAAGGCCCGCGGGCACCATGGCGTCTTCCCCAAGGAGCGCGAGGAAGGCCAGACCTTCATCGTTGACCTGGTGCTCGGACTGGACACACGCGCGGCCGCGGCCGACGACGACCTGGCGAAGACCGTGCACTACGGCATCGTGGCGGAGGAGGTCGTGGCCGTCGTCGAAGGCGATCCGGTCGATCTCATCGAGACGCTCGCCGAGCGCATCGCCGGGACGTGCCTGAAGCACGAAGGAGTCCTGGAGGTCGAGGTCTGCGTCCACAAGCCGGACGCCCCGATCACCGTCCCCTTCGACGATGTGACCGTCACCATCACCCGGAGCCGAGTATGACTGCATCTTTCACCGAGGGCCCCAGCGACCCGACCGTACAGCCGGTGCCCGCCTCCGTGGTGGAACAGGTGGACGCGGCCGACACCACGCTCTCCAACCCCAAACGCGCGGTGGTCGCCCTCGGCTCGAACCTGGGGAACCGCCTCGAGACGCTCCAGGGCGCCATCGACGCGCTGGAGGACACCCCCGGCGTCCGGGTGAAGGCCGTCTCGCCCGTCTACGAGACCGAGCCGTGGGGCGTCGAACCGGGCAGCCAGCCCGCGTACTTCAACGCGGTCATCGTGCTCCGCACGACCCTTCCCCCGTCGTCCCTCCTGGAGCGGGCGCACGCCGTCGAAGAGGCCTTCCACCGCGTCCGTGAAGAGCGCTGGGGCGCCCGCACGATCGACGTCGACATCGTCGCGTACGCCGACGTCGTCTCCGACGACCCCGTCCTCACGCTGCCCCACCCGCGCGCACACCAGCGGGCCTTCGTCCTCGCGCCCTGGTTCGACGTGGAGCCGGAGGCACAGCTGCCCGGTCACGGGCCGGTGGCCGAGCTGCTCGCCGCGGTCACCCGCGAAGGTGTCGCGCCGCGCGCCGACCTGGAACTCCAGCTGCCCGAATAGTCGTTAGGGTCATGCGGGCACACGAAGACAGCGCGGGGACTGAGGGGCGACCACCGGAATGAAGCAACTGCGCATCAGGACGCTGGCCGGCCTCTTCCTCGTCGCCGGTGTACTGAGCTGGGCGGCCGCCCGCCTGTGGGACTCGATCGGCACGCTGCCGAGGGTCCCGCTGGCGGCGCCGATCGTCCTCGCCGTGATCGCCGTCATCCTGCTGGCGACCGCGCTCTCCATCCGGGCCCGGCTGCGCGCCCAGCGCGAGCGGCGTCCCGGCGCCAAGGGCGTCGACCCGCTGATGGCGGCCCGCGCCCTCGTCTTCGGCCAGGCCAGCGCCCTGGTCGCCGCCCTGGTCGCCGGGTTGTACGGCGGCACGGGCGCCTTCCTGCTCGAGCACCTCGACGTCCCCGCCCGCCGCGACCAGGCGATCTACGCCGGTTTCTCGGTTCTCGCCGGCATCGCCGTAATAGCGGCCGCCCTCTTCCTGGAGCGCGTCTGCAAGCTCCCGGAGGACGACGACGAGAACCACGGCGGGGCCGCACCGGCGGCCTGACCCGTGGCCTGACCAGCCGAGGGCCCACCGAGCGCCCGCGGGCCATCAGGGACCCGCGACGTGCCGGCCTCGTGCCTGCCGCGTGACCGCGAGGGCTCAGCGCGCGATGATCAGGCTCATCGCCTCATTGCGCGTCGCCGGGTCGCGCAGCTGGCCGCGCACCGCGGACGTGATGGTCTTCGCGCCCTGCTTGCGCACCCCGCGCATCGTCATGCACATGTGCTCGCACTCGACGACCACGATCACGCCGCGCGGCTCCAGGATCTCCATCAGGGAGTCGGCGATCTGCGTGGTCAGGCGCTCCTGGACCTGCGGGCGCCGGGCGTAGACGTCCACGAGGCGGGCCAGCTTCGACAGACCGGTGATCTTGCCGTCGTGCGACGGGATGTAGCCGACGTGGGCGACACCGACGAACGGCACCAGATGGTGCTCACAGCTGCTCTGGACCTCGATGTCCTTCACCAGGACCATCTCGTCGTGACCGAGGTCGAAGGTCGTCGTGAGGACGTCCTCGGGCTTCTGCCACAGGCCCGCGAATATCTCCTTGTACGCCCGGGCCACCCGCGCCGGCGTCTCCTTGAGGCCCTCGCGGTCCGGGTCCTCACCGACCGCGAACAGCAGCTCACGCACGGCGTTCTCGGCCCGCTTCTCGTCGAACTCGCCGATCGGTCCCCCGCCGTCCAGCGTCACCGGGTCGGTCATCTGTGCCTCTTCCTTGAACAAAGAACCGCGTCCCCCACACCGTAAGGCGTGGGGGACGCGGTTATCCATTCCGGGGTGATCAGGCCTCGGGGCTGTCCGTAGGAGCGATGTCCAGCCCGGACTCGACGCCCGTTGCCGTGCCGTTCGAACCGTTCGTCAGCGACAGCTCCCTGGGGGAGAGCACCGGCGGGCGGGTCGAGGGGGTGCGGCGGGAGGAGCCGGTCCACGCGGGGCGGGCCGGGCGCTTCACGATCGGAGCGAAGATCTCGGCGATCTGCTCCTTGTTCAGCGTCTCCTTCTCCAGGAGCGCGAGGACCAGGTTGTCGAGAACGTCTCGGTTCTCGACGAGGATCTCCCAGGCCTCGTTGTGCGCGGTCTCGATGAGCTTCTTGACCTCTTCGTCGACGAGCGCGGCGACCTCTTCCGAGTAGTCGCGTTGGTGCGCCATCTCCCGGCCGAGGAACGGCTCGGTGTTGTCGCCGCCGAACTTGATCGCGCCGAGCCGCTCGGTCATGCCGTACTGCGTGACCATGGCCCGCGCGGTCGCGGTCGCCTTCTCGATGTCGTTCGCCGCGCCCGTGGTCGGGTCGTGGAAGACCAGCTCCTCGGCCGCGCGCCCGCCCAGCATGTAGGCGAGCTGGTCGAGCATCTCGTTGCGCGTGGTGGAGTACTTGTCCTCGTCGGGCAGGACCATCGTGTAACCGAGGGCCCGTCCACGGGACAGGATCGTGATCTTGTGCACCGGGTCGGAGTTGGGCGAAGCCGCCGCGACCAGGGCGTGTCCGCCCTCGTGGTACGCGGTGATCTTCTTCTCCTTGTCGGACATGATCCGGGTCCGCTTCTGCGGGCCCGCCACCACACGGTCGATCGCCTCGTCCAGCATCGAGTTGTCGACGAGCTTGAGGTCGCTGCGCGCCGTGAGGAGCGCCGCTTCGTTCAGCACGTTCGCCAGATCGGCGCCGGTGAAGCCCGGGGTACGCCGGGCGACGGCGGACAGGTCGACATCGGGTGCGACCGGCTTGCCCTTCTGGTGAACCTTGAGGATCTCCAGACGGCCCTGCATGTCCGGGCGGTCGACCGCGATCTGCCGGTCGAAACGTCCCGGGCGCAGCAGTGCCGGGTCGAGGATGTCGGGCCGGTTCGTGGCGGCGATCAGGATGACGCCGCCCTTCACGTCGAAGCCGTCCATCTCGACGAGCAGCTGGTTGAGCGTCTGCTCGCGCTCGTCGTGACCGCCGCCGAGACCCGCACCGCGGTGCCGGCCGACAGCGTCGATCTCGTCGACGAAGACGATCGCCGGGGCGTTCGCCTTGGCCTGCTCGAACAGGTCACGGACTCGGGAGGCACCGACACCGACGAACATCTCGACGAAGTCGGAACCCGAGATCGAGTAGAAGGGAACCCCCGCCTCACCGGCAACGGCGCGCGCGAGCAGCGTCTTACCGGTTCCGGGCGGGCCGTAGAGCAGCACACCCTTGGGGATCTTGGCGCCGACGGCCTGGAACTTCGCCGGCTCCTGGAGGAACTCCTTGATCTCGTGGAGCTCCTCGACGGCCTCGTCCGAGCCCGCCACATCGGCGAACGTCGTCTTCGGGGTGTCCTTGGTGATGAGCTTCGCCTTGGACTTCCCGAACTGCATGACTCGGGAGCCGCCGCCCTGCATCTGATTCATCAGGAACAGGAAGACGACGACGATCAGGACGAAGGGGAGCAGGGAGAGCAGGATCCCCACGAAGGCGTTCTGCTTCGTCGGAGCGACGGTGTACCCGTCGGGAATCTGCTTGTCCTCGAACTTGGCCTGCAGATCCTTGGCCACCTCGACGCCCTGGTCGCCGATGTAGCTCGCCTGGATCTTGCTGCTGCCCTGGACCTTCTGGCCGTCCTTGAGCTCGACCTTGATGTTGTTTTCGTCGCCGGTGGTCAGCTTGGCCGACTGCACCTTGTTGTCGTCGATGGCCTGAATGACCTGGCCGGTGTCCACTGTCTTGTAGCCACCGGACGAACCGACGACCTGCATCAACACGACCACGGCAAGGACGGCCAGCACGATCCACATGACCGGCCCACGGAAGTATCGCTTCACGTCCATCCATACGGAGCGATGCCGCCCCGTCCCTCCTGCCATAGTGAGTTTGATAAAGGCTGTTTTGAAGACTGTTCTTCGGACGGTACCCCAGCATTGTCACCCGAAGCCGCAGGGGACGGCTGGGAATCTCGCCCACGCATGCTCCAACGGCGGGGAACCCGCAGGGGTTCCCGACCGTCTCACATGGCTTCGGCGGCCGGTCAGCCGCCGTAGACGTGGGGAGCCAGAGTGCCGACGAACGGCAGGTTCCGGTACTTCTCCGCGTAGTCCAGGCCGTACCCGACGACGAACTCGTTCGGGATCTCGAACCCGGTCCACTTCACGTCGATGGCCACCTTCGCCGCCTCCGGCTTGCGCAGCAGCGTGCAGACCTCGAGGCTCGCGGGCTCGCGGGTGCCGAGGTTGGTGAGCAGCCACGACAGCGTGAGGCCGGAGTCGATGATGTCCTCGACGATCAGGACGTGCTTGCCCTTGATGTCGGTGTCGAGGTCCTTGAGGATCCGCACGACGCCGGACGACTGGGTGCCCGCGCCGTACGAGGACACCGCCATCCAGTCCATCGTGACGGGGGTGGACAGCGCACGCGCCAGGTCCGCCATGACCATCACGGCGCCCTTGAGGACACCGACGATCAGCAGGTCCTTGCCCGCGTATTCCGCATCGATCTTCGCGGCCAGCTCGGCCAGCTTCGCGTCGATCTCTTCCTTGGTGATGAGCACCGACTGAAGGTCGGTGCCCATGTCTTTCGCGTCCACCCGCATCACTTTCGGTCGTCCCACCGGCCGCTGAAGGACTCGCGCCCCTCGTCAGCCTTGCCGGATGACCAGTCTGCCACCCTGCCGCTGAGCCACGACCTTGCCGGGGAGGTTGATCTCCCCCTGGCCGCGCCAACCGGTGATCAGACGGTCGACCTCTTCGATGTGCCGGGCGAACAGAGAACCCGCCGGGGCACCGGCCTCGATGGCCGCGCGGCGCAGTACACGGCGGCGTACGGCGGGCGGCAGCGCGTAGAGCTTGGCGCACTCCAGGAGGCCCGCGGGGTCCCGCACCAGGGCTTCGGCCTGCGCGGCCCACGTGTCCAGGGCGTCGGCGTCGTCACGGGACAACTGGGCCGTACGGGCGAGCGCCTCGACGACGCCCTTGCCGAGCGCCTTCTCCAGGGCGGGCAGCCCCTCGTGGCGCAGCCGGGAGCGCGTGTACGCCGGATCCGTGTTGTGCGGGTCGTCCCAGACGGGCAGCGACTGGGCCATGCACGCCTTGCGGGCGGTCTGGCGGTCGACGTGGAGGAAGGGCCTGCGGTAACGGCCGTCGACCCCCGAGGTCGCGGCCATTCCGGACAGGGAGCGGATGCCGGAGCCGCGGGCGAGGCCGAGCAGGACCGTCTCCGCCTGATCGTCGCGGGTGTGGCCGAGCAGGATCGCGGCGGCGCCGTGCCGGTCCGCTGCGGCGTCGAGCGCGGCGTATCTGGCGTCCCTCGCGGCGGCCTCGGGCCCGCCGTCGCGGCCGACGTGCACGGCCGCGGACTCGACGGGGTCGAGGCGCAGGGCGGTGAGCCGCGCGACGACTTCGGCGGCGCGGAGATCGGAGCCGGGCTGCAGACCGTGGTCGACCGTCACACCACCGGCGCGGATGCCGAGCTTGGGGGCCTCGAAGGCGAGGGCCGAGGCGAGCGCCATGGAGTCGGCACCGCCGGAGCAGGCGACAAGCACCAGGGGCGGGGTGCGCCGGGCGTGCGGCACCGAATGGGGGGCGCTGTGTTCGTTGAGTACGTCGTGGAGTACGCGGCGGACCGCCAGGCGTATCGCCGCGACCGCAGGATGGGGACCCATGTCCGGTTCCCTTCATGAAGTTTTCGGTGGGGGTGTGGCTCGGACTAGTCACTCAACAGCGACTCGGTGATTTCAGTCACTCAGAGTGTGTCGATCGTGACAGAGCCGAGCCATTCCCCGAGCATTGCACGCCTACCCACGGCCCACGGTCCCTCGGATGGGTGATTACAGGGGCGTTCTCCTGCCGTTGGCCGTATTTGTTTCACGACCCTGCCTTACGGTGCACCCTCCGACTTGCGGTGCACCCGCGCGACCCAGTCCGCCGGTTTGGCGATCTCCGCCTTGGTGGGGAGCGTGTTCGGAGATGTCCATACGCGATTGAATCCGTCCATACCCACCTCGTTCACCACGGCCCTGACGAACCGCTCGCCGTCGCGGTACTGGCGCAGCTTCGCGTCGAGGCCCAGGAGCTTGCGCAGCGCCAGGTCCAGGCGGGACGCGCCCTTCTGACGGCGCTCCTTGAACTTCTCCCTGATCTCGGCCACCGACGGCACCACCGCGGGCCCGACCCCGTCCATCACGAAGTCCGCGTGCCCTTCGAGCAGTGACATCACGGCGGTGAGCCGGGCGAGGATCTCGCGCTGGGCCGGGGACTGCACGAGCTCGACCAGGGAGCGGCCCCCGTCGTCGCCCTCGCCCTGCTCGCCCTCGGGGCGTGCGCCCGCCAGGGACTGGGCCGCCTCCCGGATGCGCTCCAGGAACGTCATCGGGTCGACGTCGGTCTCGGCGAGGAATGACTGGATCTCGCCCTCGAGGTGGTCACGCAGCCAGGGCACGGCCGTGAACTGCGTGCGGTGCGTCTCCTCGTGCAGGCACACCCAGAGCCTGAAGTCGTGCGGATCCACATCGAGTTCGCGCTCCACGTGCACGATGTTCGGCGCGACGAGGAGGAGTCTTCCGCCGCCGTTCGGCGCGGCCGGCAGGTCCCGCGTGGCGGGGGCGAAGGTCTCGTACTGCCCGAGGACGCGGGAGGACAGGAACGACAGCAGCATGCCGAGCTCGACGCCCGTGACCTTGCCGCCGACGGCGCCGAGGACGGCTCCGCCGGGGCCGGAGCCGCGCCGCTCCTCCATCTTGTCCAGGAGGGGCTTGAGGAGCTCCCTGAACCCCGCCACGTTCGCCCGGACCCAGCCGGGGCGGTCGACGACGAGGACGGGCGTGTCGTGCGCCTCCTCGGTGGCCATCCGCGTGAAGCCGCGGACGTGTTCCTCGGAGGCCTTGGCGTGCCGGCGCAGCTCCGAGACGATCGCCCGCGCCTCGTCCCGGGTCACCTCCGGCCCCGGCCGCACGAGTCGGGTCGCGGTCGCCACCGCGAGATTCCAGTCGACCATCCCAGAAGCACCACCGATGCTCGTCATGCGTCAACCGTACGTGCTCGGGTCCTGGTGCACAGGGGCTTGGCCCCGGACGGCGCCCCGGTTGTTCCCCTTAGGGGACACGGCCGGGACGGGCGGGGCCGGGGTGCGGGGCGGGTCAGCGGCAGCCGCAGTTCGCGACCGTCGACGCGAGGCGGTCCAGGGCCGCCTGGGCCTGTCCCGGGTTCACGGTGCCGTCCGTCATGAACGCGAAGACCAGGAGCCGCCCGTCCGCGTCGACGACCGTGCCGGCCAGCGTGTTCACCCCGGTCAGCGTGCCGGTCTTGGCCCGTACGAGACCGATGCCCGCCGCGTCGGCCTCGTCGGTGTACCGCTTGCTCAGCGTGCCCGTGAAGCCGGCGACGGGCAGTCCGGTGAGGACGGGACGCAGCCCGGGGCGCTCTCGTTCGACGGCGTGCGCGAGGACCTGGGTGAGCAGGTCGGCGGAGACCTTGTCGGCGCGGTCGAGGCCGCTGCCGTCCGCGAAGTGGCTTCCGGAGAGCGGGAGTCGGAGCTTGTCCAGCTCCTTGCGGATCGCCGCGCCCCCGCCGTCGAAGCTCGCGGCCTCGTCCGTGGCGAGCGCCACCTGGCGGGCCAGGGCCTCCGCGATGTCGTTGTCACTGTGCGTCAGCATGCGCTCGACCAGGGCCGACACGGGCGGCGACGACACCTCGGCCAGTTTCTCGGCGTCGCCCGACGCCTTGCGCGGGCCCGGCTCGCCCTTCGTCCTGATGCCGCGGTCGTGCAGCAGATCCGCGAACTTCCGCGCGGCGGCGGCGGCCGGGTCGGACTCGCGGGGCGCCGGGCCGCTCGACGAGTCGTCCATGCGCGCCTCGTCGGCCATGAGGGCGCTGACCGGCGCGATGTTCTCGTTGGGCCCGATGGGGTGCAGGGGCGGCCCCGAGTAGAGCGAGGTGTCGTACGAGAGCGTGATCTCGTCCGTGTCCCGGGCCTTGAGTTCCTTGGCGGTGGCGTCGGCGAGGGCGCGCAGGCTCGCGTTCGCCCCGGCGTCCTTGCGGGCGGTGAGCGTGGGGTCTCCGCCGCCGACGAGGACGACCTCGTGCGCCGACGAGTCGGGCTCGATGACGGTCTTCGTGTCGATGCGGTGGTCGGATCCCGGCATCGACAGGGCGGCGACCGCGGTGGCGAGCTTGGTGGTCGACGCGGGCGTCAGGGCGTCGCCGGAGCTCTTGCCGTACAGCCGCTCGCCGGTGGCCGCGTCGACGACGGCCGCGGTGCGCCGCTTGCCGAGGGCCGGGTCGTTCAGGAGAGGGTCGAGCACGTCGGCGAGCGCACCCTTGGTGGGGCCGGGGGCCGAGGCGCCCGCCGCCGTGAGGACGGCACGGGCACTCGGGGCGGCGTCCGGCTCGTCGGAGCGCCCGTCGCGGCCGTGATCTGTGCCACCCCCGGCCTCCTGGGACACAGCTCGGCGCGCCTCCGCCGTACGCTGACCGCTGGAGTCCCACGGACCGGCCGAGGCCACCGCCACGGCCGAGAGCGCCAGGCCCAGGGTGGCAGCGCCCGCCGTGAGCTGCCAGGTCTTGACCTTCGTAAGCATCTTCACTGCCTGTGAAACTGCCTGCGAAGCCTTGAGCTCGGGCACCACGGACCAGCCCCTTTCGCGATCACACACCTGCGTGAGGGACACTTAATCACCAGTCGTATGTGTTGATCATGGAGGAGCCACCGGTGGAGTTCGACGTCACGATCGAGATTCCGAAGGGTTCGCGGAACAAGTACGAGGTGGACCACGAGACCGGTCGGATCCGCCTGGACCGTCGACTCTTCACCTCGACCAGCTACCCGGCCGACTACGGATTCGTCGAGAACACGCTCGGTGAGGACGGGGACCCGCTGGACGCGCTGGTCATCCTGGAGGAGCCGACCTTCCCCGGCTGCCTCATCAAGTGCCGCGCCATCGGCATGTTCCGCATGACGGACGAGGCCGGCGGCGACGACAAGCTGCTGTGCGTCCCCGCCTCGGACCCCCGCGTGGAGCACCTGCGCGACATTCACCACGTGTCCGAGTTCGACCGCCTGGAGATCCAGCACTTCTTCGAGGTCTACAAGGACCTGGAGCCCGGCAAGTCCGTCGAGGGCGCCGACTGGGTCGGCCGCACCGAGGCCGAGGCCGAGATCGAGCGGTCCTACAAGCGCTTCAAGGACGAGGGCGGTCACTGACCTCCCCCGCCACGCACGGGCCGTCCGACTCCTCCGGGGGTGGGGCGGCCCGTTCGCGTATCTGTGCTCATACTGAGGCGTACCGGGAGGTGCGCAAGGGTCGTACGAAGGGCGAGTTGGTGACGGAGCGGGAGCCGGAGGCGGCCGAAGACCGCAAACCGCAGTCGGACGAGGCGCGCAGCGCCTTCACCCCGCCTCCCGGGGTGGTGTCGCAGACGCCGGCACCCGAGCAGGACGAATCGCAGACGACATCCGAGTTCGCCCTCCCCGACGGTCTCAGCACCCTGGCCGCCGCACCCGCCGACACCAGCGGTTCGGCCTTCACGCCCCCGCAGACCTACAGCTCCCGGCAGGCGCCGCCCGCGTTCACACCCGCGCACGGCATCCCCATGGTCAAGCTGACCAAGGAGGCGCCCTGGCAGGACCGGATGCGCACGATGCTGCGCATGCCGGTGGCCGAGCGCCCCGCGGCCGAGCCCGTGCAGAAGCACGACGACGAGGGCCCGGCCGTTCCGCGCGTCCTCGACCTGACCCTGCGTATCGGCGAGCTGCTCCTCGCGGGCGGTGAGGGCGCCGAGGACGTGGAGGCGGCGATGTTCGCCGTGTGCCGCTCCTACGGCCTCGACCGGTGCGAGCCGACGGTGACGTTCACACTGCTCTCGATCTCGTACCAGCCGTCACTGGTCGACGACCCGGTGACCGCGTCACGGACCGTGCGGCGGCGCGGCACCGACTACACGCGCCTCGCGGCCGTGTTCCAGCTGGTGTACGACATCAGCGACGAAGAGGTCGACGTCTCCCTGGAGGAGGCCTACCGGCGGCTCGCCGAGATCCGCCGCAACCGCCACCCCTACCCCGGCTGGGTGCTCTCCGCGGCCACCGGGCTCCTCGCGGGCGGCGCCTCGATCCTCGTCGGCGGTGACCTCATCGTCTTCGTCGCGGCGGCGCTCGGCGCGATCCTCGGCGACCGGCTGGCCTGGCTGTGCGCGGGCCGCGGGCTGCCGGAGTTCTACCAGTTCACCGTCGCCGCGATGCCGCCCGCCGCCATAGGGATCCTGCTGACCCTCGCGCACAACCTCGTGGACGTACGCGCCTCCGCGGTGATCACCGGTGGGCTGTTCGCGCTGCTGCCGGGGCGGGCCCTCGTGGCGGGTGTGCAGGACGGCCTGACCGGCTACTACATCACCGCGGCCGCGCGCCTGCTCGAAGTCATGTACTTCTTCGTCGGCATCGTCGTCGGCGTCCTGGTCGTGCTGTATCTCGGCGTGCAGCTGCACGCGCAGCTGAACCCGGAGGCGGCCCTTCAGGTCATCGACCGCCCCTACTGGCAGATCGCGGCCTCGATGGCGCTCTCGCTCGCCTTCGCCGTCCTGCTCCAGCAGGAACGCTCCACCGTGCTCGCGGTGACGCTGAACGGCGGTGTGGCGTGGGTCGTGTACGGGGCCATGCACGTCGTCGGCGGGATCTCGCCGGTCGCCTCGACGGCGGCGGCGGCCGGGCTCGTCGGCCTGTTCGGGCAGCTCTTCTCGCGCTACCGGTTCGCCTCCGCGCTGCCGTACGTGACGGCGGCGATCGGGCCGCTGCTGCCGGGTTCCGCGACGTACTTCGGGCTGCTGGCCATCGCGCAGAACGACGTGGACGCGGGTCTGGTGTCGCTGACGAAGGCGGCGGCTCTCGCCATGGCCATCGCGATCGGGGTGAACCTCGGGTCCGAGATCGCGCGGCTGTTCCTGCGCTCGCCCGGCGCTGCGGGGCGCCGGGCGGCGAAGCGGACCCGAGGGTTCTAGGGCACCGCGAAAGCGCCCTGGTGGTCTAGCGCTTCGCGTGGCGGCCGCGCTGGCCCTGCGGCGGCGTCTGCGGCTGGGGCATCGCCGCCTCGGCCTTCTTCGACTTGCTGCGCGCCCTCAGGAACTCGATCGCGATGGGGACCACCGAGACGAGGACGATCAGGATCAGGATCGCCTCGATGTTCTTGTGGACGAACTCGATGTTGCCCAGCCAGGAGCCGAGGAGCGTGACGCCCGCGCCCCAGAGCACGCCGCCGATGATGTTGAACGTGATGAACGAGCGGTACTTCATGCCGCTGACGCCCGCGATGATCGGCGTGAACGTGCGGACGATGGGCACGAAGCGGGCCAGGACCAGGGACTTCGGGCCGTACTTCTCGAAGAACTCGTGGGCCTTGACCACGTTCTCCTGCTTGAAGAGGCGGGAGTCCGGGCGGTTGAACAGCGAGGGGCCGACCTTCTTGCCGAACAGATAACCCGCCTGGTCACCGAGGATCGCGGCGACGCAGATCAGGCCGACGGCGCCCCACAGGGGGAAGTCCAGCGTGCCGGCGGTGATCAGCAGTCCGCAGGTGAACAGCAGGGAGTCGCCCGGCAGGAAGAAGCCGATGAGCAGGCCGGACTCCGCGAACACGATCAGGAGCAGGCCCCAGATGCCGAACGTGTTGAGCAGGTGGTCCGGGTCCAGCCAGCTTGGTCCGAGAGCAAGCGTCGTCACGGTTCCGGACTCCTGAGGGGTGGTGAAGCGAGGGCAATGGCGGTGCAAAGTTATCAACGCAGGATGACGGCACCAGGTTCCAGCGCCCCCCTCAGGATGCACTGTGCGTCAACTGTGGCAAACCTATGCGTATGGGTATCGAAGACTTCGGCGGCGGCCAGAATGCGCGGACGGATGTGCTCGTCGTCACCACGAACGACGTGCCGGGCTACCGGGTGGAGAAGGTGATCGGCGAGGTCTTCGGCCTCACCGTGCGCTCCAGGCACCTGGGCAGCCAGATCGGCGCCGGCCTCAAATCGATGATCGGCGGCGAGCTGAAGGGCCTCACCAAGACGCTGGTGGAGACCCGCAACCAGGCGATGGAGCGGCTCGTCGAGCAAGCCCGCTCCCGCGGCGCCAACGGGGTGCTGATGTTCCGCTTCGACGTCACCGAGACGGCGGACGTGGGCACCGAGGTGTGCGCGTACGGCACGGCCGTGGTGATCGCGCCGCTGTAGGGCGGCTACACGTTGCGTACGGCGTTGGCGAGGATCGCCTCCCGCAGGAAGGCGGCCACGCCCTCCCGGTCCTTGTCGAGGTTGCGCCGGTAGCGCTCGTCCGCGACGAACATCTCACCGAGAGCGGTCTGGATCTCGTAGGTGCACTCGTAGTGGAACCGGCAGATCTGCTGCCGGTGCTCCTCCGCGAGGTCCATCGCGGCCCCGGACCCGGGCTCCTCGCCCGAGTCCATGACGGCGATGAGGCGGCGCATCCAGTCGTCGTTCGCCTCCTTGATCCGCAGCCAGTCCTCCTTGGTGTAGGAGGCGGCCTTGCGCTGCGACTCGGCGTAGGCGTCGGTGTGGCCCCAGCGCTCCTGGACCTCGTCGGCGTACTGCTCGGGGTCGTGGTCGCCGAAGACCTCGAACTTCTCCTCGGGCGTGAGATCGATACCCATCTTGCGTGCCTCCATGGCGGTTCGGACGGCGGCGGCCATCTTCTGGAGCTTCCCGATCCGGGCGGTCAGCAGCTCGTACTGGCGGCGCAGATGCGCGCGCGGGTCCGCCTCCGGGTCGTCGAGAAGAGCCGCGACCTCGTCGAGGGGGAAGCCGAGCTCCCGGTAGAACAGGATCTGCTGGAGCCGGTCCAGGTCGGCGTCGCTGTAGCGCCGGTGCCCCGCGTGGCTGCGCCCGACCGGCGCGAGCAGCCCGATCTCGTCGTAGTGGTGCAACGTGCGCACCGTGACGCCGGCGAACCCGGCGACCTGCCCCACGGAGTAACTCACGGCTCCGCCCCTCTCCCTGTCGGTGTCGTTGCCGGCGTCTTTGCCGGTGCGCTTGCCGGCGCCTGTGTCGGCGCCTGTGTCGGCGCCCGTGCCCATGCCTTCTTCGGTACGGGTCCCAGCGTGCAGCCTCACGTCACGTGAGGTGCAAGCGGCATTTCTTCCGGGTGTTACGCGGCTTTCGTCCGCTTATGGTGTGCCGGTGAGTACCGACGAGCAGGCCGCGCCCCAGGAGACCACCCCGGCACGGACGTTGCTGCCGCTGGTCGCCCCCGCGCTCGTCGTGGGCGTCGCGTGCAGCCTGCTGTTCCTCGGCGTGAGCGAGTTCGCCGAGAAGCTCCAGCACGTGCTGTGGAACGACCTGCCTGACGCGCTCGGCATCGGCGGGTACTCCTCGCTCTGGATGATCGTCATGCTGACCGCGACCGGCATCCTCGTGGGCCTCGTCGTCTGGAAAGCGCCCGGTCACGCGGGCCCCGACCCAGCCACCATCGGGCTCGCGAGCGCGCCACTGCCGCCGTATCTGCTGCCCGGGCTGCTCGTCGCGACCGCGCTGATGCTGGCCGGCGGGCCCAGCCTCGGCCCCGAGAACCCGATCATCGCCGCCAACATCGCCCTCGTGTTCTGGCTCGGCGCGAAGGTCCTGCCGGTCGTACCCCCCGCGCTGTGGGTCTCGCTGGCCGAGGCGGCGACCCTCGGCGCGCTGTTCGGCACGCCCGTCGCCGCCGCCCTCGTCATCTCCGAGGCCCTCGCGGGCAGGGAGATCAGGGGCTCGCTGTGGGACGCCCTGTTCGCGCCGCTCACCGCGGCCGCCACCGGCGCGATGACCACGGCCCTCGTCGCACACCCCACCTTCGACCTCGGCCTGCCCTCCGTCCCCCGGCCGGACGGGGGCGACCTTCTCGCCTCCGTGGTGATCGCCTCCGTGGCCGCGGTCCTCGGCATGGCGGCCGTCTACGCCTTCCCCCACACGCACGCCGCGTTCGGACGCCTCAAGCACCCCATGCTGATGCTGCCCGCGGGCGGGCTCGTGCTCGGTCTGCTCGGCGCGCTCGGCGGACATCTCACGCTCTTCAAGGGCCTCGACGAGGTCGCCGAGCTGGCCCGGGACCCCGACGGCTGGTCGGCCGGCCAGTTCGCCCTGATGACGGTGGTGAAGCTGGCGGCCCTGCTGGTCGCCGCCTCCTGCGGCTTCCGCGGCGGCCGGATCTTCCCCGCGGTCTTCGTCGGGTCGGCCTTCGGCCTCCTCGCCCACGCGCTCGTGCCGGCCGTGCACCCCGCCGTCGGCGTCGCGGCGGGCGTCCTCGGCATCCTGCTCGCCATCACCCGGCAGGGCTGGATCAGCCTGTTCACCGCGGCCGTCCTCGTCTCGTCCCCGGCGATCATCGCCCTGCTGTGCATCGCCTCGCTGCCGGCCTGGCTCCTGGTCACCGGACGCCCCCAGATGCAGCTGCGCGACGACGGCACGTCCGTGCGCTGACCGGTACCGCCGACCGGCGCTGCCGAGCGGTCTCGCCGGGCGGTACACCGCACTCCTCCGTATCCTCGCGATGAGGCCACGACTCCGTATCGAGGGAGCCCGCGACGATGCCGCTGCACCACGGTCCCCATCAGCACGACGAGCGCCCGATGTCCGTCAACCCCTTCTACGGCGAGGCCAATCCGGTCGGCGGCATGACCGACGCCCCGCCCAAGCACCGGCTGCCCGACGACCCCATGCCACCCTCCACGGCGTACCAGCTGGTCCACGACGAGCTGATGCTCGACGGCAACGCACGGCTCAACCTGGCCACGTTCGTCACCACCTGGATGGAACCGCAGGCCGGCGTCCTGATGGCCGAGTGCCGCGACAAGAACATGATCGACAAGGACGAGTACCCGCGCACCGCTGAGCTGGAGCGGCGCTGCGTGTCGATGCTCGCCCAGCTGTGGAACGCGCCCGACCCGGACGGCGCCGTCGGCTGTTCGACCACCGGGTCGAGCGAGGCGTGCATGCTCGCCGGGATGGCCCTCAAGCGCCGCTGGATGAAGCGGAACGCCGACCGCTACCCGTCCAAGCACGCCCGCCCCAACCTCGTCATGGGCATCAATGTGCAGGTCTGCTGGGAGAAGTTCTGCAACTTCTGGGAGGTCGAGGCGCGCCAGGTCCCCATGGACGGCGACCGCTTCCACATCGACCCGCAGGCCGCCGCCGAGCTGTGCGACGAGAACACCATCGGCGTCGTGGGCATCCTCGGCTCGACATTCGACGGCTCGTACGAGCCGATCCAGGAGCTGTGCGCCGCCCTCGACACCCTCCAGGAGAAGACCGGCCTCGACATCCCCGTCCATGTCGACGGCGCCTCCGGGGGCATGATCGCGCCCTTCATCGACCCCGACTTGGTCTGGGACTTCCGCCTGCCGCGGGTGTCGTCCATCAACACGTCGGGCCACAAGTACGGCCTCGTCTACCCCGGCGTCGGCTGGGCCCTGTGGCGCACGGCGGACGACCTGCCGGAGGATCTGGTCTTCCGGGTCAACTACCTGGGCGGCGACATGCCGACCTTCGCCCTCAACTTCTCCCGTCCCGGCGCGCAGGTCGTCGCGCAGTACTACACGTTCCTGCGCCTGGGCCGCGAGGGCTACCGCGCGGTCCAGCAGTCGACCCGGAACGTCGCCCGTGGCCTCGCCGAACGCATCGAGGCCCTCGGCGACTTCCAGCTCATCACGCGCGGCGACCAACTGCCCGTCGTCACGTTCACGACAGCACCCGAGGTGAAGGCGTACGACGTCTTCGACGTGTCGCGCCGCCTGCGCGAATTCGGCTGGCTCGTGCCCGCGTACACTTTCCCCGCGCACCGCCAGGACCTGGCGGTGCTGCGGCTGGTGTGCCGCAACGGCTTCTCGGCGGACCTGGCCGCGCTCTTCCTCGCCGACCTCGACCGGCTGCTGCCCGGACTGCGCCAGCAGGCCCACCCGTTGACCCGGGACAAGGACGCGGCGACCAGCTTCCACCACTGACACCGTTCACGGGCCCCATCCGCTGAGCCGTGTTCGCTGAGCCGTGTTCGCTGGGCGCCGCACAGGCCGATCCCTACTTGCTGAGCGCCGCGAACTTCCGTACCGCCAGCGGGAAGAACACAGCGAGCAGCGCGAGCGGCCAGAGCACCGCGGCCCACAGGTGCCCCGGCTCCCCGCCGGGGCCGCCGACCAGGTCCCGTACGGCCGTCGCCGTGTGCGACATCGGGTTCCACTCGACGACCGTGCCCAGCCAGCCGGGCATCGAGCCGGGCTCGGCGAGCGCGTTGGACAGGAATCCGACCGGCCAGACCAGGATCTGCACGGCCTGCACCAGCTCCGGCTTGCCCGCCACCATCGCGAGGTGGATGCCGATCCACAGCATCGCGAACCGGAAGAGGAGCAGCAGGCCGAGCGCGCCCAGGAGGGCCCCGGTCGAACCGTGCGGACGCCAGCCGATCGCGTAACCGACGCCGGCCATCACGGCGAGCGCGGCGGCCGACTGCAGCATGTCGGCGGCCGAACGGCCCACCAGCACCGCTCCGTTGACCATCGGCATCGACCTGAACCGGTCGATCACGCCCTTGTTGAGATCCTGCGTCACCGCCAGCATCGTCGCTTCGAGCCCGAATGCCATCGTGAGCGCGAGCATGCCCGGCACCAGATAGTCGACGTACTCGCCCTGGACACCCTTGCCGCCGCCGATCAGGAAGCCGAACATCAGCAGCAGCATCACCGGGAAGACGAGACCCACCACGATCTGCGTCGGCTGCCGCGCCCAGTGCGCGAGCTCGCGCCGCGTCATGGTCCAGGAGTCGGCGACGGCCCAGCCCATCGGCGTACTCATGCGGTCACCTCCGACCGGTCCGCCACGTGCCCACGCTCCGCCGTGTCCTTCTGTCCCGGTCCCGTCAGATGCAGGAACACCTCGTCCAGGGTCGGCCTGCGCACCGCGATGTCCTCCGCCTCCACACCCGCGTCCTGAAGCGCGCGCACGGCCTCGGTCAGCGCGGCCATACGGTCGGCGACGGGCGCGCTGACCAGCCGGCGGTCCGCGTCGACCGTGGCACCGTCCGGCAACAGCCGTGCCACCACGTCCAGTTGGGCACCGTCCCGCACGACGACGTCGATCCGGTCACCACCGAGCCGCGCCTTCAGCTCGTCGGCCGTCCCCTCGGCGACGACCCGACCCCGGTCCACGACCGAGATGCGGTCGGCGAGCTGGTCGGCCTCCTCCAGATACTGCGTCGTGAGCAGCACCGTCGTACCGCCCCCGACCAGCGAGCGCACCGCGCCCCACACCTCGGCGCGCCCACGCGGATCGAGGCCCGTCGTCGGCTCGTCCAGGAAGAGCACCTCGGGGTCCGTGATGAGCGAGGCGGCCAGGTCGAGCCGGCGCCGCATGCCCCCGCTGTACTGCCCGACCGCCTTGCGCCCGGTCTCAGCGAGGCCGAAGCGCTCGAGCAGTTCGCCGGCCCGCTCCCGCGCGCGCCGGGCGCCCAGGTGGTGGAGGCGTCCGAACATCTCCAGGTTCTGCCGTCCGCCGAGCTCCTCGTCCACCGCCGCGTGCTGACCGAGGAGCCCGATGCGGCGCCGCACCTCGCCCGCCTGCCGCCGCACGTCGTACCCCGCCACCTCGACCCGGCCCTCGTCGGCCCGCAGCAGCGTCGTCATGGTGCGGACGGCCGTCGTCTTGCCCGCGCCGTTCGGCCCGAGCAGCCCGTGGACGGTGCCGCGGGCGACCCCGAGGTCGAGCCCGTCCAGCGCCCACCTGTCCCCGTACCGCTTCCGTACGCCCTCGACGATGATCGCGTCGGCCATCCGTCTCCTCCCACCGAGAACCCCCAGTAATCAAACTTGACTACGCCGGGAAAGGTATCCCCGCCCTCCTCATTAGTCAAACTTGATTAACGCGGATCCCCTGGATGCGGCTCACCCGTGGCGTAGGGGTTCTCCTGCCCCTCGGCGAGGACCCCGACAAAGGGCTCGCCCTCCCCCGCGAACGTGTACGCACCGGCCTCGATCCGGCCGATCAGCCCCCGCGTCCACTCCGCGCCCGCGTCGGCCGAGTGCACCCAGAAATTCATGATCTCGCCGATGTGGCCGAGCCGTTCGGGCCCGTCCTCGGGGGTGTAGTACTCCGTGACCGCGCGCCGCCACTCCTCGATGCCGTCCACGCGCCGGCGCAGCAGCTCCACCGCCTCCTGCCGCGGCAGATCGACGATGAAGCCGAGCGCGGCAGAGAGGATGTCCGGCTTCTGGTCGTACGCCACGAGCGCCTCCCGCAGCAGCGTGAGGAACTCCTCGGTGCCCTTGTCCGTGATCTCGTACTCGGTGCGCGGCGGGCCGCCGGCCGTGGAGGGCGCGATCTCGTGCGCGACGAGGAATCCCTGCTTCGCCATCTGCTTGAGCGCGTGATAGATCGACCCGGGCTTGGCGTTCGACCACTCGTGCGCGCCCCAGTACTCGAGGTCGTTGCGCACCTGGTAGCCATGCGCGCGGCCGTGCTGGCGTACGGCCCCGAGGACCAGGAGGCGGATCGCTGACATGAGCCCCAGCGTAGGACGTCACTCCCGCGCCATCTCCACCAGCTCGTCCGCCGTCTTCCCGTCCAGGGACTCACGGATGATGTCCGCGTGCCCCGCGTGCCGGGCCGCCTCCCGGATCAGATGGAGCAGCATCCACCGCACGGACACCTCTTCCTCGTCCGGCGACCAGTGATGGCGGGGCAGCGGAAACGTGTCGTCGAGGCTCGGCACCGACCGGACGAACTCCTCGGTGGCCAGCGCCACCTTGTCCCAGTAGGCGAGCGCCGACTCGACGGACTCGTCGCCCACGAGCCGGAAGCTGTCGGCCCAGTTCGCCGCGGTGCGCTGCAGGTCGGGCGCGACCTGCCGAGCCCGCGCCACCCAGCCCTGCTCGGTCTCCGCAACATGCTTGACCAGCCCGGACAGCGACAGGGCGCTGGCGCTCGGCGTCGCCGCGGCCTGCTCGTCGGTCAGCCCAAACACGGCCCGACGGACGGCGGCGCGCTGCCCGGCGAGAAAGATCAGGAGCGTGCCGCGCTCGTCGCCGCGGATCTCCGCGTTCCCCTGAGTCGCCATCGTGGGCCGCCTTCCATCGGTTCCGCAGTCTCTGTACGGATGAAGGTAGAAGGAATCGCGGTCGACTTCTGCCCCCCCCGAGCGGCACCATCCGGGAACGCGTCACGTAGGAATTCTCCTACCTTTGACGCGTAGGGAAATTCCTACCTATAGTCGCGGCATGAGCAGCCACACGAACATCACCCACGCCTCCTTCATCACCCTCCCCGTCGCCGACCAGGACCGCGCCCTGCGCTTCTACGTCGACGTACTCGGCTTCGAAGTCACCGCCGACCGCGAGATGCCGCCGGGCCGCTGGCTCCAGGTCGCACCCGCCGGCGCGCAGACCGTCTTCACGCTGGCCGGCCCGGGCATGGGGGACTTCACCCCGGGTTCCGCTCGGGGGATCATGTTGGTGACGTCCGACGTCGACGCCGACTGCGCGAGGCTCACCGCTGCCGGAGCCGAGGTCACCGGCCCCGACGACGTGCCGTGGGGGCGCATGGCCTCCTTCAGCGACCCGGACGGCAACGCACTGATGCTCATCACGGAGAAGGAAGGCTTCTGACACCGATGGCGACCACGAGCGCGACCGACACCGCCGGCCAGGACCGGCTGTTCGCCGCGCTCGCCAACGGGACACGACGCGAGGTGCTCCGCCTCCTCAGGGACGAGGGCCCACAGCCCGTCCAGGCCCTGGCCGACCACTTCGCGATGCGCCGGCCCAGCCTCTCGGAGCACCTCAAGGTGCTGCGCGAGGCCGGTCTCGTATCGGAGGAACGCGCGGGACGGCAGCGCATCTACCGACTGGAGGCCGCCCCCCTGGCCGAGGTGCAGGACTGGCTCCATCCGTACGAGCGGTTCTGGCGCGGCCGGCTGAAGGGGCTCGCCGAACTCCTCGACCGCATGCCCGACGATGACGGGTCATGAGCCTCACGAGCATCACCGTCGACCAGTTCCTCCCCCACCCGCCCGCCAAGGTCTGGCGCGCCCTCACCGAACCCGAGCTGATCGCCCAGTGGCTGATGCCGGGCAGTGAGGACTTCCGCCTCGAGGTGGGCCACCGGTACGTGATGACGACCGTGCCGCGGC
Organism: Streptomyces longhuiensis; assembly: GCF_020616555.1. Classification (NCBI taxonomy): domain Bacteria; kingdom Bacillati; phylum Actinomycetota; class Actinomycetes; order Kitasatosporales; family Streptomycetaceae; genus Streptomyces; species Streptomyces longhuiensis. The sequence continues at coordinate 5,395,489 of NZ_CP085173.1, read as the reverse complement.
CCAACACCGGCTTCTCCGGCACCGTCGACGTCGAGGTCCTCGCGTACGAGGAGGAGCGGACGCTCAGAGTCCGGTGGCAGGACCGGGATCCGGCCAATTCTGCGGACTGGACCATTACGTGGAACCTGGAGCCAGAAGGCCGTGGCACGCGTCTCTTCCTAGTGCACGACGGATTCGATCCGGACGATCCGGCACAGATGATGGCGCGGAAGATCATGGACGGGGGCTGGCGTTCGCATGTCATGCGGGCGCTGGGGAACACGCTCGAAGAGCTGTAACCGTGGGGACACCCCCCGTGCACGTGCATCTGCCCATGCATCGGCATGTGAACGCAGCTATGATCCAGGACAGTTGACCACTACACCTGACTCGCTGGCCACATGAGCCTCATAGGCCACAGCACGACCGGGGAGCGACTGTGCACCACGTGTACAACGGCATGGCGGCCACGGAGCTTCACGGTGTGGTCTGGCAGAAGAGCAGGCACAGCAACTCGCAGGGCTCCTGCGTGGAGTTCGCGAAATTGCCGGGGGGACGGGTGGCGATGCGCAACTCGAACTTCCCGGAGGGCCCGGCCCTCGTGTACACGCCCGCCGAGATCGAGGCGATGCTGCTGGGCGTCAAGGACGGGGAGTTCGACCACCTGATAGCTGACGGGTGACAGTTGCCGGGTGGCACTCGTGACAGTTGCCGGATGAAACCCGTGACAGTCGCCAGGTGAACCTGACGGATGACAACTGACGAGTGACAACTGGCAGATGACAGATGACAGATGACGATAACTGTCATCTGACCATCGCCAGGTGGCAGGTGGCAGGTGGCAGGTGGCAGATGGCAGGTGGCAGATGGCAGATAACGGTCCGCGGCCGTAAATCGTCAGCCATCCGTCACCAGCGTCAGTCGCCAGTCACCAACTCTCCAATGGCGTCGGCCAGTTGTCGGCTCTCACAGCCGGAACAGCGCCCACACCACTTTCCCGTTCAGCGTGCCGGCCAGCGGATGCCAGCCCCAGCTGTCGCTGAACGAGTCGACCAGGAACAGGCCACGGCCCGATTCGGCGTTGAAGTCGTCCTCCGCCTCACGGGCGACGGGGCTCTCGTCGCTGGGATCGCGCACCGCGCACACCAGGCGTGAGGTCCAGCGCATCAGATGCAGCCGCACCGGCGGGTCCTGCGCACGCGGGGTGTCCGAGGGCAGTGCGTGCCGCAGAGCGTTGGTGACGAGTTCGGAGACCACGAGACAGACGTCGTCGAATCTCTCCGCCACGTCCCAGCCGTCGAGCGTCCCGCGCGTGAAATTACGGGCGCTGCCCACCGCTTCGTACCGTGCGGGAAGCGCGCAGGAGGCGGAGCTGGAGACGGCTGAAGGGTCGAGTGGCGGAAGCCCCTGCCTTAACGGCTCGAGCATGGCCGGTCCATTCGTCCCCATCCGAGGCACTCCCGGGATTCGCGGTACATAGCGAGTGGAGCGGTGGTGCGTGGGCCATCGTTCCGAATGCGTACAGCAGATGCAAGGGCAGATGCACGTGCACGCGCCCGGCCTGTCCCCTGACGTACCACTTGTTGCTCATTTCTTCCCACGACTTCTTGTGGAGACCTTTCGCAACCTTTCTGTTTCTGTAACCGAACGAGTACGGGCCGGAGCGTTTTAATGGCAGACTTCGGCTGCTGGAGCGATCGGGAGGGTGGAGCGACGTGAGTGCGGGAGAGTCGAGCGGCTCGGTGGTGCGACGCATCCTGCTGGGCTCGCAACTGAGGCGCCTGCGCGAATCACGTGGCATCACCCGGGAAGCGGCCGGCTACTCGATCCGCGCATCCGAATCGAAGATCAGCCGCATGGAGTTGGGACGGGTGAGCTTCAAGGCCAGGGACGTCGAGGACCTGCTGACCCTGTACGGAGTCGCCGACGAGGCGGAGCGCGGCGCGCTCCTCTCCCTCGTCAAGGAGGCCAACGTCGCGGGCTGGTGGCACACGTACTCGGACGTCCTGCCCGGCTGGTTCCCCACCTATGTAGGCCTGGAGGGCGCCGCGTCGCTCATCCGCGCGTACGAGGTGCAGTTCGTGCACGGGCTGCTGCAGACCGAGGGGTACGCGCATGCGGTCGTCGCCCGGGGCATGAAGGACGCACCGAAGGCGGACATCGACCGTCGTGTGGCGCTGCGCCTCGAGCGGCAGAAGCTCCTCGTCTCCGAGCACGCCCCCGAGTTCCACGTGGTGCTCGACGAGGCCGCACTGCAACGCCCGTACGGTGGACCGAAGGTGATGCAGGGTCAGCTCCAGCATCTGATCGACATCTCCGAGCGGCCCAACGTCACGCTTCAGGTCATGCCGTTCGGCTTCGGTGGCCACTCGGGTGAGACCGGCGCCTTCGCGATGCTCAGCTTCCCGGAGTCCGACCTCTCGGACATCGTCTACATGGAGCAGCTCACCAGCGCCCTGTACCTCGACAAGCGCGAGGACGTCACGCAGTACGCGCGGGCGATGGAGCAGCTTCAGGCGGAGTGCCCGACGCCCGCGGAGAGCGTGGACATCATCCGAGGCCTGCTGGCGAAGGCCGCCTGACCAGCCCTGCTGACCAGCCCTGTTGACCAGTCCTGCTAACCAACACCCGCCGACCAACAGCTGCTGGTCAACACCCGCCGGTCAGTGCCCACCGGTCAGTGCCCGCCGGTTAACGGCCACTGCCCAAGGCTGGCCGAGAACCGATCCTTCCGGCCCTGTTCCCGATCGACGGCGATCGGCCGGGCGTCTCAACCAGGCCACAACTCGACTGGTACAGACGTAAGATGACGATCCATTAGGTGTCTGCCGGCAGCAGCAAGGGATCTCATGTCCTACTTCACCGAACTGGCCCAGCAATACATCGACGGTTCATGGCGTCCCGGCCGCGGGGCGTGGGACATCATCGACTTCAACCCGTACAACGGCGAGAAGCTGGCCTCCATCACCGTGGCGTCGGCCGACGAGGTCGACGAGGCCTACCGGGCGGCGGAGCGGGCGCAGAAGAGCTGGGCGGACACCAACGCGTACACGCGACGCCTGGTCTTCGAGCGGGCGCTGCGCCTGGTCGAGGAGCGCGAGGGCGAGATATCCGACGCGATCGTCGACGAGCTCGGCGGTACGCGGCTGAAGGCCGGGTTCGAGCTGCATCTCGCCAAGGAGTTCCTGCGCGAGGCGATCCAGCTGGCGCTGCGCCCGCAGGGGCGGGTCATCCCGTCGCCCGTCGACGGCAAGGAGAACCGGGTCTACCGCGTTCCCGTCGGCGTCGTGGGCGTCATCAGCCCCTTCAACTTCCCGTTCCTGCTGTCGCTGAAGTCGGTCGCGCCCGCGCTGGCCCTCGGCAACGGCGTGGTCCTCAAGCCGCACCAGAACACTCCGATCTGCGGTGGTTCCCTGGTCGCGAAGATCTTCGAGGACGCGGGCCTGCCGGCCGGTCTGCTCAACGTCGTCATCACCGACATCGCCGAGATAGGCGACGCGCTCCTCACCCACCCCGTGCCGAAGGTCATCTCCTTCACCGGCTCCGACGCGGTGGGCCAGCACGTCGCGACGGTGTGCGCCTCGCAGTTCAAGCACGCCGTCCTGGAGCTGGGCGGCAACAGCGCACTGACCGTGCTCGACGACGCGGACGTCGACTACGCCGTCGACGCGGCGGTCTTCAGCCGGTACGTGCACCAGGGCCAGGTCTGCATGGCCGCCAACCGGATCCTGGTGGACCGCAAGGTGGAGAAGGAGTTCACCGAGAAGTTCGTCGCCAAGGTCAGGTCCCTCAAGGTGGGCGACCCCCGCGACCCGTCGACCGTCATCGGTCCGGTCATCAACTCCAATCAGGCGGAAGCCGTTTCGGGCGTCGTCGACCAGGCGCTCGCCGAGGGTGCGACCGCGCTGCTGCACGGCAAGACCGTCGGCAATCTGGTCGAGCCGAGCGTCCTGACGGGCCTGCCGGCCGACTCCCCGGTGCTGCGGCAGGAGATCTTCGGTCCGGTCGCGCTCCTCATCCCCTTCGACGGGGACGAGGAGGCGGTGGCCGTCGCGAACGACACCCCTTACGGGCTGAGCGGAGCCGTGCACACGCGGGACGTGGAGCGGGGCGTCGCGTTCGCGCGGCGCATCGACACCGGGATGATCCACGTCAACGACGGGACGGTGCACGACGAGCCGCTCGTCGCGTTCGGCGGCGAGAAGCGGTCCGGGCTCGGCCGGCTGAACGGTGAGGCGACCGTCGAGGCGTTCACCACGCAGAAGTGGATCTCCGTGCAGCACGGCCGGAGCCAGTTCCCGTTCTGACGCCCCCGCTCGCGTTCGGACCCCCACGGGTCCGTGGCGAGCCGTTCCTCGGCGGCGGCCAGGCACGCTTGCGCGTGCGGGCCGCCGCCGATCTCTGTGGGCAGCCGGGTCAGCGGTCGCGCTGCTTCCCGAAGCGCCGCTCGAAGCGCTCCACACGCCCGGCGGTGTCGAGGACGCGCGCGTTGCCCGTGTAGAAGGGGTGGCTCACGTTCGAGATCTCGACGTCGATGACGGGGTAGGTGTGGCCGTCCTCCCACTCGACGGTCTTGTCACTGGTGGCGGTCGAGCAGGTCAGGAAGGCGTGGTTCGCGGCACGGTCACGGAAGACGACCGGGCCGTAGGCGGGGTGGATGTCCTTGCGCACGGGGCTCAGCGCTCCTCTCGGAAGTCGACGTGGTGGCCTGCGACCGGGTCGTACTTGCGCAGGGTCACGCGGTCGGGGTCGTTACGGCGGTTCTTGCGGGTGACGTAGGTGTAGCCCGTACCCGCGGTGGACCTGAGCTTGATCACTGGGCGGAGTTCGTTGCGTGCCATGTGGCTAGTATATGAAAATGAATCCCGTTTCCAAAATGATCCGGGTCACAGCTCCGGGTCACGGGCCACAGCCACAGCCACAGCCACAGCCACAGCCATCGAGAGAGGTACGTCGTCATGTCCGCGCACTGCATGCTGACCGGGGCCGCCCCCGGCTTCGGCAACCGCATCTCCCACTCCCACCGGCGCACGTCACGCCGCTTCGACCCCAACGTCCAGCGCAAGCGCTACTGGCTGCCGAGCGAGGGCCGGCACGTACGGCTGCGGCTGAGCGCCAGGGCGATCAGGACCGTCGACGCGATCGGCGTCGAGGCCGCCGTCGCCAGGATTCGTGCCCGTGGAGTGAGGATCTGATGGCCAGGAAGAGCAAGATCGCGAAGAATGAGAGGCGCCGGAGGGTCGTCGTGCGCTGCGCCGCGCGCCGGGCCGAGCTCAACGAGATCGTCCGCCGGCTGTCGTCCACCGAGCCCGAACGTGCCGCCGCACAAAGGGAATCGGCACGTCAGCCGAGGGACGCGAGCGCCACGCGCGTGCGCAACCACGACAATGTCGACGGCCGGCCGCGCGGGTACCTGCGCGTCTTCGGTCTCTCCAGGGTGAACCTGCGCGAGCAGGCGCACGCGGGCTTCCTGCCCGGACTGCGGAAGTCTTCCCGGTGACGTGAGGGGCGGCTGGTAGCTTGCTGCGGGCCGGGCCACGTACCGGCAGTCACATCCGCAACGTAGGGGGATCTTGTGCTCAAGCGCGTACGGATCGGTGCCGCCGCGGCGGGAGTTGCCGCGGCGCTCGTGATCACCGGATGCAGCAGCGACAGTGGCAACGGGGGCGATGGCGGCAAGCCCACGGAGACGCCGCAGGCCTCGGCGTCCACGGGGGCCGACACGGGTGGGTCCGGTTCCGGTTCCGGTGGGACGTCCGGCAGCCTTCAGGGGAGTTGGGTCACCACGTCCCAGGGCAAGAGCGTCGCCCTGCTCATCAGCGGCAAGAAGGTGGCCCTCGTCGGCGAGCACGTGTGCAGCGGGACCGCCGGCGACGAGATGGGCATGCAGATGTTCACCCTGAAGTGCGCCGACGGGAACACCGACCGGAACATGGGGCAGGTCAAGTCCGTCGACGCCACGACCCTGAAGGTGTCGTGGGAAGGCTTCGGGGACGACACGTTCCGCAAGACGGACAACGGGAAGCTGCCGTCGGGGTTCCCGACGATGGGGCTGCCCAAATCCTGACGCGGGGCTGACTCGGGGGACTCGGGCGACTCGGGCGGCTCTGTCGGCTCGGGCGACTCTGTCGGTTTTCTCGTCGCTTTTCCTCGTCGCTGCTCACCGTCATTGGGCCGCTCGATCCTCCGGACCCGGCGGCCCTTCGGGTTTCCGGGCGTCGGGGGCGGGCGGTGCGGTGGGTTTCTGATCGTCGAGGTCGGGCGAGTTGTCGGGCTTTCGCTCGTCCGGAGCGGACGGCTCGTCCGGAGCGGGCGGCTCGTCCGGCTTCAGGGTGATCGGGGGGACGTCGGTGTCGAGCGCGTCCGAGAGATCCTCCAGCGCCTCCAGGAGCAGGCCCGCGCCTCTGCGTACGACCCGGTCCGGTACGCCCTCGCCGTCCCAGTCCGCGAGAGCGTCCCGTACCGCCTGCCAGCGCGGCACCCGGCGTTCGCGCACCGCACGCGCGCCGTCCTCCGTGGCGGTGCGCAGTGCCTTCGCGAGGCGGGCGGCCGCCGGGACCGGGGTCGCGTCCCGTTCCGGCAGGTGCGCCTCCATCAGCATCTCGACCCGGCCGATGTGCCGCAGGGCGTGTTCGGCGTCGTCGGCCGCGGCGCGGGAGAGGCCGCGGTGGCGCACCGGTTCGGTCCGCGCCCTGGACGCGGCGTCCTGCCAGGCGAGTTCGGCCGCGCGTGCCACGAGCAGCGACTCGCGCACATCGGGCAGGTCCCCGCCGCCGGGCTCCGCGTAGCGGCCGATCACCGCGGCGCCGTACCGGCCGAGGGCGAGCAGCCAGTCCGCGAGCCGCGTGCGCAGCCGGGGCGTCTCCCAGGCCGGGTACACCGCGTACGCCAGCATCGCGAGGAGACCGCCGACGAGCGTGAGCACGACCCGCTCGGGGACCGTCTGGTCCCACGCCTCGCCGCCCATGCCGAGCAGGAACACGACGTACGCGGCGACGCAGGCCTGCGCGGCGAGCTGGCCCGTACGCATCACGAGGTACATCAGGCCCGCGCAGATCACGGCGAGCGTCGCGGAGAGCCCGGTGTCCGGGTGGGCGACCTGGACGAGCCCGGTGGCGAGGGCGACCCCGATGAGCGTGCCGCCGAAACGGGCCACCGCGCGCGAGTACGTCTGCGAGAAGTCGGGGCGCATGACCATGACGGCGGCCATCGGCGCCCAGTAACCGTGGCCGAAGGGGAGAGCGGTGCCGATGAGGTAGCCGACCGCCGCGACGGCCGACACCCGGATGGCGTGCCTGAGAATCGGCGACCCGCGGTACAGCTCCCTGCGCATCGCTCCCGCCGCGATGGGCAGCAGCCGGACGAAGGTGGGGCGGCTGAGCTGGGCGTTCTCGTTGCGGGGCTCGGGGTGCTGGGTGTCCGTCCGCGCGCCCGCGGTCTCCAGTACGTCCTTCAGGAGCGAGCCGAGGCGCGCCGCCGCTCGCTTCGCCGGGCCGGAGAGGATCGCCCCCGTGTCGGGGGTCTTGAACGTGGCGACCGCCGCCGGGGGCACCTTGACCGGCGCGCCGTGGCGGATCGCCCGCGCCGCCGCGTCCAGGATCGAGCCCGCCGCGCCCAGGAGTTCCAGGACGCGCTCGCGTTCGGGCCCCTCGTCCGGGACGCCGACCGCCGGGTCCGCGAGCGAGGCGAGGACCGGGCGGATGCGTTCGGCGATGCCGCGGGCGCCGCGCAGCTGGGCCGGGCGGGTGCGGGCCTGGCGCGGGGTGAGCGCGGCGGCGTTGCGCGCCAGCATCAGCGGTTCGCCGTCGAACGGGGCGACGGGGTCGTGGCGCAGCCGGCGCGCGTAGTCGGCCTCCGCGGCGAGCGCGTCGGCGAGGGCGTCGCGGTGCGCGCCCCATCTGCGTACCGGGAAGAGGATCACGAGGGCGGCCTGGACGAGACCGCCGAAGACCATCATCGCGGCGTGCCCGGCGGCGTTCGCGACCGACGTCGGCAGGGTGATCGTGACCAGCATCATCGCGACGTTCGACGACGCGATGATCCCGATCGTCGGGCCCGCCGCCCAGGACAGGCCCGCCAGGAACGTCCACAGGACCAGGAGTGCGAGGAAGAGGACGAGGTGGCCGCCGGTGAGGTAGCCGAGGAACGTCGAGACGCCGAGGCTCGCGCCGGACGCCACGGCCAGCTCGGGGCGGGGGCGCCAGCTGCGCTGGAACGTGGCGATCGCCGCCTGGAAGGCACCGAACGCGGAGCTCGCCGCGACCGCCGGACCGAAGAACGTGAGGCTGACCGTGATCACGATGGCCAGACCGGCGGCGCCACGCAGCGCGACCAGGGGTTCCAGGCGTTTCCGCTCGACACTCAGGCCCGAGCGGGTGGTGTCCTTCAGCGCCCGGAACCAACTCACTCCGTCAGGATACGGGCGAGTCAGACATATGGGTCGGGGTGGCGGTTCGGCTCACCGGGGTGTGCCGTCGGCGCGCATTCCGCAACGGGGGCGGAGTCCGTGGGGCGGGCGCGTTCCACAACGGGGGCGGAGTCCGTGGGGCGGGCGCGTTCCGCAACGGGGGCCCGGTCCGTGGCGTAATCGCCGGCACGGTCCGTGGGGCGGGCGCGGTTCAGCTCACCGGGGTGTGCCGCCGCCGCGTACCTCGGCGCGGTCCGAGACGCGGGCGCGGTCGGCGGCCGCCACGCCCTCCGCCCAGCCGGCGCCGTCGCTGACGCCCCGGACCCGGGTCGTCACGGTCTGCGGGAACATGTCGTCGGTCCGGCCGGCCACCGCGACATCGCGCGCCGCCAGGACCGGCAGCAGCCCGCCCTCCTGGCTCCGGCCGGTCACCTCCTCCGCCACCGCCGCGAGCCGGTCGCCTATGCGGTGCGCGTACGCGGCGAGGAACGCCTGCCTGAACGTCTTGGTCCGCTTACGTCCCCCAGCGCGCTGCTCGGCCTCGGCCCGCGTCATCGCCGCCGTGCCCTGCACCAGCAGCGAGGTATGAAGCAGCTCCACCGCCTCCAGGTCGGACTCGAAGCCGACGACCGTGGAGAAGCCGAAGCCGCTGTTCCACACCGCGCGGCAGCGGTTCGCCGACGCGACCGCGTCCAGGAGGGCCGCCTTCGCCGTCTCGTACGGGGCGTCCACGCCGATCCGGCACGCGACAGGCGTGTCCTTCGCGTGCGTCCGGGCCGCGAGAAGCGCCGCGTCGACGCTGTGCCTGGTCATCAGCTCCTGCGCCTTCGCCGCCAGCGCCTCGGCCTCCGGCGGGTAGGCGGTCGCCTCGGCCTTGGCGAGCAGCGCGCGGATCCGGGCGAGCTCGCGCGGCTCCCCCGCGACGGGCCGCGCCACGGACTCGCCCGGCACGGGCCCCACGGCCTCGATCGGCGGGAGCCGCAGGAGCAGGCGGTACAGCTCCAGGACGGCGGTCGCGTACGAGAAGCGGTCCAGACGCGGACCCCCACCAGCATGCGTGCCCTGTGGCAGGTCGGTGAGCTGTGCGTCCCAGCGCGGGGGCAGGTACTCGTAACGCGCGGTCTCGGCTCGGATCAGGCGGGCCGCGATGTGTCCGTGCGGTACCTCTTCGAGGTCGCGTACGACGATGCGCATGACGTCGGCGGGCTGCCAGCCGCGCTCCCAGGCCCGGCGTATGAACTCCTGCCCCCGCAAGGCGAGTTCGGTGTCGGCGGACGGGGCGGCGGCGAGCAAGGACGCGCCCGTGTCGAGCCCGGCCTCCGCACCCTCCCCGTACAGGGCGGCGGCGAAGGCCTGCTCGACCGTGGTCCGCGTCGTACGTTCCGTCATGCGGGGGCGCCGCCTCCTTGCCTGTCTGGTCTGCCGCGCGGTCCGCCGTGCGGCTTGCCATGCCGCCCGGTGCGGGGATTGCCGCGCGGCTGCCATGCCGCCCGGCGCGGGGGTTGCCGCGCGGTCTGCCGTGTCTTCTCTTCCATGGTCTCAGGCGGAAACGGAGGGGTAGGGCTGGCCATACCCCCGGAACGCCCCCCAGTGGTCGTGTTCGCGGGGCGTCGCGGCGGTTGGGTTGAGGCATGACCACACCTGCTGTGCGGCTCACCGCCGTACGTCGCGAGTACCGCGGCGTCACCGCCCTCGACGGGGTCGACCTCGACTTCCTCGCCGGGACCTTCACCGCCGTGATGGGCCCCTCCGGGTCCGGGAAGTCGACGTTGCTCCAGTGCGCCGCGGGCCTGGACCGTCCGACGTCGGGCACCGTCACCGTCGCCGGGACCGACCTCACCGGACTCGGCGAACGGGCGCTCACCCTCCTGCGCCGGGACCGGATCGGTTTCGTGTTCCAGTCCTTCAACCTGCTGCCGTCGCTCACTGCCGCACAGAACGTGGCGCTCCCCCTGCGGCTCGCCGGCCGGCGACCCTCGCGCGCGGAGGTGCGCGAGGCGCTGGGCCGCGTAGGCCTCGCCGAGCGCGCGGGGCATCGCCCTTCACAGCTGTCCGGCGGCCAGCAGCAGCGGGTGGCCCTGGCCCGCGCCCTGATCACCCGGCCGGCCGTCCTCTTCGGCGACGAGCCGACGGGCGCCCTCGACACGACGACCGGCCGCCAAGTCCTCACTCTGCTGAGGGAGTTGGTCGACCGAGAGGGTCAGACGACGGTGATGGTGACGCACGACCCGGTGGCCGCGGCCCGCGCGGACCGGGTGGTGTTCCTGGTCGACGGGAGGGTCGTGGACGAGCTCCTGACACCGGACGCGGAGACGGTCGCGGCCCGGATGACGGGGCTTGAGGGGGGTTCGGGAGGCTCAGGGGGCTCGGGAGGCCCGGAGGGCTCGGGAGGTTCTAGGGGTTCGGAAGCGGGTGGGGGTGCAGGTACGAGCGTAGGTGCGGGTACGAGCGTGGGTGCGGGTGACATGTCCGCCGCCGCTCGCACCCTGGCCGGCGGCGGCGACGCGCCCGGCAAGGGGGTCGGCGCATGCTGACCACCCTCACCTGCGCCTGGGCAAACCTGCGGACGCGCCGGCATCTCTTCGCGGGGGCGTTCGTCGCCGTCGCGCTCGGGGTGGCCCTGGTCGCGAGCATGGGGCTGGGGCTCGCGGCGGCCGCCGACCCGCCTGTGGGCAAGCCTCAGCGGTTCGCCGCACAACCCGTCGTGGTCATGCCACACGACACCCTGACTGTCGAGGTCGACCGTGGCCCGCACCGCGCTCACGACTCGAAAAGGATTCCCCATCCACAGCCTGTGGACAAAGAACTGCTGCGCGAGCTGACCGAGCTGGGCACCGTCCACCGTGATCATCTCGCGCCGGACGCGGTCGGCGTCGACGCCTCGGCCGCCGCCGTACGCGAGCTGGTCGGCGACCGGGCGCAGGTCCTGACCGGCGCCGCACGGCGCCTGGCCGACCCGGGCGCGGAGCGCGACGTGCAGGCGGTCGTCGCGGTGCGGGCGATGCTGGGCACGGCCGGCGGAGTCTCCGCGTTCGTCGCCGTCTTCGTCACGGCGTCGACGTTCGCGTTCGTGGTCGCCCTGCGCAGGCGGGAGTTCGGGCTGCTGCGGCTCGCGGGCGCCACTCCGGGACGCGTACGACGTCAGCTCTTCACCGAGGCCCTCGCCGTGGGGGTCGCGGCGAGCGCCACGGGCTGTGTCCTCGGCTCCTGGGGCGCTCCACTGCTCGCCCGGGCGCTGATCGACAACGGCATCGCGCCCCCGTGGTTCACGGTGAGCGGCACCGGCACACCACAGTCGACCTCTGGGACGTCCTGGACCTCCTGGACCTCCTGGGGCTCTTGGTCCTACTGGACCTCATGGCCGTTTCAACTCGCCTTCTGGACCGGCCTGTTCGTGGCGGTCGCGGGAGCATGGGCCGCGTCGCGGCGCGCCGGACGGATCGGCCCGATGGAAGCGCTGCGGGACGCCGACGTGGACACGGACGCCATGCCGTGGAGCCGCCGGATCGTCGGCGCGGCGCTCCTCGCCCTGGGACTCGGCCTGACGGTCCACACCCTCTGGACCGACCCGTCGGCTCTCCTGAAGCGCAAGACGTACACCACCCAGCCGATGATCCTCATCACCGCGGCGGCCGCACTCGCCCCGCTCCTTGTCCGCCCGGTGCTGCGGCTGATCCGGCTGCCGGGAGCCATCGGTCTCCTCGTCCGCGAGAACGCCGCCGCCTCCGTCCGACGCACGGCCGCGGTCGCCGCACCCGTACTGGTGACAGTGGCACTCGCGGGCTCCCTGATGGGCTCGGCGGAGTCGGTGAGCGCGGCGAAGTCACAGGAGGCGAACGAGCAGTCCAACGCCCAACTCATCGCCACGGGCCACCACTTGAGTCTCACCCGGCGGCCGGTGCCAGGTGTGGCGACCGTGTCTCCGTCCGCCTCCACCGCGGTCTTCGTACGGGAGGAGGGCACCAGCCTCGTCCGCTCCGAGGCGCGAGCCGTGAGCGACCCCGCGGCCCTCGCCGCGACCAGCCGGCTCCCCGTCGTCTCCGGCGACCTACGCCACCTCGACGACCGCTCCATCGTCGTCAACGAGGAGTGGGAACACCACCGCGTCGGCGACCGTCTGACCGTCTGGCTCGGCGACGGCCGCCGCACCACACTCCGGATCGCGGCCGTCCTGGCGCGCGGCACCGGCGACAACGGCGCGTACGTCACCATGGCCAACGCCGGCGCGGCGCCGGTCGACCGGATCGACGTACGCCTGACACCGGACGCCTCGCCCGCGACGGTGACGGACGCGCTGCGAGCGGCCACGTCCGGGCACGACGTGCGCGTACGCACCGCAGCCGCCTGGCTCGACGCCACCCACCCCAGGGTCAAACCCCAGACCCGGCAAGGGATGTTGCTGCTCCTGGGCATCGCCCTCACCTATACGGCGATCTCGCTCGCCGGAACACAGTTGATGGCCGCATCCGTACGCGACGGGGAACTGCGCGCCCTGCGTCGGGCGGGGGCCACCCGGGCGCAGGTCAGGTGGATGCTCGCCGGCGAGGCGCTGGTCGCGGTCACGGCGGGCACGGCCCTCGGACTGGCCGTCACCGCGCTCAACCTGGGCGGACTCGCGGCCGCCCTCGGCCTCCTCTCGCCGGAGTCTGGCGCGGGGGCGGGGGCGAGAGCGGGGCTTGAGGCGGGGGTCGTGATGCCGTGGGGCGTCGTCGGTTCGGCCGTGGGCGTGTGCGCGGTGGTCGCTGTGGGGGCGGGGGTACTCGGCGCGGGATGGGGGCGCCGGAATCGTGTGGGTGGGTGAGGGACGGGGTGAGAGGGCGCGGGTGCGACTGGGGGCGGGTGGTGACCGCCTCGGGCGGGTGGTGACCGCCTCGGGCGGGTGGCCTTTCGGGCAGGCCGAACTGTTCGAAGGGCGGGGCAGCCCTCCCCCGGCGACGATCGACTCTGGAGAACGTAACGCTGGAGAACGTAGGAGAACGAGAGGCAGGCACCGGCATGGAAGCCATCGTTTTCGAGGAGTTCGGCGGACCCGAGGTACTGCGCTTCAAGGACGACCTCGCGGAGCCGCACGCGGGACCCGGCCAGGTCCGGGTGAAGGTCGCCGCCGTCGGGGTCAACCCCATCGAGTACAAGATCAGAAACGGCTGGATGGAGCAGGTCTTCCCCACCGCCCTGCCTGCCGTACCCGGCAACGAGTTCGCCGGGACCGTCGACGAGGTCGGCGAGGGCGTCACCGGCCTCTCCATCGGCGACGAAGTCCTCGGCTGGACCGAGACCGGCGCCTACGCGGCCTATGCCCTGGCCCAGGCCTCCGCCGTCGCCCCACGGCCCACCGGGCTCGAACCCGCCGAGGCGGCGGCCCTCCCCATCGCCGGCGAGACGGCCCAGCGCGTACTCGCCCTGCTCGGCGTACGCAGCGGCGAGACGCTGCTGATCCACGGCGCCGCGGGCGCCGTCGGCTCCATGGGCGTACAGCTGGCCGTGGCACTCGGCGCGACGGTGATCGGCACGGCCTCCCCCGCCAACCACGAGTACCTGCGCTCCATCGGCGCCGTCCCCGTCGCGTACGGGGACGGGCTTGTGGAACGGGTGCGCGCGGTGGCCCCACAGGGAGTGGACGCGGTGTTCGACGCGGCGGGCAAGGGCGCGCTGGCGGACTCGGTCGAACTGCGCGGCGGCACGCCGGACCGGGTCGTCACCATCGCCGACCCCGACGCGGCCAAATACAACGTGGCCTTCGCGTCCGGCGGCAGCGACCGCGCCAAGGCCCGCGAGGGCCTCACCCACCAGGCCGCACTCGCCGCGAACGGCAAGCTCCACATCTCGATCGCCGACACGTTCCCCCTCCGCGACGCGGCCAAGGCACAGACCCTGAGCGAGTCGGGCCACGTGCGGGGCAAGCTGGTGCTTCTGGTGGGGTGACACGACCGGCGGCGCTCCCTGTGGTCCAAGCAGTCCTGGTGGGCCAAGTGGTCCTGGTGGGCCAAGTGGTCGTGGTGGGCCAAATGGTCGTGGTGGGCCAAATGGTCGTGGTGGGCCAAATGGTGCTGGCGGCCCAGGCGGGCCAAGCGGCCTCGGTGACCCCGGCGACACTGGCGGTCGCGGCGACACTGATGGTCCCGGTGACACTGGTGGCCCCGGCGACAACGGTGGCCCTGATGGGGTGAGGCCTCCCGGCTGCCCGACCGGCGCACCCGCCCCAGCCGCCCCACGGGGACCCTGCCTCCGCCAACCGGGCCACCGCGCGTCGCTGCGGATGCCGACTCCGCCGGACGCTGCGACGCTCGGAGGATGAGAGTGGCGCTTGCGCAGACCGACTGTGTGCTCGGCGACGTGGACGCGAATCTGGCCGTCGCCCAGGAGCAGACCGAGCAGGCGGCGGCCCAGGGCGCCGACCTCGTCGTGTTCCCCGAACTGAGCCTGCACGGCTATCACCTCGGCGCCCTGCACCAGGACGCCTCCCTCCCGGTGACGGACCCGCGACTGGCCGCAATCTCGACGCTCGGCGCGGACGTCGTGATCGGCCTGCACGAACACACCAGCCTGCGCGCCTACAACACCTCCGCCTACTACACGAATGGCCAACTCCTCCACTCCCACCGCAAGTTGTACCTGCCGAACTACCTGGCCTGGGAAGAGCGCAAGCACGTCAGCCCCGGCCAGCATCTGCGCGCGTACGACCTGCCGCACGGGCACGGCCGCGCGGCGACCCTCGTGTGCAACGACGCCTGGCAGCCGGTCCTGCCGTGGCTCGCCGTGCAGGACGGCGCGGAGGTCGTCATCGTCCCCGCGAACAGCGCGGCGACACTCGACCCGGAGGCCATGGACACGGGCCTGTACTGGGACACGCTCCTCGCCTACACCGCGAAGATGCTCCAGTGCTGGGTCGTCTTCGTGAACCGCGTCGGCAACGAACACGGCGCCTCCTTCTGGGGCGGCTCGCGCGTGGTCGACCCACGCGGGACGGTCGTGGCCCAGGCCCCCAAGTGGGAACCGGCACTGGTGACAGTCGACATCGACCTCCACGAGGCCCGCCGGCAACGCAGAACCGTCCCCCTCGTCGCGGAGGCCCGTCTCGGCCTGATCGACCGGGAGGTCCGCCGCCTGATCGACGAGGGCGGCGACAGCTGACCCACACCCAGACCCACACCCAGGCCCGCACCCAGGCCCGAGCGTGCTCCCGACGCCCCCGGCGCTGTCAGTGCCGGGTGCAAGACTCACCGGCATGACCGAGAAGTGGGCCATCGCGGCCACCGAGGACGGCGGAGCCCAGCTCGCGCCGCTCGGTGCCGACGGCACACCCGCCGCCCCGGTCCGCCAGGAGCCCAGCCTCGCGGAAGCGGTCCGCTCCCGTCCTGACGTCACACGCTGGATCTGGCGATCGACAGCGGCCGTCTACCCCAGCCTGCTCGCCGCGGGCCTCCGCGTGCCGCGCTGCTACGACATCGAGGACGCCGAGACCCTCCTCCTCGGTCACGCCGGCCGCTTCGGGGACCCCCGCTCCGCGGCCGCCGCCCTGGCCAGAATCCGCGGGACGGCCGTCCCCCCGGACCCCCCGCAACGCGCCGCGACCCCCGGCTCCCAGTCCTCCCTCTTCGAACCCCAACCCGTTCATGTCCCCCTCGAAGACCTCATAGAGGTGTACGCCGATCAGCAGCGCCGCCACGACGCCACCGCCCACCCGGGCCGGATGCGGCTGCTCACCGCCGCCGAGTCCGCCGCCATGCTCGTAGCGGCCGAGATGAACGCGGCGGGTCTCCCCTGGAGCGCCGACGTGCACCGCTCCGTACTGCACGAACTGCTCGGCGAGCGCTACGCGGGCGGTGGCGAACCGCGTCGCCTCGCCGAACTGGCCGACGAGGTGTCCGAGGCCTTCGGCCGCCGCGTACGCCCCGATCTGCCCGCCGACGTGGTGAAGGCGTTCGCCCAGGCCGGCGTGAAGATCACGTCCACGCGCCGCTGGGAGATCGAGTCGATCGACCATCCCGCGGTGCGGCCCCTGATCGAGTACAAGAAGCTGTACCGGATCTACACCGCACACGGTTGGTCCTGGCTCCAGGACTGGGTCCGCGACGGCCGTTTCCGACCCGAGTACCTGCCGGGCGGCACCGTCTCGGGTCGCTGGGTCACCAATGGCGGCGGCGCACTCCAGATCCCCAAGGTCATCCGGCGTGCCGTCGTCGCCGACCCGGGCTGGCGGCTCGTCGTCGCCGACGCGGACCAGATGGAACCCCGAGTCCTCGCCGCCATCTCCCGCGACCCCGGCCTGATGGAGGTCGCCGGGCGGGAGACCGACCTCTACCAGTCCGTCTCCGACCGGGCCTTCTCCGGCGACCGCGCCAAGGCGAAACTGGCGGTGCTCGGCGCGGTGTACGGCCAGACGTCAGGTGACGGACTCAAGAACCTCGCCGCCCTCCGCCGCCGCTTCCCGCAAGCCGTCGCCTACGTCGACGACGCGGCCCGCGCGGGCGAGGAGGGCCGCCTCGTGCGGACCTGGCTCGGCCGCACCTGCCCACCGGTCGCCGGCGCCGGCGACCAGGAGGAAGCAGGCATCCCCCAGGACGACCCGATGCCCGAACAGACCTCGGGAGGAACCGAGTTCACCCCCGGCTACGCCTCCTCGAACTCCCGCGCCCGCGGCCGCTTCGCCCGCAACTTCGTCGTCCAGGGCAGCGCCGCCGACTGGGCCGACCTGATGCTCGCCGCCCTGCGCCAGTCCTGCACCGGGATGGCGGCGGAACTGGTCTTCTTCCAGCACGACGAGGTGATCGTGCACTGCCCGGAAGAGGAAGCGGAAGCAGTGACAGCGGCGATCCGCGAGGCCGCAGAGCTGGCCGGCCACCTCACGTTCGGCGACACCCCGGTGCACTTCCCTTTCACCACCGCAGTGGTGAAGTGCTACGCCGACGCGAAGTGACGTCCGTCAACAGACCCGCTCACGGCCCACTAGAGCCCACAGCCGACGACCGCCGATTGCCGGTCACCATCACCGGTCACCAATCTCTGCTCAGCACATACTGCTCACCGGTCACCGGTCACCGGCCCGAGCCCCGAGCCCCGAGCCCCGAGCCCCGAGCCCCGAGCCCCGAGCCCCGAGCAAAGCGTGTCCCCGGCGCCTTACCCCCGCCACTTCCCACTCGTGGCTATCGCCTTGAGCTGTGTCATGGTCAGCGCGGGCGTGGTCCTCGTGGCCGCGGTGTTCTGCGCGCCCGAGTTGAACGCCGATATCACCACGCGGAACCCGTCCTTGCGAATCGTGTCCACGGTCCACATCACCACGCCCGGGACACCCTTGTCGCCGGGCCCCTGACGCGTGACGACCTTTGTGCCGTCGGGCAGGGTCTGCGCGCCGGAGCCGGAGAGCTCACCCTCCACATCCGACATGTTCGACTGCACATTGATCTGGACGAGGCTCGCCCCCTTGCCGTCGTTCACCACGACGTACGCGAAGCCGTCGTTGCCCTGGCGGGTCGTCACCTTGGCACTCTTCGGCAGCAGCGAGGTGAGGTTCTTGAGGATGTTGTCGCCGCTGGCGGCCTGCGGGACCGGCTGCTGCACGGGCTCGTCCTGCGGCTTCGGCAGCGCCCGCAGTATCGGACGCCACTCCTTGGAGGTGACCAGAGCTTTCAACTGTGCGGTGCTGAGCGGCGGTTCGTCCCGGGAGACGGGTTCGTCCTTCTCCGCCGGCGCGTTCCATTCGCTGGCATCGACGGTGTAGCCCTCCGGCGTCACCACGTACGCGTGCCACCACTTGGTGTCCGCGCGCTTGTCCGGGTACTCGTAACCCTGCAGGAGCAGTAGCCGGGAGCCGTCGGCCAGCGTCTTGCTCGAGCAGGAGTCGTACGGCGTGTAGATCTTCTCGGGGCAGGCCAGCTGCTCCTCGACCCCCGTGCCCTCAGGGTCGACCCGGCCCAGACTCACGCCGATCGCCGCCTTGCCCTTGCCGTCGTCGAAGACGACCGAGGCGAGGGGCCCGAGCCCGTCCTCCGTACCCCGGCCGGACTCGCTGCTGAACTTGCCTTCGGGCAGCAGCCCTTCGAGGGTCTTGATCAGATGGCTGGCGGAGAACTGCGGCCCCTCGCCCGGCGTGCTCGTCTTCCCCCGCGTCGTACTGCCCGGCTCGGGCTGCGCGGCCACCGGGCTGCCGTGCCCGGCCTCGGCCCCGAAGGCCCCGGCTGCGTAGGACGCGCCGAATCCGACCGCGGCGAGCGCGGCGAAGCTCCCGGTGACCGTCGCCGCCCGCCGACGCCGCAGCCTGCGTCGGCCGCGCGCCATGCCACCGTCGACCAGCGGCCCACCCGTGACATTGAACGTCTCACCGGTTATCCGCAAGGCCTCCCCGAGGCCCCCCATGAAGGCTTCCTGGTCACGGTCCTCGTCTGTTCCTGGCATACCGAACCACCACTCCTCACACCGAATCGGGTCAAGCTCATTACGCGGCGAACTCGGCCACACTGCCGCCCAGTTGTTCCCGCAGCCGCGCCAGCGCCCGCGTGCTGCGCGTACGCACCGCCGCCGAGCTGACGTTCAGAATCTCCGCGGTCTCCATCACGGATCGGTCCTCCCAGTACCGCAGCACGATCACCGCCCGATCCTTCGGCGGCAGCTGCCGCAACGCGTCGAGAAGAGTGATCCGCAGCGAGGCATCGCCCGGCGGAATGTCCGAGATCTCCGGAAGCTCGTCGCTGGGCCGCTCCTGCGCGGAACGCCGCCGCTGGTGCGCGAGAAAGGCACGTATGAGCACGGTCTGGGCGTACGCCGCCGGGTTCCCGACCCGTGACGACCGCCCCCACACCACGTACATCCGCCCCAGCGTCTCCTGCACCAGATCCTCGGCGAAGTGCGTGTCACCGCTGGTCAACAGGCATGCCGAACGGAACAGGTGTCCTGTCCGGGCCTCCGCGAACTCCCGGAACCCGCTCTCCTTGGACCGCCTCATCAGGCGCCCTCCCCCTCATCGCCCCACACCTTTCAGATGCGGTGAGGCGGACGGGATGTTTCAACGACGCCGCGATCCTGCGAGAGCCTGCGGCGCGTACTCTACGACCGCCGCAAGATACGACGAGGCCCGATCCGCCCACCCACCTCAAGCCGAGGCGAGCGAACCGGACCGGGCCGCGACGTGCCGTGCCGTGCCGTCCAACCGAGTCAGAACTCGCGGACCGAACCCTGAGCCCACGCGCCTGAACTCACCCAGCTGAACTCATCTGACGGAGCCAGGAATCACGCAATGACGAAGCGTGCCAAGACGGACCGCGGCAGCCCGTGCTACCAACTCGCGCCCGCCGGCTGCCGCGTGGTCACGCTGAACCGGTTGAAGAGATTGGTGACGCCGATCATGAGCGTCAGCGCCGCGAGCCCGCGCTCGTCGTAGTGACGGGCAGCCTCGTCCCAGACGGCGTCCGGCACCGGGTCCGGAGAGTCGGCGAGCCGGGTCGCCGACTCGGCAAGGGCCAGCGCGGCCCGCTCGGCGTCGGTGAAGTACGGGGCCTCACGCCACGCGGCGACGGCGAACAGCCGGTCGTCGCGCTCCCCGCCCTTACGCGCACTGCGCACACCGGCGTCGACGCAGTAACTGCACCCGTTGATCTGACTGGCCCGCAGGTGCACCAGTTCGAGCGTGCTCTCGGGTACACCGCCCTCACGAGTGGCCTTGAGGAGCGCCAGCACGGGCTGCGTAACGCCGGGAATCAGCTGGGCCGGGTTCTGTATGCGCGCCTGGATAGTCATGCCTTTCCCTCCGTCAGCTCTGTCTCTCTGCCTTCGATGACCTGACGGATCCCGACACAGGAGTGTGACGACCTGAACGAAGAGTCTTCCTTCGGCCCGGCGGCGGCCGGGACCACCACACGCGACCGTGCCCCGCTCCGCCCTGCGGCGAGGCGCCGGGCAATGCCATACAGAAAAGCCCTCCGCGATCTTCATCCCGCGGAGGGCCACCACACCAGAACAAGCAAAAGCCCCAGGTCACGGCGAGTGAGTCCTGGGGCTTCCACAGAGCCGCCTTCGGGATTCGAACCCGAGACCTACGCATTACGAGTTGTCGGATCTTGGTCTGGGGGCATCCGCGCAAGTCCAGGAGACGGGCTTCGAACCTGCTCATAGCCCTAGTCGCAGCTCTGCGGACGCCGAGGGACGCGTCCGGATCACAGGCGGTTTGAGACCACGATTGAGACCACACTCGCCTACGTTCCGCAGTGGACCCCAGGACACCCCATCGTGCGGATCGCGCGGCTGGTGCCTTCTCGGCTGCAGACGTCGTGGCAGGTGGGCGCGGGGTTGATGTTTCGGCTGATTACGTGCCGGGTCTCGTCCTACGCTGGGCATCTTGTCCGTTGATGAGTGGGGGTGTTGTCGTGTTGGCCGAGGGACTGATCGCGGTGGCGGCGGCCGGTGGCGGGGCGATCGTGCAGGCGGCGGGGACGGACGCGTGGGCCGGGATCCGCAGCGGTGTCGCTCGAATCCTCGGTCGCGGCGAGGCAGGGCGGGAGCAGGCCGAGCTTGAGCGACTCGACCAGACCCAGGCCGAGCTGGAGTCGGCGGGTGACGGCACGGAGTCGGAACGGGTCCAGACCGTTCTGGTAACTCGCTGGCAGACCCGTCTGGAGATGCTTCTTGAGCAGCTTCCAGACGAGGAGCGTCAGCAGGTGGCAGCCGAGTTGCAGACTCTGGTCCAGCAGGCCCAGGCTCAGGCCCCGGTGCAGAGCACACACAACGACTTCAGCAACGCGACGTTCACCGACAGCCAGGTTCTCGGCAGCGGCACGCAGAACAACACGATCAACCGGTAGCAACGGGCGGCAGACATGGGGGCCAAGAAGACATCCGGCAAGCGCAAGAGCGGCGGGAAGAAGGGCAAGCGTCCCGGACAGGAACAACGAACCGGCACCAGTTTCGCGGGGGCATCGTTCGAGCGCAGTCAGCTTCTGGGCAGCGGGACGCAGAACACGAAGATCAACGTTCAGGCGTATGCGGCGGTGCCGACCGCGCTGAACTCTCTACCGGGACTGCCGCAGGAGTTCACCGGCCGCGAGGACGAGATCACCAAGATCCTGTCCATACTCGTCCCTGGGACCGGTTCGGGTGCGGCTCTCGGGTCGGTGGCGGGTCTGCCAGGCGTGGGAAAGACCACCCTCGCTCATGCCGTGGGGCATGCCGCACTCGACAAGGGCTGGTTCACGGGTGTGCAGGTGGTGAACCTGCGCGGCTACGACGCGACCCCTGTCCCGCCGGAGGACGCCCTAGAGGCGCTGCTGCGGGCCCTTGGCGTCGCGGCGGAGCACATCCCGCCCACGCTGGACGAGCGGGAGGGGCTCTACCGGTCCCAACTCGACGCCCATGCACGTGAGGGGCAGCGGGTTCTGATCCTTGCGGACAACGCCTCGACCTCGGAGCAGGTCCGGCCGCTGCTGCCAGCCCGCCACCACGCAGTGCTCGTGACCTCCCGGCACGCCCTGCCCGGACTCGGCGCCCGCCAGTTCAATCTGCACCCTCTCCAGCCGGATGCCTCCGTCGACCTGCTGCGCCAGCGGCTGGAAGTTGCCAACCCCGACGACCGGCGGGTCGAGAACGAGCCTGCAGCCGCGGAGGAACTCGCCGCGCTCTGCGGCTATTTGCCTCTGGCGCTGCAGATCGCCGCCGCTATCCTCGCCGACGACCCTGACGAACCGCTTTCCGAGCGGGTGCGGATGCTCACCGACGCCGGCACCCGTCTCGGCGGTCTCGACGACGGCGAACGCAACCTGCGTGCCGTCTTCGATGAATGCCTCACCAGGCTCTCCCCTCAGGAAGCTGACCTCTATCGTCTCCTTGGGCTCCACCCCGGCCCGGACATCTCCACCCCTGCCGCCGCGGCCCTCACCGGCCAGCCCGCGCACAAGATCACCCCGATGCTGCGACAGCTCGTCCGAGCACGCCTGCTCACCCAGAACAGCCGGGCGCGCGACCGCTGGTCCATGCACGATCTCCTGCGCGTCCACGCCCAGGAACAGGCTCGCATCGCCATGGATCGTGACCGAGTTCCCCGCCGCCGTTACGAACAAGCCCGCACCCGGCTGACCGACCACTACGTCCGCCACGCGGAAGCAGCTGATACCCATCTTCAGCCGCCCTACGGGGCAGCGTCAGCTCTGTTCGCCGGACGCCAGCAGGCGCTGGCGTGGTTCGACGCGGAACGTGAGAATCTCCTCGCCACCATCCACACCCACGCCCGTACGCAGACGGCCCTGGACCTCGGATTTGCCCTCGGCCACTACTTGCCATGGCGACGGCGGCTTCAGGATCACTTGACCGTCCGCGCTCATGCGCTCGAAGCTTGCCAGGCACTCGGTGACACTTTGAATCTAGCCGGCGCGTTGGCCAACTTCGGCAGCGCACTCAGAGACCTCAAGCGCCACACCGAAGCACTCGCCGCCCACCAAACCGCCCTCGACCTCCACCTGCAGACCGACGACGCTCACGGCCAAGCCGTCGCCTGGAACGGCCTCGGCAGCGCACTCGGAGCGCTCAACCGCCACACCGAAGCACTCGCCGCCCACCAAACCGCCCTCGACCTCGACCTGCAGACCGACGACGCTCACGGCCAAGCCGTCGCCTGGAACGGCCTCGGCATCTCACTCGGAGCGCTCAAGCGCCACACCGAAGCACTCGCCGCCCACCAAACCGCCCTCGCCCTCAACCAGCAGACCGACAACACCAACGGCCAAGCTGCCTCCTGGAGCAACCTCGGCGCCGCACTCAGAGACCTTAAGCGCCACACCGAAGCACTCGCCGCCCACCAAACCGCCCTCGACCTCCGCCAGCAGACCGACGACGCTCACGGCCAAGCCATGGCCTGGAACGGCCTCGGCAGCACACTCGGAGCGCTCAAGCGCCACACCGAAGCACTCGCCGCCCACCAAACCGCCCTCGACCTCCACCAGCAGACCAACGACGCTCACGGCCAAGCCGTCGCCTGGAACGGCCTCGGCATCGCGCTCAGAGACCTTAAGCGCCACACCGAAGCACTCGCCGCCCACCAAACCGCCCTCGACCTCCACCAGCAGACCAACGACGCTCACGGCCAAGCCGTCGCCTGGAACAACATTGGTGCCGCTTGCCGAGACCTCGAGCGATACCCTGAGGCGATCGCAGCTGGGGAGAGAGCAGTTGGGATGCTGGCCGAGGAAGAAGACTGGGCGCTTAGCGGAGAGGCGTGGGCCGAGTTCGCCACTAGCCTGAACGCATCCGGCGCCGAAACGCCCCGGGTTCGGGAAGCGTGGGAACAGTCCGCCACCGCCTACATTCGCGCCGGCGACGACGAAGCAGCAGCCACATCCCGCGCGAATGCCGAGAACCCACCACCAGGCACCTAAGTAGACGCAGCGGAGCCCCCTCCTCGACCCGCGAGGCAGGGGTCCACGCACGCTCACTCATTGGGCTACGGTCGCCACTCCTCGCGGTAGCCGGGGATCGCCCGAGGTGGCTCGGTCGGCAGATTTACAGCGGACCGGTCCGTGAACGGCTGACCTGGAGAAGTCCACGGCTGAAGGTCTCCGGGGGGACATGTGGGGGAATCCGCCCCGCCCCGGAGCACTTGGCGACGCCTGATGTCGTCAGCACCGCGCGCTCCCCAGGGCGCCTGTCTTGAGTTATGGAGGCGTTGCCGTCATACGCGGGCACCGAGAAGCTCAGCGCGCGGGGTACCGCGCCGCGCCAGCCTGATCCGGACTGGCGCATCGGAACCCGCTGCACGGCGTTCGTGTCTCACGCCATGATCTCCCCATGGACGTTGCAGGTATCAGCGCTATCGCTGCGGCAAGTGCGGCCGCTATCGGAGTTCCCGCCGCCCTACTTGTCGGACGATGGCAGTTAAAAGGGGCACTTGCCCAAGCGGAACAGACGGGCATCGCGGGCGTGGCTGCGGCTCAGGAGGCGGCGCGCGCAGGAATCGCTCAGGCGGAATCGTCCTACAGAGCTGCCCTGGATGCCGTGCAGGCTCAGGCCAATAGCACGCGAGAGCAGTGGGTGAGAGGCGTCCAGCGAGATGCTTATGCCGCTTTCCTCGTCGCCACGTCGCAGGTCAGAGACGCATCCGACCGGATGCAGCACGAGTACGGGATCAGCGAAGGGGCAACCCCCAACCATGCGCAGAACAGAGCTGACTTGCGTCAAGCGATGATCTCGCTGCGGAACGCAAAGGCCGTTGTCTACCTTGAGTCCGACCCGTTCATGCGGGACCTGAGCTACCAGTTCTCCCTGATAACCGAGCTTGTCTCAGGATGCCTAGAGTCAAAGGTCGAGATGCAGGAGGCGGAGTACGCGCTGGGGCGCCTGTGCGAACCGAATCCATCGGACTCCACACTGAGGGAAACTGCGGAGACCTTTCGAGACTCTCTTCGAGAGCTATATCAGGAAGTTGTGACACGTTCCCCTGACGGGGATCCACGACAGGGCTCAGCCGGGCTGGCATCCGAAATCTTGACAGCTTTGGATCGCGTTCACGCATCGCGCAACCAGCTACCTGAAAGTTTCCCCCTACCACAAAGTCAGCTAGAAGCCCTTGAGAGGGTTGCCTTTAATGGTCAGGTTCAAATGTCCAAACAAATCGAATCGTGGAGATCACAGCAGGACGAATACGAAAAATTGTTCATCCGGGCAGCACGTATGGAACTAGGGCATATGG
Source organism: Streptomyces longhuiensis (assembly GCF_020616555.1). Lineage (NCBI taxonomy): Bacteria > Bacillati > Actinomycetota > Actinomycetes > Kitasatosporales > Streptomycetaceae > Streptomyces > Streptomyces longhuiensis. The sequence goes on along the minus strand of NZ_CP085173.1, from coordinate 5,370,440 downwards.
ACGACGAGGACAACGTAGACGAGTAGTGACGCGGTTCGTAGCCCGGGCTCAGGGCGCGAGCACCTGGCAGCCGAAATGGCCGGCAAGCACTCGCGCTCCGCCGAACGCGACCAGGCCCTACGGACACTCGTCGAGCACCAGCGCACTGCCGGCCTGACACCACCGCGTATTGGAGTGAGCCGACGCAGAAGCCCAGCGGCCTAGCCCTCTACTCGCCCAACTTGCTTGGCCACACATTGAGAGCAATGCGCGCAAGGCGCTCTTGCCGTTCAACGATCCCATCGGTCCGCCATTTCGATGTGCCACCATCCCACAGAGAATCCACTTGAGTGCGTGACGAAACAAGGAGCGCCGAAGCACCGTAGACGTGATCCTTCTCCGGGAAGGGACGGCTAGACACAGTCGCGTTACGCCTACCCGTCAGCAGGGTCAAATTACCGAGGCGATTAACCCACGCATCATGGTCTTCCAACCTGTACCCGGCCTCAGGGTTCAGCGGGTAGATGTTCTCAACATGAACCTTGCCGCTCCCCAGCACCACTTCTTCATGGATTCCCGCATCATCCCTCAGCGACTTCTCAATCTTCGCCAGCAAATAACGCGATTGCGCCTGCTTGGGAATGGAAGCTTCTCGGAATCCCGTAAAGAACGCCTCGTCATCTGGAATCCAGCCGACTACCCTCTTGACGGCACCCGACAGGGGACCACCGCGAGACAGTTCTTTAGCTACGCCAAATAGGTTCTCTTCCAGAAGCGTGGACTCTCGCGTGCCCACAACCGTCCAGCGGACATAGTAGCTAATCGCCGCATCGATTAGCCCTTGCATGTCGTCGTAAGCAGCCCCTTCCGAGGCCGAGAGCAAAAGCGGGTACAGGGCATCCGCACTAAGAGCCTTAATCTCGGACAGCGAAGCATCAAATTCCGAGTTTCCAGTATTTTGAGAGATCAGTTCAGCGTACCTAGCTGCCGCCTTTTCGAGCTCGGCAGAGAAAGCGCCGACGCCGTACGTTTGCGGACGCCTGTCAAAGTGCGCCGTAAGATCCCTGCGGATCGTGATGTACAGGCTGTGCGACTTCACGTCGCCATGCTTCGACACCCAAAAATGGCGGAGGAACTTTTCAATGTCTTCCCTTCGGTCGAAGTCGTCCAGCAGGGAGCGCCACGCGTTATTGACGCGCTCCTTCTCATCGTCTCCTCGACTCTTCTCCATCAAGAAGTTCCGGACGAGATCTACCGTGGAAAGGTCCTTACCGCGTGAGTTGATCGTCTCGAATACCTCATTGGCGTCACTGGACGTCGGGGTCTGAATCTCGACGAAAACGAGCCCATAGATGAGGCACTCTCGAAGCGCGTCCAGGTAATCGAGCCTATCTTCATCGTCAGCGAAGAACTGCAAACGCGCCTTCACCTTGGCGTACAGGTTCGCATAAGCATCCTTGATCAGATTATGCGACGGGCGCGTCGCGGCCTCCATGCGAGCGCATTCCCCTGTGATCTCACTCCATTTTTGGATGTAGTCTCGAAAAAAGTCCCGGTCGAACAACGAGAGCACCAGGAAATATTCCATCGGGTCTTTACGCCCAGACTTTCTGGCGATGTAGTCCCTCTGAATATTATTCGCACTGAGCTTGGCCTCGGGGGCATTCGTTTGCCAGAGAATGTCTCGGATAACCGCCAGGAGGATCGTTGAGGTGGTTAGCCTCTGCTGCCCATCCAAAAGAGCCCTGCCTGACACTTTCTCAGCCGTGATTGTCACTACAGGACCAATGAAATATTCAGAGGCGGACTCTTTTCCGCTATCCTTACCCTCCTTGAATTTTTCAATGTCATCCCAGTAGACGTCAACCTCTTTCTTCGTCCACGAATACTGGCGCTGACTGTCATCCGGGACCGTAACGACGGGGTTGTTCGCCCCGATGAGCTGGCCGAGATTCTGGCGTGCCGCTTGCTTGATGATGGCCATAAGAAACCCCCTGATCGACCTTTGCGACTGATCGTACCGTTTGCACCCTAGGCGCATCTCAAGATCTCAGACATCGACTGAAGTCTTGATTCCTCTCGCCCGGATCATGATAGATTCCTCCCTAATTGAGGTGAATCTTGGCTGCAGTCAAAGCAGCACGAACAGGGGAGGGGTCATGGCTGCCTCAATCGAAAACACTGCCGCTCATAATCTGCACGCAATCCTTAGCGGGGTTCGCCAATCCAGCGCCGACAGCTACGTCTCTGGCTGGACTGATGCGCTGGGTGTCGAATGGGATACACCTGAGTTCGCGCGCAGGCATGCCGAGGTGGTAAATCTCCTCCAACTCACCATGCGCCAAATTGGCGCTTTGCCTGAGCGAGCACGCCAACGGACCGAACGCTACACATATGACTGGTGGGTTGCAGTAATGCAGCCTCTGGCAAACTGGTCGGATGGCGGGCGCCGCTCCATCTCCATCATTGAGCAGGACCGCCTTGACCATCTAGAGTCCACAGCTGAACTCATTACTGCTCACCTCGGCGGAAGTGCCGCGGCTCCGCTTAGTAGCAATCTCACAGATTTGGCCACTCAATGCCAGGAGTGGCTTGACATCCTCAGCTCGATGGATGAGAGCGAAATCAGTTCAGCTTTGCGCAGTGAACTAATCTCGCAAATACAACACCTATCCTGGTTGATCGAGCATGCCGACTTGTTCGGGGGTGCGCGAGTAGCTCAAGAAGCCAGTGGTGTACTTGGATCGCTAACTCAGGCCGCCACGACACTCACGGCGCAACCAGAGACCGGGAAGCGTTGGAGGAGCGGCATCGTGGCACTCCTAGCTGCTTGCACTGTCTTTAGTTCGGCTGCTTCGGGCGTGCAAGGTGCAATTGAAGCGGGGACTGGGCTCGCAAAGGAGATTACAGAGGTGGTTCAAGACATTCAGGAGTAGTCTCTCCACCTCTCAGGGAACTCCTACTCCCCAAGCGCTTGCAAGTGAGCGCCAAAATCTCCGACTAGGCTTGCCAATACGGCTTTCCCCTTGCTGGCCGTCGCGTACGACGGAAATCCGATGACCCCAGTCTCCGTGTACGCCTTCATGCCGTGCGTCAGCAAGAACAGGCGCTCGCCGCCATCGTGGTCCGCGGTCTCGTAGCCCTCGCGCACGAGGCCCGGTTCCGCGTGGAGCAGGATCGACGTCTCGATCTCCCCCGCGTGCATGTCACCGTGAGCGTCAGAAACGAGGCCGGCGCGCTCACGGGACCGGGTCCACTCGCGCCCCTGCGGGAAGAGCGTCATCCGCGGCTCGGTGAGGTTGGCTTCCTGGACGATGTTCGACAGCACGTAGTTGCCGCCGTGGGCGTTGACCAGTACGAGCTTGCGGATCCCGGAGGCTTCGAGCGACGCGGCGATGTCGTTGACCATGGCGTGGAGCGTCCGAGCGCTGATGCTCACCGTGCCGGCCCAGGTCCCGTGTTCGTGGCTGCACGCGATTGTCACGGGCGGGAGCTGAAGCACCGGGTAGGCGGCCGCAATCTCGCGGGCGATGATGCATGCGATGGCCGTGTCTGTGATGAGTGGCAGGTAGGCGCCGTGCTGCTCGTACGAACCGATCGGAAGAATGGCGACTCGCGGTTCCTGTTCCTGGACGTCAGTGGTGGTGATCGCGGGAAGCAGGTTCACGGCTCTCCTTCAGTGTGGTCACGTCCCCTTCATACTGCCCACGGCCCGGTTGAGTTCTGCAATCTCCACAAGCTTGCGGAACGGTTCCAGGTGCGTTTGCAGCCGGGTTAACTCTGCCAAGATCCGCGCCGACCCGGTCGTCTGCGCGATGCTTACCGCCTGCGTGGCCGCGCTGACCGCGCCCTCCAGGTCCTCGTTCTGCGCGTACGCCGTGGCCAGCCGAGCCAGGCACAGCCCCCGGTCGCGCTGCTGCTGGGCAGGCCATTGTGTGAGGCTGTCCTCCAGTGTCCGCACGGCATCCTCAGGCCGGTTGAGCGCGATGGCGCAGTTGGCCGCCTCCATGTCGATGTACGCGACGGAGACGTACGGAGCTAGACCGTCATCGTCCCCGGGGGCCTTCCCCGCGAGGGTGCGTGCCTCATCGAGCGCTCGGGCCGTCTCGCTCGCGTTGCCGAGCACGGCGTGAGCATTCGCTCTCGCCCGTAAGGCAACGGCTTCCACCTGGCTCGGGATCTTCCCCGAATAGTTCAGCGCGGCATTGACCAGACCTTGGGCGTAGCCGGCGTGCCCGGCCTCCGTCGCGATGTTGGCGCGTCGCTGGAAGACGTAGGCGCTCAGGGTCGGGTCATCGAGCTCGTACGCGTAGTCCAGGGCCCGGTTCGTCCACAGCATCGCTTCCTGTGAGTCCCCCGAGTCCTGATAAAGCCACCCCAGGAACTCCGCATACCGCAGACCAACACGTAGGACTTCACTCCTCGCCGGGCCCGCAGCATCCGCGCACAACTGCTCGATGAGCGGCACTTGGCTCTGGACCGCGGGTACAAGGAACCTCGGGCCGACGAGCGGCTCAGCCTGGGCGTGCTGCACGAACACGGACTTGAGGTAGCCGAGGACTTCCGGGGATGCCGTGGGGGCCGGACCGCGCGGACTTGGCAGCTTGGGCAGTGCATCGAGCTGTGAGGGTGCGGCCTCCAACGCGAAGCCGAGTTCCAGGCGAGTCGCCTCGTAGACCTCACAAAAGATCGCCTGGTACTCGGGGCCCGGCGGCCGGCGCCCGTTCTCGAACATGGAGAGCTGCGTTTTCAGACTGGCCCGCGACGGAAGTTCGAAGCCGAGTCTCGCGGCAGCGTCCGCCATCGCGTCCATCAACTCAGCCTGAGACCATCCGCGAGCAACGCGCGCGCCTTGCAACTTGGTCTTCATCGCTTCCCCAACGTCAGGCGATGCTCCGGACTCACATGATTACCCAATAGCACCGCTGACGTGGGGAGTTAACAGGTAACACAGAGGCGGTGTTAACCCCTGTCCACTGTCAACCGGCGCGGAATCGGGCCTACTGGTTCTCGTCAGCGCGACCGGGGCGACTCGCTTCAAGCCTCTCGACTCGGCCGCGAAGTTCCGAGAGCTGGGAGGTGACATGTTCGAGCTGACGCAGGACTTCGGAGAGAGCCGCGCCATTGCCAGGCTTGCCGGCCTCGGCGACCTGCTTCGGATCCCGGGCGTAGTTGCCTCGCCCCGTGGTCGTCAGAAGTCCCTCATCCCGAAGGACCCCGAGCGCCTTTTGCACCGTGGTCGGCGAGATGTTGAAGCGGCTCGCCAACTCCCGCACAGAGCCCACTTTGTTGCCGGGCTTGATGACTCCATCCCTGATCTCACGTCGCAGGGTCTCGGCTGCTTGCTCGTAGGGCTGTCTGGGGTCGTCCTCAGCGATCGTCACGCATTCGAGCGTACCCACTAGCACGACCTAGCACGTTCCTTGTACGGACCTCTTGCGCGATGTCACGTGCTAGTACATGCTGTTACGTGCCAGCAGGGAAGCCCGTAAGGGCCAATCGGCTGCATGCACCACTGCTTGGCCTGCACGAACGCACAGGGCGGGGACGCTGCAATCCCGCTAAAGGCCAGAGATCAGGGCTTCGGCCCGACTGGCGAGGTGGCCCGGTGACCGCGAGCAACGGCCGGAGGGTGGGGACATCGGTCCCCCTTGCAGTGCACAACGCCTGTTGTTCGAGCGGAGAGGAGACCGCGCTCAGCCGCACCTTAAGAATCTGGGCGCCGCCGGGTCGGCCGGCATGGCGGCGCCGCTCCATACCCCGTTTACGAGCAGCGCTAGCGCGCCGTGAACAACCGGTCTGCTCCTCATCGTTCCGCGGCGGCTGGCGCTGCGGCCGGTTGCCTCCGCTGCTCGTCTCGTACGAGCAGCGCTGAGGGGAGCCGGGATCGTCCCGACCACCATTCCCGAGGGGGAACCGTGAACCAGAACCACCTGGACGAGATCGCCCGTCGCGTCTCCTACGCCGCCAAGCAGTTCGCCCCCGACCACCGCCCGAGCGTCCGGCAGACAGTCGATGCCTGTTCGGTGCTGCGCGACATGATCCAGGCCACCGAGATTCACGGCCTGACCTTCGGCGACTTCGACGCCGTCGCGGACTTCCCCCGCATGGCCCTTCAGCTCGTCAAGGCCCGCGACGACGAGAGCCGGTGAACGCCGTGAACGCGCAGGCCGCCGCCGCTTTCGCCGCCGTCTTCGTCGCTCTGTACGTCGCTCACAGCGTCGGTGACCACTGGGTGCAGACCTCGCCGCAGTCCGCGAACAAGGGGCGCCCCGGCTGGGTCGGCCGCCTGGCGGATGCCCGGCATGTGGCCACCCTGACCGCCACCAAGCTCGCCCTGCTGCTCCCCGTCGTGTGGCTGCTCGACCTGCCGCTGTCCGCGCTCGGCATCGCGTTGGGGCTCGGCATCGACGCCGTCACGCACTGGTGGGCCGACCGCCGCAGCACGCTGGCGTGGATGGCCAAGGTGACCGGCAAGGGTGAGTTCTACCGGCTCGGTGCCCCGCGCGCCGGCCACGACGACAACCCGCACATCGGCACCGGCGCCTACGCCCTGGATCAGTCTTTCCACCATCTGTGGTTGCTGGTCGCCGCGCTCATCATCGCCACCGTCTGACCCACCCGCGCCCGCTGCCCACAGCGCGGCGCCCCTCAACAGCGCGCGGCCCCGGAGGTGCAACTCCGGGGCCGCTGTCGAGCCGCACACCTGCTAGGGAGAACACGACTCATGAGCATCATCGCTGCACTTCAGACGGCCGTTACGGCCGACAGGTTCGACCGCGAGCCGACTACCGCGGAGCTGGACGCGATCGAGGCCGAGATGCCCGTCATCCTGGCCCGCGTCGAGCTGCTGGACGCGCAGATCGTCACCCTGGACCGCACCCCGAGCGAGCTGGACGAGCGGCGCATCCGCCGGGCCCGTCGCCGGGTTCTGGTCGCGCGCCGTGAGCTGGCCAACCAGGCCGCCGCCGCGATGACGGGCGGTGCCGCGTGATCCGCATCGTCAGCACACTGTGCCTCGAACACCTTGTGCCTGTCGCCAGGGCAGCCCGTGAGCGCGCACGGCAGACCACGGCCGATGCGAACGAGGCCTTCGGCCGGCATGTCCGCGAGCTGTACGCCGCAACCGACCGTGCGGAGCGGGCGGAGGCGACCACGAACGAGGTCGGCGCGATTCTCTCCCGCGCCATGAAGGAGCTGAGCGCTGCTCAGCAAGAGCTGCTGCTCAAGGACATCGAGCTTCGGCGTCTGCGCGAGGAGTTGGCGGCATGACCACACAACCCCGTAAGCCGCTGAGCAAGGTGCAGATCATCGTGCTGAGCGCGGCGTTCGTGCCGATGCTCGCCACCGGCGCGTTCGGTGGAATCGGCACCTACAGCAACATCAGCCGCGCCTACGGCAAGGGCACCGCACTTGGCGCGGTCGCCGCCGGTGAGGGCGCCACCGCCGTACTCGCGCTCGTGCTGCTCGGGCTGACCATGCTGGGCCAGTCCTCCCCGCGCATCGTCCGACTCGGCCTATGGGCCCTGCCGGCAGCCGCATCGGCGATGGCCGCGATGGCCGCCGACGACCCGGGCACCACCGTCATCTACGCCATCACCCCGATGGGCATGTGCGTCTCGGCCGAGGGCATCGCCTTCCTCGCCCGCCGCATCGCCGTCCACACCTCCGGGCGGGACGCGGAGGGCGAGCGCCGGGCGGTCGAGGTCGTCCAGCGGCTCGCCTATCACCGGGCCCGCGCAACCAACCACCCCAGCGAACAAATCCGCAAGCGCTCGGATCGGGCGTCGTGGCGCCTGGCCCGCAAGGTCGGCTCGGGTGACGCGGAGCTGGGATCGAGGCTGCTCGATGTGCAGCGCCAGCGCGTCACGATCGGCGCGGACGCCGCGCTCCGGGCCATGTTCCACCTCACCCCCAACGCGCTTCCCACCCTGGCAGCAAATACGGAGGAATCCACCGAGAACGTCAGGATTCGGTCTACCGCTGACCTGCCCGAATCGACCCCGACAACGGCCCCCGCGAACCCGATCGTTCTGCCGCGCCCGGTCGAGGTCGGCTTCCTGAAGTCGGCCCTGCCGAGCAAGCCGGTTCGGGCGATCGAGTCGGCTTTGGTCCGGCCGATCGAGAAGCGCACGGTGCCCGCGGAGTCGACCCGACCGCGTCGGGCCACCGGCCGCGTGCCGGAGGTTGCCCGATCGAGTCGGCCCAAGCGGACCGCCGATCAACTGCTCGATGAGGCGCGCATTGTGACGGCCAATTGGCCGGTCTCGAAGCTGACCGCCGAGGGGATCCGCCTCGCGGTGCACACGTCGCCGAAGAATGCCCGCACCCTGCGCGAGGCCCTGCGTGCCGAACGCGCTGAGGTCGCGTGATGGGCACCGCCTACAGCAAGTGCTACGACCCGAACGGCGCTCGCTACGGGATCCCCACCTATCCGTGGAAGTTCGCCCCTGACGGCTACGCCACGCGCCGGCAGTTGCGAGCGCAGGGCTTACGGCCGGGCGGTCAGCCGATAGCGGCTCAGCTCATGCGCACCTCGCGCCGCCGCAAAGCGGGCGTGAGCGTGGCGTTCCTGTACCGCCTCGACCTCGCCCGTCCGGTGCGGCCGATGACCTCGCGCAAGTGGGGTGCGCTCGCCCTGGCGATGGTCGCCCGCCGCACCTGCCCCGTCTGCCAGATCACCTACAGCTACTGCCTGCCGACCTCGCTCGGCATGTGCGTGACCTGCGCCTACCCCACCCCCTCCGACTTCCCGAGGAGTGCCTGACATGGGCAAGCCCGATACCCGCCGCCTGGACCGCGCCATCCAGCAGACGAACCGGAAGCTCGAAGCCGTGCAGAACCGCGAGATGTGGCCGCTGGACGGCCGCGAGCGCCGCGCGGTCGCCGCCGGGATCGCCGGCGGCTCCTACAGGGTCGTGCGGCACAAGAGCACCGACCGCGCGGAACGGAAGGTGGAGACCGCGTGGAGCGCGGCCGAGACCCGGCTCATAGCGGAAATCGCCGCGCTCACGAGCGAGCGTCAGCGGATCGTGCACGAGACCGCCAAGGCCAAGGCCGCCAAGAAGTCCTCAGGCTGGTGGTGACATCCCCAGCCCGTTCCTGATGGGTTCAGCACGCGTGGGCGGCCGGGACTGGAAGACCGGCCGCCGACACTCACCCGAACACAGGCCCCCCCACAGGGCCGCGTTCGGCCTGTCCAGTCAGATCAGTCGTTGGCGCACTGGTTGCCGAAGGCGGGGTCGAGCAAGCCGATGACGTTGACGGAGTTACCGCACACATTGACCGGGACGTGGACCGGGACCTGAGCGGTGTTGCCGGAGATCACGCCGGGGGAGTTCATCGCACCGCCCTGTGCGCCGGTGTCGGCGGCTGCGAGGCCCGCTCCGGCCAGGACGACGGCACCGGCAGCGGTGGCAACCGCGAGCAGCTTCTTCATGGCGATCATGACTCGCTTTCTGTGAGTTCGAGAGGGCGAGGGTTCGCCCCCTTCCCGGGCAGTGCCCGGAGTGTGCCGTCCCGGCAGGAGGAGCACTCAAACCGCCCGGCCGGCACCCAGCTCAACACTCAGCGGCGCTCCCGGACACGGGCGTTCACTCGGCCGCCCGGCATCCCGGTCCGCTAACCGGAGCAGCGCCCCGATCGCGCACTCATCTAGGGAGCCGCCACGGCGCCCCCTTCTTCGCTTCCCGCCCCGGATCGGGGCAGTCAGGAGTAGTCCCCGCATGTCCGAGAACGTCGTTCACCTGCACAAGAACACCGATCCGACCATCGAGGCGGCGACGGTGACCGCCCTGACCGTGGTCCCCGATGCGGCGCCGGCCAAGGCCGTGCCGCTGTGGGTGCGTTCCGGCCGGGCGGTGCGTAGGGCCGTCACGCACGAGACGACGAAGACGACCGCCCGTGCGGTGGCCCGCCACGGCCTCTACACCGTCAACGGGGGCCGGATCGTGGCCCGCCGCGCGTGGGACGGGAAGACCGGTGCCCGCTACGAGCGGATGCTGCGGGCCGCCGAGGCGGCCGGCAACTTCGAGGTCGCGGAGGAGTGGGAGGACCGGCTCCAGCGCTTTCGCGAGGCCAGGCACCACCGCCGCATGGATCTGCTGCACTCCCCGGTCGACGCGGCCAAGGGCGTCGCGGTCGGCGCCGGCATGAGCGTCGGGGTGCTGGTCGCGCTCGGGGTCGTGATGGCCATCAACAATCACGACATCGGCGACGTCATCACCCCGCTCGCGGCCGTCATCGACTTCATCGGCCTGCTGATCCGGATCGTGCAGGTCGTCTGGGGTCCCGCCCTCACGACCGGCCCGATCCTCGCGCTGCTCGCGCTGTGGACGGTCGGCAGCAAGCAGCAGGCCGCCCCGGCCTGGGCCCTCCCGGACAACATCCGCAACGGTGAGGGTGAGCCGATCACGCCGTCGATCGTGGTCAAGGCCCTGCGTGACCTGGGCGTTCCGGCGCTGCGCAACGCCATCAAGGAGATGGGCGACGCCGGCGCGGGCATGCTCGGGCCGATCCGGATCGCCGGATGCGGCGTCGAGGTCGACGTCACCCTGCCCTCCGGCGTGTCGACGATCGAGGTGCAGAACCGGCGCCGCAAGCTCGCCGAGAACCTGACCCGGCACGAGCACGAAGTGTTCATCACTATCCCCCAGGCCGCCCGCACCGTGCGCCTGTGGGTCGCCGACTCGGGTGCGCTCGACGAGCCGATCGGCCCGTCCCCGCTGGTCACCGACGACACCATGACCGCCGACTACGCCAAGGGACGCGCCCCCTGGGGCCAGGACCTGCGCGGCGACGCCGCCGCGCTGAGCCTGTATCAGCGGCATCTGCTCATCACGGGCCTGTCCAACCAGGGCAAGACCGTCGCCCTGCGCTCCCTGGCCCTGTGGCTGGCGCTGGACAGGTCGGTGCAGTTCCTCATGGGTGACCTCAAGGGCGTGGGCGACTGGGCCATGTTCGACGGCCTGGCCACCACCCTGATCCAGGGGCCGACGGATGAGCACGTGATCCAGGTGACCGAGATGGTCGAGGGCGCCGTCGACGAGATGAACCGCCGTCTGATGGCCCCGGCCGGCACCGTGTTCCCCGCTCTCATCGTCCTGGTCGACGAGGCGCAGGTCGCGTTCATGTGCCCGCTCAAGGACGAGGACGGCCGCTTCTACGGCGGATCCAAGGCCACGTCCCGGTACTTCATGGCCGTCCGCAAGATTCACAACCAGGGACGTGCAGTGAACGTCCTGATGTGGCAGGGCACCCAGGACCCCACCGACCAGAACCTGCCCAAGCTGGTGCGCGAGGGAGCCCACACCCGGGCCTCGCTCGCGCTCGGCACCGAGTCGCAGGCCCGAATGGCGCTCGGGGACAAGGCGGTTGACGGCGGCGCCGCACCGAACCTGCTGCGTCCGGGCCTGGATCAGGGCACGCTCGTGGTCGCGTCGTCCGGCATCGACATCCCCAAGGGCCAGTCATCCATCACCGTGCGCACGCACTACGTCGACGACGACGCGGCCGAAGCCATCACCGACCGCGCCAAGGCGATGCGGGACGGAGTCACCACCCTCACCGTCATCGAGCGGGGCGAAGAGCGGGACCCGCTCGCCGACATCGCCTCCGTCCTCGGGGACGCCTCCCGAGTCCTCACCCAGGACATCCTCAAGCGCCTGGCGATGCTCAACGAGGACGCCTACGGCAAGTGGTCGTTCGTCGACCTCAAGCGCGTCCTCGACGGCACCGGCGCCGAGCCGTACAAGTCCGACGGGCGCATGGTCGTCGGCCGCGAGCGCGTCGCACGCGCCCTCGCCAACAGGCCCGACAGTGATTCCGCTTCGGCGTCCGAATAGAGGGAGCCGCGCCCCACGCGGGTCAGGGAGGCAGGGAGAACTCCCTGAGCCCCTCCCTGCCCCGCCTCCCTGGCCCTGACCAGCACGAATGATCCATCAGGGAGTCAGGGAGGCACCCCAGGTCAGCACCCCTGATACCCCCTCCACAGTGCCACCAGCAGGGGGTGCCTCTGCCTCCCTGCCGAACCCGCCGGACCGGTTCCGCATCACCGCACGGACACCCCTTCCACGCCCCTCAAGGAGCGCCCTATGGCTGTGACCGTCTCGCTCGCCCTGCTCTTCGGACTCGCCCTGTTCGGGCTGATACGCAACCGCGACGTTGGTCCGATCGCCGCGTTCGTCGCCGTGATGTTCGGGTTCTTCCTCGCCTCCACCGGCGCTGCCGGACCGATCAGCGACATGACGAGCGCCATCGTCGACTCCGTCCAGCACATCGACTTCTAGGAGGGCATCCGCATGCACCCCGAGACCAACCCCGGCACGATCCGGCCGGACGCCGGGATGAGCGAGGACGAAGCGGCGGCCGAGGCCCGCCGGATCATCACCGACGCCTACCGGCCCACCGCCTACCGCGACGACACGCCGATCCCCACCCACGGCACCACCCCGCCCGTCGCCCAGCCCGGACGGCCCCCGATGAGCCAGGGCGCCACGGACGCCAGCGTGCTCATGCTCGCCGGGGGCACCGCCACCGCCATGGTCGGCGGCACAGCGTCCGTGCTGATGTACGTGTCCCAGTTCGCCGACCCGGTCGTGTGCGGCCTCGTGTTCGGCGCCCCCACCGCCCTCGTGCTCGCGCTCGCACGGCTCGCCAAGCGCGCGAAGCCCGCCCCGGACGTCCACCACCACTACGAGGGCCCCGTCTACCAGGACCGGCGCAACGTCCACAGCCGCACGACCGGCGTGTGGGCCAAAACGAACAACCAGCACTGACACCAAGGGCGGCCCCCCTCTCGCCAAAGAACCGGGGCCGCCCTTGTGATCCAGCCCGCTAGTACCGAACTGGAGGACTTCCAGCATGACGCAACCAACCTTCATTGAGGGAGAGCACCTGCACACCGCTCTCGCCCTGGCAGCATCTGGTCTGCCCGCGCTGCCGTTACGAGCGGGGAAGGTGCCGTTCGGCAACTGCCGGCGCTGCACCGGCAACGCGTGCGGCGGCCGGCCGAACATGAAAACCCCCGGAACGTGCACTTGCCCCGGCCCCTGCCACGCATGGGCAGCCGCGACCACCGACCCGACCGTCATCAACTCCAGGCCCTGGCGCCGCGCCTGGCTGTACGCGAGTGCCGTCGCCTACCACCCCGGAGGCGCCGGGCTGACCGTGGTGGACCTCGACAATGCCGACGCCATCGCATGGGCTCGCGAGCACCTGCCCGTCACGCAGACCGTGCCCACCACCCGGGGCGAACACTGGCTCTACCTCGGTCGGATGCAGTCAGCCAACGGCGTGCGGCCCGGCGTGGACATCAAGTCCACGATGGCCTACGCCCGCTGGCTCGGGTTCGGCGCCGGTGAGATGGCCTCCCTGCCGGATACCGTGCGTGCTCTCGCCGTGAGCAAGCCCGCCCTGGCCCGGCCCACGTCTCTTGCGCTCACGGTGACCGCGCCGAACGGGGACGGGGAGTGCCGGCATCGCACGCCCTCGTTCCTGGAGCGCGGCATCGCGATGGCGGAGCAGCGCATCACCGCGGCCACCAGCGGCGTGCACAACGCCGTGTACCGCACGTTCCTGGCCGTGCTGTCCACGCACGGCCGGTGCGGCTGCCTCACCGACGCGCACGTCGGCCGACTATTCACCGCCGCGCAGGCCAAGGGCGAGAGCGCCCGCCACTGCACCGAAGCATGGGCCAATGCCCGTACCACGTTGGGAGTGTGACCGTGGCAGACGACGACAAGACCCCGGCCCGCGAGGTCATCACCGACTACGCCCAAGCGCACTTCCGGTACTTCCGCACTCCCGACGGCACCGTCTACGCGCAGAAGAACGGCCACCCCGTGGCCCGCCCGATCCGCTCCCAGGGCACCACGGGTAGCCACCGCCAGGAGCTCATGGTCGGCCTGTTCCACGACGGGAAAGGCGTCTTCAACGGCAGTGCCATCAAGGAGGCGTTGGACCTGATCGAGGCACTCGCGCTGAGCGAGGACGTCCAGCCCGTGTACATCCGGGTCGCCCCGGGCTTTGACGGGGCGACGTGGCTGGACCTGGGCCGTGATGACGGGCAGTCCGTGCGCATCCACCCCACCGGCTGGGAGATCACCGTTCCCGACCCGCGGGAGGTGTGCTGGCGCCGCACACAGCTCACCGGGGAACTTCCCCTGCCGGCCAAGGACACCGACGGCAAGGGCATCGACCTGCTGATGCGGCTATGCAACTTCGCCACCGCAGACACCGAATCCCTGGCCCTTGCCTGGCTGATCGGCTGTCTCGGTCCGTCCGTCCCTGTCCCGGCGCCGTTCCTGACCGGGCCGCAGGGCGCGGGCAAGTCCACGGGCGGGCGGATGCTGATCCGCATTGTGGAGGGCATGACCGGGGACCTGCGCCGGGCACCGAAGGATGAAGAGAACCTGATCGCGGCGGTCGCGGCCGGGTGGGTCACCGCCCTGGACAACCTGTCCCACATGTCGCCGGATCTGTCCGACGCGATGTGCTGCATCGTGACCGGAGCTGAGAGCGTCAAACGGGCGCTGTTCACCGACGGGGACGTGTTCCGCGTCGGCTACCGCCGCCCCCTGCTCCTGACCGGAATCGATGTCGGTGTCATCCGCCCGGACCTGGCCGAACGGCTCCTGCCACTGCGCCTGGAGCGGCCCAAGGTCCGCCGCACTGAAGCGGAACTGTGGGTGGACTACGAGGAGGTGCTGCCCCTCGTGCTCGGCTCGCTCCTGGACCTCACGGTCAAGGTCCGTGCGGTGAAAACGGAGACACCGACGGATCTGCGGATGGCGGACTTCGCGCACCTGTGCGCGCAGTTCGACGCCGCGACCGGGCTCGGGGCACTCGCCGCGTACCGGGCCAGCCTGGACGACCTCAACGACGACGTCATCGAAGGCGACCTCCTCGCACAGACCGTCCTCCGGCACGCCGACACCATCTCCCCGGGCGCGGCCCAGCGGATGACGTCCACGGAGTGGCTGCACCTCCTTAGCGGCCTCTACCACGGCGACGGGATGCGGCCCCTGCCCAAGGGGTGGCCGACCACGGGCAAAGTCCTCTCCGACCGGCTCAAGCGCCTCCAACCGACCCTGGCCGCCCGGGGCGTCCTCATCGACTCCGGGCGCACCAGGAATGGCCGATACCTCGAAATGACGCGCCCCGCCGCGCCCGTTCCACAGGAACAGCGGCGCATGATCTGAGCGGCACCGGTGCGTGCCTGGACAAGCAAGAGGAGCACCACCGGCCGGGCGTGCTCCTCTTGTTGTTCGGCGCGCGCGCCGCCCGAAGGACGTGCCGCGCAGCGGCTCCTTCTTCACGCTCGAAGGCGCCACCGCACCACTACAGACACTCCCTCTTCTTTGTCCTAAGAGGGAAGACGTTGCGTCACGTACGTCACGTCGCACGAAAGACGGCCCCTGACCTGCGACGAAAGCCATGACGCAGACAGCGGCGCCTGCGTCATCCTGCGTCATCTGCGTCACGTCGTGACGCGAAGCATGCCGCACGCGTGACGCAGCCCCACACCACCGCGTCAAGCAAAACAGCAGGTCAGAGGCCCGGATGTCGCTGATGACGCGATGACGCAGAAATCCGAACCTCGGACACGCACGGACTACGGTCCCGAACCCAACTCCCCTGAAGGCAAGAGACGGACTGCCGAGGAGGCACCCCGGATGAGCACCGCCATTGCTGCTCCCGTCGACCGACTGCTGTACAAGCCCGAGGAAGCTGCCGAAGTCCTCGCCATCGGCCGCTCCACGGTCTACGAGCTGATGGCCGAAGGCGCCCTGAAGTACATCAAGTTGGGTCGCGCGCGTCGGATTCGACGCGTAGACGTTGAGGCGTTTGTGGAGAGCCTCGCACTGCTGCCCAACTGACCAGCCGCCGCCCCGAGGCGCCCTGAGCACTCTGCTCATGGCGCCTCTCGCATGGAGGAGCACATGAGCCCCCGCAAGCCCAACATGGATTCGTCCATCTACTTCGGTGCCGACGGCTGGTGGCACGGTCGCGTCACGATGGGTGTGAAGAACGACGGCGGCCCCGACCGCCGCCACCGCCGTGCCAAGACCGAACCCGAAATTCAGCGCAAGGTGGAGGAGTTGGAGCGACAGCGTGACGAGGGACGCGCCACTAAGGCGGGCCGCAAGCCGACCGTTGCCCAGTGGATGGGGACCTACCTCACCGATATCGCGAGCCTGAAGCTCAAGCCGCGATCGTTGGATGACTACTGGTCCAAGACGCGCAACGACATCATTCCGGGCGTCGGGAAGCATCGGATCGACAAGCTTCAACCGGAACACCTGGAACGGATGTACCGGGCGATGCTTGATGCTGGCCACGCCCCCTCGCACGTGCTGAAGGTGCACCGCATCCTGTCGCGCGCTCTGAAGATTGCCCATCGGCGCCGGATGATCGTGGAGAACGTCGCCACGCTCGTGGACCCGCCAACGGTCGACGAGATCGAGGCGAATCCGTTCACGATGAGCGAGGCCAAGGCGTTCCTTCTGGCCGCGGCGAAGCGCCCCAGGTTCATGCGATGGGTGGTCGGCGTCGGCATGGGATTCCGGCAGGGCGAAACCTTGGGCCTGCGCTGGAAGTACGTCGACCTCGACGCGGAGCTGTTCCACCCTCAGTGGCAGCTCCAACGCCTCACTTGGCGGCATGGATGCGAGGACCCGAAGAAGTGTGGCCGACGCCTGCACCGGTTCGAGCCGTGCCCGCCGAAATGCACGACGCACCGGAACTACACGCGGGGGTGCCCGCAACCCTGCACACAGGACTGCACACGGCACGCGAGCGCGTGCCCGGAGCGCAGGGGCGGAGGCCTCGCCTTCACTCGCCCCAAGACCAAGAAGAGCCGCAACGAGGTGCCGATCCCGCCGCCGTTCATCCCTTACCTGCTTGAGCACAAGGCTCAGCAGGACGAAGCCCGTCGCGCTGCGGGTGAGTTGTGGCAGGAGCACGACGCGGTGTTCACCCGCCCGGACGGCCGGCCGCTCGACCCCCGGGCGGACTGGGAGGAGTTCAAGGAGCTACTCGAAGAGGCGGGTATCAGTGACCGACGCCTCTACGACGGGAGCCGCCACACTGCGGGCACGATCCTGAACGAGCTGGGGGTGGACATGCCGACCATCATGGAGATCCTTCGGCATACGCAGATCAGTCAGACCCGGCGGTACGTGAAGGGCCGGTCCACCCTTTCGAAGGACGCCATGCGCCGTATCGGCGACGTCTTCATGCCCGAGCCGGAACCCGCTACTGAGACCAGAACTGAGACCGTGGACAGCAAGGCGGCCCGCGCTCGGCGTCGGCGTCGCGTCCGTTAAAAGCAAAAGCCCCAGGTCACGGCGAGTGAGTCCTGGGGCTTCCACAGAGCCGCCTTCGGGATTCGAACCCGAGACCTACGCATTACGAGTGCGTTGCTCTGGCCATCTGAGCTAAGGCGGCGCGCCGTCTGCACCATGGTGCGGTCAGCAACGTCGCCAAGTCTACACAGTTTTCGGGGGTGCTCCGCACACCCCCTGCGAAGGCCCCGGGACGCGGATCCCGGGGCGCCGAAAAGTGCCCTCACACCCCTTATGAGCAGCGCTTTCCGTCCTTGGGCGGGGTGCCGTTCAAGAGGTACGTGTTGATCGCGGAGTCGATGCAGGTGCTGCCGCGGCCGTACGCGGTGTGGCCGTCGCCCTCGTAGGTGAGGAGCGTGCCGGAGTCGAGCTGGCCGGCGAGGGCCTGCGCCCAGCGGTACGGGGTGGCCGGGTCGCGGGTCGTGCCGACGACGACGATCGGGGCGGCACCCTTCGCCTCGATGCGGTGGGCCTCGCCGGTCGCCTTCACCGGCCAGTACGTGCAGTTCAGCGCCGCCCACGCGAGGCCGTCGCCGAAGATCGGGGACGCCTTCTCGAAGGACGGCAGGGCCGTCTTCAGGTCGGCGGGGCTCTTGAAGGACGGCGGCAGGTCGAGGCAGTTCACGGCCGCGTTGGCCGCCATCAGGTTCGCGTACGTGCCGTCGGCGTCGCGCTCGTAGTAGCTGTCGGAGAGGGCGAGCAGGCCCGCCCCGTCCTTGTCCTTGATCGCCGAGCTGAGCGCGGAGCGCAGCTGCGCCCACTCCCCCTCGTCGTACATCGCCGCGATCACTCCGGTCGTGGCGAGGGCCTCGCCGAGCTTGCGGCCCCCGGGGTCACCGGTGGGGATGGGGGTGCGGTCCAGGTCGGTGAAGAAGGACTTGAGGCGCTTGCCCGCGTCGGCGACGCTCCCGGTGCCCAGGGGGCAGTCGGGTCGCTGTACGCAGTCCTTCGCGAACGACTGGAACGCCGTCTCGAAGCCGGCCGTCTGCTCGCGGTTCATGTCCTGCGCGGACAGGGACGGGTCCATCGCGCCGTCCAGGACGAGGCGGCCGACCCGCTCCGGATAGAGCCCCGCGTAGGTCGCCCCGAGGAACGTGCCGTACGACGCCCCGACGTAATTCAGCTTGTCGTCGCCGAGCGCCGCGCGCAGGATGTCCATGTCGCGGGCCGCCTCGACCGTGGAGACGTGCGGCAGCACCTCGCCGGACTTCGTCTCGCAGCCGGCCGCGTACTTCTTGAAGGCCGCCGACAGTTCGTTCATCTCCGCCTGGTCGTCGGGCGTGACGTCGGTCTGCGTGTACGCGTCCATCTGCTTGCCGGTGAGGCACTCGACCGGTTCGCTGCGGGCGACGCCGCGCGGATCGACCGCGACCATGTCGTAGCGGGCGCGGACCGCCGCCGGGTAGCCGAGGCCGGCGTACGACTGGAGGTAGCCGATCGCCGAGCCGCCGGGCCCGCCGGGGTTGACCAGGAGCGAGCCGAGGCGCTTGCCCGGGCCGGTGGCCTTCTTGCGGGCGACGGCCAGCTTGATGTCACCGGCGTCCGGCTTCGCGTAGTCCAGCGGCACCTTCAACGTGGTGCATTCGAAGCCGGGGACGCCGCACTCGCGCCAGCTCAGCGACTGCCCGTAGTAGGCGGACAGGTTGGCGGGGGTCGCCCTGGGCAGCGCGGCCAGCGAGACGTCCGCCGTCCGTGTGCTTCCCGAACTCCCTGGTGAGCAGGCGGACATGAGGAGCCCGGCAACGGCGAGCAGGGTTCCGCAGGCCCGGAGGCCTCGGACAGGGGAATGGTGGCGCCTGAAGTACATCGCCCGAGCGTAACTGTCCGCGTTCGGCCAGTCGCGATGTGTGGCGACCGCGCCCCGTACGAGTTACCCGAAGGGCGTGTCAGCCCGCCCGCAGCGCCATCGTCATCGCCTCCACCGCGAGCAGCGGCGCCACGTTGCGGTCGAGCGCGTCACGGCATTCGGCGATCGCCTCGATGCGGCGGAGCGTCGCCTCGGGCGAGGCCGCGCGGGCGAGGCGCTCCAGGGTGTCCTGCGCGTCGGTGTTCGCGAGGGCGACGCGGGAGCCGAGCTGCAGGGCGAGCACATCGCGGTAGAAGCCCGTGAGGTCCGTGAGGGCCAGGTCGAGGCTGTCGCGCTGCGTTCGCGTTCTGCGGCGCTTCTGGCGGTCCTCCAGCTCCTTCATGGCACCCGCCGTGCCGCGCGGCATCCGGCTGCCGCTCTGTCCGCCGAGCGCCGCCTTCAGCTCCTCGGTCTCCTTGGTGTCGACCTCCTCGGCGAGCTGCTTGGTGTCCTCCGCCGCGGTGTCGATCAGCTCCTGCGCGGCCTTGAGGCACCCGCCGATGTCGTCGACCCGCAGGGGCAGCTTCAGCACCGCCGCTCTGCGCGCCCGCGCGCGCGGGTCCGTGGCGAGGCGTCGCGCGCGGTCGATGTGGCCCTGCGTGGCGCGGGCCGCTTCGGCGGCGACGGCCGGCTCGATGCCGTCGCGTCGTACGAGCATGTCGGCCACTGCCTCGACCGCGGGCGTACGCAGCGTCAAATGGCGGCAGCGGGAGCGGATCGTGGGCAGCACGTCTTCGAGGGAGGGCGCACAGAGCAGCCAGACGGTCCGCGGGGCGGGCTCCTCCACGGCCTTCAGAAGGACGTTCCCCGCGCCCTCCGTGAGGCGGTCCGCGTCCTCAAGGACGATGACCTGCCAGCGGCCCACTGCGGGCGACAGCTGCGCTCTGCGGACGAGCTCGCGGGTCTCCTTCACGCCGATGGAGAGCAGATCCGTACGGACGATCTCCACGTCGGCGTGCGTGCCGACGAGGCTCGTGTGACAGCCGTCGCAGAATCCGCAGCCGGGGGATCCCCCCAGCGCCCGGTCTGGGCTGACGCACTGGAGCGCCGCGGCGAACGCGCGCGCCGCCGTCGCCCGCCCCGCGCCGGGCGGACCGGTGAAGAGCCAGGCGTGCGTCATCTTGGAGGCCTCGGGCGGCGGCGCCTTCGCCGCCGTGGCCGTGACGAGCGCGTCGGCGTCCCGCGCGGCGGCGTCGAGCTGCGCGGCCACGCGCTCCTGACCCACCAGGTCGTCCCATACGGGCATGGACTACCGCCTCACCGTCGAACTCCGGCACTTCGCTCTACCGGATTCATTGTGCGGGACGGCACTGACAACGCCGTCCGGCGACCGAGCCGGCGACCGACCCAGCGATCGGGCCGGCAATCGGTCGCCGGTCGGCGACAGCTCCCGGGCCGGCTCGGCGCCGGCCCCGGTCGGCTCAGCGCCGCCCCCGGCGCCTGCCGCCCGCGCCCTCGTCGCCGTCGTCGTCGTGCCCGCCGAGCAGTTCGTCCGCCAGCGTCGGCAGGTCGTCCAGCGGGGTCTCCTCCGCCCAGTCGGGCCTCGGCCGCTGACGAGGCCGGCCCTCCTCGTCGACCTGGGGCAGCTCACGCGTCCGGTCATTCGAACCATGACCGGCACCCGCACCGGCACCCCCGGCCGACGGCGCCGAGGTCTGACGCTCATCACGGAAGTACCCCGGCGGAACCCGATCCACCGGCCCGCCGTCGCCGTCCCCGGCACCGCTGCCACTACCGCCACCGACGGAGTCATCACGCACCGGCGGCATCACCGCCGTCTCGTCGGCTGCCCCGGCCTGCTGTGCGGGACTCGGCGGCACCGGCAGCTGAGTGGTCTCGTCGTTGTCCCCACCCTGCCAAGCACCACGCCCAGCACCAGTGGCAGAGGCAGTCCCGGCCCCGGAACCCGTGCCTGCGTCCCTGACCGGCGGCAGCACGGCCGTTTCGTCAGCCGCGCCACCCGTGGGATTCACCACGGGCGTGGGAACGGTGGTCTCGTTGTCGGCCCTCGACGACCGGCCGGCGCCCTCGGACCCGGCCCCGGCCGCAGAAGCCGCCGCTGACTCGGACGCAGCCGAAGCCGCCGTCGCAGAGGCAGCCGCCGCGGACGCAGCCGCCAGCCGACGGGCCTCCTCCGCCCGCAGCAGCGCCTCCTCCGCCTTGCGCTGCTTCTCCAGGCGTCGTTCCTCGGCCTCCGCGCGCAGGCGCGCCTCTTCCTCCGCCTGACGGCGGCGGCGCTCCTCCTCGGCGGCCCGGGTCTGTTCCTCGGCGAGGAGCCTGGCGCGCTCCTCCTCGGCACGGCGACGCGACTCCTCGGCGCGTTGGCGGGCCTCTTCGGCCTGGCGCTCGGCCTCGCGCCGCTGCGCCTCCTCCAGCTCGCGCTGCTTGCGCTCCTCCTCCTCGGCGCGCAGCTTGGCGAGCTGCGCCAGCCGCTCGCGTTCGACGCGCTCCTCCTCGGCCTTGCGCGCGGCCTCGGCCTCGGCCTTCCTGCGGGCCTCCTCCTCGGCGGCCTTACGGGCCTCTTCCTGGGCCTTCACCTCGGCGTCGGAGAGCGGCAGCACCATGTCGAGCCGGTGCCTGACCACGGTCGTGACGGCTTCCGGCTCCTGAGCCGCGTCGACGACGAGGTAGCGGCCGGGGTCGGCGGCGGCGAGCGTGAGGAAACCGGAGCGCACGCGCGCGTGGAACTCGGCCGGCTCCGATTCGAGCCGGTCGGGCGCCTCCGTGAACCGCTCGCGGGCCGCCTGCGGGTCGACGTCGAGCAGAACGGTCAGATGCGGCACGAGCCCGCCGGTCGCCCAGCGGTTGATGCGGGCGACCTCGGTCGGCGACAGGTCGCGGCCGGCGCCCTGGTAGGCGACGGACGAGTCGATGTAGCGGTCGGAGATGACGACGGCGCCGCGCTCGAGGGCGGGCCGTACGACGGTGTCCACGTGCTCCGCGCGGTCGGCGGCGTACAGGAGGGCCTCGGCGCGGTGCGAGAGGCCGGCCGACGACACGTCGAGGAGGATCGAGCGCAGCCGCTTGCCGACCGGGGTCGCGCCGGGTTCGCGCGTGACGACGACCTCGTGGCCCTTGCCGCGGATCCACTCGGCGAGTGCCTCGGCCTGGGTCGACTTCCCGGCGCCGTCACCGCCCTCCAGGGCGATGAAGAAGCCGGTGGCGGCGGGGGCCTGCGCCGGATCGTTCCCGCCCAGCAGCGCGTCGCGCAGGTCGTGCCGCAGGGGCACTCCGCTGCGGTCGTCGGCCTTGGCGAGTACGAGGGCGGCGACGGGCAGCAGCAGGGCCCCGACGAGCATCAGCGTGAAGGCGGCGCCGCCGTGCGCGAACACGAACTTGCCGTTGACCAGCCGGTGCGGGCCGATCGCGGCCGCGAGCAGGGGCGCGGCGACGGCGGCGACCGCGACGGACACGCGGACGACGGCCTGGAGGTGCTCGGTCGTGCGGGCGCGCCGGTAGTCCTCGGACTCCTGGTCGAGGAGGGTGTGCCCGGTGTTGGCGGCGATGCCCGCGGTGACGCCGGCGAGGGTGACGATCAGCAGGACGCTGGTGACGTCGGGGACGAGGCCGGCGGCGAGCAGGGCGATGCCGGTCAGGGCGATCGCCAGCGCGAGGAGCCTGCGGCGCGACAGCGACGGCAGTACGGAGGGCGCCGAGCGGATGCCGACGACCGTGCCGCCCGTGAGCCCGAGCACGAGCAGCCCGAACATCACCGGACCGCCGGACAGGTCCTTGGCGTGCAGTACGGAGACGGCGACGGCCGCCGAGATCGCCCCGGCGACGGCGGCGCAGGCGAGGACGAGGAGCGGGATGGCTCCCGTGCGTCCCTTGTCGACACCGCTTCCGGTCTTGGGGCGGCGCAGGCCCTCGAGCGGCGACCGCGCGCGCGGGGTCTGCGTGTCGGGCAGTTCGAGGAAGAAGACGACGGAGAGCGAGGCGGCGAACAGACCGGCCGCCACGTAGGAGGCCAGTGCGGCCTGGTGCAGGCCGAACCAGTCGACCCCGGCCCCGATCAGGTTCCCCACGAGAGTGACGACGACGAGCGCGGCGGCCGCGAGGGGCAGGGCCACGAAACCGGTGCGCAGGGAGAGGCGCCGCAGCGCGTCCATGTGGTCGGGCAGCGGGCGTACGGCCGCGCCTTCGAGGGGCGGCGCGGGCAGCAGCGCGGGCGCCGCGCTCTCGCGCGACACGGTCCAGAAGCGCTCGGCCACGCCGATCACGAAGGCGGTGACGAGCAGGACTGCCAGCGCGTTGTCCGGGGTCCAGTCGATCCACAGGGGCGCGACGATGAGGAGCGCGGCCCGCACGCCGTCCGCGCCGACCATCGTCCAGCGCCTGTCGAGGGGGCCGTCCTTGGAGGTCAGCGACGTGAGGGGGCCGAGGAGTACGGCTCCGAAGAGCAGCGTCGACAGGACACGCGCGCCGAACACGGCGGCGACGGCGAAGGCCACGCCCCGGTACCCGCCCCCGAACGAGCCCTCGGAGACGGCTACCTGAAGGGCCAGCACCACGAGCACGAGGAGCCCGAGCGCATCACCGATGCCGCCCACGAGTTGGGCGCTCCACAGTCGTTTCAGCTGCGGCACCCGCAGCAGGGCGCGGACTGCGCGCTCCCGGGAATCTGCGACCAGGGCGTCGTCGGGGGCCGGATTCTTGGCCGTTGGCTGCTCGGCTCGCGTCATTCGTCCAGCCTATCCGGACCCACTGACTCCCCGAAGGTCCACCCGAACATACGGCCGCCGGGGCACTCGCCCCGGCGGCCGTATGACGTTCACGCGCACGTGCGCACTCCCGTGTGCCTGCTCCTCCGCAGAGGAACCTCCGTAGAAGAACCTCTGTAGAGGACGACTACAGGTGGAGGACGACTACACGAGGACTACTCCTCCGTAGAGGTCGACTTCGAAGCCGTCGCCTTCTTGGCCGTCGTCTTCTTCGCGGCGGTCGTCTTCTTCGCAGCCGTCGTCTTCGAAGCGGCGGTCTTCTTGGCCGCCGTCTTCTTGGCGGGCGCCTTCTTCGCCGGAGCCTTCTTCGCGGCCTTCTTGGCCGTCTTCTTGGCGGGGCCCTTCGCCCGCTTCTCGGCGAGCAGTTCGTAACCGCGCTCGGGCGTGATCTCCTCGACGGAGTCGGACGACCTGAGCGTCGCGTTCGTCTCGCCGTCCGTGACGTACGCGCCGAAGCGGCCGTCCTTGACGACGACGGGCTTCCCGCTGACCGGGTCCTCGCCGAGCTCCTTCAGCGGCGGCTTGGCGGCCGCGCGCCCGCGCTGCTTGGGCTGCGCGTAGATCGCGAGAGCCTCCTCCAGCGTGATGGCGAAGAGCTGCTCCTCGGTCTCCAGGGAGCGCGAGTCGGTGCCCTTCTTCAGGTACGGCCCGTACCGCCCGTTCTGCGCGGTGATCTCGACGCCCTCGGCGTCGGCGCCGACCACGCGCGGGAGGGACATCAGCTTGAGGGCGTCGTCCAGGGTGACCGTGTCGATGGACATCGACTTGAAGAGCGACGCCGTACGCGGCTTGACCGCGTTCTTGCCGGTCTTCGGGGTGCCCTCGGGGAGCACCTCGGTGACGTACGGCCCGTAGCGGCCGTCCTTCGCGATGATCTGGTTCCCGGAGACGGGGTCGGCGCCCAGCTCGAAGTCGCCGCTCGGCTTGGCGAGGAGCTCCTCCGCGTACTCGACGGTGAGCTCGTCCGGAGCGAGATCCTCCGGCACGTCCGCGCGCTGGTGGTTCTCAGCGTCGCGCTCGCCACGCTCGACGTAGGGGCCGTAGCGGCCGACCCGCAGGACGATGCCTTCGCCGACGGGGAAGGACGACACCTCGCGGGCGTCGATCGCGCCCAGGTCGGTGACGAGCTCCTTGAGGCCGCCGAGGTGGTCGCCGTCGCCGTTGCCCGCGTCGGCGGCTCCTCCGGAGCCCTCGCCCTCGCCGAAGTAGAAGCGCCGCAGCCACGGCACGGCCTGCGCCTCACCTCGGGCGATGCGGTCGAGGTCGTCCTCCATCCTGGCGGTGAAGTCGTAGTCGACGAGCCGGCCGAAGTGCTTCTCCAGGAGGTTGACCACGGCGAAGGACAGGAAGGACGGCACGAGGGCCGTCCCCTTCTTGAACACATAGCCGCGGTCGAGGATGGTCCCGATGATCGACGCGTACGTCGACGGGCGGCCGATCTCGCGCTCTTCCAGCTCCTTGACCAGGCTGGCCTCGGTGTAGCGGGCCGGCGGCTTGGTCGCGTGCCCGTCGACCGTCATCTCCTCGGCGGACAGCGCGTCGCCCTCGGAGACCTGCGGCAGCCGGCGCTCACGGTCGTCGAGCTCGGCGTTCGGGTCGTCCGCGCCCTCGACGTAGGCCTTGAGGAAGCCGTGGAAGGTGATCGTCTTGCCGGAGGCGGAGAACTCGGCGTTGCGGCCGTCGGCGGAGGTGCCGCCGATCTTGACCGTGACGGAGTTTCCGACCGCGTCCTTCATCTGGGAGGCGACGGTCCGCTTCCAGATCAGCTCGTAGAGCCGGAACTGGTCGCCGGTCAGGCCGGTCTCGGCGGGCGTGCGGAAACGATCACCCGAAGGGCGGATCGCCTCGTGCGCCTCCTGCGCGTTCTTGACCTTCCCGGCGTACGTGCGCGGCTTGTCCGGCAGGTAGTCGGCCCCGTACAGCTGCGTGACCTGCGCACGGGCGGCCGAGACCGCCGTGTCGGACAGGGTCGTGGAGTCCGTACGCATATAGGTGATGAAGCCGTTCTCGTACAGCTTCTGGGCCACCTGCATCGTGGCCTTCGCGCCGAAGCCGAGCTTGCGGCTCGCCTCCTGCTGCATCGTCGTCGTACGGAACGGGGCGTACGGCGAGCGGCGGTACGGCTTCGACTCGACGGACCGTACGGCGAAGCTGGTGTTCTCCAGGGCGGCGGCGAGCGCGCGGGCGTTCGTCTCGTCCAGAGCCAGCACATTCGCGGACTTCAGCTGGCCGAGCGAGTCGAAGTCGCGGCCCTGCGCGATGCGCTTGCCGTCGACCGCGCTCAGGCGGGCCACGAGGTTCGACGGGTCGCTGGCGTCGCCGGAGCGGCCGGTCGCGAAAGTGCCCGTCAGGTCCCAGTACTCGGCGGAGCGGAAGGCGATGCGCTCGCGCTCCCGCTCGACGACGAGGCGGGTGGCCACGGACTGGACGCGGCCCGCCGACAGGCGCGGCATGACCTTCTTCCACAGGACCGGCGAGACCTCGTAGCCGTAGAGACGGTCGAGGATGCGGCGGGTCTCCTGGGCGTCGACCATGCGCTTGTTGAGCTCACGCGGGTTGGCGACGGCGCTGCGGATCGCGTCCTTGGTGATCTCGTGGAAGACCATCCGGTGGACGGGGACCTTGGGCTTCAGGACCTCGAGGAGGTGCCACGCGATGGCTTCGCCCTCGCGGTCCTCATCGGTGGCGAGGAAGAGTTCGTCGGAGTCCTTCAGCAGGTCCTTGAGCTTTTTGACCTGGGCCTTCTTGTCCGCGTTGACCACATAGATCGGCTGGAAGTCGTGTTCGACGTCCACACCGAGCCTGCGCACCTCGCCGGTGTACTTCTCGGGCACCTCGGCGGCGCCGCTCGGGAGGTCGCGGATGTGCCCGACGCTCGCTTCGACGACGTATCCAGGGCCGAGGTAGCCCTTGATCGTCTTCGCCTTGGCAGGCGACTCGACGATGACGAGTCGGCGGCCGCCGTGTGCGGTCTCGCTGGTCGGGGACAACTTCGCTCTTCTCTCCGGTCGGCGCTGGGGATCCCCCGCGCCCTCAGGACGTGGGGGTCGGCACTGCGGTACGTGCGGTGTCGCTGCGGAGTGTGACGGTACCTCCCGCCCCCGTGTCAAACGGGAAAAGCCCGCAACGGCCACTCGAACGGTAACCCGACTACCGACGATCCTGCCGCCCGGAGTGCCCACAGGGTGTCCGGGACGTCCACCGGGCCCTCACCCGGGACGCCCCCTGCGGGCCGCCGCTCAGAACCGGCCGAAGCACCACACCCCGAGTACCAGGGAGGCCACTGCGGCCAGCGTGGCGAGTGTCGCCGATGCGACAGGGTTCACACCGTCGGCGACGGGTGCGCGGTGCATGACACGCGCCCCGGTCCACAGCAGCAGTCCCGCCCCGAACAGCGTGAACACGGTCCCGGCGAAGATCGCTGGTGCGCTCTCCATGGCTCTTCCTCCCGGCGCTGGGGTCCCAGGCCGGTGAGGCTGACACGCGCGGGAGACGACAGGGCGAACCCCGGGTGAACGAGCGCCATGGTGGGCCTTCGGCAACGATGTCACGGGGCGGCGCCGAAGATCTTTTGGCGCCTTTCGGAAGATCTCCCGCGATCTTCCGAAAGAAAAGCGGAATCGCGTCAGCCCCCCGAATCAGACCTGGGCGGGCTCCAGGAACCCCTGCTCGACGAGCATCCTGATCTGCGCGGGCGTGCGGTCCCTCAGCAAGACCGGGTCCTCTCCCACGAGTTGCGCGATGGCGTCGAGGATCCGGCCGGCGCTGAGGGTGCCGTCACAGACGCCCGCGAACCCGGCGCCGACCGTGTCCACCTTCGTGGCCCGGCGCATCCCGCGGTGCTGGCGCAGGACCACGTGCTCCGGGTCCTCGGCCCCCGGCAGGCCGACCTGTTCCTGCACGACCTCGCCCGCGAGCCTGAAGTGGGCGCCGAGCAGGGCGGCGTCGTCATGCGTGCGCAGGTAGTCGAGGCGCTCGAAGTGCGCCCGCACCGTGTCCCCGAGGGGTTGTTCGACGGAGTGCGGCCACTCCTCCACCGTGACGGACGGCTCGACGTCCTCCGGGGCCTTGCGCAGGGTGATCCAGCCGAACCCGACGCCCCGCACCTTGCGCGCCTCGAACTCGTCGAGCCACGCGTCGTAAAGCGCCGCGTACTCCGCCGGGTCCGTGCGGTGATCCCCGGCGTCCCGCAGCCACAACTCGGCGTACTGCGTGATGTCCTGCACCTCACGCTGCACGACCCACGCGTCGCACCCCCGCGGCACCCAAGAACGGAGCCGGTCGGTCCACTCCTCCCCGTCGACGTGCTGCCAGTTGGCGAGAAACTGCGCGTACCCGCCCTCGTTCAGTCGTGCCCCCGCCTCCTGAACGAGCGTGCGGCACAGATCGTCCCCGGCCATCCCGCCGTCGCGGTACGTCAGCCGCGCACCCGGCGAGATGACGAAGGGCGGATTCGACACGATCAGGTCGTACGTCTCGTCGCTCACGGGGTCGAACAGTGAGCCCTCTTGCAGGTCGGCGGGGCCGGTGCCGGAGAGGGCGAGGGTCAGCGCCGTCATGTGGAGGGCGCGCGGGTTGAGGTCGGTGGCGACGACACGCGTGGCGTGCCGGGTGGCGTGCAGGGCCTGGATCCCGGAACCCGTACCGAGGTCGAGCGCGCTCTCCACGGGCGTCCGCACGGTGATCCCGGACAGCGTGGTGGACGCACCGCCGACGCCCAGGACGACGCCCTCGGCGCGGCTGCCGATACCTCCGGCGCCGCCGACGGCGCACCCGAGGTCGGACACGATGAACCAGTCCTCGCCGTCGGGCCCGCCGTACGGCCGTACGTCGACGGACGCGGCGACCTCGTCGTCACCGGCGCGCGTCAGCCATCCGCTCTCCAGGCACTCGTCGACCGGCAGAACGGCCGCCACGCGCGCGTACTCCGCGGGCTGCTGCAGCAGGAAGAGCCGTACGAGCGTCTCCAGCGGGCTGTCCCCGCGGGTCGCCCGCAGGGCGGGGACGGTCTCGCTCCGCGCGAGCGCCGCGTAGGCAGGCGCCCCGAGCAGCTCGAGCAGGCCGTCGGCGGTGAACTCGGCCCCCAACAGGGACTCACGCAGCCGGGCGGCGACATCGTCACGGTCAATGGACGGCAACTTGGACAGACTGGAGCTACTCACGCCCCCATTGTCACCCCGGACCCCCGATGGCCACCCACATACGACGTGTCCCCGGCACCGAGTGAAGACGGCCCGGGGACACGAGGAAATGTCAGCGCTCTGAGCCGGCTAGCCCAACAGAGTCAGCCCCCGGAGTCAGCCCACCGTTGAGCCGACTCGCCCCGGCGCCGGCCCACCGTTGAGCCGACCCACCCTGGAGCCGCCCACCGTAGAAGCCGTGACTACCGGAGCCGGCTCACCCGAAGCCGGCACCTGGAGCCGGCCCCCGAAGCCAGCTCGCCTGAGCCGGCACCCGGAGCGGGCCCTCGGGGGTCGGCTCACCTGAGCCCGCCCCCGGAGCCGGCCCGGGAGTCAGCTCACCTGAGCCAGCTCCCAGGATCGGCTCACCCGCGTCAGCTCTTGGAGGGAGCCGGGGAAGCGGACGCGCTCTTGCAGCTGTCCTGCTTCGCCATCGCCTTGCCGACGTCGCCCTCCTCCAGCTTCTTGAGCGCGTCGCTCCCGCTCTGGCTCAGCTTGTCGAGCTCGCCCGCGATGCCCTTGAGGCCGTCGGCGAACTTCGCCTGGTCCTTCGTGTCGAGCTTGTCGACCTGCTTCTTCAGGTCCGCGTACGAGGCCGAGATCGTGTTGAGCTCCTTGACCGCGTCCTTCTGCTTCTTCTCGCCGCCGTCGACCGGCGGGGCCCCCGCCTTGTCCACGGCGGCACCGATCGCCTTGTAGGCGTCGGACATGTCCTGGAAGGCCTGCGAGTCGGTGCTCTGGACGTCCGCGGGCTTGCTGTTGTCCGAGGTCTCCTTCTGGATCGCGGCGTTGGCGTCCTCGATCTTCTTGGCCTGCGGCTGGACCGAGTCACAGACCGTCTTGGCCCAGGAGTCCAGCTTCTCGTTGCCGTCGTCGCTGCTGCATCCCGACAGCGCAAGCACCAGTACCGCACCGCCGGACAGTGCGGCTGCAAGCTTCTTGTTCACCGGATTGGTCCCTTCCATGGCTCTCGGCCCCGGAACATACACGCCAAGTGGGCGACAATCGCTTGCTGAACGTCCGCTATGAGTTCTTTATCGGGTTTTTGTAGCCATTTGCACCAAGAGAGATAAGCCTCACTGAAGAACCGTCACCTGACACGGGCGGGCGGGCAGCGCGTCAATACGCGCTGCCCGCCCGCCCGTTGAGCTCGCGGCCGTACCTGACCAGGTGTAACCCGGGGTCAGGAAACCACCGCCGGATCCACCTGCTGCTTCGATACGTGGTCGGAGTTGTCGTCGTCGCCGACCGTGATGCCGCGCCGCTTGGAGACGTAGACGGAACCGACGATCACGCCGATCGACAGCACGGCGACGACGATCCGTACGCCCAGGCTCGCGTCCGCCCCGTAGCTGAACTTGACGACCGCGGGCGCGATGAGGAGCGCCACCAGGTTCATCACCTTCAACAGCGGGTTGATCGCGGGACCGGCCGTGTCCTTGAACGGGTCGCCGACCGTGTCACCGATGACGGTCGCGGCGTGGGCCTCGCTGCCCTTGCCGCCGTGGTGCCCGTCCTCGACGAGTTTCTTCGCGTTGTCCCACGCACCACCGGAGTTGGCGAGGAAGACCGCCATCAGCGTTCCGGTGCCGATCGCGCCGGCGAGGAACGAACCGAGGGCACCGACGCCGAGCGTGAAACCGATCGCGATGGGGGCGAGAACGGCGAGCAGACCCGGCGTGGCCAACTCCCGCAACGCGTCCTTCGTGCAGATGTCGACGACGCGCCCGTACTCCGGCTTCTCCGTGTAGTCCATGATCCCGGGGTGTTCGCGGAACTGCCGCCGCACCTCGTAGACCACGGCACCCGCGGACCGCGACACCGCGTTGATCGCGAGTCCGGAGAAGAGGAAGACGACCGCGGCGCCGGCGATCAGGCCCACCAGGTTGTTGGGCTGCGAGATGTCCATCACGAGGTTCATCGGGCCGCCGTCGCCGACCTTCTCGCCGACGTCCTTGGCGGCGGAGACGATCGCGTCACGGTAGGACCCGAAGAGCGCCGAGGCCGCGAGTACGGCCGTGGCGATGGCGATTCCCTTGGTGATGGCCTTGGTCGTGTTGCCCACGGCGTCCAGGTCGGTGAGGACCTGCGCGCCCGAGCCCGTCACGTCGCCGGACATCTCGGCGATGCCCTGCGCGTTGTCGGAGACGGGTCCGAAGGTGTCCATGGCGACGATGACGCCGACGGTGGTGAGCAGACCCGTGCCCGCGAGGGCGACCGCGAACAGCGCCAGCATGATCGACGTGCCGCCGAGCAGGAACGCCCCGTACACGCCGAGACCGATCAACAGGCCGGTGTAGACGGCCGATTCGAGGCCGACGGAGATTCCGGCGAGCACCACGGTGGCGGGTCCGGTGAGCGACGACTTGCCGATGTCGCGGACCGGGCGCCTGCTGGTCTCGGTGAAGTAGCCCGTGAGCTGCTGGATCAGCGCGGCGAGCACGATACCGATGGCCACGGCGACGAGGGCCAGGATCCGCGGATCGCCGTCCTTCACCTTGATCGCCGCGTCGGTGATGCCGTTGAGCTCGGCATACGTCGCCGGCAGATACGTGTAGACCGCTGCCGCCACGAGGGCGAGCGAGATGACCGCGGAGATGAAGAACCCGCGGTTGATCGCGCTCATCCCGCTGCGGTCGGTCCGGCGTGGCGCCACGGCGAAGATTCCGATCATCGCCGTCACTACGCCGATCGCGGGAACGATCAGCGGGAAGGCGAGCCCGGAGTCGCCGAAGGCCGCCTTGCCGAGGATCAGCGCGGCGACCAGCGTGACGGCGTACGACTCGAAGAGGTCGGCGGCCATACCGGCACAGTCGCCGACGTTGTCGCCCACGTTGTCGGCGATGGTCGCGGCATTACGCGGATCATCCTCCGGGATGCCCTTTTCGACCTTGCCGACCAGGTCGGCGCCGACGTCGGCGGCCTTGGTGAAGATGCCGCCTCCGACACGCATGAACATCGCGATGAGCGCCGCGCCGAGGCCAAATCCTTCGAGGACCTTGGGCGCGTCGGCCGCGTAGACCAGCACGACACAGGAGGCGCCGAGCAGACCCAGCCCCACCGTGAACATGCCGACTACGCCACCCGTGCGAAAAGCGATCTTCATGGCCTTGTGCGAGACCGCGGTGAGATCCTTTTCCGGCTCTCCTTCCGCCGGGGTGGCTTCCCTGGCCGCGGCGGCGACGCGCACATTGCTGCGCACCGCGAGCCACATTCCGATGTATCCGGTGGTGGCCGAGAACACCGCGCCGATCAGGAAGAAGATCGAACGCCCGGCTCGCTGATTCCAATCGTCCGCGGGCAGCAGCATGAGCAGGAAGAACACCACGACGGCGAATACCGCGAGGGTGCGTAGCTGCCGCCCGAGATAGGCATTCGCGCCTTCCTGGACCGCTGCCGCGATCTTCTTCATGCTGTCGGTGCCCTCGCCTGCCGCCAGTACCTGGCGTACGAGCACTGCGGCCACCACAAGGGCGGCGAGCGCGACGATCCCGATCACCATGACGATGAGCCGGTTGTCGTCGGTCAGGACCGCGGCCGCGAAGGTTGAGGGGTGGTCAAACGCTTGAGGGGTAGAAAGCCCCGCCATTCGTCCTCCTTGACGCTTGGGCTGAGCTCAAGATGTGGACGGATTGTAGGGAGCGGCGCCTGATCAAAACAGTGCGCGAGAAACGGAATTTGCCATCCGTTACTACCCGGCAAAAGATCGTCCAACACGATGGGCGCACAAGAAGCAGTAATGCCCTGAAAGCATTGAGGCTTGATCCAATTATGATCGACGATCTAGGAAACGCAAAAGGGCCCTGCTCACCGTGGTGACTGCAGGGCCTTGAGTCAGAAACGATCACATGGGGGCACCGCCGGGCTGAGCCACGGGCGGGCGGATCAGAGGGCGTTGCGTGGACGCCGGGGGGACCGCGTCAGGACGGAAGAGTCGCCGGCGTGGTCGGCCAAGTCATCCGAATGAGTCCACCGGACTCGTCCGTGGTGACCTCCACGTCGTCGACGAGGCCACTGATGACGGCGAGGCCCATGTCGTCCTCACCCTCCGCGTCCAGATCGTCCGACCCGCCGGGCGCGTCGGACGACTGATCGCCGGGAACACTCCGCGGAGCCTCGTCCCCGACCTCGATGGAGAACTGCTTCTCCTCTTCGGTGAGAAGTACCCGAACGGGTGCAGCGATACCGCTACTCCGGTGAAGGCCGACCGCACGGCTGCAGGCCTCGCCGACAGCGAGCCTGACCTCGTCGAGCACGGCCTCGTCCACTCCGGCCCTGCGCGCCACCGCGGCCGCCACCAGGCGGGCGGTTCTGACGTGCTCGGGCTGCGCGCTGAATCGGAGTTCGACGGTGGCCATGCATCCCCCTCGGATGTACGGGCGTGCTCGGAAGGGACCGGGCCATCGGCCCGGCCCCCACTTCCGCTCAGCCACCGGCCTGTGGGCCGGTGACCGATCAGTCGGTAGCCGCTACGGCTTCCTCGACCGAGGTGTGGATGGGGAACACCTTGGTCAGGCCGGTGATACGGAAGATCTTGAGAATGCGCTCCTGGTTGCAGACCAGTCGCAGCGAGCCCTCATGGGCCCGCACTCGCTTCAGTCCGCCCACCAGCACGCCGAGCCCGGTGGAGTCGAGGAAATCGACTCCCTCCATGTCGACGACAAGGTGGAAGCTGCCGTCGTTCACCAGCTCGACCAGCTGCTCTCGCAGCTTGGGCGCGGTATATACATCGATTTCGCCACCGACCTCGACGACCGTACGATCGCCGACGGTACGGGTCGACAGGGACAGGTCCACGGATCCTCCAGCACCTTGCTATCGAGCGGTCGTCCCTCGGGACACCTCGGCAGAGCCCCCGGGACGGATCGCCAGCCGCGATGGCATTCAATCACTTACCGGCAGGCGTGCACGACGCCTTAGGAGCATTGTCCGTCACGCCAGTGACACACTCGGTGCCGATGGCCAAGAATCACCGTCGCGGACAACCCGCGCCGGACACCGCTTCCCGCCCCTCTCCAGGGGCGATTCTCGACCGGCTCGCCTCGGGTCCGAGCCGGGCTTCGCGCATCACTCATACGGAGCACTTGCCCCCGCGACCGGGTCGTCATGCCGTGTGGCCCGACCGCATCCGATCCGAGGTCATCGCCGCCGTCCAGTCGGCCGGAATCGAGCACCCCTGGGCCCACCAGGCACTCGCCGCCGAGCACGCGATGGACGGCGAGTCGGTCGTCGTCTCCACCGGAACGGCCTCCGGAAAGTCCCTGGCGTACCTCGTCCCGGTGCTCTCCCGGCTCCTAGACGGCTCCGAGGCACCGAACGGGCGTGGCGCGACCGCGCTCTACCTCGCGCCGACGAAAGCCCTCGCCGCGGACCAGTGCCGATCGGTGAAGGAACTTTCACAACCTCTCGGCACGGCGATCCGCCCCGCGGTCTACGACGGCGACACCCCGGTCGAGGAACGCGAGTGGGTGCGGCAGTACGCCAACTACGTCCTGACCAACCCCGACATGCTGCACCGCGGGATATTGCCCTCACACCCCCGCTGGTCCTCGTTCCTCAAGTCGCTCAAGTACGTCGTCATCGACGAGTGCCACACCTACCGCGGTGTCTTCGGGTCCCACGTCGCCCAGGTACTGCGCCGTCTACGCCGCCTGTGCGCCCGCTACGGCTCGGAACCGGTGTTCCTGCTGGCGTCCGCCACCGCCGCCGACCCGGCCGTCGCTGCGGAGCGTCTGACGGGTCTCCCGGTCCTCGAGATCGCCGACGACGCCTCGCCCCGCGGAGAGCTCGTCTTCGCTCTCTGGGAGCCGCCTCTCACCGATCTCCACGGCGAGAAGGGCGCCCCCGTCCGCCGCACCGCCACCGCCGAGACGGCGGACCTGCTGACCGACCTGACCGTGCAGGGCGTCCACTCCGTGGCTTTCGTGCGTTCCCGGCGCGGCGCCGAGCTGATCTCGGTGATCGCCCAGGAACGCCTCGCCGAGATCGATCGCTCCCTCGCCCGCCGCGTCGCCGCCTACCGCGGCGGCTACCTGCCCGAGGAACGCCGCGCCCTCGAACGCGCCCTGCACTCCGGCGAACTCCTCGGCCTCGCCGCCACCACCGCCCTCGAACTCGGCATCGATGTCTCGGGGTTGGACGCCGTCGTCATCGCCGGCTATCCGGGCACCAGGGCATCGCTGTGGCAGCAGGCAGGCCGCGCGGGACGGTCGGGGCAGGGTGCCCTCGCCGTTCTCGTCGCCCGCGACGACCCACTGGACACCTACCTCGTCCACCACCCCGAAGCCCTCTTCGACCAGCCGGTGGAGTCGACGGTCCTGGACCCCGACAACCCGTACGTCCTCGCCCCCCATCTGTGCGCCGCAGCCGCAGAACTCCCGCTCACCGAAGACGACTTGCCCCTCTTCGGCCCGACGACCGCCGAGCTGCTCCCCCAGCTGGAGGACGCGAAGCTGCTGCGCCGCCGCACCAAGGCCTGGCACTGGACCCGCCGCGAGCGCGCCGCCGATCTGACGGACATCCGAGGCGACGGCGGCAGCCCCGTACAGATCGTCGAGGCGGGCACGGGACGCCTCCTGGGCACCGTGGACGCCGGCTCGGCGCACACGACCGTCCACGACGGCGCGGTCCACCTCCACCAGGGCCGCACATACCTCGTGAAGCACCTGGACCTGGAGGACTCGGTCGCCCTGGTCGAGGAGGCCAACCCGACCTACTCGACCACCGCCCGCGACACCACAGCCATCTCCGTCCTGGAGACGGACGTCGAAGTCCCTTGGGGCGACGGCCGGTTGTGCTACGGCTCCGTCGAAGTCACCAACCAGGTCGTCTCCTTCCTGCGCCGTCGCCTCATCACCGGCGAAGTCCTCGGCGAGACCAAACTCGACCTCCCTCCCCGCACCCTCCGCACCCGCGCCGTGTGGTGGACGGTGACGGAGGACCAACTCGACGCGGCCCGCGTGAACCCGGAGATCCTCGGCGGCGCGCTCCATGCCGCCGAACACGCCTCCATCGGCATGCTGCCGCTGTTCGCCACCTGCGACCGCTGGGACATCGGCGGCGTCTCCGTCCCGCTCCACCCGGACACCCTGCTGCCCACGGTCTTCGTGTACGACGGCCATCCCGGCGGGGCGGGATTCGCGGAGCGCGCCTTCCACACGGCCCGCGAGTGGCTCACGGCCACCCTCGAAGCGATCGCCTCCTGCGAGTGCGAGGCGGGCTGCCCGTCCTGCATCCAGTCCCCCAAGTGCGGCAACGGCAACGACCCTCTCCACAAGCGGGGCGCGGTACGACTACTGAAGGTCCTGCTCAGGGACTCGCCACCGTCAGGGGCGCCGTCGACTGCGGCGATACCCACGGCGCAGGCCTCGCCCGAGGGGCGACCGGCATCGCAGGATCAGGAACCCGGTCAGGACGCCGACTGACCGGCCTTGCGAGACCCTTCACCCTGGATCGAGGTCCTTCACCCAGGATCGAGGCCGTTCACCCGGAATCAGCGTGACCGGCCGGATCAGCCGGACCTGCTGGGTCGGTCGGGACCTCGGGTGGCACCGGCCTCGCAGGCCCCGCCCGAGCCCTGGCCTCCGCCGTCAGCGGCGCCGCGCCGGCCGCCGCGGTGACATCGGAGACCTCTCCGTACACCGCGCACCGCACGAGCCGCGCGTCCTGGGCGGCCGCCACCCTCGCCGCGCGGGCGCAGGCTTCCTCCCGGCCCGCCATCCAGTGATCGGCGGCCGCGAGTGCCGCCAAGTCGGCTGCCCCGCCTGCCCGGTGGCGTACCACGACGGCCTGCCCCATGGTCAGTACGCACCCGAAGACCAGCCCGAGCGCGGCCATCGCCATCACGGCCCACACGGTCGCGGAACCCCGGTCCTCAGACCCCCTCCGCCGATCCATGACTCACCCACCGCCTCCGCCGTCCCGGCCCCCTCGTCCGTCCACCTCAGCCGTCCCCACCGCCTCCTCAGCCGTCCCCACCGCCTCCTCAGCCGTCCCGACCGTCTCCTCAGCCAGCGCCACCGCGTCGGCCCGCAGGTGGACGTTCAGCACTCCCGGCCCGGGCGCGGCGGCCTGGACGGCGACGCGGACCAGGTCTCCCTCCCGGCTCACGGCGACCTTCGCGCCGCGCGGAGCGACCCTCTTCGCCGACTCCACCGCCGCCCCCTGCGGGTCCTGGCGGGCGAGCGCCCTGGCGCCCGCCCTGGCCGCGTCCACGCACTGGATCTGCGCGGACGCGGCCATCAGCGCCCAGACCAGCGCCAGCGTGAAGGTCACGAGCACCGGCAGCACCACGGCCGCCTCCGCCGTCACGAACCCCCGGTCACCAGCGCGCCGCTCAACGGCCCGTCGCCTGCGCGGGCCGGCCCTACCCATGGAGCGCCCTCTCGACGATCCCCTGAAGCGCGGCCTGCACCTGTCCACTGGTCAGCACCTTCAGCAGCAGCCCGGCGAACCCGACCGCCGCGATCAGCCCCATCGCGTACTCCGACGTGACCATCCCCGCGTCCCGCCTCGCCGCACGCCTCCGACGCACCCACATCCCGGCACGCGCCCGCATCACTCCGTACATCCCGACCCCCATGAAATTCATCGACGTTCCTCTGACGTTCCTCACCGGCCGACGCCCACATGACGTCCACCGAACTCGGGCCGGGCCACGCACCGGCCCGGACCGCCCCCGCGGCCTCTCATCGACCTCCCAACAGCCCGCCGGCCACCCCGATCACCACGGGCAGCACTCCGATGGCCACGAACGCGGGCAGGAAGCACAGGCCCACCGGCGCCGTGATCAGCACGGCCGCCCGGCGCGCCACCGCGGCGGTCGCCCGCCCTCGTTCGGCCCGGGCCTCCGCGGCCAGCCGCGCCACCGGTTCCGCGGCCGGGGCGCCCGAATCACCGGCCCGTTCAAGAAGCCCGGCCAGCGCACGTGCCCCCGGTATCGAGGCCAACTGCCGCCACGCAGCTCGCGGTTCACCGCCAAGCCGCACCTGGGCCGCGCCCCGCGCCAGCACCTCCCCGACCGGCCCGCCCAGCGACTCCCCCACAGCCCTCGCCGCCCTCACGGGATCGGCGCCGGCGGCGATGCACGCGGACAGCAGATCAGCGGCCAAAGGCAGTTGCCGACGCGCCTGTGCATGCGCGGCCTCCGAGGACGACGCCACGTCGGCCGCCGCACGGGCCCTTCGCCTCCAACGCCACACCCCGAACGCCGCGACCAGCCCCAGACCCAGCCCGGCCGCCCCGCCCACCAGCACGTATCCAGCACACACCGCCCCCATCGGCGGCCCCCAACGGCCGACGGCACCCCGCACATCCACACCCCTCCCCGCGGGCTTCTCAGCCACGGCCTCCAGCAGGGCGTTCAGCCTCCGCAGCAGCGCCCGTTCCCTGCGCCGTACCGCCACCTCGTGCACGATCCACCCCAACGCCGTCACGACGCACAGCACGAGCCCCAGCCTGTGGACAACGTTCATCGCTCCTCCGCTCCCCGTACGATCCGCAGCGCCCACCACAGCCCCGCTCCCTCCAACACCCCGCCCACCAGCAGGCACCCGAACCCCGCACCGGTGTGCAAAAGCACCCTCAACGGCCGGGCCCCGAGCACACTCCCCAGCAACAGCCCCAGAACGGGAAGCCCCGCGAGCATCACCGCCGTCGACCGCGACCCGGCCAATTGGGCGCGTAGATCCGCCCTTTGGTCCCGCTCGGCCCGCAGGGCGCCCGAAAGACGCTCCAGCCCGGCCGCGAGCCCCGCACCCCGGTCCACCGCCACCCGCCAGCACGCCGCAAGCCCCAACAACCCCTCGGCCCCCGGTTCCCGCGCCGCCTCCCGCAGGGCCCCCGGCACATCCCCACCGAACCTGGCCGCAGCCACCACCGCCCCGTCACCGGCGCCCGAGCCGCCCACGCCCGCCCTCGTCTCCCCCTCCTCACGAACCGCCACGATCAGCGCCTCCCCCGGCTGCCGCCCCGCGCGCACCTCCCCCGCCAACACCCCGCACAGCGAGATCACCGCGTCCGCCCGACGCTCCCGCACCCGTCGCGCCTCCCGGTCCCGCCGCACCCGCGCCGCCAGAGGCACCCCTGCCGCGCCCACCACCAGCGGCACCACGGAAGCCCCTAGCACCGCGAGCACAACCCCTACAACCAGCACCCACCACTCCCACCGCTCCCGCCATCTCGCCCAGCCCTCACGCCACGCCTGCGCGCCCCACGACACACCGCCGCCGATACCCAGCAGCTCCCTCGCCCGCCGCGCCTCACGCCCGTGCCCACCACCGGCGACCCAGGCCGCGGCCCCCACACAGACCAGAGCCGCACAACCACCAGGACCCACCCCAACCCCCACCGCCCCAACTCCAGCCACAACAACCGCCCCCTCCACGGGCATCACCCCTCACCAACCCACGCCCCGTGCCGCCCAATCACCCCGACCGCATCCCCCACACACACCAGCCGCGGCCCCGCCCCAACCCGCCTAACCCCCCTCCGCGAACTCCCCGAGCAACCCCCGCAACCGCCCCCACCCCCGCTCCCGTACGAACTCCCCCTCGCCCCACCGCAGTGCGGGAACCGTGACCACCCAGCCGGCCGCGTCACGTTCCAGAACATGGACCTCGGCGATGCGGCGGCGGCCCCTCCGGTCCCGTACGAGGTGAAGAACCACCGACAGGGCCGCCGCCAACTGACTGTGCAGCGCGCCGCGATCGAGACCGGCCGCCGTCCCCAGGGCCTCGAGGCGGGCGGGCACATCATGGGCGGCGTTCGCGTGGACCGTGCCGCAGCCACCCTCGTGTCCCGTGTTCAGCGCGGCGAGGAGCGCCACCACCTCAGGGCCCCGCACCTCGCCCACCACCAGACGGTCCGGCCGCATGCGCAGCGCCTGACGGACCAGGTCGTCCAGGGCCACCAGCCCTGCCCCTTCCTGGTTGACCGGCCGTGCCTCGAGCCGCACCACATGCGGATGGTCGGGCCGTAGCTCGGCGGAGTCCTCGGCGAGCACCACGCGCTCCCCCGGCCCCACCAGGCCGAGCAACGCGCTCAGCAGCGTCGTCTTCCCGGACCCCGTACCACCGCTGATCAGGAAGGACAGCCGGGCGTCGAGAAGGGCCCGAAGCACCCGGTCCCCGCCGGGCGGCACCGTTCCCGCCGTCACAAGTTCCTCCAGCGTGAAAGCACGTGGCCGCACCACCCGCAGCGACAGACACGCGCAGCCGACGGCGACGGGCGGCAGGACGGCGTGCAGTCGGGTCCCGTCCGGCAACCGGGCGTCGACCCACGGCCTCGCGTCGTCCAGGCGCCGCCCGGCCACCGCCGCGAGCCGCTGCGCGAGCCTGCGCACGGATGACGTGCTCTCGAACGCCACGGCCGTCAGCTCCAGGCCACCGCCCCGGTCCACCCACACCCGGTCGGGTGCGGACACCAGCACGTCGGTCACCGAGGGGTCGGCGAGCAGAGGTTCAAGCGGTCCTGTGCCCACGAGTTCGGAGCGCAACTGGCCGGCCGCGCCCAGTACTTCGGCGTCCCCGAGGAGCTTCCCTTGGGCCCTGAGAGCCTCCGCGACCCGGGCCGGAGTCGCCTCCGCACCGTTCTCCGCGAGCCACTGCCGCACCCCGTCCAACATGCGCGCGCCCACGACCCCACTCACGCGCCGCCCACCGTCATCACCGACCACACCCGTACTCACAGCACACCCCCATCGCCCCACCGCACCCACACCCGCACCCGCACTGGCACCCACGCCCACATGCCGCCCCCTCCCACTCCCACACCCACTCCCACACCCCCCGCTCTCACGCCGCACCCCCCTCAGCCGCCACAACCGGCACGCGCTCCCAGAAGGCCGTGCAGAACCGCGCGAGCGGCCCCCGCGCCGCACCACCCGGCGGCAGCCCACCGCCATCGCCCGTCAACAGCACTCCCTCCGCCGGAAGTTCACCGACGAGCGGAAGCCCGAGAAGTCGTGCGACCTCCTCCGGATCGAGCAGGCCGGCCGCACCCCCGCGCGAAGGCCCCACGACCACGCGCAGGTCACGCAGCACCATCCCCACGCCGGAGGCGACTCGTTTCGCAGCCGCGACGGCCCTCAGCTCCGGCGGCACCACGAGCAGCCCCAGATCCAGCTGGGCCAGCGCCTCGGCCGCCCCTTCGTCGACCCGGCGCGGCAGATCCACCACCACCGCGCCGCCCCGCCGCCGCGCCGCGGCCAGCACCGCCCGTACGGCTTCGGGTGGGACCGCCACCGTGTCTCCCCGGTCCCAGCTCAGCACCCGCAGGGCATGCAGCTCGGGCAGCGACTCCTCCAACGCACCCCCAGCGACCCGCCCCCGCGACTCCGCGAACGCCGGCCACCGCATCCCCTCCGCGGCCTCCCCGCCGAGCAGCACGTCGAGCCCGCCACCGAGCGGATCCGCGTCGACGAGGAGTGTGCGCCGCCCTGTCCTCGCCGACGTCACGGCGAGCGCGCACGCCAGCGTGGACGCCCCGGCACCGCCTCGCCCGCCGATCACCCCGACGGTGAGCGCCGGCCTCCCCACGCCTTCGACCACGTCGGCGATCCGGTCCATCAGCCACTGCTCGCCGTCCGGCAGCATCAGCACATGGTCGGCGCCGATCTCGACGGCCCGCCGCCACACTCCCGAATCGTCTTGGTCACGCCCCACCAGCACGACGCCTCGCCGCCGCGCCACACCCCGTACCCGCTCGACCGCGTCGTCCCCGACGAGCACCAACGGCGCCGATTCCCAGCTCCCTCTGCGCTCCGGCACCCCGTGATGGACCTCGGGCCGGGCGCCGGCCGCGGCGCACAGCCGCAGCAGGTCGTCCAGCAGATCCACGTCCTCGGTCACGATCAGCGGTGTGCGCCGCCGCCCGTCGGCGACCGGCGCCCGGTCGCATGTGATGGCTCCCGCCACGATTTCCGCCCCCTCGCTCGC
Source organism: Streptomyces longhuiensis (assembly GCF_020616555.1). Classification (NCBI taxonomy): domain Bacteria; kingdom Bacillati; phylum Actinomycetota; class Actinomycetes; order Kitasatosporales; family Streptomycetaceae; genus Streptomyces; species Streptomyces longhuiensis. Next base: position 5,328,434 of record NZ_CP085173.1, on the reverse strand, counting down.
TGTCCCGCTCGCACCTGCGAGCCGGCCACTCCCCTCGCGCAGCCAGACCCGGCCGACAGCCCTACCGACTGCCCGACCGGCAAACGGAACCGGAAATGAACACCGGTCCCGACTTCGCGAGTGGAATCACCGTGCAGCGATCCCGGAAATCGTGTGGATCTTGGTCAATTACTGTGGACAAGAGAGTGCTTGTGAATATCCCCATCACCCATACCGGTGACATCACTTGTGCCATCTAGGGCGGTCCGTCAACTACCCTCTCCACACCTTCCGCAGAGCAGCCTTTCGACTACACACGGTGACGTCGATCGGGTGCGAGGCGGCGGCCACCGGAAGCGCGGCGCTGGGCGACACAGAGACGGAGAACGCAAAAGTCCGGACCCAAACTGGGTCCGGACATGCGACGACCCCCGCCGGGGGGGAGAGCGGGGGTCGTCCCCACGGTCCGACTCGGGGGGGGAGGAGCCAGACCGGGTTAGCACGGTCGCGAACGATCCGTGACTTCCATGGTGTACCCGAGAGCCTTCTCAGGCAAACCCACGCGCCACAGCTTACGCCGAATGGTGGGCGCCTATGCTCGGCCTCGTGGAAAACCACTCCTTGACCCACTCGATGCCTCGCACTGCCGCGTTCTTTGACCTGGACAAGACGGTCATTGCGAAGTCGAGCACGCTCACCTTCAGCAAGTCGTTCTACCAAGGCGGGCTGATCAACCGCAGGGCGGTACTGCGAACCGCGTACGCGCAGTTCGTGTTCCTCGCCGGCGGCGCCGACCACGACCAGATGGAGCGGATGCGCGCGTACCTCTCGGCACTGTGCCGCGGGTGGAACGTGCAGCAGGTGAAGGAGATCGTCGCCGAGACGCTCCACGACCTGATCGACCCGATCATCTACGACGAGGCCGCGTCGCTCATCGAGGAGCACCACACTGCGGGGCGCGACGTGGTGATCGTCTCCACGTCCGGCGCGGAGGTCGTCGAGCCGATCGGCGAACTCCTCGGCGCGGACCGCGTGGTGGCCACGCGCATGGTGGTGGGCGACGACGGCTGCTTCACGGGTGAGGTGGAGTACTACGCGTACGGGCCGACGAAGGCGGAGGCGATCGAGGAGCTCGCCCGGTCCGAGGGGTACGACCTCGCGCGCTGCTACGCGTACAGCGACTCGGCGACCGATGTACCGATGCTGAATGCGGTCGGCCACCCCTTCGCAGTCAATCCGGACCGGACGCTCCGCCGTGAGGCGCTCGCGCGCGAGTGGCCGATTCTCGACTTCAACCGGCCCGTCCGACTCAAGCAGCGGCTGCCCACTCTGTCCGCACCGTCGCGGCCCACCCTCGTCGCGGCCGCCGCCATCGGCGCCGCGGCGGCCACCGCGGGCCTGGTCTGGTACGCCAGCCGCCGGCGCGCCGCGGCCGGCTGACCGGCCCGTTCGAGCAGGCCCGCCGCACGGCCGCCGAACAGGCCTACCCTCGGCCGACCGTTTCGCCCCTAATTGAACCCAAAAGTAAAGAAGTACGGCCAGGGGTTTCGCTTCCTCCACACCTGGAGTACAAATGAGGCAACGGCCCGCGAGACCAAGGGACATCCGAGAGGATCACCTTTAAACGCAACCAAGGCCCCACGGACCGAGCATGAACGCCAGGCACCCACGCGACGTCGACCCGTCGATTACGGGCCAGCCGCACCAGGCCACGGGCTAAGTTCCCGACCTGATGGGCAATTTTCGAGGACGCTTGGTAACCAGGTGAACATGCCAGCGGCGGTACGAGGACTCGTACCGCCGCAACCCTTTTCAGGGACTTTCCAGGAACCCGTTACGGCGCCTATGCCGCTCCGCGCTGGAGCGCCTCGCACACCGCCGTCGACTCTCTGGCGCCGAATTCCACGGACCGCCCGCAGTGCGCGATCCACGCGGCAACCCCTTCCGGAGTGCCCGACACATAGCCTTCGAGCGCGGCCAGATACTCCGCGCGCCCCTGCTCCGCGTGTCCCACCTCGGCCGGGCAGATCGACTTGGGGTCGAGACCACTGCCCACCAGGACGATGCGCTCGGCCGTGCGCGCGACCAGGCCGTTGTACGACCCGAAGGGCCGCAGCGCGAGCAGTTCGCCGTGCACGACGGCCGCGGTGACCAGGGCCGGGGCCGAACTGCCCGCAATGATCAAGCCGGAGAGCCCTTCGAGCCGGCCCGCCACTTCCTGCGCGTCCGGCAGCGGCAGCTCGACCAGCGGCTCGTCGACCGGCTCGTCTCCCTGACGGGGGCGCCCCACCGTGTCGCCGTTGTCGGCCGCAGCCACGAGGTGCAGACGCGCGAGCACCCGCAGCGGGGACTGCCGCCAGATCGACAGGAGCTGGCCCGCCTCCGCCGTCAGCCGGAGGGCAGCGCCGACGGTGCGCGCCTCCTCGTCCCCGCCCGCGCCGCTGAAGTCGGAGCGCCTGCGCACCTCTTCGAGCGGCCAGTCGGCGCCGGACAGCGCCGCGCTGCCCCGCGCGCCGCGCAGCGCGGCCTCGGAGGTGACCGCAGTGCTGCGACGCCGCATGACCCGGTGGCCGTAGACCCGGTCCACGGCCTTGCGCACGGAATCCACGGAGTCGGAGACGCCCGGAAGGGCCCCGAGGGCGGCAAGGGGGTCGGCTGTCGTACTCATGGGTACGACCCTACGCAGTTCAGGGCCCCGCCCCACGAAGGAGTGGTCTTCTTCACGCTGCGCGGACACGAACAGCGACGACCCCACTACCCTTGGTGAACATGAAGATCGCTTTCGTGGGGACGGGCGGCAGCGGGAAGACCACGCTGTCCTCGCTCTTCATCCGTCACCTCGCCGCCATGGGCGCCCCGGTCATCGCGGTGGACGCCGACATCAACCAGCACCTGGGGCCCGCGCTCGGTCTCGACGACGACCAAGCGGCCGAACTGCCCGCCATGGGCGCACGCCTCCCCCTCATCAAGGACTACCTGCGCGGCTCGAATCCACGGATCGCCTCCGCGGACACGATGATCAAGACGACCCCGCCCGGCGAGGGCTCGCGCCTTCTGCGGGTACGCGAGAACAACCCGGTGTACGACGCGTGTGCCCGACCCGTGGAACTCGACGGCGGGGCCGCGCGTTTGATGGTCACGGGCCCCTTCACCGAAGCCGACCTCGGTGTCTCCTGCTACCACTCCAAGACCGGAGCGGTGGAGCTGTGTCTGAACCACCTCGTCGACGGCCGCGACGAGTACGTGGTGGTCGACATGACCGCGGGTTCGGACTCCTTCGCCTCCGGCATGTTCACCCGCTTCGACATGACGTTCCTCGTCGCCGAGCCGACGCGTAAGGGGGTCTCGGTCTACCGCCAGTACAAGGAGTACGCACGGGACTTCGGCATCACGCTGAAGGTCGTGGGGAACAAGGTGCAGGGCCAGGACGACCTCGACTTCCTCCGCGCACAGGTGGGGGACGACCTGCTCGTCACCGTCGGGCACTCCGACTGGGTACGCGCCATGGAGAAGGGCCGCCCGCCCCGGTTCGACCTCCTTGAGGAGCCCAACGCGGCCGCCCTGCGCACGCTCAGGTCCGCCGTGGACGCCGCCTACGCGGGCCGTGACTGGGAGCGCTACACACGCCAGATGGTCCACTTCCACCTGAAGAACGCTCAGAGTTGGGGCAACGCGAAGACGGGCGCCGACCTGGCGGCACAGGTCGACCCCGCCTTCGTCCTCCAGGAGAGTGTGGCCGCCACCGCCTGACCGGCGGGGCCACCCCCGACCGGCTCGGCTACCGCTTGACCGCCGGCGCTCCCGGTACCCCCCTGGGTGCCGGGGCGGGGCGGGTCGACATGAAGGAGGCCCAGCCCTGCGCGGGGGCCTGTCCGACGCCCAGTGTGGTGAGCCGTTTCAGGGTCCGCGGATCCTGGGCGTCCAGCCAGTCGGCGAGCTGGCGGAAGGAGACGCAGCGCACCTCGGGCTTGTTGCACACGGCGTGGATGGTCTCGTCGACGGCGCGCATGTAGTTGCCGCCGTTCCAGGACTCGAAGTGGTTGCCGATGACCAGCGGCGCGCGGTTGCCCTTGTAGGCGCGGTCGAAGCCCCGCAGGAGGCTGTCGCGCATCTCGTCACCCCAGAACTTCTGCTTGCCGGCGTCGCCCTGGGTCGCGGTGCCCGACTGGTTGATCATGAAGTTGTAGTCCATGGTGAGCTGCTCGTCCTTGTGCCCGGGGAAGGGCACGAGCTGCATCGACAGATCCCACAGGCCGTCGTTCTTGTTGGGCCAGATCTGGTCGTTGATACCGCTGGTGTCGTAGCGGAAACCGAGGTCGTGGGCCGCTCGCCGGAAGTTCTTCTGACCCTCCAGGCACGGGGTGCGGGCGCCGATGAGCTCCTTGTCGTAGTCGAAGGGGAGCGGGGCGGCGTTCTTCATGCCCGCGTTCGTCCTCCAGGACTTCACGAACGACTTGGCCTGGCCGATCTCGCTCTTCCACTCGGCCACCGACCACTCGCCGACGCCGCCGTCCTTGCCGCAGAAGTGGCCGTTGAAGTGCGTTCCGATCTCGTTGCCCTCGAGCCAGGCGCCGCGGAGCTGGTCCAGCGTGTCCTTGATTCCCCGCTCGTCATTGAAGCCGATGTCCGAGCTGCCCGGTGAGTGCTGCGGCGGCCGGTAGAGGTCGCGCTTCTCCTCCGGGAGGAGGTACACGCCGCTGAGGAAGTACGTCATCGTCGCGTTGTTCTGCTTGGCGACCTCGCGGAAGTGCGAGAACAGCTTCTTACTGTCCTCCCCCGCACCGTCCCAGGAGAACACCACGAACTGCGGCGGCTTCTGGCCGGCCTTCAAGCGCTCGGGCCTGGGCAGATGCGGCTGACCTCCGGTGAACGCCGTCGAGCCGTCCCCGATCAGCCGCATCACGATTCCCGGCGCGGGGGCGGGGGCCGCCTCGTTCGGACCGGCAGCGCCCTTGTGGGGTCCGGTCTCCTGGTGGTCACCGATCCCGCAACCGGACAGGGCTGCGGCACACGCCACGACGGCGGTGAGGCTCGCGGCGAGCTTCTTGGTGGCGGCCATGTCCGCCCACCTTCTTCCTTGGTCTCTTCGGCTTGGCTCTCTTCGCGCGAGGGCAGGCGCAATGCGGTGAAATGCCGCATTTACCGACGCCGCCGCCAACGTCACACGCGACCCGAGGAAGAATTAATACGACAAGCCGAAGAAAGGCCTCATTCACCCATCAGGGTGAACCAATGCCCCATTTGCTCCGAAAATACGTCCACAACCTTTACTCTGCATTACGATCCATTTACCGAGCGTTGATTCATCCCGCCGCTGCACGCCGTGATCCACGGCCGCGACCCTGCCCCGCCACAGACGGGGCCCCTCGTTCCGCGACCGCGCTGCCCCGGAGGAGACGGGAAACATGTCAGCCTGCGTCCCCACACGCCCCGCCGATCCGACTCGGACCGACGAAACCAGCCGCACCCATCCACCCCACAGCCCGCCGCCGAAGCCGCCGCGCCGCTTCCGCGTCTCGGGCGCCGACCTGTCCGCGTCCGGGGCGGTCTTCCTGATCGCCCTGCCCCTGTCCCTCGGAATCGCCCTGGCCACCGGGGCCCCGCTCCAGGCGGGACTCGTCGCCGCCGCAGTCGGCGGACTCGTGGCCGGCCGCCTCGGCGGCTCACCCCTCCAGGTCAGCGGCCCCGCCGCCGGCCTCACCGTCGTCACCGCCGACCTCATCCACCGTTACGGCTGGCGGACGACCTGCGCGATCACCGTCATCGCCGGAATCGCCCAACTCGGCCTCGGCTGCCTGCGCGTGGCCCGCACCGCGCTCGCCGTGTCCCCCGCCGTCGTCCACGGCATGCTCGCCGGAATCGGCGTCACCATCGCGGTCGCACAGGTGCACATCGTGCTCGGCGGCACCCCCCAGAGCGCCGTTCTCGACAATCTCCGTGCGCTGCCCGCCCAGTTGACCCACGCGGACCTGGCCGCGCTGCTCCTGAGCATGCTGACGCTCGCGGTCCTGTTCGCCTGGCCCCGGATCCCCGGACGCGCCGGGCAGGCACTGCGGAGAATGCCCGCGGCGCTCGTCGCCGTCGCCTGCGCCACCGCGACCGCCGCGTTCGCCGGGATCACCGTGACCAAGGTCGACCTGCCGTCCTGGAGCAGCCACGCCCTGGCCGGCCTGCCCGAAGGGCCCGTGATGGGCCTCGCGGCGGCCGTCCTGACCGTGACGCTCGTGTGCAGCGTGCAGTCGCTGCTCGGCGCCGTCGCCGTGGACAAGCTCGCGTCCTCGAAGCCCGCCCTGCGGCCGGAGGCACGCCGCTCCGACCTCGACCGGGAACTGCTCGGCCAGGGAGCGGCCAACATCGTCTCCGGCACCCTCGGCGGACTCCCCGTCGCCGGGGTCGCCGTCCGCAGCGCCGCGAATGTGAACGCGGGCGGTGAGAGCCGGAACTCCTCGATGCTGCACGGCGTTTGGGTAGTAGTGGCCGCTCTGCTCATGGTCCCGGTGCTTGAGCTGATCCCCCTCGCCTCACTCGCCGCCCTGGTGATGGCCGTCGGTATCCAGATGGTGTCCCTGCACCACATCCGGACGGTCACCCGCCACCGCGAGGTCCTCGTCTACGCAGTGACGACGCTCGGCGTGGTCGTCCTCGGCGTACTCGAGGGCGTGGCCCTCGGCATCGCGGTCGCCGTCGGGGTCGCGCTGCACCGGCTCACCCGCACCCGGATCACCCACACCGTGGACGGAACAGACGCGGCGGGCGGCGGAACCCATCACGTACGGGTGCGCGGACAGCTGACGTTCCTCGCCGTGCCCCGCCTCAGTCGCGTACTGCACCAGGTACCCCAAGGAGTTGACTGCGTCGTGGAGTTGGACGGGTCCTTCATGGACCACGCTGCGTTCGAGTCCTTGCAGGACTGGCAGAAGTCGCATGTCGCTCAGGGCGGCAAGGTCGAGGTGACCGGGCGGGCGGGTACCCGTATCGCCGAGCCCGCGTCGACGTCGAACTCCTGCTGCCGGCCCTGGACCCCCTGGCGCAACCACCACTGCGACCGCCCGCAGGCCGAGACCACCGAGCCCCCGGCAGGTGGTGGCGGATATCAACTGGCCAGCGGGATCAGCGCGTTCCAGCGGAACACGGCGCCGCATGTGCGGGACGAGCTGGCCCGGCTCGCCCGTGAGGGGCAGCGTCCCACCCAGCTGTTCCTGACCTGCGCCGACTCCCGGCTCGTGACGTCGATGATCACCTCAAGCGGCCCCGGCGACCTCTTCGTCGTCAGGAACGTGGGGAATCTGGTACCACTGCCGGGCGCCGAGAGCGGTGACGACTCGGTCGCCGCGGCCATCGAGTACGCCGTCGACGTACTGAAGGTCCAGTCGATCACCGTGTGCGGGCACTCCGGCTGCGGCGCGATGCAGGCGCTGCTCAACAGTCCGCCCGAGGGCGGCGCGCAGACGCCCCTGAAGCGGTGGCTGCGGCACGGCCTGCCGAGCCTCGCCCGCATGGCGGTCACGAACCAGCCGTGGGCGCGGCTCGCCGGGCGCGCCCCCGCCGACGCGGTCGAGCAGCTCTGCCTGACCAATGTCGTCCAGCAGTTGGAGCATCTGCGGGCCCACGAGTCGGTGGCCCGCCGCCTCAAGGAGGGCACGCTCGAGCTCCACGGGATGTACTTCCACGTGGGCGAGGCGCAGGCCTATCTGCTCACCGAGCAGCCCGACGAGGTGTTCGACCAGGTGGAGCCGGAGGGCGAACTGCGCCCTGCGTGAACCTGTCCGTGAGAGCGTGCGTGCCGGTGGGTGAGGTCATCGGCACGCACGCGTGGAGCCCAACAGGTCTAAACCATTATTCGGACCCCCCTTGTCACCGAGGGGGGCCGTCTGATGAGCTGTGGTCTGGGACACAACGGACACCCTGGGAAAGGGAGATGTCGTGAGCAACGAAAGCCTGGCCAACCTTCTTAAGGAAGAGCGAAGGTTTGCGCCGCCGGCCGACCTGGCGGCCGCCGCCAACGTCACCGCGGAGGCGTACGAACAGGCCAAGGCTGACAGGCTCGGCTTCTGGGCCGAGCAGGCCCGTCGGCTGACCTGGGCCACCGAACCGACCGAGACCCTCGACTGGTCGAACCCGCCGTTCGCCAAGTGGTTCGCGGACGGGAGGCTGAACGTCGCGTACAACTGCGTCGACCGCCACGTCGAGGCCGGGAACGGCGACCGGGTCGCCATCCACTTCGAGGGTGAGCCGGGCGACAGCCGGGCCATCACCTACGCGGAGCTCAAGGACGAGGTCAGCCGCGCGGCCAACGCGCTGACCGAGCTGGGCGTGCAGAAGGGCGACCGCGTCGCCGTCTACCTGCCGATGATCCCCGAGGCCGTCGTCGCGATGCTGGCGTGCGCGCGCATCGGCGCCGCGCACTCGGTCGTCTTCGGCGGATTCTCGGCCGACGCCATCGCGGCCCGCATCCAGGACGCCGACGCCAAGGTCGTCATCACGGCCGACGGCGGCTACCGGCGCGGCAAGCCGTCCGCGCTCAAGCCCGCCGTCGACGACGCGGTCAGCCGCGTCGACGGGGTCGAGAAGGTCCTCGTCGTCCAGCGCACCAAGCAGGACGTCGCCTGGACCGAGGGCCGCGACGTGTGGTGGCACGAGATCACACAGAAGCAGTCGGCGGAGCACACGCCCGAGGCGTTCGACGCCGAGCAGCCGCTGTTCATCCTCTACACGTCCGGCACGACGGGTAAGCCCAAGGGCATCCTGCACACCTCCGGCGGCTACCTGACGCAGGCCTCGTACACCCACCACGCGGTGTTCGACCTCAAGCCGGAGACCGACGTCTACTGGTGCACGGCCGACATCGGCTGGGTCACCGGGCACTCGTACATCACCTACGGCCCGCTCTCGAACGGCGCGACGCAGGTCATCTACGAGGGCACCCCGGACACCCCGCACCAGGGCCGCTTCTGGGAGATCGTGCAGAAGTACGGGGTGACGATCCTGTACACGGCGCCGACGGCGATCCGCACGTTCATGAAGTGGGGGGACGACATCCCCGCCAAGTTCGACCTGAGCAGTCTGCGGGTCCTCGGTTCGGTCGGTGAGCCGATCAACCCCGAGGCCTGGATGTGGTACCGGAAGAACATCGGCGCCGACAAGTGCCCCATCGTGGACACCTGGTGGCAGACCGAGACCGGCGCGATGATGATCTCGCCGCTGCCCGGCGTCACCGAGACCAAGCCGGGCTCCGCCCAGCGCGCCCTGCCCGGCATCTCGGCGACGGTCGTGGACGACGAGGCGCGGGAAGTCCCCGACGGGGGCGGCGGCTACCTCGTCCTGACCGAGCCGTGGCCGTCGATGCTCCGCACCATCTGGGGTGACGACCAGCGGTTCATCGACACGTACTGGTCCCGCTTCGAGGGCAAGTACTTCGCCGGTGACGGTGCCAAGAAGGACGAGGACGGCGACATCTGGCTGCTCGGCCGGGTGGACGACGTGATGCTGGTCTCCGGCCACAACATCTCGACCACCGAGGTCGAGTCGGCGCTCGTCTCGCACCCCTCGGTCGCAGAGGCGGCGGTCGTGGGCGCGGCCGACGAGACGACGGGTCAGGCCATCGTGGCCTTCGTGATCCTGCGCGGTACGGCGTCCGCCGACGACGAGGGTCTCGTCGCCGACCTGCGCAACCACGTGGGCGCGACACTCGGCCCGATCGCCAAGCCGAAGCGGGTCCTGCCCGTGGCCGAGCTGCCCAAGACCCGCTCCGGGAAGATCATGCGGCGCCTGCTGCGTGACGTCGCGGAGAACAGGGAGCTGGGCGACGTCACGACCCTGACGGACTCGTCCGTCATGGACCTCATCCAGACCAAGCTCCCGGCCGCGTCGAGCGAGGACTGACCGCACCGCACACCACGCATTGGGCACCCGGCACCGAACGCGCCGGGTGCCCGTTTCGTGCGTAAAGTGACGATCGCCAGCTACGGCCCGCGTGCACCCGGTAGGGTGAACCCTCAACTGGTGTGCCGGGAAGTCTGGTCGGCAACGCCGTCGGCGACCCCTCGTCGGCGCGTTCGCGAGAGCCGAACCCGACCGGAGGTCTTCACCCGTGGCCGCGCCCGCCCCCAGCAAGAACACCCGTAAGGCGCTCGGCCGCCTCTCCCTTCCCGAGCGTACGTTCGTGGCGGACGCCCTGCGTGCCGAGACCGTCGGCGGAGTCCTGCTCCTCGTCGCCGCGATCGCCGCCCTCATCTGGGCGAACACCCTCAGCGGCAGCTACGAGTCCGTGAGCGACTTCCACATCGGCCCCTCCGCGCTCGGCCTCGACCTGTCCATCGAGCACTGGGCCGCCGACGGACTGCTCGCCGTGTTCTTCTTCGTCGCCGGTATCGAGCTCAAGCGCGAACTCGTCGCGGGTGACCTGCGCGATCCCAAGGCGGCCGTACTGCCCGTCGTCGCCGCGCTCTGCGGCATGTCGGTCCCCGCCCTCGTCTATTTCCTCGTCAACATCACGGGCGGCGGCTCGCTCGACGGCTGGGCCGTGCCGACCGCCACCGACATCGCGTTCGCGCTGGCCGTACTCGCCGTCATCGGCACCTCATTGCCGTCCTCGCTGCGCGCGTTCCTGCTCACGCTCGCCGTCGTCGACGACCTCTTCGCGATCCTGATCATCGCGATCTTCTTCACCAGCGACATCAACTTCGCGGCGCTCGCGGGCGCCGTCGTCGGCCTCGGCGTCTTCTGGCTGCTCCTGCGCAAGGGCGTGCGCGGCTGGTACGTCTACGTGCCGCTCGCCCTCGTCATCTGGGGCCTGATGTACAACAGCGGCATCCACGCCACCATCGCCGGTGTCGCCATGGGGCTCATGCTGCGCTGCACCCGGCGGGACGGCGAGGAGCACTCGCCCGGCGAGCACATCGAGCACTTGGTGCGCCCGTTCTCGGCGGGGCTCGCCGTGCCGCTGTTCGCCCTGTTCAGCGCGGGCGTGGCGGTGTCGGGCAGCGCCCTGACCGATGTATTCACCAGGCCCGAGACCCTCGGTGTGGTGCTCGGGCTCGTCGTCGGCAAGGCGGTCGGCATCTTCGGCGGGACCTGGCTCACGGCCCGCTTCACCAGAGCCTCGCTCTCCGAGGAACTGGCCTGGCCCGACGTGTTCGCGGTCGCGTCCCTCGCCGGCATCGGCTTCACCGTCTCGCTCCTCATCGGCGAACTCGCCTTCACCGAGGACCCGCTGCTGACCGACGAGATCAAGGCCGCCGTCCTGATGGGCTCCCTCATCGCGGCCGTCCTGTCGAGCGTCCTGCTCAAGATCCGGAACGCCAAGTACCGCGCGATGTGCGCAGACGAGGAGCGCGACGACGACCTCGACGGCATCCCCGACATCTACGAGGAGGACAAGCCGGAGTACCACTTGCGGATGGCGGAGATCTACGAGAAGAAGGCCGCCGAACACCGCAGGCTTGCCGAAGTGGCGGGCGGGGCAAGCGACGGGAGCAGTCGTCCGGCATGATCTGACAGCGGGTCCGCTCACGAGCGCGGGCCCGCGGCACATGCCACGCCCGATACACAGCCCGCTTCACAAGCCCGCGAAGAGACGAGGGAGTACGCGATGAGCGCACCCGACGGCACACCGGTCGGCGCCGAGCGCAGCATCGGCCAGCTGGTCGCCACGGCCACGACCGAGATGTCCGCGCTGGTGCACGACGAGATCGCCCTGGCGAAGGCCCAGCTCAAGCAGGACGTGAAGCGCGGCGCGATCAGCGGCGGTGCGCTGTCGGCGGCCGGCCTGGTCCTGCTCTTCTCGCTGCCGATGCTGAGCTTCGCGCTCGCCTACGGGATCCAGGCATGGACGGGCGGGCACAACGGCGACGGCGGCTGGAACCTCGGCTGGTGCTTCCTGCTGTCCTTCGCGGCGAACGTGCTCGTGGCCGGACTGCTCGCCCTGATCGGCGTCGCCTTCGCGAAGAAGGCCAAGAAGGCCAAGGGCCCGCAGAAGGTCGCCGCCTCGGTCAAGGAGACGGCAGGCGTACTGGGGAACGCCAAACCGCACCCCCGTCAGGTGGCCCCGGCGAACCGAGTCGGTGACACGGTCGAGGCTGTGGCACGCTCGTCTTCATGACGGACCCCGCCACCCCTTCGGCCCAGCCCGCCTCGGTCGTACGCATCGACGTCCCGGGCGGCGGCGAGCTGACCCACCGGGACGTCGCCGCCAACGGCGCGCGCTTCCACATCGCCGAGATGGGCGACGGACCACTGGTCCTGCTCCTGCACGGCTTCCCCCAGTTCTGGTGGACGTGGCGACACCAGATGGTGGCACTCGCCGACGCCGGGTTCCGGGCCGTGGCCATGGACCTGCGCGGCGTCGGCGGCAGCGACCGCACCCCCCGCGGCTACGACCCGGCGAACCTCGCCCTCGACATCACGGGCGTCGTACGGTCCCTCGGCGAGCCCGACGCGGCACTCGTGGGGCACGACCTGGGCGGCTATCTCGCGTGGACCGCGGCCGTCATGCGGCCCAAGCTGGTGCGCCGGCTCGTGGTCTCCTCGATGCCGCACCCCCGGCGCTGGCGCTCGGCGATGCTGTCCGACCTCAAACAGACCGCCGCGGGCTCGTACGTCTGGGGCTTCCAGCGGCCGTGGGTGCCGGAGCGTCAGCTCGTCGCGGACGACGGCGCCTTGGTCGGTCGGCTGATCCGGGACTGGTCCGGGCCGCGCCTCCCCGACGACGAGGTCGTGGACGTCTACCGGCGCGCCATGTGCATCCCGTCCACGGCGCACTGCTCGGTCGAGCCGTACCGCTGGATGGTGCGGTCGATGGCCCGCCCGGACGGCATCCAGTTCAACCGGCGCATGAAGCGTCCGGTGCGAGTGCCGACGCTGCATCTGCACGGCTCGCTCGACCCCGTGATGCGTACGCGCAGCGCGGCGGGCTCCGGCGAGTACGTCGAAGCGCCTTACCGCTGGCGGCTGTTCGACGGTCTGGGGCACTTCCCGCACGAGGAGGACCCGGTCGCGTTCTCCAACGAACTGGTCAGCTGGCTGAAGGACCCCGAGCCCGACCGGTGACGGCCTGCACAGCCGCCCTCACACGATCGGGTGACGTGTTCGAGCCATGTCCGGGAACAACTGTCCTTCGAACTGCCAATTGCCTGGCGCATAGGCCAATTGGGGGGCGTGCGCGCGATTACCGACCTTGGGGCACGGGCACACGTCGGGGTATGGGCTGGACGCACGACTACAGTGACGCAGCACGCAACCGCCGCTCAGCCACGGTGCTGAGCCGTCATCCGGGGGGTGGCCCGCAGGAATCGGGCCATGACCAAACCCCTCCGGGGATCAACATTCCCCGCATCCTGCGCCGCCGGGCCCGCTGGGTCTCGGCCCGGCTGCGGCACACGCGCGACTGACGCCTCACCGGCCGCGCCCGCACCGCCTCCAGAACCTCACAGGGCGCAGCTGTCGCTGTCCACCTGCTGGTTGGCCGTGCGGCCGCGGGCGATGTCCGGACTGATCTCGTCGCGGGTGAGCGCGTACCCGGTCTGGGCGCTGTCGAGTGACTTCGCGAAGACCACGCCGTACACCTTGCCTTCGGGCGTGAGCAGCGGGCCGCCGGAGTTGCCCTGGCGGACGGTCGCGTAGAGCGAGTACACATCGCGTCGCACGGTGCCGCGGTGGTAGATGTCCGGGCCGTTGGCCGTGATGCGGCCGCGCACGCGCGCGGGGCGGACGTCGTACGCGCCGTTCTCCGGGAAGCCGGCGACGATCGCGCTGTCGCCGCGCTCGGCGTCCGTGGACGTGAACTGGAGCGGGGGCGCCTTCAGCGTCGGCACGTCGAGCACGGCGATGTCGCGCTTCCAGTCGTAGAGGACGACCTTCGCCGCATACATCCGGCCCTCGCCGCCGATCTGCACGTTCGGCTCGTCCACGCCGCCGACCACGTGCGCGTTCGTCATGACGCGGCGGTCGGCGAAGACGAAGCCGGAACCTTCGAGGACCTTGCCGCAACTGGGGGCCTGGCCCGTCACCTTGACGATGGAGCGCTTTGCCGTCCGCACGACCGAACTGTTCGCCAGCCTCGGGTCGGGGGGCTGGACCTCGGTGATCGGCTCGTTCGAGAACGGGCTGAAGACCTGCGGGAAGCCGTTCTGCGCGAGCGCCGAGGAGAAGTCCGCGAACCAGGAGTTCGCCTGCGTGGGCAGGGCTCTGGACACGCCGAGCAGGACCTTGGAGTTGCGCACTTCCTTGCCGAGCGTGGGCAGCGTCGTGCCGGCCAGGGCCGAGCCGATGAGCCAGGCGACCAGGAGCATCGCCACCACGTTCACCACGGCGCCGCCCGTGGCGTCCAGGGCTCGGGCCGGGGACCAGGTGATGTACCGGCGCAACTTGTTCCCCAGGTGCGTGGTGAACGCCTGTCCCACGGAGGCGCAGACGATGACCACGATGACGGCGACGACGGCCGCCGTCGTACTCACCTTGGCCCCGTCCGTCACCGCGCTCCAGATGGCGGGCAGGACGTAGACCGCGACGAGGCCGCCTCCCAGGAAGCCGATCACCGACAGGATGCCGACGACGAAGCCCTGGCGGTAGCCCACGATCGCGAACCACACGGCGGCTACGAGCAGCAGGATGTCCAGCACATTCACGTGGGCCACCCTGTCATGAGCGCCAGTCGAGTGGGACCTGCTTACTGCGGTCCCAGGGGCGCTCCCATCCCGCGTAGTGCAGGATCCGGTCGATCACTCCGGCCGTAAAGCCCCAGACCAGAGCCGATTCGACGAGGAACGCCGGGCCCTGGTGGCCTCTCGGGTGGACCGCCGTCGCACGATGGCGCGGATCCGTGAGATCCGCCACGGGCACCGTGAAGACGCGGGCCGTCTCCGCCGGGTCGACCGCCTGCACCGGCGTCGGGGTGCGCCACCAGGCGAGGACCGGCGTCACCACGAAGCTGCTCACCGGGATGTACAGCCTCGGCAGGACGCCGAAGAGCTGGACGCCGCGCGGATCGAGCCCGGTCTCCTCCTCCGCCTCGCGCAGGGCGGCGCGCAGCGGCCCGTCCGTACGCGGATCGCCGTCCTCCGGGTCGAGGGCGCCGCCCGGGAAGGACGGCTGGCCCGCGTGCGAGCGCAGCGAGGTGGCCCGCTCCATGAGCAGCAGCTCGGGGCCGCGCTCGCCCTCCCCGAAGAGGATCAGGACGGCGGACTGCCGCCCGGCGCCGCTCTCGGGCGGCAGGAAGCGGCTCATCTGGAGCGGCTCGACCGTGTCCGCGGCCTTCACGACCGGGTCGAGCCACTCGGGCAGCCCCTCCCGGCTCAGCCGCACCGGCTCGTCCTTCGTGACGCGCTCCTCGTGCGCCTCACTGTGTGCATGTGTCATAGGCACCCCCGTCCAACTGAACACAACGCCTGCGTCCCCGCCGTTCGTTCCGCGATGCGTCACTCCCCCGTGGCGGGCGGCGCGGTGGCACCGAGCGGGGGCGCCGGGACACCGCCGGCGTCCAGGTACGACTGCGGGGGCTTCAGGCGCTGGCCGGGGAAGCCGCCCTTCTCGTACTTCAGGAGCTTCTTGGCCTTCTCCGGGTCGGTCTCGCCCTCCCCGTAGGCCGGGCAGAGCGGGGCGATCGGACAGGCGCCGCAGGCGGGCTTGCGGGCGTGGCAGATCCGGCGGCCGTGGAAGATCACGCGGTGCGAGAGCATCGTCCAGTCGCTCTTCGGGAAGAGCTCGCCGACAGCCTTCTCGACCTTGTCCGGATCGGTCTCCTCCGTCCACTTCCAGCGCCGCACGAGCCGCCCGAAGTGCGTGTCCACGGTGATCCCGGGCCGCCCGAAGGCGTTGCCCATCACGACGAAGGCGGTCTTGCGGCCGACGCCGGGCAGCTTGACGAGGTCTTCGAGACGCCCCGGGACCTCGCCCCCGAACTCGTCCCGCAGGGCCACCGCGAGCCCCATGATCGATTTCGTCTTGGCGCGGAAGAACCCGGTGGGCCTGATCAGCTCCTCGACGTCCTCGGGGTTCGCGGCCGCGAGGTCCTCCGGGGTCGGGTACTTGGCGAAGAGGGCGGGCGTCGTCTGATTGACCCGCAGGTCGGTGGTCTGGGCGGACAGCACCGTGGCGACGAGGAGCTGGAAGGGGTTCTCGAAGTCCAGCTCGGGGTGGGCGTACGGATACACCTCGGCGAGCTCACGGTTGATACGCCGGGCACGCCGGACGAGGGCGGTACGGGACTCGGGCTTGGCGGCAGCCTTCTTCACGGACTTGGCCGGCTTCGCGGCAGCGGCCTTCGTCACGGACTTGGCGGGCTTCGCGGCAGCGGCCTTCGTCACCGGCTCGGCTGCGACGGCCTTCTTCACGGGCTTGGCGGCGACAGCCTTCTTCACCGGCTTCGCGGCACCGGTCTTCTTCGCGGCAGCACGCTTCCCTCCGGAACCCGCGGCACCACCGGCACCCCCGGTACCACCAGCCCCCTTCCCCGCAGAGGCCGCGGCACCACCGGCACCCCGCGCCCCTTTTACCCCTTTTGCCGCTTTCTCGGGCGCGGCCGAGGCCTGTTCGCCCACAGCGGAATTACGTCCTGCGGTCACCGTCCCAGCCCCCTTGGCCTGTGCTCTCACCGGCGTTTTGGACACTCGGCCAGCCTAAAGGCAGCCGCTGACATCCGCCGTGGACCCCGCGGATCAGTCCTCGATTGGCCCCCTCCCCCACAGCTTGTGACCCCGGTGCGGCAGACTTGTGCCTGAGTGACTGATCACACCGTTTGGACCGTCCGGCAAAATGGGGAGCGGGAACACGGTCCCCGGATGCAGGTCGACATAGGAGAGAAACTCGTGGACGACGTTCTGCGGCGCGCCCCGCTTTTCGCGGCGCTCGATGATGAGCAGGCCGCGGAGCTCCGCGCCTCCATGAGTGAGGTGACCCTCGCGCGCGGCGACGCCCTCTTCCACGAGGGCGACCCCGGAGACCGCCTGTACGTGGTCACCGAGGGCAAGGTGAAGCTCCACCGCACCTCCCCCGACGGACGCGAGAACATGCTCGCGGTGCTCGGCCCCGGCGAGCTGATCGGCGAGCTCTCGCTGTTCGACCCGGGCCCGCGCACGGCGACCGCCTCCGCGCTCACCGAGGTCAAGCTCCTCGGCCTCGGCCACGGCGACCTCCTGCCCTGGCTGAACGCGCGCCCCGAGGTGGCCTCCGCGCTGCTGCGCGCCGTCGCCCGGCGCCTGCGCAAGACCAACGACCAGATGTCCGACCTGGTCTTCTCGGACGTGCCGGGCCGCGTGGCCCGCGCGCTCCTGGACCTCTCCCGCCGCTTCGGCGTGCAGTCGGAGGAGGGCATCCACGTCGTGCACGACCTGACGCAGGAGGAGCTGGCCCAGCTGGTCGGCGCCTCCCGCGAGACGGTGAACAAGGCGCTCGCGGACTTCGCGGGCCGCGGCTGGCTCCGCCTGGAGGCCCGCGCCGTGATCCTGCTCGACGTGGAGCGCCTCGCGAAGCGCTCGCGCTGACACCTTCGTACACCGGGTCCCGTCTCCCTCCGGGGAGGCGGGATCACCCGTTCACCGCCGCGGAAAATGCCGGGACTACGTCCGCCCGACCCGGCACAGTGGACCCATGGCGACCACCACCCGCGGTCTCGACGTCAGCGGATTCATCGAGCGCGAAGGCTCTCTGAGCCGGATCCAGCCGGACTTCCGCCCCGTGGTGTCCGCGGCGCGCGACAGTCTGCTCGCCGCCTTCGGGCCGCGGATGACGAGCGCGTATCTCTACGGCTCCGTGCCGCGCGGCACGGCCCGCCCCGGCCGCAGCGACCTCGACCTCCTCCTCGCACTGCGCGACGAGCCGACGGACGAGGACAGGGCGGAAGCCAAGGCCCTGGCCGACGTGCTGGACAAGGACTTCGCCCAGATCGACGGCGTGGGCCTGATCATCCTCAGCCGGTCCCAGGTCCTCAGCGACCTCGAACGGCACGACCTCGGCTGGTTCGTGGCCTGCCTCTGCACGCCGCTGCTGGGCGAGGACCTGGCCGAGTACCTGCCGCGCTACCGCCCCGACTCCCTCCTGGCCCGGGAGACCAACGGCGACCTGCGCCTGTTCCTGGCGCGCTGGCGCGAACGCATCGCGCGAGGCGACGACCCCCGCACCCTGGACCGCCTGATCTCCCGTCACCTCGTCCGCACCGGATTCACGCTCGTGATGCCCCGCTGGAACGGCTGGACCAGCGATCTGACGCAGATGGCCGAGGCGTTCGGCACGTACTACCCGCAGCGGGCGGACGCGATGCGACAGGCGGCGCAGGCCGCGTACGAACCGATGGGCGCACCGCACACCCTCAGGGCTTACACCGAGGACCTGGGACCGTGGCTGGCGGCAGAATACGAAGCCGTGCACGGAGTGAAGGCCCCCCGCCCATGACCCGGGAAGCAGGACACCGATGAGCTCAGCGTCGACGGACACCCTGGCCGAGCGGTTCGAGGAGTCACGGGGTCACCTGCGTGCCGTGGCCTACCGGATGCTCGGTTCGCTCAGCGAGGCGGAGGACGCCGTACAGGAGACGTGGCTGCGGCTTCAGCGGTCCGACACCTCGGCCGTCGAGAACCTGGGCGGCTGGCTCACCACCGTCACCGGCCGGATCTGCCTGGACCTGCTGCGCTCGCGCAAGGCGAGGGGCGAAGAGCCCCTGGAGACGCACGTGCCCGACCCCTTGGTCACGAGCCCGGACGCCCCGGATCCCGAACAACAGGCACTCCAGGCCGACTCGGTGGGCCTGGCGCTGCTCGTGGTCCTGGACTCGCTGGCGCCGGTGGAGCGGCTGGCGTTCGTGCTGCACGACCTGTTCGCGGTGCCGTTCGACGACATCGCGCCGATCGTGGAGCGCACACCGGCGGCGACCCGGCAGCTGGCGAGCCGCGCGCGCCGCCGCGTCCAGGGAGCGCCGCCGCCTGAGACGGATCCCGTACGGCAGCGCGAGATCGTGGAGGCGTTCCTCTCGGCGGCCCGCGAAGGCGACTTCGAACGCCTGGTCGCGGTCCTGGACCCGGACGTACTGCTCCGGGCGGACGCCGGCGCGACGGGGCTGTCGCGCCTGGTCCGAGGCGCTCACACGGTGGCGTCCGGCGCGATCACGTTCCAGCACATGGCACCGCACGTACGCATCGTGCTGGTGAACGGCTCGATCGGCCTGCTCGCCCTGCCGGAGGGCCGCCCGGCATCGCTGATGTCGTTCACGATCACCGGCGGCAGAGTCACCGAACTGAACATCCTCTCGGACGAGGACCGTCTGAAGACCCTGATCCGGGCGGACCTCTAGATCAGCCCGTGCTCCTTCAAGTAGTCGAGCTGGGCCAGAACGGACAACTCGGCGGCAGGCCACAGAGACCGGTCCACGGCCGCGTACACATGGGCGACGATCTCTGACGCCGAGGCATAACCGCTCTCGACGGCGGTCTCGACCTGGGCGAGCCGGTTGGCGCGGTGGGCGAGGTAGTACTCGACGGCGCCCTGGGCGTCCTCGAGTACGGGCCCGTGCCCCGGCAGCACGGTGTCGACCCCGTCGTCGACGGTGAGGGACCGCAGCCGCCGCAGCGAGTCGAGATAGTCCCCGAGCCGCCCGTCGGGATGGGCGACGACGGTGGTCCCGCGCCCGAGCACGGTGTCTCCGGTCAGCACGGCCCGATCGGCGGGCAGATGGAAGCAGAGCGAATCGGCGGTATGCCCAGGAGCCGCGACAACACGCAACTCCAGCCCGCCGACCGTCACCACGTCCCCACCCGCCAACCCCTCGTCCCCGAGCCGCAGATCAGGATCGAGGGCCCGCACGTCGGTCCGGGTCAGCTCGGCGAACCGGCCGGCACCCTCCGCGTGATCGGGATGCCCATGGGTGAGAAGGGTCAGGGCGACGCGCTTGCCGGCGGCCTCGGCGACCGCGACCACATGCTCCAGATGCACGTCGTCGAGCGGCCCGGGATCGATCACGACGGCAAGCTCGGAATCAGGCTCGGAAACGATCCACGTATTGGTCCCGTCCAGGGTCATCGCCGAGGCGTTCGGAGCCAGCACGTTGACCGCGCGCGCGGTGGCGGGCCCCGACAGCACCCCGCCGCGGGGCTGTCCGGGAAGGGCTGCGGCTTCGGTCATGCGGAGGCTCCCCCGGACGCGGTCGGAATGTGCTTGGTGAACTCATCATGACCGGGCCAGGACAGAACAATCTCCCCAGCCTCGAGCCGGGCCTGGGCGAGCACAGGGGAGAGATCCTGCGCCGCAGCACCCGCGAGGGCCCCCTCGGCGCTGTCGAAACCGGCCAGCGCCCGCAGCGTCGCGATCGTGGGCGGCATCATCATGAGCTCGCCCTTGTCGTACCCCTCGGCAGCCTGCTCGGGCCGGATCCACACGGTCCGATCAGCTTCGGTGGAGGCGTTACGGGTGCGCTGTCCCTCAGGCAGGGCGGCGACGAAGAACCAGGTGTCGTACCGCCGGGGCTCGAACTCGGGCGTGATCCACCGCGCCCAGGCCCCCAGCAGATCGGACCGCAGAACCAGCCCGCGCCGCCCGAGGAACTCCCCGAACGACAACTCCCGCCGGACGAGCGCCTCCCGGTCGTCCTCCCAGGACTCCCCGGTCGTATCCCCCACCACGGACGCCGCATCGGGCCCGGCGAGGAGCACGCCCGCCTCCTCGTACGTCTCCCGCACGGCGGCACACACGATCGCCTGCGCCGCCTTCTCGTCCACGCCGAGCCGCGCCGCCCAGGCCGCGCGCGAGGGCCCGCCCCACCGCACGACCGACTCGTCGTCACGGGGATCCACACCTCCGCCCGGATACGCGTACGCGCCCCCGGCGAAAGCCATGGAGGCGCGTCGACGCAGCATATGCACTTCGGGACCGGCGACCGCGTCCCGCAGAAGCATGACGGTCGCGGCCCGCCGCGGCACGGCGGCCGCCAGCTCACCCGCCGCGAGCGCACGAATCCGCTCGGGCCACTCCGGGGGATACCACTGCCCATTCGCCATGGCCGGAGGCTATCCGCTACCAAGCGGATGTTCGAGAGCCACAGACGATCAAGTACGACAGAGCCCCAAGAACCACCCACGGCCCCGCACCCGCACACCAGCGAGCCGCCCCGGCAGATCACCCACCGCCCGGCAGCCGCGTACGAAACGAGAGGGGCCGTGGCGGGATGTGCGCGCGGAGCCACCAGCACCACATGCGGGCAATCGGCTGGGCAACGTAACGCCATAGAACAGCGAGCACGTACATCCCGGCGCGGCCCCGCCCCCAACTGGACGGAGCGCACCGGAAGAGACCCGGACCTGCCCAGGACCTCACCCGACCCCAACCTCGGCCGAACCAGAAACCCGGAACCAGGAACCAGGAACCAGGAACCAGGAAAACCGAACCACGAACCACGCCCCTCAGCGGAGCATTCCGCTCAAGCCGAAACGAGCTCGACCTGAACCTCGACCTCAACAGGCGCGTCCAGCGGCAGAACGGCCACACCCACGGCGGACCGAGCGTGCACACCCTTGTCGCCGAGGACCTCGGCGAAGAGCTCACTGGCCCCGTTCACCACACCCGGCTGCCCGGTGAAGTCGGGCGCGGAGGCGACAAACCCGACGACCTTCACCACCCGGGCGACCCGATCGAGATCGCCGGCAACGGACTTCACCGCGGCGAGCGCGTTCAGCGCACACGTACGGGCCAGCTCCTTGGCCTGCTCGGCGGTGACCTCGGCCCCCACCTTCCCGGTGACCGGAAGCTTCCCGTCCACCATCGGCAGCTGACCGGCCGTGTACACGTACACACCGGACTGCACGGCCGGCTGGTAAGAGGCGAGCGGCGGCACGACCTCGGGCAGGGTCAGCCCGAGTTCGGCGAGGCGCGCGTCGACGACCCCGCTCATGCCTTCTCCCGCTTCAGGTAGGCCACGAGCTGCTCGGGGTTGTTCGGCCCGGGCACGACCTGGACGAGCTCCCAGCCGTCCTCGCCCCAGGTGTCCAGAATCTGCTTGGTCGCGTGCACGAGAAGGGGCACGGTCGCGTATTCCCACTTGGTCATACGGCCGACTGTAGCCGCTGGACCGGCGATGACCGACAGCCTCCTGCGTAGCCCGCGTGCGGACTGGTTAGGCTCGAAGACGTGAGCAGGCTCCAGGTCGTCAGCGGCAAGGGCGGTACCGGAAAGACCACGGTCGCCGCCGCACTGGCGCTCGCCCTCGCGACCGAGGGCAAGCGCACTCTCCTGGTGGAGGTGGAAGGACGCCAGGGCATCGCACAGCTCTTCGAGACCGAAGCGCTGCCGTACGAGGAACGGAAGATCGCGGTAGCCCCGGGGGGCGGCGAGGTGTTCGCACTCGCCATCGACCCAGAGCTGGCGCTGCTGGACTACCTCCAGATGTTCTACAAGCTGGGCGGCGCGGGCAGGGCGCTCAAGAAGCTGGGCGCGATCGACTTCGCGACGACGGTGGCGCCGGGCCTGAGGGACGTACTCCTGACGGGCAAGGCCTGCGAGGCTGTGCGCCGCAAGACGAAACAGAACAAATACACCTACGACTACGTGGTGATGGACGCCCCGCCGACGGGCCGCATCACCCGGTTCCTGAACGTGAACGACGAGGTCGCGGGCCTGGCCAAGATCGGACCGATACACAACCAGGCGCAGGCGGTCATGCGGGTCCTCAAGTCGCCGGAGACAGCGGTGCACTTGGTGACGCTGCTGGAGGAGATGCCTGTCCAGGAGACGTCGGACGGCATCGCGGAGCTGCAGGCCGCGAACCTCCCCGTGGGCCGGCTCATCGTGAACATGGTGCGCCCGGCAGTCCTCGACGAGGCCGAACTGGCGCTGGCGCAGGGCGGCGTGCCCCGGACGGCCATCGCCAAGTCCCTGTCCGCGGCGGGCCTGGGCGGCGCCCGCAGAGGCGGCGGCGCCGAACGCCTGGTGACCCCGCTCCTCGACCAGGCTGCGGAGTACGCGGAACGGCACGAGCTGGAACACAGCCAGCGCGCGGTGCTGGCCGATTCGGGCCTGCCCCTGCACGAACTGCCGCTGCTGACCGAGGGGATGGACCTGGCGGGCCTGTACCGGCTGGCCACGGAACTGCGGAAGCAAGGGATCTAGAGACACATGACGTCGTCCCTGAGCCTGAACGCGACAGACACCCACGTACTCGACGTGGACCCACTCATCGACGACCCCAGGACGCGCATCGTGGTGTGCTGCGGCTCGGGCGGCGTCGGCAAGACGACGACGGCGGCGGCGCTCGGCCTGCGCGCCGCGGAGCGCGGCCGCAAGGTGGTCGTGCTGACGATCGACCCGGCCCGCAGGCTGGCCCAGTCGATGGGCATCGACTCGCTGGACAACACCCCGCGCCGTGTGAAGGGCATCGACGACACGGCGGGCGGTGAACTGCACGCGATGATGCTCGACATGAAGCGGACGTTCGACGAGATCGTCGAGGCGCACGCGGACGGCCAGCGGGCCGAGGCGATTCTGGGCAACCCCTTCTACCAGTCGCTCTCGGCGGGCTTCGCGGGCACGCAGGAGTACATGGCGATGGAGAAGCTGGGCCAGCTGCGGGCCCAGGACGAGTGGGACCTGATCGTCGTCGACACGCCTCCGTCCCGCTCGGCGCTCGACTTCCTGGACGCGCCGAAACGTCTCGGCTCGTTCCTGGACGGCAAGCTGATCCGGGTCCTGATGGCGCCGGCGAAGGTCGGCGGCCGGGCCGGCATGAAGTTCCTGAACGTCGGGATGTCGATGATGACGGGCGCGCTCGGGAAACTGTTGGGTGGCCAACTCCTGCGCGACGTACAGACATTCGTGGCGGCGATGGACACGATGTTCGGCGGCTTCCGCACGCGCGCCGACGCGACGTACAAGCTGCTCCAGGCCCCCGGTACGGCGTTCCTGGTGGTCGCTGCTCCGGAGCGGGACGCGCTGCGCGAGGCGGCGTACTTCGTGGAGCGCCTCGCCGCGGAGGACATGCCGCTGGCCGGGCTGGTGCTGAACAGGGTGCACGGCAGCGGTGCCGCGCAGCTGTCGGCCGAGCGTGCGCTCGCCGCCGCAGAAAATCTTGACGAGCGCGGCATTGTGGATCAGGGGGGCGGGAATGTAGAGCTGCGTACCTCTCCCGAAGCAGGCTCCCCCGCCCCAGCAAGGGACACGCCCGACGAGCATGCCCAGACGCCGGACAAAACCCCACATAGCGTACCCGCTACGACACCCGCGCCCAACTCGCCGGCCACCAGCACGCCTGCCGGCGCGACCACGGACGACGCACCCGCAGACCACGCGACCACGGATCGCACGGCCACGGACCAACTCACGGCAGGGCTACTGCGATTGCACGCGGAGCGCATGCAGCTGCTGGCACGCGAGCAGCGCACACGCGACCGCTTCGCGGCGCTCCACCCGGAGGTGGCGGTCACCGAAGTCGGCGCCCTGCCCGGCGATGTGCACGACCTGGCAGGCCTCAGAAGCATCGGGGACCGGCTCGCGGCCGGTGCGGACCCGGCCGGAGCTGCGTGAGCCGTACGGACGTCTTCCGAGGCGCGGGCCACCACACGGCTCGCACCCCTCGGACGCCATCGAGGGAGCTCGGCCCCCTCACCCCACGGCGGCGTACCTCTCGTACGTCTCGTCGTCGTCGATGTCCACGGGCAGCAGGCCCGCACCGCGCTCGTACTCCGTACGAGCCGTCTCGAGCAGCCGGCGCCACGAGGTGACGGTGGGACGCCTGCGCAGAAGCGCGCGGCGTTCCCGCTCAGTCATGCCACCCCACACGCCGAACTCGACGCGGTTGTCCAGCGCGTCGGCCAGGCACTCGGTCCGCACCGGGCATCCGGTGCACACCGCCTTCGCCCGGTTCTGCGCTGCTCCTTGAACGAACAGTTCATCTGGATCGGTAGTGCGGCAGGCCGCCTGCGCACTCCAGTCGGTTACCCAGCCCATACCGGCGCCGTCCTCTCCCGAATCGAGGCTCCCCCACGGCGGCAGCGGCATATTCACCGCCGCCAGTTGAGGACGTTACGGAAGGTGGGCACAGCGCAACACCCCCTTCGGGCCCAATCTTGAATGGCCCGAACGGACTATGCGTAAGCGGCAGATCACCCGACGGAGTGAGCCGAGGGCATGCGCGACAAACCCGGCAAACCGGGGTGTTTCAGTTGAGTCACAGCGGACACCGGGTGACACTCAAGGCGGTTTCGGACACGCCCCCACCGGCCACGGAAGGACCGCGGCGGAGTGGTGAGATGACTACCGGAACGATTCGGGTTCGCCGGACGTCTTGATACGTGACCGCACTGCTGTGACAGTTGAGTGCAGCTTAGGCCAAGGCATATACGCCTG
This sequence comes from Streptomyces longhuiensis, assembly GCF_020616555.1. Taxonomy (NCBI): domain Bacteria; kingdom Bacillati; phylum Actinomycetota; class Actinomycetes; order Kitasatosporales; family Streptomycetaceae; genus Streptomyces; species Streptomyces longhuiensis. The sequence continues at coordinate 5,303,141 of NZ_CP085173.1, read as the reverse complement.
TCCGGAGAATCAGAACGTAGGCTGCCCTCATGGGAAAGAAGCGCTCGGGCGGTGGACTGTCACCGACTCAGCAGGCCGCCAAGTTCCTTGGTGTCAGTGTCCTAGCGGGAGCCGTCCTCGCCGGAATCGCGCTGCCCGCAGCGGGTGCGCTCGGCCTCGCGGCGAAGGGCTCGGTCGAGGGATTCGACGAGATCCCGGCCAACCTCAAGCAGCCGCCGCTCAGTCAGCGCACCACGATCTTGGACAACAAGGGCGGCGCGATCGCGACGGTCTACTCGCGCGACCGCACAGTGGTGCCCCTCAAGGACATCTCGCCGTACATGCAGAAGGCGCTCGTCGCGATCGAGGACTCGCGCTTCTACGAGCACGGCGCCATCGACCTGAAGGGCATCCTGCGCGCGATCAACGAGAACGCGCAGAGCGGCGGTGTCGCGCAGGGCGCGTCCACGCTCACCCAGCAGTACGTGAAGAACGTCTTCATGGAGGAGGCCGGCGACGACCCGACGAAGCTCGCCCAGGCCACCCAGCAGACGATCGGCCGCAAAATCCGCGAACTGAAGTACGCGATCCAGCTCGAGGACAAACTCGGCAAGAAGCGCATCCTCGCCAACTACCTGAACATCACGTACTTCGGTGAGCAGGCGTACGGCGTCGAGGCGGCCTCGCAGCGCTACTTCTCCAAGCCGGCGAAGGACCTGACGATGGAGGAGTCGGCGATGCTGGCCGGCATCGTCCAGTCCCCGAGCCGCTACGACCCCGTCAACGACGAGGCGGAGGCCATCAAGCGACGGAACGTCGTGCTCCAGCGGATGGCCGAGACGCACGACATCTCCCAGGACGACGCGGACCGCGCCAAGGAGAAGCCGCTCGGCCTGAAGATCAGCAGGCCGCAGAACGGCTGCATCACGGCGGTCAAGGGCGCGGGCTTCTTCTGCGACTACGTGCGCGAGGTGTTCCTCACCGACCCCGTCTTCGGCAAGACGAAGGAAGCACGGGCGAAGCTCTGGAACCGCGGCGGCCTGAGGGTGCAGACCACTCTCGACCCGCAGACGCAGGAATCGGTGCAGGAGTCGATCAAGGACCACGTCTACCAGACGGACAAGGTCGCGACGGCGGCCACGTTCGTCGAGCCGGGCACCGGCAAGATCCTCGGCATGGGCCAGTCGAAGCCGTACGGCTTCGGCAAGAACGAGACGCAGATCAACTACTCGGTCGACCGCAAGATGAGCGGGTCGAACTTCGGCTTCCCGACGGGTTCGACGTTCAAGCCGTTCCTCGCCGCGGCCGCCCTGGAGCAGGGCACCCCGGTGACGAAGTCGTATCCGGCGCCGTACCGGATGCCGTATCCGAAGTCGGTCCAGACGTGCAGCGGCAAGCCGTGGGTGAACAACGGCGGCTTCACCGTGGAGAACGAGAACGAGTCCGAGTACGGTCCGTACGCGCTGAAGGAGGCGATGGCCAAGTCCATCAACACCTACTTCGTGCAGATGATCGGCGACACCGGCATGTGCCCCGTGATGGACATGGCCGACAACCTGGGCGTCGTCCAGGGCAACGGCGACAAGCTCCCCGAGGTCCCGGCCATCGCCCTCGGCTCCAAGGGCATCTCGCCACTGACCATGGCGAGCGCGTACGCCGCCTTCGCCAACCGCGGCACGTACTGCACGCCGGTCGCCATCGAGTCGATCACGGCCCCCGGCGACAAGTCGCTGCCGGTGCCGAAGTCGTCGTGCTCGCGCGCGATGACCACGAAGACCGCCGACAGCATCAACACCCTGCTGAGCGGCGTGATCGACTCCGGTACGGGCCAGGAGGCCGGTCTGACCGACCGGGACAACGCGGGCAAGACCGGTACGACCGACAGCCGTAAGAACGCCTGGTTCGTGGGGTACACGCCGAACCTGTCCGGCGCGGTCTGGGTCGGCAGCGCCCTGCAGGACGTCAAGATGGAGAACATCACCATCGGCGGCCAGTACCAGCCGAAGGTCTTCGGCGGCCAGGTCCCCGGACCGATCTGGAGGGACGCCATGGTCGGCGCCCTCTCCGGCAAGCCGTCCCCCGGCTTCAACCTGATCGACATCCCCGACCCCGACAAGGACCGGGACAGGGACCGGGACAGGGACCAGGACGAGGGCCCGGACGGGGGCGACGGAAGCCCGGGCAGCAAGGGCAAGAGCCCTTGGCCCGGCATCACCCTCCCGCCGGGCGTCATCGGCGGCGGCAACGGGCACGGAGGCGGACGCCGCTGAGTCGAACGCGGCCGAGGCGGACGCGCCTTGGGCAGTGACGGTACGCGGATGGGGCGCCCCCTTTGTCGGGGGCGCCCCATCCGCGTATGTGTGGTGAGGGCGGGGACGGGGGCGAGACGCCTGGCTCAGGCCCGGCTCTCCCTCCCGCCCCGCAGGGCCGGCCCGCTCAGCCGGCGAGCAGCTGCTTCACGACGGCGGCCACGCGGCCGCCCTCCGCCAGGCCCGCGACCTTCGGGTTCACGATCTTCATGACCTGGCCCATGGCGCGCGGCCCCTCGGCGCCGGCCGCCTTGGCCTCCTCGACCGCCTGGGCGACGATCTGGTGCAGCTCGTCGTCGGAGAGCTGCTTGGGCAGGTACTCGGCGAGCACCACACCCTCCGCCTTCTCCCGCTCGGCCTGCTCGGTGCGGCCGCCCTGCGCGAACGCCTCGGCGGCCTCGCGGCGCTTCTTCGCCTCGCGGGTGATCACCTTCTGCACCTCGTCGTCGGAGAGCTCGCGCGCCGTCTTGCCCGCGACCTCCTCCTTCGTGATGGCGGAGAGGGTGAGCCGGAGCGTCGAGGAGCGCAGCTCGTCACGCCCCCGGATCGCGGCGGTGAGGTCTTCCTGCAGCTTCGACTTGAGCGTGGTCATGCAGCGATTGTCGCAGGTACGCATTGCCCTACGCCCCTTGATTTCCGGGACCTGCCGGGTCTGACACGATGGGCGTATGCGCGCGCGATACGGGATTCCCCTGAAAGTGACAGCAGGCATCACGGCGGCGGGCGCCGCCGGACTGATCTACGCGGCGGGGTTCGAAGCCCGTTCGTTCCGCCTCCGACGGGTCACGGTCCCGGTGCTCCCCGCGGGGATGCGCCCACTGCGCGTCCTCCAGGTGTCCGACATCCACATGGTCGGCGGACAGCGCAAGAAGCAGCGCTGGCTGCGCTCCCTGGCCGGCCTGCGCCCCGACTTCGTGATCAACACGGGCGACAACCTGTCCGACCCGGAGGGCGTGCCGGAGGTCCTGGACGCGCTGGGCCCGCTGATGGAGTTCCCGGGGGCGTACGTCTTCGGCTCGAACGACTACTACGGCCCCCGGCTCAAGAACCCGGCCCGCTATCTCTTCGAGAAGGCCCGCGGCGCCCACGGCCTCAACGGCAACGCCCCTGCGGTCGGCGTCGTCCACAACCCGTGGGAAGACCTGCGCGACGGCTTCGACGGGGCGGGCTGGCTGAACCTCACCAATACGCGGGGCGCCCTCAAGATCGAGGGCATGGAGATCGGGTTCACGGGCCTGGACGACCCGCACATCAAGCGCGACCGGTACGCGCACGTGGCGGGCGGCCCGGACTCGGGCGCCGACTTCTCGATGGGCATCGTGCACGCGCCGTATCTGCGGGCCCTGGACGCGTTCACCGCAGACGGCTACCCGCTGGTACTGGCGGGGCACACCCACGGCGGCCAGCTCTGCATCCCCTTCTACGGGGCGCTGGTCACCAACTGTGACCTGGACACGGACCGCGTGAAGGGCCTGTCGACCCACGAGGCCGAAGGCCACCGCTCCTACCTGCACGTCTCAGCCGGCTGCGGCGCCAACCGGTACACCCCGGTCCGCTTCGCCTGCCCCCCGGAGGCGACCCTCCTGACCCTGACCCCCAGGCCCTGAGAAAACCGGATTTCGTCTACGGCCGCCGGTCCGCTAAAGTAATCGATGTCGCCACGACCTGCGGAACCGCAGGGAAGTGGAGCAACGACATCGGGGTGTAGCGCAGCTTGGCAGCGCGCTTCGTTCGGGACGAAGAGGTCGTGGGTTCAAATCCCGCCACCCCGACGCTGGTCAGAGGCCGCATACGAATTCTCGTATGCGGCCTCTGTCGTGCCTGGAGGCCGAAGAGGGGGCCGAAGCACGCGGATCTGGTCCGGTAGGCAGCGTTGCTCAGCTCTCCTGCCGGCCGTGGCTCAGGGCATAGCAGGTCTAGCGGGAGCAGCGGCCGAGGGCCCGATCGGGCGTTGTCGGCATCCTGGGAGCCGCCCGATTGACCGGAAGAGATCAGTAACGGGGCCCACACGAGCACCGGCGTCGCCAGCCCGTTCGCGGCGGCCATGGGAAAACACTCGACGCGCAGGTCCACTCCCGTCACATCCTCGTCCTTTACACTTTCGCCGTCACATAGCGTGAGGAATGATGTGAGAAGCGTGATTGAAGCGCTGCGTAGCCCGCGGCGCCCCCTCGTGCTCGGCGCGGTGGTGACCGTCGCGCTCGCCGCACAGTCAGCTCTGCTCGTCGCCCAACAACTACAGATCGACGACCTGCGGATGCAGCCCGTCGACGTCCAGGCGAACGTTGAACCTGGCCCTTCAGGGCCGTCCGGTCCCCCCGGCCCCACCGGTCCCGGTGGCCCTATCGGGCCGCCAGGCAAGGACGGTACGAACGGGAAGGACGGCAAGGACGGCACGAACGGAAAGGACGGCACGAGCGGGAAGGACGGGAAGGACGCTGTCGCTCCGCCGGCTGCGAGTTAGCCCCTCCCCCCGCACCGGTCGGCTCCTCCGGCATGCACTTGAGGGGATGCCGCCCGCGCGCGGCGCCGGACGGTGCGGTCGAAGTTGTGGACAGCGCCCGGAAGAGGTGCAGCGCCGCCGAGAGTGCCGGACGCACAGGTGGCACGCCACAGGATCGTCAACCGGCCGTCCGTTGAGGGCCGTTCCCGGTCCGTCACATGCAAAGCGGTTGTGGCCTGAAAGCAGACGCCGAAGCAGGTGAACAAGGTTGCGCGCACGCGCCTGCGCTGCGCCCGTGACGTGCTTCAGCCCTTCCCCGCAGCGATCGGCGGAAGCGAGCTGTCCGGTCGTCCCGGGAAGGACGTCCGACATAGAGGTCTGCCTCTGCCGCGCCCTTGCCCTTTGCCCCTTGTCATCGCATGACGTGAGGAATGATGTGGGAAGTATGAAAGAGGCGTGGTCCAGCCCGCAACGCCGCCTTGCACTCGGCGCAGCGCTGACCATCATGCTCGTCGCGCAAACAGTTGTGATCGTCGCCCACCAGCAGCAGCTCGACGTACTCCAGGCACGGCGCATCGCCCTCCAGGGCAACAGCATCCGGCAGGGTCTGCCCGGCCCGCCCGGCCCCTCCGGCCCCTCCGGCCCGGCCGGACCTACCGGCCCGACAGGCGTGCCGGGATGGAACGGGCACAACGGCCGTCACGGCGAACCGGGACGCGACGGAAGGACAGGAAGGCACGGCAGGAACGGGCGGGTCATCTACATCAAGCCGTGCCGCCCTGCAGCCGCCTGCACCCGCTGCCCTTCAAAGCTGTCCCCCGTCACTGCGCGTCCCTTCCATCAGCCGCCCAGGCCAGCCCGAGGCCCGCGAGCTGCTGGAGTCTGCCGCCGGTGAGTCGGTGAGATCGCCCCGCCGGTCGTGGTGTTCGCCAGCCACACTCCGAGCCTGACCTCGGTCCCGTGTTCGCTGTTCCCGGCCACCTGCACTTCGTGGTGCAGCCCGCGTGCCGATCCGACATGACCAGGTACAACGCCTATGGGCCTGTACTGCAGTTGGCCATGTCCGAGGCCGATCGGGTGCCGAGCGAGGGAGCCGTCGAAGAGGTGTGTACTCGTCTGCGGGCCGAGCTCGGCGCCTCCGGGTGAAGTAGTTCGCGGTCCCGATCCCTCCGTCGCGTGGCCGCGCCGGTCACCGCCCGGCGGGCCGTCTGGGGGTGAGCAGTTCCAGGGCTTCCTCCCAGCGGAAGAGGGTGGCCTGTCCGTCGGCCTTCGGCCGGTGAGGTTCGTGCGTGCCGATCAGGATGCCCATGTCGCGCAAACGGTCCAGGCTCTGGCGGTACGCGGGGTGGGCGGCCTGGGCGGCGTTGAGGTACGGCAGGACCGCGGTGGGGATGCCGAAGCCGTATGCCTCGCACAGAATGCCCAACGCCAGGGTGTCGGAGATGCCGGCCGCCCATTTGTTGATCGTGTTGAAGGTGGCCGGCGCGACCGCGATCGCGTCGGCGGGCGGCAGCGGGCGCGGGTCACCGGGTGCGCGCCAGGCCGAACGTATGGGGTAGCCGGTCCGGGTCTCCACCGCCTCGGCGTCTATGAAGCCGAGGCCCTGCGGGGTGGCGACGACGCCCACGTCCCAGTCCGCCTCCTGGGCCGCCGTGATCAGCTTGCCGACCTCGCCCGCGATGCTGGAGGCGCAGACGACGACGTACAGGAAAGGGTTCTTGGGCTGCTGGGCCGGCCGGGTTGCATGGTCACTCACTCGGGGTCTCCCGTTCGCAGCTGAAGCGGTGCCGTTCGGGCAGCGTACGGGGGTGGGCTCGGCGGCCTGGGCCATCGCCCCACCGCTTCCCCTCGACCTTCAGCACACCGACCAGCGGCGACCGCCCGGCCGCCCCCGGCCATGTCCCGTCAGCGCGGCGATCACCGCGGAGAGCGCCGAGGTCACGACCAGGCTCCCCATCATGACGAGGCACACGCCGATCATGAAGAGGCCGCTCGCGTCGTCCGACCAGTCCACATAGGCGGCCACCGTGAGACCGGCCGTCGTGCCGATCACCGCGGCTGCGGTGTAGCGCCGGGAGGCCGCCCAGTACACCGCCGGCAGCAGGGTGAGTACGAGTCCGATCACCTGCCACGCCTCGTACGGGCCGGTCGTCGACCCGTCGGGGTGCACGTCACGCTGCTGGTCCCAGCCCAGCCAGCCGGCCCATGCCGCCACTGCCACCCCGGCCAGGGCGATGGTCGCCAGCAGGTGGGACGTTCGCTTCGGCAGTCGCTCATTCGTGTTCATGGGCCCAGGGTTCCGACTCGCTCCATGACCGGCCAGAGTGCTCGTACTCAGCTGTGACCGAGTACAGACCGAGTACGACCGGCAGCCGCCCATCCCCCCATCCCCCTGAAGTCCTTCCCCGTCAGCCCGCGTCAGGTGCTGTCGGGCCCTGTCGGCCTCCCGTCCGCCGTCTGTCAGCGACCCATCGGCGTACTCTTCTGCGCCTGCCGTACATCGGACCCACGAAGGTCCCAGGAGCCGAGCGCACCGAGTACGGCGCCGCCGAGCCGGCCGGGTGTACCGACACCGGCGAACGGCACGAACCAGACCCGCCCTCGCCGGTACGCCTCCTGCCGGGTCACCGCCTCCACAGACAGCCTGGTCTTCCCGGCGCCACCGGGTCCGACGAGCGTGACGAGACGGGACCCGGCGAGCAGCGCGGCTGGCCCTTCGAGCTCGCCGTCCCGGCCCACGAAACTGGGGAGCGGCGCGGACATCGTGCTCGGCGCGGCCTCGGGCCGGGCAACGGGTCCCTCCAACTCGCCCCGCAGCAGCACCAGATGGCTCTCGCGCAGCTCCGCCGGCAGATCGACGCCGAGTTCCCCGCCGAGCCTGCCGCGCGTCTCGTCGTACACGGCGAACGCGTCGGACCGGCGGCCCGCAGCGGCCGGCGACCGCATCCGCAGTCCGGCCGATCGATCACTCAACAGCCTTTTCCTGCCCGCCACTTCGAAGGCGACGAGCGCATCGGCATGCCGCATGAGCCGCGGCTCCGCGTCGTTGGCCGAGTCCGCCGGGGCCGCTCGCCCCGCCGGCCGTCCACCAGCGCGTCGACGGACACCGGACGCCCGGCCTCGACGGGAAGCCCCGCGAGCAGCGTCCGCGGCCTGGCTCCCCCGCTGTCGACCGGCGCGCGTCCTCTGCCGTGCAGCCCCGCACCGAACTCGGCAGAGCGACTCGCACAAGTCCCGCCTCCCCCATGCCTCACCCCGGGCCCGTGTGCGGAGACGCCGGTGGCGTACAGATCTGCCACGCGCCCCGCCCGCCCCAGGACGGGCGATTCCGTACGACTTCGGTACGCCTCTCGGGTGGGCGGGCCGTCGCGCCCGTTTCCCCCGGAGCCCGTCGGCCGTTGCTGAGGGCATGATCTCCACACGACGTGTTCTCGCCGCGGTCGCTCTGGCCGCCGGCGCCTCCGCTCTCGCCATGCCCGCGGCCTCGGCCGCTCCCGTCGGTCCCCTCGGCGGCATGAAGCCGATCAGCCTCGACGACATCGCCACCAGCGCCGTTCCGGCCGAGCACAAGGCCGAGATCCCCAAGGTGAACGAGCAGCTCGCCGGCCTGAACCGGCTGAACGAACTGCACCAGGCCACCGACCTGGTGGCGCCGGTGACGGGGCTCCTCCCCTCGGTCGGCTAGGGAAACCGGACGGCTGCCGGACCGCAGTCGGACAGCGAAGGACGGGCACGAAAAAGCGGGGGCAACCGGACACCGGTTGCCCCCGCTTCCGCGACTACTAGTCGTTGTTGGTGCCGTTGGCGGCGAGAACCGGGATGTCGTTCAGGATGTGCGAGAGCGGCTCGTCACCCTTGGCCTGCGTGGAGTTCTCGACACACTGCTGGTTCTGCGGGGCCGACAGGACCGGGATGTCCTGGACGGCGATCGGCACGAGGCCGACCAGCGAACCGACGTTGGCCTTGGCCGGCAGGCCGACGCAGGGCTTGTTCAGCGAGCCCTGGACGAGCCCGAGCTGCGGGCTCATGCTGCCGTACGTGGCGGAGTTGCCGAACGCCTGCTCAGCGTTGTTGCCGCTGTTCGACGTGGTGCCCGTGTCGTCCCCGACAGCGAGGGCCTGGGGGGCTGCGACTGCCGACATACCAGCGACAGAGGCAGCGATGGCCGCGGTTGCCCACAGCTTCTTCATGGTGAATCCCTTCAATTGGCGGGCTCCGGTCACGGAGCCGCATGGTCATCAACTGAGCCGGGCTGATGCGGTTTCGCGGTGCAACCCGATTGGCCCAGCGCACTAACGGTCAGGAACAGGCCAGCGTGTTCCCGCGCACCGCCTTCTCGGCCCCGATGCGCGGGGGGTCGGAGGGCTTCACGGTCGAGTTGCGCGGGGTGAGGGTCCGGTCCTTGTCGAGCCTGGCGAACGTCTTCTTCGCCGCCGCCTTGTCCCACTTCAGCGTCTCTCCGACGCCTTCGATGACCGGGTTGAACCCGGCGATGGGCACGCTGGTGAACTCGGTCCGCGAAGGGGACAGTCGGCTCAGAGCGGTACTGAGGGAGACGAGTTCCTTCGGCGTGAACCCCTGGTCGACCTTCGTCGCACCGAGCACCGTCCGCGCCAGGTCGATCGCCCTGCCCGGATGGGCGAGGATCCCGCCGGTGGCGAGTCTGTGCATGACGCTGATCAGGAAACGGTGCTGGCGCTGGATCCGCCCCAGGTCGGCGCTTGCGTCCACATGGCGCGAGCGGACGTACTGCAAGGCCCTACCGCCCCCGAGGCGGTGCCGACCGGGCCGGAGGTCGAGCTTGGTCGCCGAGTCGGACAGCCGTCTGGAGGTGCAGACGTCCACCCCGTCGACCGCGTTCACGCTGTCCATGAACTGCCTGAAGTCGATCTGCAGATAGTGGTCGATCCTGACTTTCGTCATGGCCTCCACCGTGCGGACCGAGAGCGCGGGACCGCCCTCCGCGAAGGCCGTGTTGATCTTCGCGGGGTGGGCGGGGAACCGCTCCCCGGTGCCCGGGTCCCGGTGCGCGGGGATCTGCGCCCACGAGTCCCTGGGAAGGCTGACCACGCTGACCTGGTCACGCCGCTTCGAGACATGGATCAGCATCAGCGAATCGGTGCAGTTGCAGGCGACGCCACCGGCGTGGAACTTCTTCTTCTCCCGGCTCGAGATGGTGTCCCGGCCATCCGTCCCCATGAGCAGAATATTGGTGCCGGGACCCGCGGCAGGGCGGTTCACGGCGCCGCTGAACGCATCGACCCGCTGAATCCTGTACGGCAGCGCGGATACAGAATTGCCCACACCGGAAACCGCCGTCGCGATAAGTGCAGCAAGGGCTGCCGCACTCAGACCGACATTTCTCCGACGGCTGGTTCGTGAAGGGCGTTTCGTCACCGGATTCGCTCCACAGCAGAGGGACAGATCTGACGGCACCGTATGCCAGTCGAATACTTCGAACGGTGACCGCCCCGCGTGCCGCCGGGAAGTAACTCTTTCGCCCTAAAGGGAACTGTTTCGACTTCCGGAAAAGATGGAACAGAAGCCAGAGATCGCCACGAGGAAGGCGAAGTGCTGTGCCGGAGAACAAGAACCGCCGACCGTTCAAGGGCTTTATTCCGCAGAGCCGGGAGTCGCCCGAATACCGAATCGACGAACCCCTTTACGGGGAGCTGCTCGACAACTTCAGACAGCGGGGGAGAACGCTTCCCGGGCTGCCCGACCGGGAGTGGGACGAGATCGTCGCCCGGGACATCTGGCCCCGCGACGGCCAAGGCCGTTGGGCCGCCGGAGAGGCGGACGGCCCAACGGAATGACGCCGCGGCTCAGTTGTTGGACGTGCCGTTGGCCGACAGGACCGGGATGTCTTCCAGGATGTGCGAGAGCGGCTCGTCACCCTTGGCCTGCGTGGAGTTCTCGACACACTGCTGGTTCTGCGGGGCCGACAGAACCGGGATGTCCTGCACGGAGATCGGCACGGCGCCGAGCAGCGAACCGACGTTGGCCTTGGCCGGCAGGCCGATGCAGGGCTTGTTCAGCGAGCCCTGGACGAGCGCCATCTGCGGGCTCATCGTGCCGTACGTGGCGGAGTTGCCGTAGGCCTGCATGGCGCCGACGCCGCTCGTGGACGTGGTGCCACCGTCGTTGTCGATCGCCATGGCCTGGGGGGCTGCGACCGCCGAGATACCGGCGACCGAGGCGGCGACTGCGGCAGCCGCCATGACCTTCTTCATCATGCTGAATTCCCTTCTCGTTGCCCCCGACCCGGGAGCCCCCTGCCCAACTCCGATTTACGCACATGGTTGTCCGGGTTCACTCTGACGGGTCCACCCGGGCATCGCCGAATAAATGACTATCAGCCGATCGTTCTCTGTGTACGCAGCCCGACCGAGTGAAGTGCCGCAACCATTTCAGCCGAGTCCCTGTTGTCCGGGCAGCGTTAACTGGCGTCTGTGCGAAAAGGAACTGGAAATGCTTAAGAAGGCAATGGCAGCGGCTGCGGTCGCCGTTTCGGTCGTAGGCGTCTCGGCTGCGGCCGCCCCTCAGGCGCTGGCCCTCGGTGACGACGGCAGCACGACGTCCACGAGCGGCGTCGGCGCCAAGCAGGCGTACGGCAACTCCACCACCGCCGGTACCCAGAGCCCGCAGCTCGGCGCGGTCCAGGGCTCGCTGAACAAGCCCTGCATCGGTCTGCCGGTCAAGGGCAACGTGGGCCCGCTGCTCGGTGTGCTGGTGCCGGTCGCCGTCCAGGACGTCCCGGTCCTGTCGGCACCGCAGAACCAGCAGTGCGCGGAGAACTCCACGCAGGCCAAGGGCGACGAGCCGCTCTCGCACATCGTGGACGACGTCCCGGTCCTGTCCGCGAACGGCCGCGACAACGGCTGATCCACCGGCCCCGGAATCCCGGGTCGCCCGCCTTCTCCGGCGCGGCGGCCCGGTTTTCTTTGCCTCGAGAGCCCTTCTTTAACGCGTACGGCTCAATTCCCTTCCGCCTCACGGCTCGTTTTCACACCGAGGTGATGACCTCATTCATGAACGACGAGAGAAGGGTAAGAGAGTGAATCTCAAGAAGAGCGCCACGATCCTCGCCGGTGCTGTGCTGGCCCTGGGCATGGCCGCTCCGGCGTTCGCCGACACCGGTGCCGAGGGTGCCGCGCTCACTTCGCCGGGCGTCATCTCCGGCAACGTGGTGCAGGTCCCGGTCGACGTCCCGGTCAACCTGTGCGGCAACACCGTCGACGTGATCGGCGCGCTGAACCCGGCGCTCGGCGACGGCTGCGCCAACAACGACTGATTCAGCGCCACGGCCGTCGGGCCGCGGCTTCGCCGGCCTTGGACGCGTCCAGCACTCCAGGGCCGGCTTTCATCTGCGAGCAGGAAGACAACTAGATGCGACAGGCCCTGAACTTGGGAATGGTCGCGGCTGCGGCCGCGACGAGCATTCTGTCCCTGCCGGGCTCCAGTGCGTTCGCCGCGTCGGGCGCAGACGGGCAGGCGACGGGCTCCCCCGGCATTCTGTCGGGCAACACGGTCCAGGCCCCCCTGGACGTCCCGGTGAACGCGTGCGGCAACACGGTCGACGTCGTCGCCGCACTGAATCCGACCTTCGGCAACTCCTGTGCGAACGACGGGGGTTCGCGCCCGTCGCCCACTCGCGGCGGCGGCTCCGACCGCGCCGTCGGCGGTGCGGCCCACGGGACCGGGGACGACGGAAACGGCGGCGGTGACGACAGGTCCGGGGGCGGTACCCACGCCCGGAGTGACACACGGAACTCGCCCGGCATCCTGTCGGGCAACTCCGTACAGGGTCCGGTGGACGCTCCCGTCAACGTGTGCGGGAACTCCGGGAACGTGATCGGTGCGGCCAACCCGGCCATGGGCAACCGCTGTTCCTCCGGAGTGGCCACCCCGGAGGAGATCTCCGAGGTGCCTCCGCCCACCGTCCGTACCGTCGAGCCCCCGGCCACGGTCCAGCCGCCGGCGGTGCAGAGGCTGACTCCCCCGCACGCGACGGTCCCCGTGCAGCACACCCATGTCACGGGCGGGCGGACGCAGTTGGCGCAGACCGGGGCGGACCAGGATCTGCTGGCCGCCGCGGCGGCGAGTGCGGGGCTGCTGATCGGTGGCGGGATCCTCTACCGGCGGGGACGTACCGCCGCCCGGTGACGCGATCGCCGTACACCAGGCCGGGAAGAGCCGATGTTCGTGCTCTTCCCGGCCGGCGGAGAGGGCCGTTCAATCGCTTGCTGCCAACCCACGGCGTAATCGCCGACGGCTGGTGGGGGAGGCAGCCGGCCCCTCTTACAACCGGGCCAGTCCACCACCGGTCGGCCCTCGCCGTGGAACCCATTCACCCGTTCGCCCGCACCGTCACTCCAAAGGACGCCACGGGCGCGAACGCACCCGCGCCGGTCCCGGTCACCTGTCCGACGTTCAGCGGTCGGCCGTCGCCGGCGAGCCGTGTGCCGGCCTGCCGCCCGGCACCGTGAGGCCCCCCGAGAGGCGCCCGCCGCGCAGTCGCCGTACGACCCCGGCCACGAGATGCAGCACGGTCAACGACCCGCCCCGCACGAAGCGCATCGACGGGCCGACGTCCGCCGCGGCCATCACGCCCGCGCGGAAGAGCCCCGGCCTACGTGACCCGAAGCCCGACGCAGGGCGTCGCTTGCGGGTCCGCACCGAGTCCCGCACGCAGCGGGGGGCGAGCATCCCCATCGGCCGCTTCCCCCTCGCTGTGCACCATGCGGGGGCTGCGCAGACCGGGCCCGGCGGGACCAGCCGGGACGGCTCCACTTGGCGACGACGGACGCACCGAGATCCCGTACGGCGCAGCGGGCCCCCTCCCGGGCTCTGCGCGACGACCGTGCCGGACCGTCGTTGGAGGCTTCCCCGCGAGGCGGCCACCACATGGACGTGACTCCCGTGCGGCCGACTGGCCGGACGGCGGCGGGCGTTCCGTGGTGGAAGGGGTCGGGGCCGATCCGCAGCAGCACGGCGGGAACTCCGTTGTCGAGCACGCGGGGAGGCTCCTGGTGATAGCCCGAACGGGCGACGAAAGTGGCGTACGGGGGCCCCCGGTTGGCGCATTACCCATTCGTGTGACTGAGTGTCAGCAATGAAAGAAGCGCGGCACGAGGAGTAGGCATGTCCCCACAACGCCGAAGGGCCACGAGCCGGCACATCCCCTTGAAGAAGACGGCCGGGATCTTCGCGTCAGCGGTGATCGCGTCCGGTTCGGTCTCCGCCGGAACGGCCGGGGCCGCCACGCCCGGCGACACGCCACCGGCCGAATCCGCCTCCCGCGTCCCCGGGGTGGCACAGCCGTCGGTCGCACCCGCCGGGACCCCCGCACCGGCACGGGTCGACACGCCCGCCCCCACCACGGCACCCACACCGGCGCCCACCCCCACAGGCGGCCTCACGGGCACCCAGGCGTACACCTCGACGTTCCCCGCGTTCGGTGCCTACCTCGACTACGGGCCGAGCGGCGTGCAGCGCATGGGACGGTTCAGCAAGTGGCTCGGCGGCTCCGAACTGCGCGTCGGGCACACCTATCTGCCGGGCGACCGGTGGAGCAACATCGAGGGCGCCCCCGGATTCCTGGAGGACTGGGCGAGGTGGCGGCGCGAGCGGGACGACCGGCTCTTCGTGCTCAACGTCCCGATGCTGGAGCGCAACGAGGAGCAGGTCGGTGACGCGGAGGTCCGCTCGCTCCTGCGGCAGGGCGCGGCCGGCGCCTTCGACGAGCACTTCCGCCGTCTCGCCCAGCGCCTCGTCGACCTGAAGGTCCCGGACACGGTGCTCGTGCCCGGCTGGGAGATGAACGGGACCACGTACACGCACCGGTGCGGGCCCGACCCGGAGGCCTGGAAGGCGTACTGGAAGCGGATCGTCACGACGATGCGGTCGGTGCCGGGGCAGAAGTTCCGCTTCGACTTCACGCCCAGCCGGGGCCTCGACGCCGTGCCCTGGACCAAGTGCTATCCGGGCGACGACGTGGTCGACGTGATCGGCATGGACGCGTACGACCAGCCCGAGGGCAAGTCGTTCTCCGAGCAGGTCTCGGAGCCGTACGGGCTTCAGGCGCACGTCGACTTCGCCAAGGCGCACGACAAGGCCATCTCGTACCCGGAGTGGGGCCTGTTCCGTAACGGGGACAACCCGGAGTACATGCGGCGCATGATCGGGTGGATCGACCGGCACAAGCCCCTCTACAACACGATCACGGACTACTGCCCGCACGGTGTCTGGCAGTGCGACGAGAACCCCCAGGCCTCACAGGTGTACCGCTCGATGCTCTCCGGCCGCCTGGAGCCGTCACTGCCGAAACCCACGCAGCCCACGCAGCCCACGACACCCGAGACTCCGCCGGTCACACCTCCGGTGACGCCGCCGGTCACACCTCCGGCGACGCCGCCCAGCTGCGCGCCGCTCGACCTCGGCGACTGGGTGGAGTACTGGCTCGGCGGGAAGCTGTGCCTGCGGTTCGACTGGTGGTCGCGGCGCTCCTGACGCGCCGGTGTCCCGGACGGTGGCGGCGCGGTCGTCACGACGTGCCGCCACCCCGGGCCTTCCACGCTTGCAGCGCCCTCTTGCCGAGGCGGCGTGCCGTCACGTCGCCGACGGCGAGGGCGAGGCCCGCCGACGTGCCGGGGCGGGCCAGGACGAAACGCTGGTTGACGACGCTGTGGGGACGCCACTGGTACTTGTACGGCTCGTCGCCCCGCAGCAGGCTCAGGGAGCCGGAGGCGCGCTCCCGGACGTGCTCGCTGCACGAACGCAGCAGCATCGTGGTGATGTCGGCCTTGCGTTCGCGCAGACCCGGATGGGCGCCGTACAGATAGCCGCCGACCATGCGCGGCGACAGGAAGGTCAGGTCGGCGGCGAGGACCGTCTCGTCGATGCGGAACTCGGTCACGACCGCGTCGCCCGACCTCGCCATGCGGGAGACCGAGCGGGTGAGGTGCTCGGAGAAGCGCGGCCTGAGGTGCTCCGTCGTCACCTTGCGGCCCTGCCACTGGAGTCGGTGCAGTTCGACCAGGCGTCGCACCGAGCTGTCGATCTCGTCCTGCGGGACGACACGGCGCTCGATCCCGAGGGCGTCCAGCTTGCGCACCTTGGCGCGGGCGCGCTGCCCCCGGGACCCCTGCAGCCGGCCCACGATCTCGTCCATCGAGACGGGCGGCAGCTCCAGGCAGAGGGAGTCGTCGAGGCGGCGCTTCGGCCCGGGCCACCGTTCGTAGAGGCGCTCGACGGCGCTTCCCGGGCGCGCCTCACGGAAGTCGATCACCTGGGTGCGGGCGAGCCGCCACAGCGCGTCGCCCAGCGCGCGGGCCCCGGCGCCTTCTCCCTCGCCGCCACCGCCGTCGTCGACGAGGACGTCGCAGAAGTCGGAGATGCTCCCGCCGAGCGGCACCAGGACCGGCAGGGGCCGCCACCGCCGCATCAGCGGCGCCACGGCGACCAGGCGCCCGCCGTCACGGACCAGGACCACGCACAGGCCGCGCCCTGACCCGTACGAGAGCCACCAGGAGTGCAGCCAGGCATGGCTCTGGAACGGGGTGACGGTGCGTGAACTGCGGTACAGCGCCTCCCACTCCCGGCCCAGCTCGCCGAACCGGACGCTGTCGGTGCACACCTCGACCGACAGGTCCCCGCCCCCGGGCCGCATCAGACGTTCCCGTGCAGATCCGCGGCCGCGGCGGGCCCGGGGACGGTCGCGTTCGTCTCCGTCCGCTCGCGCCGGGGCCGGACCAGCATCACGAGCCCGCCGAGGAGGCCGCCCGCGGCGACGCCCACGAGCGCGGTCACCTGGGGGGACGCCGAGGACGGCGCGGTGGGCTTCATCGCGCGCGAGAACTGGAGGAGCTTCACCTTGGTGCTGGCCTGCGTGCGGTTGGCGTCGGCGGTCAGCGCCCGCGCCACCGCGTTGGCCATGGCGGCGGCCTCGCGCGGCTTCGCGGACGTCGCCGACACCGCGACCATCGGCGCGTCCGGCGACGTCTGCGCCTGCACGCTGCTCTGGAGCTTCTTCACGGGAACCCCCGCCCGCTTCTGGGCGTCGCCGAGCACCGCGATCTGGGTGGCGACACGTCCGTAGGCCTGGGCGAAGCCGAGCGCCGCCGAGGGGTCGGACTTCTCGTCCGGCACCGCGATCACATAGCTCGTGGCGGAGTACTGCGGCGTCTTCAGGCCGCCGTACGCAACGCCTGCGGCACCGCCCAGGAGGACCCCGGCCACGATCAGCGACCACAAGGGGAGGCGCTTCACGCGGGCGGCCGTCCGGGCGAGGGGACCGGCCGGGCGGACCCGCCGGTGCGGAACATCGGTCATCACTGACTCACTCTCGAACTCTCGAATCCGAACCGCCCAGGGCCGCCCCGTACAGCCGCAGGTGCTGTTCGGCGGATCGGGCGATGCTGTAGTGGTGGGCTGCGGGGGACGGGGTGCGGCCGGAGGGACGGGCCGCCACGATTCGCAGCGTCTGTCGTGCGAACGACTCCGCGTCGCCGGGGACGCGGACGGCCGCGGACTCCAGGTGCGGCGGCAGGTCCTCGACCGCCGGGCAGCTGACGTAGAGGACGGGCAGCCCTGAGGCGAGTGCCTCCACGACGGCGAGGCCGAACGCCTCCTCGTCCGACGGGGAGGCGAGCAGGTCCATCGCGCTCATGAGGGCCGGCAGATCGGGGTCGCCGACGCGGCCCGAAGGCGACGCGTAGGGGCGCTCGCCGGCGAACACGACGCGGCGCACGACGCCCAGCTCCTGGGCGAGCCCGCGCAGCCGCTGCTCCTCGGGACCGTCCCCGACGAGGAGCAGCCTTACGTAGTCGGGCAGTCGGGCCAGGGCCCGCACGAGGACGTCGAAGCGCTTGCCGGGGACGAGACGGCCGACTCCCCCGATGACGAAGTCGTCCCGGTGCAGGCCGAACACATGGCGGGTGGCGTCGCGCTGCGCCGGGTCGTGGGCGAAGCGCTCCACGTCGATGCCGTTGGGCACGACGTGGATACGGTGCCGGGGCACCCCCCACCGCGCGAGGCGCTCGGCCACCGACGGGGAGACCGCCAGGGTGGCCCGGCCCACCCGCTCGCCCGCCAGATAGAGCGCGCGGACACCGGCGGACAGCGGGCGCCCCTCCATCCGGCTCTCGCCCAGCGAGTGCTCGGTGGCGACCACGGCGCGGACCCCGGCGAGGCGCGCGGCGAACCGGCCGTAGACGCAGGCGCGGTACAGGTGGGTGTGCACGAGGTCGTAGCGGCCGTCGCGCACGAACCGGGTGAGCCGGGGCAGCGCGCCCAGGTCGCGGTTCCCGGTCATGCCGAGGTGCACGACGCGGATGCCGTCGGCGGTCAGGCCGCGGGCGACGGCGCCCGGGTTGGTCAGCGTCACCACGTCGCTGTGGACGGGCAGATGACGCAGCAGGAGCCGCAGCTGCTGTTCGGCTCCCCCGGTGCCGAGGCCCGTGATGACGTGCAGGGTCCTCATGTACGGGCCTTCGGCTCGGTGGTCCGGCGGCGGCGCAGGCGGTGCAGGCGCAGCTTCAGTTCGAGGCGCCAGGCCGCGTCCTCCTGGCCGACGTGGACGCGCGGCAGGGCGAATGCGCCGGTGAGGTCGCCCGGTGAGATGGCGCAGGCGTAGCGGTATCCGGCCTGGCGCACGGCGTCCGCGGCACGGCGGTCGACGGTGCCGTAGGGGTAGCAGAAGCCGGGGACCTCGCGTCCGGTGAGTTCCTCCAGGCGTCTTCGGCTGTCCTCGGTCTCGGCGCGCAGGACGTGGTCGTCGACGCGGGTGAGGTCGACGTGCGTCAGGCCGTGCGAGCCGATCTCGATGCCCGCGGAGGCGGCGGTCCGGATGCCGCGTTCCGACAGGAGCGGCTTGCGCGGGCCCAGCGGGTCCCACTCGTTGACGCCGTCGAGGCGTCCGGGCAGGACGAACAGGGTGGCGCCACAGCCGTAATGGCGCAGCAGCGGCAGGGCGTTGTCGACGAAGTCGCAGTAGCCGTCGTCGAAGGTGAGCCCCACCAGGCCGCGGTCCGTACCGAGCGCGCGGGCCTGAAGGAGCTCCGCCATGCCCACCCCGCGCAGCCCGCGCCTGCGCAGCCATCGGAGCTGTTCCTGGAGGCGCTCGGGAGAGACCGTGACGCGGTACGGGTCGTCGCGGCAGTCGTCCACGGAGTGGTACATCGCGACCCACATCGGCGCGTCCGGGAGCAGCCGGCGGGTGCGCTCCGAGAGCCACGGCCGGGCGCGCGGAACGTCTCCCGTCTCGATGCGTCCTGTGTCAACGGGCATGCCGGAGCCTCCTGGTCGCGGAGCGGACAACGGGAACGAGCGGCGCGAGGGACTCGGCCCTCAGCGCCCACAGGAGAAGGACGAACACGGTCGTCACGGCGAGACACCCGGCGGCGCCCGCCGCGAGCGGCGACGTGAAGGAGGCCGCGGTCATCAGCCCCGCCACGGTCGCGCCCGAGGCGGCGAGCAGCGGCTTGCCCATCTCGGCCAGGACCCTGGAGACGTCGACGGGGACGCTGCGCCGGTCCATCGCGGCGAGGAGGAGTACGGCGGTGAGGGTGATCCCGAACGCGTTGGCGCCGGCGATGCCCCGTACGCCCCACAGGTCGACCGCCCAGGAGCCCACGCCGGCGGTGGCGCCCATGCCCACGGCCATCGCGCCCACCGGGTACCAGGTGGGGCGGCCCGCCGAGAAGTAGGAGCGGACCAGGGCGCCCACCATGGAGTGGCCGAGGAGGCCGAGGGCGTAGACGCGCATGACGGACGCCGTGGCGGCGGTGTCGTCGGCGGTGAACGCGCCGCGCTGGAACAGGACATGGATGATCTGCGGGGCGCAGGCGAAGATCGCGGCGGCGCCGAGGAGGACCACGCAGGCGGCGAGGCCGAGGTCACGCTCGACGCGGGCGCGGGCCGCCGCGATGTCGCCGCGCGCCACGGCCTGCGCCACGACCGGGAACGTGACGGTGCACAGCATCAGGGAGAGCACCATCGGCAACTGGGACACCTTCTGCGCGTAGTTCAGGTGCGAGATGGAGCCCGCGGCGAGCGACGAGGCGAGGAAGCGCTCGATGAACACCTGCGACTGCTTGCACAGGGCGAACGCCAGGACGGCGGCGATGAGCCCGAGGTGCATGGCCCGCCCCTTGGCCGCGGCCTCGTCCCCGGCCTCGCCCGCGAGCCGCTCGGCGGCCTTCGCGGAGATCAGCCTCCGGTGGAACGCGGGCAGTTGGATCGCCACCATCAGACAGCCGCCGACGGCCACACCCATCGCGGCGGACCGCACACCGAAGCGCGTCCCGCACACGAGCATCGTGGCGATGATGCCGATGTTGTACGCGACGTAGATCGCGGCGGGCGGCACATAGCAGCCGTGGGCCCGCAGCGCCGCGCTGCAGTATCCGGTCAGGCCGAAGGTGAGGGCGCAGGTGGCGGTCAACCGTGTGCAGTCGACGGCCAGTTGGGGGTCGGGCAGGCCGGGCGCCAGGACGTGCACGAGGAAGGGGGCCCCGGCGATGAGCAGCGCCGCCGCGGTCAGGAACGCGAGGCCGAAGCGGGGCAGTGACGACGAGACGAGGGACCGTACGGGATCGGTGCCTCCGGCCTGCGCGCGGCGGGCGACGGCCGCGCTGAACGCGGGCACGAGCACGAACGCCAGGCCGTCCTCGATGAGGAGCGTGGAGGCGAACTCCGGGACCGTCCAGGCGACCAGGAACGCGTCGGTCTCGCTGCCCGCGCCGAAGAGGCGCGCGAGGGACTGGTCACGGCCCAGACCGAGGAGCGCCCCGGCGGCCGAGAGGAGGGCCGTGAGCAGCGCGGCCCGCGCGAGGCGGCTGTTCGACGCTCCGGAGAACTCGGTGGCGGACGGCTCGGTGCGGAGCTGGGCGGGCAGGCCCACGCCCGTCCGGGTGTCGCCGTCCGTGGTGGGGAGGGTCACGGCGTCGCCGCCTTCTTCAGGGACGCCTGCGGCGCCAGGCCCCACCAGGCGACGAGGCCGAGGACGAGGGCGGTCAGGACGGTCGACGGACCGCCGATGTCGGCGTACACGAAGTCCACGAGCTGCCAGCCGAGCAGGCCGCACGCGACGAGGCCGCAGTCCTGGCCGGGCCGGGTGCCCGCGCCGCGGCCGAGGCGGCGCAGGGCGAGCAGCAGCAGCGCGACCCAGCCGCCCGCGAGGGCGACCAGGCCGATCAGGCCCTGCTCGCTGAGGATCAGCAGGTACATGTTGTGCGGGGACAGCAGCGGCTGGCGCCTGAACGCGGCGCCCGCGCCCTCCGTGTCGCTGCCCGAGGAGAGCGCGAGCGAGGCGTGGCCGTCGCGTTGGGCGACGAACCCCTTGAGGCCGACGCCCGTCACCGGGTGCTCGCTCCACATGTCGACCGCCGCGGCCCACATCGTGTACCGGTCGGTGACGGACTGGTCGGGGGCGTCGGCGACCTGCGTGATGCTGCTCATGCGCTCCTGGAGCAGCTGCGTCCCGACGCCGAAACCGCCCACCAGGACGACGGCCACCGCGGCGGTCACGGCGAACAGGCGGACGGCGCGCCGCACCCCGGCGAGCAGCACCTGCGCACCGCAGGCCACGACGGTCGCGATCCACGCGCCCCGGCTGAAGGACAGCGCGAGCGGCAGGAGCAGCGCGAGCGCGCACAGCAGGGCGGGCATGCGCCGGGCGGCGGTGCGGGCGCCGAGGGCCAGGCCGACGGCGGCCACGAGCCCGTACGACACCACCGTCGCCATCCCCATGACGTCCGTGGGGCCGAAGGTGCCGACGGCGCGGATGTCCTCGCCCGCGTACGAGGCGCCGGTCCCGGTGAGGTACTGGTGGATGCCGATGCCGCCCTGCCACAGGGCGAGCCCCACGAACGACCAGGCGAGCAGCCGGAAGTCGCGGCGGTCGCGGACCAGGACCAGGACGGACACGGGGACGAGGACGAAGATCTGGCAGTAGCGGACCAGGCCGACGAGCGCGGCCGAGGGAGAGCCGGCTTCCACTGCGGCGACGGCGATCCCGACGACGGGCATCCCCAGGATGATCGCGGCCGTACGCGTCAGGGGCCGCTCGGCGCGGCGCAGGGTGACGGCCACGCAGGCGGCTACGACCAGGCCGGAGACCGCGTCGGCGAGACTGCCGCCCCCGGTTCCCGCCGAGCCGGGCGTCAGCGGCAGGCCGAGCACGGCGACCATGAGCAGGACGGGGAGCACGGGCGCGCACCGGCCGAGGACGGCGACGAGCGCGGCGGCCGGAGCGGGCCGCGCACCTGTCGGATCCGGAGCCGTACGCGGACCGGCGTCCGCGGGAGAGGCAGTCACCGGGTCAACTCCCCGTGGAACGTACGAGCGCGGCCGCGGTGCGCACCAGGATGCTGATGTCCAGCCACAGCGACCAGCTGTCGATGTACGCGTTGTCGAAGCGGGCGCGGTCCTCGATGGAGGTGTCGCCGCGCAGGCCGTGGATCTGGGCGAGGCCGGTGATGCCGGTCGGCATGCGGTGCCGCTCGGCGTATCCGGGGTGGGTCTGACTGAACTGCATGACGAAGTAGGGGCGTTCGGGGCGCGGGCCGACGAGGCTCATGTCGCCGCGGAACACGTTCCACAGCTGGAGCAGCTCGTCCAGGGAGGTGCGCCGCAGGAACCGGCAGAACCACGCCATGCGCTTCTCGTCCGCGACGCTCCACCGGGTGGCGGACTCCAGCGCGTCGCTCGGGCGGTGCGTGCGGAACTTCAGCAGCGTGAAGGGCTTCCCGCCCTTCCCGACGCGCTCCTGCCGGAAGACGACGCCGGGCCCCTCCGCCAGGCGCAGCCACACGGCGCACACCAGCAGGACCGGGCTGGCCAGGACGAGGAGGGTGCCGGAGACGACGAGGTCGAGCGCGCGCTTGCCGGCGCTGCCGCGGCGGCGGGCGGGCGGGCTCGGACGGTAGCGGAAGCCCGCGAGGTGCCGGGCCGCGTCACCGGAGCGCGCCGGGTACGGGGCGGCCGACGGGTCGAACTCCCATACACCGCAGCCGTATTCGCCGAGCACCGCCAGCCAGGCCGCCCGGTCGGGCGCCGCCCCCTCCAGAAGGAGCGCCCGCCGCACCCCGTTCTGGATGATCGCGCGGCGCAGTTCGTCGGCCGTGCCGAGGACGGGCAGGTCGGGCCCGTCGTGGTCGGGCGGGTGTTCGGACTCCTTGTCCACCAGGATGCCGACCGGGCGCACGCCCGACCCCGGGTGGCGCAGAAGGGCGGCGGCGACCGGCCGGGCGAGGGTCTCGGGGCCGATCAGGAGGGTCGGGCAGGGGCGGCGCGCGGCGGCCTCGCGGCGCCGCCAGTAGACGAGGCCGCGGCCCGCGCCCGCGAGGAGACAGTGCAGGCCGGCGCCCGCCGCGAGCGTCCCGGCCGGCAGCGGATCGAGGTGCGGGAACCCGGCGAGGACGGCCGCCATGACGCACCAGATCACCACGACGCGGCCGCCGATCGCGGGCCAGTCGTCGAGCAGGAGACGGGGCGCGTCGCCGCGGTAGAGGCCCGCGCGCGCGTTCGCCGCCGCGGCACCGGCGGCCAGCGCGATCACGAGCAGAGGGTGACGCTGGACCGGTGCGATCACGAGGGTGCTCAGCACCGCGGCCGTACCGTCCGCCGCGAGGAGGGACGTGCAGGCGGGGTGCCGCGCGGCCGTGCGTCTGCCCGCCGGTGACGGGCGGCCGCCCGCCGCGGCGCGTGGCGGGATGACCGAGGCGAGGAGGGTGCTCGGTGCAGTGGCGCGTGGCTGCCCCGCGGGGGAGGCAACGGTACGTTCCGCGGTCACGTGTTGAGGGGCTCCCTGCACTCGGTGGGCTCCGCGCCCAGTAGTTCGCGGTACACGTCTGCGACCGCGTCGGCGGTGCGCCGCACGTCGTGGTGCGCACGCGCGTGCCGTAGGGCGAGGCCGCCGAGCGCGCCGAGCCGGTGGGGGTCGCGCAGCAGACCGGTCAGCGCGCGGGCGAGCCCGGCGGGGTCGTCCGGCGGTACGAGGCAGTGGGCCGCGAGACCGGCGGGCAGGCTCTCGCGGGCGCCGTCCACGTCGGTGACGACGACGGGCCGCCCGCAGGCCATCGCCTCCAGGGGCGCGAGCGCCATGCCCTCCCAGCGGGACGGCAGCACCACGAGGTCGGCCTGCCGGTACCAGGGCACGGGGTCGTCGGCCCCCACGAACCGCACGGAGGCGGTGGCCTGCCGCCGCAGCGCCGCCGCGTCGGGCCCGTCCCCGACCAGCACGAGCCGCGCCCGCGGGAACCTCTCCTGTACGAGGGGCCAGGCGCGCACCAGGACGTCCTGGCCCTTCTGGCGGCAGATGCGTCCGACGCAGACCACCAGCGGGTCGGCGGTGGCCTCGCGCGGTTCGGCGGCGGGCAGGAAGCGGGTGAGGTCGACGCCGTTGGGGATGACGTCCCAGCGCGCGGTGATCCCGGCACGCTCGCCCGTAGCGCGCTCCGCCTCGCTGACGCAGACGACCCGGGAGGCCCAGCGCGCGCCCCGGCGCTCCCACTCGAGGGCGAGCCGGGCGGAGGGGCCGTCGACCGCCTCGAAGGACCAGGCGTGCGGCTGGAACACGGTGGGGACACGGCCGCGCACGGCGAGGCGGGCGGCGAGTCCGGCCTTGGCGCTGTGCGCATGGACGAGGGTCGGCCGCACCTGTGCCACGAGCCGTGCCAGGCCACGTACTTCGCGGGCGATGCCGGGCCCGGGCGAGCGGGTCGCCTGCCACGGCAGTACGTCACAGCCGATGCGGCGCAGCGACCCGGCCAGGGGCCCGTCGGGCGGGCAGGCCACGCTGATCCGCATGCCAGCGGAGAGCTGTGCCTCCGTCAGATCACGGACGACGCGGGCCACTCCGCCGTCGACGGGCTGGGTGACATGGAGGACACGCGGCCGAGGGGGTGTCGCTGTCGGTTGCATGCGCGTTTCCCTTCGTGCTGGAGGAGGGAAACGCGCTACGGCCTGGCGTCGACCGCTGCGCAGAGCACGCCGGTCCAGGCCGTGTCCCGCCGCGATGTCATCCGGAGGCCGAGCCCCGACCCCCGCTGTCCGATGCTCCGGCCGAGCGCGAAGGCGTCCGCGTCGTGGCCGAGGGTGTCGGCGTACGCGGGGACCCTTCGCGGCTGCGCGCGTCCCGGTTCACTGATGCTCTGCGCCTCCCGCGCGCCCGCGGCGCCACACGTCTTGGAATGCGCGACAGGAGAAACGGCGCCCACCGCCGTACGGCGCAGGTGCGAGCCCAGGTGATGACGCATGACCGATTCCCTTTCAGGGACAAAGAGCTTCTGAATCACGGAATGAGGATGCGAAAGTCACATGGGACGGGAAGCACTTCTGCGCCCCGCCTCGCCGGGCTGGGAGGTGAGCCACTGTAGCGACAGATGAGTATTTATCTGGGAAACCCGACATGTGTGTCGGAATGGTGAAAGCGGTGAAGCCCCCGCCGTGCAGTCACCCGATCGGGGGCGCAACCCCGCGCGGGTGGCACGCGTTGATCCACGAGCCGGGCACCCGCCCCGGAGACGTATCGACCGACCGAGGAGCACCTCCCCCATGTCGCGTACCGCGAAGGCCTTTGTCTTTTCCACCGTCGCCGCCGCCGCCCTGGCCGGCTCCGCCGGCGTCGCCGCCGCCAGCAGTGACGCGCAGGGTGCCGCCGCCCACTCCCCCGGCGTGATCTCGGGCAACACCGTCCAGGTTCCCGTCCACGTCCCCGTGAACGTCTGCGGCGACACGGTCGACGTGATCGGCCTGCTGAACCCGACGTTCGGCGGCCGCTGCGCCAACTGATCCGGCTCCCCCGGACCCTTCCGCGGCCGCCCCGTTCGGGGCGGCCGTTCTTGCGTTCGTTGCGCCATATGGGGTCGACGCCCGCAGACCCCCCGAATGGGCGCCTCACCTGGCACGACACGCCGAGAGACGAGGGTGATTCCTCACGGAATGTCGCCGTTCGCTTGCGGAACGCAATCAGTCATTCCACGGTGGTCACAAGATCGGACAGACACCACCGAAAAGGAACAAACATGCACCATCAGCCCGTACGGCGCATTGCCACCACCGCTCTTTGCGCGACGATCCTCCTCGGCACCGCCGCTCCCGCGATAGCCGCCGAAAGCGACCCGGGAAGCTCCAACAGCGTCGAGGCACTGCGCGCACCGGTTCCCGGAGCGGATGCGCTGCTGGGCCAGGTAGGCGCGCTCGGCAGCATGAGTTCCGTCGTGACCCCGGTCACGGACCTGCTCACCGAGGTCCTCAAGGCCGACGACGGAAAACTGTCCGCCGAGGCGGCACAGAAGCACGCGGACGCGATCAAGGCGGCCATCGATGCCGCCAAGGCCACCGTCCCCGCGGCCACCACCACACCGAAGTCGGCCGCCCCCGACGACGCCAAGGCCGCCCGGAAGGACGTGAAGGGCGACGCCCTGACCGCGCTCCAGACCGCCGTCGACGCGCTGATCAAGGCATCGACCGCGGGCGACGTCGCCGGTGTCGCCACCGCGGCTACGAACGTCGTCACCGCCCTGGTGAACCTGCTCGCGGCCACCCTGCTCGGCGGCGGGCTGCCCGCGCCGACGCTGCCCGGCCTGCCCAAGCTCCCCACGCTCCCGTCGACCGGACTCCCGCTCCCGTCCACGGCGTCCGTGCCGTCCACGTCCACGGTCCCGAAGACGCCGGTGCTCCCTCAGGCTCCCGCCCTGTCCAACTGACGGGGGCGCGCCCGCGGCGAAGCGGGCACCCCCATCCACCCGTCGCGCCGGTCCCGTACCGGCGCGACGGGCTTTTCACGTCCCTGCCGTGCCTGATCGGGCGCCCCGCGCCGACAATTCACCTCTTCCCAAATCTCATATGAGAACTCCGCGGCCCTTCATTCGAGTGGGTTCGGCAAATCCCCTGACCTCAGAGTTTCCGTTGCCGGGGACGCTCGTTGGATATTCCGTCGCTGGTGACAAATCGTCACCCCAAGGAAGGAACATGATGAAGCCCCTGAAGGCCGCCGCCGTCGTCGCCGGATCCATGGTCATCGCCGGTGCAGCCGCACCCGCGTTCGCCTCCGACCTCACGCCGACGAGCCTCAACGGCGCGGTCGACACCCTGAGCCACCAGTCGGTGCTCGACGCCCAGCCGCTGCACACCAACATGCTCGACACGGAGCGGGGCGGCTCGGTCCTCAACACGGTGCAGAACACGGCGGACAACGTGAACGACGCCGGCGCGGGCGCCCCGGCCGGACTTCTCGGCGGCCTTCCCCTCGGCAAGTAGCGATCTGCGCGGGCGTGCTCCTGCCACCCGCCGCACAGCTTCACAAGCTGCTTCACAAGCCGCAAAAACCCCAATTGGGAAGGTTTCAGTGATGAACACCGCCAAGAAGGCTGCTCTGGTCATGGCCGCCGCCGGACTCGCCGCGGGCGCCGCTTCGGGCAGCGCCTTCGCCCACGGCGCCGACGCGGCGGGTGAGGCGGCCGGCTCCCCCGGCGTCGGTTCGGGCAACGTCGCCCAGGTACCCGTCGACGTTCCGGTCAACGTCGTCGGGAACACCGTCAACGGCATCGCCGGCCTCAACCCCGCCTTCGGCAACCACGGCCACAACGGCTGACGCACCCCTTCGCGCACTCCTCGCGCGAAGCGGCACCCAGGCCGACGAGAGGCTGGTCCCA
This sequence comes from Streptomyces longhuiensis, assembly GCF_020616555.1. NCBI lineage: Bacteria > Bacillati > Actinomycetota > Actinomycetes > Kitasatosporales > Streptomycetaceae > Streptomyces > Streptomyces longhuiensis. The sequence continues at coordinate 5,275,749 of NZ_CP085173.1, read as the reverse complement.
CCGCGCCGAGCGGCCCCGGACCGGCCTCTCGGCATGTCCGGCCCGACCCCAATTCTCGTTCGAGTGGGGGCCGTTCCCCCAAGCGGGTGAAAGGTCGCCGGGGCGCCCTTCGAGCGTGGCTACGCTGCCGTGGTGACTTCAACGCCGACTGAGAACCGCGCCTTCCGCGCCATCGATCTGGGCACCCTCGCCGTCATCGCGTGGAGCGGCGAACACCCGGACGAGGAAGGGGACATGCCCTTCCTGCTGGCCTACTCCCTGGGGGACGGCGCGGGCGGGCAGGAGGCATCGACCGAAGCGGTACGGGCCCTGCTGGAGAACAACAGCCTGCCGGTCGGCAAGGTCGTGGACGCCACGCGCAACCCCAGCTTCCCCGTCTCGCTGCTCGTCGAGGCAGGCCAGGCCGTCGTCAACATGCCGTACCTCAGCGCCCAGTGCGTCGCGCCCCCCGAGTGGCTGGCCGCCGCGGCCGAACGCGGTTACGCGTACTTCGTGTTCACCACGCGCCCCTGGACCTCGGCGGTGCCCGGCAGCCCGGTCGCCGAGGAGGATCTCGCCTCGTTCGCGGGTGACGAGGCGACACTGACCGGCGCGGCCCACTGCCTGCTCCCTGTACGCAAGCTGCGCGTCTGACCGGAAGGAAGTGGCCCATGGGAAGCACGAACACCGAGGGACGCCCGGCCCGGATGCCGCGGCAGCCCGGCTCAACTCAGCACAGTGACAGCCTGGTTGAGTCGCCACGTGTCGCCCCGGAGTCCCGTTCCCTGGGTTTCGCGCTGCTCCTGGTGATCACCGGTGCGGCGGGGCTGCTCGCGGCGTGGGTCATCACGATCGACAAGTTCAAGCTGCTCGAGGACCCGAACTTCACGCCGGGCTGCAGCCTCAACCCCGTGGTGTCCTGCGGGAACATCATGAAGAGCGAGCAGGCGTCGGTGTTCGGGTTCCCGAACCCGATGCTGGGGCTCGCGGCCTACGCCGTCGTGATCTGCGTGGGGATGAGTCTGCTGGGGCGGGCGCGGTTCCCGCGCTGGTACTGGCTGACGTTCAACGCGGGCACGCTGTTCGGGGTCGGGTTCTGCACGTGGCTGCAGTTCCAGTCGCTGTACCGGATCAACTCGCTGTGCCTGTGGTGCTCTCTGGCGTGGGTCGCCACGATCGTCATGTTCTGGTACGTGACGTCGTTCAACGTGCGCAACGGGTTCCTGCCCGCGCCGTCCTGGCTGCGGTCGTTCTTCGGTGAGTTCACGTGGGTCCTGCCCGTGCTGCACGTCGGGATCATCGGGATGCTGATCCTGACCCGCTGGTGGGACTTCTGGACCAGCTGATACATACATCGGCCGAATGCACCGGGCGAGGGAAGTTTGCACTGATACACCCACCCGGTCGTTACTCCTTTCGCGGTGACAAGTACCGCGAAGCCCGAAAGGAACTGTGTCCGACATGAAGTCAACTGCCAGAGGGACGCTCGCTGTACTGGCCGGCTGCCTCGCCGCCGCGGGCGCGGGCGCCGCTCCCGCCGCCGCGGGCGAGCAGGTACCCGTAGCGGTTCCGCTGACCGGTGTGGAGAACGCGCTGCACGTGAAGGCGCCCGAGCTGTCGACCGGGGTACCGATCCCGATGCCGGGCGGGCCCGACGCCCCGCGCTTCGTGGCCGGGCGGATGCTTCCCGAGCCGCTGCTGCCGGCGGTTCCGCTCAGCAGCGAGCTGCCCGACACGCGGGTCGAGGCGCCGCTTTCCCAGGTGACGGGAGACCACGAGATCGATCACCTGGGCCTGACCACCGCGGGGTCCGACGTACGGACGGCCACCCCCGGGGCATCGGTGAACCCGCCGCTCACCGGTCCGATCGGCGACCGGTTCGGGCTGCCGGACGCGGCGCTGCCCGAGGCCGCGCTCGTCACGCCGCTTCTGACGACGGCGCCGGGAGCGGCGTTCGACATCGCGTGACCCGCACGCGCAGATCCTGAGGTCCGAAAGAGGAGACGCCAGTGGAAGCCGGTACCCCGCCTGTCGGTCTCGGTCCCGCCGGCCGAGGGCTCGTGACGCGCCGGACCATGGTGCGGCGGCTGATCGGGGTCGCGCTCGCCGCCGCCGTCGTGCCGGCCGCCGCCCTCGTCGGCCGGGCCTTCCGCCACCCGCAGGACGACCTGAAGGGCGCGGCCGACGGGGACTTCGAGGAGACCTACCACGGCCGCCACATCCGCGGGACTCGAGGGCAGGGCTCGATGACGCGCGCGCACATCGGGCAGCGGTCCGGGCACTGGGACGTCACGGTGGACGGCCGACCGCTGCATCTGATGCGTCGCGCCGACGGCAGTTATCTGAGCATGGTCGACCACTACCAGTCGTATCCCACCCCCCTGGCCGCGGTGAGGGGTGCCGTGGACGAGCTCGGCGACCAGATGCTGCGCCGGCGCGCGCTCTGAGCGCCGCGGCACAGACGAAGTTGAAGGACGGGGACGGCGTTGGTCTACACGCGGCAGAACCAGAGCTCGCTCACGGCGGCGCAGAAGAAGCGGTTCGTGTCCGCGCTGCTCGCGGTCAAACGCAAGGGGCAGTACGACGAATTCGTGCGCATGCACATGGAGTTCTACACCGGTGACGGGGACGGCGGGCAGCGGGTCGCGCACATGGCGCCGACCTTTCTGCCCTGGCACCGGCAGTTCCTCCTCGAATTCGAAAGCGCGCTGCAACGAGTGGATCCCGGAGTCTCGGTCCCTTACTGGGACTGGACGGTGGACCGCTCCCCGACGTCGTCCCTGTGGGGCGAGGGGTTCCTCGGCGGGAACGGCCGACGCTCCGACCGGCGGGTGATGACGGGGCCTTTCGCCTATGGGAGCGGCCACTGGCCCATCAAGGAGGGCGTGACGGAGAGCGAGTTCCTGACCCGGGACTTCGGCCGCCCCCACGATCCGATCGAGCTGCCCACGAAGCACGAACTGGCCTGGGCGATGGGGGATTCGCTGTACGACTCCGCGCCGTGGAACTCGACGTCATCGCGCGGGTTCCGCAACAAGGTCGAGGGCTGGACGTCGGGGGTGGGGAACAGCAAGTTCCGTAACCACAACCGGGTGCATCGGTGGGTCGGCGGGCACATGCTCGGGGCGGACTCCGTGAACGATCCGGTCTTCTGGTTCAACCACGCGTTCGTCGATCTGCTCTGGTCACGCTGGCGCCGGAAATACCCCGAATCAGCTCCCTATCTACCGGCCGCAGGATCGAAGGGGGCGTGGCGTGTCGTGACTCTTGACGAACCGATGCCACCCTGGAAAGTGAAGCCGAGTTCGATGATCGAGCACGGGCATTTGTATCGGTACGCATAATCCGCGTCACACATGAGAAAAGGCCCCCGCGCATCCGCGCCGGGGGCCTTTTTCGGGGTGTCAGCCGCCGTAGCCGCCGCCATAGCCGCCGTCGTCGCCGCCGTCGCCCACGTTGTCGTCCCCGACATTGGCGCAGGCGTTGCCGAAGGCCGGGTTCAGCAGAGCGATGACGTCCACGGTGTCGCCGCAGAGGTTGACCGGGACGTGGACCGGGGCCTGGACCGCGTCACCCGAGACGACACCGGGCGAACGGACAGCGTCACCCTGGGCGCCGGCGTCGGCCATGGCCAGGCCGGCACCGCTGATCACCACGGCGCCGGTGCCGAGCGCGACAGCGGCGGCCTTCGCGATGCGAGACATCACGTTCTCCTTTTTGCTGGACGGATACGGCCGCCAGATCGCGTCCGTATACCGGTTCAACGGACTCGCCCCGCCCAGGTAACGGCCTTAACGGCATCCATCCGACAGACCCCGATTTATGAGGATTCCAGCTCAATAGGCCGGCCGAGTTCTCTTGCGCGCGGCTGCCTGTGCCGAAAATTGGCGGCAATTCGTGGCGCGAATTATGACGGGGCGGACGGCACGAATGGTGGCGCGGTGTCGGACGGATCTTCGTGGCGGTGGCGCAGGAGAAGCATCGCCGCGTCGTCGTGCAGGGGGCCGGCCGCGTGGTGGACCAGGTCGGCACGCAGCTCCTTGAGGGCGGCCTCCGGGTCGGGATCCTTGAGGAGCGAGGCGCGGTCGCCGAGCGGGTAGAACTCTCCGGCCCGGTCCCGCGCCTCCGTGACGCCGTCGGTGTACAGCAGGATCTGGTCGCCGGGTGCGAAGTCCACCGTGTACGGCTCGGGCCCCTCCGCGCCGTGCACGCCGATACCGAGCGGCAGCGCGTACTGCGGCGGGCGCGGGAAGTGGGCCGAGCCGTCGGGGCGTACGAGCATGGGGGCCGGGTGTCCGAAGTTCAGGAACGTCACCTCGCTGCCGCCGCCCCGCACCTCGGCGAGCAGCGCGGTCACGAACTTCTCGCCATGCAGGTCCCGGTCGACGGCTCGCTCCAGGCGGCGGCTCAAACCGAGGAGTTCGGGCTCGTCGTGCGCGGCCTCGCGGAACGCCCCGAGAACGAGCGCCGCCGTCTCGACCGCGTCGAGCCCCTTGCCCTGCACATCGCCGATGATCACGCGTATGCCGCCCGGCGAGGCCACGACCTCGTACAGATCACCGCCGATACGGGCCTCCGCCACCGCCGACGTGTACGACACCGCCACCCGCAGCGGGCCGGCGCTGCGCGGCACCGGGCGCAGCAGAACGCGCTGGGCCACCTCCGCTATCGAGCGCACACTCGCCAGCTCGGCGTCCCTGCGGCCGCGCATCACGGCGGCGGCGATGCCCGTGGCCGTCACGCCGAGGACGCAGATGAGCGCCGTGTATCCCCGGCGCTCCCCCAACTGCCCGTCGTCGACGGCCAGGAGTGAGCACAGGGCCATGGCGATGCCGCCGATCCACGCCGTGCGCCGCCAGCTGCCCACGAGGCCCGCGAAGGCGGGGCCGAGCGACGCGAGCGGCAACAGGCCCCCGCCCGGACCGGAGGCGATGTCGGCGAGCGCGACCAGGGCCATGACCGCGTAGGGCAGGCCGGACAGCACGCCGTACGCCCTGCCTCTCCCCCGGTTTCTTTCCTGGCCCTTCGCCTCGGTCATACGCCACCCCGGCTTGACCAACGGCCGGTGCAGTGGCGAAAGTTCCCGCAACGGCCTCGCAAAGGGAGGCAAAACCCGGCATCAATGAACAGTAAAGATTGCCGGGATATGGCAATGCGCTCGCTCCGTTCGTGGTGCGAGGATGTGGCCATCACCGAAGGGGGCGGCCGGTACGGGTACGGCCGGAAGGGGGATGCGGTGACGGTTTTTCTGGGGCTCGGCATCGCGGGGCTCGTTCTGCTGGTGCTCGCTCTCGTCTTCGACGGCGTGCTCGAAGGACTCTTCGGCGGCGCCGGGTTCCTCGACGGGCTCTTCGACGGGCTGCTCTCGCTGCCGGTCGTCGCCGGGTTCGTCTCGATGCTCGGCTTCGGGAGCGCGCTCGTGCTCGGCACCACCGGCCTCGGGGCCGGGCCCGCCACCGCCGTAGGGGCCGGCGCGGGCGTCGCTGCCGGGTGGCTGACCTGGCGGCTGAGCCGGGCCCTGATGCGCGATCAGGACGGGGCCGCCCCGCGCGGCGACGACCTCGTCGGCACGGCGGGTTCCGTCGTCACGGCGATCCCGGCGGACGGCTACGGCGAGGTGCTGCTGCGGCTCGCCGGGCAGCCGGTGAAGCTCGCGGCGAAGAGCGCGGGGGCGACGGCCGTGGCGCGGGGCAGCGAGATCTGGGTCGAGGAGTCGCTCTCGCCCACGTCGGTCGCCGTGCGGCCCGTCCGACGCTGAGGCCCGTCCGACGCTGAGCGCCACGGCACTCCGCACCCGGTCGGCCGACGCCATCCGTGGAGCCGTCCACACGTGGCCCGCAGGGGCCGTCCATACGTAATCGATCCACCGTCCCCCAGGGGGCAGGAGGGGGGAATCACCATGAGCCCAGTGCTCATCTCCGTCATCGGAGTCGTCGTACTCGTCGTGCTGCTCGCACTCGTCGTCGTGACCCGCTACAAGGTGGCCGGGCCCAGCGAGGCGTTCATCGTCACCGGGCGGCGCGGCAAGAAGGCCACCGACCCGGAGACCGGACGGGTGTTCACCGACAACAGCGGCCAGAAGGTCGTGGTCGGCGGCGGCGTCTTCGTCGTCCCGTTCGTCCAGCAGAAGTTCACCCTCGACCTGTCGTCGCGGCACATCCCCATCGCCGTGCGCGGCGCGGTCACGCTGCGCGGCGTGAAGGCCAACCTCGAGGGTGTCGCCATCGTCAAGGTCGGCGGCACCGAGGACTCGATCCGGGCCGCGGCCCAGCGCTTCCTCGCCCAGCAGGGCGGCATCGTCGGCTTCACGCAGGAGGTGCTCTCGGGCGCCCTGCGCTCCATCGTCGGCCGGATGTCGGTCGAGGACATCATCCGTGACCGGGCCGCGTTCGCCGGGCAGGTCGCGGAGGAGGCGGAGGCCAGCCTGTCAGGCCAGGGCCTCGTCCTCGACGCCTTCCAGATCCAGGACATCACCACCGAGGGCTCGTACCTGGAGGACCTCGGCCGGCCCGAGGCCGCCCGCGCCAAGCAGGAGGCCGACATCGCGGAGGCGGTCGCGCGGCGCGCCGCCGAGCAGGCCCGTCTGAAGGCGGAGGAAGAGATCGCCATCGCGCAGCGGACCTTCTATCTGAAGCAGGCCGAGATCAAGGCCGAGACCGACGAGGCCGCGGCGCGTGCCGGGGCCGCCGGTCCGCTGGCCGAGGCCGCGCGCCGGCAGGAGGTGCTCGCCGAGCAGGAGAAGGTGGCCCAGCGCCAGGCGGCCCTGACCGACCGTGAGCTGGACACCCAGGTCCGTAAGCCGGCCGACGCCGCGCGCTACCAGGCCGAGCAGGAGGCGGAGGCCCGCCGCATCGGACTGGTCAAGCAGGCCGAGGCCGACGCCGAGCGGGCGCGGCTGACCGGTGAGGGCGAGAAGGCGCACCGTGCGGCGCTCGCCGACGCCGTCCGCCTCGAGGGCGAGGCCGAGGCGGCCGCGATCGGCGCGAAGGGTGCGGCCGAGGCGGAGGCCATGCACAAGAAGGCCGACGCGTTCGCGCGGTACGGCGACGCGGCGGTGCTCCAGATGGTCGTCGAGGTGCTGCCGAGCGTCGTCGCGAAGGCGTCCGAGCCGCTGAGCGCCGTGGACAAGATGACGGTGATCTCGACGGACGGCGCGAGCCAGCTGTCTCGTACGGTCGCCGACAACGTCGCGCAGGGCGTCGAACTCCTCAGCTCCACCACCGGGGTCGACCTGGCGTCGCTCCTGAAGGGGCTCACGTCGGGTTCGGTTTCCGGTTCGGGTTCGAGTTCGGGTTCGGGTTCGGGAGCTTCGGCCAAGGGGCAGGTGCCTGCTCCTGCGTCCGCCGCGGAGAACAACGGGCGGATCGAGGTCGCCGGGGAGTGACTCCGCCGGCAGCGACATCAGCAGGGCGGCGTCCGCCGTGTCCAGGTCTGCGGGGTTCCGGTCCTCCGGAGCCCCGGTCCTCGGGATCCCGGGTCTCGGGCCTCGGGCCTCGGGCCTCGGGCCTCGGGCCTCGGGCCTCGGGCCTCGGGCCTCGGGCCTCGGGCAGAGCTACGGGTATGGGACGCCGCCCTGTTTCGTCGCGCCCCTTCCCGTCACTGAGTCGACACCAGGGGCCGTAGGCGGGTCGTTCTCAGGCGGTCCACCAGTGGCGCTGCCCGGGTCGCGAGTGGACTGAGCAGGAGGGCCAGGGTGGCGCCCACGGCCAGGCCCACCGCCACGTCGTGCGGGTAGTGCACGCCGATCCACACCCGGGAGGCACCCATGAGGACCGCCGCCGGGACCGCGATCAGGCCGATGCGGCGGTCGGCGAGCAGCAGCGTGACGGCCGCGGCGGCGGCGATCACCGCGTGGTTGCTGGGGAACGACCAGTCCCCGAGTGCCGGGCACGCCTCCACGGTGACCGTGTGGAGCGTGCGGCACGGGCGCTGTTCGTCGACGACCGACTTGAGCAAGGAGTTCGCGACGTAGGCGACCACGACGATCACCGGGGACGCGAGGACCCGGGCCATCCGGACGCCGCCCTCGCCTCTCGCGCGCCACCACGCCGCGATCATCAGTACGGCGAAGAGCGCGAGCCCGTAGTCCGACCAGCCGGACACGACGGCGTTCACCGCGTGCGGAGTGCTGTGCGCCAGGTCGGTCACCCACGTGTAGAGACTGCCGTCCACGGACGCGCCGCCGAAGGCGAGAGGTGCGGTCATGGTGTGCCCTCCTCCGCGGCGTCACGCTCGCGTGACCTGGCGCGGGAGCGCCCCACCTCCAGGGCCAGCGGGATCAGGGAGACGATGACGACGAGGGCGACGATCGGCAGGAGGTAACGGTCGACGTTCGGCACCGACGAGCCGAGTCCGTAGCCAGCGAGGACCAGGCCGACCGTCCAGACGAGGCCGCCGACGATCTGCCACACCGTGAAGACCCGCGCCGGCACCCCGAGCGCTCCGGCCAGCGGGTTGAGCACCGTACGGACGACGGGGACGAAGCGGGCCAGGACGATCGCCTTGGCGTGGCCGTACCGATCGAGCAGCTCCTCCGCGCGGGCCGCTCCCTCATGCAGCCGCTTGGCCCTGCTGCGGGCGAGGAGCGCGCGGCCGCCGCGCCGGCCGATCCAGTACCCCGCCTGCGCCCCGGCGAGCGCGCCCACGACGGCGGCGGCCAGGACCTGCGGCAGCGAGAGGTGGACGGGCCCGTGCGAGCCGCCCGCGCACAGCAGGCCGGCCGTGAAGAGCAGCGAGTCCCCCGGCAGGAAGAACCCGACGAGCAGTCCGGTCTCCGCGAACAGGACGACGGCCACGCCGATGGCGCCGAAGGCGGCCAGGAGGGAGCCCGCGTCCAGCACGTTCACCGCTTGGGCGGCGGCGAGGGGGTCTACGGCCATGGGGGCCGCTCCTCTCAGTCGTCTCATAATGGGCTGAACGGCGGCCGCGAGTCGGCGCGCCGACCATACGACTACAGTCGTGTAGACGGTCTACTCAACTGTAGACGAAGAAGAGCGGAGGATCGTTCCATGGCCGAGGAGCAGGAACGGCGTCCCGCGGGCGAGCTCGAGGCGAGCGTCCTCGCCGCGCTCTGGGCCGCCGAGACACCGCTCACCCCCGGCGAGGTGCAGCGGGCGCTCGCCGACGACCTGGCCCGCACCACCGTGACCACGATCCTGACACGGCTCCACGCCAAGGGGACGGTCACCCGTGACCGCGCGGGCCGTGGCTACGCGTACCGGCCCGCGCAGGACTCGCACGGGCTCACGGCCCGCCGCATGCACGCCGAGCTCGACAAGGACGAGGACCGCGGCACGGTCCTGGCCCGATTCGTCTCCGAGCTGAGCACCGAGGACGAGCACATGCTGCGCGCGCTGCTCGACGGCGGAGCCGACAGCGGAGCGGGCAGCGGCGCCGACGGTGCGGGCGAAGACCGCGGGGGGACCAGCCGATGATCTTCGCCGTCTGGATCCCGCTGCTCATGCCGCTGCTCGCCGTGCCCGCCGCACGCCGCGCCGCCGAGTGGCTGCCGCCCCGCGCGGCGGCCTGGACGCTGGCGGGCTTCTCCGTCGTCCTCGCCGGATCCAGCACGGCCGCGCTCGGCCTCCTCGCCTCCGCCGGGGCGCTGCGGCTGCCTTCCGTGGCCGCCCTCGGGCATCTGTCGCCACCGCTCCTCGGCGACGGCTCCCCGGTGCTCGTTCCCGCGTCGGTCCTCGCCGCGCTCGCGCTGGCGGCGGGCGCGTTCGCGCTGGTCCGCACGGGGCTGCGGCAGCGGCGCGAGATGCGGGCGGCCCGCGCCGGGTCCGGCGCCGACGACGAACTCTCCGTACGGCCGGACGAACTCCCGTACGCCTACGCCCTTCCGGGGCGCCCGGACCGGATCGTCGTGACGACGGGGATGCTGCGGGCCCTCGACGCGCGGGAGCGCGAGGTGCTCTTCGCGCACGAGCGCGCGCACCTCGCGGGCCGCCACCATCTGTTCCTCGCGACGGCCGAACTGGCCGTCACCCTGCACCCGATGCTCCGCGGACTGCGCGAACCGCTCGCCTACGCGCTCGAGCGCTGGGCCGACGAGTCCGCCGCCACCGCGACGGGCGACCGGGCGCTCACCGCGCGGGCGATCGGCCGGGCCGCCCTCGCCGCGGCCCGCGTCCCGGGGGCCGGGTCACGGCCCCGTACGGCGCTCGCCGTCACGGCGGGTCCTGTGCCGCGCCGCGTCACCGCTCTGCTGAGCACGAACGCCGCGGTGGCCCGCCCGCGCAGGGCGCTGCGGCGCGCGCTGGCCTGCGCGCTCCTGGTGTGCGCGGCGCTCTCGGCCGGCGCGGTCGCCGACGCGGCCCACGACCTGCACGCGGGCGTGGAGGTCGCGCAGGGCGAGACCGGCCGCTGAACCGGCCCCCACGCGCGCGTGGCCCGTCACTTGCCCGTCTTCACCGTCCAGCTGACGCTGTTGGACGCCGCCCGGATCGCGGCCGGGTCCCGTAGCGACGCGCTGTTGTCGACGGCGGTCGCGGTGACGGTGTGCGTGCCCTTGCGCGCGCCGAGCTCCTTGCCGGTGACGGTGCGCTCGGCGGCGGCGCGGCGCACCTCGACCCCGTCGACGTACCAGTGCACGCGCACGTCGGACAGGCCCTTGGCGAGCGGGGCGAGGTCCACGCGGATGTGGTCCTGGGGGCGCAGGGTGCGGGTGGTGGGGGTGCGGGCCGTGAGCACGTCGGCGTCGCGGTAGAAACCGGCGATCATCGCCTCGCGGCCTACGAGGTTGAACTGCTCGGTGTCCAGGGCGCGCATGATCGAGTTCTGGGTCGGACGGTAGATTCCGTACTCGTAGTAGCCGCCGCCCTCGTACGCGCCCACGGTCCCGCCCGCCGGGTCGCTCTCGCCGAGCCAGCGGTACCACTTGGCCTTGGCGCCGGACATGCCGTCCGCCGTCAGGACGCTGGTGTTGGGCTCGACGGGCTCCTCGCCGGGGTACCTGCCGTAACCCGCGTACTGGTACTCGTCGGCCAGCAGGCCGATGGAGTGGCCCAGTTCGTGGGCGCCGATCAGGTACGAGCGGTCGTTGTCGGAGGACATCGTGGCGATGCCGGTGTGCCCGGCGGTCGACTGGAGGCCGCTGTAACCGGCGCCGCCGTACTTAGTGGCGTTCGAGACGACGAAGACGATGTCGGAGTCCGGGGCCTGCTGCGCGTACGAGTCGACCTTCTTCTCGTCGATGCAGAGCAGCCGCTCGACGTCGTCGCAGAAGAAGTAACTACTGAGCGCGGTGTCCTTGACGACGTCCTGGGTCGGGTCTCCGGAGACACCCGATTCGTTCGAGACCGTGTTGACGAGCCAGAAGTTGAAGAGGCCCTTGTAGCTCTTGTACGGCTCGATCGCGAAGATCGAATCGAGCTTGGACTCGGCGTCCTGCCTGAAGTCCTCCTGCTGGTCCGCCGTGTAGCCGTCACCCATGATCACGAGGTCGAGGCGCCCCTCGGAGGGGCCCGTCTTCTGCAGCGCGGTGACCTCGCCGTCCGGGGCGGCCGTCGCGGGCGCGCGCTTCTCCTTGCGGATCTTCGCCGGTACGGCCGCCGGAACTCGGACGTGCCGGCCCTCTGCGTGGGAGTCGGCGAAGTACTCGACCGTACGGCTCCCCGTGTCGGACCCGCCTGCGGCTTCGGCGGCGTCGGCGTGACCGGCGAGGCCCGCGCCACCGAGGGCGGCGGCCGCGAGGACACCGGCGAGGAGCGCGGCGGGCAGGGGACGGCGCGGGGACTTGGGTATCGGCACGAGGACCTCGGGTACTCAAGTAGGAGACATAAGTGCTGGGTTAATCAGACTTAATCGATCGCTCAACCTAGGGGGTGGCGTGATGGCTGACAAGGGGTGAGACTCAAGTGGCTTGCAGCGAGCATCAGTTGCGGGAGCGGAACCACGGAGCGGGACAGGAAGGGCGGCGCGCCGCACGATGACGCACGACAGCACCCCGGAGGCGGGTGACCCCGGCCCCGTACCGGACGGGGAACCCGGTCTCGCACCGGACGCCGGACCGTCCCGACCCGCCCATCCCGCCGATCTCACCGATCCCGCCGATCCCGCCGATCCCGCCGATCCCGCCGACGAACCCATAGGCCGCCGCGTCCTCCGCCTGCGCACCGAGCGTGGCTTGACTCAGCGTCAGGTCGCCGAGCCCGCCTACACGCCCGCCTACATCTCCACCCTGGAAGCGGGCCGGGTCCGCCCCTCCGAGGCCGCCCTGCGGCACGTCGCCGAGCGGCTCGGCGTGACGTACGAGGAGCTCACGACGGGGCAGCCCGCCCACTTCGCCACCCGGCTGCGCCTGCGCCTCACCGAGGCCCAGCGCGGGCTCACGACGGGCGCCGCCGAGGAGGCCGCCGTCCTGTACGAGCAGCTGCGCGCCGAGGCCGAGCGGCACGGCCTCGCCGCCGAACAGGCCGCCGCCGAACTCGGCCTCGGCGAGTGCGCCCTGGAGACCGGCGAACTCCCGGACGCCCACCGCCACTTCGAAGCCGCCGAAGCGCTGCTCGTCGCGACCGGCGCGCCACTCCCCCAGCGCGCCCCCGTCATCCGCGCGCGTGCCCTCGCGCACTACCTCTCCGGAGAGCTGCGGTACGCGTGCTACCTCCTGGAGTCCGCGCTCGACGAGCTGAACACCAGCGGTCTGCACGACCCGGACGCCCTGCTGCTGCTCTACACGGCGACCATCGCCCCGTACATGGACATGGGCGCCCACGCGCGCGCCGCGCAGGCCGCCGAGCTCGCGCTCTCGCTGGCCCCGCAGGCCGGGGACCCCGTGCTCGTCGCCAAGATGCACCGCTCGGTGGCCCGCACTCTGCTCGCCGAGGGGCGTGCCGCGGAGGCCGACGCGTCCCTGGGCAAGGCCGCCGAGCTGTACCAGCGGCTCCAGATCCGCACCGAACTCGCGCACTGCCACTGGATGCGCGGGTACGTCCACGCCCAGAACGGCCGACTCGCGGACGCGGAACGGGAGTTGAGGACCGCGCGCGACATGCTGTCGGCCAAGCGGGCGGTGCTCTACACCACTCAGGTCGAGGTGGAGCTGGCCGACGTGCTGCGCCGCAGGGGCAGCAGCGACGAAGCGGCCGCGCTGCTGCGCGCCCTGCTCGGCGACCTGAATCCGGAGCGCGGCGCCGTCCACGCGGCGGGCGCGCACCGGCTGCTCGGCATCATCGCGGAGGAGTCGGGGGCCGCGGGCGCCCCCGAGGAAACGGCGGCGGCCGAGGCCGCGGAGGAGCACTACGTCACCGCGCTGAGCCTGCTCGAACGGGCGGGAGCGGCGGGCGACCTGGCCGACCTGGCCGACCTGTGCCGCCTGCTCGGCGACCTCTACCGCCGCACGGGCCGTATCGACGCCGCCCTCGACACGTACCGCACGGGTCTCGGGCACCGCGCCGCGCCCGGCACCACGACCCTCGGCCCGGCCCCTGCCGAGCCGCCCGTGTGACCGGCCGGGCCTTCGTCGCCCACATCGCCTTCGTCACCCGCAGGAGTGCGGGTCCGGGAAGTTGTCCACAGGCTGGGGAACCTCACCGGCGGATTGTCGGCCGGTGGAGGCACTATGGGGCCATGACTGAGAGCAACGGGGCCCCTCGGGGGGCGGGCGGCGGTTCCATGCCGGACTGGGAGAAGCGCTTCCGTGCGCCGCGGGTGTCCCTGCCCGACTGGGCGGAGGACGCGCCGGACCGCTCCCTGTTCGTGTCGAACGCGACGGGGACGTACGAGCTGTATGCGTGGGACAGGGCGACGGGCGAGCAGCGCAGAGCGACGGACCGGCCGAACGGGACGACGGACGGCGTCCTGTCCCCCGACGGCGAGTGGATCTGGTGGTTCAGCGACAAGGACGGGGACGAGTTCGGCGTGTGGCTGCGCCAGCCCTTCGGCGGGGGCGACGACGTCCCCGCGGTGGACGGGCTCGAAGCCTCGTACCCGGCGGGCCTGGCCATCGGGAGGGACGGCTCGACGGCGGTCGTGGGCCGCTCCACGGACGAGGACGGCACGACGATCCATGTCGTCCGCGGCGGCGGCGCGCCCCAGGAGATCTACCGGCACCGCGAGTCGGCGGGCGTCGGCGACCTCTCGCACGACGGCACCCTCATCGCCGTCGAGCACACGGAGCACGGGGACGCCATGCACTCGGCGCTGCGTGTGGTGCGGCCCGACGGGACGACGGTCGCCGAGCTCGACGACACCAAGGGCGGCTCGCAGGAGCTGGGCCTGGAGGTCCTGGGCTTCGCTCCGGTGGACGGGGACACCCGGCTCCTCGTCGGGCATCAGCGGCGCGGGCGCTGGGAGCCGATGGTGTGGGACGTGGCGTCGGGCGAGGAGACCGATCTCGCCCTCGACCTGCCCGGTGATGTCTCCGCCGAGTGGTATCCGGACGGCTCGGCGCTCCTGGTCGCGCACAGCTTCGAGGCTCGCAGCGACCTGTGGCGGTACGAGTTCGGCTCGGGCGCGCTGACCCGCGTCGAGACGCCGCCGGGCACGGTGTCGGGAGCGACGGCGCGGCCCGACGGCAGTGTGGAGTACCTGTGGTCGTCGGCGGCCGAGCCGTCGGTCGTGCGGTCCACGTCGGGCGGCGTGGTCCTCGATCCGCCCGGGCTCAAGGCGCCGGTGTCCGTGCCGGTGGAGGACGTGTGGGTCGAGGGACCCGGCGGCCGCATCCACGCCCTCGTCCAGAAGCCGGCGGGGGCCACGGGACCGCTGCCCACCGTGTTCGAGGTGCACGGGGGGCCGACCTGGCACGACAGTGACTCGTTCGCGGCGGGACCGGCGGCCTGGGTGGACCACGGGTACGCGGTGGTCCGCGTCAACTACCGGGGCTCGACCGGATACGGGCGCGAGTGGACGGACGCGCTCAAGCACCGCGTCGGCCTCATCGAGCTGGAGGACGTCTCGGCGGTCCGCGAGTGGGCCGTGTCGTCCGGGCTCGCCGACCCGGACCGGCTCGTCCTCGCGGGCGGCTCGTGGGGCGGGTACCTCACGCTCCTCGGCGTGGGCACCCAGCCGGACGTCTGGGCGCTGGGCCTCGCGGCCGTGCCCGTCGCGGACTACGTCACGGCGTACCACGACGAGATGGAGGCCCTCAAGGCGCTGGACCGCACGCTGTTCGGCGGCACCCCGGAAGAGGTCCCCGACCGCTTCACCGCGTCGTCCCCGCTGACGTACGTGGACGAGGTGAAGGCCCCGGTCTACATCTCGGCGGGGGTCAACGACCCGCGGTGCCCGATCCGCCAGATCGACAACTACGTGGACCGGCTCGTGGCACGCGGCGCCACGCACGAGGTCTACCGGTACGACGCGGGGCACGGTTCGCTCGTCGTGGAGGAGCGGATCAAGCAGGTTCGGCTGGAGCTGGACTTCGCGGCGCGGCATCTGAGCTGACGGACACAGCGGCGCCCCCGCGCGGGACCGGGCCCACCCCCGCGGCCCGGGTCCTCGCGCGGGAGCCGTACCGTGGGGAGGGTGTACCGGTTCCTCCTGACCCCCCGGTGGTGGGGGATCAACGTGTTCGTCGTGCTCGCCATCCCCTTCTGCATCTTCATGGGCTCCTGGCAGCTCGGCCGCTTCGAGGACCGGGTGCAGGGCCACAAGGACGCCTCGGCGCAGTCGACGGCGAACGAGAAGGCCGCGCCCCGGCCGCTCGGCTCCCTGCTGCCCGTGGACCAGAAGACGTCCGGCAAGCGGGCCACCGCGACCGGGCACTACGGCAAGCAGCTTCTGGTCCCCGACCGTGAGCTCGACGGCAGGACCGGCTTCTACGTGGTGACGCTGCTGCGCACGGAGGGGGACGCCGGCAAGGCGCTGCCCGTCGTACGCGGGTGGGTGCCCGGTGCGGCGAGCGCCGCGAAGGCTCCCGCGGCGCCCCGGGGTGAGGTCACCGTCACCGGTGCGCTTCAGGCCTCCGAGAGCCCGGGCTCGGGCGGGGCGTCCGCCGCGGGTGGCCTGCCGGCCGGACAGCTCGGCGCGATCAGCGCGGCGTCCCTGGTGAACCTCGTCCCGTACGACGTCTACGACGCGTGGGTCACGCTCGACAAGGCGGACTCGGGGATGACGGCGGTACCGGCGACGGCGCCGCAGGGCAGCGGCCTCGACCTGAAGGCGTTCCAGAACCTGGGCTACACCGGCGAGTGGTTCGTCTTCGCGGGCTTCGTGATCTTCATGTGGTTCCGCCTGCTGCGCCGCGAGGCGGAGTTCGAGCGGGACGCCGCGCTGGGGCTCACGGAACCCGATGCAACCGGCACGGCCCCGGCCTCGGCAGACGTCCCGGAGGCCCATGACTCCGCAGACGTCCCGGACGCGGCGGACTCCCCTGAGCCCGCGAGCCCCGAGACGGCACGAGGCTAGTCAGGCACCGCCGGGAAGAGCCGTCACCAGCCGTCGCGGGGATCACCGCAGCGGCTGACCACCACAGCGGCTGATCGCCGTCCCGGCGGGAGGGGGAGGTGCCCAGCACCTCCCCGTGTCTCCCCGCATCTCACCGCACCGGCATGAACGGGTCCCGCCCCTAGGACGCCGGCAAGACGCCCGTGCGGTACACCGTTCCCGCGCACGCGTTGGGGATCGTCGTGCTGGACGAGGGCGAGCCCGGTTCCGCCGTGTGGGAGACCGAGACGCTGCCGTCGGCCGTGGGGCCCTCCGCCACCATCTGCGTGGACAGACCGCTCTGCTCCGGGTTCGAGCCCGTCGCGTCGCCCGTGGTGCCGCCGGACGGGGTCGGGCTGGGCGACGCGTCGCCCCCGCCTCCCGTGGTCGGGCAACTCGCGGACGGCACCCACGCGAAGCGGACCTCGTACGACATGCCCGGTTCGAGGATCAGCTGGCTGGGCTCCGTCGACGGGTCGGGCAGACCGGTCGCGGCGTCGCCCGCCGTGTGGTCGACGACGTTGACCTTGGTCGGGTCGGCCGCGCCCTGGGCGAGGACGGAGACGGCGCCGGGGGCGTCCACCGAGCAGTTCGCCTGGGAGATGTTCGTGACGCGGAAGGAGCCGTAGACCTTGCCGCCCGCGTCGGCCGCGCCGAGGCTCGCCGGGGCGTTGCCGAGGTCGGTCGCCGTGCAGACCGGGGAGCTCGCGGCCGCCGTGCTCGCGGGATCAGGGCCGCCGGTGGCACCACCGCCCGCACCCTTGCCCTTGTCGCCGGTCTTGCCCTTCTTGCCGTCCTTGTCCTTGGACTTGGACTTGCCCGAAGGACTCCCCGTGCCGCTCTCGCCGCCGTCGGGCCCCTTCCCGGAGCCCGTACCGCCGTGCGTCGCCTCGCTGTTGCCGGCGATGGACGGGTGGTCGTTCGACCCGCTCTGGCCCGCCACATGGACGAGCGCGGGGATCGCCGTGCCGATGAACAGGGCCGCGGCCGCCATACCGACGACGGCCTGCCGCTTGCGGGCCCGCCTGGCGGGCACGGCACGGCGCAGATGGTCGAGCGTCCCGCTCTTCGGCTCGATCTCCTCCACGGCCTGGTGCAACAGGCGACGCAGCGCCAGCTCGTCACCGCCGAGGGAGTCCAGGGGGTCGGGAGCGTCCGGGCCGCCGGCTGAGTCCGGGCCGCCGAAGGGGTCCTCGGGACCGCCGAGAAGGCCGTCGTCCTGGCCGGGGCCGTGATTCACAGTTCCATCCCCGGATCCCACATGCCTGTTCTGCTCATCCCGATCATTGCGGTGCTTGTCGCTGCTCATGCGGGGGCCTCCATGGCGACGCGGAGCGCCGCTATGCCCCGGGATCCGTACGCCTTCACGGAACCGAGGGAGATGCCCAGGGCATCCGCCACCTGCGCCTCGGTCATGTCCGCGAAGTAGCGCAGGACGAGAACCTCGCGCTGACGGCGCTGGAGCCCGCGCAGCGCCTGCTTCAGCGCGTCGCGCTCGAGCAGGTCGTACGCGCCCTCCTCCGCGCTCGCCATGTCGGGCATCGGCTTCGTCAGAAGCTTCAGGCCGAGGATGCGGCGGCGCAGGGCGGAACGCGAGAGGTTCACGACCGTCTGCCGCAGATAGGCGAGCGTCTTCTCGGGATCGCGCACTCTCTTGCGCGCGGAGTGGACCCTGATGAACGCCTCCTGCACGACGTCCTCACAGGAGGCCGTGTCGTCCAGGAGCAGGGCCGCGAGACCGAGGAGCGACCGGTAGTGGGCGCGATAGGTCTCGGTCAGATGGTCGACCGTGGTGCCTGCTGCCATCGTCTCCTCAGCGCCTTCGCGCTGAGCGGGTATGCGGGCAGGCCGCGCTGCTGGCATGGGGGCGATCACCGGCATGCCGCCGGACGAACCGGACATCCGGGGACGCCGGGGCGGGCGAAGGGCTGCACCCCTCGCCTGAACCGCTGTGAAATCGAGTACCTCTGCCACGCCTGTTGGACACGCTTACCCCCCTCAGGGTTGTACGCGACAGGCGTCCTGTTTGCGGCAGGCATCATCCATGACGCTGCGTCAAGTGCCCTCATGCGTACCCGCTCTTCCCCTATGCCCCAGTTTCACCTGGCGCCCCTAGGCCCTACGCCCCCGAAAGGCGATCGCAAAGACGCTCCCCGTCCCGTGCGCGGTTGCACGGAACGGGGAGGGATCTTCGACGAATCTTCGGGCGCGCGGACCGGCGCGTTCAAGTGGATAGACCACCGATCGCCCACAGGTCCTTCACAGATCCTATAAAGCGCGCCGGATAAAAGAAGACCGAGTCCGCTTTCCGGACGGTGAAGAGGCCGAACTCACGCGGCGGGCGGGAACTCCTGGGCCACCAGCTCGGCGATCTGCGCGGTGTTGAGGGCAGCCCCCTTGCGCAGGTTGTCCCCGCACACGAAGAACTCGAGCCCGGCCGGGTCGTCGAGGGAGCGCCGGACGCGGCCGACCCAGGTCGGGTCGGTGCCCACCACATCGGCGGGCGTGGGGAACTCACCGGCGGCCGGGTTGTCGAAGAGCACGACCCCGGGCGCGGTCGCGAGGATCTCGCGCGCCTTGTCGACCGTGACCTCGCTCTGGAAGCGGGCGTGGACGGTGAGGGAGTGCGTGGTGACGACGGGGACGCGTACGCACGTCACCGCGACCTTGAGGTCCGGCAGGCCGAGGATCTTGCGGGACTCGTCCCGCACCTTCATCTCCTCGGAGGACCAGCCGTCCTCGCGCAGGGACCCGGCCCACGGCACGACGTTGAGCGCCACGGGCTCGGGGAAGGGGCCCGTGTTGTCGCCGACGGCGCGGCGCACGTCGCCCGGGTTCGTCCCGAGCTCCGTACCGGCCACGAGCGACATCTGCTGGCGCAGGGTGTCGATACCGGCGCGGCCGGCCCCGCTGACGGCCTGGTAGCTGGAGACGACCAGCTCGCGCAGCCCGAACTCGGCGTGCAGCGCCCCGACGGCGACGATCATCGACAGGGTCGTGCAGTTGGGGTTGGCGACGATGCCGCGGGGCCGCACGCGCGCGGCGTGCGGATTGACCTCGGGCACGACGAGCGGCACGTCCGGGTCCATGCGGAAGGCGGCCGAGTTGTCGACGACGACCGCCCCCTTGGAGGCGGCGACGGGCGCCCACTGCGCGGAGATCTCGTCGGGTACGTCGAACATCGCGACGTCGACGCCGTCGAAGGCCTCCTCGCTCAGGGCCATGACCTCGACCTCCTCCCCGCGCACGGCCAGCTTGCGGCCGGCCGAGCGCGGGGAGGCGATCAGACGGATCTCGCCCCAGATGTCCGCGTGCTGCGAAAGGATCTGGAGCATGACCGTGCCGACGGCCCCGGTCGCTCCCACGACCGCGAGTGTCGGCCTGTCGGTCTGAGCCATCAGCGTCCGGTGCCTCCGTAGACCACGGCCTCGTCGGAGTCCGAGTCGAGCCCGAAGGCGGTGTGCACGGCGCGCACGGCCTCGTTCACATCGTCCGCGCGCGTGACGACCGAGATACGGATCTCGGAGGTCGAGATGAGCTCGATGTTCACCCCCGCGTCGCTGAGCGCCTCGAAGAACCCGGCCGTGACACCCGGGTTCGTCTTCATACC
Source organism: Streptomyces longhuiensis (assembly GCF_020616555.1). Taxonomy (NCBI): domain Bacteria; kingdom Bacillati; phylum Actinomycetota; class Actinomycetes; order Kitasatosporales; family Streptomycetaceae; genus Streptomyces; species Streptomyces longhuiensis. The sequence continues at coordinate 5,255,795 of NZ_CP085173.1, read as the reverse complement.
GGCGCCCACGAGGGAGATCTTGGCGATCTGGTCGTCGTAGCGCAGGGACTCGAAGCCGACCGCGGTCTTCGTCTTCTCCAGGGCGTCGATGGCCTTGCGGCCCTCGGTCTTCGGGAGAGTGAAGGAGATGTCCGTCAGGCCGGTCGAGGCCGCGGACACGTTCTGCACGATCATGTCGATGTTGACCTGGGAGTCCGCGATGGCGCGGAAGATGTTCGCGGCCTCCCCGGGCTTGTCCGGGACACCGACGACGGTGATCTTCGCCTCGGAGGTGTCGTGAGCGACACCGGAGATGATGGCCTGCTCCACCTTCTGGTCCCCTTGATCAAAGTGCGGTTCGTTGCTGACCCAGGTGCCCTGCAGTCCCGAGAAGGACGAGCGGACGTGGATCGGGATGTTGTAGCGGCGCGCGTACTCCACACAGCGGTGGAGCAGCACCTTGGACCCGGAGCTGGCGAGCTCCAGCATGTCCTCGAAGGAGATCCAGTCGATCTTCCGCGCCTTCTTCACGACGCGCGGGTCGGCGGTGAACACGCCGTCGACGTCGGTGTAGATCTCGCACACCTCGGCGTCGAGGGCCGCGGCGAGGGCGACGGCGGTCGTGTCGGACCCGCCACGGCCGAGCGTGGTGATGTCCTTCTTGTCCTGGCTGACGCCCTGGAACCCGGCGACGATGGCGATGTTGCCCTCGTCGAGCGCCGTCCTGATCCGTCCCGGGGTCACATCGATGATCCGGGCTTTGTTGTGGACCGAGTCGGTGATGACGCCGGCCTGACTGCCCGTGAACGACTGGGCCTCGTGGCCCAGGTTTTTGATCGCCATGGCCAGCAGGGCCATGGAGATCCGCTCTCCGGCGGTCAGCAGCATGTCGAATTCGCGCCCGGCAGGGATCGGGGATACCTGCCCGGCGAGATCGATCAACTCATCCGTCGTGTCGCCCATCGCGGACACCACGACAACCACCTGGTTGCCGTTCTTCTTGGCGTCGACGATTCGCTTGGCGACCCGCTTGATGCCTTCGGCATCGGCTACGGAGGAGCCTCCGTACTTCTGCACGACAAGGCCCACGTGCGCTCCTCGCTCAGTTTGTCTCGGTCGGCTCAGTCTAACGAGCGGCCGAAATCAGCCCCGGGAATACCACATCCTGAGATGTCCCGCTCAGAAGGTGATCACCGGGTACAGGGACCCGGTGGGGGCTTCTCGCTCCGGCCGCTCGGACAGGCGCATGCCCGCGCCCCAGCCCGGCAACCGGAAAAGTGGGGTGGGTCACTTCACCGGCCGGTGCGTTTCACCGGCGAGCACCCACGGGGCGGGGCTCATTTCACCGTACGGAGCCCCAGCGGACCCGCGATCTCCTCCGCCATGACCTTGCCCGCGGCCTCGGCCAGGGCCTCCTCGGCGAGGTCCTCGTCGGTGTCGAGGCCGTCCAGGTCGTCCAGCGGCTGGTTGAGGCGGACGTGCGCGACCAGGGACTGGAGCGCGCGCAGGGCGCCGGACGCCGTGGAGCCCCAGTTCGAGAAGTAGGAGAACTGCCACCACCACAGGGCCTCGGTGGTGCGGCCCGCGCGGTAGTGCGCCATGCCGTGGCGCAGATCGGCCATCACGTCGGCGAGGTCGTCCGAGATCCGGCAGGCGACGGGCGCCTTGCGGGGCTCGTACGGGTCGAAGACCTCGGAGTAGACGTCGATCGGCTCCAGGAGCGCGGCGAGCTTCTGGCGCAGGTCGTCGACGTCCGGCTCGGGGCCGAGATCGGGCTCGTAGCGCTCGTCGGGGACGATGTCCTCGTGCGCGCCGAGCCGGCCTCCCGCGAGGAGCAGCTGGGAGACCTCGAGGAGCAGGAAGGGCACGGCCGAGTCCGGCTCGTCGCCCTTCGCCACCTCGGCGACCGCGACGAGGAAGGACTCGATCTGGTCCGAGATCTGGACCGCGAAGTCGTCCGGATGGTCCTTGACGGTGTTCAGCGTGGCGTCAGACATCTAGGAGTCGTCTCCCCTCGAAGGCGCGGCCGAGCGTGACCTCGTCCGCGTATTCCAGGTCGCCCCCGACCGGGAGCCCGCTGGCCAGGCGGGTGACCTTGAGGCCCATCGGCTTGATCATGCGGGCGAGGTACGTCGCCGTGGCCTCGCCCTCCAGGTTCGGGTCCGTGGCCAGGATCAGCTCGGTGACCGTGCCGTCGGCGAGACGGGCGAGGAGTTCCCTTATCCGCAGGTCGTCCGGGCCGACGCCCTCGATGGGGCTGATCGCGCCGCCGAGCACGTGGTACTTGCCCCGGAACTCACGCGTCCGCTCGATCGCGACGACGTCCTTGGGCTCCTCGACGACGCAGATCACCGTCAGGTCGCGGCGCGGGTCGCGGCAGATGTTGCACAGCTCCTCCTGCGCCACATTGCCGCAGGTCGCGCAGAAGCGGACCTTCGCCTTGACCTCCATGAGGGCCTGCGCGAGACGCCGTACGTCCGTCGGCTCCGCCTGCAGGATGTGGAAGGCGATCCGCTGCGCGCTCTTGGGACCGACGCCCGGCAGCCTGCCGAGCTCGTCGATGAGGTCCTGGACCACGCCTTCGTACACGAGGTGCCTTCCGACTTCTGCTTGATGGTGCTGTGCCGCTGAGCATGCCAGCCGCTGAGTAGTACGTACGTTAGTTGCGGTGGGGCTTCCTTAGAAGGGAAGCCCCGGGATGCCTCCGCCGCCCAGACCCTGGGCCAGCGGGCCGAGCTTCTGCTGCTGGAGCGTCTGCGCGTTCTCGTTCGCCGCCTGGACCGCCGCGACGACCAGGTCGGCGAGAGTCTCGGTGTCCTCGGGGTCGACCGCCTTCGGGTCGATGACGAGGCCGCGCAGCTCGCCGGAGCCGGTCACCGTCGCCTTGACCAGACCGCCGCCGGCCTGACCCTCGACCTCGGTCCGGGCCAGCTCCTCCTGGGCCTTGGCGAGGTCCTGCTGCATCTTCTGGGCCTGCTGCAGCAGCTGCTGCATATTGGGCTGGCCACCACCGGGAATCACGATCAGCTCCTGTTGCGTCCTGTTTCGACCTGCGACCACGGGCGGGTTCTCCGCTCTGGAACGAGCCTACGTGGTCGGGGTGTCGCCCGCCCCGGCACCTTTCGCTCCACTCTTTCGAGTGAGACGGGCTGCCTGCCTATACCTGATCAAGGCCCACTTCCGGGCGGAAATACCGCGAAAACGGGTCCTTGGCCACCCATTGGGCGGTAGGAAGATGCTCTGCACATGAGCCCCATCCGTGACCAGGACCAGTCGTAGGGAGTGCCGGGTGAGCCAGCCGGAGATGCAGCCCGAGGGACCGCCCCAGGAGGAGCGGGGCGGCCGGGGCGAGCGCAGTGACGGCACGGGTGACGCGGTGCGGCCGGGCGACCTGACCGGGCGGACGTTCCCCGTCGGTGACTGGGGCGAGCCCGCCGAGCGGCTCGACGAGCTCTACCGGTGGGTGGAGCGGGGGGCTCTGGACACGGCGTACTGGTACCTCGCCGACCGGGTGTGGAAGCGGCGCGGGGCGCGGGCGCTGCGGGGCGGTGCGGTCGCCGGTGCCGTGTCGGGGGCGGCGCTGCCGCTGCTCGATCTGACCGGGGCGCTCGGCGGGGTCGCGCCCTGGGGGTATCTGGCGCTGCTGCTCGCGGTGGCGTGCGTGGCCTGCGACCGCTACTTCGGGCTCACGTCGGGCTGGATAAGGGACGTGGCCACGGCCCAGGCGGTGCAGCGGCGGCTTCAGGCGCTCCAGTTCGACTGGGCGTCGGAGAGCGTGCGGGAGGTGCTCGGCCCGACGGAGGGTACGGCCAGTGAGGCCGCCGAGCGGTGTCTGTCGGTGCTGCGGCGCTTCACGGACGACGTGACGGAGCTGGTGCGGTCGGAGACGGCGGACTGGATGGTGGAGTTCCGCTCGGGTCCCGCGCCGCTGGTGATGCAGTCCTCCGTCGCCCCGGGCACCCGCCCCGTGGAGCCTCCGCCGGGCCGCTTCCCGCTCCCCCCGGGCGCCCGCCCGAACATGCCCCGCCAGCGCCCGCCCGAGCCGCGCTGAGCGCTCCGCGCGGCTCGGGGCCGGACGGACCGGGGGCGAGCTGCCCGTGGTCGGCCGTGCGTGCGTCGTGGCCGGTCGCGCCGTTCCCCGCACCCCTTCAGAGCGCGAACCTTCCGGCACCCCGCGCCGGCGGCCTGCCGGAAGAGGGCCTCGTGGAGACTCCTGTCCACGGCTCGGGCACGGGTTCCGGGTCGACCGAGGTTCCGGGTCAGCTGAAGATGATCATGGAGCCTTGGGCCAGGCTCCGGGTCGCGGCCGCGTGCAGGCCGAGCCAGACGTGGCGTTCGCGGGCGAAAGGGCTGTTGTCGAGGGGGGCCGGAGCGGCCGGTTCCTCCAGGGCCGTGGGGCCCTCGGGCGGGACCGGGGGTGCCGGCGGGTTGGCCGGGTCTATGCCGATCGAGCGGGCCACGTACTCCAGCTCCCGCAGGAGCGCGTGGGAGGAGCCGAGGGGGCCGCCGCCGGCGAGGAGCTCGTCGTTGGACAGCGGGCTCGGGAAGTCCACGGGGACGTACGCGCCCGCGTGGTCGTAGTGCCAGACCAGGTGCGACTGCTGGGCCGTCGTCTCGAACATCTCCAGGAGCTGCTCGTAGTCGCCGCCCAGTTCGTCGACCGGCGTGACGGCGAGGCCGCACATCTGCAGGAGGTACGCGCGGCGCAGGAAGTGCAACGCGTCGTAGTCGAAGCCGGCGACGGGGGCCACGTCACCGGAGAGTCCCGGCATGTACGAGTAGACCGGCACCGGTGGCAGTCCTGCCTCGTGCAACGCCTTGTCGTAGAGCGCGAGTTCCTCGGCGAAGGGGTTGTCGGGGCTGTGGCACAGCACGTCGACGAGCGGGACCAGCCACAGGTCACAGGCCAAGGCGACTCCTCCGGTGGTGAAGGCCGTAATGAACGGCGGAAAGGCAGCGTAATGCGCGGGGAGCCGGTTCAGCTCCCCCTCTGCACATTGCTCAGATCCCAGATCCATACGCCTCCGGTCCACGTACCGGCCTTCCCGACCAGCTGGTCGACCGTCGCCCGCAGGACCCCGTCGTTCTGCTGCGGGGCGAGCACGAGGACGCCCGCGTGCCAGTACGCGAAGTCGCGGCGGGCCTGGGCGCGCCACGCGTCGGTGATCTCGGGGGCGCGGCCCGAGTAGCGGATGTCGCGCAGCAGGTTGGAGGTCCAGCGGGGCGAGGCGCCGTAGATGCCGACGTGGTCGGGGCCGTAGGGGCCGTTGAAGTAGCCGCCGGGCAGCCGGAAGCCGAGGCCGGCCTCGGTCTGCCAGTGCAGGGCCTCCGCGTTGCCCGGGTCGGGCAGCGGCACCGGCACGAGGCTCTCGCCGGGGCCGACGTACCGCTTCCAGGTGCCGTCGGCGACGAACGCCGGGACGTCGGCCCGGTCGACCGCCCTGAGCGGCGCCGGGACGATCGGCACGAGCGCAGCGGCGACCGCCGCGATGCCGACGAGCCGGAACGGGACCCGCGCCGCGGCGAGCCGGTCGAGCGCGAGGGCGAGCAGCATCCCGAGCGCGGGCGCGCACACCATCGCCACCCGCGACTCGATGACCGACTCGAACAGGGGCCGGTGGGCGAGCAGCGCCCAGGGGCCCGGCAGCACGACGTCGGTCAGCGGGATGCGGAACTTCGGGCCGAGCGAGAGCAGCGCCGCCGCGACCGCGGTGAACGCGAGCGCCTTCACGGCGGCGCTGCGCCACAGCCGTACGACGATCGCGAAGGCGAGCGCGACGAGCGGCCAGCCGTAGAAGGCGTTCTGCTCGGTCGGGTTGAGGGCGAGCGCGGCGGCGCGCTCGCGGGAGCCGGCGAGGGAGCGCTCGGCGAAGGAGAGGAGGGCGAGAGGGCTGTTGCCCGCGTTGTCGCCGTGCAGCACGCTCTTGTAGCTCTGCGGGCCGAGGAACTGCCAGTACAGGGGGAAGGCGACGAGCGGCAGCGCGACCGCGGCGGCGACCCCGAGCCCGCGCAGGAGCGGGCGCCACACGGCCTTCGCCACGTCCCTGCGCACGACGGCGTAGGCGAGCGCGAACAGCACCATGCCCATGACGGCGAGCAGGAGCGGTTCCTCGCCGAGGAAGATCTGGTACGTCGCGAAGAGGCCGAGGACGACGCCGTCGCGCACCACGCGCTTGCCTTCGCACAGCCGCAGCGCCCGCTCGATGATCAGCGGGATCATGAACAGGACGACGAAGTTCGGGTGCGCGTGCGCGTGGCTGACCATCGGGGGCGCGAACGCGGCGAGGAGCGCGCCGGTCGCGGCGGCCCACCGGGTCCGCACGAGCCGTTTCAGGATCAGCCGGTACCAGGCGAACGCGGTGGCGGCGAGGCCGCCCGTCATCGCCACGTTCAGGGCGACGGCGGGGCCGAAGAGCCAGGTCACGGGGGCGAGCGGGACGGACAGGCCCAGCATCGCGGTGTTGGCCATCAGGTTCACGCCGTCCGGGAAGCCCTGGAGCGTCGTGAACAAGGGGTTGTGGAGGTGGCGGACGCTGTCCGCCGTCACCGCGAAGAACCACTCCCACTGGTTCTGGTCCTGGAGGGAGTCGGGGAGGTAGCGGTGCGCGGGCGCCGCCCAGCGGCCCGAGTACAGGGCGACGGACAGGACGAGGAAGAGGGCCGCCACGAGGAGGTGGCCCTTCGGCACCGCCCGCGCCCTCAGCGTCACCAGCTCGGCCAGGACCCGTACGTAGTCGAAGGGGCGGACCTTCGAGCCCGCCTGGTGCGACCACCGCACGGGCACCTCGGCGACCGGCCAGCCGGAGCGGCGGAAGTACATGAGGATCTCTACGTCGATGCCCCAGCCGTCCAGGCGTGCCGCGGCGAACGCGGCGCGGGCCCGGTCGCCGTCGAAGAGCTTGAAGCCGCACTGGGTGTCCCTGATGCCGGGGACGCTCGTCGCGCGTATCAGGAAGTTGCCGGTGCGGCCGAGGAGTTCGCGCAGCCGGTGCTGGTGGCGGGTGATCGTCGCGCCGGGCCTGGCGCGGGAGCCGATCGCCGCCGCGTGGCCCTCGCCGAGCGCCTTGTCGAGGGCTTCCAGCTCCTCGATGGGGGCGGCGAGGTCGGCGTCGGTGACCAGGACGCGGCGGCCGCGGGAGGCGAGGACGCCCTGGCGCAGGGCGTGGCCCTTGCCGCGGTTGCGGGGGCTCGCGACGAGCCGGATGCGGGGGGTGCGGCCGTGGCCCTCCGGGGCGGCGGCCGCCGCGCGCTCCGCGATCTCGCGGGTGCGGTCGGTGGAGCCGTCGTCGACGACGACGATCTCCCAGTCACCCCACCGGTTCCCGCCGTCCGCGTCGTTCAGGTACGCGGTGACCGCGTCCAGGGTGGGGCCGAGCCGGCGCTCCTCGTTGTACGCGGGGACGACGACGGTGAGGTCCACCACGCCCGCGCGCGCGGCGACGGGCCGGTCTGTCCGCTCCGTGCTCACCGCTTGGCCAGCCGCTCGACGAGGGCGAGGGAGTCCGCGTTGTACGCGGTGACGATGTCCTGCGCGGCGCGGGCGTCCCGGTCCGCCAGGGCGTCGACGAGGCCGCAGTGCCCGGACCAGAGATGGCCCCTGAGGTCGTCCACGCGGCGCAGGTGCGGCACCGCGCACATCCATGACTGCACGCGCAGGCGGTGGAAGAAGTCGGAGAGGTACGGGTTCCCGAACAGGGCGCTGAGCTCGCGCCAGAACCGCAGGTCGTAGCCGATCAGCACGTTCAGGTCGCCGGCTGCGGCCGCGCGGGCGGCCTCCTCGCCGCGGCGGCGGACCCCGGCGAGGGCGGCCGGGGTGGCCTGGTGCGCGTCGGCGTTCGCGACGAGACCGCGGAAGATGCCGTCCGTGACGAGGCTGCGGGCCTCGATCATGCCGCGGTAGTCGTCGAGCGAGTACTCGTGGACCGCGAAGCCGCGGTGCTGGGCGGAGTCCAGGAGCCCCTGCCCGGACAGGTCGACCAGGGCCTCGCGGACCGGGGTCGCGGAGACGCCGTACTGCTCGGCGATCTCCTTGACCGTGAACTCCTGGCCCGGTTCGAGCCGCCCCGCGAGGATCTCGTCACGCAGGGCGTCGGCGATCTGCTGGCGCAGCGTGCTGCGCTGGACGGCAGCTCCGCCGTCGGTTCCGGGCACGTGGTGTCCTCCCCCGTAGTGCGTCGTCAGCTGGTGAGGCTGTTCCTGGTCAGCTGGTCAGCCTACGCACTACGGGGAGCGACACGGAGTACCTGTTTCCCTACGCCGTGTAGCCGTCCGCCACGGTCAGCGCCTCGTCGAGAGCGGCGAGACCCTCCTTGGCCTCGGCCTCCGTGACGTTGCACGGCGGGACCACGTGGGTGCGGTTCATGTTGATGAAGGGCCACAGGCCGTTCTTCTTGGCGGCGGCGCCGAAGGCGGCCATCGGCGCGTTCGCCTCACCCGCCGCGTTGTACGGGGTCAGCGGCTCGCGGGTGGCCTTGTCCTTCACCAGCTCCAGGGCCCAGAACATGCCGAGTCCGCGGACCTCGCCCACCGACGGGTGGCGCTCGGCCAGCTCGCGCAGCGCCGGGCCGATCAGCGTCTCGCCGAGGTGGGCGGCGTTCTCGACGACACGCTCCTCCTCCATGACGTTGATGGTGGCGACGGCCGCGGCGCAGGCCAGCGGGTGACCGGAGTAGGTGAGGCCGCCCGGGTAGGGGCGCTTGCCGAACGTGTCGGCTATGGCGCCGGAGATGGCGACGCCGCCGAGCGGGACGTAGCCCGAGTTCACGCCCTTGGCGAAGGTCATCAGGTCGGGCACGACGTCGTAGTGGTCCGCGGCGAACCACTTGCCGGTGCGCCCGAAGCCCGCCATGACCTCGTCGAGGATGAAGACGATGCCGTGCCGGTCGCACAGCTCGCGCACCCCCTGGAGGTAGCCGGGCGGCGGTGTCATGATGCCGGCGGTGCCGGGCACGGTCTCCAGGATGATCGCGGCGATCGTGGCCGGGCCCTCGAAGACGATGGTGTCCTCGAGGTGCTGGAGCGCGCGCTCGCACTCCTGCTGCTCGGTCTCCGAGTAGAACGGGGAGCGGTACAGGAACGGCGCCCAGAAGTGGACGACGCCCGCCGCGCCCTGGTCGCTCGGCCAGCGGCGCGGGTCGCCGGTCAGGTTGATCGCGGTGGAGGTGGCGCCGTGGTACGAGCGGTAGGCGGAGAGCACCTTGTGGCGGCCCGTGTGCAGACGGGCCATGCGGGTGGCGTTCTCCACCGCCTCGGCGCCGCCGTTGGTGAAGAAGATCTTGTCCAGGTCGCCGGGGGTCCGCTCGGCGATGAGGCGTGCGGCCTCGGAGCGGGCCTCGACGGCGAACGCGGGCGCGAAGGTCGTGAGGGAGGCGGCCTGCTCCTGGATCGCGGCGACGACCTTCGGGTGCTGGTACCCGATGTTCGTGAAGACGAGGCCGGAGGTGAAGTCGAGGTAGCGGTTGCCGTCGTAGTCCCAGAAGTACGAGCCTTCGGCGCCGGCGACGGCCAGCGGGTCGATGAGCTCCTGTGCGGACCAGGAGTGGAACACGTGCGCACGGTCCGCGGCCTTGACGGCGGCGCCGACCTGGGGATTCGGCTGAGGGGTCATGGGCCCGAGGGTAAATGTCCGCATGGTGGAAGGACCATCGGCGTCCTGTCTGTGGGACGGCCGCTAACGCGACACACTGTCGCCCTCGCCCGGAGGCACCGCCCCCGGGAACAGCGCCCGCACCGCTTCCCGCCACGGTCCGGCCGTCAGCTCGGGCCGCAGCGCGGCGAGTCCCCCGCAGTACTTGCCGAACGCGACGGGCGCCACTCCGAACCGGGCGAGGAGCCGGTCCGCGTCCGTCGGCCGCCCCGGCGCGCCCGCCTTGGTCTCCACGAGCACGGACCCGCCGTCCGCCCGCACCGCGCGCCCCTGCCCCGCGTCGCGCACGACGAGCCCCGCGTCGCAGGTGAGCCGCTGCCCGTCGGCCACGAACGTCGCGCGCCGGTACTCGGTGACGACGCGGGCGGCCAGCTCCTGCGGTGCCCCGATGCCGTACGTGCCGCGCAGGAGTCCGGCGACGAAGGCGCGCCGGGTGTCGTCGAGGGGATGGTCGCCCGCGCCCAGGAAGGTCCGGTGCTTGACCGTCCCGCCGTCCGCGCAGCGCACCTTGAGCTCCAACTGCCGCTTCCCGCTGTCCTCGTAGAGCCGCTCCCTGATGCCGAAGCGGGGCGCGCGCTCGGCCGCGTGGTCGTGGAACGCGCGCAGGTCGGGGGTGTCGTAGTGCGTCGAGCGGTATCCGAACCAGCGGCGACCGCCGACGGACAGGGCGCGGTAGGGGCCGCCCGGCCTGCGGGGGTCGGTGAGCAGGGCGGCGAAGTCGTGGAAGAGCTCGACGGGGACGAGATAGCTGTGGCCGTGGTGGCGCAGCAGCGAGGCCTCGGCGTCGGTCCCGTCGAGTCCGACGGGACGGGCGGCGAGCGCGGCGCGCGCGAGGGCGCGGACGGCGACTGGCGTCCTGTTCAGCACACGGTCTCCTCGGTCGGGGGAGGTCGCAGACGTGAAGGGGTACGTCGTGACGTGGTCGTCGTGGTTCGTCGTGGTTCGTCGTGAAGGAGTACGTACTGGATCGCCAGATCGTTCCGATTGACGGAAACAAATTTCCACAGGGGGTCGGTCACGTGGAGAGTAATTGACAGCACACTGTCGCAATGACAGCATGCTGTCATACGCATCAGACAGTGACAGGCACCCGAGGTTCTGGAGGACACCATGACCGCCGGCCGCACCGAGAAGCCCGTACACCTCGCCGCCTACGACACGCTCGCCGACTGGGAGTCGGGGCACGCCACCGCGCACCTGGCCCGCGGCGGTCACACGATCCGCACCGTCGCGCTCGACGCCGGACGGGCCGTCACCACCCTCGGCGGCGTGCGCATCCAGCCCGACCTGGCCCTCGACGACCTGCGCCCCGAGGACAGCTCGCTGCTGATCCTCACCGGCGCCGACCTCTGGGACGCCGGTGACGACCTCGCGCCCTTCGCCCGCAAGGCCCGCGCCTTCCTCGACGCGGGTGTGCCGGTCGCCGCGATCTGCGGGGCCACCGCCGGACTCGCCCGCGAGGGCCTGCTCGACGACCGGGCGCACACCAGCGCCGTCCCCATGTACCTCGACGCCACCGGCTACAAGGGCGGCGAGCACTACGTCGACGCGGACGCCGTGACGGACGGCGGCCTGATCACCGCCGGACCGACCGAACCGGTCGCGTTCGCGCGCGAAGTCCTCGGCGGGCTCGGGGTGTTCGAGGGCGAGCTGCTCGACGCCTGGTACCGCCTGTTCCACGACTCGGACGTGACGGCGTACGAGACCCTCCAGGGAGCGCAGGAGTGAGCAGGGCGCGCCAGGACCTGCTGAGCCGGACCGCGCTCGGCGTCTTCCGGCTCAACGGCCAGTTCCTGTCCGTCTCCGAGGAGCTGTCGCGGCCCGCGGGGCTCACCGCCGCCCGGTGGCAGGTGCTCGGCGCGGTCCTGACCGGGCCGCTGCCCGTCGCCGGCATCGCGCGCGTCATGGGCATCACCCGCCAGAGCGTGCAGCGCGTCGCCGACCTGCTCGTCACCCAGGGCCTCGCCGCGTACGAGCCGAACCCGGCCCACCGGCGCGCCAAGCTCCTGACCCCCACCGAGGAGGGCCGCGCGGCGATCGCGCGGATCGGCCCCGGCCACGCGGCCCTCGCGGACCGGCTCGCGGCGGCGCTCGGCGAGGACGAACTCGCCGAGACGGTGCGGACGCTCGAACGGCTGTCGGCGGCGCTGGACGAGGTGACCGATCACCCCGGGGATCACCCCACGGCCCACCCTGTTACGGAACCGTAGACGCCGCCCCGCCCTCAGTGTCACAACCTCCCACTATTCTCAGGATGTTGGTCACACATGGGGGAGGGTGGCGCGACATGGAGAAGCTGGGGGCGGGAGATCCGCAGCGCATCGGTGCGTACCGGCTGCTGGCGCGGCTCGGGGCGGGCGGGATGGGCCAGGTCTATCTGGCGCGCTCGGACCGCGGGCGCACGGTGGCGGTCAAGCTGGTGCGCCAGGAGCTCGCCGAGCAGGAGGAGTTCAGGAACCGGTTCCGGCTGGAGGTGCGGGCCGCGCGGCAGGTCGGCGGGGAGTGGACCGCGCCGGTCCTCGACGCGGACACCGAGGCGGACATCCCCTGGGTGGCCACGGGTTATGTGGCGGGGCCCTCGCTCCAGACGGTCGTCTCGCACGACCACGGCGCGCTGCCCGAGCGCTCCGTTCGGATCCTCGCGGCGGGCCTCACGCACGCGCTCAAGGACATCCACACCGCGGGCCTCATCCACCGCGACCTGAAGCCGTCGAACGTCCTGGTGACGATCGACGGACCCCGCGTCATCGACTTCGGCATCGCCCGCGCCCTGGAGACCGTGACGGACGGCGGCCTCACGAGAACGGGCGCCCTCGTGGGCTCGCCCGGCTTCATGGCCCCCGAGCAGGTGCGCGGCGACCGGATCACCCCGGCCTGCGACGTGTTCTGCCTCGGCTCGGTCCTCGCCTACGCGGCGTCGGGCGCGCTGCCGTTCGGCACGGCCAACAGCGGGGTGCACGCCCTGATGTTCCGTATCGCCCAGGAGGAACCCGACCTCGAAGGGCTCCCGGAGGGCCTCCAGGAACTCGTACGGGACTGTCTGCACAAGGACCCGGCGGCCCGCCCGACCCTGGACCAGCTTCTGGAGCGGACCGGCGCCGAGGACACGCTCGGCGACGGCGGACGCACGCGTGACCCGTGGCTGCCGGGGGCCCTCGTGGCCCAACTGGGTCGGCACGCCGTGCAGTTGCTGGACACGGAGGACCCAGACGGCGCGACCGGCGCGACCGGCGCGACCTCCGGGAAGCCGCCCAGCCTCTCCAAGGAGACGCCCGCACCCGCCACGCCCGCCCCGCCCGCAGAGACCGGCGACGGCGAGCCGACCCCTCCCCCGCCAGGCAAGCCCGGCGCCGCCCCCGTCAACCACCTCCCGACGATGGTCTCCCCCTCCGGCCCGTCGACCCCCGCGCTCCCGCCGGCGGCCCCGCCCGCCTCCGCCGCGTACGGGTATCCGCATCCGCACCCCCAGGCACCCGTCTACGGCTACCCGCAGCAGGGCGGCTGGGGCGGGACGCCGCCCTACGGCCCCGCCGCCACGCCCCCGTACGGGCCCGGTGTCGTCCCCATCGGCGCGCCGCAGCCCGAGCCGCGGCGCAGCGGGCGTTCCACGGCGGCGCTGATCGTGGTGGCGCTCGTCGTGGCGCTCGGCGCGGGCGGATCGGTGTACGCGCTGATGAAGGACGACGGCAAGCCGGCCTCCCAGAGCGAGGACTCCAAGCAGCCGACGTCCGGCGCGCCCGCGAGCCAGGGGCCCTCGACGGGCGGCCCCAGTTCGCAGGACCCGGAGACCTCGCAGCCGCCCGAGTCCTCCGACCCGCCCGCGGGCGGGGACGTGCCCACCGAGTTCCTCGGCACCTGGACCGCCTCGATCGACAACGCCACGGGCCACAACACCCGCCGTCTGGACATCCAGCAGGGCAGCCCCGGGGACACGGTCCTGTCGATGACGGCGGACGGGCCGCTCAAGGGCGGCGGCACGTACCACTGCGTGTTCCAGGGCACGCTGGTGTCGGCCTCCGGCGGGACGCTGCACATAGGCGCCACCGACGTCGTCTCCGGCCCCTCCGGTTCGTGCAGTCCGGGCAAGCCGAGCACCGTCGAGGTGCTCTCGTCGGGCGAGCTGCGCCGCACGATGAACAACGGCGACGAGCTGACGTACAGCAAGGGCGGCTGAACACCCCGTCCGCTGGGCCGAGTTGAACGGAAGGGTGTCGTCCGGCGAACATCCGCCGACGCGCCCGCCGTTCCGCCCCCGGCCCGCCGCCCGCTTCGTACGGTGACCGTGCGATGAAGTCGGTCACCCGTGCGAGGGGCTCATGAGCTGGTTCGATGTCGACGTCGTCATGGGTGGCGCCGGTGTGCTCATCGGCATCGCGTCCATCGCCGCTCCCGTGTGGATCGACCGCCGCGCGCCGCGCCGCAAACGCATCGGCTACCGCAAGCAGATGGACACCGTCATAGGCGGCAGCAACCGCGCGGGCGCCAGCAACGTACGGCTCGGACTCTTCGACGAGATGCCCGAGATGTCCGACGCGACGCTCGTCCTGCTGCGCATCGAGAACGACGGCTCGGTGCCCATCGGCCGGGACGACTACACGGACTCGTCACCGCACCACGGCCTGACCGCCGTGTTCGAGGACCGCACCGTCCGGGGCGTGGCCGTCACGCTGCAGCCCGAGGCCGAGCACCTGATGGGCCATTTCGACCAGGGTCCGGGACTGGTCAGTTCGGGCAGCGCGCTGCGCATCCCGCGGGTGCCGCTCAACCCCGGCGCGTACTACAAGCTCCTCGTTCTGCTCACCGGCGGACCGGTCGACAGCGACACCACCGTCCAGGGGGATGTCGAGGGCGGTGAGCTGCACGAGAACCACAGCGTCACGCCCGACGAGAAGCCCCCCGTGTTCGGCCTCTGGGCCCGCCGGGTGACCGGCCTCCTGAGCGCCTTCGTCATCGCGCTCGCGGCCCTCGCCCTGTGGCCCGACACTCCACCGCCGCCCGACTACTGCGAGAAGGGCACGCTCACGGTCACCGGCTCGACGGCGTTCGCGCCGGTCGCCGAGGAGCTGAAGCAGAAGTACGAGGAGCACTGCCCGGACGTGACGATCACGGTCAGCGCCCACGGCAGCCAGTCCGGCGTACGGGAACTCGCCCTCGGCGGCGCGCGGGGAACCGGGGCCGCCGGGCAGCCGGCCAAGGGGTCACCGGCCGTGGTCGCCTTCTCCGACGGGCCGCGCCCCGCGAGCTACACGCAGCTCAGCGAGAACCACGTCGCCGTCTCCCTCTTCACTCTCGTCGTCAACGACCGGATCCGGCTCAGGAACCTGCGGGTCGCCGACGTACGGCGCCTCTACCGCGGCGAGATCCGCTCCTGGGCCCAGCTCGGCGGCCCCGACCTGCCCGTCGTCCTGGTCAGCCGCACCTCGGGCTCCGGCACCCGCCGCGCGCTCCAGGACCGGGTCCTCGCCGGCGGCGAGGAGCCCCGCACCTCGTCGGACGACTGCACCAACCGGACGGTGCGGTCGGTACCCGTACTGCGCTGCGAACTCGACTCCACCGACCAGGTCCTGGACGCCGTCGCCCGGATCCCCGGAGCGCTCGGCTACAGCGAACTGCGCGCCGCCACCGAGCTGAAGGGCCTGCACCGCCTCTCCCTCGACGGCCACGCGCCGGACGTCGACCACATCGAGTCGAGCGGCTACCCGTACCGCGAGATCGAGTTCGCCTACACCTACGGGCGCCCGCCCGCCGACTCCCTCGCCTCCAGCTTCCTGGCCTACGCGATCCGCGGCCCCGGCCAGGACGTCATCCGCACCCACGGCCATCTGCCGTGCGGGACGCCCATGGGGCTGCGGATCTGCGGAAACGGGTGACGGCCCCGCTCCCCGGAACTCTCCACGGAAAAATAGCCCGATGGTGCCTACAACCTTCGGCCTGCGGCACGGGTCTCCTGATCACCAAAACCGCCATGCCGAGCCCGCCGCAGGAGAATCCGCCATGCCGAAGCACAAGCGCACCCCCGCCGTCAGACCGGGCCGTGGCCGCATAGCGGCCGCGACGGCCGCCGCGGCCGCACTCACCGGAGGCCTCGTCTCCCTGTCGGCCGGCGCCGCGTCGGCGACGCCCGGCGCCTCCGCCACCCAGCCGCACGAGGCCGACTTCAACCTCGACGGCTACCCGGACGTCGCCGTCTCCTCTCCCGAGGCATCCGTCGGCGGCCACGCGAAGGCCGGGCAGATCACGGTGTTCTACGGCTCGGCGAACGGGATCAGCGCCGCGAAGCGCGCCACCCTCACCCAGAGTTCCACGGGCGTGCCGGGCACTCCCGAGTCCGGCGACCTCTTCGGATACGTCACCTCACCGGGCGACTTCAACCGTGACGGCTTCACCGACCTCGCCGTGGGCACCCCGTACGAGGACATGCCCGGCGACACCGACGGTGGGACCGTCACCGTCCTGTGGGGCTCCTCCGGAGGGCTGAAGGGCGGCACCACCATCGCGGACCCGGCGCCCACGAGCCACGACCGGTTCGGCTTCGACGTCGCGGCGGGCGACTTCGACGGCGACGGGAAGACCGACCTCGTGACGGCGGACAGCAGCAAGTCCGTCCGCGTCTTCAAGGGCGGCATCGCCAAGTCGGGCACGGTGGGCTCGGTCACCGCCGTCACCACCCCGGTGCGGGCGACCAGCCCGTACCACCTGCGCAAGCTCACGGCCGGCGACGTGAACGCCGACGGCAAGGACGACCTCGTCGTCAGCGGCAACAACGCCACCAGTGACGGCGACTACCTCGCCAACTACTACCTGCCCGGCACGGCGTCCGGCCCGTCCGCCACCGCCACCGCGCTGCCGGGTGGCGTGATCAGCGACATCGGTGACATCAACGGCGACGGCTTCGGCGACGTGGTCACCGGCCTGACCTCCGACTCCTCCAACTCCGAGGAGCAGCCCGGCACGTCCACCGGTGGCGACATCCACGTCACGTACGGCTCCGCCACCGGACCCGACGGCGGCACCACCGTGATCTCCCAGGACACCGCGGGCGTCCCCGGCACCGGTGAGGCGTCGGACCTGTTCGGCTGGGAGGTCAGCGTCGGCGACATCAACGGCGACGGCCTCTCCGACATCGCCGTCGGCACCATCGCCGAGGACGGCGCGGCCTCGGGATCGGGCGACAGCGGCGCCGTGACCGTCCTGTACGGCTCGGCCTCGGGCGTCACGGGAACCGGCGCCCAGACGTTCACCCAGGACACGGCGGGCGTCCCGGGCACCAGCGAGTACAAGGACGCGTTCGGCACCGACGTCCTGCTGTCGGACTTCAACGCCGACGGCAGGTCGGACCTGGCCGTCGGAGTCAGCGGCGAGAACGAGGGCAACGGCGCGGTCACCGTCCTCAAGTCCAGCGGCGGCAGGATCACCACGACGGGCGCGGTGTCGCTCTCGCCCTCGGCGGTGGGCGTGTCCACGGCCGGCACACCGCAGTTCGGCTCGGTCTTCGGAGGCTGACCGCACACACGAAGGCGCCCCGGCCCGCCGAAGCGGACCGGGGCGCCTGCTGTTCCGGGGCGCGGGGCCTAGAGGCCTAGAGGCCTAGAGGCCTAGAGGAACGAGTTGACCTCGATGGTCTCGGTGCGGCCGGGGCCGACGCCGATCGCGGAGATCGGGGCGCCCGACATCTCCTCCAGGGCCTTCACGTACGCCTGCGCGTTCTTCGGCAGGTCGGAGAAGGTCTTGGCCTTGGTGATGTCCTCGGACCAGCCCGGCAGGTACTCGTACACCGGCTTCGCGTGGTGGAAGTCGGTCTGCGAGTACGGGAGTTCCTCGACGCGCTTGCCGTCGATCTCGTAGGCGACGCAGACCGGGATCTGCTCCCAGCCCGTGAGCACGTCCAGCTTGGTGAGGAAGAAGTCCGTCAGGCCGTTCACGCGGGTCGCGTAGCGGGCGATGACCGCGTCGAACCAGCCGCAGCGGCGGTCACGGCCGGTGGTGACACCGCGCTCGCCGCCGATGCGGCGCAGCGCCTCGCCGTCCTCGTCGAACAGCTCGGTCGGGAACGGGCCCGCGCCGACACGCGTCGTGTACGCCTTGAGGATGCCGATGACGCGGCTGATCTTCGTCGGGCCGACGCCCGCACCCGTGCAGGCGCCGCCCGCGGTCGGGTTCGACGACGTCACGAAGGGATACGTGCCGTGGTCGATGTCGAGCAGCGTGCCCTGGCCACCCTCGAAGAGGACGACCTTGTCGTCGTCGAGGGCCTTGTTCAGGATCAGGGTGGTGTCGGCGACGTAGCCCTTGATCTGCTCCGCGTAGCCGAGCAGCTCCTCGACGACCTGCTCCGCCTCGATGGCGCGCCGGTTGAAGACCTTGGTGAGGAGCTGGTTCTTGCCCTCGAGCGCCGCTTCGACCTTCTGGGTGAGGATCGACTCGTCGTAGAGGTCCTGGACGCGGATGCCGACGCGGTTGATCTTGTCCGCGTAGGTCGGTCCGATACCGCGGCCGGTGGTGCCGATCTTGCGCTTGCCGAGGAAGCGTTCCGTCACCTTGTCGACGGTCACGTTGTACGGCGTGATGATGTGCGCGTTGCCGCTGAGCAGCAGCTTCGATGTGTCGACGCCGCGCTCGTTCAGTCCACTCAGCTCGGAGAGCAGGACCGACGGGTCGACGACGACACCGTTTCCGATGACCGGCGTGCACTCCGGCGAGAGGATCCCGGAAGGGAGGAGGTGGAGCGCATACTTCTGGTCGCCTACGACGACCGTGTGACCGGCGTTGTTGCCGCCCTGGTAGCGCACCACATAGTCCACGGATCCACCGAGCAGGTCGGTGGCCTTTCCCTTGCCTTCGTCACCCCACTGAGCACCGAGCAGCACAAGTGCGGGCACAGGCGTACACCCCTTCCGGGCGGGGCAAGACCAAGGTCAGGGGCCGTAGCCGCCTGTATGGGTGTGCCTTGGTGTGCCCCGGAATAGACGAAGCCCCTGGCGCAATAGCGCAAGGGGCTCTTGCACCAAGATGCTACCCGAGGAAGCGAGGCAGGACCGAGGTGGCGGCTTTTGACCAGCTACTGGTGGTCGTCGATCCGGTCGCCCGGCGTGCGGACGGCGAGTCGGTACGCATCGCGAAGGACGTGCTCGGCGCCGGTGCGACGGTGAAGGTGTGCCTGCCGGACGGGCCGGAGGAGTTCGCGAAGGCGCTGGTCAGAAGGGGTTCCCGGCGGCCCGTGGTGATCGGCGACGACCGGGCGCTGCTGCGCGCGGTGGCGCTGCTGCACCGCGAGCGCGAGCTGGCGGGTTCCGTTCTCTCGTTCGTTCCGGTCGGCGCGAGTCTGTCGCTGGCGCGCTCCCTCGGCGTGCCGACCGACGCGGTGGCGGCGGCGCGGGCGGCCCTGGAGGGCGTCGCGCGGCGGCTCGATCTGCTCGTCGACGACTCCGACGGGGTGGTGCTCGGGGATCTGCGGATCCCGCCAGTGGCGCACCCGGCGGCGCTGGGCTCCGACCCCGCGCACCACTGGCTGCGCACCTGCCAGTCCCTCGTCCGCACGCTCGCGGCGCGCCCGCCGCGCATGACGGCGCCCGCGCCCGGGCCGCAGCGGCTGCGGGTCGAGGCGGACGGGGTGACGCTGGTCGATCTGGACCGGCCGGTCGAGGGCGTGAGCGTGGCCCCGGACACGGCGGGCCGGGCCAGCGTCGAGGTGAGGCCGTCCTCGGTGGGCGCGGAGGCGGCGCCCCTGCGGGTCCTCGCGCACTCGGTGACGGTGTCGGGCCCGGACTTCCGCTACCGCGCGGACCAGGTGGTGGGCGGCCCCGTACGCACCCGCACGTGGACGGTACGGGCGGGTGCGTGGGGGCTGACACTGCCGGAGTGACGTGCCGGAGTGACGTGACCGGTCAGTTCGACAGGTCCCGGCGGCGCAGGCCCGTCAGGCCCGCCGCGACGAAGACCACCGCGATCGCCAGCAGGGTCAGGACCGGGGTCCACGCCATCTCGCCGCCCGGCAGCTTCGGCAGGTGGCCGAACGGGGAGAGGTTCATGACCGGCTGCGGGAGCTCGAACGCCGGGCCGATCCAGCCGATCAGGAGGGCGATGCCCGCGACCGCCCAGGCCGCCACCGCCGCCCTCGGGAACACGCCGAACAGCAGCACCGCGAGGCCGCCGATGACCCAGATCGCGGCGAGCTGCGTGAGGCAGGCGGCCAGGACGGGGCCGAAGTCCTTGCCGTAGCCGATCCCGAGGCCGAGGCCGCCGAGCACCATGATCAGCGCGGCCCCGCCGAACGCGACGGCCAGATGGCCCGCCGCCCACCGCAGCCGGCCGACCGCGGCCGCGAGGACCGGCTCGGCGCGCTGCGAGGTCTCCTCGCCGCTGAGCCGGAGCACCGACGAGACGATGTAGAGCGCGGCGACCATGCCGAGCATGCCGACCATCGTGGCGAGGAACGCGTCCGTGACACCGGACTGGCCGCCCATCCGCTCGATGATGTCCCGCGTCTTCTGGTTGTCGCCGACGAGGTCCGTCGCGCCCTGAGTCATCCCGCCGAACGCGATGCCGGCGACGAGGAACCCGGCGCTCCACCCGAACACGCTGCCGCGCTGGAGCCGCCACGCGAGCGCGCCCGCCGTGCCGAGCCGGCCCGAGGCGGGTCCGGGGCGGCTCGGCAGGAAGCTCATCCCGATGTCGCGCCGCCCGGCGAGCCCGTACGCGGCCGCCCCCTGCGCGGCGACGCCCGCCACGAACAGGAGCAACACCCACCAGCGTTCGTCCGCGAACGCCCGGGTGTTCTCCAGCCAGCCGAGCGGCGACAGCCAGGTCAGTACGGACGAACCGTCCGCCGTCCCCGAGTCCCCGGCCGCGCGCAGCACGAACGCGAGGCCGAGCACCGCCGACGTGAGTCCCTTGGCGAGGCGCGCGCTCTCCGTGAGCTGCGCGACGATCGCCGCCATCGTGGCAAACACCATGCCGGTCCCCGCGATGGCGAGCCCCAACGCCAGTGCCCCGCCGCCGCCTTGGAAGGCGAGGCCGCCCGCGACCAGCAGGGCGACGGCCGCGTCGGCGACGAGCGCCGCGAGCAGCGCGGCGGTCAGCGGGGCGCGCCGCCCCACCATCGCCGACGACACCAGTTCCTGCCGCCCGCTCTCCTCCTCGTCACGGGTGTGCCGTACGACGATGAGCAGGCTCATGATGGCGGCGAACAGCCCGCCGTAGACGCCGATGCGCCACGCGGTGAGTCCGCCGATCGAGTCGGCGAAGACCGGTCCGTACAGGGCGCGCATCGAGCTGTTCGTGGCCATCGACTGCGCGAGGTCGGCGCGCTCGGCGGCGGTGCTGTACACGCTCTTCAGCGAGCCCGGCATCGACAGGACCATCATGAGGATGACGGCGACCCAGACGGGGATCATGACGCGGTCGCGGCGCAGCGCGAGCCTCAACAGGACGCCCGTACCCGCGAGTTGGCGCGCTCCGGCAGCACGGGGGGCGAATCGCGTGTCGGCCGCGGCGGCGGTCATCGCGACACCGCCCCTTCGGCGGTGCGGGCGCCCTCGGTCCCGTCGGCGCCGTCCGCACCGTCCGCCTGGTAATGCCGCAGGAACAGCTCCTCCAGCGTGGGCGGGGTGCTGGCGAGCGACCGCACGCCGGAGCCGGTGAGCGAGCGGAGCACCGCGTCGAGCTTGTCGCTGTCGACCTGGAGCTTGACGCGCAGGCCCTGGACGTCCAGGTCGTGCACGCCGGGGAGCTGGGCGAGTCCATCGGGCGCGGAGGCGAGTTCCGCGGTGACGCTGGTGCGGGTCAGGTGCCGCAGCTCGCTGAGCGACCCGGTCTCGACGGTACGGCCCTTGCGGATGATGCTGATCCGGTCGCAGAGCGACTCGACCTCGCTGAGGATGTGCGACGACAGCAGCACGGTCTGGCCCCGCTCGCGGGCGGCCTCCTTGACGTACTCCTGGAAGACCTCCTCCATCAGCGGGTCGAGGCCGGAGGTCGGCTCGTCGAGGATGAGGACGTCCACGTCGGAGGCGAACGCGGCGACCAGGGCGACCTTCTGCCGGTTGCCCTTGGAGTAGGTGCGGCCCTTCTTGGTCGGGTCGAGCTCGAACCGCTCGATCAGGTCCGCCCGGCGCGCCTTGTCGAGGCCTCCGCGCAGCCGCCCGTAGAGGTCGATGACCTCGCCACCGCTGAGGTTGCGCCACAGCGTGACGTCGCCCGGCACGTACGCGACCTTGCGGTGCAGGGCGACGGCATCGGCCCAGGGGTCGCCGCCGAGCAGCTGCACCGCGCCGGAGTCGGCGCGCAGCAGGCCGAGCAGGACGCGGATGGTGGTGGACTTCCCGGCGCCGTTGGGGCCGAGGAAGCCGTGCACCTCGCCGGCCTCGACGTCCAGGTCGAGGCCGTCCAGAGCGTGCGTCTTGCCGAACGACTTGTGCAGTCCGGAGACGGTCATTGCCTTCGTCATGTTTCAGAACGTACGCTACTTTCACAAACTTGTGAAGTTAAGGAAGCGTATAAACTTGAGGCTGCACGTCACCCAGGGGAGATGATCGGGACATGAGCGCGACGAAGGACGGCGACGGCGGCGCCGGGACCAACCGGGACGGCGGTGAGGCGGCGGTGTCACGCTTCGTGGAACGGTTCGCCGCGGAGATGACCGAGGCCGGGATGCAGCGGATGGCCTCCCGCGTCTTCGCCTCGCTGCTCGCCTCCGACGAGAGCGCGCTGACCTCCGCCGAGCTCTCCGAGAGGCTGCAGATCAGCCCGGCGGCGGTGTCCGGGGCGGTGCGCTATCTGACGCAGGCGGGCATGGTCGGCCGCGAGCGGGAGCCCGGCTCGCGCCGCGACCGCTACCGGCTGCACAACGACCTGTGGTTCGAGACGTTCACCCGCCGCGACCAGCTCCTCGCGCGCTGGGAGAAGGTCCTGCGCGACGGGGTGGAATCCCTGGGCCCGGACAGCCCCGCGGGTCTGCGGCTCGCGGAGACCGCGGCGTTCATGCAGTTCCTGGACAGCGAGCTGAAGGGCCTGATGACGCGCTGGCACGCGCACCGCGAGACGCTCGACCTCGGCCCCCGGAGCTGATGACCCCCTCTGTGCGCCGACCGCCTACGCGGGCTTGACCAGCCGCGCCTCGTACGCGAAGACCGCCGCCTGGGTGCGGTCGCGCAGGCCCAGCTTCACGAGGACCCGGCTGACGTGGGTCTTGATGGTCGACTCGGCGACGACCAGCCGTTCGGCGATCTCCGCGTTCGACAGGCCCTGGGCGATCAGTACGAGCACCTCCGTCTCGCGCTCCGTCAGCTCGCCGAACGCCCCCGGGTTCGCCACCGCAGGCAGCTTCGGGATCTCGGACAGCTTGGAGAACTCCGTGATCAGGCGGCGGGTGACCGAGGGGGCGAGGAGCGCCTCACCCTGGGCCACCACCCTTACGCCGTCGGCCAGTTGGCGGGCCGAGGCGTCCTTGAGGAGGAAGCCGGAGGCACCGGCGCGCAGGGCCTGGTAGACGTACTCGTCGAGGTCGAAGGTGGTCAGGACCAGCACCTTCGCGCCGCCGTCCATCGCGGCGATCTCGCGGGTGGCCTCGATGCCGTTCAGCTCCGGCATGCGGATGTCCATGAGGACGACGTCCGGGGAGAGCTCACGGACCCGGGCGATCGCCTCGCGGCCGTTGACCGCCTCGCCGACGACCTCGATGTCGGGCATCGCGTTGAGCAGCACCGAGAAGCCCTCGCGGACCATCATCTGGTCGTCGGCGATCAGTACACGGATGGTCATGCGGGGTCTCCCGGTTCGAGTACGCGGATGGTCATGCCGGGTCTCCCGGTTCGAGTACGCGGATGGTCATGCCGTCTCACGACCGGTCCGTCTCCGTCGTCGCCTCCGGCTCCGGCGCGGCCACCGGCACGAACGCCGCCACCTCGTAGCCGCCGTCCGCCGTGGGCCCCGCCGTCATCTCGCCGCTCAGCATCGCGATGCGCTCCCGCATGCCCGTGATCCCGTGGCCCGCGCCCGGCGAGGGCTTGACCAGACCCGTCGGCGGGCCGTTCACGATGCGCAGGCCCAGCCCCCCGAGGACGTACGACACCTCGACGCGCGCCTCGGCGCCGGGCGCGTGCCGCAGCGCGTTGCTCAGCGCCTCCTGCACGATGCGGTACGCCGACAGCTCGACGCCCTGCGGCAGGTCGCGGACCGCGCCGGTGACCGTCTGCCCGACCCGGAGCCCGGCCTCCCGCACGTTCTCCAGGAGCCGGCCGAGGTCGGCGAGCGTCGGCTGCGGGGCGTCGGGCGCCGCAGACCACTCGGCGGACTCGACCCGTACGACGCCGAGGACGCGGCGCAGCTCGGTGAGTGCCGCCACCGCGTTCTCGCGGATCGTGACGAAGGCCTGCTCCAGCTCCGGGGGCGGGTTCTCCACGCGGTAGGGCGCGGCCTCGGCCTGGATCGCGACGACCGACATGTGGTGCGCGACCACGTCGTGGAGTTCGCGGGCGATGTTCGTGCGCTCCTCCAGGAGCGTGCGCCTGTCCCGCTCCACCGCCGTGACCTGGCGCTGCGCGGTCATCTCCACCTTCGCCTCACGCCTGATGTGCACCGACGTGGTGACGAGGAGCGTGAGCGCGGAGACGACGAGCATCGGGGCGGTGTCCGAGTCCAGGCTGTACCAGAAGACCGACGCGAAGAAGCCGAAGGCGGCCGTGCACGCCCACATCCAGGCCGCCGTGCGGGGCCGGGTCCTGGCCGCGACCACCGTCATCACGACGAGGTGCGCGAAGAACCCGGCGGGCGCCCACGGGGCGCCGAACCCGTCCCCTCCCATGACCGCGACGAACGGCGTCGACACGAGGGATATCCACCACGCCCCGACCGGCCTGATCAGCGTCATCGCCACGGCGAGCGCCGGGACGAAGCCGGACAGCGCGTGGATCACGTCGCCGCCCATCGAGTCGCCGACGGCGAACGCGATCAGCAGCGTGAACAGGGCGGCGCCCAGGACCACGGCGTGCGGTGTCCACACCGCGTAGCGGCGCACCCGCTCCGGCAGCCGCCCGATCAGCGGGCCGTCCGGCGACCACGGCGGCAGCGGACGGTAGGCGAAGGGATCCTTGAACAGGTCCTGCCGCAGGCCGCTCAGCGCGCCGGCGGCGAGACGGTACTCGGGGCTGCGGCTCTTGGCCCCCGTCGGCATCGTCTGGGTCTGGGTCTGGGTCTCGGTCACGTACAGCACCGTAGGCGGCGGCCCGCCCCGAAGGCGTCCCACGGGAGGAGGGTCCTGGGCCCTCCGTCGCAGGTACTACACGCTCCCGCCAGGGCTGGGCGGCGTCACCACGCCAGCTGGGCGATCTCCTCCGCCACCACGGCGCACGCGTCCGCGGCGGGGTCGATCAGCGGGAAGTGGCCGACGTCCTCCAGGAGCGTGAGCCCCACGACCTCGCCCGCCTTCGCCGCCGCGTCCGCATAGGCCTCCGCGACCGCGAACGGCACCGTCGTGTCGGCCCGTCCCTGCACCAGCGTCGTCGCGATGCCCGTGGGCAGCAGCGCGGCGGGGTCGGCGTACGACAGCCGCTTCTCGAACATGGCCTCGCCGCCCAGGAATTGGGCGGGCGCGCCCGAGCAGACGTCGAGGTCGCGGGCCGTCACGAAGTCGGCGATCGGGGCGAGCGCGACGACGCCGCGCAGCGGTGCGGGGGCGGCGGTGCGCCAGGGCGCGTCCTCGGGCAGCAGATGCCGCGCGGCGGCCCACAGGGCGAGCTGCCCGCCGGCCGAGTGCCCCACGACGACGGTGCGCCGCTGGTCCCCCTGCGGCAGCACGTCCCGTACGAGGCGGGGGAGGGCGTCGAGGGCGGCGGCGATGTCGTCGAACGTCTCCGGCCAGCGCCCCGCCACCGGCCCCGTGCCGCCCTGCTGGGGCAGTGAACTCCCGCGCCGGTACTCGACGTTGGCGACCGCGAAGCCGCGCCGGGCGAGGAAGTCGGCGAACGGCGTCAGGTGCTGCCGGTCGTAGGGGGCGCGCCACGCGCCGCCGTGCAGGGCCACCACCAGCGGCGCGGATTCCGCTCCGTCGCGGGGCGCGTAGAAGTCGACGACCTGGTCCGGGTGATCCCCGTACGCGGCGGTGGCGTCGGGCGGGACCACGGGGTGCGAGAAGGCCGATGCCTCTTCGGCCTCGTCGCGGGCGGCGGCGTCGTCCGGCATGCTCCAACCTCTCAGCGTCACGGCGGAATTGGAAAGTATGCGGACGCTACCAGGCCGGTGACGTGGGCGGACACACACCGTAACCGGATAAACGGTTCCCCTGTGCCGTTACCCTGACCGTATGCCCGAACAAGCAGAGCCCGGGACCGCCCCTTCGGACCCCGGCACCGCGCAGGCGGAGCCCGGCACCGTCCGTCCCGGCGGGCGCACGGCACGGGTCCGCGCCGCCGTCCTCGACGCCGCCGGTGACGTGCTCGCCGAACAGGGCTTCGCCCACCTCGACCTGGCGGACGTCGCACGGCGCGCGGAGGTCGGCAAGACGACGGTGTACCGGCGCTGGGGCTCGGTCACGGGGCTCGTCGCCGATCTCCTCGCCGACATGGCCGAGCAGTCGCTGCCGCGCACCGACACCGGCACCCTGCGCGGCGACCTGCGGGCCAACGCCCGCTTGGTGCGGCGCACGCTGGCCGATCCACGCCAGGGCGCCCTGTTCCGGGCCGTCATCGCGGCCGCGACCTGCGACGAGAAGACGTCGGCGGCTCTGCGCCGCTTCTACGAGGTGCGGGTCACCGAGTGGGCGCCCTGCGTGGAACAGGCCGTGCGGCGCGGCGAGTTGAGCCCCGGCACGGACCCGGCCGCCGTCGTGCGCGCCGTGTCCGCGCCCCTCTACTACCAGCTCCTGACGGCCGGATCCGCGCCGACCGAAGCCGACGCGGACCAGGCCGCCGACGCCGCCGTCGCGGCGGCGGAAGCGGGCGTCTACACCGCCTGAGGCGCCTCTACGCCGCGGCGGCCGCCAGCTGATCCGCGAGGACCCGCGCGGCCCGCTCCACCTCGGCGAACCCGAGGTACAGCGGGGTGAAGCCGAACCGCAGCACGTCAGGGGCGCGGTAGTCACCGACGACGCCCGCCGCGATCAGCCGGCTCATGACCGCGCCCGCGTCGGCACACCGCAGCGCCACCTGGCTGCCGCGCTCGGCGTGCGCCGCCGGCGTCACCGACTCGACCCGCCCCGCGGGCACGTACGCCTCGACGCACTCCAGGAAGAAGTCCGTCAGCGCGAGCGACTTGGCGCGCACCGCGTCGACCGGCACCCCGTCCCAGACGTCGAGCGCCGCCTCCAGGGCGAGCATGGACAGGATGTCGGGGGTGCCGACCCTGCCCCGCACCGCCCCGTTCCCGGCCTCGTACGAGGGCCGCATCCCGAACGGCTCGGCGTGCGAGTTCCACCCCGGCAGCGGCGAGTCGAACCGGCTCTGGAGATCACTGCGCACATACAGGTACGCGGGTGAACCGGGACCTCCGTTCAGGTACTTGTACGTGCAGCCGACCGCGAGGTCGACCCCGTGCGCGTCGAGCCCGACCGGCAGCGCGCCCGCGCTGTGGCACAGGTCCCAGACGGACACGGCGCCCGCGCGGCGCACCGCGGCGGTCAGCGCGGGCAGGTCGTGCAGGCGGCCCGTGCGGTAGTCGACGTGGTTGAGGAGCACCGCGGCCGTACGGTCGCCGAGCGCGCCCGGGACCTCCGCGGGGGTCAGCGGACGCAGCGTGCAGCCCGTCATCCGGGCGGCGGACTCGGCGATGTACCCGTCGGTGGGGAACGTCGTCGCGTCGACGAGGATCTCGTCGCGCCCCTCACCGGCCAGCCGCACCGCGCCCACCAGCGCCTTGAACACGTTGACGCTGGTCGAGTCGCCGACGACGACCTGCCCCTCGGCGGCGCCGACGAGGGGAGCGATCCGGTCGCCGATCCGCTCGGGCGCCGTCCACCAGCCCGACTCGGTCCAGGAACGGATGCGCAGCTCGCCCCACTGCCGGCGCACGACGTCCTCGACGCGCCCCGGCACATGCGCGGGGAGCGCGCCGAGCGAGTTGCCGTCGAGGTACACGGTGTCGCCGGCGTCGTCCAGGACGAACCGCTCGCGCAGCTTGCCCAGCTCGTCGGCGGCATCCAGCTCCAGGGCCTTCGCGGCCAGGGCGGTCACGTCGGTAGCGGTCACGTCAGACATGGGACCTCGCTGTCCACAGCTCGGGGAACACGTTCTTCTGCGCGCGCTTCTCCAGCCAGGCCACGCCCGCGGAGCCGCCCGTGCCCGTCTTGGCGCCCATCGCCCTGCGGGTCGCCACCAGATGGTCGTTGCGCCATCGCCACACCAGCTCGGCGACGTCGGTGAGGGCCTCGCCGAGGCGGGCGAGCTCGTCGCCCTCGTCACCGGCGTACAGCGCGGTCCACACGGCCTCGACCTCGGGGGACGGCACGTACCTCTGCGCCACGTCCCGCTTGAGCACGGCCTCGGGGACGGCGTGGCCGCGGCGGGCAAGCAGCCGCAGCACCTCGTCGTACAGGCTCGGCTCCTCCAGCGCCTTCTCCAGCTCCGCGTACACGCGCGGCGCGCCCCGGTGCGGGACGAGCATGGAGGAGGACTTCTCACCGAGCAGGAACTCCATGCGCCGGTACATCGCCGACTGGAAGCCGGAGCCCTCGCCGAGAGCGGCCCGGTAGGAGTTGAACTGCGCGGGGGTCAGCTGGCCGAGCGGGCGCCACGACGCGTTCAGCGCGTCCAGCTCGCGCACGGAGCGCTTCAGGGCGGCCACCGCGGTCGGCACGTCGTCGCCGCGCAGGGCCCGCGACGCGGTCTCCCACTCGTGGACGATGACCGTGAACCACAGCTCCATCACCTGGGTCGTGACCAGGAAGACCATCTCTCCGGGGTCGTCGGAGCGGGTGTGCTGGAGGTGGGTGAGGACGTCGGCCTGGACGTAGTCCTCGTAAGGGGTGGTCCCCGCAAAGTCGAGATACGGCGTCTCTGGCTCGTTCGACTCGTGAGCCTCGTGGGACATCGCTGTCTCCTTGAACGTACTCCGGGTAGCGGTCCGCCCCTGCCGATTCCGGCACGGGGGCCCCGGTCCCCACGGGCATCCTCCGCAATCGTCCCCCGAAACGGCAAGGCCCGCCCGGTCACATCACCACGGGCGGGCCTGCTGAAGTGCGGAAATCTAGCCCAGGGTCTGGGCAGCGGCGGGCGAGGAGTCCTTGAGGAACTGCGCGCAGCGCTCGTACTCCCCCTGCTCGCCGATGGACTGCGCGGCGCGCGCGAGGGCGTGCAGGGCGCGCAGGAAGCCGCGGTTCGGCTCGTGCTCCCACGGCACCGGCCCGTGGCCCTTCCAGCCGGCGCGGCGCAGCGAGTCCAGGCCCCGGTGGTAGCCGGTACGGGCGTACGCGTACGACTCGACGACGCTGCCGCGCTCGTACGCCTCGTCGGCGAGGCGCGCCCAGGCGAGGGAGGAGGTCGGGTACTTCGCGGCGACATCGGCGGGCGCCGTGCCGCTCGCGAGCAGCTCGCGCGGCTCCGGGTCGTCGGGCAGCTGGGTCGGGGGCGGTCCCCCGAGAAGGTTCTCGTGAAGGCTCATGGGTTCCAGTCTGCGCCATGACCGGCGGTGCGTTCCATGCCGGTGATCGCGAACCTGCCCAGCGCCCGTACCAGCGCGTCCGCGCCCGCCTCGGCCTTGGAGCGCGGGCAGCCGACGTTCAGCCGGAGGAATCCGGGTGCCCCGTAGGTGCCGCCCGGCATGATCGCCACCCGCTCCCGCTCGACGAGCTCCCGCTGGAGCGCGTCGTCGTCGATGCCGAGGGGACGCAGATCGATCCAGGCGAGATAGCCGGCCTGCGGCGGCCGCCACCCGAGCTCGGGGAACGCGGCGCCGAGCCGCTCCGCGAGCATCACCAGGTTCCCCCGCGTGTACTCCCGCACGTCGTCCAGCCACGCCCCGCCCTCGCGGTACGCGGCGATGTGCGCGGTCAGCGAGAGCACGGCGGGCGAGGCGAGGCCCTCCCCGGTGTCCATGCGCCGCACGAACTCGGCATGGTCGTCCGGATCGTCGACGAATCCGTAACTCCCGCTCAGGGCAGGGAAGTTGAAGGCCTTGGTGGCGGAGGTGACGAGCGCCCAGCGCAGGCCGGCGCCGTACGGCGTCCACGGGCGGTGGACATGGCCGGCGTGCGTGAGGTCGGCGTGGATCTCGTCGCTGACGACGGCGACGTCGTGGCGCCGGGCGAGGTCCGCGATCCGGGTCAGTTCGGCGTCCGTCCACACCTTGCCCGTGGGGTTGTGCGGCGAGCACAGGATCAGGACCCGGCTGTCGGGCCGCGCCAGCTCCCGCTCCAGGCCCGCCCAGTCGTCGACACCGGCGGTGCGCATCTCACGGCCGAGGCCGGTGACCGCCTTGCGGAACCCGTCGTAGGTGGGGGTGTGCACGACGACGCCGTCGCCGGGCCGCGTCCACATGCGCAGGAGCTGGGAGATCTGGTTGAGCACGGACGGGGCGTACACGAGCCGGTCGACGTCGACCTCGGTGCCGTACCGGGTCGCGAACCAGTCGCGTACGGCGCCGCGGAAGTCGTCGTGTCGCCAGTCCGTGTACCCGAACACGCCGTGCGCGAGCCGGGACCCGAGCGCCGCGAGGACCTCGGGGGCGCAGGCGAAGTCCATGTCGGAAATGGTGAACGGCAGCAGATCGGGCACCGCGAACCGGTCCGCGACCCCGTCCCACTGGACGCACCAGGTGCCGCGCCGGTCGACCGGGGTGTCGAAGTCGTAGCGCACAGTCATCTCCCTCCGGGCACGCCGGAGGCCCGGCACCCCAGGAAGAGGAGTGCCGGGCCCCGGCGTCGTTCGCGAATGCCTACTTGAGCTTCGTGCCCGTGGAGCGCAGGTTCGCGCAGGCCTCGGAGACGCGCTTGGCCATGCCCGCCTCGGCGGACTTGCCCCAGGTGCGCGGGTCGTACTGCGACTTCACGCCGACCTCGCCGTCGACCTTCAGGACGCCGTCGTAGTTGCGGAACATGTGGTCCGCGACCGGACGCGTGAAGGCGTACTGCGTGTCGGTGTCGAGGTTCATCTTCACGACGCCGTTCTCCAGCGCCGTCGCGATCTCCTGCTCGGTGGAGCCGGAGCCGCCGTGGAAGACGAAGTCGAACGGCTGCGACCCGGCGGTCTTGCCGAACTTGGCGCCGACGCCCTCCTGGAGGTCCTTGAGGAGCTCCGGACGCAGGACGACGTTGCCCGGCTTGTACACGCCGTGCACGTTGCCGAAGGACGCGGCGAGCAGGTAGCGGCCCTTCTCGCCCAGGCCCAGGGCCTCGGCGGTGCGGATCGCGTCGTCGACGGTCGTGTACAGCTCGTCGTTGATCTCGTGGCTGACGCCGTCCTCCTCGCCACCGGTCGGGGTGATCTCGACCTCGAGGATGATCTTCGCGGCGGCGGCCTTCGCGAGCAGCTCCTGGCCGATGGCCAGGTTGTCGGCGAGGGTCTCCGCGGAGCCGTCCCACATGTGGGACTGGAACAGCGGGTTGCGGCCGGCCTTGACGCGCTCGGCGGAGATGTCGAGCAGCGGGCGTACGTAGCCGTCCAGCTTGCCCTTGGGGCAGTGGTCGGTGTGCAGCGCGACGGTGACGTCGTACTTCTCGGCGATGATGTGCGCGTACTCGGCGAGGGCCACGGCGCCCGTCACCATGTCCTTGTTGTACTGGCCGCCCAGGAACTCCGCACCACCGGTGGAGATCTGGATGATGCCGTCGCTCTCGGCCTCCGCGAAGCCGCGCAGCGCAGCGTTCAGGGTCTGCGAGGAGGTGACGTTGATGGCCGGGTAGGCGAACTTGCCGGCCTTCGCCCGGTCCAGCATCTCGGCGTAGACCTCGGGGGTTGCGATGGGCATGTGTCCGCTCCTTGGGATGTGCGGGTGTGTGCTGTCAGACCCTGACCTGGGGCCTCTCGTCTGGATCGGCCCCGGATGGCGACGTCATCGTCGCCCCCATCTTTCCAGACTTGCCGGACAGCTCCAGTCCTGGTCGCGTACTGGGTCCGGCCCGTTATCGACCGGCCTCAGTCGAGGCCCAGTTCGTCCTTGCCGAAGGCGAACAGGTACGGGACCCCGGCGCCCTCGGTGATCTTCTCGGCGGCACCGGTGGCGCGGTCCACGATCGTGGCGACGCCGACTACCTCGGCACCGGCCTCGCGCACGGCCTCGACGGCGGCGAGCGGGGAGCCGCCGGTGGTGGACGTGTCCTCGACGACGAGGACGCGACGGCCCTTGATGTCCGGGCCCTCGACGCGGCGCTGCATGCCGTGCGCCTTGGCGGCCTTGCGGACCACGAAGGCGTCCAGGCGCTCGCCCCGGGCGGCGGCCGCGTGCAGCATGGCGCCGGCGACCGGGTCGGCGCCCATCGTCAGGCCGCCCACGGCGTCGAAGTCGAGGTCGGCGGTCAGGTCGAGGAGCACCTGGCCCACCAGCGGGGCGGCCTCGCCGTCGAGGGTGATGCGGCGCAGGTCGATGTAGTAGTCCGCCTCCAGACCGGAGGAGAGCGTCACCTTGCCGTGCACCACGGCCTTGTCCTTGATCTGCTGGAGAAGCGCGTCGCGCACGTCGTTCGTCATGGCTACGAGCTTAGAGCCTGTCTTTGACCCCCCGTCGTCCGCGCGAAGCGCGGGCGCAGCGGCGGTCGGTGCGAGGGTGCGTGCCGGGCGTCGGGGCGCAGCGGGGGTTCACAGACAGGCTCTCAAGGCTCCGGCTCAGAGCGCTCGCCACGTCCAGGTGGTCGTGGCCTCCAGGGGGTCCACCGGGGTGACGAGGCGCGGCAGCGTGTTCAGGCCGTCCGGCGGGCCGGTCTGCGGCTCCACGCACACGGCCGCCTCCTGCTCGTCGTAGACGACGACCCACTGCTCCCGGCTCGTGACCTCGACCTCCAGCCGCTGCGGCCAGGTCAGGGTCACGCCGACGCCGTCGGGCATGCCGAAGCAGTCGTCCCAGGGGCCGTCCGTGCGGTCGATCCGCTTGCCGGTGGGGAGGTGGTCGTCGCCGCGCTCCTCCTGCCAGGCCGGGGAGAAGTCGACGCGCACGCCGTCGGCGGAGCCGTCGAGGGTCCGGTTGAACCAGGGGTGCCAGCCGGCCTGCGCGGGGAACGAGTCGCCGTACGTCTCGATGCCGAGCGTCAGCGTGAGCGAGTCCTCGGTGAGGCGCACCATCTGGGTGACCCGGCCGGGCCAGGGCCAGGGCTCGGCGAGGTCGTACGTGAAGACGGCCTCGTCGGCGCTCGCGCGGGCGGTCGTCCACTCGGCGTCGCGGGCGTAGCCGTGGATGGCGTGCGGCGGCGAGTTCAGGGGCATCTGGTACGTCCGCCCGCCGTCCCGGAACCTGCCGTCCCTGATGCGGCCGCACCACGGCACCATCGGGAAGCAGCCGTACCGCTCCCCCTGCCGGAGGAGTTCGGTGCCGCCGATGCGCAGGCTGCTCACGCGGCAGCCGTTGCCCGGCTGCACGGTCACTTCCGCGTCACCCGCGGTCAGCGTCGTTTCCTGGGTAGTCACGGGCCGACCTTACTTTTCGCTCAGCGCCGGCGGCGCAGTACCCGGCCGACGACGATCGCGGACGCGACCACGACGGCGGCCGCGGGCGCGGCCCAGCGCAGCGTGGCGGTGGCCGTCGTGGACTCGGGCGCGGGCACCGGGGCGTAACGGCCGCGCGGCGGCGCGTGGTCGACCTCCTCGGCGCTGCGGCCGATCATGGTGCGGCGGGCGTGGGCGGCCTCGGCGGGCGGCACGTCGGCGTCGAACCCGGCGTCCTCGCCGGCCGCGTCGGCTTCAGGGTCCAGCCGCGCGAAGGGGGCGAGCGACGGCGGCGGGATCTCGGTCTCGAAGACGGAGGAGTGGGAGTCGTCGGCGGAGTCCTCGGTGTCCTCGCCGTCCTCGGTGTCCTCGCCGTCCTCGCCGTCCTCAGTACGGGCCACGTCCTCCGCCCCCGGGTCCGTCCCCGGTTCCGCCGCGGTGCCGAGTGCCTCCGCGAAACGGGTCAGGAGGCGGCGCACCGCGGACTCGACGGCATCGTCGGGGAGTTCGGCGACCCGGCCGTCCCCGCTGCCCGACGCCACGAACGTGACGTCGGAGCCGCCGGACACCGCGGCCACCCGTACCGTCACCGCGAACTTCACGGAGCCGGTCCCCCGCGCCTCGGTGCCGTCGCCCTCGACCGCGAACGCCCCGGTCTCCGTCTCGGTGACACGCAAGGAACCGCGGTAGGTGATGGTGTGGCCGCCGATGCGGAGCTTCAGCCGGCCGCCGTCGCCGGAGGCCTCCCGCTGAAGCCCGGGCACCGCCCTGGCCACCAACTCGGGGGCAGCCAGCGCGCCCCTCAACGACTCCGCCGGAACCGGAACGAACACCTCATGCTCCATGCCGCCCGAGCCTACCCACGCCCGGCCCCACCCGTCCCGTGTTCGGCCCGTACTCAGTCGGCGTACCGCGGATGAACCAAGGTCGACGGCGCGAGTCCGGTGATCCGCGAGCGCTCCGCCGCCCGCACCCGCTCGCGCGGCACGGCCCCCTCCGACGGCGGTCGCAGGCCCGCGAGCTCGAACCCCCAGTCGCTCGGCGCCCGCGTCCCGTCGAGCGTCCGGTCGGGCCCGTCGGTGATCCCGGTGAGCCGGTCCCACGCCCCGTGCCGCCGCCCGGCCGGGGCCGGCCGCGCGCCCGTGCCCACCCAGTACGGCACCGTCCGCAGGCCCGCCGCGCGCAGCGTCGTGTCGACCGTCCAGAACACGCGGGGCCGCGACGACAGCGACCCGGCGTGCACAGCGAGCCGCCCGCCCGGGGCGAGGACCTGGGCCGCCAGACCGTAGAACTCCTGCGAGTACAGCTTCGTGCTGGCCGTGATCCCGGGGTCGGGCAGATCGGAGATCACCACGTCGTACGGGGTGTGGGGCCCGCGCAGCCAGCGGAAGGCGTCCGCGGTCACGGCCCGCACGCGCCGGTCCTCGTAGACGTGCCCGTTGAGCGCCCTGAGCGGCGGATCGTTTCTCGCGAGGTGTACGACGCCCGGGTCGATCTCCACGATGTCCACCCGCCGCACCCCGGGGAAGCGCAGGACCTCGCGGGCGGCTAGGCCGTCACCGCCGCCGAGGATGAGCACGCGCGCGTGCGGTCCGTCCATCGCGGGCCGCACGAGGGCCTCGTGGTAGCGCTCCTGGTCGCGGCCGCTGACGCGCAGGCGCCCGTCGAGGTAGAGGTCGAGCGGCTCGTGCTTCCCGCCGGTGACGACGAGCTCCTGTACGCCGGTCTGGACGGCGACGCGTACGTCCCTGCCGTACATGGCCTGCCGGGCGGCCCGCTCGAAGTCGTCGACGAGGACCGCGGCGGAGGCGAGCAGGGCGAGCACGACGACATTCGCCACGAGGAGCGTCCAGCGCCCGCGGCGCGTGAGGTCCCTGCGGAACAGGCCGAGCACGAGGGCGCCGCCCGCGAGCGCGTTGACCGCGCCGGTCAGCAGCGCGCCCGTCAGCTGCCCGAGCATCGGCAGCAGGAGGAACGGGAAGGCGAGTCCGCCGACGAGCGCGCCCACGTAGTCGGCGGCGAACAGGTCGGCGACGGCGCCTCCGGGGTCCTGCCGTCTGATCCGCTGGATGAGCACCATCAGGAGCGGCACTTCGGCGCCGATGAGCACGCCGATGGCGAGGGAGAACCCGACGAGCATGTAGCGCGAGCCGCCCGCCCAGGATCCGCCCCAGTCGCCGGTCCACGCGAACGCCGCGTACAGCGCCATCGCACTGCACCCG
Source organism: Streptomyces longhuiensis (assembly GCF_020616555.1). Taxonomy (NCBI): domain Bacteria; kingdom Bacillati; phylum Actinomycetota; class Actinomycetes; order Kitasatosporales; family Streptomycetaceae; genus Streptomyces; species Streptomyces longhuiensis. Next base: position 5,220,390 of record NZ_CP085173.1, on the reverse strand, counting down.
CCGACCAGCGCGAGCGCGGCCTCGACCGCGCCGAACCCGGCGGCGGCCCGCAGCCGCAGCCGCTTGGCCCCGAGCGAGCCGATGCCCATGGCGAAGACCATCACGGACAGGACGACGGACGCCTGGGTGACCGAGTCACCGATCAAGTACGAGGCGAGCGCGACCAGTTCGAGTTCGTACACGAGTCCGCAGGCGGCGCAGAGGAAGACGCCCGCGAGCACGAGGAACCGCCCCGTCGCCTGCTTCACGGGGAGAGGGGTCACGGGAAGGGGTGCCCTGCCCTCCTCGCTCCGGGCGCGCGGGACGCCGGACGGGATGGGGGTGCGCGGCTCGATCACGTTGCGAACGCTACGTCACCGCGCAACTCCGTCCAGTCACCCACACGTGTGGAAGTGGGCCCGTTCGCGCATGGATTGCCGCCCATGGCGTCACAGCATCGCGGCCGGGGTCCGCACGCCCACCCGGGTCCGGGTGACGACGAGTTGACCCTCCTGTGGATAGGCGTGCCAGGTGCGCCAGCGCACCTGGCCCTCCTGCCGGTGGGCGAGCAGTGCGGTGAAGGCGTGCGGACTGCCGGGGAACACCCCTGCGAGACCGTTGGGGTGATCGGACACCAGCGCGATGAGTTCCTGTGCGCGGCCCGCGAACGAGCCCTCGGAGAGGGTCTCGACATGTGCCGCGAATTCGTACTCCCAGTCGCCGACGCGCTTGGCGACGCCGAGCGGCAGCGGGGTGCTGCTGCCCGGGATACAGGCGACGGTCTCGGAGCAGCTGCCCTGGTCCTCCTCCAGAAGTACCTGGTGAGAGGCGCCGAGGAGCCTCAACTGGAGCTTGGCTCCGGCGAGTTCGAGATCGAGCGTGGCGAGCGCGGGAAGTGGTTCGCGGCCGAGAGCCCAGGCCAGGTGTTCCGCGCGCGTGTCGGTGTAGGCGGTGTTCAGGGTCGTGAGCATGGGTCGGCTCCGCTAACACGCAAAAGGAGGTGAGGCCGGCGCTGAGGGGGGAGGGCCGGCACGTGCCCACGAGAACGTACGAGGGCCGCTTTGACGGTTTAGAGGGAATCATGAACGGTGGCACCGCCACAGCGTTTTTACCCAACTTCGCCGGGTTTCCATCCCCTCCGGGGACCCCACAGCTCAACTGTTCAACTTCTCCGGGCAACTTGCGTACGATTCCCGCGCGACGGACCATTCCAGGCGCATATGGCGCCCTGACCGTCACGCGTCTCTCCCGCAGTCCCCCGCATACGTACGGCCCACGCGGACCGGCTGCCCCGTGTCAGCCGCCTCCCTGTGGGCCGTACGTGTCCCGGTGGCGCGGTCAGCTTCCGCCGCCGCACCCGCCTCCGCCGCCGCAGGAGGACCCGCCTCCGCAGGAGCTCCCGCCCCCGCACGAGGATCCGCCGCCGCAGGAGTGCCCGTGGTGTCCGCCGGAGCTGCCGGAGCTGCCGGACGAGCAGGAGTACCCGCTCGCCGCGCCACCGCCGCCGGCCCACCAGCTGCTGCTGGAACCGCGCGACCGGCGGCTGCCCGACCGGCCCTTGCTCAGTGACGTCTTCCCGCTCCGCGTCCTGCCCGAGCCGCCCGCGGACGACACGGCCACGACGATGCCCACGATCACAAGTCCAAAGATGATGGCTCCGATGATCACGGCCCTCACCTTCCTCTCATTCCCCCGAGAACGCCCCCGTCGGGCGTGACTCGGGGATTCCCGGGCCCGCGCCCCGCCAAAGCAGAGTTGAGGAACTCCAGAGGTTCGGCGCAGGATGGCGGCCATGACCTCCAGCGCGCGCCCCCTGCTCAACCGCCGTCTCGCCGAGTTCGGGACCACGATCTTCGCGGAGATGTCCGCGCTGGCCACGGCGACCGGCTCGATCAACCTCGGCCAGGGCTTCCCCGACACGGACGGCCCCGAGGAGATCCGCGAGGCGGCCGTACGGGCGCTGCGCGACGGCCGCGGCAACCAGTACCCGCCGGGCCCCGGCGTCCCCGAGCTGCGCACCGCGATCGCCGCCCACCAGGAGCACCGCTACGGCCTGTCGTTCGACCCGGACCACGAGGTCCTCGTCACGGCCGGCGCCACCGAGGCCATCGCCGCCTCGCTGCTCGCCCTGGTCGAACCCGGCGACGAGGTCGTCGCGCTGGAGCCGTACTACGACTCGTACGCGGCGAGCATCGCGCTGGCGGGCGGCACCCGCGTCCCCGTCACCCTGCGCCCCGACAACGGCGCCTTCCGGCTCGACCTGGACGAGCTGCGCGCCGCGGTCACCGACCGCACCCGCCTCCTGCTGATCAACACCCCGCACAACCCGACCGGCACCGTGCTCACGCGCGAGGAACTCACCGCGATCGCGGCCCTCGCCGTCGAGCGCGACCTCCTGGTGATCACGGACGAGGTGTACGAGCACCTGACGTTCGGCGACGCCGGGCACATCCCGCTCGCCACGCTCCCCGGCATGCGCGAGCGCACGGTGACCATCGGGTCCGCCGGCAAGACCTTCTCGTTCACGGGCTGGAAGGTCGGCTGGGTGACCGCCTCGCCCGAGCTGGTCACCGCGGTCCGCTCGGCCAAGCAGTTCCTCACCTACGTCGCGTCCGGCCCCTTCCAGTACGCGGTCGCCGAGGCGCTCGCCCTGCCCGACTCGTACTACGACGCCTTCCGCGCCGACATGAGCGCCAAGCGCGACCTCCTCGCGGACGGTCTCGCGGCGGCCGGCTTCGAGGTGTTCCGGCCCGCGGGCACGTACTTCGTCACCACCGACATCCGCCCGCTCGGCGAGAGCGACGGCTTCGCGTTCTGCCGCGCGCTGCCCGAACGCGCGGGCGTCGTCGCCATCCCGAACGCGGTGTTCTACGACCACCGCGAGGCGGGCGCCCCCTTCGTACGGTTCGCGTTCTGCAAGCGGATCCCGGTGCTCGAAGAGGCGGTCGACCGCCTCAAGAAGCTCGCCTGAGACCCGGATCCCGAGCGGTACCCCGATGAACGCGTGATCCAAATGGGACGGTTGCGACCGTACCCACACGCGGTTCTTCGTCATACCCTTGCTGGCTCGGGCAGCGACAGTACGACCGCTGCCGCGGGACGCGTGAGGGGGACACGTGGAAGTGGCTCGACCTACTGCGGACATGTATCCGGCGGGTGCCACCCGGTGGCGCGAGCGCCGAGACGGCCATGCCTGAGCGCCCGTCCCCGTACCCGGCCTTTCCCGCGAGCGAGGAGCAGCTCGTGGAGGCGCTGATGCGGGTGTCCGTCATGGAGGACCGGCGCAGCCGCCGGATGTGCGTGGACCGGGCGCTGCACCGGCTCGGACAGCGCCTGCTCGTAGCCGAGTTCGGCGACAAGAAGCCGCACATCGTCGAAATGGTGCGGGTGTTCGGCGCGGTGCCCCAGGGCTGGCTGCGGCTCGTGGAGGCCGTCCGGTATCTGGCGGACGACGATCTGGCCTCGCTCCAGGCGTCCGCCCTCGTGGAGTCGCCGCTGCCGCCGGCCGGTGACCCGGCGCAGCGGGCCGCGCTCGACCCGCTCCTGAGCGGCCTGGACCGCGACTCCGTGCCGGACCTCGCCGATCTGTTCCGCCATGTGGCCGGGGACAGCTTCGGGCCGCTGCCGAGGACGACCCGCACGGCACGCGAGGCGTACGAACTCCTGGAGCAGTGCAACGTTCCCTCGGACGGGATACCGAGGAGCGTGCGCTTCCTGCACGAACTGGCCTATCTGGTCGGCCCGGAGCGCGGCGACCCGCTCAGGGTCTGGCTCAGCCGCCACATCCGCTCCCTCGCCGACGCGGGAACCGAGGGCCAGCGCATGCTCGACGCCGTCCGCTCCTCCACCGGCAGCTGGCGAAGAGACCCCGGCCGTGAAGCCTTCCTGGTGATCCGGCTCCAGCCGTTGACCGAGTCACCCGACCGTGTCGCACTCACCTGCTGGACGAGTACCGGCAACGCGTGGGAGCCGCGCCAGCGGGACGACCGGGAGCTGCGCCTGACGGAGGTGCCCGACTGGGTCGCCACCCTCGTCGACCGGGAGGAAGAGCGGCTGCGCAACCACCACGGCGGCATCGTCGTGGAGTTCATCCTCTCCCTGGCGATGGCCAACACACCGGTGGAGGACTGGACCCGCCCGACCCCCTTCGGGGCACGCCAGCCCGGCCTCGGCAGGTCGGCCCCGTTCCGCCCTCCGCTGGGCATGGACTACAAGGTCGTCATACGCAGCCTGGAGCGGATGGAGGCACGCCAGGTCCACCGGGTGTGGAACGCGCGCTGGGAGGTGCTGAGGAGCGGGGGCGCGGGACGCGTGCACCGGTGCGAAACCGGCGCCGGGTCCCAACAGCAGGCGCTCTACGCCAAGTTGAAGCACAATCAGGCCATTGTGTTGATGACTCTGGGGTCGTCGCCCGACTCGGAACACGGGCTCAGCGAGCTGACGCTCGGCCTCCAGGCGGGCCTGCCGGTGCTGCTCTGGGCTCACCAGGGACCCCTCGACGACACCGAGCACGCGGAACTCCACAGGCTCGCCGAAACGGGTGCCTGGGACGACTTGTTGGAGACGGTCACGCGCTTGCGCTTCTCTCCCGGAACACGCGACGATGGTCCGGAGGGTTCCATCGACTCTCGCATCGCTGTGCTGTGGGACGATCCGAGCCGCCTTCCCGAAGTACCGGAATCAGCGAGTTGAAGACTTCCAGCCCAACCAGGTGTTCGGGCTAGGGCGGTTGGGGAGTACGGACGTGCACCGACCGGGCACGAACCAGGGTGAGGGGGAACGGTCGATGGCCGACAGGGATCCGCACGTTCCGGCACAGACCGACGGCGCCGCGGCCGACCCCGGCGCATGGCGCATCTACCGAGGCACGGCGAGGCCACGCGGCAAGGAGCCTGTGTCCCGCGAGTTACCCCCGCCCCCGCCCTGGCGCCGCTTCACCGGCGCACCCCTGATCTCCGACCCGCCCCCGGGCGACGAGGACGAGTTCACCCGCCGCCTCGGCCCGCCGGACGGCCCCGTCGTCCGCAAGGCCTCCGAGCAGGAACTCGACCTCGTCAATGCCGCCCTGTTCCTGCGCAGGCCGCTGATCGTCGCGGGCCCTCCCGGCATCGGGAAGTCGAGCCTCGCCCACTGCATCAGCCGTGAACTCTCCCTCGGCCGCGTCCTGCGCTGGTCGATCACCAGCCGCAGCACCCTCAAAGAGGGCCTCTACGCCTACGACGCCATCGGCAGAGTGCAGGAAGCGGCCACCCGCGGCGCCCTGCGCGGCTCAGAACCCGGCGCCGCCGGCGATCCGGCCCCCGACCCGGACGGCCTGAACAACCTGGGCGACTACGTCCAACTGGGCCCGCTGGGAACGGCGTTGCTGCCCCGTAAGACCCCGCGCGTCCTGCTCGTCGACGAGTTCGACAAGTCCGACACGGACCTCGCGGGCGACCTGCTGAGCGTCTTCGAAGAGGGCGAGTTCCGCATCCCCGAGCTGGCCCGGGTGCGCTCCAGGCTCCCCGACGCCGAGGTGCACACGGACGACCCGGACGGCACGGCGGTCATCCACCACGGAGCGGTGCGCTGCGCCGCGTTCCCCGTCGTCGTGATCACGAGCAACGGCGAGCGCACGCTGCCGCCCGCGCTGCTGCGGCGCTGCCTCTACCTCGATCTCCCGGCGCCCGACGCGGGCCAGCTCGCGGCCATGCTGGCGGCGCAGCTCTCGCAGGACGACGAGGGGCGCACGGCGATGATCCGCGACTTCCTCAGCCACGCGAGGACCGGCGGCTCGCTCGCCGCGGACCAGCTCCTCAACTCGGAGTTCCTGCGCACCACGCCCGCGGGCCCCGACGAGGGGTCCATGAGCACGCTGTTGCACGCGCTGTGGCGACGGCTCGACGAGGTCGGCACTGGATGAACCGGTCGCCCTCCCACGGCGGCGTGGCGGGTGACGGTATCGGGCCGGGTGCCGCATCGCTGGCCGAGGCGTCCCCACAGCCGCACTGGTACGAGGCGGGCGAGGTCCTGTGGCTCGCCGCGCAGCGCTGGCTGCGGCTGAAGGACGCCCAGCGCGGCAGGCCACGGCCGGCCCCGCCGGTCGAGCTGCCCGAAGCGCCCGACGCCGAACGCCCGCGCCCCGAGGACCTGGACGCCTCCGTGCCGGAGCTCACGGAGGAACCCGTGGAGCAGCCCGCTCCGCCGACCGGGCCCTCGCCACAGGACCCGGATCCCGGCGGCCATGTGGATTCGCTCCTCATGAGCCTCGGGAACGGCTTCGCGCTCGACCGCTCGCGGGAGATCGAGAAGGCGCTGAGTCCGCTGAAGCGGCGCATCGCCTCCCGGAGCCAGGTCTTCGTGAACGAGGAGGCCACCGCCGAGCTGCACGCCGAGACCGGCATGTGGCTGCCCCAGCTGGAGCCGGGCCAGGAACGCTGGCTGACCGTGACGCTCCTGGTGGACTCGGGTGACTCGATGCGGCTGTGGTCGCACACCGCGCAGCGCCTCGCCGAGACCCTGCACTGCTCGGGCGCCTTCCGCGACGTACGGACCGTGCGCTGGCAGGAGGACGGCTGCGGCGGTGAGGTCACCGGCGGCACCGACGGCCGGCATCTGGTCCTCGTCCTCACCGATCTGCACGCCGACCACTGGGGCGACGGCAGCGCCCGGCGCAGGCTCGTCCGGTGGGCCCGCACGATGCCCGTCGCGATCGTCCATGTGCTGCCCGAGCACGTCTGGGCGAGGGCGGGCACACAGACCAGCAGCCTCCTGCTGACCAGCCCGCGCCCCGCCTCCCCCAACAGCACCTGGACCGCCGAGCCCGTGGGTCTGGTCATGCCCACCGCCGACCTCCCGGAGGCCGACGCGTCCGACGGGGTCCGGCTGCCCGTGGTGACGCTGACCCCCGAAGGGATCGGCGGCCTCGCCCGCTTCCTCGCGCACGACGGCAAGGGCGGCTACACCGTGCGCGTCCTGGACCGGACGCCCGGCGACGAGACCGCCGTAGCGCGCAGGCCCGCCGCCACGCTGCCCGCCGACGTCCAGGTCAAGACCGTACGGGCCCAGCTCTCCCCCACCGCCTACCACTTGGCCCGCCTCTCCGCGGCCGTCCCGCTCAACCTCGACGTGCTGCGCCTGCTCCAGGAGGGGCTGATCCCCGGGGCGCGGAACTGGCATGTGGCGGAGCTGCTCCTGAGCGGGCTGCTGCGGCGCGCGGAGAGCGGGCCGGAGGACACCCATGGGCCGGGCGTCGAGCTCGAGTTCGGCGACGGCGTGCGCCGGGAGCTGCTCTCGGACGGGACGCGCGGCGAGACGGCGCGCGCGCTCATGCTCGCCTTGGACCATTTGGCGGTCGCCGTACCGGCGTACGGGGAAGGCGTCGCCCTTCTGCGCGAGCCGGATCGCGCGCGGAGTATCTCCATGGAAGGTTTACGGCCATGGATTTCGTCTATTCTGCCCGCTTTCGCGGCCATGGCCGGGCCACATGCCACCGCCGCCAGAGAGCTTGAGGCACGCCTCGACGAACCTCCACCTCCGGTGGCCACACCCTCCGGAGAACCCAGTCAGTCAGGCGGTGGGGCCGAGCCCACCGCCCCGCCGGACACCGGCAACGAAGAAGGGGTCGAAGAAGTGAGCGGCTTGCAGTCCACCCAGGCCGGGGCAAGGGGTGACGCGCTGCAGAAGCCGCCCCCCGTCTGGGGCAACGTCCCGCCCCGCAACCGTGCCTTCACCGGCCGCGTCCAGCTCCTGGACGACCTGCACCGCAGGCTCCAGGAAGGAACCACGGCGGTACTCCCCGAGGCGCTCCAGGGCATGGGCGGCGTCGGGAAGTCCCAGCTCGCGGTCGAGTACGTGTACCGGCATCTGAACGAGTACCAGATCGTGTGGTGGATCCCCGCCGAACAGCCGCAGCAGATCCGGCAGTTCCTCGTCCAGCTGGCCAACCGACTCGGTCTGAACGTCGGCAGCGGCGAGGCGAACACAGCGGTGCCGGCCGTCATCGAGGCCCTGCGCGTCGGCGAACCGTTCAAGAACTGGCTCCTCATCTTCGACAACGCGGAGGACCCGGAATCCGTACGGGAGTTCTTCCCGACCAACGGCCCGGGCCGCATCCTCGTCACCTCTCGGAACTCGCAGTGGGCCTCGTCGGCGCGTCCCCTGGAGGTCGACGTGTTCACCCGCGAGGAAAGCCGTTCGCTGCTCCAGATGAGAGCACCGAACCTGGACAACGCGACCGCGGACCGGCTCGCCGAGACCCTGGGCGACCTGCCGCTCGGCATCGAGCAGGCCGCCGTATGGCTGGCCGAGACGGGCATGCCCGCGGACGAGTACCTGCGCATGTTCGAGCAGCAGGCCAACGAGCTGATGGTCAGCGACCCGCCGGTGGACTATCCGCTGTCCGTCGCCGCCGCCTGGAACGTGTCCCTGGACCGGCTCCGCAAGAACCACCCCGCGGCTCTTCAACTCCTCCAGATGTGCGCCTTCTTCGCGCCCGAGCCGATCTCCCGGCGCCTGCTCACCGGCGTCCGCGACGCCCCCGTGCCCCCGGAGCTCAGCGCGGCACTCAGTGACCCGATCCGGCTCGGCCGCGCCATCCGCGAGATCAACCGGTACGCCCTGGCACGCATCAACCACAACACCAACACCATCCAGCTGCACCGCCTGGTCCAGCGCGTCCTCATCAACCAGATGGCGGAGCCGCTGAAGTCGCAGATGCGCGCCGGCGCCCACCGGCTGCTCGCCAGGGACGACGCCGGTGAGCCCAACAAGTCCCACCGGTGGCAGCAGTACGGCGACCTGCTGCCGCACGTCCTCAACAGCAGGGCCGTCGAGTCGACGGACCCATGGGTGAGGCAACTCGTCCTGAACGAGATCCAGTACATGTACTACTGGGGCGACCACCAGGGCTCCCTCGACCTGGCCAGGGAGACGTACGCCACCTGGCGCGCGGCCGACGGGGACAACGCCGAGCACGTACTCGCCGCCGCCAAGTTCTTCACCGACGCGCTGCGCATCCTGGGACGCTACTCGGAGGCGTACGAACTCGATCAGCAGACGCTGGCCGGGATGACCGAGGTCCTCGGCCCCGAGCACGAGTCGACGATCGACATCACCAGCATGCTCGCCTGGGACCTGCGGCTGCGCGGCGACTTCCAGGCGGCGCTCGAACTCGACAAGCACGCCTTCGAGACCTGCGAGCGCCTCTTCGGGCCCAACGACCCGTCGACCCTCCTCAGCGCCCACCGGCACGCGCTGAACCTGCGCTTCATCGGGCACTTCCGGGCCGCGCTCGCGCTCGACCGCATGACGCACAGCCGCAAGGTCGCGGAGCTCGGCGAGAACGCGGCGTCGACGCTGGGGACGATGGCGTCGGTGACGTTCGACCTCCAGGAGGCGGGCGAGTACCTGGCGGCCCGCGACCAGGCGCGGGACGTCGAGGAGCGCTTCCGCAACACCGTCGGCGACACCCACCCGAACACGATCTCCGCGATCCGGGTCCTGTCGGTGGCCGAACGACGCGCCGGCCAGCACGCCCTGGCCCTGGAGCTCTCGGGCCGGGCCCTCGTCATGTTTCGCACCCGATACGGCGACATGTACCCGCAGACGGTGAACGCGCTGGCCTCACACGCCATCGACGTACGGCACAGCGGCGACCTCACCCGGGCACTCGAACTCGGGCAGGAGGGGTACGAGGGGTACGAGGCGCTGCTCGGCCCCCGGCACCCGCACTCCGTCGCGGGACGCGTCAACCACGCGATCTGTCTGCGCCTGGCCGGGCGGACCGAGGAGGCCCGCGCGAGCAACGTGGACTCGCGGCAGAAGCTGATCGAGCTGATCGGCGAGGACCACCCCAACACCCTTTCCTGCACCGCGAATCTCGCCGCCGATCTGTTCGAGCTCGGCGAGATGCAGGCGTCGGTGGAGCTCGCCACGAGCGCGCTCCACCTGTGCCGCACCAAGCTCGGCGAGGACCACCCCATCACCCTCGCCACGGCCCTCAACCTGTCGCTCGGGCTGCGACAGCTGCGGCGTGACGCCGAGGCGGACGAGCTGTACGCGGACACCGCCGAGCGCTACAGGCGCACCCTCGGCGAGGACCACCCGGCGACGACGGCGGCCGCGGACGGCAGGCCGGCGAACTGCGACATCGACCCGCTGCTGATGTGACGCCGGCCGTATCGATCTGACCCCGCCCGGGACCTGTCCGGGGCGGGGTCAGCGCTGTGGCACGTCCGTCGCGGGCCCTGTGGTGAGCCCGGGGATCCGCGCCGTCCAGCGGGCCAGTTCCAGCGGGTCGGGCGTCCGCGCGCCGCGGGCCCGCTCCTCCAGGGCGAGCGCCCGCACCAGCTCAGGACGGTGCAGCAGGGCCGCGGCGGGGGCGCCCTCGCCGGACGCCTCCAGGGCGAGACCGAGGCCGACCCAGGCCGGGCGGGTGCCGGGGGCGCATGTCAGGACGGCGCGGTAGCGATCCACCGCGCGCGCCGCGTTCGCCGGCCCGCCGCGCAGGAGGCACATGTCCGCTTCGAGGAGGTCGGGAGACCGTTCGACGCCGGAGAGCCGCGCAAGGGTGTCCGGGGTGAACGTTCCTGCGTCGGCGAGGTGCAACCGCCTCAGTTCACAACGGAGTTCCGGCAGCCGCGGCGGCGCGTCCGCGCGCAGCCGGGACGGCGGGGCGGTCGCCTCGTCTCCGGGACCGCCGCCGAGCCGACGGTCGATGAGCAGGCGGGTGGCGGCGGGGTCGGGCGCGAGGTTGTGGCTGCACCACGTGCCCCGCAGATCGGCGAGTTCGGCCTCCGCCAGGGCGAGGGCCTCGACCGGTACGTCGTCGTCGGCCCACGGGGCGGCCTGGCGCGCCATCCCGTCGACGAATCGGCGGCCCCACGGGGTGAGCCCGGGCTGGGCGGCCAGCGTGCGCAGGGCAATGGCCACCGCCTCGCGCCACACCGCGAACTCGAAGTGCGCGAGGACGGCACGGGGGCCGGTCAGGGCGTGCCGTTCGGCGCGCCAGAAGTCGGCGACGCCGGTGAACGCGTACGTGCCGTGCAGCAGGCCCCACGGAGGGCGCGGGTCGGTGCGCCACGGCGCGTAGAGCAGGGTGTCCGCGTGGGGTCCGCCCGTGGCCCGGTCGACGAGCTGGATCTGGTGGCTCAGACCGTTGAGCACGGAGTGCCGTGATTCGTGGACGAGCGTGACCGCGAAGTCGACGGCGTCGCGCGGCAGGGAGACCAGCGCGCTGCCGAACGCCTCGGCGTACGAGGCGCTGGAGGTACGGAAGCGGGGCATGCCCGGCAGGGGCACGAGCGAGCTCAGTACGAGCGGTACCGCGCGGGCCGCGTCCGGGTGCCGGGCCCCCAGTAGGCGCGCCGCGTCGTGCAGATGCCGCTGCCAGGTGTCCGACTCTCCGTCCGTGAGCGGGGCCGGGGGCAGCCAGGGGGACCGGAAGTCGCGGTAGGGGTCGGCATCGTCCAGGAGCACTCCGGGGCCCGGCTCGCGCGGGGTCCAGCCCAGCAGGCGCGCGGGGTGCCAGCCGGGGGCGGGCAGATGCGGCGCGGCGGGCAGTTCGAGAACGTGCGGGCCGAGCGTGACGCGGGCGGTGCCGCGCCCGTCCGTCTCCAGCGTGGCGACGTCGTGGCCGCCGGGAGCGTCGTCCAGTACGGCGTGCCCCACCGTCGGCAGGGTCACCCTGCCCGCGCGGGCGGGCAGGCGGACGCGCGCGGGAAGTCCCGCCCGCAGCGCGGCCGCCGCGGCGAGCGCGTGCGCGTAGCCCGCCTCACGCCACAACGAGGGTTCGTCGGGCCGGGGATCGGCTCCGCCCCGCAGGCGCCCCAGTAGGCGGACCGCCCAGACGCCGACCGGCGGGTGCCCGAGCACACCCGCCACGGCCCGCGGATCGAGGGCCTCCGCGCGGGCCAGCAGCTCGAAGGCGTGCGCCAGCGGGGGCAGGGGCCCTTCGCCCTCGCCCGTCCCGCGATCCGCCTCCGCGGCGGCCAGGGCCCGCAGCATGAGCATGCGGCGGCTGCGTTCCGCCGCCGCGACACGGGTCCCGGTGGGTTCGCTGATGCGGCCGGCGGCGATGGCCTCCAGGTCGGCGACCGGCACGTGGTGCCGTGTCAGCACGGCAGGGCAGGCCGGTCGGGTGCGTCGGGTCCGTCGCATGGGGATGCCGGGCCGGACCGCACGGGCGGCCCGTGTTCGTGCCGTGGCTCCTGAGGCGCCGTGCCGCTGTGCCGTCTCGCACTGAGGTAGGGGTTGTCCTGACCTCCGCCCACGACCTGCCCGACGGCGTCCTCCGTCAGATGTTCGAGCAGCGCGTTCTGCGCCTCCGCCACCAGCGGGTCCCTCAGTGCCATGGCCTCCTGGAGGCCCCAACGGCTGAGATCGACAAGTCCGGTCTCGATGTCAGTCGTAGAAGTCCTCACGTCAAACTTCCCCCTGTCGGCTCCCGCTCGCGGCCCCGCGGCGCAGACCCACCTCCTTCCCATAGTGGCCCGTGGTCAGCCGCGCCGAAAGGGGCTCCGGTGGCCATCAAGGCTTGAATTGTTCGATTCATGGCCGGGGCAGGCGGCATCCGGTGCCGCGACACGCAGTTGACCGGCCACTCAACTGGGGTGTCCCGTGGGGCAATTGATGCGTTCTGAAGACGCGTGTTCCCGCCCCGGTCGCGGACACGGTTCCCCTCTCGTTCCCGGGACAAGGTTCCTGACGGTCCGACATGGACTTCCCGGCGCCTCTTGTCACGCAGCCGCGCCGACCGTCCCCCGTTCACACCCGTGCGGACCCTCCCGGCTCGCGCGCCCCGCGAGGTGCCAGCAGGGTGCGGAGATGTGACCCAGCAGCAACTCGGCCCGGCCTCCGCCACCGTCCCCGTCTCGGAGCCCGGCGCCGGACCACGTTCCCGCTCGGCCCGACTCAGGGCCGCCGCTCCCCTGCTCACCACACTCGCTCTGTTCGCCGCGGTCCGGCTCGCCGGTGTCGTCGCGATGGCGGTCGCCGCCCCGCTGACCGGAAAGAGTTCCGGCGCCCTGCTCGGCCGGTCCTGGGACTCGCTCTGGTACCTCAGGATCGCCGCGAACGGATACGGCCGCTCCGTCCACTACAAACCCGGCATCATCTTCAACGACCTCGCGTTCTTCCCGCTCTATCCCGGCCTGGTCCGCGCGGTGGGGACCGTGCTCCCGCTCAGCGGCGGCGCCACGGGGATGCTCATCGCCTGGACCGCGTCCCTGGCCGCGGCGGCCGGGATCTACGCGATCGGGGTGCGCCTGCACTCGCGGCCCGTCGCCGTCTTCCTGGTCCTGCTGTGGGGGCTGCTGCCGCACTCCGTGATCCTCACGATGGCGTACACCGAGCCGCTGCTCACCGCCTTCGCCGCCTGGTCCCTGTACGCGGTGCTGACCGGCCGGTGGATCTGGGCGGGCACGCTCGCCTCGCTGGCCGGGGTGTCCCGCCCCAACGGCTTCGCGGTCGCCGCCGCGGTCCTCGTCACGGCGGCGTACGAGGTGATCCACAAGCGCGGCAGAAACGTTTCCCACAGGCTGTGGACAGGCGCCGCGATCGCCCCGCTCGGCTGGACCGGCTACGTCCTGTGGGTCGGCGTCCAAAAAGGCGACCCACTCGGCGGCTACTTCGCCGTGCAGCGGGACTGGGGCTCGCGCTTCGACTACGGCGTCGGCGCGCTGCGCGTCGTACGGCATCTGCTGCTCCGGGGCGACCGCTTCGTCTACCCCGTGACGCTCGTGATCGTCGCCGCCGCGGTGCTGCTGTTCGCGCTGCTCATCGCCGAGCGGGCCGCCCCGCTGCCGCTCATCGTCTACAGCGGCGTACTCCTGCTCATCGCGCTCGGCGGCGCCGGCTTCTTCCCGTCCAAGCCGCGCTTCCTGCTGCCCGCGTTCCCGCTGCTGCTGCCGCTGGCCCTCGCGCTGGCGCGAACGGCGAAAGCCCGGCCACGCAGCGCCCTTCTGGTGACGGGCGCCCTGGCCGGGCTCTCACTTGCCTACGGGACGTATCTGGTCGCGTTCGCGCACAGGCCCCTGTGATCGGTCGCCGACGTGCCTACTCGTCGTCGGACGGCTTCTCGTCGTCGGCGGCGGAGTCCACGGCCTGCTCCAGGCCGAGCTGCTCGACCAGCCAGCGGTCGAACTCGATGGCGGCGCGCACCCAGCTGACCGTCGACGACACGAAGTGCTCCAGGCTGACACCCGTGCCGATGAGCATCTGCGCCTCACCGATGAGGCGGACCGTGCCGTCGTCGTGGGTGTGGCTGTAGACCTTGGGCCACAGGGTGCGGCGGTTCCAGTCGTCGATGGTCTCGAGGAGCGCCGGCTTGGTCTCGAGGTCGTGCGGGCGGTCGTAGAACGTCCGCACCGAGAAGACCTGCTGGTCGTCCTCGCCGCGGAACATGAAGTACGTGCGGAACTCCTCCCACGGAGCCGCGAGGTCACCCTCTTCGTCGAGGACGTACTTGAGCTCCATCTGCTCGAGGAGCTGCTTGACGAGGTCCTGGTCGGGGACGACGGGGCCCGCCGGTCCTGAGCCCTGCGGCTGCTGGGGCTGTCCCCCGAAATTCGGAATCGAGGACGGGTCGATGCTCACGTGCTTGGTCCCTTCGTACGGATTCCGCCATCCTCCCCCATGCCGGGTGCGAAGTGACAACCCCCAAGCGGTTGGATCGGACCGAGTTCCCGCCCGGCGTGACCGGATCACCCCCACAGAGCAGTGGTCCTGCCGCTCGTCTTCCCGAGCGGCAGGGCCACGACCCGGCGCGGCATCGGCGTTCGCCGCGCGTTACAGCGTCTTTCCGGTGGCCCGGCCCACGATCAGACCGTCGCCGAAAGCGTCCACGCGGACCGTGTCGCCGTCGGTGACCTCGCCGGACAGGATCTCCTTCGCGAGCCGGTCGCCGATCGCCGTCTGCACGAGGCGGCGCAGCGGCCGCGCGCCGTACGCGGGGTCGTTGCCCTCGTCGGCGAGCCAGGCCAGTGCGGCGTCGGAGACGTCCAGCGTGAGCCGCCGCTCGGCGAGCCGCTTCGCGAGCCGGCCGATCTGCAGCTTCGCGATCCGCTCCAGCTCCTCCCTGTTCAGCGCGGAGAAGACGACGAGGTCGTCGAGCCGGTTGAGGAACTCGGGCTTGAACGAAGCCCGTACGACCTCCAGGACCTGCTGCTTCTTCTGCTCCTCACTCGTCGTCGGCTCCACGAGGCTGTGTCCGCTCAAGAACTGACTGCCGAGGTTCGAGGTGAGCACGAGGATCGTGTTGCGGAAGTCGACCGTGCGGCCCTGGCCGTCCGTCAGGCGGCCGTCGTCGAGCACCTGGAGCAGGACGTCGAAGACCTCCGGGTGCGCCTTCTCGACCTCGTCGAGCAGGACGACGCTGTACGGGCGCCTGCGCACCGCCTCGGTGAGCTGACCGCCCTCCTCGTACCCGACGTAGCCGGGAGGGGCGCCGACGAGACGCGCCACGGAGTGCTTCTCGCCGTACTCGCTCATGTCGATGCGGATCATGGCCCGCTCGTCGTCGAACAGGAAGTCGGCGAGCGCCTTGGCCAGTTCGGTCTTGCCGACGCCGGTCGGGCCGAGGAACAGGAAGGATCCGGTCGGCCGGTCGGGGTCGGCGATCCCGGCCCGGGTGCGGCGCACGGCGTCGGACACCGCCCGTACGGCCTCGGTCTGCCCGATCAGGCGCTTGCCGAGCTCGTCCTCCATGCGCAGCAGCTTCTGCGTCTCGCCCTCCAGGAGCCGCCCGGCCGGGATACCGGTCCAGGCCGCCACCACGTCCGCGATGTCGTCCGGGCCGACCTCGTCCTTGACCATCGTGTCGGCCTTGGACGCCTCCTCCTCTTCCTCCGTGGCGGCCTCCAAGTCCCTCTCCAGGGTGGGGATCTCGCCGTAGAGGAGCTTGGAGGCGGTGTCGAAGTCGCCGTCGCGCTGGGCGCGCTCGGCCTGGCCGCGCAGCTCGTCGAGCTTCTCCTTCAGCTCACCGACGCGGTTGAGGGACTGCTTCTCCTTCTCCCAGCGGGCGGTGAGGCCGCGCAGCTCCTCCTCCTTGTCGGCGAGGTCGCGCCGCAGCTTCTCCAGGCGCTGCTTGCTGGCCGGATCCGTCTCCTTGGAGAGGGCCAGCTCCTCCATCTTCAGCCGGTCGACGGCGCGCTGGAGCTCGTCGATCTCGACGGGCGACGAGTCGATCTCCATGCGCAGCCGGGACGCGGCCTCGTCCACGAGGTCGATGGCCTTGTCCGGCAGGAAGCGGGAGGTGATGTACCGGTCGGAGAGCGACGCGGCGGCGACGAGCGCGCTGTCGGCGATCTGGACCTTGTGGTGGGCCTCGTACCGGCCCTTCAGACCGCGCAGGATCGCGATCGAGTCCTCGACGGTCGGCTCGGCGACCAGCACCTGCTGGAAGCGGCGCTCCAGGGCCGGGTCCTTCTCGATCCGCTCGCGGTACTCGTCGAGCGTGGTCGCGCCCACCATGCGCAGCTCGCCGCGCGCGAGCATCGGCTTCAGCATGTTGCCCGCGTCCATCGACGAGTCGCCGCCCGCGCCCGCCCCGACGACCGTGTGCAGCTCGTCGATGAACGTGATGACCTGCCCGTCGCTCTCCTTGATCTCGGAGAGGACGGTCTTGAGGCGCTCCTCGAACTCGCCGCGGTACTTCGCGCCGGCGACCATCGCGCCCAGGTCCAGCGAGACGAGCCGCTTGTCCTTGAGCGACTCCGGCACGTCCCCCTTCACGATGCGCTGGGCGAGCCCCTCGACGACGGCGGTCTTGCCGACGCCGGGCTCACCGATCAGGACGGGGTTGTTCTTCGTACGGCGGGACAGCACCTGCACCACACGCCGGATCTCCTGGTCGCGCCCGATGACGGGGTCGAGCCTGCCCTCGCGCGCGGCGGCGGTGAAATCGGTGCCGAACTTCTCCAGGGCCTTGTACTGGCCCTCGGGGTCGGGTGTGGTCACCCGGCGCCCTCCCCTGTTCTTCTCGAAGGCGGCGAGCAGCTTCTTGGCGCTCGCCCCCTGTTCCGTCAGTACGTCGGCGACAGTGCCGCCCTTCGCGGCGATGCCGATCAGCAGATGCTCGGTGGAGAGGTACTCGTCCCCGAGCTCCTTGGCACGCTGCGCCGCGTCGGCGATGACCGCCAGCAGGTCCCGGTTGGGTCCGGGCGGCGCGACGGTCGAACCGGTCACGCTGGGCAGCGCGCCGAGGACGCGCTCGGCCCCGGACCGCACGGCGGCCTGATCGGCCTCCACGGCCGTCAGCAGGTCCGTGATGTTCTCGTTGTCCTGACCCTCGAGGAGTGCCAGAAGCAGATGCGCCGGGGTCAGATCCGCGTGCCCTCCGGACACGGCCCGACTGGTGGCCGCGTTGATCGCGTCCCGGCTCCGGTTGGTCAGCTCGGCGTCCACGTGCGCACTCTCCTCCTGGCGTCCGACTCTCCAGCACACTGACCCTGAAAGCATACACAAAGTTGAGTCGATTCCACTCAAGGGTGCGAGCCGGGTATCCCGGGGCGGGATATGTCCTGGAACGGGGATATCTTCCGGAGCATGGCCAAGCGGAACGACCCCCTGAACCCCGACCCGACCTTTCTCGGCTTCTGGCGGGAACGGCACCTGTGCACGCTGACGACCCTGCGCCCCGACGGCACCCCGCACGTCGTGCCGGTCGGCGTCACGTACGACCCCGAGGCGGGTCTCGCGCGGGTGATCGCGAACAAGGCGAGCGCGAAGGTGTCGCACGTGCTCGCGGGGTCCGCGGCGGAGGAGGGCGGGGCCCGGGTCGCGGTCTGCCAGGTCGACGGCCGGCGCTGGGCGACCCTCGAAGGGCTCGCGGTGGTCCGCACGGAGCCGGACCGCGTCGCGGAGGCGGTACGCCGGTACGCGGAGCGCTACGAGCGCGTGCCCGCGCCGAACCCGAACCGGGTCGCCATCGAGATCACGCTGACGCGGGCGACGGGCAACGGGTCACCGTCGTGACGGCCGCACAAAGCTGCAGCGGCGCCACCGTGTTCAGGTCCACGGTGGCGCCGCTGCGGGGGGAAGCACCTGCGCGATCTACAACGACGGGGGAATCGCGTCAGGCACTGCGGGGGGTGGCTGAGGTGGTACGCGGAACTTCCGGTCCCGCCTCCCGGACCAGCTGGTGGTCACGCTGGTCGAGGTTGACGAAGACCATTCCGTATCTGACGGCGCACCGCACGGGCTGCGGGGCGCCCCGAGGGCGGCGAAGACACCGGTAGGCCCGGATCTCCTCGTCGTCGTACTCGTCCCGCACGACGACGATCGGCTCGCCGAACAGGGTGACCATCAACGAATCGCCGCGATGGGGAATCGCCGTGGCGAGGTCGATGAAATGCCACCCGGAACGGTAGGCGGTCGCCATCTCACGGCGAAATGTTCTGTCGTCGGGCGGAGTGGTCATGCGGCCGCGTCCACAGGAGCGACACTCCAGGAAAGATCCGGAGGCGCGATGTTCTTGCCGGCGGACGCGTGAGTGGCGGGTGTGCCACTCCAGGAGAGGTCCTGGGTGCTGAGCACACCGAAAGCCAAACCGGCGGAGAAGGCAACAGCCATCACCGAGCGAAGCATTTTCTTGCACATAGTGGGCTTCGTCCTCACTTCCATGGCTTCTCTCCCCCGACTCACTAGACGATGGCTCATTCGGCCATCCAAACACCACAGGATCGATGCATCATGTTCCTGCACGTTCAGGACCCTGGGGGGTGGATCTATGGCCACGAATGACACACATCGGACACATCCTCATGCCACGACTGAACTGTGCGACGAGGGCAGGCGGTTGTACGCCAGCGCTCTGCGTTCCGGACGCATCGCCCGAAGCGAAGTGACGGCCGCTCCCTGCCTGATGGATTTCGCCCTTCTCCACCCAGACCCGGATGACGCCGGCTGGCTCCGCCCGGTTCCGCCCGCCGCCGCCCTGGCACAGCGCCTCCACCCCATCGAACGGGAAATCCAGGAGCGGAGAAGCCTGGCGGTCGAACTGACCGATTACTTCGAGCCATTCATGGCCATCAGTGCGCAGGATCTGCCCACCACGCACGCCGTCACCGTGCTCGAAGGAATCAACAGGATCAATTCGGCCATCGAACTCGCCATCGCCGAGTGCCAGTCCGAGATCCTCACGGTCCAGCCCGGCGGCGGGCGCAGCGAGCACTCCCTGACGGAGGCACTCGAGCGGGGCCAGGCGGTCATCGCGCGCGGCATCACCATGCGCACGCTCTACCAGCACACGGCCCGGCACAGCCAGGGAACTCTCGTGTACGCCGAGCACATGGCCAAGGGCAACGTGGAGATACGCACCCTCGAGGAACTCATAGAACGGCTGATGGTCTTCGACCGGACCGTGGCGTTCATACCGGTCCCCGGAGACCATCCGGTCGCCCTGGAACTGCGCCATCCCGGCCTCGTCGAATACCTGGCCAAGGTCTTCGAGCAACTGTGGCGCCGCGCGGTCCCCCTCCTGGAGGAGACCCCCTACGCGCCCCCGACCGACGGCATCACCGGGGTCCAGCGGTCGATCGCCAAGCTGCTGATCGAAGGCCACGTGGACGAGGCCATCGCCCGCCGCCTGGGCATGAACGTACGCACCTGCAGAGCCCACATCGCCAAGCTCGCGGCCGCGCTGGGCAGCGGAAGCCGCGCGCAACTCGGCTTTCTGATAGCGCAGTCGGGAATCCTCGACCAGGATCACTGAATGTCGACCGAGGAGAGCCACACGTGACCGCCGAGGCCCACACTCACGGAGCCGAGGAGTTGTGCGCCGCCGGTACGGCGCTCTACTCCCGGGCCCTGCGCGAGGGCCGCGTGAAGGACGAGGACGCCGCGGCCGTGCCGTGCCTCATCGACTTCGGGCTGCTGCGCGCGGATCCGGACGACTCCCGGTGGCAGCGCCCCGTGCCGCCCTCCGTGGCCCTGCCGGGACTGCTGGGGGGCATCGAGGACGAGATCGCGCACCAGCGGCACCGGGAGGCGAAACTGGCCAAGGCGTTCGCACCGCTCATGGCGCTCGACGCCGAGCGGGCGTCCTTTCAGAACTCACCGATGATCCATGTGCTGTTGGGGTTCCAGCGGATCAACGACGCCATCGGCGAGGCCAGCGCGGTCGCCACCCAGGAGCTCCTCACCATCCAGCCCGGGGGCGGGCGCCCTCCCGCCGGGCTTGCCGCGGCCCGCCCGATCGAGCAGGAACTGCTCGCCAGGGGATGCCGGATGCGCACCCTCTACCAGCACACCTCGCGGCATTCCCCCGCCGTGCTGGCCCACTACGAACAGCTGCGCGGCGACGTGGCGGTCCGCACCCTCGACGAGGTCACCGAGCGCCTCGTCCTGCTCGACCGGACCGTCGCGTTCATCCCGGCCAACACGGACCGCACCGTGGCCCTGGAGATACGCCACCCCGCCCTCATCTCCTACCTCGTGACGACGTTCGAGCGGCTGTGGCGGCTGGCCACGCCGATGTTCCCCGTAGCCGCGCAGCAGCCCCCGGCGAAGGACGGCGTCACCTCCCGCCAGCTCACCATCGCCGCCCTCCTCATCGAGGGCCACACGGACGCCGTCATCGCCGAACGCCTCGGCATGAACATCCGCACCGTCCGCGTCCACATCGCCAAGCTCGCCAGCACGCTCGGCAGCGACAGCCGGGCCCAACTGGGCTATCTCATCGGCCAGTCCGGGATGCTGGAACAGGACCGCTGACCTTCGCGAAAGAATCCGGCGGCCCGCGAACGTGCGAAGTGGATCTCCGTACAGCCAACCCCCACCCCCGCCGGCCCAACTCCCGTCCGCCCGCACCTCGGCACAGGGAGAAGACCAGGTCGCAGAACCCCGGAGGGCACGACCGTCACCGGCAAGCCCGCCGGCTGCGGCGAGGCAGGCCCCGGCCGTACACGTGCCGGGCGCCGATCCTGCTCTGGACACGTGCCGGACGCCGATCCTGCTCTGGGAGAAGGCCCGTTCGACGTTCGACTTCACGCTGCGCGTCGACCGCGTCGTCGACGGCGGCGCGAAGGGTTAGGTCGCGACGCGGCACGACAACCCGGATCTGCGCATCTCGGCCTTCGGCCCTCGCCCGGCCGACAACACGGCCGAGTTCACGATCTCCGGCAGCTGATCCGGCACGGCGCCCCGGGCCGAGGGGCGCCGTGCCGTCCGCCGGCCTACTTCAGCCCGATGCGCGCGCAGTCCGCCCTGTACTTCGCCGTGCAGATGTCCCCGACCTTGTAGATCCCGTCCTTGACCACCGTCGACTTGATGTTGCTCTGCGTCATCGGGACGACCTGGACCAGGAGCGACGGCACGTTCGGGGTCGTGGGGCTGTCGACGCGGTCCTTTGCGAGCGCGTTGAACTCGATGTCGCGCTGCTGCGCGAAGAGGACAGCCATCTGCGCGGCGGTGGAGGCCTCTTCGGGATACGGCTTGTAGACCGTCATGTACTGGTCGCCCGACACGATGCGCTGGACGGCGGCGAGTTCGGCGTCCTGGCCGGTCACCGGCGGGAGGTCGGTGACACCGGCGGCCTTGAGGGCGGTGATGATGCCGCCGGCCATGCCGTCGTTCGCGGAGTAGACACCGGCGATGTTCTGCGCGCCGACGGCCTGGATCGCGGCCGCCATGTTGGTCCGCGCGTTCTCCGGCTTCCAGTCCTTGGTGTCGTACGACTTCGAGATCGTCACCTGGTCCTTGAGCTCGGCCAGGGCGCCGTCCTTGTAGAGCGCGGCGTTCGGGTCGGTGACCGAGCCGTTCATCATGACGATCCGGCTGTTCTTGGACGCCTTGCTGCCCAGGGCCTTGAGAAGCGCCATGCCCTGCACATGGCCGACCTGGTCGCTGTCGAACGACACATAGCCGTCGACGGGGCCCTCGGCCAGGCGGTCGTAGGCGATGACGGGGATGCCCGCGTCCTTGGCCTTCTTGACCGATCCCGCGATGGACTTGGAGTCGACCGCGTCCAGGATCAGTACGTCGACCCGGTCGGCGATCATCTGGTCGACCTGTCTCTCCTGGCGCTTCGCGTTCTGTTCCGCGTTGGCGTAGAGGACCCGGCCCTTGCCGCCGGTGAGGTCCTCGACCTCCTTCTTGATGTGCGGATAGTCGAACTTCTCGTAGCGCGCGGTCTCCTTCTCCGGCAGGAGGACGCCGATCTTCAGGTCCTGGTTCTGCCGGGCGGACGCCTTGCCCGCGGAGTCGTTGTCCGGCTCGAGCCAGTTGCTCCCGCACCCGGTGAGGGCCACTGCCATGGCGGACGCCACGCCGACGAATGCGGCGCGCTTCGTACGCGGATTCACTTTCCATACCTCCCTGAAGTGACCGCGTCGTTGCGGCCGAGGTGGCTGGAAGCCAACTCGGCCTGAATCGCAGCGTCAAGAGGTGAATCCGTAACGACTCGTGATCGGGTCCGTGCGTTCCGGAGGTGAACTCGCCCGTACTCGGGGTAACTCCAGTAGCCGCACCAGTCCCGGCTCTCGCACCCCCGCCGCACCGGCCCACCCGGTGAGCAAACTCACTGTTCGAACACATGACCTCCGTGCCGTCTTCACCAGCTCTGACCAGCCCGTGCGCACCCGAAGACGCACGGGAGAGCGCATACGACGGCGCACACGAAAGGGGCCGGGAGGTTCTCACCTCCCGGCCCCTTTCACACCGGCTTCACACCCGCTTGTCCGCGCTACTCGGACGACCGCTTGGGCCGCCACACCACCAGCGCGCTCGTCTGCTGGACCTCCTGGTACGGGACCAGGTCCCGCCGGTAGGAGGCGTGCACGGCCGCCTCGCGCTGCTGCATCGCCGCCGCGGCGCCCTCGACCGCCGTCGAGAGTTCCGCGACCCGCTGCTGAAGCGCCGCGACCTGGTTCTCCAGTTCGATGATGCGCTTGATACCCGCGAGATTGATGCCCTCGTCCTGCGACAACTGCTGCACCTGGCGGAGCAGCTCGATGTCACGGGCCGAGTAGCGCCGGCCGCGGCCCGCCGTGCGGTCCGGGGAGACCAGGCCGAGACGGTCGTACTGGCGCAGGGTCTGCGGATGCAGCCCGCTGAGCTGGGCGGCCACCGAGATGACATAGACCGGAGTCTCGTCGGTCAGCTCATAGGCCCTGCCAACAAAGGAACTCTGTCGTCGACGGCCGTCCATACGCTCATGCTCCCTTCGCGGCCTGGAACAGTTCTGCCCGCGGATCGGTGTCCGCAGTCGCCTTTCGGTACGCCTCGAGGGCGTCCTTCGCGGTGTCGGTCAGATCCGTGGGGACCGAGACCTCCACCGTGACGAGCAGATCGCCACGCGTGCCGTCCTTGCGGACAGCGCCCTTGCCGCGGGCCCGCATCGTCCGCCCGTTCGGCGTGCCCGGGGGCAGCTTGAGCGTGACCGGGGGCCCGCCGAGCGTGGGGACCTTGACCTCGCCCCCGAGCGCGGCCTCCGGGTAGCTGACCGGGACCGTGACCGTGAGGTTGTCGCCCTTGCGGCCGAAGACCGGGTGGGAGTCCACGTGCACGACCACGTACAGGTCGCCCGCGGGGCCGCCGCGCTCGCCCGGTGCGCCCTTGCCGCGCAGCCGGATGCGCTGGTTGTCCGAGACGCCCGCCGGGATGCGGACCTGCATCGTCCGGGAGGACTTCGCACGGCCCGAGCCCTTGCAGACCTCACAGGGTGTCTCCGCGATCAGGCCGCGGCCCTTGCAGTCCACGCACGGGTCGGTCAGCGAGAAACCGCCGCCTCCGCCGCGCGAGACCTGGCCCGTGCCGACGCAGGTCGGGCACACGCGCGGTGTGCCGTTCTTGTCGCCGGTGCCGGAACAGGCCTTGCAGGGCGCCTGCGACGACATGCGCAGCGGCACCGTCGCCCCGTCGACCGCCTCGGTGAAACTGAGGGTGACCTCGGACTCGATGTCCTGGCCGCGGCGCGGCTGCGTGCGCGTGCCGGTGCCCGCGCCGCCCCGGTTGAACAGGCCGCCGAAGACGTCCCCGAGTCCGCCGCCGAACCCGCCGGCACCTCCTGCCGTACCGCCCTGGGGGTTGCCTCCGAAGAGGTCGCCCAGGTCGAAGTTGAAGGTGCCGCCGCCCGCCCCGCCCGGCCCCGGACGGAATCCGCCGTTGCCGAACAGGGCGCGCGCCTCGTCGTACTCCTTGCGCTTCTTGGGGTCACCGAGGACGTCGTTCGCCTCGGAGATCTCCTTGAAGCGCTCCTCCGCCTTGAGGTTGCCCTTGTTGGCGTCGGGGTGGTTCTCACGGGCGAGCTTGCGGTACGCCTTCTTGATCTCGGCGTCGGTGGCGTCCTTGGGGACGCCGAGGACCTTGTAGTAGTCCTTCTCGATGAAGTCCTTCGTGCTCATCCTCGACGTCCCTCCTCTCGCTGCTTACTGACGTCAGCCCTCGTCCGGGCCACCGCTCTCCTTGTCGTCGGCGGCAGCCGATTCCCCGCCCTTGGAGGACTCGCCCTTGGCCGGCTGGGCCCCGGGCTGCGGCTCGGCCACCGCCACCCGCGCGGGGCGGATGGTGCGCTCGCCGATCCGGTAGCCCGGCTGCAGGATCGCGACGCAGGTCGTCTCGGTGACGTCCGGCGCGTACGAGTGCATCAGGGCCTCGTGGATCGTCGGGTCGAAGGGCTCGCCCTCCTTGCCGAACTGCTGGAGCCCCATCTTGGCGGCGACCATCTCGAGCGACTCGGCGACCGACTTGAAGCCGCCGACCAGCTCGCCGTGCTCACGGGCACGGCCGATGTCGTCGAGTACGGGCAGGAGCTCGGCCAGGAGGCCCGCGACCGCGATCTCCTTGACCGTGACCCGGTCCCGCTCCACCCGGCGACGGTAGTTCTGGTACTCGGCCTGGAGCCGCTGGAGGTCCGCCGTGCGCTCACCGAGCGCCATGCGTACCTGGTCCAGCTGAGCCGTCAGGCCTACGTTCTGAACCGACGAAGCGGCTCCTGCCGATGCTGCTGCGTCCCCGGCCGGGGCCGCCCCCTCACCCTTGTCGGGCGAGGGAGCGGCCTTCGGCTCGGCGTCGTCGGGGGTGGCGCCGGAAGGGACGTCAGGCTCGTCGCTCTCGCTGAAGCCCGGGGTCTCCTCCGTCACGCGGCACCGTCCTTGCGGTCCTCGTCGACGATCTCGGCGTCGACGACGTCGTCGTCAGCGGCCTTCTGGCCGTCGCCCGGGGCACCGGCCTCGGGACCGCCGGCGGCCTGCGCGCCCTGGGCGTCGGCGTACATGGCCTGGCCCAGCTTCTGCGAGACGGCGGCGACCTTCTCGGTGGCGGTGCGGATCTCGGCGGTGTCCTCGCCCTTGAGCTTCTCCTTCAGCTCGGTGAGCGACTCCTCGACCTCGGTCTTGACCTCGCCGGGGACCTTGTCCTCGTTGTCCTTGAGGAACTTCTCCGTCTGGTAGACGAGCTGCTCGCCCTGGTTGCGGGTCTCGGCGGCCTCGCGGCGACGGTGGTCCTCGTCCGCGTACTGCTCGGCCTCCTGGCGCATCCGGTCGACCTCGTCCTTCGGCAGCGAGGAGCCGCCGGTGACGGTCATCTTCTGCTCCTTGCCCGTGCCCAGGTCCTTCGCGGTCACGTGCATGATGCCGTTGGCGTCGATGTCGAAGGCGACCTCGATCTGCGGGACACCACGCGGGGCCGGCGGCAGACCGGTGAGCTCGAACATGCCGAGCTTCTTGTTGTACGCCGCGATCTCGCGCTCGCCCTGGTAGACCTGGATCTGCACGGACGGCTGGTTGTCCTCGGCCGTCGTGAAGATCTCGGAACGCTTGGTCGGGATCGTGGTGTTGCGCTCGATGAGCTTCGTCATGATCCCTCCCTTGGTCTCGATGCCGAGGGACAGCGGGGTCACGTCGAGGAGCAGGACGTCCTTGACCTCACCCTTGAGGACACCGGCCTGCAGGGCGGCGCCGATGGCGACGACCTCGTCCGGGTTCACGCCCTTGTTGGCGTCCTGGCCGCCGGTCAGCTCCTTGACGAGCTCCGCGACGGCGGGCATACGGGTCGAGCCACCGACGAGAACGACGTGGTCGATCTCGGAGAGCTGGATGCCCGCGTCCTTGATGACGTTGTGGAACGGCGTCTTGCAGCGCTCCAGGAGGTCGGACGTGAGCTGCTGGAACTGGGCGCGCGTGAGCTTCTCGTCCAGGTGCAGCGGGCCCTCGGCGGACGCCGTGATGTAGGGCAGGTTGATCGTGGTCTCGGTCGAGGACGAGAGCTCGATCTTCGCCTTCTCGGCGGCCTCGCGCAGGCGCTGGAGCGCCATCTTGTCCTTGGAGAGGTCCACGCCGTGGCCGTTGTTGAACTGCTTGACCAGGTAGTCGACGACGCGCTGGTCCCAGTCGTCACCACCGAGGTGGTTGTCGCCGTTCGTGGCCTTCACCTCGACGACGCCGTCGCCGATCTCGAGGAGCGACACGTCGAAGGTGCCGCCACCGAGGTCGAAGACGAGAATGGTCTGGTCGTCCTTGTCGAGACCGTAGGCCAGGGCGGCGGCCGTCGGCTCGTTGACGATGCGCAGGACGTTCAGACCGGCGATCTCGCCGGCCTCCTTCGTCGCCTGGCGCTCGGAGTCGTTGAAGTACGCCGGGACGGTGATGACCGCGTCCGCGACCTTCTCTCCCAGGTACGCCTCGGCGTCGCGCTTCAGCTTCTGCAGGATGAAGGCGCTCATCTGCTGCGGGTTGAAGCTCTTGCCGTCGATCTCGATCTTCCAGTCAGTGCCCATGTGGCGCTTGACCGAACGGATCGTCCTGTCGACGTTGGTGACCGCCTGGCGCTTCGCGACCTCTCCGACGAGCACCTCACCGTTCTTGGCGAAGGCGACGACGGACGGCGTGGTCCTGGCGCCCTCGGCGTTGGTGATGACGGTGGGCTCGCCGCCTTCGAGAACGCTGACGACGGAGTTAGTCGTGCCCAGGTCGATGCCGACCGCACGTGCCATTTCAATTCCTCCAGCATGACTACTTGAGTGGATCTGGCTCAAGGATGCATGACGACCGCTGTTCGGTCAACAGAGCTGAGTCGAGCCGACTCAACTTTTATGTGGCCCTTATGGGCACCCGAGACATCTGCGCAGGTCAGCCCCTACTCCAGAACCTTCGTCACGAACGTGCGACGTCCACCACAGCGGTCCGTACGGGCCGGTGACCGCGCCGCCGCACCCCGTAGACCGGCACCCGCAGCAGCGCGGCGACCGACCCGGCCGCCGCGCAGACCGGCCAGAGCGCGGCCAGCGGGCCCAGCGTCCCGTCGTGCAGCAGGAGCGCGGTCACCGCACCGGCCAGCGACGCGGCACCGAGCACCACCGCCACGCCCGTCGGGGTGAGGCCGAGCCGGCGGAGCCGGTGGGCGATGTGGTCCGCGCCGCCCTGGAACAGAGGCCGCCCCGCGCGCCGCCGCGACACCGCCACCAGGGCCGCGTCCGCGGTCACCACGACCGTCACGGCGAACAGCGAGCCCGCGCCGGGGAGCGCCTCGTGCCCCGCGTTCACCAGGACCGCAGCGGATGCCAGGAGGAAGCCCGTGAACAGGGACCCGCAGCCCCCGAGGTGCATGCGAGCGGGGTACCAGTTGTGCATGAGGAACCCGGTGAGCGCCGCCGCGAGCACCCCGAGGATCGCGGCGAGCGGGCCGAGCCCTCCGGCGGCGGCGCAGGCGCTCAGACCGAGCGCGGTCACGACGGCGACGGTGCCGAGCACCCCGTCCGAGGTGTCGATGAACCGGCAGGCGTTGGTGACGAAGACGATCCACAGGACGGCCAACGCGCCGACGAGAAAGCCGAGTTGAGCGTCGTGCACGACGAGGGTCGCCGCCCCCGCCTCGACGACGACGCGGGCCCGCGCCCCCACCGGGCGCACATCGCCGAGGAACCCGAGCGCGGCCACGACCCCGGCCGCGATCAGCAGCGTGAGCATGCCGGAGCCGAGCGGGGCGAGTCCGGTCGAAGCTCCGACGGTGGTGACGGCGGCCGTCACCGTGGCGACGGCGGCACCTCCCAGGCGCGGCGTCCGCCGTCCCGTGCGGCCGATCCGCCGGACGGTGAATCCGGTGCGCAGGGCGACGAGACGCAGCAGGGCGGTGAGGGCGGAGGCCACCAGCAGGGCGGTCGCGGCGGCGGCGATCCCGTAGGACACGGCGGACGTCCCGTCAGCTCGGTTTGCGGTATCGGGGTGACACCGGAGGGGCACGCCCGGCCGGAGACCTTCATAAGCTAGTCGCTTATGTCGCAATATGGGGTGAATAACACGATCTGCTTTCGCTGTCGACCGAGGGTTGCCTCAGCGACGCAGATCACCGCCCTGCTGGCTACAGTGCGGCCACACAAGTGGGTAGTCTCAGCATGGACTGAAATAAGTTACCGCTTAGTAATCGCTGAATATCCACCCTCGCAGGCCCGAGGAGCCCCCGAATGCAACTCGCCGCGATCATCGTGTCGCTGGTCCTGATCGTGGTCGGCGTCGCACTGTTCGTCCGAGCCATCGCGCAGATCTACCGCTTCATGCGGCTCGGCCAGAACGTCCCCGCCGGCACCCGCACCGACGAACCCGTACAGCGCACCGTGACGGTGGCCAAGGAGTTCCTCGGCCACACCCGGATGAACCGCTGGGGCATCGTCGGTGTGGCGCACTGGTTCGTGGCGGTGGGCTTCTTCTCGCTGCTGCTGACGATCGTGAACGCCATCGGCCAGCTCTTCCAGGCCGACTGGCTGCTCCCGATCATCGGTGAATGGGCCCCGTACAACGTCTTCGTCGAGTTCCTCGGCACGATGACGGCCCTCGGGATCCTGACGCTGATCGTCATCCGGCAGCTGAACCGGCCGGACCGGCCGGGCCGCAAGTCCCGCTTCGCCGGATCCAACACCGGCCAGGCGTACTTCGTCGAAGCCGTCATCCTCATCGTCGGCATCTGCATCTTCACGCTGCACGCCCTGGAGGGCGCCCAGCACCATGTGGACAGCTACGAGGCCTCGTTCTTCATCTCGTACCCGGTCGTCTCCTGGTTCCGCGGCATGGACGTCTCCACGCTACAGAACCTCACGTACTTCTTCGCCGGGCTGAAGATCGCGACCTCCTTCATCTGGATGATCACGGTCGCCCTGAAGACCGACATGGGTGTCGCCTGGCACCGCTTCCTCGCGTTCCCGAACATCTGGTTCAAGCGTGAGGCGGACGGCGGTACGGCGCTGGGCGCGCTGCAGCCGATGACCAGCGGCGGCAAGGAGATCGACTTCGAGGACCCGGGCGAGGACGACGTCTTCGGTGTCAGCCAGGTCGAGCAGTTCTCCTGGAAGGGCCTGCTGGACTTCTCCACCTGCACCGAGTGCGGGCGCTGCCAGTCGCAGTGCCCCGCGTGGAACACCGGCAAGCCGCTCTCGCCGAAGCTGCTGATCATGTCGCTGCGTGACCACGCGCACGCCAAGGCCCCCTACCTGCTCGCCGGTGGCGGCAAGTCGATGGAGGGCGAGGAGAAGGCGACCGCAGAGCAGCTGAAGGACGTTCCGGCCGCGGCTCTCGCGGAGGCCGAGAGGCCGCTGATCGGCACCCTCGAAGAGAACGGCGTCATCGACCCGGACGTCCTGTGGTCCTGCACCACCTGCGGCGCCTGCGTCGAGCAGTGCCCGGTCGACATCGAGCACATCGACCACATCGTCGACATGCGCCGCTACCAGGTGATGATCGAGTCCGCGTTCCCGTCCGAGGCGGGCACGATGCTCAAGAACCTGGAGAAGAAGGGCAACCCCTGGGGCCTGGCCAAGAAGCAGCGCCTGGAATGGCTCAAGGAACTCGACTTCGAGGTCCCCGTCGTCGGCAAGGACATCGAGGACCTCACCGAGGTCGAGTACCTCTACTGGGTCGGCTGCGCCGGCTCCCTGGAGGACCGCGCGAAGAAGACCACCAAGGCCTTCGCGGAGCTGCTGCACATGGCGGGCGTCACGTTCGCGATCATGGGCGGCGACGAGAAGTGCACCGGTGACTCCGCGCGCCGCCTGGGCAACGAGCCGCTGTTCCAGCAGCTCGGCCAGGAGAACGTCATGGCCCTGAACATGGCGTTCGGCGAGGAACTCGACGACGACGGCAAGGTCGTCCCCGAGTCCGCCAAGCCGAAGTCCGCGAAGAAGATCGTCGCGACCTGCCCGCACTGCCTCAACACCATCGGCAACGAGTACCCGCAGCTCGGCGGCGATTACGAAGTGATCCACCACACCCAGCTGCTCCAGCACCTCATCGACGAGGGCAAGCTCATCCCCGTCACCCCGGTCGAGGGCCTGATCACCTACCACGACCCGTGCTACCTGGGCCGTCACAACAAGGTCTACACGCCCCCGCGGCAGATCATGGACGCCGTCCCGGGCCTGCGCCAGCAGGAGATGCACCGCCACAAGGAACGCGGCTTCTGCTGCGGCGCCGGCGGCGCGCGGATGTGGATGGAGGAGCGGATCGGCAAGCGCATCAACAACGAGCGCGTCGACGAGGCCCTGTCGCTGAACCCCGACATCGTCTCCACCGCCTGCCCGTTCTGCCTCGTCATGCTCACCGACTCCGTCAACGGCAAGAAGAACGAAGGCCAGGCCAAGGAGTCCGTCACCGTCGTCGACGTGGCCCAGCTGCTCCTCGACTCCGTGAAGACGCCGGTCGACCCGGCGGGTTCGCAGGAGACCGAGGACGCACCGGAGCCGGAGCCGGTGAAGTAGCGGTTCCGTAGTTCCGTACCGACGTACGCGAAGGGGCTGACCGGGGAGACCTGGTCGGCCCCTTCGGCGTACGCGGAGGGGCGTTCACAGGACACAGGAGGGTCGCTCACCGGACAGGTGCCGCACTCCGTGACCGAACCGGCAGGACCCGCCCCTACCCCCTCCCTCACCCCAACGGCATCATGAACGGGTCAAGTGGCGCATGAGGCGGGCGGGGTCAGAGGCGATGGTGGGCATACGGGGCGGCCGCAGCGCCGCGATACACAGGGCCGCGGCGGGGTGCGCCCTGCTCATGGTCGCCGCCGTCACCGGCTGCGGCGGCGACGACAAGCCCGCCGCCAAGCACCACCCCGTGGCCATGGCCGGCAAGTCCGGCGCCGCACTCCCCGTCCCGCGCGGCCGCGGCAGCAAGGTGCCGGACGACTTCAACGGCGACGGCGCCCCCGACCTCGTACTCGACGACCTCGTGCACGACGGGCTCGGGGACGACGCCGGGATCGGGGTCGTGTACGGGAAGAAGGGTCACGGACTCGTGCCCGGGGCGCGGCAGTTGCTGCGCCCCACGAAGTACGCGGCGCCGACCGAGGGCGAGACGCCCGCCGCGTTCGACTCCGAGGCGAGCTGCGACCTGGACAAGGACGGCTTCACCGATCTGGTCGTGTCGACGGATCCGCCCTTCGACGGGCAGGGGCAGCCGCCGGTGCCGCTGCAGATCCTCTTCGGCGGCCCGGGCGGGCTCACCCACCGGGGCGTGAAACTCGTCGTGCCCGGGCAGGCGCGGTTCGGCAACGACTGGCCGGACCAGCCGGTGTGCGGCGACTTCGACGGGGACGGCTCGGTCGACCTCACGGTGCACGCGAGCGGCGGGCGGCTGAGCTTCCTGCGCGGACCCTTCACCCGCAAGGGCGCCCCGCGCGCGGCCGGGAAGCCGCTGACCGCGCCCGGCAACGTACCCGTGGGCCCCGCCTTCGACATCGACCGCGACGGGTACGACGACCTGCTCGTGCGCCGTACCTCCGGCGGCTCGTCGCCGTCGCGGATCGTGCTGGGCGGTCCGCAGGGACCGGCCCGTTCCGGCGACGCCCTGCCGTCCGGCCTCGGCCTCGCCGTCGGCCGTTTCACCAAGGGCGCCGGCGCGGACACCGCGCTGCTCACAGCCTCCGGGGTCACCCTCTCCCGGCCGGGCGCCCCCGTCCTCAAGGCCACCGGAACGGCCGTCACCGCGGGTGACTTCGACGGGGACGGCGTGGCCGAACTCGTCGTGTCCGGCGGCGCGTCGAAGGCCCCGAAGATCCTGCCCGCGAACGGCGGGGCGGCCGTGACCGTCACTCCCGAGGCCGCCGGCACCACCCAGGTCCTCGAGGCGACCGACCTCGACGGCGACGGACGCGCCGACCTCGTGGTCCGCACGTACCGCGGCGAGAGCACGGACACGATCGCCGTGTACCCCGGAGCCAAGGGCGGCTCGCTCCTGACCGGCAGGCCCCAAGTCACCTTCTCCACAGCGGAGTTCTGAGAGAGCGCGGCCACCTCCGCCCCCGCATCCGCCATTCACCGCACGGCCACCCGGACACAACCATCCCCTCACCCCACGCGTCACACCCCCGGAACCCGTTCCCCCCATTTCCCGGGAGTGCTTCTCGTGCGTATCCGCAAGCTCGTCATCGCCGCAGGTGCCGCCGTCGTCGCGGCGGCCGGACTCACCCTGCCGCTCGCCGGAACCGCCTCCGCGGCCACCACGCTCAAGGACGACTTCAACGGCGACGGCTACCGCGACCTGGCCGTCGGCACCCCGGGCGCGAACTCCGTCACGGTCACGTTCGGCTCCGCGAGCGGCGTGAGCCCGTCCCGCTCCGTGACCGTCACCCAGAACACGGCCGGGGTACCCGGAGTCACCGAGCCGGAGGACGAGTTCGGCGAGAACGTCACCTCGGGCGACGTCGACGACGACGGCTACGCGGACCTGATAGTCGGCGCGCCCGGCGAGCGGGTCACCGGCAACACCACGGGCTCCGTCACCATCGTCCGGGGCGGCCCCCGGGCCTTCGACCGGGGCGCAAAGGTCCTCAACTCCCCCACCACCGACACCGAACGCTTCGGTGAGGCCGCCTCCTTCGTCGACATCGACGAGGACGGATCCGCCAACCTCGCCGTGATCAGCTCCGACAGCTGGTGGTACTACGCCGAGAGCGCGGACCCGACCCGCGCCATCGCGCCCGAGGTCGACTTCCTCCCCGAGGGCGTCCGCCTGGAGGGCATGGAGGCGGCCACGTTCCTCTCCAAGGACGGCTACACGTACGTCCTGTACGGGGAGCGCGCCGACGGCAAGCCCTACACCGTGTACATGAAGGGCGGCGTCGGCGACATCGGCTACTACTCGGGCGTACTCGCCGAGGGCGACGACCCGCGCGCCACCCGGGAAGCGGCCGCGGTCGCCGACGTGAACGGCGACGGCTACACCGACCTCGTCACCGGCAACGCCGCCGCGAACTCGGTCACCGTGCGCTACGGCGGGCAGGGCTCCTTCGGGGCCACGAAGACGTACACGCAGGACTCGGCGGGCGTGCCCGGCGCCGACGAGCCGGAGGACCGCTTCGGCGCCGCCGTGAGCGCCGGCGACCTCGACCACGACGGGTACGCGGACATCGCCGTGGGCGCGCCCGGCGAGAGCGTCGGCACGGTCACGGGAACGGGCAGCGTCACCGTCCTCAAGGGCGGCACCGGAGGGCTCGGCGCGGGCCGCGCCTACCACCAGGACACGGCCGGGGTGCCCGGCGTCCCGGAGGCGGGCGACCACTTCGGCTCGTCCCTGCGCTTCAAGGACATCAACAAGAACAGCCGGGCCGACCTGGCGATCGGCGCGAACGGCGAGGACATCGGCACGGCGGCCGACGCGGGCGCCGTCTGGGTCCTGCGCGGAGCGGTCCCGTACGTCACCACGTCGTACGCCACGTCCTTCAACGGCGCGGACTTCGGGACGGCGACGAGCGGAGCGGGGCGCGCCTTCGGGTCGGTCCTGCGCTGAACAAGCCCCGAGAACACCGAAAAACCGGGCGGCCGGAAATAAGTGTGAACCACATACAACCCTCCGGCCTCCCTACGAGTCTCCTGTTCGCCAACCGCAGGGCCACGCCTGGGACAACTCCCGGCAAACGCCCGCGGAACGCACCCCATTGACTGCGGATGCCCGCCAGGCATCCCCGCATGCTGCAGGAGAATCCCGCATGCACAAGCCCATACGTATCGCCCTCGCCTCGGCCGCCGCGGTCGCGCTGACGGGCGGGCTGCTCTCCCTCTCCACGGGCTCGGCCCTCGCCGCCGACTCCGTCCACCACCACGAGGCCGACTTCAACGGCGACCACATCGGGGACGTCGCGTTCTCCGCCGGCTGGGCGACGGTCGGCGGCAAGAAGGGCGCCGGCCAGTTCGTCGCCCTGTACGGCTCCGCGAACGGCCTGAACGCCGCCACCCGCAAGACCGTCAGCCAGAACACGGCGGGCGTCCCCGGCACCGCCGAGACGAACGACGGCTTCGGCTGGGTCAGCGCGTACGGCGACTTCAACGCCGACGGCTACGACGACCTGGCCACGTCCGCGCGCTACGAGGACGTGGACGGCGACACCGACGGCGGCACCGTCATGATCATGTGGGGCTCCCCGTCGGGCCTCACCGGCGGCACGACGATCGCGGACCCCGCCGTCTCCTCCCACGACCAGTGGGGCAAGACGCTCGCCGCCGGCGACTTCGACGGCGACGGCAAGGATGACCTCGCCGTCGGCTCCTCGGCCGCCACGGTCTACGTCTACAAGGGCGGCATCGCCAAGACCGGTACGGCGGGCGGCCGTTACACGCTCAAGCCGCCGATCCAGTCCGGCGACGGCACCGGCCCGCTCACCCTCACGGCGGGTGACGTGAACGGCGACGGCGCCACCGACCTCGTGGTCGACGGCTTCGAGACGAACACCAGCGAGGGCTGGAACACCAACTACTACATCCCCGGCAGCGCGTCCGGCCTCGTCGTCTCGTCGGCGCAGACGCTGAAGCCCGGCGTCATCACCGACATCGGTGACGTGAACGGCGACGGCTTCGGCGACATCGTGACCGGCCAGCAGTGGGACGAGCCCACGGACGGGTCCCCCGACCCGACCGAGTCGACCGACGGCGGCAAGGTCAACATCACGTACGGCTCGGCGAGCGGCCCCGCCACCACCACCGCCATCAGCCAGGACACCGGCAACGTGCCCGGCGGCTCCGAGCGCGGCGACGACTTCGGCGGCGAGCTGTCCCTCGGCGACATCAACGGCGACACCTACCAGGACCTGGTCGTCGGCGCCGCCGGCGAGAACCTGGGCGGCGTCACCGACACCGGTTCCGTGACGGTCCTCTACGGCTCGGCGAACGGCATCGACACGCAGTCCGGCGGCCAGTTCTTCGCCCAGTCCACGGCCGGCGTCCCCGGCTCGGACGAGACGAAGGACTACTTCGGCAACGAGGTCAAGCTCACCGACGTCACCGGCGACGGCAAGGCCGACCTGACGATCGGCGCGTACGGCGAGAACAGCGGCAACGGCGCACTGACCTACCTCCCGTCGAACGGCACGAAGATCACCACGACGGGCGCCCGCTCCTTCTCGGCGACGTCCCTCGCCATCTCGACGGACGCGTACCCGCAGCTGGGCGGCAACGCGGCCAACTGACGGCCTTGTCACCACAGTTGGGCCCGCACCGCTTCGGTGCGGGCCCATGCGCCATCCCCGGCCGGCCGGGCAGCGCCCCCGTCGCGGGCCCGGCCTCCCCTGACTCCAGGAAAGCCCGACACCATGCGCAAGCGCGCCCTAGCCCTGGCAGCAGCCGTGACCTCCGGCCTGCTCGCCCCCGCGGCCCTCACCACCCCGGCGACAGCCGCCACCGCGGCGTCCGCGGACGACTTCAACGGCGACGGCTATCGCGACCTCGCCGTCGGCGACCGCGGTGCCACGGTCGGCGGGGCCTCGAAGGCGGGTGCCGTCGTCGTCGTGTACGGCTCCGCCACCGGCCTCGGTCCGGCGTCCCGGCACACCACCGTCTCCCAGAACAGCGCCGGCATCCCCGGCTCGGCGGAGGCCGGCGACGGGTTCGGCACCGACATCACCACCCGCGACCTCAACAGCGACGGCTACGCCGACGTGATCGCCACGGCACCCGGCGAGAACGACGGCAGCTACCACGGCACGTTCACCGTCCTGTGGGGCTCCGCGTCCGGCCTGACCAGCGGCAGCGCGTACAAGAACCCCAAGTACCCGGACAAGGGGTTCGTCAAGGACCTCGCCGTCGGTGACTTCAACGCCGACGGCAAGCAGGACGTCGTGACCGTCGACGACGACAACATCTGGTACCTGCGCGGCCCGTTCACCAAGTCGGGCTCGCGCGGCAGCGCCACCAACCTCGACCCGATCGACGGCGAGAACATCTCCCCCGACCGCGTCGTCGCGGGCACCGTCACGAAGGACGGCACCGCCGACTTCGCGGTCCTCGGCGACGACTGGGACACCGACAGCAACCGCGTCTGGTTCTACAAGGGGTCATCGAGCGGCCCCACCAAGACCAAGAAGGTCAGCCTGCCCGCCGCCGCCTCCCTCATGGAGGCCTCGGTCACCATCGCCGACTACGACAAGAACGGTTACGGCGACCTGACCGTCGGCGCCCCGCGCACCAGCACGGGCGGCGCGGTCTACATCCTGCCCGGCACGTCCACCGGCCCGAGCGCCTCCGCCAAGAAGATCACCCAGTCCACGTCCGGCATCGCGGGCTCCCCGGAGCTCTCGGACTCCTTCGGCAGCGACGTCTCGGCCGCGGACACGAACGGCGACGGATATCCGGACCTGGCCGTCGGCGTGAAGGGCGAGATGATCGGCGACGGCCCGTTCCGCGCGGGCGGCGTCACCGTCCTGCGCGGCACCTCCTCCGGCGTCACCGGCACGAACTCCCGCTGGTACGACTACGCCACGCCGGGCGTCGAGGGCGAGACCACCGAGGAGGGCTGGCTCGGCGCCTCTGTCCAGCTGCGCGACTTCAACCGCGACGGGCGCGCCGAACTGGTCGCGTCCGCCCCCGAGGTGAACCGCCTCTACCTTCTGCCCGGCACGGCATCGGGCCCGACCGGCACGGCCTCGTTCCTCGTCCAGGCCCCGGAACTCACCGGCTTCTACTGGTCCGAACTCACCGACTGACCCCACCCCTCCCGGTCTCACCCAAAGGAGCCCGACGTGCACCTGCGCACCACCACAGCCGTGACCGCCCTCGTAGCGGCCGCCCTGACTCCCCTCACCCTTCCCACAGCACCCGCCTCCGCAGCCGGCGCCCAGTACGCCGACGACTTCAACGGCGACGGGTACCGCGACTACGCGTCCTACGACGAGAGCCCCAAGCTCGGGGGCGGCATCCTCGTCACGTTCGGCACCGCCCAAGGACCGGGCACCAAGAGCCAGCACATCGACCAGTCCAGCCCCGGCGTGTACGGGGCCGACGAGGCGGACGACATGTTCGGCGAAGTCCGCGCCGCGGCCGACCTCGACGGCGACGGATACGGCGACCTGGCCGTCGCAGCCCGTGGCGAGGATGTCGACGGCCGCAAGGACCAGGGCGCGGTCACCATCCTGTGGGGCGGCAAGAACGGCCTGTCCGGCGGCACGGCCCTCGCCAACAAGGGCCCCAAGCAGTCGTACGACTACATGGGCGGCGACCTGGCCACCGGCGACTTCACCGGAGACGGGAAGCAGGACCTGGCGGTCGTCAACAACGGCAAGACGTACGTCTACCGGGGCGGTTTCACGCGGTCCGGCACGACCGGTTCCGTGACGACCCTCGACAAGTCGTCGTCCGCCTTCGACTCCACCGCCCTGATCGCGGGCAAGGTCGACGGCGACTCCAGGACGGACCTCGTCATCATCGGCGACGTGGCCACGGGGTCGTACATCGCATCCGACGCCTGGTTCGTGAAGGGCGGCTCCACGCTGACCTCCGGCAAGACACTGCGCCTCGAATCCCAGTCAGGCAACAGCGGCCACGCGGACCGGGGCGGCGACGGCGTCATCGCCGACTTCAACAAGGACGGCTACGGCGACATCGCCATCGGTACGCCGCTGTACTCCGGTTACAAGGGCCGCGTCTCCCTCTGGTACGGCTCCTCCACGGGCCCCGGCGCCAGCTCTCGCCTCACACAGTCGACGAGCGGCGTCGCGGGCACCCCCGAGGCGGACGACTCGTTCGGCGCGTCCCTCTCCGCGGGCGACGTCGACGGCGACGGCTACCAGGACCTCGCCGTCGGCGTCTACGGCGAGAAGATCGACGACAAGGAATACGCGGGCGGCGTCCACGTCTTCAAGGGGCGCGCCGGCGGCATCAACGGCACCGGCTCCCAGTGGTTCGCCCGCAACAGCCCCGGCGTCACCGGAGCGCTCGACTCGGACGACTCGTTCGGCTCCGCGGTGCGGCTGCGCGACACCGACCGCGACGGCTACGCCGATCTGTACGTGGCGGGCACGGCCGGCTCGCTCCGCCTGCCCGGCTCGCCCTCCGGAATCACCACCACGGGCGCCACGGCGGTCCCGTCGGACCTGATCGAGGGCTTCCTTCAGTAAGGCACACCCGCGTGAACGAGCCCCGTCGGCCCGCCCCGGCCGACGGGGCTCGTTCATGTCCGGTGGCGCGCCGCCCCGCCCGCGGATCCCACAGATTCCCACCCGCCCCGTACAACCCTCCACCCCCACCACGAGTCTCCTGTTCGCCAACCGCAGGGCCACGCCCGGGACAACTCCCGGCAAACACCCGCGGAACGCACCCTTACTGACTGCGGATGCCCCCACATCCCCCGGTTGACGCAGGAGCTACACGCATGACCAGGCACGCCAAGCACAAGCGGACGCCCGAACCCTCCCCCGCCCGGATCCGGCTCGCCACCGCCACCGCGGCCGCCGCCGCGCTGACCGGGGGCCTGCTGGCCACCTCGGCCGGCGTGGCGTCCGCCGACACGGTTCCGACCGGCGTCGCCCAGGGTGATGCCGACTTCAACGGCGACGGCTACGCGGACGCCGTCGCCTCCGCACACGGCGCCTACGTGAACGGCAAGGCGAGCGCGGGCCAGCTCGCCGTCGTCTACGGCGGAGCCACCGGCAACCACTACGCCACCATCAGCCAGAACTCCGCCGGCGTCCCCGGCACGTCCGAGGCCGGCGACGTGTTCGGCGGCGACTCCGCGTACGGCGACTTCGACGGCGACGGTTACGACGACGTCCTCGTCGGCGCGCTCGGCGAGGACGTCGGCTCGGACCAGAACGGCGGCACCGCCGCCATCCTGTGGGGCTCGGCCGACGGGCTGAAGAGCGGAACCACCGTCGCCGACCCGCGGCCCACCAAGCACGACTGGTTCGGCGGTGTGGTCGAGGCCGGCGACTTCGACGGCGACGGCAAGGACGACATAGCCGTCGGCTCGCTCGGCGCCACGACCGTCGACGTCTTCTCCGGCGGCTTCAGCCGCACCTCGGGCGCCGCGGTCCACAAGACGCTGAGCACCGGCGTACAGACCGGCGACGGGATCAACAGCCTGCACTCCGGCGACGCGAACGGCGACGGCAAGGAGGACCTGATCGTCAACGGCTACGACCCGTCGGACAACCTCAACGCCAACTACTGGATCCCCGGCAGCGCCACGGGCCTCACCAGCTCCGGCTCCCAGAAGCTGCCCGCCGGCATCATCACCGACCTCGGCGACACCGACGAGGACGGCTACGACGACATCGTCATCGGCAACGCCTGGGACTCCGGCATCGCGGGCGCGACCACGGGCGGTTCGGTGTTCGTCGTGCACGGCACGGCGAGCGGCCCGTCCGCCGGCGACACCGAGAAGTTCACGCAGAACACCGCGGGCGTCCCCGGCTCCAGCGAGAAGGGCGACACCTTCGGCGGCGAGATCGATCTCGGCGACGTCAACGGCGACGGCCACCTCGACCTGGTCGTCGGCGCCCCCGGCGAGGACCTGACCGGCGGCGCCGACGCCGGCGCGGCCACCGTCCTGTACGGCTCCGCCGACGGCTCGGGCATCACCGGCGCGGGTGCCCTGTTCCTGGAGCAGAACAACGCGTTCGTCCCCAACACCAACGAGAAGAACGACGAGTTCGGCTCGGACGTGCACCTGGACGACCTCAACCACGACGGCCGGGACGAGATCCTCATCGGCGCCGAAGGCGAGAACGGCCACAACGGCGCCGTGTACCCGGTCAAGGTCAAGGCCGACGGCACCCTCGCGGCGTCCTCCGGCATCTACACCTCCACGCTCGGCATCTCCGCGTCGGGCACCCCGAGCCTGGGCGGCAACTTCACGGACTGACGCCCCACCCGCCCCGACCCGCAGGAACACCCTCACACGTCCCTTAGGGGATGTCACAGCTCGGCAGCAAAGCCGGGCCCGATCCACTGGGCCCGGCACCTCCCTCCCCGGGACCAGGTACGTTCGATGACGTGGCTGGATTCAGGATCGGACGCGGCCGGGACAACCGCGCCTCGCAATCGCGACCGTACGGACAGCGGGCCCCCCAGGGGCAGGCCCCGTACGGCTACCCTCCCGCGCCCCCGAACGGGCAACCGCAGCAGCACCAGTACGGCGGGCGGCAACCGCAGCAGCCGTACGGTCAGCAGCAGCAGTGGCCCCAGTCCGGAGGCCACGGGGAGCCGGAGTACTTCGGTGACCCGAACGGCCCGCAGGGGCACGGTCAGCAGGGCCAGGGCTACGACCCGTACGCGGCGAACAACCCGGGGCACACCCAGGCGTTCTCCGTGGGCGAGGACCCGTACAGCCAGGGCGACACGTACCGGGCGGGTTCGGCCCCGGCCGCGCCCGTCGGGCCGCGGCTCCACTGGAAGCAGCTCCTGTCCGGAGTCGTCCTGCGGCCCGGCCAGACGTACTTCCAGATGCGGGACTACGCGATGTGGGGCCCCGCCCTCGTCGTGACGTTCCTCTACGGGCTGCTCGCGATCTTCGGCTTCGACTCGGCCCGCGAGGACGTGATCAACGCCACGATCTCGGCGGCGGTCCCGTACGTCCTCACGACCGGCGTCGCGATCACGATCAGCCTCTTCGTCCTGGGCGTGGTCACGCACACGCTCGCCCGCCAGCTCGGCGGCGACGGAGCGTGGCAGCCCACGGTCGGCCTCGCGATGCTGATCACCGCGATCACGGACGCCCCGCGTCTGCTCTTCGCGATGTTCCTCGGCGGCGACGCCCCCTTCGTACAGATCCTCGGCTGGGCGACGTGGGCCCTGGCCGGTTTCCTGCTGACGCTCATGGTCAGCAGGTCGCACGACCTGCCGTGGCCGAAGGCGCTGGCCGCCTCCGCGATCCAGCTGATCGCACTCCTGTCGATCATCAAGCTGGGCACGTTCTAGAGACCTGATGAACGCGAGTGGGGCCCGGCACACACTGTGCCGGGCCCCACTCGCGTCGATCGTCGCCACCCCGTCGCCGCCGACAGATTTGCCGCCGGTCGCGGGTCGAAGCACCGGCCTCCGTGGACAAACTGCCACGATTCGCCCATGGCACCCGCGGCAGGCACCACTGAGAGTCCGGCGACGGCACGACTCGTCCTGCTGACCCTCGCGGCAGGTCAGTTCCTGATGGCTCTCGACAGCTCGGTCATGAACGTCTCGATCGCCACCGTGGCCGAGGACGTGGGCACGACCGTGACGGGGATCCAGGGCGCCATCACGGCGTACACCCTCGTGATGGCGATGTTCATGATCCCCGGCGGCAAGGTCGGTGCGCTGATCGGACGCAAACGCGCGTTCATGATCGGCTGCTGCGTCTACGGCTGCGGCTCCCTGACCACGTCACTCGCGCCGAACCTCCCCGTACTGCTGCTCGGCTGGGCGTTGCTCGAAGGACTCGGAGCCGCCCTCATCCTGCCCGCGATCGTGGCGCTCGTGGCGGGCAACTTCACCACCGAACGCCGGCCCGCCGCGTACGGACTCGTCGCGGCCGCGGCCGCCGTGGCGATCGCGGTGGGGCCGCTCATCGGGGGGCTCGCGACGACGTACTTCTCCTGGCGCTGGGTGTTCGCCGGTGAGGTGGTGGTCGTGCTGGGCATCCTGGTGTCCGCCCGCCCCATCGCCGACGCGCCGGTCGGCGAGCGCGCCCGCATCGATCTCATCGGCTGCGTGCTCTCCGCCCTCGGCCTCGGGATCTCGGTCTACGGAGTGCTGCGCTCGGACGAATGGGGCTGGTTCCAGCCCAAACCCGGCGCGCCCTCGTGGCTCGGCATCTCGCTGGTCGTGTGGCTGGCGCTGGCCGGTCTGCTGCTGATCTGGCTCTTCCTCCGCTGGGAGGCCCGCCTGGTGAAGCGGCGCAAGGAGCCGCTCGTCGACCCGGCCCTGCTGCAGAACAAGCAGCTCACCGGTGGCCTGACCATGTTCTTCTTCCAGTACCTCGTGCAGATGGGCGTGTTCTTCGTCGTCCCGCTGTATCTGTCGATCGCCCTGGGCCTGTCCGCGCTCCAGACC
Organism: Streptomyces longhuiensis; assembly: GCF_020616555.1. Classification (NCBI taxonomy): domain Bacteria; kingdom Bacillati; phylum Actinomycetota; class Actinomycetes; order Kitasatosporales; family Streptomycetaceae; genus Streptomyces; species Streptomyces longhuiensis. The sequence goes on along the minus strand of NZ_CP085173.1, from coordinate 5,178,224 downwards.
GGTGCCCGCCTCCTGCCGCTCTCGCTGACGCTGCTGGCGGGCGCGATCCTGATCCCGCGCTTCTTCCCGGATGTCTCGCCGCGCCGGGTGGTGCGGCTCGGGGTCCTCGCGCTGCTCGCGGGCGCGGTGGTCCTGATGGCCGCACTCGACGCGGGAGCCGGCGCGGAGATCGTCACCATCCCCCTCCTGCTGATCGGGCTCGGCATGGGAGCGCTGGCGTCCCAGCTCGGGTCGGTGACCGTGTCCGCGGTGCCGGAGACACAGAGCGCGGAAGTCGGCGGGGTCCAGAACGCCGTCACCAACCTGGGCGCCTCGCTCGGTACGGCACTCGCCGGGTCGATCCTCATCGCCGCGCTCACGAGCTCGTTCGTGACCAGCATCGAGCAGAATCCGGCGGTCCCGGCCGACATCAAGAGCCAGACCTCCGTCAAGCTCCAGAGCGGCGCGCCCTTCCTCTCGGACGTTCAGCTCAAGACCGCGCTCGACGCATCCGGCACGAGCGCGGAGGTCTCGCAGGCGGCGCTCGACGCGAACAGGGAAGCACGGCTCGACGGCCTGCGCGCCGCACTCGCCGTCCTCGCCCTCACGGCGCTGATCGCCATGTTCTTCACCTCACGGATCCCGACGACCCAGCCAGGCTCCGCAACGCCGTAGCCCGCCCGTACATGTGAGTGGGGCCCGGCACTGTGTGTGCCGGGCCCCACTCACATGTACGACGACCTCAGGCGTCCAGAACCTGTCCGGCCCTGCTCACGACGGGCGGCTCGACGGACCACGGGAAGTTGATCCAGTCGTCCGTGCGCTTCCACACGTACTCGCACTTCACGAGCGAGTGCGACTTCTCGTAGATCACGGCGGAGCGCACCTCGGCCACGGTGTCGAGGCAGAAGTCGTGGACCAGCTTCAGGGTCTTCCCGGTGTCGGCGACGTCATCGGTGATGAGCACCTTCTTGTCCGAGAAGTCGATCGCGTTGGGCACGGGCGCCAGCATGACGGGCATCTCGAGCGTCGTGCCCACGCCCGTGTAGAACTCGACGTTCACGAGGTGGATGTTCTTGCAGTCGAGGGCGTACGCGAGCCCGCCGGCCACGAAGACGCCGCCGCGCGCGATGGACAGCACTATGTCCGGCTCGTACCCGTCGTCGGCGATCGTCTGCGCCAGCTCGCGCACGGCGGTGCCGAACTTCTCGTACGTAAGGTTCTCGCGTACGTCACTCATGCTGCTGCTCACACCTGTGTTCGATGGAAATTGAGGAAGGAACGGGAGGCCGTGGGACCGCGCTGGCCCTGGTAGCGGGACCCGTAGCGCTCGTTGCCGTACGGGAACTCGGCGGGCGAGCTCAGCCGGAACATGCACAGCTGCCCGATCTTCATGCCCGGCCACAGCTTGATCGGAAGCGTCGCGAGGTTCGACAGCTCCAGCGTGACGTGCCCGGAGAACCCGGGGTCGATGAAGCCGGCGGTGGAGTGCGTGACGAGCCCGAGCCGGCCGAGGGAGCTCTTGCCCTCGAGGCGCGAGGCGAGATCGTCCGGCAGAGAGATGACCTCGTACGTGGAGGCGAGCACGAACTCGCCGGGGTGGAGGATGAAGGGCTCGTCGCCCTCCGGCTCCACGAGGCGCGTCAGGTCGGCCTGCTCCACCGCGGGGTCGATGTGCGGGTAGCGGTGGTTCTCGAACACCCGGAAGTAGCGGTCGAGCCGCACGTCGATGCTCGAGGGCTGCACCATGGATTCGTCATACGGATCGATGCGGACCCGCCCGGCGTCGATCTCGGCCCGGATGTCCTTGTCTGAGAGAAGCACGTAGCGAGGATACGCAGAGCGCGCGGGCCCGCCACAATCCGGCCATTGCACCGCGACTGTGGCGCACCCGCGCGCCTGCCCCTCGGCTACACGCCGGCTACCGCTTCTCGAACTCCACAGGAACCGCGTTCCTCAGCCGCGCACACCGCGGACATCGGATCAGCCGGCCGGGTCCGAGCCGGTCGGCCCGCTGCATCGGGAACGAAGCGGTGCTGAACACGTGCCCCTCGGCACAACGGACGAATGTGCGCTCCATCGAGTCCCAGAGTCCCTTCCCCACGAGCCACTCAGCCATTTCTGGCCGACAACGAGGGGTCACATTACGGGATGAAAGGGACGCCGCTCCAGGCGGCACTCCGGACACGGAAGGACCCTCGAAGCCGGCCCCACCGTACGCCTCAACTCCCTTCACCCGCAGTCACATCCAGCACGCACAACGCAGCCAGGCCCCACGGCGAAAGCACCGGGGGCCTGGCATGGGGTACAGTGTGCGACGTTACGACTCCGGCTCAACCGGCGTCTTACGCGGGTGTAGTTTAGTGGTAGAACATCAGCTTCCCAAGCTGAGAGTGCGAGTTCGATTCTCGTCACCCGCTCCATAGTCAAGGCCCAGGTCAGCGACCTGGGCCTTGTTCGTTGTGTGCTTCCGATGCGACGGTGGATGTGAGCCTGGCCCACCCGCTGACGCCTCGGGTTCGAGGAACCGCGACCGACTCAGTGGTGGCACGACCTCTGCGCCTGGCGGAGCCCGGATCTGAAGCCGTCCTTGAAGCCGCGCCGGTAGTCCTGATGCGCGTCCTTGTACACGACGGTGGCGGCCTGCCGGCCCTTCCCGTCTCCGTCCCCATTACGGTTCCCGTGGTCGTTGCCGTGACCGTGCCGGTGGCAGTTGTGCGACCCCTGGCGGAACCCGGATCTGAAGCCGTCCTTGAAGCCGCGCCGGTAGTCCTGGCCCGACTTGTGAACCTTGGCAGTCGCGCTGGTGCCGACGTGGGTCTCGGTCGGTGTGGCCGCGGAGGCCTGCGTCCAGCCGAGGGGCGCAAGGCCAATGGTTGCGGCGACGAAGACGGAGCCCATTGCGACCCGTTTTCTTTTCATTGCGAGCATAGCCATCCCCTCGGGCCAGTTTCTCACATAGAGCCAAATCCACCCTAGATCGCCCATATCGGCGCCGCAACTGCACATGGAGATCCAGCGATATGCGGGAGGGCGCGACAGGCGAGAGGGGCGGACTCGTCGGGAATTTCCGTCAAACCCTTCTGCATAACGCGTCTATGACGCTTCGTCATATTGCGCGAGTTTGGATCTACTGGCCAATTCGGCTCGTAATTAAGCTGGTTCGGACGTCATCGAATGCGCACAGCCGCGCCCGAGCCGAGCAGACACCGGGCCGGAACGGCACGAGCTACGCTCCCGCACACACCAAGGGGAGGGACGATCGTCGTGGCCATGGGGCTCGCAGGGACACCCAGCAGAGAGTGGATGATCCGGAACGCGAAGGGGCGGAAGTACCAGTACGACTCGGCGGAAGAGGCCTTCGCCGAACTCGCCGAGCACGGGGAGGGTGCCACCGTCTGGACCCGTGACGTCTACCGGGTGCTCTTCATCACCCGGTCTGTCGACGGCTGGAAGCAAGTTTCCGACCCGCGGGACTAGCGTTCCCCGTTCGCGCCCCGTTCGTGTCCGATGGCCCGGGAAACACCGTCATCGCCGTCATCGCTTGGCTCGACGGTGGGACTTCGGGGGCTTCCCGCCCCCGGGTTCGGGAGGCGATCTTGTCCGTCCGAACCGAGAATGAGTGGGAGCACCCACTCGCGGGGCGCGTGGGCTGGAGGGCATCGGCATGGAACGTGTGGCGTTCCGGAACGGAGCACGGGACCAGGCCCATCGGGGGCTTCGGCCCGCAGATGCCCGGGCGCGGCGGCCATGACGGTCGACGAGCGGATGCCCCCGGTCGGCGGCGCGCAGGCTCCTCTCGAGGCGGGGAGCCTCTCGTCCCCTCCCGTGGAGCAGGCGGAGCCCGAAGTGCCGCCGGATCCGCCGCCCGCCGTCCCGCCCGCGGAGGACCTGGCTGTCCGCGACATGGTGGGGCGACTGCGGGAAGCCTGGCCCACGGTCGCCGAGAACGTCGTCGAGACCGCTGTCCGGTCCGCGTACGACTCCTTCCGCCAGGCCAGAGTCAGGGCGTACGTGCCGATCCTGGTCGAACGCCGGGCTCGACGGGCGCTCGGCGCGGTTGCCGGCGGCCACGTCGCTCGGTCGGAAGAACGACGGCCGGGAGAGGAACTGATGGGTGATGTCGGACGAGAGAGCCGAGCGGATCGCGGAGTTCATCGAGCCGCTGAGGGTGGAGCCGGGGTCGAAGGTCCGCCTGAGCCGGGACTTCGACCCTCGTGACAAGGCCGGTCTGACGAAGCGTGACGGGGTCGAACTGCTGCGGGCCGGGGTGGCCCTGCTGGCGGAGTACCAGGAACGGCTCGCCGCCCAGGACACGTACGGCGTGCTGCTGTGCCTCCAGGCGCTCGACGCCGGCGGCAAGGACGGAACGATCCGTCATGTGATGAGCGGCGTCAATCCGCAGGGCGTGCGGGTGAGCAGCTTCAAGGTGCCCTCCGCCGAGGAACTGGACCACGACTACCTGTGGCGTTACGCCCGGCGGCTGCCCGAGCGCGGCGAGATCGCCGTCTTCAACCGCTCGCACTACGAGGAGGTCCTCGTCGTACGCGTGCACCCGGAACTCCTCGAGCGGCAGAAACTGCCCGGCCACGCACGCGGACCGGGCGTGTGGAAACGGCGGTACCGGGAGATCAACAACTGGGAGCGCTATCTCACCGACAACGGGTTCAAGGTCGTGAAGATCTTCCTGAACCTGTCGAAGGAGGAGCAGCGCACCCGCTTCCTGAAGCGGCTCGACCTGCCCGAGAAGAACTGGAAGTTCTCCGCGGCCGACGTCCGCGAGCGACGCCACTGGGACGACTACCAGGACGCGTTCTCCGAAATGCTGTCGGCGACGAGTACGAGATGGGCGCCCTGGTACGTGGTGCCGGCGGACCGGAAGTGGTTCGCGCGGATCTGCACGGCGGCGGTCCTCGCGCACACCCTGATGGACATCGATCCCCGGTACCCGGAGGTGGACGACGCGGCGCGCAAGGAGCTGCGCGCCGCCGCACGGAAGCTGGAGCGGGAGGCGCCCCCGGGACTTCCGGCCGATCCGTACGCGGCCCGGCATCCGTCGGCTGCCTCGGCTGCCAGGAAGAAGCGCCGCTAGGCCGACATGGCAGCGGGCGGGATGCGACGACCGGCCAGGATCGGAGACAGGCGATGACGGTGCAGCCGGATGCCGCGGGCGCGCAGCCGCGGGCTTCTCAGGACGACCTTTGGTACGCCCGTTCCCCGGAGGAGGTCGCGACGGCCCTCGGGGTCGATCCGGCGGTCGGGCTCGCCGCGCCACGGGCCGCCGAACTCCGTGCCGCGCACGGCCCCAACGCACTGCCCGAGGAGGCGCGCGCTCCGGCCTGGCACCGGTTCCTCGCCCAGTACCGCAGCTACATGCAGATCGTCCTGGTGGCCGCGGCGACGGTCTCCCTGCTCATCCGGGAGTGGACCACCGCGGTCCTGCTCCTCGCGCTGACCCTGCTGAACGCGGTCGTGGGCCTGCGTCAGGAGGGCAAGGCCGAGAGCGCGATGAACGCGCTGAAGTCGATGATGAAGGCCACCGCGCGGGTGCGCAGGGGCGGCACGGAGGCCGAGATCCCCGCGGAGGAGCTCGTCGTGGGCGACGTCGTGCTCGTCTCCGCCGGGGACCAGGTACCCGCGGACGGACGGATCATCGAGGCCAGCGCCCTGCAGATCGACGAGTCGGCGCTCACCGGCGAGAGCGTGCCCGCCGCGAAGGACTCCGGCACGCTGCCGGGCGGGCGGCCGTTGCCGCCGGGTGACCAGACCGACATGGCGTTCATGAACACCCCGGTCACCCATGGCAGCGGTGTGCTCGTGGTGACCGCCATCGGCGCGGGCACCGAGCTGGGCAGGATCTCCGGAATGCTGGCGGCCACCGAGAAGGAGATCCCGCCGCTGACCAAGGAGCTCGACCGGCTGACACTGTGGATCACGGGCGCCGCGGGACTCACGATGATCGTGATGTTCGCCCTGGGGCGCAGCCGGGACCAGGCCTGGGACGTGCTGTTCGTCAGCGCCGTCTCCCTGGCCATCGCGGCCATCCCCGAGGCCCTGCCGACCGTGACCCAGGCGATCCTCTCCGTCGGGAGCCTCAACCTGGCGAGACGGAACGCCATCGTCAAGGAACTCCCGTCGGTCGAGACCCTCGCGTTCACCTCGGCGATCAACTCGGACAAGACCGGCACCCTGACGATGAACCAGATGACCGCCGTCGAGGTGCTCACTCCCACCGACCGGTACACCGTCTCCGGCACGGGCTACGGCCTGGCGGGACGGATCCACCATGCCGCGGGGACCGCCGCGGGCATCGAGGACGCGATCCTGCCGTACCTCGTGGCCAGCGACGCGAAGCTGGTGGACGGGGAGGTGGTGGGCGACCCCACGGAGGGCGCGCTGCTGGTGCTCGCCCACAAGGCGGGGCTGGACACGGATGCCACCAGGGAACGTCTCCCCCGCCTCGCGACCCTGCCGTTCGACCCGGACTACAAACTGATGGCCACCTTCCATTCGGCCCTCGACGCCGCCGGCCGGCCGGTCGTGCGGTGTTTCGTCAAGGGCGCGGCGCCGGCGGTGGCGGCGCGGGCCGCCACCGCGCTCGCGGCGGGCGAGACCGTCCCGTGGGACGCCGGTCTGCAGGGTCGCGCCGAGGCGGCGACCGAGCGGATGGGCGGCGAGGGGCACCGGGTGATGGCCGCGGCCACCCGGGATCTCGACCCGGCCGTCTTCGACGCGGAGGGCGATCTGCTCGGGTACGTCACCGAGTTGCGGATGGCCAGTCTCGTCGCCATGGTCGACCCGCCCCGCGAGGAGTCGGCGGCCGCCGTGGCGGACGCCCGGGCGGCGCACATCCGGGTCCGCCTGGTGACCGGCGACGACGTCACCACCGGGGCGGCGATCGCCCGGCAGATCGGTATCCCCGGCGAGGCCGTCCTCGGCGCCGACTTCGCCGCGATGAGCGAGAGCGAGCGGCTGGCCCGCATCGACGACATCGGTGTGCTGGGACGGGTCGCGCCGGAGCACAAGGTGCTGCTCGCCGACACGCTCAAGAAGAAGGGCGACGTCGTGGCGATGACCGGGGACGGCGTCAACGACGCGCCCGCCATCAAGGCCGCCGACATCGGCATCGCGATGGGCAGCGGCACGGACGTGGCGAAGAGTGCCGGCCGCATGATCCTCTCCGACGACAACTTCGCCACCATCGTCTACGCCGTGGAACAGGGCCGGACGATCTACGACAACCTCACCAAGTACATCCGGTTCGTCCTGCTGCTGCTCGTCGTCTTCGTCCTGACGTTCCTCGGGGCCACCGTCTTCAACATCGCGGCGGGTGAGCCCTTCACCCCGCCGCAGGTGCTGTGGATCCACTTCGTGGTCAACGCCTCGTTCGGCTTCGCGCTCGGCTTCGACCAGGAGAACCCGGGGCTGATGCGCCGCAGGCCGCGTCCGCGTGGGGAGTCCGTGCTCACCCGGCCGGTGCTGGTCACGGTCGGGCTCGGTGGTCTCGCGATCACCTGCGGTCTGCTCGGGATGATCAAGCTCGGCCAGGCCCGCTTCGACAGCGTCGGGACCGGTCAGTCGATCGCGTTCACCGCGTTCGCGCTCTGTCTGATCGTGGCCGCGTTCGAATGCCGCAGTGAGACGGAGTCCGTGCTGACGCCGTCGACGTTCGACAGCCGGCAGATGAACTGGGTGGCCCTGGCCCAGTTGGTGCTCTCGGTGCTGGTGACCCAGCTGGACGGCTTCCGCCGTCTCCTGGGGACGACCTCGATCACCGCCGGACAGTACGGCTGGGCACTGCTGACCGCCGTCGCGCTGCTGCTCCTGTGGGAACTGGGGAAGCTCCTGACCCGCCGGTCGAGGGCGGCCGGGTGAGCGCGCACCGACGTGCGGGGGCACTGGTCCGGTGATGCAATGGGTCTGCGGGGAGAGCCACGGACACCGTGGGTCACGAACCGGGTTGACGAACACCAGGGGCTACCGACACCAGGGCTTACGAACACAGGGGTTGCGCCGTGAACGACGAAGTCGAAGAACTGGGGCCGATCGACTATCTGGTCGTGGAGTTCCCCGGCAGCCGCATGACGGGAGAGGGCCTGCCCCTCCTGGTCGATCTCGTGGACCGAGGCCTCATTCGCATCCTCGACCTGACGTTCGTCAGGAAGGAGGAGGACGGCTCCGTGAGCGGCCTGGAGATCGCCGACCTCACCGGCGACGGCGAGCTCGACCTGGCCGTCTTCGAAGGCGCGTCCTCCGGCCTCCTCGGCCAGGACGACATCGAGGAGGCGGCACGGGCCCTGGAGCCCGGCAGTTCCGCCGGTGTCCTGATCTACGAGAACCGCTGGGCCGCGCCCTTCGCCGCAGCCCTCAGCCGCGGCGGCGCCAGGATGGTCGCCTCCGGCCGGATCCCGGTGCCTGCCATCCTGGCCGCGCTCGACAGCACGGAAGCCGCTCACTGAGCGGCTTCCGACAGCCGCCGACCAGCAGAAGGGAAACCGCCATGCCAGGTCTACTCCGTGGGGTCGCGCGCACGGCCGTGGTCGCCGGAACCGCGACCGCCGTGTCGAACCGTGTGAGCCGCCGCCAGGCGGGGCGATGGGCCGCCCAGGAGACGTACGAAGCTCCGGCCCCCGCCGCCGCGCCTCCCGCCGCTCCCCCGGTCACCGACATGTCGAGCAAGATCGAACAGCTCAAGCAGCTCGGCGACCTCAAGGCCCAAGGCGTGCTCACCGAAAGCGAGTTCGAGGAGCAGAAGCGCAGGCTTCTCGAGTCCTGACCGGAACCGCCGGATCGCTGAACCGCTGAACAACTGCTCCGCTGAACAACTGATCCGCTGGACCGCGTGACGGTGACTCAGCGCGACCGGTGGCCGGTGGACGTACGGCCGAAGAGCACGGGATCCCCCTTGCGTAAAGTCTGGGGACTCGGATTCCACTCTTCCTCAGGAGTTCCCTCATGGAGCACAACTCCCGTACGTCACTGACCCGTCGAGGGTTGCTGCGCACCGCCACGGGGGCGGGTCTTGCCGCGTTCGGGGTCGGGTACGGGGCCGCGAGCGCTGCCGCCTCCGTGGGCACGACCTCACGGTTCGATCTGTCGCAGCCGTCGTACGACCTGTTCCGCGACAAGAACCTGCACAGCAACCGCGTCCAGCAGAGCTTCGCGTTCGACTCGGTCAACAAGCGCCTGTTCGTCGCCGCCAAGCGGCTGGACAGCCCGGAGTCGGCCGGCGACCTGTGTATCAGCCAGCTCGACTTCGCCGGCAACTACGTGTCGTACATGCACCTCAACGGCTTCGGGCACGGCGTCGCCTTCGGCGTGCGGCCCGTCGGTGGCACCAGCAACCTGTGGATCGAGACCGACGCCAACGCCAACGGCTACGGCTCCAAGCTCGGCTTCATCGGATACAGCCCCGGCACCACCGTCGACGCCTCCGCCCAGGGCTACAGCAAGTTCACGCCGGTCGCCGGTGCCACCGAGTTCACCTGCTCCATCGACCCGGTCTACAACCGCATGATCGTCCGCTACCACAAGGACGGCGCCAAGCACATCGCCGTCTACGACCTCGCGGACACCGACAGGGGCGACTTCAGCTCGCCCGTCGCCATGTTCACCCCGCCGGCCATCTCCGGCACGCCGCAGGGATACACGCTCTACGGCTCGTACATGTACTTCATCACCGGTGACGGCTACTCGGCGTCCAACCCCGACCCGGGCAACACGTACATCACCAGCATCAACATCAACACCGGTGCCATCGCCCAGGGCCCGACCCTGACCAAGGCCGGCTCCACGCTGGTCTACCGGGAGCCCGAGGGGCTCGCGATCTACCGCACCGACGCGGGTGAGTCCCGTCTCTTCCTCGGCTTCGCCTCCGGCGACGAGGGCGACCGGCGTTCCAGCATCTTTTACAAGAACGCGCTGGTCTGAGGGGCAAGAGGTAACGGCCTTGTGAGGTGACGGGCCCGGATCGCTGCCGCGGTCCGGGCCTCTCCCGTCACAGCGGTCACACATCTTCGCAGGAGCATCACACGGTGCGCGCATCGCCTTCGGAAAGCGTCGATAGCGTTGCTGGCCGCTCGATCTCGCGTGCGAACGTGACCAAATGCCCGGCGTCCCGGCGGCGCAGTCAGCCACAGAAAGATCGAAATGGACTACTGCTCCTCCTGCCGTCGGACCCTCAACGGGGCGCTGGTGTGCCCGGGTTGCGGCGCGTACGCCCCGGACATAGCCCCGCCGGCGACGACGTCGCTCTCGTCGTTCCCCTCGTCCTCGGCCCCCTCGGCGCATGCGCCGGCCTCGGCCGCCCCGTCGTTCTTCGGGGTCTCCCCCGCCGCCGACCGTGGCCACGGTGCCGGCTCCGCGGGTGCCTCCGGGGCGTACGCGGCCTCCGGCTCCGCCGGCCCGTTCGACGACTTCGACCCCTTCTCCGCGGCCAAGGCCTTCGACGTGGCCGGCCCGGGCGACGACGCCGCCGGTTCCGTGGACGTCCCGGCGCCCGTGGCCGCTTCGCAGGGTGGCCGCGCCGCACGGCGGCGGAAGCTGGCGCAGTGGAAGAAGAACAAGCGCCGGGCCGTCGCCGCGACCGCCGTCGCGATCGTCGGTGGCGGGCTCACCATGGCCGCGCTGCCGAACGACGCCTCCCCCGACCGCACGCACGCCTCCGCGGCCCCGGACCCGGTGACCACCTCGCCGGCCCTGGCCAACACGGACGTCGCGACGGACACCCCGGACGACCGGGCCTCGCGCAGCGGCAGCGACCGTTCGCACAAGTCCACCGGCCCGCGCCACGCCCGCCCGGCCAACACGCCCACGCCGGCCGCGTCCACCGCGCCGACCGGCGCCCCGCGCCACGCCGCCCCGGCCCGGAGTGCCACGCCGCACACCGACTCCGCGCCGGCCGCCGCGGCGCACACCGACTCGCCCGCCGCCCCTGCCCCGCAGACCTCTTCGCCCGCATCGGCCGGCCAGTCCGGCGGAAGCACGGGCACGGGTTCCGGCTCGGGTACGGGCACGGGTTCGGGATCGTCCGGCGGGAACCAGGCGACGACGCCCGCGCCCGCGCCCAGCACGGCGTCACCCGAGCCCGTCTGCGTGCTCGGCCTGCTCTGCATCAGCTGAGTTCCGCCGCAACGACCGAGGCCCGGCCCGGGGTTCTGACCCCCGGGCCGGGCCTCTGCGCTGACCGACGCACGTACCGTCGCATGCACTGACGCATGTAATCACGCGGGTACGGACACACGTACCGACGCACGTGGCTGCTACGCCGCCACGGCCAGTGGCGCGGACGCCGTGAACTTGTGGGCCGGTACACCCGGCAGCGCCCTGCGGGCCAGGCCCGCGAGCGTGCCGCCGGGGCCGATGTCCAGGAACGCGGTGCAGTCGAGTTCCTCGTGGAGCGTGTTCAGGGACTCGACCCAGCGGACCCTGCTGACGAGTTGGCGGGTGCTGAGTTCCTGCCACTGGCTGCCGCCGTAGTGCGCGCGGGCGTCCACGTTCGCGACGACCGGCAGCACGCCCGCCGCGAAGTGGGTCAGTTCGAGGGCCCGGCGCAGGGCCGCGCTCGCGGGCTCCATGTAGGGGCTGTGGCAGGCGGCCGTCACCGGCAGGACGCTGTAGCGCAGGCCGGCGTCCGCCGCGCGTGACGCCGCCGCGTCGATCGCCGTACGGCTGCCCGCGATCACCGTCTGCTGGGGGCTGTTGTGGTTGGCCACCCACAGGTCCGCGCCCTCCTGCCGGAAGGTGTCGACGAGGGCGGCGACCTCGTCGACGTCTCCGCCCATGACCGCGGCCATCGCTCCCGGCCGGCGCCGGGCGACCTCGGCCATGGCGCGGCCGCGCTCGCCCACCAGCCAGGCGCCGTCGGCGACGGAGAGGACGCCGGCCGCGACCAGCGCCGTGTACTCGCCGAGGCTGTGGCCCGCGACCGCCACGACCCGGGCGTCCGACTCGCGCCTGCGCAGCTCCGACCACGCGAGCAGCGAGGCCGTGAACACCGAGATCTGCGCGTGGTCGGTGCGCGACAGCGTCTCCTGGTCGGCCGTGAGCAGCAGCTCGGCGACGTCGAAGCCGGAGGCGCGCGAGACGGACTCGACGAGTTCCCAGGACTCGGTGGCGCGCCAGGGCTCGCCCATCCCGGGCCGCTGAACTCCCTGTCCGGGAAAGAGGACGGCGTGGCGCGGCGAGGAGTCGGACGACTCGTGGAGGTGCGTGGTCATGATCTTCCCTTCCGGTGGCGGTCGGTAGGAATCGTGCGGCCTGCCCGCTCAAGGCGTGGAAAAGGAATGCTGTTTTTCCCGGCCTTGAGTCGCGCATTGCCGCCCGCCCCGAATCCTTTTCCCCGGGTGGCGCCATTCGGGTGCCGGCCGGATGGGAGGACATGGCATGACCACTGTGGTCGAGAAACCCGTCGCACAAAGCCCGGACATCTCCGGGGAGAGTGAGCCGGAGCGGCCCGACAGCGTGCATGTGCGCGTCGAGGAGCTGCGCCGGCTGCGCGCCGAGGTCCACGCGGGACCCGGGGTGCGGGCGACCCGGGCACAGCACGACCGGGGCAAGCTCACGGCCCGCGAACGCATCGAACTCCTCCTGGACGAGGGCTCGTTCACGGAGCTGGAGCCGCTGCGCAGGCATCGCGCGACCGGCTTCGGCCTGGAGAAGCGCAGGCCGCACACCGACGGTGTGATCACGGGCTGGGGCACGGTCGAGGGCCGTCAGGTCTTCGTCTACGCGCATGACTTCCGTATCTTCGGCGGCGCGCTCGGCGAGTCCCACGCGGCGAAGATCCACAAGCTGATGGACCTCGCCGAGGCGTCCGGCGCCCCGCTGGTCAGCCTCTGCGACGGCGCCGGCGCCCGTATCCAGGAGGGCGTCACCGCGCTCGCCGGATACGGCGGGATCTTCAGCCGCAACGCCCTGTCCTCGGGGGTGATCCCGCAGATCAGCGTGATCCTCGGGCCGTGTGCGGGAGGCGCCGCGTACTCGCCGGCGCTGACCGACTTCACGTTCATGGTGCGGGGCGTGGCGCAGATGTTCATCACCGGCCCGGACGTCGTGCAGGCGGTCACCGGTGAGCGCGTGAGCATGGACGAGCTGGGCGGGGCGGACGTGCACGCGTCGGTCTCGGGTGTGTCGGCGTTCGCGTACGACGACGAGGTGTCCTGCCTGGAGGACGTGCGCTATCTGCTCTCCTTCCTGCCGTCGAACAACCGGCAGGCGCCGCCCGCGGTGGCCACCGACGATCCGCCGGACCGGCGCACCGACGCGCTCGCCGAGCTGGTGCCCGCCGACCCGGCCCGCGGCTACGACGTGAAGGCCGTGATCGAGGAGATCGTCGACGACGGCGAGTACTTCGAGATCCAGCCCGACTGGGCGAACAACGTGGTGTGCGCGCTGACCAGGATCGACGGGCAGGTCGTCGGCGTGGTCGCGAACCAGCCGATGTCCAGCGCCGGCGTCCTCGACATCAAGGCCAGCGAGAAGGCCGCGCGGTTCGTGTCGCTGTGCGACGCCTTCAACATCCCCCTGGTGACGATGCTCGACGTGCCCGGCTTCCTGCCGGGTGTCGACCAGGAGCACAACGGCATCATCCGGCACGGCGCGAAGCTGCTGTACGCGTACTGCAACGCCACCGTCCCGCGCATCCAGCTGATCCTGCGCAAGGCGTACGGCGGCGCGTACATCGTGATGGACTCGCGCTCCGTGGGCGCGGACCTCTCCTTCGCCTGGCCCACGAACGAGGTGGCGGTGATGGGCGCCGAGGGCGCCGCCAACGTCATCTTCCGGCGGCAGATCGCCGCCGCCGACGACCCCGCCGCGATGCGCGAGCAGATGGTCAAGGAGTACAAGGCCGAGCTGATGCACCCGTACTACGCGGCCGAACGCGGCCTCGTGGACGACGTCATCGAACCGGGCGAGACCCGGGCCGTGCTCGCCAGATCGCTGGCCATGCTGCGCACCAAGCACCGCGCGCTGCCGCAGCGCAAGCACGGGATCACCCCGCTGTGAGCGCCGCGAGCGGCTCCGACGTGCTGCGGGAGGCCGCGTTCCATGTGGTGCGCGGCAACCCCACCCCCGATGAACTGGCCGCGCTCGTGGCGGTGTTGACCGCGACGCTGCGCTCCCGCGCCGACGCCGGCGAGGACGCCCCCGTGGCGCCCGCCCGCGCGGAGTGGGACCGGCCCGCCGACGGCTACCGCAGCCCGCTCGCCTGGGCGGCCTGAGCCAGGTCCGCCGGCCCCTTGAGGCCGCCTTTAGTGAACGCTTTGCCACCCCCCTCGACAATGGAATCAAGCGAGGAAAGAGAAAAGGAAATCCCGGAGTTCGGGAGAATTCCCCGCTCGCCTCGCGCCGCATCAGGAGGACGAATATGAACACCGAGACCGCCGAATCCCCCGCAGCCAAGACCTGCCTGCCGGGCGCCGCGAACCTCGAATTCATGCGCACCGTGGACCGTTCCCTTCTCCACCGCTGGGCGCTCTCCGAGGTCTTTCTGACGGACAGCCGGCAGACCGGCGAGGACGACTACCTCGCCGCGGCCCAGCTCCCCCCGTCCCACGCCTACTACACCGAGCACACCTCGCGGCTCGGTGCCCCCGACCCGATGCTGCTCCTGGAGTGCTGCCGGCAGGCCGAGACGTACGGCGGGCACGAGTTCGCCGGGGTGTCGCGCAAGAGCAAGTTCCTGCTGCGGTCCTGGTCCATGGAGCTGCCGGGACTGCTCACCCTGCCCGAGGAGGAGACGCCCGGCGAGCTGCGGATCTCGGTGCGCACCAGCAACCGCCGCGGCACGCCGGGCGATGTGCGCCGGCTGACCTTCGGCATCGACATGAAGCTGGCCAAGCGGTGCCTCGGCTTCGTCAAGATGGACGTGGGCTACATACCGGCCGAGGTCTACGACGCCGTGCGCGTCCAGGGCCGCGGCAAGCCACTCGTCCCCTTCAAGGACATCCCGCGCGAGAACGCCTACGTCGCCCCGCACCTCGTGGGCCGCAGCTCCCCGTCGAACGTGGTGCTCGCCTCCGCCACCGTCGACACCGACAACGCGCACGCCACGGTGCGGATCCCCCTCGACAACCGCAGCATGTTCGACCACGGCCAGGACCACGTGCCCGGCATGGTCCTCATGGAGGCCGCCCGCCAGCTCTGCCTGCTCGGCGTCTCCGACCTGTGGGGCGCCTCGGTCAGCCGCACCACGGTCGCCGGCTTCGACTTCGACTTCATGCGCTACGCCGAGCTCGACGCGCCCACCACGGTCCACATCCGCAAGACCGAGCCGTACGCGCACGAGGACAACCTCAGCCTGATGCTGCCGGACCTGCGGACCTTCTACATCGACTTCGTGCAGGACGGCGACGTCATCGCCTCCGGCCGGATGCACACCACGACGTCCGCCGCGGTCACCGCGCTGCCCGAGGGGGAGGAGTGCCTGTGATCCCCGGCCATGTGTGGCTGTCGGCCGCCCAGTGGCTGCCGCCCACCGCCGAGAAGACGGTCGACGCGCTCGCCGACGGCCGGGTGACGGCCACCGAGGCGGACGCCATGGGGTACGAGCAACTGCCCGTGTCCGCCGAGGAGTCGGCTCCGCAGATGGCCGTACGGGCCGCGCACCGCGCCCTGTCGCGGGTCGGTGCGAAGGCCGGGGACCTGTCGGCCACCCTGCACGCCTGGACCTACTACCAGGGCCACGACTTCTGGTCGCCCGCCCACTACGTGGCGGCCGGGACCGGAGCCCACGCAGCGATCCCCACCGGCATCCAGCAGATGTGCAACGGAGCCGCGGCCGCCCTGAGCACCGCGGTGGACCGCATCGCGGCCGACGGCGGCGGCGCACCGGTCCTCGTGACCACGGCGGACCGCTTCGCCCGGCCGGGCTTCGACCGCTGGGCCGGCGACTACGGCGTCTGGTACGGCGACGGCGCCACCGCGGCCGTCGTCGCACGGGCCGCCACAGCCGACGACGTACCGGAGGGCGCGCTCACCCTGCGCGCCCTGCGGACCCGGGCCGTCCCCGCCCTGGAGACCGCCCACCGCGACACCGGCGCGTTCCACCCGGCGCCGCACACGAGCAGCACCGCCGTGGACGTGCGCCGCACCAAGAAGGCCTTCCTCGCCACGCAGGGCAAGCCGGAGTTCCTCGGCCGGCTGCGGCGCGAGACCAGCGAGGTCCTCGCCGACGCGCTGCGTGACGCGGGCATCGGCCAGGGCGGCCGGAAGCTGCGCACCGTGCTGCTCCCGAGGCTCGGCCGGGCCACCGCCCGCGACGTGTACGGGCCGGCCGTCGCCGAGGTCACGAACGCGCCGGTCGCCGACCTCGGCGACCGCACCGGGCACCTCGGCGCGGGTGACCTCCTGTCCAACCTGACCGCACTGTCCGCGGGCGCGAGCCCGTACCGCCTCGAACGCGGCGAGTACGCCGCCGTGCTGAGCGCCGGCGCGGGATTCACCTGGAGCGCCGTCGTGGTGCACCGCCCCTGACCGCCGTAGCCACCGACTCGACGAAAGGCACACCTGTCATGACGATCCCTCTGCGCGAGGGCCCCGGCGGACGACGTCCCGTCCTCGTCGTGGGCGCGGGCCCCGTGGGCCTGGTGCTCGCCACCGAACTGCTCAGCCAGGGCGTTCCGGTGAGACTGATCGACAACTCGGCCGCCGGGCCCGTCCAGCACTCCCGGGCCAGCGTGGTCTGGCCGCGCAGCCTGGAGCTCCTCGGCCGGATCGGCGCCGCCCAGGGCGTCGTCGACGCGGGCAACCGCCTCGACTCCGTGCAGTACTACTCCGACAAGCGGGCCATCGGCGCCATCGAGATGAGCCGGCTGACCGACACCCCGTACCCCTTCGGTGTGGTCATCCCGCAGGACACCACCGAAGAGGTCATCCGCACCCGGCTCGCCGCGTACGGCGGCGAGATCGAGTTCGGGACGCTCACCGGCCTCGACACGTCCGGGCCGCGCCCGGTCGCCGAGGTGGAGGGCGCCGAAGGGCGCGTCGAGCAGATCGAGGCGGACTGGGTGATCGGCGCGGACGGCGCCCGCAGCGCGGTCCGCGAGTTCGCCGGCATCGAGCTCCTCGGCACCGGCAACGACGTGCTCTTCGCCATCGGTGACGGTCCGGTCGACGGCGACATGGACCCCCACTCGCTCGTCTACTGCTACTCGCGCACCGGCGCCCTCGGCATCGCGCCGTTCGGCAACGGGCAGTTCCGGCTCGCGATCAGCGTGCCGGACTGGGACAAGGAGCAGGGCCCGCCGCGCGAGCTGTTCCAGCACTTCCTCGACGAGCGCTCGCCACGCCCCGGCCTGGTCGGCAAGCTGGACTGGTCGACGATCTTCCGGGCCCGGCGCAGGGTCGCCGAGACGATGCGCGCGGGGCGCGTGTTCCTCGCGGGCGACGCCGCCCATGTGTTCAGCGCGGCCGGCGCGCAGGGCATGAACACCGGTATCCAGGACGCGGTCAACCTCGCCTGGAAGCTCACCGGTGTCGTCAACGGCCTGTTCGAGCCGGGCATCCTCGACACGTACGACTCCGACCGGCACCTGGCCGCCGAGCGCATCGTCCTGACCACCGCCAAGCAGACCAGCTGGGGCCTGTTCAAGCGGCGCCACGAGATAGCGGCCCGCGACGGCGCCCTGCGCCTGGCCTCGCGCACCGGTCTCCTCCAGCGCTTCGGCGCCCCGCTGATGGCGCAGCACGACGTCAGCTACCGGCCCGCCGAGTCCCTGCGCGACACCCTGCCCGGCCTCACCCGCAAGGTCCGCGCCGGTGACCGCCTCCCCGTGTTCGCCGCGCACGGCACCCCTCAGCAGGGCGCCGAACGCTGGCCCTCGATCGACCCGGCGCGGCTCTCGCTGCTGCTGTGGGCGGGCGAGCGGCAGGACTCCGGCTGGGTGGCGAGCCGAGAAGCGCTGACGGTGGCCGCGCCCGAGGGCGTCACCGTGCAGGACATCTCCGCCTGGCCGGGTTTCGCCCCATTGCTCGGCAAGGAGCCCAAGGCCGTACTCGTACGGCCCGACGGACACATCGCGGCCCTGACCGCGCCCGAACCGGCCGAGGTGCGCGCGGCGCTGCGCCGGGCGGGCAGCTCCTTCAAGGCCATGGCGCGTCCCGTGCGGACCGTGCCCGCGCAGCCCGCGCCGGCCGCCCACGACGTCGAGGAGCTGGCCTCATGAGCCGCGCCGCCGTGGTCTGCGGTCTGGGCGGCGCGCTGCCCGCGACCGCCGTCACCAACGAGGAGCTCGCCGCCCAGCTCGACACGTCCGACCAGTGGATCCGTACGCGTACCGGCATCGGCCTGCGCTACGTCGTCGCGCCGGGCGAGTCCACCTCGGACCTGGCCGTCGCGGCCGGGGAGCGCGCCCTGGAGTCGGCCCGCAGGAGCGGCACCGACCACGACACCGAGGCCGACGTGGACCTGGTGGTCCTCGCCACCAGCACGCCCGACCGGCCCTGCCCCGGCACCGCGCCGGGCGTCGCCCACCGCCTCGGACTCGGCAAGGTCCCCGCGTTCGACGTCGCGGCGGTCTGCACCGGGTTCGTGTACGCCCTGGCCACCGCCGCCTCCATGATCACGGCGGGGGTCGCCCGGCGGGCCCTGGTGATCGGCGCGGACACCTTCTCGACGATCCTCGACCCCGTCGACCGCACCACCCGCGCCATCTTCGGCGACGGCGCGGGAGCCGTGGTCCTGCGGGCCGGCGAGTCCGGCGAACCCGGGGCGCTCCTCGGCTTCGACCTGGGCAGCGACGGCGGCGGCGCCGACCTCATCACGGTGCGCGCCGGCGGCTCCCGCCAGCGCTCGACGGGTGAACCGCCCGCCGAGGGCGACCAGTACTTCGCCATGCAGGGCCGGCCCGTCTTCACCGAGGCCGTGATCAACATGAGCGAGTCCTCGCAGCGCCTCCTCGACCGCGTCGGCTGGACGGCCGCCGATCTGGACAAGGTCGTGGCGCACCAGGCCAACGTCCGCATCCTGCACGCCGTCGGCGAGCAGTTGGGCCTGGAGGAGAAGCAGATCGTGGTGAACCTGGACCGGGTCGGCAACACCGTCGCCGCCTCGATCCCGCTCGCCCTGTCGGACGCGGCCGCCGCGGGCGACCTCGTACCGGGCCACCGCGTGGTCCTCACGGGCTTCGGCGGCGGCCTCACCTGGGGCTCGGCCGCGCTGGTCTGGCCGGACATCGAACCGGTCACACAGCGGTAGACCCGTGACCCACCAAGCCTCAACCCACCTCACACACACCCCATTTCACAGAATTCAGGAGTCAGTCATGACCGCTCTTTCCGTCGAGTCCTCCCTCAAGCACCAGGTTTCCGGCCTCATCAGCGAGAAGTTCGGCCTCGACGAGGCGGAGCTGCTTTCGGGCGCCACGTTCGACGAGCTCGACATCGACTCGCTGATACTCGTCGAGCTCAGCCTGATCCTCCGCAAGGAGATGGGCATCGTCCTGGTCGAGGGCGAGCTCAAGTCGTCCTTCACCCTCGACGAAGCCGTCGCCGTGATCGCCGCGAAGGCGGACCAGGCATGAGCGGGGTGGCCCGGGGCCGCGGAGTCGCGGTCACCGGTATAGGCCTCGTCACCCCCGCCGGCATCGGCGTCGACGAGAACTGGCGGCGCGTCCTGTCGGGCGTGTCCGCCGCCACCACCGACCCGGAGCTCAAGGGCGAACGGGTCGACATCTCCTGCCGCGTCCCCGGTTTCGACGCCACGGCCGAACTGGGCCGGCGCAACGCCTGGAAGCTCGACCGGTTCGCACAGCTCGCCATCGTCAGCGCGCGGCAGGCCGTCACGGACGCGGGGCTCGACTGCGGGTCCTGGGACGGCACCCGCGTCGGCGTCGTCATCGGGAACTCGCTGGGCGGCGTCGCCACCCTGGAGAAGCAGCTGCGGACGTACTTCGAGGGCACGCCCGACGACGTGTCCGCGCTGATGATCCCGATGGGGATGGTCAACATGGTCGCCGGGTACGTGGCCATGGACCAGAAGATCCACGGCCCCAGCCTCGTCACGGCGACCGCCTGCGCCTCCGGGGCGTCCGCCATCGGCACCGCCCGCGAGTGGCTGCTGTCCGGCCTGTGCGACGTGGTCCTCGCCGGCGGCACCGAGTCGGCGATCAGCCCGGGCACCCTCAACGGCCTGTCCCGCATGGGCGCCCTGTCGGCCCGCACGGACGACCCGGCCGCGGCGTCCCGTCCCTTCGCGCACGACCGGGACGGCTTCGTGGCCGGTGAGGGCGCGGCCATCCTCGTCCTCGAACGGTGCGAGGACGCCACCGCCCGCAACGCGCGGCGCTACGCCGACATCGCCGGGTTCTCCGCGACGTCGGACGCGCACCACGCGACCGCGCCCCACCCGCAGGGCGCGGGCCTGGCCCGGGCCCTGCGGGACGCCCTCAACGACGCGGGGGTGCTCCCCGACGAGGTGGAGCACGTGAACGCGCACGGCACGTCGACCCCGATGAACGACCTGACCGAGGCCCGCGCGCTGCACTCGGTGCTCGGCGACCGGGCGGCGGTGACCTCCACCAAGGGGGTCACCGGGCACACGCTGGCTGCGGCCGGCGCGGTCGAGGCCGCGTACACGGCGCTGGCGCTGCACCACGGCGCCCTGCCGCCCACCGCCAACGTGGACTCGCTCGACCCCTCGATCGACGTCGACATCGACGTGGTGACGGGCCGGGCGCGGCAGAAGAGGATCCAGGTCGCCGCGAGTACGTCGCTGGGCTTCGGGGGGCACAACGCCGCCCTCGTCCTCACCGCCGCCTGAACGGGCCGGGGCACCGGCGCCCCGGCCCGGCACCACCCCCACCTGGCTCCATGACATCCATCACCTCCATCACCGCTACTGAAAAGGGAGTTCGCGTGGACACGCGTCAGCTCGGCACGACCGGCCTCGAGGTCAACCCCGTCGGCCTCGGCTGCATGGGAATGAGCTGGGGTTACGCCGAGTCGCTGCGCGACGACGCGGCCTCGGTGGACGTGATCCGGCGCGCCCTCGACGCCGGCCCCCTCCTCGTCGACACCGCCGACGCCTACGGGGCGGGCCACAACGAGACCCTCGTCGGGCGGGCACTCGCCGGGCGCCGCGACGACGCCGTCGTGGCCACCAAGACCGGCATCGTCGTGGACGAACTCGCCACCCGCACCCTGAGCCGCAACGGCTCCCCCGAGCACATCAGGCGCTCGGCCGACGCGTCGCTGCGCCGCCTCGGCGTCGACGTCATCGACCTGTACTACCTGCACCGCGTCGACCCCGAGATCCCGCTCGCCGAGTCCTGGGGCGCCCTGGCCGACCTGGTGCGACAGGGCAAGGTCCGCCATCTCGGCCTCTCCGAGGTCACCGCCGCGGAGGCGGCCGCCGCCCACGCGGCGCATCCCGTCGCGGCCGTCCAGTCCGAACTGTCCCTGTGGACCCGCGAACCGCTCGACCCGCACACCGGAATCGCCACGTGGTGCGCCGCCAACGGCGCCGCGTTCGTGCCCTTCGCACCCCTGGGCAGGGGCTTCCTCACCGGCCGCTACACCCGGCCCGACGACTTCGAGGACGGCGACTTCCGCGCCACCAACCCGCGCTTCCAGAGCGAGGCGTTCACCGCGAACCTGCGCATCGTGAGGGCGGTCGAAGAGGTCGCCGCCCGGCACGGCGCCACCGCCGCCCAGGTCGCGATCGCCTGGACGCTCGCCCAGGGCGACCACGTCGTCCCCATCCCCGGCACCAAGCAGCTGCGCTATCTGACGGCGAACCTGGCCGCGGCCGGCCTGCGCCTCACCTTCCAGGACCTGCGCGACCTGGACGCCGCGCCCGCCGCCACCGGCAGCCGCTACTGATGCCCCCACCCGCGAAGGCAGGAGCAGCACCATGGCCGACCACACCCGCACCACTCCCACCACCGACTCCGTTCCCTCCGCCGACTCCGTTCCCTCCGCGGGGGGCACGCCGCCCTTCACCGTGGCCGTTGTCGGCCTGGGTGGCACCGGGCTCGCCCTCGCGCGCCGCCTGACCCGCGCGGGGCTCCACGTCACAGGCATCGACAACGACCCCGCGGCCCTGGTCAGGGCCCTGCGACTGAGCCCCGGGGAGCGCCCGCGCACCCTGACCCGCTTCCCGGCCGGCGTCGCCTCGGCCGACCTGGTCATCGAGGCCGTACCGGAACCCGCGGCCCTGAAGAGGGCGGTGCTCGCCTCCGTGCGCGAGCAGCGCCGGCCCGGGACGCCCGTCCTCACCACCGCGCTCACCACTTCGCTCGGGGACCTCGAGGACGCCGCGGGACCCGACCTGTTCGCGCTGCGCTTCCTGCGCTCCGACGCGCTCGACGCCGTGGAGCTGGCCCGCGCCCCGCGTGCCGGGGACGCCGCGGCCGCCAGGGTCGCGGAGGTCCTCACGGCGGCCGGGATCAAGGCCCATCAGGTCGGCGACCGGCCCGGCTCCCTCGCGCCCGGGCTGCTCCTCGGCCTCCTCAACGAGGCCGCGTGGATGGTCCACGACGGGTACGCGAGCGCCGAGGACGTCGACACGGCGGTCCGGCTCGGCTGCGGCTGGAGCGACGGGCCGCTGGCCGCGCTCGACGCGATCGGCCTGGACACGGCGCGCGACGTCCTCGCCCGCCTCGGCGACCTCGGCGGCGGCCTGCGCGCCCCGGCCCCGATCCTCGACGAGCTGGTCGCGCAGGGCGCGCTCGGCGCCAAGTCGGGCCGCGGCTTCCACCGTTACGAGGAAGGGGCGGCCCAGCGGCGGACCGTCCACCCCACGGCCCCGCCCGGACGCAACGTCGTCGTCATCGGCTCGGGCACGATGGCCACCGGGATCGCCGAGGCGTGTGCGCGCGGCGGGTTCCGCACGACGCTGCTGGCCCGGTCCGAGGAGAAGGCCGCGGCCGCCGCCGAACGCATCGGCTTCGCGCTCCAGCGCAACTCCGCCTCGTCGGACGTCGGTTCCGACGAGACCGGGCCCGCGTCCTGGACCGCGACGAGCGACCGTTCCGTGCTCGCCTCGGCGGACATCGTCGTCGAGGCCGTCGTGGAGGACCTGGAGGTCAAGCGGCGGCTGTTCGCCGAGCTGGGCAAGGTGTGCCCGCCGAACACGCTGCTCGCCACGTCCACGTCGAGCCTGCCGGTGGGCGCCTGCACGGAGACCGCGGGACGCCCCGCGCACGTCCTCGGCCTGCACTTCTTCAACCCGGCGCCGCTGATGCCGCTGGTGGAGCTGGTCCCCGGCGAGCGCACCAGCGCGCACACCCTCGCGCGGGCCCGCGCCGTGGCCGAACGGCTCGGCAAGGAGACGGTGGAGTGCGGGGACCGGGCCGGGTTCATCGTCAACGCCCTGCTCTTCCCGTATCTGAACGAGGCCCTGGGCCTCCTCGACGCCGGTGAGGCCACGACGGCGACGCTCGACCTGGCCCTGAAGTCGGTGGGCGGCCAGCCGCTCGGTCCCGTACGGCTTCTCGACACCGTGGGCGCCGATGTGGCCCTGGAGGTGCAGCGGCGGCTCCACGCGGAACCGTCGCTGTGGACACCGGCGCCCGCCGCGCTGCTCGAACAGCTCGTCGCGGCACGGCACTTGGGCCGCAAGACGGCCGGCAAGGGAGTGCGCGCGTATCTGACGGCGCGCGCCGCGGCCCCCGTTCCCGCCGCGGTCGCGGCCTGACCCGGCGGCCCCACACCCCCGCTCCAGCCCCCGTACGGAAGGCGGCTCACATGCCGGACGTCCCCATCTCCCCCGACAGCACCGGCGGTTCAGCCGTCGACCTCGCGTTCTTCGACGTCGACGAGACCCTGATCACCGTCAAGAGCATGTTCCGATTCCTGGAGTTCCACTTCCGGGAGCGCGGTCTGCCCCCGTCGGCGTACGCCGAAGCGGCCGGCGACCTGCGGGCCAAGTCCGCCGCGGGAGTGTCCCGCCGGGACACGAACCGCGAGTACTACCGGTTGTTCGCCGGGCAGCGGGCCGAGGAGGTGTTCGCGCACGGCCGTGCCTGGTTCGACGCGGAACTCGCGGGCGGCACACTCCTGCACCCGCCCGCGGTCGAGGCCCTGCGCCGGCACCGCGGCGAGGGCACGACGATCGCCCTGGTCTCCGGCTCGTTCAGGCCGTGTCTGGAACCCGTCGCGCAGCTCCTGGGCGCCGACGAGATCCTGTGCAGCGAGCCGGAGATCGTCGGCGGCCATTTCACCGGTCATCTGGAACGTCCCGTGATCGGCCCGGAGAAGGGCCGCCTGGCGCGGGAACTGATGGCGCGGCGCGCGGTGTCCGCACCGCGCGCCGCCGCCTACGGCGACCACGCCTCCGACCTGGATCTGCTGCGCTCCGTGGGGCACCCGGTGGCGGTCGGCGACGACCTGGTGCTCGGGGCCCATGTCACGGAGGCGGGGGGCCGCACGCTGCCCGGGATCGGGCCGGGTGCGGCCGCCGGGGACGGCCGGGCTAGCGGCCGGCCGGGGCCTTCGCGACCGACACCAGCGCGGTGAAGCAGAGCCGGTCCTCCTGGTGCATCGTCACCAGGATGCGGGCGCGGCCCTGCTGGTCGTCCGGCAGGGGCTGCGCGTCCACCCGGCACGGGCTGTCCAGCTCGACGTAGCGGTGGAAGACGGTCTCCATCGCCTCGGTGATCCCCGCCCTCGGGTGCCGCACGGCGCGGGCCGCCTGCTTGGCCGCCTCCAGGAGCAGGATGCCCGGCGCGTGGTCGCTGGGGTGGTCGAAGTACATCGGGTGGTGTGTGTCGATCCGCAGCTGCCAGCGGTCGCGCTCGTCGGTGGGTGACAGGACGGCGTCGCGGAACTCCTCGCTCGCCCCGGAGACCGGGGGCGGCAGCGGGCGGCTGCGGGCCAGCTCCAGCATCTCCAGGGCGTCGCCGCGGGCGCCGCGCAGGCGCCGGTAGATCGCGGCGGGCTGGATGTCGAACCGGGTGTGGGCGGTGGCCAGTTGCTCGCCGTCGCGCAGGACCGTGATGTCGAGGGAGAGCGCGGAGACGACGCCCCGGCGGCGCACGATGTCGTAGCACTTGATGTGCAGCTGGGGCCTGCCGCCGGCGCCGCCGCGGCCGAGCGCCTCGAGGCCGAGGGCGTAGCGGTACTCGTCCCACAGCAGGTGGTGGCCGAAGGGGACCTCGTAACCCGCGTGGGCGAGCAGCGGGAAGGTCTGCCGGATCGTCTCGGTGAGCAGCACCGCGTCGTCGCGGCGGCTGTCCTGGGTGCTCATCAGGCGGCTGGTGTCCGTCCAGTCCGCGGTGATCAGGAATTCGTCGTCGCCGACGCGCTTGAGATCCGTGAGAAGAACCTGGGAGGCGTCGTGTTTGTGGACAAGTTCCTTGGTGACGCGAGCAGGTATCGAAGTGACCGTCGAAGCCATGTCGTTCATCAGTGATCCCCCTGTGAGTGAGCGCTGTCATGCGCTGCCCCCGACGCGGTAGCGGATCCGCGCCACAGCCAGTAACATAGAGGGCGTTCTTTTTTTTGTCGAGACCGGGACGTGGCATGGCAGCACCGAAGCAGGAACGCGCAGTTCAGACCCGGGAGCAGCTCCTGAGGGCCGCGGCCGAGGTCTTCGACGAGTACGGCTACGCCGGAGCGGGGATCAACAAGATCCTGCAGCGCGCGGGCGTGACGGCGGGGGCTCTTTACTTCCACTTCAAGAACAAGCAGGACCTCGCGCTGGAAGTCATGCACGCCCAGCGCACCACCATCGAGCCGCATGTGCCGTCCACCGGGCTCCAGCGCCTGGTGGACATCACCCTCATCTGGTCGCACTCGCTCCAGGCCGACCCGCTGCTGCGGGCGGGCGTGCGCCTCACGGGCGAACAGGCCAGCTTCGGCCTCCAGGACGCGTCCCCGTACGCGGTCTGGGCGCGCAGCTTCGAGGACTGTCTCGAAGTGGCCCGCGACAGCGGCGAGTTGCGTGAGCACGTGGAGCTCGGCGAGCTCGCCGAGTTCGTCGTCGGCGCGTGCACCGGCATGCAGGAGTACGCGCAGGTCGTCTCCAAGCGGGCCGACCTGCCGCGGCGCACGGTGAACATGTGGAAGCTGCTGCTGCCCGGCATCGCCACCGACCGGACCCTCGGCACGATCGAGAACAGCCAGGAGCGCGCGAAGTCCCTGTGGACCACCCTGGGCGCGCACGACAAGGGGAGCGAAGATGACTGACCTGCCTCGCCGGCTGCGGCTCGCCGCCGTCAACATCGACGGCGTGCTGCTCAACGACACGTTCAGTCCGCTGATCCACCGGTTCGTCACCGGCCGCGGCGGTGTGTACTCGGCCGACGTCGAGCGCCGGATCTTCTCCCAGCGCCAGGCCGTCGCGGGGCAGGCCATGGCGGAGTCGGTGCCGCAGGAGATGACGGGCCCGCAGGCCCTGGAGGCGTACTTCGAGGAGCGCGCCGGCTATCTCACCGACCACCCCGTGGAGATCATGGACGGCGCGCCCGGCCTCCTCGGCCGGCTGCGCGCCGCGGGCCTGCCCTTCGTCTGCTACGGCGGACTCGACAAGTCGCACTTCGACGAGCATCTGGGCACGTACGCCCACCTGTTCGCCGGGCCGCAGTACATCTGCACGAACGAGGTGCGGCCCGGCCTCAAGGAGATCACCGCGCACTTCGGCCTCGACCACGGCGAGGTGCTGTTCATCGACGACGTGGCGCGGGTCGCCGAGGCGGCCAGGGCACTGGACGCGCCGTTCATCGGCCACCCCAGCACCTTCGAGCACAGCCATCAGGCGGAGCTCATGCGGGAGACCGGGGTACGCCACCTCGTCGGCTCCCTGCACGAGATCGACGACGCCCTGCTGCGCACGCTGGACACGGAGGCGGCGGCCGGCACGGTGTGGCGGGGCGAGGGCTCGAACGCGGGTGACTCGGGTGACGTGTCCAAGGGGCTCGCGGGCGCGGGGGTCTGAGCGGGCCGGCCCGCCGACACCCGTGCTCCGGCCGGCCCAGGGACCGGCCGGAGCGCGGGCGTTCGGGGATCAGACGGCGAGGACCCCGCCGTCCACGGGCACGGTCGCCCCGGTGACGAAGGACGACGCGTCGCTGCACAGCCACATCGCCGCCTCGGCGACCTCGGACGGCGCGGCGAAGCGCTGCTGGACGGCCCGCGCGAAGAACGTCTTCTCGATGCCGGGCGCCTGGTCGACGACGGACTCCATCATCTCGGTCAGCGTGCTGCCCACGGCGAGCGCGTTGACGCGTATGCCGCGCGTGCCGTACTCGGCGGCGGCCGCCTTCGTCAGGCCGATCACCGCGTGCTTGGCGGCGACATAGGGCGCGCCGACGCCGGTGGCGATGAGGCCCGCCGTGCTCGCCGTGTTCACGATCGAGCCGCCGCCGGTGAGGAGCATGGCGCCGATCTGGTGGCGCAGGCAGTTCCACACGCCCCGCACGTTGATGTCCATCACGGCGTCGTAGTCGTCGTCCGGCGTCTCGTGCAGGTCTGTGCCGAGCGTGGCGTGACCGGCGTTGTTGAAGGCGGCGTCCAGCCTGCCGAAGCGTTCCACGGCGGTGGCGACGGCCCGCTCCACGTCCTCGCCGCGGCGCACGTCACCGACGACGGCCACCGCCCTTCCCCCGTCCGCCTCTATCTCCCCCACGAGCGCGTCGAGTTGCTGCTGCCTGCGGGCCATGAGCACCACCGGGGCGTTCCTTCCGGCGAACAGGCGCGCCGCCGCCGCGCCGATGCCCGACGAAGCCCCCGTGATCATCACTACCCGGCCGTCCATGTCGCGTACGTCCTTGATCATGACGGGCAGTCAAGCAGGTGATCCCGAAAGGCGGGAGAGGGCCTCTCGGCCGTCGGGCGCGACGGACCTGCCAAGAACGTTCCGGGCTGCCGCCCATGGGGTGTTCTTGGGAAAGTCTTGACCTACGGTAGATCCATGGCACGCCAGGAGAGAGCAGAACTGACCCGGCGCCGGCTCATCGAGGCCGCTGCCGCCGAGTTCGCCGCGCACGGATACGCCGGCACCTCCCTGCTCGGGATCGTGAAGTCGGCCGGGGTCACCATGGGTGCCCTGACCTTCCACTTCTCGTCGAAGTCCGCCCTGGCGGACGCCGTCCAGGAAGCCGGGGCCGCCGCCACGCGCGCGGTGCTGCACGGCGACGAGGCCGACCCGGGACTGCCGGGCGTGCTCGTCGACACCCTGGCGCTCGCCGAGGCACTGGAGACCACCCCGAGCATCAGGGCCGCCGCGCGCTTCACCCGCGAGGGCCGCGACGCCGAGTCCAACTGGTACGCGGCCTGGGTCCCGCACCTGCGCGAGGGCCTGGAGCGCGGCTGGCCCGACGAGCGCCCCGGCTCCGGGCTGACCCCGGTCTCCGCCGCCGCACTGCTCACGTACGTCATGGCCGGCGTCGAGGCCACCACCTCGGCCCGGGGCGCCCTGCGGGACGCGTACGGCGCCGACCCGCAGGACGAGCTGGCGCAGGCGCTCCAGGCGCTGAGCGCGCTCGCGTCCCCGACCAAGGCCCTCTGACGGGACCGGCGTTCGCCGGTCCGCGCCCTCGACTCACGTACGGGACACGGCTCCTCGGGCGCTCGCGCATCAACTGAATGCACCGTTCCGGGCACGGATCGTGCGCACGGCGACACCCGGCGACAGGCCGGGCCACCCCCGCGCCCAAATATTCAACTTCTCCTCCGCGCACCCCTGAGCGCGCCCTCTTCCCAGCTCAGCACCCCTGCCGCCGGACCGCGGCGCACGCTCCCGCCGCGCTTTCCCCTGCCCTCCCCGAGAACCGGGCTAGAAAAATAGAGAACGTTCGCTATATTTCCTGAGCGGCCACGTCGAGGGAGAGGAGCCCACCCATGGACCGGACGATCGACGACAGCGCACCGACCACCGGCGCGGCCCCCGCGCCGCCCGTGCACCGCCTCTTCGCCCACCTGCCGCGCGCCGACCAGCGCCGGTGGGCCGAGGTCTATGTGAAGGGGCTGCTCACCACCCCGGGCAAGAAGTCGCTGCGGCGGATGGCGGCCTCCGTCACCCCGTCCCCGACGGCCTCGCAGTCGCTCCAGCAGTTCGTCAACGTCAGCCCCTGGGAATGGCGTCCGGTCCGCGCCGAGCTCACCCGCTGGGTCGCCGGACACACACCGGTGCGCGCCTGGACCGTGGCCCCCGTGGTGATACCCAAGCGGGGCAGCCTCGCCGCCGGGGTCCACCGGCGCTTCGTGCCCGGCCTCGGACGCACCGTCAACTGCCAGCTGGCGCTGGGGGCGTTCCTGACCTCCGGGCTCGGCGACGTCTCCGTGGACTGGCAGCTCTACCTGCCGCGCGAATGGACCGCGGACAGCCGGCTGCGCGAGCAGGCCCGCATCCCCGGCTCCACCGGGTACACCGACGCCGCCGGGCTCTGCCTCGCGCTGCTCGACCGGCTCGCGCGGACCACCGGCCGCCGGGCACCCGTCGTCATCGACCCCGAAGGCCACCTGGATGCCGAAGCACTCATCGAGGGCCTGGAGGCGCGCGGCCACGACTGGATCGTCGCCGTGCCCGACACCCTCCGCCTCGCCCACGCGCCCGCCCGGAGCGCCGACCCCCGGCCGCCGCTCGAGACCGTACGCACCCTGGTCCGCCGGCACGCGTCACCGCCTACCGACGCCCGCACGGAACACGACAGTCCCCGCCTCGGCGCGCTGTCCACGCTGGTGCCGCTGCCCGGCGGCGACCGAACCTGCCTGCTCGTCGGGGAATGGACCTCGTCGTCCGTCCGGCCCGACCGGACCTGGCTGACCAACCTGCACCCCGACCGCCACTTCCAGGCGGGCGCGCTCATCGCGGAGCGCGCCGCCGCACGGGCCGGAGCCGCCGAGACCGAGCTCGGACTGCACGACTTCGCCGGCCGCTCCTACGCCGGCTGGCACCGTCACGCGACGCTGGTCTCCGCGGCGTCCGCGCACCGCAGGCTCGGCCACGGCGGGTGTCCGCACACCCCGCACCGCACCGCACCGTAGGGACCACGACCTGTTTGTCCACCCACTCGCCGTCCGCCGACACGGACTGCGCGTCCATCACGAGGGAGGGGCTGTGGAGTTCCGACTCCTTGGTCCGATCGACGTATCCGAGCAGGGGCGCGACATCACGCCCACCGCACCCAAACAACGGCAGGTGCTCGCCCTGCTCCTGGCCAGAGCCAACCGCCGGGTGTCCGTACCGGCCCTGCTCAACGAGGTGTGGGGCTATGAGCCGCCCCGCACCGCCACCACCGCGCTGCAGACCTACATAGGGTCCCTGCGCAAGACGTTCGCCACCGCGACCGGCACCACCGCGCGCCACATCGCCGAACACCGCCTCGTCACCGACGGGAACGGCTACGTCCTGAAGCTCGCCGACACCGAATGGGACCGGCCCCGCTTCGAGCAGCTGGTCCTCGAGGCGCGCGGCCTGATGGAGGGGCGCGAGGCGCAGCGCGCCACCGAGGTACTCGGCGAGGCCCTCGCGATGTGGCGCGGCACCCCGTTCTGCAACGTCAAGGCGGGCAGCCAACTCACCGCTCAGTCAAGGGTGTTGAACGAGGCCCATCTCGCGGCCTGCGAGGTGCGGGTCGACGCGCTGCTGTCGGCCGGACGCTTCCAGGAGGCCGTGGGTGACGCCGTCGCCCTCGTCGAGGAGCACCCGTACCACGAGAACGTGCACGCCCAGCTGATGCGCGCGCTGTACGCTTCCGGCCGCCGGGCCGCCGCGCTCGAGGTCTACCAGTCGCTGCGCCGCCGCATGAGCGACGACCTCGGCATCACGCCGTCGCCCACCACCAGGTCCCTGCACCACGCGATGCTCCAGGACCGCCCCGACCAGCGCTATCTGTCCGCCGCGGGAGCCGTCCGCTGACCCTGCCCCGCACCACCGTCCGCGGCCCTGACGTCCCTCAGGCGCCGCCCTCGGACTCCCACAGGGTCTCCAGCGCCCTGGTGGGCCCGCCCAGCGAGCGCACATGCTCCAGCGCGGCACCCACGAACGCCCGCAGCCGGCCCGTCTCGTGGTCGGTGGGCCAGATGAACGCGTACTCGATGCGGGGGGCGTCACCGAACGGCCGGAACACCAGGCCGGGGCGCGCGTAGTACCGCACACCCGCGGCCGCGACCGGCGTCACCCCCTTGCCCGCGAGGACCAGCGACAGCGCGTCCTCCCAGTGCGTGATCGCCTGGCCGTGCGGAATGGGCCGCCCCGACGGCGTCTGCCGCGGGAAGTGATGGTCCAGCCAGTGGGCAGGCACCGGCCTCGTCACCGTCAGCAGCGTCGCCTCCGCCAGATCCTCCACGCTCAGCGTCTCGCGCCGCGCGAACGGATGCGTGGACGGCATCAGGAGCACCCGCGGCTGCGACAGCAGCACCGGACCCGTCGTCAAGTCGGCCTCCGCCACCGGGAGTTCGGTGACCTGAAGGTCGATGTCCCCGGCGCGCAGCGGCCCGTACGGGTCGGATATCTGCACCTGGCGTATCTGCACGTCCACGCCCGGGTGACGGCGCGCGAACACCGCGGCGACGCTGTGCAGCAGATGGCCGGTGAACGCCCCCGAGAAGCCGATCCGCAGCGTGCCGGTGATCCCCCGGCCGGCCGCCGTGGCTTTGGCGATCTCCTCCTCGATACGGCGCTGAGCAGGGCCGATCCCGTCCCTCAGCTGCTCCCCGATGGCCGTCATCGTCACGCGCCGGCTGCTGCGCTCGAACAGCTTCGCGCCGATGCGGCGCTCGACGCGCGCGATGGTCTGGCTGACACGGCTCTGCGAGACACCCACGCGTTCGGCGGTCCGGCCGAAGTGCAGTTCCTCCGCCAGCGTCAGGAAGATCTCGATCTCCTGGCGTTCCATGTCCTCCCCGTCCTCGGCCTCGTGCCCCTCACCAACCCGCTCACCTCGAACGATGAGCCCGGCGAATCGATCGTTGCACAGATCGTTCTTGTTGCGCAGGTGCCCCGATTCGATGCTGGTCAGGCCCGATCACATACGAAAGGACACCCCTGATGGCTGTCACCGAGTCCTCTCCCCCCACCGCGAGCGACGTCCTCTCCCCGCCACCGCCGGTCGCCGACGTCGGCCCCGCCGACAGCTCGTTCGGCACGCGGGGCTGGCTCGTCCTGATCACCCTGTGCTGCGCGACGTTCATGTGCGGCCTGGACTTCTCCATCGTCACCGTCGCCCTGCCCGACATCGGCAGCAGCCTCGGCTTCTCCTCGCCGGGCACGCTCCAGTGGGTCGCCACCGCGAGCCTGCTGCCCTCCGCGAGCCTGCTGCCGCTGTTCGCCCGCGTCGCCGACCTGGTGGGCCGCAAGAAGCTCTTCACGTTCGGCGTGGCCCTGTTCACCCTGTTCTCGCTGGGCGCCGCCCTCGCCGGCGACCCCGGCATCCTGATCGCCACCCGCGTCGGCCAGGGCACGGCCGCCGCGATGATCGCCCCCGCCGCCATCGCCCTGATGACGGGCTACTTCCCCGAGGGCCCGCAGCGCGCCCGCGCCCTGGGCCTCAACGGCGCCGTCATGTCGCTCGGCTTCGTGCTCGGCGCGCTCGGCGGCGGCGTCATCACCAGCGGCTTCAGCTGGCGCTGGACGATGGTCGTGCTGTGCGTCATGGGCGCCGTCGCCCTGGCCGGCGCGCTCGCGCTGCCCGTGATGCGGGAGTCCGCGGCCGCCAAGCGCATGGACATCCCCGGCGCGGTCCTCGCCACGCTCGGCCTGTTCGGTCTCGTCTTCGGCATCTCCACCGGCGGCGACAAGGGCTGGGTCCGCGCGGACTCGCTCGGCTCCATCGTCGGCGGCCTCGTCCTGCTCGGCGCGTTCCTCCTGGTCGAGCGGCGCCACCCCGAGCCGCTGATCCCGCTCAGCGTCCTGGGCCGCCCCACCGTCAAGTGGTCCGGCCTGTTCGGTGTCGTCACCTTCGGCATGTGCGCCGGCACGACCGTGCTGCTCAGCCTCTACATGCAGGACGTCCTCGGCTTCACCCCGCTCCAGGCCGGTCTGAGCTACCTCGGTGAGGGCGCGGCCGCGATGCTCGGCGGCATGTACGTCTCCAAGCTGCTGGGCCGGTTCGGCGGCGAGCGGGTCCTCGCGGCCGGTCTGCTGATCCAGGGCGCCGGCACCGTCGCCATGTTCACCCTGCCGCAGAGCGGCAACATCGCGCCGCTCATCATCACGTCCTCGGTCATGGGCCTCGGCCACGTCTTCAGCGTCGTCTCCTTCATCACCGTGATGACGACGGGCGTCAGCGAGGAGGACCAGGGAGTCGTCGGCGGCCTGTCGCAGCTCCCGCAGTACGTCGCCGCGATCGGCGTCGCCGGTCTCAGCGCGATCGCGGCCGCCCGCACGAACGCCCTCTCGGGCGGTTCGGGTCCCGACGCGGCCGCCACGCTCGGCGGGCTGCACGCCGGCATGGTCACCGCGGGTGTGGTCGCCCTGGTGGGTGCGGGACTTGCGGCGACCGTGCTGCGCAAGCGCGCCTAGCCGCGACGCGGGGTGCGGGAATCCGGTCGCGGGGAACGTGCGTGCCGTCTGCGCAGTTCCCCGCGCCCCTTATCCCGGGTGCCGGCGTTGTCGTCGTTCTGCGGGCGCGCCCGCGCGGCGCAGCCGCGGACCGACACAGCCCCGCGCCCCTGTACGGGCGCTTCTCAGCGCCCTTCGGACATTCACCGAGGAGACCGACCCGTGAACGACAGGCGACTGCGCAGGCCATCTGCCGTGTGCTCCGTGCAGGTGGGTGATCTGAAGGTCAGTTACGTGCCCGACGGCGCCATGCTGTTCAAGCCGCCGAAGCCGCCGCGGGCGGACGTCGGGGCCGCCTACCTCAACGACACCGCCCATCTCGTCGCCAACACCGGCGGCCTGCTCGTCCAGTGCGACGGGCGGGCGCTGCTCATCGACGCGGGGTTCGGCCCGCACTCCGTACCGGAGGACCCCGACCACCCGTACATCGGCGCGGTGCACGGCGGTTCGCTGCTCGACAATCTGGCGCGGCTCGGGGCACGGCCCGACGAGATAGAGGTGGTGGCCTTCACCCATCTGCACCGGGACCACGTCGGCTGGGCGTGCGCGGAGCCGCCGGTGTTCACGGCGGCCGCGTTCGCCGTGCCGAAGAGCGAGTGGGAGAACCGCCATCAGGTGCCGGGGCTGACCGCCGGGGCGCTCGCCGCGCTGGAGCGCCGGCTGCGGCTCGTCGTCCCCGGCGAGGAGATCTTCCCGGGCGTGCAGACGCTGGCGCTGCCCGGCCACACCGCGGGCCACACCGGCTTCACGATCACCTCGCGGGGCCGTCGCCTGCTCGCGTTCGGGGACGCGCTGCACTCGCCGCTCCAGGTGCGCCACCCCGAGTGGTTCACGGTGTCGGAGGGCGACCCGGCCCAGTCGGAGCGCCACCGGCGCCGGCTGATCAGCGAACTCCAGCAGCCGGACACCCTCGGCTTCGGCATCCACTTCGCGGACGTCGTCTTCGGACAGGTCGTCCCGGACGGGGCGGGGGAGGGCGCCGCCTGGCTTCCCGTCTGACCGCCGCGCCGGGACCCGTTCAAGCCGGGCCAGTACGCGCTTTCCCCTCCGGGCCCGTGGACCTCTTGTCGCCCTCGGGCCCATCTGCTTGACTCCGCGCGCCAGCACGCCCCCTCACCGGCGGAGGAAGCCATGGAGATCACCCGCAGACGCCTGCTGTCCGCCCTGTCAGCCGCCGGTCTCCTGACGGTGATCCCCACCGGACGGGCGACCGCCGCCGACGCGGCCGCGGACAGCGCGCGGCTCCTCGCCAACACCGTGGGCGTCTTCGCGGGGACCGAAGCCTCCAACTCCCGTGCGGAGACGACCGCCAAGCGCGCCGCGATCGCCAAGGCCGCCCGCGCGAACCTGAAGTCGATGGACGCGGCGGGCCCCGGCGAACTCTTCGCCGGGCTCGTCCTCGGCACCGACGAGGGCAGGCTCAACACGGCGTACAAGCAGCTGTACGAGATCGCCCTGGCGACGCGCGCGCCGGGCGCGGCCCCCGACCTGTACGGCGACGCGGTGGTGCAGCGCCGCGTCATCGACGGCCTCGCGTGGCTGCACGAGCGCTACTACGGCGACCAGTCCAAGGGCTACTACGGCAACTGGTTCTACTGGGAGATCGGCCTGCCCCAGTTCATCAGCAAGACCCTCGTCCTCCTCGCCGACGAGGTGAAGGCCTACCGCCCGGACCTCCTGCGCACCTACGTCGCCTCGATGGACGCGTACCTGCGCAACGGCACCGACGGCGATGTGAACCTCGACTCCCGCTTCCACACGGGCGCCAACCTCGCCGACATCACCACGAACCGCATCCTCCAGGGCGCGCTCCTCGTCGGGGACGGCGGCGGCGCCCCCGACGGCGAGGCCCGCATCCGCAAGGCCCTCACCGACCAGCTCACCGTCTTCGCGACGATCGACCCGTACGCCCTGGACCACGGGGTCACCGACGGCTATTACGCCGACGGCTCCTTCATCCAGCACGCGTCCGTCGCCTACACCGGCTCGTACGGGAAGGGCCTGCTCACGCGGGTCGTGCAGACCCTCAAGATCCTCGACGGCACGGGCTTCGCGCACGGCGGGGAGCTGGTGCCGACCGTGGTGGGCTGGGTGCGGAACGGCTTCGCGCCGCTCATCTTCGAGGGCTGGATGATGGAGATCGTCAAGGGCCGGGCGGTGTCCCGGCCCGACTCCGGCTACACCGACGTCGCGATCGTCGTCGAGGCGGTCGTGGATCTGGCGTCACTCGCCGAGGACACCGCCGACGCCACCGCCCTCAAGGGCTACGTCAAACACATCCGGGCCACCTCGCGCGCCGCCCTCGACCCGTCCTCGTTCGTCTCCCCCGTGAGCATCACGCGCTACGCCGACATCACCGGCGACGCGTCCGTCCCCGCCGAGGACCTCAACCCCGCGTCCCGCACGGTCGCGTTCAACGCCATGGACCGGACCGTGCACCGCAGGCCGGGTTACGCCTTCGCGCTCGCCCGCAGTTCGAGCCGCATCAGCAAGTACGAGTACATGAGCGGCGAGAACCTCGTGCCGTGGTTCCAGGGCGACGGCGCGTACTACCTGTACCTGTCCGGCCAGGACCAGACGCAGGCGTACGGCGTCGACTACTTCACGACGGTCGCGCCGTACGCGCTGGCCGGGGTCACCGCGCCGGTCGAGGAGCGCCGCACCGTCCCCGAGCTCTACGGGAAGCCGTACTACGACAACCCGGGCCACCCGCTGAACTTCACGTCGTCGTCCGAGTCGCAGAACACGTACGTCTACTTCCCGTGCGGCACCGGTCCGCACTCGGGCGGCGCCGTGCTCGGCGCGTACGGCGCGGCCGCCATGGTGCAGTCGGACGACGTCCCCTACCGGGACAAGCAGAAGGGCATCCTGCCCGACGACTTCGTGGTCCACCGCAACGCGACGTCGACGAAGTCGTGGTTCCTCTTCGACGACGAGATCGTGGTCCTCGCGGCGGATGTCGGCGACGCGGCCGGAGGGCGGGCCGTGACGACGACCGTCGACTCCCGCACGGCGGCGCCGGACGACCTGACCACGGTCACCGGAGCGCTCCGCGACGGCCGCCCGTGGAGCGGTCCGGGCACCGGCGACCTGCACTGGCTGCGCTACGCCAACTCGACCCGCGGCACGTCGATCGGCTACGTCTTCCTCGACACCCCGCGCGTGCGGGTCGCCCTCGACGAGGTCACCCGCAGCCGCCGCGTGGTCCGCACCGCGAACCCGGACACCGCGGTGACCCGCACGGTCCTCGGCGTGACGGTCGACCATGCGGCGGGCGCCGAACCGGCTTGCCTGGCCTACGCGTTGGTGCCGAACGCGGCGGAGGCCGCCCTGCGCTCGCACACCCGCCACGACGGCCCGCTGACCATCCACGCCAACACACCGCGCCTCCAGGCCGTCACCCACAAGGGCCTCGGCCTGACCGCCGCCAACACCTTCACGCCCGGCCGCCACGAGACCGCGGGCCTGCGCGTCGAAGGCCCCGCGTCGGTGCTCGTGCGGCGCGGGCGGCGCCACGGCGACCCGGTCACCGTCGCGGTCGCGGACCCGACGACGCGGCGCGACACCGTGAGCGTCCTGCTCCACGGGCGCTCCCTGAGCAAGGTCACCGCGGACCCGCAGGTGCGGGTGACCCGCGTCCACGGCGGCACCCACCTGGACGTGGACACCCGCCACGCGTACGGGCGGAGCCTCACGGTGACACTGCGTTAGAAGGAGTCGTCACGCTGCCGGGATCCGGTCCAGGAACCCCTGCACCGTACGGATCCGGCCGTCCTTGGCCAGCGAGATCACGTCGGACCCCGCGACGGGCGCGGAGCCGTCCGCGATGGACACCAGCTCCCACGTGAACCGGGCGATGTCGTGGTGCGCGTCGACGGTGCCGGTCTGCCGGAAGGCGAACCCCGGGAACTGCTCGCGGGCCGCCGCGATCACGGCGGCGATGCCCTCGTGCCCCGCCACGTCGGCCAGCGGGTCGGTGTAGCTGCCGTCCTCGCTCCACGCGGCGGCGACGGCTTCGGCGCGGGCGTCGGCGCCCTCGGCGTTCCAGGCCTCGAAGTAGCGGGCGACGGCGGTTTCGTGAA
The DNA here is from genome assembly GCF_020616555.1 of Streptomyces longhuiensis. NCBI lineage: Bacteria > Bacillati > Actinomycetota > Actinomycetes > Kitasatosporales > Streptomycetaceae > Streptomyces > Streptomyces longhuiensis. Next base: position 5,140,718 of record NZ_CP085173.1, on the reverse strand, counting down.
CGGGGATGACGGACATACGAATCGGCCTCCAGCCAGGTCGGATGAGGGTCCGGAGCCCGGGAGGAGTGCGCCGCCCGGGTTCCGGATGCCTTCAGCCTGCCGGGCGGACGGACGGGGGTCGATTACGCCGGAGGTAATGCCACGCGGGCCCGGTTCACCCATGCTGTGGTCGGACAGAACCTGATCCGTTGTTCATCGTCTGTGCTCGGGAGGCCAGGATGTTCGTCCCGTTCGGGGCCCTTGATTTTCTGGAACGTGCCGCCACCGTCTACGGGGACCGGATCGGCGTCGTCGACGAGCCGGTCCAGCCGGCCGAACCCTGGGAGGACCTCACGTACCGCCGGGTGGCCGAGCTGGCGCGCGCCCAGGCCGCCGGGCTCGACGCGCTCGGGGTGCCGCTGGGCGCGCGCGTCGCGGTCGTGTCGCCGAACGGCGCGCGGCTGCTGACGTCGTTCTTCGGGGTGAGCGGCTACGGCCGCGTCCTCGTACCGGTCAACTTCCGCCTCACCGCCGAGGAGGTGAGCTACGTCGTCTCCCACTCGGGCGCGGACGTCCTCCTCGTGGACCCCGAACTGACGGACCGGCTCGCCGACGTGCCCGCCAAGCACCGCTTCACCATCGGCGCGGCCGCCGACTCCGAGCTCTACCGCTTCGGCACGGACCCCAGCCCCTGGACGCCCGACGAGAACGCCACCGCCACGATCAACTACACGAGCGGCACGACCGCCCGGCCCAAGGGCGTCCAGATCACCCACCGCAACATCTGGGTCAACGCCGTCACCTTCGCCCTGCACGCGGGCGTCACCGACCGGGACGTCTACCTGCACACGCTGCCGATGTTCCACGCCAACGGCTGGGGCATGCCGTTCGCCATGTCCGCGCTCGGGGTGCGCCAGATCGCGCTGCGCAAGGTCGACGGCGCCGAGATCCTGCGCCGCGTCGACGAGCACGGCGTGACCGTGATGTGCGCCGCGCCCGCCGTCGTCAACGCCGTCCTGGACGCGGCCCGTTCCTGGAAGGGCGTGATCCCGGGGCGCGACCGGGTCCGCATCATCGTCGCCGGGGCGCCGCCGCCCACCCGCACGGTGGCCCGCGTCGAGGCCGAACTCGGCTGGGAGTTCATCCAGATCTACGGCCTCACGGAGACGTCGCCGCTGCTCACGGTGAACCGCGGCCGCGCCGAGTGGGACGAGCTGGACGCGTCGGCACGCGCGGAGAAGCTCGTACGGGCCGGGGCGCCCGCGCTCGGCGTGACGCTGCGCACCGACGAGGAGGGCGAGGTGCTCGCCCGGTCGAACGTGATCCTGGAGGGCTACTGGGAGCAGCCCGAGGAGAGCGCGAAGGCCCTCGCGGGCGGCTGGTTCCACACGGGCGACGGCGGCACGGTCGACGAGGACGGCTATCTGACGATCAGCGACCGCAAGAAGGACGTGATCATCACCGGCGGCGAGAACGTGTCGTCCATCGAGGTGGAGGACGCCCTCTTCAGTCACGTCGGCGTCGCCGAGGTCGCCGTCATCGGTGTCCCGGACGAGAAGTGGGGCGAGACGATCAAGGCGCTCGTGGTCCGGTCCCCCGACTCGACGGTCACGGAGGACGAGCTGATCCGCCACTGCAAGGAACACCTGGCCGGCTTCAAGGCGCCCACGTCGGTCGAGTTCCGCGAGGAACTGGCCCGCACGGCGACGGGCAAACTCCAGAAGTACAAGCTGAGGGCGCCGTATTGGGAGGGCCGGGACCGGGGGGTGAGCTGAGCCGCCCCGCCGGGGCCGGGCCCCGTAGTAGATGCCTGCCGTCGGTACGAAACGGCCCCGGCGGTGGCTGGTGCGTGCGATCGCAAGGCGCCGGAGAGGCCTCGTAGCGGAGCTACCAGGGCTCTCCGGCAACGCCGCGAGCGTGCGTGCCGGGCGCCGCCGACCACTCGGGCGGACGACCCGGGGTGCCTGGGGCCTCTCCCGTCGGCAGAGTTACCGGCATGGAACCCCACTACGGCACGGTCCCGCTGATTCCGGGCGCCGAGGCCCTGCCCGAGTTGGACATCCCGCAGCCGGGGCGGCAGAACCGGCTCTCCGTGCTGGTGCGGCTCCTGCTGCTCCTGCCGCACTTCGTCGTGCTGGCCGTGCTGTCGGTGGTGACGCTCCTCGCGGTGGTCGCCGGCTGGTTCGCGGCGCTGCTGCTCGGGCGGCTGCCCGCTCCGGTCGAGCGGTATCTGGCGGGGTTCCTCGGCTACGACACCCGCGTGAACGCCTCGGCGATGCTCCTGACCGGCCGCTATCCGCCCTTCGAGTTCGGCGACCCGATGGGTTACCCGGTGCGGATGCGCGTACAGCAGTCCGTGCGCCTCAACCGGCTGGCCGTGCTGTTCCGGCTGCTCATGGTGATCCCCGCGGCGCTCGTCGAGGTGGTCGCCACCGCAGGCTGGTGGGTCGTCTCCGCGCCGGCGTGGCTCGTCGTGCTGCTCCTCGGCCGGATGCCGCTGCCGCTGTTCGAGGCGACGGCGGCGGTCCTGCGCTACCGGATGCGGCTCGGCGCGTACGTGCTGCTGCTGACCCCCGCGTACCCGAAGCGGCTCTTCGGCGACCAGTCGGCGCCGGACGCCGTCGTCGGCACCATCGCCGGCCCGTCCGCGACGCGGCCGCTGTTCCTGGGGACGGGGGCGAAGGTGCTGGTCGGAGCGTTCCTGGTGCTCGGTCTCGTCGGCGGGGCGGTGAACAGCTCCCGCTACGGCGCGGACGGCTCCGCCGCCGTACAGGCCTCGCTGCCCGGCTTCTGAGCCCGCGCGGGCCGTCGCCCGACGCCTGCCCCCGCCGATGACCGCGCCTGTGACCAATGGCATGACAAAAGGCCTGTTCCAGGCGCTATGCCCCATTTACGGTGGAGCGCATGTCTCCCCTGGCCCGCATCAGCACCTCGTACACCCCGCGCTTCGCGGAGTTCGCGTTCGAGCCCGGCTTCACGGCCGCCGTCGACCAGCATGTCGCCGAGCTGCGGGACAAGCTGGAGGCGGGCGGGGGCGCGCTTCAGCCGCAGGCCCCCGACCGGGAGGTCCTCTCGGACTACGCGCTCGGATTCCTCGACGCCCTCGCGGAGAACGGCTGGCGCGAGCCCGTCGGGCACGACTACGCGGTGTGCCGCCTCACCGCCATCAGCTGGCTGGTGAGACGGCACGATCTCGCATGAGGGAGCCTGACGGGCGCGCGTCACATGTCGTCGGTGCGCTCGCGCTCCTGGACGGGCTGGTTCGTCAGCGCGTCCTCGCGGCCCGCCTGGTAGGCGGAGATGCCGCCGCGAGCCCTCGCGGTCTCCTGCTCCGCGCTGTTCAGCATGCGCTCCCAGCGCTGCCGCATCGGGACGATGAGACCGCCGCCCACCCCGACGACGATGACGCCGACACCGGCGGCGAGCGCCGCGATCAGGACCGGCTGGGTGACCGCCGTGGCGATCCCCGCCTGGCCGAGCGCCGCGATCACACCGAGCGCGACGATGCAGGCCCACACGATCGTGCCGATGGTCTTGCCGTACGAGACCGCCGACAGGGAGTTGGTGACGATGTCGCGCACAACGTTGGCGATGGCCATGGCGATGACGACCAGGACGATCGCGACGATGGCGCGCGGCAGCCAGGCGACGATGCCGTTGATCATGTCGCTGACGGGGTTCGGGCCGAAGACGCCGAGTGCGATCTGCAGGGTGATCAGCAGCAGCGCGTAGTACACGACCTTGCAGACGATCGCCGTCATGTCGTACTTGGAGCCCTCGAGCATGCGGGCCGCGCCGGCGCGCTCGGCGAGTCTCTCCGAGCCGACCCGGCGCAGGACTCTGTCGAGCACCCGGGCTATCAGCTTCGAGAGGAACCAGCCGATGGCCAGTACGATCACGAAGCCCACGAGCTTCGGCACGAACTGGGCGATCTTCGACCAGGCGTCGTTGAGGCCCCCTGTGAAGTCCACGGCGAGTGGGGTGGTGTCGGTGAGCTGGCGCATGAGTGGTCCTCCACTCGCTGGGGCCCGTACGCGCTGCCGCGCCGGGCGGTCAACCCCCCACAGGTGCGGTGATGTGCTCCTTCGTGGATATCAGCGCGCGAATGGACGCGGCCCGTGGGCCGCGTCCATTCGTGTGACGGATGACGGTCAGGCCGCGAGGCCGTCCGTGTCCTTGTAGGGCACGCCGTCCTTCGCCACGAGCAGGACGTTCTCGGGCTTGCCGAGGGAGGCGATGTCGGTGAGCGGGTTGCCGCGCGCGATGACGAGGTCGGCGCGCTTGCCGGGCTCCAGCGTGCCGATCTCGTGGGCCAGACCGAGCAGCTCCGCCGCCTCGGACGTCCCCGCGAGGATCGCGCCCATCGGCGTCATGCCGGACTCGACGAGGTACGCCAGCTCACGCAGGTTCGTGCCGTGCTCCGCGATGCCGCAGTCCGTGCCCATGGCGACGCGCACGCCGCGCTCGATGGCGTGCGGGATGTGCCGGCGCGCGACGGCCTGCCAGTGCTTCTTCTTCGCGTACGCCCAGCTCGCGGCCTTCAGCGGGTCGGGGTCGGTGTTCGCCGTGGTCAGTGTCGGCACGAGGAACGTGCCGCGCTCCAGCATCAGGTCGATGGCCTCGTCGTCGATCTCGTAGCCGTGCTCGACGCTGGCGACGCCGCCGCGCACGGCGTTGAGGATGCCGCCGCGGCCCTGGGCGTGCGCGGCGACCCGCTTGCCCCGGTGGCCCGCGGCGATCTCGGTGATCGTGCGGATCTCGTCCTCGAGGAACCCGTCGTCGTCGGGCTGGTCGGTGGGGCTCCACACGCCGCCGGTCGCGGCGACCTTGATGCAGTCGGCGCCCTTGCGCAGCAGGTCGCGCACCGCGCGCCGGCAGTCGTCGACGCCGTCCGCGAGGCGGCTCATCGTGGGGTCGGTGACGCCGTCGTCGGTTCCGGCGCGGAAGTCGCCGTGGCCGCCGGTGGGGCTGAGCATGGCGATCGCGACGAGCAGCCGCGGGCCGACGAGGAGCCCGTCGTCGACGGCCTTCCTGTGCCCGGCGTCGGCGCCGCCCAGGTCGCGCGCCGTGGTGACCCCGGCGAACAGCGTCTGCCGCATCCGGGGCGCCGACAGGAAAGTGCGCAGGGACCTGGGCATCGCGCCGAGTTGGGCGTGGTCGAGCGCTCCGCCCGGCGCCGCCATGTGGACGTGGCAGTCGATGAAGCCGGGCAGGATCGCGTCGCCCCGGACGTCTGTCACCCGGGTACCGGCGGGGAGTTCGGGCCGCTCGGCACCGGGCCCCGCCCACCGGACGAGTCCGTCCTCGACGAGAACGGCACCGTCCCGCACCGGCTCGCCGCCTCTGCCGTCGATGAGCAGCCCGTTGTGGAACAGGCGGGGGACGGCGGAGGTGGGAGCGGCGGTGGCCTCGGTGATCGGTCCGGTGGTCATGGCGGGCGGGTCCTTCCGTGATGCGGGTGGAGAAGGGGTGTTGCGGTGGGTACGCGGGCGGGTGGCCGTCAGGAGACCGGGGCCGGCTGCCGCGGTGCGGCGTCCGTGTCGGCGGGGGTCTGCCGGGCCCGTACGACCAGGGCGGCCGAGGCGGCGACGAGCAGCGAGACCCCGGCGCAGCACCACCACACGGTCGTGTAGGCGGACTCGGTCGGTAGCTCGGTGCCCTTGAAGGTGATCGCCGTGAGGATCGCGGCGAACACGGCGCCGGAGACGCTGCCGCCGAGGGTCTTGGAGGTGTTGTAGACACCGGTCGCGATGCCGGTGCGGTCGGCGGGGCTGGCGTCCAGGACCAGGGCGGGCATGGCGGCCAGGGCGAGCCCGATGCCGAAGCCGAGGACGAGGTTCGCGGCGACGAACTGCCACGGCTCGGCGTGCGCGAGGACCAGCACCGTATAGCCGGCCGCCATGAACGCGCCGCTCAGGGCGAGGACGGCACGCGCCCCGATCGCCCGGGCGAGCCGGGGCACGGTCGCCGAGCCCGCGAAGGCCATCAGGCCCCAGGGCGCCATCATCCAGCCGATGCCGAGGGTCCCGTAGCCGAAGCCGTAGCCGAGCTTCTCCAGCGGGCTGGACAGGAACAGGGACGCGGCGGTCTGCGAGCCGAACAGCGCGGCGCCGAGCAGGAAGCTCGCCCCGTACACCGGCAGCAGGGTGCGCTTCACGGTGAGGCGGATGTCCACGACGGGGTGCGCCACGCGGAGTTCGACGAGGACCCACACGACGAGGACGAGCGCGGCGACGGCGAACAGGCCGAGCGTGCCGCCGCCGGTCCAGCCCCAGCGCGGGCCCTGCGAGATGGCGAGCAGCAGGGCGGCGAGGCCCACGCTGAGCAGCCCGGCGCCCGCCCAGTCGACGGTGCCGCGGGCGCGGGTGCTCGACTCGGGGACGAGGAGGAAGACGATGCCGACGCAGAGCACGGTCGCGGCGGCCGGGATCCACAGGACGCCGTGGACGCTCGTGACGACCTCGCTGAGCAGGCCGGCCAGGACCGTTCCCGCGCTCGCGCCGAAGGTGAGCGCGCCGACGAGGAGACCGATCGCGCCACGCGCGCCCTCCGGGCTGAGCCGGTCGCGGACCAGTCCCATCTCCAGCGGGAGCAGCGCGGCGAGCGGCCCCTGCAGGACGCGGCCGAGCAGCAACAGCTCGAACGACGGCGACCAGGCGACGAGTACGGAGCCCACGGCGAGGCACAGCGCGGCGATGCGCAGGAGGCGGCGGTGACCGTACAGGTCGCCGAGCCGGCCGAAGATCGGCACGGAGATGGCGGCCGCGAGGAGCTGTGCGCTGCTGACCCAGTTCAGGTCACCGGCGGTGATCTTCAGATCGGCGCCGAGCCCCGGCAACAGGGTCGGCATCATGCCCTGGAGGATGCCGCTGATGAGCTCGACGAAGACCAGGAAACCGACGACCGCGGCGACGCGGGCGCCGCCGGGACCGGGCGCTGCGGGGCCGTGACCGGCCTTGACACGCGACATGGGTTCTCCAGGGTGAACGGCCGCACACGGGCGGCGGGGACGGGGCGTTCGGGCGGGGCGTGGGGGGGGGTGTCTGCCTTGCTGTCGGGAATGGGTGGAGCGGGTGAACGTGCTGGGCGGCATGGGAAGTTGGGGCCACCGGGGCGGGCCAGGCGGGCTCGGGGTGGGCCTGGGCCAATTCGTGGGCGGGTCAGACGGGCTCGGGGCAGGCCCGGGCCAACTCGTGGGCGGATCAGACGGGCTCGGGGCAGGCCCGGGCCAGTTCGCGGGTGGGTCAGACGGGCTCGGGGTGGGCCTGGGCCAGTTCGTGGGCGGATCAGACGGGCTCGGGGCAGGCCCGGGCCAGTTCGCGGGTGGGTCAGACGGGCTCGGGGTGGGCCTGGGCCAGTTCGTGGGCGGACTTGAGGAGGGCGTGCGCCGTGGCCCGTACCGCCGTCAGGTCCGCGGGGTCGGGGGTGAGTCCCGCGGCGGTGAGCGCGGCGGTCACGAGGTCGTCGGCCGTCTCCCGCGCTCCCTCGGCGGGAGGCGGTTCCGGCAGGGGGCGGGGGCGGGTGGCCGGGTCGGGGGTCGCGCGGCGCAGGTGCCAGGCGGTCGCCCGCTGGTAGGCCGCGCCCGCCCCGAGCAGCGTGCGCTCGGCGTACGGGCGGGCCACGAGCTGGAGCGACAGGGGCAGGCCCGCCTCGTCCGCACCCATGGGCAGCGCGAGCGCGGGGAATCCGGTCGCGTTCCAGGGCGCGGTGAGGTTCAGCTCGTCGCCGGGCGCCACCTCCTGGTGGTAGGGGCGGGCGCCGGCCGGCCAGGTCGGCGTCGCGATGACGTCCACGCCGCCGGGGCCGTCCATTCGCTCCAGGAGACCGGCGGTGAGCGCCTTTCCGGTGAGGCGGGCCCGGTCGACGAGCCCCGGTCCGAGCGCGGCACCGGCCGCGGCGAGGCGGCGGAAGGCCCGCCCGTGCAGCTCCCAGCGCGCGGCGAGCCGCGCCCCGTGGGCGGCGAAGGCCTCGCCGAGCATGACGGTCGCGTTGACGGCGAGCAGCGACGGGAACTCGGGGAGCTCGAACTCCCTTGTCTCCGCCCCCAGTTCGGCGAGCACGCGGAGCGCTTCGACGAAGGCGGAACGGCAGGCGCCGGTGACTCCGGGCGCGTCCACGAGGCCGTACGGGACACCGATGCGCAGCCCCCGTACGCCGGACTCGCCGATCTCGCCGGTCTCGCCGGTCTCGCCAGGTACGTATGAGCGTCCGGTCAGCGCGGACAGCAGCAGGCCGCAGTCGGCGGCGGAGACCCCCATCGGGCCCGCCACGTCCTGCGACGGGCTGAGCGGGAGGCAGCGGTCGAGGGGGACGAGGCCTTGGGTGGGCTTGAGGCCCGTCGCGCCGCACAGGGCGGCGGGCAGCCGCACGCTGCCGGAGGTGTCCGTGCCGAGCGCGCCGAGGAAGATCCCCGCGGCGATCCCGGCGCCGTTGCCCGTGCTGGAGCCGCCGGTCCAGCGCTCCACGTCCCACGGGTTGCGCGGCACGGGGAAGGAGTGCGCCGGGTCGGGGCGGCCCATCGCGTACTCGGCCATGGTCGTCTTGCCGATGACGACGGCTCCCGCCGAGCGCAGGCGCGTCACGGCAAGGGCGTCGAGCCCGCGCCACAGACCGGGGTCGTGGGCCGGGCTCTGCGCGGTGACCGGGCCCTCGGCGGCGGCGAAGTTGTCCTTCACGGCCAGGGGCACGCCGTGCAGGGGACCACGCTCACCGGCCGGCAGCGCGTCCGCCTCCCGCGCCGCGGCGAGGGCCTGCTCGGGGAAGCGGGTGACGAAGACGCCGAGCAGCGGGTCGAGCGCGTCGGCGTCGGCGAGCGCCGCGGTGACGAGCTCACGGCTGCCGGCGGCGCCGGTGCGCAGGGCGTGCACCGCACCACTCAAAGTTTCGAACGATTGTTCCATATGGGGCATGCGACGTTCCATGCGGTGACACCTCCGACGTCTCGGCGTGGCTGGTTCCGATCGATGGGGCGATGCTATTCAGACGCCATCCAGACCGGCAGAATTGCGTTTCTGTGGCACATGCGTAGATCGAATGCAGTTCTGTGTCACACCATCGCCAGGCCGCCCGCGCCGTGGAGAAGGAGCCGACCCCGCATGGCCGAAACACCCACCCGTACCTCCGCCCGCACCCCCGGGCATCTCGACGAGCTCGACCTCGCCCTGGTCAACGCCCTGCAGATCGACCCCCGGGCCCCTTGGACCAAGCTCGCCGCCGCCCTCGACGTGGACGCGGCCACCGTCGCCCGGCGCTGGGAGCGGCTGCGCTCGGCGGGCCTCGCCTGGGTCACCGCGTACGCGTACGACGTCGGCGGCGGCGCACTCGTCGAGGTCGACTGCGCGCCCGGCCAGGACGCGGCCGTCGCCGCCGCCCTGTCCGCCGACCCGAAGGTCGTCACCGTCGAGCACACGGCGGGCGGCCGCGACCTCCTCGTCACCGTCATGACACCCGACTTCAGCGCCCTGTCCGCGTACATCGTCGACACGCTGGGCGCCGTGCCCGGCGTCACGTCGTCGCGCGCGCACCTCATCACCCGCAGCTACACCGAGGGCAGCATCTGGCGTCTGCGCAGCCTCACCCGCACCCAGCAGGAGGCCCTCGCCGCGTCCCGCCGCTCCGCGGGCGGCGCCGCCCCGTACCTGGCGGACCACCGCGCCCTGGTGACCGCGCTCGGCGAGGACGGGCGCCTACCCGTCGGGGAACTCGCCGCGCGCCTCGGCGTCAGCGTCAACACCGCGAGCCGGCGCCTGGGCCGGCTCCTCGACTCGGGCCGCCTCGTCCTGCGCTGCGACCTGGCCCGCTCCCTGTCCGGCTCCCCCGTATCGGTCACCTTCTTCGGGTCCGTCCCGCCCGAGCATCTCGACTCCACCGCACGGGAGTTGGCGAAGCTCCCGGAGATCCGGCTCTGCGTGGGGACCGCGGGGCCACAGAACCTGATCGCCACGGTCTGGGTCGCGTCCCTGCTCGACGCACAGCTCCTGGAGGTCAAACTCGCCGGGAAACTCCCCCACCTGCGCATCGCCGACCGGGCCGTCGCCCTGCGCGCGGTGAAGCTGATGGGGCGGCTCCTGGACGCCGAGGGGCGGGCCGTGGGGTACGAGCAGGTGGATGTCTGGGCGTAACCACCCGCCGTCCACGGCGTGTTCGCTCCGCTCGCCCCGCCCGCACTGCCACAGTGACCTGGTACAGAATCACCCGTTTCGCGCGTTTCATAATTTTAGTGCGTTACGCCGGTCTCCCAGGGAGTGTGGTGAGCATGGCCCACGTGCACGTGATCCTCAATCAGAAGGGCGGCGTGGGAAAGTCCACGCTCGCCGTCAACCTCGCCGCCGTGACGGCGGACGTGCTCGGCGCGGGGACCGAGGGCGGGCAGCCGCCCGTCGTCGCCGTCTCCATCGACCCGCAGGGCTCCGCCGTGTGGTGGTCGGAGCGCGTCGGCGACGGCCTCCCCTTCGACTTCGTGCAGGCCCACGACGACCTTGCCGGGCTCGCCGCGCTCTCCCGCATCCCCTCCGCCCAGCACGTCTTCGTCGACACCCCGGGCTGGCTCGACCTCGCCGAGTCCGCCGGCGAGGACCCGCTCGGCAAGGGCGCCGCCGCGGACGCGCTGCGCGCCGTCCTGTCCAACGCCCACGACGTGATCGTGCCGATCGAGCCCGAGCCGCTCGGCTTCCAGCCCACGCAGCGCACCATCGAGCGCGTCGTGAAGCCGCGCGGCCTGCCCTACCGCGTGGTCATCAACAACTGGGACCCGCGCGACGGCAAGGCCGACCTGGAGCAGACGCGCGCCTTCGTCGAGGCCCAGGACTGGCCGCTGGCCCGCACGGTCGTACGCCACTACAAGCTGCACACGCGCGCCTCCGCGGACGGCCTCGTCGTGACCCAGTACGGCGCGAACCGGGTCGCGCTCCAGGCCCGCGAGGACTTCTTCCGCCTCGCCCTGGAGGTGGGCCTCGCCGCGATCCCGGCCCCCGCCAAACGCTCCGCGAGCGGCACCCGTACGCCTGCGGGGAAGAACGCGCAGAAGCAGGACGCGCAGGCCGCGACGGCGAAGAACACCAAGGCCAAGAGCGTCGGGAACGCCAAGAACGCCAGGAACGCCAAGAAGGTGAACGTCTGATGGGGCGCCGTACCGATCTGTCCTCCCTGCTGTCCTCCGGGGCCGCGGCCCCGGCCACGGCCCCGGAAGCGGCCGGCGAAGGCACCCGGCCCGTCGCTCGCGACGCCGCGCACCCCGTCACCGTCGCGCTCGCCGACCTCGCCGAGAACCCCGACAACCCGCGACACGAGCTGCGCGACCTGGACGGGCTCGCCGAGACGGTGCGCGAGCGCGGGGTGCTCCAGGCGCTCGGGGTGGTCCCCCGCGCCGTGTTCCTCACGGCGCACCCGCACCACGAGGAGGCCGTGGGCCGGGCCCCGTACGTCGTCCTGCACGGCCACCGGCGACTCGCCGCGGCCCGGATGGCGGGCCTGGACGAGGTGCCCGTCCTGGTGCGCGAGGACGCGTCCCGCACCGACGAGGACGCCCTGATCGAGAACGTCCAGCGCGACGACCTCACCGAGCTGGAGCAGGCCCAGGCCATCCAGGGCCTCATCAAGAGCTACGGCTACTCGCAGCGCCAGGTCGCCGCCCGGATCGGCAAGACACAGGGCTTCGTCTCCCAGCGCCTGTCCCTGATGAAGCTGCGCGAGGACCTCCAGGAGGCGCTGGCCGACGGACGCGTCTCGGTCGAGGACGCCCGCCGCATCGCCCGCCTCCCCCAGGAGGAGCAGACGCTCCCCGGCGACACCGGCACACCCCCGCCGACCGTGCCGAAGGCCCGGCGTGATTACGGCGTAATCAAAATCGACAGCCGGGGCACCCCGGAAGAGGTCGTCGAGTCCCTCCGCCGCCATCTCGCCCCCGCGGCCCTCGACCGGATCCTGGAACTCCTCGCCCGCTGAGCGCGCCCGCGGGCGGCCGGGAGCCGGGTGGCGGGGGGATTCCTCTACCGTTGCCTGAGAATGCGCCACGGAGAGCAGTCATCGCACATGTCCACTGGACCGGTTCCCACCCTCGACCCCGGCGTCGCGGCGCCCGCGGAGGCCGTCGCGCCGCTGATGCGCGGCATCGACGTGCTGCGCGGGCTCACCGACGCCGGCGGCACGCTGAGCCTGAGCGAGCTCGCGCGGGCGACCGGCCTCGCCCGGTCCACGGTCGACCGGATCTGCGCGACCCTCGCGCACATGGGGTGCCTGCGCCTCGACGGGCGCGACGCCACGCTCGCGCCGCCGCTGATGGCCGTGGGCAACGCCTATCTGGGCGCTCTGCGGCTGCCCGCGCTGCTCGGCCCGCGCGCCGATCGGCTCGCGGACGAGCTCGACGAATCGGTCTCCCTCGCGGTCCCCGACGGGGACGGGATCCGCTTCATCCACCAGGCGACCCGGCGCCGCGCCATGTCGCTGAGCTTCCGCATCGGCGATCTGCTGCCCGCCGAACGCACCGCGCCGGGACCGCTGTTCGCGGGTGCGTGGGACGAGGACCAGTGGGAGAGGTGGCGGGCGCGCCGGGCCGCGGATCCCGAGGACCGCGCGTTCCCCGCGGTACCGCCCCTTCAGGAGGCCGAGAAGGAGCCGTTCGAGGAGCGCGTGGCGCGCGCCGGAGCCGCGGGCTGGGCCCTCGACGACCAGCTCATCGAGCCCGGCCTCGTCGCGCTCGCCGTGCCCGTGCGCGGCCCCGGGGGTGACGTCGCGTGCGTGGTCAGCGTCGTCAGCCACACCAGCCGGCACACCGCCGCGTCGCTGCGCGAAGCGATGCTGGGGCGGCTTCGGAACGCCGTCACGGAGATGGAGAAGGCGCTGCGAAGGCCCGTGCCGGACGCCCCCGCGCCGACGGATCCGGACGCGACGGGACCGGACGCCGCGTGGGCCGCCGAGGCCAAGCAGCGGCTCGGCCGGGACTTCGTCGAGTCGCTGGCGCGCGGCCTCGCCGTGCTGACCGTCTTCGGGCCCGGGCGGGCCGAGCTGAACCTCACCGACATCGCCGCGGCGACGGGTCTGGCGCGGGCCACCGCGCGCCGCGCACTGATCACCCTGGAGCACCTCGGATACGTCGCCTCGCGCGGCCGGGGCTTCCGGCTCACGCCCCGCGTCCTCGCCCTCGGCTTCCCGCCCCTGTCCCACCTGACGCTGGCCGAGATCGCCACGCCCCACATGCGGGCTCTCTCCGCCCAGCTGCACGACTCGGTGTCCCTGACCGTGCTCGACGGCGACGACATCCGGTACACGGCACGCGTCGCGACGAGCCGTGTGATGAGCGTGAACATCTCGGTCGGGACCCGCTTCCCCGCCTTCGCCACGTCCATGGGGCGGGTCCTGCTCGCGGGGCTCGCCCCGGCCGAGCGTGCCGCGTTCCTCGCCCGCGCCGACCTGGCCCCGCTCACCCCGCGCACCGTCACCGGCGCCGACCGGCTCGGCGCGCTCCTGGACGACGTACGGCACCGGGGCCACGCGCTCGTGGACGGGGAGCTGGAGGAAGGGCTGCGCTCCGTCGCCGTGCCGGTGCGCGACCTCGCCGGGCAGGTCGTCGCCGCGGTGAACGTGGCCACGCACAGCAGCCGCCGCGACCTGGCCCGGGTCACGGACGAGGTGCTTCCCGCGCTGCTCGCCGCGTCCTCGCGCATCGAGGCCGATCTGCACGTCGCCGGGCGGTTCGCCCGCATCCCCGCGGCATAGAGACCGGCCGCAATGTTGCGGATCGCAGGGCGACGGAGGTCAATGGAAGACGGGGGGAAAGGCAGAAAGGAGCCGTCATGGCTCACGCGGCACCCGCCTCGGGAACCTCCGGCCTGCGCTCCATGGCGGCCGGCTCCAGGCTCTCGATGGCGCTCCCTCTCCTGCTCGGCATCGTCTACGGCATCTGGGCCTCGGGCATCCGTCGCGATGCCGGCCCGACCATCGCGGGCATCACCACGGGCAACGTCCTGTTCGGCTTCCTCACGGGCATCATCGTCGCCGTGGTCACCTTCGGGATCCACCGGGCGTCGTTCCGGCTGCCGCGTGAGCTGCGCGCCGTCACCTGGGCCGCGTGGGCCGGTATCGCGTTCGGCTATCTCTACAGCCTGACCGACGCCTCGGTCCTGCGGTCCACGATCATGGCCCTGGTGGTCGCCGCCGGTGTGTTCGCGGCGATGTTCTACCACTACTACACACACGAGTGACAGACCATCGGGGCCACGGGGCACGTGCGTGGGTGACCTACCTGCTCCGTACCTGAGACAGAACGCGAACCCGGAGTCCGAGCGGAAGGGGAACCCGCTCGGACTCCTTGCGTCGTGGGGCCTCCTGGCTCCCCTCCCCGCTCACCGGGTGACACCCGTTCGGCCGAGCCCTCCACCGCAGGTCCCGCCATCTGCCCTGCCCCGCTGGCGCCCCCTGCCGCGCGCCCGTTGCCTGGGAAGGTGATGCGAAGAGCCCTGTCCGTCGTCCTGCTGGCACTGGCCTGCCTGCTCGTGCCGCTCGGCACGCTGTCCGCATGGGCGAAGTACGAGGTCGGGGACAGTGACCGGTACGTCGCGACGATGGCCCCGCTCGCCGGGGAACCGGCCGTGCGGGGCGCGGTCGCCGACGCCGTCACGAACGGCATCGTGAGGCAACTCGACGCGGGGCCGCTCCAGTCGGCGGTCGACGCGTTCGTGCACGACGCGGTGGAGTCCTTCACCGGTACCCCCGCCTTCCAGAACGCGTGGAACACGGCGAACCGGGCCGCGCACGACGCCGTGCAGCAGGCCATCGACGACGGCACCGACGGCCCGGTCACCATCGAGCTCGCGTCCGTCACCGGGCAGGTCAGGCAGCAGCTCGGCCACGACGGCGTGCCCTTCGCCGACCGCATCCCCGTCACGCACACCACGATCACCGTGATGAGCTCGCGCGACCTCGACCGGCTGCGCCAGTCGCTGCACCTGCTCCAACAGGCGGGCCTGTGGCTGCCGTTCGCCGCCTTCGTCCTCGCCGCCGCCGGGCTCGCGCTCGCCCGGTGCCGGCGCCGGGCCCTCACCGCGACGGCGCTCGGCGTGGCCCTGGCCGCGGCGGCGCTCCTCGTCGCGCTCGCGATGTGCCGCTCCCTGACCCTCGACAACCTGCCCTCGGACGTGGACCGCTCCGCGGCGGGCGCGGCCTACGACGCCCTCAGCTCGTCGGTGCGCACCGCGTCCTGGTGGACGGCCGGCACGGCCCTCGCCGTGGCCGTCTGCGCCCGGCTGTCGGGGCGCCTGCGTCACAGTCCCGCACCGCACCCTCCGGCTCCTCCCGAAATGCGGCCCGCCGCTTCCGGGGTGAGCATGCCAGTGACACAGAGGAGGACTGAATGAGCGAGACCCCCACCACCCCGACACCGCCCACCGGCCCCGGCCCGGGCCCCGACCCCGGTCACGGAGTCTGGTCGGACAAGCACCGCTCCGCCGGGCCCGACCCCACCCGGGGCGACGGCATGGGCAGCGGCTGGGCGTCCGGCGGCACGGTCTTCGCCGGCGTCCTGATGATGGTCGGCGGCATCCTGGGCATCCTGAACGGCATCGCCGGCATCGCCAAGGACGACGTGTACGCCCACATCGGCACCTACACGTACGCCTTCAACCTCACCACGTGGGGCTGGATCCACCTGATCATCGGCGTCATCGTCGCGGTCACCGGCTTCGGCGTCCTCAAGGACCAGGGCTGGGCGCGCGGCGTCGGCGTCGCCATCGCCGCGCTGTACATCATCGCGTACTTCATGTTCCTGCCCTACGAGCCCCTCTGGTCGGTCATCGCGATCGCCATCGGCGTCTTCGTCATCTGGGCGCTGGTCAGCGACGGTTCGCACCACGCCGCCCGGGCCTGAGACCGGGCAACCGTTCCCCGCGCCGGCCCGTCTTCGAGGGAGGATGCCGGCATCCGGCGCCGGAAGGCGTCGAAGCGAGCGGAAGGCGGGCCCGGGCCTTGGAGCATGTGACGCAAGCGCCCGGCCCACCGCCGGTCCTCTCCCCCGACGACCGGGACCGCAGGCCGGGCCGCACCCTGGCCGCCTGGGCCGCGGGCCTGCTCCTCGCCGGAGTCAGCGCGGTCGTGGGCTGCCGGATCGCGGACGTGGACGGGGTCACCCCCGTCCCGCAGCTCCTGGCGTTCCTGCCCTGGCTGCTCGCCCCCACCGGCGTCGCGCTGCTGCTCACGGCGCTGGCGCGCCGGCGGCTCGGCATGGTGTGGGGCGTCGCGGTCCTGGGCGCCCTCGCCTGGTACATCGAGCCGTACGGCAAGAACCCCAAGGACGCCGCGGCGAGCGGGCCGCCCGTCGCGGAGGTGCGGGTCCTCTCCTCGAACGTCCAGTTCGGGCGCGGTACCGAGTCGCTGGTGGCCGCGGTGCGCCGCGAGCGGCCCGGCCTGGTGTTCGTCGAGGAGTGTGATTACGGGTGCCAGGACACCCTGCGCCGTGAGCTGCCGCGCGCCGACTTCCCCTACCGGCAGGCCGTGGAGGCGGGCGGTTCGCAGGGGTCGGTGATTCTGAGCCGGTATCCGCTCAAGGCCGCCGCGGGCGTCCCGGGGACCATGGGCATGCCAGGTGCCGTCGCCGATGTGAAGGGCCACGACGTGCGGGTCCAGCTCGCGCACCCGATGCCCCCGCTGCCCCGGCAGGTCGGCCTGTGGCGCTCCGAGCTGGGCGCACTGCGCGACTTCGCCGCCGCGGGGCGCTCGCAGCCGACCATCCTGGCCGGGGACTTCAACGCCACGCAGGACCACGCCGCGTTCCGCCGCATCCTCGACGCGGGCCTGCACGACAGCGCCGGCCTCACCGGGAAGTCCCGCGCCCCGAGCTGGCCCTCGCGCCTGCGCCCGCCGCTCGGCACCCAGATCGACCACGTGCTGGTGAGCGAGGAGTTCTCCCCGCTCACCGCCCGCTTCGTCGAGCTGGCCGACACCGACCATCGCGCCCTCCTGGTCGACCTGACGATGTACCGACCGGCACCGTCCTGAGCGCCGGGTCCCCGTAGCGTTCAATGGACGGCATGCGCCCAGAGTCCACGGCCCGCCATCTCGCGCCACCCGACTGGCTGGTCAGGAACCTGCGTCCGCACCCCGCGCCGATCCCCTGGGCGGCCGTCGCGCGGGCCGCCCTCGCGCTGTCGCTGCCGCTCGCGATCGGGCTCGCCGCAGGGCGGCCCGCGTACGGGGCGCTCGCCTCCATGGGCGCCCTGTCCGGCGTCATCGGCGACACCGCCGACGCCTACCGGATGCGGATCCTCAACATCGCGGTGCCGCAGCTCTTCGGCGCGGTCGGCGTGACGGTCGGCGCGCTCGTGTTCGGGCACGGCTGGGTCGCCGTCGCCGCCGTCACGGGCGTGGCGCTGGTCTCCGGGATGATCTCGACGATCGGCGCGGTCGCCTCCGTGTCCGGGCTGCTGCTCCTGCTCAACTGCGTGATCGGCGCCGGGCTGCCCCTGCCGGGCGAGTGGTGGCTCGCGCCGCTCCTGATGACGGGCGGCGGACTCCTCGTCCTCGCGCTCGCGCTGCTCGCCTGGCCCCTGCGGTCCGGGGTGCCGGAACGCGCGGCCGTCGCCGCCACGTACCGCTCCGTCGCGAACCTGCTCGCGTCGGCGGCCGACCCAGAGAACTACGTCGAGACCCGCTACGCCGTCACCCAGTCCCTCAACCAGGCCTACGACCTCGTCCTCGCCCGGCGTGCCCTCGCCCACGGCCGCAACCCCGAACTGGTGCGTCTGATCGCCCTGTTGAACGCGCTCACCCCGATCGCCGAGTCCGCGCCCGCCGCCCATCAGCAGGGGGTGCCGCTCCCCGCCGCCGTCCCCGACGCCGTACGCCGCCTCGCCGACGCGGTCGACACCGGCAGCACCGACGTGGGACCCCTCGACCTGCCCGCACCCGAAGGACCCGCCGCCCGCGCCGTCGACCACGCGGTGCGGCACGCCGCCGACCTCGTCACCAGCAAGAAGACGGACCCCCACCACGACAGCGACGCCGACCGAATCGGCCGGCCCGCCGTCCTGCGCGTGCGCGCCGTCCGCGCCGCGCGCAACGTCCTGCTGTCCGGCACCTCCTGGCGCTACGGGCTGCGCCTGGCCCTGTGCATCGGCCTCGCCCAGGTCCTCGTCTCGACGGTGCCGGTCCCCCGCTCCTACTGGGTGGCGCTGACCATCACGTTCGTCCTCAAGCCCGACTTCGGCTCGGTGTTCTCGCGGGCCGTCCAGCGCGCGCTCGGCACGGCGGTCGGGCTCGTACTCGCCACGATGGTCCTCGCCGTGGTGCCCCGCGGGTGGTGGGACGTGCCCGTGCTGATGGCCCTAGCCGCGCTCATCCCGGCGCTCACCCCGCGCGGCTACGGCTATCAGACGGCCGCCATCACGCCGGCCATCCTGCTGCTGTCCGACACTCTCAACCACCAGGGCGTCGGGCTCGTCCTGCCGCGGCTCCTCGACAGCCTCATGGGCTGCGCCATCGCGCTGGTCGCCGGGTATCTGCTGTGGCCCGAGAGCTGGCACACCCGCATCGGGGACCGGCTCGCCGACGCCGTCGCGGACACCGCGACGTACGTGGAGCGCGCGTTCGGGGCGTCCGCGGACCCGGACGTCCCGGCCGCCCGCGCCCGGATGCGCCGCCGGCTCTTCCGCGACCTGTCCGTCATCCGCTCGGAGTTCCAGCGCGCCCTGACCGAACCGCCGCCCACCGGCCGCCGCGCCGCCGCCTGGTGGCCGCTCGTCGTCGCCGTGGAACGGATCGTGGACGCCACGACCGCGGCGCGGGTCCGGGTCAAGCAGGGGGCCCCGGTGCCGGGACCCGCCGAGGTGGCGCAGGCCGCGGAGCAACTGCGGGAGCTGGCGCAGGGGCTGCGCGCCTCAGACGTCCTGAAGGGGGTGCGCGCCGACTTCAGCGCGGCGGACCGCGACGGGGTGCTGGAACCCGTACGCCAGGAGGTCGCGGCCGCCCGCGCCATCGCCTCACCGCGCTGACGCCGACACGAGACGCGGATGCGGGCCGGCCCGGGGAGGGGACGGCCCGCATCGGTGTGGGGGGGTTGGCTCCGGTACGTCAGACGGTGAGGGTCAGCCGGCGTCGGTCAGCCGACGTTGGTCAGCGGGTGAGGGTCAGCCGGTCTTGGCGGACTTCTCCAGCGACTTCATGGCCTTCGCGAAGCCGTTGGCCCACAGCTGGTCGACGCGGGACTTCTCGTTCGCGTCCGGGTACGGGTTCGTGCAGGACGTGCCCGGGCCGCCGCCCGACATCAGCTCGCTGCACGGCCCCTCGTAGTGGTCGGGGAGCCCGAGGACGTGACCGGTCTCGTGCGCGGTCACACGGGTGGAGTCGTACTCCTGGTTCTGCGCGTAGTCGAGGAAGACGAAGCCGCTGCCGTGCCCGTCCGTGGACGCGTACGAGCCGCGCGGGTCGTTGCCCTCGCGGTAGGAGAAGTCGCCGCCGCCCGACGTCGCCTGGAGCTTCACGTTCGACACGGAGGAGTTCCATATCGACGTGCTGTTGGCTATCTGCTGCGCGAAGGACGGGGCGCCCGACGCGTCGTACGTGACGGTGACCGACGCGGCGTGCGGGTGCGCGGCGCGCTTCTGTGCGACCGACTTCAGGACGGCCTCGAAGAACGCCTTGTTGGCGGCGGCCTCCTCGGCCGAACCCGCGTAGTAGGTGTAGCCGGCGACGACCGGGGCCGGGGCGGCGGACGCGGGGGCCGCGGTGGCGAGCGCGCCGACGGCCATGCCGATGCCGGCCGCGACCGAGGCGTAGCGCAGGGAGAGCTTCATGTGGGGGGCTCCTCCTCGTTCCGTGAGTGGGGGGTTACGTGAACGGTTCGGTACGAGGGAGAGTGTGGTGGCGCACGGGACCCCTGGGGATGATGGCAATTGGCGATAGGACGGAGCTATCACCCGCCCAACTCGCCCGTTTCGGTTCGCATTTGGACGTCTGGTGCGACCTCCGTGACCGCCTTACGCTCGATGCCCATGGAGCTCGAGGTGAGGCACCTGCGCGCGCTGTGCGCCATCGACGACACCGGGAGCCTGCACAAGGCGGCCCGGCTGCTCGGCATGACCCAGCCGTCCCTGTCCACCCAGCTCAGGCGTATCGAGGAGACACTCGGCGGCGCGCTCTTCGCCCGGGAGCGCACCGGCTGCCGCGCAACCCCCCTGGGCCGCGTCGTCCTCAACCGCGCCCGCCCGCTCGTGGACGGCATGCGCGCTCTCGTCATGGAGACCAGGGCGGCCGGCGCACTCGCCGCGGGCGGCCCCCAACTGCGGATCGGCTCCACGGCGAGCCGGGCCATACCGGGCTGGCTGCGACGGCTGCGGCAGCGCGATCACCCGCCCGGCGGTGAGCCGGCGCTCCGCATGGACGTCTCCGCGAACGCCCTCCTGCGGCTCGTCGGCGACGGACAGCTCGACGTGGCGTTCGTCCACGAGGTCGAGGGCAGCCCGCTGCGCGTCCCGCCGGGTCTGCGCTGCCGCGTCCTGGTCGAACGCGAACCTCAGTACGTGTCCCTGGCCGCCGACCATCCGGCCGCCCGCCGCCCCGTCGTGCGCCTCACCGACCTCGCGGACGACCGGTGGATGGTCGACCCCACCGTGGACGGCGAGTGGCACGGGCTCCTGCGGGTCCTTCGGGCCGCCGGGCTCAACCCCCGGATCCTGCACGGCGACTACCTCACGGCGGCGTCCCTGGTCGCCACGGGCGAGGTCGTCGCCCTGTGCCAGCCGACCTCACGGGGCCGCCCCGACATGGCCATACGACCCCTCGACGGCGACCCGATCGGCGTACGCCTCGTCCTCGCCGCCCGCACGGAGGCCGAACTGGACGCGGTCTACGGGGACTTGGAGGACGCCTACTGGGAAGCGGCCCGGCAGGCACCCGCGTATCGCGAGCGCCTGCCGGACGCGGCATCGGCCTGAGGCCCGAGGCCTGAATCGACCCGAAGCGACCCGAGCCGGATCAGACGCCGATGTCGCGGCCGTCCTCACGCCACACGGAGACCACCGACGGACGGACGATCCTCCCCGGCCCGTCGGGCCACGCGCTCGCCGGCTTCTCGACGGACGCGCCGTCGACCTCGCCCGGATGCTGCACCGAGACGAGGACCCGGCGGTCCTGGACCAGCGGACCGCAGGTCTCGGCACCGTTCGGCATCGTCAGGAACTGCTTGAGCTCCCCGCGCCGCTCGCCCCGCGTCGCGACACCGAACAGGCCGTCGTGCGTGCCGAGCGCGTTGCCGTCCGTGGAGATCCACAGGTTGCCGTGCGGGTCGAACGCCACGTTGTCCGGGCAGGAGATCGGGCTGACCCGGTCCTTCGGGAAGCCCGCGAAGTACGTCGCCGGGTCGTCCGGGTCGCCCGCGACGAGGAAGAGCGACCAGCCGAAGGTGGTGGCCTCGGCGCGGCCCCGGTGCTCGGTCAGCTCCAGGATCTGCCCGTGCTTGTTGAGGTTGCGCGGGTTCGCCTCGTCGACGGGCGCCTTGCCGGCCTTGCCGCGGTCCGAGTTGTTCGTCAGCGCGACGTAGACCTTGCCGGAGTGCGGCGACGGCTCGATGTCCTCGGGCCGGTCCATCTTGGTGGCGCCGACCTTGTCCCCGGCGAACCGCGTGAAGAGGTACACCTCCTCCGCCGTCATGCCGTCGACGTGCGAGACCGCGCCGTGCGGGCCCGCCGTGGCGAGCGGCAGCCACTCGCCGCCGCCGTCGAACTCGCCGTCCACGGGCAGCTTGCCCGTACCGTCGATCTCGGCGGCCGGGGAGTTGCCGGTCAGCCGGGCGACGTAGAGGGTGCCCTCGTCCAGGAGCGTCAGGTTGTGCTCGTGCGCGGCGCGCGAGCGGCCCTTGGCGACGCGCTTGCTGCTCACGAACTTGTAGAAGTAGTCGAACTTCTCGTCGTCGCCCATGTAGACGACCGGGCGGCCGTCGTCGGTGAGGCGCGGCTGCGCGGCCTCGTGCTTGAAGCGGCCGAGCGCGGTGCGCTTGCGCGGGGTCGACTCCGGGTCGTACGGGTCGAGTTCGACGACCCAGCCGAAGCGGTTCGCCTCGTTCGGCTCCTTGGCCAGGTCGAAGCGGTCGTCGAACCGCTCCCACTTGCGCTCGGAGGCCTCGCCGGTCACGCCGTAGCGCTTGAGGCGGGCGGCCGTGGCCGGGTCGGTCACCTTCGCGGCATTCGCGAAGTACTGGTTGAAGTTCTCCTCGCCGTGCAGCGTCGTGCCCCACGGGGTGGTGCCGCCCGAGCAGTTGTTGAGCGTGCCGAGGACGGTACGGCCGCGCGGGTCCGCCTTCGTCCGCACGAGCGCGCTGCCCGCGACCGGGCCCGAGAGGCGGAACTCGCTGGTGGCGGTGAGGCGGCGGTTGAGCTGGTGCCGCGTGACGGCCGACAGCCTGCCGCTGCGCCGCGACTCCTCCACGACGACGACCGACAGCCCGTGCGCCGCCCAGGCGGTCTCCACCTGCTCGCGCGTCGGGTTCTCGGGGTCGTACCCCTTGAACATCAGGATCTCGTCCGTGTACTCGTGGTTGGCGACGAGGACCTGGCGGCCGTGCTCACCGCGCAGGGGGAGGAGGCTCAGGAAGTCGTTGTTGTAACCGAACTGTCCCGCCTGCGCCTTTGCGGACTGCTTGTCCGGGTCGAAGGCGGGCGCTCCGCGCAGGATGGGCTGGCCCCAGCTGATGACGACGTTCTGGGCGTGGCCCTCCGGGACGGTGACCCGGTCCGCCGTGTTCGGCGCGACGGGCGTGAACCGCAGTCCGCGCGCCCCCTTGTCGCCCTTGTGCGCTACGCCCGTTGCCGCTCCCGACGGCGTGGCGGCGACGGCCCGCGGGGCCCCCGAGCCCACGACCGTGCCGGCCGTCGCGGCGGCGACAGTCACGACCGCGGCCGTGCGCAGCATCGAACGGCGGCTCAGCGCACCGGCGATGACGTCACCGACGTACTCGTTGGAACTGGTGTTGGGCACCTCCTGAAAGCAGGCGTCCCCACAGCGGAACCGGCAGGTCAGCGCGGCACGGCCCCCGTTGTGCGAGCCGATAAGCGGCAGCGTTTTGCGCACTCTTTTCCTCCCCTTTACGGTCACTCGGGCGTGACGCTAGGGGCGCGGCCGAGCGCGGAGGGGGACGGTGGGTGAACGAGGGGTGAACCTGTGCCGGGCGTGCGGCAGTTGCATGCCCTTCGCCCGGGTGGGCGACCCTGCCCAAGATCACGGAACGTGGCGGCTAACCTTACGTGTCCGCCCTGGCCAGGGGTTACGGAAACCAACTCATGCGAAGGGTTGCGCACATGGGCATTCGGAATCTCCTGCGGAACGCGTTCGGAAGGCCGCGGAAGTCCTCGCGGGGCGACGAGGCGGCAACGGCCGCACCCGAGGCGACGGTCCCGGCACCGGCCGGCGAGGCGACCCTGCCGGAGGCTGCGCCCGCCGAGTCGGCGAAGGCGCCCGAGGCCGCTCCCGCCGAGGCGAAGGCAAAGGCGAAGGTGCCCGCACCGTCGACCGAGCCGACGCCCGCGCCGTCGAGGCGCGAGGCGGACGACCTGGTGGCCGCGGCGTTCGACAACGTCAAGGTCCCGAAGCCGTCCGCGCCGGTGGACGAGGTGGACGAGAGGGCCGCCGCAGACGCGGAAGCGGAACCGACCGCGGAGCCCGCGGAGCCCGCGGCAGCGGACGCCGAGCAGGTGGCGGAGGCTGTCGCCGAGCCGGACGTGAAGACGGAGGCGGAGGCCGTCGCCGAGCCGGACGTGAAGACGGAGGCTGCCGCAGAGCCCGTCGCCGAGCCGGTGGCGGAGGCGGAGGTGAAGACGGAGGCGGAGGCGTCCCCCGAGGCCGCCGACGAGCCCGTCGCCGAGACCGAACCGGAGCCCTCGACTGTCGTCGAGGCCGAGGCCGTCGTCGAGCCCGAAGCGGAACCGGCAGCCGAGAGCCCTGAGCCCGTCGCCGAGCCCGCGGCGGAAGCGGAGACGGAGGCTGCCGCAGAGCCCGTCGCCGAGCCGGAGGTGAAGACGGAGGCCGAGGCAGCGCCCAAGGCCGTCGCCGAGGCCGAGCCGGAAGCCGTCGCCGAGGCCGAGCCGGAAGTCAAGACCGAGTCGGCGAGCCTTGCCGAGACGGAGCCCGAAGTCGAGGCCGAGTCGGCGAGCCTTGTCGAGGCCGTGGTCGAGCCCGCCGCCGAGAAGCCCGAGGCCGTGGTCGAGCCCGAGCCCGCCGCTGAGCCCGAGCCGGAAGCCATCGTCGAGCCTGCGCCCGCCGCTGAGCCCGAGCCGGAAGCCGTCGTCGAGCCTGCGCCCGCGGCCGTCGTCGAGCCGGTCGCCGAGCCCGTCGCCGCCGCGTCGGAGCCCGAAGTCGCCGCCGACCCCGAGCCCGTCGCGGCCCCCGTCGCCGCCGAGGCCGACGTGGCCGAGCCCATCACGGAGCCCGCGCCGCAGGCCGACGTGGCCGAGCCCGTCGTCGAGGTGGCCCCCGAGCCGGAGGCCGACGCCGGCACCAAGGCCTCCGCCCCCGCCCTCCCCCTCGCCCGGGTCACGTCGCGCGCCCCCGGGCTCGCCACCGCCTACAAGGCCGCCGGGAGTGTGCTCAAGAAGAACGAGCTCGCCGGGGTCCGGGCGACCGTCTACCTCGTGCTCGACCGGTCGGGTTCGATGCGTCCGTATTACAAGGACGGCTCCGCGCAGGCGCTCGGTGAACAGGTGCTCGCCCTGGCCGCGCACACCGACCCCGAGGCGACCGTGCACGTCGTCTTCTTCTCCACCGACATCGACGGCACCGGCGAGCTCACCCTCGACGGGCACGAGGGCCGCGTGGACGAGCTGCACGCGTCGCTCGGCCACATGGGCCGTACCAGCTACCACCGCGCGATCGAAGAGGTCGTGGCGCACCACGAGAAGTCGCAGTCGCAGACGCCCGCCCTGGTCGTCTTCCAGACGGACGGCCCCCCGGACGCGAAGGGCCCGGCCAACCAGGCCCTCGCGGACGCGGCCCGGCACCCGCTGTTCTTCCAGTTCGTCGCGTTCGGCGAGCACGAGGCCAAGGGCTTCGACTACCTGCGCAAGCTGAAGGCGCCCAACGCCGCGTTCTTCCACGCGGGCCCCACCCCCCGCGAGCTCACGGACGCCGAGCTGTACGAGGGGCTGCTCGCGGACCTGCCGCAGTGGCTTCAGTCGCAGCAGGCCTGACCCCCGCACCATCCGCGCCCCCTGTTCCCGCCCCGGCGGGAACAGGGGGCGCGGCCGTTCCCCCCGCGCCGTTCCCCCCGAATCGGGAGAAGCTGGAGGAATTCCGGCACCGAGGGAAGGACCGCGCACCATGAAGGCCGCCGTAGTCACCGACTTCACCCGGCCCCTGGAGATCCAGCACCGCGTGATCCCGCGGCCGGCCGCGCAGCAGGTCCTCGTCCGGATGGAGGCGAGCGGGCTGTGCCACACGGACATCCACGCCGCCGCCGGAGACTGGCCCGTCAAGCCGGTCCCGCCGTTCGTCCCGGGCCACGAGGGCATCGGGATCGTCGAGGACCTGGGCGAGCGGGTCGGCCACATCAACGTCGGCGACCGCGTCGCCATCGCCTGGCTGGGCGAGGCCTGCGGCCACTGCGACCACTGCGTGTCCGGCTGGGAGACGCTCTGCCTCAAGCAGCGCAACAGCGGCTACTCGGTCGACGGCTCCTTCTCCGAGTACGCCGTCGCGCACGGCGACTACGTCGTGAAGGTCCCCGACGGCCTCGACCCCCTGGACGCCGCCCCGCTGACCTGCGCGGGAGTGACGACGTACAAGGCCGTGAAGGTGTCGGGCGCCGGCCCCGGCAAGCGCGTCCTGATCTCCGGGATCGGCGGGCTCGGCCATCTCGCGCTCCAGTACGCGCGGATCGCGGGTGCCGAGACCGTCGCCGTGGACGTCACCGACGACAAGCTGCGCCTCGCGCACGAGCTGGGCGCCGACCATGTCATCGACGCCCGCACCCAGGACGTCGCCGAGGCGGTGCGCGGGCTGGGCGGCGCCGACGTCGCGATCGGGCTCGCCGTGTCGAACGCGTCGCTCCGGGTGGCGTACGGCTCCCTGCGCAGGCACGGCACGCTCGTCCTGGTCGCGCTGCCCGCCGGGGGCAAGCTGGAACTACCCGTGTTCGAGCACGTGCTCGAAGGCAAGAGCGTGATCGGTTCGATCGTCGGCACCCGGCAGGACCTCGCCGAGGTCTTCCAGCTGCACCGCCTCGGCCGTACCCGCGTCATCCGTGAGCAGCGCAGGCTCAAGGAGGTCAACGAGGCGATCGAGGACATCCTGGCGGGCCGGGTCACGGCCCGGCTGGTCTTCGACTTCCGCTAGGCACCGCAGCCGCACCGGCCGCACCGCACCCCCAGGGCCGTCCACCCCGTAAATACCGGGAGGGGCGGCCCCGCCGTGTCGGATACGATTCTTTGATTCGACTGACGTACACCGTCACCGCACGCAGCGACTTGGGAGCAGCCCCCGATGGCTCGACACCTCATCACCAGCGCCCTTCCGTACATCAACGGAATCAAGCACCTGGGCAACATGGTGGGGTCCATGCTCCCGGCGGACGTGTACTCCCGGTACCTCCGCCAGCGCGGCCACGACGTCCTGTACATCTGCGCCACCGACGAGCACGGCACGCCCGCCGAGCTGGCCGCGAAGGAGCAGGGCCTGCCGGTCGCCGAGTTCTGCGGCAAGGCGCACGACGCGCAGAAGGCCGTGTACGACGGCTTCGGCCTGGCCTTCGACCACTTCGGCCGCAGCTCGTCCGCGCAGAACGCGGAGCTCACGCAGCACTTCGCGCGCAAGCTGAACGAGAACGGCTTCATCGAGGAGCGCGCGATCCGTCAGGTGTACTCGCCTGCCGACGGCCGCTTCCTGCCGGACCGCTACGTCGAGGGCACCTGCCCGCACTGCGGCTACGACAAGGCGCGCGGCGACCAGTGCGAGAACTGCACGCGCGTCCTGGACCCGACGGACCTGATCAACCCGCGCTCGGCGATCTCCGGCTCCACGGACCTGGAGGTCCGCGAGACGAAGCACCTCTTCCTGCTCCAGTCGAAGCTGCAGGTCGAGGTCGAGGAGTGGATCGCGCGGACCGCGGGCGAGTGGCCTCAGCTGGCCTCCTCCATCGCCCGCAAGTGGCTGACCGAGGGCCTGCACGACCGCGCGATCACCCGTGACCTGGACTGGGGCGTCCCCGTCCCGGCCGACACGTGGCCGGAGCTGGCCGCCGAGGGCAAGGTCTTCTACGTCTGGTTCGACGCCCCGATCGAGTACATCGGCTCGACGAAGGAGTGGTCGGACCAGAACCCGGCGGACCGCGACTGGAAGTCGTGGTGGTACAAGGCCGACGACGTCCGGTACACGCAGTTCATGGCCAAGGACAACGTCCCGTTCCACAG
Source organism: Streptomyces longhuiensis (assembly GCF_020616555.1). Lineage (NCBI taxonomy): Bacteria > Bacillati > Actinomycetota > Actinomycetes > Kitasatosporales > Streptomycetaceae > Streptomyces > Streptomyces longhuiensis. The sequence goes on along the minus strand of NZ_CP085173.1, from coordinate 5,113,362 downwards.
CGTCATGTTCCCCGCCACGGAGATGGGCGTGCGCGAGCCGTGGAAGAAGGTCGACTACCTCAAGTCCTTCAACTGGCTGACGTACTACGGCGGCAAGTTCTCCACGTCGCAGAAGCGCGGCATCTTCACGGACGCCGCCCTGGAGATCCTCCCGGCCGACTACTGGCGCTACTTCCTCATCGCCAACGCGCCGGAGTCCGACGACTCCTCGTTCACGTGGGAGCACTTCGCGGCCACGGTGAACAAGGACCTCGCCGACACCCTCGGCAACTTCGTGAACCGCGTCCTGTCCTTCTCCCGCAAGCGCTTCGGTGACGACGTGCCCGCGGGCAAGGAGGCCGGCGAGGCGGAGGCGAAGCTGGGCACGGAGATCGCCGGGCTGCTCGCCGAGTACGAGGCCCAGATGGAGGCCCTCCAGTTCCGCAAGGCCGCGTCCGCGCTGCGCGCCCTGTGGTCGGCGGGCAACTCCTACCTGGAGGAGAAGGCCCCCTGGCTGGAGATCAAGACCGACCCGGAGGCCGCGGCCCTCACGCTGCGCACGGCGATGAACCTCATCCACCTGTACGCGGTCGTGTCCGAACCCTTCATCCCGGCCTCGTCGAAGGCGATGCGCGGCGCGTTCGCGCTGGCCGACGACACGGCCACGTGGGTCACCGCCGAGCAGGCCAAGTCCCTGGACACGGTCCCCGCGGGCACGGCCTTCACGGTCCCGCCGGTGCTCTTCGCGAAGATCACCGAGGAGGACCTGGAGTCCTACCGCGAGCGCTTCGGCGGCGCTGCGGAATAACGCATTCCGGGGGAAAGGGGTGCGGGGACCTGTCCCCGCACCCCTTTCCCGTACCCCGCTACTGGCATGTCCACGACCGCGATTAGGGTTTCGCCATGCCAGTTCCCGCAACCATCCCGATCGCCCACGAGCCGGACCACCGCACCGCCACCATCGGCCGGTACGCGGACGGCCAGTTCCTGGCCTCGGTGACGTACGCCTTCCCGGAGGGCTACCGCCCCGACGACGGCTGGGAGGAGCACAAGCGTCTCTACGCGGTGCTCCACACGTTCGACGCCTCGGGCAGGTACCGCGACTCGGAGATCTGGTGCGCGGGGACCTGGGCCGAGGGTGCCGAACTCGCCCAGGCCCACGCCCACTTGGACAAACTCCTGGCAGCCCTGCCCGGCCGCGCCTACGGCGACATCGCCGTCCGCCCCTTCCGGCTCGCCGTGGACCGCGTGCTGTTCGGCCTGATCGCCGAGGACGACGACGAGGGCGGCTGGGCCGAGCTCTACCCGGATCGCCTCGGCTTCGGCGAACCGTGGGACGGCCGGTACGACACCTGAGCACGGCCCGGAGCGGCGCCCGTCAGGAGGCCGTCGAGGCGTAAGCGCCCCGTCAGGAGGCCGTCGAGGCGGAAGCGCCCCGTCAGGAGGCCGTCGAGGCGGAAGCGCCCGGCTGCGTGTCCGTGCTGTCGTGCGTCTCGTCGGGTGCCACCGCCATCGTGATCGACCCGATGACGCCCTTCGCGATGCGCCCCTTGCCGTACGTCAGCTTCAGCAGACCGCCCGTCGTCCCGCTCTGGTCGTAGATCGTGTCCTCGGTGAGCGTCGTGCGCTCGGTCGTGCTCGTCGAGTACGGCGCGACCTTCCCGGAGGCGATGACCGCGGCCTCCTCGAAGAAGAACTGGCCGGTGTGGCAGGTGTGGCCGCCCTCGTAGCCGGCGTCGGTCCACTTGCCGTCCACATGGACCTTGGTGTGGATGTGCACGGCACGGCCCCGGTACCAGCCGGGGAAGATCGTCCTGAACTCGACGCTGCCGTGCTTGTCCGTCTTCCAGGTGCCCCGCAGATAGCGCTCGTCGTCGGTGGGCTCCTCGTGCCCGCCGCCACCGCCGCCCCCGGGCGGGGCGCCCGTCGGGGTGCCGGACGGCTGGTCGGTCGGGGCTCCGCTCGGGGCGCCGCTCGGGGGCGTGCCGCCACCGCCACCGGTGGAGAGGGACTCGTACCCGGAGTAGATGCCGAGCGCGTCGCAGTGCCAGATGTCGACCGCCGCGTTCCGCACGGGCTTGCAGGTCTCGGCGTCGATCACCTTGAGGCGGAGGACCATCGGGATGCCCTCCTTGTCCTCCGTGATGTCACGGCGGAGCTTGTCCGCGTCGATGTAGTACGGGCCTTCGGTGGTCTCCGAGATGAGCCGGTAGCAGGACTCCGCCTCGGACTTCCTGTCGGCGGCGTCCGTCTCCCCCGCGAACGCGTTGGCGGCGATGGAGCCCCCGACGCCGACGGCCGCCACGGCGGCTCCGCCCGCGAGGATGACCTTCCGGCGGGTCATGTCACGTTTGTGCGCTGGTCCCTGAGTCTCTGTCATGGAAAGCGAAGCTAGGACCACCACCTGTCAGGGACATGGGGTTGCGCTGTGAGTCCGCACAGCGAAGGGGCCGGAACCGATCAACGGTTCCGGCCCCTTCGGACGACTGGCGGGTGCTACTTCTTCTCGCCCACCGGCTTGCGCAGCTGGATGTTCAGCTCGCGCAGGCGCGTCTCGTCGAGCTCCGTGGGCGCGCCCATCATCAGGTCCTGCGCGTTGCCGTTGAGCGGGAACGCGATGGTCTCGCGGATGTTCGGCTCGTCGGCGAGGAGCATGACGATGCGGTCGACACCGGGGGCGATCCCGCCGTGCGGCGGGGCGCCGAAGCGGAACGCGCGGAGCATGCCCGCGAACTGCTCCTCGACGGTGTCACGGTCGTAGCCCGCGATCTCGAAGGCCTTGAGCATGATCTCGGGCTCGTGGTTCCGGATCGCGCCGGAGGACAGCTCCACGCCGTTGCAGACGATGTCGTACTGCCAGCCCAGGATGTCCAGCGGGTCCTTGGTCTCCAAGGCCTCGAGGCCACCCTGCGGCATGGAGAACGGGTTGTGCGAGAAGTCGATCTTCCCGGTGTCCTCGTCCTTCTCGTACATCGGGAAGTCGACGATCCAGCAGAAGCGGAAGACGCCCTCCTCGAAGTGTCCGGCGCGCTTGGCGGCCTCGACACGGACGGCGCCCATGATCTTGGAGACCTCGTCGAACTCGCCCGCGCCGAAGAACACGGCGTGGCCGGCCTTCAGGCCGAGGCGCTCGGTGAGGACCTTGACGTTCTCGTCCGTGAGGAACTTCGCGATCGGGCCCGTGAGCGACCCGTCCTCGGCGACGCGGACCCAGGCGAGGCCCTTCGCGCCCTGCTCGACCGCGTAGTCACCGAGGCCGTCGAAGAACTTGCGGGACTGCGACGCGGTGTCCGGGACGGGCAGCCCGCGCACGTGCTTCCCGGCGAACGCCTTGAACTCGGAGCCCTCGAACACGTCCGAGATGTCGACCAGTTCGAGCTGGGCGCGCAGGTCCGGCTTGTCCGAGCCGTACTTGAGCATCGACTCGCGGAACGGGATCCGCGGGAACGGGGACGTGACGTGGCGGCCGCCGCCGAACTCCTCGAAGAGCTCGGTCATCAGCTTCTCGATCGGCTGGAAGACGTCCTCCTGCTCGACGAAGGACATCTCCACGTCGAGCTGGTAGAACTCGCCCGGCGAGCGGTCCGCGCGGGCGTCCTCGTCACGGAAGCAGGGCGCGATCTGGAAGTAGCGGTCGAAGCCCGAGATCATCAGCAGCTGCTTGAACTGCTGCGGGGCCTGCGGCAGCGCGTAGAACTTGCCCGGGTTGAGGCGCGAGGGGACGACGAAGTCGCGGGCGCCCTCCGGGGAGGTCGCGCTGAGGATCGGCGTCGCCATCTCGTTGAACCCGAGGGCCACCATCTTGGAGCGGATGGAGGCGATGACGGACGAGCGCAGCATGATGTTGCGGTGCATGCGCTCGCGACGCAGGTCGAGGAAGCGGTACTCCAGGCGCCGCTCCTCGTTCACCCCGTCGTCCGCGTTGATCGTGAACGGGATCTGCTGGGCCGCGCCGAGCACCTCGACCTCGGCGGCCTCGATCTCGATCTCGCCCGTGGGCAGCTCGGAGTTGACGTTGTCGGCGCCGCGCGAGACGACCTTGCCGTCGACGCGGACGACCGTCTCCTTGGTCAGCCGGTCGAGGACCTCGGCGGCCGCGGTGCCGGGGCGGGCGACGAGCTGCGTGATCCCGTAGTGGTCCCGCAGATCGATGAAGAGGATGCCGCCCAGGTCGCGCCGATTGTGCAGCCAGCCGCTCAGCCGGACGTCGGATCCGACGTCAGAGGCGCGGAGCTCGCCGCAGGTGTGGGACCTGTACCGATGCATCGTCGTTCATCCAGTCTTTGCGATTGGGGATTGGCCGGGCATGCCCGAAACCCCAGGGTACCGGCCGCCTCAAGATCGCTCTGCGAATAGTCTCGGTGGCCGTCCACGATCACCTCTTCTTAGAGTGGGGCCATGCGCACTGGTGACCCCCTGCCGCCCGTGGGGGACGTTCTCGCCGCCGTCGACACCGGTGTGTGGCGGTGGGACAACCGGGCCGGGCTGGTCACCTTCGACGCGGAGGCGGCCCGGCTGCTCGGCCTGCCCGCATCCCGGGTGACGCTGACGGAGGCCGCCGTACGCTCCCGTTTCCACCCCGTCGACTGGAACGAGATCTACGGCGTGGTCCAGCTCGCCGTCGCCGAGGGCACCCTCGCCGAGGCCCGGCTGCGGATCATGGACGATCAGGGCGTGGTCATCAGGACCGTACGCAGCCGCTCCAAGCCGGTCCTGCACGGCGACTCGCACGCGTACGAGCTGATCGGCACACTCCAGGAGGTCAGCGAGCCCGCCCCGGGGGCCGCGGCGCGCACCCCCGTGACCGGCGACTGGCGGCGCTCCCGCGAGGCGTTCCTGCTGGACGCCGGGCGGGCGCTCGCCGAGGCGGGGTCCACCGAGGAGGTCCTGCGGGTCGCGGCCGGGCTCTCCATGCCGGGGTTCTCGCCGGACGGTCTCGCCGTCTTCGGCGTCGGCGGCGACCGGCTCACGGTCATCGGACACCACGGGCAGGAGCCGGGCGAGGAGGCGCCTTTCACGGACATGCCCCTGGACACCAACTATCCGGCCGCCGAGGTGGTGCGCACCGGCCGCGCCGTCTATCTGTCGTCGGCCGAGCAGTACCGCCTGCGCTACCCGGCCGCCTGGCCGCTGGCCCAGCGCTTCCAGCGGCAGTCCTGGGCGTTCCTGCCGCTCATCGTGGCCGGCCGCACCATCGGCGCCTGGATGGCCGGGTTCGCCTACCCGGTGTCCTTCACACCCGACGAGCGCTCCGTCCTGACGACGGTGGCGCGCATGCTGGCGCAGGCCCTGTCGCGCGCCGGGATCACCGAGTCGGAACGGGAGCTGACGGACGGACTCCAGCGCTCGATGCTGCCCACGCTCGGCCCCGAGATCCCCGGGATGAGCGTCGCCGCCCGCTACGTGCCGACCGGCGGCGGCCTCCAGGTCGGCGGCGACTGGTACGACATGATCCCGCTGCCCACCGGGCGCATCGCGCTCGTCATCGGCGATGTGCAGGGGCACGACGTGCGGGCCGCAGGCCTGATGGGACAGCTGCGGATCGCGCTGCGTGCGTACGCGGCCGAGGGGCACCGCCCGGACGCCGTCCTCTCCCGCGCCTCCCGCTTCCTGTACGGGGTCACCGACTCCATCACGTACGGCTCCACGGGTGGCCCCGGCAAGGACATCGAGAAGGGCTCGGAGGCGGGCGACCCGCGCTTCGCGACCTGCCTGTACGTGGAGGCCGACCCGAAGACGGGAATCCTGGAGATCGCCCGCGCGGGCCACCCCGACCCCGCGATACGCATGACCGACGGGACGGTCCTGGTGCGGCCCACCGCGGGCGGGCTGCCCCTCGGCGTCGACCCCGACGCCGACTACCCCACGACCCGGCTCGCCCTTGAACCCGGCGACACCCTGCTGATCTGCACCGACGGCCTCATCGAGACGGGCGGCCACGACCTCGACACCGGCTGGGCCCGCATCCGCGGCATCCTCGAGGAGCACGGCGGGCACGGGGAGCGCTCCACCGACCCCGACCGGCTGGAGGACCTGGCGGACGCACTCGTGCGGGCCGTGCACGGCCCCTTCTCGCACTACACGACGGGCCCGCTCGTCGACCGGCGCGAGGACGACATAGCGGTGCTGCTCCTCGCCAGGACGGTCCTGCCCGAGGCGCCGGCGCCCGCGCGCCGCACCGCGATGACCGTCGCCCAGGCCGAGCCGGAGCGGGTCGCCGCCGCCCGCCATCAACTGCGCGAGCTGCTGCACGACTGGACCGACGAGGACCAGGTCGACTCGGCGGTCCTGATGATCTCGGAGATGCTCACGAACGTCCTCGTCCACACGGACGGTGACGCCCTCCTGGTCGCCGAGGTCGCCCACGAGCCCGCGCGGCGGCTGCGCGTCGAGGTCGCCGACGCCAGTGACGACCTGCCGCACAAGCGCCACCCGGGCGAGCTCGCGTCGTCCGGGCGCGGCCTCGTCCTGATGGAGCTGCTCGCCGACCGCTGGGGCGTGGACCCGAGGGGCGAGGGCAAGAGCATCTGGTTCGAGCTCTACGAGTCTTCGGCCGACGTTTCACGTGAAACCCCCGACGGCGCCGACGGCCCCTCGCCTGCGGAGTAGCGCTTGCGCATCTCCCCGATCACCCCGAAGGCGGCCGCCGTCAACGGCACCGCGAGCAGCATGCCGAGGATGCCCGCGACGGAGGCGCCCGCCGTGATCGCCAGCATCACCATCGCGGGATGCATCTGCACGGTGCGGGACTGGATCATCGGCTGAAGGATGTGGCCCTCCAGCTGCTGCACGGCCAGGATGACGCCGAGCGCCCACAGGGCGGTCACCCAGCCCCGGTCGGCGAGTGCCACCAGGACGGCCACCGCGCCGGAGATCGTCGCCCCGAGGTAGGGGATGTACGCGGTGACGAAGACCAGGGAGCCGAGCCCGACCGCGCCGGGCACCCGCAGGATGAGCAGACCGACGGTGATGCACACCGAATCGATGAGCGCGATCAGCGTGGTCCCGCGCATGAAGCCCTCGACGGCCTGGAAGGCACGCCGCCCCATTGCCTCCAGGGTCTCCCCGGCGCGGCCGGGCGCGAGACTGTGCGCGAGGCCCGCGGCGCGGTCGGAGTCCTTGAGGAAGAAGAACGTGAGCAGGAGGGCGAGAACGCTGGTCGTGAGGAGCGAGCCGAGGACGGAGAGCCCGGCGATCACTCCGCTCGCGGCACTGGCGCCCCACTTGGACAGCAGCTTCTGGAGGCTGCCGGCGGCGGACCCGAGGTCGTCGGCCACGGTGATCCCGAAGTGGCTCTTGATCCAGGTGCCGGCCTCCCGGACCGAGTCGACGATCTGGTCGCCGGTGTCGATGAGGGTCTTGACGACGATGTAGCCGGCGCCGCCGACGACGGCGACGAGGGCGACGCAGGTGAGGGCGGCGGCGAGCGCCCGGTTGACCTTCCTGCGGATCAGCCAGCCGTGCACCGGCCCGAGCAGGGCCGTGCCGAGCAGGGCGAGCAGCAGGGGCGTGACGGCCGTCTTGAAGACGATGCACAGCCAGACACCGACGGCCGCCACCCCGGTGACGAGCAGCGCCAGGGCGCACCAGGCGGCGGTGCGGCGGGCTGGTTCGGGAAGAAGCGGCTTACCTGTACCTGTGTGCACCCCCACAGGGCATCACGCGCGCGTGGCCCCGACCTTCCGGACGGGGCCACGCGAGTGACGGGCAATCAGATACCGCTTACGTGTGCGGGATCCGCTCTCCCGGGATGACCCCGAGCCGGCCCGCCTGGAAGTCCTCGAACGCCTGCTGGAGTTCGTCGCGGGTGTTCATGACGAACGGACCGTAGTGCGCCATCGGCTCCCGGATCGGGCGGCCTCCCAGGAGGACGACCTCGAGGTCCGGGGTGTTGGAGTCCTGCGTCTCGTCCGCGCGGACGGTCAGCGAGGAGCCCGCGCCGAAGACGGCGGTCTGGCCCATGTGGACCGGCCTGCGGTCGGTGCCGACGGTGCCGCGGCCGGCGAGGACGTACGCGAGGCCGTTGAACTCCTCGCGCCACGGCAGCGTCAGCTCGGCGCCGGGGCGGACGGTCGCGTGGACCATCGTGATCGGCGTGTGCGTGATGCCGGGGCCGTCGTGACCGTCGAGCTCACCCGCGATGACGCGCAGCAGGGCGCCGCCGTCGGCGGTGGTGAGGAGCTTGACCTGGCCACCGCGGATGTCCTGGTAGCGGGGGTCCTTCATCTTGTCGGCGGCCGGGAGGTTCACCCACAGCTGGAGGCCGTGGAAGAGCCCGCCGGACATGACCAGCGCCTCCGGCGGCGCCTCGATGTGCAGGAGGCCCGAGCCGGCCGTCATCCACTGGGTGTCGCCGTTGGTGATGGTGCCGCCACCGCCGTTGGAGTCCTGGTGAACGAAGGTGCCGTCGATGATGTAGGTGACGGTCTCGAAGCCGCGGTGCGGGTGCCAGGGCGTGCCCTTGGGCTCTCCGGGCGCGTACTCCACCTCACCCATCTGGTCCATCATGATGAACGGGTCGAGGTACTTGTAGTTGATCCCGGCGAACGCTCGGCGCACCGGGAATCCCTCGCCCTCGAATCCGCTGGGCGCGGTCGTCACGGCCAGCACGGGGCGGGCCACGGCGTCGGCGGACGCGGCCACACGGGGCAGGGTCAGCGGGTTTTCGACGGTCACTGCAGGCATGTCGGGACCTCCTTGTGCTCCGAGTTTAGTTGAACGTAGAACTTTCTGCCACCTGGAACGCGGAACGCCCGGAGGGAATTCCCTCCGGGCGTCTCGGGTGCCTATGTGCGCGGCGACCGCTAGCCGTACATACGGCGCATCGCGAAGTCGACCATCTGCTCGACCGCCTTGGCGTCGAAGACCATCCGGTGCTCACCCTCCATGTCGAGGACGAAGCCGTACCCGGTCGGGAGCAGGTCGATCACCTCGGCGCCGGTGATCACGAAGTACTTGGACTCCTTGCCCGCGTACCTGCGCAGCTCCTTGAGCGAGGTGAACATGGGGATGACCGGCTGCTGGGTGTTGTGCAGCGCGAGGAAGCCGGGGTTGTCGCCGCGCGGGCAGTAGACCTTCGACGTGGCGAAGATCTGCTGGAAGTCCTCGGCGGACATCGAGCCCGTGGTGAAGGCGCGGACCGCGTCCGCCAGCGACGGAGGCGACGGCTCCGGATACAGCGGCGGAGCCTGCTGGCCGTACCCGCCCTGCATGCCCTGCTGCGGCGGCGCGTACTGCTGCCCGGGTCCCGCGGTCTGGTCGTAGCCGTACATGGGGGCCAGACTACCGAGCGGCGGCCGGAGCGCGGGCGCCGTTAGACCCTGCTCACATTGGCGGATCAGGGGTTGCGCGTTATTACCGACGGGTAGCATCATCGTAGGCACTTGCTACTTGCGAGTAGTGCGTGTTTACGAAGATCCCGCTTCCAGCCAAACGGAGCCGTCGCCATGGGGCACTACAAGTCGAATCTCCGCGACATCGAGTTCAACCTCTTCGAGGTGCTCGGGCGCGACAAGCTGTACGGCAGCGGCCCGTTCGCGGAGATGGACGTCGACACCGCCAAGAGCATCCTCGACGAGGTCGCCCGCCTCGCCGAGAACGAGCTGGCCGAGTCCTTCACGGACGCCGACCGCAACCCGCCGGTCTTCGACCCGGAGACCAACACCGCTCCGGTACCGGCCAGTTTCAAGAAGTCGTACCAGGCCTTCATGGACTCCGAGTACTGGCGCCTGGGCCTGCCCGAGGAGATCGGCGGCACCACCTCCCCGCGCTCCCTGATCTGGGCCTACGCGGAGCTGCTGCTCGGCTCGAACCCGGCGGTCTGGATGTACTCCTCCGGCCCGGCCTTCGCCGGCATCCTCTTCGAGGAGGGCAACGAGGCGCAGAAGAAGGTCGCCGAGATCGCCGTCGAGAAGCAGTGGGGCTCGACGATGGTCCTGACCGAGCCGGACGCCGGCTCGGACGTGGGCGCCGGCCGCACCAAGGCCGTCCAGCAGGAGGACGGCTCCTGGCACATCGAGGGCGTGAAGCGCTTCATCACGTCCGGTGAGCACGACATGTCGGAGAACATCCTCCACTACGTGCTCGCGCGCCCCGAGGGCCACGGCCCCGGCACCAAGGGCCTCTCCCTCTTCCTGGTCCCGAAGTTCCACTTCGACTGGGAGACCGGCGAGCTGGGCGAGCGCAACGGCGTCTACGCGACGAACGTCGAGCACAAGATGGGCCTCAAGGCGTCCAACACCTGCGAGATGACGTTCGGCGACCAGCACCCGGCCAAGGGCTGGCTCATCGGCGACAAGCACGACGGCATCCGCCAGATGTTCCGCATCATCGAGTTCGCCCGCATGATGGTCGGCACGAAGGCGATCTCCACGCTGTCGACGGGTTACCTGAACGCGCTGGAGTACGCCAAGGAGCGTGTCCAGGGCCCCGACCTGGCCCAGTTCATGGACAAGACCGCCCCCAAGGTCACCATCACGCACCACCCGGACGTGCGCCGCTCGCTCATGACGCAGAAGGCGTACGCGGAGGGCATGCGCGCGCTCGTGCTGCACACCGCCGCCGTCCAGGACGACATCGCGGTCAAGGAGGCCGCGGGCGAGGACGCGTCGCAGCTCAACGCCCTCAACGACCTCCTCCTGCCGATCGTGAAGGGCTACGGCTCGGAGAAGGCCTACGAGCAGCTGGCGCAGTCGCTCCAGACGTTCGGCGGCTCGGGTTACCTCCAGGAGTACCCGATCGAGCAGTACATCCGCGACGCCAAGATCGACACCCTCTACGAGGGCACCACCGCGATCCAGGGCCAGGACTTCTTCTTCCGGAAGATCGTCCGCAACCAGGGCGCCGCGCTCAACGGCCTCGCCGAGGAGATCAAGAAGTTCCTCGCGGTCGGCACGGGCGGCGAGGAACTCGCCCCGGCCCGCGAGGCGCTCGCCAAGGCGGCCGTCGAGCTGGAGGCCATCGTCGGCGTCATGCTGACCGACCTCGCGGCCACCGAGCAGGACACCAAGAACATCTACAAGGTGGGCCTCAACACCACCCGCCTGCTGCTCGCCTCCGGCGACGTGGTCGTCGGCTTCCTGCTGCTGCGCGGCGCGGCCGTCGCCGCCGAGAAGCTGGAGACCGCCTCCGCCAAGGACCAGGCCTTCTACCAGGGCAAGATCGCCGCCGCGAAGTTCTTCGCCGCGAACGTCCTGCCGGGCGTCGGCCTGGAGCGCCGCCTCTCCGAGAAGGTCGACCTCGACCTGATGGAGCTGGACGAGGCCGCGTTCTAGTCCCGGCCCGCCCGTGGTCACCGGCGCCGCCACCCGGACACATCCGGGTGGCGGCGCCGTCGTATCGGGATCGGCCGAACCCCCGGCCGCACCCGCGCGGACCCCCCGCGCGCCGGGCCGAAGGCTCGTTAGGCTGGCCCGCATGAGCAACCCCTCCCGCTTCGACCGCGGTCACACCGACGACCTCATGTCCTTCCTCGCGGCCAGCCCCTCGCCGTACCACGCCGTGGCGAACGCCGCCTCGCGCCTGGAGAAGGCCGGATTCCGCCAGGTCGCCGAGACCGACGCGTGGGACGGGACGACGGGCGGCAAGTACGTGACGCGCGGCGGCGCGATCGTGGCGTGGTTCGTCCCCGAGGGCGCCGCGCCGCACACCCCCTTCCGCATCGTCGGCGCGCACACCGACTCGCCGAACCTGCGCGTCAAGCCGCTGCCCGACATGGGCTCGCAGGGCTGGCGGCAGGTCGCCGTCGAGATCTACGGCGGACCGCTCCTCAACTCCTGGCTCGACCGGGACCTCGGACTCGCGGGCCGGCTCACCCTGCGGGACGGCTCGACCCGGCTCGTGAACATCGACCGGGCGCTGATGCGCGTGCCGCAGCTCGCCATCCACATGGACCGCTCCGTCCACACCGACGGCCTCAAGCTCGACAAGCAGAAGCACATGCAGCCCATCTGGGGCCTCGGCGACGACGTCCACGAGGGCGACCTGATCCGGTTCCTGGAGGAGGAGTACGGCCTCGCCGAGGGCGACGTCACCGGGTGGGACCTGATGACGCACCCCATCGAGGCGCCCGCCTACCTCGGCCGCGACAAGGAGCTCGTCGCAGGACCCCGCATGGACAACCTCCTGTCCGTGCACGCGGGAACGGCCGCCCTCGCCGCCGTGTCCGCCTCGGACGACCTCCCCTGCATCCCGGTCCTCGCCGCCTTCGACCACGAGGAGAACGGGTCGCAGTCCGACACCGGCGCCGACGGCCCGCTGCTCGGCGGCGTCCTGGAGCGTTCGGTGTTCGCGCGCGGAGGCTCGTACGAGGACAAGGCCCGCGCCTTCGCCGGGACGGTGTGCCTGTCGTCCGACACCGGTCACGCCGTGCACCCCAACTACGCCGAGCGCCACGACCCCACCCACCACCCCCGCGCCGGCGGCGGCCCCATCCTCAAGGTCAACGTCAACAACCGCTACGCCACCGACGGTTCGGGCCGCGCCGTGTTCGCCGCCGCGTGCGAGAAGGCCGGCGTGCCCTTCCAGTCGTTCGTCTCCAACAACTCCATGCCCTGCGGCACCACGATCGGCCCGATCACGGCGGCCCGCCACGGCATCAAGACCGTCGACATCGGCGTCGCGATCCTCTCCATGCACAGCTGCCGCGAACTGTGCGCCTCCGACGACCCGTTCCTCCTCGCGAACGCGCTCGTCGCCTTCCTGGAGGGCTGACCTCCCCGACAGGCGGTGCCCCGCAGCCCGCAGACCCCCCGGCGGTAAACTCGACCTTTGCCGTGCGGGGGGCCGAGGGAGGACACCGGGCGTGGAGTTCAGGATTCTCGGCACCGTCGCGGTCGTGACGGAGACCGGTGAACTGCCGCTGGGCCCCGCCAAACGCTCAGGCCTCCTCGCCATGCTGCTGCTGCGGCCCAACAGCGTCGTCCGCGTCGAGCAGCTGATCGCCGCCCTGTGGGAGGACGAACCGCCCCTCCACGCCAAGGCCGTCCTGCAGAGCCACGTCTCACGCCTGCGGGCCCTGCTCACCGCGCACGACGCCGAGATGTACGGCATCCGGCTGACCACCCAGGGCTCCGCCTACGCGCTCCAGCTCTCGGAGACCCTCCTCGACGCCCACCGGTTCGAGGAACTGGTCGCCCTCGCCCGGCTCCAGCACCGCCCCGCCGACACCGTCCAGATGCTCCGCGAGGCCCTCTCCCTGTGGCAGGGACCCGCACTCACCGGCACCGTGCGCAGCGCGCCCCTGGAAGCCGCCGCGCTCGCCCTCGAAGAGCTGCGCATAGCCTCCGTGGAAGGGCTCTCGGAGGCGTACGGGCAGCTCGGCGAGCACGCGCGGGCGGCTGCCGTCCTGCGCCCCGAGTCGGTGGCCCACCCCCTGCGCGAGTCGCTCGCCGCCGCGCTCGTCCTCGCGCTCGGCCGCTCCGGGCGGCAGTCCGATGCCCTCGACCACTACCACCGCACGCGGCGGCTCCTCGCCGACGAACTCGGCGTCGATCCCGGGCCGGTCCTCGCGGCGGCGTACCGGACCATCCTGGGGACGCCGTCGGCGCAGGCGCCGCCCCAGGCCGCGTTCGCGTCACTGCCGCGGGCGCGGGCGAAGCCGTCGGCCGGTCCCGTGGAAACCGTCCCGCCGTCGCGGCCCGCGTCCGGCGAGCCGGCCGACGGCACCGGACCCGACCCGTCACCGTCCCTGCCTCTGTCCCCGTCCGGGTCCGCGTCCCTGGAAGCCGCCACGCCGCCCGACACCGGTACGGGGATCCAGGGCTCCCCCGACAGCGCGTCCGGGCCAGAACCCCGGAACGACACCGGATCCCGACCCGCCGTCGACCCCTACCCCGAACACCCCGCCGCCCCCACCCCCGTACACACCCCCGCCGAGCCCCCCACGCCCACGCCCAACCTGCTGCCCCGCCTCCCGCGTGGCTTCTCCGGGCGGGGGGCCGAGCTCGGCGCCCTCGACCAGGTGCTGTCCGGCGACGACGCGCCCGTCTGTCTGCTGGCCGGGCCCGCCGGCGTCGGCAAGACCGCGCTGGCCGTGCACTGGGCCCACCGCCGTCACGCGCGCCACGACCGGTTCCCCGACGGCGTCCTCTTCGCCGACCTGCGCGGCTTCAGCGACACCCCCGCCCCCGAAACACCCACCGTGCTGCGGGAGTTCCTCCTCGCGCTCGGCGTCCCGGCCCGGCGGATCCCCGAGACCACCGCCGCGATGGGCGCCCTCTACCGCTCCCTCGCCGCACGCCGCCGCCTCCTCGTCGTCCTCGACAACGCCCGCACCTCCGCCCAGGTCCGCCCCCTGCTCCCCGGCGGCGACCACTGCGCCACCCTCATCACCAGCCGCGACCGGCTCGGCGGCCTCGTCGCCTCCGACGCCGCGACCCCCGTGCCCCTGAACCCCCTGCCGCCCGGCGACGCGGCCGGACTCCTCGCCGCCGTACTCGGCGACGAGCGCGTGTCCGCCGAACCCGCCGCCGTCGAACGCCTCGCGGGCCTGTGCGACGGACTGCCGCTCGCCCTGCGCGTCACCGCGGCCCGCCTCGCCGAGCGCCCCGACGGCACCCTGGCCGCGATGGCCGGTGAACTCGCCGACGAACAGCGCCGGCTGAGCCTGCTCGACATCGAGGACACCGGCGTATCGGCCGCGCTGCGGCTCACCGTCCGGCACCTGCCCGCACCCGCCGCCGAACTCTTCGGACTCATCGGACTGCACACCGGATCCGACCTCGACCGCTTCACGGCCGCCGCGCTCACCGGCACCACCCCCGACGAGGCCGACACCGCGCTCGGCCGGCTCGCCGCCGCCCACCTGGTCGCCGAATCGGCCGGAGGCCGCCGCACACCCCACGACCTCGTACGCCTCTACGCGCGCACCCTCACACCCGAGCCCGCCGCCGAACCGCTCGGACGCCTCCTCGACCACTACCTGCGCACCGCCCTCGCCGCGGCCGCCGCCGCCCACCCCGAGAGCCGCCCCTGCTGCGCCCTGCCCGCGGACATCCGGCCCGCCGTCGCCGTGCGGGAGTTCCCCGACCGCGCCGCCGCACTCGACTGGTTCGAGGCCGAGCGGTCCGGCCTGGAAGGCGCCGTCGCCGCGGCCGCCGGCGCCCAACTGCACGACCGGGCCTGGCGGATCGCCCTCCTCCTGTGGCCCGTGATCCTGCTGCGCGTCGGCGACGGCTGGGTCCCGCTGCTCGAACAGTGCCTCGCCTCGGCGGAGCACGAGGACGACCCGGACGCGCAGTCGCGGGCCCGCGCCCTGCTCGGCTGGATCCTCCACGAGGAAGGCAGGGACGACGAGGCCCTCGTCCACCTCGAACAGGCCCCCGGACTCGCGGCCCGCGCCGGCGACGTCACCAGCGAGGCCATCGCCTGCGTCAACCTCGCCGTCGCGCTCAACGGCACCGGCGCGCACGACCGCGCCGGGCTCCTCCTGTCCCGCGCCGTCACCCTCGCCGTGCAGGCCCAGCACCCGCCGACGGAGGCGCTCGCGCTGCACCATCTGGCCCGGCACTGCCTCGACACGGGCGCCCATGAAGCGGCCCTCTCGCACGCCGTACGGGCCCTCGACATGACCTCGTCCGACGAGGCCGCCCGGCGGGTGCTGCTGCAGACCGCCTGCGGCGAGGCGCTGTCCGCCCTCGGACGCCCCGACGACGCCGCCGACCTGCTCGGACAGGCCCTGCGGACAGCCGAGTCGGCCGGGTTCGAGGACGGCGTGGCGGCCGCGCGGAAGGCCCTGGACGGGTTGCCAGCGGATCGTTAGCGGCACGCAAGCCGATCGAGAGAGGCACCCCCGAAGCTGAAGTCAGCACCGAGACAACGGTGCCGACCACACAGCAGACCGCACGCACGGACCGTCTTCACACGGACCTTTCGCACGGACCATTCACACGGGGGAGCCCACCATGAACACCCACCGCAACCGTTCCCGCACCGTCCTCGCCGTCGCCGCCCTCGCGGCCCTGAGCCTGTCCCTCACCGCCTGCAACAGCGGCGAGGGCACCAAGGACTCGGGCGCCGCCTCCACGGACAGGACGGCCACCGGCTCCGCCGGTTCGGATGCCAAGGACAGCGGCTCGGGCACCGGCTCCTCGAAGGCCTCCGGCGGCACGGACGCCACGGCGGCCGGCGCGAAGCAGACCGGCACCGGCAAGAACACCGCCGGCGGCACCGGCACGACCGGCGGCACGGCGGCCAAGAAGACCCCCGAGTGCAAGGTCGGCTACCTCGACTACTCCCTCAAGCGCGAGAACCCCGAGCAGCAGGGCGACCACCTGCTCATCACCGCCGTCAACCGCTCCGCCACGGCCTGCACCGTGCAGAAGTTCCCCGTCGTGACCCCGGGCGAGGCCAACGGCGACGCGCCGCTCGCCAAGGACGACCAGCAGCCCGCCCAGCCGATCGTCGTGCAGCCCGGCGGCACGGTCTACTCCGCGATCGACGTCTACCAGGAGACCAAGGCCGAGGACGACTACTTCACGTCGATCCGCCTGTCCCTGGTCAGGAACAACTCCGACGACTCGAGCGAGTCCGTCAAGCTGGTCACGCCCGGCGAGGTGGAGTACGCCGGCAAGCGCGCCGACGGCATCGAGGTGCTCTCCTGGAACACCACGCGCCCGTATGCCGGCTGACCGGCACTCCGTCGGCCCCGGTCAGCCCGTGACAGTCCGGATCAGCCCCGGTCGTCCATCCCCGCCAGCACCAGCGGCAGCCGGTCCGCGCCACCCCCGGTGAGCCGGACCGGCACGCCCCAGTCCTGCTGGTGGACGTGGCAGGCCGGGTACTCGTTGGCCGGGTCGTCGTCGCACGAGGCGGCCATCGCCGACACGTGCAGGACGCCCTCCGCCACCTCCGGGTTCAGGACCAGCTCGCGCGACAGGTCCGTGTCCGCCCCGTCCCCCGCGACCAGCAGCTCGGGCGGGGTGGAGGAGACCAGGAGCCGGGTCGAGGGCCCGTACCGCACATCGAGCTTCTGACCCGCCGGAGCCTGGAAGATCACGTCCAGCTGGAGCTTGCCGGCGGCGACCTCGGTCGCCGCGCGCTGCGTCCGGTGCGCGACCGACTCGACCCGCACGGCCTCCTCCGGAAGCCGCAGCCGCGTCAGCCGGTGCCGCGCCGACTCCACCACGACGATGTCTGCGGAGTCCCCGCCCACGAGCACCGCGTCGCTGGGCTCCCGCAGATCCGTCGCCAGCGTGGTGACCTCACCGGTCGCCGGGTCGTAGCGACGCAGGGCGTGGTTGTACGTGTCCGAGACCGCGACCGAGCCGTCCGGCAGGGCCGTCACGCCCAACGGGTGCTGGAACAAGGCCTGTTCGGCGGCACCGTCCCGGTGCCCGAAGTCGAAGAGACCCGTACCGACCGCCGTGTGCACGGCGCCGTCCAGGTCGACGTACCGCAGCGCGGACGTCTCCGAGTCCGCCACCCACAGCCGCTCACCGGTCGCCGCGAGCCCGGACGGCTGCGCGAACCACGCCTCGGCCCCCGGCCCGTCGACGAGCCCCTCGTTCGTCGTGCCCGCCGCGACGGCGACACTCTTCGACTCCGGGTCGTACGTCCACAGCTGGTGCACGCCCGCCATGGCGATCCACACCTTGCCGCCGAACACGGCGACGTCCCACGGCGAGGACAGCGACACCTCGAGGGCGGGGCCGCTGGTCGGCGCGCCCTGCCACCACTGCTTGCCGGTGCCCGCGAGCGTCGTGATGTCCCCGCTCGTGAGGTCCAGGGCCTTCAGCGAGTGGTGCACCGTGTCGGCCACGACGACGGTCGTGTCGTCGAGGAGCGCGAGGCCCTGCGGCTCGTTGAAGTCGCCGGGCGAGCCGATCCGCCGTACGACGCTCTCGCCGTCCTCGGCCAGTTCGACGAGCTGGTGCCGGGTCGTGTCGGAGACCAGGAAGTTCCCGGACGGCAGCACGAGCGCCTTGCCGGGGAAGCGCAGATCCGTCGCGACCGGCTCGGGGGCGACGTACGGCCCGTCGCCGCGGCGCAGCGTCCCCTTCGCGCCGTGCTCCGCCTCCAGCTGCTCGACCAGCTTCTCGATGGCGTGGGCGTGCCCCTCGCCGGCGTGCTGCGCGACGACGTACCCCTCGGGGTCGATCACCGCGAGAGTCGGCCAGGCCCGGACGGCGTACTGCTTCCAGGTCGCCAGCTCGGGGTCGTCGAGGACGGGGTGCTCGACGTTGTACCGCTCGACGGCGTCGACCACGGCGGCGTGCTCGGCCTCGTGCACGAACTTCGGCGAGTGCACCCCGACGATCACGACGGTGTCCCGGTGCTTCTCCTCGAGCTCACGCAGCTCGTCGAGGACATGCAGGCAATTCACACAACAAAATGTCCAGAAATCCAGAATGACGATGCGTCCCCGCAGGTCAGCCAGGGTGTATTGCTTACCACCCGTATTGAGCCAGCCGCCCTTGCCGATGAGCTCGGGGGCACGGACACGGGCGCGACGGGGTGCGGGGTCGACATCGTTCATGGGTCAAGGGTGCCACTAAGCGAGCGCATGCCCCGTAGTGGCATCCACATGATCAGGGACGTCGTCGTGGTGGTCCCCGACCGTGGGGGTTCCGGTGGGCTCCAGGAGAAGGATCGAGGCACCCTTCGGGGAGCGCGGCTTGTGCCACGTCCCGCGCGGAACCGTGAAGACCGAGCCCCGGGGCAGGACGACATCGCGCTCGCCCGCCGGCTCGCGCAGGGCGATGGTCAGCTCGCCGTCGACGACCAGGAAGAACTCGTCCGTGTCGTCGTGCACGTGCCAGACATGGTCTCCCTCGACCTTCGCGACGCGGACGTCGTAGTCGTTGACGCGGGTGACGATGCGGGGACTCCACAGGGCGTCGAAGGAGGCCAGGGCCTCGTCGAGGGCGATCGGCGTGTTCTCGCGGCTGGTCATACGCCGATCCTGCGCCCGGCACCGCTCCGCGGCGAGTGCTAGAAATCGCATATGGCGAAAGAATCCTCGCAGCGCCTCTCACGGGACCTGTCGCAGCGCCCGCCGCACCGCGTCGTGGTGATCGTCGACGAGAACTCCAACCCCTTCGAGCTGTCCTGCGCCATCGAGGTCTTCGGCCTGCGCCGGCCCGAACTCGGCCGTGAGCTGTACGACTTCCAGCTCTGCTCGCCGCGGACGCGGACCGTGATGCGGGACGGGTTCTTCACCCTGACCGACATCGCCGATCTCGACGCGGCCGAGTCCGCGGACACGCTGATCGTGCCCAATCGGCCCGACACCGACGTGCCGAGGCGGCCCGCCGTCCTCGACGCCGTGCGCCGGGCGCACGCGCGGGGCGCCCGGCTCATCGGGTTCTGCTCGGGCGCGTTCACCATCGCCGAGGCCGGACTCCTCGACGGGCGACGGGCCGCCTGCCACTGGATGTGGGCGGACTCCTTCCGCTCCCGCTTCCCCGGGGTACACCTCGAACCCGACGTGCTGTTCGTGGACGACGGGGACATCCTCACCGCGTCCGGCAGCGCGTCCGCGCTCGATCTCGGACTGCACGTCGTCCGCCGTGACCACGGCGCCGAGATCGCCAACGCGGTGTCGCGACGGCTCGTGTTCGCCGCCCACCGGGACGGCGGCCAGCGGCAGTTCGTGGAGCGGCCCGTGCCCGCGGTGCCGGACGAGTCTCTCGCGCCGCTGCTCGCGTGGGCGCAGGAGCGGATCGGCGAGCCGCTGAGCGTGACCGACCTCGCCGCGCACGCCGCGGTCAGCCCCGCCACCCTGCACCGCCGCTTCCGCGCCGAACTCGGCACGACCCCGCTGGCCTGGCTCACCGGCGAACGGGTCGCCCTGGCCTGTCGCCTCATCGAACGCGGCGAGGAACGCCTCGACGTGGTGGCCGCCCGCAGCGGCCTGGGCACCGCCGCGAACCTGCGCGCCCGGCTCCGCCGGGAAACGGGCCTGAGCCCGTCGGCGTACCGCAGACGGTTCGGCCGGGGCCCGGCGGAGGCGGCGCTGTCTTAGGCCCGGCCAGGTTCGGCCGACGCCGTGGAGCCGTACCTCCGGCCCCGCATCCCGGCAGCCGCCGCAGGTCCCGGCGGCGCGTCCGCCCTCTGTGCGGCGGGCGCGTGGCCGACGCTTGGCAGCTATGACGGACGACAGCGCGCGCGGCGGTCTCGCCGGGACTCTGGCCAAGGTCACGCGGTGGGGCACCGCGCGGGCCGGTGAACTGCGGGAGCGGCTGCCGTTCCTCACGCGCCTGACCCGGCAGATGGTGGACGTGAGCCTCCTCGACTCCTCGACGCGGCTGGCCGCGCAGGCCTTCCTGACGGCGATCCCGGTGCTCTTCGTCATCGCCGCGTTCGCCCCGACCGCCATGGGCGACCGCCTCATCGAGTCGGCGACGTACTCGCTCGGCCTGTCCGGACCCGCCCTCGACCAGGTCCGGCAGGTGTTCGGGACGCCCGACGACACCGCACGCGACACCTCGGGGGCCGTCGGCGTCCTCGTCACGCTGCTGTCGGCGACCTCGTGCAGCCGAGCCCTGCAACGCGTGTGCGAGCGCTCCTGGCACGTGCCGCCCGCGGGCCTGCGCCTCATCGCGTGGCGGTGGCCGGTGTGGCTGCTGGTGTGGCTGTCCGCGCTGACGGTCCAGGGGCTGCTGAGCGACGGTTTCGGCTTGGGCGCCTGGCTCGGCCTGCCGCTGTCGTTCGCGTCGAGCACCCTGCTGTGGTGGTGGACGCAGCACATGCTGCTCGGCGGCCGCGTGCCATGGCTGCCGCTGCTGCCGGGCGCGCTTCTGACCGGCGTGGGCGTGGTCGTCCTCGCCTGGGCGTCGCGCTTCTACATGCCGGTGACGCTGAACCGCTCCGTGGCGGCGTTCGGCCCCCTCGGTCTCGTGTTCAGCCTGCTGTCGTGGCTCATCGTGCTGTTCACGGTCGTGTGCGTGGGGATCGCCACGGGGTACGTCCTCGCCCAGGAGCCGCCCCTCGCCCGCCGCCTCGGGACACGGCCGCCCGAGTGAGGGGGGAGAGTCCGCGCGCGCGGGCTGGGCACCCTTCGACGTATGAGATACGAAGTTCGAGAGCGGCTCTTCGCGGTGGGCGAGGACTACTGGATCGAGGACGAGCAGGGCCACAAGGCCTTCCTCGTCGACGGCAAGGCGATGCGCCTGCGGGACACCTTCGAGCTGAAGGGGCCCGACGGGCGGGTGCTCATCGACATCCACGAGAAGATGTTCGCCCTGCGCGACACGATGGTCATCGAGCGCGGAGACGAGGCCCTCGCCAAGATCAAGCGCAAGCGCCTGTCGCTGCTGCGCAACCACTACCGGGTCGAACTGGTCGACGGCACCGAGCTCGACGTCAGCGGAAAGATCCTGGACCGCGAGTTCGTCGTCGAGTACGACGGCGAGATGCTCGCCCACATCTCACGCCGCTGGCTCCGGGTCCGCGACACGTACGGCGTCGACGTCATCCGTGAGGACGCGGACCCGGCGCTGCTCATCGCCATCGCGGTGTGCGTGATCCACCTGGCGGAGAAGGAGCGGGGGGACGGCTGACGGCAGTCGGCACGGGCATGCGCTCCCTCACCGCCGAGGCGGCTCCAGCCCCAGCCGCCGGTCCTTGAGCGCCGGGAAGCGCTCGCGCGACGCGGCGACGCCCGCCGCGTCGAACTCGACGGTGAGGATCTCCTCCTCGGCGCCTGCCTCCGCCACGATCTGGCCCCACGGGTCGACGACGACGCTGTGTCCGGCCTGCGGCACCCTCGCGTGCGTACCGGCGGTGCCGCAGGCCAGTACGTACGCCTGGTTCTCGACGGCGCGCGCCTGGGCGAGCAGCGTCCAGTGCGCGCGGCGCCGCTCGGGCCAGCCGGCGGACACGAGGAGCGTCTCGGCACCCCGGTCGACGAGGCCCCGGTACAGCTCGGGGAAGCGCAGGTCGTAGCAGGTGGTGACGCCGAGGACGGTTTCCGGCAGGCGTACGGTGACGAGTTCTTCGCCCGCGCTCATCAGCACGGCCTCGCCCTTGTCGAAGCCGAAGCGGTGGATCTTGCGGTAGGCGGCGGCGAGTTCGCCGTCCGGGGAGAAGACGAGCGCGGTGTTGTAGAGCGGCCCGTCGGGGTCGCGCTCGGGGATCGTGCCCGCGTGCAGCCAGACGCCGGCGTCGCGCGCGGCCTTCGCCATCGCCTCGTACGTCGGGCCCTCCAAGGGCTCCGCCTCGGTCGCGAAGGCCTCGTAGGCGAAGGCTCCGGTGGTCCACAGCTCGGGGAGGACGACGAGGTCGGCGGACCCGGCTTGTTCCCGCACCATCGAAGCGGCGCGCAGCCGACGGGAATGGGGCGATTCGTCATCATCTACACGGATCTGGATGAGCGAGGCGCGCACACTACCACCGTCCTGGCATTCGAGCCGTCTACACAGGCCTACGATCGTCACACGAAAGCACTGCCGGGGTGCCTGCCAGCAGCGTACTGTGCATTTCCGGGGGTTCCCCCCGGACCCCCGCAGACGCGTTCCAAGACACCCACTGCCCGCGCCACAACCGCCCGAGGGGTCCCGTTCCGTGAGTCTCCACCCCAGTCTTCAGTCCTACGCCGATGCCTGGACCCATTCCATCGAAGCGATATCCGAGCTGGTGACGCCCCTGGTGGAGGGCGAATGGAACCGGGCCACGCCATGCCCCGGCTGGTCGGTGCGGGACATCGTGTCCCATGTCATCGGCCTCGACTGCGAGATGCTCGGTGACCCGCGGCCCATCCACACACTGCCGCGCGACCTGTACCACGTACAGAACGAGCACCAGCGGTACATGGAGATGCAGGTCGACGTGCGGCGCCACCACACGGCGCCCGAGATGACGTCCGAGCTGGAGTACACGATCATCCGGCGCTCCCGGCAGCTGCGCAACGAGTCGCGTGAGCCGGGCGCGATGGTGCGCGGGCCGCTCGGCACGGAGGAGACCCTCGAATTCGCCATGCGCAAGCGGGCGTTCGACGTGTGGGTGCACGAGCAGGACCTGCGCGCGGCCGTCGGCCGGCCGGGCAACCTCGACTCCCCAGGCGCGTACGTCACGCGCGACATGCTGCTCGCCGTTCTGCCGAAGGTCGTCGCGAAGGACGCTTCCGCGCCCGCGAACTCGGCGGTGGTCTTCGATGTGCACGGGCCGGTCGAGTTCCTGCGCACGGTGCGTGTCGACGCGGACGGGCGCGGCACGATCGACGGCGCCCCGTCGCTGGGCCCGGCCGCGACGCTCTCCCTCGACTGGGAGACCTACGTCAAGCTGGCCTGCGGTCGCGTGACGCCCGACGCGGTGTCCGACCGCGTCAAGACGGAGGGCGACCTGGACCTCGCCCAGGCGATCCTGAACTCGCTGTCCACGACGCCGTAGCCCTTACGGGGCCGGGGCGGCGGAGCGGACGGGAAAGGCCCCGGTGCCGGAAACGGCGACCGGGGCCCGTCGCTTGTGCGGGGACGTCGGGCACGGGAAGTCCTACGCACGTCCGTCTTGCACAGGTACGGCTCAGGAGGGGTACGGCTCTGGCGGAGTACCGCTCAGGAGGGGCCGGCTCAGGCGGAGTACCGCTCAGGAGCGGCACGGCTCAGGCGGAGTACCGCTCAGGAGCGGCACGGCTCAGGCCGCGTACGTCTACGCGGAAGCCTCAGGCAGGAACCGCTCACGCGGGCACGTGCACCGTCTCCACCCGGCTCGCCACCAGGCGCTCCCGCTCCCGGCGGTCCGCGCGCCGGCGCAGTCGCAGGATCTGGCTCACCCCGAGCGCCTCGAGGACGAACACCGCGGAGAACGCGATGCGGTAGTTGTCGCCGGTCGCGTCCAGCAGGACCCCGACCGCGAACAACGTCGTCATCGACGCGACGAACCCGCCCATGTTGACGATCCCGGACGCGGTCCCCTGCCGCTCCGGCGGGTTCGCCGGACGCGCGAAGTCGAACCCGATCATGGACGCGGGCCCGCACGCCCCGAGCACGACGCACAGCGTGACGAGCAGCCACATCGGCGCGTGGTCCCCCGGGTAGGCGATCGTCACGGCCCACATCAGCGCCGTACCGGCGACCGTGCCGAGGGCGAGCGGCAGCCGGGCCGTGTGGTGCCGGGCCACGATCTGCCCGTAGACGAGCCCGATCAGCATGTTGGACAGCACGACGAGGGTGAGCAGTTCACCGGCGGTCCCGCGCGAGAGGCCCTGCGCCTCGACCAGGAACGGCAGGCCCCACAGCAGCAGGAACACCATCGCCGGGAACTGCGTCGTGAAGTGGACCCACAGGCCGAGCCGTGTGCCCGGCTCGCGCCAGGACGCGAGGATCTGTCCGCGGACGAAGGCCCCGCCGGTGTGCCGCACGGGCTCCGGCTCGAAGCCTTCCGGGTGGTCCTTGAGGAAGAGCAGCATCAGGACGAGCACGACGACTCCGGCGAGCGCGCTGCCCGCGAACGCGGCCTCCCAGCCGACGCCGTGCAGCAGCCGCGCGATCACGAGGGTCGACACGAGGTTGCCGGCCATGCCGACGAGACCCGCGAGCTGCGCGACCAGCGGCCCGCGCCGGGCGGGGAACCAGCGCGTGCCGAGCCGCAGCACGCTGATGAACGTCATCGCGTCGCCGCAGCCGAGCAGCGCGCGCGAGACGAGGGCCGTCCCGTACGAGGGCGAGAACGCGAAGCCGAGCTGGCCGACGGTGAAGAGGACGACGCCGATCGTCAGGACGCGCTTGGTGCCGAGCCGGTCGACCATCAGGCCGACGGGTATCTGCATACCCGCGTACACGAGCAGCTGGAGGATCGAGAACGTGGACAGCGCCGAGGCGTTGATGTGGAAACGCTCGACGGCGTCGAGGCCCGCGACGCCCAGCGAGGTGCGGAAGATGACGGCGACGAAGTAGACGGCGACGCCGATGGACCAGACGCCCATGGCCCTGCGGCCGCCGGGCGGATCCCCGGGCAGCGACACGGTGCCGGCGGAGCTGCTCATCGGACCTCGCCCCGCGCCAGGTTCGAGAACCAGCCGACGTGGCGGCGGACGACGGCGACGGCCGCCTCGGCGTCGCCCGCGCGCAGCGCGTCGAGGATCTCCTCGTGCTCGGTGAGCGTCTTGGCGATCCGGTCCGGGTGCGAGTGCATCACGGCGACGCCCATTCTCAGCTGGCGGTCGCGCAGCTGGTCGTAGAGACGGGACAGGATCGCGTTGCCTCCGCTGCGCACGATCTCGGCGTGGAAGCAGCGGTCGGTGCTGGCCGCGTCGGCGAACTCGCCCACGGCGGCCTGGGCCTGCTGGAGCGAGAGCAGCTCCTCCAGACGGGCGATCAGGCTCGCGGGCGCGGGGACCGCCTTGCGCACGGAGTGCTCCTCGACGAGGAGGCGGGTCTCGACGACATCCGCGATCTCCTGCGCGGAGACGGCCAGGACCAGGGCGCCCTTCTTCGGGTAGAGCTTGATCAGCCCCTCGACCTCCAGCTTGAGCAGCGCCTCGCGCACCGGGGTGCGGGACACCCCCACGGCCTCGGCGAGCTCGCCCTCGGTGAGCAACGTCCCGCCCTCGTAGCGGCGTTCGAGGACGCTGCGCTTGACGTGGTCGTAGACGCGGTCGGCCGCCGGTGGTCGCTTGACGGCGGTGGGGGACGGGGGCACTGAAGGCATGCGCACATCATAGATACAACACGTACGCATCGTCGGCGCCCGTCCAGGATGCGGACGCAACACCCCGAAACGGCGGGCGTCGCCCCCTCGCCACACATACTCTGCATCCCGGCACATCCATCCGCCGCACTCATGAGTCTCTTCAGCGAGCGGCACCCTCATGTGGCCGCATTCCAGGGGCATTTGGAGCGTTAAACTTGAAAACCCGCATTAAGGGCATTCGCCGCGTATCCGCCGCCGCCACCGTGACCGCCGGCGCGGTCCTGGCGAGCGGGGTCTTCGCCACCTCCGCGCAGGCCGCCACGCTGCCCACCCCCACGATCGTCGCCAAGGGCGGCTACGTGATGAACAACGGGACCGGTACGAGCCTGTTCACCAAGGCCGCCGACACCCGCCGTTCCACCGGCTCCACCACCAAGATCATGACCGCGAAGGTCGTCCTGGCGCAGTCGAACCTGAACCTGGACTCCAAGGTCACGATCCAGAAGGCGTACAGCGACTACATCGTCGCGAAGAACGCGTCGTCGGCCCGTCTGATCGTCGGCGACAAGGTCACCGTCCGTCAGCTCCTGTACGGGCTCATGCTCCCGTCCGGCTGCGACGCCGCGTACGCCCTGGCCGACAAGTTCGGCTCCGGCAGCACGCGCGCCGCCCGCGTGAAGTCCTTCATCGGCAAGATGAACAAGGCCGCCACCGACATGGGCCTGAAGAACACGCACTTCGACTCGTTCGACGGCATCGGCAGCGGCTCGAACTACTCGACGCCGCGCGACCTGACGAAGATCGCGTCCTCCGCGATGAAGAACTCCACGTTCCGCTCGGTCGTCAAGACGAAGTCGACGAAGCAGAAGGTCACCACGAAGAGCGGCGGCTACCGCTACATGTCGTGGTCCAACACGAACAACCTGCTCGGCAGCTACTCCGGCACCATCGGCGTGAAGACCGGCTCGGGTCCCGAGGCCAAGTACTGCCTGGTCTTCGCCGCCACCCGCAACGGCAAGACGGTCATCGGCACGGTCCTCGCCTCCTCCTCCGTCACGAACCGCACGGCGGACGCGAAGAAGCTCATGGACTACGGCTTCAAGAAGTAGCCCTCGAAGAACCGAATGAACGAAGGGCCCGCCGCATGCCGCGGCGGGCCCTTCGTCGCACCGCACTCCGCGGCGGAGCGCGCCCCGCCGTCGACAGGACCCGACAGCCACCCGCGGCGCAGCCGACGGTGCCGCGTCACGACGAGGTCTCCGTGTGTTTCCATCGCGGCCTGCGTACGCCACACGGGGCCGCCCCCTCAGGGACGGCCCCGTGTCATTCGCTCACGCCCAGGCAACTCACGCCCAGGTGATCAGCCGCTTGGGCTGTTCCAGGATCGCTGCCACGTCCGCCAGTACCTTCGAGCCCAGCTCTCCGTCCACCAGGCGATGGTCGAAGGAGAGGGCCAGGGTGGTGACCTGACGGGGCTTCACCTTGCCCTTGTGGACCCAGGGCTGGAGCTTGATCGCGCCCACGGCGAGGATCGCGGGCTCGCCCGGGTTCAGGATCGGGGTGCCGGTGTCGACGCCGAAGACTCCGACGTTCGTGATCGTCACCGTGCCGCCCTGCATGGCTCCCGGCGACGTCTTGCCCTCGCGGGCCGTCGACACCAACTCGCCGAGCGCCGTCGCCAGTTCGGGCAGGGTCTTGGCGTGCGCGTCCTTGATGTTCGGCACGATCAGACCGCGCGGTGTGGCGGCGGCGATGCCCAGATTCACGTAGTGCTTCCGGACGATCTCCTGGGCGGCCTCGTCCCAGGAGGCGCTGATCTCGGGGTTCCGCTTGATCGCGACGAGCAGGGCCTTGGCGATGAGCAGCAGCGGGTTGACCCGCAACCCCTGCATCTCCTTGTCGGCCTTGAGCTCCTCGACGAGCTTCATCGTCCGCGTCACGTCGACCGTCACGAACTCCGTGACGTGCGGCGCGGTGAAGGCGGAGCCCACCATCGCGGCCGCGGTCGCCTTGCGTACGCCCTTGACGGGGATACGGGTCTCGCGGACGCCGTCCTGGACGACGGCCGGCACGGCGGCGACCGGCTCCTGCGACGGAGCCTGTACCTGTACCTGCGTCACGACCGGCTCGGGAGCCGGGGCGACGGCCGCGTGCACGTCCTCGCGGGTGATGATGCCGTCAGGCCCGGAGGGCGTGAGCGAGGCGAGGTCGACACCCAGGTCCTTGGCCAGCTTGCGCACGGGGGGCTTGGCGAGCGGGCGCCCGTTGCCCTTCACCGGGGCTTCCGGCTCGGGCGCGAGTGCGGGCGCGGGCCGCGTGACCGCCGCGGGGACCGCCACCACGTCGCCCTTGCGCGGGCGGCGCTTCGTCGACCCCTCGGAAACCCCGTACCCCACCAGCACCGGCTGCCGCCCCTGAGGCGCGGGCTCGGGCTCCGGCTCGGGAGCCGCGGGCTCCGGCACCGAAACGGCCGCGGGAGCCGCGGCCGTGGAGCCGGATCCGCCCGCGACGTCCACCGCGATGATCACCTGCCCCACATCCACCGTCGTCCCCTCGGGGAAGCGCAGCTCGCGCACCACACCGTTGAACGGGATCGGCAGCTCGACGGCCGCCTTCGCCGTCTCCACCTCGCACACGACCTGCCCGTCGGTGACCACGTCACCCGGCTGGACGTACCACTTGAGGATCTCGGCCTCGGTGAGCCCCTCGCCCACGTCGGGCATCTTGAACTCGGCCAGCGCAGCGTCTGTCATCGTCGTCACGGCCCTCTCCTCAGTACGCAAGCGAGCGGTCGACGGCATCGAGCACCCGGTCGAGGCCCGGCAGGTACTCGTCCTCGAGGCGCGCCGGCGGGTACGGCACGTGATAGCCGCCGACCCGCAGCACGGGCGCCTCCAGGTGGTAGAAGCAGCGCTCGGTGATCCGCGCGGCGATCTCCGCGCCCGTACCGAGGAAGACCGGGGCCTCGTGCACCACGACGAGCCGGCGGGTCTTCTCGACGGACTTCTGCACCGCGTCGAAGTCGATCGGCGACATGGAGCGCAGGTCGACGACCTCCAGGGACTTGCCCTCCTCCTGGGCGGCCGCGGCCACCTCCAGGCAGACCTTCACCATCGGCCCGTACGCGACGAGCGTCAGATCCGTGCCCTCGCGCACCGTGCGCGCGCCGTGCAGGGGGCCGGGGATCGCCTCGGTGTCGACCTCGCCCTTGTCCCAGTAGCGCCGCTTCGGCTCGAAGAAGATCACCGGGTCGTCGCTCTGGATGGCCTGCTGCATCATCCAGTACGCGTCCGACGAGTTCGACGGGGAGACCACCTTCAGGCCCGCCACGTGCGCGAACAGCGCCTCCGGCGACTCCGAGTGGTGCTCGACCGCGCCGATGCCGCCGCCGTACGGGATCCGCACGACGACCGGCAGCTTGATCTTGCCGAGCGCGCGGGCGTGCATCTTCGCGAGCTGCGTGACGATCTGGTCGTACGCGGGGAAGACGAAACCGTCGAACTGGATCTCCACGACCGGCCGGTACCCGCGCAGCGCGAGGCCGATGGCCGTGCCGACGATGCCGGACTCGGCGAGCGGGGTGTCGATGACCCGGTCCTCGCCGAAGTCCTTCTGCAACCCGTCCGTGACGCGGAAGACGCCGCCGAGCTTGCCGACGTCCTCGCCCATGATGAGGACCTTGGGGTCGGTGTCGAGCGCCGTGCGCAGCGACTCGTTGATCGCCTTGGCGAGCGGAAGCTTCTGTACCGCCATGATCAGTTGCCTCCCGAGCCCGCGACGGAGTCGCTATCGGATTCCGTGGTGAACGACGCCTGGTAGGCGGCGAACTGGGCACGCTCCTCGTCGACGAGCGCGTGCCCGTCCGCGTACGCGTTCTCGAAGATG
This sequence comes from Streptomyces longhuiensis, assembly GCF_020616555.1. Lineage (NCBI taxonomy): Bacteria > Bacillati > Actinomycetota > Actinomycetes > Kitasatosporales > Streptomycetaceae > Streptomyces > Streptomyces longhuiensis. The sequence continues at coordinate 5,083,929 of NZ_CP085173.1, read as the reverse complement.
GCCATCCGGTCCGGGTCCGGCATGGCCCGCACGACCTCGCGTACTCGAAGACCCAACGCTTCGCTCTCGGCCTCGAGTTCCGCGAAATATCCCTCGTCCGTGTCAGTTTCGGACTCGAGATACGTGCGCAGGCGCAGGATCGGGTCCTTCGCCTCCCACGCCTCGCGCTCCTCGTCGGCCCGGTACTTCGACGGGTCGTCGGAGGTGGTGTGCGCGCCCATGCGGTACGTGAACGCCTCGACCAGCGTCGGCCCCTCGCCCCTGCGGGCACGCTCCAGGGCCCACTTGGTGACGGCCAGGCAGGCCAGCACGTCGTTGCCGTCGACGCGGACACCGGGGAAGCCGTAGCCCTGCGCGCGCTGGTAGAGCGGCACCCGGGTCTGCTTCTCGGTCGGCTCCGAGATCGCCCACTGGTTGTTCTGGCAGAAGAACACGACGGGCGCGTTGTAGACCGCGGAGAACGTGAACGACTCGGCGACGTCGCCCTGGCTGGAGGCGCCGTCACCGAAGTACGCGATCACCGCGCTGTCCGCGCCGTCCTTGGCGACGCCCATGGCGTAGCCCGTGGCGTGCAGCGTCTGCGAGCCGATGACGATCGTGTACAGGTGGAAGTTGTTGCTGTTCGGGTCCCAGCCGCCGTTGTTCACGCCGCGGAACATGCCGAGCAGGTTCGTCGGGTCGACGCCCCTGCACCAGGCGACGCCGTGCTCACGGTAGGTGGGGAAGACGTAGTCGTCGTCGCGCGTGGCGCGGCCCGAGCCGATCTGCGCGGCCTCCTGGCCGAGCAGCGAGGCCCACAGGCCCAGCTCGCCCTGTCGCTGCAGCGACGTGGCCTCCGCGTCGAAGCGGCGGGTGAGGACCATGTCGCGGTACAGGCCGCGCAGCTCGTCGGCCGTGATGTCCTCGACGAACGCGGCGTACTCGGCGTGCGCGGGGTCCTCCACGCGCCGGCCCTCGGGGCTCAACAGCTGAACGAGGTCGGGCGCTCCCGCACCCGGGGACTTCTTCGCAGACTTTTTCGCAGCGGTGCGCTTGCGCGGCGTACGCGCGGCGGCAGTGCTGTCCACGGTCACGTGTGCTCCTCCGTCGGTCCGGCCCCCGGGTTCGCCGGGAAAGCCTGGGGGTCTCCCCCCGGCTTTTTGAGGGCCTGGGGGAGGCTCGCCTGATCCGTCCTGCGCACGGGGTGGGTGCGACTCGGCCGGGTAAAGGCGTGACAGGTGTCCCGGCGAGCGCCCTGCACCATGCACGTTACCCAGTGCCCCACATATCTGCGAAACCCCATCTGACCTGCGATTTTGCTTGGATATCCAAGTAAATCGCGCAACTGCGGAACACTCGCTGGTCAGACGCGGTCAAAGCACTGTTCGGAGCACCGGTCACAAGCCTGGCAGGCGACCGGAACACGGGCACGTTATCCCGGTCACCTCGGGCACGGGAAGAGCCAGTATGTGAGACTGACCGCGTGTCCGAAGACGGAAAAATTCGCGTATTTCTACTCGATGACCACGAAGTCGTACGCCGCGGAGTGCACGAGATGCTCTCCGTCGAGGAGGACATCGAAGTCGTCGGAGAAGCCGGCACGGCCGCCGACGCCATGGTCCGCATCCCCGCCACGCGCCCCGATGTCGCCGTCCTGGATGTGCGGCTCCCGGACGGCAGCGGCGTCGAGGTGTGCCGCGAGATCCGTTCCCAGGACGAGTCGGTCAAGTGCCTGATGCTCACCTCGTTCGCCGACGACGAGGCACTCTTCGACGCGATCATGGCGGGCGCCTCCGGCTACGTGCTGAAGGCCATCAGGGGGAACGAACTCCTGAACGCGGTCCGTGACGTCGCCGCCGGGAAGTCCCTGCTCGACCCCGTCGCCACCGCCCGCGTCCTCGAAAGGCTCCGCGACGGCGGCCGTGGCAAGGAGGACGACCGGCTCGCGAACCTGACCGACCAGGAGCGCAAGATCCTCGACCTGATCGGCGAGGGCCTGACCAACCGGGTCATCGGGGAACACCTGCATCTCGCCGAGAAAACGATCAAGAATTACGTGTCCAGCCTGCTGTCGAAACTGGGCATGGAACGCCGCTCGCAGGCCGCCGCGTACGTGGCGCGACTGCAGGCCGAGAAGCGCCGCTGAATTCGGGACCTACGTCCCTTTCACAGGGGGCCGGGGCCTCTTTTACGGGGCGCTTCCGGACACGCACCGTGGAAACATGCCCTCCGAATTCCAGGAAGACCGCGCCCGGGAAAAGCGCGCCGTCGAGCTGATCGCCGGCGTGGACCACGGCCGGGTGGCGACCAGCATGCGCGCGCTCCCCTTCCTCGCCCCGGCCCGCCACATCGTGGCGGACGGCCGGGTCGTCCTGCGCCTGCACCAGGGCTACGGCTACCACCGGGCCTGCGCCGGTGGCGTCGTCGCGTACGGCGCCGACAACCTGAACGACCGGGACCCCGCCGACGGCCACTGGTCGGTCCAGTTCGTCGGCACCTGCGAGGCCATCGAACCGACCCCCGGCCAACTCGGCCTCTTCGGCTCCGCGCCCCGCTTCGTCGACGGAGAGCCCTTCGCCCCCGTCTACCTGCGGATCGAGCCCCAGTTCGTCACCGTGCACGAACTGACGGGCGGCGCCCGTCATCCGAAGCGACCCTTTCACCACGTTCTGTAGCCACCGGCTACCCAGGGTGCCCTAACATCTGGCGCGTGCCGCGCTCATCTGCTCACTCCGCCCCACCGCTCCGCGCCCTGCTGCGGCAGTACGACGCCGGCTCACCGCTGGCCTGCGAACCCGTGGACCAGGGCCTGCTCAACCGCGGCTACCGGCTCGCCACCACGCGCGGCCGCTACTTCCTCAAGCACCACTTCGACCCCGAGACCGCCGACCCGGCCGCCATCGCCCGCCAGCACCGCGCCACCGAACGCCTGGCCGCACTCGGCGTCCCCGTCGCCCCGCCCCTGCCCGCCGCCGACGGCCGCACCGTCACCGTCATCGGCGGCGCCAGCTACGCCCTGCACCCCTGGGTCGAGGGCCGCCACCGCAGCGGCGCCCAGCTCACGGCGGTCCAGTGCCGCACGCTCGGGGCGCTCCTGGGACTCGTACACGCGTGTCTGGAGCAGGTCATGGGGGCCGCGCCCGCGCGCGGGCGGGCCAGCGCCGATCCCGTGGACACTCTTGAGCTCATCGACGCGCTGCTGGCGCGGGTGCGCCGTCACCGGCCGCACGACGCGTTCGACGAGCTGGCGCGGCACCGGCTCGCGGAGCGCCGCGAACTCCTGGAGTCCTGCGCGGGGCGCCGGCCGCCGCAGGCCTCGGCGACCGGCTGGGTGCACGGGGACTTCCACCCGTTCAACCTGCTCTACCAAGGGGGCGTACCGGCCGCGATCGTCGACTGGGACCGGCTCGGGGTGCAGCCGCGCGCCGAGGAGGCCGTACGCGCCGCCGTGATCTTCTTCGTGCGTCCCGTCGGCACCCTCGACCTGCCGAAGGTGCGGGCCTACGCGCGCGCGTACCGCCGTGCTTCAGGCGCCGGGGCGGACGAACTCGCGGCCGCCGTCCACCGCGTGTGGTGGGAGCGGCTCAACGACTTCTGGATACTGCGCTGGCGCTACGAACGCGGCGACCACCGCGCCGACCCGCAGTTCCCCGCGGCGTCGGCGCTCGCCGTGTGGTGGACGAAGGAGTACGGGGCGGTGCGCGACGCGTTCGCCGAGTGACCGGCCGCCAATGAGCCGGGGCGGTCGCGTCAGCCGGATCGGTCGGATCGGTAGGGTCAGCCCGTCGCCGGGTCGCCCGTGGAGACCTGAAGCTGGATCGAGTCGGGGTTCTTCGGGTCGATCTCCGTGCGCGCCTTGGGGTACTGCACGATGACCGTGCCCTCACCGAAGGTGTTCTCGTCGACGTCCCTGATGTCGAACTTCCAACCGGCGGCCTGCAGACAGGCCTTGACCGACTTGATGTTCTTGTACGTGAAGTCCGGGAGCATGACCTTGTCCGGGTCGTTGTAACCCGTGTCAGGCTCCGTGCACTGGTCCTCTTCGATCGTCTTCGTCATGTCGGGACCCTTGTGACCGGCGACGACCGACGGCGACTTCTTCGCGTCGCCACCGCCCTTCTCGTCATTGCCGTTCATCGTCAGGGCCGTGATCAGACCGCCGACCGCGATCAGCGCGACGACGACCGAACCGACGATCACCCCGGTGTTCCGCTTGCCGCCACCGCCACCGGAGACCGCCGAACTCGGCGTCGTCTGGGGCGAGATGGTGTACGGCGGAGGCGTCTGCTGGTGCAGCGGCTGCTGCTGGTGCTGCTGAGGCGCGTACGGAGAGGTGGGCGGCGGAGTCTGGTAGCCCTGCTGCGGATATCCGTAGCCCGGCGTGGCCGGCGCCGGCGTCCCGTAGGGGCCCGGCTGGTACGGCGTCTGGACCGGGCCGGTCGGCGCCGCCGTCGACTGGTCGACCGGCGGGAACACCGCGGAACCGACGCCCGCGCCGCTGGACGTCTGCGCGCCCGGCACGATGCTGGGCGCCGCGGCCTGCAGCGACTGGGCGACCCGCAGGCACTCGTCACGCATCGCCTCGGCGCTCGGGAAGCGCTCGTTCGGGTTCTTCTTCAGCGCGCGGGCGACCAGCGCGTCCACGGCCGGGGGCACCGACCGGTTGATCGACGAAGGAGCCACCGGCTCCTCCTGGACGTGCGCATACGCTATGGCCAGCGGCGAGTCCGCCTCGAACGGCAGCCGCCCGGTGACCAGTTGGAACAGCATGATGCCGACCGAGTACAGGTCGGAGCGGGCGTCCACGCCACGGCCCAGGGCCTGCTCGGGCGAGAGGTACTGCGGGGTGCCGACGACCATGCCGGTCTGCGTCATCGACGTGACGCCGGACTGCATGGCGCGGGCGATGCCGAAGTCCATGACCTTGACGACGTTCCGCTTCGTCATCATGACGTTGCCCGGCTTGATGTCGCGGTGGACCAGACCCATCTCGTGGCTGATCTCGAGCGCCGCGAGCACATCGGCCGTGATCTTCAGGGCCTTGTCGGTCGGCATCGCGCCGTAGTGCGCGACGTCCGCGTCGAGCACGGAGCCGAGGGGCTGGCCCTCGACGTACTCCATGACGATGTACGGAGTGGTCATCCCGTCGAGGTCGTCCTCGCCGGTGTCGAAGACCGAGACGATGTTCGTGTGCGTGAGCTTCGCCACGGACTGGGCCTCGCGGCGGAAGCGCTCACGGAACGCCTGCTCACGCCCGAGCTCGGTGTGCAGCGTCTTGATCGCCACCTGACGGTCGAGCACCGAGTCGTACGCGAGGTGGACCGAGGCCATGCCGCCCTCGCCGAGCAGATCACGCAGCTGGTAGCGACCGCCGGCGACGGCACGCCCTGCGTACCGGCCTTGTGCGCCGTCCTGGCTCATGTTTCTACGTCCCCCATCGGCGCGGCCGGTGATCGATTACCACTATTCCCGGCCAAGTCTGCCCCGTGGCACCGACACGTCAAGCTCGGTGCCCGTTCCGTGACCGTACGGGCAAGAAGCGTCGCGGAAGCGTTACAGGAACCGCCCAGACGATTTGCATCGCATTGCCCGCAGAAGGTTTGATGGCCGGTCCATCTCGGAACGGGGCGCCGGGCGAAGCCTGTAGCGTGGCCCGACGGAGACCGTAACGACCACCGCGCGTACATCCGACAGTGCGGACACGAACGCGGACAGAAACGACGGCGAGGACTGATGGCACAGACGCAGCGCGCTCAGGGCCCGTCCGACCCCGAGGCGGCTGGCGGCGGTATGTCAGATGCGCCGGAGTTGTGGGGAAACGGCGGGCTAGTCGGCGACGGCCGGTACCGGCTGACCCACAGACTCGGCCGGGGCGGCATGGCGGAGGTTTTCGCCGCGGAGGACGTCCGGCTCGGACGCACCGTCGCGGTCAAGCTCCTGCGCTCCGACCTCGCCGAGGACCCGGTCTCCAAGGCCCGCTTCACGCGTGAGGCCCAGTCGGTCGCGGGCCTCAACCACCACGCCGTCGTCGCCGTGTACGACTCCGGCGAGGACGCCGTCGGCCACTCGGTCGTCCCCTACATCGTGATGGAGATCGTCGAGGGCCGCACGATCCGCGACCTCCTCCTGAACGCCGAGGCGCCCGGCCCCGAGCAGGCCCTGATCATCGTCTCCGGTGTCCTGGAGGCCCTCGCCTACTCGCACCAGCACGGCATCGTGCACCGCGACATCAAGCCGGCGAACGTGATCATCACCAACACCGGTGCGGTGAAGGTGATGGACTTCGGCATCGCGCGCGCCCTGCACGGCGCGCAGTCGACCATGACGCAGACCGGCATGGTCATGGGCACGCCCCAGTACCTGTCGCCCGAGCAGGCCCTCGGTAAGGCCGTCGACCACCGCTCCGACCTGTACGCGACCGGCTGCCTGCTCTACGAACTCCTCGCGCTGCGGCCCCCGTTCACCGGCGAGACGCCGCTGTCCGTCGTCTACCAGCACGTCCAGGACACCCCGGTGCCGCCCTCCGAGGTCTCGGACGTGGCGCCGCCTGAGCTCGACGGGCTCGTCATGCGCTCCCTGGCCAAGGACCCGGACGACCGGTTCCAGACCGCCGAGGAGATGCGCGGCCTCGTCCAGTACGGGCTGCAGATGCTGTACGACCAGGGCGGCCACACCAACACCTGGAACACCGGTCCGGTCACCGCCGACATGCACCAGGGCGGCAACACCCCGGCCATGGGCGTCGCGGGCACGACGGCGCTGCCGCACCCGACCGACGGCGGTACGGCGGCCCAGCCGATGCTGCGGCCCCTGGGCAGCGACGACGGCGGCTTCGACGGCGGGCACCGCGGAGGCGGCGGCAGCGGCCGCGGCAAGATGTGGATCCTCGCGGTCCTCGCCGTGATCGCCATCGCGGGCGGCGCGGCCTGGGCGATGACCAGCGGCAGCGACCACAAGGGCGGACCAGGCACCACCCAGTCGCCCACGCAGTCGCACTCCCAGAAGGAGAAGGAGCCCAGCCAGGGCTCCGACAACACGGCCACCGAGGACAACACGACGGACCCGGGCGCCGGGACCGGCGGGGATACCGACTACTCGCCGTCGGAGGAGCCCAGCACGGGCGAGGCCACGCCGTCCGACAGCGCGTCCGAGCCGAGCGACGAGCCGTCGAACCCGACGCCGTCCAAGACCCAGCCGACGTCCGAGCAGCCGCCCACGGACAATCCCACCCCGCCCACCGACAATCCGTCTTCGGGTGGCGTCATCGGGGACCCGGGCGGGAACGACCCGGGCGGCACCGACGGCGGGGCCTGAGCCTCTGCCCTCCAGGCAGACGACATACGAAGGCGCCCGGCCGGTCACCATGACCGGCCGGGCGCCTTCGCGTTATGGGTTCGATTCGGGTCGCTGCGGGTACCGGGTCGGGCGTTCCAGGTAGGGGGCGCCCGGCACCCCTACAGGTACGGGCCCCCGGAACGGCCGGCCACCCGCGGGTCGTCGCCGTCCTCGCCGCCCACGCCGGGCGGCAGCGCGCGGCGCATCTGCTCCAACTGGGCCCGCGCGGCCATCTGCTGCGCGAACAGTGTCGTCTGGATCCCGTGGAAGAGTCCCTCGAGCCAGCCCACCAACTGGGCCTGCGCGATCCGCAGTTCGGCGTCGCTCGGGATCACCTCGTCGGTGAACGGCAGGGAGAGTCGCTCCAGCTCCTCGACGAGCTCCGGCGCGAGACCGTCCTCGAGCTCCTTCACGGAGCTGGAGTGGATCTCCTTGAGCCGCACCCGGCTCGCCTCGTCCAGAGGAGCCGCCCTCACCTCCTCGAGCAGCTGCTTGATCATGCTGCCGATGCGCATCACCTTGGCGGGCTGTTCCACCATCTCCGTCACCGGGACCTCGCGGGAGTCGTCGTCTCCACCGCCACCGAGCGCCATACCGTCCTGGCCCACGACCAGGACCTGGGGGCTCTCCGGCGACCTTTCGTTCCTCGGCATCTCCATGCCGCCATTCTCTCGTACCGCACCATCACACCTGGGTAGTGCCCCCATACGAGGGTGATCCACCGTGTTCGGGCGTACTCCCACCGTGAGCGACGGTGTTCCCGACGGGTGCGGGCCTGAGCGAGGGCGGCGGCGGTTTACGGGGCGGACGGGGCGACGAACGCGGGCCACGGGCCGGTCGGGAGGGACGGCCTCCGGCCTGGGAGGAGCGGGAGGGGTGTGCTGTGGGGGCGTGTGTCTTTGGGGCGTGTGTCCCTGGGGCGTGTGCCCTTGGGGCGTGTGTCTTTGGGGCGCATGCCGTGGCAGCGTCTGTAATGGGCGGCGCGTATGTCATGGGCGGAGAAGATTTCGGGTTCGGGGTGGATTTCACGGGCGGCACGTATGTCATGGGCAGCGGAGACTCCGGGTTCGCGGCGGATTTCACGGGCGGCGTGGATCTCATCGGCGGCGCGAGTCTGATCGGCGGCACGGATCGCATGGGTGGCGTAGATCTGATCGACGGCACGTATCGCATGGGTGGCGCGGGTCTGATCGGCGGCGCGGATCGCAGGGGCGGTGGCGGTTCATGTGCGGCGCAGGCGCAGGGCCAGGAATCCGATGCCGAGGCCGACCAGGACGAGGCCGGAGCCCAGGGGCAGGACGCCCACGCCGGGGATCACGGGTTCGGCGGTCTGCTGGGGGGTGCGGCCCGCGTTGTCCGCGGGGGTGCCGGTGGGCCGGGCCGACGGCCGCGCCTGCTGCTCGGCGGGGTCTTCCTCCCAGGCCTGCGGTTCTTCCGGGGCCACGGGTATCTCGGCGTGGGCCGAGCGGGTGCGGGACGGGTCCGCCGAGGGAGCGTGGGACCGCTTCGGCGCGTCCGCGGCCGCGGACTCCGAGGCGGAGTGGCTCTTTGAGGAGGCGGAGTGGCTCTTTGAGGCGGAGTGGCCCTTGCGGGAAGAGGCCGCGGAGGAGGCCTTCGGACGGGCGTGGGACGCGTTGGGCCTTTTGGGGGAGGCGCTGGCCGAGGGCTTCCCGGTGTCGGGCGCGGACGACGCGGCCGTGGAGGGCTCGTGGCGCGGCGTGTGCTTGGGCGGGGGCTCTTTGGGGCGGTCGTGGTCCGGCGGCTTCGACTCGGCCCGCCCCGGCGGCGTACGGCCCTCGCCCGCGTGGCTGCCGGCCTGTGGCTCGTCGTCGGCAGAGGCGGAGGCGCGCGTGGGCGAGGGTTCGGCGGCGTACGCGGACGTGCCAGTGAGGGCCGGTCCGGATATGAGGGCCAGGAACAGCAGTGGCCACAGCAGCGGCGGCGGCAGTGGGCGGCCGGTGGTGCGGAGGCGTGGAGTCATTCCGCGCGCCCTCCCGGAATCAAGTCACCAAGATCAGAGGAATCCCGGAATCAGCGTCACATGACGCAACAATTCCGGCACCTTGGTGTCACTCCGTTCACACCGGCCACGCCCCCGCCCGCCGCTCGGCCTACTCCACGGAGAGCAGCACCTTCCCGATGTGCCCGCTCTCCTCCAGGACGCGGTGCGCCTGCGCCGCGTCGCTCATCGGCAGCTTCCGGTCGACGACCGGCCGGACGCGGCCCGAGTCGATCAGCGGCCAGATGTGCTCCCGTACCGCCGCGACGATCGCCGCCTTCTCGGCCAGCGGGCGCGCGCGCAACGAGGTCGCGGTGATGGCGCCGCGCTTGTTGAGGAGCATGGCGATGTTCAGCTCGCCCTGGATGCCGCCCTGCATGCCGATGATCGCGAGGCGGCCGTTGGTGGCCAGCGCCTGGACGTTGCGGTCCAGGTACTTGGCGCCCATGTTGTCGAGGATGACGTCGGCGCCCGCGCCGTCCGTGGCCCGCTTGATCTCCTCCACGAAGTCCTGCTCGCGGTAGTTGATCAGGATGTCGGCGCCGAGCTCGGCGCAGTAGTCGAGCTTCTCCTTGCTGCCCGCCGTCACCGCCACCTTGGCGCCGATCGCCTTGGCCAGCTGGATGGCCATCGTGCCGATGCCGCTGGAGCCACCGTGGACGAGGAAGGTCTCGCCGGGGCGCAGGTGGGCGATCATGAAGACGTTCGACCAGACGGTCGCGGTCACCTCGGGCAGCGCGGCCGCCGTGACGAGGTCGGTGTTCTCGGGTACGGGCAGGAGCTGGCCGGCCGGGACGGCGACCTTCTCGGCGTAACCGCCGCCCGAGAGCAGCGCGCACACCTCGTCACCGACGGACCAGCCGGACACTCCGGCGCCGAGGGCGACGATGCGTCCCGCGCACTCGAGGCCGGGGATGTCGGTCGCGCCGGGCGGCGGGTTGTAGAGGCCCTGACGCTGGAGCAGATCGGCGCGGTTGACGGCCGCGGCCGCCACCTCGACGAGCACTTCGCCGTCACCGGGTACGGGATCGGGAACCTCCGCCCAGACGAGCGCCTCAGGTCCACCGGGTTCCGGAATCGTGATCGCATACATGCCGGCGAGGCTACTCCTCGGGGTGATCCGGGCGGCGGGACGGCACGTGCCCGACTGCCAGTTCACGGCGCGCCCCAACTCACCGTCCGGGCACGCCCCCAACCGTCGGCCCTGTGGTGCCCCCACCTGTCATTCCTGTGCGGTCCCCTACCTGTCATTCCTGTGCGGGCCCCCAACTGTCAGTCCTGCGGCAGCCGTCGCGTGTCCGGGACGGAGTGGGTACCGGGGGTGGCCCGGACGATCGTGATCAGGCGGTCCGTCAACTGGAGCGTGCCGATGGCCCGGTCGTCGTAACCCAGCACCCGGTGTCCGCGCACCACGCTCACGATCAGGTCCTCGGTCTCCCGGACCTTCAGCCCCACCTCGGCCTTTATGACCGGCCGTTCGACGAGGTCGAGGCCGCTGCCCTGCTGGATGAGGTCCTCCATGACCATGCCCGCGCTCGGGCTGAGCACGGAGAGTCCGAGCAGTCGGCCCGCCGCGCTGGCGCTGGTGATGACGGCATCGGCGCCGGACTGCCGAAGCAGGGGAGCGTTCTCCTCCTCACGGACGGCCGCCACGATCTTCGCCGCGCGGTTGAGCTGGCGGGCGGTGAGGGTGACCAGGACCGCGGTGTCGTCGCGCTGGGTCGCGACGATGATCTGTCGCGCCCTCTGCACCTCGGCCCGCAGCAGCACATCACTGCGGGTGGCATCGCCGACGACTCCGGCGAACCCGAGCGCCGTGGCCGCCTCGATGACCTTGCTGCTGGGGTCGACGACCACCACCTGATCCGCCTTCAGCCCCGTCGCGCAGACGGTCTGGATCGCCGACCGGCCCTTCGTGCCGAATCCGACGACCACGGTGTGGTCACGCAAGTTGGACCTCCAGCGGTTCAGCCGCCACTCATCCCGCGTGCGCTCGGTGAGCACTTCGAGGGTGGTGCCGACCAGGATGATCAGGAACACCACACGCAGCGGCGTGATGACGAAGATGTTGACGATCCGGGCGCCGTCACTGACGGGCGTGATGTCGCCGTACCCGGTGGTGGAGAGGGTGACGGTCGCGTAGTAGAACGCGTCCAGCAGGTCGACGCTGCCGTCGGAGCTGTCGTTGTAGCCGGAGCGGTCGACCCAGACGATGATCGCCGTCGCGATCAGCACGGTGAGCGCCATCAGCAGCCGCCCGGCCACCTGGCGCAGCGGCCGTTCGACGACCCGTTTGGGCAGCTTCACCTGACGGGTGACGACCTTCTCGTCGTCCTGTCGGGCCATCGCGTCATGGCCGGGAAGTTTCACGTGAAACACCTCTCGGCGGAGGCATCGCCTCCGTCGTCACCCGCCGGGTTCCACGACCACGGCAGGTCGAGGATCTCCACTTCCCGCCCGGCCTTCGCGCCGCCGGGCGCGACGACGGCGAGCCCGTCGGCCGCCGCGATCCCGCGCAGCATGGCCGGACCGTTGTAGCGCAGCGGCACGGCGTCCTCCCCCCGCACCACGACGGGTACGAGCCGCGTGTCGTGCGGGTGCCCGTGCACAGCTCCCTGGAGCGGCACGGTGTACGGCTCCTGCTCCGGCCGTCCGGCGAGCATCCGCAGCAGCGGCTCGGCAAGCGTGAGGAGCCCGGAAACGGCCGCGAGAGGGTTGCCCGGCAGGCCGACGAGGTGCTGGCCCTCCTTGGTGCGGGCGAGCAGCATCGGGTGCCCCGGCCGCACCGCGACCCCGTCGACGAGCAGGTCGGCGTCGACGCGGCTCAGCGTCGGGTGCACATGGTCGACGGGGCCCGACGCGGTGCCGCCGGTCGTCACGATGAGGTCGGCGTCCGATGCCTGTACGGCCTTGAGCAGCGCCTTCGGATCGTCGCCCAGACGTCGCACGGAGGTGACGTCCGCGCCGAGTGCCCTCAGCCAGGGCGGCAGCATCGGGCCGAGCGCGTCACGGATGAGGCCCTCACGGGGGAGGCCCTCGGTCAGCAACTCGTCGCCCAGGATGAACACTTCGGCCCTCGGGCGCGCCACCGTCAGCAGCTCGTCGTATCCGGCGGCCGCGGCGAGCCCGAGCACCGCCGGCGTCACCAGGGCTCCGGTGGGCAGGAGTTGGTCGCCGGAGCGGCATTCCTGGCCTCGGGGGCGGATGTCCTGGCCGTGGTCGACGTCGCGCAGGGCGAACAGCCGGCCCTTGTCGTCGGTGCGGCCGTGCTCACTGCGGATGACGGCGGTCGCGTCCCGCGGGATCCGGGCGCCGGTGGCGATCTGGACGGCCTCACCGTCGGACAGCGGCTCGGGCCGGTCCTGCCCGGCGAGTATCCCCGCGGCCCGTACGTCCCAGGGGCCGGGCCCGGCGACGACCCAGCCGTCCATGGCGGACGTGTCGAAGGAGGGGAGGTCGGAGAGTGCGGCGAGGGGCTCGGCCAGCGTCAGACCGAGCGCCCGGTCGAGCGGCACGCGGCGCTCCGCCGCACCACCCCGGCGCGCGGCGGCCGCGCGCCCGGCCCGCCCGGCGACGGCACGCGCGGCGGACCAGGGGGCGGCCTGGTGCCGGGAGCCGGTTCGGTGGTCCGAAGGGGCGCTGTGGCGCGCGGGGTCCGCATCGCCCGGGTGATCCGGGGGATCCGTGTGGCTGGCGGGTTCGGAGCGCCGGGAGCGTTCTGCCGAACCGTGTCCCGTGCCGGAGCCTGCCCTGCTGGAGCGTCCGCCACCGGAGCCCGCCGTGCCACCCGCGCCGCGGCCGTCCGCTGCCCGGGCCTCGTTGACCAGGGCGAGCGCCTCGTCGACGGCGCCGTCCTCGGCCGCGCGCGCCTGCGCGGCCAGCGACTCGGCGCTCTGACCGCTCATCCCGCGTCCGGCCGCGCGCCCGCAGAGCCACCGGGTGAGGCACCGTCGGACGAAGCGGCGTCAGATGCGGCGCCCTTCGTGCCGCTCGCCGACGCTTCCTCGTCCGCGGCCTCCTTCGCCCAGCGGTCGGCGAGCGCGGCGGCCTTCGCGCAGGCCTCGGCGACGGCCTCGCGGCCTCCCCCGGCCTTCGCGGCCGCGTATCCGACGAGGAACGTCGTCAGGGGAGCGGCCGGCCTGGCCACACCGTGCGCGGCGTCGCGGGCGAGGTCGAGCAGGACGCCGGTGTCGACGTCGAGCTCGATGCCCAGTTCGTCCTTGGCTGCGGAGATCCATTCATCCAACACGTGCCCATGCTCCCTGATACGTGACCGGGCGGCGGCGATGTCGTCCCAGGTGTCGCAGTCGAAGGACGCGACGGGGTCGGTGATGCGGGTGAGTTCGAGCCGGCCGACGAGCAGCCGCAGGGGCAGCCCGGAGAGGCCGTCGTCGTGAGCGGCGGCGAGTTCGGCGAGGTGATGGCGCAGGGGTGCGCTGCGGTAGGCCGCGACGAGCGGCTGGTCCCGGCCGTCGGCGTCGGTGAGCAGGACTCCGTCCGCCGTTCCCGCGTTCAGGGCGTCGAGGAGACTCTGCACGGTCTGCTCGCTCAGGAAGGGCAGGTCGGCGGAGAGGACGAGGACCTGGTCGGCCGTGGTGGCGCGCAGGCCGGCGTCGAGCGCGGCCACCGGCCCACCGCCCGGCGGGTCCTCGCGGGTCCAGCGCACGGGGTGCGCGGTGGGTCTGGGTTCGGCGACGACGACCGTGGTGGCGGCCGTGGCGCAGGCGGCAAGCACCCGGTCGAGCAGCGGCCTGCCGCCGACGCGGACCGCGGGCTTGTCCGTGCCGCCGAGCCGTCTGGCGGCGCCGCCTGCGAGCACGACGGCGTCGTGGGCGGGGCGGCTCGGCGCGGGAGCAGCGTTCATCCCCCGAGTATGGGCGCAGGAAGGATCAATGCGACCCCCGGAAACGGCCCGCACCCGCGAGGATTTACGTCACATCGGGGTGGGCGGGGGCGGGCCGCTCGTCCTCACAGGGTGCGCAGGAGCACCGCCGGCTGTTCGATGCAGTCCGCCACGTAGCGCAGGAAGCCACCCGCCGTGCCGCCGTCGCACACCCGGTGGTCGAAGGTGAGCGACAGCTGGACGACCTGCCGCACCGCCAACTCGCCCTGATGGACCCAGGGCTTGGGGATGATCCGGCCCACGCCGAGCATGGCGGCCTCGGGGTGGTTGATGATCGGCGTCGAACCGTCGACGCCGAAGACGCCGTAGTTGTTCAACGTGAACGTGCCGCCGGTGAGTTCCCCGGGCGTCAGCCGCCCGGCCCGCGCCGCGTCCGTGAGACGGGCGAACTCGGCGCTGAGGGACTCGGCGTCGCGCACGTGCGCGTCCTTCACGACGGGGACGACGAGTCCCCGCTCGGTCTGGGCGGCGAACCCGAGGTGCACGGCGTCGAGCTGCACGACCTCGCGGGCCGCCAGGTCGACCCGGGAGTTGAGTTCCGGGTAGCGGGCCAGGGCGGCGGTGCAGATGCGGGCGAGCAGGGCGAGTACGGAGATCTTCTCCCCGCCGGCCGCGTTCATGGCCACGCGCGCGTGCATGAACTCCGTGGCGTCGGCGTCCACCCAGCAGGTCGCGTCGGGGATCTCGCGGCGGCTGCGGGTGAGCTTGTCGGCCACGGCGCCTCGGATGCCGCGCAGGGGGACACGGATGCCGTCCGCGCTCGTGTCCGACGGGGTCGGAACCTGGGCGGGGGCCTGGGCGGGGGCCTGGGCGGGGGCCTGGGTCGGGGTCGGGGCCTGGGTCGGGGCCGCAGCTTCCGTTTCGGCCACGTGGGCCCGTACCTGCACCGTCTCCCGCATGGCGCTCTCGACGTCGGCCCGCAGGATGAGGCCGTCGGGCCCCGACCCGGGCAACTCGCGCAGATCGAGACCGTGTTCACGGGCGAGCTTGCGCACGAGAGGGGAGATGACCGGCACGGGTCCGCTCCGCGGTGTCGCCTCCGGAGCCGGTGCGGGGGAGGCGGAAGGGGCAATCCGTGTGGGTGCCGCGGGCGCAGCCGCAGGGACGTCGTCCTGGCGGCAGACCCGGCGCCGACGCGCCGGCGCGGCCGCGGTGCCGTAACCCACCAGGACGTTCCCGGATCCCTCGTCGTCGCCCTCCCCCTCGGCCGGTGTGCCCACGGCGACCGTCAGGAGAGGGGAGCCGACGGGGAGTTCGCTGCCCTCCTCGCCGAAGCGGGCCGTGACCACGCCCCCATAGGGGCATGGCACCTCGACCATCGCCTTCGCGGTCTCCACCTCGACGACGGGCTGGTCCACCGCCACGACGTCGCCGACCTGGACGAGCCAGGTGACGATCGACGCCTCGGTGAGGCCTTCGCCGAGGTCGGGCAGCTTGAACTCGAGGACCTGTGCCATCAGCTGCCCGCCTCCCACTGAAGCCGTGCGACCGCGTCCAGGATCCGGTCGACCCCCGGCAGATGGTGCCGCTCCAGCATCGGCGGCGGATACGGGATGTCGAACCCGGCCACCCGCAGGACCGGCGCCTCCAGGTGGTGGAAGCAGCGTTCGGTGACCCGCGCGGCGATCTCGCCGCCGGGCCCGCCGAAACCGCCCGACTCGTGCACGACGACGGCCCGCCCGGTGCGGCGCACGGACGCGCTGACCGTCTCGTCGTCGAACGGCACCAGGGAGCGCAGATCGACGACTTCCAGATCCCAGCCCTCGGCGCGCGCGGCCTCCGCCGCCTCCATGCAGACCGGCACCGACGGCCCGTACGTGATGAGGGTGGCGCTGCTGCCGGGCCGCCGGACCACGGCCCGCCCGATGGGTTCCACGTCCGTCGGGTGCTCGGGGTTCCAGGAGTCCTTCGACCAGTACAGCCGCTTGGGCTCCAGGATGACGACGGGGTCGTCGGAGGCGATCGCGGCGCGCATCAGGCCGTAGGCGTCGGCGACGGTCGCGGGCGTGACGACGTGGAGGCCCGGCGTGGCCATGTAGTAGGCCTCGGAGGAGTCGCTGTGGTGCTCCACACCGCCGATGCCGCCGCCGTAGGGTACGCGCACGGTGAGGGGCATCGGCATCGCGCCCCTGGTGCGGTTGCGCATCTTCGCGACGTGCGAGATCAGCTGCTCGAAGCCCGGGTAGGCGAACGCGTCGAACTGCATCTCGACGACGGGCCGCAGGCCGTACATGGCCATGCCGACCGCGGTGCCGAGGATGCCCGCCTCGGCGAGCGGCGTGTCCGTGCAGCGGGCGTCGCCGAACTCCTTGGCGAGTCCGTCGGTGACCCTGAAGACGCCGCCCAGTGTGCCGACGTCCTCACCGAGGACGTGCACGGAGGGGTCGGCGGCCATGGCGTCGCGCAGGGCGCGGCCGAAGGCCTGCGCCATGGTGACCGGCTTGGCGGCGACAGTCGTCATCGGTCCGTCCCGTCCGCCTCGGCGTCGAGCTCGGCGCGCAACTGGGCGGCCTGCTCGCGCAGTTGGGTGGTCTGCTCGGCGTAGACATCACGGAAGAGGTCCATGGGGTCGAGCACCGGATCCTGGTTCATGCGCTCGCGCAGGTCGGCGGCCATCTTCTCGGCGTCGTCGCGCACGGCCCGTATGCCTTCCTCGTCGAGGAGTCCGCGCTCCGTCAACTCCCGCTCCAGGAGGAGGATCGGGTCGTGATCGCGCCAGGCGTCGACCTCGGCGTCGACGCGGTAGCGCGTGGCGTCGTCCGCGTTCGTGTGCGCCTCCATGCGGTAGGTGATCGCCTCGACGAGCGTCGGGCCACCCCCTTCGCGAGCGTGGCGCACGGCTTCGGCGAGGACCTCGTGCACGGCCGCCGCGTCGTTGCCGTCCACCAGGCGACCGGGCATCCCGTAACCGACGGCCTTGTGGGCCAGGGACGGGGCGGCGGTCTGCTTGTCGAGCGGTACGGAGATCGCGAAGCCGTTGTTCTGGACGAGGAAGACGACCGGGGCCTGCCACACCGCGGCGAAGTTCAGCGCCTCGTGGAAGTCGCCCTCGCTGGTGCCTCCGTCGCCGACCATGGCGAGCGCGACCACGTCGTCACCCTTGAGGCGGGCGGCGTGCGCGAGTCCCACGGCGTGCGGGAGCTGGGTCGCCAGCGGCGTGCACAGGGGGGCCACGCGGTGCTCGCGCGGGTCGTACCCGGTGTGCCAGTCGCCCCGCAGCAGGGTCAGGGCCTGGACGGGGTCGAGGCCGCGGGCGACGGCGGCGAGGGTGTCCCGGTAGCTGGGGAAGAGCCAGTCGCGCTCCTCCAGGACGAGGGCGGCCGCGACCTCGCAGGCCTCCTGGCCGGTGCTGGAGGGGTAGACCGCGAGCCGGCCCTGCTTCGTCAGGGCGGTCGCCTGCGCGTTGTACCTGCGCCCGCGCACCACCTCCGCGTACAGCCGGCGCAGAAGCCGGGCGTCGGCCTTGGCCGCGGCGTCGGTGCCGAGAACCCGGAACGGCTCGGCGTCGGGCAGCAGCGGCGCGGGATCCGTGCGCGGCTGCCAGGCGGGCGGCGGGGTGGGCCGGTAGGCGTCCCGCTGCTCCATGACCGTCATGACGGCACCTCCTCGGTGGAAGCGGCTGAGAGACGCGACGGTGTGATGCGCCTCACCTACCGATTGTTCGGTCGTCGGCACATTTTGGCTACAGGCACCTCAAGGCTGTGGACAAACGGTTCTCCACAGCCTGGGATGGACGCAGTACGTCCATGGTAGGGAGGCGGGGGGACTTGGCATCTGAACGAATGGCCGACGGCCCGGGAGGCGACCGCCCCGAGTCCTCGCCCCGAGCGCCCGACAGCGGCCCCGGCGGACGTCCGGACGCCCCGCCCCGGCCGCCCCAAGGCCGCCCCGAGTACCAGCCGCGCCCGCTGGACGCCATCGACCGCGACATCCTGCAGATGCTCCAGATGGACGGCCGCGCCTCGATACGCTCCGTCGCCGAGCGCGTCCATGTGTCACGGGCCAACGCATACGCGCGCATCAACCGGCTCATCGACGACGGCGTCATCCGCGGCTTCGGCGCCCGCGTCAACCACGAGCGGGCCGGGCAGGGCGCCTCCGCGTACATCACGCTCAAGATCGTCCAGAATTCCTGGCGCACCGTGCGCGAGCAGCTGCGCCGGCTCCCGGAGGCCTCGCACATCGCGCTGGTCAGCGGTGATTTCGATGTGCTCCTGATGGTGCACACGCAGGACAACAGGTCGCTGCGGGAACTGGTGCTCACCAAGCTCCAGGCCATGCCGGAGGTGCTGAGCACGCGGACGCTGCTGGTGTTCGAGGAGGAGGACCTGGAGCCGGACGCCTGACGCGCCCGGGGCCATCAGTCCTCCTTGCGCAGCCCTCCGAAGATCAACTGCGCGACGGCGTCGGCGACTTCGCGGTCGTCCATGCCCCGGCCGCCCGGCCGGTACCACTCCACGATCGAGTTGATCATGCCGAAGACGAGACGGGTCGCGAGTCGCACCTCGATGTCGCCCCGCACGTCACCGTCGGCCGCCGCCGCCTTCAGGAGCTCGGCCACCTGGTGGTCGAACTCCCTGCGCCGCTCCATCGCCCAGCGCTCCGTGTCGGTGTTCCCGCGCACGCGCAGCAGCAGGGTCACGTACGGCAGCTCGGATATGAGGACCTGGACCATGCGCCGGGTGACGTACTCCAGGCGCTCGACGGCGCGCCCCACGCGCGCGTGCTCCTCGCCCAGGATCCCGAAGAGGCCGTCGAGCGCGCGGCTGACGGCGCGGCGCAGCAGCTCCTCCTTGCCTGCGACGTGGTGGTAGATCGACGACTTGGAGATTCCGGCCGCCTTGGAGAGGTGCTCCATCGAAGTGCCGTCGTAGCCACGCTCGTTGAAGACCTGCACGGCGACCGACAGAAGGGTCTCGGGCGTGTAGGTGTCGCGCCTTGCGGTGGTCATGCGGAGCCCTCCCGCTTGTCGGAGGCGTACGAGTGGCGGTAGAGCGCGAGCGAGGGGGCGTAACGGCCGGACGGGTCGCGCAGGTGCAAATCGTCGAGGAGGGAGTACGCCCAGTTCTTGCCGAGCTTCCTGCTCCACTCGACAGGCCCCAGCGGGTAGTTGACGCCCAGGCGCATCGCCGTGTCGATGTCCTCCGGAGTGGCCACTCCCTTGGCGACGGCGTCGTGCGCCAGGTCGATGAGCCTCGCGACCGTGCGAGCGACGATCATGCCGGGCACGTCCCCGATGACACTGACGTCCTTGCCGATGGCCTGGAAGAGCCCGGTGGCCTCGCGCAGGGTCTGCGGGGACGCTTCCTGAGAGGTCGCGAGAGCGAGACGGGTGGCGGCCCGGTAGTCGAACGCGAGATCGAAGTAGATGACGTCCCGGTACTCGACGGACGTCTGGCCGTCCGCGAGGGCGAGCTGGCCACCGCTGGGAAGGACCAGGCGCGTGCCGTTGTCCTCGTCCTCCTCGCGTACCGGGATGCCCGCCTCACGGATCAGCGTGAGGAGCTCGGCGGCAGGCCCCAGGTCGCCCTCGGCGACGACGTAGGCGGGCGCCTGGGCGGGCTGCGCGGTGTGCGGCTCCGGGCGCTCCTCACCGTCCGCGTACGCGTACCAGCCGCGGCCTGTCTTGCGGCCGTGCATGCCGGCCTCGACCAGGCGCCGCTGGGCCAGGGAGGGCCGGAACTTCACGTCCTGGAAGAAGGCCTCCCACACGGATCGCGTGACCGCCTCGTTGACATCCTGGCCGATGAGGTCCGTCAGTTCGAAGGCGCCCATCTTGAAGCCGCCGCACTCGCGCAGGACGGCGTCGATGGTGGCGGGCTGGGCACCCTGCTCCTCGTAGACCGCGAACGCTTCGGCGTAGAAGGGGCGCGCGATGCGGTTGACGATGAATCCGGGGGTGTCGGCGCACACAACGGGCGTCTTGCCCCAGGCGCGGGCCGTCTCGTACGCGCGCGTGGCCGCCGTGACGTCGGTCGCCGCGCCGGAGACCACCTCGACCAGCGGCATCAGGGGCGCGGGGTTGAAGAAGTGCAGGCCGACGAGGCGGCCCGGCAGGCGCAGCGCGCCGCCGACGGCCGTGACGGACAGGGACGAGGTGTTGGTCGCGAGCAGACAGTCGTCCCCGACGATCTCCTCCAGGTCCGTGAACAGCCGCTGTTTCACGTCGAGCCGCTCCAGTACGGCCTCGACGACGAGCGCCGCCCCCGCGAACTCATCGAGGGACTCTGCGGGGCTCAGACGCGCGCGGGCCGCGTCGCGATCGGCCGCGTCGAGCCTGCCCTTGTCGACCAGGCGGTCCAGGCGCGCGGCGATGGCGTCCGCGGCCTCCCGGGCGCGTCCCGGCACGGCGTCGTAGAGCCGGACGGGGTGGCCGGCGGTCAGGGCGACCTGGGCGATGCCCTGGCCCATGGTGCCGGTGCCCACCACGCCCACAAGGCGTTCGGGGCTGCCGAGCTCGAGTGCTGTCATGGTCGCGATCCTCCCGCACGGAACGACGGCCACAGGCCCGGGGGTCGGGGCGCAGCGGCGGGCGCGAAGTTTTCCACAGGTTCGACGGACCCCCTTGTCCCGACCGATCGTTCGGTTACTCTAACCGTGTCTGCCTGTTCCTGCCCAGCTGTTCCTGCCCAGCTCGCCGGCTCGACGAAGAGCCGTCTCGACGAGGAGTTGGTCCGCCATGGCCGCCGAAGTCACCGCGCACGACCTGATCGCCAAGCACCGGCCCACCCTTGACCAAGCGCTGGAAGCGATCCGCACGCGCGCGTACTGGTCGCCGCACCCCGAGCACCCCAAGGCCTACGGAGAGCACGGAAGCCTGAGCATGCCCGAGGGCAAGGCCGCCTTCGACGCGCTCTCCGGCACCCGCATCGACCTCGGCCAGCCCGGCACGGACGACTGGGTGGGCGGCGAAATCTCGCCGTACGGCGTCGAGTTGGGCGTGACCTACCCGCACCCCGACCTCGATGTCCTGCTCCCCGCGATGCGTGCGGGCATGCGCGCCTGGCGCGAGGCGGGCGCCGAGGCACGCGCCGCCGTATGTCTGGAGATCCTGGCCCGGATCAGCGCGCGTACGCACGAGTTCGCGCACGCCGTGATGCACACCAGCGGCCAGGCCTTCATGATGGCGTTCCAGGCGGGCGGCCCGCACGCGCAGGACCGCGGACTCGAAGCGGTGGCGTACGCGTACGTCGAGCAGGTACGCACACCGGACGCGGCGGAGTGGACCAAGCCGCAGGGCAAGCGCGAGCCCCTCGTCCTCGGCAAGCAGTTCACGCCGGTCGGGCGCGGCATCGCGCTCCTCATCGGCTGCAACACGTTCCCCACGTGGAACGGATATCCGGGCCTCTTCGCCTCCCTCGCCACGGGCAACCCCGTCCTGGTGAAGCCCCACCCGCGCGCGGTGCTGCCCCTCGCCCTCACTGTCCAGGTAGCCCGCGAGGTCCTCGCCGAGGCCGGCTTCGACCCGAATCTCGTGGCACTGGCCGCCGAGAAGCCCGGCGAAGGCATCGCCAAGACGATCGCCCTGCGCCCCGAGATCAAGATCATCGACTACACGGGCTCCACGGCGTTCGGCGACTGGCTGGAGACCCACGCCCGGCAGGCGCAGGTCTACACGGAGAAGGCCGGCGTCAATACGGTCGTCATCGACTCGACCGACCGCTACAAGGGAATGCTGGCGAACCTCGCGTTCTCCCTGTCCCTGTACAGCGGCCAGATGTGCACCACCCCGCAGAACCTCCTCATCCCGCGCGACGGCATCAGCACGGACGAGGGCCCCAAGACGTACGACGAGGTGGTCACCGACATCGCGGCCGCGGTCGGCGGCCTCCTCGGCGACGACGCCCGGGCGAACGCGCTGCTCGGTGCCCTGGTGAACCCGGACGTGAAGTCCCGCCTGGAGGCCGCTTCCGGCCTCGGTGAAGTCGCCCTCGCCTCACGGGAGATCAGCAACCCGGAGTTCCCGGGTGCCGTCGTCCGTACGCCGGCGATCGTCAAGCAGGACGGCGCGCGGAAGTTCTGGGACGGCGCCGACTCCGAGTCCGCCTACCTCAGCGAGTGCTTCGGCCCGGTCTCCTTCGCCGTCGCCGTCGACTCCACGACGGACGCGCTGGACCTGCTGCGGCGCACGGTGCGCGACAAGGGCGCGATGACGGTCGGCGCGTACACGACCTCCGACGAGGTCGCCGAAGCCGTCGAAGAGGTCTGCCTCGAAGAGTGCGCCCAGCTGTCCGTCAACCTCACTGGCGGGGTGTACGTGAACCAGACGGCTGCGTTCTCGGACTTCCACGGCTCCGGCGGCAACCCCGCGGCCAACGCGGCGCTGTGCGACGGAGCGTTCGTGTCGAACCGCTTCCGGGTGGTGGAGGTGCGCACGGAGGCCTGAGGCCTCCGACCGGCGTCAGCTCAGGCGGCCGGGCGGCCCGCGGGACCGCCCGGCGTGCCGCAGGTGCTCCAGTGGAAGAGCGTCATGCCGACGCTCGTCGCCAGGTTGTAGCTGGACACCTGCGCCCTCATCGGCAGCGACACCAAGTGGTCGGCGCGGGCGCGCAGTTCGCGCGACAGTCCGCTGCGCTCCGAGCCGAAGGCGAGCAGCGCGTCGTCCGGCAGCGCAGTCCCCCGGATGTCCTCGCCCTCCGGATCGAGCGCGTACACGGGCCCCGGCGGCAGCTCCTCCACCGCCAGGCGCTCGACCGCCGTCGCGAAGTGCAGGCCCGCACCACCGCGTACGACAGTGGGATGCCAGGGGTCGAGGCTGCCGGTCATGACCACGCCCGTCGCCCCGAAGCCCGCGGCGAGCCGGATGACGGCGCCCGCGTTGCCGAGGTTGCGGGGGTTGTCGAGGACGACGACGGGCGCGGTCCTCGGCAGGTGCGCCACGGCGGCCAGGTTCGCCGCGCGGTCGGGCCGCACCGCCAGCGCGGCCACCCCCGTGGGATGCAGACGCGGCACGAGGGCACGCAGCGTCTCCTCCGGCACCTCCACCAGAAGCCCGTCAAGGGCGTCCCGCACGTCCGGGGCGAGCTCCTCGGCCAGGGTGAGCGCGGCGGCACGGCTGGTCGCCAGGGCCACGGGCACGCGCGCACCGAAACGCAGGGCGTGCTTGAGCGCGTGGAACCCGTCGAGGAGGACGGACGTCTCGGCACGGGCGCGCCACTCGTCGACGCCATCCGCCCCGCTCATGCCGCTCGCCCGTTCATGCCGTGCGCCCTGCTCATGCTGTGTGCCCGCTCATGCTGCTTGCTTGCCTGTTCACGCTGTGTGCCTGTGCACGCCGTTCGCCCCGCTCATGGCGTGAAGCCTACGTGGGCCTGGTCGGGGCTCTCCGCGGCGCGAGGCTCCGGCACCGTGGAGGCACCGGCCGTACGGGAAAACACGCCTCCACGCGCGCGTGCCACCCATCCACCCAGCCGCCTCAGGAACGGCGTCGGCAGGAACACCGCGTCGGCGGCGATCATCGCGAGCGAGAAGAACGGCAGCCCGAGCAGCACGGCGATCGCCGCGTGCTCGCACATCATGGCGACCAGCAGGACGTTCTTGACGCGCCGGTTGAACAGCGTGAACGGGAAGGCGACCTGGACGACGACCGTCCCGTACGACACGAGCATCACCATCAGCCCGTGCGAGGCGAGCAGATCACCGAGGGCCGGCCAGGGTGAGAAGTAGTCCAGGTGGAGCGGGTAGTAGACCGCCGTCCCGTCCTGCCAGCGACTGCCCTGGATCTTGTACCAGCCGGCGGTCGCGTAGATCAGACACGCCTCCGCCATGATCACGAGAAGCGCGGCGTTGTGCGCGAGGTTCGCGATCACGTCGAGCAGCTGCCGGGGCTCGCTGTACGGGTCCCTCCGGTTCACCGCCCACCACAGGCCCTGCACGGCCCACAGCCCCCAGAACACGACCAGCCAGCCCCCGCTCACGACCCCCATGAACGTGATCACGGAGAGCCCGAGCCCCGCGAGCCACCACAGCACCGGCCCCACCACGTCGGGCGGCCCTACGTCGCCCTCACGCGCAACGTGCTCACGCGCGCGTGCCGCCCGCCGCGCGTCCAGCGACCAGACCTGCCCGCACCGCGTGAACACCAGATAGATCGACATCAGGTGGATGACGTTGTCGCCGCCGTCGCCCATGAAGATGCTGCGGTTCTGCAGCGAGAGCACGCCGATCATGAACAGGACGGACATGGTCCGGGTGCGCCAGCCCAGCATCAGAAGCGCGCTGCTCGCGACCGCGGCGGCGTAGACGATCTCGAACCAGACGCGGCCGTCCGACCACATCAGAGCGGTGAAGGCGCCGTTACCGGCGATGAGCTGCTGCGCCATGTCCCAGCTCCACGGCCCGTCGGGCCCGTACAGCTCGTGACGGTTGGGGAACTCGCGCAGCAGGAACAGCAGCCAGGTGGCGGAGAAGCCGATTCGGATCACTGCGCTCTGGTAGGGCCCGAGGGCGGACCCGGTGACGCGGTCTATGCGGTTCACCGGTCAACCGTCCCGGCAGCGGCGGCACGCGCGCGTGTGCCGCTGCCGCTCTGGCCCTGACTCTGGCTCTTGCCTTTGTCTTGTCCCTGGCTCTGGCTCTTGCTCTGGCCCTGGCTCTGGCTCTGGCTCTGGCTGTTACTACCGCTGTCGCTGTCGAGTGCCCTGTCCGCGAGCGTCACCGTCCACCAGGGAACCTCCCGGTAGAGGGGCTTGGAATCCACTTTCTCGTCGCTCCACGGGGGCGGCGCCACGTTGGTGGTCCGCGAGCGGACCTGGACGCGGGCGATGGTGGGCTGCTTTCCGGCGGCCTTCCTGCCGTCGGCCGTCAGCCCGTCCTCGTGGGACAGCCGCAGGACGACGATGCGGCGGATGTAGCGCTCGGAGAGCTGGCCACGCAGACCGTTCGGGCGGTTCTCACTGTCGTGCGCGGACACGTAGAAGTCCCAGGCCCGGCGCAACTCGTTCTGCTGCGTGTGGCTGGGCAGCAGATTCCCGTCGATGTCGGCGCCGTCCCGTGCGGACAGGTCGTACCAGCCGGTCGTACGCGTACCGCCGTCGGCCGTACGGACCTCAGCGCGGGCCTGCACCGCGATGTTCTGCTGAAGCGGGTTCGGCGCGAACAGTTTCCAGTTCTGCTCGAACTCCGGATAGATCCAGTTGTCGACGGCCCGGCCGTACTGCTTGGAGACGGTGTTGGACGGAGCGACGTGCAGAAACACCATCGCGATGTGCACACACGCCACGAGGGCGACCACGACGAGCGCGCAGGCGGCGGCTATCTGGTAGCGGAGGGAGAGGGCCGACAGGCCTATGCGGCGTGTGGCGGACGGGGGCGAGGATGAGGGCGTGAGGGGTGGGGGCGGGAGGGACGGAGACGGGAGATCCGGCTCAGGCACCTGGCCGTCCTCAGATACGCGGGCGGCCTCAGGCACCTGGCCGTCCCCAGGCACGCGGGCGGCCTCAGGCACCTGGCCGTCCTCAGGTACGCGGGCGGCCTCAGGCACCTCGTCCGGGGCCGGGCTCCGCAAAGGATCCGGCCGGGGCTCCGGGTCGGAACGCCGGGCGGTCGAGCCCTCGTCGTACGCGTCCATGCCGCCCCGTTTCCCCGAGTCTCCCGATGCCTCCGGTCCGCGCTTTTGCCGAACCGATTCCTCGCCCCGCGGCCCGCTCCCGCCACCGCACCGGCACGGTACTCAGCCGCGCACGCGAGGCACAGAGGCATAGGACTTATCCACAGGCCGGACCTCGCAGGGTTGACACCCTACGGCGCCACGTCCCACCATTGAATCCAACGAACCGAACGATCGGTCGGGAGATTCGCTCAAGGTCGAGGGAGACCGGGATGGCGACAGCAGCTGCGCACCAAGCGGCGCGGACACAGGCGGCCCACGCCACGTCCGACGCCACCGGCACCGCCTCGGGCCAAGAGCCGAGCACCGCCGCGTACCAGACAGCGTTCGACACCGCCGTCGCGGCGGAGGAGCGCATCGAGCCCCGCGACTGGATGCCGGACGCCTATCGCGCGACGCTGGTGCGCCAGATCGCGCAGCACGCCCACTCCGAGATCATCGGCATGCAGCCGGAGGCCAACTGGATCACGCGCGCCCCGTCGCTGCGGCGCAAGGCGATCCTGATGGCCAAGGTCCAGGACGAGGCCGGCCACGGCCTGTATCTGTACAGCGCCGCCGAAACGCTCGGCACGGGCCGCGACGAGCTCCTCGACAAGCTGCACAGCGGCCGTCAGAAGTACTCGTCGATCTTCAACTACCCGACGCTGACCTGGGCGGACGTCGGCGCCATCGGCTGGCTCGTGGACGGCGCGGCGATCACGAACCAGGTCCCCCTGTGCCGCTGCTCCTACGGGCCGTACGCGCGCGCCATGGTGCGGATCTGCAAGGAGGAGTCCTTCCATCAGCGCCAGGGCTACGAGCTGCTCCTCGCCCTGAGCCGCGGCACCGAGGCCCAGCACGCGATGGCGCAGGACGCCGTCGACCGCTGGTGGTGGCCGTCCCTGATGATGTTCGGCCCTCCGGACGACGAGTCGTCGCACTCCGCGCAGTCGATGGAATGGAAGATCAAGCGCCATTCGAACGACGAGCTGCGCCAGCGCTTCGTCGACATCTGCGTCCCGCAGGCCGAGGCCCTCGGGCTCACCCTCCCCGACCCCGACCTCGTGTGGAACGAGGAGCGCGGGCACCACGACTTCGGAGCCATCGACTGGACGGAGTTCTGGGAGGTCCTGAAGGGCAACGGACCGTGCAACGAACAGCGGATCACCCAGCGCAGGCGGGCGCACGACGAGGGCGCCTGGGTCAGGGAAGCGGCCGCGGCCCACGCGGCGAAACACTCCGAGGCGAAGCACTCCGGAGCACAAGACTCCGGGGCGAACGGGAAGGCGACGGCATGAGCGACGCGAAGGACTGGCCGCTGTGGGAGGTCTTCGTACGCTCCCGGCGCGGACTGTCGCACACCCATGCGGGAAGCCTGCACGCCCCGGACGCCGAGCTCGCCCTGCGTAACGCACGCGATCTGTACACCCGCCGCGGCGAAGGCGTCTCGATCTGGGTCGTCCCGTCCACCTCGATCACCGCCTCCTCGCCCGACGAGAAGGACCCCTTCTTCGAGCCCTCCGCCGACAAGCCGTACCGGCACCCCACGTTCTACGAGATCCCGGAAGGGGTGAAGCACCTGTGACCACGTCCCTGAACGCCGCCTCTTCCGTCGGCGCCGTCACCGCTGCCGCGGCGCTCGCCCTGGGTGACGACGCGCTCGTGCTGTCGCACCGACTGGGGGAGTGGGCCGGACACGCCCCGGTCCTCGAAGAAGAAGTCGCCCTGGCCAACATCGCGCTCGACCTCCTCGGCCAGGCCCGGGTCCTGCTCTCCCTCGTCGGCGACGAGGACGAGCTGGCCTACCTGCGCGAGGAGCGCGCCTTCCGCAACGTCCAGTTGGTCGAACAGCCCAACGGCGACTTCGCCCACACCATCGCCCGCCAGCTCTACTTCTCCACGTACCAGAGCCTCCTGTACGGCAGTCTCGCCGCGACCGACGGACCGCTCACCGGTCTCGCCGCCAAGGCGGTCAAGGAGGTCGCGTACCACCAGGACCACGCCGAGCAGTGGACCGTACGTCTCGGGGACGGCACCGCCGAAAGCCACGACCGGATGCAGCGGGCCTGCGACGCACTCTGGCGTCACACCGGAGAGATGTTCCAGCCCGTCGACGGCATCGACATCGACTGGCCGCAGATGGAAGCCAGTTGGACCGCTTCGATCACGGCCGTCCTGGAGCGGGCGACGCTGACCGTCCCGGAGGGACCACGGACCGGGGCCTGGAGCGCCGGCGCCGGACGCCAGGGCCTGCACACGGAACCGTTCGGGCGGATGCTCGCCGAGATGCAGCACCTCCACCGCAGCCACCCGGGGGCGTCATGGTGACCAAGGACCCCGAGGCCTCCCCCCAGGACACCGCCGACCGACCGGAGACGCCGCTCGAAGCTGAGCTGCGCCGCCTCGCCGGCTCCGTGCCCGACCCCGAACTACCCGTGCTTTCCCTGGAAGAGCTGGGCGTGCTCCGCGCCGTCCACTGCCTCACCCCCGGCAGCGTCGAGGTGGAGCTGACTCCCACCTACACGGGCTGCCCGGCCGTCGAGGCCATGTCCACGGACATCGAGCGCGTCCTGCACGAGCACGGAATACCGGACGTCACCGTCCGGCGGGTGCTCGCACCGGCCTGGACCACGGACGACATCACGGACGAGGGCCGCCGCAAGCTCCGGGAGTTCGGCATAGCTCCACCCCGCGCCGTCCGCGAGGCCCAGGGACCCGTGACCGTCGCCCTGGGCCCCACCCGCACCACACCGTCCACGCGCACAGCTGCCGACGCGGCCGCTGCCACGCTCCTCGGCGCCCCCGAGGCAGGCGACGCCCCACTGCGCTGCCCGCACTGCGGATCCACGGACACCGAACTGCTGAGCCGCTTCTCCTCCACCGCCTGCAAGGCCCTGCGGCGCTGCCTCGACTGCCGCGAGCCCTTCGACCACTTCAAGGAGCTGTGATGGCCCGCTTCCACCAGCTCCGCGTAGCCGCGGTCGACCGGCTCACCGACGACTCCGTGGCCCTCACCTTCGAGGTCCCCGAAACCCTTCGCGAGGAATTCCGCCACGCGCCGGGCCAGCACCTCGCCCTGCGCCGCCCCGCCGACGACGGCGAGATCCGGCGCACGTACTCGATCTGCTCACCCGCCCCGGGCCCCGAAGGCCCCCGGACCCTCCGTGTCGGCGTCCGCCTCGTCGAAGGCGGCTCCTTCTCGACGTACGCCCTCAAGGAGATCGCCGTCGGCGACGCCCTCGAGGTCATGACCCCCGCCGGCCGCTTCATCCTCGAACCCACCCCGGGGCTCTACGCCGCCGTGGTCGGCGGCAGCGGCATCACCCCGGTCCTGTCGATCGCGGCCACCCTGCTCGCCCGCGAACCGCACGCCCGCTTCTGCCTCATCCGCAGCGACCGCACCGCCGCGTCGACGATGTTCCTGGACGAGGTGGCCGACCTGAAGGACCGCTACCCCGACCGGTTCCAGCTGGTCACGGTCCTGTCCCGGGAGGAACAGCAGGCCGGCCTCGACTCCGGCCGCCTCGACCAGGAGCGCCTGACGACCCTCCTGCCCGCGCTGCTCCCCGTGGACGAGGTGGCCGGCTGGTACCTGTGCGGGCCCTTCGGACTCGTACAAGAAGCGGAGCGCACGCTGCACGCCCTCGACGTACGCAGAGCCCGCATCCACGAGGAGATCTTCCACGTCGACGACGGAGCGGCACCCGCCCGCCCCGTGCCGGCCCTCGCGCACTCCACGGTCACCGCCCAGCTCGACGGCCGCTCCGGCACCTGGCCCGTCGACGACGGCGAATCACTCCTGGAGACCGTGCTGCGCAACCGCCCCGACGCGCCGTACGCCTGCAAGGGCGGCGTCTGCGGAACCTGCCGCGCGTTCCTCGTCTCGGGCGAGGTGCGCATGGACCGGAACTTCGCACTCGAACCGGAGGAGACCGACGCCGGCTACGTACTCGCCTGCCAGTCCCACCCGGCCACGGAGACGGTGGAGCTGGACTTCGACCGCTGACGGCTGACGCCGCCCCACTGCCCTCGCATTCCCTCCGTGCATTCCCTCCGCGTATTCCCTTCTCGTAGAACTTGTTCTACCTTGACGCACCGTCAGATCCTGGCGGTCGCCACGACGAACCGGTGCACGGAGGGACAGGGCAGTGGACTTCACCTTCACCGAAGAACAGCAGGCGGCCGTCGAGGCGGCCAAGGCCGTGTTCGGCGCGGTCGCGCCCGACAGCGTGCCGAGCCCGGCCCTCACACCCGGCGCGGTCGCCGACGACTTCGACCGAGCTCTCTGGTCGAAACTCGCCGACGCCGACCTGCTCAGCCTCCTGCTCGCCCCCGAACACGGCGGCGCGGACCTAGACGCGATCGCGCTCTGCCTGGTCCTGCGGGAATCCGCCAAGGCACTCGCCCGCGTCCCGCTCCTGGAGCACACCGCGACCGCCGTCGCCGTACAGACCTACGGCAGTGCCGAGTTGAAGGAGCAGATCCTCCCCCGGGCAGCCCGCGGCGAACTCGTCCTCACCGCCGCCGCCTCAGGCCGAACCGGCCACGACCCGGCCCAACTCGCCGTCAGCGCACGCCGCGACACGGACACCGGCATCTGGATCCTCGATGGCACCCAGACCGGCGTGCCCTGGGCGCACAACGCCGACCACATCGCCGTACCCGCCCACACTCCACAGGGCCGCACCGTCATCGCCGTAGTGCCCCACCCGCACGAAGGACTCACCCTCGCCGAACAGATCTCCACGACCGGCGAACGCCTCGGCGAACTCCACCTCGACTCCGTGCGCCTCGACCCCCACCAGATCATCGAGACCGACGAGGCCTGGGACCGGCTGCACCAGCTCCTCACCACCGGAACCTGCGCCCTGGCGCTGGGCCTGGGCGAACGCGTCCTCCAGATGACCGGCGACTACACGAGCAAGCGCGAACAGTTCGGCTACCCGGTGGCGACATTCCAAGCGGTCGCGGTCCAGGCCGCGGACCGTTACATCGACCTGCGCGCCATGGAGGCCACCCTCTGGCAGGCCGCCTGGCGCATCAGCACCCAGGCAGGCGGAGCGCTCCCCGCGGCAGGCGACATCGCGGTCGCCAAGATCTGGGCATCGGAAGGCGTACGACGCGTCGTCCAGACCGCACAGCATCTGCACGGAGGATTCGGCGCCGACACCGACTACCCGCTGCACCGCTACCACGCCTGGGCCAAGCAGCTGGAACTGTCACTCGGCCCGGCAGCCGCCCACGAGGAAACACTCGGCGACCTGCTGGCGGCCCATCCCCTCGGCTGACCCAGAGGGTCAGAGCACGAAGCCGGACTGCCCCTTGTCGTCCACGACGGGCCGTCCGGCGGCGGCCCACACCTGCATGCCACCGTCCACGTTCACCGCGTCGATGCCCTGCTGCACGAGATACATCGTCACCTGCGCGGAACGGCCGCCGGACCGGCAGATCACGTTGACCCGACCGTCCTGGGGAGCCGCCTCGGTCAGCTCGCCGTAACGCGCCACGAACTCACTGATCGGAATGTGCAAAGCACCCTCGGCGTGACCCGCCTGCCACTCATCGTCCTCACGGACATCGAGGAGAAAGTCCCCGTCCACGAGCTCGCCGACCTCAACCGTGGGCACACCAGATCCGAAATGCATACCCCCGACGCTACCCGACCCCATGCGGGACCCTGACCCGCCAGGCACCAGGCGGTCAGCAGCCCGGACGGCCGTCAGCAACGCGGGGTGCAAGCGAAGCTCGCACCGGAGTCCGGCTCAGCCACCGGCCGGCCAGCTCAGCCGTCCGGTTGCCCAGCCGGCTGCCCGGCTGCCCGGCTGCCCGGCTGCCCGGCTGCCCGGCTGCCCGGCTGCAGCAGCCTGCTCGCCAAGCAGCTCAACCACCAAGAGCCTGCTCGACCACCGGCTCAGCTATCGGCAGCCTGCTCGCGCAGCAGACGCTCCAGCTCAGCCTCTCGCTCGGCGACCTGCGCGAGCAGCTGCTCCGCGATCTCCTCGAGCAGCCGGTCGGGGTCGTCCGGCGCCATCCGCAGCATCGCGCCGATCGCGCTCTCCTCCAGCTCCTGAGCAACGGCCGTCAGCAGCTCCTTGCGCTGCGCCAGCCACTCGAGCCGCTCGTACAGCTCCTCGCTCGGGCTGGGCTTGCGCGCCTCGGGCACCGGCCCCGCGGCCCACTCGTCGGACAGCTCCTTCAGCAACGCCTCGTCGCCCCGGCCGTAGGCCGCGTTGACCCGCACGATGAACTCTTCACGCCGCGCCCGGTCCTTCTCGTCCTGCGCCAGATCCGGGTGCGCCTTACGGACGAGTTCCCGGTAGAGCTTGCGGGCCTCGTCGCTCGGCCGCACACGCTGCGGCGGCCGAACGGGCTGATCGGTGAGCATGGCGGACGCCTCCGGCGAGAGACCGTCGCCGTCCATCCACTGGTCGAACAACTCCTCAACCGCGGGCATCGGCATCACGCGCGCCCTGGCCTCGTCCGCCTTACGCCGGTCCTCGGGATCCCCGCTCCGCGCGGCGACCGCCTCGGCGATCTGCGCCTCGAGCTCGTCCAGGCGCGTATACATGGGGCCGAGTTTCTGGTGGTGCAGCCGAGAGAAGTTCTCCACCTCGACCCGGAACGTCTCCACCGCGATCTCGTACTCGATCAGAGCCTGCTCGGCGGCGAGCACAGCCCGCTCAAGCCGCGCCTCGGGCCGCCCCTCAGCGACAGGCTGCCCCTGCGGCTCAGCGGCAGGGGCCTCGGACGGGGTCGGCTCGGCTTCCGGGGTCGTCACCCGTCCAGCCTAGGGCACGGGCCGGGATGCCCTGCTCGACGCCTGATTTCAAGGGTTCTGGGGGGGCTCCCCTCCCCTCCCACCCCAGATCAGCTCAAGTCAGCCCATCCCCACGCCGCACATCAGGCCCGCCAGCCCAGTCCGACGCGAGCCCCGCGCCCTCCAGCCCAGCCCGGAGCCGCACCCCGCGACTCTGCAACCCCAACTCCAACTCCAACCTGAGTCCTCACCCCCTCACCCCCTCACCCCCTCACCCCCTCACCCCCTCAAGCCAACCCTCAAACCCCCACCTCAGCCCCCATCCGCCCCTCCCGCACAGCCCTGACCAGGGATGCGTGGTCCTGTTCCGTGCGATCCGCGTAGGTGACAGCGAACTGGGCGATGGACTCGTCCAATTCCTCGTTCTTGCCGCAGTAGCCGGCGATCAGTCGGGGGTCGGCGCTGTGTGCGTGAGCGCGGGCGAGGAGCGCACCCGTCATGCGGCCGTAGTCATCCATCTGATCGGCGGCGAGAGCCGCGGGGTCGACACTTCCCTTGCGGTTTCTGAACTGCCGTACCTGGAAGGGTCGTCCGGCCACGGTCGTCCAGCCGAGCAGGATGTCGCTGACGACCTGCATCCGCTTCTGTCCGAGGACCACGCGCCGCCCCTCATGGACGGGCGCCGGCGTCTCGAAGCCGACTGCGGGCAGGTGGGGCAGCAGCGCGGAGGGCCGTGCTTCCTTCACCTGGAGCACGAGTGCCTCTCCCCGGTGGTCGAGGAGCAGCACCACGTACGACCTCGTGCCGACGCTCCCGGTGCCGACGACGCGGAAGGCGACGTCCTGGATCGCGTAGCGGCCGAGCAGGGGCAGGCGGTCTTCGGAGAGTGTCTGCAGGTAGTCGCCGAGGGATGCCGCGACCTCGGACGCCTCCCCATCGGGTACGCGGCGCAACACGGGTGGCGCGTCGACGAAGCGTCGGGTGCCGTCCTCGGCCAGCTCTGTGGACCTGGCGGCGAATCTTCCGCTGGTGTTGTTGCGGGCCTTCTCGGATACGCGTTCCAGCGTGCCGACGAGGTCGTGGGCGTCGGTGTGGGAGACGAGTTCCTCGTCGGCGATGGCGTTCCACGCGTCGAGGGCGGGCAGTCTGGCCAGCAGGCGCATGGTGCGGCGGTACGCGCCCACCGCGTAGTGCGCGGCTTCCCGGCAGGTGTCCTCGTCGGCTCCGGCTTCGCGGCCCGCGAGGACGAGTGAGGTGGCGAGTCGCTTCACGTCCCATTCCCAGGGGCCGTGCACCGTTTCGTCGAAGTCGTTGAGGTCGATGACGAGGCCGCCGCGGGCGTCGGCGTAGAGGCCGAAGTTCGCCGCGTGGGCGTCTCCGCAGATCTGGGCGCCGATGCCGGTGACGGGGGTCTGTGCGAGGTCGTGGGCCATGAGACCGGCGGATCCGCGCAGGAACGCGAACGGGGTCGCCGCCATCCTGCCGACGCGTATGGGGGTGAGCTCTTCGATCCGGCCGAGGTTGGACTCCTCGACCGCGGCGACGGCGTCGGGACGTGCGGGGTGCAGGGTGAGGGCCGCGTGCGCGGAGCGCGGTACGCGCTCGCGCAGGGCCTTGCCCTCCTGCTTGGGTGATCCGGAGGAGGGTCGCGTCGCGAACCCCTGGACGGCCCGCAGCCGTCGAGTCGCCGGTTCCTCACGCTGTACCGGCACCGTCGTGTCGAGCTCGGTCACGCGGACCGCCTCCCCCGTCTCTGAACATCAACTGGCAACGACCGTACCGCCGTCGGTCGGAACCCGTCAGAGCCTGTGGATAACCCCGCGATTGTGAAAACCCGAGCGCGGAACCGGAGGACCGAACCCGAGCGCGGAACCCGAGCCCCTCGACCACCGCCGCGGCGTCGGGACATCCGGGCGGCGTCGGGACGCACGGACTGGATCGGAACGTACAAGCGAGATCGAGATCGAGGTCTAGGTCGAGGTCTAGGTCGATATCGAGGGCCCCCTCACGCACCCCCCGCTACCCCTCAGGCAGATACGCCTCGGCCCAGAGCCCGAGTTCCTTCAGCGCCGGTTCGAGGGCGGAGCCCGCTTCGGTCAGGCGGTACGCGACGCGGAGCGGGGGGCCTTCGTCGACCTCCCGTACGACGAGGCCGGCGGCGCCGAGTTCGGTGAGGCGGTCCGAGAGCATGCGCTCGCTGATGCCGGGGATGGCTCGGCGCAGGTCGGCGAAGTGGACGGGGTGCTGAAGGAGGACGGAGACGACGAGTCCCGTCCAGCGCTTGCCGAGCAGGCCGAAGACGCGAGTGATGCCGCTGTCGACCCGCTTGCACGCTTCGGGGCTGTGGGTCCCCGCCTCGCATACGGCGCCGCTCTCGTGTTCCCCGTTACCCGACATGCCTTCAGGGTACTGCCCTCCCGTAGGGGACTAAATAAAAGTAAGTTACTGTTCATACGGTAGCTCCATACGGAACTGCACCTACTACGCTGCCGACCGGCCGCACCTTTGGAGACCCCCAATGCCCACGCTTCTGCACGTCGACTCGTCCGTCTGGCCCGGCTCGGCCTCCGCTTCCCGCACCGTCGCCGACGCCTTCCGCAAGACCTGGGAGGAGCAGCACCCCGACGGCACCGTGATCTACCGCGATCTGGCCGAGAACCCGGTCCCGCACCTGGACACGGTCGGCGCCTCCGCCGGTTTCGCCGACCCCGCCACTCACAGCCCCGAGCAGGCCGCGGCCTTCGCCGAGCGCCTGAAGCTCATCGAGGAACTGGAGCAGGCGGACGCGGTGCTGATCGGCGCCCCTATGTACAACTTCTCGATCCCGTCGACCCTGAAGGCCTGGCTGGACCAGGTGATCCTCATGGGGCGCACCGCCGGCGAGACGCCGTCCGCGAAGGGGACGCCGGTCACGGTCGTCGCCAGCCGCGGCGGCTCGTACGCGCCGGGCACCCCGCGCGAACCCTTCGAGTACGTGCAGAACTACCTGCGTGACCTTCTCGGCACGATGCTGGGCCTGGACGTGGACTTCATCGTTCCCGAGCTGACCCTGGCGCACACGACTCCGGCGATGAGCGAGCTCATCCCGCTCGCCGAGGCGTCCCGCACCAAGGCCCTGGCGGACGCGGACGCCCGGGCCAAGGAGCTCGCCGGGCGCTTCTCCGCCGACGCCGCCTGACGCTCCGCGCCGTCACCGAGGCGCACGGAAGCACCGCGGTCCCGAGGGTCCCCCGTCTCGTACGACGCCGGGGGACCCTTCACCAATTACTGTGATTGTCCTCACGGCTAGACCCGCCAGACCG
Organism: Streptomyces longhuiensis; assembly: GCF_020616555.1. NCBI lineage: Bacteria > Bacillati > Actinomycetota > Actinomycetes > Kitasatosporales > Streptomycetaceae > Streptomyces > Streptomyces longhuiensis. The sequence goes on along the minus strand of NZ_CP085173.1, from coordinate 5,048,067 downwards.
CCGAACTCGCCGGATCCGGGACCCAAGCCCCAGGCCTCACACTCAGAACCCGCACTCAGGACTCACACCCGCCCGGGCGCCCGGGACACAAGACCGCACCCGCCGGCGCAGGGCCGCTCGCGTCCGGAAAACGCAGAAGCCCCACAGATCCGAGATCTGTGGGGCTTCTGACTTGTGCGCGAGGGGGGAGTTGAACCCCCACGCCCTTTCGGGCACTGGAACCTGAATCCAGCGCGTCTGCCTATTCCGCCACCCGCGCATTGGGTGTGCCTTCCGGTCCCTCGCCCTTTCGGGGTGAGCGCCTTCCGACATCCAGAAGATTAGCACGCTGCAGAGGGTGGGTTCACATCCGTTTCCGCGGGCACCTGCTGGGCAGACCCACCCCCGCTGACCTCGCATCCGATGCGGTCCGTCGGCAGTCCTGAGCACTCCGCCAGCAGGCCGCCGGTACTCCGCCGGCCGTCCCGAAGCCTCCGAAGGGGAGCCACGCCATCCCGCAGCGCGCCACTCCGCGACCCCACCACCAGCCCCTTCCATCCCTCCGACCTCGCCCCCGGTCCCACCTCCACCCCCAAGCCCCGCACCCCCACCTTCCCCGTCCCCTCCCGGCTCCCCCGCCGCGTGCGGGACACTGTCCAGGGACCCCCTCTACGATCCAGCTGTGAGGGTCGACACTCATCGACCGGGCTGACAGGGGGAACCAGCCGATTTCCCGGCGCGTGGATACGATCAGTAAGCAGTACCAGGACGAAAACGAAGGAGGAGGTGCCCCATGGGAGTCCTGAAGAAGTTCGAGCAGCGTCTCGAGGGTCTGGTCAACGGCACCTTCGCCAAGGTGTTCAAGTCCGAGGTCCAGCCCGTCGAGATCGCCGGCGCCCTCCAGCGCGAGTGCGACAACAACGCGACGATCTGGAACCGTGAGCGGACCGTCGTCCCCAACGACTTCATCGTGGAGCTGAGCGCGCCCGACTTCGAGCGCCTCAGCCCCTACTCGGGACAGCTCGGCGACGAGCTGTCCGGCATGGTGCGCGACTACGCGAAGCAGCAGCGCTACACCTTCATGGGACCGATCAAGGTCCACCTGGAGAAGGCGGACGACCTGGACACGGGTCTGTACCGGGTACGCAGCCGCACGCTCGCGTCGAGCTCCAGCCAGCAGCAGTCCCAGCCTTCTCAGCAGCCGCCGCAGCCCGGCCGGGGTCCCGCTTCGGCGCCCCCGGCGGCGGGCGGAGGCTACGGCTACCCTCCGGCGGCCAACGCTGCCGCGGGGTACGGCCAGCCGCCGGCGAGCGCGCCGCCGATGCCCGCGGGGCCGCCTCCGGGCCGCCCCGGGCAGGCACCGGCGGGAGCTCGGCCGCGTAACCAGGCAGGACCGCTGCCCGGCGCTCAAGTGCGTCACTGGATCGAGATCAATGGCACACGCCATCAGATCTCGCGCCCCACGCTGGTCCTCGGCCGCAGCACCGAAGCCGATGTGCGGATCGACGACCCCGGCGTCTCTCGCCGGCACTGTGAGATTCGGACCGGAACGCCCTCGACGATCCAGGATCTCGGGTCCACCAACGGCATCGTGGTGGACGGGCAGCACACCACCCGCGCTACGCTCCGCGACGGCTCGCGGATCGTCGTGGGCAGTACCACCATCATTTACCGGCAAGCCGAAGGGTGAAGCGGGGGCAATGTCAGAGCTGACCCTGACGGTCATGCGGTTGGGTTTCCTGGCCGTTCTGTGGCTGTTCGTGATCGTGGCCGTCCAGGTCATCCGCAGCGACCTGTTCGGTACGCGCGTCACCCAGCGCGGGTCGCGTCGTGACAGCGGGCGCCAGCAGCAGGCTGCGGCCCGCCAGGCCGCGCCGCCGCAACAGCGCGCCCAGCAGCAGAACAGCGGTGGAGGCGGCGGGCGGCAGCGCCGCGGCGCCCCCACGAAACTCGTCGTCTCCGAGGGCACCCTCACGGGCACCACGGTGGCGCTGCAGGGCCAGACCATCACGCTGGGCCGCGCGCACGATTCGACGATCGTCCTCGACGACGACTACGCGTCGAGCAAGCATGCCAGGATCTACCCGGACCGGGACGGACAGTGGATCGTGGAGGACCTCGGGTCCACCAACGGCACCTATCTCGACCGGGCCCGGCTGACCACCCCGCAGCCGATTCCGCTGGGCGCGCCGATCCGCATCGGCAAGACCGTCATCGAGCTGCGGAAGTAGTACGACAATGAGCGAGCGGAGCGAGCGAGCCGACGCGGTCACCCAAGACCTCAGCGCGCTCCCGACCGGAGGGTGGGCACCGTGCGGATGTACCCGGAGCCGACGGGCGAGGTGCGCATGAGTCTGTCACTGCGCTTCGCCGCCGGATCGCACAAAGGCATGATCCGCGAGGGGAACGAGGACTCGGGCTACGCCGGTCCGCGTCTCCTCGCGATCGCCGACGGCATGGGGGGTCAGGCCGCCGGTGAGGTCGCCTCGTCGGAGGTGATCTCGACGATCGTCGCGCTCGACGACGACGTTCCCGGCTCCGACATCCTCACGTCGCTCGGCACGGCCGTGCAGCGGGCCAACGACCAGCTGCGGATGATGGTCGAGGAGGACCCCCAGCTGGAAGGCATGGGGACGACCCTGACCGCTCTGCTGTGGACGGGTCAGCGCCTCGGCCTCGTGCACGTCGGCGACTCGCGCGCCTATCTGCTGCGCGACGGTGTGCTGACGCAGATCACGCAGGACCACACCTGGGTGCAGCGCCTCGTCGACGAGGGCCGCATCACGGAAGAGGAAGCCACCACTCACCCGCAGAGGTCCCTCCTCATGCGCGCGCTGGGCAGTGGCGATCACGTCGAGCCCGACCTCTCCATCCGTGAGGTGCGGGCCGGCGACCGGTACTTGATCTGCTCCGACGGCCTGTCCGGCGTGGTCTCCCACCAGACGATGGAGGAGACCCTCGCCAGCTACCAGGGCCCGCAGGAGACCGTGCAGGACCTGATCCAGCTGGCGCTGCGCGGCGGTGGCCCGGACAACATCACGGTGATCGTGGCGGACGTCCTGGACATCGACAGCGGTGACACGCTCGCCGGTCAGCTGTCCGACGCCCCGGTCATCGTGGGCGCGGTCGCCGAGAACCAGCAGCACCAGCTGCACGACGGCGGCGCGATGCAGACCCCCGCGGGCCGTGCGTCGGAGCTCGGCCGCGGGACGGGCAGGCAGGTTCCCGGTCAGGGCGGCGGCGGTGGCGAGTTCGGCCCGCCCGGCAGCGGCGACCCGGCCGGTTACGCTCCCGAGGGAAGCTTCGGCTCGTACGGGGACGACGACTTCGTCAAGCCGCGGCGCGGCCGCAAGTGGCTCAAGAGATCCTTCTTCATCGTCCTGGCGCTGGCCGTCGTGGGCGGTGGCCTGTACGGCGGTTACCGCTGGACGCAGACGCAGTACTACGTCGGTTCGAACGAGTCGCATGTCGCGCTGTACCGCGGCATCAGCCAGGACCTGGCGTGGGTGAGTCTGTCGAAGGTCGAGACGGACCACCCCGAGATCGAACTCAAGTACCTGCCGCCCTACCAGCGCAAGCAGGTCGAGGCGACGATCACCGAGGGCAGCTTCGGTGACGCCAAGGACAAGATCGGCGAGCTGTCGGTGCAGGCTTCGGCCTGCAAGAAGGACGCCGAGCGCCGCCAGGCGGAGAACGAGCAGAACGCGAAGACCGGCGAGGGCGAGGCGGGTGGCACCACAGGCGCCACCAAGACGTCTTTCACCACGTCACGCGCCTCGGCGAAGACAGCGCCGAGTCCGACACCCACGCCGTCCGGAACGGCCAAGTCCAAGACCGCACCGACGCCCACACCTGGCCCCAGCCTCTCGGAGGATGAGCAGAAGCTGGTCCCGCTGTGCGGTAAGCAGTAAGCAGCCGTTGGGGGCCTTTGCACGCCATGAGCAGTAGCACTACACACACGTCGACCATCGGCGCGATCGGTGCGCCGAGCCGGCGCAACACCGAGCTCGCGCTCCTCGCGTTCGCCGTCGTCATCCCCGTTTTCGCGTACGCGAACGTGGGCCTGGCGATCGACGGCTCGCTGCCCGCCGGGCTCCTGGGCTACGGCCTGGGCCTCGGCCTGCTCGCGGGCGTCGCGCACATCGTCGTACGCCGGTTCGCGCCGTACGCCGATCCGCTGCTCCTGCCGATCGCGACCCTGCTCAACGGCATGGGTCTGGTCATCATCTGGCGCCTGGACCAGTCGGAGCGCCTGCAGCAGCTGGCCAAGGCGCAGTACGGGTCGTTCAGCCCGGACGCGCCGAACCAGCTGATGTACTCCGCGATCGGCATCGCCCTGTTCGTGGGCGTGCTCATGCTGCTCAAGGACCACCGCATCCTGCAGCGCTACACCTACATCTCCATGGTGGGCGCGCTGATCCTGCTGCTGCTGCCGCTCGTGCCGGGTCTCGGTATGAACGTGTTCGGCGCGAAGATCTGGATCAGCATCGGCGGGTTCTCCATCCAGCCCGGTGAGTTCGCGAAGATCGTCATCGCGGTGTTCTTCGCGGGCTACCTGATGGTGAAGCGGGACGCGCTCGCGCTGGCCAGCCGCCGTTTCATGGGCCTGTACCTGCCGCGTGGCCGTGACCTCGGACCGATCATCGTCGTCTGGGTGATGTCGATCCTGATCCTGGTCTTCGAGACGGACCTCGGTACGTCGCTGCTGTTCTTCGGCATGTTCGTCGTGATGCTGTACGTCGCCACGGAGCGCACCAGCTGGATCGTGTTCGGTCTGCTGATGTCGGCGGTCGGCGCGGTCGGTGTCGCCTCGTTCGAGCCGCACGTGCAGAGCCGAGTCCAGGCGTGGCTCGACCCGATGCACGAGTACATGCTGAGCAGGCAGGGCGTCTCCGGTCACTCCGAGCAGGCGATGCAGGCCCTGTGGGCGTTCGGCTCCGGTGGCGTGCTCGGCACGGGCCTCGGCCAGGGCCACTCCGACCTGATCAAGTTCGCCGCGAACTCCGACTTCGTCCTCGCCACGTTCGGCGAGGAGCTCGGCCTCGCGGGCATCATGGCGATCCTGCTGATGTACGGGCTGATCGCCGAGCGCGGTCTGCGTACGGCGCTCGCGGCCCGTGACCCGTTCGGCAAGCTGCTCGCGGCCGGTCTGTCCGGCGCGTTCGCGATCCAGGTGTTCGTCGTCGCCGGCGGTGTCATGGGCCTCATCCCGCTGACCGGTATGACCATGCCGTTCCTCGCGTACGGCGGTTCCTCCGTGATCGCGAACTGGGCGCTGATCGGCATTCTGATCCGGATCAGCGATACCGCGCGCCGTCCGGCGCCGGCCCCCGCCCCCAGCCCCGACGCCGAGATGACCCAGGTGGTCCGACCGTGAACAAGCCCCTGCGCCGGATCGCGATCTTCTGCGGGCTCCTCGTCCTCGCCCTGCTGATCCGCGACAACTGGCTCCAGTACGCCCAGGCCGACAAGCTGCAGTCCGACAAGCAGAACCCGCGCGTCGCCATCGAGCGGTACGCGCAGCCGCGCGGCGACATCATCGTCGACGGCAAGTCGATCACGGGTTCCGTGGCGACGGACGGCACCGACCTCAAGTACAAGCGGACCTGGAAGGACGGGCCCATGTGGTCGCCCGTCACGGGTTACGCCTCGCAGCTGGTCGGCGCGAGCCAGATCGAGTCCATCGAGGACGGCATCCTCACCGGCAACGACGACCGGCTGTTCTTCCGCCGCACCCTCGACATGATCACCGGCAAGAAGAAGGAGGGTGGCAACGTCGTCACCACCCTCAACGCCGCCGCGCAGAAGGCCGCGTACGACGGTCTGAAGAACCGGGGCAAGGGTGCCGCCGTCGCGATCGACCCGAAGACCGGTGCGATCCTCGCGATGGCGTCGACGCCGTCGTACGACCCGTCGTCGTTCGCCGGGATCCTGCAGAAGGACGGCGACACGTTCGGCAAGCTCGACAAGAACAAGGACAAGCCGCTCACGAACCGCGCGCTGCGCGAGACGTACCCGCCCGGCTCGACCTTCAAGATCGTGACGGCGGCGGCCGCGCTGGAGCACAACCTCTACAACGGCGCCGACGAGAAGACCGATACGCCGCTGCCGTGGATCATGCCGGGCACCACGACGCCGCTGAAGAACGAGGGCAACATCCCCTGCAAGGACGCGACGCTGCGCGTGGCGCTGCGCTACTCCTGCAACACCGTCTTCGGCAAGGTCGGCGCGGACCTCGGCAACGACAAGATGCTGGAGACCGCGGAGAAGTTCGGCTTCAACAAGGAGCAGTTCACCCCGGTCCGTTCGAACTCGTCCGTGTTCTCCAGCAAGATGAACAAGTCGCAGACGGCGCTCTCGTCGATCGGTCAGTACAACACCGCGGCCACGCCGCTGCAGATGGCCATGGTGGCCTCCGCGGTCGCCAACGGCGGCTCTCTCATGGAGCCGTACATGGTCAGCGAGCTCCAGGCGCCGAACCTCGACACCATCGAGCAGCACACGCCGAAGGAGATGAGCCGGCCGCTGTCGGAGAAGAACGCCCAGATCCTTCAGTCGATGATGGAGACGGTCGTCAGCGAGGGCACCGGCACGAACGCGCAGATCCCCGGCTACACGGTCGGCGGCAAGACGGGTACCGCCCAGCACGGCCTCAACAACAGTGAGAAGCCGTACGCGTGGTTCCTGTCGTACGCGAAGGCCAAGGACGGCAGCTCGCCGGTCGCCGTGGCCGTGGTCGTCGAGGACGGCAGCGCGAACCGTGACGACATCTCCGGTGGCGGTCTGGCCGCGCCGATCGCGAAGAGCGTGATGGAAGCGGTGCTCGCCAAAAAGTGACCCCGATCACGTCTCCTTCACAACGGTGCACGTTGCGATACCGGTCCTGTATCGGGTGACGGTCTCGGGCAGGTCAGGCACGACAGGCCGGGTACGGTATGCCCGGACAGCACACCGCCCGACCCCGCACGGGTGACGGTCGGGACCGACGGAGAGGGCTGGTAGGTAACCATGGAAGAGCCGCGTCGCCTCGGCGGCCGGTACGAGCTGGGCCAGGTGCTCGGCCGTGGTGGCATGGCGGAGGTCTATCTCGCCCATGACACCCGGCTCGGTCGCACCGTGGCGGTGAAGACGCTACGCGCCGACCTCGCGCGCGACCCGTCGTTCCAGGCCCGGTTCCGCCGGGAGGCCCAGTCGGCCGCCTCGCTCAACCATCCCGCGATCGTCGCCGTGTACGACACCGGTGAGGACTACATCGACGGGACCTCCATCCCGTACATCGTGATGGAGTACGTCGACGGATCCACGCTGCGTGAGCTGCTGCACTCCGGGCGCAAGCTGCTGCCCGAGCGTGCCATGGAGATGACCATCGGCATCCTCCAGGCACTCGAGTACTCGCACCGCGCGGGCATCGTCCACCGTGACATCAAGCCGGCCAACGTCATGCTGACGCGGACCGGCCAGGTCAAGGTGATGGACTTCGGCATCGCCCGCGCCATGGGCGACTCCGGCATGACGATGACGCAGACGTCGGCCGTGATCGGCACCGCCCAGTACCTCTCCCCGGAGCAGGCCAAGGGCGAGCAGGTCGACGCGCGGTCCGACCTCTATTCGACGGGCTGTCTCCTCTATGAGCTGCTGACCGTGCGGCCGCCCTTCGTGGGCGACTCCCCGGTCGCGGTCGCGTACCAGCACGTGCGCGAGGAGCCGCAGCCGCCGAGCGTCTTCGACTCCGAGATCACCCCCGAGATGGACGCGATCGTCCTCAAGGCCCTCACCAAGGACCCGGACTACCGCTACCAGTCCGCGGACGAGATGCGGGCCGACATAGAAGCGTGCCTCGACGGGCAGCCGGTCGCCGCGACCGCGGCGATGGGCGCCGTCGGCTACGGCGGCCACCCCGACGACCAGCAGACCGCGATGCTGCACCCGCAGAACGGCGGCGGCCAGACGTCGATGCTGCCGCCGGTCAATCCGGACGACGGCGGCTACGGCTACGACGATCGCCCCGACCGGCGCCGCCAGAACCAGGGCAAGAGCCGTACGTCGACGATCCTGCTCGTCCTCGCGGGCGTCCTCGTCCTGGTCGGCGCGATCCTGATCGGCAAGTGGTTCACCGAGGGGAGCGGGAACAACGCTCCGTTCGCGGCGCCCAGGTTCGTCGGCAAGACGGTCCCCGATGCCAGGCTCGCCGCCGACAACACGCACCTCAAGCTGGACGCCACGAAGAAGGAGCCCTGCGACAAGTTCCCCAAGGGTCAGATCTGCTCGCAGAGCCCGGCCGCGGGAACCAAGGTCAACAAGAACGACACCATCACGGTGACGGTGTCGACCGGTGCGCCGAAGGTCGCGGTGCCGAATGTCATCGACGACAACGTCGACGACGCGACGGCGAAGCTCGAGGGCAACGACTACCAGTTCGTCGTCGAGACCAAGGCCAAGGAGTCCAGCGCGACTCCGGGCACGGTCCTCGACCAGGACCCGACCCCCGGCAAGGAAGTACAGAAGGGGAGCACCGTCACCCTGACTGTCGCCAAGCAGAAGAAGCTCTCCACCGTGCCGGACGTCTCCAACAAGACGTGCGACGAGGCGAAGGCGCAGCTGGCCGACAACGATCTGAAGGGCACCTGCACCGAGGAGGAGAACGCTTCGGTCGATCCCGGCAAGGTGTTCTCGCAGAGCCTCGCCGCCAACAGCCAGGCCGAGCCCGGCTCCACGGTCGTCCTGAAGGTCGCCAAGGCTGCCCAGCAGATCACGGTGCCCGGTGACATCGCCGGCAAGAAGCTGAAGGAAGTACAGAAGCAGCTGACGGACCTCGGTCTCGTCCCGGCTCTGGCTCCCAACTCGTCCAACGACCCGAACGCCACGGTCGTGACGAGCCAGCCCGGTCCCAACTCGCCGGTGAACAAGGGCGACACGGTCACCCTGCTCACCGTCCCGCCCGGCCAGAACGGCGGCGGCGGGAACAACGGCGGCGGCGGGATCTTCGGAGGCGTCACCGGCCAGTAGGCCCCCGCCTGTCATGAAAGAACCCCGGCATCGCAGACGCGGTGCCGGGGTTCTTTCGTGCGAGTTCTTCGTGCGAGTTCTTTCGTGCAGGTTCTTTCGTGCGGGTTCTGCGGGTGGTGATTCGGGGAGCTACGTGCAGGCTCTTCGGGTCGCGGTTCGGGGGTGCTTACGTGCGGAGGTTCTTACGTACGTGGGGGCGCTTACGGACGGGGCACTTACGCACGGACGCGCTTAGGTGCGAGGGAGAATACGTGCGGGTCGAGTCGCTTCACCGGTGCTGACGGCGCCGTCAGCGCAGCTCCGCCGGGGGCGTCCGATCGCTGTCGACCTTGTCGATCCGCTCCAGCTCGCCCCACACCACATAGCGGTACATGGACGTGTAGACGGGCGTGCACGTCGTCAGCGTGATGTAGCGCCCGGGCTTCTTCACGCCCGACTCCTTGGGGACCGGGGCGAGAACCTTCACGTTGTACTTCGACGTCTCGGGGAGGATGTCGTACACCTTGTAGACGTACCACTTGTCCTTGGACTCGAAGACGATCGGGTCGCCCTTCTTGATCTTGTCGATGTTGTGGAACTTCGCCCCGTGCCCGTCCCGGTGCGCGGCGAGCGTGAAGTTGCCCTTCGCGGCTGTCGGCAGCGCGGACTTGATCGGGTCGGTGTAGTAGCCGGCGACACCGTCGTTGAGGATCTTGGACGAGGTGCCCTTCTCGACGAGTACCTCACCGTTCTTCATCGACGGCACGTGCAGGAAGCCGATGCCGTTCTTGGTGTCGAGCGCTCCGGGACCATGGTCGGCCCACTGGTCGCGCACCTTGTCGCCCTGCTTGTGCGCGGCGCGGTCCGCGACCACGTTCGTCCACCACAACGAGTAGGCGACGAACAGGCCGAGGACCAGGCCCGCCGTGATGAGGAGTTCACCGAAGAGACTGACGGCGCCGGCGATGCGGCCACGGCCGCGTCGTGGCGCGGGCGGCGCCTCGCCGGCCCGCTCGTCGTGGTCGGTCGTCGCTGCCACTGCTTGTGCCCCGTCCCTGTCCCTGAACCTGTGCCTGTTACTTGCTGCTGCCGGCCCCGCTACTGCACGAGCGCGTCCGGCTTCCCCTTGCTGCGCGGCCGTTCCTCGACCATCTTGCCCCAGACGATCATTCGATACGTACTGGTGAATTCCGGCGTGCACGTGGTCAGCGTGATGTACCGGCCCGGAGCCGTGAACCCGGATCCCTGCGGGACCGGATTGAGGACGGTCGTGTTGCTCGGCGGGGTCTGCGGAAGGATGCTCGTCATCTTGTACACGTAGTACGTGTCCTGCGTCTCGACGACGATCGGATCGCCCGGCTGAAGGCGGTTGATGTAGCGGAACGGCTCCCCGTGGGTGTTGCGGTGCCCCGCGACCGCGAAGTTGCCGGTCTTGGCGTCCGGCATCGCCGTCTCGATGCTGTCCTTGCCGTAGTGGCCGACCATGCCGCGGTCCAGGACCTTCGTCTTGCTGATGCCCTCGGCGATCGGCACGACGACGTCGAGCTTCGGGATGTGCATGATCGCGAAGCCCTGGCCGGGCGCGAACTTGTCCGGCTCGCGCTTCCCGTTCGCCCAGTCGTCCTGAAGGTGATGCGCCGCGCTGCCCGCCTGCTGGTGGGCCCGGATGTTCGACCACCACAGCTGATACGTGACGAAGAGCAGCATCAGCACGCCGATGGTGATGAACGTTTCACCGATCGCCCGGCTGGCGACCTCGCCGGTACTGGGCTTGCTCGCCCTCGCCGCCCTGCGCGCCTCCAGGCGGCTGCGCGGCGGGGAGGCGGGCTCCGGGGTCTGCGCGGCCGCCGCCGAGTGCCTGCCGCCCTGCTTGGCGGCCTTCCTGCGCGCGGCCCGGCCACCGGTCACCACGGGTTCGGCGGCGGAGCGCCCAGGCGCGCCGGAGTCGGACTCGGAGGCGGTGTCGGTGTCGGTGTCGGTGTCTACGTCTGCATACGCGTCTGCGTCTGCGCCGGGTTCGACTATTCGCCGGGTGTCCGCGGTGCGCAGGGCCACCGTCTCGTCGTCCGGGACGGGCCGCGGCGGTCTCGCCTCGTACTCGCGGACGGGCGCCACGTACGCGGGCTGCGGCGCCTGCTGTACCTGCGGCTGTGGTGTGTGCGGGGTCTGCGGGGTCTGCGGGGTCTGCGGGGTCTGCTGTTCGCCGCCGTACCAGTCCTGCGCGTAGCCCTGCGGGTCGTACCACTCCTGCTCCGGCTGAGGCGACGACGGCTGGGGCTGGAGCGGCTGTTGAGCGTGCGGCTGGGGCTGAGGGTACGGCTGGGGCTCCTCGGACGCGTCCGGGGCGCGGAACCAGGGCGAGGGGTGCTGCCCGGGCAGGGGATCGTTCAGCGGGTCGTCAAGACTCTGAACGGCCGCCTCGAACGCACCGGCAGCCTCGTACGGTTCCTGCTCGTACGAGGCTCCCTCGCGCTCGGGGCGCAGGGCGGTCACGCCGAGGCCCTGCCCACGACCGGGGCGAGCCCGGCCGATCGTGCCACCGCGGTCTTGTCGCCGCAGGCGGCCAGCCAGTTGGCCAGCATCAGGTGACCGTGTTCCGTGAGGACGGACTCGGGGTGGAACTGCACGCCCTCGACGGGCAGTTCACGGTGGCGCAGGCCCATGATGATGCCGTCCTCGGTGCGCGCGGTGACCTCGAGCTCGTCGGGGACCGTGTCCGGTTCGGCGGCGAGCGAGTGATAGCGGGTCGCCGTGAACGGGTTGGGCAGCCCCGCGAAGACACCCTTGCCCTCGTGCCGCACCAGGGACGTCTTGCCGTGCAGCAGCTCAGGAGCACGGTCCACGACGCCGCCGTACGCGACCTGCATGGACTGCATGCCGAGGCAGACGCCGAAGACGGGCACGCCGGTCGCCGCGCAGTGGCGCACCATCTCGACGCAGACACCGGCCTGTTCGGGGGTTCCCGGGCCCGGGGACAGCAGTACGCCGTCGAAGCCGTCCTGCGCGTGCCGTGTCTCGACCTCGTCGTTGCGCAGCACTTCGCACTCCGCGCCCAGCTGGTACAGGTACTGGACGAGGTTGAAGACGAAGCTGTCGTAGTTGTCGACCACGAGAATGCGGCTGCTCGCGCCCACTAGTTGTTCACCGTCACATCGTTGAAGGGCAGCAGGGGCTCGGCCCACGGGAAGACGTACTGGAACAGCACGTAGACCACCACGAGGACGAGCAGTAGCGAGATCAGTGCTCTGATCCACGTGTTTCCCGGCAGATGCCGCCAGATCCAGCCGTACATGCCGTCCCTTCCGTCGCCGTACGGCAACAGACTAACGGCGCAGGGCCTCCGGTTTCCCGGCCTCCGCGGGCTGGGTGGCGTCAAGGTGTGCCCAGACGATCAACCGGTGACTGTGACCCCACTCCGGCTCGCACGTCGTCAGCGTCAGATAGCGCCCCGGCTCCTTGTATCCGGACTTGCGCGGCACCGGGTCGATGACGGCGACATCGCTGGGCAGCGTCTTGTAGGGCTTGGTGTCGATGCGGTACGTGAACCAGGTCGTACCGTCAGTGAGGACGACCGCGTCACCGGGACGCAGCTTGGGGAAGTCCTTGAACGGGTCGCCGTAGGTGCGGCGGTGGCCGGCGACGGAGAAGTTCCCCTTCTGCCCGAGCTGCGCCGTGCCCGCGTAGTGGCCGAGGCCCTTCTTGAGGATGTCCACGCCCGTCCCCTGGAGCACCGGTTTGTTCCACGTGAAACCGAGCCGCGGGATGTACATGACGGCGAACGGCTTGCCGTCCTTGTAGGGGGCAGGGGTCTGCGGCTGTTCCTGGTCCTGGTCCTGAGCTGGGCTCTGCTTGTCGCTCTGGCTCTGACTCGGCGACGGGCTCGGGCGGGGCTGTTCGACCGCCACCGATCCCTTGGACCACTGGTTCTGGAGGGTGTCGATCTGGTGGTCCATGGCGCTGTCGGCCTTCACGCCGGTCCAGAACAGTACGTAGGCAACGAACAGGACGATCAGGGCGCCGATCGTGATGCACAGTTCGCTGAACGTCCTGACGACCACTCGGACCGACACAGGCTCCCCCAGGCGGCTACTCCACGGGCTTCGCGTAGTGGAGATCCACTGTGCCCGAGTAACCGGGAAGAGTCACCGCCCCGTCGTCCTCGACTTTCCAGCCGAGCCCGTAGGCGTTGACGTAGAGCATGTAGTTCTGAATCTGGGGCGAGGCGGCGAGGGCCTGCTTCAGCTTCTCCGGGTCCCCGACCGCGGTGATCTTGTACGGGGGCGAGTAGACGCGGCCCTGGAGGATCAGGGTGTTGCCGACGCAGCGCACGGCGCTGGTGGCGATGAGCCGCTGGTCCATGACCTTGATGCCCTGCGCGCCACCGTTCCACAGGGCGTTCACGACGGCCTGGAGGTCCTGCTGGTGGATGACCAGGTCATTCGGCTGGGGTTCGGGGTAGCCGGGGAGCTTGGCGGTGGCGTTCGGCGGGGCGTCCGCGAGCGTGACCGAGACGGCCTGTCCGCGCAGTTTCTTGGTGCCGGACGCCTTCTCCAGGGCGGACAGCTTGGCGTCCTCGGCCTTGGTGCCGGCGCCGCCGTGCTCGGTGAGGGCATCGACGTCATCACGGATCGCGCCGTTGGACTCCTCGAGCTGGCCGTTCTTGTGGCTGCGCTCCTGGATCAGATCGGAGAGCTTCAGCAGCGAGGCGTCCGTGCGGATGTTGGTGCCCTTGGCGGTGTTGAAGCTGGTGAAGAAGATCAGCCCGGCCAGGGCGAACACGGCCACCGTCAGAATCCGCACAGGCCGCAGGCGCGCATGGGGGCGGCCCCCGCCGGGGGGCTCACCCTGGGAGTCGGCAGAATTGCTCAACGTACCCTTATCTCCTTCAGCGCCGCGGAAGCACTACGCTAACGGACGCCCGGGGGAGCGCCCAGATTCCCCTTGTACGCTGCCCGGAGCCAGCCCACGTTCCCTGCGCGGCCACGCAGCGCATCGACAGGAGAGACCCTCGTGCCGAAGTCACGTATCCGCAAGAAGGCCGACTACACGCCGCCGCCGGCGTCGAAGCAGGCGGCGAACATAAAGCTGACCAATCGAGGCTGGGTAGCCCCGGTGATGCTCGCGATGTTCCTGATCGGGCTCGCCTGGATCGTCGTCTTCTACGTGACCAACGGCACCCTGCCGCTGGACGCGCTCGGCAACTGGAACATCGTCGTGGGCTTCGGCTTCATCGCCGCCGGGTTCGGCGTTTCCACGCAGTGGAAGTAGCTCTGCCCCTAGCTATCCACTGAGTTATCCACAGCTGTTTCCACAGTGGGGAAAAGGTCGGAAGATCTGTGGATAACCCGCCGGGTGTTGACGCCGGTGTGACTGACGCATCGCAGCTCGCCCACATGTTCGCCCCTTGTCCTGGCTGGGGAAACCCTGGTCAGCGACGAGGGGCACACCTGTTCCCCACCGAGTGCACAGGATCCGGCACCGTCTGTGGACAACGTGGGCCAGAGGTCGAGCTCAAGTGAGCTGGGACGTCCTCACAAGCACAGTGACGACCACCACGGCGAGGACGAGCGCACAGGTCCCGTACTGCACCAGCGAGCGGCGCTCCCTGGGGGCGTGGACCATCGCGTATCCGACGACCACACCGGCGACGAGACCGCCGACATGGGCCTGCCAGGCGATGTTTCCCCACGTGAACGTGAAGAGCAGGTTCAGCGCGAGCAGGCCGATGACGGGGCGCATGTCGTAGTTGAGTCGCCGTACCAGCACCGCGGTCGCGCCCAGGAGTCCGAAGACGGCCCCGGACGCACCGAGGGACTGTTCGCTCGGCCCCGCGAGCGCGTAGGTCAGCGCACTGCCGGCCAGCCCCGAGACCATGTAGAGCGCGATGTAGCGGGCCCTGCCGAGCGCCGCCTCCAGCGGGCCGCCGAGCCACCAAAGGCCCAGCATGTTGAACGCGATGTGCCACACCTCCTGGTGCGTGAACATCGACGTCACCAGGCGATACCACTCGCCGCCGGCCACGCCCTGGTCCGGGACGTAGGGCGCGGGGGGCCACGCTCCGATCAGAACGAAGTCGGAGAGCAGCCGGTCCCACACATGGACCGCGATGAAGACCGCCACGTTGATCCCGATCAGGATCTTCGTGACCAGGTGCGGATCGGCCGCGATCGTGCCGCCCGTGATCGTCTTCGGCCGGCTGGCCGCCGGACCCTGCCCCGTACCGGAACCGCCCCGCACACAGTCCGGGCACTGGAAGCCGACCGAGGCGCTGACCATGCAGTCCGGACAGATGGGCTTGTCACAGCGGGTGCAGCGGATCCCGGTCTCGCGGTCGGGGTGCCGGTAGCAGCGGGGCGGACCCTGCGCGTCCTGAGGGCCCTGCGGAGTGCCCGGCACCTGATCCATCGGAAATCCCCTCGTACGAAACGCGCGCGATCAACGCATGGCCCCGCCCATCCTTACGGATGAGCGGGGCGAATTGGTTCCCGTCGGCCCGGTTCGCGTCAGCGGTTCGCGTCGGACCGGTTCGCGTCAGCGGGTCTCGACGACGACCGACTCGATGACCACGTCGTTGACCGGACGGTCCGTGCGCGGGTTGGTCTGCGTGGTCGCGATGGTGTCCACGACCTTCTGGCTGGCCTCGTCGACGACCTCGCCGAAAATCGTGTGCTTACGGGTCAGCCAGGCGGTCGGCGACACCGTGATGAAGAACTGGGAGCCGTTGGTACCCGGGCCGGCGTTCGCCATGGCCAGCAGGTACGGCTTGTCGAAGGCCAGGTCGGGGTGGAACTCGTCCCCGAACTGGTAGCCCGGACCACCCGTGCCGTTCCCCAGCGGGTCACCGCCCTGAATCATGAAACCGCTGATCACCCGGTGGAAGACCGTGCCGTCGTAGAGCTTGTCCGTGGACTTCTCACCCGTCTCCGGGTTGGTCCACTCCCGCTCGCCCCGAGCGAGTTCGACGAAGTTCTTGACCGTCTTGGGCGCGTGGTTCGGCAGCAGCCGGATTTCGATGTCGCCTTGGTTGGTCTTCAGGGTGGCGTACAGCTGCTCAGCCACGATCTGCCTTCCGTTGCCTTCTGTGACGGTCCGATCCTCGCACGCCCCCGCAGACCCGTCGCCCGACGGCAGCCGCAGAATTTCCGGCCGAGTCGCCACCGAGGAGGCGCGTCGTACGACGATCCGTGGCATTGTCGTCCGCAAGCCCCTCTTGCACCGTATTGATCAGCTATTGCCTGAAGTACCTCGGTACATCCAAAGGTGGCTTATACCCCGAATGCTCGCCCTCGCATGCCCCAACTGCCGTCCGGCAGGCATGATCCGAAAAAGGGTGGAAAGGTGAAAACCTGTATGCCACCGAGGAGGAGGATCCCGTGACCCGCATCGACAGCGTGCGCGCCGCGACCGGCTCGGCGAAGGACAGCGTGCTGCACGCCGCGGAAGTGGTGGCGCCCTACGCCGAGACGGCCAAGGACCGGGCCGCACTGTATGCGCAAGAAGCGCGCGTGCGGCTTGCGCCCGTGGTGTCGCAGGCTGCGCAACAAACCCGCGACCAGTACGACACGTACCTCGCGCCGCATCTCGAACAGGCCCGCGCCCATGTGCCGCCGAAGGTCGACCAGGCCGCGCAGGAGGCAGCCGTCCGCACCCGGAAGGCCGCCCGCCAGGCCGCCGTCTACGCCAAGCCGCGGATCGAGCAGGCCGTCGCCGCCGCCCAGCCCGTCCGCGAGGAGGCGACCGCCCGCAGTATCGCGGCGCTCGCCGCACTGCGCGGACAGGTGACGCCGAAGGAGATCAAGAAGCTCGCCCGCAAGCACGAACGGCGGGCCCGGGCCGGACGTGTCGCCAAGGGCTTGCTCATCGTCGGCATCCTCGCCGGGGGCGCCTACGCCGCCTGGAAGTGGTGGGACAAGCAGGCCAACCCGGACTGGCTGGTGGAACCGCCGGCCGCGACCGAGGTCCCGGACACCACCCCCCTGTCGTCGGTGGACGGCAACGGCCAGAACGCCCTCGACCCCGAGGTCCAGGCCAAGCAGGCCGAAGCGGAGGCGGACGCCACCGACCGCGACGACCGCGGCTGAGCCTCGAACGCGCAGTAACGCCGTAGGGCGGGAGACCAGTGGCCTCCCGCCCTACGGCGTTCACGTTTCACGTGGAACCTGTGGAGCCTAGGAGATTCGAACTCCTGACATCTGCCTTGCAAAGGCAGCGCTCTACCAACTGAGCTAAGGCCCCGAAAACGACACGTCGAACCGGAAGAAGTGCGATCCGGTGCGCATCGCAGACCAGAGTACCGGGTCACCCCCCGGATCTCGCAAAAGGATTGGGGCTCCCGGTCCACAACCACTCTCCGTAAGATGCCCCACGTGGTTCGCGGCAGCGAACCGCCGTATTGGGGAAGCGATGGGGAGACGCAATGGACGCCGCACAGCAGGAAGCTACCGCAAGAGCCCGGGAGCTCCAGCGAAACTGGTACGGAGAGCCACTGGGGGCGCTCTTCCGTCGCCTCATCGATGATCTGGGCCTCAATCAGGCCAGGCTCGCGGGGGTTCTCGGCCTGTCCGCGCCCATGCTGTCCCAGCTGATGAGCGGTCAGCGCGCGAAGATAGGCAACCCGGCCGTCGTCCAGCGTGTCCAGCTGCTCCAGGATCTGGCAGGTCAGGTCGCCGACGGAAGCGTCAGCGCCGCCGAGGCCACCGAGCGTATGGACGAGATCAAGAAGTCACAGGGGGGCTCGGTGCTCACCAACACCGCGCAGACAACAACCAGTTCGGGCGCGCCCACGGTCAAGCGTGTGGTCCGCGAGATCCAGTCGCTGCTGCGCTCCGTCTCCGCGGCCGGGGACATCATCGATGCGGCGGACACCCTCGCCCCGAGCCACCCGGAACTGGCAGAGTTCCTCCGGGTCTACGGCGCCGGGCGCACTTCCGACGCCGTAACCCACTATCAGGCGCACCAGAGCTGATCCCGGCCGAACGGTAGCGACATCGGGCCGGCCGCGCGTCCCGCGGCCGGTCCTGCGCCGCGGGACATCCGAGAGGCCGGACGCGTCGTGACGGCCGAGGGGGGAGCGACGCACCACGATGGGTGAGGTCTTCGCCGGACGCTACGAACTGGCCGACCCGATCGGTCGCGGGGGAACAGGCGCCGTGTGGCGCGCCTGGGATCACCGGCGCCGCAGGTATGTGGCCGCCAAGGTCCTGCTGCAGAGTGATGCCCACACCCTGCTCCGCTTCGTGCGCGAACAGGCACTGCGGATCGACCACCCCCACGTCCTCGCCCCGGCCAGCTGGGCCGCGGACGACGACAAGGTCCTGTTCACCATGGACCTCGTCGCCGGCGGCTCGCTGGCGCATCTGATCGGTGACTACGGGCCCCTGCCACCGTCCTTCGTGTGCCTCCTGCTGGATCAGCTCCTGGCCGGCCTCACCGCGGTGCACGCCGAGGGGGTCGTGCACCGCGACATCAAGCCCGCCAACATCCTTCTGGAGGCGACCGGCACCGCCCGGCCTCATCTACGCCTCTCCGACTTCGGCATCGCGATGCGCAAGGGCGAGCCCCGGCTCACCGAGACCGACTACGTGGTGGGAACGCCCGGCTACTTCGCCCCCGAACAGGCGATGGGCGGTGAGCCGGACTTCCCGGCAGACCTGTTCGCCGTCGGTCTCGTCGCCCTGTATCTGCTCGAGGGCGCCCGGCCGGACTCCAGGGCACTGATCGAGCACTTCACCGACCACGGCACCCCTGGCGCGCCCCAGGGCATTCCCGGCCCGCTGTGGACCGTCGTGGCCGGTCTCCTGCAGCCTGACCCCGAAGCGCGCTTCCGTACCGCGACAGGGGCGCGCAAGGCCCTCCTGGCGGCCTCCGAACTGCTTCCCGAGCCCGGACCCGACGACGAACTGGTCGAGGTCTTCGACCAACTCGGCTCGCTCCCGCCGGGGTTCGCCCCGAACGGCCCGACCACGACCTCCCGGGCGGTCACCCCTGGCCTCGTACACGACCGGAGGCGGAACCACGGCACGACCGGCCGGTCCACGACCCTGAAGCCCGCGCCCGCGCCAGGGGAGGCCCTGCCGGCGCTCCCCCCGGAGCCCCCCACACCGGCGCCGCCACCGCCCCCGCTGTATGCACCCGCGGTGCCGGACGCCCCACCGGCAGAAGCCTCCGTCCCAGGGCCCACCGCGCCCGCGCCCCCGGGGCCGGCCTCCACCACACCGCAGACCGGCGCGCGCGACAGCGGCATCACGCCCGGGACCACTTCGTCGGGGACCGTCACGCCCGGGACCACCCCGTCCGGTGTCGGCCCGTCCGGCACCAGCATGTCCGAGACCGGCAGTTTCCATCTGCCGCCGCCTCCTCCCGCGCAGCCCCCCGCACGGCCACTCGCGCACACCCCACTCGAGCCGCGGCCGATCACCCCCACCACCACTCCCGACGCTCCCGAGTACACCGCCCATCCACACCCCCACCCCACCGCACCACAAGCACCACCACCAGCACCGCCGACGGGCACGCACCCCCACGAGCCCTCCCCTCACACCCCGGCCACGACCCCCGCCACGCAGCGCTCCTACGCCGCTCCAGCTCCTAGCCCTGCTCCGGCGCCCGCTCAGCCCGCCTCTCTCTCTACGTACACCGCCCAGAGCGTTCAGGTTCCACTCGGCGGCCACCCGAATCCCGGCGGCACGGCCCCGCACCCGACCCCTCATCGCCGGGTGCGGAAACGGCGGCCGGGACCGCCCGCGAAGGTGGCGATCCCGGTGCTGTTCGTTGCCCTGGTCAGTTTCGCGGTGGGCATCTGGGCGCTGACCCAGGCCTGAGACGGCCCCTGAGACAGCCAGCCTGATGCCTGCCTCGCCTACCAACCAGCGGGTGCCCGTCGGCGGGCGACATACGTCCAAAGGCCGAGCCCCAGCACCAGCACGGACCCCGTGCCGATCCCGGCGATCCCGACGACCGTCATGCGGTTCGTCCGACCGGACCCGCCCTGCCCCGCCTGACCACCGCCCAGACCGCCGCCCTGGCCTCCCGCCGAGGGCAACGATGAGCCACCGCCCTGCGCGGACCCGCTCTCAGCGGCGGCCCGGTCCGCGTCCGTGACCTGGAACGCGCCCGGATCCCGCACGTACGCGGGCGCGGACGCCGCGTCCCCGTGGACCGTCAGACGGAGCGTCAGCCCGGACTCCTTGTTCCCGAAAGTCCCCTTCATCTCCGGCGTGAGGGAGACCTTCAGGTAGTACCAGCCGGCGAACCGCACCCCCGCCTCGTCCGCGCGCGACAGATAGCGGTTCTCGTAGGCGACCGGAGGCAGGGAGTCTAGGGCGGCCACGGAGGGCTCCCCTCCGTACGATGCGTCCTTCGAAGTGACTGGCGTCCGCGCAGGGTTGTACAGCGCCACGCTCAGTGCGCTCGGCACGAAGCCCTTACGCTGCGCGTCCCCCGCCGACGTGCCCAGCTCGGCCTCGGTGAAGAGTTGCTGTCCCCAGTCCAGCGGCACCCGGTAGAAGAGCGTCTGCCCCGGGCGGATCCGGTCCTTCCACACGCCTTGCCGCAGGCTCTGCGCGTCGTTGAAGCCCGTGCCGCCTCTGCGTTCGGAAGGGATTCCGGCGGGCGGCCGCGGCGAAGCCGACGACCAGGCCCCGGGCCCGGTGGTGGCGGGCGGCGACTTGAGCGCGGGCTCCGAGGAGACGCTCAACTCAAGGTCCCAGCGCTCCCGCGTGGAATCGGGCGCCGTCTTGCGCGCGACGACCACGTAATACGTGCCCGCGTCCTGGCAGCGTCCGCCGCCCTCCCGTACGACCCGTTCCGCGGTGGCGGCTATCGGCCTCGGGTACTCGGCGGAGCGGAACGCCGCCACCTCGGAGTCACAGCGATTGCCCTGCCGATCCTGCAGGGTCACGGAAATGCTGTCGTTGAACGCCACCTTCACGTCCGCCCCGGCCTTCGGCACCGCCACCGCCGAGACGTACGTATCGGAGGAGCCGTCCAGGTCGACGCGGTAATAGCGCGTTCCGGCCGCTCCGTTCGCGCCCGGCCCACTGCCGAGCCCGGTGCCCTTCACCCCCGCCTCGATGGAGCTCCGATACGTCCCCCCGGCCTTGAGCTCCACCGCATCCGTACTGGTCACCGCACCCTGGACGGTCTTTGCCCCCTGTGCGAAGACGTACGGGGCCGGGTCCTGAGCTGCCGCGATCCCGGACAGCGCCACCACCACGACCGGTACGGCCACCGCACACATCGCCGCCCCGAGAGCCGACAGCGCCGACACCGGCCGTCCACGCCCGCGCCCCACCACACGCCCCACCAGGCGCCGCCCTACGCGCCGACTCATCACGCGCCCCTTCGTCGCCCCCGCCATCGCCTCATCGCCGGACGACCATCCTGCCGCCAGGGCCCCATGCGCCCCACCGGCATTCACCAAAGCAAGCAAACAATTTACTCAAGCGAATGAACGACCCGGGGCGGCCTCACGCCCGGCCCCACCCCGAACAGCACAAAGCCCCGACCGCTCATGCGATCGGGGCCTTGAAGAGACTGTCGTCGATACTCACGAACCCGTGGGTACGGAGTCAGTCGCCTCCGTCCACAGATCCTGCTCGGCGCGATCCGCCTGGATCTGGCGGTACACGAGGAGCCCGCCGATGGCGGCCAGTGCGACCAGGAGAAGCTTCTTCACCGCGCGACCTCGTCTTTCTTTGACGTAGGGGACCTCTGGCGCCCGACTATACACACCGACCGATACCGATCGGTGACCTGCACCCAGGCCCAACTCCCGCACCCCGACGACCAGTCGAACCGGATCACGGAGCTCCGATCACTCTTCGCAGAATGTGACATTCAGCGTGATCAGGGGCCTTAAGTGGCGATTACCCCCATCCGAGTGGTGTTCATCTGAACATCGACGCGCCACGGGCGTCGGTCCCCCACTCCGGAGCCCACATACACATCATGAGGAAAGTACGCAAATCGCCCAACCCGAAAGTGAGGGATCATGGCCACCAACAAGGTCATCAAGCTGTGGACCGTCCTCATCACCGCCTTCTTCGCGGTGCTGACCGCGATGGGTCTCACGTCCCCGGCCGCCGCGGCCACGCCCGTACAGCAGTCGGAGGGCATCCGCAACGCGGCGGTGAGCACCCCCGCCGCTACCGCCGTCCGGGCACCCTGGGCCTTCAAACGATCCCTGCCTCCCACAATGAAGCAGCGCATCCGCGCCGAGGCCCACGGTTCCTCCCCCAGCTGCCGCCACCGCCCGCCGGCCGACACGGAGTCCGGGAGCGAGTTCGAAGAGACCGCGGCAGGAATCAACGCGCTCCACTCGCAGTCGTAGCAACAGCAGTACGTAAAGACGAAGCTCCACCAGCAGTGACAGCAGCGGCGACGAAAGCGGCGACGGCAAGACGGCCGGCCCTGAAGAACCGCGGCAGACCCTCCGCAGCAAAAGCTCCACCGCAAGAACAGCCGGTGAGGAAGAGCGACAGGTACCACCGGCAGGCACGACCGCAGAGAACGTCCGGCAGCACGGTTCCATCGGCCCAAGCCGACAGGCCGCTCAGCAGCCAGTACGAGCACGAGCACGACCATGAGTACGAGCACCACAGACGAACGCACCACCCGCACCACCCGCACCACAGCAGCGCGGCACCGCAGAGCCACGGCGGCGGAACCAGGCAGCGCTTCATCAGCGCAGCCACGCCCCGAACCTGCCGGCCCCACTTCAGATCCAGACGGCACCAACCGCAGGCAAAGCGCCCCACCGCTTGACCGCGACAGCAAGGCAGCAGGCACCAGGCAGCAAGCAGCAAGAAGCCGCTAGACCGCGCTCCCCGCGCCCTCGACCTTTCACGACCCCGGCCACCACAGGCTGAGGGTCTTCTCGGCGTGCGCCCACGGAGGACGGCCCTGCCCCGCCGCCCCGCCCAAAGACGTCAAAACCCCCAATACGCCAAACCCCCCAACCACGATGGGTTGAGGGTTTCTGTCGTGTGGGGCTGACGCGGCTCGCCGTTCGCTGGACTTCTGTGCCGATCGCCGCTGTTCGTGCCTGTTGGTCTCGGGCGTTGATGTCAGAGCGGCGCGAGATCCGCGGCGAACCTCATGACGTACTAGGGGTTGGCGACGACGTACGCCAGGTCAACCACAGCGGCCAGACAGACAACGACGACACCGATCAGGCGATGCCCAGAAGCCCGGTCACGGCTCCGATCGCTTTCCAGCCGAACCGATTCACGCGCTCGGACTGCTCGACCGCGCTCACGTAGTCGCTGTCGTCGTACCGGTCCCGATCGGCCATGACGCCCCCGGCCCGAAGCGTAGAAGGCTCAGCCGGACTGCTTCATCAACCCCTGCTTCATCAACCCACTACTCACCCCAGCTCCCACGCTCCGGCCGGCACTCGCGAACAGCGCACCACGCGCGGCGAGAGGGCTAGGGGTTCCGCTGAGCGAAGGCCCAGGTGAACCACGCCGCGCCGATCACACAGATCACGAACCCCGCGCAGAGGATCCACCGCACAAAGGCCCGATCCGGCTTCCCGCGCTCGAAGGGGTCTTCGTCATCGCTGCTGTCGGACCAACCGTGATCAGGCATGGCACCCCCGTCGGCCCCAAGGTGTGAGCCTCGGCGCGAGGGCCGATGCCGCTGCCGCTGCACTCGAGCCTGCGGCAGATCTGCTTCATTGGCTGATGTCAGCCATAGATGCCAAAGACCCCCAACCGTGATCGGTTGGGGGTCTTTGTACTGGTGGGGCTAACAGGATTTGAACCTGTGGCCTCATCCTTATCAGGGATGCGCTCTAACCAACTGAGCTATAGCCCCGCCGCGCTTTGCGGTGTGTGTCCCGCGCGCTGACCTCTGAAGATTAGCGCACGACCCGGCCAGTCCCAAAATCGATAGCCGGGACCCCGCTCCACCGGCCAAAACGCCTGTGGAGCGCACCCTCGTCAGGGAATGCGCTCCACAGGTGTCGCAGCGACTGAAGCGGCTGCTGCCCGGCTACTGCTCGACTGCTACTCGTCCTCGGCGAGGGTCAGCTCGACGCCGCCCACGAAGCCCGCGGAGAGGTTGTAGATGAACGCGCCGAGCGTGGCCAGAGCCGTCGCCAGGACGACGTCGATGACCGCGATGATCGACGTGAAGATCAGGACGCGCGGCAGCGACAGGAACGACTGGAGGTCGAAGCCGTTGGACTCGTTCGAGCCCGTGGCCTCGGAGATCGTGCCGCCCACGGTCGAGAAGACGCCCATGGCGTCCATGACCATCCACAGCACCGCCGCCGCGACGACCGTGCAGATGCCGAGCGCGATGGAGAGCAGGAAGCTGACCTTCATCACCGACCACGGATCGGCCTTGGCGACCCTCAGACGCGCCTTGCGCGTACGGGGCGTCGTGCGGGCCCCCGTGCGCGGCCTGCGGACCGCTCCGGCCGGCGGAGCCGCCTGGTAGGCCTGCGGCGGGTGGTACGGCTGCGAGGGCTGCGAAGGCTGCTGCCTCTCCCCGGGCAGCGCCCCGTCCGTCTCGGCCGCGTACTGCTGCGTCTGCGGACCTCGGGTGTCCGTCACAGTTCCCCCCTGGGATCCATGAGACTCGTGCGAGTCGTTCGAGTCAGTGGCGGGGCCACGGCCGCCGTCCGATTCCGTACCGGTCGATCCGGCGCCCGTGGCTCCGCTCACGATGACTCACTCCTCGCGCTACTCGGCCGTGGACTCTGTGCCCTCGTCCGTTTCGACAGCCGTCTCGACCTCGGCGGCCTCGTCGACGATGACGTCACCGTCGACCTCCTCCGCCTCGCGACCGGCCTCGGCGTTACGAGCGATACCGACCACGGCATCGCGCTTGCCCAGGTTGATCAGTTGGACGCCCATGGTGTCACGGCCCGTCTCCCTGACCTCGTTGACTCGCGTACGAATCACACCGCCCGACAGCGTGATGGCGAGGATCTCGTCCGTCTCCTCGGTCACCAGCGCGCCGACGAGCGAACCGCGGTCCTCCACGATCTTGGCGGCCTTGATACCGAGGCCACCGCGGCCCTGGACGCGGTACTCGTCGACGGCGGTCCGCTTCGCGTACCCGCCGTCGGTGGCAGTGAACACGAACGTACCCGGCCTGACGACATTCATCGAGAGCAGCTGGTCGCCCTCGCGGAAACTCATGCCCTTCACACCGGATGTGGCACGGCCCATCGGGCGCAGCGCGTCGTCCGTTGCGGTGAAACGGATGGACTGCGCCTTCTTGCTGATGAGCAGCAGGTCGTCCTCGGCGGAGACCAGCTCGGCGCCGATCAGCTCGTCGTCGGAGCCGTCCTCCGTCTCGCGCAGATTGATGGCGATGACGCCGCCCGAGCGGGGCGAGTCGTAGTCCTTGAGGGGGGTCTTCTTCACGAGACCGCCCTTTGTGGCGAGGACCAGGTAGGGGGCCGCCTCGTAGTCGCGGATCGCGAGGATCTCGGCGATCGACTCGTCCGGCTGGAAGGCCAGCAGGTTGGCCACGTGCTGGCCGCGAGCGTCACGGCCGGCGTCCGGGAGCTCGTACGCCTTCGCGCGGTAGACGCGGCCCTTGTTCGTGAAGAACAGCAGCCAGTGGTGCGTCGTCGACACGAAGAAGTGGTCGACGATGTCGTCTTCCTTGAGCTTCGTGCCGCGTACGCCCTTGCCGCCGCGCTTCTGCGAGCGGTAGTCGACCGTCTTGGTGCGCTTGACGTAGCCGCCGCGCGAGATCGTGACGACGATGTCCTCTTCGGCGATCAGGTCCTCGATGGACATGTCGCCGTCGAAGGGCACCAGCTTGGAGCGCCGGTCGTCGCCGAACTTCTCGACGATCGCACCGAGTTCCTGGCTGATGATCTGGCGCTGGCGCTCCGGCGAGGCCAGGATCGCGTTGTACTCGTTGATCTTGATCTGCAGTTCGTCGTGCTCGGCGACGATCTTCTGGCGCTCCAGGGCGGCCAGTCGGCGCAGCTGCATCTCGAGGATCGCGTTGGCCTGGATCTCGTCGATCTCCAGGAGGCTCATCAGGCCCTCGCGGGCGATCTCGACGGTGTCACTGCGCCGGATGAGCGCGATGACCTCGTCGATGGCGTCCAGGGCCTTCAGGAGGCCGCGCAGGATGTGGGCGCGCTCCTCGGCCTTGCGCAGGCGGAACTTCGTACGGCGGACGATGACCTCGACCTGGTGGCTCACCCAGTGGCGGATGAAGGCGTCCAGGGAGAGGGTGCGCGGCACGCCGTCGACGAGCGCCAGCATGTTGGCGCCGAAGTTCGTCTGGAGGTCGGTGTGCTTGTAGAGGTTGTTCAGGACGACCTTGGCGACGGCGTCGCGCTTCAGGACGATGACGAGGCGCTGGCCGGTGCGCGAAGAGGTCTCGTCGCGGACGTCGGCGATGCCGCCGACGCGGCCGTCCTTCACCAGGTCGGCGATCTTCTGCGCGAGGTTGTCCGGGTTGACCTGGTAGGGGAGTTCGGTGACCACCAGGCACTGGCGGTTCTGGATCTCCTCGACCTCGACGACCGCGCGCATCGTGATGGAGCCACGGCCCGTGCGGTACGCCTCCTCGATGCCCTTGCGGCCCACGACCAGGGCGCCGGTCGGGAAGTCCGGGCCCTTGATGCGCTCGATGAGCGCGTCCAGGAGCTCCTCGTGCGAGGCCTCCGGGTTCTCCAGGTACCACTGGGCGCCGGAGGCGACCTCGCGCAGGTTGTGCGGCGGGATGTTGGTGGCCATACCGACCGCGATGCCCGCCGAGCCGTTGATCAGCAGGTTCGGGAAGCGGGCCGGCAGGACGGTCGGCTCCTGGGAGCGGCCGTCGTAGTTGTCCGTGAAGTCGACGGTCTCCTCGTCGATGTCACGGACCATCTCCATGGACAGCGGCGCCATCTTGCACTCGGTGTAGCGCATGGCGGCCGCGGGGTCGTTGCCCGGGGAGCCGAAGTTTCCGTTCGAGTCCACCAGCGGCATACGCATCGACCACGGCTGCGCCAGGCGGACCAGGGCGTCGTAGATCGAGGAGTCGCCGTGCGGGTGGTAGTTGCCCATGACGTCGCCGACGACGCGGGCGCACTTGTAGAAGCCCTTCTCGGGCCGGTAGCCGCCGTCGTACATCGCGTAGAGGACGCGGCGGTGGACGGGCTTGAGGCCGTCCCGTACGTCGGGCAGGGCACGCGACACGATGACGGACATCGCGTAGTCGAGGTACGAGCGCTGCATCTCGGTCTCGAGCCCGACGGGCTCGATGCGCTGGGCACCCTCTTCGGGCACCGTTTCGACCGTGACGCTGATCTCGGCGCCTTCTTCAGGCGTGGGGGGAGTGTTCTCGTCGGTCATTGCTGGTGAAGATCCTTTCTGACGCGGTCAGCTGAGACCGACTCAGATGTCGAGGAAGCGGACGTCCTTGGCGTTGCGCTGGATGAACGAGCGGCGCGCCTCGACGTCCTCGCCCATCAGGACGGAGAACAGGTCGTCCGCCTGGGCGGCGTCGTCGAGGGTGACCTTGCCGAGCACACGGTGCTCGATGTCCATCGTGGTGATGCGCAGCTCCTCGGCGTTCATCTCGCCGAGACCCTTGAAGCGCTGGATCGAGTCCTCGCGGATCCGCTTGCCCTGCTGGCGGCCGAGCTCGGTCAGGGCGTCGCGCTCGCGGTCCGAGTACGCGTACTCGAAGTCCTCACGACCCCACTTGATCTTGTAGAGCGGCGGGCGCGACAGGTACACGTAGCCGGCCTCGACGAGGGGGCGCATGAAGCGGAACAGGAAGGTCAGCAGCAGGGTGTTGATGTGCTGGCCGTCCACGTCGGCGTCCGCCATCAGGATGATCTTGTGATAGCGGAGCTTCTCGATGTCGAAGTCCTCGTGGACTCCGGTGCCGAAGGCGGAGATCAGCGCCTGGATCTCCTGGTTCTGCAGGATCTTGTCGATCCGCGCCTTCTCGACGTTAAGGATCTTGCCTCGGATGGGCAGGATGGCCTGGTACTGCGGGTTGCGTCCGGACTTGGCCGAGCCGCCGGCGGAGTCACCCTCGACGATGAAGATCTCGCACTTGGTGGGATCGTTCGACTGGCAGTCGGAGAGCTTGCCTGGCAGCGACGCCGTCTCCAGCAGGCCCTTGCGACGCGTGAGGTCGCGGGCCTTGCGGGCCGCCACGCGCGCGGTGGCCGCCTGGATGCCCTTGCGGATGATGTCCGCGGCCTCGACGGGGTTGCGGTCCAGCCAGTCGTTCAGGTGCTCGTAGACCACCTTCTGGACGAAGGTCTTCACCTCGGTGTTGCCCAGCTTGGTCTTGGTCTGGCCCTCGAACTGCGGCTCGCTCAGCTTCACCGAGATGATCGCCGTCAGACCCTCGCGGATGTCGTCACCCGTGAGGTTGTCGTCCTTCTCGCGAAGCAGCTTCTTGTCGCGCGCGTACTTGTTGATCAGCGAGGTCAGCGCGGCGCGGAAGCCCTCTTCGTGGGTACCGCCCTCGTGCGTGTGGATGATGTTGGCGAAGGAGTACACGCCCTCGGCGTAGCTGCTGTTCCACTGCATCGCGACCTCGAGGGACAGGAGCTTGTCCTTGTCCTCGGCCTCCAGGTCGATGACGGAGGGGTGCACCACGTCTCCCTTGCGGGAGTTGAGGTACTTCACGAAGTCGACGATGCCGCCCTCGTAGTGGTACTCGACGGCCTTGACCTCGGGCTTCTCGTCGGCGCCCGCCTCGTCCGCACCGGCGACGGCCTTCGCCGACTCACGCTCGTCGGTGAGTGTGATCCTCAAACCCTTGTTGAGGAACGCCATCTCCTGGAAGCGTCGCGACAGCGTCTCGAAGGAGTACTCGGTGGTCTCGAAGATGTCCGGGTCGGCCCAGAAGGTGACCGAGGTGCCGTGCTCGTCCGTGGCCTCGTGCTGCGCGAGCGGAGCCGTGGGGACGCCCAGCTTGTAGTCCTGGGTCCAGCGGTGGCCGTCGGTCTTGACCTCGACGGCGACCTTCATGGACAGCGCGTTGACGACGGAGACGCCCACGCCGTGCAGACCGCCGGAGACCGCGTAGCCGCCGCCGCCGAACTTGCCGCCCGCGTGCAGCACGGTCAGCACGACCTCGAGGGCGGGCTTGCCCTCGGACGGGACGATGCCCACCGGGATGCCGCGGCCGTTGTCCACGACGCGCACACCGCCGTCGTGCAGGATCGTCACGTCGATCGTGTCCGCGTGGCCGGCCAGCGCCTCGTCGACCGAGTTGTCGACGACCTCCTGCACCAGGTGGTGAAGGCCGCGCTCACCGGTCGAGCCGATGTACATGCCGGGCCGCTTGCGGACCGCGTCCAGACCCTCGAGGACTGTGATGGCGCTCGCGTCGTAGGCCGAGGTCACCTCGCCGGAGGACTGAGTCGCCTCCGCGGGGGCCTCGCCGACGGCGTCGGCGGCAGTGGACGGGATGTTCTCGTTGGGGTTGCCGGAATCGGCCACGAAGCGCCCTTTCTGGCACAGCACAAGCCAAGCCCGGCGGTGGCCGGAGCGGCTGCGTCGTTCAGCGATAGTCAGCGTTGCTCGGTGCGTCCCACAAGTGGGGCGGGATTAACTCTCAGTCTACCGGTAGCGCTGACAGTGATGGGGGTTTGCGGGTACCTGAGTCCGCATGTGCCGCCCTGAACCGGCCTCTGCCGACTCCCCATATGCGTCCCGGGGCTCCAAGAGGCTCACAGCGGCACTCAGCGCTTCCGGGCGTCAACCGGGTGTCAACGCCCGGCCGGCGGCTCTGCGGACTCACCCGTAGGTGTCGCCGGGGCCCTTGCTTCCGGGGGCGCGCAGGGGGCCGAAGCGGCGGGCGGGACCGTTGGGCCCAAGGATCTTCAGGAGCCGTACGGTGCCGTGCCCGAGGTCCTCGTTGAGCCGCGCCACCAGCGTCGGAGCCAGGTACCGCAGCTGCATCGCCCAGGCCGTCGAGTCGCACTGGACGGTCAGGACGCGCTCGTCCTCGTCGTACTTCAGGGGCTCGGAGTGCTTGGCGAGGTCCTCGCCCACGATCTCCGGCCAGCGGCCCATGACACCGCCGACGGCGGCCGGCGCCTCCCAGCCACGCTCGGTGATCAGCCGGTTGATCGCCGCGCCGAACGCGACCGGGTCGCGGCCGTCGGCACGCGCCCCGGACCTCAGTCCGCCACCGCGCCGGGCCTGCTTCTTCTGCTGGTCGGCCACTCCACGCGCGCGTGCCTGTTCCTTCGCGGCGCGCAGGGCCACGCGCGCGAGGTCGACGCCGGACGGCTCGGGGGCCTTCGGCGGGACGTCGCCGGATGTGTTCTCGCTCATATCCGCTCCACCGTGCCGTCGGACACCGCGTACCGCGTGCCCGCCAGGATGCCCGGCACGTCGTCGTCCACCGCGGCCGTCACCAGGACCTGCTCGCCGGGGGCGACCAGCTCGGCGAGGCGCTCCCTGCGTCGCGCGTCGAGCTCCGCGAAGACGTCGTCGAGCACGAGCACCGGCTCGTTCCCCTCGGCCCGCAGCAGGTCGTACGAGGCCAGGCGCAGCGCCAGCGCGTACGACCAGGACTCGCCATGGCTGGCGTACCCCTTCGCCGGCAGCTGGCCGAGCTTGAGGACCAGGTCGTCGCGGTGCGGTCCGACGAGGGTGACGCCCCGCTCGATCTCCTGTTTGCGGGCCGCTTCGAGGGCGGCCATCAGCTGCTCGTAGAGCTCTTCGCGCGCGTGGCCGTCGATTTCGGGCGAGGACGGCTTGTATTCGAGGGCGAGCGGCCCGCCGCCGGGCGCCAGCTGTTCGTACGCCTTGTCGGCGAGCGGCTGGAGCGTGGCGATCAGGTCGAATCGCTGCGCGAGCAGCTCGGCGCCCACGCGCGCGAGGTGTTGGTCCCACACGTCGAGGGTCGACAGGTCCATGGACCGTCCGCCGTGCCTGCGGGCGAGCGCGGCCGACTTGAGGAGCGTGTTGCGCTGCTTGAGTACGCGGTCGTAGTCGGACCGGACACCGGCCATGCGCGGGGAGCGGGCCGTGATCAGCTCGTCGAGGAAGCGGCGGCGCTCGCCGGGGTCGCCCTTGACGAGCGCGAGGTCCTCCGGCGCGAACAGGACCGTGCGCACGATGCCGAGCACGTCACGGGGTCTGACCTGCGAGGACCGGTTGATCCTGGCGCGGTTCGCCTTGCCCGGGTTGAGTTCGAGCTCGATGAGCTGCTGGCGCTCGCCCTGCCGGACCGCGGCCCGTATGACGGCGCGCTCGGCGCCCATGCGGACCAGCGGCGCGTCCGAGGAGACCCGGTGACTGCCGAGGGTGGCGAGATAGCCGACGGCCTCGACGAGGTTGGTCTTGCCCTGCCCGTTCGGGCCCACGAACGCGGTGACGCCCGGATCGAGAGGGACCTCGACCCGGGCGTACGAGCGGAAGTCGGCCAGCGACAGATGCGTCACGTGCATGGTCGTTCGCCGACCTCCCCCAAGGTGTGGAGCGGGTGTGGACTGTTTCTTCGTGGAGCTTCGCGATGCGTTGTGCGTTCGCTTCGTGGGTTCGCTTTGTGCGCTACTTCTTCTCGACTGCGTGGCCGCCGAACTGATTGCGCAGCGCGGCGATCATCTTCATCTGCGGCGAGTCGTCCTGGCGCGAGGCGAAGCGCGCGAACAGGGACGCGGTGATCGCGGGCAGCGGCACCGCGTTGTCGATGGCCGCCTCGACCGTCCAGCGGCCCTCACCGGAGTCGGCGGCGAAGCCGCGCAGCTTCTCCAGGTGCTCGTCGTCGTCCAGAGCGTTGACCGCCAGGTCGAGCAGCCAGGAACGGATGACCGTGCCCTCCTGCCAGGAGCGGAAGACCTCCCGCACATCGGTGACGGAGTCGACCTTCTCCAGGAGCTCCCAGCCCTCGGCGTAGGCCTGCATCATGGCGTACTCGATGCCGTTGTGGACCATCTTCGCGAAGTGGCCCGCGCCGACCTTGCCCGCGTGTACGGCGCCGAACTCGCCCTCCGGCTTGAGGGCGTCGAAGATCGGCTGGACCTTGGCGACGTGCTCCTTGGTGCCGCCGTACATCAGGGCGTAGCCGTTCTCCAGACCCCAGACACCCCCGGAGACGCCGCAGTCGACGAAGCCGATGCCCTTGATGCCCAGCTCGACGGCGTGCTTCTCGTCGTCGGTCCAGCGCGAGTTGCCGCCGTCCACGACGACGTCGCCCGGCTCGAGGAGTTCGGCGAGCTCGTCGACGGTGGCCTGGGTCGCGCCGCCGGCGGGGACCATCACCCACACCACACGCGGGGCCTTGAGCTTGCCCACAAGCTCTCCGAGGCTGTGGACGTCCGCGAGGTCCGGATTGCGGTCGTATCCGATGACGGTGTGGCCTGCGCGGCGGATGCGCTCGCGCATGTTGCCGCCCATCTTGCCGAGACCGACGAGACCGAGCTCCATCAGGTGGTTCCTTAAGTTGCGACGGGGCGTGAGGTGGTGCGTGAGGCACTCCCGCACCTGTGTTCCGAGCCTAAACCTGGGGGTACCACCCACGCCTTTCGGGCAGAGGGGGAGCTCACGCCCACCTGTGGGCATGGCCGCTCAGGCGAACGCCCGGCGGCCATGCCCTGTGGAGCGTCAGCCCGACAGCCGCACCGGCATGATCAGGTACTTGTACGCGTCGTCCGCCTCGGCGTCCACGGCGGGCCTGCCGCTGAGCAGCGCCGGCTTCGTGGAGGTCGTGAAGGAGAGCTGGGCGACCGGGGAGTCGATCGCGCTCAGACCGTCCAGGAGGAACGTCGGGTTGAAGGCGATCGAGATGTCGTCGCCGTCCAGCTGG
The DNA here is from genome assembly GCF_020616555.1 of Streptomyces longhuiensis. Classification (NCBI taxonomy): domain Bacteria; kingdom Bacillati; phylum Actinomycetota; class Actinomycetes; order Kitasatosporales; family Streptomycetaceae; genus Streptomyces; species Streptomyces longhuiensis. The sequence goes on along the minus strand of NZ_CP085173.1, from coordinate 5,015,352 downwards.
GCGTCGACCCTTTCCACAGCCTGTGCGTCGTCGCTGGAGCCGGCCTCCAGGATCAGCACGCCCTGCTCGAAGCTGAGCCGCACCGGGGTGTTCCGCTCGGCGACGAGGGCCACACGCTTGACGGCCTCCACGAAGGGGGCGGTCTCGATCACGGCCACGGAGTTGAACTCCGTCGGGAACAGGGTGCGGTACTTCGGCAGGTCGCCCTCGAGCAGACGCGTCGTCGTACGGCGGCCCGCGCCCTCGAAGCCGATGAGACCCTCACCGGCGCCGGAGCCCGACAGGGCCAGGGTGACCGTGTCACCGCTCGTGAGCGCCTTGGCGGTGTCCAGGAGCGTCTTGGCGGGCACCAGGGCGACCGCGGACGCCTCGGGGTCCTCCGGCTTCCACAGGAACTCGCGGACCGCGAAGCGGTAGCGGTCGGTGGAGGCGAGGGTGACCGTGTCGCCCTCGATCTCGATGCGCACACCCGTGAGCACCGGCAGGGTGTCGTCACGGCCGGCGGCGATGGCGACCTGGGCCGCGGCGGAGGCGAAGACCTCACCGGGGACGGTGCCCGTCGCGGTCGGCATCTGCGGCAGTGCCGGGTACTCCTCCACAGGCAGGGTGTGGAGTGTGAATCGCGAGGAGCCGCAGACCACGGTCGCTCGTACACCGTCTGTGGAAATCTCCACCGGACGGTTCGGCAGGGCACGGCAGATGTCCGCCAGGAGCCGGCCCGAGACGAGGACGGTGCCCTCCTCGTCGATCTCCGCGTCGACCGAGACCCGCGCCGAGACCTCGTAGTCGAAGCTCGACAGGCTCAGTGCGCCCTCCTCGGCCTTCAGGAGAAGGCCCGCGAGGACCGGCGCAGGCGGTCGGGCCGGGAGGCTGCGCGCCGCCCAGGCCACTGCCTCCGCGAGTACGTCGCGTTCCACCCGGATCTTCACCGTAAGCCGCCTCCTGCTGTTGCTGGCTGCTCTCGCCCTGCGTTGGTCTTCGGTCGTCGTCGTGTGACTCGGTGTCGCTCAGCCGCCACATGGGAAGGACACCGGGGAACAGTCTGACGTACGGCGCTGACAGTCGTTGCCGCTCGGGGTCAAGTCGTGCCGACCCGCTGTCGAGCACCGGACCTCGAGTTGTGCACAGCCCCCACTTCAATCCTGATTCCCAGCTCTCTCTAGTTGGGAGTAGTAGTAGGGGCTGTGGAAACCGTGGATAACTGCCTTTTCGCAGGTCAGAGTCGGTTTTTTGTCCACCGGGCCTGTGGGCGCGAGCGGTGGACAACCGGGGTTCTCTGTGGACGGGGAAAAGTTCTGCACACCCGATACACAGGCCGGGGCGACTTCTCCCCAGGGCTGTCCCCAGCTTTACCCCGGTTCCCCACAGCCCAACCACACCCCTTGATGTGACGCCTTTCACTCGGCACGGTGATTTTGCACGTTGCGTTGCCGAACAGTGGACAGCCGTGTGGAGAAGGCGCCTGCAGCTGTGCACAAGGGCCGCTGACCTGTGGGTCGACGGTGGACAACGAAACCCACACCCTGTGGAGGAAGATCTTGTCCACAGCCTGTGGAGATCTTTTGTCCACGAATCCACAGCCGTCTGACCTGGTCTGATGGTCATTCAGCGTGGGGCCCTGTGGACACAGTCTGGACAACTTGGCAGTCCCCAGGGTGTGGACGCAAGAAAGTCCGCACATCTGTGGAGAACACCCGTAACCGAGGACAGGAATCGAACACCGAGTCCGGTCACGCCGTCTGCCGCAACAAAGAAGGGCGCCCCAGGAGGTGTCCCGGGGCGCCCTTCGACGGCGTACAGAGAGGTCTGAAGGCTGCTGTCAGCCGTTCTTGATGCGGTTGGTGAGCTCGGTGACCTGGTTGTAGATGGACCGTCGCTCGGCCATCAGCGCGCGGATCTTGCGGTCCGCGTGCATGACGGTCGTGTGGTCGCGGCCGCCGAACTGCGCACCGATCTTCGGCAGGGACAGGTCGGTGAGCTCACGGCACAGGTACATCGCGATCTGGCGTGCCGTCACCAGGACGCGGCTGCGCGACGATCCGCACAGGTCCTCCACCGTCAGGCCGAAGTAGTCGGCCGTCGCCGCCATGATCGCCGTCGCCGTGATCTCGGGGGCCGAGTCCTCGCCGCCGGGGATCAGGTCCTTGAGGACGATCTCCGTCAGACCGAGGTCCACCGGCTGCCGGTTCAGCGACGCGAACGCCGTGACCCGGATCAGCGCCCCCTCCAGCTCGCGGATGTTGCGCGAGATGCGGGACGCGATGAACTCGAGGACCTCCGGCGGAGCGTTCAGCTGCTCCTGCACCGCCTTCTTACGAAGGATGGCGATTCGGGTCTCCAGCTCGGGCGGCTGGACGTCGGTGATCAGACCCCACTCGAAGCGGTTGCGCAGCCGGTCCTCCAGGGTCACCAGCTGCTTGGGCGGCCGGTCACTGGAGAGCACGATCTGCTTGTTCGCGTTGTGGAGCGTGTTGAAGGTGTGGAAGAACTCCTCCTGCGTCGACTCCTTGTCCGCGAGGAACTGGATGTCGTCGACAAGAAGGATGTCCATCTCGCGGTACCGCTTGCGGAAGCTGTCGCCCTTGCCGTCGCGGATCGAGTTGATGAACTCGTTCGTGAACTCCTCCGAGCTCACGTAACGCACACGCGTGCCCGGGTACAGGCTGCGCGCGTAGTGCCCGATCGCGTGCAGCAGGTGGGTCTTGCCGAGCCCCGACTCCCCATAGATGAAGAGGGGGTTGTACGCCTTCGCCGGCGCCTCTGCCACGGCGACCGCGGCAGCGTGGGCGAAACGGTTCGAGGCACCGATGACGAAGGTGTCGAAGAGGTACTTCGGGTTCAGTCGCGCCGTCGGCTCGCCGGGACCCGTCGCGGGCGCGGGCTGCGCGGCGAGCGGTCCGGGGGCACCACTGGGGACACCGCGGGTGCGCCCGCCGTCCTGCCCGGGGCGGCCGCCCATGGGACCTTCGTTGAGGTCACGGCGCTCGTGCCGGCCGTGCCGCCCCTGACGGTCGGACATCTGCTCGTACGACGACCGCTCGGACTGCTGCTCGTATCCGGAGCGTTCGACCTGCTGGTCGTAACCGTTGCGGTCCGACTGCTGGTCGTATCCCGTCCGGTCCGACTGCTGGTCGTAGGGCGACCGCTCCTGCTGCTCATAAGGAGAGCGTTCCTGCTGCTGCTCATAAGGAGAGCGCTCGTTCTGCTGCTCGTACGGGGAGCGTTCCTGCTGCCGGTAGTCGTGCTGCGGCTGCTGGGGCGGGTTCGCGTACGGGTCGCGCTCCGGGAAGCCGAGCCGCGGCTGCTGCCAGCTGTACTCGTCCTGCGATCGCGGCCAGGCGCCCGGCTCCGGACGCTGGTAGTCCGGGTACGCGGGGCGGGCGGTCGGGAGCTGGTCGGCGCGGGGGCCCTGGGGCTGATCACCGCGGGGGCCCTGCCCATGGTCGTCCGCGCGGCGACCGTACGGGTCGTACGGCTCATGGGGCTGGTTCTGGGGCTGGCTCTGGCCCTGGGGCGACGGCAGCTCGGACTCTTCGTAGCGGTGCTGCTGTACGGGGGGTGCGGGCGGGGCGGGCTGTTCCCCGACGGAGTCGTCGACCGTGATCGCGATCCGGATCGGGCGGCCGCACTCGCGGCTCAGCGTTTCGGCCACGACCGGCGCGAGCCGACCCTCGAGTACGCCCTTCGCGAACTCGTTCGGCACGGCGAGCAGCGCGGTGTCGGCGACCAGCGCGAGAGGCTGGCAGCGCCGGATCCAGTGCTCGTCCTTCGTCTCAACGCCCTGCCCACGGCCCTCCCCGAGGAGCTGCTCCAGAACTCGTGGCCACACTGCGGCAAGATCGGCAGGTACGTCAGCCACAGGGCACGCTCTCTCGCAGGTCCCACGAAGGTGTGGTTCTGGGACGGGTCGGAAGAAAATCGGGGTGGGGCGGTGAGAAGGGAACGAATCGGAGTTCAGCCACGGTAGTCAGGGCAAGCGGTGCGGTTCAAGTTGTTGTCCACAGGCTGTGCACAGTGTCCCTCACCCGATGCCGGTTTGACCGGATGGCGTAGCCGCGCGTACCGTGACCAGGTCGAGTTGTCGATGGCTGCTGCCGCCTGCCTCCGATGGGCAAAGATCACGATCTGTGATTGTGAAGCGGTGCACTCGGTGCGTATACGCGAGCTTCTCGTGGGCGCACGGTGACAGCCAGGCGATGTCCCGCCACTACACGATCATTTCTGGAGCCCCCGAGTGAGCAAGCGCACCTTCCAGCCGAACAACCGTCGTCGCGCCAAGACCCACGGCTTCCGCCTGCGGATGCGCACCCGTGCCGGCCGCGCGATTCTCGCGAACCGCCGTGGCAAGGGTCGCGCAAGCCTGTCCGCCTGATCGCGTACAGGTCATGACGTGCTGCCTACCGAGAATCGGCTGAGGCGGCGCGAAGACTTCGCGACCGCGGTACGCCGAGGACGCCGGGCTGGTCGCCCGCTCCTCGTCGTCCATCTACGTAGCGGTGCAACGGACCCGCACGCGCCTGGGGAGAGCGTTCCCCCGACGCGTGCGGGTTTCGTCGTGAGCAAGGCAGTCGGTGGAGCTGTCGTACGTAACGCGGTGAAGCGCAGGCTTCGCCACCTCATGCGCGACCGACTCGCACTGTTGTCCCCCGGTAGCCTGGTAGTCGTACGTGCGTTGCCCGGCGCGGGTGACGCCGACCATGCACAGCTGGCCCGAGACCTGGATGCCGCCCTTCAGCGGCTGCTGGGAGGGGGCGCGCGATGAAATACCCGCTGCTTGCCTTGATCAAGCTCTACCAGTGGACCATCAGCCCTCTGCTGGGGCCTGTGTGCAAGTACTACCCGTCGTGTTCCCACTACGGCTTCACAGCGATCGACCGTCACGGTGCGATCAAGGGAACAGCTCTCACCGCCTGGCGCATCCTCCGGTGCAACCCGTGGTCGCTCGGCGGTGTCGACCACGTTCCGCCGCGCAAGCGTCCGCGGTGGCACGAAATGCTGCGTAACGCCTGGCGCGAACGCAAGGGCGGGCCTTCCGCCGCCGGCGCGCCTTCAGAGTGTGGCCACACCAGCCCCTCGAGCCCCGCCGCCGAGACCCCGTCCCATGCTCAAGGAGCCTGATTAGTGGACACGATTGCCGGTTTTTTCAGCTTCATCACGACACCAGTTTCTTGGGTCATCGTCCAGTTCCACTCGTTGTACGGGGCGATCTTCGGCCCTGACACGGGCTGGGCCTGGGGCCTGTCCATCGTGTCCCTGGTGATCCTGATCCGTATCTGCCTGATCCCGCTCTTTGTGAAGCAGATCAAGGCCACTCGGGCGATGCAGACGCTGCAGCCCGAGATGAAGAAGATCCAGGAGCGCTACAAGAACGACAAGCAGCGCCAGTCCGAAGAGATGATGAAGCTGTACAAGGAGACGGGTACCAACCCGCTCTCCTCGTGCCTTCCCATCCTGGCGCAGTCGCCGTTCTTCTTCGCCCTGTACCACGTGCTCAACGGCATCGCGACGGGCACCACGATCGGCGTCATCAACGACGATCTGCTCGCGAGCGCGCGTAAGGCGCACATCTTCGGCGCTCCGCTCGCGGCCAAGTTCACCGACAGTGCCGACAAGGTCGCCTCGCTCGGTGCCTCGCTGACCGACGTCCGCGTCGTCACCGCGATCATGATCGTCCTGATGTCGGCGTCGCAGTTCTACACGCAGCGCCAGCTGATGACGAAGAACGTCGACATGACGGTCAAGACGCCGTTCATGCAGCAGCAGAAGATGCTGATGTACGTCTTCCCGGTCATGTTCGCCGTCTTCGGCATCAACTTCCCGGTCGGTGTTCTCGTCTACTGGCTGACCACCAACGTGTGGACCATGGGCCAGCAGATGTACGTCATCCGCCAGAACCCGACCCCGGGCAGCAAGGCGCAGGCCGCGTTCCTGGAGCGCCTGCTCAAGCACGTCTCGCACTCCGAGAAGACGCGTAACCGCCGCGAGCGCGCCGTCGTCAAGGCGATCGTCGCCAAGGGGCGCGAGCGCAACGAGTTCGAGCGCAAGTTCATCAACGGCCTGACCAAGGTGAACCTCGCCGCCCAGGCCGACGGAACGGTCATCAAGAGCACGGCCGGCACCCTGACCGAGGACGAGGACGGGACTCAGACGACGGGCGGTGCGCCGAAGCGGCAGCAGCCCAAGCGCCAGTCCAAGTCGCAGCGCCAGCACGGCACCGCCCAGGGCGCGGCCAAGGACGAGTCCGACGCGCCAGAGCCCACGTCCCTCGAGAAGAAGGACGAGGCGGGAGACGCCAAGCCCGAGGCCAAGCCGGCCGGTGGCAAGCCCGCTTCCGGCACCCCTGCCCGCAGCAAAGCCAAGTCCGGACAGCGCAAGGGCCCGCAGCGGCCCAAGTCCCCGTCCAAGAAGTAAGAAGGAGTCCATCCCGTGACGGAAGGCACCACCTCCGCCGCTCCTGAGGGCAGCGACACCCTGACTCGCCTCGAGCAGGAAGGCGAGATTGCGGCGGACTACCTCGAGGGTCTGCTCGACATCGCCGACCTCGACGGCGACATCGACATGGACGTCGAGGCCGACCGCGCCGCCGTCTCGATCGTCAGCGACGCGTCCACCCGCGACCTGCAGAAGCTGGTCGGCCGTGACGGTGAGGTCCTCGAGGCCCTCCAGGAGCTGACCCGCCTGGCGGTCCACCGGGAGACCGGGGACCGCAGCCGCCTCATGCTGGACATCGCCGGTTACCGGGCGAAGAAGCGTGCGGAGCTCTCCGAGCTGGGCGCCAAGACCGCGGCCGAGGTGAAGAGCAACGGCGAGCCGGTCAAGCTCGACCCGATGACGCCCTTCGAGCGCAAGGTCGTCCACGACGCGGTCAAGGCCGCCGGCCTGCGCAGCGAGTCCGAGGGCGAGGAGCCGCAGCGCTTCGTCGTCGTGCTCCCTGCCTGAGCGGTACGTTGCTCTACGGCCCCGTCTGTTCGCAGGCGGGGCCGATCTTTGTCAGCCTGATAGTCAGCCACCCAACGCGGTAGCGCGGTACGGAAGGACGGTCCACGTGACGGAGGCAGCAGAGCTTCCCCCGGCTCCTGAACAGGCCCGAGCGGTATTCGGCGAGCGCTACACGGACGCGGTCCGATACGCGGAGCTGCTGGCCGACGCGGGGGTGCAGCGTGGTCTCATCGGTCCCCGGGAAGTTCCCCGGCTGTGGGAGCGGCACATCCTGAACTGCGCCGTGCTGTCCGAGGTCGTACCGGAGGGCGTCACCGTGTGCGACGTGGGCTCCGGTGCCGGCCTGCCCGGTATCCCGCTGGCCCTGGTACGGCCCGACCTGAAGATCACGCTCCTGGAGCCGCTGCTGCGGCGCACGACCTTCCTCACCGAGGTCGTCGAGCTCCTCGGCCTCGACCATGTGACCGTGGTCCGAGGCCGCGCCGAAGAGGTCCTCGGCAAGCTGACTCCCGTCCACGTGGTGACGGCGCGCGCTGTCGCTCCGCTGGACCGTCTCGCGGCGTGGGGCGTCCCTCTGCTGCGGCCGTACGGCGAGATGCTGGCCCTCAAGGGCGACACCGCCGAGGAAGAGGTCAAGAGCGCGGGGGCTGCCCTGAGCAAGCTCGGCGCGGTGGCCACTTCGGTGCTTCACGTCGGCGAGGGCGTGGTGGATCCGCTCTCGACCGTGGTGCGTGTCGAGGTCGGGGAGAGCCCCGGCGGTGTGCGCTTCGCCGCGAAGCGCGCCAAGGCGGCTCGCGTCGGGCGGGTCCGGCGTCGACGCTGATGTTGCTCCTTCTCTTCGAGGCGTCTGCTGTGTTCTAGGCGACAGTGCGTTTCTCGCGGTGATGGCCGCTCGGGTCCTCGGGACCTGAGCGGCCATTGCTTTTATCTGAGCTGCGATCGATTTTGAGGTGACGCTTGTCTCGTGGTTCTACAGCGTCTGGTGTCGGCAGCTCGCGTACTGCATGGCGCCGAGGGCGTCGGCGGGTTGTCGCTGATCCGTCCTGACGGTGGCCCGTGCCCCGTGAAACCTGCCAAACGTATGTATGTCGGGGTGTCGCACGGGTGCCGACCGGGCTGCGGTGCATCGTGTTTCACGTGAAACGTCGCTCACTGCTGCATGGCATCATCAGTCGCGGTCGCGCCGCGGCTGCACCCCGCGACCGTAGGCCTCTCGGATCCCTCGAATCGGGCACGGAGTTGTCCACAGAGGCCGTTTCCTCCACAGAAGACAGGGCCTCGCTGGTTCACGACCCCGAAAGCATGGGAGGCTCTGTTCATTGCGAGCCTGAAGTCGAGGAGAGTGAATCCTTGCGGTCCGACGCCAACATCGCGGGACCGATGACCGATCCGGTCCCCGGTCCCCGTACCGAGTCGGTGGGGGAGGATGTTTCACGTGAAACACCGCCTCCGATGGACGACACCCCTATCGGTCGTGCTGCCCAGCTGGCGGTAGAAGCCCTTGGTCGCGCAGGCGAGGGCCTGCCGCGACCTGAGCAGACCCGCGTCATGGTGGTTGCCAACCAGAAGGGCGGGGTCGGCAAGACCACGACAACGGTCAACCTTGCCGCCTCGCTGGCGCTGCACGGTGCCCGCGTGCTGGTGATCGACCTGGATCCGCAGGGCAACGCCTCCACGGCTCTGGGTATCGACCACCACGCCGAAGTCCCTTCGATCTACGACGTGTTGGTCGAGAGCAAGCCGCTCTCCGAAGTCGTACAGCCCGTGGTCGATGTGGAGGGCCTTTTCTGCGCCCCCGCCACCATCGATCTCGCCGGTGCGGAGATCGAGCTGGTCTCGCTGGTGGCACGCGAGAGCAGGCTGCAGCGCGCGATCCAGGCGTATGAGCAGCCCTTGGACTACATCCTCATCGACTGCCCTCCGTCGCTCGGCCTGCTGACGGTCAACGCCCTGGTCGCCGGCGCCGAGGTACTGATCCCGATCCAGTGCGAGTACTACGCGCTGGAGGGCCTGGGTCAGCTCCTGCGCAACGTGGATCTGGTGCGCGGGCATCTGAACCCTGATCTGCACGTGTCGACGATCCTGCTCACGATGTACGACGGCCGCACCCGGCTGGCGTCCCAGGTCGCCGACGAGGTTCGGAGCCACTTCGGCGAAGAGGTCCTGCGGACGAGCATTCCGCGCTCCGTGCGCATTTCCGAGGCCCCTAGCTATGGGCAGACGGTGCTCACCTACGATCCGGGGTCGAGCGGCGCTCTCTCCTATCTCGAGGCGGCGCGGGAGATGGCGCTGCGCGGGGTCGGTATCCGCTACGACGCTCAGCACGCCCATACGGGCACTCAACTTGACCAGCACAGCACGGTGGAGGGTATCCAGTGAGCGAGCGACGGAGGGGACTGGGCCGTGGCCTCGGCGCACTGATTCCAGCAGCCCCCACCCCTGACAAGACGGCACCGGGCAGCCCGATGGGCGGTGCCTCCGGCTCGCCTTCCGCCGGGCCTGTCCTGACGGCGGAGCGCGGAGTGGCGGCAGCGAAGGTCGCCTCGCTTCCGCAGCCCCAGGCTTCACATGAGACAGAGGACTTGTTCGGCGGGTCGGTGGACGCTCCGGAAGCGCCGGCGGGAGCGTACTTCGCCGAGCTTCCGATTGACGCCATCACGCCCAACCCGCGTCAGCCGCGCGAGGTGTTCGACGAGGACGCCCTCGGCGAGCTCGTCACCTCGATCAAGGAAGTCGGGCTTCTCCAGCCCGTCGTCGTACGGCAGCTGAGCTCGTCGCGCTTCGAGCTCATCATGGGTGAGCGTCGCTGGCGTGCCTGCCGCGAGGCCGGTCTGGAGCGCATTCCCGCGATCGTCCGGGCTACGGACGACGAGAAGCTTCTCCTCGACGCGCTCCTGGAGAACCTGCACCGCGCTCAGCTGAACCCGCTGGAAGAGGCCGCCGCCTACGACCAGTTGCTGAAGGACTTCAACTGCACGCACGACCAGCTGGCCGACCGGATCGGGCGTTCGCGGCCGCAGGTATCCAACACGCTGCGGCTCCTGAAGCTCTCTCCCGCTGTTCAGCGCCGGGTGGCCGCGGGCGTGCTGTCGGCCGGCCATGCGCGTGCCCTGCTCTCCGTGGAGGACTCGGAGGAGCAGGACCGTCTCGCTCACCGGATCGTTGCCGAGGGGCTCTCGGTGCGGGCCGTCGAGGAGATCGTGACCCTGATGGGCTCACGTCCGACGAGCACGGCGCGCGCCAAGGGGCCGAGGGCCGGGACTCGTCTCTCGCCGGCGCTCAGCGAGCTCGCCACGCGCCTGTCCGACCGGTTCGAGACGCGGGTGAAGGTCGACCTCGGGCAGAAGAAGGGCAAGATCGTCGTCGAGTTCGCCTCGATGGACGATCTGGAGCGCATCCTCGGTCAGCTCGCTCCGGGTGAGGGACCCGTCCTCCAGCATGCAGCGACGGAGGACGAGGACCAGGAGAACGAGGGATAGGAGAACTGGGGTTCGCCCCGTTCGACGCAAGTCTCACGAGAGCAGGCCGTGTCCGGTGTGTACCGGAACACGGCCTGCTCTTTGCTTTCTGTCGGTATCGATGGAATCGCTTCGTGGATACGATGCGACAGGGAAGAGCGCACCCCTCAAAGTCACCTCACACGGGAGGCGGGTCATGCAATCGGTCAGTCGTGCCGGGCTGATGACCGCGGGTCTCGGGCTGGGCGCGGTCGGCGGTTTCGTCGGCAGCCTGCTCAAGGAACGGAGCGCTCTGACAGCCGCCCGTGACGCGGCGGGCGAAGGAAGTGAGGAACTGCCTTCATGGGGCGTCGGCTCGTACCGCTCACACTGGACAACCTTCCGGACCTTCCCAACCGTTGCCGGTCGTGTGTCTTCTGGGAGCTGGATCCGGTCAGCGGCCAAGCCGCGCTGAAGGCAGGCACTCCGGAGCTGGAGAAGGAGGGCTGGATTTCGGCTGTCCTCCTGGAATGGGGTTCCTGCGGCCGGGTCGTCTACGTGGACGATGTCCCGGTCGGCTTCGTGCTCTACGCGCCGCCGGCGTATGTCCCCCGCTCCACTGCCTTTCCCACGAGTCCGGTCTCCCCCGACGCCGTGCAGCTGATGACGGCGTGGATCATGCCCGGCTATCAGGGCCAAGGGCTCGGCCGGGTGATGGTGCAGACCGTCGCCAAGGATCTGCTGCGGAGGGGATTCAAGGCGATCGAGGCGTTCGGCGATGCGCAGTGGAAGGAACCGGCCTGCATGCTCCCCGCGGACCATCTGCTGGCCGTTGGCTTCAAGACCGTGCGGCCTCACCCCTCCTATCCGCGCCTCCGCCTTGAGCTGCGTACGACGCTCTCGTGGAAGGAGGACGTCGAGCTCGCCCTTGACCGGCTCCTCGGAGCAGTGCAGAAGGAACCGGCGCTCCGCCCCCTGTGAGTCCCGATCCATCCGTTGAGGCGGTCACGCAAACGGGCCAACCCAGTTGGGTTGGCCCGTTCGTGTTTCACGTGAAACATCGCCGCTCCGCCGTGGAGCCGCATCGCCGATCAGTTGGCGATGAAGTCCTCGAGGTCGCGCACGATGGCGGCCTTCGGCTTGGCGCCGACGATGGTCTTGGCGACCTCGCCGCCCTGGTAGACGTTCAGGGTCGGGATCGACATGACGCCGTACTTCGCGGCGATGGCCGGGTTCTCGTCGATGTTGAGCTTGACGACCTCGATCTTGTCGCCGTACTCGGCGGCGATCGCCTCGAGGGACGGCGCGATCTGGCGGCACGGTCCGCACCAGGCGGCCCAGAAGTCCACCAGTACGGGCTTGTCGCTCTTGAGGACGTCCTCGTCGAAGGAAGCGTCGGTCACGTTCTTGAGGTTGCCGGCCACGGCGGGCTCCTTAGCTACTTTGGTGATGCGGTGGGGCGGGTGTGAGTTCTCAGACGGTGGCGGCCGCGGCGGACTCGCTGTCGGTGAGAGAGGCGAGGAAGCGCTCGGCGTCCAGGGCGGCGGAGCAGCCGGTGCCAGCCGCGGTGATCGCCTGACGGTAGGTGTGGTCGACGACGTCACCGGCACCGAAGACACCGGTCAGGTTCGTCCGCGTCGAGGGGGCCTCGACCTTCAGGTAGCCCTCGTCGTCCAGCTCGAGCTGGCCCTTGAAGAGCTCGGTGCGCGGGTCGTGGCCGATCGCGATGAACAGGCCGGTGACCGGGAGCTCGGAGGTCTCACCCGTCTTGACGTTGCGCAGCGTCAGGTGCGAGAGCTTCTGGTCGCCGTGGACCTCGGCGATCTCGCTGTCCCAGGCGAACTTGATCTTCGGGTCGGCGAAGGCGCGATCCTGCATGGCCTTGGAGGCGCGCAGGGTGTCACGGCGGTGCACGATCGTCACGGACTTGGCGAACCGGGAGAGGAAGGTCGCCTCCTCCATCGCGGTGTCACCGCCACCGATCACGGCGATGTCCTGGTCCTTGAAGAAGAAGCCGTCGCACGTCGCGCACCAGGAGACGCCACGACCGGAGAGCGCGTCCTCGTTCGGCAGGCCGAGCTTGCGGTGCTGGGAGCCGGTCGTGACGATGACGGTCTTCGCGCGGTACACGGTGCCCGCCGTGTCGGTGACGGTCTTGATCTCGCCCGTCAGGTCGACGGAGATGACGTCGTCCGGGACCAGCTCGGCGCCGAAGCGCTCGGCCTGGGCGCGCATGTTGTCCATGAGCTCGGGGCCCATGATGCCGTCCTGGAAGCCGGGGAAGTTCTCCACCTCGGTGGTGTTCATCAGGGCACCGCCCGCGGTGACAGCGCCCTCGAACACCAGCGGCTTCAGCGACGCGCGCGCGGTGTACAGGGCTGCCGTGTAGCCGGCGGGCCCGGAGCCGATGATGATCACGTTACGGACGTCGCTCACGGCTTGATTCCTCGTCTCTGCGGGACTGCTGCGTACTGCCGGGGGAGTCCGTCTCCGGACTCTCACCCCACCCAACGGATCCTACGGGGCGCGCATTCCCACCGTGTCCGGGAGCACACGCGAAGTGTGTCCCCGGGTGGAGTCAGCGCCGAGCGTAGGAGTGGGTCAGCAGCAGTTTTCCGGGAGCGGAGGACGGCTGCTTCACGCAGGTCGCGTCGATGACGTAGGCCGAGACCTGGGCAGGATCCGACTCGTGGGGCAGCACGACGAGGTAGGCGATGGTGCCCTTGTAGTCTCCCCGCTCGATGGCGAGGGCAGGAGTCTGACGGCCGGTGCCCCGCTGTATGCAGTCCGGCACCACGACGGTCTTCCCCCGCATCGGGGAGTTCGTCCTGGGGGTCTTCGGCCCCGACTGCTGGATGTCGACGGACGGCTTGGATGTCGACGAGTCGGAGGGCGCGGAGGATTTCTCCGTCAGAAGGTTCTGCACCTGGCTCTCGAGCTTGTTCTCGGAGAAGGACAGTGCGGAACTCGCCTGGCGGGGCGTGCCGCTCTCGGGAGCGCCGGTAGGTGTGCCGCCCCCGTTCTGCAGGAAAAGGACTCCCAGGCCGATCGCGGCCGCGGTGAAGACCGCTCCGAGGGCGGCGCCCCGACGGCGCCGGGTGCGCGTCCGGCCGCCGCGCCCCGGACCTGTCGCGGCACGGGGATGACCGGAAGGGCGGTCCACGGCGGTGGTCGGCGAGTCGGCCGGCGTTGTTTCACGTGAAACAGGCGCCGCGGACTGCGCCTCGGCTTCGTCCTTGTCCTCGATGTCGGCAGGTGCCTTCGTGTCGAGCAGTGCTTCGGCGGCGAGCGCGGCGTCGATGCGGCCGGCGATGTCGGCAGGCATATGAGCCGGGCCGGGGAGCGTGCCGAGCGTGCCGCGGATCTCCTCCAGGGAGGCGTGGACGTCGGCGCACAGCTCGCAGCCGTCCAGGTGCTCCTGTACCGCCTCGGTGCGAGAAGGGGAGAGCAGGCCCTCGGTGAGGTCGGAGATCTCGTCGATCTCGGGGTGCTCGGCCGTGTCGGTCGTGGATGTCACGCTCGCCCACCTCCGCCCTTCACGGCAGCTGAATCACTTGGTCCTGCCCCGTCCCGGGGCCCTGCTGCCGGTGGGACGGATGTCCCCTGCGTCCGGTTCCTTTCGGGCGCTTCCGGGGGCGGGTTCTTGCCACTCGCGTTCTCGCCGTTGTCGGTCCGCAGATGGGTGACCAACGGCAGGAGTCTGGCTCTGCCGCGCGCACAGCGGCTCTTGATCGTGCCGGTGGGAACACCGAGAACGCGGGCCGCCTCGGCCACCGGGTAGCCCTGCATGTCGACCAGGACGAGCGCGGCACGCTGGTCGACGGGAAGGGTGCCCAGCGCTTCGAAGAGTTCACGGTGCAGATCGTTGCGTTCGGCGGGGGCAGCCGCGGACTCGTGGGGTTCGAGGAGCTGGTCCAGGCGCTCCGTGTCCTCGACCGGAGAAGTCTTCCGCGACGCGGCCTTGCGGGCCCGGTCGAGGCAGGCGTTCACGGTGATGCGGTGCAGCCATGTCGTGACGGCAGACTGCCCGCGGAACGTGTGCGCCGCCCGGTAGGCGGAGACCAGGGCGTCCTGGACGGCGTCGGCGGCTTCCTCCCGGTCTCCCAGGGTGCGCAGCGCGACAGCCCACAGGCGATCACGATGGCGGCGCACGAGCTCACCGAAGGCGTCCTTGTCACCCGCGACGTGGCGGGCGAGGAGGTCCTGATCGCTTGCTTCGCCATAGGCGGCGTCGTCCACTTTCGAACCCCCTCCCCCAGGTGAGCCCTCAGCCGGTGAACTTCACGTCGGTGAGGGCCTGCTTGTAACCCGCTCCGTAGTAACCGTCGGATCCGGACTTCGGCAGGGCCGTCATCCACAGGAGCACGTACCGCGTCTTCACCGGCTTGTCGGCCTCGATCTTCGCGGTGGTGCCCGTCGTGGTGTCCGTACCGATGCTCTTCATGGAGCCGATCGATGTCGTGGGCGACAGCGAATCGGCCGCGTACAGGGAGATCGTCGTGTGGTCGCCGCCGTACTGAAGAGCGATCGACGCGGCCGATACGTCCTTGGCCGAGCCGAGGTCGTAGACGATACCGACGCCGGGCTTGTAGGGCGCCAGCTTCGGGCCGTCGTTGTAGGTCTTGGTACGCCAGAACGTCTTGCTGTCGCCGTCGTAGGTCTTCGCCACTTCACCCGGGGCCTGTGCCTCGCCCTTGACGACGTATTCCCTGGAGTCCTCGATGGCCATCGGCTTCGTCGGCTTGTGCTCGTCGCCCTTGTCGTCGCCGTCGGTGTTGTGCGACGGGTTGGAGTCGCTCGACGTGCCGCGGTCCATCAGAGCTTCCGCGAGCTGCCAGCTGCCGAGGCCGAGGGCCACGATGAGCAACGCCGACACGGCCCACTTGAGCGCCTTGCCCGTGCGGCTCTGCAGCGGCGGCGGGGGCACCGCCGGCATGGGCTGGGCCACCCCGGGACGCGGAGCCTGGCGGCCGTACGTGCCCTGCTGGTAGGTCGTCCGCTGGTACTCCGCGGGCGCCGTGAACACCGGCTCCGGGGGACGGATGCGGGGCATCTCGCCGACGGCCTTCACCAGGTCCTCGGTCGTGGTGCACGGAGGATCCTGCCGCGACGCCGTCGCTCCCTCGTTGACGAGGGCACGCATGGCCAGCTCGGACAGTCCGCGATGCACGCCGGCCCGCACCTGGTCGGGTGCGATCAGGCCGATGTCCTTGGGCAGCCCGGAAAGGCCGTACGCGTCGTCCTCGTAGGGCCAGCGCTGCGTCAGGGCGGCGTACAGGAGGGCGCCGATCGCTTCGGTGTCCGTGCGCTGCGGTGTCTCCGACGTGATGCCGCGGAGGGCGGCGTTGACGGCGAGGCCGCGGATGCGCCACTGACCGGTCGAGGTGCGCAGCACCGCGCTCGGGGTGAGCCGCAGGTGTGCGAGGCCCTCGCGGTGTGCGGCGGCCATCGCCTGGGAGATCTGGTTCACGAGCTGGTAGGCCTCGTGCACCTCGAGGGGGCCCGAGGCGAGCAGCGCGGTCAACTCCGTGGCATCGGGCAGCCATTCGTGCACCACGTACACGAGGTCGTTCTCCTCGACCGCGTCCAGGACCTGGACGAAGCGAGGGTCGCCGAGCAGCGCCGACGAGCGTGCCGCGGCGAGGACAGACCGTGCCCGCGGATGGTCCGCGGGGAGCAGGTGCACCCCGACGGCCCGGCGGAGCTTCTCGTCCACCGCGCGCCAGCTGCTGAATCCGTCCAGCCGGGTGACGCACTCCTCCAAGCGATAGCGTCTCGCGAGTTTGTGACCGCTGTGCAACTCGGGGGGAGTGGACGAGCCTGGGCTCGTCGAACCGTCGGTGTCCTCCACGTCCTCGTTCGCTGCCGTGTCCCGCTCCCGGGTCTGGGCCACCCCGTCGGCCGTGGTCTGCTCCGCCTTCGCGGTCAGTGGCTCGTCACCACTGTTGTCTGCCACGTCGACGGCAGCCGTACTCCGTTCCGCCACCGTCGTTCCTGCCTCCCCATCCGTTGCGCGCTCTGCGACGCCAAAGCCAATTGTGCCCACAGTCCGGCGATAAGCACGACACGCGGTAGCCCGCGATGGTTGTGCGGCCGGCCGGGCCGTTAGCGGCCGAGGCGCCCGCGGACCATTCCGACCATCGAGTTGAGCTCTTCGATCCGCATGCGCCGGGCGGCGACATAAAAGACACCCAGCAGTACGGCCCCGCCCACGACCAACGCTGCGATCGAACCCGCCGCGCCGCTGCCGAGCGCCCCCATGATCAGGAAACCTACCGCGCCACCGGCGACGGCCCCCGGGATCGAGGCCATGCAGAGGCGGGCGTAGGTGCGGATGACCTGTGCGCCGTCCAGGTCGCCGCCGAGACGCTTGCGCAGGCGCTGCCAGGCGACGCCCACACCGATCGCGTAGGCGAGA
Source organism: Streptomyces longhuiensis (assembly GCF_020616555.1). Lineage (NCBI taxonomy): Bacteria > Bacillati > Actinomycetota > Actinomycetes > Kitasatosporales > Streptomycetaceae > Streptomyces > Streptomyces longhuiensis. The sequence continues at coordinate 4,998,558 of NZ_CP085173.1, read as the reverse complement.
CCGTACGAGGCGGCCATGCCGACCACGGCCCACTGGGCGGGCAGCAGGAGGTAGGCGATCCCCGACGCGGCCGCGTTGACGGCGGCCACGATGACCGTGTTGTAGAAGGGCGTCCGGGTGTCCTCGTACGCGTAGAAGCCGCGCAGCACGACGTACTGCACGGAGTACGGGATCAGGCCGAGGCCGAACGCCATCAGGATGTAGCCCATGGAGCGGGCGCCGTCGGTGCCGCTGGACCCGAAGAGCAGGGTGCACATCGGGACGCCGAGAGCGACGAACATGAAAGCGACGGGGACGATCGCGACCGCGGAGGTGCGCAGGCCCTGCGAGATGTCGTCGCGAACCGCTCCGGGGTCGCCGTCGTGGGCGGCGCGCGAGATCCGCGGCAGCATCGCCGCCATGACGGAGACGGTGATGATGGCCTGCGGCATGCCCCAGATCAGCTGGGCGTTGGAGTAACCCATGATGCCCGCGCCGGACTTGCCGGACGCCTTCCCGGCGGCGGTGGCGAGCTGGGTGACGACGAGGACGCCCGCCTGGTTGGCGAGGACGAACAGCACGGTCCACTTGGCGAGCTTGACCGCCTTGCCGAGGCCGTGGCCCTTCCAGTCGAAGCGCAGCCGGAACCGGAAGCCTGTCTCGCGCAGGTACGGGATCATCGCCAGCGCCTGCACCGTCAGACCGAGCAGGGTGCCGATGCCGAGCAGCCGGACACCGTCGGCGGGGATCGTGTCGACGTGCAGCTGAGAATCTGCCGCGGTGCCGTAGACGTAGATGAACATGCCGAACGTGAAGATCATGACGATGTTGTTCAGGACCGGAGTCCACATCATCGCGCCGAACTTCCCGCGGGCGTTGAGGATCTGGCCCATGACCACGTGCACGCCCATGAAGAAGATCGTGGGCAGGCAGTAGCGGGCGAAGGTGACGGCGACGTTGTTCGCGTCCGGATCGTTGGCGATCGGTGCCGACATCAGCCGGATCAGGAGCGGCGACGCGAAGACGGCGATGGCGACGATCACGCCGAGCGCGACCATGACGAGCGTCAGCAGGCGGTTGGCGTAGGCCTCGCCGCCGTCCTCGTCCTCCTTCATGGACCGCACGAGCTGCGGCACGAACACCGAGTTGAGGCCGCCGCCGACGGTCAGAATGTAGATCATCGTCGGCAGGGTGTACGCCACCGTCCACGCGTCACCGAGCAGCGCGGAGCCGAGGGCAGCCGTGATGACCACGGTGCGTACGAAACCGGTGAGGCGTGAGACCAGGGTGCCCGCCGCCATGACGGCACTCGACTTCAGGAGGCCCGACGCGCGGCCCCCCTTGGCAGGGGCAGGGGCAGGTGCGGGCGTGCCGTTCTGGACGGGAGGCTGAGCCGGTCCGGCGGTGGGCACCGGAACGCCGGAAGCGTCGGCCGGCGGACGGCCGCCGCCGTTGCTCTGCTGGTCACGGAAGAGATGCGCGAAGGCATCGGGCTCGTGCTGCTCCTCGCTCGCCTGCGTCATCAGATCGTCGACGCCCAGGAACTGCGTGGTCCTGGCGTCGTCACCGTAGGGAAGGAGCTGCGACGGGCCCTCCGGCTCGGGAGCGGGCGTCTGGGCCCATACGCGGGGGTCCGGGGGGTACTGGGCTGCGGGAGGCGGGTCGTAGAGCGGCTGAGGGGCCTCATAGGTGCCCGGAGGCGGCGGAGGGTGCGCGGCGCGGTCGTAGAGCGCCTCCGTCACCGGATCCTGGGCCGTGAGGTCCTGGGCCCGGTACGGATCCTGGTCATAGGCGTCCTGGAGGTACGCGTCCTGCGGATACGCGTCCGGGGCCGGGTGGGGCGGCGGGACCTGGCCGGGCGCTCCCTGATGACCGGGGGGCGGGCCCCCGGCCGAGGCTGAGCCACCCGGGCCCTGGCCACGGTCACCGTCGTACGGCGCGTTCATGGTTACCCCACCTCATTGTCCCCGGGCCCACGGCCACGACATCGCTCAACGGTCCACTCTCTCACCCGTGCCGGACGGGTCCGTGCTTTCCGGAGCGGTGTCCGGTGTCGGGTCACTCGGCTGCTCGGGGTCGCCTTCCCCGGGTTCGGAGCCCGACTCCCCGTTCTGACCGTCGTCAGGCCCCTCCTCGGCGCGTTGCGCGGCGGCACGCTTGCGCTGGGTGTACATGCGGAACCCGGCGAGGACGAGGAGCAGGACGCCGCCGGCCATGACGAGCATCACGGTCGGGGTGATCTCGGTGACGTTCACGTCGAACCGCACCTCGGGGCCGTAGGGCTGGCCATCCTCCGTGTACAGCTGGGCGAAGACCGGGACCCTGCCGTTGGCGTTCGAGGTGGTGGTGAACTTCACCGACTGGCTGTGCCCGCCGGCGACCTTCACCTTCTGCTCGTAGTACGGTCCGTCGCCGATCTTGAGGCGGGTGCCGTTGGTCGAGGTGAGGCGCAGGACGAGGTGCTCGACGCCCTGCACCAGGTTGTTCTGGACCGTCACCGGGATCGTCGCGCTGCGTCCGGAGAGCTTCGCCTCGGACTTCTCGATGAGCCTGACCTGCTTGGTGAGCGCCGTGAGGTAGTCGGCGACGCCATCGCGGTACGCCTTCGCCTCGACGGGGTGGCCCCGCCAGGACGTGGACATCTGCCGGTCCATGGCCCGTCCGAACGGCGTCACCACGCGGGACGGGTCGGAAAGGATCACCTGGAAGTTGGTGAGCTTGTTCTGGGTGTCCTGGATCGCCTGGAAGGCCGACTCGGGCAGCTCCTGCTTGCGCAGGTACGAGGGGTAGGACCGGGAAGAGGGGACGCGGGTCGTCGCTTCGGGGTCTGGCTTCGCCTTCGTGGCTGCGGCCAGGTCCTCGGACTCCGACCAGCTGCTGTCCTGGTCGGCCTTGATCGCCTGAGCCATGGACTGCGCCTGGCTTGCGGACGGCATGCGCTGCGGCGCGACCACGATGTTGCGCTCGTTGTCGGGCTCCTGAAGGTTGATCGTCAGGCTCTGCGCGAGGAACTGTTGCACGGCGAGCGTCGAGTTCTCGGCCTTCGTCATGTCGCCCTCGAAGGCTTCGGACAGCCGCGCGTCGGTCACCACGGCCGTCGTGCCGCTGCCGATGGGGCGGGCCGCCGACGGCGTGTACGGCAGGTTGTTCCGCTCCTGGAGGCTGTCACTGCGGGCAATCACCGTGTCGGCGCCGGCGGACGTCGCGACATTGACGATGCTGGGGTCGATCGCGCCGTCGACGGGCCAGGCGTAGCTCGTGTCCGGCTTGACGTGCAGGACCGTCTCCACGGTCTTGGAGGCCACATCGGTGGCGTCCTTGAGGTGCCCGAGGGAACCCGTCACCTTCGTGCCGTTGTGGGCCAGCGACGCGAGATCCGGGTCGGCGAAGGGGAGGGCGACGACCTTCTGATCGGCGACGGCGTTCTTCAGATCGTTCAGCCACTGCTTGGCGACCGCCTGATTCTTGCCGTTGATCTCGGTGCCGTCGGGCTCCTTGATCTTGTACGGCCTCGTCATGGCGTCGACCGAGGCGAGGAGGTCGGGGTCGACCACCCAGGTCACATCGAGGGCGGTGCCGAGGGACAGCATCTGCTGGAGACGGCCGCCCGGAGCGATCTCCTTGGCGAGGCTGTCGTCGTGGAAGACGCGCGTCTGCTGCTCGTCGGATCCCGTCTCCGCCGTGAGGTGGGTCTGGGAGATGAGCGGCCACAGGTACGTCGTCTTGGTCTTCGTCTCCGCGGCCTCGGCCTGCCACGGGAGGAAGGTGCGCTGGATACCGAGCGTCTGCTGGTAGGGCTGAGTCGCGCTCTGGCCGGTCAGGGCGACACCGAGCTGGTAGACGCCGTCGGCGTCGAGGTCCATCTCCTTGACGGGGACGGAGAGGCTGAAGCCCTGCGTCGCGCCGGGGGCCAGCGTGGAGATCTTCTTGGCGTACTTGCCGCCGATCTCCCTGCCGTCCGGCGCTCCCCCCGCCGCGTGCCGGGAGACGTTGTCGATCGAGGCCCGCCCACCGAGGGCAGAACCGAGGCGGAGCGCCACGTGAGCGTTCGTGACGGCCTGCTTGCTGTCGTTCGTGAGCGTGCCGGTGACGGTGACCGTGTCGCCGTCGGACGGTGCGCTCGGAGTGAGCGAGTTCACGGCGACATCGACGGTGCTCGTACCGATCGCGTCGGCCGCGGGTGCTTGCGGGGAGGCGTAGCCGGGGGAGCCGCCGAGCAGGGTCAGGCCGGCCAGCAGGGGCGCTCCGGCGAGCAACGCCCCCGTGCGCCGCCACCTTCGACGGGCAGGTGAGGGAGTCATCCCTTGGAAGTCTGCCGCCTCGGCCACGCGCTCGCCCGTCCCTCGTCGTCGTCAGTGGTCGTCGGATAGTCCACGCATGGTAACGAGGTGCGCTGTGGCGAAGTGCCGCGGACTGCTCCACATGATCGGAAGACAGGGTAGGGGGCATCCGGCAGGGCTCGCGCACACCCACGGAAAACGAGGCGGAACCCTGGGCTCGGGCCACGTACCCTTTTCTGTTGTGCCGAACGCCAATGAAGACAATCCCAGTGCCCTGAGCCAGGTGCAGCGCCGCGCGGTGAGCGAGCTGCTGCGGGTGGCCCCTGTCGCCGATGACCTCGCCCGTCGATTCCAGGAGGCCGGGTTCTCGCTCGCCCTGGTCGGTGGCTCGGTCAGGGACGCGCTTCTCGGCCGGCTCGGCAACGATCTGGACTTCACCACGGACGCGCGTCCCGAAGATGTGCTCAAGATCGTCAGGCCTTGGGCGGATGCCGTGTGGGAGGTCGGGATCGCCTTCGGGACGGTCGGCTGCCAGAAGGACGGCTACCAGGTCGAGGTCACCACGTACCGCTCCGAGGCGTACGACAGGACCTCGCGCAAGCCGGAGGTCTCGTACGGCGACTCCATCGAGGAAGACCTCGTGCGTCGCGACTTCACGGTGAACGCGATGGCCGTGGCCCTGCCGGAGAAGGAGTTCATCGACCCGCACGGCGGGCTCGAAGACCTTGCCGAGCGCGTGCTGCGTACCCCTGGAACCCCTGAGGAGTCCTTCTCCGACGATCCGCTGCGGATGATGCGGGCCGCACGCTTCGCCGCGCAGCTGGACTTCGAGGTGGCCCCCGAGGTCGTCAAGGCCATGAAGGACATGGCCGACCGCATCGACATCGTCTCCGCGGAGCGGGTGCGGGACGAGCTGAACAAGCTGATCCTCTCTGCGCACCCGCGCGAGGGCCTCACCCTCCTCGTGGACACGGGCCTCGCCGGCCATGTCCTGCCCGAGCTGCCCGAGCTGCGCCTTGAGCGGGACGAGCACCACCGGCACAAGGACGTCTACGACCACACGCTGATCGTCCTCGAGCAGGCGATGGCGCTGGAGTCGGACGGCCCGGATCTCGTGCTCCGTCTCTCGGCCCTGCTGCACGACATCGGCAAGCCGAGGACGCGGCGCTTCGAGGACGACGGCCGGGTCTCCTTCCACCACCACGAGGTGGTGGGCGCCAAGATGACGAAGAAGCGCATGACGGCGCTGAAGTACTCGAACGAGCTCGTGAAGGATGTCTCCCGCCTGGTCGAGCTGCACCTGCGCTTCCACGGATACGGCACCGGCGAGTGGACCGACTCCGCGGTCCGCCGCTACGTCCGTGACGCGGGTCCGTTGTTGGACCGCCTGCACAAGCTGACCCGCTCCGACTGCACGACGCGCAACAAGCGGAAGGCCAATGCGCTGGGGCGGGCGTACGACGGTCTGGAAGAGCGCATCGCGCGGCTCAAGGAGCAGGAGGAGCTGGACTCGATCCGTCCCGACCTCGACGGCAATCAGATCCAGGAGATCCTCGGCATCAAGCCAGGGCCGGCGATCGGGCAGGCGTACAAGTTCCTGCTGGAACTGCGGCTTGAGAACGGGCCGATGGAGCATGACGCGGCTGTGGCGGCGCTCAAGGAATGGTGGGCGGCGCAGCAGAACGCCGAGTGAGTGACCCGCGTCGATGTTTCACGTGAAACATCGACTCAGGGCGGACATGCCGAAGGGCGCTGTTTCACGTGAAACAGCGCCCTTCGGCATGGTGATGCGTGGTCCTACTTGGTTTCCTTCAGGCAGAGCACCACGTCGTGGCTGCCACCGCTCTGGTAGTAGGAGACCTCGGTGCCCTTGACCGAGTTGCACTTGTCGACGTCGCTGGTGCCGTCGAACTTCTCGATGACCTTGTACTCGGAGTCGCTCGAGGAGCAGTCGACGTCCTTCAGGTCCGGAGCGGACGTCGTGCCGTTGTTGTGCAGGCAGCTGCCGACCGCGGTCGTCTCGGCGTCACTCTGGCCGAGGTACCACTTCACGCCGTAGAGCGCGATGGCGACCACGATCAGCGCGACGATGCGCAGGGCCTTCTTCTTGCCGCCACCCGACGGCTGGGCGGGCGGGATGGGCGCACCCTGGGCGTGCGGCGGGTACGGCTGCTGAGGAACCCCGGGCTGGCCGGCGACCGGAGCGTACGGACCGCCCTGCGGCGGGCCAGAGGGCTGCTGGCCCTGGGCGAACGGATTCTGGCCCTGCGGCGGCGGAGTGGTCACTTTGGGGGTCCCCCTCGAACTTAGGCGCGATGGCGCGGATAAGACGCCCGTAAGTTATCCGTACCGACTGACAACTCTGAAGTCGGGAGGGGCTCTGTGTCATTGATGTGACACTTACTGGGTGTCGAATCGGGTCATAGCCCCAGCAATCGCCGCGTAGATCAGGGCCACTGTGAGCACCAGCGGGACCGACTGTCCGTCAGGAGGCAGCATCAGCGCGGCCACTGCGGCCGCGCCAACGAACGCGACGTTGAACATCACGTCGTAAACGGAGAAGATCCGGCCACGGAAGCCGTCGTTCACCGAGGACTGCACGATCGTGTCGGTGGCGATCTTCGCGCCCTGGGTCGTCAGGCCCAGGACGAAGGCGGCGGCCATCATGGGGGCGGGCGCGAACGGAAGCCCGAGGGCGGGCTCGAGGACGGCTGCCGCCCCCGCGCAGACGGTGATCCACCCGGCGGGTCCGAGCCGCCCTGCAGCCCAGGGCGTGACGACGGCAGCGGCGAAGAATCCGGCCCCCGAGATCGCCACGGCGAGGCCCAGCAGGGCAAGTCCGTCGGACTCCTTGGACGACCAGGAGTAGCGGCTGAGCATGAGGACCATGACGGTCAGCGCCCCGTAGCAGAACCGCATCAGCGTCATGGCGGCCAGGGCGCGGGCGGCCGCGGGGCGCGCGGCCAGATGACGTACGCCCGAGGCGAGCCCCTGTGCCGTGCCGGTGAGCGCCGTCCGCAGGCCCGGACGCACCAACTCCGCGTCCGGACCGAGCAGTTCCGCGGACATGGGCAGGGACGCGAGCGCCGCGCACAGGTAGAGGGCCGCCCCGACGAGCACCACGAGGGCGTCGGAGTCCGAGATGAGCAGACGGACGGCGAACGCGAGTCCGCCCCCCAGCGTGGCGGCGAGGGTGCCCGCGGTCGGCGAGACGGAGTTCGCCATCACCAGGCGCTCGGCGTCGACCAGGCGCGGCATGGCGGCGGAGAGCCCGGCGAGGATGAAGCGGTTGACGGCGGTGACGCACAGGGCGGAGGCGTAGAAGAGCCAGTCCGGCGCATCACTGAGCATCAGGATGGCCGTCAGGGATGCCAGGACGGTTCGCAGGAGGTTGCCGTAGAGGAAGACCTGGCGGCGGCGCCAGCGGTCGAGGAGGACGCCCGCGAACGGGCCGACGACCGAGTACGGGAGAAGCAGCACGGCCATGGCCGAGGCGATGGCGCCGGCCGAAGTCTGTTTCTCCGGCGAGAACACCACGTAGGTGGCCAGCGCGACCTGGTAGACGCCGTCCGCGCCCTGGGAGAGCAGCCGCAGCGCCAACAGGCGCCGGAAGTCCCTCAAGCGCAGGAGTACGCGCAGGTCACGGACGACAGCCATGGGGCCCAGCCTCACATACGGGAAAGGTCCCCGGGTGCACGCCGTGTGCATCCGGGGACCTCAACAGCCCACAGGGAGAGGCGCGTTACTGCTGGTACGCGCTGCTCTGTGTGTGGTTAGCGCTCGACCTCGCCCTTGATGAACTTCTCGACGTTCGCGTAGGCCTCGTCGTCGAAGTACTGAACCGGCGGGGACTTCATGAAGTACGAGGACGCGGAGAGGATCGGGCCGCCGATGCCGCGGTCCTTGGCGATCTTCGCGGCGCGCAGGGCGTCGATGATGACACCCGCGGAGTTCGGGGAGTCCCAGACCTCGAGCTTGTACTCCAGGTTCAGCGGAACGTCACCGAAGGCGCGGCCCTCGAGGCGGACGTAGGCCCACTTGCGGTCGTCGAGCCACTGGACGTAGTCCGACGGGCCGATGTGGACGTTCTTCTCGCCCAGCTCGCGGTCGGGGATCTGCGAGGTGACGGCCTGCGTCTTCGAGATCTTCTTGGACTCCAGGCGCTCGCGCTCGAGCATGTTCTTGAAGTCCATGTTGCCGCCGACGTTCAGCTGCATGGTGCGCTCGAGTCGGACACCGCGGTCCTCGAACAGCTTCGCCATGACGCGGTGCGTGATGGTGGCGCCGACCTGGGACTTGATGTCGTCACCGACGATCGGCACGCCCGCCTCGGTGAACTTGTCCGCCCACTCCTTGGTGCCGGCGATGAAGACCGGAAGGGCGTTGACGAACGCGACCTTGGCGTCGATGGCGCACTGCGCGTAGAACTTCGCGGCGTCCTCGGAACCGACGGGCAGGTAGCAGATCAGAACGTCGACCTGCTTGTCCTTCAGGACCTGGACGACGTCGACCGGGGCCTCGGGGGACTCCTCGATGGTCTGGCGGTAGTACTTGCCCAGGCCGTCGTGGGTGTGGCCGCGCTGGACGGTCACGCCCGTGTTGGGCACGTCGCAGATCTTGATGGTGTTGTTCTCGCTGGCACCGATGGCGTCGGAGAGGTCGAGGCCGACCTTCTTCGCGTCGACGTCGAAGGCGGCGACGAACTCGACGTCACCGACGTGGTACTCGCCGAACTGGACGTGCATCAGGCCCGGGACCTTCGTGTCCGGGTCGGCGTCCTTGTAGTACTCGACGCCCTGGACCAGCGAGGCGGCGCAGTTGCCCACGCCGACGATGGCTACGCGAACCGAACCCATTCCGGTTGCTCCCTGTGTGTTTCGGTGAAACCCCGAATGGGCCTCACGTGGCGGTGTCGTCGGACGGATCCGGCCGGGTGCTGTCCCGGTGCCGGGGCAGGCCGCCCGTCTCTCCAGATGTGTCCTGCTGAGCTGCGTCGGAGGGGTCGGATCGCCGCTGATCCCGCCCCGCCCGCTCGCTCTCGATGAGCTCGTTCAGCCAGCGCACTTCGCGCTCCACGGATTCCATTCCGTGCCGCTGGAGCTCAAGGGTGTAGTCGTCAAGACGTTCCCGGGTGCGGGCGAAGGAGATGCGCATCTTTTCGAGGCGCTCCTCGAGACGGCTGCGACGGCCTTCGAGCACGCGCATACGTACGTCACGCGAGGTCTGCCCGAAGAAGGCGAACCGCGCGGCGAAGTGCTCGTCCTCGTATGCGTCCGGGCCGGTCTGCGAGAGCAGTTCCTCGAAGTGCTCCTTACCTTCCGCCGTCAACCGATAGACGATCTTGGCGCGACGCCCTGCGAGTGGTGCGGCGAGGGCGTCCTCGGGTGTGTTCCCCGATTCCTCGATCAACCAGCCGCTTGCGACCAGCGTCTTGAGGCAGGGGTAGAGGGACCCGTAGCTGAAGGCACGGAAGACCCCCAGCGATGTATTGAGTCGTTTCCGCAGCTCGTAGCCGTGCATCGGGGACTCGCGGAGCAGCCCGAGGACGGCGAACTCGAGGATGCCGGAACGTCGGCTCATCGTCGCCTCCTCCTCTGCCGCGGTCGGTGTCACGACCTCTTACGGACTCTTTATGTCGAGCTGATGTATCGACTCGATACATCACGACGATAGAACGGCCCCACGGATGGGACAAGAGGGATCACGGTGAACGGCGTCACATCACCGATTCATACCAAGCGAGTTGCCTGATTTGGGGTGAACTTCACCCCTAGGCGGGTTTTGGCGGTGCGTAGTCTGTCCGCCATGCAGACCGCCGGGAACCAAGTGACGCCTGTGGGCGTCGTTGTCCCCGGTGCATTGCGGGTGAGTGCCAGAAGGGGCGCATCCGTATTTCGGGGGGACCGGAAACCAGCCGCCGTTTCCAGGCGCGTATGTCAGCGCCTGCCCGAGGAGTAGTCGTTCGATGAGCGAGCACCGTCGCAAACCGCCGCAGCCACAGGGCGGCGGACGTGCCGCGGCCCGTCGCGGCACGTCAGGCGCATCGCCGGGCCGTCGCGCGGCACCGCGTGACGCCACCGGATCGCCTTCCGATGCATATGGAACGCCGGGGTCCACAGGGCCGTCCGGCTCGACGGGCGACGACCGCCCGTACGGAGGCCGGGCGGAAGCGCGCCGAGCCGCGCAGCGCAGCGCCGGAGGGAGCCGCAGGAAGGCACCCGACGGCGGCGGTGGCCGCGGAGGCGGCGGCCGGCGCGGTGGAGGCGGCCCCGAGGGATCGGGCGGGCCAGGCCGCGGCAGGGGCCGCGGCCCCTCACGGCCGCCGCAGAAGAAGAGGTTCATCGACTACCCGCGCTCCGACAAGTACGGGGTGCACCGCTGGTTGCCGTCCTGGCGCCTGGTGACGGGTCTGTTCGTCGGCCTCTGCGGCAGCCTGATGGCCGCGGCGGGCATCGGGTACGCCCTGGTGGACGTCCCGAAGACGGCGGACACGGCCAAGGCCCAGAACAACGTCTACTACTGGGCCAACGGCAAGCAGATGGTCGCGACCGGTGGCGAGACGAACCGGCAGATCATCAAGTACGAAGAGATCCCCAAGGCCATGCGGTACGCCGTCATGTCCGCCGAGAACAAGACGTTCGAGACGGACAAGGGCGTCGACCCGATGGGCATCGCCCGCGCGTTCGTCAACATGGCCAAGGGCGGCCAGACGCAGGGCGGCTCGACCATCACCCAGCAGTATGTGAAGAACGCGATGCTCGACGACCAGTCGCAGACGATCTCGCGCAAGGTCAAGGAGCTGTTCGTCTCCATAAAGGTGGGCCGTACGGAGCCCAAGGAGAAGGTGATGGCCGGCTACCTGAACACCGCGTACTACGGACGTGGTGCTTACGGGATCCAGGCAGCCGCCCGGACGTATTTCGGCGATGACGCCTCGAAGCTCAACGCGAGCCAGTGCGCCTTCCTGGCGTCGGTGCTCAAGGGCGCCACTTACTACGACCCCGCCGGTGCGCCGGAGATCGACCCGGTCCAGGCGACGCCCGCCAAGAACCAGGCCCGCGCGGAGAAGCGCTGGCGCTGGATCCTTGACGAAGAGGTCAAGGACAAGCGTCTTGATCCCGCTAAGCGGGCGACCTTCAAGGACTTCCCCAGGCTGCAGAGCCCGCGGTCCAACCCCTCGCTGGGTGGCCAGACCGGCTATCTCGTGGACCTCGCCAAGGCCTACGTCATCAACAACAGCCACGGCAAGATCACTGCCCTCGACCTGCAGAAGGGCGGCTACGAGATCCACACCACCTTCGACAAGACGAAGGTGGACAAGCTCGAAGCGGCCGTGAAGAAGGTCCGCAAGGAGAACATCAACCAGAAGCTCCGCCCGAAGACGGACAAGTACGTCCAGTTCGGCGGCGCCTCGGTGAACCCCACGAGCGGCGCGATCGAGGCCATCTACGGCGGTGAGGACGCGACAAAGCACTACACGAACAACGCCGATCAGACCGGTGCGCAGGTTGGCTCGACCTTCAAGCCGTTCGTGCTGGCTGCCGCGATGAGGGACGGAATTCGCGATCCCAAGGGGCCCGAGGAACAAGGTGAGGGCGAGCGCACCCCGGTCTCCCCGAAGAGTCTCTACAGCGGCCAGAACAAGTTGAAGATCAAGAAGTACAACGGCGAGGTCTGGACGGACAAGGACGGCAAGGAGTGGCTCCAGACGAACGACGGCGGGGAGTCCTACAACCGGCCGACCTACCAGATCGACCTTCGTGAGGCGATGCGGGAGTCCGTCAACTCCGCCTATGTCCAGCTGGGCATGGACGTGGGTCTGGACAAGGTGAAGCAGGCGGCCAGCGACGCGGGTATCAAGGACAGCAGCTTCGCCAGTGCCAACTACCCGTCCTTCTCTCTGGGCACCTCCGACCCGAGCGCGATCCGTATGGCTGGCGCCTACGGCACCTTCGCCGCCAGCGGGCAACGGAACGATCCGTTCTCAGTGACGTCGGTCGACCACGAAGGCAATACGGTCTACCGGCACGAGAAGGCGCCGGTCAGGGCCTTCCAGCCGGCGGTCGCGAACAACGTCACCGATGTCTTGAGGACCGTCGTCGACAAGGGAACGGGTACCAACGCGAAGCTGCCCGACCGGCAGGTCGCGGGCAAGACCGGTACCACCGACGGCAACAAGTCCGCCTGGTTCGTGGGGTACACCCCGCAGCTGTCGACGGCCATCACGATGTACCGGATGGACGACGACGAGAACAGCAAGAAGCGCGAGTTCTTGGAGATGTACGGCACGGGTAACCAGGAGAAGATCCACGGAGCCTCGTTCCCGTCCGAGATCTGGCACGACTACATGTTGGAGGCCCTCAAGGGGGTGCAGGCTAAGCCGTTCCCCACTCCGGAGCCCATCGGCTCGATCGTCGGCGCCACTCCGAGCCCGAGCATCACTCCTTCGACGACTCCTTCTCCCTCGGCGTCGGAGTCGGTGGAACCGTCGCCCAGCCAGTCCTCCCCCGGCCCGTCGCCGTCGACCAGCGAGTCTTGCAGCAGCTGGTCGTGGAACTGCAACAACAACGGCGGAACATCGAACGGTGGCACCGGTGGGACACCCACGGGCGGCACGGACGGTGGCGTGACCAGCTCGCCGACAGCCCCAGGGGGCGGCAATGGCGGCAACAACGGAAATGGCAACGGAGGCATCTTCGGAGGGCCGGCGGGCTAGCCGGAGCTGATCTGACGCCGCCTGTTTCACGTGAAACGCTGCGTGTTTCACGTGAAACAGAGCGTGATCCAGGCCAAGTGAGGGCCGCCGCACCGATCGGGTGCGGCGGCCCTCGCCCCGTTCTCAGGTGCGTACGGCAGGATGTGCGGCATGCCCAGTGCAGAGACGACGCGCACGCATGTGCAACAGCCGGACCCGGTACGGCCGACCAAGGAGGACGAGGTCGCCGCAGCGGGGAGTGAGCTGATCGGCGGACCGATCGGACGATGGGCGCTGCTCGGGAGTTCCTGGTGGACCCCCGTACGCGTCATCGCGCTGGTGATGATCGGCATGTTCGCGCTGGGCATGGTGCAGAAATTCCCCTGCTACAACGGCGCGTGGTTCTTCGGCGCCAGTTCGCAGTACACGCACGCCTGTTACTCGGACATCCCGCACCTCTTTCAGGGGCGGGGCTTCGCCGACGGCCTGGTGCCCTACTTCGACAAGCTGCCCGGCGACATGGACTACCTCGAGTACCCGGTGCTGACCGGCGTGTTCATGGAGGTCGCGTCCTGGCTGACCCTGGGCGGCGGCTCCATCCAGCACCTGGAGAAGGTCTACTGGATGGTCAACGCCGGGATGCTGATGATCTGCGCGGTGGCGGTCGCCATCTGCGTGACCCGCACCCACCGGCGACGCCCCTGGGACGGCCTTCTGGTCGCCCTCGCGCCCGCGTTCGCGCTGACTGCCACCATCAACTGGGATCTGCTTGCCGTGGCCCTCACAGCGGCCGCGATGCTCATGTGGTCGCGGGGCCGGTCTGTCGCCTTCGGCGTCCTGCTGGGCCTGGCCACGGCCGCGAAGTTCTATCCGTTCCTGGTGCTCGGCCCGCTCCTGTTGCTCTGCTGGCGCGCCGGACGCTGGCGGGACTTCGGGAAGGCCCTGGCCGGCTCGGTGGGCGCGTGGCTCGTCGTGAACCTGCCGGTGATGCTGCTCGCTCCCGAGGGCTGGTCGAAGTTCTACCGCTTCAGTCAGGAGCGCGGCGTCGACTTCGGGTCCATCTGGCTGATCATCCAGCAGCGGTGGGACGCGCAGATCAGCCCCGACGACGCCAACACCTACGCGATGGTGCTGATGGTCCTGGCCTGTCTGGGCATCTCCGCACTCGCCCTCACCGCGCCACGTCGGCCCCGCCTCGCGCAGCTCGCCTTCCTGGTCATCGCCGCGTTCATCCTCACCAACAAGGTCTACTCGCCGCAGTACGTCCTGTGGCTGATCCCCTTCGCGGCCCTCGCCAGGCCGCGCTGGCGGGACTTCCTGATCTGGCAGGCGTGCGAGGTCGCGTACTTCCTCGGGATCTGGATGTACCTCGCGTACACCACGAGCGGTGACAAGCACCGGGGGCTGCCCACGGACGGCTACCACTTCGTCATCCTCATCCACCTGCTGGGCACGCTCTATCTGTGCGCGGTGATCGTCCGCGACATCCTGATGCCGGAACGGGACGTGGTCAGACGCTCCGGGGACGACGATCCGTCGGGCGGTGTCCTGGACGGAGCGCCCGACGTGTTCGTGCTGGGATACGCCGCCCATCCCCCACGGCACGCGGTTCACAACGAGGAGCGACCACAGGTGAGTTGGGGCTGGGGCAAGGAAGAGGAACGTTCGCTCTGAGCGAACACACGAAAAGGGCCGGACACCGTGATGGTGTCCGGCCCTTCCGTTTGTCCGTGGGACTCGGTGTGTCCTGAGCCTCGGTCAGCGGTCGAGGATCCGGTCGAACTGCGTGGTGGTGTGCCGCAGATGGGCCACCAGCTCCTCACCCACCCGGGGCTCGGGGGCATCGGACGGTACGAAGAGGATCGAGACCTGCATGTGCGGGGGCTCCGCGAACCAGCGCTGCTTGCCGCCCCAGACGAACGGCGACAGGTTCCGGTTGACGGTCGCGAGGCCCGCGCGGGCCACGCCCTTGGCACGCGGCATGACGCCGTGCAGCGCCTTGGGAGCCTCCAGGCCCACGCCGTGCGACGTACCGCCGGCGACGACCACGAGCCAGCCGTCCGAGGCGATCTTCTGTTGGCGGTAACCGAAGCGGTCGCCCTTGGCGACGCGGGTGACGTCCAGGATCGCGCCGCGGTACTCGGTCGCCTCGTGGTCGCCCAGCCAGAGCCTCGTACCGATGCGCGCCCGGAACCGGGTCTGCGGGAACTGCTGCTGAAGGCGCGCGAGTTCCTGGGCCTTGAGGTGGCTGACGAACATCGTGTGCAGCGGCAGCCTGGCCGCGCGCAGACGGTCCATCCAGCCGATGACCTCCTCGACGGCGTCGGAGCCGTCGGTGCGGTCCAGGGGCAGGTGGATCGCGAAGCCCTCGAGCCGGACGTCCTCTATGGCGGAGTGGAGTTGGGGCAGTTCCTGCTCGCTCACGCCGTGTCGCTTCATCGAGGACATCACCTCGACGACGACGCGGGCGCCGACGAGGCCGTGCACGCCGTCGACGGAGGAGACGGAGCGGATCACACGGTCGGGCAGCGGCACGGGCTCCTCGCCCCGCCGGAACGGGGTCAGGACCAGCAGGTCACCGCTGAACCAGTCCTTGATCCGGGCGGCTTCGTAGGTCGTGCCGACGGCGAGGATGTCCGAGCCGAAGCGGGTGGCCTCGTCCGCGAGCCGTTCGTGGCCGAAGCCGTAGCCGTTGCCCTTGCAGACCGGGACGATCCCCGGAAACTGCTCGAGCACGTGCTTGTGGTGTGCCCGCCAGCGCGCGGTGTCGACGTAGAGCGTGAGCGCCATGGCCGGTCCCGGAACCTTTCTCGTGGCTGCGGTGTATCAGAGGTATGAAGAAGCTTTGGAGCTACGTGAATTGTGCAGGGTCCGCCCGGGCCGTGTGGACCAGGCGGACCGGGAGGGGCTCAGCGCCGCGACATGTAGATGTCGAGGGCCTTGTGCAGCAGTTTGTTGAGCGGGAAGTCCCACTCGCCGAGGTACTCGGCAGCCTGCCCACCGGTGCCGACCTTGAACTGGATCAGACCGAAGAGGTGGTCCGACTCGTCGAGGGAGTCGCTGATGCCGCGCAGGTCGTAGACCGTCGCACCGAGCGCGTAGGCGTCGCGGAGCATCCGCCACTGCATCGCGTTCGAGGGCCTGACCTCACGGCCGATGTTGTCGGAGGCTCCGTAGGAGTACCAGACGTGCCCCCCGACCACGAGCATCGTCGCCGCCGACAGGTTCACCCCGTCATGGCGGGCGAAGTACAGCCGCATGCGGTTGGGGTCCTCGCTGTTGAGGGCCGTCCACATGCGCTGGAAGTACGACAGCGGGCGGGGCCGGAAGTGGTCGCGCACAGCCGTGATCTCGTAGAGACGCTGCCACTCGGCGAGGTCCTGGTAGCCGCCCTGGACGACCTCGACGCCGGCCTTCTCGGCTTTCTTGATGTTGCGGCGCCAGAGCTGGTTGAAGGCCTTGTGCACGTCCTCGAGGGACCGGTTGGCCAGTGGCACCTGGAAGACGTAGCGGGGCTGGACGTCGCCGAAGCCGGCACCGCCGTCCTCGCCCTGCTGCCAGCCCATGCGACGCAGCTTGTCGGCCACCTCGAAGGCGCGCGGCTCGATGAAGTCGGCTTCTATGTCGCGCAGACGCTTGACGTCCGGGTCCTGGATGCCCTTCTTGATCGACGTGGCCTCCCAGCGCCGGATGATCACCGGCGGGCCCATCTTCACGGAGAAGGCGCCCTGCTGCTTGAGGTGCGCCAGCATCGGACGCATCCAGTCGTCCAGGTTCGGAGCGAACCAGTTGATGACCGGGCCCTCGGGCAGATACGCGAGATAGCGCTTGATCTTGGGCAGCTGCCGGTACAGGACCAGGCCCGCGCCGACCATCTCGCCGGTCCGCTCGTCGAACCATCCCAGGCTCTCGGAGCGCCACTCCGCCTTCACATCAGCCCATGCCGGGACCTGCATGTGGCTAGCCGAGGGCAGGCTCTGGATGTATGCCAGATGCTGCTCTCGGCTGATGGTCCTCAGGGTCAGGCTCATTCGGGGCGCTCCTCGGGCTGGTGTGTCCCCATGGGTACAAGGGCTCCGGCTCTCGCGCCGAAGCCTACTGCGCCCTGGGAGCGCCCCGAATGGGCCTATGGAAGCTTCGCGGGCCGTCAGCCGATGACACCGCCGAACAGGCCACCGTGGGCCATGCCGATGAAGAGGCCGATCGCCGAGGCGCCGAGACCCAGGATGAGACCGAAGCGTTCACGCGTCGTCACCGAGATGAACTGGCCGTACGCGCCGGTCAGGACGCCGATCAGCCCTGCCCAGGAGCTGAGCAGGTGGAGGCTGCTGAAGAGCGAAGAGATGATGGCGATCGCCCCGAGAATCATCGCCACCGCGACCAGCGAGTCCTGGAGGGGATGGGGCTTCCCGTCCGTGGCGAAGAGAGACGTCGTGGTGTTGGGTCGCATTGCCTGTGCCATGTGGCACCTCCTGCGGAAGGCGGCGCATCGTAGCGCCATACACACCCGATGTGTACAGATTGTGCCCTCTCGCGGCCGGATTTCAACCGGAAGCCGTGGTGCGGGTAGTCTGTACCGTCTGCACCGGTGTCTGCTCATGCCCTGATCAGGGATCCCCGCCAGCGGGGCCCGATTGTCAGTGGTCGCCGATACCGTTGCGTACGCATCACGACCCTCCTGCCACGGAACGACCGTGGCCGCTGAGTCCAAAGGAGGTGGGTTCCACATGCGTCACTACGAAGTGATGGTCATCCTCGACCCCGATCTCGAGGAGCGCGCTGTCTCCCCGCTGATCGAGAACTTCCTCTCCGTTGTCCGTGAGGCCAACGGAAAGGTTGAGAAGGTCGACACCTGGGGCCGTCGTCGTCTCTCGTACGAGATCAAGAAGAAGCCCGAGGGCATCTACTCGGTCATCGACCTGCAGGCCGAGCCTGCGGTCGTCAAGGAGCTCGACCGCCAGATGAACCTGAACGAGTCGGTCCTCCGGACCAAGGTCCTCCGTCCCGAGACCCACTGAGCTTTCTAGCTCAGCGGCACTCGGGTTTCGAGTAGCAGCAAGCAGCCAGCAGCAAACCCGCCGAGAGGTTCCCCCATGGCAGGCGAGACCGTCATCACGGTCGTCGGCAATCTTGTCGACGACCCCGAGCTGCGCTTCACCCCTTCCGGTGCGGCGGTCGCGAAGTTCCGTGTCGCGTCCACTCCCCGCACCTTCGACCGGCAGACGAACGAGTGGAAGGACGGCGAGAGCCTGTTCCTGACCTGCTCGGTCTGGCGTCAGGCGGCGGAGAACGTCGCGGAGTCGCTCCAGCGAGGCATGCGCGTCATCGTGCAAGGCCGGCTGAAGCAGCGGTCCTACGAGGACCGTGAGGGCGTCAAGCGCACGGTCTACGAGCTGGACGTCGAGGAAGTCGGCGCCAGCCTGAAGAACGCCACGGCCAAGGTCACCAAGACCACCGGTCGCGGTGGCCAGGGCGGATACGGCGGCGGTGGCGGCGGCCAGCAGGGCGGCGGCAACTGGGGCGGTGGCTCCGGTGGCGGTCAGCAGCAGGGCGGCGGCGGTGCTCCCGCCGACGACCCCTGGGCGACCGGTACGCCGGCCAGCGGCGGCGGCCAGCAGGGCGGCGGAGGTGGCTGGGGCGGAAGCTCCGGCGGTTCCTCCTCCGGCGGCGGCTACTCGGACGAGCCCCCCTTCTAGGCCTCAGGGCCAAGGGGTGGGCCGTACCCACACTTCTTGATCACACAGGAGAAACACCATGGCGAAGCCGCCTGTGCGCAAGCCTAAGAAGAAGGTCTGCGCTTTCTGCAAGGACAAGGTCACGTACGTGGACTACAAGGACACGAACATGCTGCGGAAGTTCATTTCCGACCGCGGCAAGATCCGTGCCCGCCGCGTGACCGGCAACTGCACGCAGCACCAGCGTGACGTCGCCACGGCAGTGAAGAACAGCCGTGAGATGGCGCTGCTGCCCTACACGTCCACCGCGCGATAAGGAAAGGGTGACCGACTAATGAAGATCATCCTGACTCACGAGGTCTCTGGCCTCGGCACCGCCGGCGACGTCGTCGACGTCAAGGACGGGTACGCCCGCAACTACCTGGTCCCGCGTGGTTTCGCGATCCGCTGGACCAAGGGTGGCGAGCAGGACGTGGCGCAGATCCGCCGCGCCCGCAAGATCCACGAGATCGCGACCATCGAGCAGGCCAACGAGATCAAGGCCCGCCTCGAGGGTGTCAAGGTCCGTCTGGCCGTCCGCTCCGGCGACGCCGGTCGTCTCTTCGGTTCCGTCACGCAGGCTGACGTCGCTTCGGCGATCGAGACCGCTGGTGGCCCGAAGGTCGACAAGCGCCGCGTCGAGCTGGGCTCGCCGATCAAGACGCTGGGCGCCCACGAGGCGACCGTGCGTCTGCACCCCGAGGTTGCCGCCAAGGTCAGCGTCGAGGTCGTCTCCGCCTAAGCACTGCGCTTGGCAGAGCTGAAGCAAACGTTGGGCCGCACCCCTCGGGGTGCGGCCCAACGCGTTTCACGGTCACCGTTTCACGTGAAACCGGGTCAGCGCGTGGCGCCCGTGACGATCCAGCGGCCGGAGCGCGAGCGCAGCCACAGGGTCAGCATGCGCACGGTCATCATCAAAGTCATCGCGCCCCACAGAGCGGTGAGTCCTCCGCCGAAGACCGGCACCAGGAGGGCGACCGGCGTGAAGACCGCCAGGGTCGCGAGCATCGCCCAGGCGAGATACGGGCCGTCGCCCGCTCCCATCAGGACTCCGTCGAGAACGAAGACAATGCCGCAGATGGGCTGGGAGAGCGCGACCATCAGGAGAGCGGGCAGTGCCACGTTCTGCACTGCCTGATCATTCGTGAACAGCGGAATGAAGAGCGGTCGCGAGACGATCACCAGGAGTCCGAGGACGAACCCTGCCGCGATGCCCCACTGCACCATGCGGCGACAGGCATCCCGCGCGCCCTGGGCGTCGTCCGCTCCGAGGTAGCGCCCGATGATGGCCTGGCCCGCGATGGCGATGGCGTCGAGCGCGAAGGCCATCAGGCTCCACAGCGAGATGATGATCTGGTGCGCGGCGATGTCCGCGTCTCCCAGCCGGGCTGCGACCGCGGTGGCGATCATGAGGATCGCGCGCAGCGAAAGGGTGCGGACGAGCAGCGGGGCGCCTGCCTGGGCGCAGGCTCGTATCCCGGCGGCGTCGGGACGCAAGGAAGCGCCGTGGCGACGGGCCCCGCGTACGACGACGACGAGATAGACGGCGGCCATGGTGAGCTGGGCGATGACGGTGCCCCAGGCGGATCCCGCGATGCCCAGGTCGGCGCCGTAGACGAGCCCAGCGTTGAGCGCGCCGTTGGCGACGAAGCCTCCGACTGCGACATAGAGCGGAGTCTTGGTGTCCTGGAGGCCACGGAGGACTCCCGTCGCCGCGAGGACGACAAGCATCGCGGGGATGCCGAGCGAGGAGATCCGCAGATAGGTGATCGCGTAGGGTGCCGCGGTGTGCGAGGCGCCGAACAGCTCGACGAGCGCGGGGGCGGCGGGCAGGACGATGGCGATGACCGCGGCGCCGAGCAGTAGCGCGAGCCAGATCCCGTCCATGCCCTGACGGATCGCGGACTGGAGATCTCCGGCGCCGACGCGGCGGGCCACCGCGGCCGTGGTCGCGTAGGCCAGGAAGACGAAGACGCTGACGGCGGTCATCAGGAGGGACGAGGCGACAGCGAGACCGGCCAGTTGGGCGGTGCCCAGATGGCCGACGATGGCGCTGTCGGCCATCACGAAAAGTGGCTCGGCGACGAGCGCGCCGAAGGCGGGGACGGCCAGCGCGACGATCTCACGGTCGTGCCGCCGCCGGGCGGCCTTGGGCGCCGCGGGAGCCTGTGTCATGAGCACCAATGTAATCTTCCACAGGTAAGAGATGCAACCACCTTTGAGTCCTTACTTCGGTGCCTCTCGAACGCGGCGTCACGCACCGTTTACAGGGATCTTGAGCCGGCCGGGAAAGTATTTTTCCTGCACAGCCGGTGGACGGGAAAGTCGCAGGTCAGACACGTTTCTGCGTGCCCCTTGAGGGCTTGTTCACAGGGCTGTCCACCGTGTCGTGCACAGGTTTTGCGGAGTTCTCCACAGCGAGAGGCCCTTCATCCACACCGCCTGTGGATAACCAGATTGGCTGAAGGTGCCGAGGGGCCTACCGTGGTGCGGCGCCCGCCACGATTTCAGGCCTCGGAAACGTCATGAACCGACGCGTCAGAACCGGAGTCGGGTCCCCATATTTGTCAGTGTCGTGCCGTAAGAAAGAGGGCACGGCGAGGTCCGCCCGGCGGACTGGAGGAGGTGGCCCGGTGAGTATCTCCGAGCCTTTGGACGACCCCTGGGCCGACAGTGGTCCCAGTGACCGTCTGCCTGCTTCCCGCCGGCGTGGCAGCGGTGGGCGGGGGCGCGAGGAGCAGCACGATCGTGGTGGCGATGGCGGCTGGGACGAAGTAGCTCCGTCCTTCGAGCGGGTACCGCCCCAGGACCTCGATGCCGAGCAGTCGGTTCTCGGTGGCATGCTCCTGTCGAAGGACGCGATCGCCGACGTCGTCGAGGTGATCAAGGGGCACGACTTCTATCGCCCCGCGCACGAGACGATCTTCACCGCGGTTCTCGACCTGTACGCGAAGGGCGAGCCTGCCGACCCGATCACGGTCGCGGCCGAGCTCACCAAGCGTGGCGAGATCACCAAGGTCGGTGGCGCATCGTATCTGCACACCCTCGTCCAGACGGTTCCGACCGCGGCGAACGCCGAGTACTACGCCGAGATCGTCCACGAGCGTGCGGTCCTGCGCAGGCTCGTCGAGGCGGGCACGCGCATCACGCAGATGGGATACGCGGCCGACGGCGACGTCGACGAGATCGTGAACAGCGCGCAGGCCGAGATCTACGCGGTCACCGAGCAGCGCACCAGCGAGGACTACCTCCCGCTCGGCGACATCATGGAGGGCGCGCTCGACGAGATCGAGGCGATCGGCTCCCGCAGCGGTGAGATGACCGGTGTGCCCACCGGATTCACGGACTTCGACTCACTGACGAACGGCCTGCACCCCGGCCAGATGATCGTCATCGCCGCCCGTCCCGCCATGGGTAAGTCCACCCTGGCGCTCGACTTCGCCCGTGCCGCCTCGATCAAGCACAACCTGCCCAGCGTCATCTTCTCCCTGGAAATGGGCCGGAACGAGATCGCGATGCGTCTGCTGTCCGCGGAGGCACGGGTCGCGCTGCATCACATGCGCTCCGGCACCATGACGGACGAGGACTGGACCCGGCTTGCGCGCCGGATGCCCGAGGTCTCGGCAGCACCGCTCTACATCGACGACTCCCCGAACCTGTCGATGATGGAGATCCGTGCGAAGTGCCGGCGCCTCAAGCAGCGCAATGACATCAAGCTCGTGATCATCGACTATCTGCAGCTGATGCAGGCCGGTGGTTCGAAGCGTTCCGAGAGCCGTCAGCAGGAAGTCTCGGACATGTCGCGAAACCTGAAGCTCCTCGCCAAGGAGCTGGAAGTGCCGGTCATCGCGCTCTCGCAGCTGAACCGTGGCCCCGAGCAGCGTACGGACAAGAAGCCGATGGTGTCCGACCTGCGTGAATCCGGCTCGATCGAGCAGGACGCGGACATGGTGATCCTTCTGCACCGCGAGGACGCCTACGAGAAGGAGTCGCCCCGCGCAGGCGAGGCGGACATCATCGTGGGCAAGCACCGTAACGGTCCGACGGCGACGATCACGGTCGCCTTCCAGGGTCACTACTCGCGCTTCGTGGACATGGCGCAGACCTGATCCCGGACGACCTGATCCCGCACGACTTGGTGCCGACCGGCCTGGAGCCGCGCGCTCTGGACGTGCGCGCCTTGAACGCGGGAGCTCCGGACCTGCCCTGCCCGGATCTGTCGGCCTAAAAGCGGTCGACGCCCGGCGGCCGGCGGGGTGGACTTGGGGCATGACGACATCCCCTGAAGAACTGCTGCCCACAACGCGCCGAGCTCTGTTGCACCGCATCGCCACCGCTCAGGCGGAAGGCCGATCGCCTTCGCTGGTGGCCGCGGTCGTGCGTGACGGTCAGCTGGTGTGGAGCGATGGGCGTACCTGTGTGGACGGGCATGCTCCGGACCTGGACGTGCAGTACCGGATCGGCTCGATCACCAAGACGTTCACGGCCGTGCTGGTGCTGAGGCTGCGGGACGAGGGGGTTCTCGACCTCGGCGACCCGCTGGAGAAGCATCTGCCGGGCACCGGCGCCGGTCAGGTCACCATCGCCGAACTCCTGGCGCACACCGGTGGGTTGGCGGCCGAGACCCCGGGTCCGTGGTGGGAGCGTTCGTCGTCCTCGTTGCGTCCCGAACTCGCCGATGTGCTGGGCGAGGAGCCGTTCCGGCATCCGGTCGGCAAGCAGCATCACTACTCCAACCCCGGCTACACGCTGCTGGGTTCGCTGGTCGAGGCGCTGCGCGGTGCTCCCTGGGAGGACGTCCTGCGCCGCGAGGTCCTGGAGCCGCTCGGTCTGCACCGGACGAGCGGGCAGCCGCAGGTTCCGCATGCCGGCGGCTGGGCCGTGCACCCTTGGGCCGATGTGATGATGCCGGAGCCCGCGGAGGACTTGGGGCTGATGGCTCCGGCGGGACAACTCTGGTCGACGGCAGCGGACTTGGGGCGGTTCGCCGTGTTCCTGATGGAGGGTGACGACCGGGTTCTGAGCGCGCAGTCCGTACGCGAGATGCGCACGCCCGCGGCACCCACGCTGCCGGGGGACTGGGACTCCTCGTACGGCCTCGGTCTACAGCTGGTACAGAGGAACGGCCGGGTGCTGGCCGGGCACGGCGGTTCGCTTCCTGGGTTCGTGGCGGGGCTGTGGCTGAGCGAGGAGGAGGGTCTGGCCGCGGTGACGCTCGCCAACTGCACGTCGGGCGTTCCCGCATCTACGGTCAGCACGGACCTTCTCCGTATCGTCGCCGAGGCCGAGCCACGCATCCCTGAGCCGTGGCGGCCCCTGCCGGAGGTCGATGCGGTGGTGCTGGAGCTCGCCGGGCCCTGGTACTGGGGGACGCAGAGCACGGTGCTGCGGCTGACGGCCGACGGGGGTGTCTCGCTCGGGCCGCTGACGGGTGGGGTGCGGGACTCGCGATTCCGCCCGAACGGCGACGGAACCTGGACGGGACTGGACGGCTACTACGCGGGGGAGCTCCTGCGCGTCGAGCGCCGGCCCGACGGATCGGTGAGCCATCTCGATCTCGGATCATTCGTCTTCACGCGCGAGCCGTACGAGAAGGGGGCGCCGGTTCCCGGCGGGGTGGACCCGGAGGGCTGGCGAGGGCTTCCGCGTTCCTAGCTGACCTCGTTCCTCGCGCGGCGACGAAGCTTTGTCAGCTTCGCTCTCGCGGTCGGCTTCGATCCAGGTCGGCATGGTGAAGGGGCCGGGTGGTCGTCTGTTTCACGTGAAACAGACGACCACCCGGCCCCTCGGTGTTGTCAGAGCTGGAGCTTGAAGCCCACATGTGAGGCCTCGAAACCCAGTCGCTCGTAGAAGCGATGGGCGTCGGTACGGGTGGCGTCGGACGTCAGCTGCACCAACTGGCAGTTCTGGCGGCGGGATTCGTCCACGGCCCACTCGATGAGCAGCGTTCCGAGCCCGCTGCCACGCTCGTCCGCGTGGATGCGGACGCCCTCGATGATCGAGCGCGTGGAGCCCTTCCGCGACAGCCCAGGAATGACGGTGAGCTGAAGGGTGCCGACAGTGCGGCCCTCGCGCACGGCGACGACCAGGTGCTGGTTGGGGTCCCCGGCGATGCGCGCGTGCGCCTCCCGATATGGCGTGAGGTCGTCCGGTGACTCGCGGCCGGCGCCCAGAGCGTCGTCCGCCAGCATCGCCACGATGGCCGGGACGTCGGCGGCCACGGCAGGCCGTATCTCAAGATCTCCCATGGCCGCAGCCTATGCGGCCACGGCGTAGTCGGTCCCGGACTGCCTTGTGCGCCGTCGGCGTCGCCGAGGTGATGCCTCAGGCCGGGACGCGTACGGCTTCCACCGCGCGGACCAGCGGGGCGAGTTCGGGGTTCTTCGCCGCCGCGTCGAGTGCCTCGCGCAGGGCGGTGTCATTGGTGGGCCGCGCGTCGGCGAGCAGAGCCAGGCCCGCCTCGCTCACGTCCGTGTAGATGCCGCGCCGGTCGGTGGGGCAGAGGTAGCGGGCGAGTAGACCGCGGTCCTCAAGACGCGTCACCAGGCGCGTGGTGGCGCTCTGGCTGAGGACGACGGCGTCCGCGACCTGCTTCATCTGCAGGTGACCGCCTTCACCGTCGTGCTGGCGGCTGAGGACATCGAGCAGCGAGTACTCCCGCACGCTCAGATCGTGCTTGGCCTGCAGAGCGCGCTCAATGTGGGTCTCGATCCTCCCGTGGAGCAGGGAGAGAGCGCACCAGCCCTGGGCCAGGGCGGTGAGTGCGGGGTCTGTGGCGGTCATGGCTCTAGTTCCTCCGTCCCGTAGCGGCTGAACCCAGGGTAGTCCACGTGTGAAATTGTCAGCGCTTGCAAGTAGTGCGCGTCTGCAAGTATTGTGAACGCACGCAAAGCGCATCTGCAACAGTCTGGGAAGGTGAACCCTATGCCTCTCGCGCTTCTGGCTCTCGCGATCGGGGCCTTCGGGATCGGAACCACGGAATTCGTGATCATGGGGCTGCTCCCCGAGGTCGCGGGCGACTTCGGCGTCTCTATCCCCACGGCCGGATTTCTGGTCACCGGCTACGCCCTCGGCGTCATGTTCGGCGCCCCCCTCATGACGATTCTGGGCACCCGCATCTCGCGCAAGCGGATGCTGCTGCTCCTGATGGGTCTGTTCATCGTGGGCAACGTGCTCTCCGCGGTGGCGCCTGTCTTCCTCGTCATGGTGATCGGCCGCGTGGTCGCCTCACTCGCCCACGGCGCCTTCTTCGGAATCGGCGCGGTCGTCGCGGCCGAGCTGGTCGCCCCTGAGAAGAAGGCCGGAGCCATCGCCATGATGTTCACCGGCCTGACCGTCGCCAACGTCGTCGGCGTACCCCTGGGCACGCTCATCGGCCAGAGCATCGGCTGGCGGGTCACCTTCGTGGTCGTCGCGGCGCTCGGAGTCGTCGGACTGCTCGGCATCGCCAAGCTCGTCCCCGACATGCCCAAGGCCGAAGGCGTCCACCTGCGGCACGAGCTCGCGGCCTTCAAGAACGTCCAGGTCCTGCTGGCGATGGCCATGACGGTGCTCGGCTTCGGCGGAGTCTTCGCCGCCATCACCTACATCGCACCGATGATGACGAACGTCGCCGGTTACGCCGACACGTCGGTGACCTGGCTCCTCGTCCTGTTCGGGCTCGGCATGGTCGCGGGCAACCTGATCGGCGGCAAGTTCGCCGACCGCAAGCTGATGCCCATGCTGTACGTCGCCCTGAGCGGGCTGGCCGTCGTGCTGGCCCTGTTCACGCTGACCGCCCACAACAAGGTCATGGCGGCGATCTCCATCGCGCTGATCGGCGCCCTCGGTTTCGCCACGGTGCCGCCGCTGCAGAAGCGGGTCCTCGACCACGCCCACGGCGCCCCCACGCTGGCCTCCGCCGTCAACATCGGTGCCTTCAACCTCGGCAACGCTCTCTCGGCCTGGCTCGGCGGCATCGTCATCGCGGCCGGCCTCGGCTACACGGCCCCCAACTGGGTCGGAGCCGTCCTCGCAGCCGCCGCGCTCGTCCTGGCGGTCGTGTCCGCGGGACTGGAGCGCCGGTCCAAGGTCTCGCCCCCGTTCGTCGCCAGCGCGGCGTCCGAAGGAGTCCGCACAGCGGAACCCGCTCACAGCTGAGCGTCCCGCAGCACTTCACCTCATTCCCAACCGCAGGGCCGGCGTCGTCCCCGCACCCGGTCCACCGCACACCCCCGCAAGGAGAAATCCCTCATGAGCACCACCACCGCTGTCGCGCCGCTGACCATCCAGGACGCGGAGATCCTCGTGACCGCCGCCGGCCGTGCGGCCGAGTCCGCCGGAGTGACCGTCAGCGTCACTGTCCTCGACGCCGGCGGACACCTGCTCGCCTTCCGGCGCGACGACCGGGCCGTGCTGATCTCCGGTGAGACCAGCACCCGCAAGGCGTACACCGCCCTCCAGCTGAACGCCCCGACCGCGGACCTCGTCGACCTGGTCAAGCCCGACGGCCCCTTCCACAGCCTGCCCACCGCCCTGGACCGTCCGCTGCTCTTCATCGCGGGCGGCATACCTGTCCACCGCGACGGCCGCCTCATCGGCGCCATCGGTGTCGGTGGCGGCGCACCGGAGCAGGACCACGGGTTCGCCACGGCAGCCGTGGCAGAACTCGTCTGACGCTCCACGAGGCGTAAGCGCGACAGCCTTGCCCATACAAGAGTCCGCCCCAGACACCGTGATCCCACGGCGTCCGGGGCGGACTTCGTTGCACGCGCCGCCTGGTCGAGGTCAGCCCGCGGCGACCGTCAGAGGCGCGAAACGGCGCGTCCAGTCGCCGGGGAGGTCGGGGGCGCCATAGGTCATCACGGCGTTGAAGCCCTGGGACTCCACCCCTCGTGCCTTGATCCACGCCAGCAGTTCCTCGTGGCGTACGTCGATGTCGGTACGCAGGGGGCGATCTGTGCCGGCGGCGAGGGAGGTGACGAGGGCCTTCGCCGTCTCGGTGTCGCGGGCGATCAGCGGGCCGATGACGTGGGTGTCCATGTTGGGCCAGGCGGCTGCGAAGCCGATGAGTTCGCCCCCGTCCTCGGCCACGCGCAACTGGTCGCCGAAGGCCGGGAGGCGGGTCAGGACATGGGTGCGGTCGGGGCCGAAGACCTCCGCGTCCAGGCGAAGGATGGCCGAGAGATCCTCCGCGGTCGCGGCGCGCGTGGCCACGGACGGTGTCGGTCCGCCGGCGGTGAAGCGCCCCCGCACCATCTCCGCGCGCCCGGTGACCTTGAAGCCCAGTTCTTCGTAGAGCGGGCGGCCGTAGGGGGTCGCGTGCAGGGTGAGTGGTGTGGTGTCCGCCTGCTCGACCACGTACTGCATCAGGCGACGGCCGATCCCGCGGCGGGCGTGGCGTTCGGCGACGAGAACCATGCCGATGGCGCTCAGCGTGGGTCGGTGCGGCGGCCCGTAGTCGGTCACCACGCAGGCGCTCACCAGGCCCCCGTCGGGGTCGTCGATGCCGTAGCCGGTGCCGGCCGCGAGTAGCAGGCCCCACTTGTGTTCCTCGCGGGGCCAGCCTCGATCCTCGGAGAGATCGGCGCACGCCGTGAGGTCGCGCGGGGTCAGCCGGCGGATGGGCAGAGCGGAGAGGGGAGGTGTCGACACGCAGGTCAGGCTGTCTGACGCAGCCGGTCCGCGTCCACCGCTTTGCGGGCAGCAAGCCGCTGCTTTCGGCCACGTCGCGTCATCCCCCATGGCTTGAGTACCGAGATCACCGTCATGAAGAGATAGGCGGTGAGGGAGACGATGGGACCGGCCACCAGGTCGCTCGGGTGGGGCAGCGTGGCACCTGTTGCCACCGTCGCGACCGCGGTGTTGACGCCGGGACGCAGTGCGAAGATCGAAGCGGCGGTGGTGGCGAGGGTCAGCCAAAACTTGGCGTAGACCCAGCGGTGCCGGGCGAGGCCCCACGGGGTGCCCAGTGACAGCAGGAGGCCGCTCATGAGGGTGAGCAGAGCTAGCGGCATCACCAACCAGTCCGTGAAGACCTTCATCGCGTGGCAGGCAGCCTCGACCATCGGGTCGGAACCCGTGGTGATCGCCGTGACGGCGAGCGCGAGCAGACCGAGCGTGAGCCCCAGCCAACAAGCGGAGGACGTCACATGGACGACGAGGATGGCCCGGCGGGCGGGACGGCGTAGTTTCACGTGAAACACGGTGCCGGGAGTGGCCCCTCGAGGGCGTCCGACAGAGGGAGTAACCCCGGGTACTAGCCTCGGCGTACATGGCGAGACTGCATCTCTTCGATCTGGACGGAACGCTGCTGCACGGCACGTCGGCGCCCGTGGAAATCTCCCGTCAACTGGGGCTCGAGGCCGAGACCATCGCCCTGGACCGTGAGATCGGCGCTCAGCGTATCGGCCCGCCGGAGTACGCGCGGCGGGTGCACGCCCTGTGGGCGGGCCTCACACCCGAGCACGTGACGGCCGCGTTCCAGGGTGCGCCCTGGCTGACGGGTATCCGGGAGACCTGGGCGGAGATACGGGCGCGCGGTGAGTACTGCGCGGTGGTATCGCTCTCGCCGTCGTTCTTCGTGGAGCGGCTGACGGAGTGGGGCGCCCATGCGGCGTACGGTTCCCGCTTTCCCGCGGTGCCCTTCACCGAGCCCGTCGACCCCGCGGGCGTTCTCAGCGCCGCGGCGAAGGTGAAGGTCGCGGACCGGCTCTGTGAAAAGTTCGGGGTGTCCCTGGCTGATTGCCTTGCCTACGGCGACTCGCTCTCCGATGTGGAGCTGTTCGGCGCCGTGCCGGTATCGGTTGCGATCAATGCGGATCAGCACGTCGCGGCTCTGGCGACTCACTCGTATGCCGGTCGCGATCTGCGAGAGGCGTACGAATTGGTGCGGCACGCCCGCTAATTGAGGGACTGCAGGGGCATATCGCCTGTCGAATTCCTTGGTGGGCAAGGGGGACTTGTGTGTTTGGCGGGTGCCGGTAGGGTCGACTCCGGTTCACGGCAGGCGCGCTCAGCGCGTCCCGGGCCATGCACGCAGGCCAAGACAGCCTAACGGGACGGAGAGATCGAAGACCTGGTATTTCCGCTATGCGGCTTGCGTGGTCACGCCGGATGGCACGCTGCGGGGAGGAACTGCGGACAATGTCACATTCCTCCCTTACTTGTCCGTAGCGGGCCTGAATGCGGGTTCACTTGAGCCGCCGCATTCTGCCGCGGCAGAACGGGGAAAGAGCGACTTCCGATCGCGGAAGTACGCAGACCGACCGAAAGATGTTCGAGGCGAGGCACAGCATGGACGCTCCGACCACTACGTCGGCCGACTCCGGTTCCGGCGGCGGGGGCGGTTGGTTCACGCCGCGCAAGGCGCCGCCCGCCGGCGCGAGCACGGACCAGGAGACGCCGTCAGAGGGGCGCAAGGTCACGCCGATACGGCCCGTGGGCCGGCCCGAGCGAATATCGGACGACCACGCGGAGTCGGTGCCCGCGCAGAGCGCCGCCCCGGCCGCGGAGGCCGCACCCGCCCCTCAGTACGCGTCAGCCGCCGGCACGCCCCCGCAGCAGCCCGGCCCGCCCGCGACCGCGCGCCCCCACGCCGCCCAGCACGGCCAGGGGCCGGGCCCCGTGCACCCGCCGCACTCCGTGCCCCCGGCGCAGGCGCCCCCGGCGCAGGGGCAGGCGCCAACTGCGCCCAGAGCAGAGACCACCCCCCGCCCCGCTCCCGCACCCGAGGCCTCGCCCGACGCGCGGCTCATCCGCCGCACGCTGGAGGAAGTCGGCCCCGACGCCGACAAGGTCACCTCGTACTTCTACGCGCTGCTCTTCGTGCGCCACCCCGAACTGCGGCCCCTGTTCCCCGCCTCGATGGACACCCAGCGCGACCGGCTCCTCAAGGCGCTA
Source organism: Streptomyces longhuiensis (assembly GCF_020616555.1). Classification (NCBI taxonomy): domain Bacteria; kingdom Bacillati; phylum Actinomycetota; class Actinomycetes; order Kitasatosporales; family Streptomycetaceae; genus Streptomyces; species Streptomyces longhuiensis. The sequence goes on along the minus strand of NZ_CP085173.1, from coordinate 4,968,010 downwards.
CTGACGGCGGCCGAGCACGCCGACAACAAGAGCGTCCTCGTCCCGTACCTGAGGAACCTGGGGCGCGGACACCGCAAGTACGGCACGCAGCCCGAGCACTACCCCGCGGTCGGCGAGTGCCTGATCGGCGCGCTGACCCGGTACGCGACGACGACGTGGGACCAGGAGACGGAGGCGGCCTGGGTGCGCACGTACACGACGATCTCCCAGGTCATGATCGACGCGGCGGCGGCGGACGAGCTGCGCGCGCCCGCGTGGTGGTACGGCGAGGTGGTCTCGCACGATCTGAGGACCTCGGACATCGCCGTGGTCACGGTCCGGCCCGACCAGCCGTACCCGTTCCTCGCCGGGCAGTACACGAGCCTGGAGACGCCGTGGTGGCCGCGGATCTGGCGGCACTACTCCTTCGCCTCGGCGCCCCGTTCCGACGGGCTGCTCTCGTTCCACGTGAAGGCCGTCCCGGCGGGATGGGTCTCCAACGCGCTCGTGCACCGTGCCCGCCCGGGCGATGTGATCCGCCTCGGCCCGCCCTCCGGTTCGATGACGGTGGACCACAGTTCCGACAGCGGGCTGCTCTGTCTCGGCGGAGGCACCGGCATCGCGCCCATCAAGGCTCTCGTCGAGGATGTCGCGGAGCACGGCCAGCGGCGCCCGGTCGAGGTGTTCTACGGGGCTCGCACCGATCACGACCTGTACGACATCGACACGATGCTGCGGCTCCAGCAGACCCACCCCTGGCTGGCCGTCCGCCCGATCGTCGATCAGCAGGCCCATCTGCAACTGCCCGACGCGGTGCGTGAGTACGGCCCCTGGAACGAGTACGACGCCTATCTGTCGGGTCCGCCCGGCATGATCCGCAACGGGGTGGACGCCCTGCGGGACATCGGGATCCCGGTGGACCGGATCCGTCATGACTCTGTGGAGGAACTCGTCGCGACCGGCAACTGAGGCTGGACCCGAACAAGGCCGCCCTCGCCTCGTCAGCCCAGGTCAGGCGCGTGCATCGCTCGTACGCCCTCGATGTTGCCGTCGAGATAGTGACGCAGGGACAGCGGGACGAGATGGACCGATGCGATGCCGACGCGGGTGAACGGCACCCGCACGATCTCGTACTCGCCGCACGGCTCCTCGATCTCGGGGCCGTGCCGCTGGCTGAGGTCCATGGACTCGAGGCGGCAGACGAAGAAGTGCTGGACCTTCACGCCGGTGGCGCCGCCGTCCTCGCCGATGTGCTCGACGGTGTCCACGAAGCAGGGCACCACGTCGAGGATCTTGGCGCCGAGTTCCTCGTGCACCTCGCGGTGCAGGGCGTCGACGACGGTCTCGTCCTCGGGTTCGACCCCGCCGCCGGGGGTCAGCCAGTACGGATCCATGCCGGGCTTGGTCCGCTTGATCAGGATCAGGTCGTTGCCGTCGAGCAGCACGGCGCGTGCGGTGCGCTTGACCACGGGTCGGACGGTCATGGGAGAAATGTGGCCCCGCCGGTTCCACGTGAAACATTCCGTACCGACCTGGCCTCAGGACAGCGCCAATTGACCAGCGCTAGTTGATCACCAGGCATTGATCACCACGATTTATCGCCACCGACTGATCGCCACCGACTGGTCACCACGAACTGGTCACCACGAACTGATCACCGCGGGCTGATCGGCACCAATCGGATCAGCACCAATCGACGGCAGCGCGCAGCAGCCACTCGTGCGACCGTGCGATGTGCGGCATGGCCAGTGTGCCCGTACGCACGACGAGGAAGTACGTCCGCAGCGGAGGCACGGGGGGATCGAGCAGCGCCACGACTTCGCCGCGCTCGAGAGCCGGCGCGCAGAGGTAGCGCGGGAGCACCGAGAGTCCGGCACCGGCGATGGTGCAGGCGAGTACCGCGCGTAGATCCGGCACGATGACGGTGCCCGAGGTGGCAGGGCGTGAGTCGAAGACGGCGGCCCAGTAGCGGGCGACGAACGGCAGCGACTCGTGCGCCTCGACCAGCGGCAGGTCCTCCAGCGCTGCTGCGCCGTTACGGCGCAGGGTGCCGGGCCCTATGCGGGCGGCCCACCGGGGTGAGGCAAGGAGGACGTGCTCCTCGTCGCAGAGCGGAGTGGCGGTGAGCAGGGCGCCGCGCGGTCGGGCTGTCGTGATGGCCAGATCATGATGTCCGGCGCCAAGACCCTCCAGGACTTCCTCGGCGTTGCCGAAGGAGGCGCGCAGGGCGAAGCTCTGGCCGTCGTCACGGGTGAGCGCGGTGAGGGCGGGCAGGGCGCGCTCGGCGGTGAACTCCGGAGGCCCCGCGAGGTGCAGCGTGCGTACCGGCGACTCCTCGTCGATGCCGGTCTCGGTGATCTCCACGAGGGCGTCGAGGTGCGGAGCGGCCTTGTGGGCGAGTTCGTCACCGATGGAGGTGGGGGTCACGCCACGTGCCTGGCGCAGGAACAGGGGGCGGCCCAGCTGGCGCTCCAGGGTGCGGATCTGGGATGTCACCGCAGGCTGCGAAAGTCCTAAGAGCGCGGCGGCCCGCGTGAAGGAGCCCGCCCGGTGCACGGTCACAAAGGTGCGCAGCAGAGCGAGATCCATGGCGGTGTCCTCCCCTCTCGGCCCCCGGGTCGGCCCCAACTATAAATATGTCGATAGGTCTCTGTCGCTAGGGTGATTGGACACTGACACAGAGTCAACTAGCCTTATGCGCGCGGTTCTTGGCGCGCAGGAACCGGGGACGGTCCGAGCCACGAGGGGGGAGGCTCGGGCCGTCCGTTGTGCGTGGTCGGCTACTGCGCCAAGGCCACGGCGGGCGCGAAGCGGCCCGCGAGAGGCCCTAGACGGCCGCCTCGTCGAGCGCGCGCAGCACATCGGCCACCAGGTCGTCCGGGTCCTCGGCGCCGGCGGAGAAGCGGATGAAGCCCTCCGAGACGTCGTCCCCGCCCCATCGGCGACGGCGCTCGGCGGTGGACCGCACGCCGCCGAAGCTCGTCGCGTCGTCCACGAGGGTCAGGGCCTCCATGAACCGCTCGGCACGCGCGCGCGTGGGCAGCGTGAAGGAGACCACGCACCCGAAGCGCCGCATCTGCTGCGCGGCAATCTTGTGCGAGGGGTCGTCGGGCAGACCCGGGTAGCGCAGACCCTCGACGTCGTCGCGGTCGCGCAGGGCGCGAGCGAGCGCGAGCGCGTTGGCGTTCTGCCGCTCCGCCCTCAACTGGAGTGTGGCGAGAGAGCGATGGGCGAGCCAGGCCTCCATGGGGCCGGGAATCGCGCCGACGATCTTGCGCCAGCCCCGCACCGCGGCGGTGAGCTCGGCGTCGCGGCAGGTGACGTAGCCGAGCAGGATGTCGCCGTGACCGGTGAGCTGCTTGGTGCCGCTGGCCACGGAGAAGTCGGCGCCGAGCTCCAGGGGGCGCTGGCCGAGCGGCGTGGCGAGCGTGTTGTCGACCGCTACCAGGGCGCCACGCGCGTGTGCCGCCTCGGCGAGCCGCCGCACGTCGCACACGTCGAGACCGGGGTTCGACGGCGTCTCGATCCACAGGAGCTTCGCGCCGTCCAGGACGTCGAGCTGGGCGTCGCCGCCGGTGGGGGCGGTGCGGACCTCGATGCCGAACGCCGTGAGCTGCTCGCGGACGAGCGGGAACACCTGGTAGCCGTCGCTCGGCAGGACGACCACGTCGCCGGCCTTGAGCTGAGAGAACAGCACCGCCGAGAGGGCGGCCATGCCGGAGGCGAAGACGAGGGTGTCGACGTCCTCCTGGCCGGGCGCCTCGAGCTCGCCGATGGCCCGCTCCAGGTGGGTCCATGTCGGGTTGTCGTCGCGGCCGTACGTGTAGGGGCCCGAGACATCACCCGGCAGGTGGAAGTGTGCGGCGAAGACAGGACCTGGCAGCGTCGGTTCGTTCTTCAGGGCCTCGGGCAGCCCCGCCCTCACTGCCCTCGTGCCGTCCCCGATCTGCGCCGATTGCGTCATGCCGCCCGTCCTTCCAGTGCTGCGCGTACCGCGTCGAGCAGGCCGTCGCTCGCCGCCTCCACCATTCTCAGGCACTCCTCAAAGCCGTCGATACCGCCGTAGTACGGGTCCGGTACGTCCAGGTTCGTCCCTGCCGAGGGGTCGTACGAGCGCAGCAGGCGGACCTTCTCGGCGTCCTGCGGGGTCGGTGCCAGGCGGCGCAGGGTGCGCAGATGCCCGGCGTCCAGGGCGATCACCAGATCGAGCCGGGAGAACCACGAGGAGCTGAACTGCCGGGCTCTATGGCCGCTTTCGTAACCGCCGGCCGACAGCACGGAGACGGTGCGGTGGTCGGCACCGTCCCCCTCGTGCCAGCCGTCGGTGCCCGCGCTGTCCACCTCCACGAGGCCGTCGAGACCGGCCTCGTGGATGCGCGCGCGGAAGACCGATTCGGCCATGGGCGAGCGGCAGATGTTGCCGGTGCAGACGAAGCACACGCGGAAGGACATGGGCCGGGCTCAGTCCTTGTCGTCGGGAAGGACGACGTTCAGCGCCCAGGAGACAACCGAGATGATCAGGCCACCGAGGACGGCGGTCCAGAACCCCTCGACATGGAAGCCCTGGTTGAACTGGTCGGCCAGCCACGAGGTCAGCAACAGCATCAGGGCGTTGACCACGAGCGTGATCAGGCCGAGCGTCAGGATGAAGAGCGGGAAGGTGAGGACCTTCACTATGGGCTTGACCAGCAGGTTCACCAGGCCGAACAGCAGCGCCACGATGATCAGCGTGACGACTTTCTTGCCGGTGCTGTCACCGGTGAGCGTGATCTTGTCGAGCAGCCACACCGCGACAGCAAGGGCCCCCGCGTTGGCGATCGTCTTGACTACGAAATTCTTCATGTGTCTGATCGTGGCAGACGAGACCGGATCATGAGAGTGGCCCGGCGAGGCCACTCACGGGCAAGGGGCGGACAAGAGGGATGAAGGCATTCCGGCTGGACGAACTGGAAGCGGAACGTGCCGCGAACGACGGCGCGTATCTGCAGTTCCTGCATGAGCGGAACATGTCGGTCGGGCTCTACGCCCTCGACGCCGGGGACCAGGATCCGCAGCAGCCCCACCAGCAGGACGAGGTCTACCTCGTCGTCAGCGGTCGTGGCTCGATCACCGTCGGTATGGAGACGACCCAGGTGGCGCGCGGCAGCGTCGTGTACGTGCCGGCCGGGTTGACCCACAAGTTCCATCACATCAGCGAGGACCTGCGGGTTCTCGTGGTGTTCTCTCCGCCTGAGAGCTGACGGCGGATCTCGGGGTTCCCTAGGGGGTCGCTCAGGGGACGACAAGGGGTCCGCGTCCCCCACGGAGCGCCTCGGCGTGCCAGCATCGAATGCAGAAGCCGTATCGAAGCGGTACGGCTCGGGAGAGAGGTAAGGGCGATGGCAGTGCGAGAGATCTTCGCGGGCATGCCGTGGTGGGTTAAGTGGGTCGCGGTGCCGGTCATCGCCCTGGTCGTCTTCGGCGGGCTGATAGCCAGCGTCGTGGGCTTCGTGATCGGTCTGCTCTTCAAGGTGCTGGTCTTCGTGGCCTTGGTCGGTGGACTCATTTACGTCGTACGGAAGTTCATCACGGGCTCGTCCTCGCGCAGCGACTGGTAGCACCGGGCAACGGTTCGCTCGCGTGGGGGAAGTTTCCCCGCGCGGCCCTCTCGAAGTGGTGGCCAGGGCTAGAGTCCGGAACTCGACGGCCGCACCCCCGTGATTCCCGAGAAGCGGGGGGGACCCCACGCGCTTCGGGAGTGAACCTTGGCCACGGCTGAACCGCTTTCCGCCGCCCCGTTGTCCGCCGACATCACGTCCGCCGACATCACGTCCCCCGACAGCATGTCCGCCGACGCCCTGCCCCCACCCGCGGTGGCCCCACCCCACGGCTGTCGCGCGCACACCTACGACGACGCCCAGGCCGAGGCTCACCCCGAAGGCCCGGCCGGCGCCCCGCCCACCCTCATCGGTTCCGTCCAGCGCGCGATGCGCCTACTCGAGGCCGTCGCGTCGCACGGAGAGGGAGCCCCGGCCAAGCAGCTCGCCCGGGAGGCCGGCCTCGCACTTCCCACGGCGTACCACCTGCTGCGCACGCTCGCCCACGAGGGCTATCTCCGCAAGGAGAAGGGCCTGTTCATCCTGGGGGCGGCGGCCGAGAAGCTGAGTAGCAGCGGTGCGAAGCAGAATCGTCGCGGCATGATCACCGACGCCCTGCAGCACTGGCGCGACGCCATCGGCGTCCCGGTGTACTTCTCGGTTTATCGTGAGGGTGAGATCGAAGTCGTGGCCATCGCCGACACGCCCGGGAATCCCGCGGTCGCCGAATGGGCCGACTTCCGCGAGACGGGGCACGCCCACGCGATCGGCCAGTGCCTCCTCGCCCAGCTCGACGACGAGAGCCGACGCGATCACCTCGACCGCTATCCCGCGTATTCGATCACCCCGTACACCGTGCGCGACGACCGCGCGCTGCTGCGACGGCTGAACGGGCAGCGGCGGATGCAGCCTGTCGTGGAGCGTCAGGAGTACGCGTTGGGCACGGTCTGTGCCGCGTTTCCCATCACCGTCGGGTCCACCGCGGCGACGATGGCGGTCTCCCTCCCGTCCCATCAGGCCGGTCGTCTGCTGCCCGCAGCCCGGCAGTTGCAGAACGAAGTCGGGAAACTCGTGGGGACACTCGCCTTCTCTATCAGCATCTGAAAACTCACTCCTTGTGATCCCGCATGTACGTTAAGCAAGATGCGAAGAGCGTCGGGAAGGCTATTCCCGGCCGATCGACGGCAAATTGACGGGGTAGGCGATGCGCGAGTCGGTACAGGCAGTACAAGCAGAAGTCATGATGAGCTTCCTCGTCTCCGAGGAACTCTCGTTCCGCATCCCGGTGGAGCTGCGGTACGCCGCCGCTGATCCCTACGCCGTGCGGCTGACCTTCCACCTCCCCGGGGACGCCCCGGTGACGTGGGCGTTCGGCAGAGAGCTCCTTGTGGACGGCGTGGCCGGTCCCTGCGGCGACGGCGATGTGCGCATCGAGCCGGTGGAACTGGCGGGCAGCCCGGGCGACATGCCGGGCGAGGTGCACATCAGGCTCCAAGTGGGCGGAGACCAGGCACTGTTCAAGGCGGGCGTCGCCCCCCTCGTCGCGTTCCTCGACCGTACCGACAAGCTCGTCCCGCTCGGCCAGGAGCGGGCGCTCGCCGACTTCGAGACGCACCTCGACGAGGCACTCGACCGGATCCTCGCCGAGGAGCAGAGCGCGGGCTGACGGGCTCCAGGACTCCGCGCACGATCAACTGAGGTAACGCTTCAGCAGAGTGGCGCCCTCGGGCTGCCCTCGCAGGGGTTCAGCGCTTCCGGCGCCGGCCCCTTCCTCCGCGTGCCGGACCGGCCGCAGCAGCGGACGGGGATCCGGGTCGGTCGGCGGAGACCACCAGAGCCGCGAGCGCGGTCGTCACCGGCACCGAGGCGACCAGCCCGATCGAGCCCACCAGAGTCCGGACGATCTCCTCGGCCACGAGCTCACTGTTGGCCACGGTGCCCACACTGCTCTGTGCGATCGAGAAGAGCAGCAACAGTGGCAGCGCCGCGCCCGCGTACGCCAGGACCAGCGTGTTGACCACGGACGCGATGTGGTCGCGGCCGATGCGGATACCCGCGCGGTACAGGCCGCGCCGGCCCATCGTCGGGTCGGCCTGATGCAGCTCCCACACCGCCGACGTCTGTGTGACCGTCACATCGTCGAGCACGCCGAGCGAACCGATGATGACGCCGGCGAGCAGGAGACCGCTCATGTCGATGGACGGGTAGAGGCCGTGGATCAGGCCCGTGTTGTCGTCGGTGTTGCCGGTCAGCGCGGCCCAGCCGATGAACAGCGAGCCGAGCAGACCGATCAGAAGCAGCGACACCAGCGTGCCGAGTACCGCGACCGACGTTCGGGCCGTCGGACCGTGACACATGTAGAGGGCGATCAGCATGATGGCGCTCGCCCCGACCACCGCCACCACCAGCGGATTCGAGCCCTGAAGGATCGCGGGCAGGATGAAGAAGGTCAGCACCATGAAGCTGACGGCCAGCGCGACGAGTGCCATGACGCCCCGCAGCCGGCCCACGACGACCACGGCCAGCGCGAAGATCCCGGCGAGCAGCGTCATCGGGAGCTTGCGGTTCACATCGGTGACGGAGTATTGGAGTTCCTTGGGTGCATCGGGCGCATAGGCCACGATCACCTTCTGGTTCTCGCGCAACTGCCGCGGCGAGTCCGGCTGCACGATCTCCGTGAACGTACGGCCGGTGTCCTTGCCGCCGTCCACGCGGACCGTCGCCTTCTCGCACGTGCCCTTTGCCTGCTGCTCGGCAGATCTGCCCTCGGCGGTCGACGTATCGCCGGTGGGGGTGTCGCCGGAGGCGTTCACGGACCGGCAGCTGACCTTGTCGACCTGTGTGACGGTGCCCTGCTGGGTCTGCCGGTCGAAGCCGACACCCGTACGGGCATGGGAGGGGGCACCGCCGGGCCAGAGCACGACGAGGCCGACGACGACCGCCACGGAGAACGGGATGAGCACCGCGGCGATGACCTTGCGCAGATGCTTGGAAACAGGCGCGGCAGGGCCGTGGCTGTGGGAGTGCCCGTGCCCTCCGCCCCCCTGGACATGGGGCGGATGCGGCGGCGAGGGCGGAGACTGCTGCGTGCTGGTCACCGCCCGATCATCGCAAGAACGGCAGGGGCCCTCTGTTCAGCACGCCAGAAATGACGCTAGCGTGGGGGCACCTTTGCACACGCGGGAGCTCGGAGCACCGGGCTGAGAGGGCGCTGACCTCCGCTTCGGCGATGTTTCACATGAAACATCGCCCGACGGAAGCCGCTGCGTCGACCGCCGAACCTGTTACCGGGTAATGCCGGCGTAGGGAGTAGGTCTCATGACCACATCGGACGCACGCACGCCTGCCTCCAACCTGTCCGCAGAGACGGGCGAGGCCGGGAAGTCCATCGGCTGGCACAAGGGGTACGTCACGGGCTCACGCCCCGACCTCCAGGTGCCGGTCCGCCAGGTGCACCTCACCAACGGCACGGCGGTCACGCTCTACGACACGTCCGGGCCGTACACCGATCCGAGTGTCGACACCGACGTCCGCAGGGGTCTCGCGCCGCTGCGGGAGAACTGGATCATCAGCCGTGGCGACACCGAGGAGTATGCGGGCCGCCCGGTCCGCCCCGAGGACGACGGCCTCAAGCACACCTCGCCGCGCGGCGGTCTGCGCAACCTCGACGCGGTCTTCCCCGGCCGCCCCCGCCAGCCTCGTCGCGGGCGCGACGGCCAGGCGGTGACCCAACTCGCGTACGCCAGGCGCGGGGAGGTCACGCCCGAGATGGAGTACGTGGCCATCCGGGAGAACGTGGAGCCGGAGGTTGTCCGCGAGGAGATCGCCGCGGGCCGCGCGGTCCTGCCGGCCAACGTCAACCACCCGGAGATCGAGCCGATGATCATCGGCAAGCGGTTCCTGGTGAAGGTCAACGCCAACATCGGTAACTCCGCGGTCACTTCGTCCATCGAGGAGGAGGTGGAGAAGATGACATGGGCGACCCGCTGGGGCGCTGACACCGTCATGGACCTCTCCACCGGCCGCAACATCCACACCACGCGCGAATGGGTCCTGCGCAACTCCCCCGTCCCGATCGGCACGGTCCCGCTCTACCAGGCGCTGGAGAAGGTCGACGGCCGCGCCGAGGAGCTGACCTGGGAGATCTACAAGGACACGGTCATCGAGCAGGCCGAACAGGGCGTGGACTACATGACGGTCCACGCGGGCGTGCGGCTGCCGTACGTCCCGCTCACCGCCAACCGTAAGACGGGCATCGTCTCGCGCGGCGGTTCGATCATGGCCGCCTGGTGCCTGGCGCACCACAAGGAGAGCTTCCTCTACGAGAACTTCGAGGAGCTCTGCGAGATCCTCGCGGCGTACGACGTCACGTACTCGCTGGGCGACGGCCTGCGGCCGGGTTCGATCGCGGACGCCAACGACGAGGCGCAGTTCGCCGAGCTGAAGACACTCGGGGAGCTCAACTCGATCGCGAAGAGCTTCAACGTCCAGACGATGATCGAGGGCCCCGGGCACGTCCCGATGCACAAGATCAAGGAGAACATCGACCTTCAGCAGGAGGTGTGCGAGGAGGCGCCCTTCTACACACTCGGCCCGCTGACGACCGACATCGCCCCTGCGTACGACCACATCACCTCCGGCATCGGAGCCGCGATGATCGCGTGGTGGGGCACGGCGATGCTCTGCTACGTCACGCCCAAGGAGCACCTGGGCCTGCCCAACCGTGACGACGTGAAGACCGGCGTCATCACCTACAAGATCGCGGCCCACGCGGCGGACCTCGCCAAGGGGCACCCGGGTGCCCAGGAGTGGGACGACGCCCTCTCCGACGCGCGCTTCGAGTTCCGCTGGGAGGACCAGTTCAACCTGGCCCTCGACCCGGACACGGCAAGGGAGTTCCACGACGAGACGCTCCCGGCCGAACCCGCGAAGACGGCCCACTTCTGCTCGATGTGCGGGCCGAAGTTCTGCTCGATGAAGATCTCGCAGGACATCCGCCGCCAGCACGGCGGGACCAGGAGCGAGATCGAGGAGGGCATGGCGGAGAAGTCCAAGGAGTTCGCCGCCGCGGGCAACCGGGTCTATCTGCCGATCGCGGACTGACCTCACCCGCGCTCACGCGGGCGCCGCGCGCTGTCCACCGGTCGCCTCTCGCGGCCGGTGGACAGGGTGTTCCGGGACCGAGTCCTGGCAGCCCCTAGTCCGGCTTGTGGTCCGGGCCTCCGAAGTCGGGGCTCGTGAAGTCCGGGCTCGAGTACGTCGGGCGCGGGGCCGCAGGGGAGCCGCTGTCGGTGCCCGGGCTGCTGAACCCGGGCCTGTTGTACCCGAGATGCGGCATGCGGCCCGCGGTTCCGGGGACGCCCCCGCGGTTGGCGGGCGCCGGCGGTGGTTCCGCGAGGGCCTCCCGGAGGAACGGCAGGATGCCGCGCTCCAGGAGCACCAGGCACCAGGCTTCCCTGGCCCGGTCCACCTCCTCGTTCGACTCGTTGTGCGCGCCGGCCTGCAAGGACGTCGCGCCGTTGCGCAGAGCGGTGAGCAGCAGGCCCACGCCGGCGACAAGAATCCCCGCCGCCGTGAGCGCGCCGAACACCCAGCCTGCCGTCAACAGGGTCTGGGCGAACGCCGGTTCCGGATCGAGCATCTTCAGGATGTAGCCGACGAGCAGGAAGATCGCGGCAGCCGTCCCGGCGAGCACGGGGGCGAGCACCGCGACGACGGCTATGACGCCGGCGCCGGTGGTCTCCGCCACCTCACCCACAGTGGCGGCCAGGCCGATCGCTCCGCCGCCGGACTCCGCCGCGCTTCCTCCCTCGCGCAGCGGACGTACGGGCCGGGGCGAGGCGCGCAGGTCGGAACGGACCTTCACGTAGTTCTGGTACTCGGTCGCTGCGGCGGCCGTGATCAGCGCGGTGGCGTTGAGCGCCATGGTGCGCAGTTGTTCGGGGTTGAGCCGCTGGCCCACTGCGGCGAGATCAGGGCGGTCCGGTGCGGTACGCAGCGCTTCATCGAGGATCCGCTCGAACTCGGGGCGGTCCTCGTTCAGCAGGTGCGGAGCGCTGTTCATGTGCATCCCCCGATGCTCCGTAGGGCTTGGGGGCTCGCATGGTTACGAGCCGTCGGGCAGAAACGGAGGGGAGCCTGCTACGGATAAGCCGATGGTAGAGCGGCGACGGCACGCGGTGACAGGGGGTTTCCCGAATTCGGCCCGGTGGCCGGACTGAGCCCCCGTTCCGTGCGCCTGCCCGGGGAACGCCTAGCTATCCATGGGGAGTTGCTGGACCAGCAGCTTTCCGGCCATGGTCACTCCGCCGTCCATCGCGATCGCGAGCCCGCCCGCGTACACATGCGGTCCCTCGATCTGCGGACGGCTGTCCTCGGATCCGTCCGCCGCGTCCTCGGTACCGACCTCGCCGAGGAGGTACGGGATGGGGCTGTGGCCGTGGACGACGCGAGTGCCGCCGTAGGCGTCGAGAAGCTCGCGCACGGCTTCGGGTCCGGATTCGTCACGGAACGCGAAGCGCTTGGTGAATTTGCGGAACAGGTCCCAGCACTCGTCCGCGTCGTTGCGCGTGAGGGTCTCGCGGACCGTGTCGTTGACCGCCTCGATCGAGTCGCCGTAGTCGAGGTACGCGGTCGTGTCGGAGTGCATCAGGAGGTGGTCGTCCTCCAGCTCGATGGCGTCGAGCCGGGACATCCACTGCAGATGGACGTCCTGCAGACGGTCCATGTCCGACTTCTGGCCGCCGTTGAGCAGCCAGGCCGCCTGGAAAGTGGCGGTGCCGGCGCCCGAGTTGACCGGGGTGTCGCCGAAGCGCTTGGCGCCGAGCAGGAGCAGTTCGTGGTTGCCCATGAGGGCCTTGCAGTAGCCGCCGGCGGCCGCGGCCTCCGCGGACAGCCGCATCACGAGGTCGATGACACCGATGCCGTCGGGTCCGCGGTCGGTGAAGTCGCCGAGGAACCAGAGCCGGGCGGTGCCCGCCGACCAGTTGCCCTCGGCGTCGATGAGTCCCTGCTCGTACAGGGCCGCGATCAGTTCGTCGAGGTAGCCGTGTACGTCGCCGACGACGTACAGCGGGCCGAGTCCGTCGGTGGGACGGGGTGCCGGCTCGGTGTCGATCTGCACCTGGACCGTGTCACCGCGGTTGATGACCGGCAGGTCGCGCTGAGTGGGCGTGTACCCCTCGGGCTGGTCGAACGCGGGGTCCTGAGGCGCCGGCTCCGGGTAGGAGAGCTGCGAGAGCGACGGCCCCTGGTACGCGGGATCCGGTTCCGCCCGCGGGGGCACCGCAGGGGCGGGCGGAGCGGGGTCGTGGCCGGGCTCGTCGATGTTCGCCGGTACGTCATGGACGTACGCGGGAACGCGGAAGTCGCGCAGCGTCGCCGTGCGCACCTCGGGTCCCTGACCGGCCCCCTGAGTCATCGACCCCTCCACCACCATTGCGCCGCCTCTGCATCCGATCGGACTGCCTGGTCGCAGCGGCCCGCGGTGTCGTGCGCCCATCATAGGAATGCGGCTCGCGCTGTGTGATGCACCAGGGGTGGTGAATCGGATTCGAGCGGCTGTTCACCATGCTTTTCTCCCGAATTGGTACGGGCTTTTCCGGGTGGTCTTCGGGTTGACCACCCGGAAGCCGTCGTTCAGCCCTGTCCCGGGGAGCGGGGCGGGCTGACCGTCGTGCGGGGCGGACGGCGCTGGGACGAGGTCCGGACGATGAGTTCCGTCGGTATCACCTGCTCGACCGTCCGGTCCGATTCAACCCCTTCGATGGCGTCGATCAGGAGCTGGACGACCGCGGTGCCGATCTGCCGCGGCTTGAGCGAGAGGGTCGTGATGGGCGGTTCCGTGGTGGCGTAGACGGTCGATTCGCTGCAGCAGACGAGCAGCAGGTCCTCGGGGACGCGCAGGCCGTACCGGCGGGCGGCGGCGAGCAGGTCCGTGCCGTTGGGGTCGAAGAGTCCGTACACGGCGTCGGGCCGGTCGGGGCGGGCCAGGAGCCGGTCGGCGGCGACGGCCCCCGCGCACGGGTCGTGCGCGGGATAAGACTCGTACACGGGTTCCTGTCCGATCCGCTCGCACCAGTGCAGGTACGCGGAGGTGGACAGATGGGTGTACGTGTCCGTGGTCGTGCCGGTGAGCAGTCCGATGCGGCGGGCCCCCGCGGCGGCGAGGTGGTCGAGGATGCCGAGGACGGCGGCCTCGTGGTCGTTGTCGACCCAGGCGGTGACGGGGAGCGTGCCGGCGGGGCGCCCGTCGGAGACGACGGGCAGGCCCTGGCGGACCAGCTCGGTGACCACCGGGTCGTGGTCGGACGGGTCGATGACGACGGTGCCGTCGAGAGCGACGTTGGACCACACGTCGTGGCGTGAGGTGGCGGGCAGGATGACTAAGGCGTACCCGCGGGCGAGCGCCGCCGAGGTGGCGGCTCTCGCCATTTCCGCGAAGTACGCGAATTCGGTGAAGGTGAAAGGTTCATCCCCGTAGGTCGTGACGGTCAGGCCGATGAGGCCCGACTTTCCGGTACGGAGCGTTCGGGCCGCCGCGGAGGGGCGATAGCCCAACCGGTCGGCGACCTCGCGGACATGGCGTCGGGTGGCGTCCGGGAGCCGGCCCTTACCGTTGAGCGCATCGGAGACAGTCGTGATGGAGACCCCGGCGGCGGCGGCAACGTCTCTGATGCCCGCCCGCACCTGCCGGGTGCCCCGGCGGGTGGTCTCCGCCCTGCTCACCTGGTGCTTCCCTGCTGCTGTCATGGCGAGCCGATAGTAGGGCTCATGTGGCGGGGTGGCGTGAGTGCATATGCACGCGTTGACAGGCACGTTTCTGCATGGCGTGACAGAGTCAATGACCTTGGAAATCAAGGAAGTTGAGGGTATCGACGCTGGGACGTCACTTGTCGGCGCGCATGGGCCTGCCAAGTCGGCGATGTTGCGAGTAGGTCTCAACTCACCTTCACGGGGGATGCGCGCCACGGCGCGAGCTACCGGCGTGCGCCGTGCAAGGGAGCGCTCCCCCTCCTCCGTACGCCTTCGGGAGGGCCGCGGCCGTCGTCAGGGGTGGTGTCGGAGGACCACCCGGGATGTCGGGGGCCCGGGGCCATTGGGGTCTGCCGCGAATCCTCTTAAGGTGAGCAGTATTGAAATGGTGGTCGCGAGGAGGACTGCGGTGAGCGAGACGAGCCCCAAGCTGCGTGCCGAGCTGGAGGGTATTCCCACCTACAAGCCGGGCAAGGCTGCCGCGGCCGGGGGGCCGGTGGCGTACAAGCTTTCCTCGAACGAGAACCCCTATCCGCCGCTTCCCGGCGTGATGGAGAGTGCCGTCGCGGCGGCCGGTTCCTTCAACCGCTACCCGGACATGGCCTGCACCGGGCTGATGAACGAGCTGGCGGAACGATTCGCGGTGCCGGTCACGCACCTGGCCACGGGCACCGGCTCGGTCGGGGTCGCGCAGCAGCTGCTCCAGGCGACCAGTGGCCCCGGTGACGAGGTCATGTACGCCTGGCGGTCCTTCGAGGCGTACCCGATCATCACGCAGATCAGCGGCGCCAAGGCGGTGGAGGTGCCGCTGACGTCCGGCGAGGTCCACGACCTCGACGCGATGGCCGACGCGATCACCGACCGCACGCGCCTGATCTTCGTGTGCAACCCGAACAACCCGACAGGAACGGTGGTGCGCCGGGCCGAGCTCGAGCGGTTCCTCGACCGGGTCCCGAGCGATGTCCTGGTCGTGCTCGACGAGGCGTACCGCGAGTTCATCCGTGACGCCGAGGTGCCGGACGGCGTCCAGATCTACCGGGACCGTCCGAATGTCGCCGTCCTGCGGACGTTCTCCAAGGCGTACGGGCTCGCGGGCCTGCGGGTCGGCTTCGCCATCGCCCATGAGCCGGTGGCGGCCGCGCTGCGCAAGACGGCGGTGCCGTTCGGCGTGAGCCAGCTCGCGCAGGACGCGGCGGTCGCCTCGCTGCGGGCCGAGGACGAGCTGCTGGGCCGGGTCGGCTCGCTGGTGTGTGAGCGCAACCGTGTGGTCGAGGCGCTGCGGGCGCAGGGCTGGACGGTGCCGGAGACACACGCGAACTTCGTGTGGCTGCGGCTGGGGGAGCGCACGGCGGACTTCGCCGCGGCGTGTGAGCAGGCCGGTGTGGTCGTGCGGCCGTTCGCCGGCGAGGGCATGCGGGCCACGATCGCCGAGGCCGAGGCCAACGACGTCTTCCTGAACACGGCGGCGGCGTTCCGCAAGGAGCTGTAGGCCCGGCGGCTGCGGCCGCTCTGGAGCGCGGTGGGGGTTCCCCGGAGTAAGGGGGGACCCCCCTTCTGCTGTCCTGAGCCGGTAGTACATAATGCTTGTGAATGTGAACGCTTTCACAAGCGTGCCCGGTTGATCCGGAGAGCAGTGGGATTAAAGGGGCAAATTGCCGCTGGACCACGGCGACTTAAGGAGATGACGCAGTGGACCCGACGTTGATGGCTCTGGCGCCGGAAACTCTGGCGCGATGGCAGTTCGGCATCACGACCGTCTATCACTTCCTTTTTGTCCCCCTGACCATCTCGCTCGCCGCGCTGACGGCGATCCTCGAGACGGCCTGGGTGCGGACGGGCAAGGAGCACTACCTCCGGGCGACCAAGTTCTGGGGCAAGCTCTTCCTGATCAACATCGCCATGGGTGTCGTGACCGGCATCGTGCAGGAGTTCCAGTTCGGCATGAACTGGTCGGACTACTCGCGCTTCGTCGGCGACATCTTCGGCGCTCCGCTCGCCTTCGAGGCGCTGATCGCCTTCTTCTTCGAGTCGACCTTCATCGGTCTGTGGATCTTCGGCTGGGACAAGCTCCCGAAGAAGCTGCACTGCGCCACGATCTGGCTGGTGTCCATCGGCACGATCCTGTCGGCGTACTTCATCATGGCCGCCAACTCGTTCATGCAGCATCCGGTCGGCTACCGGATCGTGGAGCGGGACGGCACCAAGCGCGCCGAGCTGACCGACTTCGCCGCCGTGCTCTTCCAGGAGACGGTGCTCGTCAACTTCTGGCATGTGATCAGCGCGTCCATCCTGGTGGGCGGCGCGTTCATGACCGGCATAGCGATCTTCCACCTGCGCAAGAAGCAGCACATCCGCACCATGCGGATGTCGCTGCGCCTCGGCCTGGTGACGGCCATGGTCGGCACGCTCCTCACTGTCGTCAGCGCGGACACGCTCGGCAAGGTGATGTACGAGCAGCAGCCGATGAAGATGTCGGCCGCGGAGGCGCTGTGGGACACGGAGAAGCCGGCGCCGTTCTCGATCTTCGCGTACGGCGATGTCTCCAAGGGCCACAACACGGTGGCCGTCGAAGTCCCGGGCGTGCTGTCCTTCCTCGCCAAGAACGACTTCAACGCCGAGATCCCCGGGATCAACGACATCAACAAGGCGGAGCAGAAGAAGTTCGGGCCCGGTGACTACCGCCCCAACATCCCCACCGCCTACTGGTCGTACCGCTGGATGATCGGCTTCGGTGGGGTCTCGATGGCCCTGTGCACGGCGGGTCTGTGGCTCACCCGCCGCAGGTTCTGGCTGGCGCCGGAGCACCGCACCGGCGAGGACGAAGTGCCGAAGCTGATGCTCACCAAGAACAAGGAGCTGATGCCGAAGCTGGGCATCTGGTGGTGGCGCCTGGCCCAGTGGACGCTGATCTTCCCGATCGTCGGCATCTCCTGGGGCTGGATCTTCACCGAGACAGGGCGCCAGCCGTGGGTGGTCTACGGCGTGCTCAGGACCAGGGACGCGGTCTCCCCCGGCGTCTCGCAGGGCGAGGTGCTCACCTCCCTGATCGTGTTCGCGCTGGTCTACGCCGCGCTCGCCGTCATCGAGGTGAAGCTGATGGTCAAGTACATCAAGCAGGGACCGCCCGAACTCACCGAGGCCGACCTCAACCCGCCCACCAAGATCGGCGGCCCGGGATCCGGAGCGGACTCCGGTGACGCTTCCGATGCCGACCGGCCCATGGCCTTCTCGTACTGAGACTGAGGAGCTGCTGAGGCATGGAACTTCACGACGTCTGGTTCGTACTCATAGCGGTCCTGTGGATCGGCTACTTCTTCCTGGAGGGATTCGACTTCGGGATCGGGGTCCTGACCAAGGTGCTCGCCCGCGGACGCACCGAGCGGCGCGTCCTGATCAACACCATCGGACCCGTCTGGGACGGCAACGAGGTGTGGCTGCTCACGGCCGGCGGTGCGACGTTCGCCGCCTTCCCGGACTGGTACGCGACGCTTTTCTCGGGCTTCTACCTGCCGCTCCTGATGATCCTGGTCTGCCTGATCGTGCGGGGTGTCGCCTTCGAGTACCGGGCGAAGCGGCCCGAGGAGAAGTGGCAGACCAACTGGGAGCACGCGATCTTCTGGACCTCGCTGATCCCGGCCGTGCTGTGGGGCGTGGCCTTCGGGAACATCGTGCGCGGCGTGAAGATCGACGCGCACAAGGAGTTCGTGGGCAGCTTCTGGGACCTGCTCAACCCGTACGCGATCCTCGGCGGTCTGGTGACGCTGACGCTGTTCACCTTCCACGGCGCGGTGTTCGCCTCGCTCAAGACGGTGGGCGACATCCGGGTGCGGGCGCGGAAGATGGCGCTGGGCCTCGGTCTGTTGGCTGCGGCCTTCGCGCTCGCCTTCCTGATCTGGACCCAGGCCGACAAGGGCGACAGCTCGTCGCTGATCGCGATGATCGTCACGGTGGCCGCCCTCGCCGGCGCCATCGTCGCCATCAAGGCGGGGCGTGAGGGCTGGTCGTTCGCGCTGTCCGGCATCACGATCGCGGCAGCCGTCGCGATGCTTTTCCTGACGCTGTTCCCGAACGTCATGCCGTCTTCGCTCGACCCGGACTGGAGCCTCACGGTCACCAACGCCTCGTCGAGCCCCTACACCCTGAAGATCATGACCTGGTGCGCGGCGGTGGCGACGCCCATCGTGCTGCTCTACCAGTCGTGGACGTACTGGGTGTTCCGCAAGCGGATCGGCACGCAGCACATCGCCGACGCCGCACACTGAGCCCCTGATGACGAGGGTGTGTTTCACGTGAAACCGATCGACCAGCGTCTGCTCCGGTACGCCAGGGCCACTCGCCTCTTCCTGATCGCGGTGGTGGTCCTCGGCGTGGCCGGGGCGGGCCTGGTCATCGCTCAGGCGATGCTCATCTCCGAAGTGGTGGTGGGGGCCTTCGAGCACGGCCTTGATGTCTCCGCCCTGCGCACACCGCTCTTGCTGCTGGCGCTGGTGGCGGCCGGGCGGGGCCTGGTCTCCTGGCTGACCGAGCTGGCCGCTCACCGGGCCAGCGCGGCGGTCAAGTCGGAACTGCGCGGACGGCTCCTGGAGCGCGCCTTCCGGCTGGGCCCGGGGTGGCTCAGTGGGCAGCGGACCGGTTCCCTGGTGGCGCTCGCGACGCGGGGCGTGGACGCGCTCGACGACTACTTCTCGCGTTATCTGCCGCAGTTGGGCCTCGCGGTGGTGGTGCCCGTGGCGGTGCTCGCGCGCATCGTCACCGAGGACTGGGTGTCCGCGGCGATCATCGTCTGCACCTTGCCCCTGATCCCCGTATTCATGATCCTCATCGGCTGGGCCACCCAGTCCCACATGGACCGTCAGTGGCAGCTCCTGTCCCGGCTCTCGGGGCACTTCCTGGATGTGGTCGCCGGCCTGCCGACGCTGAAGGTGTTCGGCCGGGCCAAGGCGCAGGCCGAGTCGATCCGCCGGATCACCGGCGAGTACCGGCAGGCGACGATGCGGACCCTGCGCATCGCCTTCCTGTCGTCGTTCGCCCTCGAACTCCTGTCGACGCTGTCGGTCGCCCTGGTGGCCGTGACCATCGGCATGCGGCTCGTGCACGGCGACATGGACCTCTACGTGGGGCTGGTCATCCTCGTCCTCGCGCCCGAGGCCTATCTGCCGCTGCGTCAGGTCGGCGCGCAGTACCACGCGGCGGCCGAGGGACTCGCCGCCGCGGAGGAGATCTTCGCCGTCCTGGAGACCCCGGTGGCGCCGTCCGGTGCCGGCGCGGTGCCCGCGGCCACCGGAATCGCCTTCGACGGAGTGACCGTCCGCTATCCCGGCCGGTCCGCGGACGCCGTCTCGGAGGCCGACTTCGAGGTCGCCCCCGGTGAGACGGTGGCACTCGTCGGCCCGAGCGGCGTGGGCAAGTCGACGCTGCTGAGCGCGGCGCTCGGATTCGTCCGTCCTCAGGCCGGGCGGGTCCTGGTCGGAGGCGCCGATCTGGCCGGTCTCGACCGGGAGGCGTGGCACGCGCGCGTGGCCTGGGTGCCTCAGCGACCGCAGCTGTACGCCGGGTCGATCGCGGACAACGTGCGGCTCGCGCGGCCCGACGCGTCGCCCG
Source organism: Streptomyces longhuiensis (assembly GCF_020616555.1). Lineage (NCBI taxonomy): Bacteria > Bacillati > Actinomycetota > Actinomycetes > Kitasatosporales > Streptomycetaceae > Streptomyces > Streptomyces longhuiensis. The sequence continues at coordinate 4,948,100 of NZ_CP085173.1, read as the reverse complement.
CGGAGGTCGAGGAGGCGTTGCGCGAGGCGGGGGCCCAGGACTTCGTCCGTGCGCTGCCCGACGGCGCGGACACCCTGCTCGGCGAGGACGGGGCCGGACTCTCGGCCGGGCAGCGGCAACGGCTCGCCCTGGCACGGGCGTTCCTCGCCGACCGGCCCGTGGTGCTGCTGGACGAGCCGACGGCCGCGCTCGACGGCGAGACCGAGGCGGGGATCGTCGATGCGGTCCGCAGGCTCGCCGCCGGCCGGACCGTCCTTCTGGTGGTGCACCGTCCCGCGCTGCTGGCCGTCGCCGACCGGGTGGTGCGTCTCGACGCTCCGCGTTCCCCTGCGATGGCGGGGGAGCCTGCGGTACGTCCTGTGCCGCCGGTCCAGGCGGCCGAACGGCCCGTTTCGGTAGAGGACGGTCACGCATCGGCCCCGTCCGGAGAGAGCCGGGGCAGTGTGCTCTCGCGGCTGCGAGGCGCCACACGGGCGCGGAGGGGGCGGCTTGCTCTCGCGCTGCTGCTCGGCGCGCTCGCACTCGGCAGCGCCGTCGGGCTCATGGCGACCTCCGGGTGGCTCATCTCGCGGGCCTCGCAGCAGCCGCCCGTGATGTACCTGATGGTGGCCGTCACGGCCACCCGCGCCTTCGGGATCGGGCGAGCCTGCTTCCGATACGGCGAGCGAGTCGTGTCGCACGACGCCGTGCTGCGGATGCTCGCGGACACCCGGGTCGCCGTCTACCGGCGGCTGGAGCGGCTCGCCCCGGCGGGCCTGCGCGCGACGCGCCGAGGTGATCTGCTCTCCCGGCTCGTCTCCGATGTGGACGCCCTCCAGGACTACTGGCTGCGCTGGCTGCTGCCCGCGTCGGCCGCCGCGGTGGTCGGTGCCGCCTCCGTCGCGTTCACCGCCTGGATGCTGCCCGCCGCCGGTGCCGTGCTCGCCGTGGGCCTGCTGTTCGCGGGGATCGGCGTGCCGCTGCTCTCCGGAACTGTCGCCCGCCGCGCCGAGCGCCGGCTGGCTCCCGCGCGCGGGACGCTCGCCACCCGCGTGGCCGAACTCCTCACCGGCACCGCCGAACTGACCGTCGCGGGAGCGCTGCCCGCGCGCACCGCGCAGGCGAAGGCCGCCGACTCCGTGCTGACGCGGATCGCGTCCCGCGCCGCCACGGCCACCGCGCTGGGCGACGGTCTCACCGCGCTGATCACCGGTCTCACCGTGGCAGGTGCCGCGCTCGCCGGGGTGCAGGGAGTGCGCGAGGGCCGCCTCGACGGGGTCCAGCTCGCGGTCGTCGTCCTCACGCCGCTGGCCGCGTTCGAGGCCGTCATGGGACTCCCGCTCGCCGTGCAGTACCGCCAGCGGGTCAAGAAGAGCGCCGAACGTGTCCACGAGGTCCTGGACGCGCCGGACCCCGTACGGGAACCGGAGTCGCCCGCGCAGGCGCCGCAGGACCCCTTCCCTCTGCTCGTGCGCGGTCTCGCCGCGCGCCACGAGGGGCAGGGCCGGGACGCGCTCCACGGGGTCGATCTCACGCTGGAGCGGGGCCGCAGGGTCGCCGTCGTCGGCCCGTCGGGATCCGGAAAGACGACGCTCGCCCAGGTCCTGCTGCGGTTCCTGGACGCGGGCGAGGGCACGTACACCCTGGCCGGGCAGGACGCGTACGGGCTCGAAGGGGATGCGGTGCGGCGGCTCGTCGGGCTGTGCGCGCAGGACGCGCACCTTTTCGACAGCTCCGTGCGCGAGAACCTGCTCCTCGCCAAGAAGGACGCCACCGACGACGAACTGCGCGAAGTCCTGGCCGCCGCACGCCTCCTGGAGTGGGCCGATTCGCTGCCCGACGGGCTCGGCACCCTCGTCGGCGAACACGGCGCGCGCCTGTCCGGGGGCCAGCGGCAGCGGCTCGCCCTGGCCCGCGCCCTGCTCGCCGACTTCCCCGTCCTCGTACTCGACGAGCCCGCCGAGCACCTCGACCTGCCGACGGCGGACGCGCTCACGGCGGACCTCCTGTCCGCGACCGAGGGCCGCACGACGCTGCTGATCACACACCGGATGGCCGGCCTCGACGCCGTGGACGAGGTGATCGTCCTCGACGCGGGACGGGTCGTGCAGCGCGGCAGGTACGAGGATCTGCTGGCGGTCGACGGACCGTTGCGCGCGCTGCGGGAACGCGAGCGGGAGGCGGAGCTGTTGGTGGCCGGGTAGCTGCGCGCACCGCGTGGCCATGCGTCCGGGTGACCACGCGCAGGGGTCGGTCTCGCGCACCGGGCAGCCACGCGTACCTGGCGGCCGGGCAGTGGCCCGTGACGCCGACTTTCCTCTCCAAATGGGACTAACTAGTCTCGAGGCATGTCAGCTGCACCGGTGCCCGGCACCACCCCACCGTCCGACGGCGAGCGGGACTCCTCCGACGCGCTGGAGGCGGCGACGCAGGCGACGCGCGGACTCCAGGGACTGTCCGCCGAGCTGACCGCGCGGGTGCCGCAGCTGCTCGAAGCGATGCGCTCCGTGGGCACCGGTCCGGAACTGCACACCACCCTCGACCGCATCTGCGAGACGGCTGCCGAACTCGCCGACGCCCGCTACGCGGCGATCGGCGTCGTCTCCGAGGACGGCAAGGCGCTCTCGGACTTCGTCTTCCACGGAGTCGACGTGGAGGAGGCGGAGCTCATCGGACGGCTCCCCGACGGCCACCGCGGGCTCCTCGGGGCGCTCATCCACGACCCGGGCCCGGTACGCCTCGCGAACCTGGCCGACGACCCCCGCTCCTGCGGCTTTCCGGCCCACCACCCGCCGATGCGGACCTTTTTGGGTGTCCCCATCCGCGTACAGGGGGAGATCTTCGGCAACCTCTATCTGACGGAGAAGCACGGCGGGGTCGAGTTCAACGAATACGACCTGAACATGGTCCGCGTCCTCGCCACGGAGGCCGGCATCGCCATCGGCAACGCGCGCCTGTACGAGGCCGCCAGGCAGCGCGAGCGGTGGATCGACGGGTCCGTGGCCGTCACGACCGCCCTGCTGTCCGGCAGTGACGCCGAGGAAGCCCTCCAGGTCGTCGCCGAACAGGCCAGGCACCTGTCGGGCTCGGCGGCCGGCATCGTCCTCCTGCCGGCCGAGGAGGGCGGCATGGAGATCGTCGCCGTCTCGTCGGACGAACCGTCGCAGGCCCTCGGCGTGGTCATCCCGGCCGAGAGCGAGATCGTCGCCGAACTCCTGCGCGGCGCGACGGTGTTCGTCGACGACGCGTCCACCGACCCCCGCATACTGACCGATCTCGCGCGCGACTACGGTCCCGCGATGATGCTGCCCCTCCAGAGCGACGGCCGTGTCCTCGGCACACTCGTGACGCCACGCGCGCGTGGCGCCCGGCCCTTCACCGACGCGGAGCGCACTCTCGCCACCCAGTTCGCCGCGCAGGCCGCACTCGCGCTGATGATGGCGGAGGCGCAGCGTGACCGGGAGCGGCTCGCGGTGTACGAGGACCGCGACCGGATCGCCCGCGATCTCCACGACCTCGTCATCCAGCGTCTGTTCGCCACCGGGATGATGCTGGAGAGCGCCCAGCGCAGGTCCGTCGTGCCCGAGGTGCAGGTCGGTATCGGCAAGGCCGTCGACGAACTGGACGTCACCATCCAGGAGATCCGCACGGCCATCTTCGCGCTCCAGCAGGGGCCCGCCGAGGCGCCCTCGGGCCTGCGCACACGCGTCCTGCGCGAGATCAACATGGCGGCCGTGCCGCTCGGCTTCAAGCCCACGCACCACTTCGCCGGCGCCGTCGACAGCGTGGTCGGCGAACTCACCGGCAAGAACCTCATCGCGGCCCTGCGCGAGGCGCTGTCCAACGCGTTCCGGCACGCGGAGGCCGCCCGTATCGACGTGGTCGTCGACGCGAACGTCACGCTCCCCGACGGGCAGCGCGGCGTCCGGCTGACGGTCTCCGACGACGGCATCGGCATCCCGGAGGGCGGCCGGCGCAGCGGCCTCAAGAACCTCAAGCGACGGGCCGAGTCCCTGGGCGGCGACAGCTGGTACGGGCCGGGCATCGGCGAGGACGGGGGCGGTACGGCGGTGGTCTGGCAGGCGCCGCACTGAGGGCGCGACCCGGTACGGCGCCGGGTCACGGGGCTGAGGAGCCGAGGGGGCAGCGACCAGTTCCGAGGTCGCGCGGTTCTACGAGGAGGCCGCGAGGAACTGATGCGAGGTCAGCGCACCGTGTGGCAGGCCGATCCGGCCGTGAACGGCGCCGTCGCCAAGGGCCGCAGGGCCGAACGCAGGCCGGCCGCCGACCAGAGCGCGGCGCACTCCTGGCGCATGTGCGGTCCGGACCCATGAGCGGTCCGGACCCGCGCGTGGAGGACCGTTTCTTCCACCGATTCCAGGAGTCTGCTTCTAGGCGTCGCCCGGCGCGCCGTCCCCGGTGGGCTGACGCGCCGCCAGGATCTGTTCGATGACCGCGGCCACGCCGTCCTCGTTGTTCGGCACCGTGTGGCCCGATGCGGCGGCGAGCACGTCCGGGTGCGCGTTGCCCATCGCGAACGAGGTGCCGGCCCAGCGGAGCATCTCCATGTCGTTGGGCATGTCCCCGAAGGCGACGACCTCGTCCGCCGTGATGCCGCGCTCGGCGCAGCACAGCGCGAGGGTGCTGGCCTTGGAGACGCCGGGGCCGCTGATCTCCAGGAGCGCGCTGGGGCTGGAGCGGGTGATCGCCGCGAGGTCGCCGACGGCCGCGCGGGCGAGGGCGAGGAACTCGTCGGGGGCGAGGTTCGCGTGGTACGCGAGCAGCTTGAGCACGGGCTGGTCGGCGCAGGGCGAGCCGTCGGCGAGGAGCTTCTCGGCGGCCGCGACGCTCTCCCCCGCCTCCAGGTGCAGCGGTGGGTACGTCGGCTCGTGGTGGAGGCCGCCGGTCCGTTCGACGGCGAAGGCCGTGCCGGGCGCTGCGGCGCGCAGGATGCGTACGACGTCGAGGGCGATCTCGGGGGCGAGGTCCCTGACCTTCACGAACCTGTGGCGGCCGGGGCCGCCGTGCAGGTCCACCACGGCCGCGCCGTTCCCGCAGATCGCCAGGCCGTGGCCGTGCACGTGGTCGCTGACGACGTCCATCCAGCGGGCCGGTCTGCCGGTCACGAAGAAGACCTCGATGCCCGCCTGCTCGGCGGCGGCGAGCGCGGCGACCGTCCGCGGCGAGACGGACTTGTCGTCGCGCAGCAGCGTGCCGTCCAGGTCCGTGGCGACGAGCCGGGGCGCGGGGGCGTTGGCGGCCGGGGTCCAGGGCCGAGGAGTCGGTGAGGTCACCGCACTATTGTCCCGCATATGCGCGCACGGGCGTGCGGTGGGGCGCGCAGATGAGTACGGTCCTCGCGCAGGCGCCCCACCGGTTCCGCCGGGTTGCCGGGGGCCTCAGCCGAGCTGGGCGAGGGCCTCCGTGGCGATGCTTTCGAAGACCTTCTGGTCGGCGGCGAACTCCGAGTCGGGGATGGGCCAGTGGATCACGATCTCGGTGATGCCCAGGGCGGCGTGCTTGCCGGCGAAGTCGACGAAGGCGTCCACGGACTCCAGCGGACGGCTGCGGTCCGGGGTGAACCCGGTGAGGAGGACCTTGTCGAGTTCGGCGGCGTCCCGGCCGATCTCGGCGCAGGCGTCGGCGAGCTTGGCGGCCTGTCCGCGAATGGCTTGAATCGACTCCTCGGGCGTACCCGTCTCGAAGAGCTTCGGGTCGCCCGTCGTCACCCACGCCTGCCCGTGCCGAGCGGCCAGCTTCAGTCCGCGCGGTCCCGTCGCGGCCACCGCGAAGGGCAGCCGGGGCCGCTGCACGCAGCCCGGGATGTTCCGCGCCTCCTGGGCCGAGTAGAACTCACCGTCGTAGGTCACCGAGTCCTCGCTCAGCAGCCGGTCGAGCAGCGGGACGAACTCGGCGAAGTGGTCGGCCCGTTCGCGCGGGGTCCACGGCTCCTCGCCGGCCCTCAGGAGCGTCGTCGCGTCAAAGCCGTTGCCGCCCGCGCCGATGCCGAGGGTGATCCGGCCACCGGAGATGTCGTCGAGGGAGATCAGTTCCTTGGCCAGCGTGACCGGGTGCCGGAAGTTCGGCGAGGTGACGAGGGTGCCGAGGCGCATCCGCTCCGTGACGGACGCGGCGGCGGTCAGGGTCGGCACGGCGCCGAACCACGGGCCGTCGCGGAATGTCCGCCAGGCCAGGTGATCGTAGGTGTACGCGGTGTGGAAGCCCAGCTCCTCGGCGCGCTGCCACGCGGCTCGGCTGCCCTCGTGCCAGCGGCGGTAGGGCAGGATCACGGTGCTCAGGCGCAGGGCGGGCGTGGGCTGACGGGGCTGATCGCTCATGCCTCAGAGCCTAAGCGGCGCGCGCCGGGTGTGGGCCGGGGGTGATGGCGGGGCGGGGGACCGCGTCTCGCGGGTGCGGTCGCTCTCAGCCGGGAAACCGCAGGTAGTGGGGTGGAACGGCCTCCGTGAGCCAGACGCCGTTGGCGCTGACGCGGAACGTGTGGCCGTCCCGGTGCATCGCTCCCGCGTCGACGGACAGTACGACGGGGCGGCCGCGGCGGGCGCCGACGCGGGTGGCGGTCTCGCGGTCGGGCGAGAGATGGACATCGTGCCGGCTCATGGGCCGCAGGCCCTCGGCGCGGATCGCGTCCAGGGCCGCGGCGACGGTGCCGTGGTAGAGGTACGCGGGCGGGGTCGCCGGGGGCAGTCCGAGGTCGACGTCCACGGTGTGGCCCTGGCTGGCGCGGATCCGGGAGCCCTCGATCGCGAAGCGCCGCTTGTCGTTGGCGGCGACGACATGGTCGAGCTCGTCCCGCGTGATGCGGAAGCCGTGGGCGGCGGCCGCGGCGAGCAGCGTCCCGATCTCGACCCAGCCGCCCTCGTCGAGGGTCAGGCCGATCCGCTCGGGCTGGTGACGCAGATGCTTCGAGAGGTACTTCGACACCTTGACGGTGCGTCTTTCATCCATCCCGTCAGAGTGGCGGGCGTCTCACTCCTCGTGCACGTGATTTTTCTGTTCGCAGGTTTGATCCACAGCCAAGTCCGGTTATCCACAGGGGATTTGGCGATTCTGTGGACAACCTTCAAGAGGTTGGCGGCATTTGATCAACAGAAGTGGAATTGCGATAGTTTGAGGTAAGAGTGTCCAATGCCCTTGCTTGCACTTCCCGTTCCGTCGCCGCCGCGATGAACTCGGCGACGCTCTCGACGCCAACGAGGCTCTGTACAGCGCGGATCGTGTCGGCCGGAAGGGCAACCGAATGGGCTTCCTCCGCATGCGAGGTGACCGGCCCCTCCGACAGGTGCCGGTGGAGGTGGCGAGTGGCGAACAGCTTCATGGCGCGAGCCAGTTCGGCGTCGACCGACTGCTGCGCGAGCGGACGGAGTCTGCGTACGAGCGAGGCCGCCTCGGCCGCTTCCGCGTCCGTCGGGGGCAACGGGCCGAGGTATCGCGCGAAGACATGCTCGGTCGTGAACTCCAGGAAGCGGGTGGCGATGTGCTCGATCTGCCCCCTCAACTCCCTCAGATGAGCGGAGATCGCGGGCAGTGGGACGCCGGACGCGTGCAACTCGGCTGCCACGGCGAGCTCTTGGGGGCTCGGAACCAGGAACTCGTCGTCGTGTCCCGGGATCTGCTCCAGGATCCCGAGTGCCACCGCGTCGGCGATGGCCGCCTCGTCCTCGCTGCCTCCGAACCGTGCCGCGAGATCGGCGCGTGAGATCCGGTCGGCCTTCTCGTCGGTCCACGGCCCGTCCACCTCCGCGACCAGGCCGAGCACACCACCGAGCCCGCGCCCCGCGTCCCACGCCTCGAGCAGCTCCTTGATCGAGGCCAGGGTGTACCCGCGGTCGAGGAGGTCGGCGATCTGCCGCAGCCGGGCCAGATGCGTGTCCCCGTACACATTGGCCCGGCCGCGGCGCTCGGGGCGGGGGAGCAGCCCGCGGTCCTGGTAGGCGCGGATGGTGCGGACCGTGGCGCCGCTGCGGTGCGCCAGGTCCTCGATCCGGTACTCGGCCACAGCCTGCTCCGTCACGCTTCACATCCCTCTGCCGTGCCTGTGGCCGCCGTGCCTGTGGGGAGGCGGCGCCGACCCGAGTCCGGACGTCGACCGCGGGCGGGCCGGACGAAAGTCCCTAGGACAGAGCGGTCCGGCCGATCGCGCCCGCCGCCGTCCTGGCCGCGGGCGACTGCGCCAGATACTCGACGGCCTTGCGCAGCGACCCCTCCTGCGAGGGATGGTACGACCGCCGCAGATAGCGGGGTATCGCCGCACCCAGCTCCCGCCAGCTGGGCAGCAGTCCCTTGCGCACCGCCCTGTTGTGTTCCGCCAGGGAGTAGCGCATCCGTCCGGCGAGCTGCGGGTCGTGCCGTATGAGATACGCCGCGCCCCAGGCCCACAGGTACAGCATCACGGGTGCGGTGACGGCCATGCCCGCGAGCCGGCGGGCGTAGCGGGGCAGGCCTTCGCCGCCGCAGTGCTGGTACATGTCGAACGCGACCGCGCGGTGCTCGACCTCCTCCGCGCCGTGCCAGCGCAGCAGGTCGAGCATGACCTCGTCCGTGCCGGCCGTGTCGAGCCCTTCGGCGTGCAGCACCCAGTTCCCGAGGACAGCGGTGAACTGCTCGATCGCCGCGACGACGGAGAGCCGGAAGCGCAGCCACTCCTGGGCGGAGATCGGGGCGCCCAGAGGCGGCCGCTCACCGAGGAGCTTCTCGAAGAGGAAGTCGACGTACTTCGTGAAGTCCCCTGTGTCGAGCCGCTGCGCGGCCAGATGGTCGAGCACGTACGCGTGCTGCACGCTGTGCGTGGCCTCCTGACCCATGAACCCCTTGACGTCTCCCAGCAGTCCGGGATCGTCGACGAGCGGCAGGCCATCCTTGAACACCTTCACGAACCACCGCTCCCCCGCCGGGAGCAGCAGGTGCAGCACATTGATGACGTGCGTCGCGGTGGGCTCGTCCGGTATCCAGTGCAGCGGCGTCGTCTCCCAGTCGAAGGAGACGCGGCGCGGGGTGATCGCGTAGTGCCCGGTGGGGTCCGTGTGCCCGGTGCTCACAACGGCGGCTCCAGTCGTGCGACGGCGCGCAGGGCCTTGGGCGTGAAGCGGGACATGAGGTGGGCGCCGCGGGCCTCGGGCGTGACCGGGACGACCGCCTGATTGCGCACGACGGCGGTCAGGATCGCGTCGGCGACCTTCTCCGGCGGGTAGTTGCGCAGCCCGTACAGGCGCGAGGACTTCTTCTGGCGGCGCTTCTCCTCCTCGGCGTCGACCCCGGCGAAGCGGGCCGTCGCCGTGATGTTCGTGTTAACGAGGCCGGGACAGATCGCGGAGACACCGATCCCCTGGCCCGCCAGCTCGGCGCGCAGGCACTCGCTGAGCATGAGGACGGCTGCCTTGGACGTGCTGTAGGCGGGCAGCGCCTTGGAGGGCTGGAACGCCGCGGCGGACGCCGTGTTCACGATGTGGCCGCCCTGGCCGCGCTCGGCCATCTGCTTGCCGAACAGGCGACAGCCGTGGATGACGCCCCACAGATTGACGTCGAGGACCTTCTTCCAGTCCTCCGGCGTGGTGTCGAAGAAGGATCCGGACAGGCCGATGCCCGCGTTGTTCACCAGCACGTCGACGATGCCGTATTCGGCGGCGACCTTCTCGGCGAGCTTCTCCATGGCCTGCTCGTCGGTGACGTCGACGGTCTCGGCCCATGCCTGGGGGGCGCCGATGAGCTGGGCCATCTCGGCGGTGCGGGCCGCGCTCTCCGCGTCCCGGTCGACGGCCACCACGCGCGCGCCGGCCTCGGCGAACGCGAAGGCGGTGGCCCGCCCGATGCCGCTGCCCGCGCCGGTGACCAGCACGAGCTGGCCGCCGAAGCGCTCGGCGTGCTTGCCCGTCGCCTTCGTGCGGTGTGCGGGCACACCGGCCTCCCGCTCCTCGTTCGCCAGGACGAACTCGCTGATCCACGCCGACAGTTGGTCCGGCCTGGTGCGCGGCACCCAGTGCTTGGCAGGCAGCGTGCGCCGGACCAACCCCGGTGCCCACAGCTCCAGTTCGTCATAGAGCCGCTGGGACAGGAAGATGTCGCCGAGGGGCAGGACGAGCTGCACCGGCACGTGCGCGTACGCGTCAGCGCGTGGCCTGCTCAGCCGCGCCCGTACGTTGTCCCGGTAGAGCCAGGCGCCGTGGGCGGCGTCCGAGGGCAGGGACGGCGTCGGGTAGTCGCCCGCCGGCACCTTCTCCATACGTTCGAGGATCTTCGGCCAGCGCTTGCCGAGCGGCCCGCGCCAGGCGAGCTCGGGCAGCACCGGAGTGTGCAGCATGTACACGTACCAGGACTTGGCGCCCTGGCCGAGCAACTGGCCCACCCTGCGGGGCGTCGGCCGTGCCATGCGCTTCTTGATCCAGTGTCCGAAGTGGTCGAGCGACGGGCCCGACATCGAGGTGAAGGAGGCGATCCTGCCCTCGGTGCGCCGGACCGTGGCGAACTCCCAGGACTGCACCGAGCCCCAGTCGTGGCCGACCAGATGGACCGGCTCGTCCGGGCTGACCGCGTCGGCGACCGCGAGGAAGTCGTCCGTCAGCTTCTCCAGCGTGAACCCGCCGCGCAGCGGTGTCGGCGCCGTCGACCTGCCGTGGCCCCGCACGTCGTACAGGACCACATGGAAGCGGTCCGCGAGCCGCTCGGCGACCTCCGACCACACCTCCTTGGAGTCCGGGTACCCGTGCACGAGCACCACCGTGGGCCGGGTCGGGTCGCCCAGCTCGGCCACGCACAGCTCGACACCGCCCGTGCTCACCCAGCGCTCCCGCGCTCCGGCCAGCCCCTTGAGTTCCGCCATCAGATGCCCTCCGCCCAGCGCCGCACATGCGGCAGATCGTCGTCCAGCCAGAACGCGCTCTGCTCGGGGTCCTTGGAGTCGGTGACGACCAGGATCTCCTCGAACTTCGCGCCCGTACCCCGGAAACCGAGGTGCGGCTCCACCGCCCACAGGCCCGGCTGCGGCGGATGGTCGGAGAACTTGTACGGCGACCACAGCGGGGACCAGCCGTCCCGGTGCCCGTGGATCGCGTCGCTCGCGAGTCCCTTGAGGGACTGCGTGCCGAAGCCGAACAGCGTCGGGGAGATCCGGCGCTCCTTGACCCGGTCCACCTTGTGCGCGATCACCCCGAACGGGTACGCGCGATGCCGGTTCGCATAGCCCTGGCGGACCATGAGACGGTCCACGTCCTCGTAGATCTCCCGCAGGGAACGGCGCTCACGGACCTCGCGCACGATCAGCTCGCGGTGTGCCTCGAGGTCGGCGAGCAGCTTGTCCTGCACGGGATTGAGGCCGAGCGAGCCCGAGTAGCCGATGTCCGCCGTGTAGCCCTTGTGGACCGGGGCCATGTCGAGGATGAACGGCATCCCCGCCTCCAGCTTCCGGTTCGTCGGGAAGAACTGGAGCGGGATCCGGAAGCCGGCGAACGCCGTGCGGTCGCCGAACCAGGCGAACGGCAGATGGAACCAGTCGCGCACCCCGCGCTCCCGCAGCCACTCCCGCTGCATCCGGGCGGCCTCGCGCTCCGTCACGCCCGGCTTGAGCTGCGCCGCGACCGCCTCCGCGCACTCGTACGCGAGGGACTGGACTTCTCTGAACCCCCGCAGCTCCGCGGAGAGTTCACGTACCACTGCTGGGGTCATGCCACCGTCCGTCCGTGTCCGGTCCGTTGCCGTACGCGCTCGTAACTTGACACTGATGAATGTGACAATGGTTGGCGGCTGCGTCAAGGGGTGTGCGGGCGCGCCTGTGGAAAACTCCGGGAGCTCACGGAGGGCGACTCAGGGAGGAACCCCTAGGGACCCGTAGTACTCGAGTCTGAGACGGGGACAAGCCCCTGGTCTGACGATCCGTGTGGTCTGCGCCACTACCTTCGAGGTGTGACTGTGATCGCGACCGAAAGCCTGAGCAAGCGGTTCCCCCGGGTGACCGCGCTTGACCGGCTCTCCATGGACATCGGGCCCGGTGTGACGGGACTCGTCGGAGCCAATGGAGCCGGCAAGTCCACACTGATCAAGATCCTTCTGGGTCTGTCCCCCGCCACGGAGGGTCGTGCCGCCGTGCTCGGCCTCGACGTGGCCACCGAAGGCGCCGCCATCCGCGAACGCGTCGGCTACATGCCGGAACACGACTGCCTGCCGCCCGACGTCTCGGCCACCGAGTTCGTCGTCCACATGGCGCGCATGTCGGGCCTGCCGCCCACCGCGGCCCGCGAGCGCACCGCCGACACCCTGCGCCACGTCGGCCTCTACGAAGAGCGCTACCGCCCCATCGGCGGCTACTCGACGGGCATGAAGCAGCGCGTGAAGCTCGCGCAGGCCCTTGTCCACGACCCGCAGCTCGTCTTTCTCGACGAACCGACGAACGGTCTCGACCCGGTCGGCCGTGACGACATGCTCGACCTGATCCGCCGCGTCCACACCGACTTCGGCATCTCGGTCCTCGTCACCTCGCACCTCCTGGGCGAGCTCGAGCGCACCTGTGACCACGTCGTCGTGGTCGACGGCGGAAAGCTCCTGCGCTCCAGTTCCACCACGGACTTCACCCAGACCACGACGACTCTGGCGATCGAGGTCACCGACTCCGACGAACACCCGGACGGCACGCGCGCGTTGCGCGACGCCTTCGCTCTGCGCGGCATCGAGACCGCGACCGGCGGAGAGCTTCCCGGCGCCGGACACACGGTGCTGATCACCACCCAGAGCGACGACACCTACGACCTCGTGCGCGACATCGTCGCCGAGCTCGGCCTCGGGCTGATCCGGATGGAACAGCGCAGGCACCACATCGCGGAGGTCTTCCGCTCAGAGACGGACAACGAGCGGAAGGAGGCGGTCACCCATGGCGGTTGAGCAGTCCCTCACCCCCGCCGGTGAGCAGACCCGCATCCACAACATCGGCTACCGCCACTACGACGGCCCGCGCCTCGGCCGCGCCTACGCCCGCCGCTCGCTCTTCTCCCAGAGCCTGCGCGGCGCCTACGGCCTCGGCCGCTCGGCCAAGTCCAAAGTGCTGCCGATGCTGCTCTTCGTCGTGATGTGCGTCCCCGCGCTGATCATGGTCGCGGTGGCCGTCACCACCAAGATGAAGGACCTGCCGGTCGACTACACGCGCTACGCGGTCCTCCTGCAGGCCGTCATCGGTCTCTATCTCGCCTCCCAGGCACCCCAGTCCGTCTCGCGCGACCTGCGCTTCAAGACGGTCCCCCTGTACTTCTCCCGCCCCATCGAGCGCGGTGACTACGTCCTGGCGAAGTTCGCGGCCATGACCTCCGCCCTCTTCGCGCTCACGGCGGCCCCGCTGATCGTGCTCTACGTGGGCGCGCTGCTCGCCAAGCTCGACTTCGCCGAACAGACCAAGGGATTCGCCCAGGGACTGGTCTCCGTGGCTCTGCTCTCGCTGCTCTTCGCCGGCATCGGCCTCGTCGTCTCGGCGGTCACCCCCCGCCGCGGCTTCGGCATCGCCGCCGTCATCGCCGTCATGACCATCTCCTACGGGGCGGTCTCCACCGTCCAGGCCATCGCCGACTCGCAGGACAACGGCGGCGCGATCACGTGGCTCGGCCTCTTCTCGCCGGTCACCCTCATCGACGGCGTGCAGACCGCCTTCCTCGGCGCCACCTCGGCCTTCCCCGGCGGACACGGCCCTTCGACCGGCCAGGGCGTCGTCTATCTGCTCGTCGTGCTCGGACTCATCGCGGGCTGCTACGGCCTCCTGATGCGCCGCTACCGGAAGGTCGGACTGTGACCACGATCAACATCGACCACGTATCGCGCTGGTTCGGCAACGTGGTGGCGGTCAACGACATCACGATGACGATCTCCCCCGGCGTCACCGGCCTCCTCGGCCCGAACGGCGCGGGAAAGTCCACCCTCATCAACATGATGGGCGGCTTCCTCGCCCCGTCGAACGGAACGGTCACCCTTGACGGGGAGCCGATCTGGCGCAACGAACAGGTCTACCGCCACATCGGCATCGTCCCCGAGCGGGAGGCGATGTACGACTTCCTCACCGGCCGCGAATTCGTCGTCGCCAACGCCGAGTTGCAGGGCCTCGGCACGCACGAGGCGCAGAGGGCGCTCGCCACGGTCGAGATGGAGTACGCGCAGGACCGCAAGATCTCGACGTACTCCAAGGGCATGCGTCAGCGCGTGAAGATGGCGTCCGCCCTGGTCCACGAGCCCTCCGTGCTGCTGCTCGACGAGCCGTTCAACGGCATGGACCCGCGCCAGCGCATGCAGCTCATGGACCTCCTGCGCCGCATGGGCGCCGAGGGCCGCACGGTCCTCTTCTCGTCCCACATCCTCGAAGAGGTCGAGCAGCTCGCCTCCCACATCGAGGTGATCGTCGCCGGGCGCCACGCGGCCGGCGGTGACTTCCGCAAGATCCGCCGCCTGATGACCGACCGCCCGCACCGCTATCTCATCCGCTCCAGCGACGACCGCGCCCTCGCGGCCGCCCTGATCGCGGACCCGTCCACCGCGGGCATCGAAGTCGACCTCAAGGAGGGCGCGTTGCGCGTCCAGGCCGTCGACTTCGGCCGGTTCACCACCCTGCTGCCCCAGGTCGCCAAGGCCCACGGCATCAGACTGCTCACGGTCTCGCCGTCCGACGAGTCCCTCGAGTCCGTGTTCTCGTATCTGGTCGCGGCGTAGGAGGCCCTGATGTACGACCCCACTGTCGCCCGGCTCACCTACCGAGCCCTGCTCGGCCGCCGCCGGGCCCTCATCCTGTGTGCCCTGCCCGTCCTGCTCATCGCGATCTCCGCGCTCGTGCGCGGCCTCACCGGAGCGGACGACCAGATCGCCGCCGACGTCCTGGGCGGGTTCGCGCTCGCCACGATGGTGCCGATCATCGGCGTCATCGCGGGCACGGGCGCGATCGGCCCGGAGATCGACGACGGCTCCGTCGTCTACCTCCTCGCGAAGCCGATCAAGCGCCCGACGATCATCTTCACCAAGCTGATCGTCGCCATCGCCGTGACGATGGTGTTCTCCGCGGTCCCCACGCTCATCGCGGGCCTGATCCTGAACGGGAACGGGCAGCAGATCGCCGTCGCCTATACGATCGCGGCGCTCGTCGCCTCCATCGCGTACGCCGCGCTCTTCCTGCTCCTCGGCACGATCACGCGCCACGCGGTGGTCTTCGGCCTCGTCTACGCCTTGGTCTGGGAGGCGCTCTTCGGGTCGCTCGTGGCCGGTGCGCGCACCCTCAGCGTGCAGCAGTGGTCCCTCGCCGTGGCCCACAAGGTGGCGGGCGGCGACCTGATCACCTCGGACGTCGGCCTGCCCCTCGCCACTGTCCTGCTCGCCGGGGTCACGGTGCTCGCCACCTGGTACGCGGGCCAGAAGCTGCGCACGCTGAAGCTCGCCGGCGAGGAGTGACGGCTCTTGACAGCGGCTTCACCCTCCCATCAGGACACTGGTCGGGAGGGTGACCTGTTTTCCAGGAGGGCGAACCGTCCTCCAGGAAGGTGACCCGTTCCAGGAGGAGTGGAGATGGCGGCGGATCCGGAGTACGAGCGGGACGAGACGTGGGAGGACGTGACCTTCGACGAGGACTTCATACGGTCCGCCGAGACCACGGAGCCGTCCGCGCGGGCCCGCATGCTCGCCGCCCGCTGGCGGAACGAGTCCCCCGAGCCCCAGCCGTGGCGCTCCGACAAGCCCCCCGCGGGCTGGTTCTTCAGCCGCGCCCGACGCCGCAAGTGGCGCAGGCGCTAGCCGCGCGCCGGTCCCCGTTTTATTCGGTGGCGCCCAACTCCCAGCAAGGGCACAGTAGTTCTGTAACCGCGCCGCGCACGGCGCCCGCCCGCTGGGAGAGGAGCGAGACGATGTCGGTCAAGATTCCGTCGAGCTCCCGGCAGGGCAGCCCACGGCAGGCTCCGGAGTAGTTACTCACTCCGTACGAGCCGGCTCACGGGGAGGCTGCCCGGGGCGGCCGCTTCGAGCGCGCACCTGCTGGGTGCGCGGGCCGCCCACCCAGACTTTTCGCTGCCGCTCCCCTCAGGGGAACGGCAGCCGCGGACGGCCGCGGCGACGGCAGGCCGTCAGCCCAGCAGGCGTTCCAGGACCACCGCGATGCCGTCGTCCGCGTTCGACGTCGTGACCTCGTCCGCGACGGCCTTGAGCTCCGCGTGGGCGTTGGCCATCGCCACGCCGTGCGCCGCCCAGCCGAACATCGGGATGTCGTTGGGCATGTCGCCGAAAGCGATCGTGTCGGCCGCCTTCGCGCCCAGCCGGCGCGCGGCGAGCGAGAGACCGGTCGCCTTGGACAGACCCAGCGGCAGCAGCTCGACTATGCCCTCGCCCGCCATGGTGACGCCCACCAGATCACCGGCCACGGCCAGCGCCACGGCGGCCAGCTCGTCGTCGGTCATGCCGGGGTGCTGCACGTACACCTTGTTCAGCGGTGCTTTCCAGAGCTCGGTGACATCCGTGAACGGGATGACCGGCAGGGGGCCTTCCTGTACCTGGTAGCCGGGCCCCACGATGACCTCGCCCTCGAGGCCGTCACGGCTCGCGGCCAGGGCCAGCGGCCCGGTCTCCGCCTCGATCTTGGAGAGGGCGAGACCGGCCAGCTGCCGGTCGAGCGTCACCGACGTCAGCAGCCGGTGCTCGCCCGCGTGATAGACCTGCGCGCCCTGCCCGCACACCGCGAGGCCCTCGTAGCCGAGGTCGTCGAGGATGTGCCGGGTCCAGGGCACGGCCCGCCCGGTCACGATGATGTGGGCGGCGCCCGCCGCGGTGACCGCGGTGAGCGCCTCACGCGTCCGCTCGGAGACCGTGTCGTCGGGCCGCAGAAGCGTCCCGTCGAGATCGGTCGCGACGAGTTTGTACGGGAACGGGTGAACGAGCGGAGCAGGGTGGCTCACTTGTTGATCGGCTCCAGGATCTTTCGGCCCCCCAAGTACGGACGCAGCACCTCGGGCACCCTCACGGAGCCGTCGGCCTGCTGGTGATTCTCCAGGATGGCCACGATGGTGCGCGGCACCGCGCACAGCGTGCCGTTCAGCGTCGACAGCGGCTGTACTTTCTTGCCGTCGCGCATCCGGATGGACAGGCGGCGGGCCTGGAAGCCGTCACAGTTCGACGCCGAGGTCAGCTCGCGGTACTTGCCCTGCGTCGGGATCCACGCCTCGCAGTCGAACTTGCGCGAGGCCGAGGAACCGAGGTCGCCCGTCGCCACATCGATGACCTGGAAGGGCAGTTCGAGGCCGGTCAGCCACTGCTTCTCCCACTCCAGAAGCCGCTTGTGCTCGGCCTCGGCGTCCTCGGGAGCGACGTACGAGAACATCTCGACCTTGTCGAACTGGTGCACGCGGAAGATGCCCCGGGTGTCCTTGCCGTACGTACCGGCCTCGCGGCGGAAGCACGGCGAGAAGCCGGCGTAACGCAGCGGCAGCTTGTCCGCGTCGAGGATCTCGTCCATGTGGTACCCGGCGAGCGCGACCTCGGAGGTACCGACCAGGTAGTAGTCGTCCTTCTCCAGGTGGTACACGTTCTCCGCGGCCTGGCCGAGGAAGCCCGTGCCCTCCATGGCGCGCGGGCGCACGAGGGCGGGCGTCAGCATCGGGATGAAGCCGGCCTCGGTGGCCTGCGCGATCGCCGCGTTCACCAGGGCCAGTTCGAGGAGCGCGCCGACGCCCGTCAGGTAGTAGAAGCGCGAGCCCGACACCTTGGCGCCGCGCTCGACGTCGATGGCGCCGAGCGCCTCGCCGAGCTCCAGGTGGTCCTTGGGCTCGAAGCCCTCGGCGCCGAAGTCACGGATCGTGCCGTGCGTCTCGAGGACGACGAAGTCCTCCTCGCCACCGACCGGGACGTCCGTGTGCACGATGTTGCCCAGCAGGAGGGCGAGGCGCTGGGTCTCCTCTTCGGCCTCGCGCTGCTCGGCCTCGGCGCTCTTGACGGCGGCGGAGAGCTCGCCGGTCTTCTTCAGGAGCTCCTGCCGCTCGTCGGCGGAGGCCTTGGGGATCAGCTTGCCGAGCGACTTCTGCTCGGAACGGAGCTCGTCGAAGCGGAGCCCGGACGACCTGCGCCGCTCGTCGGCGGAGAGCAGGGCGTCGACGAGTGCGACGTCCTCTCCACGGGCGCGCTGGGAGGCGCGAACACGGTCGGGGTCCTCACGGAGCAGGCGAAGGTCAATCACCCCTCAAGGCTACCGGTGCACGCTTCCACCGCACGAACCGATATCCCGTGCGTTACCTTATGACCGATATGCCGGAATAAGAATTCGGCAATGCGAGGCCAGGTGCGGCGAGGCGCGGTGAAGCGCATGGCCGAATTGGATCTTCTCGGGGCCGGTCGGACGCTGTGGACGCCGGTCAATGAAAAGGGCCCCATTCCCCGAAATGGGGCAGACGCGGCATGGCCGCTTGACCAAATCCCCTTGTGTGCAGCGGGACTTGGGAGCGGGGTTGTCCACAGGTATGTGGCCCTCCGAAAAGTTATCCACAGGCTGTGCGAAAGATCTGTGGATGCCGGAAGAGATCGTTCCGAAAGCCGCATGCCCGGCGAAGGGTTCCCGATCCAAACCCATCTCACACGCACTTTCGAGTGGAAATGGTTCGCTCTATAGAGTTGATCACAGGAAAAGAGTGGACGAGGGGTGACGTGCGCGCCTGTGGACGGACTTGAGGGCTGTAGGGCGATTTGTCGACCATGTAGCGAGATGGTGTCGACTTGTCCCCAGGTCGAGAAGCGTACCTGTGGATAACTTCTGTGGATGGCGAAAATCTGCAGGTAGGACTGGTTTCGGGAACGTCTAAATCCGGCGCCCGAAGACGCCGGAAAGCCCTCAGAATCCGTATGCCCGAAGGCGCCGCGACCTGGAACCCGAAGGCTTCAGAAACGGCCGTCCTGGCAGCGCGCGAGCCAGTCGGACGCCGCCATGAAGTCGCTGTCGGACGTCCCCGTCCGCGGAGTCCGGACATCCGCCTTGGTGACTCCGGCCCTCGGATACGAGCCCAGGAAGCGCACCTGCGGGCAGACCCGCTTGAGCCCCATCAGCGCCTCGCCCACGCGGCGGTCCGAGATATGGCCCTCCGCGTCGATGGCGAAGCAGTAGTTCCCGATGCCCTCACCGGTCGGCCGGGACTGCAGCAGCATCAGGTTGACGCCGCGCACCGCGAACTCCTGGAGCAGTTCGAGCAGTGCGCCGGGGTGGTCGTCGCGCTGCCAGATGACCACGGAGGTCTTGTCCGCACCGGTGGGCGCCGCGGGACGGGCGGGCTTGCCGACGAGGACGAACCGCGTCTGCGCGTTCTCCGCGTCGTGGATCTCGGTGACCAGCGGCACCAGGCCGTAGCGCTCGGCTGCGAACTCGCCCGCGAACGCCGCGTCGTAGCGCCCCTCCTGCACCAGGCGTGCGCCATCCGCGTTCGACGCCGCGGACTCCCACGTCACGTCCTCGGCGAGATTCGCCTTCATCCAGTTGCGGACCTGCGGCTGGGCCGCCGGGTGGGCCGTCACCGACTTGATGTCCGACACCTGCGTACCGGGCCTGACCAGCAGCGCGAAGGCGATGGAGAGCAGCACCTCGCGGTAGATCATCAGCGGCTCGCCGGCCACCAGCTCGTCGAGCGTCGTCGTGATGCCGCCCTCGACGGAGTTCTCGATCGGCACGAACGCGGCCTCGGCCTCGCCGTTGCGCACGGCGTCGAGTGCAGCGGGCACGGACACCATCGGGACGAGCTCCCGGGTGGCCGTCTCCGGGAGCGTGCGCAGAGCAACCTCGGTGAAGGTGCCCTGGGGGCCGAGATACGCGTAGCTGGCTGACATGCTGGTCACCCTAATGGGCCTCCAGCAGGGCCTGCCCCACGTACTCGCCCTCGCCTGCCCCGCCGGGCACCGCGAAGAGTCCGCTCGACTCGTGACGGATGAAGTCGGACAGGGCGTCTCCCCGGTCGAGCTTGCGCTGCACCGGGACGAAGCCGCGCAGGGGGTCCGCCTGCCAGCAGATGAAGAGCAGCCCGGCGTCCGGCACCCCGTCGTGGCCTATGCCGTCGTGGTACGAGAACGGTCGGCGGACCATCGCGGCGCCGCCGTTCTGGTCGGGCCGGGTGATGCGCGCGTGGGCGTTGATGGGGATGACGAGTTTGCCGTCGGCGCCGGTCCTCTCCAGGTCCGGCTCCGTGGTCTCGGTGCCGCCGGTCAGGGGCGCGCCGTCGGACTTCTTGCGTCCGATGACGTCGTCCTGCGCCTTCCCTGGCAGCTTCTCCCAGTCGTCGAGCAGCATGCGGATGCGTCGTACGACGGCGTACGAGCCGCCGGCCATCCAGGCGGGGTCGCCCGCGGCGGGGACGAAGATCCGCTTGTCGAAGTCGGCGTCGGCCGGCTTCGGGTTGTTCGTTCCGTCGATCTGACCCATGAGATTGCGGGCGGTCATGGGGTGGGAGGTGGCGCCGGGCGAGCGGTTGAAGCCATTCATCTGCCAGCGCACCCGGGCCGCTTCCCCCGCGTCCCGCTGGACCGCGCGCAGGGCGTGGAACGCGACCAGCGCGTCGTTCGCGCCGATCTGCACCCACAGGTCGCCGTTGCTGCGGGCCTTGTCGAGGTGGTCGGAGAAGAAGTCGGGCAGCGGGTCGAGGGCTGCCGGGCGCTGCTTCTCCAGCCCCGTACGCGAGAAGAAGCTGTGGCCGAAGCCGAAGGTGAGCGTCAGCGAGGACGGGCCGGCGTCGCGGGCGACGTCGGTGTCGGAGTCGCCGAGCGTCTCGCCGGCCATCAGCCGCCCGGCGGTGGCCGACCAGCGGCGCATCAGGGCCGCCGCTTCCTTGCGTCCGGCGCCCGGCGCGAGATCGAAGGCGATCAAGTGCCCGCGGGACTGCAACGGGGTCGTGATGCCGGGCTGATGTTTCCCGTGAAACATCACGCGGTCCGCGCCGAGGGAGGTCAGCGACGCGGCGGCGTCGGGGGAGTTCGACGACGCGGTCGCGTAGCCGGCGGCGCCGCCCACGGCGCCCAGGGCGAGGCCCGTCGCGCCCGCGGTACCGAGGAGTCGCCGTCGGGAGATGCCGGAGTCGGTCCGGTTCTCGGAGTCAGCCATGGTGTGGTTCAGCCGATCTTCGCGTTCTTGTTGACGGTCACTTGGTCGATGTCGGACGTGCGCACGGTGACCGCGATCTTCCAGTCGCCCGCCACGGGGATCTGTACGCCGCTCGCGCTCCAGTGTCCGGTGGCGATGTGGTCGGGAACGACCGGCAGAGGGCCGATCTTCTTCGCGGCGAGGGTGAAGGAGACCTTCACCTCGGGGACGTCGAACGCCTTGCCATTGGGGCGCTCCACATAGACGTGCATGTCGTTGCTGCCGGTGCGTCCGGGATCCATGTCCAGCAGGAGCGTGCCCCTGCCGTCCTGGCCGCCCGTGTCGAACGGCAGCTTCAGGGAGAGCGGCCCCGACCGCTGGGAGGCCGCCGCGGTGACGGCCTTGGCCTCCTCCTCGGTGCGGCCCGGCTCGGTGGAGGTGAGCACGGTGGTGACGACGAGCAGGACGACGGCCACGCCGGCCTCGGTGAGTACGGAGCGGCGTAGTCCGGAGCGGCCCGGGTCGGCGTCCCGTACACGCTTGTCACGGGCGGTGGCGAGCGCGGCGCGCTGCCGTGCGAGCTGGGCGGACCGCTTGTCGTCGACACCGGAGCCGGAGCCCGTGTCAGAGGCGGACGCCGAACCCGTATCGGCACCGGAGCCGGACCCCGGATCGCCCCCGGCGTCCCCTGACGACGACCCCTTCGACGCGCCCCCCGTCGGGACCGTCACCGCCTCCTCCGACCGCGTGAGCTCCTCGATCACGGTGGTCGTGGCGGCCTCCGGGGCGAGCTCCTCCGACAGACGTCCCGTCCACTTCCGCGAGATCCAGGCGACGCCGACCATGACGGCGACGAGCCCGATCTTGAGCAGCAGCAGTTGCCCGTAACGGGTGCCGGTGAGCGCCGACCAGGAGCCGACCTGGCGCCAGGACTGGTAGAGCCCGGTCGCGGCCAGCGTCGAGACCGCGCAGAACGCCACCCGGGAGAACCGCCGGACGGCCGTGGCCTCGATCGAGGGCGCCCGGTACAGCGCGACGAGCAGGGTGGTGAGCCCGCCGAGCCAGGCCGCGACCGAGAGCAGGTGCAGTACATCGACGGGCATGGCGAGTCCGGCCTGGATGCCGGTGGAGGCGTGCTCGGCCATCGCCCACGTCGCGGCGAGACCGGCGGCGACGACCGCGCCGCCGATCGCGAGCCCGAAGGTGAGGTCCTTCTTCTCCTTGGGGTCGGTCCGCTTCTCGTACGCGCCGAAGAGCACGGCGATGAAGAGGGCCGCGGCGGCCAGCAGCAGGAGCCGTGACACCAGGGCCGCGCCCGACTTGGTCTGCAGGACCTGCCCGAGGAGGGTGAGGTCGAAGATGTCACCGACCGCGCCGGATCCCGTGTAGGAGCCGCGCATCAGGAGCATGGCGAGCGTCGCGCCGGTGAGGGTGATCCAGCCGCCCACCACGACCCGCTGCACCGGGCGGACGCCCGCTCCGCGCGGCCAGCAGGCGAGGACGAAGGCCGCGCCGCCGACGGTGAGGATGAAGCCCGCGTAGGAGAGGTACCGCGCGATGCCGTAGAGCCCGCCGACGACGCCGCCGCCCGCGGTCTGGTCGGGCAGGGCCGCGGTGGTCTTGGAAGGGGCGCCGATGGAGAAGGTGAACGCCCCGGAGACGGGGTGGCTGTCGGCCGACACGACCTGGTAGGCGACGGTGAACGTGCCGTCGGGCAGCCCGGAGTGGAGGGGGATGCCGTAGGTCGTGCCGCCGAGGTCGGTCGTCTTGCCGGTGTCGACGCGCTTCCCGGCCGGGTCGAGGACCCGTACGGAGCCGTCGGACAGGGCGACCTCTTCGGAGAAGGTCAGGGACACCCGGGTGGGGGCCTGCTCGACCACCGCGCCCTGCTTCGGGTCGCTCCCGGTCAGCGCGGCGTGCGCGGAGACGGGCGCGGCGCCGGCGAGGAGGGCGCCGGTGACGGCGAGGAGCAGCAGCAACAGGTGCCGGAAGCGGGGAGCGATGGTCTTCACGAACGGTCAGCCCCTCAGTGCGACGTGTGCGACGTGTGCGGCTTGTGCGACGGCATCGACTGCGACGACGGCATGGACGACATCGATGACATGGACGCCATCGACGAGTGCGCCGACTTCGCCGTCGGGTTGTAGGTGGCGGCCTTCACCGGGAAGGTCACCGTGACGGTGCCGGACTTGGCGAAGTGCAGCTTCACCGACACCTTGTCGCCCTCCTTGGGCGTCTGCTTCAGGTTCTCGAACATGAGGTGATTGCCACCGCGTTCGAAGTCGAGCTCGCCGTCGGCCGGGACGGGGAAGGACTTCTGTTCCTTCATCACCCCGCCCTTGGTGCTGTGGAGGGTGACCTGCTGGGCGATGGCGCTGGTCACCGAGGTGAGCGTGTCGGCGCCGCCGCTGTTGTGGACGACGAAGAAGCCGGCCGCCATGTCGCCGCCCGCGGGCGCAGGTATGAACGCCCCGCCGACCTTCACCGCGGGCTTGCCGGAGGACGCCGGGGCCGACGAGTCGCCGGAGCCGCAGGCCGTGAGGGAGAGTCCGGCCGCCAGCGCGGTGGCGCCGAGGGCGAGCGGTGTACGCCTCACGGCCGCTCCCCCTTGATGATCTTGGGGAGGTCCTTGGTGTAGTCGTCCACGGTGGCGTCCTCGCCGTACAGGACGTACCCGGCGTCGGTCTTCGGCGAGAAGGCGATGACCTGCGTGCCGTGCATCGAGACGAGCTTGCCGTTCTTGTCCTTCTCCGTCGGCTCGATGGAGATGCCGAGGGTACGGGCGCTGCCCTGGATGGTGGCGAAGTCGCCGGTCAGGCCGATGAAGTCGGGGTCCTGCGCCTTGAGCCACTTGCCGAGGACGGGCGCGGTGTCGCGGTCCGGGTCGGTGGTGACGAAGACGACCTGGAGCTTGTCCTGCTCGGCCTTGGGCAGTGCCTTCTTGGCGACGGCGATGTTGCTCATCGTCAGGGGGCACACGTCGGGGCAGTGGGTGTAGCCGAAGTAGATCAGCGTGGGCTTGCCCTTGGTCTGCTCGCGCAGGTCGAACTTCTTGCCGTGGGTGTCCGTGAGGACGAGGTCCGGCTTCTTGAAGGGCGAGTCGAGGACGGTCGCGGCCTTGTTCGAGCCGGTCTCGGCGGAGACCTCGGCCACGGGCTTGTTGCCGTCGTCGCCACTGCCGCAGGCGGAGAGGGTGAGCGACGCCGCGGCGATGAGCCCGGCGGCGAGCAGCGTCTTCTTACGGAGGGCCTGGCGAGGAGCTGCGTGCGGGGTCTTACGGGGAGAGCGCATAGAGAAATGTCCCAGATGTGAGGCGGGCCGGTGTGCACCGGGGTCGGCCGGCGGCCGTGGAGGGCCGCCGCCTGCGCCGGCCCCGGTGCACACCCGCGGTTGGTTCAGCTGTTGGTGCGACGGCGTCCCGCGAGCACGCCGAAGGCCACGCCGGCGGCGCCGACGACGATGCCGGCGATGCCGAGCGCGCGTGCGGTGGTGTCGCTGCCGGAAGAGCCGTCGGAGGAGCTGTCGGACGAGGACGCGGCCGTGGCCGCCTTGTCGTCACCGGACTTGGCGCTGTCGTCGGCCGCGGCGCCGCCGTGGTGGTCCTCGGTCGCGGCCGAGAGCTCCAGGGTGGGAGCCGGGTTCTCCGGCTCCTCCTGGCCCTTGGCCTGCGGCTCGATCCAGCGCACGACTTCCTTGTTGTCGTACGTCTGGATCGCCTTGAAGACGAGCTCGTCCGTGTCCTCGGGAAGCTGCCCGATGGAGAGCGGGAACTTCTGGAAGAAGCCGGGCTGGATGCCCTTGTCCTTGCCCGAGCCGTCGGCGGTCCAGGTGACCCGGGAGACGGCCTGGTCGATCTTCTCGCCGTGCATCTCCAGCGGCTTGTCGAGCTTGGACTTGGTGACCTTGGCGGTCCAGCCGGGGATGGGCTCGGGCATGACCGAGGCCAGCGGGTGGTCGGTCGGGAAGTTGACCTCGACCTTGGTGGTCGCGGCGTCGTCGCGCTCGTTCGGCACCTTGAAGTTCACGACGGCGTATCCGCCCTTGGCGGCCACGCCCTCCGGCTGCACGCTCACGTGTGCGAAGGCGGGGACGGAGAGCACGAGGACGGCGGACGCGGCGGCGGCGCCGACTACGGAGACGCGAGAAATCTTCTTCATGGCAGAAACCACTCCACTCGGATTCAGCGGGATCAGACGAACGGTGAGTGCGCGTGCCGGGAAAGGGGCACACGCGCGCGTGCCGCACGACATCCCTCCGCGCTGTGCGGGAACCCGTACAAGGGCCGCGCGTGGAGTACGTGTGTCGTGTCAGGCAGCGAGACGGAACGCGTCGCCCGCGGGCGGGCCGCGCCTGATCACCGAGTGCTGAAGTGCCGTCGTGCGCAGGGGCAGTGGCGCGAGGAGCTCGATGGGCACCGCGTGGGGCGCCGGTTCGGAAGCCCCGGGCAGGCCGGCCCGGAGGGCGCGTACGAGAGCGAGAGCGGCGCGCAGGGAACGAACGAGCGCCCCCTGGGCGACTCCGTGCGCCGAGTTCGCCGAGAGGCGGACGAGCCGGCCGAGAGCGAGGTCTCCATGGCGCAGCAGCCAGCCCGCGACGACCGCGGCGAGCAGGTGCCCGAGCAGCATCGGCAGGGACGGCAGCAGCGGCATGGAAGTGGCCGCTTCGGTGACGGCGTGGTGGTGCATCGCCGTTCCGGAACCGGGTTCGACGCCGGCGTCCGACAGGATCTTCTGCGCCTGCGCGGGGCTGATCCCCGCCATGCCCGTGCCGCACATGAGCCGGGCCGCGCGCTCCACGACCGAGGGTTCCTGGGCGGTCTGCGCCATCGTCATGGTGCCGTGCTGGCCCACTCCGAAGAGGGTGTGCAGACCGGTCTGGCCGACCGCCAGAGCGGCGGCGATGCCCGGCAGCGAGCGCTCGCGCCCGGCGAGCGGCGCCGCGACGGCGAACACCGCGAGGAACCCGACGCCCAGCGTCCACAGCGGGACGGTGGCACACGAGGCGAGCACATGTCCGGCCGCGGACAACGCGACGCAGACCGCGGTGAACACCGCGGCCCTCAGCAGCCGGACATCCGTTCCGGTGCGCGCCTCGCGCTGGTGGGGGGCAGACATGGCGGGCTCATCATCGCACTGGGCTTACCCGCCTCATACGGCAGGTCCGCAAGGTCCGTAATCTTCCGCCCCGCCCCCTTGCGGCCGACTCCGTACACCGCCGTCATCGGTCCGCGCGTCCGCCGTATGGGCGGTATCACGCGAAGCGCGCGATTGCACAGGGGCCGTTGCGGCAATACGTATCGGTATGTCGAGCCGCGGCCTGGAGGCTGGAGCATGAGCATCTGGTGGTCTCTGCACCTGCGCCGCGAGGCCGCGAGCGTTCCGCTCGCCCGGCGCCTGCTGATCGACACCATGGAGACCGCGGGCGTGGACCCGGACATCTCCTACGACCTGTCCGTCGCGCTCACCGAGGCGTGTGCCAACGCCGTCGAGCACGGCGGCGATCCGGACCCCGACGATCCGGCGGGCGCCTACCGGGTCACGGCCTACCTCGAGGGCGAGACCTGCCGCATCGAGGTCGCCGACTCCGGTCCCGGCTTCCCGGCGCTGCGCGGCCGGGGCACCACCCTGCTCAAGCCCGCCCCCGACCACGCCGAGCACGGCCGCGGACTCTGTCTCATCCAGGAGCTCGCGGACCACGTCCACTTCGTCAACAGGCCGGGCAGGGGCGGCGCGGTGGTCAGCTTCGACAAGGTGCTCAAGTGGCGCGAGAACGCGCCCCTCGTCTCGGCCTGACCCCCTCCGGACACGACAGCGGCCGGGCACCGTCCTGCCGTGCCCGGCCACTTCGCAAACGCGCCTCTACGCGCGCGTGGTCGCGTCTCTTCTACGCGCGCGTGGTTCAGCCCTTGAGCTGAGCCATCCACGCCTCGACCTCGTCCGAGCGGCGCGGCAGACCGGCGGAGAGGTTCCGGTTGCCGTCCTCGGTCACGAGGATGTCGTCCTCGATCCGGACACCGATGCCGCGGTACTCCTCCGGCACGGTCAGGTCGTCGGCCTGGAAGTACAGACCGGGCTCGACGGTCAGGCACATGCCGGGCTCCAGCGTGCCGTCCACGTACGTCTCCGTGCGCGCGACGGCGCAGTCGTGGACGTCGAGGCCGAGCATGTGACCGGTGCCGTGCAGCGTCCAGCGGCGCTGGAGGCCGAGCTCCAGGACGCGCTCGACCGGGCCCTCGACGAGGCCCCACTCGACGAGCTTCTCGGCGAGCACGCGCTGCGCGGCGTCGTGGAAGTCGCGGTACTTGGCGCCAGGCTTCACGGCCGCGATACCGGCCTCCTGGGCTTCGTACACGGCGTCGTAGATCTTCTTCTGGAGCTCGGTGTAGCAGCCGTTGACCGGCAGCGTGCGCGTGATGTCGGCGGTGTAGAGGCTGTGCGTCTCCACGCCCGCGTCCAGGAGGAGCAGGTCGCCGGAGCGGACCGGGCCGTCGTTGCGGACCCAGTGCAGGGTGCAGGCGTGCGGGCCGGAGGCGCAGATCGAGCCGTAGCCGATGTCGTTGCCCTCGACGCGGGCGCGCAGGAAGAACGTGCCCTCGATGTAGCGCTCGCTGGTGGCCTCGGCCTTGTCGAGGACCTTCACGACGTCCTCGAATCCGCGGACCGTCGAGTCGACGGCCTTCTGCAGCTCGCCGACCTCGAAGGCGTCCTTCACGAGGCGGGCCTCGGAGAGGAAGACGCGCAGCTCTTCGTCGTGCTCGCGGGTGACCTTGTCCGTGAGGGCGGCCTCGATGCCGGCGTCGTGGCCGCGCACCACGCGGACCGAGCCGGTGGCCTCGGTCAGCTTGCCGGCGAGCTCGCGGACGTCGGAGGCGGGGACGCCGTACACCTGCGCGGCCTCGGTGAGGGAGTGGCGGCGGCCGACCCACAGCTCGCCCTGGCCGTCGAGCCAGAACTCGCCGTTCTCGCGGTCGGAGCGCGGCAGCAGGTAGATCGTCGCGTCGTGCCCGGTGGCCGTCGGCTCGAGGACGAGGACGCCGTCCTCCGTCTGGTTGCCGGTCAGGTACGCGTACTCGGTCGAGGCGCGGAAGGCGTACTCGGTGTCGTTCGAGCGGGTCTTGAGGTTGCCCGCGGGGACGACGATGCGCTCACCGGGGAAGCGGGCGGAGAGGGCGGCGCGGCGGGCGGCCGTCTCGGACGCCTGCGCGATCGGCTCGAGGCCGTGCAGCTCCGTGTCGGCCCAGCCGGACTTCATGCTCTCGGCGAGCTCGTCGGACACGCCCGGGTACAGGCCGTTCTTGCGCTGCTTGATCGGCTCGTCGCTCTCGGTCTGAGAGATCTCCGGGTTCTCCGGGGTGAGCTCCTCCGACACGTCTTCCTCCTAGATACGGCCCTGGGAACGGCCAAGGGTGCGGCCTGGGTACAACGGTGGACCCCCTCCATCGTACGGTCGTACGGAAGGGGGCCCAGGGCCGGAAGACCTGTTACATCGGGGGCTACGGGGCGTACCGCCCCGGTCACCGGAATCACTCGAAGCGCGCGGCGAGCAGCACGACGTCCTCGTCGCTGTCGGCGGCGTCGAGCCCGTCCGGCAGGACGGTGTGCAGGACGTGGTCGGCGATCGCCCCGGGGTCGTCGCGGATCGTGCGCGGGACGCCGGCGGCCGCCGCGTGCAGGCGGGCGAAGGCGCGGTCCATCGGGTCACCGGTGCGGTGCAGCAGGCCGTCCGTGTACAGCAGCACGGTCTCGCCGGGCTCGGGGCTGAACTCGACGCTCGGCGCCTCCCAGCAGGCCAGCATGCCGAGCGGCGCGGACAGCGACGTCTCCACGAACTCGGTGCGTCTCTCGCCGATCACCAGCGGCGGGCTGTGCCCGGCCCCGGCCAGGACGACCTTGCGCAGGGCGGGCTCGCAGTACGCGAAGAGGGCGGTGGCGCTGCGCGCGGGCTCGGTCAGCCGGAGCAGCAGCTCCAGATCGGACAGGACGGCGACGGGGTCCTCGCCCTCCATCACCGCGTACGCCCGCAGGCTGGCCCTGAGCCGGCCCATCGCGGCGACGGCGCTCGCCCCGGAGCCGGTGACGGAGCCGACGGTGAGGCCGAGCGCGCCCTCGGGCAGCGGCAGCGCGTCGTACCAGTCGCCGCCGCCTCGCGGGCCCGTGCGGTGCCGGGCGGCGAGCTGGACGCCCGCGACCCGCGGGAGCCGCGGCGGCAGCAACTCCTCCGCGATGGTGCGGGACTTGGTGCGCGCCCGCTCCAGTTCGAGCAGGCGCGCGAGGTGTTCGGTGGCGTAGCGCGTGTACAGACCGACCAGGTGGCGCTGGCGTTCGACGGGCTCGGCGGGCTCGTCGTAGAGCCACACCGCGGCGCCGAGCCGGCCCGCCGCCTCCGTCGCGAGGGGCAGCGCGAAGCTCGCCGCGTAGCCGAGCCGGGCGGCGACCTCGCGGTGACGCGGGTCGAGCCCGTCCTCGGACAGCAGATCCGCGTGCACCTCGGGCTCGCCGGTCCCGTCCGTGCGGTCGAGGATCCTTCCGTACGAGGTCGCGCCGCGCGGCACCGTCTCGATGTGGCCGAGGTCGGCGCGGGCGAGGCCGAGCCCCACGGTGGTGTCCGGACCCAGGCCGTCGGCGGGCTCCAGGACGACGAGTCCGCGGCGCGCGCCGACGAGCGCGGCACCGGCGCGGAGCACCTCGTGCAGGGCGTCGTCCATGACGGCCGTCCTGGCCAGACGCTCGGTGAGTTCGTGCAGCGTGGTGAGGTCGGAGACCCAGCCGGCGAGCCGGTCCTGGATCAGCGCTCCGGGGGCTTCGGGGGCTGCGGGCGCTCCGGAGGAGGAAGGGGGCGCGGGCGCGGGTGACGCGGGCGCGACAGTGTGTGCCGGTGGGGGAACCGTTGAATCGATTCCAGCCACTTTCGGAAAGTGCGGGGCCGTCATGGTGTCCGGCTTTCCGACCGGTGCGTATTGCTCAATAGCATCGCAAACCCCCATGTGATTCTGCGCCGCCAGCAGTGCTTCCACATCTACACGCACTGATGAGGGGATGTCCAGCATTGTCCTGCTGGGATTCCTGGTGTCCAGGAGGCCTGTGCGGCATTAGTGATCTCTGATCGAACTTGGCCAAAAAGTGCCGCGGGTAAGGGCATATTGCGGTCGACTGGCATTGTTCGACAGAGCGTCACAGCGGTCGTGATGGGTACGTACTCGGTGAAGGCCAGGAGCAGTTGGGATCGACCCGGAACCTGGTGACGGACCCGGGCGTCTTAACCACCGACGACCGTGCCCCATCCTCCCGTGGCGGAGACGGCGAGTAAGGCGCGCGACGGCAAACGCCAGGCGCCGCCACCCCACGCCAGGCTTTTCAAGTACGCGGCCGGCGCTCGGACAATAGGGGTTCCCCTGCTCAAGTCTGGGGTGCGGCGCTCCCGGTACGTACGCTCAGTGAAGTGATCGACACATGGTGTGATGGCCCACAGCGTTCTCTTCGGTCTACGGAAAGGAACGAGCGCTCATGCGCGAGATCCTCGGAAGGCGACGCAGGCTCCTGTCCAGGCGAAACAACGGGAAGTCTGATCAGTTCAGCGCGGCCCTGACCTTCGCGACCGCATGGCAGTGGCCCGTGCTCCCGGGCGTGGGGCTCGTAGGAGCGGGGCGCCGTGACGGCGTCAGCTGCGCCTGCCCCGACCCGGAGTGCACGGTGCCCGGCGCGCACCCCTTCGACCCGGGACTGCTCGCCGCGACCACGGACGAGCGCATGATCCGCTGGTGGTGGACCAACCGTCCGGCCGCGCCGATCGTGCTGGCCACGGGGGCCGGTGCGGGCGCGAGCGGCGGCCGCGCCCCCTGTGCCGTGAGCCTCCCCTCGGTCGCCGGAGCCCGCGCCCTCAAGGCACTCGACCGTACGGACATCAGGCTCGGCCCGGTCGTGGCCACGAGGGATCGTCTCTTCATCCTGGTGGCGCCCTACTCCATGGAGCAGCTGGGCGAGCTCCTGTACGCCCAGGACTGGGTGCCGGGCTCCCTGCGCTTCCACGGCGAGGGCGGTTATATGGCACTGCCTCCGTCCGACACCGGCCTCGGCCAGGTCCGCTGGGAGCGTGCCCCGCTGCCCGGCTCCGCGGCGCCCTGGGTGCCCGATGTGGAGGCCGTGGTGGACGCGGTGGTGGATGCCCTCACTCGTACGGGTGTGAGCGCGCCCGAGTTGTAAAGGAATTGGGCGCGCGGCGGGGGAAGTGAAGGGGCGGCGCCGATATCTTCGGCGCATGCCCTCCTTCCCCAGGCTCTCGACCGGCCTCGAGCAGGGGAGACCCCATTCGCGCCTCCGTCTGCTCGGTCTTCTCGCGGTCGTGATCCTGACCGTTCTCCTCCCGCTGGCGGGCGCGTCCGCGGGCCCCATCGGCGACACCTCCGCGGAGGACAGCCGCAACTCCGGCGAACTGCCCGCCGGTGACGCCGGCCGAGTGAGCATCGCCGACAAGGTCGACGACAAACCTGGCACGAACGACCCGGCGGACACCGCGGCGTCGGATGCGGCAGCAGCGGATGCGGCAGCGTCGGATGCGGCCGGCAAGGCGCGCCGGTCCCACAAGCGGCCGCCGGGCACCTCTGCCCTCGACGGTCCAGGCATCGCCACGAAGGCACGGTGCGGACCCGAACTCGCCTCTCCCGACGGCATCGAGGCGCAGACCTGCGTACTGACCCAGGGGCGGGACACGTGGGCGAGGACCTACTACCGGAACGCGACAGGGGGGCCGCTGAGTTCCGTGCTGACCCTGATGGCGCCGGGAGGCCGCACCGTACAGATGCACTGTGCGGTGGGTGCTCAGGACGAACCGGGGACGTGTGACACGCCGCGGGAGCGTACTTCGGGTGAGGCGAGCGACTACGCGGCGGTGGCGGAGTTCGCGGGAGCCGGTGACGAGGGGCCGCTGCTGCTCAGGTCGGGAAGCAACGCGCCGACGTCGGCCGGACGCTGAGCGAGCGGGACGATTTCCCGGGCGCGGGCCCACGGGGATGTCCCGGAAAACAAGGACCCGGTTGCTGGCGACGGGGGATGCACCAGCAACCGGGCTACTCGAACGGTAACAAGAGATCGGCCGTTAGCAAATTCGATCTCGGCTATTCGTATGCGGATTTACCTGCCGCTACGGGGAGTTGTGACCGGAGTCACCCGTTCCGAGGGCTCCCTGTGGCTGACCGGTCGGTCAGCTGAGCGTCACCTGTCGATTGGTGAGGCCGCCGCGTGCCTTGCGCTCCTCGACGGTCAGTGGCGCCGCGGAGTCGAGCGCCGTGGCGAGCCGCTCGGCGAACTCGGCCGCCGGCTTCTCGACATCCTCGGCGCTCATCCCGGTGGGCAGGTCCCAGACGGGAACGGTCAGACCGTGCGCGCGGAACGAGCCGACCAGGCGCGTGCCCTCGCCGAGCGAGGACGTGCCGGCCGCGTGCAGCCGGGCGAGCGCGTCGAGCAACTGCTCCTCGGGGTGCGGCATGACCCAGCGCAGGTGGTTCTTGTCGGGCGTCTCGCACCAGTACGCGCCGTCGACACCGGACAGCTTCACGGTCGGGATGGCGGCCGCGTTGGCCCGCTCCAGGGAAGCGGCGACCTCCGGGCTCGCGTTCTGCGAGTCCGGCACCCAGAACTCGAATCCCGTGTGTACGACCGGCTCGAAGGCGGCAGAGGGGTCGAGCAGGTCCTGCAGACGCGGGCCGTCGGCGGGTGCGCGGCGCGCCTGCACCGGTGTACCGGGCTCGGCGGTGAGCGCGCGCTGAAGAGTGTCGGCGAGGTCACGGCTCAGGTCGCCCGACGAGGTGTCGTTCTGCAGGCCGAGCAGGACCGAGCCGTCGTCGCGGCGCAGTGCGGGCCATGCCATCGGCAGCACCGTCGCGAGTGTCACGGACGGAACGTCGTCCGGCAGGCTCTCCTTGAGGGTGAGCCGCACCGTCGCGGCGGGCACCAGCTCGCGCAGCGCGATCCAGTCGCCCTCTCCCGCGAGGCCCTCGAACGGGCGCTGCACCAGCTCGGTCACGGCGTGCGCGGCGGCACGGCCGTGGCAGGCCTTGTACCGGCGGCCGCTCCCGCAGGGGCAGGGCTCACGGGCGCCGACGACCGGGATCTCCCCGCTGCTGACGTGCGACTTGCCCTTGGTCTGGGGGCGCTTCTTGGCCATCTTGGGTGTCTCCCGGTTACGGCTCTCGTACGTACGGGCGCGAGCCTAGCCCCTCGTACGGCCGGGAACGGGGATCAGGCCCGGGCCGCCGGGCCGGAGCCGGATTCAGCCCAAGTCCTCGAAGGCGTCCGCGAAATCGAGGTTCGACATGCCCGCGGGCGCGCGGCTCGCCACGCGCGTAGCGAAGTTGCCCTGCCCCTGTGTTCCGGCTTCGGAGCGCACGTCCTTGTGCACGACCACCCAGACGGTGACTTCTCCGGGGGCGTCGTCACGTACGCCCCAGTCGTCGGCGAGCGCCGAGATGATGTTGAGCCCGCGGCCGCCGTGCGCGGTGACCGAGGGCGTGGCCGGAACCGGACGGGTCGGACCACCACCGTCCGTCACCTCGACGGTGAGACAGCCCCGCGCGTCGACCCTCCAAGCGGCCCGGACGTCGCCGTCCCCGGCCAAGTCGTCGCCCAGCGGCCTGCCGTGCCGGCAGGCGTTGCTCAGCAGTTCCGACAGGATCAGTACGGCATCGTCGATGACCGCTTCCGAGACCCCGCCGACGCGCAGCTGATCACGCATCCGGTGCCTTGCTTCGCCCACGCCCGCAGGGCCATGGGGTACGGCCATGCTCGACGACGTGGGCACCTCCTGTGCCACCACCAACGCCACCCCCGAGACCTCCTTTGCCCCACGCCACGGTGTGAATGCCCCAATGGACTGGACCGGAAACCGGCCAATCCACGCTCAGTGACGCACTCGTAACGATCGAATACGGAGCGAACGCGCCGGAGCACTCCCTGTGAGTGTGATGGCCGGATTTAGCCTCTCCCGAGCTGGCGCAGAACCGCGCGGGGCCGGTTCGTGATGATCGCGTCGACGCCGAGGCCGACGCACAGGTCGACGTCCTCCGGCTCGTTGACCGTCCACACGTGCACCTGGTGGCCCGCCCGCTTGAGCTTCTCCACGTACCCGGGGTGGCTGCGCACGATCCGGATGCCGGGGCCCGCGATCTGCACTCCCCTGGGGAGGCGGCCGTCGCGATGGCGGGGCGAGACGAACTGCATCAGGTAGACCGTCGGCAGGTGGGGGGAAGCGGCCTGGACGCGGAGCAGGGAGCGGGCCGAGAAGCTCATGACGCGCACCGGGGACGGTGCGTCCGGCGCTCCGGTAGGGGCGTCCAGGCCGAACCGCTTGAGGAGCATCAGGAGGCGTTCCTCGACCTGGCCGGCCCAGCGGGTGGGGTGCTTGGTCTCGATGGCGAGCTCGACGCGGCGGCCCGCGTCGGCGACCAGTTCGAGCAGCCGCTCCAGGGTCAGGACGGAGGTGTCCTCCCAGTCGGGACCCTCTGGGCTGGTGCGACCGGCCTCGCTGTTCTTCCAGGAGCCGAAGTCGAGGGCGGCGAGATCCGCCAGTTCCAGGGCCGACACCGCTCCGCGTCCGTTCGACGTACGGTTGACGCGGCGGTCGTGCACACAGACGAGATGGCCGTCCGCGGTGAGTCGTACATCGCATTCGAGGGCGTCGGCACCGTCCTCGATGGCCCTTCTGTACGCGGCCAGCGTGTGCTCGGGGGCCTCGTCGGAGGCTCCGCGGTGGGCGACGACCTGGATCTGCTGCTGTCGTGCGAGGGTCACCGCGTCATGGTGCCACTGCGAGGCGCTGGGCCGCCCAGCGGATGCGTCCGTTTCGCCCGGCGTAAAGGATGGCACCGGACACACAGGAACGCCTTATGGTGCCCTGACGTCCCGTGGGAAAAGCTGACCACATACAAACAGCAATGCCGATGGAATCAGCTGGTACAGCCGTGGATCGAGGAGAAGAGCTGTGAGCACCGAGAACGAGGGCACTTCGGTACCCCCAGCCCCGTCCGCACCCCCCGTGCCGGTGGAATCTCCCGCTACTCCCGCACCCGCCGGTTCCGCACCCTCTCCGGAGCCCGCCGACGCACCCACCGCGGCGATGCCGCCGGTCGAGGGCGCGGCGCCGGGGGCGCACGAGGGTCCCGGCGCGGCCTCGGGGGCTGCACCGGGACCCGGCGGGCAGCACGAGGCCGCGAACGCGGCCCCGGGTGGCTGGCCGCCTCCGCCGCCCACCGTCCCCTCGTACGCGGACGGTGGCGGCGGTGGGCACTCCTGGGGTGCCTCCTACCAGCCTCCGGCGCCCAAGCCGGGCCCCCGGCGTGGCGGGCTGCTGGCCGCGGTGGTCGCGGCGGCCCTGATCGCGGGCGGTGTCGGCGGCGGCATCGGCTACTGGGCGGCCGAGCGCAACGACGACGGTGGTTCGGGCTCGACGACGGTCTCCGCCTCGGACAACCCGGCCGACTTCAAGCGTGACGCCTCCTCGGTCGCCGGCATCGCGGCGAACGCGCTGCCGAGCACCGTCACCATCGAGGCCGAGGGCAGCGACGGCGAGGGCGGCACCGGCAGCGGCTTCGTCTACGACACGCAGGGCCACATCCTCACCAACAACCACGTGGTGGCCTCCGCAGCCGACGGAGGAAAGCTTTCGGCCACGTTCTCGAACGGCAAGAAGTACGACGCCGAGGTGATCGGCCGTGCCCAGGGCTACGACGTCGCGGTCATCAAGCTGAAGAACGCCCCGTCGAACCTGAAGCCGCTGGCGCTCGCCAACTCGGACAAGGTCGCCGTGGGGGACTCGACCATCGCGATCGGCGCGCCCTTCGGCCTGTCGAACACGGTGACCACGGGCATCGTCTCGGCGAAGAACCGCCCGGTGGCCTCCAGCGACAGCTCGGGCAGCAGCAAGGCGTCGTACATGAACGCGCTGCAGACCGACGCGTCGATCAACCCGGGCAACTCGGGCGGTCCGCTGCTCGACGCGCGCGGCGCGGTCATCGGTATCAACTCGGCGATCCAGCCGGCGAGCAGCGGCGGCATCGGAGGCTCCGGCCAGTCGGGCTCGGTCGGCCTCGGCTTCGCCATCCCGATCAACCAGGCGCGGAACGTCGCCAAGCAGCTCATCAAGACGGGCCAGCCGGTCTATCCGGTGATCGGTGCCTCGGTCGCGCTGGACGAGCAGAGCGACGGCGCGAAGATCACCGAGCAGGGCGCGGGCGGCTCGTCCGCGGTCACGGCGAACGGCCCGGCGGACAAGGCCGGCCTGAAGCCCGGCGATGTCATCACCAAGCTCGACGACACGGTGATCGACAGCGGTCCGACCCTGATCGGCCAGATCTGGACACACAAGCCGGGCGACACGGTCAAGATCACGTACAAGCGCGGCAACGCGGAGCACACGGTCGACGTGGTCCTCGGCGAGCGCAAGGGCGACAGCTGACCGAACTCCCGGCCGAACCCGCTACCCTGGTCCTCGCTCCGCCGGTCGCCGACGGGGCGAGGGTGGGTTGCCCGAGCGGCCTAAGGGAACGGTCTTGAAAACCGTCGTGGCGCGAGTCACCGTGGGTTCAAATCCCACACCCACCGCTTGCAGGTAAGTGTTTGTAAGGGGCGTTCGCTACGGCGGGCGCCCCTTACGCGTGTCCTGGGGAGGCGGGTTCGTCCGGGCGCGGGGAGGGCTTGTCCTCCGGGACGTCGCGCCCTACGCCTCCGCGTCGTTGCGCTGGGTCAGGCGGGCCGCTGAGGCGATCGTGGAGCGGGCCTCGCGTTCCGTCAGGCCCGTGCGGGTCGCGGCTTCCACGAGGGCGTTCGTGAGGCTGTCGCCGAGGTCGCTCTCGTAGGCGCGGCAAGCGGCCCAGAACAGACGGGTGTTGCGCTGTCCCTCATGTGCCGCGAGCACGAACTGGACCAGCCCCTGGCCGTGTCGGCCCGCATGTGCCGGTGACGGGTGGTGCACGCGTGGCGGGGGTGTGAGCAGGCGCAGGAGTGCCGGCGGGCAGGGCGCGACGGGCAGGTGGGCGGTGCCGGGGACCGCGCTGTAGACGCCCTGGGCCGTGCGCGATCCGGGGCCCACGAGGTAGCCGCCCGCGCCGCGGATGTCGATGCCCGGCGCGAGGCGTCCCGCCGAGTTGGGGACCACGACGTCCGGCGGTCCGGAGAGCCACACATGACGGCCGCCGCTGGGGGTGGCCACGACGACGGTGTCCGGGATCGTGAAGAGGTGGCGCAGCGCCAGTTCGCGCAGTGCGGACGAGGCGTCCGTACCGGACTTGGTGTCGAGGTCCACACCGATGAGGTGGTGCGGGGGCAGTCCGCACGCGATGCCGTAGCCGGTGGCGCGGGGCGCCGCCGCGAAGAGGTCACGGATGCGGCCCGGGTCGGTCGTGGCGTCGTACACGCCGTGGCCGGGGCGTCCGCATTCGCCGTGGCACGGGGCGGGGTCGGGTTCGTCGCGGTGCGGGGAGCGCAGGGCGGGGAGCTTCGTGCGGGAGAGCGGGATCACGGCCAGTCCACGCTCGGCGGCGGAGAGGGCGTGGGCGAGGGCCAGGGTCGCAAGGGGTACGGCATGCCGGTCGGTGGTGGCCATGCATCCATGTTCGTACGAATGTTCGAGTAAAGGAAGAGGGGCTCGCCCGGGTGGAGCGTATTTACCAAAAATGTGCCGAAACGCTTCAGCCCCTGCGGTGGCTGACCCGTCTCGCGTGGAGCGGACGCAATCCGGGCTGAGCTGGGGCTTTGAGGGTGCGAAGCAGGTTTATCGACATGTCCTCACGCTTGCGAGGGAATACGGCCTTCCGCCCTGGTTCGACGGGGATTCGGTGGGCAATTCTGATCTCGCGACGTCGTGAGCAACGACCGAGGCGGTCGGCCAACTGCCTTGGGGCAACCAGTAGTTACCGTTCCTGGAGGAATTGACATGGCACACATCCGTACCGCCCGCGCCCTCGCCGCCGTCGCCGCCCTGCCCCTCGCGGCAGCCCTCTTCTCGGGGGTGGCGATGGCCGACAACGGGTCGTTCGCGGACAACGGATCGAACGCGGGTGTGGCGACCGTGAGCGGCAGTGGTGTCGGTGGCAACAACCACGGCAACTCGTCCACCACGCAGCAGCAGGCGGTGGGCTCCGGCGCCTCGAACCAGAACAACACGGCCCAGGTGAACGGCTCCGCGTTCACGGCCATCGACCAGTCGAACGAGAACATCGCGGTGTACTTCACCAAGCTCTGGTGACCCGCGGCTCCTGTCGGCGGGGGCCATTGCCAGGGGTGCGTGACATCTGTGCGGCGGTGCTTCGGCATCGCCGCACAGGCGTTTTCGCGCACCCGCCGGCCCTTCACGCGCGCGTGCTGATCTCTTGACACCCGTACCGAACCTGGCGGACAGTCGTACCGAATCTGACGGTCAGTCAGAAACAGACGGTCAGAGACCCTTGTTCGTACGAGGTCCGGGAGGGCCGCCGCCGTGCACCTCGCCCCTACCGCGCGCCAGCATGAACTCCGCGCCGAACTGCGCGCCTACTTCCGGGAACTGATGCCGGACGGGCCGCCCGCCCACGACGATCGAACGGCCCAGCGACGCCTGCTGCGCCGCATCGGGGCCGACGGCCTCCTCGGACTCGGCTGGCCCGTCGAGTACGGAGGCCAAGGCCGGGGGCCCGACGAGCAGTTCGTCTTCTTCGACGAGGCGTATCGCGCGGGCGCGCCTGTCTCCATGGTGACCCTGAACACCGTCGGTCCGACCCTGATCAAGTACGGGACCGAGGCGCAGAAGGCGTACTTCCTGCCGCGGATCCTCAAGGGCGAGCTGGTCTTCGCGATCGGGTACAGCGAGCCGTCGGCGGGGACCGACCTGGCCTCGCTGCGGACGCGGGCTGTCCGCGACGGCGACGACTGGATCATCGACGGGCAGAAGGTCTTCACGTCGAACGCGCAGAACGCCGACTGGATCTGGCTGGCCTGCCGCACGGACCCCGAAGCCGCCAAGCACCAGGGCATCTCGATCGTTCTCGTGCCGACGGACGCCGTCGGCTTCAGCTGGACGCCCATCGAGACCGTCGGCGGGCTGACCACCACCGCCACGTACTACGACGGGATCCGCGTCCCCGCCTCTAATCTCGTCGGGGACGAGAACGGCGGCTGGGGTCTCATCACCAATCAGCTCAACCATGAGCGGGTCGCGCTCGCCGCGATCGGGATGCAGGCGGAGGACTTCTACGCGGCGGTGCTCGAAGCGGTTCGTTCACCCGATCCGGTGACGGGGGAACGCCGGATCGACCTGCCGTGGGTGCGGTCACGGCTGGCCGAGGTGCATGCCCGTCTCGCGGCAACACGCCTGCTCAACTGGCGTTTGGTGGGGGACGTCGGGGCGGGGCGGCTCGCGCCGGGCGACGCGAGCGGCGTGAAAGTCATGGGAACCGAATCGGCGGTCGAGGTGTACCGAATGTGTCAGGAGATCGCGGGAGACGCGGCGCTGGTTCGAGCCGGGTCGCCGGGGGCGTTCGGGGGCCGGGCTGGCGGTGACGACGCGGGTGCTGCGTCCGGTGGTGGCGGGTCGGATGGTGGTGCCTGGGGCGGGACGGCGGAGGGGGAGCTGGAGCGGATGAACAGGGCGGCGCAGATCAACACGTTCGGCGGCGGCGTGAGCGAGGTGCAGCGGGAGATCGTCGCGACGATGCGGCTCGGGATGAGGAGGGGGCGGCGGTGACCGGCGACATGACGTACGAGGCGCTGAAGGCATTCGAAGGGCTGCCCGCCGCCACCGCGGGGGTGGGCAAGGACCTGGTCAACGAGCCGATGATCAGGCACTGGTGCGAGGCGATGGGCGACACGAACCCCGCGTACGAGGGGCCCGACGCCATAGCGCCGCCGACCATGCTCCAGGCCTGGACGATGGGTGGGCTCTCCGGGCACCAGGGGCGCAGCGGCGCCTACGACGAGCTGTTCGCGCTGCTGGACGACGCGGGGTACACCTCGGTCGTCGCCACCGACTGCGAGCAGGAGTATCTGCGGCCGCTGCGGCCCGGTGACGCGATCACCTTCGACGCGGTGATCGAGTCGGTGTCCGAGCGCAAGACGACGAAGCTGGGCACGGGGCACTTCGTCACGACGCGCATGGATGTCAGGGCTGATGGCGAGCTCGCCGGGACGCATCGCTTCCGGATCCTCAAGTACGCCCCGGCGGCGCGGGCAGGGCGGGCGGAAGGGCCGGCGCGGGAGCAGCAGGCCCGGCGGCCTCGTCCGGTGGTGAACCGGGACAACGCCGGATTCTGGGAAGGGGTCCGCGAGCACCGCCTCCTCATCCAGCGCTGCGAGGCGTGCGGGACGCTGCGTTTCCCCTGGCTGCCGGGGTGCGGCGCGTGCGCCTCGCAGGACTGGAGCACGGTCGAGGCGAGCGGCGCGGGGACCGTCTTCTCGTACGTGGTGATGCACCACCCGTCCTTCCCCGCCTTCGACCCGCCGTACGCGGTGGGCCTGATCGAGCTGGCCGAAGGCGTCCGGATCATCAGCAACGTGGTGGGGGTGCCGTACGACAAGGTCCGCATAGGGATGCCGGTACGGCTCGAATTCCTGCGGGTGGACGAGGAATTGGAGCTGCCGGTCTTCCGGGCCGGTGACGGTGCCCCTGCGGGGGTTGCTCAGCGTGTCGCTACGGGGCGGGAGGGCTGACGTGGATTTCACACCTACGCAGGACCAGGTGGCCGCGGCCGACCTGGCCGCACGGATCTTCGGTGACCTGTCGACCCCCGAGCGCCTCGCGGCGGCCGGCACGGGAACGGACCCCGAGCTGTGGAAGGCGCTCGGCTCGGCGGGGCTGCCGGGGGCGGTGGAGGAGACCGGGCTGCTCGGGCTCGTGCTGATGCTGGAGGAGCAGGGCCGGACGACGGCACAGGTGCCGTTCGCCGCCAGCTGCGCGTACGGGCTGCTCGCGGTGGCGAGGCATGGCACCTCCGAGCAGCGGGACCGGCTGCTGCCGGGGCTGCGGGACGGGACGGAGGTGGCCACGGGGGCGTTCCCCGCGCAGACCGGGGTGCGGGTCGACGGAGCGGAGGCAGGGGAGACGGGGACGGGCGGGGGCACGGGGAGGCTCACGGGAGTGGTGCCCTGGGTCCCGTGGCTCCGGGACGCGTCCTGGGTTCTGGTGGTAGCGGCCGACCGGAGCCTGTGGAGAGTGTGTACGGCCGATGCCGGCTGCGACGCGGTCGAGCTCACCGCGCCCTGGTCGGCGGGCCGGCTGGTTCTGGACGGGGCGCCGGCGGAGAGGGTCGGCGGGCCCGGCGCGTACGACGACGTCCTGGCGATGGCGCGGACCGCGTTCGCGGGGCTCCAGGCCGGGGTCTGCGCGGGGTCGCTGGCGCGTGCCGTGGAGTACACGAACGAGCGGGAGCAGTTCGGCAGACCGCTCGCCGCGAAGCAGGGGGTTCAACTCCGGGCGGCCGACGCCCATATGGACACGGAAGCCATCCGGGTCACCGCGTACGAGGCGGCATGGCGACGGGACGAGGGGCTGCCGTACGCGGGCCATGCGCTGACCGCGGCCTGGTGGGCTTCGGAAGCGGGCAGACGGGTCGTGCACGCCGGACAGCATCTTCACGGTGGCATGGGCGCCGACCTGGAGCATCCCGTGCACCGGCATTTCCTGTGGGGCAGGCAGCTCGACGCGTATCTGGGATGCGGGGGTGAACTGCTCGCGGAGCTGGGCGACTTGATCGCCGGTGGCGAGGGGAGCGGTACGGAGGAGGCGGGGGCGACGTGGGCAGCGCGGAAGTGAAGGCAGAGGGAATGGACCGGGCGGCAAGGGGTCGGGAGGAGGGGGACGTGGCGATGGTGGATGCCTCGACAGGGATCGGGGCCGGGGTCGGCGCGAAGCTGGCGCCGTCGGAGATCCCGGTCACCCGGACGCTGATCGTCTCCGGGGCCATCGCGTCCCGTGACTACCAGGATGTGCACCACGACGCGGAGCTCGCCAAGGAGAAGGGCTCCCCCGACATCTTCATGAACATCCTGACGACGAACGGACTCGTCGGCCGTTACATCACCGATCACTTCGGCCCCGCCTCGGTTCTGCGCAAGGTTTCTATACGGCTGGGGGCTCCCAACTACCCAGGAGACACGCTGGTGTTGACGGGGACGGTCACCGAGGTCGAAGAAGGAGACGGGAGCGGGGGCGGGTCCGGCGGCGGGGGTGTCACGACCGTGGTGCGCATCGTCGGGGTCAACGGGCTGGGCACGCACGTCACCGGCACGGTGACGGTCACGCTCCCGGGTCTCGCGAGCCCTGCGAACCCCACGAGTACGCCGTCCCGTCCCTCGGCGTCGGGGAGGCCGGCATGAGTGTGCGGGCGAAGGACAGTCTCGGTGGGCGGGCGGCGATCGCCGGGATCGGGGCGACCGAGTTCTCCAAGGACTCCGGGCGCAGTGAGCTGAAGCTCGCGGTGGAGGCGGTGGGCGCGGCGCTCGACGACGCCGGGCTTTCCCCCGCCGACGTCGACGGCATGGTCACGTTCACCATGGACACCAGTCCGGAGATCACCGTCGCGCAGGCGGCCGGGATAGGGGACCTCTCGTTCTTCTCCCGGGTCCACTACGGCGGCGGTGCGGCCTGTGCCACCGTTCAGCAGGCCGCGCTCGCCGTGGCGACCGGGGTGGCCGAAGTGGTCGTCTGCTACCGGGCGTTCAATGAGCGCTCGGGCAGGAGATTCGGCTCCGGGGTGCAGCATCGGGAGCCGTCGGCGGAGGGGGCGGCGCTCGGCTGGGCACTGCCGTTCGGGCTGCTGACGCCCGCGTCGTGGGTGGCGATGGCGGCGCAGCGCTACCTCCACGCGTACGGCCTGGGCCCGGAGGCGTTCGGTCAGGTCGCCGTCATGGATCGCGCGTACGCGGCCACCAATCCGGCGGCGTACTTCCACGGGAAGCCGATCACACTGGAGGACCATGCGGCGTCGCGGTGGATCGTGGAGCCGCTGCGGCTGCTCGACTGCTGTCAGGAGACCGACGGCGGGCAGGCGATCGTCGTCACCAGCGTCGAGCGGGCCCGCGATCTCCCGCACCGTCCCGCCGTGATCACGGCGGCGGCCCAGGGGGCGGGGCGCGGCCAGGAGCAGATGACGAGTTTCTACCGGGACGACATGACAGGCCTGCCCGAAATGGGGGTCGTGGCACGGCAGTTGTGGCGGTCGGCCGGGCTGGCGCCGGGCGAGATCGATGTGGGGATCCTCTACGACCACTTCACGCCGTTCGTGCTGATGCAGCTGGAGGAATTCGGGTTCTGCGGGCCGGGTGAGGCGGCCGACTTCGTGGCGGAGCGTCGGCTCCCGCTCAACACGCACGGCGGGCAGCTCGGCGAGGCGTACCTGCACGGGATGAACGGCATAGCGGAGGCGGTCAGACAGGTGCGGGGCACGGCGGTGAACCAGATAGCCGGCGCCGCCACGGCGCTGGTGACCGCGGGGACCGGCGTCCCCACATCGGGTCTGATTCTGGGAGCGGACGGCTGAACGCGGGTGTGTCCCGGGTCCGGTCCGCATCACGGCCCCTTCACTCGCCCTATGCACCGCACTCGCCGTAGGCACCGCCGACAGCTGGTCGTGGGTCTAGTGCTGCTCCTGATGGCACTGACCGCCCTCCCCGCGTCGGCGTGGGCCGAACCAGGCCTCCCCCAGCCGTCTCCGACGCCCGACGCCCAACTCGACCCCTTGGCCGGTCTCCCCCAACTGTCTCCGACGCCCGACGCCGACCTCGACGCCGACGCCGACCTCGACGCCGACGCCGACCTCGACGCCGACGCCGACCCCGATCTCCTGGCCGGCATCACCCTGCCCGACCTCGCCACCATCCCCGGCTCCGTACTCGGAGACTTCGCACCCGACGGCCGAGCCTCAGGTCCGGCCGGGGACCCGGGAGCACCGGGCGCCGTCGGCGGAACCTCCTCCGTACCCCGGCTCCCCGCCCTCTCCGATCCGCGGATGTTCCGCGGGCGGGCGTTCGACACCTGCATGGCGCCGTCGCTCGACACCATGCGGCGCTGGCGGTCGTCGAAGTACGGGGCGGTGGGCGTGTACTTCGGGGGCCGTGGGCGGGCCTGTCGTCGTCAGCCCCGGCTCGGGCACAGTTGGATGAAGGGGGTGGAGCGGCTGGGGTGGCGGGTGCTGCCGGTGTATGTCGGGTCGCAGTCGCCGTGTGTCGTCGCGGGTGCCAAGAAGGCCTATCGCATCGGCCGTCACCCCTGGAGCCAGGGCGTGCGGGAGGGGCGGGACGCCGTACGCAGGGCGCGGGCCGTCGGCATCCGGCCGGGCAGCCCGCTCTATCTCGACATGGAGGCATACAACTACCGGCAGAAGAAGTGCGCCCGCACGACGCTCCGCTTTGTGCGGGGCTGGGACCGGCAGGTGCGCCGGAAGGGGTATGTGCCCGGGTTCTACAGCAGTGCCGACTCCGGGGTGGCGCACATGCGGGACGCGGCGCGGGCGGGGGTGCGGGATCTGCCGTCGGTGATCTGGTTCGCGCGCTGGCACACGCGGCCCCGGCTGGCCCGGGAGCCCGCGCTGCGGGGGTCCGCCTGGAGTTCGCGGCGCAGGATCCACCAGTACGCGGGGAACGTGAAGGAGCGGCACGGCGGGCGGACCCTCGTCATCGACCGGAACCTGGTGCACGCGCCGGTGGCCCGCATCCGGTGAGCCGCCCCGGTCCGTGGGAGTGGCAGAGTGGAGGGAAGCCCATGGAACGGCCCTCAGGGATGAACCCTCAGGGGTGCGTACCGCGTCCTCCACCTTCAGGAGGTGGGGATACCACCACTCCTACAACCTGAGGCGGACACCGCTTCGGGACCTGCGGCCGATCCGCGAGGGTAG
This sequence comes from Streptomyces longhuiensis, assembly GCF_020616555.1. Classification (NCBI taxonomy): domain Bacteria; kingdom Bacillati; phylum Actinomycetota; class Actinomycetes; order Kitasatosporales; family Streptomycetaceae; genus Streptomyces; species Streptomyces longhuiensis. The sequence continues at coordinate 4,903,218 of NZ_CP085173.1, read as the reverse complement.
GGGGCGCTCCTAGCGTGGAGCCATGACCGCAACCATGGCGCCTGTCTGCTCCAGCGCATCGGATGCCGCGACGCGCAGCGCGCCGCGAGCCGCTATGACGCCTCACTCTTCCCTCCCGGTGCCGTACGCGCCGGCCGCCCACTCGACGCCGTACGCGCCGCACAAGTCGTACCCGTCGTTCGCGTCGTACGTGCGGGCGCGCCAGCCCGTACTGCTGCGGACCGCCCGGTCGCTGACCGCGAACCCGTGCGACGCCGAGGACCTGCTCCAGACCGCGCTCACCAAGACGTATGTAGCGTGGGACCGCATCGAGGACCACCGGGCGCTCGACGGTTATGTGCGCCGGGCCCTGCTGAACACGCGTACGTCGCAGTGGCGTAAGCGGAAGGTCGACGAATTCGCCTGCGACGAGCTGCCCGAGCCGGAGACCGTGGCGGCGGCCGATCCGGCGGAGCACCAGGCCCTGCACGACGCGATGTGGCGCGCGATCATGAAGCTGCCCGCCCGGCAGCGCGCGATGGTCGTGCTGCGGTACTACGAGGACCTGAGCGAGGTGCAGACGGCCGAGGTGCTCGGGGTGTCCGTCGGCACGGTGAAGAGCGCGGTCTCGCGGGCCCTCGGCAAGCTCCGTGCGGACCCGGAACTGCGCCCGGCCAAGGGCTGACCGGGAGTACTCGCTGATCGATCATTCCCTGGGCTAGTGACATACCGACTGGTATGCGGTGAGAATCGGCGGAACATTACTGCGCCGTAGCGCCCACCGGGAGGACGCCGTGCTGAGCACGATGCAGGACGTACCACTGCTGATCTCGAGGATCCTGACCCATGGGTCGACGATCCACGGCACTTCCCAGGTGACGACCTGGACCGGTGAGAGCGGGCCGCAGCGCCGGAGCTTCGCCGAGATAGGCGACCGCAGCGCCCAGCTCGCGCACGCTCTGCGCGCCGACCTCGGCATCGTGGACGACGACCGCGTCGCGACCCTGATGTGGAACAACGCGGACCACGTCGAGGCCTACTTCGCGATCCCCTCCATGGGCGCCGTACTGCACACCCTGAACCTGCGGCTCCCCGCAGAGCAGCTGGTGTGGATCGTCAACCACGCCGCCGACCGCGTGATCATCGTCAACGGCTCCCTGCTGCCGCTGCTCGCGCCGCTCCTGCCGTCCCTGACGGGTGTCGAGCACATCGTCGTCTCCGGGCCGGGCGACCGTTCGCTCCTCGACGGAGCACGCCCCCAGGTCCACGAGTACGAGGAGCTCATCGCCGGAAAGCCGGTGACGTACGACTGGCCGCAGCTCGACGAGCGCCAGGCCGCCGCGCTCTGCTACACCTCCGGCACCACCGGCGACCCCAAGGGCGTCGTCTACTCGCACCGTTCGATCTACCTGCACTCCATGCAGGTCAACATGACGCAGTCCATGGGCCTGACCGACGAGGACACCTCGCTCGTCGTGGTGCCGCAGTTCCATGTGAACGCGTGGGGACTGCCGCACGCGACGTTCATGACCGGCGTGAACATGCTGATGCCGGACCGCTTCCTGCAGCCCGCGCCGCTCGCCGAGATGATCGAGAGCGAGCGCCCCACACACGCGGCGGCCGTTCCCACCATCTGGCAGGGCCTGCTCGCGGAGCTCACCGCGAAGCCCCGCGAGGTGAGTTCGCTCGGGCAGGTCACCATCGGCGGCTCGGCCTGTCCGCCCTCGCTCATGAAGGCCTTCGACGAGCTCGGCATGCGGGTCTGTCACGCCTGGGGCATGACGGAGACGTCTCCCCTCGGCACGGTCGCCCGGCCGCCGGCCGCGGCGGTCGGCACCGACGAGGAGTTCGCGTACCGCCTCACCCAGGGCCGGTTCCCGGCCGGCGTCGAGGCGCGGCTGTCGGGTCCGGGCGGCGAACTGCTGGCCTGGGACGGCGAGTCGGCCGGTGAGCTGGAGGTCCGCGGGCCGTGGATCGCCGGCGCGTACTACTCGGGCCCCGACAGCGAACCGCTGCGCCCCTCCGACAAGTTCAGCGAGGACGGCTGGCTCAAGACGGGCGACGTCGGCACGATCAGCCCCGACGGCTTCCTCACCCTCACCGACCGGGCCAAGGACGTCATCAAGTCCGGCGGTGAGTGGATCAGCAGCGTCGACCTGGAGAACGCCCTGATGTCCCACCCGGACGTCGCCGAGGCCGCCGTCGTCGCCGTCCCCGACGAGAAGTGGGGCGAGCGCCCGCTCGCCACCGTGGTCCTGAAGGACGGCGCGAGCGCCGACTTCGGGATCCTGCGCGCGTTCCTCGGCGAGAAGATCGCCAAGTGGCAGCTCCCGGAGCGCTGGACGGTGATCACGGCGGTGCCGAAGACGAGCGTCGGCAAGTTCGACAAGAAGGTGCTGCGCAAGCAGTACGCGGACGGGGAGCTGGACATCACGCGGCTCTGATTCCCACGGCACCACTGCTCCGACCCTCGCGGTACCACTGCTCTGGGCCCACGGCGCCACTGCTCCGAGTCCAGAGCTCGGCGGTGGTTTCACGTGAAACAGGGGCGGCCCGAACGGGCCGCCCCTGTTTGGCAGTTGTGGGTTTCGCAGAGACGGCTTTCTCAGTTGGTGCCGATCTTCGCGAGCAGATCCACGATCCGGCCCTGCACCTCGTCGCTCGTCGACCGTTCCGCCAGGAACAGGACGGTCTCGCCCGCGGCCAGACGCGGCAGGTCGGCATCCTCGACGGCTGCGGTGTAGACGACGAGGGGCGTGCGGTTCAACTGGCCGTTCGCGCGCAGCCAGTCGACGATTCCGGCGCGCCTGCGGCGTACCTGGAGCAGGTCCATCACCACCAGGTTCGGCCGCATCTGGGCGGCCAGCGTCACGGCGTCCGCGTCGGAACTCGCCCGCGCCACCTGCATCCCGCGCCGTTCCAGCGTCGCGGTGAGCGCGAGCGCGATCTCCTCGCGCTCCTCGATGAGCAGGACGCGCGACGGGTGCTGCTCGCTGTCCCGCGGCGCGAGGGCCTTCAGCAGGACGGCGGGATCGGCCCCGTACGCCGCCTCGCGCGTCGCCTGTCCGAGCCCGGCCGTCACCAGCACGGGAACCTCGGCGGCCACGGCGGCCTGGCGCAGCGACTGGAGGGCGGTGCGCGTGATCGGTCCGGTCAGCGGGTCGACGAAGAGCGCGGCGGGGAAGGCCGCGATCTGCGCGTCGACCTCCTCGCGGGAGTGCACGGTCACCGGGCGGTAGCCGCGGTCGCTCAGGGCCTGCTGCGTGGTCGCGTCGGGCGCGGGCCAGACCAGGAGACGGCGCGGGTTGTCGAGCGGCTCCGGGGGCAGCTCGTCGTCCATCGGCTGAGGCTGGGGCCGGATCGCCACCTCTACGGCACCACCGGGCCCGTCCAGCGGCTCGGGTCCCTCGTCGGCGTCCTGGTCGGGGGCGCCGATCGCGTACGAACGTCCGCGGCCCTCTGATGACGACGACAGCAGAGACTGCGGCTGACCGGGCTGGGACTGGCCGGACGGCGTCTGGGGCTGAGCCTTCGGCTGTGCCGACGACGACTGCGACGGGGACTGCGGGTGCGGGCGGGCCCCGGTCTCCGGCTGGGTGCCGGCGGGGTCCGGCCGGGTGGACAGCCTGCGGCGACGGCCGGAGCCGCCGAGCGTGTGCTGCGTCTGCTCCTGCGGGGCCGCCGCGGGCTGCGGGACCTGAGGGGGCAGCGGGACCTGGAGCGACGGGGTGCCGCCGGGCGTCTGAACGGGCTGCTGCCCGGTCTTCGGGCCGGAGGGACCGCCCTGCGCGCCGGACGGCTGCTTCGCCTGCGGACCGGGCTGCTTGCCCGTCGCCGGGCCGGCCTGGTTCGGCTGTGCGGGCGCCTGCGGGTTCGCCTGCTGGTTCGGGAGCGCCTGATTTGGCAGCGGCTGGGCCGTGCCGGGGGCCGACGGCTGCGGTCGCGGCGGGCGCTGCTGCTCGGCGATCTGACGTCCGAAGGGAACGCCCTGCCCCAGCGTTCGTACGCTTATGGCGCGGCCCTGAGTCGAGTTGGGGTCAGTAGACGGGGCCTCCGCGGGGAGGGGCTGCGCGGCGCGGGGCCTGGCACCGTTCTCCGGCGGCAGCGCGGCGCGCGCGCCCGGAACCGTCTGGACAGGGTGGGGCTGCGGCGGAGTGTGGTCGTCGGTGTCGTGCCGCTGCGCGGCGTCGTGCCGCTCGCCGTCAGCACCCGCACCCACAGCCGTACCCGTACCCGTAGTCGTCTCTGCGTCGGCGTCCGTGGCGGTGCCCGGCTCAGGCGTCGTCCGGTCGGCCTCCGCGGGCGGCAGCGCGAATACGGTGCGCGCGGCGCCTGCCTGCTGCTCGGTCTCCCGCTCCGGGGCGCTGCCGAGAGCGCGGCGCGCGCGACGCCCGGCGGGGACGTTCTGCCCGGCCTGGGACGCATCGGACGCCCCCGATGCACCCGAAGCAGCCGATGTGTTCGATGCGCCCGAGCCACCGGCAGGCAGCGCGGCCTGCTCGGGGTTGCGCCGCGCCCGGCGCCCCGAGGACGCTCCGACCGGCACGCCCTGCGGCGGCACGGTCTGACCCAGGGCGGGGGATCCAGCCGCGTGTTCGGCAGCGGTCACCACGGAACCCTCGGTGGCACCGGGACCGGCATCGGCTCCCGCCGGAACGGGGACCTCAGCCGGATTGGGCCTCCCGCGTCGACGCCCCGTACCGGTCCCGACCCCCGCGTCACCCGCAGGCGTTCCGCCGGCCGGAGTCTGCGTGGCCTGCGCCGGCAGCTGCCCCTGGGCGCTCCCGGGCGCACCCGCCGCGGACTCCTCGGCCCGCCGCCTGCGCCGCCCGGTCGGAGCGGCAGCCTCCGAGTCACCGCCGCCCTGCCCGGCCTCGTCGGCGCCCGGCACCGCACCCGCGGCCGCCGCGACACCGCTCTCCAGGAACGAGTCCACCGACGCGCCCGAAGCGCGCCGTGCCCGCCGCCGACCGCCGCGCGTACCCGACGCCTGCTCGGGCAGCCCCGCACCAAGCTCAGCAGCGGCCACGGCCTCCGCACGGGGGGCACCAGCCGCCGAAGCGACCTCGACAGCCGTACCGGGAACAGACGTACCAGGACCGGCCACCCCGGCCACACCCGACGGATCGGCGACCGGAACCGCCCCGGCCCCGCCCCCGATCGGCACCTCGAGCACGTACGCGCTGCCGCTCATCCCGGGCACCTCGTGCGTCTGGAGCACACCGCCGTGCGCCCGCACGATGCCGCGCACGATGGGCTCGTGCACCGGGTCGCCGCCCGTGTAGGGCCCGCGTACCTCGATACGGACGCTCTCGCCGCGCAGCGCCGCCGCCACGACGATCGTCGAGTCCACGTATCCGCCGACGCCGCTCGTGGGAACGACGCCCACGCGCGCGTTGCCGGTGGCGTCGATGCCCGCGACGTCCGCGACGAGGTGGGCGAGCGCGGTGGCCAGACGCGCCGCGTCGACCTCGGCCTCGATGGGCGGGGCGTGCACGGCGAACTGCGCGCGCCCGGGCCCGATCAGCTCGACCGCCCCGTCGACGCCCGCGGCGACGACCGCGTCGAGCATCACGTTCGTACGGGTCAGCTGCACGTCGCCGGAGTCGAGGAGCTGATAGCCGAGCACGTTGTCGACGAGCGTGGTCATGCGGCTGTAGCCGGCCGCGAGGTGGTGCAGGATCTGGTTGGCCTCGGGCCACAGCTGGCCCGCGTCGTCCGCGGCCAGGGTGGTGAGCTGGCCGCGCAGTTCGTCGAGAGGGCCGCGCAGCGACTGGCCGAGGACGGCGAGGAGCTGCTCGTGCCGGGCCGCGAGCGCCTCGTAACGGTCCTTCTCGCGCTCGGCGAGAGCGGCGATCCGGTCCTTCTCGGCGGAGAGTTCCTCGGTGTGCCGCTCGGTGATCGTGGCGAGCTCGGCCGCGTGCTCCTCTTCGGCACGCGCGGTCTGCGCTTCGTGCTCCTCGATGGTGCGGGCGAGCGTCTCCGCGTGCTCCGTGGCGGTGCTCTCCGCCTCCTTGTCGCGCCGGTCGATCTCCTCCGCGTGCGCCACGACGAGCTCGTCGTAGGGCCGCCGGTCGGTGAACGTCATCACGGCGCCGACCAGTTGGTCACCGTCGCGCACGGGCGCCGTCGTCATGTCGACGGGCACCTGCGCGCCGCTCTTCGACCACAGGACCTGCCCGCGCACCCGGTGCTTGCGCCCGGAGCGCAGGGTGTCGGCGAGCGGGGACTCCTCGTACGGGAACGGCTCGCCGCCGGCGCGTGAGTGGAGGACGAGCGCGTGCAGTTCCTGCCCGCCCAGGTCGCTGGCGCGGAAGCCGAGGATCTGCGCGGCGGCCGGGTTGACGAGCACGATCCGGCCGTCGGTGTCGGTGCCGACGACGCCCTCGGCGGCGGCGCGCAGGATCATCTCGGTCTGGCGCTGCGAACGCGCGAGTTCGGCCTCGGTGTCGACGGTCCCCGACAGGTCGCGCACGACGAGCATCAGGAGCTCGGAGGCGCCGCTCCCATAGCTCCCGCTTCCGTACGAGCTGTTGCCGTAGCCGTCGACGGCGTCGCGGCCGTCGGCGAGATTGGCGCTGGTGACCTCGACGGGGAACTCGCTGCCGTCGGTGCGGCGGGCCATCATCCGGGTCGGCTTGGTGCGCCCGCGCTCGTCCGTGGTGTCGGGCCTGCGCATCGATCCGGGGATGAGCCGCGAGTCGAACTCGGGCAGCAGATCGAGCAGTCCGCGCCCCACGAGGGCGGTGCCCGGGGCCTCGAAGGCCTCCAGGGCGATGGTGTTCGCGTTGACGACGGTCCCGTTGGCGTTGACCAGCACCAGCGCGTCCGGGAGCGCGTCGAGTATGGCTGCGAGGCGAGCAGCGCCTCGGGATGGCCTGCTGCTCACGACGACGCTTCCTCCCTGATTACCGCACCTTGCCGACCGCGCGAGCCATCTTCCTACGTGGCTCGGGGCATGTCACGGGAGGGAGTCTACGGGCAGAGGTTGCGGTCGCGGCGCCGGATGAGAGGGAGGTCGCACGCGGAAGATGTGCCCGTGGAATGAAGATGCGTGGGGGCGTGACGCCACCCGGCCCCGTGACGGCGCCGCATGCGCGGGCATATGCCTGGTCACAGGGTGTCCGGAGCCGCGCCGCGCCTTGGCACGTTCCCCACACAATGGCCCGCCCTCGTTCACGGACCGGTCGCGGGCAGCACGGGAACGAGCCCCTGCCACCGCGAGATCTCACAGCCGTTGGTCCTCTTGTAGGTCGCGTCGACGGGCCGCCCGTGCCACGTTCCGGTGACGCGGGCCGTCGCGGGACCTCCGTACTGCATCGTGCACTGGGTGTCCGGCGAGAGCGGCGCGAACGGGTCGCGGCCGTTCGCCGACAGCTCGTCGAGCCGCGCGCACGCGTTCGCGGGTTCCGGATGCGTACCGCCCGAGGGCCCGCACTCCAGCTCGTACGTCCCGTCCCTTCCGTCACCCGTGTCGGTGACGGACACCTGTAGCCGGTCCTGGGTGGCGGGCTTGGCGAACAACTGGGGGAGGCCGAGCGGTCCCGGGTCGGCGTGGGCGGTGGCGGGGACCGCGCAGAGCGCGGCGGCGGATGCGGCGGTGAGGGCGATACGGCGCAGCAACATGAGGTGGGCTCCACGAATGAGTGAGAAGAGAAGACGAGGAACCGCACCGTCCCGAGCGGCTCCACCGCGTCTAACGCCGGGCGGCCCGCGATGTTGCGGTGGGCCCGGGAACACGAGGACGAACGGAAGTGCTTTGTCTCTGGCCTGGACGCCTAGTACCGTGGGGGCCGATTGGTGACACGGCGCGCTGCTGTGTCATCATCTGGACGCACCACTCGCGCTCGCGCGGGGGGTCGTGCTGGAGGCGTCGCCTAGTCCGGTCTATGGCGCCGCACTGCTAATGCGGTTTGGGCCTTAAAGCCCATCGAGGGTTCAAATCCCTCCGCCTCCGCTCCAAGATCCGAAGCCCCGGTCCTGACGGACCGGGGCTTCGGCGTTTCGGACCCGCAAGACGGTGTTTGCCCAGCTCACAAGGGGTGCGGCAATCGGATTTCACATGACGGCGGCAGTCATGTAATGTTCTTCCTGTCGCCGGGAACGGGCCGAAGGGGCCGGGACCGAGACAAAAACAGAACAAGCACTCGTAGCTTAACGGATAGAGCATCTGACTACGGATCAGAAGGTTGCAGGTTCGAATCCTGCCGAGTGCACACAGATGAGAGGCCCCCGGAGAGATCCGGGGGCCTCTTGCGTCATGTCATGACGGGCTCTGGCAATCCGGCGGACAAGGACAGCGTCGGATCGGGCCGTGCCGCCGTCAGTGGGCGAAGTCGTACACGGCCCATTCGGTGAGTGGGACGTAGCCGATTCGTTGGTAAAGGGCGTTGCTGGTGGAGTTGGCCGGGTCGGCGTAGAGCGCGACCTCCTTGGCGCCTGCGGCCAGGGCGGCTCGGCTCACCTCGACCGTCACCGCGCCCGCGTAGCCGCGACCGCGGAGGTGGGCCGGGGTGTAGACGGGGTCCACCCGGATCATGCCGCCGACCAGCGCGGTCATGCCCGCCATGGAGACAGGGGTGCCGTCCGGGGTCTCCCAGAACGTGTAGCGCTTGTCGCCGAAGCGGGTGTCGGCCCAGGTGGCGGCGTCGATGGTGACGTCCTCCCCGACGTCGGCGGCGAACTCGCGGTGCCAGCGGAAGAGTTGCTCGCGGTCCTGTTCGCCCACGCGTCGGCCCCGGCCCGCCGGGACCGGCTCCGGTGCGGTGAGCGTGCCGAGACGGTACAGACGGATCCGCGTGCTGAGGGTGGGCGTCGCGCCCGTGTGCCGCTGCCAGGCATCGGCGAAGGCGGTGGCGGTGTCGTGGGCCGCGCTCACGACGGGCAGGACGAGGCCGAGGCCGGCCAGGCGGGCGGCGAGGGATTCGGCGTCCTCGGGGGTGACGGGGGTGAGGCTCAGGGGGCCGTGCCGGGTGCGGCGGTAGAAGATGGCGCGGACCTCGCCCGCTCGCTCCAGGGAGCCGAAGACGGGGGCATCGGCCCTGTACGCCTCCGCGCCGAGCGTGCGCAGTTTCTCGGTCGTCGTCAGCGGTGTGGTGTGCAGGGCGGGGCGTGAGCGCAGGAAGTCTCCGGCTCGGGCCAGAAAGTCGTCGACGTCTTCGGTGAGGTGCCAGTCATCCGGTCGCATGCTTCATGGTTTCCGATGTGCTCCCGCTCCGGCTAGCGCGTCATGAATCAGACGATGATCCCGATCGGTACGAGTGCGCAGGTCAGGCCGGCGGTCAGCGGTACGGCGGCCAGAGCCTTGAAGACTCTCCGGCGCTGGGCCCGGCAGGCGGTGAAGCCCGTGAAGGAGGCGATCGCGAGACATGGCGGAGCGACGAAGAAGAAGCCCGGCGCTGCCACGGTCGCCACCTCTGATCACGTCCCCGAACAGCGGGAACGTACCGCAGCCCCCGGCGATGTCAGAGCCCGGGAGTAGCGTCCTGAGCATGACGTGGTGGTGCACCGGGGTGCGGTGGCGGGTCGGGGGCGGGCCCGCGCTGGGGTGGTACGGGGAGAGGAAGGGGGAGCGCGAGAGTCCCCTCGCCTTCGGGGACGTGCTGGCTTTCCGGGCCGTGGGCGCGCGCAGATGTCTCGGGGTGTGGCGGGGCGGGCGGCGCACGCCGTGTCCGGCGGGTGCGGTGCTGGCCGGGCGGGGGACGCGCGCACAGTGTGCCGAGTGCGCCGGGATCGACCGGGCGCACTCCGTCGCCGCGGACACGATGGCGGACGACCCGAGGCCGTACCACGTGTATCTCGCCTGGTTCGGGAGCGGGATGGTGAAGGTGGGGATCACCGGGGTGGGGCGCGGTTCCGCCCGGCTGCTCGAACAAGGGGCCGTCGCGTTCACGTGGTTGGGGCGCGGGCCGCTCATGGCGGCGCGGCGGGCGGAGGAGCTGCTGCGCAGCGCGCTCGGGGTTCCGGACCGGATTCCGTACGCGCAGAAGCGGGCCGTACGGGCGGCGCTGCCCCCGGCCGGCGAGCGGGCCGCGGAGTTGGCGACGGCGCATGCCACTGCCGTCGCGCTCGCAGGGTGGCCCGAGTCGCTGGAGCGGCTTCCGTGCGAGGTGGTCGATCACGCGGAGGTCTTCGGGATCGAGGGGGGAACAGGGAGCGTGACCGAGGGCGCGACAGCGGGCGCGGCAGAGGTGGGGCGGCTCGGGGGCGTGGGGGTCGTCGTGAGCGAGCTGGTCGAGGGCGGGGTGGTCGTGGGGACGCTGGTCGCCGCCGCGGGGCCGGATCTGCATCTCGTGGAGCGGGGCGGGCGGCGGCTCGTGGTCGACACCCGGCTGCTCGGCGGTTGGCAGCTCGAGGCGTGGGGGGTGGCGGACGGAGCGGCGGCGGACGTGGTGTCCTCCGTGCCGGTGAAACCGGTGAAAGAGGCGTCCGCGCTGCAGGGTGGGCTGTTCTGAGCGGCATCGGCCGTCCCGTTTCTCCAGCCGGGCGGGGAGGGGCGGCAGGCTTCTTCGACCGGATGGTCAAGTCTCGCTTCCCGTAGGGCAATGGGGGTGGACACCGTCCGTCGCCGGGCCGCATCGTGAGGACATGAGTGATCACGGAGTAGCGCCTGTCGGGCCGGAGAGCAGCGCCGGTCCCGCCCGTACCGTCCGGCCCGTGCCCGTCGTCGAACCGCCTTACTACGCCGCCGTGTTCACCTCAGTGCGCACGCCGGGGGACAACGGATACGGGGCGACCGCCGAGCGGATGTCGGAGCTGGTCAGGGAGATACCCGGGTTCCTGGGGGAGGATTTCGCGGCCTCGGAGAGCGGGCTGAGGATCACCGTCGCCTACTTCCGGCACGAGGAAGGGCTCAAGGAGTGGGCCGCGAACGGGGAGCACCGGGCAGCGCAGCGGCGCGGCCGCGCCGAGTGGTACGAGAGCTACTCGCTCCATGTCGCCAAGGTCGAACGGAGTCACGGATTTGAGCGCGGAGAGTAACGCGGAGAGCGGCGCGACGAACGGCGTGGAGGGTTACGCGGAGAGCGGCGCGGCGGGCGGTGGCGAGGCGGAGCGGGTCGCCCGGTTCAGGGAGCGGCACGGCCTCGCCGGGATCGTCGACGTGCACACGCACTTCATGCCCGAGCGGGTCCTGAAGAAGGTGTGGGAGTACTTCGACGCGGCGGGGCCGCTGACCGGGATGGCGTGGCCCATCGCGTACCGGGAGGAAGAGGAGCAACGGCTCGCGCGGCTGCGGGAGTTCGAGGTGCGTGCCTTCACGTCCATGCTCTATCCGCACAAGGCGGGCATGGCCGAGTGGCTCAACGGGTGGGCCGTCGACTTCGCGCGCCGGACCCCCGGCTGTCTGCACACGTCGACGTTCTTCCCCGAGCCGGGCGTCGACCGGTACGTGCGCGAGGCCGTCGAGGCGGGCACGCGCGTCTTCAAGGCGCATGTGCAGGTCGGGGCGTACGACCCGAACGACGAACTGCTCGACCCCGTGTGGGGGATGCTCGCCGAGGCCCGTATCCCCGTGGTCATGCACTGCGGCTCGGGGCCGGCCCCCGGCAAGCACACCGGGCCCGAGCCGGTCGCCCGGCTGCTCGCCCGGCATCCGCGGCTCCCGGTGATCGTGGCCCACATGGGGATGCCCGAGTACACGGACTTCCTCGACCTGGCCGAGCGGTACGAGGAGGTGCGCCTCGACACGACGATGGCGTTCACCGATTTCAGTGAACGTTTTGCCCCGTTCCCCCGCGGCGAGCTGGCCCGGCTCGCCGATCTCGGCGACCGGATCCTGCTCGGCACCGACTTCCCGAACATTCCGTACCCCTACGTCCACCAGCTGGAGGAGCTGGAGCGGCTCGGTCTCGGGGAGGAGTGGCTGCGGGCCGTCTGCCACGGGAACGGGGCACGGCTGTTCGACCTCGATCCCTTGGGCTGACTCTCGGGCTGACGCCCCCCTGAGAGCCTGCTGTGCGTTTCTCAGGGAATTCACAGGTTGCCGAAAGCCGGTTCTCAGAGCGGGCGCGCAAGGTGTGGAACATGACCGCGACCTCGCCCCAGGGGCGTACCGAACTGCTGAGGCCGGACGGGAGCCCCGTCCGGGTCCTCGTCGTGGACGACGAACAGTCGATCACCGAGCTGCTCTCCATGGCCCTGCGCTACGAGGGCTGGCAGATCCGCAGCGCGGCGGACGGGATGGGCGCGGTGCAGACCGCGCGCGAGTTCCGGCCCGACGCCATCGTGCTCGACATGATGCTGCCCGACATGGACGGCCTGTCCGTGCTCGGCCGGCTGCGGCGCGAGCACCAGGACGTCCCGGTGCTGTTCCTGACCGCGAAGGACGCCGTCGAGGACCGGATCGCCGGGCTCACGGCCGGTGGCGACGACTATGTGACCAAGCCGTTCAGCCTGGAGGAGGTCGTCGCCCGGCTGCGCGGGCTCATCCGCCGCTCGGGAGCGACCGACCGGCGCAGCGAGTCCGTGCTCGTCGTGGGTGACCTGACGCTCGACGAGGACAGTCACGAGGTGTCGCGAGGCGGGGACGGCATCCATCTGACCGCCACCGAGTTCGAGCTGCTGCGCTACCTGATGCGCAACCCGCGCCGGGTCCTGAGCAAGGCGCAGATACTGGACCGCGTCTGGAGTTACGACTTCGGCGGCCAGGCCAACGTCGTGGAGCTGTACATCTCGTACCTGCGCCGCAAGATCGACGCCGGGCGCGAGCCGATGATCCACACGCGGCGCGGCGCCGGATACCTCATCAAGCCCGCTGTGCCCGTCGCGTCATGAGCGGGCGGCGGCAGCCGCGCAGCCTGCGCAAACGGCTGGTCATCACGGCTGTCGCGCTGATCGCCCTGGTGTGCGCGGTCATCGGAACGGTGACCACGATCGCGCTGCACACCTATCTGTACGACCAGCTCGACAAGCAGGTGCGCGGCGCCGTCGTCCAGTCCACGGGCGGTCCCGGTCCGGAGCGACAGGCGCAGAACCTGAGCTTTCTCGGCGGTCCGAGCAGGCCGGGCACCATCGGCGCCCTCGTCGGGTCCGACGGAAGCGTCACCGAGGCCGCGAAGAGTGTCGCCGACCGGGACAAGCCGATCGTCCCGCTGACGGACGCGCAGATCACCGCGCTGGAGAACGTGCCGCAGGACGGGGAGACGCACAGCGTCGGCGTGCCCGGGCTCGGCGACTACCGGATCTCCTCGAAGCCGGGCGGGAACACCATGGTCGGCCTGCCCGAGACCGAGGTGCAGGACACGCTCAGCACCCTCGTCGTCGTCGAGGTCAGCGTCACCGCGGCCGGTCTCGTCGCCGCGTCGCTCGCCGGCGCCGCCATGGTCGGCGTGGCCCTGCGGCCCCTGCGCCGCGTCGCGTCCACCGCGACCCGGGTCTCCGAACTCCCCTTGCACAGCGGCGAAGTGGCCCTCCACGAACGGGTCCCCGACACCGAGGCCGACCCGCGCACCGAGGTCGGCCAGGTCGGCGCCGCCCTCAACCGCATGCTCGACCATGTGAACGGAGCGCTGGAGGCCCGCCAGCAGAGCGAGACACGCGTGCGCCAGTTCGTCGCGGACGCCAGCCATGAGCTGCGTACCCCCCTCGCCTCGATCCGCGGATACGCCGAGCTCACCCGGCGCGGCCGTGAGGAGACCGGGCCCGACACCCGGCACGCGCTCGGCCGTATCGAGTCCGAGGCCCACCGCATGACCGGGCTCGTCGAGGACCTGCTGCTGCTCGCGCGGCTCGACTCCGGCCGCCCCCTGTCGTACGAGGCGACCGACCTGTCGCCGCTGGTCGTGGACGCGCTGAGCGATGCCCGCGTGGCCGGCCAGGACCACGCGTGGCGGCTCGAACTGCCGGACGACCCCGCTCTCGTGCTCGCCGACGGGCCGCGCATCCACCAGGTGCTCGTGAACCTCCTGGCCAACGCCCGTACGCACACGCCGCCGGGCACCACCGTGACCGCGCGCGTGCACCGGCACGGGCCGTGGGTCTGCATGGACGTCCAGGACAACGGCCCCGGCATACCGCCCGAGCTGCTCCCGCACGTCTTCGAGCGGTTCGCCCGCGGCGACACCTCCCGCTCCCGGGCCCACGGCTCGACCGGTCTCGGCCTCGCCATCGTGCAGGCCGTCGCGGCGGCGCACGGCGGCGCGGTGACCGTCGACAGCGTGCCCGGCCGGACCGTGTTCACCGTCCATCTGCCGGCGTGTGGCGAACCTGTCAGGCACTCACAGGCAGGCCACAGTCTCACCACACCGGCCTGACAGGGCAGTTGGCGAATGTCGGTGTCATGCGAACCGACTCTTCTCCGGGCACCGACCCCTCCTTGGGGGTGCTGCCGGCACGGGAGCACCTCCCGGCCGGCGTGGGCGATGCACCGGTTCTGGACGTAGTGATCCCGGTCTTCAACGAGGAGCGGGACCTCGGTCCCTGCGTGCGCAGGCTGCACCGGCACCTCGTCGGGACCTTCCCCTACCGCTTCCGCATCACGATCGCGGACAACGCGTCCACCGACGCGACCCCGGACGTCGCCGCCGCCCTGGCGGCCGCGCTCCCCGAGGTGCGAAACGCCCGCCTGGAGCAGAAGGGCCGCGGGCGGGCCCTGCGCACCGTCTGGTCCGCGTCCGACGCGCCCGTCCTCGCCTACATGGACGTCGACCTGTCCACCGACCTCAACGCGCTGCTCCCGCTGGTCGCCCCGCTCATCTCGGGCCACTCGGACCTGGCGATCGGCTCGCGCCTCGCGCGCAGTTCACGTGTCGTGCGCGGGCCGAAGCGCGAGTTCATCTCCCGCGCCTACAACCTGATCCTGCGCGGCTCTCTCCAGGCGCGCTTCTCCGACGCCCAGTGCGGCTTCAAGGCGATCCGGCGCGATGTGGCGCGGGTCCTGCTGCCGCTCGTCGAGGACAGCGGCTGGTTCTTCGACACCGAGATGCTCGTCCTCGCCGAGCGGGCCGGGCTGCGTATCCACGAGGTGCCGGTCGACTGGGTCGACGACCCGGACTCGACGGTGCACATCGTGCAGACGGCCACCGACGACCTCAAGGGTGTGTGGCGCGTGGGCCGGGCGCTCGCGGTCGGCGCGCTCCCCCTCGACCGGCTCGCCCGCCCCTTCGGCGACGACCCGCGCGACCGCCAGGTCCCGGGCGTACCCCGGGGACTGGCCCGCCAGCTGGTCGGCTTCTGCGTCGTCGGCGCCCTGTCGACCCTCGTCTATCTGCTGCTCTACTCCGGATTCCGTACGTTCACGGGGTCGCAGGTCGCCAACGCGCTGGCCCTGCTCGTGTCGGCCGTCGCCAACACGGCCGCCAACCGGCGCCTCACCTTCGGCGTCCGCGGCCGCGACCGGGCCGTCCGCCACCAGGCGCAGGGCCTCGTCGTGTTCGCGATCGGGCTCGCCCTGACCAGCGGCTCGCTCGCCGCGCTCGGCGCCGCCTCCGCGGACCCGGCGCACTCCACGGAACTCGCGGTGCTCGTCGCCGCCAACCTCGCGGCGACGGTGCTGCGCTTCCTGCTCTTCCGGGCCTGGGTGTTCCCCGAGCCGCCCGCCCCCGCGTCGCTGCCCGTGCCCGGTGCGCCGGACGCCTCCCGACCTACGTACGACCACGAACTGAGGACCGGACGATGACCCTGCCCCACCTCCCCGCCGACGCACCCGCGCTGCCACCGCCCCCGGCCGCACCGGCCGTTCAGGGCCAGGGCCACGGCCGCCCGAAGCAGCCCCCGCTCACCCGGGTCTGGCGCGGCCGGTCCGAGGACCCGCGCTGGGCGCGCCCCGCGTTCCTCGGCCTGCTGCTCGTCGTGGCGCTCGCCTACCTGTGGAACCTGAGCGCCTCCGGTTACGCCAACTCCTTCTACTCCGCGGCCGTGCAGGCCGGGAGCCAGAGCTGGAAGGCGATGTTCTTCGGGTCGCTCGACTCGGCCAACGCCATCACCGTCGACAAGCCCCCGGCGTCGCTGTGGCCGATGGCGCTCTCGGTGCGGATCTTCGGCCTCAGCTCCTGGGCGATCCTCGTCCCGCAGGTCCTGATGGGCGTGGCGACGGCGGGCGTCCTGTACGCGGCCGTGCGGCGCCGGTTCAGCGCGGCGGCCGGGCTGCTCACCGTGGCGGCGTTCGCGCTCACGCCCGTCGCCGCCCTGATGTTCCGCTTCAACAACCCGGACGCCCTGCTGGCGCTCCTGATGACCGTCACGGTCTACTGCGTCCTGCGCGGCATGGAGAACGGCCGGACGAAGTGGCTGGTGTGGGCGGGCGTCGCCGTCGGCCTCGCGTTCCTCGCGAAGACCCTCCAGGCGTTCCTGATCCTGCCGCCGCTGGCCGTCCTGTACGCGGTGTTCGCGCCGGGCAGGCCGCTCAAGCGGATCGGACAGCTGCTGCTCTCCGGGCTCGCGATGGTCGTCGCGGGCGGCTGGTGGGTCGCGGTCGTGGAGCTGTGGCCCGCGTCCTCGCGCCCGTACATCGGCGGCTCCCAGAACAACTCGTTCCTCGAGCTGACCTTCGGCTACAACGGGCTCGGCCGGATCAACGGAGAGGAGACCGGCAGCGTCGGCGGCGGCGGTGGCATGGGCGGCGGCAGCCAGTGGGGCGAGACCGGCATCGACCGGATGTTCAACTCCGAGATCGGCAGCCAGATCTCCTGGCTCCTGCCGGCCGCGCTGGTGCTGCTCGTCGCCGGTGTCGTCGTCACCTGGAAGGCGCGGCGCACCGACACGGCACGCGCCGCGTTCCTCGCGTGGGGCGGCTCGCTGGTGATGACCATGGTCGTCTTCAGCTTCATGGCCGGGATCTTCCACCAGTACTACACGGTGGCCCTCGCCCCCTACGCCGCCGCGCTCGTCGGCATGGGCGCGAGCGTGCTGTGGGAGGAGCGGGCCAGGTTCACGGCGTCCGCCGCGCTCGGCGTCACGGTGGCGGTGACGGCGGTGTGGTCGTACGTCCTGCTGAACCGGACGCCCGACTATGTGCCGTGGCTGCGCTGGGTGATCCTCGTCGGCGGCGTCGCGGCGGGCCTCGGTCTCGCCGTCGCGGGCCGGCTGAACCGTCAACTGGCGCTCGGTGCCGCCGGGGTGGGCCTCGTGGCCGCGCTGGCCGGGCCGACCGCGTACACCATCAGCACGCTCGGCACCGGGCACAGCGGGTCGATCGTGACGGCCGGTCCTGCGGGGGCGAGCACGATGGGCGGCCGGGGCGGCTTCCCCGGTGGCCCCGGCGGCGAAGGCGGGATGCGCGGCGGAATGCAGCCGCCCGGCCAGGGCCAGCAGGGCCGGCAGAACGGCCAGGGTCAGCAGGGCCAGCCGCCCGGCCAGGGCGGGCAGGGCCAGCAGGGGGGCGGCACGGGCCTGCCTCCGACCGGCGGCATGCCCGGCCAGGGCAATGGCCAGGGCCAGAACCAGGGCACAGGCAACGGCAAGCAGCAGGGCGGCACCGGCACGATGCCCGGCGGCGCAGGCATGGGTGAACGCGGTGGCGCGGGCGGCGGCGGAATGGGCGGGCTCCTCAACGGCGCCCAGGTCAGCGCCAAGGCCAAGGCCCTCGTGGAGAAGAACGCGGACGACTACACCTGGGCCGCCGCGGCCATCGGCTCGCAGAACGCGGCGAGCTACCAGCTCTCCACCGGCAAGCCCGTCATGGCGATCGGCGGCTTCAACGGGAGCGACCCGTCCCCGACGCTCGCCCAGTTCAAGAGCTACGTCGAGGACGGGAAGATCCACTACTTCCTCGGTGGCGGCATGGGCGGGATGGGCGGCGGCAGCGGCTCCGCCTCCAAGATCCAGTCCTGGGTCGAGAAGAACTACACGAAGGTCACCGTGGGCAGCGCGACCTTCTACGACCTGACGCAGCCGAAGTCCTAGGTCTGCCCTAACTCCTGTTCAGCGACAGATCGGCGACAACCGGGCGGTGGTCCGAGGCGAGAGTCTCGGCCACCGCCGCGTCGCGTACCCGGACGCCCTCGCCCACCGCGACGTAGTCGATCCGCTTGACCGGATCCGCCGCCGGGAAGGTGTACGCCCCCGGGTCGGCCGGTGTCAGCTCCTTCCACAGCGGGGCGAGTTCGGGGGCGCCCGGCTCCGCGTTGAAGTCGCCGAGCAGGATCTGGCGGTCCTTGGGTGACGTACGTTCCCCGGCCATGATCCTGCGGGTGTCGGCGACCTGCGCGGCCCGTACCGACGGGTCGGGCCGGTAGTCGAGGTGCGTCACGAAGACCTGGACCGGCACCCCACGCACCTTCAGCTCGACCTCCCCGAAGCCGGGGGCGGGCGCCGGGACCGGGTTCGGGTCCTGCGTCGACAGGCGGGTGATCTCGTGGTTGACGGCGCCCCGGACCGGATACCGGGACAGGATCGCGACCCCGTACTCGCGGCGCGGCCCCCCGTCCTCGACCGGGTCGAGGCTGTAGATCGGCGCGAACGACACATGCATCCCGAGCCGGTCGGCCAGTTCCTGGGCCAGATCCCGGTTCTGGCTGCGCGCGTCCCAGTGGACGTCGACCTCCTGGAGCCCGATGACGTCGGCGTGCAGGGCGCGCAGCGCCGCCTCCTGGCGGTCGAGATCGAAGACGTTGTCCATGCCGGAACCGGCGTGGATGTTGTACGTGGCGATGCGCAGCGGGACGGGCGGTGGCCCCCCGGCGGCCCGCGCTTGCGGCGCGACGGCGAGTCCCCCCAACAGTCCGGCGGCGAGCAGAACTTGCGGTGTGCGGCGGTGCTTGGACATCCGACCCCTCACTCGTCAGGTTTCAGGCGGGAGAACGCTAGCGGGTGTCCGGCGCCGAAAAGTGACTTGGCCGCCGCACGCAGACGGCTATACGGTGTACGACGCCACTCGACGTACACCGTATAGGGGAATCTGGACATGACGGCGACGACCGCCGAGAACTCAACGGCCGCCACCGGCGGCGGCCACCCGCAGCGCTGGCTGATCCTCGGTGTCATCTGCCTCGCCCAGCTCACCGTGCTGCTCGACAACACCGTTCTGAACGTGGCGATCCCCTCCCTCACCCGGGAGCTGGACGCCTCGACCTCCGACATCCAGTGGATGATCAACGCGTACTCGCTGGTCCAGTCGGGTCTCCTGCTCACCGCGGGCAGCTCGGCCGACCGCTACGGGCGCAAGAAGATGCTCGCGGCCGGGCTCGTCCTGTTCGGCGCCGGATCGCTGGTCGCCGGACTCGCCCAGTCCACCGGACAGTTGATCGCCGCGCGCGCCGGCATGGGGGTCGGCGGCGCGCTCCTGATGACCACCACGCTCGCCGTCGTCGTGCAGATCTTCGACGACGCGGAGCGCGTCCGGGCGATCGGCCTGTGGGCCACCGTGAACTCCCTCGGCTTCGCCGCGGGCCCGCTCATCGGCGGCGTCATGCTCGACCACTTCTGGTGGGGCGCGATCTTCCTGATCAACATCCCGGTCGCGGTGATCGGCCTGATCGCGGTCCTCGCGCTCGTCCCCGAGTCCAAGAACCCGCTCGGCGACCGGCCCGACCTGGTCGGCGCGCTCCTGTCCACGGTCGGTATGACGGGCGTGGTCTACGCGATCATCTCGGGCCCGCAGCACGGCTGGACGTCCGCGCACGTCGGCTTCTCCGCGCTGGTCGGCCTCGTGGTCCTGGCCGCGTTCGTCGTCTGGGAGCTGCGGATCCCGTACCCGATGCTGGACATGCACTTCTTCCGCAACCAGCAGTTCACCGGGGCCGTCGCCGGCGCGATCCTGGTCGCCTTCGGCATGGGCGGCTCGCTCTTCCTGCTCACCCAGCACCTCCAGTTCGTGCTCGGCTACGGTGCCCTGGAGGCCGGTCTGCGTACGGCGCCCATGGCCCTGACGGTCGTGGTCCTCAACCTCACCGGCGTCGGCGCGCGCATCCTGCCGAAGCTCGGCACCCCCGCGACCATCGCCACCGGCATGTCGTGCCTCGCGGCCGGCCTCGCCGCGATCGCCCTGCTCGGCGGGGACTCGTACGGGGGGATGCTGCTCGGCCTCGTCGTGATGGGCGCGGGCATCTCCGTCGCCATGCCCGCCATGGCGAACGCCATCATGAGCGCGATCCCGCCGGAGAAGGCGGGCGTCGGCGCCGGAGTCAACGGCACGCTCGCCGAGTTCGGCAACGGTCTCGGTGTGGCCGTCCTCGGCGCCGTGCTGAACTCCCGGTTCGCCGCGCTCGTATCCGTCTCCGCGGCCTCGCTCCCGGCGGCGCTCGCCGCGGCGAAGTCGGGGGCGGAGCGGGAGCGGATCGCCGACGCGTTCTCCTCGGGCCTGGAGACCAGCCAGCTGGTCGGCGCGGTCGCCGTGCTCGTGGGCGGCCTCCTCGCCGCGGCGTTGCTCAGGAGGGCGGAGCGGGCAGGCTCAGCGGTGAAGGCCGCGGCGTAGCTGCACTTAGCATCGGTGGTGGCGGACCGGGTCGTTCCGGTCCGCTGCCGGAACCGGGCCGGTACGAGGACTTTGGGAAGGTGCGCCATGGCGAAGGCAGCCGACCGTGCGGGGCGTCCGGCGCGGACGAGCGTCTGGCTGGAGGGCAAGACGCCGCGTACCCGCAGGAGCGAGGCGCCCAGCACGCTCGACCGGGAGCGGATCACCGCGGCCACCGTGAGGCTCCTCGACGCCGAGGGCCTCGCCAAGTTCTCGATGCGGCGCCTCGCGGCCGAGCTCGGCGTGACCGCGATGTCCGTCTACTGGTACGTCGACACCAAGGACGACCTCCTGGAACTGGCCCTCGACCGCGTCTTCGGCGAGATGGAGCTGCCCGAGCCCGCGGCACCGGGCGGCGACTGGCGCGCCCCGCTGAGGCAGCTCGCCGGGGTGTACCGCGCGAGCCTGGTGCGCCACCCCTGGACCTCCCCGCTCACGGGCCACTTCCTCAACATCGGCCCCCACTCACTGGCGTTCTCGCGCCAGGTGCAGCGCATCATCGAGGACACCGGCCTCGACCTGCAGGGCCAGCGGGGCGCGATCGCCGCCGTCTTCCAGTTCGTGTACGGGTACGGGACCATCGAGGGCCACTTCGTACAGCGCTGCGCGGACGCCGGGATGACCCAGGACGAGTACTACCACCACGCGATGGGCGCCTTCGGCGAACTGGCCCCGGAGATGGCCGAGGACTACGAGAACGCGCGGGCGCTGATGGCGGGCACCGAGGGCCACAAGGTGGAGGACATCCGCGAGGCCGACTTCCAGGTGGCGCTCGACCTGCTGGTGGCCGGCATCGACACGATGGTCACGGCCCAGCAGCAGCCCCCGCGCTAGAGCGTGCGCCAGGCCGGGCACTCAGGCCAGGTGCGCCGGGAATCCGCCGCCGGCCGTTACTCGCTCGGGGCGAGAGCCGCGGGGAATCCGCCGGTCGCCACGGGTCCCCACCGTTCGGGCGTGATCCGGATGATGGACTTCCCCTGCTTGAGCATCGCCGCGCGGGCCCCCCTTTTTTTGCGCCCCTCGCGCTGCTTCGCAGGCTTCGGGGCGCTGCGTCGGACTCCGTCCGCCGGCCGTTACTCGCTCGGGGCGAGAGCCGCGGGGAATCCGCCGGTCGCCACGGGTCCCCACCGTTCGGGCGTGATCCGGATGATGGACTTCCCCTGCTTGAGCATCGCCGCGCGGGCCCCCTTTTTTTTGCGCCCCTCGCGCTGCTTCGCAGGCTTCGGGGCGCTGCGTCGGACTCCGTCCGCCGGCTGTTACTCGCTCGGGGCGAGAGCCGCGGGGAATCCGCCGGTCGCCACGGGTCCCCACCGTTCGGGCGTGATCCGGATGATGGACTTCCCCTGCTTGAGCATCGCCGCGCGGTACTCGTCCCAGTCCGGGTGTTCGCCCGAGATGTTGCGGAAGTACTCGACCAGCGGCTCGACCGACTCGGGTGAGTCGATGACCTCCGCGGTGCCGTCGATCTGCACCCACGGGCCGTTCCAGTCGTCGCTCAGGACGACCACGCTCACCCGCGGATTCCGCTTGGCGTTACGGGTCTTGGCGCGTTCGGGATAGGTGGAGACGACGATCCGCCCGGAGTCGTCGACCCCGCAGGTCAGGGGGGAGGCCTGCGGGGTTCCGTCGGCGCGGGCGGTCAGCAGGAGCGCGCGGTGGCGCGGGCGGACGAAGTCGAGCAACTCGTCCAGGGAGACACGGGTGTTGGTCGCGATGCTGGGTGCCATGTGCAGCACCCTACGACGGCCGACGGCGCCCGCGCTCGGACCCCCGCTCACACCTGCGGCAGCGCGTCCCCCTGCACGGCCTGGATGTCGAGCTCCACCTTCAGCGTCGTGCCGATCGCGGAGATGCCCGCCTGGACGACCTGGTTGTAGTTCATCGCGAAGTCCTCGCGCTTCAGCTCGGTCGTCGCCCGGAACGCCGCCCGGGTGCCGCCCCACGGGTCCGCGCCCGTGCCGAGGTAGCTGAGGTCCAGGTCCACGGGCCGTACGACGCCGTGCATCGTCAGCTCGCCGTGCACCGTCCAGCGGTCGGACCCGGCCGGCTCCAGGCCGGTCGAGCGGAACGTGATCTCCGGAAACGTCTCGACGTCCAGGAAGTCGGGCGTCTTCAGGTGCCCGTCCCGCATGCCGTTGCCCGTGTCGATGGAGGACGCCTTGATGACCGCCTCCACCCGAGACTTCTCCACGTCCTGGGCGATCTCGATCCGGCCGCCGAACTCCGTGAACCGGCCGCGCACGCTCGAGATGCCGAGGTGCTGCGCGACCGCGCCCACCGAGGAGTGCACCGGGTCGATCGTCCACGGTCCGGGCGGCGGCAGTTCGGCGCCGCCCTGCCGGGCGAGGACCACCGTGCCGACGTCGGCACGGCCGCTCGCCGTCACCATCGCCGTGGACGCCGTCGGCGCGTAACCGACCGCCGTCACGATCACCACGTACGGGCCCGCGGTCAGGGTCACCGCGTCGTGCACGGCCCCCTCGTCGTCGGCCTCGGCCCGCAGCACCTGCGCACCCGTCATGTCGGTCACCGTCACGACGGCGTGCGGCAGAGCCCATCCGTCCTTGGTACGGATCCGCGCGCTCAGTCCCATGCTTCTCCCTTGCGCCGAATACCGGCGCCGCTCTCGCGGGCGTGGTCGCCCGCCGCTGGGGCCCTCGATCGATGCTGGGGCCCCTTGGTCGATGGCCCGTAAACGGGCCGGACCCCGGTCCGGTGGCGGCCGGCCGTCCCCTGCCGTAGTGCCGCCACCGGTTCCGGGGTCCTTTTCCCACTACCGGGCAGGGGGCGTCTCCGCTCGAAGCGCGTCCCTGCCCGGGGTCGTCACTCGCCGGGGTGGGCGAGCGTGATGTCGTGGCCCTCGGCGCCGCCGCCGTTGACCGTCAGACCGGTGGCCACCGGCGGGTAGCCGGTCGCGATGACCGTGTACTCGCCGCTGTCCAGGTCGGTGAAGGCGTACGCGCCGTCGTGACCGGTCGTCGCCGTGGCGACCACGTTGCCCGCCGCGTCGACGAGCGTGACCCGCGCGTCGTTCAGCGGACCGCCCGCGGCACGCACCACACCGGCGACCTGCGCACCGGAGTGCAGCTCGATCTCGACCCGGGTGACCCCGGTGCCGCCGACCTCGACGGGCAGCGCGAACGGACGGTGTCCTGCCGCGGTGACCGCCACGGTGACCGCACCCGGGACCAGCTCGGCGAAGGTGAACTCGCCCTGCTCGCCGGATAGTCCGGTGGCGAGGACGTCACCGCGGACGTCGGTCACGATGACCATGGCGCCGGGAACCGGCAGCTTGCTGTCCACGGACTTCACGACGCCGCTCAGGCCGCTGGTGCCGCTGAGCAGGATGTCGTACGCGACCGGCTCCTCGCCGACGACGACCGTGGAGGCCTGCGGCTGGTAGCCGTCGGCCGAGGCGATCAGGACGTACGAACCCGCGCCGGGGGCGTCGAGGCCGTAGGCGCCGTCGCCCTGGGAGACCGCGCGGCCCAGCTGGCGCCCGCCGAGCGAGATCAGCGTGACCGCTGCCCGCGGGACCGGGGCGCTCTCGGAGCCGCGGACGAAGCCGCGGACCGGGGTGCCGCCACCGGTGGACGCCGTCGCCGGGACGCTGCCCGCCGTCGTGGCGACCGCCTGGAGACGCTGGGTCGCGCCGTCCGAGGAGGGCTCGGAGACCGCGGCCGCCATGGCCGGAACCAGCTCCTCCGCCTGGGGAGCGCCGGCACCCGCGACCGCGGGCACGTCGGCCTCGGCCTCGGCGGCCGGAACAGCCTGGGAGTTCGACGTACGCAGCGGGATCTCCTTGATGAACAGTGTGGCGATGAGCGCGAGGAGCGCGATCGGAGCGGCGATCAGGAACACGTCCGCGATGCCGTGCCCGTACGAGCTCTCCATGATCGTGCGCAGCGGCGCGGGGAGCTTGTCCAGGTCCGGGATGGCGCCGCCGCCGGTGCCGCCGTGGCCCAGGGCAGCGCCCTTGGGGCCGAGGTCGGCGAGGCCGTCCTTGACGTAGTGCGTGATGCGCGTGGCCATGATCGAACCGAGCGCCGAGACACCCATCGCACCACCGAGGGAGCGGAAGAAGGTGACCGTGGAGCTGGCCGAACCGATGTCCTCCGGAGCGACCTGGTTCTGGGTGCAGAGCACGAGGTTCTGCATCATCATGCCGATGCCGAGACCCATGAGCGCCATGAAGATCGCGACGCGCCAGTACGGGGTGTCGTAGCGGATCGTGCCGAGCAGTCCGAGGCCCGCCGTGATGAGCACGCCGCCGGAGACCAGCCACGCCTTCCACTTGCCGGTCTTGGTGATGATCTGGCCCGCGACGGTCGACGAGATGAACAGGCCGCCGATCATCGGGATCGTCATGACACCGGACATCGTCGGCGACTTGCCGCGCGCCAGCTGGAAGTACTGCGAGAAGAACACGGTGCCCGTGAACATCGCGACACCCACGAAGAGCGAGGCGATCGAGGCGAGCGTGATGGTGCGGTTGCGGAAGAGCCGCAGCGGGATGATCGGCTCCGCGGCCTTGGTCTCCACGAAGATGAAGATCAGCGCGAGGACGACGGCGCCGCCCACCATCGCGCCGGTCTGCCAGGAGAGCCAGTCGTACTTGTCGTCGGCGAAGGTCACCCACAGGAGCAGGGTGCAGACCGCGGCGGTGATGAAGAAGGCACCGGCCCAGTCGACCTTCACGTTGTCCCGCTTGACCACGGGGAGCTTCAGCGTCTTCTGCAGAACGATGAGCGCGATGATCGCGAACGGCACACCGACGTAGAAGCACCAGCGCCAGCCGAGCCACGAGGTGTCGGTGATGACACCGCCGAGCAGCGGGCCGCCGACGGTGGCGACGGCGAAGGTCGCACCGAGGTAGCCGGAGTAACGGCCCCGCTCACGCGGGGAGATCATCGCGGCCATGACGATCTGCGCGAGGGCGGACAGGCCGCCGACGCCGATGCCCTGCACCACGCGGCAGGCGATCAGCATGGTCGGGCTCTGCGAGAGGCCGGCCACGACCGAGCCGCCCACGTAGACGATCAGGGCTATCTGGACGAGCGCCTTCTTGCTGAAGATGTCGGCGAGCTTGCCCCACAGGGGCGTCGTCGCGGTCATCGCGAGCAGCGAGGCGGTGACGACCCAGGTGTAGGCGGACTGGCCGCCGCCCAGGTCGCCGACGATCTCGGGAAGCGCGTTGGTGACGATCGTCGACGACAGGATCGCGACGAACATGCCGAGCAGCAGCCCGGACAGCGCCTCCATGATCTGCTTGTGTGTCATCGGAGAACCGCTGCCGGGGGCTGCGCCTCCATGCTTGGCGTGGCTGCCCCGCACACCTGCCGGTGTGGTTGTTGCCATGGGGTTCCTTTACTTAAGCGGGTGTACGGGTGGTCTCTTCGGTGGCATCCGGAAGTGCCTGCGCGAGTCGCGGCGTGTATCGGCAGTCGCCGAAGCTGTCGCGGAGCCGGCTCATCATCGCGATCAGCTGCCCGACCTCGTCGTCGGACCAGTCGCTCAACCGGTAGGCGAGCAGTTCGGTCGACCGCTCGGAGAGCAGTTCGATCTGCTTCACGCCCTGTTCGGTGAGGCTGAGGATGCGGGAGCGCTTGTCCGCGGGGTCGGGCGACCGGTCGATCCAGCCGCGTTCGGCGACGTGCGCCACGTGGCGGCTGGTCACGGACATGTCTACGGCGAGCAGTTCCGCCAGGCGGCTCATCCGCATCTCGCCGTACTGGCCGAGAAGCATGAGGACCGCGGCCGAACCGGCCGGACAGTCGTGCGGCAGGGACCGCGCGAGGTCTCGTTTGACGGCACCGAAGGCACTGAACTGTCGGGCGAGCTGTTCGTACTGACTCTGCTCGGCCACGGCACCTCCTACGTTCGTTGCTTAGGGCAACCATAGAGACAGTTGGTTGCCGCAGGCAAACGAAAAGGGGTGTACGAGCCTAAAAACCAAGTAAAGGGGAGGGGTTGCACATGTAAAGTCGCAGCTCAGCATGGGTGTGGCGTCGTCCCCGCGTATTCGCTAGGGTCCTTCCCCATGGCACACAACCCCCAGGGCCCGGCCCCCGAAGGCAACTACGACCCCGCGGGGAGCACCCAGATGTTCCGCGCCTTCGTCGACGAACCGGCCTCGCAGTCGCGCCAGCAGGCCGCCCCGGCGAAGTCGGGACCCGGCGCGGGTCTGATCATCGGCATCGTGCTCGCCGTCGTCATCGTGGCCGGCGTGGCCTGGCTGGCCCTCAAGTAGGTCGCTGCGGCTCTCGGCGGAGAGCCGCCCACTTCCTTGCACCGGAGAGCCGCTCGCTTCCCTTTCCCGGAGAGCGGTTCACTTCCATGTGACGGAGACGTCCCGCGTCTCCACGTGCATGCCGAGCGGCACCCGCCAGGCGTCGACACACACCGTCCAGGTCTTCTTCTTCCGCTTCCCCGCGTCGATCGGCACGGGGAGGTCCTGGGTGGACTCGACGGTGGCCCAGTCGATGCCGAGGGCGCCGATGATGTGCGTCCCGAACGTCACCGTGCCCGAACGCACCGCGGCACCACCGGTGTTGACCATGTTCAGGGTCACGTCCTCGCACCACCGCTTGTCCGTGGCCTTGCGCTCCGGGTCCCCGACCTTCAAGGCGGCGGGCCCGCTCGGAGTGCCGGTGCCGGTGCCGGGGGCGGACGGCGTGGTCGTCGCCCCGCCGCCGGAGCCGCCGCCGCTGGAGCCGCTGCCGCCGGACCCGCCCGCGCCGGTGGACGGCTGCCCGGACCCGTCGGGTCCTGAAGCGTCGGGTGTCCCGGAGCCACTGCCCGTACGCGCTCCTGCGCCAGGTCTGGCGCCCGCATCCCCCGAACCGCCGCCGCCACCGGGGGACTTGTCGCCGCCACCGCCACCTTCGCCGCTGCCCGACCCCGTCGTCCCGGAGTCCGACGGGCCCGGCGGATCCGAGTCGGCCCCGTCCAGCGGCACCAGCTCCACATCGCCGGTCGGCGCCACCGTGCGTCCCGGTGTCCGGTCGGGTGTGGCACCGGCCGCGCCGACCGCCACATAGCCGTCCCCACCGCCGGAACTCCCGCACGCCGCAAGGAGACCGCCCAGGCAGACCACGGCCGCCGTCGCGCCCGTGAGGGCGCCTCGGCGGCCGCGTATCGATCCTCGTCGCATCGCGCCAGTGTGTCTGACGGTCCGTCAATTCGGAACCCCGTCAACGGCACCGGCGCCGCGCGCGAAGCCTCAGTCGGCGATCAGGCCTTCCCTGAGCTGCGACAGGGTCCGCGTGAGCAGGCGCGACACGTGCATCTGTGAGATGCCGACCTCCTCGCCGATCTGCGACTGCGTCATGTTCGCGAAGAAGCGCAGCATGATGATGCGGCGCTCGCGCGGCGGGAGCTTGGCGAGCAGCGGCTTGAGCGACTCGCGGTACTCCACGCCCTCCAGGGCCGTGTCCTCGTAGCCGAGGCGGTCCGCGAGGGAGCCCTCGCCGCCGTCGTCCTCGGGCGCCGGGGAGTCGAGGGAGGAGGCGGTGTAGGCGTTGCCCACCGCGAGTCCGTCGACCACGTCGTCCTCGGAGACGCCGAGCACCGCGGCCAGCTCGGGTACGGTCGGCGAGCGGTCCAGCTTCTGGGCCAGCTCGTCGCTCGCCTTGGTCAGCGCGAGCCGCAGCTCCTGGAGCCGGCGCGGCACCCGCACCGACCAGGACGTGTCGCGGAAGAAGCGCTTGATCTCGCCGACGACGGTCGGCATCGCGAACGTCGGGAATTCCACGCCGCGTTCGCAGTCGAACCGGTCGATCGCCTTGATCAGGCCGATCGTGCCGACCTGGACGATGTCCTCCATCGGTTCGTTACGGCTGCGGAAGCGCGCCGCCGCGTACCGGACCAGCGGGAGGTTCAGCTCGATGAGGGTGTCCCGCACGTAGGCACGCTCGGGGCTGTTCTCGTCGAGTGCGGCGAGCCGCAGGAAGAGGGAGCGGGACAGGGTGCGGGTGTCGATGGCTTCGGAAGCCCCGGATACAGGCGAGCTGTGAAGCACGTCGGGCGCGGATGCGCTCTTGCTGAGCGTGAGCACCTTCGAGCTGCCCTGGTCTGCGGACATGCCACCCCCTTGAGGTCGCGGACGGACGCGGCGGGCGCTCCCGTCTGGAAGGAACGCAGCCTCCACCTGAATACCGGAGGCGGGGCTGCGGCAAACGCGGTTCCAGCAGAATGTCACATGTCGGCAACACGCTGTAGTGACATGTCGACATGGATGGGGTGAATCGGTGCAGGAAAAGGGGGGTGTGGCGGGGAACTGACGTATTTCGGCGGGGAAGTGCCGGAAAAGGCACTCCACTCGTTCCGGTTACGCTTCGATCCTGTTTGCGGATCTGAGCCGCGCGAAGCTTCTGGCCAGCAGTCTTGACACATGCATCTGGGAAACGCCCAATTCCGCGCTGATCTGCGACTGCGTCAGATTGCTGTAGTAGCGCAGCAGCAGGATCCGTTGCTCACGCTCGGGCAGCTGAACGAGCAGATGCCGTACGAGATCGCGGTGTTCGACGCCGTCGAGCTCCGGGTCCTCGTAGCCGAGCCGGTCGAGCAGACCAGGCATCCCGTCGCCCTCCTGGGCCGCCTCCAGCGAGGTCGCGTGGTACGAGCGCCCGGCCTCGATGCAGGCCAGGACCTCGTCCTCGGCGATGCGCAGGCGCTCGGCGATCTCGGCGGTGGTGGGGGTGCGGCCGAACGCCGTGGTGAGGTCCTCGGTCGCGCCGGTCACCTGCACCCACAACTCGTGGAGCCGGCGCGGCACGTGGACCGTGCGCACGTTGTCGCGGAAGTAGCGCTTGATCTCGCCGACGACGGTCGGCATCGCGAACGTCGGGAACTGCACGCCCCGCTCGGGGTCGAAGCGGTCGATCGCGTTGATGAGCCCGATCGTGCCGACCTGGACGACGTCCTCCATCGGCTCGTTGCGGCTGCGGAAACGGGCCGCCGCGTACCGCACGAGCGGGAGGTTGGCCTCGATGAGGGCGGCGCGCACCCTGGTGTGCTCGGGAGTCCCCGGCAGCAGGTCCTTGAGCTGGGCGAAGAGGACCTGGGTGAGCGCACGGGTGTCGGCTCCCCGGCTCTTCGCGGGCGGTGCTTGAGGCGCTGTACTGGCCGGCACGGTCAACGCCACCTCTGTCTCCGTCAGCTCGTCCGTCAACTCATCCGTCAAAAGCGGTCATAGCATCACAAGACAGGTGCACTGTGTGCAAGCACCGCATAAGTACGTGTTGAAGGGCAAGTTGGGCCATAAGACACAGAAAGGCCCTTCACCGTTCCGGTGAAGGGCCGCTTTGCCGTGCGATTCGCTCAGAACTCGTAGTCCGCGATCACCCACGTGGCGAACTCGCGCCACTGCGCGACGCCCGCCTGGTGCGCCGGGTGCTCGATGTACCGCTTGAGCGCATCGGTGTCCTCGACCGCCGAGTTGATGGCGAAGTCGTACGCGATGGGGCGGTCGGTGATGTTCCAGTCGCACTCCCAGAACGTCAGCTCCGGGATCTGCCCGCCGAGTGCGCGGAAGGCCTTGACGCCCTCGACGACGCGAGGCTCGTCGCGCTCGACGCCCTCGTTGAGCTTGAAGAGGACCAGATGGCGGATCACGGGCACTCCTTGCAGACGCTTACGAGGTCGCTCAGTTCCCGCCGCCGTTGACGACCCAGGTCATGAAGTCGCCGATGCTCTGAGCAGCGGTAGAGACGCCCTCGAAGCCTATCTGGACGTAGTCCGCGGCCTTGGCCGGGTCGGTGATGATCACGTAGAGGACGAACACGACGACGACGAAGAGACCTATTTTTTTCGTCTGCACCACGCTCTGGCCTCCCCGTGCCCGTGTCCCGTGTGACCCCTGTTGCCGGGCGTGAGTGTATCCCGGACGTCTGTTCAGCCGGTTATCCGGTTTTTCCCGCCAACGGCCCGGCGGGCAGGGCGTTTTGCCCGATCGGTCTGCGTGCGGCTGGACATGGCCGGACATGCAGAACGCCCCTCTTCTCCGGTGACCCGGGGAAGAGGGGCGTTGTCAGCGGTAGCGGAGGGATTTGAACCCTCGGTGAGTTTCCCCACACTCGCTTTCGAGGCGAGCTCCTTCGGCCGCTCGGACACGCTACCGAGAGAGATCCTAGCCCAAGTTGGGCCGTGGTCTGAAATCCATATCCGGGAGACCCCTCACAGACCCGCTCCCAGGGCGTTCCGGGGGCCCGGTCAGCGGTCCCGGAAGAAGGACGTGAGCTCCTGGGCGCACTCGTCCGCGAGCACGCCCCCGATCACTTCGGGGCGGTGGTTGAGGCGCCGGTCGCGGACGACGTCCCACAGGGACCCGGCCGCCCCGGCCTTCTCGTCGCGCGCCCCGTAGACGACCCGGTCGACCCGGGACTGCACGAGGGCACCCGCGCACATCGTGCACGGCTCCAGGGTCACGACGAGCGTGCACCCCGTGAGCCGCCACTCCCCGAGCGCCGCGGCCGCCCGTCGGATCGCGAGCACCTCCGCGTGTGCGGTCGGGTCCCCGGTCGCCTCGCGCTCGTTGTGTCCCGAGGCGAGCACGGTCGTGCCGTCCGGAGCGAGCACGACGGCCCCCACGGGGACGTCACCGCCCTCGGCGGCGAGCCGCGCCTCCCGGACGGCGAGGCGCATGGCCTGCCGCCAGGGGGCGCGTACGGGGTCCGGTGCCTGCTCTGTGGTGCTCACGGGCGGAATGTAGCCGACCGCGGCCGGCACCGGCATCGTCGTGGAGGAATGGACAGATGATGGACGGGCGGGACCTATCGGACCGTTTCGAGGACCTCCGCCGCTCCCAGGACCTCGGCGATCTCGCTGAGGGCGTCGTTGGTGTCGAGGGCGAGGAGCTCCTTCTCGGAGACTCCGAGGTCGGCGAGGATCAGCCGGTCCCCGATCGGGCCCGGGGGCACGGCCTCGGCGGCGGCGCCCGCCGCGTCGTCGTCCCCGTCCTCGTCCTCGTCGGCCGGGTCGGGCTCGCCGTCCTCGGTCCCGTCGAGGTCCAGGGCGTCCAGCTCGTCCTGGTCGGGATCCTTTCCGAGCAGTTCGTCGGTGAGCAGGATCTCGCCGTACGAACTCCGGGCGGCCGCGGCCGCGTCGGAGACGTAGATACGAGGATCCTCCTCGCCGTCCACACGGACGACGCCGAACCAGGCGTCCTCCTGTTCGATGAAGACGAGCACTGTGTCGTCCTCGGCAGCGCCGGCCGAGGCTTCACGGGCCAGGTCGGTCAGATCCGACAGGGCCTCCACGTCGTCGAGCTCTGTATCGCTCGCTTCCCACCCGTCTTCGGTGCGCGCGAGCAGTGCGGCGAAGTACACCGTGACTCTCCCACTGGTCTCAGGTGTGCCGGTTGGAGTTCCCCCCGGCGGACTCGGGAGGCGGGGTGTGCAGTTCCGAGCCCCGCCCAATCGGAATCGTGGCAGAAACCATCGCTTCAGGAGAGGTCTTCCGCCCGCTGTGTTCGCGCGGCGTCACCAGCGGAACGTGCGCATGCGCATCTGCTGCCGCATTCGTGCCGCCCTGGCACGGCGTGGGCGGACCCGGTCACGCAGCTCGCGTGCCTCCCGGAGTTCCCGCAGGAACTGGGCGCGGCGCCGCAGGCGCTCGTCCTCGGTCCCCTCCCGCTCCGGGTCCTGTCCCCGGTCGTTCTGTCCCTCGTCCGGCATAGGCACACCACCCCAGTCCGCGATTTCCACGTTCCCTCCGATGGCGGGTTTGATGCCAGCACGGGGGCGGCCCGGACCCGGTTACTGTTGAGGACATGCGGATCCACGTCGTCGACCACCCGCTGGTGGCGCACAAACTCACCACGCTGCGCGACAAGCGCACCGACTCCCCGACCTTCCGGCGCCTCGCCGACGAGCTGGTCACCCTGCTCGCGTACGAGGCCACCAGGGACGTGCGCACCGAGCAGGTCGACATCGAGACCCCGGTCTCGCGCACGACCGGCGTGAAGCTCTCCTACCCGCGGCCCCTGGTCGTGCCGATCCTGCGGGCCGGTCTCGGCATGCTCGACGGCATGGTGCGGCTGCTGCCGACCGCCGAGGTGGGCTTCCTCGGCATGGTGCGCGACGAGGAGACGCTCCAGGCGTCCACGTACGCGACGCGCATGCCGGACGACCTGTCCGGGCGCCAGGTCTACGTCCTCGACCCGATGCTGGCCACCGGCGGCACGCTCGTCGCGGCGATCCAGGAGCTGATCAAGCGCGGCGCGGACGACGTGACGGCCGTGGTGCTGCTCGCCGCCCCCGAGGGCGTGGAGATCATGGAGCGCGAGCTCGCCGGCACGCCGGTGACGGTCGTGACGGCCTCGGTCGACGAGCGGCTCAACGAGAACGGGTACATCGTCCCGGGCCTCGGCGACGCGGGCGACCGGATGTACGGGGCGGCCGAGTAGCCACCCCGCACGGGACCCTCACGGGATCTCGGCCGTTCGATCCAGCAGTTCGGTTCAGCAGTTCAGCAGTGCTTCTTCGACGTGGCGGACGCCGGTGAGGGCTTGGCCAGCGCGGCCAGGGCCTTGTCGGCGTCCGCCTTCGTCGTGAGCTGCTTGAACGCGGTGCCGATGATCAGGTCGACCTCGGCCGGCTTGGCCCGGGTGTCGGTCTTCAGCTCGGCGCCGGAGAGCTGCGTGCCGAGGACCGGCAGCGCGGCGTCGGTGGCGTCCTTGGCGCCGAGCAGCAGCCCGGGGCCCTTGACCTTCTTGTCGTAGGCCTTCGTCGCGTTGCCCACGTCGCCGATGGTGAAGCCACGTTTCTTCAGTTCGTCCGCCGTCTGCTTGGCGAGACCGCTGCGGGGCGTGGCGTTGAAGACGTTGACCGTGACCTGGCCGGGCTTCGGCAGGATCTTCGGGCTCGCGGAGGGCGACGCGGAGGTCTTCGTCCGGCAGTCGCCGGTGGCGCCCGCGGCCGAGGCCCTGTCGCCGCCGCCGGTGAAGACGTCGATCAGCTGCAGAGTGCCCCAGCCGATCAGGCCGACCGCCACGACGGAGGCGACGACGGCGAGCACGATCCTGCTGCGCCCGCGGCTCCGGCGCATACGCGGATATTTGTCTCCCGTGATGCGGTACTTGCCGCCCATGCCGGGGGGAGTGAGCATGCTCATGGGCGCAGCGTAGTGCGCTGCGGCGGTGATTCCTACTAAATGATCATTGGCCCGCGCCAGGTACTACCCGAACGGGTCAACGCGAGCCCGCGGCCCGCCGCTCAGCCCAGTTCCAGGACGCGGGCGTGCAGCACCTGGCGCTGCTGGAGCGCGGCGCGCACGGCGCGGTGCAGGCCGTCCTCGAGGTAGAGATCGCCCTGCCACTTCACGACGTGCGCGAAGAGGTCGCCGTAGAACGTCGAGTCCTCGGCGAGGAGCGTCTCGAGGTCGAGCTGGCCCTTGGTCGTCACGAGCTGATCGAGGCGGACCGGGCGCGGCGCGACGTCCGCCCACTGCCGGGTGCTTTCCCGGCCGTGGTCGGGGTACGGCCGGCCGTTTCCGATGCGCTTGAAGATCACACGGAAAGCCTACCGGGCCCGGCTCTCCGGGCGCAGCCATGGAGACGGAGTGCGAGCCTGGGAAATGACGTCCTAAACAGGGGCAAACCGGGAACACTCAATCCGGGGACAGGGGCCAGAAATGAGTGACAGTGAGCCGATCCCGGCTGCGCCGGCGAATGCGGGGCCTTCTTCAGGGGTAGACGCGGGCGCCGGGTTGACGCCCGGAACCACCGCTCCCGAAACCGTCTCGACCGCCGCCGCCCTTCCCGCCCCCGCCCTGGAGATCGCCTCCGGGTACGCCTTCACCGGGCCCGCGCTCGATCTCGGCGCCCTCGTGTGGGACGGGCAGTGCCTGCCGGACGCGCAGATCCGGATTCCGCTGGGGATGCTCAACCGGCACGGCCTCGTCGCGGGCGCCACCGGCACCGGCAAGACCAAGACGCTCCAGCTCATCGCCGAGCAGCTGGCCGCGCAGGGCGTCCCCGTCTTCCTCGCCGACATCAAAGGCGATGTCTCCGGCATCTCCGCCCCGGGCGAGCCGGGCCACAGGGTGACGCAGCGGTCGGCCGAGGTCGGTCAGGAGTGGCGGGCGACCGGCTGTCCGAGCGAGTTCTACGCGCTCGGTGGCATCGGCCCCGGCATCCCTCTGCGGGCCACCATCACCGGCTTCGGCCCGGTCCTGCTCTCCAAGTGCCTCCAGCTCAACCAGACGCAGGAGCAGTCGCTCGGCCTGATCTTCCACTACGCGGACCAGAAGGGCCTCGAACTCGTCGACCTCAAGGACCTGCGCGCGGTCGTCACCTTCCTCACCTCCGACGAGGGCAAGCAGGAGCTGAAGACCATCGGTGGGCTCTCCACCACGACGGCGGGGGTGATCCTGCGCGCGCTGACCGCGTTCGAGCAGCAGGGCATGGGCGACTTCTTCGGCGAGCCCGAGTTCGACAGCAGTGAGCTGCTGCGCACGGCCCCGGACGGACGCGGCCTGGTCTCCGTACTCGAACTGCCCGCCGTGCAGGACAAGCCGCACCTTTTCTCGACGTTCCTGATGTGGCTGCTCGCGGATCTCTTCCAGGACCTTCCCGAGGTCGGCGATGTGGAGAAGCCGAAGCTGGTCTTCTTCTTCGACGAGGCGCATCTGCTCTTCAGCGGCGCGTCCAAGGCGTTCCTGGAGGCGATCACGCAGACGGTGCGGCTGATCCGGTCCAAGGGCGTGGGCGTGTTCTTCGTGACGCAGACGCCGAAGGACGTGCCGTCCGACGTCCTCGCCCAGCTCGGCAACCGCGTCCAGCACGCGCTGCGCGCCTTCACACCCGACGACCAGAAGGCGCTGAAGGCGACGGTCAGAACGTTCCCCCACTCGGCTTACGACCTGGAGGAGTTGCTGACCTCGCTCGGTACGGGCGAGGCCGTGGTCACCGTGCTGAGCGAGAAGGGCGCGCCGACGCCGGTCGCCGCGACCCGGCTGCGGGCGCCCGAGTCGCTGATGGGGCCCATCGACGCGGCCGCGCTCGACCGGGCGGTGAAGGAGTCGGTCCTCTACCCGCGCTACGCGAACGCCGTCGACCGTGAGTCCGCGTACGAGAAGCTGACGGCCCAGGAGGCCGAGACGCGGGCGCGCAAGGACGCCGAGGCCCAGGCCGCTCAGGCGGCGAAGGCCGAGAAGGCGGCGGCGCGGGGGGCCGGGGGACGCGGGAAGTCCAAGGAGGACGAGTCGGTCGTGGAACAGGTGGTGGGCAGCGGGATCTTCAAGTCGCTCGCCCGGTCGGTCGGTACGCAGCTGGGGCGGGAGATCTCGCGCTCGCTCTTCGGGACGCGGCGGAGGTAGGGGCCTCACGCCTCACGGATGGTCCCGGACCCGCGGGTGCGGGGCCGGGACCATCGCCGTGAGAGGTCAGGCGCGGTCCTGGGGGTCCGTGTCCTGGGCCTTGTCGTCGGTCGGTTGCTCGGGGTTCGGGGTCTCGTGCGGGGGATGCACGGCGTGTCCGTCGCGTACCGCTTCGGCGCGCAGGAGGGCGCGCAGGACCGCGTAAGGGTCGATGGGCATGAAGATGTCGTCCTTGTCGTGCGTGGGGGGTGAGCAGGCTCGGTCCGCCGGGAGGGCGGAGCCGTGCTGTCAGCAGCGCAGGACGACGCAGCGCAGGACGTTCAGGGAGTTGAGGGTGGCGCGGGGCGCGCGGGGGCGCGCGGGTGGCGCGGAAGGGCGCGCGCGGGGCACGGGGGTGGCGCGTTCGGCGGGGAGTCGCGTCGCGTGCGCCGTCGGCAGGCGCAGCGCGGTGTCGGGGGCGTCCTGGTGGAGCTCGCCGGGTTCGGTGGGGGTGGACGCGGCGTGCGCGGGCGCGGCCGCGGCGCACGGGACGGCGGACGCGGACGCCATGCCGAGGAGCGCGACGAGGACGAGCAGCGCCCGGGCCCACGCGGGCCGGCGCGCGGTGCGGCGGCCCGCGCCCGTGGGGGAGGCGTGCGTGCTCATCGACGTCAATGTCCCCCGGCGGCGCCCCGGAAACGATCAATGCAGACGAGATCCGCCCTCATGGGCTACGGGACGCGGCGTGTGCTGACGCGTCGCGGGTCCTACTTCCCTGCGGCCTTGGCCGCCTTCGCCGCCGCCTTCATCTCCTGCTTGTGCGCCCGCACCTTCGTGAGCGAGTCGGGTCCCGTGATGTCCGCGACCGACCGGAAGGACTTCGCCTCGCCGTACGCGCCCGCGGCCTCGCGCCAGCCCTTGGGGCGCACCCCGAGCTGCTTGCCGAGCAGGGCCAGGAAGATCTGGGCCTTCTGCGTGCCGAACCCGGGCAGGTCGTTGAGGCGCTTGAGCAGTTCCCTGCCGTCCTTGACGCCTTCCCAGACGGCGCTCGCGTCCCCGTCGTAGTGCTCGACGAGGTACTGGCACAGCTGCTGGATCCGCTTGGCCATGGAGCCGGGGTAGCGGTGCACGGCCGGCTTCGTGGACAGCAGCTCGGCGAAGGCCTCGGGGTCGTACGAGGCGATCTCGTGCGCGTCGAGATCGTCGGCGCCGAGGCGCTGGGCGATCGTGTGCGGGCCCGCGAACGCCCACTCCATGGGGACCTGCTGGTCGAGCAGCATGCCG
The DNA here is from genome assembly GCF_020616555.1 of Streptomyces longhuiensis. NCBI lineage: Bacteria > Bacillati > Actinomycetota > Actinomycetes > Kitasatosporales > Streptomycetaceae > Streptomyces > Streptomyces longhuiensis. Next base: position 4,866,269 of record NZ_CP085173.1, on the reverse strand, counting down.
ACGAGCGCGGCCAGCGGGCTCCGGCCGAGGAGTGCGTCGGCGTCCGGCTCCTGGGCGAGGTGAAGAGTGACGTCCATGTGTCGATGATCGCGCGGCGTGGGCCCCGGCGCACCCCTTTCCGACTTAGGTTAGGCTGCCCTAATCTGGAAGGTACGTGAAGGTGGGGCGGGGAGAGCGTGAGCGTCGAGGTCTACCGGGACGAGTGGGGCATACCCCACCTCCGTGCCGACAGCGTGCGGGAGCTGGCCCACGCCCAGGGGCGCAACGCCGCCGCCGACCGGGCCTGGCAGATCGAGGTCGAGCGGCACCGCTCACAGGGCACGTCCGCCGCCTTCCTCGGCCAGGAGGCCGCCGGCTGGGACCGGTTCGCCCGGCAGGCCCGTATCGACGACACGGCCCGGCGCTGCTACCACGCGCTCGACGAGGAGACGCGCGGCTGGCTCGACGCGTACGTGGCCGGGGTCGACGCCGGACTGCGGGAAGTCGGCGGCGCCGCGCCGGAGTTCGTCCGCGCCGGCCTCGAACCGGGCCGCTGGCAGCCCTGGACGCCCCTCGGTGTCTGGCTCTCCACGCACATCCTCTTCGCCGGTTTCCCCGGCAAGCTGTGGCGCGACGAGGTCGTACGCCGCATCGGTCCCGGAGCCGTCGGCCTCTTCGCCACGGACGGCCCCGGCACCTCCGGCAGCAACGGCTGGCTCGTCACCGGCGACCGCACCGCCACCGGCGGCCCCCTGATCGCGGGCGACCCGCACCGCTACATCGAGGACCCGGGCGTCTACCAGCAGATACGGCTCGCCTGCCCGGAGTACGACGTCGTGGGCCTCGCCGTCCCCGGCGTGCCCGGCATCGGCCACTTCGGCCACACCGGCACCGTGGCCTGGGCGATCACCAACGCGATGGCGGACTACCAGGACCTGTACCGGGAGCGGCTGCGGCGGCTCCCGGACGGCGGCGTGGAGGCGCTCGGGCCCGACGGGTGGCGGCCCGCGTTCCGCAGCGTGGAGACCTTCGAGGTGGCGGGCGCGCGGCCGCAGGAGGTCGAGGTCGTCGAGACCGAGCGCGGGACGGTCGTCATCGGCGGTCCCGACGAGGGCGAGGGCATCGCGCTGCGCCAGCCGCCGCGCGTACGCGAGGACTTGGGGTTCGCCGCGCTGCCCGCCCTGCTCCGCGCGCGCACCGTCGCCGACGTGGACCGGGCCTTCGACCGCTGGGCCGAGCCCGTCAACGTCGTCCAGGCCGCCGACACCGAGGGCGGTCTCCTGCACCGGGTCGCGGGCGCCGTGCCCGAGCGCGACCCCGAGAACCTGCTGCGCGTCGTCCCCGCCCACGAGCCCCGGCACGCCTGGCGCGGCCTGCGCGAGCTGCCCCGCGAGCCGGTCGGCACCGTCGCGGTCATGGCGAACCAGCGGGGCCTGGCCGCGCCCCTCGGCATCGAGTTCGCGCCGCCGCACCGGGCGGACCGCATACGGGAGCTGCTCGACGCGCGGGACGTGTGGACGGCGCCCGGCATGGCCGCCGTCCACACCGACACCCGCCTCGCCTCCGCCCGTCCGCTGCTCGACCTCGTGGCCCGCCTCGACGGCCTCGGCCCCGATGCCGGGGCGCTGAGGAAGAGACTGCTCGCCTGGGACCGGCACATGGACGCGGGCAGCGTGGACGCCGCCGCGTACGCGCGAGTGCGGTCGGCGGTCGTACGCAAGCTGGCCGCGCACCCGGCGTTCGCGCCGCTCACGGGGATGGGGGAGGCGTACCCGGAGGTCTTCCGGCCGTGGCTGGCCCTCGCGCCGCGCATCGCGTACGCGCTGGAGACCTTGCTGACGACCGATCAATTCCCGGATGTCGACCGGGAGACGGTCGTCCGCGAGGCGGTCGAGGAAGTCGCCGGTGCCGCGGCGACCGGGGAGACCTGGGGCGACCGGCACCGGCTCGCCGCCTGGCGGGCGCTGCCCGACGGCGACGAGGTCTCTCCGGGCCTGCCCGGCGACCACGACTGCGTCCTGTCCACGTCGAGCGTCCCCGGCGTCACCGACCTCAGCGCCCGCGGCCCGGCCGCCCGCTACGTGTGGGACGTCGCCGACCGTGCGAACAGCCGGTGGGTCGTTCCGCTCGGCGCCTCCGGAATCCCCGGCTCCCCGCACCGCCGCGACCAGCTCCCCCTGTGGCTGCGGGGCGGCCTGGCCCCCGTGATCACCGACTGGAACCGCCTCACCAAGGAGACCCCGATGCGCGAGAGCGCCGTGTACGAGCAGACCGTCGAAGGGTTCGGCACCGTCCGCGTCGGCCCGGTCGACCCCGCCGCCGACCTCGACGTGATCCATGGCTGGGTGCGCGAGGAACGCGCCCGGTTCTGGGGCATGGAGGGCGCGAGCCGCGAGCAGGTGCGCGAGACGTACGAGCACCTCGACTCGCTCACCACACACCACGCCCACCTCGTCCGCCTCGACGGCGAACCCGTCGCGCTCTTCCAGACGTACGAGCCCGAGGCCGACCGGGTCAGCGAGTGCTACGAGGTCGAGGACGGCGACATCGGCGTGCACTTCCTGATCGCCCCGGCCGCCGGCGGAGCCGTCCGCGGCTTCACCGGAGCGCTCATGACCGTCCTCGTCGCGTACGCGCTCGAAGGGCACGGCAAGCGGCGGATCGTGGTCGAGCCCGACGCGCGCAACACGAAGGCGGTCGCGCTCCTGGAGCGCGCGGGCTTCGAACTCGGCCCCGAGATCGTGCTCCCGGAGATCGACCTGCCGGAGGTGTTCCTCCCGGAGAAGCGGGCCCGGATCGCGTTCCTCGAGCGCTGACGGTCCGGTCCGCAGGCTCAGCCCCGTACGAGCAGGATCACCGAGGCGGTGACGCCGACCACGACGATCACCGCGCGAAGGACCGCCGGGGGCAGCCTGCGGCCGAACTTCGCGCCGGTCAGGCCGCCCAGCGTGGAGCCGACGGCGATCACCGCGGCCGCCACCCAGTCGACGTCGGCGACGGCGATGAAGATGACCGCCGCGACCCCGTTCACGATCGAGGCCAGGACGTTCTTCGCCGCGTTGAGGCGCTGGAGGTCGTCCTGGAGGAAGCTGCCGAACATGCCCATGAGCAGCACGCCCTGCGCGGCGCCGAAGTAGCCGCCGTAGACGCCCGTCCCCAGCACCCCCAGCCACATGGGCACGCCGCCGTCGGTGCGCGTCGCCGTGGCCTGGCGCTCCTTCGACCAGCGGCTGAGCCGGGGCTGGAGCACGACGAGGACACAGGCGGCCAGGATGAGGACGGGCACCACCGAGGTGAACGCGTCGGCGGGCAGCTTCAGCAGCAGGAGCGCGCCCGTGAGCCCGCCGATCAGCGAGGCCGCACCGAAGCGGATCAGCCGCTTCCGCTGCCCCTTCAGCTCGCGCCGATAGCCGTACGCGGCGCTGAGCACGCCCGGTACGAGGCCGATGTTGTTCGACACGTTGGCGAGCACCGGCGGATAGCCGAACGCGAGGAGCGTAGGGAAGGTGATGAGCGTTCCGGAGCCGACCACCGCGTTGATCGCGCCGGCGGCGACACCGGCCGCTCCGACGGCCACTGCTTCAAGTGCATCCACGTCCGAGATCGTTTCGGAGCCCAAGACCCAAGTCAATCCTCGCCATTACTTGGCAAGACCCAAGCTCTGGCTTGGAAGGGCCCGCATGGCTACGTTGGCGCCGTGACCCTCGACGATCTCCGTGTCTACGTCGCCGTGTGCGCGGCGGGCAGCCTCAGCGCCGTCGCCCGCGACCTCTCCTGCACACAGTCGGCGGTGAGTCAGCACATCCGCCGCCTCGAACGGGAGGTGGGCGTCAGCCTCCTCGAACGGCACGCGCGCGGTGTCCTGCCGACCCCGGCGGGGCGCATCCTGCAGACCGCGGCCGCCGAGGGCATCGGCGGCATCGACGTCGCGCTGCGCCGCCTGCGCGACCTGGCCCGCGGCGAGAGCGGCGCGGTGCGCGTCACCACGGGCGCGACGACCGTGCGCCACTTCATGTCCGAGGCCATCGTCGGCTTCCGGCGCCGCCACCCCCAGGCGAGCCTGGAGTTCCAGACGGTCAGCTCCAGCCACAGCGCCTACGAGGCGCTCGCCGCGCACGACCTCGACCTCGCGTGGGTCACCATCGGAGCGCCGGAACGCGGCGTCGAGCAGCGCCCCGTCGTCGAACTCCCCTGGGTCCTCGCGGTGCGCCCCGACGATCCGCTGGCCGGCCGGACCCGGATCGGCCCCGACGACCTGGCCGCCGCCCACCTCATCAGGCCGCCCGAACAGTCCACGTCGCGCTCCCATCTCGACCGGCACCTCAGCGGGCTCGGGATCACCGGGTCGGCCGGGTCCGACGCGGGCGTCGCCGACTGGGCCACCGCCGTGCACCTCGCCGAACTGGGCCTCGGCCACGCCCTCGTCCCCGAACTGCCCGGCTGGCGCGACCCGGACCGCGCCGGCGGCCCGGTCCTCGTCCCCGTACCGGACCTGCCGCCCCTCGCCGTCGGCTGGGCGGTCCGGCGCTGGGCCACGCTCACCCCGCTGGCGAGGGCCTTCGCCGACCTGGTCGCGGAGCACTGCGGGAGGTAGGGGGGCTCCGCGCGCCTGTGGCGAGGGGCCGGTCCCCGGGAGACGCTGGAAGCATGACCACGACGTACGACCTGAACGCTCTCGCCGACAAGCACGTCGCCGCAGCCCGGACCTCCCCCCACGGCCGCAGCGCGCATCTCCTGCTCCGCGAGGAGACCCTCCGCCAGAGCGTGATCGCCCTGACGGCGGGCGAGGTCCTGGAGGAGCACAACGCGCCGCCCGCCGCGACGCTCCAGATCCTGCGGGGCGAGGTCGTGCTGACGGCGGACTCGGGCGATGTGACGCTCACGGAGGGGCGGCTCCACGCACTGCCGCAGGAACGGCACGGCCTGCGCGCGGTCACGGACGCGGCGGTGCTGCTGACGGCGGTCAACGACTGAGGGGCGCCCGCAGCCCCCGGACGGTTCGGCCGGCGCCGAACCGTTCCACGCCTAGCGTGGGCCGCATGGACTTCAAAGCCCTGCACCACGACGCCGACGGCCCTCTCCTCCTCCCCAATGCCTGGGACCACGCCTCCGCCGCCGCGCTCGCCGGGCAGGGGTTCGCCGCGATCGGTACGACGAGCCTCGGCGTGGCCGCCGCGGCCGGGCTCCCCGACGGCCACGCCGCCACCCGCGAGGAGACCCTGCGCCTGGCCCGCCGCCTGGGCGGGGGAGCGTTCCTGCTGTCCGTGGACGCGGAGGGCGGCTTCAGCGACGACCCGGCCGAGGTCGCCGGCCTCGCCCGTGAGCTGGCGCAGGCGGGTGCGGTGGGGATCAACCTGGAGGACGGCAGGGCCGACGGCACCCTCACCCCGGCCCCCGTCCACGCGGCGAAGGTCGCCGCGGTCAAGGCGGCCGTACCGGACCTGTTCGTCAACGCCCGCACGGACACGTACTGGCTCCCGGACCCGCGGATCGCGCCGGAGCCGGAGACCCGGCACCGGCTCGACGCCTACCGGCAGGCGGGCGCCGACGGCGTCTTCGTACCCGGCCTGACCGACCCGGCCGCGATCCGAGAACTCGTGGCGTACCTGCGCCCGTCCGGCATCCCCCTCAACATCCTCTACTCCCCCACAGGCCCCACCGTCCCCGAGCTCGCCGCCCTGGGCGTCCGCCGGGTCAGCCTCGGTTCGCTCCTGTTCCGCGTGGCACTCGGCGCCGCGGTCGCGGCGGCGCTCGACGTCCGGGCGGGCCGGTACGTCGCAGCCCCCGCGGCGCCGACGTACGGCGAGGTCCAGGAGCTGAGCGGCGGTGGGGACGCCGCGGAAATATGATGAATCCGGGGTTTTCCGTATCCGGAGCGGTCCATGACGCAGCGTCGTCCCAGCCAGTCCGAGAGCGCCGACGACCTGCTGACCAGGCTCGGCCGCCTTGCCGCACAGGCACGCGCCGGGGCGGAACTCCAGCACGCGCGGGTCGAACTGGCTGAAGCCCTCCAGCGCGAGCTGCTCCCCGCCTCCCTGCCCGCCCTGCCCGGACTGCGGACCGCCGCCGGATACTCGCCGGCCCGCCACGGACTGGACATCGGCGGGGACTGGTACGACGCCTTCGCCACCCCCGACGGCGCCCTCGGGTTCTCCATCGGGGACGTACAGGGCCACGACGTCGAGGCCGCCGCCTTCATGGGGCAGATCCGTATCGCCCTGCGTGCGGTGGCCGCCTTCGCCCCGGACCCCGGCGAGGCGCTCGCCCAGGCCAACGACCTGCTGCTGTCGATGCACCGCGATCTCTTCGCGACCTGCAGCTTTCTCCGCTTCGACCCGACGACCTGGGTGCTGGAGTCCGCCCGCGCGGGCCACGTCCCCGCCATCTGGGCCACGGTCGACGGCCGGTACGGCATCGCGGAGGACGAAGGCGGGCTGCCGCTGGGCATGCTGCCCGGGGCCGGTTACCCGGTCACCCGGCACCGCCTCTCGACGGCGGGCGCGTACGTCTTGGTCACCGACGGCGTGGTCGAAGGTCCCTCGTTCCCGATCGAGGCGGGCCTGGAGCGGGTGGCCCGGGTCGTCGCGGCCGGGGCGGGCGCCGAACCCGCGGACCTGGCCGCCGCGGTGATGAAGGTCGCCGACTGCACCGGCCACCAGGACGACTCCGCGGTCCTCGTCCTGCGCCACGACCCCCCACCGGACCCGCCACCGGCGGTCCTGCCCGGGTGACAGCAGGCCCCCGGCGGCGCGTGTCACGCTCCGCCACCGGAAGGTGGTGATTATGTGATCCAGTGGTGCGCACCGAGGAACTCCGACGCCTCTCCGAGGCCCTGCTGAGGGTCCTCGCCGTCGCCGCCGCCTACTACGCGACCGGACGGCTCGGCCTGTGGCAGCGGATCGTCCTCGAAGGCGCGGTCGTCACCCCGCTCTGGCTCCCGACGGGAGTCGCCGTCACCTGCCTGCTCTGGATGGGCCTGCGGATCTGGCCGGGCATCGCGCTCGGCGCCTTCCTGCTCATCCAGTCGATCGGCTCCTTCAGCCTGTCCGACCTCGGGATCGTCGCCGCGAACACCCTCGCTCCGGTGTGCGCCTACCTGCTGCTGCGCAAGGTCGGCTTCCGTATCGCGCTGGACCGGCTCCGGGACGGGGTCGCCCTGGTCTTCCTGGGCGCACTGCTGCCGATACTGCTCAGCGCCACCGTCGGTGCGTGCGTGCTGGCGCTGAGCGGCAAGCTGGCGTGGAGCGCGTTCTGGCCGGTGTGGGCGGCGTGGTGGGCCGGCGACGCGATGGGCGTACTCGTCGGCACCCCGCTGCTGATCGCGCTGAGCAGAGTCCGGCTCCCGTTGAACACCCACCGGTGGCCGGAGGTCGCGGCCCTGGTGGCCGCCGCCGTCGTCATCACACCCCTGGCCACGAGAAGCCCGCTGGCCCTTCTCTTCCTCGTCTTCCCGCTGCTCATGTGGGCTGCGCTGCGCTTCCAGCTCGCGGGGGCGGCGCCGTGCGTGCTGTTCGTGTCCGTACTGGGGATCTCGGCGGCCACCGACCACGTCGGCCCGTTCGCCAGCCACACCCTCTTCGAGGTCATGGTCAACCTCCAGGCACTCAACGGCTCGGCCGCGCTCAGCGCGCTCCTGCTCGCGGCGATGGTCACCGAGCAGAAGAGCGTCCGCCAGAAGATCGAGCAGGCGGTCAGCGACCTGACGGAAGTGGTGGAACACCTGGCGGCGCCACGGCGGGAGGAATGACGCAACCGGTCGGCCCGGGGCGACCGGGGTCGGCCGGGGTCAGCGGGGGTCGGCCGGGCCGGAGCGGTCTTCGGGGACCCGCCGGTGGTGCCTGCGGCTCCGTCTGCCGACTCCCGGCATGGGATCGCTGAAGGTGTGCGAGGCGATGCGCGCGTCGTGCCGGGCGTTGATCCGGTGGATGAGGCGCATGCCCAAGAGGGTCAGGAGAACGATGGCGCCGATGAGGATGATCGCCTCCATGGCCGTCACCTCCCGCTTTCCAGTGCTTCAACCGTAACTCCGGCCGCCGCCGGTCGTGGCCCGTGGCGACGCGCGTGGGCGCGGCTCCCGGGGTTACCGTGAAGCTACGACGGCATCGCGCCGGTCGACGCCCGCCCCGTCATCGGTACGGCCACACGGTGGGTGTCGGCCGTACGACCGAGGCGGGCGAACCACGATGGCTGAAACCGACACCCCCCACCAGCCCCCACTGCTTCTGCCGGACGCGGCCCAACAAGAGGCGAAACCCGCAACGGCCCCGCTGCGGCTGGAGACCACCCAGTCCCGCGAAGCGCTCCTCGACGGCGCATGGTGGCCCCGGTCCCACAACATCGAGGCCGAGCTGCCCACCCTGGTCACGGAGTTGACCTCACGTCTCGGCCCCATCGCACGGGTCGGACTCGACTCCGCCGCCTGGGAGGAACTCCCGACCCGGCTGATCATCGACGACCGAGTCGTACATCTCGACGCCCACGAGGTCGGCGACGGCACCGCCCTCGTCACCCGCGGCGACGGGGACTACTTCGTCCTGCTGGTCGTGCCTCCCGAGTCGGACCCCGCCGCGGCCCGCGCCGCGATGGCCCGCGCGGTCCGCGACGACAACATCACCGAGGCCGCACAACTCCTCGTCGCCGACCCCGACGAACCCTGACCGGGAAACGCCGTGCGCGCCCCGGTCAGGGGTGACGGGTCCCAAGGACGCAGAACTCGTTCCCCTCCGGGTCGGCGAGTGGGACCCAGCTCACATCGCCCTGCCCGACGTCGACGTGCCGGGCACCCAGGTCGAGCAGGCGGCGGACCTCTTCGTCCTGCTCCCTGTCGGTCGGGTTGACGTCGATGTGAAGCCTGTTCTTGACGCTCTTGCCCTCGGGCACGCGCGCGAAGGTCAACGCCGGCGGCACCGGGCCGGGGCGGTCCTTGCCTTCGGACCCCGCGGGCGGGCCGATGGTGACGACTCCGTCCTCCTCGTCGTGCACCTCGTAGCCCAGGACCGAGCACCAGAACCGTGCGAGGGCGGCGGGATCGGCACAGTCGATCGCAAGCTCGGTGAATTTACTGGTCATGCCAGGACCTCCCAGTCGGGTGTCCGGCTACGCAACCACAGAACGTCGAAGGGCCCCACCGTGAGGTGGGGCCCTTCGACGTATTGCCCGGTGAGAGCAATGGCGGAGGATACGAGATTCGAACTCGTGAGGGGTTGCCCCCAACACGCTTTCCAAGCGTGCGCCCTAGGCCACTAGGCGAATCCTCCGCCGCAAACAATACAAGACGTTGGGGGGTGCTCGCGAACATGATCCGGGGGCGGTGATCGGGCCGGGGACCGGGCTCGTGATTCGGGCCGGGCATCCGCTACTGTGGAGCCCAGCCCCTCACGTGGCGCTATCTGACTGAACTCCCCCAGGGCCGGAAGGCAGCAAGGGTAGGTCGGCTCTGGCGGGTGCGTGAGGGGCGTCTTGCGTTCCGGGGCGGTTCGCCCTCGGCGGCCGTGGTTGTCAGTGGGCGCCTATAACCTCGTATACGTGTCGTCTCTCGCGCTCTACCGCCGCTATCGCCCGGAGTCGTTCGCCGAGGTCATCGGGCAGGAACATGTGACCGACCCGCTGCAGCAGGCGCTGCGGAACAACCGGGTCAATCACGCGTACCTGTTCAGTGGCCCGCGCGGCTGCGGCAAGACGACGAGCGCGCGCATCCTCGCGCGGTGTCTGAACTGCGAGCAGGGGCCCACGCCGACGCCGTGCGGCGAGTGCCAGTCGTGCCGCGACCTGGCGAGGAACGGTCCGGGTTCGATCGACGTCATCGAGATCGACGCGGCTTCGCACGGTGGTGTCGACGACGCCCGTGACCTGCGCGAAAAGGCCTTCTTCGGGCCCGCGAGCAGCCGCTACAAGATCTACATCATCGACGAGGCCCACATGGTCACGTCGGCGGGGTTCAACGCCCTTCTGAAGGTCGTCGAGGAGCCCCCGGAGCACCTCAAGTTCATCTTCGCCACCACCGAGCCCGAGAAGGTCATCGGGACGATCCGGTCGCGTACGCACCACTACCCCTTCCGCCTCGTGCCGCCCGGGACGCTCCGGGACTACCTCGGAGAGGTCTGCGGCAAGGAGGACATCCCCGTCGCGGAGGGTGTGCTGCCGCTGGTGGTGCGCGCCGGCGCCGGTTCCGTGCGTGACTCCATGTCCGTCATGGACCAGCTGCTCGCCGCCGCGGCCGAGGACGGTGTGACGTATGCCATGGCGACGTCCCTCCTCGGCTACACGGACGGTTCGCTCCTCGACTCCGTCGTGGAGGCCTTCGCCTCGGGTGACGGCGCGGCCGCCTTCGAGGTCGTCGACCGCGTCATCGAGGGGGGCAACGACCCGCGCCGGTTCGTCGCCGACCTCCTGGAGCGGCTGCGGGACCTGGTGATCCTGGCCGCCGTCCCGGACGCGGCCGAGAAGGGCCTCATCGACGCCCCCGTGGACGTCGTCGAGCGGATGCAGGCCCAGGCCGGAGTCTTCGGCGGCGCCGAACTCAGCCGCGCCGCCGACCTGGTCAACGAGGGGCTCACGGAGATGCGGGGCGCCACCTCGCCCCGCCTCCAGCTCGAGCTGATCTGCGCGCGCGTGCTGCTGCCCGCCGCGTACGACGACGCCCGCTCCGTGATGGCCAGGCTCGACCGCCTGGAGCGCGGCGGCCACTTCGTACCCGCGGGACAGGGCTCCGGTCCTGCCATGGGGTACGTGCCCGCGCCCGACGCCCACCCCGGTGCGGCCGCGCAGGTCCCCGCGGGCGGCGGTCCCGCCGCTGCCAGGGCGGCGGTGCGAGGGCCCGGACCGGGCGGTGAGAGCGCGCCCGCGCCTGCTGCTCCGGCGCCCACTCCCGCTCCGGCGCCCACTCCTGCCCCGGCTCCCGCCGCTCAGGCCGCGCCCGCTCCGCAGGTGTCCGCGCCGCCCGCCGTTCCCGCCGAACCCGCGCCCGCGGCGCCGCCCGCCGGGGCCGCACCCGGCGCATGGCCCACCGCCGCCCCGGCCGGTGGCGGCAGGCGCCCCGGCGGGTGGCCCACGGCCGCGCCCAGCGGCGGAGGCGCTGGTGGAGGCGCCGGCGGAGGCCAGCCCTCCGCCGCGGCGCCCACGCCGCCTCCCGCCCAGCCCCAGCCGCAGGCACCCGCTCAGCCCCCCGCCGCGGCACCGCCCGCCGCCGGTGGGCTCGACCCGCGCAGCCTGTGGCCGAACATCCTCGAAGTGGTCAAGAACAAGCGCCGTTTCACCTGGATCCTGCTCAGCCAGAACGCGCAGGTGACCGGCTTCGACGGCACGACGCTCCAGCTCGGGTTCCTGAACGCCGGAGCCCGGGACAACTTCGCGAGCAGCGGCAGTGAAGACGTCCTGCGGACGGCGCTGGCCGAGCAGTTCGGCGTCCACTGGAAGGTCGAGGCGGTCGTCGACCCCTCGGGCGGCGGCGGTGGTGGCGGCCAGGCACCGCCTCCCGCCCCGGGCGGCGGCTATCCGGGCCACGGCGGCGGTGGCGCTCCCGCGGCCCCGGCCTCTCCGCGCCCGCCGGCCCCGCAGGCCCAGGCCCCGGCCGCGCCGAGACCCCCGGACCGGTCCGCGCCGCAGGCGTCCGCCCCGGCTCCGGCCCCCGCGCCGAGACCGGCCGCTCAGGAGCCGCCCCCGGTCTCCATCGAGGACGACATCCCGGCGGACGACGACCCCGACCTCGACGAGTCGGTCCTGTCCGGCCACGACCTGATCGTCCGCGAGCTCGGCGCGACGGTCGTCGAGGAGTTCACGAACGAGTAGGCGGCGGCAGCAGGGGCCGGGCGGCCATGCCTACGCAGAGCAGATGCGCACCCACTGAGCCGGGCCCTCCCGCGCCCGGAAGCCGCCGGAAAGCCGCTGACCAGGGCCCGCACGCCGTCTCATGGAGAAACGCACGAACCCCCGCCGCCCCCGCGCTCGGCGGCCCGTACAAGAGCACACCGGCCCGCCGCCTATGCTGGCTGGCGTGAAGGTCCTTGTCATCGGCAGCGGCGCCCGCGAACACGCCCTGTGCCGCTCACTGTCCCTCGACCCCGACGTCACCGCGCTGCACTGCGCGCCCGGCAACGCAGGAATCGCCGAGGTCGCCGAGCTGCACCCGGTCGACGCCCTCGACGGCGCCGCCGTGGCCCGGCTGGCCGGTGAGCTGGCCGCGGACCTCGTCGTGGTCGGCCCGGAGGCACCCCTTGTCGCAGGGGTCGCCGACGCCGTACGCGCCGCGGGCATCCCCTGCTTCGGCCCCTCCGGGGAAGCCGCACAGCTGGAGGGTTCCAAGGCGTTCGCCAAGGACGTGATGGCGGGGGCCGGCGTGCCGACCGCCCGCTCGTACGTCTGCACCACCCCGGACGAGGTCGACGAGGCGCTCGACGCCTTCGGCGCCCCGTACGTGGTCAAGGACGACGGGCTCGCGGCCGGCAAGGGCGTCGTCGTGACCGACGACCTCGAGGCCGCCCGCGCGCACGCCAACGCCTGTGACCGCGTCGTCATCGAGGAGTTCCTCGACGGCCCCGAGGTCTCGCTCTTCGCGATCACCGACGGCGTGACCGTCGTCCCGCTCAAGCCCGCGCAGGACTTCAAGCGCGCGCTCGACGGCGACGCGGGCCCCAACACCGGCGGAATGGGTGCCTATTCGCCGCTGCCGTGGGCCGACCCCAAGCTCGTCGACGAGGTCATGGAGACGGTCCTCCAGCCGACCGTCGACGAACTGCGCCGCCGTGGCACGGCCTTCTCGGGTCTGCTGTACGCGGGGCTCGCGATCACCTCGCGCGGCGTACGGGTCATCGAGTTCAACGCACGGTTCGGCGACCCGGAGACCCAGGTCGTCCTGGCCCGCCTCAAGACCCCGCTCGCGGGCGTCCTCCTCGCCTCGGCCAACGGCACGCTCGCTGACCTGCCGCCCCTGCGCTGGAGCGACGAGGCGGCCGTGACCGTGGTCGTGGCCTCCCACAACTACCCGGAGACGCCGCGCACCGGCGACCCGATCACCGGGCTCGCCGACGTGGCCGCGCAGGATGCGCCCCACGCGTACGTCCTGCACGCCGGGACGAAGCGGGACGGGGACGCCGTCGTCAGCGCCGGCGGCCGCGTGCTCTCGGTGACCGCGACCGGCTCGGACCTCACGCAGGCCCGCGAACGCGCGTACGCGGCGCTGTCGCGCATCGGCCTCGACGGCTCGCAGCACCGCACCGACATCGCGGCGAAGGCGGCCGCGGAGGCCTGACCGGAAGCCTCACCTGTGTGAACCTCAGGCCCTTGATCCGAAGCGGATCAGGGGCCTGAATGTCATCCACCTCTACCCAAAGCCATTCCATCGAGTGACCGCTCGTCCATCCGGCTGACGATGCCTTGCGCCCCAACTAGGGTGCGGCGCATGCGTTCCGGCACTTGGCCCACCGGCATTGCGATGTCAGTGACGGGTGCCACAGTGGGGGAGTGGACAACGCCATGGGTGCAGGCAACATAGGCAGCAGGGGGTGACGTCGGTCGTGTCCGGTATGGGTGCGGAGATGGGCGCGCAGGCCGCGCGCTCCCGGGCTCTCGCGGTGCTGCGCATCCGCGGCAGGGCGCTGGCCGTGGCCCTGCTGCCCGCGGCCGTCGCGGTCGTGCTGGCCGCGGGCGCCGCCACCGGGCACACGGCCGGCGACGGCTGGCGGACGGCGCGGTGGATCGTCACGGTCGTCGCCGTGGTCGTCCTGGCCGCGGCGGCGGGCATCGCCCTCGTGGTGGCCCGCGCCCGCCCGGCGGTCAGCCCGACGGTGCCGATCGCCGAGGAGCGGGCTCCCGATCTCTACCGCCTGGTGCGCGATCTGGCCGACCGGCTCGACGTACCGGCCCCCTCGGCCATAGCGCTCACCCCGGACTGCGACAGCTGGCTGGAGGACCGTACGCATCCCGCGCACGGACCGCCCAAGCCCAAGGACGACGAGGGCCCGATCCCGCGTGACGCCGACGACCCGGGGATCCGGGGCGGCGCAGGCAGAAGTCGGGTGCCCGCCGCGCCCGTCCTGGTCATCGGCTCCCCCTTCCTGTGGTGGATGCGTGTGGGCGAGCTGCGTGCTGTGCTCGCCCCGGTCGTCGCCGGTACGGGGCCGTCGGCGCACCCGGACATAGCGGCCGCGCGTCGCTTCGTGCGCGGCCTGGACGCGGCGGTCGCCGTCGCCGCGGTGCCCGGTCGCGGGCCTCTGGGGCGGGCGGTCCTCGGTTGCGTCGGCTGGGTCGTGCGCCTGCTCCTTCGCAGCTGCCGGGGCCACGCGGGCGAGATGGAGCGCGGGGTCGCCGCGGCCGCCGCCGAGCGCGCACAGACGGTGGACTACGGCGTGCGGATCGTCGCCCAGGAGCAGGTGGGCCTGGCGTACGCGGGCTGGGACCGGCTCCTCACCCGGGTCGCGCTGCCCGCCTGGCGCATGGGGCGCTGGCCCTCTCGGCTGGACGTGGGCGTCGTCGCCGCCCTCACCGAGCTGTCCCGGCGCGACCGTCTCGCCGAGGGCTTCGCCTCCCGGCTCGGGGAGCGGCCCGCCTGCGATCTGCTGGAGGAGCCGGGCACGGTGGACGAGGCGGCGTCGCTGCTCGCGGCCCGGCTGTTCCACGGAGGCCCCGCCGAGCCGGGCCCCGACTGGGCGCCGGTCGACTGGCAGGAGTATCCGGACGAGGTCGTGGACCGCAAGTGGCGCATGGACGCGGCACGCCTCCACCGCGTCCTCGACGCACTGGGCGTACGCGGCTCCGTGGACCCCGCGTCCCCCGACCCGGAGGGCCCGACACTCGCCCGGGTGATGGACCACCTCGCCACGGCGACGCGCGCCGGGGGATCCGTGGCCCCAGCAGACCCCGTAGCCCCCGTAGACCCGGAAGATCCCACCGTCCCCGCCGAGGACCCCACCGTCGCCGCCGACACCGACCCCACCGTCTCCCCCGACGACGACTCCGCCGCCCCCGAGGATCTCGAAGACGCCGCGGACCTCGAAGATGCCGAGGACCGCGAGGACACCCCCACCGCTCTGCTCGCCGCCGGCCTGAGTGCCGAGTCGGCCCGCGAGGAGAGTGAGCGGCCGGCCCCGCCCGTGCCCGCCGCCGGGCAGGGGCCCGACGGTGCGCTGTGGGACGAGGGCATGCTCCCGCTCTTCCCGCTCCAACCGCCACGTACGGGACGTGAGTTGGTGGCCGACCACGTCACGGCGATGGTGTGCTGCGCCGCCGTGGACACGGCCGGAGCCGCCCCCGGACTCGACTGGCTGGACGGCCCCTCGCTCCTGGTCGACGGCGAGCGCGCCAAGGACCTGACCCCGCGGGTCCTGAGCCTCGTGGAAGAGGGAGACCCGGAGCCCCTGCGCGCCTGGCTCACCCGCCTCGGCATCCGCCCCGAGAAGCCGGTCCGACTGGTGTAGGCAGGTGTGGGCCCCGACAGCAGTCGCGGCACACCCGCACCCCGCGCCCCTCGCGCCCGTACCGCCCGACCCCGAACCTCCGGAGGTCCACGTTCCGTTCACGTCAATTCGCGACGAACGGTGACGGAGTGCGTGCGTAATGTGATGTGCTGGGGCCGGTCGCTGACAGACGGAGCGCAACGAGGGCTCGGGGGAGCGAGGGAGGGAAGCGGGCATGGGGCCGGAACGGGAGGGGCCGAAGGCCGGACGGCCGGAACGCGCGGGGTCGCCGCGCACCATCCGCCGCTGGGAGTCCGGCGCGCTCGCCCACGCCGTGAGCGATCCCTTCGGCCAGGGCCCCCTGCCGTGGCTGCGCGGCAGCGAGCACTACTTCGACGACACGGGCCAGGTGGTCCCCTGGTACGTCGACCACGTCCCCCAGCCCGGTGCGAGCAACATCGCGACCAGCATCCCGAGCCCCCGCACCGGCGGCCCCCGCATGGCCGACGACGTGCACCGCCAGATCAAGGGCTTCACGTCGACCGGAGCGGCCGCGCCCGGCGAGGCGATCGACTTCCACATCACGGTGGACCCGCCCCAGCAGTTCAGCGTCGACATCTACCGCATCGGCCACTACGGCGGCGACGGCGCCAGCAAGATCATCACCAGCCCGCGGCTCTCCGGCATCGTCCAGCCGCCCCCGCTCACCGCGGACCGCACGGTCTCCTGCCACCACTGGTGGCTGTCCTGGCGCCTGCAGATCCCGTCGTTCTGGAACGTGGGGGCGTACGTGGCCGTCCTCACCACCGTCGACGGCTACCGCTCGCACGTCCCCTTCACGGTCCGCGACAGCCGCCCCGCCGACCTCCTCCTGCTCCTGCCGGACGTGACCTGGCAGGCGTACAACCTGTACCCCGAGGACGGGCACACGGGCGCGAGTCTCTACCACGCGTGGGACGAGGAAGGGCGGCTGCTCGGCGAGGGCGACGCCGCGACGACGGTCTCCTTCGACCGCCCGTACGCCGGGGCGGGCCTCCCCCTGCACGTCGGCCACGCCTACGACTTCATCCGCTGGGCCGAGCGATACGGCTACGACCTCGCGTACGCCGACGCCCGCGACCTGCACGCGGGCCGCGTCGACCCGACCCGCTACCGGGGCCTCGTCTTCCCCGGCCACGACGAGTACTGGTCGACGCCGATGCGCCGTACCACCGAAGTGGCCCGCGAGCACGGCACCTCGCTCGTGTTCCTCTCCGCCAACACCATGTACTGGCAGGTGGAGTTGGGACCGTCCCCGTCCGGTGTGCCGGACCGGCTGCTCACCTGCCACAAGCGCAGGGCACCGGGGAAGTCCGCCCTGTGGCGCGAGATCGACCGTCCCGAGCAGCAGCTCATGGGCATCCAGTACGCGGGCCGGGTCCCCGAGCCGCACCCCCTCGTCGTGCGGAACGCGGACCACTGGCTGTGGGAGGCCTCCGGGGCGCACGAGGGCGACGAGATCGACGGCTTGGTCGCGGGCGAGGCCGACCGCTACTTCCCGCGCACGGCGCTGCCCGAGCACGAGGACCGCATCCTGCTCGCCCACTCGCCCTACCGTGACAGCGAGCGCGCACAGCGCCACCAGGAGACGTCGCTGTACCGGGCGCCGTCCGGATCGCTGGTCTTCGCGTCCGGCACGTTCGCCTGGTCCCCGGCGCTCGACCGCCCCGGCCACGTCGACCCGAGGATCCAGCGCGCGACGGCCAACCTCCTCGACCGGATCTGCAAACGCGACTGACCCGTCGCTGCCGCACCCGCCGGACCCGTGGCCAAAACTCATCCCCGAATGAGCGAGAATCAGGTGCACTCGTACATATCCACGGGGAGGAACCGTGTCCGGATTCGTCGAAAAGCCCGAACCCCAGCAGGTGCCGGGCCTGGTACACCTCCACACCGGCAAGGTGCGGGACCTGTACCGGAACGAGGCGGGCGACCTCGTGATGGTCGCCTCCGACCGCATGTCCGCCTATGACTGGGTGCTGCCCACCCCCATCCCCGACAAGGGCCGCGTGCTCACGCAGCTGTCGCTGTGGTGGTTCGACCAGCTCTCCGACCTGGTCCCCAACCACGTCCTGTCGACCGAGCTGCCGCCCGGCGCCCCCGCCGACTGGCAGGGCCGCACCCTCATCTGCAAGTCGCTGCGCATGGTCCCCGTCGAGTGCGTGGCCCGCGGCTATCTCACGGGCTCCGGCCTCGTCGAGTACGACGACTCGCGCACGGTCTGCGGCCTCGCCCTGCCCGAGGGCCTGACCGACGGCTCCGAGCTGCCCGCCCCGATCTTCACGCCCGCCACGAAGGCCGAGGTCGGCGAGCACGACGAGAACGTGTCGTACGAGGAGGTGGCCCACCAGGTCGGCGCGGAGACCGCAGCCGAGCTGCGCCGGATGACGCTCGCCGTCTACGGCCGGGCCCGGGACATCGCGCGTGAGCGCGGCGTGATCCTCGCGGACACCAAGTTCGAGTTCGGCTTCGACGGCGAGACGCTGATCCTCGGCGACGAGGTCCTCACCCCGGACTCGTCCCGCTTCTGGCCCGCGGCCGAGTGGGAGCCGGGTCACGCGCAGCCGTCGTTCGACAAGCAGTACGTGCGGAACTGGCTGACGGGCCCCGACTCGGGCTGGGACCGCAAGAGCGAGCAGCCGCCGCCCGCGCTGCCGCAGCAGATCGTGGACGCGACGCGCGCCAAGTACATCGAGGCGTACGAGCGCCTGACCGGCGTCAGCTGGTAGCGACGGCGCGCACGACACGCGAAAGCCCCCGGCACCTGAGGTGCCGGGGGCTTTCTGTGGAGCGAACGACGAGGTTCGAACTCGCGACCTCAACCTTGGCAAGGTTGCGCTCTACCAACTGAGCTACGTTCGCACTGCGCCGTGGCGCGAGAGCAACTATACCCAACCTCGCTCCCGCGCGAGCCGCACCGCCGAGTGACGGTTCTCGGCGCCGAGCTTCGAGACGGCGGACGACAGATAGTTCCGTACGGTCCCCTGCGAGAGCGCGGCGCGCTCGGCGATCTCCGCGACGGGCGCCCCGTCGGCGGCGAATTCGAGCACCTCGGCCTCGCGCGCGGTCAGCGGGGAGTCGCCCGCGGCGATCGCGTCGGCCGCCAACTCCGGGTCCACATAACGGTTTCCCGCGTGCACGGTCCGAATGATCTCGGCGAGCCGCTGGGCGCTCACGGTCTTCGGCACGAACCCGCGCACCCCGGCGGACAGGGCTCGCTTCAGATGCCCGGGACGCCCATGGCTGGTCACGATCATGACCCGGCACGCGGGCAGTTCACCGCGCAGCGCTGTGGCGACCTTCACACCGTCGGCGCCCGGCATCTCCAGATCGAGCACGGCCACATCGGGCCGGTGCGCCCGCGCCATGGCCAGCGCCTCGGGTCCGGTGGCGGCCTCGGCGACGACGACGAGATCGTCCTCGAGACCGAGCAGCGCGGCGAGCGCCCCGCGAATGAGGTGCTCGTCATCGGCGAGCAGCACGCGCACGGTCACCCGGCGCTCCTTTCGTACGCGGCGTCGCGCCGCTCTCCCACGGTGCGCCCGGCCAGCGGCACCTCGGCCACCACCCGGAACACGCCGTCCGTATCCGGCACCACACCCGCCTCCAGCGTCCCGGCGACCTCGGCGAGGCGCTCCCTCAGCCCCGCGAGCCCGGATCCGCCGCTCAGGGCCCCCGGGGTCCCGGCCCCGTCGTTCTCCACGCTCAGGACCACCGCGTCCGGCCCCACCCGTACGCCTATGTCGCAGCGCCGGGCGTCCCCGTGCCGCAGGACGTTCGTGGTCGCCTCGCGCACGACCCAGCCGAGGGCGGACTGCACGGGGCCGGGCAGCTCGGCGGCCGGGCCCGCCACGTCGCAGGAGATCCCCGCCGCCGTCAACACGCCCTGCGCTCCCGCCAGTTCGGCAGACAGGTCGGCCTCGCGGTAGCCGCGTACGACCTCGCGTACTTCCTTCTGGGACTCCTGGGCGATGCGCTGGACCTCGGTCATCTGGTCCATGGCCTCGGGGCGCCCGCGCCGCGTGAGCTGCACCGCGAGCTCGCTCTTGAGCGCGATCACGGCGAGATTCCGACCCATCACGTCATGGAGATCGCGCCCGAACCGCAGCCGTTCCTCGGCGACGGCGAGCCGCGCCCTGGTTTCGCGGGCCTCGTCGAGTTCGTGGACGGCGTTCAGCAGCCAGACGGAGAACCCCGCGGTCAGCGCGAAGATCGCGGTGGTGAACAGCACGGTGGCCGCCGTGATGAGGGCGGCGGGCGCGGGCAGCCCGGACGGCACGGACGCCACCCCGGCACCGAGGGACGCGCCGAGCGCCGCCCCGACCACCCGCCTGCGGGTGCGCAGCCCGGGCGTGGCACAGCCCGCGCCGACCATGAGGATGCCGACGAAGAGGACGAGCGCCGTGCGCGTGCCCGCCTCCTCGTCCGCGGGCACCCGCATCATCACGCCGAGCGTCCCGACGGAGATCACGGCGGTGGCGACCCCGTACGCGACGACCAGGCGGACCGGCTGCTCGCGCCGGCCGCGCGTCCAGTCGAGCGCCTTGGACGTGGTGACCGCGCCGAGCACGGCGTGCGCGCAGAGCGCCAGGAGCAGGGTCCAGGCGAGCGCGGCCGGCACCTCACCGAAGGCGAGCGGGCCGAGCCAGAAGATCTCGACGAGCCCGAAGGACTGCAGAGACCACCGTGTGTACGTCTCCACCTTCGCCGGGGTGCTCTTCCCCCGCCACCACGCGTCAGGCCGCCTCATGTCCCCGCTCCGTCGGATCAACGCCGTGGTTCCCAGCGGAACCACCGTCGTACAGCAAACACGGCGAGGACGGTCCAGGCCACAGCCGTGGCGACGGCGCCCAGGGCGTCGTACGCGGAGAGGTCCCCGGTCCAGCCGCCCCGCACCAGGGTGATCACCGGTGTGAGGGGCAGCAGTTCGCATACGGACGCGAGGCGGTCCGGCATGAGTTCGAGGGGCACGACGGTGCCGGAGCCGAGCATCGACAGGAGCAGCAGCGGCATGGCCGCGACCTGCGCGCTCTCGACGCTCTTGCTGAAACTCGCGGTGACGGCGGCGAGCGCGGGCCACATCACCAGGCCCAGCAGCAGCCCGAGTACGGCGTAATAGGGCGCCTGCGGAGCTCCCACGCCGAGGAACGCCGTGCAGGCGGCGACTAGTACGAGGCTCTGGGCGAGGCCGATGGCGACGGAGGGCACGGCGGCGCCGGCGAGGATCTCCGCGTCCCGCAGCTCGCCGGTGCGCAGCCTCTTGAGGACGAGTTCCTCGCGCCGGGCCGCGTAGACGCCGACCAGCGCGCTGTAGACGGCGAAGAGGAGGGAGAAGCCGATCGCGGACGGCAGCAGCACCGAGCCGACGGTGAGCCCCGCGCCCTTGAGGTCCATGCTGTCGATCGACGAGCGCACGCTGAAGGGCAGCACCAGCGGCACGAACACCGCGGTGAAGAGCGTGCCCTTGCTGCGCCCGATCAGCGTCAGCTCCGCGCGGGCGAGCGCCCGCATCCGCCCGGCGGCCGTCGTGCCGGCCGCGGCCCCGGGCTTCGTCCTGTCCGTCACGACCGCGCTCATCGCGCCGCCACCTCGTCCCTGTTCTCCGTGCCGGCCATGGTTTCCGTACGCGCGTCCTGCGCGATCCGTAGGAACGCCTCTTCGAGGGACGCGCTGCGCACGTCGAGCCCCCGCAGCTCGACCCGGGCGTCCCTGGCCCACAACAGGAGCCCGGTGGCGGCCCGTTGGAGCTCGTCCGTCCGCAGCCGGATGGTGCGGCCGTCCGTCTCGTGGCCGCTCACGCCGAGCTCGGCGAGCGGCGGGAGGTCGCCGGGGAAGTAGCCCTCGGGCAGTTCGAAGGAGATGTGCGAGGGCTGGGCGGCGACGACCTCGTCGACCCGTCCCTCGGCGGCGATCCGCCCCTCGTGGAGGATGGCGAGCCGGTCGGCGAGCTCCTCGGCCTCTTCGAGGTAGTGGGTGGTCAGCAGCACGGTGGTGCCCTCGGCGCGCAGCTCGCGCACCAGGTCCCAGGTCGCGCGCCGCCCCTCGGCGTCGAGGCCGGTGGTCGGCTCGTCGAGGAAGAGGACCTCGGGCCGGCCGAGCAGTGCGAGCGCCAGGTCGAGGCGCCGCTTCTCGCCGCCGGACAGCTGCTTCACACGGACCCGGGACCGCCGTTCGAGCCCGACGAGCTCGAGGGCCTCACCGGCGGGCCGGGCGCCGCTCGTGCAGCCGCCCCACATCCGCACGGCCTCGGCGACGGTCAGCTCGGACGGAAAGCCGCCTTCCTGGAGCATGACCCCGACGCGCGGCCTGACCAGGTCGCGTTCCGTGTACGGGTCGTGCCCGAGGACCCGTACCCGGCCGCCGGCCGGGACGGCGAGTCCTTCGAGAAGTTCGACGGTGGAGGTCTTGCCCGCGCCGTTGGTGCCGAGGAGGGCGAAGAGTTCTCCGCGGGCGACGGAGAAGGTCACTCCGCGCACCGCCTCGTACGAGCCCCCGTACACGCGTCGCAGATCGGTGACGTCGATCACGCGCTCGTTCGTTTCCATGCTCCGAGCCTCTCCCGGCGCCGGGGCGAGGAGCAGTGCGCGCTGTCACCGGACCGCATGACAAATGTCAGAGCGGGTCGCGGACATGAGCGGTGGGACGAGAGGCGGACATGCAGAAGGCCCCGGTCCGATGGACCGGGGCCTTCAACTGGAGCGAACGACGAGGTTCGAACTCGCGACCTCAACCTTGGCAAGGTTGCGCTCTACCAACTGAGCTACGTTCGCACTGCCTCCGATCGACTCTCATCGATCGGCGCGAGCACCAGCCTACCGCACTCCGGAGAGTGATCGGTACGCGGTGCAGAGCGGGTGACAGGAATTGCACACTGCGCCTTCCCCCTGGAAGGGGGATGTTCTACTACTGAACTACACCCGCAAGCCTCCGTGAGGTCCGGCCTTTCGGCCTTGCCCCTCGGCGTGCTCCAGACTTTAGCTGATCAACAGGGGTGGAGCGCAAGTCCGCTGCTCTGCGGGCTGCCGGAGGGGGTCAGTTGGCCGCCTCGAACGCCTCGTAGACCCGCTTGGGGATGCGGCCGCGCGGCGGGACGTCCATCTTGTGCGAGCGCGCCCAGGCGCGGACGGCCGCCGGGTCGGCGGACACCGCGGTGTGCTTGAAGCTCCGGACGGTCTTCCCCGAGGCGCCCTTGCCCGAGCCGGTCTGCTTGCGGCCGGCCTGGAGGAAGGGGGCCAGGGCCGTGCGCAGTTTCTTGGCATTGGCTGGATTCAGGTCGATCTCGTACGACTTGCCGTCGAGACCGAACACGACCGTTTCTGCGGCATCTCCGCCGTCGATGTCGTCGGAGAGAGTGACCACGACACGCTGCGCCACGAATATCGGTCCCTTCGTGCGACATCTGCACCTTGACGTGCGCCGATGTCGACTGTCCGGCTGTTATGGGGCAAAGCAGAGGCGAACTGACCGCTTTCGCTATTTCCTTTTTACCTTGCCTGGCATTGCATTGTGAAGACCGACTAAATCCCCCCGCGTGTCCGGAGGCAATGGGTCTCCGAAATCTTTCCCCCGATTTTCCACGGGGTCACCGTGCTGTTGCAGTAACGTGATCCGGCTCTCGTAGCTTCCTACGGTCTACGCGAGTAGAAATTTTGTCCGGGTAGTCTGAAGGGACCTGCTCAGCACCACACACCGGGAGTGCCAGTGGCACGCGTCGTAGTCGACGTCATGCTCAAGCCGGAGATCCTCGACCCCCAGGGCCAGGCGGTGCAGCGTGCACTGCCGCGCCTCGGTTTCGAGGGCATCTCCGACGTACGTCAGGGAAAGCGATTCGAACTCGAGGTTGACGGGCCCGTCGACGATGCGGTCCTCGCCCGTATCCATGAGTTGGCCGACACGTTCCTCGCCAACACCGTGATCGAGAACTTCACCGTGAAGGTGGAAGAACCCGCGGTGGGGGCAGAAAAGTGACCGCTCGTATTGGAGTCGTCACCTTTCCCGGTTCCCTCGACGACCGGGACACGCAGCGCGCGATCCGACTCGCCGGCGCGGAACCCGTAGCCCTCTGGCACAAGGACAAGGATCTGAAGCAGGTCGACGCGGTCGTCCTGCCCGGTGGATTCTCCTACGGCGACTATCTGCGGGCGGGTGCCATCTCCCGGTTCTCCCCGGTGATGGAGAGCGTCGTCGACCAGGCCAAGGCGGGTCTTCCCGTTCTCGGTATCTGCAATGGCTTCCAGGTCCTCACCGAGGCGCACCTGCTCCCCGGCGCGATGCTCGGCAACGACCATCTGCACTTCATCTGCCGTGACCAGAAGCTGCGCGTGGAGAACACGGACACCGCCTGGACCGCCGACTACACGGCCGGCCAGGAGATCCACATCCCGCTGAAGAACATGGACGGCCGCTACGTCGCCGACGAGCACACGCTGGACATGCTGGAGGCGGAGGGCCGCGTCGCCTTGCGTTACGTCGGCTTCAACCCGAACGGTTCGCTCCGCGACATCGCCGGCATCACGAACGAGGCGGGCAACGTCGTCGGTCTGATGCCGCACCCGGAGCACGCCGTCGAGCCGCTCGTCGGCTCCGGTCGCACCGACGGCCTCCCCTTCTTCACCTCGATCCTCAAGAAGCTGGTCGCCGCCTCATGAGCCTCGACACCGTTGAGAACGCCGCAAAGACCCCCGACGTCGAGCTCCCCTGGGCCGAACTCGGCCTGAAGAAGGACGAGTACGAGCGCGTCGTGGAGATCCTCGGCCGCCGCCCGACCGGCGCCGAGCTCGCCATGTACTCCGTGATGTGGTCCGAGCACTGCTCGTACAAGTCGTCCAAGATCCACCTCCGCCAGTTCGGCGAGAAGGCTCCGCAGTCCGACGCGCTGCTCGTCGGCATCGGTGAGAACGCCGGTGTCGTGGACGTCGGCCAGGGCTACGCCGTCACCTTCAAGGTCGAGTCGCACAACCACCCGTCGTACGTCGAGCCCTACCAGGGCGCGGCCACCGGCGTCGGCGGCATCGTGCGCGACATCATCGCCATGGGCGCGCGCCCGGTCGCGGTCGTCGACCCGCTGCGCTTCGGCGCGGCCGACCACCCCGACACCAAGCGTGTGCTGCCGGGCGTCGTCGCCGGCATCGGCGGCTACGGCAACTGCCTGGGCCTGCCGAACATCGGCGGCGAGGTCGTGTTCGACGCCTGCTACCAGGGCAACCCGCTGGTCAACGCGGGCGCCATCGGTGTCATGCGGCACGAGGACATCCACCTCGCGAAGGCGTCGGGCCCGGGCAACAAGGTCATCATGTACGGGGCCCGGACGGGCGGCGACGGCATCGGCGGCGCCTCCATCCTGGCCTCCGAGACCTTCGACGACGCGAAGCCCTCGAAGCGTCCCGCCGTCCAGGTCGGTGACCCCTTCCAGGAGAAGCTCCTCATCGAGTGCACCCTGGAGGCGTTCGCCGAGAAGCTCGTCGTCGGCATCCAGGACCTCGGTGCCGCCGGCATCTCCTGCGCCACCAGCGAGCTGGCGTCCAACGGCTCGGGCGGCATGCGCGTCGAGCTGGACGACGTACCGCTGCGCGACTCCACGCTCTCGCCCGAGGAAATCCTCATGAGCGAGTCGCAGGAGCGCATGTGCGCGGTCGTCGAGCCGGAGAAGGTCGCCCGCTTCCTCGAGATCTGCGAGAAGTGGGACGTCATCGCCACCGTCATCGGTGAGGTCACCGACGGCGACCGCCTGGAGATCTTCTGGCACGGCGAGAAGATCGTCGACGTCGACCCGCGCACGGTCGCCCACGAGGGCCCGACCTACGAGCGCCCGTACGCCCGCCCCGCGTGGCAGGACGCGCTCCAGGCCGACGACGCGAACAAGCTGCCGCGGCCCGCCTCCAAGGAGGAGCTGAAGGACCAGGTCCTGAAGCTGGTCGCGTCGCCGAACCAGGCGTCGAAGAAGTGGATCACCTCGCAGTACGACCACTTCGTGCAGGGCAACACCGTCCTCGCGCAGCCCGAGGACTCGGGCATGATCCGCATCGACGAGGAGTCGGGGCTCGGCGTCGCCATCGCGACCGACGGCAACGGCCGTTACGCGAAGCTCGACCCGTACCACGGCGCGCAGCTCGCCCTCGCCGAGGCGTACCGGAACGTCGCGACGACCGGCGCCAAGCCGCTCGCGATCTCCGACTGCCTGAACTTCGGTTCGCCCGAGGACCCGGACGTCATGTGGCAGTTCGTCGAGGCCATCCGCGGTCTCGCCGACGCCTGCCAGATCCTCGGCACCCCGGTGACCGGCGGAAACGTCTCGCTGTACAACCAGACCGGCGAGGCGGCGATCCACCCGACGCCCGTCGTGGCCGTGCTCGGCGTCATCGACGATGTCGCCCGCCGCACGCCGGTCGCCTTCAGGGAAGAGGGCCAGCTCCTCTACCTGCTCGGCGACACCCGCGAGGAGTTCGGCGGTTCGGCCTGGTCGCAGGTCGTCCACGACCACCTCGGTGGTCTGCCCCCGAAGGTCGACCTGGAGCGGGAGCGGCTGCTCGCCGACATCCTGATCTCGGCGTCCCGCGACGGCATGGTCGACGCCGCGCACGACCTGTCCGACGGCGGCCTGATCCAGGCCGTGGTCGAGTCGGCGATGCTCGGCGACAAGGGCGCGCGGCTCATCGTGCCCGACGGCCTGGACGCGTTCACGTTCCTGTTCTCCGAGTCGGCGGGCCGCGCGGTCGTCGCCGTCCCGCGGAGCGAGGAGCTGCGCTTCACCGACATGTGCGGCGCACGCGGCCTTCCGGCCACCCGCATCGGCGTGGTCGACGGCGACGCGGTGGAACTCCAGGGCGAGTTCACCCTCCCCCTCACGGCCCTCCGAGAGGCCCACGAGGCAACGATCCCGGCACTGCTGGCCTGACGATCGTTCCTGTACGGGTTCCGTACGCGCGTAGGCCCCACCCGGGCTGTGAACTGCCGGGGTGGGGCCTTTCGTCCGTACGGCATGGGCCTGGCGCACAAGGCATAGGCTCGCCCCATGTCACCGGCCAAGAAGCGCGCCCGCTCCTATGACTCCGCCAAGATCCGTACGGCCGTCCTCGCGCAGTTCGCGCACGTACGGGAAGCGGTGGCGGGCCTCACGGGAGACCAGCTCAGCGCCCCGACCCGGCTCGGCGACTGGACCGTCAGGGAGTTGGCGGCGCACGTCACGATGGCGGTCGGCGCGGTGGCCAGGGGGCTGGAGATGCCGGAGCCGGCCACGCATGAACTCCCGCTCCTGGACTGGCCGTCGGGCACCGCGACCGAGTCCGACGCCATCGCCGGCGGCACCCGTGAACTCGCCGCGAGCGCGCAGCCGGCGGAGCTCTTCGCGCGTACCACGGCCCGTATCGAGGAGGCCCTGGCCGAGGCCCCCGACACCCGCCTGATCCCCACCCGCTTCGGCGCCATGACCCTCGCCGACTTCCTCGTCACCCGTACCGTCGAACTCGTCGTCCACACCGACGACCTGAACGACGCGCTGCCCGGCCTCGGCGTCCCGTACGACCGTCAGGCGCTCGCCGCCTGCACCCGGTTGCTCGCCGACGCCCTCGCCGTGAAGGCGCCCGGCGCGTCGACCGAGGTGCGGATCCCGCCGTTCGCCGTCGTCCAGTGCGTCGAGGGCCCCCGCCACACCCGCGGCACCCCGCCGAACGTCGTCGAGACGGACCCGCTCACCTGGATCCGCCTCGCCACCGGACGCGTCGGGTGGGGCGCCGCCCTGGACGACGCGAAGGTCAGCGCGAGCGGCGAACGGGCCGATCTCAGCAAGCTGCTGCCCCTGATGGGCTAGCTCTCGTGACCGGGGGGAACCGATCCGCCCACCCGACCCGTCCAAGCGCCATGCACACGCAATCCCGGAACCTCACCGTCCTGGCCGCGCTCCTCCCCCTCGCGGCCGTCGCGGCGTGCGGATCACAGACCGTGTCCGTCGGGGGTGCGCCCGTCACCGGGGTCCGCTGGAACGTCGAGAGCGTCACCGTCGACGGCGCCACCGCACAGGCCCCCGAGAGCGCGTACGTGGAGTTCCCCTCGGAGGACCGGGCGCGCGGCTACAACGGCTGCAACAGCTTCGACGCGGAGGCCGAGATCGACGGCGACACGATCCGTATCGGCAGGAGCACCGTGACGATGTCGATGTGCACGGACAAGAAGCAGCGGGACTTCGAGAAGACCTTCAGCCGGGCCATCGGCGGCAGCAACAAGGCCAGGACCGACGGTGACCACCTCACCCTCACCACCGACGACGGCGACACGATCGCCCTGGTCAAGGAGCGTCCGGCCCCGCTGACCGGCACCGAGTGGACCGTCACGAGCCTGATCTCCGACGACGTCGCGACCTCACTGCCGAAGGAGGTGGCGGGCCGGGCCAGGATGACCTTCGAAAAGGGGAGCAAGGCGGGCGAGGACGGCACCGCCACCGGCAGCCTCGGCTGCAACCGCTTCCGCGCGAAGGCCGAGTTCGGCGACGGCCACCTCACGCTCGGCAGGCCCGTCACGACCCGCGTGCTCTGCCAGGGCCCACGCATGGACACCGAACGCGCCCTCCTGAAGCTCTTCGCCCAGAAGCTGTCGTACGAGATCCAGGGCCGCACGCTCACGCTGACGGCCCCCGACGGAACCGGCGCCGCGGCGGGAGCCGGCCGCGACTGACCGGACAGCACCACGGGGCCCTCGGTCCCTGGCTCCCCTCTGCCTGGTGCCCGGCCACCTGCCTGGTGCCGGCTCCCGGTCCCTGGCTCCCCTCTGCCTGGTGCCCGGCTCTCGGCCGCCGGCTCCCCTCCACCTGGTGCCCGGCCCTCGGTCCCTGGCTCCCCTCTGCCTGGTGCCCGGCTCTCGGCCGCCGGCTCCTCCATCCCCGGCCCCGGCCTCCGTCCCCGCCCCCCCGCACCTCCGCAGCGAATTCCGTCACACTCGCACCCGCCGTCGCGCCCGGCGCCGCCCCCACCGACTCCCACCGCCCCGCACGCGCCTCCGACGCCGCCCTCGAGCCCGCCCGGCACTGCCCGTAGCACACGAAGAACCAGGTCAGCGCGGTGATCGCGCCGAAGGGGCAGGGCGGGCGCAAGTGGGTCGGTGAGGGGCGAAGCGTCCCCGGGCCACTGCCCCAGGGGCGGGCGCAAGCGGCTCGACCAGGCGCGTGATCACGTTCGCCAATTCGGACCAGTGGTCGATCTCGCCTACACTCGGTGGCGTGCCACGTGGTGACGGTCGACTCAATCATGATCTGCTCCCCGGCGAGAAAGGCCCCCAGGACGCTTGTGGCGTCTTCGGTGTCTGGGCTCCCGGTGAAGAGGTCGCCAAGCTGACTTACTTCGGGCTCTACGCCCTCCAGCATCGAGGTCAGGAATCCGCGGGAATCGCGGTGAGCAACGGCTCCCAGATTCTCGTCTTCAAGGACATGGGCCT
This sequence comes from Streptomyces longhuiensis, assembly GCF_020616555.1. Classification (NCBI taxonomy): domain Bacteria; kingdom Bacillati; phylum Actinomycetota; class Actinomycetes; order Kitasatosporales; family Streptomycetaceae; genus Streptomyces; species Streptomyces longhuiensis. Next base: position 4,837,440 of record NZ_CP085173.1, on the reverse strand, counting down.
CGTGTCCCAGGTCTTCGACGAGACCTCCCTCAGTTCGCTCCAAGGTCATATCGCGGTCGGTCACGCCCGCTACTCGACCACCGGCGCCTCCGTGTGGGAGAACGCCCAGCCGACGTTCCGTGCCACCGCGCACGGCTCGATCGCGCTCGGCCACAACGGCAACCTGGTCAACACGGCGCAGCTCGCCGAGATGGTTGCGGCCCTCCCCAAGGAGAACGGCCGCAACACCCAGCTCGCGGCGACCAACGACACCGACCTCGTCACCGCGCTCCTCGCGGGCCAGGTCGACGACGACGGCAAGCCGCTGACCATCGAGGACGCCGCCGCCAAGATCCTTCCGGATGTTCGGGGCGCCTTCTCCCTCGTCTTCATGGACGAGCACACCCTCTACGCGGCCCGTGACCCGCAGGGCATCCGCCCGCTGGTCCTCGGCCGGCTGGAGCGCGGCTGGGTCGTCGCCTCCGAGTCCGCCGCGCTCGACATCTGCGGCGCCAGCTACGTGCGCGAGATCGAGCCGGGCGAGTTCGTCGCCATCGACGAGAACGGCCTGCGCACCTCCCGATTCGCAGAAGCGAAGCCCAAGGGCTGTGTCTTCGAGTACGTGTACCTGGCCCGCCCCGACACCGACATCGCCGGGCGGAACGTGTACCTCTCCCGTGTGGAGATGGGCCGCAAACTCGCCAAGGAAGCACCGGTCGAGGCCGACCTGGTCATAGCGACGCCGGAATCGGGCACCCCCGCCGCGATCGGTTACGCGGAGGCCTCCGGCATTCCGTTCGGCGCGGGACTGGTCAAGAACGCGTACGTCGGCCGGACCTTCATCCAGCCCTCGCAGACCATCCGGCAGCTCGGTATCCGGCTGAAGCTCAACCCGCTCAAGGAAGTCATCAAGGGCAAGCGGCTGGTCGTCGTCGACGACTCGATCGTGCGCGGCAACACCCAGCGCGCCCTGGTCCGCATGCTCCGCGAAGCGGGCGCGGCCGAGATCCACATCCGGATCTCCTCTCCCCCCGTGAAGTGGCCCTGCTTCTTCGGCATCGACTTCGCGACGCGCGCCGAGCTGATCGCCAACGGCATGTCGATCGACGAGATCGGCAAGTCCCTGGGCGCCGACTCCCTCTCCTACATCTCCATCGACGGCATGATCGAGGCCACGACCATCGACAAGCCGAACCTCTGCCGCGCCTGCTTCGACGGCGAGTACCCGATGGATCTCCCCGACCCCGAGCTGCTCGGCAAGCAGCTCCTGGAGACCGAGCTCGCGGCAGGACCGGCGAACACCGCCGCCACCGACGCCCTCCGTCGCCCGTAAGACCCCCGTCGTACGACACGAAAGTTCTCAAGCCATGTCTGAGACACCTGGTGCCAGCTATGCGTCCGCGGGCGTCGACATCGAAGCGGGCGACCGCGCCGTCGAACTGATGAAGGAGTGGGTGAAGAAGACGCAGCGCCCCGAGGTCGCCGGCCTCGGCGGTCTCGGCGGATTCGCCGGCCTCTTCGACGCCTCCGCCTTCAAGCGTTACGAGCGTCCGCTGCTCGCCTCCGCCACGGACGGAGTCGGCACGAAGGTCGACATCGCCCGCCGCCTCGGCGTGTACGACACCATCGGTCACGACCTCGTCGCGATGGTCATGGACGACATCGTGGTGTGCGGCGCCGAGCCGCTGTTCATGACCGACTACATCTGCGTCGGCAAGGTGCACCCCGAGCGTGTCGCCGCCATCGTGAAGGGCATCGCCGAGGGCTGTGTCCTCGCCGGCTGCTCCCTCGTCGGCGGCGAGACCGCGGAGCACCCGGGCCTGCTAGGCCCGGACGACTTCGACGTCGCGGGCGCCGGCACCGGCGTCGTGGAGGCCGACCGGCTGCTCGGCCCGGATCGCATCCGTACGGGTGACGCGGTGATCGCCATGGCGTCCTCCGGCCTTCACTCGAACGGGTACTCGCTGGTCCGCCACGTCCTCTTCGACCGCGCGAACCTGAAGCTCGACCAGCACATCGAGGAGCTCGGCCGCACGCTCGGCGAGGAGCTTCTGGAGCCCACCAAGATCTACTCGCTGGACTGCCTGGCGCTGACCCGCACCACGGACGTCCACGCGTACAGCCACATCACGGGCGGCGGCCTCGCGGCCAACCTGGCCCGGGTCATCCCGGACGGCCTGCACGCCACCGTGGACCGCTCCACGTGGGCCCCCGGCGCGATCTTCGACCTTGTCGGCAAGGCCGGCGCCGTGGAGCGCCTGGAGCTCGAGAAGACGCTGAACATGGGCGTCGGCATGATGGCGATCGTCCCCCAGGACGCGGTGGACTCCGCGCTCGCGACGCTCGCCGACCGCGGCGTGGACTCGTGGGTCGCCGGTGAGATCACCGAGCGCGGCGAGCACACCACGGGCGCGGCGCTCACGGGTGACTACAGCAAGTAAGGCCCGCAGGGCAGCACAAAACCCGGTCCGGCGGTGTGACCACCCCGGACCGGGTGAAGTGCAGTTGCTACGAAAACGAGAACTGCGAAGAACTACTGCTGGACTGCAGACTGCAGGACTGCGAGGTCAAGCGCCGCGGCGCTGCGACGAGGGACCGGACTCGTCCGAGTCCTCGTCATCCTCGTCGTCGTTATACAGATCCGCGTACTGGGCGTACGGGTCGTCTTCCTCGTCGTCGTCCTCGAACGGCTCGCCATTCGGCGGCTGATTCGAGGTCGAAGCGCCCAGCTCATTGGCCAGACGCGAGAGGTCAGTCCCGCCGCTGCTGTACTTCAGCTGGCGGGCGACCTTCGTCTGCTTGGCCTTTGCCCGGCCGCGCCCCATGGCTCGACCCCCTCGGTGACGGGGCTCGACGGCCCCAGAGTCTTGACACGCGTTCATGATCTCGAACGGGCTCTCCGCAGAGAGACCCGTCCTTAGGGCTTCCACGGTACCTGCTCCCGCGGCCATACGGTACGTCGCCCGCAGGACGCGCCTGGGCGCAGGACCAGCAAGGTGCCCTGTCCTCGCTGGTCAGCTGCGATTTTAACCTCTTCTTGGCGAGCGACCCGCCGATGGGCGTGAGTCTTGTCTCCCGTATCCGCCCGCGGGTCGCTCCCGGGCACCCTCAACGTCAGCGGCGGCGGGCCTCCGCCATGCGCTGCTCGGCGATCCTGTCGGCCGCGGCGGCCGGCGGAATCCCGTCCTCCTTCGCACGCGCGAATATGGCCAGCGTCGTGTCGAAGATCTTCGACGCCTTGGCCTTGCACCGGTCGAAGTCGAAGCCGTGCAGCTCGTCGGCGACCTGGATCACTCCGCCGGCGTTCACGACGTAGTCGGGCGCGTAGAGGATCCCGCGGTCGGCGAGGTCCTTCTCCACGCCCGGGTGGGCGAGCTGGTTGTTGGCCGCGCCGCAGACGATCTTCGCCGTGAGGACCGGGACGGAGTCGTCGTCGAGCGCGCCGCCGAGAGCGCACGGGGCGTAGATGTCGAGGCCCCCGGTGCTGATGAGCGCCTCGGTGTCCGCCACCGCCTGCACGGACGGGTGCTTGTCCTGAATCCGCCGTACGGACTCCTCGCGCACATCCGTGATCACGACCTCGGCGCCGTCCGTGAGGAGGTGCTCCACGAGGTGGTGCCCGACCTTGCCGACGCCCGCGACGCCGACCTTGCGGCCGCGCAGCGTCGGGTCGCCCCACAGGTGCTGGGCGGAGGCCCGCATGCCCTGGAAGACACCGAAGGCGGTGAGCACGGACGAGTCGCCTGCGCCGCCGTTCTCCGGGGAGCGCCCGGTCGTCCAGCGGCACTCGCGCGCGACGACGTCCATGTCGGCGACGTAGGTGCCGACGTCGCACGCCGTCACGTAGCGCCCGCCGAGCGAGGCGACGAAGCGGCCGTAGGCGAGCAGCAGTTCCTCGCTCTTGATCGTCTCGGGGTCACCGATGATCACGGCCTTGCCGCCGCCGTGGTCGAGGCCGGCCATGGCGTTCTTGTACGACATCCCGCGCGAGAGGTTCAGGGCGTCGGCGACGGCCTCCGCCTCGTTCGCGTACGGGTAGAAGCGGGTGCCGCCGAGGGCGGGGCCCAGGGCGGTGTTGTGGAGGGCGATGACGGCCTTGAGGCCACTGGCGCGGTCCTGGCAGAGCACTACTTGCTCATGGCCGCCCTGTTCCGAGTGGAACAGGGTGTGCAGAACATCGGCAGGGGCGCCGGTTACGTCGGTCACTGTGGTGACTCCCGGGTAAGTAGCGGCGGTTGGAGACGGTGCCCGTACGGGTGGCGGGTCCCGTTGGGCAAGAGACTAGAGCCTGCGCCGAGCCGCCAGATGCGCAGTGCCGAGGATCACCCTCTCCTGGAGTACGCGCGTGTCCGGCCAGGTGCGTTCACCTTCGGCCATGGGACGATTTGGAGTGTTTTCCAGGCGCAGTCCGGGGGAGGGAGCAGCCGTGCCCAAGGTGTCTTCGGTGACCGTGCCCTACGCGTCGTATCTGCGCGTGTACGAGCCCCTCGCCGCGTTCCCCGAGCCCGAGCGAAGCCACTGGGAGCGCTACGCGCAGCGTCGCGAACTCCCCTCCTACCAGGACGAACTGCGCCGCTCGCTGGCCGACTTGCTGCCGACGCCACCGGTGCCCGTGCCGGTGCACGAGAGCGACGACGCGTTCGTCATCGAGGCGGACGGCGTGGTGTGCGTGTGTCCGTGGCGCACGCGGCTGCGCGGCTGGCAGGCGCTGGACGAGTTGCCGGCCCGCCTGCCGACACCGGTGCTGGACGCGGTGCTCCCGCCGGTGGTGCGCCGGCAGTCCGCCGCGGACTACGAGCGCTGGCTCGCCCGCAACCCCGACGCCCGCCCCTGGATCCGCACCTCCACCTGGCAGATCCCGCTGAACTGGTTCGTGCTCGTCTCGGACGAGGAGCGCGAGTACGGCAAGGGGGCCGCGGACGCGGACGGGGAGGCGCCGGTGCTGCGCTACCGGACGCCGATGGTGCAGGCGCGGCGCCGGGTGGCGCGGGGGCTTCGCACGCTGCGGGACACGATGGACGAGGGGCCGCTGATCGACGGTCTGGTCGATGTGGGGCGCTGGCTCGAAGAGTTCCATCCGCGTTCATTCGTCGAACTCGACTACGGCGGCCTGGTGCACGCCTTGTCCGCGGAGGATCTGGATGGTGATCATTCCGCTGCGGACGTGGCGGAGGGGATCGAGGCGCTGCGGCGCGGTGACGGTGACGGGGCCGAGGCGGCGTACGCGCGGCTGATGGAGCGTTGGCGTGCCGTGCGGGACCGGCAGTTCGCGAACTGACCGTACGGGTGTGCGGGGACGTAGGTCCCGATCCGGGCTTTTGCCCCAAGCGTGATGGACCGCACTAACTACGCCCTTGCGCCCATCACCCCTCCTCGTGCCAAAATAGGACAAGGAGTCCGGGGAGGACTCCGCCCGGCTGCTTTCGTCCGCGTTCAGCCGGAAATCTCAGCATTGCACGCTATGGGGGGTCTCGTGACTCCTGGCGCCACTGTGACTGATCGTCACAGTGGCGTGACTGTCCGCTATGGCATGGTCCATCGGCTTCCGTCGCTGATGAACACCTGGGAGGGCAATTCCATCGGTTTGGCCGACGCGGCTGGACGGATGGTGTAGTTGTAGTGCCGAGGACAAGCCGTTCGTCCTATAACCGACTCGACCCGCGTCCGCCATTTCGGGCAACGCGGGTCAAGGTGCAGAATTTAGAGGAATGAACCGAGAAGGTTCGGTTCTCCCGAGGAGGCCGCTCATGACCGCTCGCACCCCTGATGCCGAGCCGCTGCTGACCCCGGCTGAGGTCGCCACGATGTTCCGCGTCGACCCCAAGACGGTGACGCGCTGGGCAAAGGCTGGCAAGCTCACGTCGATTCGCACGCTCGGCGGGCACCGCCGCTACCGCGAGGCAGAGGTCCGCGCACTGCTCGCGGGCATTCCGCAGCAGCGCAGCGAGGCCTGAACAACTGAATAACCGGGCGTTCCGGGCCCCCCAGCCCTTTTCGCGCCCAACCTATAGCTCCATACGACGCGGGTCCTGCCCCAACAGGCCCACGCCTGCTCATGCTTCAAGGGTGCGTCGTCGATCGCGCTGGACTCCGCCGGGTCCAGCGCGATTTTTTTATGCGCGGATCCGTGCGGGTGGGGCGGTCCACCGGGGACGGCGCGTGGCTTTGTGGGCGGCCCTGTGGGTCCCTGATCGAGTGCCGGCGGCGTCTCCTGCCGGGGCGCGGGCGGGTGCTCGACGGGTCGTCGAGGAGGTCCGTCCGAGGGGTCCCGGGTGGATCTTCGGGAGTGCCCAGGAGGGCCCTGGGGGTAGTGCAATTGCACATATTAAATTGAGGTGTTGTAGGGCGGGTGTAAGAAACGCTGTTTCTAAAACTGGTCCCGTGACACCCGTCACACACTCGCACACTTGTTGCTGGCGCGGCCCTTGGGTTAGAGGGGATTCGCGTTGCGGTGTCCGCCGTGCTCCCCCCAGGCTCCCGGCAGTTGGGGTCGCCGTTCGGCGCCTTCGGTCAGGTGGTGGGGGGACTTTCGTCCTCCGGTGCCCCGTAGTCCTTCTCGGGGCCTCCTGTGGGCTCTCTGCCGTGCTCCAGGGCGAGGCGCAGGAGTTGGTGGCAGACGGGGCAGTGCCGGGTCAGATGGCGGTAGCCGGAGGCAGCGGAGAGGTGGGCGCGCAGCAGAGCGCGTGTCTCGTGCCGGGCGGATGCCGCCATGCGCCACCTCCGGGTCGGGAATCCCTTGCTGTCTGAGTACCGGGGGAGCGGGATGCCGTCAAGACGGCGGGGGACGGGGCGCGGAGGCACGGACGCGCGGGGCGGGGGTCTTGCGCACGTGCGCGCACAGAACTGAGGCCCACACCCTCTGCGAGGTGTGGGCCTCAGTTCTGTGCGCGGTCCTGACGGGATTTGCCGTGTCTGATCGCGGGCTGCGCGGCGGGCGCGGCCCGCGGGGTCGAGGGGTCGCACGACTCGGGTTGGGGGCACACGACTGAGGCCCGCACCCCTTGCGGGATACGGGCCTCAGTCTTATGTGCGGTCCTGACGGGATTTGAACCCGCGGCCTCCACCTTGACAGGGTGGCGAGCACTCCAAACTGCTCCACAGGACCTTGCTCGCGGCACTTGGTGTTGCTCTGTGCTGCGAGATGAGACTGTACAGCAGCGCAGGCCCGGCGGTCGAACTCACTTAACGTGCCGGGTCCGTTACGGCGCCGCGGCGTCGATCGCCTTCACGATCCGCTTGTCCGAGACCGGGTAGGCGGTGCCGAGCGCGTGGGCGAAGTAGCTGACCCGCAGCTCTTCCAGCATCCAGCGGATGTCCAGGACTTCCTGCGGCACGGGCCGCCCCTGCGGCATCTGTTCGAGCAGCCACGCGTACTCGTCCTGCATCTCGTGGACCTTCTCCATGCGCGACGTGTCCCGCTGGACGTTCGTCGGCATCTGGGTCAGGCGCCGGTCGGCGGCGACCAGGTAGCGCACCAGGTCGGGCAGGCGCCGCAGGCCCGTGTCCGTGACGAAGCCGGGGCGGATCAGGGCCGTCAACTGCGCCCGTACGTCCGTGAGGTTGGCGAGCAGCGTCGGGCTCTTCGTCGACTTCAGGCGGCGCTCGCAGGCCTGCCAGGCGGCGAGTACCTGCTGTACCTGGCCCACCGTTCGTACCGTCGTGTCGACGATCTCGGCGCGGACCTTGTCGTAGAGCTTGCGGTACGACTCCTCGTCCCAGGCGGGGCCGCCGAAGTCCGCGATGAGCTTGTCGCAGGAGGCCATGGCGCAGTCGTCGAAGAGCGCCTGGACCGAGCCGTGCGGGTTCGCGGACAGGGCGAGCTTCTGGGGGTTGGTCAGCTTGTCCGAGGCGAACTTGCCCGGGTTGACCGGGATGTTGCGCAGGATCAGCCGGCGCGTACCCCTCCACATGGCCTGCTGCTGCTCGGCCTCCGTGTCGAAGAGCCGGACCGAGACCGTGTCCCCGTCGTCGACCAGCGCCGGATACGCCTTGACGGGCTGGCCGGCGCGCCGGGTCTCGAAGACGCGGCTCAGCGTGCCGATCGTCCAGTCCGTGAGGCCCGAGCGCTCCACGGACTCGCCGCCCGAGCGCTCGGCGGTGGCCGCTGCCGCCTGCGAGATCGCCTTGCGGGCCTTCGGCTTGAGGCGCAGCTTGAGCGCCTCCAGGTCCTTGTCCTCGGCGAGGGTCCTGCGCCGCTCGTCGACGATCCTGAACGTGATCTTCAGGTGGTCGGGTACGCGGGACAGGTCGAAGTCGTCCGCCGTGACGGGGACGCCGACCATGCGCTGGAGCTCGCGGGCGAGCGTGGTGGGCAGGGGCTCCTGGAGGGGCACGGCCCGCTCCAGGAACGCCTTCGCGTAGTTCGGTGCCGGGACGTAGTGACGGCGCACCGGCTTCGGCAGGGAGCGGATCAGCTCGATCACGACCTCCTCGCGCAGGCCGGGGATCTGCCAGTCGAAGCCCTCGTCGGTGACCTGGTTGAGGACCTGGAGCGGGATGTGGACGGTCACGCCGTCCGCGTCCGCGCCCGGCTCGAACTGGTACGTCACCCGGAACTTCAGCGGCCCCTGGCGCCACGCGTCCGGATAGTCGTCCTTGGTGATGGCCTCCGCGGACTCGCGGATGAGCATCGAGCGCTCGAAGTCCAGGAGTTCGGGCTCGTCCCGCTTCTTGTGCTTCCACCAGCTGTCGAAGTGGGCACCCGAGACGACATGCTCCGGGACCCGCTGGTCGTAGAAGTCGAAGAGGGTCTCGTCGTCGACGACGATGTCGCGGCGGCGGGCGCGGTGCTCCAGCTCCTCGACCTCGGTGAGCAGCTTGCGGTTGTCCGAGAAGAACTTGTGGTGCGTGCGCCAGTCGCCCTCGACGAGCGCGTTCCTGATGAACAGCTCGCGGCTCACCTCGGGGTCGATGCGCCCGTAGTTCACCTTGCGCTGGGCGACGAGCGGGACGCCGTACAGCGTCACCTTCTCGTACGCCATCACGGCCGCCTGGTCCTTCTCCCAGTGCGGCTCGCTGTACGTGCGCTTCAGGAGGTGCTCGGCGAGGGGCTCGACCCACTCCGGCTCGATCCTCGCGTTGACGCGGGCCCACAGCCGCGACGTCTCGACGAGCTCGGCGGACATGATGAAGCGCGGGGGCTTCTTGAAGAGGGCGGAGCCGGGGAAGACGGCGAACTTGGCGTTGCGCGCGCCCAGGTACTCGTTCCGTCCGCCGCGCTGCTTGGGGTCCTTGTCCGTGGACTCCTTCACGTCCTTCATCCCGATGTGGGAGAGCAGGCCGGCGAGCAGCGAGATGTGCACCTGCTGGTCAGGGGCATCGTCCTCGCTCAGATGGATCCCCATCTGCTTGGCGACCGTCCGCAGCTGCGTATAGATGTCCTGCCACTCGCGGATGCGCAGGAAGTTCAGGTACTCCGACTTGCACATGCGGCGGAACGCGGACGAGCCGAGCGTCTTCTGCTGCTCGCGCACGTAGCGCCAGAGGTTGAGGAACGCCAGGAAGTCGGACGTCTCGTCCTTGAAGCGGGCGTGCTGCTGGTCCGCCTGCGCCTGCTTCTCGCTGGGGCGCTCGCGCGGGTCCTGGATGGACAGCGCGGCCGCGATCACCATGACCTCGCGCACACAGCCGTTCTTGTCGGCCTCCAGGACCATCCGGGCCAGGCGCGGGTCCACCGGCAGCTGGGCGAGCTTGCGGCCCTGCTCGGTGAGGCGCTTACGGACGTCCTTCTCCGCCGGGTTCAGCGCGCCCAGCTCCTGGAGAAGCTGCACGCCGTCGCGGATGTTGCGGTGGTCCGGCGGGTCGATGAAGGGGAACTTCTCGATGTCGCCGAGCCCGGCCGCGGTCATCTGGAGGATGACGGAGGCGAGATTCGTCCGCAGGATCTCCGCGTCCGTGAACTCGGGGCGGGCGAGGAAGTCGTCCTCCGAGTACAGGCGGATGCAGATGCCGTCCGACGTACGGCCGCAGCGGCCCTTGCGCTGGTTGGCGCTGGCCTGGCTGATCGCCTCGATGGGCAGGCGCTGCACCTTCGTGCGGTGCGAGTACCGCGAGATGCGGGCGGTGCCCGGGTCGATCACGTACTTGATGCCGGGGACGGTCAGGGACGTCTCCGCGACGTTCGTCGCGAGGACGATGCGGCGGACCGAGCCGGAGGGGCGCTGGAAGACGCGGTGTTGCTCCGCGTGCGACAGGCGGGCGTAGAGCGGCAGGACCTCGGTGAACCGGAACTTCTTCTTCTCCAGCGCGTCCGCCGTGTCGCGGATCTCGCGCTCGCCGGACAGGAAGACGAGGATGTCGCCCTTGCCCTCGCCCTGGAGCTCCTCGACGGCGTCCGTGATCGCGGTGATCTGGTCCCGGTCGGCCTCGTCGGAGTCCTCTTCGAGCAGGGGTCTGTAGCGCACCTCGACGGGATACGTACGGCCGCTGACCTCGACGATCGGGGCGTCCCCGAAGTGGCGCGAGAAGCGCTCGGGGTCGATCGTCGCGGAGGTGATGACGACCTTCAGGTCCGGGCGTTTGGGCAGCAGCTGCGCCAGATAGCCGAGCAGGAAGTCGATGTTCAGGGACCGCTCGTGGGCCTCGTCGATGATGATCGTGTCGTACGCGCGCAGCTCGCGGTCCGTCTGGATCTCGGCGAGCAGGATGCCGTCCGTCATCAGCTTCACGAACGTCGCGTCGGGGTTGACCTGGTCGGTGAAGCGGACCTTCCAGCCGACTGCCTCGCCCAGCGGGGTGTCCATCTCGTCCGCGATCCGCTCGGCGACCGTGCGGGCCGCGAGCCGGCGGGGCTGGGTGTGGCCGATCATGCCGCGCACGCCGCGGCCGAGCTCGAGACAGATCTTGGGGATCTGGGTCGTCTTGCCGGAGCCGGTCTCGCCCGCGACGATCACGACCTGGTGGTCGCGGATCGCGTCGGCGATCTCGTCCTTCTTCTGGCTGACGGGAAGCTGCTCGGGATACGTGACGTCGAGCGCCTCGTACCGGCCGCGGCGCTGCGCCGTGCGGGCCTCGGCCTTCTCGGCCTCCGCCTCGATCTCGGCGAGTACGGCGGCCCGGGCTTCGGGCTTGCGGATGCGGCGCGCGCCTTCGAGCCTGCGGCCGAGCCGGTGCGCATCGCGCAGGGACAGCTCGGACAGGCGCTGGGCGAGGGTGCCGAGGACGGGGGCAGGCTGCGTAGACATACGTCCTCCAGGATCTCACCTCGGAGAAACGGGTGGCGAATGGTTTTGAGGTGGGCCGGTTTCGGTGGAGATCTGGGCTGTTGGGGCTGAAGGTCCGTTATGTGTGTTTTAACGTGTCCGTATGCCGGAGCCGAGCGACGACGATCACGAGCACGGCGCCCACGGGCGGGTGCCCACGCGCGGGGAGCGCTGGGAGGACTTCAAGAAGTCGCCGTTCCTGCCCGCGACCGTCCTCGTGTTCATCCTGGCCGCCGCCGCGGGCCTGTTCGCGGGCTCGTACACCTACACGATGGCGAACCCGACGCCGCACCGGATTCCCGCGGCCGTGGTGGGCGCGGCGGACGCGACGCACGGCGGGGCGTTCCTGACCGGCATGGAGAAGGCGCTGAACGCGTCCCTCGAAGTGCACCCCTACGACAGCATCGCGGCGGCCGTCCAGGGCGTGGACCAGCAGAAGGTCTTCGCGATCCTCGACGTGCGGCAGGGTGACCGCGTCGCGCTCGAGGTCTCGAGTGCGTCCGGTGCCTCGGTCGCGCAGGTCCTCGCCGAGACCGCCCCCGAGGTCGGGGCCGGGCTCGGGGTCCCGGTCACCGTGACCGACATCAAGCCGCTCCAGAAGGGCGACCCGCGCGGCCTCGCGATCTTCTACATCTCGCTGGCCGCGGTCATCATCGGCTTCGTCGGAGCGATCCAGCTGAGCGTGCACGCGCGCGCCCTCGATCCGCTGGAGCGCATCGCGTACACGGTGGCGTACGCGCTGCCCGGGGCGTTCGTGATCGCGGCGGTCGTGGACTGGTGGCTGGGCGCGCTCGATCTGCCGTTCGCCGAGTCCTGGGCGATCCTCGCGCTGACGATGTTCACGTCGGGGATGGTCTTCACGATGTTCAACACGCTGTTCGGGCGCTGGGCGATGATCCCGACGTGGGGGCTGATGGTGCTCCTCGGCAACCCGTCGTCGGGCGGCGCGGTGTCGTGGCCGCTGCTGCCGTCGGTGCTCGGCCGCATCGGCCGGTGGCTCCCGCCGGGCGCGTCCGTGAACGCGCAGCACACGGCCGTGTACTTCGGCGGGTACCAGCACCTGTTCCCGTTCGTCGTCCTCGCGGCGTGGGCCCTCCTGTCGAGCACGATCTTCTGGGTCTGGCGTCACCGCCATCCGGGTGGCCGCACCACGGAACCGGCCCACGCGGTGGCGCCGGGGGCGTGAGCCTGTCGGGTGACTGCACCCGGACACGCCGAAAGCCCCGTCCGGGACAGGGCTTTCGGGAGGTGGTGGGGAAACGCAACAGGCCCCGTCCGGAGACGGGGCCTGAATCTTGTGGCTGGGGCCGGGATCGAACCGGCGACCTATCGCTTTTCAGGCGATCGCTCGTACCAACTGAGCTACCCAGCCACGCGGTTCGCGAACGAATCGCAGCGGTCCTGACGGGATTTGAACCCGCGGCCTCCACCTTGACAGGGTGGCGAGCACTCCAAACTGCTCCACAGGACCAAGCTGTTGTGCGACAAGTGTCGCACAGGGTGTTGCGTGCCCCCAACGGGATTCGAACCCGTGCTACCGCCTTGAAAGGGCGGCGTCCTGGGCCACTAGACGATGAGGGCTAATTGGCCCGCCTGGGCGCTTCGCAGCGCGTCGGGGACGTGAGAAGCATATGGGATGCGGGGAGGGATCGCCAAAACGGTTTAGGGAGAGGGCGCGGGCGAGCCCGTGGGCGGCGTCGGCGAGGGGGTCGCGCCCGGCTGGTTCTCCTTGGGCAGATGGCGGCTGACCTGTGCCGTCGTCAGGCCGAGGCCGCCCAGTTCGATCTCGTCCCAGGCCTGCAGGCGGCGGGTGTCGCGGTCCAGGTAGAGGATCGACGCCTGCACCGGGTCGGGGGAGGCGTCGTCGACGGCGCGCAGACCGCTGCCGCCGGTCGAGCCCTCGACGCGCAGCCGCGTGCCCAGCCTCATCACCTCGGTCTGCTCGTGATGGATGTGGCCCGCGAGGACCAGCGGGACCGTGCCGTCCGTCTCGCGGGCGGCCACCGGGTTGTGGGCGATCGCGATGTCCACCGGCGTGCCCGCCGCCCGCTGGTCGCGCAGCGCGGAGGCGAGCCGGATGCCCGCCATGCGCTCGGCCGGATCGCCCTGCGCCCTGACCGCCCGGTCCGGCGTGTACTGGGGGTCCCCGGTGCCGGCGAAGCGCAGCCCGGCGACGGTGACCGCCTTGCCGTTGTCGAGTACGCGGACGTTCTTGATGTGTTCGAGGTAGCGCTGGGTGGTCGCCGAGTCGTGGTTTCCGCGGACCCAGATGTACGGGGCGCCGAGGTCCTTGATCGGGTCGAGGAACGGGTTCTCGGCAGCCGAGCCGTGGTCCATCGTGTCGCCGGAGTCGACGATGACCGAGATGTCGTACTGCTCGACGAGCGAGGAGATGATCTTCCAGCTGGCCGGGTTCAGATGGATGTCCGAGACGTGCAGGACGCGGATCGTGGACGGGTCCGGCCGGTACGCGGGGAGCGTCGACGTCACGTCGTAGAGCTTCGTCACATTGGTCACCAGGCGCGCCAACTCCTTCTGGTAGACGTCGAATTCGGTGACGATCGAGCGTGCGCTGCCCACGACCGAGGGGGCCGAGGAGAGCAGGCCGGAGAACTTCGGCTCCAGAACCGAATTGGGGTTCCAGGTCGCGTACGCCGCCCCTCCCGAGGCCGCCAGGAGGGCGAGCGCGAGGCCGCCGGCGCCCAGTGCGCGGCTGGGGCGGCGGTAGACCGCGAGGCCGAGCGCGGTGGCGCCGGAGACGACGGCGACGCAGGAGCGCAGGGCGAGGTCGAGGGTGCCGTGCTCGACGTCGCGCGTGACCTCGTCCTGGAGGCCCGAGAGGCGCTCGGGGTGGTTGACCAGGGCCTCGGAGCGGACCGGGTCGAGGCGGTCGACGTCCACGTCGAGGCGGATGGGGGCCGTGTGCGACTTCAGCTCCAGGGAGCCGAGCGGCGAGACGTTGATCTTCGTGCCGCCGGTCAGGGACGGGCGCAGCGTCATCCGCGTGTCCATCGGGCCCACCGGGACACGGACGTTCCCCACGGCGAGCAGGCCGAGCCACGCGCCCATGAGGACGACGGCCGCGAGGCCCAGGGCGCGGAGGTACGGGCGGGGCTGGGGGGCGAGATCGCCGGTGGGGCGCAGGCGGCGGGCGCGATGGTGGCGGCCGACCGCGGAGGGGATGTTCCGCAGGGCGGACAGGGCGGCGACAGCGGGGGCGCGGGCCATTGGTCCCGTATGCCCATGGGGATGGTCCCGTATGCCCGGACGGACAGGCCGATCTGCGGGCGGGTGGCCGACAATGGCCGTGTGCTGGAGATGACGCGCGAGGAGTTCGAGGAACTGGTCGCCGAAGCCCTGGACCGGATTCCGCCGGAGCTGACGCGGCTCATGGACAACGTGGCGGTGTTCGTCGAGGACGAGCCCCCCGCCGAGGACCCTGAGCTGCTCGGCCTCTACGAAGGGACGCCGCTGACCGACCGGGGCGAGTGGTACGCGGGCGTGCTGCCCGACCGCATCACCATCTACCGGGGACCCACGCTGCGGATGTGCGAGGCCCGCGAGGACGTCGTCCGGGAGACGGAGATCACCGTGGTCCACGAGATCGCCCACCACTTCGGGATCGACGACGCGCGGCTGCACGCCCTCGGATACGGGTGACGGCCGGGCCGTGAGGGGCGTGTCCTCTTGCGGGGGACGGGAGTTGGGAACGGTGACGTCGATTTTCCGGCGGTTCGTTCCCGTTCCGGCTTCAGCCCCAGCTTTTCAGCGCCCCGGAGGTGCTCGCCCGTGCGCCAGCTGCCCGTACCCCCTCGTCCGGCTCGTCTGGTTCGACTGGCCGCGACGGTGGTGGCCGTCACGGCGGCGACCGCCGGCTGCATGAGCGTCGCCCACGACGGGGGCGGGCCCGCTCCGTCGCACTCGGCGGGGCGGCACGGCGGGCGGGCGGCCCCGGACGGCGGCGCGGTGGTCCCCGGGGGCGGCGGGGCGCGGGCGGGCGGCCGGGAGGGCGCGGACGGGGCGCCGTCGGCGGGGGCGAGCGGCTCCGCGGCCGAAGCGGCCTCGGGTGCCGCCTCGCCCTCCGCGAGCGTCACCAAGGGCGGGCCGAAGGGTCCGGTGAAGCCGTCGGCGAGCGGGCGGACCACGCCGCCGTCCCGGCCGACCCCGACGCACACCCCGCCGGACACGCCCACGCCGACCCAGGACACCCCCACGCCGACGCCCGACCCGACCACCGCGGAGCCCTCGTCGTCGGCGCACGAGCAGGCGTCGGCCCGGGTGCGGATCGTCCGGGAGCCGGCGCCGCAGGCGGGGATGCCTGCGTAAGAGTGACCTCGGGGCGGATGTGAGCGGGGTCTCAGGGGATCGGTTTGCGCTGGAGGGTGGTGGGTGACTATGGTGGTAGATCGTTTGATCCCATTTGCCCGGCGCCGTTAAGAGAGCGCCGCGTGGCGCGTTCTCTCCCCAGCCGTGGCTGGACCGCATTGAGGCGGTCGATTGCGAAATTCACGGAGTTGACGGGCGCGTGCCGAGACTCCGGAAGGTTTCGCATTTCGCATGTCCATTTCCAGTTCTGACCACTCCGTCATGCCCGAGAACGACGAGGCCGTGCAGGTTCTCGCCGTCGACGAGGACGTGACTGCCGTTGCCGTCGGAGAGGCCGCTGTCAGCGCCTCGGCCGATGCCGACACCGACAACGACACCCCTGCCGAGCCCACGCTGACCTTCGGCGACCTCGGTCTGCCCGAGGGCATCGTCCGCAAGCTCGCGCAGAACGGCGTGACCGCGCCGTTCCCGATCCAGGCCGCGACCATCCCGGACGCCCTGGCCGGCAAGGACATCCTCGGCCGTGGCCGCACCGGCTCCGGCAAGACCCTCTCCTTCGGTCTGCCGACCCTGGCGCGCCTCGCCGGCGGTCACACCGAGAAGAAGAAGCCCCGCGCGGTCATCCTGACCCCGACCCGCGAGCTGGCGATGCAGGTCGCCGACGCCCTCCAGCCCTACGGCGACGTCCTCGGCCTGAAGATGAAGGTCGTCTGCGGCGGTACGTCCATGGGCAACCAGATCTACGCCCTCGAGCGCGGCGTCGACGTCCTCGTCGCCACCCCGGGCCGTCTGCGCGACATCATCAACCGCGGCGCCTGCTCGCTCGCGAACGTCGAGATCGCCGTTCTGGACGAGGCCGACCAGATGTCCGACCTGGGCTTCCTGCCCGAGGTCACCGAGCTGCTCGACCAGGTCCCGGCCGACGGCCAGCGCATGCTGTTCTCGGCCACGATGGAGAACGAGATCTCCACGCTGGTCAAGCGCTACCTGAACAACCCGGTCACGCACGAGGTCGACGCCGCCCAGGGCGCCGTCACGACCATGACCCACCACATCCTGATCGTGAAGCCCAAGGACAAGGCGCCGGTCACCGCCGCGATCGCCTCCCGCAAGGGCCGCACGATCATCTTCGTCCGCACCCAGCTGGGCGCCGACCGCATCGCCGAGCAGCTCCAGGACGCCGGTGTGAAGGCCGACGCGCTGCACGGCGGCATGACGCAGGGCTCTCGTACCCGCGTCCTCGCCGACTTCAAGGACGGCTACGTCAACACGCTCGTCGCCACCGACGTCGCCGCCCGCGGTATCCACGTCGACGGCATCGACCTGGTCCTGAACGTGGACCCGGCCGGTGACCACAAGGACTACCTGCACCGCTCGGGCCGTACCGCGCGTGCCGGCAAGTCCGGTGTCGTCGTCTCCCTGTCGCTGCCGCACCAGCGCCGCCAGATCTTCCGCCTCATGGAGGACGCGGGCGTCGACGCCTCGCGCCACATCATCCAGGGCGGTGCGGCCTTCGACCCGGAGGTCGCCGAGATCACCGGTGCCCGGTCCATGACCGAGGTCCAGGCCGAGTCGGCGGGCAACGCCGCGCAGCAGGCCGAGCGTGAGGTCACCTCCCTCACCAAGGAGCTGGAGCGTGCCACGCGCCGCGCCGGCGAGCTGCGCGAGGAGGCCGACCGCCTCACCGCGCGTGCCGCCCGTGAGCGTGGCGAGGACGCCGAGGGTGTCGCCGCCGCCGTCGCCGCCGCTGCCGAGAAGGCCGCCGAGGCGTCCGTCCCGGAGCAGGCCGCCGCGCCGGCCGAGCGCCAGGAGCGTTCGTCCTCGTACGAGCAGCGCCCGCAGCGCCGTGACGAGCGGGGCAACTACGAGAAGCGCGACCGTCGCGACGACCGTCCGTCGGGCGGCTTCAACCGTGACCGCCGTGACAACGACCGTGGTGGCTTCCGTCGCGACGACCGTCCGTCCGGTGGCTTCAACCGTGACCGTCGTGACAACGACCGTCCGTCCGGTGGCTTCCGCCGCGACAACGACCGTCCGTCCGGCGGCTTCAACCGTGACCGTCGTGACGACCGTCCCTCCGGTGGCGGCTTCAACCGCGACCGTCGTGACGACCGCGGTGGCCGTTCCTTCGAGCGTCGCGACGACCGTCCGTCCGGTGGCTTCCGCCGCGACAACGACCGTCCGTCCGGCGGCTTCAACCGTGACCGTCGTGACGACCGTCCCTCCGGTGGCGGCTTCAACCGCGACCGTCGTGACGAGCGCCCCTCGGGCGGCGGCTTCCGTCGTGACGACCGCCCCTCCGGCGGCCACCGCGGCAGCGACCGTCCGTTCAACCGTGACCGTCGTGACGACCGTCCCGCCGGCGGCGGCTTCCGCGCCGGTGGCCACGACCGTCCGTACGGCCGCCGTGACGACCACCGCGGTGCGGGCTCCGGCTCGACCGGTGGTTCCTCGTTCCGCCGCGACGAGAAGCCGCGCTGGAAGCGCAACGGCTGACGGTCGCAAGGCTGAACGGCCTGACGGCTTGAGCTGAGAAGGGCCCGGGAGACGATCACGTCTCCCGGGCCCTTCCTTCTTTTCCGCCCCCGTACCGGCGTTCACCCCCGGGCATTATTTGGCCAAGGCCCGCGCATGCCCCGCCCCCGGCACGGGAATCGCTGGGGGCATGACAAGTGACCCAGCGGCGCAGCAACCGCCGCCTTCGACCGACGAGGAACGACTCGCCCAGCTGGGCTACACGCAGGTCCTCGCCCGCAGGATGTCGGCGTTCTCCAACTACGCCGTCTCCTTCACGATCATCTCGGTGCTCTCCGGGTGCCTGACGATGTATCTGTTCGGCATGAACACCGGCGGCCCCGCCCTGATCACCTGGGGATGGGTCGGGGTCGGGCTGATGACGCTGTTCGTCGGGCTCGCGATGGCGGAGATCTGCTCGGCGTACCCGACCTCCGCCGGCCTCTACTTCTGGGCTCACCGGCTCGCGCCCGAGCGGACGGCCGCCGCGTGGGCGTGGTTCACGGGCTGGTTCAACGTCCTCGGACAGGTCGCGGTGACCGCCGGCATCGACTTCGGCGCCGCGTCCTTCCTCGGCGCGTATCTGAACCTCCAGTTCGACTTCGAGGTGACGCCGGGGCGGACGATCCTGCTGTTCGCGGCGATCCTCGTGCTGCACGGGCTCCTCAACACCTTCGGCGTGCGCATCGTCGGGCTGCTCAACAGCGTCAGTGTCTGGTGGCACGTCGTCGGCGTCGCCGTCATCGTCGGCGCGCTCGCCTTCGCGCCGGACAGCCACCAGTCCGCGTCCTTCGTCTTCACGAAGTTCGTCAACAACACCGGCTGGGGCAGTGGGTTCTACGTCGTCCTGATCGGACTGCTGATGGCCCAGTACACGTTCACCGGCTACGACGCCTCCGCGCACATGACCGAGGAGACCCACGACGCGTCCACCGCGGGGCCGAAGGGCATCGTGCGCTCCATCTGGACGTCCTGGATCGCCGGGTTCGTGCTGCTGCTCGGCTTCACCTTCGCCATCCAGTCGTACCAGGGAGCCCTCGGCTCGGCCACGGGTGCGCCGCCCGCGCAGATCCTGCTCGACGCGCTCGGGGCGACGGCCGGGAAGCTGCTGCTGCTCGTCGTCATCGGCGCGCAGCTCTTCTGCGGTATGGCCTCCGTCACGGCCAACAGCCGTATGATCTACGCCTTTTCGCGCGACGGCGCGCTGCCGTACTCGCACGTCTGGCACACCGTCAGCCCGCGCACCCGCACCCCCGTGGCCGCGGTGTGGCTGGCCGCGCTCGGTGCCCTCGTGCTCGGTCTGCCGTACCTCATCAACGTCACCGCGTACGCGGCCGTGACCTCGATCGCCGTCATCGGCCTGTACATCGCGTACGTCGTCCCGACCCTGCTGCGGCTGCGCAAGGGCGACGCCTTCGAGCGCGGGCCCTGGCACCTGGGCAGGTGGTCGCGGCCGATCGGGATCGTGGCCGTGGTGTGGGTCGCCGTCATCACGGTCCTGTTCATGCTCCCGCAGGTCTCGCCGGTCACGTGGGAGACGTTCAACTACGCCCCGATCGCGGTCCTTGTGGTCCTCGGGTTCGCCGGTGTGTGGTGGCTGGTGTCGGCCCGGCACTGGTTCCTCAACCCGGAGCACGCGCGGACCGTCGCCCGTGAGGCGGGGCGCGTGGGAGCGCCGGAACCGGTCGATCCGTGAGCGGTGGGCGCGCCGTCCGGCCGCCCTTGTGACCTCCGACAGGCCGTGGAGGCCGATACCCGATCGGCCTCCCGGCCCCGGCGGGCTATGCTCGGGGATGCGTCGGCGCGGGTCGGCGCGTGGACCCTTAGCTCAATTGGCAGAGCAGTGGACTTTTAATCCATTGGTTGTGGGTTCGAGTCCCACAGGGTCTACCGCGTGAACAGCGGCCCGGACGGCTTCGGCCGGCCGGGCCGCTGCGCTGTTCCCGCCGAACTCCGTTGCCCCTCACGCCTGCCGCACGTACCGCCGCTTCACCGCCGTCAGCGCGACCGCGTACAGGGCGAGGACCGCCGCGAGGAGCGCGTAGTACACGGGCGGCAGGGGAGTCATGCCGAGCGGGTGGGCGGCGGGGGTCAGTGGCAGCACGACGCCGACGACGGCCAGGGACGCGACCGCCCAGCGGACCGGGCCCGGGGTGCGCGGGGCGCGGCCGGTGCGCAGGAGCAGCATCACCAGAGCCTGCGTCAGGAGGTTCTCGGTGAACCAGCCCGAGTGGAACGCCGCCTCGTCGGCCGGGCCCGCCGTGGAGTGCAGGGCGAGCGCGAGGACGCCGAAGGTCGCGAGGTCGGCGGCGGCGTTGAGGACGCCGAACCCGGTGATGAACCGCAGGAAGTCGCGCGGGCGCAGCGTCGTGGGGCGGCGCAGGGCGGCGGCCGCCGGGCGGTCGAAGGCGAACGACAGCTGGGCCGCGTCGAAGCACAGGTTCTGGGCGAGCACCTGTGCCGGGAGCATCGGCAGGAACGGCAGCAGGAGGCCCGCCGACAGCATCGCGATCACGTTGCCGAGGTTCGAGGAGAGCGTGACGCGCAGGTACGTCGCGATGTTGCCGCTGCTGTGACGGCCCGCGGCGATCGCGTGGCCGATCGCGGTGAGGTCCTTGCCCGGCCGGTCGGCGGGCTGCGCGAGCACGATGTCCGCCGCGTCGCGCGCCGCCGCGACCGCGTCGCGCGGGCAGATCCCGACGTCGGCGGCGCGCAGCGCGGGCAGGTCGTTCACGCCGTCGCCGAGGAAGCCGACGGTCGTCTCCCCGCCGGCGCGCAGGGCGGTGACGATGCGGGCCTTGTGGGCGGGGGCGCAGCGGGCGAAGAGGGTGGTGCGGCGGGCGAGGTGGGCCAGTTCCTCGTCCGTGAGCGCGTCGAGGGCGTCCGCGGTGTGGATCTCGCCGGGGGCGAGGCCCAGATCGCGCAGGGCGCGGGCCGCGGTGCCGGGGTGGTCGCCGGTGATGACCTTGACCGTGACGCCACGCTCGCCCAGATCGCGCAGAGCCCGCGCGGCGGTCGGCACGAGGGCGTCGGTGAAGGCGACGAAGCCGGTGAAGGTGAGGCCGCGTTCGTCGGCGGTGCCTCCCCCACCGTCTGAAGGGCGCGGGAGGACCCCCGGGTGGTGCCGGGCGGGGCGTTCGGCGGTCGCCACCGCGAGGAGCCGCAGCCCGTCGCCGGACATGTCCGCGGCCCGGGCGAGCAGGCTCGCGCGCTCGGCGTCGTCGAGGGCACACCGCTCCAGGACGTTCTCCACGGAGCCTTTGACGGCGAGGGTGACGGTGCCGAGCGTGCCGGGCCGCCGGACGACGGCGGTGGCGAGGCGGCGTACGGGGTCGAAGGGCAGGGCGGTGACGCCGTCGTACGCCTCGGTGAAGGCCGGGTCCGTCGCGAGCGCCTGCGTGACGACCGCCTCGTCGAGCGCGTCCACGGTCGGCAGGTCGGCGAGCTGGAGCGTCCACCAGGCGGAGACGGCGGCCCAGTGCAGGGCATCGGGGTCGGTGCGGGCCGGGTCGACGGCCGGGCGGTCCTGGGTGAGGGTGCCCGTCTTGTCGACGCAGAGGATGTCGACGGCGCCGATGTCGTGCAGCGCGGGGAGCCGTCTGACGATGACGCCGTGGGTGCGGGCGAGCAGCGCGGAGCCGCGGGCGAGCGCCGTCGTGACGATGACCGGCAGCATCTCCGGGGTGAGGCCGACGGCCACCGCCACGGCGAACGGCAGGGTCTCCAGGCCCCGGCCGCGCAGCGCGGCGCCGGCCATCAGGACCAGCGGCGGCGTCAGCAGCATGAAGCGGATCAGGGTCCAGGAGATGCCGTGCACCGAGCGGTCGAACGCGCTCGCCCCGCGCTCCGCGCCGATCGTGCGGTGGGCGGCGGCGAAGCGGGTGTCGGCGCCCGTCGCGAGCACCACGGCGCTCGCGCTCCCGGAGGCCACGCTGCCGCCCTGGAAGCACAGATGGGCCGACTCACCGTCCGCGGGCAGGTCCACGGGACGCTTGTCGGCCGGCACGGACTCCCCGGTGAACGCCGCCTGTTGCACGGTCAGGCCCTGCGCCCGCAGGAGGCGTACGTCGGCGGGGATCAGGTCGCCGGGGCCGAGCCGCACCACGTCGCCGGGCACCAACTGGCTTACGGGGAGCTCGTGTCCGGCCGGTGAGGCGGTCTCGTCGTCGCTGGGGCGGCGCAGCACGGTCGCCGTCGTCGCGACCAGCTCGCGCAGGCCCGCCATGGCGCTGTCGGCGCGGCGCTCGCCCGCGGAGCGCAGGCAGCAGCTGACGGCGACCAGGACGAGGATCACGCAGGCGGTGCCCCAGGCGGCGACGGTCGCGGAGACGAGTCCGAGGCAGAGCAGGACGACGGTGAACGGGTCGCGCAGGCTGCGGGCGGCGAGCCGGGGCCAGGACAGGGGGCGCGTGCCCGGCACGACGTTCTCGCCGTGCAGGACCAGGCGCCGCTCGGCCTCCGCCTCGGTGAGGCCGCGCGGGCCGCTGTCGAGGGAGCGCAGGACCTGGAGGGTCGTACGGCCTGAGGGCGGGGCGGCGACGCCGGCCGGGGCGGTGTCGGTCACTTTCGGGCGCCGTCAGGGCTTCTCGGGTGTCGGCACCGTCGTCTTCTCCCGTTCATCGGACCGCGAAAGGCTCTCCGGCAGAGAGTTCGGGCCTTCAGTTTAGAGGCGGAACTTTTGCCGCTCCCCACTAGTTTCTACAGCGCTGTAGAAGATCAGTACACGCCGAACGAGGAGAGTCATGGCCCTGTGGGATCGCTTCAAGGAGTCCGCGTCGACGATGCAGACGCAGCTCATGGCGAAGAAGAACGACCTGAAGAGCGGCGCCTTCCGTGACGCGAGCATGGCGATGTGCGCGCTGGTCGCCGCGGCCGACAGGAACGTCGACCCGGCCGAGCGCAGCCGCGTGGCCCAGCTCATCTCCACGAACGAGGTGCTGCAGAACTTCCCGGCGGACCAGCTCCAGAGCCGCTTCGACGCGAACCTGAACAAGCTGACCGCCGACTTCGACTTCGGCAAGGTCAGCGTTCTCCAGGAGATCGCCAAGGCGAAGAAGAAGCCCGCCGAGGCGCGCGCGGTCGTCCAGATCGGCATCGTCATCGGCGGCGCCGACGGCGACTTCGACAAGACCGAGCAGGCCGTCGTCCGCGAGGCCTGCCTGATGCTCGACCTGCCGCCGCACGAGTTCGACCTGTAAGGGAATACACCGAAGGCCCGGAACCATTGGTTCCGGGCCTTCGGCCTTCAGTAGCGGGGACAGGATTTGAACCTGCGACCTCTGGGTTATGAGCCCAGCGAGCTACCGAGCTGCTCCACCCCGCGTCGGTAAACACGACTCTACGCCATTGCGGCGACAGAACGCGAATCGGTTGCCCAGGGTTCCGTGATCCGCCGCCCGGGACCCCTTTCACCCGGTCGGTCCCACCAGGTCGCCCGCCGTCTGCCCGCGGGCAACCCTGGGGTGGGGCCGATGACGTGCGCAGGCGCGGGACCAAGGCGGACGGTGGCGGGAGACGAGTGGTGGGGCAGCGAGGAGGGCACGGACGAGGGACGGAGCAGCGTCTGTCCCGGGCCCGGTTCTTCGTACGCCTGGTGCCCGTGCTGCTCATCGTCGCCGGGGCGATCTACGACTACGTCACGCCGTCGACGTTCACCGGCGTGCCCCTGTTCACCGCCGCCCCGCTCGTCGCGGCCCCGTTCTTCTCGCCCCGCGGCACCTTCCTGACCGGCCTCGCGACCGTCGCCGTCGTACTCGGGGTGCATCTCCGGTACACCCGCAGTTACGACACCGACGCCATCACCGAACTCGTCACGGTCGTCACCGTCGCCGTACTCGCCTGCGTCATGAACCGCATCGTGCGGCGCGGCAGCGAGCAGCTCACCTCCGTGCGCCAGATCGCCGAGGCGGCCCAGCGCGCCGTCCTGCCCGAGCCCGCCGAGCGCATCGGCGGCCTGGAGATCGCGGCCCGGTACGAGGCCGCCCAGGAGGGGGCCTTCATCGGGGGCGATCTGTACGCGGTGCAGGACACCCCGCACGGTGTGCGGCTCGTCGTGGGCGACGTACGGGGGAAGGGCATGGGCGCGGTGTCCGCCGTGGCCGTCGTCATCGGTGCCTTCCGGGAGGCGGCCGAGCAGGAGGCGACCTTGGAGGCGGTCGCGCAGCGCCTGGAGCGGGCGCTCGCGCGGGAAGGGCTGCGGCGCAACGGCCTCGACGAGTTCGAGGGCTTCACCACGGCCGTGCTCGCCGAGATCCCGCACGGCAACGGCCTCGTACGCGTCATCAACCGCGGCCACCCGGAACCCCTGCTCCTGGGCGGCGACGGGGCGCTCAAGGTCCTGTCGGCGCCGGAGCCCGCGCTGCCGCTCGGGATGGGGGACCTCGGCACCTGGCCCGACCGCGCGTCCGAGTCGGAGTTCCCGAGCGGGGCGACACTGCTGCTCCACACCGACGGCCTCTCGGAGGCCCGCGACGCGCAGGGCACCTTCTACGACCCGGCGGCGCGGCTCGCGGGGCGGATGTTCCCGGGGCCCGATCCGCTGCTGGCCGCGCTCACCGCCGAGGTCCGCCGGCACACCGGGGGCGGCACGACGGACGACATGGCACTGCTCGCGGTGAGGCGGCCGTGAAGCAGCCGTGAAGCAGCGGTGAGTGCCGTCATCACCTTGTGTAGTCGAACAGCGCCACTGCGCATAACATTTGACAAACCGTCAGGTGAATCGCCTGTTCCGGCTGCGGGTCAACTCGCCCGATTCCGCCCGCTCGTGCCCCGTTAAGTCCAGGCCAAAGGCGTTAACGATCAGTCGGAACGGCTTGGAATCGGGCCCCGGTGTCTATTAACGTTCGATAACGCAGCGCGGTCGTCCCAGCCGTCACAAGAGATGGCTCCGTGCGCACGCGCCTAATCCCGCAAGGGAGCCGGGGAACCACCAACTTGGGGTGAATCGGACGTCTTTCCTTGCGGAAGGCGTCGGTAGGAGACCTTCCTGCTCCGAACCCGTCAGCTAACCCGGTAGGCGAGAAGGAAGGAAAGGAGCGCGCCCCAGTGGCGTCCAACCGGCCTGCCCCAGAGTTCTCCTATGCGCCGATCGGCGAAGAGTTCGGCGAAGCGGACGAGCGGACCTGGGAGGAGTGGAACCCCACCGAGGACTCCGTCCGCCCCGTACGCGGCAGGCACCGCGTGGCCAAGCAGCGCGGCGGTCTCGCGCGCAGCTCCACCGTTCTCGGTGTCGGCGTGATCGCGGCCGTCGGCGCGGGCGGCATCGCCACCGCGCAGGGCGGCAAGCCTCCCGTACACATCTCCATGCCCGACCTCTCGGCCGTCAAGGACTCGCTGCCCGACGCCAAGTCCCTGCCCGGCGTGGGCGCGCTGATATCCGATGTCTCCGGAGACGACGACGAGTCCGGCACCACCGCGACCCCGCTGACCGGCGCCGGTATCACCACCGCGGACGCCCAGCAGGGCACGACCGCCGGTGAGGCCCTGCGCGCCCGCATCATGCAGCAGGCCGAGCAGCAGCAGGACCAGGCCGCCGACGCCGAGGCCGCGGCCGCCGAGGAGGCCGCCGCGAAGAAGGCCGCCGAGGACGCCGCCAAGGAGCAGGACGCCGCCAAGGCCAAGGCCGCCGCCGACAAGAAGGCGGCGGAGGAGGCGGCGAAGAAGAAGGCCGAGGCCGAGCGCCTCGCCAAGCTCGCCAAGAGTTTCACGCTCCCGGTCGCCTCCTACACGATCACCGGCACCTTCGGTCAGCCCGGCTCGATGTGGTCCTCCGGCTACCACACGGGTCTCGACTTCGCCGCTCCGACGGGTACCCCGCTGAAGGCGATCCACTCCGGCACCGTCAAGGAAGCCGGCTGGGCGGGCGCGTACGGCTACCGCACCGTCCTGGAGCTGCCGGACGGCACCGAGCTCTGGTACTGCCACCAGTCGTCCCTCAACGTCAGCGCGGGCCAGAAGGTGACCAGCGGCGACGTCATCGGCCGCGTCGGCGCCACCGGCAACGTGACCGGGCCGCACCTCCACCTGGAGGTCCACCCCGGCGGCCAGGCGACCGGGGTCGACCCCGCGCCGTGGCTGCGCTCCAACGGCCTGACGATCTGAGGCTCGTGACCCTCCGAACCCCGGCGGTCCTGACGGCAACCCCCCGACGTCAGGGCTGCCGGTTCGCCGTGTCCGGAATATCTTGATCCATATCGGTGTTCTGGCAGGCCATGACTTCTCTTCGCAAGCTTGGCTCGTCAGACCTCGAGGTGTTCCCGCTCTCCCTCGGCGGCAATGTGTTCGGCTGGACCGCCGACGAGGCGCAGTCCTTCGCCGTGCTCGACGCGTACGTCGCCGCGGGCGGCAACTTCGTCGACACGGCCGACGCGTACTCGGCGTGGGTCCCGGGCAACAAGGGCGGCGAGTCCGAGACCGTCATCGGCAAGTGGCTGGCCGCGCGCGGCAACCGCTCCGATGTCGTCATCGCCACCAAGGTCGGCGCCCACCCCGACTTCAAGGGCCTGTCCGCGCACACCATCAAGTCCGCCGCCGACGAGTCGCTGCGCCGCCTCGGCACCGACTACATCGACCTCTACTACACGCACTTCGACGACCCGTCCGTGCCGGTCGAGGAGATCATCACCGCCCTCGACGAGCTGGTGACGGCCGGCAAGGTGCGCGCCATCGCCGCGTCGAACCTGACCCCGGAGCGCCTCCAGGAGTCCCTGGACTTCTCCGACCGCGAGGGCCTCGCCCGCTACGCGGCGCTCCAGCCGCACTACAACCTCGTCTCGCGCGACACCTACGAGGGCCGGCTCCAGGAGGTCGCCTCGCGCAGCGGTCTCGCGGCCGTCCCGTACTACGCCCTGGCTGCCGGATTCCTGACGGGCAAGTACCGGCCGGGCACCGAGGTCGACAGCGCGCGGGCCGCGGGCGCGGGCAAGCACCTGGAGACCGAGCGCGGCGTGCGCGTCCTCAAGGCCCTCGACGAGGTGGCGCAGGCGCACGGCGCCGAGGTCGCGACGGTCGCCCTCGCCTGGCTCGCGTCCCGCCCGACGGTGGCCGCCCCGATCGCGTCCGCCCGCACCGTGGAGCAGCTGCCGGCGCTGGTGGCCGTGGCCGACCTGGAGCTGACGGACGCGGAGCTCTCGAAGCTCACGGAGGCGTCCGCCTGATCCGCGGGCGTTCTCAGTAGCGGTACGGGTTGGGGGCGTTGTGCGCGTGGTGCGCGGGGAACTGGGCGACCGGCCCCGCGTACACCGGCCCCGCGTACACCGGGCCCGCGTACATCGGCGGCACCCACACGGGCGGCGCGGTGGCGCGGGCCGCGTAGGCGAGGGCGGGGCGTGCCGCGTGGCGCCGCGCCCACAGCTCGTCGAGCAGCTCCCGCTCCCGTACGACATAGTCCGTGCCGGCCCGGCCGCGCCGGCCGCGGTGACGCAGGAGCGCGAGTGACGTCGCGTACTGCTGGTACTGGGCGACGACCTTGGCCGTCTCCTTGCCGCCGTGGTGCTGCGCGAACTCGCGGGCCAGGCGGCGGGCGCGCATCGAGCCGAGGGCGAACGGCTCGTCCGGGCCGACCCAGCCGGCCGCCGCGTACGCGGGCAGCTCGGCGCGCACGGTGCGCAGTTCGCGCTGGCGGGTCCCGATCGCGAGCCAGGTCAGCAGTCCGAACGCGGGCATCATGAACAGCGCGTAGACCCCGAAGAACCCGAACGGGCCGAACGCCGACGAGCCGTTCCACGTGGCGTGCATGCCCATCGCGAGCAGCAGTCCGGCGATGGGCAGCAGCACGCGCCGCACGGGCCCGCGACCGGGCGCGGTCCACGCCGCGAAGCCGAACCCGATGCCGGTGAGCACCGTGAACAGGGGGTGCGCGAACGGCGACATGACGATGCGTACGAAGAAGGTGGCGGCGGTCACCGAGGCCATGCCGGTGCCGCTGTTCAGCTGGTCGGTGCCGAAGGCGTTGCCCAGGTAGAGGATGTTCTCGGTGAACGCGAAGCCGGTGGCGGTGACCCCGGCGATCACGACGCCGTCGACGATCCCGGTGAAGTCCCGTCTGCGGAACAGGAAGATGAGCAGGACGGCGCAGGCCTTCGCGGATTCCTCGACGATGGGCGCTATGACCGTCGCGCCGAGGGTGTCGGCGTTCGAGGGGTCGGCCGAGTTCGTGGCGATCCAGTGCGTCGCGAAGCTGTTGGCGACGATCGCGATGAGCGCGGCGGCGCAGGCGCCCCAGGCGAACGAGAACAGCAGGTTCCGCCAGGGGCCGGGCGCGACCCGGTCCAGCCAGCGGAACGCGGCTATCAGCAGCGGGACGGGCAGGACCGCGAGGCAGAGCCCGACCAGGAACCCCTCGGTGCCCGTCTGTTCGCGCACGAGGGCGAGGATCACCAGGCCGGAGAGCGTGAGGAGCGAGACGAGCGCCCAGGCGTGCACGGCCTTCCGCTCCCACCAGCGTGGATGCCGCAGCGTGCCGGGCCCGGGAGCACCTGCTCCGGGCTGCGCCTGCGGAAACGCATTCGGATACGAGGGATAGGTCGCCACAGCGTTGACCCTAACGAGGGACGGGCCCGGCCGCGACGGGGTGTCAGTCCGCGGTGGTGACCGGCGGGGACTTCGGTGCGTGCTCCGCGCGCAGGAAGAGCAGGTCGTGGACGACATGGCCCTTGTCCAGGCCTTGGCCCTCGAATCGTGTGAGGGGGCGGAACGCGGGCCGGGGCGCGTATCCGCCGTCGGCCTGCGTGTTCTCGTAGTCCGGGTGTTCGGTCAGGACTTCGAGCATCTGCTCGGCGTACGGCTCCCAGTCGGTCGCGCAGTGCACCAGCGCGCCCGGCTTGAGGGGGACCTTGGCGAGGCTGAGGAACTCCGGCTGGATCAGGCGCCGCTTGTGGTGGCGCTTCTTCGGCCAGGGGTCGGGGAAGTAGACGCGCAGCCCGTCCAGGGAGGCCGCGGGGAGCATCTCGCGGAGCAGGATGATCGCGTCGCCGTTCGCCACCCGTACGTTCGTCAGGCCGTTCCGCTCGGCGAGACCCAGGAGGTTGCCCTGGCCCGGGGTGTGCACGTCGACCGCGAGGATGCCGGTGTCGGGGTCGTCGGCGGCCATCTGCGCCGTCGCCTCGCCCATGCCGAAGCCGATCTCCAGGACGACGCGCTTCCTGCCGTCGAACAGCTCGTCGAGGTCGAGGACGCGCTGCCCGTCGATGTCGAGACCCCACAGGGGCCACAGCCGCTGGAGGGCGTCTGCCTGGCCGGTCGTGACGCGGCTGCGGCGGGGCTGGAAGCTGCGGATGCGCCGCTCGAAGTGCGAACCGGCGGGGTCGGGTGCGGGCCCGTCCGGGAAGCGCGGCTCGCCCTTGGCACGTACGTGACCGGAGGCTTCGTGGCCGGAGGCTTCGGAACCAGAGGCTTCGTGACCGGAGGTCTCAGGGGTGTGGGCTTCGGGGGTGCGGGGTGACTCAGACACAGTGAAGCGATTTTAGACGCCGGATCGGGCCGGGGCCCAAGCTCAGGACGCCCAAGCTCACGACCCGGAGTTCGGGGGCCGAGCTCGAGGCCCGAGTCCAGGGCCCGGAGCTCAGGACCCGAGCGCGGCCAGGGCCCGCCGGGCGACCTCGCGGCCGATCGGGAGCGAGGCCGTCGCCGCCGGGGACGGCGCGTTCAGCACGTGCACCGTGCGCGGGGCCTCGCGGAACAGGAAGTCGTCGACCAGGGTCCCGTCCCGCAGGACCGCCTGCGCCCGGACGCCGGCCGGCGCGGGCACCAGGTCGTCCGCGGTCACCGCGGGCAGCAGCCTGCGCACCGCCGACGTGAAGGCGTCCCGGGACACCGAGCGGCGCAGCTCACCGGCCCCGTACCGCCAGTGCCGGCGCGCTATCCGCCAGGAGCCGGGCCAGGCCAGCGTGGCGCCGAGCTCGCGCGGTCTGACCGTCGACCAGTCGTAGCCCTCGAGGGCCAGCGCCGGCACCGCGTTCGGTCCGACGTGCACGCCCTTGTCGATGCCGCGCGTGAGATGGACGCCGAGGAAGGGGAACGCCGGGTCCGGCACCGGATAGACCAGGCCGCGCACCAGCTCGGGGCGGGCCAGCTCGAAGTACTCACCCCGGAAGGGGACGATCCGCATGCCGGGGTCGTCCCCGGCGAGCCGGGCGATCCGGTCGCAGTGCAGCCCCGCGCAGTTCACCAGGACGCGCCCGCGGACGACGTCCCCGGCGGCCGTGCGCACCGCGACGCCACGCTCCGGGCGGCGGTCGATCTGCACCACCTCCGCGCCGTACCTGATGTCCGCGCCCGAGGCCTCGGCGAGATACCGCGCCACGGACACGTAGTCGGCGACGCCCGTCGTGCCCACGTGGATCGCGGCGAGGCCGCGCACGTACGGCTCGTACTCGCCGATCTGGGCGGGGCCGAGCTCCCGCACCGGAATCCCGTTCTCCCGGCCGCGCTGGACCAGGGCGTGCAGGCGGGGCAGCTCGTCGCGCTCGGTGGCCACGATCAGCTTGCCGGTGACCTCGTGCGCGATGCCGTGCTCCGCGCAGAACTCGACCATCTCGGCCGCGCCCCGCACCGCGAAACGGGCCTTGAGCGAGCCGGGGCGGTAGTACACGCCGCTGTGGATGACCCCGCTGTTACGCCCCGTCTGGTGTCTGGCGGGGCCGTGCTCCTTCTCCAGGACGGTCACACGGGTGCCCGGTACCGCGCGCGTGAGGGCGTACGCCGTCGACAGGCCGACGATCCCGCCGCCGATCACCAGCACGTCGCAGTCGGGCCCGCTCGTCATCACCGTGCCTCACCTCCCGCCCCCGATACTGCACTGCGCCACTGACAACGCGTTCAAACCCGGGCGGTAGACGTTCGGCTGCACCGGTTCCTTCACACCGCTGCCCTACGCCGGGGCCATCAGGAGCGGCCTCGCCCTCTCCCGCAGCTCCACCACGCGCGGCTCGTCCCCGTACGGCTCGAGGCGGTGCAGCAGGTCCTTCACGTACTCGGTGGTCCGGGCCGACGAGATCCGCCCCGCCACCTCCAGCGCGCGTGTGCCCTGCTCGCACGCCGCGTCCAGGTTCCCCGACTCCAGCTCGGCGACCGCCGACACCACGAGGCGTAACCCGTGGGAGCGCACGAACTCCTCCGTGGGCTTCGACAGGGCCTGCTCCGTGAAGCGCCGCACCTGGCGGGGTGCCTTCAGGTCGCGGTAGCACTCGGCCGCGTCGGCGGCGAAGCGGTCGTACGAGTAGAAGCCGAGCCACGACGGGTCGTGGTCCCCGTCGCGCGCCCGCTCCAGCCAGCCCTCCGCGGCCCGCAGCGAGGCCCCCGCGGCATGCGCGTCACCGGCGCGCGCGTGTGCGCGTGCTTCCACGAGCCGGAAGAAGCTCATCGTCCTGGCAGTGGCGAGTCCGCGGTTGCGCTCCAGGGCGGCCTGCGCCAGGTCAACTCCTTCGTCGCCGAACCCGCGGTACGTCGCCTGGAGCGACATCGACGCCAGCACGTAGCCCCCCAGGGGCACGTCCGCCGCGGCGCGCGCGAGCCGCAGCGCCTGGATGTAGTACCGCTGCGCCGCCTCCTGCTGGCCCGTGTCGAACGCCATCCACCCGGCCAGGCGCGTCAGTTCGGCGCTCGCCCCGAACAGGGCGCGCCCCACGTCGTCCGAGTAGGCACCGAGCAGCAGCGGGGCCGCCTCGACCCGCAGACACTCGGGGACCATCGACGAACGCCAGTCGCCGCCCCCGTACTTGGAGTCCCAGCGCCGCGCGTCCTCGGCCGCCTCGCGCAGCTTCCGGACGTCGCTGTGGCCGACCTTCTGGGGGGTGTTGTCCCCGCCGCTCTCCAGCGGTTGGGCGTCGCGTGCCACCGACGAGTCGGCCGGCGTTATCAGCCATCTCGACGCGGGCGTGGCGTACGCGCTCACCGCGAAGGACCCGGCCAGCGACTGCCAGATGCCGCCGCCCGTGCGGCGGCCCGCGAGGTCGAGGCGGTACAGCTCCGTCGCCGACTTCACCGCCGCCCCCACGTCGCGCGGGAAGGCGAGGCCCACTTCGGGCGCGGGGTCCGCGTCCGCCAGGCCGATCTCGTGCAGCGGCACGGGGCGGCCCAGCTTCTGGCCGATGGCGGCGGCGATGAGGTGCGGCGCCGCGCCCTGCGGCACCATGCCCTTGGAGACCCAGCGGGCGACCGAGGTCTTGTCGTAGCGAAGCGTCAGACCGCGCTGGGCGCCAAGGTCGTTGACGCGCCGCGCCAGGCCTGCGTTGCTGATTCCCGCGAGGGCGAGAACGGTGCCGAGTTTCTCGTTCGGCCCGCGTTGCTCCCTGGACATGCGCCACCCCTCGACACAGCCGGCTGCCGCGGTGGCATAACCGCGCGGCATTCGTACACCCAGCGTAGTTCGCCGGATCCCAAGCGTTAAGGGGCATAGTTCCGGATGGCGGGAATATTGTCCGTACGGGAGTGCGTGCCCGGGGCGGTGCCGGCGCGGTGTGCTCCGCCCGTGTGGCCGTGCGCCTGTACGTGCGCTCTTCTGCGGCCACGGGGCGAGCGCTTCCATGATGGTGCGTGGGTCGGCCCGCTGTACTGGATCCAGCGGGCTGGGGGATACCGCCGCCTTCATCCCCGCGGGTGGCGGACCGGTCCGGGAGGTGAAGGGCGCCTCCCGGACTGTGCGTTGTGCGCCGTGGCCGATGTGGTGTGCACAGGTCTGGCCATCCACGGCCGATTTGGCCGAATATCGATGGTGCCGTACGGCGTCACCGATGCCCCCGCGCGGTCCCCGGGGGGTTCAACTACCGCTCGAAAGGGGCGCATTCGGTGGCGCGCGTGCCGCCCCGTCGCCTCTCCCGCACGCCTCCTTCGTGGCAGCATGGGGACTCTGTTCCTGTGATTTCCTCTGATTCCTTCTGACGAGGTTCTGTCCACAGCCTGTGGAGGCGGCGATGCGGTGGTTGGTGGGGTGGAGCAGTACCGCCGCCGGGCCCGTGCGGTTCGGGTCCGCGGGCTCGACCGGACCCGACGGTGAGACCGTCCATCCCGTGGGCTCCCAGCTCCTGTGGGGTGACCCCGACCCGCTGTGGGCGGTCGGCGACTGGCGCCCGGACGAGGTCCGGATCGTCAGCGCCGACGAGCAGACCCGTATCGCCGTACTCGGCACCTGCGGCGCCTCCGACGAGCAGCTGCGGGTCGGCCTGTTCGCCGCGCGCGGGGGCGCCCTGCGCCACCTCACCGCCTGGTCCGGCAGCTACACCGCCGTCGTCCAGGTCGGCAGGCGCCTCATGGTCGCCGGCGATCTCGCGGGCGCACGGCCCGTGTTCTACACGCCCTGGGCCGGCGGCACCGCGTACGCGACAGCCGCCCTGCCGCTCGCCGACCTCATCGAGGCCCACCTCGACATCGGCCATCTCGCCGCCCTGCTCGCCGCCCCCGACGTGCCCGAGGCGCTGCACGACTCGACGCCGTACCAGGGCGTACGCCGCATCCCGCCGGGCCACGCGCTGATCCTGCGCGCCGGTGCCCGCGAGATCGCCGGCTACGAACCGGTCGCGTCGCTCGCCGTCGCCGCCCCCTCCGCCGACCCGGCCGGCGCGGTGGACGCCCTGCGCGACGCGCTCGTCGAGGCCGTACGCGCCCGGCTCGCCGCGCCCCGGCACGTCCCCGGCGCCGACATCGACCCGGGGCCCGTCCCCGGCATGGGCCCCGCCGAGCGGCGCGCCGCCCGCGGCATGCCCGTGCCCGGCATCGGCGCCGACCTCTCCGGAGGACCCGCGTCCGGCACACTCGCGCTGCTCGCGGCCGGCCTGCCCGGACTGCCCGGCACGGTCCTCGGCCACGGCACGGGCGCGGGCGAGCGCCTCCTCGCCGTCACCTTCAACGACCTGTCCGCGGGCGCCGAAGGGCGCGAGGCCGAACTCCAGCGCGCGGGCGCCATCGCCGCGAACCCGCGGCTGCACCACGTCGTCGTCACCGCGGGCGAAGAGGCGCTCCCCTACGCCGAGTTGGACGGCCCCCTCACCGACGAGCCCGGCCCCTCCCTGATCACCGCCGCCCGCCACCGCGCGCGCCTGCTGTCGGGCAGCGCCGACCACTTCACCGGCTACGGCGCCCGCCAGGTCCTCGACGCGCACCCGGCCCGCCTCGCCGACCTCCTCATGGACCGGCGCCGGCGCCACATGGTCAAGCCGGTCGCCGCGCTCGCCAAGGCGGACGGCGGCTCCGTGCTGGTGCCCGCGCGCGTGTACGGCGCGGCGCGCAAACTGGCCCGCACGCCGTACAGAGCGGGCGTCGAAAGCCTCGCGGAGCGGCTGTTGCAGCGGAACTTCGAGGATCCGGGCGGTGAGGCGGGCGCCGTCGGCGCATCGCTCGCGGCCCTCGCGTGGGCGAGACCGGGGCCCGCCGCGCGCTGGCTGACGGGCGAGGCCCTCGCTGAAGTATCGGTTCGCCTCCAGGACGGCGCGACGCGTCCGGGGCCGGGACCCGGGCAGCGGCCCGGCGCCTTCCGGGCCCGCGCCGCCCTCGCCCGCCACGCGGCCGACCTACGCGTCCTCGAACAGGCCGCCGAGGTCCGCTTCCAGCGCCTGCACGCCCCCTTCCTCGACAACCAGGTCGTCCGCGCCTCCCGCGCCCTCCCCGAGGCGCTCCGCGTGCGGCCCGGCGCCCGCGCCGACATCCTGCGCGCCGTCCTCGAAGGCGCCGGCGTCAGCGAACTCCCCGCCGGCTGGGGCGCCCCCTCGCACGCGTCGTCCGCCGCGGCGGCCCGCACCGGCCTGCGCGTCTCCGCCGACCACCTCATCCAGCTCTTCGACACCCCGCTCCTCGCCCAGACCGGCCTGATCGAGGCCCGCGTCGTCCGCAAGGCCCTGCGCGCGGCGGCCGACGGCGAACCCCTGCCGCTGGACGGCCTCGCCGACCTGGTCTCCCTCGAACTCTGGCTGCGCCGCCTCATCGCCCGCCGCGGCACCTGCTGGACCGGCACCCCGGCCCGCCAGCGCGCCGTCCCCACGGGGAGCGTCGCACCGCAGCGGGGCGCGCTGGGCGCCGGGCGCTGAAGAGCCGCATCCCCGGCACCCCCGAACCGGAATCCGCGCGACTGAGGCCGCCCCACCCGTGAGAATGGACCCGTGCGGTACCGAATTCTGGGCGTCACCGAGGCGTACGACGATCAAGGCACTCCCCTGCCCGTGGGCGGACAGCGGCTGCGCGCCCTGCTCACGTCGCTCGCGCTGCACGCCGGCCGAACCGCCCCCGCGGACACGCTCATCGACGACGTATGGGCCGACGAGCCACCGGCCGACGCGACCGCCGCCCTCCAGGCCCTCGTCGGCCGGCTCCGCCGCGCCCTCGGCAAGGACGCCGTCACATCGGAGGCGGGCGGCGGCTACCGCCTCGCCGCCCGACCCGAGGACGTGGACCTGTACGTCTTCGAGCGCCTCGCCCGCGAGGGCACGGCCGCGCTCACGGCACACGACCCGGCGACCGCCTCCCGCGCCCTGCGCGACGGGCTCGCCCTGTGGCGCGGGCCCGCACTCGCCGACCTCGCCGACCGCACCGCCGCGACCCGCCCCGAGGCCCAGCGCCTCGAAGCGGCACGCGCGCGCGTGGCGGCCGATCTGCAACTCGGCCGCGCCGCGGACGTCGTACCGGAGCTGACCGAACTCACGCACGCCCACCCGTACGACGAGCCGCTGCACGCCCTGCTCATCCGCGCCCTGCGCGACGCGGGCCGCGGCGCCGACGCGCTCGCCGCCTACGAGACGGCCCGTCGCACTCTCGCCGACGGCCTCGGCGCGGACCCCGGACCCGAACTGGCCGCCCTGTACGCCGACCTGCTCGACCCCGCCCGCGACTCCGGCCGCCCGGCGCCACCCCGGCAGCCGCAGCGCGACGGCAATCTGCGGCCACGCCTCAACTCGTTCGTCGGCCGGGAACCCGAACTCGACGCCATCCGCTCCGACCTGAGAGCCGCCCGCCTCGTCACGCTCACCGGACCCGGCGGCTCCGGCAAGACCCGCCTCGCCGAGGAAGCTGCCGCCGAACACCCCCGCGCCTGGCTCGCCGAGCTCGCCCCGCTGGACCAGCCCGAGGCCGTGGCCGGCGCCGTCGTCAGCGCCCTCGGCCTGCGCGAGACCGTCCTGATGACCAGCGAGCACACGGCGCCGCAGGACGACCCCGTGGCGCTGCTCGTCGAGTACTGCGCCGCGCGCAGCCTGCTCCTGATCCTCGACAACTGCGAACACGTGATCGGCGCGGCGGCCGCGCTCGCCGAGACCCTCCTCACCCACTGCCCCGGCCTCACCGTCCTCGCCACCAGCCGCGAACCCCTGGGCGTGCCCGGCGAGTCCGTGCGCCCCGTCGAACCCCTGCCGCCCGACCCCGCGCACCGCCTGTTCGCCGAGCGCGCCCGCGCCGTGCGCCCCGACTTCGACATCACCGGCGACCCCGAGGCCGTGGCCGAGATCTGCCGACGCCTCGACGGCCTGCCGCTCGCCATCGAGCTGGCCGCGGCCCGCCTCAGACTCCTCACCCCCCGCCAGATCGCGGACCGGCTCGACGACCGCTTCCGCCTGCTGACCAGCGGCAGCCGCACCGTACTGCCGCGCCAGCAGACCCTGCGCGCCGTCGTCGACTGGTCCTGGGACCTCCTCGACGAGCAGGAGCGCACGGTCCTGCGCGAGGCATCCGTCTTCGCCGGCGGCTGGGACCTGGAGGCCGCGGAGGCCGTCTGCACCGGACCCGCATCCGACCTGATCGGAGCGCTCGTCGACAAGTCCCTCCTGGTGGCCGCCCCGGGCGACGGCAGCATGCGGTACCGGATGCTGGAGACGATCCACGAGTACGCGACCGAGCGCGCCGCCGAGACACCACAGCTGCGCACCGAGGCCGAGCGACGCCACGTCGCCTACTTCCGCGCCCTCGTCGAGAAGGCCGACCCGCTCCTGCGCTCCGCCGAGCAACTCCCCTGGATCGAGCGCCTGGAGACGGAGCTCGACAACCTCCGCGCCGCGCTCCACCGCTCCACGGTCACCCGCGACACGGAGTCCGCGGTCGAACTCGCCCTCTCCACCGGCTGGTTCTGGTGGCTGCGCAACTACCGCAGGGAGGGCGCCGAGTGGGTCGGCCACATCCTGGAGCAGCTGCTTCCGGCGCACCGCCCGCACGGCCCGGACCGCCGGGCCCCGTCCGGCTGCCGGGTCCCCCCGCGTGAAGGGCGGACGTTCCCCGCCGCGGACGACCTGGCGGACGAGGACGACCCGCTGTACTGGCCGCTCATGGAGCTGCGCCTCCTGCACATCTTCTTCGTGGCCCAGTCCAGAGCGGAGAGCGCCCTGCGGGGCGAGGCCGACCGGGAATACCTCATGCGGGTGCGCGACGCCTTCGCTCGGCCCGGGCCCGCGGGAGCACGCTTCCCCGGCATCATCTGGCCGTTCACCGTGCACTTCCTGGACAACCCGGAGAACGTCAGGACCGCCCTCGACCAGGCCGTCGCCAACTGCCGGGTGTACGGCGGCGAGTGGGAGATCGGCGTCACCCTGATGTTCCGTACGCACACGGCGGTCGACGGACCGGGCAACCTCACGGGCGTCGACGACGACGTCGCCGAGCTGCGGAGCATCAGCCGCCGCGTCGGGGACCGGTGGATGCGCGCCCAGGTGTGCAGCGCGGCCGGTGAGGCGGCGATCGCGCGCAGCCGGTTCGACGAGGCGAAGGGCGAGTTCGAGGAGGCACTGCGTCTCGCGTACGAGGTCGGCGCGTACGCGGAGGCGCCGTTCCTCAT
Source organism: Streptomyces longhuiensis (assembly GCF_020616555.1). Lineage (NCBI taxonomy): Bacteria > Bacillati > Actinomycetota > Actinomycetes > Kitasatosporales > Streptomycetaceae > Streptomyces > Streptomyces longhuiensis. The sequence continues at coordinate 4,799,679 of NZ_CP085173.1, read as the reverse complement.
CGCCCGGCTCGGGGAGATCGCCTACCGCTCCGGCGAACGCGACGCGGCGCGCGGGCTCCTGGCCGAGGCGATCGGGGAGGCCGACCGGTACGGGGTGCCGGATCCTCACGCGTACGTGCTGCTGCTGAACGCCCTGATGGCGGTGGAGGACGGCGAGGTGGCGCGGGCCCGCGCGTTGTGCGACGACGCGGCCACGGAGTCGTCGCGCGGCACCCCGCCGCCGCAGTTCACGGCGATGGTCGGGGGCGTCGACGCGCGGATCACGGCGGCCGAGTCGGGGCCCGCGTGCGGCCTCGCGGTCCTCACCGACGCCCTGCGATACGCGGTCGAGAACCGCTGCGCGGAGAGCGTCAACGCAGGACTCGCGGGCCGGGGGGCGCTCTTCCTGGCCCAGCTGGGCGACACGGAGGGCGCGGTACGGGTGGTGGCCGCGTCCGACGGCTGGCGCGGCGTCTCCGAGCGGCCCCAGCCCGAACGCGCCGAGATCGAGGCGCTGGAGGCGGAGGCGGCCGCCGCGCTGGGCGCCACCCGGTACGCCGAAGCGCGCGCCGCGGGGGCGGGCCACACGGCGGCCGAGACGGTCACGTTCCTGACGGAACGCGTCCGCCACTTCGACTAGGGCCGCGCGCTTCGACCGGGGACGCTCACCGGCAGGTGAAACGGGACTCCGCCCAGTCCCCGACCGCGAGGGAGTCGAAGGCCGTCCGCGGCTCCGTGACCAGCCGGATCGCCTTGCGTCCCGCGAGATTCACATGAACGGGAACGGCCGGGTCCCCACCCCTGAGGACCTGCGACTTCCACAGCCGCACCCCGTCCGCGTACACGGAGAACCGCACCGCTCCCGTGCCGAGCGTCATGTCGTCGACACCGGCGAAGGCGTCGTACGCGGTGCAGCTGCGGTTGAGGTCGATGGTCACGGAGGAGTGCGCGTGGACGGTGACCCCGTTCGCGTACTGCTTGTCCGCGACGCGCAGGCCGTAGCGCTGCCACACCCAGCTGCTCTCGCCCGGCCGGATCTCCGGCTTGGTGCCGTCGCCGATCCCGCCGTACGACAGCTGATTCAGCTGGTAGACGGCCGGGGCGGGCGGCGGGGGAGGCGTGGGCTTCGGGGTGGGCTCGGGTGTCGGCCTCGGAGGCGGCGTCGGCTCGGGCGTGGGCTTCGGCGCCGGCTTCGGGGTGGGGGTCGGCTTCGGCGCGGGCTCGGGGGGAGGCGTCGGCTGCGCGGCCGGCGGCTCGGGTTTCGGCTTCGGCTTCGGCTTCGGGGGAGGCGTGGGCTTCGGCGGGGCGATGGGCTGCGAGACCGCAGGCTTCTCCTTGTGCGCCTCCGGCTTGGGTTTCTGCGGGTCGCCCGCGAGGGCGATCGCCACTGCCACGGCCACGCCGGCCGCGACCACGCCGGCCGCGATGCCCGCCTTCACGGGCGCGCCGAGCCCCTCGGACGCCGCGGCGCCACCGCCCGCGGCCCCTCCGGAGCCGCCGCCCGCCGCGGCCGCCGCACCGGCGCCCGCCGCACCCGCGGCGCCGCCCCCGATGAGCGCGACCACCTTCGCGTACCCGGCGGCACCGAACCAGCCGATGACCGCGACCGGCACGACACCCGGGATCCCGCTGGCGACTTCCTTGATCTGACCGGCGGCGAGACGGCACTTGGCGCACTCCTCCAAGTGCTTGCGCAGACCGCGTTCGGCCCGGGTGCGCAGGCTGCCGCGGGCGTACGCGCCGAGCCGGTCGGCGTAGCGCGCGCACTCCTCGTCCTGGGTGAGGGTGGTGCTCACATGGGCCTGGAGGTACGCCTCCTTGAGGCCCTCGCGGGCGCGCTTGGCCAGCACGCGCGTGCCGTTGGCGTCGAGCCCGAAGAGCGTGGCGACCTCGCTGGGCGACTCGTCCTCGACCTCCGTGTGCCACAGGACGGCCTGCCAGCGCTCGGGCAGGGACCGGAAGGCCTGCATGGCCATGGACTGCTCGGCCTCGTGCATCGCGAGGACGTCGGCGCCGAGATCCAGCGTGTCGTCGTCGGAGACCTCGCTGGAGCGGGCGGCCTGCTGGGCGAACACCGCGAAGTCCTCGACCAGGTGCTCGCGCTTCGCCGACTTCGTCCAGCCCGCGGCGACGCGGCGCACAGTGGTCAGCAGATAGGCGCGCACCGCGTGCTCGGGCCCGCTGCCGCCGCGCACGGCCTGGAGCATGCGCGCGAACACCTCGGCCGTGAGGTCGTCGGCGGTGTGCCCGTCCCGGCAGCAGGTGCGTGCGTAACGGCGGACGGCGGTCGAGTGCCTGCGGTACAGCTCCTCGTACGCGGTGTCGTCGCCGGACCGCATACGGGTGATCAGGTCGGCGTCCGCCGAAAGCGTTTCCCCCGGAGGCTTTTCCCGCGGGGGCGGCAGGGCGGAGGTTCCCGCGTCCGCACCGTGCTCCCGCTGCTGCGGCACGCTCGGGTCGGAGACGTTCTCGCCCGGGGCCGCGGAGGGGGCCGTGGGGACCGAGGGCTCGGACGGAGCGGAGTCCGGTGCCCCGTCCCGGAGTGGACCGCCCTGGCTCGGCACCTGCCGCGCGGGCAGCCCACCGGTCTCGGTGCCGCTCGCACCCCTGCTCTCGAGTGGCTCGTCCCGCCCGTCAACGCTCATCGCGGAAAGCCCCCGACTGCACACTCAGACCCGAACACGCGGGAAAGAGTGCCACACGGGTGGTCCGCACCGCGTGCCCGTGCTCGCCAACCACTCATCCGTGGAGACTTCGTCCAACGAAGTACTAGCTTTCACTCGTACGGGTAGGGGTCAACGAGCGTGCCCAAAAAGGGAGTTGGCCGCGCGCGACGCACATGCGCCACCCGCGGCCGTCCCCACGCCTGTCACGTCCCTCGCGGAAACCCGGCGCCTCGCGGAGCCCAGCCCTACGAGGTGCCGCCCGCCTCTACGCGGGCCGCGACCGCAGCCCTTCGAGCAGGATGTCCAGAAGCCGCGACGACGCGGCGGCCTGCTGTGCGGCGTCCGGCAGCGAAGGTGCCGCCGTGGCGATGACCAGCAGCACGTCCGCCACCGTCACGTCCTCGCGGAGCTCCGACGCCGCGCGCGCCCGGTCCACGAGCTGCCCGACGACCTCCAGCAGCGCCGCGGCGCCCGCGTCGTCCGCCGGTACGGCCTCGGTGACCGAGGATGTGCGCTGCTCCACGAGACGCAGGTCGGGCGGGACGACGGCGTGCCGCTGCTGCGGAACCCGCGTCTCGTTCCGGACCGCGCCCGGCGCGCCCGCCGCGTCGGCCGGCTCGTCGGCGACGCCGACGCGCAGCACCTGCGGAGGCAGCAGCCGCCCCGCACCGGAGGCGACGGACGTGCGCAGGAAGCGCGACAGCGCCGACCACGGCTCGTCCTCCTGGCCGAGGGCGGCCCGCGCCTGGTCGGTGAGCCGGGAGGTCTCCTCCTCGGCTATGCGCCGCACCAGTACGTCCTTGCTCGGGAAGCGCCGGTACACCGTGCCGACACCGACCCGGGCCCGCCGCGCCACGTCCTCCATCGGCGCGCCGTACCCCAGCTCGCCGAAGACCTCGCGCGCCGCGCGCAGGACGTGCTCCAGGTTGCGCTGGGCGTCCACCCGGAGCGGCGCCGCACGCGAACTGTCGCCCGCGCCGCGACCGTTACCGCCCGTGGCGGCCGGTCCGCCGGCCACGGCCGACGCGGAAGCCGTCGAAGTCCATTGAGAGTCCTGAATGTGCATATGTGTTCCCCCGGTAATGACGTCTCCCCCCGGAGACTCTCCCCGCCATCGGCAGCCGGAGCGTGAGGAACAGGCAAGTTCCACGGATCCGTCCGACGGATCCGTCAGCGCATCCCCCGACACCCCGACAGCACACGAACATAGTTGAGCCGGAGTCAATTCAGAAGGGGCAGGTTCCGCACGGAGCGCCCCCCGAACGGAGTACGCGGCGATTCCACCCCGATTGCACCCCCTCGCCTCACCCGCCACATGTGCGCTGACCTGCGGACATGTCCCGTACTCCGGCAATTCGCCCACCCGGCGGCCGGCGTAAGCGCCGGTCACACAATTTGCCGGGGCTGTGGACAAACTCAAGTGGCCGATGCGTCATGGGGTGGTGCCGATGCCGAAGACTGCTTCTTCCCGGGGGACGGCCCCGGAAGTCCCGCGTACGCGCGTCCTCGTCGTAGGGGGCGGCTATGTCGGGATGTACACCGCCCTGCGCCTCCAGCAGAGACTCAAACCGGAACTGAGAAGCGGCCGGACCGAGATCGTCGTCGTCACCCCCGACCCGTACATGACCTACCAGCCGTTCCTGCCCGAGGCCGCCGCCGGATCCATCTCGCCGCGCCACGTCGTCGTGCCGCTGCGCCGCGTCCTCCCCCGCTGCCGCGTCATCGTCGGCGAGGTCACGTCCGTCGACCACGGCAAGCGCACCGCCACCTTCACCACCCTCGCCACCGAGGAGGAGGGCACGGGCGCCGTCGAGATCACGTACGACGAACTCGTCATGGCCCCCGGCTCCGTCTCGCGCACCCTGCCCGTGCCGGGGCTCGCCGACCACGGCATCGGCTTCAAGACCGTCGAAGAGGCCATCGGGCTGCGCAACCACGTCATCGAACAGCTGGACATCGCCTCCTCGACCCGCGACCCCGCCATCCGCGACGCGGCCCTCACCTTCGTCTTCGTAGGGGGCGGTTACGCCGGGGTGGAGGCACTCGGCGAACTCGAGGACATGGCCCGCTACGCCGCCGGTTACTACCACAACGTCACCGCGGACGACCTGAAGTGGATCCTCGTCGAGGCCAGCGATCGCATCCTCCCCGAGGTCGGCGAGGAGATGGGTCGCTACACCGTCAGTGAACTGCGCCGCCGCAACATCGACGTACGCCTGGGGACGCGGCTCGAATCCTGCGAGGACCGGGTCGCCGTCCTCGACGACGGCTCCCGCTTCCCGACCCGCACCGTCGTGTGGACCGCGGGCGTCAAACCGCACCCCGTGCTCGCCGCGACCGACCTGCCGCGCAACGAACGCGGCCGCCTCAAATGCACCGCCCAGCTCGCCGTCGACGGCGCCCCGCACGCGTGGGGCGCGGGCGACGCGGCGGCGGTCCCCGACATCACGGCCGGCGAGGAGGGCAAGGAATGCGCGCCCAACGCCCAGCACGCGGTGCGCCAGGCCGGAGTCCTCGGCGACAACATCGTGGCCTCCCTGCGCGGCGAGCCCCTGACCGACTACGAGCACGCATACGTCGGCTCCGTCGCCTCGCTCGGCCTGCACAAGGGTGTCGCCCACGTCTACGGGCGCAGGCTGAAGGGCTACCCTGCCTGGTTCATGCACCGCGTCTACCACCTGAGCCGGGTGCCGACCGTGAACCGGAAGGCCCGTGTCCTGAGCGAATGGATACTCTCCGCGCTCTTCAAGCGCGAGATCGTCTCCCTCGGCTCGCTCGAACGGCCGCGTGCGGAGTTCGAACTCGCGGCCGGGGGAAACCCGCCCGGCAGCCCCCCGTCGCACCCGCCGCGGGACCCGAAGGGGTCGACCTGACCGGACCGGGGAACTCCCCCTCAAGGACCGGCGTCTGACGGATGTCAGTCCGGTCGGTCAGACTGGCCCATGACCCCGGCCGGCCCCAGACCGTGGGCGGACCGACCGCCCCGTTGCCCTTCCCCGCTGCTCCCGGCTCCGGCCGGGCATGGGGAGCCCCCACCCGACCTCACGAGGCTTTCCCCACAGTGAACTTCACGCGCTGGAGCGCCCGGCTCCCCGGAACGCAGCGCCGCGCGGCAGCGCGGTCCGACCATGGCGTCTCCCAAAGCCAGCGAGGGGAAGGCGCCGTGCCCGCCGCCCGCCACGAACACGCTTCCGACGGCGACGCGCCCACGCCCGCCGCCGGCATCGACGAGCTGCCCGCACGCGAGGTCCTCGACCGCATCCCCGCCCTCGTCGCCCTCGTCCACGGCCCCGACCACCGCATCGCGTACGTGAACGACGCGTACGTCGCGGCCTTCGGCGAGCGCCCCACCGGCGCACCCGCGCGCGAGGCGCTGCCCGAGCTGGAGGAACTCGGCCTGCTGCCACTGCTCGACCAGGTCCTGCGCAGCGCCAAGCCGCGCACGGTCAAGTCCCGCAAGGTGGCCGGCGGCCGCTCGTACACGTTCACCTGCACACCCGTGACGGTCCCGGCCGACGGCGCGGACGGCGCACACGGAGGGGCGGGCGGCTCCGGTGTGCTGGTCTTCGCTGCGGACGTCACCGACCACGCCGAGGCCGCCGAGCGCCTGCGCGCCAGCGAGCGCCGCCAGCGCGAGACCGCCGTCACCCTCCAGCGCTCCCTCCTGCCCCAGGAGCTGGAACAGCCCGACGACCTGCGCATCGCGGCCACCTACCAGCCGGGCGGCACCGAGGCCGCGGTCGGCGGCGACTGGTACGACGTGATCACCCTCGGCGGCGGCCGCACCGCCCTCGTCATCGGCGACGTCATGGGCCGCGGGGTGCGCGCCGCCGCCGTCATGGGCCAGCTGCGCACCGCCGTCCGCGCCTACGCCCGCCTCGACCTGCCGCCGCACGAGGTGCTCCAGCTCCTCGACGGCCTCGCCATCGAGATCGACGCCAACCAGATCGCCACCTGCGTCTACGCGGTCCACGACCCGAACGAGGGCCGCCTCGTGTACGCCTCGGCCGGCCACCTCCCCATCCTCGTACGCGACGAGAGCGGCACGATCCACCGCGCGGAGGAGCCCACCGGACCCCCGCTCGGCACGGGCGGCTGGCTGCACGCCTCGGGATCGGTGCCGCTCGGCCCCGGATCGACCGCGGTCATGTACACCGACGGCCTGGTCGAACGCAGGGACGAGGACATCGACGAGGGCGTCGCGGCCCTGGAGCGCGCGCTCGCCGGCGCCACCGGCACACCCCAGGTCGTGTGCGACCGCCTCATCCGCGCGGCAGGCGTCACCGCGGACCACGACGACGACGTGGCCGTCCTCGTCCTCCAGCACCCGGCGCGCACGGGACCCGACGGAGAGCTGTTCCGCAACGCCGCCCTGGAACTCCTCGGCGGCGTCGAAGCGGCCCCACGCGCGCGTGCCTTCGCCTCCGGGGTACTCGCCAGCTGGCGCTTCTCGCCCGAGCTGCACGACCTGGGCGTCCTGGCCGCCAGCGAACTCGTCGCCAACTCACTCCAGCACGGCACCCCGCCCATGCGCCTCAGGCTCCGCCGCACCGACCGCCGACTGATCATCGAGGTCACCGACGGCGACGACCACCTCCCGCGCCGCCGCCGCGCCGAGCCCGCCGACGAGGCGGGCCGGGGCATCTCCATCGTCGCCACGATCGCCTCGAACTGGGGCTCCCGGCGCACCCCGGGCGGCGGCAAGGCGGTCTGGTGCGAATTCGCCCTGCCGCGCACCCCGTGATCCGTACGGAGCCTCAGACGGCCGCGGCCGCGGGCACCGGTTCCGCCGACGCCCCGCCCTCCGCCACGATCCGGCTCTTCGCCAGCGACGGCTGGTCCTGCTCGGGCGACAGATGCCGCCCGAGCCGCACCGCGAGGAACGTGATCCCCAGCGAGAACAGCACGAACGTCACGATGTACGGACCGTGCAGCGCGGCCCCCATGGGTCCGCCGACCGCCGGACCGACCGCCAGAGCGAGCTGCTTGACCAGCGCGAACGCCGAGTTGTACTGCCCGACCATCCCGGCCGGTGCCAGGTCGGCGACCAGCGGGGCCACGGTCGGCGACAGCATCGCCTCACCGAGACCGAACAGCGCGTACGTCGAGATGAACGCGGCCGTCGCCATGGCCTGGCTGCCGTGCCCCACACCCGCGTACCCGGCCGCGAGCCACGCGATCGCCCACACGAGCCCGACCGCGGCGATGACCCGGGACCGCCTGCGCCGCTCGACGAACTTCAGGACCGCGAACTGCGCGACCACGATCATCGCGGTGTTGGCGGCGAGCGCGATGCCCAGCGTCGACGGGGAGATCCCGGCCGCCTCCACGCCGTACGCGCTCAGGCCCGACTCGAACTGCCCGTAGCAGGCGAAGAACAGCACGAACCCGAGGACGCACAGCTGCACCATCGCCCGGTGCCGCAGCAGCGCCCGCAGCCCGCCGCCCGTCCCGGAGCCACCCTTCGGCACCGCCCCGCCGATCGCCGGCGCGTACGGCATCCGCACGAAACCCACGACCCCGGCGAGCACCAGGAACATCACGGCCTCGATACCGAAGAGCAGCGTGAAGCTCGACGGACGGCTCTCGTCGACGATCTGGCCGCCGATGAGCCCGCCGATGCCCAGGCCGAGGTTCTGCAGGAAGAACTGCATGGCGAAGGCGCGCGTACGGGTGTCCGGCGTGGACGTCCACACGATCATCGTGGCGAGCGCCGGCTGGATCACGGCGGTGCCCGCACCGAGCACCGCCGCCGACAGGATCGCCGTCGTCCGACTCCCGGCGAGCCCGAGCCCGAGGGCACCGACCGCCGCCACCAGCGTGGCGACGACCAGGACGGGCACCGGACCGCGCCGGTCGATGGCCCGCCCCGTGAACGGCAGGACGACCAGAGCGGCCATGGCGAAGGCGGCGAGCACGATGCCCGCCGCTCCAGCCCCGAGACCTCGCACCTCAGCGACGTACACATAGAGGAACGGGACCGTGAACCCGACGCCGAACGAACTCAGCGCGCTGCCCACCTGGATCCGACGCATCGCTGCGCCCATCGCCCTGGTCACTTTCACCTGCCTTAGGAGTTAGAAGTGAAGACTTCGAAGCTAAAGTTAGGATCTAAACAATACACATCGAAGGACTTCAACGCCAAGCGACCCGTGCCATACTGCGGGCCATGGGCGACAACCCCGGCGACAGTGAGCCGACCCTCGACGAGCAGATCGCCGCGTACCAGCGTGAGTTCCAGGACCTCGACCCCCAGGTCGAGCAGATCGTCTCCGCACTCGGCCGCCTCAACAGGCGCATGAACGTCGCCTACGGCCGCCAGACCGCGAACCTCGGCATCACCAACGCCGAGTGGGAGGTCCTCAAGGCCCTCGTCCTCTCCGGCGCCCCGTACCGCATGGGCCCCGGCGACCTGGCGAAGCGCCTGGGCCTCACGCCGGCCGCGATGACCCACCGCATCGACCGCATGGTCGGCGAGGGCCTGGTCACCCGCGACCGCGACGAGTCCAACCGGGTACGCGTCATCGTCGAGCTCACCACCGAGGGCCGCGCCAAGTGGCTCGAGGCGATGCGCCTCGCCTCTGGCTTCGAGGAAGACCTTCTCCAGGACCTCTCCTCCGACGAGCGCGGCGTCCTGGGTGAGGTCCTGACCCGCCTGCTGCGCCGAGTGGAGGACGCCCAGCCGGACGCCGGCGGCCGCCTCACGGATCTCGACTGAAAAGAAGTTGCCAGGAGGGTGTTGACATGCCCCTCCTCGATACGTAAGGTTCTTCGAGTTGCCACGGAGCCGTAACGGTTCTGCGACAGCACCTCCGCCGCTGAAGCGGCAACCCAACCACCAGCACGATCTCCCTCCGGGATCGAATTCGGCATGCCCGAATTCAATTCGATTTCGGTGCGGCGGCCCGATTAGGAACCGCCGGGGGAATCCGCTAAAGTTTGGGACGTCGGAACGGCCCAACAGCCGCGAAGACAAGCCCCGCTGACTGGGAATCAGGCCCGAAAGGATCTGATAGAGTCGGAACCGCCGGAAA